>NZ_RKRB01000001.1:5268394-10536788 GCF_003814765.1 Streptomyces sp. TLI_185
AACCAGGCCCAGGCGCCCGCCCAGTCACCGACCGGTGCCGTACGGCGGCCGCGCACCGGCGCGCGCACCACGCCCCGTATTCGCAAGGCACGGCTGCGCGTGGCGAAGGCCGACCCGTGGTCGGTCATGAAGGTGAGCTTCCTGCTCTCCATCGCGCTGGGCATCTGCACGATCGTCGCGTCCGCGGTGCTGTGGATGGTCATGGACGCGATGGGCGTCTTCTCGACGGTCGGCGGCACGATCTCGGAAGCCACCGGATCCAACGAGTCGAACGGCTTCGATCTGCAGTCGTTCCTGTCGCTCCCGCACGTCCTGATGTTCACGTCGATCATCGCGGTCATCGACGTCGTCCTCGCGACGGCTCTCGCGACCCTCGGCGCGTTCATCTACAACCTCTCCGCGGGCTTCGTCGGCGGCATCGAGCTGACCCTCGCCGAGGACGAGTGACATTGACCGTGACTCCCGTTTCAAACCTCTGCAGCCGGTCCTGCCGCCGGTCCTGAGACAACCGATTTTGGGACTGCCCACGTCGTGCGCTAATCTTCAGGGGTCAGCGCGCGGGACACACACCGCAGAGCGCGGCGGGGCTATAGCTCAGTTGGTTAGAGCGCATCCCTGATAAGGATGAGGCCACAGGTTCAAATCCTGTTAGCCCCACCAGCCAAAAGACCCCCGGTCCACTCGGATCGGGGGTCTTTGACATCTCCGGTTGACATCAGTCGATGAGCGGACCTTCCAGAGGCTCGGCGAGCATCCCGACGGCTTCCCGCTCACTGTCGCCGACCACGGGGAGCCGGCTGGTGGACCCGACGCCGGGGCCAGTCGGTCGCACAAAAAGTGGTGTGCAGGCGGCTTCGCGCTTCGCCTGGGAATGCGACTTGAAGATCCCGGACTCCGCGAAGGGCGAGAAGGGACAGTAATGATCTCGGCGCAGGCCTGGACCGACGCCCGACGCCTGTGGGACTACCACCGGACGGGCCACACCCTACGGCCGTGCTCAGTTGCGATCGGTCTGGGCAGTCACGACCTCGGTGTGGCCGATACGGCAGTGGACCTGTACAAGCGCGGCATGGCTCCCCTGCTTGTGTTCACGGGAGCCACCAGCCCGACGACGCGGGAACGCATGCCCCGTGGGGAAGCCGTCCACTACCGCGAACGAGCCCTCGAACTCGGTGTGCCTGCCTCAGCTGTGCTCGTAGAGCCCCACGCCCGCAACACCGGCGAGAACATCCGCTTCTCCAGGGCCGTGCTCGAGAAAGCCGGAGTGGATGTCTCCTCCGTGCTCCTCATCAGCAAGCCGTACGAGGAGAGGCGCGCGTACGCCACGGCCCGCAAACTGTGGCCCGAAGTCGAGATCGTCAGCGCGTCCACTCCGATGACGCTTGAGGAGTACGCGGACTCCATCCAGGACGCTCGGTTGGTCATTGACATGCTGGTGGGGGCACTTCAGCGACTCCTGATCTACCCGGAACAGGGATACATGATCAGCCAGCCCGTGCCGGATGACGTGCTTGAGGCGTACGAGCGGCTGTGCCACGAGGGTTTCACCAGCCGACTTCTCGGCTGACACCAGTGGCTGAAACCAACAAGCGCGAACAGCAGCAGCACGAAGAAGACCCCCAACCGGTTCCGGTTGGGGGTCTTCTTCGTGGGCGGTTCGGGTACGCAAGTTCGCCGTTACGCCGAGGATGCAGGGGCGGTGCCTCACAGCTGGAGGGGAGTGGCCGGCTCGGAGATGTCCGCGCCCGCCTCCGTCTCCGTGAGCGGGCTGTGGCGGCAGCTGGGGGACTTTCCGTGGGCCTCGGCGCGGATGCGCTGCTTCATCGTGGGGGGCAGGGCCCTGGTGTAGGACCAGGACCAGTGGGATGCCGTCGGCACCGTCACCGGCGCGCTGCAGTTGCCGGGCGCCTCGGTCTGAGGTACCACCGCGGCGGCGGTCGTCGTGATGAGTCCGAGCGTCGTGCACAGCGCGAGGAAGGCGGTGACGATGACGTTCCACAGCTTCATGACCTGGTTCTGGGCCATGGCCCCTCACTTTCGGGTCGGGCGATTTGCGTACTTTCCTCATGATGTGTATCGGGGCCGCGAAGTGTTGGACCGACGCCCGTGGCGCGGCGATGTTCAGATGAACAACACCCGGATGGGCGCAAACGGCTCGAAAATAGGAGAATGAACAGCAAAGTAACCGTCCGTGGGGATGTGATCACCCTCAGATCGGAGCGGTGGACTCCGGTTCTACTGCGGTTTGTCTGAGGGGAGTTGGGGGCCCACGTAGGTCACCGATCGGTATCGGTCGGTGTGTATAGTCGGGCGCCAGAAGTCCCCTACGTCAAGGAAAGACGAGGTCGCGCGGTGAAGAAGCTTCTCCTGGTCGCACTGGCCGCCATCGGCGGGCTCCTCGTGTACCGCCAGATCCAGGCGGATCGCGCCGAGCAGGATCTGTGGACGGAGGCGACTGACTCCGTGCCCACGGGTTCGTGAGTATCGACAACGGAATCTGAACAGACCCCGGCCGTCCTTGCGGTCGGGGTTTTGTGTTGCCCGGATGAGACGTGGCCTCGCGGGGCAGGATGGGCCACGGTCCAGCGGTCCGGACGACGACGAGGGGTGGCGCGTGATGGGGCGGCGTACGGCGTGGTGGCGCGCGAGGGCGTGGCGCGGGCGTCCGTCGGCACGCGCGCGCGTGGCGGCCGTGGGAGCGGTGCTGTGCACGGCAGCTGCGGCGTCCTGGCCGGCCGCCGCGGCGGCAGCCGGAACCCCGAGCGCCGGCGTCTCCTCCGCTGCCTCCTCCTACGCCTTTGCGGAGGACGCACAGCCTGTGGACGGAGCGAAAGGGACCAGTGGCGCCGAGCTCCTCGAAGCCGGCAGGGCCTATCGCAGCTCCCTCCCCAGGGACACGAAGCTCTACTACAGCCTTCGTCTCGACGCCGCGTCCAACGCGTACGTCTCCGTCACCGCCATCCCCCGCGCGGACGCCACCCTCTCCATCACCGACGGCATCAAGGTGTCGGTGCAGGACGTCGACAACCACTCCTGCTCCAACGAGCGCGCCCGCTTCGGCGCCGCCAAGAGCCCGCACCCCATCACGGCCTGGGGCGTACGAACGACCTCCCCGGCCAACCCCGTATGCCAGGGCACCGGCACCTACTACGTCGTCGTCGAACGCGCCGGTACGGCGGACTCCTCGCCCGGCGCCTGGGACCTGGAGATCACCGCCACAACCGAACCGCGCCTGAAGCAGGCCGGTTCGACGAGCCCGCCCAAGGCGTGGAACTCCGCCTTACCCACGCCCGTCTCGGGTGCGGCCAAGCACAGCCAGGGCGGCGCGGGGTTCTCCCGGGCGGCCACCGTGGGACAGGGCGTGTGGAGCGCCGACATCACGCCCGGGCAGACCCTCTTCTACAAGGTCCCGGTCGGCTGGGGCCAACAGCCGTCCGCCACGGCCGAACTGGGCAGCGCGAACGGCGACGGCCACGGCTACGCCATCGACGCCCTGGCCCTCACGCTCTACAACCCCGTCCGCGCCGACGTGGAGGACGCGAACGTCGGCTACGACGGCAAGCAGAAGTCGGCCTCCCTCGCCGCGGTGCCTGCCGTCGACTACACCAACCGCTACGCCATCCCCGACCACGTGAACGGAATGCGGTTCGCCGGCTCGTACTACCTGGTGGTGCACCTCGCCGCGGGAGTGGCCGACAAGTTCGGCGACGGACCGTTCAGGCTGAGGCTGCGCGTCGGGGTCGAGGGCGCGCCGCAGGACGGCCCCCGATACGAAGGACAGTCCGTGCCGGGAAACGTCTTCGAGGTCACCGCGCAGGACCGGCATGCAGCCGCGGAGGGCGGGACCGCAGCCGCCCACGCCACGATGAAGGCGGTCGCCGTGGGAGGGATCGGAGCGGGCACGGTCGTGCTCGCCGTGCTCGGGGTGTGGACGGTCGCGGCCCGGCGGAGAGCACGGGCCTGGTGAGGCCTGCGGCCCGGCGCAAGCACGGGCCTCGTGGGGCCTGCGGCCCGGCGCGGGGCAGAGGCCCGGTGAGGTCTGCGGCTCTCGGATCGGAGGCGGCGGACGGTCGTTCAGATGCGGGTCAGGGCCCAGAACCCCACGGCGTAGCAGGTCAGCGCGAGAAGCAGGAGCGGGATCGCCACCTTGGCGGGCGGGCCGGGACGGCGTGCGGGGCGGGCGCGATGGCTGCGACGCGTCGGCTCCTGCGAGATTGCCTGCACGGGAGGCGGAACCTGAGGGGACTGGGCGGTGTACGAAACAGTAGAGACATCAGCGCGCCGGTACGGCGCCGGTGTCAGGGCCTGGGCCGGGTGCAGCGGCGTGTGCGACTGGGGGGAGGGCAGTACATGCGTGGGGTCGTGTGGGGAGACGTAGCCGGACTGGTGCTGGCTGCCCTGGTGGGGGTGCGCCTGTGCGTGGGGCGTTGGCGGCTGTGGAGCGGGAGTTGGGGCGGAGGAGGCGGTGGCCTGCGGGGGCGGCAGATGGAAGCTGCCGGTGTCCGACATGCTGGGCGGCTGTGTGGGGACGGACGGCTCCGGCCGGTGCCCGGGGCCCTGACGCGGATCGGGCAGTGGCGTGACGTCCGTGGACACCACGGCGTCTGCGTCCGAGGCGGGCGGCAGGGAGGGCGCCTCTGCCTCAACAGACCGCTCAACGGACCGCGACGGGGCCTCACTTGCACCGGTCCCGTGGGTGTCGGCCTCCCTCTTCGCCTCCACTCCCGGTGCAGTTCTGAGAGGTCCCGAGGGCTCGAACCCCGGCGGGAGCGGGCCGAGTTGGTCGAAGATCTCAATCAACTCGTCGTCGGGACCGGGTTCCGGCAGCAGCTCCCTGGCGGAGGCGAGCGCCTTGCGTGCCCCTGTGGCCGTGCGGAACCGGGCCTGCGGGTCGGGCTGCAGCAGCGTCGCCACAACCTGCCACAGCGGCTCGGGAATGCCCTTGGGCGGGCTCGGCGTCCCGTGCGCCGCGAAGTACTGGATGAGCGCCTTGGCGTCCGGCTTGGCACCCTCCAGCAGATACAACGCGACCAGGCCCACCGCGAACAGGTCGGCGGGGAAGTCCGGTTCCGCGCCCATCATCTGCTCGGGCGCGAGATAACCCGGCGTCCCCACCACGAGATTGGTCTCCGTCAGACGCGGTTCACCCAGCCGCATGGCGATGCCGAAGTCGGACAACCGCAGCCGCGGCCGGCCCGTGCCGGTCGCTTCCAGCAGGACATTGGCAGGCTTGATGTCGCGGTGCACCACACCCTCCGCATGCACCGCGGCCAGCCCCGACAGGAGCTGGTCCAGCAAGGTGCAGACGAAGGCCGGGGGCAGGGGGCCGTAATCCCCGACCAGATGAACAAGCGAGCCGCCGCCGACGAGGTCCATCGTGAACAGGACCTTGTCGTCGTCGGCGGCCCAGCTGGCCGGCGCCAGCACATGAGGATGATCGATACGCAGAGCCTGTTCGCGGACGAAGCGCAGCAGCGAGTGCGCGTCGCGCTGCTGCAGCACCTTGGCGGCCACATAGCGGCGGCGGCGGTGGTCCCAGGCGCGCCAGACAGCGCCGACTCCTCCGCGTCCGATCGGGTCGACCAGTTCGTACCGGCCGGCGAAGACCTCACCCATGGCTGTGCGTCGCTCCTCCCCCTTCGGCTACCCCCTTGCTTGCCCCTCGACGGGTGATACGACTCCCCCCAGCGCCGTTCCTCGACGAGTGTGATGAGTGATACGAGCCCCCGCGCCTCTCCTCGGCCGTCGGCCCGGCTGCCGAACCCCCTTCGGCGACCGGGCCACGGGCTCAGCTCTGGTGCGACTGGTAGTGCGTGACCGCGTCGGAGGTGCGGCCGGCGCCGTACACCCGGAGGAACTCTGCCAGTTCCGGATGACTGGGGGCGAGAGTGTCCGCGGCGTCGATGATGTCCCCCGCGGCGGCCACCGAGCGCAGCAGCGACTGGATCTCCCGGACCACCCGCTTGACCGTGGGCGCCCCCGAACTGCTCGTCGTGGTCGTGGTGTTGCTGAGCACCGAGCCCCCCTGCGACTTCTTGATCTCTTCCATGCGCTCCGTGGCCTCGGCCGCGCTCACACTGCCGTCCGCGACCTGCCCCGCCAGGTCCTGCAGCAGCTGCACCCGCTGCACGACAGCCGGGTTGCCGATCTTCGCCCGCTGGCCGCTCATCAACTGCGACAGCATCGGAGCGGACAGCCCCAGCACCCCCGCGAGACGGGCCTGGTTGAGTCCGAGATCTTCTATGAGCTTACGGAAGAGCGCCCCCAACGGCTCCCCGTACCAGTTCCGCTGCAGTTCCCGCGCTCTTGCGGTCGCTTCCTGCTGTGCGGCGTCCATTGCGTCTCCCCATCGCTTCCCCAAGTACTGTGGTTCGCTGTAGCGAACCACGCCGAGCATCTTACGGAGAGTGGTCGTCCACGGGGACCCCCAATCTTTTTGCGAGATCCCGGGGGTGACCCGGTACTCTGGTCTGCGGCACCCACCGGTACGCGGTTCTTCCGGGGGATGCTCCCTTTCCGGGGCCTTAGCTCAGTTGGTAGAGCGCTGTCTTTGCATGGCAGATGTCAGGGGTTCGACTCCCCTAGGCTCCACACCGAAACCCCTCCGACCTGCAGAAACGCAGATCGGAGGGGATTTTTCGCTACCGCGAGCGACACCGCCTGGCCGGCTCTCTGCCGCCTGGCGCCCGCGGTGGGCGGCCGGCCGCCCTGGTCAGCCGGTGACGGCCCCGACCTCGATGTCGGCCTCGGCCCGGTCCTCGTCCCGCGCCGTCGCGGCCGCCGGGTCGGTGGCGCCCTCCGGGCGCAGGCGCGAGATGGCGGCAGGATGGGCCACGGACGGCAGAATGTGACGCCACATCACGGCGACCCGTCCGCGCAGATCGGCTCGCCGGTTGATGGGAGCTGAAGGCACTGGTCAGACGCGTACCGGAGGCGTCCGAAGCCGTGTCCGGCGTCGAGTACGCCACGGGAGACCTCACCGACCCGGCCTTCCCGCGTGGCATCTGCCACGGCATGGAGGCCGTGCCCCACTGCGCCTCCCACATCAGCGCCGACGAAGACACGTGGCGTCAACGTCGACGGCACTCGCGCCCTGGTCGCCGAGGCAGAACGCGTCGACGTCCAGGCACTCTCCTAGTGAGCACCACGGCCGTCTACAGCACCGGACCGCACCGCGACCTCACCGAGAACGAACGCCCTCCCGCCCCCGCCACCAGCCGCACCCGGCTACAGGCCGAGCACGCCTTACTCGCCGCCGGCGCACAGTCCTCAGACCACCGCTCGTGTACGGCCCCGGGGACAGGTGGTTCGTCCCCGCCATCGGCGAACTCCTGCAGCGCGTACCGGCGTTGCCGGAAAACGGCCGGGCCCGCCTGTCGCTGGTCGCGGTCGACGACCTGGCCCGACTGCCGGCCACTCTCGCCCGGACACCCGAACACATCCCACCCGGCACCGTGCACCACGCCGCCCATCCCCACGCACCGACACTGCGCGAGTTCGTCACCCTGCTCGGCGAAACGCACGGCCTGCCGGTCCCCCAGGACGGCCTCGCCCTCCACGACCACCTGACCCGCCTGCACACGACACCCGGACGAGTCAGCGCACACCAGGCCGGGCTGCTCGCAGAGGACCGCTGGCACCGCTCCCCGCTGGTCCCGCACCGACTGCACACCCGGACACCGGACCCGGACACCGGACCCGGCTCAGCGAGGCAGCCCCGTGGTACCGGAAGACGCTGGCACCGCAGACGTCGTCCGCCAGTGACACCGCAGCCATACGTGTTTCACGTGAAACACAGCCGTGGGGCGGAAGACCCTCAAGTCTCCCGCCCCACGCCGTAGTTCGGCCCACAGCACGTCACCGGTCGTCGTCGCGCTGCGCGGCCTCCTCCTCGGCCTCCTTGGCCTGCACCTCAGGGTCGAGCAACGACTGACCGCTGCCGTCCACCGACGACAGCCGACTCGACTCCGGAACCTCCGTCGCAGCAGGCGGCTCGACCAGCCAGTCAGGGTTGGCCTGCTTGTCCCACCACTTCCAGGCAGCAAAAGCACCGCCCGCGAGAGCACCGAGCACCAGCAACACCTTCGCGGCGCGGCCGGCCCTCGCCCGACGCTCATGCCGACGAGCCAGTTTCTGAATCTCCTTCGGCGAGACCTGACCGCGCAGCGCAGCCAATGCGGCAGCACCGCGCGCGGCGGCCTCGTCCCTGACGGGCCCGGCCACGGCCACCGCCTGCTCCAGCCTCGGCCGGGAATAGTCGGCGGCCTGCCGGGCCGCCTGCCGGGTTCGGACGGCGGCCTCATGGGCGGCCTGGTCGACCTTCGGCGGCACATGCGTACGGGCCTGCTCCAGACGCGGCGCGACATGGGCGTCGTACTGGACGCGGGCCTGATCCGCCGCTTGGGACACCTTCGGCGCGAGCCGTACGCGTGCCTCGTGTGCGTAGTGCGCGGCCCTGTCCTTGGCCGTGTCGGCGTAGGGCGCCACCACTTCCGCGGCGTGCAGCACGCTGTCCTTCGCCGAACCGGTCGCGGCGCGCACGCTGTCGATGCGGGTCACGGGTTCCTCCTCCTCGGTGGCGTACGGTATTTCGACTTTCCACCCTTTTACGGATCATGCCTGTCAACGGACACCGGGGCATGTGAGGGCGGGCATCCGGGTCATGCACATCGACTCAGGACCATCTAGATCAAGAGCCGATCAAGAGCCGATCAAGTCCAATAGAGGATGAATACGGGGCAACAGGCGCTTGTCGTCGACAATGCCACGGATCGCCGCCGAGCGCCCCCGGCCCGGACACACTCGACCGGTTTTCTGCAAGCAACGTCCCCCGACAAGAGCTCACAGACGGGCGCCGGGCGACGCACGACGCAGACCGTGCGAGGATCAGGGGGTCACAGGAAGACAACGGAAGGCAGATCGTGGCTGAGCAGCTTTACGCCACCCTGAAGACCAACAACGGCGACATCGAAGTCCGGCTCCTGCCGAACCACGCGCCCAAGACGGTCCGGAACTTTGTCGAGCTCGCCACGGGCGAGCGTGAGTGGGTCAACCCCGAAACGGGCCAGAAGACCACGGACAAGCTCTACGACGGCACGGTCTTCCACCGGGTGATCAGCGGATTCATGATCCAGGGCGGAGACCCGCTGGGCAACGGCACCGGTGGTCCCGGCTACCAGTTCGAGGACGAATTCCACCCCGACCTCTCCTTCAACAAGCCCTACTTGCTGGCCATGGCCAACGCCGGTCCGGGCACCAACGGCTCGCAGTTCTTCATCACCGTCTCTCCCACGACGTGGCTGAACCGCAAGCACACCATCTTCGGCGAGGTCACCGACGCCGCCAGCCAGAAGGTGATCGACGCCATCGCCACCACCCAGACCAACCCCCGCACCGACCGCCCGGTCAACGACGTCGTCATCGAGTCCGTCGTCGTCGAGACCCGCGAGGGCTGAGACCCACGAGGACCCCACCCGCAAGGTCGAGTCCCCGCACAGCAGGAACCAAACGCCCCGCCCATCCGTAAAGATGGGCGGGGCGGTGCATTTGTGCACGACACCGAACGACGACCTAGGGGATCTCATGGACCAGGCGCCAGGCAGCCCACAAGGCCCGGACGACCAGGGACCCCAGCACGCCCAGAGCCTGCCCGGCTGCTACCGCCACCCCGACCGCGAGACCGGCATCCGCTGCACCCGCTGCGAACGCCCCATCTGCCCCGAATGCATGGTCAACGCCTCCGTCGGCTTCCAATGCCCCGAATGCGCCCGCGGCGACTCCGGCACCGGCCACGCGCCGGCTGCCGCCCGCCCCCGCACGTTGGCCGGCGGCGCCGTGACGGCAGACCCCCGCCTCCTCACCAAAATCCTCATCGGGATCAACGTGGCAGTGTTCATCGCCGTCCACGTACAGACCTCGCTCCTGGACCACCTCGTCCTCATCGGCGAATGGCCCCCGGCACCCTTCAAAGCCACCCAGGGCGTCGCCGACGGCGAGTGGTACCGCCTGGTGACCGCGATGTTCACGCACCAGGAGCCCTGGCACATCGGCTTCAACATGCTCAGCCTCTGGTGGCTCGGCGGCCCCCTCGAAGCCGCCCTCGGACGCGCCCGCTACCTCTCCCTCTACTTCGTCTCGGGCCTCGCCGGCAGCGCCCTCACCTATCTGCTGGCCTCACCGACCGAAGCCTCCCTCGGCGCCTCCGGCGCCATCTTCGGCCTCTTCGGCGCCACCGCCGTCCTCATGCGCCGCCTCAACTACGACATGCGGCCGATCATCGCCCTGCTGGTGATCAACCTGATCTTCACCTTCGGCTGGAGCAACATCGCCTGGCAGGCCCACATCGGCGGCCTCGTCGCCGGCGTCATCACCGGCTACGCCATGGTCCACGCCCCACGCGAGCGCCGCACCCTCGTCCAGTACGGCACCTGCGCCCTGGTCCTGGTCGTCGCAGTGGTCCTGACCCTGCTCAGGACCGCTCAGCTCACCTGACGTGCCCACTTGTCCACAGCGGGTTGCGAGTCTTGTGCATAGCGTGCGGGAACAGCTGTGCCCCCTGTCACCGACCAGTGTTTCAGCAGGTCAGGCAGGGGGCGAACAGGTTTGCGAAGCCGGGTGGGATGGTCGTATCGGCGTCAACGGCCGACTGGTTATCCACAGATGGTCGTTCTTTATCCCCAGGGGTTCTGTGGATTTTTCTGCAGGCTGTGGATAACTCAGCGGATAGCCCTGGGCAGGGCTATGTTCACCGAGGTGTGGCCGTTACTTCCACTGCGTGGAGACGCCGAATCCGGCGGCGATGAAGCCGAAGCCCACCACGATGTTCCAGTTGTCCAGGGCATCGATGGGCAGCGAACCGTCAGTCACGTAGAAGACGACGATCCAGGCGAGGCCGATGAGGAACATGGCCAGCATGACGGGGGCGACCCAGGCGCGGCTGTTCAGCTTGATGCTGGTCGCCTGCTTCGCCGGCGGCGGCGTGTAGTCGGCCTTCTTGCGGATACGTGACTTCGGCACGAGGGTCTCTCCTGTCGATGCGCTGCGTGGCCGCGCAGGGAACTGTGGCTGGCTCCGGAGCAGCGTACAAGGGGACTCTTAGCGCTCCCCCGGGCGTCCGTTAGCGTAGTGCTTCCGCGGCGCCGAAGGAGATAAGGGTACGTTGAGCAATTCTGCCGACTCCCCCCAGGACGGATCCAGTCCTGCCCGCGGACGCCGTTTCCGGCCGGTGCGGGTGCTCACCGTGGCCGTCTTCGCCCTCGCAGGGCTCATTTTCTTCACCAGTTTCAATACGGCCAAGGGCACCAATATCCGTACGGACACGTCCTTGCTGAAGCTTTCCGACCTCATCCAGGAGCGCAGCCGCAAGAACGGCGAACTGGACGAGTCCAACGGCTCCCTGCGCCGTGAGGTCGAGTCCTTCGCCGAGCGGGACGACGGCAGCAGCAAGGCGCAGGACAAGAAGCTCGCGGGCCTGGAGAAGGGTGCGGGCACGCAGAAGCTGAAGGGTGAGGCGATCACCGTCACGCTCAACGACGCCCCGCCGGACGCCACCGCCAAGCTCCCCGGCTATCCCGAGCCGCAGCCCGACTACCTGGTCATCCATCAGCAGGATCTGCAGGCCGTGGTGAACGCGCTGTGGCAGGGCGGTGCCAAGGGCATCAAGGTGATGGACCAGCGGCTGATCTCCACCAGTGCCGTGCGCTGCGTGGGCAACACCCTGATCCTTCAGGGGCGCGTCTACTCACCGCCGTACAAGATCACGGCGATCGGGGATCCCGACAAGCTGAACAAGGCGCTGTCGGATTCCACGGCGATCCAGAACTACATGGTCTACGTGAATGTGTACGGCCTCGGCTGGAAAGTGACCCATGACGGGACGGTGACTCTGCCTGGCTACTCGGGCACAGTGGATCTGCACTACGCCCAGCCCGTGGAGTGAACTGAGCCGTTTCGGGAGCTGCCGGTGCGCGTCGTCGTCAGGACCGTCAGTGAGCTCTGTATCACCGTGGGCAGCCTGATCGTCCTCTTCGTCCTCTATGTGTTGTTCTGGACCGGCGTGCGGGCGGACGGTGCGATGAACCACCAGATCGATGTCCTGCAGGAGCAGTGGGCGAAGCAGACGGCGCATCCGGCAGCCACTGCCGGGCCGGGTGCTTCGGCCGGTCCCAGGAGGCCGGCGCCGTATGCCGGAGGCAGGCCCTTCGCGATCATGTACATCCCGCGGCTTGGTTTCACGTGGAACAAGCCGGTGCTCGAGGACACCGCCGTGAGCACGCTGAAGAAGGGGCTCGGTCACTATGCGAACACCGCGCAGCTGGGGCAGGAGGGCAACTTCGCGGTGGCGGGGCACCGGCGGACGTACGGAGATCCGTTCGTGGACTTCCCCAGGCTGAGGCCGGGTGACGCGGTGGTGCTGACCGACGGGACCACCTGGTTCACGTATCGGATCGACAAAGGGCCCTACAAAACTGTGCCGACGGACGTTGAGGTGATCGATCCTGTGCCACGTAAGTCGGGGTATACGCGTGAGGGCCGCTATCTGACGCTCACCACGTGCGATCCGGAGTGGGGGCACAGCCATCGGCTGATCGTGTGGGCGCACCTGGATTCCACACAGCCTGTGGAGGCCGGGAAACCAGAGGCGCTGCGCCGTTAGTCTGGTGCGGGTACGGCGTGAGTCTGGTGCCGTGGTGGAACGGAAGGGACGGCATGTACGGCTGGATCTGGCGGCATCTGCCGGGGAATGTGTGGGTGAGGGCGCTGATCTCGCTCGCGCTGGTCCTGCTGGTGGTCTATGTCCTCTTCCAGTACGTCTTTCCGTGGGCCGAACCGCTGCTGCCCTTCAACGATGTGACGGTGGACAACCAGTGAGTGCGCGGATTCTCGTCGTCGACAACTACGACAGCTTCGTCTTCAACCTGGTGCAGTACCTGTACCAGCTGGGCGCCGAGTGCGAGGTGCTGCGCAACGACGAGGTGTCGACGGCCCATGCCCAGGACGGTTTCGACGGTGTGCTGCTGTCGCCGGGTCCGGGTACGCCGGAGGAGGCGGGCGTCTGCATCGAGATGGTCCGGCACTGCGCGGCGACGGGTGTCCCGGTGTTCGGTGTCTGCCTGGGCATGCAGTCGATGCAGGTGGCGTACGGGGGTGTGGTGGACCGTGCGCCCGAGTTGCTGCACGGCAAGACCTCGCTGGTCGAGCACGAGGGCAGGGGCGTCTTCGCCGGGCTGCCCTCGCCGTTCACGGCGACGCGCTACCACTCGCTGGCTGCGGAGCCGGAGACGGTGCCGGCCGAGCTCGAGGTGACGGCGCGTACGCACGACGGGATCATCATGGGCCTCAGGCATCGTGAACTCCCGGTCGAGGGCGTGCAGTTCCACCCGGAGTCGGTGCTGACCGAGCACGGCCACCGGATGCTGGCCAACTGGCTGGTGGAGTGCGGCGACCAGGGTGCCGTGGCGAGGTCGGCGGGGCTCGCCCCGGTGGTGGGCAGGGCCACGGCGTGACCGCGCTGCGCCCCGAGCGCGAGTCCGCCGCCTCGTACGGGCAGGAGCCGTACGGGGGGTACGAGTCGTACGAGGGGTATGAGGCGTCTGGTTCGTTTGAGGCGTCCGGTGGGTTCGAGACCTCCAGTGCGTTCGATGGGTGGAACGGCGATCCGGCGGGGCAGCAGGGCCAGCTGGGGGGACAGCACGGGGCGTATGCGGCGGCCGCGGAGGAGCCGTACGCAGCGCCGGTGGAGGAGCCGTACGCAGCGCCGGTGGAGGAGCCGTACGTACCGCCGCTGGTGGAGGAGCCCGAGCCCTATCTCCCACCCGTCGACGACGAGACGGTGGCTCTGCGGATACCGGAGCCGCCGGCGGGTGGTTCCATATCGCCGTCTGGTGCCTCAACAGCCACACCTGCCACAGGAACCACTCCGGGCGGCCGAGCGGCCCGTAGAAAGGCCGCCAAGCGCCGTCATGGGCGTCATGGGGGCGCTCGTACGACTTCGGAGGGCGCGGAAGGCGCCGAGGAGACGTCAGCAGACGCTTCCAAGGCTCCGCTCTCGCGCGTGGAGGCACGTCGGCAGGCCCGCGCACGCAAGCCCAGTCCGGGCGTCGTCGCGAGCCGGGCGATCGGTGAGGTGTTCATCACCACCGGCGTACTGATGCTGCTGTTCGTCACCTACCAGCTGTGGTGGACGAACGTCCGGGCGCATGCGACGGCCGACAAGGAGACCAGCACTCTCCAGAACGACTGGGCGAGCGGGAAGCGCGCGCCGGGCGAGTTCGAGCCGGGCCAGGGCTTCGCGATCCTCCACATCCCCGAGCTGGACGTGGTCGTGCCGATCGCCCAGGGGGTCAGTAACAAGCAGGTGCTCGACAAGGGCATGGTCGGTCACTACAGCGAGGGCAAGCTGAAGACGGCGATGCCCGACGCGAAGACCGGCAACTTCGCGCTCGCGGGCCACCGCAACACGCATGGCGAGCCTTTCCGGTACATCAACAAGCTGAAGAACGGCGACGAGGTCGTCGTCGAGACGCAGGACAAGTACTTCGTCTACAAGGTGACGTCGACGCTGCCGGTGACGTCGCCGAGCAATACGAGCGTGATCGGTCCCGTGCCGCCCCAGTCGGGTTTCACCAAGCCGGGCCGCTACATCACGCTGACGACCTGTACTCCGGAGTTCACCAGCAAGTACCGGTTGATCGTCTGGGGCAAGATGGTCGAGGAACGGCCGCGCAGCAAGGGCAAGCCGGATGCGCTCGTCGAGTAGGGGCAGATGAACGTGGCAGCGACCACCGACGACACTCAAGAGGACACGGACGCGCCCGCGGCGCCACCGGCCCGCCGCCGCGGCACGGGCCGTATCGCGGCGGCGGTGAGCGTCTTCGGTGAACTCCTCATCACGGCGGGTCTGGTGCTGGGCCTGTTCGTCGTCTACTCGCTCTGGTGGACGAACGTCATAGCCGACCGGGCGGCGGACAAGCAGGGCGACAAGGTCCGCGACACGTGGGCCCACGAGGGCGGGGCCACGGGGCCCGGCGCGCTGGACACCAAGAACGGCATCGGCTTCCTGCACGTCCCCGCCATGAAGAACGGCGAGGTCCTGGTGGAGAAGGGCACGTCGACGAAGGTCCTCAACGACGGCGTGGCCGGCTACTACACGGACCCGGTCAAGGCGACGCTGCCGACCACGGGCAAGAAGGGCAACTTCACGCTGGCCGCCCACCGGGACGGCCACGGCGCGAAGTTCCACAACATCGACAAGGTCAAGGTCGGCGACGCGATCGTCTTCGAGACGAAGGACAAGTGGTACATCTACAAGGTGTACGACGTCCTCGACGAGACCTCGAAGTTCAACGTGAAGGTCATCTCGCAGATCCCGAAGGAGTCGGGGAAGAAGAAGGCGGGCCACTACATCACGCTGACCACGTGCACGCCCGTGTACACGAGCCGGTATCGGTATGTGGTGTGGGGGGAGTTGGTGCGGGTGGAGAAGGTGGACAGTGAGCGGACACCGCCGAAGGAATTGCGGTGAGGTGACGGGGGTCCTGGAAGGACCTCAGTCTTCTAGCATGGCGAAGGCCCGAAGCCGCAACTTGCTCTTGCGGCTTCGGGCCTCTTTGGTTCAGGTCGTGCTTACTCCAGAACCTTCAGCGGCTCCCCAGCGCTCCACTCCTCCAGCCCCCCACGGTGTACGACGGTGATCCCGGTCTCTTCGGCGAGTTTCAGGGCCTCTGGCGTGAACGGGCACGTCGCCACGTACAGCGCCACCTCTGTGCTGTACAGCACCTTGGCCGACCCGATGAACTTCTGGATGTCCGGGCTGCTGATGGTCTGGTAGGGCGCCCACCTCTTGCACTGGACGACGAGACGTCGCCCGCCGGCCGTGAGCCCGATGATGTCGACGCCCCGGTCTCCGTGACCACCCTGTACGACGACGTTGGTGCAGCCGTCGCGGATCAGCAATTTGGCGATGTGGCGCTCGAACGTCTTGCCGTTCATGGCGTCCATAGCGGCCATGACTCCGATGGCGGGGCGGTCGTCTCGTACTCCTTCGAGCCTCTTCAGCCGTGCGTTGTGCTGATGGAGCCGTCGCTCGATGCGCTGAACTCCGGCCCGCAGGGCGATCAGCTCCTTACGGTGCTCGCCCGAGGTTTCGATCAGGGCATTGAACATCGGCACGACTGTCTTGCCGAGGATGTGGGTGATGCGTTGGTCGATGCGGTCGTCGAGGGAGATGGCTTCCCTGTGGACGGAGTTATCCACAGGCTGGGTGCGCGCCAGGTACTCCATGTCCAGGAGGTACACACGTACCTGACGTGCGACTTCGCTGTCCCGGAGCAGCATGGCGATGTTGAGGACGGCTCGGCGTGGGTACAGCGCAAGCGATCGAGAGCGCGACTGAATCCCACTGACCTCCTTAAAGGAGGTCAGTTCTGTACCTGCCAATACGCGGTACCCGTTGGCTACCAGTTCCTCTCGATGGTCGAGCACCAGCGACTCGATGGCCTTGCGGCTCACCTCGAAGTAAGCCGCCACCATCGCCGTCGTCACATGCATCCCGTCCGGCAGCAGTGACAGCGCCTTGACTCTGTCGAGCACATCCGTCCGGTCCAGCACGCTGTCCCGCAGGGACTTCGATTCCAGCAGCACCGATTCGTTGATCACGTTCTGCCCTTCCGTTCGCGGTGTGGCCATGTGGCCAGGGCAGAGCTCCGATACCCCACCCCACCCGATCAACGAGTCGGCACATATGAAGACACGATCGACGCAAGAACAAACGTTTGTCCGCGAGGTCTTCCGTCCCTGGTCGGTGGCAGACAGATGGGCCCCTGCCGGGAAGTCCGGCAGGGGCCCATCGATACAGGTGGGGTGCGTCAGCCGCTCGTACCGCCGAAGATGTTGGTACCTCCGTCGTTGCCGCCGTTGCCGTTCCCGCCGAAGGTGTTCAGGTTGACCGGCGTGCCCTGGTCGACCGTGCTGCCCTGGGGCGGGTCCGAGCTGATGACGATGGCGTTGTCGTCCTGGGAGCCGTTGATGTTGCCGACCTGGAGGCCCGCCTGCTGAAGGGCGTTCTTGACGTCCTTCAGCTTCTGGCCCTGGATGTTCGGCACCTGGACCTGGTTGTTCTGCTTCTGGCCGATGCTGATCTGCACCGCGGTGTTCTTCTTGACCGGGGTGCCGATCCCCGGGTTGGTCGAGATGACCTTGTTGACCTGGTTGTCGTCGGTGGTGGGCGTGTTGACGCAGTTGCCGGCCAGGCCGACGGCCTGCAGCGCGGACTTGGCGTCGTCGCAGCTCTGGCCGGCGACGTTGGGCACGGGGACCGTCTCCGCAGCCTTGGCCACGGTGAGGGTGATCGTGGTGCCCTTCTCCTTCTCCGTGCCGCCCTTCGGGTTCTGCTGGAGGACGAGGCCCTCGGGCTGGTCGGACTCCTGGGGCTTCTGCTCGACTCGGAAGCCCTTGTCCTCGAGCTTGGACTTCGCCTGGTCGAACTGCAGGCGCGTGACGTCCGGTACGGGCACCTTCGGGGCGCCCGTCGACACCACGAGGTTGACCGCCTCCCCCTTCTTGAGGCTGGCGCCCTTGCCCGGGTCCTGCGAGCAGACATTGCCCTTGCTCTGGTTCTCGCAGGGCTGCTTCTTGACCGTCCCGACCTTGAGGCCGATGTTGTCCAGCTGACTCCGGGCGTCGCTCTCGCTCAGGCTGACGAGGTTGGGTACATCCACCTTGTCGTTCCCGACGCCCCCGTTCCCGCTGAACGCATACTTCCCGATCAGGATCGCGCCCACCAGCACCAGAATGCCCGCCACGACCAGCAGGATCGTCGACGTGTTGGACTTCTTCTGGCGGCGGCGGGAGCGGTCGTCGTAGCCGTAGCCGCCGTCGTCCGGGTTCATCGGGGGCAGCATCGACGTGGCGCCGGCGTCCGTGGCGCGCAGGGCCGTGGTCGGCTGGTCGTCGGGGTAGCCGCCGTAGCCGACCGAGCCCATGGCTGCCGTGGCCGCGACCGGCTGGCCGTCGAGGCAGGCCTCGATGTCGGCGCGCATCTCGTCGGCCGACTGGTAGCGGTAGTTCGGGTCCTTGACCAGGGCCCTCAGGACGATGGCGTCCATTTCGGGTGTGATCTCGGGGTCGAAGACGGAGGGCGGCTGGGCCTCCTCGCGTACGTGCTGGTACGCGACGGCGACCGGGGAGTCGCCTACGAAGGGCGGACGTACCGTCAGGAGTTCGTAGAGGAGGCAGCCGGTCGAGTACAGGTCGGAGCGGGCGTCGACCTGCTCGCCCTTTGCCTGCTCCGGTGACAGGTACTGCGCGGTGCCGATGACGGCGGCCGTCTGCGTCATCGTCATGCCGGAGTCGCCCATGGCGCGGGCGATGCCGAAGTCCATGACCTTGACCTGGCCGTTGCGCGTCAGCATGACGTTGGCCGGCTTGATGTCGCGGTGGACGATGCCGCTGCGGTGGGCGTACTCCAGGCCCTGGAGGATGCCGATGGTCATTTCCATGGCGCGCTCGGGCAGGAGCTTGCGGCCGGAGTGGAGGAGCTCGCGGAGCGTGGAGCCGTCCACGTACTCCATCACGATGTACGGGATCGAGACCCCGTCGATGTAGTCCTCGCCCGTGTCGTAGACCGCGACGATCGCGGGATGGTTGAGCGAGGCGGCCGACTGGGCCTCCCGGCGGAACCGGGCCTGGAAGGAAGGGTCGCGTGCGAGGTCCGCGCGCAGTGTCTTCACCGCCACCTGGCGCCCGAGGCGGGTGTCATGCGCGAGGTAGACCTCCGCCATGCCACCACGACCGAGCACCTGGCCCAGTTCGTACCGGCCGCCGAGGCGACGCGGCTCTTCCATAGCTCCTACCAGCCCTCTCCGTCGGTCCCGACTCACACGTGTGTGCGGCCGGAGGCTGCCGTCCGGGCCTACCGTACCCGGCTAGCTTTGTGTGACCTGGCTAAGTGCGTCACCCGATACAGGACCGGTATCGCAACGTGCACCGTTGTGAAGGGGACGTGAGCGGGGTCACTTCTTGGAGTTGATGACCGCCTCCATCACGCTCTTCGCGATCGGGGCCGCGAGGCCGCCGCCGGAGATGTCGTCACGGTTGGCGTTGTCGTCCTCGATGACCACGGCCACGGCGACCGGCGAGCTGCCGTCGCTGAGCCTGGCGTAGGAGATGAACCAGGCGTACGGGTTCTCGCTGTTCTCCACGCCGTGCTGGGCGGTGCCGGTCTTGCCGCCGACGGTGACGCCGCCGCCGATCTGGGCCTTCTGGCCGGTGCCGTCCTTGACGACGGTCTCCATCATCGACTGCAGGATCTGCGCGTTCTTGGGCGACAGGGGCTGGCTGAGCTCCTGCGGGTCGGTCTGCGCGATGGTGTCGACGTTGGACGACTGCAGCTTGTCGACCATGTACGGCTTCATCAGCTTGCCGTTGTTGGCGACGGCGGAGGCGACCATGGCCATCTGCAGGGGGGTCGCGGCGGTGTTGTACTGGCCGATCGAGGACAGCGCGGTCTGCGAGGAGTTCATGTTGTCGGAGAACACCGAGGCGCTGGAGCGGACCGGGGTGAACTGCTCGGAGTCGAAGCCGAACTTCTTCGCCTCGGCGAGCATCTTGTCGTTGCCGAGGTCGGAGCCGATCTTGCCGAACACGGTGTTGCAGGACACCCTCAGGGCGACCCGCATCGTCGCGTTCTTGCAGGGGATGTTGCCCTCGTTCTTCAGCTCGGTCGTCGTGCCCTTCATGATGTAGGGCAGCGGCGAGTTCGTGTTCTCGTCGGCGGAGTTGTACAGCCCGTTCTCCAACGCGGCCGCGGCCGTGACCACCTTGAAGGTGGAGCCCGGCGGGTAGGTCTCGCGCAGTGCCCGGTTGAGCATCGGGTCGGCCTTGTTGTTCTTCTTCTGGAGCGCGGTCCAGTTCTTGGAGTCCGTCGACGTGGAGTTACCGGCGAACGACGAGGGGTCGTACGACGGGTACGAGGCCAGCGCCAGGATCTTGCCGGTGGACGGGTCGAGCGCGGCTACGGCGCCCTTGCCGCCCTGGGCCTTCAGTCCGTTGTAGGCGGCCTTTTGTGCGGCGGCGCTGAGGGTGGTGACGACGTTGCCGCCCGCCTTCTCCTTGCCCGTGATCATGTCGAGGGTGTTGCGGAAGAAGAGCCGGTCGTCGGTGCCGGTGAGGATGCCGTCCTCGATGGACTCCAGCTGGTTGGCGCCGAAGGCCTGCGAGGCGTATCCGGTGACCGGCGCCCACATGGGGCCGTTCTTGTAGGTGCGCTTGTACTTGAGGTCGTTCAGGCCGCTGGTGCTGGTCGTGGTGGACCCGGTGATGGGGTCGCCGTCGACGATGATGTCGCCGCGCGGGGTGGAGTAGCGGGCGATGGTGACACGGCGGTTCTTCGGGTCGTCCTTGAGGCTGTCGGCCTTGAGGTACTGGAGCCAGTTGTCGCGCAGCAGCAGCGTGAGGACGAGCAGGCCGCAGAAGATCGCGATCCGGCGCAGGGGTTTGTTCATGACGGGCGGACCACCTGGGTCATCTCGGCGTCGGGGTTGCCTGCGGGGGCGGGCGCCGGGCGGCGCGCCGTGTCGCTGATTCTGATCAGGATGCCGATCAGGGCCCAGTTGGCGAGCACGGAGGAGCCGCCGTACGCCACGAACGGCATGGTCATACCGGTCAGCGGGATGAGGCCCATGACACCGCCTGCGACGACGAAGACCTGCAGAGCGAAGGCGCCGGACAGGCCGATGGCGAGCAGCTTGCCGAAGGGGTCACGGGCGGCGAGGGCGGTGCGGACGCCGCGTTCCACGATCAGGCCGTAGATCAGCAGGACGGCCATGACGCCGGCCAGGCCGAGTTCCTCGCCGAAGGTGGCGAGGATGAAGTCGGAGTTGGCGGCGAACCGGATGAGGTCGGAGTGCCCCTGACCGAGGCCGGTGCCGAGGGTGCCGCCGGAGCCGAAGGCCCACAGGGCCTGCATGGACTGCTCGGAGTGGCCGGCGACGCCCGCCTGGCTGAGCTTGTACTCCTTCATCGGGTCGAGCCAGGCCTGGACGCGCTGTTGGACGTGCGGTTCGAAGCTGGCCACGCCGACGGCGCCCGCCGCGGACATCAGCAGACCGAAGACGATCCAGCTGGTCCGCTCGGTGGCGACGTACAGCATGATGATGAACATTCCGAAGAACAGCAGCGAGGTGCCGAGGTCGGTCTCGAAGACCAGGATGAGGATCGACATCAGCCAGACGACCAGGATGGGGCCGAGGTCGCGGCCGCGCGGCAGGTACAGGCCCATGAAGCGGCGGCTCGCGAGGGCCAGGGCGTCGCGCTTGACCATCAGGTAGCCGGCGAAGAAGACGGCGAGGACGATCTTCGCGAACTCACCGGGCTGCAGGGTGCCGAGGCCGGGGACCCTGATCCAGATCTTGGCGCCGAAGATGTTGGCGCCGAGGCCGGGCACCAGCGGCAGGATGAGCAGCACCAGTGCACCGAACATCGAGATGTAGGTGTAGCGCTGCAGGACGCGGTGGTCCTTGAGGAAGATCAGCACGACGACGAACAGGGCGATCCCGAGCGCGGTGTACAGCAGCTGACGGGGCGCGGCCTGCACGTAGTTGGGCAGCGACTGCAGCAGCTTGGACTGGTCCAGGCGCCAGATGACGACGAGCCCGAGTCCGTTGAGCAGCGTGGCCAGGGGCAGCAGCAGCGGGTCGGCGTACGGGGCGAACTTCCGTACGGCGAGATGGCCGACGCCTGCCAGCAGGCCGAGTCCGAGGCCGTAGCTCAGCAGCCCGGCCGGCACCTTGTCGTCGATCGCCAGGCCCACATTGGCGTAGGCGAAGACCGGGATGACGACGGCGAACAGCAGGAGCGCGAGCTCTGTGTTGCGCCGGCTCGGTGCGCCGATCGCGCCGATCGTGGACGTATGGTGCGTCGGTGTGTTGGTAGTACTGCTCATCGTGTGACAGGGCCTCTCACGGCTTGCCTACTGCTTACCGCACAGCGAGACGACCTTCTGCTCATCCTCCGAGAGGGTGGGGCCGGGGCTGGGGGTGGGTGCGGTCGCTGATGTGGACGGGGTCGGTGAGGTCGAGGGGCTCGGTGATGCCTTGGACGTGAGGGAGGTCTTGGTGGTTCCCGTGGTGCCGCCCGCCTGGCCCGTGCCGGTCTTCGAGTTGTTCTTGCTCTCGGCCGCCTGACGCTCGGACTCCTTCTTGCACGCGGAGGCCTGCACGGACAGCTCGTTGATCTTCGACTGGGCGCCGGGCAGGCTGCCTTCGGCGATCGTGGCCTTGACCTGCTTCTGCTGGTACGGAGGCAGGTACTTGAGTTCGATCTCGGGGTGGTCCTTCTCCACCTTGGAGAGGGAGACCCAGGCCAGGTCCTGGCTGATGCCCCGGTACAGCGCGACGTGCTCGTCCCTGGTGCCGACGTAGTACTGGGTCTGGGTCCAGCGCCAGCCGCCGTAGAGGCCGCCGCCGACGACGGCGAGGGCGAGCACGATGTAGAAGGATCTCTTCGCCCATTTGCGGCCCCTGCGGGGTTTGACGAAGTCGTCGTCGCTGTAGTCGCCGAAGCTGCCCGCGGGGATGTAGCCGGTGGTGTCGCCGGAGCCGGGCGGGCCGAACTCGCCGCCGCCCTGTCCGTGGCCCTGGCGGCCGAGGCCGGAGGCGCGGCCCGCGGGGGTCTCCATGAAACCGGGGTCGTGCAGGTGGTTCTGGTTCTCGGCGACCGCTCCGACCACGACCGGGGTGTCGGAGAGCTGCCCGGCGAGGGTGTCCCCGGTGTCCAGGTCCAGTACGTCGGCGACGATGACGGTGATGTTGTCGGGGCCGCCGCCGCGCAGCGCGAGCTGGATCAGCTCCTGCACGGTCTCCTGGGGGCCCTGGTAGCTGGCGAGGGTGTCCTCGAGCGTCTGGTGGGAGACGACGCCGGACAGGCCGTCGGAGCAGATCAGGTAGCGGTCGCCGGCGCGGACTTCACGGATGGAGAGGTCCGGCTCGACGTGTTCGCCGCTGCCCAATGCCCGCATCAGCAGGGAGCGTTGGGGGTGGGTGGTGGCCTCTTCCTCGGTGATGCGGCCCTCGTCGACGAGGCGCTGCACCCAGGTGTGGTCCTGGGTGATCTGGGTGAGGACGCCGTCGCGCAGCAGGTAGGCGCGGGAGTCGCCGACGTGGACGAGGCCGAGGCGCTGGCCGGTCCACAGCAGGGCGGTGAGGGTGGTGCCCATGCCCTCGAGCTGGGGGTCCTCCTCGACCATGGAGCGCAGCTGGTCGTTGGCGCGCTGTACGGCGGTGCCGAGGGAGGTGAGGATGTCGGAGCCCGGCACGTCGTCGTCGAGGGCGACGATGGTGGAGATGGCCTCGGAGGAGGCGACCTCGCCGGCGGCGGCGCCGCCCATGCCGTCGGCGATCGCGAGCAGGCGCGGACCGGCGTATCCGGAGTCCTCGTTGCCCTCGCGGATCATGCCTTTGTGCGATCCGGCGGCAAAGCGCAGTGACAGACTCATGCGCACCTCGCCCGTCGGCTCCGGGTACATCCGCACGGTGCCCACCCTCCGGTCGGGAGCGCGCCGGTGCCCGTGGTGGGGGCCGCCGCTGCGTGCTCGCTCCGCTCGCTCATTGTCGTACTACTTCCGCAGCTCGATGACTGTCTTGCCGATGCGGATCGGCGCGCCCAGCGGAATCGGCGTGGGGGTCGTCAGCCGGCTCCGGTCGAGGTACGTGCCGTTGGTGGAGCCCAGGTCCTCGACGATCCACTGGCCGTCGCGGTCCGGGTAGATCCTGGCATGGCGGCTGGAGGCGTAGTCGTCGTCCAGCACGATCGTGCTGTCGTGCGCCCGGCCCAGGGTGATGGTCTGGCCCTGGAGCGCGACGGTCGTGCCGGTGAGGGTGCCCTCGGACACGACGAGTTTGGTGGGGGCGTTGCGGCGCTGGCGGCCGCCGCCGGCCTGCTGACGCTGTTGCGGGGGCGCGGCCTGCTGCCGGGCGGCCTGCTGAGGCCGTGCGGCCTCGCGCCTGGACCCGCGCTGGGTGACACGCGTACCGAACAGGTCGCTGCGGATGACCTGCACGGCCACGATCACGAACAGCCACAGTACGGCCAGGAAACCCAGCCGCATGACCGTGAGGGTCAGCTCTGACATTGCCCCCGCTTCACCCTTCGGCTTGCCGGTAAATGATGGTGGTGCTGCCCACGACGATCCGCGAGCCGTCGCGGAGCGTAGCGCGGGTGGTGTGCTGCCCGTCCACCACGATGCCGTTGGTGGACCCGAGATCCTGGATCGTCGAGGGCGTTCCGGTCCGGATCTCGCAGTGCCGGCGGGAGACGCCGGGGTCGTCGATCCGCACGTCGGCTTCGGTGCTGCGGCCCAGCACCAGCGTCGGGCGGGAGATCTGATGGCGGGTGCCGTTGATCTCGATCCAGTGGCGGGTGCGTGAGCCGGGCTGGGGTGCGCCGACCGGGCCGCCGGCGGCGCCGGGGCGCTGGCCGTAGGGCGCGGCAGCGGGCCGCGCGCCGGGCGGCGGTGCGGCGGGCATCGGCGGGGCGCCCGCGGGTGCGGCGGCCGGCGGGTAGCCGTACCCTCCGCCGGGGCGGCCCGCGGCCGGCGCCGGCGGAGCGGCGGGCCCGGGAGCCTGCTGGCTGCTGGAGGAGGCGAGCGTACGGCTGCGCACCCGGTACAGGCCGGTGTCGAGGTCGTCCGCCTTTTCCAGGTGGACCTTGATGGGTCCCATGAAGGTGTAGCGCTGCTGCTTGGCGTAGTCGCGCACCATGCCGGCGAGCTCGTCGCCGAGCTGGCCGGAGTAGGGGCTGAGCCGTTCGAAGTCCGGCGTGCTCAGCTCCACGATGAAGTCGTTGGGCACGACCGTCCGGTCGCGGTTCCAGATGGTCGCGTTGTTGTCGCACTCACGCTGGAGCGCTCCGGCGATCTCCACGGGCTGGACCTCGGACTTGAACACCTTGGCAAAGGTGCCGTTGACCAGACCTTCGAGACGCTGCTCGAATTTCTTCAGGACTCCCATGAGGCACCTCCTCCGATGTCGCTTCCGTCCAGTGTCCCGGCTGGCGGGCGCTGCCTTTCCTGGTACTGCTTACTGATCGTATCCACGCGCGGGTGAATCAGCTGGTTCCCCCTGTCGGCCCGGTCGACGGGTGTCGACCCCGGACGAAGTTCCCTCCGGAGGTTCCCTCCGAAGCTGCCCTTCGAACTCCTCCCGCGCACTCCTTCTGCCCAGGATCGTAGAGGCGGCCGCAGACAAGTGTCCCGCACCTGGCTGTGGACCCTGTCCGGCTCCAGGGGAGACGGGCAGGACCGGTACGAGGTTGATACGTGAACCGGTACGTGTTGATACGGAGCGGGGCGCTTCGCGGGAGGGCCGTCCGCGTGCCGGTGATTCGAAGGTCGCGGGGGCGGGCCGGGGCGCGGGGCGGTGGGTCGACGGCCGGACGGCACGTCCGTGCTGGTGGGCGGCTACGCAGGCATAAGGGATGTGAACCCACCCCTGCCAGCATGCTAATGTTCTGGGTGTCGGAAGGCGCCAGCCCAAAGGGCCGGAGCCGGAGGACACACCCAATGCGCGGGTGGCGGAATAGGCAGACGCGCTGGATTCAGGTTCCAGTGCCCGCAAGGGCGTGGGGGTTCAACTCCCCCCTCGCGCACCAGCCGAAAGCCCCCAGGTCTTTGACCTGGGGGCTTTCGCGTTCTCCCGGTGGTGTGAGGCGCGTTACCCGGTGAGGACAATCACATGGCCCGCCGGGCCGGCCCCGGGCGGCGTTTTCCACAGGTGCGGAGTTGTCCACAGGGTCTGACGCGTTTCGGCCACCGGCTGTACGGTCGGCACGAGTTGATGTTCGTGGGCGTGCGGGGGAGGCGGTTGGCGTGACCGGAATCGGAGAGGCAGCGGCGGGGGCGGGCGTGCGGCGGCTTCCGCGGGTGCGGGGCTTCGCCGAGTGGCCCGTCGAGGGGTCGCCCAAGGACGAGGGCAAGGCGCTGCGCAAGCGGGTGCCGCGCAGTGCGCACTCCGCGCTCGACCTCGACGGCTCCCGCCCGCACGCGGCGGACGCGGTCGAGGAGTCCCACCGCGGCCGGATCGCCGAGCTCACTCCGATACGCGCGGGCCGGATGGCGGCCACGCCGTTCGCCTTCCTGCGTGGTTCCGCGGGCCTCATGGCGTACGACCTGGCGCGCACACCCATGACCCGGATCCGCGCGCAGATCTGCGGCGACGCGCATGCCGCCAACTTCGGCCTGTACGGCGATGCGCGCGGTGACCTGGTCATCGACCTCAACGACTTCGACGAGACCGTCCACGGCCCCTGGGAGTGGGACCTCAAGCGGCTCGCCGCCTCTCTCGTGCTCGCGGGCCGGGAGGCCGGCGCCGACGAGGACCAGTGCCGCAAGGCGGCCTACGACGCGACCGGCGCCTATCGCCGCACCATGCGGCTGCTCGCCAAGCTGCCGGTGCTGGACGCGTGGAACGCCATCGCGGACGAGGAACTCGTCTCCCACACCGACGCGCACGACCTGCTCGGCACGCTGGAGCGGGTCTCCGAGAAGGCGCGGGCCAATACGAGCGGGCGCTTCGCGGCGAAGTCGACGGAGCAGGTCGAGGACGGCGGGCGCCGCTTCGTGGAGGCGCTGCCGGTGCTGCGGCGGGTGCCGGACGCGGAGGCCGCGGCGGTGGCGGCCGCCCTCGAGCAGTACGTGACGACGCTCTCCGAGGACCGGCTGCCGCTGCTGGCCCGCCATGCGGTGCACGACGTCGCCTTCCGGGTCGTCGGCACGGGCAGCGTCGGCACACGGTCCTACGTCGTGCTGCTCCTGGACCACCGGGGGCAGCCGCTCGTCCTCCAGGTGAAGGAGGCCCGCCCGTCGACGCTGGTGCCGCACCTGGTGACCGCGGGCTTCGAGGTGCCGGAGGTGGAGCACGAGGGCCGCCGGGTGGTGCTCGGGCAGAAGCGCATGCAGGTCGTCAGCGACATCCTGCTGGGCTGGACGTCGGTGGAGGGACGGCCCTTCCAGGTACGGCAGTTCCGCAACCGCAAGGGCAGTGTCGACCCGGCGGCGCTGGCCGCCGACCAGATAGACGACTACGGCCGTATGACCGGCGCGCTCCTGGCCCGCGCGCACTCCCACAGCGCCGACCCGCGGCTGGTCGCCGGGTACTGCGGCAAGAGCGAGGAACTGGACGAGGCGATCGCCGACTTCGGCGTCGCCTATGCCGACCGCACGGAGGCCGACCACGCCGATCTGGTGGCGGCGGTGCGGGCGGGGCGGATCGCTGCGGAGATGGGGGTGTGATGGGGGTGTGATGGGGGTGTGATCGGCGTGTCTGCGGGCGGGGGCTGGGGAGGGACGTGCTTGCAGGGGGCGGGGGAAGGGGGGAGGGGGGAGGGAGGGGCCCCCGATGCGATGACCTTGCGCCGCACTGGCCGCCTCCGCCGTGGCCTACGCTGGGCGGGTGACGAGCCCGGAAGCTGAGCAGGGTGGTGTCGCCGGCGAGCCGCAGGCGACGCCCCAGGACGGTGCGCCGCGTCCCGAGGAGCGGCTGGAGCGGGCCGTGCGGGCCGCCGAGCAGGCGCTGATCGAGTACGAGATCGCTGTCGAGACCTTCCGCGTGGAGGTCGAGAACTTCTCCCGGCTGCACCACCAGAAGCTCGGCCCGATGTACGCCCGTCTCGACGAGCTGGACGCGCAGATCGCCGAGGCCCGCGCCGCCCGCACCGGCGATCCCGAGGACCGTCGCAAGGCGGACGAGGCCCGGGCCCGGGTGCTGCCGATGCCCGGCGTCGAGGAGCTGTTCCACGGCTGGATGGACGGGGAGGGGCTCTTCCCGGAGGCCGTGGCGATGCTCACGGACCAGCCGGTGCGGCCCCCGCAGCGGGTGCGCCCCAGCGACGAGGCCCGCAAGCTCTACCGTGAGCTGGCCCGCAAGGCCCACCCCGACCTGGCCCAGGACGACACCGAGCGGGCGCGGCGCGAGGAGTTCATCACCCGCGTCAACGCCGCCTACGCCCGCGGCGACGAGCCGCTGCTGCGGGAGCTGGCAGAGGAGTGGGCCAGGGGTCCGGCTCCCCAGGAGCGCGGTCCGAGCCGCAGCGAGGAGCTCTACGCCCGCCTCGAATGGCTCGCCCAGCGCAAGGAACTGCTCTCGCTGGTCGCCAAGGACCTGGAGGAGAGCGCGATCGGCGCGATGCTCCGGCTGGCGCCGGACGATCCGGACCGGCTCCTGGAGGAGATCGCCGAGAAGCTCCTGGCCGATGTGTCCCAGCGCGAGGCGGAGCTCGCCGAGCTGCTGGGGTAGCCCCGCCGCTCGGGCAGCCGGTTCCGTCTCCGGCCGCGTCGGGTAGCGTCTTGGGCATGCATTTCGGAGCTGGTGTGCCCACGGTCGAGGTCGGGGACCTCAAGGACGGCGACTTCCTGCTGGACGTCCGCGAGGACGACGAGTGGCAGGCGGGTCACGCCGAAGGGGCACTGCACATCCCCATCAGTGATTTCGTCGCCCGCTACGGCGAGCTGACCGAGGCCGCGCCGCAGGACGGCCGCGTCAACGTGATCTGCCGCTCCGGCGGCCGCTCGGCGCAGGTCGCGATGTACCTCGTGCAGCAGGGCATCGATGCGGTGAACGTCGACGGCGGCATGCAGGTGTGGGCGGCTGCGGGCCGCCCGGTCGTGACCGACGAGGGGCAGCCCGGGTTCGTCCTGTAGCTCGCGGCGGCCGCTGCGGTCAGCCCAGCGGGTGCGCCGCCAGCAGGTCGCCGAGGGCGTCTTCGTGCGCTGCCGGCGGGCCGAGCTGCAGTTCCAGGTGCTTGGCCCAGGCGTGGTACCGGTGCAGGGGGTATTCGACGTCCGCCCCGAACCCGCCGTGCAGATGCTGTGCCGTCTGCACGACCCGCCGTACGCCCTCCGACGCCCAGATCTTGGCGACGGCGACGTCACCGGAGGCGGGCAGTACGCCGGGTGCTCCCGAGGCGATCCGCCACGCGGCCTGCCACAGCGTGGCCTCCATCGCGCGCAGGTCGATGTACCGGTCGGCGGCCTGCACGGCGACGGCCTGGAACGTGGCGACGGGGTGTCCGAACTGCTCCCGTTTGCCGGTGTATTCACTGGTCATCGCGAGGACCCGTTCGCCGAGCCCGAGGGCCAGCGCGCACGTTCCGGTCGTCAGCAGTTCGCGCAGCCACTCCCATGCGCCGTCGGCGTCGATGACGTCACGGGCCGGGATCCGTGCGGACTCCAGACGCAGTTCGCCGAGCCGCTCGCCGGTGGTGGAGACCTGCTCGCCGAGCCCGACGCCCTGATGGATGCGGGGGATCACGGCGAGGAGGGTGCGGTCGGCGGTCGTATGGGCGGGTACGACGACGAAGTCGGCGGTGTGCGCCCAGGGCACGGCGGTCTGCACCCCGTCCAGGAGCCACTGGTCGCCCTCCTGCCGTGCGGTCACGGCGAGTTCGGCCGGGTCGTGGCCGGTGCGGCCGTTCGCGGCGACGGTCAGCACCGCCTCGCCCCGCCCCGCGCGGGGGAGCAGCGCCGACTTCAACTCCTCGCCGCCGTATGCCTGTACGGCCGCCGCGGCCGCGCTGGTCTCCAGCAGCGGAACGCGTGCCAGTACCCTGGCCGACTCCCGCAGCACCAGGCAGAGCGCGATGGCGTCCAGGCCCGCCCCGCCGTACTCCGCGCCGAGCAGCAGGCTCAGCAGGTCCGCCTCGGCGAGCCGGGTCCACAGTGCGCGGTCGAAGTCCTCGGCGACGGCGCCGGGTACGAGTGAGGGGCTGGGCACCGCGTCCGGCTCGACCCCGGCGAACACCCCCCGCGCCGCCTCGGCCGCCGCCTGCTGCTCCTCGGTGAAGGTGAAGTCCACGGTCCTGTCCCTCCGGAGGGTCCGCTGATCTGACGGACCGTCAAGATAGAACAGGTTCTAGAAGAAGGGAACGGTCCGCCGACTCCGGACCCTGGCCGTGCGTTCAGCGGTCGAAGTCCAGCTCCACCTTCTCCGTCACCGGATGCGACTGGCATGCCAGCACGTATCCCGCCTCCGTCTCCTCCGGTTCCAGCGCGAAGTTGCGGTCCATGCGCACCTCGCCGGTGACCAGGAAGGCCCGGCATGTGCCGCACACCCCGCCCTTGCAGGCGTAGGGCGCGTCGGGCCGGTTGCGCAGGACCGTCTCCAGCAGGGACTCGCCGTCCTGCACGGGCCAGGTCCCGCCGCGGCCGTCGAGCCGGGCGGTGACCGTGCTGTGCGCGGGGGCCGTCGCGGTCGGAGCGGGGACGGCGGCGTCGACGTGGAAGATCTCCTCGTGGATGCGCGTGCGCCCCACACCGAGCCCGCGCAGGGCCCGCTCGGCCCCTTGGACCAGCCCGAACGGCCCGCACAGGAACCATCCCGCCACCTGTCCCACCGGCAGCAGCGCCGGCAGCAGCCCGGTCAGCCGCTCCTGGTCGAGCCGCCCGGACCCCAGCCCCGCCTGCTGTTCCTCCCGGGACAGCACCGTCACCAGCTGCAGCCGTCCCGGATACCGGTCCTTCAGATCGGCGACCTCGTCCAGGAACATCGTCGAGGCGGCCGTACGGTCGCTGCGTATCAGACAGAACCGGGCCTCCGGCTCGCGCGCCAGCAGCGTCGAGGCGATCGACAGCACCGGGGTGATGCCGCTGCCGCCGACGATCGCCGCGTACAGGGCGGGCGCCGGGTCGAGGGTGAAGCGGCCGGCCGGGGTCATCACCTCCAGCTCGTCGCCGACGTCGATCTCCTTGAGTGCGTACGTCGAGAAGGCCCCGCCCTCGACCAGGCGCACGCCGACCCGCAGGGTGGCAGGGCCCGCGCCGTCGGGGGCCGGTGCCGGGGAGCAGATCGAGTACGTGCGCCGTATCTCCTCCCCGTCGACCAGGCGCCGAAGGGCCAGGTGCTGGCCGGCGGCGTGCCGGTACTCCTCGCGCAGCTCCTGGGGCACGGTGAGGGTGAGGGCCACGGAGTCGTCGGTGAGCCGGTCGACCGCTGCCACCCGGAGCGTGTGGAAGCGGGCCATCACAGCTCCTTGAAGTGGTCGAAGGGTTCACGGCAGGACAGGCAGCGCCGCAGCGCCTTGCAGGCGGTGGAGGAGAAGCGGCTGAGCAGCTCGGTGTCGGTGCTGCCGCAGTGCGGGCAGTGCACCGGCTCCAGCGTGCGGGTCGGGCCCAGCGACACGGAGACGGGTCCGGACGCCTCTCGCACGCGCGGGGGCGCTATCCCGAACTCCCGCAGCTTGCGCCGCCCTTCGGCTGTGATGTCGTCCGTCGACCAGGCGGGCCGCAGCACGGTGCGGACGGTGACGTCCCGTATGCCGTGCGCGTGCAGCACTCGCTCTATGTCCAGGGACATCGCCTCGATGGCCGGGCAGCCCGTGTAGGTCGGGGTCAGCTCGACCTCGACCGAGTCCGCGCCGCGCACATGCACCGCGCGCAGGACGCCGAGCTCCTGGAGGGTGAGCACCGGCAGTTCGGGGTCGGGCACCGAACCGGCGATCTCTAGGAGTTCGGACTCCAGGGCGGTGGTCGTCGTCACCATGACGCCCCCGGATGGCTGCGGTGCAGGTGCTGCATCTCGGCGAGCATCCGGCCGAAGGACTCGGTGTGCACGCCCTGACGGCCCGCGCCGGCCGTCCACGCCCCGGCGCGAGGTCCCTCGGGGACCGTCAGGGTCGCGCGGTGCAGCACGGCCCGGACGGACTCCAGCCAGGCCGTCTCCATCCCGGCCAGGTCGACGTCCAGGCCGTCCACCCGCTGGAACATCTCGCCTGTGAAGCGCCACAGAGCCGTGCACGCACGCTGCATGCGCTCGTGGCCGGTCTCCGTGCCGTCACCGAGCCGCAGGGTCCACTGCTCGGCGTGATCGCGGTGGTAGGCGACCTCCTTGACGGCCTTTGCGGCGAGGCCGGCGAAGGGGCCGTCCGTGGCGGCCAGTTCGGCGTACAGCAAGTGCTGGTAGGTGGAGAAGTAGAGCTGCCGGGCGATGGTGTGGGCGAAGTCGCCGTTCGGCTGTTCCACCAGCTGGAGGTTGCGGAAGGCGCGCTCCTCGCGCAGATACGCCAGCTCGTCCTCGTCGCCCACCGTCGACAGCAGCACGCGGGCCTGACCCAGCAGGTCCAGCGCGATGTTGGCGAGGGCGACCTCCTCCTCCAGGACGGGGGCGTGGCCCGCCCACTCGCCGAGACGGTGCGAGAGCACCAGGGCGTCGTCGCCGAGAGCCAGGGCAGCGGTCGTGGCAACCGCGGCCGTTTCAGGAGCCGTCACAGGTGCTTCACCCCCTCCGGGATCTCGTAGAACGTCGGGTGTCGGTACGGCTTGTCGGCGGCCGGCTCGAAGAACGGGTCCTTCTCGTCCGGGGAGGACGCGGTGATCGCGGACGACGGGACGACCCAGATCGAGACGCCCTCGCCGCGGCGGGTGTACAGGTCGCGGGCGTTGCGCAGGGCGAACTCCGCGTCCGGCGCGTGCAGGCTGCCGGCGTGGGTGTGGGAGAGGCCGCGGCGTGAGCGCACGAAGACCTCCCACAGGGGCCAGTCGGTGTTCGTCATGCTCGCGTCGCTCCTGTCTCGCCGGACCTGCTCGCTTCGCCGGTCCTGCTCGTGTGCTTGGCCGCGTAGGCTGCGGCCGACTCCCGTACCCACGCGCCTTCTTCGTGCGCGCGCCTGCGCTGGGTGAGCCGCTGCTCGTTGCACGGGCCGTTGCCCTTGAGGACTTCTTTGAACTCCGTCCAGTCGATCCGGCCGAAGTCGTAGTGCCCCCGCTCCTCGTTCCACCTCAGGTCCGGGTCGGGGAGGGTGAGGCCCAGCGACTCGGCCTGGGGGACGCAGATGTCGACGAAGCGCTGGCGCAGCTCGTCGTTCGAATGCCGCTTGATCTTCCACGTCATCGACTGCGCGGAGTGTGCCGACTCGTCGTCGGGGGGACCGAACATCATCAGGGACGGCCACCACCAGCGGTTCACCGCGTCCTGCGCCATCGCCCGCTGCTCCGGGGTGCCGCGGCCGAGGGCCAGCAGCAGCTCGTAGCCCTGGCGCTGGTGGAAGGACTCCTCCTTGCAGATGCGGACCATCGCGCGCGCGTACGGGCCGTAGGAGCAGCGGCACAGCGGGACCTGGTTGGTGATCGCGGCGCCGTCCACGAGCCAGCCGATCGCGCCGACGTCCGCCCAGGTCAGCGTCGGGTAGTTGAAGATCGAGGAGTACTTCTGGCGGCCGGAGTGGAGCTTGTCGAGCAGCTCGTCGCGGCTGGTGCCGAGGGTCTCTGCGGCGCTGTACAGGTAGAGCCCGTGTCCGGCCTCGTCCTGGACCTTGGCCATCAGGATCGCCTTGCGGCGCAGGGAGGGCGCGCGGGTGATCCAGTTGGCCTCCGGCTGCATGCCGATGATCTCGGAGTGGGCGTGCTGCGCCATCTGCCGGACCAGCGTCGCGCGGTAGGCGTCGGGCATCCAGTCGCGCGGCTCGATGCGTTCGTCGGCGGCCACGGCGGCGTCGAAGGCGCGCTCGTAGGCCCCGGTGTCGGCGGTGTCTTCCGCGGTGCCGTACGCCTGGTGCGCGGCTGCTGTCGCCATGAGGTCCCCCTCGACCTGGGCTCTGTCCGGAGCTGGCTCCCGACCGATCGTTCGGTTCGTGCGATTCCATGGTGGGACGGGCGCCGTAAGGTGTCAACCGCTGTGGATAACTTGCGGGCGTGTCCTGTGGACAAACCGGGCGACCTCGCGTACGCCGCGGCGAGGTCGGCCCGACAGGGGCTGTGCCGCGAGGGCGGGCCTGAGTACCGTGCCCGTGCGAGTGCGGTGGCGTGGTGCGCACACGCGGTACGGCGCCCCGCGGCCGGGCGGCCGGAAGACGGACCGGGATCGGGAGACGGGGCGGAATGGACGCGTACGGCACAGACTCGGACGCCCGGCACGGGCCGGACGGACCGGGCAGGCCAGGCAGTGCGCCCGAGCCGGATGCTCCGCCCGAGCCGCACGGGTCGGCGGTGCCGGACCGCCCGGCCGTGCCGGACAGCCCGGCCGTGCCGGACAGCCCGCCCGAGCCGGCCGGACCGGGCCCGGCGGACGATCCGCAGGACGCCTCGACGGACGCCGCCGAACTCGATTCCGGCGCCTTGGCCTTCTCGGTCGCTCCCGCTCCCGGCCCGCACGCCGAACCCCGCACCGGGGTGGCCGCTCTCTCCCTGCGCTACCAGATCGGCGCCGCGCTGGCGCTGGCCGTCGTCGCCGTCGTCGTGTGCGTGCACGTCGGCATGGTCTTTCTGCACGTCGCGCCGTCAAACACCCTGACGAAGGCGCACGGCAAGGCGATCGACGACTGGATCTACCCGGAGTTCGAGCAGAACTGGAAACTCTTCGCGCCGAACCCGCTGCAGCAGAACATCGCCGTCCAGGTCCGCGCCGAGGTGCAGGAGAAGGACGGCGCGGTGCGGACCACCGGCTGGTACGACCTGTCCGCCCAGGACGGGCAGGCCATCGACGGCAATCTGCTGCCCAGCCACACGGAGCAGAACGAGCTGCGCCGGGCCTGGGACTTCTTCGTCGCCACGCACGACAGCAACAACCGTCCGGCGGGGCTGCGCGGCACCCTGTCCGAGTCGTATCTGCGGCGCATAGTGGTGCTCCGCCTGGGCCGCGACGACGCGGCCGGGAAGGGCGGGGTCATCGACCAGGTCCAGGTCCGTTCCCGTACCACCAATGTGCCCCCGCCGAAGTGGAGCACCGAGAAGATCTCCGACAAACCCATGGACCGGGTGCTGCCGTGGTGGCCGGTCGCCGCCGCAGACACCGACGGAGGCACTCGGTGAACCGCTTCGCCCTCTCGGTCTCCTCCGCCATCGCCCGCATCACGGAATCGGCGCTCGGGCCCTACCAGTGCGCCGTGATCCGCATCGGCTTCAGCGCGACCTGGCTGCTGTTCCTGCTCCGCGAGTTTCCCCATCGCGAGGAGCTGTACGGTCCCGGCAGCCCGTGGAGCTGGGACCTCGCCCAGCAGCTGATCGCGTCCAACAGCGCCTTCACGGCCCTGATGTGGTCGGACGGCCGGGGCTGGTTCGAGTTCGTCTACGCGCTCGCCGCCCTCTCGAGCGTCCTGCTGCTGCTCGGCTGGCGCACCCGCACCATGTCCGTGCTGTTCATGATCGGTGTGCTTTCGCTGCAGAACCGCAGTGTCTTCATGGGGGACGGCGGCGACAACGTCCTGCACCTGATGTCCGTGTACCTGGTGTTCACGCGCTGCGGCCGGGTCTGGTCGCTGGACGCACGGCGGGCGGAGCGGGCACGTCAGGCACGCGCGCGTGGAGAGCATGTTTCCGACCGGGTCGGCCCGGTGCTGTGGGCTGTGCTCGGGTTCGCGCTGGTCGCGGTGACGGTCGGCGGGCGGTTCGACGGCGCCGATCCGACCGTGCCCGTGATCCTGTGGAGCGTCTGGCTCGCGCAGGCCGTGTGGTGGCTGGTCGGGCGCCGGGCGAAGAGCCGGGAGCCCAGGATCCTGCTGGACGTCGTCGCCAACATCGTGCACAACGGCGCCCTGTTCGTGATCATGACCGAGGCCTGTCTGATCTACGCGACGGCCGGCTGGTACAAGATCCAGGGCACGCGCTGGCAGGACGGCACCGCGGTCTACTACCCCCTTCACCTCGACTACTTCTCGCCCTGGCCCGGGCTCGCCGACCTGCTGTCGTCCAGCGGCACCATGGTGATGCTCGTGACGTACGGGACGGTCATCGTGCAGGTCGCCTTCCCGTTCACGCTGTTCAACCGGCGGGTCAAGAACGTCCTGCTGGCGGCCATGATGACCGAGCACGCCGTGATCGCCGTCGTCCTCGGCCTGCCGTTCTTCTCGCTGGCGATGATCGCGACGGACGCGGTCTTCCTGCCGACGTCGCTGCTTCACCGCCTCGGCGGCTGGGCGGCACGCGCGCGTGGCCGCTTCCTCGCCCGCGGCGGCCGTACGACGCCGTCCGGGCCGCGAGCCCCAAAGAGCCCCGAGCCCACGCAGCTGAGCTCGACGGTGTGAGCCATGCACCCGTGCTCCACGGCGTGAGCCCGGGTCCGACGCGCACGTAGGCTGCACGCCATGACCGATCCCACCCTCGACCCCGTGACTGCCTGGCGCCGGATCGCCGGGACCTGCGTGCTGCTCGACGGTTTCCACGCCCTCAAGCACGCCGTGCGTTTCGGAGCCGAGGTCCCGGTGGCGGTCACCGCCGACCGGGGGGCGGCGCTCGCCCTCGCCGACGAGCTCGCCCCCGATGTGCGGGCAGCGCTGGGCGGCCTCCTCACCGAGGTGCCGGAGCCGGTGTACCTGAGCCTGGTGCCGCGTCCGCATCCCACCGCCGTCGCCGCCTTGGCCGTACGACCGTCCCGCGCGGCCAATCTCGAGAAGCTCGCGCACACTCCGCGCACCGCCCCCGTGGTGGTCCTCGACAACCCGCGCAACCTCGGCAACGCGGGCGCCGTGATCCGTCTGGCCGCCGGTTTCGGCGCGACCGGCGTGGTCACCACCGGCACGCTCGACCCGTGGCACCCCACGGTGGTGCGCGGCGGCGCGGGACTGCACTTCGCGACCGCCGTGGAACGGCTGGCCGCCGACGAGCTGCCGGCGGGCCCGCTGTTCGCTCTCGACCCGGAGGGCGACGACATCCGGGGCGTCAAGCTCCCGGACGACGCCGTCCTCGCGTTCGGCTCCGAGCGCAGCGGCCTGTCGGCCGAACTCCGCGCGCGTACCGACCACTTGCTGTCGCTGCCGATGCGCCCCCAGGTCTCCAGCTACAACCTCGCGACCAGTGTGGCCATGACGCTGTACCACTGGAGTGCCACCGGGGGCGTGATCAGTTCCTAGGCCTCGCGGCGCACCTCGACCACACGGAAGCGGTTGGCGACGAACGCGCCGTCGGTGAGCGCGGCGTTGGCCGCCGGGTTGCCGCCCGAGCCGTGGAAGTCCGAGAACGCGGCCGTCTGGTTGACGTACACCCCGCCCGTGAGGTTCAGCGACAGCTGGGCGGCCTCCTCCAGGCAGACCTCCTGGACCATCTGCTCGACCTCCTCGTCGGTCGTGTACGCGCCGACCGTCATCGCGCCCTTCTCGCGGATGGTGCGGCGCAACAGCTCCGCCGCGTCCGCCGCGGAGTCGACCGCGACGGCGAAGGAGACCGGGCCGAAGCACTCGCTCATGTAGGCGGCCTCGTCGTCCGGCTTGGCGCCGTCCAGCTTCACGATCACGGGCGTGCGTACGACCGCGTTCGGGAACTCCGGGTTGCTGATCTCCCTGGAGGCCAGGGCGACCTCACCGAGACCGGCAGCCGCCTCCAGGCGGGCCTTCACGTCCGGGTTGACGATCGCGCCGAGCAGGGCGTTGGCGCGCGCGTCGTCGCCGAGGAGACCGTCGACCGAGCGGGCGAGGTCGGCGACCACCTCGTCGAAGGTCCGGGGGCCCTCGTCGGTGCGGATGCCGTCGCGGGGGATCAGCAGGTTCTGCGGGGTCGTGCACATCTGGCCGCTGTACAGGGACAGCGAGAAGGCCAGGTTGGAGAGCATGCCCTTGTAGTTCGCGGTCGAGTCCACGAGGACCGTGTTGACGCCGGCCTTCTCCGTGTAGACCTGCGCCTGGCGGGCGTTGGCCTCCAGCCAGTCACCGAACGCCGTCGAACCCGTGTAGTCGATGATCCGGATCTCCGGGCGCGTGGCCAGCGTCTTCGCGATGCCCTCGCCGGGGCGCTCGGCGGCCAGCGCCACCAGGTTCGGGTCGAAGCCCGCCTCGGCGAGCACCTGGCGCGCGACCTGCACGGTGAGCGCGAGCGGCAGCACCGCGCGCGGGTGCGGCTTCACCAGGACCGCGTTGCCGGTGGCGAGGGACGCGAACAGGCCCGGATAGCCGTTCCACGTCGGGAAGGTGTTGCAGCCGATCACCAGCGCGGTCCCGCGCGGGACCGCGGTGAACTGCTTGTTGAGCGCCAGCGGGTCGCGCTTGCCCTGGGGCTTGGTCCACTCCGCGGTGTCGGGGGTGCGGACCTGCTCCACGTACGCGTACGCCACCGCCTCCAGGCCGCGGTCCTGGGCGTGCGGGCCGCCCGCCTGGAACGCCATCATGAAGGCCTGGCCGGAGGTGTGCATGACGGCGTGCGCGAACTCGTGCGTCCGGTCGCTGATCCGCCCCAGGATTTCCAGACACACCACCGCGCGCGCCTCCGCGCCGGCGTCGCGCCACGCGCGCTGTCCGGCCTTCATGGCGGGCAGCAGCTCGTCGACGTCCGCGTGCGGGTAGGTCACGCCCAGCTCGATGCCGTACGGCGAGACCTCGGCGCCCACCCAGTCGTCCGTGCCGGGCTGGCCCAGGTCGAGGCGGGTGCCGAGAAGAGCGTCGAAGGCGGCCTTGCCCGCGGCCGCGTCCAGGCTGCCGTTCTCGCCGTACGCCTTGGGGTGTTCGGGGTGCGGGGACCAGTACGCGCGCGTGCGGATCGCTTCGAGCGCCTGGTCGAGGGTGGGCCGGTGCTTGGCGATCAGCTCGCGGGTGGTCAGTTCGGCGGCCATGCGGGACCAACTCCTCGTCTTGAGAACTCTTCGTCGAGCTCATGACCTGGCAGAAACATGGGCAGGAACAGCCGGTCAGAGTTAGAGTAACCGAACGATCGGTCGGGACAAGGGGGCCTGCCGCATCTGTGGAAAACCCCGTGCGGGAGGATCGCGCACATGACAGCACTCGACCTCAGCAGCCCCGTGGCCGTCGTCGGCACCGGCACCATGGGCCAGGGCATCGCCCAGGTCGCGCTGGTCGCAGGCCATCGCGTACGGCTCTACGACGCCGCTGCCGGGCGCGCCTCGGAAGCGGCCGCGGCGATCGGCGCCCGCCTGGACCGGCTCGTCGAGAAGGACCGGCTCACGGCCGCCGACCGGGACGCCGCGCGCGACCGGCTGCTGCCCGCCCGGAGCCTGACCGACCTCGCGGACTGCTCCCTGGTCGTCGAGGCCGTCCTGGAGCAGCTGGACGCCAAACAGTCCCTGTTCCGTGAGCTGGAGGACATCGTCGCCGAGGACTGTCTGCTGGCGACCAACACCTCCTCCCTCTCCGTCACCGCCATCGGCGGCGCCCTGCGCCACCCGGGGCGCTTCGTCGGCCTGCACTTCTTCAACCCCGCGCCGCTGCTCCCCCTCGTCGAGGTCGTCTCCGGGTTCGCCACCGACGTCTCGTCGGCCACGCGCGCGTACGAGATGGCGCGCGCCTGGGGCAAGACACCGGTCGCCTGTGCCGACACCCCCGGCTTCATCGTCAACCGCATCGCCCGGCCCTTCTACGCCGAGGCCTTCGCCGTGTACGAGGCCCAGGGCGCCGACCCCGCCACCATCGACGCGATCCTGCGCGAGTCCGGCGGCTTCAGGATGGGTGCCTTCGAACTGACCGACCTCATCGGGCAGGACGTCAACGAGTCCGTCACCCACTCCGTGTGGCGGTCCTTCTTCCAGGACGTGCGCTTCACGCCCTCGCTCGCCCAGCAGCGCCTCGTCGAGTCGGGCCGGCTCGGCCGCAAGAGCGGTCAGGGCTGGTACGAGTACGGGGACGGCGCCGAGCGCCCCGAGCCGCACACCGCGGAGCCCGCGCAGCAGCCCGCGTACGTCGTCGTCGAGGGCGACCTGGGCCCCGCCTCCGAGCTGCTCGCGCTGATCCGCGAGGCGGGCATCGCCGTGCGTGAGGAGGAAGAGGACCACGGCACCCGCCTGGTGCTGCCGAGCGGCGGCCAGCTGGCGCTCGCCGACGGCCAGACCTCCGTCGAGTTCCGCGACGTCGTCTACTTCGACCTCGCCCTCGACTACCGGCGGGCCACCCGTATCGCCCTGTCCGCGTCCCAGGACACCTCGCCGGGGACCCTCGCCGAGGCCACCGGCCTCTTCCAGGCGCTCGGCAAGGACGTCAGCATCATCGGTGACGTCCCCGGCATGATCGTGGCCCGCACGGTCGCCCGGATCGTCGACCTCGCGCACGACGCCGTCGCCAAGGGCGTGGCCACCGAGGAGGACATCGACACCGCGATGCGCCTGGGAGTCAACTACCCGCTCGGGCCCTTCGAGTGGAGCCGCAGGCTGGGCCGCAACTGGGCGTACGCCCTCCTCGACGACCTGCACCTGCGCGACCCCTCCGGGCGCTATGCGCCGTCGCTGGCGCTGTACCGGCACGCGTACGCCTCCGACAAGCGGGAGGGCAGCCAGTCATGACCACCGCCAAGCGCGACACGTACACCCCGGAGACGCTGCTGTCCGTCGCCGTCCAGGTCTTCAACGAACGCGGCTACGACGGCACCTCCATGGAGCACCTCTCCAAGGCGGCCGGCATCTCCAAGTCGTCGATCTACCACCATGTGGCCGGCAAGGAGGAACTGCTGCGCCGGGCCGTCAGCCGGGCGCTCGACGGGCTCTTCGGGATCCTCGACGAGGAGCACGCGCGCGTGGGGCACGCCGCCGAGCGCCTCGAGTACGTCGTCCGGCGCATGGTGGAGGTGCTGATCGGCGAGCTGCCGTATGTGACCCTGCTGCTGCGTGTGCGCGGCAACACGGCCACCGAGCGGTGGGCCCTGGAGCGGCGCCGCGACTTCGACCACCAGGTGGCCGAGCTGCTGAAGGCGGCGGCCGCCGACGGGGACGTACGTGGTGACGTGGAGGTGCGGCTCGCGACCAGGCTCGTCTTCGGGATGATCAACTCGATCGTCGAGTGGTACCGGCCCGACGGGCGGGGCATGAGCGAGCGCGAAGTGGCCGACGCAGTGGTGCAGTTGGTCTTCGGAGGGCTGCGCAAGGAGGCCTGAGCGGCCTCGCAGGGCTCAGCCCTGGGGCTCCAGGTCCTCCTCCTCGAACACCAGCAGCGTGCGCGTGCTGAGCACTTCGGGCATCGCCTGCAGCCGGGTGAGCACCAGCTCGCGCAGCGCCCTGTTGTCCGAGGTGTGCACCAGCAGCAGGACGTCGAAGTCGCCGCCCACCAGGGCGATGTGGGACGCCCCGGGCAGCTGTCTGAGCTGCTCGCGCACCGTGCGCCAGGAGTTCTGGACGATCTTCAGGGTGATGTACGCCGAGGTGCCCTGACCTGCGCGCTCGTGGTTGACGCGGGCGCCGAAGCCGCGGATGACGCCGTCCTCGATGAGGCGGTTGATACGCGCGTAGGCGTTGGCGCGTGAGACGTGCACCCGTTCCGCGACCGACCGTATCGACGCACGGCCGTCCGCCTGGAGCATCTGCAGGATGTCCAGATCGATGGCGTCGAGGGGCCGCGGCGACGGCAGGGGACTTCCGCCTTCCGCCCCTTCGGCCATTTGTTCAGGTGCCATGTCCCCCCGCCTCCCTACCATGGACGTACTGCGTTCATTTCAGGTTGTGGAGAACCGTTTGTCCACAGCCTGAAGGTGCCTGTAGCCAAAATGTGCCGACGACCGAACAATCGGTAGGTGAGGCGCATCACAGCCGTGGCGCGCCTGAAGCCGCTCCCACGAGGAGGTGCCGTCATGACGGTCATGGAGCAGCGGGGCGGGTATCGGCCATCGCCGCCCCCCGCCTGGCAGCCCCGCACGGACCCCGCGCCGCTGCTGCCCGACGCGGAGCCCTACCGCGTCCTCGGCACCGAGGCGGCCGCGAAGGCCGACCCGGCCCTGCTGCGCCGCCTGTACGCCGAGCTGGTGCGCGGCCGCAGGTACAACGTGCAGGCGACCGCCCTCACCAAGCAGGGCCGCCTCGCCGTCTACCCGTCCAGCACCGGCCAGGAGGCCTGCCAGGTCGCCGCCGCGCTCGCCCTCGAGGACCGCGACTGGCTCTTCCCCAGCTACCGCGACACGCTCGCCGCGGTCGCCCGCGGCCTGGACCCCGTCCAGGCGCTCACTCTGCTGCGCGGCGACTGGCACACCGGCTACGACCCGCACGAGCACCGTGTGGCCCCCCTGTGCACCCCCCTCGCCACCCAGCTCCCGCACGCCGTCGGCCTCGCGCACGCCGCCCGCCTCAAGGGCGACGACGTGGTCGCGCTCGCCATGGTCGGCGACGGCGGCTCCAGCGAGGGCGACTTCCACGAGGCGCTGAACTTCGCCGCTGTCTGGCAGGCGCCGGTGGTCTTCCTGGTCCAGAACAACGGCTTCGCGATCTCCGTCCCGCTGGCCAAGCAGACCGCGGCCCCGTCGCTGGCCCACAAGGCCGTCGGCTACGGCATGCCCGGCCGCCTGGTCGACGGCAACGACGCGGCCGCCGTGCACGAGGTCCTCACCGACGCCGTGCGGCAGGCGCGCGAGGGCGGCGGCCCCACCCTGATCGAGGCGATCACCTACCGCATCGACGCCCACACCAACGCCGACGACGCGACCCGCTACCGCGGCGACACCGAGGTCGAGGCCTGGCGCGCCCACGACCCCATCGTGCTCCTGGAGCACGAACTGACCGAGCGCGGCCTGCTCGACGACGACGCCATCCGGGCCGCCCGCGACACTGCCGAGACCATGGCAGCCGACCTGCGCGAACGCATGAACCAGGATCCGGTCCTCGACCCCATGGACCTGTTCGCCCACGTGTATGCCGAGCCCACCGGGCAACTGCGCGAACAGCAGGCCCAGTTGCGGGCCGAGCTGCACGCGGAACAGGAAGGCGGCCACTGATGACCACCGTCGCCCTCAAGCCGGCCACCATGGCGCAGGCGCTCACGCGCGCGCTGCGCGACGCCATGGCCGCCGACCCCACCGTGCACGTCATGGGCGAGGACGTCGGCACCCTCGGCGGTGTCTTCCGTGTCACCGACGGACTCGCCAAGGAGTTCGGCGAGGACCGCTGCACGGACACCCCGCTGGCCGAGGCGGGCATCCTCGGCACCGCGGTCGGCATGGCGATGTACGGCCTGCGCCCGGTCGTGGAGATGCAGTTCGACGCGTTCGCCTACCCGGCGTTCGAGCAGCTGATCTCGCACGTGTCCCGGATGCGCAACCGCACCCGCGGCGCAATGCCCCTCCCGCTCACCATTCGCGTCCCCTACGGCGGCGGCATCGGCGGTGTCGAGCACCACAGCGACTCCTCCGAGGCGTACTACATGGCGACTCCGGGGCTCCATGTCGTCACGCCCGCCACCGTCGCCGATGCCTACGGCCTGCTGCGTGCCGCCATCGCCTCCGACGACCCGGTCGTCTTCCTCGAACCCAAGCGCCTGTACTGGTCCAAGGACTCCTGGAACCCCGAGCACCCGACGGACGTTGAACCGATAGGCCGCGCGGTGGTGCGGCGCCCGGGCCGCAGCGCCACACTCGTCACCTACGGACCGTCCGTGCCCGTCTGCCTCGAAGCCGCCGAGGCCGCGCGGGCCGAGGGCTGGGACCTCGAAGTCGTCGACCTGCGCTCCCTGGTGCCGTTCGACGACGAGACGGTCTGCGCCTCGGTACGGCGCACCGGGCGCGCGGTCGTCGTGCACGAGTCGGGCGGGTTCGGCGGCCCGGGCGGGGAGATCGCGGCCCGTGTCACGGAGCGCTGCTTCCACCACCTGGAGGCGCCGGTGCTGCGCGTGGCCGGGTTCGACATCCCCTACCCGCCGCCGATGCTGGAGCGCCACCACCTGCCCGGCGTGGACCGCATCCTGGATGCCGTGGGGCGTCTGCAGTGGGAGGCCGAGAGCTGATGGCACAGGTGTTGGAGTTCAGGCTCCCCGACCTCGGGGAGGGGCTCACCGAGGCGGAGATCGTCCGCTGGCTGGTGGAGGTCGGCGACGTCGTCGCGGTCGACCAGCCGGTCGTCGAGGTCGAGACGGCCAAGGCGCTGGTCGACGTGCCCTGCCCCTACGGCGGCGTGGTCACCGCCCGCTTCGGCGAGGAGGGCACCGAACTGCCCGTCGGCGCACCACTGTTGACGGTCGCGGTCGGACCGGCGGCTTCAGGGGGTGAGACCGAGGGCTCGGGCAACGTGCTGGTGGGATACGGCACTTCGGAGGCGCCCGCGCGACGCCGGAGGGTACGGCCGGGACAGACGGCGCCCGCCGCGCCCCGGGAGGCGAACGGAAGCTCCGGCGCACGCGAGGCGGCGGACGGACCCGTCCCCGTGATCTCGCCGCTGGTGCGCCGGCTCGCCCGGCAGAACGGCCTGGACCTGAAGGAGATGACGGGCTCCGGCCCCGACGGGCTGATCCTGCGCGCGGACGTCGAGTACGCGCTGCGTGCCGCCGAGGCACAGGGCCGGACGGCCGAGCCGGCCACCCGACCCCAGGCACCCGCGCCGACCGCCACCGCGGCACCCGCCACCGGCCTCCGCATCCCCCTCAAGGGCATCCGGGGCGCCGTCGCCGACAAGCTCTCCCGCAGCCGCCGCGAGATACCGGAGGCGACCTGCTGGGTGGACGCCGACGCGACCGAGCTCATGCGCGCGCGTGCCGCGATGAACGCCTCGGGCGGGCCGAAGATCTCCCTCCTCGCCCTGCTGGCCCGCATCTGCACGGCCGCCCTCGCCCGGTTCCCCGAGCTCAACTCCACCGTCGACATGGAGGCCAGGGAGGTCGTGCAGCTCGACCAGGTGCACCTCGGCTTCGCCGCGCAGACCGAGCGCGGCCTCGTCGTGCCGGTCGTACGGGACGCCCATGCGCGCGATGCCGAAGCGTTCACCGCGGAGTTCGCCCGGCTGACCGAGGCGGCCCGCACCGGCAACCTCACACCCGGGGAACTCACCGGTGGCACCTTCACGTTGAACAACTACGGCGTGTTCGGTGTCGACGGGTCCACGCCGATCATCAACCACCCCGAGGCCGCCATGCTCGGCGTCGGCCGCATCGTCCCCAAGCCGTGGGTGCACGAGGGCGAGCTCGCCGTGCGGCAGGTCGTCCAGCTCTCGCTCACCTTCGACCACCGGGTGTGCGACGGCGGCACGGCAGGCGGCTTCCTGCGGTACGTGGCGGACTGCGTGGAACAGCCTGCGGTCCTGCTGCGCACGCTGTGACGGCGAGGACGCCCGCACGTTCCGTGTGACGCCCATGCGTTCCCTGTGATCGTGACGGCACGCATACTCGGGGGATGACCTCGCACGAGCCCTCCGGCGACCGCGGCGCCGCCCCGGCGCACGACGCGTACGACGCCGTCGTGCTCGCCGGGGGCGCCGCCCGGCGGCTCGGCGGCGCCGACAAGCCCGGCCTGCGCGTCGGCGGCCGGGCGCTGCTCGACCGGGTGCTGACCGCCTGCGCCGGCGCCCGCACGACCGTCGTCGTCGCCGACTCCCGGCCCACCGCCCGGCCCGTGCGGTGGGCCCGCGAGGACCCGCCCGGCGGGGGACCCCTCGCCGCGCTCGGCGCCGGACTGCACCACACCACCGCCGGGCAGACCGTGGTTCTCTCCGCCGACCTGCCGTTCCTCGGGACGGCGACCGTGCGGCGGCTGCTGAGCGCACTGCAGGTGAGCGACGCCGAAGGCGTCCTGCTCACCGACGGCGACGGCCGCGACCAGCCCCTCGTGGCCGCCTACCGCACGCACGCGCTGCGCCGCGAACTGGCCGCGCTCGCCACCGAGCACGGCAGCCTCACCGGGCTGCCGCTGCGCCGGCTGACCGCCGCCCTCCACCTCACCCGCGTCCCGGACCCCGTCGCCTCCTTCGACTGCGACACCTGGGACGACATCGCCTCCGCCAGGGCACGCATCAGGGAGCATGGGCACGTGTTGGATGAATGGATTTCCGCAGCCAAGGACGAGCTGGGCATCGACCTCGACGTCGACACCGGTGTCCTGCTCGACCTCGCCCGCGACGCCGCACACGGGGTGGCCAGGCCCGCGGCACCCCTGACCACCTTCCTCGTCGGCTACGCGGCCGCCCAGGCCGGCGGGGGCCCCGAAGCCGTCGCCGAAGCCGCCCGCAAGGCCGTGGCCCTCGCCCTGCGCTGGGCCGACGAGGACGACGAGACGGACAAGGCCGCCGGCGCCAAGTCCGACGCCGGCTCCGACACCCGCCCGGACGCCGGATGACCGCCCGCTCCACCCGGCCCGGCGAGGACGTCGAGGACCTCGACGTCGAGGAGGTGCTCGCCCTGGTGAAGGAACCCGACCACCGCGCCCCCGACCACCGCACCCCCGGCGACTCCGCGCCTGTGCCCGCCCCGCAGGCTGCCCACCCCGCCGCGCCGCACAAGCCCGACGCCCACCACAGGGCCACCCCCTGGCCCGAGGCCCGGTCGATCGCCGCCCGCGCCGCCCGGTCCGGCGCCCGCCGCCCCCTCGTCTCGGTCCCCCTCGAAGCCTCCCTCGGCCTCACCCTGGCCGCCCCCCTCACCGCCCTCACCGACCTGCCCTCCTTCGACACCTCGGCGATGGACGGCTGGGCGGTCGCGGGACCCGGCCCCTGGGACGTACGGGACAAGGGCATCCTGGCCGGACACGCCGAGCCCGGAGCCCTCACCGACGGCGAGGCCGTCCGTATCGCCACCGGCGCCCGCATCCCCCCGGACACCACCGCCGTGATCCGCAGCGAACACGGCCGCACCGACGACAAGGGCCGCCTGCACGCCACCCGCGAGGTGCAGCACGGCCAGGACATCCGCCCCCGCGGCCAGGAGTGCCGCACCGGCGACCAGCTCCTGCCCGTCGGCGCCCTCGTCACCCCGGCCGTGCTCGGCCTCGCCGCGGCCGCCGGCTACGACACCGTCACCGCAGTCCCCCGCCCCCGCGTCGAAGTCCTCGTCCTGGGCGACGAGCTGCTCACCGAGGGACGGCCGCACGACGGCCTGATCAGGGATGCCCTCGGCCCGATGCTGCCGCCCTGGCTGCGCGCGCTGGGCGCCGAGGTGACCTCCGTACGAAGGCACGGGGACGACGCCAAGGCCCTGCGCAAGGCCATCACGGGCTCCGAGGCCGACCTGATCGTCACCACCGGCGGCACCGCCTCCGGACCGGTCGACCACGTCCACCCGACCCTTCAGCGCATCGGCGCCGAACTCCTCGTGGACGGCGTGAAGGTGCGCCCCGGCCACCCCATGCTGCTGGCCCGCACCAAGGAGAACCAGCACCTCGTCGGACTGCCCGGCAACCCCCTCGCCGCCGTCTCCGGCCTGCTCACCCTCGCCGAACCCCTGCTGCGCACGCTCGCCGCACGCCCCGCTCCGGAGCCGTACGCCCTGCCGCTCCAGGACGGGGTGCACGGGCATCCGTACGACACCCGGCTCATCCCCGTCGTGCTGCGCGGCGACAGCGCCGTGCCGCTGCACTACAACGGTCCGGCCATGCTGCGCGGCATCGCGGCGGCCGATGCCCTCGCGGTCGTGCCACCGGGCGGCGCCCGCCCGGGTCAGGAACTGGAGCTCCTCGACCTGCCCTGGGCGTCCGCCGGAATCGGGGTGTGTTTCACGTGAAACTTCCGGGCCATGACGCGATCGCCCGCCAGGCGGACGAACATCTCGTGACCCATCGCGTGAGACTGCCGAGGAAGGTGGTCGAGCGGCCGATACGCCAGGTCGCCAAACGGCTGTTACTGGCCCTGGGGGTCCTGGTCGCGACCGCCCTGATCGTCTACGCAGACCACGACGGCTACAACGACAACTCCGACCGGGCGGTCGACCTGCTGGACGCCTTCTACTACGCGACCGTCACCCTCTCCACCACCGGATACGGCGACATCACGCCGGTCAGCGACACCGCCCGGTTCACCAACATCTTCGTCGTCACGCCGCTGCGCGTGCTCTTCCTGATCATCCTGGTCGGCACCACGCTCGAGGTCCTCACCGAGCGCACCCGGGAGGAATGGCGACTGAACCGCTGGAGGTCCACCTTGCGCGACCACACCGTCGTCGTCGGCTTCGGCACGAAGGGGCGCTCGGCGATCCAGACCGTGTGTGCGACGGGACTGAAGAAGGAGCAGGTCGTGGTGGTCGACCCCAGCTCCAAGGTGATCGAGGCGGCGACGGCCGAGGGCTACGTCGGTGTGGTCGGGGACGCGACGCGCAGCGACGTGCTGAAGCGGGCCGAGGTGCACCGGGCGCGGCAGATCATCATCGCCACCCAGCGCGACGACACGGCCGTACTCGTCACGCTGACGGCACGGCAGCTCAACCGCGGGGCGAAGATCGTGGCCGCGGTCCGCGAGGAGGAGAACGCGCCGTTGCTCCAGCAGTCCGGCGCCGACGCGGTCATCACCAGCGCCAGCGCCGCCGGCCGCCTGCTCGGCCTGTCCGTGCTCAGCCCGGCCGCCGCCATGGTCATGGAGGACCTCATCCAGCAGGGCAGCGGCCTCGACATGGTCGAGCGGCCGGTCGTGAAGGCCGAGGTGGGCAAGACGCCGCGGGAGACCGAGGACCTGGTCGTGAGCGTCGTACGCGGGCACCGGGTGCTCGGATACGACGATCCGGGCATCGGGACACTGCAGTTGACGGACCGGCTGATCACCATCGTCCGGGCGTCGCCGGGCACACAGGTCGCACCCGACGTCCGGCGCGTCCCGCAGGACTGAGATCCCTCAGGGCCGAGGCCGCGACGCCTTCGCGGGGGAGCCGAGGAGTAGCGTCCTGCCCATGCATGCGATCACGATTCCCCAACCTGGTGGGCCCGAGGCGCTGGTGTGGGACGAGGTCCCGGATCCGGTGGCCGGCGAGGGCGAGGTCCTGGTCGAGGTGGTGGCCAGCGCCGTCAACCGCGCCGACATCCTGCAGCGGCAGGGCTTCTACGACCCGCCGCCCGGCGCGTCCCGCCATCCCGGTCTGGAGTGCTCCGGCCGGGTCGCCGCGCTCGGTCCCGGAGTCTCCGGCTGGGCGGTCGGCGACGAGGTGTGCGCGCTGCTCGCGGGCGGCGGCTACGCCGAGAAGGTAGCGATCCCGGCCGGCCAGCTGCTGCCGGTTCCCAAGGGCCTCGACCTCAGGCAGGCGGCCGCGCTGCCCGAGGTGGTCTGCACGGTCTGGTCCAACGTCTTCATGATCGCCCACCTGCGCCCCGGCGAGACGCTGCTCGTGCACGGCGGCTCCAGTGGCATCGGCACCATGGCCATCCAGCTCGCCAAGGCCGTCGGCGCAAAGGTCGCCGTCACGGCCGGCACCAAGGAGAAGCTGCAGCAGTGCGCCGAACTGGGCGCCGACATCCTGATCAACTACCGGGAACAGGACTTCGTCGCCGAGGTCAAGAAGGCCACGGACGGCGCGGGCGCCGACGTCATCCTCGACAACATGGGCGCCAAGTACCTGGACCGCAACGTCCAGACCCTCGCCGTCAACGGCCGGCTCGCGATCATCGGCATGCAGGGCGGCATCAAGGGCGAGCTGAACATCGCCGCGCTCCTGAGCAAGCGGGCCGCGATCAGCGCGACCTCGCTGCGGGCCCGCCCGCTCCCCGAGAAGGCGGCGATCGTCGCGGCCGTACGCGAGCATGTGTGGCCCCTGCTCGACGCCGGCCATGTCCGCCCCGTCGTCGACCGCGAACTCCCGATGGACGACGCGGCGGCGGCCCACCGGGTCGTCGAGGAGAGCGGACACGTGGGCAAGGTGCTGCTGGTCGTGCCCTGAACGCCCCGAGTCCGCTACGTCCGCCGCATCCGCAGGCCGATGAAGGCGAGCCCCAGACCGAGCCCGATCAGGACCAGCCCGCTGCCCAGTGGAAGGATCCGCAGGACGGGTTCGGCGGGCTGCTCGGCCGCGTGAGCCGCGGGACGCTGCGCGGGCCTGGAGGGCACCAGGCCCGCCTCCGCGGGCGGCGACGCCGAGGCGGCCTGGCCCGCGTCCGTCTCCCCCTCCCTGGAAGCCGATTCCTCGTCCCCCTCGTCCGACGGGGCGGATGCGTCCGCGCCCGCCGTCTCCCGTCGTCCCGGTCGCTCCCGGCCCTCACCTGCCCGGCTCCCGGCGCGGGACGGCCCGGGGGAGGCGGTGGAGGAGGCAGAGGCAGACGGAGAGGCAGCCCGGGAAGCAGCCGCAGGGGCTCCCTCAGCAGCCGTACGACCAGCGTCGTGCGTCGAAACGCTCCCGCGCCCCGGTACGGCCTCGTGCGTCGAAACGCTTCCGTGCGTCGACACACCTCCGTGCGACGCAATGGCCCCGTACGACGCACCACCCCCGTACGGGATCACCAGTACGCCCGCCCCCACCCCCACGACCAGTCCGGCCCCCTTCAAAGCACGCAGCCATGGATTCACGCCCCAAGCGTCACATTGGCCCGTACTTCCGGCATTCCGGGTTCCGCCAAAAGTCCGAACCCGCTGCACAATCCGGGTATGTCGATTCGTCACGGGCTGCCGGCGCTCCTCGAAGACGACCCCGCTACGGCTCCCGGCTGCGCACCGAGTACGAGGCGCGCACGGCCGGCACCCGGCCGCTGAACATCGGGCAGGGCCACACGACCCTCGGCCGGCTGGAACGGGACGGGATGGTCCTCCAGGACCCGCGAGGACGAGGCCGGGCGGGTGCTGTACGCGCTGACCGAGGCGGGGCCGGGCCGGGCCGGGTTGCGGGCCTGGTATGCGCCTCCCGTGCAGCGGGCCGCTCCACCGCGCGACGAGCTGGCGATCAAGCTGGTCCTGGCGGTCGGGGCGCCCGGCGTCGACGTGCGGAAGGTCGTCGAGGCGCAGCGCCGGCATGTGGCGGATCCGCTGCACGAGTACGTACGGCGGCGGGCGCAGGCGCTGGGCCGCACGCCCGGCCACCTGGACGAGCCGGCGCGGCTGCTGGTGCTGGTGCTGGTGCCGGAGCAGCTCATCTGCCACACGGAGGCCGAGATTGGCTGGCTGGACCTCCCCCAGTTCCCGATTCCCGACGTCGCTCGAACCGGGGGCCCCACCGAGGCCCGGCTGCTGCGGCTCAGGACGGAAACTCACGCGCCGTGACGGAAACTCCCGCACCGTAAACGGTGGATCACCCTCCACGGGGGGCACCACGGTGATGAGATGCACACGTGCGAGAGAATGGCGGCATGGAGATGCCGAGGAACGACAGGTCGCCGGACAACCCCCAGATCCTGGTCGTGGGCCAGGACGGCATGGCGATTGGCGGTGGGGACGAGGACTCCCGCGAGATTCCGGTGACGGAGCAGGTCGAGCAGCCGGCCAAGGTGATGCGGATCGGCAGCATGATCAAGCAGCTCCTGGAGGAGGTGCGCGCCGCTCCCCTGGACGAGGCGAGCCGGGCCCGGCTCAAGGAGATCCACCGCAGCTCGGTGAAGGAGCTGGAGGACGGGCTGGCGCCGGAGCTGGTCGAGGAGCTGGAGCGGCTCTCGCTGCCCTTCACGGACGACGGCACGCCCAGCGACGCCGAACTGCGCATCGCGCAGGCCCAGTTGGTGGGCTGGCTGGAGGGCCTCTTCCACGGCATCCAGACCACGCTGTTCGCCCAGCAGATGGCCGCGCGGGCGCAGTTGGAGCAGATGCGGCGCGCGCTGCCGCCGGGCGTGGGTCACGAGATGGGCGAGGAAGGCCACACGGCCGGCCGCTCGGGCGGGCCGTACCTGTAGCCATCTGGACGACCTCTGGCGACGTATGCGAAAGGGCCCGGCGGCTTCGGCCGCCGGGCCCTTCGTCATGTCTGCGTCCGAGCGCCCGGCGTCAGGAGGGGTTGCCCGTCGAGACGTCGAGCGTGATCTTGACCTTGTCCGGGTCGACGTCCGAGCCGGCCTCGGGGGTCTGGTCGATCACCGCGCCCTCGCCGTACGTGTTCTCGTTGTAGTCGTTGACCACCAGCGACCAGTTCGCGGCCTTGGCGCACTCCTTGACCGACTCGATGTACTTGAAGCGGAAGTCGGGCACCCGGATCTTGTTCTCGTCGGTGTACGACTCCTGCGGTTCCGTGCACTCCGTCGAGTCGATCACCTTGGTGGTGTCCGGCCCGCGCCAGTCCGCCGCGTGGGTCGTCGTCGCGATCGGGCTGCTGCCGCCGCTGCCCTCGTCGCCTCCGCCTCCTCCGCCACCGCCGCCCCCGTTGAGCGCCAGGGCCGCGATCAGGCCGCCGACGGCGATGATCGAGACGACGATCGTCCCGATGACCACCGACTTGTTGTTCTTGCCGCCGCCCGAGGGCGCGGAGGGCCGCTGCTGGGGCGTGAGGTTGTACGGCGGCGGGGTCTGCGGCTGCGCATACGGCGACGGCGTCCGGTAGCCGCCCTGCTGCGGGTAGCCGTACGCAGGGGAAGGAGGCGGCGTCGGCGCGCTGTACGGATTCGGGTTCGGGGTCGGCGGCTGGGGCGGCTGGTACGGCGTCTGTACGGGGCCCGGGGGTGCCTGGGGCGCCTGGCTGACCGGCGGGAACACCGCGGAGCCGACACCGGAACCGCTCTGGGGGCGGGTGCCGGGCACGATGCTCGGCGGGGCGGCCTGCACGGACGCGGCCACGCGCAGGCACTCGTCGCGCATCGACTCGGAGCTCGGGAAACGCTCGTTCGGGTTCTTCCTCAGTGCGCGGGCAACCAGCGCGTCCACCGCGGGAGGCAGCGCCCGGTTGATCGACGAAGGAGCCACCGGCTCCTCCTGCACATGCGCGTACGCGATCGCCAGCGGCGAGTCCGCCTCGAACGGCAGCCGCCCGGTGACCAGTTGGAACAGCATGATGCCGACCGAGTAGAGATCGGACCGGGCGTCCACGCCCCGCCCCAGCGCCTGCTCCGGCGACAGGTACTGCGGGGTGCCGACGACCATGCCGGTCTGTGTCATCGACGTCACACCGGACTGCATGGCACGCGCAATGCCGAAGTCCATCACCTTGACGACGCCGCGCTTGGTGACCATGACGTTGCCCGGCTTGATGTCCCGGTGGACCAGGCCCATCTCGTGGCTGATCTCCAGCGCCGCGAGAACGTCCGCGGTGATCTTCAGCGCCTTGTCGGCGGGCATCGCGCCGAACTGCCGTACGTCTTCGTCGAGCACCGAGCCCAGCGGGCGGCCCTCGACGTACTCCATGACGATGTACGGCGTGGTCATTCCGTCAAGGCTGTCCTCGCCGGTGTCGAAGACCGAGACGATATTGGTGTGCGTGAGCTTCGCCACGGCCTGGGCCTCGCGGCGGAAGCGCTCGCGGAAGGCCTGCTCGCGGCCGAGTTCGGTGTGCAGCGTCTTGATCGCGACCTGGCGGTCGAGCACGGAGTCGTAGGCCAGGTGCACGGAGGCCATGCCGCCCTCGCCGAGCAGGTCGCGCAGTTGATAGCGGCCGCCGGCGAGCGCCCGCCCCGCATACCGGCCCTGTGCGCCGTCCTGGCTCATGTTCCGCTTCCCCCGTGGGCCTTGAGGCGCCGTTGACTGCCGATGATCCAAAGTGCTATTCCCGGCCAAGTCTGCCCCAGGGCACTGACACGTCAAGCTCGGTGCCCGATCCGTGACCGTACGCGATAGAAGCGTCGCGGGAGCGTTACAGAGGCTGTACGGGCGGTACACAGAACTTGCACGCACTGACGGGGTGACGGTTTGATGGCCGGTCCGTCCTGTGCCGGTTCCGGCCCCCTTCTCGGACCGGCGGCTTGCGTTGAGGCTGTAGCGTGGCCGACGGAGACCGTAACAACACCGCGCGCACCGCGGGCAGAAATGACGGCGAGGACTGATGGCACAGCAGCAGCGCGCCCAGGGCCCGTCCGACCCCGAGGCGACTGGCGGCGGTATGTCAGATGCGCCGGAAATGTGGGGGAACGGCGGATTGGTCGGGGACGGCCGGTACCGGCTGACCCGCAGACTCGGCCGGGGCGGCATGGCGGAGGTTTTCGCCGCGGAGGACGTGCGCCTCGGGCGCACCGTCGCGGTCAAGCTGCTCCGAGCCGACCTCGCCGAGGACCCGGTCTCCAAGGCCCGCTTCACGCGCGAGGCCCAGTCGGTGGCCGGTCTCAACCACCATGCGATCGTCGCCGTGTACGACTCCGGCGAGGACACGGTGCCGGGCGGCTACGGCACCGGGGGCGCCCAGAGCGTCCCGTACATCGTGATGGAGATCGTCGAGGGCCGCACCATCCGCGACCTGCTGATCAACGCCGAGGCGCCCGGTCCCGAGCAGGCCCTGATCATCGTCTCCGGTGTGCTGGAGGCGCTCGCCTACTCGCACCAGCACGGCATCGTGCACCGTGACATCAAGCCGGCGAACGTGATCATCACGCACACCGGCGCGGTGAAGGTGATGGACTTCGGCATCGCCCGTGCCCTGCACGGCGCGCAGTCGACGATGACGCAGACCGGCATGGTCATGGGCACGCCGCAGTACCTCTCCCCGGAGCAGGCGCTCGGCAAGGCCGTCGACCACCGCTCCGACCTGTACGCGACGGGCTGCCTCCTCTACGAACTCCTCGCGCTGCGGCCCCCGTTCACGGGTGAGACCCCGCTGTCGGTGGTCTACCAGCACGTCCAGGACATCCCGACGCCGCCGTCCGAGGTCTCACAGTCCGTGCCGCCGGAGCTCGACGGCCTCGTCATGCGATCGCTCGCGAAGGAGCCGGACGACCGCTTCCAGACCGCCGAGGAAATGCGCGGCCTCGTCCAGTACGGGCTGCAGATGCTCTACGACCAGGGCGGCCACACCGGCACCTGGAACACCGGCCCGGTCGCCGTGCACGAGGGCCGGGCCACCCCGGCCGCGGGCTTCGCGAGCACGACGGTGCTGCCGCACCCCGGCGACTCCTCCGGTACGACGCAGATCCCGCAGCCGATCCTGCCCACCGGCTACGGCGGCGGGGACGACGGCGGCTTCGAGGGGCACGGCAACAAGGGCAGCGGCCGCGGCAAGCTGTGGATCCTCGCCGTCCTCGCGGTGATCGCCATCGCGGCGGGTGTCGCGCTGGCGCTGCACAACACCGGCAACGGCAGCGGCGGCAGCCACACCACGCACTCCCCGACCACCTCGCAGACCAAGGACGACACGGCCACCGAGTCCCCGACCGACGAGCCGACCGACCAGCCGACGGACACGTCCACGGACAACGGCTCCGGCACGAGCTCCGGGTCCGGGAGCTACACGCCGTCGTACACGCCGTCGTACACGCCGTCCAAGACCCCCAGCAGCGAGCCGACCAGCGAGCCGTCGGACCCGGCGACGACCGAGGAGCCGACGGACGACCCGACCCCGTCGGCCCCGCCGACGGGCGACACGTCGGACCCGACGGACGGCGGCGCCGACAACGGCGGCACGACGGGGGTCACCTCGGGCGTCGGCGGCTGACCCGGGCGGAAATCACCTTCACGCGCGCGTGGGGCCCAGCAGGGCCGCACGCGCGCGCTGTTTTTTCGCCCCTTCCCGTGACGTGGGTCACCGGGATAACGTGCCGTTGTTCCGGCCCCCTGCAAGGCTGTGACCAGGAGATGTTCCCGACTTTCGCGATTTACTTGGAAATCCAAGCAAAAACGCAGGTCAGGAGGGGTTTCACAGAAATGTGGAGCACTGGGTAACGTGCTTTTTGCAGGGTGCTCGCCGGGGCACCTGTCACGCCTGTCCCCGACCGGGCCGCACCCACCCTGTGCGTCCGTGGGGGTGCAGGTGAGCCGTACTGGCGCCCGGCGAACCCGGGTAGCCGGACCGACGGAGGAGCACACGTGACCGTGGAGAGCACTGCCCCGCGCAAGCCGCGACGCAGCGCCGGAACCAAGAGCACGGCCGGCAAGACGACCACCGCAAGGAAATCGCCGAGCACGGACCCCGAGCTGGTACAGCTGCTGACGCCCGAGGGCGAGCGCGTGAAGAACGCCGAGTACGACGAGTACGTCGCCGGCATCACCCCCGATGAGCTCCGCGGTCTGTATCGCGACATGGTGCTCACCCGCCGCTTCGACGCCGAGGCCACCTCCCTGCAGCGCCAGGGCGAGCTGGGCCTGTGGGCCTCGCTGCTCGGCCAGGAGGCCGCCCAGATCGGCTCGGGCCGGGCCACCCGTGAGGACGACTACGTCTTCCCGACCTACCGCGAGCACGGCGTCGCCTGGTGCCGCGGGGTCGACCCGGCCAACCTGCTGGGCATGTTCCGCGGCGTGAACAACGGCGGCTGGGACCCCAACAGCAACAACTTCCACCTGTACACGATCGTCATCGGCTCCCAGACGCTGCACGCCACGGGCTATGCGATGGGCATCGCCAAGGACGGCGCGGACAGCGCGGTCATCGCCTACTTCGGTGACGGCGCCTCCAGCCAGGGCGACGTGGCCGAGTCCTTCACCTTCTCCGCGGTCTACAACGCCCCCGTGGTGTTCTTCTGCCAGAACAACCAGTGGGCGATCTCCGAGCCGACCGAGAAGCAGACCCGCGTCCCGCTCTACCAGCGTGCGCAGGGCTACGGCTTCCCCGGCGTCCGGGTCGACGGCAACGACGTACTGGCCTGCCTCGCGGTGACGAAGTGGGCCCTGGAGCGCGCCCGCCGCGGTGAGGGCCCCACCCTCGTCGAGGCGTACACGTACCGCATGGGCGCCCACACCACCTCCGACGACCCGACGAAGTACCGGGCCGACGAGGAGCGCGAGGCCTGGGAGGCGAAGGACCCGATCCTGCGGCTTCGCCGGTACCTGGAGGCTTCAAACCACACGGACGACGGATTCTTCGCGGAACTCGAGGCCGAGAGCGAGGCGTTGGGCAAACGAGTGCGTGAGGCGGTCCGCGCCATGCCGGACCCGGACCACTTCGCCATCTTCGAGAACGTGTACGCGGACGGGCATGCGCTCGTCGACGAGGAGCGAGCCCAGTTCGCCGCCTACCAGGCGTCGTTCGCGGATGAAGGGGGCCAGTGACATGGCAGAGGCTGTGACGTTCAAGAACATGGCTCTCGCCAAGGCGATCAACGAGTCGCTGCGCCGCGCCCTGGAATCCGACCCCAAGGTCCTGATCATGGGCGAGGACGTCGGCAAGCTCGGCGGTGTCTTCCGTGTGACCGACGGCCTGCAGAAGGACTTCGGCGAGAGCCGGGTCATCGACACCCCGCTCGCCGAGTCCGGCATCGTGGGCACCGCCATCGGACTCGCGCTCCGCGGCTACCGCCCGGTCGTGGAGATCCAGTTCGACGGCTTCGTCTTCCCCGCGTACGACCAGATCGTCACGCAGCTAGCGAAGATGCACGCGCGCTCGCTGGGCAAGGTCAAGCTCCCGGTCGTCGTCCGCATCCCCTACGGCGGCGGCATCGGCGCGGTGGAGCACCACTCCGAGTCCCCCGAGGCGCTCTTCGCGCATGTGGCGGGCCTGAAGGTGGTCAGCCCCTCCAATGCGTCGGACGCCTACTGGATGATGCAGCAGGCCATCCAGAGCGACGACCCGGTGATCTTCTTCGAGCCCAAGCGGCGCTACTGGGACAAGGCCGAGGTCAACACCGAAGCCATCCCCGGGCCGCTGCACAAGGCCCAGGTGGTCCGTGAGGGCACGGACCTGACCCTCGTTGCCTACGGTCCGATGGTGAAGCTCTGCCAGGAGGTCGCCGCCGCGGCCGCCGAGGAGGGCAAGTCCCTCGAGGTCCTGGACCTGCGCTCGGTGTCCCCGTTGGACTTCGACTCGATCCAGGCGTCGGTGGAGAAGACGCGCCGCCTGGTCGTCGTCCACGAGGCGCCGGTGTTCCTCGGCTCGGGCGCGGAGATCGCCGCCCGCATCACGGAGCGCTGCTTCTACCACCTGGAGGCACCGGTCCTCAGGGTCGGCGGCTACCACGCCCCGTACCCGCCGGCCCGCCTGGAGGAGGAGTACCTGCCGGGCCTGGACCGGGTGCTCGACGCCGTCGACCGCGCCCTGGCGTACTGAGGAGAGGGTCGTGACGACGATGACGGAAGCGTCCGTACGCGAGTTCAAGATGCCGGACGTCGGCGAGGGCCTGACCGAGGCCGAGATCCTCAAGTGGTACGTCCAGCCCGGCGACCAGGTCACCGACGGCCAGGTGGTGTGCGAGGTCGAGACCGCCAAGGCGGCGGTGGAGCTGCCCATCCCGTACGACGGGGTGGTCCGCGACCTGCACTTCCCCGAGGGCTCCACGGTGGACGTGGGCACGCCGATCATCGCGGTGGACGTGTCGGGCGGGGCCGCGGCTCCCGCCCCGGCGCAGACCGCTGCTCCTGCTGCACCCGTCGAGGAGAAGAAGCCGGAGGGGTCCGGCCGCCAGCCGGTGCTGGTGGGCTACGGCGTCGCCGTGTCCTCCACCAAGCGCCGCCCGCGCAAGGGCCCCGAGGTCGTGATCTCCGAGGCCTCGACGGCGGTCCAGAAGGAGCTCAACGGGCACGGGCCGGTAGCCGTGGCCGGTGCGGCGGGCACGGCCGGGAAGCCGCGTCCCCTCGCCAAGCCGCCGGTGCGCAAGCTGGCCAAGGACCTGGGTGTCGATCTCGCGACCGTGGTCCCGTCCGGACCGGACGGCATCATCACCCGCGAGGACGTCCACGCGGCGGTGGCACCCCCGGCGGCAGCCCCCGCCACCGCGGCCGCCCCGGCCGTCTCCGCGCCCGCGGCGCCGGTTCCGGCGTACGACACGGCCCGTGAGACCCGTGTGCCGGTCAAGGGCGTGCGCAAGGCGACGGCGGCGGCGATGGTGGGCTCGGCGTTCACGGCGCCGCATGTCACGGAGTTCGTGACGATCGACGTGACCCGCACGATGAAGCTGGTCGAGGAGCTCAAGCAGGACAAGGACCTGCAGGGGCTGCGCGTCAACCCGCTGCTCCTGATCGCCAAGGCCCTCCTGGTCGCCATCAAGCGCAACCCGGAGATCAACGCGTCCTGGGACGAGGCGAACCAGGAGATCGTGCTCAAGCACTACGTCAACCTGGGCATCGCCGCGGCCACCCCGCGCGGCCTGATCGTCCCGAACATCAAGGACGCCCACGACAAGACGCTCCCGCAGCTGGCCGAGGCCCTCGGCGAGCTGGTGTCGACGGCGAGGGAGGGCAAGACCTCCCCGGCGGCCATGCAGGGCGGCACGGTGACCATCACCAACGTCGGCGTCTTCGGCGTCGACACGGGAACGCCCATCCTCAACCCCGGCGAATCCGCGATCCTCGCGATCGGCGCGATCAAGCTCCAGCCATGGGTCCACAAGGGCAAGGTGAAGCCGCGCCAGGTCACGACGCTGGCCCTGAGCTTCGATCACCGCCTGGTGGACGGGGAGTTGGGCTCGAGGGTGCTGGCCGACGTGGCGGCGATTCTGGAGCAGCCGAAGAAGCTGATCACCTGGGCCTAGCAGGCACAGCCGTCAGGAGCCGCGCACCCGTCCCGGGTGCGCGGCTCCTTCGGTCACAGCGGTCGACGGCACAGCAGCGTGGCGATCCGTGCTTTCCTGCCCTCCTCGGGCTCCTGGAACACCCGTGCCGTGACGACCAGCCCGGCCCGCTCCAGGAGTTCCACGAGCAGTTCCGGCGGGAGCCGATGGGACTCGTACGAGACCGGATGGCCGCCGTAGGCCGGCGCCGGCCGGACACGCTCGCCGGCGCCCACATAACCGGCCAGCATGAGCAGGCCGCCGGGCCTGAGGGTCCGTTGGAACTCGCCGTAGACGAGCGGGAGCAGTTCCGGCGGGGTGTGGTGGGTGGAGTAGTAGGCGAGGATGCCGGCGAGAGAGGCGTCCTCGATGTCCAGTGCCGTCATCGAGCCCACCGTGAAGGTCAGGCCGGGATGGGTCTGGCGGGCGAGTTCGATCATCCGCGGGGACAGGTCGACGCCGAAGGCGGACAGCCCCAGTTCGGCGAGGTGCGCCGTCACGAGACCCGGGCCGCAACCCAGGTCCGCGACGGGGCCGCCCCCGCTCTCCCGCACGGATTCCGCGAACGCGGTCAGCAACGCGCGTGACAGCGGGTCCAGTTGGCCGGGTCGCTTGACCTGCTTCAGGTAGTCGGCGGCGACGGTGTCGTACGACTCCCGGACTGCGGTGAGGTAGGAGGGCTCGGTCACCCCGGTGACCTTAGACGAGGCGAAGGGCCCCTCGCCGACGGCGAGGGGCCCTTCCTGTTCCTGCCCTGATCCGGGGTCAGCCGAGCCGCGCGAACCCGTAGGTCATGAGCTTCTTCGCGTCCGCCTCGCGCTGCGGGATGGACGTGGAGGAGAGGACGGTGCCGATGACCGTCTTGCCGCCCCGGGTGGCGGCGAAGACGAGGCAGTAACCCGCCTCGGGGCCGGAGCCGGTCTTCACGCCGATGGTGCCGCTGTAGCTGCTGAGGAGCCCGTTGGTGTTGGTCCACGGGTTCATCGTGCGGATGCTGCCCGTCTTGGTGACGGTCTTCGCGGTGTACGACTTCGTCTTCACGACCGTGCGGAACGTGGAGTTCTTCATCGCACTGCTGGCGATCTTCGTCAGGTCGCGCGGCGTCGAGTAGTTGTTGCCGTTGCCGATGCCGTCGAACGAGTCGAAGTGCGTGTTCGTCAGGTGCAGGTCCGACGCGGCCTTGTTCATCTTGCCGATGAACGACTTCACACGCGCGGCACGCGTCGTGCCCGAGCCGTAGGTGTCGGCGAGCGCGTACGCGGCGTCGCAGCCGGACGGCAGCATCAGCCCGTACAGCAGCTGACGGACGGTGACCTTGTCGCCGACGATCAGGTGGGCCTGGGAGGCGTTGTTGGCGACGACGTAATCGCTGTACGCCTTCTGGATCGTGACCTTCTTGTCCAGGTTCAGGTTCGACTGTGCGAGCACGACCTTCGCGGTCATGATCTTCGTGGTGGAGCCCGTCGAACGCTTGGTGTCCGCCGCCTTGGTGTACAGCGTCGACCCGTTCGCGTTGTTCATGACGTAGCCGCCCTTGGCCACGATCGAGGGCGTGGTGACGGCCTGCGCGGGTGCCGCGACGAAGGCCCCGGCCGCGAGAACGGCGCCGGCGGTGACACTGACCGCGGCGGCGCGGCGGAGGCGGCTGCCCTTGGTGCCGGTGATGGCGGTAATCAACTGAAATACCCCGATTACGTTGAAAGCCCCTGATATGCGGCCGAGTTGGATGCGAAGCGAATGGGGCCGCACGTGTGAGACACGTAAATAGCACAGTTGGTTGCACTGTTGCTGTGTGGGGTTGCCGTGACGGGTGATTCGTCCGCATGTCGAGCGCTCGTATCCCTGTACACCCGTCCGGATGCTGGACCGGGTCCCTCATGCGTACGTGTTGTATCTATGCTGTTCGCATGAGCAGCCCGGGGACCCTGACCGCCAAGCAACCGCCCGCCGCCGACCGCGTCTACACCCACGTCAAGCAGGGCGTCCTGGAGCGCCGCTACGAGGGCGGGACCCTCCTCACCGAGGGCGAACTCGCCGAGGCCGTAGGGGTGTCCCGCACGCCGGTGCGCGAGGCGCTGCTGCGGCTGGAGGTCGAAGGGCTGATCAAGCTCTACCCGAAGAAGGGAGCCCTGGTCCTGCCCGTGTCCGCTCAGGAGATCGCGGACGTGGTGGAGACCCGGCTGCTGGTCGAGGAGCATGCGGCGCGCAAGGCCGTGCCCCCGCCCGCCGGGCTCGTGGAGCGGCTGGAGGAACTGCTGGCGAAGCAGAAGGCGCAGGCCGCCGCGGGTGACCTCGCCGGGGCCGCCGTCACCGACCGCTGCTTCCACGCCGAGATCGTCCGCAGCGGGGGCAACGAGATCCTCTCCCGGCTCTACGACCAGCTCCGCGACCGCCAGCTGCGGATGGGCGTCGCCGTACTGCACTCCCACCCGGACCGGATCGCCAAGACCCTCGCCGAGCACGAGGAGATCCTTCAGGCGCTGCGCTCGGGGGACGCGGAGGAGGCGGTCGGGGTCGTGCACCGGCACGTCAGCTGGTTCTCGCACCTGGCGCGCGGTGAGGTCCGATGAGGTCGTCGTCCGCCATGACCACACTGCCGGGTGACCCTCCGGGCGGCCGGCGCGCGATGGCCGTCTGGGGCATCGGCGTCTCCGTCTACTTCGTCGCCGTCATCTTCCGTACCTCCCTCGGGGTGGCCGGCCTCGACGCCGCCGACCGCTTCCACGTGAACGCCTCGGCGCTGTCGACCTTCTCGATCCTGCAGCTGCTCGTCTACGCCGGCATGCAGATACCCGTCGGCCTGCTGGTGGACCGGCTCGGCACCAGGAAGGTGCTGACCATCGGGGTCGTGCTCTTCACGGCCGGCCAGCTCGGGTTCGCGTTCTCACCCTCGTACGGCATGGCCCTCGCCTCCCGTGCGCTGCTCGGCTGCGGGGACGCGATGACGTTCATCAGCGTGCTGCGGCTGGGCACCCGCTGGTTCCCGGCGCGGCGCGGGCCGCTCGTTGCGCAGTTCGCGGGGCTGGCCGGCATGGCGGGCAACCTGGTCTCCACGCTGGTGCTGGCCCGGCTGCTGCACGGTGTCGGCTGGACGGCAGCCTTCGCGGGCAGCGCGCTCGCCGGAGTCGTCGTCCTCGTCCTGCTTCTGCTGTTCCTGAAGGACCACCCCGAGGGGTACGAGCCGGAGCCGTTCCCGCACCAGGGCGCGGCGTACGTGCGGCGGCAGATCGCGGCCTCCTGGCGGGAGCCGGGGACGCGGCTCGGGCTGTGGGTGCACTTCACGACCCAGTTCCCGGCGATGGTGTTCCTGTTGCTGTGGGGGCTGCCGTTCCTGGTGCAGGCGCAGGGCCTGTCCCGGGCCACGGCCGGTGAACTCCTCACCCTGGTCGTCCTGTCGAACATGGTCGTGGGGCTCGTCTACGGCCAGATCATCGCCCGGCACCACGCGGCGCGGCTGCCGCTGGCACTCGGCACCGTGGCGGCGACGGCGGTGGTGTGGGCGGCGACGCTGGCCTACCCGGCCGACCGGGCGCCGATGTGGATGCTGATCGTGCTGTGCACGGTGCTCGGCTCGTGCGGTCCGGCGTCGATGATCGGCTTCGACTTCGCGCGGCCGGCCAACCCGGCGGAGCGGCAGGGGACGGCTTCCGGGATCACCAACATGGGCGGCTTCGTCGCCTCGATGACGACGCTGTTCGCGATCGGGGTGCTGCTGGACGCCACCGGCGACAACTACACCGTCGCGTTCTCCGCGGTGTTCGTGCTCCAGGCCGTCGGGGTCGGCCAGATCCTGCGGCTGCGCAAGCGGGTCGCCCGGCGGGAGCGGGAGCGGCTGGTGGCGAGCCGCGTGGAGACGGTGCACGTACCCGCGTGAAGCGGGCGGTTCACCGCGACGGACGTTCACAGCCGAGGTGTTGCTCTGTCATGGGCGTGTGACAGCGGTGTCGTGAAGCGAGGACGGACGTGACCCGAGGGACCGGCGGCCCCTCATAGTCGGCGAGTGCATCGAACGCCTCGAACGCAGTCCTCGCTCCCGAAGGGAACCTCCTGATGAACCGCCACCTGCGCAAGACCGCCCTCGTCACCGCCGCGATCACGGCCGGCTTGCTGATGACGGCTTGTCAGAACGGTTCCACGAGCAACGGCAGCTCCCCGCACACCTCCGCGTCCACGACGGCCAAGTCGCAGGGGACGTCGAAGACCTCCGGTACGTCCCAGCACTCCGGCTCCTCGGGCACCTCCGCCCGGAACGCGTCGAAGTCCCAGCAGGGCGTGAACGCGACGATCACCGGGGGCACGGTCAGCTACCTCGCCCCGGGCAAGTACCTCGTGTCCGCGCCCGGAAAGACCGACCAGGCCTTCTTCGTCGCCGACGACACCCAGGTCCACGGCGCCGGCACGATCTGCGGCGGCTCGCGCTGCACCCTGGACCAGCTGGAGACGGCCACCAGGAAGGCAGCCGTCCCCGCCGACGTGACGATCCGGAAGGGCGTCGCCACCGTCGTGCGCGAGCGTGCCGCCGCCAACACCGGCTCCGGCACCGGCACGAAGGGCGTCAACGGCACCTGGCTCGGCCAGGTCTCCTACCTCGCGCCGGGCAAGTTCACGGTCTCCGGCCCGAAGGGCACCGAGCAGGCCTTCTTCGTCGCCGACGACACCGTCGTGAAGGGCTACGGCACGATCTGCGGCAGCTCCGCGTCCCCGTCCACCTGCACGCTCGACCAGCTCGAGGCCGCGGCGAAGAAGGGTCTCGACGCCAAGGTCGTCATCGCGAACGGCATCGCGACCTCGGTCACCGAGGACCACTGACGACGGTTGACCCCGAGTCCTACTGCGTCACCGTGAAGTTCCGCAGGATCGCCCCCGTCAGCGCCGGGTCCCCCTCCGCCTTCACCCGGTCCGCGACCCCCTCCGGGGTCACCCGGCCGCAGGCCAGGCGTACGTACGTCTCCCAGTCCAGGGTGAGGGTGGCGGCGGGGCCGAGGGCGGGGGCGGTCTCGAGGGTGCCGCGGCCCTGGATGTCGACGCGGATGGTGCGCAGGAACTCGACCGGGCCGTGCACGTCGAAGACGATCGCGGAACTGCGCGGCGCGTCCGCCTTCTCGGCCACGACCCCGGGCAGCTCGGCGAGAAGCACGTCACGGGCGATGTGCGCGCCGGGGGAGTCGAGATTGCCGGGGCGGCCCAGGGCCGCGCGGAGGTCCTGTTCGTGCACCCACACGTTGAAGGCGTGGGCGCGCATGGATTCTTCGAGGGGGAGCTCGGTGCCGAGGGGGCCGCGCACCTTGGTGCCCGGGTCGCGCGACTCGTTCCGCAGCTGCCGGTTGCGGCGGATGATCACGTACTCCAGCTCGGACGTCATCTCCGGCGCCGTGTGGTGACGGCGGACGTCGACCTGCATCTCCATGTAGCGCTGGTGGTCGTTGGTGACGTGGAAGAGGTCGCGCGGCAGCGTGTGGATGGGGCGCGGGTCGCCGAGCATCTCGCAGTCCAGGCCGATGACATGGGAGACGACGTCACGGACCGACCACCCCGGGCACGGCGTCCGCCGGTTCCACTCTCCCTCCACAAGCGGCCCCACCAGCTCGGATATCGCTTCGATCGAATGGGTCCAGGCGTCGGCGTAGGGCTGGAGGGTGGGATGCAGACTCACGGAACGGGACCCCTCGGCGGTCGGTACACGGGCGGTTGGTGGCAGCGTTGCCAGCGGGAGGTGGCTGCACTCGGCGCGGTCTTGAAACTCCCCCAGTTCTCGACTGCGCTCGAACCGGGGGGACCCCCAAGTTACGCTGCTGTGAGGCACCCCGGCAGTGCTTTCGTGTGACGATCGTAGGCCCGTGTGGACGGCTCGAATGTCAGGACGGTGGTAGTGTGCGCGCTTCTCTCATCCAGATCGCCGTAGACGAGGGCGAATCGGTCGAATCGCGTCGGCAGCGGGTGGCCGCTCTGGTCCAGGAGCAGGCCGGGGCCGATCTGGTCGTGCTGCCCGAGCTGTGGACGACCGGAGCCTTCGCCTACGAGGAGTTCGGCACCGAGGCCGAGCCGCTCGAAGGACCGACGTACGAGGCGATGGCGAAGGCCGCGAGCGACGCGGGTGTGTGGCTGCACGCGGGCTCGATTCCGGAGCGAGACCCTGAGGGACCGCTCTACAACACCTCTCTCGTCTTCTCCCCCTCCGGTGATCTGGCCGCCGCGTACCGCAAGATCCACCGCTTCGGCTTCGACAAGGGCGAGGCCGTGCTGATGGGCGCGGGCCGGGAACTGGTGACGGTCCGGCTGCCCGAGACGACCGTGGGCGTCGCCACCTGCTACGACCTCCGTTTCCCCGAGCTCTTCCGCGGTCTCGTCGACGCCGGCGCCGAGACCCTGGTCGTCCCGGCGGGCTGGCCGGAGCGCCGCCGGGCGCACTGGACGCTGCTGGCCCAGGCGCGGGCGGTCGAGAACCAGGCGTTCGTGCTTGCCTGTGGAACGGCCGGGACCCATGCGGGAGTTCCGCAGGCGGGTCACTCGATCGTGGTGGATCCGTGGGGCGAGGTCCTCGCGGAGGCCGGGGCGGACGAGGAGATCCTCACCGTGGAGTTCGATCCGGCGAAGGTCGCGACGACCCGTGAGCAGTTCCCGGCGCTGAAGGACCGGGTCCTCTAGCCCCAGGCGGCTGCGGGGGTTCAGTCGTCCTCCCGTTCCTTCTCCGCCAGGTGGATCACGCACACCGTCACCGCGACGAGCAGTGCGGGATCCGCGTCCTCCCGTACGACGTCGACGCCGTAGGTCTCCCGGATGTGCAGCCAGCGGCGGGAGATCACGGCGAGGAGTTCACCGTCGTACTCGACGGCGAACTCGCGGTCGAGGATCTTGCCGCTGACGTCCAGTTCCGTGCCGTCGACCATGGAGACGCGGTAGTGGTGGCGCAGCAGGGACAGGCGTTTGCGTTTGATGCGGGCCAGGGCTTCGCCGTCCCGTTCGATCACCATGGTGTCGCGCAGGGCGAACATCTTCTGGTGGATGTCGATCAGGACGCGCCCCTGGGTGTCCTTCAGCTCGAAGGTGTCCCTGAGGCGCATGGCCTTGCCGTCGACGAGGAACACCTTGTTGCCGTGCTCGTCCTCGATCCAGTAGTCGTCACCGATGCCGAGGAGCCGGTCGCGTACGAGGAATCTCATACCGTCACCGCTTCCCCGGCGGCCGGTCCGAAACGCCGCCGGTAGGCCGACGGGCTGAGTCCCGTCTCGCGCCGCACGAGCGCGCGCAGGTTGGCCGCGGTCCCGAGGCCGCTCCTGGCGGCCACCACGTCCAGCCGCTCCTCCCCCCGCTCGATCAGGCGGCAGGCGAGCGCCACCCGCTCCCCCGTGAGCCACGCCAGCGGCGTCGTACCGAGTTCGGCCCGGAAGCGGCGGTGGAGCGTGGCGGGGGAGACGGCCGCGCGGGCCGCCAGGTCCGCCACCGTCAGCGGCTCCCCCAGCCGCTCCTGTGCCCACGCCAGCAGCGGGCCGAGCGACTCGTCGGGCACCTTGGGCACCGGCCGCTCCACGAACTGCCGCTGTCCGCCGTCCCGGTGGGCGGCGAACACCAGCCGCCGTGACACGGCGTTGGCGATCTCGGCGCCGTGGTCCCTGCGGACGACGTGCAGGCCGAGGTCGAGCGCGGCCGCGCTGCCGGCCGCGGTCAGGATTCCGCCCTCGTCGACGAAGAGGACGTCCGGCTCCAGGCGGACCTGCGGGTGCAGCTTCCGGAAGACGTCGGCCCACATCCAGTGCGTGGTGGCCCTGCGGCCGTCCAGGAGCCCGGCCTCGGCGAGCGCGAAGCTGCCGGTGCACAGGCTCATGATGCGGGCGCCACGCGCGTGCGTGCGGCGGATCGCGTCGAGTACGGCGGCACCCCGCGGTACGACGTTGTCGGGGCGGCCGGGCACGACGAGAGTGTCCGCGTCGTCCACGGCGTCCAGGCCGGGCACCCCGGTCAGCGTGAAGAAGCCGTGGTTCATGCGCACCTCGGGGGTGGGCGTGCACAGCGTCACCTCGTAGAGCGGGCCGGGGAGCCCGAGTTCGGGCCGCGGAAGCCCGAAGAGCTCGGTGGCGACGCCGACTTCGAAGGGGTTGGTACCCGCGTCGACGATCACGGCGACCCGGTGGGGACGGCGGTGCGAGGATCCTTGCGGCATATGCGATTTCTAGCACTCGTGCAACCGTCGGGCCACCGCCGACGATGACGTGCATGAGCAGCGAACCCATCTCCCTGGACCAGGCCCTCGCCTCCTTCACCGAGCAGTGGAGCCCGCGCATCGTCACGACCGTCAACGACTACGACGTGCGCGTGGCGAAGGTCGAGGGCGAACACGTGTGGCACGTCCACGACCACACCGACGAGTTCTTCCTGGTCCTGGAGGGCGAACTCCGCATCTCCCTGCGCGAGCCGGCCGGCGAGCGCACGGTGACGCTCCCCAAGGGCTCGGTCTTCACCGTCCCGCGCGGCACCGAACACAAGCCGCACGCGCGCGTGCCCGCCGAGATCCTGGTCCTCGAACCCACCGGCACTCTCTCGGTGGGCGACCGGCACGACGAGGTCCCCGCGCATGTGGACGCGACGACCGGCCACGCCCTGAGCTGACCGGAGCCCGTAATCGACCGGGCCAACGGGTGTCCCGGAGTTGAACTTCCCGTGCCCGTACGGAAGTTGACCAACCAACGTGAGGGGCCCCGAGTCGGACGTTGCGTAAGTCGCACCGCTGCGCACGTTCCTCCCGGAGGTTTCCCATGCACGCTCGTACCGTCCGCCGCCGCCTGACACGTGCCGTCCCGGCGGTGACGCTGGCCTTCGGCGCGGCCCTGGCCGTACCGCTCACGCCGGCCGGCACCGCCTCCGCCGCGACGACGCAGGCCACCGCCGCGGTCAACCAGTCCGACTGGCAGCTCACCTACAAGGCCTCCCCCGGCCAGACCAACAAGGCCGCCGTCACCGCCTCGCTCACCGCGGACCGCACGGGCATCACCTACGTCATCGACGACGTGGTCCCGGTCAGCGCGGGCCACGACTGCGCGTACCCCTCGGCCGCGGACCACACGAAGGTCTCCTGCACGGTCACGTTCGTGGACAGCCAGGACCCGTACCCGGGGCTGGTCATCGATCTCGGCGACCGGGGCGACACGCTCGCGTACGCCAACGCCACCGACCAGATCTACACGTACGCGGAGATCTCGCTGGGCGCCGGCAACGACAGGGCGACCGACTCCGGCCGCCTCGACGGCGCCTACGTCTCGGGCGACGCGGGCAACGACACCGTCACCGTGGGCGCGGAGGGCCTCGCCTGGGGCGGCGACGGCAACGACACCATCACCGCGAGCGGCGGCGACAACATCGTGCAGGGCGGCAAGGGCGACGACACGCTGCACGGCGGCAACGGGGCCCAGTACCTGTCCGGCGACGACGGCAATGACACGATCACCGGCGGAGCCGGCGCCGACACCCTGTACGGCGGCAAGGGCAACGACGTCCTGTACGGCAACAGCGGCAACGACAAGATGTACGGCAACAGCGGGAACGACAGGCTGTACGGCGGGCCGGGCAGCGACACGCTCTCCGGCGGCCCCGGTACGGATGTGATCCGCCAGGGCTGACGGCCGACGGGGACGTGTCCGTCCGCCTCGCGGTGGAGGGGACGGACCGCCTTCCGTCGGTCCTTGCGGGCATGGACGGTCAGACGCCGTAACCGTCGCTGTAGCCGTCGCGCCGGTGGTGGTGGGTCCCCTCCTCGTCGATGACGGGCGTGGTGGGTGGCACCACCACACGGCGGCGGCGGGCGATGCTGCTGAAGGTGCTGACGCCGATCAGTCCGACGATCATGAGGATGATGCCGACCAGGTCGAGGTTGACCCCCTGCATGTGCCAGTCGGTCGCGAACGTGAGGATGGCTCCCACGGCGATGAGGATGATGCATCCGCCGAGGCCCATGAGTTGTCGCCTCCCTGTGCGGTCCGGAGCTGCCGGTGTTCCGGCCGACTCCGGGTACCCGCAGGCCCGTTGCCCATGCGGAGGCCGTCCCTCACGTCGCGGCGACCCGCTTCACGTCACGTCGACGCGGCCCTCCGGTCACCCCTCCAAGAACGCCACCAGGGCGTTGGCCAGCAGATACGGGTCGTCCGCGCCGCACAGCTCGCGGGCGCTGTGCATCGACAGGATCGCGACGCCGATGTCGACGGTCTTGATGCCGTGCCGGGCCGCGGTGATCGGGCCGATCGTCGTGCCGCAGGGCATGGAGTTGTTGGAGACGAAGGACTGGAAGGGGACGTTCGCCTTCTCGCAGGCGGCGGCGAAGACCGCGCGGCCCGAACCGTCCGTGGCGTAGCGGTTGTTGACGTTGACCTTGAGGATGGGGCCGCCGTTGACCCGGGGGTGGTGCGTCGGGTCGTGCCGCTCCGCGTAGTTGGGGTGGACCGCGTGACCGGTGTCCGACGACAGGCACACCGTGCCCGCGAAGGCTCTCGCCCGGTCCTCGAACGAGCCCCCGCGCGCGAACACCGAACGCTCCAGCACGCTGCCGAGCAGCGGCCCGTCCGCGCCCGTGTCCGACTGCGAGCCGTTCTCCTCGTGGTCGAAGGCGGCCAGCACGGGGATGTACGGCAGGTCCGCACCGCCGGAGGACACCGCCGTCAGCGCGGCCACCGCCGCGTGCACGGACAGCAGGTTGTCCATGCGCGGTCCCGCGAGCAGCTCCTTGTCGCGGCCCAGGTAGGCCGACGGCTCCACGGAGTGCGTCATCAGGTCCCAGCCGGTGACCTCGCCCGCCGGCAGCCCCGCACTCTCCTCCAGGAAGGCGATCAGGTCCCCGTCGCGCACATCGCTGCCCAGACCCCAGATGGGCGTCAGATGGCGCTGCTTGTCGAGCTTGAGGCCCTCCGCGGACACCGAACGGTCCAGGTGGATGGCGAGTTGGGGGACCCTCAGGAGCGGCCGGTCGACGTTCACCAGCCGCGTCGAGCCGTCCCGCAGGGTCAGCCGGCCGGCCAGGCCCAGGTCGCGGTCGAGCCAGGAGTTGAGCAGGGGCCCGCCGTAGATCTCCACCGCCACCTGGCGCCAGCCGTGCGCCCCGGTGTCGGGCAGCGGCTTGACCCGCAGGTTCGGGGAGTCGGTGTGTGCGCCGACGATACGGAACGGCGTGTGGGGCGCCGCGCCCTCGGGGACGTACCAGGCCACGATCGCGCCGCCGCGCAGCACATACCTGCCGCCGGTTGTCCCGTCCCAGGCGTCCGTCTCCGCGACCTGCCTGAACCCTGCCTTCTCCAGCCGCTCGGCGGCGCTCGCCACCGCGTGGTACGGCGACGGGCTGGCCGTCAGGAAGGACATGAGGTCGTCGGTGTGGCCGCGGTCGAAGCGGGGGGGTTCGCTCATGGGGTTCACCTTAACGACGTACGAGGGCCCGCTCCTCGTGATGGGGAGCGGGCCCTCGTGAGGGCGATGTGGAATTCTGGCTACCCAGAACCGGAGAGGTTAGAACGCCGCCTCGTCCAGCTCCATCAGGTCCAGCTCGACGTTCTCGGCGAGCTTGCGGGCGCCGGTGACCCCCGGCAGGACGTTGGCCGCGAAGAACTTCGCCGCCGCGATCTTGCCCGTGTAGAACGCCTTGTCCTTGGCGGAGGCCGTCGGAAGCTTCTCGGCGGCGATCGCGGCACCCTTGAGCAGCAGGTATCCGACGACCACGTCACCGGAGGCCAGCAGCAGGCGGGTGGTGTTCAGGCCCACCTTGTAGATGTTCTTGACGTCCTGCTCGGTGGCCGCGAGGTCGGTCAGCATCAGGCCGACGATGGCCTCCAGCTCGACGGCGGCCTTCGCGAGGTGCTCGCGGGCGCCGGCCAGCTCCTCGCCGCCCTCGCCGAGCGCCAGGAACTTCTTGATGTCCTCGGCGAGGGAGTTCAGCGCCGCGCCCTGGTTGCGGACGATCTTCCGGAAGAAGTAGTCCTGGCCCTGGATCGCGGTGGTGCCCTCGTACAGGGTGTCGATCTTGGCGTCGCGGATGTACTGCTCGATCGGGTACTCCTGCAGGAAGCCGGAGCCGCCGAAGGTCTGCAGCGACTGGGCGAGCTGCTCGTAGCCCTTCTCGGAGCCGTAGCCCTTGACGATCGGCAGGAGCAGGTCGTTCAGGGCCTCCAGGGCCTTGGTGTCCTCGCCCGCCGCCTCCTTGACCTGGATCTCGTCCTGGAGGGAGGCCGTGTAGAGCACCAGGGCGCGCATGCCCTCCGCGTACGCCTTCTGCGTCATCAGCGAGCGGCGGACGTCCGGGTGGTGCGTGATGGTGACCTTGGGCGCGGTCTTGTCCATGAAGTTCGCCAGGTCGGGACCCTGGACGCGCTCCTTGGCGTACTCAAGGGCGTTGAGGTAGCCGGTGGACAGCGTGGAGATCGCCTTCGTGCCGACCATCATGCGGGCGAACTCGATGATGCGGAACATCTGGCGGATGCCGTCGTGCTTGTCGCCGATCAGCCAGCCCTTGGCGGGGTGCTGGTCGCCGAAGGTCATCTCGCAGGTGTTGGAGGCCTTCAGGCCCATCTTGTGCTCGACGTTCGTCGCGTACACGCCGTTGCGCTCGCCCAGCTCGCCGGTCTCGAAGTCGAAGAGGTACTTCGGGACGAGGAAGAGGGACAGGCCCTTGGTGCCGGGTCCGGCGCCCTCGGGGCGGGCGAGGACGTAGTGGAGGATGTTCTCCTCCATGTCGTGCTCACCGGAGGTGATGAAGCGCTTCACGCCCTCGATGTGCCAGGAGCCGTCCTCCTGCTGGATCGCCTTGGTGCGGCCGGCGCCGACGTCCGAACCCGCGTCGGGCTCGGTGAGCACCATGGTGGAGCCCCAGGTCTTCTCCACGGCGATCTTCGCTATGTGCTTCTGGACCTCGTTGCCCTCGTCGAAGAGGATGCCGGCGAACGCCGGGCCGGAGGCGTACATCCACACGGCCGGGTTCGAGCCGAGCAGCAGCTCCGCGTACGACCAGATCAGGGAGCGCGGGGCGGTGGTGCCGCCGATCTCCTCGGGCAGGCCCAGGCGCCAGTACTCCGAGTCCATGAAGGCCTTGTAGCTCTTCTTGAAGGACGCCGGGACCGGGGCGGTGTTCGTCTCCGGGTCGAAGACCGGCGGGTTGCGGTCTGCGTCCGCGAAGGACTCCGCCAGCTCGTTCTCCGCGAGGCGGGTCAGCTCCTCGAGGATGCTCTTGGCGGTGTCGACGTCCATCTCCTCGAACGGGCCGGTGCCGTACAGCTTGTCCCGACCGAGGACTTCGAAGAGGTTGAACTCGATGTCGCGCAGATTCGACTTGTAGTGCCCCATGGCGACGGCTCCGTTAGAGAAATCGGCGAGGCACCGGGTGTAGCTCCTCGCGCTAGTTCACGTACCAACAAGTAGCTACGATGATGCTACCCGTCGGTAATAAGAAGCAACCCCGAATGGGTCATCTGTGACTCAGTACTCTTGCGCTCATGTACGGCTACGACCAGAACGTGGGTGCGGGTGCTCAGCAGCAGTACGCCCAGCCGCAGCAGGGCCCCGGCGGTTACGGGCAGCAGCAGCCGCTGTATCCCGAGCCGTCCCCGCCGTCCCTCGCGGACGCGGTACGGGCCTTCACGACCGGCCAGCTGTCCGCGGAGGACTTCCAGCAGGTCTTCGCGACCTCGAAGGTCTACTGCCCGCGCGGCGACAACCCCGGTTTCCTCGCCCTGCACAACACCCAGCAGCCGGTGATCCCCATGTTCACCTCGCTCAAGGAGCTGCGCCGGTATGCGGGCAAGGAGTCCAAGTACTTCGTGATCACGGGGGCGGAGGTCATCGATCTGCTCCCCACCGGCTACGGCTTCGTCCTCGACATGGAGGGCGAGCACCGCATGGTCTTCGACGCGAAGGCCGTGGAGCAGATGGTCGAGTTCGCGATGCGCAGAATGTACGGCTGACACCTGCCAGCCGGAGCCCGGAGGGAATGCCCTCCGGGCTTTCTCTGTTACGGGTGGCAGAAAGTTCAATGCTCAACTAAACTGGCCGCACAAGGAGGTACCGACATGCCTGCAGTGACCGTCGAGAACCCGCTCAGCCTGCCCCGTGTGGCCGCTCCGGCCGACGCCGTGGCACGTCCCGTGCTCGCTGTCACGACCGCGCCGAGCGGTTTCGAGGGCGAGGGCTTCCCGGTGCGCCGGGCGTTCGCCGGGATCAACTACAAGTACCTCGACCCGTTCATCATGATGGACCAGATGGGCGAGGTGGAGTACGCGCCGGGCGAGCCCAAGGGCACCCCCTGGCACCCGCACCGCGGCTTCGAGACCGTCACGTACATCATCGACGGGATCTTCGACCACCAGGACTCCAACGGCGGTGGCGGCACCATCACCAACGGTGACACCCAGTGGATGACCGCGGGCTCGGGCCTGCTGCACATCGAGGCCCCGCCGGAGTCCCTCGTCATGTCCGGCGGCCTCTTCCACGGGCTGCAGCTGTGGGTGAACCTCCCGGCCAGGGACAAGATGATGGCCCCGCGCTACCAGGACATCCGCGGCGGAAACGTTCAGCTGCTGACGACCCCGGACGGCGGCGCGCTGCTGCGGGTCATCGCCGGTGAGCTCGACGGCCACCAGGGCCCCGGCATCACGCACACGCCGATCACGATGATCCACGCGACGCTGGCGCCGGGTGCGGAGCTCACCCTGCCGTGGCGCGAGGACTTCAACGGCCTCGCCTACGTCCTCGCCGGCCGCGGCGCGGTCGGAGCCGAGCGCCGGCCGGTCGAGATGGGCCAGACCGCCGTGTTCGGTGCGGGCTCCGCGCTGACGGTCCGCGCGGACGAGAAGCAGGACTCGCACACCCCCGACCTGGAGGTCGTGCTGCTGGGCGGGCAGCCGATACGTGAGCCCATGGCCCACTACGGCCCCTTCGTCATGAACACCCGTGAGGAACTCCAGCAGGCCTTCGAGGACTTCCAGAAGGGCCGGCTGGGGACCGTGCCGGCCGTGCACGGGATGACCGAGGGCGGCCTGTAGGACTGCGTGCGGACGACCCGCCCGGGATCTCACCCGGGTGGGTCGTCCGCGCAGGACAGGGCGTCGACGCCCGTGATCCGCTGGGCGGGTGCAGCTTCTTCCCGATCCCGTCCGGCGGCTCGCTGCCTGGTGCGCCGTCATCCTGCTGGCAGCCGGGGTGCTCTACGTCGGGATCCTGCTGTGCTCGGCCTTGCGGACCGCCGTGGTCCCCGTACTGCTCGCCCTGCTCGGGACCGCCCTGCTGGGGCCCCTGCACCGGCGGCTCGTCAAGGCGAAGGTCAACCGGTCCGTCGCCGCCGGGCTCACCTGTGTCGCGGTCGTGGCCGTGGTCGGCGGGGCCGTGTACATCGTCGTCGCCGCGCTCATCGACACCGGTGACCAGATCGTCGCCTCGCTGAAGGACGCGGCTCAGGGCGTCGCCGATCATTTCGGGGCCGCGGGGACCTCCCTGGACGACCTCGCCACGAATGCCAAGGATCTCCTCACCAAGTTCGGGGGCACGGCCGCCTCCAATGTCATCAGCGGGGTCAGCGTGGTCGGCGAGGCCATCGCCATGGCCGTCCTGGCGCTGTTCCTCGTCTTCTTCTTCCTGCGGGATTCCCACAAGGCCGCCGACCTGATCAGGGGCATGGCCCCGGGGAAGAACGGCGACACGCTCGAGGCCATGGCCCGCCGGGCCTACGAGGCCGTCGAGGGATTCATGCGCGGCACCAGCTTCATCGCGCTCATCGACGCCGTCTGCATCACCCTGGGGCTGCTGGTGCTGGACGTGCCCGGTGCCGTCGGGCTCGGCGCGCTCGTCTTCGTCGGGGCCTTCATCCCCTACCTCGGCGCCTTCATCTCCGGTGCCGTCGCCGTGCTGGTCGCGCTCGCCGACCGGGGGTTCGTGATCGCGCTGTGGGTCCTCGGGATCGTCCTCGCCGTGCAAGTGCTGGAGGGCCATGTGCTCACGCCGATGATCCAGAGCCGGACCGTGCAGATGCACCCGGCGGTGGTGATGGTGGCCATCACCGCGGGGGCCTCCGTCGCCGGCGTTCTCGGCATGCTGCTCGCCGTGCCGCTCACCGCCGCCGTCTTCGGCGTCGTACACGAACTGCGGGCGCGGTATCAGGTACCCGAGCCGTCGGACTCGTAGAGCTCGAACCAGATGCTCTTGCCCTCGCCCTGCGGGTCCACCCCCCACGCGTCCGCGAGCAGCTCGATGAGCATCAACCCGCGCCCGGAGGAAGCCAGTTCGCCGGGGCGCCGCTTGTGCGGGAGGGCGTCGCTGGTGTCCGTGACCCCGATGCGCATCCGGCGGCTGCCGGACTCGCCCCGCACCTCCGCCAGCAGCAGCGCGTCGGCGTCGGTGTGCACGAGGACGTTGGTGAGCATCTCGGAGACCAGCAGCACCGCCGAGTCGACCTGGTCCGGCGAGGGCCAGTCGTGCAGCAGCTCGCGCAGGTGCTGACGGGCCACCGCCACCCGCTCCGGTTCGGCCTGCGCGACGGACAGCATGGTGCGGCGCACGGTCGGCCGCACCACCATCGTCTCTCCGCAGCCCTCCTCCGGCCGGGACAGCAGCAGTACGGCTATGTCGTCCTCGCGCCGGTCTGCAAGGGGGCCGGTGGTGTGGTGGGAGGAGGGGCCGTGGACCCCCTGGACCAGTGCGTCGGCCAGTTCCTCCAGGTCGCCCTTGTGGTCCTCGAGGATCGCGCGGATCCGCTGCCAGCCGCTCTCCAGGTCGTGCCCGCCGGTCTCGATCAGACCGTCGGTGCAGATCAGCATGGTCTCGCCGGGTTCGAGGGTGATCCGGGTGGTCGGGTAGTCGGCGTCCGGGTCGATGCCGAGCGGCAGACCGCCCGCCGTCGGACGGGCCAGCACCGTGCCGTCGGCCATCCGGATCGCCGGGTCCGGGTGCCCGGCGCGCGCGATGTCGAGGGTGCCGGTCGCCGGGTCGGCCTCGACGTACAGACAGGTCGCGAAGCGCAGGTCCGCGAGGGCGTCCTCCTCGGGGGTGCCGGGCCGGGTGGCGCCGTCGGACAGGCCGTGCAGGAAGCGGGAGGCACGGGAGAGCACCGCGTCGGGGCGGTGGCCCTCGGAGGCGTACGCGCGCAGGGCGATACGGAGCTGGCCCATCAGGCCGGCCGCCCGCACGTCATGGCCCTGGACGTCGCCGATGACCAGGGCGATCCGGCCTCCCCCCGAGGGGGGACCCCCAGGCAGCGGGATCATGTCGTACCAGTCGCCGCCGACCTGGAGGCCGCCGCCGGTGGGGACGTAGCGGGCGGCGACGCTCATGCCCGGTATCTGCGGGCCGAGGGTCGGCAGCATCGAGCGCTGCAGGCCGTCGGTCAGCGCCCGCTCGGTCTCGGCGGTCCCGGCCCGGGACAGGGCCTGGGCGAGCATGCGGGCCACCGTCGTCAGCACCGACCGCTCGTCGGGGTTGAACGTGACCGGGTAGGCGAAGGCCGCCATCCAGGCGCCCATCGTGCGGCCGGCCACGGTCAGCGGCAGAAACGCCCAGGATTGGCGGTTGAAGGACGCGGCGAGCGGCCAGGCGGCCGGGTAGCGCGCCTTGTACTGCTCGGGGGTGGAGATATAGACGGCGCGGCCGGTGCGGACCACCTCGGCGGCGGGGTAGTCCGTGTCCAGGGCCATGTGCGAGAAGGGGCCGTCGTCGCCGGGCTGGTGCCCGTGATGGCCGATGATCGTCAGCCGGTCGCCCTGCACGCCGAACACCGCGAGCCCGTCCGGGGTGAACCCCGGCATCGACAGGCCCGCCGCGACCCGCAGCACCTCCTCCGTGGACCGCGCCTCGGCCAGCGCCCGGCCCGCGTCCAGCAGGAACGCCTCCCTGGAGCGCCGCCAGTCGCCGGTGACGGCGCTGCGTCCGGCCGGCGTGCCCGGGGTCGGCTCGGTGACCTCCTGAAGGGTGCCGATCAGCTGGAAGGACTTCTTCTCGGGGTCGAAGGACGGCTTGGAGCGGGAACGGACGACACGGATCACCCGGCCGTGCTCGTCCATGATCCGGATCCGCACCTCGGCCAGTGTGCCCTCGGTGACGGCGAGCCCGACGACGGCGATGATCTCGTTCCAGTCGACCGGATGGAGCCGGGCCCGGGCCTTGGCCTCCGTGAGGGTGGTCTGCTCGGCGGGCAGCCCCAGCAGCCGAGCCGCCTCGGCGTCGACCGTGACGAGTTCGGTGGCGGTGTCCCAGTGCCACAGGCCGGTCGCGAGGGCGGCGAGAACCTCCCCCACGGCGGGCAGAGGCTCACCAGTGCGCATTGCCCCACTTTATGGAGAGGTGATCGAGGAGTGCCACCGATTGCCCACTCTTAATGGTGGGGAGCCGATCTTGGGGTGCCCGGTACGCTGGGGGTTGTTTCACGTGAAACACCCTGAGTGACACAGACCCCGATCCGCGAAGACTGGATGAACGACGATGCATCGGTACAGGTCCCACACCTGCGGCGAGCTCCGCTCCTCTGACGTCGGCACCGACGTCCGGCTGAGTGGCTGGCTGCACAATCGGCGCGACCTGGGCGGCATCCTCTTCATCGATCTGCGCGATCACTACGGCATCACGCAGCTCGTCGCCCGTCCGGGCACCCCGGCCTACGAGGCCCTCGACAAGCTGACCAAGGAGTCGACGGTCCGCGTCGACGGCAAGGTCGTCTCCCGGGGCACCGAGAACGTCAACGCGGACCTGCCGACCGGTGAGATCGAGGTCGAGGTCGGCGAGGTCGAGCTGCTCGGCGCGGCGGCCCCGCTCCCGTTCACGATCAACACCGAGGACGGGGTCAACGAGGAGCGGCGCCTGGAGTACCGGTTCCTCGACCTGCGCCGCGAGCGCATGCACAAGAACATCATGCTGCGTACGGCGGTCATCTCTGCCATCCGGCACAAGATGACGGCGCTGGGCTTCAACGAGATGGCGACCCCGATCCTGTCGGCGACCTCCCCCGAGGGCGCCCGCGACTTCGTGGTCCCCTCCCGCCTCAACCCGGGCAAGTTCTACGCCCTGCCGCAGGCCCCGCAGCAGTTCAAGCAGCTGCTGATGATCTCCGGCTTCGACCGCTACTTCCAGATCGCGCCCTGCTTCCGTGACGAGGACGCGCGCGCCGACCGTTCGCCGGGCGAGTTCTACCAGCTCGACGTCGAGATGAGCTTCGTCGAGCAGGAGGACGTCTTCCGCCCGATCGAGCAGCTCATGACCGAGCTGTTCGAGGAGTTCGGCGGCGGCCGCCATGTCACCTCGCCGTTCCCGCGGATCCCCTTCCGCGAGGCGATGCTGAAGTACGGCTCCGACAAGCCGGACCTGCGGGCCCAGCTGGAGCTCGTCGACATCACCGACATCTTCGAGGGCTCGGAGTTCAAGGCCTTCGCGGGCAAGCACGTGCGTGCGCTGCCGGTGCCGGACGTCTCCGCGCAGCCGCGGAAGTTCTTCGACCAGCTCGGTGACTTCGCGGTCTCGCAGGGCGCGAAGGGCCTGGCCTGGGTGCGGGTGGCCGAGGACGGTTCGCTGTCCGGCCCGATCGCGAAGTTCCTCACCGAGGAGAACGTCGCCGAGCTGACCAAGCGGCTGTCGCTGGCCGCCGGTCACGCCGTGTTCTTCGGCGCGGGCGAGTTCGACGAGGTCTCGAAGATCATGGGCGCGGTCCGCGTCGAGGCCGCCAAGCGTGCCGGGCACTTCGAGGAGGGCGTCTTCCGGTTCTGCTGGATCGTCGACTTCCCGATGTACGAGAAGGACGAGGAGACCGGCACGATCGACTTCTCGCACAACCCCTTCTCGATGCCGCAGGGCGGCCTGGAGGCCCTGGAGACCCAGGACCCGCTGGACATCCTCGGCTGGCAGTACGACATCGTCTGCAACGGCGTGGAGCTGTCCTCCGGCGCGATCCGGAACCACGAGCCCGAGATCATGCTGAAGGCCTTCGAGATCGCGGGCTACGACCGTGACACCGTCGAGGAGAAGTTCGCCGGCATGCTGCGCGCCTTCCGCTTCGGCGCCCCGCCGCACGGCGGCATCGCCCCCGGCGTCGACCGCATCGTCATGCTCCTCGCGGACGAGCCCAACATCCGCGAGACCATCGCCTTCCCGCTCAACGGCAACGCCCAGGACCTGATGATGGGCGCGCCGACGGAGCTGGAGGAGGCGCGGCTGAAGGAGCTGCACCTGACGGTGCGCAAGCCGCAGCCGAAGTAGGCCACAGGCGCATACGAAGGGCTCGAAACCGGCGTTGGTTTCGAGCCCTTTCGTCTGCGCACTGCCCGCCGCACGGTCCTCCCGGCCGGTGGTGTGACCGTGTACGAGGCGATGTGCAGCGGCGGCCGGGGCGGCGGCCACCAGGCGCCGACCGATGACAAGCGGTATCTGCGCGTGTGGCAGATGTGGCCGCCGTCGGCCACCTGAAGGACACGCCGGGCAGCACCACCGGCAGCCTCTACACCCTGTCCGCGGCCTCGCTGCTCGCGGTGGTGGGGGCGCGGTTCATCCGCGGTGCGCAGGCCTTGGGCACGGGCTTGGGAACCTCACCGGAGGCCCACAGGAATCCCGAGGGAGGAGCACAGAAGCCTGTCGTGTCATAGGGAGTGACATCGCAGGTGCGGGCTGCTTCGGCCCGGCGGGCCGAGGAGGAAGCCATGGGGTACGCGATCGCGCTCTCCGCGCTGTTGATCGCCGGGACGGTGGGCGCGGTCGTCGCACTGCGTCGGACGCAGGCGTCACCGGGCCCGACGGAGCTGGACGCGGAGGCCGAGGCCAACCGCTGGCTGATCCGGCTCGGCGGCAGCCTGATGCCGCCCGGCGCAAGCAACTGGGCGAGCAACGGGAAGACGGCGGGGCGGGCGCTGACCGACGCCGCGGAGTGCCATCGCGCCGCCCGCTCCCTGCTGGCCGAGGCCCGCACGGCGGCGGAGTACGAGCGGGTGACGCGGACGGCACAGCAGGGGCTGCGACACGTCGAGGCGGCCCGCGAGGCACTGGGGCTCGCGACGGGCCAGACTTCCGGCGTCCTTGATCCGGTACCGCTGCTTCGCTGACCGTGACGGGACAACAGACGGCCCAAGAGCGGAAACGAAAGAAGGGCCTGACGCGCCGCAAGGTCCTCGTCGCGGGCGGGGGCTCGGGCGCGGTGGCGGCTGTGGGCATCGGCGGCGGCCTGCCCTGGCCACCTCCGCGGACGAGCTGGCCACGGAGGCGTCGGCGAGCGCGTCGAAGAACACCGCCGAGGGGGTGCGCGCCCACCTGACCATGGGCGTCGTAGCAGGTCGGCACGGGCGGGGACGGGCGGGAAAAATCCCTGACGCCCCGGCAACCTCCCTTATCCCAGCGGCCACTTGAGGACATGAGCGCCTTCACCGGTGCTTCACGACCGTACGTGTCCCACAACCGCTCGTAAGGAATCCCCGTGGCCTCTGCTTCCCACCGCCGGTCCCTCCGCAGGCGGCGCACCCTCGTCGTCTCCGCCGCCGTCGTGGCCGCCGGTGTCGGTGCCGGTGTCGTCGTGATGAACGCGAACGCCGGGACGACCACCGTCGACCTGTACCACCGGACGCTTGCCGCCAAGGACGGCTGGGCGTCCTCCGGTTCGGGTACGACTGGCGGTGCGAAGGCCGACTCCGCGCACACCTTCACCGTCTCCACGCGCGCGCAGCTGGTGAAGGCGCTCGGTTCCGTCTCGGACACCACCCCGCGGATCATCAGGATCAAGGGCACGATCGACGCGAACACCAATGACGCGGGCAAGAAGCTGACCTGCGCCGACTACGCGTCGGGGACGGGCTACTCGCTCTCCGCGTACCTGAAGGCTTTCGACCCGTCCACCTACGGCCGCTCCAAGCTGCCCTCGGGCACGCAGGAGACGGCGCGGGCCGCCGCGCAGAAGAAGCAGGCCGCGAACGCCGTCTTCAAGGTGCCCGCCAACACCACGATCGTCGGCGTGCCCGGCACCAAGGCCGGCATCACCGGCGGCATGCTTCAGATCCAGAAGGTCGACAACGTCATCGTCCGCAACCTCACCTTCTCCGACACCGAGGACTGCTTCCCGCAGTGGGACCCGACGGACGGTGACAGCGGCAACTGGAACTCGCAGTACGACTCGGTCACCCTGCGCGGCGCCACGCACGTCTGGGCGGACCACAACACCTTCACCGACGCCGGGCACTTCGACCGCACCAACCGGAAGTACTACGGCCGCGAGTACCAGGTGCACGACGGCGCCCTCGACATCACCAAGGGCTCCGACCTGGTGACCGTCGAGCGCAACCAGTTCACCAACCACGACAAGACGATGCTGATCGGCTCCAGCGACACCGACAGCACCGGCAAGCTGCGCGTCTCCATCCACCACAACGTGTGGAAGGGCATCGTGCAGCGCGCCCCGCTGTCCCGCCTGGGCCAGATCCACATCTACAACAACGTGTACGACACGGCGCCCCTGAACGGCTACACCCTGCAGTACAGCATCAACTCCCGCGCCAGGGCCCAGGTCGTCGCGCAGGCCAACTACTGGAGGATCCCGACCTCCCAGAAGGTCTCCAAGCTGGTCAGCGGCGACGGCACCGGCTCCATCGCGGGCAGCGGCAACCTCGTCAACGGCACCACGACCGACCTCGTGGCCGCGTACAACGCCGCCTCTTCGAAGAAGATCAGGACGACGGTGAACTGGAAGCCGACGCTGACCGCCGGCCTGGAGTCCTCGGCGAAGAACCTGCTGACGGAGCTGGCGACGACCACGGGCGCCGGAGTGCTCTCCTAGCGCCTGGAGCGTCGTACCAGCGCCTAGGTGTCGTACGAGCCGTCCCAGGGCGAGGCGAAGAACAGACGGTCCGGGTAGAGCTCGGCCCAGCTGCCCTCCTCGTCCTGGCCGGTCACCAGGCCGAACAGCACGCCGTCCACGGTGAGTTGGAACGGACGTATCGCGATGTCCGTGTAGGAGCGCCGGGGCAGGCTGCGCAGCAGCTTCGCCAGGTGCACCCGGGCGCGGGTGAGGACCGAGTCGTCGCCGTGCGGATTGCGCTGCTGCTCGGCCCAGGTGCCGGCACACCAGATCTCCGAGTCGCGGTACTCGCCCTCGGCGTCGAAGGTGTGGAGCACCGTGTAGAGACGTTTGTGCTCTTCCCAGCCGTCGTCGGGGCGGAACCCCTGGGGGAAGGCATAGGTGATCGATGCCAGGAACTGCCCCTGCGCGTACCGGCCGATGGACTCGGTCCGGTGCTTGGGCACGTAGGCGATCGGAACGATTTCAGGCACTGCCATGGCGGAACAATACGGGGCCCGGAAAGCCGAACGGCTTTCCGAGCCCCGTCTCTCACGGTTCCTACTCGGGCTCGCCGCCGAAGCGCTCCTTGTACGTCTCCAGATCCTCGTCCGTCAGCTTGGCGAACAGGACCGGGGGGACCGTGAAGGGCGTGCCCGCGGGAACGGCGGTGAGGGACTTCGCGTCGGTCGGGGAGACCCAGGTCGCGGTGTCCTCCGGGAGGTCGAAGGCCTGGCGCATCGCGGCCGACGTCGTCGGGATGAACGGTTCCGAGACCACCGCGTAGAGGTGGATCAGGTTCATCGCCGTGCGCAGGGTGAGGGCCGCGCCGTCCTTGTTGGTCTTGATCTCCAGCCAGGGGGCCTTCTCCTCCAGGTAGGAGTTGCCCGCGGACCACAGGGCGCGCAGGGCCGCGGCCGCCTTGCGGAACTGGAGGGACTCGAGCTGCGACTCGTACTCGGCGAGGAGATCCGCGATCTGCTCGCCCAGCTTCCGCTCCGCCTCCCCCGGCTCGCCGCCCGCCGGGACCTCCTCGCCGAAGCGCTTCTTGGAGAACGACAGCACGCGGTTGACGAAGTTGCCGAGGGTGTCCGCCAGGTCCTTGTTCACCGTGGCCGTGAAGTGCTCCCAGGTGAAGGACGAGTCGTCCGACTCGGGGGCGTTGGCGATGAGGAAGTAGCGCCAGTAGTCCGCCGGGAGGATGTCCAGGGCCTGGTCGGTGAAGACACCTCGCTTCTGGGACGTGGAGAACTTCCCGCCGTAGTACGTCAGCCAGTTGAAGGCCTTGACGTAGTCGACCTTCTTCCACGGCTCGCGTACGCCCAGCTCGGTGGCCGGGAACATGACGGTGTGGAAGGGGACGTTGTCCTTCGCCATGAACTCCGTGTACCGGACGTCGGTGTCGACGTCGTACCACCACGACTTCCAGTCGCGGTTCTCCGGGTCGAGGTCCGACCACTCCTTCGTCGCGCCGATGTACTCGATCGGGGCGTCGAACCAGACGTAGAAGACCTTGCCCTCCGCGGCCAGCTCCGGCCAGGTGTCGGCCGGGACCGGGACGCCCCAGTCCAGGTCGCGGGTGATCGCGCGGTCGTGCAGGCCCTCGGTCAGCCACTTGTGGGCGATGGAGGAGGCCAGCTGCGGCCAGTCCTTGTCGTGGCGGGCCACCCACTCGCGCACCTCGTTCTCCAGCTTGGACTGGAGGAGGAAGAGGTGCTTCGTCTCACGGACCTCCAGGTCCGTGGAGCCGGAGATCGCCGAGCGCGGGTTGATCAGGTCGGTCGGGTCAAGGACGCGGGTGCAGTTCTCGCACTGGTCGCCGCGGGCCTTGTCGTAGCCGCAGTGGGGGCAGGTGCCCTCGACGTAGCGGTCCGGGAGGAAGCGGCCGTCGGCGGGCGAGTACACCTGGCGGATCGCGCGCTCTTCGATGAAGCCGTTCTCGTTGAGGCGGCGGGCGAAGTGCTGGGTGATCTCGACGTTCTGCGGGGAGGAGCTGCGGCCGAAGTAGTCGAAGGCGAGTGCGAAGCCGTCGTAGACCGCCTTCTGGGCGTCGTGCGCCTGGGCGCAGAACTCGTCCACGGGCAGGCCCTGCTCCTTGGCCGCCAGTTCGGCAGGCGTGCCGTGCTCGTCCGTCGCGCAGATGTACAGGACGTCGTGGCCGCGCTGGCGGAGGTACCGGGAGTACACGTCCGCCGGGAGCATGGACCCCACCATGTTGCCCAGGTGCTTGATTCCGTTGATGTACGGAAGGGCGCTGGTGATGAGGTGTCGAGCCATCGGGGGCTGCTCCCAGGTCGGAATTCGGGTTCTTGGTTCTTTGCGAACCTTGAAATCGTAGCCGACATGGGTGGGCCGCCCGCTTCCCGTTTTACGGGGTGGGAAGGGGCGGCCCGGGTGATCTATTCGGTGGTGATCTATTCGGTGGTGTTCGATTCAGTGATGTTCTACGGGATTACGGGCGCCAGTCGATCAGTACGCCGTCGTAGAGCTCCGCGTCCGTGAGCTCCAGGGGGGTGGGGCCCGCGTGGAAGAAGGCCGTGTTGTCGGTCTTCAGTTTGCGGAGGTAGTCGAAGGCCTTGTTGTCGTGGTCGCCGAACGCGACGAAGGAGAAGAACACCGAGGGGTGGGTCTTCGCGGCGTCGGTGAGGGCCTGGGTGGCGGGGGTCTTCGCATCCGGTGCGCCGTCCGTCTGGAAGATCACCAGGGCGGGGGTCTTCGCGTCGGGGGTGTTGGCGTCGTAGTGGGCCAGTACGGCTTCCACGGCCGCGTGGTAGCTGGTACGGCCCATGCGGCCGAGGCCGGCGTGGGCGTCGTCGATGGCCGTCTCGGGCGAGGCCGGGGTGAGGTCGGTGGTGCCGTCGACCTCCGTGGAGAAGAAGACGACGTGGACGGAGGCGTTCTCGCTTCCGGCGGGGTCCAGGTGCTCGGCGAGGGCGAGGGTCTGGTCGGCGAGGGCCTGGGCGGAGCCGTCCTTGTAGTACGGGCGCATGCTCGCGGAGCGGTCGAGTACGAGGTAGACCTTGGCGCGGGCGGTGGTGAGGCCGGCCTTCGCCAGGGCGGTGGCCGGGGCGTCGGCCTCCGGCGCATCCGCGGGGGCCACGGGCTCGGCTTCGCCTTCGGCCTCGGTGTTCCCACCCGCACCGCCCGTGCTGCTTTCGTCGTCGGCTGCGGGTGGCCCCTGTGGGGCTTCCTCGCCGTCGGCGGCCGCGGGCTCGTCCGCCTCGGCCGCGGTGGCCACCGGCTCCTCGGCTTCCGCCGTCGGTTCGGGCTCCGCCTCGGCTTCGCCTTCGGCGGAGTCGTTCCCACCCGCACCGCCCGTGCTGCTTTCGTCGTCGGCTGCGGGTGGCCCCTGTGGGGCTTCCTCGCCGTCGGCGGCCGCCGGTTCGTCCGCCACGGCCGCGGTGGCCACCGGTTCCGGGGTCTGCTCCGGCTCCTCGGCGACCACCGGTTCCGGGGTCTGCTCCGGCTCGGGGGCGGTTTCCGCCATCGGCTCCGGGTCCGGCTCCGGCTGCGGCTCCGAGGGTGCCTCTGCCGTCTGCTGCGGCTCGGTGGCAGGCTCAGTTGTGGCCGGTTCCGGCTGGTTCTCGGGGTGGGGTGTTGCCTCCGGCTCGGTCTTCGGTGCCGTGTCCAGGGGCTCCGACGGCCTCGGTACCGTCACGTTGTCGAAGGCCGCCGAGACCAGGTCGTGTTCGTCCTGGTCCTCAGGGGACGACGAGCGCGGTTCCGGGACCTGCGCAGATGATGTCGGCTGCGGCTCGGGGGAGGGTGCCGGGACCGTCGGTTCCGGAGTGTGCGAAGGGGTGAGGTCCGCACCCTCTGCTTCGGCGGCACGCCCCTTGCGTGACCTGCCGAACGCGTTCCGCAGGAGAGTGAGAATGCCCATGTTCGCAACCCTTCGCGTGAGTTGATCCCGTCAATCCCTGGCCAGGACGGACACGTAAGGTTAGCGGCCCCAGATGGTGATCTTGGGCAGGGTCAGGGGACAGTGCGGCCACTCGTGTCAACCACGCGTCAACGGGGACGCCTCGTGTTCCAGCCACTCCCGGTACGCGGGTGCCTGTCGGGCCGACTCCCAGTACGCCTCCTCCAGTGCGGGCAGGGCGCCGTCCAGGTCCGTCTCCGTACGGGCCGCCAGCAGGAGGCGTACACCGAGCGGATCGCCCTGCAGGCGCCGTACCGCCATGTCGGGATGCGAGACGGCGGTCGGCTGGCAGACGGTGACCACCTCGCCGGTCGCCACCAGGGCGGCGGCCGTGTGGTAGTCGCCGTGCAGGACGTGCGGGTTGATGCCCGCCGTGCGGAACATGCGCTGGACCGCGTCCCATTCGCCGTCCACTGTCGGATCGATCATCCAGCGGTCGGTGGCCAGGTCGGAGAGGTGGACCACGGGGTGCGCCGTTGCGGGGTGGTCGGCCGCCAGGTAGACGAACTGGGGTTCGCGTTCGACCAGGGTGCGCAGGTGCAGGCCCTCGGGGATGCGCAAGGGGCTGCCCTCGACCTCGTGCACGAAGGCCACGTCCAGTTGGCCGTCGGCGACCATTCGCAGAAGAGCGTTGGGGGAGACGTTCATGTGGAGGGTCGGGTCCTGGCCGCGGGCGCGCAGACGGCGGAGCCAGCCCGCCAGGGCCTTGCTGGCGGTGGAGCCGACGCGCAGTTCGGGGCCCCCGGTCGCCGCGGCCCTCGCCTCGCTGACCAGGGAGCGCATTTCGGCCACCAGAGGGCGGGCGCGGCTCAGTACCAGGCTGCCCAGGGGGGTGGGCCGGCAGCCGGTGCGGGCGCGGACGAACAGGGTGCCGCCCAGCTCCTGCTCGATACGGCGCAGCTGGGTGCTCAACGACGGCTGGGCGACGCCCAGTTGGCGGGCGGCGCGGTGCAGACTGCCGGTGTCGGCTATGGCGCACAGCGCGCGGAGGTGCCTCACCTCTAGGTTCATGCCCTCGGAGCGTAAAGCGGAACCCAAGGTTTCACCAGCCTCACAAATCACTCCCGAGGGACGGGAATTGGGGGTTTCGGTGCGTGGTGATACGGGCGTGCTATCGCCGGTTGCCATCATCACAGCGGTTCCACAGGGGCCGAAACTCAGCTTCGACGACTCACCCCCCACCTAGGAGTCATCGATGCGCAAGCGCACCTCTGTGTCTGTCATGCCCATATCCACCCGGGCGGTGGCCGCCGTCGGCCTCAGCCTCGCGGTCTTCGGCCTGGGTACGGCGGTTCCGGCCGCCGCGGCCCCGGCTCCCGCCCCCTACTCCGGCTACACCGGCTCGTCCGCGGAGGCCAGGGCCAACCAGGCGTTCTTCCAGGCCGTCCTCAAGTCGGTCGCCGAGAAGCGAGCCGCCCACCCGAACAGCGCGGCCGCCGTCACGGTCACCTACGACGCCTCCGCGGCGCCCACGTTCAGCGCCGAGATAGCCCGCAGCGCCCAGATCTGGAACGGCGCGGTGTCGAACGTGAAGCTCCAGGCGGGCTCCGCGGGCGCCGACTTCAGCTACCGCGAGGGCAACGACTCCCGCGGCTCGTACGCCTCGACCGACGGCCACGGCGGCGGCTATGTCTTCCTCGACTACGCGCAGAACAAGGAGTACGACTCCACCCGCGTCACCGCCCACGAGACCGGCCATGTCCTCGGTCTGCCGGACCACTACGAGGGGCCGTGCAGCGAGCTGATGTCGGGCGGCGGCCCGGGCCCGTCCTGCACGAACACCAACCCGGACGCCAATGAGCGCGCCAAGGTCGACCAGCTGTGGGCCAACGGGTTCCGGGCCGCGCTGGACAAGGCCATCAGCGGCAAGTCCCTGAGCGACAAGTCCCTGAACAAGAGCACGCGTTAGCCGCCACTCCCCACACGGTGCGGCCGCCCTCCTGCACAGGGCGGCCGCACCCACCTGTGTTCCGGGCACGGCCGGATCATCCGCGCCGGTGAAGTGTGACGTCCACGAGCAGCGCGCGGTGGTCGGTGTCGGCCAGGTCCAGGAAGCGGGCGCTGCTCGCCGAGAAGTCCCGGGAGACGAGCACATGGTCGATCTGGGCGCCGAACGTCGGGGCCGTGCGGGCGGGCCAGCTGGGTGTGCGGGCGTGGCCCGCGAGCCGGGCGGCGTCGCTCATACCGGCGTCGAGGATGCGGCGGAAGGCCGCGTGGTCCTGGGAGGCGTTGAAGTCGCCGGCCAGGACCATGGGCATACGGGCGGCGGCGGCAGCGTCCCGCAGCCGCCCGAGCTCCCGGCGCCAGAGGCCGACCTGGCCGGGCAGCGGCGGCATGGGGTGCGCCAGCTGAAGCCGTACGGCATGCCCGCGCACCTCGGCGACGGCACCGGGCATGCCCATGGTCCCGGTCACGCCCGCCGTGACCTTGAGCGGAAAGCGGCTGAGGATGATCGAGCCGCGGCTGCCGCCGGCCGCCACGGCCTGCCGGTACGGGTAGTCGGCGCCGAAGTCCTGCTTCAGCCGGGCCTGGCAGGTGTACTCGCACTCCTCCACGAACACGATGTCCGGCTTGTGGCGCCGGATCTCGGGGACGAGGGAGCCCGTCCCGCGGCCGAACTCGACGTTCGAGGTCAGCACCCTGAACTCGGCGACGGGGGTGCCGCCGGGCTCGTCCGTCTTCCCGTACGGCTCGATGAACCACGCCAGCAGCCCGAGGACGACGAGTGCCCAGACCATGAAGAGGCGCCGGCGCGCGAGCAGTGCGAGGGCAAGGGCCAGCCCGGTGGGGGCGAGCAGCCAGGGCAGGAAGGCGAGGACCTGGGGGACCGGGGTGAAGCCGTCGCTGTCGGCGGCCCGGCAGCCGACGACCACGCTCACCGCGGCCAGCAGCAGCCCCGCGCACCAGGCCGCGAAGCGCCGCCCGCCCCGCCGTACCGGCTCGTCCTCACGCGCAGCGGTCCACTCGGCAGCCGCAGTGTCCAAGGCCGGGCCCTCCGCTCACGAGTGGGATGCCCGAATCATCCCCCGGCGGAGTCGATGCGCGCCAGGAAACTCTCCAGTGCCTCGTTGAACTCCTTCGGCCGCTCCAGGTTCGGCATGTGGGCCGTGCCCTCGATGACGTGGAGGGTCGAGTCGGGGAGCGCCGTGTGCATCGCCTCGGCGTCGGCGACCGGGGTGTAGGTGTCGTCGGCGCCCACGACCACCAGGGCCGGGACCGTGACGGTGGTGAGCAGCTCGCGGTAGTCGGGGCGGGCGGCGCGGGCGCGCAGGGCCGCCGCGGCGGACTCCGGGCGGGTGGCCGTCATCATGCGGTGGACATGCGCCTTGACCTCGGCGGAGGCGTACGGCGCGACCATCTTCTCCAGCACCTCGTCGGCGTAGCCGCGCATGCCCTCCCGCAGCAGGCGCTCCGCCATGGCGTGACGGACCTCGACGCCCTCGGACGTCTCCGCCGCCGGGAAGGTGTCGGCGAGGACCAGACCGCGGACGCGGGCGGGGAACTGCCGGTAGAAGTCCATGACGATCTGGCCGCCCATGGAGAGACCGGCGAGCACGCACGACTGAACCCCCAGCTCGTCCAGCAGAGCCGCGAGGTCCTGCGCGAACTGGCCGAAGTGCGTGACCTCCGGCGACGAGGGGGAGGCGCCGTAGCCGCGCAGGTCGGGGGAGATCACCCGGCGGGAGCCGGAGAACGCCTCCCGCTGCGGGTTCCACATCGTGTGGTCGAAGGGGTGGCCGTGGACGAGGACCAGCGGAAATGGCATGAACTCGACCCTAGAGCGGCCCAACTCCTCAGTGCAATAAGATCTTTGCCCTCGGTGCAATGCCGACAACAGCAACAACAGGGGGCCTCGTGGACGCGTACCGGCGGATAGCCGACCGCATAGCCGAAGACATCACCGCCGGACGCCTCCGGCCGGGCGAACGGCTGCCTCCGCAGCGGAAGTTCGCCAGGCGGCACGGGATCGCGGCCTCCACGGCGGAGCGGGCGTACGGCGAGCTGGTGCGGCGGGGGCTGGTCGTCGGCGAAGTCGGCCGGGGCACCTTCGTACGGGCCGCCCGGAGCGGACCCGCCGGGCGCGCACTCGTCGAACCGGCGACCGCGGCCCCGGTGAACATGGAGCTCAACTACCCTTCCGCGCCCGGCCAGTCGGAGCTGCTCGCCCCCGCCCTCGCGCCGATGCTGCGCCCCGACGTCCTCACCGAGGCCCTGCGCCCGGCGCCCGCCGCCGGGACCGTGCAGGCCCGCGAGGCCGTGGCGGCCCTGCTCGCCACCCCCGGCTGGCGCCCGGCCCCCGACCGGCTGCTCTTCACCGGCAACGCCCGCCAGGCCATCGCCGCCACCCTCGCCTCCCTCGTCCGGCCGGGCGGCCGTGTGGGGGTCGAGGAGCTGACGTATCCGCTGGTCAAGGAGATCGCGGGCCGGCTGGGCGTCCGGCTGGTCCCGCTGGACGCGGACGAGGGCGGGCTGCGTCCGGAGTCGGTCGCGGCCGCCCACCGGGCCGCTCCCCTGTCGGCGCTGTACGTCCAGCCGACCCTGCACAACCCCACGTCCGTGACGACGGGCGAGGCGCGACGGCGCCAACTCGCCGAGACCGTTGCGGACTTGGACATCCCTGTCGTGGAGGACCGCATCTGGTCCTTCCTCGCGGACCCGGCCGAGGCCGCCGACCCTCTCGCCGCCTACGCCCCTCACCTCACGCATGTCGTCGACGGCCTCTCCAAGCGGGTCGCACCCGGGCTCACGGCCGGCTTTCTCGTCGTACCGGCGCATCGCGTGGAGGCGGTGGCGGCGGCCGTGCGGTCCGGGGGGTGGAGCGCCGGGCGGTTCGCGCTGGAGGCGGGCGTGCGGTGGATCGGGGACGGCACGGTGGAGCGGCTGGTGGCGGCGAAGCGGGAGGATGCGGCGCGCAGGCATCGGCTGGTCGCCGAGCACCTCGACGGCTTTCGGGTGCGGTGCGATCCGCGGGCCTATTTCGCCTGGTGGGAGCTGCCTGCGCCGTGGCGGGCGGACACGTTTACGGCGGCTGCGGCCGTGCATGGGGTCGCCGTCACGCCGGGGACTGCCTTTGTGGTCGACTCGAAGCGGACCCCGGATGCGGTCAGGCTTGGTCTCGCGTCGGCTGCCTTGCCTGATCTGGAGCGGGCACTGCGCCTGCTTGCCAGCGTGGCGCTAAGGGCTCCGTTGTAGGTCTGGTGATGCGTCTGCGGCTTCGTCCTGGCTGGTCGCGCCCCGCGGCGGAGCCGCAGATCGACGCCGCCCCGCGCCCCTTCGGGGCTTCGCCCCCCTTCGGGGCGCGAAGCGCCCCGCCAGCCATGCGGTCAGGGCGACTGTCAGGCCCAGGGCGATCAGCAGCCAGCACGCCTGGCGGAGGGTCGCCGTGAGGGCGTCGTAGACGGCGCCCGCGGCCGGCTGCTGGGTCTCGTCGGGGAGGTCGGCGAGGGTGAGGTGGCGGCCGATCGTGACGGCCAGGGCGAGGAGTGCGCCGCCGAGAGCCGTGCCGAGGGCGGTCGCGGTGACCGCGCGGCGGCGGCAGGCGGCGACGGCGATCCCGGTCACGGCGAAGACGACGGCCGCCACGGGCAGCCAGAAACCGGCGACTTCCAGCACGTGGAATCCCTTCCGGAGACGGTCCACTTCCCGGGCCGGGAGTACCGAGACCTCGGTGTGCTCGACCGGGATGCGGTTCGCGAACGGGACGTGGTCCACGGCGAGTTGACGCTTGACCTGGGCGGTGACGGGGGCGAGGTCGACGGTGACGTCGCCGTCGCTCTCGTCGTGCAGGGCGCGCAGCACCGCGTCGTGGACCGCCCGGTTCCCGGAGTCCCAGGCCAGGCGGAAGGCCTCGGTTCCGGTGAAGGAGTGCACCGCGTCGTGCACGAAGGGGCGCACGGTGCCCCGCAGCGGCCGTACGTCCCCCCGGTCGTCGACCTGCTCCATGATCCCGTCGCCGACGGTGTCCGCGACCGCGTCCCGCACCGCGGGATCCCCGGCGAGCGGCGCCATCGTCGTGACGTAGCGGCTCGTGTCGGCCAGGTCGTACGCCGCCCAGGCCGCGAGCGTGCCGCACGGCGCCAGCAGACACGCTAGGGCGATCAGTGCCGCCGAAAGGGCGTGCCGCAGGCGCTCGGATCGCTTGGGGGCCACCTCTCCAGGCAACGGCCCGGGGGCGGGGTCCGCGAGCGGGGTGCCTCCATATGGGTTCCGTTCGGGTGCGCCGCTCCCTGGGGCCGGTCAGCGGATGCGGTTGCCGACGGCGTCCTCCCGCGTGTAGTAGCGGTAGAAGAACACCAGGAAGATACCCGCCGTGACGACCACGCCCAGGGCCACCGAGCGGTAGACCGACTCGCCGGTCTGGCTGTAGAGGAAGGCGACCGCGGCGCCCGCGAAGCCGGACTTCACCAGTGAGTGCAGTTCACGCTTGAGCAGCGGTGCGAACGTCGCGACGGCGATGCACAGCACGATGAACACGGCCGCCGTGACGAAGCCGAACAGGATGTTCCAGCCGGTGATGTCGCCGCCGCCGCGCCGGTTGGCCGCGGCCCAGAAGCCGTAGACGAGCCCGAGGACCACGGGGATCCCGTACCGGCCCAAGGTATGGACCCGCTCGTCGAACAGGTCGGGTGTGCGAGTGGGCCGGGCCGCGCGGTTCAGCCTGACCTTGCCCATCATTCCGCCGGACGTGGGTGCCGCTTGAGCCATGAGAGCACTCCTCTCTCTCCTCGCCCCTGCCTACCAGAGCACACCTGGAGGCAGGGCCTGGCAAGTCGGTGGGCGGGGGCAGTTCCGGGTGCGGTTCGCGTCCGGGGCGAGCGAGGGACATCTTTGCGTGATCTTGACCGGGATTGGATCTCCCTTTTCCACGGCTTGGCGGGGCCGCTACCGGGCGTTCCTAGACTCCGGGAAGCAACGCACGCACTTGCAAACAATGGGGGACTCATGGGGGACGGCTTCCACGTCGACCCGGACGTGCTGCTCAAGTACGCGGCACAGGCCGAGCAACACCTCGACGACCTTCCACGGGTGGCCTCCGCGCTCGCCCACATCACCGTGCCGGGCGGTGCGTTCGGCAAGCTGCCGGACTCCGACGAGCTGCATTCCGCCTACCTGGAGCACGCCACTGCCGCCGAACACAACGTCCGCGACCTCGTCTCCGTCCTCGCCGATGTGGCCAAGGGGCTTCAGGACGTCGGTGGCCAGTATCTGAGCAACGAGTACGACCTCGGCCAGGGGATGGACGGCATCGGCGCATGAGCGACACGGCAGCGGCATACGCCTGGACGAAGAAGGAACCCGCGCCGCTCCCGCCGCTGGAGGACGTGGAGCCCAGCCAGGAACACGGCCTGGACGCCGGCATCGACGACCTCGTCCGGGGCGTCCTGGAGGCGACCGGCATGCTCGACCAGCTGGAGAAGGTCACCGGCATGCCGGCGCAGCTGCATGCCGCCGCGCAGAGCTGGCACGGCCAGGCGAAGGCACTCCAGTCGCTGGCCGACACCCTGCGCATGGGCGCCGCGAAGCTCCCCGAGCACTGGGAGGGGGAGGCTTCGGAGGCCTTCGGTCACGGCATGGGGGCGTACGTCGACGCCATCGACCGGACCGCCGAGGACATGGGCCGGACCGCGGAGATCCTCAACAGCGCCGCGAAGGAGTGCAAGCTCGCCGAGGACACCGTCGTCGCCATCATCCGCGAGGCGATCGAGATGATCGCCATGACGGTGGCCGCGGGACTCATCACCGACCTGCTGACGGCCGGCCTGGCCACAGCGGTGGACGCACTGGCGGTGGACGCCGAGGTCGCCGTCTACGTGGAGCGGGTGGAACAGGTCTCCTCCAAGCTCGGAACGGCACTGCGCGACCTGATGAAGGCCGTGAAGGACATGCGGGCGGGGGAGGCGAAGTTCAAGGACGTGCTCAAGGCAGCCAAGGGCGTCCGCAAGATGTCCGGCTGGCGCGGCATGGGCGGTGAGGGGACGCACAAGGGCCTGGTGTGGGCCGCTCACCACGAAGGCATGAAGCAGCTCAAGGAGCACGTCTTCAAGCCCCTCTTCGGGGAGGTCCCCGGGCTCACCGGCGACCCGGCCGGGCCCGTCAAGGAGGCGCTCCAGAGCGACACCGTGAAGGAGGCCGAGGCGCGGGACCAGCAGCTCGCCCACGAGCAGCCCTACCGGGTGAACAAGCGCAGCATCGAGGAGGACTTCGGATGACGGAACCGGACGTACGCCGTCAGGAGTACGCCGCCCGGGGCCTCCTGAGCGGTGAGCAGCTGTACCGTGCCTTCTCCGCCGGGCTGGATCCGCTGGCGCCGGAGGGCATCCCGCGCCGCCATCGTCCGCCGCGTGCGCCGGGGAGCGGGACGGAGGACCGGAGCTTCCGCGGCCTGCGGGTGCTGCTGCTTCCCTTCCACTGGATGGCCGTGGCGGGTTCTGTGCTGATGTACCCGCTGGAGAAGCTGGAGGACTGGTTCTGGGGAGGCTTCGGCATCCGGCGGCTGGTGCGCGGCCGGGTGTGGCAGGGCGGCTGGGAGAGCGACGCGGGCCGCTTTGTGATCGCGGTGCGTGCGGGTGACGGGCGCGGGACCTTCCGGAACGGCAATTTCCTGCTGACGTTCACCGACCGCCGAGTGCTGCTGCTCAGCAAGCCGCTCTCGCCGGAACGCGAAACCCCCAGGATCTACGGGGAGTACCCCCGGCAAGTGCTCTCCCTGCGCCGCGAGCCGCACCCGGCCCGCCACCGCAACCGCGTGGACCTCGCCTTCCCGGACGGCTCCTGGGTCGCGCTCGCGATCGGCAGCCGGGACCAGGTGGGCGGCGTACGGCAGTACCTGGCTGCCGCCGGCCCGACGCCGGGTTTTCGGTCCTGACACCCACCTTTGCACCCGCAGCGGTTACGGTGCTGCCGTAAGTGATCGACGGGGGATGGGGAGGGAACGATGCCCGGAACCGTGCTGTTGCTCGCCGCATCCCCGGCGGGCAAGGGCTGCTTGGTGGACGCGGCGTCCGTGCTCCCCGTCCTCGCGGCCGTCCCGCCCGCCGTCCTGTCCGGCACGGACACGGCGAACGTCGTCGAGCTCGCCGACCCGCTGGAGCCGCAGGCCGTGCTCACCCGTTTGCGGGCCGCCGCGGGGGCCCCGGGGCCGCTCACCGTCTTCGTCACCGGGCAGCTGCAGCTCGACCGCCGCCAGCGGCTGCCACACCTGGCGCTCGCCCGTACGACGCCCGCGACGGTGCGCTACACCGGGCTGCCGTGGCACTGGATACGGGAGGAACTGCGGCTGCGGGCGGCCGGTTCCACCACGCTCTTCCTCGACCTGCATGCGGATGCCGAGGCCTGGGAGTGGCTTCGGGCGAACCCGCTCGACTCGGGGCGCAACAACGCCGTCTACGGCCGGGTCGCGCCGCCGCCCTCGTCGCGGCGTTCGGTGGCTGTGCCGACGTATATGAAGGCCGTGGCGACGATTCTGCGGAGTGGCCTGCGGCCGCCGGTGGAGCAGTTGCACCAGCAGGCGTTGGCGCGGGTGGGCGCGGAGGGACATGCGGACCTTGTACTCGGGGTGGGCGCTGCTCCTGGGGGCTTCGCCCCCAGACCCCCCTATCGGCCTGAACCATCTCGTCCTCACTCGCCGGACGGGCTGAATGATGCCGACCGGCGTCCGAGTGGTGCCGACGGGCAGCAGGTCAGTGAGGTGACCGATCCCCACTCCGCCATCTCCGCCGCTGTTCGGTCCGGCCGCCACTTTGACGCCGACGCCCTCGCCGCCCACCACGAGCAGGCGGCCGTACACGCGCACGGGCCCGGGTCCGAGGAGGCGTTGCACTGGGCCGAAGTGCGGGCGGATCTGGCGATGTTCGCCGGGGATCCGGCGCGCAGCTGCCGGACCTGGCTGGGGGTGGCCGCCGCGCGGCTGGCGGCGGGGCAGGCGCCGGACGCGCCCGCCGTGGAGGCGGCGGTGGACCGGGCGCATCACCAGTGGGGGCAGGTGCGGGATGCGGCCGCGGCGCGTGAACTCGGCGCGTCGCTGGCCGAGTTGCGCTCGCGGGTGCCGGGGCGCAGGCAGGGTGCGCTGGACCATGTGCAGCGGCAGTTGCGGCAGTTGCAGACCCAGGGCTGACCAGCCCCTACACCGCGGCGGTGGCGAACAGCTCCAGGTGTCCGCACTGGGGGCAGCGGTACGCCTCGATCTGCCGCCGGGGCCGGCCCATCCGCTTGGCGCCCCCGAAGGGCCCCCGCTCCAACGCGCCCTCGATCCAGCGCGCGTAACCGTGCGTGCCCTGGCCCTCGTCCTCGATGAAACCGTCCACCAGGCCGACGGTGCCGCAGTAGGTGCACTTGTAGTTGTTCACGCGGTGAGTGTAGGAGCGCGATCACTACGTGAGATGCGCGAGCTACGTGAGATACGCGAGCGCGCCCGACACCAGCGTCCGTACGCCCGGCGTGACCGTCGACGGATCCGGCGCGAAGTGCGGGCTGTGGTTGCTCGGTACCGCCAGGAACTTCTCCATCAGATCGGTGCCGGGCGCCGCGTCCCACACGTCGGCCGGGGTGGTCGTGACGAACCAGTAGGAGTACGGGATCCCGCCGTGCGCCAGGTGCGGGAAGTCCTCGCTGCCCATCACCGGACCGAAGTCCAGCACCGTCCCGGCCCCGAGCACCTCCTCGTGCACCGCGGCGATCCGGCGGTCGGTGTCGGCGTCGTTCGTGGTCACCGGGAAGGTCGCGCCGACCGTGACCTCCGGCTCCCGCGGACAGCCGGCGGCCAGGGCCTCGCCCGCCGCGATGCGCCGGATCGCCGCGATCATCCGCTCGCGCACCTCGTCGGACTGGGTGCGCAGGTTGAGGGCGATGCGCGCCTCGGACGGGATGATGTTGTGCCGGGTGCCCGCCTCGATCCGGCCGACGGTCAGCACGGCGGACTCGCGGGCGGCGATCTCCCGGGAGACGACCGTCTGGAGGCGGGTGACGAGGTAGGCGGCCGTGACGACGGGGTCGACGGTCGTCTCGGGACGGGAGCCGTGTCCGCCGCGGCCGTGCAGGACGATGTCGATGTCCGTCGACGCCGACATGATCAGGCCGGGTGAGTGGGCGTAGAAGCCGACGGGTCCGGGTGCCGCATGCTGGCCGAGCAGTACGTCCGGGCGTGGGAAGCGCTCGTAGAGGCCGTCCGTGATCATCCCCTGCGCGCCCTGGCCGGTCTCCTCGGCGGGCTGGCCCACCACCAGCAGGGTGCCGGACCAGGTGTCGCGTCCGGCGGCCAGCGCCGCGGCCGCGCCCGCCAGCCAGGTCACATGCAGGTCGTGCCCGCAGGCGTGCATCACGCCGGGTGTGGAGGAGGCGTACGGCAGGCCCGTCTCCTCGTGCACCGGCAGCGCGTCCATGTCGGCGCGCAGCAGGACCGTCGGGCCCTCGCCGTTGCGGAGGACGCCTGCGACGCCGGTGCCGCCGATGCCCTCGGCGGTCTCGTAACCCGCCTTGGTGAGCCGCTCGGCCAGCTTGCCGGCCGTGCGGTGCTCCTGGAGCGACAGCTCGGGGTGGCGGTGCAGGTCCCGGTAGAGGTCCTCCAGGTCTGCGACCGGGAGACCGGCGGTGAGGTCCAGCGCGGTGCGGGCGGCGGGAGACGGCATGGAGGCAGCGTAGGCGGCGCACGAGGTACAGGTCGGCGAATCAATCGGCTTGGCCGGGTCGGTCAACCCTCGGCGCACGCGAAGCGGCCGCCGACGCGAAGGGGGGAGTGTGCGTCGGCGGCCGCGGTTGGGGGGTCCCGGTGAAGAGACTGGCAGGCGGAGGGTTGATCGGCACCCCGGTTCATGGGGGCAATCAATTCCGCGGCGACCAGTTCCGCGGAACCGCCTCCCGCCGGTCAGGCGTACGGGTCGAAGGCGATGCCGCTCGGCTTGGCCTTGTTCAGGTGGTCGGCGAACTTGGAGTCCTGGAGCGGGAAGTTCGCGCTGCCCCAGTCGGAGGCGTTCAGCTTGTCCCGCAGGCCGGTGGCCAGGTTGGACCAGCTGAGCAGGTTCTCCTGGTGCCAGGCACCGGTGTCGTTCTCGGGCGTCTCGCCCCACTTGGCGAAGCGGAAGGCGTGGGTGGACGCACCGTCCTTGTGGTAGACGGCCTCGACGCGCTGCCCGCTCATCGGGACGTCGGCGATCGGGTGGGTGCTGAAGCCGCCGTGCGCGGAGGCGGACAGATACGCCGGGGTGGATGCGCCGTCCTGGACCCAGACGACCATGCACTCCCAGTCGTGGCGGTGGCCTATGCCCGGGGAGGCCTCGTCCTTCTCGAAGTAGCTGGCGTAGATGATCCCGCACCAGCCGTTGTTGCACTTGGACCGCGAGTAGGTGTCGGCGTGGCCGAGGTGGCCGGAGCGGCACTCGCCGGTGATCGGGCCGGTCGGCTTCAGACCGCCGTTGAGGTTGCCGCTCGGGTCGATCGCGGCGGCCGGGTAGCAGCTGTCCGTGTCGTAGTCGTAGACCGGCTCGAAGTTCTTCTCGAACGAGGTCGCGTTCTCGGGCAGGTTCTGCAGCACACCGGCAAAGGCGCTGCCCGGCAGGGCGAGGACGAGCACGGCGGCGCTGCCGGCGACGGCGGCGGCCCTGGCGAGGCGGTGGGGCCTGGCGCTGCTGACTGCTCGGGGCATGGGGGGCTCCAGTCGACGGTCCACTCGTTCCGGACATGACATCCGGAGGGCTGGAACGAAGACTGGCAAGTTGAGAGTTCAATGGAAGGGCTTTCCGTCAAACGCGAGACGGATTTTCACCGAACTGATCAACGCCGGGCAGGGGGTGGCAGTCGGCGGAGCGGCACGTTCAGGGCGAATCTGCACGACGGGGGCGGCGGCGGGTGGTGAGGACAGCGCGGACACCGCGATCACTGCGACCAGGGCCGACGAGACGAACGCCGACAAGCCGAGATGGCGAAGGATGCTGCCGTACACAGGGTGCTGTTCTCCTCGGTTGTGGCGTCACGACCGAGGTTCGCAACCGGAACGTTGATTGGCACGTCGCTTTTGTCACAGCGATCAATTGCAGTGAAGCGGTTCCGCGTTATTTGTCCGGACGTTAGGTTGTCGTCCCTCCACGCGCGTACGAAAGCCGTACGAAAGCCGCCAGTGGTACAGAGCAGTGGTACAGAGGGGAGCGCGCTGTGGGCCGACCCGAACGACCCGTGGATCCCGAGGCCGGTCCCGTACAACGCCTCGCGCATCAACTGCGCGAGCTGCGCAGGGCCGCGGACAGCCCCTCGTACCGGGCGATGGCCCGGACCGCCGGGTTCTCCGCGACGACGCTGTCGCAGGCCGCGGCCGGAGAGCGCTTGCCGTCGCTCGCCGTCGTCCGCGGGTACGCGTGCGCGTGCGGGGCTGATCCCGAGGAGTGGGAGGCCCGCTGGAAGCAAGCGGAGGCCGAGGCGGCGGGGACGGCGCGCGAGGAGGAGGACGAGGAGGTGCCGCCGCCGTACCGGGGTCTCACCCGGTTCGAGCCGGACGACCGGCAGCTCTTCTTCGGCCGGGAGCGGCTGGTCGAGGAGCTGAACCGGCTGGTGTGCGAGCACCGGTTCGCGGTGCTGTTCGGCGCCTCGGGCAGCGGAAAGTCGTCGCTGCTCAGGGCCGGTCTCATTCCGCGGCTCAGGGACGAGATCGCGAGCCGCGGCCGGCCGGCGGTGCTGCGCGTCCTCACTCCCGGGGACCGGCCCGCGCAGACCTACGGCCATCTGCTCACGCCCGCCGAGGGCGACCCCGAGAGCTGGGTGGTGGTCGACCAGTTCGAGGAGGTCTTCACCCTCTGCAGGGACCGCACCGAGCGCGCCCGCTTCCTCGACCTGCTGCTCGCCTCCCGCGACCCGGACCGCAGGCTGAAGGTCCTCATCGCCGTACGGGCCGACTTCTACGCCCGCTGCGCCGAGCACCGCGACCTGGCGGACGCCCTGTCCGGCGCCGGACTCCTGGTCGGCCCGATGACCGCCGACGAGCTGCGGGACGCGGTGGTCGGACCGGCGCAGGCGGTCGGGCACCTGGTGGAACGGGAACTGACCGCGAAGATCGTCGAGGAGGTCCTCGACCAGCCCGGCGGCCTGCCGATGCTCTCGCACGCCCTGCTGGAGACCTGGCGCCGGCGCAAGGGCCGGATGCTGACACTGGCCGCGTACGAGGCGGCCGGCGGGGTCCGCGGCGCGATCGCGGCGAGCGCCGAGGAGGTGTACGGGCAGCTCACCGCACCGCAGCGGGGCACGGCCCGCCACCTGCTGCTGCGCATGATCGAGCCGGGCCGCGGCACCGCCGACACCCGCCGCCCCCTCACCCGCTCCGAACTGGACGAATGGGCCGACCCCGATGTGCCGGTGGTGGTGGAGCGGCTGGCCCGGGCGCGGCTGCTGACCGCCGACGAGGAGGGCGTCCACCTCGCCCATGAGGCACTGATCACCTGCTGGCCGCGGCTGCAGGGCTGGATCGAGCAGGACCGCGAGCGGCTGCTGAGGCACCGGGCGCTGACCGAGGACGCCCGTACCTGGCTGGAGCACGACCGCGACCCCGGCGCCCTGTACCGGGGCAGCCGGCTCGACCGGGCCGAGGAGCACTTCCCGGATCCCGCGCAGGAGCCCTCGCTGACCGCGACGGAGCGGGAGTTCCTGACCGCCGCGTTCGCGGCCCGCGACGCGGAACGCCGGGCCGCCGTCCGCTCCACGCGCCGGGCCCGCACCGCGGTCGGCGTGCTCTCGGCCGTCCTCGCCATCGCCCTGGTCGCCGGCCTGTCCGCGTGGACACAGAGCCGGGACAACGAGCGCCGCAGCACCGAGGACGCGGCCCGCCGGATCGCCTCCGTGTCGGACGGTCTGCGCACGACCGACCCGCACACCGCCCAGCTGCTCGGCGTCGCCGCCTGGCGCATGGCCCGCCTGCCGGAGACCCGCGGGGCGCTGCTGGGCGCGCTCGGGCAGCAGGAGGCGGACACCTTCAGCGACCCGGCGACGGGCGACGGGCCGGTGCGCCACCTGACGGACTTCGGCCGTACGCTGCTCAGCGTCGACGGCCGCACCTGGCGCACCTGGGACGTGGCACATCACCGGCGCATCGCCTCCGGACGGCTGCCCGTGGACGGCAAGGTGCAGGCGGCGAGCCCCGACGGACGGCTGCTGGCGGTCCCCGTGGACCACGGGGTACGGCTGTGGGACACGGCCACCGGGCGATGGCGCGCCGACCGGCTGGCGGGGAACGTGCTCGTCGACTTCACCGGCGGCAGTTATGTCGTCACCAACCTGAACGACTCCGCGGTCCAGGTGCGCTCGGTCGCGGACGGCAGCCTGCGCTACCGGACGCAGGCGGCGAGCTACAACGTCGTCGCGGTGAGCGCCGACGGCCGGCTGCTCGCGGTCTGCCCCGTCGGCGGCAGGGCACCGCAGGTACGGGACCTGAGCAGCGGGCGCATCGTGCACGGGCACTGGGAGAAGGAGAGCGGAGCCTGCGGTGCGGACCGGTCGAACCTGGTCCTGGGCGGGGTCGGCGGGCAGCGGCTCGCCGCGGTGACCTCGACAGGGGTCCGCGTCTGGGACGTGAGGTCCGGGAAGCAGCAGGCCGACCTTACGGATACCGGGGTGAGGTCCCTCGCCTTCAGCAAGGACGGCAGGCTCCTGGCGACCGTCGACGGCCAGGAGGTCAGGGTGTGGCGGCCGGAGGCAGACGCCCCGCTCTACCGGCACTTCCTGCACAACCAGCACCTGTACGGCTCTCTGGCCTGGGACGACAAGCATTCCGTGCTGCGCTATCTGGAGGGCGGCACCGTGCACTCGCTGTGGATCCCGGCCGCCGTCACCACCGACTGGCAGGACACCGCGCAGGACAACGTGCTGCTCAGCCCCGACGGCCGCACGCTCGCGACCGCCGAAGCCACCGGCGACCACTACACCGTCCGGCTCCGCGACACCGCCGACGGCCGGCTGCTGCACACCCTGCCCGAGCTGCGCCTCCCCGTCTCCCGCGATCCCTCCTCCCCGGTGGTCCCCGCGTACACGTTCGCTCTGCTGGCCTTCTCCTCCGACAGCAGGACGCTGGCGTACACCGCCGCGGCCCCCAGCAGCGACACCTCCGCACAGCGCCTCACGCTCTGGGACGTCACCGGGCACCGGGTCCGTACGACGCTCGACCTCGCGACCCGGACATCGGCCGGTTCGGTGGTGGTCATCGCCCTGGGCCGGGACGCCCGCACGCTCTACACCGCCCGCACAGCCGGCGTCGGCACCACCACCAACGAGATCTGGGACCTGGTGCACCACCGCCGGAGGGCCGTTCTCAAGTCCCTGTCCAGCCTCCGCCTCGCCGTCAACGGCGACGGCAGCGCCCTGGCCGGCGACAACCGGGTCGCCGCCCTGCCGGCCGGCCGGGTCACGGGCCGGGACCTGGTCCAGGGCGAGGGCATCGGCGCTCTCGCCTTCGCCGGGGACGGCTCGATGCTGGCCGCGGGCGACCAGACCGGCCGGGTGGGGCTGTGGGACGGGAAGGTGCGACAGCAGTCGGGGATCCTGCCCAGCGTCTTCGCCGCCCTCCCCGAGAACATCGGCGACGCGGTCTTCGGCGACACCTCGGAGGCGGTCACCGCCCTCGCGATCAGCCGCGACGGCACCACGCTCGCGGTCGGCGGCGAGGCGGGCAGCCTCCAGCTGTGGGACCTCGCCACCCAGCAGCCGCTGGGCTCCCCCCTGACGACGTCCGGCGAGCAGATCGACACTGTCGCCTTCAGCGCCGACGGCGGCACGGTGTACGCGGGCAGTGCCCACGTCCCGCTGCAGCGGTACCCCATCGACCCGGCGCGGGCGGTGGCGACGGTGTGCGCGCGGACGGGAGGGAACGGCCTGACCCGGGCCCAGTGGCGGACGTATCTGCCGGGCGTGGCGTACCGGAAGGTGTGCGGGGAGTGACACCCGGTGATCGAGCGGCGATTGTTTGGTTTGATTCCCCTGATGAAAGGGGTGCCTGAACAATTCTGCAGCCCAGATCATCATCCCGTCGCTGCACCCCACACAGCCTCGACGGGAGAACCCCCACATGAAGCTCCAGAAGCCCGGCCGCGGAAAGCTGGCCGCCCTCGCCCCCGCCCTCGCTCTCCTGGTGATCCCCTTCTCCGCGGGGACGGCCAGCGCCAATACCACCCCCGGCTGGGGTGACGACGCGCCGGACGTGATCTGGGACTGCAACAACAACAATGCCGATTCGTGCCAGTACCACGAGCAGGACGCCTTCACCGAACTCGGCAAGCGGCGCCAGGCCTCCAACGTGATCAGCAACTGCGCCAGCAACCAGCCCGTGACCCTCACCCGTACCGACACCAACACCACGAGCACCGAGTACGCCTTCGAGCAGTCGACGTCCGTGGAGGTGTCCACCGGCTTCGAAAACACGTTCGAGGCCGGAATGAAGGCCAGCGATTCGCAGACGGAGACCTGGAAGGTGGGCAGTGCCCACACCGCGACCGAGACCCACACCTCGACCATCCCGGCCGGCCAGCGGGGCGCCTGGTGGTTCGCGCCGTACGTCCACCACTCCCAGGGCTGGCTGGAGGTCCACTACGGCAGTCGCAACCACGGCCACTACATCTGGTACTACGGCAACAACGGCGGCCTCCCGGGCATCGACGTCCAGACCCCGGTCTTCCTCTCAAACGGCGAGCTGAAGGGCAACTGGTACTGGGCGACCTGGAACTGCTGACCACCGGGCCAGGGCCTAGCCCCCGTGGTGAACCTGCTGTACCTGGCCGGCCGGCCGCGCGTCGGCCGCCTTGGCTGGGCCCGCGTTGGCCGCCAGGACCAGGGCGGCCACTGCGACGAGGGCTGCGCCGAACCCTCGGGCGTAACGCTCGGAGATGTGTCGGAGCACGGCAACCTCTCAACAGCGTCTCAACAGTGTTGTATTAAACGCGCTTAAGACGCCGCTTAACGTAGGGGGCGACGGGGGCCAACGGCAAGAGGTTCAGGGGGAGTTGTCGTGTCGGACCGTGACGATCCGATGACCATAGGTCGCAGAGTCCAGCAGTTGCGGTCCGAGCGCGGGCTCACCCAACGCCAGTTGGCTGAGCCCGCCTACACCCCCGCCTACATCTCCACGCTGGAGGCCGGCCGGGTCCGCCCCTCCGAGGAGGCGCTGCGGCACATCGCCGAACGCCTCGGGATCGCCTACGAGGAGCTGGTCACCGGACGTCCGGCCCGCCTCGCCACCGACCTGCGCCTCAGACTGACCGAGGCGCAGCGCACGCTCGCCGGCGGCGAGGCCGAGCAGGCGGCGGAGCAGTACGCCGCGCTGCTCGCCGAGGCCGAGAGCCACGAACTGGTCGACGTCCAGGCGATCGCCCTGCTGGGGCTCGGCGAGTGCGCCCTGGACACCGGAGAGCTGGCGGCCGCCCGGGAGTACTTCGAGCGCTCCGAGCGCGCACTCGCCGACGTACCGCTGCCGGCCCGCGTACCCGCCCTGCGCGGGCGGGCCGTCTCCCACTATCTGGCCGGTGAACTCCGCTACGCCGTCTATCTGCTGGAGTCCGCCCTCGACGAGCTGAACCGCAGCGGACTGCACGACCCGGATGCGCTGCTCCTCCTCTACGCCAGCGTCATCGGCCCCTACATGGACATGGGCGCCCAGGCCCGCGCCGCCCAGGCCGCCGAGTTCGCGCTCACCCTCGCCCCGCAGTCCGGGGACCCCGCGCTCGTCGCCCGTATGCACCGCTCGGTGGCCCGCACCCTGCTCGCCGAGGGCCGCATCGCCGAGGCCGACGCCTCCCTCGCCAAGGCAGCCGAGCTGTACCGCACCCTCCAGATCCGCACCGAACTCGCCAACTGCCATTGGATGCGCGGGTATGTGTGTGCCCAGAACGGCGAATTCGACCGCGCGGAGGCCGAGTTGAGGCAGGCCCTCGACATGCTCTCCGCGGGGCGTGCCGCCCTCTACAGCAGCCAGGTCGCCGTCGAGCTCGCCGACGTACTGCACCGGCGCGGCAAGTCCGACGAGGCCGCGGCCCTCCTGCACGACGTGCTCAGCGACGCTCTCGGCCCCGAACGCGGCGCCCTGCACTCCGCCGCGGCCCACCGGCTGCTCGGCATCATCGCCGAGGACGCCGGCGACACGGAGGCCGCCGAGGAGCACTACGTCCGTGCCCTGAGCATGCTGGAGAGGGCGGGCGCGGCCGGTGACCTGGCCGACCTGTGCCGGCTGCTCGGCGATCTGCTGCGCCGTACCGGCCGGGTGGAGGCGGCCCTGGACGCGTACCGCACGGGGCTCGGCCACCGTACGGCCCCCGGCACCACCACCCTCGGTCCCGCACCCGCACAGCCTCCTCTGTGACCGGTCCCGGGGATGGCAACGGACGGCGTTTCGCCCCCCTGGGCAGGGGTAGTCGGGCAGCGTCCCCGGATGCAGGCCACGCTGCGATCGGAGGAGGCGATGGCCGTGGACGCAGTAAGGGCCATCGACGTGATCGCCGAGGTGGTGCGCGATGCCCGGCCCGGGGAGACACCTGCCCGGTTGTGTGCGGCGGCGGTGAAGCTGCTGCCGGTCGTCGGCGCGAGTGTGTCGCTGCGCAGCAGCGGAATGTCCCTCCGGCTCGCCGCGAGCAACTCCATGGCCTCGTATCTCGCGGAGCTCCAGACCACTCTCGGCGACGGCCCGTGGCTGAACGCCTACCGGGCCGGCGCCCCGGTGCTGGCCTGCGACCTGTCCGCCGGCCGGGACATGCACCGCTGGCCGCTGTTCGCCCGGCAGGCGACGGCCGTGGGCGTCCAGGCCGTGTACTCGATGCCGCTGGGCAGCGACGACGGCCTGACGGTGGGCACCCTCGACCTCTACCGCGACACCCGGGGCGAACTGACCGAGGACGAGCTGCGCCGTGCACAGCTGCTGGCCGCCGTCATGACGCTGGCCCTCACGACCCTGCCGCGGGAGGAGGGCGGCGCCGGCGAGGAGGCCTGGCTGGGCGGTCTGGCCACCGAACACGACGAGGTCTACCAGGCCATCGGCATGGTCATGGCGCAGCTCGGGGTCGACACCGACGAGGCGTCGACCCGGCTGCGCGCCCGCGCCTTCGCGCAGGGCCGCACCGCCCTCGAGGTGGCGCACGACGTGGTCTCGCACCGGGAGAGGCTGGGCGACGACTGAGCGACCGTGGGACCGGATCCCTATGATCACGGCATGGACATACTGGGTTTCTCCCTGCTCGTCCTGCTGGTGCTCTTCGGTATCGGCAGCATCGAGAACCGGATCTCCCGCACGGACAGACGGGTGGCCCGGATCGAGCACAAACTCGACCTGATCCTCGGCCACTTGGATCTCACCGAGCCCGAACCGTGGTCGGACGAGGTGAACGCACTGGTGCGGGACGGCAAGAAGATCCAGGCGATCAAGGTGTACCGGGAGGCGACCGGGGCGGGCCTGAAGGAGGCCAAGGAGGCCGTGGAGAAGCTCGCTTAGGCCTCGGTCACCGGTTGGGCACTGGTCATCGGGTGGACCTCGGTCAGACGCGGAGCCGCGGCTGCTTCCTGATGTCGGCCAGCCGCTGCGCACCCACCTGCACGAAGGCCTTCGTGGCGTCGGCGGACACGTCCCCCGGGCCGCCGTGGGTGAGGGCGATCGTGTCCTCGCCGACGCGGACCACGGCGACGTCGAGGGTGAGCAGGGTCTGTTCGCCGGTCGCCGTCGCGCCGGTGAACGTGACCCGCAGCCCCTGCCGGTCGTCTCCGACCACCGGCAGTACGGTCTCGTCGACCCGGACGTTCTGGAGGGCGCCGCGCCCGGTCACCGCCGTGAACCTGGCGCAGCTCTTCGGCAGGGTCTTCATCCAGGTCAGCGTCCGGTCCACGTCGGCGGGCCGCAACGACAGCACCTGGTACCGCAGCTGCGCCTGGTCCATGGCGTCGTCGAGCCCGGTCACGACCCGGGTCCCGGTGGCGTCCGCACCGAACAGGTCGTCCGTGTACAGCGCGTCGAGGAGCTTGCGGCACTCGGGCATGTCCGCATGTGCCTTGAGCACCCCGTCCCGCCAGGTCGCGGCCCCCTGCGTGGGCGCCCACGGCGCGCCCAGGTCCGCCTGGGTCAGCAGTGCGGCCTGAGCCTGCGCCTCGGTGAGGGGCGGGGACGCGGCGGGGGCCGTGGCGGACGGCTTCGCACTGTGCGCGGCGCTGTGCGAGGCCGCGGGCGTCTGCTCCTTCGGCCCCGCGTCCGGCTCCGGGCCCACGCCCACGATGAGGCCGCACGCACTCACGCTCACCAGAGCCCCCGCGGACATCGCGGCGACGACGAGGACTCGGGTCGGGGTGCGGGTCATCGGACGCCTCCTGGCCACCTCAAGATCGGTTACGTCTCCAAGGGACCACCGCGCACGACACCCCACCAGCGCGCCGGGCCGTCCGGGTTACGGTCCGCGCGAAAACCCGTGGCCCCGTCCCCGCCCCCGCGTTACCGTCCTCCCATGCAGCGCGCCCAGTCGTTCCTCACGACGACGCCGGAGAGTGTCCCGGCGCGCTGATCCATGGACTGGATGTCCGAAGCCCCGGGGCGAGCGCCCCGGGGCTTCGTCGTGGGTCGCTCGCCCTCCCCCGTCGCGAGGAGAGAGACCATGTACGACCACCGCCGGCTCGGCCGTGAGCTGGAGCTGTTCGACACCGATCCGCTGATGGGCGCGGGGCTGCCGTACTGGCTGCCCGACGGCGCGATCGTGCGGCACGCCCTGGAGGAGTACATCCGCGACCAGGAACGCGCGGCCGGCTACCGGCACGTGTACTCGCCCGTCCTCGGCAAGCGCGAGCTGTACGAGATCTCGGGGCACTGGTCCCACTACAGCGACGACATGTTCCCGCCGATGGAGCTGGGCGGCGAACAGGTCGTCCTGCGGCCCAGCCTCTGCCCCCATCACGCCCTCATCTACCGGTCCCGGTCCCACAGCTACCGCGAACTGCCGCTCCGTATCGCGGAGTTGGGCGGCATGTACCGATCCGAGATGTCCGGGGTGCTCGGCGGGCTGACCCGCGTACGGTCCATCCAGCTCAACGACGCCCATATCTTCTGCACCCTGGAGCAGGCGGTGGAGGAGGCGCGGGGAGCCCTCGAACTGATCGGCCGCGCCTACGCCGACCTCGGCATCCGCGCCTCCCGGCACCGGCTGTCCCTGCCGGGGGAGGGCGGCAAGTACGTCGCCGACCCGGCGCTGTGGAAACGGGCCACCGGGCTGCTGGAGGAGGTGCTGGCGGGCGCCGGTGTCGAGTACGAGGCGGCGGCGGGCGAGGCCGCCTTCTACGGGCCCAAGATCGACGTCCAGGTCGTCGACTCCGCCGGCCGGGAGGCCACCCTCTCCACCATCCAGATCGACTTCCACCAGCCCGAACGCTTCGATCTGCACTACATCGGCGCCGACGGGGCGAAACACCGGCCGGTCATGGTCCACCGGAGCATCATCGGCAGCGTGGAGCGGGCGGTGGCGCAGATGATCGAGGAGCACGGCGGGGCCTTCCCCGCCTGGGTCGCACCCGTCCAGCTCGTGGTGCTGCCGGTGTCCCGGGCCCAGGAGCAGCAGGCGCACGACGTCGTACGACGAGCCGTGGCACGCGGGCTGCGCGCCGAGTTCGCCGGGCCCGAGCAGGGCAGCCTCGGTGCCCGCATCCGGGCGGCGCGCCTGGTGCCGTACCAGGCGGTGATCGGCGAACGGGAGGCCGAAGGCGACCTGGCGGCCGTACGGCTGCGGGACGGGCGGCGTCCGGGGGCCGTACCGGTGGAACGGCTGCTGGAGCGGATCGGGGCGTGCGTCGACACCCGTGGCGCCGAACTGTGGGCGGCTGCGTAAGGTCGCTGTCGTAGCCCGTGCCGTGAAGACCTGTGTCGTCGTAGTGAGAGGAGCCCGGCCGTGACCGGTCAGCCCATCCCGGTGATCATCGACTGCGACACGGGTGTCGACGACGCCCTGGCCCTGCTGTTCGCCGTACGCCACCCGGGGATCGACCTGCGCGCGGTCACCTGCGTCGCCGGGAACACGGACGTGGACGGCGTCGTCCGCAACACCCTCACCGTGCTGGAGCAGGCCGGCGCCCCCGACATCCCCGTCGGCCGGGGAGCCGAGCGCCCGCTGATCGAGCCGGCGCGCTCGGCGCGGCATGTGCACGGCTCCGACGGCATGGGCGACCTCGGCCTGCCCGCGCCCGCCCGCACCCCCGCCGAGGTGGACGCGGTCACCCTGCTGCGCCGCGAGATCCTCGCCTCCCCGCGCCCGGTCACCCTCGTCCCCACCGCGCCCCTGACCAACATCGCCCTGCTGCTGCGCACCCACCCCGAAGTCACCCGCAACATCGAGCGGATCGTGTTCATGGGCGGCGCGGTGGCCACCGGGAACGCCACGGCGGTCGCCGAGTTCAATGTCTGGCACGACCCGGAGGCGGCCGCCGTCCTGCTCACCGCCGGCGTGCCGATCACGATGTACGGCCTGGACGTCTTCACTCAGGTCGTCGTCCCCAGCGCCGATGTGCACCGGCTGCGCGCGAGCACCGAGCCCGGCACCCGGCTGGCCGGGGAACTCCTCGCCCACCGTCCGGCGCACCAGGGCGAGGCCCCCGAGGCGGAGGAGGCCGGCGGCCTCGGTGACGCGGGCGCGGTCTGCGCGGTCGTCGACCCGGCCGGCATCACCACCGGCCTGCTCCCCGTCGAGGTCTCCCTCGCCCCCGGCCCGACCCGCGGCCAGACGGTCGTCGACCGCCGCCCGCGCCCCGGGGAGTCCGAGATCCACGAGGGTGTGCGGCAACAGCCGCTGGTGGACGTGGCGTTGGACGTGGACGTGGACCGGTTCGTGAAGCTGTACTTGGAGACCGTGGAGCGTTAGCGCTCCGCTGAGGGCACGATGGGCCGTCTGTCGTGTCGTCTGCGGCGCCTTCGCTGGTCGCGCCCCGCGGCGAAGCCGCATGTCGACCCAGCCCCGCGCCCCTTTGGGGCGCGGCCGAACCGGAGCGGACTTCGCCAGGCCTGCTTAGTCCGCCTCGGCGGCCGAAGCCGCCCACCGCTGCTCCACCTTCGCCGCCTTCCAGTACGACACCGCCGCCACCCACACGACCACGAACAGGCCGACGATGATGTAGCCGACGTTGGCCAGGTCGAGGCCGAAGAGTTCCATCGTGGCGATGAAGAAGGCGACGGCGATGGACAGTCCGGTGATGGTGAGGTTGTAGAACACCTTGCGCACCGGGTTCGAGAAGGCCCACTGGTAGGCGAAGTTCATGAAGGTGCCGTCCAGCGTGTCGAACAGGCTCATGCCGGCCGCGAAGAGCAGCGGAAGGCACAGGATCGCGTACCAGGGCAGCCCGGCCGCCGCGCCGGAGCCCGCCATCACCATCAGCGTGACCTCGGTCGCCGTGTCGAAGCCCAGGCCGAAGAGGAAGCCGAGCGGGAACATCTGGCCGGGGCGGGAGATGGACCTGGTCAGGCGGCCGAGGATCCGGTTCATGAACCCCCGCGCGTTCAGATGCTGTTCGAGCTCCTTCTCGTCGTACGTCCCCGCCCGCATCGCCCGGAAGACGCGCAGGATGCCGACGAGGGCGACCAGGTTGAGCGCGGCGACGAGATAGAGGAACGTGGCCGAGATCGTCGTACCCATGAATCCGAGCACCTGGTGGGTGCGGGAGTGCTCGTTCATGACCTTGTCGGCGAGCTGGGTGCCGCCCGCGATCATCGCCGCCAGTACGACCACCACGCTGGAGTGCCCGAGCGCGAACCAGAACCCCACCGACACCGGCCGCTTGCCGTCGGCCATCAGCTTGCGGGTGGTGTTGTCGATCGCGGCGATGTGGTCGGCGTCGAAGGCGTGCCGCATGCCCAGGGTGTAGGCGGTGATGCCGAGGCCGAGTCCGAAGGCCTTGTTGCCGACCTCGTAGTGCCCGGGCACGACCAGGAGGAAGAGGATGCCGAAGGCGACGACGTGCAGGGCGGCGATCACGGCCATCAGCCCCGCCGTCTTCACGGTGTCCTCGCGCCGCCAGCGGAAGGAGGCGGTCCTCGGCTCGGGCAGGGATGTCCCGGGCAGGGTCATGCGGTCACGCTCCAGCACCTCGTGGATCACTTCGTGAGATGCCGTGGCCGGTCTCCTGGCTTACGGGTCATGCGTCCGCCACCCGCCTTCCCGGCCGCGTTGCTGCGGCCAGTGGCTGTCCTTTGCGGGACATGGGCGACTAACTCCCCGATCACAGTGGCGAGGGCCGCGTCGGCATGGCACCGACTTCCCGAACACCACGGCCCGCCCACCGTAGGGCCGTGGGCACTCCCCTGCATAGCTGCATACCTGCGCAGGTATTGAAGATCACATAGGGGTGCCTGCGAGGATGGCCGTATGCATCTCGTCCCGGCCGACCGCGCAGACCGCCGCACGATCGACGGCCACCGGGTGTGCGAGGCCATCGAGGCCATCGGCGACGCCGAGCACGTCCGCACCTGGGCCGGCCGCTTCTCCCTGCTCGCCGACCCCAAGCGGCTCGCCCTGCTGCTCGCCCTGCACCGCACCGGCCCGCTGGCCGTGTCCGACCTGGCGATCGCGACCGGCATGAACGACCCTGCCGTCTCCCAGGCGTTGCGGCTGCTGCGGGCCGCCGGGGTCGTGGCCGGGGAGAAGGAGGGGCGGGTCGTGCGTTACCGGGTCGTCGACGAGGACGTACGGCTGCTGCTCAAGCACTGTGGGGCGGACGGGAGCTGAGTCGCGTGACCCCCTCGGCATGACGAACGCCCCGGAGCGGGGGTCTCCGGGGCGTTCGTATCTCGGGAGTGGATCAGGAGTGGGACCCGCGGCGGCGCTTCGTCACGACGACGATCGCACCGCCGGCGGCCAGGAGGGCCGCGGCGCCGCCGGCGATGATGCCGGAGTTGCTGCCGCCGCCGGTCTGAGCCAGGTCCCCGCCGCTCGGTGAGACCGCGGGGACGGTCGTCGACGCGGAGGCGACCGGGGTGTCGGACCCGCCCGGCGTCGGTTCGGAGGCGCTCGGGGTCGGGGTGGGGCTCTCCTCGGCCGGGGTCGAGGGCTGCCCGGACGCCGGGGTCGAGGCCGGCGGGGTGGACGGCGGCTGCGACTCGGTGCTCGTGCAGTCCTTCGTGCCGCCGTTCCAGGACGCGATCAGCTTGTCCTTGATGACCGGGTGGTCGGGGCCCTTGGGCAGATCGCCGTGCTCGAAGCCGTCCTTGGCGTCCAGTCTGCCGTCGAACTTCACGGCGCCCCGGTAGAGGTCGACCTGCGCGAAGCAGCCCGCGTCCGGCACCGCGATGTCGAGGGAGTCGGTCTGGCCCTGCTTGACCGTCACCGAGTCGAAGTCGACGAAGACCTGCTCGCCGGAGGTGGCGAAGGACGGGCCGTGGGCGAGGTAGGAGGCCAGGGAGGCCGTGCAGGTCGTGGCATCGCCCGCGGTACGGACCTTGACGTGGATCTTGCCGTCGTCGGTGGGCTTCAGGGTCTGGTCGTCGACCTTGACCGAGTCGAAGAAGCTGGTGCCGTCCAGCGAGAACTGGCAGCGGTCCGTCTCCGTCTTGGTGCCGGCACCGGTCCCCGGCTGGTAGCCGTCGGCGTGCTTCCAGCCGTCACCGCCGGGTGTACCGGTGGCCCAGGCGCCCGAGGCCGCGGCGACGGTGGCGGCGCACAGGGCGAGCGACACGGCGCCCGTTCCCAGGAGGCGTCGCGCGGTACTGCGTTTTCCCGGGGGCTGTGACATCAACGGCTCCGCCGCGGGCCCCCTGGACCCCCAGCGTCTGGCTATGGACATGCAGATCCCCATCTTGGCGTGTGCAGTTCCCGGCGCGGCGGCGCAGGGCAGCAGGCCGCGCCCGGCCGCACCGGGGGTGAATGGTCTGAGGAACACCGGGCCCATTGGTCACATGCGCCACAGTGCGATCACATCGTGGATCTCCTGGCGGAACGCTGTCAACCTGCGGTAACCGACGGGTGGTTCAATCGTCTATTACAATTTCGCCACAGATGCAACAGACGGTTCCACTACCGCGGAGCCGCCCGGATCTCACCTCACGGTCGGGCTCGGGGCGGCGTTCTGGCCGGTCGAGGCCTCGCCCGGCAGGACCGGCGGCTGGGTGGTGCTGTCCACCGGCGGGGTGAGGACGATCTCCGGCTGGCCCGCGGCCGGCGGCGGCGGCGTCAGGTCACTGGAGGGCAGTTTCGGCGGGGTCGTCTGCTGGAAGAGGACCTGGTCGAAGTTGACCAGACCGGTCTGCTCCATGACCGTGATGTGGTCCAGGACCGTCGCGTTGGCCTGGTCGGCCAGGGCCCGCACCACGGTGTTCTTGGTCGTCGAGCGGATCTTCGCGATCGTGTTGAAGATCGAACCGTGCGTCACACGCAGGATGTTGGCGAAGTCCGTGTCGAACTGCTTGCCCTGGTCCGCGGCGAGCGTGTTGACGAAGCCGACCTGCTGGGGGCTGGCCACGTTGGGGATCGTGATGTTCAGCATCGTGCTGATCTTGCGGCAGCTGGCGTCCAGTGCGGCGTGCCCGTCGATGAGGTGCTTGCTCGCGGTGATCACCGCCTTGCTCTGCCCCTTCTTCAGGCCCATCTGGCCCACGGGGTACTCCCACAGCCCGGCCGCGCGCACCTTGACCACGAAGTCCCGGTCGGACTCCGTCAGCGGCCCCCACTGGGTCTGCGCGATGACGCGGTCCCCTGAGCTCGACACGGTGTTGACTCCGAGCATCGCGGGATAGGCGAGCGCGGCCAGGGTCAGGCTGAGAGCCCCGCCCACGAAGAGAGTTCCCGTCGCATTCCGCGAAAAGCGCACCGTGCCTCCTGTCCGGTCGGGGGTCCCGCCGGCGGACGGCGGGGGGGTCGACGGAGGGGAGTACGGATGAGGTTCCGGCGCGGAACCTTTTGGTTTGGTAAAAACCTGCGGGTGTGAGGCAGGTAACGGCTCGTGATCCCCGGCCGGTTGACGGAATGTTGACCATTCCACGGGAGAGACAAGGCAAACACCGGACCTAAATTCGCCCCATGCCCCCACAGCCCCGGAAAGCCCCAGCCGCCCTTCCCGTCCTCCCCTACCGCAAGCCCACCAAGGGCCGCGACTACTGGGTCATCGACGACGTCCTGCCCGACGTGGACGCCGTACGAGAGCGCTGTCTCGCCAAGGACGACTGGGTCGAGGGATACCCGTACACCTCGGAGACCTGGCCGGGTCTGCGCACCATGCCGGGCCTTGAGCCCGCCGAACTCGCCCGCGTCGAGCGCCTGGTGAAGAAGTCGACCGGCGCGAAGGAACTGTGGGTGCAGCAAGCCCCGGGCGGCGGCACCCTCAACCACAACTGCATCCAGGTCGTCGGCGAGGGCGAGAGCGAGCCGCGCCCGCACACCGACTCCCGTGCGCTGTGCCGCTATGCGGCGGTGCTGTACCTCAACCCCGGCGTCGGCAAGGACTGCGGAACCGCCTTCTACCGCCAGTCCCTGCCCGGTGGCCGACTCGGCGGCAACGTCGTGCAGGCCCCGCACAACAACCTCGTCGAGGCCCTCGGTACGCGGTTCGTCCCGGGGGACCACTTCGAGGAGGACGTGCGGGTCCCGCACAAGTACAACCGCCTGCTGCTCTACAACGCCAACCTGGTCCACAGCGCGACGGGCTACTCTGGCAGGACGCTGGAGGAGAAGCGCATGACGGCGGTGTTCTTCTGGATGGCGTAGAGGGGGTGCGCGGCTCCGGAGCTGGTGCGGGGCCTCAGATGTGCCCCACGCCACCGCTGCCGAAGGAGCCGCTGGAGCCGGGCAGCCAGCGCCGGCGGTGCTGGTCCTTCCCTGTCTTCGTTCCGGATGGGTGGAGCTCGTAGGGCATGAGCCGTTCCTTGCCCTCCGCGTGCGGAACCTCGTCGGGTTCCCGCATCTCGCGCATCTCCCAGACGGGTCCGCCGTCGGGGAGATGGGGCTGTTCGTCCGGGTTGGGCCGCGGCAGTTCGCGGTCCCGGACCTTCATGCCGAACTGCACGGCCCAGATCAGTGCACCAGCGATGATCAGGCCACCGACAAAGGCGGCGATCACGTTGAGTACCTCACTCGACGTGGCCGCAACAACAAACGTCGCAGTACTCATGCCCCAATTATCGCCGAAAGGGAGCGATTGCGGAGTGTTCGGTATTTCCGCAGGTCAGAGGCGCTCCCAGGGTTGCGCATAAGGTGCAGACGGTGCGCGTGGTCGACTACGACCCGGACTGCCCCGCAGGGCGTCAGCCCGGGCTGTTCGTCGCGCTGGAACACATGGGCTCCACCGCCGTCCCGGGCCTCGTGGCCAAACCCGTCATCGACCTCATGGTCGCCGTACCGGCCCTGGCCGACGTCGGCCCCCACGAGCCGGTGCTCGCCGCCCTCGGCTTCCGCCCCCACGACAACGGAATGACCGACCGGTTCCTGTACGTCCGCGGCGACGCCGGCGTCCGCAGCCACATCCTGCACGTGGTGACGCAGGACAGCCGCGGCCCACCGCAACCAGCGCATCCTGCGGGACCACCTGCGCGCCCACCCCGAGGAGGCGGCCCGCTACGCCGGACTCAAACGGGCCCTCGTGGCAGCCGGCACCCCGGCCCGGGACTACTCACGCGCGAAGACGGCGCTCGTGCAGGAGCTGACCGACCGGGCCCGAGCGGAACGCGGCCTGCCGCCGGAACCCGGGTGGGAATAGGGGCCGAAGTGAGGTAGGTCTCCCGCGGGTTACGGATCGCTCAAGCCCTGGTGTCCGTGCGGTGAGCGCCGCACCATGGGCGCATGACACCGGCCCAGAGAGCCATGGACCAGCTGGCCGCGTGGCCCGACCTCAGCCCGTGCGAGGCCGGCTGCGGCACGGGCCGCGCACTGCGTTCCGTACGCGACGAGATCGTGCACTTCCACTCCGACCGGGACGTGGACCTGCACCTCACCACCCGCGCGATCCAGCGGCTCCACTACGACTTCGCGGAGTCGACCGCCATCCGTCTGGTGCCGGGCTCCCGCTGGGTCACGGTCCATCTCGACTGCGACGCCGACGTCGACCTGCTGCTCAGCCTGGTCAGCGTCGCCCTGAAGGCCCACTCCGCCCACCAGGGGCTCCCGGCGCCGGCCGTGTGCAACTTTCACCGGGTGACGGTGCTGCCGCGCGACGACACCGACGACACCGACGGCGCCGAAGAGAGCTGAGAGCAGGGCGCCTGCACCGGAAGTCCACACACCGGAAACCCCCTCCACAACTGTCACAGACATGTCATACGCTGCTCCCGGCAGCCGCGCCCCGCGCGTCACCGCCGTAGAGCGGTCATGTCCGGGTGCTGCGCGGCGCACTCATCTCCCCGGTCACACACCGGGTTTTCCTGTGGGGGTTTCAACACTGTGCGTACGCGCAGCATCTCGACCGCGACAGCGCTTGCGGTCCTCTTCAGCTCGGCGGCGCTGAGCGTCGTCGCGGCGGGCACCGCCTCGGCGGCAACGGCCCATGTCACCTCGCCCGGCGGCATCGTCGCGGACGGCCCCCTGAAGCGGGTGTTCCTCGGCGACAGCTCCGCCGGGACCGTCGCGGTCACCGACTACTCCGGTGCCGTCCTCGGTTCGGTGGGCGGCGTGACCGGGGTCAGCGACCTCGCGGTGTCGGACGACGGGGCCACGGTCTATGCGGCCGCTCCGCAGATCCACGAGATCTGGGCCATCGACGCGGCCACCCTCGACGTCAGGACCCGCTACACGGTCTCCACCAGCTACGGCCCGCGCCACGTCGCCTTCAGCGGCGGCAAGGTGTGGTTCACGTACGGCGACCAGTGGGACGGCGACCTCGGCTCGGTCGACCCGACGGTGGACCCGGCGAGCGGCACCGACCCGGTGACGCTGACGCAGTTCCCGACCGAGGGCACCGGGTCCGGCATCTGGGGCCAGGGCCTGCTGGACACCGACCCGAGCCAGCCGGGCATCCTCGCCGTCGGCGAGACCGGCCTGTCCACGGACTCGATGGCCGTGCTCGACGTGTCGAGCGGCAAGCCCGCACTGGTCGCCTACCACAACGGCGACTACACGCTGAACAACGGCATCGGGGACATCGACCTGGTCCCGGGCGGCACGCAGGTGCTGGTCAACGGCAAGGACCGGGACGCCTACGCGGACGGCAAGTTCAAGGCGGCCGGCTCCTACCCGGACGGCCAGTTCGCCGACGTCGCCCCGAACGGCGTGCTCGCCCAGGTCAACGGCGGCAAGGTCCTCACGTACAAGCCGGGCGCCACGCTGCCGCTGCACACGTACGACCTCGGCACCTCCCGCACGGCCGCCCTCACCTGGGCCCCGGACCTCACCAAGGTCTTCGCGCTGGTGGGCACGGGCGTCGAGAGCGGCGGCTACAACCTCAAGGTGCTCAGCGGCCCGACGCTGAACAACCCCACCCTCACGCTCAACGCCCCCTCGACGGCGACCCGCGCCAAGCTGCTCACCGTCACCGGCAGGATCTCGGCGTCGGTCGCGTTGCCGGCCGGTGTGCAGCTGCAGGTCACCCGGACCGACCTGGACTCCCCGAACGGCAAGGCGCTGCCCGCCGTCACGGTCAAGGCGGACGGCACGTACTCCTTCAACGACACCCCGCCGGCCGGCGGCACGGTCACCTACAAGGCGACCTACGCGGGCGACACCGACCACTCGGCGGTCAGCGCGAGCGACAAGGTCGCGGTCTCCCGCACCGCGACCACGCTGAGCCTGAACAACAACGGCAAGGTGTACTCGTACGGCGCCGACGTGAAGTTCACCGCCCACCTCGGTACGACGTACAAGAACCGCACGGTGGAGATCTGGGCCAACCCCTACGGCGGCGACAAGCCCAACAAGCTGCTGAAGACCGGCACGGTCGACTCCAGCGGCAACATCTCCGCGACCGTCGACATGACCCGCGACACCGACGTCACGGCGGTCTTCAAGGGCGACGCCCGTTACGCACCCAAGACGGTCAAGTCCACGGGCTACGCCAGGGTGAAGGTCTCCACGGCCGTCACCAAGAACTACAAGAAGGCCGCGATCGGCTCGCACACGTACTACTGGTTCCACAAGAACACCTCGCCGGTCGTCACGACGACCATGACGTACTACCCGGGCCGCAAGCAGCGCCTCGAGCTCGAGGTCTACTACAACGGCAAGTGGTACGCGACCGACGGCAGCCCCCAGTACTTCGCCCTCGCCTCGAACGGCAAGTCCGCGGTGAGCCTGGGCGCCCCGGGCGAGTCCGGCATCAAGGCCCGCGTCCGAGCGGCGTACATCAACAACTCGTCGGGCGACAACGTCAACTCGAATACATACAGCGACTGGAAGTACCTGTACTTCTCCAACTAGCCGATGGATGCGTGAGGAGCGTCGGGCCGGTGGCGATCGCCATCACCCGGCGCTTCTGGCGTTCGCCAGTCCTCGACGCAGCGGAAGCGCGCTGAACACGACGAAAATGCCGAACACGGTGATGGGCAACAGCCCGGCGGGACGCAGATAAGCCGCCGGATCCGCCAGGACGGCGTGCCATGTGCCGTCCCAGTTGCCGGCCAGATCCAGCAGCATGACCGCGGCAGCGAGCAGCGCGCCACTCGGGCGGGCCCGGACGATCAGCAGGGCTACGAGCGGATCCAGCAGCAACAGCGCGTGGAACAGCAGCTGGACGGGCATCGGCGCGTAGCCGTAGGTATGCAGCCCGCCCGTCGCCAGGAAGTACGCGTGCGCTCCGGCCCCTTCCAGGAAGCCGATGACGTACGCCCCCGCCACGCACCGGACCCATATCGGACGATCCCCCCATCGCATGGGGATCACCCTAGCGACAACACGCTGCCCGGTCCGGCTGTTGATCGCGCCTGAGCTCGGCTCCCACGAGCAATAATCCGGACATGGCCGCACTGACCGACCTGCAGCGTCGCATCCTGACCGACGTGCTTGCCGTGGGCAGTGCCTACCCGCTCGTCCTCACGGGCGACTGCGCCGCGCAGGCGCACGGCCTGGTCGAGCACCTCAGCCGGGACCTCGACGTCGCCACCGAGAACCCCGAGGGCATGGAGCAGATCGGTGCCACCGTGCGGACAGGGCTGGAGGATCGCGGCTGGCAGGTAAGGGTGGTGGAGACGGATCCTCTCTCCGCCCAGCTGATCGTCACCGACCCGGACAGCGGCGACGAGTGCGAAGTGGATGTTCTCAAGGAGGTCATGTGGCGGCCGCCGGTGCAGACCGAGTACGGCCCGGCCCTCTCCCTCGAGGACGTCGTCGGTACCAGGGTCTGGGCCCTGGCCGACCGCGGCCTCCCCCGAGACCTCGTCGACGTCCGAGCCGCCGCGGACCGCTGGACCCACCCAGAACTCGAAGAACTCGGCCGCCGCCACGCCCGGGACACCTTCGACCTCACCGACCTTCAGGCGCGTCTGTCCGGCGCCGACCTGATGGACGACAGCGAGTTCGCCGCCTACGGACTCGACGCGGGGGCGATCGCGGAACTCCGCCAGTGGGCCCAGGTATGGGCCGACGACATCGCGGAACGGCTCCTGGAAGGGGAGCCGCCGGAGGACGAGTGAGCCGCGAGGTCACGCGGCCCGCCAGTTCCGTTTCCGTTTGAAGGGCATCTCAAAGATCTCCGCGAACAGCCATGCCGACAGAACCGAAGCCGGCAGCCCCACAACCACCGTGAAACAGAACGTGGGCAGCCCCGCCGATACGTAATCCGGGGCAATTTTCCGCACCACGACCATGACGATCGGCAGATGGATGAGATAGAGGCTGTACGAGAAGTTGCCGAGGCTGCGCAGGGGCCGGGTGGCAAGGAGTCGCAGCAGAAAGACCGGGCGCCCGGTGGCGATCGCCGCAAGGAACATCGCCATGGCGGGGGCGACGGCGAGATCCACCCAGAAGTAGTGATGCACCGTCCAGGCCGATCCCTTGACGGCGATGAGTGACAGGACCGGAACCATCGCCAGAGCGGCGAGCCAGTGCCAGGGCATCCGCCGGACCCTCTCCCGCGCAACAATGACCCCCGCGGCTGTCAGACCGGCGACGAACACGGGCGCGAGATTCGGGGCCAGCCAGTTGTCGCCTTCGACCGGAGACGCGTTTCCCGCCAGCAGGCCGCGTGCGACCACCAGCAGTGTCACACCGGTGACCAGGACGGCCGCCCCCAGCCGCCGCCGGACAAGCAGCAGCAGCGGGAAGAGGAGATAGAGCTCCGCCTCCACGGCGATCGACCAGAACGCACCGTTCGGCGTGCGGGCCGGGAACATGTCCTGGAGCACCAGGCCGTACACGACGACCGTTCTGTAATTCGGTGGCCCATGATGGGAGGCCCGCACCACGAAATGGGCGACTGCCACGCTCAGTACGAGCGCCGCCCAGTACGGCGGAAGGATGCGCCAGGCACGCCGCCGCAGAAACCGGGCAACGCCGCCTTGACGCCAGCTGTTGCGCGCGGGCGAGAGGGCCAGCGAGAAACCGGACAGTACGAGAAAGAAGACGACGGCGAGACGTCCGTACATCAGCCAGCCCAGCCAGGACGGACCCGAATTCCTGGGAAACCCCGGAAAGGCAAGCAGCCAGCAGTGAAACAGAACCACGTACAGCGCAGCCAGACCGCGGAGCCCGTCAAGCCCCGGCACATGACTGCCTGCGTTTACTTCCCCCGTACCGTCCAACGGCCGTACCAGGACGGCCACATCAGGATTACTGCTGTCGGGACGGCTCGATTCCAATAAAATTGTTCGGCCCTTCCTCTCGGTGCCGTGTCGAAGCACGTGGCAACCATGTCGGTGATCTTTTCTGCGGCCCGGGACGGCGCCACACAGCGACTCGTACGTCGCATGGAGCCACGAGGTTCAGCTGCCTCTCATCGGCCGAAGTGAACCGGTAGTTCGGCCGGTTCCCGCAGCAGCGTGCCACTCCGCCACCTCAGTCGCGCCGGGTCGGTGGCGAAGGTCATCTCCCGGCGCTCCCGTATGAGCAGCCGCAGGGCGATGGCAGCCTCCGCTCGGGCCAGTGGGGCGCCGAGGCAGTGGTGCAGGCCGTGGCCGAAGCCCAGGTGGCCCTGTGGCTGGCGGGTGAGGTCGAAGTGGTCGGGGTCGGGGAAGTGGCGCGGGTCGCGGGAGGCTGCGGCGAGGGAGACCTGGACGGTTTCGCCGGCCGCGATGTGGGTGCCCGCCGACCCGCGGGCGCGAGGAGGGCGCGATCCGCTCGGATGTCACCACGGAGGACGTCCTGTTCGAGCCGGCCGCGCTGGGCCGCGCCGTCCCGGCCCTGACCGCCGCCACCGCACCGGACACCTGGCGCCGCCCCCTCGCCCTGCTCCTCGACGGCCTGCGCCCGGCGCCGAAGTCCCTCCCGAACGACGCGCTCACGTCCGCGCAGCTCGCCGACGTACTACGGGAGTTGGGGCCGCATCGTGCGCCCGCGCGGCAGGTGAAGGACGAGTGAAGGCCCGTCGCCAGGCATGTCGATGTGGCGGTCGTCGCCCCTCGTCGGCGAGGATGCCCCGGTGAACGACCACATAGCACCCCCCACTGCTGCTCCCGGCCCCGACGTCCCCGCCCTGCAACCGGTCCGTGCGGCAGCCCTCGTCACCATGGTTGCCCTTGCCCTCGCCGGTCTCGGATGGGCGGCTCGGGCCGTGTGGCAGATCCGGCTCTCGATGGCGGGGGAGCCGGCCTCCGGGCCGCCGGACCAGGGCGGCGGGGTGCACCGTCCGCTGACCTCGCTGGAGGACTCGTACCACCTCGTCAGCACGGTGTCGGGCGCCGCGGCGGCGTTCTGCGCGATCGCGTTCGTGGTGTGGACGGGCCGTGTCCGGGACAACGCGCGCGATCTGTCCGGGACCAGGCCGCGCTACTCCGGCCTGTGGGTCTACTTCGGCTGGGTGGTGCCCGTCGTCAACCTGTGGTTCCCGCGCGGCATCATCGCGGACGCCTACCGCGCCAGCGCCCCCGGCGAGCGGCTGCCCCGCTCCCTGAACGTGTGGTGGGGCCTGTGGCTGATCGGCATGCTCAGCGGAGTGGGCCTCATGTACGGCGACTCCACCGACGAGCTCATCGCCCGTGCCTACACGGACGTGTGGCAGCTCCTGGCGTCCGACGCGGCGGTCGTCGGCGCGGCCGTGGCGGGCATCTTCGTCGTCCGCGCCGTCACCGCCGTACAAGAGCGGCACCTGAACTGACCGTGGAACAAGCCCAGTTGACCCTGGCGGGCAAGGCCGGCCAGGGTCAAGGTGAGCGTGAAGGTCAGGTCAGCTGACGCACAGCAGACCGAGGACGCAGATCCCCGACGGGGAGGTCGCCGTCGACGTGTTGTCCGACTGGGACGTTCCCGAGGTGCTGGAGGACCCCGACGTTCCGGAGGATCCGGACGTGTTCGACGTTCCCGAACCCGTGCTGTCCGTGGGCGTCGCGGAGGGCGTCTGGGTCGTCGTCGTGCCGCCGGTGACGGGCGTGGTGTCGACGGAGGGGGTGTGCACGGTGGCCACGGAACCCTGCTGTGCGGGCTTCGTCGCCGGCGTCGAGTGCGCGGCGGGGGTGTACGGCTGCGTCCGCGCCGAATCGGTGTGGGACGCGGTGGCTCCGGAACGCTGCTGAACCTTGCCGGACGCGGCGGAGCGGTCGGACGTGGCGTCGGGCTTGCGGTGCTTGCCCGTGCCGGCCGGCGGGAGCTGGACGTTCTGGTCCGCGGCCCCGTCCTCGGAGCCCATGCTGGAGAGGTCCGTTGCCGTCGACGCCTCGGCGCGGTGGCCGGAGTCGCGGTCCATCGAGGCGAGGGTCATGCCGCCGCCGACGAGTGCCACAGCGGTCGCGACCACGGCCTTGCGCTGGTTCTTCTTCCAGCGGGCCCGCTGCCTGCGCCGGGCGGCACGCCCCTCCGACAGGGGTATCGCGGCCTCGGCCTCACCGTAGGCCTCGGAGCCCGGCGGCTCGTCCATCTCCGGCCACATCGCCGTCGCGGCGGGGGCCGGTGTGGTGCGGCCGTGGGAGGTCACCGGTGCGATGTCGGGGGCGTAGGCACCGCAACCGGGGCACACCAGGGCGCCGTTGAGGTGCCGGCGGCATGAGGAGCAGTAGTCCATCCGCTGTCTTCCTGACCCTTCGCATGGGAGATGCACCGGAGATGCATGGGAGTTCGAACGGGCTGCAACGGTAACGAGGGTTTCGAAAGACTGTGTGAGGTCTGTGTGCTTCTCCTGCGCGGATTCTCTGCACACCATGCACTCGGCGGTCGAACGACCAGGTCAGCGCCGGAACTTCCAGGTGATGCGCGAGTCCGTGGCACTGATCACAGTCACCGGGATGTCGATGGTGCTGCCGTCGTTCTTGCGGCCGGTGCAGGTGATGGTGGCGCCGGCGACCGCCTTCAGACCGGTCGGGCAGGACACCTCGACCTTCACACCGACCCAGGGGAGCGGGTGGTACAGGCTCTGCGTGCGCCCGGCGACGATGTTCGGTGCGAGCGTCTTGTGGCCGTCCACCACGACCGCGTCGTACCGGTCGAGCCCGGTCGTCGACTCGGTGCGGGCGATCAGACGCGTGCCGAGACCGCCGACGAGAAGCACGAAGGCCGCGCCGCCCACGACGCCGACGAGGAACCTGCTGTCCGGCATGAGCGGAACGTATCAGCCGCGAACAGCCCGAATCGGCCGCACGGGCGCATACCGTGATCCGCATGGTGCAGCTGTCGGACGGGTGGCCTGGTTGCGTGGCGTCGCCCGAGGCGCCGTCGTCGGCGCGCTGCTCGCGCTGTCGGCCGTTGATCTGCTGATCGCGGGTGACGTGGGCTACCCCTTGTGGCGTCCGGCCGTAGTCCTGGCGATCGGCCTGACCGCCGTACTGTGGCCGGCCGCGCGCCGCCCCGCCCGGCTCACCCCGCAGCTCCGCACCGCCGTACCGGCGCTCGTCTCCCTGCTCTATACGGCGGCTTCCTTCCTACGACACGGGGACGCACCCTTCGGCCCCGGCGAACTCGCCGTACTGCTGTGTCTGCTGTTCGTCGCCGTACGGCACTGCCCGCCGCGCTGGGCCATCGCGTGCGCGGCGCTGGACGCGGGCGCCCTGCTCCTGACGCCGCTCAGGTACTTCCGGACGCTGTGGTCGGCCGACGAGGCACAGGGCTACGTCCTGGTCGGCCTGTTCCTGATCGGCCTGGTCGGCGGCCTTGCGGCGTATCTGCGCGCGCTCGACTACCGCCGTACGGTCGCCGTCGCCGACACCCGCCGCGAGGAGCGGGTGGCGATCGCCGCCGACCTGCACGACTTCGTCGCCCATCACGTCACCGGCATCCTCGTGCAGACCCAGATGGCCCGCATGATTGCGGACTCCCGGCCGCGGGAACTGGACCCCGTCCTCGCCGGCATCGAGCGCGCCGCCACGGAGGCGCTCGCCTCCATGCGCCGCACGGTGGGCGTCCTGCGCGACGGTGGCGAGGAGGCCGACCGCCGCCCGGTCGGCGACCTGGCGGGCATCGCCGACTGACGGCCGGTTTCGCGAGCCCGGGCCAGAAGGTCACCCTGCACCGCGACCCCGCCGCCTCCGACGACCTCCCGCACGAGGTGCAGGCGGCGGCCTTCCGCGTCGTCCAGGAGGCCCTGACGAACGTACGGCGCCACGCGGCCGACGCCACGGAGGTCACCGTCGTCCTGGAACACGACGGCTCCGGGCTCTCGGTGACGGTGTCGGACGACGGCCGCGGCGGCACCCGGCTCCCCGCCGCAGCCCACTTCAGCGGCTTCGGTCTCGTGGGCCTGCGCGAACGCGTCACCGCACTGGGCGGGGAACTCCGCACGGGACCCAGGGCGGGAGCCGGGCGCGGGTGGGAGGTCCGGGCGCGATTCCCGTGCTGAGTTCCCCTGATGAGTTCCCTGCTGAGTCCCCTGCCGACAGGGCCTACCAGCGCGTGAACCGCTCGAAGGCGTGGCTGAAGTACCAGGTGTCCTGGGCGATTCCGGAGCAGGAGTTGGAGCCGGAGGTGCCCACACATCCGCCGTTGTCCCGCTGAAGAGCCCAGAAGGAAAGGGTGTTGATGCCCTTGGCCTCGGCCCACTGCTCGACCTTCACCGCGTCCTGGGTGGTGAAGGTCTCCTGTGGACCGAAGTCGTCGATGCCGGGCATCTCGGTGACGCCGACCATGCGCCAGAGCTGCGCACGGCTCTTCTTCGGATACAGGGAGGCGAGTTGGCCGACGAGCCCGTCACCGGCGGTCTCGGTGTCGGCGGCCATGTCATGGGTGGCGCCGTCCCAGTAGTCGAACGTCATGATGTTGACGACGTCCACGCGCGCGTGGTTGTCGACGGCGTTCTTGAGGAGGGCCACGCCGTTCGGCGCGAGCCCGGTGGTGGTCGTGGGCAGGGTGTACGAGAACTGCACGCGCCGCCCGGTGCGTTCGGCCCACCGCTGCACCTGGGCGATGGCCTTGTTGCGGCGGTCGATCCCCGCGGTGTTGTTGATGGAGTCGGCCTCGATGTCGAGATCGATCCGCGAGATCCCGTACGTCGTCACCAGGCTCTCGTAGACCTTGGCGATGGCGTCGACGCTGGTGCAGCTGTCGGCGAGTTCGGTGCCGGTCGTGTCGGCGCCGTAGCCGCCGAAGGACGGGATGACGTTGCCGCCGCGGGCCTGGATGGCCGCGATGTCGGCGCCGAAGGAAGACGCGGCGGACTTGGAGATGGGCTGGCTGGTGTCGCCGTTCCAGTAGGCGGTGCACGAACCGGCCGCGTCCGTCTGCAGGAAGGCCATGGTGAGGTACTTGTTCCCCGACTCGGCGGCGAGCGTGGCCGGGCTCTCCCCGGTCCACGCCTCGAAGTACGGCGCGGCGAGATGAGCGGGAAGGGGCGCCGCGGGCCGCGAGGGCGCGGCATCCGCTCCGAACGCCCCACCTCCCCCGAGCGCGACGAGACCGGCCGACAGGCCGGTCACGGTGATGCAGGACAGCAACGAACGAAGAGCACGACGCGGTCGTCTCATTGACGCTCCCAGGGGGATGGCGGAGAGGCGGAGATGAAGGGGGGTGGGGGCGAACAGACGACCATAGTTGGACTAGACCAATTGTCTGTCAAGGTTCTTTACAGTTACCTGACCCTTCTGGGGCCCTACAACCTTCTGTCCCGGCAGCCCGTCCAACTCCCGACCGGCACTGCTCACTGCGCCGGGGTCTCTTCTGTCCCACTGGGGGATGTCATGAGTTCTGTCTCCGTCGGGCGTGCGCTGCGCCGAGGGGCCTGTGCCGGAGCCGTGGGAGCGTTGGTCGTCGCCGGCCTCGGGAGCGGGGCCGCCTTCGCCGACGAGGCGCAGAGCGATCAGCTGTGGATCCAGGCGCCGTACGAGCAGTCGGTCACCGTCGCTCCGGACGGAGGCTCGGCGCAGTACCGCTCGCTGGCGCTCGGCCTGTACCACGACAACAGCAACTTCACAGTCACCGACGGCCGTTTGACCGTCGACGTCTCCGGCCTCACCCAAGTGGCGGACGTGTCCTGGCCCGCCAACTGCACCCCGAACGACGCGGGCACGGTCGCCGTGTGCGACACGGGGGACGTACCGACCCGCTACAGCGCGCAGGTGCAGCTGAAGGTGCGGGCCGCCGCCGGCGCGGCCGTGGGAGCGCAGGGTGCGATCGAGTACGCCGCCACGGCAACCGGGGGACCGGACGGCACGCTCACCGCCCCGGAGGGCGCCGCGGAAACGTTCGTCACCGTGGGCTCCGGCCCGGACCTGGGTCTCACCACCCCCCAGGACGTCTCCGACATCGAGCCGGGCACCAGCCTCACCGTGCCGTTCTCCGTCACCAACACCGGCAACGAGACCGCCCACGGCTTCACGGTGAAGATGTGGGCGACGTACGGCCTGGACGTCACCACCCGCTACCCCCAATGCACATACTCCGGCCCGGACGGCAACGGCGAGCACACGCCCATGACCTACGTGACCTGCGCCTTCGACATGGACATCGCACCCGGCGCCACGGTGGAACTCCCGCAGCCGCTACAACTCACCGTCACCGACCACGCCCTGTACGAGCGCTTCGACTACGAGGTCGAGCCCGCCGGCGACGCGGGTGACCTCGACACCTCCGACAACGGCCGCTCGTGGCACATCAACGCCGACAACACCGCCGACTTCGCCGTACGCGGCACCGAGGTGAGCGGCGCGGCGGGTGCCACGGTCACCGCCGGCTTCCGCTTCGTCAACCGCGGCCCGGCCTGGGTCGGCAACGTCGCCTCCGGCGACCCGGTCGCCGTGATCGACTACTACCTCCCGGAGGGCACGACGGCCACGTCCGCACCGGACACCTGCCACCCGGCTTCGACGCCCGGCGACGACCCGTCCATCGGCCACTACGCGTGCACCCTGCCGCTGTGGGCCAAGCCGGACCTGAAGGTCAGCTTCCCGTTCCAGCTCCACATCGACCGGGTGGTCCCGGATGCGACGGGCCGGGTTGTCGTGCATCCGCACTCGGACACGGGCGCGAGCTTCGACCCGAACAGCAAGAACAACGTGGCGAAGGTGGTTGTGAATCCTTCGGAGTGATGGCGGTGAGGGTGGCGAGCCTGCGCCTGGCCTCCCAGGTCCGGTGGCGGCTGCCGTACCGCTCTGCCGGTAGGCGCCGCCGGTTCACTCCTGGTTGTAGAGGGCCGCCAGGTCGATGAGACGGCCCTCAGCCGGCCTGGCTGACAAGGCCGCGGACATGCCGGAGGCGGTCGATGTGGGCCATGCCCATGGTGTCGTTCCACTTGGCCTCCCCGATGGCCAGGAGCGGAGGTTTGCCGCCGTCGGCGATGCCGATCACCGCCACGTCGACCTCATGACCGATGCGGGCCCCAACAAGCGTTCTGCTTGGATCAGTCCATGACATCTGTGGGGGCATCGGACGAAACACGAGAGAGGGCAGAGCTCGCGGTCTGGTTCGGCGGAGCGTCCGTGGCGTTCTGGTTCTTTTGCCCGCTCTGGATACTGGTCTGCTTCCTCGCGCTGCCCCTGGCCGTCGTGGGCCTCGTGCGGGCCTGCGTCGAGTACCGCGCATCGAAGTCGGGGCGAACGAGCAGGCCGCGGGCCGTAGTGGGTGCCGTGTTGTCCCTCCTGGGGGCAACAGCGTCGATCACCTACATGATCTTTCTGGCCGGCCATCCGGATCTTCCCGTCCAGGGGTAGCGGCTGGCCTCGACCGCCCTGATCGCAGTCACTAGGGTCCGGGGATGGGGAGGTCCGGGGATGGGGAAGAACGAGGTCGTTCCGGAGAAGGTGGCCTGGGTTCCGCGTCACCAGCACCCGCCCGTCACGCGTGCGCGGGTCTCGGCAGTGGACCAGATGCTGTTTGACGTGCTTCATACCTCCGGCCAACTGCCCTGAGGATTCAGCGACGGTCCGGCAGTTCTTCCGGGGCGGGTCCGACAGCAGGCCGAGCCTCAGCCGCCGTATTTCCGGCCCTCGTCCTCACCTGGTGACGGGCTCAATGAGAGAGCCATGTCTTGGGTTTGAGGGTGCTTCCGGGACGGAGTTTGCCGTGCTCGTCCAGATCGTTCAGCACGGCGGACAGGCCGACGCGCAGCATCTTCCGCCGGACGTGACCCAGGATCTGGGTCATCAGGAGCCCGCCTGCACCCGTGAAGCCCGTGTGGTCGTAGGTGAAGCGCGTCCCTGTGCCATGAGGTTCGATGCGGTAGGCAACCTCGGTGGTCTCGCTGCCGCCGTGGTCGGTCCACGAGTAGCGCAGCAGCCGGGGCTTGTCCGCCTCCAGTACGACGCAGTCGACGATGCCGCTCCAGCCGGGCTTCGGCTTGGCAATGAACTGGAACCGGGCGCCGACGGCGGTGGTGAATCCTTCCGGGCGTGCCCCGGCCCCGGTGGCTGTCCATAACGGTATGAGCCGGGGGTCGGTGACGGCGTGCCAGACCTTGGTGGGGGAGTGCGGGTAATCGCGGACGATGTGGATGGCGCTCATGGGGCTCCCGAAGCAGTCGAACAAGGGATGGAACATACAGTCACTGAAAATTTATAGTAGCAGTAAATATTCTGCCGCTGTACTACTCTGTCGTCATGAGCACGGTGGACTGGACGGCATGGCGCCCGCAGACCGCGGAGCCCGAGGCCGAAGGGCTGCGGGAGCAGAAGAAGCGCCGGTTGCGGCAACGCCTGTCCGATACCGCGACCGAGATGTTCCTGGAACACGGCTTCGATGCCGTCCGCGTATCGGAGATCGCCCAGGCATGCGGAGTCTCGGAGAAGACGGTCTTCAACTACTTCCCCACCAAGGAATCGCTCATCCTGGACCAGGGCGAGGCCACGATGGCCGCCCTGCGCACCGGCCTGGCCGACACAGACCACTCCGCGGTCGAAGCGGCGCTGCGGATCCTCTCCGATGAGTTGCAGGCCATGACCTCCTGGATCGCCGCGCAGGACGACCCCCACCAGGCCGCCGCCATGATCAGGCGCTTCGGGGCACTGATCAGGTCCACGCCCTCACTGAGGGCCTACCACCGGGACATGACCGACCGGCTCGTCACCGCAGCAGCCGAGACGCTGGCCCAGCGCACCCGCAGCAGCCGAGACGACCCGGAACCGCAGATCGCAGCAACTGCCCTGCTCGGACTGTGGTCCATCCAGTTCCAAAGCCTTGGGAAACATCTGGACGGCGCCCGAACGGCGACTCAGATTCACGAGGCAGTGACCGCCGACGTCCGCCGTGCAGCCAAGCTCATCGACACCGGCCTGGCCTCATTCGAAAGCGCCGCTCCGACCTGCTGACATGCCTGGTCACAGTTGACCCCGTTCCGGGACACCGCCACCAGCGGTACCGGCTCGTCGGTGATCGCGGCGCGGTGCTTCTGCAAGGCGGCCAGGTCGTGGTTGTCGAACGCCGAGTTCTCCAGCCCCTTGACCGAGCCGAGGAAGAGCAACTGCTTGGCCACGGGCTGCCGGCCCGCGCCCGCCAGGTCGTTTTCGGGCCCGGCAGGGTGTCGTCAGTTCCGTTTCCCGTCGGGGCTCGGTGGCGCTCGGGGCCCCTCATGCGTCCTCATCGCCAAGTGCCTTGTCGATCTCGCTCAGTGCCCTTGTCAGGCGCGTGTAGTCGTGGTGGGCCTGCGTGAGGACTGAGGCCCGAGGCCTGGCCGAATCCCCCACCCTCATGAGGAGATTCCGTATGAAGTTGAAGGGATGACAACCGGATGTCTTGACGTGGTCTCCACGGCCCCGTTGGCTTCTGCTTCACCCGGTGGTCCGCTCCTCCACTGCCCGGAAGGCACCCTGCAAGTGATGGTTCACACCCCCCGCAGAACCGGCGTGCGTCGATTCGCCGTCGTCCCCGTTCTCGCCTCCGCCTCGGCCCTCCTCCTCTCCTCGTGCGGTGTCATCGACAGCGTCAGTGGGAGCAGCAGTTCCGCGAGCCCGAAGAAGGGCGACGACATGACGGTGGGGCTGTTGCTGCCCGACAAGGACACGGCGCGGTTCGAGAAGTTCGACTATCCCCTGATCAAGGAGCGCGTCGCGTCCCTTACGCACGGCAAGGGCAAGGTCCGTTACGCCAACGCAGGTGCGAGCGTGGGCAAACAGAGCTCGCAGTTCGCGGACATGATCGACGCCAAGGTCGACGTCATTCTGGTGGATGCGGTGGACTCCAAGGCCATCGCGCCGGATGTGCAGAAGGCCAAGGACGCCGGGATACCGGTCATCGCGTACGACCGGCTCGCCCAGGGGCCGATCGACGCGTATGTCTCGCACGACAACGAGCTCGTCGGCGAGGTGCAGGGCCGCGCCATCACCGACGCGCTCGGCGAGAAGGCCGCCTCCAGCAAGGTCGTCATGATGAACGGCGACCCCGGCGACCCGAACACGGCCCGCTTCAAGGAGGGTGCGCTCAGCGAGCTGAAGGGCCGGGTGAACATCGTCAAGTCGTACGACACCGACAAGTGGCTGCCCTCGGTCGCCAAGGCGAACATGACGAAGGCCATCCAGTCCGTCGGGCTCGGCAACATAGCCGCGGTCTACTCGGCGAACGACGGCATGGCAGGCGCCGTCATCGACGCGCTGAAGTCGGCGGGCGCCACCAAGATGCCGCTGGTCACCGGGCAGGACGCCAACCTGGACGCGGTGCAGCGGATCGTCGCGGGGGAGCAGACGATGACCGTGTACAAGTCGTTCCTGCTGGAGGCGACCAACGCCGCGCAAATGGCGGTGGACAAGGTGCAGGGCAAGAGCCTCGAGTTCGACGCGCTGACCCAGGACTCGGTCGACAGCCCGACCCAGAAGGCGATACCGGCGATGCTGGTCCCCGTGGTCGCCCTCACCAAGAACAACATCAAGTCAACGGTGATCAAGGACGGCGTCTACACCGTCAAGGACATCTGCACCGCGAAGTACGCGGCGGACTGTGCCGCCATCGGGCTGAAGTAGCGACGCACCGCCCGGGACGCCGGAGCGTCCCGGGCGCCGGTCTCAGCGGCCGTTCCCCTTGGCGCCGCCTGCGCCCTTGGCCGGGGCGCGGCGGCGGCCCTGCTGGGCGGGGCGGCCGCGCCGTGCGCGCGGGGCGGGACCCCCCGTACGCGCCGGGCGGCTCTCCGCGGCCGGCGGAGTAAGGACGACGGGCACGCCCGACGGAGTCTGGGCGCCGGTGATACGGCTCAGTTCGGCCTCGCCCGAACGGACCCGGGTGGTTCGCGGGGTGATCCCGGCGTCGGCCATCAGACGGGACACCTCGCGGCGCTGGTGGGGCAGGACCAGCGTGACGACGGTGCCGGACTCGCCGGCGCGTGCGGTACGGCCGCCACGGTGCAGATAGTCCTTGTGGTCGCCGGGCGGGTCGACGTTGACGACGAGGTCGAGGTTGTCGACGTGGATGCCGCGCGCCGCCACGTTGGTGGCCACCAGCACGCTGACCTGGCCGTCCTTGAACTGGGCCAGGGTCCGGGTGCGTTGGTTCTGCGACTTGCCGCCGTGCAGTGCCGCCGCGCGCACGCCGACGGCCAGCAGCTTCTTGGCGAGCCGGTCGGCCGCGTGCTTGGTGTCCAGGAACATGATCACCCGCCCGTCGCGGGCGGCGATCTCGGTCGTGGTGGCGTGCTTGTCCTCGTCCTCCACGTGCAGCACGTGGTGGTCCATCGTGGTGACGGCGCCCGCGGACGGGTCCACGGAGTGGACGACGGGGTCGTGGAGATACGTGCGGACGAGACGGTCCACGTTGCGGTCCAGCGTCGCCGAGAACAGCAGCCGCTGACCGCCCGGGCGGACCTGGTCGAGCAGGGCGGTCACCTGCGGCATGAAGCCCATGTCGGCCATCTGGTCGGCCTCGTCCAGGACCGTGATCGCGACCCGGTCGAGGCGGCAGTCGCCACGGTCTATGAGGTCCTTGAGCCGGCCGGGCGTCGCCACCACGACCTCGGCCCCGGAGCGCAGTGCGCCCGCCTGGCGGCCGATCGACAGCCCGCCGACCACGGTGGCGAGTCGCAGCCGCAGCGCGCGGGCGTACGGCGTGAGCGCGTCGGTGACCTGCTGGGCGAGCTCCCTGGTGGGGACGAGGACGAGGGCCAGCGGCTGCCGGGGCTCGGCCTGCTGCCCTGCGGTCCTGGCCAGCAGGGCGAGGCCGAAGGCGAGCGTCTTGCCCGAGCCGGTGCGGCCGCGGCCCAGCACGTCCCGGCCTGCGAGAGAGTTCGGCAGCGTCGCGGCCTGGATCGGGAACGGCGCGGTGACGCCTTCGGCGCCGAGCGTCGCCAACAGCCGCGCCGGCATGTCGAGTTCGGAGAAGTCCTCGACGGGCGGCAGCGCCGGGGTGACGGTGACGGGCAGTGCGAACTCACCGCCGGACGCGGCGGGGCGACCCCGACCCGTACGGGGACGGGCGGGTCTCTTGTTGGCGCGAGCGTTCGTGCGCGTGCTCGTGCGAGCTGTGCGGTTCATGCGGGAACCTCCTCGATGCGGCACGTATCGAGGAATGCCTCCCGGCGGACGGACCGCATGAGGATTCGCAAGAAGGAGCCGAAGAAACCGAAGGAAACGGATGAAGAATTCGGAGTGAAGGATGCGGCGGAGAGCCAGGCGGCGTGCGGAAAAACGCAACGAGCCGGGGCCCGCACCCAAAGAGTGCGGGCCCCAGCCACGTAGTGCGTACGCGTCAGCGTCAGGCGGGAACGATGTTCTCGGCCTGCGGGCCCTTCTGGCCCTGCGTCACGTCGAAGGTCACCTTCTGGCCCTCCTGAAGCTCGCGGAAGCCGGAGGTGGCGATGTTCGAGTAGTGGGCGAACACGTCGGCGCCGCCACCGTCCTGCTCGATGAAGCCGAAGCCCTTTTCCGCGTTGAACCACTTCACGGTGCCAGATGCCATATTGAATCTCCCTTGAGGGCAGTGCCCGGGTCCGCACCTTGCGGTCCCGGCGTCGCAGCAACGATTTACCCTCGGAACAAAAAAGAGCGCTCGTCGACGGAAGGTCGAAGAGCACTCAAAAGCCTCTGGTAACCAAAACTGCCACTTTTATCACGGTAGCACAGGTCGAGGCGCGACGCTGGGGTATAACCGGGCCATGATCTATCACGTCGTGTCGAGCGCCGAGTGGAACGCCAGTCCCGACCGGCCCTACGCCCCAGCATCCCTGGTCGAGGACGGTTTCGTCCACTGCTCCCCCGACGAGGCGACCACGCTCAAAGTCGTCGACGCGTTCTACGGCAGCGCTCCCCGCCCGCTGCTCGCGCTGCTGCTCGACGAGGCACGGCTGACCGCGAAGTGCGTATGGGAGGCGGCGGATCCCGCGCCGCCGCCGGGAGTCGCCGAGGGCACCCTGTTCCCGCACGTGTTCGGACCCCTCGACCGCGAGGCGGTGGAGCGCGTCCTGGTGGTCCGGTGGGACGACGAGGGGCGGCCGACGGGCCTGGAGGACGTGCCGGGCGGGCGGACGCCGGCTGACGGCTGACGCTGACGGCTGACGGACCGCCCCACGGCGAGGGGAACCACCCGAGCAAGGGTGTGAGGATCACGACGCTGATGTGCAGGAGCTCGGCCGGTCTCTGCGGACCGAGGTCATCCGACGCGGACGGCCCGGGTGCGGGACCCGGGCCGTCGGCGTGGTGCATCAGTGTGCTGCAGGAGCGTCAGCCCCGGTGGCTCGCCTTCGCGAGGGCCGGGACGAACTTGAGGGCGTCCACGGTGCCCACGCCGGTGGCGAGGTCGTAGCCGTTGACCGCCTTGTAGCCGGTCACGCCCTGGTAGGAGTTGTTCGTGCCGTCGTTGACGTCGACGATGCCGTTGGCCCTGGCGTTGTGGGCGTAGAGGTCGTACAGGGCCTTCTGGATGTTGCCCACCCGGTGGCCGGCCGCCTGGTCGGCGAGGGCGACGATGCCCGAGAAGAGCGGGGTGGCCTCGCTGGTGCCGCCGCTGACGTCCCAGCCCACGGCGGTCGGGTCGTAGCTGGAGTAGACCCAGGCGCCGCCGTTGACCGCGGCGGCCATCGAGACGTCCGGGGTGCCGCGGCGGGTGCCGACCTTGCTCTTCACGCCGTTCTGGAAGGACGGGCGGGTGAACACGTGGGACTGGCCGCCGCCGCCGGAGCCGTAGTCGTTGTAGACGCTGTCCGGCTTGACGCGGTCGCCCTTGTCGTTCAGGTGCAGCTGGGTGCCGCCGATCGAGGTGACCAGCGGGTCCGAGGAGGGCCAGGAGTTGACGCGCTTCTTGTAGTACGTCTTCCCGTCCGCCTTGAGGTCGGTCGCGCCGCCGTCACCGGAGGCCGCCAGCACGGTCACCTTCTTGCGGTCGGCGTCCTGGAAGGCGTACCGCAGCTTCTTGATGCTGGAGAAGTCGCCCCTGCTGAAGCCGGGGAAGGTGTTCTCCGTGGCGCCGAAGCTCTGGCTGATGACGTCGCCGACGTTGTGGTCGATCAGGTACTTCTCGGCGTCCATCATCTCCGGCAGACCGGTGGTGCCCTCGGTCTCGGAGACCGCCGTCTCCACCACGACGATCTTGGCGTCGGGGGCCACCGCGTGGGCCATCTCGACGTCCAGGGTGGTCTCGCCCGCCCAGCCGGTCATGTCGGAGTTCTTGGGGTCGAAGGCGGGGACGTGCCCCCACTTGACCACCTTCACCTTGGTGCTGGGCAGACCGAACTGGTGGCTGTAGACGTCGAGGTCGTGCTGGACGGTCGGGGAACCGTACGAGTCGACGATGACGATCGTGCGGCCCTTGCCCGTGATGCCCTTGCGGTAGAGGGCGTTGAGGTCGTACGCCTTGCGGTACTGGAGCGGGGTGTAGCAGTTGATGTGCCACTTGGTCTGGCACTGCTCGCTGGTCAGCGGGCTGCTCACACCGTGGACCAGGGTGTGCCCGGCGACGGCCGGTACCGCCAGGGTGTGCGGTACGGCGGCGGGCGCGGCGGTCCCCAGTGCGGTGACCGCGAGGGCGGCGACGGACGTGGCAGCCGCGGCGCCCAGCCCGATACGGGCTATGTGCATGAATCCCCCTGGATTCGGAGTCTCACGAAGTGGATTCGCGAAACGGGTTCGCGAAGGACTCGGTCTCACGAGGTGATCCCGAAGTGGTCTTCGCGCATCCCATCGAACGAGTCATGCACAGTTCAAGACCGTTGAAGCGACGATGCCGAACCCTTTACCTCCCGATTGACCGGCAACTTTCCTGATTGGGCTTCAACTCTGCCGATTGGCGGTCAGCTCTCCCGTTTGATCCACTCGCTGCCGCCCAGCGGGTAGTCGTAGCCCGGGCGGCCCGCGTCGGCGCTGGTGCGGAACGCGGTGCCGGAGTTGTCGATGCGGACGGTGCCGCGGCGGCTGCCGCTGGACCAGTCCAGGGTGAGGTCCCAGCGGACGTCGTGGGCCTTGGTGTGGGCGACGACGTAGAAGACCTCCGGGTCGGACTCGCTGACCTTGTACGGGAAGTCGCGCTGGCCGCCCTTGACGGTGACCGTGGGACTGCCGTTGTCGAGGTCGACGTCGAACGACTTGGTCTCGACGCCACCGCCGCAGCCGACGCCCATCGAGTAGTCGTTCCAGGCGAGTGGCGCGCCTTTGCTGAGGACGCGCACGTGCAGCGCCTCCAGTACGACGGTCTCCGCGCCGGTGCCCTGCACCGTGAGGGCCACCTCCTGAGCGTCCGAGGACACCGCCCCGTACGCGGCGGCCCAGCGCGGGGCGTCCTGCTCGCTCGCCGGCGGGCCGACCTGCGCGGGTTCACTGTCGACGAGGAAGTGCTGGCTGCACGGGTTGTCGTAGACGTAGGGCCGGGTGCCGACGGTGAGCGGGACGGCGCCGGTGGCGGAGCCGCCGGTGGACCGGGCCGGGCCCTTGCCGGACCCGGCCGCTCCGGACTCGGTGGCGGAGGCGGTGGCCGGCCCGGACGGCTGGTGTCCCTTCGCGCTCGGGGGCGGGGTGGCCGAAGGCTTCCCGGTGTCCGCAGCGCCGCTGGTCGTGACGTCGGCACCGGCACCGACCTTCTGCCCGTCCGCTGTGTCGTTCCCACCGCCGAAGCCCGGATGCACGGTGAGCGCCACGGCTCCCAGTACGGCGGCCACGGCGACGGAGGCGATCAGGGCGGTACGGCGGCGATGTGGACGGCCGGTCGGTGTGAGCTCGCGCGGTGCGTCGACGACGACCGGCTCACCGTCGTCGATCCTGCCCTCTGCCTCGCCCCCGCCCTCGCGCCCGGGCTCGCTCTCGTTCCCCTCGCGCCCGTGCGGTGCCGCCGGGCCGGGATCCACCGTCTCGGCGGCTTCCGTCTGTTCGGTCCTGCGTCCTCGCGTGGCGTCCGCCAGGATCCAGCGCCGGTGCAGCTCCACCAGCTCCTGCGGCGTCGCCCGGCAGACCCTGGCGAGGCGCTCCACCGGCGCGTACTCGACCGGCACCGCGGTGCCGTTGCAGTAGCGGTGCAGGGTCGACGTACTCATGTGCAGCCGCTTGGCCAGCGCCCCGTAGCTGAGCCCGGAGCGGTCCTTGAGCTCGCGCAACTGCCGCGCGAACGCCTCGGTCTCCGCGGCCTCGCTCGCCTCCGACACCCGTTTCCCCACCCCTCCGTATTCCCCCGTGTTCCAGTCGCGCGTTCCAGGAGCACTGCATTCCCCCTGGTCAGAGCGCGTTTCGGCGTTCCGGCGTCCCCAACTGCCCGCCATGCGTGGCGGTTGGGACGGATCGCCTCACAAGCTTCGGTCATCCAATCACCACCGCCACCGAACACCGAAGGGGCACAGTCACATGTTCAACTTCCGCACCTCCCGCATCCGTTTCGTCGGCGCCGCAGCGACCGTGGTTCTCGGCGCGCTCTCCCTGACCGCGTGCAACGACGCAACCGGCACCCGCGACGAGGGCGCCTCCGCGGCCGCCACCAGGACCGCGACCTCCTCTGCCGGCGCCTCTTCTTCCGGCGGTTCCTCGTCCGGCTCCGGCTCCAACTCCTCCGCGGGCGCCGCCTCTTCCTCCGCGGGATCCTCTTCGGGTTCCTCGGGCTCCTCGGGCGCCAAGCCCGCCACCGCCACACCGGGGTCCGCCACGCACACCTCCCCGTCGAAGGCGCCGGGCTCCTCCGGGCGGCCGGTCACCTGCGAGGGGTCCAACACCAAGACGGTCGCGGCCCCGCTGAACCGCCCCGTGAACCACATGCTGCTCACCGTGACCAACACGGGCAGCAGGACCTGCTACCTCTACGGATACCCGGCCGCCCGCTTCGGCGAGGAGGCCCAGTCCGTACCCCCGGTCATCGAGGACTCGAAGCCGCAGGCGGTCGTCACCCTCCAGCCGGGCGAGTCCGGCTACGCCTCCGTGAACCTGTCCGCCACCGACGGCAGCGGCGGGAACGGCTACATCGCGAAGTCCCTGGCCGTCTACTTCCAGGGTCGCTCCATGAGCGGGAGCGTGGGCTCGGCCGCGCACCCGTCGCTGCCCGCGAAGGGCGTGTACGTCGACAACTCGCTGAAGGTCACCTACTGGCAGCAGTCGATGGACGACGCCGTCAACTGGTGACGCCAAGACGGCGACATGACGGCAAGAGGGCCCGGGTCACCGACCCGGGCCCTCGTTCGCGTGTCCACTGACGGAGTTACTCGGTGGAGCTACGTGGTGGAGCTACTTGGTGAAGGCCGCGACACCGTTCGGGGTACCGAGGCCCGTCGGGCCGTCGTACCCCTTGCCCGCCTTGCACAGGTAGTCGCTGCAGGACCCGTTGGCGCCGTCGGTGACGTCGTTCAGCTTGTCCGGGTGGGCGTAGGGGTACGCCGCCGGAACGTCATTGCCGGGAGTGCCCGCGAGGGCGTACACGCCTGCGATGAACGGCGCGGAGGCGCTGGTGCCGCCGTACACGTTCCAGCCGCTGGCCTGGTAGGTGTCGTAGACGGCGAGTCCGGTGGCCGGGTCGGCGACGGCTGCGACGTCGGCGACGGCGCGCTTGTCGCAGCCGCTGTCCTTCTGCCAGGACGGCTTGGCGTCGAACTTCGAGCAGCCCGAGCCCGCTCCGTCGCCTCCGGCGGACGTGCCCCAGACGGACTCGGACCAGCCGCGGGTGCTGCTGTCCTTCTTGAGCGAGGTGCCCCCGACGGCGGTGACGTACTGAGAGGCGGCCGGATACTCGGTGCCGTAGCCGCTGTCGCCGGAGCTGACGGTGATGGCGACGCCGGGGTGCTTGAAGTACTGGTCGTCCGAGGTGGTGTCCGCGGCCTCCTCGCTGCCGCCGTAGCTGTTGGAGACGTACTTGGCGCCCTGCTTGACGGCCTGGTTCACGGCCGCGCCGAGGTCGTCCATGCTGGCGGACTTGGCCTCGACGAGGAGGATCTTGCACTGCGGGCAGGCCGCGCTGACCATGTCGACGTCGAGGGAGATCTCACCGGCCCAACCGGCGTCCGGCGCCGGGTAGTTCGTGCCGCCGTCCTGGTCGATCTTCTTGAAGCAGCCGTTGCCGGTGCTGCACTCCGGCAGGCCGTACTGGGAGCGGTAGGCCGCCAGGTCCTTCTCGGCGTTCGGGTCGTCGTTCGCGTCGACGATCGCGACCGTGGCGTCCTTGCCGCCGTCCTTGGGCAGGTTGTAGGCGGCCTGCAGGTCGGCCGGTCCGAAGCCCTTGGGGGTGTCCTGGCGGCCGAGGGACTTCTGCGACTTGAGGTCGGTGCGGACCTCCGCCTGGCACGCCATGTAGCCGGGCTTGCTCGGCTGCGAACAGAGCCGGTGCGTGTGCACCGTGGTGGCCGCGGGCTCCGCGGTGGTCGTGTTCGCGAAGGCCGACGACTGCGAGGCGACGGCCAGACCGCCGGTGATCAGAGCCGCTGCCGACAGCAGTGCGGGCGCGCCGCGGCGTATCAGGTTCCTTCTGCGGTGAGAACTCAATGAACTGCCCTCCGTGGGGGGATGGGTGGCTCCGTGTCGGCGGCCGGAAGCGCTGATGCCATGGCTGATGTCACGTGCATGACAAGCGGTTTCCGTTGGGGGTGGCCGAGTGGAGCCGTGTTCCGGGCATTCTGTTGGTTGCCACCCCGGTCAGTGGTGGCTGCTGATGAGGTTATTGACAGTTTGCCGAAGAGAACAGCGCGAGTTGGTAAAACCTTGTCCCCAACTCCCCAGCGCCGACAGGTACCTTGTGCAGCCATGGAGCTTGAAGACGGAACCATCAACGACCTGATGTCACTGGGCCTGGCCCGGTACGAGGCACGGGTCTACCTGGCACTCGTCAGGCGGGGTTCCTACACGGCCGCCGAGGTCGCCCGGGAGGCCGACGTGCCGCGCCAACGCGTCTACGACGTGCTGGACGCCCTGGTGCGGCGGCAGTTGGCCACCTCTCACCCCGGCCGCGTGGCCACGTACTCCGCCGTCACACCCGAGCTGGCCCTCGCCCGGCTGATGGCACTGCAGCGCGAGTCCGTGGACCGCCTGGAGCGGGTCTCGCAGGGGCTCGCCGGGATCCTGCAGCCGCTCTGGTCCCAGGGGCGGGAGCACACCGATCCGCTGGACTACATCGAGATCCTGCGCGACCCGAAGGCGATCGCCGAGCGCTTCGCCGACATCCAGCGGCAGGCACAGCACGAACTTCTCACCTTCTGCAAACCGCCGTTCGTCGTCCCCGCGGACAACACCGAGGGCATCGCGGTGGTCCGCCGGCTGCACCACTCCGGCGGCACCGTCCGGGCGATCTACCTCGACGACGCCCTGGAGGACTCCGAGACGGTGGAGCACGTACGGCGTTTCGCGGCCGCGGGGGAGGAGGCCCGCTTCGCCCCCGAACTGCCGCTGAAACTCGTCATAGCCGACGCCTCCCTCGTCCTGTGCGACATGCCCGACCCGGTGGCCGGCGCCGGCTCCACCACCACCCTCTTCATCGAACACCCGGCCCTCGCGGCCTGCCTGCGGCTGGCCTTCCACACGGTGTGGAAGGACGCTGAGCCCGGGCCGTGATCGCTTGTCCGGGGTGTTCAGGTGCCGTTCTTCGGCGCGGCGGACAGGAGAGCGGTCCGGAGCTTGTGGGCGAAGTCCTGCACGGCCCGCTGTCCGGCGGAGTCGACGGACGGGGCGTCGATGACGGTGTCGGCCAGGCGGAGGGCCTGCTGGATGGCCGCGCCTCGGTGGGCGTAGGCGTCGAGGAGAGCGTCGAGGTTCGGCCGGACGGCAGTGTCGAGCTGCTCGCGCAGCAGGTCACGTTCGGCATACAGGGCGTCGAGAGCGTCGCTGGTGATCGTGTTGACGCTGTGACGGTCGGTCAAGTCGTGCCGGACCCGGTCACTTCCCGGGCTCCGGAGGTCGAGATCCGCGACGAGCTCGTCGAAGCGGCGGCATTCCGCGGCGAGAAACGCGGCATCGTCCTGAGCGCGGGTGCCGGCCACGGTGGCGCGGTCGGGAGGGCTCATGCTGTAGACGATGGAGTAGCCGGACAGGCACAGCACGCTGACGATGAGCAGGATCGGGATCATGGCCTTGCTCCGGTGAGGTTCGCGGGGGACGGGCGGGCGGGGGCAGTGGCGCCTGCGGTGAGCAGGACGCGAACTGCGGTCAGCCGGCGGCTTCCTTGCAGGGGTGGGCGCGCATGCTGCCGTCGCGCTTCGGCTGGAGGACCCGTCCGCAGTCCGGGCAGCGGAGCGGTTTGTTGCCGGGTTCGATCAAGGCCGCGATGCCGGTGTCGAGGTCGAGCCAGACCAAGAGGGTGACGAGCGCGTCGGCTTCGAGTGAACGGCCGTTGATGATCCGGCTGAACGTGGCCGGTGCGAGCTGTGTCTGCCGTGCGACACCGCGCCAGGTCAGGCCGAGTTCCCGGCGTCGTGCATCGAGACGGCGGTGGAGTTGGGGGACGTCCAGTCGGTGGGTGCTCACGAGGTGCGCCTCCCCGCCGGGATGCCTGCGCGCCAGGCGATGCCGGCGCTGTGTGTGGCGTGCATGGACGTGTGCCTCCTGTGGGTCCGGACCCGGTCGGGGTTTCGTCCAGGGAGACTTCGGTGGGACGGCAGCGATTACGCGAAACCGGAGAGATTTTTTCCTCACCGGCCTCGGGTGCCCGTACGCCACAGGTGACGGCCGCGCGTGACGTCCACCGCGCAGCCGTGGACAAGTTCGGCGGGCCCGGCGGGCCCGTGGCCTACGCCGACGCGGATCAGCGGATCCGAACGGTTCCCGGCGGGGTCGCCCACCCAGCCGCTCTCCGCCGTCGAGTCCGAGGTGACGGACAACGCGGGCGAGAGCAGTGCGTCGGAGCGCCGCTGACCGTGTCCAAGACCGTGAACGTGTCCGACGGCGCCGCCCGCCGCGACTTCACCGACAGCGGCACGCGGGCGCGCTCAGCGGTGGGCATGCCGGACCCGGGCCGGCCCTCCTCCGTGACGCCGGTCCCGTTCGGCGGCCTCGGCGGGGCTCTTCCTGCAACGTCGGCGTCGGCGACCTCACCGGCGGCGGCAAGGCGGACATCGTCTCGCGCGACACCTCCGGCAGCCTGGCGCGCAACAAGGTCAGTTCGCCGGCGCAGTCGTCAGGTCGTCCAGTTCGGCGGCGAAGAGCTGCGCGGGGTCGATTCCCATACCGGTGAAGTGACCGGCGAGTTCCAGGGACAGGACGCCGTGCAGCCGGGTCCAGAAGGTCAGGGCCCGGTGCAGGGCCGCGGGCGGGGCGGGATGGCTGTCCGCCCAGTCCCGGTGGTCTTCGAGGTGCGCGTCGAACGGTGACGCCGGTCCCTCCAGGGGCAGCGCGGCACAGGCGTCCAGCAGGGTCGCCATGATCTCGGACGAGATCGCGGTGGTGTCGTCGGGCGCCCGGTAGCCGGGGACGGGCGTGCCGTAGATGAGGAAGTAACGCTGGGGGTCCTCCAGGGCCCACCCCCGCAGGGCGTGCGCCAGCGCGGTCACATCGGCACCGGCCGCCGAGGCCGCGCGGAAGGTGTCGGCGAGGCTTCGGTACGCGTCCCTGACGAGCTCGGTGATCAGCTCGTCGCGGCCGCCGAAGTACCGGTACAGCGCGGGTCCGCTCATGCCCATCTGCTTGGCGATCGCGTTGAGGGAGAGAGCGGACGCACCCGCCGTGGCGATCTGTTCCCACGCACGTTGCTTGATCTCCGTACGCACCTGGGCGCGGTAGCGCTCGCGCGGGGTCTTCGCTTCCGAGTTCACCATAGTTAGAGGTTATCACTGAAGTTATTGACACTCTCGAACCTGTGCGGTTATAACTTCTAACGAACGCGAAGCCGATTAACCCACCGACTCTGTGGAGGTCGCCATGAACGCCGAAGAACTGGTCGAGGTCGTTCTGCCGGGCAAGGTCGAGCCCGAAGGACTTCAGATCCGGCATGGAGCCGTACCCGCCGCGGGCCCGGGCCAGGTCGTGATCCGGATGGAGGCGACCGGTGTCTCCTTCGCCGAGCAGCAGATGCGGCGTGGCCGCTACTACGACCAGCCGCCCTTCCCGTTCGTGCCCGGCTACGACCTCGTGGGGACGGTGCTGGCGACCGGCGAGGGCGTGGCGGAGGGCCTGGTCGGCACCCGGGTCGCCGCGCTGCTCAAGACCGGTGGCTGGGCCAGTCACGTGCTCGTCGACGCGGCGGACGTGGTGCCCGTGCCCGACGGGATCGGTGCGGCCGAGGCGGAGACCCTCGTCGTCAACGGCATCACCGCCTGGCAGATGCTGCACCGCAAGGCCCGCGTCCGTGCGGGGCACACCGTCGTGGTGCACGGCGCGAACGGTGGCGTCGGATCGGTCCTGGTCCAGCTCGCCCAGGCCGCGGGCGCGCAGGTGATCGGCACGGCGTCCGCGCGCCACCACGACGCCCTGCGGGAGCGGGGAGTCACCCCCGTCGACTACCGCACCGACGACGTCGCCGCACGGATCCGTGAACTCGCCCCCCAGGGCGTGGACGCCGTCTTCGACCACGTCGGCGGCCGCGGCATCGTCGACTCCTGGCGTCTCCTCGCCCCCGGCGGCACGCTCGTCTCGTACGGCAGTGCCTCGACCCGGGACGACGAGGGCTCCAAGCAGTGGCCCGTCCTCAAGCTGCTCGGCCGGGTATGGCTGTGGAACGCCCTGCCCAACCGCCGCCGCGCGTACTTCTTCAACGTCTGGGCCGGCCGGGCCCTGGCCAGGAACCGCTTCCGCGCCCGCCTGCGCACCGACCTCACCCAGGTCTTCGCCGCCCTCCGGCGCGGTGAGGTCACAGCCCAGATCGCCGCGCAACTGCCGCTCACCCGCGTCGCCGACGCCCTGCGGCTGGCCGAGTCGGGCACCGCCGCCGGAAAGGTCGTCCTGACCCCGTAGCAAGCACCCGGTGACCCGGTCCGATCACCACGACCCTCCGATCACCACGACCAAACGAGAGGAACACCATGTTCAGCACCGGCCCGTCGCCCTCACACGGTCGGCATGCCCGCCCCCTGCACGCGCGAGCCCTCCGGCGCCGGCACCCCGTCGTCACGGCCGCGCTCACGGTCTCGCTCGCCGTGGCCGGCGTTCTCGCGGCCACCGTCCCGCCCGCACAGGCAGCCGCCCCTCACGGCAGTACGTCCGGGTGCGGCGGGCGAGGCGTCGATGCCGCCGCCCTCATCCGCTACGAGTCCGACATCGTGATCAAGGCGCCGCTGGCCACGGTCTGGAAGCTGCAGACCGACGTCGAACGCTGGCCGTCCTGGCAGCCCCCTGTCACCACCGCCGAACGTCTCGACCCCGGCCGCCTGGAGACGGGTTCGCAGTTCCGGTGGACCACCCCCGCGCCTGCCACCCCCACCACCCCGGCCACCACACTCACCATCACCTCGACCGTCCAGGAACTCCGGCGCCACCGCTGCGTCCTGTGGAGCGGGCCCGCAATCGGTGCGGGGCTGCGCATCGACGAGGGTGTCCACCTGTGGACCTTCCAGAAGGTCCAAGGCGGCGTGCACGTCCACACCGAGGAGACCTGGACCGGCCCCCAGGTCGAAGCAGACGTGCCCACCGCGACCGCGGCCCTCGGCGCGGGTCTCGAAGCGTGGCTGCACGACCTGAAGACCACCGCCGAAGCCCACGACGAGCCCCAGCGCTGAGGGTGTTATTGAATGAGCTGTGCGGTCAGGAATCTCGGGGCGCTGTCGCCCGGGTTCTGGTACGACCCCGGCGCTGTGCCGGGGCCGGCGAGCGAGCTGAGAGAGCCGCATGGACTCCACCTCCCCTTCGTCTGGGTCGCCGTTCGACATGGTCAGCGGCGCTTTGGGGCGGTACATGCCAGGCAAGGGAGCGGCAGCCGCCGGTTCCGGCGATGAGCAGGACGACAGTGCCGCCCGTCAAGGCGCGGACGCCGATACGGCCCCCGGCCGTCCGGAGCAGATCCTCGGCGCGGTCAGCCTGGACCGGGATCTGAGAATCACCCGCTGCAATCTGGCCGCCCCCGTCTTCGCGGGGGTGGAGGCCGTGACCGGGAAACCTTTCGTCGACCTTCTGCCTCCCTGGGACGTACCGACGGTCACCCGGCGGTTGCGGCAGGTCCTCGAGACCGGTGAGCCGCACGTCGCCCGGGTCCAGCGCCTGCGCCGCGGCGACGGGTCGGAGCTGGTGGTCTCGATGAGCATCCTGGCCGCCGCGGCGCCTCAGGAGGGACTGACCGTCTCCCTGATCGCCATGGCCAGGAGGCTGCACCTGTACGCCGCGGAGACCGCGATCGGCACCTCGCTGGACATCGGCGAGACCGCGCAGTCGCTGGCGGAGTCCCTGCTGGCCTGGGGAGACGTGACCGCCATCGACCTCGACTTCGCCGTGTGGACGGGCGAGGTGGTCACGGGGCAGCCGCAGGAGCGCATCCGGCTGCGGCGGGCGGCCCTGGTGCCGGACCGGGCGTGGCCCGACGGCTATGTGACTCCGGGCGACGATCTTCCCGGCGATGCGAGTCGCCTGCTGTCCCAGGCGATACGGCGTGACGACCCCGCGCAGGCCCTCGTCATACCCGACCGTGAGGCGATCGAGCGGGTCCTCGGCAGTCCGCGGCTGGTACGTGCCCTGGTGCCCGGCGACCAGGCGGTGGCTGTGGCGTGCGTACCGCTCGTCCTGGACGGCGCACCGCCCGTCGTTCTGGGGGTGGCGGAGGTCTGGCGGCGGGCGGACCGCCCCTTCGAGGACAGCGAGCTGTTCGACCTGCAGGAACTGGTGGCCAGGACCTCTCACCACGTCGACCTGGCCCGTCAGCATCAGCGCGAGCACACGCAGGTGCTGGCGTTGCAGCGCCGACTGCTGCCCCGGTCCGGCGGCGAGACCATCGAGACGGCCAGCGTCTACCAGCCCGCCACCCCCGACAGCGCGGGCGTCGGCGGTGACTGGGTGAACAGCTTTCCGCTGCCGGACGGCCGTACCGCGCTGGTGGTCGGTGACGTCGTCGGACACGGCCTGGGAGCCGCGGCGACCATGGGGCAGCTGAGCATGGAGGCCCGCGCCCTGCTGTCCGCGGGGCTGGCGCCCGACGAGGTGCTGGAGCACCTGGACGAGACCGTGTCGCTGCTGGACGACGCGGAGTCCGGGCTGGCGGCCGGTTACAGCGCCCTCGGGTCGACCTGCTGCATCGCCGTCTACGACCCGGTCAGCCACCGCGTGGCGCTGGCCAGCGCCGGCCACCTCCCCCCGGTCCTGATGCCCCCGGGCGGGCCCGCCGCCCCGGTCGCCGTTCGCCCCCACCCCGGGCTGGGCGCCGAGTTCGCTCTGCGGGAGCCGTACGGGGTGTACGCGTTCGCCGCGCCTCCGGGCTCGCTGCTCGCCCTCTACACCGACGGTCTGGTGGAGGATCCCGCCCTGTCGATCGACGAGGGCATCGGCAGGCTGGCGGACGCCGTGTCCACGGTGCACCCCTGGGATTCCCTGCAGCAGGCCGCGCGGCGCCTGGTCTCGGTGCTGGCGCCCGCGCACCGGCGCGACGACGTGACCCTGCTGCTCGCGCGCATGATCGGCTACCGCAAGGGGGACACCGCGACCTGGCGGCTGCCCGCCCGCGGCGACGCGGCCGCCCGGGCCCGCACGCTGGTCTCCGCGCTGCTGGGGCAGTGGCGCATCAGGGACAACACCCGGGACAGCGTGCTGCTGGTGGTCGACGAACTGGTCGCCAACGCGGTCCGCTTCTCCGAAGGACCCCTCACCGTACGGCTGATCAGGACCGGTCACGGGCTGCTGTGCGAGGTGGGCGACACCGGCAACGGCAGGCCGCGGCTGGGCCGGGGCGGGCCCCTCGACGACGGTGGCCGCGGCCTGTACGTCGTGCACGGACTCACCACCCGGTGGGGGGTGCGCTGGACGGACACCGGCAAGGTGGTCTGGGCGTCGGTCGCGAGGTGACGCGGCCAGGCCTGTCCGGCGGATCAGGTCGGCTGTGGGGAACGGCGCTTCTCGGCTGCCCCGAGCCCGGTCAGGGGCCCCGCCCGAGCGAATCCGGGAGTGGAGGAGTGCGTGCCGGACCCCGCCACGCCGAGGTGATCCGCCGGGCAGGCCGTGGGGGTGGGCCCGGCGGGCGGCCGCTGGTGCGGGTTACAGCCACTCGCCTTCCAGGGCGGTGGCCGTGAGGCCGGGGGCCGCCGCGTACAGGACGGCACGACTGCCCGGTTCCTGCCCGGCGTCGTACGCCCTCCGCATGATGTCGAACACGGCGGCGCCTCCGCGGTTGCCGCTGGTGTAGCTGTCCCGGCTGTAGTCCAGCAGCCCCGACGGCCACCCGTCGGGCATCGTCTGCTCCATGTACTCCAGCACTCGTGTCCCGCCGGGGTGCGCGAGCAGCACGTCGGGGTGCCAGGAGTCGGGGTCGTCCTGGTAGCGGAGGCGCAGCCACTCCCACATCGCGGTGACCGTCTCCTGCACGGCGCGCGGCCCGCGCCGGTCCATCACGAAGTGGGTGCCGTCCTCCCGTGTCTCCAGGCGGTGCAGGTCCTGGGTGCCGGGCAGGGTGTGGTTCCAGGCGGCGTCCAGCCGCAGCGCCGACTCGGGCCTGGGGCGGCCCGTGACCACCGCGGCGACCGCGGTGTCAGCGAACAGCAACCGGACGATCAGGGACTCCAGGGTGTCGTCCGCGGGCTGGTACGTCGTGCTCAGTGCCTCCGCGATCACGACCAGGACCACCCGGTCCGGGTCCGCGGCCACGAGATCCGCCGCCAGCGCCAGGGAGCGGGTCCCGGCTATGCAGGCCCACTGCGTGGCGGGCAGCAGCAGCACGTCGTCCCGGAGCGGGAGCTTGTTGGCCAGGGCGACGTCCAGCCCCGGCAGCGCAGGGGTGGTGGAGTGACTGGTGATCAGGCAGTCGACGTCCGTGGTGTCCAGCCCGGCGATCTGCAGCGCCCCCCGCGCCGCACGCTCCCCGCAGGACTGCACCGCCGCCCAGGCGGGCGCGGTGCGCTCCTGGACGGTCTGCGGCGCGGGTATCGACTCGAGGGCGGCGATCACGCGGTCCACGTCCTGTTCGGTGAACCCGTCGCCGGCCAGCGCCTCTCGGGCCGGCCCGACGCCGGCAGCAGGCAGGCCGCTCCCGTTGCCGGGCGCGACGGCGGCCTCCAACGGCAGCATCCAGCCGCGGCTTTCGATGCCCGTACTGGCCGCGATGCCGTCGATCCTCGGAGCCCACGCCGCGTCCGGGTGGCGATCGCGCACCTCCGCCACGATCTGGCTGGTCTGCACGGTGTGCTCGCCGTGTATCACGGCAGGCGGGCACAGGTAAGCGGCCATGATGGGCACCTTTCGACGGGGGGTGGAACGAGGTAGAACGCCACGACCGCTGTGTCGTAGGACACTTCGGAACGGTCTGTCCAAGTCGATGGCGGTGCGTTCTACTTCGGGCTTCCGTGGCCGTTTCGAGGATGGACGCCAAATGGGCATTTACGCTGTGATCTGGACAACTCGGATGGTTCTGGATGCACGTGACACCGCACACACGCTCATCAGGAACGCGAACGGGCAACGCCGGTGCAGACCACGACCGAGCGGGGCCTGCGCGGGGCTTCAACTCGTATGCCCCTGCGGCGAGTTGCCCCCTTGATGCACACGCTCCGCGTCAACAGCCCACCCTGTCCCCGGCCAACTGCTCCTCGATCAGATCCGCGGCCCGGCGGGTGCCGCCCTCGGCGCGGACCTCGGACCACAGCCATGCCGAGCGCGCGGCGACCTGCGGATCGCCGATGAGTTCCATCAGGGCGGTACGCAGCGTCGCCGCCGTGACGTCCGCGGCGTCGATCCGGCGGGCGACGCCCAGCTCGACGAGCCGGTCGGCGTGGAAGCACTGGTCGGGGCCGTTCGGTACCGCGATCATCGGCACGCCGGTGTACAGCCCCTGGCTGCTGCTGTCCATCCCGGTGTGCGTCACCCACACGTCAGCCTGCTCGAGAATGGCCAACGGCGAAGCCCACGGCCGTACTTCGAAGTTACGGGGAATCCGCTCGGTCAGATCGCCGGCACTGCCCGTCTGCAGCACCACATGCCATCCCGGGAGATCCGTGAACGCGGCCACACACTGGTGGTAGACCTCCTGCGGTCCGTGGTGCGCCGACCCGGCCAGCGAGACCAGCAGCACCTTCTTCGCGCCGGCCGGCCGCGTCCAGCCCTCCTGCTCCCGGCCGGCGCCGAAGCACGGGCCGACGAACGTCGCCGCCTCGGCGTCGACCCGTTCCGCATACGGCTGCATGGTGCGCGGGATCATGGCCAGCACCCGCTTCGGGTGGCCGGCGAACTCCTCCACGTTCGTGGTCACCGCCCCGCACCGGGCCAGCCAGGCAGCGAACCGCGCTCGGTATGCGGGGCCTCCGGGCAGTTGGGCGTATGCCGCGCTGATCTCCTCCTGGGCGCCCTCCCAGGCCACATGCGCCGCCGCGAGCTGCACGAGGCCGCGGCCCTGCGCCTCGGCCAGTGCGCGGCCCGCGTACGCGCCGACGTCGTAGAGGTAGAGATCGGCGGGATCGTCGTCGTACACGGCGTGCAGCTGTGGCAGCACGGCCATCGCCTCGTCGAGGAAGCGGGAGGCGGATGCGATGGGAGCCCGCGGCCAGTCGTGGCCGGCGGCCGGAAGAGTGGAGGTGACACTGATCGGCTCGGCGCCGGTGGAGGCGACCAGTTCGGCGAGGGGGCCGGCGTTGGCATACGTCACGCGATGACCGCGCGCCACAAGCTCACGGATGATCTCCAGACTGGGCAGCACATGCCCGGCCAGAGGCGTGCCGACCATGGCGATATGAGCAGAACGGGGCATGTCAGGACTTCCTTGGATAGAGGTCGCTACGACACAGCAACGCCGAGAAGCCCTCCTGGGCAACGCCGTCCCGGGACTTCCCAGGTGCTGGGCCGGGTTGCGGCGGCTCGGCGCTGACGGACCCTTCTCCATGGAGCGGCCGGCGAGAATCGAACGGGCGCGGCGGACACCGGGCTGGGGCATGCCTGACAACCGTCGCGCCGGGACGGTCGTGTGGTTGAACATGAGGTGTGCGATTCGATTCCGTTCCCATGCCGGCGAGCGTCGCGGACAGACCTCGTGACAGCCGTGGCTATCCGGTACCCGCCATCACCCCGTGGGAGGGCGACGAGCCCCAGTTCGCGCTCACCGACTACGGCCGCAGCGCCGAGTGCGCGCGTCGGCGTCTGTGTTCCGTGTGCAACACCCTGATCCCCAAGGGGCCGGTGTGGCGGGTGGTCGGCGCCGCGGAGAGCTCGGCGATCCGCGAGGCGCTCGCTGCCGGGCGGCCGTACCGCAACATGGCGGCGACCCTGGAAGCTCCGGGGCACCGTGCGTGCATGCTCTACGCCTCGATGGTCTGCCCGTATCTGGCGCGCCCGAACGCGCGGCGTGGGCTGACAGCGGAAAACCCGGACGACATGACCGCGCATGTCGTCCGGGGTGCCGTTCGTGGTGAGCTGGGTGCCGTGGTGGGGTTCGCCGACTACGAGTTCGCCGTCACCTCGGCCCAGGTCCTGTTCCGCTTTCTCGATGTGGTCGAGTACCTGCCGCATGACACGGCCGACCAGCACCTGGAGGAGCTGCGGGCCGAACTCGCCCGCTCCGGTGGCCGGTTGGGCGGGGGTCAGCCGGGTCAGCCGCGGTAGGCCGGCAGGCCGGTGTGCCGGGTGACCTTGACGGGCCTGCCGAAGCCGTGGGCCGTCCTGGTGACGGTGTACGTGCCGTTCGGGCTCCGGAAGGCGATGGTCCTGCCGTTCGGCGACCAGGTGGGCTCGGTGTAGTCGGTGGTGGCGTGCGGGGTGATGTCCTTGACGGCGTTGGTGCCGGCGCTCAGGTCGTCGACGAAGAGGTGGTCGTGCCCGCCGACGGAGCGCACGAAGACGACCTCCTCCACGTCGGGGGAGAGCGCGGGCTCGGAACCCTTGGTCAGCGCACCGCCCTGCTGACGCAGGTAGTCGTCCCGGATGTAGACCTCGCCGGTGTGGGTGTTCTCGTAGACGGAGGTGCCGTAGGGGCCGCCGACGTTCGGCCAGGTGTTGTTCTTCTGCGGCAGCGCGCCTGCCTCCGGGTCGTCGCTGTACAGGCTGATCTTGGCGGGCTTGACGTGGTCGCCGGTGGCCTTGACGCGCTCCAGGACGGTGCTGCCGTGGATCTTGGCGGAGAAGATGATGTTGTTCTTCGCGGGGATGCCGTTCGGCCTGTCGGCCGCGGTGACCTGCCACGTGGGGTGGGACCAGGTCTGGTTGCCCGGGTTGGCGGCGACGGTCACTCGGTGGCTGCCGTCGGGGTCGGAGACGTCCAGGTTGCCGTGGCCGTCGATGAAGGCGGCCTTGGTGCCGCCGGGGTTCCAGGCGAGGTCACGGACGACGGTGCCGAAGTCGATCGACCTGCCGTTGACCCAGACGTGACGGGTGCCGTCGCTGATGGTGAGGCCCCTGGGCACGCCGAGCGCGTGGGCGGACGAGGCTGCGGCGACCATCGCGGCGCTGCCCTTGGCGTCGCGGCCGGAGGACGGAGCGGCCATCGCGGTGGCTGCAGCGCCGCTCAGGGCGAGCAGTGCGGCGACACCTGCCGTGACGACGGCTGCGGTGCTCCGACGGTTACGAGCGGACATCGAGGTTCCCCCAGGGATGTGAATGACGCTGCGACGAGAGTCTCGCGGGAACCGCCCGCCGTCCCCGGGACCCGGTCCGGTCCGCTCGGCTTGCCGCCCTTCGCGATCACAAGGAGTCTTCCCACGGCGCATGACGGAGCTGTGCGTTCGCCGTCACAACTGTGCAATAACGGGTCGAATGAGAAGCGGTCCGATCGCCGTGCACCGGGCGGGCTGTCCTCACGCACCTTCGAGGGCCGGGACACACGCTGTCCCAGCCGGAGGTCCGCGACACACTCGCCGAGGCCGTCCGCCGTGAGACCGGCGCGGGTTGCGGAGCGGCCGCGTGATCATTGTCCGACGCCGATACGTCCGCCCTACGGGCGGCCCTGGACTCGGACGCGCCCTCGACCGACGACACTTCCGGTCCTACGCCCGCCGGGCCGCCGCACGGCGTTCCGGGCCCCCCGCGACTTCCCGCTCTTACGCAGGCCCGGCGGTCAAGTGCCCGCTCCAGCAAGGGACTTGGGACCAAGTCAGGCCCGTGGGAGCGTCGTCCCAGGCGGTCGCGTCCGGACCGACCCGCTCGACCGCGCCGAGGTGTTCCGCCAGCGCCTCGATCAGTTCGGGAGGTTCGGAACCGGCATTGCGGGACCTCGGCCACCATGCGCCGTCGAGCAGTCCCGCCCGGGTGTGCGAGGTGGTCGGACGCAGCAGCGCGGTGCCCGGTTTCACGGGCTGGCGGACGGAGTCCGGCAGGAGCCTGTCGGCCGGCCGCGCCGCGGGCTCGTTCATGGCGGTCATCGGTCCTGTGGGCGGGATCCTAGGACTCACCCGTCGACCGTACTCCGCGTGCCGTTTCAGATGGCCAGCACCGCTCGGACCGTCTTTCCGCCGGTCATCGGCACCGCGACGTCGAAACGCTCGGTGAGTGCCCGCACGATGGCCAGCCCCCGTCCGCTCTCGTCCTCGGCCTGCCCGGGACGCGTGCGGGGTCGTCCCGGCGCGTCGTCGTGCACCTCCACGGTCACGTGGCCCGCGCCCACCTGCAGCCGCAGCCGGCAGCCGGTGTGCCCGTGCCGCACCGCGTTGGCGACCAGCTCGGACGCGATGAGCGTGGCGTCGGCCACCTGCTCGGCCCCGACTGCGGCGATGCGGGAACGCGGACGGGTGAGAAAGGCGGACGTCAGTCTGCGGGCCCGAGCGGCCGAGACGAGGGTGCACGGCAGCAGGTACTCGGCGCGTGCGGTTTGCTCTGCGGCACCCTTCTGGGCACGCATGAGTGCTCAACTCCCCTCCTGGGACGTCCGGTGCGCCCGGCCCCGTATTCGGGTGATGCCCGCGGTGGCTGATCGGCAACCCGGCGGTGCCGGCGATGGGTGGGCTGTGCCGCGGCCGGTCAGGCGGCGGCCGGGTCCAACACAGCTACCGGAGAAGGGAGTTCGCGCCGTATGCCACGACGGGCGGCGCGGCCGGATCGCACCGCCGTGGACCGTGGTTCTCGGCCTCTACGGGCACGCCGATTGCACGGCGCAGGAAGATGTACGTCGACCGCCCGCGCCCGCGTGATCAGCTCGAACCGGCACCGGGACCGTCGGACGCCTCGTCTGCGGCACGGCGGTACTCGGCATTGATGCGCTGAGCTTCCTCAAGCTGGTCCTCGAGGATGACGATGCGGCAAGCCGCCTCGATCGGGGTTCCCCTGTCCACGAGTTCGCGGGCGCGAGCGGCGATCCGCAGTTGGTAGCGGGAGTACCGGCGGTGTCCGCCCTCCGAGCGCAGTGGAGTGATCAGACGAGCCTCACCGATGGCTCGGAGGAAGCCAGGGGTGGTGCCGAGCATTTCGGCGGCCCGGCCCATGGTGTACGCCGGGTAGTCGTCGTCATCAAGACGACCGCTGAGTGGGGTATCTGCTGCCATGTCACCTCGTAGTGCCAACGCATCGAGGGGCCCTGGTGCCGTACGGCACCAGGGCCCCGAAGGGAATTGAACACCATCTGTCGGCCCGCATGCTGTGCCGACCGGCTGTTTCCGCTACCCGGCCCGGCAAGGGGAGGGGTGCGGGTATCGCAGCTGCGTGACCGGGGACCACCTTCCATTCCGGGTTCTTGCGGTACCCGGACCGAGAGCGGGAACGGGTACCGCGGTACTGCGGACTTCAGGTACTGCTACCCGCCAGTTCGTGTCTGCCGGGTCTGGTTTGACCGTCTCAACGAGAAAAAGACCAACCGTGGCAGGATCCAAATGTCTACTCTGACAAGAGTAGGTTTTTGTATTCGCAGGCAACAGGCATCCTGCATGCTGCGACAACGGTGGACCCGGGACACGACGGTGAGGCGGCGCCCCCGAGCAGCGGCGACGCGGTCCGGAGCGGAGTGGGGACACTCACCGGAGCGGTCTCGGGTCGGTCGTGGCAGGTGAAGCCGAGGCGGGTCATGGCCCGGACGACTTCGCCGCTGGTGAAGTCCCGGCCATCCTGACGGGTGACGACCTGGCCTACTTGTCCGACCGGGTAGCGGCGGCGGCCGACTGTCACGGACTCACCCGTGACGAGCTCGGGCGTGACGCCCTCATCGAGGCCGGCACCCCGCTCTTAATCAGCTCGAACGGGTACCGGGCGATGACACAGCGCATGACGGCTCGCAGAGAAGCAGGAGGGGCCGGCCGGGCGAGGCAGGTCAGTGGGCGAGGGCGAGGGCACCCGGGGTCCGGTCGCGCTCACCGACGGCGCAGGGCCGGGCGCCGGCCGAGGTGAAGGGGCCGACGAGGACGTCCCGTAGACGGATCCGGTCCGTGTAGGTGGGGCTGTCGCGGAGAACGGCGAGCACGGCCAGGGTGATCAGGCCAGTGCTCTGGTCGTCCCCGTCGCAGAGGACGAGGTGATCGACACGGGCGCCGGCCATGAGGGACAGAGCCACCTCGACCGTCATGTCGTCACGGACCCGAGGTCCGGACGCGTCCCTGTCGTGGGCCACGGTCTTGGGGGAGCGATCCGCTGCACGGTGCTGGGTCCGAGCAGGCGTCATGGGTGCCTCCTACCGTAAGGGGGTGGGCTGGTGATCACAGTGGCTCTAGGCGGCCGGGGCGAACCGGGTGCGACGCTTCGCGCTGCGGCGCGCCGCTTCACCGGCGGGCCGGCCCTGTCCGGCCTGGCCCCGGTGCCCCCGACGTCCCCGGGACGAGGCGCCGCGGGGACCTTCCACGCTCGGCGCTGTGATGACGACCGGTACACCGGAAGGGGCCTGGGCACCCGTGATGCGGCTGAGCTCCGCCTCGCCCGAACGCACCTGGGCGATCCGGGGAGTGATGCCTGCGGAAGCCATCAGCCGGCTCATACCGCGACGCTGGTCGGGAGTCACGAGGGTGACGACGCTGCCGGACTCGCCGGCGCGCGCGGTACGACCGCCGCGGTGCAGATAGTCCTTGTGGTCACTGGGCGGATCCACGTTGACGACCAGGTCGAGGTCGTCGACGTGGATCCCGCGCGCCGCGACGTTGGTCGCCACGAGTACCGTCACGTGGCCGCTCTTGAACTGGGTGAGCGTCCGCGTTCGCTGCGGCTGGGACTTGCCCCCGTGCAGGGCCGCGGCGCGGACACCGCTGCTCAGCAGGTGGCGGGTCAGCCGGTCCACCGCGTGCTTGGTGTCCAGGAACATGATCACTCGGCCGTCGCGCGCCGCGATCTCGGTGATCGTGCGGTGCTTGTCGGCGTCGTGCACATGGAGTACGTGGTGCTCCATCGTGCTGACCGCGCCCGCCGAGGGGTCGACGGAGTGGACCACCGGGTCGGTCAGGTAGCGGCGGACCAGCACGTCGACGTTGCGGTCCAGAGTGGCCGAGAAGAGCATCCGCTGCCCGCCGGGACGCACCTGGTCGAGCAGCGCGGTGACCTGGGGCATGAAGCCCATGTCGGTCATCTGGTCGGCCTCGTCGAGGACCGTGATTGCGACGTCGTCGAGGCGGCAGTCGCCCCGGTCGATGAGGTCCTTGAGCCGTCCGGGTGTCGCGACGACCACCTCGGCCCCGGCGCGCAGTGCACCCGCCTGCCTGCCGATGGACATCCCGCCGACCACGGTGGCCAGCCGCAGACTCACCGCGCGGGCGTACGGAGTGAGTGCGTCGGTGACCTGCTGGGCCAGCTCGCGGGTGGGGACGAGCACGAGGGCGAGCGGCTGCCGCGGCTCGGCGCGCCGCCCCGCGGTACGGGCGAGCACGGCGAGTCCGAAGGCGAGGGTCTTGCCCGAACCGGTGCGGCCACGGCCGAGTACGTCACGACCGGCCAGGGAGTTCGGCAGGGTCGCCGCCTGGATCGGGAACGGCACGGTCACGCCTTCGTGGCCGAGAGCGGCGAGCAACCGCGCCGGCATGGCGAGTTCGGCGAACGACTCGACGGCAGGCAGCGCGGGCGTGATCGTCTTCGGCGGCGCGAAATCGATCGGTACGGTCCGTCGATTTCCGTAACCCTTGGAGCGGCGCTGGACACCGGAGCGGTTGACAGCGCCGCCTCCGGATCGGTCATATGTGCGGGTCTTGTGTGCGCGATTCATGCGGGAACCTTCCTTGAGGCGGCACGTGCCAAGGAATTCCCGCAGCAAATGAGAGGCGCAGAGAATCTCGAGAACGAGCCAAGAGTGATGTGGGCCGCGCCCCGAAATGCAGCGAGCTGGGGCCCGCACCCCAAGGTGCGGGCCCCAGCTGCGAAGTATGCGCGTTGGTGCCGGTGTCAGGCGGGAACGATGTTCTCGGCCGTCGGGCCCTTCTGTCCCTGCGCGATGTCGAACGACACCTTCTGGCCTTCCTGCAGCTCGCGGAAGCCCTGGGCGGCGATGTTCGAGTAGTGGGCGAAGACGTCGGGGCCGCCGCCGTCCTGCTCGATGAAGCCGAAGCCCTTTTCCGCGTTGAACCACTTCACGGTGCCAGTAGCCATTTTATTTCTCCTTCGGAGACGGAGTCAGGGAATCCGCCCTGTGCGGATTCCGTGTCGCCGTGATGATTAACCCGTCGGAAATGAACCTTCTGGCAACCACACCTGCAACTGGGATCGACAGTAGCATGGCGCGATCGGCTCTGCGCGGTTGGTAAATTCAATCCGGTTGCGTTTTGAGGAATACTCGCCGTGCGCCGCACCTAATTCTCATGTCGCGGAAACAGATATTGCTGCCCGTGGGCGCGGTGTTCCGACCGGCCGCCTCCAGCCACAGCGCCATGACCTCCTGCGATGGGCATGTCCCCGCCGCCGTCCTCGTCAGCGGATAAGACAAGGGGGGCCGCGCCCGAGACCCCGCGACGGCGATGGATGTCACATGCGCCCTCGGCGCCGCTGTCGGCCGCGGTTCTTTGCGGGGAGCGGTTCCCTCTCCGTGGCGGGGCCGCAGGTCGTCGTGCCTGCGGCCCCGCTTCGGCATGGGGTCAGGACGGGTCGCCGTACTGGAGGCCGCGTCCGTTGGTGCCGATGTAGACGCGGCCGAAGGTGTCGGGGTCGCCGGTGATGATGCCGAGGCTGCCGATGGCGCCCCACTGGTGGGCGTCGTCGTTGACGCGGAGCCAGGTGGCGCCCTTGTCGGTGGAGCGGAAGACCCCGGTGACGTTCTTGACGGTGCCGATCAGGTACAGGGCCTGGTAGCCGGTGCCCGGCTTGGCCTTGCCGAAGCCGAGGGCGGAGGCGGACTGCACCGACCTGAGCGTGGTGAAGGTGCGGCCGCCGTCGGTGGAGTGCAGCAGCCCCTTGTCACCGCCGGAGATCCACAGGTCACCGGCGACGCCGGGGACGGCGGTGAGCCGGCCGGAGGACAGGTTGCCGGCGCGGGCGGTGAAGGTCGCGCCGCCGTCGGTGCTGGCGTAGAGCGTGCCGCCGGACAGGGAGTAGAAGGTCCTGGCCGAGGAGCGGTCGGCGACGACCTCGGCGCCGGCGCCCAGGCCGCCGACCCTCGACCAGCTCGCCCCCATGTCGGTCGAGCGGTAGGGGACCTGACCGTCCTCGGTCCAGACGATGGTGGAGCCGTCCGCCGCGAGCGCGACATGGCCCATGTTGCCGCCGGGCACCGGCTCTGCCTTGAAGCCGTTCCAGCTGCCGCCGCCGTCGGTGGAGTAGGCGCCGTCCTGCGTGCCGCCCCGGCCGACGCGGACCATCACCGAGGGCTTGGACTGGGCGAAATCGATGTCGGTGCTGCTGCTCATCAGCGGGTTCTTCAGACGCCCGGCGGGCACCTTGGCCAGGGAGTCGCCGTACCGGAAACCGCCTTGATCGCCCATGGAGGTGATGACGGTGGCGCCGCCGGGAGGCGCGATCGCGTCCGCCAGAGCGGTCTCCTCCAGCCCCCGGGCCCCCGCCGTCCAGTGGCTGGTGCCGCCGCTGTCGGCGACGTTCGCGTCCTTGCTGGTCCAGATGCCGTTGCCGGTGCCGTACAGCACGTGACCGGAGTTGAAGGGATCGATGGCCAGGGCGGTCATCCAGTGCCCGATGCCGGTACCGACGTAAGGAGCGGCGGAGGCGTTCCGCACGGACTTGTCGGCCAGTGCCTTCCAGGTCGTACCGCCGTCGGTGGTCCGGTAGAGCTCGTCCTGGGGATACCAGCGGTCGAGGGTGGTGACCATCACCGTGGACGGCTTCTGCGGGTCGACGGCCAGACCGGAGAACCCGTAACCGCCCTGGGAGGGGGAGACGTTCTTCCACGCCCCGCCGGCCGGCGTGTACTTCCACACCGAACCCCCCGTCACGCCGTTGGGTCCGAGGGCGTTGGTGTACGTCAGGTACAGCGAGCCGTCGCCGGAGACCACGCCGTGCTGGGGCATCTGGCCGGTGGGCTGCCCGGAGACGGCCTGCCAGGTGCTGCCGCCGTCGGTGGAGCGGTACAGGGAGGTGGACCTGTCGGCGACACCGACGTAGATCGTTTTGCTGCCCGCCGGGCCGTACGTCACGAAGGAGATGCCCGCGCCGCTGCTCGCCCCGTCCTTGACGGGGAACGAGGAGACCTGGCTCCATGTCACGCCGTAGTCGGTGCTGCGCCACAGGCCGTTCTTGCGGGTGCCCAGCAGCAGGGTGCCGTGGTGCGCGGGGTCGACCACGAGCCGTTCGCCCGCCCCGCGGCCGTCCTCGTTGCCGCCCAGCTTGAAGGGCAGAGCGGTGCGCTTGAAGGTGCGGCCCCGGTCGGTGGAGCGCAGGATCGCGCCGTTGCCCGCCCACTCGTTGGTGTAGGTACCCGCCCCGAGGTAGAGCCGGTTCGGGTCGACGGGGTCGGTGGCCAGCGAATCGATGCCCAGCAGGTTCCAGTCCTTCTCGCCGATCCAGTCGGTCAGCGGGATCCACTGCTCGGCCCCGGTGTCCCAGCGGTAGGCGCCGCCCATGTCGGTACGCGCGTACAGCAGGCCCTTCTCGCGCGGGTTGAACACCAGCCCGGTGACGTAACCGCCGCCCACCACCTGGGCGTTCTTCCACACATACGGTCCGGCGGCGGCCGTGGTCTGTGCCGTGCCGGCCCCGTCGGTCCGGGTCTCGGCCGTCTTCACCAGCTTCCACTGCTGGTTGGTGCTGCCCCTGCTCGGATACTGGACGACTGCCGCGCCCTGGGCCGTGGAGCCTCCGGACACGTCCAGGACCTGACGGCTCTTGCGGGAGGTGAAGGTGACGGCGTCGGAACCGCTCACCTCGCTGATCTTCCACTCCTGAGAGCTGGAGGAGCTGTCGGTCTGCTGCTCGGCGGCAGCCCCCTGGGCGGTCGAACTGCCCGCTATGCCCAGCACTTTGCCGCTGTTGCGGTTCACCAGCTCGTAGTAGCCGTCCCCGGTGGGCTTCAGCCTCCACTGCTGGTTTGCGGTGTTCTGGTCGGTCCACTGCTGGATACGGGTGCCGTCGGCGGTGGAGAAGCCGTTGACGTCCAGCACCTTGCCGCTGCGCACGGAGACCAGCCGGTAGTAGGCCGTGTCGTCGACCGTCGCGGCCTGTGAGTCCTCCTGTGCGTAGAGGAGATACGGCACGAGGACGGCGGGCACGCCGAGCACCAGACCGGTCGCGGTCCAGCGACGGCGGTGACGCCCGCGGCGCCCGCCGTTCGTGGGGGGTGTCATGAAGGGTGTTCTCCTTGCAGGCCGTTCACCAGAGGAAAAGCGAATCCGGGCACCGGAACTGGCCGGATCCGCTCCCTTGTCGCCACAGGCCCCGCACAGGGTTGCCGCCGAGCCGGACATTTTTTTCAGGCACCTGGTAGTGCCTCACTCCCGTGCCGCATGCAGGCCCAGCGAATGTTCCGGGTCGCGAATCCTGTGAGAAGTATTGACGCCGTTCGCCGGTTCTCTCATCATCCAGCTTGCTCGATACTCCGACCCGCATTCGGCATATCGAACGAACATCAGGGCCGCACCGCACCGGTAGTCGCACAGCCTCCGACGGGGCCCACCAGCACCACCTACTCAAAGATGATGAGGTCCCCATGGGCAGACGTAGTTCCCACCGCAGACGGATATCTGCGGTGTTTGCTGCCGCGGTTGCGGTCCTGGTCTCGTTGGCGGCGCTGCTCGTCGCCGTCCCGGCTCAGGCGGCCACCACCGGCACACTGCGCGGTGTCGGTTCCGGCCGGTGTCTCGATGTGCCGGGCGCCGGCCAGAGCGACGGCACGTTCCTGCAGATCTGGGACTGCAACGGCGCGAGCAACCAGCAGTGGACGCTGACGGACAGCAACCAGCTGACCGTGTACGGCAGCAAGTGCCTGGACGTCCCGGGCCACGCCACCACGGCCGGGACCAAGGTGGAGATCTGGTCCTGCAACGGCGGTGCGAACCAGCAGTGGCGGGTCAACGCCGACGGCACGGTCGTCGGCGTGGAGTCCGGGCTGTGCCTGGACGTCTCGGGCGCCGGCACGGCCAACGGAACGGCGGTGCAGCTGTGGAACTGCACCGGCGCGGGCAACCAGAAGTGGACCGGCCTGTCCGGCACGACCAACTCGTGTGCTCTTCCGTCGACGTACCGGTGGAGCTCGACCGGTCCGCTGGCGCAGCCGGCCAACGGGTGGTACTCGCTGAAGGACTTCACCACCACCACGTACAACGGCAAGCACCTGGTCTACGCGACGTACTCCGACGGAAACTGGCACTCGATGGGCTTCAGCCCCTTCACGAACTGGTCGGACATGGGCTCGGCCCCCCAGACCGCCATGAGCCAGGGTGCGGTGGCGCCCAAACTGTTCTACTTCGCGCCCAAGAACATCTGGGTGCTGATCTCAAATGGGTGGGGTACCGCCTGGCCCTTCGTCTACCGCACGTCCAGCGACCCCACCAACCCCAACAGCTGGTCCGCGGCGCAGCCGCTGTTCACCGGCAGCCTCCCCGTAGGCGGCCCGATCGACCCGACCATCATCGGCGACGACCAGAACATGTACCTGTTCTTCGCCAATGACGGGGGCAGCATCTTCAAGTCGACCCTGCCGATCGGGAACTTCCCGGGCAGCTTCGGCTCGTCGTACACGACGGTCATGAGCGACACGGAGGACAAGCTCTTCGAGGCACCGGAGGTCTACAAGGTCCAGGGTCAGAACCAGTACCTCATGATCGTCGAGGCAAAGGGTGCGGGCGGGCGCTACTTCCGCTCGTTCACCGCCTCCAGCCTGAACGGCCCGTGGACCGTGCAGGCCGGCAGCGAGAGCAGCCCCTTCGCGGGCAAGGCCAACAGCGGTGCCACCTGGACCAACGACATCAGCCACGGTGACCTGGTCCGCAACAACCCTGACCAGACCATGACCGTCGACCCCTGCAACCTGCAGTTCCTCTACCAGGGCAGGGACCCCAACGCCACCAACCCCGACTACGCGAAACTGCCGTACCGGCCGGGCCTGCTCACCCTGCAGCGCTGACCGTCTGATCCACGGCACTCACTGCCTCGACGGAGCCCCGGCCGTACGCCGGCCGGGGTTCCGTCGGTGCTTGCCGTGCGGCCCTTCGGGCCGGGCTACTGCCCGTCGCCGGCGACGTCCCAGTGCTCGATGATCTTCCCGTCGACGACGCGGAAGAGGTCCACGACGACGTGGTCGGAGCTGAAGACCCACACCAGGTCCTCGTCGGCGAGGGTCTCGCCGAAGCGCGTTCCGCCGCCCCCGGCGGCCGGGGTGCCTCCCTCAGGGGCGCTGCCGGTCGAGGGGGTGGCGTCCTGGTGCCCTGCTGCAGGAACTGCTTCAGCGGAGCCGTTCCGTTGCCGATCGCCGGGTTGTGCTGGTAGTACCGCGGATCCCAAGCTTGTCGATCACGGTCGCGTCACCGTCGGAAAGCCTGCGGTACGCGTCGACCGCGAACTTCCGGTTCTTCTCCTCCTGTTCCTCGGACAGGACCGGCGCCCTCTTCGGGTACCGGTACACGTCGCTGAACAACGAGTTTCCACTGGCCGTCTTCGCCGGCACGGTCTGCGTGATGCCCCAGTGCTCGACCAGCTTGCCGTTGCCGACCCGGTACAGGTCGACCCTGGCTTCGCCGGTCGCCTCGTTCGCCGCGGTGGCCGACGCCTGCCAGTGCACGACCACCAGGTCACCGTCGGCGGCCACGTGCTTGACGGTTGCCACCGCACCGGGGATCTTCGCCCTGAGACCGTTGAACTCCTTGATCTGCCCGTCGACTCCGCCGGGCACCGACTTGTCGTGCTGCACGTAGCCGGCGCCGACGAGCTCCTGCACCACGCCGGTCCTGTTCTTGTTGAACCCCTCCGAGTACAGGCGCAGCACGATCGCCACCCCCGCCGACCGGCCGGCTCGGACCATCCGGAAGGTGCACCCCGGTCGACACCCCGCGTGCCGCACGATCCGGGACGATCTCGATCCGCCGCGCGTACTACGGCAAGTGAGGCAGTGATTCCGCTCCAGGTGGAGGCCCGGCGGAGCAGGTTCCGCCGGGCCTCCACTCCTTGGTCGGGTCAGTGCTGCAGGGTGAGGACGCCCGGCCGGTACGGCAGTTTGTCGTAGGGGGTGGTGTCCCCGGGGGCGCTGGGGGACTTGCCCTGGTAGAGGAACTGCAGGTTGCAGGGGTCGATGGTCATGGTCTGGTCGGGGTTGTTGCGGACCAGGTCACCGTGGCTGATGTCGTTGGTCCAGGTGGCATTGGCGTTGGCCTTGCCGGCGAAGGGGTTGCTTTCGGTGGCCGCCTGCGGGGTCCAGGAACCGTTCAGGCTGGAGGCGGTGAAGGAGCGGAAGTAGCGCTGCTCGTTCGCCCCCCGCGCCTCGACGATCATGAGGTACTTGTTCTGGCCCTGGACCTTGTAGACCTGCGGTGCCTCGAACAGGTTCTTCTCCGTGTCGCTCATGACCGTGGTGTACGACGAGCCGAAGCTGCCCGGGAAGTTCCCGATCGGCATGCTCGCCCGGTAGATCTTGCCGTTGTCACCGGCGAAGAACAGGTACATGTTCTGGTCGTCGGCGATCAGGGTCTGGTCGATCGGGGCGGCGCCCGGGATGCTGCCGGTGAACAGCGGCTGCGGTGCGGACCAGCCGTTGGGGTTGGTGGGGTCGCTCGACGTGCGGTAGTTGAAGGGCCAGCCGCCACTCCACTGGGACGCCAGCACCCAGATCTTCTTGGGCGCGAAGTAGAACAGCGTGGGCGCCACCGCGGACGAGCTCATCCCGGTCTGGGTGGCCGTCGCCATGTCCGACCAGTTCGTGAAGGGGGCGAACGCCATCGAGCGGTACCCCGATCCCGAGTAGTTCGACCCGTAGACCAGGTGCTTGCCGTTGTACGTCACGGTCGTGAAGTCCTTCAGCGAGGTCCATCCGTTCGCCGGCTGCGCCAGCGGACCTGTCGAACTCCACCGGTACGTCGACGGAAGAGCACAGGTGTCGCTCTTCGGCGCCGCGGTCGGCTTGAGGTTCCAGTGCTGGTTGGCGCCGCTGCCCGAGTCCCAGATCTGGACGGGAGTGCCGTTGGCGGTCCGACCGCCGGGGAGCTCCAGCGCCCGGCCGCTGGCGACGTTGGTCAGCGTGTAGGAGCCGTCACTGTTCTGGCGGGCCCGCCAGTGCTGGTTGGCGCCGCCGTTGGAGTCCCAGACCGTCATTCTGGTCCCGTTGGCCGTCTGGTTGCCCGGTTCGTCCAGTACCCGGCCGCTGGCGACGTTGGTCAGCGTGTAGGTGCCGTCGCTGTTCCGGCCGGCCCGCCACTGCTGGTTGGAGGCACCGCTGGCGTCCCACACCTGGAGCGGGGTGCCGTTGGCGTTCTGTCCGGCGGGCTGGTCGAGAACGCGTCCGGCGGCCGCGTTGGAGAGCGTGTAGACGGTGCCGGAGGTGATGTCCCCGGCCTGCGTGCTGCTGCTTCCGCCGCCGCTGCTGCTGCCGCCCAGGGCGGTGAGCACCGCGTCGTACGCGGGCTTCTTGTTGCCGCCCGCGTCGAACAGCAGCGGGTTCTCACCGGTGCGCCAGGAGTCGCTGTCGCGGATGCCCCACACGGTGATGCCCGTGCACCGAGCGACGTTCACGCAGGCCTTGACGGCGTTGGCGTACGCGGTCGGTGACGCCTGGGCGATGTCGAGCTCGGTGATCTGCACGTCCACGCCGAGCGCGGCGAAGTTGGACAGCGTGGTCTGGAAGCTGGCGGGCGGTCCGCCGGTGCCGAAGTGGCTCTGGAAGCCGACGCAGTCGATGGGCACGCCGCGGGACTTGAAGTCCTTGACCATCTTGTAGACGCCCTGGGTCTTGGCGTCGGTCCAGTTCTCGATGTTGTAGTCGTTGTAGCAGAGCTTGGCCGAGGGGTCGACGTTGCGGGCGGTGCGGAACGCCTCCTCGATGAAGCCGTTGCCGAGCACGTTCTGGAACACGGAGCTGCGGTGCTGGCCACTGCCGCCGTCGGCGAACGCCTCGTTGACCACGTCCCAGGCGTAGATCTTGCCCTTGTAGTGGCTCATCTCCTGCGTGATGTGATTGTTCATCACACTGCGCAGCGTGTTCGCGTCCGTGAGGGAGCTGACCCAGCCGGGCAGCTGCGAGTGCCACACCAGGGTGTGGCCGCGCAGGCGCTGGCCGTGCGCGGTGGCGTGGCTGACGATCCGGTCGGCGGGCCCGAAGTTGAAGTTGCCGCGGGAGGGCTCGATGGCGTCCCACTTCATCTCGTTCTCCGGGGTGATCATTTTGAATTCCCGGTCGAGAATCGCGGAGTACGTCGAGTCGCCGAGCTTGCCCGAGGCCACCGCCGTGCCGAAGTAGCGGCCGCTGCCGGCCGCCGCGTCGGCGGCCACGGTCGGTGTGCCGGCGTTCGGCGTGAGGGCGGCCTTGGCGACCAGCGGTACGGCAGCACCCGCGGCGGCGAGAACCACGGCGGCGGCCAGCAGGCGGCGGGTCGCCGGACGGCGGCGATGAGGGCGGTTCTGATCTGGCAACGGCTTGTCTTTCTGGCGTAGGGGTGCCTCGGCCTGGGACCCGGTTGCCTGTCAGTCGCCGCCACGCACACAAAGGTTGCCGTGATCGGAAAGGACGGGGGCACCAGGGTCCACGGCGGGATCTGAGAGAACCTGGCTTCGACCGGGATGGGCAGCACTGTCACCTACAGTGCGCTCGGTGGCCTGCTGGCCATCGCTGCCGGCTCATTGCCGGTGCTTCGCCGACGCCGCAGCAGGGCTTCGCACGGCAGCTGAACCCCCTTCGCACCGACGGCTGACGGCTGACGGCCCGGCAGCACCGCCACCCGCCCGTGGCGTGTGCCCCGGGCCGTCGGCGTCCGCAACCGTCGTTGCCGGTGCCGACGGGCCCCATCCCGGCGTCCAGGTCGGCGGCCACAGTCGTTCGTGTACGGCCGAGACCGGCCCCCGCCAATCGGAGGGGGCCGGTCGGCCGACCGGCGGGGCACCTCCCGAAGCCCGGCGGATGGTCGACTGCTCCCCGCCTCGGCAAGGTTGTCCCGGTGACCGAGATCGAAAGCGCCGAGAAGACGCCTCGTCGGCCCTCACCCTCACCCTCACCCGGGTCCGCCACGGCGACGGAACGCCCCGCGCCGATGGCGCGGCTGGTCGGGGTGGACCTCGCCCGTGCACTGGCCGTGTTCGGAATGTTCGCCGTGCATGTCGGTCCCGCACCCACGCCGGGCGGCGGCGTTGGCGACTGGTTCCTGGAGCTGGCGAGCGGCCGGGCGTCGGCGCTGTTCGCCACCCTCGCCGGGTTCTCGCTGATGCTGATCGCGGGCCGCTTCGAGCCGAAGTCCGGACTGGCCGGCCGGCAGGCGAAGGCCCGGATCGTGATCCGGGCCGTGATCCTGCTGGTGGTGGGCAGCGCGTTGGCGATGACCAATTTCGGCGGCGCCGGGATCCTCAACTTCTACGCGTTGTACTTCCTGTTGGCCTTGCCCCTGCTGCGGCTGCGGGCCAGGACGCTCGCGATCACCGCGGTGACGCTCGCGGTCGTCACACCGCAGGTGGCGTATGTGATCCGGGCGCTGCTCACCGAGTCGATCGTGCACAGCATCGACTCGTACGACCCGATCGCGCGCATCTCCGGCGTGGGCGTGCTCGATCTCCTGCTCACCGGCCTCTACCCGGCGATCACCTGGATGACGTTCGTGGTCACCGGCATGACGTTGGGCCGACTCGACCTGAGCTCCCGTGCGGTGCAGCGGCGGCTGGCCGTGGTGGGTCCCGCGCTGATCGCGTTCGGATACGGCGTCTCGTGGCTGGTGCTCCGGCTGACCGGCGGCGCTCAGAAGCTCATGGCCGGGATGCCTGCCATGAAGGACCCCGGTGCCATGAAGGACCCCGGCATGGCATCGGGCTCCTTCGACGCGCCGGTCGGTGGTGGGCTGTGGGGCCCGGACGCATGGGGGCTACTGGCAGCCGAGCCGCACAGCGGTTCCACGTTCGACCTCATCGGCAGCCTGGGGATCGCGATCACCGTGCTCCTGTGCCTGACGGTGGCCCTGGACCGACTGTCGTGGCTGCGCCGGTCGGCAACTCCGATCATCGCCGTCGGCACCATGTCCCTGACCCTCTACGTGGGCCACATCCTGGTGATCCTCGCCCTGCCAGGCGAAGCGGCCACCCCGCCGCAGTCCGCCTCCGCCGCGCTGCTGCTCTGCTTCATCGTCGGGGCCACCGTGTTCGCGGCGGTCTGGTCCCGCTTCTTCCGCCGCGGACCGCTGGAGTACCTGCTCAACGGCGCCACCAGACTGGCGCGTTCCGTCCGCTGAGCCTGCCGTTCCGCCTCAACCCTGACTCCAAGGACCTTCGCCATGGCCGCCATCCTCACCGCCCTGAGCACCGGCTGCCACGGCCTGCGCCGGGAATCGCACCGCCGCGCCGACCGGCCGGAAGCTCCGGCGCGCTGGGAACGCCCGGCGCTGGCCGCGGTGCTGGGCGTCGCCGCACTGCTGTACGCCTGGGGCATGGGGCACGCCGCGATCCACCCCTACTACAGCGCGGCGATACGGTCGATGGCCACCAGTTGGCGGGCCTTCTTCTTCGGCGGTCTCGACACCAGCGGTTCGATCACCCTCGACAAGGTGCCCGGCGCCTTCTGGCCCGATGCCCTCTCCGTATGGATCTTCGGACCGCACACGTGGGCGGCCGCGCTGCCCCATGTGATCGAGGGCGTGCTCACCGTATGGCTGCTGCACCGGATCGTACGGGCCTGGGCCGGGCCGTTCGCCGCGCTGATCGCCGCGCTGACGCTCACCTTCACTCCGGTCACCGTGGCACTGAACAGAGCCACCATCCCGGACACTGCCCTCGCTCTGCTGCTGGTGGCAGCCGCCGGCGCCCTGCAGAAGGCGGCACGGACCGGGCGGCTGCTCCCTTTGATCATGTGTGGCGTCTGGGTCGGGCTCGCCTTCCAGACGAAGATGCTGCAGGCCTGGCTCGTCCTGCCGGTCTTCGCCGTGGTGTATCAACTCGCCGCGCCCAACCCGCCGTTGCAGAGGGCTCTGCGCCTCCTGCTGAGCGGTGCGGTCACGCTGGCCGTCTCCTGCTCGTGGGCGCTGATCGCGTGGGTGACTCCCGCAGCCAACCGCCCGTATGTCGACGCCACGTCGAACAACAACCCCTTCAGCCTGGTCTTCGGCTACAACGGCCTGAGCCGCTTCAGCGACGACGCCACCGCGTTCGGCGCCGTCCCGGCCACCGCCGCCAGCCGTATGACCGGAAACACCGGCTGGGGGATGCTCGTCAACCACACCGTCGGCCCGCAGATCGCCTGGTTCCTGCCGCTCGCCGTGCTCGCCGCCGTAACGGCCCTGGTCTGGCGCGCCCGCGAGCCGCGGACCGACCCGCTGCGCGCGGGTTTCCTCCTCTGGGGTGGTTGGCTCGCCCTCCATGCCGTGGTGTTCAGCGTCTCCAACGGCAACCACGCCTACTACACGGCCGTGCTCGCACCGGCGATAGCCGCGCTGGCCGGAGGCGGGCTCGCGCTCTTCCGGTCCGCGTACGAGTCCGGCGGCCGGAGACGACTGTGGCTGCGTCGGCGATCGTGCTGACGGTGGCCTGGGCGTTCGTACTGGACCGGCCGACGTGGTTCGTCTCACGGCTGCTGGTGTTCGCCGTGATCTTCGCGGTGTGCGGGACGCTCGGCCTGTGGTCCAGCGGGTCACGCGCCTCCCAGGAGCTGATCCGCGGCTCTCTGGCCGCCGGAATCGCGGCCACTTTGCTCGTACCCGCCGGCTGGGCCGTCTCGACCCTCGACCCGCGCTACGCGGGCGCCGCCACGTCGCCGACGGCGGGTCCGGTCGGCGAGTTCCACCACAGGGCTCTCTACGACCCGTCCGCTCTCCGCCGGGCCGGGCTCGACCGGCCCAGCGCCCGCGACATCGCCCTGCTGGACTACCTCATCACGCACCGCAGAGGCGAGAAGTACCTGCTCGCCACTCAGGCCGCCTACCCCGCGGAACGTCTGCTGCGCGCTCAGGCCCAACCCCTGCTCGTCATGGGCGGGTTCACCGGGAAGACCCCCTTCCCCAGCGCCCCGGAGCTCGGCAACCTGATCGCCACTCACCAACTCCGCTACGTGCTGCTCACCCACCTGCGGCCCACCACCCCCGCCACGACCTGGGTGAAGTCCCACTGCAAGCGCATCCGCTCCGGGGCCTACGGCTGGCGCACCAGGGGCAACTTCGGCCTTTACGACTGCCGCACCCCCGCCGATCGGCGGGGGTGAAACAGCCGACTGCGGGATGGGCAAGGCAGAAGAAATGCAAAATAATCCTCGCGGGTAATTCTTTTCTCCCCCCGGGTTGTTCCATCGCGATAGTTAGCATTTCGCGAAGTCTAAATTAACCATACGCGCAGGTGTGGTAAAGGGGCAGGTCGGACGGTTTCTGTAATTGCTTTCAGTGAGTACCGTCACACCTCCCCGATAAACCGGCGCAGTATTCCCGTCGTCAGACAGGTCGAGAACTTCTTTTCTGGAAAGGATTCTTCTTGACCACCACTCGACCCCCGATATCCACGCAACGCCTGGCTCGGCGTCGGGCGGACATGGCGGTGTTAGGAGGTGTGCGGCCGCCACTGGCGGCCCTGCCGGTTCTGTTGGCGCTCGTCGCGGGTCTGACGGTGTTCGCCGTCGGGAGCGATGCCGAACGGGGCGTTCCCGAGGCCGTCCTCAGCTCCCAGCAGCACATCGCCGAGGACGGGGCGGTCGCGCTGCAGGGCGCCGTCGACCAGAGCGTCACCGATCTGCGGGCGGCGGCCGCGGACTTCGGTGGCGCCACGTCCGTACCGGCGGACGGAATGCTGACCCGCCTCGACCGGGCCTACCACAAGTGGCGCGGCACAGCCGTCGTCGACGTGGCCACCGGTCGGCTGCTCGCCTCGCACGGCGAGGCCGTGCCGCTCGGGAAGGTGAACCTCCGTGGACTGCCGGCGAACCCGCCGCCGAGACTGGTGCGGGACGACTCGGGCGTCACCCGGCTGCTGACCTTCGCGACGCTGTCGCAAGGCGGCAGGCAGGAGTTGCTCGTCGCCTCCCAGAGCCTGAAGCCGCCGGGCATCTCCGTCGGCAGGAATCACACGCTCAACGTCGTGGACCGGGACGGGGCCACTCTCACCTCGGCCGGGCCGGGATCCGGCACCGACCGGGCCAAGGCGCTGGCCGGCACCGCCGCCCGTGAGGCGCAGGGCAAGGGGCCGTCGGACACCGCCGCTGCCGGCGGCTTCGACGGTCCGAGCGGCAGCCTCGTCAGGGCAGCGGACGGCGACACCCGCAACGCCGTCGGATACGCCGCAGTCGCCCGAGGAACTGCCGCGAAGGAGAGTCCGAGCAGCGGACTCGGACTGACGGTCGTCACGACGGTACGAACCGAGCGTCATGGGACCGGCACCGGCGACCTTCGTCTCGCTCTCCTCGCCGCGGCCGTGCTCCTGGCCCTCGCGGCCGGGGTCACCGCCGCCCTCCACCTGGTGGTGCAGCGGCCGCTGCTGCGGTTGCGTCGCGAAGCGCACAGGCTCGGCTCGGGTGACCTCACGGCTCCGGTCCGCGTGCCCCGCTTCGGGGAACCCGCCCGGGTCGGCGCCGCGCTGGAGGCACTGCGCCGTCAACTCCGAGGCAGGGGCGGGCCGTCGCAGGAGACGGTCGCTCAGCCACCGGCCAAGGGGCGTGTTCCGCGCGGGACCGGCAAGGGCCGGCGCCGGCTCGGACTGCGCGCCGTCCTCGTGGTGTGCGCGTTCGCTCTGCTGGCCTGGCCCGCGTCGATGCTGCTGACGCTCGGCAGCACCCTGCCGCGCGCGTCCGCGGTCGTACCGCGGGTGATCTCCGACGACCAGCGGCAGCGCACCGAGACGACGGCGGATCGCATGCGCAGGGGGATCAACGACGGATACGCCGATCTCGCCCGTCTCGCCACCGTGATCGACGCATCCCGGTCGGAGGAGGCGCGCAGGGTCCTCGACAGATCCCTGGAGCAGCACGGCCGATACCGGTCCCTGTACGTCGCGGACGGCACCGGCAGGATCCTCGTCCGCGCCGGCGATGAACCCCGTACCCCGAAGAAGGCCCGCATCAGGACCGGGGTCAGGCAGACGAACACCTCCGGCACGGAACCGGTGGTCGCCGCCGTGGCCGCGCAGCCGGTCAAGGGTGCGACGGCGGGATCCGGACGCCGCTATGTCGTGGGCGAGTTCAAGGTCCAGTACCTGACCGGCATCCTCAGCCGGCCCGGCCTCGGCTCGGTGTGGCTGGTGGACTCCGCGCACCGGGTCATCGCGTCCAACAAGGGGTTCGTGGCCTTCGGGCGGGTCTCCGACGGCCGGCTGCGGGCCCAGATGAAGGCCGTCCGCACGACCAAGGGCTCCGCCGAGCTGCTGCTCGGCTGGAGGGATCCGGCGGTCGCCGCAGTGGCGCCGTTCAGCGCCAAGCGGGGTGTCGCGAGCGCACTCGGCTGGAAGGTCGCCTCGATCCGGCCGGTGTTCTGGATCGGCCTGCCCGAGTACGAGGCACAGCGGCGGATCATGCTCGTCGGGCTGCTGGGGGTGAGCACGGGCGCCCTCTGCCTCGGCTGGTTGTACCTCGTCGTCGTACGTCCGCTGCGTGAAGTCGCCCAGGGCGCCGAGACGTTGGCGGCAGGTGACCGCACAACGGTGCTCTACCCGCGCTACCACGACGAGGTGGGATCCGTCGCCCGCAGCCTCGAACTGATCAGACAGCGACTCCCCCGCACCAGCGCACCGCCCGCGCCCGGTTCCCCGGACAGCGCACCCACCTCCTCCACTTCCCCTTCCGGCCCCGGTCCCAGGAGCTGACCCGCCGTGCTCTTCCTGTACTGCGTCCTCGCGACGTGCTGCGCCGGCCTGCTCGTCGCAGGCATCGTCGAACAGCGCCGCCATGACGCGAAACTCGCCGCGATACCCACCCGCGTGCTGGTCAACGGCATTCGTGGCAAGTCATCCATCACCCGGCTGTGCGCGGGCGGGCTGCGCGGCAGCGGCCTGCTGACCGTCGCCAAGACCACGGGCACCGCGGCCCGGTTCATCCACCCCGACGCCACCGAGGAGCCGGTCTACCGCAAGTTCGGCATCGCCAACGTCGTGGAGCAGATCGGCATCGTCCGGCGGGCCGCCGCCTACCGGCCCGACGTCCTGGTCATGGAGTGCATGGCCGTCATGCCTGCCCTCCAGGAGATCAACCAGACCAAGCTGATCCGCTCCACCATCGGCGTGCTGTGCAACGTCCGCGAGGACCATCTCGAAGAGATGGGACCGACGTTGGACGACGTGGCCCGCTCGCTGTGCCGGTCCCTGCCGGAAGGCGGCGTCTGCGTCACCGCGGAGAAGGAGCGCTTCCACATCCTCCAGGAGGAGGCCGACGCCCGGAACTGCAAGCTGGTCTACGCCGACCCGGACACCGTCACCGACGAGGAACTGCGCGGCTTCAGCTGGTTCACCTTCAAGGAGAACGTCGCCATCGCACTCGCGGTCGCCGAACTGCTCGGCGTCGACCGGGCGACCGCGCTGAAGGGAATGTACGAGGCGCCACCGGACCCGGGTGTGCTGTCCGTCGAGCGGTACCGCACCCCCGACGGGAAGCGGCTGCGCTTCGCGAACGTCTTCGCCGCCAACGACCCCGAGTCAACGCTGATGAACATCGAGCAGCTGCTCGAACTGGGCGCGATCCACCGCCCGTTGCACGTCGTCATCAACTGCCGTCCCGACCGAGTGGAGCGCAACGGGCAGATGGGCGCGCTCATCCCGCAGCTCGACCCGGAGACGGTCTTCCTCATCGGCCACCCCACCAAGTCGGCCGCCGACGCCATACCCGCCCACTGGACCGGGAACGTCGTCGATCTCGGCGGCGACCGCCGCGACCCCGACCGGCTCACCACGGATCTGCTGGCCCATCTGGGGCCGGACTCCTCGCTCGTCGCCATCGGCAACATCCACGGTCAGGGCGAACTCTTCCTGGACCGGCTCACGGCACTCGCGCCCGAACACCCCGACGCCGACCCTGCCGACCCCGCCGACCCGGGCGACGCCCCCACATCGCCCGGCGCCCACCACAACTCCTCCCATGGAGCACCCCGTTGATCCCCGCAGTAGTCACCCCGCAGATCGCCGCCATCGGCATCGCACTCGGTCTGGTCTTCTCCCTCCTGTGCTACCTGACCACGAACCTCTCACCGGGCGGCATGATCACACCCGGCTGGCTCGCCCTCACCCTCGTCGGTGATCTGCGGCGCGCCGCCATGGTCGCGGCCGTGGCAGCCCTGACCTACCTGCTCACCAAGGTGCTGCAGCGCTTCGTCATCCTCTACGGCAAGAGGCTGTTCGCCGCGGTCGTGCTCATCGGTGTCCTGCTCCAGGCCGGGCTCTCCCTGTTGCTCCAGCAGCAGTTCCCCCTGCTGTTCGCCCATCAGGCCCTCGGGTTCATCGTCCCCGGTCTCATCGCCTACCAGTTGGAGAGGCAGCCCAAGGCGGCGACGGTCCTCTCCACCTGCGCGGTCACTTTCGCCGCGTACGTGATTCTGGTGTCCGGGCTGCTGCTGGGCGCCCTGCCCACGACATGAGCCGCCCCCTCCCCGACCTGCGGCGCCATCTCTCCTTCCCGCCCATCGGAGTTGACCAGTGAAACGCCCCCTGCCCGGAATGCGTATGTTCTCTCTGTCCAGGAACACGGCCCTGTTCGTGGTGACGGCCGTCCTGCTCGCGGCGAGCTGCGTGCTGACCCTCCAGCTCAGGCACCGCACCGGCCATCCGGAGGCCTCACCCCTGCCGGCAAGAACAGCACAGGCAGCTCCGGGTGCCGGAATCCGGGCCGGCAGCGGCGGGCTGCGCTTCGAGCGGATCGGCAACCCCGCCCGCACGGTCGCCCGCGACCGGCACGGCACCATCGTCGCCGCGTTCACCGACGGCGCCCGTACGGCCGTACTGACAGGGCCCAGCAGGACCTTCGCGGAGCCGCGTACCACGGATGCCAAGGTCGTCACCAGGAGCTGGGTGCGGCTGCTGCCCAAGGCATGGGCCCGCGGCGCGGAGCAGAGCGGCTGGTTCAGGACCTGGCTCAGCTCCCGGCTCGGCAGCCGCGACCCCGACATCCTCGCCACGGCCTTCGACTACATCGCCGGTGCCCCGGCCCGGAAGACGGCAGCGGGAGTCACCTACAGCGGTGCCGCCCGCTACACACCCGACACCACCGGCGACTTGGGGCGTACCGGGCAAGGGAAGCCGAAGCGGCGCACGGGTTCGGACTTCTACGACTACCTGGGCATCCCCTGGACCTTCCCCGACACGGTCACCCGCCGCCCCGAGAAGGACCGCGCGCGCTCCGTCGACAGCTCCGGATATGTCCGGCTGGTGTACGGATACCGCTCGGGGTTCCCGCTGAACAGCAGGGACAGCGCGGCGGGCGGCGGGCTGCAGCGGTCCCCCGACGCGATCGCCCACGCGCAGTCGGGCGTACCCGTGATCCCCCTCACCGACCGCCGCCCCGCCGTCATCCAGCAGCTCCAGCCCGGCGACCTGGTCTTCTTCAGAACACGGGAGCTGCCCGGCAAACGGATCGGCCACATCGGCATCTACCTCGGCCTGGACACCGCCGACCACCCGCGCTTCATCTCCAGCCGGAAGAACGCGGGCGGCCCCACCATGGGCGACAAGGGAGGCACCTCACGGCTCGACGGCGACGGCTACTACGCCCAAGGGCTGCGCGGGGCCCGACGCCTCTAGCAGGTTCTACGTCTGCCGGTCGGCCCCCTTCAGGATGGTGGGTTCCAGCCTCTCGGCGGGGCGGATCCCGCTGATCGGCGGAGTGATCGTCGGTGAACGGTGCGCTGGGATGAGAAGGGCTACGTTGCACCATCTGCCCGTGCTCACGCGGGTCGACGCCCTTGTGCAGGTCCTGGTGGAGCGGCCGCCGGCCTGTTCCGAGTTCTGAAGCGGATTCAAATGATCTCTGTCCTGATTGTGATCACCACGGTGGTGGCCGGCTGGTCGCTGGTCGCCGGGAGGCTGGAACAACGGCATGTGCGGGCTCCGCTGGTGCTGGTGCTCGCGGGAGTCGTCACCGGGGTGTTCACGCACAGCCACATCGCCGCCACGTTGAACTCCGAGGTGGCTCAGCATGTGGCCGAGGTCATCCTGGCGGTCCTCCTGTTCGTCGACGCCACCGAGTTGCCGGGCGGGCGACTGTTCGGCAACGACCCGGGCTCCGCCGCGCGGGCACTGCTGGTGGCCCTGCCGCTGAGCCTGATCACGATGGTGCTGCTGGGGACGCTGCTGCTGCCCGGGCTGCCGGTGGCGCTGCTGCTGCTCATCGCGTGCATCGTCGTACCGACCGACTTCGCCCCGGCCGAGACGCTGGTCCGCGACCGGCGTATCCCGGCGAGGGTGCGCAGCGTGCTCAACGTGGAGAGCGGCTACAACGACGGCATCGTGTCGCCCCTCTTCCTGTTCGCACTGATCCTCGTCGGCACCAACTCCGTCACCCGAACCCCCATGCAGGCCCTCGGCACGGCCGTGCCGTTCGCGCTGAAGGCCCTCGTGGTCGGCTTCGTGCTCGGGGCGCTGGTGGCGTGGCTGATCAACAGGGCCGACCGCGCGGAGTGGATGACGGAGCAGTCCCGGCGGATCGTCGTGCTGGTCACACCGCTGCTTGCCTACACCGTGACCGTGGCGATGGACGGCAACGGCTTCGTGGCCTCGTTCGTGTGCGGCATCGCCTTCCGCTATGTCAGGCAGGCGCCGGTCCGCCGACGGGGCGTTTCGGCTCCGCACGCCTCGGACTTCCAGCTCATCGAGGACACCAACTCGATGATGACGATGTGCATGTGGTTCTTCTTCGGCAACGCCGTGGTGCTCGCCATGGAGGACGGCGTCCAGTGGCCCACCGTCGTGCTCTGCGTCGCCGCGCTCACCGTCGTACGCATCCTTCCGATCATGCTCTCCTTCCTCGGCTCGACGTTCACCTGGCGAGAGCGGCTCATGGTCGGCGCGCTCGGACCACGCGGCACCACCTCCATCGTGTTCGGCCTGCTCGCGTTCAACGCGCTGCCGGACGGGCTGTACGCCGACACCGCCCTGTACGCCATGACCCTGACGGTGCTCGGCAGCGTTCTGCTCCACGGCGGCGGCTCCATGGTCATCGCCCGGTCCCTGACCGGGCCGCCCTCGTCGGCCGCCGGCGGCCCCGGCTCCCCGGGGACCGACGAGCCGGAGTCGCCGGTCGTCGCCGGACGGAGTTGATGTGCCCGGCGGTGCTGCGTGTCTCGCGGTGCTGCCGTGCTTGCGGTGCATCCGCCCCGCGGCGCCGACGGCTACTACCCCAGGCCGGTCTTCTCCAGCCACTTGGCGGGGGCGGACCCGACAGTCGCCGGATGTGGGGAGCGCGGCCGGGCGTCCAGGCTGGAGGCATGACACAGCATGTTCGCAACAAGGAGCGCGAGAGTGCCCTCGGGGCATCGGCCGACACCGACGTGCCGGGCCGTGACGTCACACCTGGCAGGGGCGGGTTGCTGGAACTTCTCGGCCTGACGCTGGTGGCAGGCGCCGGTGTCCTGTTCGTACTCCGTCCTGAGTTCTACGAGGCAGGGGTGCACCTCTTCGCCACGCGGGCGGCCTCGCTGGTCCACTGAGCCGGCGAGCGAGCCGTGGCAGGCGCGGGCTGGTGCCCGCAGCCGCTGCCGCGGCGCGCGGCCGACCACGTGGGAAAGGAATCCTGTGAACACCGCATCCGCCCCGAAGACGACGGGTGCCGAGTCCCTGAGCGCCCGCGAGACGCTCAAGGCGCTGTACGGGTACGTCCGTCCGCACCGGTGGGCCGTCGCGCTCGGTCTGCTGTGTGCGCTGGCCGGGGCCGCCGGGGGGCTGCTGCAGCCGCTGGCCACGAAGACGCTGGTCGACTGGCTCTCGTCCGGGGGCACGATCGGCACCGTCCTGCTGATGCTGACCGTGCTGGTGCTGCTGAGCACGGTGGCCGAGGCGTTCGGTGCCTATGTGCTGGAACGGACGGCGGAGTCGGTGGTGCTCGCCGCCCGCCGCGGCCTCATCGGCCGGTTGCTGCGGCTGCGCCTCGCGGAGGTGGACCGGATGCAGCCGGGGGATCTGATGTCCCGGGTGACCTCCGACACCACGCTGCTGCGGGCGGTCAGCACCCAGGCGGTGGTCTCCGCGGCGACCGGGGCGGTGACGCTGGTCGCGGCGGTCGTGGTGATGGCGTTCCTCGATGCCGTCCTGCTGGGCGTCACGCTCGGCGTGGTCGCGGTCGTCGGTGTGGGTGCCGCGCTGGTGATGCCGAAGATCGGGCAGGCCACCGAGCGTTCGCAGGCGGCTGTCGGGGAGATGTCCACGGGTCTGGAGCGGGTTTTCGGTGCGTTCCGTACGGTGAAGGCGTCCGGCGCCGAGGGGCGGGAGGCCGCTCGTGTGGAGGCGGCGGCCCGCAGGGCGTGGCGTCACGGCGTGCGCAGCGCGAAGTGGGAGGCCGTGCTGGGGTCGGCGGACAACCTCGCCGTCGAGCTGGCGTTCCTCGCGGTCCTCGCCGTCGGCGGGGCGCGGGTGGCGTCCGGGGAGATCCCGGTCTCCACGCTCATCGCGTTCCTGCTGTACCTCTTCTACCTGATGGAGCCGGTGTACAAGCTGGTCGAAGCCGCCTCCCACTACCAGGAGGGCGCGGCCGCGATCGCCCGTATCGCACAGGTGGACGGCCTGGCGACGGAGCCCCAGGACCGGCACCGGCCGGTGCGGCCCACGGAGACGGAAGCGGTACGGCTGCGTCCGGCGTCGGTCCGCTTCGAGGAGGTGTCCTTCCGGTACGCACCCGGGCTGCCGGACATCCACCAGCGGGTGGACTTCGAGGTGCCGGGCGGCGGGATGACGGCCTTCGTCGGCCCCTCGGGCGCGGGCAAGTCGACGCTCTTCGCGCTCGTCGAGCGGTTCTACGAAGCGACCGGCGGCCGCGTCCTCGTCGACGGCAAGGACGTGACCGAGTGGCCGCTGTCCGAGCTGCGGTCCGTCATCGGGTACGTCGAGCAGGACGCGCCGGTGCTGGCCGGCACGCTGCGGGAGAACCTGGTCTTCGCCGCGCCCGGTGCGACCGACGACGACATTCGCGAGGTCCTCGCCCGGACCAGGCTCGACGCCCTCGTCGAGCGTCTCCCGCACGGCCTGGACACCCCGGTCGGGCACCGCGGCTCGAAACTGTCCGGCGGCGAGCGCCTGGGGATCCCCCCGCCGAAGGTGGGGGAGCATCGCGATCGCCCGCGCGCTGCTGCGCAGGCCCCGGCTGCTGCTCCTGGACGAGGCGACCTCGCAGCTTGACGCCGTCAACGAGCTGGCACTGCGTGACGTCATCGCAGAGGCCGCACGCGAGACGACCGTGCTGGTGGTGGCCCACCGCCTGTCGACCGTCACGGACGCCGACCGCATCGTCGTCATGGACGCGGGCAGGGTCCGCGCGGTCGGCACCCATGAGGAGCTGGTGGCCATGGACGAGCTGTACGCGCAGCTCGCGGCGACGCAGCTGCTGACCTCGGCGGGACGCTCCGGCGAGTGAGACGGACCTGATCCATGGGCTCGCCGGTGCCGTCGGCCGTCGGTCGTCGGCCACCGGCTGCCCCCGCCGTGCGTCGGGGGCAGCCGGACCAGGCGGCGGGGCGGCGGGGCGGCGTCGGACATCCGCCGGATACCGGCGCGCCACAGACGCGTGAGGCTGAGGACAGCGCCTGCGTCACCAGGCGGTTCGCTCTCCCGTCCAGTCCGACGGCTTCACCAGCGTGGCCGCCCCGGCACCTTCGCCGTGCTGTACAGCCACGGCCGGTTCCTCGAGGTTCGGTTCGCCGACACCCCCCGCAGCCCGGACGAGTCCACCGAGCACTGAAGCCCGCAAGGGTGATCCCCTTGCGGGCCGGGCAGACCGTTCAGGCCGGGATGGGGCACGAAGCCGAGCCACCCCGGCCGGACCTCACCGGACGTACTTGGCGGGCTTGGTGGCGGTGTTGAGCAGGTACTCCAGGGGGCCGCGGCGGAAGAAGCGGGACCAGATCGCGGCGAACACGATCGCTCCGAGGACGTACATGAGCAGCGGTACCCATGACTGCTGGGTGCCGGTCCCGGCGGGCGTGGACAGCACGGACTGTGCGAGGAAGTGGCCGACGTAGGCCGTCAGGGACATGGTGCCCACGGCGATGACCGGTTTCGCCAGGCGGCGCAGTCGCGGCAGGCGGTCCATCAGCACCGTCGCGCCCACGATCACGAGGATCGCGACTCCGACGCTGCCGATGATGTCGAACGTGGTGCCGGTGTGCGGCCCGGCGGTCAACAGTTCCGAGAGCGCCCGCTGGGGCTCGCCGGACCCGCTGCCCATGGACGCCGCCCCGGAGCCACCGGACGACGACATGTCCTCCGCCGTGCTCCTCAACGCGTTCTTGCCCGCCAGCAGCAGGGACAGGCCGTAGGCCCCCACGACGAGGCCGGCGCCGAGCGCCGCCAGGCGCCGCTGGACGGCAGCCGCCGACAGGTCCATGCGCCCCAGCGCCATGCCGGCGATCACGAACGGCATCCACGTGAGCGCCGGGTAGAAACCGGTGAGCAGCAGATCGAGCACCCCCACCTCGCTGAGGTGGCGGAGCGGGTCGTAGGCGTTGACGCTCTGCTGGACGGAATCGCTCAGGTGCGTCGTCAGGACGTACGCCAGCTGCGGCGTGACGAGCGCGAGCCCCGCCGCGATCATCGCGAGGGTCCCCGCGCTCAGCCTCACCAGGGGCAGGGCGAGGAGGAAGTAGACGCCGTAGAAGCCGAGGATGATCACGCCCCCGTACTCCATCGCCATCGCGGTGCCCAGCGCCAGCAGGATCACGGCGCGGATCGCGATCCGGGCCTTCGCCTGCCGCCCGGCCAGTCCGGTCTTCGGCTCGAACCGGCCCGCGATCAGCATCAGCGAGAACCCGGCGAGGGTGGCGAACAGGACCGACGAGTGGCCGTCCGCGATGTAGCGGATCCAGCTGGCGACCCCGTGTGTGGCCGACAGCGGGGGGCCGATGTGCACGATGTACATGCCGAACACCGCCAGCGCGCGGGCCAGGTCCACCCCGACCAGGCGTCCCATCGAGGGACCGCCCAGGGCCTGCCCGGCGGACTCGGGCGGGGTTCGGGGCTGTGGAGGCGAGTTCTCCTGCGGAGCCGGTGTCTCCTGTGGCGGCTGTATCTGTGTCATACGAAAATCGTTGGGTGCCGTCAGGAGGCGCACCATCCGGCAGGCTTCGGTGGCACCCCCGCCGACGGTCCGGGACCGCCCCGCCGACCGGCGGAGCAGCGCCGCGCCGGCCGGTCGGCGGGCCCGGACGGCCAACTGCCCTGTTCGATGAAGGCGTTGGCCACCACGACCACCGGCCCGAGCGACGCGTCCGGCTCGGGCGGGCCCACGGACCAATCCCCCCCGAACGGCTGGAACCGGCCTGCCGGGTGGCGGGTGTCCACAGGGGCCGCACCGTCGCGCACCTCGGCGGACGTACTGTCGGCAGCAGGCGATCACCGTACGAGAACGTGGACGCCCCGACGCCGGGGTGTACGGGGCGCCCAGAAGCTGGACAGAGCAGACGAGTGTGAGGCGGAACGCCGGTGATCCGGGTAGTGGTGGTGGACGACGAGGCGCTGGTGCGGTCCGGGTTCGAGCTGATCCTGAACGCCTCCGACGGCATCCAGGTCGTGGCGACCGCGGAAGGAGCGCAGGCCGCCGACGTGATCCGGCGCGAGCAGCCGGACGTCGTGCTCCTCGACATCCGCATGCCGGACGTGGACGGCCTGACCGTCCTGGGGGAGATCCAGACGCTGCCCGAGCCGCCGCCGGTGGCCATGCTGACCACCTTCGACACCGACGAGTACATCGTGACCGCGCTGCGCTCGGGAGCCGCGGGCTTCCTGCTCAAGGACACCGAGCCCGAACAACTCGCCCACCTCGTACGCACCCTGGCCGCGGGCGGGGTGGTGCTGTCCCCGAAGGCCTCGCGGGCTCTGCTGCGCAGCCATCCGGGGGCGGGAGCGCCCCAGGACGCGGACGTGGCGCGCGTGCATCTGCTCAGCGACCGCGAACGTGACGTCCTCGTCCTGATCGCGGAAGGACTGTCCAACGCCGACATCGGCACCCGCATCCATCTGAGCGCGGGCACCGTCAAGGACCACGTCAGCTCGATCCTGACCAAGCTCCGGGTCTCCAGCCGCGTCCAGGCGGCGCTCCTCGCGGAGCGGGCCGGACTGCTCAGCGACGACGGCGCCGACCCGGCACGGAGCAACGGATGATGAGCACGGGTCAGGCCCTGTGGCGGCGGGTGCCGCCCTGGGCCGTCGACGCGGGCCTCGTCGTGCTCGCCGCACTCGACGCCTGGATCAACCTCTACGGCGAGGCGACACGGTTCATGTGGGCCTGCGCCGCCGTCGGCTGCGCCGGACTGCTCCTGCGCAGGCGCTTTCCCCTGACGGTCTTCCTGCTGACCCTGCCCATGACCCTGTTCATGGACGTGGCAGTCGCGCCGATCGCCACCCTGTACACACTGGCCACGAGCACCCGCAACCGCCCGCTGCTGGCCGGCTGCGCCCTGCTGAACGCGGCGGCGAGCACCCTCGCCTGGCCCCTGTCCGACGCGCTCTCCGGCGACCAGACCTGGACGTTCATCCAGTTCGTCTACACGCTGGCCACGGCCTTCGCCCCGATCCTGTTCGGCCAGCTCGTGCAGGCCGGACACGACGTGGCCCGACAGCTCGTCGAGGTCGAACAGGCCCGCGAACACGAACGCGCCCTGTACGCCCAGACCGTCCTCGCCCGCGAACGCGCCCAACTGGCCCGCGAGATGCACGACGTCGTCTCCCACCAGGTCAGCCTCATCGCCGTACAGGCCGGAGCCCTGCAGGTCGCCGCCAAGGACCCCGACGCCCGCGACGCCGCCCGCACCATCCGCACCCTGAGCGTGAACACCCTCGACGAACTCCGCCACATGGTCACCCTGCTGCGCGCCTCCGGTGGCAAGGAAACCGAACTCACCCCCCAGCCCACCCTCGCCGACCTCCAGCAGCTGATCGCCAACAGCGGCATCGAGACCACCCTGACCGGCGGGCTCCCGGCCGGCATCAGCACAACCGCCCAGCGCACCGTCTACCGCACGGTCCAGGAAGCCCTCACGAACGTACGCAAGCACGCTCCCGGCGCCCGCGCCGAGGTGCGCCTGTGGCACGACACGCAGCACTTCGGCGTCACCGTCACCAACACCGCCCCCTCCCGCCCCTCCGTCGCCCTGCCCAGCGCCCGGCACGGCCTGATCGGCCTGAGAGAACGCGCCGAACTGCTCGACGGCACCTTCACCGCCGAACCCACCCCCCAGGGCGGATACAAGACCGAACTACGGGCCCCCACCCGGCCCGCCTGAGCACAGCCTGCCCGAAGCCGGTCATGCATCCATCCGCCCAGGAGCCCCGGCATCCCGGAGCAGCAACTGTGCGCCGGCACAACGCGGGAAGTGCAAAGGCGCCCGGTGGCATCAAGCTGCCGGGCGCCTTTGGTGGGTCCGAACTCACCGCCTACGAAAGGGCCTTGTAGCCGCTCCATCCGCTCGCGATCTGCGCCCGCGGACCGAACGAGCCCTTTCCGTCCCCGCTGTTGCGCCACACGTTGCCACCGGTGTCGCGGGAGACCAGGTCCGGCCTGCCGTCGTCCGTGATGTCGCCGACCCCGACGACCACGTTGTACGAGCCGCCCCAGTTCGAGAACACCTTGACGCGGGCCGCGAACGTGCCGTCGCCCCTGCCGTCGTAGCGGTAGAGGTTGTTGGACGTGTCCTGGGCCAGGAGGTCGGCCTTGCCGTCGCCGGTGATGTCACCGGTGCCGACGATCTTCTTGTAGCCCTTCCAGTTGTCGTAGAGCTTGACGCGGGAGGCGAGCTTGCCGTCGCTGGTCCCCTTGTAGAGGTAGACCGCCCCGGTGGACGAGTTCCTCGCGATCAGGTCCGGCCGCCCGTCACCGCTCACGTCGCCGGGCGAGGTGAGCGCGTTGTACTGCGTCCAGCCGCTGGTCCCGAGGGTCGTGTACGACGTGGACGGCTTGACCGCCGCCCCGCAGCCCGGCTTGTACAGCCGCAGCGCGCCGCTGCTGTAGCGGACGAGGACGTCGTTGCAGCGGTCGCCGCTGAGGTCGCCGAAGGGGATCGCCGTGACGGTCGTGGGCCAGCCGGTGCCCGTGTACTTGTCGCCGAACCTGCCCGTCCCCGTGCCGCTGTGGAAGGTCAGTCCGCCCGAGGAGTTCAGGGTGAGCAGGTCACCGCGGCCGTCCGGGCCGTCGGGGCTGACGAAGTCGCGGCGCACCGCGGCTCCGCGCTGCAGGAAGCCCTTGCCGCTGGTCACCGTGTTCGGAGTGGCGGTGCCGAGGCCGGTCGCCTTCAGGGTCCAGGTGTAGTGCCCGTTGGGGAAGTAACCGCCGCTCGCCGTCCTGCCGTTCCAGGTCGCGCTCACCCGGGCCGGGGTCGAGCCGCCGGTGATCGTGCGGGTGACCTTGCCGTTCGCGCCGCTCTGGACCGAGGTGAAGGTGAGCGACCAGGAGGTGACCGGGCGGGACAGCACCCAGGTGCCGTCGAAGGACACCCCCGTGGACACGAAGTCGCCGACCGAGGTCTCGAAGGCCGTCACGGCGGACGGGGCGATGCCCGTGGTGGTGACGTGGGTGCGCTCGTAGTCGTCGAACCAGGCGACCAGACCGGTGTACTCGTCGACCGTCCAGCGGTAACGGCGGTCCACGGCAAGGCCCTTGTCGGCCAGGTCGGAGGCGATCGTGCGGGTGGTGCCGGTGGCCGCCTCGGTGAGGACCAGCGTGCCCGCGCCATGGTCGTGGCGGACGGTGAAGCCGTCACCGAGCAGCACGTCGCCGGGGGTGACCGCCGTCGACGTACCGGACTTGGTGTCGTACACGCCCGCCGAGTCCGTCCCGCAGGCCCAGTACACCCAGCGTCCCGCCGCCTGGAGTTCGCTCGGCACGCAGGCCAGGCCCGGGACGGTCACCGTGGTGAGCGTCTTCGCCAGCGGGATGCTGTACGAGGTGAGCGTTCCGGCGGTGGTGGTGGCGCTCCAGAGGGTGGAGCCGTTCAGGGCGGCGGCGCGCACGGACCGCTTCAGCTTCTCGCCCTGGCCGAACTCGCCGACGTACTGCGCCGGGGCGCTGCCGCCGGAGTCGAAGACGGCGTAGTCGTCGGATACGTCGACGATGTGGCCGCCCCGGCTGCCGAAGTCCAGATAGTGGCCGCCGATTTCCTTCAGCCGGTCGTCGCCGAGGCCTTCGCCCTCGTCGGTGCCGCCGCCCGCGTCGAGGTAGACGTCGTGGGCGTCGAGGTTCCCCCACAGCGCCGAGCACGTGGTGCCCTCGTACGGGCAGAGGGCGGCGTAGATCGATCCGCTCGCCGTGGCCTCGGACGCCGTGAGCGTGGCGGAGCCGTCGGTGGTGAGGGTACGTACGGACGTGGTGTCCGCGGTGGCCGTCGGGTCGTCCTCGGCGACGCGCAGGCTGCCGCGGCTGAGCGCGATGCCCGTCTTGGCGTTCTCCACCGCCGGGGACTCGAGCACCTTCTCCAGCCGCAGCGTGCCGTCCTCGGCCTGGCTCACCCGCTGCACCCACCAGTCGGTGGCGTCGGTGCCGCCGGAGACGAGCGCGCTTCGGTCACCGGTCGCCAGCGTGTACGCGCCGGCGCTCGCCAGCACGGTCTGCTGGACCGAGGGGTCGTTGACGTTGACCGCGAGCAGTTTCGAGCCGAGGTCGCTGGAGGACAGCGGCAGCAGCAGCCAGTCGCCGACCAGGACCGGGTCGCCGTCGAGCGCGCCCGGGTTGGCAGGCAGGGTGACGACCTGCTCGGCGGCGGTGAGATCGGTACGGGACTTCAGGTGCAGCTCGGCGGTGCCGTTGTTGTACCAGCCGACGCGGTCCGCGCTCATCAGGAACGTCGAGTTGGTGGTGGCGCCCGCGAAGGCCTTGGTGCTCACGGCCGACTCGATGTCGATGTAGTGGAGCGAGCCGTAGGTGCCGTTCGCCACGAGCACACCCGAGGAGTCCGCGGCGAGGACGTCTTCGCTTCCCACGCTCGTCGCGTCACCGGTCACCTTGCGGGGGCGCCAGACGCCGTCGACCTTGTCGATCAGGGAGTACGTGGTGACGACCGTGTCTCCGGCCAGGGCCCGGTAGTAGCCGTGGGTGGTGGAGCCGGCCCAGCTCAGGCTCTGGGTCGTGGCCGTGGCCGGGTCCCAGAGAGTGAGGTACGAGGACGACGTCGACGACGACGGCAGGGCGATCAGGTCGCTGTCCGACCCGTACCAGGCCGTACGGCACTCGGAGTCCACGTAGTAGCAGGTCGAGGACGGGGTGTAGACGCTGCCGTCGGCCTTCTCGACGGTGACGGTCCGGCCCGTCGCGTAGTCGGTCCACAGCATTCCGGGCTTGCCGGTCTGCCGGTGCAGGAAGCCGCTGTCGCCCGCGACGTACGGGCGGTCGGTGCGTGGTGTGGTGGAGCTGGGGTCCACCAGCGTGATCGCGGTGGTGTCGGCCTCGGCCGCTTGCGCGGAGCCGCCCCCTTCCGACAGGACGACGACGGACGCGGCCACGACGGCCACCACGAGCGAGGAGACGACGGCGGCAGGCCCGCCCCGTCTCAGGGCGTGTCTGCCCACGTTGAGTTCCCTCCCTACGAGGGCCCCCGCCCTCGCACAAGTGGCCGGATCTTACCCGACTCTTACCAAGGGGTGGTGTGACGGGTGGATCAGTACAGGGTTCCAGCCCGGGGTTGCCAGGCCCGGATTGCGTGCCGTGCCTACGGACGGCTCTGGCGTTTCGACGGGCGGCGCCGGTGCAGGCCGTGCAGGTTGAGGACGACCATCACGCCTGCCGTCAGCGGCCACCACCACGCGCGCCCGTTCTGGGCCATCCGTATGCCCATCCACAACAGAGCGATCGAGAGCAGCAGACCCAGCAGTCCCATGGCGATGTCGAGCGGACCGCCGTCCCTGAACGGATTCTGCATCTTCGTTTTCCTACTCTGCATGGCTCACGCGATCACGGCGCCGGCGAGTGCCGCGCGGAGTGACAGTAGGACACTCGTCGCCGCCCGTGCCGCAGTGTTGGTGCTCGCCGCCCTTGCCGCGGTCCTCCAGCCGAAGCCCGGGCACCGAGCCCTGTCCTGCAAAGTCGGCGCCATGCCCTCGGCGGATCAATTCGATGCGTCTGCCCCGGCGGAGGAGTTGGCCGGCTCGCGGGCGCCTGCGGGCTTGACCGCGCGCACGATGGCGGAGTGCATGCCGTCAGCGACCGGGTGGGTCGGGGTGATCTCGACTTCAGTGAAGCCGGCGGCCTCCAGTCCCTGCCTGTATTCGGTGAAGGAGAGCGCGCCGGCGATGCAGCCGACGTAGTCGCCGCGCTCGGCACGTGCCTCTGGTGTGAGCTCGTCATCGGCGACGACGTCGGAGACGCCGATACGGCCGCCTGGCTTGAGGACGCGGTAGGCCTCGGTGAAGACGGCGCGCTTGTCGACGGACAGGTTGATCACGCAGTTGGAGATGACGACGTCGATGGTGTGCGCGGGGAGCGGGATCGCCTCGATGGTGCCCTTGAGGAACTCCACGTTGGTCGCGCCCGCCTTCTCGGCGTTGGTCAGAGCCAGGGCGAGCATCTCGTCGGTCATGTCGAGCCCGTACGCCTTGCCGGTCGGGCCGACGCGGCGGGCGGAGAGCAGGACGTCGATGCCGCCGCCGGAGCCGAGGTCGAGGACGTACTCGCCCTCGCGCAGTTCCGCCACGGCGGTCGGGTTGCCGCAGCCGCGGGAGGCGGCGACCGCTTCGGCGGGCAGGACGCTGCGCTCGTCGGCGGCGTACAGCGTGGAGCCGAAGTTCTCGTCGACCTCGACCGGCTGAGGTCCGCAACAGGCGGTGCCGCCCTCGGCGACCTTCACGGCTGCGGCGGCGTAGCGCCGGCGGACGGTTTCGCGCAGGTCGGTGGACTGCTCGTTCATCACTTCACTCCTGGGTGACGGGGCACGACGGTGCCCGGAACGGCCTGTATTGAAGTTCGTTGATGCAACCTTGCGCCTTGGATCGACAAACGTCAACATAGAGGCATGTCGAAACAAGAGCTTGAGGTGATCGGCCAGGACGCCGACTGCTGCGCCGGAGCGTCCACGGCACCACTCGACGACGAGCGGGCGGCCGAACTGGCCAAGGTCTTCAAGGCCCTGGGCGATCCGGTCCGGCTGCGCCTGCTGTCGATGATCGCCTCGCGTGGGGAGGGCGGCGAGACCTGCGTCTGCGAGCTGACCCCGGCCTTCGATCTCTCCCAGCCGACGATCTCCCACCACCTCAAGCTTCTGCGCCAGGCCGGTCTCATCGACTGCGAGCGGCGCGGCACATGGGTGTACTACTGGTTGCTGCCCGGCACCCTGGACCGGCTCGCCGTGTTCCTGAAGGCCCCGACCGCGGCCGAGGCGCTCGCGTGAGCGCCTCGCTGGGGCGCCGTGCCCTGGCCGAGGCCGTCGGTTCGGCAGCGCTGGTGGCGGTCGTGGTCGGCTCCGGTATCCAGGCCACCGGACTGTCCCGGGACGCCGGCGTCCAACTGCTCGCCAACTCGCTGGCCACCGTGTTCGGCCTGGGCGTGCTCATCGTGCTGCTCGGGCCTGTCTCCGGGGCCCACTTCAACCCTGTCGTCACGCTCGCCGCCTGGCTGACCGATCGTCGCGCGGACGATGGGCTCAAGGCGCGGGACGTGGCCGCGTAGGGCCGCGTCCGGGACCTGCTCACCGACCTCGGCGTGCGCCCCGTGCATGACAGTCACTACGTGTACGTCAGTCCATCTTTGCGCAGGCGCCTGCGAGGTGCCGGTCATCGTCGTGGCAGCCGGTCACAGGGTGTCCCCTGGCCGCGGCACCGTCAGCCTTGGCATTGTCGGTCGTCATTCGAGTCGGGCCGGGGCCGTGAGCGGAAGGTTCGGCGGTAGGTGTCCGGAGGCACACCGACCGTGCGGTTGAAGTGTCGGCGCAGCGTCGTGGCGGTGCCCATGCCGGTGGCTGTCGCGATGGCGTCGACAACGTCGTCGGTGGTCTCCAGCAACTCCTGGGCGCGGCGGATCCGTTGTGTCAGCAGCCATTGCAGCGGAGTGGTGCCGGTCACGGCCCTGAAGTGGCGGCCCAGATGGCGCGAGCTCATCCGTGCCTGGCGTGCCAGGTCCTCCACGGTGAGCGGCTGGTCGAGGCGTTCGATCGCCCAGGGAAACAGCGCGGCGAGCGGGTGGTCGTCACGGGCGGGCACCGGAGCGGCTACGAACTGCGCCTGTCCGCCCGCCCGATGCGGCGGCACCACCAGGCGGCGGGCGACGGCGTTGGCGACGGACGAACCGTGGTCGAGGCGGACGAGGTGGAGGCACAGGTCCATCGCGGCGGCCTTGCCGGCAGAGGTGAGCACGCTGCCGTTGTCCACGTAGAGCACGTCCGGGTCGACCTCCACCCGCGGATACAGGGCGGCCAGGGCCGCGGTATGCGCCCAGTGCGTGGTCGCGCGCCTGCCGTCCAGCAGGCCGGCGGCGGCCAGCACGAAGGCGCCCGTGCACAGGGAGGCCACGCGCGCACCTGCCTCGTGGGCCGCACGCACCGCGCCGACGAGATCGGCGGGCGGGTCCTCGTCGGTGTCCGCCCAGCCGGGGACGATCACGGTGTCGGCATGCCGGAGCCGGTCGAGCCCCTGGTCGGGCTCCAGCCGGAACCGGCCGAGCCGCACGGCGTCCGACCCGCAGACCTCGACGTCGTACCAGGGGACGGTCACCCCGACCGGAGGGGAGGCGAACACCTCGTACGCCATGGACAGTTCGAAGTGCAGCATCCCCTTGGTGACGGCCAGCGCGACGACAGTACCCATGTCCGAAAGTGTACGGGGCACGTCGTTCCGGACACTCACGCCGAGGCGACCGACCTGGCCAGGATGTTCGTAGCGGATCAACCAGATCAAGCAGATCAGGCAGATCATTCGAGCACGGGGGAGAGCCCATGGGAGCGGGACAGACGGTGACGGTGTTCGGTGCGTACGGACACACCGGACGCTTTGTGGTGGCACGGCTGCGGGAACGCGGATTCGTCCCGGTTCTCTCCGGCCGCGACGCCGGCAAGCTGCGGGCGATGGCGGCATCCGCCCCCGGACTCGAGGTCCGGCCGGCGTCGGTCGACGACCCTGCCTCGCTCGACCGCGCCCTGGAGGGTGCGGACGCTGTGATCAACTGTGCCGGGCCCTTCGCCATGACTGCCGCCCCCGTGATCGAGGCGGCGCTGCGCGCCGGGATCCCGTACGTCGATGTGGCGGCCGAGATCGAGGCCAACCTCGACACGTTCACGCACTTCGCGGACCGCGCCCGTGCGGCGGGAGCGGTGATCGTCCCCGCGATGGCCTTCTACGGCGGCCTCGGCGACCTGCTGGCCACCGCCGCGATGGGGGACTGGACGGCGGCCGACGAGGCGAGCATCGCGTACGGACTGAGCAGTTGGCACCCGACCCCCGGGACGCGCACCGCCGGTGCGGTCTCCGGCGAGCGTCGAGGCGGCCGGCGTGTTCGCTACACGGACGGGCGGCTGGAGTACCACGACGACGCGCCGGCGCTCCTGAAGTGGCCCTTCCCCGACCCGATGGGCATGCGGGAGGTCGTCGGGGAGTTCACGATGGCCGACGTGGTCACCATCCCCAGCCATCTCTCGATCCCCGAGGTCCGCACCCACATGGCGACCGAAGCGGCCAGGGACCTCTCGGCCCCGGACACACCGGCGCCGACCGCAGCCGATGAGAACGGGCGGTCCGACCAGACTTTCCTCGTTGACGTCGTCGTACGCTCCGGCGGCACCGAACGGCGCGCTGTGGCAAGCGGCCGGGACATCTACGCCGTCAGCGCACCGCTCGTGGTGGAGGCGGTCCACCGCATCCTCACCGGCCAGACCCGCACGGTCGGTGTCGCCTCCGCCGGCGAGATCTTCGACGCTCCCGACTTCCTCCGTGCCCTGTCCCCGCACATCTCATTCGAGCTGCTTCAGCAGCAGACAGCGTGCCGACCGTCGGAGTGCGCGCCGCGGCCGACGAATCAAAGAGAGGGCGGGGCGTGCGCCGTCCACGGCTGAGGCCCGCGTCGCGGGCCGCCGCGAGGCGGGCTACGGAACTGCCGCGTGATGATCGTGATCACGGACCCCGCTGTTGACCGTACTTGACCGGTCTTACGTGCACGCCATGGGCACGCCTTCGACCCGGGAGCGCGGGAAGCCCCTCTTGGCGGTCGGCTACCGCCGAAGCGCTGGAAGCCGGCGTTCGCCGGGAGAGTGTCTTTGCAGGAGTACGCGGAGTACGGCGTCTCAGGCGTGGAGCAGGAGGCTGAGCTCCTGCGGGAGCCCGAGGGAATCGCCTGGCTTCGGCTGCGGTGCTTCGTCCAGCTCGAATGCCCAGCGATCGGAAGGCGCGTGCCCGAACGCCTTCGCCGCGAGCGCCGGCAGGGAGCATGCGGCGGAGGCTGCGCTGTCCCACAGCAGGGCCAGGCCCTGCCGGTCGGCGGTCGGATCGGTGAGCCAGGGGCTCGTCCTCAGGCCCGGGAACTCGCCGACAGAGGAGGAATCGGAGTCGGCTACGGGCACGACGCCGTGATGTGGCCGAGTGCCCGGCCCAGGCAGCCTTCTCCTGGCTCGGAGCTCGTTGACGCGTAGATCGACGGGGAGAGCCGTCGCAAGTGAACAGGCCCGGACTCGTCGGGATGTGATCGTCTGCCGATCGGGTCACGTGAGATGTCCCGCCATCGGGCCTACGCCGACCTTTCCTCGGTGTGGCGCGGACGACGGGACAACACAGGACCTGCGCCGCGGCGCAGGGAGATCAGTCGGCCAGCCGGTTGATGGCAGCGGCGGCGATGCCTTCCATATAGCCGGAGTCGTCGCTGGGCTGACCGGAGAGTTCGACCAGGCCGACCCTGTGACCGCTTCGGATCACCGCGACACCGCCGGCGACCTTGCGGTTGCCACTGTAGGCCGGGTACCAACTGCCCTCGCCGGCTCTGACGGTGATCGCATGCGCCTTGCCGTAGTACCAGTGACCCGCCGGCTCATTCTGGCAGCCGCGCACCAGCTTGTTGAGCTGCTCCTCGTACGAGGCCGCCGACGTGCCGGTGGAGCCGTCGGCGACGGACTCGGTCAGCGAGGTGCCCTTGGTGCCGAAGGCCCAGGCCACGTCGGCGTAGGCGACGGCCTTCCCCTTGGTCAGTGTGCGCATCGTCTCCTCGCCGGAGCATGCCGAGAGAGCTCGCTTCCCGCTCAGGCCCACGGTCGCGCCGACCGGGGCCAGGCCCTGCTGGAAGAAGTCCTCACTCTGCATCAGGTTGCCGGAGCCGAGGCCGGGCTCGGCAGCGGTGGCGGTGAGCGCGGTCGTCGACCGGTTCGCAGTACTGGTCTCCGTGCCGGCGGCAGCGGGATGAGTACCGATGACGATCGCGATCAGGGCAGCGCCGGCACAGGCAGCCGCTCCCGCGGTACGACCGCGACGCGAGAACCTCTTGCCGGCTGCTTGGTGGTCGAACATCTCATCTCCTGTCTGGTGGCGACGCGGTTCGCGTCGTCGTACACCAGGGAGATGCCGCGGGTCCGCGAGATGTTGGATGGAAATCCGCGGCGATTGATGTGATCCACCTCACTTCTACAGGTGGGCTCGGACGGTCTCAGAGCCGCGTCACGGCCGCACGGACGATCCGTGTCATCGCAGCCGTGCCCAGGCAGGTGTCGACCTCCAGGACCCCGTAGTGAGAGCCGTTCTGGAGTACGGCGATGCCGCCGCACGGCTCCTTGCCCCGTGGCGCGGTCCCTGTGCTGTTCAGGTCACCGTCGTACATTCCCATCCAACTCGCGGTGATGTCCGCCGCGACATCGATCGTGTGCGTCGGCCCGTAGACCCAGTGGGTGGGCACTTCGCTCTGGCACGGCACTTCCTCCAGCAGCAGGCGCTGTGCGTAGTTCCGGGCCAGCGCCCGGCTTCCGGCGTCGCCGGCGACTTCGCGGGCGACCTCGTGGTCGATGTTCGCCGGCGTGCCGGAATCGTTGTTGCCGCTGTCCTTGAGCGTCACCAGATCACGGAAGTGCGCGTCGTACGACCCCAGGGTCTGGCCGAGTGTCTTCTCGCCGGTGCAGACCGCGTTGGCGTAGTTGCCGTCTCCGACACGATCCCGTACATGGATGCGCTGGGAGACCCCGGCCTTCCTGAACTCGGCGCCCGTCAACAGGTGCCGGTTCGTCACGGGGCCGCTCGCGGGCTTCGGTGCCGAAGAGCGGGCACCAGGCGAGGCCGCCGCAGCGCCCGGCGTCGGCGACGGGCCGGCCGGAGCGGAGCGACCGGGAAGGACGAACCGGCCCGTCAACAGGCCGAGTCCGATGGCTGCCGTCAGGATGACGGCGATCGTCCGAGTTCGCACGACAGCCCCTCCCGGCTCTCGCTCGGCTGATGCGGGTCGACGCGGGTCGACGCGGGTCGACATGGAGAGCCGGGATGCCTCAGCAGGCACCGCCGAGGCGGTCCCGCATGAAGCGACGAGCCTGATGGATACGGTCCTTGACCGTGCCCAGGGGAGCGTCGGTGATCTCAGCGACCTGAACATAGGTCAGGTCTCCCAGATCGCGCAGCACGAAGGATTCCACCAGGGCAGGATGCCGCTCCTCGAGCGCGGCCAGCGAGTCCATCAGATCCAGGCGGGTCCCCGCGATGACGCTCGTGGTCCGAGGGTCGGCACCCTCGGGAAGGACCGCATGGCTGTCCTCCGCGCGTCGGCGCATCGAGCGATAGGTGGACCTGGCGGCGTTCGAGGCGATCACCGTCACCCACCCGAGGAACGAGCCTCGCCCGCTGTACTCGTGCAGATGGGTGCTGATGGACAGCAGAGCGTCCTGCGCGGCCTCTTCGGCGTCGGCGTGGTGCGGAAGGAACCTGGAGCAGCGGCGCATGACCGTGGGGCGAAGCCTGACGAGAAGGCGGTCCAGGGACGCCCGGTCACCTGCCTGGGCGGACGCCACGAGCTGTGTCAGCTCATCCTCGTCGATCATCCTGCTGCTCCCCCGTTCACGTACGACCGTGGACTTGGACTCCACCTGACCGCCCCGCGGTTCCCGGCCCCATCGCCTCGGGCAAAATGTCGCCGCATGCGGAAGCTAGGTCGTTACCTCCTTGAGGACAGACTGGGAGCCGGTTCGTTCGCGACCGTCTGGAGAGCATACGATCCGGAACTCGACACGGACGTAGCGGTCAAGGTGCTGGCCGACAACTGGGCGTCGAACGCCGATGTGCGACAACGGTTCCTGGCGGAGGCGAGGCTGCTCCGAAGGATCTCCAGCCCACGTGTCGTACGCGTTCACGACGTCGGTGTCCAGGACGACCGCCCCTACTTCGTCATGGACTACGTCCGAGGCGGCACGCTGGCCGAGAAGGTCGGGCACTGCGGGCCCGCGGAGGCACTCCATCTGGCGGCCGAGGCCGCATACGCCGTCCAGGTGCTCCATGACGCAGGCGTCGTCCACCGTGACATCAAGCCGTCGAACCTCCTGCTCGACATCGGCCGCACATCCACTGCCGTACTCGTCGCGGACCTCGGCAGCGCGAAGCAACTGGCCGACGCGTCGGGGCTGACCGTGACCACGGGCACTCCCGCGTACATGGCGCCCGAACAGGCCCTCCAGACCGGCGGATTCGATGGCCGGGCCGACGTATACGCCCTCGGGGTCGTCGCCTACGAGCTGTTGACCGGGCGCAAGCCGTTCGGTCCGGGCGGTCGCACAACCCTTGCGACAGCGCAGGCACCGCCGCCATCGCCGCCGACGCTTCCCAGAGAGCTGGGGGCTCCGAACGGCATCGACACTCTTCTTCGTGCCGCGCTGTCCGTGGAACCCGAGAGCCGACCGCCAACCGCGCAGGCGTTCGCGGATGCGCTGTTGTCCCAAGAGGGAGAGGAGCCGGTGCCGGCCAGGTCCTCAAGACCGACACCCCTCGCGGTCTGGCTCGCGGCGGTTGCCGTGTTCCTGGTGACAACGGCGCTGACCTGGTTGGCCCGCTGAACTCGGATCGCGACCGCTCGGTTCACAGGAGCGTGCCGTGTGACTCCGAGGACCCGGCGAATCCGAAGGTGGATGACGATCTCAGTGAAGCCGAGCTCTATGAGCTTTGGAGCAGCGTGACGCCGCATGCGTACCGTGGGCCTGCGCGTCCGCCGGCTTGCGGGGGTTGGGAACGGCGGTCAGGGCGTGATTGAAAGCGTTCGTAGGGCTGCCGCCGAGGCGACCAGGCCCTGCCGCTCCAGTCCGGTGATCACGTCAGACACTGTATGCCGGTCACCCAGCACCTTCGGGCGGACGTGGCGGGGGGCGCGAGAGGTCGTCGGGATGCCCGAGGGCTTCCGGTTCCACGACCTTCGCCACACCGGGCACACTCTGTCCACCCGATCGGGAGCCACGCTCAAGGACATGATGGTCCGCGCCGGCCAGTCCTCTGAGGAAGCCGCGCTGATCCATCAGCACTCCGACGACGACCGACAGCAGGAAGGTGCAGCTGGCCTCGACCGCATGCGCGGTCCGGTCCGGGACGGTGGCCCGCCGCTCGAGCCGGCCGGCACTCCTCGGGGCTGTGTCCACGCTGCCCGTACGGTCAGCGCGGACACAGCCCTGCAGATCGTCAGGGAGGCGCACGGTGAGCTGGACACCGGCTCCAGGCCGTCCGCGGCCTTCCTGGACGCCTCCGGCATGGTGGCCCCGACCGCGGCCTACACCCCCGCCGGGGCCCATATGCCCTCTGCCGCCCAGCAGTTCGCAGCCCTGGCCGAACAGACCGCAGCCCGCCTTGTCCGCGGCCACGGGCGGAGAGCTGTCGCCGGTGCTGTGCGTGCTGTGAGCGGGGGTTGCCGGGCCCTGCGCTAGAAGGTCAGGTTCCAGGCGTCGATCTTGCCTGTGTCGGAGGCGGCGTTGTCGTTGACGCGCAGCTTCCAGGTGCCGTTCGCGACCTCCGAGGAGGCGTTCACGGTGTAGGTCTGTGCGATGTTGTCGGCGCTGCCGCCGGAGTGGTTGTGCAGCGTGTAGACAGTGCCGTCCGGCGCCACCAGGTCGACCTTCAGGTCACCGATGTAGGTGTGCTTGATGTCCACAGCCACCTTGAGGGTGGCCGGGGCGTTGCCGGTCACACCGGTGACGGCGATCGGGCTCTCCACGGTTGCGTTGTCGTTGATGGCGAAGTCCGCGAGGTTCTCGAAGTACTTGCCGGGCGGCGGGGTGGTCCCGACGGCCTTGAGGGCGTCGACCTGTCCTTCGCCGAAGAACGAGTTGTTGGCTGTCGTGCCCGTGCAGCGGCTGTCCGAGGGGCAGGCGATGTCGTTGGCCTGCTCGGCCAGCTTGGCGCGGAGCTGCGCCGGGGTGATGCCCGGGTTGGCGCTGGCGATGAGTGCCGCCACGCCGACCACGTGCGGGGTGGCCATCGAGGTGCCGCTCTTGCTGCCGTAGCCGCCGCCGGGGACGGTGGAGTACACGTTGCTGCCCGGCGCCGTGACGTCGATGACGCCCTGACCGTAGTTGGAGAACGAGGCCTTGGTGACGCCGGTGCCGTTGGCCGCGACCGTGACCACGCCCGGCAGCTCGGTCGGGATGTCGAGGCAGGCGTTGGTGATGGTGCGGGTGACCGGCGTCGAGTCGTTCGGGCTCGCGGAGTCGGTGGTCTTGTGGGCGAGGTCGTAGTTCTCGTTGCCCGCGGCGGCGATCTGGAGGGAGCCCTTGCCCTCGGCGTACTCCTGGGCGCGCTTGACGCCCTCGATGATGGCGGCCTGGTCGATGTTGTCCGGGCAGTTGAACTGCCACGGGTCCGTGTAATAGCTGTTGTTGGTGACCTTGAAGCCGTGGTCACCGGCCCAGACGAAGCCGCAGATGGTGTTCTCGGCGAAGAAGAAGGAGTTGCCCGGCTCGGCGACCCGGACCGCGGCGATCTTCACCCCGGGTGCCACGCCGACGACGCCCTTCCCGTTCTTGGCCGCGGCGATGGTGCCCGCTACGTGGGTGCCGTGAGTGTCGACGTCCCGCCACGCGCCGGCACGGGTGTCGGGCTTGCCGTAGGCGCAGGAGACCGAGTCGGCCGCGTCGAAGTTGGGCGCCAGGTCCTGGTGCTGGTCGTCCACACCGGTGTCCAGGATGCCGACCGTGACGGAGGCGGAGCCTGGGTTCACGGCCCAGGCCTGGTCGGCCTTGATCTGGCTCATGTCGGCCCGGACCGGTTCTCCGGCCGGGGTCGAGGCCTGGGCCGGATTGGCCGGGAGCGCCGGGTTGTAGGCGTCGGCCGGGACGTCCGAGGTACGCGTGGCGCCGACCTGTTGCACGCCGGCGACGCCGCGCATGGTGGCGGCGAATCCGCTGGACGCCGAGTGGGCGACGATCACGCCGATGGCGTCGAAGTTCGAGAAGACGGTGCCGCCGTTGGCCGTGATCGCCGAGCGGACCGCCGAACTGTCACCGGGGGCGGTGATCACGAGGTAGGCACGCGTCCCGGCCACCCAGGTCGCACTCTGGGATGCCGGCACGGCGGCCGGAGCGTGGGCCTTGGCGGCCGGTGCGGTGGAAGGGACGACGGGGAGCGTGCCCGCGAGGGCGCCCGGGGCGCCGAACGCGAGGGCGGCGCCGAGCGTGGCCGCCAGCACCAGCGTGCGTCTGGGGCGGCTGGATATGTGGGGTATCAATGCGTCCTCCGGAGACGGCCCGGCCGTGTTGAGGGCACCGGCCGGGCCGTACGAAACGAGTGGTGGATGCAAGATGACAGGTGCATGATCCTGTACGGAAGTACCTTTCCGTGCAGGGACGTTATGGAGGCATGGCTGAAAAGAGACGTGCTGCGCTCTCGAGCCGGTCGAGCCGCGGAGCAAACGTCCGGCGTCCCCCAACCTGGCGTACGCGTTTCAGGGGCCTTCTCGCCGTACGCTCTGAGCTGCTGAAACGGACTTTTCGTTCAAGCCCTGTGTCGGCTAGATGGATGAGGGGGCAGGCCACGGACCTCCAGGCGCGGACTGGGGGACGCCGTCTGGACGCGGCCGAAGTCGTCGCCGACGAGTCGAGCCGACGCACCGCACCGGCGGCGAAGCAACTGCCCGCTCTGCCGGCGGGCTCCGTCGACCCGGCAAGGCGGGTCGGTACGGGACGGTCACCGGCGAATCCGCCTTGCCGTTCCTTCCGGTTGCCGGGCCTGTCCGTCCCCGTGGAGATGAGCGCGGTCGTGGTGGCGCCGACCGGGGCCACGATCCCCGTCACACCGAAGTCAGCGTGACCGCGGTCGCCGTGCCCAGCGCGCCGTCCGTGGGGATGGTCCGCACGGTGGTGTCGCGATCACCGACGAGGCGGGCCAGGGTGGTGTCGTCCGGTTGCAGGCGGCCGCGTTCGAAGAGGACCAGCGTCACCCGGGTTCCCGGAGGCGGGGGCGTGCGGCGGTACTGGGCGTAGGTGACCGCGTCACAGCCCGAATACCAGCCCATCTCCGGTTCGTACCCGGTGACCAGGAGGCACGGGCCGTCCGTCGCGAGCCGCTCGGCGACCGGGACGGTGGAGCGGCTGAGGCCGTCGGGGCCCGGCATCGCTCCGTGGGCCACCACTTGGGCTGTGCCGACGGTGGTCAGACCGGCCAGTCCGGCGACGGCGGTGAGCAGGCCCCTGTTCCGGCGGCCGGTCAGTTCCGCCAGGGCTTCGACCCCCAGGACGGTGAGCAGGACGACCGCGAGGTAGACGAACCGCGGTTCTCCGTCGGTCACCAGGCCGAGGACCACGAACACGAGGACGGACGTCGAGCCCAGGAACACACGGCGGGCGGCGTGCGCCCCGCGGTCCTGCCCGCGCAGGGCCCGTACCGCCAGAAGAAGCCCGCCGGTCATCACCACCGCTCCGAGGTCTCCGGCCAGGCGATAGGGGAAGATCGCGAGGTAGTAGACGAGTCCGTCGCCCACGTATGCGCGGTTGGCCTGGGAACCGGCCGAGAGAATCAGGCCCAGCGGTGATCCGGTGACCAGCGTGGCGTGCACGAAGTGCGGCAGCAGGCCGAGGGTGAGGACGGCCAGCGCGGTGGCGAGGCGGCGGCCCTGGGCGAGCCAGGCGCGCGGGCCGTACGCGAACAGGGCGGCCAGGGATATCGCCAGGAGGTTGCCCACGCTGCCGTAGCGCAGGTAGAAGGCGCCCACTGCCACGGCAGCCGCGACGGGCAGGGCGTACGAGCGCCGTACCTCCTGGGCGCGTGTGACGAGGAGGACGACGATCAGCAACAGGCCGGTGGCGCCGATGTCGTTGAGGAACTCCGGGACACGGCGCAGGAATCCGAGGCCGGAGAGCAGCAGAAGGACGACCACTACCGCGCGGCGGGGCGTGGTCCAGCGGGCCGTGACGAGGTAGGTGGTGGTCAGGGTGAAGAGGGTGAGCAGCAGGGCCACCGCGCGCAGGCTGCCCACGTCGTCGTGGACGGCGAGCGCCACGCGTCCCAGCGCCGGGAGGCCGGGGGGACGGTAGCTGCCCCAGCCGGCGTCGGGGGTGCCGTCGGCCCAGGAGCGGGCCTTGTTGGCGTACACGGCCTCCTCGTGCGCCATGTACGGCTCGTGGTCCTGGAGCGTGGCCCAGATGGCGGCCGTCAGCGCCAGCACGGCCATCAGGTACGCGCTGCCGGGTATGCGGCGCAGCCCGCGTATCGCCCGTATCAGCCACCGGGGTGGGTCCGCCCGCCGCCACCGGGGGCGCGCGAGCCACCAGGCGGGGGCCGCGCCCAGCAGGAAGGGCCACGGCTGCCGGCCGGGCAGCAGGCCGCCCAGGCCGGCGATCAGCAGGAGTTGCTGGGCCACTGCGGCGAGGGTCAGCGCGACGGCGACGACGAGGGCCGCTCGGGTGCTGCTTCTGATTGACATCCGTGCGACGCCTCCACCATGCTTGTGCTAATTCATTAATGGAAGCACACTGAAGCAGGTGGAAGGTGACGTGCTCGAGTACCGGATCGACCGGGGTAGCGGCGTACCGGCCTATGTGCAGATCGTGGAGCAGACGGAACGGGCGCTGCGGATGGGCACGTTGAAGATCGGGGACAAGCTGCCCACGGCCAAGGAGGTGGTGGCGGCGACCGCCATCAACCCCAACACCGTGCTGCGGGCCTACCGCGACATGGAGCGGGCCGGCCTGGTCGAACTGCGCCGCGGGCTGGGCACCTTCGTGACACGGTCGCTCGCCCGGCCCGGCGCGGAGGCCGACTCGCCCCTGCGCGCGGAACTCGCCGACTGGACGGCACGCGCCCGGTCCGCGGGTCTCGAACGGGCCGACATCTTCGCCCTGGTGACGGCCGTCCTGGACGGCGAAGGCGGCGAGCAGGACGGCAGTCCGAGCGACCCGAGCAAATCGAGCAACACCAGCGCTCCCCGGGAGACCGGGAGCGGAAAGAGGAGGACACGTGACCGGGCCTGACGCGCCGGCCGCGCTGCGCGCCACGGGACTCGGTTTCCGGTACCGGGCGCGGGGCGGCTGGGCCCTGCGGGACTGCGGGTTCACCGTGCCGGGCGGCCGTATCACCGCACTCGTCGGACGCAACGGCGCCGGCAAGAGCACCCTGCTGCACCTGGCCGGTGGCCTGCTCCACGCCGACGTGGGGGAACTGCGCGTACTGGACGCCGTACCGGGAACCCGCGAGGCGCGTGCCCGGGTCTCCCTGCTCACCCAGGACAAGCCGCTCTACCCCCGCTTCACCGTGGCGGACACCCTGCGGATGGGCGAGAAACTGAACTCCAGATGGGACCGGGCCGCCGCCGAGCAGATCGTCCGTGAGGGCGGCATCCCGCTTGCCGCCCGCGTCGGCGAACTGTCCCCCGGACACCACACCCGCGTCGCGCTCGCCCTGGCACTCGGCAAGCGGCCCGAACTGCTGCTGCTCGACGAGCCGATGGCCGACCTCGACCCGGTGGCCCGAGGCGAGATCACGGCGACGCTGATGGCCGAGGTCGCCGAGCGCGGCACGAGCATCGTGCTGTCCTCGCACGTCCTGCCCGAACTGGAGCAGACCTGTGACTGGGTGCTGGTGCTGCGCAACGGCAGCATCGAGCTGAGTGAGGACTCCGACGCCCTGCGCGAGAACCACGCCGTGGTGACCGGACACACCGACCAGGACGACGCCCTGACCGGACCGCACACCGTCGTACACCGCCGGGTCGGCGGCCGGCAGATGACGGCCCTGATACGACAGCGCGGACCCCTGCGCGGTGAGTGGCACGTCGAGCGGCCCAGACTGGAGGACATCCTGGGCGGCTACCTCCAGGCCGGCGACGAGGTGCGTCCGGCCGACTCCGAGCGGACGGAGGCGGCGGCGTGAAAGGCTCCCTCTGGAACGGCTCCTTCTGGCTCGCGTGGCGTCAGCAGCGGGTGCTGGTCGGCATCGGCGCCGTCGTACTGACGGCCGCCGCGGCCATCGCCGCTTACTCCCGTTCGGGAATGCTGGACGCCCTGCGCAGCGGGCTGTTCGACCACTGCGATCCCGGGCCGCTGTCGTGCACGCGGTCCGACACCGGTCTGCCCCTGCTGCTGGACGTCGAGCCCCTGAGAATCCTCGGCGCGCTGAACATCGTCCTGCCCGTCGTCATCGGTGTCTTCTGGGGCGCCCCCTTGCTGGGCCGTGACCGGGAGTTGGGCACGCACCGCATGGTCCTCGCCCAGGGCGTGAGCCGGGGCCAGTGGTTCGGCTCCCGGCTGGCGCTCGCCGCGGTGACCACGGCGGTCCTCTCCGGCGTGCTCGCCGTGGTGTTCGCGTGGTGGTGGCGACCGGCCGCAAACCGGAGCTACGGCGTGTTCTGGTACGAGAACACAGCCCTGAGCGGCTCCGGCCCGCGCGTCGTGGCCGCCGCCCTGTTCGGCCTGGCGGCCGGCACGCTGCTGGGGCTGCTGGCCCGCCGGGTCCTGGCCGCGATGGGTCTGACCCTCCTGGTGACCGGGGCGGTGACGCTCCTGCTGGAGTGGACGCACCGGACGCGCCTGCTGGTCCCGCCGCACACCTACACCAGCGCCGGCAGCATCCCCAAGCCGCCCATGGGCGAGAAGTGGTCCACCGGCAACTACGGCCTCGTCACTGCCTCCGGCAACCGTGCCGACGTGCTCAAGTGCCCCTTCCCCTCCAGTGCCGAGCTTCGGGAGTGCATGAGCCGGCACGGGTACGTCGCCCGCTTCTACGAGGCCAATCCGGCCGGCGACTACTGGACCTTCCAGTGGACCGACACCGCCCTCCTCGGCGGTCTCGCCCTCCTGCTCACGGCCGTCACCGTGCTGCTCCTGCGCCGCCGCGTCTGACCGGGCCACACCACCGCACCTGCTCCCACCAGCGGGCCCCCTTCTCAGGGGCCCGCTTGTCACCCAGCCATCGGTCCCCAACTGCGGGACCCGTTTCGCACGGAGGTCGCTTCGCCATGCCCGCCGACGCCAAGTCACCCAAGAAGCTGCGCAGCAACCGCGCCGCCCTCACCCACAAGATCGGCTACGCGCTGCGCCGCCCCGGCCGCGTCGTCCCGTACCTCGGCCGGGCCGGCCGGGACGCCTGGCTCAGCCTGAAACACCGCGACCATGTCGGCTACTACCGGGCCGTGATGGCCTCGGACACCCGCCGCAACCCGGAGGCCGCGGTCGGCAGCCGGACCCACGACCGCTGGCTGGCGCTCGGGCAGATGCAGTTCGACTACCTCGTCGAGCACGGACTGCGCCCCGAACACCGCATGCTCGACATCGGCTGCGGCAACCTGCGCGGCGGCTGGCGCTTCATCGACCACCTCGACGTCGGCAACTACTACGGCATCGACATCTCGCCCGACATTCTGATGGCCGCCAAGAAGACCCTCAGCGAGCGCCACCTCCAGGACAAGCTGCCGCACCTGACCATCACCGGCGACCTCACGCTGGACTTCCTGCCCGGCAATCATTTCGACGTCGTCCACGCGCACAGCGTCTTCTCCCACTCGCCGCTGGAGGTCATCGACGAATGCCTCGCGCACGTCGGTCGCGTGCTGAGCGACACCGGGTTCTTCGACTTCACCTTCGACCGCACCGAGGGCACTGAACACCAGGTGCTGCGTGAGGACTTCTACTACCGCACCGAGACCCTCCTGGCCCTGGCGCGCAAGCACGGACTGCAGGCACGCTTCATGGAGGACTGGGAGGAGCGCCCGCACGGCCAGTCGAAGATACGCGTCAGCCGTTCACCCCTGGCCGCCGCGTAGCCGGCCCGTCGGCGTGCGGGTGCGGGTGCGGGTGCGGCTTCGCGCCGCGCTCGAAGGCGCGCTTCCGCGGCCCTTTCCGCAGCGGCTCGGGGCAGCGTCCTGGATCGCGGCATACCGGGACTCGACCTCGCATCGTTCTTCCCGGACTGTCCGCCGAGCGCCGTCGTCGTGCGGCCGAGGCCGGCGAGGAGGGCGGCCAGGCGCCGCCGCGGGACCGCGTCGATCACCTGCCGCTCGACGGCATGGACGGCGGACCGGGCCGCGCCGAGACAGTGCCTGTCGTCTGCTGCCCGGTCCAGGCAGTCCTGGTGTGGCGGAGGCCACAGGAACCCCGCCGGAGCTGCGGAGAGTAACGGGTGTGAGGCAAACAGAACCATCGGAGTCGATGCGTGCTCGCATACGGGCGGGGGACCGTGCGGCGTTCGCCGACCTGTACGACGCATACGCGCGGGCGGTCTACAACCATGCCCTGCGCCTGACCGGCAACTGGTCGGAGGCAGAGGAAGCCATGTCCGAGACCTTCCTCGCCGCCTGGCGTACCCGGGACAAGGTGGAGCCGGAGGGTGGTTCACTCAAGCCGTGGCTGCTCGGTATCGCCACGCACAAGGCGCACAACGCGAACCGTGGGCTGCGCCGTCGGCTCGTCTTCCTGGCGCGCAGCCCGGCGCCCCGACCCGTCGAGGACTTCGCGGACGAGACGGCAGGCCGGATCGACGACGCCCGCCGGCTCGCGGTGGTGCACGAGGCGCTGGGCCGCCTGCGCCGCCAGGACCGGGAGGTGTTCGCCCTGTGCGTCTCGGCCGGGCTGGACTACCAGCAGGCCGCCGAGGCGCTCGGCGTCCCGGTCGGCACCGTGAGGTCGCGGCTGTCGCGCGCCCGGGCGCGGCTCGCCCGGATCAGCTCCGATGAACTCGACCGCACCAGGGCGGAACCGCGGGGCCCTCGCGGAGAGAAGGAGAGTGAGACCGCGTTCGCGGCCATGTTTCTGCAGGAGGAAACCGGATGAACAACAGCAATCCGCCCTACGCCGCTTCCTCCGGGCGTGAGGCCGAGGAGTTGCTGTCGGCTCCGGCCGAATGGGACCTCCCGCCGAGCAGACACCTCCACTACAAGGACGTACTGATGCAGCACATCGACCACGACCGCACCCCCGCCACTCAGGCTCGCCCGACACCACGCCGTCGGCTGACGCGCGGAGTCGTGCTGTTGCCCCTCGCGTCGATGGCACTGGCCGGGGCGCTGCTCGTCACACTCTCCGGCCGTGACGACACCTCCGTCCCGGTGACCCGGGCCGGCCAGGCCAACAGTGCCTCCGCCACCCTCAACCGGATCGCCGTCGCGGCCATGGCAACCGATGCGACGCCGGTGAAGGACGGGCAGTTCGTGTACGTCGAGAGCCTGACCCGCTCGAACGAGGGCACCCTCGGCGGTCCCGTGCGGCTCGGTGCCCTGCACGAGCGGGAGGTCTGGATGTCCCAGGACTCCGGCCCCGTCACCAGGACCGGGTGGATCCGGGAATCCGGCAAAGGCGCCGTGATGCCCGGTCAGACGCTTCCCATCGACTCCTCCGACGCCGTCCGGGCGGGCATCGACCACCCCACCTACAAGTGGCTGGCCTCGCTTCCCACCGACCCCGACGCGCTGCTCGAACTGCTCTACGACCAGACCAGGGTGGACGACGGCGAGTCGAAGGAGCAGGCGGTGTTCTCCAAGATCGGCGAGTTGGTGGGCGAGACGATCATGCCGCCCGCGAACGCCTCCGCCTTCTACAAGGCGGCCGCGAAGCTCCCCGGCGTGCGAGAGATCCCCGATGCCGTCGACGCCGCGGGCCGTCACGGCATCGGAGTCACACGGGAAGACGCCTCCTCCGCCACGCGTGACGAATGGATCTTCGACAAGAACACCCTCGCGTTCCTCGGCTCGCGCTCGTACATCACCCGGGACGAGGCCAAGGGGGTCACTTCCGACACCCTGTTCGGGACCAGCGCCATCATGCAGCGCACGGTCGTCGACCAGCACGGCAAGACACCGGCCAAGACCGACAGCTGACCCGCACGAGCGGGCACCCCCCGCGGTGCGGTCACCGCCGGGGGTGCTTGCGAGTTTCCGGAGAGGTGCTCACCCCCCCCCGGGACCAGTGCAGTTGTGGCCGACCTCGTCGATCACCTGGCCGGCCAGGGCCGGGCCCGCTCGATGGGCTTCCGGTTCTACGATCTCCGGCACACGGGGCACACCATCGCCACGCGCTCCGGTGCCACGCTCAAGGACACCATGGTCCATGCCGGGCAGTCCTGTGAGAAGGCCGCACTGATCCATCGGCACTCCGACGACGACCGACAGCAGGAAGTTGCAGCCGGTCTGGACGCGGCCGTACGCAAGGCACGCCAGGTAGCTGCGGCCGTGCCAGAAGAGGAGACAGTCGAACCCGACGATCAAGCATCTGGCACGAATCTGGCACGCGACCGCTGAGCACCACGGACAGCAAAAAGGCCCGGGTCTCTGACCTGGGCCTTAGTCGTGGAGCGGGTGACGAGAATCGAACTCGCGCTCTCAGCTTGGCAAGCGACGGCGCTTGGAAGGCCATGTGATCGTTGACCTGCGCTTATGTGGCGTATCGGCCGCCTTGCGAGAACTGGTTCGCACCGCTGTTGACTGTGGTTGTCCGCTCTTACGGGCACGCTGTGGGCACGGCTCTGAAGCGCGGCGGGCCGAGCGCCGGAGTGAACGGGCTCCGCTCTCGGCTCGGCCGGCTCGCATGCCCGGCTCGGGGAGCGCTTCGCGAGTGCAGAGTCATCCGGCGAGGCGGCTCGCCTGCATCTGGTTCATTTTGCCGGCTTCGGACCCGTACCACTGGAGCTCCTGGCCGGTGACGGCGGAACACCCGAGCTGGGTCAGGGTGTTCGGCGAGACCTTCGGCCGCCGCACACCGCCGCCCTCCGCCGTCGCCGATGCCCTCACCACTCTGGGCCTGCAGGATCTCGCCGACGCATCCCCGGCCGAGTTGTCCCAGGGACAGCGCAAACTCGTCGGCGTGGCCCGGGCCCTGGCCGCCCGCCCCCGCATCATCTGCCTCGACGAGCCCGCCGCCGGCCTGGACACCGCAGAGAGCACCGAACTCGGCCGCCGCCTGCGCGCCGTCGCCGACGCCGGTACGGCACTGCTCCTCATCGACCACGACATGGGCCTGGTGATGGGCATCTGCGACCACCTGGTCGTCCTGGAGTTCGGCAAGGTGATCGCGGCGGGATCCCCGAGCCGGGTCCGCGACGACCCCGCCGTCATCACCGCCTACCTCGGGGCGTCCGCCGTCCAGCCCGCCGACGCACCCGTACCGGACGGCGGCACCCCTTCCTCCCTCACCACCGGCCGGCCCCGGGTCCCCAGCAGCGCACCGGAGACATCATGAGCACACCCGTCCTGGAAGTGGCCGGACTCACGGCCGGCTACGACGGAGCCCCCGTCGTCCGCAACCTCGACATCACCGTCGGCGCGGGCGAGGTCGTCGCCCTGCTGGGCGCCAACGGAGCCGGCAAGACCACCACGCTCAAGGCCGTCTCCGGGCTGCTGCGTCCCTCCGCCGGGACCATCGCCTTCACCGGAACACCTCTCGACCAGGTGCCGGCGGCGGCCCGCGCGCGACGGGGCATCGCCCATGTCCCGGAAGGCAGGGGCATCTTCTCCGGACTGACCGTGGCGGAACACCTGCGGCTGGGACACCGGGGAGAACGGCTCGACGAGCAGGCGGCGTACGCCTACTTCCCGGTCCTGACCCGCCTGCGGGACCGCAAGGCCGGACTCCTGTCCGGCGGAGAACAGCAGATGCTCGCTCTGGGACGGGCCCTGGCCCGTCGTCCCAAGCTGCTGCTGCTCGACGAACTCAGTCTCGGCCTCGCCCCGGTGATCGTCGAAGAACTGCTGCCCGTCGTCCGGCGCTTCGCCGACGATTCCGGCTGCGGGGTCCTGCTCGTCGAGCAGCACGTCGGCCTCGCCCTGGAAGCCGCCGACCGAGGCTGCGTCCTCTCTCACGGCGAACTCGCCGTGCAGGCCACAGCCCGGGAACTGAGAGCGGACCGGTCCCGGATCGTGGCCGGCTACCTGGGCGAAAGCGCCTGACCGCCCCACCGGCACGGACCACGCCCCTCCACTCACCCTTTCCCAGGAGAATCATGTTCACTTTCGACAGCGGCAAGGACGGCGTACGCATCCACGTGCACGTGTGGCAGCCCGCCGACCCGCCGCGCGGTGTGGTGCAGATCGCGCACGGCATGGGCGAACACGCCGGCCGCTACGCCGCGCTCGCCCAGGCGCTGACGGCCCAGGGCTTCGCCGTATACGCCAACGACCACCGGGGACACGGGCTCAGCAGGCATGCCGCACCCGGCCATCTCGGCGAGGACGGCTGGAACAGCCTCGTAGGCGATCTGGTGACACTCTCCGGGACCATCCGGGAGCGGCACCCCGGTCTTCCCCTGACGCTGCTCGGTCACAGCCTCGGCTCCTTCGCCGCGCAGCAGTACGCACTGCACCACTCCCACCTCATCGACGCCCTGGCTCTGGCCGGCACCACCGCGGTCGACGCGATGCTCGCCAACCAGGCGGTCGACACCGGGGACCCGCTCGTCGCCCTCAACAAAGGCTTCGAGCCGGCTCGGACGCCGTTCGACTGGCTCAGCCGTGACCCCGAGGCCGTCGACGCCTACCTCGCGGACCCGCTCTGCGGCTCCAGCCTCGACGCCGAGGGAATGCGGCAGGTCGCCGCCGCCTCGGCAGCACTCGCGCAGCCCCGGGGCATCCCAGCACACCTGCCTGTCTACGTCCTGGTCGGAGACCGGGACCCGCTCAACGCCGGGCTCGCGCTGAGTGACCTGCTCGTCGACCGCTACCGACAGGCCGGCCTCACCGACATCACCTACCGCATCTACCCCGAAGCGCGACACGAACTGTTCAACGAGACCAACCGCACCGAAGTCGAGGGCGACCTGCTGGCCTGGCTGGAGCGGATACTCGCGCACATCGAAAACGAGGCGGTGCTGCCGTGAGCATGACTTTGCCAGAGCGCCCACAACGGGCCTCAACCCTGCGCCACAGGCTCCTTGCTCAGCGAGCGCAACGCCGTCGCGACTCGTCGCCTGTGTCGTGGCCGGGATCTGGGCACGCGACCCGCTCACCGGCAAGGCACACTCCATGGTCGTCTTCGAGTACGAGGGGGCCGTGACGGTGGTCTCGCCCTTGTCGCCTCTGCGGCAGCCCTCGGGGCCACGTTGAACTCCGACGACGACACCCCTTCATCACCCCATGCGCCCGCCCCGGCAAGCACCACATTCGCCCCAACCGGCCGGACGCCCACAGCCATTCCTCTGTCTGCCCTCCCTCAACCGCTCCGACCACTGCATCGCCCGTGCAGGAGCACGGTGGCGAAGAGGACCACAAGGGCAAGCATGATGACCGCAAGGGCAAGGGCCTGCACCGAGGCGGCCACGCTGCCGCCGGGGTCGGCGAAACGGTCCGGGCCCCGCGGGGCCACCCGCCGTCCGCACCCGCGCCGCACAACCAGTCCTCAGCCTTTGGTCGCGATGTAGTAGGCGTTGATCGGATCGCCCTCCACGGACTTGATGTCGATGTTCTCGAAACCGGCCTCCTTCAGCATCCGCACTGCCGTCTCCTGCCCCCACGCGGTGCCCAGGCCGGCTCCGCCTGTGCTGAGCGAGGTCGTCATGCAGTAGAAGACGGAGAAGCTGTAGAGCGCAGGCCCGAAGGGATGTCCGACATTCGCCTCCAGCCTGCTGGACGCGGCGATATCACCCATCAGGAACGTGCCTCCCTCACGGAGGGCCCTTGCGATCGCCGCCAGTGTTTCGGCCGGACGCGCCAGGTCGTGGATCACGTCGAAGGCCGTGATGAGGTCGTACTCGCCGGCGATCTCCGTCGAGTCGGCAAGCGTGTAGCGCAGGTTGGCCAGCCCGGCGCGGGCCACCTCGGCGCGCGCAGCCTCGATGCCGGCTTCCGACTGGTCCAGGCCGTGGAACCGGGTGGCGGGGAAGGCCCGGGCCAGCACGAGAGGGGCACGCCCCTGGCCGGTGCCCACGTCGAGGACGTGGATCCCGGCGCGCAACCGTTCCTCGAGTCCGGGCACCAGCGGCACGATCGTGTCCACGAGCGCCAGATCGTAGACCCGGGCGGTCTCCTCGGCCTGCAGGGCCTGCAACCGTGGATAGGCGGAGTACGGCACGCCGCCGCCGTCGCGGAAGCAGCGCACGACCGTGGCCGTTCATCTATGCGGGCCTCATCCCGACGCCGGAGCAAACCCCCGGATCAGGTCGAACCCGTACACCATCTCCCTGGACGCCGTCCCCTTGCACGAACGGGCTCTGAGCTTGGCTCGGTTGGTGGGGATGTCAGGCTCGGGGCGCCTTCGCGCGAGCACACGCCCTCCGGCACAGCTCCTCGGAACAGCAAACGCGGCCCGGCTCATTTCCCGGCGGCTGGGCCGTACCACTGGAGCGCTTGTCCGGTGACCGCGGCGATGCACTCGGAGTCCCGGTCCCGGTGCAGAAGAGTCAGCCCCTGCAGCTCGGCCGCCCGGATGCTCACAGTCCGTGAGTACCGGCCTCCACACCCGCTCGCATGCTCACGATCGGTCAGTAGCCGCCGCCTGTCGCCCGATGGTGCTGGCTCGTGGAATCAGCCGGTGCGGCGCCCGTATCTCCATGCCCGGCACGGGAGTTGAGCTGCCGATCCGCTTCAGCAGCCGTTCCACCGCCGTCTCCGCGATCACCTTCTTGTCCGGGGAGACCGTGGTGACGGACGGATTGGAGTAGCGGCCGTCCTCGATGTCGTCGTAACCGACGACGGCGACGTCCTCGGGGACGCGCAGTCCGCGGGAGGCCAGGGTGTGCAGAGCACCCAGGGCGACCAGGTCGCTGTAGCAGAAGACCGCGTCGGGCGGTTCCTCCAGGTCGAGCAGGTGGGCCATGGCCGCCGCGCCGTCGGCGCGGTTGAAGCGTGGGGTGGAGACGACGAGTTCCTCGCGGACGGGCAGACCGGCCCGCTCGTGGGCCAACCGGTAGCCCCGGGTGCGCAGTTGGGCCGCTTCACCGGTGCGGTAGGGCTGGTCGCCGATCGCGGCGACGTGGCGCCGGCCGAGGCCGAGCAGATGCTCGGTCGCCTCCAGGGAGGCGGCTACGTCGTCGATGCCGACGTGGTCGAAACCGCCGTCGCTCACCCGCTCCCCGAGCACGACGAGCGGCAGGCTCGGGTCGCGTTCGGTCAGGTCGGACTGGGCAAGGCCGAGGGGGCTGAAGATGACGCCGTCGAAGAGCAGGTGCTGGGAGCCGCGGCTGAGGAACAGCTTCTCGTGCTCGGCGTCGCCGTCCGTCTGGTCGATCAGGACGTTGTAGCCCTGGACGCGGGCCGCACGGATGATGCCCTGCAGCAGTTCGGCGAAGTACGGGGTGTCCAGGTACGGCACCACCACCGCGATCTGGCCCGAGCGGCCTGCGGCGAGGTTGCGGGCCAGGACGTTGGGCCGGTAGCCGAGCTTGTCCACGGCCTGCTGAACCCGAAGGCGGGTGGCCTCGGCGACGGGCGCGTAGCCGTTGACCACGTTGGACACGGTCCGGCTGGAGACGCCGGCGAGCTCCGCGACGTCGCGGAGTGTGACGCCCTTTGCCATATGCCACCTTCATCCCGGATGTCGGTTTCAGCGCTGAAATTTTCCTCCAAGAGGTCCCCTGTGCCTCTTGCAGCGCGGCAACTTCTCGGTTAACACTTTTGCAGCGCTGCAGAGCGTAGCAGAAGGGCTTGATCCGGCGGATCAAGTTCCCAGGGACCGTGACCTCGCCGCGCCACGGACCGGATTCCCGAGAGCGATCACGGGGATGAACAGTAGGAGCCGCAGTGGGACCAGCAACCTCTCACGGGCCGGGAGCCGCACCCGTCCCGACAGGCATCACCCCTTTACTCACCGCGGTCTGAGCCGTTGCCCGGCGCGCCCGCCGCGCTGATCACCGAGCCGTCTCTCCCCCCTCACCGACGTCACGCACGCCCACCCTCCCGCGTCGACCGACGTCCGCCCGCCGGCATCCGTAGACGGGCAACCCCCTGAGCGCTTCGCGCCCGAAGCGCCCGCCCTTCACCCGGGCCGGCGTACCCGCACGCCCTCGCCCCGTTCACCGTCTTCACCTTCTTGACGCCGGTCCTCGGTATGCCCGGCGCACCTCCCTGCACCCCCCGTACTCCGTCCTGCCCTCGGGCACCACACCCAGGAGATCGCTCATGTCGTCCAGCAGAAAGCCCCGGCTCCGTTCCCTCCGCCGGACCACGGTCGCGGCGACCTCCGCCGCCCTCGCCGGCGTGCTCCTCGCGGCCTGCGGCGGCGGGGGCGGCAGCGCCGGCGGCGCGCAGAGCGGCCCCGTGCACATCAAGGTGTGGGCCTGGTACCCGCAGTTCAAGCAGGTCGTGGCCCAGTTCAACAAGACCCACAAGGACGTCCAGGTCGACTGGGTGCAGGCCGGCGTCGGCCAGGACGAGTACACCAAGCTGAAGACCGCGCTGAAGGCCGGCCAGGGCGCCCCGGACGTCGTCATGCTGGAGTTCCAGGAGCTGCCGACCATCCAGCTCACCAAGGGCCTGCTCGACATGGGCAAGTACGGGGCGACCGCGGACAAGGACAAGTACGTGTCCTGGGCCTGGAACCAGTCCTCCGACGGCGACCACGTCTACGCCATCCCGGTCGACGGCGGCCCGATGGCGATGATGTACCGGGCCGACCTCTTCAAGAAGTACCACCTCAAGGTGCCGACCACCTGGGCGGAGTACAAGGAGGAGGCGGCCAAGCTGCACAAGGCCGACCCCAGCGCCTACATGACCGACTTCGGCAGCGACGAGACGGCCGCCGGCTGGCGCCAGGGCCTGATGTGGCAGGCCGGTTCCCGCCCCTACACGTACTCGGCGAGCAAGCTGCCGAACATCGGGGTGAAGCTGAACGACGACAACGCCAAGAAGGTGTACGGCTACTGGGGCGACCTGGTCAAGAACAAGCTGGTCGACACCCAGTCGTACGCCACCACGGACTTCTACAACGGCCTGAGCAGCGGCAAGTACGCCACCTACATCGCGGCCGGATGGGGCCCGGGCTACCTCTCCAGCGTCGCCGCGAAGACCTCCGGCAAGTGGCGCGTCGCCCCGCTGCCGCAGTGGACGGCCGGCGACAACGCCCAGGGCGACTGGGGCGGTTCGAGCTTCTCGGTGACCTCGCAGACCAAGCACCCCAAGGAGGCCACCGAGGTCGCCCGGGAGCTGTTCGGCACCTCCCAGGCGGCCTGGAAGATCGGCATCGACCAGGCCTACCTCTTCCCGCTGTCCAACCCGATCCTCAACGGGGCGTACTTCAAGTCCAAGAAGTACGACTTCTTCGGCGGCCAGCAGATCAACTCGGTGTTCGTGCCCGCCGCGAACGGCATCAGCTCCTTCGACTGGAGCCCGTTCCAGGACTACGCCTACAACACCGACACCAGTGAGGTGGGCAAGGCCCTCCAGGGCCAGAACGCCTGGTCGTCCGTCAACGACAACGTCCAGCAGCAGGTGACCTCCTACGCGAGCAAGCAGGGATTCAAGGTCAGCAGGTAACCGGCCCGAGTCCCGACTCCCCACCGCCCCCGCCGGCGCGCCCGCGCCCGACAGCTCCGCCGCCGGCGGGGGCCCGCACCACGCGCAAGGAGAAGTGATGAGCCTGCTCCGACAGCAGGGATCCACCGCGACGGCACCGCCAAGTGCCGTCCCCGCGAGGGGACTTCGCACTCCCGTGGCGGGCCGGCGCCCCGGCGGGCCCTCCGCCCCCACCCGGCACAAGGGCATGAGCCTGCTGCTGGTCAGCCCGTTCCTCCTGCTCTTCCTGGCCTTCCTGGTGGCCCCGCTGTGCTACGCCTTCTGGCTGAGCCTGCGCACCTCCACCCTGGTCGGCGGCGACCACTTCAGCTGGTTCGCCAACTACCAGCAGACCTTCACCGACCCGCAGTTCCTGTCCGGCGTGCGCAGAGTCGTCGTCTTCGGTGTGGTCCAGATCCCGGTGATGCTCGGCTTCGCCCTGCTCGGGGCGCTGATCATCGACGAGGTGACCAGCAGGCTCGCCAAGGTGTTCCGGATGACCCTGTTCATGCCGTACGCCGTACCCGCGGTGATCGGCGCGCTGATGTGGGGCTTCCTGTACAGCCCGACCTTCGGCCCGGTGAACTCGATCAGCCACTCGCTCGGCCTCGGCAAGGTCGACCTGCTGTCGCACGGTCTGATGCTGACCTCGCTCGGCAACATCGTGACCTGGCAGTGGACCGGCTACAACATGATCGTCCTGTACGCCGCCCTGCAAGGGCTGCCCCGCGAGGTCTACGAGGCGGCGAAGCTCGACGGCGCCGGCCAGCTCCAGACGGCCCTGCGCATCAAGGTCCCGATGATCTCATCGGCGCTGGTGCTCACCCTGATGTTCACCCTCATCGGCACCCTGCAGTTCTTCACCGAGCCGCGGGTCCTGGAGAAGACCGCCTCCTCGGTGATCACGCCGGACTACACGCCGAACCTGTACGCCTACAACCTGGCGTTCCAGTACTCGGAGTTCAACTACTCCGCCGCCATCTCCTTCTCCCTCGGAGCGGTGGTCTTCATCGGCTCCTACATCTTCCTGTTCGCCACGCGCAAGAGGAGCGGACTGAAGTGACCACCGTCGCCGCAACCGCCGTCACCGCCGCCCCGGCCACCGGCCGTCGCCCGTCCGCCGCGCGCGGACGCGTCACCGTCAACGTGGTGATGGTGGCGATGATCCTGTACTTCCTGCTGCCGTTCTGGTGGCTGGTCGTCGCCGCCACCAAGGGCAACGATGCGCTGTTCTCCACCGCCGCCCTCTGGTTCCACTCGCCGGGCTCCTTCTTCACCAACCTCCAGCAGCTGTTCACGTACAACGACGGCGAGTACCTGCGCTGGATGGGCAACACCGCGATCTACGCCGGTGTCAGCGGCGTCGGGGCCACCGCCGTGGCGACTCTCGCGGGCTACGCCTTCGCCAAGTACCGCTTCCCCGGCCGGAACCTGCTCTTCTCCAGCCTCCTCGGCGCCATCATGGTGCCCGCCACCGCGCTGGCCATCCCCACCTATCTGCTGCTGAGCAAGGTGGCCCTGACCAACACCATGTGGGCGGTCATCCTGCCCCAGCTGCTCAACCCCTTCGGCGTCTACCTCGTACGGGTCTACGTCCAGGAGTCCCTGCCGGACGAGCTGCTGGAGGCGGCCCGCATGGACGGGGCCGGTGAGCTGCGCGTGCTGTGGTCGGTGGCGCTGCCGACCCTGAAGCCGGCGCTCGTCACCGTGCTGCTGTTCTCCATGGTCGGCACCTGGAACAACTTCTTCCTGCCGCTGGTCATGCTCAACAACGACAGGCTGTTCCCGCTCACCGTCGGCCTGCAGTCCTGGTACGAGGGGGCGATGATCCAGTCCGGCGCAAACGCGCTGTTCACCCTGGTCATCGCGGGTTCCCTGGTGGCGATCCTGCCGCTGATCGTCACCTTCCTGCTCCTCCAGCGGTACTGGCGCGGCGGGTTGACCGTCGGAAGCCTCAAGTGACCTGACGGGCCCGCCCGTTCTTCCTCTTCTTCTTGCGCACCTCCCGGAGCGACCTTCATGCTGCACGCCTCCCTGACCGTCGACCCCGCCTTCCGCGTCGCCGACGTGAGTCCCCGTACCTTCGGCTCGTTCGTCGAGCACATGGGCCGCTGCGTCTACACCGGCATCTACGAGCCCGGCCATCCGCTCGCCGACGAGGACGGCCTGCGCCGCGACGTCCTGGACCTGGTGCGCGAGCTGGGCGTGACCGCCGTGCGCTATCCCGGCGGCAACTTCGTCTCCGGCTTCCGCTGGGAGGACAGCGTCGGCCCGGTCGCCGACCGCCCCACCCGCCTCGACCTCGCCTGGCACAGCACCGAGACCAACGCGTTTGGCCTGCACGAGTTCCACCGCTGGGCCCAGAAGGCCGGCGTCGAGCCGATCATGGCCCTCAACCTCGGCACCCGGGGCGTCGCCGAGGCCCTGGACCTGTTGGAGTACTGCAACCACCCGGGCGGCACCGCCTGGTCCGACCAGCGCATCAAGAACGGCGCCCCCGACCCCTTCGGCATCCGCATGTGGTGCCTGGGCAACGAGATGGACGGCCCCTGGCAGACCGGCCACAAGACCGCCCAGGAGTACGGCCGCATCGCCGCCGAGGCCGCCCGGGCCATGCGCATGATCGACCCGAAGCTGGAACTGGTCGCCTGCGGCAGCTCCAGCTCCTCCATGCCGACCTTCGGCGCCTGGGAGGCCACCGTCCTGGAGGAGGCGTACGACCAGGTCGACTACATCTCCTGCCACGCCTACTACGAAGAGCTCGACGGCGACCTCGGCAGCTTCCTGGCCTCCGGAGTCGACATGGACCACTTCGTCGACTCGGTGGTCGCCACCGCCGACCACATCCGGGCCAAGCTGCGCCGCAAGAAGCGGATCAACCTCTCCTTCGACGAGTGGAACGTCTGGTACAACACCCGTTTCGAGGCGCAGGAGAAGCCCACCGAGTGGGCCGTCGCCCCACGCGTGATCGAGGACGAGTACAACGTCGCGGACGCGGTCGTCGTCGGCGGACTGCTGATCAGCCTGCTGCGGCACAGCGACCGGGTCACCGCCGCCTGCCTCGCCCAGCTCGTCAATGTGATCGCCCCGATCCGCAGCGAGGCGGGCGGCCCGAGCTGGCGGCAGACCACCTTCCACCCCTTCGCCCAGGCGGCCCGCCATGCGCGCGGCACGGTCCTGCGGGTGGAGCCGCTGGCGCCGACGTATGAGACGGAACGTTTCGGCGAGGTCTCCGTCGTCGATGCCGTGGCCACGCACCTCGCGGAGGCGGACGGCGCCGACGAGCTCACCGTCTTCGCCGTCAACCGGCACCAGAGCGAGAACGTCGAACTCGCCCTCGACCTGCGGGCGTTCCCCGGTTACATACCGGTCGAGCACTCGGTGCTGAGCGACCCCGACATCCGCGCCGCCAACACCCAGGACGACCCCGACCGGGTACGCCCGTACGCCGCCGACACCGGTCCCGTCGCCGACGGCCGCCTGACCGCGAGCCTGCCGCCGGTCTCCTGGAACGTCATCCGGCTGCGCCGCGCTGCCTGACCCACCCCCTCGGACACCCGCCGCTCCTCGTTCTCCCGGAGAGCGGCGGGGCCAGCACCATCCCCTCTTCCCGGACATTCCTTGGGAGCCGCCCATGTCCACCACCAGGGAAGGCGCCAGACTCCGCGCCCTGCCCCGCACCCAGGCGATCACCCTGCTGCTGGCCCTGCTCGCAGCCGCCGTCGCCCTCGTCCTGCCCGCCGCCGGCCCGGCGCACGCGATCTCGCGCGCCTCGCAGACGATGTACACCCCGCCGTCGAACGCCCCGTCGCCCGGCTCGCTCTACCCGCGCGCCATCCGCCTGCAGAACAGTGGATCGTCCAACGGCACCCTGCTCGCCACGTTCGAGCAGTACAGCTCGGGCACCCCCGTCTTCCCGATCTATCGCAGCACGGACAACGGCAACAGCTGGAGCCAGATCTCCAGCATCAGCGACACCCACAACGGCTTCGGCAACCGCTACCAGCCGTTCCTGTACGAACTGCCCACGCAGATCGGCACCTTCCCGGCCGGCACGATCCTCGCCGCCGGCAACTCCATCCCGAACGATCTCTCCTCGACCGAGCTGGACCTGTACGCGAGCACCGACCACGGCGTCAGCTGGTCGTACGTCAGCTCCATCGCCCAGGGCGGCAGGGCCGACGTCACCAACGGCCAGACCCCGGTATGGGAGCCGTTCCTGATGGTGTCCGGCTCCAAGCTGATCGTGTACTACTCCGACCAGCGTGACCCCAACCACGCCCAGAAGATCGTCCACCAGACCACCACCGACGGCATCACCTGGTCCTCCACCGTGGACGACGTGGCCATGCCGACCTACACCAACCGCCCCGGCATGCCGGTCGTCACGCAATTGCCCAACGGCAACTACGTGATGACGTACGAGTACGGGGGCGCATCCGAAGCCAACTTCGCGGTCTACTACAAGATCTCCTCCGACCCCGAGGCGTTCGGCTCCGTCACCGGCACCGTCCTGAGGTCCACCGACGGGTACGTGCCCACCAGTGCGCCGTACATCATCTGGCTTCCCACCGGCGGTCCCAACGGCACCCTGGCGGTCAGCGCCCAGAGCACCACCGACCTCTTCCTGAACACGCAGAACGGCGCGGCGGGCGCCTGGATGCGCATCGCCTCCACCGTCCCCCGCGGCTACAGCCGCGGCATGGTACCCCTCGCCGACGGCCACAGCCTGGAAATCTTCAGCGCGGGCGTGGTCAGCAACACCGTTGAGAACCCGGTCACCTACGGCACGATCGACCTGGGCGGCGGCATCTCCGACGGCGCCACCTACACCATGTCCAACGCCAACAGCCACCTGATGCTGACCATCGTGGGCGGCACCACCACCAACGGCACCTTCGCCACCCAGCAGAACGCCGACAACGCCACCGACCAGCAGTGGAAGTTCGTCCAGCAGCCGTCGGGCTACTTCAAGATCTTCAACGTGGCCAGCGGCAAGCTCCTGGGCGTGCAGAACGCCTCCACCGCCAACGGCGCCAAGGTCCTGCAGTGGGACGACAACGGCACCCTCGACCACGAGTGGGCCGTCGCCCCGAACCCGGCGGGCGGCTTCACCGCAACCAACCGCAACAGTGGCAAGTACCTGGAGATCCCCAGCGCCTCCACCACCGTCGGCACCGCCGCCGGGCAGTGGTCCGACACCGGCTGCGCCTGCCAGCGCTGGAACCTCACCCAGACGGCCCTGCCCACCCTGTCCACCGGCCAGTACCGGCTGGTCAACAAGAACAGCGGCAAGTTCCTGGAGATCCCCGGCGCCTCCACCACGGTGGGCAAGCAGGCAGGCCAGTGGGTGAACACCGCCAACAACTGCCAGCTGTGGACGTTCCAGTCGGCCAGCGGCGGGGCGTGGACCGTGAAGAACGTCACCAGCGGTCTGTTCCTCGACAACAACGGCTCGACTTCGTCGGGGGCGGCCGTCGTCCAGAACTCGTCGTCGGGCGCGAGCTCCCAGAAGTGGACGCTCACGGACGCGGGAGGCGGCTACTTCAAGCTCGTCAACTCCGCGAGCGGCCTGGTCGCGGACGTCGCCTCGGCCTCCACGGCCAACGGCGCACTGATCGTCCAGTCGGCGGACAACGGCGCCGATGACGAACTGTGGCAGGTCGTACGGGTCAACTGACCCGCCAGGGGGCTCGGTCACGGCCGGGCCCCCACCCTTCTGTCCAGTATCCCGAACCATGACTGTCATACCGAACGAGAGGTGGGTGGCCCCCGTGTCTGAAGAACCCTGTGTCGTGGGCGTCGACTTCGGCACCCTGTCCGGCCGTGCCGTGGTGGTGCGGGTCGGCGACGGCGCGGAACTGGCGTCGGCGGAGCACGTCTACGCCCACGCCGTCCTCGACCGGAGCCTGCCCGACGGCACCCGGCTGCCCCCCGACTGGGCCCTGCAGGTGCCATCGGACTACGTCGACGTGCTCCGCAACGCCGTACCAGAGGCCCTCGCCCGCGCCGGAGTACGGCCGGAGCAAGTCATCGGCATCGGCACCGACTTCACCGCCTGCACGGTCCTGCCGGTCCTCGCCGACGGCACGCCGCTGTGCGAACTCCCCGGCCTGGAGAACCGCCCGCACGCCTACGTCAAGCTGTGGCGCCACCACGCAGCCCAGGGCCAGGCCGACCGGATCAACGCGCTGGCCGCCGAGATGAAGGAGCCGTGGCTTGAGCGGTACGGCGGGAAGGTCTCCTCGGAGTGGGAGTTCGCCAAGGCGCTCCAGGTCCTGGAGGAGGACCCCGAGATCTACCGGCGCACCGAGCGGTGGCTGGAGGCGGCCGACTGGATCGTGTGGCGGCTGTGCGGCACGTACGTCCGCAACGCCTGCACAGCCGGTTACAAGGGCCAGTACCAGGACGGCACTTACCCCTCCCGGGACTATCTCGCCGCCCTGAACACGGACTTCGCCGACTTCGTGACCGACAAGCTGGACCATCCCATCGGTCAACTCGGCGATCCTGCCGGGGTGTTGACCGCCGAGGCGGCCGCCTGGACCGGGCTGCCGGTGGGCATCACCGTCTGCGTCGGCAACGTCGACGCCCATGTCACCGCCCCGGCGGCGGTCGCCGTGGAACCCGGCCAGATGGTCGCCATCATGGGCACCTCCACCTGCCATGTGATGAGCTCCGACCAGCAGGGTGCCGTGCCCGGCATGTGCGGGGTCGTGGACGGCGGCATCCTCCCCGGGCTCTGTGGCTACGAGGCCGGGCAGAGCGGCGTCGGCGACATCTTCGGCTGGTTCGTACGCACGGGCCTGCCCGCCGAGTACGCGGAGCGCGCCGCCGCGGCCGGCCAGACCCCGCACGAGTACCTGACCGCCCTCGCGGCCGGACAGAAGGTCGGCGAACACGGCCTCCTCGCCCTCGACTGGCACAGCGGCAACCGCTCGGTCCTGGTCGACCACGACCTCAGCGGCCTGCTCATCGGCCAGACGCTCTCCACCCGCCCCGAGGACATCTACCGCGCCCTGCTGGAGGCCACCGCCTTCGGCACCCGCACCATCATCGACGCCTTCGAGTCCGCCGCCGTACCGGTGACGGAACTGATCATCGCGGGTGGCCTGACGAAGAACGCCCTCCTCATGCAGATCTACGCCGACGTCACCCGCCGCCCCCTGAGCATCATCGGCTCCACCCAGGGCCCGGCCCTCGGCGCCGCGATGCACGCCGCCGTCGCCGCCGGCGCCTACCCCGACATCCGCGCCGCCGCCCACGCCATGGGCAAGGTGCACCGCCGGGTCTACCTGCCGGACCCGCAGCGCGCGGCGGCCTACGAGCGCCTCTACTCCGAGTACCGCCTGCTGCACGACTACTTCGGCCGCGGCACCAACGACGTCATGCACCGCCTGCGCCGCATCCGCGCCGAAGCCTCCGCCTGACCCACTGTGAAGGGAACCCTCATGACCACTTCCGAAAGGCCCTACGACAGCCAGGAGATCTGGTTCCTCACCGGAAGCCAGGGCCTGTACGGCGACGACGTGCTGCGCCAGGTCGCCGACCAGTCCCGCAGCATCTCCGAGACCCTCGGCCGCCCCGGGAAGGTCCCGGTCAGGATCGTGTGGAAGCCGGTCCTCACCGACGCCGAGTCGATCCGCCGGATGTGCCAGGAGGCGAGCGCCTCCGACACCTGCGTCGGCGTGATCGTGTGGATGCACACCTTCTCCCCGGCGAAGATGTGGATCGCCGGACTCAGCGCCCTGGACCGGCCGTTGCTGCACCTGCACACCCAGTACAACCTGTCGCTGCCCTGGCCGAGCATCGACATGGACTTCATGAACCTCAACCAGGCCGCTCACGGCGACCGGGAGTTCGGGCACATCGAGTCCCGCGTCGGCGTCGACCGCAAGATCGTCGCCGGTCACGCGACCGACCCGAGGGTGATCCGGCGCATCGCCGCCTGGGCCCGGGCCGCCGCCGGCCGCCATACCTCGCGCACGCTGCGGCTCGCCCGCTTCGGCGACAACATGCGCGACGTCGCGGTCACCGAGGGCGACAAGGTGGAGGCCCAGCTGCGGTTCGGCTTCTCCGTCAACACCTATGCCGTCAACGACCTGGTCGCCGTGGTCGACGACGTCGAGGACAAGGCGGCCGCCGAACTCGCCGACGAGTACGTCGAGTCGTACGACGTCGTCCCGGCCCTGCGCCCCGGCGGCATCCGCCACGACTCGCTGCTGTACGCCGCCCGTCTCGAACTCGGCCTGCGCGCCTTCCTCACCGAGGGCGGCTTCACCGCCTTCACCACCAACTTCGAGGACCTCGGCGGCCTGCGCCAGCTCCCCGGCATCGCCGTCCAGCGCCTGATGGCCGACGGCTACGGCTTCGGCGGCGAGGGCGACTGGAAGACCTCCGCGCTGCTGCGCACGATGAAAGTCATGGGCGCGGGAGTGCCCGGCGGCACCACCTTCATGGAGGACTACACCTACCACCTCGGCCCCGGCACCCCGCGCGTCCTGGGCGCCCACATGCTGGAGGTCTGCCCCTCGGTGGCCGCCGACCGCCCCCGCTGCGAGATCCACCCCCTGTCCATCGGCGGCCGCGAGGACCCGGTCCGCCTGGTCTTCAACGCCTCCGAGGGGCCCGCCGTGGTCGTCGGCCTCTCCGACCTCGGCGACCGCTTCCGCCTCACGGCCAACGCCGTCGACGTCGTCGCCCCGAGCGAACCCCTGCGCCGCCTGCCGGTCGCCCGCGCCGTATGGAAGCCACGTCCGTCCCTGGCGGAATCGGCGGAGAGCTGGCTGCTCGCCGGCGCCCCGCACCACACCGTGCTCAGCTCGGCGGTCGACGTCGAGACCCTGACCGACTACGCCGCCATGACCGGCGTCGAACTGCTCACGATCGACGAGAACACCACCACCGAGCAGTTCGGCAAGGAAATCCGCTGGAACGCCGCCTACCACCGCCTCGCCCAGGCCCTGTGACGAAGGAGACCACGATGACCGCAGTTGTCCGGGAGGGCCTGCGCCAAGAGGTACTGGGGGCGAACCTTGCCATCCCTCAGGTCGGCCTGGCGACCCTGACCTGGGGAAACGTCAGCGGGGTCGACCGCGAGGCGGGCGTGTTCGTCATCAAGCCTTCCGGGGTTCCCTACGAGGCCCTGACCATCGACGACCTGGTGACGGTCCGCCTGTCCGACGGCGCGGTGGTCAAGGGCGACCTGCGCCCCTCCACCGACACCGAGACCCACCGCTGCCTGTACCTGGCGTTCCCGTCCGTCGGCGGCGTGACCCACACCCACTCCACCCACGCCGTCGCCTTCGCCCAGGCCCGCCGCGACATCCCCGTCCTCGGCACCACCCACGCCGACACCTTCAACGGCCCCGTGCCGGTCACCCGCGACCTCACCGAGGAGGAGTGCGCGAAGGACTACGAGTACAACACCGGTCACGTCATCGTGGACCTCCTCGACGGCGACGACCAGCGGGCCGTCGAGGTCCCCGCCGCCCTCGTCGCGGGCCACGGCCCCTTCACCTGGGGGGCCACCGCCCGCAAGTCCCTGGAACACGCGATCATCTGCGAGGCCGTCGCCGACATCGCCCTCCACACCATGTCCCTCTCACCGACGACTCCGCCACCCCGTCACCTCCTGGAGCGCCACTACACCCGCAAGCACGGCCCCGACGCCTACTACGGCAATCCGACGACCCCGGCGGCCCCGACGCCCCGGTGACGGCGATGCACAGAAGCCGCGTATACGCCGTCCTGATCGACACACCCGAAGCCGACGCCGCCCGGGCAGCGGACTTCTGGTCGGCAGCGCTCGGTGTGACTGCCCAACCGTTTCCACCGGCACCGCAGTTCACCACGCTCCACCAGGCCCTGCCAGGGCTGATCACCGCAGTCCAGGCGGTTGACGACGCACCCCGTATCCACCTCGACATCGAGACCGACAACGTCGAATCGGAAACCGCGCGCCTGATCGCCCTGGGCGCCGAGCAGATTTCACAGTGGCAGGAGTGCTGCGTGCTACGAGTGCCTGGCGGTCATCTGCTGTGCGTACTACCTGTGGAGAGCGACCCCGACACGTTCCGGGCACAGGCCCACGTCTGGCCATGACGAATAGACGAATAGACGAATCTTCGAGCGGTCTCGGGCGGCCGGCCCGTTACCCCCGGGTTGGCCGAGATCGTCGAGGGGATCGTGGTTCAGGGGGGCGGGGACGAGGGGCGGCTCTCCCCAGTCGGCCGCAAGGGCCTGCTTGAGAGCGTCGACAGCCGGCCCGGCCACTGAGGTGGCCTTGCCCGAGCTGCGGCATGCGCCCTGCCCCGGAGACCTTCGCCACCACAGCAGACGCTGACGACTGGCTCGGACAACAGAGGACCCAGGTCGCTGACCTGGGCCTTGATCACGGAGCGGGTGACGAGAATCGAACTCGCGCTCTCAGCTTGGGAAGCGACGGCGCTTGAGGGGCGGCATGGTGGCTGACCTGCGGGTATGCCGTCCTCTCGGCCGATGGCGCGGGTCCGGTCACACCACTGTTGACCGTAGTCGCCCGCTCTTACGGGCACGGATTGGGCACGGATTGGGCACGGCCTCGGTGTCGCGTCGCTCGGCGGCATCGTCGGGGCCGTAGAGCGGTGTCGTGAGTGCCGCTTCGGTGTGGTGCGGTGCGTCCGGACGGCCATCGGCTGTTTGGCGCAGGTTCGGGAACAGGACGAGATGATCAGGTCGAAGATCCGTGCTGGAGGTACGGCGGGCCTTCCATGACCGCGACAGCCACACGCTCCTCCTCGGACAGCGGGCACGCGCCGGCATCCGCGTTGACGCGCGGCTCGGCATCAGCGGTTTTCGGGTTCTCGTAGTCGTGTGACCCTCGGGAGCCGGGCTTCCCCGGTGACTGAGTTACGGGTGTGTGGCTGCTCGGTCGGTGAACGGACAGGAATTGGTCAACACCTTTCCATCTCCTCTTGGCCGGGGCTGACACATGCCTGTTCACTGCGCCGTATGCGACACAGGAAACCCATGAGATCCCTGATCCGTCCGAGACGGACGGCCACCGTGCTGACCGGCGCGCTTGCCGCACTCGGCCTGTCCCTGGGAACAGCCGCCGCGGACACGGTACCGGCGGAGTTCGGGACCGACTACCACGACCCGGTGACCGCCGCCCCGGCCATCTCGACGCCGCACACCAAGTCGTGTTCGGTCACGATCGCCCAGGCGCAGTTCAAGGACTTCACCCCCTACACCGGCACCTACACGCCGCCCACCGGCTGCGGCACCCCCGGCCGCTGGTCCAAGGTCGTCCTGCGGATGGACGGGAGCGTGAAGGGACGGCAATACGACCGGCTCGGTTATCTGGACATCGGAGGCGTACAGGTCTTCCGTACATCGACGCCTGAGCCCTCGCAGGACGGGATCAACTGGTCCGTCGAGAAGGACGTGACCGAGTACGAGAAGACGCTGAGCAGCGCACAGTCGGTCGACATGCTCATAGGCAACGTTGTCAACGACACCTACACCGGCGTGCTCGACGTCAAGGTGACCCTCACCTTCTACGCCCCCGGGCCCGGCCGCACACCCTCCGCCCCCGACCGGGTCATCCCCCTCAGCGACGGCGACAGCGTGACGACCGGCGCCTCGCTGACCACTCCACGCAACTCCACGCGGATTCTCGCCGAGGTGTACGCCACCGGTTCGGGCGGCGGCTGTGAGGAGTTCTGGTACTCGGTGGTCACGCCGTCCGCGTCGTACTCCTGCCAGGGCGGGGACGACGGCCCGTACCGCGAGGTGCAGGTGAGCATCGACGGGAAGGTCGCCGGAATCGCCTCGCCGTATCCGAACGTGTGGACCGGGGGCTGGTCGCCCTATCTGTGGTCGGTGATCCCCGCCCCACACGCCTTCGACGTACGGCCGCTGGAGTTCGACCTGACTCCGTTCGCCGGCCTGCTCAACGACGGCAGAGCGCACAAGGTCGACGTGTCGGTGGTCGGGGTGCCGAGCGGCCAGACGGGGTGGAGCGCGCCGACGAACATCCTGGTGTGGCAGGACGCACACAAGTCGGTGGTGACGGGCGCCGTGACGTCGTACAGGAAGGCGGATCCGGCGGTGAGCAACACCTACACCGACGGTTCGCTGCGCCACCTGGTGACCGCCGGCAAGGACCGGTTGAATGTCACCGGCTACCTGGACACCTCCCACGGCCGGGTCACGACGACGGTGGAGCGGACAGTCACGAGCGCGATCGACCACCAGTGGACGCCGGACGAGAACACCGACGACCAGACCGGCACGTGGACCGACGACCAGACCGTGACCACCAACGGGCACGTCTCCCGCACCGGCCGCACCTACACGCTCGACGGCCGCGCCACCATCGACAGCGCCAACCGCCTGCGCGTGATCATGTCCGTCGCCGACCGGGCGCACCTCGGCGCCACCCGCATCGACGACACCTACCAGGGAGACGCCACCTTCACCCTCGGCGTCGCCCGCGAGGACCGGCACGCGGTGGCCACGACCAGCGAGCGCTACCGGCTCCGGGCTCCCGGCGCGTGCTACGACCACACGCTCGCGACGGAGCAAGGGGTGCTGACGAAGGACGTGCGCGGCTGCTGACCCCGGACTCAGCCCTTGGCGCGCAGTCGCTCCACCGCTGCCGCGAAGCTCCGCACCACGGCATCGCGGCGGAGCCTTGTCGCCGAGATCGGACGGCCGTCCCCCTCCGAGGGGACGGCCGACGAGACGGTGAGCCGGCCGATGGACTCATGGCGGGAGACCATCGTGTTCGCCTGGTCACCGCCCGTTGCCGGACGTGCCGCAACTCGTCATCAACTCCTCATCGTCGACGAGCAGTTCGGCCAAGCCAGTGCTTGCCGTTCCTCCGGCCCAGTGGGAGACGCCGGCCATGGCGAGGGTGAGGGGGTGCTTGCACGGACGCCCCGGCCCACCGGCCGACCGACCAACTCCGGCTCACCGCAGAAATTGCGGTCCCCGCCCATCGGCCTGGACAACAAAGAACCCCCGGGTCTCTGACCTGGGGGTTCATCATGGAGCGGGTGACGAGAATCGAACTCGCGCTCTCAGCTTGGGAAGCGACGGCGCTTGGGTGGTCTCTATGGCTCTGACCTGCGCAGATGTCTTCTCTCTGGGATGAAAGTGGTGTCGGATCCCACCGCTGTTGACCGTAGTTGTCCGCTCTCTTGGGCACGCTATGGGCACGACACCGTGCACAGGGACTCAGCCTTCGGCCTGAACAGGCGAGCGTGACGGCGTTGTGCCTGACCCCCCGAACGGCCCGCCAAGGCGCGACAGGTGCCGGGGGCGGGACTTCCATTGAGGACATGTCCCGACTCGACAATGCATGCCCCCGCCCCGTTCGCTCCGCCGCTGCACTCGGCCTGGTAGCGGTACTGGCCGTCGGCTGTACCGGGTCCGATGCCGACACCACCGTCGCCGGGCGTGCGGCCGTCGCGACCTCGCCGCTGCCCACCGTCCCACCCGCCCAGCCACCGCCACAGCTCACCCGGGCCGAGGTCGAGAGCGCGGTGAGCAAGCTGGACGACGTCGTACGGGATGCCATGCGCCGCACCGGTGTGCCCGGAGTCGCCGTGGGCGTGGTGCACAACGACAAGGTGCTGTATCTGAAGGGGTTCGGCCTGCGGAAGGCAGGTACGAAGGACCGGGTCGGAGCGGACACCGTCTTCCAGCTCGCCTCGGTCTCCAAGCCCATTGCGTCCACCGTGGTCGCCGCGGTCGTGGGCGAGAAGACCGTCGGCTGGGACGACCCGGTGGTCGACCACAACCCCGGCTTCAAGCTGAAGGACCCATGGGTCACCCGCCATGTCACGCTGGCCGACCTGTTCTCGCATCGCAGCGGACTGCCCGACCACGCCGGAGACGTCCTGGAGGACCTCGGTTACGACCGCTCGTACATCCTGGACCACCTTCGTTACGAACCGTCGGCCCCCTTCCGTGCCCACTACGCGTACACCAACTTCGGGCTGACCGAAGCCGGCGTCGCCACCGCGCGAGCAGCGGGGACCAGCTGGGAGAAGCTGTCCGACGAGAAGCTGTACAGGCCGCTCGGCATGGGCTCCACCAGCTCTTCCTTCGCCGACTACGAGAAAGCGGGCAACAAGGCCGCCTTGCATGTGAAGACCGGGGACACCTGGCGTGCCGAGCATGTGCGCGACCCGGACGCCCAGAGCCCGGCGGGCGGGGCCAGCTCCACGGCCCGGGACATGACGAAGTGGCTGCGCCTGCAACTGGGCAACGGCAAATTTGAGGGGCGGCAAGTCGTCGACGCCGAGGCGCTGGAGCAGACCCACCTGCCGCGCATGGTCTCCGAGCCGCCGCACGCGCCCGCGGGCAGGTCCGGGTTCTACGGGCTCGGCTGGAACGTGAGCTACGACGACCAGGGCAGGCTGAAGCTCGGCCACTCCGGGGGCTTCGCGCTGGGGGCGGCCACCAACGTCGCGTTGTTGCCCTCGGAGAAGCTCGGCATCGTCGTCCTGACCAACGGCGAGCCCATCGGCGTGCCCGAGGCGATCGCCTCCACGTTCCTCGACACCGCGTCGACGGGCGGGCCGACCGTCGACTGGCTGACGTTCCTCGGGCCGATCTTCAAGCAGTCCCTGCATGGGGAACAGTCGCCGGTCGACTACAGCAAGCCTCCGGCCTCGCCCGCACCCGCCAAGGCGAACAGCGCCTACACCGGAACGTACTCCAATGATTACTACGGCCCGATGACCGTCAGCGTCCAGGGGAACGAACTCACCATGCAACTTGGGCCCAGGAAGCAACGGTTCTCCTTGAGCCACTACGACGGTGACACCTTCAGCTACCGCACCACCGGCGAAATGGCCGTCGGCCTGTCCGGCGTGACCTTCACCGTCGGACCCGGCGGACGCGCCGACAAGGTCCGGGTCGAGCACCTCGACACGTCCGGTCTCGGCACCTTCACGAGGAACGACTAGGGCCCGCGGGCAGGGCCGGCCGGACACGGCGCAGGAGGTCGCGTTGCCGAGCGTCGCCTGCATCCGCTCCAGCATGATCTGGACAACAAACTAACCCCAGGCCGCAGACCTTCTTGCGGGCACGCTGTGGGCACGGACGCCGGCACCAGCCGGGCCATACGCGAACGCGACGCCTGCGCCCTCCGGACCGCATCGTCCCTCGGGCAGGTCCGGAGTGTTCGTCGCTACTGCGAGGTTGCGGTGCTCGCCCTCGGCCCCAAGCATGGCCTCAGGGAACAGCGACAGAGCCCCTCGGAGGGGCACGTCCCGGGAAGACATGAGAGCCATGACGTTTCTTGCGGCCCGGTCCGCCGCCCGTCGCCGGACAAAGTGCACTCGACCGGCATACGTGCGACCGGCATGACCGACGACGACCGGCCGCTGCGCTGTCTGGTCACCGGCGCCACCGGTTACCTGGGCGGCAGGCTGGTGCCGGAGCTGCTGGCGGCCGGGTACTCGGTGCGCTGCCTGGCCCGCTCACCCGGCAAGCTGCGGGACCATCCGTGGGCAGGGCAGGCGGAGGTCGTGCGCGGGGACGTGATGGACGAGGCATCTGTGCGTGCGGCCATGGAGGGAACGGACGTCGCGTACTACCTGGTGCACGCGCTGAACACCGGGCGGGGTTTCGAGGAGACCGACCGGCGCGCGGCCAGGATCTTCGGTGAGCAGGCGCGTGCTGCCGGAATCCGGCGGATCGTCTACCTCGGCGGGCTGAGCCCCTCCGGAGTACCCGAGAACGCACTGTCACCCCATCTGCGGTCCCGCGCCGAAGTGGGCCGCATCCTCCTGGCCTCGGGCGTGCCGACCGCCGTACTGCGGGCCGCCGTGATCATCGGTTCGGGTTCGGCGTCCTTCGAGATGCTGCGGTACCTGACCGAGCGGCTCCCCGTAATGGTGACCCCGAGCTGGGTGCGCACCCGCATCCAGCCGATCGCCGTCCGCGACGTGCTGCGCCTCCTCGTGGGGTGCGCGCGGCTGCCGTACGACGTGAACCGGGCCTTCGACATCGGCGGGCCGGATGTCGTCACGTATCAGGAGATGATGCGGCAGTACGCCGCCATCGCGGAGCTGCCGAAGCGGGTCATCCTGCCCGTTCCGCTGCTCACCCCCCGGTTGTCCAGCCTCTGGGTCGGTCTGGTCACCCCGGTGCCGGGCGCTCTCGCGCGCCCCTTGGTCGAGTCACTGAAACACGAGGTGGTCTGCGCCGAGCGGGACGTCGTCCGGTACGTGCCGGACCCGCCGGAGGGGCTGGTCACCCTCGAGCGGGCGATCCGGCTGGCCCTGCGGCGCGTGCAGGACGCGGACGTGGCCACCAGGTGGTCCTCGGCGTCGACTGCCCGCGCCCCCAGCGACCCGCTGCCGACCGACCCCGACTGGGCGGGCGGCAGCCTCTACACGGATTACCGCGAGCGTACGGTCGCGGCGTCGCCGCAGGCTCTGTGGCGGGTGGTGGAGGCGATCGGCGGCGAGAACGGCTGGTACTCCTCGCCGCTGGCCTGGTCCCTGCGCGGCTGGCTGGACACCCTGGTGGGCGGTGTCGGCCTGCGCCGGGGCCGCCGCGACGCGATCCGGCTGCGGGTCGGCGACAGCCTGGACTTCTGGCGAGTGGAGGAGATCGAGCCGGGCCGGCTGCTTCGGCTGCGCGCGGAGATGCGGCTGCCGGGCCTGGCCTGGCTGGAGATGACCGTCGACCCGGATCCACAGGGGTGCGCGGTGTACCGGCAGCGGGCCCTGTTCCATCCGCACGGCCTGGCCGGGCACGCCTACTGGTGGGGCGTGGCCCCGTTCCACGCGGCGGTCTTCGGCGGCATGGCCCGCAATATCGCGGCTGCGGCCGAATCGGCCGCCCCTGAACCGGCCCGTACCCGCTGAAGGGGATCGAGGAACCGTGCGCGTCTCGGTCGCCCTGTTCACCGCGGATCTGCGAGTGCACGACAACCCGGTCCTGCGGGCTGCTCTGAGGGACGCGGAACGCGTGGTCCCGCTCTTCGTCGTCGACACCGGCATCCGCCGTACCGGTTTCGCCGTGCCCAACCGGGCGGCGTTCCTGGCCGACAGCCTGGCCGACCTCGACGCGGCCCTGCGGCAGCGGGGCGGCCGCCTGGTGGTGCGCGTCGGCGACGTGGTCGAGGAGACCTGCCGGGTGGCGACGGAGACCGGGGCAGCCGTGGTGCACATCGCGGGCGGGGTGAGCCGTTACGCGGTACGGCGCGAGGACCGGCTGCGCGTGGCGCTGGCGGGCGACCGGCGCGAACTGCGCGTGCACGACACCTCGTTGACGGCCGTACCGGCGGGGGCCCTGACGCCCTCGGGCGGTGGCAAGGACCACTTCGCGGTCTTCACGCCGTACTTCCGCCGCTGGGAGACCTTCTCCGTGCGGGGCGTCCTGCGGGCGCCGGACACCGTACGGGTATCCGACGTGCGCTCGGCAGACCTGCCCCGCGCCGAGTCCCTCGCGGTGGGCTCCCCGTCGCCCGGTCTGCCCGCCGGAGGGGAATCCGAGGCGCGCCGCAGGCTGCGGTCATGGCTGTCCGGCCCGCTCTCCGCCTACGACGAGCGGCACGACGACCTGGCCGCCGACGCGACCTCGCGGCTCTCGCCGTATGTGCACTTCGGTTGTCTGTCCCCCACCGAACTGCTGCACCGGGCCCGCGCCCAGGACAACGCCGGGTCGCACGCCTTCGTCCGCCAGCTCGCCTGGCGGGACTTCCACCACCAGGTCCTGGCGGCCCGCCCTGAAGCCGCCGGCCACGACTACCGTTCCCGGCACGACCGTTGGCGCCGCGCCCCGAGGGAGGTCGAGGCGTGGCAGGAGGGCCGTACGGGCTATCCCGTAGTCGACGCGGGCATGCGGCAGCTGCGCCACGAGGGCTGGATGCCGAACCGGGTCCGCATGCTCGCGGCGAGCTTCCTGACCAAGACGCTCTATGTGGACTGGCGGGTGGGTGCCCGCCACTTCCTGGACCTGCTGGTCGACGGAGACGTCGCGAACAACCAGCTCAACTGGCAGTGGGCCGCCGGAACCGGCACGGACACCCGCCCGAACCGGCTGCTCGACCCCCTCGTCCACGCACGCCGTTTCGACCCCGCAGGGGAGTACGTACGCCGCTGGCTCCCGGAACTGAGGCACCTCGACGCCAGGACGGTCCACCGTCTCGCGCATCTCGACGAAGCGGCCCGTGCGGGCGTGGACTACCCGGCCCCGATCGTGGACCTGGAGGCGGCCGCCACGAGATTCAGGGAGCGGCGAAGAGCCGGCTGACCGGACAGAAACAAACCCCAGGCCACTGACCTGGGGTTTCATCATGGAGCGGGTGACGAGAATCGAACTCGCGCTCTCAGCTTGGGAAGCGACGGCGCTTGGACGTGTTCCATGGCTCTGACCAGCGCAGATGCCGAGTTCCTGGAGTGGCCGTGTAGGCCGGATCGCACCGCTGTTGACCGTGGTTTTCCGTCCTTACGGGCACGCGGAGGGCACGGAATCTCGGAAGGGGGGAGGCCGGCGCTTGCTGACGGTGCAATGCCCATGGGCTGCTTCGCACGGGGGCCAGCTCCTGAAGTGACATTGCGGCTGCACATACGGGCACGCAATGGGCGCAGGCTGCACAGAGTCGGTGGCTGGAGCAGGCGCATGAAACCGGCGTTGCGGTCGTTCGGGCTCATCGGCGCGCGTCGGTGAGGGTGTTCGCGTGTGTGCAGGGGCTCGTGGTGGTGCCTGTTCTCACTCGACGACTTCTGGCCTGTACCGCTGATGCGCCTGGCCGGTGACGGCGGCGATGCATTCGAAGTCCCGGTCGCGGTGGAGGAGTGTCGGTCCCCGCAACTGGTTGTGTGGCCCCTGTGCGGATCGACAGTTCGACCGGGGCCGCCAGTGTCGTCCTCATTACCATGAGTGCTCCGACGGGGGACGGGGGATTCGTGGAGGACACGCGGCTCGGTGAACTGGCTGCCCGCATACGGGAGTTCGGCAACGGCGTAGAGCCGCAACGTGTGCTCGACGACGATGCCTTGGCTCTTGCGGTGGATCTCTTCGCCTCGGTCGACCGGCGCCCCGAAGAGGCCGACCCGGATGTCCTGCACACCATTGCCGCGTTCTATTGGGCCCGCTCCGTCGCACGCAGGAACGACTCCCTTGCCGCTAAGGACCTCGAGACAGCCATCGGTGTGTTCGGCCTGCTCTACCTGGTCGATCACCGGCGCGTGCCGCGTGAGCTGTGGCCACGGTTCGCTGATGAGACCGGGTACGACCCGTGGAGCGACCCGCTGGAACATGCGGCAGATCTGGTCATGGATGCCGAGGAGACGGGTGACGTCGCTGCCCTCGATCAGGCCATCAGTCTGATCAGGACCGTGGCGGACAGCGGTGACAATGCATACCGGGACACCCTCCACGGCCTCGCGCTCCGACATCGCGCGGCTCTTCCCGACCGTCCTGCGGTGGAACGGAGCGCCGACGCAGATGCTGCGGTGGAGCTGTTGGCCAGGGTGGCCGCTCTCCCGGAATCGTCGGCCCTGCGGCGGGTGAGCCGCCGAACATCCTTCGCCGATGCCCTCCTGCGACGCTTCGAGTTCGCAGGGGACACCGAGGATCTCGCTCAGGCCGAGAGGGCCTGTCGGGATGCTCTCGTGGACGCTGCCGGGGACACCTCGGCGTACGCGCGTGCGGCAGCCGGACTCGGTTCGGCTCTCGCCCGTCGCGGGGAGGCAGTGGGAGCGGCAGCCGGGGAAGAGGACGACGTCGTAGCCCTGCTCCGCGAAGCGGCCGGGTGGCTGCGTCAGGCCGCCGACCTGACGAAGGGCGCCCATCGCGAGGCGCACCTGACCGACTTGAGCAGAGTCATGGGACTCCTTCTCGAGTGGACTTCCCGGGCCAGAAGAGCAGGTGGGGCTGTCCAGCCCGACGCACCTGCCGTGGCCGAGGACGGCCCGGTGCCCCACAGGGACGATCCCGAGGTCCGGCGTCAGGCCCGGACCCTGGGCGCTCTCGCCGGGCAGCTCTCGGCAAGAGTGCTGACCGAGAGCGAGGCCATACGCCGGGTGAGGGATCCGTCCCTCGTGCTCTCGGAGGCTGCCGTGGTGTCCGTGGTGTTGGGGGGTCTACGACTTGTAGGGGTCGGCCGACCGCGCGACGCGGTGCCGACGCTGACGCTCGCGCTGGAGGCTGCGCGCCCCCGTTGGGCCGCCAGACCGGGAACGCCCTGGTGGTCGGCGGCCGATGCCTACGTCGAGGCAGGACGGCTCGCGCTGATCGAGGTGGCCGACGGGCTGCTCTTCCGCCGTGCCTGTGCGGTGGCGGACGAACAGATCGCCGTGCTGCGCGACGGCGACCGCGCCGAGGACGTCGCCGAACTCTCGGAGACACTGTTCGCCGCGGGACTGCTGCGTGTCAGTCCGTACCTGGGGAACATGGCGGGACTGACCTTCGAGTCGGCCCACGATCTGTGGCGCGACCGTCAGGCTCGGCACCGCTCGATCCATCCGGACGATTCCGTCGCACCGGAAACCGCGGAGATGCCTCCTCCCCTGGTCGCCGCCGAGGAGGCGGTCCCGTATCTGCGCGAGGCCGCCGCACTGTCGCACGGGCACCGGCGGGGGCGTGTCCTCAAAGCGCTGGCCGAGGCCCTGTCCGTGGTCGCCGGTCTCACGCAGGAGTCGCACGACGAGGAGATACGGGCGGCTGCCCGTGAGGCGTTCGACGTGCTCGATCCCGTCGAGGATCCCCTCACCCATCTGTACCTGCTGAGAGTCCTGTGCTCACTGGGTGAGCTCTCGCTGCCCGGCGACGTTCAGGACATGCTGCCCCTGCCGCTGGCCGCCATCCGGGACCGGCAGGGGACGCGGGAGGCCGCCAGCGTCTTCACCGAGGCGCTCACGCTCGCCGAGGAGGCCCGCCGGCCCGACCTGGAGCTCCAGCTGATCGAGGCCGCCGACCGCGAACTGCCGGACCTGCCCGGAGACTCCTACCGTCGGCGCCGCTGGGACAGTGAAGTGCACTGTCTGGCGGACAGCCGCCTGCGCTGCTCCCCGTGGCCGATGCGAGCGGAGAATGCCGCGGGACAATTTCGCACCATCGCGGACCGAGACGGCTGGACTCCCGAGCAGCGCGCGGCGACCTTTATCCACCTCGCGGCGCACGCCCGGGGGAGCGACGAGGAACACGTCGGCCGCGCTCTCATCGCCGAGGCACGGGAGCTGGCTCCGGAGCTGTGCGGCCGTTACCGTCAGGCACTCGACTACCTCGACGGCACGCTCTCGTACGACATGGGACTGCGCACGTCGGCGACAGGACAGCATGCCCTCGCCGCAGGTCACTTCGCCGACGCAACTGCCGCCTACGCCGTGTGCGGTCAGATCGACATGGCGCTGAACAGCCTCGATGCCGCGCTGCGCAGTGTTCTGTCAGCCGACGAGAGCAGCGCCGGCGAGGCCGTGGCGGCGTTGATCCCCGCCGCCGTGTGGTTGCGGGGTGGCATCGACGAGGTCGTCGGCTGGAAGCTCCGGGATCTGTACCAACAGCTGATCCTCAAACTGAGCGGCCCCACTATCTCGTACGGCCTGATGATGGTGCTTCACCAGGCCGCCAAGGGAGTCGACTTCACGGTCATCACCGGACGGCCCGGCCCGTTCACCCCCTCCGCGCCACTCTCGCGGCTGCTGGCCCGCGTCAGGGCGGACGAGTCGCAGCTGTCGGGACCGCTGAGCGAGCCCGAACTGCCGGGCCCCGACCAGGCGATGCTCTTCTACGTGGGCGCCGGTGAGTCCGAGCTCGGAGTCGGCGCCGAGACGGAGCACCGCAATATGCAGCGTGCGGCGGACCGGTGGATCAGTCAGGAGCTTCTCGCCTCCGGCCGCATGGACCGTATGCCGATGATGTTCCCCGACGAGTTGCAGGCGCTCCTGACCGAAGACACGGTGCTGCTGTCGCTGTATCTCGGCCACACCCACCAGGACAACTCCGAGGCGCCGGTGACCTCGCTGTCCGGTCTGGCGGTGACCCGCGACGACATGGAGCACCACACCGTGTTGCTGCCGAACTTCGAAGCCGGGCTCATTCGCTTCATGCGTGCGGGGCACACTCTCTCCGCCCACCCGGTGGCCTTTCACGTGGCTGCCCTGCGGCAGGCCGTCGTCGCGGACCCGCTGCATCGGCCGCTCAGCCGTGACGCACAAGGGCAACTCAGGGACGACAGCGTCTCTTACCTGGCAGCCTTCACTGCTTCGCTGGACAGCTGGTGGGCCCAGGGAAAGAGGCACCTCTGCATATGGCCCAACGGCCCGCTGCACTACCTCCCCTACCACCTCCTAGAGGTCAACGGCCGCCCCCTTGCCGAGGACTGGACCGTCACCCAAGTGCCGGGCCTGGGCTTCCTCCGTACCCAGGCACCCGGCCTCCACCGTCCGTCCGGGCATGGGCTCGTGGCCTTCGCATCCGCGGCCGGGGGTGCCCGGCACGGGCTGCTCGTGCAAAACGCCCTGGAGACACACGCCGCCCAGGTCGCGGCGGCGATGGGCGGTCACGCGGTGCTGGGAGCCGCGGCGACACCGCGGCGACTGCTCAGCGAACTCGCCGACGCACGGTACGTCCACGTGGCCGCGCACGGGGCACACAACGAGTGGGCCTCGTGGTACCAGTGCCTGTTCCTGTCGCCGGACGCAGACCACGACGGTCGCGTCTTTGCCCACGACATCCTCCAGGCCGACCTGCGAGGCGTCGAACTCGTCACGATGAGTTCATGCGAATCCGCGCTGGGCCGGTTCGACGTCAATGACAACCTGCGCGGCCTGCCCGCAGCGTTCCTGGCGGCCGGTGCATCGGCCGTCATCGGATGCCTGTGGCCGGTCCACCCGCAGGTGGCCACGGAGTTCTTCGGGACGCTTTACGAGCGACTCGCGCAGACACCAGATCGGCGGGCTGCTTTCCGCGCCGCGCAGTCGGCCGTCCGCGCCCGCCACCCGGCCTTCCGGGACTGGGGCTCGTTCTGCTTCATCGGCGACTGGCGCCATTCGGACACGAACGACGGAGCTGCATCGTGACCCACCTGGAACTGCCCCCGACCCCGCTCCACGAGATCGACCTGGTGGAGGTGCCCCGGCTGCAGTCACCTGCCCCGCAGCAGCGCATCGAGGGGCGGGTGTCGCTCAGTACCGCCGTCGTCCACCCCCTGACGGCGGAGGAGGCAGCGGCAGGCGAGGCGGAATGGCTCGGCTTCCTGGCCGCGGAGTCGTCGCACAGCGACTACTTCCTCCTCAGCGTCACGTGCGCCTTCCGCCCGCCGGCAAATGGCGATCCTTTCGCCGACGCTGCCGTCGGCGTCCTTCTGGAGTCTCCCGGGCAGCCCGCGGACCGACAGCCGATCGCCTGGTCGATCTCTCCCAAGAAGCGCTCCCACCCAATGGAGCGGGCCACAACCGTTGGACTGACCGCCAAACTCGCGATCGTTGAATCCACACTCGAAGTCACCCGCGGCCAAGGCCGGGAGGAATTCTTCGTCATCGGAATGGGTGAAAGGGACAGTGACCCGGAATGGCGCATCAAAGCCACCAGCCGTCACGCCCTGATCGGTGATGAGACCTTCACCCTGATCGTCAAGGCCACCGCCGACGTACCCGTCCAGGCTCACATGACGGTGGCAGCCACCATCAAGCACCACCGCTTCGGTTTGATCCCCTACCGGGCAGATCTCCCCGCCACATTGCGAACCATCGATCTGCGCCGCCGGACCGACCCCCTGAATGGAGACGCGGGGGCTGCCTCGCGTACGAGCGGCGTCTGAGGCAGAGCGTGATCAGTGCACGGACTTGGATCGGACAACAACGAAGCCCAGGCCACTGACCTGGGGTTTCTACGCTGCATCCGCGCCGGTGAAGCTGAGGACGATGCGCGACCCTCGCCAGGCTTCCACGCGGCGAACGGCCTGATCGAGAACGGATTCAGCGATCAGGGCCGGCCCGACAGGCGGAGCCGCTGTAAGGGCAGCTCGGTGGCACCGGGCAATGAGACGTAGCGAAAGGCTCGAATACATCAATCTAGTACATGGACTACTCTTGGTACATGTCCATGAAGCGCACGAACGTCTACGCGGACCCAGAGGACCTGGCGATCATCAAGGAGGCCGCCAAGCGCCGGGGGATAAGCGAGGCCGAGATCATCCGCCAGGGCATCCACCTCGCGGCCATGGCGAACCGGGTGTGGGACGAGCCGCTGTTCTCGCGCACCTTCGAGGGGCCGGGGCACACGCTGTCCCAGTCGGAGGTGCGCGACGCGGTCGCCGAGGCCGTCCAGCGTGAGGCCGGCTCGGGTTCCGGATCCGCCGCGTGATCATTGTCATCGCCGATACGTCCGGCCTTCTGGCGGCCCTGGACTCGGCTCATCCGGAACACCGGGCGGCGAACGAGGCGATCATGGCGGCGGGCCTGCTGGTCATGTCGCCGCTCCTGCTGGCGGAACTGGATCACGTGGCGACGCGTGAGCTCGGCAGGGAGGCCGCCCTCAGCGCGGTCGACGACCTGCGGCGCTGGATGAGCCGGGGGCGTGTCGTCATGCCGGAGGTCACGGAGGACCACCTGGGCGCAGCCCAGTCCGTCCGTGTCCGCTACCGCGCGCTGGACCTCGACCTCGCCGACGCGGTGAACGTGGCGCTTGCCGCCGACTACGACACGGACGCGATTCTCACCCTCGACCGACGGGACTTCCGGGCCGTACGCCCCTTGGGCCGCCACAAGGCGTTCCGGGTACTCCCCGACGACCTCCCGCTCTGACGGAGGATCCTTGGCGGTCAAGTGCCCGCTCCCACAAGGGGGCTTGTGCACGGCCCGCGCGGGCTGGGGGCTCAAGGCGCACGTGTCTCTGCGTGCCCGATCTCGGGGGTCCAGAGGTGCCCGCAAGCGCAGCAACAGTCCTCGACAAAACAAGCCCCAGGCTGCTGACCTGGGGCTTCAAAAAGAGCGGGTGACGAGAATCGAACTCGCGCTCTCAGCTTGGGAAGCGACGGCGCTTGCGCGGCTGCAGGGCTGCTGACCTGCACGGATTCGTTGTGCTGGCGACGTTGCCCGGGCATGGCCGCGCCGCTGTTGACCATGGTTGTCCGCTCTTATGGGCACGCTGTGGGCACGGCTTTGAGGAACGGCGGGCAGAGTGCGTGCGGGAACGGGCTCTGCGCTTGGCTCGGCTGGTACGGATATCCGGTTCGGGCAGCCTTCGCGAGCGCACAGCCTCTCTGGCGAATCTGGGACCGGGCCCTGGAGGAGCCCGGTCTCCCCACCCGGCTCGGGCAGTGGCCGAGCCGGGGCGGCGGCGGGGAAAAGGGCGCCTGACCGGCATCACCCCAGGTCGGGCGCCCTACTCGGGTTGCTGGAAGAAGCTGACTGCTATGCCTTGGTCGCCTCCGGCGCTTCCGTTGCCCCCGTCCTCGCTGTGAGGGGGCTCTTGCCTCCGCTGAACGCGAAGTAGAGCACCCCGGCCACGACGACTCCGATGAACCAGGAGTACGGACCCAGCGTCGCCCCGTATCCGGACGGTCCGTAGACGGGGAGGATGCTGGAGAAGACGGCGCCCACCACCCCGGCGGCGAACGCCCGTACGTTCCAGCCGCCCTGGAAGCGGAACTCCCCGCCTTCGTCGTACAGAGCGGGCACGTTCAGCTGTGTCTTCCGGATGAGGTAGTAGTCGACGACGATCACACCGAAGATGGGGCCCATCGTCGAGCCGATGGCGTTGACGAAGCTGGGGGCGTTGTCCCAGGGGTGGAGCGGGTAGAGCAGCAGCGCGATGACGGCGGCGATGAGGCCGCCCCGCCGGAAGGTCACGTACTTCGGGGCCACGTTGGCGAAGTCGAAGGCGGGACTGACGAAGTTGGCGACGACGTTGATGCCGAGGGTCGCCACCGCGAAGGTCAGGGCGGCGAGCAGGACGAGGAACGCGCTGTCGAACTTGGCGGAGATCTTGGCCGGTTCCAGGATGACCTCGCCGTACACCTTGCTGGCGGCGGCCGTGGTGATCGCGGCGACGAGGGAGAAGAGGATCAGGTTGACGGGCAGGCCCCAGATGTTGCCCTTCTTCAGGGCCTTCGTGTCCGGGGTGAAGCGTGCGAAGTCACCGAAGTTGAGGAACAGGGCGGCGAAGTAGGTCACCCAGGTGGCGGCTATCGCCGCGATCGCGGCGAGTGAGCCCGGGCTGACGTCGAGCCCGGTGGCGCTCTTGGCGAGTGCGGCAAGGTCGCCGCTCGGCATGTCGACGGAGAAGGACAGCGCCCCGGCCTTCACGGACAGCGCGATCGCGAGGATCAGCATCATCAGCCACACCGCCGGGCCGGCGAAGTCCTGGAAACGGCGGACCGTTTCCATCCCCTTGCTGATGATGAGCAGTTGGGCGGCCCAGACGCCGAGGTAGCACAGCACTTCGAGGCCGCTGTGGTCGAAGAGCCGGCTGGTCTCGTGCAGATGCTTGGGTCCGTCGTAGCGGACGAGGAAGGCCACGATGGCGCCGGCGGCGGCGCTGGTCTGGGCGCCGTACCAGAAGGTGGCGACCACGGCCCGTACGAGAGCCGGGACGTTGGCGCCGAAGGTACCGAACGAGGCGCGGGCGAGGACCGGGTAGGGGACACCGGTCTTGACGCCCGCCTTGCCGATGAGGGTCATCATCCAGTAGATGATCAGCGAGCCCACACCGATGCCGATGAGGAACTTGAGGGTGTTGCCCGCGACGAGGAACAGGCTGGCGGCCAGGAAGTAGCCGTACAGACTGTGCACGTCCGAGGTCCAGACGTTGAAGATGCTGAAGGCGCCCCACTTGCGTTCGGTGGCGGGGGCGAGGTCCGCGTTGTAGAGACGGGGGGAGTACCCGGGCGGGGTGGCGGTTCTGTCCGCGTCCGCGCTGTCCGTGGCCGTCATGTCCTGCTCCTTCTTGCTGTGCCCCATCCCCTACCGGCGTCGCGCCGGACGGTTGATGCGGCAGCTAACGGCCCGGATGTTGCACCGGCATGTCGGACGTGTAGCAGACTCGTCAACGGAAAACTTCTTCCATTTCCGGATCGAGTCGCCGGTTGATCAGTGCCTGTGGAGCGGTTGGACGAGGGGCGTGATCACAGGCGGGACGGACTCCCGCGGAGCTGTCGGTGACACGGGCCCGAGGCGTGATGCGCGGCGCCTGCTCGTGCCGCCCACTTCGGGTGACGACATCGATCGCATGCAATGGCAGCGGAGCCAAGTCCCTTTAAACGACAACGGAGTTGTGCCGTCGGCGGTCGCACGGCGGTCGCACGGCGACCGCACCGGCCCGGCGGCGAGGTGCCCCGACCGGTGGGTGATCGGGAACCCGATGAGCAGGGAGGGCCTGCAAGCGCGTGGGACCGGTCCCGGACGCTCCTCCTAGCCTCGGTACGCGCAAGCCCGGTCGTCATCACAGATGCGGTGTGTGCCGGAGATACCTGTGAAGGGGTATGACCATGGGGCAGGTACGCGAGGGTGCACGGTTGGCGGCCTGGGCCGTCAGCGGGGTCATCGGCCTGGCGGTGTTGTACGTGATCGGGGTGCTCGCCTTCGGCGGCGCGGAGTGGATCACCGCCCCGTTCCGCGGTGCGGCGGACAAGCGCGAGAACACCGGCGGCTCGGGCGAGTTCCGGCAGACCACGTACGAGGAGTTCTTCGATCTGTGCGCGGCCGTGCAGAACGCCGAAGGGACGATCCAGGGGCTCCGGGAGGAGCGGGAGGTCGCTTCGGAGACTCGCCTGACGCAGATCGACCAGTCGATCACCGCGCTGAAGGCCACGCGGATCGAGTCGGTCAACACCTACAACGCGAAGGCCGCCCAGGAGCACCGCGCACCCTTCCGCGACAAGGATCTGCCGTACCGGCTGGATGCCGGAGCCGAGCGCACGACGTGCACCAACTGATCCCCATCTCATCCCGGGAAGAGGGCAGCACCGCATGAAGAAGTTCGCACGCATGGCCCTGGCCACCGTTGTCGCGCTCGTTGTGGGCCTTGCCCTGACGTCCTGCACCGGCGACTCCGGCCAGGACAAGGAGAACAAGGCCAAGCAGGACAACTACGACCGTCTCGTGGCCCAGCAGCCGGCGGGCCGCATGGAGTACTCGCCGACCCGCGAAGCGATCAACCAGTGGATCAGGACGTGGGGGAAGCGGGGCAAACTCTCATACGTCTACATCCAGAACGCCAAGGGCGAGTACGGGTACTTCATCATGAAGGGCCTGCCGGTGCCGCGCTGCAAGATGCTCACTCCGACGGAGAGGGTGGAGTCCTCCTCCAACGGCGTCGCAGTCCTCGCGCAGCCCGGCATGGACGGCACGTATTCGTCGGGTTCCACCTGCAACGCCTACTACGGTTTCGATGCCACGACGGGCGTGTACATGGAATTCACGGTCGGCACGAACCAGTCGTTCTTCCTGTTCGACAAGCCAATGACGATGCCGGAGTACGCCAGTGCCAAGCAATTGGGGCCGACCTCGGTGAAGGACGTCGGGTAGCAATATGGCGCCGGTGATCCTGCTGGTAGTCAGTACGCCGACTTCAGCGTTCCGCCGGGGAGTTTCTTCCCGTCCTCCCGGCCCACGCCGCACAGCACCCACCGGAACCCGGCGTCCCACTCCTCGTCCGAGGAGTACCAGCCCCACATGTCGTGTCCCTGGCCACGGGCCCAGTTGACGCCGTACTTCTCGTCGCAGAGGTCTCCCGCGTCGACACTGTCCGCCGAGCCGTCGCCCGAGGCCCGGGTCCAGCCCACCATTTGCTGGTCGTGCGGTCCGTCGCAGTTCACCAAGGTCTTGGTGTACGTGTCGTCCTCGTCCTTCCGCGTGTCGACGCAGTCACCCGGACCCAGCTGTGTGACGTACACCTCGTTGCCGAACTTGCGGAAGTCGCCGAGCGGGCCGCCCGCGGTGGCGTTCCTCAGCAAGAGCAGGCAGGCCGAGGGCGGCGGTTCGCTCTGCCCGGGCCCGGGCGTGAGGACGTACAGCACCGGGTCCGCCATGGTCGCCCGCAGCCTGGCGGTGCGCCGGGTGCACTCGTCCCGCGCCGCCCGCGTGCCGTCGGCTGCGACGGTCGTGATGACCTGGCCGTCGGGATTGTCGTCGTAGCAGTCGACGACCTTCACCTTGGGCAGCTCCTTGAACTTCCCGTCCTTCCCGTCGGCGTCGACGCACTGTCCCGGTGTGAGCTCCTCGCGCAGCCCCGCCTGCCGGCCGTACGGGTACGCGTTTCGGGTCACGGTCGGGGAAGGGCTCGCGGCCACCTTCGTACCGACCTCCGGCCCCTTCACCCCGGCCTTCTCCGCCGGGTGCGTGGCGGCGCCCAGCGCGAATCCGCCGGCCCCCACCAGCACGGCAACGAGCGTCAGCAGTAAGGACGTTCGCCGGCCGAGCGACCCGCGAGCGGCGGCCGAGGTGCTCCCGGAGCCGGTCGCGGCGGCGGGATCGGCGCCGGATCCGGTCCTCTCCCGGGCGGTTCCGGGAAGCGCGGGCAGCGGCGTACGAGGGGTCCCGGTTCCCCCGGCCTCCGCGAGCAGCTCACGCGCTCGCTCCACCCGCGTACGCTCCGCCGGATCCTTGGCCAGCAGCCCCATGATCACGCGGCTCAGCGGGTCGCTCGCCCGCTGCGGTACGGCGGGTTCCGCGGTCAGCGCCGCCATGAGGGAGGCGTCGAGCGTGTCCCGCTCGAAGGGGGAGGCGCCCTCGACGGCGAAGTAGAGAGTGGCACCGAGCGAGAACAGGTCGGTCGCTTCCGTCGCTTCGCCGCCGGACAGTCGTTCCGGCGCCAGGTAGCCCGGGGTGCCCACGACCATGCCGCTCCGGGTGACCCGGGTTTCCCGGGGCCACAGCGAGATGCCGTAGTCCGTGAGCAGGACCCGTCGATCGGCGGCTCCGGACGGGTCCGGCGCCAACAGGACGTTGGAGGGCTTCACGTCCCGGTGGATGATGCCGAGCCGGTGCCCGGCGGACAGCGCGTCGAGGGTGGCCACCCCGATCCGGGCCACCTCCTCGCTCGGCAGCGGCCCGCGGTCCTCCACCACGGCCCGCAGATCCCGGGTGCCGGGCAGGTACTCCATCACGATCCACGGGCGGTCGTCGTCCTCCACCACGTCGTACACCGTGATCACGTTCGGGTGCTCGCGCAGCTGCGCCGCCTTCAGCGCCTCCCTGCGCCCGCGGTGGACGGGGTCGTCGCCGGGTCCGTCCGACTCGTACGGAACGGCGATCTCCTTGACCGCGACCCGGACCTGGAGGTCCTCGTCCTCGGCCAGCCACACGTGTCCGCCACCGCCGGAACCCAGCCGCTCCCGGAGCCGGTACCGCCCGGCGATGACCCCGCCGAAGCCACGGTCCGCGCCGCCGCTCACCGGACGACCAGCGGGCGGAAGGCGGAGCGCACATCGGACGTGGACGGGTCGACGTACATCGAGACCGTGTTCTCCGCGGTGAAGATGGTCGAGGGGCAGCTCGTACCGCTGATCTGGATCTTGCGGTCGGCGACCAGCCTTCCGGTGCGCAGCTCGTAGACCTTCACCGGGATCTCGATCTTGTGGAAGCTCACGTACCCGACGGCGCCGGAGGACTCGCTCCGGTACGGGCAGGTCTCGACGGAATCCCCGAAGGTGTCCTCGCCCATGCAGACCACCAGCACCGCGTCGGCGGCATCGTGCGCCTTCCAGGAGCCGGGGAACTGCTTCGGGTAGCCGGAAGCGGTGCCGTTCTCGTCGGAGGCGTAGAACAGCGCGGGGTTGGTGCCTTTGCCCATGGGCTTGGCGCCGCTGTACTTCGCCGGGGCGGCGCAGTACTCGGGCTGGGTGCCGGTCTCTGCGGAGAGCAGGTTGCTGACGTTCGCCAACTCGGCGCTCAGGGTGGCCTTCCTGGCTCCCTTCCGGGCCCGGTCCGCGAGGCCGCTGCCGGGATACCGGTCGAGCAGCCGCTCGTAGTACGTGCGCGCCTCCTCCCAACGGTCGTCCGCCAGGAGGTCGTCACCGCATCCGACGAGCGCCGCGGGCGCGGTCAGCGCGGCCGTGTCGGCGGCCCGGTCCAGTACGTCGTGGCTCCGCCCCCGGTCGCGGAGCCAGTCGGTGACGGCGGCGGTGTCGCAGGGGTCCTTGGCGGGCAGCCTGCCGAGGAATCCGTTCAAGGTCGCTTCGACCGTCTTCTCGTTGCCGCCCTTTGCCAGCACCGAGGCGAGGGTGCCGAAGCCGTCCGCCAGGGCCTCGGTGTCCCCGGTCAGCGCCCTGCTCAGCTCGGCCCGGGCCGTCCGCAGCCGGTCGCACGCCGCTACGGCCTCGTCACCGCGGGCGGTGAGCGGGGCGTCGGCGACGCGGTGCCCGAACCACACCCTGTCCTGGGCCGTCGACACCCGTGCGCAGTCGCCGCTTTCGCGCGCCTCGGTGACGCTGCGACCGATCCTGAACGCGTCGAAGCGCAACAGCCCCACCACCAGCAGCACCGGCAGCGTGATGCCGAGCGCGACCAGGCGCTGTCTGCGCGCCGTGCCTCGGCCGCCGCCTCCGCGCGCCAGGAACCACCCGTGGACGACCACGGCCGCCCACCACACCAGCACGGCCACCTCGTACGACCGCGAGGCGGTCGTGACGAGCATGAAGACGAGTACGGCGCTGCCGGCCACGGCGGCGAGGGCGAGCCGGCGTCGCCGCAGCATCAGATAGCCGACGCCGAGGAGCGAGGCATTGCCCAGGGCGGCGGCCACCGGGTCGGGTGCCCGGGGGTCCTCGGGGGCGGAACTCGGCATGGTGGGCAGGGCGTACGTCGGGTCGCTCATCCTGATCTCCCCCGGTCTCGATCACGAACAGGTCCGGTGCCCGCATGGTGCGGCGCCGTTCCCGGGAGGGGTCCCGGGCGACCGCGGACCGGCCGCGCTGTGGGGGTTCTGGGCGACCGTGAACCGGCCGCGCTGTGGGGGTTCTGGACGGGTCCGCGCGAAGTCCGGTGAAAGAGATCACAGCCAGGTGCGGGCTGAGTACACTCCGTCGTCTGGCAGGACCATCGGCGGTGAGGCGAGGGGCGGGGCGGTGCTCGTGACACCGGAGGCCGGGGACAAGATCGCCGGCCGGTACCTCTTGCAGGAGCCCATCGGCAGAGGCGGGATGGGCGTCGTCTGGCTGGCCTGGGACGAGCGGCTCGAACGGCGGGTCGCGGTCAAGTGCGCACGCCTGGACGACGATCGGGCCACGCGACGGCTCATGGGCGAGGCGCGCAACGCCGGGCGGCTGCACCACCCGAACATCGTGGGCGTCTTCGACTTCGTCGACGAGGGCGCCACCTGCTGGATCATCATGGAGTACGTCCCCTCGCGCAGCCTCGCACAGATCCTGACGGAGAGCGGTCCGCTCACGCCCGAGGCCGCCTGCTCGATCGGCTGCCAGATCGCGGCCGCGCTTGCGAAGTCCCACCACGAGGGCGTGGTGCACGGCGATGTGACGCCGGAGAACATCCTCGTCACCGACGAAGGCGTCGCGAGACTGACCGACTTCGGGATCTCGCGGGCGCTGTGGAGCGACGTCACACAGAGCGGGACGAGCAGTGTGCCCGGCAAACCACCGTATCTGGCCCCGGAGTTGGCCAAGGGGCTGCCCGCGGGCGAGAAGTCCGACGTGTTCTCCCTGGGCGCCTCCCTGTTCATGGCGGTCGAGGGCCGGTCGCCGTACGGCGAGGTCGAACACCCCGCGGCCTACCTGGCCCGGGCCGTCGAGGGACACATCGAGCCCGCGCACCGGGTCGGCCCGCTGGCGGGGCCGCTCACCGCCCTGCTGGAGGTGGAGCCCCGGCGCCGGCCCGACGCCGCCAGGGCGCAGAGGCTGCTGACGCGCGCCGCGCCACCACCCCCGCACATAGCGGAGCTGTTGCACGACAGCCGTGTGCGGGACCTGACGTCCCCAACCCTCCGGCTACGGCGACTCGTCCGCCGGGCGCAGGACTCCACGCCCTTCGGGCCGCAGCCGCAACAGCCCCTGCGCCGACGCCGGTTGGTCATCACGGCGGTGGCGCTGGCCGCGGCGGGCGCGATCACGGCCGGGCTGGTCGTCTTCGGCCCGTGGGCCTCGAAGAACGAGGGAGACGAGGGCGGCCGTACGGGTACGACCGACGCGAAACCCTCGGCCACGTTGCCGGCCGGTGCCATCGGCGACGAGCGTACGGCGGACCCCTGCGGGCTGCTCGACGCCGCCTCGCTGAGCCGCTTCGGCGACACCGTACTCGACCCGGACTACGGGGAGTTCGACCGCTGCGACGTCCTGGTGCGCAACAACAGCGGTGACGACAACGCGGACGTCCAGGTCAACCTCGACTCGGACCGGGACGACTTCGAAGACATCGCATCCACCCACCTCGTCGGCGGCCTCACGGTCGTGACCCTCAAACGGGACGGGAGGGCCTGCGAGCGGGCCGTCCTGACCACCGACGGCAAGCAGATCCGCGTCATCGGGAAGCAACTGGGCGAAGCGGCGCCCGACCCGTGCCAGCTGGCCGACGCCGCCACCGACCACGTGGTCGGCGTGCTGGCCGACGGCCCGGTGCCCCGGCGTTCGTCGCCGCCGCCCGCGAACTCCCTGGCCCGGTTGGACACCTGCACCCTGCTCGACGCCACCGCGCTCAAGCGGCTGCCCGGCGTCGACGCGGACAACCGGGACCGCGGCTTCGGTTCCTGGAGTTGCGACTGGTCCAGCGACGACGGCACACGCGAGGTCGAGATCCAGTTCAGCCGGGACAACTCGCTGGACTCCGACGACGGAACGGCGGTGGACGTCGCCGGGACGCGGAGCTATTACGTGGCGGACGAGGCCGAGGACGACAGCTGCACCGTACGGACACCGCACCGTACGTACACGGACTCCGTCGGCGACCGCACCGTCGAGCTGCTCCAGCTGACCGTGTACGCGCCGCGGTCGACCGCCGAACTGTGCGACTCCGCCGCGGAGTTCGCGACCGCCGCCGTACAGAACATCGCGAAGCGAGCGCAGGAGCGGTGACATGACCGATGGGGAAACGGCACGGAGTCGGCCCGGAGAGCGGGCCATGCCCGCCCCGGGCGGCCGGCTCCTGCCCGCCACCCATGGGAGCCTCGCCCGTGGCGCGTCCGCACCGCTGCCCGGCACCGTCTTCGCGCTCGCGCTGACCGGCGGTATGACGTTGGGGCCGGGGGAGGGCCGCGAGGTCCTGTTCGGCCGCAACCGCCCCGAGGTGCATGTCTGCCTCGGGGAGGACGACCCGCAGGTCAGCCGCCACCAGGGCACGCTCACGCACCGGGACGGCCGCTGGTGGGTGAGCAACTCCGGGCGGCTGCCGATCCGTTGTGCGGGGGCCCGGCTGCTGTTCCGGGATGAGGAGCCACTGCCGCTCGACACCGGCTACACCCCGCTGTTCGTCGGCGGCTCCCACGGGCGCGAGCACCTGCTGGAGGTCTTCGTCACCGGCCCCGAGGGCGACCGGCCGCAGCCGCGGCACGAGGACGTCACCCGCCCGCCCCGGGTGTGGACGCTCACCGAACAGGAGAAGCTCGCCCTCGTCGTCCTCGGCCGGCGCTACCTGCTGCACGAACCCCGGCCACAGCCGCTGACCTGGCGGCAGACCGCCGCCGAACTCGCCGAGGTGCAGCCCGGTGCCGGCTGGACGGACAAGCGCGTCGAGCACCTGGTCAACGGCGTGCGCACCAAGCTCTCCCGCGACGGGGTGCCCTGGCTGACCCGCGAGGAGCTCGGCGAGCCGGTGGGCAACGCGCTCAACGACCACCTGATCCGGGCCCTGCTGGCGTCGACCACGCTCGTACCGATGGACCTGGCACTGATCGACTCCGCCTGACGCCGTCACCATGGCCGCCGGCGGAAGTACGTGTTGCCTTCGCGACCGTAGAGCAGGGGCACACCCAGGCTGGTCAGGACCACCGCCATCAGGTCCATCACGGCGAACTCCCACCCGTAGGGGGACTCAATGAAGCCCGGCGCCCGGGACCCCTGTCCAACGACGAGCCAGACGGCAGCGGCCGTACCGAGGATCCTGGCTGTCCACCGGCCGCGACGGATGCGTGCGGCGGACCAGATGTAGACGCCGAGGATCGCACTGGCCCCCGGCAGGTCGCCCGGAGCGCTGCTCCCGCTCACCGGCACCCAGAACACCGCGGACGTGATCAACAGCCAGAACGCCACGGTGATCACCCGGGGCCTGCGGGCGTCCACCTCCAGCTCTTCCTCCTCGAACTCCTGGGGCTCCTGGGGCTCCTCGGGCAGGGGTTCCGCCGCACCCGGTTCGTTCGGCGAGCCGGTCACGGGCGTACCTCCCCTGTACGCCGGTGGGCCACGACGACCTTTCCTCCACTCGATACGGAGGTGATGTCGGCCCGCGTGAGGATCACGTCGTCCGAACCGAGCAGGTCGTGGTGATGGCGAAAGTCGTCCAGGCCACCTGAGTGGGTTCTGCCGCGGAAGCCGACGAGCGCCGTGACCGCCTGGCGGGCCGCTCCGCTCGGGGAGCTGTCGGCGTCGGCATCGCGTTGCCGGGCGAACAGTAGGGAGAACAGCAGGTCGGTCGGCATGCCGCGAGAGCCGAAGTTCGCGATCCGATCCGCACTCTTCCCGCCCTCGCCGCCCGACCAGTCGTTCTGCAGGTGGGTCGATCGGACGTACTCCTGGAACAACTCCTTCCGCGGCGTCTGCGGCGCCGCCGCGCCACACGCCGACACCAGTACGGCGACCAGGACCATGTCGGCCGGGAACGCCCCCGAGCGTGCTCGCACCATGCACTTCCCCCTTCACGAGTGTGTCGGGCAATGCCTACCGGCACAGCGTCGGGAGGGGTCCCGGTGGCCCCTCCCGACAGCAAACTCGCACTCCCCGCTTGGGAAGCGACGGCACCTGGACGTGCTCCATGGCTTTGACCTGCGGAAATGCCTTCCTTCCGAGGTGCTCGTGAGGGGGAAGCGTGGACCCGCGCATGTGTCCGTGACGTGGCCTGAGGCGGATTGTCGCCCGACGGATTGCGGATGGGGACGTTCTGCGAACACCTGGCCGTTGTCCCGTGCCAGGCTGACCAACGGCATGACATCACCAGCGGCCTTGATCGCTGCCGCTCCGGCCGGCACGGGTCACGGCTCACTACTGGGCCGGCGCCACCCCCCGGACACGGCCGCCGTGGCACTGCCGGGAGGTGGCCGAACAGGTCGTCTGCCGGATCATCCGGTCACGGGAGACCGCAGACCCTCAGCGGCGGTAACCACCGTCGATTCAAAGCTCTTCTGAAGCCAGGCGTGGGAACAGCAGGCTGAGGACTCAGGTCCGTGAACGCTTCCGGTGCGTCCCACGAAATCCCAGGCCAGCGGCGCGATGTGGAAACCGTCAGTGGCGCCTGCATGGCATCCGCCAAGCGCTCGTGCCCTTCGCATGCCCGACCTCTGCGTGCTCGAAGGGGCAGAATCTGCTGGGGAGCCTTGAGCAATGCATAAACCCCAGGTCGCTGACCTGGGGTTTCAATCTGGAGCGGGTGACGAGAATCGAACTCGCGCTCTCAGCTTGGGAAGCGACGGCGCTTGGGTGGGCGCTACGTGTCTGACCTGGGCAGACGTCATCTCCCTGGGTGGTCGGGCGGGTTGGTTCGCACCGCTGTTGACCGTGGTTTTCCGCTCTTCAGGGCACGCTGTGGGCACGGAGCTCCAAGGGGACCCTTGGTCTGGCCTGTAGCCCCGGACTGGCATGTGGGGGCGGACATTGCTGAGGTGTGCCGTGATGCGGCGTTGCGGCAGCACATGTCCCGCCGCGAGCGGTCTGCTCGTCTACACAGCGCATGGACGTTGTCCGCACCGCATGAGCCAGGACCAACAGGAACCAGGATGGCGGAGCCTCCTTGACCGGACCGCGCCTGCACCAGGCCGGAGTCCCAACGCCGGGCCGACGGGGCGCTCGTCCTGTCGGCCCACGGCCCGAACAGGGCCAGGCGATTGATCACTGGCACGATTCATGTCGCCAATCAATTCTCGGCTGCTTGACAATTGAGTCGGGTGATTTCGAGGGAGGGCTCGGTTCTTCGATCAAAGGCCGACGGATCGTGTGACGGCTCTGTGACTGGTTGTAAGGCGACAACGCCCTATGCGTCGAGTTTGTGAGATGGGCCACGCAAGTCTGTCACCGTCTTTGTCGGTGCAGGTCAACGTGGGGGTGGGCGCCGCATTCGGCTTGCGGCGGGCCCCTGCTTGTTCACGCAGGAGAAACCCGCCTCGTAAATCCTGAGCAGCCCAAGTCCTTCACTACGGCCGACCGCGATCCGACCACGAGGTCGACCGTAAGAGCTCGGCAAGAATTCCAGGAAATTTTCGATCATGGTACGGGGAGACGGGGAGAGCATGCCCAAGGTGATCGCAGAGTGCGGGAATCTGCCCGCCGCCATCACGAGTTTTGTGGGCAGGCGGCAGGAGACCGCTGAGATCCGCAGCCTTCTGGACACACGGCGGTTGGTGACGCTCACGGGCATGGGCGGTGTGGGCAAGACCCGGCTGGCGCTGGAGGTGGCCGCCGCGTCCCGGGAGGAGTTCGCGGACGGGGTGTGGCTGGTGGACCTGGCCCCGGTGACCGACCCGTCGGCGGTGGCAGCCACAGCGGCGGGCGCGCTGCGGGTGCCCGACCTCGGGGCGCTGCCCGTCCTGGACCAGCTCGCGGGTTATCTGGCCGGGCGGCGCGCGCTGCTGGTGCTGGACAACTGCGAGCACCTGGTCGACGCGTGCGCCGCACTGGCCGGAACCCTTCTGTCGGCTGCTCCCGGGCTGTGCATCCTCGCCACGAGCCGGCACACCCTGGGTGTCACGGGTGAGCACGTCTTCGCCCTCGCGCCGCTCGCGCAGGAGGAGGCGGTGGAACTGCTGCAGGACCGGGCCGCTGCGTTGTGGGAGCGATTCCACGGAGGCGAGGCCGGCCACGCCGAGATCGCGCGTCTGTGCGCCGATCTGGACTGTCTGCCGCTGGCGATCGAGCTGGCCGCCTCCCGGCTGCGCACGCTGACCGTCGGCCAGCTGACGGACCGCCTGGAGAACCGCTTCGCCCTGCTCACCGGCGGCAGCCGGACGGCACCGGCCCATCAGCGCACGCTGCGCGGGATGATCGACTGGAGCTACGAGCTGTGCACCCCGGCCGAGCGGCTGCTGTGGAACCGCCTGACCGTCTTCGCCGGCGGGTTCAGCCTGGAGGCCGCCGAGGATGTCTGCTGTGGGGAGGGGATCGCCGAGGCCGAGGTGCTGGACCTCCTGGACCGGCTGGTCGCCCAGTCGGTCGTCCTGACCTGCGAGGCGAGTGGCCGACGGCGTTACCGGCTGCTGGCGAGCATCCGGGAGTACGGCAGGGAGCGGCTTGCGGACTCCGGCGAGCAGGACGCACTGCGCCGACGCCACCGCGACTTCTACCTCGCCCTCGCCCGCCGCATCGACCGGAACTGGTACGGCCCCGGCCAGGTGGAGAACCTGGCCGGGCTGCGTGTGGAGCACCCCAATCTGCTGGCCGCCCTCGACTACGAGGGTGACCCGCGGTCCCGGCTGGCGCTGGTCGCCGCCCTGCGCTGGCACTGGTGCGCGGGCGGGTTCCTCAGTGAGGGGCGCCGCCAGTTCGAGCGGGTGCTCGCCGCGGCGCCCGAGCCCAGCCCGGAGCGCGCCCGCGCGCTGCTGGTCGCCGTCTGGGTGGCGCAGACGCAGGGCGACCTGGCGACGGCCGACCGCTGGCTGGACGAGGCCGAGGCGCTGGGCGAGCAGTTGGGCGACCAGTGGGTGCGGATCCAGGCGTCGGGCCTGCGCGGGGTGTCCGCGCAGAACCAGGGGCGGCCCAGGGACAGCATCTGCCGGTACGAGGAGGCCCTGGCCGCCATGACAGCGCTGGGTGACGAGTGCGAGGCGGCATCCTGGCGGCTCGCGCTGGCCTTTAGCCAGGCGCATTTCGGTGACCCTCGGGCCGCACAGACCGGTGCGGGGTTCACCGCCGCCGCCCGGGCGAGCGGGGATCGCTGGGGCCGGGCCCTGGTGCTGATGGCCCTGGGCCACGACGCCTGGGCCCGTGGTGACCGCGAGACGACCGAGACCCTGGTCAGGTCCGCACTGGAAGGCATGCGTGGCTTCAACGACTACGCGATGGTCGGGAGGATGCTGGAACTGCTCGCCTGGGCCACCGCCGCCTGCGGCGCTCACGAGCGGGCCGCCCGGCTGCTCGGTCTGGCGGATGCCCTGTGGCACGACGCCGGGAGCTCGATCTGCGCGTTCGGACCACAGATGGCCGAGTGGCACGCCCGCTGCGAGCAAGCCGCGATCGCTGCGCTGGGCGAGGCGTCGTACCGGCAGGCGTTCGCCGAAGGCGGCACACACCGCACCCGCGCACAGGCCGTCGACTTCGCTCTCGCCGTCGACACGGTTTCCGGTGCCGGGCCCGATTGCGGCAGGGACACGACGCACGACACCGGCACCGCATACGACGGTGGCACCGACGCCGACGGTGAGCTCGGTGCCGAAAGCGATATCGGCACCCAGGGCGATCCCGGTACGGGCGCCGACATCGACGCCGACGGTGACATCGACGTCAGGGAGACTGCGCCGAGCTCTGTGCGCCGCCGACACGCGCCTGCCGCCGCGGACACCGAGCCTGCGTCAACCGACGCGGGACCCCGCGTAGGCGACGTACTGCTGGTCGACGGCGACCCGACCGCCAGGGAGAGCGCGCGGCGCATCCTGGAGGCGAGCGGCCACCGGGTGCGTGGCGCCGCCGACGGCGTGATGGGGCTCACCCTGTTCCGTCAGCAGACTCCGGATGTGGCCGTGCTCGCGGGCCGGCTGCCCGGCCTGGACGGGATGAGCCTGGCCGGGCGGATCCGCGAGGAGTCCGCGGTGCCCATCATGCTGATCGCGGACGGCGACGACCCGGCGGACGTGGTGACGTGCCTGGAGGCGGGAGCCGACGACTGCCTGGCCAGGCCGGTCGACGGCACGGTCCTGGTCGCCCGCGTCCGCGCCCTGCTGCGCAGAACCGTCCCCGCGGATCGGCCGTCCGACACCCGTGCGGTCCGGTTCGGAGACTTGGTGTACTGCCCCGTGTCACTTGAGGTGCGCAGGGACGGGGAACCCGTCCACCTGACCACGACCGAGCTGAAGCTGCTGCGGGAGTTCGCCGCTTCGCCCGGCACGGTCCTCACCCGGGACCTGCTCCTGGAGCGGGTGTGGGACTACGCCTGGTCCGGCGACAACCGGGTGGTGGACGTCCATGTGCAGCGGCTGCGCGCCAAGATCGGCCGGGACCGGATCGAGACGGTACGCGGCTTCGGCTACAAGCTCCGCGTGGCCTGAGGGGACACCTGCCCACGAACGGCGCGAAGGTCGCCCTCGCCGCGGCCGGACCCCCGGCTGCCGGTCGAGCTCGGCGCGAGTTCTGGAGGGCTGGTCGGCGGCGGTGAAGGGCGGTCCGGGCCCGGTTGCCGAGCGCCGGGCCGCCTGGCTGTTGGGGAGAACCCCCGAGAGTGCACTCCCACCGCGCCGCTCACCACGCGCGTGCCCTGAGGCATGAGACCTGGGTGGCGAACCAGGTACCCACCACCACGTCGCGACCTGGGCACGGCGGCTGCAGCCGAGCTTGGTCATGATGCTGCCCATGTGGCCGCCGACCGTACGCGGCGACGGCACCAACTGGGCGCGGTGATCTGCCGGTTGGCCATGCCCTCGGCCACCGGCGCGGCGACCTGCCGTTCGCGTCGCCTCAGCGGACTGGACGCGGTGGTGGCCGGGGCGCTCCACCCGCTGCCGGCTACGGGGCGGTGTCCAGAGCGAGGGCGACCAGCGCGGAGATGACAGGGCCTCGTTGATCCGCTCGGTCAGCTCGATGTCGCGGCGCTGCCGTGTTCCGTCGACAGCTCCGGCGCGGGGTTCGCCTGAAGGGCTGCGACATGTGACGGAACGTCAGTCGGTGCGGACCAGAGTCCACGTGCCACCACGCACCGCTTCGGCCGCGGCGCGGACGCTTCTGTAACAGCCGTACGTCAATCGCCCGACGACCACCTGTGATGCGGTCGCCGAACCGTTGCCGGACCACCGAGACATACGGCCGGTCTTCTTGGGCTCGGCCGCGGAACACCCGCCCCGGCCGGAATCCGACACCATCCCAAGGAGACCACCATGTCCTCGACCGAGGCACTTGAGACCCCGAGCGCGAAGCGCTCCCTGTCGTCCCGGCTGCGGGCCCACGCCCGCAAGGCCGCGATCCCGGCCCTGCTGCTCAGCATCACCGTCGGCGGACTCGGCCTGTCCGCCACCGCGCACGCCGCCGACGCCCCCCAGTGCCCCCCCAACGGCGGGGCGGGCACCTGCTCGGCGCCCGGGTCCGGCAAGGGCAAGGCGAAGGTCTCGGGCGACGCGGACCACCCCGGAAGGCTGACTCAGGGAAAGACGCAGGACAAGACCCTGAAGCTCTGGCAGGGCCTCCACTTCCCGGACTGGCACAACGTCGGCGACCGTGACGACTCTTTCCTGACCAACCAGTGGACCGACCAGTTCGGTGTCCGTCACCAGGAGTGGGTCGAGACGGGCGGCCGGTACTGGGACAACGGCAACTCTCTCCGGGACTTCATGAACAGCGGCGGCGCGGGCCCGTCGTCTCGGAACTACGCGGGAACGTTCCAGGAGTACGTCGCGCACCCCTTCGACCACCGGCCCCAGTTCGGTGAGAGGACGGGCTCGGACCGGTTCGTGCGTGCGATCAGCAGCGGCGACACGTGGGTCTCATACGACCACTACAACAGCTTCATCTACCTCGGCAAGTTCTGGTGGTAGGCCACAGGGCCGCCAGGAACCTCCGGTACCCCGGCCGCTGCTAGTCCTCGGGCGTGCCCGCCGGGCAGACCCCGGCGGGCACGCCCGCGCTCCCACCCCCTGGAAGAACGACATGCAGACCATCACGCACAGCATCCGCCCCCTGTCCGCGTCGGAGACGGTCCCCGCGTCGGCCAAGGAGATCCTCGGCACCCGCTGCCGCACCACCATCGGCCTGTTCGCCGAGTGGGCCGGCGTGCTCGGCTTCCCGGACTGGTTCGGCCACAACTGGAACGCGTTCGAGGACTGTCTGCGCACCATGGCAGACGGGTCCGAACCCGTGACGATCGTGCTCCGCAACGCCGCCCTGCTCCTGGAGGACGAGGACGCGAGGCAGCTTGGCATCCTCCTGGACATCCTGGCCGGCAGCGACTTCGGCCTGCTGCTCCTGGACGACTCCGCCTGCGACCTGGGTCAGCTGGCCCGGCGCATGACGGCGGCAGGCTTCACCCCGCCGACGATGCCATAAGACCGAGCACCGCCTGCGCCCTGCCCTCCGGACGGTTCCGCAAGACCGGCTCGCCCCGGCCGCCTCTGGTTACCGGCGCCCGGGAGGTCGGAAACGACCGCCCAAAGGTCATTCGGAAATCTACATCTCCCCCCTGTGAGCCGGCCCGGCGAATCCGGCTGCCGGCTCACCCTGCGTGAAAGAGGGAAAAGTGAGATCCAGAACGCGAACGAAGCGCCTCACAGGGGTGCTGATCACGGCTGCCGTCGCCGTCGTGGCACCACTGGCGATACCCGCATCCTCGGCGACATCCACCGCCTCCTCCGCGGAGCCCGCGCGGCAGCCGAGCCAGGCACAGCTCCAGCAACTGGACAGGGTGGCCAGATCACACAAGGCGCTCGGTGTCTTCGGGGACCCCGAGCAGGGCCATCCGATACTGATGCTTCCGGCCGGGACATCAGCCGCCGAGAAGGCGGAGGTCAAGAAGGAGCTTCCGACCGGCCTGCAGGTCACCGTCAAGATCAGCAAGGTCACGAAGGCCGAGGTGGACAAGGTCTTCAAGACGATCAAGGCGGGCAAGTGGAACAAGGACGCGCGCAAGTACGGCGTCGGCTACACCTATGACGGCGAGAAGGACAAGGTGGTCGTCAACCTTGAGGGCCCCAAGTCCGCCGCGCCCTCACTGGAAGTGCTGAAGCCGGACGCGATCGAAGTGCAGCCCGGCCGTTTCACGCCAGAAAACACGCGCTTCAACGACTACAACCCGTTCTACGGCGGAGGCGCGATCAAAAAGGAGGGCTCTCGCAACAGCCACGACTGTACAGCCGGTTTCGCCATCAGGCACAAGCCCGACGGGCAAAAGCGCATGGTCACGGCGGCGCATTGCTTCTATTGGAACGACAAGATCATGACCGGGGACGGGAAGTATCTCGGTAACGTGACTTCGGTCCACCAATGGCTTGACACCGAAGCCATGACGGGCGCCAACTACACCGGCCGCATCTTCGCCGGCGGCTACAAGGAAAGCGACAGCACCCTCTGGGTCAGCGACTACAGCAACTGGTTCTACTGGGGACGGCAGTTCTGCGTGAGCGGGGCGTCGACCTACAACCACTGCGGCCATCCGGTCTCGTACTCCACCTACGGGTCCTGCTATATATGGCACGGTGCCACGTACTGCGTCGACCCGGCTGACCAGTTCCTCATAGACCGAGGCGGCAACAACGGCTGCGGATGCGGGAAATTCACGGCGCCGGGTGACTCGGGTGCGCCCGTCTTCGAACCGGGGTACCGAGGAGACGACGCGATCATCGGGGGCATGCACCGCGGTGCTGTCTGGAACTACCACGGCCAGGATCGCATGTTGAACGTCAGGGTGAATTCGATCCTCAACAGCGCGAATGCCGAAATCGTGAAGGGCGATTCCTGAGGCGTCGAGAAGGCGTCGAGAAGGCATGAGAGCACCGCCAGCTCCTCCTGACGTAGCACATCAGCCTCGCCGGCCCCGTGCTTCGTGACCGGCGGCGCGCACGCCGTAGGTCCGGGTGCCGCCCATCGAGGGCGGCACCCGGGCTCGCACCCGCCTCCACGAGCGACGCCGTGCCATGCCGACCCCTCGCGCCCCGCAGCCGAAGCGATCGCCCTCCCCCACCCACCGGCCCCCTCACCGGGCCGCGTTGACGTCTCAGACCGCCGACCACAGGCGCCACCCACAACCGGAGCTCGCGACCATGAACCACTCAGACAACCGGACCACCGCCCTGTCGGCAGCCCCGATGGACCACGGGTCCGACCGCAGCGGCCATATCGGCATCAGAATCGGCGGATGGCTGGCCTCCAGCACGCCCTACCTGGCCCCCCTCGCCGCAGTCGGTGGTCTGCTGACCGTCCTCGCCTTCGCCATCAGCGGCCCTGACATCACCGCGACGATGTCCACCCAACTGAACGACGGCTCCTGGACCCAGCCCGACACCTGGGCCGCACTGCTGCTGCAGACCGGTGCCACCGCGGTGGGCATCTTCGCACTGGTCGTCGCCGGGTATGTCGCCTACGGCATGGCCGGGCTGCCGGCACTGGCCCCCGGACTCCTCGGCGGCATGGCGGCCATGGACTACAGATGCGGCTTCCTCGGCGGACTGATCGCCGGCCTGATCGCCGGTTCCGTCACCATGCTGCTCCAGCGGATCACCGTTCCGCCGCGGCTGCACGCCATGACCACCATGGTGATCGGCCCGCTGGTGTCCACGGTGGTCACCACGGCCGTGGTCTACGCATTCGTCGGACCGCAGATCACCTCGCTGTCGGATTGGCTGAGCCATGAGCTGCCCCCTCTGACCTGGGGAAGCAGCATCGTGTGCGGTCTGGTCCTGGGCCTGATGGTCTCCTCCGACATCGGCGGAACGATCAGCAAGGCCGCCATCGGCTTCGCCGCCACGGGCCTGGAGACCGCGCCGAACAGCCTCAACTTCACGATCATGGCCACGGTGGTGGCGGCCGGCATGGTCCCGCCCCTGGCCCTGTCCCTGGCCACTGTGGTCCGCGGCTCGCTGTTCACTCCCGCCGAGCGAACCTATGGCAAGACCGCCTGGCTGTTCGGCGCGGCCTTCGTCCCCGAGGGCGCCATCCCCTTCGCGGTGGCCGACCCCCTGCGGGTGATTCCGGCCTCGACGGCGGGCGGCGCCGTCGCCGGTGCCGTGACCATGACGTTCGGCAGTTCCCTGACCGTCCCGTACGGCGGTGTCTTCGCAGCCGGACACCTCGGCAATCCCTTGGTCTTCGTGGCCGCCGTCGCCTTCGGCGTCTTCGTGACCACTGGCCTCGTGCTCGTCCTCAAGAGCCTGCGCCGCACGGCACCGGCCGCGAGCACCGCCCGCGTCGCCACCGGCACCCCCAAGAAGGCCGTAGCGGCCGGCCGAGCCTGACCGCGGCGCCCGCCCCGCGGGGGAACGCGCCGCATCGGGTCGGGACCGCTCCCAGCGGGTGCGGTCCTGGCCACCGGCCGAGCACTGACGCCCAGGACACGGACGCGCTGTTGGAGGGCCTGTGGGCGACGCTGGACCCGCGCTTCGTGGTCGCCGCGACCGCTTTCGCACCGATCACCGGCGTCCAGGGACCCACTCGCCATGCGTGACTCGATGGAATAACACCGCACCGGTGGGAGTCGATGCGCTGCACCGGCCCACAGGCCGGGCATCGCGAACATCATGCTGATGCGAGATCAGCTCTGCGTCTCCCCAAGGGCTGCGCGCAGCCAGTCCAGAGACTCGGTCGCAAGCACCGCGTCGGCGAGCTCGTTGGCGGACTTCGTGGTGAGTCGGCGGCGGCTGTTGTCGATCCAGCGCTGCGCGTTCTCGTAGCCCTGGGCCTTGTACTCGATGCCCTGGATCATGCATTCCAGCTTGTCGGCGTCCCTGGCGCAGAGGGCCTCCGGGGACTCCTTCGCCTCGTACTCCGCGACCAGCTCGCGTACCGCGGTGGCGAGGACCTCGGGCATGCCCACGACCTGGTCCTCAGTGACCGCCCGCGGGTCCGCCTGCGGGGCGTACTTCCTGCCCAGGTAGTTCACGTCCCCGGTACGGGTTTCCTGCGAGTCGTGCCATACCGCGAGGAACGCGGCTTGTGCGGGGTCGGCGCCTTCCAGTTTCGCGATGATCGTCGCGAGGAGAGCGGTGCGCCATGAGTGTTCCGCCACCGACTCGGGGTCGCGTACTCCGGCCATCCACCAGCCGGTGCGCTTGGTCTGCTTCAGCGTGCCCGCCTCGTACAGGAAGCGCGCCACCGCGGACAGGTCTTCAGCCACCGTCGGACTCCTCTCACGCCTCGGCGAGGCGGATCGCGTACCGGATGCTCTCCAGCTCCCGGCGCCCGCGCGCCGACAGCTCCCGGCTATCCAACATCACGGGCAGCCTGTCGCGCAGGGCGCGTCCTGCTGCTCCGGATCGCAGCAGGTTGGGCCGTACCTGGAGCAGAGACCAGACGGAGTGGATATTGAGGTCGACGTAGCCGTGATGCGGGGCGAGGCCGTGCGCGAGGTGGGCGAGGAGTTTGTCGCCGGGCCACGGTCCAGGGGTGCGGGCGGCGATGAAGTCGTCGCTCAGCTCCAGGTGGGCCGTCTCGCCGATCCAGTAGGCCCAGTAGTTCAGGTTCGCGGCCTCGCCGGCGTCGTCGTCGATGAGGGCGACGTCGATGAAGTGACTCATGCGGTCCCGGTCCCCTTGCCGGGCCGAGACCGCGGCAACAGAGCGGGAGTTGAGCCAGCCCGTAAGCCAACCGCCAGGGCGTTCTTTCGCCTGCTGGTGAGCGAGCCATGCGGAGGCGTCGTCCTGGTCGTCGTACCCGGAGAGGTAGAGGGCCTGGCGGCGGAGCAGGAACTGGTCTTCGCTCCGGGCCTGTTCCGCGGTGCGCCGCATCTGTGTGAAGAATCGCGCGCGGTCTGCGGCCGACAGCTCCGGCCCGGCCGGCGCGGGGCCTCGGCGCTTGCGGGGTGGGGCGGGCAGGTCGCGGACGGGCTGGGGCGGCACGTGGTTGAGGGGCCATGCGAGGACCTCGACGAGGTCACGCTGCATCACCCAGGCCCCGAGCGGGCTTGCCGCGACGTCGGCCTGGTCGTCGAGAGCGCTCGCGAGGAGGACGTCCGCCTCCAGTGCGCGGTCGAGGGCTTGCAGGAGCGCCGGGGCGGTGCCCATGTGCATCAGCCGATGACGGTGTACGAGCATCTGCCCGACCGGTACAGCGGTCAGCGGGCGGCGGCCCGATTCCCAGCCCGCGATCGTGTCCGCAGACACGCGCAGCTGCTCGGCTATGTCCTCCTGGGTGCGTCCCTGCTGCTCTCGGATGACCCGGAAGACGTAGCCGGAGATGACGCCCGTGCGCGGGCGCCCGCCTGATCCCTGACTGCCGGTCAGGGTTTGTCGCGAACTCGACTGCATGAACAGCCCCATTCCCGTGTGTCCGCAGCAAACCACCTGTACTTGCGGTCACTTCTAGGTGTGATCACGGCTCTCTACCGTCGTATGCACCACCGAACGAGCCTAGTAGGGAGGCTGTCACTGTGGGTTTCGTTGCGGATGCCCCCGAGCCAATACTCCTCAAGCGACAACGCCCCGACGGCCGGTGGTTGGGCTACCCCGAACGCGAGCACCTCCAAGGGACGCGACGATGACCATGACGGCTGCAACGGTGGGACCACAGCGCTACCAGGAGCGGTATGCGGCGAGGCTGGAGTCCGTCACTCAGGCACGTCGGGACATAGCGCTGGTGCTTCAGACCTGGGGCCTGCCTCAGCTGGTGGACGTCGCCGCGCAGGTCGTCACCGAGTTGGTGGCCAACGCGGTGGAGCACACTGACGCCGCCACGGTCGGCGCCTCGATCACCCGGGTGGGCAAGGAGTCCGCCCGGATCGTCGTGACGGACACGTCCCGCACCAGACCCACCCCGGGCACACCGTCACCGAACGACGAGCACGGCCGCGGGTTGCTCCTTGTCGAAGCCCTTGCCCACGCCTGGGGCAGCGAGCTGGTACGTGGCGGGAAACGCATCTGGGCAGAGCTGCGGGTGCCGGCCTCATGCTGATCGCGCTTGTCTCTTTACGGCTCCTGCCCAGCGTCCCGGGCGCAGATGCAGCCGGTGCCCGCGTGGACTTCGCCGGCATCGGCCTGTTCACCGCTGGCAGCGGAGCTTTCACCGCCCAACGCCACGTCGAAGACCTGCTCACCCTCCCCAGCCAACTGCGCCCGGACCACAGCGGATCATGCCCGTGTCACCGACGCCGGAAAGCGGCGGCCGCATCGAGAACGTCGATGTGGCCGCCGCTGCCCTGACGAGGTTGCGTCGCCCGACGGTGATGCCGGGATGACGAGAATCAGACGCCGTAGGGGTTGTCGATGATGTAGACCCAGTCCCCCTCGGTCGTCCTCCTCATCACCTCGACCGCCTTTCCTTCCACGGTGCCGCTCTCGCTCGTGATCCGCCAGGACGGCTGGACCATCGCCAGGTCGCCGTTCTGATGGACCGACGTGGCCACCACCTCCATGGTGCTGGGCGAGGCGAGGTAGGGCTTCAGCGCTTCCTTGATGCTTTCCCTGCCGTAGACCGGCTGCTGTCCCGGTCCCGGTACGAACATGGCGTGTTCGTCGAACAGGGAACCCAGTCCGTCGAGGTCCTGGTCCTTGAGGTACTGGGCGAAGCGCTCGTGCACGACTTCCGGTGTCATCTGCTTTTCCCTTTCTTTCCTTCGTTGCGGATGGGCGGGCCGGCTACAGGCCGATCCACGCAAGCCATTGACCGGTGGTGTGCGGCGTCAGCCCCAGAAGCTGCTGGGCGCTGTTGTGCGCGCTGATGGTGTCGTCCGGCACGGTGGCGAGGCCCTCGTACAGTGCGGTGACCGCAGCCGCCCCCGCTTCTCCGGCGGCGTAGAAGGAACGGGCCGATGCGCCGACGGCGGCACTGGGTGAGGTGTCAGCGGGTGTGCGGGTCCGGCAGTGCAAGGGGATCGCCCGGGGCGGGCCAATGCAGCGGGACGCCAGCGGCGTCGAAGACCTGCTGGACGTGGCCGCGGTCTTCGGTGTAGTGCGCCCAGCCCTCGGCGTGCACAGCAACCACCAGGGGGTCGCCGAGCAGGCGGCGGGCCTCGACGGCCTGGACCGCGGTCAGCGACAGCCGTACGTCACCGAACGCCTCGAAGCCGGCCGCGCCCAGATGCAGCAGCGCCACGTCGATGTGGTACCGGCCGGCCAGCGCACTCATCGCGTCCAGGTCGACGGTGTCACCGGAGACGTACACGCTCGGTGCCGAGCCGTCGTCGGTGTGCAGGAGGAAGCCGGTGACCGGACCGGTGAGGTCCTCGGTGCCGACGGGCCCGTGGCGGGCGGGAACCGCGGTGATGTTCAGCGGCGTGCGGCCCGGCTTCGACAGGGTCCGGGTCTGCCAGGGCTCCAGGCCGACGGCCGCGCCCCCGAGATCGGTGGCGCCGACGACGGTAGTGAACACGTTCGAGGCACCGGAGGCCACCATACGCCCGGCGGTGTCGAGGTTGTCCAGATGCCCGGTGTGGCTGACCACGACGGCGTCGAGAGCGGGCAGTTGTGCAGGCTTCAGCGCCGGGTCGGCGGTCTTGCGCACCAGGACCGGGCCGTCCTGGTACTCCGTGCCGGCGGCGTCGAAGGTCGGGTCGGTCAGCAGCGTCCAGCCGGCCAGGCGGATCAGCGCGGTGGGACCGCCGAGCACCGTCACGGTGTTCGCGGCGCGGGTCACGGCAACGTCGGTTACCACAGGTACTCCTTGACGATCAGGGGTTGGCTCACTCACTCTGACCGCGTTACTTTCTCCTGGGAAGTACATACCTTCAGGTGAGGTGAGCACGTGCAGGAAAGCACGCGAGGCAACGTCCGCGATCCCGCCTGCCCCGGCAGGCAGCTGTTCGACCTGGTCACCGCCCGGTGGGCCGCCCTGGTCCTAGTGGATCTCATGGACGGCCCGCAACGCTGGTCCGAGCTGCGCCGGAGTGCCGGCGGCGTCAGCGACAAGATGCTCGCGCAGACCCTGCGCGACCTCGAAGACGGCGGCCTGATCACCCGCACCGTGCACACCAGCCGCCCACCGACGGTGCAGTACGCCCTGACCGACCTCGCCCGCGGCGCCACCGCCGCACTGCAACACCTGCAGAACTGGGCCGAACAGCACACCAGCGACTACGCCCACCACCGACACACCCACACCACCCACCCGAAGCCCTGAAAAGGCAGGCTCGAAGTGCACACGTCACCGTGCTTCTGCCGTATGAGCGAGCGCCCTGACCAGCATGAACTGCATGCAAAGCTCAGGGCGCGACTCGCTGTCGCTGACGGTAGATGCACAACGGCTTCTGAGGCACGCCCTCGGCACCGAGCTCAACGATCCGTACGGCTGTTCTCGCTCCCCATGTGAAGGGCCGCTTCGGGGAGGGCCACCCAGTGCGGGGGACAAGGGTTCACCCATCCCGCACAGGTGCGTCGGGGCCAACTGCCCTACCAGAGTCTCGAACTCGGCGAGCACGGAGATGTCGAAGCCGAGCGCCGCCCAGCGCGGTCTCCTGCCAGCAGTGACATCAGAAGCCCGACGAGCATCGCTGCAAACGTGGCTACCGAACAGGGCGGTGGGCTCATACGGTGAGCCGGGAACGGCCACCTTGGCTTCGGGCAGGGCATCGCGCGCCGTGGCCTGCACATAGCTGCCGTGAAGTGTGGCGTTGCGTAAGCGACTTCGCAGGCGCAGCCCTGAGTAGTGACGCAGGTCACTCAAAATGCGCCTCGCCATTTGAGATGCCTGAGAGTCGAGTCACTCAAAGTGGCCGCCGAACGCTCCTGAGGTGCCCCGTTGAGCTCGACTTAGGGCACGCAGAGGGCACGCCGCACCCAAATTGGTCTAGACAACAAACAAACCCCAGGCCGCTGACCTGGGGTTTCATAATGGAGCGGGTGACGAGAATCGAACTCGCGCTCTCAGCTTGGGAAGCTGATGTTCTACCATTAAACTACACCCGCGTAAGACGCCGACCGGAGTCGGTGTCCGAACGCATCGTCACCTTACCTCATCCCCGGCCCCCGGCGCTGAAGCCATGGGGCCCGCTTGCGTTTCGGGGGGCGATGAGGCTGCGGGGGGCCGGAGTTGGGGCGTACGGTGGAGGGGTGGGTGAGGGTCCGGGGGAGGTCGGAGAGCCCCCTGGAGAGTCGTTCCTTTGATCCCGTAATGTGGCATTTGTCGTCAGGTGGGCAGTAGCCAGACGCGGCTCTTGGGGAAGGGACTCTTGGACTTGATGGAGCGCACCGTCGTCCGTTGTGCCGATGGGCACGTGTTCAGCACCGCTTCGTTCCCGATGCAGCAGGCCGAGCGGCTCGGCCCCGGCCGGCTCGTCCGGTGTCCACGGTGTGCCCGGCTCCGCAGTGTGGTGCCGGTCAGCCTTGAGAAGCATTAGGGACAGGGCAGGGCACGGACGGAGCAGTAGCGGGCGCGTGGGCGGCTCGATTGTGGCCGGTCCGCGCGCCTTGCGTATCCTCAGGGCGTGCTTCTCTCAGACAAGGACATCCGGGCCGAGATCGACGCCGGGCGGGTGGTGATCGATCCCTACGACAAATCCATGGTGCAGCCCTCGAGTGTCGACGTGCGGCTGGACCGGTTCTTCCGGGTGTTCGAGAATCACCGCTACCCGCACATCGATCCCTCCGTCGAGCAGGCCGATCTCACGCGGCTCGTGGAGCCCGAGGGTGACGAGCCGTTCATTCTGCATCCCGGAGAGTTCGTCCTCGCCAGTACGTACGAGGTCATCACGCTCCCCGACGATCTCGCCTCGCGGCTCGAGGGGAAGAGCTCGCTCGGGCGGCTCGGGCTGGTCACCCACTCCACCGCCGGGTTCATCGACCCCGGCTTCTCCGGGCATGTGACGCTCGAGCTCTCCAACCTCGCCACCCTGCCGATCAAGCTGTGGCCGGGCATGAAGATCGGCCAGCTGTGCATGTTCCGGCTGAGCTCGCCCGCCGAGTTCCCCTACGGGAGCGAGCGCTACGGCTCCCGGTACCAGGGGCAGCGCGGTCCCACCGCCTCCCGGTCGTACCTCAACTTCCACCGGACCCAGGTGTGAGTGGAGTGGGTGGCGTGAGTGGTGTGCGGGAGAACCTGACCTACGAGGCCTTCGGGCACGCCGTGCGCGAGCTCGCGCAGGCCATCGCCGACGACGGCTACGAGCCGGACATCGTGCTCAGCATCGCGCGCGGGGGTGTGTTCGTCGCAGGCGGGCTCGCCTACGCCCTCGACTGCAAGAACCTCCACCTGGTGAATGTGGAGTTCTATACGGGGGTGGGCACCACCCTCGAGATGCCCGTCATGCTCGCGCCCGTTCCCAACGCCATCGACTTCTCCGACAAGAAGGTGCTCATCACCGACGACGTCGCCGACACGGGGAAGACGCTGAAGCTCGTACGCGACTTCTGTCTCGACACCGTCGCCGAGGTCCGGTCCGCCGTCGTCTACGAGAAGTCGCAGTCGCTGGTGAAGTGCGAGTACGTGTGGAAGCGGACCGACGACTGGATCAACTTCCCGTGGAGTGTCCTTCCTCCGGTGCACAGGTCGGGAGAGGCGGCCAAGGAGAACAAGGAAGCGCTCTGAGCGTGGAGTTGTTGAAACAAACCGTGCGGTAGAGCCTTGGCCAAGGCCGTACGCTCCCTCTGACCGATCAAAGATTCAGTGGGGGGACAGTTCATGCGCACAACTGCGCGCCTTGCCCTGCTCGGGACCAGTCTCGCGCTGGTTGCCGGGGCAGTCGGTGCCACCGCCGCCCAGGCGGATGACGGCGGCTCGGGCAACATCACGATCGACAAGGTCGTCGTCAACGGCGGCAAGCCGGTCGTGGTCGGTACCACCAAGGTGGTGACCGCCAAGGTGTCCGTGACCGCGTCCGACGATTCGGGCATCAAGGAGACCACGTACATCCACGCCCAGGGCCCGAGGCCGAACTTCGCGCAGATCTGGTACGACGACGGCGACATCACCTGCGTCAAGGTGAGCGACACCACGTCGACCTGCACGGGGTCGCTGACGTTCGATCCGCAGGCGGCGACCGGCTTCGTAGACAACAACGCGGCGGCCACCTGGAACCTCGGCACGCTGGTCTCCGCGAATGACTTCAACTACATCCACCGGGACGCGGCCACCACGTTCAAGGTGCAGCGCGCCTCGAAGCTGACGGTCAACGCCTCGCCGGAGCCGGTGAAGAAGGGGAAGACCATCACGGTCACCGGCAAGCTCTCCCGGGCCAACTGGGAGGACAACCTGTACCACGGCTACGCGAACCAGCCGGTGAAGCTGCAGTTCCGCAAGAAGGGCAGCACCACCTACACGACGGTGAAGACGATCAGGACCAACTCGACGGGCGGTCTCAGGACGACTGTCACCGCCTCCACCGACGGCTACTTCCGCTACAGCTTCGCGGGCACGACGACGACCCCGGCGGTCAACGCGGCCGGCGACTTCGTGGACGTCCGGTAGCCACGTACTGAGAGCGGAAAGGGCTCCCGGCAGTGCGCCGGGAGCCCTTTGTGTCGTCGTACCAGGTGTGCCGCGCCAGGTCCTGTCAGAACGTGCCGAGCTTCACGATCGACAGCAGGGCGATCAGCTGGATCGCCGAGGCGCCCAGGGCCTTCGGCCAGGGGAGGTCGTGGGAGCGGCTGACCATGAGCGTCAGGAGGGCGCCTGCGGCCACCCAGGTCGCCCAGCCCAGGGCCTGGACGAAGGTCGCGTCGCCGCCGAAGAACATGGCGAAGACCAGGCGGGGCGCGTCCGTCAGGGACATGATCAGCATGGAGAGGCCGACCGTGGGCTGCCAGGCGCCGTCGCCGCCGAGCTGGCGGGCCAGGGTGTGGGTGACCACGCCCAGGATGAAGGACGAGAGGACCAGTGCGACGGCCGTCGTCAGGACGATGGGCACCGCGTTCGCCAGGGTGGCGTTGATCGCGTCCGAGCGTGCCCCGTCGAAGCCGAAGACCGCGAGAAGGCCGTAGAGGAACGTCACGATGAGGGCCGGGCCCCACATCGTGTAGTCCCGCATCTGGAGGAAGGTCTGGGTGGGGGAGAAGACGATGCCCCTCAGCAGGTCCTTCCAGTGCAGGCGGGGGCCTGCGGGGGCCGCCGGGGCCGAGCCCGCGCGGTAGGTGCCGCCCTGGTTGTACGGGTCCTCGCCGACCGTGAACGCCTGGGTGTGGCCCGGGTTGTTGGCCGCGTACGGGTCCGGGTTGCCCTGCGGTGCGTAGCCGCTGCCGTCGCCGAAGTACTCCGGCTCGCCGTACCCGCCGCCGTTGCCCTGCGGCCACTGGCCGCCGCCGTTCCCGTACTGCTGCTGCCCGGGGTGGGGCTGCGGCGCCGGGGGTTGGCCGTACGACGGGCGGCCCTGCGGCGCCTGCTGTCCGTACGGGGGTTGTTGCGGTCGCGCTTGCGGAGCGCCGTTGTTCCGGGCGCCGCGTCCGATCCTGAATCCAGCCACGTCTTCGAACGTACCTGGTCCCGGAGAGTGACGTGGCGGGCCCGGCGGTTCGGGCCCGGCTTTGCTGCCGAGCTGTGACATCCCTTAAGGGGACGGTAAAGGAACCCCTAGGGAAGCACTGCGGCACCGGCCACGCAGCGCAGGGAGGAGCCGGGCCCGAGGGTGAGGGCCCGGCTCCGGTACGGGGTGGGTCAGTCGGCGAAGTTGGCGCCGAAGGCCGGCGTTCCGGTCGTCGAGACGCCCGAGGTGCTCGGCGAGATCACGCGCGAGCCGGTGGTGGTGATCACGGTTCCGTCGGAGGGCAGGTAGGTGACCGCGCCGTTGCCGTCGTTCTCGTACGAGCCCACGAGCAGGTCGGCCTTGCCGTCGCCGGTGACGTCGTCGAGCTTGACGTCGAGGCCGAACTCGTCGTCGGCCTCGTCGCTGCCGGGCACGCCAGGGGTGCTCTGGGCGAAGCCCTGGGCTCCGGTGGTGGTGTTCAGGCCGGTCGAGGTGCCATAGAGGACCGTGACCGCGCCGGTGTTGGCGGCGCTGCCGAGGTCCTCGCCTGCGACACCGATCGCGAGGTCGAGGAAGCCGTCGCCGTTGATGTCGCCCAGGTCGAGCTCGGAGCCGAACCAGTCCTTGTTCTCGGCGCCTCCCGGGACGTTGCCGGTGTCCTGGGTGATGCCGGTGGAGTTGCCGGGACCGCCCGCGGAGCCGTAGGTGACCCAGACCTTGCCGCCCTTGCCGGAGTCCGGGATCGTCGTGCCGTCGCCGGTGGTGGTGTCCCAGTAGGCGCCGCTGACGATGTCGCCGTAGCCGTCGGCGTTGATGTCGCCGATCGCGGTGATCACACCGGGCTTGAGGGCCTGGGCGGAGGCGACGCTCAGGCCGCTCGCGGTGCCGGGGATGTAGTAGTTCCGGTTCCAGCCGTAGTCGGTCTGGGTCTCGTAGCCGTCGACGACCAGGTCCGTGCGCTTGTCGCCGTTGACGTCACCGGCGGTGAGGTTGAGCGCGCCGCCCGCGTCGCCGCCCGACTGGATGGGCGGCTTGATGGTGTAGCGGCCGCCCGCGGTGCCGGAGGAGTTGAAGCCGCCCTTGAAGACATAAAGGGTGGAGGCGGAGCTGCCGACGGCCAGGTCGGCCTTGCCGTCGCCGTCGAAGTCGCCGGCGGCGAGGTTCTTGCCCCAGAGGTCGTGGCTGGAGGGTGCCGGGTCGGCGATGCCGGTGCCCTTGCCGGTGATGCCCGAGGCCGAGCCCCACAGGATCACGAGGCCGCCGCCGTCGGTGTCGCTGCCGATGTCCTCGCCGGGGGAGCCGACCGCGAGGTCGTCGTAGCCGTCGCCGTTGAAGTCGGCGTACGCGGTCTCCGAGCCGAAGGCGTCGCCGGTCTCGGCGGTGCCGGGGTTGCCCGTGGTGTCCTGGCTGATCGTGGAGCGCTTGGCGGAGGAGACGCCGGTGGCGGTGCCGTAGAGGACGACCACCTGGCCGGCGGTCTTGTGGCCGCTGACGTAGGCGCCGGCGGCCGAGAAGGCGACGTCGCCGGTCCCGTCGCCGTTGAAGTCGGCCTGCGGGACATGTGTGGAGTCCGCGGCCGTCGCGTTCACGGCCGAGAACGTGAGCAGACCGCCCGTCAGAGCGACGGCGGTGGCCGTCGCGAGGGCGAGTCGCAGAGGCTTGTGCATGCGGGTTTTCTCCTGCGGCATGCGGGGATGCCTGGCGGGCATCCCAGTCAAATGGGGTGCGCGCCGAATCGTGTTCGCCGGGAGTTGTCCTCGCGTTCACGATCGGGCGGCGATCAGGAGACCCGCGATGGGGCGTAAGGGTTGTACGTGATTTCAGTAATTCCTGAGGTCGTTTCCCGGGTCAGTCGGCCAGGAACTCCGAGCTGGAGAAGGTGACCGCCGGCTCCGCGCCCAGCAGCCCTTTCTTCATGCCGGGATAGACGGCGACGGTGTCCTGCGTCTCGCCGCGGTACGTCCGCACGGCGAGGTCCGCCCGCCCGTCCCCGTCGAAGTCGCCGACGGCCAGTACCCGGGTGGTGCCCCGGGCAGGTGGCTTCACGGTCACCATGTCCGCCTTCGACAAGCCCGTCGTACGACCTCGGAACACCCGCAGCCCCGACCCGCCGGCGACGAGTTCGCTCAGGCCGTCGCCGTCGAAGTCGGCGGCGTCGAGCAGGGAGCCGGGGGAGCGGAGGGTGGCGCGGGTGGCGGTCGGGAGGTCGTAGCGCAGGGACGTTCCGTCCAGAGTGCCGACGGCCGCGTCGAGGGCGGCGCCCTTGCCGAAGCGGCCGAGGGCGACGTCGATGCCCTCGGGCAGGACGGCGCCGGTGCGGGTGGGGCCGGCGGGGCCGCCGAGGACGACGGACGCCCTGCTCTCGCCCTCCGCCGTACGGACCACCAGGTCGTCGTAGCCGTCGCGGTTGACGTCGGCCGCCGGGCCCGTGGGGACCTCGCCCGGCGAGGGGACGGGGGCGCCGGCCGCGCGGGGTGTGGCCATGGGGGTGCCCCCGCGCGAGGGCATTCGAGCGTGGCGGAGGCTGAACGGGCCGCGCAGATAGCTCAGTTGCTCCCTGGACGCGTGCAGGACCAGGTCCTGAGCGCCGTCGCCGTCGAAGTCGCCGCACACCGGCTGGTCGGGCCAGTCGTTGCCGAAGCGGGCGACGGCGGGGACGGCAAGTTGGACGGCACGGGTCAGGCCGCCGGGTGAGCCGAAGAGGACCTGCAGGGGGACCGGGGGCCGGCCCTGGCCGTCGTAGGGCGGATCGGTCGAGACGATCAGGTCGGTGAAGCCGTCCTTGTCGAGGTCGCAGCTCGCCTCCGCGTCGAAGACCGCGGGGAGTTGGCCTTTCGTCCGGGTCGCGTACCTGGCGGGGCTGAGCAACTGCCGTGCCCCCGGGGTGAGTCCGTGCGCGCTGCCGTAGACGACGCCTATGCCCGCGTCGTCGGCATGGCTCTGCGCCTTCACGAGCGCGTCGAGGACGAGGTCGCGGTGGCCGTCGCCGTTGAAGTCGTCGGGGGTCCTGCTGCCCTTGCCGCGGGGTATCGGCAGCTCGGCCGGGGCGTCCGCGACCCGGACGGGGGTGGGGCGGGCGGCTCCGGCGTCCCCACCGGGGCCGCAGGCGGCGAGCAGAAGGCTGCCGCAGAGGGCCGCCGTACACATTCCGCCTCTTCGCACGCGCACCGTCCACCTCGTCAGCACCGTCGACAACGCCTGGGCAATGATGCACGTGTTCGAGGTGGGGTGACAGTCCCGGGATCGGCCGGCCGGACGCTCCGACCCTGCGCACGACTGCGGCTGCGGTTGCGTCAGGATGGCTTCATGAGCGTAGTCAAGATCAATGTGCTGACCGTCCCAGCTGAGCAGCGGGAGGTCCTGGAGAAGCGGTTCGCCTCGCGGGCCCACGCCGTGGAGAACTCGGACGGCTTCGAGTGGTTCGAGCTGCTGCGGCCGGTCGAGGGGACCGACCAGTACCTCGTGTACACGCGCTGGCGGGACGAGGAGTCGTTCCAGGCCTGGATGGAGGGGCCGATGAAGTCCGCCCACCAGGGCGGCGGCGAGGGCGCCGAGCGCCCGAAGCCGGCGGCCTCCGGCTCGACCCTGTGGTCCTTCGACGTCGTGCAGTCTGCGGGCCCGAAGGGCGAGTAGACAAAGACGACGGCGCCCCCTGCCTCGTAGGAGGCAGGGGGCGCCGTCGTGTCTGTACGGACTACTTCACCGGCTCCGGCTCCGGCGCGGTCTCCGTCTCCTCGTCGCCCGCCGGGTCGACCGGCGTCTTGACGGACTCGAGGAGCAGCTGGGCCACGTCCACCACCTGGACGGACTCCTTGGCCTTGCCGTCGTTCTTCTTGCCGTTCACGGAGTCCGTGAGCATGACCAGGCAGAACGGGCAGGCCGTCGAGATGATGTCCGGGTTCAAGGACAGAGCCTCATCAACACGCTCGTTGTTGATGCGCTTGCCGATCCGCTCCTCCATCCACATCCGCGCACCACCGGCGCCGCAGCAGAAGCCGCGCTCCTTGTGGCGGTGCATCTCCTCGTTGCGCAGGCCCGGGACGTTGGCGATGATCTCGCGCGGCGGCGTGTAGATCTTGTTGTGGCGGCCCAGGTAGCACGGGTCGTGGTACGTGATGATGCCCTCGACCGGGGTGACCGGGACCAGCTTGCCCTCGTCGACCAGGTGCTGCAGCAGCTGGGTGTGGTGGATGACCTCGTAGTCGCCGCCGAGCTGCGGGTACTCGTTGCCGATCGTGTTGAGGCAGTGCGGGCAGGTGGCGACGATCTTCTTCGCCGACTTGGGCTTGGCGGACTCCGGGACGACCTTGCCGTCGTCGTCGAGCTCCTCGCCGAACGCCATGTTCAGTGCCATGACGTTCTCCATGCCGAGCTCCTGGAACAGGGGCTCGTTGCCGAGGCGGCGGGCGGAGTCACCGGTGCACTTCTCGTCGCCGCCCATGATCGCGAACTTGACGCCCGCGATGTGGAGGAGTTCCGCGAAGGCCTTCGTGGTCTTCTTGGCGCGGTCCTCCAGGGAGCCCGCGCAGCCGACCCAGTACAGGTACTCGACCTCGGTGAGGTCCTCGATGTCCTGGCCGACGACCGGGACCTCGAACTCGACCTCCTTGAGCCACTCCAGGCGCTGCTTCTTGGCCAGGCCCCAGGGGTTGCCCTTCTTCTCCAGGTTCTTGAGCATCGTGCCCGCCTCGGACGGGAACGCGGACTCGATCATGACCTGGTAGCGGCGCATGTCGACGATGTGGTCGATGTGCTCGATGTCGACCGGGCACTGCTCGACGCAGGCGCCGCAGGTGGTGCAGGACCACAGGACGTCCGGGTCGATGACGCCGTTCTCTTCCGCGGTGCCGATCAGCGGGCGCTCGGCCTCGGCGAGAGCCGCGGCGGGGACGTCCTTCAGCTGCTCCTCGGACGCCTTCTCCTCACCCTCCATCGTCTTGCCGCCGCCGGCCAGCAGGTACGGGGCCTTGGCGTGGGCGTGGTCCCGCAGGGACATGATCAGGAGCTTGGGGGACAGGGGCTTGCCCGTGTTCCAGGCGGGGCACTGCGACTGGCAGCGGCCGCACTCGGTGCAGGTGGAGAAGTCGAGGAGGCCCTTCCAGGAGAACTGCTCGACCTGGGAGACGCCGAAGACGTCGTCGTCACCGGGATCGGTGAAGTCGATCGGCTTGCCGCCCGAGGTCATCGGCTGCAGGGCGCCCAGGGCCGTGGAGCCGTCGGCGTTGCGCTTGAACCAGATGTTCGGGAAGGCCAGGAAGCGGTGCCAGGCCACACCCATGTTGGTGTTCAGCGAGACCACGATCATCCAGATGAACGAGGTGCTGATCTTGATCATCGCGACCAGGTACACCAGGTTCTGCAGCGCGCTCACGCTCAGGCCCTTGAAGGCCAGGACCAGCGGGTACGACGCGAAGTACGAGGCGTCGTAGCCGTCCACGTGGTGGATCGCGCCCTCCAGGCCGCGCAGCACGTAGATCGCGAGGCCGATGGTGAGGATGACGTACTCGACGAAGTACGCCTGACCCGACTTCGAGCCCGCGAAGCGGGACTTGCGGCCGGGGCGCGAGGGCAGGTTCGACAGGCGGATCGCGATGAGTACGACGATGCCGAGGACCGTCATCACACCGATGAACTCGGTGTACATCTCCAGCGGCAGCCAGTCGCCGACGACCGGCAGCGTCCAGTCGGCCTGGAAGAGCTGGCCGAAGGCCTGCGCCAGGGTCGGCGGCAGGGTCAGGAAGCCGACTGCCACGAACCAGTGGGCGAAGCCCACGATGCCCCAGCGGTTCATCCGCGTGTGGCCGAGGAACTCCCTGACAAGGGTCACGCTGCGCGCGTACGGGTTGTCGGTCCGGGTGCCGGCAGGCACCGGCTGGCCCAGTTTGAAGTACCGGACGAACTGACCGATGGCGCGTGCGAGCAGCGCAACGCCGACCACGGTCAGCACCAGCGACACGATGATCGCGGCGAGTTGCATTTGGGGGCTCCTCGGGACTGCGAGGGTCATTACTAAGCGGTAACTTATGTAGTCCGATTGAGACTACCCCCATCATCCGTCGCACTGTAACCGGGCGTGCGGTGATCTGCGTCGCTGAGGGTTGCCTTAAGGGTCCGCGACAGGTCCGCGACCAGGCCTGCGACGATGCGATCGTGTTATTCACGCCAAATTGGTACATTTGCGCCTAACTTAGACCCGTGCTATACGGGATCGCCGCCGCCACCACCGCCCTGCTGCTCGCCGCCGTGCTCACCGCACTGCTGCGGGTGCCCGCGCTGCGCCTAGGGATCGTCGAGCGGAGACGGCAGCGGCAGCGGCCTGTGCCGCTGCTCGGGGGTGCGGCCGTGGTGCTCGCCACCTGTGGCGTGGCGGTGGCCATGGACCGGACCGGCGTCGCACCCCTCGGGGCCTGGGTGGGGCGGCTGCTCGTCGCCGGTGGTGCCGTCGCGGCGCTCGGGCTCGTCGCGGACGTGGGGCGGGTCAAGGTGCGGGTCCTCGTCGCCGGTACGGCCGTAGCGGCGGCCAGTGTCGTGCCGTACGAGGAGACCGGGGTGCCGGCCGGGCTGCTCGCCGTCGGGTGGATCGTCTTCGTCGCCATCGGGTTCAAGGCGCTCGACCATGCGGACGCCCTCGCGGGCACCGTGGGTGTCCTCACCGCCTTCGGGGTGGGGGCCTGCGCGGCGGCCGAGCTGATGGACGGGCTCGCGGTGCTGCTGAGCGTGCTGGCCGCCGCGCTGACTGGGTTCCTGATGCACAACTGGCCGCCCGCGCGCGTGGGGCTCGGCGCGTGCGGGTCGCTGTTCACGGGGTTCGTGCTCGCCGCGTCGGCGGTGTTCACCCGGGCGGGCTACGGGCTCGCCCCCAGTGCGGGAGTGCTGTTCTCGCTCACCGCCCTGGCGAGCGCCGACGTACTCCTCGTGGTCCTGTCGCGGCGGCTGGCCGGGCGGCCGTTGCTGCGCGGCGGGCCGGACCATGTCGCCCACCGGCTGCGGCGGTTGGGGCTCACCCCGCAGGGGGCGACCGTGCTGCCCGGAATCGGGGCCTTCGCCGCGGTGTTCGTCGGGGTGCTCATGCATATCGGGTGGACCGCTTTGTCCGGCGTGTACTGGGTGGGGGCGGTGGCACTCGTCGTCGTCCTCATGCTCCTTCGGGTGCCTGTGTACGGCCTCCGGCGGTCCGTGCCCACACAATCGACGCAGGTCAGCGGCCAGTTGCGTGTAAGGAACGGATAAGAGTTGAGTCGGTCCGACTCAGGTCTGTTGACCCATCGGCGGGCGTCGTGCACACTTGAGTCCGTTCCACTCAAGTCAGCTGGAGGAATTCACCATGGCACGTGCGGTCGGCATCGACCTGGGCACGACTAACTCCGTCGTCAGCGTTCTGGAGGGCGGCGAGCCCACCGTCATCACCAACGCCGAGGGTGCCAGGACCACGCCGTCCGTCGTCGCCTTCGCGAAGAACGGTGAGGTGCTCGTCGGCGAGGTCGCCAAGCGCCAGGCGGTCACGAACGTGGACCGGACCATCCGTTCCGTGAAGCGCCACATGGGCACGGACTGGAAGATCGAGCTCGACGGGAAGCCCTTCAACCCGCAGCAGATCTCCGCGTTCATCCTGCAGAAGCTCAAGCGGGACGCCGAGGCCTACCTGGGCGAGAAGGTGACCGACGCGGTCATCACCGTCCCGGCCTACTTCAACGACTCCGAGCGTCAGGCGACGAAGGAGGCCGGCGAGATCGCCGGTCTGAACGTCCTTCGTATCGTCAACGAGCCGACCGCGGCCGCGCTCGCGTACGGCCTCGACAAGGACGACCAGACGATCCTCGTCTTCGACCTCGGTGGCGGCACCTTCGACGTGTCCCTGCTGGAGATCGGTGACGGCGTCGTCGAGGTGAAGGCCACCAACGGCGACAACCACCTCGGTGGTGACGACTGGGACCAGCGCATCGTCGACTACCTGGTCAAGCAGTTCGCCGGCGGTCACGGCGTGGACCTGGGCAAGGACAAGATGGCCCTGCAGCGTCTGCGTGAGGCTGCCGAGAAGGCCAAGATCGAGCTGTCCTCGTCCACCGAGACCTCGATCAACCTGCCGTACATCACCGCGTCCGCCGAGGGCCCGCTGCACCTGGACGAGAAGCTCACCCGGGCTCAGTTCCAGCAGCTGACGGCCGACCTGCTGGAGCGCTGCAAGACGCCGTTCCACAACGTCATCAAGGACGCCGGCATCTCCATCAACGAGATCGACCACGTCGTCCTCGTCGGCGGTTCCACCCGTATGCCCGCCGTCGCCGAGCTCGTCCGCGAGCTGACGGGCGGCAAGGACGCCAACAAGGGCGTCAACCCGGACGAGGTCGTCGCCATCGGCGCCGCCCTGCAGGCCGGTGTCCTCAAGGGTGAGGTCAAGGACGTCCTGCTCCTCGACGTGACCCCGCTGTCCCTCGGCATCGAGACCAAGGGCGGCATCATGACGAAGCTCATCGAGCGGAACACGACGATCCCGACCAAGCGGTCCGAGATCTTCACCACCGCCGAGGACAACCAGCCGTCCGTGCAGATCCAGGTCTACCAGGGCGAGCGCGAGATCGCGGCGTACAACAAGAAGCTCGGGATGTTCGAGCTGACCGGTCTGCCGCCGGCCCCGCGCGGTGTCCCGCAGATCGAGGTCGCCTTCGACATCGACGCCAACGGCATCATGCACGTGACCGCGAAGGACCTGGGCACGGGCAAGGAGCAGAAGATGACCGTCACCGGCGGCTCCTCGCTGCCGAAGGACGAGGTCGACCGGATGCGTCAGGAGGCCGAGAAGTACGCGGAGGAGGACCACGCCCGCCGCGAGGCCGCCGAGACCCGCAACCAGGGCGAGCAGCTCGTCTACCAGACGGAGAAGTTCCTCAAGGACAACGAGGACAAGGTCCCGGGCGAGATCAAGACCGAGGTCGAGGCGTCCGTCGAGGAGCTGAAGACCGCGCTCAAGGGCGAGGACACCGCCGAGATCCGCACCGCCACCGAGAAGGTCGCGGCCGTCTCGCAGAAGCTGGGCCAGGCCATGTACGCCGACGCCCAGTCCTCGCAGGCCGCCGCCGGCGGCGCCGCGGGCGCCGAGGCCCCGAAGGCCGACGACGACGTCGTGGACGCCGAGATCGTGGACGACGAGCGCAAGGACGGTGCCGCGTGACGGAGGAGACCCCGGGCTTCGACGAGAAGCCCGACGTCCCCTCCGGCGCCACCCCCGAAGACGCCGAGCCGCAGGCCGCCTCCCCCTCCTCGGGGGAGGGGGCGGCCCCGGCCGGGGACGCAGCACAGATCGCAGGCCTGACGGCCCAGCTGGACCAGGTGCGCAAGGCGCTCGAAGAGCGCACCGCGGACCTCCAGCGGCTCCAGGCCGAGTTCCAGAACTACCGCCGCCGTGTGGAGCGGGACCGGATCACGGTCAAGGAGATCGCCATCGCGAACCTCCTGACCGAGCTCCTGCCCGTGCTCGACGACATCGGCCGCGCGCGGGACCACGGCGAACTCGTCGGCGGATTCAAGTCCGTCGCGGAGTCGCTGGAGACCGTTGCGGCGAAGATGGGACTGCAGCAGTTCGGCAAGGAGGGCGAGCCCTTCGACCCGACGATCCACGAGGCCCTGATGCACTCGTACGCGCCGGACGTCACCGAGACGACGTGCGTGGCGATTCTGCAGCCCGGGTATCGCTTCGGCGAGCGCACCATCCGCCCCGCGCGGGTGGCCGTCGCCGAACCCCAGCCGGGGGCGCAGACCGTCAAGGCCGACGAGGCGGAGACGGCCGACGACAAGGAGAGCGGTGGCCCGGACGAGGGCTGAGCTTGAACCGGTCGCAGCAGTACCGACCGCTGCATCGATGAGAGAGGAGGGGCGTCGGGGATGAGCACCAAGGACTTCATCGAGAAGGACTACTACAAGGTCCTCGGCGTCCCCAAGGACGCCACCGAGGCCGAGATCAAGAAGGCGTACCGGAAGCTCGCCCGCGAGAACCACCCGGACGCCAACAAGGGCAACGCCAAGGCCGAGGAGCGCTTCAAGGAGATCTCCGAGGCGAACGACATACTCGGCGACCCCAAGAAGCGCAAGGAGTACGACGAGGCCCGCGCCCTCTTCGGCAACGGCGGCTTCCGCCCCGGGCCAGGCGGCGCAGGCGGCTCCTTCAACTTCGACCTGGGCGACCTCTTCGGAGGCGGCGCCCAGGGCGGCGGGGGTTCCGGAGGCTTCGGCGGCGGAATCGGTGACGTCTTCGGGGGCCTGTTCAACCGGGGCAGCTCCGGCACCACCCGGGTGCAGCCCAGGCGCGGCCAGGACATCGACACCGAGGTCAGCCTCAGCTTCACCGAGGCGATCGAGGGGGCGACGGTCCCGCTGCGCATGTCCTCGCAGGCACCCTGCAAGGCCTGCTCGGGCACCGGCGACGCGAACGGCAACCCGCGGGTGTGCCCGACGTGCGTCGGCACCGGCCAGGTCGCGCGGGGTTCCGGCGGCGGCTTCTCGCTCACCGACCCCTGCCCGGACTGCAAGGGCCGCGGCCTGATCGCGGAGAACCCCTGCGAGGTCTGCAAGGGCAGCGGCCGCGCCAAGTCCTCGCGCACCATGCAGGTCCGCATCCCGGCCGGGGTGTCGGACGGCCAGCGCATCCGGCTGCGCGGCAAGGGCGCACCGGGCGAGCGGGGCGGCCCGGCGGGCGACCTGTACGTCACGGTGCATGTCGACGCGCACCCCGTGTTCGGCCGCAAGGGCGACAACCTCACCGTCACCGTCCCCGTGACGTTCGCGGAGGCGGCGCTCGGCGGCGAGGTCAGGGTCCCCACCCTGGGCGGCCCGCCCGTCACCCTGAAGCTGCCCCCCGGCACACCCAACGGCCGCACCATGCGCGCCCGCGGCAAGGGCGCGGTCCGCAAGGACGGCACCCGCGGCGACCTCCTGGTCACCGTCGAGGTGAGTGTCCCGGCGGACCTGACGGGGAAGGCTCGTGACGCACTCGAGGCGTATCGCGAGGCGACCGCGGGCGAGGACCCGCGGGCGGAGCTGTTCCAGGCCGCGAAGGGAGCATGACAGAGATGGACGGCCGTCGACGCAACCCGTACGAGCTGACCGAGGAAACCCCGGTCTACGTCATCTCGGTGGCGGCCCAGCTCTCCGGCCTGCACCCGCAGACCCTGCGCCAGTACGACCGCCTCGGCCTGGTCTCGCCCGACCGCACCCCCGGCCGGGGCCGGCGCTACTCGGCCCGCGACATCGAACTGCTGCGCACCGTCCAGCAGTTGTCGCAGGACGAGGGCATCAACCTGGCGGGCATCAAGCGGATCATCGAACTGGAGAACCAGGTCGCCGCGCTCCAGCAGCGCGTCGCCGAACTCCAGACGGCGGTCGAGGGCGCGGCAGCGGCGATGCAGCAGCGCGAGGCGGCGGTGCATGCGTCGTACCGCCGCGATCTGGTCCCGTACCAGGAGGTGCAGCAGACCAGCGCGCTGGTGGTGTGGCGGCCCAAGCGGCAGCAGTCCGACTGAGTGGCCGGCGCGTCAAGCAGTCGAAGGGGCCCGGAGGTTGAACCTCCGGGCCCCTTCCGTATGCCGGCGTGTGTCGGTGACCGGTGTCAGCGGCCGACGAAGAACTCCAGCGAGGAGCTCTGCTCGCTCTGCCGCCCGTAGGGGTCCACGGCGTACACGGTGGCCGTGCACGGCCCGTTGTAGGGCGGTGTCCAGGAGATGGAGCCGGTCGTGGACAGCTGGGTGCCGCTGTCGCCGCAGGCGCCGCTGATCTCCCAGGAGTAGCCCTTCAGCACCCGCCCCTCGTCACCGGCGCCGGGCTTGGCCGTGACCTTGATGGGGGAGCGCGCCGGAATCCCGGCGAAGTCCAGCGTCAGCTGCGGTGCGGCCGGGCCGAACGGGGTGGCCCGGGCGAGCCGGTCGACGGTGATCTCCGCGGAGGGCGCCGACTCGGCGCCCGTACCGGCCTCCACGGCGACGACGTAGTAGGACGCCTTGCCCGCCGGGGCGAGGCGGTCCTCCCACCAGCCGCCCTGCAGATTGCCGATGGCCGTCCAGCCGCCGTCGGTGCGGCGGTAGACCCGGTACTGGGGGGCGTCCTCGGGGAGCACCCAGTGGATCTCGGTCCTGTCGTCGTAGAGGACGCTGGTCAGCCCGCTCGGGGCGGGCGTGCCGCTGGGCTCGGGGCGCGTGGCCGTCACCGTTGCGGAGACCGGGGAGACGTTCCCGGCGCCGTCGACCGCGTGCACCGTGTACGTGTAGGCCGTACCCGTCCCGGCGGTGACGTCCGTGAAGGACGTCCCGAACACGGTCTCGGGCCCGTCCGGATCCTGCTGCCCCTCCGGCGCGCCCCACACCTCGTAGTGGTGCACGTCCGCCGCCGAAGAGGGCTCCCACGCAACCGTGTTGCCCGCCGTGGTGCCCTTCGCCGTGAGGCCGGTGACCTGCCCGGGCGCCGTCCGGTCGGCGGTCGTCACGCCCTGGTCGGCCGAACCCGCCGAGGCGTTGCCCGCCTTGTCGTAGGCACGCACCTCGTAGTAGTACGTGTCGCCGGTCACCGGCAGGCTCGTGTCGGTGTACGACGTCGAGGTCGTCGTCGCAAGCGGCGTAGCGCCGAACGACGTGCCCTTGAGCCGCCGGTAGACGCGGTAGCCCGCGAGGTCCATCTCCTTGTTCTTCGCCCAGGCCGGCTTCGCCTTGCCGGTCGCGGGGTCGTACGTGACCGAAATCCCCGTCGGGGCAAGGGGTTTGACCTTGTCGACGTCGGCGGAGGTGCGGGGCTTGTAGGCGAAGGAGACGTTCGCCGTGCCCGTCCAGTTGACGTAGTCGATGCGGAAGGTGTGCTTGCCGGAGGGGATCGTGACGTTGACGGTCTTCTTCACCGTCGTGGACACGTTCTTCCAGAGGTCGACCTTGCGCACGCCGTCCAGGTAGACGCGGACGCCGTCCTGGGTCGCGACCGGCAGGGCGAAGGGGCCGCCCGAGCCGAAGTCCCTCGTCACCGTCCAGCGGACGCCGAAGTTGTCCCTCGGGAGGCCGGAGGCGGGGGCCGAGGTGCCCCAGTTCTGGTCGATCGCAGCGTCGCAGTCCGTCTTCTTCGGGGTGCCGGAGAACGACGTGTTCGCGAAGAACTGGCGCTTGAACACGGGCGAGGTGCAGGTGGTCGCGGCGGCGGCCGGGGCGGCCGTCGCGGAGAGCAGACCGGCCGCGGTGGCGAGCACGACGGCGGTCGTGGCCGCGGCGGTCGTGGATCTGGCTGGGTTCATTCGGTCCTCTGGTCGGGATGGGAACGGCTGATGCAAGCTGCCGTGATCACGACTCGTGAGGAATCGGGTTGGTTGTACGGATCTTTGCCTGCCGATTGCCTGCCGTTGCATGGAGAGTCCGTAAAGGACCTTTGGAGACGTTTCCGTCATGTCTTTACATGGTCGGCGGAGTGTTGCGTTGCGCACTCGTTAAGTAGTTGCGCTTGACGCCTGGGGGCCGCTCCGCGTTGGCTTTTCAGTCACCTGGGTCGCAAGTTGCGCCCGCGTCCGTAAGACACCAGAAGTGAGCTCCTCCATGCGTTCCACGCGTCGTACCGCCATCGCCGTGGCAGCGTCCACGATGACTCTGTCGCTCTCCGCCTGCGGCGTGCTGAACGTGTCGGGGGACAGCAGCTCGGCGAGCCCCACGAAGGGCAACGACGTCACCATCGGGCTGCTGCTGCCGGAGACGGCCAACACCCGGTACGAGGACTTCGACTACCCCATCATCAAGAAGCAGGTCGCCTCGCTCACCAAGCAGCAGGGCAAGGTCGACTACCAGAACGCCGACCAGAACGCGGCCAAGCAGGCGGCCCAGATGCAGAAGATGATCGACGACAAGGTCGACATCATCCTGCTGGACGCCGTGGACTCGCACGCCATCGCCAGTGAGGTGCAGAAGGCGAAGGACGCCGGTATCCCGGTCATCGCCTACGACCGGCTGGCCGAGGGCCCGATCGACGCGTACATCTCCTTCGACAACGAACTCGTCGGCGAGGTCCAGGGCCGCACCCTGCTGGAGGCGCTGGGCAGCGAGGTCGACACCTCCGACAAGATCGTCATGATGAACGGCTCGCCCACCGACCCGAACGCCAAGCAGTTCAAGGCGGGCGCGCTGTCCGAGCTCAACGGCAAGGTGACGATCGCCAAGTCGTACGACACCAAGGACTGGGACCCGAAGAACGCCGAGGCCAACATGAAGGCGGCCATCGACGCGATCGGCAAGAAGAACATCGTCGGTGTCTACTCCGCCAACGACGGCATGGCAGGCGGCATCGTCAAGGCCCTGGAGGACGCCGGCGTGACGAAGCTGCCGCCGCTCACCGGCCAGGACGCGGAACTTGCGGCCGTGCAGCGGATCGTCTCGGGCGAGCAGTACATGAGCGTGTACAAGTCGTACCCGCAGGAGGCGGCGGCGGCCGCCCAGATGGCGGTGGCCAAGGTGCAGGGCAAGGAGATCGAGTTCGACGCCCTCACCCAGGACACCGTCGACAGCCCCACCGACAAGGGCATCCCCGCGCAGCTCGTCACCGTGACCGCGCTGACGAGGAAGAACATCAAGTCGACGGTCGTCGCGGACGGCATCTACAAGGTCTCCCAGATCTGCACGTCGAAGTTCGCCTCGGAGTGCTCGGCGATCGGCCTCAAGTAGGCGCAGGCGGGCGGCACCTGAAAGGGCCGGGGCGGCTGCGCCCCGGCCCTACGCCTTCGGTTCGGTTCACCCCACCCGTGTGAACACCACCGACACGTCCGGCGGACCGCCCGCCACTCCCCGGTAGATGCCCTTGTGCGGGGTGACGTCGTCGTAGTCGCGGCCGCGGGCCACCACGACGTGGGACTCGTCGGCGCGGGTGCGGTTGGTGGGGTCGTAGCCGCACCAGTCGCCCGCCCAGTACTCGATCCAGGCGTGGCTCTGCCCGGCGACGGGCCGGTGGAGTTCGGCCTCGCGCTCCGGGTGGAGGTAACCCGAGACGTAACGGGCCGGCAGGCCCACGCCCCGCAGCAGCGCGACGGTGAGGTGGGTGATGTCCTGGCAGACGCCCGCGCCCTGCTCCCAGGCCTCCGCGGGCGAGGTGTTCACGCTGGTGGCGCCCGGCAGATACGACACCCGGTCGGCGACCAGCTCCGAGACCGCGACCGCCGTCTCGTGCGGGTCGAGACCGGCCGCCGCCTTCCGCGCCTTCTTCACCAGCTTCGCCGGGACCGTCGTACGGCCGGTCGGGCTCGCGAACTCCAACAGGCGGGAGTTCGCGGTGCGTTCGGCGACCTCGGCCCAGGTGGGCGCGGGCGGGAGCGCCTCCGGCGGGGACGTCTCGACCAGGCTGGAGGCCGTGATGGTGAGGTCGCCGTGCGGGTCCATCAGGTCGAAGCCGGTGACCTGGGTGCCCCAGTAGTCCCAGTACGACCAGGTGGGGGCGGTGGGGTTGACGGTGACCCGCGCGTCCAGGGTGGTCTGGCCCGGCAGCGTCAGCGGGGTCATGCGGACCTCGTTGTGCGAGGAGGCCGCGGGCTGGGCGTAGGAGACCCGGGTGGTGTGCTTGATACGGAGGCGGCGTACGCGTTCGGCGGTCATCTCACGCTCCTTCCTGGGCCCACTCGATGGGCCCCTGGTACGGGAAGAACCGCTCGGCCACCGCGTCCGCGGAGGCCATGCAGGCATGCTGCAGGTCGCCCAGCAGCGCGGGCAGTTGGTTCTCCAGAGCGTGCGTGTCCAGATACTCGAGACGGGTGCGGAGCCGTCCGATGGGGCGGCGCGCAGGGTCCTGGCGGGGGCGGCCGAGAGCGGTGAGGCACTCTTCCGCCGTGGTCAGTGCGTGCAGGGCCGAGCGCGGGAAGTTCCGGTCCAGGAGCAGGAATTCGGCCACTCGCGGGGTGTCGCCGAAACCGCCGTACACGCGCGCGTAGGCCTCGTCGGCGCCCGAAGCGCTCAGCAGCGTCGGCCAGTCGGGCGCGTGCACGGCGTCCAGCACGCGCACGGACAGCAGCCGTACGGTCATGTCCACCCGCTCCAGGCTGCGCCCCAGCACCACGAAACGCCAGCTGTCGTCCCGGCTCATGGTCGAGTCGGCGAGCCCGAAGAAGAGCGCGGCCCGGCGGCGCACCAGCTCCAGATAGGCGTACGGGCCGGTACGGCGGGCCGCCAGCCGCTGGTCGGCCAGCGCGTGCCAGGTGGAGTTGAGGCACTCCCACATCTCGGAGGAGATGGCCTCACGGGCGCTGCGCGCGTTCAGCCGGGCGGCGCCCAGCGCCCCCTCGATGGAGCCCGTCGAGCGGGCGTCGAAGGCGAGCTGGTCCAGGACCTGCTGCATGTCCACCCGTGCGCCGCCCGCGTCCATGCCGAGGATCGCGTACAGCGACCGGCAGGCGACGTCCTCGTCGCGCCAGGGGTCCTCCAGCAGACGGTGCAGATACGCGTCGAGGATGCGGCCCGTGGCGTCGGCGCGCTCGACGTAGCGGCCGGTCCAGGTCAGGGCCTCGGCTATCCGGGACAGGATCACGTCGTTCACTGCTGTTGGGCCCCTTCCTGTACGACGGCACGGGTGCCGTCGGGTCCGAGCCGGCGCGGGGCGACGGAGGGGAGCGCGCCGGCCGGTTCGGGCGCCGGCTGTTCGGCGGGGCCCTCCGCGAGCACCCAGGTGTCCTTGGAGCCGCCGCCCTGGCTGGAGTTGACGATCAGGTTGCCCTCCTGGAGGGCGACGCGGGTCAGCCCGCCAGGCAGCACCCAGACATCGTTGCCGTCGTTCACGGCGAACGGCCTGAGGTCGATGTGGCGGGGTGCCATGCGCTCGCCCGCGAGGGTGGGGGAGGTGGACAGGGCGACGGGCCGCTGGGCGATGAAGCCGCGCGGGTCCGCGGTCACTGCTTTGCGAGTGCGTTCGAGAGTGTCCTTGTCGGCCTTCGGGCCGATCACGATTCCCTGCCCTCCGGCGCCGTCGACCGGCTTGATGACCAGCTGGTCGATCTGGTCGAGGACCGCCTCCAACTGCCCTGGCTCGTCGGGCCGGTAGGACTCGACATTGGGGAGGATCGGTTCTTCGGAGAGGTAGTAGCGGATCAGGTCCGGGACGTAGGTGTAGAGCAGCTTGTCGTCGGCGATCCCGTTGCCCACGGCGTTCGCGAGTGTGACGTTGCCCGCCATGGCGGCGCCCATGATGCCGGGGCAGCCGATCACCGAGTCGGGCCGGAAGTGGAGCGGGTCGAGGAAGTCGTCGTCCAGGCGCCGGTATACGACATGGACGGGCACCTCGCCGCGCGTGGTGCGCATCCAGACGCGGTTGCCCCGGCAGACCAGATCGTGCCCCTCGACCAGCTGCACGCCCATCAGCCGGGCGAGCAGGGCATGTTCGAAGTAGGCGGCATTGTTGGGGCCCGGCGTGAGGACGACGACCCGCGGATCCTGCACACCGTCGGGGGCGGCGGCACGCAGCGCGGCGAGCAGCCGGTGACAGTAGCCGTCGACGGGCAGGACGTGCTGCTCGGCGAAGAGCGACGGGAAGATCCGGGTCATGGCCCGGCGGTTCTCGATGACGTAACTGACCCCGCTGGGCACCCGTACGTTGTCCTCCAGCACCCGGAAGTCCCCGGCCTCGTCGCGTACGAGGTCGATGCCCGCGACGTGGATGCGGACACCGCCCGGTGGCTCGACGCCCTGGGCCGCCCGGTGGAAGTGCGGGGAGTTGAGCAGCAGCCGCCAGGGCACGACGCCGTCCTCGAAGGCGCGGGCGTGTCCGTAGGCGTCGGCGAGGTAGGCCTCCAGGGCTCTGACTCGCTGGCTCACCCCGCGTTGTATGAGATCCCATTCGAGGGCGTCGAGGATGCGGGGCACCAGGTCGAGCGGCCAGGGCCGCTCCTCGCCCGCGAAGGCGTAGGTCACGCCACGGTCCGTGAAGGCGCGGGCCATCTGGTCGGCCCGGAATCTCAGTTCGCTCGGCTCGATGGGCTGGAGCGCTGCCAGTACCGGCTCGTAGGCGGTTCTGACCTCACCCGGCCGCTCAAACATTTCGTCCCACGCGTCGGCCAACGCGTATGCGTCAAATATGTCCGCCATGGCCTGACGTTAAGTGGGGTGTGTAACGGGGTGATCACTGACGTATTTCCTGCAGCTTGCGTGAGACAGCGGTTTCTGCAGGGCAACGCGCGGTTGCCGCGAACTGCCGTCAGCTTGTTGCAGGAAGGACCGCGGAGGGCCGGAAACAGCCGTATGTACGGGTGGTTTCGGGTGCTCGGTTCGGGCCGAGCCGTGTTGCGGAGCTGGTCCGGGCCGCGCATAGTTGCGCTGCGACAGACGGTGGAACCGGGGGTGGGATGGGCGATGGCCGGGCACGGGACGGATGAGCATCCACACGGTGCCGACCGACTGTGCGACGCCGGGGACCGCGTGTACTCCCGGGCCGTACGGCGGGGCCGGGTGGCCCGCAGGGACGCCGAACCGGTGCCGTGCCTGCTGGAGCTGGCCCTGCTGCACCCGGACCCCGACGACATGGACTGGCTGGTCCCGACGTCCCCGCAGGAGGTCATGACCAGACTGCTGCGCGGGGTCTACGACGAGGTCAGCGCGAGCCAGCGGCGGGTGGGCGCGGCGGTCGCCGCCGTCGAGCGGTACTCGGGCCTCGGCCCCGCCACGCAGGCGGGCCCGGGCGTTGCGGAGGGCGCCGCGATCCGTGTCCTCGACGGACTCGCCCGCATCCAGGCCGCCATGGACCAGGCGACGGAGGCGTGCACCACGGAGGTCCTCACCGTCCAGCCCGGCGGCATCCGCCCGGAGCACGAGCTGACCGAGGGGCTGCACAGGGCGCTGGCGCTGCGCGGGCGGGGCGTACGGATGCGCGACCTGTACACGCATGTGGCCCGGCACGGTCAGGGGCTGCTCAACTACCTGGAGCTGATGGGCGGTTCCGTCGAGGCCCGCACGCTCGACGAGGTGATCGACCGGCTGATCCTCTTCGATCGCACGGTGGCGTTCATCCCGGCGAACGCGGACCGCACCCTGGCGCTGGAGCTGCGCCACCCGGCGCTGGTCGAGTACCTGGTCACCGTCTTCGAACGGCTGTGGCGCCTGGCGATCCCGCTGACCGCGCCGCTGCCCGACACCGGCATCGAGGGCATCTCGCACCGTGAGCAGTCCATCGCGGCGCTCCTTGCGGAGGGCCACCAGGACGCGGTGATCGCGGAGCGGCTCGGCATAAGCGTGCGCACCTGCCGTGCCCATATCGCGCGGCTCTCCGAGACCCTCGGCGCGGCCAGCCGGACCCAACTCGGCGTCCGTATCGCCCAGGTGGGCCTCGACGGGCCCCGCCACCCGGCGGACGTCACTCCGTCGGTCACTCTTCCCGGTCAAGAATCCCCGACCGTCCGATGAGATAGCCGAGCTGCGCCCGGCTCTCGCTGCCCAGCGTGGCCGCCAGTTTGGCGATGTGGACGCGGGCGGTGCGGACGTTCATGCCGAGGCGGTCGGCGATCACGGCGTCGGTGTGGCCCTCCACCAGGAGGGCGGCGATGGTGCGTTGGCGGGTGGTGATGCCGCCGGGGTCGGCCCGGGTGGCGGCCTGGGGGTGCATGGGGGTGGCCAGATGCCAGAGGCGGTCGAAGATGACGGCGAAGTAGTCGATCAGGACCGGGTGGCGGACTTCGAGGGCGAGCGTGCGGTCCGCGTTCGCCGGGATGAAGGCCACCGTGCGGTCGATCACGATGAGCCGCTCGGTGATCTGGTCGAGGGTGCGTGCCTCGGCGTCGCCGTCCAGCTGCTCGTAGCGGGCCGTCACGGCGGGGGAGTGGCGCTGGGTGTGCTGGTAGAGCGTGCGGATGCGGCCTCCGCGGTCGAGCAGGCCCTGGTCGCGGTCCAGGCTTCTGGCCAGGCGGTCGGCGGGACTGCGGCCGTCGTAGGGCTGGATGGCGAGCAGTTCGCGGTTCGCCTCCGCCATGGCCGCGGCGATGGCCTCGTTGATCCGGTCGAGTCCGCTGATGACGGCGATGCCCGGCTGGTCCGTCACTGCCGTGAGCTGCCCGCCGACGTGCATGAGCGGCTCGAACATCTCGGCGAGCCGCTGCTCGCGCAGCCGCTCGCCGGCGATACGGTCCGCCGACGTGCGCAGCAGCCGGTGCAGGGCGAGAGCCGGGGCGACGGGCTCCAGGCGGCCGGGGGCGGTGACGGCGGGGTACAGCAGACCGAAGTCGACGAGGCAGGGGGCCGCCTCGGCGTCCGCGCTGCTCACGTGCCCCTCCCGCAGGGCGCGGCCGTACAGCTCCAGGCCCGCTTCGCACAGCTCCTCCGGGCCGTGCCGGTGCGCCTGCGTCGTCACGAGTGACCCTCTTCCTCCGACTTCTTCCGAACGTCCCGACCGGCTGTCAGGGCTCCTGCTTCAAGATCCCCGACTGTGCGATGAGAAAGCCGAGTTGGGCCCGGCTGCCGCTGCCCAGAGCCGTCGCCAGCTTGGCTATGTGGGCGCGGCAGGTGCGGACGTTCATGCCCAGACGCCGGGCGATCGCCTCGTCGACATGGCCCTCGACGAGGAGCTTGGCGATGGAGTGCTGGATCTCGGTGATGCCGTCGGGGGCGGTCTCGTAGGGGGCGCCGGCGCTCAGCGGGACCGCACGGGCCCACATGAACTCGAAGACCTTGATCAGATAGCGGACGAGTCCCGGGTGCCGCAGTTCGAGAGCGATCTCACCGTCGTCGCGCGTCGGGATGAAGGCCACGGTCTCGTCGCAGATGATCAGCCGCTCGACCAGTTCGTCGATCGTCCGGTACTCCACCTTGCCGTCGGTGAACTGGGCCACGTAGGCCAATGTCTCCGGGCTGTAGCGGGCCGGGTGCTGGTAGAGCGTCCGGATGCGGCAGCCGCGTTCGATCAACGGCCGGTCGCGGTTCAGCCCCTGGGCGAGGGTGTGCTCGAGCCGGCGGCGGCTCGGCTGGACGGTGAGCATCTCGGTCCGGCACTGGGCCGTGGCCAGATCGAGCGCCGCGTTGATCCGGTCTAGGCCCTCGAGGACGGTGATCGAGTGCGTGGCCGCCGTCGACTGGGCGCTGAGCGTCATGAACGGCTCGAATGCGTCTGCGAGTTCGATGGACAGCCGCCTGCGCTGGGTGATCTCGTTCTCGATCGGGTTGAGCCGCTGGGCGAGCGCGACCGAGGGGGGGACCGGGCGCAGCCAGTTCGGGTCGTCGGGATCGGGATGAAGGAGGGCGAACTCCATCAAGCAGGGCGCGGGCTCCACATCCGTACGGGCTATGCGTCCCGTCCGGAGAGCGCTCCCGTAAAGGCGTCGGCCGTCCTCGCACAGGTCCGTCAGTCCATGAGGATGTGTCCGCTTAGTCTCATTTATCGCCAAATCTCCACCCCCCAGGGTCCTGAACGTGCAGGAACATGATGCATCGTTTGTGTGGCCATGACGTGCCGGAATGGGCCATCGTCGTATTCGGACGGGGGAGAGGTGACCTTCAAATGAGGACGAAGCCGACTATGCATAAGAGAATGCTTCGCTCGGCGCTAGTCGCCGCCTTCTCCGCTGCCCTGGCCTTCGGAGCGCTGGGCGGCCTCTCGGGGGCGAACGGCGATACCGCGCAGGACAGCACCTGGCAGACGACGGCCGTGTCTGCCGCCGGTGCCGGCGACAGTACGTGGCTGGTAAAGGCGTCCGATGTTCCGGGTGACAGCACATGGGTCGCCCCCAGTGACAGCACGTGGGTCGCCGGGTCATGACCACTCCACCCGACGACCGCTCCTTCCGCCGCGAAATGGCCACGGCCTACCGCTCCGGCTGGCACTTCATCGACCTTGTCACCGCGATCCCCCACTCCGGTGACTCGCTGATGGTGACCGTCTTCGGTGAGCCGGTCGTCGTCACGCGCGACGAGGACGAGGACGTACGGGCGTACCGGTGTCTGCGGCGGCCTCGGGGGGCGCCGCAGCCAGTGCGATGTGCCATTCGGTACGGAATGATCTTTGTGAATCTTGACCAACGAGACCACCGGCTGGTGGAACCGGAAACCCCCGATGTTCGGACCATCTCAGCCACCCCCCGCAGTGCCTGACGCGATTCCCCCGTCGTAACAGATCGCTCAGGTACTTCCCCCCGCAGCGGCGTCACCGTGACCTGAACACGGTGACGCCGCTGCAGTTTTGCGGGACATTTCCGGGTATCGGCATGTTCGGCCGTCGTCCGGCACTGACTGAAACCCGTCCCCGCCGCCATGGCCGTCACGGCCGTCATACGAGGCCCATCGCCCGTGTCAGCTCGATCTCGATCACCACACGTGACGGGTTCGGCCCGGGCGTCCGCCGGTAGCGCTCGGCGTACCGGCGCACCGCCTCCGCGACCCGCTCCGGATCGGTCCGTACGACGGCCCGGCCCTCCAGCGTCGCCCAGCGCCGGCCGTCCACCTGGCACACCGCGACCCGGGCGCCCCCGTCGCCGGCGGCCAGCACGTTCAGCACCTTCGCGCTCGTCCTGTTCGTGATCACCCGGGCCAGGCCGGCGCCGGGATCGTAGGTGACCCCGACGGGCACCACGTGCGGGCTGCCGTCCGGGCGCGGGGTCGTCAGCGTGCACAGGTGCCGTTCCCGCCAGAAGTCGAGGTACGCGGCGTCAGGGGCGCCGGGGTCCTGCGAATAGGTCGCCATGGCTCCGGAACTTAGCCCCCGGACTCTCCCGACCGCCTCCTTGAGTGGAATAGACTCAACTTTGTGTACGCTGACTGAGTCAGTAGTGGACTTGTGGCGGACGGCTGACATCAGGAGGAGAACGCGACAGTGGACGCCGAGCTGACCAACCGGAGCCGGGACGCCCTCAGGGCGGCCGAACAGCGGGCCCTGACCGACGGGCACGCCGACCTCACCCCGGCCCATCTGCTGCTGGCCCTGCTCCAGGGCCAGGACAACGAGAACATCACCGACCTGCTGGCCGCCGTCGACGCCGACCAGGCGGCCGTACGCGCCGGCGCGGAGAAGATCCTCGCCGGGCTGCCCAGCGTGACCGGCTCCACCGTCGCGCCCCCGCAGGCCAACCGCGAACTGCTCGCCGTGATCGCGGACGCCGCCGAGCGCGCCAGGGACCTCGGCGACGAGTACCTCTCCACCGAGCACCTGCTCATCGGCATCGCCGCGAAGGGCGGCGCCGCCGGTGACGTACTGTCCGGGCAGGGGGCCGGCGCGAAGAAGCTGCAGGAGGCCTTCCAGCAGGCGAGGGGAGGACGACGGGTGACCACAGCCGACCCGGAGGGCCAATACAAGGCCCTGGAGAAGTTCGGCACGGACTTCACGGCCGCGGCGCGCGAGGGCCGGCTCGACCCGGTCATCGGCCGCGACCAGGAGATCCGCCGCGTCGTGCAGGTGCTGTCCCGCCGCACCAAGAACAACCCGGTCCTCATCGGTGAGCCCGGCGTCGGCAAGACCGCCGTCGTCGAGGGACTCGCCCAGCGGATCGTCAAGGGCGACGTACCGGAGTCCCTCAAGGACAAGCGGCTGGTCGCCCTCGACCTCGGCGCGATGGTCGCGGGCGCGAAGTACCGCGGCGAGTTCGAGGAGCGGCTCAAGACCGTCCTCGCCGAGATCAAGGACTCCGACGGCCAGATCATCACCTTCATCGACGAACTGCACACCGTCGTGGGCGCGGGCGCCGGCGGCGACTCCGCCATGGACGCCGGCAACATGCTGAAGCCGATGCTCGCCCGCGGCGAACTGCGCATGGTCGGCGCGACGACCCTCGACGAGTACCGCGAGCGGATCGAGAAGGACCCCGCCCTGGAGCGCCGCTTCCAGCAGGTACTGGTCGCCGAGCCGACGGTCGAGGACACGATCGCGATCCTGCGGGGACTCAAGGGGCGTTACGAGGCCCACCACAAGGTCCAGATCGCCGACAGCGCACTCGTCGCCGCCGCCTCCCTCTCCGACCGCTACATCACCTCCCGCTTCCTGCCCGACAAGGCCATCGACCTCGTCGACGAGGCGGCCTCCCGCCTCCGCATGGAGATCGACTCGTCCCCCGTCGAGATCGACGAACTCCAGCGCGCCGTGGACCGGTTGAAGATGGAGGAGCTCGCCCTCGAGAAGGAGACCGACCCGGCCTCCCGCGAGCGCCTGGAGCGGCTGCGCCGCGACCTCGCCGACAAGGAGGAGGAACTGCGCGGCCTGACGGCCCGCTGGGAGAAGGAGAAGCAGTCCCTCAACCGCGTCGGCGAACTGAAGGAGAAGCTCGACGAGTTGCGCGGACAGGCCGAACGAGCCCAGCGCGACGGCGACTTCGACACCGCCTCGAAGCTCCTCTACGGCGAGATCCCCACCCTGGAAAGGGACTTGGAGGCCGCTTCCGAAGCCGAGGAGGCGTTGACATCTTCCGCCTCTGGCGGGGGCGCCAAGGACACCATGGTCAAGGACGAGGTCGGCTCCGACGACATCGCGGACGTCGTCGCCGCCTGGACAGGCATCCCGGCGGGCCGCCTCCTGGAGGGTGAGACGCAGAAACTCCTGCGCATGGAGGAGGAGTTGGGCCGCCGCCTGATCGGCCAGCAGGAGGCCGTGCAGGCCGTCTCGGACGCCGTCCGCCGCACCCGCGCAGGCATCGCCGACCCGGACCGCCCGACCGGCTCCTTCCTCTTCCTGGGCCCGACGGGCGTCGGCAAGACCGAACTCGCCAAGGCCCTCGCCGACTTCCTCTTCGACGACGAGCGGGCCATGGTCCGCATCGACATGTCGGAGTACGGCGAGAAGCACAGCGTGGCCCGCCTGGTCGGCGCCCCGCCCGGCTACATCGGCTACGAGGAGGGCGGCCAGCTGACCGAGGCGATCCGCCGCCGCCCGTACTCAGTGGTCCTGCTGGACGAGGTCGAGAAGGCCCACCCCGAGGTCTTCGACGTCCTGCTCCAGGTGCTGGACGACGGCCGCCTGACGGACGGCCAGGGCCGCACCGTCGACTTCCGCAACACGATCCTGGTCCTGACCTCCAACCTGGGAAGCCAGTTCCTGGTCGACCCGCTGACCGGCGAGGAGGAGAAGAAGGAACAGGTCCTGGAGGTCGTCCGCACCTCCTTCAAGCCGGAGTTCCTCAACCGCCTCGACGACCTGGTCGTCTTCTCGGCCCTGTCCAAGGACGAGCTGAGCCGCATCGCCCGCCTCCAGATCGACCGGCTCGCCAAGCGCCTCGCGGAGCGCCGCCTCACCCTGGAGGTCACCGACGAGGCCCTGGCCTGGCTCGCCGACGAGGGCATGGACCCGGCCTACGGCGCCCGCCCCCTGCGCCGCCTCGTCCAGACCGCCATCGGCGACCGCCTCGCCAAGGAGATCCTCTCCGGCGAGGTCAAGGACGGCGACACGGTCCGGGTGGACGCGTTCGGGGAGGGGCTGATCGTGGGGCCTGCCACGGGCAAGACCCTGTGACCGGTCACGTGCCGCACGGGCCCGCCACCCTCCGTGGCGGGCCCGCCGCACGTCATACGTCGGTCATGGCGAGGTACACGGTGACAAAGAACCAGACGGCGAACACCAGGCACCCCAGCCACAGGGTCCACAGCAGCCAACGCAGCGCTCTCGGTAGACGCACGGAAGGATCATCGCACCGGCCGGGTATCCGCAGGAGCGTTCCCGGTACACCGGATCGTGTCAGCCACGGGCTGACAGGACCGCCCGGGGTTGCCACCCCCCTCCCCGCATGGGGGAGGATGGCGGTATCCGTACGAAGGGAAAAACACGGTGAGCATCGACCCGTCCTCGATTCCGAACTTCGGGGGCCAGCCCGAGCCGCAGCCCCAAGGACCGGCGGGCCCCGTCGTCCCGGATCAGGACCTCGTGAAGCAGCTCCTCGACCAGATGGAGCTCAAGTACGTCGTCGACGACGAGGGTGACCTCGCGGCGCCGTGGGAGCAGTTCCGTACGTACTTCATGTTCCGTGGTGAGGGCGACCAGCAGGTCTTCTCGGTGCGGACGTTCTACGACCGGCCGCACCAGATCGACGAGAAGCCCCAGCTGCTGGAGTCCATCGACGACTGGAACCGGCGGACCCTGTGGCCCAAGGTCTACAGCCACACCCACGACGACGGCACCGTCCGTCTCATCGGCGAGGCACAGATGCTGATCGGCACCGGCGTCGCCCTGGAGCACTTCGTGTCCTCCACGGTCAGCTGGGTGCGGGCCGCCATCGAGTTCGACAAGTGGCTCGTCGAGCAGCTCGGCCTCGAAGAGGAGATCAACGAGGCGGACGAGAAGCCCGGGGACGACGAGGAGTAGTCCTCCCGCCCGCTTCCATGGCGCCACGGCCCTACAGAGGCATGTTGGCGAGCACGATCAGATACGCCCCGTAAACGAACGAGAGCCCGGCCAGGGCACCGACCACCACGGTCGCGTGCCAGGGCCGGGCTCTCGCCGTACGCACGAGGGCCTGGGCGAGGGGCAGCAGGAGCGGGAAGGCGGGGAGCAGGAAACGGGGCTTCGACTCGAAGAAGCCGGAGCCGCCGAGGACGATCAGCAGCAGTACGCCGCTGTGGACGAGGAGCGGGAGCGGGGCGCGGTCGGCGAGGAGGAGGGCGTACAGCACCACGCCCGCCGCCACGATCACCATGGTCATCGGGAAGATGAACCGGTCCCCGTGCAGCAGCAGGTGCCGTACGAACTGGAGCGAGCCCTGCCCGAAGTCGAACCGGGACCCCCACCGGCGCTGCACCGCGAAGTACCCGCCGAGGAGATTGCCCTCGCGGTGCCCGACCCACAGGACGTACGCCGCCCACCCGGCCGGTGCGAGCGCGGCGCCCGTCCACAGCCTGTGGGAAACCTTCCCGCGTCGCCGCCACACCTCGCAGGCGGCCGCCGCGAGCACCGCCGCGGCGACCGCGAACCCGTTGGGCCGGGCCAGCCCCGCAAGCGCCGCCAGCGAGCCCGCCCACAGCCAGCGCCCGGTGAGCACCGCGTACAGCGACCAGGCGGCGAACGCGGTCAGCAGGGGCTCGGTGTACGCCATGGACAGCACGACGGAGTGCGGGAGCAGCGCCCACAGCAGCACCAGCGTGAACGCGACGGCCCGTCCGTGCAGCCGGGCGCCGACCGCGTAGATCCCGCAGGCGGCGACGGCGGCCGCGGCCCAGGACACCACCAGTCCGGACGCGCCTGAGCCCAGCGGGCTCACGGCTCTCACCGCCCGTACCAGCGCCGGGTAGAGCGGGAAGAACGCCATGTCGCTGAACATGACACCCGTGTGGGGGTGCTGGATGCGGCCGTACCCGTGGGAGGCGATCCCCAGGTACCAGACGGAGTCCCAGGACCGCCCGAGCAGCCCGAGTGCGTCCCGCCCGGTCGTCGCCCTCGCCACCAGGGCGAGCGTGGCGACACCGAGCAGCCGGACGGTGAGGAACAGACCGAGCGCGGTGGCCATGGCCGCCACCCGGGTCGCATGGACACGCCCCTGGGCGGCAGGCTCCGCGACGGCGGAACGAGTGAGGGTGCTGGCGTGGGTCACACCGGCACATTGCAGGGTGAACGGGGCGTGCGCGAGCGCTGGGCGTCCGGCCGGGTACGGTCTCGCGGTGCTCGGCGTGGCGGCGTGACAGGACCCGGATCAGCCCGCCAGTGCCTTGAGCCGCTTCGCCGCCTCCTCCAGTACCGCCGTCTGCTTGCAGAACGCGAACCGTACGAACGGGGCGCCCGCCTCCCGGTGGTCGTAGAACACGGCGTTCGGGATGGCGACGACCCCGGCGCGCTGCGGGAGGGCGCGACAGAAGGCGAAGCCGTCGCTCTCGCCGAGGGGGCGGATGTCCGTGGTGATGAAGTATGTGCCCGCGGTCCTGAAGACCTCGAAGCCCGCGTCCGCCAGGCCCGCTGCCAGCAGGTCCCGCTTGGCCAGCATGTCCTCGCGGAAGGCGGTGAAGTAGCTGTCGGGGAGCGCCAGCGCCTCGGCGACGGCGTACTGGAAGGGGCCGGAGGAGACGTACGTCAGGAACTGCTTCGCGGAGCGGACCGCCGAGACCAGTCCCGGGGCGGCCGTCACCCAGCCCACCTTCCAGCCGGTGAAGGAGAAGGTCTTGCCGGCCGAGCCGATGGTGACCGTGCGCTCCCGCATGCCCGGGAAAGTCGCGAGCGGCAGGTGCTCGGCCTCGTCGAAGACCAGGTGCTCGTAGACCTCGTCCGTGACGACGAGCAGATCGCGTTCGACGGCCAGCTCGGCGATCGTAGTGAGCTCCTCACGGGTGAGGACCGTGCCGGTGGGGTTGTGCGGGGTGTTGATGAGCAGGAGCCGGGTCCGGTCGGTGACGGCGGCGCGCAGCTCGTCGAGGTCGAGCCGGAAGCTGCCCTCGTGCGGCCGCAGGGTGACCGGCACCCTGGTGCCGCCCGCCATGGCGATGCAGGCCGCGTACGAGTCGTAGTACGGCTCCAGGGCGATCACCTCGTCGCCGGGCTCCAGCAGGGCGAGGAGGGCGGCGGCGATGGCCTCCGTGGCGCCGGCGGTGACCAGGACCTCGGTGTCGGGGTCGTACGACAGGCCGTAGCGGCGTTCCTGGTGTGCGGCGATCGCGGTGCGCAGTTCGGGGATGCCGGGGCCCGGCGGGTACTGGTTGCCGCGCCCGTCGCGCAGGGCGCGTACGGCGGCCTCGCGGACCTCCTCGGGGCCGTCCGTGTCGGGGAAGCCCTGGCCCAGGTTGATGGCGCCGGTCTGCACGGCCAGGGCCGACATCTCGGCGAAGATCGTCGTCCCGAACTCGGCGAGGCGGCGGTTGAGGAGGGGGCGGGTGCTGGAGGTCATGCCGGTCATCCTGCGCCCACGCTGCGGAGTTCCTCAACTCACCGTTTCCACGACCTGTACCGGGCGATCGCCCGCTGCAGTTCGATCCGCTCGGGCTGCGGCAGCTCGGCACCCTGGGTGAACGCCATGACATGTTCGGCGACGACGCGCAGCTTCGTGTTGGTGCGCTGCGACACGTCGCGCAGGACTCGCCAGGCTTCCTCCGGCGCTATCCGTCCGAGGACGACGACGGCGCCGATGGCCTGGTCGACGACGGCGTGCGAACTGACCGCCTGCTCCAGCTGGGCGCACTCCTCTTCGAGGCGCTCGTTCTCCACGGCCAGATCGGTGGCGGACAGGAACTTCAGGGGCTGCGATCGGGAGACCGCAAAGAAAGCCATGGCGGGCTCACCACTTATTCAGGGCGGGGACTGGGCTCTGATGTGCTGGTGCCCCCGGAAGGACCTCGTACACGCATGCTCTGAAGTTCCTCAACTCTGCTTTGACCGTCGAGAAGCCCGGGCATCCCCCGTTCACGCAAGAAGCGAGGCACCCACGGGGGGCTGCTTCGGGGGAAACGAAAGGACGGTGGCGCCATGGTTACCGGCTTCATCGTGGTGGCGGTCGTGATCGCGTTCGTGGCGATCGTCGTGAAGGCAGCGGGCAAGGGCGGGGCGAAGTCGTTCGGCGGGGGGAGCCGGAGTGGCTCGTACCGCGGCGACAGCAGCAGTGGGAGCAGCAGTTGGTGGGCCGGAGACGGTGGCTCGTCGGGCGGGCACCACTCCGGAGGTCATCACTCCGGGGGGCACCACTCCTGCGGTGGCGGTCACTCCTCCTGTGGTGGCGGATCGTCCTGCGGGGGCGGGTCGTCCTGTGGCGGCGGTGGTGGATGCGGTGGAGGAGGCAGCTGACACGGGGCAGCTGAGCTCATCAAGGGGGAATCGCATATCCGCCTGTCACGCCCGTCGAGCACCCGCCGGAGGCCATGTCCCGGCGGGTGCTCGTACGCTCCGGCGTACGCCTCGGCCGCCGTGGCGTACGCCGTGGTTGAACAGTTGAGCAGTGGAGCCCTCTGAGGGATGGAAACCCCACGAAGTTGGGTAAAAACGCTGTGACGGCGCCACCGTTCATGATTCCCTCTAAAACGCCGGTGCGGCCCTCGGACGTCCTGCTGAGACCTTCCTGACCTCCTTGATTTCCCGACTGGGCCAACCGGGCCGTCCGGGCCGATCCCTCGGCGTCGCCCGGGTGTGCCAGACCCCCACACCTTCCTCCTTCCTTCTTTCTTTGTGTGCCAGCGGAGAGCCGACCCATGCTCACGACCCTGAACACCTCATACACCGATACACGCGCGGCCGACCTCGCCTGGGCCCTCGGGCGTGAGCCGCTTCCCGCCCTGGCGACGCTCGACCTCGAACTGGCCGGGGCCAAGCTGCAGTTGAGACTCCTCGGCGCGTCCCACCAGGTGCTCCTGGAGGAACAGCGGGGCAGTTGTTCGGAGACGGTGGCGTGCATGCCGGGCAGCAGCACACCGCTGCCGCTGGGCGTCGCCAAGCGGATGGGCGACTGGGAGTACGAGTTCGCGGCCCGGGTGGAGTTCCTGTCACCGGGCTCGTTCGCGGGGCGCGCACAGGAGTTGCTCGCGCTGGTCTCCGACCATCCGCACGGCCTGGCGGGTGTCTTCCCCGGCAGCCCGCACGCCTTCACCGCGCTGCTGGCCCAGTGGCACGAGGGTCAGGTCCACTGGCGGACCTGGCACGCATACCCGCAGGACGGGCAGTTGGTGGCGACGCGGACGCGGGTGGGAGCGCGGGTTCCCGCTCCGCAGGTCAGTCCGCTGGGCGCCTGACCCGAACACGCGATCTCAAACACGCGGTTTATGAACTGGCCGCAGTTCCACACGTGTGGGTGACGAAGCGTGAAGTTGCAGTGACGTAACGTCGCAGTCGTGATCGAACCGCACGCGCCGGCACCACCCGGCTCCCCGCCCCCCTGGGCGGGCCCGGCGCGGCTGCCCGTCCAGCCGAGCACCGGACGGTTCCTCGTGCTCGCATGCGTCTTCGTCTGTGCGGCCTGCGGGCTCGTGTACGAGCTCGAACTCGTCGCCCTGGCCTCGTACTTGATCGGCGACTCGGTCACCCAGGCCTCGGTCGTCCTGTCGGTCATGGTGTTCGCCATGGGCATCGGCTCGCTCGCGGCGAAGCGCCTGCGCTGGCGTGCCGCGGCCGCGTTCGGCGCGATCGAGGCGACACTCGCGCTGGTCGGCGGCTGCAGCGCGATGGCCCTGTACGCGGTGTTCGCGTGGACCGGCGACTGGGGCGGCCTGTGGGCGAGCGGCCCGCGTTGGCTGCTGGTCGCCTTCTCCCTCACCATCGGTCTGCTGATCGGCGCCGAGGTTCCTCTCCTCATGGAGCTGATCCAGCGCATCCGGCGGCAGGACGCGGGCGGTGCGGTGGCCGACCTGTTCGCCGCGGACTACGTCGGCGCGCTGGTCGGCGGTCTCGCCTTCCCGTTCCTGCTGCTGCCCCTGCTCGGCCAGTTGACCGGCGCGCTGATCACCGGCGCGGTCAACGCGGTGGCGGGCGGCACCCTCGTCCTCGGCCTGTTCCGCCGCGACCTCACCCGCCGCGCCCGCTGGCTGCTGCTGATCGCCAACCTCGCCGTGCTCGGCCTCCTCGCGGCGGCCGCCGTCCTGGTCGACGACTTCGAGCAGGCGGCCCGGCACGCGGTGTACGGCCACGACGTGCGCGTGGCGCTGCAGACCGGCACCCAGGAGGTCGTCCTCACCGGCGGCACCGACGGCCGCCCCCTCGACCTCTACCTCGACGGCCGCCTCCGGGTCGGCAGCGACGAACTCCGGTACCACGAAGCCCTGGTGCACCCCGCGATGAACGGTCCGCACGCGCGCGTGCTGATCCTCGGCGGCGGCGACGGCCTGGCCGCCCGTGAAGTGCTGCGCCACACGGGCGTGCAGCGGGTGGACGTCGTCGAACTCGACGCGGGAATCGTCCGGTTGGCGCGCCGCGACCCGGCGCTGTCGAGGCTGAACCGCCACGCCTACGACGACCCACGCGTGCGCGTGACGACCGCCGACGCCTTCCGCTGGCTGCGCACGGCGCCCACCTCGACGTACGACGTGGTGATCTCCGACCTCCCCGACCCGGGCATCACGGCCAGCACCAAGCTGTACTCCCAGGAGTTCTACGGCCTCGCCCGGCGCGCCCTCGCGCCCGGTGGCCGCCTGGTGGTGCACGCCGGGCCGTTCGCCACCCGCCCGCGGGTGTTCTGGACGGTCGTCGCGACCCTGCACGCCGCCGGCCTGCACACCGCCCCCTACCGGGTGGGCGGCCGCGACTCCGGCTTCGCCGCGGGCCCCGACCGCACGGCCGACGGCTCCCGCGCCGCACGCGACTGGGGGTTCGTCCTGGCCTCGGCCCGTACGGCCCCGCCCCTCGGTCTCGACCCGTATGCCCCGCCACCGCGGACCCTGGCCCCGGCGTCCCTCGCGGTGGATGCCCGGGCGGCGATCCGCACCCGGATCACGGACCTGCCGCCGTCGACACTGGTGCACCCCCGGTACTGAGCGAGCGGGGACGAGGCCGGGCACTCGAGAGTCGACCAACAACCCTGGTTGATCTCGGCAGGAACGGTAGGCTCGGCCGACATGGAGCATGAGGTGTTCGTTCCGGTTGTGGCCCGGCGGCTGAGGGACGCCCTCGCCGACCCCGCGCAGGTGGCCCGGGCGGTTCCCGGGCTCCAGCAGGACGCGGGCGCCCAGCCCGTCACCGGACGGCTGAAAATGCGCGTCGGCAGCCACTCCGTCACCTATCGCGGCACCGTCCGTGTCACCCCGCAGGACGACGGTTCGTACGCCGCCGAGGGCGACGCCACCGAGACCCGCGGCACCGGTTCGGTGAAGCTCGCCCTCACCCTCCGCGTGGAGGACGCCGACGGCGGCTCCCGACTGACCTTCGAGGGCACGGCCTCCGCGGACGGCCGCCTCACCGAACTGCCGGCCGAACAGGTCGCGTCGGCCGCGACCCGCCTGCTGAACCGTTTCGCGGAGCAGCTGGCCGCGGGCGCGGAGGCCGAGGGCGCCCAGGAGCAGCCCGAGGCACTTCAAGAACCCGAGGAGGCCGAGGAGCCCGAACCCCTCGTCACCCAGGAGTTCGAGCCCAAGGCGACCAGCGACTTCGAAACGACCCCGGACGCCGACGACGCGCCCGCCCCCGCCGCCGAGCCCACCTCGGTCCACGACACCGAGGTCCCCCCGCCGTCCCTCGACCCGCTCGCCGAGGACACGGACGGCACAGACGACAGGGACGACACGGACGACGTGGTCGAGGGCGCACCCCCCGCCGAAGCGGCCCACGCCCGCCGCACGATGATCGGCCGCAGCGCGGAGGAGGTCGACCACGCCCCGCCCCGCGGCCGCTACGCCCCGGTCCCCGCCCCGCAGACCGTCTCGGCCGGCTCCCCGCTGCGCTGGGCGGCCCCGGCGGCGGCCCTCGTGGTCGCGTCGGCGATCGTCGTGGGCCGGCTGCTGCGCAGGCGCCACTGACGGCGGTCTTGATCGCCCCAGTAGGGTCGTCCCGTGAGTAACGAAGACATCACGCTGACCGCGGGCGACGCGGAGGTGACGGTGCAGCCGGGCAACGGCGGCCGGGTGGGAGGACTGCGCGTCGGCGGCATCGAACTGCTCCGCCAGGGCGAGCGGTTCGGGTGCTTCCCGATGGTCCCCTGGTGCGGGCGGATCCGCGACGGCCGGTTCCGGGACGGCGCCACCGTCCAACAGCTGCCGCTCAACTCCCCGCCGCACGCCATCCACGGCACCGTCCGCGACGGCGCCTGGCACCCCGCGCGCGTGAACGCCGACGAGGCCGTCCTCACGTACGACCTGGTCGAGCCCTGGCCCTACGCCGGCCGCGTCACACAGCAGTTCGCGCTCACGCCGGACGCCCTGACCCTGACGATGTCCGTGGAGACGATCGACTCGTCCTTCCCGGCCCAGATCGGCTGGCACCCCTGGTTCAACCGGAACCTCGGAGGCGAGGACGTACAGCTCGACTTCACCCCCGCCTGGCAGGAGGAGCGCGGTGACGACCACCTGCCCACCGGCAACCGCGTCGACCCCCGCCCCGGCCCCTGGGACGACTGCTTCGGCATGCCCGGCGGCGTCGACGTCACCCTCACCTGGCCCGGCCAGCTGGAACTGAAGGTCGCCAGCCGCGAGGAGTGGGTCGTCGTCTACGACGAGCAGAAGGAGGCCGTGTGCGTGGAACCCCAGACCGGCCCGCCCAACGGCCTGAACACCCTTCCTCGCCTGGTCACCCCGCTGGAGCCGCTCGAGGCCTCGACCACCTGGACCTGGCGGCGCCTTTAAGCTGACAGACATGACGACGGACGTACGTGGCGAGCTGCTGCAGCAGATCAAGGACAAGGCCGTGGTGCACGGCAAGGTGACCCTCTCCTCGGGCCTGGAGGCCGACTACTACGTCGACCTGCGCCGCATCACCCTTGACGGTGAGGCCGCCCCGCTGGTCGGGCAGGTGCTCCTGGACCTGACCGCCGACCTCGACTTCGACGCGGTGGGCGGTCTGACCATGGGCGCCGACCCGGTCGCGGCGGCCATCCTGCACGCCGCCGCCGCCCGCGGGAAGCGCGTCGACGCCTTCGTCGTGCGCAAGGCGGCCAAGGCGCACGGGCTGCAGCGCCGCGTCGAGGGACCGGACATCGCGGGCCGCCGGGTGCTGGTCGTCGAGGACACCTCCACCACCGGCGGCTCCCCGCTGACCGCCGTCGAGGCGGTGCGCGAGGCGGGCGCCGAGGTCGTCGCCGTCGCGACCATCGTGGACCGTGCCACCGGCGCCGCCGAGAAGATCCAGGAGGGCGCGGGAGTGCCGTACCTCTTCGCCTACTCCAAGGACGACCTGGGCCTCGACTGACGCCCCCGGCCGAGCTACTGGCGGGTACCTCGACCGCGTTGTCCACAAGCCGGACACGGCGGGCAAAGCATCAGGCCAAGTCTGGAAAGATGGGGCCGACGACGACGTCAGCCCCCAAGGTCTAGGTCAGGGCCGTAGTACGCAGCACGCCAACCCGCACATACCAAGGAGCGGACAGATGCCCATCGCAACTCCCGAGGTCTACAACGAGATGCTGGACCGGGCGAAGGCAGGCAAGTTCGCCTACCCGGCGATCAACGTGACCTCGACCCAGACCCTGCACGCGGCCCTGCGCGGTTTCGCTGAGGCGGAGAGCGACGGCATCATCCAGATCTCGACGGGTGGCGCCGAGTTCCTGGGCGGTCAGTACAGCAAGGAGATGGTGACCGGCGCGGTCGCCCTCGCCGAGTTCGCGCACATCGTGGCCGAGAAGTACCCGGTCACGGTCGCCCTGCACACGGACCACTGCCCCAAGGACAAGCTCGACGGGTACGTACGTCCGCTGCTCACGGTCTCCGAGGAGCGTGTGAAGGCCGGCGGCAACCCGCTCTTCCAGTCGCACATGTGGGACGGCTCGGCGGAGACCCTCGCCGACAACCTGTCCATCGCCCAGGAGCTCCTGGAGCGTGCCCGCGCCGCGAAGATCATCCTCGAGGTCGAGATCACCCCGACCGGCGGCGAGGAGGACGGCGTCTCGCACGAGATCAACGACTCCCTGTACACGACGGTCGACGACGCCATCCGTACGGCCGAGGCGCTCGGCCTGGGCGAGAAGGGCCGCTACCTGCTCGCCGCGTCCTTCGGCAACGTGCACGGCGTGTACAAGCCGGGCAACGTCGTGCTCCGCCCCGACCTGCTGAAGGAGCTGAACGACGGCGTGGCCGCCAAGTTCGGCAAGCAGTCCCCGTTCGACTTCGTCTTCCACGGCGGCTCCGGCTCCACGGAGGAGGAGATCCGCACCGCGCTGGAGAACGGCGTGGTCAAGATGAACATCGACACGGACACGCAGTACGCCTTCACGCGTCCCGTCGCCGACCACATGTTCCGCAACTACGACGGCGTCCTGAAGGTCGACGGCGAGGTCGGCTCCAAGAAGACCTACGACCCGCGTACCTGGGGCAAGCTGGCCGAGGCGAGCATGGCCGCCCGCGTCGTCGAGGCCACGCAGAACCTGCGCTCGGCCGGCACGAAGATCAAGTAACCGGCCTGCGGGGATCGAGTCATCGGCCTTCGGCGACCGAGCAACCGACCCGCGGTCTTTGGCGAGCCCGGTGCTACGGCACCGGGCTCGCTGTATACCTGGGGGCATGCCCGACGTCCGGATCGCCTCCCCGCAGGGCAAGTGGATCCTGCTGACCACCGTGCTCGGCTCCAGCATGGCCATGCTCGACTCGACCGTCGTCAACGTCGCCCTGCCGCGCATCGGCCGCGACCTGGACGCGAACCTCGCCGCCCTCCAATGGACGGTCAACGCGTACATGCTCACGCTGGCCGGACTGATCCTCCTCGGCGGCTCCCTCGGCGACCACTACGGCCGCCGCAAGATCTTCGTCATCGGGGTGGTGTGGTTCGCGTCGGCGTCCCTGCTGTGCGGCCTGGCGCCCACCGCCGGTGTGCTCGTCGCCGCCCGGGCCCTGCAGGGGGTCGGCGGCGCGCTCCTCACACCCGGTTCTCTCGCGCTGATCCAGGCGTCCTTCCACCCGGACGACCGGGGCCGGGCCGTGGGCCTGTGGTCCGGTTTCGGAGGCATCGGTGCGGCCGTCGGCCCGTTCCTGGGTGGCTGGCTGGTGGACGGCCCCGGCTGGCGCTGGGTCTTCCTGCTCAACGTCCCGCTGGCGCTGCTGTGCGCCCCCATCGCCGTGCGCCACGTCCCCGAGTCCGCCGACGGCCGCGCGCACGGCCGCTTCGACGTGCTCGGCGCGGTCCTCGGAGCACTGGCGCTCGCGCTGGTGACGTACGCCCTGATCGAGGCCCGCCAGGGCTCGCTGGTGGTCGCCGTCACCGCGGTGGCCGGGCTGGCGTCGGGAGTGGCCTTCGTCCAGGTCGAGAAGCGGCGCCCGGACCCGATGATGCCGCTGGACATCTTCAAGTCCCGCGAGTTCACGGCGGTCAACCTGGTCACGCTCTGCGTCTACGCGGCCTTCGGCGGCTTCTTCTTCCTCACCGCCGTCCAGCTCCAGGTCGCCGTGGGCTGGTCCCCCCTCGCCGCCGGTACGGCCCTCCTCCCGACGACCGTCCTGATGCTGCTGTTCTCCGCCCGCTCGGGCGCCCTCGCCGACCGCATCGGGCCGCGCATCCCGCTCACGGTCGGGCCGCTCCTGTGCGCGGCCGGGATGCTGCTGATGCTGAGGGTCGGCCCGGGCGCCTCGTACGTGCTCGACGTCCTGCCCGCCGTACTGGTCCTCGGCGCCGGCATGGTCACGCTGGTGGCACCGCTGACGGCCACCGTCCTCGCCTCCGTGGACACCGCGCGGGCGGGCCTGGCCAGCGGCATCAACAACGCGGCGGCCCGCGCTGCCGGCCTGATCGCGGTGGCCGCACTGCCGCTGCTCGCCGGGATGGGCCCGGACGCGTACCTCTCCCCGAGCGCCTTCGACGACGCCTTCCACCGGGCGATGCTGCTGTGCGCGGGCGTCCTGGTGGTCGGCGCGGTCGTCGCCTTCGCGACCGTACGACCGCTGCCCCCCGGCTGCCGCCGCCCGGAGTGCCGCACGCACGGGGCGATCACGGCGCCGCCGCTGGAGGGGACGCGGGCGCAGAAGCGGATCGCGTGACCGAGGCCTTTCAGCCCCGGTCGGCTGCAATCAGCCCGTCGTGGGGGTCCCCCCGCTCGAGCGAAGCCGAGAGTGAAGGAGTTCGAGGACGAGGCCGTTCAGGCCGAAGCAGGGGTCTGGGGGCGGCAGCTCCCAGCAGGGGCGACACTGGTTCACATGTCGATTCACGAAAACCTCCTCGGGGGACCGCCCCCGACCCACCTCCCCGACGACCCCGCGCCCCGCGAGCTGCTGGCGAACGGCACCGCGCCCGCGGACGTCGCCGCCAAGTACCCGACGTCCTCGCTGGCCTGGGCCCAGCTGGCCGACGAGGCGTTCGAGCGGGGCAGCGTCGTGGAGTCGTACGCCTACGCCCGCACGGGCTACCACCGCGGCCTGGACGCCCTGCGCCGCAGCGGCTGGAAGGGCCACGGCCCGGTGCCCTGGGAGCACGAGCCGAACCGCGGCTTCCTGCGCGCCCTGCACGCCCTCGCCCGTGCCGCCGGATCCATCGGCGAGCAGGAGGAGTACGAGCGCTGCACCCAGTTCCTGAAGGACTCCTCGCCGACGGCGGCCCAGACCCTGGGCTAGCCGTCCGCTGCAGTTGCCTCTCGGGCCCGCCCGGTGTGATCGGGCGGGCCTTGCGCCGCGCGGCCGAGTGCCGCGCTGAGCAGTGCGCCCAGAAGAGCCACGCCCGCGAACACGGTCCACAGGGTGGTGGCGGAGGCGAGCAGCAGCAGGGCTCCCGCGGCCGGGACGGCCACGGAGGCGATGGACCAGGACGCCTGGTACACCGCCATGCAGGGGGCTTCAAGGCCGGGGGGTGCGAGCTCGGCCGCGTGTCCGTCGCTGGTCGGGGCGATCACGATCTCGCCGAAGGTGTACACCGCCATCGAGGCGAGCGCCAGAGCGACGGCGGCCGTCGGCACGGCCGTGTCCCGCAGCCGGGTGACCAGCGCAAACCCCACCCCGGCGGCCGTGTACAGGGCGCCGCCCACGGCCATCATGCGCGGTGCGGCGCGGTCCGACGTCCGTTTCACCAGCGACTGCTGGAACAGCACGACGAGGGCACCGTTCAGAGCCAGTACGGTGCCGGCCACCCAGCCGCCCAGCCGGGCGCCGTCGACCAGGTAGAGACCGGTGAACGTGGAGACCAGCGTGGCGCACACCGTGAAGCAGGTCTTGGCGCCGGTCAGCAGCGCGAAGCCCGGCAGGCGCAGCACCTGAAGCGTTCCGGCCGTGGGGGCGCCGGACCCCGGGCCAAAGGAGCCGACAGCGGACTGTGCGGCCCCCTGTCCCCGCAGCCGCAGCAGTACGACGGCGGTGACGGCGAAGCTCGCCGCGTCGACCAGCGCGATCACCCGCAGGCCGGTCGAGCTGTGCGCCGAGGCCAGCAGGCCGCCTACGAGAGAACCCAGGCACAGGCCGACGTTGCGGGCCCAGCCCACCGTGCCGAACGCGCGGCGCGCCGCCGGCCCCCGGGCGAGGCGGGCGATCGTGGCGCCGAGCGACACCCACGCCGCTTTGTCGAGTACGGCGGACAGGGCCAGCGCGGCCACGGCCGCCGGGGCGGGCAGGGTCACCGTGTACAGGACGAACAACGGGGCGCGCACGGCGTTGACCAGGATGAGCGAGCGCAGGTGCCCCACCGACTGCACCAGGCGCCCCAGGGCCGCGCCCGACACGATGAGCGCCAGGTTCACCACGGTGAGCGTGGTGCCGACGGACGCGACGCCGAGGTCCTGCACCCGCACGAAGTACAGCAGCGCGAAGGGCATGAACATCCCCGAGCCGACCGCGTCGACGATCATCGCCGACACGAACAGGCGGGGCAGCGGTCCGTCCACCCCGCCCACCGGCCGGCTCGTCGTCCGGCTCACGCCTCGGGCACCCTGGTCAGTCCGAGGAGGCCGAGCAGCCGGGAGTCCGCCTCAGCCAGCTGCGCCAGGGTCTCGGCGCGGTCGGGGCCACTGCCCAGGACATAGCCGGCCCGCCACCAGTTGGCGTCCACGCTCGCGAGGGCCGACCCGGGCGGCAGCAGTCGCTCCGCGTGTGTGACGAGTGGCAGGCCCTCGCGGACCCCCGCCATCGTGGGGGCGTCCGCGACGGTGCCGGTACCCGCCACGAACGCCACCGCCGCCACCTGAGGGGCGGCACCGGGCCGGGTGCGAACGGGGTCTTCCTCGCCGAGCGCGAGCGACAGGGCGGCGTCGTACAGGTCGACTCCGGTGGCGCGCAGCAGCACGTCGCTGATGAGGCCGCCGGCGGGGCGGAAGGCGATCTCGATGAGGTGCCAGCGGTCCCCGTCGCGCTTGGCCTCCAGATGGAGCACGGCGTTGTCGATGTCCAGGGCCTTCGCCACGCTGTCCACGAAGCGGGTGGCGGACGGGCTCAGGTCGCGCTGTACGGCGGGGTCGATCACATGGCGTGTCTCGACGAAGAACGGCGGCGCGGTGCAGGTCTTCTCGGTGACCCCGACGAACAGGGTGCTCCCCGCCGAGACAACGGCCTCCAGGGAGAGCTCCGGACCCGGTACGAAGTGCTCGACCAGTGCCTGCGGCTGTCCGGTGGTGGCCATCACGGCCGACAGGGCGGCGGGAAGTGCGGCGGGGTCGGCCACGCGTCGGATGCCGAGGCTCGCCGCACCGTCGACGGGCTTGACGATGACCTCGCCGGAGGGAGCCGAACGCAGCAGCGCCTCGGCCTCGGCAGGGTCGGCGGTGAGCACGAAGGGCAGTTCGGCACCGGTACCGGCGAGCCGGCGCCGTACGTCGGCCTTGTGGGCGAGCTCGTCGGCCACGGCCGCTCCGGCACCGGGCAGTCCCCACTCCTTCGCCAGGCGGGCCGCGATGCGGGTGCCCCAGTCGTTGAACGCGAGGACGCCGTCCACCTTGCCCGCGAACGACTTGAGTCGGTCCAGGTCCGGGCCCGGATCCTGATGATCCGTCAGGCGCCAGGCGTGGTTCTCGGTGGCCAGCCGGTCGTAGCGGGAGTAGGCGGTCTCGTCCACCAGGATCGTGTCGACCCCTCTGCGTTCCGCCGCCGCGAAGAAGCGTTCTCGCAGGGGGCCGATGCCGATGATCAGGACGGTGGGGCGTGCGTTCAAGGCACTCTGCTCCTTCACGGGTGGTTCAGCAGGCACGTTGGTTCAGCTGGCTTCTCGGGCGGCGAACGCCGCGTCGGTGCGGCGCAGCAGGGCGGTGTGCGCCCGGGCGGCGGGCGGTACGGCGCTCAGCAGCGGCCTCGCCGTGGCGCCCCGGTGCAGCTTGGCCGTCGCGGTGCCCGTGCTGAGCAGCACACCGCGGCCTCCGCTGTCCCGGGCCAGCCGCGCCATCAGGTGGTAGGCGACATGGAAGTACGCCCCGATCTCCTTGCTCCCTGGGCCGAGTCCGACCATGCGCGGCAGCACGTCGCGGGTGCCGAGGAGCGCCGTGGCACTGGCGACGGCCGTACCGTGCCGGTCCCGTACGAGTGCCACGCAGTAGCGGGGGCCGAAGGCGTGCCTCAGGCGCTCGTTCATGCGCAGCAGCCGGGCCCGGTCGCCCGGGATGCCGTGCTTGTCGTCCGAGCACGCCTCCAGCCGCGCGACCTCCTGCTGGATCAGGGCGGTCACCTCGTCGCCCCGGTGGATCTCGGCGCTCGCACCGGCCTCCTCCAGGGATGCCAGCTCCCGCCGCAGTCGGCGCCGGCGGTGCGCCGAGAAGCCCGCGAGATAGGCGGTCTCGTCCGGCCCGACGTCCACGATGTGGAAGTAGCGGTCGGTGACGCCCACGCTCCAGCCGCGCTCCCGCAGAAACGGAACGACGGGGGCGTCCTCGTCGAGGTGCAGGAAGGTGAGCAGTCGCCCCTGCGTGTGCGCGTACGCCTCGAGGTCGGTCAGCAGCGTGTCCGCGTCGAACTTCGCGTCGCGCGCGGGAAAGACGGACTGTCCGTACCCGAGGGCGCAGACGTTCAGCTGGCGCAGCCCTTCGGTCCTGGCCTCCTCGATGTCCTCCTCGGGCTGCGCCACGTCGCGGCCCGTGCCGGCGGCCACGTCGGTGCAGTTCATCCGGGGGAAGCCGGAGTGGTCGTCCTGGGTGCGCACCGCGCAGGCGGCGCCCGCGCCGGGTATCTCCAGGAACCGCACGCCGTCCTCGGGCCAGCGGTTGGCGGTGAGCCAGGCCAGTGCGGACCTGGGGTCCGCCGGGTCGGCAGTCCAGTACGTGCCGGGCAGCTCGTCCGCCGTCGCGTATTCCGTGACCGTCACATCGCCACCGCTTCCACTCCGTTGCGCACCTGCCCCCACCGCACCCTGGACTCCCGGTGGATGCGCCAGATGTGGTCCTCCGTCAGCAGCCGGGAGACGACACCCGGATACGCCTCCTCGAAGAAGGAGTACGGCGGGGGTACCTCAACTCCCTGGGAACCGTAGTCGAGTTGGTCCTCCATACCGTGCCGGCGGGTGATCTCCGTGCCCGGATGGTAGGTGAGGATGTTGGGGCTGGCGAGCATGAGGTAGCCGTCGTCGATGAGCCGGCCCACCTCCTCGATGGTCTCGCCGATGGTGTCCTCGTTCTCGCCGTCGAGCCCGAAGAGGACGGAACTGCCCACCCGGATCCCGTTCTCGCGCAGCAGCCCCAGTGCCCGGCGCACCCGCTCCTTCCACGGCGTGGTGCGCCGGACGTTCTTGTGGACGTGCCGCATGACCTGCTCGGACATGCTCTCGATGCCCACGTAGACGTAGTTGCAGCCCGCCTGGCGCATCGCGGTCAGGCCCGCGTGCACGATCTCGGGCCGCGGGCCGGTGAGCACGTCGACGGTGAGCTGGGCGCCCCACTGCAGGTCGGCGAGACCGCGGTCGATCTGCCGCGCCTCGGCCAGCTCGGCGCAGAACTGCCGGATACGGGGCCAGGAGCCGGACCAGAAGATCGAGTCGTCGAAGAAGGCGGCCTCGGCGTCGTACTCGACGTACTCCCGCAGCCGCTCCACCGTCATGGCGGTGTCGCCGGGCACCGGGCGCCGCACCTGGCCCAGCAGGGCGGACTCCGAGCAGAAGGTGCACCGCATCGGGCAGGTGCCCGAGACCAGGACATGGGCGCACCGGGCCACCGTGCCGTCGTCCCGGGTGAAGATCGGGAAGCGGGAACGGATCAGGAACGGGGCGTACGGCGAAGGGTTCCGCTCCGCGGGAACGGGCGGGCCGTCCACCGCGAACGCGGTCCACCCGGCACCGTCGCGGACGAGGATGCTGCCGCGTCCGAACTCCTGCCCGCCCTCGCCCGCCATCCGCTCCAGCTCGGCGGCGACCGTGCCGGCGACGGCCACGCGGGTGGTCAGGTCCATGGCGCGGGCGACGGCCCGCAGGGTGAGGTCGAGCAGGGGGCCGCCGTCGCCGCTGACGAGGACGTCGACCGGGCAGGCGGTGCCGGTGGCGCTGGGCGCGAGGTGCACCTGTGCCGGCTCCACGCGGCGGACCGTCTCGTCCGCGTGCCGGCCGCCCAGCACCACCAGGGCGGTGGGGCATTCCTCCTTGACCAGGGCGGCGATCTCCAGGGCGTAGCGGTGCGCCGGGGAGACAGCGCTGATCAGGACGACGGAGGGGGTGCGCCGGCGCAGCAGGCCGACGAGGTCGGCGCGGGTCCGCGGGGTCCAGGTCCTGGGGTCGAAGACGGTGTCGTCGGTGGTCCGCACCTCGGTCTCGAGCCGGCGGGAGACGTCGGGGCGCTCCTTCTTGCCGGGGAGGCCGGGCCAGAGCGGACACAGGTCGTTGTAGACGTCGGTGGGCCCGAAGGGGTCGGTGAACGAGGCCGTCGCGCGGACCATGGGGTAACTCAGCGCCGAGTAGAGGGCCATGGGATCGCCGGGATAGGCGACGTCGTTGTCCTCGTCGGTGATCACCGGCGCGAGAATCGCCAGCACGCCGAAGGCGCGCACCGCCCCGGTGGCTTCGGATCCTGTGCGCTCCGCTTCCGCCCGGATCTGCCGGCGGCGCGCCTGCAGGGCGGGGTCCGGGTCGCGGCTGCCGATGTGCAGAAGGGCGGATCCGAACGTGGCTCGTATCTGATGCTCCGTCACGCCGCCGCCTCTTCCTTCCACTTGTCCGACAGGGCGCTGATGTGCGCCGGGGCCGTTCCGCAGCAGCCGCCGACGAAGGCCGGCGCGAACCGGGCGGCCCAGCCGTGCGCCAGGTCGGCGAAGACTGTGGGCGACAGGGCCGGCGGCAGCGTGTGGGCGCTGTGCTCCCACGGGGCGAGCGCCGCGCGGTCCTCCAGGTTGGGGTAGACGCCGACCGGGACGCCGAGGCCGGACAGCCGCTGCAGGGCGCGGGGGACGGCGGCAGGGGGCAGGCAGTTGACGGCCACGGCAGCGGCTCCGGCGTCGGCGCAGGCCCGCGCCGCCTCGTCGAGCGCGTCACCGTCGGGGAGCGTGATCTCGTTCGTGACCACGAAGCTCACCCATGCCGTCAGCCCGCGCCGTACCGCGGCCTCGACCGCGATCACGGCCTCGCGGCGGGTGCACTGCGTCTCCACGAGGACGAGGTCGGTCTCCGTCTCGGCGAGGACGCCGGCCAGCCATCGGTGTTCGCGGCGCAGGGAGCCCTCGTCCGGGGTCAGGGCCGGGGTGTAGCAGTCCTCGACGGGGGCGACCGAGGCGGCAACCAGGGCGTGCGGGGTGCCGGCGGCCTCCCGGGCACGTACCGCACAGGTCACGGCCCGGTGCACGTAGTCGCGGTGGTCCGCCTCGGCCACGCCCATGCGGGACAGGGCCCGGGAGTTCGTGCGGAAGGTGTTGGCGGTGACGACGTCGCTGCCGCTGCGCAGGAACTCCGCGTGCACCTCCACCAGCGCGTCCGCCCCGGCGGCGGTGCGCAGGGGCGCGCTGGTGAGCCACGGTTCGAGCATGGGGATCCCGGCCGCCTGCAGACCGGTGGCCGTGCCGCCGTCGAGAATCCTGGGGCGCGAGGTCATACCGTCTCCCTGAATTTCTCCGTTTTTCCGGTGTCCCGCGTTTTTCCGGCGCTGCCCCAGGCGAGGAATTCCTCGACCCATTCGGCCGGCATCAGGTTGATCTTCTGGTCGGCGAATGGGCGCTGCCCGGGAGCCGTCCAGTCGTCGTCGCCGCGGCGCGGAACCGAGCCGTCGGGTCTGGTGAGGTGCGGGCCGTTGTAGAACCAGGCGATCTGCCCGACGAACTCGTTCAGCACCGCTCGGTGGATACCGGGCGAGAACATCCTCAGATGCGCATACGCCACGGAGAGTTCACCGCGCAGATCGAACGGGGCGCGCATCAGGTAGTGCCCGAAGTAGTCGTGCGTGGCGCGCAGGACGTCGTTGTGGAGGGCGGGCGTTCCGTCGATGTCGACGCCGGACGGGGCGAGGAGCGGGTTGTCCGGGTCCTCGTAGCCCTCCGGACCGTGTCCGTGCTCCGTGGGGAACACATACAGGTCCTCGCCCGCGTCCATGGCGCGGCACAGCTCGCGGGACGCGGTGTAGGGCTGTCCGGACTTCCGGAAGAAGCGCACTGTCAGCCCCATGCCGGTCATGCAGGCGAGCTGGGCCCGGGCCTCGTGTGCCATCTGCAGGTACTGGCCGCGGGCGTCGGGATCGTTGGGGCGGCTGGGTTGCTCATGGAAACGCCGCGCTATTTTCCGCACCAGGTCTTCAGGGACGCCGGCTGCCCGGAAGGGAGAACCGACCCACTCGTGTTCCAGACCGGTGCGGCGAAGGTACTGCCGGGAGACCTCGCGAACATCAACGACCATGGCGTCCATGGTTGTTGCGGCCGCCCGCCGGGGCATGCCGCAGGATCCGGGGACACCGTTTCCGGGGACATGACGGGGCCGGGAGCGCACCGGTATCGAATCGGGAAGGCGTGGCGGGACCGTTGCTGCATGCGAACAGCGATATGTGAGCGGCGGCCGTTGGTGCTCATGGGCTTGGCGCACCTGCTGAGCACCCAGTCGTCCTGCGAGGTGGTGTTCACGTCGACCGAGGGGCTGCCGGCGGCCGGGGACCGGAGCACCTTCGACGTACTGGTCGTCGGGGAGAGCCTGGCGGACGGGATGCCGGGGACGCCGGAGTCCGGGGTGGTGGTCGTACGGGCGGACGCGACCGCGGAGGAGGTGCTGCGGTCGGTGTCCGAGGCCGCGGGGGAGCGCGCGGGAGCCGCCACGTTGTCCCCGCGGGAGCAGGAAGTGCTGCGCTTCATCGCACTGGGGATGACCCACGGGCAGGTGGCGCGCCGCATCGGGATCAGCCACCACACCGTCGACACCTACGTGAAGCGGGTGCGATCGAAGTTCAGCGTGGGAAACAAGGCCGAACTCACGCGAATCGCTCTCGGTCTGGCGCCACTTTGAACGAACGTTTACTGAGTTTTGCCTCGAGATGTTCACTCCGGTCGTCCCCGCCGAGCTGCTTCTCTGCTGGGGGTCCGGGGGTTATCCCCCGGGAAAATGCAGCACCTGGCACCGGGAACTGTGAATTTCGCCGTACCCTCTGCCCCGCAAACCTCTTATGATCCCGAGGCGAGGCCCTATCCGGGCCTGCTGAAAGGCCCCTACCTGGGCCTTCTGGATGACGGGGGGCGGAGCATCCATGTCCGAACGGGGAGAAGCAGCACTACGGTTCAACATCCTCGGACCGCTTGAAGCGTGGTCCGGAACCACCAGGCTGCGGCTGGGCGGAGCGATCCAGGAACGGGTTCTGACGACCCTGCTGCTCGAACCGGGCAGAGTGGTCCCGGTGGGGCGCCTGGTACAGGCGGCGTGGGACGACGATCCGCCGGCCACCGCCCCGCACCAGATACGCAAGGCCGTCGCGGATCTCCGCCGGCGCCTTCCGCGCGGCGACCAGGTGATCGTCACCGACGGACCGGGCTACCGGGCCGTGCCGGCCGAAGGGGAACTGGACCTGACCGAGTTCGCCGGCCACCTCCGCGACGCCGGCCGGGCCGCCTCCGCAGGCAGCCCCCGCGAGGCGGTGGAGGAGCTGAGCCGGGCGCTGGCGCTGTGGCGCGGCCCCGTCATGGCGGACACGGGAAGCGCCGTGATCCAGGCCGCCGGCACCACGCTCGACGAGCGCCGGCTGGCCGCCGCCGAGCAGCTCTTCGAACTGCGTCTCGGGCTCGGCGAGGCCGCCGGACTCATCGGTGACCTGCGTGATCTCATCGCCCAGAAACCCCTGCGCGAGACCCTGCGCGGCCATCTGATGCTGGCTCTGTACCGCACGGGCCGGCAGGCGGAGGCCCTGGAGGAGTACCAGAAGGTACGGGAGCTGCTCCTGGAGGAGCTCGGCGTCGACCCCGGGCCGCGGCTCGGCGAGCTGCACGCCGCGATCCTGCGCGAGGCCCCCGAACTGGCCGCCCCCGGACTCCGGTTGCCGTCGGCCCCGGCCGCTCCCGGGGCGCCCGCACCCGGCCGGGCCGAGCCGCCCTGCACCCTGCCGTACGACCTGTCCGACTTCACCGGCCGGAAGCAGGAGCTGGACGCCCTGGTCGACTGCATCAAGGGCGGCGGGGAACAGGGCGGGCGGCACAGCCGTATCGTCGCGATCGACGGAATGGGCGGCAGCGGCAAGACCACGCTCGCCGTCCGCGCGGCCCACCAGGTGGCCGCGGACTTCCCCGATGGTCAACTCCACCTGGATCTGCGCGGCTTCACCCCCGGCGAGTCCCCGGTCTCTCCGGCCACCGCACTGGACGCCCTGCTCAGGGCGGTCGGCACACCGGGCGACCGCATACCCGACGACCTCCAGGGCCGTACCGCGCTGTGGCGCTCCACCCTCGCCCAGCGCCGACTGCTGCTGCTGGTCGACAACGCCCTGGACGTCGGCCAGGTCCTGCCCCTGCTGCCCGCCTCGCACGGCTGTCTGGTCCTGGTCACGAGCCGGGCGCGGCTCGTCGACCTCGACGGCGCCGAGTGGTTCTCCATCGGCCCGATGTCCCACGAGGACAGCATGCTGCTGATCGAGGAGGTCCTCGGCGCTGCGCGGGTGGTGGCGGAGCCGGCCGCGACGGCCGAACTGGTCCGCCTGTGCGGCCGCCTCCCGCTGGCCCTGCGCATCGTCGCCGCGCGGCTGCGCAACCGGCCCCGGTGGACGGTGGAGTACCTGGTCGACCGGCTGCGGGACGAGACCCGCCGGCTGGAGGAGCTGAGCGCGGGGGAACGCAGCGTTGCGGCGTCGCTTCGGCTGTCGTACCAGATCATGGACGAGGAGCACCGCGTCGCCTTCCGCATCCTGGGCCTGCGCCCGGGGGCCGACATCGACGTGTACGCCGCCGCCGCTCTCCTCGGCACGGGCCGGCGCGACGCGGAGCTGGTCCTGGAACGGCTGCTGGACGTGCACCTGTTGCAGCAGCCCGCCATCGGCCTGTACCGCTTCCATGACCTGGTGCACAACTTCGCGCAGAGCCAGTGCGGTCCGGACAGCGCGCAGGACGACATCGAGGCCGTGCTGCGCCTCCTGGACTACTACCTCACGACCACCGAGACGGCGTGCGAGCTGCTCTTCAGCGGCCGTCGGCGCCGCTCCACGGGGATACCCGCCTACCGAGGCGACCAGCCCGTGTTCACGGACGCGGCGGACGCCGACGGCTGGTTCGGCCGTGAGCACGCGAACCTGGTCGCCGCCATTTCCCTCGCTCACCGCCGCGGCCTCGACCGCCACACGGTGTGCCTGACCCGCAACGTCGTCTTCCGGCTCAACGCCCGCGGCCAGTTCAAGGAGTTCAGGGACGTCGGCCGGATCGCCGTCGAGGCCGCGCGGCGGCTGGGAGACGTGGCCCTGCTCGGTGTCAGCCTGTCCAATCTCGGTGTCGCGTGCTGGAAGCTGGGGCACTTCGACGAGGGCCTCGTGGTGGCCACGGAGGCCCGGGACGTCGCCGTCCGGCTGCGCGACCAGCACACCGAGGCACACGGCGAGTCCACCATCGGCCTGCTGCTGACGGTGCTCGGGCGGCACCCGGAGGCGCTGGTGCACCTGGAGCGCGCGATCACCCTGGAACGGGAGCTGGACATCCCGCGCGCCGAGGCCGAGACCCTCACCAACCTCAGCACCCTGTACGCCCAGTGGGGCAGATGCGAGGAGGCTGCCACGGCGGCGCGGCAGGCCCTCGAACTCCACCGGGGCTTCGACTACCGCGACAACCATGTGATGGCGCTGACCGATCTGGCCTTCGCGCACATCGGACTCGGCCAGTACGAGGACGCCCATCAGCGCCTGGAACAGGCGCGCGCCCTGTGCGACTCCTCCAGCCCGCCGGGGGACGTCGCGCTGGCGCTGGCGCTGTCCGCGTGGGTCGCCGAGTGTATGGGGCGGCCGGCGCCGGCGGCCGGCTTCGCCCGTCGGGCGCTGGAGCTCGCGCGGGTGAGCGGCAGCCCGACGCGGCAGGCGAAGGTCGAGAACCTCATCGGCGAGTTCTGCCGGCGCCGCGGCGAGTACGAGAAGGCCCTCTCCCTGCACGCCCACGCCCACGAGCTCGCCACCGCCATCAGCTACCGAGCGGAGCAGGCGCGGGCGCTGAACGGAATGGCCGACGCGGCCGAGACACTCGGCGACACCGCCCTGGCCCTGGAGTACCGTGCGGCGGCGGCGGAGCTGTTCGACGCGATGGGGTGTCCTGTGCCGCTGGTCGAGGACCGTCTCAGGGCGTGATCACCGTGGGTCCCTGGTTGTCCGCGACGATGTGGTGAGCGCTGTGCGCGGTGTCGGCGGACGGGCCGAGTGCCGCGCCCACGCCGAGGACCAGGGCCGTCGCCGAGAGGACGCCGATGAGGGTGGCCAGCATGCTGCGCATGGTTCTCCTTCGTGACCGGTGCTGCCTGTGGTGTGGTCGCCATGCTCGACGCGGCCCTTCCCGTACCGGTCCCGTCTCGTTACCGCCGTCCCGGCCCGGTGGCCGCGCCGGTGCTGACCCGGTCCGCCCAGCGCCGCCGCACGGTGGCGAGCCGCTCGTCCAGCTCCTGGTGCGTTGCGCCGTGGACGATGACCTGGACGTGTTCGGGTGTGTCCGCGTCGGCCGCCACCACCCGGACGTCGTCGACGTGCCGCATCCCTACGATGCCGGTCAGAAGCGCTGCCAGGTCCGGTCCGGGGTGGCACAGCGGCAGGCGGGCGAGGGCCGCGGGGCGCCCGGGGGCCGGGTGGCGCCGCGGTGACCCGGCGAGCGCCGACAGGACGTCCTCCTCCGGGGCGCGGCCGGTCGACGCCCGCACCAGGCGCCGGATGGGCTGTGCGCCGAGCCGCGCCTTCGAGGCGGCGATCCGTGGCCCGTTCTCGGTGACGACCACCTCGGTGTGGGCGGGCCCGGACTGGAGCCCCGCCAGATCGAGCAGGGCCCGCACCGCGGCGCGGATCCCGGCCCGGTCCGCCTCGGACAGGGCCGCCGGATGCAGCAGGACCGCACCGGCGTCCTGCCGGGCGGTCATGCCGGTCACCTCGTGCATGCCCTCGCAGGTGAGGGTGTCCACGCTGATCCGCGGCCCGGTCAGCAGCTCCTCGACGAGATGGGGTCCGGCAGGAGCACCGGCCAGCCAGCGGTCGAGCTCCTCCTTGCTGCGGATGACCGCGGTCCGCGAGGCGGGACCCGCCTTGACGGCCACCGGCAGCGGGAAGTCCTCGACCAGCGCGCGGACCGCCTGAGCGGTCGTGGCCGGCTCGGCCCTGACCACGGACACCCTGCTCTGGTTGAGCATCCGCCGCATGAGCGCCGGATCACCCAGCCTGCGCAGTGGCTCCGCCCGCTCCGGCGCCACCGCGTGCAGGGCCCGCTCGGCGGCCCGGTGGAGCACCTCCGCCTCGCCCAGGTACAGGATGTGCCCGATCCCGTGCGCGTGAGCGGTCCGCACCAGGGCGGAGTGCAGCGCGTCCGCGTCGTCCAGATCCACGGCCACCGTGCGCCCGGCGGACCGCGGGGTGTCCCCGAGTCCCTCCACCGACCAGGCGTCGAACCCCGTGCCGGCCGCCGCCTCCCGTAGGCGGGCGTCCGGACACAGCAGGAGGATCCGGTGCGGGTTCTCCGGCACGGACTCCGAGGTGAGCGGGTGGCGGGACACGGGGCTCCTTGGGCGTCGGACGTGTCAGTAGTAGTGGCGCATGATGTCGGTGGCCCATGCGGGCTGGGTGGTGGTGCCCTGGGGGCCGAACTCGCTCATGTAGGGCTTGATGTCGAGGACGGGGGTGCCGTCGACGGCGTCGAGGCCCTGGACGTGCAGGTCGAGTCCGTCGGTACGCACCAGGCGGCAGCGGGAGACGCCGAGGCGGTTGGGGCGGTTCTTGCCGCGCTGCGCGAAGATGCCGACCATCGGCCAGTCGGTGTTGCCGCGTGGATGGCGGGCACCGGTCTCGATCTTCGCCACGGGCACGCGGTCGAAGTGGTAGACGATCTCCAGGTGGGAGAAGCCGTCCAGGCCCGCCAGCGCGTCCGCGTCGAACTGGTCGCCGTCCAGGCGGATGACGGCCTCGACCTTCCCCCAGTCGTCGTCACGGACCTCCTCGCGTCCGCCGACCACCCGGCCCACCGGGACGGAGACCACCTCGGGCGAGGTGCTCTTCTCAGACATCTGCCGTGCCTTTCGTCAAAGGGTTCTGTGTCACGCGGCGCCCGAGCGTACTGCAGGGGCAGAAGTTGCTCCGTACCAATAGAGCTCCGCGCGTGTCTGCAACTGCCGCAAGAGCTCGGCGAGTTGGGTGTGACTCCCGGCGGTTCCGTAGATCACACCGATCGCGCCGAGCGTGCCCCGGCGCCAGCCGGCGTGGTGGGAGTCCGGTGCGCGGACGTCTACCAGGTCGACGCCGGGCAGGTCCGCCAACGACTCGATGAGCGAGAGCGGCCCCGGGGACACCGGGTCCGCGGGCGGGATCAGCATGTACTGGAAAGCCACCGGACCGGCTTCCCGTCCCGGCCGCAGCGGCTCCGGCGCGGTGACGGGCAGGCCCAGAGCCAGTCGCAGCGCCGCCCCCACCATGTCGTAGCCCATGCGGCGTTGCGTGATCTCGGCGACGTTGCCGCCGAGCCGCCCGTTGACCTCGATGATCCGCGGCCCGTCGGCGGTGAGTTTGACCTCGGTGTGGGTGACACCGTGCCGGATGCCCAGGGCCCGCAGCGCCCGTTGTTCGAGCTCCACGACGTCCGCCGCCAGGGCCGCCGGTACCGGCGCGGGCAGGATGTGTCCCGTCTCCCGGAACGGCGGGGCCAGCGGCGGCTTGCCGGTGACCGTGACGGTGCGGGGCTCGCCGTCGACCACCAGGGACTCGACGGAGACGTAGTCGCCCCACCCCGGGGGCGTGAGCCCGGGGTCGCCCGGCAGGTACTCCTCCAGGACGAAGTCCCCGGGAGTGTCCTCGGTGAACTCCGCCAGCCTGTCCCGGCATTCGGCGGGCGAGCCGACCAGGCAGGTGTCGACGCTGCCCGCGCCGTGGCGCGGCTTGAGCACCGCGGGAGTGCCCACGCGGGCGAGTGCGCCGGCGCAGTCGTCGGGGTGGCGGAGCAGCACGCACGCGGTGTCCTGCACGCCGGCCAGGGCCTGTCGCTGACGGAACTTGTCCGTGAGGGCGTCCGTCACCTCGGGCGAGTGGAACCGCAGTCCGCAGTGGGCGGCCACCGCGGCGGTGAGCCGCAGCCGGTGCTCGCTGAAGGTCACGATGCCGTCGGGAGACAGCCCCGCGGCGAGCCGGCACACCTCCGCGTCGTCGAGCCCGGTGATGTCCACGACCTCGGCGTGCCCCGCGACCTGGCCCAACTCGGCCGCCACCGCCGGGTGTCGGGGCTCGCAGAGGAAGACGACCCGGCCGAGCCCCCTGGCCGACGAAAGGACGCGCAGGGGGCCGGCGGAGCCCTGGTCGTGGACGACCAGGAGCGTGGGGAGCGTCACGGCCGGGCGCGCCGGGCGGTGATGTTCAGCCGGACGTAGTCGACGACCGGCTCGGGCAGGCGCGCCGCGACCGAGCGGACGAAGTCCTCGTGGTCCGCCTCGGGGAGGCGGTCCAGGTGGGAGCCGAGGACCACGGTGGCCAGGTAGCTCCACAGCTGCTCACCGGGTTCCAGCCGCGCCGGGTCGGGCAGCAGGCTGACCTCGATGTCGGTGAACCCGGCGTTCCGCAGCCGCTCGGTGGTCTCCTCGACACCGGCGAAGTACCAGACCTTCTGCTTCTCGTCGGTGGCGCCCAGCACCTCCTCCACGGCGGCGTTGATCAGCGCGACATTGCCCCGGCCGCCGCACTCGGCGACGAACTGGCCGCCCGGCCGCAGGTACTGGGCCAGGTTGTCGAAGAGGGCGGCGTGGTCGGTGATCCAGTGGAACGTGGCCACGCTGGTGATCGCGTCGACCTGGCCGGTGATCGGCAGCGGCTTGGTGAGGTCGGCGTTCACGACCTCCACCCGGTCGAGGCGGTCGGCCAGCTTCACCCGGAGCTGCTCCAGCATCCGGCTGGACCCGTCGATCCCGATCACTCGGCCGTCCGGCACCAGGTCGAGCAGCGCGGCCGTGTCCCGTCCGGTGCCGCAGCCGGCGTCGAGGACGGTCTCACCGCCCTTGAGGCTGAGCCGGCCGAGGGTGCGCTTGCCCCACTGCTGGTGCGGCAGGGGAAGCGAGTCGTATGTCTTGGCGTCCCATTCACGGGGCACGGCGGGGCTCCTTCGTGTCGTGCGTGCGGTCGTTCTCGGTGTGCGGTACGGGGACCGGGGTGCCGTCGAGCACCAGGGTGACGTCGACGGGGTGGGCGTCCCTGACCAGCCGCAAGGCGTCACCTTCGGCGAGCCAGCGGCGCACGGCCCCCACGGGGTCGGCGTCGCCGCCCACGGACGGGTCGGCGGGCAGCAGCTGAACGAGGATGTTGCAGAGACCGGCGGGGGCGTCCTCGGCGGAGTACGGGCCGCGCAGGTCGATGCGGCCGGACGCGTGGACCGAGGCGGCAGGAGCGTCCGGGGCGGTGGCGGTCCCCTCCGGGGCGGCGAAGCCGAGCGCCTCCGCGGCCAGCGCGGCCAGGAAGTACTCCTGGGCGCTCGGCGCGAGGTCGCCCCCGAACAGCTGCTTGGGCTGGTCGGACTCGGCCCGCACACCGTCGACCTCGGCGAGGACATGGGTGCCCACCTCCCACGTCACCCGTGCCGCGCGCCGCCGTTCGGGCACGAAGGCCCCGGTGCCCGGTGGCACGGGACGGCTGGTCAGGTGCACGTCCTGGGCGGTCTGCACCACGGCCCTGATGTCGTTCGGCTCCTGAAGGGTGCGGTGGGCACTGCCCCGCTCGCGGGCCGCGGCGAGCGCACGCCGCGCCTGCCCGGGCGACAGGTCGCCGTCGAGCCGTATCTCGTACGAGAGCCGTGCCGCACCGTCCGCGGCGAACTCCACGCGGGGCAGCACCTCCAGCAGTGCCGGGCTGCATCCCTCGCCGGTCAGCTCGGTGACCACGCTGTCCGCGACGGACGCGCCCAGTGCCACCAGCAGCGAGCCGACCGGGTCGAGGCAGTCGCCCGTGCCGGATCCGCAGCGCTGGTCGATGCCGAAGGCACGGGCGACCCGGGTGGACCCGAGCCGCATCGGCTCGGTGCGCACCCGGCAGCGGTCGGCCGCCGCGGGCTGCGCCGCCACGCCGATGGACAGCTGTGCCTCCCACGAGTCCTCGCGGATCTGCTCGGCCAGGGTCCGTCTGGCGCGCAGATCGACGCCGTTCAGCATCATTCGCCTCCCTCGTGCTGCTTGAGGGCCGTATCGAGGGCCCGCCGCAGTCGTCGTATCAGCGCGTCGGTGTCGTCGAGGCCCACCGCGAGCCGGACCAGTCGGCGGGAGACGCCCGCCTCCCGGCGGACCCGCTCGCTCAGGTGGGCGTGGGTGGTGTGGGCCGGGAGCCGGGCCGTGCTGGCGAGCGGTGTGCCGTCGGCCTTCGGGCCGCATGCGGCCAGTACCCCGGACAGGTCGCGGATCTCCTCCGCGACCTCGAAGGACAGCAGTCCGCCGAAGCCCCGATGGGTCTCCAGGGCCCACGGCGACTCGTCGAACGACGGCCGGTGCACCTTCCGTACGGCGGGATGCGCGCGCAGCGCCCCGGCGACCCGCTCGGCGGCGTCCCGCTGGGCAGTCAGCCGCAGTTGGAGCGTGGACAGGGAACGTTCCAGCAGGTGCGCGGCCCATGCGTCGACCTCGCCGCCGAGCCGCGCGCACTGCTCGGCGATCCTCGGCAGACAGCGGTCCAGGCCGGTGACCAGGGCGGCACCCACCTCCGACCAGCCGTCGAGATAGGGCGTCGTGTCCTCGATGACGACGACGGCGCCGGCATCCAACGGGCGCAGCTCGGCGGGCGAGAGCGCGGTGTTGTCCACGACCAGCAGTAGGTCGTTCATCTGGGCGTGGATGGCGATCTCGTTGAGCGGCGCCGGCTTCATCAGCGGGTCGCTGAGGGACGGCGTGTGGACGACCTGGGTCGCGGGCTCCACGGCGGCGACGACCGCGTCGGCGTCCGTGCAGTCGACGAAGGTCACCGTGCGGCCGAGGCCGGCGAGCTCCTGGGTGAGGACGCCGCGCAGCGGGTCGGCGGTCTGGTCGGAGGCGATGATGTGGCCGCCCGGGTTGGTCAGGGCGAGCAGCGTGGCCGTCGTGGCGGTCACGACGCCGGGCACCAGCAGCGCGCCGTCGGCGCCGTGCAGGGCGGCGAAGGCGTCCTCGACCCGGCGGGCCGGCCCAAGGGCCGGCGACGCGGGGGCGGGCGTGGGCGTCTGTCGCACCGTCACCGCCTGCACACCGGCGCGTCGGAGAGACCGATGCGCTGGTGGAAGTAGTGGAAGATGATCTCCTCGTGCAGCGCCTCGCCGTCCAGGGTCGGCTTGATCGCGGTGCCGTCGTTCACCGTCTCGACCAGTCCGCGCTCCAGCAGCTCCGCGAACGCGGAGGCGAAGGGCTCCATCGTGAGCAGGTCGGCGCCGAAACGCTGCTTGTAGCGGTCGAGGACGATCGGCTGATTCGCCTTGAAGTTGAAGCCGAGGGCGGTGCCGATGGCCTTGTGGCCGGACAGGCGCCGGCCGAAGTTGAGCGGCAGGCCCTCGTCGTTCTGCATGAAGGAGACGTACTTGCTGATGTCGGTGATGTTGTGCGTCTGGAGGAACTCCTCCTGGTCACCGGTCAGCCAGCCGTAGGCCCCGGGACCGTACGCGATCATGGTGTTGTAGTGCTCCCACTTGTTCTTCGACGTCTGCGGGATGTTCCCGCCGTCGTACGTGTCCGGGCGGCTCCACCAGCCGCAGGGGCTCGGGTAGTACCCCGCTTCCAGGAGGACCTCGACGGCCTCCTGCCGCATCGCGTACGTCGAGTCCAGGTCCGGGAAGCGGCCCTCGGAGATGAGGCGTTCACGGACGGCGGGGTTGTTCCAGACCGCCCGGTTGCCGATGCCCATCTCCTCGCGGTCCGCGTTGCGCAGCCGGTAGATGGTGATCGTCGGAACCCCGAGACCGGTGAGGATCTGCATGTCGCGGCGGACCGACTCGGGGGTCTGGTACGGCAGGCCGAACATCATGTCGACGTTGAACGGGCAGCCCGTCGCCAGCAGGTTCTCGACCGCCTCGACGGACTGGGCCGAGGAGTGGCGGCGCTTGGTGAAGTCGTTGACCTCGTCCTGCAGCGACTGCACACCGAGGCTGAACCGGTTGAAGCCCAACTCCCGTGCGGTCTCCAGGTGGTGGCGCTGGAAGTTCTCGGGGTTGCCCTCGATGTTGAACTCGATGTTCTCCGACAGCGCGTAGTTCTCCCGCACATGCCGCACCAGCGGCTCGACGTATTCGGGGCTGTTGAGCAGCAGGGCCGCGGTGCCACCGCCTATGTAGAAGGACTCGATGCGGGCCCTGGGTATCCAGTCGAAGCGGTCCAGGTAGCGGCGGGACTCCTCGATCAGCAGGTCGGACCACAGGCGCAGCGCGCCGTCCTCCTTGCCGCGCGGCACCAGCCGTTTCACGTAGTTGCAGAAATGACAGATGTAGTTGCACAGCGGGAGGTGGAAGTACAGGTGCGCCGGGTGGCCCGCGCCCGGGAACGCGGCGTACTCGGCGGCGAGTTCGTCGCTGCCGAGCCGGTCGCCCTCGTTCGAGGTGACGTTGATGTTGTATTCGTCGCGGGGGATCTGCAGCTGGGGGTTGCGGTCGAGGAGGCGGCCGAGGTTGAGCTCGAGGTCGACCGGGGTGCCGCTGCCGTTGGTGAGGACGGACATGGTGGGTCTCCTTGGCTGTGGACGGTGCCCCCGTGCCGGCTTGTGGCCGGGCGGCGGGGAAGAGGTCAAAGCGTCGGATGTGGGAAGGGGATGCCGGAAGCGTCAGAGGTAGTAGGCGGACATCGCCTCGTGGAGCCACGCGGGTTCGCGTACGGTCTCCGGGTCCGGCTGGAAGAGCCGCTGGTACGGCTTGATGTCGAGGACCGGGGTGCCCTCCAGTGCGTCGAGGGCGCGCACGTGCAGGGTGAGGCCGTCGACGCGGACCAGTTCGCAGCGGGAGACGCCCAGCCGGTTGGGGCGTTCCTTGAGCCGCTGGGCGAGGATGCCGAGGCGCGGCAGGTCCGTGCGACCCCTGGGGTGGACCGCCGCGGTGACCACGTCGGACTCGGGGACGAGATGGAAGTGGAAGACCACTTCGAGGTGCGAGAACTGTTCCAGACCGGTCACGGCCCCGGGCTCGAGCACGGTGGGGTCCAGCTCGATGACCGAGGTGACTCCGCCCCAGTGGTCGTGCCGGGGGACGGTGCGGGGCGAGCGGACGACACCGATCGGCCGGAAGCCGTACGTGGGCGTGGTCGCGTCCTGCGCGCTCATGAGGCCGCGCCGGCGACGAGTCCGAGCTGCTCCCGCAGCCGCCGGCCCAGGGTCTCGACCTGGCCCGGTTCGACCATCGTGAAGTGGTCGCCGGGCACATCGCAGACCACGGCCCGGCTCGCGAACTCGCCCCAGCCCAGGTCGTCGGGCAGGGTGCCGCCCTCCATGGACCGGTCCGTCACCCGGAAGACGGTGACCGTGCCGTCGTAGGGGCCCACGCGGTACGCCGCGAGGGCGTCGAGGTTGAACTGGTACATGTCGACCATGCGGCGCAGCCGGTCGGCGTCGAAGTCGGCGGGCATCGTGCCCGCGGCCACGGCCCGTTCGACCAGTTCGGCCGCCCGGGTCTGCGGGTCGAGGGAGCGCAGCCAGTCGATGTCCAGCTCCAGCTTGAGTCCGCGCCAGAGCAGGGCCCGCAGGGCGAAGTCCGGGTCACCGCTGGGTTCGACGGTGATTCGGGTGTCGAGCAGCCCGACGAGCCCGACGCGCTCGCCGCGTTCCCGGAGCCGGCGGGCGGTCTCGTAGGCCAGCAGGCCGCCCATGGAGTAGCCGATCAGATTCCACTCGGCGCCCTCGGGGTGGACCGTGCGCAGCTGCTCGATGAAGGCCTCGGAGATCTCCTCCAGCGAGGTGAGGGGCTCCTCGCCCGGCAGCAGTCCGATCGACTGCACGGCCCAGAACGGCTGGTCGAGGCCCATGGCGCGGGCGATGGGCGGGTACAGCAGCACGGTCCCGGACACCGGAGGCAGGGCGTAGACGGGGCTGGCGCCCGAACCGGCCTGGATCCGCACCAACTGGCCCTGGCGGTCCGCCGTGCCGCGACGGACGATCTCGGCGAGCTCCGCGACGGTGGCCGCGGACAGCAGGTCGGCGGCGGTGAGATCGACCTGGAAGAGCCTGCGCACCTCCACGGTGAGCTTGATGGCGAGCAGCGAGTGGCCGCCCAGCGAGAAGAAGTCGTCGTGGATGCCGACGTCGTCACGTCCCAGCAATCTCCGCCATACGTCGCACAGTTGGAGCTCCACACCGTCGCGGCCGACGCCGCTCGACGGCAGGACGGATTCCCGGTTGGCCATCTTTTCCCCCATCAGGTGGTGTTGTACGGGCCTTGCGAACCGCTCTCAGCCGGCGGTGAGCGGAGCGGGATCGGCCGCTTCCGCGCTGCTCTGGCGGCGCTGCGCCCAGCGAACGGCCGGTGCCATCGACAGCCCGCCCACCAGGAACACCGCGCCGAGCAGCAGCCAGCCGGGGGTTCCCCAGTCGATGAGGAGCAGGGTCAGCGAGAGCGGGCCGAACATCTGGACGGCGGCGATTCCGGTGTTGAACAGGCCCTGGTACTGGCCCTGTTTGTCGGCGGGGGCGAGTTCGTAGCCGATCAGCCAGGAGCCCGCCGACTGCACCATCTCGCCGTAGACATGCAGCGCCGCGGCGGCCACCAGCACCGCCGTCGCCACCACCGCACCACGCCCCGCCGACAGGGCGAAGGCCGCGCAGCAGGCGAGCAGGACCACGCCCGCCACCCGGAAGGCGCGCACGGCCGGTTCCAGGGCGTCGATCTTCTTGGTGACGGGCACCTGGAGGGCGACCACGGCGAGGGTGTTGAACAGCAGCAGGGCGGCGGTGAGCGAGTGCGGTGCGTGGGTGTGCAGCGCGATCCAGAGCGGGAGGATCACCTCCAGGATCGGGATGTGCAGCAGCATCACCATGTTGATCAGGGCGAGCACCGCGTACGGGGTGTCGCGCAGCACCGCGAGCCGCGGCTCACCCGGCGGACGTTCGGGCGAGGGCGGCACGGCGGGCAGCCGCAGGAACAGCAGACCGCACACGACGAAGCTCAACGCGTTCCCGGCGAACACGATCTGGTAGGCCGCCCTGCTGTCCCACAGCAGGGCCAGACCGCCCAGCGCCGCTCCTGCCGACACGCCGACGTTGGTGACCACGCGGACCTTGGCGCGGACCCGCACGAGATTCTCGCCGCTCAGCACCGCAGCGATCAGCGCCTGCCGCGCTGCGTGCGCGCCGCGCTCGAACAGCGCGTACAGGAAGGCGATGACGACGAACAGGGGGTACGAGTCGGTCGTGAGGTAGGCGGCGGTGGCGAGGCCGGCCAGCGCCAGCAGCGCCGCCGAGGTGCCGCGCGGGCCCTTCCGGTCCGCGAGGTGGCCGAAGGGAACTCCGGCGATGAGGCCCGCGATTCCGGCGATGCTGAGACCGAGGCCCAGCTGGGCCGGTGAGAAACCCGCGATCCGCACGAAATAGAGGGCGGAGCACGTCAGGAAGACGCCGTTTCCGAGGGAGTTGGCGAGCTGCCCCAGCACCAGGGTGCGCGCGGGCCCCTCCTCGATGAAGGAGGCTTTCATGAGTTTTCCTGCTCCTTGCGGACGGCGGAGAAGTGGTCCCGGTAGAAAACGCGCATTGCGGAGGTGATCTCGCCGGTATTGCGATAGCAGTCGGCGTGCGAGCCGTGAATGATTTCCAGCCGGAGGGATGCGCTGTCACGCCGGGACAGGCGTTCCTGTTCGTCGGCCAGGATGTTGCGGCTGCCCGCCGCGGCCAGCACCAGCACGGGAATTCCGAGCCGCTCCAGCAGGTCCGGAAGGTGCCCGAAGTCGTAGGTCCAGCGCAGCAGACTGCCCTCGGCCCACTCGTCCGCGACGTGCAGGTCGGGGTGGGCGTCGAAGGACTGGTCGACGACCACCAGGCTGCGGACCCGCGAGGCACCCCAGGTGACCGCGGAGACGGCCGCCACCAGCCCTCCGTAGGAGTAGCCGACCAGGTGCAGGTCACCCGGCAGGGCGTCGCCGAAGCGGTGCAGGTCGGCGGCGAAGTCGAGCACCGAGTAGCCCCAGGCGGGCCGGTGGCTTGCGCCGTGGGCGCGCAGGGACGGGTAGACGGCCACCGAACCCTGCGGGCACAGCGCGTCGCCGACCGGCCGCAACTGCGCCTTGTCCCCGCCGAATCCGTGCAGCAGGAGCATGCTTCCCGGCGCTCCGCCGCCCCCGGGCAGCCCGGGAACGGCGTCGTGGTCCAGCAGTTCGATGCCGCTGCCGTGCCCGGCCAGAAGCGGCCTGGGAAGAATGCGTGGTTCCGGTGAGAAGGCCCTCATCGACAAACCCCTTCGAGAAATGGCGGCCGCGACCCCAGTAAGATTCACGACCCCACGCCCGCAAAGTCAACGTCGGCCCCCGTCCCCGGAATCGGGTACGTGACACCAGGTATGAGGGGACCGTATATCTGCTGAAGGCTGCTGCGATTTCAGTGGCCCGGTCTTCTTTCCGCCGGCAGAACTGGAGGGCCTTCCATGGGAGTCGAGCTCATACACCGGGCCGTCGCGCACCGGGCCCGGACGGCGCCCGGGGACCTCGCGGTGGTGGACGGTGACCTGCGCCTCGACTATGCGGCGCTGGACGCGGCGGCGGACGACTGGGCACGGCAGCTGGCGTCGTCCGGCGCGGGAGAGGGCACGCTGATTCCCGTACTCCTGCCGCGCTCCGCCCGCCTGTACGTCGCGCTGCTCGCGGTGCTCAAGTGCGGTGCCGGGTACGCGGCTCTGGACCCCCGGTGGCCGCGGGAGCGGATCGACGGCGTCCTGGCACAGCTGGCGGCTCCCGTGCTGGTGACCGACCAGGAGGAGTGGTCCGGACAACACCCGGTGTGGCGGCCTCCTGCGGACCTGCCGGTGCTGCAACCGGGCCCGGACGAAGGGGCGTTCAGTCCCTACGACGGACCGGCCGACGCACCCGCGGCGGTCTTCTTCACCTCCGGCACCAGCGGTACCCCCAAGGGCGTCGTGTCACCTCACGCGGCCACCACCCGCCTGTTCGCCCCGGGCGGGCCGCTCGCCTTCGGCCCGGGCACCGTCATGTTGCAGGCGGCTCCCGCAGCCTGGGACGCCTTCTCCCTCGAACTGTGGGGGACGCTCACGACCGGTGGCACCTGTGTCACGGCCCGGGAGGACTACCTCCTCCCGGACACGCTGCGCCGGGCGATCGACACCTGCGGGGTGAACACCGCCTGGCTGACCGCCTCCCTCTTCAACCTCTTCACCGAGATCGACCCGGACTGCTTCAAGGGCCTGGACCGCCTCTACACCGGCGGCGAGAAGCTCTCCGGCGGCCATGTCCGCGACTTCCTCGCACAGCACCCCGGGATCCGGCTGTTCAACGGCTACGGCCCGGTCGAGAGCTGCGTGTTCGCCACCGTCCACCCCATCGAGGAACGGGACTGCGACCGGCCGTACGGCGTCCCTGTCGGCCGCGAGGTTCCCGGCACCGTGGTGCACGTCCTGGACGAGGACGGCGGGGCGTGTCCGCCCGGTGCCGTCGGCGAGCTGTGCGTCAGTGGCGCCGGCCTGGCGCGCGAATACCTCGGCGATCCGGCCCTGACCGCCGCACGCTTCCCGCACGGCCGGCCCGAAGGCGCACCCCTGCGCCTGTACCGGACCGGCGACCGAGGCTTCCGCGACCCCGACGGCGTCCTCCACTTCACCGGACGCACCGACCGCCAGATCAAGATCCGCGGTTACCGCATCGAACCCGAGGAGATCGAGACGCACGCGGCACGGCTGCCCGGCGTCACCCACTGCGTGGCCGTGCCCGTCCCCGGCGAGCTGGGCACCTACGACCGGCTTGCGCTCTTCTACACGTCGTCCGACGACACCGCCGAGCCCCCCGCCGCGCTGCGACGCTCCCTGGGCCGGCTGCTGCCCGCCCACGCCGTACCCGACGTCGTCCACTGCGTGGACCGCCTCCCGGTCACCGACAACGGCAAGGTCGACCGCACCGAGCTGCTGACCCTGCTCGCGGGCTGAACCGCTCGCTTCCGCCGACCGGAAACCGTCCCGAGGAAGGCCCTGCCCCCATGCCCGTCATCACCCTCATGTCGCCCGATGCCAGCCCCGGCAGCCCCGCTCTGGACCGGCTCGCCAAGGCGGTCACCGGACTGCTCGGCATCCAGCCGGAACACTGCTGGGTGATCTGGCAGCGGCTCGACGCCGACGCGGTGCACCGCCCGGAGTGGCGGCGCCCGTCGGGCCCGTACGCCCCCATCGGGTTCGTCACCTGCAAGGCGAGCTATGACCGGGAGACCGTGGGGCGCCTGCTGCTGCTCCTGCGCGACGAGCTGAGCACCCTGCTGGGCGTACCGGCCGCCGAGGTCTATCTGGCCGTACGCCGGGCCATACCGGGCGAGCTGCTGGTCCGGGGGGACGTCTGGACGGCAGACGCCTGAGAACCGGTCGCAGCAGAGGCCGTCCACCCGTCGCCCCACCACCACCGAGGAGATCCGTGTCCCGCCGCCTGTTCACTTCGGAGTCCGTGACCGAAGGCCACCCCGACAAGATCGCCGACCAGATCAGCGACACCATTCTCGACGCCCTGCTCAAGGAGGACCCGTCGTCCCGGGTCGCTGTGGAGACCCTCGTCACCACGGGTCTGGTGCATGTCGCGGGAGAGGTGACGACCACCGCGTACGCCCCGATCCCCGCACTGGTGCGCAGCAAGATCCTCCAGATCGGCTACGACAGCTCGCTCAAGGGCTTCGACGGCGCCTCCTGCGGCGTGTCCGTGTCCATCGGCGCACAGTCACCGGACATCGCCCGGGGTGTGGACAGCGCCTACGAGTCACGCACGGCCCACAGCGACGGCGAGCCGGACGAGCTGGACCGGCAGGGCGCCGGCGACCAGGGGCTGATGTTCGGCTACGCCTGCGACGAGACGCCCGAACTCATGCCGCTGCCGATCACGCTGGCGCACCGGCTGGCCCGTCGGCTCGCCGAGGTGCGCAGGGACGGGACGCTTCCCTACCTGCGGCCCGACGGCAAGACCCAGGTCACCGTCGAGTACGACGGCGACCGGCCGGTCCGCCTGGACACCGTCGTCGTGTCCGCGCAGCACGCGGCAGGCACCGACACCGACTCGACCCTGGTGCCGGACATCCACGAATGCGTGGTGGAGCCCGAGCTGGCCTCGCTCGGCATCGACACCGAGGGCTACCGGCTGCTGGTCAACCCGACCGGACGCTTCGAGACCGGCGGCCCGATGGGTGACGCCGGCCTCACCGGCCGGAAGATCATCATCGACACGTACGGCGGCATGGCCCGCCACGGCGGCGGCGCCTTCTCCGGCAAGGACCCCTCCAAGGTCGACCGCAGCGCCGCGTACGCGATGCGCTGGGTGGCGAAGACCATCGTGGCGGCCGGTCTGGCCCGCCGGGCCGAGGTGCAGGTGGCGTACGCCATCGGCAAGGCCGAGCCGGTCGGCCTGTTCGTCGAGACGTTCGGCACCGAGACCGTGCCCGTCGCACGGATCCAGTCCGCGGTGACCGGTGTCTTCGACCTCCGCCCCGCCGCGATCATCCGCGATCTCGACCTGCTCCGCCCGATCTACGCCCAGACCGCCGCGTACGGCCACTTCGGACGGGAGCTGCCCGACTTCACCTGGGAGCGCACCGACCGCGCCGAACGGCTCCGGGCGGCGGCCGGGGCCGCCTGAGGACCGGCGGCGCGTCGTCTCCCGTACCGGCCCGCCCGTGTGACCAGGCGGGCCTTGCGTTCCGGGCGGACCATCGAAGAAGATGCCCGGCGGGGACCGGGGCCCCCGTGTCGGTAACGGCAGGGGCGGACCGCTACCCGGAGCAACAACAGGAGACAGCGATGTCCCACCAGGCTCAGCCCCACGAGGCTTCGGAGCCCGAGACTCCGCATCTCGACTTCGCAGGCACGACGCCGTACGAGGACTACGTCAAGGCGGACGTGCTCACCCACCTCCAGCACACCCTCTCCGACGACCCCGGAGAGATGGTCTTCCTGGTCACGACCCAGGTGATGGAGCTGTGGTTCACGGTGATCGTCCACGAGTGGGAGACCGCGGCGCACGCCCTGCGCTCCGACGACGTGCCCACCGCGGTCGCCGCGCTGAAGCGTTCCGTACGGGAGCTGGAGGCGCTGAACGCCTCCTGGAAGCCGCTCGGCCAGCTGACCCCGGCCCAGTTCAACTCCTACCGGAGCGCACTGGGCGAGGGCTCCGGCTTCCAGTCGGCGATGTACCGCCGGATGGAGTTCCTGCTCGGTGAGAAGTCCGCGTCCATGCTGGTCCCGCACCGCGGCGCACCCCGCGTCCACGCCGAACTGGAGAAGGCACTCGCCGAGCCGAGCCTCTACGACGAGGTGCTGCGGCTGATGGCGCGGCGCGGCTGCGCGATCCCCGCCTCCGTGCTGCGCCGCGACGTCTCACGGCGCTACGAGCCGTCGGACGCCGTCGAGGCCGCCTGGACCGCGATCTACGCGGGCGACGAGAACGCCGAACTCGCCCGGCTCGGCGAGGCGCTGACCGACGTCGCCGAGCTGGTGTGGCGATGGCGCAACGACCACCTGGTCGCCACCCGCCGCGCGATGGGCTCCAAGCCCGGCACGGGCGGCTCGGCGGGCGTCGCCTGGCTGGAGAAGCGCGCGCAGAAGAACGTGTTCCCCGAGCTGTGGACGGCGAGGTCCCATGTCTGAGCTGACGGTAAGGGCAGCGGAACTGGACGCCGCCGACGAACTGGCCGGGACGCGCAAGCAGTTCGTCCTCGATACTGTGTCTGATCATGCGGCTGACGCCGCGGGCGTCTACTTGGACGGGAACTCGCTCGGCGCCCTGCCGACGGCGGTCCCGGGGCGGGTGGACGACGTCGTACGCAGGCAGTGGGGTGCGCTCCGCATACGTTCCTGGGACGAGAGCGGCTGGTGGACGGCGCCCGAGCGGATCGGCGACCGGATCGCTCCGCTGGTCGGGGCGGCGGCCGGGCAGATAGTCGTGGGCGACTCGACAAGTGTCAATGTCTTCAAGGCACTTGTGGGCGCGGTACGGCTGGTCTCCAAGCCCGGGGACGAGACGCGGGACGAGATCCTCGTGGACGCGACGACCTTCCCCACCGACGGCTACATCGCCGGGTCGGCGGCCCGCATGACGGGGTGCACCCTGCGACCGGTCACTCCGGCGGAGGTGCCGGGTGCGCTGTCCGCTCGTACGGCCGCCGTCCTGCTGAACCATGTCGACTACCGCACGGGCCGCCTGCACGACCTGCCCTCGCTGACCGCCGCCGTGCACGCGGCGGGCGCCGTGGCGGTCTGGGACCTGTGCCACAGCGCGGGCGCGCTGCCGGTGGGGCTGGACGAGCACGGCGTCGACCTGGCGGTCGGCTGCACCTACAAGTACCTGAACGGCGGCCCCGGTTCACCGGCGTACCTGTACGTCCGCCAGGACCTCCAGGACCGCTTCGACTCCCCCCTGCCCGGCTGGAACTCCCACGCGGAGCCCTTCGGGATGCGGGACGCGTACGAACCGGCGTCCGGCGCTCTGCGCGGCCGGGTCGGCACGCCGGACATCCTCTCCATGCTCGCCCTGGAGGCGGCACTCGAGGTCTGGGACGGCGTCTCGATCGAGGCGGTGCGCACCAAGTCCCTGGCGCTGACGGACTTCTTCCTGGAGTGCGTGTCGGCGTACGTCCCCCAGGGGCGCGTGGAGTCGCTGACCCCCCTCGCCCATGAGCAGCGCGGCAGCCAGGTGGCGCTGCGCTGCGACGACGCCGGGGACGTGATGAAGCGGCTGATCGAGCGGGGGGTGGTCGGGGACTTCCGGCACCCGGACGTCCTGCGGTTCGGGTTCACGCCGCTGTACGTCGGGTTCGGGGACGTGGAGCGGGCGGCCCGGGTGCTGGCGGAGACGCTCGGCGATCTCGCCGGATAGCCCGGGGGGCTTGTGCCGGGCAGTCCGCGGTGGCTTCGGTGGCCGCGGAACTGCCCGACCCGGGGGCTACAGAACCGTTTCCCCTCACCGAGCGTGACATCCCCGTGTCGGCGCACGTCACCGGCCTGATACCGTCCCCGCCAACGGCCGGTTTCCCTCCCTGGTCCGCCACACGTCAATGCCGTTATGTCGCTGAGAGGTTGGAGCATGCCGGACGACGCCGCAGCTGCCCGGGCCGCCGCCGAAGAGGAGTCGGCGTTCTCGCACCCGGTGGTCGATCCCGACTTCACCGCCGCGTACGGTGACCACCCCGATCAGCTGATCGACTTCTACCTCCCGCGCACCGAGCCGGCGCCCGGCGCCCTCGCCCCGCTGGTCGTCGTGCTGCACGGCGGCGCGTGGCGGGCACCGTACGACCGCCGGCACATCTCGCCGTTCGCGGGCTTCCTGGCCCGGCGGGGTTTCGCGGTCGCCAGTGTCGAGTACCGGCGGGGGAGTGCGATCCCGGCTCAGGGCGGCAGCGCCGTCGCGGGCCGCTGGCCGGAGACCTTCGACGACGTCGCGGCCGCGCTGGACGCGCTGCCCGCCCTCGTACGCGAGGCCCTTCCGCAGGCCGACCCGCGCCGCATGGTGATCACCGGGCACTCGGCCGGCGGCCACCTCGCCCTGTGGGCGGCGGCCCGCCATCTGCTGCCCGCCGACGCCCCCTGGCGCATCGACCGTCCCGCACCGCTGCGCGGTGTCGTCGCCCTGGCCCCGATCGCCGACTTCGAGGTCGCCGACAAACTGGACGTGTGCGGGGGCGCTTCGCGTCAACTGCTGGGCGGCGACGAGAAGTTCGCCGAACGTCGCCCGTACGCCGACCCGTCGCTCCTGCTGCCGACGGGCATCGCGACCACCCTGGTCCAGGGCCGCACGGACGTCACCGTCCCGGAGGCGGTCGCCGAGTCGTACGCCGACGCGGCAGCGAAGGCCGGCGAGGTCGTGGGCCTCACGCTCCTGGAGGACGTCGGCCACTTCCCCCTGATCGACCCGGCGGCGGACGCCTGCGCGGTGGTGGCGGAGGAAATCGCCCAACTGGCCTGGTGACCCGCCCCCTTCATACCCGTAGTACCTGAGAGCTACGACCCAGGACAGCTCCCTGGCGTGACGCGGACGACAGATCACGATCCGTAACTTCCCATCCAGACAAGCCCGATGACCGGGCGAACTGGAGGGGGAGACGGCCATGGGGATCAAAACAACTCTGCGGATCCTGCAGGTGGTTGCACCGTCCGGGGCGCCGGCAAACCGCCGCAGCCTGCGGGCATTCGTGCCGCCCAGGGCGGCTCCCGACCCAAAGAAAGGCGGCACCCCGCAAGTGGGGGCAAGCGAAACGCCCCCACCCGAGCCCAAGCGCCGCCGCACCCACAACTGGCGACGAGCCACCCTCGCAGCCCTCATCACCGCCGCCGTGGTCACCCCGCTCTCGGGCGCAGCCCGCCCGCAGATCCCCGCCCCGCCCCCCGCAACCCTCGCCCCCCTCACCGCAACCACCCTCGACGCGGCCTACAGAGCCAACCGCACCAACGCCGCCCAGGCGTCCCGCATGGCCGCAGCCCACGGCGACCGCAAACGCGCCGCAGCGGACCACTCCATGGCCTCCCCCACCCGCCGATTCCTCACCTTCGACGGCCGCGGCGAGGGCCAGGCCACAGAGGTCTTCGGCGACCTCACCCACGCCACCCGCATCGCCGTCCTGATCCCGGGCTCGGACACTTCCCTCGACACCTACGACCGCTTCCGCGCAACAGCAGTCGCTCTGCACAACCGCCTGCTCCGGCAGGCCCGGAAGGGCACCCGCACCGCCGTAGTCGCCTGGCTCGGCTACAGAACCCCCGGCACGGTCAGCACCGCGGTCCTCACCACGGACCGCGCCGACGAAGCGGCCCCGCACCTGCGCGAGTTCATCGCGGGACTACGCCACATAGCAGGCCGCAAGGCGGACATCTCCCTCCTCTGCCACTCCTACGGCACGGTCGTCTGCGCCCGCGCCGCCCCCGGCCTGGACGTGCAGGACATCGCCTTCGTCGGCAGCCCCGGCACCGGCGCGGACACAGCGGCGGCCCTGCACACCAGGGCCCGCGTCTGGGCGGCCCGCGGCGCCGACGACTGGATCGAGGAGGTACCGCACGTGAGGGCGGACCTGTTCAGCTGGACCGTCGGCTTCGGCACGGACCCCGTGTCCCCGGCCTTCGGCGCCCGCGTCTTCGCGGCGGGCCCCGGCGGCCACAGCGACTACTTCAGGCCGGGCTCGGTCTCCCTGGCCAACCTCACCCGCATCGTCCTGGGCGACACAAAGGAGGTGACCCGTGCGTGAGTCGAGCGTGCGCCACGCGTGGGACGGCATACGACACCGCGCCGTACGAGAGAGCGCCGTACGCGAGAGCACCGTAGGACAGGGCGCCGTACGCGAGAGCACCGTAGGACAGGGCGCCGTACGAGAAAGCGCCCTAGCGCAGGGCGCCGCAGGACAAGGCGCCGCACGGCACAGTGCCTTACGGCGGTTCGCCGGCCGCATCGACACCGCCACCCCCACCGACCGCGACCGCGCCGTGGACGCCCTGCGTGCCTTCGCGATCCTCGGTGTGGTCCTCGGCCACTGGCTGGTCACGGCCCTGGTGGCGGACGGCGGCTCCCTGCACGCCTCGAGCCCCCTCCAGCACATGCCCTGGCTGGCCCCGATCTCCTGGGCCTTTCAGACCCTGGCGGTGTTCTTCCTGGTGGGCGGCCACGTGGCGACCCGTAGCCACACGGCGGCCCGGGCCAAGGGCACGCCGTACCGGCAGTGGCTGACCGACCGTCTGTCGCGGCTGTTCAAGCCGGTGGCCGCGGTACTGGTCCTGTGGACGATCGCCGCGACGGCCCTGTTCCTCTCCGGCGCGGAACCCGACACGATCCACACGCTGGTCAAACTCGCCCTCTCCCCCCTCTGGTTCCTGCTGGTCTTCGCGGCGCTGACCGCGGCGACCCCGCTCCTCACCCGGCTCAACCCCCTGTGGGCGCTGGCCGTCGTCCTCCATGTGGACCTTCTCCGTTTCGGCCTCGGCGCCCCGCAGAGCCTCGGCTGGGTGAACCTGGCAGCGGGCTGGCTGGTGCCGTACACCCTGGGCGCGGCCTGGACCCGCGGCGAACTGGAACGCGCCCGCGCGGGCTGGATCCTGCTCGCAGGAGGTGCGGCGGCGACGGTTCTGCTGGTCGCCTTCGCGGGCTACCCGGCCTCGATGGTCGGCGTCCCGGGGCAGACGATCTCGAACCTCAACCCGCCGACGCTGGCCGCGGTCACCTTCGGCCTGGCCCAGTGCGGCCTGGCCCTGCTCCTGCGCGACCGGCTGCGCCGCACGATGCGGCGCCCCCTGGCCTGGGCGGCGGTGGCCTTCGTGAACCTCTCCGCGATGACGATCTTCCTCTGGCACCAGACGGCCATGATGGCGACCACGGCCACCGCCCTCACCGCGGGCCGTCTGCCAGGCCTGCACACCTCCCCCGACGGCCTCGGCTGGGTGGCGTTCCGCCTGGCCTGGCTCCCCGTGTTCGCCCTCGCGCTCACGGTCTGCTGGACGGCCTTCCACTCCTACGAACGCCGGGGCCCGCGCGGCAGAAGCACCGGCCCCTCCCGGGTGGTCCGCCGGCACCGCGGCCCGGACGGGACGGCAGCGAGGATCGCCCATCGTGCCTAGGGTTGGCCGCGTGACGGAAACGGGGATCCAGCGGGCGTTCGGCGGCCGCGTCCTGCGCTGGCTGCGCGTGCTCCGCGACGACCTGTGGACGGCCCGCGCGGACCCGTTGCCCGCCTTCGGGCGGCTGCGGCGGGTCCCGCACGGCGTGCTGTGTGTTGCCGCGTTCGGGATCACGTTCGGCGGTGTAGCGCAGCTCACGGACAACGGACATCTCGGCTTCGGCTACGGCTTCCTGATCGGACTCGCGCAGGGCGGCGCGGTGGCGCTGGCGCTGTGGCGGCCGATCCCGGCCTGGTGGCTGTCGACAACGGGCTCCGTCGTGGGGGCCGTTGTGGTGCACTTCAGCCTGACCGGCGGCGCGGCGCACGACTTCACCTGGCCCTGGACGGGGGCCGGGATCATCGCCCAGCTGCTGGTGCTGCTGCTGCTCGCCCTGCGCGTGCGTACCCGCGTGTCCGTGGAGGCGCTGGTCCTGACGGTGCTCGCCACCCTGGTCCTGCAGGGCGTGTGGGAGGCGCCGCACCCGCAGTCCGCCGGCCCGCAGCAGTCGACGGGCCCGCTCGCGATCGCCCTGTCCGCCGTCGCCGTCCTGCTCGGCATCGCGCTGCGCAGCCGCCGCGAGGCACGCGCGGAGGTCGGACGGCTGACCACGCTCACCGCCGAGGAGCGGGCCCGGCGCACCCTCCTGGAGGAGCGCAACCGCATCGCGCGCGAACTGCACGACGTGGTCGCCCACCACATGTCCGTCATCTCCATCCAGGCCCAGGTTGCCCCGCACCTCGTCGAGAACCCGCCCGACGAGCTCAGGGAGAACCTCGAGGGCATACGGCACAACGCGCTGGAGGCACTGACCGAACTGCGCCGGGTGCTGGGCGTGCTGCGCTCGGAGGACCCCGGCACGGACGCACCGGCCGACGGCGGCAACGACCCGCACAGCCCGCAGCCCACCCTGGACCGGCTCGATGCGCTCGTCGAGAACACCCGGGCGGCCGGTCTGGCCGTGACCACGCGGACCACGGGGGAGCGGCGCCCGCTGCCGTCGGGCGTGGAACTGTCGGCGTACCGGATCGTGCAGGAGGCTCTCAGCAACGTGCTGCGCCACGCACCCGGCGCGAACGCGAGCGTCGAAGTCGCCTACGTCCCCTTCGGACTGCGCGTGGAGGTCGTCAACTCGCGTCCGCTGCACGAGGCCCCGTCCTCGCCGGGCACGGGGCACGGTCTGCTGGGTATGCGGGAACGGGCGGCGATGCTCGGCGGCGACCTGACCGCACACCCCCGGCCGAACGGCGGCTACCAGGTCTCCGCCTTCCTGCCGGTCGACCCGCGTGCCGACGGCGCGGACCGGCCCGATGCCCCCGACCCCGCCACCGACCCGAAGGACGACACCGCATGACGAGCAGCAGCAACAGCCCCATCCGGGTAGTGATCGCCGACGACCAGCAGATGGTCCGGCAGGGCTTCACCGTGCTGCTCAACACCAAGCCGGACATCGAGGTGGTCGGCCAGGCGGTCGACGGCCTGGACGCCGTCGCCAAGGTCGCCGAACTCGCCCCGGACGTCGTCCTCATGGACATCCGCATGCCCGAGCTCGGCGGCATCGAGGCCACCCGCCGCATCACCGACGCGACACCGCACATCAGGGTGCTGGTGCTCACCACCTTCGACCTCGACGAGTACGTCTACGAGGCGCTGCGCGCGGGGGCGTCCGGGTTCCTCCTCAAGGACGCGTCGGTGGACCAACTGGCGGAAGCAGTCCGGGTGGTGGCGGCCGGTGACGCGCTGCTCGCGCCCGGCATCACCCGGCGGCTGATCGCCCAGTTCTCCCGCCTCGACGACAAGCCCCGCGCCCCGCTGAAGGAACGCGTCGGCGACCTGACCGAGCGGGAGACGGAGGTCCTCGCACTGATCGCGCAGGGCCTGTCCAACGCGGAGATCGCCCAGCGCCTGGTCGTCGCCGAGCAGACAGTGAAGACCCACGTGGGCCGCATCCTGGTGAAGCTGGGTCTCAGGGACCGCACCCAGGCGGCGGTGTTCGCGTACGAGTCGGGACTGGTACGCCCGTCCGGCTACTGACCCGTCCGTCCCGCGGCCCGTACCCGTAGTACCTGAGGGGGAGGCCGAAGGACCCTTCTCACTGGTGACGACCGCGACCCCCGCCGCGGCCTACCTTCTTTACGTGACCGAGACGCCCCACACGCAGCCGATACCGCCGGAGCCCACCAGACACATGGAGCCGCCGGACAGCGCGTTCGAGCCGTACAAGCCGCGCAGCCCGGAGGCCCGGGCGGCGGCGGACGCCCTGCGCGGACTGCGGCAGGACCTGTTCCACGACGCCTTCGCCTACCGCCCGCTGCCGCGCGCGAGCGCCGACGGCCCGCTCGCCCGGCGGCTGGGGCGGATGCGGGAGTACGCGATCTGGGCCCCGCACGCCCTGATCACGGCTGCCGGCCTCTTCGCGATGCTGATCGCGTCGAACAGCAGCGTCACCGGCGCGGCCACCAACATGGTCCTGGGCCTGCTTGCCCTGGCCCCGGTCCTGCTGACCATGGTCCGGCCGGTCGGCGCGTTCTGGCTGTCGATGATCGCGACACCCGTCGCCGCCGCAGTCGGCGGTGACTGGAGCAGCGAATGGCCGTGGCTGCCCGGCAGCTTCGCCTGCCACCTGATGGTGCTCACGATCGTGGCCATCCGCACGAGGCCGCGCACGGCAGCGTGGATGTGGGTCCTGACGGGGGTGTACGGCGCCGGGGCGGAGCTCTTCCCCAGCCGCTACAACCACTACAGCCCGTACGGCTCGGACACCATGGAGCTGCTGTTCGTCTCCGCCATGTTCCTCCTCGCCGTCTCCCTCAGGCACATCCGCCGCGAGGCGCGCCAGGAGGTGACCGCCCAGCAGACGGTGACCGCGCACGAGCGTTCCCGGCGCACCCTGCTGGAGGAGCGCACGACGATCGCCCGCGAGTTGCACGACGTGGTCGCCCACCACATGTCGGTGGTCGCCATCCAGGCGGAGGCAGCCCCCTACCGGGTCGAGAACCCGCCCCCGGAACTGGAGAAGGCGTTCGCCACGATCCGGGAGAACGCGGTGGCGGCGCTCACCGAACTGCGCCGCGTGCTGGGCGTGGTCCGCGCCGAGGACTACGAGGCCCCGGACGCGCCGCAGCCCACCCTCGCCGACCTGGACGGACTCCTGGCCAACGTGCGCGAGACGGGCCTGAACGTCGACAAGACGCAGACCGGAGCGGTACGGGAACTCCCGCAGGGCGTAGAGCTGTCGGCGTACCGCATAGTGCAGGAGGCGCTGAGCAACACCCTGCGCCATGCACCGGGCGCGGCTGCCACGGTGGAGGTCTCGTACGTCCTCGGCGGCCTGGGGCTGCGCATAGTGAACGGCCCGCCGCCCGAGCCGTCCCTGGTCAAGCCGTCCCCCGGCGCCGGCCACGGCATCACCGGCATGCGGGAGCGCGTCACCATGCTGAACGGCGAGATGACAGCGGCCCGGACGGACGAGGGAGGCTACGAAGTGACCGTCTTCCTGCCGGTCGCTGCCGCAGTGACCGAAGGAGAGGCATGACCATCCGCGTCCTGATCGCGGACGACCAGATGATGGTGCGCGAGGGCTTCTCGGTCCTGCTCAACGCGATGCCGGACATCGAGGTCGTGGGCGAGGCGGTGAACGGCCGCGAAGCCGTGGACCGCGTTCGCGAACTGTCCCCCGACGTGGTCCTGATGGACATCCGCATGCCGGAACTGAACGGCATCGAGGCGACGAGGGAGATCGTCGCGGCGAACAGCACGGCGAAAGTCCTCGTCCTCACCACCTTCGACCTCGACGAGTACGTCTACCAGGCCCTGCGCGCAGGAGCCTCGGGCTTCCTCCTGAAGGACGCCTCGGCCCGCCAACTCGCCGACGGCGTAAGGGTGGTGGCCTCCGGCGAGGCCCTGCTCGCCCCCTCGGTGACGAAGCGCCTGATCACGGAGTTCTCCAAACTCTCCGAGTCCCCCCGCGCCATGCACTCCGCCCACCAGGCCTACGGCGACCTCACCGAACGCGAAACGGAGGTCCTGGTCCTCATCGCCCAGGGCCTGTCCAACGCGGAGATCGCCGAACAGCTGGTGGTCGCCGAGTCGACGATCAAGACCCACGTCAGCAGGATCCTGGTGAAGCTGGGGCTACGGGACCGGACACAGGCGGCCGTGTTCGCTTATGAGGCGCGGTTGGTGACGCCGGGTTAGGCAGGGCATCGCGGCCGGCATCGGAACGGCGACTGCGCGCTGCTCCAGGATTGCCGACCATATCGTTTATCGATAGTATCGATAAACGATATGGTCGCGGCTTGTCCTGAAGGGGGAATCATGAGCGTGGGTCGTTGCAGGCCAGGCGTGGCGGTGGTCGTCTGCTGGAGGTCGTCCTCGGGCTGGCGTTGGCGCTGGCGGGACTTTTCGGGGTGCTTCTGCCGCTCCTCGGGGTGACCGGAGCCATCGACTCCAGCAGGGCGCGTGACGTGACGATCGAAGCCGTCACACGGCTGCCGGCCTCTGTGCCGAGCGGACCGGTGACGCTTCGTGGCACTCACCGGGCGGAGCTCGCCCTGACCCATCCCAATGTCCAGCAGCGGATACTGCTGGCACTGCCCGACCTCTTCTACGGCGCGTTGCTGATCCTGGTCCTCGCTCTCCTGCTCCGCATGGCCCGTACGCTGCGCGCAAGCGACGTCTTCGTGCCGGAGAACGCCCGGCGGCTGCAGGTCATCGCGGCGGCGATCGTGGCCGCGGGCGTACTCGGCCCTGCAGTGGACGCGATCACCACTCACCTCCTGATCAGCGGTACGGCCGTCAGCCCCGCGATGCCTTTCGCCTACACCGTGTCGGCCGCGCCCCTTCTGCTGGGCTTGCTCGTCGCCGCGCTGGCGGAGGTCTTCCGGCAGGGCACGAGGCTGCGTGAGGACACCGAGGGGCTCGTCTGATGCCACCGGAGGACGACCACCACATCAAGGTTCACCTCGACCGACTGCTAGCGGAACGCGGCATGACCCTGGCCGAACTGGCGGCGCGGGTCGGCGTCACGGTGGTCAACCTCTCCGTTCTGAAGAACGACCGCGCCAAGGCGATCCGCTTCTCCACCCTGGCCGCGATCTGCCGGGAACTGGGATGCCAGCCCGGTGACTTGTTGAGCTACCACGACTCCGACCGGCGTCCCGGGAGCTCCGGGGCGCGTGGGGCATGAAGCTCCTCGGGAGGCGGGGCCGGTCTCCGGCAGCTGGGCACCGTACCGGTGCTCCCTCTTGCGCGTGTGCAAATGACACTGCCTCACCGAATGCTCAAGCGAAGGGGCCCGAGAGCGTTCGTCACGTCCCCGGGCCCGATCGTTCCGGATCCCGCATATTTCGTCAGGGGGAGGCTACTGCTGAAAGGATCTTCTCTCTGCGGTCTGCCTCGCCTGCCACGATGGATACCGACTTGCCGCCGGGGGAATGAGATACGGAAACCGAGCCTTTGTGCCCTATCTTGTCGATAGCACCGGAAGGCGAATAATTGACGACGAGGGCGCTTCTGCTGCACCAAAGTTCCGCCCACGGCGGGGCGTGCCCCGACCCGTATCCGGACGTCCTCATGTAGGGGCCGAATGGCAGGCGTGAACTTCCTTCATTGCCTTCCTTCGGCCATGACGCGAGAAGCTGCAACGAGGGTTTCTGGTGTGCATCCGAAGGGAAGGCGACAAGTCCGCACTTTTTCCCCTCGGTATACAAAACGAGCCTCTCGCTGCCTGTGTGCACCTCGCCGATCACTCTTCGGCTGGGCTCGTGAGAGGTGACGTCCAGTTCGGCGAAAGGGTCACCAGCCACGCCGACGGTCGGGAGTTTCAGCAGTGCGGCGGTTGCCGGGGAACTGGATGGATCGGCGGTCCCCGTATCCGCTGCCGTACAAGCCGAGGAGAGCAATCCCAGTGCGATGCCGGCGATGAGACATCGACTCGTCCGCATCATCGGTGTTCTCCCTGATCTCGGGACGTTCGTCTAATCGGTCCACTGGTTGAAGCACACACCGACCGGCCTCATTGCCCAGCTGGCCCCCTTATTCTTGCCCTCATAGTAGACGTTGAAGGTGTACATGTCGTACAGGGGGTACGCCTCGATGTACCCGTACTTCCCCTTGGGCACTTCGTATCGCGTCTGATCTTCAACGGTGGTGGTACCCGTCACCTTGAAACCAAGCTTTCCGGAGACCACCTCGGCGTCAACCGAAACTTCGCTGCTCAGTTCTGCAGAAACAGATTTCGAAACTGTCATCACGAGGGTTGTCTTGCCGGCTCCGCTGGTCTTCTGCAGCTTGGTGGTGCCGCAGACCTCGTTCGGGCCGTCGACATTCTTAATCGAGTAGCCGCTGCTTGCGAGGGTGGATACCCCGGGAGCTGCCGGGATCGGCGCGGCGGAGGCTGTTCGCTTCACCACAGTGTTGGAGCCGGGCCTGAAGAAGCCGTCTGGGATGGAAGTCGACGCGGTCGAAGCTTTCGGCGTGGATGCCTGTGCAGCAGAAGCCGTCCCGGCCCCGGTCATGGGCAGAATCACGACACTTGCGAGCACGGCAGTCTTCGATATGCGGTTCATGTTTCCCCGTCTTGTCTTCACCCGCTGGTCAATTGGGTGATTTGTGACTGCAAAGATATGCGTCACAGACACTTGAGGTCAAGGAAGGGTTGTGCAATCTGAGCTTGATTTGAGGTAACTCCTGGTGGGTGGCTTGTCATTGTGCATTTCTTCCCCAGTATCTAAACTTGCTTTCTTTATCCGACATATGGACATCTCTGGGGCGACAGGGCGGCGTGCGGGCATGGTGGTCACGCCGGGCTGAGGGAGAGGGTTGCGCTCGTCGAGTCAGAAGTCGGCGCCGCCGCCGGCGAAACGTACGGGTGACACGAGAGCGATACGGATCAGGCCGGGCTCGGGAGGAGGAGCGTCGTAGACGTAGGTGACGGTGAGCGCGGGGTGGGCGTCCGTGCCTCAACTCCGGCAGATCCTCGACCAGATTGAGCAGCAGCACGCGAGGATACGCGTCATCCCCTTCGATCAGGACGGATTTGGGGGCGCCGGGATCTCGATGATGTACGCGTGCGGGCCGGTTCCGCAGCTGGACACCGGTCTTCGCGATGCTCCCACCGGAGTCGCGTTCATCGATGCGGAACTTCAGCTGAACCAGCTTCGAACACTTTTCCTTAGGATGCAGGCAGCGTCGTTGGACCTCATTGCGTCACGCGACTTCATCCACCGACTGGCGAAGGAATCGTCATGAATTGGCGGAAGTCGACGTACTCCGGTGGAGGCCAGGGTGACACCTGCGTCGAGATGGCGGAACTCCCCACCCGCATAGCCATCCGCGACTCCAAGGCCCCGGCCCGCGCCACCCTCTCCTTCCCTCCCGTCGCCTTCACCGCCCTCATCGACCATCTGAAGTCTTTGTCACAGCTTGACCAGGCGTAGTTCCTCGCCCCGTCTGCCATGTCCGTGTCACGGCTACGATTGGCCGACTTCGGGGGTTGGAGGGGGACTTGAGGATGATGGTGCGACGGAGATCGCTCGGCTTCGTCGGTGTGGCCGCGCTGGTGCCGCTGGTCGCTTCCGGTGCGCTCACCGCTTCCGCGCATGCTGCGTCGGCCTCGCTGGCCGTCACCACGCTGGGGCGGCACGGCGCCAAGGTCTCCACGACGGTCAACGTCGTCGCCGTGCCGTCCGGGCAGACGTACAGCGTGACGTCCGGCAAGCGGATCAGCCTGCCGGCGGGACGCTACATCGCGATGACCGACATCTCTGAGAGCGCCACCGACGGTGTGGGCACCGACACCATCGGCGCACAGGTCGTACAGGTCTCGGGCAGCAAGTCGGTGACGCTCGACGCGCGCAAGGGCAAGGCCGTCAAGGTGTCGCTCGACACGCCCGCCGATGTGACCGAACCGCCGAAGATCTCCGCGCAGGTGTGCGCCGCCACCGTCAGCAACATGCCCTCCGCCTTCAGCGTGGGCGGCTGGAACGACGAGGGGGCCCTCTACGCCATCCCGAACTCGTCCAGGCTGCTGCAGTTCGGGTATCTGGCGCAGTGGTCCGGGAACGACAGCTACGTCGCCGCGAAGAACACCACGGGCATCCCGGCCGCGCCCGGTGGGTCGTTCAAGCGGTCGAAGCTGGCGACGATGCGTTTCTCGGTACGCAGCGGTACACAGATGGCCCGTCAGAACGACACCGCGCTCCAGGCACAGCCGAAGACCGACGACTGCACGACCGACCTGATGGCCACGGTCCGCGACGACAACGCGCCGTACAGCGCCACCGTCCACGTGACTCCCGGGACCTGGCAGCCGCGTGACGACATCATGGCGGGCAACGGCGACGACGTCGGCGGCGGTTTCCCGAAGCTCAGGACGCTGAAGGCGGGGCAGAGTTTCACCCAGTCCTTCGGGCGGGCCGTGTGGAGTCCGATGCACTATCTGCCGTTGCTCGGACGGAAGTCCGTCACCTTCATTCCGGATGCCCTGATCGGCGACCCGGACGTCGGCGTCAACGGCGCCGACCCGACGAAGGAGACGGTGGTCCTGTCCAAGGGAAGCATCATCGTCAAGAAGAAGACCCTGACCAACTGGGGCGGCGGCGACGCCGAGTTCTCCGCCGGCATCCGCTCGGCCGGGTGGTACCGCCTGACCGTCGACGCCCACCGCTACCGTCCGGGCATCACCTTCCCCGCCGGCATGCTGTCGTCTCGCGCCACCCTCGACTGGCACTTCAAGGTGGCCGATCCGGCCCGGGCGATCGTCGCCCCCGTGTTCCTGACCCGCTTCCTGCCCACCGGGCTGAACAGCCACAACCAGGCCGCAGCCAACAGCACCACGACCGTCGACGTGAGTGCCGGGCGCGGCTCCCAGGGTCCGGACGTGAAGTTCACCAACGTGACCGTCAAGTCCGTCCGGGTCTGGTCGTCCGCCGACGGCGGCAGGACCTGGCAGGCGGCGACCGTCAAGCACGTCGGCTCGGCCTGGCAGGCGTCCGTCCACAACCCCGCCTCCGGCGCTGTCGCCCTGCGCTCCGAGGTGACCGACTCCGCCGGGGACCGCTCGGTGGAGACGGTGTACCGGGCGTACGCCGTCGGCTGAGGCCCGCGGCCAGGACGTTGGTGTCGTCGCACGGGGCCGTCGTGGGCCACCGGTGGAAACCTGGTGGCCTCGGCGTACCACCTGAGTAGGGTCGGGCAAGTGCCCGAGCTGAAACGGCTGCATGCCGGTCATGCCCCGGCGGTCCTGGCCTTCGAGCTGGCGAACCGCGCCTACTTCGCCGCCTCGATCACCGACCGCGGCGACGACTACTTCGAGCAGTTCACGGAGCGGTACGACGCCTTGCTGGCCGAGCAGGAGGCCGGCATCTGCGCCTTCCACGTGCTCGTCGCGGAGGACGGTTCGGTGCTCGGCCGGTTCAATCTGGTCGATATCGAAGACCACAGTGCAGAGCTCGGCTATCGGGTCGCGCAGCATGTCGCCGGACGGGGCGTGGCGACCGCGACCGTGCTGGAGCTGTGCCGGCTGGCGGCGGACCGGTACGGGCTGCGCACCCTGCGGGCGGCCACCGCCCACCAGAATGTGGCGTCCCAGAAGGTGCTGACCAAGGCCGGGTTCGTTCCGGTCGGCCCGGCCGACCCGGCCCAGGTCGGCGGCAATCCGGGGACCTGGTACCAGCGCCACCTCGTGCCGGAGTACTGACATCCCTGGTCAGGCGGGTGGATACCGGGTTAGCGTCCGTCCATGACCGCCTTCGACCCGTGGGACCCGGCGTTCCTCGCCGACCCCTACCCCGCCTACGCCGACCTCCGCGCCCGGGGCCGCGTGCACTACTACGAGCCCACGAACCAGTGGCTCGTCCCGCACCACGCCGACGTCTCCGCGCTGCTGCGCGACCGGCGGCTCGGGCGGACGTACCAGCACCGGTTCACGCACGAGGACTTCGGGCGGACCGCACCACCTGCCGAACACGAGCCGTTCCACACCCTCAACGACCACGGGATGCTGGACCTGGAGCCGCCGGACCACACCCGGATCCGGCGGCTGGTGTCGAAGGCGTTCACACCGCGGACGGTCGAGCGGCTGGGGCCGTACGTCGGCAACCTCGCCGGGGAGCTGGTGGACCGGCTCGTCGAGAACGGCGGCGGCGACCTGCTCAGCGAGGTCGCCGAGCCGCTCCCCGTCGCCGTCATCGCCGAGATGCTGGGGATCCCCGAGGCCGATCGCGGCCCTCTCCGCCCCTGGTCGGCCGACATCTGCGGGATGTACGAGCTGAACCCCTCGGAGGACACGGCTCGCAAGGCCGTACAGGCCTCGGTCGAGTTCTCCGAGTACCTGCGCGAGCTGATCGCCGAGCGGCGCAAGGAGCCCGGCGACGATCTCATCTCCGGGCTCATCGCCGCCCACGACGAGGGTGACCGCCTCACCGAGCAGGAGATGATCTCGACCTGCGTTCTGCTGCTCAACGCCGGTCATGAGGCGACCGTGAACGCCACGGTCAACGGCTGGTACGCCCTGTTCCGCAACCCCGACCAGCTCGCCGCCCTGCGCGCCGACCACTCCCTCGTCCCCACCGCCGTAGAAGAGCTCATGCGCTACGACACCCCGCTTCAGCTCTTCGAGCGCTGGGTGCTGGACGAGATCGAGATCGACGGGACAGTCATCCCGCGCGGTGCCGAGATCGCCATGCTCTTCGGCTCCGCCAACCACGACCCGGGGGTTTTCCCGAACCCCGAGCAGCTCGACCTCACCCGCAAGGACAACCCGCACATTTCGTTCAGCGCCGGCATCCACTACTGCATCGGGGCCCCGCTGGCCCGGATCGAACTGGCCGCCTCCATGACGGCCCTCCTGGAGAAGGCCCCGACGCTCAGCCTGGCGGCGGAGCCGAAGCGGAAGCCCAACTTTGTGATCCGGGGGTTGGAGGGGCTGGGCGTCGAGGTGGAGTGATCACCCGTTCGGCTGATCACCGACCGATTCCGGGCGATGGTCGTGAGCGGCTCGTCAAGCTGGTGCCTGCCTGCGAAGGGAGGCACCATGACGGTTATGGCAGAGCGTGCGTCGTCTCAGTTGTCGGTGGACATGTTCGAGCGGATCGCCGAGTTCGCCGAGAGGGAGGACGAGACCGTCAGGTTCGAGTTCATCGACGGACGGATCGGGCTCAAGAAAGTGACGAACGGCAACCACAACACGATCACCATGTGGCTGATCCGTCAGTGCATGCGTGCTCGGCCCGAGTCGGACCTCAACCCTCTGCAAGGGCTCAAGGTGGAGGCGTACCGCAAGGGCCGGGCCCGGCCGGATGGAGTGCTCGCCCCTGTCGATCACTTCGTGGGCCAGGGGGAGTGGGCCGATCCCCGCGGCGTGCTGATGGCAGTCGAGATCACGTCGTACGACTCGGACACCCACAAGCGTGACCGGGTCGAGAAGCCTCGGGCGTACGCCGAGGCGGGCTTCCCGGTCTATCTGGTGATTGACCGGGACAACCTGTCCATTCTGGTTCATAGCGATCCGGATCTGGAGGACGGCTACCGAGACATCCACGTGGTCAGGCTCGGTGGCAAGGTGACCCTCCCCGACCCCGTCGGCATCGAGCTGGACACCGAGGAGCTCAAGCAGTACGTCGACTGATCCCGGTCACGTGGTCAAGTCCCGCCGCCGCAACCCTGCCAGTCCCCCGGCTACCAGCACCACCGCCAGCCCCAGCAGGACCAGCACCGATCGCCACTCCATCCCCCCACCCGGCAGCTTCGGCAGATGCCCGAACGGTGACAGATCCAGAAGCGCCTGCGGAGCATCCAGAGCCGGGCCCACCCAGCCGATCAGCAGCACCGCCCCGGCGACACCCCACGCCGCCATCGCCGCCCGCGGCACCACCCCGTACAGCAGCACCGCCAGCCCGCCGATCACCCAGATCGCCGGGAGCTGGACCAGGCACGCCCCCAGGATCGGCCCGGCCTCCTTGCCGTAGCCGACGATGAAGCCCAGCCCGGCGAGCAGCATGATCAGCACCGCCCCGCCGAACGCGACCGTCAAGTGGCCGCAGGCCCACCGCAGCCGCCCCACCGCGTTCGCCAGGACCGGTTCCGCGCGGCCGGACGTCTCCTCGCCGTTCAGCCGCAGCACCGAACCGACCACGTAGAGGGCCGCGATCAGGCCCATCATGCCGACCATCGAGGCCAGGAAGGCGTCTGTCAGAGCGCTCTGTCCGCCCATCCGCTCGAAGATCTTCCGGGCGTTCTCGTTGTCGCCGACCAGGTCCGTCACGCCGTCCGTCAGGCCGCCGTAGACGACGCCCACGACGAAGAAGGCGATCGACCAGCCGAAGACGCTGCCCCGTTGCAGCCGCCAGGCCAGCGCACCCGCCGTGCCCAGGCGGCCGGACGCCGGTCCGGGCCGCGTCGGCAGGAAACTCATGCCGACATCCCTGCGTCCCGCCAACTCGTAGGCCACCCCGGCCTGGAGCGCCACCGCCGCCGCGAACAGCAGCAGCACCCACCAGCGTTCGTCGGCGTACGGGCGCAGGTTCTCCAGCCAGCCGAGTGGGGAGAGCCAGGTCAGGGCCGAGGAGCCGTCGTCCGTCGCCGCGTCGCCTGCCGCGCGCAGAACGAAGGCGGCACCCAGGACGCCCGCGGTCAGCCCGCGGGCCAGCCGCGCGCTCTCCGTCAGCTGGGCGACGATCGCCGCCATCGTCGCGAAGACCATGCCGACGGCCGCGAGTCCGAGGCCGAAGGCCACGGCACCGGACGCCCCCTGGCTCGCCAGTCCGGCCGCAACCAGCAGCGCCAGTACGGCATTCGCGACTCCCGCCGCCAGCAGAGCCGCCGTGAGGGAGGCCCGGCGGCCCACCATCCCGGACGCCACCAGTTCGTGCCGCCCGCTCTCCTCCTCGTCCCTGGTGTGCCGTACGACGATCATCAGGCTCATCGCGGCGGCCAGCGCACCCGCGTACACACCGACGCGCCAGGCCGTCAGCGCGCCGACGGAGGTGTCGAAGACGGGACCGATCAGTGCGCGGAAGGAGGCGTTGGCCGCCACCTGGTGGATCAGGTCGGCGCGTTCGGCCGGGGTGCCGTAGAGGTTCTTGAGGGTGTTCGGCATCGAGAGGACCATGAGTGCGTTCACGCCGAGCCAGACCGGGATCATCAGCCGGTCGCGGCGGAGTGCGAAGCGCAACAAGGTTGCTGTACCGGCGAGTTGGCGGCTCGACCTCGGTGCCGCGGCGAGCGTGGTCATCGGGCCGCCACCTCGTCCTCGTAGTGGCGCAGGAACAGCTCCTCCAGCGTGGGCGGGGTCGAGGTCAGCGACCGTACGCCCGACTCGCTCAGCGAGCGCAGCACGGCGTCCAGCTTGTCCGTGTCGACCTGCAGCCGCACCCGCCTCCCCTGTACGTCGAGGTCGTGGACGCCGGGCAGGTGCGCCAACCCGTTGGGCGGACCGGCGAGTTCGGCCGTCACGCTCGTCCGCGTCAGATGGCGCAGGTCGGCCAGCGAACCGCTCTCCACCGTCCGGCCCCTGCGGATGATGCTCACGCGGTCGCACAGCTCCTCGACCTCGCTGAGGATGTGGGACGAGAGCAGGATCGTCCGGCCCCGGTCCCGCTCCTCCTCCACGCAGCGCTGGAAGACCTCCTCCATCAGCGGGTCCAGGCCGGACGTCGGCTCGTCCAGGATCAGCAGGTCGACGTCGGATGCGAAGGCGGCCACCAGGGCGACCTTCTGGCGGTTGCCCTTCGAGTACGTACGGCCCTTCTTGGTGGGGTCCAGCTCGAAGCGTTCGATCAGCTCGGCCCGGCGCCCGGCATCGAGGCCGCCGCGCAGACGGCCGTACAGGTCGATGACCTCGCCGCCGGACAGGTTCCGCCACAGGGTCACGTCCCCGGGGACGTACGCGATCCGGCGGTGCACCTCCACCGCGTCCTGCCACGGGTCGCGGCCCAGCACCTGCGCGGCACCGGAGTCGGCGCGCAGCAGGCCGAGCAGGACGCGGATGGTGGTGGACTTGCCCGCGCCGTTCGGGCCGAGGAAGCCGTGCACCTCGCCGGTCTCGACGTCCAGGTCGAGGCCGGCCAGGGCGTGCGTGCGGCCGAACGACTTGTGGAGGCCCGAGATGCTGATTGCCTTCGTCATGCTTCAGAACGTACGCTTCTTTCAGAAATTTGTGAAGGTAAGGAAGCGTATAAAGCCTATGAAGCCCGGTTAGGCTGGTGACCATGGCGGAGTCGAAGGCGGTGGGGCGGGACCCGGAAGCGGTCTCGAAGTTCGTGGAGAGTTTCGCGGCGCAGCTCGTCGAGGCCGGGATGCAGCGCATGCCCGCCCGCGTCTTCGCCGCACTGCTCGCCTCTGACGAGGCCTCGATGACCTCGGCCGAGCTGGGGGAGCAACTGCAGATCAGCCCGGCGGCGGTCTCCGGCGCGGTGCGCTATCTGACCATGACACACATGGTCTCGCGCGAGCGGGAGCCCGGTTCGCGCCGGGAGCGCTACCGGGTGCACGGCGACCAGTGGTACGAGGCCCTCACCAACCGCGAGGCCGTCATCAAGCGGTGGGAGGTCGCCCTGCGCGACGGCGTGAACAGCCTGGGGGCCGAGACGCCCGCCGGACGCCGCATGGCCGAGACGCTCGCCTTCTTCGAGTTCGTCGAGGGCGAGGTCTCGGCCATGATGGAGCGGTGGCGGGTGCACCGCCAACGGACCTTCGGGGACCGGTAGTTACCGCTCCTTGGTCTCCTCCAGCACCGTCCGCCCCAGCAGCGCGTACCGCTCGGGCGACCGGCGCTTGAGGTACTGCGCGTACCCGATGCCCGTCGCCGCGACCAGGGCCACCAGCCACGGCGTCGCCTTCAGCAGCAGCGAGCCGGACTCCGAGCCGGCCGCGACGCTCATGTTGGACACCAGGAGCAGCACCACGGCGAGCATCGCGATGCCGCCGACGAGCGGGGCGGTGAACGTCTTGAACCAGTGCCGGCTCTCGGGGTGGTTCTTGCGGAAGTAGACGAGGACCGCGAAGGAGCACACCGCCTGCACGATCAGGATCGCCATCGTGCCGAGGATGGCGAGCAGGACGTAGAGGGCGTTCGCCGGGTCCTTGCTCGTGGCCCAGAACGCGAGGATCAGTACGGCGCTGACCACCGTCTGCACCAGGCCCGCGATGTGCGGGGAGCCGTGCCGGGGGTGGGTGCGGCCGATGGTGTTCTTCAGGGAGGGGAGGACGCCCTCGCGGCCCAGCGCGTACATGTAGCGGGCGGCGCAGTTGTGGAAGGCCATGCCGCAGGCGAGCGAGCCGGTGATCATCAGCCACTGCATGAGGTCGACCGCCCAGTGGCCGACGTAGTGCTCGGTGGGGTTGAAGAACAGGGCAAGGGGGTTCGCCGACGAGGCGACCTTGACGGCCTCGGTCTCGCCGTTGCCGATGATGGCCATCCAGGAGACGAAGACGTAGAAGACGCCGACGCCGAGGACCGAGATCATCGTGGCCTTGGGGATGATCTTCTTCGGGTCGCGGGACTCCTCGCCGTACATCGCCGTCGACTCGAAGCCGACCCAGGACCAGAAGGCGAAGAAGAGGCCGAGGCCGGCGGACGTGCCCTTGAAGGCGTTGACGGGGTTGACCGGGCCGAAGGTGAAGCCGTGCGGGCCGCCGCCGTGCAGGGCGACCGAGATCGCCATCGCCGCGAGGACCGTCACCTCGGTGCCGAGCAGGACCACCAGGAGCTTCTCGGCGACCGAGACGCCGAACCAGGTGCCCGTCGCGTTGACGGCGAGCATCAGCAGTGCGAAGGCCCACCACGGGATGTCGAGTCCCGTCTGGTCCTTGAGGGTTCCGGTGGCGAAGGTCGAGAAGATGCCGATCAGCGCGGGCTCGAACACGGCGTACGCGAAGGTCGCGAGGAGGCCCGACGCCAGGCCCGCGGTGCGTCCGAGGCCGTAGGAGATGAAGCCGTAGAAGGCGCCCGTCGACGTGATGTGCTTCGCCATCGAGGTGAAGCCGATGGAAAAGATTGCCAGGACGACCATTGCGACGAGATAGCTCGCCGGGGCGCCGATGCCATTGCCGGACGACACCATGAAGGGCACGTTGCCCGTCATCGCCGTGATCGGGGCGGCGGTCGCGACGGCCATGAAGACCACGCCGAGCAGGCCGACCGCGTTGGGCTTCAGCCGGTGAACCGTGCCGTCGCCGTCCGTCTTCGCCGCCGGGGCGACGCCCTCGTCCACTGCCATCGGGGTGGCCCCTCTCCTGGTGATCCGTGGTGATCCGTTGGTGCACTGGACCGGAACTCTGTAGCCCGAATGAGTCGGTCAAGGGTGTCCGGGCGTTAAATGTTTGTCAACCAGACCTTTAGAAATCTGGCGGCAACACGCCCCTCGTACGGTCGCCGTCATGAGCACATACACGGCCACTCTCGGCGGCGAGCGCCACCGCTTCGACTCCCTCGCGCGCCTGCTCGCCGCCGCGAGTCCCGAGCGCTCCGGTGACCGTCTCGCCGGACTCGCCGCCGGCAGTGCCAGGGAACGGGTGGCCGCGCGCTGGGCCCTCGCAGAGGTGCCGCTGGCGACCTTCCTGACCGAGCCGGTGATCCCTTACGAGACCGACGACGTGACCCGGCTGATCCTCGACACGCATGACGCCGCTGCCTTCGCGCCGGTGGCCGGGCTGACGGTCGGAGAGCTGCGGGAGTGGCTGCTGGCGGCGGACGGTCAGGCCCTGACGGCGCTGGCCCCCGGGCTGACGCCGGAGATGGTCGCCGCGGTGTCCAAGCTGATGGGGAACGCGGATCTGGTGGCCGTGGCCCGGAAGGTGCGGGTGGTCACCGCCTTCCGCTCGACGATCGGGCTGCCGGGGCGGCTCGCGACGCGGCTGCAGCCGAACCATCCGACCGACGACCCCGCGGGAGTGGCGGCGGCGCTGCTCGACGGACTGCTGCTGGGTTCCGGCGACGCGGTGATCGGCATCAACCCGGCGACGGACAGCCCGAAGGCGGTACGGGAGCTGCTGGAGCTGCTGGACGGAGTGATCGGCCGGTACGCGATCCCCACCCAGTCCTGCGTCCTGTGCCATGTCACGACGAGCGTGGACCTGATGGAACGGGGCGCACCGGTGGACCTGGTCTTCCAGTCCATCGCGGGCACGCAGGCGGCGAACGCGTCCTTCGGCATGACGCTGGGCCTGCTCGACGAGGCGTACGAGGCGGCGCTCGCGCTGGACCGGGGGACGGTCGGCCGCAACGTCATGTACTTCGAGACCGGCCAGGGCAGCGCCCTGTCGGCGGACGCGCACCACGGGGTGGACCAGCAGACGGTGGAGGCGCGGGCGTACGCGGTGGCGCGCCGCTACGACCCGCTGCTGGTGAACACGGTGGTGGGCTTCATCGGCCCGGAGTACCTGTACGACGGCCGCCAGATCCTCCGGGCGGCCCTGGAGGACCACTTCTGCGGCAAGCTGCTCGGCCTGCCGATGGGCCTGGACATCTGCTACACGAACCACGCGGACGCCGATGACGACGACGTCGCGACCATGCTGACGATGCTCGGCGTCGCGGGCGCGTCCTTCGTGATCTGCACGCCGGGCGGCGACGACATCATGCTGAATTACCAGTCGGCCTCGTACCACGACGCGCTGTACCTCCGCGAGGTCCTCGGCCTGCGCCCGGCACCGGAGTTCGAGGCCTGGCTGGAGTCGAGCGGGCTGCTGGACGAGCGGGGCGGGATCCGCGAGGTGACGTCCCATCCGCTGACGGCGATCGGAAGGGAACTGGTGGCATGACGGCCGATCAAGTAGCAGTACCTGCCGGCGACCTGCCCCTGTGGGCGGCGATGCGCAGGCATACCCAGGCCCGTATCGGGCTGGGCCGCGCGGGCTCGGCGCTGCCGACCCGCCACCGCCTTGAACTCCAGACCGCGCACGCGGCGGCGCGGGACGCGGTGCACTCGCCGTTCGCGCCGGAGGTGGTCGCGGCGGGGCTGGGCGGGATGCCGACGGTACGGGTGCGCAGTGCGGCGCGTGACCGGCTGACGTATCTGCAACGGCCCGACCTGGGGCGGCGGTTGGATGCGACGGACCGCGCGCATCTCCCCGGCGGCGAGTGGGATGTCGTGTTCGTCGTTGCGGACGGGCTGTCCAGCCGGGCGGTGCACGAGCACGCGGCGGCGGTGGTGCGGGAGACGGTGGCGCGGCTGCCGGGGTGGAGCGTGGCACCGGTGGTGCTGGCGGAACAGGCGCGGGTGGCTCTCGGTGACGACATCGCGTCCGCGATGGGTGTGGCGATGGTGGTCGTCCTGGTCGGGGAACGGCCGGGGATGTCGGCGGCGGACTCGTTGGGGGCGTATCTGACGTACCGGCCGGTGCCGGGCGTGACCACGGACGCGGACAGGAACTGCCTGAGCAACATCAGGCCGCCGCTGGGACTGACGTACGAGGTGGCGGCGGGGAAGCTGGCGGGGTTGATGGGGAGGGGGCGGGAGCTGGGGCGGACGGGGGTGGAGCTCAAGGACGAAAACGATCAGCTTGATGTGATCGGTCGGCTACTCTGAGTGGTGGCTGGTGCCGGGCGGCGTAACCGGGCCCCTCCTCGGGCCGCCCCTGGTTTTCCGGTTCACGCCCCGGGCAGCACCAGCCCCAGCGCCCCCTCCCGTACCGTCCACGTCCGCCTCCGTACCGGCCCCCACACGCCCGCATCGGCCCGGTACCGGAAGTCCGCACCGGAGACGCTCACGGTCCGGCCCTGGGCCCGTACCGGGGAGGCCTCCGCGCCCACCGACAGCGGCCGTACCTCGACCTCGGCCAGCCCGGAGTCACCCGCCGTCACCGACACCGCCTCCACCGGCTGGTCCAGGTCCAGCAGGGTCACGCCGTCGACCTCCACGCGCAGCCGGGCGGGCCGGGGTGCCGGGACCGTGGTCTCGCGGGCGGGGACCAGGGTGCGTACGAGGGACTGGGCGGTGCGCAGCCAGGGGCGGCCCGCCTCCAGTGACGGCGACCGCTCGTGCCCCTGGGCAGATACCGGCGGGATGCGGAGCGCGCCCAGCACCACCCCGTCGCTGTCGTCCACCAGCAGGTCCAGGCGCCGCTCGGCCCCGTCGAGGACCGCCCGCGCCGCCGCCACCGCCCCGGTGGGCACCCCCAGGGAACGTGCCACGGACAGCAGACTGCCCACCGGCACCACCGACAGTGCACATCCGGCCAGCTCCCGCTGCCGGTGCAAAAGGGACACCGCGCGGACCAGGGCGCGGTCGTCGCCCACGACCACCGGCCGTCTCGACCCCCGCCGGGCCAGTGCCCGGGCGAACTCCTCCGGGCTGTCCGGCAGACACACCTTTGTGTGCGCACCCGCGCTGAGCACGTCTTTTGCGATGCGTACCGACTCCCCGTCCGTCCGCCGGGCGACCGGATCGATGACCACCAACAGCTGATCGGAAGTCGCGGAAGTCACCACCTCGGTCCTGCCTCGCTTCCTCGGGTAGCATCTTTGTGCAAGAGCCCCTTGCGCTATTGCGCCAGGGGCTTCGTCTATTCCGGGGCATCCGGTCCGACGGTTTGCGGCCAACGACGGCCGCGGTGCACGCGGCGGTGAACCTTACGCGTACGCCCCTGACCTTGGACATGCCCCGCCCGGAAGGGGTGTACGCGCGTGCCCGCACTTGTGCTGCTCGGTGCTCAGTGGGGTGACGAAGGCAAGGGAAAGGCGACGGACCTGCTAGGCGGATCCGTCGACTATGTGGTGCGCTACCAGGGCGGCAACAACGCCGGCCACACGGTAGTCGTGGGCGATCAGAAGTACGCCCTCCACCTGCTCCCTTCCGGAATCCTGTCCCCGGGGTGCACCCCGGTCATCGGCAACGGTGTCGTCGTCGACCCGTCGGTCCTGTTCTCCGAGCTGAACGGGCTGAACGAGCGCGGCGTCGACACGTCCAAGCTCCTGATCAGCGGTAACGCTCACATCATCACGCCGTACAACGTGACGGTGGACAAGGTGACCGAGCGCTTCCTCGGGAAGCGGAAGATCGGGACCACCGGGCGCGGCATCGGCCCGACCTACGCGGACAAGATCAACCGCGTCGGTATTCGTGTACAGGATCTCTACGACGAGTCCATCCTCACCCAGAAGGTGGAGGCGGCTCTCGACGTCAAGAACCAGATCCTCACCAAGCTCTACAACCGCCGAGCGATCGCCATCGACCAGGTGGTCGAGGAGCTGCTGGGCTACGCCGACAAGCTCGCGCCGTACGTCGCCGACACGGTCCTCGTCCTCAACCAGGCGCTGGAGCAGGACAAGGTGGTCCTGTTCGAGGGCGGCCAGGGCACGCTGCTCGACATCGACCACGGCACGTATCCCTTCGTGACCTCCAGCAACCCCACCGCGGGCGGCGCCTGCACCGGCGCCGGTGTCGGCCCCACGAAGATCAGCCGGGTCATCGGCATCCTGAAGGCGTACACGACCCGCGTCGGTTCGGGTCCCTTCCCGACCGAGCTGTTCGACGAGGACGGCGAGGCGCTGCGCCGCATCGGCGGCGAGCGGGGCGTGACGACCGGCCGTGACCGGCGTTGCGGCTGGTTCGACGCCGTCATCGCCCGCTACGCGACCCGGGTGAACGGCCTGACCGACTTCTTCCTCACCAAGCTCGACGTCCTGACGGGCTGGGAGGAGATCCCGGTCTGCGTGGCGTACGAGATCGACGGCAGGCGCGTCGAGGAGCTCCCGTACTCGCAGTCGGACTTCCACCACGCGAAGCCGGTCTACGAGACCCTGCCCGGCTGGTCCGAGGACATCACCAAGGCGAAGTCCTTCTCCGACCTGCCGAAGAACGCGCAGAACTACGTCAAGGCGCTCGAGGAGATGTCGGGCGCGCCGATCTCCGCGATCGGCGTCGGCCCCGGCCGGGACGAGACGATCGAGATCAACTCGTTCATCTAGCGTTTCCCGCAGGGTTGCTCGACCGACTGTTCAACGCCCCCGGTGCGGCTTCGGCCGGCCGGGGGCGTTGTCATGTCATGCCCATCCTTGACCTGGACATGGTCTTTTCCTGGTTTCCGCCGGGGCAAAGGGCGACCACGATCTACGCGTGTAGTCACCGTGTAGTCCCCGCACGACTCCTCCGTAGCCCGAGTCACCCCAGCCCAGGAGACCCCATATGCCCGTCAATCCGCTGAACCGCCGGGAGTTCGTGAAGAAGTCGGCCGTCACCGGTGCGGCAGTGGCCGCCGCGGGAGCGGTCGGCACCGGCACCGCCGAAGCCGCCGACCGGAAGCCGGGGAAGCACCCCAAGACCTGGTCGTTCTCCATCCTGGGCACCACCGACCTGCACAGCCACGTCTTCGACTGGGACTACTACAAGGACGCCGCCTACAGCGACAAGGCCGGCAACTCCGTCGGTGTCGCCCGTGTCGCCACCCTCATCAAGCAGCAGCGCGCGGCCAAGGGCGAGGAGCACGTCCTGCTCGTCGACGCCGGCGACATCATCCAGGGGACCTCCCTCGCGTACTACTTCGCCCGGGTCGACCCGATCACCGGCAAGGACGGCAAGAAGGGGCCCAAGCACCCCATGGCCGTCGCCATGAACCACATGCGCTACGACGCCGCCGCCCTCGGCAACCACGAGTTCAACTACGGCATCGAGACGCTGCGCAAGTTCGAGAAGCAGTGCCACTTCCCGCTGCTCGGCGCGAACGCCCTCGACGCGAAGACCCTGCGGCCGGCCTTCCACCCGTACACCGTGAAGCGCATCTGCGTGCCCGGCGCCCCCGACATCAAGGTCGGCATCCTCGGCCTGACCAACCCCGGTATCGCGCTGTGGGACAAGGACAACGTCAGCGGAAAGATGGTCTTCCCGGGCCTGGTCGAGCAGGCGAAGAAGTACGTGCCGCGGCTGCGTGCGCTGGGGTGTGACGTCGTCTTCCTGACGGACCACTCCGGCCTCGACGGGTCGACCTCCTGGGGCGACGCGCTCCCGTACGTCGAGAACGCCTCCAACCTGGTGGCCGAGCAGGTCCCCGGCATCGACGCGATCCTGGTCGGCCACACGCACAAGGAGGTCTCCTCCTACACCGTCAAGAACGAGGAGACCGGCGAGGACGTCCTCCTCTCCGAGCCGTACTGCTGGGGCTACCGCCTCACCGTCTTCGACTTCGAGCTCGAACTGCACCACGGTCAGTGGAAGGTGACGAAGAAGGCGGCCCAGACCCTCGACCCGAAGGGCGTCGAGGAGGACCCGGAGATCACCCGGCTGCTGAAGGCCGACCACGACCTCGTCGTCAAGTACGTCAACACGGCCGTGGGCACCTGCACTCAGGACCTCCCGGCGGCGGAGTCCTGCTGGAAGGACGTCCCGATCATGGACTTCATCCACCAGGTCCAGATGCAGTCGGTGAAGGCGGGGCTGTCGACGAGCGACGCCGCGCTGCCCCTGATCTCGGTCGCCGCGCCGTTCAGCCGCACCGCCGACATCCCGGCCGGGAGCGTGACCATCAAGGACATCGCCGGGCTCTACATCTACGACAACACGCTCTACGGCAAGAAGCTCACGGGCGCCCAGCTCAAGGACTACCTGGAGTTCGCGGCGAAGTACTACCACCAGGTCCCGTCGGGCACGAAGGTCGACACCGCGACGCTGACCAACGCCAACAACTTCTGGGACTACATGTACGACACGGCCGCCGGCGTCTCGTACGACATCGACATCGCGCAGGCGGAGGGTTCGCGGATCAAGAACCTCACGTACAACGGCAAGGCGGTCGCCGACGACCAGGTCTTCGTCGTCGCGGTCAACAACTACCGCGCGAACGGCGGCTCCGGCTACCCGCACATCGCCACCGCCGACACCGCGTACAGCTCGACCAACGAGATCCGCCAGCTGATGATCGACTACGTGACGGCCAAGGGTGCGTTGGACCCGAAGGACTTCGCGGTCACCAACTGGAAGCTGACACAGGACGGGACGGCGGTGTTCTCGTAGCCCTGCCCACTTCTCCGCCGTGGAGATGGAGGGATTCCGGTCTCTCGCGGCGGGGGAGAAGGTGACCCTCGAATGGGAAGCCGCTGAGCAGGACGGCTTCCAGTACCGGGCTGTCCGGGTTGTCGTCGGCGACTGAAGCAGTGTTGAGCCCGTGGAGGAGGGGCGCCCGTTCGGCGGGCGCCCCTCAACCACGTCAGCCCGAAAACGCCCCCGCGTGCGCCCCCGCCCACTTAGCGAACGTCCGCGCCGGGCGGCCCAGGACCTTCTCCACCGTCGGGAGGACCTCCGCGCCACGGTCGCTCTCCAGCGTCCGCTGCATGATCGCGTCGACGACCTCGGGCGGGAATCCGTACTCGGTCATTCCCGCGCGGGCCGCCTCGTCCGGGACCGGGCGGACGTGCAGGTCGCGGCCCAGGGTCTCGCCCAGGATGGCCAGTTCCTGCCTCGGGGTCAGGGACTGCGGGCCGCTCAACTCGTAGGCCTTACCGGCGTGTTCGTCGGTCGAGGCCGGGGTGAGAGCCAGTGCTGCCACCTCCGCCAGGTCCGCCGGGTCGATGCTCGCCGCCGGGCGGTCCGCGAAGGGGACGGCCACTTCGTCGCCCGCGCGCAACTGCCCCGCCCACTGCAGGGCGTTCGACATGAAGCGGCCGGGGCGCAGCAGGGTCCACGCCCAGGCGCGGGACGGGTCCGTCACGGCGGCCTCCGCCTCGGCGTGCCAGCGGGCGATCACGTCCGAGCCCGCGCCCGCGTCCAGGACGGACAGCTTCACGAGGCGTCGCACCCCCGCCCTTGCCGCCGCCTCGGCGAGCGCGAGGTCGTGGGTCGGGCCGGGGGCCGTGCCGACGCCCTGCGCCGACATCAGGAAGGCGCCCTCCGCGCCCGCGAACGCGGCGTCCAGGCTCGCCGGGTCGTCCGCGTCGCCGTACACCGCCTCGGCGTCGGCCGGGAGCTCTGCCTCGGCCGGGCGGCGGGTCATCGCCCGTACCGGGTGGCCGGCGGCCGTCAGCCGTCGTACCAGCTCGCCGCCCACGTGCCCGGTCGCCCCGGTCACCAGGATCATCACCGTCTCCTCTCGTCGTGACCCCAGCCTGCGCGCACCGGCCGCCCGCCGCGTCGCACGCGGGGAGGCAGCTGTTCTGCTTCCTGGGGAGCAGGGAGCACCCACGAGGCATGACAGGGCATGGTGTACAAGTCGGGCATACGGTGGAGGTGTACACGTGTCTGCGCCGACCAGAAGAAGGTGAGAGTCATGCGTGTACTGCTCAGGGCGCACTTCGACACGGAGAGGTCGAACGAGGCCATCCGGAACGGCACCCTCGGGAAGCTGATCCAGTCGTCGGTGGAGCAGATCAAGCCCGAAGCGGCCTACTTCACCGCCGACGAGGGCGAACGCACCGCCTTCCTGGTCTTCGACCTGCAGGACGTCTCCCAGATGCCGGTCATCAGCGAGCCGTTCTTCCTCAACCTGGGGGCCAGGGTCGATTACACCCCGTTGATGAACCTCGAAGACGTCGAGAAGGGCATCTCCCAGGTGCACTGATCACGTGTGATCAGGCCGACCAGCCCCGCGCGACCTCGGCGAGCGCCGTGACCAGACGGGAGCGGGCCGCCGGGGTGGAGCGGAGGCTGTAGCTGTTCTCCACGTGCAGGAAGTCGACGCCCAGGTCGGCGGCCGTACCGGCCTGGACGTTCGTCCTGCCCTCCAGCCCGCCGCAGTCGCCGGACCAGGCCCGGCAGACCGTGAAGCCCTGCGCCTCGATCCGGTCGGCCGCCGCGCGGGCCGTGGGTGTGCGGTCGGCGGGACCCGTCGAGAGCACCACGTCGTGGCCCGGGGAGCTGGCATCGGCGAATCCGTGCACCTGGAGGGCCGGGACACGCCGGGTGACCAGCGCTTCGCACACCGCGTTGAAGACCGTACGGCTGCGATGGGCCATGTCGGCCGTGCGGCCCGGGGCGGCGTCGCGGGGTGCACCGGCGAGGACGAGCACGCCGCCGGGCACCCGGGCGAACAGGTCGGCGCCGATCAGCTCGGTGTGCAGGTCGGAGCGCGGATGCGGGATCTGAACGCTCCAGCGGACCGGGGTGCTGAGGTCCACGTAGACCCTGCCCCAGCCGCGGCCTGTCCCCACCCCGTGCTCGGCCGGCTCGGCGATCTCGGCCACCTCGCGGCCGGAGTCCGCCAGTTGATGCCTCATCAGGCGGTAGTCGATCTGCCGGAGCAGGTGCTGCGCGGCGAGGGAGCGACTGCCTCGAAGGGTGCCCGTCACGGACTCGGCCACGGCCGTGCGTTCGCTGCTGGTGGGGGTGCGGTAGCCGCCGTTGCGGGGGAAGTGGTCGACGTACTCACGGAGTTCGTCGGTGAGGCGGAGCCTCGGGCCGGGGGCGGGGGAGTCCGGGGTGAGAAGGGCGTACGTCGTCGGCACGGCGGCCGCCGTGCCCACCGCGGCGAGGGCGATCAGGAGGGCGCGGCGGCGTGGCTGGAACTCGCTCGCGAATTGCATGATGCGCCGAGCCTAGACCCTGGTTGGCTGTGAATGGCGTGGGGTCGATCACAGTGGCAACCGGGCATTGATTTGCTCGCGTTGATGAACCTGTCCGCTCTTTCCTTCGTCTTGCAGGGCGCTTACCCGGGCCTTTCGGTCCGGGAAATTCACCTGCCCTTCTGGTCCCCCGCTCAGGAGTGATTCCATGCAGGCAGTCAGGCGGGCCAGCCCGTCGTCGGCGCCTGCTGCGGCGAAGGCGTGTGGACCTGCCGTTGCTCGGCGGTCTCCGGCCTCCCGTAGCGGTTCTGCTGTTCTTGCTGGTTTCTGTTTCCCTACGTGCCTCGTTCGCAGTCGGGAAATCCGACGGCCAGGCGGTTTCAGGCGCGATCGTCGATTCACAGGGCGATTTCGCCGTCGATTCCGCCCGTTCTCCGGGCGCCTCCCCGGAGCAGAGTTCGGCGGATCTGCACGACGCCGTTTCGCTGCTGGAGCGGGGCGGGCGGAAGTCCCCGGACGCCGTGCCGGCCTCCCTTGCGTCCGGCTGCGGCAAGTGGCGTCGGCCACCCCACCAAGAGCGCCCGCGACGGCATCCGCGCCGACCGGGGCGGACGCGTCGTCGACCTCGGCGGCGAGGACCGCGACCCCGACGCGCTCACCGCCGACCTGCCTCACCCTCTCCGCTCAGCGCACACGCAGCACCGATTCCGGATACGTATACAACGAAGGCAACGACCTGTGATCCCCGCCGACCTCAGCCCCGGCATGGCCGCGATCGGCATCGGACTCGGCCTGTTCTTCTCGCTGATCTGCTACCTCACCTCGCACCTCTCGCCCGGCGGCATGATCACCCCCGGCTGGCTGGCGCTGACCCTGTTCTGGGACTTGCGGCTGTTCGTGATGGTGCTCGGGGTGAGCGCGGTGACGTACGGCTGCACACGGGTGCTGCAGCGTCTGGTGATCCTTTACGGCAAGCGGCTGTTCGCGGCCGCGGTGATGTGCGGTGTGCTGATCCAGGGGGCGCTGTGTCTCGCCCTCCAGCACCAGTTCCCGTACCTCTTCAGCCACCAGACGCTCGGCTACATCGTGCCCGGCCTGATCGCCTACCAGCTGGTGCGTCAGCCGCCGCGCGCCACGCTGCTGGCGACCACATCGGTCACGGTCTGCGCGTACATCGTGCTGGCCACGGGCGCCCTGCTGGTCGAGCTGCCCAGCGTCTGACGAGCCTCTGAGCGTCAGCTGAAGACGATCATCGACCCCTGGGCCAGGCTCCGTGTCGCCGCCGCGTGCAGGCCGAGCCACACATGGCGTTCGCGGGCGAAGGGACTGGGGTCGTACGGCGCGGGGACGGCGGGCTCCTCCAGCTCCGTGGGGGCGCGCGGTGGTTCCGGTGGCGTCGGAGGGTTGGCCGGATCTATCCCGATCGACGGGGCGACGTACTCCAGTTCACGCAGCAGGGCCTGGGCAGAGCCCAGCGGGCCGCCGCCGGCGAGGAGCTCGTCGTTCGACAGGGGCTGGGGGAAGTCCACGGGGACGTAGGCGCCCGCGTGGTCGTAGTGCCAGACGAGGTGCGACTGCTGGGCCGTCGCCTCGAACATCTCCAGCAACTGCTCGTAGTCGCCGCCCAGTTCGTCGACCGGCGTCACCGGCAGCCCGCACACCTGGAGCAGGTAGACACGGCGCAGGAAGTGCAGCGCGTCGTAGTCGAAGCCGGCCACCGGGGCGACCTCCCCGGACAGGCCGGGCATGTACTGGTACACCGGCACCGGAGGCAGCCCGGCGGCGGTCAGCACGTTGTTGTACTGCGCGAGTTCCTCGGCGAACGGATTGTCGGGGGTGTGGCACAACACGTCGACGAGCGGTACCAGCCACAGGTCACAGGCCAAAGAAGGCTCCTCACACGGCAAGTCGGTCAAGGCAGGGTAATCGGTGTCGCCTCAGGTCAGCTCCCATCGTGCAGGTCCCATACCCATACCCCGGCCACCCACTTCCCGTCCCGGCCCACAAGTTCGGTGACGGCCCTGCGCAGTGGCTCGTCGTGCGGCCCGGGCGCCACGACCAGGGCTCCTGCCCTCCAGTAGGCGAAGTCGAGCCGGGCCTGTGCCCGCCAGGTCGCATCGAGCTTCGGGACCACGCCCGTGTCGCCGACGTCACGCAGCAGGTCGGAGGTGTAGCGGGGGGAGGCGCCGTAGATGCCGGTGCGGTCGCTGCCGTAGGGGCCGTTGAAGTAGCCGCCGGGGAGCCTGAAGCCGAGGCCGGCCTGCTGCTGCCAGTGCAGCGCCTCCGCGTCGCCGGCGTCGGGCAGCGGCACCGTGACGAGGGACTCGCCCCCTCGGACGTACGGCTGCCACGCCCCGTCGGTGAAGAAGGCGGGTGTCGCGGGGCGTTCGGCCGTCTTCAGCGGGGCCGGGACCAGCGGGAGCAGGGCCAGGCAGACGCCGAGCAGGCCGAGGTACTGGGTGCCCGGGGTGCGGGTCGCCGTCAGCCGGTCCAGCGCCACGGCGAGCAGCATGCCGAGCACCGGGGCGCAGATCATCGCGACCCGGCCCTCGATGACCGACTCGAACAGCGGCAGCTTGGCGAGGAGCGCCCACGGCCCCGGGTAGACCTTGTCCGTCATCGGGATGCGGAACTCGGGGCCGAGCGAGAGCAGCGCCGCGCCGACCGCCGTCACCGCCAGCGCCTTCACCAGGGCCTGCTCCCACAGCCGTACGACGATCGCGAAGGCGAGGAGGACCAGCGGCCAGCCGTAGAAGGCGTTCTGCTCGGTGGGGTTGGGCGAGAGGGCGTTCGCGCGCTGGGCGCTGCCCGCGACCAGGGAGCGTTCGGCGAAGGAGAGCAGGGCGAGGGGGCTGTTGCCCGAGTTGTTGCTGTGCGGCATGTGCGCGTAGCTCTGCGGTCCGGCGAACTGCCAGAACAGCGGGTACGCGACGAGCGGCAGACAGACCGCGGCGGCGATCGCCAGCCCCTTGAGCAGCGGCCTCCAGGCGGCTCGGGCCACGTCCCTGCACACGAGGCCGTAGGCACCCGCGAACAGGACCATGCCGATGGCCGCGAGCAGCAGGGGTTCCTCCCCGAGGAAGACCTGGTACGCCGCCATCAGCCCGAGAACAACCCCGTCCCGGACGACTCTGGGGCCTGGTGATGTCGGCTGCGGTTCGGCAGCGCTCTGAAGGGGCGCGGGGCTGTATCGATCAGCGGCTCCGCCGCGGGGCGCGACCAGCCACGACGGCCCGTCAGTCGACCGACGACCAATCCCGGCACTACCTGCGGAGCAAAGCCGCAGGGCCCGATCGATGATCAACGGAATCATGAACAGCACCACGAAGTTGGGGTGCGCGTTCGCATGGCTGACCATCGGCGGCGCGAACGCGGCCAGCGAGGCGCCGACGAACGCAGCGGACCGCCGCCGTACAACGCGTCGAACGATCAGCCAGTACCACGCGGCCGCGGTCACGGCGAGGCCCAGCGTCATCACGACGCTGAGGGAGACCGCCGGCCCCGCCAGGAGGGTGAGCGGGGTGAACGGCACGGTGAGGCCGAGCATGACCGTGTTGGCCATGAGGTTCACGCCGTCGGGGAAGCCCTGCAGGTCGGAGAAGAGGGGGTTGTGCAGGTGGGCGAGGTTGTGGGCAGTGACGTCGAAGAACCACTCCCACTGGTTCTGGTCCTGGAGGGAGTCGGGGAGGTAGCGGTGGTCCGGGTCGAACAGGCGGCCCGAATACAGGGCCATCGACATGAGGAGGAAGAGGGTGACGGCGAAGACGTCCGCGGGGCGCAGGGACCGGGCACGCAGCCGGGTCAGTTCGGCGAGGACCCGGACGTAGTCGAGGTGGCGCAGTTTCGAGCCGGGCTGGTGGGACCAGCGGATGGGGACCTCGGCGACCTGCCAGTCGGCACGGTGGAAGTGCCGCAGGACCTCGACGTCGATTCCCCAGCCGTTGATCCGGGAGGCGGCGAAGGCCTCGCGGGCCTTTTCGCCGTCGAAGAGCTTGAAGCCGCACTGGGTGTCCCGTATGCCGGGCACGGTGGTGCGGCGTATGAGTAAGTTCCCTGCGCGGCCCAGCAGTTCGCGCAGCGGGTGCTGACGGTTCCCGATCGTCGCGCCGGGCACGGAGCGGGAGCCGATCGCCGCCGCGTTCCCCTCGCCGAGCGCCTTGTCGAGCTGCTCCAGCTCCTCGATCGGGGCCGCGAGATCGGCGTCCGTGACCAGTACGCGCCGCCCGCGGGAGGCGGCGACGCCCAGACGCAGGGCGTTGCCCTTGCCGTGGTGACGAGCGCTGGTGACGAGCTGGACGCGGGGCTCCTTCAGGCCCGTGACGACGTCCCGCGTGGTGTCCGTCGACCCGTCGTCGGCGACGACGACCTCCCACTCGCCCCACCGGCCCTCGTTCTCGCGCAGATAGCGGATGACGGCGTCGAGGGTGGGGCCGAGGCGCTGTTCCTCGTTGAAGGCGGGGATGACGACGGTGAGGTCCACGGCCCAGGCAGGTCTGCTCCTGGACGGCTTCGTCATTCGTCAGCCAGCCGCTCGATGAGGGCCAGCGAGTGTTCGTTGTACGAGGCGATGATCGCGCGCGCCGTCCTGGTGTCGCGTTTGGCCAGGGCGTCGACCAGGTCGGTGTGGCCGCACCACAGGGCCCCGCGCAGATCGGACAGCCGGCGCAGATGCTGCACCGCGCACACCCAGGACTGGACGCGCAGCCGGTGCAGGAAGTCGGCCAGATAGGGGTTGCCGAAGAGGGTGCCGAGCTCGTGCCAGAAGCGCAGGTCGTAGCCGATCAGCACGGTGAGGTCGCCGGCCAGCGAGGCCCGCTGCGCCTCCTCGCCGCGGCGCCGGACCCCGGCGAGGGCGGCGACGGCACGGGTCTCGTCGTGCGGCGGGAAACGGTCCTGGTCCTTGTCCAGGGCGATGAACATGCCGTCGGTGACCAGGCTGCGGGCCTCGACGATGCCGCGGTAGTCGGCGACCGAGTACTCGTGGACGTGGAAGCCGCGGTGCTGGTCGGCGTCGAGGAGTCCCTGCGCGGACAGGTCGACGAGCGCCTCGCGCACGGGCGTCGCGGAGACCCCGTACTGCTCGGCGATCTCCTTCACCGTGAACTCCTGACCCGGCTGGAGCCGCCCCGCGAGAACCTCGTCGCGAAGCGCGTCGGCGATCTGCTGCCGCAGGGTGCTGCGGGTCACGGAGCCGTTGCCGCTGCTGCCGGGCATGGGTCGGGCGTCTCCTCGTCGCGTCGGGTGGCGTGCACGTATACCTATCTACGAGCACGCCACCTTACGCGTTCGACCTCCGGCTGTTTACCCGCGTAGCAGTGGCCGTTCGAGGCGGTTTCTCAGCGGTCGCGAGCCGCTACTTTGTGTACTCGTCCGCCACGGACAGTGCCGCGTCCAGCGCCACGAGGCCCTCCTTCAGCTCGGCCTCGCTCACGTTGCAGGGCGGCACGACGTGGGTGCGGTTCATGTTGATGAAGGGCCAGATGCCGTGCTTCTTCGCGGCGGCGCCGAAGGCGGCCATCGCCGCGTTCGCCTCACCGGCCGCGTTGTACGGCACCAGCGGCTCGCGCGTCTCCTTGTTCTTCACCAGGTCCAGCGCCCAGAACATGCCGACACCCCGCACCTCGCCGACGCTCGGGTGCCGCTCGGCGAGCTCGCGCAGCGCCGGACCGAGGACGGTCTCGCCCAGGTGCCCGGCGTTCTCGACCACACCCTCCTCCGCCATGACGTTGATCGTCGCGACGGCGGCGGCGCAGGCCAGCGGGTGCCCGGAATAGGTCAGACCGCCCGGGTAGGCCCGCTTCCCGAAGGTCTCCGCGATCGCGCCGGAGATGGCGACCCCGCCGAGGGGCACATAGCCGCTGTTCACGCCCTTGGCGAAGGTCATGAGGTCGGGTACGACACCGAACAGGTCGGCCGCGAACCACTTGCCGGTCCGCCCGAACCCGGCCATGACCTCGTCCAGGACGAAGACGATGCCGTACTTGTCGCAGATCTCCCGCACACCGGCGAGGTAGCCGGGCGGCGGCACCATGATCCCGGCGGTGCCGGGAATGGTCTCCAGGATGATCGCGGCGACGGTGGCCGGCCCCTCGAAGGCGATCGTGGTCTCCAGGTGCTCCAGCGCCCGCGCGCACTCCTGCTCCTCGGTCTCGGCGTAGAAGCGCGAGCGGTAGAGGTACGGCGCCCAGAAGTGCACGACTCCGGCGGCCGCACCGTCGGAGGCCCAACGGCGCGGGTCCCCGGTGAGGTTGATCGCCTGCTGGGTGCCGCCGTGGTAGGAGCGGTAGGCGGACAGGACCTTCGGCCGCCCGGTGTGCAGCCGCGCCATCCGTACGGCGTGTTCCACGGCGTCCGCGCCGCCGTTGGTGAAGAAGATCTTGTCCAGGTCGCCCGGGGTCCGCTCGGCGATCAGCCGGGCCGCCTCCGAACGGGCCTCGATGGCGAAGGCGGGCGCGAACGTCGTCAGGTGTGCGGCCTGCTCCTGTATCGCGGCGACGACCTTCGGGTGCTGGTAGCCGATGTTGGTGTAGACGAGCCCACTGGTGAAGTCCAGGTACCGCTTGCCGTCGTAGTCCCAGAAGTACGCCCCCTCCGCACCGGCGACGGCGAGCGGGTCGATGAGCTCCTGCGCGGACCAGGAGTGGAACACATGAGCACGGTCCGCGGCCTTCACGGCGGCGCCGGCCTGGGGGTTTGGCTGAGGGGTCATGGCGGCGAGCGTAGGAGCCCGCGGTGCCTGTTCGGTATCGGCTTCCTGTCTGGCATGTGGGGGTTTCCGCGACAGGTTGTCGGGCCCGCGGCTCGGCGGGGGTGACGGCCGCGGCGTTACGGAACCGTAGACACCGCTCACGGCGACTACCCCGGCGACCGCACTATTCTCGGTCTGTTGCACCTACGGGGGGAAGGCGGCGCAGCCATGGAGAAGCTCGCAGCGGGGGACCCGCAGCGCATCGGGGCGTACCGGCTGCTGGCCCGGCTCGGCGCCGGGGGCATGGGGCATGTGTATCTCGCCCGTTCGGACCGGGGCCGTACGGTCGCCGTGAAGCTGGTGCGGGAGGAGCTGGCCGCGCAGGAGGAGTTCCGGGCGCGGTTCCGGCAGGAGGTGCAGTCCGCGCGGCAGGTCGGCGGGCACTGGACGGCGCCCGTGCTCGACGCCGACACCGAGGCCGCGGTGCCGTGGGTGGCCACCGGGTACGTCGCCGGGCCCAGCCTGCAGCAGGTCGTGGGGCGCGACCACGGGGCGCTGCCCGAGCGCTCGGTGGGCATCCTCGCGGCCGGGCTCGCGCACGCGCTGCAGGACATCCATGCCGCCGGGATCATCCACCGCGATCTGAAGCCGTCCAATGTGCTCGTCACCATCGACGGGCCGCGGGTCATCGACTTCGGGATCGCGCGGGCGCTGGAGACCGTCACGGACGGCGGGCTGACGCGGACCGGCGCTCTCGTCGGGTCGCCCGGCTTCATGGCCCCCGAGCAGGTGCGCGGCGACCGGATCACGCCCGCGTGCGACGTCTTCTGCCTGGGCTCCGTGCTGGCCTACGCCGCCACCGGCCACCTCCCGTTCGGCAGCGCCAACAGCGGTGTGCACGCCCTGATGTTCCGCATCGCCCAGGAGGAACCCGACCTGGAGGGGGTGCCCGAGGGCATCGCCGACCTCGTACGGGACTGCCTGAAGAAGGACCCGGGCGCGCGGCCGACGCTGGAGGCGGTGCTGGAGCGCACGGGGGCCGAGGACATCGTGCTCGGCGGACGCTCGCGCGACCCCTGGCTACCGAGCGCACTCGTCGCCCAACTGGGCCGTCACGCCGTGCAGTTGCTGGACGCGGAAGACCCCGAGGAGGGTGCGGCGGTGCCCGGCGGACCTTCGCTGCAGAAGGCGGCTCCCGAGGCCCCGCCCGAGCACGCCTCCGCCGCCGACGACTCCGCACCGGAACCGGGCACACCCGCCGGACCGCCCCCGCCCGGGCAGCCGGGCAGCGGCGCCCCGCTGAACCACCTGCCCACGATGGTCGCGGGCCAGGCCGCACCGACACCCCCGCCCGCCCCCGCGCAGACACCCCCGGCCTACGGCTATCCGCAGCAGCACCCCCAGCAGCCCGCCTACGGCTACCCGCCGCAGCAGCCCGGCGCCTACGGCTACCCCCAACAACCCGGCGGCTACGGTGGCCTCGGCTCCACCCCGCCCTACGGCCCGTCCTACACCGGCCCGGTCCCGCACGCCCCGCAGGAACCGCCCCGCCGGAGCGGCCGTTCCACCGTGGCGCTGATCGCCGTCGCCCTGATCGTCGCGCTCGGCGCCGGCGGCTCGGTCTACGCCCTCATGAACGGCAGCGGCGACAAGGCCGACAACAAGCCGAGCCCGGCCCCGACCACCGGTGCACCCTCGAAGCCCGAGCCGAGCGGGACGACCCCGACGACCGCGCAGCCCACCACCTCCGCACCCTCGAACGGTGTGGTCCCCACCGGCTATCTGGGCACCTGGACGGCCACCATCACCAACGCCGACGGCGAGAACACCCGCGAACTCACCATCCAGCAGGGCAAGGTGGGCGACGCGGTCCTCTCCCTCGTCGCCGACGGCCCCACCAGCAACGGCACCTATCACTGCGTGTTCCAGGCCGATCTGACCGCGGCACCGGGCAGCGACGGCCCCCTGGAGATCGGCCCGTCCACCGTGACGTCCGGCGACTCCGGCTACTGCAAGCCGGGCGACGCCACCGAGATCAGCCTGCTGTCGGACGGCAGCCTGCAGCGCGAGAACACCAGCAACGGCGAGAAGCTGAAGTACACCAGGCAGTGACGCGCGTGAGGGGCTGACGGGCGCCCTTGTGTCGTAGTGGCGTGTCCATGACGATGAGCGGGAGTGTCGGCATCGGCTGCCCCGGGAGGACACATGCGTCCCAGCCCCACCAGGAGAACGGTCCTGACCGCGTCGGCGGCGGGCGCGGCAGCGCTCGCGGCGGCGGGCCCGGCCGAAGCGGCCGCACAGGGCCACCGCCCGCCCGTCACCGCACAGCCCCCGAGCCGCGAACTCCGCTCGCTGCTGCGTGAGTTGGACGCCGCCCGCATCGAGGCCGCCGTCCGCAGACTCGTCTCCTTCGGCACCCGCCACACCCTCTCCGCCCAGGACGACCCGGACCGCGGCATCGGCGCCGCCCGTGACTGGCTCCTCGCCGAGCTGCGCTCCTGCGCCGCCGCCTCCGGGGGCCGGATGACGGCCGAACTCCAGTCGTACGTCCAGGAACCGGCGTCCCGCATCCCCACCGCCACGAAGATCACCAACGTGCTGGCGACCCTGCGCGGCTCGGTCACGCCCGAGCGCGTGTACGTCGTCTCCGGGCACTACGATTCCCGGGTCACGGACGTCATGAACGCCACCTCCGACGCGCCCGGCGCGGACGACGACGCGTCCGGGGTGGCCGTCGTACTGGAGCTGGCGCGGGTGATGGCGAAGAGGCGGCCCGCCTCGACGATCGTGTTCGCGGCGGTGGCGGGGGAGGAGCAGGGCCTGTACGGATCGACGTATCTGGCCCAGCAGCTGAAGGCGGCCGGCACGGACGTGCAGGGGATGTTCACCAACGACATCGTCGGCAGCTCGACGGCGGACGACGGCACGAAGGACCCGTACACGATCCGGCTGTTCGCGGAGGGCGTCCCGAGCTCGGAGACCCCGGAGCAGGCCGCGATTCGCAGGTCGGTGGGCGGCGAGAACGACTCCCCTTCCCGCCAGCTCGCCCGCTTCGTGCGGGACGTCGCCGACAACGACGCGACCGGCATGCAACTCCGTGTCGTGTACCGCCGCGACCGCTACCTCCGCGGCGGCGACCACATCCCCTTCCTCGAACGCGCCTACCCGGCCGCCCGCTTCACCGAACCGGCCGAGGACTTCGCCCACCAGCACCAGGACGTCCGCGTCGACGAGACCGGCAAGCAGTACGGCGACCTGCCGGAGTTCTGCGACTTCGACTTCGTCGAGCGGGTCGCCCGGGTCAATGCGGCCGCTCTGTGGACCCTCGCCCAGGCCCCGGGCACGCCCCGCGGAGCGAAGATCGTGACCTCTTCCCTGACCAACTCCACCCGGCTGGTGTGGACGCGGGGCACGGAACCCGACCTGGCGGGCTACGAGATCGTGTGGCGCGAGACGACGGCACCGGAGTGGACGCATGTGATCCCCGCCGGGTACGTCACCGCGTACGAGGTGGACCTGTCGAAGGACAACGTGTTCTTCGGCGTACGGGCGGTGAACCGGGCGGGCAACAGAAGCCCGGTGGCGTTCCCCGCCCCGCAGTCCTGACCGCCCGGCTCACTCCCGTACGGTCACTGCGCGCAGGGAGAGCCCTGGTTCTGGCTCTTCTCGCCCTGCCGGTAGGCACCGCAGGCCTCCGCGACGAGCGGGCCGCTGCCCGACTGGCGCAGCAGCACCAGCGTCTTGTCGGTCGGCGGCATGCCGCCTCCCTGCGGGTACGACACATAGCCGGTCGCCCCGCCGAAGACGACGCCGCCGCGCAGCGCGGTGAGCATGGCGTTCGGAGCGACGTCGCCCTTGTCGGAGCGCGCCATGTCGGCGGCCTTCGACAGCACGTGGAAGGCGTCGTACGCGACCGCCGAGTGCCCGTCGTCGCGCCACGGGTCGTCCTTCGTGGGCCCGGGCACGAACGCGTCGTACTCCGCTGCGAACTGCTTCGTCTTGTCGTCCGCGCGGGGGTCGTTCGCGGGCAGCCGGTGCGCGGAGTAGTACAGCCTGAGCCATTTCTTGTCGTTGAACGCGCCGGTCAGCGCCACGTTGGTCAGCTCGTTGCCGCCCAGCACGGTCACGTCGCTGTGCGTGCACGTCCCCTGGGTGTCCAGGGCGTCGACGAAGGCCGTGAAGTCACGGGCGCGCGCCGACCAGTAGACGACCGTCGACTCGTTGGAGCCGAGCGCACTGCAGACCGTGTCGGCGAGATCGGTCGGCCTCGTGATCTTCGGCGTACCTGCGGGGGCGCCCGTGAAGTCGCCCTCCTGCGAGAAGTTGACCAGCTCACTGGAGCCGGAGAAGTCCTTCTGGAACTTCGCCGCGAGGCTGCTGCTGTACAGATCCGCCGAGCTCTGGATCACCACGGCGTGCTGTGCGCGCTCGCAGCCGCCGGACCCGGTGCGCGCCACGACGGGGAACTTGTCCGCGAAGTCCGCCGCGATCTGCGCCTCGGTGCTGTTGAGCGGGGTGAAGGGCCAGTAGTTCGGGCTGACCAGCATCTCGTCCGCGGTGGCGGTCGTGCCGACCACGGGGAGCTCGACCTCGTCGAGGATCTTCAGAGCGTTCTGCGTCCACGTCTTGCTCTGAGCGTACCCGAGGACGCCGATGACCTTCTCGTAGTCCTTGCCGTCCTTGCCGAACGCGCCCTTCTTGATCTGGTCGACGAGCGTACGGGCCGCCGCCTCGGCGTTGACGAAACCCTTGCCGGTGGAGCGCACGTCGACGCGCAGCGGCACGAGCGAGTCGTCGGAGGCCGCCTGCGCGTTCAGGTCCCGCTGCCACATCGCGATGCCGCGCAGCTCGGGAATGGTCCCGTCGAAGAGGGTCTCCCGGTCGGCGGACGGGACGCCCGAGCCGAAGGCGACGACGGTACGGACCGTGCGCCCCTGGGCGGCGAATCGTTCCGCCACCTTGTTCTGCTGCCCGATCTCGGCGCGCGTCTCGTCGTACCACCGCTTGGGGTCCAGGGTGACGGGCTGCGCGTACTTGGTGCCGCCCGCGGCCAGGTTCCCGCCGACGCAGGTGTCGGAGGACGGGGGCCCGACGAGCTCCATCGGCCCCAGGCCGACCAGGATGACGGCCACGGCCACGGTGGTGCCCGTCACGCCCGCCGTCACCGCGTTCCCGCTGAGGCGGAACGAGGTCGGGGAACTCGGGCGGATGTACAGCCCGTCGCGGGTGAACGGCTCGTCCTGCAGACGCACCAGAACCGGCGGACCGGGGTTCGTGCGCTCCTGCGGCTGGATCAGCCGCCCCGCCTGCCGGAGGCTGCTCTCCTGCGGGCCGCCCAGATCCCTCTGCAACTGCGCCGAGGGCCGGCCGACCGCGATGACCAGGGGGCCGGGAGCCCCCGCGGTGTTGGCCCGCTCCTGATGGAAGGCGCGCAGAAAGCGCTCCACGGCCTGGGCGCCGGGCTTCCCCGGGCGGGGGAGGGGGACCAGCAGGACGGGCCGGGCGGTTCTGCGGCGTCGTACGGGCAGCACTCTGCCGACGGCGGGTCTCTTCAGGTCCTCCAGCAGGGCGCGCGTCAGCAGGTGCTCGAGGGCGAGCAGGGACTCCTGGTGCCGTTCGTGGTCGAGGTCCAGCCGGAGCCGGGGCATCTGCCGGTCCGCCACCTCGTCCATCACCGCGAAGACGGTCTCGGTGCCGCCGGTCATGCCGAGGACGTCGCCCAGCCACCGCTGCCGGCCCTGGCCCAGCGGCCGCCAGGAACGGACCATTCTGCGGGTCTTGCGGCACTCCCAGCGCCAGCGCGGAAAGGTGCGCGTGAGGCCGTGCCACAGGGAACCCACCAGCCAGCCGAGGATGCCGCCGACCGGAGGCGAGTCGCTGCCGCCGAGTGCCCACAGGAAGACCTGCAGCCGCCCCTCGCGGCGCTGGCGCTGGTGTGCGCGCAGCTGCTCGTGGGCGTAGTCGCGCAGGACGTTCGCGCCGGGAGCCCTGCCGTCCCCGGCATGGCTCCGTATGTACGAGACGCAGTCCCACAGCGGCCAGAAGCCGGGGAAACGATCCGGCTTCATGTTCTTGGGCAGGCCGAAGGTCAGCCCCCGGGCCGCGGCGCCGCTGAGCAGGTCGGAGTCCTCGGCCGCCGTCGGGAGGGCGTAGGGCACCAGCTTCTCGTCCCGCCTCCCGCGCAGGGCGCTCTCCAGCTCCCCGAGCACCCGCCGCACCCGGGCGTCGTACTCGGCGTCCTCGCCCTGGACGTCCAGGATCACCAACGGCGGTGTGTACGCCAGCGATTCGCGCTCCGCGGGTGCCACCACCTGACGGAACTCCCGGACGAAGTCGTCGGCCCCCTCGTCGTCGGGGAAGCCGCTCGGTGCATTGCGGGGTACCGCCATCACAGATCTCCCCCCGTCGACGGCACAGGTCAAATCACATTGCCCACAGTCGAGTTGAGTAAACTAGTGGGCCGAACGGGGGCTGTGCGGCAGATCGGGGAAAGCGCTTCAAGTATCCTCGGTTCGCTGACAATTCCCGACCGTTTCGGCAGCGCCCCGTCACGGGCGCGAGGCTGTATCGATATGCGGCTCCGCCGCGATGGGGGTCCCCCCGCTCGAGCGAGGCCGAGAGATGGGGGAGCGACCAGACACGACGGCGCCGCAGACGATTGACGGCCTGTCGCGGCTGCGCGGCGGAGCCGCAACTCGGCACTGCCGGCGGAGTGCCTTTCACCGCGGCTCGGGCGGCCGCTGACGCGGCATGTTCGGCCGTGAGCCCGCCGCCGGCGGCAGCTGGAAGCGCCCCTGTGCACTGCTCATCTCCTGCCGCCCGGACCCGGCCGAGGCGGACTGGATCCCCATCGGCGCGGAACCGGTCCGGAACTCCACCATCCAGTCGGCCGTCTCCGTGCGCACCAGCTCCGTCACGTCCTCCGAGAACCGCCGCAGCACCGCCAGACACCGCTCGGCGGCCTCGCTCGCCGTCCCCTCCGCGGGGCCCAGCACCTCCCGCACACTCTCCGAGGCCCAGTCGAACTGCAGCACCTGCAGCCGCCGCTGCACGGCCTGCGCGGTCGCCACGTCCCTTATCCAGCCCGACGTCACACCGAAGAACCGGTCCACGGCCACGCACGCCACCGCGAACAGCAGTGCCAGATACCCCCAGGCGGCCATCCCCGCGATCACCCCGGTCAGATCCAGCAGCGGCAGCGCGGCCCCGGCCACGGCCCCCAGTGCGGCCCCCGCGCGCAGCGCCCGCGCACCCCGCCGCTTCCACACCCGGTCCGCGAGATACCAGGCCGCCGTCTGCAGCGCCCCGCGCTCCACCCACAGGTACAGCTCGTGCAGCCGCTCGGCCGGCTCGCCCCAGTCCCCGAGCGGGAACGACCGCCCGATCAGATCGCCCGGCCGCAGCCCGGCCGCACCCTCGCCCCGCCCGTCCTGAGCCGGCCCCTCGGGCTGCATCTCCGGCTGACCCACACGGCACTCCCTACTGATCACGACGCTGATCACGAGACTGATCACGAGGCTGACCACGACCGAACACGTTGCGTGACACCTGATCCTGATGTGCCCGACCCTTCCTACCGCCCAATGGGTGGCTCAGCCCCTGAATTCACCTCTATTCCGCCCGGAAGGGGGTCTTGATCAGGTATAGGACTCGGCAACACCTCACTCGAAAGAGTGCTGGGGCGATGGCTGCCTGGACCACGTAGGCTCGTGCCAGGCGGGAAAACCTCGCCCATACAGCCGTACGAAACCAGGAGCTGATCGTGATTCCCGGTGGTGGCCAGCCCAATATGCAGCAGCTGCTCCAGCAGGCCCAGAAGATGCAGCAGGACCTGCAGCGGGCGCAGGAGGAGCTGGCGCAGACGGAGGTCGACGGGCAGGCGGGCGGCGGCCTGGTGAAGGCCACCGTCACCGGCTCCGGCGAGCTGCGCGCGCTGAAGATCGACCCGAAGGCGGTGGACCCCGAGGACACCGAGACCCTCGCGGACCTGATCGTCGCGGCGGTCCAGGCGGCCAACGAGAACGCCCAGAACCTCCAGCAGCAGAAGCTGGGCCCGCTGGCCCAGGGCCTCGGCGGCGGCAGCGGTATCCCGGGCCTGCCGTTCTGAGACCCGGCCTGCCTTTCTAAGAGAGGCGTCCGCCAACTACCGTACGTACTTGTAAGGAACCCCGGGAAGGACGGCAGTCCGTGTACGAAGGCGTGGTGCAGGACCTCATCGACGAGCTGGGGCGGCTGCCCGGCGTCGGTCCCAAGAGCGCCCAGCGGATCGCCTTCCACATCCTGCAGGCGGAACCGACGGACGTACGGCGGCTCGCGCAGGCCCTGATGGAGGTCAAGGCGAAGGTCCGCTTCTGCGCGACCTGCGGCAACGTCGCACAGGAAGAGCTGTGCAACATCTGCCGCGACAGCCGCCGCGACCCCTCCGTCATCTGTGTGGTGGAGGAGCCGAAGGACGTGGTCGCGATCGAGCGGACCCGCGAGTTCCGCGGCCGTTACCACGTCCTGGGCGGAGCCATCAGCCCCATCGAGGGCGTGGGCCCCGACGACCTCCGTATACGGGAACTTCTCGCGCGGTTGGCCGACGGGACGGTCACGGAGCTGATCCTGGCCACGGACCCGAACCTGGAGGGCGAGGCCACAGCGACGTACCTCGCCCGCATGATCAAGCCCATGGGCCTCAAGGTCACCCGCCTGGCCAGCGGCCTCCCGGTGGGCGGAGACCTGGAATACGCGGACGAGGTGACCCTCGGCCGCGCCTTCGAGGGGAGACGACTCCTAGATGTCTGACGCCACGCTGCATGACGCGACGCAGGACCCGGACGACTTCGCGGTGCAGATCGCCGACCAGGTGGAGAGCTTCCTGGTGGCGGTGACGGAGGTCGCGAAGGGCGACGAGCCCGACTCCGCCGTGCCCTTCCTCCTCCTGGAGGTCTCCCAGATCCTCCTGGCCGGCGGCCGCCTCGGCGCGCACGAGGACATCGTCCCCGACGAGCGCTACGAGCCCGACACGGGCCCGGACGTCGACGTGGACGAACTCCGCGAGAACCTTGCCCGCCTCCTGGACCCGATCGACGTGTACTCCGAAGTCTTCGACCCCTACGAGCCGCGCAAGGCCCCGGTCCCGGCCCGTATCTCCGACGACCTGACCGACGTCATCACCGACCTCCGCCACGGCATGGCCCACTACCGCGCGGGCCGCACCACGGAGGCCCTGTGGTGGTGGCAGTTCTCCTACTTCTCCAACTGGGGCTCGACGGCCTCGGCGACCCTGCGCGCCCTCCAGTCGGTGGTGGCCCACGTCCGCCTGAACCAGCCCCTGGAAGAACTGGACGGCCTGGACACGGACCAGACCCCGATGGGCGACGAGACGCTGGAGTTCGAGGCCGGGAAGGTCATGGCGGAGGAGATCGGCGGGCCGCTGGGGATGGGGCCCGGCAAGTAGGCGGCGGGGGCAGCAGGCTTACGGCAGCCCCCACAGCCCCTTCACCACCGCGGTGACCCCGCCTGTCAGAGCCAGCGACAGCACCAGCAGGCGGGCCCGCTTCTCCGGTGTCCGTTCGGCGAGCCTCCTGCCGATCAGCGCCCCCACCACCATGGCGGCGACGACCCACCCCCACCGCCCTCCGCTCAGCTCCGGCACCCCGTTCGCCACCACCGAGAACGCGTTCACGATCACCCCGTAGAACTGCGCGTTCGGCACGAACTCCCGTACCGTCCAGCCCGCGTTGACGGCGTAAAGGGAGATGGGCGGGCCGCCCACCCCCGCGGCCGAGTTCATGAAACCGCCCACCGCGCCCGCCGCGACGGCCCCCTTCGTGCCGCGCAGGGCGGGCACGCGGGCGCCGCGCATGACCAGCAGTACGGCGACCGTCACCAGCCCGCCCATCACCAACAGGAGTGCGGGCTCGGGGAGTTGACGGGTCAGCCAGGCCCCCGCCGGCACCGTGCACGCGGCCGCCACGCACAGCGGCACCATCGCGCCCGGCCGCACCCGCCGCCAGCCGCCGGCCAGCCCCACGACGCTGATGGCCCCCGCCGCGCAGTTGGCCAGCACGACACCCTCGGCCGGCCCGAGCAACAGCACGAGCGCGGGCACGGCAACCAGCGCGAACCCCATACCGGTCAGCCACTGCACGCAGGAGCCGAGCAGCACGATGCCCGCCAGCAGTATGTCCGTCGTGGTCAAGTGGTCACTCCGCGTGAGTTGGATACGTATTGGATCTGCGCTGTACGACGCCTGCACGGGCCCTAACCAGTGAAAAGCGAGTCTGGAGTCACTTCCCCAGCAGGGAGGCGAAAGCCCCGGAACCGCACCGAAACTGGAGACAGCGATGACCCGTCGTTCCATAACCAAGCGCGCAGCCATCGTCACCGCCACGGCCGTCGTCGCCCTCGGCACGATCGGTACCGTCGCTGCCACCGCCGGGCACAAGAGCGCCACCAAGCCCACCTCGACGCAGATCGTCGGCCTGTTCGACACCTGGAACAAGGCGCTGCAGACCGGTGACTCGGAGAAGGTCGCGGACCTGTACGCGAAGAACGCGGTCCTGTTGCCCACCGTCTCCAACGAGGTGCGTACCGACCGCGCCGGGATCGTCGACTACTTCGACCACTTCCTGGAGAACAAGCCGGTCGGCAAGAAGATCAAGACGATCGTCAACGTCCTCGACGACAACTCCGCGATCGACACCGGCGTCTACGAATTCACGCTCACCGATCACGACACCGGCAAGAAGCGAGTCGTCGAGGCCCGCTACACGTACACGTACGAGAAGATCGACGGCAAGTGGAAGATCATGAACCACCACTCCTCGGCGATGCCCGAGAAGAAGTGATGACAGCCGAAACGATCTCAGCCGCCGGTCCGCTGTGCGGGTGCCCGTAGGCGGATCTCCACGCACAGCCCGCCCCCATGGGGGTGCCCCCGGTCGAGCGAAGTCGAGACTGGGGGAGCGTCCCGCAGGACCACGGTCCCGCCGTCGTCGCTCACCAGCTGCTTGACGACGGCGAGGCCGAGGCCCGAACCGGAGCGCCCGGTCAGGCCCTGGCCGCGCCAGAAGCGGTCGAAGGCGCGCGACTTCTCCGCGTCGGTCATGCCGGGGCCCTGGTCGAGGACGGAGAGCACCACTTCCTCGCCCTTCGGTTCGACCTGGACGGTGATCGTGGAACCGTCCGGCGAGACCTCCAGCGCATTCGAGAGCACGTTGTCCAGCACCTGGTCCAGATGACCGGGACTGGCCAGCACAGACGGCCGGCCGTCGACACCACTCCCCCTGAGCGCGATGGTGACTCCGCGCTCGTCGGCGGCCGGTCTCCACACCGACAGACGTTCGGCCACGATCTCCCCGAGGGACAGCGGCTCCGCGGCCGTCACCTTCGCCTCGGCCCGCGCGAGCACCAGCAGGCCGTTGACCAGCCGGCTCATCCGGACCACCTCGGCGGTCGCCTGCTCCACGTCCTCCCGTACGAACTCGTCGTCCACCCCGTCCGCGATGTTGTCCAGCGACAGACGCAAGGCCGTGAGGGGCGTACGGAGTTGGTGCGAGGCGTCCGCCACGAAGATCCGCTGCGAGGCGACCAGCGTGTCCAGGCGCTCGGCGCCCTGGTTCAGGGTGCGGGCGAGGGTCTGGGTCTCCGGCGGGCCCGTCACCGGGGAGCGGGCGGTCAGGTCGCCGTCGCTGAACTTGCTGGCCATGTCGTTGAGTTCGCGCAACGGAGCGGTGATCCGACGGGCCGCGACCGCGCCGATCAGCGCCGCAACCCCGAGCACCGCCACCGCGAGACCCGCCCGGAAGCCCCAGATCGTCCACAGCCTGTGGGTGAGGTGGGAGGTCGAGTACACGATCCGTACGGCGCCGACGGCCCGGCCGTCCTTCTTCGCGGGGACGGTGATCAGCAGGTTGCGGCCCCAGATGAAGTCCGAACCCCAGTCGGTGGTCGACTCGCCCTTCTCCAGGGCTCTGGTCAGGGCCGCGTCCCCCGTGGGGCGGGCTGCGTCCGGCGCGCACCGGTCGGTGGGCGTGACCTGGACCTGGTCCTTCTTGTTCTCCTCGGTGTACGCCGAGGCCATCGTGGTCAGCGCCCGGCACGACGCCGCATCGCCGTTGCGCAGCAGCAGCGCCATGGTGGTCGCCTCGCGCTTGACGGACGCCTCGGTGTCGTCCCGCAGCTGCTTGGTGAGCGTGAAGGCCACCGGCACGGTGAACAGCAGGATGGCGACGGCGACGAGCAGGATGTAACTGCGGATGAGCTGCCGGTTCATGACGCCCCGGCGTCCTTGACGATCTCCAGCCGGAAGCCCACCCCGCGCACCGCCTCGATGGTGATGATCCCCGTGAACTTCCGCCGCAGCGCCGCCACATGGACGTCGAGCGTCTTGGTCGGCCCGAACCAGTTCGCGTCCCAGACCGCTTCCATGATCTGTTCCCGGGACATCAGCGCGCCCGGCTCCTCGGTGAGGAAGGCCAGCAGGTCGTACTCCTTGGGCGCGAGGGCGACCTCCTCGCCGTCCACGTGCACCCGGGCCGCCTTGCGGTCGATCGTCAGCCGGGACCCGTACCGGTCCGGACCGCCCGCGGCCTCCTCCGGCGTACGGGCCTGCACCCGTCGCATGACCGCCCTTATCCGGGCGATGACCTCCCGGACCCCGAACGGCTTGGACACATAGTCGTCCGCGCCGAGCTCCAGGCCCACCACCCGGTCCGTCTCGTCGCTGCGCGCACTGATCACGATGATCGGCACGTCACCGCGCTCGCGCAGCGCCCTGCAGACGTCGAGCCCGTCGGTGTCGGGCAGCCCGAGATCGAGGAGTACGACGTCGTAGGCGTCCTCATGGCTGAGTGCCGCGCCGCCCGTGGTGACCCAGGCCACCTCGAAGCCGTAACGCAGCAGTCCTCGCCTGAGTGACTCGGCGACCGGTTCGTCGTCTTCCACCAGCAGTACGCGCACAGGCGAACCATAATGGTTGAACTTTAAAGACGGCCGGTCACCGAGCCCTCATGGACGGAGGAAGACGGCTACCACATCACGGGGAGCCGTTCCGGGATCCGCTTCATGAACCCGGTCCGCCACACCAGCTGCTCGATCGGCACCGCGAGGCGCAGCCGGGGCATCCGCTCCAGCAGCGTCTGAAGTGCTACCTCGGCGTGTTTGCGGCCGAGGGCGGTGGCGGGGCAGTAGTGGTTGCCGCCGCCGAAGGAGAGGTGGGCCGTGCTGTTGGCGCGGGTCAGGTCGACGGTGTGCGGGTCGGGGAAGGCGGACGGGTCGAAGTTCGCGCCCTCGACGAGAACGAGGACCAGTTCGCCGGCCGCCACCTGCACGTCCCCGAGGAGTACGTCCTCGGTGGCCAGCCGCGGCAGCCCGTCGCCGATGGAGAGGTTGATGCGGAGCAGTTCGTCCACGGCCGCGGGGATCTTCCCGGGGTCCGCGACCAGCTCCTCCTGCAGCTCGGGATGCTGGATCAGCGACACCAGGGCCATGGTGAGGAATCCGGACGTCGAGATCACGCCCGCGCCGAACATCGTCACGCCGACCGTCGCGAGCATCTCGTCGGTGAGGTGGGCGTAGTCGGGGTCGGTGCGCAGGGCGGCGAGCTCGGCCATCAGACCCGTGGTCGCCGGGTCGTCCAGCCGCTCCGTCATGTACGCGATGTCGCGGTCCCAGTTGAGCCGGGCCCCCGTGACGGGGCAGGCCGAGTTCATGAACGCGATGTCCAGGCTCCGCATCAGCCCGGGTGCGTCCGCGTTCGGGATGCCGAGGATGCGGCAGTGCATGCCCGCCGAGTACGGATCGGCGAAGCCGCCCCGCAGGTCCACGGGAGCGCCCTCGCGCACCAGGCGGTCGACCAGCTCACCGGCGTACGACCGAAGCCACTCCACCAGCCCGGGGCTCTTCGGATTGAGCGCCTTGAGTACGGCCTTGCGCAGTCCGGCGCCGGTGATGTTCCCCATGTTGTTGACGACCTCGGGCGGGATCGTCAGCGCGTACTGGCGGGGGACGCCCGGGGCAGAGGTGTCCTTCAGGCTGAACCGCGGGTCCTCGAGGACCTGCTTGCACAGCTCGTACGAGGACACCAGCCAGGCCTCGTCACCCGCGATGGTGCGCACCCGCCGCACCGGCGTCGACTCCCGCAACTCCTCGACCTCGGCGGGGAGTTGGTCGCCGCGCCAGGAGAACGGGAAGTCGATGAGTTCGTCAGTGGGCATGGTCTCAGCGGGCATCGGTGGCTCCCTCGGCCGGCGTGACGATGGCGTGGCCCTGGTTGCGGGAGGCACGCAGCCCCGCGCCGGGCGAGTAGAGCAGCTCGGCCATCGGCAGGAGCTGGTGGTAGCAGTTGAGGGAGGAAGGGACGCCCAGGATCGCGGGGGTGTCGAGGAAGAGGGGCGCCTCCGCCGTGACGTACTCCATGCACACGGCCCGCTGGCGTGCGGTCACCTCCTGAGCCTTCGTCGCCTTGGTCGACAGGAAGGAGTCGACGAGTTTCTCGCAGGTCGTGCGGAACTCGTCGTCGCAGGAGAGCCGGGCGCGCAGGTCCTCGTGGATCTGCCGGTACGCCGGGTTGTCGCGCAGCTCGGACATGGCGTGGGCCCTGAGGCGGGTGCCCTCGGGCTCGGCGGCCTCCACGGCGGCGAGGACCTTGGCGCGCACGCCCCGCAGGTTCTTCACCGCCTTGCGGCGCGCGTCGTCGGCCGTATAGCCGGAGGCCTCGTACATCTCGGCCACGTGCAGGTCGGTGTAGACGAAGTCCACGCGCTCGAAGAGCGCGAGGCCCCAGCGGGCCAGGTCGTGTATGCGCTGTGCGGAGAAGTAGCTGTTGCCGGGGGAGACGCCGATGACGGCGTGGTCGGCGGCGGTGCGGATGACCTCGCAGTGAGGGGTGAAGGGGCGGACCAGGAAGAGGTCGGCCGGTGTGACGTGCTGGATCTCGGAAACGGTCGCAGTCGTCAAGGAAGGAGAATCCTTCGCGTCGCTAGTCCCGATGGAGCCTTGTGCTCCTGGTGTGGCGACGACGACGCGAAGTTATCGGTCGGCTACTCAGAGCGTCAACGGGTGACCTGGCCCACTTTGCGGACTGTTCATGTGCCAGGTGGGCAGGGGCTGGGCTGGAGCGCCGGGTCTCACCATGTGGTTTCCCCCAGGTCGGATTCGGGCGCTCGGTAAAATGAGCCGACACTTACGGGACGAGCGAGGAGCGCACGTGGGCCTTGTCGTGCAGAAGTACGGAGGCTCCTCCGTAGCCGATGCCGAGGGCATCAAGCGCGTCGCCAAGCGAATCGTGGAAGCGAAGAAGAACGGCCACCAGGTGGTCGTCGTCGTTTCCGCGATGGGCGACACGACGGACGAGCTGATCGATCTCGCCGAGCAGGTATCTCCGATGCCGGCCGGGCGTGAGTTCGACATGCTGCTGACCGCCGGAGAGCGGATCTCCATGGCACTGCTGGCCATGGCGATCAAAAACCTGGGTCACGAGGCCCAGAGCTTCACCGGCAGCCAGGCAGGCGTCATCACCGACTCCGTCCACAACAAAGCCCGGATCATCGACGTCACGCCCGGCCGTATCCGTGACTCGGTGAACGAGGGCAACATCGCCATCGTCGCCGGCTTCCAGGGCGTCAGTCAGGACAAGAAGGACATCACCACGCTCGGCCGCGGTGGTTCCGACACGACGGCCGTCGCGCTGGCCGCCGCACTCGACGCCGAGGTGTGCGAGATCTACACCGACGTCGACGGCGTGTTCACCGCCGACCCGCGCGTGGTGAAGAAGGCGAAGAAGATCGACTGGATCGCCTTCGAGGACATGCTGGAGCTCGCCGCCTCCGGCTCCAAGGTGCTGCTCCACCGCTGTGTGGAGTACGCCCGCCGCTACAACATCCCGATCCACGTCCGGTCCAGCTTCAGCGGACTGCAGGGCACCTGGGTCAGCAGTGAGCCGATCGAGCAAGGGGACAAGAAGGTGGAGCAGGCCATCATCTCCGGTGTCGCGCACGACACCTCGGAGGCCAAGGTCACGGTCGTCGGCGTCCCGGACAAGCCCGGCGAGGCCGCCTCGATCTTCCGCGCCATCGCCGACGCCGAGATCAACATCGACATGGTCGTGCAGAACGTGTCCGCCGCCTCCACCGGGCTGACGGACATCTCCTTCACCCTCCCCAAGACCGAGGGCCGCAAGGCCATCGACGCCCTGGAGCGGGCGAAGACGGCCATCGGGTTCGACTCGCTGCGCTACGACGACCAGATCGGCAAGATCTCCCTCGTCGGCGCCGGCATGAAGACCAACCCGGGTGTCACGGCGTCCTTCTTCGAGGCGCTGTCCGACGCCGGCGTGAACATCGAGCTGATCTCGACCTCCGAGATCCGTATCTCGGTCGTCACCCGCGCCGACGACGTGCCGGAGGCCGTGCGCGCCGTCCACTCCGCCTTCGGCCTCGACTCCGACACTGCCGAGGCGGTCGTCTACGGGGGCACCGGGCGATGACCGTACGACCGACGCTCGCGGTCGTGGGTGCGACCGGAGCCGTCGGCACGGTCATGCTCCAGATCCTGTCCCAGCACGCGGACATCTGGGGCGAGATCCGTCTGATCGCCTCACCGCGCTCGGCCGGCCGCAAGCTGGCCGTGCGCGGTCAGGAGGTCGAGGTGGTCGCCCTGACCGAGGAGGCCTTCGACGGGGTCGACGTCGCCATGTTCGACGTACCCGACGAGGTGTCCGCGCACTGGGCGCCGATCGCCGCCGCCAAGGGCGCGGTGGTGGTGGACAACTCGGGCGCCTTCCGGATGGACCCGGAGGTGCCGCTGGTGGTCCCGGAGGTCAATCCGCACTGCGCCCGCCGCCGGCCCCGCGGGATCATCGCCAACCCCAACTGCACGACCCTCTCCATGATCGTGGCCCTGGGCGCGCTGCACGCCGAGTTCGGGCTGCGTGAGCTGGTGGTCTCCTCGTACCAGGCGGTCAGCGGGGCGGGGCGTGCCGGGGTGGAGACCCTGCGGCAGCAGCTGTCCCTCGTCGCCGGTACGGAGCTGGGGACCAGCCCCGGTGATGTGCGGCGGGCCGTCGGTGACAACACCGGGCCGTTCCCGGAGCCGGTCGCACTGAACGTCGTACCGTGGGCCGGATCCCTGCGCGAGGACGGCTGGTCCTCGGAGGAGATGAAGGTGCGGGACGAGTCCCGCAAGATCCTCGGCCTGCCCCGGCTGCCGGTCGCCGTGACCTGCGTACGGGTACCGGTGGTCACCACGCACTCCCTCACCGTCCACGCCCGCTTCCAGGGCGAGGTCACCGTCGACGGGGCCCGGGAGATCCTCGCCACCGCCCCCGGAGTCGTCCTCTTCGACGACCCGGCCGCCGGCGAGTTCCCCACACCCGCCGACGTCGTGGGCACCGACCCGACCTGGGTGGGCCGGGTCCGGCGCGCGCTCGACGACCCCACGGCGCTCGAACTCTTCGTTTGCGGTGACAATCTCCGCAAGGGCGCGGCCCTCAACACCGCACAGATCGCGGAGCTGGTGGCGACCGAGTTCCGGTAGTCCGTGTGACGGGGCGTGACGATGGTCGCGCTCCCATGACGTGCCGTGTTACGTGCAACACATCCCGAAGCAAGGGGTTACTGCCGGAAAAGCCCTGGCTGCGGCCTGTTTGCTTTGTAGGATCTGTGGGCGGCACGTGGCCGGGCGAAGGTCCGTACCACTTGCCCCGGACCCCTTGGGCATTCGAAGATTTCCCTCCCCGCTCTCCGCAACCGCGCGAAGGGCGGGGAGCGTCTTTGTGAACGCCCTTCGGGGGTGCGGGGATGCGTGGCGAGGCGTGGGGACGCCTCGGACATTCGTGACATAGGGGAAGAGCGGGTAGGCATGAGGGCGTTTGACGCACGGTCAGTTGCGCTGCCTGACACCAGACGGCCGGCTGCGGCACATGACGCAAAAGTGACGCCCGGCACGTACAACCCTGATGGGGGTGAACGTGTCCAACTGGCGTGGCAGAGGTTCTCGACTTCCAAGCGGCGACCCGCGGTACGGCTCTACGGCCGCCCCGCCCGTCGCTCCGACCCCGCATGCCCGGCGCGCCCGGCGGCATGCCGGTGATCGCGCCCATGCCCGCAGCGCGGCCCGCCCGCATACCGAATCAGCGTGACGGCGCCGACTACGCCGAGGACACAGCGGCGGCCGGTACGACCGTCGACCACCTCACCGAGACCTACCGCGCGCACTACCGCTCGCTGCTGGGTCTCGCCGCCCTCCTGCTCGACGACACCGCCTCCTGCGAGGACGTCGTCCAGGAGGCCTTCATCCGCGTGCACTCGGCACGCAAACGGGTCCGCGACCCCGAGAAGACGCTCGCCTACCTGCGTCAGACGGTCGTCAATCTCTCCCGCTCCGCCTTGCGCCGCCGCATCCTGGGCCTCAAGCTCCTGTCCAAGCCGATGCCCGACATGGCGAGCGCCGAGGAGGGTGCGTACGACCAGCTGGAGCGCGACTCCCTGATCAAGGCGATGAAGGGCCTGCAGCGCCGCCAGCGCGAGGTCCTTGTGCTGCGCTACTTCGCGGACATGACCGAGGCGCAGGTCGCCGAGACGCTCGGGATATCGCTGGGCTCGGTGAAGGCGTACGGCTCCCGCGGCATCGCGGCCCTCCGTCTCGCGATGGAGGCACCGGCATGAACAAGGACGGCGAGGGACGTGATTCCCATGACCGCCATGAGCCCTTCGCATGGCACGAGCCGACGGCAACACAAATGCAAGAGCACAGGCAATCGCACGCTGGGAACGGAACTGTGAACCACGGCCCCGACGACCAGAGCCCCGAGGACGGGTTCGACTCGGACGAGCTGGCTCTGCGCAGGATGCTGCACCAGGCGGTGCAGACGGTCGAACCGCGCGACGGCACGCTGGACCACCTGCGGCGGGCCGTACCCGCACGACGGGCCCGCAAGCGGCAGGCCGTCGTCGGCATGGCGGCCGCCGCGCTGTTCATCGGCACCGCCGTCCCGGCCCTCGTGCACGTCTCCAACGCCACCGGCTCCGACGTCAACCCGTCCGTGGCCGGCCAGGCCTCTCAGGCCCAGGGCGGGGCGAGCCAGGGAAAAAACGCGGACGGCAGTGAGAGCACTGCCGGCGGCAACCCGGGCAAGTCCCCGGGCAAGGGCAAGGGCGACTCGAAGGGCGACGGCAAGGGCAAGGGCACCGGTACGGGCACGGGCAGCAGCGCCGGCACCGACCCCTCGGCCACCAGCGCCGCCAGTGCCCCCGTGTGCACGGCCGACCAGCTCGGCTCGCCCACCGACTCCGTCGCCGCCCCCGACGCCGGGGGCGCGGTCTACGGCACCTTCCGCGTCGTCAACATCTCCACCTCCGCCTGCACCGTGGGCGGCATGGGCACCGTGAGCACGCTCGCGCAGGGCGCCGCGGACGCCACCAAGATCTCCACGGCACGCCATGTGTCCGGGGACGCGGCGGCCGGTCTGCCCGCCCCTTCGACCGAGATCACCCGGCTGCAGCTGCAACCGGGCGCGGCCTACGAGGTGAAGTTCGCCTGGATCCCCTCGGAGACCTGCCCGACCACGGGCGGCACCCCCGGCGGCTCCACCGACGGCGGCTCCACCCCCAGCCCGACCCCGACCCCCGACGCCGGCAGCTCGTCCGGCGCCACCTCCACCGGCACGGACAGCGGTGTCACCACCCAGATGATGACGGCGGACGGCACGGCGGACGGCAGCGTGATCGTGTCCCACACGACTGAGGCCGGCTCCCCGACGGTCTCGGCGACGGTGTCCAACGCGTGCGCGGGGCAGGTCATCTACACCGGGGTGCTGGCCGGGGCATAGCGCCTCAGCCTTGCCCAGCCTGCGAGGCCGGGGCCTGCCGTAGCCTGCGGGCAATCGTGCCGCCTAGGGCGGCTCCCGACCCGAAGAAAGGCGGCACCCCGCAACCGCGGGCAAGTGACACCCCAAGCCGCAGCGCCGGTGCAGCCGAAACCAGGTCAGACGGCAACGCTCTCTTCCTCCGCCACCAGCCCCATCGCCGCATCCCGCGCAAACTCGGCCTCACGCCGCAGCAGCCGGAACCACATGAAGACCACGAACCCGGCGAAGACGAACCACTCGCCGGTGTAGCCGAGGTTCTGGAACGCCTTGAGGTCCAGCCCGGAGTCCGCGGGCGCCGTCGCCGGCACTGCAGTCATCCCGGCATCGGCCTTGTCCAGCGTCACCCACGCGTCGTACACGTCGTACGGCACCAGATTCACCAGCGACGCCGAGCTGATCGCCGCGGTCTGCCCGGACGGCAGGCCGCCCTGGGCGCTCACCCCGTTGTCCCCCGGCGTCTCGGACGCCTGCAGCGCACCGGTGACGGTGACCTCACCGGTCGGCGCCGCGGGCGCCTTCGCCGCGTCGGCGGCACCCGGCAGCCAGCCCCGCACCACGGGCAGCGCCTTGCCGCCGTCGGTACGCAGCAGCGTCAGGACGTAGAAACCGCGCTTGCCGTCGAGCTGCCGGTCCGGGACGAGCAGCTGCTTGCCGTACCGCCCGGTCGCGGTGGCCTGTCTGCCGGAGGTCGCCTTGTCCACGGGCAGCAGCTGCCGCAGCGGCCGGGCCGCCTCGTGCCGGTCCGTCGTGACCTGCTCGGTCGCGTCCCGGTGGGCCTGCACCCGGTCCTCGAACCGGCTCAGCTGCCACGATCCCATGAAGATGCAGAAGGGGATGGCGAGCAGCACGAAGACGTTGATCCCCCACCAACGGGGCGTCAGCAGAAACCGGTACACGCCTTCAACGGTACGGGGCGGCCGCGCAGGGCTCGGCCGCGGGGTTCGGACCATCAGGCCTTGGCGGCCCTCAGCGAGTACATCAGCGGAATGCGCGGCCGGTCCGCCGGAAGACGGAAGTAGCCGTCCCGCTGCTCGAAGGCCTCGAACCGCCGGAACAGCGAGACGTCGTGCTCGTGTAGGAACTCGATGCGCAGCCCCGCCGCGGCGAGCGCGGAGACGACCTCGCCGAGCGGGTGCGTCCACTCCACGGTCCGGTTGTGGACGGTGGCGGTGCTCTCCGCCGCGTACGTGCCGGGGAAGTCGTAGACCTGCGGCTCGCGGTCGAAGTAGTCCCGCACGACCCGCGAGCCGGTCTCGTCGTCGAGGACGTCGGTCAGCGGATGGAACTCGGCGAGATAGAGGAACCCGCCGGGCGCCACGAGTCCGGCGGCGGTCTCGGCCCAGCGCCGGATGTCGGGCAGCCAGCACAGCGCGCCGGTGCCGGTGTAGACGATGTCGTACGAGGGCTCCGGCAGTGCGGAGGCCGCGTCGTACACGTCGGAGGTGACGAACTGAGCCCGCTCGGGTCCGAGGCCGAGGCCGGCGGCGAGATCGCGGGCGGCCGCGACGGCCGGTTCGGAGAAGTCCAGGCCGACGACGCGGGCGGCGCCGTGCCGGGCCCAGGCCAGGGTGTCCGTGCCGATGTGGCACTGCAGGTGCAGCAGCGACTTGCCGGTCACGTCGCCGACCTCGGCCAGCTCGAAGGGGCGCAGGGGATCCTTGCCGGCCCGGAAGCCGTCCAGGTCGTAGTAGTCGCCGGCGGTGTGCAGCGGGACCCTCTCGTCCCAGTTGGCGCGGTTGGTCTCGCGCCAGTCGGCCGGGGCGGGGGAGGGGCTGGGAGAGGACATGAGTCGAGCTTCCTGACCTGCTTGGACGTGCGTTCGGTAAATGCGCGGTAGAAGTTATCCACAGGCTGGGGGCCCCGCCAGCGAATTGTCTGTGGGGGCAGGCACTATGGGGCCATGAGTGAGAGCAACGGGTCGGCCGCGCCGGAGCGGAACGAGGACATGCCGGACTGGGAGAAGCGCTTCAGGGCGCCGCGGGTGTCGCTGCCCGACTGGGCGGAGGACGCACCGGACCGCTCCCTGTTCGTGTCGAACGCGACGGGGACGTACGAGCTGTACGCCTGGGACCGGGCGACGGGCGGACAGCGCCAGGTCACGGACCGGCCGAACGGCACGACGGAGGGCCTGCTCACCCCCGACGGCGCCTGGGTCTGGTGGTTCGACGACAAGGACGGCGACGAGTTCGGCGTCTGGCGCAGGCAGCCCTTCGACGGCGGCGAGGACGAGCTCGCGGCGCCCGGCCTGGAGGCCTCCTACCCGGCGGGCCTGGCCCTCGCCCGGGACGGCCGCACGGCGATCGTCGGCCGCTCCACGGACGAGGACGGTACGACGATCCATCTCGCACGCGTCGGCGAGGACCCGGTGGAGATCTACCGCCACCGCGAGTCGGCGGGCGTCGGCGACCTCTCCCACGACGGTTCGCTGATCGCCATCGAGCACACGGAGCACGGCGACGCCATGCACTCCGCGCTGCGCGTCCTGCGCCCCGACGGCACGGCGGTCGCCGAACTGGACGACACCAAGGGAGGCACGGACGAGCTGGGCCTGGAGGTTCTGGGCTTCGCCCCCGTCGAGGGCGACACCCGGCTGCTCATCGGCCACCAGCGCCGCGGTCGCTGGGAGCCCCTGGTCTGGGACGTGGCGACCGGCGAGGAGACCGACCTGGCCCTGGAGCTGCCCGGCGACGTCAGCGCCGAGTGGTACCCGGACGGCACCGGCCTGCTCATCGTGCACAGCTTCGAGGCCCGCAGCGAGCTGTTCCGGTACGACCTGGCGAGCCGCGCCCTGACGGAGATCCCCACCCCGCCCGGCACGGTCTCCGGCGCGACGGCCCGCCCCGACGGCAGCGTGGAGTACCTCTGGTCCTCGGCCGCCGAGCCGTCGGCGGTCCGCTCGACCACGGGCGGGGTGGTCCTCGACCCGCCCGGCATGAAATCCCCGGGTTCGGTGCCGGTGGAGGACGTGTGGGTGGACGGCCCCGGCGGCCGTATCCACGCCCTGGTCCAGAAGCCGGCGGGCGCCACCGGCCCCTTGCCCACCGTGTTCGACATCCACGGCGGCCCCACCTGGCACGACAGCGACGCCTTCGCGGCGGGTCCGGCGGCCTGGGTCGACCACGGGTACGCGGTGATCCGCGTCAACTACCGCGGCTCCACCGGCTACGGACGCGCCTGGACCGACGCCCTCAAACACCGCGTCGGCCTCATCGAACTGGAGGACATCGAGGCGGTCCGCGCCTGGGCGGTGAACTCCGGCCTGGCGGACCCCGACCGCCTCGTCCTCACCGGCGGCTCCTGGGGCGGCTACCTCACCCTCCTCGGCCTCGGCACCCAGCCGGGCGCCTGGACGCTTGGCATCGCGGCGGTCCCGGTCGCCGACTACGTCACGGCGTACCACGACGAGATGGAGGCCCTGAAGGCCATGGACCGCACCCTCCTCGGCGGCACCCCCGAGGAGGTCCCCGAACGCTTCGAGGCCTCGTCCCCCCTGACCTACGTCGACCAGGTCAGATCCCCGGTCTACATCTCGGCCGGCGTCAACGACCCCCGCTGCCCCATCCGCCAGATCGAGAACTACGTCAAACGCCTCGAAGCCCGCGGCGTCACCCACGAGGTGTACCGCTATGACGCGGGGCACGGTTCGTTGGTGGTGGACGAGAGAATCAAGCAGGTCCGGCTGGAACTGGAGTTCGCGCAGCGGTACTTGGCGTAACTGCGAGCGGCCTCCGCAGCCTGCGGGCATTCGTGCCGCCTGGGGCGGCTCCCGACCCAAAGAAAGGCGGCACCCGGCAAGCGCCGGTAAGCGAACCCACCCCCGCCCCAGCCCCGGCGTCGGGTGCTGCTCAAGCCCCGGCCCGCTCACGGGGCCGCCGCCCCAGCAGCTCCGCCAACCCCCGCCGAGTAGCCGCCAGCACCACCCGGTCCGACCCCTTCAGAACCCGCCCGTCCGGCAGATCCCACACCAGCCCCGGCCCCCGTACGTCCTCGTACGCCTCCTCCGCCGCCGGCTCCTCCCCGCGGCCACCCCCAGCCCCCGTATCCAGCGCCAACACCCGCCAAGCCCCCGCCCGGAACGCCTCCGCAACGGTCTTCCCCTCCAGCTGCGGATGCCCGGCCACATTCATCGCGGCGAACAGCAACACCCGCCGCTCCACCGGAATCGCCCCCAGAATCTGCCGCCCCATCATCGCCCCGGCAAAGGCGGGCGCCGCCAGATGGGACACACTGCGGCTCCGCGTGGACGCACGCGGATGAGCAGCCCGCAGCGTCCGGTACACGGCGGTCGCGAAGTCGTCGTCGTACAGCCGCAGTACGACCCGCAGATCGGGCCGCACGGACCGCGCGTACAGCGCGGCCTCGAGATTCGTCGTGTCCGCGCTGGTCACCGCGAGCAGCGCATGCGCACGGTGGATCTTGGCGGCCTCCAGAACGCCTTCCTGGGTGACGTCCCCGAGCACCACAGGAACCCGCAACCGCCGCGCCGTGGCCAGCCCCCGGGCATCGGGGTCGGACTCGACGCACACCACGGGGATGTGCAGTTCCCGCAGCCTGGTCAGCACCCGCGTACCGATCTTGCCGAGCCCGAGGAGGACCACATGCCCGCCCAGCCCCCGCGGCGGCTTCCGCAGCGCGCCCGCGGTCCGGAAGGTGCCCAGCGCCTCCAGCACCGCGGCCAGCAGGACCGGCAGCAGCAGCAACCCCGTGAGCCCGGAGAGGAGTTGGAGGATCTGCCGCCCGATGGACTCCCCGATGGCCGGGTTGTCGATGGCGAAGAGATCGAGCAGCGTCAGATAGAACGCGCTCAGCGGATTCATCCCCGTCACCAGCCACAACGCCACCGCGAGCGCGACCACGCACCCGACCATACCCGCCAGCGACCACCGAAGCCGCCGGGAGAACAGCGAGGAGAGCGCCACGGCCCCGCGTGCCGGGGGCAGTTGGGGTCCGGCGTAGGACACCTGCTCCAGTACGACGGTGCCGCGGCCGGTCGCGGCGCGGACCGCCGCCGCGTCGGGCAGCAGCTCCGGCCCCTGCTCGGCGCCGCTGTCGGCACCGTCCGCGGACAGCAGTGCCAGCGTGGCCAGCCCCGGCCGGGCCAACTGCCCGACGAGCGGCGTCCGTTCCACTGCCCGCAGCAGCAGCCCGTCGGTCTGTACGACCTTGCTGGTGCCGGCGACGGCGGTGGCGGCCAGCGCGGGCGCGGCCGTGTCGGCGTCGGAGAGCACGGTGGTGGAGGTGTCGCTGCCGGCGGAGGCGCCGTCGCCGGTCGCCAACGCGGCGGCCTGGTCGAGGAGTTCCTCGATGTGCTGGCCGAGCCGACGGTTGTAGAGCCTGAGGACGAGCCGCAGCCGGGGATTGAGCCGGCGGGCGGTGAGGGCGGCGCGGATGTTGGTCTCGTCGTCGTCGTACACGAGCGCCAGGGCGGCGGCCCGCTCCACGCCCGCCGCGCCGAGCACCTCCTCGGTCGCCTCGGCGGCTTCTACGACCTGGGCGTTTGTGACGGGTTCGGCGGTGGTGCCGTTCGCCCGGCTGACGGCCGCGTTCACCATGCGGTCGAAGAGCGCCGCCGTCGTCGCCCGCGCGCGCCCGACCACCGGAGGTCGCACCCCGCGGTCGGCGGGCGGCACCACGAGCGTGACCTGTTCGCTGTACACCCCCCGCAGTTCGGCGGCCAGCCGATGCGCCAGTCCGTCGTCGCCGCACACCACCATGTGCGCCGACACCTCACCACTCGCCACACCTTGATTCGGAACGCTCCCCACGAGTGAGAAGAGTGCCTCACCGGGAGAGGTGGTTCCAGCAGCAACCGAACGCAGTCACCGAACGGTCACTGAACGAACGCCCCTTCCCCGCCGTATGGATGGGGAGGGAAACCAGCGCCCTTACGCACCACCGGAGGTACCACACCCGTGGCCATCACCAAAGCAGCCCCCACGGGGGCGGACAGCCATGAGCCGGTGGCCGGCCTTCCCGCTACCAGGTCACCCGACCCGGAACAGTCCGACCCGGAACAGTCCGACCGGAATCCGTCCGACCCGAATCCGTCCGATCCGAAACTGTCCGAGTCGAAGTCCCCCCTCGTCCTGACCATGCTCCTGCTTCTCCTGGTGCTGCTGCAGGGCCCCATCCGCGGGGCACTCTCCGCACCCGTCATGCAGAGCTGGATGACGGTGTTCGTGGCCGTGCTCGTGCAGGCGCTGCCCTTCCTCGTCCTGGGGGTGCTGCTGTCCGCGGCGATCGCGGTGTTCGTACCCGCGTCGTTCTTCGCCCGGGCGCTGCCGAAGCGGCCCGTGCTGGCGGTCCCGGTCGCCGGGCTGGCGGGCGCGGTGCTGCCGGGCTGCGAGTGCGCGTCGGTGCCGGTGGCAGGCGCGCTGGTGCGCCGGGGCGTCACCCCGGCCGCGGCCCTCGCCTTCCTCCTCTCCGCCCCGGCGATCAACCCGATCGTGCTGACGGCGACCGCGGTCGCCTTCCCCCGCAACCCGGAAATGGTCCTCGCCCGTTTCGTCGGCAGCCTGCTGGTGGCGTGCGTGATGGGCTGGCTGTGGCAACGTATCGGCCGCACCGACTGGCTGCGCCCGCCGGAGCGCCCGCACTACGAGGGCCAGAGCAAGGGGGCCGCCTTCTGGGGTTCGGTCCGGCACGACGTGATGCACGCGGGCGGCTTCCTGGTCATCGGCGCGATGGCGGCCGCGACGCTCAAGGCGGTGGCCCCGGCGAGCTGGCTGCGCACGGCGGCGGCCAACCCGCTGGTCGCGATCCTGGCCCTGGCGATCCTCGCCGTCCTGCTGTCCATCTGCTCGGAGGCGGACGCGTTCGTGGCGGCGTCGCTGACCCAGTTCTCGCTCACGGCCAAGCTGGCGTTCCTGGTCGTGGGCCCCATGATCGACCTCAAGCTGTTCGCGATGCAGGCGGGCACGTTCGGCCGGGGCTTCGCCCTGCGCTTCGCCCCCGCCACCTTCGCCCTCGCGATCGCGGGTGCGGTCCTGACCGGGGCGGTGCTGCTGTGAACCGGCAGGCGCAGGCGGCGGTCCTGTTCCTCACGGGTGCGGCCCTGCTGCACGCGGGCTTCACCAACCTGTACCTGCGGTACGTCAAGGCGGGACTGCAGCCGCTGCTGCTGTTGTCCGGCGGGGTTCTGATCGCGGCGGCGCTGGCGACGGTCTGGTACGAGTGGCGGGGGCGGAAGGAAAACCGGGGCGACGGTCACGGCCACGATCACGGCGACGGTCATGTCCACCGCGAACCCCGCGTCTCCTGGCTCCTCGTGCTCCCTCTCCTCGCCCTCATCCTGGTCGCCCCGCCGGCCCTCGGCTCCTACAGCGCCATGCGCACCGGTACGGCCCTGCAGCAGCCGTACGGCTACGACCGGCTGCCTGCGAGCGGCCCGCTCGACCTCACCGTGGTCGACTACGCGAGCCGCGCGGTCTACGACCACGGCCGGTCCATCGACGGCCGCCAGATCAAGGTCACCGGGTTCGTCGCGCTGGACCGCAGTGGCAGCCCGTACCTGGTCCGGATGGCCCTCAACTGCTGTGCCGCGGACGCCCAGCCGGTGAAGATCGCCCTGACCGGCACGATCCCGCCGGTCCTGCAACCGGACAAGTGGCTGCAGGTGACCGGTACTTACACCGCCAAGCAGACCAAGGACCCCGTCAACAACGGCCCGATCCCGTACCTCCGGGTGACGGCGGCGACCCCGGTGCCGACGCCGAAGGACCCGTACGACGAGTCCTGGAACAACTGACCCTGGATATCTGACGGTCCGTCAGTTACCGTCCCCTGCTGTACAGCCTGAACGCAGGTGAGGGAAACGGGTGAACGAAGGGGTGAGTGCAGTGGAGACGACGACACGTCCCGCCAGTCCGCAGCCGACCGGGGCTCCCCGTTGGGTCGCGCAGGTCCACCGGCCCTCCTCGGCCTCCTGGGAGGTGTGTGCGCAGTCCCCGCACCGTGCTCCGGTGGAGTACGCGCTCGGCGAGATGGCCCACACGGTGCGGGCACGCGGCGGCGACTTCGTGGTCAGCCTGTGGGGTCCGAAGGACGGTGCGTGGCAGCGCTTCGACGTGTCGACCGCGAACGCCGCGACGCCCGAGCCGCCATCCGCCGGCCCCGACGAGCCGAGCACGCTGACGGAGCGGATGAGCGGCCGGCGGCAGCAGGTGCTCCTGGCCGGGCTGAGCAAGGCAGGGCTCTACGACCTCGCACCGGACGACCATGCAGCCGTACAGGCCCTCGTCGAGCAACTCGACGAGACCACGGTGCGCAAGGTCGCCCAGTGGCTGACCGCCGGAAGGGCATGAGAATGCCCGACCGCTGGCGACGGGGGATGCACCAGCGATCGGGCTGTGGCCAAGCGTAACAAGGCCGCGGGCCCGACGGGAGTCGGCTGTTCCGCCGCGCCGCGGGGATGTGGCCGGGATCACTGGGTCGGCCCCGTTGACCAGGGGCTGTCACCAGGGCTTCCACCAGCTCGGACTATTGACCGCACGGAGGCTTGTACGAGAGCCGTGGCAGATATTCGTGCCATTTCTCCGGTGTCAGAACGCCCCGTGTGGTCGAGCAGATGTGCCGGATCGCGTCGTCCGTGTCCAGGTTCCACAGCCGTACGGTGTCGGCGCCGCTCGACACCCCCAGCAGATGGCTCCTGGGGCTGAACGCCAGGAAGTTGCCGGTCTTGGCGTTGGGGCTCATGGACTGCCCGATGGGGGCGGCCCCGGAGGGGTCGGCCACGTTCCAGAGGCGGACGGTGTTGTCGTTGCCGCCGCTGGCCAGGGTGCGGCCGTCCTGGCTGAGGGTGAGCGACACGACCGCTTCGGTGTGACCGGTCAGGGGGCTGCCGACATCGGTCGCCTCGCGGGGGTCGGTGACGTTCCACAGCCGGACCGTGTCGTCGTCGCTGCCGCTGGCCAGCGTGCGGCCGTCGGGACTGTAGACGAGGACGTTGACCGGTCCGCCGTGCCCGGTGAGCGGTGTGCCGAGGGGGGAGACACGGCGAGGGTCGGTGACGTTCCAGAACCGGATGGTGGCGTCCGCGCTGCCACTGGCGAGGGTATGGCCGTCCGGGCTGAAGACGAGGCTGTTGATGTAGCCCTTGTGACCGGTGAGCAGTGCGCCGAACCTGACGGCACGGGACGGGTCGGCGACGTTCCACAGCTGGATGGTGCGGTCGTCGTAGGGGCTCGCCAGGATGCGTCCGTCCGGGCTGAAGGCCAGCGCGTCGGTGCCCGTGAAGCGGGTCCGCATGGGGAGGGGCGCCCCGTAGGCGACCGGCCGGCTCGGGTCGGTGACGTTCCACAGGTACAGCTTCTGGCGGCCGCTCATCACGGCGAGCGTGTGGCCGTCGGGGGAGAAGGCCAGCTGGCGCTGGCCGCCGTCCGCGGGCATGAACGGTTTGCCCATGGCCACGGGCCGGCCGGGAACCTTCACGTTCCACAGCCGGATCCGCCCGTCGCGCGCGGCCATGGCGAGCACCTGCCCGTCCGGGCGGAAGGCCCCGAAGGCGCCGACCATGTCCGAGGTCGGCACCGACCACAGGCGGACCTTGCTGTCGCCGCTGCCGGTGGCGAGGGTGCGGCCGTCGGGGCTGAAGCCCACGGCGTACATCTCGCCGCTGCTGCCCGCGAGCGGCTCGCCGACCTGGGAGGGGGAAGCCGGGTCGCTGACGTTCCACAGACTCGCCGTGCTGTCCGCGCTGCCTGCCGCGAGCATGCCGCCCTTCGGGCTGAAGGCCACGGACCACACGGGACCGGTGTGGCCGGTGAGCGGCGCGCCGAGCTCGGCGGCGTGGAGCGGGTCGGTGACGTCCCAGAGCCGGATGGTGTCGTCGGCGCTGCCGCTGGCCAGGGTGTGGCCGTCCGGGCTGAACGCCACCGAGTGCACGGTGTCCGAGTGGCCCTTCAGCACCCTGTCGACCCGCTTCGGACGGTGCGGATCGGACATGTCCCACAACATGATCGTGTTGTCGTCGCCGCCTGCTGCCAGCAGCCGGCCGTCGGGGCTGAAGGCCACGGACCGCACGGCGGCGGAGTGCCCGGTCAGGGCACCGAGCGGCTTCGGCCGGCCCGGGTCGGTCATGTCCCACAGCCGTACGGTGTGGTCCTCGCCGACAGCGGCGAGCGTGCGGCCGTCCGGGCTGAAGGCGAGCAGATAGATGGTGCCGGTGTGGCCGGTCAGGGGCGTGCCGAGCGGCTTGGGGTGCGCGGGATCCCGGACGTCCCACAGCCGGACGGTGCCGTCGTCGCCGGCGGAGGCGAGGGTGTGGCCGTCCGGGCTGAAGAGCGCGGTGCTCACCCAGCTGGTGTGACCGGTGAGCGGCTTGCCCAATGGTTTCGGGTGCGAGCGGTCGCTGACGTCCCACAGCCGGACCGTGCGGTCGTAGCTGGCGGTGGCCAGGAGCTTGCCGTCCGGGCTGAACGAGGTGAGGTAGACGGCGCCGGTGTGGCCGAGCAGCGGCGTGGCCAGCGGCGCGTTCACGATCGAGACCAGCCGGTTGTTGGTGCCCGCGTCGTCCGGCCGCAGATCATGCGCGACCAGGTCCAGCTGGGCGGAGAGCGAGGGGTCGGTGTACTGGACTCGGTCGGCCTCGGCGACCACCTGCTCGAACACCGCGTCGTTGCGCTGCTGCCAGGCGAGGACCGCCGCACCGACGGCCAGGATCGACATGACGACCAGCGCGGACACCGCGCCGCGCCGCATCACGAGGGTGCGCTTGCGCAGCCTTACCGAAGCGGCCAGGAACTCCACCGCGCTGCGGGTCAGGAAGGTGTCGCCGGCGGACTTCGCCCAGGTGCGGGCCTGGGCCAGCCGCGAACCCCGATACAGCAGCGAGGAGTCGCGGTCCGAGCCCTCCCAGGCCCGGCCGTCCTCCTCCAGCTGCTGGCGCAGCAGATGGTCGTTGCGGCCCTCGTCGATCCAGTCGCGCAGCCGCGGCCATGCGGTCAGCAGCGCCTCGTGGGTGATCTCCACGGTCTCCGCGTCGAGCGTCACCAGCCGGGCGCGGACCAGCGCCTCCAGCGACTCCTCCGTCTTGCCGGGATCCGTCGACTCCTCCGCCAGCTGACGCCGGGTCCCGCGCCGGCGGGTGGCCTGGGTGTCCTCGTTCAGCCGGACCAGCCGCAGCAGCAGCAGCCGCGCGGCCGTACGCGCCGGCGGGTCGAGGCTCGACCAGGCGCGTTCGGCGGTCGCGGCCACCGCGCCCTGGATCCCGCCCGCGGCCCGGTAACCGGCCAGCGTCAGCCGCCCCGCCTTCCGCCGCTGCCAGGTGGCGAGCAGCGCGTGCGAGAGCAGCGGCAGCACCCCGGCGTCGTGCGCCCCGCGGGGCCCGTCGGCGCTCACCTCCCGGACGATCAGCTCCGCGAGACCCGGTTCGAGCTCGAGGCCCACGGCCTTGGCCGGCCCGGTCACCGCCTCGCGCAGCTCGGCCGTGCTCAGCGGCCCGAGGACCATGTGCCGGTGCTGCAGCGCGTCGGCCAGTTCGGGGTAGCCCAGGCACTGCTCGTAGAAGTCGGCGCGGATACCGAGGACCACGAGCAGGACGGCCGGGTCGTCCGGTCCGGCGGCCGAGCACGCGGCGTGCAGGACCTGGACGAACGCGTGCCTGCTCGCCTCGTCGGCGCAGAGGGTGAAGGCCTCCTCGAACTGGTCCACGATGAGGACCGGCCGCTCGCCGGAGGGCGCCTCGCGCCGGGCCCATTCGGCGACGGCACTCCGGACGGCGTGCGCGAACGCGGGAGTGCCGGGTTCCGTTGCCGCGGAGCCGTCCGCCTTGGACATGACGGCTGCCAGCTCGGGGATGCACCGGGTCAGCTCGCCGACGGGATCGGCACCCGGCACGAGCTGGACGACCGCCCTCGGCCGGCTGTCGTCGTCGCCGAGTGCGCCGTTCTGCGCGGCGGGCACCAGCCCGGCGTTGAGCAGGGACGACTTCCCCGCCCCCGAGGCACCGACGAGCATGACAAGACCACCGGTCTTCTCCGCCGTGTGCAGCTGGTCGACGAGGGCGTTGGTGCTGCGCTCCCGGCCGAAGAACCACCGGGCGTCCTGCTGCCGGTAGGAGGCCAGCCCCCGGTACGGACACACACTGGGGACGGCCGGATCCTCGACCGGAGGCCGAGCGTCCGCTTCGCCGGCCGCCGCGGGACGGTCACCGGCCGGGTCGGCCAGCGCACGCTCCCACAGCCGCTGCCACTGACCCATGTCGTACAGACCGGCGGAGACCGGCGTGGGCCGCGCGCGCCGGGCCTGAGGTACCAGGACGTGCAGCACCGCGGCGAGTGCGGCGAACTGGGCCGGCACGTTCTTGGCCCGCCGCCAGTCGCTGATGCGCTGGGCGGAGACCCGTACGGGGCGCCCGCGCTCGTCCACCCGCTGAAGCTGCACGACCGCCTCGGCCACCCGGGCGAGAGGAGGGTTGCCCGCCTCCTTGTACAGCAGAGCGAGCCGCTCCGCGAAGGCAGTACGTGCCCCTGAGTCGGAACCCAAGGCCTCCACCCCTTACTCCCCCCGCGCTCGGACATCCGGACCGGAAAACTCACTTTATACGGCTGACCTGCGATGTAAGCCTCCGGACCGGCACCGGAATCTCCTCACGGGAAGCCACAGCTGGCAGGATCACGATGCAAGGGCGAGCCCGTCGGGCACCGTCCGCGCTGGCCATCAGCTCAGCGCTCAGGAAGACAGTCCACTGCGCCGAACCTTCTCAGCCGACTTCCGCGGGAGCCATGGGACGGCGGCGCCGGACCCATCGCCTGAGCCTCCGAGATCCGCGCCGTTCGACACCGGTCCCCACGAGGGGAGGGACCGGAGCCGAACGGCGCGGAGTGCTTTTGATCACTGTGGGGTCGAGTCGCTGCGGGGTTGATCCCGCGGGGACTTTTTGATCACCGTTGACCCTCCTTTGCATCTGCTGTCACCGGCGTGACCTACGCTCCGCTCACGTCCCCGGTTCAGCAGGGGCTCTTTTTCGTTCCGGGGGGTTCGAAACCACCGTGCGCACACGCACTCTCACGGCCGCGACCGCACTCGCGGTCCTCTTCGGCTCGACGGCGCTCGCGGTCACGTCGGCCGCGCCCGCCCTGGCCGACTCCAGCACCGTCCTGCCGGTCACCTCGACCGGCGACGTCGTCGTGGACGGCGTCCACCAGCGGGTCTTCATCAGCGACCCGAAGAGCGGGAAGGTCGTCGCGACCGACTACAGCGGCACCGTCGTCGGCACGGTCGAATCGCTTCCCGGCGTCCGCGGCCTGGAGCTCTCCGCCGACTCCGGCACCCTGTACGCGGCCGCCGAGGACGCCGACGCGATCGTCGCCATCGACACCGCGACCGCCACCGAGGCCCACCGCTACCCGACGGGCGCCGGCACCCAGCCCGAATACCCGGCGCTCGCCGGCGGCAAGCTCTGGTTCGGCTACCGCGGAAACGGCAGCGGAAACTTCGGCTCGCTCGACCTGAGCGGCAGCGACCCGGTGGTCACACTCCACCAGGACACCACCAAGACCTGGAACGACGCCCCGATCCTCGGCTCCTCGACGGGCGCCCCGGACACCGTCGTCGCGGGCACCTCCGGGCAGAGCCCGAACGAGCTCGCCGTGTTCGACGTGTCCTCGGGCTCGGCGACCCGCACCGCGTACGCCTGGGACCCGGGCAGCAGCAGCGACCTCAGCGACCTCGCCGTCACCCCCGACGGCAAGGACGTCGTCACGGCCAGCGGCTCCCCGTACAAGCAGCAGGTCTTCAAGCTCTCGGACCTCTCCGACGACGGCAGCTACACCAGCAACGCCTACCCGAACGCGGTCGACATCGCCCCGGACGGCGCGGTCGCCGCGGGCACCGACTCCTCGTACGACCCGGACGTCCACATCTTCCGGCCGGGCATCTCCGCGCCGGTACGGCAGTACGACTTCCCGAACACCGGTGGCGGCAGCGGCGGCGACACCCTCGCGGCCTCGGGCCTGGCCTGGGCGCCGGACGCGAGCAAACTGTTCGCGGTGTCGTACAACGCCTCGGACGTCTACTCGCTGCGCGTCCTCGACAACCCGGCCAAGGCGGACACCACCCTCACGGCGAGCGCCCCGGCCACCGCGCCGCGCGCCAAGGCCCTGTCCGTCACGGGCAAGCTGACCTCGAACGCGGCCTTCCCGTCCGGCACCACGGTCTCCGTCCGCCGCACGGACGCCGAGTCCCCGTCCGGCAAGCTGCTCGGCACGGCGACGGTCGGCGCCGACGGCTCGTACTCCTTCGCCGACACCCCGCCGGCCGGCGGCCAGGTCGTGTACACGGTCGGCTACGCGGGCGACGAGTACCACGCGAGCGCCACCGCCACCGGCACGGTGAACGTCACGAAGACGACGACCGCCCTGACCCTGGACAACAACGGCAAGGTGTATGCGTACAACACCCAGGTGAAGTTCACGGCGCACCTGGGAGCGACGTACAGGAACCGGACCGTCGAGATCTACGCCGACCCGTACGGCGGCGACAAGCCCAACAAGCTGATCAAGTCCGGCACGGTCGATGCCTCCGGAAACCTGTCCGCGAGCGTCTACCTGACCCGCGACACCAGGCTCACGGCCAAGTTCACGGGCGACACCCGCTATGCGCCCGCGACGGTCACGAGCACGGTGGGCGCACGGGTCAGGGTCTCGACCGCACTCAGCGGCTACTACACGACCCGGACGGCGTGGAACCAGACGTACCGCTACTTCCACAAGTCCAAGGACCCCGTCTTCGACACGACGATGACGCCGTACCCGAACCGCAAGTACAGGGTCGAGGTCCAGGGTTACTACGACGGCGCCTGGCGCGGCACGCACAGCGAGTACCTCGTGCTCGGCTCGGGCGGCCGGGACACGCTCGAACTCACCGGCACCCCGCCGACGGGCGTCCGCTTCCGCATCCGCTCGTCCTACATCGACACGACGTCGGGCGACAACGTGAACTCGACGACCTACGGCACGTGGAAGTACTTCATCTTCACGAGCTGAGACCGGGCGCTTCTCGCCACACGTGTGCTCACAGACAAGGAAACCGTGCGAATACCCACCCTTCGTGACGCGTTCGGAGCCTGTGCCGCGATAGCGGCCTCCGCGCTCGTCCTCGCGGCGGCGTCTCCCGCCTCCGCACGCCCCGACGCCGCCACCAGGACGGTGCCGACCGTGTCGGCCGCGCACGACGCGGGCCGGGGAAGAGCATGGACGAGTGCGGAGGCCGAGAAGTTCTGGACCCCCGAACGGATGGCCCGGGCCACCCCGGACAGCCCCCGCGGCGAGGCCCCGGCCGACGGGAGAGCCGAATCCCTCGTGAAGCGGGCGGCCGCGCCGAAGAACGGCGTCTACTTCGCCGGTGTCCCCACGGTCGGGACGTTCTTCCACTACGTGAGAGACCCGGCCACCGACCAGCTGGCGGGACGTTTCTGTTCCGCGAGCGTCGTCGACAGCCCGCAGGGCAACGTCGTCCTCACCGCCGCACACTGCTCCGGCGGCTCGAAGGGCATGTTCGTGCCCCGCTACGACGGCAGCGCGCACAACCCCACCCCCTACGGCCGGTTCGCGGTGCAGCGGTGGATCCGCGACGCACGCTGGTACCAGGCCGGAGGCCACCCCACCCGCGACGCCTACTCCGACTTCGACTACGCCTTCGCCCGGGTCGCCGCCAACGGGCGAGGGCAGAGCGTGCAGAAGGCCGTCGGTGCGGCGCTCAAACTGGGCCAGGTGAACGGACGGTACAAGCAGAACGTCACCGTCATCGGCTACCCCGGCAGCCACAATCCGAAGAACCGGCCCTTCGTGTGCGCCGGCGTCAACACCCGCCAGTTGCCCGGCTATCACCAGATGCGCATGGACTGCGGCGGGTTCTACGGAGGCACCTCCGGCAGTCCCTGGATCACCGGCCTGAACAAGCGGACCGGCAGCGGAACCGTCATCGGCAACCTCGGTGGCTACTACGGCGGCGGCCTGGAGAACAACAGCGACCGCATCTCGTTCGCCACCACCTACGACCGACGGGCCCTCGAGATCTACGATGCCGCGCAGAACAACACCACTCCGCCCCAGTACCCGCGCGGCTACAGCATGTACCCCACCGGCGGGGGCCTGTGGCAGCGCGCCATGAAGACCGCCTCCGGCGACTACACCGGCGACGGCAGGACCGACATGATCGTCGTCTGGGGGGACGGCGAAGTCACCCTCTACACCGGAGACGGCAGCGGCGGTTTCTCCGGCGAACACCGGATCGCGAAGTCCTCGACCTGGACCCACGCCAGGACCATCGCGGGCGGAGACTTCAACAGCGACAACGCCTCCGACCTCATGGTGGTCTGGTCGGACGGCGAAGTCACCCTGTACACCGGAGACGGCAACGGCGGCTTCGCCGGGGAAACCCGGATGGCCAAGCCCGGCAGCACCTGGAAGGGCGCCGTCCAGATCACCGCCGGACGCTACAGCGCCAACCAGTCGATCGACGACCTCATGGTCCGCTGGGCCGACGGCAGGGTCACCCTCTTCACCGACGTCGACGGCCGCGGATTCCTCCACCAGCACAGGCTGCAGCCGCCCAACGGCACCTGGCGCCACGCCACCCTCCTCGCCGCCGGAAACTTCACCGGAGGCGCCGACTGGGACCTCGTCGTGCGCTGGTCCGACGGCGGACTGACCCTCTACCGCGACTCCTCCGCCTCCGGCGTGGGAACGGATATCAGGCTGAGGTCCTCTAACAAACTGTGGACCCAAGCCGCTGTCTTGACTGCCGGCGCCTACACACCCGGCGGCCCCGACGACCTCCTCGTGCGCTGGTCCGACGGCGAGACCACCCTCTACACCGACACCACGACGACCCTCGGCCGCGAACACATGCTCGTCCCGCCGAAGGCGGGCTGATCACCTTTCAGGAAGGCGAGGTACCGACGATGTACCTGCGCGTAGCCGGCATCCTCTGCACCGCAGCCGCCCTCGGTCTCGCAGTCGCCCCGGGCGCTCACGCAGCCGATGACCCGGGCCTCGCCGTCAGCCTCGCCCCCACGGCCGGTGACAGCACCCCCGACGGGCCGCTGAGGCCGGGCGCGCCCGTCGAGGTCACCTCAGGAGTCGACCTGACGTCCTTGGCCGTCGACGAGAACGGCAGCTTCACCGTGACCTCCCCGGCCTTCGGACACCCGGTCAAGGTGACCCTGCAGAAGAACAGCTTCGGCCAGGGCGAAGGGAGGCTCCGCTGCGGCATCGAGCCGGGCAGCTACCCCGTCGACCTCGCTGCCCACCACAAAGGCCCCGTACTCACCGCCAAGCAGACGCATACGACCATCACCGTCGCCGGGGGCGGCTCGTACTGCCCCCAGGCGTCCGGATCATCCGCGATGAACCCCACCACGGCGGCAGCCACCGGCGGCGCCGCCGCCGTACTGGCACTCGCGGGGTTCGCCGTCGCCAGGCGCCGACGCAGCAGGACGATCATCCGTCGGGCGGAACGTCAGGGAGTTGCAAGCGGTTGATCGCATAACGGTCACGCCGTAGGTTGCGGGTTCTCGCTTATGCGCTGTCTGCGCCCATCCCCTGGTCCGGCAACTGGAGTTGCGATGCCGTCTGTGCGTCGCAGAACCCAGCTCCTGCTTGCCGCCCGGGCTGCGGGCGTCCTCTCGGCCGGCTGCTCGGCCTCGGGCTATGCCCGAGGTGCGACGCGCCGAGCGCATCCGCCGCCGATGCGCAGGAAGCGGCGTACTACAGTGCCCCGGCCCGTCGGCAGCTTTGCGCACCCGCCGTCATGCGGCCCGGCCGCCGGGTCCTGGAAGCCGAGACCCTGCCCATGGTCCACGTCGACCGGGGGCTGTTGGAGCGGGCAGTCGCCAACGTCGTTGAGAACGCCGTCAAGTACAGCCCGTCGCACGAGAAGGTCCTTGTCTCGGCCAGTGCCATCGCGGAACGCGTCGAGGTGCGTGTGGTGGACCGCGGGCCAGGCGTCCCCGACGAGGACAAGGACCGCATTCTTCGAGCCGTTCCAGCGGTACGGCGACGCGCCCCGCGGCGCAGGCGTCGGCCTCGGCCTGGCGGTCGCACGTGCGGCTTCGCCGAGGCCATGGGTGCCACCCTGAGTGCGGAGGACCCGCCCGGCGGCGGCTCACGATGGTGCTCAGCGTGCCGACGGCACCGCAGCGTCATCCGGATCCGGACCTGCCGGCCGCGGCCACCACCTGACGGGTGAGACCTCAGGACCCCAGCCTTCGCCTGCCTTGGCACTGCATGGCGCCACTTGGGGCCATGCAGTGCCATGCAGTGCCACCCGGCGCCATCTAGCACTCGCCGAAGTAGATGGCTTCCTGTGGCGCCAAAATGACGAGGTCCGCCCTTTTCGTGTTTCCGCAGGTCAAGGCGACTTTCCCTCGGCCTGAGTCGTGCTGGGCGCCATCGAGGGTTGCGTGTGGCGCCATCATGATGCCATCATGGCGCCATGGACCTCACGCCGTATGTCGACACCCTCCGCCGCGAACTCGCGGTGGCCGCCGAAGCCGGCGGCGACGAAGCCCGCGAGCTGGCCGAGCGGCTCACCGCTCCCCTGGAGTCGGCGACCCGTCTGACCATGCTCAACGTGCTCTCCGCCGCGATGGACGAGATCACTCGCGAACTCGCCCCCGGCTCGGTCGACGTACGGCTGCGCGGGCTCGACCCCGACTTCGTGGTGACAGCGCCGCCCACCTTCGGCGGCGCCCCCGCGGAGCCGGCGCCCGTCGAAGCGTTCAGGAGCCCAGCCCCGGCCGAGGGCGACGAAGGCGGCACGGCACGGATCAACCTGCGTCTGCCGGCCCACCTCAAGGCGCGCGCCGAGGAGGCCGCGAGCCGCGAGGGGCTGTCGGTCAACGCCTGGCTGGTGCGTGCCGTGTCAGCCGCGGTCGACGGCGGCACCCGGCCGCGTACGACGGAGAAGAGTCAGGCCATCGGACAGAGCTTCACGGGCTGGGTGCGTTAGCCGCGCTCCGCCCGCACCGCGCCACTTCACCCACACCACGTCCCACCAGCGGGGACGCCCCAAAGACTCAAGAGGACGGGACAGCCATGCCTTCTTTCGACACCTCCGAAGCGATCGCCGTCACGGCGCGTGTGGAGGCCGGTTCCATCCAGTTCACCGCGAGCGACCGCGTCGACACCGTCGTCGAGGTGCGGCCCCGCGACCCGAAGAAGGACCTGGACGTGCGGTCGGCCGAGCAGACCGAGGTCGGATACGTGAGCGGCCTTCTGACCGTCAGGACACCGAAGGCCAATCTGTTCGGCCGCACCGGCACCGTCGACGTCACGGTCGAACTGCCCACGGACTCGTGCATCGACATGACCGGCGCCTGGGCCCAGGTGCTCGGTGAGGGCCGGCTCGGCGAGGTCCGTGTGAAGACCTCGTCCGGCGACGTCCGTTTCGACACCACCGGCCCGCTGCAGCTGACCGCGTCGCACGGCTCGATCACCGTCGACCGGGTCGAGGGCATGGCCGAGATCACCACCAGCTCCGGCAGCCTGCGCGTCGGTGTCATCGACGGCCCCGCCGTCCTGAAGAACTCGCACGGCACGACGACGGTCGGCGCCGTGACCGGCGAGCTGCGGGTGAGCGGCGCCAACGGCGACATCGAGATCCGGCGCGCCGAGGACTCGGTCACCGCCACCACCGCCCAGGGCACCCTGCGTGTGGACGATGTGGCCTGCGGCACCGTCCAGCTGGAGACCAATTACGGCGCCATCGACATCGGTGTCCGCGAGGGCACCGCCGCCTGGCTCGACGTCAGCTCGAACTCCGGCCAGGTACGCAACGCGCTCACCGCGTCCGAGGCCCCCGAACAGACCGAGGACACCGTCAAGATCCGTGCCCGCACCAAGTACGGCAACATCGACATCCGCCGCGCCCGGGCCTGACCGCCACCTCCGCACCTCCTCGACCGGCCCCTGCCCACCACCACTTCAGCCTTCTAACGGAGGGCCCCATGGCTTCATCTGTCATGCCCACGTCCAGTCGAGCCGGCGGTCCGCAGCCGCCCGCCGCCATCTCCACCGTCGGTCTGCGCAAGTCGTACGGCGACAAGACGGTCCTGGACGGCATCGATCTGCGGATCCCAGCCGGGTCCGTGTTCGCGCTGCTCGGCCCCAACGGCGCCGGCAAGACCACCGCCGTCAAGATCCTGTCCACCCTCATCACCGCCGACGGTGGGCAGGCCCAGGTCGCGGGCCACGAGCTCGCCACCGATGCGCAGGCGGTGCGTGCCGCGATCGGTGTCACCGGCCAGTTCTCCGCCGTCGACGGTCTGATCACCGGCGAGGAGAACATGCTCCTCATGGCGGACCTGCACCACCTCTCCAAGAGGGAGGGGCGGCGCATCGCCGCCGAACTCCTGGAGCGCTTCGACCTCGTGGAGTCCGCGAATAAGCCCGCCTCCACCTACTCCGGCGGCATGAAGCGCCGCCTCGACATCGCCATGACCCTGGTCGGCGACCCGCGGATCATCTTCCTCGACGAGCCGACCACCGGTCTCGACCCGCGCTCCCGGCACAACATGTGGCAGATCATCCGTGAGCTGGTCACGGGCGGCGTCACCGTCTTCCTCACCACCCAGTACCTGGAGGAGGCCGACGAACTCGCCGACCGCATCGCCGTGCTCCACGACGGCAGGATCGCCGCCGAGGGCACCGCCGAGGAGCTCAAGCGGATCGTCCCCGGCGGCCACGTACGGCTCCGCTTCGAGAACCCGCAAGCGTACGAGGCTGCCGGCCGCGCCCTGCGCGAGGCGGCCCAGGACGACGAGGCGCTCGCACTGCAGATCCCCAGCGACGGCAGCCAGCGCGAGCTGCGCTCCATCCTCGACTGGCTGGACTCGGCCGGCATCGAGGCGGACGAGCTGACCGTGCACACCCCCGACCTCGACGACGTCTTCTTCGCCCTCACCGGCGGCGCCGACATCTCCAACCAGCCGAACCAGCCGAACCAGCCGAACCAGCCGAACCAGCCGAACCAGCCGAACCAGCCGAAACAGCCCGAGGAGACTGCCCGATGAGCTTCCTGACTCTCGCCGTGCGCGACTCGTCCACGATGCTGCGCCGCAACCTCCTGCACGCTCGCCGCTACCCGTCACTCACCCTGAACCTGCTCCTCACCCCGATCGTCCTGCTGCTGTTGTTCGTCTACGTCTTCGGCGACGTGATGAGCGCGGGCATCGGGGGCGGCGGCGCCGATCGTTCGGAGTACATCGCGTATCTCGTCCCGGGCATCCTGCTGATGACCATCGGCGGCACCCTGGTCGGTACCGCGGTGTCCGTCTCGAACGACATGACCGAAGGCATCATCGCCCGCTTCCGCACCATGGCCATCCACCGCGGGTCGGTGCTCATCGGACACGTCATCGGCAGCGTGCTGCAGGCGGTCATCAGCGTGGTTCTCGTCGGTGCCGTCGGTGTGGCCATCGGCTTCCGTTCGACGGATGCCACCGTCCTGGAGTGGATCGGGGCGTTGGGGTTGCTCACGCTGTTCGCCCTGGCGTTCACCTGGATCGCGATCGGGATGGGCATGGTCAGCCCGAACGCCGAGGCGGCCAGCAACAACGCGCTGCCGCTGGTCTTCCTCCCGCTCATCTCCAGCGCCTTCGTCCCGGTCGAGGCGATGCCGGGGTGGTTCCAGCCGATCGCCGAGTACCAGCCGTTCACGCCCGCCATCGAGACCCTGCGCGGGCTGCTGCTCGGCACCGAGATCGGCAACAACGGATGGCTGACCGTCGCCTGGTGCGCGGGGCTGGCGGTGCTCGGCTACGTCTGGTCCAAGTCGCTGTTCAACCGCGACCCGAAGTAGCGGGAGAAGGATTGGCCGGCAGCTTGAGGGCCGCGGCCCGTAGCTCGTCCCCCCAGGGCGGCGTACCCGACACTCCGTCGGCGTGCGCCGCCCACAGCGTTCTCGGCCGAAACGGGCTGTGCCGAGCGCCGAAGTCAGTCCCCGAACAGGCTGTCCTGGACGTATTCGACCCGACGCTCGGCTTCGGGTAGAAGAGCGCCAGCAGCATGAAGGTCCCGGGACGAGCAGCGATGTTGCCGACGAAGAAGTGAACGGCACGGCAGCGCGAGAAGATCCGGTCGTACGAAGTCCCCCGCAACCTCTCCTGCACAGCGCGCTCGCCGTACTTGCGCGGGAGCTTGCGGTACGACGCCCCGGCCTCCCGGTCCTTCAGAGCCACGTCATGCGTCGGGCAGCCGGCGTCCGCGCAGCGGAACCGGTAAGGGAATGCCAGCGGTACCCATTCCGGCGCTCGACGTACTTGTACCGTTCCCTCCAGTCATCACCCGCCGCAGATGGCCCCCGCTCAGCGCTTCGTCTCGTATCTGGTCAGCACCACGCCGCCGGGGAACGTCCGCGTCTCCACCAGGTTCACGTTCACCCAGCTGTCCAGCGTGGTGAAGAACGGCGTGCCGCCGCCCACCAGGACCGGGTAGGTGGCCAGCACGTACTCGTCGATCAGCCCGGCCCGCACGGCTGCCCCGGCGAGCGTTGCGCCGCCGATGCTCATCGGGCCGCCGTCCTCGGCCTTGAGTCGGGTGATCTCGGCGACCGCGTCGCCGGTGACCAGGCGGGTGTTCCAGTCGACCTTGTCGATCGTCGAGGAGAACACCACCTTCGGCGTGCTCCGCCAGTTCCGCGCGAACTCGATCTCCGCCGGGGTGGCGTCGGGCTGCTGGTCGCCGGTCGGCCAGTAGGAGCTCATCGTCTCCCACAGCTTGCGCCCGTACAGCGACAGGCTGCTCGCCCGCTCCTGGTCGAGCCACCACTGGAACAGCTCGTCGCTCGGCGGCCCGCTCCAGCCGATGTCGTCGCCGGCCGCGGCGATGTAGCCGTCCAGGCTCAGGTTCATGGCGTAGATCAGTTTCCGCATGGCACCGGCCTTCCGTGAGTCGGTCTCCGGCCTACAGACCGGCGCGGCGCGGGAAACTCATCGGTGCGCGATCCGGGCCCGCAGGCAGTCCTCGTGTTCGCATTGCGTGAGCAAGTTTGCGTGCGGCCGTGGCGCTCCGGCTCCTTGCTGTTCCGCTCTGACACTGTCGGCCGGTACGTCAGGCGTCGCCTGCCGTGAGGCGTTGCCGGGCATCGGCCCAGACAGCCTCGAAGTCCCGGAGGGTCAGCGGCTCCTCGACGTACCCCTCCCGTCGGTGACGGGCGACTCGGCAGTGAACCCGTACCGGGCGTCGTCGTCCTCGGCCGTCGCGGCTGCGATGGGGCGCAGCGCAGGTTGACCCAGTGGATGAGTTGTTCTTCGCCGGCTTCGTGTTCTTCGATCAGGCTGTCGGTGAAGCACAGCACCCGGTCGCCGCGTTGGAGCATCTGCCCGCTGATCCGAGGCTCTTCACCGCCGAAGCCGACGGGCAGGGTGGTAGGGCCTGCCAGTTGCCGGACGACCCGGTGGTCGTGGATCAGCAGCGGTGCGGGGTGGCCCGCGTTGACCCATTGCAGGTGGCCCGTCGCGATGTTCAGACGCATCATCTGGGCGGTGACGAAGGGGTCGGGCCCGAACTGCTCGGCGATGGCCCGGTCCATGAACGCGTAGATCTCGGACAGACCGATGTCGGCACGTCTGGCGTGCCGGTAGGCCCCGACGGCGACGGTCGCCATCGTGGCTGCGTCCAGGCCGTGGCCCATCGCATCGACCATGGCCACGTGCAGGATGTCCTCGTTGAGGGCGTAGTCGAAGCTGTCTCCCGCCACGTCGTAGGCGGGCTCCAGGATTCCGGCCACCGCGATCTGCGGTACGGCCATCGCCAGCGGTGGCAGCAGGGACCAGTGGATCTCCGCGGCCACGCTCATCGGTTCACGGCGCCGGGCGCGGAAGAACTGATCGGTGTAGCTGTGCTTGGTGACCAGCATGTCGGCGACCAGGCCGGCGAGTATGCGCAGCAGCCGCCGGTCGTTGTCATCGACGGTGTCCAGGGTGAGGGCCATCACGCCCACCTGGTCGCTGCCGTCCAGCAACGGCAGATACATCCGGACGCCGTCGGCCCCCGGCACCTCGACAGTGGTCGCTTGCAGAAAGGCCGTACCGGCGGGAGAGTCGTCGATCGGCTCGGGCTCGCCGACCATCAGCCGCCGACCCTGGCCACCTCTTCCGCGATCAGCGGGGCGATCAGCTGCGGCGGCATCTCATGTGCCCGGTCCAGGAGCACCCCCAGCAGCCGCTCACCGAACCCTTCCGACCGGTCCGGCATGACCTTGTCAGGTCGGCGCTCGCCTTCCGTCACAACCGCACCCCCGCACCGGCGTCGTCAAAGCATCGGCGACCGTGTCCGTGCTCACCGCGGAGAACGGCATGTCACACATGATCAGAAAAGGTGGCTCTCCGTACCGCTGTGCACCACGTCTCTCCCACAGCCGTCACAGCAGCAGAAGATCGGAGCCGGTGTCTGCGAGGAGCCGCGCGGTCTGCGGGGACGGGTGGTGCAGCCGCAGGGACGCGTGGCTCCCGGCTGCGTGCCGCGATGCGTCGAGGAAGACGCGCAGACCGCTGTTGTCGCAGCGGCCGACGGTGGTCAGATCCACGTCGATGGTGGTGATGCCGTCATGCAGGCACCGCTCCAGAGCGGCGCGCACCTGGGGCGCGGTGGCCGGGTCGATCTCACCGGCCAGGGTGATCAGCGCCCGACTGTCCCGGTCGTGCCGGAAGACGTTCAGCTGTGGAAGAGTCATGACGCCTCGGTTCGGATGCCTCGGTTCGGATGCCTCGGTTCATGGGTCCCGGCCGCTCCTCGCGCGGTCCATGGCCCGGGTGCACGCGCTCGGGCACACGCGTCGCCACGGGCCGAGTCGACGGTCCGTACGCGCGGCCGGTGGGGGAAACCGGCTGGTCACCTGTGGTGAGTAGTACGGCGGCGGCGCGGCGGGAAGCGGCCGCGGCCCCCGTCGCGGTGGTCCCGCCGTTCGCCGGTGGTCGGCGACTCGAACCGGTCCGGTTCCACCGGGGGCTGCGGCGTGCCGCGGCCGCGGCTGCCGGGCAGGCGGGCGCTGTACTGGTGCACGGCGACTCTGTCGGCGTGCTGGATGTTGAGCCGGTGGATCATGTACGCCGCCGCTGCGATGAGGACCATGAAGGCGGCGGCCGTCAGGAAGGCGTTCATGGCGGCCACCTCACATACCCATGATCAGGCGGCTGGCCCGGCCGGGGGGACCGGCCTGTTGCGGAACGGCCGCTGACACTGACACCGCGGAGGCGCCGCCCTCGTACTCCCATGCCTCGTCCGGGTCCAGTGGCTCGTCGGTCGCCAAGACGCCGTGCCGGGCCTCGTCCGCGGCGATGAGCGCGCTCGCGGTCAGTGGCGGGCCGTCGTAGTCGGACGCGGCAGCCATCAGCCGGGCCGCCGACTCCGCCCCGGTCTCGGGCGGGATGATCAGCAGGTCCCAGCGGCCGGTGCCGTAGGAGAGCAGCAGCAGCTTGTGCGGGTCGATTTCCGGGGTGAACCAGCCGACCTTGACGATGTGGCCGTGCACGGGAACCTTGGGCGGGATGACCGGCCAGTGCTTCGGGTTGACGGCGATGCGGGTGATGCGGCCCCACAGGGGGTCCAACACGTCGGTCAGTGCGGGCAGTTCGCTCAGCAGATCCCGGGAGCGGGGCCACCAGGCACCGTCCAGGAGTCCGCGGGAGGTGCCGTCGGTCTTGAGGGTGAGACGCGCGGCCGGGGCTGCGACGGGCTCGGGGTGCGGCAGGGGTGGAAGCAAGGTCGCCGACATGATGCGGACCCGTCTCCGGGCCGCTTCTGCGGCGGCCCGGGTTTCATCTTTCGCCGAGAACGACCCGGCATGGAAGCCGGTGTGCGAAATGCTCTCGGTACTGTCCACACTACTCCGCGCTTCGAAGCAGCGCGGAGTAGTGGCCGCCTAGAGCTGGAGCAGTCGTTGGGTGATCTCCCGGTACTGCCTCAGCGCGTGCCGGAGTTCGTCGGACTGCGTCTCGGGGTCCTGGTCCTGCCAGCCGGCGCGCAGCAGACGCCGCCGTTCCGCGAGGGCGTTCACGAGCTGCTCGACGGCTTCGCCGAAGGCGCTCTCGGCCTCATCCAGCGCCTCGCGCGGGGTGTCGGCGAAGGTGTTGAGGGCGTGCCGGAGGCGCCGGACGACCTTGTCCCGTTCGATCGACGAGAGCAGCGGCTCCGGGCCCGGGCTGCGGCGCCCGGCCGGGCCCGGGGTGTGGCCCGCGGACTGCTGGGCGCGCCTCTGGTCGTACATCATCGGGGGCCGCTCCCGTTCCGCCTGAAGGCGTCCTTGGTCTTCTCGACCGCCTGTTTCAGGCTTCCGGAGACCCGGTCGATCCTGCCTCGGCGTTGCAGTCGCCTGTCGTGGGTGACCCGACCGAGCTCTTCCGTGATCCTTCCCTTCATCGTCTGCGCCTGGTTCCTGATGGACCGTGAAACAGTCATGCCGGCCTCGCTGGTGTCCGGTAGGTGAGTTCCTGCGGGGTCTGGGCGAGGCGGGAAGGCGGAATGCTTCACCGTGTGTTCCGGGGTGGCATGGCCCTGCACCGTGCTGCCAGTCAACGTCCGGCAATGGTCCGTGTCAACGCGGTGGCCACGCGATCCAGCCCGCCTCTTCCCGGAGCGTGCGGGAGTACGGTGGAGGAAGCGAGGGCTCTTCGTATGCCGGTGTCCGAACCGGCCCGTCCTCGCGACTCCCCTCACATGGGCAGCCCGTGACCCCGGCCGTGCCATCCGCATCCAGGCCGAGGAGCCACGTATGCCACTCAGTCCGACCACGGACACGACGGTCACACCGTCGGACCCCGCCCCGCCGTCCCAGGGCTACGACGGGACGTCCCCCTTCCCACCGGACAGTCCGGTGCCCGCGCGTAGCGGCGGTGAGCGTCTGTACGTTGCGGTGACGGCGGTGATCGTCGTCCTGCCGTTCGTGGCGATCGGTCTCGCCGGCTGGCTGCTGTGGGGGAGTCTCATCCATCCCGCCGACATCGTGCTCGCGCTCGTCCTCTACACGATCACGGGTCTCGGCGTCACGGTCGGCTTCCACCGCGGCCTCACCCACGGCGGTTACCGGGCCGTCCGTCCCGTGCGGATCGCGCTCGCGGTCGCCGGTTCGATGAGTTTCCAGGGCGATGTCATCGGCTGGGTCGCCACCCACCGCCGCCATCACGCCTTCACCGACCGGCCCGGCGATCCGCACTCCCCGTACCGCTACGGCACGCATCTGCGCGGCCAGTTGCGCGGACTGCTGCACGCGCACGTCGGCTGGCTGTTCCGCAACGACCACACGCCGCCGGAGCGTTACGCCCCCGACCTGCTCGCCGACCGCGACATCCGCGCTGTCGACCGCGCCTTCCCGGCGCTGTGCGTCCTCACGCTCGCCCTGCCGTTCGGGGTGGGCTGGGCCATCGGAGGTACCTGGCTGTACGGCGTAACCGCCCTGCTGTGGGCGGGACTTGTACGTATCGCGCTGCTCCACCACGTCACCTGGAGCGTGAACTCCCTCTGCCACATGATCGGTGAGCGCCCGTTCCGCACCCGGCGCCACGACCGGGCCACCAATCTGTGGCCCCTCGCCCTGCTCTCGTTCGGCGAGAGCTGGCACAACCTCCACCACGCCGACCCCACCAGCGCCCGGCACGGCGTCGACCGCGGTCAGATCGACCCGTCAGCCGCCGTCATCCGCCTCCTTGAACGCCTCGGCTGGGTGTACGACGTGCGCTGGCCGACGGCGCAGCGGGTCGCGGGCCGTCGCGCCTGAGGTCAACCCCCCAATCGCTTACGGCAGTTGGCAGGAGCCTTCATGACCACCGCACTGCAGTCCCCCCTTCCCTCCCACCCCGTCCTCCGGTTGCGTCTCGCATCCGGCAGCGGCATGCCCCGACCCATCGACGGAGCGTGGTGGCCCCGTTCGTACGACCTGCTCTCCGAACTCCCCCGGCTGCTTGCCGGGTTGCCGCGCGCGTGGGGTCACATCACCAGCGTCACCGTCAACGGCGCGACGTGGTCTTCGGTGCCCGGCCGGATGCTCGTCTTCAACCAGGTCGTACGCCTGCGCAGGACCGTGGCGGCATCCGCCCCGCACACGATCGTCCTGCTCGCCCCCGGCCGGGGGCGCTGGGACCTGCTGGTCGTGCCTCCGGATGCGACCGAGGAAACAGCGGAACCGCTCATGGCGGCCGCGGCAGGTGGTCACGTGTGATCCGCCCCCCCACGGACTGCCCGGCGAATCATCAGGCACCGACGGCCAGGGCGACGACGACCGTCACACCCCCACCACCACTCGGCCGGGCCGGCCGCTGGTGGCCTCGTACGAGGAGGTGGTCCCGCCGGCCTGTTCCGCCGTCACGAGGGCGGTCGCGGTCATCGGCGGGCCGGTGTTCGCGACCGCGGCGGCCATCAGCCGGGCGGCCGAGGGAGCGCTGGTCTCCGGGGGTATCACCAAGAGGTCCCAGCGGCCTGCCGTATAGGACAGAAGCAGGATCTTGTGCGGATCCTGCTCCGACGTGAACCAACCGGCCTTCACCACATGGCCGTTGACGAAGATCTTGCGCGGGAGGCTCGGCCAGTGGCGGGGGTTGACGGCGATATGGGTGATCCGTCCCCACAGTGGATCCAGCACGTCCGCCAGAGCGGAGAGTTCCTGTGGCAGGTCACGTGACCGAGGCCACCAGGCACCGTCCAACTCGACGTGCCCTGGTGAAGGACTCACGGCTTTCAGGGCGAGTCGCGCGGTCGGAGACCTGAAGGGAACGGCCCGCAGCGGGGGATGAGAGGTGGTCGCGGACATTGCGCGAACCCGTCTCCGGACCTCTGCGCGAGGGCAGTTGCCCGGTGTCGATTGCTCACCGGGAACGAAACCGGCATCGGAGCCGGTGTGCGAAGTGCTCCCGATGAATTCACGCTACTCCCCGAAGAGGCCGAACGGACCGCTCCTGGAGGTCGGCTCACTTCCGTCGGCGGTCGTCCTCCGAGGAGCGGCTGGTCTCACCGTCGCCGGTTACCGTGCTCGCGGGTGTGGAAGCGGTCACCGAGTTCCCCGTCACCGTCGGCGAACCGTCCGGCGGAACCCGGCGCCATCCCGGTGATCAGGCCAACCGCGGCCATATCCATCGCGCGCTCCTTGCTCGCCGTGGCTCCGGCAAGCGATTATTCGAGCCGCCGCTCTGGTTGCCCCTCGTCCTCGTCGAACAGATGTACATCTCCGACTGCGTTGTTGACTTCGACAACTTCCAGACCGGTCATCCGCTCGATGGCAGCGATCACGTTCTCTCTGACGTCGCCCGCGGCCTCGATGATGGAGACGCCGTATTCGACGACGATCTCCAGGTCCACAGCGGTCTGTACATCGCCGACCTCGACCTTCACTCCGCTGGTGACGGACTTCCCGCCTGCACCGGGCATCCGTTCACGCATGGCCCCCATGCCACGGGCGAACCCACCGCCCATCGAATGGACGCCCGGCACATCCCGGGCGGCCATCCCGGCGATCTTCGCCACCACACCGTCGGCGATCGTTGTACGGCCACGCGACTCCGGATCGCTTCGGTGCGGCGCCCCCGCACTCTTCCCGCCGCGCTCGCCCAATGATCCCGCGTGAGGGTCTCCGGCCGGTTCGGCAGTCCGGTATCCGTCATCTTCGGTCACCACGTTCCGCCGCAACAGGCGGCCTGTCGTGCCCCCAGCCCGCGATCTCTTCCCCGACTGGGACCGGCAGATCACCGCCTGCGTCGCCCGCCTGCGCGCCGTTGCCGGCACCGCCCCGGACGCCCTCGACCTCACCAACCTCGTCGGCGAACTCCTCCTCAAGAGCCCCGACTTCGCCGGCCTGTGGGAACGATAGAGGTCACCGGAAGCAAGCCCGCACAGAAGATCTTCCAGCACCCGCAGGTCGGCACACTCACCCTCACATCCCAGTCCCTGCACGTGGAAGGCACCCCCGGCCAGCGCATCGGCGTCTACACCGCCGAACCCGGCACCCCCGACCACGACGCTCTGCTCCCACTCGACATGACCGCACCACGGCCCGCCGAACGTCCGGCATCCGCCCCCCGGGCCACCGATCAGCGGTCGTAAGCAGCAGGCACCCCCGGCAGCCCTGGTCTTGTCGACGCCCATCCGGTGAAGGCCGTCGACAAGGCTCGTCGCGCGGGTTGAACGAGCCTCCTGCACCGGCATCTGGCCATGACGCTGTGGACTGCGATCGCGGAGCAGAGGAGGTAGGGCGTCGTAGCGTCTGTAGATGGTTTAGGTGGGGCGCTGCGGCAGAAGCAACGTCGGTTGGCCCCTTGTTTGGCCCCGGACACGACAGAGGGCCAATCGCGATCATGCGATTGGCCCTCTGATCAGCGTCGGGGTGGCGGGATTTGAACCCACGACCTCTTCGTCCCGAACGAAGCGCGCTGCCAAGCTGCGCTACACCCCGATGTCGTCGCATGTCCTGCTTGTCGCGGCGACGTCGTTTACTTTAGCCCACTGGTGGCTGGAGACGAAATCCGGTTTTCGCGCGGTGGCGGACGGGGTTCGGGCGGATGTGGTCGAGGGCGACCATGAGGACGGCGAGGCCGTAGAAGGCGAGGCCGAGGAGGAGGGCGTTGCCGAGGACGCTCTTGTAGCTGTGCAGGCCGGCGTCCAGGAACGGGTAGAGGTAGCGGCCCGGTGTGCCGGGGAGGATCAGTTCGCCCCGGACGAGGGAGAACGCCAGGTATGCCAGGGGGTAGAGCAGCCACGTCGGCGCCTGGCGGAGGTGGAGGTGGCCGCGGGCCGTCAGGAAGAGCCAGTCCAGCAGTGCGGCGACGGGGACGGCCGTATGCAGGATCTGGTTGCTGATCCACTGCCAGTCGGCCGGTGGTGTGGTGCCGCCCGTCATGGAGAACGGGGGCGAGGAGCCCCTCAGGAGCAGGTGGTACACCAGGCCGGTGATGGTGATGTACAGCAGCGTCGCACCGGTCAGGGCGGAGGGGAGCGGGCGGCGGGCCGTCCAGGCGCGGCGCGCTGCGAGCACGAAGACCAGGGCCAGCAGGATGTTGCTCTGGATCGCGAAGTAGCTCAGGACGTGGACCGGGCTGCCTAGGAACAGGTCGATCGCCACGCCTGCCGCTGCCGCCAGGGCCACCAGCAGGCGGTACACGGCGGCGAGGGGGCGGTGCACGGGGGCCAGCACCGCGGAGGCGGGGACGTAGGAGGGCGCCAGTACGGTCCCACCGGGCAGTGCCGGGAGGTCCGGTATGTCCCTGGGTATGGGAGCGGTCATGCCCCCAAGCTAGGCAAAGGGGGCATATGGGGCGATGTGGGTGAGGCGACCGGGTTACGCCCTGGCCACCAGCGTCAGCAGCGTCGCCTCCGGCGGGCACGCGAACCGTACCGGTGTGTAGCGGTTGGTGCCGCAGCCCGCCGAGACGTGCAGATATGACGTACGGCCTTCCGCCGTGTGCCTGGACAGGCCCTTCACCCGCGCCGGGTCCAGGTCGCAGTTGGTGACCAGGGCCCCGTAGAAGGGGATGCAGAGCTGGCCGCCGTGGGTGTGGCCGGCCAGGATCAGGGGGTAGTCGTCCGCCGTGAAGGAGTCCAGTACCCGCAGGTAGGGGGCGTGTACGACGCCCATCGAGAAGTCCGCGGTGGCCGACGGGCCGCCGGACACCTGCGGGTAGCGGTCGCGCTTGATGTGCGGGTCGTCCAGGCCCGTCAGCTCCAGGGTGACGCCCTCGATCTTCAGCGTGCCGCGGGTGTTCGTGAGATTCAGCCAGCCCGCCGCGTCGAAGCCGTCCCGCAGGTCCTCCCACGGGTTGTGGATCGCGCCGACCACCGGAGGGTTGCCGTTCAGGCCGTGGCGGCCCTGGACCTTCTCCAGCAGGTAGCGGGCGGGGTTGCGGGGCCTCGGGCCGTAGTAGTCGTTGGAGCCGAAGACGTACGCCCCAGGGAAGTCCATCAGGGGGCCGAGGGCGTCCAGAACCTCGGGAACGCCCTCCAGGTCGGACAGGTTGTCTCCCGTGTTGATCACGAGGTCGGGGCGCAGGCCGGCCAGGGAGCGCAGCCAGCGCTGCTTCTTGCGCTGGCCGCCGACCATGTGGATGTCGGAGACCTGGAGGACACGCAGGGGACGCATGCCGGCGGGCAGGACGGGGACCGTCACCCGTCGCAGCCGGAAGGAGCGGGCCTCGAATCCCGCCGCGTACACCACACCGGCGGCACCGGCCGCCGCGATCCCCAGAGGTACTCCGTATCGAGCGCGCATACGTCCATCGTGTCAGACGCGTAAGACCTCTAGAACCGCGCTGCCCCTTGGTGGCCCGGGTCTCACCGCCCTCTAAATGAACGGGCGTCGGACGTTCCACACCTGCGACAATCAAATCCATGACCACCACGCTCAAGTCGAAGCTGCAGGAAGACCTCAACGCCGCGATCAAGGAGCGCAACGAGCTCCGCTCCTCGACGCTCCGGCTGACGCTCACCGCGATCACCAAGGAGGAGGTCGCGGGCAAGGAGAAGCGCGAGCTCTCCGACGACGAGGTGCTCAAGGTGATCACCAAGGAGGCGAAGAAGCGCCGGGAGGCGGCCGATGCCTTCGCGCAGGGTGGCCGGGCCGAGAGCGCCGAGCGGGAGAAGGCGGAGGGCGAGGTGCTCGCCGAGTACCTGCCCAAGCAGCTCAGCGACGAGGAGCTGGACGGGATCGTCGCCGCGGCCGTCGAGGAGGCCAAGGCCGCCGGCGCCGAGGGCCCGCGTGCCATGGGCGCCGTCATGAAGATCGTGAACCCGAAGGTCGCGGGCCTGGCCGAGGGCGGCCGGGTCGCCGCTGCGGTGAAGAAGCTGCTCGCGGGCTGAGCGGCGCGGGACGCGCCGACGAGAAACGCGTTTCAGGCCCGGGCCGTCATGGCCCGGGCCTCCGCGTCAGCCGCGCCGTCCCCCGTTCCCGTTCCCGTTGCTCGTGCCCTGGAACAGGTTGTCCGGGAAGGAGAAGGTGGGCGTCGGGAAGGTGCCTCCGTCCGTGCCTCCGTCCGTGGCGCCGCCGGTCAGCCCGCCGATGAGGCCGCCGTCGGTGGTGCCGCCGTTGTCACCGTTGTTCCCGTCGTCGTGGCCCTTCCCCTTGCCCTTGTTGCCGTCGGGGATGTTGACGAGGTTGAACTCCTGCACCGGCTTGCCGTCCAGGGCACCGGTCATCATGTCGCGCCAGATCGGGCCGGGGACCTTGCCGCCGTAGACCTTGTCGTTCCAGACGCCGCCGATGCTGATGTCCTTCATCTGGCGCTTGTGGGCCGGGTCGCCGACCCAGACCGCGCCCGCCATGTTCGGCGTGTAGCCCACGAACCAGGCCGCGTACCGGTTGTCCGTCGTACCGGTCTTGCCGGCGCTCGGGCGGTTGTCGAGGCCCGCCTCCTGGCCCGTACCGTCCTCGACCACGCCCTTGAGGAGGGTGGTCACGGTGTCGGCGGTCTTCTCCGACATCGCGCGCGTGCAGGTCGTCTTCGGCACCGCGAGGGACTTCTTCTGGCTGGCGACGGTCTGGGTGATGGACGAGATGGCGACCGGCGTGCAGTACATGCCGCGCGAGGCGAAGGTGGCGTACGCGTTCGCCATCGTCAGCGGGGACATCTCCTGGGTGCCGAGCGCGATGGACGGGGCCTGCTGGATCTTCTTGCCGTCGGCCCGCTCGACGCCCATCTTCTGCGCCATCGTCGTCACCGGGCAGATGCCGATGTCGCTGATCAGCTGCACATAGTAGGTGTTGACCGACTTGGCGGTCGCCTCCTTCATCGAGTACGGGCCGCGCTCCTCGGGGTTCTCGTTGGTGAGCTTGACGCCCTTCTCGTCCCAGGTCCTGCCGTCACAGGCCGAGACCGGGGCCGGGTAGTCCATCTCGTACGGCGAGGAGTACGTCTGCGTCGCCGGCGTGCCGCGCTCTATGGCGGCCGCGGCCACGATCGGCTTGAACGTCGAACCGGGCTGGTAGCCCGCGCCGCCGCCCATGTCCGAGTTCACCGACAGGTCGATCTGCGTCTCGTGCTTGCCGAAGCCGTACGGACGGGACTGGCCCATCGCGAGGATCTTGCCGGTGCCGGGCTCGACGATGGTGGCGGCGGTGGCCACGTCGTCGGTCTTGTAGACGTGCTCCTTGATGGACGCCTGGACCGAGGACTGGGCCTGCGGGTCGAGCGTCGTACGGATCGTCAGACCGCCCTGGTTCCAGACCTTCGCCCGGGCCTGCTTGGTCTTGCCGAACATCGGGTTGGTGAGGAACACCTCGCGCACGTAGTCGCAGAAGAAGCCGGCGCCCTTGACCGCGGTGATGCAGCCGTTCTTCGGCTGGCTGGGGTTGAGGCCCAGCGGCGTCTTCTTGGCCTTGTCGGCCTCCGCCTGCGAGATGTCGCCCATGTCGGCCATGCGCTGCAGGACGACGTTGCGGCGCCTGGTGGCCTCCGTCGAGTCGTTGACCGGGTCGTACCGGCTGGGCGACTGGACGATGCCCGCGAGGAGCGCCGACTCCTGGACGTTCAGGTCCTTGGCGTGCTTGGAGAAGTAGCGCTGGGAGGCGGCCTCGACGCCGTAGGCCTGCTCGCCGAAGAACGTGATGTTCAGGTAGTTCTCGAGGATCTTCTTCTTGCCGAGCTCCTCCTCGAGCTGGATCGCGTACTTCAGCTCCCTTATCTTGCGGCCGAGTGTCTGCTGCGTGGCCTGCGCGACCTTCGTCGGGTCGTCGCCGGCCTCCTCGATGGCGACGTTCTTCACGAGCTGCTGCGTGAGCGTGGAGGCGCCCTGGGCCACCCCGCTGCTCTGCACGTTCTTGTTCAGCGCGCGCAGGATGCCCTTCAGGTCGACCGCGCCGTGCTGGTAGTAGCGCGAGTCCTCGATCGCGACGATCGCCTTCTGCATGTACGGCGAGATGTCCTTGAGGCCGACCACCGTGCGGTCGCGCGAGTAGACCGTGGCGATCTGGCCGCCGTCGGCGTCGAGGATCGTGGTGCGCTGGCTCAGGGGCGGCGTCTTGAGGTTGGCGGGGAGATCGTCGAAGCTCTCCACCGAGCCCTTGGCCGCAAGTCCCAGCGCGCCGAAGGCAGGCAGCGCGATACCGGCCAGGACGGCCCCCGCGAGCACACTGACACCGAGGAACTTGGCGGCCTGCTGCGTGGGGGACAGGCCACCGCCCGAGCGCTTCTTTGGCATGAGGGCAGCCTACGTTCTCATTCGCCGGACACACGTATATGCCTTGGCCTAAGCTGCTCTCAACTGTCACAGCAGCAGGGCCACGTATCAATACGTCCGGCGACCCCGAATCGTTCCGGAGGTTCCCCAACTTTTTTGATGGGGACGTGTCCGAATCCGCCTTGTGTGTCACCTGGCGTCCGTTGTGACTCAACTGAACTGTCCCGTTTTGCCGGGAAGGTCACGTATGTCACCAGCTCACTCCCCCGGGTGATCTGCCGCTTACGCATAGTCCGTTCGGGCCATTCAAGATTGGGCCCGAAGGGGGTGTTGCGCTGTGCCCACCTTCCGTAACGTCCTCAACTGGCGGCGGTGAATATGCCGCTGCCGCCGTGGGGGAGCCTCGATTCGGGAGAGGACGGCGCCGGTATGGGCTGGGTAACCGACTGGAGTGCGCAGGCCGCCTGCCGCACTACCGATCCGGATGAACTGTTCGTTCAGGGAGCAGCGCAGAACAGGGCCAAGGCAGTGTGCACCGGATGTCCGGTGCGCACGGAATGTCTGGCTGATGCGCTCGACAACCGCGTCGAGTTCGGCGTGTGGGGAGGCATGACGGAGCGGGAGCGTCGCGCACTGCTGCGCAGGCGACCCACCGTCACCTCCTGGCGCCGGCTTCTTGAGACGGCTCGTCTGGAGTACGAACGCGGCGTGGGGATCCTGCCGCTCGACGACGACGAGGTGTACGAGAACTACGCGGCGGTGAGCTGAGGGCACCCCTCGGCTCAGTCGACGGCAGCCTCGGGCAGCTCCGGCCGGTTGGCCGCGAGCCGGTCCCCGATGTCCCTGAGCCCTGCGAGGTCGTGCACATCGCCGGGCAGCGCGGCCACTTCGGCCACCGCCACCTCGGGGTGGAGCGCGGTGAAGCGGTCACGCGTGCGCTGCTCGCGGGAGAGCAGTTGCATACGTTCGGCGTGCAACCGGAGCAGACCTGCGGTGAGCCGCTCTACGCCCTGGGCGCCCTCGTCCTCCTGATCCGGACCGGGGGAGTGGTTCTCGGACGCGGGAGGCTCTGCGGACCCGTCAGCAGGGGATTCGGAAGCGGGGGAGCCTGAACTGCCGTACGTGTCGGGAGAGTTACGAAGTCCAGCTTTCCCGCCGTCCTGATCGACAATGCGGGGCTCCACAAGATTTTCCGCGGCGGCGAGCGCACGCTCGGCCGACAGCCGGGCGGCGCCGCTGCCGTGGACCCGGTTGAGCACCAGACCGGCCAGCGGCATGTCCTCGGCGGCCAGCCGCTCCACGAAGTACGCGGCCTCCCGCAGCGCGTCCCGCTCCGGGGCCGCCACCACGAGGAACGCCGTCCCGGGTGCCTGCAGCAGCCGGTACGTCGCATCCGCGCGCGTGCGGAACCCGCCGAAGGTCGTGTCCATCGCGGCCACGAACGTCTGGACGTCCTTGAGGAGTTGACCGCCCAACAGCTTGCCGAGGGTGCCGGTCATCATCGACATCCCGACGTTCAGGAACTTCATGCCCGCCCGCCCGCCGAGCTTGGCCGGGGCGGTGAGCAGCCGGATCAGCCGGCCGTCCAGGAACGAGCCGAGCCGCTTGGGCGCGTCCAGGAAGTCGAGCGCCGAGCGGGACGGCGGGGTGTCGACGACGATCAGGTCCCACTCGTCCCTGGCGCGCAGCTGCCCGAGCTTCTCCATCGCCATGTACTCCTGCGTGCCCGCGAAGCCCGCAGAGAGGGACTGGTAGAAGGGGTTGTTCAGGATCACGGCGGCCCGCTCGCCGTCCGCGTGCGCCTCGACGATCTCGTCGAAGGTGCGCTTCATGTCGAGCATCATGGCGTGCAGTTCGCCGTCGCCGTCGACGCCCTTCACCCGGCGCGGGGTGTTGTCGAGCGAGTCGATGCCCATGGACTGGGCGAGCCGGCGGGCCGGGTCGATGGTCAGGACGACGACCTTGCGACCGCGCTCGGCGGCCCTGAGGCCGAGGGCCGCCGCGGTGGTGGTCTTTCCCACCCCGCCCGAACCGCAGCACACCACGATCCGCGTGTTCGGGTCGTCGAGCAGCGGGTCGACGTCGAGCACACGCGCGGGGGTCAGGTGGTGACGGGCGGTCTCCTGTGTGTGGGCCGGCTCCGGACTCATGACATCCCCTGCTTCTGCTTCTGCTGCTGACGACTCGTGCTCCGTGTGCCCCGGCTCATGACAGGCCCTGCTCCCGCAGCTCGGTGGCCAGTTCGTACAGCCCCGCCAGGTCCATGCCCTCGGCGAGCAGCGGCAGTTCGTGCAGCGGCAGGCCCTGCTCGGCCAGCACCGCCCGCTGTTCGTGCTCCAGCGCGTACCGCTCGGCGTACTCGTCGGCCTGCTGCAGCAGCGGGTCCACCAGCTTCTCCGCGTTCCCACCGCGGCGCGCGCCGCCGAGTCCCGCCGACGACAGCGACCTGGCAACAGAAGAACGCGGCACGCTGCGTACGAGTTCCAGATCCTCCGCGTCCAACACCTCGGGCCGCACCATGTTCACGATGATCCGGCCCACCGGCAGCTTCGCGGCGCGCAGTTCGGCGATCCCGTCCGCGGTCTCCTGGACGGGCATCTCCTCCAGCAGCGTCACCAGGTGCACGGCCGTCTCCGGCGACTTCAGCACCCGCATCACGGCCTGCGCCTGATTGTGTATCGGGCCGATCTTGGCGAGGCCCGCCACCTCGTCGTTCACGTTCAGGAAGCGCGTGATGCGGCCGGTGGGCGGCGCGTCCATGACGACGTAGTCGTACGCGAACCGCCCGGCCTTGTCCTTGCGCCGTACCGCCTCGCACGCCTTGCCGGTCAGGAGCACGTCCCTGAGACCCGGCGCGATGGTGGTGGCGAAGTCGATCGCGCCGAGCTTCTTCAGGGCTCTGCCTGCGCCCCCCAGCTTGTAGAACATCTGGAGATAGTCCAGAAGGGCCAGTTCGGGGTCGATGGCGAGGGCGTACACCTCCCCGCCCCCTGGAGCGACGGCGATCTTCCGCTCCTCGTAGGGCAGCGCTTCCGTCTCGAAGAGCTGCGCGATGCCCTGGCGCCCCTCGACCTCGACGAGAAGCGTCCGCTTCCCCTCGGTCGCGAGGGCCAACGCGAGGGCGGCGGCGACCGTCGTCTTTCCGGTCCCGCCCTTGCCGCTGACGACCTGGAGCCTGCTCACGCCTTCGAGCCTAACCAGTCCGTGCGCCAACCACGCGACAGCCTGTGGACAACGCGACGGGAGGCGGTGGGCGGGCAGCGGCTAAAGTCGGCCACATGACCAAGTGGGAATACGCGACTGTGCCACTGCTCGTCCACGCAACGAAGCAGATTCTGGACACCTGGGGCGAGGACGGCTGGGAGCTCGTCCAGGTCGTGCCCGGGCCGAACAACCCCGAGCAGCTGGTGGCCTACCTGAAGCGGGAGAAGGCATGAGCGCCGTGGAGGCGAAGCTGGCCGAGCTCGGCCTGACCCTGCCCGAGGTCGTGCCGCCGCTGGCCGCGTACCAGCCGGCCGTGCAGTCCGGCTCCTACGTGTACACGGCCGGACAGCTCCCGATGGTGGAGGGCAAGCTGCCCGTCACCGGCAAGGTCGGCGCGGAGGTCACGCCCGAGGAGGCCAAGGAGCTCGCCCGCACCTGCGCGCTGAACGCCCTGGCCGCCGTGAAGTCCGTCACCGGCGACCTGGACCGCATCGCGCGCGTGGTGAAGGTCGTGGGCTTCGTCGCCTCGGCCTCGGACTTCACCGGCCAGCCCGGCGTGGTGAACGGTGCCAGTGAACTGCTCGGCGAGGTGCTCGGCGACAAGGGTGTGCACGCGCGCAGCGCGGTCGGTGTGGCGGTGCTGCCGCTGGACGCACCGGTCGAGGTCGAGATCCAGGTCGAGCTCGTCCCGTAGCGGCGCTCTGACCTCGGGGACCTCTCGAACATTCGCGCACCACGGGATAGCCTCCGCCCATGGCGAATGGGCAGTGGTTTCCCGAGGACTGGCCGGAACGCATCCGCGGACTCGCGGACGGCACGCTCACCCCGGTCGTTCCGAAGCGCGCGGCCACCGTCATGCTCCTGAAGGACACCGACCGCGGCCCCGCCGTGCACATGCTGCGCAGACGCGCCTCCATGGCCTTCGCCGGAGGCGCGTACGCATATCCGGGTGGCGGCGTCGACCCCCGCGACGACGAGCACCACGTCCGCTGGGCCGGGCCCACGCGCGCGTGGTGGGCCGAGCGGCTCGGCGTCGACGAGAGGTCGGCCCAGGCGATCGTCTGTGCGGCCGTACGCGAGACGTACGAGGAGGCGGGCGTCCTGCTCGCCGGACCGTCCGCGGACTCCGTGGTCGGTGACACCACGGGCGAGGACTGGGAGGCCGACCGTGCGGCCGTGGCCGCCCGTGCGTACTCCTTTGCGGAGTTCCTGGACCGCCGCGGTCTGGTCCTGCGTTCGGACCTCCTCGGCGTCTGGACCCGCTGGATCACCCCGGAGTTCGAATCCCGGCGCTATGACACCTGGTTCTTCGTGGCCGCCCTCCCGCCCGGTCAGCGCACCCGCAACGCCTCCACGGAGGCCGACCGCACGGTGTGGATCCGCCCCGGGGACGCGGCAGCCTCGTACGACAAGGGCGAGCTGACGATGATGCCGCCCACCATCGCGACCCTGCGCCAGCTGGCCTCCTGTGCCACGGCCGCCGACGCGCTCGCCGCGGCCCCTGGCCGAGACCTCACGCCCGTCCTCGCACAGGCCCGGCTGAAGGACGGCGAGATCGAGCTGTTCTGGCCCGGCCACGACGAGTTCACGAAGCACATCCCGACCGATCGTCCGACCGACCTCCCTACTGGTGGAGCCTCCGCATGACGGACGCAGCAGACCTTCCGGGCCGGTCGCGAGGCGGGGGCGCGATCTCTCGTGTGCCCCTCGCACCGCGGCGCGGAAACGCCGCGCTAGCGGCATGTCGGGCGCTGCGGAGCGCTGCGCCGGCCTCCGACCGACGACTCGACCGCCCGACGACGCCGACGGAAGAGAACACCGCATGACCGACGCAGCAGCCCTTCCCGGCCAGCCGCGGGGCGGGGTTCTCACCGGCCCCGCCACCGCCCGGGCCGTCAACGTCCTGGCGCCCAACGCATCGGCGATGACCCTCGACGGCACGAACACCTGGATCGTCTCCGAGCCCGACTCCGACCTGGCCGTCGTCGTCGACCCCGGCCCCCTGGACGAAGGCCACCTGCGCACCGTCGTGGACACGGCCGAGAAGGCCGGCAAGCGCATCGCGCTCACCCTGCTGACCCATGGCCACCCGGACCACGCGGAGGGCTCTGCCCGCTTCGCCGGGCTGACCGGCACGAAGGTGCGGGCCCTGGACCCGGCGCTGCGGCTGGGCGACGAGGGGCTCGCCGCCGGGGACGTCGTCACGGTCGGCGGTCTGGAGCTGAGGGTCGTGCCGACCCCGGGTCACACCTCGGACTCCCTCTGCTTCCATCTCCCGGCCGATCAGGCGGTCCTGACGGGCGACACCGTCCTGGGCCGCGGCACGACGGTCGTTGCGCACCCCGACGGCCGCCTGGGCGACTATCTGGACTCGCTACGGCGGCTGCGGTCGCTGACGGTCGACGACGGCGTCCACACGGTGCTGCCGGGCCATGGCCCCGTCCTGGAGGACGCCCAGGGAGCCGTCGAGTTCTACCTGGCCCACCGCGCCCACCGCCTCGCCCAGGTCGAGACGGCGGTCGAGGACGGCTACCGCACGCCGCCCGAGGTCGTCGCGCACGTGTACGCGGACGTGGACCGGTCCCTGTGGCCGGCGGCGGAGCTGTCGGTGCGGGCACAGCTGGACTACCTGGAGGAGCACGGGCTCATCTAGGGCCTCTCGTTTGGATCACGACAGGCCCCTAGTCCGGGCGCGGCGCCTTGATGCCGTGCACGCGCGCGTACTCCTCGGCGAGCCAGGGACCGAGGTCGTCGACGTACGAGCGCAGTACGGCGGGATCGCCATGGGGCTCGTACCCGAGGGCGGCCGCCGCCCGCAGCTGCTCGGCCCGCTCCGGGTAGTACGTGCCGAAGGCCTCGGCCATCTCCGCAAGGTCGCTGGTCCAGCCGTTCCAGCGGGGCATGACCAATGTGAACGCGGTGCGGACGAGATGCCGGGACATGAACCGCACGAGGGGACGCCGGGCGCCGTCGGTGTCCTCGGCGGCCGCGATGCGCTGCCGCCACCGGGGCAGCAGCAGGGCCAGATCCCCGTTGGTCTCGCGGGCGAGCAGGGAGTCGGGGCGGTAGCGCGGCAGGTACTCGGCGAGGTCCTCACCGAGCAGCGGCGTGCACAGACAGGCGACGAACCACCCCAGGTCGTACGTCTCCAGCTCGCTCAGCAGCCGCGCCCGGCTGTACAGCAGCGTGCCGACCCCGTCGATCTGCGGGAACTCCTTGTCGACGGCCTCACCGAGCGCCCGGGTGGCCTCCCGGTCCGCGTCCGTGGGCTCCTCCCGCAGCGCGACCAGCAGATCCAGATCACTGCGCCCCACGCGCGCGTTGCCACGCGGAATCGACCCGTAGAGGTACGCACTGTCCAGCCGTGCCCCGAACACCTCGAGCAGCCGGTCGCGCGCGACGGCGACGACGGGTCGGAAGGCGTACGGTACGCGCGCGAGAGAGCCCTCGCGTTCGATGCAGCCCTGGGCGTCGAGGCCTCTGGAGGTCGCGTTTTCGGACATGGGGTCACTGCACCAGCTCGTCCGGCGTTCGAGGACGAGGCCCTTCAGGCCGGAGCGGGGGTCTGGGGGCGGCAGCCCCCTGGGACGGTCACCGCGAGCGCTTGGCGAGCCGCTCCACGTCCAGCAGGATGACCGCCCGCGCCTCGAGGCGGAGCCACCCGCGCTGCGCGAAGTCGGCAAGCGCCTTGTTGACCGTCTCGCGCGAGGCGCCGACCAGCTGGGCCAGCTCCTCCTGCGTCAGGTCGTGGACGACGTGGATGCCCTCCTCGGACTGCACGCCGAAGCGGCGCGAGAGGTCCAGCAGGGCGCGGGCGACGCGGCCGGGGACGTCGGAGAAGACCAGGTCGGACATCGCGTCGTTGGTCTTGCGCAGCCGACGGGCGACGGCGCGCAGCAGGGCGCCGGCCACCTCGGGGCGGGCGCTCAGCCAGGGCTGCAGATCGCCGTGGCCGAGACCGAGCATCTTGACCTCGGTCAGGGCGGTGGCCGTGGCGGTGCGCGGGCCCGGGTCGAAGAGCGACAGTTCGCCGATCAGCTCGCTGGGGCCGACGACGGCGAGCATGTTCTCGCGGCCGTCGGGGGAGGTGCGGTGGAGCTTCACCTTGCCCTCGGTGACGACGTAAAGCCGGTCACCGGGGTCGCCCTCGTGGAAGAGCGCGTCGCCGCGCGCGAGGGTCACCTCGCTCATGGAGGCGCGGAGCTCCGCGGCCTGCTCGTCGTCGAGCGCCGCGAAGAGCGGGTTCCGCCGCAGAACGTCGTCCACGAGTTCTCTCCTTGTCGACCTGCTCAGGGGATCTTGCTCCCCCTTGGTACCAGGGGACCGTGTTCCCCGTATTGCCGGACGGTCCAAACAGTGTGATCTGTCACAAGGATGCCGCACACCTGTCCCGAGGTAAGCGGCAGGGGTCCAATTGGGGGCCGATCTCCCGGGTCCGGGGCGGATGTCAGTGCCGGGCTTTAGGCTGGCCGGGTGTCCAAATCGCCGGTGAGAGCACAGGCCAAGGGGGCTGGGCGGGTGGTTGTACGTCGTGATTCCGCTGTGGGCGAACAGAACTCCGGTGGCGGAAAGAAACCGGCAAAAGCGACGAAAAGCGCTCCGGTGAAGAAGGCTGCCGCGAAGAAGACCGCGGTGAAAAAGGCCGCTGTGAAAAAGACCGAGGCCGTCAAGAAAGCCGCCGTCGCGCCCAAGAAGGCGTCCGCCGCGGTCGAGGGCGCCCCTCCAGCGAAGTCGGTCGCCAAGCCGCCGAAGAACGAGTCGCGCACCGCCCTGGTCCGCCGTGCCCGCCGTATCGACCGCGAGCTCGCCGAGGTGTATCCGTACGCCCACCCGGAGCTGGACTTCGAGAACCCCTTCCAGCTCGTGGTCGCCACCGTCCTGTCCGCCCAGACCACCGACCTCAGGGTCAACCAGACGACCCCCGGGCTGTTCGCCAAGTACCCGACCCCGGAGGACCTGGCCGCCGCGAACCCCGAGGAGGTCGAGGAGATCCTCCGCCCGACCGGCTTCTTCCGGGCCAAGACCAAGTCGGTCATGGGGCTGTCGAAGGCGCTGGTGGAGCAGTTCGGCGGGGAGGTCCCCGGTCGCCTCGAGGACCTGGTCAAGCTGCCCGGTGTGGGCCGCAAGACCGCCTTCGTCGTGCTCGGGAACGCCTTCGGACGGCCCGGCATCACCGTGGACACGCACTTCCAGCGGCTGGTGCGGCGCTGGCAGTGGACGGAGGAGACCGACCCGGACAAGATCGAGGCCGCCGTCGGCGGGCTCTTCCCCAAGAGCGACTGGACGATGCTCTCGCACCACGTGATCTTCCACGGCCGCCGCATCTGCCACGCTCGCAAGCCCGCCTGCGGCGCCTGCCCCATCGCTCCGCTCTGTCCGGCGTACGGCGAGGGCGAGACGGACCCGGAGAAGGCGAAGAAGCTGCTCAAGTACGAGAAGGGCGGCTTCCCCGGCCAGCGCCTCAAGCCCCCGCAGTCGTACCTGGACGCGGGCGGCAAGCCGGCGCCGCCGCTGGGGGCCGGATGACGGGCGGCACGGCAGAGTCCCGGACCGGACGGGGCGGGCTCAGGAACGATCTCGGGCCTTCGGGGCGTTGGACTCGGCAGGACGGGGGTGGCGATGACGCGCGCGAGTAAGGCGAGCGCTGCATTTTCCCGGGGGGCGACCCCCGGACCCCCAGCAGAAAAGCAGGCCGGACAGCGTGACCGGCGGGGACATTGCGAGGCAAATCTGAGTAACACGCAGGGTGGACCGGTCGTGCTCAGCAAGGAGGGGCTGCCCGAGTGGCTGGACCCGGTGGTCCGGGCCGTGGAGACGGTGCAGCCGCTGCAGTTGAGCCGCTTCCTGCCACCGGAGGACGGGGCGGGGCGGCAGTCCGCCGTACTGATCCTGTTCGGCGAGGGCGAGCGCGGCCCCGAGCTGCTGCTGATGGAGCGGGCGAGTTCGCTCAGGTCGCACGCCGGGCAGCCGTCCTTCCCCGGCGGCGCCCTCGACCCCGAGGACGGCGACCCGAAGGCCGACGGGCCGCTGCGGGCCGCTCTCCGCGAGGCCGAGGAGGAGACCGGGCTCGACCCCTCCGGCGTGCAGCTCTTCGGCGTGTTGCCCAGGCTGTACATCCCGGTCAGCGGCTTCGTGGTGACCCCCGTGATGGGCTGGTGGCGTGAGCCGAGCCCGGTCGGGGTCGTCGATCCGAACGAGACGGCCCGGGTGTTCACCGTCCCCGTGGCGGATCTCACGGATCCGGACAACCGGGCCACCACCGTCCACCCCAGCGGCCACCGAGGTCCGGCATTTCTGGTCGAATCGGCCCTGGTCTGGGGCTTCACGGCCGGAATCATCGACCGTCTGTTCCACTACGCGGGCTGGGAGCGGCCCTGGGACCGGGAGAAGCAGGTCCCGCTCGACTGGCGGTCATGACAGGGTGTCTGCCGTGCTGTGTCTTCCCGGGGGAGATCGTGCTCGGTCGCTGCTGCGCGGCGGGCCGGCCCCCGGCCGACCTGAGGTGACCGCAGAGTGATGAGGCGAGGCTCGAACCGGTGAACGTGCTGGACATCCTGTTGCTGGTCGCCGCCGTGTGGTTCGCGATCGTGGGCTACCGCCAGGGGTTCGTCGTCGGCATCCTGTCGGTGATCGGCTTCCTGGGCGGCGGTCTCGTCGCCGTCTACGTCCTGCCCGTCATCTGGGACGCACTGACCGACAACGCCGAGGTGAGCACGACGGCCGCAGTCGTCGCGGTGGTCGTCGTCATCGTCTGCGCCTCCGTCGGCCAGGCTCTGACCACCCATCTCGGCAACAAGCTGCGCCGCTACATCACCTGGTCCCCGGCCCGCGCCCTGGATGCGACCGGCGGCGCCCTCGTCAACGTCGTGGCGATGCTCCTCGTGGCCTGGCTGATCGGCTCGGCGCTGGCCGGCACGACCCTGCCGACCCTCGGCAAGGAGGTCCGCGGCTCCAAGGTGCTCCTCGGTGTCGCCCGGGCCCTGCCCGACCAGGCCGACACCTGGTTCGCGGACTTCTCCTCGGTTCTCGCGCAGAACGGCTTCCCGCAGGTCTTCAGCCCGTTCTCGAACGAGCCGATCAACGACGTCCGTCCCCCCGACCCGGCCCTCGCGAACAGCCCCGTGGTCACGCGCGCGAAGCGCTCCATCGTCAAGGTCATGGGCACCGCGCAGAGCTGCGGCAAGGTCCTGGAAGGCAGCGGCTTCGTCTTCGGCGACCGCCGCGTCATGACCAACGCGCACGTGGTCGGAGGCGTCGACGAACCCACCGTCCAGATAGGCGGCGAGGGCAGGAAGTACGACGCGACGGTCGTCCTCTACGACTGGCACCGCGACATCGCCGTACTCGACGTACCCGATCTCAAGGCGCCCGCCCTGAAGTTCACGCCCACGGACGCCCGCAGCGGCGACGACGCGATCATCGCGGGCTTCCCGGAGAACGGGTCGTACGACGTCCGTGCCGCACGCGTGCGTGGCCGCCTCCCGGCCAACGGCCCGGACATCTACCACCGCGGTACCGTCCGCCGGGACGTCTACTCGCTGTACACGACGGTCCGCCAGGGCAATTCCGGCGGTCCGCTGCTCACGCCCAACGGTCATGTGTACGGCGTGGTGTTCGCGAAGTCCCTCGACGACGCCGACACGGGGTACGCCCTCACCGCGGACGAGATCCAGGAGGACATCACCAAGGGGCGTACCGCGAACCAGCAGGTGGACAGCGACAGCTGCGCGCTGTGAGCCGCCGTTCCGGGAGAGTGGGGCGGGTCAGCCCCGGGGATGGCGCAGGCGTACCGAGACCCAGCGGGCCCGGCGGCGCAGAATGCGCGGAATGCCCACCCTGAGGTCCGTGCCCGCCATCTGCGGTGCACCGCCTCGCTGGTGGGAGCTCAGGCCACTGGCCGAGCGGCGATTGCGTGCTGCGTCACTGTAGTCGTGCGTCCAGCCCATACCCCGACGTCTGCCCCCGCCCCAAGGTCGATAACCGCCCCCTGGGCGCCCAATTGGCCTATGCGCCGGGCAATTGGCTGTTCGTAGGACACATGTTCAGATCCGGATACCGGGCGCATCGGCTCGGTCACCGATCGGGCTCGGGGTCTTTCGGTCAATTGGCCGGTTCTGCACAGAAAGTGCGCGTCTACCGGTCCGGTTCGGGATCCTTGAGCCAGTTGACCAACTCGGTTGAGAAGGCGACCGGATCCTCCTCGTGCGGGAAGTGCCCCAGCCCGTCGAACAGCCGCCAGCGGTACGGCGCTTCGACGTACTCGCCGGATCCGGCCGCACTGCGCGTGCGCATCACCGGGTCGAGTGAGCCGTGCAGATGGAGGGTCGGCACCCTCAGGGGGCGCTTCATACGGCGGTTGAACTGGATCCCGTCCGGACGGGCCATGGAGCGGACCATCCAGCGGTAGGGCTCGACCGAGCAGTGCGCCGTCGACGGGATGCACATCGCCCGGCGGTACGTCTGCACCGCCTCGTCGTCCGGCAGGTTCGGCCCGGACCACTCGCGGATCAGCTCGGCGACGAGCGCGCCGTCGTCCGCGGTGAGCTGCCGCTCCGGGATCCAGGGGCGCTGGAACCCCCAGATGTAGGAGCCCGCGCGGGTCTGCTTGACGTCCGAGAGCATCGCCGAGCGCCAGCGCCGGGGATGCGGCATCGAGGCGACCGCGAGCCGCCGGACCAGCTTGGGGCGCATCACGGCCGCCGTCCACGCCAGATATCCGCCCAGGTCGTGGCCGACCAGCGCGGCGTCCGGCTCGCCCAGCGAGCGGATCACACCGGTGATGTCGAGGGCGAGGTTCGCGGGGTCGTAGCCGCGCGGAGTGCGGTCGCTGCCGCCGACACCGCGCAGGTCCATGGCGACGGCCCGGAAGCCCGCCTCAGAAAGAGCGGCCAGCTGGTGCCGCCACGTCCACCAGAACTGCGGGAAGCCGTGCAGCAGCAGCACCAGCGGCCCGTCACCGGCCTCGGCGATGTGGAAACGGGCGCCGTTGGCGGCCACGTCCCGGTGGGTCACCTTGGTCCCGTCGGGCAGGGCGTCCGGTCGTACGACCGAGGTGGGTTGCGCCGAAGGTGATTGCCCCGCAGGGGTGGAGGAGCCCGTCATGAGGACGAGCGTGCCACAGCCTCGATGGCCGCGGGGGCCCGGTCCTCGAGCGCCGGGGTCTGAGGCAGCTCCGGCCGCGGGTGCGGCTTGGCCTTCTGCAGGACCCCTGCGGTCTCCTTCATCGACGCCGCGACCTTCTGCGGGCCCTTGCTCTTCTTCGCCTTCTTCGCGAAGACCGTGCCGATCAGCGCGAGGGCGACCGCGACCAGCACATTCGCCGCGAAGGACAGCAGGAAGCAGATCGCGAGGTTCCAGTCGCTCCAGGTCCGGATGCCGTACGCCAGCGCGAAGTTGAGCATCGGCAGGGAGAACACCAGGACCGCGCCGGCCGCGGTGAACGCGCCGCCGCTCGTCGCACCGCGCTTGACGTCCTGCTTGAGCTGCGCTTTGGCCAGCGCGATCTCGTCATGCACCAGCGCCGACATCTCGGTCGTCGCGGAGGCGAACAACTGGCCGATGCTGCGTTCGGCGCCGACCGGGCTGCCGTCGGGTGCGCTCATCGCGGTCTCCCTCACTCTCTTTTTGTACCGTCTCGTCAGATCATGCCGGACGGTCGTCCTCGTCGCCTGCCCCGCCCGGTACTTCGGCAAGCGCGCGTCGTTCGGCGGCCTTGCGTTCGGCGGTCCGGCGGTGCTCGGCGGCCTTGTTCTCGTAGATCGCGGCCATTCGCAGGTGGTACGCCGGGTCGTCCTCCTCGTAGATGTCCGGGATGCCGTCGAGGTCCTCGTCGCGCTCCTCGGCCTCGCACAGCCTGCGGTACTTGACGTTCCGGATCTTCAGCAGCACCGTCGCCAGGGCCGCCGCGATGAGGGAGCCCGTCAGCACGGCGGCCTTGACCTCGTCGGTCAGTACGGCGTCCCCGTCGAAGGCGAGTTCGCCGATCAGCAGCGACACGGTGAAGCCGATGCCGGCCAGCGTCGCCACCGCGAACACGTCGGCCCAGGCGAGGTCGTCGCTGAGCGAGGCCCGGGTGAAACGGGCCGTCAGCCACGTACCGCCGAAGATCCCGAGCGCCTTGCCGACGACGAGCCCGAGGACCACGCCCAGTGTCTCCGGCTTGGTGAACACGTCGCCGAGCGCGCCGCCCGAGATCGTGACACCGGCGCTGAACAGAGCGAAGAGGGGGACCGCGAGGCCCGCCGACAGGGGCCGCACGAGATGCTCGATGCGCTCGCCCGGGGAGTGCGCCTCGCCCTCGTGGCGGTGGCAGCGCAGCATCAGGCCCATCGCCACGCCCGCGATCGTCGCGTGGAGGCCGCTGTTGTACATCAGTGCCCAGATGACGAGCGCGAGCGGGACGTACACGTACCACCCGCGTACGCCCTTCCTCAGCAGCAGCCAGAAGACGGCGAGGCCCACGACCGCGCCGCCCAGCGCGGCGAAATTGATGGTGTTCGTGAAGAAGACCGCGATGATCAGGATCGCGAAGAGGTCGTCCACGACCGCGAGGGTGAGCAGGAAGGCCCGCAGGGCGCTCGGCAGCGACGTACCGATGACGGCGAGCACCGCCAGCGCGAACGCGATGTCGGTGGCGGTGGGGACCGCCCAGCCCTGGAGCGAGCCGCCGCCGCTCAGGCTGGTGAGGGTGTAGACGAGCGCCGGTACGGCCATCCCGCACAGGGCCGCGACGACCGGCAGCACGGCTGCCCTGGGGTCCCGGAGATCACCGGCGACCAGCTCGCGCTTGAGCTCGATGCCGGCAACGAAGAAGAACACCGCGAGCAGCCCGTCGGCGGCCCAGTGCACGACCGACAGATGCAGGCCGAGGGCCTCGGGGCCGAAGTGGAAGTGGCTGACGCTCTCGTAGCCGTCGTGCAGCGCGGGTATGTTCGCCCAGATCAGCGCCGTGATCGCGGCCATGAGCAGCAGTACGCCGCCGACGGTCTCGGTGCGCAGCGCATCCGCGACGAAGGTGCGCTCGGGCAGGGACAGACGGCCGAGAACCTTGCGGGGGGCGGTGGTGCGGGGCGCGGTCACGAGGGAGACCTCCGGTCGGTGGGCAGGGAAGTGCTGCTTGCCGACCAGACTTCCCGGCACACCTTGAGGGTCACACAGTTTTGCTTAGTTTACCTAAAAGGGGCGCCCGGCGCGTTTCCACGCCGGGCGCCCCCTGGGAGCTGGGGAAACCTCAGTCCTCGCTGGGCGCCGCCGGGAGCTTCGCCTGGATGAGGTCCATCACCGTCGAGTCCGTCAGCGTCGTCACATCGCCGAGCTGGCGGTTCTCCGCGACGTCCCGCAGCAGACGCCGCATGATCTTGCCGGAGCGGGTCTTCGGCAGTTCCGCCACCGGCAGGATCCGCTTCGGCTTGGCGATCGGACCGAGGGTGGCGCCCACGTGGTTGCGCAGATCGGCGACGAGGCCCTCGTCCTCGGCGTTCGCCGTGCCGCGCAGGATCACGAAGGCGACGATCGCCTGACCCGTCGTCTCGTCCGCCGCGCCGACGACGGCCGCCTCGGCGACCGACGGGTGGGAGACGAGCGCGGACTCGACCTCGGTGGTGGAGATGTTGTGCCCGGAGACCAGCATGACGTCGTCCACGCGGCCCAGCAGCCAGATGTCGCCGTCGTCGTCCTTCTTCGCCCCGTCACCGGCGAAGTACTTGCCCTCGAACCGCGACCAGTACGTGTCGAGGAAGCGCTGGTCGTCGCCCCAGATGGTGCGCAGCATGGACGGCCACGGCTCGGTGAGCACCAGGTAGCCACCGCCGCCGTCGGGCACCTCGTTCGCCTCGTCGTCCACGACGGTCGCGGAGATACCGGGCAGCGGCGTCTGCGCGGAGCCCGGCTTGGTCGCCGTGACGCCCGGCAGCGGCGAGATCATCATCGCGCCGGTCTCGGTCTGCCACCAGGTGTCCACGATCGGCGTCCGGTCGGCGCCGATGTGCTTGCGGTACCAGATCCAGGCCTCGGGGTTGATCGGCTCACCGACCGAGCCGAGGACGCGGAGGGAGGAGAGGTCGAACTTCGCGGGGATGTCGTCGCCCCACTTCATGAACGTACGGATCGCCGTCGGCGCCGTGTACAGGATCGTCACCCCGTACTTCTGCACGATCTCCCAGAACCGGCCCTGGTGCGGGGTGTCCGGCGTGCCCTCGTACATGACCTGGGTCGCGCCGTTGGCCAGCGGCCCGTAGACGATGTACGAGTGCCCGGTGACCCAGCCGACGTCGGCCGTGCACCAGTAGACGTCGGTCTCCGGCTTGAGGTCGAAGACGGCGTGGTGGGTGTACGCGGTCTGGGTGAGGTAGCCGCCGGAGGTGTGCAGGATGCCCTTCGGCTTACCCGTCGTGCCGGAGGTGTACAGGATGAACAGCGGGTGCTCGGCGTCGAACGCCTCCGGGGTGTGCTCGGCCGACTGCCGCTCGACGATCTCGTGCCACCACACGTCCCGGCCCTCGGTCCAGGCGACCTCCTGGCCGGTACGGCGGACCACCAGCACGTGGTCGACGTTGTCCACCTTGCCGATCGCCTCGTCGACGGCCGGCTTGAGCGCGGAGGGCTTGCCGCGCCGGTAGCCGCCGTCGGAGGTGATGACGACCTTGGCGTCGGCGTCCTGGATGCGCGTGGCGAGGGCGTCGGCGGAGAAACCGCCGAAGACGACGGAGTGTGCAGCACCGATCCGGGCGCAGGCCAGCATCGCGATCGCCGTCTCCGGGATCATCGGCATGTAGACGGCGACCCGGTCGCCCGCCTGGACACCGAGCTCCAGCAGCGCGTTGGCGGCCTTGCTCACCTCGTCCTTGAGCTCGGCATAGGTGAGGGCACGGCTGTCGCCGGGCTCGCCCTCGAAGTGGATGGCGACACGGTCGCCGTTCCCCGCCTCGACATGCCGGTCCACGCAGTTGTACGCGACGTTGAGCTCGCCGTCCTTGAACCACTTGGCGAACGGCGGGTTCGACCAGTCCAGCGTCTCGGTCGGTTCCTTGGCCCAGGTCAGCCGCCGGGCCTGCTCGGCCCAGAAGCCGAGCCTGTCAGCCTTGGCCTGTTCGTACGCCTCTGCCGTGACGTTGGCGCCCGCGGCCAGGTCAGCCGGCGGCGCGAAGCGTCGCTCCTCCTTCAAGAGGTTGGCCAGGCTTTCGTTGCTCACGACATCTCCCTTTCCCAGGGTGTCCGTTGTGTCCCAGGCCACAGCTCATCAGACCCGGGGTGCCGATGACAAGGGCCGACCGGAAATTGGTTTAGACCTGTGAGTGGTGTGCTGCGGTGCCCGGAGTCATCCGTACCCACGGACGCCGACGGGGCGGAGTTCAGCACTTGTAACGCCTCTCACGTCCCAATGCACCCGAGCCGCGCGGAGACGGTCATATCTTTCGTGGCCCGGGAGTGTCGGGGCAGCCGGTGCCGGACACGCCACGGGTGCGCGACCCGCACCAGGCGGAGCCGCACACCCGTGGCGGGCCGCTGCCGGTCAGGCGGACCGTTCTGCCGCCTCCACGTGGTCGAACACCTCGTCCCCGCCCGTCCCCGTGAGCAGATACGCCTGTGCCTCGCCCACGTGGAAGTACATCCCGTGCAACTCCAGCGCTCCGTCCCGCAGGGCCCGCCCCACCGACTCGTGGGCGCGCAGGTGCTCCAACTGCTGGACCACATTGGTCAGACAGAGCTGCTCGACCGCGTCGGCCGGTGCCCGGCCCGCGAGCCGGGCCCACGACCGGCTTTTGTCGGCCATGCGCTCCAGGCTCGGCAGCCCGTGCCGCAGCCACCGCTTCAGCGGCGTCCGGGCGCCGCCGGGCTCGGCGTCGAGCAGCGCCTGCATGGCCCCGCACCCGGAGTGTCCACACACCGTGATGGACCGCACCTGCAGCACGTCCACCGCGTACTCGATCGCGGCCGCCACCGAGTCGTCGCCGCTCTCGTCGCCGGGCAGCGGCACCAGGTTCCCCACGTTGCGCACCACGAACAGATCGCCCGGACCACTGGAGGTGATCATCGACGTGACGAGCCGAGAGTCGGCGCAGGTGAGGAAGAGCTGGGACGGCCGCTGCCCCTCCCGGGCCAGCCGGGCCAGCTCACTGCGCACGAGGGGTGCGGTGTTGCGCTGGAACGCGCTGATGCCGCGCGCCAGTTGGTGCCCGCTGCGGCCGCTGGGCCCGCGGGGGCCGTCGGGTCCACTGGGCCCACTCGGTTCAGTCGGCCCGCCAGGCGCACCGAGGGGGTCGGTGTCCGGCGCGGACTGCGGGTGCTCGCACTGATGGTTGCGCCACGGCGTCCAGGGACGGCAGCGGCAGCCGACGGAGGACTCGCCGTGCTCCTCGTTGAGCAGGGTGGGTTCGGTGAGGGGCCGGATACCGGTCCGGCGGCCGGTCACCTCGGCGGAGCCGCCCTGTGCGGTGTGTGTGTTCTGCCAGTCCTGCAGTGACTCGTACGCCGCGTGGTCCATGAACGACCCGTCCAACTCCACGACGGCGGGGGCGCCTTGGGGTACGAGATGCAGAGCACGGCTGAGCCGCGGCACCGCGAGGAACGTCAACTGCCCTCGGACGTGTACGTGATGGACTCCTTCCTTCTCTTCGTGCGTGATGCGGGTGCGGGCGAGGCGGTGCATGGCGACGGCGACGGCCACGGCGATCCCGAGGGTCACGCCCTCCAGGACGCCGAAGACCACCACGCCGAGTGTGGTGACGGCGTACACCAGCACTTCTCGGTGGCGGGTCACCGTGCGGATGTGGTGCAGGGACACCATCTGGATGCCGACGGCCATCACCAGGGCGGCGAGCGAGGCGAGCGGGATGAGCTCCAGCAGCGGGACCATCAGCAGTGCGGCGATCACTACGAGAACGCCGTGCAGCATCGTGGAGTTCCGGCTCACCGCGCCCGCGTTCACATTCGCCGAACTTCTCACGGCGACACCGGCGACCGGCAGTCCGCCGAGCGTGCCGGAGACGATGTTGGCGGCGCCCTGCCCGAGCAGTTCGCGGTCCAGGTCGGCGCGTCCGACGCGGGCGGTCAGGCCGGGTCTCGCGGCCACCAGTTTGTCCACGGCGACCGCGCCGAGCAGGGACTGCACGCTGCACACCAGCGTGGTGGTCAGCACGGCCGCGGTCAGGCCGAGCGCCGGGCCCTCGGGCAGACCGGCGAGGGCGTGGCTGCTCCAGGAGGGCAGGTCGACCTTGGGCACTGCGAATCCCGAGAGCGAGGCGGCCGCGGTGGCGCCGGCCACGGCGACGAGCGCGGCCGGGATCCTGCGCAGCAGGCGTCCCGTCCGGCCGGGGATCCGCGGCCAGAGCAGCAGCAGGGTCAGGGTCAGCAGGCTGACGGTCACGGCGACGGGGTGCAGGTTGGCCAGCTGGGCGGGCAGGGCCCGCAGGTTGGCGAGGACAGAGCTCTGCGGGGTGCCGCCTAGGACGATGTGCAGCTGGGCGACGGCGATGGTGACGCCGATTCCGGCGAGCATGCCGTGCACGATGGCGGGGCTGACGGCGAGCGCGGTGCGGGCCACGCGCAGGCAGCCGAGGCCCAGTTGGGCGAGGCCGGCGAGGACCGTGACGGCGCAGGTCGTACGCCAGCCGTAGCGGTGGATGAGGTCGGCGGTGACGACCGTGAGTCCCGCGGCGGGGCCGCTGACCTGCAGCGGACAGCCGCCGATCCGGCCGGCGACGAGCCCGCCGACCCCGGCGGCCACCAGGCCGGCCTGGAGCGGGGCGCCGGTGGCGAGAGCGATGCCCAGGGACAGCGGGAGGGCGATCAGGAAGACCGCGACTGCGGCCGACAGGTCGGCGCCGACGACATGGAAGCGACGGCGGGGGTTCGGCGGTGGGCTGTGGGGTTGGTGGTCGGGCTGGGGCCGGCTCGGGTCGGTGGCGCGGGTGGGGGCGCAGGCTGACATGTTTCCCGTCTCCTCCGGGCAGCGCGGTCGCGGATCAGGTCGTCCCCGCCGATGGGCGGGGGTCGGTCGCGGCCGTGGGTCACGGCGTGCAGCGGCGGGATGAATCAACGCTCGGTAAATGGATCGTAATTCAGAGTAAAGGCCAGGCATAGACTTTCCTGGCAAATGGGGTAATCGCTCACTCTAATGAGTGAAGCGGTCATTTCATCGGCTTGTCGTACTAATTCCTTCTCGGCCCCGTGCGACCTTGGCGGCGCTGTCGGGCTGGCCCGGCGCATCACCAGAAAACGCCCTCATCGGCGTTGGCCTGAGAGAAGGAAGAAGGTGAGCGGAACATGACCGCCACCCAGAGGATCGCCGTGGGCGTCGTGATCACCGCGTCCTGTGCCGCGTCGGTCGCCGGCTGTGCGATCGGCTCCAACGGTTCCAAGGCGGGTGCTCTCGGTCCGCAGAAGGCCCGTCCGGCCCATGTGCAGGGGAGCGCGGTCCGTCTGATCGGTGACGGCTCCACCGCGTACACCGGAGCCCAGCCCCACCTGCCCAGACCCGAGCGTCTGCGGCCCGGCCAGAAGCCCCCGCAGTTCGTCGTCTTCTCCTGGGACGGCGCGGGCGAGGACAGCCAGAAGCTGTTCTCCCACTTCCGCAAGCTCTCCAAGGCCAACCACGCGACCATGACGTACTTCCTCAGCGGCGTGTACATGCTGCCGGAGGAGAAACGCGACCTCTACAAGCCCCCGGAGCACTCGCCGGGCAGCTCGGACATCGGCTTCAACGACGAGCAGGGCATCGCCGACACCGTGAAGCAGCTGCGCCTGGCGTGGCTGGAGGGCAACGAGATCGGCACCCACTTCAACGGCCACTTCTGCGGGAGGAACGGCGGTGTCGGCGAGTGGTCGGTCGCGCAGTGGATGAGCGAGATCGCCCAGGCCAAGAAGTTCGTGAAGAGCTGGAAGACCAACTCCGGCATGGAGAAGGCGGCCCCGCTTCCCTTCGACTACGACAAGGAGCTCATCGGCGCGCGCACGCCCTGTCTGGAAGGCCAGAAGAACTTCGTGAAGGCCGCGAGTCGGCTGGGCTTCCGCTACGACACCAGCGGGGTCAACGACCAGGTCTGGCCGAAGAAGAGGGAAGGGCTGTGGGACCTGTCGATGCAGCTCGTGCCCTTCCCCGGGCACTCCTACGAGCAGCTCACCATGGACTACAACTTCATGGTCAACCAGTCCGGCACGCAGACCCAGGGCGACCCCGACAAGTTCGACCACTGGGGCGACCAGATGCGCGACGGCCTGCTCAAGGGCTTCCGCCGCGCCTACGAGGGCAACCGCGCGCCCCTGGTCATCGGCAACCACTTCGAGTCCTGGAACGGCGGCACCTACATGCGGGCCGTCGACGAGGTCGTCGAGAGCGTCTGCAACAAGCCCGACGTGCGCTGTGTGTCCTTCCACCAGCTGGCCGACTGGCTGGACGCCCAGGACCCGCAGACCCTGGCGAAGCTGCGCACCCTGAAGGTCGGCCAGGCCCCCGAGCAGGGCTGGGCGGCCTTCCTGTCGGGCCACCCCGCCCCGGCCCCGAAGGGCGTACCGGGAGCACCGGCCGCGAAGCAGTAGCCGTCAGGCGGAGGCGACGACACCCTCACCGAGCACGAACCCGGGGTCGACCTGCGCGGCCAGGTCGGCCCCGGTGCGGGCATCGCCCCACGTGGCCGCGTTCTTCAGGTGGAAGTGCACCATCTGCCGCGTGTAGCGCTCCCAGTCGCGCAGCTCGTACGTCGCGTCCGCGGCGACCTGGAGGGCGCGCAGGGCGCGGCGGTTGGCGTCCTCCAGGAGCTCGAACCGGGGCGGTCGGCCCTTCTCCATGGCGCGCACCCAGTCCGAGTGCCCGACGGTCATCAGCAGGTCGTCCCCGACCTCGGCGCGGAGGAAGTCGAGGTCGTCCTGCCCCTGGACCTTGTTGCCGACGACCTTCAGGACGACGCCGTAGTCGCGGGCGTACTCCTTGTACTGGCGATAGACGGAGACCCCCTTCCGGGTCGGCTCGGCGACGAGGAACGTGATGTCGAAGCGGGTGAACATGCCGGAGGCGAAGGAGTCCGAGCCCGCCGTCATGTCCACCACGACGTACTCGCCCTGCCCGTCCACCAGGTGGTTCAGGCACAGCTCCACCGCTCCCGTCTTGGAGTGGTAGCAGGCGACCCCCAGGTCGGCGTCGGTGAAGGGGCCGGTGACCATCAAACGGACGGTGCCGCCGTCGAGTTCCACCGGCCGGGCACAGGCCTCGTAGACCGGATTGTCCTCGCACACCCGCAGCAGCCGCGAGCCCTCGCCGGGCGGTGTGGTCTTGATCATCGTCTCGGCGGAGGTGATGCGCGGGTTGGAGCCGCGCAGATGGTCCTTGATCAGCGGCAGCCTCTCGCCCATCGCCGGCAGTGCGGCGGCCTCCGCCTCGTCGAGGCCCAGCGCGGCGCCCAGGTGCTGGTTGATGTCCGCGTCCACGGCGACGACCGGTGCTCCGCTGGCCGCGAGATGACGGATGAACAGGGAGGACAGGGTCGTCTTGCCGCTGCCGCCCTTCCCGACGAAAGCAATTTTCATGTTCACGAAGGGTAGTGGGGTGATCGCTGTATGTGGCAGACGGGCGTGAAGAAGACCACTCAATCGTGGGGCGCGCCCCTGGGGTGGCTAGTGTCGTACTCATGAGTACGACAGGCGCGAACGCCGATCCGCTTGCGGCCCTGGGCTCGCTGCCCGGGGTGGCCGAGTCCGTGGAATCCGTGCGCAAGGCCGTGGACCGGGTCTACGGGCACCGGGTCATGCGGCGCCGCAGCAACGAGATCACCTCCGAGGCGGCGCTGCGCGGTGCCCGCGGTTCCGCGGCGCTGTCCGGCGCCGACTGGGCCCTCGAGGAGGTGCGCCGGCGCACCGACTTCAGCGGTGACGGCGACGCGCGCGTGATGGGCGCGGCCCTCAGGCTGACCGCGGAGGCGGGCCAACTGCTGTCCGTCTGGCGGCAGTCGCCTTTGCGGGTGCTCGCTCGGCTGCACCTGGTGGCCGCCGCCACCAACGGGGACGAGGTCGGACGGCCGCGGCTGGCGGGCGAGCCGGTCGACGAGCCGCTGATCGAGCTGCCGCTGCCGGGCGCCGACGAGGTGCACGGCCGGCTGGAGGGCCTCGCGGAGCTGATCATCACCGGCAGCTCCGCGCCCGCTCTGGTGACGGCCGCTGTCGTCCACGGCGAACTCCTCGCGCTGCGCCCCTTCACGTCCCAAAACGGCCTGGTCGCGCGCACCGCCGAGCGCATCGTCCTGGTGGGCAGCGGCCTCGACCCGAAGTCCGTCTGCCCGGCCGAGGTCGGCCACGCCGAGCTGGGGCGAGCGGCCTATCTGGCGGCGCTGGAGGGGTACGTCTCCGGTACGCCGGACGGCATGGCGGCCTGGATCGCCCATTGCGGCAGGGCGGTCGAGCTGGGTGCGCGCGAGTCGACGGCCGTGTGCGAGGCACTGCAGCGCGGGGCGGCGTAGGAAGCTGCGCGGGCTCCGGAAAAGGGTTGCGGCGGTACGAGGATTCGTACCGCCGCTGGCATGCTCACCGAGTTACCAGGCGTCCTCGATATGTTGCCCATCAGGCCGGGAACTTTGCCCGTCACCTGGTGTGGCTGGCCCGTAATCGACGGGTCGACGTCGCGTGGGTGCCCGATGTTCATGCTTCGGTCCGTGGGCCAAATGCGTTATTAAGGTGATCCTTTCGGATGTCCTTGGTCTCGCGGGCCGTTAACCCCTTTGTACTCCAGGTCCGAAGCAAGCGGAACCCCCGGCTGTACTTCTTTACTTTTGGTCTCAAATAGGCTGTAAACGGGCGCCGGAATGTCGAACGGGGATCTTGGTGCCGGTGAATCGGCAGGTCACAGGAGCGCGGCCCGGCGCCGGCTGGCGTACCAGACAAGACCCGCGGTGGCGGCCGCGGCTCCTATTGCCGCGGCCGCGACGAGGGCCGGACGGGGCGGCACGGAGAATGCCGGGATCCGCTGCTTGAGCCGGACCGGCCGGTGGAAATCGAGAATCGGCCACCCGCGCGCGAGTGCCTCGCGGCGCAGCGCGCGGTCCGGGTTGACGGCGTGCGGAAGGCCGACCTCCCGCAGCATCGGAAGGTCGGTCGCGGAGTCGCTGTAGGCGTAGCAGCGGTCCAGGTCGTACCCCTCGGACTGGGCCAGTTCCTTGATCGCCTCGGCCTTCGTCGGGCCGTACGCGTAGTACTCCACCTCGCCGGTGTAGCAGCCGTCCTCGCCCACGACCATGCGCGTCGCCACCACCCGGTCCGCGCCGAGCAGCTCGCCGATCGGCTCCACCACCTCCGCACCCGACGTCGACACGATGACGACGTCGCGGCCGGCGGTGTGGTGCTCCTCGATGAGGGAGGCGGCCTCGTCGTAGATGATCGGGTCGATCAGGTCGTGCAGGGTCTCGGCGACGATCTCCTTGACCTGCTGGACGTTCCAGCCGCGGACGAGCGAGGACAGGTACTCGCGTGTCCGCTCCATCTGGTCGTGGTCCATGCCGCCGACGAGGAAGACGAACTGGGCATATGCGGTGCGCAAGGCGGCCCTGCGGTTGATCAGGCCGCCTTGGTAGAACGACTTGCTGAACGTGAGCGTGCTCGACTTCGCAATGACCGTCTTGTCCAGGTCAAAGAAGGCCGCTGTGCGGGGCAAGGAGTGGTTTTCCACGCCCCGAGCATAGGGGCAGCCCATTCGGCGTAAGGTGGGGCGCGTGGGTTTGCCTGAGAAGGGTCTCGGGTACACCATGGAAGTCACGGATCGTTCGCGACCGTGCTAACCCGGTCCGGCTCCTCCCCCCCGAGTCGGCCGTGGAGACGACCCCCACTCTCCCCCCCGGTGGGGGTCGTCGCATGTCCGGACGGGTTTTCCGACTTCCTTCACTTCCTGGCGCGGCTGTGCGGCCGTCCTGAGGCGGCTGCGGCCGCCTCTTCTGCATGCTCATGATCCGTCACTGTGTGTAGCCGTCAGGCTGCTCTGTGGAAGTCGCGCACGGGTTGGTGCAGGGGTCACCGGTATGGGTGACGAGGTTATTCACAACCACCGACTTGTCCACAGTTATCGACCATGATCCGCAGGATTTCCGGGATCGCTGCACCGTGATTCAAACGCGTCCCGCTCGCGCCGAGTTCAAGACCGGTTCCGGTTTGTCGGGCGGGTTTGGCCGGTTCGTATCGGCCGCTCATATGGAGACCGCTTGCCGGTTCTTCACACGTTTGGGAATCGCGGGGCCGCAGGGGCTGCGCGAGAGATGCAGCGAAGGGGGACGGAGACCGTGGCCGGAGCCGTCACACATGAACCGCCGCCCGCCGCCTCGGGGCGGCAGGCCGGACCACTGATCGTCACGGAGGACGTCGAACTGCTCGACGACCTGCTGCGCCTGTGCGCCGCGGCAGGAGCGACACCCGAGGTCCACCACTCGGTGCCGGAGCGGGCGGGCGGCTGGGAGGCAGCACCGCTCGTCCTGGTCGGCGACGACGCCGCGCGGCGGCTGCGCGGGGCCGCCCGCAGACGAGGAGTGGTGCTGGTCGGCCGCGACCAGGACGACTCCGGGGTCTGGCGCCGGGCCGTCGAGATCGGCGCCGACCACGTCCTGGTGCTTCCGGACGGCGAACAGTGGCTGGTCGACCGCATCGCCGATGTTGCCGAGGGGGTGGGCCGGCCCGCCCTCACCGTCGGCGTCATCGGGGGCCGCGGCGGCGCCGGGGCCTCCACGCTCGCGTGCGCCCTCGCCGTCACCTCCGCACGCGAGGGGCTGCGCACCCTGCTCGTGGACGCCGATCCACTGGGCGGCGGACTCGACGTGCTGCTCGGCGGCGAGAGCGCCGAGGGACTGCGCTGGCCCGCCTTCGCCGCCTCCCGTGGCCGAGTCGGCGGCGGCGCCCTGGAGGAGTCGCTGCCCCAACTCCACTCCCTGCGGGTGCTCAGCTGGGATCGCGGCGACCGCATCGCCGTCCCGGCCCAGGCCGTCCGGGCGGTGCTGGCCGCGGCCAGACGGCGGGGCGGCACCGTCGTCGTCGACCTGCCGCGCCGCATCGACGACGGGGTGGCCGAGGCGCTCGCCCAGCTCGATCTCGGCCTCCTGGTCGCCCCCGGCGAACTGCGCGCCGTCGCCGCGGCCGGGCGGGTGGCGTCCGCCGTCGGCATGGTCCTGCGGGACCTGCGGGTCGCGGTACGAGGGCCGTACGCGCCCGGACTGGACGACCGCGAGGTGGCCCGGCTGCTCGGCCTGCCCCTGGCCGGCGAGCTGCCCGTGGAGTCGGGGCTGCTGCGCCCGGGGGAGGGCAGGACGCCGCCCGCCGCGGACGGCCGCGGGCCCCTGGCGCGCTTCTGCAAGGAGTTCTGGGAGCGGGCGCTGACGGAGGCGGGGAGCGCATGAGCCGGTATGCGGGAGGCGAAGGGACGGGCGGCTCGGTGGTCGCTTCGGCGCGGGGAGCCTCCAGAGCGGTGTGGCGGCGGGGCGACGGGCGGCGGGTGCCGTCGTGGGCCGGGCCGCGTGTGTCCTCCGAGAGGGCTGAGTTGCTGGGTGATGTGCCGGGTCCGGTTGATGTGCCGAACCCCGGCTCGGCGGGGCAACGGCGGCGGGGCGACGGGCCGCGGGTGCCGTCGTGGGCCGGGCCGCGTGTGTCCTCGGAGATCGCTGGGCGGCTGGCCGATGTGCCGGGTCCGGTTGATGTGCCGCACCCCGGCTCGGCGGGGCGATGGCGGCCGCGCGGCGATTCGGCCTCCGCGGCCGCCGCTCCGGAGATGCCCGCCGGGCTGCTGGACGGCGTACGGCAGTGGCTGGTCGAGAGCGGGGCCGAGCCGACACCCGCGCGCGTGGCGCAGGCCCTGCGGGAGCAGGGGCGGGTCCTGGGGGACGCCGAAGTCCTCGGCGCGGCCGAGAAGTTGCGGTCCGAACTGGTCGGCAGCGGGCCGCTCGAACCGCTGCTCGCCGATCCGGCGGTGACCGACGTGCTGGTGTCCGCCCCGGACCGGGTCTGGGTCGACCGGGGCGGCGGACTGGAGCTGACCTCGGTGTCCTTCCCGGACGCGGCCGCGGTACGACGTCTCGCGCAGCGCCTGGCCGCGGTGGCCGGGCGGCGGCTCGACGACGCGCGGCCATGGGCCGATGCCCGGCTGCCCGACGGGACGCGGCTGCATGCGGTGCTGCCACCGGTGGCGGTGGGCTGCACCTGTCTGTCGCTGCGCGTCGTACGGCCCCGGGCGTTCACGCTCGACGAGCTGGTCGCGGCGGGCACGGTGCCGCCGGGCGGCGACCGTGTGCTGCGGGCGCTGCTCGAGGCACGGCTGTCCTTCCTCGTCAGCGGCGGGACGGGCAGCGGCAAGACGACTTTGCTGAGCGCGCTGCTGGGACTGGTCGGACGCGGCGAGCGGATCGTGCTCGCCGAGGACTCGGCGGAGCTGCGGCCGGACCATCCGCACGTCGTGCGGCTGGAGACCAGACCCGCCAACCAGGAGGGCGCGGGCCTCGTCACGCTCCAGGACCTGGTGCGGCAGGCGCTGCGGATGCGGCCGGACCGGCTGGTCGTGGGCGAGGTGCGCGGGCCCGAAGTGGTGCATCTGCTGGCCGCGTTGAACACCGGCCACGAGGGCGGCTGCGGCACCGTCCACGCGAATGCCGCCTCCGGAGTACCGGCCCGGCTGGAGGCGCTCGGTACGGCGGCCGGGCTCGACCGGGCCGCGCTGCACAGCCAGTTGGCGGCGGCGCTGTCGGTGGTCCTGCATCTCGTGCGGGACCGGACCGGGCGGCGGCGGATCGCCGAGGTGCACGTACTGGAGCGGGATCCGTCGGGGCTGGTGCGGACAGTGCCGGCGCTGCGGTGGGGCGCGAAGGCGTTCGAGCACGAGCGCGGGTGGGAGCTGCTGCGGGAGCTGCTCCACAGCGAGTCCGGCGAGTCCTTCGAAGGGGGACGTCATGGGTGAGACGGCGATGGGGGCGGGCGTGCTGTGCGTCGGTGCGGCGGCCCTGCTGATGGGCGGGTGGCACTCCGGGGCGCGGCGGGCGCAGCTGTTGCTCGCGGGCGGCGGGGCGGTGAGCACCGGGCCGCCGTATTGGCGGGAGGTCGCCGGAGGGCTGCGGCGGATCCGCGGGCGGCTGCGGCCCGAGTGGTGGGCGCTGGCCGTCGGAGTGGTGCTGGCGGTGCTGGGTGCGTCGGTGCTGCCGGTCGTCGCGGGGGCGGCCGGGGTGCCGTTGCTGCGGCGCATGCGGCTGGCAGGGGAGGCCCGACGGGCCCGGGAGCGCCGCGGGGACGCGGTGATCGCGCTGTGCGGGGCGCTCGCCGGGGAGGTGCGGGCCGGGCGGCAGCCGGGAGACGCCCTGCCGCGGGCCGCGCGGGACTCCGGCGGGCTCGGGGGCGCGCAGGCGGCGGTGCTGGCGGCGGCACGGTTCGGCGGTGACGTCCCGGACGCGCTCGCGGCGGCGGCACGGCAACCGGGCGCCGAGGGACTGCTGGGCCTCGCCGCGTGCTGGCGGGTGGCCGTGGACCAGGGCGCGGGCCTCGCCGCCGGCCTCGACCGGCTCGAAGGGGCGCTGCGGGCCGAGCGGGACCAGCGCGCCGATCTGCGCGCCCAGTTGGCAGGGGCGAAGTCCACGGCGGTGATGCTCGCGGGGCTGCCGGCTCTGGGCCTCGCCCTGGGGACCGCCCTCGGGGCCGACCCCCTGCACGTGCTGCTGCACACCGGGGCCGGGCTCGGCTGCCTGCTGGTCGGCGGTCTGCTGGAAGGCCTCGGGATGTGGTGGGCGATGCGGATCGTGCGGCGAGCGGAGGCGGCATGAGCACGGAAGTTGTCCACAGGCTGGGGGCGGCCGTGGGGATGCTGCTCGTCCTCGGGTGGCTGCTGCGCCGGCTGGAGACCGTACGGCGTGAGCGGAGAGTGCGAAGGCGGCTGGCCGGGCTGGTGGCCGATGTCGAGGCGATGCAGGGCCGGCCGCGCTTCGAGGTACGGGATGTGACGTGGCGGTGGCTGCCCGCGGCGGGGGTGGGGTGCGCCGGATGGGTACTGGTCGGCGGCCTCGCCGGAGTCGCGGTGGGGCTGGCCGTCGCGGGCGCGCTGTGGCGATGGCGTGGCCGGCAGGCGGCCGGGAGCGCCCCGGAGGCGTACGACCCGGGGGAGGCGGCCCGTCAACTCCCGCTCTCGGCGGATCTGGTGGCCGCCTGCATCGCCGCCGGTGCCGGCCCTGTGGTCGCGGCGCAGGCCGTGGGCGAGGCCCTGGGCGGTCCCGTCGGGGACGCGTTGGCGCGGGGTGCGGCCGAGGTGCGGCTCGGCGGCGAACCGGCCGAAGCCTGGCGGCGGCTGGCCGAGCTGCCGGGCGCCGGAGCCCTTGCCAGGCTGCTGGAACGGGCCGGCGTGTCCGGACTCCCCGCCGCCACACCGGTCGCACGGCTCGCGGCGGACGTCCGCGCCGACCGGTCCCGCACCGCGACGGCACGCGCCCGGCGGGCTGCCGTCATGGTCACCGCACCGGTGGGCCTGTGCTTCCTGCCCGCCTTCATCACGGTCGGCGTGCTGCCCGTGGTGATCGGGCTCGCGGGTGGGGTGCTGGGAGGGGGTGGTGGATGACGGGGACTGGGCGGACGGCGCCATGACGCCGACATCGAGCAGTGAATGGTCAATCGAGCAGTGAATGGTCAACAGGACTGAACCTCACGGGGGTTGAGATGTGCAAGGCGGTACGGGCGCGGCTGCGTGCCCTGGTGTGCAGGGCGCGTGCGGCGCGCAGGGACGCGGGGATGGTCACCTCGGAGTACGCGATGGGGATCGTGGCGGCGGTGGCGTTCGCGGTGGTCCTCTACAAGGTGGTGACGAGCGGGCAGGTCAGCGCGGAGCTGCAGGACATCGTGAAGCGGGCGCTCGATGCGCAGATGTGAGCAGGGCGGGGACAGGGGGTTCGTGACGGCGGAGTCGGCCATGGTGCTGCCCGTGCTGGTGATGTTCGCGATGGCCCTGGTGTGGGCGCTGCTGGTCGTGGCCGCGCAGATCCAGTGCGTGGACGCGGCGCGGACCGGGGCCCGTGCGGCGGCCCGCCAGGACCCGGGTGACAAGGTCGTCCAGGTGGCCCGTGAGGCTGCCCCTCGGGGCGCGAGGGTCACGGTCGACCGGGAGGGGGACCAGGTCCGCGTGGTCGTGGTGGCCAGGCCGCCGATGCTGCGCGGTCTGCCCTTCGACGTACGGGAGGAGGCCGTGGCCGCGGTGGAGGAGACCGTGGGGGTGGGGCCGTGACCGGCGGCTTCTCCGGACGCCGGTGGGCCGTCCTCCAGGGCGGGGACCGCGGTTCCGCCACCGTCTGGAGCGTCGGTGCGATCACCGTGCTGTGCGTGGTGTTCGGGGTTGTGCTCGCCCTGGGGCAGGCCGTCGTGGTCCGGCACCGTGCGGCGGGCGGTGCGGACCTCGCGGCGCTCGCGGCGGCGGACCACTGGGCGGACGACACCGCGGCGGCCTGCGCCCGGGCCGGCCGGGTCGCGCGGGCGCAGGGCACGCGGCTGGTGCGGTGCGTGATCGTCGGCGAGGTCTCGGACGTGACTGCGGCGTCGGGGCGGGGGCCGTTCGCGGCGGAGGTCAGGGCACGGGCGGGACCTGCGGGGTCGCCGGAGCTCCCGGGCCAGGCTCTGCCCCGGCCTGCTCCTCCGGCGCCCCCGGCCCAGTCTCGGCCTGCCCCTCCGGCACCCCCGCGACAGGCTCTGCCTTCTCCTGTGGCGCCCCCCGCAAAAGCACCGTGAGCAACCGCACCGCCCCCCTCTTGTGCAGCGGATCGTTGCCGTTGCCGCACTTGGGGGACTGGATGCAGGACGGGCAGCCGGCTTCGCACTCGCAGGAGGCGATGGCCTGGCGGGTGGCGGTGAGCCAGGCGCGGGCGGTGTGGAAGGCGCGCTCAGCGAATCCCGCGCCGCCCGGGTGGCCGTCGTAGACGAAGACCGTGGGGAGGAGGGTGTCGGGGTGCAGCGGGACGGAGACTCCGCCGATGTCCCAGCGGTCGCAGGTCGCGAAGAGGGGCAGCATGCCGATCGACGCGTGCTCGGCGGCGTGCAGGGCGCCGCCGAGGATCTCGGGGTTGATCCGGGCCTCGTCCAGCTGGTCCTCGGTGACCGTCCACCACACGGCGCGCGTGCGCAGCGTACGGGGAGGGAGGTCGAGTTTCGTCTCGCCGAGCACTTCACCGGTGATGAGCCGTCGACGCAGGAAGGAGACCACTTGGTTGGTGACCTCGACGGAGCCGTAGCAAAGGCGTCCGTCGCCCCAGGGAATCTCGGTGTCCGTCTCCAGGACGGTGATGGACGTCGTGTCGCGGGCGACCGTCGAGTACGAGGGGCTCGCCTCCGTGACCAGGGCCACCGAGTCCTCCAGGTCCAGGGAGCGTACGAGATACGTACGGCCCTGGTGGAGGTGGACCGCGCCCTCGTGGACGGTCGTGTGGGCGGCGCCCGCGTCGACCGTGCCGAGCAGGCGGCCCGTACCGGACTCGACGACCTGGACCGGTCGGCCGCCCTCGCCGCGGATGTCGGTGAGGTCGGCGGCCCGTTCCCGGCGCGTCCAGTGCCAGGCCTTCGTACGGCGACGGAGCAGCTTTGCGGCCTCCAACTGCGGCAGGAGTTCCTCGCAGGCGGGGCCGAAGAGTTCGAAGTCCTCGTCGGTGAGCGGCAGTTCAGCGGCGGCCGCGCACAGGTGCGGGGCCAGGACGTACGGGTTGTCGGGATCGAGGACCGTGGACTCCACGGGCTGGTCGAACAGGGCCTCGGGGTGGTGGACGAGGAAGGTGTCCAGCGGGTCGTCGCGGGCGACCAGGACCGCCAGGGCGCCCTGCCCGGAACGGCCCGCGCGGCCCGCCTGCTGCCACAGGGAGGCGCGGGTGCCCGGATAGCCGGCGATCACCACGGCGTCCAGCCCCGAGACGTCGATGCCGAGTTCGAGCGCGGTGGTCGCGGCGAGACCGAGGAGTTCGCCGGAGTGCAGGGCCTGTTCGAGGGCGCGGCGCTCCTCGGGGAGATAGCCGCCGCGGTACGCCGCGACACGCCGGGCGAGGGAGCGGTCGACCTCGGCGAGGCGCTCCTGGGCGATCACCGAGATCAGCTCGGCGCCGCGCCGGGACCGCACGAAGGCGACCGACCGGACCCCCTGCACGGCGAGGTCGGTCAGCAGGTCCGCCGTCTCGGCGGTGGCGGTACGGCGGACGGGGGCACCCTTCTCGCCCTGCAGCTCGGTGAGCGGGGGCTCCCAGAGGGCGAACACCAGTTCACCGCGCGGTGAGGCGTCGTCGGCCACCTCGACCACCGGGAGGCCGGTCAGGCGGCGGGCGGCGACCGAGGGCTCCGCGGCGGTCGCGGAGGCCAGCAGGAAGACCGGGGAGGCCCCGTAGCGGGCGCACAGACGGCGCAGGCGGCGCAGCACCTGGGCGACGTGTGAGCCGAAGACACCGCGGTAGGTGTGGCACTCGTCGATGACGACGTACTTCAGCGACTTCAGGAAGGAGGACCAGCGGGGGTGGGACGGCAGTATGCCGCGGTGCAGCATGTCCGGGTTGGTCAGGACGTAGTTCGCGTACTGGCGGACCCATTCGCGTTCCTCGAAGGGCGTGTCCCCGTCGTACACCGCAGGACGTACGGCATTTCCGAGAGGTTGTGAAAGTTCCTTCACGGATCGGCACTGGTCCGCCGCAAGAGCCTTCGTGGGAGCCAGATAGAGGGCGGTGGTCCCGCGGCCGTTCGGGGCCTCGGAGCCGTCCAGGAGCGTCGAGAGCACCGGGACCAGATACGCCAGGGACTTGCCGGACGCCGTGCCCGTGGCGACGACCACCGAGTCGCCGTCCAGCGCGTGCTCGGCGGCCCGTGCCTGGTGGGCCCAGGGGTCCTCGATGCCGCACGCCTGCACCGCGGCGATGACCTCCGGGCGAATCCGGTCAGGCCAGACGGCATGGCGACCCTCGCGCGGGGGCAAGTGCTCCGTATGAGTGATGCGCGAAGCCCGGCTCGGCCCGGAGGCGAGCCGGCCCAGGATCGTGCCCGGTGCGAGCCGGGAAGCGGGCTCCGTCGGGGATCGATCGGATCGGTGATTCTTGGCCATCGGCACCGAGTGTGTCACTGGCGTGACGGACAATGGGACCAAGGCGTCGTGCACGCCTGCCGTAAGTGATTGAATGCCATCGCGGCTGGCGAACCGTTCCGGGGGCTCTGCCGAGGTGTCCCGAGGGGCGACCGCTCGAGTAGCAAGGTGCTGGAGGATCCGTGGACCTGTCCCTGTCGACCCGTACCGTCGGCGATCGTACGGTCGTCGAGGTCGGTGGCGAAATCGACGTATATACCGCGCCCAAGCTGCGTGAGCAGCTGGTCGAGCTGGTGAACGACGGGAGTTTCCACCTCGTCGTCGACATGGAGGGCGTGGACTTCCTCGACTCCACCGGGCTCGGCGTGCTGGTCGGCGGCCTGAAGCGGGTGCGTGCCCATGAGGGCTCGCTGCGCCTGGTCTGCAACCAGGAGCGCATTCTGAAGATCTTCCGCATCACCGGCCTCACCAAGGTGTTCCCGATCCACACCTCGGTCGAGGAAGCGGTGGCGGCCACCGACTGACCACCGCCCCACGGAGCGGGAAAGGACCGCTCCCCAGGCGGAAGAAGTTCAATGCAGGGGGTCCGGGCTTTCGGCAGCCCGGTCCCCCGACAGCACGCCCGAAGTTCCGAGGGGGATGCATGGCCACCGTTGAACTCCGCTTCAGCGCGCTGCCCGAGCACGTCAGGACCGCCCGACTGGTGGCGGCAGCGGTGGCGCGCAGGGCCGGAGTGGACGAGGCCGTCCTCGACGAGGTCAGACTCGCCGTCGGCGAGGCCTGCAGCCGTGCCGTCGGACTGCACCAGAGCGCCGGGATCACCTCGCCGGTGAAGGTGCAGCTGGTCGAGGAGGAGAAACAGTTCTCCATCGAGGTCGGCGACGAGGCACCGCGCTCGTCCGCCGGAGACGGGGCGCCTGGCTCGGCCGGTGAGGACGTGGAGACCGAGGAGGACGAGATGGGCCTCGCGGTCATCAGCGGCCTCGTTGACGACGTGGAGGTCACCGCCGGCGCGCACGGCGGGCTGATCCGCATGACCTGGCCGACCACGCCACCCACCGCGGTGCTCACCTGACTCACCTTCGTACGACGTCCCAAGGGCCCTGCTCAGCAGGGCCCTTGGTGCTTTTCCGGCCGCTCCCGGGAATTAGTGAAGGAATTCACGATCATATGCGTGACTGATCACGCGATAATTCGATCAAGCGTCAATGCAGGCGTCAATGCCTTTGAGGCATTACCTCTTTCGGGTTCTGTGGCGTGACGTCGATCATTTGCTGAAGAGCATGTGAAGGCTAATTCCGTTTACCGTGCTCTGTTTTGATCAGGTGCGGGTACCTAGAATCCGTCCACATCTTGAGCTCAGCACAGGCGTCAAGGAGGACGAATGGCGGGGCTTTCTACCCCTCATCAGTTTGACCACCCCACAACCCTCGCAGCCGCGGTACTGACGGACGACAACCGGATCATCGTGATGATCATCGGAGTCGTCGCGCTGGCCGCGCTCGTGGTCGCAGGCATCCTGGTACGCCAGGTGCTCGCGGCGGGCGAGGGCACAGACAGTATGAAGAAGATCGCGACGGCGATTCAGGAAGGTGCGAACGCCTATCTGGCCAGGCAGCTGCGCACGCTCGGCGTATTCGCCGTGGTCGTGTTCTTCCTGCTCATGCTGTTGCCCGCGGACGACTGGAATCAGCGCGCCGGACGATCGATCTTCTTTCTGATCGGTGCGGCGTTCTCGGCAGCCACCGGCTATATCGGCATGTGGCTCGCCGTGCGCAGCAATGTCCGTGTCGCCGCGGCGGCCCGGGAAGCGACCCCGGCGGAGGGTGAGCCGGAAAAGGATCTCACCGCCGTCTCGCACAAAGCCATGAAGATCGCTTTCCGTACGGGCGGCGTCGTCGGCATGTTCACGGTGGGGCTCGGTCTGCTGGGCGCCTCCTGCGTGGTGCTGGTGTACGCGGCCGACGCGCCGAAAGTGCTCGAAGGCTTCGGCCTCGGGGCCGCCCTGATCGCCATGTTCATGCGTGTCGGCGGCGGCATCTTCACCAAGGCCGCCGACGTCGGCGCCGACCTGGTCGGCAAGGTCGAGCAGGGCATTCCGGAGGACGACCCGCGCAATGCCGCGACCATCGCCGACAACGTGGGCGACAACGTCGGCGACTGCGCGGGCATGGCGGCCGACCTGTTCGAGTCGTACGCCGTGACCCTGGTCGCCGCGCTGATCCTCGGCAAGGTGGCCTTCGGCGACTCCGGACTGGCCTTCCCGCTGATCGTGCCCGCGATCGGTGTCGTCACCGCCATGATCGGCATCTTCGCGGTCGCCCCGCGCCGGGCCGACCGCAGTGGCATGACCGCGATCAACCGGGGCTTCTTCATCTCCGCGGCGATCTCGCTCGTGCTGGTGGCGGCGGCTGTCTTCATCTATCTCCCGTCCAAGTACTCGGACCTCGACGGCGTCACCGATGCCGCCATCAAGGCCAAGGACGGCGATCCGCGGATCCTCGCGGTCGTCGCGGTGGCGATCGGCATCGTGCTGGCCGCTGTGATCCAGCAGTTGACCGGCTACTTCACCGAGACCAACCGTCGCCCTGTCATGGACATCGGCAAGACCTCGCTGACCGGCCCGGCCACCGTCGTCCTCGCCGGTATCTCGGTGGGTCTGGAATCGGCCGTCTACACCGCCCTGCTGATCGGCCTCGGCGTGTACGGGGCGTTCCTGCTCGGCGGTACGTCGATCATGCTCGCGCTGTTCGCTGTAGCGCTGGCCGGTACCGGCCTGCTCACCACCGTCGGCGTGATCGTCGCGATGGACACCTTCGGGCCCGTCTCCGACAACGCGCAGGGCATCGCCGAGATGTCCGGCGACGTCACGGGCGCGGGCGCCCAGGTGCTCACCAACCTGGACGCGGTCGGCAACACCACCAAGGCCATCACCAAGGGCATCGCCATCGCCACCGCGGTCCTCGCGGCATCGGCGCTCTTCGGGTCGTACCGTGACGCGATCACGACCGGCGCGCAGGACGTCGGCGAGAAGCTCGCCGGAGCGGGCGCCCCGATGAGCCTGATGATGGACATCTCGCAGCCCAACAACCTCGTCGGCCTCATCGCGGGCGCGGCGGTCGTCTTCCTCTTCTCGGGGCTGGCGATCAACGCGGTGTCGCGGTCGGCGGGTTCCGTGGTCTACGAGGTGCGGCGGCAGTTCCGCGAGCACCCCGGCATCATGGACTACACCGAGAAGCCGGAGTACGGGCGCGTCGTCGACATCTGCACCAAGGACGCGCTGCGAGAACTCACCACGCCCGGTCTGCTCGCCGTGCTGGCGCCCATCTTCATCGGGTTCACGCTCGGGGTCGGCGCCCTCGGCGCGTTCCTCGCCGGTGCGATCGGCGCGGGCACGCTGATGGCGGTGTTCCTCGCCAACTCCGGCGGGGCCTGGGACAACGCCAAGAAGCTCGTCGAGGACGGCCACCATGGCGGCAAGGGCAGCGAGGCCCATGCCGCGACGGTGATCGGCGACACCGTCGGCGACCCCTTCAAGGACACCGCGGGTCCCGCGATCAACCCGCTGCTCAAGGTGATGAACCTCGTGTCGCTGCTCATCGCACCCGCGGTGATCAAGTTCAGTTACGGCGACGACAAGAACATCGGGGTACGGATCGCGATCGCGGTCCTCGCCCTGATCGTCATCGTCGGAGCGGTGTACGTCTCCAAGCGGCGCGGGATCGCCGTGGGTGACGAGGGCGGCGCCGAGCGGGTGGCCAAGTCGGCCGATCCTGCGGTGGTTTCGTAGGCGGCCCCACGAGGTCCGGCTCAAGAGGCGGGCGGGCGGCGCGTGTTGACGCGTCGCCCGCCCGCCTCGTGTTTTCACACCCTCACCGTGAGCCTTCTCTCGCCTGGTGTAATTAGTCACAAAAGGTGTCATAGTCGTCGTTCGGCATGCGGCTTTCACCCGCCCGGCGTGTATGTTCCGGGGCCGAGAGCCATGGAAGGGACCAATCCGGTGAACAAGAAGCTCGCGGCCGCACTGTCCGGCGGTGCGGTACTGGTACTGGCGCTGTCCGGCTGCACCAGCGACAAGGGCAATGACAAGCTGGATGCCTGGGCCAAGCAGGTCTGCGACGCGGTGCAGCCGCAGGCCAAGAAGATCGAGGCCGCCAACGCCGCGATCCAGAAGCAGACCTCGGACAACAGCACGCCGGACGCCGTCCGGAAGACCGACGCCCAGGCCTTCCAGGACATGTCGAACGCCTACAAGGCGATCGGCGACGCGGTCCAGAAGGCCGGGGCGCCCGATGTCGACAACGGTGCGAAGAAGCAGACGGACGCGGTCAAGGAGCTCGACGACATCGCCGCGTCGTACGCCGCGCTGCAGAAGAAGGTCGACGCGCTCGACGTCAAGGACCAGGCCAAGTTCGCCGACGGCCTCAAGGGCATCGCGACCTCGCTGGACCAGCTGAGCACGAGCGGCAACGACGCCCTCAAGAACCTCGAGGCGGGCGACGTCGGCAAGGCGATGGCCAAGCAGGCCAGCTGCAAGAGCGCGTCCACCGCCCCCTCGCCGGCGGCGAGCTGAGCCGGAGCTGCAGCCGACCCCTCGGCCCCGCCACAATGGGGGCGTGAGTACCTCAGGTCTGCCCGCCCTGCCCGCTGTCCCTGCTCCCGGCCGTTCCGACGTCGCCGCCCGGCTGCGGGACGCCCTCCTCGGGGCGTCCTTCACCGCCGACGGGCTGCTCGAGTTGCTCGGCGCCCCCGCGTACGCGGCGCTGGCGCGCAGCGAGACCGTGCCCGCGCTGCGGGCGACGCGCGGGGACACGCCGCTGGAGGTGCTCGTACGGCTGTTCCTGCTGCAGCAACCCGTGCCGCACGCGCGCGTGGCCGACGTTCTGCCGGTCGAGGAGTGCCTGGAGAGCGGCTGGCTGGCGCGTATCGGCGGGGACGAGGTGGCCGCGACGGTGGATGTACGGCCGTACGGCGGGCCCGGCGGCGAGGACTGGTTCATCGTGTCGGACCTGGGGTGTGCGGTCGGCGGAGCGGGCGGGATCGGCAGCCGTGACGAAGGGGTCGTCCTCGGCGTCGGTGGCGCGTCCACGACCCTTGCGGGCATCACCGTCCGTACGCCCGTCTCCGCGGCCCTGGACCTCGGCACCGGCTCCGGCATCCAGGCGCTGCACGCCGCGCAGCACGCCACGCGCGTGACGGCGACCGATCTCAACCCGCGCGCGCTGCACATCACCGCGCTCACGCTGGCGCTGTCCGGCGCCCCCGCGGCCGATCTGCGCGAGGGCTCGCTGTTCGAGCCGGTGCGCGACGACGAGACGTACGACCTGATCGTGTCGAACCCGCCCTTCGTGATCTCGCCCGGTGCGCGGCTGACGTACCGGGACGGCGGGATGGGCGGGGACGATCTGTGCCGCTCGATCGTTCAAGGGGCGGGGGAGCGGCTGAACGAGGGCGGGTTCGCGCAGTTCCTCGCCAACTGGCAGCACGTCGAAGGGGAGGACTGGCAGGACAGGATCAGGTCGTGGGTGCCGCGCGGCTGCGACGCGTGGATCGTGCAGCGCGAGGTCCAGGACGTCACGCAGTACGCGGAGCTGTGGCTCAGGGATGCCGGTGACCACCGGGGCGACCCGGCCGAGTACCAGGCGCGCTACGACGCCTGGCTGGACGAGTTCGAGGCGCGCAAGGTGAAGGCCGTCGGGTTCGGCTGGATCACCCTGCGCAGGACGACTGCTGCCGTGCCCTCGATCATCGTGGAGGAGTGGCCGCACCCGGTCGAGCAGCCTCTCGGCGACACGGTACGGGCGCACTTCGACCGTCTCGACTATCTGCGTGCGCATGACGACGCGGCCCTGCTGGAAGGGCACTTCAGGCTCGTCTCCGAGGTCGTCCAGGAGCAGGTCGGACTGCCCGGCGCCGAGGACCCGGAGCACGTCGTGCTGCGCCAGCACCGCGGCATGCGCCGGGCCACCAAGGTGGACACGGTGGGCGCGGGCTTCGCGGGCGTCTGCGACGGTTCACTGAGCGCGGGCCGCATCCTGGACGCGATCGCCCAACTGGTCGGCGAGGACCCGGTGTTGCTGCGCGACCGTACGCCGGCGCAGATCAGACTGCTGGTGGAGCAGGGATTCCTCGAGCCGGCGTAGGGGCCGGGCGCCCAAGGGGGCCGTTTTCGGGACGCGGGCACGGATTTGCAGGTCTGTCACAGCGGCGGTTCGTGCCCCCGGCAAATTGAGCTGCGAGAAGGTCATCGGCAAAGCGAACGAGTTGTGCGGGAACAAGCTGGGCAGCAACTAATTCGAGTCGACCTTGGCGCCGTGGCCCGAGCGCACCGTGCACGGCTGGGTGGCGGAGGGGAACGGCTGGGGCCATGGGTGAGGGCCGGACGGGGTCCCGGTTCCGGGTGAGTCTCCCGGTCCGTCGGCCCGGCGTTCACCCCGGGTTCGCCTGTGCGCCGCCCACGCGTGTCAGTCTCGCCGGGCTGGGCACTCGCGAACGGGAGAAATGGGGCACGGAAGGCCATGGAGAGCGGACCGGCGATCTTCGCGGGAGTGGTGTTCGCCCTGTTCGGAGGGGCGCTGCTGGCATGGACGGTGGCCCGGGTACGGCACCGCAAGCCGGTCGCCCACGGTGTGAACCCCGTCGCATCGGCGACCCTCGCCAGCCTTGCCTCGGTGATCATGCTGGCCTTCGGAACATGGTGCCTGACCCGGGTCTGAAAGCCGCCCCGGAGCTGCGGCTTGGTTAATTGAGAGGTGATCCTCCGGACAGGCTCGAAAAGACCGGTGGGTACTCCGGGCGGCAGGAATGGCGGTAGTCGGGTTACCGTTCGAGTGGCCGTTGCGGGCTTTTCCCGTTTGACACGGGGGCGGGATGTACCGTCACACTCCGCAGCGTCACCACGACCCGCCCCCGGGACCGAGAAACCCCCGGGGAGGCCCCAGCGTCGACCGGAGAGAAGAGCGAAGTTGTCCCCGACCAGCGAGACCGCACACGGCGGCCGCCGACTCGTCATCGTCGAGTCGCCTGCCAAGGCGAAGACGATCAAGGGCTACCTCGGCCCCGGCTACATCGTCGAGGCGAGCGTCGGGCACATCCGCGACCTTCCCAACGGCGCCGCGGAGGTGCCGGAGAAGTACACCGGCGAGGTCCGCCGACTCGGTGTGGACGTCGAACACGACTTCCAGCCGGTCTATGTGGTCAACGCCGACAAGAGGGCCCAGGTCAAGAAGCTCAAGGACCTGCTCGCCGACTCCGACGAGCTCTTCCTCGCCACCGATGAGGACCGCGAGGGCGAGGCCATCGCGTGGCACCTCCTGGAGGTGCTGAAGCCCAAGGTCCCCGTCAAGCGCATGGTGTTCCACGAGATCACCAAGGACGCGATCCGCGAGGCCGTCGCCAACCCGCGCGACCTCAACAAGCGCATGGTCGACGCCCAGGAGACCCGCCGCATCCTCGACCGTCTCTACGGCTACGAGGTCTCGCCGGTCCTGTGGAAGAAGGTCATGCCCCGGCTGTCGGCCGGCCGCGTCCAGTCCGTCGCGACACGACTTGTGGTGGAGCGGGAACGCGAGCGCATCGCGTTTCGTTCTGCCGAGTACTGGGACCTGACGGGCACCTTCGCGACCGGCCGCGCGGGGGATTCGTCGGACCCGTCGTCGCTGGTCGCCCGCCTGCAGACCGTCGACGGCAGGCGGGTCGCGCAGGGCCGCGACTTCGACTCCCTGGGACAACTCAAGAGCGCGAACACCCTCCACCTCGACGAGGCGAACGCCCGCGCCCTCGCCGCCGCCCTGGAGAACACGCAGTTCTCGGTGCGGTCGGTCGAGTCCAAGCCGTACCGCCGCTCGCCGTACGCCCCGTTCCGTACGACGACGCTGCAGCAGGAGGCGAGCCGCAAGCTCGGCTTCGGCGCGAAGGCCACCATGCAGGTCGCGCAGAAGCTGTACGAGAACGGCTACATCACCTACATGCGTACGGACTCCACGACGCTGAGCGACACCGCCGTGGCCGCCGCCCGTGCGCAGGTCACGCAGCTGTACGGCGCCGACTACCTGCCGTCGGCCCCGCGGACGTACGCCGGCAAGGTCAAGAACGCGCAGGAGGCGCACGAGGCGATCCGGCCCTCGGGTGATCGTTTCCGCACGCCAGCGGAGACCGGACTGACCGGCGACCAGTTCAAGCTCTACGAGTTGATCTGGAAGCGGACCGTCGCCTCCCAGATGAAGGACGCGACCGGCAACTCTGTCACCGTGAAGATCGGTGGCGCGGCTGCCGACGGCCGTGACGTCGAGTTCAGCGCGTCCGGCAAGACGATCACCTTCCACGGCTTCCTGAAGGCCTACGTCGAGGGCGCCGACGACCCGAACGCAGAGCTGGACGACCGCGAGCGCCGGCTGCCGCAGGTCGCCGAGGGCGACCGGCTCAGCGCCGAGGAGATCACGGTCGACGGGCATGCCACCAAGCCCCCGGCCCGTTACACCGAGGCCAGCCTGGTCAAGGAGCTCGAAGAGCGCGAGATCGGCCGCCCGTCGACGTACGCGTCGATCATCGGCACGATCCTCGACCGCGGCTATGTCTTCAAGAAGGGCACGGCACTCGTCCCGTCCTTCCTGTCCTTCGCAGTGGTCAACCTCCTGGAGAAGCACTTCGGGCGGCTCGTCGACTACGACTTCACCGCCAAGATGGAGGACGACCTCGACCGCATCGCCCGCGGCGAGGCGCAGTCCGTGCCGTGGCTGAAGCGGTTCTACTTCGGCGAGGGCACGGACAACGGCAACGCGGCCGAGGCGGGCAACGGCGACGGGGACCACCTCGGCGGCCTCAAGGAGCTGGTGACCGACCTGGGCGCGATCGACGCGCGCGAGGTGTCGTCGTTCCCGGTGGGCGACGGCATCGTGCTGCGCGTCGGGCGCTACGGCCCGTACATCGAGCGCGGCGAGAAGGACGCAGAGGGCCACCAGCGCGCCGACGTGCCCGAGGACCTGGCCCCGGACGAGCTGAGCGTCGAGTTTGCGGAGGAGCTGCTCGCCAAGCCGAGCGGCGACTTCGAGCTCGGTGCCGACCCGCAGACGGGCCACCAGATCATCGCCCGGGACGGCCGCTACGGCCCGTACGTCACCGAGGTGCTCCCCGAGGGCACCCCGAAGACCGGCAAGAACGCCGTGAAGCCGCGTACGGCCTCGCTGTTCAAGTCGATGTCGCTGGACACGGTGACGCTCGAGGACGCGCTCAAGCTGATGTCGCTGCCGCGGGTCGTCGGCACCGATGCCGAGGGCCAGGAGATCACCGCGCAGAACGGGCGCTACGGGCCGTACCTGAAGAAGGGCACGGACTCGCGTTCGCTGCAGTCCGAGGAGCAGCTCTTCACGATCACGCTCGAAGAGGCGCTGCAGATCTACTCGCAGCCCAAGCAGCGTGGCCGCGCGGCCGCCAAGCCGCCGCTGAAGGAGCTGGGCACCGACCCGGTCAGCGAGAAGCCGGTCGTGGTCAAGGACGGCCGCTTCGGGCCGTACGTCACCGACGGGGAGACCAACGCGACCCTGCGCTCCGGCGACAGCGTCGAGGAGATCACCCCGGAGCGCGGCTTCGAACTGCTCGCCGAGAAGCGGGCGAAGGCGCCCGCCAAGAAGACGGCGAAGAAGGCGCCTGCGAAGAAGGCCCCGGCCAAGAAGGCGACGGCCGCCAAGAAGACGGCTGCGAAGAAGACGACGACGGCTGCGAAGAAGACGGCCGCCAAGACGACCGCCGCCAAGAAGGCGACGGCTTCGAAGACGGCGTCGGACGACTGAGTCGGGACCACCGAGTCAGAACGACTGAGCCGAGGCAGCTTCCTCCACGGACGCTTCGCAAAACGAACGCCCCGATATCGCTTTGGTGTCGGGGCGTGCGCACGTCCGCACGCGCGCCCCGGGCTGTCAGTCGGTCCCGATAGGCTGAATGCATGACGCGTGCCGAGCAGCCAACGGCCCACCAGCCGGCCCCCGACGACGCCCTTGTCGCGGACTCCCGCGAGCGTGCCGTCCGCGCCCTGCTGCGCCGACCGCAGTTGCGACGGCTGTGGAGCGCACAGCTCGTGGGCGGAGTCGGCGACACCCTCGCCCTCCTCGTGCTGGTCCTCCTCGCCCTCCAGACGGCGATCGCCGAGGGCTCGTTCGGCGGTGGGTACCGGGGCGTGGCGTTCGCAGTGGCGACCGTTTTCGGCGTACGCATCCTGGCGACGCTGCTCTTCGGAGCCGTCCTGCTCGGACCGCTGACCTCGCTCACCTCTCAGGAGGGCCCGCTCGACCGCCGCTGGACCATGGTCGGTGCCGACGGCGTCCGGGTCGCCGCGCTGATCGTCGCGCCGCTGTGGATCGACTGGACGCCCGACAACGCGCTCGCCGTGCTGCTGGTCACGGCTTTCGTCACCGGAGTCGCCGAGCGCTTCTGGACGGTCTGCCGCGAGAGCGCGGCGCCCGCCCTGCTGCCGGCCCCGCCCCCGGAGGGCGCGACGGTACGACCGCTGCCGGACCACATGGACGCCCTGCGCCGCCTGTCGCTGCGTACGAGTTTCGTGGCGATCCCGCTGGCGGCTGCCGCGCTCGTCGTCGCGGGCCTGCTCAACAACCTCCTCGGCACCGGTCTCGCCTGGTTCGACCAGCACCAGGCGGCCCTCGCCTCGTATGTGGCGGCCGGGCTGTTCGCCGCGTCCCTGTCCGTGGTGACCTTCCTGGAGCTGCCCGACACACGCACCCCGCGCGCGCGTTCGCCGCTCGAGGGGCTGCGACGCCCCAAGACGGGCACGGGCGTGGACAAGGGCCGCACGGGCGCCATCCCGCTGCTGGTGCTCTCGGCCGCCGCCGTCGCCGGTGCGATCTCCGCGGCCGTCGCCGTCTGCGTGCTGCACGCCAAGGATCTGGGCGGCGGCCCGGTGACGTACGGGCTGCTGGTGCTCGCGCTGACGGGCGGTGTCGTCGTCGGCATCCGTACGGCGTCTTCCGTGCTGCCGACCCTGTCGCGGCGCCGGCTGCTCGCGCTGGCGATCGCCTTCACCGGCGTCGCACTGCTGGCCGCCGGGCTCGTCCCGGACGTCACCACGGTCATGCTGATCGTCGCGCTGGCCGGTATCGGCGCGGGCGTGGCCGCCAACACCGGGCACACGCTGCTCGACCAGGAGGCCGAGGACTACCGGCGGGCGCGTACGACGGAGCACCTGCACGCGGTGGTACGCGTGTGTGTGGCGCTCGGCGCGGTGGTCGCGCCCGTGGTGGCCGCGGGGATCGGGCCGCACCGGCTGGAGAACGGCAAGTTCGTGTTCGCACACGGCGGCGCCGCGTTCACGCTGATGCTGGTCGGGGCGCTGCTGCTGCCGGTGGCCGCGCTGGTGCTGGCCAAGGTCGACGACCGGTCGGGCGTGCCGCTGCGGCACGACCTGCGGGACGCGCTGCTGGGCGGCGACGACCCGGTGCAGACGCCCACGGACGCCGGTTTCTTCATCGCCCTGGAGGGCGGTGACGGCGCGGGCAAGTCCACGCAGGCCGAGGCCCTCGCCGAGTGGATCCGCGGCAAGGGCCACGAGGTCGTGCTGACCCGCGAGCCGGGGGCGACGCCGGTGGGCAAGCGGCTGCGGTCGATCCTGCTGGACGTGTCCAGTGCGGGGCTGTCCCACCGGGCGGAGGCACTGCTGTACGCGGCGGACCGTGCGGAACACGTGGACACCGTGGTCCGGCCCGCGCTGGAGCGCGGCGCGGTGGTCATCTCCGACCGCTACATCGACTCCTCGGTGGCCTACCAGGGGGCGGGCCGTGACCTGTCCCCGACCGAGATCGCCCGCATCAACCGCTGGGCGACGAACGGACTCGTACCGCATCTGACCGTGCTCCTCGACGTCTCGCCGGACATCGCGCGCGAGCGGTTCACGGAGGCGCCGGACCGGCTGGAGTCGGAGCCGGCCGAGTTCCACGCGCGCGTGCGGTCCGGTTTCCTCACGCTGGCCGCGGCCGACCCCGGGCGGTACCTGGTGGTGGACGCGGGCCAGGAGCCCGAGGCCGTCACCACCGTCGTACGGCACCGGCTCGACCAGATGCTGCCGCTGTCCGAGGCCGAGGTGAAGGCCCAGGAAGAGGCGCGGAAGAAGGCCGAGGAAGAGGCCCGCCGCAAGGCCGAGGAGGAGGCCGCGCGCAAGGCCGAGGAGGAGCGGCTGGAGCGCGAGCGCCAGGAACAGCTCGAGCGGCTGCGCGCCGAGGAGGAGGAGCGCAAGCGGCGCGAGCTGGAGGAGGCGCAGCGCCGCGAGGCCGAACGGCAGGCGGAGGAGGCCCGGCAGCGCGCCGAGGAGGCGCGCCGCCGTGCCGAGGAGGAGCAGGCACGTCTCCTCGCCGAGGAGAAGGCCCGCGCCGAGGAGGAGGCCCGCCGCAAGGCCGAGGAGGACCGGCGGCGCAAGCAGGCAGAGGAAGAGGCGCGGCTGCACGCCGAGGCCGAGGCGCGACGCCTGGAGAAGCAGCGCAAGGCCGAGGAGGCGCTGCTGCGGGCCGAGGAGGCCAGGCGGCTCGCCGAGCAGGCCGCAGCCGCCGCGGAGGCGGGCCCCAGGCGGCCTGCGGCACCCGCGGTGCCGCCGGAGGCGTCCACGGTGCCGACGCCGGTGGTGACACCGACGAACGCGTCGGGCGGCCCGGCGGAGGAGACCGCGGTGCTGCGGCCGGTGCGGGAGGAGAAGCCGGACGGGGCGCGGAGCGGCGAGTCCGAGTCCGAGGTGACGGCGAAGCTGCCGCAGCCGCCGGCTCCCGCGGGGGCGACGGACGAGACGGCCGTGCTGCCGCCGGTCGTGCCGGGAGCGGCCGACGAGACGGCTGTGCTGCCGCCGGTGCCGTCCGGCGCGGAGGAGGAGACCGCTCTGCTGCCTCCCGTGCGGGGCGAGGACCCTGCGCATCGAGTGCCGCCGGGGCTGTTCCGGGACGAGCGCGCGGGCGCACGGCCGGACGGTGCCGAGGACCGTACGCGGGAGATGCCCCAGATCGACGCCGAGGGCGAGCCCCGGCGACGGGGGCGCTCGGACTGGGCCGAGGAGACACCGCTGGACGACCTGCCGACGCTGGCGGACGAACTGCTCGGCCCGCGCGAGGACGAGCACGACGACGGCGCGGGCCGCGGAAGGCGCGGCCGGGGACGGCGGGGCTGAGGCCGGAGCGGACCTCGCGGCCCGGGATGAGGGCGGCGCCGGCCCGTTGCCCGGCGCGGCCGCAGGGTGGGCCGGCCCCGCCCCGCCTCGGTGCCGGGGTGTGCCGGTGGTTGGTAGTGGGCCGGCTGGTTTGCGGTTCGGTGCCGTCGCAGAGGCGTGGGTCTGGCCCGCCGGCCGGGCGTGCGCGCGGGGGTGTGGCGGTCGGTGGTATGCGACTGACTGACCGGCTGAGTTGTTGCTCAGTGCGGTCGTGCCAGGGCGTGGAGCTGCCGGACCGGTCTTCCTGGCCGGGATGGCAGCGGTCGCTCGTCCGCCGTTGTCAGTGCCGCCCCGCACAATGGATCCCGCAACGTGAAACGTGACGAAAGGGCGGGTTGAGCGCATGACCGTCTGGGACGACCTCGTCGGCCAGGAGAAGGTGGCCGAGCAGCTCGGCGCCGCCGCCCGGGACGCCGATGCGCTGGTCACCGCGGCCACCGCCGGCACGCCGCCGCCCGAGGCGTCGAAGATGACGCACGCCTGGCTGTTCACGGGGCCGCCGGGGGCGGGGCGGAACCAGGCGGCGCGGGCGTTCGCCGCCGCGCTGCAGTGCATCAGCCCCGACCGTGCGCTCGGCGGGGTCCCGGGCTGCGGGTTCTGCGACGGATGTCACACCGCCCTCGTCGGCACGCACGCGGACGTCACCACCGTGGCCGCCGTGGGCACGCAGATCCTCGCCGACGACATGCGTGACACCGTCCGCAAGTCGTTCACCTCACCGGCCAACGGCCGCTGGCAGGTCATCCTCGTCGAGGACGCCGAGCGGCTGAACGAGAAGTCCGCCAACGCCGTCCTGAAAGCCGTGGAGGAGCCCGCCCCGCGTACGGTCTGGCTGTTGTGCGCCCCCTCCATCGAGGACGTCCTGCCCACCATCCGCTCCCGCTGCCGGCACCTGAACCTGCTCACGCCTTCGGTGGACGCCGTCGCCGACATGCTCGTACGGCGGGAGGGCATCGAACCGCCCGTGGCCGCGGCGGCGGCCCGCGCCACGCAGGGGCACGTGGACCGGGCCCGCCGCCTGGCCACCGACCCGGCCGCCCGCGAGCGCCGCGCCGCCGTCCTGAAGCTGCCGCTGCGCGTCGAGGACGTCGGAGGCTGCCTCAAGGCTGCCCAGGAGCTCGTGGACGCGGCCGCCGAGGACGCCAAGCAGCTCGCCGAGGAGCGGGACGGCAAGGAGACCGAGGAGCTGAAAACGGCGATGGGCGCAGGCCAGGGCGGCCGGATGCCGCGCGGCACGGCGGGTGTGATGAAGGACCTGGAGGACAAGCAGAAGCGGCGCAGAACGCGTACGCAGCGCGACAGCCTCGACCTCGCCCTGACCGACCTCACCGGCTTCTACCGCGACGTCCTGGCCCTCCAGCTCGGCACCCGCGTGGCCCTCGCCAACGCGGACGCCGAGGACACGCTGGAGCGCCTCGCCCGCGCCGCCTCCCCCGAGTCCACCCTCCGCCGCATCGAGGCGATCGCCGCCTGCCGGGAGGCCCTCGACCGCAATGTGGCTCCGCTGCTGGCGGTGGAGGCGATGACGATGGCCCTCAGAGCGGGCTGACCCCGCGCGAAGGCCGGTGATCAACGGGAAGTTGACGAGGTAATTCGTACGAGCCACGGTGTGCACGGAACGCATCTGAATGGCTGCACAGAGTTACGCTCGCGTGATGTACATCAGGCGCAGCTCCCGTCCCTGCCGTCCCAGAACCGCAGCCACCCTCCTCGCCGCGGCCGCACTGCTCGTCTCCGCCTGCTCCTCCGGAGGCACCGCGAGCACCGGCGGCACTGCGGCGGATGCGGTGCTGGCAGCGCTGCCGCGGTCGACACCGTCCTCTCTCTCGCCCTACTACGGGCAGAAGCTGAGCTGGCGCACCTGCGGTGCCGCGGGCTTCGAGTGCGCCACGATGAAGGCACCTCTCGACTACGTCAGGCCGGACGCCGGGGACGTACGGCTCGCTGTCGCCCGCAAGAAGGCCACCGGCAAGGGCAAGCCGCTCGGTTCCCTGCTGGTGAACCCGGGCGGGCCGGGCGGCTCGGCGATCGGGTACCTGCAGCAGTACGCCGGTGTCGGCTACCCGGCCGAGGTCCGTGCTCGCTACGACATGGTCGCCGTCGATCCGCGCGGCGTCGCCCGCAGCGAGCCCGTCGAATGCCTCGACGGCCGGCAGATGGACACGTACACACAGACGGACACCACGCCGGACAGCCCCGAGGAGACGGCCGAACTGGTCGACGCGTACCAGAAGTTCGCGGAGAGCTGCGGGAAGCACTCGGCGGAGCTGCTGCGGCACGTCTCCACTGTCGAGGCGGCCCGCGACATGGACATCCTGCGGGCGGTGCTGGGGGACTCGAAGCTGACGTATGTGGGGGCGTCGTACGGGACGTTCCTCGGGGCGACGTACGCCGGACTCTTCCCGGACCGGGTGGGCCGGCTGGTGCTGGACGGCGCGATGGACCCCTCGCTGAGCAGCCGCCGACTGAACCTGGACCAGACCGCGGGATTCGAGACGGCGTTCCAGTCCTTCGCGAAGGACTGCGTGCAGCAGCCCGACTGCCCGCTCGGCCGCAAGGGCACCACGCCCGCCCAGGTCGGCGACAACCTCAGCGCCTTCTTCAAGGAACTGGACGCGCAACCCATCCCCACCGGCGACGCCGACGGCCGCAAGCTCGGCGAGGCCCTCGCCATCACCGGCGTGATCGCGGCGATGTACGACCAGGGCACGTGGGCACAGCTGCGCGAGGCGCTGACCTCGGCCATGAAGGAGAAGGACGGCGCGGGCCTGCTCGTCCTCTCCGACAGCTACTACGAGCGCGACGCCAAGGGCCGCTACGCGAACCTGATGTCCGCCAACGCCGCCGTGAACTGCCTGGACCTCCCCGGTGCCTTCGCCGGCCCCGAACAGGTGGAGAAGGCGCTCCCGTCCTTCGAGAAGGCCTCGCCGGTCTTCGGCAGGGGCCTCGCCTGGGCCTCCCTGAACTGCGCGTACTGGCCGGTGCAGCCCACCGGCGCCCCGCACCGCATCAAGGCGAAGGGCGCGGCCCCGATCGTCGTGGTCGGCACCACCCGCGACCCGGCGACCCCGTACCGCTGGGCCCAGTCCCTGTCCCGCCAGCTCACCTCGGCCCGCCTCCTCACCTACGAGGGCGACGGTCACACCGCCTTCGGCCGCGGCAGCACCTGCATCGACTCCACGATCGACGCATACCTGCTCCGCGGAACCCCTCCGACCCAGGGAAAGCGCTGCTCATAGCCCTGCGACCAGCCCCGCGGAGCCACCACCCGGGGCTGGTACGGAGCACCCGTCGAAACTGTGTAGACTTACCGACGTTGCTGATCGCACCATAGTGCGGACAGCGCGCCGCCTTAGCTCAGATGGCCAGAGCAACGCACTCGTAATGCGTAGGTCTCGGGTTCGAATCCCGAAGGCGGCTCCATCGAAGCCCAGCTCAGGGCCCTGAAGACCCTTCACGGAGATCGTGGAGGGTCTTTCTTGTGCGCGGATGGGAGCTCCGGTCGACCGGACCGCCACCCTCGCGGTGAGCACGGGCACCTGGGTGGTCACCAACTGCACCGGCGCGCAGATCTCCCCCACGGAGCAGATGCCGGGCACGTGCAACGCGGGGTCCACCAGGGCCCGACGGGTGAGACGGGCGGCTCGGCGTCCCAAGACTTGGCATACGAGATGGCGTACTCAGCATGTACTCACTGTGAACGGCTAGCATCGCGGCCGAGGGTTTCCGGCGGCCGGATGGGGTGAAGCGCATGCGGGACAGCGAGGCGCCGAGGATCGCCGTCGCCGTGGTGACCATGGGAAACAGGCCCGCCGAGGTCGACGCACTGCTGGAGTCCGTGGCCAAGCAGGACCTCGCGCCCGCGCGGATCGTGATCGTCGGCAACGGCTGCCCGCTGCCCGACTTCGCGGAACGGCTGTCGTTGCCCGGCGAGGTCACCCTCCTGGAACTCGACGAGAACCTCGGCTGCCCGGGCGGCCGGAACCAGGCGCTGGCGCGGCTGCGGGAGTTCGGGGACATCGACGTCGTGGTGGAGCTGGACGACGACGGGCTGCTCGTCGACGCCGACGTGCTGCGACGGGTGCGGGACCTGTTCGCGGCCGACCCGAAGCTCGGCATCGTGGGCTTCCGTATCGCCGACGAGCACGGCGAGACACAGCAGCGGCACGTACCCCGGGTCGGCGCCTCCGACCCGATGCGGGGCGGTTACGTCACCGGGTTCCTCGGCGGCGGCCACGGCTTGCGGACCGCCATGCTGGACGAGATCGGCGACTGGCCCGCCGAGTTCTTCTTCGCCCACGAGGAGACCGACCTGGCCTGGCGGGCCGCCGACGCCGGCTGGCGGATCCTGTACGCACCCGAACTGCTGCTCCGGCACCCGAAGACCTCGCCGGCCCGGCACGCCATCTACTACCGGGTGAACGCCCGGAACCGGGTGTGGCTCGTCCGCCGCCGACTGCCGTTGCCGCTCATCCCCGTACACCTGGGGATCTGGACGCTGCTCACGCTCGTACGGACCCGTTCGCGGGCCGGACTGCGCGCCTGGTTCGGCGGGTTCGTGGAGGGACTCAGGGAACCGGCGGGCGAGCGGCGGCCGATGCGGTGGCGGACCGTGTGGCGCCTCTCGCGGCTGGGGCGGCCGCCCGTCATCTGAAGAGAAACGGGTGGAGGGGACGAGGGTCCCGGGCGTTCACCTCCGCCGACCGGGACCCTCTGACGTCCCACGGATCCGGCCACGGCGGCGTCACTCCCCCGAGTTGCGCGTTCTACGCGCGCACCCCCGGGCCAGATCCGATGAAGTGATCACATCAGGTGGCACCAACGGATCGCTAACATGTGGCCAACGGTTCTCCGTTCCGGCCTCGGCCGACTGGCGCGAAGCCGTCGGCCGGCATCGCCGGGCGGCCGCAGCCGTAAGGGATTCCCGCGGCGACCGCCGTGGCACAGGTGGCGGGAAACCGCCGTGACGAGGGCGGAAATCCGCCAAGGATGCGGGAAGGCAGTGGGCGGCGTGAGGCGGGGCCAGCTGCGGTTCGGACTGCTGGGGCCGCCTGTTCTCTACGACGTCCACGGCGAGGCGGGCGACTTCGGCGACGGCACGGATGCCTCCGGCGCTGCCGACGTCAAAGCCATCGGCAGCCCCAAGGTCCGCACCCTGCTCGCCGCTCTGCTCCTCGAAGCCGGCCGTGTCGTCTCCGTCGAGTCGCTCAAGGACGCGCTGTGGGGCGGGGCGCCGCCCGCGTCCGCGCAGGCCTCGCTGCACAACCATGTGGCCCGGCTGCGCAGGCTGCTCGACGACCCCGAGCGGCTGCGTGCGGTGCCGCCCGGTTACGTGCTGCGCGTCGAACAGGGCGAACTGGACGTGCATGTCTTCGAGCGTCATCTCGCCACGGCACGCGGTGCGTACGCCGCCCGCAACTGGGAGCGGGTGGTGCGCGAGTGCACGTCCGCGCTCGCCCTGTGGCGCGGCACCCCTCTGAACGGGCTCCCCGCCGAGCTGGGCGGATACGCCTTCGTCCAGCGCCTGAAGGAGGCGCGGCTGCTGCTTCTGGAGTGGCGTTACGACGCCGAGCTGGCCGTCGACGGTGCCCGACTGGACGGCCTCGTACCGGAGTTGTCCGCACTGGCCGCCGAGTATCCGCTCCGGGAGGCGTACCACCGTCAGCTGATGCTCGCCCTGCACCGCACCGGCCGCCAGGCCGAGGCCCTGGCCGTCCACCGGGACCTGCGCGCCCGCCTGGTGGAGGAACTGGGTGTGGAACCGGGCCCGGCGATGCAGGAGGCGCACGTCGAGGTGCTCGCCGCCACTGGGAGCCCCGGCGCCCCGCGCGAGGACGAGACCGCGTCCGGCGGCACGGACGCCTCCGCGCCCGCCCTCCCGCAGCCGCCCCGGCCCGCCCAACTGCCTCCTCCGCCCGCCCACTTCACCGGCCGCACCCCCGCTCTAGACGACCTCCGCACCGTCCTCGAGCCCGGTCGGACCCCTGCTGTTGCTGTCATCAGCGGCATGGCCGGCGTGGGCAAGAGCGCCCTCGCCCTGCAGGTCGCTCACACCCTGAGGGAACGTTTCCCCGACGGCCAGCTGTACATCAACCTGCACGGCGCCACCCCCGGCATGACCCCTCTCACGTCCGCCCAGGCCCTCAGCGCCCTGCTCCGGGACCTGGGTACCGAGCCCCGTCGCATCCCCGAACACCCGGATGCGGCCGCCGCGTTGCTGCGCTCCTTGCTGGCCCCGACCCGCACCCTTCTCCTCCTGGACGACGCCGCGCACGCCGCTCAGGTACGGCCGCTGCTGCCGGCAGGCGCCGGGTGCGCCGTGATCGTCACCAGCCGTTCGCCGCTGACCGCCCTGGACGGGGCCCGCCGCTTCCCGCTCACCCCTCTGAGCGGCGAGGAGAGCGCCGAGCTGCTGCGGGCGGTCTCCGGCCGCGACACCCTGGACGCGGCCCATCCCCTCGTCGAACTCACCGGCCGCCTTCCGCTCGCGCTGCGCATCGTCGCCGCCCGCCTCGCCGCGCGCCGAGCACTCACCCCCGAGGTGCTGGCCGGTCAACTCGCCGCAACGGAAGGCAGGTTGCACCACCTGGAGTACGACGACCTGAGCGTCCGCCGGTCCCTGGCCGTCGCCCACGACGCGCTCGCCGCCTCGGAGCGCGAGGCCGACCGGGACGCCGCCCGCGTGCTGCGCGGGATCGGCGCGCTCGACCTGCCCGCGTACGGCGCCCCGCTCCTCGCCCACCTGGTCGGCACCGACGAGCGCCGCACCGAGGCCGCGCTGGACCGGCTCGTCGACGTGGCCCTCCTGGAGGAGACGGCGTACGGCCGATACGCCCCGCACGACCTGGTCCGCGACTTCGCCCGCGAACTGGCCGCGGGCGCCAGTGACGTGGATGCCGCCCTGCCCTGGTACGCCGCCGTCGCCGAGCGCGCCCTCACCGCGATCGTCGAACCGGGCCTCGACCAGGACGACCGCCGCCGCCCGACCGCGGCCCAGCCGCCGGACCACGCGGCACACGTCGCCGCCCTTCCCACCTTCGAATCCGCCGGACAGGCCTTCGCCTGGGGCGACACGGAGCTGGTGAACATCGTCACGCTGGTCGAGCGGTACGCCGAGGACGCCGGTGCCGACGCCGACGTACAGGCCCTCAGGGCCGCCCGCATCTCTACGCTGATCCGCCTCTTCTTCCCGTACGTGCTGCGCAGTGGCCGCGTCGCCGAGATGGAGGTGCTCGGCGGGGCCGCCCTGCGCGTGGCCCGGCGGCTCGGTGACGAGTCCGCCGAGGCGTACGCGCTGGGCGACCTCGCCGCGCTGCACTTCCTGACCGGGCGGCAGAGCGAGGCCCTCGCCCTCAACGACCGGGCACTGACGATCTGGCGCCGGCTCGACCGCGTCTCCTGGATGCGCCGCTGCCTCAACAACCGCGGCCTGCTGCTCGAAGGCCTCGGCCGCTACGAGGAGTCCGGCCGGGCCCTGCGCCAGAGCCTGGAGTTCTCACGGCAGTTGAACGACCCGCACGGCGAGGCCGTGACCCACAGCCACCTCGGCAACCTCTACGAGCACACCGACCCGCGGGCCGCGATCGATCAGCACCGGCGGTCGCTCGCCATCGGCGACGAGATCGGCGCCGTGATCGTGCAGCACTCCGCGCACTGCAACATCGGCTACGCCCACCTCACCCTGGGCGAACCGGCTGCCGCCGTACCCCACTTCGAGGAGAGCCTGCGCATTCTCGGCGGCCACGGCGACTGGCACGGCGAGTCCCAGACCCGGCTCGGGCTGGTGCGGGCACTGCGCCTGCTCGGCCGTACGGAACGGGCCGGCGCCGAGTGTGCCGAACTGCTCCGCCGCGCGGATGCCCGCGCCGACCGCTACACGGGCGGTCTCGCCCGCCACCAGCACGGGCTTCTGCTGCGGGAGCGCGGGAGCACGGAGCAGGCGTACGAACAGTGGCGCGCGGCACTCGACGCCCTGGACGGAACGGACGAGAAGGCATTGGTGGCAGAGCTGAGGGAACTGCTGGCCGAGGCCGGCGCCCGGTGATCATTACCGCCCTAGCCTGCGGGCAATCGTGCCGCCTAGGGCGGCTCCCGACCCACAGAGAGCGGCACCCCGCCCAGCGCGGGCAAGCGAAACCCCCCTCCCCCCAGCACCGGTCACCGCTCACTTCGCATCCGCATAACACTCCACCACCGCCGTAGTGAACGGGAACCGCACAGGGGTCTCCCCGAACGTCAGCCGCCCCGCCAGCTCCGCCGCCTCCCGGATCGCCGTCACCACCGCTTCCGCCTCCCGCTCGGGACAGTGCACGATCACCTCGTCGTGCTGGAAGAAGACCAGCTCGGCCGCCATGTCCGCGCAGGTCTGCCGCAGTGCGGCGAGCACCAGCAGGGCCCAGTCGGCGGCGCTGCCCTGGACGACGAAGTTGCGGGCGAAGCGGCCGCGGGCGCGGGTGTTGGTGGAGGCGTAACCGGGCACCCACTCGGTCCCGGCGGGAGTCTCGGCCGGTTCGTCCTGGGGGATGCCCGCCTCCTCCGTCGCGTCCTCGCCCACCCCGGCCGCCGGCGGACAGGTCCGCCCCAGCCAGGTCCGCACGAGCCGCCCCTCCTCGCCAGCGCGCGCCGCGTCGTCGACGTACGCGACCGCCTTGGGGAAGCGGCGTCTGAGCGCGGCGAGGTTCTTCAGGCCGTCGCCGGAGGTCTGGCCGTAGACCGCGCCGAGGACGGCGAGCTTGGCCTGGGCGCGGTCGCCGGAGAAGGCCCGGTCGGAGACGGACTGGTAGAGGTCGCTCTCGCGCCCGGCCACCTCCATCAGCCCCGGGTCGCGGGAGATGGCGGCCAGCACGCGCGGCTCCATCTGGTCGGCGTCCGCGACGACCAGCCGCCAGCCGGGGTCGGCGATCACCGCGCGCCGGATGACCTTGGGGATCTGGAGGGCGCCGCCGCCATGGGTGACCCATCTGCCGGTGACGGTCCCGCCCGCGAGGAACTCGGGCCTGAACCGCCCGTCCCGCACCCAGTCCTGCAGCCAGGACCAGCCGTGGGCGACCCAGATGCGATACAGCTTCTTGTACTCGACCAGCGGCTTCACCGCCGGGTGGTCGACGGACTCGATCTCCCAGCGCCGGGTCGACTTCACCTTGATCCCGGCCTGCGCGAACGCCTTGATGACGTCCGCGGGCAGATCGGGCCGGACTCGGCGCCCGAAGGCGGCGGACACCTCGTCCGCGAGTTCGGCGAGGCGGCGGGGCTCGCCACCGCCCGCATAGCGCTCGCCGAGCAGTTCGTGCAGCACCCGGCGGTGCACCTCGGCGCTCCAGGGCAGCCCGGCGCGGTTCATCTCGGCGGCCACCAGCATCCCCGCCGACTCGGCCGCGGTCAGCAGCCGCATCCGGTCGGGGTGCGCGGTGGCGTCGTGCCGGCGCTGCTGCTCGGCGTACACCTCGGCGAGGTCGGGCAGCGGCACAGGGACGGTCTGCGGTTCGAAGAGCGGGGACTGCGCGCCGGGTTCGGCGGAGCGCAGGGGCGGGTCGGGCGGTACGGGGCCGCCGCGGAGCCGGGCCAGAGCGGCGGCCGCCGAGCGGGGCTCGCCGTACCGCCCCTCGTGGCCCAGCAGGAGGGTTTCGGCGTCCTCGATGTCGTAGCACCGCTCCACTCGCACCCCCGTGGCGAGCAGACGCGGATACACCTCGGCCGTGGAACGCCACACCCACCGCACGACCTCCGGCCGTCCCCGCACGGCCGTCGCGAGGTCGGGCTCCCACAGGACCGGTCCGGCGAGCAGCCCGTCCGGACCGAGGGGGGCGATCTCCACGCCACCGTCCTCGGCCGGAGCGAGCGCCCAGCGGTCGGTCATGGTTGCGAGTGTGGCAGGAGGGTCTGACAACGGCCTCCGGCTCTACTTGCCCCGGAGCTTCGGATGGCCCTCCAGCGCCTTGGCGATGTCGGCCTCCACGGGTTTCCTCTCGATGCCGAGATCCGCCAGCAGGCCGGTGCCGTGCTCGAACTCCAGGAGCGCGAGCAGGATGTGCTCGGTGCCGATGTAGTTGTGGCCCAGGCGCAGGGCCTCGCGGAAGGTGAGTTCCAGGACCTTCTTGGCGTCCGAGGCGTACGGGACGAGCTCTGGGACCTCCTCGGCGGCGGGCGGCAGCGCGGCGGTCGCCGCCTGCCGCACGGCGTCGAGAGTGATGCCTTGCGCGACGATCGCCTTGGCTGCGAGGCCCTCCGGTTCGACCGGCAGGCCGAGGACCAGGTGTGCGGGGAGGACCTCGGAGTTGCGCGCGTCCTTGGCGGCGTTGTGGGCCGCCATCACCACGTTGCGAGCACGCAGGGTGTACCGGCTGAAGCCCTGGCTCGGGTCGAGGCCGGCCGATTCCTTCGGCACGAACCGCTTCTGCGCGGCCTGCCGGGTGACCCCCATGCTCTGGCCGATGTCCGTCCAGGACGCTCCGGAACGCCGGGCCTGGTCGACGAAGTGGCCGATCAGGTGGTCCGCCACTTCGCCGAGGTGATCGGCAGCGATCACCGCGTCCTGGAGCTGGTCGAGGGGCGCGGCGTGGACCCGCTTGATCGCCGCGATCAGGTCGTCGAGACGTACGGATGACGTGATGCTCGGGTTCGTCGTCATGTGTCAACCGTAGGTTGACAGCAGGGTAACGTCAACCTTGGGTTGACAGTCGAACGGCCAATGCCGTGAACACCGTCCCGCTGAAGATGTTCAGCCCGCGCGCCACCCGCCGGCTCCGGCGCAGCAACGAGGAGAGCTTTCCGGAGAGCAGTCCGATCGAGCCGTCCACGCCCAACCCCATGACCGTGATCGTCAGCCCGAAGACCAGGAACTGTTCGCGCACGTGCCCCAGCCCGGGGTCCACGAACTGCGGCAGGAAGGCGACGTTGAAGAGGATCACCTTGGGGTTGAGCAGATTGGTGACTGCCCCCTGCCAGAAGGCCCGTCGCCGCCCGGGCCCCGCCGCCGCACCGTCCTCGACCGGCACCGCCCGGTCCCGGAAGGCCCTGACCGCGAGGTAGAGCAGATAGGCCGCACCCGCCCAGCGCAACAGGTGATACAGCGTCGGCAGGGCCAGGAACAGCGCCGACAGACCGAGCGCCGCGGCGACCGTGTGCACGAACATCGCGCAGGCCACGCCGCACGCGGCCAGCACTCCGGTCCTGGGCCCGCCCCGTCCGCCCATCGCCACGATGAACATCATGTCGGGGCCGGGAGTGATGCAGAGCGCGAAGGCGGCGACGAGGAATGCCGCGGACGAAGACATGTCCACCATCCGGCCATGCTTGAACCGGCAGCGGAGAGGAGCGAGCGAATTTCGGTGGGTGAGACGAGTCCGGGAAAACTCCATGTGGGGCGCACGGGGAGGGTGATTGACTCATCTGCCATGACCACGACCACGCTGACGACGAGCTCCTCCACGGCCCCTGCCCCTGCCTCAACACCCGCCCCCGTCAAGGACGTTCCCGCGGTCGTCGACGAGACGGCCCGGCTCCTCACCGAGCACTACGTCTTCCCGGAGGCCGCCGAGCAACTGGCCCTGCTGCTGCGCCGGCGCCTCGCGGAGGGGGCGTACGACGTGGAGAGCGCAGAGGAGCTGAGCGGCCTGGTCACCGCGGATCTGCAGTCCGTCAACGGCGATCTGCACCTGCGCCTCAAGTACCACCCCGAGCAGGTGCCGCAGGGCCAGGGCGAGGCTGCGGAAGCCGCGATGCGCCGCAAGTTCGACACCTCCCTGGGCGGCGTGCCCCGTGTCGAGTTGCTCTCGGGCGGCACCGCCCTCCTCGAACTGGCCCCCTTCCTCTTCCCGCTGTCCTGGTCGGCCGAGCCGCTCGCCGCGGCGCTCACCCTGGTCGCGCGAGCCGAAGCGCTCGTCCTGGACCTGCGGGGCAACGGCGGCGGCGACCCGGACACCGTCGCCTTCGTCTGCAGCTACCTCCTGGACGAGCGCACCCACCTCAACACCATGTACGCGCGCGTGGGCGACCGGCACGACCAGTCCTGGACCCTGCCGCACGTGCCCGGCGCCCGCTTCGGCGGCACCAAGCCGGTCTACGTCCTCGCCGGGCCCCACACCTTCTCCGCCGCGGAGGAACTGGCCTACGACCTCCAGCAGCTGGGCCGCGCGACCGTCGTGGGGGAGAGCACCCGCGGTGGCGCCCACCCGCGGGAGGGCTGGACGGTCCACCCGAACCTGGAGGCCACCATCCCGGTCGCCCGTGCCGTCAACCCGGTCTCCGGCACCAACTGGGAAGGCACCGGCGTCCTCCCCGACATCACGTGCCCGGCCTCGGACGCCCTCGACCGAGCCGTGGCCCTGATCGACGGCTGACCCGGCTGTCAGTGCCGCGTGGCACGATCGACGAGTGACCAGCACTCCGTCCAGCACCGTCGAACGCGCCTTCCAGGCCGCCCTGTACGCCGAGACCGATGCCGCCCTCGACACGGGCGCCTCCCTGCTGGCCGCAGACCCGGCGGCGGACGCCGAACTCGCCCGCCGCGGCCGGGAGTTCGTGGCGACGGCCTGGCGGCGTGGCTGGCAGCCCGCCGACGTGGTCCGGATCGTGCGCCGCGAGCTGGACGACGTACACGTAGGCCTGGCATCGGCGCTGATCCGGGCGCAGACCCCGTACGACGGGCCGCGCGGCCCCCGCTGGACCGCGCAGCTGGAGGAGCTCACCGCCGAAGCGGCCGAAACCGCCGGGGCCACCGGCACCCCACCCCGCACCGACCGCTTCTCGCACGCGACCGCCCTCCTGGAGCTGTACCGCCTGCTGCTGCGCCTGCCGGCCCTCGAACCGCTCGACGAGCCCACGCGGCGGCCCGGTTCCGCCCCCGGAGCCGGCCCGACCTCCGAGTCCCGCATGCTCACCCGCATCCGCGCGCTGCTCGCCAAGGCGGAGGCGACCGGGTTCCCGGACGAGGCGGAGGCGCTGTCCGCCAAGGCGCAGGAGCTGATGGCCCGGCACAGCATCGACGAGGCACTGCTCGCGGCCCGGGCGCCGTCCCCCGACGCCCCCGGCGCCTGCCGGATCGGCGTCGAGGCACCGTACGAGCAGGCCAAGGCGGTGCTGCTGGACGCGGTCGCCACCGCGAACCACTGCCGGGCCGTGTGGAACGAGCCGTTGGGCTTCTCCACCGTCGTCGGCTTCGAAGCCGACCTGGAGGCCGTCGAGCTCCTCTACACCTCGCTCCTCGTACAGGCCACGACGGCGATGACGAAGGCGGAGACCGCCCAGCGGGCCGGCGGCCGCAAGCGCACCAAGACCTTCCGGCAGTCCTTCCTCGCGGCCTACGCCCACCGCATAGGCACCCGCCTCGCGGCGGCCGCCGAGACGCAGGTGACCGACGACCTGCTCCCGGTACTGGCCTCCCGCGAGGTCGCGGTCACGGCCCACACGGACCACATGTTCCCCGAGACGACCACGACCCGCCTGCGCGGGGTGAGTGACGCGGCGGGGTGGACGGAGGGCGCGCAGGCAGCGGACCGCGCCCAGGTGGGTGCCCGGCCGCGGCTCCCGTGAGGTGCCCAGACGTCAGGGCCTGGCGGCCCTGAGCAGGCCGGGCGAACTCCGCTCCGGCTCGGCAGCGCCCCCAAGGCGCGCGGGGCCGGTCGGTGTGTGGCTCCGCCGCGGTGGGGGAACGGCCGACCGCGATGGTGCCGCAGACGGCCGACGGAGCATCATCGCCCCGCGGTCCGCGGCGGAGCCGCAGATCGGCACCACCGGTCGGAGCGCTCAGTCCCCGGTCTGCTGGGCTCAGTCCCCGGCCTGCTGGAAGGGCGTCACCGAGGCGTTCGGTTCGTTCGCGTCGCCCTTGAGGGCGACGTCGCCGTACGACCACTTGAAGCTGTGGTCGGCGGTGGAGCCGGGCAGGGTGAACTTCACCGTCTTCACCGGGAGGCTCTTCTTGCCGCCCGCCTCGCCCCGGACGTACGTGATCGTGAAGGAGGTCGACGCGTCCTTGGTGAGGGTCAGTTTCTGGGCCTTCGCGGCCTTGGTGGCGAGGACGGTGCTCGAGACGTTGCCCGCGTAGAGGTCGACACCCGGGAAGCCGTTCAGGGTGCACTTGGAGCCGCGGTTGGTGAGCGTGACGGTGACGTTGCCGGAGTCCCCGGCGGACGGTGCGGCGCTCGCCGCTACCTGCACGCCGACGGCGTCGAGCGTGCAGGCGCCGCCGGCCTTGTTCTTGTCGGTGGAGCTGCTGTCACCGCCGCTGCTGTCGCAGGCGGTCAGCAGGAGCGCCGCAGCGAGAGCGGCGACGGTGATCGGGGTGGCGCGCATGTGGATCCTCTGGTGCTCTGCTGGTGCTCGGCGGCGCGATGCCGGTGATCGCGTGCATGGATCATCACGCACGATCCCCTGCAGCGGTTGCCCGCCCTGCCGGACTACTGACCGAGGTTCGCCGTCGGCAGCCCCGACGGCAGGGTCCCGCCCTCCGTCTTGGTGTACGTCTCCTTGCCCACGGTGCCCGACCAGGTGATCTTCAGCGAGTTCTTGGACACGGAGTCGACCATCCCCGTCGCCCGCTCCTTGCCGCCCTTGGTGCAGGTGAGGTGGATCATCTGCATCCCGGCCTCCTTGCCCGCGGTCCCGCTGCACACGGACCCACCGGTCGAGAAGAGCCCGGCCTGCTTGCCGTTGATCACCAGGGCGACGGCCTTGCCGCCGGTCGTGGCGAGCCAGCTGCCCTGCAGAGTGTCGGACGCGCTCGTCGTCCCGCTGGTGCCGCCGCCCGTGTCCGCGGTGGAGGCAGCGGAGGAGGAAGGGCCGGCCGAGGAGTCGTCCTTGGAGTCGCCGCCGCTGCTGCACGCGGTGAGCACGAGCGCACCCGCCAGCCCCGCGGCGGCGGCCGCGATCCGCAGCTGCCGGCGCGACACCGTGCGGGCCGGACGCGTGAAGGTCGCCGAAGTCACTGGTAGCTCCCAAGCAGTAGCAACGAGCAGGGGCAAGGCATGGCGGGTGGGCCGGGCCGTACGGCCCGAACGCCCGCAGCAAGCTACCAGGGACGGCCGTCCGGCCCATGAGGAGCGGCTGTGAGATTCACCGGGCCCACCCGTGTTCCTCGGGCCCACTCGTGCTTCCCGGGCCCACCCGTGTTCCTCGGGCCCACTCGTGCTTCCCGAGCCCACCCGCGTTCCCCGGACCCCCGGACCCACCCGCGCTCACCAGGACGACTTGCGCACCCCCGGCAGGTACCCGGCATGCGCCTGCCCCCGCAATGAGACCCGTGACAGCCCGAACGCCCGGAAGTACCCCCGCGGCCGCCCGTCCACCTGGTCCCGGTTGCGTACGCGTGTCGCGCTGGCGTCGCGCGGCTGGCGTCGCAACTCCCGCTGGGCGGCGAGTCGTTCCTCCTCCGTCGACGACGGCCGCCGGATGATCTCCTTGAGCTCGGCGCGCCGCTCGGCGTACCGGGCGACGATCTCCTGCCGCTGCTCGTTCTTCGCGATCTTGCTCTTCTTCGCCATCAGACCCGCACCCCCCGAGCACGGATCCGCGCTACGGCCGTCTCGACGCCGATCGCGTCGACCGTCTTGATCCCCTTCGTGCTCAGTCGCAGCCGTACGTACCGGCCCTCGCTCGGCAGCCAGTACCGCTTGCTCTGGATGTTGGGGTCGAAACGGCGGGAGGTCCGCCGGTGGGAACGGGAGATGCGGTTGCCGAAGCCGGGCTGTGCCCCGGTCAGCATGCAGTGCGCGGACATGGGTGACGTACCTCTCCTGAAGTGAGCGCCGAAGCGATGTCGCTAATGGAATTCATTTTCAGTAAGGTACCACCATGGCTCGCAACGAACTCCGGCCGGTCATCAAACTCCGCTCCACCGCGGGGACCGGCTACACCTACGTGACCCGCAAGAACCGCCGCAACGACCCCGACCGCATGACCCTGCGCAAGTACGACCCGGTCGCCGGCCGCCACGTCGACTTCCGAGAGGAGCGCTGAACCAACGCCATGCGCAACGGAATCCACCCGGCCTACGGTCCCGTCGTCTTCCGCGACCGTGCCGCGAACCACGCCTTCCTCACCCGCTCCACGATGAGCAGCGACAGGACGATCGAGTGGGAGGACGGCCACACCTACCCCGTCGTGGACGTCGAGATCTCGAACGTCAGCCACCCCTTCTACACCGGCACCGCCCGTGTCCTGGACACCGCCGGCCGTGTGGAGCGCTTCGAGCGCCGGTTCGGGAAGCGGGGCCGAGCGTGAGCCTGTCGGTGGTGATCGTCGGCGGGCTGCACGCCGACGCCCGCAAGGCGGCCGTCGCCCGACTGCTGGCCGACGTCCCCGGCAGCGTCGTACTCCATCACGACCTCGCCACGGCCGCGGCGGGCACGGTCGTACGGACGATCCGCGACGCGAGCGGCCTCGTGTCGGCCGGTGAGGCGCCCCTGGTCAACGATTGCGCGTGCTGTGCGCTCAGGGAGGACCTCGTCCCCGAGCTGCGCCGGCTCGCGGACTCGGGGGACACCCGCCTCGCCGTCGTCGAGCTGTGGGACTCCGTCGAGCCCAAGGCCATGGCCGAGGTGGTCGTGGCCGGAGGCCTGACCGTCACCGGCGTGATCACCGCCCTGGACCCGGCGCTCGTCCTGCCCTACCTCGGCAACGGCGACGACCTCGCCGACGGCGGCCTCGCAGCGGCGGCCACGGACCAGCGGACGGTCGCGGACACCTTCGCCCGCCAGCTGGAGTACGCCCCGATTCTTGCCGTCACCGAATCCGAGGAGGCCGACGAGGAGGACCGTGAGCTGCTTGCCCAGCTCCACCCGACGGCCCGTCAGGTCGTCATCGGCCCCGGTGACCTGGCGGTGGCCGCCTTCGCAGGCTTCGACGTCGAGGCGGCGGCCGCCGCCCAGCACCCGGCCTGTGCCCTCCTCCCCGCCGAGGCCGACGCGCACGGCGTCTCCACCCTCGTCTGGCACCGCAGCCGCCCCTTCCACCCAGAGCGGCTGTATGCGGCCCTGGAGGATCTGACCTGCGCCGCCGCGCGCAGCCGGGGCCGGTTCTGGCTCGCCGACAAGCCGGACACGCTGCTCCACTGGGACGCGGCGGGCGGGGCCCTGTGCGTGGAGAGCGTGGGGCCGTGGCTGGCCTCGCTCCCCGATGCCGCCTGGGACATGGTCCCGCCCGTGCGCCGCGCCGCCGCCGCGCTGGACTGGCATCCCGAGCACGGCGACTGCTGCCAGCACCTCGTCTTCACCTCACCCGGCCTCGACCGCGACGGACTCGAAGGCCTGCTGGAGTCCTGCCTGTTGACCGACGCCGAATACGCCGCCGGGCGCGCCGCCTGGAAGCGGCTGCCGCCCGCCTTCGACACCCTCCTGGAGGTCTGACCCGCATGGCCCGCAAGCCCGACCGCAACCCCGCCAAGTCCCGCCCCAACCCGCTGGACACGGCCGGAATCACGTACATCGACTACAAGGACACCGACCTGCTGCGGAAGTTCATCTCCGACCGCGGCAAGATCCGCAGCCGCCGGGTCACTCGAGTGACGGCCCAGCAGCAGCGACTGCTCGCCCGCGCGATCAAGAACGCCCGGGAGATGGCACTGTTGCCGTACGTCGGCCGCTGACGCTTCGCCACGGCACCGTCCCCAGGGGGCTCTGCCCCCTGGACCCCCGATCGGCCTGAACGGCCTCGTCCTCACACGCCGGACGGCTGAATGACGCCGGTCGAGCACTTGAAGATGGAACAAGAAGGCCGCGATACGCGTCTCTCCCTAGTGCACGAGGGTTTTGGCTCCGGCGCATGTCATGTGGGCTCCGGGGCATGCGCTGGAACGGATGCCACACCCCGTACGTCACAGCTGTAACCACAGAACCACCCCGCGTGCACGTGCATCTGCTCATGCATCCGCACGTGAACACGGCTATGATCCGGACCAGTTGACCACTGCATCACTGGCCCCAAAGCCACCGCACCACCGGGAGCGACCTGTGGACCACGACGTGTACAACGGCATGGCGGCCACGGAGTTGGACGGTGTGGCCTGGCAGAAGAGCCGGCACAGCAACTCGCAGGGCTCCTGCGTGGAGTTCGCCCGCCTGCCCGGCGGGGAGGTTGCCGTGCGCAACTCGCGCTTCCCCGACGGTCCGGCGCTCGTCTACACGCGCGCGGAGATCGAGGCGATGCTCCTGGGCATCAAGGACGGCGAGTTCGACCACCTGATAGCGGGCTGACACCCGTTCAACCCCGGGTGCAACTCGGGGCAATCGGTGTCTTACGTGCAGTAACGCGCGTAGAACCCCGGCGTCATACGGCGCCGGGGTGCGCTATTCGGAGGGCAGCGGCTGGGGCGCGTGCGGCAGCTGGAACAGTGCCCAGACGACCTTGCCGCCGAGCGTGCCCGCCATCGGGTGCCAGCCCCAGCTGTCGGCGAAGGAGTCGACCAGGAACAGGCCGCGGCCCGACTCCGCCGAGAAGTCGTCCGCCTCGCGCGGGGCCGGGGTCGCGTGGCTCGGGTCGCGCACCGCGCACACCAGCCGCGCCGTCCAGCGCATCAGGTGCAGCCGCACGGGCGGGCTCTGCTCGGCGGTGCACAGGGTGCCGGCCGGCAGGCCGTGCCGCAGCGAGTTGGTGACCAGCTCGGAGACGACCAGACAGACGTCGTCGAAACGGTCGCCTATGTCCCACTGGTCGAGCGTTCTGCGGGTGAACAGCCTTGCCTCGCGCACCGCTTCGTAGCGGGCGGGCAGAGCGCAGGAGGCGGCGTTGGACACGGCCGCGGGGTCCAGCGGCGGAAGGCCCTGCCGTAACGGCTCGAGCATGGTCGATCCATTCGTCCCCATGCGAGGCACTCCCGAGGAATTCGCGGTCGTTGCGTTGCGATGCAGCGGTTGCGCGAGACCATGGTCTTGGATGCGCGGTGCAGATGCAAGGTGCAGATGCACGTGCACGCGACCGAATTGGACCCTCCCGTACCGCTTGTTGGCCATTTTTTCCGCCATCTTCTCTCCCGCTGCTTGCCAACTCCTTCCCTCTTCCTGTGCAGAATCTTTGGGTTCTTTCCTTCTCTGTAATCGGACGAGTACTGCTCGGAGTGATTTAGTGGCAGACTTCGGCCCCTGAAGGCGTTGGGGAGGCTGGCGAACGTGAGCGTGGGAGAGCCCGGATCGGTGGTGCGGCGCATGCTGCTCGGCTCGCAACTCAGGCGGCTGCGCGAGGCGCGCGGCATCACTCGCGAGGCGGCGGGCTACTCGATCCGCGCGTCCGAGTCGAAGATCAGCCGGATGGAGCTGGGCCGGGTGAGCTTCAAGACGCGTGATGTGGAAGACCTGTTGACGCTGTACGGCATCACGGACGAGCAGGAGCGCACCTCGCTGCTCTCCCTCGCCCGGGAGGCCAACGTGGCGGGCTGGTGGCACAGTTACTCGGACGTACTGCCGACCTGGTTCCCCACCTATGTGGGCCTGGAGGGCGCGGCGCACCTGATCCGGGCGTACGAGGTGCAGTTCGTGCACGGCCTGCTGCAGACCGAGGCGTATGCACGTGCAGTCGTACGGCGCGGCATGAAGGGCGCCAGCAAGGCCGACATCGACAAGCGTGTGGCGCTGCGTCTGGAGCGGCAGAAGCACCTCGCCTCCGCGGGCGGCCCCGACTTCCACATCGTCCTGGACGAGGCCGCGCTGCGCCGCCCGTACGGCGACCGCGAGGTGATGCGGGGCCAGCTCCAGCATCTGATCGAGGTGTCCGAACGCCCCAACGTACGGCTGCAGATCATGCCGTTCAGCTTCGGCGGCCACTCCGGCGAGAGCGGCGCGTTCACGATCCTCAGCTTCGCGGAGTCCGACCTGTCGGACGTCGTCTATCTGGAGCAGCTCACCAGCGCGCTCTACCTGGACAAGCACGAGGACGTCGTCCAGTACGAGAGGGCGCTCAAGGAACTCCAGCAGGACAGCCCCGGACCGGACGAAAGCCGCGATCTCCTACGGGGTCTCCTTCAGCTCTCCTGAGGCTCTCCGAGGGTTCTCCCCATAAGTTCGCTCACAGTCCCCAACTCACTTGAGACGCCAGTACGATGACGCGTGATCAGACCGTGACATCGATCGTGTGTCTGCTAGTGATTTGGGGATCACATGTCGTCCTACTTCACCGACCTGGCCCAGCAGTACATCGACGGTGAGTGGCGCCCGGGCACCGGCTCCTGGGACATCATCGACTTCAACCCGTACGACGGCGAGAAGCTGGCGTCGATCACCATAGCCACGGTCGACGAGGTCGACGAGGCGTACCAGGCGGCGGCTCGCGCCCAGAAGCAGTGGGCCGCGACCAACCCGTACGCGCGCCGGGCGATCCTGGAGAAGGCCCTCGGACTGATCGAGGAACGCGAGCAGGAGATCACCGAGGTGATCATCGCCGAGCTCGGCGGCACCCGTCTGAAGGCCGGCTTCGAGCTGCACCTTGCCAAGGAGTTCCTGCGCGAGTCCATCCAGTGGGCCCTGCGCCCCGAGGGCAAGATCCTCCCCTCGCCGGTGGACGGCAAGGAGAACCGCCTCTACCGCGTCCCGGTCGGCGTCGTGGGCGTCATCAGCCCCTTCAACTTCCCCTTCCTGCTGTCGATCAAGTCGGTCGCCCCGGCCCTCGCGCTCGGCAACGGCGTGGTGCTGAAGCCGCACCAGAACACCCCGATCACCGGCGGCTCCCTGGTCGCGAAGATCTTCGAGGACGCCGGGCTGCCCGGCGGTCTGCTCAACGTCGTCATCACGGACATCGCGGAGATCGGCGACGCCTTCATCGAGCACCCGGTCCCCAAGGTCATCTCCTTCACCGGTTCCGACAAGGTCGGCCGCCATGTGGCCACCGTCTGCGCCTCGCACTTCAAGCGCTCGGTCCTCGAACTCGGCGGCAACAGCGCGATCGTGGTCCTCGACGACGCCGACATCGACTACGCGGTCGACGCGGCGGTCTTCAGCCGCTACGTCCACCAGGGCCAGGTCTGCATGGCCGCGAACCGGGTGCTGGTGGACCGTACGATCGCCGACGAGTTCACGGAGAAGTTCGTCGCCAAGGTGAAGACCCTGAAGGTCGGCGACCCGAGCGACCCACAGACGGTCATCGGCCCGGTGATCAACTCCTCGCAGGCGGACTCCCTTTCGGCCACCGTCGAGCAGGCCATCGCCGAGGGCGCGACCGCCCTGGTGCACGGCACGACCACCGACAACCTCGTCGAGCCCTCCGTCCTCACCGGCGTCCCCGCCGACTCGGCCCTGCTGCGGCAGGAGGTCTTCGGCCCGGTCGCCTTCCTCATCCCCTTCGACGGCGAGGAGGAGGCCGTACGCCTCGTCAACGACACGCCGTACGGCCTGAGCGGCGCCGTCCACACGGGCGACATCGAGCGGGGTGTCTCCTTCGCCAAGCAGATCGACACCGGCATGTTCCATGTGAACGACGGCACCGTCCACGACGAGCCCCTCGTCCCCTTCGGCGGCGAGAAGAGCTCCGGCGTCGGCCGCCTGAACGGCGAGACGACGATCGACTCCTTCACCACGCTGAAGTGGATCTCGGTGCAGCACGGGCGGAGCGGGTTCCCCTTCTGACTTCCTGAGTGCGTCATCGCAGCGGGCCATTGAGGACAGAATCTGACCTCAATGGCCCGTAGCTTCGTCGGTGTCAGGCAGGGGGACGGACTCCCTGCCACCGGCGAAAGGCGGCGGTCATGGTCACTCACGTTCCCGCAGAGGCTCAGGGAGACGAGCGCGGAGCACTGCTCTCGTTCATCGAGGAACAGCGCGGCGGCATCCGGCGCGCGCTGCTCGGACTGACCGAGGAGCAGGCCGCGAGCAGGCCCAGCGCCAGCGAGCTGTCCCTCTCCGGTCTGCTCAAGCACGTCGTCGAGGTCGAGCAGGGCTGGATCGCCCGCGCCAAGCAGGAGCCGCCGGCCATCAAGCGGGACGAGACCAACTGGCACGAGACCTTCCAGCTCGTCGACGGTGAGACCGTCGAGTCCCAGCTCGCCTACTGGGAGAAGGTCGCCGCCGAGACGGAGGCGTACATCCGCTCGGTGCCGAGCCTCGACGACACCTTCCCGCTCCCGAACGACCCCTGGTTCCCGCCGGAGGGCCGCGTCTCGGTGCGCTGGCTGTGTCTGCACCTGATCCGCGAGACGGCCCGGCACGCGGGTCACGCCGACATCATCCGCGAATCCCTGGACGGAAAGACGGCGTTCGAACTGGTCGCCCTGGAGCAAGCGGGCTGAGCCTTGACAATAAGCTGGGCGGCATGTCCGCGATCCGTCTCCTCGTGCTCGGCGCGGTCCGCCAGCACGGGCGGGCCCACGGCTACCAGGTGCGCAACGACCTGGAGTACTGGGGCGCGCACGAGTGGTCCAACGCCAAGCCCGGCTCGATCTACCACGCGCTCAAACAGATGGCGAAGCAAGGGCTGCTGCACGCGCACGAGATTGCGCCGTCCACGGCCGGCGGCCCGCCGCGCACGGAGTACGAGATCACCGACCGGGGCACCGAGGAGTACTTCCGGCTGCTGCGCGAGGCGCTGACCTCGTACGACCAGAAGATGGACGTGAAGTCGGCGGCCATCGGCTTCATCGTCGACCTGACGCGCGCCGAGGCGGCAGCGCTCCTCAAGGAGCGGATCCGGCGGATCGAGGAGTGGCGGGGGGCCGTCACCGAGCACTACATCCCGGAGGACGGCCCCGAACAGCTCGGCCACATCGGCGAGATCATGAACCTCTGGGTCCACACGGCCGACGCCGAGGCCGAGTGGACCCAGGGGCTGATCGGGCGGATCGAGAGCGGGGCGTACACGTTCGCGGGCGAGGGCGCGCCGTTCGTCGGAGTCCTCGTCGAGGGTGAGGAGAACCCGTACGCGACGGGGGAGCGGCATCCGGAGGATGACCGCTAATCAAGTTTGACCAATGAGATTGGTGGCGTTACTTTCGATAGGTAGTCAAGTTTGACTAGAGGGGAGTTGCAGTGGCTGACGCGGCGATCACCGTCGACGGGGCACGCAAGAAGTACGGCGACAAACATGCACTGGACGGGCTCGGCCTCACGGTCGCCCGCGGCACCGTGCACGGAGTCCTGGGCCCGAACGGCGCGGGCAAGACGACCCTGGTCCGAATCCTGTCCACCCTGCTGCGGCCCGATGCGGGCCGGATCGAGGTGGCCGGGCACGACGTCGTGACCGAGGCCCGGGCCGTGCGCCTGCGCATCGGCCTGCTCGGCCAGCACGCGGCTCTCGACGAGGAGCTGGGCGGCCGCCAGAACCTGGAGATGTTCGGCCGTCTGTACCACCTGGGCGCCCGCCACGCGCGCGTGCGTGCCGGTGAACTCCTGGAGCGCTTCGCCCTCGCCGACGCGGGCCGCAAGCCGGTGCGCGCCTACAGCGGCGGTATGCGACGGCGCCTGGACCTGGCGGCTGCCCTGGTCCGGGACCCGGAGGTGCTGTTCCTGGACGAGCCGACGACCGGCCTCGACCCCCGGGGCCGCGCCGAGGTGTGGGCCGCGGTCCGCTCCCTGGTCGGCGGCGGTACGACGGTCCTGCTCACCACCCAGTACCTGGAGGAGGCCGACCAGCTCGCCGACCGCATCTCGGTCGTCGAGGCCGGCCGGGTGATCGCCGACGGCACGGCGGACGAGCTCAAGGCGCAGACGGGCGGCGACCGCATCGACGTCGTCCTGCGCGACGCTGGCCAACTGGGCGCAGCGGTCGCCCTGCTGCCCGTCCCGAAGGCCGAGATCTCGGTCGACACCGACCGCCGCCTGCTCAGCGCCCCGGTGACGGACCGCATGGCGGCCCTCTCCGGTGTCGTACGCGCCCTGGAGGAGGCCGGCGTCGAGGCGGAGGACATCGCCCTGCGTCGCCCGACGCTGGACGAGGTGTTCCTGCACCTCACCGGCGACCAGCGGGTGAAGGAGGCGGCGTGAGCGCCTACGCCCTGACCGACTCCTGGACCATGACCCGCCGCGAACTCGCCCACTGGGCACGGCAGCCGGGCCGCCTCCTCGTCGGGCTGGTCTTCCCGGTGATGCTGCTGCTGATGTTCGCCTACCTGATCGGCGGCGGCCGGGGGGTGACCGGCCAGTACCGCGACTACCTGGTGCCCGGCATGCTCGCGCTCACCATGGCCTTCGGCCTGGAGGGCACGATGCTCGCCGTCACTCAGGATCTCGAGAAGGGCGTGATCGACCGCTTCCGCTCGCTGCCGATGGCCAACGGTGCGGTCCTGGTGGGCCGTTCGGCTGCCGACATGCTCCAGTCGGCGCTGGGACTGGCGATCCTGATCGGCGTCGGGTACGCGCTCGGCTGGCGTGTGCACGGATCCCCGGCGGAATTCCTTGGCGCCGTAGGCCTGTTGCTGCTGCTCCGCTTCGCCATGCTGTGGATCGGCATCCATCTGGCGATGGTCGCAGGGAAGCCGGAGCTGGTGCAGGCCGTGCAGATCCTGGTCTGGCCGGTGGGCTTCCTGTCCAACGCCCTTGCCACTCCGAAGTCCATGCCCGGCTGGCTGGGCACGGCCGTCGAGTGGAACCCGATGTCCCAGACCGCGACGGCCGTACGGGACCTGCTCGGCGGCCCCGGCGGGGAGCCGGGGCACGTGTGGGCGGCCGTCGTATGGCCGTTGGGTCTGCTCGCGGTGTTCTTCCCGCTGGCGGTGCGGAGGTTCGCGCGCCTGAGCAGCTAGTGGGCTAGTGATGGAAGCCGGTGGCCGCATCCTTGTCCCGGGTCCAGGGGTGCGGCTGGCGGCGCAGTTCCGGAAGGATGCGGGTCAGGTCCTCCACGAACAGGTCGGCGAGGTCGGACGAGAAGCCGTTGCGGCACACCACCCGCAGCACGGACAGGTCCTCCCGGTTCGGCGGGAAGGTGTACGCGGGCAGCAGCCAGCCGCTCTCGCGCATCCGCCGGGACACGTCGAAGACGTCGTACGACTCCATGCCCGGCGCGGTGGTGAAGGCGAACACGGGTAGCTCGTCGCCCCTGGTCAGGAGCCGGAAGTCGCCGAGCGCCGCCACCCGTTCGGCGATGCCCGTGGCCACGTCACGGGTGGTCTGCTGCACGGCCCGGTAACCCTCCCGGCCCAGCCGCAGGAACGTGTAGTACTGCGCGACCACCTGTGCGCCGGGCCGCGAGAAGTTGAGGGCGAAGGTCGGCATGTCGCCCCCCAGGTAGTTGACCCGGAAGACGAGCTCCTCCGGCAGCGCCTCCTTGTCGCGCCACAGCGCCCAGCCGACGCCCGGGTAGACCAGCCCGTACTTGTGCCCCGAGGTGTTGATGGACGCCACGCGCGGGAGGCGGAAGTCCCACACCAGGTCCTCGTCGAGGAAGGGTGCGACCATGCCGCCGGACGCGCCGTCGACGTGGACCGGGATGTCCAGGCCCGTGCGCTCCTGGAGGGCGTCGAGTGCCGCGCACAGGTCGGCGATGGGCTCGTACGAGCCGTCGAAGGTGGAACCGAGGATGCCGACGACCCCGATGGTGTTCTCGTCGCAGAGGGCGGCCGCGGCCTCCGGATCGAGGTGGAAACGGTCGCCCTCCATGGGGACCTGGCGCGCCTCCACCTCCCAGAAGTTGCAGAACTTGTCCCAGCAAACCTGGACGTTGACGCCCATGACGAGATTGGGGCGGGCGCCCGGGGCGGGGTTCCGCTTGCTCCAGCGCCGCTTCAGCGCCATCCCGGCGAGCATGCACGCCTCGCTCGAACCGGTCGTCGAACAGCCCACCGCCGCCGAGGGATCCGGCGCGTTCCACAGGTCGGCGAGCATCGCCACACAGCGCCGCTCCAGCTCGGCGGTGCGCGGGTACTCGTCCTTGTCGATCATGTTCTTGTCCCGGCACTCCGCCATCAGGACGCCGGCCTGCGGCTCCATCCAGGTGGTGACGAACGTGGCGAGATTCAGCCGTGAGTTGCCGTCCAGCATCAGCTCGTCGTGCACCAGCTGGTACGCCGTCATCGGCGGCAGGGGGCCGTCCGGGAGCCGGTGCCTGGGTGGCGCCTCGGTCATGCCGCCGACCGGATTGGCCTCTCCGAGGAAGGGGTTGACCGAAACCGGGCGCTCGTCGGGCTTCTCGGAACCTTTGTGGAGCGGCATGGACGTCTCCTCGTGTCATCTCGAGAACGGGTGCCGGCGGACTGGAGTTCCACCACCGCGCGGTCGCCTCCGGAATGCCCAGGACGCCCGCGGCGACACCGGGCGCCGGGTGAACGGCCGGTAAGAGGACGAACAGCAAGCAAAGCCCGCGCTCGGGCCCACGACGAGAGCGGGGAGGATCTATGGGGGGCGCGCGCGGGAGCGGCCGGGGCGGCAGGCGCCCGATGCGCGGTGTCATGAGCCACAGGCCCACCATAAGCGGGCATAACGGACGAAACATCCGGAGGGGTCCGCCCAGGAATCCGGCTTGCACCTCACGTCACGTGAGGGCCCACCGTGGAGTGCGTACCGAGAAGGGAGCGGACGAAGTGAGCCACTCGGCAGGACAGGACGGCTACTCCGTGGGACAGGTCGCGGGCTTCGCCGGCGTCACGGTGCGCACGCTGCACCACTACGACGACATCGGCCTGCTCGCCCCGAGCGAGCGCAGCCACGCGGGCCACCGGCGCTACAGCGAGGCCGACCTCGACCGGCTGCAGCAGATCCTGTTCTACCGGGAGCTCGGCTTCCCGCTCGACGAGGTCGCTGCCCTGCTCGACGACCCGGCCGCGGACCCGCGCGCGCACCTGCGCCGCCAGCACGAGCTGCTGACCGCCCGGATCGAGAAGCTGCAGAAGATGGCGGCGGCCGTGGAGCACGCCATGGAGGCACGCAAGATGGGCATCAACCTCACCCCCGAGGAGCGGTTCGAGGTGTTCGGGGACAAGGACCCCGAGCAGTACGCCGAGGAGGCGGAACAGCGCTGGGGTGGCACCGAGGCGTACGCAGAGTCGCAACGCCGCGCCGCCACCTACACCAAGGAGGACTGGAAGCGCATACAGGCCGAGGTCGACGACTGGGGCCGACGGTACGCCGACGTGGTGGCAGCCGGGGAGCAGCCCACCGGCGAGGCCGCCATGGACCTGGCAGAGGAACACCGGCAGCACATCAGCAGGTACTTCTTCGAGGTTCCGTACGAGATGCACCGGTGCTTCGGGGAGATGTACGTCTCCGACGAGCGCTTCAAGGCGTTCTACGACGCCATGCGCCCGGGCCTCGCCGAACACCTCAGGGATGCGATCGAGGCGAACGCGTCCCGGCACACCTCGTAGCCCTCCTGGCCCGGGGGACCGCTCCCGGGCCAGGAGACCTCACAGCTTTGTGCCGGCGGGCGCACAGTGCATCCTGGAGACACCGGTGGAACCTGGGGCGGACGCCTTGCGTTGATAGCTTTGGGCGCCCGTACAAGGACGCCGTACCTTCCTCCACCCCCTCAGGAGCCCGGAACCGTGACGACGCTTGCCCTCGGCCCGAGCTGGCTGGATCCGAACTACCTCCTCGACACGTTCGGCATCTGGGGCCTGCTCCTCGTCGTCTTCGCGGAGTCGGGCCTGCTCATCGGCTTCTTCCTGCCGGGCGACTCGCTGCTCTTCACCGCCGGCCTGCTGATCACGACCAACCAGCTGAACTTCCCGCTCTGGGCCGCCATCGCCCTGATCTGCGTTGCCGCGGTCCTGGGCGACCAGGCGGGCTACATGTTCGGCAAGAAGGTCGGCCCGTCGCTCTTCAACCGCCCCGACTCCCGCCTCTTCAAGCAGGAGAACGTGGTCAAGGCCCACGAGTTCTTCGAGAAGTACGGCCCGAAGTCACTGGTCCTGGCCCGTTTCGTGCCCGTCGTGCGCACGTTCACGCCGATCATCGCGGGCGTCAGCGGCATGAAGTACCGCTCGTTCGTGGTCTTCAACGTCATCGGCGGCGTCCTCTGGGGCGCCGGCGTCACCCTGCTCGGCTCCTGGCTCGGCAAGATCGACTTCGTCCACAAGAACATCGAAGCGATCCTCATCCTGATCGTCTTCGTCTCGGTGATCCCGATCATCATCGAGTTCCTGCGCGCCCGCTCCAAGGCGAAGAAGACCCCCGAGGCACCCGCCGCGCCCCAGCACCAGCAGCCGCCCGTCATGGACGACGCGACGACCCAGCTCCGCCGCATCCCCCCGACCGACGACCAGGGCTACCACCAGCAGTACCAGCAGCAGCCGCAACAGCAGCAGCCGTACTACCCGGACCAGCAGTACGCCCAGCAGTACCCACAGCAGCAGCCGCCGTACCAGCAGGGCCAGTACGGCGACCAGCAGAACCAGTACGGCGACCAGCAGAACCAGCAGTACCCCTACAACCAGGGGTACTGAAGCGCGCTATAGGGGCGCGGGCTGTATCGATATGCGGCTCCGCCGCGTGGGCGCGACAAGCCACAAACAACCTGAAGTCACCGTCCAACAGAACGCACCGAGCTCGTCGGCGCTCAGAATCCACGAGTCCGCTTCGCGGCCCGCCGCCCCTCCGCCGAAGCCCCGCCGGGAACCCGCAGGAACAACCGCGAGATCTCCGACCCCAGATTGACCCCGATGGCAATGGCCATGGCCAAGGACGCAGCCGTGGCCAGCGACACGAGCCCCTTGTCGACGTTGTTCTGGGCGATCGACAGCAACCCGAAGTACGTCGAGGACCCCGGCAGCAGCGGCCCGATCGCCGCCGTCGTGTACGGCAACGCGGAAGCGAACCGGTACCGCGACAGCAACTGCCCGAACAGCCCCACCAGCCCGGCCGCCACGGCCGTGGAGGCAACCGGCGACAACTCGCCGGGATAGTGCAGCGCGCCGTACACCGACCACGCGACCCCGCCGTTCAACGTCACCCACAGCACGGTGGCCCGCTCCTGCTGCAACAGCACGGCGAACGTCAGCGACAGAAGCATCGACGCGCCGATCTGCCACCCGGGCCGTTCGGCGATGTGCACAGCCGCGTCGGGGTTGAGCTTGGCGTCCAGGTTCACCCCGAAGTACAGCACCACCAGCACACCCACGACGATGCCGACGAACAGGTACATGACCTCCAGCAGCCGCGCCGACGCGGTGATGTAGAACCCGGTCAGCCCGTCCTGCACGCCCGCCACCAGCGCCCGCCCCGGCAGCAGCGCGAACAGCCCACCGGTGATGACCGCGGACGCCTTGACGTCGACATGCGCGGCGGTGAGCGCGACCCCGATGGCCGCCGGAGGCATCGCGGCGACCGTGAACTGGTAGAACTCCGGCAGCCCGCGCCCCGCGCACAGCCAGGCCAGCCGGTCGCCGAGCATCGCGCCGAGCATGGCCGCGATGAAGACGATCACATCACCGCCGACGAGCACGGAGGCCGCCCCGGCGAGCAGCCCGCTCGCCCCGGTCAGCACCCACCCCGGGTACGGGTGCCGGTTGCGGCGGATCTCGGCGAGCCGCCGGTAGGCCTCCTCCAGGGAGATGTGGCTCTCCGGGTCGCTGAGGTCGTCCACCAGCTGGAACACGGCCGCCAGCCGCGTGTAGTCGGTGGCCCGGCGGCGCACCGTGCGCGACGCCGTCACCGGGTCGTCGACCAGGGACGGCTGGTACGAGATCGACAGCAGGGTGAAGGTGACGTTCGGCTCGCAGCGGTCGAGGCCGTAGGACCGGCAGACCGCGAACATCGCGGCCTCCACGTCCTCCGCGCCCTCACCGCCCGCCAGCAGCAACTCGCCGATACGCAGGGTCAGGTCGAGGACGCGCGGGACGGCCGGACCGCCCTCCTCCGCCTTCGGTCCCGGCTCCGGAGCGGGCCGCTCGGCCACCGGCATCCGAAGCATCGTGCGCATCCGGTCCTGCCAGGGCAGGTCCTTGGTGAGGCTGACCACGGGTATGCCGGTCGCCGGTGTGAACGCGGCCGGGGCGTGCTGGGCGCTGTAGGTGCTCGGCGTGCTGAACGCCGAACCCTCGGGCTCGGCATTGGGTGCCTGTGGAATGTCCAGCCCGTCGGGGACGGCGAACTCGGACGTGGTCTCCGGCTCGACGACGACTCTGGGGGCGGCGAACCCCGCCGGAATGGCGAACTCCGAGGTGATCTCTGGGTCGAACGTGCCCCTGGCCTCGTCCGACCGCGGCTTGCGGTCCTCCGCCTCCGTCACTTGAGTAACGCTCCCTGTACGACGCGTGCAGCTAGGCCAGTATGCGCACAGAAACACGAACGGGCCGCACGCGTATGCGTACGGCCCGTCGGTCGCTCGGGGCTCAGTGGCCGCCGGACTCCTTGAAGCGCTTGTACGACCGCTCGATCTCGATCTCGGCGTCGACCCGGCCCACCCAGTTGGCGCCCTCGACGGACTTGCCGGGCTCCAGGTCCTTGTAGACCTCGAAGAAGTGCTGGATCTCCAGACGGTCGAACTCGGAGACGTGGTGGATGTCGCGCAGGTGCTCGACGCGCGGGTCCGTCGCCGGCACGCACAGCAGCTTGTCGTCGCCGCCGGCCTCGTCCGTCATCCGGAACATGCCGATCGCACGGCACTTGATCAGACAGCCCGGGAAGGTCGGCTCGTCCAGGATGACCAGCGCGTCCAGCGGGTCGCCGTCCTCGCCGAGAGTGTTCTCGACGAAGCCGTAGTCGGTCGGGTAGGCGGTCGAGGTGAAGAGTCGACGGTCCAGGCGGATCCGACCGGTCTCGTGGTCCACCTCGTACTTGTTCCGCGAACCCTTCGGGATCTCGATCGTGACGTCGAACTCCACCGGTGGCTCCTCCATGATCAGCACATAGTTCTGGTGGTTAAGTGTCCCTCACGCAGGTGTGTGATCGCGAAAGGGGCTGGTGGTCGTGCCAGAGCTGAGGCCTTGGCGGGCCGCGAGGCCGCATATGGTGCGGGCCGCGAACGCCGTCCGACCGCGTCTGGCACGGGCCGCCCAGGCCGTGCGCCCGAAGCTCGAACGAGCCGCGGCAGCTGCGAAACCGCAGCTCACACGGGTACGGCCCACCCGCATCAGATGGCCGAAGACCGTCAGGACCTGGCAGTACACCGCGGGCGCCGCCACCGCCGGTGTGACGCTGGCCGTCGCCGTGGCGACCGCCGCCGGCCCCTGGGACTCCACCGGTCAGCGTACGGCCGAGACGGACCGTGCAGCCGCCCTGGACCGTACGGGTGGCGCAGATCACGGACGTAATCCCGATACGTCCGATTCGGGCGATGCAACGGCCGGGGGTCCACGCCCCGCCCCCAGTGCCGCATCCGTCCTGACCGGCCTGGGCGGCGCCACGAGCACCGTGAAGTCGGCCCCGACCGGCACGGCCCTCTCCGGCCTCCTGGGCCCCCTGCTGGAGGACGCGGCCCTCGGCACCCACACCGCCGCGGTCGTCGACGTCGCCACCGGCAGGCGCCTCTACGGCACCGGCGCCGACACCGCCCTCACTCCCGCATCCGTCACGAAGATCGCCACCGCGGTCGCCGCGCTGTCGACGCTGGGCGCCGACCACCGCCTGACCACCCGCGCGGCCCTGGAGCCCGACACCAAGGAACTCGTCCTGGTCGGCGGCGGCGACCCGACCCTGACGGCGCACAAGGACGCCGAGGGCTGGGCGAGCCTGCGGGACCTGGCCGACAGGACGGCGGCCGCCCTCAAGAAGCGCGGCATCAAGCAGGTCACGCTCTCCTACGACACCACCCTTTACACCGGGCCCGACCTGCACCCCATCGGCGTCAACGGCAACCTCGCGCCCGTGAGCGCCCTGATGGCCGACGAGGGCCGCACGGACGACTCGACCAGCGGCCCCGTCGAGCGCGTGACGGACCCGGCGGCGGACGCGGCCCGCACGTTCGGCTCGTTCCTGGAGGCCCACGGCATCAGGACCACCTCGCCCGGCCCGTCCAAGGCGACGACCCGCGCCGAGAACCTCGCCGCCGTGTCCTCGCCCCCGGTCTCGTCCCTGGTCGAGCGCATGCTGACCAACAGCGACAACGACATCGCGGAGGCCCTGGCCCGCCAGACGGCCGCAGCGACGGGACAGCGAGCGAGCTTCGACGGGGGTGCGTCCGCGATCGCCGGTGCACTCAAGAAGCTCGAACTCCCTCTCAAGGGCGCCCAGTTCCACGACGGCAGCGGCCTCGACCGGGACGACAGGCTCACGGCCGACCTGCTCACCGCCCTGCTGGTGAAGGCCGGCGACCCCGCCCACCCCGAACTCCGCCCGGTCCTGACGGGCCTTCCGGTGGCCGGCTTCACCGGCACCCTGACCAGCCGCTACACGGGCGGCGCGGCAGGAGTCGTACGAGCGAAAACAGGCACCCTGACGGGCGTGAACACCCTGGCCGGCACGGTCGTGGACCAGGACGGCCGCCTACTGGCGTTCGCTTTCCTGGCCTCGAACACGACGAACCCCCTGGAGGCGCAGTCCGCGTTGGACCGCACGGCTACCGCGTTGGCGGCCTGCGGCTGCACCTGACGCAAGCTGCAGTCGACCTCCGCGGCCTGCCCCAAGTGGGAACGCTCACGTACCGTTGACGCATGACGAGCATCGGTGGTGCCGAGATGGTCGACTGGAATCTCGCGGTGGCGACCGCGACCCGGCTCGTGCGGCCGGGCCCCGACGTGAGCCGTGACGAGGCCCGGGCCGTCGTCGCGGAACTGCGCCGGCATGCCAAGGCCTCGGAGGAACACGTCCGGGGCTTCACCCGTATGGGCACGGAGGAGACCCACGACACCCCGATCCTGGTCGTCGACCGCCCCGGCTGGGTCCGGGCGAACGTCGCAGGCTTCCGGGAGATCCTCAAACCGCTGCTGGAGAAGATGCAGGAGCGGCGCGGCAACACCCCGGGCGGCGCGGTCCTCGGCGCCGTCGGTGGCAAGGTCACCGGCGTCGAGCTGGGCATGCTGCTGTCGTTCCTGGCCTCCCGCGTGCTGGGCCAGTACGAGACCTTCGCCCCGGCCACCCGTGAACTTCCATCGGGCGAGAACGGCGGCGGCCGGCTTCTGCTCGTCGCCCCGAACATCGTGCACGTGGAGCGCGAACTCGACGTACAGCCCCACGACTTCCGCCTCTGGGTCTGCCTGCACGAGGAGACGCACCGCACCCAGTTCAGCGCGGTGCCCTGGCTGCGCGACCACCTCGAGGGCGAAATCCAGTCTTTCTTGGGGGAGACCGACGTCGACCCCATGACTGTGCTGGAGCGCATCCGGGAGGCCGCCCAGTCGCTTGCCGGCGGGCGCCCCGAGGGCGAGGAGGACGACGGCGGGCGGTCCTTCGTCGAGATCGTGCAGACCCCGGCGCAGCGGGAGATCCTCGGCCGCCTCACCGCCGTGATGTCGCTCCTGGAGGGCCACGCCGACTTCGTGATGGACGGGGTGGGTCCGGCCGTCGTGCCGTCCGTCTCCGAGATCCGCGAGAAGTTCCAGCAGCGCCGCGCGAAGGGCGCCTCCCGACTGGACATGGCCCTGCGCAAGCTGCTGGGTCTGGATGCCAAACTCAGGCAGTACCGCGACGGCGAACGCTTCGTGCGAGCCGTCGTGGACCAGGTCGGCATGGACGGCTTCAACCGTGTGTGGACGTCCCCCAACACCCTGCCCACCAAGGCGGAGATCGCCAAACCGGCGGACTGGGTCGCGCGGGTGCACCGCAAGAGTGAGTCGTGAACCCCGTGGGAAGGTCGTGAAACGAATCCGGCCGACGGCAGGCGAACGCCCCTCCAATCACCCGTCCGAGGGACCGTGAGCCATGGGTAGGCGTGCGATGCTCGGGGAACGGCCCGGTTCTGTCACCATCTACACACTCTGAGTGACCGAACCCCGGGCTCACCCCCCGAAAACTTCATGAAGGGAACCGGACATGGGTCCCCATCCTGCGGTCGCGGCGATACGCCTGGCGGTCCGCCACGTCCTCCACGACATCCTCAACGACCACCGGACCACCTCCGAGACCCCCGTGCTCTCGGAACAGGCCCCGCACAGGCGCCCCTCGTCGCCGCTCGTGCTCGTGGCGTGCTCAGGCGGCGCCGACTCCATGGCCCTCGCCTCGGCCCTCGCCTTCGAAGCCCCCAAACTCGGCATCCGGGCCGGCGGCATCACCGTCGACCACGGGCTGCAGCCCGGCTCCGACCTACGCGCCGACGAAGTCGCCCTGCGGCTGCGCGAACTGGGGCTCGACCCGGTGGATTCCGTCGCCGTGACCGTGGGCCGCGAAGGGGGACCCGAAGCCGCCGCCCGCGACGCCCGGTACGCCGCACTCGACGGCGCGGCCGTCCGCCACGGCGCCGCCGCGATCCTCCTCGGCCACACCCGCGACGACCAGGCCGAAACCGTCCTGCTCGGCCTCGCCCGCGGCTCGGGCATCCGCTCCCTGTCCGGAATGGCCGCGGTCTCGGGGGCCGACGGCCGTTACCGCCGCCCCTTCCTCCAGCTCGACCGGCAGACCGCCCGCAAGGCCTGCATGGTCCAGTCGCTCCCCGTCTGGGACGACCCCCACAACGCGGACCCCGCGTACACCCGCTCCCGGCTGCGCCACGAGGGCCTGCCCGCCCTGGAGAAGGCGCTCGGCAAGGGCGTCGTCGAGGCCCTCGCCCGCACCGCCCAGCTCTCCCGCGACGACGCCGACGCCCTCGACGCCTGGGCCGGCCAGGCCGAGGCCTCCGTACGCGACGCAACGGGTCTCCTGGAGTGCGCCAAGCTCTACGCCCTGCCGCCCGCCGTGCGCCGCCGTGTCCTGCGCCGCGCGGCCATCGAGGCCGGGGCCCCCGCCGGTTCGCTGTTCGCCCGCCACATCGAGGAAGTCGACCGGCTGATCACCGGCTGGCGCGGCCAGGGAGCCATCAATCTCCCGGGCAAAGTCGTCGCCCAGCGCCAGGGTGGCAGACTGGTGATTCGGCAAGGCTGAAACCTTGGCCCCCTTTGGGGGGTGATGGGCGGCCGGTGGGACGACCGAAAGTGATGCGGGTGGACGCGAAAGACATGGGCACCGACCTCAAGCAGGTGCTCATCACCAAGGAAGAGATCGACGCGAAGCTGGTGGAGCTGGCCGCGAAGATCGACGCGGAGTACGCGGGCAAGGACCTGCTCATCGTCGGCGTCCTCAAGGGCGCGGTGATGGTCATGGCCGACCTCGCCCGGGCGCTGTCCACCCCCGTCACCATGGACTGGATGGCCGTGTCGTCGTACGGCGCGGGCACCCAGTCCTCCGGCGTGGTGCGGATCCTCAAGGACCTCGACACCGACATCAAGGGCAAGCACGTCCTCATCGTCGAGGACATCATCGACTCCGGCCTGACGCTGTCCTGGCTGCTGTCCAACCTGGGTTCGCGCGAGCCGGAGTCGCTCAAGGTGTGCACCCTGCTGCGCAAGCCGGACGCCGCCAAGGTCGCCATCGACGTCGAGTGGGTCGGCTTCGACATCCCGAACGAGTTCGTCGTGGGCTACGGCCTCGACTACGCCGAGAAGTACCGCAACCTCCCGTTCGTCGGTACGCTCGCGCCCCACGTCTACGGCGGCTGAGGCGGCCCTGGGGCCAACAGAGCCGTCTTTGTAGGACGATCGGGAACCCCAGCGGGTTTCGCGCCGTTGGAGCATGCAGAGACGGGAACGACAGCCGTCCGAGCGGCTCCATGCGGCTTCGGGCCACAATGCTGGGGTACCGTCAGAAGAACTGTCTTATCAAACTCACTATGGCAGGAGGGACGGGGCGACACCGCTCCGTATGGATGGACGTGAAGCGATACTTCCGTGGGCCGGTCATGTGGATCGTGCTGGCCGTCCTTGCCGTGGTCGTGTTGATGCAGGTCGTCGGCTCGTCCGGCGGCTACAAGACGGTAGACACCGGCCAGGTCGTGGCAGCGATCAATGACAACAAGGTCGAATCAGCCAAGCTGACCACCGGCGACGAGCAGACCGTCAAGGTCCAGCTCAAGGACGGCGTAAAGGTCGAGGGCAGCTCGAAGATCCAGGCGAGCTACATCGGCGACCAGGGCGTCAACCTCGCCAACACGCTGCAGACCAAGTACCAGGACAAGCAGATCCCGGACGGCTACACAGTTTCGCCGTCCAAGCAGAACCCCTTCCTGGGCATCCTGCTCTCCCTGCTCCCCTTCGTCCTGATCGTGGTCGTCTTCCTGTTCCTGATGAATCAGATGCAGGGCGGCGGCTCCCGGGTCATGAACTTCGGCAAGTCCAAGGCCAAGCTCATCACCAAGGACACCCCCAAGACGACGTTCTCGGACGTCGCGGGCTGTGACGAGGCCGTCGAGGAGCTCCACGAGATCAAGGAGTTCCTGCAGGAGCCGGCGAAGTTCCAGGCCGTCGGCGCCAAGATCCCCAAGGGCGTGCTGCTCTACGGCCGTCCCGGTACCGGCAAGACGCTCCTCGCGCGTGCCGTGGCCGGCGAGGCCGGGGTCCCCTTCTACTCGATCTCCGGTTCCGACTTCGTCGAGATGTTCGTCGGTGTCGGTGCCTCCCGGGTCCGTGACCTGTTCGAGCAGGCCAAGGCGAACGCCCCGGCGATCGTCTTCGTCGACGAGATCGACGCGGTCGGCCGCCACCGCGGCGCCGGCCTCGGCGGCGGTCACGACGAGCGCGAGCAGACGCTGAACCAGCTGCTCGTCGAGATGGACGGCTTCGACGTCAAGGGCGGTGTGATTCTCATCGCTGCGACGAACCGCCCGGACATCCTCGACCCGGCGCTGCTGCGTCCCGGGCGCTTCGACCGCCAGATCGCGGTCGACCCGCCGGACCTGCAGGGCCGCCTGGAGATCCTCAAGGTCCACCAGAAGGGCAAGCCGGTCGCTCCGGACGTCGACCTCGCGGCCGTCGCCCGCCGTACGCCGGGCTTCACCGGCGCCGATTTGAGCAACGTCCTCAACGAGGCCGCGCTGCTCACCGCCCGCAGCGACAAGAAGCTGATCGACAACTCCATGCTGGACGAGGCGATCGACCGCGTGGTCGCGGGCCCGCAGAAGCGGACCCGGATCATGTCGGACAAGGAGAAGAAGATCACCGCGTACCACGAGGGCGGTCACGCCCTGGTCGCGGCGGCCTCCCCGAACTCCGACCCGGTCCACAAGATCACGATCCTCTCGAGAGGCCGTGCTCTGGGCTACACGATGGTCCTGCCGGACGAGGACAAGTACTCGACCACCCGCAACGAGATGCTCGACCAGCTGGCCTACATGCTGGGCGGCCGGGCGGCCGAGGAACTGGTCTTCCATGACCCGACCACGGGCGCCGCGAACGACATCGAGAAGGCCACCGCCACGGCCCGCGCGATGGTCACGCAGTACGGCATGACCGAGCGGCTCGGCGCCATCAAGTTCGGCGGCGACAACACCGAACCGTTCCTCGGACGTGAGATGGCTCACCAGCGCGACTACTCGGAAGAGGTCGCCGCTCTGGTGGACGAGGAAGTCAAGAAGCTCATCGAGAACGCGCACAACGAGGCCTGGGAGATCCTGGTCGAGAACCGCGACGTCCTCGACAACCTCGTCCTGCAGCTGCTGGAGAAGGAGACGCTGGGCAAGGAGGAGATCGCCGAGATCTTCTCCGCCATCGTCAAGCGCCCGGCCAGGCCCGCCTGGACCGGATCCTCCCGCCGCACGCCGTCCACCCGCCCGCCGGTGCTCTCCCCGAAGGAGCTCGCACTGACGAACGGCGCCAACGGCGCGACCCCGGCGATCAGCACCGCCAAGTCGACGGCGACGGAATCCGCCCCGGCGATCGAGACGGCCCCGGAGGACCGCCCGGAGAGCTGACCACCGCTCTCCCGGCGGCCACGTCGGCCCGGAATGAATGCCGCGCCCCCCAGGTTCTAGCCTGGGGGGCGCGGCATTTCAGCCATGTCGCAGATGAGGCGCGTGGCCCACACGCGTGACCCGCACAGGAACGAGGCACCACATGACCGACCCCGTGACGCTGAACGGCGAGGGCTCGATCGGCGAGTTCGACGAGAAGCGCGCCGAGAACGCCGTACGCGAACTGCTGATCGCGGTCGGCGAGGACCCGGACCGGGAGGGTCTGAGGGAGACACCGGCGCGGGTGGCGCGGGCGTACCGGGAGATCTTCGCGGGTCTGTGGCAGAAGCCCGAGGACGTGCTGACGACGACGTTCGACCTGGGGCACGACGAGATGGTGCTCGTAAAGGACATCGAAGTCCTCAGCAGCTGTGAACATCATCTCGTGCCATTCGTCGGAGTTGCCCATGTTGGATATATCCCGTCCATCGACGGTAAGATCACGGGCCTCTCGAAATTGGCCCGGCTCGTGGACGTCTACGCTCGTCGGCCCCAAGTGCAGGAACGACTCACCACGCAGATCGCCGACTCGCTGATGAAGATCCTGGAGCCGCGCGGGGTCATCGTCGTTGTCGAGTGTGAGCACATGTGCATGTCGATGAGAGGTGTCCGGAAGCCCGGGGCGAAGACCATAACGTCGGCCGTGCGTGGTCAGTTGCGCGATCCTGCCACCCGCAATGAGGCAATGAGCCTGATCATGGCGCGATAACCGGTACCACTGGTGGAAGTGCGGGACGCCTGCCTGCGCAGGGCTGAGGGAGCCAAGCCCTTCACTCTCTGCAGCTACTGCCTCGACCCCTGAGCGAACTCAGGCCGCCGTCGCCGCCCCGTTGTTGTTCTCGTCGTCCTCCGGGAGCCTGCACACGCGCTCCAGGAAGATGGCCGCCGCTATGACCGCGATGCCCGCCACGACCGAGAAGCCGGCGTAGATGGCCTGGTCGCGGCGGGCGGGGATGTCGAGGAGCTCCAGCAGGAAGACGCCCGTGCCGCCGTACATGCCGGCGACGAGGGCGGCGACCAGGGCGCTGGCCTGGCCGAAGACGACCGCGCGGGCCGCCATCAGCGGGTCGACGCCCTTGGCCTCGGGGCGGCGCTCGCGCTGGGCCTTGAAGCGGCCGCGCAGGGAGAGCGCCGTGGCCAGCAGGACCACCGCGATCAGGGCGAGGACGATGGGGGCGGCGAGCGGGACGCTCGGGAGGGTCCCGATCGAGTTCCAGAGGCGGGCGCCCGCCCAGGACAGGATTCCGGCCACGACGAAAACGCCGACCAGCACCCTGATGCGCAGCTCTCTCACGGTGTCCCTTCAGCTCCCCCGGGCCCTGCGGACCGTGGTCGTCCCGACCTTGCCGTCCTGACCTTAACGACTACTCGGGCAGGTGGAGTTCCAGGTCCTTGCGCGGTGTCACGCCCTCGCGGGTGACGGCGTCGAGGAGAGTGGCGACCGCGCCGCGGCCCGGCAGCTGCGCCTCCGGTTCCATGTCGTGCCAGGGGGCGAGGACGAAGGCGCGCTCGTGGGCGCGCGGGTGGGGCAGCGTGAGGTGCGGGTCGTCGTCGATGACGTCCGCGTACGCCACGATGTCGACGTCGAGAGTGCGCGCGCCCCAGCGCTCGTCCCGTACCCGGTGGAAGGCCTCCTCGACCGCGTGCGCCCGCTCCAGCAGCGAGGACGGCGGCAGGGTGGTCTTCAGGACGACGACCGCGTTGAAGTACGAGGGCTGGCTGCCGGGCTCGACGCCCCACGGCTCCGTCTCGTACACAGGAGAGACGGCCTTGATGCGGACGCCCGGGGTGTCCTCCAGGGCGTCGATGGCGCCCTGGAGGGTCTCCAGGCGGTTGCCCAGGTTCGCGCCGAGGGAGATCACCGCCCGTTTCGGGTTGTGGAGCGTCGTGTCGGCGGCGTCCACCTGCGCCACGACGGAGGCGGGTACAGGCTGTACGGTCGGGTCGCTCGGACCCGTGGCGAAGGACGCGGTCATACTCGGCTCCGGGTGATGGTGACGGTCACGTCGTCGAAGGGGACCGTGATCGGCGCGTCCGGTTTGTGGACGCAGACCTCGACTTCCTGGACCCCGTCGTGCTTCAGACAGGTCTGGGCGATGCGCTCGGCGAGCGTCTCGATGAGGTTGACCGGTTCGCCCTCGACGACGGCCACGACCTCCTCCGCCACGATGCCGTAGTGCACTGTCTTCGTCAGGTCGTCGTCGGCGGCGGCCGGGCGGGTGTCCAGGCCGAGGACGAGGTCCACGATGAAGGTCTGGCCCTCCTCGCGCTCCTTGGGGAACACCCCGTGGTGCCCGCGGGCCTTGAGGCCGCGCAGCGCGACACGATCCACGCGAATCACTCCTGCAATCGTCGGTGACGGCCGGTCACTGCCGCGTGCGGGCGGCACACCGGCCTCGAACGAATCTACCTGCGGGCACTGACAGGACCGGGCCACGGGGGCGTGGCCCGTGCCGGGACCAGGAGGGTTCATCGCGTGTTTCCCCTGGGGAACCCGGCGGCTCACGGGTTGGTAGCCGCCCCTACCCAGGGCCCCGTGATTCCAACCACACCTTGGTCCTCAAGGGGGCGCCTACCCACTCAGGAGGGTGTGTCGTCGTCCTCGTCCTCGTCGTTTTCGGTCATCACGGGTGAGGCGTGGTGGGACCAGAGTTTCCAGCCTGCCGGGGTGCGGTGGAACACGTTGGTGGCGACCACCAGCTGGCCGACGAGCGGCCCGAGCTCCTCGCTGCCCTTGGGGGCGGGGCCGCCGCTGAGGATGTTCTCGGTGCAGGTCACCAGGGCGGTGTCGCCCGTGACGGAGACATGCACGTCGGTCAGGAAGAACTGGATGTAGTCGGTGTTCGCCATGATCAGCGCATACGACCTCAGGACCTCGCCGCGGCCGGTGAGCGCCGGCCAGCCGGGGTGCACGCACGAGATCACACCGGTGTCGGCGGGGTCGTGGTACTCCTCGTCGACCCCCAGATCGGACGGGGCGAGCCAGAGCGCGGACAGGTCCTCGAAGTCGCCGCGCTCCATGGCCTCGTAGAAGGCGGTGTTGGCGGCTTCGACCTGCTCGACGTCGGTGTGGGGGGCGCTCACCGGGCTCCTTCGGCAGCACGCGCGCCCTCCACGGCGCGCGCGACCCGTACGGCGTCCGCCGTAGCGCGCACCTCGTGCACGCGCACCGCCCATGCGCCGGCGTGCGCGGCGAGCGCGGAGACTGCGGCCGTGGCGGCGTCGCGCTCGCGCGCGGGCGGGGGCGCCGTCTCCGGTCCGGCCAGGACGCGGCCGAGGAACCGCTTGCGGGAGGCGGCGACGAGCAGGGGGTGGCCGAGGCCGAGCAGCCGGTCCAGATGGGCGAGCAGGACCAGGTCGTGCTCGGCGTCCTTGGAGAAGCCGAGGCCGGGGTCGACGACGATGCGGTCGGGGGCGACGCCGCCGGCCAGGACGGCCTCCACGCGTGTGTGCAGTTCGTCGGCGACTTCGGTGACGACGTCCTCGTACACGCCCTTGACGTTGCCGCCCTCCAGGAAGCCGCGCCAGTGCATGACGACGAAGGGGGCGCCGGCGGCTGCCACCACCGGGATCATCGCCGGGTCGGCGAGGCCGCCGCTGACGTCGTTGACGAGGGCGGCGCCGGCGGCGAGGGCCCGTTCGGCCACGGAGGCGCGCATGGTGTCGACTGAGACGGTGACGCCTTCGGAGGCGAGGCCGCGGACGACGGGGATGACGCGCTTGAGCTCCTCGGCCTCGTCGACGCGGGTGGCGCCCGGCCGGGTGGACTCGCCGCCGACGTCGACCAGGTCCGCGCCCTCGGCGACCAGGTCGAGGCCGTGTTTGACGGCGTTGGTGGTGTCGAAGAAGCGGCCGCCGTCGGAGAAGGAGTCGGGCGTGACGTTCACCACCCCCATGACCGCGCAGCGGTCCCACTCCGGAAGGCCCGCGACGCGCCCGCGTCCGCTCTGCTTGCTCATACGTTCAGCGTAGGCCCCGGCCGTGGCCGGGAGACGCCACGGCCCGGACGGAAGCCCCCTGTCAGGGGAGTTTCCGTCCGGGCCTGCCTTTCACAGTGTCCGGCGTCCGGTGTCCCGGTCAGGCGGTCATGCCGCGCGTACGTCGCGCTCCGCGACGGCGTGCGTGCACACGCGCGGGGCGGTCCTGCGGCGGCGCAGGAAGCGCGGCAGCGGCAGGGCGAGGTTGACGAAGCCCTCCGCCTGCATGGCGGCGAAGCCGATGCGCGGCAGGTCGGCCGATGCCCGGTAGACGACGAAGCGGGGTTCCCAGCGGGGCTGGAACTTCGCGTTGAACTTGTACAGGGACTCGATCTGGAACCAGCGGGAGAGGAAGACCAGCAGCCCGCGCCAGGCGCGCAGCACCGGGCCCGCGCCGATCTTCTCGCCACGCGCGAGTGCCGAGCGGAACATCGCGAAGTTGAGCGACACGCGCGTGATGCCGAGTTTCGGTGCCGCCTGGAGGGCCGCGACGATGAGCAGTTCGTTCATGCCGGGGTCGGCCGAACGGTCGCGGCGCATCAGGTCGAGTGAGGCGCCGTCGGTGCCCCAGGGGACGAAGTGCAGGATCGCCTTCAGGTCGCCGTACTCGCCGGGCTGTTCGTCCGCCTTGTGGGCGGTGGCGATCAGGCAGTCGCCGTCGGCGGCGTCGCCGATGCGGCCCAGCGCCATGGAGAACCCGCGCTCGGTGTCGGTGCCGCGCCAGTCCTCGGCGGCGTTGCGGATCCGCTCCAGCTCGGCCTCGCCGAGGTCACGTACACGTCGTACCCGGGTTTCGTAACCGGCGCGTTCGATGCGCTTGACCATCTGGCGCACGTTCCGCATCGCGCGGCCGGCGAGGGAGAAATCCGCTACGTCCACCACCGCCTCGTCGCCCAGTTCCAGGGCGTCGAGGCCGGTCTCCCGGGTCCACACCTCGCCGCCCGTCTCCGAGCAGCCCATGACGGCCGGAGTCCAGGAGTGCGCACGTGCCTCGTCCATGAAGCGCTCGATGGCGCCCGGCCAGGCCTCGACGTCCCCGATGGGGTCGCCGCTGGCGAGCATCACGCCGGACACGACCCGGTACGTCACCGCCGCCTTGCCGCTGGGCGAGAAGACGACCGCCTTGTCGCGGCGCAGCGCGAAGTGGCCGAGGGAGTCGCGGCGGCCGTGCTTCTCCAGCAGGGCACGCAGCTGGGTCTCGTCCTCCTCCGTCAGGCGCGCGGCCGGGTGTTCGGGCCGGAAGGCGAGGTAGATCGTGGTGACCGCCGTCAGCAGGCCGAGCGCGCCCAGTGAGAAGCCGACGGTCCAGGAGGTGTTGCCCTGGTAGTCGACCGGGCCCTCGAAGCCGAACAGGCCGTAGAGGACATGGGTGATGCGATCGGCCAGGCTCGGGTCGCCGACGAGCGTCTTCGGGTGGGCGCTGACGATGACCAGCCCCAGAGCGAGGGAACCGGCGCCCATGAGGACGAAGTTCGCGAGCGCACGCCACCTGCTTCGCGGATCGGGCAGCGCCCGGAACTGATCACGGTGTCGCAGCAGCGGTGCGAGCAGCGCCAGCGAGATGATCACTCCGATGATGGAGTGCCGGTATGTGAACTGCGCCACCGCGCCCGCCGGCAGCAGCGCCACCGCGGCGCGCCACGCCCGGCGTTTGCCGCGCCTCAGGCCGTGTGCGAGCAGCAGCAGCAGGATGCCGGCGCTGAGCGAGAGCGCGGCCGCGAACGGGCCGAACGAACCGGGCAGCACCTCGGCGATCGTGTGCATACGGCTGTGCCTGAAGCGCGGGAAGACGCCCGCGGCGATGTCCAGAACGCCCACCAGTGCGCAGGCTCTGGCGACGAGGACGGGGACGGCCTCGGGGCGCGGACCACGGAATACGCGCCGCGCGCTGTGTGATCGAGTGGGAACCCCACCCGACATTTCCTCATCTGTCCTGACAGACATCGCATCCCGTAGTTCTGCGAGAGACCTTGGATCCGGGCCCGATTCGGGCATCCGGCGACATTGCGCCCTCTAGGACGGTGTCTCGGGGAGCAAGGTTCCAACCTCTCCTCAAAGCCGGTCCAAAGGCCGAGGAAAGTCCCGGACAAGCTCTCGCGAAGGTATGCGGGATCCGGGTGGAAACCGCAGGCAGGAAGCAGGTCATGGGTCTTACTAGCAACAAAGTGCTGCTGCTGGCAGTGATGTTCGCCGTACTGCTGTTCGTGGGCACGGTGTGGCTGTGGCCGCGCCTGGCACGGCGCAACTGGCGGGCCGTCAGCGGACGCGTCGGGCTGCTGTTCGGCACGCAGCTGGCCCTCTTCCTGTCGGTCGGCCTCGCCGCCAACCAGGCCTTCGGGTTCTACGCCAGCTGGGCGGACCTGTTCGGCCAGGAGAAGGCCCAGGGTGTGGTCGTGAACCACACGGCGCTCGGCGGCTCCGGCGGCCCGCTGCAGGTGATCGACACGGCACGCGTGCGTGGAGCCGCCGGTTTCCAGCCGCAGGTCGGCGGCCAGATACAGAAGGTCGACATCGTCGGCCGTACGACGAACATCGCCACACCCGCGTATGTGTATCTGCCGCCGGAGTACTTCCAGCCGCAGTACCGCACGCGTACGTTCCCCGCCGCCGTCGTCCTCACGGGATATCCGGGCACCGCACAGGCGCTCGTGGACAAACTGCACTATCCGAGTACGGCCCAGGGCCTTGCGAAGAACGGCCGTATGCAGCCGATGATCCTGGTGATGCTGCGGCCGACGGTGGCGCCGCCGCGGGACACGGAATGCGTGGACATCCCGGGCGGTCCGAAGACGGAGACGTTCTTCGCCAAGGACCTCCCCGATGCCGTACTCGCGCACTACCGGGTGGGCAAAAAGCCGGGCAGCTGGGGCATCATCGGCGATTCCACGGGCGGCTACTGTGCGCTGAAGCTCGCCATGCACCACCCCCGGGTGTATGCCGCAGGGGCGGGTCTGTCGCCGTACTACAAGGCGCCGGTCGACCCCACCACGGGCGATCTCTTCCACGGTGACAAGGGGCTGCGCAACCGCGCGGACCTGTGGTGGTGCATCAAGCACCTGCCTTCCCCGGACACTTCACTGCTCGTCACCAGCAGCAAGATCGGGGAATCCAACTACAAGGCGACACTGAAGTTCATAGAGGGTGTGCGGGCCACGAACCTGACGCGGATCTCGTCGATCATCCTTGACAGCGGCGGCCACAACTTCAACACGTGGAGGCGGGAGATTCCCGCGACGCTGCAGTGGATCAGCGGGCGGCTGAGCGACCGGTGACCAGGGTTCCCACAGGTGATGATCTTGCTGAATTAGGCAAAGGCCTATTCCTGATGCCCTGTGAACGTTTCGGTATGGCTGTGTTTTTGCGGGGCGGGGCGCCAACACTCGCCTACGCGCGGTAAGTTTCTGGCCATGCCACGTGGACGTCACCGCCATTCCCCGCCCTTGCACAGACTGCTGCCACCGTCGGCGATCGCAGGCGTCTCTTTCGTCTGCGCCTTCGGTCCGTGGGTGTTCTCACAACAGGCCGTGCTCCGTGTGATAGCCGCGGCCGCCGCGGCGACGGCGGTCGTCGGTGCGGCCGTCATGCGCCGTTGGGACACCCAGGCCGGCAAGCAGGTCGCCGACCTCACGCGCGCGCGTGCGAGCGACGAGTGGCGGCACGAGGAGCGGGTCGCCGAGCTGGAGACCGACCTCGAGGAATCGCGCGAGCTGCGCGCCAAGCTGGAGCAGCGGCTGCGCGCGAAGCGCGCCGAACTGGCGGGACTGCGCAACGAACACGCGGCGCTGCTGCGGCGGTACGCCACCGCCGAGACCGAGCGTGCGAGCGCCCTGGAGGGCCGCCGCCTGCTCGAGATCGAGGCCGGGGCACCGGCCCGCGCGCTGCCACCCGTCCCGGTGGCCGGTGCGGCGGCTGCGGAGACGGAGCCCCTGGTGGAGGAGACCGAGGCTGTGGCTGCCTCGGCGGACGTCTCCGAGGGCATGGCCGACGAGCCGGCGGCGCCGGCGATCTTCTCCCCGGAGGGTTCCAAGCTGTTCTTGCGGGCGAAGGCGGCGCTGACGAAGTTCGACGAGGACGGTGACGGTTCTCCGAAGGACGACGGCGGCCCGGACGGTGAGGCGGACTCGCAGGACGCCGCGAGCGCCGAGGCCGAGGACGACACCGACCCCGAGGACGACGACTTCCCGAAGGGCGGCGGCTCCCCCAAGGGTGACGAGCCTTCAAAGGACGTCTCCCCGAAGGGCGAGCCGGTGACGGTGAAGGCCGGTTCGGACCCGGCGGCAGCTCAGGCGGCCCCGACCGAGCCCGGCGCCGCCGAGCCCGCCGCCACCGCGACCGAGGTCGCCACCGGTGAGGCCGAGGCCGCGGCCCAGGAGGATGAGTCGCAGGGGCAGCCCCAGGCGGTCGACGGGCATGAGCGCGCGGCCGCCACCACTTCGGCCGGGCACGTCCCGGCCGCCCAGCCCGTGCAGCAGCCCGCCGGTCACTTCGTCGCACCGACCGCGGTGGCCGTCGTACCGGCCGCCCCTGTGCGGCGTCCGACGGTCGAGGGCGGATTCGACTTCTTCGGTACGAAGGAGGAGGGGGCGCAGGACGCCCTGGAGGCCGTGCAGAACGAGGACCTCGCCGATGTGGTCGGCCAGGAGGCGCTCGCCGTCCACAAGGCCGAGGCCGAGGCGGAGTTCAAGCCTGCCGACGCGCCGGCCTCCGGTGTCGGCCAGGTCATCGACCTGACGGCCCACGACGAGACCGAGCAGATCGACGTGCAGGGGCTGCGGAGCGCGGTTTCCTGAGACCTTCGGTCACCTGACGGCCCCGGGCGGTTTCTGACGGCCCGGGGCTCTCGTTTGCCCGGGATCCTCGCTTCCCGGGCTTTTGGATTCCCGGCCTCAGCTTTCGCGGCGCCGCCGGGTCATCGCCCTACGGCGCCATCCACCGGTCCGGCAGCGCGTCCCGCCGCCCTGTCCGTGACCGCTCGGCCTGCCCCCGCAGCAGCTCCGCCGCCTCCTGGGCGTCCCTCAGCCGGGCCGTCACGGTCTTGTCGGCTCCCGTGTCCACATGTACGTCGGCGAGCCGCCACAGCCGCTTCCAGGGCCCCTGAACCAGCCGCACGCTCTGCACCTTCGCGTGCGGCACGAGCGCCAGGCTCCGGCGCAGCAGGCCGTGCCGGGCCGCGAACACCGTGTCGGTGACGGCGATTCCCTGGCCGCGCCACCACATCGGCACACACCGCCCGGCCCGCCGAGGCGGCCGTGACAGCTCCTCGGCCGGCGGCACGGTCACCCCGGGCAGCACGCGCGCGACGACCGACTCGGCGACCGCCCGCGGAGCGACCGGCACCAGCACGGAGTTGGACGAACCGGCCACATCCAGCTCCACCCGCACCCAGCCGAGCCGCCGCCACAGCAGCGGCTCCACGATCCGCACGGTCTGCACCCGGCCGGGCGGCACCGTCTCGTGCGTGCGGTCGAGGAGTCCGTGGTCGATGCGCAGCCCGTCCGGTGACTCGCCCACCGTCCAGTCGTACTCGCCGACGAACCGCCCCGCGCTGCTCGCGCCCGCCGCGCCCAGCAGCGGCACGCCGGTCGCGAGGACCGTCCACACGCTGTGGGTGGCCAGCCAGAGCACCGGCGGGACGACGAGCGCGGCCGCCAGGGAGCACCAGGTGGCGCCGGTCAGCAGGACGGAGATCGCGAGGTCGCGCGGCGGCGTGCGCAACAGCTCGCGCACCGGCGCCTCGCCGACTTCGTGCGCCGTCTCGGGCGCGAACCCGGCGGCGCGTGCGAGCAGTTCGGCGCGGAGCGCACGCGCCTCGCGCTCCCCCAGGAAGGAGAGCTCGTCCTTCTTGTCCGTCCCGACGACGTCGAGTTTGAGCTTGGCGACGCCCGCCACGCGCGCGAGGAGCGGCTGGGTGATGTCGACGGCCTGGATGCGTTCCAGCCGGATGTGCGCGGTGCGCCGGAACAGCAGGCCGGTCCGTATCCGCAGCTCGGTCTCGGTCACCGCGAAGTGCGTGAACCACCAGGTCAAAAAGCCGTACAGGGAGGCGGCCGGGACCAGGACGGCGAGCGCTGCCAGGAGGGTGGTGGTCGTCAGCCTGGTCAGCTGCTGCTGCGCCTGGTCGGGATCGTGCACGGCCCACCCGATGACCACGGCCACCGGTGCCCAGGCCCGCCTCAGGGGCGTCACGGGGTGCAGCCGCCGCTCGGTGACGGGTTCCTTCGCGGCTACGGCGTCGTCGACGCCCGGCGTGGTCACAGACCCGCCGATCGGGCCTCGCCGAGCTCGGTGAGGCGGTCGCGCAGCCGCTCCGCCTCGGCCGGGTCGAGGCCCGGGATGGTCGCGTCGGTCGCCGCGGCCGCCGTGTGCAGCTGCACGCTGGCGAGCCCGAAGTGCCGCTCGACGGGCCCCGAGGTCACCTCGACCAGCTGCATCCGCCCGTACGGCACGACGGTCTCCTCACGCCACAGCACACCCCGGCTGATCAGCAGGTCGTCGGCCCGCTCGGCGTACCGCCAGGAGCGCCAGTTGCGGCCGAGCAGCCCCCAGCCCCAGGCCGCCAGCGCGAGCGGCAGCAGTGCGAGGGCCGCCCAGACGGGCCCGGCGAGCAGCCCGAGCAGCAGGCCCAGGGCGAGGGCCAGCAGCCCCAGCCACACCACCAGCAGCAGCCGGCGCATCCGCAGCAGACCGGGCGGCAGCCCGATCCACACCGGCTCCGCCGACTCGTCCCCCGTCGTCCCCGTGCTCTGCGTGCTCCCCGTCTCCATACGGCCAGCGTACGTAGGAGAGACTGGGTCCATGACTCCTACGACGGAGACCATGGTCGGTATCGGCGGCGCCGCGGAGAGCACCGACATGGTGCTCAACATCGGGCCGCAGCACCCGTCCACGCACGGCGTGCTGCGGCTGCGCCTGGTGCTGGACGGCGAGCGCATCATGCACGCCGAGCCGGTCATCGGGTACATGCACCGCGGCGCCGAGAAGCTCTTCGAGGCGCGCGACTACCGCCAGATCATCATGCTCGCCAACCGCCACGACTGGCTGTCGGCCTTCTCCAACGAGCTCGGTGTGGTCCTCGCGGTGGAGCGCATGCTCGGCATGGAGGTGCCCACGCGCGCGGTGTGGACGCGCACGCTGCTCGCCGAGCTCAACCGGGTGCTCAACCACCTGATGTTCCTGGGCTCGTACCCGCTGGAGCTCGGCGGCATCACCCCGGTCTTCTACGCCTTCCGGGAGCGCGAGGTCCTCCAGAACGTCATGGAGGAGGTCTCCGGCGGCCGTATGCACTACATGTTCAACCGCGTCGGCGGCCTCAAGGAGGACCTGCCGGCGGGCTGGGCCGCACGCGCGCGTGCCGCCGTCGCCGCCGTGCGCTCACGCATGGACGTGTACGACGACCTGGTGCTCGGCAACGAGATCTTCCGGGGGCGCACGCGGGGCGTGGGCGCGCTGGCGGCCGAGACCGTGCACGCCTACGGCGTGAGCGGGCCGATCGCGCGCGCCTCGGGCGTCGACTTCGACCTGCGCCGCGACGAGCCGTATCTCGCGTACAGCGAGCTGCAGGACACCCTGAAGGTCGTCACCCGGCAGGAGGGCGACTGTCTCGCCCGCTTCGAGGTGCTCCTGGAGCAGACCCACGTCGCCCTCGACCTCGCCGACGCCTGCCTCGACCGGCTCGCCGAGCTGCCGCCGGGACCGATCAACCAGCGGCTCCCCAAGGTCCTGAAGGCGCCCGAGGGCCACACGTACGCGTGGACCGAGAACCCGCTCGGCATCAACGGCTACTACCTCGTCAGCAAGGGCGAGAAGACCCCCTACCGGCTGAAGCTGCGCTCGGCCTCGTACAACAACATCCAGGCGCTCGTGGAACTCCTGCCGGGAACGCTGGTCGCCGACATGGTGGCGATCCTGGGGTCGCTGTTCTTCGTGGTCGGGGACATCGACAAGTAGCGGGCCGGGAAGCCGGGCCGAGAAACCGGGGCGGGCGCGGTCAGCCGAGGAGTGCGTCCGGAATTCCCACCGGCTGCAGCAGCCAGCCGAAGTCGCCGAGGCCGCCCGGTGCGGTGAGTTCGGCGGCTTCACCGGCGCTCGCGAGGGCTCGTACGTATGCGGCGGGCTGGGTGGACGCGAGTGAAAGCGGGGGGCGGTCGCCTGCGATGCCCAGGGCGCGCAAGGCATCGCGCTGCGGCAGAAGGCGCGCGCCGGAGAGTGCCCGCGCCGTCCCGTGCGCCGCGCACGCGTCCAGTGCGACATGCGCCGTGATGTCGCACGACCCGTCCGGCACGGGCGCCGTCTCGCGCCCGGCGCGGAAGCCGGTGAGGGTGCCGAACGGGGGGCGCGCATCCAGGGTGTGCGCGTAGTCGACGGCGACCGCGAGCCCCCGGGCGAGCGAGGAGACCGCGGCCGCCCAGGCCTCGTCCCGGGGGAGTCCGATCTCGGCCCGCAGCCCCTCCTCGGCCGGCAGCGGCCACCACCGGGCGAGCCACTCCGCTTCCGCTCCGCCGACCGGCTCCCCGAGCCGTTCGGTCCCGTCCTGCCGGACGAGCACCCGCCGCGGTACGCCCGCCGAGTCCACCTCGGCGACGTCCAGCGGCACGTTGTCCAGCCACTCGTTGGCGAACAGCAGCCCGGTGACCTGCTGGGGCGGTTCGGTGAGCCACTCGATCCGGTCGTCGAGGCCCGCCGGGCGGCCGGCGATCTCGACGGCGTACGCACGCGTGCGTGCCGCGACCTCGGCGGGCAGTGCGGTCAGCACGCCGCCGACCAGCTCGCCCCGGCCCGCCGCCATGTCGACGAAGGCCAGCGCGCCGGGCCGGTCCAGAGCCTCGTCGACCCGGCACAGCAGCCGGGCCACGGCCTCGGCGAACAGGGGGGACGCGTGCACGGACGTACGGAAGTGTCCGGCCGGACCCTCCGGCCTGCGATAGAAGCCGCCCGGCCCGTACAGCGCGGCTTCGGCCGCCGCCCGCCAGCCCTGCCACCGGCCCGATGTCTCTTCCGCCACCGGGACAGGCTAAGCGCGCAGGAGAGGGGAGCCTCCACCTTGGGGAGTATGTGCGCCGGGCGCGGATCGGTCCTCCGGTTGACCCCTGCACGCATCTGGCTTCCCTACGCTGGGTTACGTGCAGCGCCTCTATGACTTCCTCCGCAGACACCCGACAGGGGTCGACACCTTCTGGGCCGTCTTCCTGTTCGGGATCTCGCTGCTGAGCGGAACCGCCAGTTCGGCGGTCCGGGGCACCGACTCTCCGGCGCTGATCGTTCCGATCGCGTTTCTGCTGTGTCTGGTGATCGCGCTGCGCCGGCGCATGCCGGAGAAGATGCTGCTGCTGACGATCGGGCTCGGCGTGGCGCAGCTGGTGCTGAACGTCCAGACGATGGCCGCCGACTTCGCCATGCTGGTGATCGTCTACACAGTGGCCGCGACATCTCCTCGATGGGCCTCCTGGCTCGCGCTGGCCGTGGGGCTGTGTGCGGCGCCGATGGCGCAGATGCGCTGGCCGCTGGACGGGAGCGCGCTGGGCAATGCCGCGAAGGCGGTCTTCCTGACCGTGCCTTTCGCGCTCGCCTGGGTGCTCGGGGACTCCATCCGCACCCGCCGCGCCTACTTCGCACAGTTGGAGGAGCGCGCGGCCCGGCTGGAGAAGGAGCGGGAGGCGCAGTCCAAGGTCGCGGTCGCGGCCGAACGCGCCCGGATCGCCCGCGAGTTGCACGACGTCGTCGCGCACAACGTGTCGGTGATGGTGGTGCAGGCCGACGGCGCCGCCTATGTCCTGGACGCCGCCCCCGACCAGGCCAAGAAGGCCCTGGAGACCATCTCCTCCACCGGCCGCCAGGCCCTCGCCGAGATGCGCCGCCTGCTCGGCGTGCTGCGCACCGGCGAGCACCAGGAGGTCGGCGAGTACGTTCCGCAGCCCGACGTCGACCAGATCGACGAGCTGATCGAGCAGTGCCGCACCTCCGGCCTGCCCGTCGACTTCAAGGTCGAGGGCACCCCGCGCCCGCTGCCCAGCGGCGTCGAGCTCACCGCGTACCGCATCGTGCAGGAGGCGCTGACCAACACGCGCAAGCACGGCGGGCCGAACGCGGGCGCCAGCGTGCGGCTGGTCTACTTCGACGACGGCCTCGGCCTGCTCGTCGAGGACGACGGCAAGGGCGCCCCGCACGAGCTGTACGAGGAGGGCGGCGCCGACGGACAGGGCCACGGCCTGATCGGCATGCGCGAACGGGTCGGTATGGTCGGCGGCACCCTGGACGCGGGGCCGCGCCCCGGCGGCGGATTCCGGATCAGTGCGCTGCTCCCGCTGAAACCCGCACACTGACGCCTACGTACGTCCCGTGTTGACACCTGTAACGATCCGCGGACAGCAAACCCCGCGGACAGCAACCCCCCGCATACGGAAACCGCCGCAACGGAAGAGAACGGAAGAGGTCCCGATGACGATCCGCGTGATGCTCGTCGACGACCAGGTGCTGCTGCGCACCGGGTTCCGGATGGTGCTCGCCGCCCAGCCGGACATGGAGGTCGTCGCGGAGGCGGGGGACGGCGTCGAGGCCCTCCAGGTGCTGCGCTCGACCGCCGTCGACGTGGTGCTCATGGACGTCCGCATGCCGAAGCTCGACGGCGTGGAGACCACCCGCCGCATCTGCTCGGAGCCCGAGCCGCCGAAGGTGCTGATCCTGACCACCTTCGACCTCGACGAGTACGCCTTCTCAGGGCTGAAGGCGGGCGCCTCCGGCTTCATGCTCAAGGACGTGCCGCCCGGCGAACTCCTCGCCGCCATCCGTGCCGTGCACAGCGGCGACGCGGTCGTCGCCCCGTCGACCACGCGCCGTCTGCTCGACCGGTTCGCGCCGATGCTGCCGAGCGTCGGGAAGGAGCCCCAGCACAAGGAGCTGGAGCGGCTCACCGAACGCGAGCGCGAAGTCATGATCCTGGTCGCGCAGGGCCTGTCCAACGGCGAGATCGCGGCCCGGCTGGTGCTCTCCGAGGCGACCGTGAAGACCCATGTGGGCCGCATCCTGACCAAGTTGGGGCTCCGGGACCGGGTGCAGGTGGTGGTCCTGGCGTACGAGACGGGTCTGGTGCGCGCGGGCGGGCACGGCTGACGGGCCGTACGGGTCCTAGCGGAGTATCCCTTCCAGGAAGTCGCTGCCGAGCCGGGCCACCACCGCTATGTCCAGCTGGTGCTGGACGTACCGGCCACGGCGGCGCGTGGTGACCAGGCCCGCCTTCTTCAGGACGCTCAGGTGCCGGGATATCTCCGGGGCCGTCATGCCCTGCGTCTGCGCCAGCTCGCTCGTGGTGTAGGCGCTGCGGGCCAGGTAGCGGCAGATGCGCATCCGGACGGGGTGGGACAGGGCCGTCATGCGCAGAGCCAGCTGCTCGACGGAGGGCGGAGCGGCGAGTTCGGGGGAGCCGGCCGGGTAGTGCAGCACCGGCTGCCAGCCGTGCCGGTACAGGACGGACAGGTGGGGCCAGCCGAAGCTGGTCGGTACGAGGAGGAGGCCGCCGTCCTGCGTGGCCGTACGGCCGACGCTCAGTTTGTCGACCGTGATCCGTTCGGCCGCCTCGTCCAGCGTGACCACCGGGGACACGGCGGCCAGCGCCTCCGCCAGGCCCTTGCGGCGCAGGAGGTCGGTCTTGTGGCGGGCGTCCGCCGTGAGCTGGTGGCGCAGCCGGGACCAGGCCTCCGCGAAGAACGCCTCGTCGCAGTCCTGGAGGAACTGGCGCAGCCAGCCCCGGATCCTGGGCGGATCGGTCAGCAGCAGCTCGCTGAACCGCACCTGCCCCGGCCCCCGCGCGGCGGCCAGCTCGAGGGCGCGTCGGCGCAGCCCGGCGTCGACGAGGGGGCTCGGCCCGTCGCCGTATGGCATCGCGCAGCTGAACTCCAGGGCCGCGTCCACGAACTGCTCGTCCGTCAGCTTGTCCAGCAGGTCCAGCTCCTCGGCGAGCGTGGCCCCGGGGAGTGCCGCGCCGCCCGGGATGCCCGCGTACGGCAGGAACAGGTCCGAGAACGTCGTCCGCCAAAGGAAGTCGGCCTCGCACATCCGGTCGGCGAGATGGGAGTCGAGCCGGGCCCTCACTCCCGTCACCCAGCCCTGCAGGCCGGGATGGTGGCCCGGCTCGGACAGCGCGTGCAGCGCCATGCCGAGCTCGGCCAGGGGTGAGGGGACGACGGCGACCCTCTCCGGCCGCAGCCCCGCGATGTCGATGTGCACGCTCATGACCTCATGGTGCACCCCGCCACTGACAACGCCGGCGCCGATTGACGGCGGCCGTCAATCGACGCGACTTCGCGGCCGAAGCCGCGCAGCCTGGAGCACCGGGGCAGCCGCGGAGCCCACGAATCCCTGTCTCCACGTCCCGAGAAGGCGAACAGCCATGAGCATCACGCAGCAGTACCTCCTCGACACCTACCGGGCCCGGAAGCTGGGCCAGCCGGACCCGCCCGCGCCCGGCGCCGACGACTGGCAGGTCGTACGCGAGGTGCGCGACCACCGGCAGCTCCGTGCGGTCGTCTCCGGGCGTCCGGCCCACGGGCGGATACGGCAGACCCTGGGCCGGTGGCTGCATCTGCGGCGGCGCTCTACTTGCTGACCGCCCCCTCCGTACGGACCGCTTCCGCCTTGCCGCCCTCCTCGGTGAGCCGCGACACGAACTCGGTGACCGCCGTCTTCACGTCGTCGGCCGTCCACTCCAGGCCCGCGGCCCGGACGTTCACCTCGGTGACGGCCAGACCCGGGCCCTTCCGGTCCCAGGCATCGGCGAACAGGAGCGTGCCCGTCTCCTCTGCGTGCCGGACGGCGGCCTCCGCGAGGACATCGGGGTCGTACGGCAGCCAGACCTGGAACTCGTTGGTGTGCGGCACCTCGGGGTGGACGCGCATCCAGGGCACCCCGGCCGCCGCGAAGCCCTCGCGCAGCGCATCGGCCACCACGCGCGCGTGGGCCACGTACTCGGGCAGCCGGGGCAGCTCGCGCTCCAGCCCGGCGAGGGCCGACAGCACCGTCGGGAACTGCTGGAAGATCTGGCCGCCGTACCGGTGCCGCCAGGTCTTCGCCTCGTCGACGAGGGTCTTCGGGCCTGCCAGCGCGGCGCCGCCGAAGCCGTCGAGGGACTTGTAGAAGGACACATAGACGCTGTCCGCGAGATCCGCGATCTCGTCCAGGGGGCGGCCGAAGTGGACCGTGGACTCCCACAGGCGTGCGCCGTCGAAGTGCACGACGGCGTCCCTTTCGCGGGCGGCCGCCACGACCTCGGTGAGTTCCTCCCAGGACGGCAGCACGAAACCGGCGTCCCTGAGGGGCAGTTCGAGCATCAGCGCCCCGAAGGGCTCCTCGAAGTCGCGTACCTCGTCGGCGGTCGGCAGTTTGGGCGCGCTCGTCACCCGGACCGGGCGCAGCCCGCTGACCTGGCTGAACGCGTTCCGCTCGTGCACCTCGGGGTGGGACAGCGCGTGCAGGGCGACGGTGGGGTTGCCGGTGCGGCCCGCCCAGCAGCGCAGCGCCACCTGCTGGGCCATCGTGCCCGTCGGGAAGAACGCGGCGGCCTCCTTGCCGAGCAGCCCGGCGACCTTCTCCTCCAGGGTCTCGACGACGCCGTTGCCGTAGATGTCCGCCGGCTCGTCCAGGTCGTACAGATCCTGCGCGCCGTCCAGCAGCGCCAGGCGCTCCCGGAGCGTGCCGAGGAAACCGGGGCGTGCGAGGACGCGCTCCGCGCTCCGGTGTGCGCCGATGCGTCGCTTACGGCGCCGCTTGCGCCGCTCTTCGTCTGATATCTGGTCTTCGTCCGGTGTCGGGTCGGAGTGCCGCTCGACCTGCTGCGCCGCATCGCTCATGCCTTGGATCATGCCTGGCGCGGGTCCGGGCGAGCACTCGGATTTCCACAGGCTTTCCCCTGAGCCGGCGCCGTGGCGTAACCCACAGCCTGTGGACAACCGGACGCCCTTCGAACCGATCGCGTTAACATGACGAGAAATCGTCCGGTACCCGGAGCGGACTGGAACGGGAAGGCCGCCGTCGCGTGAGTACAAGCCAACAGCCAGACCCCAGGGACCGCCCCGCGCGGCTCACCGTAGGCGTCGTCGGCGCCGGTCGTGTGGGCCCCGCGCTGGCCGCGTCCCTCCAGCTCGCCGGGCACCGTCCGGTGGCCGTCTCCGGAGTCTCCGACGCCTCCAGGAGGCGCGCGGCGGAGATGCTCCCCGACGTGCCGCTGGTGCCGCCCGCCGAGGTCCTGGAGCGCGCCGACCTGGTCCTGCTGACCGTCCCGGACGACACGCTGCCCGGCCTGGTGGAGGGGCTCGCCGAGACCGGTGCCGTACGGCCGGGGCAGCTGCTCGTGCACACCTCCGGGCGGTACGGCGCCAAGGTCCTGGATCCCGCCCTGCGCGCGGGTGCGCTGCCGCTGGCCCTGCATCCGGCGATGACCTTCACGGGCACGCATGTGGACGTCCAGCGCCTCGCCGGGTGCTCCTTCGGGGTCACGGCGCCCGAGGAGCTCCGGCTGGCCGCCGAGGCTCTCGTGATCGAGATGGGCGGCGAACCGGAATGGATCGCCGAGGAGATGCGCCCGCTGTACCACGCGGCGCTCGCGCTCGGCGCGAACCACCTGGTCACGCTGGTCGCCCAGGCCATGGAGCTGCTGCGCGAGGCGGGCGTCGCGGCCCCGGACCGGATGCTCGGCCCGCTGCTCGGCGCCGCCCTCGACAACGCCCTGCGCTCCGGCGACGCGGCCCTGACCGGCCCTGTCGCGCGCGGGGACGCCGGTACGGTCGCCGCGCACGTCGCGGAGCTGCGCAAGCACGCCCCGCAGACCGTCGCCGGCTATCTGGCGATGGCCCGCGCGACCGCCGACCGCGCGCTCGCCCACGGGCTGCTGAAGCCGGAGCTCGCCGAGGACCTCCTCGGGGTACTCGCCACCGGGACCAACGGCGCCGAGGGAGACGCCCGATGACCACCACCCTGCTGCGCACCGCCGACGAACTGCACGCACGCACGCGTACCGGCCGCCGCGCCGTGGTGATGACCATGGGCGCCCTGCACGAGGGCCACGCCACGCTGATCCGCACCGCGCGCGAGCTCGCCGGGCCGGACGGCGAGGTCGTCGTCACCGTCTTCGTGAACCCCCTGCAGTTCGGCGCGGGCGAGGACCTCGACCGCTACCCGCGCACCCTGGACGCCGACCTCAAGCTCGCCGGACTGTCCGGCGCGGACGCCGTGTTCGCGCCCTCCGTGGACGAGGTCTACCCCGGCGGCGAACCCCAGGTCCGCATCACCGCGGGCCCCATGGGGGCGCGTCTGGAGGGCGCCTCGCGCCCCGGCCACTTCGACGGCATGCTCACCGTCGTCGCCAAGCTGCTGCACCTCACCCGCCCCGACCTCGCCCTGTACGGCCAGAAGGACGCCCAGCAGCTCGCCCTGATCCGCCGCATGGTGCGGGACCTGAACTTCGGCGTGGAGATCGTCGGCGTGCCCACCGTGCGCGAGGAGGACGGCCTCGCCCTCTCCAGCCGCAACCGCTACCTCTCGCCCGAACAGCGGCGCACGGCGCTCAGCCTCTCCCGCGCGCTGTTCGCGGGCAGCGACCGGCACGCGGCCCAGGAGGCGCTGCGCGCGCGGGCCCGCGAAGTGCCCGCCACGCACGCGCGTGCCGAGGCGCTCAGCGCCATAGGGGAGTCCCGCGCGGCCGCCGACGCGCACGCCGTCGCGAAGGCACTCCCGGGCGCCCCGACGGCCGTCCGCGCGGCCGCCCGGCTGATCCTCGACGACGCAGCGCGGCTGTCGCCGCCGCTCGAACTGGACTACCTGGCCCTCGTCGACCCGTCCGACTTCACCGAGATCGACGACGACTTCACCGGCGAGGCCGTTCTCGCCGTCGCCGCCCGGGTCGGGACGACCCGTCTGATCGACAACATCCCACTCCTATTCGGAACCTCCGGAGCCGCCTCGTGACCAGCACAGGCATACGACTGCACGCGCCCGCCCCCGGGTGGTCCATCGCCGCGGACGTGGTGGTCGTCGGCTCCGGCGTCGCCGGCCTCACCGCCGCCCTGCGCTGCGAGGCCGCCGGCCTGAGGACGGTCGTGGTCACCAAGGCCCGCCTCGACGACGGCTCCACCCGCTGGGCACAGGGCGGCATCGCCGCCGCCCTCGGCGAGGGCGACACCCCCGAACAGCACCTGGACGACACCCTGGTGGCGGGCGCGGGCCTGTGCGACGAGGCCGCCGTACGCATCCTCGTCACCGAGGGCCCGGACGCCGTGCGCCGCCTCATCGCGACCGGCGCGCACTTCGACGAGTCCGAAGAGGGCGACCTGCAGCTCACCCGTGAGGGCGGCCACCACCGCCGGCGCATCGCGCACGCCGGCGGCGACGCGACCGGCGCGGAGATTTCCCGGGCGCTGGTCGAGGCGGCACGCGCGCGTGGTGTGCGCATGATCGAGAACGCGCTCGTGCTGGACCTGCTGACGGACCCCGACGGCCGCACGGCGGGCGTGAGCCTGCACGTCATGGGCGAGGGCCAGCACGACGGCGTGGGCGCCGTGCACGCCCCCGCGGTCGTCCTCGCGACCGGCGGCATGGGCCAGGTGTTCTCCGCGACCACCAACCCCTCGGTGTCCACCGGCGACGGCGTGGCGCTCGCCCTGCGTGCGGGCGCGGAGGTCTCCGACCTGGAGTTCGTGCAGTTCCACCCGACCGTGTTGTTCCTGGGTGCCGACGCGGAGGGCCAGCAGCCGCTGGTCTCCGAGGCCGTGCGGGGCGAGGGCGCGCACCTGGTCGACGCCGACGGCGTGCGTTTCATGCTGGGGCAGCACGAACTGGCCGAGCTCGCCCCCCGGGACATCGTCGCCAAGGGCATCATGCGCCGGATGCAGGAGCAGGACGCCGGGCACATGTTCCTGGACGCCCGGCACTTCGGCGCCGACATGTGGGAGCAGCGCTTCCCGACCATCCTCGCCGCCTGCCGCGCCCACGGCATCGACCCGGTCACCGATCCCATCCCGATCGCCCCGGCGGCCCACTACGCCTCCGGCGGCGTCCGCACGGACTCCCAGGGCCGCACGACCGTCCCCGGCCTGTACGCGTGCGGAGAGGTCGCGTGCACCGGCGTGCACGGCGCCAACCGCCTCGCCTCCAACTCGCTCCTCGAAGGCCTCGTCTACGCCGAGCGCATCGCGGAGGACATCGTCGCCGCGCACGCGGAGAACGGCCTCCACGCGCGCGTGCCCGAACCGGTCGAGCACCCCGAGGTGCCCGCGCACCCGCTCCTCGCCCCCGAGGACCGTTTCGCGATCCAGCGGATCATGACGCACGGAGCGGGCGTCCTGCGCTCCGGCGACTCCCTCGCCAAGGCCGCCGAGCAGCTCCAGCAGCTGCACACCGAGGCCCGCGACTCCCTCGACGAGAACGGCAAGACGTCCGAGCCCGGCGTCGACACCTGGGAGGCCACCAACCTCCTGTGCGTGGCCCGCGTCCTGGTCACCGCCGCCCTGCTGCGCGAGGAGACCCGCGGCTGCCACTGGCGCGAGGACCGCGCCGAGCGCGACGACACCGCGTGGCGGCGCCACATCGTCGTACGGCTCAATCCCGACCGGACGCTGGCCGTACACACCACGGACACCCCAGACTTCCCCCCGACCCGGCAGCAGCACCGTCCCCAGGAGCAGTGACAGAAGTGAGCACCCCCGACCTTCCCCTCGCCTCGACCGGAGGCTGCGGCGACGGCTGTGCCTGCGGCGCGGACGCCGACGCGGAGTACCTGGAGTGCGGGCTCGACCCCGCGCTCGCGCAGCTCCTGTCCGACGCCGGACTCGACCCCGTGGAGGTCGAGGACATCGCCAATGTCGCCATCCAGGAGGACCTGGACCACGGTGTGGACGTGACGACCGTCGCGACCATCCCCGAGGAGGCCGTCGCCACCGCCGACTTCACCGCGCGCGAGGCGGGCGTCGTGGCGGGCCTCAGGGTCGCCGAAGCAGTGATCTCGGTGGTCTGCACGGACGAGTTCGAGGTCGAGCGGCACGTCGAGGACGGCGACCGGGTGGCGGCCGGGCAGAAGCTCCTGTCGGTCACCACGCGCACCCGTGACCTGCTCACCGCCGAGCGCAGCGCGCTCAACCTGGTGTGCCGTCTGTCGGGCATCGCGACCGCCACGCGCGCGTGGACGGACGTTCTCGAGGGCACGAAGGCACGCGTGCGTGACACCCGCAAGACGACGCCTGGGCTGCGCTCCCTGGAGAAGTACGCGGTCCGCTGCGGCGGCGGCGTCAACCACCGCATGTCGCTGTCGGACGCGGCCCTGGTCAAGGACAACCACGTGGTCGCCGCGGGCGGTGTCGCGCAGGCCTTCAAGGCCGTACGGGAGACCTTCCCGGAGGTCCCGATCGAGGTCGAGGTCGACACGCTGCACCAGCTGCGCGAGGTCGTGGACGCCGGCGCCGACCTGATCCTCCTGGACAACTTCACGCCCGGCGAGTGCGAGGAGGCGGTGGCCCTCGTGCACGGCCGCGCAGCCCTGGAGGCGTCGGGCCGGCTCACCCTGGAGAACGCGAAGGCGTACGCCGACACCGGCGTCGACTACCTCGCCGTAGGAGCCCTGACCCACTCCTCGCCGATCCTCGACATCGGCCTCGACCTGCGAGCGGCGGAGTAGGTACCGGCCATGCTGCTGACGATCGACGTAGGGAACACACACACCGTCCTGGGTCTCTTCGACGGGGACGACATCGTCGAGCACTGGCGCATCTCCACGGACGCGCGCCGCACGGCGGACGAGCTGGCGGTGCTGCTGCAGGGCCTGATGGGCATGCACCCGCTGCTCGGCGACGAACTGGGCGACGGCATCGACGGGATCGCGATCTGCGCGACCGTGCCCTCCGTGCTGCACGAGCTGCGTGAGGTGACGCGCCGGTACTACGGCGACGTGCCCGCGGTGCTGGTGGAGCCGGGCGTGAAGACGGGCGTGCCGATCCTGACCGACAACCCCAAGGAGGTCGGCGCCGACCGCATCATCAACGCGGTGGCGGCGGTCGAGCTGTACGGCGGCCCGGCGATCGTCGTGGACTTCGGTACGGCCACGACGTTCGACGCCGTCTCCGCGCGCGGGGAGTACATCGGCGGCGTCATCGCGCCCGGTATCGAGATCTCCGTCGAGGCGCTCGGCGTCCGGGGCGCACAGCTGCGGAAGATCGAGGTGGCCCGGCCGCGGAGCGTGATCGGCAAGAACACGGTCGAGGCGATGCAGTCCGGGATCATCTACGGGTTCGCCGGACAGGTCGACGGGGTCGTGAGCCGCATGGCGCGGGAGCTGGCGGAGGACCCCGACGACGTGACGGTGATCGCGACCGGCGGGCTGGCACCGATGGTGCTGGGCGAGTCGTCGGTGATCGACGAGCACGAGCCGTGGCTGACCCTGGTCGGGCTGCGGCTGGTGTACGAGCGGAACGTGGCGCGCATGTGAGGCGTGCCCCGCGGCGCAACCGGGTGGCTCGGTCGCGCCACACCCACCCCGTATGTCGAAATATGTCGAATTTGTCTGATTAGCGCGTATCGTCGCCGCATGCCCACGCCATACGGATCCCGCGGCGGCATGGCGTTCGGCGTGGAGGAGCTGCGTGTGCTCCGCCGCGCCCTCGCCCTCGCCCTTCAGCCAGGCCCCACTCCTGCCGGGGACGTCCAGGACTGTCTCCGCCTCGCCGAGTCGCTCGACGAGGCGATGCGCGAGGGCGCCAGACTGCGTGCCTTCCTGGTGGCCGACCTCGCGCGCTACCGCGCCGCCCTGCCCGGAACCACCGCCGACTACCTCGTCCTCCTCGAGGAGGCGCTGGGCGCCGGGTACCGCCCGGACCCCGACGACCTCGCCGCCCTCCGGGCGCTGCGCGGCAACCCGGCCGCCTCCGTGCTGCTGGGCCGCTGCCGGATGCTCGCCGAGCAGGACGTACGCGCCCGCCTCGCACGCGATCCGGCCCGCACGGCAGCCCCGACCGTCCCTGCTGCCCGCAACCGCCTCACGGCCCTCCAGGGCGGCCTCAAGGGTGCCGGTGAGCGCCTCGGGCCGGACATCGAGCGGGACCCCGCCAGGAAGCCCGAGAAGAAGCCCGCCGAGAAGCCGGCGGCCCCCAAACCGGCCCCCGCCCCGGCCGCCCCGAAACCGGCCCGTCCGATCCCCACCCCGGGTGAGGTCTTCCCCCGCCGCAAGCCGACCCCGCCGTCCGGCTCCAACCCGCCCCGGCACCTCGCCGCCGGCTGACCGGGCCCGAACCGTCCGGAACCAGCCCAACCCCGCCCCGCCCGTCCTGCCACCCCGTGGCTACCCTGGATGCATGGACTACGTCTCCGCGCTTGTGCCCCCGGTCGTCATGGCCGTGTTCTTCATCGGCGTGATCAGGGTGATCGTGAAGACCCAGGGCGGGGCCAACAAGGCCAAGGAGGACGCGGCCGTCGACGCCGCCATCGCGCACGCGGAAGGGGTCCGGCAGGGCCCCGCCAGGACCGACGGCTGAGTCCCTCCCCGACGGCGCCCCATCGGCGTACGGCTCCCGCGCGCGCCCGCGCCCCCGAGCCGTACGCCCCTTTTGTTGCCGTATGACAGTGAAAGTGCCCGTCCGGGGCGCCAATGGGGAGTTCTCCCACTATTGTGCTGAGGTGTGCCTCGCCCATTGGGAGAACTCGAAGACGCGGTCATGACGCGGGTGTGGAAGTGGAACCGCCCGGTGACCGTTCGAGAAGTCCTGGAAGACCTTCAGCAGGAACGGTCCATCGCGTACACCACGGTGATGACCGTTTTGGACAATCTCCATCAGAAGGGCTGGGTACGCCGCGAGGCGGAAGGCCGGGCCTATCGATATGAGGCGGTCTCCACCAGGGCCGCCTACGCGGCCGCTCTGATGAACGACGCCTGGTCGCAGAGCGACAACCCCGCAGCCGCTCTCGTCGCGTTCTTCGGGATGATGAGCGACGAACAGCGAGGGGCCCTCAGTGACGCCGTACGCATCGTCCAAGGGCCGGAAACGCCTGAAGCCACCACGGATACCGGCAGCGATACCGCCGGCGAGAACCCCGGGTCTGCACAGGAGGACGACGGGCGATAGCGTCCGCTCATGTCAGCAGAGAGTCCCGAAGGTCCCGAAGGCCCCGAAGTCAGCGCTAAAGCCATCACTGTCCGGCGGGCCCGCACCAGCGATGTCCCGGCCGTGCGCCGTCTCCTTGACACGTACGTACGCGGCCGCATCCTGCTCGACAAAGCGACGGTCACCCTTTACGAGGACATCCAGGAGTTCTGGGTCGCAGAACGCGACGACAACGCCGAGGTGGTCGGCTGCGGCGCGCTGCACGTGATGTGGGAAGACCTCGCGGAAGTCCGCACTCTCGCGGTGAAGCCCGGCCTGAAGGGCGCCGGTGTCGGGCACCAGGTGCTGGAGAAGTTGCTGCACACCGCGCGCTGGCTGGGTGTTCGTCGCGTTTTCTGTCTGACCTTCGAAGTGGACTTCTTCGCCAAGCACGGCTTCGTCGAGATCGGCGAGACACCCGTCGACACCGATGTCTACGCGGAGCTACTGCGTTCCTATGACGAAGGCGTAGCAGAGTTCCTGGGTCTCGAACGGGTGAAACCGAACACCTTGGGCAACAGCCGGATGCTTCTGCATCTGTGATCGCCGATCACCGAGACCTATTCCGCCGCCGTTGCCCCGGTTCCCTATGTCCGAAACGCGTATGTTTTCGGACGGAGTGGCTCTCTGCCCGGCAGTCGGCCCCGCACGGGGTCTCGCGCTCGGTCTCTCGCTCAGTCTCTCCAAGGGGTTTGTGTTTTTCCCGCAAAAGCGGTTTGCTTTCCGACGTACTGCAGTACTGCATATAACAGGGGACGGCGAAACGGCGGACGCCGCAGGCCCCCGCCCTCAAGTTATGGATGAAAGGAAATCCGGTGGCACAGAAGGTTCAGGTCCTTCTTGTCGATGACATCGACGGCGGCGAGGCGGACGAGACCGTCACGTTCGCGTTGGACGGCAAGACTTACGAGATCGATCTCACGACCGCCAATGCGGACAAGCTCCGTGGCCTTCTCGAGCCTTACGTGAAGGGTGGTCGTCGTACCGGAGGCCGCGCTTCGGGCGGACGCGGAAAGGCCCGTGCCGCTTCCGGTGGCAGCCAGGACACCGCGCAGATCCGCGCGTGGGCGAAGGAGAACGGTTACGAGGTCAACGACCGCGGCCGCGTCCCCGCGTCCATCCGCGAGGCCTACGAGAAGGCCAACGCCTGATCGCTGGTCTACGGCAGGGCCAACGGCTGGGCGCATGCGCGCCGCAGCCGCAGCCGGTGGCACTGCGTTGCCACCGTGTCCACAAGTCGCACGAGATCGGGGGCGCCCCCACCGCCCCTCACAGCCGACAGCGTCGGCAGCGAGGCCTCGACCGCGCACCCCGGCTCGGGGGGCCGCAGCCATACGGCGGCCCCCTGCACGCCAGAGCGGCCCACCGGCCGTACACCGGCCGACTGCGTTCCGGGCGGCAGCGGCGCGTCCATGACGCAGCCTGCGCCGAGCGCCCTCAGATCGAGCGTCAGCGCGCCCCACTCCAGCCAGTCCAGCAGCCCCGGCAGTTCCTCCGCGCTGCCCGCGGCCACCAGCAGCCGCATCCGGTCCCCCTGTGCGGCCACCGGAGAGGCCGGCGCGAGATGGCGCAGGCCCGCCCGGCCCGCCTCGGCCGGGACGTCCAGGACGTCGAAGCGGTCGCCCACGAGGAGCCGTACCGGAGATCCGGAGCTTCCCGCGCGCGCGGGCACTGTCGCCCAGCCCAGTTCGTTCTCGTAGAACCGGCTGACCCGATCGCCCGGATCGAGCGGCCGACGGGGGAGCGGGACCGTGGAGAGGCTGCCAACCATGCCAAGGGCAACCGCCCGAAGAGCTTGCAAGTTACGCTGGGTGTCCTGGCGGATGCGCAGAGTGCCGAAAAAGGGGGCGTGCGGGGGTGCGGGGTGGCGCAAGGTTGTTCGCCCATAGCGGAGTGAACCGGTGCGCGCGGCATGGAGTGTCAGTCCCAGCGGGTAAGACATCCCTAGTGGGAGGGGGCGACACGCAGGCAAGGTGGTCTCACGTTCGCCATCGGCGTACTGATGGTGAGGGTAACCACCTGGCCTGCGGGAACATCGTCTCGCACCATCGGGTTGGAGCAGATGTCGGCGTCACGGGTCAGGAGGCCATCGACGGTGTCGGCAGTTGGAATGAGCGGTCCCCGCTTGCGGGACTAAGCTGCGGAAGGACAGGGAGGGGAAGTTCCCCCCACTGCCTGACCGCTCTGAGGAGCGATTAACGATGTTCGAGAGGTTCACCGACCGCGCGCGGCGGGTTGTCGTCCTGGCTCAGGAAGAAGCCCGGATGCTCAACCACAACTACATCGGCACCGAGCACATCCTCCTGGGCCTGATCCACGAGGGTGAGGGTGTCGCCGCCAAGGCCCTTGAGAGCCTCGGGATTTCGCTCGAGGCGGTCCGCCAGCAGGTGGAGGAGATCATCGGCCAGGGCCAGCAGGCCCCGTCCGGGCACATCCCCTTCACCCCCCGTGCCAAGAAGGTCCTGGAGCTGTCGCTCCGCGAGGCCCTTCAGCTGGGCCACAACTACATCGGCACGGAGCACATCCTGCTCGGCCTGATCCGTGAGGGCGAGGGCGTCGCCGCCCAGGTCCTGGTCAAGCTGGGCGCAGATCTCAACCGGGTGCGGCAGCAGGTCATCCAGCTGCTCTCCGGTTACCAGGGCAAGGAGACCGCCGGTGCCAGTGGCGGTCCTGCCGAGGGCACTCCCTCCACGTCCCTGGTCCTCGACCAGTTCGGCCGGAACCTCACCCAGGCCGCTCGTGAGTCCAAGCTCGACCCGGTCATCGGGCGCGAGAAGGAGATCGAGCGGGTCATGCAGGTGCTGTCCCGCCGTACCAAGAACAACCCGGTCCTGATCGGTGAGCCCGGTGTCGGCAAGACCGCCGTCGTCGAGGGCCTCGCCCAGGCCATCGTCAAGGGCGAGGTGCCCGAGACCCTCAAGGACAAGCACCTCTACACCCTGGACCTCGGCGCGCTGGTCGCCGGCTCCCGCTACCGCGGTGACTTCGAGGAGCGCCTGAAGAAGGTCCTCAAGGAGATCCGCACCCGCGGCGACATCATCCTGTTCATCGACGAGCTGCACACGCTGGTCGGTGCGGGTGCCGCCGAGGGTGCCATCGACGCGGCTTCGATCCTGAAGCCGATGCTGGCCCGCGGTGAGCTGCAGACCATCGGTGCGACCACGCTGGACGAGTACCGCAAGCACCTGGAGAAGGACGCGGCCCTCGAGCGCCGCTTCCAGCCCATCCAGGTCGCGGAGCCGTCCCTGCCGCACACGATCGAGATCCTCAAGGGTCTGCGCGACCGGTACGAGGCCCACCACCGCGTCTCCATCACCGACGAGGCGCTGGTCCAGGCCGCCACCCTGGCCGACCGGTACATCTCGGACCGCTTCCTGCCGGACAAGGCGATCGACCTGATCGACGAGGCCGGTTCCCGGATGCGCATCCGCCGGATGACCGCTCCGCCGGACCTGCGTGAGTTCGACGAGAAGATCGCGGGCGTGCGCCGCGACAAGGAGTCCGCGATCGACTCGCAGGACTTCGAGAAGGCCGCTTCCCTCCGCGACAAGGAGAAGCAGCTCCTGGCCGCCAAGGCCAAGCGGGAGAAGGAGTGGAAGGCCGGCGACATGGACGTCGTCGCGGAGGTCGACGGCGAGCTGATCGCCGAGGTCCTCGCGACTGCCACCGGCATCCCGGTCTTCAAGCTGACCGAGGAGGAGTCCTCGCGTCTGCTGCGCATGGAGGACGAGCTCCACAAGCGGGTCATCGGCCAGGTCGACGCCGTCAAGGCGCTGTCGAAGGCGATCCGTCGTACGCGCGCGGGCCTCAAGGACCCGAAGCGTCCCGGTGGTTCGTTCATCTTCGCCGGCCCCTCCGGTGTCGGTAAGACCGAACTCTCCAAGGCGCTCGCGGAGTTCCTCTTCGGTGACGAGGACGCGCTGATCTCCCTCGACATGTCGGAGTTCAGCGAGAAGCACACGGTGTCGCGTCTCTTCGGTTCCCCGCCCGGATACGTGGGCTACGAAGAGGGCGGCCAGCTGACCGAGAAGGTCCGCCGCAAGCCGTTCTCGGTCGTCCTCTTCGACGAGGTCGAGAAGGCCCACCCGGACATCTTCAACTCGCTGCTGCAGATCCTGGAGGACGGTCGCCTGACCGACTCCCAGGGCCGGGTCGTGGACTTCAAGAACACGGTCATCATCATGACGACCAACCTCGGCACCCGGGACATCTCCAAGGGCTTCAACCTGGGCTTCGCGGCGCAGGGTGACACCAAGTCCAACTACGAGCGCATGAAGAACAAGGTCTCGGACGAGCTCAAGCAGCACTTCCGCCCCGAGTTCCTCAACCGCGTGGACGACGTGGTCGTCTTCCCGCAGCTGACCCAGGCCGACATCCTCGCGATCGTCGACCTGATGATCAGCAAGGTGGACGAGCGCCTGAAGGACCGGGACATGGGCATCGAGCTCTCCCAGTCCGCCAAGGAGCTGCTGTCGAAGAAGGGTTACGACCCGGTGCTGGGTGCGCGGCCGCTGCGCCGCACCATCCAGCGCGAGATCGAGGACACGCTCTCCGAGAAGATCCTCTTCGGTGAGCTGCGTCCCGGTCACATCGTGGTCGTGGACACCGAGGGCGAGGGCGAGACCCAGACCTTCACCTTCCGCGGCGAGGAGAAGTCGGCGCTGCCCGACGTCCCGCCGATCGAGCAGGCGGCCGGCGGTGCCGGGCCGAACCTGAGCAAGGAGGCGTAAGCCTCACGGCGACGCCAGAAGGGGCCGGTGCTTTCGAGCACCGGCCCCTTCGTCATGCCTGCCCGCGGTTACGACAACTGCCCGTTGTAGTCCGGGAGTTTGAAGGTCTTGTCGGCGTGGCCCCCCGAGAGGTCGGTGGCGCTGTTGCCGATGTTCGCGATGATGTCGTAGCCCTTGTTCTCGATGTCGGCGCGCTGGGCGGTCTTGTAGGCGGCGACGTCCTTGAACAGGTCGAACAGGCCGCGGACGTAGAGACCGGAGACGTCGTAGCCGTCGTGCTCCAGGTTCCACTCGGTGGGCGCGTAGATGATGCCCGGGCGGGCGGTGACGAAGAAGAGCGAGACGCCGTGCTCCTGGGCGTACTGAGCGACGTTCAGGACGGGCTTGTTGGCCGGCTGCGGGAAGCTGAAGCCGAAGTCCGTCTCGAGCGTGGTGTTGTCGATGTCGAAGACGATCGCCTGCTTCCGGCCCGGCTGGGCCGCGGCGATCCGCTCCTTCAGGTACGGCAGGGCCTGGTCCATCACCGTCTGGCAGTCCTTCTGCCAGGTCGCGTAGTCGACGTCCGCCGTGCTCGTCGCCGCGTCGGCGGGGGTGGCCAGGGTCAGGAGGGCAGATGCGGAGACTGCGGTGACCACTGCGCGGAGCGCCCAGGGGCGTCGGCTTGTCATGGGTGGGGGGTCCTCTCACGTCCGTATGCCGTTGTCTTGTGCATGTTCGGCGCCGAGGGTGGCGTGAGGGGAACCGTAGGGTTACTGGGCGGTAAGTGGCCAGAGATGTGCGTCACATGACGGTTGTTTCGTGGAGCGGGTGGATCTTGCTGGGCGGTGACATGACGCACAGGTCATCCGGCCGGTACTAGCGCAGGTAGTGGGCCGCCCGAGGGGAGTGGAAAAGGGTCCCTTTCCTGGAACCTCAGTGGTAATTCTGCCGTCGCGTGTTGATTCGTCCGTTATTGGAGCTGTGTCAAGGAGAGGGAAGTTTTGGGGTGAAGTACTAGCTTCCGTCGTAGATCACAGGTTTTGGGCTTCGTGGGTCCCCGGGTTACCAAGGGATGGTCCATCCGGTGGCCGCTTGTGCGCCGGGTGGTTTTCTCTGCCCCCGTCTCCCCGAGGTTTCCATGTCTTCGCGTGTCACGTCCCGCTCTTCCCGTACGTCCCTGCTGCGCAGCCGTGCGGCTGTCCTGGCCGCCGGTCTGGGAATGTCGGTCGTATTGGGCGCAGGGGTCGCGGCCGCCGCCGATGCCACCTCCGCGTCCAGTGCGGCGAGCGCCGTCAAGGCGCAGGCCGCCGCGCAGGCCAAGGCCGCCGCGAGCGCGAAGAAGGCCGCTCATGCGGCCGCTGCCAAGAAGGCGGCCGCCAAGGCTGCTGCCGCGAAGAAGGCCGCCTCCTGGATGCACCCGGTGAAGAAGTACCGCCTCTCCGCGAGCTTCAACCAGGCCGGCGGCATGTGGCAGTCCACCCACAGCGGGCAGGACTTCGCGGTGGCGAGCGGCACGGACGTCGTCGCCGCGCACGGCGGCACCGTCGTCAAGGCCGGCGGCAACGGCGCCGGTGACGGGCCCGCGTACGGCAACGCCATCGTGATCAGGCACGGCAACGGGACCTACTCGCAGTACGCCCATCTGTCGCGGATCGACGTCAGGATCGGCCAGGTGGTCGCCACCGGCCAGCACATAGCCCGGTCCGGGAACACCGGTAACTCCAGTGGCCCGCACCTGCACTTCGAAATCCGTACGACGGCGAACTACGGGTCGGCCGTCGACCCGGTCGCCTTCCTGCGCTCCAAGGGTGTGACCGTCTGAGGCGCGCTGAGCGCCTAGGACGGGTGTGAGGCCTGGTGCGCCCGCGTCACCAGGTCGGTGGCGACCTCCAGGACCGCCTTGCGCTTGTCCTCGGGGTCGCCCTCGATGTCGTTCAGCGCGAACATCCCGGCATGCAGCGTGAACAGCGCGCTGACGCAGCGCACCTGGTCGATCAGCTCGGCGTCCGGGTCGATGAGGATGTCGCGCATGCCCATCATGCGGTTGCGGAACGTCTCGCCGATGCGCAGTTCCTTCACCGTGCCCTGGTTCTCCTGCATGAAGCGGAAGAGCGGGGTCGCGCCCGCCAGGGTGTCGCTGTAGCGGCGGATGATCTCGTGCTTGGTCTCCAGCGACTGCGGCTGTCGCCTGCCCCACTCGATCAGTTCCACGATCGGCTGCGAGAGGTCGTCGAAGATGCTGACGAGGATCTCTTCCTTCGTCTTGAAGTGGTAGTAGAGCGCCGCCTTGGTGACGTCGAGGTGCTCGGCGATCTCGCGCAACGACGTCTTCTCGTAGCCCTGCTCGGCGAAGAGTTCGAGCGCCACGTCCTGAATGCGCTGGCGGGTGTCTCCGCGGCGCTGCTGCTTGGTGCCGTCCATGGTGCCGCCCATCCTCGCACTCCAGAGAAACTTACTTGACGCCCGGCTAGTTACGGGTCTACCTTCCCAGTGTAGTCAACTAGCCGGGCGGCAAGTAAGTGGCCGGCCGGGGGGAAATACCCAGGGGAGTGGGGACGATGGCGGACACGCAGACGGTCGAGACGAAGCCCGAAAAACAGCCGAAGAGCGTACGGGTCGTGCTGCTCGCGCTCATGATCACCATGATGCTCGCGATGCTCGACAACATGATCGTGGGCACCGCGATGCCGACCATCGTGGGCGACCTCGGCGGACTCGAGCATCTGTCCTGGGTGGTCACGGCGTACACGCTCGCGACCGCCGCCTCCACCCCGATCTGGGGCAAGCTCGGCGACATGTACGGGCGCAAGGGCGCCTTCATGACGTCGATCGTGATCTTCCTGATCGGCTCCGCGCTCAGCGGCATGGCCCAGAACATGGGCGAGCTGATCGGTTTCCGCGCGATCCAGGGACTCGGCGCGGGTGGTCTGATGGTCGGTGTCATGGCGATCATCGGTGACCTGATACCGCCGCGGGAGCGCGGCAAGTACCAGGGCATGATGGCCGGCGTCATGGCGCTCGCGATGATCGGCGGCCCGCTGGTCGGCGGCACCATCACCGACAACTGGGGCTGGCGCTGGTCGTTCTACATCAACCTGCCGCTCGGCGTGGTGTCGCTCGGTCTGATCAGTGCCGTGCTGCACCTGCCGAAGAAGCGGGCCAAGGCGGGCATCGACTACCTCGGTGTCGCGCTGCTGACCGTCGGCATCACCTCGACCGTGCTGGTCACCACCTGGGGCGGTACGGAGTACGCCTGGACGTCCGCGCGGATCATGGAGCTCATCGGGATCGGCGTCGCCGCCCTCATCGGGTTCGTGTTCTGGCAGACGAAGGCCGCGGAGCCGATCGTGCCGCTGCACATCTTCCGCAGCCGCAACTTCACGCTGATGTCGGTCATCGGCTTCATCACCGGCTTCGTGATGTTCGGTGCGACGCTGTACCTGCCGCTGTACCAGCAGTCCGTGCAGGGCGCGTCCGCGACCAACTCCGGGTTGCTGCTGCTGCCGATGCTCGGCGCGATGCTGGTCACCTCGATGGTGGCGGGGCGGGTGACCACCAACACCGGCCGCTACAAGGTCTTCCCGGTCGTCGGCAGCGTCCTGATGAGCGTCGGGCTCTATCTGCTGTCCACGATGGACACCGGCACCTCGCGGTTCACGTCCGGTGTGTTCATGGCGGTCGTGGGGCTCGGCATGGGCTGCCTGATGCAGGTGACCATGCTGGTCGCGCAGAACAGCGTGGAGATGAAGGACATGGGTGTCGCGTCCTCCTCGACCACCCTGTTCCGTACGCTCGGCTCGTCCTTCGGCGTCGCGATCATGGGCGCGCTGTTCAACAACCGGGTCCAGCACGTCATGGCCGAGCGGGCCGGGGGGCTGGGAGCGAAGATCACCGAGAAGTCGGCGGCGCTGGACGCCAAGAGCCTGGCGAAGCTGCCGGTCGAGGTGCGGGACGCGTACCAGCACGCGGTGTCCGCGGGTACGCACTCCGCGTTCCTGCTGGGGGCTGTGGTGGCCGTGGGCGCGCTGGTTGCTGCGGTCTTCGTGAAGGAGGTTGCGCTGCGGGGGACGGGGCCGGCTGCGTCCAAGTCCGGTGACGATGCGGAGGCGGTGGCGCAGGCGCCGGTCGTCGAGGCCGTCTGATCCGCGAGTGAGCTGAAGGCCCCCCCGGTCGGTGTCCGCCCCGGGGGGCCTTCTTCGTGCCTGGGGGGCCTTCTTCGTGTTTCCACGCCCCCGCCGCCCCTACCCGTCCCATCCCCAGGGGCTCCGCCCCTTCGACCCCGCCAGGGGGCTGTGCCCCCTGGACCCCCCATCGGCCTGAACGGCCTCGTCCTCAAACGCCGGACGGGCTGGAAAGCCGTGGTGGCTCGCCTCGTCCTCAAACGCCGGACGGGGTGGAAGATGCCGTGGCGGCTCGCCGCGGGCCTCGCCCCGGCAGCGATGCCGGTCAGGCCGGACCGGAGGAGCGGCTGGTCGCCACCACCCGGCCCCGAAAGCTCCTACGGCAGCATCGGGTAACTGCCCGTGTTCGTCGGCGCATGCTCCGGGAGCCACAGCACTGCCACCGCGCCCTCCGCCGGTACGTGATCCGGTGCGCCCGCCGGGCGTACGTTGCGGAAGGTCAGTCGGGCGCCCAGGACACGTGCCTGCCCGGCGGCGATCGTGAGGCCGAGGCCGTGGCCGTGGCCCGCGCGGTCGGCGCTGCCCGTGCGGAAGCGGCTCGGGCCGTCGGCGAGCAGGTCGGAGGGGAAGCCCGGGCCGTGGTCGCGGACCCGGATGACCCGGCCCTCGACGGTGACCTGGATCGGCGGCTTGCCGTGCCGGGCGGCGTTGGCGAGCAGGTTGACCAGCACGCGTTCCAGGCGGCGCGGGTCGGTCGTGAGCATCGACTCGTGCACCACCCGCACCTCGACGGCCGGGTCCTTGGCCGCCACCCGACGGGCGACGAACTCGCCGAGCACGATGTCCTGCAGCTCCGCCCGCTCGGAGGCGCTGTCGAGACGGGCCACCTCCAGGACGTCCTCGACGAGGGTGCGCATGGCCTTCGCGCGGTCCAGGACCAGCTCGGTCGGGCGGCCGGGCGGGAGCAGCTCGGCCGCCGTCAGCAGACCCGTCACCGGCGTGCGCAGCTCGTGCGCGATGTCGGCGGTGACCCGCCGCTCGGCCTCCAGCCGCTGCCGCAGCGCGTCCGCCATGGCGTCCACCGCGCGCGCGAGATCGTCGGTCTCGTCCCGTATGACCCCGCCGATGGCCTCCCGCACCCGGACGTCGGTCTCGCCCTTGGCGACCTGGTTCGCGGCGGCCGCCGCCTTGCGCAGCCGCCGGGACAGCTGCCCGCCGATCATGACGCCGAGCGCGCTGCCGCAGACCACGACTGCCACGGAGCCGATGACGAGCGCCTGGTCGAGGTCCTTCATCACATTCGTGGAACGGTCCGGCACATGGCTGTGCAGGGACAGCACCCGTCCGTCCTTGGTCGGCACAGCCGCCCAGATGTCCGGCACCCCGCCGTGGTCGGTGACGTCGCTGGCCTTGCGGCCATCCAGGACCTTGTCGCGCATCGCGTCCGGCAGGTCGGGGTCGTCGATCTTGATGTTGGGGAAGTTCGGCCGCCGGTTCAGGTCGTAGTTGCGCTGCGCGATCTCGACGCGCTCATTGGCCAGGTCGCGCGCGTTGTCGAGCATCGAGACCCGGGCCGCGTTGTGCACCACGAGGCTCAGAGTGATCGCCACCAGGCCGGCCACCAGCGCGATCGCCGCGCTGAGCTTCCATCTGAGCCCGGTGTGCAGGCCCGCGCGCTCCATGCGCCGGGCCGGGGAGCGAAGGGTCCGCCGCATGACCGCCACGCTCAGGCCTTCAGCTTGTAGCCGAAGCCGCGGACCGTCTCGATCCGGTCCTGGCCGATCTTCTGCCGCAGCCGCTGCACATGCACGTCGACGACCCGGGTGTCCCCGCCCCAGCCGTAGTCCCAGACACGCTCCAGCAGCTTGTCGCGGGAGAGTACGGTGCCCGGCGCGGAGGAGAACTCCAGCAGCAGGCGCATCTCGGTCGGGGTGAGCGCGACCGGCTGCCCGGCCCGGCGCACCTCCATGCCCTCGGTGTCGACCTCCAGGTCCGCGAAGGTGAGCACGGCACCGGTCACCGGGTCCTCCGCGATCTCGGTCCGGTCGCTGCCGCCCGCATGTCCGAAGCGGCGCAGTACGGCCCGGATCCGCGCGACCAGCACGGCCCCGTCGAACGGCTTGGTCACATAATCGTCGGCGCCCGCCTCCAGGCCGAGGACGACGTCGATGGAGTCGGCGCGCGCCGACAGCATGATCACCGGAACGGTGGACTCGTCCCGGATCCGACGGCACAGGCTGACACCGTCCAGGCCGGGGACCATCACGTCCAGCAGGGCGATGTCGGGGCGGTTGGCCCGGAACGCCTCCAGACCCGACAGGCCGTCGGGCATGGCGGTGACCGCGAAGCCGTCCCGCTCCAGGGCGAGCTGGGTGGCCTCACGGATGACATCGTCGTCCTCGACGAACAGGACGTGGGTCTGCTCTGCCATCCCGTTGCTCTCTGTCCTCGTGGTGTGCGTGTGTGTGTGGGGGGTCAGTGGTCCGGCGCGGGCGTGGGCGTGCCGTCGTCGCCGGAGCTGAGCTCGCTGTAGTCGGTTTCGTGGGTGCTGTGCTGGGCGAACCGGCCCGCTTTCCATCTGTACGTGGTCACGGTCTCCCGGGACGGGTTCGACACCGGGTCGTCCGTGTCGTACACCTGCTTGGCCACGGTCAGGTCGGTGCCGTCGATCTCGGCGTAGACCGGCGACTCCTCCGCCTTGAACACATTCTCGTACGTGCCCTTGACGTCCCGGTACACGTATACACCGATGCCCACCTCGTCACCGCAGCTCCAGACATTGACGAGGACGTCGTTGACCGATTCGCCGGTCAGATAGCCGTAGGTGGCCTTGACCGGGTAGCCGTCGCCGCTGCATGGCTGCAGCTCGCGTTTCACCGCCGGGGAGACCTTCGGGTCCTGCTTGATCAGCGAGGCCGCGTCCACCCGCCGAAAGCCCCCGGACGGGCTGGGTGAGGGGGAGGCGAAGGCACCCTCGATCGCCGATGCGTGTGCCGGGCCCTCGTCCCGGGCACCCGTGCCCCCCTTGCCGCACGCGGTGGTGAAAAGGGCGACGGCGGCGAACACGGCCCCCACCGTGATCACCGCCTGTGAACTGCCTCGGGCCCGTTCGGGCCCGGCCCCGGTCAGGCCGCGCAACGCTCCCGCTCCCCACGCTCCAGCGCGCGTGCGTCCAGATCGCGGCTCTCCAGCTCCTCACGGAGCCGGGCGAGCGCCCGGTGCAGCGTGCTCTTGACCGTTCCGGCCGACATGCCCAGGGCCGCGGCCGTCTCCTCCGTCGACATCTGCTCCCAGTGTCGCAGCACCACGACGCTGCGCTGCTTGGGGGCCAGCACCTTCATGATGTCCATCAGCAGGGCGCGGTCCGCGTGCTGCTCGGTGGAGTCGTCGACCGAGGCGTCCGGCAGCTGCTCGGTGGGGACCTCCTCCAGTTTCCGGGCCCGCCACCACTCGGTCCGCGTGTTGATCATCACGCGGCGCAGGTAGGCGTCCGCGAGGCGCTTGTCCGCGATGCCCTCCCAGCGGCCGTAGGTCCGCACCAGCGCCGTCTGGAGCAGGTCCTGTGCGTCCACCGGGTCCGGGACCAGCCGGCGGGCGCTGCGCAGCAGCGCGTCCTGCCGCGTGCGGACATACTCCTCGAACTCGAGCACCTCGCCCTGCGCCATGTCGAACCGCCTCCCGATCCCCGTTACCGCCGGCTTGATCGCCGTCGGTCTGTTCCGTAACAGCCCGCTTCTGCCGGGCACGCAAATGAAGCTACGGAGGTGTTGTCACGGCACTGTCCGGAGCAGCGCTCGGCTAGCACTCGGCTGTCCGTCGGTTGTGTAACGGACGTAGGAACGGGGTAAACAGGTGCACCGAATCGCTCGGTTATGGGGGGATTGGGTGGGGTGGCGGGGTGTGATGCGGCGTGACGTTACGAGGGGTTACGTCAACGGCAGCCGATACAAACCACCGGACAGTGGCTCCACGAGACCGTCCGCGACGAGCCCGTCGAGCGCCCGCGCGCGCTGCACCGGCTCGTGCCACACCCGGTCGAGAGCCGACTGCGGCACGGGCGCGTGGGCCTCGCGCAGTACGGCGAGCAGCTTGCCGCGCACCTGCCGGTCCGTGCCCGCGTACGTCTGCCCGCGTCGCGGCGGCCCGTCGTGCTCGGGCTTGCCCCCGAGCCGCCAGGCGCACTGCGCGGCGATGGGGCAGCGGTGACAGGTCTCGTTCTTGGCGGTGCAGACGAGCGCGCCCAGCTCCATGGAGGCGGCCGCCCACCGCGCGGCGGTCCGCTCGTCCTCGGGCAACAGGGCGCGGGCGAGCTTGCGTTCGGCGGCGGTGGTCGCGTTCGGCGGGTACTGGACGCCGGTGACGGCGCGCGCGAAGACCCGGCGGACGTTGGTGTCGAGGACGGCGTGGCGCTGCCCGTACGCGAAGGAGGCGACGGCCGCGGCCGTGTACTCGCCGATGCCGGGCAGCGCGAGGAGTTGGGCGTGGTCGGTCGGTACGTCCCCGCCGTGCCGCTCCGTTATGGCCACGGCGGCGCCGTGCAGCCGCAGAGCGCGGCGCGGGTAGCCGAGCCGGCCCCAGGCGCGGACCGCCTCGCCGGGCGCCTCCCGGGCCAGGTCGGCGGGGCGCGGCCAGCGGGCCAGCCACTGCTCGTAGACGGGCAGCACGCGGCTGACCGGCGTCTGCTGCAGCATGAACTCGCTGACCATCACGCCCCAGGGGCCGGCTTCCGGGAGCCGCCACGGCAGATCGCGGGCGTGCTCGTCGAACCAGTCGATGACGGGGGCGTGGAGGTCCTCGCCGAGAGGGGAGCCGGCAAGGGCGTCGGCCGGGCCGTCGGCGGGGCTGCTGTGCGGGGGCTTCGTGGGCGCAGTCATGGCGCTTCCGATCCTGCCATGGCCCCGGTCGGTTGGGCCGCCGTCCCGCGCGCGGTGCGTCGTGCGGACCGGAATGATGATCCGGAAAAGTTGACGAACCGGCGGCGGGTGGGGCCGGGGAACCGCCCGATCTCTCGTACAGTTTGCGCCGTGGGATCTCTGCGCAATCCTGTCGGGCCGCTCCCCTCCTCCATCTACTGGCGACGGAGGGTCGTACTCGTGTCTGTGGTCGCCTTGTTGGCGCTGCTGATCACTTGGATCGTCCTGTCGGGCGGTGGCGGCGGCAAGAAGGACGACGGGGCGAACGGCAACACTCCCGCGCCCACGATCACTGCGGGGCCGTCGAGTTCGGGTCCCGCGATCAGCCAAGCGCCGGGCGGTCGTGACGAGTCGAGCGGCGGGGGCTCCAGCGGGTCGGATTCCGGGGGCAGTTCGGGGTCCGGTTCCGGCTCGGACTCCGGATCCGGGGGCTCCGACGGGGCCGCCGGCGGCGGTACGGCCGGTGTCGGCTCCGGTATCGGGGTCGGCCGGGGCGACACGATTCCGGCGAGTTCCACGATCCCCAACTGCACGACGAGCTCCGTGAAATTGTCCGTGCGCAGCCTGCGCAACACGTATTCCCCCGGTCAGACGCCCACGCTGCTGCTGACCGCCGCGAACACCTCGGGCTTCGACTGCAAGATCGATCTCGGGCCGAAGAGCGCGGTGTTGACGATCACCCAGGCGGGCGGCCACAGCAACTACTGGTCCTCCGCGGACTGCCCCCAGGGCTCCGGGAACCTGGTGTTCCGGGTGCCCAACCGCAGCAGTATCACCTACACCGTGAAGTGGGACCGGAAGCCGAGCGCTCCCGAGTGTGCGACGCCTGCGGCGGGGTCTGCCGGGGCCGGCACGTATCTGGTGGAGGCGGCGGCGCCCGGGTTCGGGAAGGTGCAGGCGTCCTTTGTGCTGTCGGCCGACTGAGCAGGGCCTCTGCGGGCTGTCCAGGACGGTCGGGAAAGGGGACACCCCCGGTCTCGACGAGGCCGGGGGTGTCTCTTCACTGTGGTGTGAACTGAGGTTCAGCTCCAGTGCTGGGCGGAGTTCGTGGAGGCGCCTCGCCTGTCGGTGTAGACCACTCCGGTGCCCCCCGTGTCGAGGACGAGCCCGGTGGCCTTGTCCTTGAGGACCCAGCCGGTGGACTCGTGGATCTCGTACCACTTCTGGTAGTCGCCACCGTTGCAGTCGAGAAGGTACACGTCACCGTCGCTGTTGCTGTCGAGGCACTTCCCGTTGCCAGTGAACTTCATCAAGTAGGTGCCGTCGGACTGCCTGTACTCGGTCCAGTGGGTGGAGTAGCCACTGGCGGAAACCAGACGGACGCGGGAGTTGTTGTACGCCAGGTTCCCGTCGGTCCAGTTGTTCTTCCAGGTGACCGGGTTGCCGGCGGCGAATGCCTGCCCTGAGCCCGCAAGGGTCAACGCTGGGGCGAGAACCGCCGCCGCAATGAACGTTCCTATGAGGCGCTTCTTCATGTAGTTCCCCCTGAGAGTTCGAATAGAGAATCGAACACAATGGTCGGCGTCACGCTATCTCGCATGATCACCCCACGCAACGGTATTTGGGTCAACCGGGGGGAAGTGCACAGGAGTTGGGCACCTGGCCAGGAACTCAGACGTAGCGCTCCAGAATGGAGGACTCGGCCAGCCGCGACAGACCTTCCCGAACGCTTCGGGCTCGGGCCTCGCCCACGCCGTCGACCGTCTGCAGGTCGTCGACGCTTGCGGCGAGCAGTTTCTGCAGGCCCCCGAAGTGCTCCACGAGACGGTCGATGATGGCGCCCGGGAGGCGCGGCACCTTGGCAAGGAGGCGGAAGCCGCGGGGCGAGACCGCCGAGTCGAGTGCCTCCGGCGAGCCCGTGTAGCCCAGCGCCCTTGCCACCGTGGGCAGTTCGAGGAGCTCGGCGTGGGTGAGGGCGTCCAGCTCGTAGAGGGCCTCGTCGACCGTGCGGGAGCGCTTGGCCGTGGGCTCGGGAACGTAGTCCCGGACGACCAGCTCGCGCTCGGGCTCCACGCCCGCGATCAACTCGTCGAGCTGCAGGGCGAGGAGGCGCCCGTCGGTGCCCAGTTCGACCACGTATTCGGCGATTTCGGTGGCGATGCGGCGCACCATTTCCAGGCGCTGGGCCACGGCCGACACGTCGCGGACCGTCACCAGGTCCTCGATCTCCAGCGCCGACAGTGTGCCCGCGACCTCGTCCAGGCGGAGCTTGTAGCGCTCCAGGGTCGCGAGGGCCTGGTTGGCGCGGGACAGGATCGCCGCGGAGTCCTCCAGGACACGGCGCTGGCCGTCGACGTACAGGGCGATCAGGCGCATCGACTGCGAGACGGAGACGACCGGGAAGCCGACCTGCTTGGAGATCCGGTCCGCGGTGCGGTGCCGGGTGCCCGTCTCCTCGGTCGGGATCGTCGCGTCGGGCACGAACTGCACGCCCGCCCGCAGGATCTTCGACAGGTCGGAGGAGAGCACGATGCCGCCGTCGAGCTTGCACAGCTCGCGCAGGCGTGTGGCCGTGAACTCGACGTCCAGCACGAAACCGCCGGTACACATGGTTTCGACGGTCCTGTCGAAGCCGAGCACGATGAGACCGCCGGTGTTGCCGCGGAGTACCCGCTCGAGCCCGTCGCGCAGGCCCGTGCCGGGAGCCACAGCGCTCAGCGAGGCGCGCATCAGGCCATCGGCACCGGAACTCCCGCCGGACTTTCCGGGAGCTGCCGCCCGGTCGTTGGCTGCCACTGCACTCCTCCGGTCGCAGGTTCTGGGGCGCCCCCGTGTCGCACATTCTGTTCGTACGGACGGGCGAGACCTGGGCAAAGTCTACCGGCGGTCCTCCTCGTCCCGTGGGGCCTCTCGGCGACGGGAGCGTGGAAGGACTCTCAGAGCGTCCCCTATGTCGGCGACTTCCAGGACCTTCATGCCGGGAGGGATCTTGCCGGGGTCGCCCGGAACGAGCGCGTGTGTGAAGCCCAGGCGGTGTGCCTCGGAGAGCCGGCGCTGGACGCCCGTGACCCGTCTGACCTCGCCTGCGAGGCCGACCTCGCCGATCGCGACCAGGTTCTTCGGCAGCGGGGTGTCGCTCGCCGCAGACGCCAGCGCAAGGGCGACGGCGAGGTCGGCGGCGGGCTCGGAGAGCTTCACCCCGCCGACCGTCGCGGAGTAGATGTCCCGCTTGCCGAGGGCTCTGATCCGGCCGCGCTGCTCCAGGACGGCGAGCATCATCGAGACGCGGGAGGTCTCCAGCCCCGAGGTCGTACGGCGCGGGGAGGGGATCTGCGAGTCGACGGTGAGCGCCTGGACCTCGGCGACCAGGGGGCGGCGGCCCTCCAGGGTGACCGTCAGACAGGTGCCCGGGACCGGTTCGTCACGTCTGGTCAGGAAGAGGCCGCTCGGGTCGGCGAGGCCCGTGATGCCCTCGTCGTGCAGTTCGAAGCAGCCGACCTCGTCCGTCGCGCCGTAGCGGTTCTTGACGCCGCGGACCAGCCGGAGGCGCGCGTGCCGGTCGCCCTCGAAGCTCAGGACGACGTCCACGAGGTGCTCCAGGAGCCGGGGCCCGGCGATGGCCCCGTCCTTGGTGACATGGCCCACAAGGAGGGTGGACATCCCGCGTTCCTTGGAGGCGCGGATGAGCGCGCCTGCCACCTCGCGCACCTGCGCCATGCCGCCGGGGGCGCCGTCGATCTCCGGGGAGGCCACGGTCTGCACGGAGTCGAGGATGAGGAGCGACGGCTTCACCGCGTCCAAGTGGCCGAGGACGGCGGCCAGGTCGGTCTCGGCGGCGAGATACAGATGGTCGTCGATGGCCCTGATGCGGTCGGCGCGCAGCCGCACCTGGCTCGCCGACTCCTCACCCGTGACATACAGCGTGCGGTGCTCGTCGCTCGCCGACTTCGCCGCCACGTCCAGCAGCAGCGTCGACTTGCCGACCCCGGGCTCGCCCGCCAGCAGCACCACCGCACCGGGCACGAGCCCGCCCCCGAGCACCCGGTCCAGCTCGGGCACACCGGTCGAGCGGGCGGTGGCCTGGCGCCCGTCGACCTGGCCGATGGGCACCGCGGAGGTGGTGACGCGCCCCGGTGCCGTCGTACGGACCGCGGGCGCGCCGTACTCCTCGATCGTTCCCCATGCCTGGCACTCGGGGCAGCGACCGAGCCACTTGGCCGTCTGCCAGCCGCACTCCGTGCAGCGGTAGGACGGGCGGTCCTTGGTGGACTTGGTACGGGCAGCCATGCCGAGAACCGTAACCGAGCCCACTGACAACGCCGTCTCTGCGGCGACCCCGAGCTCCTCCCTCCCCGCCGCACGCCGACCGGGCACATGATCCGACACTCCGCGAACCGGCCACCGCCGTCGGTAACCAGCCATGGAACAAGCGGTTCCTGTCCCCGATTGAGGGATCGTTTCACCCGTATGGATTAAAAGTGCTCAAGGGGGAAGAAGGGTTCATCCCGAGCCGCCTACGGTCCACGGATGAGCAGCAGCCCGGAGACCTCGCCCCGCATCACCGGCGCAGACCAGGCGCGCCGGGAGGCACGTGACCGTGCCGCTGCGCGCATGCTGGCGCAGCGGCCCCCCGGGCGTTACGAGCCGTATCTGGACGGGCTGTTCACCTACTGCCTGTCCGTGCTGTGCGACCACGACACGGCGACCGCGGCCCTGGGTGAGGCCATCGCGCTCGCCGAGAAACGCCGCGGCCCCCAGGTGCCGGGGGACCGCCGCGCCTGGCTGTACGCGCTGGCCCGCTGGGCCTGTCTGCGCAAGCTGGCGGAGGCCAAGCAGAAACGTCAGGGCACGCACGCGGCGGGCCGGCACAGCACCGAGAAGCAGCGGCCGGCAGAGCCCCCCGTCGCCGACGAGACCCGGGAGCAGCGCCGCCGCGAACTCGCCCTGCTGGCCTGGCCGGAGGCCGCCGGCACCAGCCCGGAGCAGCGCGAGGCGCTCGAGCTCGCCGTACGCCACCACCTCGCCGCCCACGAGGTCGCCGCCGTACTGGGCCTGGGCCTCGCCACCGCGCGTGAACTGCTGGCCTCCGCCGCCTGCGAGGTGGAGCGCACGCGCGCGGCCCTCGCCGTCGTCGAGACCGGCGGCTGTCCGGACGTCGCCCGGCTCACCGGTGACAACCAGCTGGTGCTCAGCTCGGCCCTGCGCAAGGAGCTCGTCCGGCACGTCGACGACTGCCCGCGATGTCGCCGCAGCGCCGAGCGGGCGATCCCCGGCCGCTGGCCCGGCGCGATGATCACCCCCGCCGAGCTGCCCGTCCTCGAGGCGCCCCGTGCGGCCCTGCACATGGCGGTCACCCATCAGCCACGCGCGCGTGGCGGCGCTCTTCCCCGGTTCGACCGGCGCGGCTTCCCGATGGACCCCAAGGACCGCGCCGCCCGCCGCGACCGCCTACGCGCGCGTGCCGTCACGACGACGGTCGTCGCCACCGTGGTGGCGGCCCCCGTGTTCGCCCTGTGGGCCGCCTACCGGGGCTCACCGGCCGAGGCCACGGACGGCCGCTCCGCCACCGCCAGCGAGGCGCACGGCCCCGTCAGCCTCGGCGGCGAGGCCACCGGCGGCGGATACGAGAACGCCGGCAACGCAAGCAACCGGCCCGGCGGCCCCTTCGGGAGAGGCCACAGACGGCCCGACATCTCCGTGGAGGTCATCAGCGTCACCGGCATCAGCGGGAAGAGCGCCGGACACCTCCAGGTGTCGGCCGGCCACGACAGCGACACGACGCTCGTCACGCTCACCGCGACCGGACCCGCGCCCGTGCACTGGTCCGCATCGACGGGAGCCGCCTGGCTGTACCTCAGTCAGTCGTCGGGAACGCTCGCGCCCGGCGAATCGTTGACGATCAAGGTGTACGTCGACCACCTGCGCGAGCCGTCCGGCCCGTGGCACGGACAGGTGGCGGTCTCACCGTCCGGCGCCGTCGTCTCCATCGAGGGCTACGGCACCGCGCCCAGCCCGACCGCCCCCGGTCCGAGCAGCCCCGGCACCCCGCCGACCTCGTCCGCCCCGGAACCGACCCCGACCGCCTCGGACCCCACCCCGAGCGCCCCGCCCTCGTCCCCCGGCCAGGAGCCCACACCCACGGACTCCGCCCCGTCCGACCCGAAGGGTCCGACACCACCGCCCGCCGACAGCGGGAACCCGAGCCCTACGTCCTCGTGAGCAAAGGCCGGGTCAGTCGACCGGGTCCGCCGGATGCGGCGCCAGCAGCGGCAGCTGCGAGGCCAGCCGCTGCTCGCACAGCTCCACGAGACGGTCGTAGCCGGCCTTGCCCATCAGCTCGGTCAGCTCCGCCCGGTAGGACACGTACACCGGGTCGCCCGCGCCGTGCGCCGAGGTCGCCGACGTGCACCACCAGTGCAGGTCGTGGCCGCCCGGGCCCCAGCCCCGGCGGTCGTACTCGCCGATCGACACCTGCAGAACCCGGGTGTCGTCGGGCCGGTCGATCCAGTCGTACGTCCGCCGGACCGGCAGCTGCCAGCACACGTCCGGCTTGGTCTCCAGCGGCTCGCGGCCCTCCTTCAGGGCCAGGATGTGCAGCGAGCACCCCGCGCCGCCCGCGAACCCGGGCCGGTTCTGGAAGATGCAGGAGCCCTGGAAGGGACGGGTCTGGCGGTCGCCGTCCTCGTCCTCAGACACCCAGCCGTGCTCCCTGCCCTCGTCATGGTGCTGCCAGATGTCGGGCGTGAGCCTCGCCACATGCCCGGCGACGCGCTTCTCGTCGTCCTCGTCGGAGAAGTGGGCGCCCAGCGTGCAGCACCCGTCGTCCGCGCGGCCCGCCTGGATGCCCTGGCAGCCGCTGCCGAAGATGCAGTTCCAGCGAGAGGTGAGCCATGTCAGATCGCAGCGGAAGACCTGCTCGTCGTCCGCCGGATCAGGGAACTCCACCCACGCGCGCGCGAAGTCGAGGCCCTTCTCGTCCGCTTCCCTGGCCTTCTTCGACAGCTTCGCCGACTGCGCTGGCTTCACCTGAGAAGAACCCTTGGCGGACTTGTCGTTCTTCGCCCTTTTCGTCTTTGGCACAGGACCAGCGTACGGGTCTCACAGCGCCATCCCATACGGAGGACCGCCCAGGTGGCAGTAGCGTTCCGTACATGAGACTCGGTGTCCTCGACGTGGGATCGAACACGGTGCATCTGCTGGTGGTGGATGCGCACCCGGGCGCGCGCCCCCTGCCCGCGCATTCGCACAAGGCGGAACTGCGCCTTGCCCAACTGCTCGACGAGAGCGGAGCGGTCGGCCCCGAGGGGATCGACAAACTGATCGCCGTTGTCCGCGAGTGCCTGCAGGCCGCCGAGGACAAGGGCGCCGAGGACGTGCTCCCCTTCGCGACCTCCGCCGTGCGCGAGGCCAGCAACGCCGACGACGTCCTCGCGCGCGTGCAGGCCGAAACGGGCGTGGAGCTGCAGGTCCTCACCGGCGCGGAGGAGGCCCGGCTCACCTTCCTCGCCGCCCGCCGCTGGTTCGGCTGGTCCGCGGGCAAGCTGCTCGTCCTCGACATCGGCGGCGGTTCCCTGGAGATCGCCTACGGCATCGACGAGGAGCCCGACGCCGCCGTCTCCCTCCCGCTCGGCGCCGGCCGCCTCACCGCCGCCTGGCTCCCCGGCGACCCGCCGGACCCGGAGTCCATAAGGGCCCTGCGCCGCCACGTAAGGGCCCAGATCGCCCGCACGGTCGGCGAGTTCGCCCGCTTCGGCGCCCCGGATCACGTCGTGGCCACGTCCAAGACCTTCAAGCAGCTCGCTCGTATCGCGGGTGCGGCGAGGTCGACGGAGGGCCTCTACGTCCAGCGCGACCTGAAACGCGAGTCCCTGGAGGCCTGGGTTCCCCAGCTCGCAGGCATGTCGGTGGCCCAGCGTGCAGAGCTCCCAGGTGTGAGCGAGGGCCGAGCGGGCCAGCTGCTGGCGGGCGCCCTGGTGGCAGAGGGCGCGATGGACTTGTTCGGGGTGGAGAGCCTTGAGATCTGCCCGTGGGCACTCAGGGAGGGCGTGATCCTGCGTCGCCTTGACCATATGGGGTCGGTGTAGCGCCCCCGAAGGGGCGCGGGGAACTGCGCGACAAGCCGCCAGGAACCCGCACCCGCCTATGGCGAATGCCACAACGGCGAATAGGCGCGCGGCCCAACACCAAACGCACCCCGTAACCTGTCGGCATGGCGGAGCCAGTCTGCATCCCGGATGCCAAGGTCGCGCTGTCCACGGCCTCCGTGTACCCGGAGTCCACGGCGACGGCCTTCGAGATCGCCGCGCGCCTCGGGTACGACGGCGTCGAGGTCATGGTGTGGACCGACCCGGTCAGCCAGGACATCGAGGCGCTGCGCAGACTCAGCGACTACCACCGCATCCCGATCCTCGCCGTGCACGCCCCCTGCCTGCTCATCACGCAGCGCGTGTGGTCCACCGACCCGTGGACCAAGCTCCAGCGCGCCCAGGCGGCCGCCGAGAAGCTCGGGGCGACCACGGTCGTCGTCCACCCCCCGTTCCGCTGGCAGCGCCAGTACGCCCGTGACTTCGTCACCGGGATCTGGCGCATGGCGAACGAGACGGACGTGCGGTTCGCCGTCGAGAACATGTACCCCTGGCGCTACCGCGACCGCGAGATGCTCGCGTACGCCCCCGACTGGGACGTGACGAAGGAGGACTACCGTCACTTCACGATCGACCTCAGCCACAGCGCGACGGCCCGCTCCGACGCGATGCACATGGTCGACCGCATGGGCGACCGCCTCGGCCATGTCCACCTCGCCGACGGCAGGGGATCGGCCAAGGACGAGCACCTCGTCCCGGGCCGCGGCAACCAGCCCTGCGCCGAGCTGCTGGAACGTCTCGCCCTGACCGGTTTCGACGGTCACGTCGTCATCGAGGTCAACACCCGCCGTGCCATGTCCGGCGCCGAACGCGAGGCCGATCTGGCGGAGGCGCTGGCCTTCACCCGCCTCCACCTCGCCTCCGCGGTGAGGGTGCCCAGACCGTGACCGAGGCCCCCGACCCGACCGCTCGGCGCCGCGGCCGCCGTCCCCGTACGGAGTCCGCCGACACCCGCGACCGCATCCTGACCGTGGCCCGTGAGGAGTTCTCCGAGCGCGGGTACGAGAAGACGTCCGTACGGGGCATCGCGAAGGCGGCCGGAGTGGACTCGGCGCTGGTGCACCACTACTTCGGCACCAAGGAGCAGGTCTTCGAGGCCGCGATCGAGGTCGCCTTCGCGCCCGCGCTGAACGCGCCGGAGGCGCTCGCCGAAGGTCCGCTGGACGGCGTCGGCGAGCGGCTCACCCGCTTCATCTTCGGCATCTGGGAGAACCCCACCACCCGTACGCCCCTGCTGGCGATCGTGCGCTCCGCCGTCAACAACGAGGCCGCGGCCGCCGTCTTCCGCCGTCTGGTCGCCTCGCAGCTGCTGCGCCGCGTCGCTGCCCAGCTGGACCGGCCGGACGCGGAGCTGCGCGCCGAGCTGGCGGCCGCGCAGCTGGTGGGGTGCGCGATGCTGCGGTACGTGATCAAGGTGGAGCCGCTGGTGTCGGCGGACGTGGAGCAGATCATCGCGCGGGTGGCGCCCGTGGTGCAGGGGCATCTGACCGGGCCCTGACCCCCGACGCGAGGTCCACCGCCCTCTGAACGAGACGTGCATCCCGCATTCCGGACACAGTGTCCATCCCTTGGAGCAACGGGCGTACGCTCGACTAAGTCAGAACTCTCCGAAGGAGCGAGCGACGATGCCCGAGCTGAGGTCCCGCACAGTCACCCACGGCCGCAACATGGCGGGCGCCCGCGCCCTTATGCGCGCCTCCGGTGTACCCGGCGCGGACATCGGCCGCAAGCCGATCATCGCGGTCGCCAACTCCTTCACGGAGTTCGTGCCGGGCCACACCCATCTGCAGCCGGTCGGCCGGATCGTCAGCGAGGCGATCGTCGAGGCCGGCGGCATCCCGCGCGAGTTCAACACGATCGCCGTCGACGACGGCATCGCAATGGGCCACGGCGGCATGCTGTACTCCCTGCCCTCCCGCGACCTGATCGCGGACAGCGTGGAGTACATGGTCGAGGCGCACTGCGCCGACGCCCTGATCTGCATCTCCAACTGCGACAAGATCACCCCGGGCATGCTGAACGCGGCCCTGCGCCTGAACATCCCCACGGTCTTCGTCTCCGGCGGCCCGATGGAGTCCGGCCGGGCCACGCTGGTCGACGGCACGGTCCGCACGCTCGACCTGGTCGACGCGATCTCGGACGCCGTGAACGACAAGATCTCGGACGAGGACATCCTCCGTATCGAGGAGAACGCCTGTCCGACCTGCGGCTCCTGCTCCGGCATGTTCACCGCCAACTCGATGAACTGCCTGACCGAGGCCATCGGCCTCTCCCTCCCCGGCAACGGCTCGGTCCTGGCCACCCACACGGCCCGTAAGCAGCTGTACGTCGACGCGGCCCGCACCGTCATGGACATCACCCGGCGCTACTACGAGCAGGACGACGAGACGGTCCTGCCGCGCAACGTCGCCACCTTCGCGGCCTTCGAGAACGCGATGGCCCTGGACATCGCGATGGGCGGCTCGACGAACACGATCCTGCACCTGCTGGCGGCGGCCCAGGAGGCGGGTGTCCCGTTCGGCCTGGAGGAGATCAACGAGGTCTCGCGCCGGGTGCCGTGCCTCGCGAAGGTCGCCCCGAACGTCGCGAAGAACCGCACGTACTACATGGAGGACGTGCACCGCGCCGGCGGCATCCCGGCACTGCTGGGTGAACTGCACCGCGCCGGTCTCCTCAACGAGGACGTGCACGCGGTCCACAGCCCGTCCCTCGCGGACTGGCTGAAGACGTGGGACGTGCGCGGCGGCTCCCCGTCCCCGCAGGCGGTGGAACTGTGGCACGCGGCCCCCGGCTGTGTCCGCTCCGCCGAGGCCTTCTCCCAGTCCGAGCGCTGGGAGGCGCTGGACGAGGACGCGGCGGAGGGCTGCATCCGCTCCGCCGAGCACGCGTACTCGAAGGACGGCGGCCTCGCGGTCCTCAAGGGCAACCTCGCCGTCGACGGCTGCGTGGTCAAGACGGCCGGCGTCGACGAGTCGATCTGGACCTTCGAGGGCCCGGCGGTCGTCTGCGAGTCGCAGGAGGAGGCCGTCGAGAAGATCCTCAACAAGCAGGTGACCGACGGCGATGTCGTGGTCATCCGCTACGAGGGCCCCAAGGGCGGCCCGGGCATGCAGGAGATGCTCTACCCGACGTCCTTCCTCAAGGGCCGCGGCCTCGGCAAGACCTGCGCCCTGATCACGGACGGCCGCTTCTCCGGCGGCACCTCGGGCCTGTCGATCGGCCACGCGTCCCCGGAGGCCGCGTCCGGCGGCACGATCGCGCTCGTCGAGGACGGCGACCGCATCCGCATCGACATCCCGGGCCGCACGATCGAGCTCCTGGTCGACGACGCCGAGCTCGCCCGCCGCGAGCAGGCCCTGGGCGGCGTGTACGCGCCCAAGAACCGCGAGCGGAAGGTGTCGGCGGCGCTGCGGGCCTACGCGGCGATGGCGACCAGCGCGGACAAGGGCGCGGTGCGGGACGTTTCGAAGCTGGGCTGACGTTGTTCGTGCGGTAAGGGGCCGTCCCTTCGGGGCGGCCCCTTTCGCGTGCTCGTGCTACCAGGCCGCGGGATCGCGGGCGTCCACGGCGAAGACGGTCCCGTCGGGGGTGGTGGCGTAGACGTGGTCGTCGGCGAGGACGGGTGCGGGCACTGTGCCGACGACCTGGCCCGAGTTCGCACCCGGTCGTGCCGGGGTCTGCCCGACGAGCCGCCCGCCTGCGGCGTCGACTGCGAGCAGTCGCCCGTCGGCGGTCGTGAGGTACACGTGGTTGCCGTCGGCGACCGGTGCCGAGCCTCGGCTCACCGACGTCTCAAGGTGCCAGAGGCGCTTGCGCGCCTCCACGTCAACGGCGTCCAGCGCGCCGTCGGCGGCCAGGACATAGACGACGTTCCCGCGCACGGTCGCCCGGGCGTCGGGGCGGGCCACGGGGAGTGCCACGCGTCGCGACGACTTGGACGCCGGGGTGTATCGGACGACGGCGTCCGTGTCGCCGTAGACCCTGTTGGTGGAGAGGAAGAAGACGGAGCCGTCGCGGGCGCCGACGGGCTCCAGGTTTCCGCTCAGGCGTGCGTCCCAGCGCACGGTGCCGGTGGCCGGGTCGACGGCGGTGACGCGTGTGCTCGACCCGTCGGCGGAGGGGCTCGACGCATACGCCAGCCCGTCACTGATGAATGAGGCGAAGTACGGCAGGCTCTGGCCCGGTATCCGCCTGTTCCATTTCGTGTCGCCCGTCGCGCCGTCCACGCCGGCAACCGTGCCGTTGGGGCGGGTGAGCAGGAGCATCCCGCCGGCAGGCTGGATTGCATTGTGTGCCATCTTCCGCTGCCAACTCGCGCTGCCCGAGGCGGGATCGAGCGCTTCGAGCCGTGGGCCCTGGTCCAGTTGAGGCTGCACGAGACCACCTGCGAGGACTGGCGGCTTGCTTCTGCGCGTCGAAGCGACGGAGTGTCGCCACAGCAGGCTGCCGTCGGACGGATCGAGAGCGAAGACAAGCCCTGATCGGGCGCAGATCAACTGTCCTGCCCCAGGGGAACACTGGGGCGTGCCCCCGCTCGAGGAAACGGGCTTCGCCTCCCACCCTTCGAATGCGGTTGACGCTCGCGGCGCAGTCCCGCCCTTTGCGTGGTGACTGCCCGTGTTGAGGAAGGGGATCGAGGCGAGCGCGCCGACTGAGAGGAGGCCGACGCCGACAGCGGTCAGGACGCCCAGCCTGCGTGAGCGTCCTGCAGGTCGTCGTTCCGGTGTCTCGGGCGCGGGTCCGGGCACGTCGGCGGTTCGCTGTGCGGGTATGAACGCCTGGGTGTCGTACGAGGCTGAAACCGACCGCAGTTCGCGCATCAACTCGTCGGGCGTCGGTCGGTCTTCGGGCTCCTTGGCCAGGCAGCGCAGCACCAGTGGCGCGAGGTTCTCCGGTACTCCGGTCAGGTCCGGCTCGTCGTGCACGACCTGGTAGGCGACGACGTACGGGCTGTCGGAGTCGAATGGCCCGCGCCCCGTCGCCGCGTGCACCAGAACGGATCCGAGGGCGAACACGTCTGCCGCGGGGCCGACTTCCCGGGGTCGGCGGAACTGCTCGGGCGCCATGAAGGGCGGCGTGCCGATCAACTTCCCCGTCTCGGTGCGCAGTTCGCTGTCCTTTGGCCGAGAGATACCGAAGTCGATGACCTTCGGACCGTCCTCGGCGAGCAGCACATTGCTCGGCTTCAGATCCCGGTGCACGACCCCGACCCGGTGAATGTCGCGCAGCGCCTCGGCCAGTCCGGCCATCAGGCGGCGCAGCTGAGCCGGGGGCATGGGGCCATTCCGCTTCACGTGATCGGAGAGGGTCGGCCCAGGAATGAACAGCGTGGCCATCCAGGGCCGTTCGGCCTCGGGATCGGCGTCGACAACGGATGCGGTGAAGGCACCACTCACCCGGCGGGCAGCGGCCACCTCTTGCCGAAACCGTCCCCTGAACTCGGGATCCTTGGCGAATTCCGCGTGTACGACCTTCACCGCAAGCTTCATCCCCGAGGTGCTGCGGGCCAGGTGCACCACACCCATTCCACCTGATCCGAGGCATGACTCCAGACGGTAGTGACCGGCGTACTCGGGAAGTTCCGCTTCCGCGCCCGCTCCGGTGTTGTGCTGTGGCGCCATGGGACCACCCCCGTGCTGTTCGTCCGCGCGCGCGACGCACGGAGCCTAGTCGATGACTCGTACGAGGCAGAGGCGGCGTGCTAGCTTCCGCGTGCAAGATGCGCACATGTGTTTCATGGCGTGTTTTAGGGGAATCAATGGGTCCCCATGGCAGTCATGGGGACCAACGGGGGAGGATTTTCATGTCTGTTGACCGCGTAGAAGTGGCAGAGAGCGCCGAGGAGACCGAGGCCCTGACGGCCACCGCGACGGTCCGCTACTACTCGGTCGCGCCGGGCGTGCGACTCAACGTCCGCAGCGGCCCCGGCACGAGCTACGGCATCGTGCGCGTCCTGCCCGAGGGTGCGAAGGTGCCGATCTACTGCCAGACCCCTGGTACGTCGGTGACAGGCCCGTACGGCACGAGCAACATCTGGGACAACATCAGCAACGGCCAGTACGTCTCGGATGCATACGTACTCACCGGCAGCGACGGCTACGTCGCCGACCGGTGCGCCTGATCGGGCAAAGAGCAGAGGACTCTGATGACATCCCGAAGACGTAGATCCGTTCTGCTGGCGGGCGCTGCCGGTGCCCTGCTCATGGTGATGGGCTCGGCGGCCACCGCGAACGCGGCCACCGTGCGCTAGTACGACGTTGCGCCGGGCCTCCGGCTCAACGTCCGCAGTGGCCCGGGCACTCAGTACAGCATCGTCCGCATTCTGCCCGAGGGCGCGAAGGTGCCGATCTACTGCCAGACCCCGGGCACGACGGTCACCGGCTACTACGGCACGTCGAACATCTGGGACAACATCGACGACGGCCAGTTCGTCTCGGACACGAACGTCCACACCGGCAGCGACGGCTACATAGCCCCCCGCTGCGGCTGATCCCCGAAGGGAGCCCGCGCCCACCCCGGAGCCATAATCGTCCCGTGAGCGACGAAAACGGCACCCAGGACTCCGCGGGCTCCCCGGTCGGCCCCCGCCCAGAAGCCCTCCGCTTCTTCGGCACCACCTGGGTGAACCACGACAACGGGTACGGCCTCCGCCGGATCGGAGCAGCCGTCGGCTCGCTCGCCGCCGCAGTCGCCGCCTGCCTGGTCCTGCGCCTCGCCTACCAGGGCCTCCAACTCGCCGCCACCGGCGCCTTCGTGAGCGTCCTCGTCGTCGCCATGTTCGCGATCTGCAGCGCCCTCGCCTTCCGCAACACCTGGGACACCTTCACCCGTCGCCCCGACCCCGCCCGCCAGGCCTCCCTCCGCGGCCTCCTGGCCATCGGCTTCGTCGGCTCCCTCCTCGCGTACTTCTTCCGCTCCCTCACCGAGGCTCCGGGCGAGAACCTCCACCGCGGGGAGTACGAGGCAGCCCTCAAGCAGCACGAGAAGCGCACCACCCGCCGCACAGGCAACGCGTCGAAGAAGCGCCGCCACTCCTGAGCCCCGCTTCCGGATCAGCCCCGCTGCCGGTTCGGAACCCCGCGCTTTCTCGCCAAAAACTCGCTGCCCCCTGCACCCACCCCGCGCCACCATGGCCTCATGACCGCCTTCTCGCAGCCCACCCGCGCTCACTCCTTCAACGCCGCCGCAGCCCAGTACGCCGCCAACCGGCCCTCCTACCCACCGGCCCTCTTCGACGCCATCGAGGACCTGGCCGGCCGCCCTCTCCAGGGCGCCCGCGTCGCGGACATCGGCGCCGGCACGGGCATCGCGACCGCGCTCCTGGCCTCCCGCGGCGCGGACGTCGTCGCCGTGGAGCCCGGGGCCGGCATGGCGGTCGAGTTCCGCCGCGCCAACCCCGGCCTCCCGATCGTCCGGGGCAACGGCAACGAGCTGCCGCTCGCCACCGCCTCCGCCGACCTCCTCACCTACGCCCAGGCCTGGCACTGGACCAAGCCCGCCCGCTCGGTCCCGGAGGCCCTGCGCGTGCTGCGTCCGGGCGGAGCGCTGGCCCTGTGGTGGAACACCACCGACCTCGACGTCCCGTGGCTGGCTGCCCAAGCCGGCCGCCTGGAGCGCCACTTCGGCATCAAGCGCGAGATCGACAGGACCGGCAACGGAGCCACCAACGCTCTCGCCGACCCCACCGGCCGCCTCGACTTCACCCGCCGTCAGGTCCGCTGGAGCCGCCCGGTCACCATCGATACGCATCTCGCCAACATCGGCAGCCACTCGATGTTCCTCGTGCAGAGCGAGGAACGCCGGGCGGCCATCCTCGGCGACGAGCGCGACCACCTGCTCGCGTCCTTCCCGGACGGGCTCGTCGAGGAGGCCTACGTCGTCGAACTGCTCGTGGCCACGAACTCATGACCCCGCACGGCGGCCCACCCCTCCAGGGCCGCCGCACACGCATGGTCCACATGCCGCAGCCCTCCCAACTCCAGCCGCACCTCCCGGTCGTGCGGCAGCGCCTCCAACGCGTCCAGCAGCTTCGGCAGCCGCAGGAACGTCGCATGCCCCAGCACCCGTACGACGATCCCCGCCTCGCCCCGGTCCTCGGTCTCCACATGCACATGGCTGATGTCCCACGCCGTCTTCGCCACGGCCAGCGTCAGCCCCACCAACACCCCCTCCAACAAGTTCCCCAGTACGATCGCCCCAGCCGTCACCGCCAGCACCACGACCTCCCCGCGGTGCTCACGCCACAGCACCCGCGCCTCCCGCACCGGCACGAGCCTGCATCCGGCGTGCACCAGCAACGCGGCCAGCGCCGCCACCGGAATCAGCCCGAGCACCCCGGGCAGGACGACCGTGAACAGCAGCAGCCACACGCCGTGCAGCACCCGCGAGGCCTTGGTCCGTGCCCCCGCCTGCACGTTCGCAGCGCTCCGCACGATCACCGCCGTCATGGGCAGGGCCCCCAGCACCCCGCACACCGCGTTCCCCGCGCCCTGCGCCATCAGTTCACGGTCGAAGTCCGTCCGCGGCCCCCGGTGCAGCCGGTCCACCGCCGCCGCGCTGAACAACGACTCCGCCGACGCGATCAACGCGAACGCCACGACCGTTCCGATCACCCCCACTTCCGTAAGCCGCCCGAAGTCCGCCGCCTCCGGCACCCGAACCGCATCGACGAGCCCCTGCACCTCGACCCGCCGCACATCCAGACCGAACACCCCGGTCACCGCCGACACCACCGCCACCGCGACCAGCGGCGCAGGCACCACCCCCGCCCCCCTGCGCCAACGCGGCCACAGCAGCAATACGGCAATAGTGGCACCCGCCACTGACAACGCCCCCGGGTCCACTCGCCCGGGCAGCCACACCAGCCCGGCGATCTTCCCCGGCCCGCTCGTCGGCACGGCCGCATCGCCCATCGCATACACCTGCCCGGCGACCAGGAGCAGCCCGATCCCGGCGAGCATCCCCTGCACCACGGCCACGGACACGGCCCGGAACCACCGCCCGAGCCGCAGCGCCCCGAGCCCCAGCTGCAGCAGCCCGGCCCCGAACACCAGCACTCCGAGTGCCTGGACGCCGTACGTGTCGACGGCCTCGTAGACGAGCACCGTCAGTCCCGCCGCCGGCCCGCTCACCTGCAGGCTGCTGCCGGGCAGCGCCCCGGCGACCAGCCCGCCGACGATCCCGGTGACCAGCCCCAGCTCGGCGGGGACTCCGGAAGCCATGGCCACGCCCACACACAGCGGCAGTGCGACCAGGAAGACGACCAGCGAAGCGAACAGATCGGCCTTGCGTATGCGACAGCGCATGACAACAGCACCTCCGTCGGTGAGGGGGAGATGCGTGGGCGCCGAACCGGGGGAGGGTACGGCGAAGTGAAATCCATTGTCAGGAACGGGAGTTGGTTCCGCATCCGAATTCGCGTTTCCGGTCGGTGAACGCGGAGGCGTGCAAACCGGACTCTCCACTTCCGATCGCGCCGCCACGCGCCTGCGCCGCCGAACGCACCCCTCGGACATCACTTGACGACGCTGCTGCCCCGGAGCATTATTCATCGCATGATGAATTACTCCGAAGGCCGCTCCGCGGATCCCCCTGCTGCCACCGAGGTCCGTGCTCCCGCTGTCCGAGCCGAAGGCCTCACCGTGATCCGCGGCCCGCGCACCGTCCTGCGCGGCCTCGACTTCACCGTTCCGCGCGGCCAGATCACCGGCCTCCTCGGTCCTTCAGGCTGCGGCAAGTCGACCCTCATGCGCGCGATCGTCGGCACCCAGGCCAAGGTCACCGGCACCCTGGAGGTCCTGGGCAGCCCGGCCGGCCACCCCACCCTCCGCACCCGCATCGGCTACGTCACCCAGGCCCCCTCCGTCTACGACGACCTGACGGTCCGCCAGAACCTCGACTACTTCATGGCGATCCTCGCCCCGGGACGCTCCGCCTCGGACCGCCACCACGAGATCGACCGAACCCTCGCCGACGTCGACCTCACCTCCCACGCCGACGCCCTCGCCGGCAACCTCTCCGGCGGCCAGCGCAGCCGCGTCTCCCTGGCAGTCGCCCTGCTGGGCACCCCCGAACTCCTCGTCCTCGACGAACCCACCGTCGGCCTGGACCCGGTCCTCCGCCGCGACCTGTGGACCCTCTTCCACTCCATCGCCGCCGACCGCGGTGCAACCCTCCTCATCTCCTCACACGTCATGGACGAGGCCGAGCGCTGCCACCGCCTCCTGCTGATGCGCGAGGGCGAGATCCTGGCCGACGACACCCCCGACGCCCTGCGCACCCGCACCGGCTCCGAAACGGTCGAGGCGGCCTTCCTGCACCTGGTCGACGAGGCGGCCACCGCCGCCCGCGAGAAGGAGACCACCCGATGAGCACGACGACGACCACGACCGGTACGGCGACGACACCCACCCCCACCGGCGCCCTCAACGCCTCCCGCACCGCCGCCACCGCGGCCCGGGTCCTGCGCCAGCTCCGCCACGACCCGCGCACCATCGCGATGATGATCCTCATCCCCTGCGTGATGCTGTTCCTGCTCCGCTACGTCTTCGACGGCAGCCCGCGCACCTTCGACAACATCGGGGCATCACTCCTCGGCATCTTCCCCCTCATCACGATGTTCCTGGTCACGTCCATCGCCACCCTGCGCGAACGCACCTCGGGCACCCTCGAACGCCTCCTCGCCATGCCGCTGGGCAAGGGCGACCTGATCGCGGGCTACGCCCTCGCCTTCGGCACCCTCGCGATCATCCAGTCCGCCCTGGCCACGGGCCTCGCGGTCTGGTTCCTGGGCCTGGACGTCACGGGCAGCCCCTGGCTGCTCCTCCTGGTAGCCCTCCTGGACGCCCTCCTCGGCACAGCCCTCGGCCTCTTCGTCTCGGCCTTCGCGGCCTCCGAATTCCAGGCGGTCCAGTTCATGCCCGCCGTGATCTTCCCCCAGCTCCTCCTCTGCGGCCTCTTCACCCCTCGCGACAACATGCACCCGGCCCTGGAAGCGATCTCCGACGTCCTCCCCATGTCCTACGCCGTGGACGGCATGAACGAGGTCCTCAAACACACGGACATGACCGCCAACTTCGTCCGCGACGCCTTGATCGTGGCGGGCTGCGCCCTACTGGTACTGGGCCTGGGCGCCGCAACCCTGAGGCGCAGGACAGCGTGACTGCCCCCAGCGCCTCCTGAACGCCGGTGCGCACATTTCAGCCCGTCCGGCGTTTGAGGACGAGGCCGTTCAGGCCGACCGGGGTCCGGGGCTCTGCCCCGGCGGGGTGCAGGGGCAGAGCCCCTGGCCGGGTTGAAGGGGCAGCGCCCCTGGGGATGGGAACGGGTAAGGGCGGCGGGGGCGAAAAACCCCGACGGCACCCCACCCGCCGACATCCCGCCCACCGGACACCGAAGCCACCCACCCACCCCCGGTGCGACGATGGACCCCGGACGACGCACCCCCGGAGGGCACCCCAGCCATGACCCAGAAAGTCGCAGTCCTCGGCACCGGCAAGATCGGCGAAGCCCTGCTCAGCGGAATGATCCGCGGCGGCTGGGCCCCCGCCGACCTACTGGTCACCGCCCGCCGCCCGGAGCGAGCCGAAGAACTCCGCTCCCGCTACGGCGTCACCCCGGTCACCAACCCGGAAGCCGCCAAGACCGCCGACACCCTGATCCTCACGGTCAAGCCGCAGGACATGGGCACCCTCCTCGACGAACTCGCCCCCCACGTCCCCGCCGACCGCCTGGTCATCAGCGGAGCCGCCGGCATCACGACCGCCTCCATCGAGGACCGCCTGGCCACCGGCACCCCGGTCGTCCGCGTCATGACGAACACCCCCGCCCTCGTCGACGAGGCCATGTCCGTCATCTCCGCCGGCAGCCACGCCACCGCCGACCACCTCGCCCACGCCGAGGAGATCTTCGGCGCCGTCGGCAAGACACTCCGCGTCCCCGAGTCCCAGCAGGACGCCTGCACCGCCCTCTCCGGCTCAGGCCCGGCGTACTTCTTCTACCTGGTCGAAGCCATGACGGACGCCGGCATCCTGCTCGGCCTCCCCCGCGACAAGGCCCACGACCTGATCGTCCAGTCCGCGATCGGCGCCGCGACCATGCTCCGCGACAGCGGCGAACACCCGGTCAAGCTCCGCGAGAACGTCACGTCCCCCGCGGGCACGACCATCAACGCCATCCGCGAACTCGAGAACCACGGCGTCCGAGCCGCCCTCATCGCCGCCCTCGAAGCCGCCCGCGACCGCAGCCGCGAACTCGCCTCCGGCAAGAAGGACTGACTGCCGCCGGGGGCGGTCACCCCGCCGCGTCCACCACCTCCTTCGTGGCCACGACTCGCGCAAAACCGCCCCCGTGCAGCGACACCGCCGACGCCTGCGCGATCTCGTCAGCACTCCGCCGCCAGCCGAACGGCCCCTCCAGAGCGAAGGTGTACGTCGCGTCATACGCGACCACCACGTCGTACCCGAGGTTCCCGCCCATCCGGGCCGTCGTCTCCACGCACATGTTGGTCTGGATCCCGGCCACCACGAACTGCGAGATCCCCTCCGCCTTCAGCCAGGCATCCAGATCCGGCGCGCCGTAGAAGGCCGAGTTCACGGTCTTCGTGATGAACAGCTCAGCCCCGCCGGCCCCCTTCCCACGCCGCCGCTCCACGTACTCCTTGAACTCGTTCCCCTCGTACCCCGGCCGCAGCGGGGACTGGGGCTTCGGCGAGTCATGCCGTACGAAGACGACCGGCCGCCCCGTCGCCTGCCACACGTCGATGAGCGAAGCGATGTTGTCATCGGCCTCCGGGTTGTTCCGCGGCCCCCAGAAGTCGGCCTCGTCGAAGCCCTTCTGCACGTCCACAACCACCAGCGCTGCGTTCTCTGCGATCTCCATGCCCACGATCCTGCCGCGGGGAGCACTCCCGCCCCAGAGGGCGAAAAGACAGCGATCGATGGTTTACTGCCATCCATGGAGAACGCCGCAGAGGACACATACCGCGTCGCCCTCGTCGCCTTCCCCGGCATCCGCGCCTTCGACGTCTCCGTCATCACCGAGGTCTGGGGCAGCGACCGCACCGACCGCGGCGCCCCCGCCTTCGACCTACGCCGAGTCGGCACCGACACCACCACCCCCATCCTCATGCGCGGAGGCATGACCCTCCACCCGGACCGCACCCTCGCCTGGCTGCCCCGAGCCGACCTGATCGTGATCCCCGGCCTCGACGACCACCTCACACCCGCACCCACCCCCGTCCTCGACGCCCTCCGCCGCGCGCACGCCCGCGGCACCACCATCGCGGCCCTGTGCGGCGGCGCCTTCACCCTCGCCCAGGCCGGCCTGCTCGACGGCCGGCGTGCCATCACTCACTGGAACCTCGTCAGCCTTCTCCGCGCACACCACCCCCAGGTCACCGTCGTCCCCGACGCCCTGTTCATCGAGGACGACAACCTCTGGACCGCAGCCGGCACCGCGGCCGGCATCGACCTCTGCCTCCACCTCGTCCGCCAGTCCCACGGCGCCGAAGCCGCAGCCACCATCGCCCGCTCAATGGTCACCGCCCCCTTCCGCACGGGCACCCAGGCACAGTTCATCGAGCGCCCCACACCCCGCGCGGACCGCGACGCCGACACCCTCGCCGCCGTACGCGAGCACGCCCTGCGCCACCTCCACGAACCGCTCACCATCGCCGACCTGGCCGCCCACGCAGGCATGTCCCCACGAAGCTTCGCCCGCCACTTCACCGCACAGACCGGCACGCCCCCGCTCCGCTGGCTCCTCGACCAGCGCATCGCCGCAGCGCAGAAACTCCTCGAACGAACCGACCTGCCCATGCCCGAAGTAGCCCGCCGCGCCGGCTTCGGCAGCGAGGTCACGATGCGCCAGCACTTCGCATCGCGCCTCGCCACCAGCCCGCGCGCCTACCGCGCTGCGTTCAGCACCACACCGGCCCCGGTATCCGAAACAGCCGGCAGCAACCCGATCGCGCGATAAGCGGCATCCACGGTCGGCCGGGCCAACGCCCGCGCTCTCTCCGCACCATCCCGCAGCACCCCCTCCACATAGCCAGGATCAGCGCACAGCACCCTGTGCCTCTCCTGTACGGGCCTGAGGAGCTCGACCACGGCCTCTGCGGTGTCCTTCTTCAAGGACCCGTACGACTCATATACACCGCTCAAGGCCTCCGGGTTCCCACCCGTGCAGGCCGCCAGGATCTCGAGCAGATTCGTCACGCCGGGCCGCTCCTCCCGGTCGTACACGATCTCCCGCCCACTGTCGGTGACGGCCCGCATGATCTTCTTCCGCACGACATCCGGCTCGTCGAGCAGATAGACGATCCCCGGCCCGGAGTCGTCCGACTTCCCCATCTTCGACGTCGGCTCCTGCAGATTCATGACCCTCGCCGCGACCGCAGGAAGTGTGGCCTTCGGCACCACGAACGTATGCCCGTACCGCTGGTTGAACCGCACCGCAAGATCACGCGTCAGCTCCACATGCTGCGCCTGGTCGTCCCCCACCGGCACCTCGTCCGCCCCGTACACAAGGATGTCCGCCGCCATCAGCACCGGATACGTCAGCAGGGACAGCCGCACACTCCCGCCCCGCTCGCGCTCGCGAGCAGCTTTCTCCTTGTACTGGATCATCCGCCGCATCTCACCGTCGGTCGCCACACACTCGAGGACGTACGACAGCCGGGCGTGCTCATCGACATGACTCTGTACGAACACGGTGCACAGCGCCGGATCCAGCCCCGCGGCGAGCAACAGCGTCGCCGCCTGCCGACTGAGTCTGCGCACCCGCGCCGGATCGTGGTCCACGGTCAGCGCATGCAGATCGACGATGCAGAACAGTGCATCCGCCCGGTGCTGGTCCACGGCAGCCCACTGCCGCATGGCTCCCAGGTAGTTCCCCAGCGTCAGGTGCCCGGTCGGCTTGACCCCGCTGAAAACCCGCGTCATCTCTTCTCCACCTCCTGGTCGAGACCGCCGTCCCGGCGGCCGGCCCTCAGGAGCTCTGGAGGGAGAAACGAGAACGGCCGCCGGGGCGGCGGCCGTTGAACGCATACGTGAGTACGGCCGCCGTCAGGCGGCCCACCACTGCTGGGTGCACGTACGCGTAGTCATGGCCCTCAGGGTACGCCTCCCGGGTGCTGCCCGGAGGCGAGTTGACACACCTCTGCGCGCTACGTACTGTTCTCCGAGTTGTCCGACGTGAGCGCCGACTGCGGTCGGTCCCCGGACAGCCACTTCGCAAGTACCAACCACTACTCGACGGCCAGTCGATCTGTCTGGCGTCGCGTTATTGGCATGCGTATTTACGAAATGAGGAATCCACGTTCGAAAGGACGCGGACCCCGATTAGCTCGGGGGCCGGGAATCCGCTAAAGTCTCACTCGTCGGAACGGCCCAACGGCCGGGAGGACAGCCCCTCTGACTGGGAGTCAGGCCCGAAAGGATCTGATAGAGTCGGAACCGCCGGAAAGGGAAACGCGAAAGCGGGAACCTGGAAAGCACCGAGGAAATCGGATCGGGAAACGGTCTGATAGAGTCGGAAACGCAAGACCGAAGGGAAACTGCCCGGAGGAAAGCCCGAGAGGGTGAGTACAAAGGAAGCGTCCGTTCCTTGAGAACTCAACAGCGTGCCAAAAATCAACGCCAGATATGTTGATACCCCGTTCTCGGCCGTCATGGCCGGGGCGAGGTTCCTTTGAAAAAACACAGCGAGGACGCTGTGAACGGCCGGGCTTATTCCGCCTGGCTGTTCCGCTCTCGTGATGTGTGCACCCGATTACGGGTAAACATTCACGGAGAGTTTGATCCTGGCTCAGGACGAACGCTGGCGGCGTGCTTAACACATGCAAGTCGAACGATGAAGCCCTTCGGGGTGGATTAGTGGCGAACGGGTGAGTAACACGTGGGCAATCTGCCCTTCACTCTGGGACAAGCCCTGGAAACGGGGTCTAATACCGGATATGAGCCTGGGAGGCATCTCCCGGGTTGTAAAGCTCCGGCGGTGAAGGATGAGCCCGCGGCCTATCAGCTTGTTGGTGAGGTAACGGCTCACCAAGGCGACGACGGGTAGCCGGCCTGAGAGGGCGACCGGCCACACTGGGACTGAGACACGGCCCAGACTCCTACGGGAGGCAGCAGTGGGGAATATTGCACAATGGGCGAAAGCCTGATGCAGCGACGCCGCGTGAGGGATGACGGCCTTCGGGTTGTAAACCTCTTTCAGCAGGGAAGAAGCGCAAGTGACGGTACCTGCAGAAGAAGCGCCGGCTAACTACGTGCCAGCAGCCGCGGTAATACGTAGGGCGCAAGCGTTGTCCGGAATTATTGGGCGTAAAGAGCTCGTAGGCGGCTTGTCACGTCGGGTGTGAAAGCCCGGGGCTTAACCCCGGGTCTGCATTCGATACGGGCAGGCTAGAGTGTGGTAGGGGAGATCGGAATTCCTGGTGTAGCGGTGAAATGCGCAGATATCAGGAGGAACACCGGTGGCGAAGGCGGATCTCTGGGCCATTACTGACGCTGAGGAGCGAAAGCGTGGGGAGCGAACAGGATTAGATACCCTGGTAGTCCACGCCGTAAACGGTGGGAACTAGGTGTTGGCGACATTCCACGTCGTCGGTGCCGCAGCTAACGCATTAAGTTCCCCGCCTGGGGAGTACGGCCGCAAGGCTAAAACTCAAAGGAATTGACGGGGGCCCGCACAAGCAGCGGAGCATGTGGCTTAATTCGACGCAACGCGAAGAACCTTACCAAGGCTTGACATACACCGGAAACATCCAGAGATGGGTGCCCCCTTGTGGTCGGTGTACAGGTGGTGCATGGCTGTCGTCAGCTCGTGTCGTGAGATGTTGGGTTAAGTCCCGCAACGAGCGCAACCCTTGTCCCGTGTTGCCAGCATGCCCTTCGGGGTGATGGGGACTCACGGGAGACCGCCGGGGTCAACTCGGAGGAAGGTGGGGACGACGTCAAGTCATCATGCCCCTTATGTCTTGGGCTGCACACGTGCTACAATGGCCGGTACAATGAGCTGCGATACCGTGAGGTGGAGCGAATCTCAAAAAGCCGGTCTCAGTTCGGATTGGGGTCTGCAACTCGACCCCATGAAGTCGGAGTTGCTAGTAATCGCAGATCAGCAGTGCTGCGGTGAATACGTTCCCGGGCCTTGTACACACCGCCCGTCACGTCACGAAAGTCGGTAACACCCGAAGCCGGTGGCCCAACCCCTTGTGGGAGGGAGCTGTCGAAGGTGGGACTGGCGATTGGGACGAAGTCGTAACAAGGTAGCCGTACCGGAAGGTGCGGCTGGATCACCTCCTTTCTAAGGAGCATCTAGGCCGCCGGGCATGTCCTGGTGGTCCAGGGCCATTACGTCGGCAAACGTCCGACGGTGGTTGCTCATGGGTGGAACGTTGATTATTCGGCACTTTCAGTCATCTCGGGCTGCCAGTACTGCTCTTCGGAGCGTGGAACGCTGATCACGAGTGGCGGGAGTGCCGGGCACGTTGTTGGGTGTCTGAGGGCACGGCCGTGAGGCTGCCTTCAGTTGCCGGTCCCAGTGAACTCCAGCTTTTGGTTGGGGGTGATGGGTGGCTGGTCGTTGTTTGAGAACTGCACAGTGGACGCGAGCATCTGTGGCCAAGTTTTTAAGGGCGCACGGTGGATGCCTTGGCACCAGGAACCGATGAAGGACGTGGGAGGCCACGATAGGCCCCGGGGAGTCGTCAACCAGGCTTTGATCCGGGGGTGTCCGAATGGGGAAACCCGGCAGTCGTCATGGGCTGTCACCCTTGCCTGAACACATAGGGCAAGTGGAGGGAACGCGGGGAAGTGAAACATCTCAGTACCCGCAGGAAGAGAAAACAACCGTGATTCCGGGAGTAGTGGCGAGCGAAACCGGATGAGGCCAAACCTACGACGTGTGAGACCCGGCAGGGGTTGCGTCGTGGGGGTTGTGGGATCTCTCTTCTGTCGTCTGCCGGCGACAGGACGAGTCAGAAACCGTTGATGTAGGCGAAGGACATGCGAAAGGTCCGGCGTAGAGGGTAAGACCCCCGTAGTCGAAACGTCAGCGGCTCGTTGGAGAGACACCCAAGTAGCACGGGGCCCGAGAAATCCCGTGTGAATCTGGCGGGACCACCCGCTAAGCCTAAATATTCCCTGGTGACCGATAGCGGATAGTACCGTGAGGGAATGGTGAAAAGTACCGCGGGAGCGGAGTGAAATAGTACCTGAAACCGTGTGCCTACAAGCCGTGGGAGCGTCGGACATCAAGCTTGCTTGGTGTCTCGTGACTGCGTGCCTTTTGAAGAATGAGCCTGCGAGTTTGCGGTGTGTTGCGAGGTTAACCCGGGTGGGGTAGCCGTAGCGAAAGCGAGTCCGAATAGGGCGTTTTAGTAGCACGCTCAAGACCCGAAGCGGAGTGATCTAGCCATGGGCAGGTTGAAGCGGAGGTAAGACTTCGTGGAGGACCGAACCCACCAGGGTTGAAAACCTGGGGGATGACCTGTGGTTAGGGGTGAAAGGCCAATCAAACTCCGTGATAGCTGGTTCTCCCCGAAATGCATTTAGGTGCAGCGTCGTGTGTTTCTTGCCGGAGGTAGAGCACTGGATAGGCGATGGGCCCTACCGGGTTACTGACCTTAGCCAAACTCCGAATGCCGGTAAGTGAGAGCGCGGCAGTGAGACTGTGGGGGATAAGCTCCATGGTCGAGAGGGAAACAGCCCAGAGCATCGACTAAGGCCCCTAAGCGTACGCTAAGTGGGAAAGGATGTGGAGTCGCACAGACAACCAGGAGGTTGGCTTAGAAGCAGCCACCCTTGAAAGAGTGCGTAATAGCTCACTGGTCTAGTGATTCCGCGCCGACAATGTAGCGGGGCTCAAGCGTACCGCCGAAGTCGTGTCATTGCAGTAATACTCCCAACGGAGGCTGTGATGGGTAGGGGAGCGTCGTGTGCCGGGTGAAGCAGCGCCGGAAGGCAGTTGTGGACGGTTCACGAGTGAGAATGCAGGCATGAGTAGCGATTCACACGTGAGAAACGTGTGCGCCGATTGACTAAGGGTTCCTGGGTCAAGCTGATCTGCCCAGGGTAAGTCGGGACCTAAGGCGAGGCCGACAGGCGTAGTCGATGGATAACCGGTTGATATTCCGGTACCCGCTGTGAAGCGTCAAACATCGAACCAGGCGATGCTAAGTCCGTGAAGCCGCCCCGGAGCCTTCGGGCAAAGGGGAGTGGTGGAGCCGACGGACCAGACCTGTAGTAGGTGAGTGATGGGGTGACGCAGGAAGGTAGTCCAGCCCGGGCGGTGGTTGTCCCGGGGTAAGGGTGTAGCCCGAGTGGTAGGCAAATCCGCCACTCATATGGGGTGAGACCTGATGCCGAGCCGATTGTGGTGAAGTGGATGATCCTATGCTGTCGAGAAAAGCCTCTAGCGAGTTTCATGGCGGCCCGTACCCTAAACCGACTCAGGTGGTCAGGTAGAGAATACCGAGGCGTTCGGGTGAACTATGGTTAAGGAACTCGGCAAAATGCCCCCGTAACTTCGGGAGAAGGGGGGCCACACCTGGTGATGGGCTTTACGTCCTGAGCTGGGGGTGGCCGCAGAGACCAGCGAGAAGCGACTGTTTACTAAAAACACAGGTCCGTGCGAAGCCGTAAGGCGATGTATACGGACTGACGCCTGCCCGGTGCTGGAACGTTAAGGGGACCGGTTAGCTCCATTTCGGTGGGGCGAAGCTGAGAACTTAAGCGCCAGTAAACGGCGGTGGTAACTATAACCATCCTAAGGTAGCGAAATTCCTTGTCGGGTAAGTTCCGACCTGCACGAATGGCGTAACGACTTCTCGACTGTCTCAACCATAGGCCCGGTGAAATTGCACTACGAGTAAAGATGCTCGTTTCGCGCAGCAGGACGGAAAGACCCCGGGACCTTTACTACAGTTTGATATTGGTGTTCGGTTCGGCTTGTGTAGGATAGCTGGGAGACTGTGAAGCTTGGACGCCAGTTCAGGTGGAGTCGTCGTTGAAATACCAGTCTGGTCGTGCTGGATGTCTAACCTGGGTCCGTGATCCGGATCAGGGACAGTGTCTGATGGGTAGTTTAACTGGGGCGGTTGCCTCCTAAAGAGTAACGGAGGCGCCCAAAGGTTCCCTCAGCCTGGTTGGCAATCAGGTGTTGAGTGTAAGTGCACAAGGGAGCTTGACTGTGAGACCGACGGGTCGAGCAGGGACGAAAGTCGGGACTAGTGATCCGGCGGTGGCTTGTGGAAGCGCCGTCGCTCAACGGATAAAAGGTACCCCGGGGATAACAGGCTGATCTTCCCCAAGAGTCCATATCGACGGGATGGTTTGGCACCTCGATGTCGGCTCGTCGCATCCTGGGGCTGGAGTCGGTCCCAAGGGTTGGGCTGTTCGCCCATTAAAGCGGTACGCGAGCTGGGTTTAGAACGTCGTGAGACAGTTCGGTCCCTATCCGCTGTGCGCGCAGGAGTCTTGAGAAGGGCTGTCCCTAGTACGAGAGGACCGGGACGGACGAACCTCTGGTGTGCCAGTTGTCCTGCCAAGGGCATGGCTGGTTGGCTACGTTCGGGAGGGATAACCGCTGAAAGCATCTAAGCGGGAAGCCTGCTTCGAGATGAGGACTCCCACCCACTTGATGGGGTAAGGCTCCCAGTAGACGACTGGGTTGATAGGCCGGATCTGGAAGCACCGCAAGGTGTGGAGGTGACCGGTACTAATAGGCCGAGGGCTTGTCCTCAGTTGCTCGCGTCCACTGTGTTGGTTCTGAAACCACGAACGGCCCCGCGTCCGGTCACGGCGTGGTGCGGCAGACGTTCGACAGTTTCATAGTGTTTCGGTGGTTATAGCGTGAGGGAAACGCCCGGTTACATTCCGAACCCGGAAGCTAAGCCTTACAGCGCCGATGGTACTGCAGGGGGGACCCTGTGGGAGAGTAGGACGCCGCCGAACAAATCTTGAGAAAACCCCGCACCATTTTGGTGCGGGGTTTTCTGCGTTCCGGGCCGTTTAGGGTGGTGTCATGCGCTACGACCTCGTCATCTTCGACAACGACGGCGTCCTCGTGGACAGCGAGCCGATCTCCAACCGGCTCCTGGCCGCCTATCTCACCGAGCTGGGGCACCCGACCTCGTACGAGGACTCCATCCGGGACTACATGGGGTCCGCCATGCACCGGATCCATGAGCTCGTGCTGGAGCGGAGCGGGCACCGGCTGCCGGTGGACTTCGACGAGGTCTTCCACGCGCGTGTGTTCGCCGCGTTCGAGCGGGAGTTGAAGCCAGTGGCCGGGGCCCCCGACGTACTGGAGGAACTGGCGGCGGACGGAGTGCCGTACTGTGTGGCGTCCTCCGGGAGTCATGAGCGGATTCGGGTGGGGCACTGGACGACGGGGCTGGACCGATGGTTCGACGAGTCGCGGGTGTTCAGTTCGCAGGATGTGGGGCGGGGGAAGCCGGCGCCCGATCTGTTCCTGTACGCGGCCGAGCGGATGGGGGTCGCGCCGGGGCGGTGTGTGGTTGTGGAGGATTCGCCACTCGGAGTGCAGGCGGCTGTCGCGGCTGGGATGGACGTCTACGGGTTCACGGCCATGACGCCTGCTGAGCGGCTTGCGGGGGCCACTCAACTCTTCTCGGGTATGGGGGAGTTGTCAGGGCTGCTGCACTGACATTTGTCATGCCGAGCTCCGGACGATCGTTTCTACTGGCGACCGGGTGCCGGGCGGGAAGCTGAGGGCATGACGACGAACACGGTGTCCCAGGGCCAGAGCAGCAACCAGACTCCCAGCGCGCTCGACAACCTCCGCCCGCTGATTGTGGACGTGGCGGTCCCCCTCGGTTCGTACTACCTGTTCAAGGACGCCTTCGGGATGAGCACCTTCGCGGCGCTCGCCTGGAGCAGCGTCGTCCCCGCGGTCCGGACCGTCTGGAGCGTGGTGAAGGAGCGCAGGACGAACGGGCTGGCGGGGCTGATCCTCGTCGTCAACGTGGTCTCCCTGCTGCTGAGTTTCGTCTCCGGTGACCCGCGGCTGATGCTCGCCAAGGACGGTGCGGTCAGCAGCACCGTGGGCATCGGCATCCTGGTCTCGGTGGCTCTCGGCCGGCCGATGATGACCGCCGGGATGAAGCCGTTCCTGGTGAAGGGCGACCCGAAGAAGGAGGCCGCATGGCAGCGGCTGGCGTCGGGCCGGGCCGCCGCCTCTGCCGACTTCCTGCGCAAGGAGCGGACGTTCTCCGTGGTCTGGGGCGTGGCCCTGCTCGCCGAGTGCGTGGCGCGGGTCGTGGGGGCGTACACCGTGCCCGTGGACACCATGGTCTGGCTCGGAGGCGTCGTGATGGCCGGTGTGATGGTGCTGACCTTCCTCCTCAGCGGTGGGCTGGCCGCCGGGCCGATGGAGGAGATGCTCCGCGCCGAGGCGGAAGCCGAGGAAGCGGCTGCTCGGAGCGCCGTCGCCGTCGCGGCCTGACAGAGAAAGTAAAGCTGAGGGAAATTCATCTTTGGCTTGATCTACCCACAGGTAGCCCGGGGCCCTACGCTCGCCGCCATGACAGATGTGCTGCGGCGCGGTAGGGCCTCGTTGGCGTTCAGCTTCCTTGCCCAGGGCGCCACCTTTGCCCTTCTCGTGACTCGTATCCCGGCCATTCAGGACCGGTACGGGGTCTCCGACGCGCTGCTGCCGGCCTTCCTGGCCGCCGTGCCGATCCTGGCCGGTGTCGGGAGTGTGACGACCGAGCAGCTGGTGAAGCGGATACGGCCCGGTCTGCTGCTGCGGTGCCTGCAGCCTGTGGTGCTCCTGGCGCTCCTCGGCGTCGGGTCGGGGGAGCACCTGGCTGAGCTGGGGATCGCGCTGGGGGCCTTCGGGCTGGCGGTGGGCGGGCTCGACGCCTCGATGAACATGCTCGGGGTGAGCCTGCAGCGGGCGTACGGGCGCAGCATCATGCTCAGTTTCCATGCCGCGTTCAGCCTGGGCGGGATCGTGGGGGCCTCGCTGGCCTGGGCGGGAGCGCACTGGCATCTGGCGCTGTGGGTGTCGTATCTGCCGGTCGTCGCGGTGCTGTTGCCTGCCACGCTGATCGGAAGTCGGTGGTATGTCGACTCGGGTGCCTCCGTCGACGTATCGGAGGAGGGGGAGAGGCAGGCGCAGGGGCAGCCCGTCGTTTTCAAGCTGCTGCTGCCGCTGTGTCTTGTGATGACCTTCGCGTACATCGGGGACTCGACCGTCTCCAACTGGAGTGCCAAGTATCTGAAGGACGTGCTCGGGAGCTCGGAGCAGCTGTCGACCGTGCCGTACAACGTCTACATGGTGACCACGCTGCTGGGGCGGTCGCTCGGGGACCTGGGGGTACGGCGGTTCGGGGCCGTCGCGGTCGTGCGGCTGGGGGCGCTGGTGGCGGCGCTGGGGTTCGCGGTGGTGGCCGTCGCGCCGGGGGCGTGGGTGGGGATGCTCGGCTTCACGCTGCTGGGGCTGGGGCTGTGTGTGCTGGTGCCGCAGACCTTTGCGGCGGCCGGGCGGTTGTTCCCGCATGCGTCCGATGCGGCCGTCGCGCGGCTGAATGTGTTCAACTATGTCGGCTTTCTGATCGGCTCGCCGCTGGTGGGTGCGCTGGGGGATGCGTGGAGCTACCGCGGGGCCATGGTCGTCCCGATGGTGTTGGTGCTGGTGACCATGGTCTACGCCAGGTCGTTCGCTCCTCAACCGGACCGATACGGTGGCGGGCATGAGCGGCCGCGCACAGTTGATGTGGGACGAGGCAGTAACGGGCTATGACTTCGGTCCGGATCATCCGATGGATCCGGTCCGGCTCGCCCTGACCAGGCGCCTTGTCGATGCCTTCGGGCTCGACAAGGAGGTCGAGGTGGTGGCGGCGAAGCCCGCCGGGGAGTCGACCCTGCGGCTCGTCCACCGGGAGGACTACGTCGACGCGGTGAAGGCGGCTTCGGCGGATCCGGAGGCGGCGAACGGGGCGTACGGGCTGGGGACGATGGACGATCCCGCCTTCGCCGGGATGCACGAGGTGTCCGCGCTGATCGCGGGGCAGTCGGTGGGGGCCGCGGAGGCGGTGTGGCGAGGGGACGCGCTGCACGCGGTGAACTTCGCGGGCGGGCTGCATCATGCGATGCCGGGGAGCGCCTCGGGGTTCTGCATCTACAACGACGCCTCGCTGGCGATCGCTCGGCTGCTGGAGCTGGGCGCCGAGCGGGTCGCGTACATCGATGTGGACGTGCATCACGGGGACGGTGTGCAGGCGGCCTTCTGGGACGACCCGCGGGTGCTGACGATCTCGCTGCACGAGCATCCGCGGACGTTGTTTCCGCAGACCGGGTGGCCGGAGGAGACGGGGGCCGACTCCGCTGAGGGGGCGGCCGTCAATGTGGCGCTGCCGGCCGGGACCGGCGATGCCGGGTGGCTGCGGGCCTTCCATGCCGTCGTACCGGAACTGATTGCCGATTTCCGGCCGCAGGTGCTGGTGACGCAGCACGGGGCCGATACGCACTTCGAGGATCCGCTGGCGCATCTGGCGGTGTCGCTGGATGCGCAGCGGGCCGTGCAGGTCGCCTGCCATGAGCTTGCGCACGAGTACGCCGGCGGGAAGTGGGTCGCCCTGGGTGGTGGTGGTTATGCGGTGGTCGAGGTCGTGCCGCGGTCGTGGACGCATCTGGTGGGGATCGCGGCGGGTCGGGAGATCGCGCCGGAGGCCGTGATCCCGGAGGGGTGGCGGCAGGAAGTGTTCGCGCGGACGCGGCAGTTGGCGCCGGCGCGGATGACTGATGGGCGGTGGCCGGTGTCGTACCCCTCCTGGGAGGCGGGGTACGACCCTGCGGACCGGTTGGACCAGGCGGTGCTGGCTACTCGGCGGGCGGTGTTTCCGTTGCGGGGGTTGCTGACGTAGCCGGTACGGCCACGTCGGCAGGGCGCCGCGGCGGTCAGGTGCACAGGCCGTTGTCCGAGGCGTAGTAGATGTCGTACGAGCCGCTCCAGGTCAGGCACTGACCGTCGTCCGGGGCGTCCTTGTAGACCGGGCCCGCGTACGAGGTGTAGGAGCCGTAGTCCTTGGCCTGTCCGCTGCTGTAGGGCCAGGTGTCGAGCGTGACCTCCATGAAGACGCGGGCGCCCGGGGTGGTGCGGACGGTGACCGCGCAGACCTTGCCGGCGTCCTTGTTGAAGGTCACGAACGTGGTGGCCGGGATGGCCGACTGGGAGGTCGAGTGGATCGGCGTGGCCCGGATGACGTCGTAGCCCTTGCCGCAGGCGCCGTTGTAGGCGGTGGGTGTGGCGGCCGAGGCCGGGGTGGTCGCGGCGAGTGTGCCGCCCAGGGCGAGGACGGCGAGGGCGCCGGCGGTGGCTGCCTTGCGACGGATCGGCTTGATGGTGTTCCCCCCGTTGATGACTTGGTCGGTGCGCGTGTGGCGGCTGGTCGTTGCCGGCCACGCATGATGAGACCTGGGAGGCCCACCGGCAGTTGTGGGCTGTTGTGACCCTGTTCTGTCACCAGTGTCACGGGAGCCGTTACGCCAACTGTGCGGTGTTTGCGCGTTCGTATGCCCCTGCTCAGCCCCGTCCGCCACCATCGATGTGTGTTGAGCACCGGAGCCCTGCGGGCCCATCTCCTGGCCGCCCGTCTCGCGGGGCCCGTGGCCACCTCCCGGGAGGAGAGCCTGCGCAGCTATCGGCTGTTCGCCGCCCGCGACCCCCGCGTGCTGATCGGGCTCGATCCCGAATGGACGTGGCGGCAGCGGGATTTGATCGAGTTGATGGCCGACAAGTGCGGGGTTTCGGCCGATCCGCAGCATGTCTCCGGCCATGACGTGATCGATCCGGAGCGGACTCTGACCGCTCTGGATGCCTTCGCGGACCGTCTCGCAGCAGCCGCCCAGCGCAGCGCCCCTGTACTCCTCGGCACCGGTCACCCGCACCGGCTGCTCGGCTTCTACGCCGCCTTGGCGGACGCGCTGTCGGCGGCGGGATGTACCGTCCTCACACCGGCGCATGGTCACTGTGTCGACATAACGACCCGGTTCGGTCTACGCACGTACAACCTTGACTACGTACAAGGAGTCGCGCTGGTCCGGGAACCCGGCACGCCTCGCCCCGGTTGTGCGACCGGCGCGCACACGCATTCACCGCTCCCGGTTCGTACCGCGCTGGCTGTGGCGGCCGAGGCCGGCGGGCCGCTTCCCGAGCTGGTCGTCGGAGACCACGGCTGGGTCTGCGGGGCAGGTCAGCTGGGGTTCGAGGCCATTGGGCTCGCCGATACGGACGACCCCGCGCTCTTCGTGGGAGAGGCCGAGGGTTCCGTGTCCGTAGTCGTTCCACTTGATGACGCTGTGCGGTCTGATTACTACCGGCCGCTTACCCGCTACGTACTCAATCGAGCGTGTCTGTCACAGTAGGCCGCCGATGGGTGCACCTCTTCCCCACTCGCATCACCCGCCCCTACATTGGGGAGTGAGCACGCAGCGACGAAGAGTCACCGGAAGGGGAAGCCGGTGGCCGTCGAGTGCGGAAGGTTCAGGTGTGTCATGGCTGCTGAGCAGAGGCCTCTGAGCGAGGTTCAGTTCCTTACCGTGGCGGAGGTCGCCTCGGTGATGCGAGTGTCGAAGATGACCGTGTACCGGTTGGTGCACAGCGGTCATCTGCCCGCGATCAGGGTGGGGCGGTCCTTCCGCGTCCCCGAGAACGCGGTTCACGAGTACCTCCGCGAGAGCTACGTGGGGGTGGAAACCGCCTGACGGCGATCCCCGGGGGGATCCTCAGGGCTCTTCTGGATCTCCCCCGGCACCCTCGATTACGACCTCAGCGCTCGGGCGGGTAGGCTGGCCCCTTGTAGGTCGTATGGGCCCATGGCGCCCAGCACCGAGTGATGAGAAGTGAGCGAGGGTAGTCGTGGGCTCTGTTATCAAGAAGCGGCGCAAGCGGATGGCCAAGAAGAAGCACCGCAAGCTGCTCAAGCGCACGCGCGTTCAGCGTCGCAACAAGAAGTAAGCGGCGCTCCAGGAGCGTGTTCTGTGGCCCCCCACCGCAACCGGTGGGGGGCCACACGCGTTTGGAGTTCACAGAAGCTCCCAGAAGCGCACGGGACCTCGCACAAGGCCCGTGCGTACGCACGTGTTTCACATGGCTTGGTCTGTTCGTACGTCTGTGGATGTCGTCACTTCGTGCATTGGGTGGTCATCACAGCGCAACATCGACCCGCTAAGTTGGCCGAACACGGGGAACGCGGCAGGCTACGAGTACCGGATGGGCTGGAAGGAAGGCGCAGATCTTGGGCAAGGTCGTGCTCGTGACCGGAGTGGCCCGCAGGCTTGGGGGCCGGTTCGTACGACGGATCCAGCGTGACCCGCAGGTGGACCGGGTCGTCGCCGTGGACGCGGTCCCACCCGAGCACCACCTGGGCGGTGCCGATTTCATCCAGGCCGACATCCGGCAGCCCACCATCGCGCGCGTGCTCGCCGAGACCGGCGCCGACACGGTCGTACACATGGATGTGAGCGCGACCGGGCTCGGCAGCGGCAGCCGGACCGCGATCAAGGAAACCAACGTCATCGGCACGATGCAGCTGCTCGGCGCCTGCCAGAAGTCGCCGACCGTGAAGCGGCTCGTCGTGAAGTCGAGTACGAACGTGTACGGGTCCGCGCCCCGTGATCCCGCGGTGTTCACCGAGACGACCCCGCCCAAGTCGCTGCCCAGCGGCGGCTTCGCCAAGGACACCGTCGAGGTCGAGGGGTACGTACGGGGCTTTGCGCGGCGGCGGCCGGATGTGGCCGTTTGTGTGCTGCGGTTCGCGAACATCCTGGGGCCCGCGGCCGACACGCCGCTCGCCTCCTACTTCGCGCTGCCGGTCCTGCCGACCGTGTTCGGCTACGACCCGCGGCTGCAGTTCGTGCATGAGGACGACGTGATCGAGGTACTGCGGATCGCCTCGCACGAGCCGGAGCGGGGCACCCTCAACAGCGGCACCTTCAACATCGCCGGCGACGGCGTCCTGCTGCTCTCCCAGTGCTCCAGGCGGCTCGGCCGGCCCACGGTGCCGCTGCTGCTGCCTGCGGTCACCTGGGCGGGCTCCCTGGTACGTACGCTGGGCATGACGGACTTCTCACCCGAACAGATCCGGCTGCTGACCCACGGCCGGGTCGTGGCGACGGACCAGATGCGTGAGACGCTCGGATTCAAGCCGAAGTACACGACCGCGGAGACGTTCGCGGACTTCGCGCGCAGTCACGGACCCGGACTCCTGCCGCCGGAGGCCCTTGCGGGGGCCGTCGACCGGATCGCCGCGCTGCCCCTGCCGGGCAGCGGCCACCCCCCGACGCAGAGCGCCAACTGAGGAGCGCATCAACGATGGCGGATGCCAAGGTCATTCCGTTCGACGACGACCGGTCCCGCGGGAGCGCCGTACAGCGGCCGTCGCGGCGCCGGAGCGCGGGGAGCCGACGCAAGACCACGGAACCCGCGCTGGTCGGCGACGTCCAGCCCCTGCCCAGCAGGGCGCGCACGCAGGATGATGTTCCTGTGACGCATGAGGAACAGTCGCCCCGGCGGCCGCAGAACGACGGTGGCCTGGAGCGGCGCGTCGCGAGCGGCCTGAGCTTCCTGCGCCGCCGCCTCACCGGCGACTACGAGGTCGACGACTTCGGCTACGACGAGGAGTTGACCGACCAGGTACTGATGTCCCTGCTGCGGCCGGTGTACGAGAAGTACTTCCGGGTCGAGGTGAAGGGCATCGAGAACATCCCGTCGGAGGGCGGCGCGCTGATCGTCGCCAACCACTCCGGGACGCTCCCGCTGGACGGCCTGATGATGCAGGTCGCCGTCCACGACAACCATCCCGTGGGCCGCCATCTGCGTCTGCTCGCGGCGGACCTCGTCTTCATGCTGCCCGTGGTCAACGAACTGGCCCGCAAGCTCGGTCACACCCTGGCCTGCGCGGAGGACGCCGAACGGCTGCTGGGCCAGGGCGAGCTGGTCGGGGTCATGCCGGAGGGGTTCAAGGGCATCGGCAAGCCCTTCGGCGAGCGCTACAAGCTCCAGCGCTTCGGCCGCGGCGGCTTCGTCTCCACCGCTCTGCGTCACGGCACGCCGATCATCCCGTGCTCGATCGTCGGGGCGGAGGAGATCTACCCGATGATCGGCAACGCGAAGACGCTGGCTCGCCTGCTCGGCTTCCCGTACTTCCCGCTGACGCCGACGTTTCCGTGGCTGGGCCCGCTGGGTGCGGTGCCGCTGCCGACGAAGTGGACGATCCAGTTCGGCGAGCCGATCCCCACGGACGGCTATCCGCCGGAGGCCGCCGAGGACCCGATGCTGATGTTCAACCTGACGGACCAGGTGAGGGAGCAGATCCAGCACACGCTGTACAAGTTGCTGGTGCAGCGGCGGTCTGTGTTCTTCTGACGGGGCGCTCTCCTGCCCGATTCCGGGGGGCGTGAAGCCGCTGGACGGAGTCCGGCTCTGTGCGAAGCCTGCGCAGCAGTGCGAGGGCGGCAGACAGGAGGAGCCAAGTTGCTGGTGCAGCGGCGGTCTGTGTTCTTGTGAGGGTTTTTCGTACGACGACGGGGGCGCCCCTCCTGAGAAGGGCGCCCCCGTTGCCGTACGGGCTACTGGTTTGTTTCGCCGCTTTCGATGCCGAGGCCGGGGAGCAGGCCCGGGAGTAGTGGCGGGATCGTCACGTCCGGTTCGGTGGACGGGGACTTGGTGGACGACGGGGAGGCGCTGCCGCTGTCCTTGGGCGGGTCGAGCAGGCCGCCGGTGCTGCCTCCGAGCAGGCCCTCGCCGGTGGAGCCGGCCGACTGGCTGGGGCTGCTGGAATGGCTGTTCTTGGAGGAACCGCTGCCGGTGCCGGATGCCGCCGATCCCCGGCCGGAGCCGGGTGTGCCCTTGGACGCCGCACCCGAGCCGTGGCGCTTGCCGTTGCCTCCGCCGTGGGCCGAGGACGGGGGCAGCAGAGACTGCAGCGGGGCCACCTCTTCGTCTATGGCGGCGAACACCGACGAGACCTGGCTACTGACGTCCCCGAGCTGCACCGGGAGCCTCTGGCGGAGGGCGCCCCAGACCTCGCGGTGCGCGCGTGAGAAGGCGGACAGGGCCTGGATGGGGCCGAGGGACCCGGGGTCCCGCTCATACGCCTCGTGCAGCAGCCGGTGGCCCTCGGACGCGTCGCGCGTCATGCCCGACAGGGTGCGGCGGATCTCGCCGACGGACTCGTGATCGAGGTGGCCGCCGCCGCGGCCGCGCTCCATCAGGCGACGCGCCTCGGCCAGCCGGGTGGAGGCCTGATCGAGGTAGGCCACTCCGCGCTCGTCGTCCCCGTCGGACAGGTAGTTGAGCTTGAAGTCCTCGATGCCGCGTTTGAGTCCGTAGAGCGAGTCGCCGGGCAGGGCGTCGGAGCTGGCGGCGGCGACTCCGCCGAAGGCGCCCGCCGCGACGCCGACGCTGAGCCCGCCCGCGGCCAGGCCCTTGGTCAGCCGCGACCGCGGTCGCAGTTTGCCCAGTGGGCTCGCCCGGTGCGCTCCGCGGGAGCGCTGCTCGGGTACCGCAGTGTCCGCCGCTTCGCCGACGGCGCCCTCCTGCACCATGGCCTCGAACGCGGCCACCAGTTGTGCTCGTTGGACGACCTTGACCTCGGGGTCCAGCTCCGGTCTGGGCAGCTCGCCGAGACACTCTGCGAGGGCCAAGAGACGGCCCTGCTCGGTCTGTTCCGCAGCAGCCGGGGCCGTGGCCGGTCCGTCGGACTGCTCGGCCGCCGTGCCCTGGTCCGGCTGCTCCTCCAGGGCCTGGGCGAAGGCGTTCGCCCGCCGGTGTGCCGATACGTTCGCGATCACTGGCGGCACCTCCTCTCGTGATGACGGTCGACTCCCCAGGGGGTCCTGAGGGTTGCACGCTCTGACCACATCCACACGATCGAGTGATCGGAGACGGCCAGGGAGTGACCACAGGGAGCCTGCATCCCGCACAACGAGCGTCTCGGCACTTGGGTTACGGACGACGGATGATCGGATCGGGAAGTCAACGGACTTTCACTGACAGCTAGTTGGCATCACTGAGCGTATACCGAAGTGTTCTGTCAGGGCCGGTGTGGGCGACGGGTGCGTTCCGGGCAGTCCGAGGGGACCGCGTGGTCCGTGTGTTCCGTGCGTTCCGTGCGTTGTGTCAGCGGGCGTCGTCCGGGAGGAGGCGGGCCAGGGTGCGTACGGCGCGGTACTGGAGGGTCTTGATGGCGCCCTCGTTCTTGCCCATCACGCGTGCGGTCTCGGCGACGGAGAGGCCCTGGAGGAAGCGGAGCGTCACGCACTCCTGCTGCTGGGGGTTGAGGCGCCGTACCGCGTCGAGCAGGGCGGCGTTGGAGAGGGACTCCAGGACGGAGTCCTCGGGGGAGCGCTCGACCTCGTTGGCGTCGAGCATCTCGCCGGTCGTCACCTCGAGGCGGAAGCGGCTCGACTTGAAGTGGTCGGCCACGAGGTTGCGGGCGATGGTGACGAGCCAGGCGCCGAAGTCGCGGCCCTGCCAGGTGAAGGTGCCGATGCGGCGCAGGGCGCGCAGGAACGTCTCGCTGGTGAGGTCCTCGGCGGTGGCTTTGCCGCCGACGCGGTAGTAGATGTACCGGTACACGGTGTCGCTGTACTGGTCGTAGAGGCGGCCGAAGGCGTCGGCCTCGCCGGCCTGGGCGCGTTCGACGAGGTCCATCATGCGGGCGCTGTCGCTGTCCGCGGCCGGGCGGCGGGTGGTGGTGGCGCCGGCGGCGCGGCTGCGTCTGCCGACGGCGGCGGTGCTGCCGTCGGCGAGCGCGTAGCACGGGCCGACGGGGGTGCTGGCTACGGCAAGGGCGGGGACGGCGTACGCGGTGGGGACGAAGCCGCGCAACAGGTCTTGGACCGTTGCGCGCAGCGTAGCCAGGCCCGAGGCGTCAACCCCGACGTGTGGGTACACGGGACTCCCAGAGGCAGAGCTTCCATCACGTGCAGTGCGGGACCTTTCACCCGTCGTAGCGACGGAGGGGTACCGGTTTGCGTCTGAGGAGAATAACGCTTCGTGCAGGCGCTGCTACACCCAGTTGCTCAAATCATCGATTACGTCGCTTCTGTAACCGATTGGCGGCCTATCAAGTGCCGTAGCGTGACCGGTTGTTGATCGGAACGGGTCGGGTTTCGAGTGGGAACGGGGCGTGTTGTGGCCGTGTGCAGCCAATGGGACTGGACAGGGGGTGTGGGGGTAGGTCCTGGGGATTGGCGTGTTCGGGGCGGGGTTGGTTGCGGTGTGATCAGGAGTGGTGCGGGTGTTGATGTTTTCTCGCCCCCGCCGCCCCTACCCGTCCCGTCCCCAGGGGCTCCGCCCCTTCGACCCCGCCAGGGGCTCCGCCCCTGAACCCCCCGGCAGGGGCTGTGTCCCCTCTACCCTTCGGGGCTCTGCCTCTGGGGCCTGGCGGGGGTTGTGTCCCCTGTACCTGTCGGGGCTTTGTCCCTGGGGCCTGGCGGGGCTACGTGCCCCCGCGCCCTGGGGGCTTTGTCCCTGGGGTCCTGGCGGGGACGGCGTCCCCCGACGCCCTTCGGGGCTTTGCCCCTGAAGCCTGGCGGGGACTGCGTTCCCTGTACCTGCCGGGGCTTTGCCCCTGGGGCCTGGCGGGGCTACGTGCCCCCGCGCCCTGGGGGCTTTGTCCCTGGATCCCGGCGGACTACGTTCCCGCGCCCCTCGGGGCTTTGCCCCTGGATGCCGGCGGGACTACGTCCCTGCGCCCCGGCGGGACTACGTCCCTGCGCCCCGGCGGGACTACGTCCCTGCGCCCCGGCGGGACTACGTCCCTGCGCCCCGGCGGGACTACGTCCCTGCGCCCCGGCGGGGAGTGCGTCCCTGCGCCCCGGCGGGGAGTGCGTCCCTGCGCCCCGGCGGGGAGTGCGTCCCCTGTACCCCTGGGGGCTTTGTCCCTGGGCCCCGGCGGGACTATGTTCCCGCGCCCTCGGAACTCCCGCCCCTGCGCCCCGGCGGGGAGTGCGTCCCCTGTACCCCTGGGGGCTTTGCCCCTGGGCCCCGGCGGACTACGTCCCCGCGCCCTCGGAACTCCCGCCCCTGCGCCCCGGCGGGGAGTGCGTCCCCTGTACCCCTGGGGGCTTTGTCCCTGGGCCCCGGCGGGACTATGTTCCCGCGCCCTCGGAACTCCCGCCCCTGCGCGCTACTTCGGGAGCCGGCCCCCGGCCCCGTGGCACTGCTGCCCTGGCACCTTCGCGGGACGGAGCCCCTGCGTCCCGCCGGGGCTCCGCCACGGACCCCGGTCGGCCTGAACGGCCTCGTTCTCGAACGCCGGACGGGTGAAAGGGGGAGCGGGCCCAGTCGGTCGACGGGCAGCGTCCGGCTCCGGGCGCAGGCGTGTGCCGGCCGGTGGCAATCCGCCGGGCCCGGGCGGGACGGTTCGGCTCGCTCGCTCTGTCGAGGGCCCATAGCGGCCCCGCGGCTGCGTCGGCTGGACGCCGGACGGGCTGGTAGATGCGTATCCGGGCCCAGAGGGAGGGGCCTTCACGGGTGGACGAACAGTGGCGCCGCCCAGGGGCTGGGCCGCCGCGCATGGTTGGGGAATTGGGGTGGCGCGGTTGGCCTTGAGCGCTGGGCGGGCGGCTGGAGGTGACGGTTGCGCGTCGAGCACCGGAGGGGTGGGATGTGGCGTTCGGTGGGGCGCAGCGCCGCGGTGTTTGGGCCCGGGCCGGCTTACAGCGGATCGATCCTTGTGGGCCCGGACTTGCTTGCAGGCAGCGTTATTTGGTGCCGGGGCGGCTCGCGCGCGTCGCTCTTCGCTCGTGGGCCGGCGTGCGGCTCACGGGGTCGGTTCGCGGGCCGGCATGGCGTTCACCAGTGTTGGCCTGCGGACTGGCTTGTGGCGTACGGGTGTTCGCCGATTCCCTCGGACCGGCTCGCAGCGCATGGGGTTTGCTGCCGGGCGGCTTGCGTGCGGCTCGCAGGGCGTCGGTGGCCCGGTCAGCGGCGGCGTTTGTGGAGGGCGATTGCTGCTGCTGTGCCGCCTGCCACTGCTCCTACGCCTGCTGCTGCGGGGATGCCCACCTTGGCTGCCTTGCGGCCGGTGCGGTAGTCGCGTAGGCGCCAGTCGAGCTTGCGGGCGTGTTTGCGGAGCTTGGTGTCGGGGTTGATCGCGTACGGATGGCCCACGAGGGAGAGCATCGGGATGTCGTTGTGGGAGTCGCTGTACGCGGCGCAGCGGGAGAGGTCGAGGCCTTCGGCGGAGGCGAGGGCGCGGACTGCTTCCGCCTTTGCGGGGCCGTGGAGGGGTTCGCCGACCAGTTTGCCGGTGTAGACGCCGTCGACGGACTCGGCCACCGTGCCCAGGGCGCCGGTGAGGCCGAGGCGGCGGGCGATCACCGTGGCGATTTCGACCGGGGCCGCTGTGACGAGCCAAACCTTCTGGCCCGCGTCCAGGTGTGCCTGGGCGAGCGCGCGGGTGCCCGGCCAGATGCGCTCGGCCATGTACTCGTCGTAGATCTCCTCGCCGATGGACTGGAGTTCCGCGACGCGGTGGCCCTTCACGATGGAGAGGGCCGAGTCGCGGGCCTCCTGCATGTGTTCCGGGTCCTCGACGCCGGCCAGCCGGAACCACGCCTGCTGCCAGGCGAACTTGGCGAGGTCGCGGGTCTCGAAGAACTTGCGCTTGTAGAGGCCCCGCCCGAAGTGGAAGAGGGCAGCACCTTGCATCACGGTGTTGTCGAGGTCGAAGAAGGCTGCTGCCTTGTCGTCGCCGAGCACCGGGAACTCCGGTTCCTCCGGGGGGACGTCCTGCGAGGACTTGCGCGCTGCCTCTGCCGAGGCCTCGCCTGCCAACACGCTCCGCGCCGTGGCGGAGCGCCTACGGGGAGTGAGCCATCCGAGAGCGGCCATGCCCGTGAGCATAGCCAGTTTGTTCGGTGCCTCCAGACGCCAGAGGTTTGAACGCTGTGAACTCTCCGCGACCGTGTCGTTAAAGAACTGATCTGATCCACCCGTTCCTTGGCGTTTTCGCGGGTGTGCCGCCGCCGCGCGCTCGCGCGAGAATGGCTGACATGAGTCCCCTCTTCCGACGTAAGGCCCAGGACGTTCAGGGCCGGAGCGTCACTCTCATTCGTAAGGCCGGGTGTCATCTGTGTGATGACGCACAGCTTGTGGTGGAGAAGGTGTGCGCGGAGGTGGGGGTGGAGTGGGAGGCGAAGGACATCTCTCTGGATCAGCAGCTTCACGACCAGTATTGGGAGCAGATTCCCGTGGTTCTCGTCGACGGTCGGCAGCACACCTTCTGGCGCGTGGACGAGCAACGGTTGCGCAAGGCACTGACTGAGTAGTCCAAGTCGTCCGGAACCTCGCTTAGGATCGACGGCGACTGGTCTCGGGGGCGGGGATCGTAAGAGGAGAGTGTGCGGTTTTGCCCCCAGGGATAGAGGGTCGGTGGTGCTTGTGCGCCGGTTCTGCATCAGTGCGCCGGGGGCGCGTGACCCCGGTCACGTTGGCCGGGCAAATCGGACACCATCTTTGTGCACGCGTTCACAAAGACATAGCCTGCTGTCGACGGGGCGGTCTGGGTACATGTGACCGCCTGCAGCCCCGCTCTACCCGCAGGAGCACCGTGGCAACTGGCCGAACTCACCGACCGGCGACCCGTAGCCGAGGGATTCCCGAGGCCACCGTCGCCAGGCTTCCGCTGTACCTCCGCGCGCTGACCGCACTGTCGGAGCGCTCGGTACCCACGGTCTCGTCCGAGGAACTGGCGGCTGCCGCGGGGGTCAACTCCGCCAAGCTGCGCAAGGACTTCTCGTATCTGGGTTCGTACGGGACGCGCGGTGTCGGCTACGACGTCGAGTATCTCGTCTACCAGATCTCGCGTGAGCTGGGGCTCACCCAGGACTGGCCGGTTGTGATCGTCGGTATCGGTAACCTCGGCGCCGCTCTGGCCAATTACGGAGGGTTCGCCTCCCGTGGTTTCCGGGTCGCGGCTCTCATAGACGCCGATCCGGCGATGGCGGGAAAGCCCGTCGCGGGGATTCCCGTGCAGCACACCGATGATCTGGAGAAGATCATCGAGGACAACGGTGTGAGTATCGGCGTCATCGCCACTCCCGCCGGTGCCGCTCAGCAGGTCTGCGACCGGCTCGTTGCCGCCGGGGTCAGCTCCATTCTGAACTTCGCGCCGACCGTGCTGTCCGTCCCGGACGGCGTCGACGTGCGGAAAGTGGATCTGTCGATCGAGTTGCAGATCCTTGCCTTCCACGAGCAGCGCAAGGCCGGCGAGGAGGCCGAGGCCGCGGGGCCCGACGGCTCCGGGCCGGTCGCCGCTGCCCGTAAGGAGTCCGCCGAGCAGGGGCCCGACGGGGACGTACCCGCCGTGATGCCGGCATGAGTCTCCTCGTCGTCGGGCTGAGTCACCGCAGCGCCCCGGTCAGCGTCCTGGAGCGGGCCGCGCTGAACGCGGACGCCCAGGTCAAGCTGGTGCAGGACACGGTCGCCGCGGAGCCCGCCACCGAGGCCGCGGTCCTCGCCACCTGCAACCGCATCGAGCTGTACGCCGACGTCGACAAGTTCCACGCCGGTGTCGCCGAGCTGTCCACGCTGCTCGCGCAGCACAGCGGGGTGGGGCTGGACGAGCTCACGCCGTATTTGTACGTGCATTACGAGGACCGGGCTGTTCATCATCTGTTCTCGGTCGCTTGCGGGCTCGACTCCATGGTCGTGGGCGAAGGGCAGATCCTTGGGCAGATCAAGGACTCGCTGGCCAGGGCGCAGGATCTGCACAGCGCCGGGCGGCTGCTGAACGATCTGTTCCAGCAGGCGCTGCGGGTCGGCAAGCGTGCGCACTCCGAGACCGGGATCGACCGGGCCGGGCAGTCCCTGGTCACCTTCGGGCTGGAGCAGCTGGCCGCCGGGGCGGACGTCCAGGCGTGGGCCAGTGGGAAGAAGGCGCTGGTCATCGGGGCCGGGTCGATGTCATCGCTGGCCGCCGCGACGCTTGCGCGGGCCGGGGTTGCCGAGATCGTGATCGCCAACCGTACGGGTGAGCGTGCCGAGCGGCTCGCCGCGATCTTGAACGAGGGCGCCGCGCAGGACGTGCTGGCTCGCGCGGTGCCGATGGACGCCGTGTCGGGCGAGCTGACACGTGCCGATGTTGTGGTGTCTTGTACCGGGGCTACTGGGCTTGTGCTGACGGCTGAGGCGGTTGCTGCGGCTGTTGGTGGGCCGGTGCTGGAGGGTGGCGCGGGCCAGGGGGCGGGTGCGCAGCCCGGCGGTGACGGGGTGCCGCCTCTCCGTGGGTCGGGAGCCGCCCTGGCGGCACGACTGCCCGCAGGCTCCGCGGGTGATGAGAACTGTCCGCTCGATCTGCCCCCGATGCAGGCCACCGCCGGTTTCTCCGTGCTCGGTGAGGGGGCTGTTGCCGGGATGGCGGCCGCCGATCTTGAGCAGCATGCCGCCTGGGTGGACAACGCGCCGCGGCCGCAGACCTCCGGCCCCGCGTCGGGCACCGTGCTCGATCCCGCGCAGGAGGCCGAGGCCATCGCCGCGCTGGCCGCCCTCGCCGGCACCGTCGGCCGCATCCCGGAGCGCCGTAAGGCCGAGCCGGTCGTCGAGGCTCCGCGTCCCGCGCCCGTGCTGTTCCTTCTCGACCTGGCGATGCCACGCGACATCGACGCGGCGGTGCACCGGCTGGCCGGGGTGCGGCTCGTCGACATCGAATCGCTTGCCGAGGCCTCCGCGGACGCTCCGATGGCGGCCGACGTCGACCAGGTCCGCCGTATCGTCGCGGACGAGGTCGCGGCCTTCGGGGCGGCGCTCAGGGCCGCGCACATCACACCCACCGTCGTGGCCCTGCGCACCATGGCCGCCGATGTGGTCGCCAGTGAGATCGCGCGGCTCGAGGGGCGGCTGCCCGCGCTCGACGACAAGCACCGCAGCGAGATCACACAGACCGTCAAGCGCGTCGTCGACAAGCTGCTGCACGCGCCGACGGTACGAGTCAAGCAGCTCGCGGCCGAACCGGGCGGAGCAGGGTACGCGGATGCCCTGAGGACCCTGTTCGACCTCGACCAGGAAGCGGTGGCCGCCGTCTCCCGGGCCGAGGGCGCCGACGATGAATCTGAGAACAGCAAGAACCGAGGGCCGGCATGAGTAGCAAGGCATTGAGACTGGGGACGAGGCGAAGCAGACTCGCCATGGCCCAGTCCGGGCAGGTGGCGGACGCCGTGAGCCAGGTGACCGGACGGCCCGTCGAGCTCGTCGAGATCACCACGTACGGCGACACCTCCCGCGAGCACCTCGCGCAGATCGGCGGCACGGGTGTGTTCGTCACGGCGCTGCGCGACTCGCTGCTGCGGGGTGAGGTCGACTTCGCGGTTCATTCGCTCAAGGACCTGCCCACCGCGCAGCCCGAGGAGCTGGCGCTCGCCGCCGTCCCGCTGCGCGAGGACCCGCGCGACGTGATCGTCGCCCGGGACGCGCTGAAGTTCACCGACCTGCCGCGCGGGGCGCGCATCGGTACGGGTTCGCCGCGTCGCATGGCGCAGCTGAACGCGTATGCGCGCAGCCACGGGCTGGACATCGAGACGGTCCCGATACGGGGGAACGTGGATACCCGGATCAGGTACGTGCGGGACGGTGAGCTGGACGCCGTCGTCCTCGCCGCCGCCGGCCTCAACCGGATAGGCCGTAGCGATGAAGTGACCGACTTCCTGTCGGTCGACACGGTTCTGCCCGCCCCCGGCCAGGGGGCACTGGCGATCGAGTGTGCCGCGGACAACGCGGAGCTGATCGCCGCGCTCGGAGAGCTCGACGACCCGTTCACACGGGTCGCCGTGACCGCCGAGCGGTCACTGCTCGCCGCCCTGGAGGCCGGCTGCAGCGCCCCTGTGGGCGCGCTGGCCGACCTCCTGGCCGACGGGCAGATTGTCAAGGAAATGCGCCTGCGGGGCGTCGTCGGTACCACCGACGGCTCCCGCACGGTGCAGCTGTCCACCACCGGTCCCGTGCCCGAGACGTACGACCAAGCAATGGCGCTCGGCCGTGAACTCGCTGCCGAGATGCTTGCCCAGGGCGCGGCCGGTCTGATGGGGGAGCGAGCACATTGAGCCCCACCACCCTTCCCGCCGGCCTTGAACACGGGCACGTCACCTTCCTCGGTGCCGGACCCGGGGATCCGGGACTGCTGACTCTGCGCGCCGTGGAGGCGCTGGCGAACGCGGACGTCCTCGTCGCCGAGCACGACGTGCTCGACGTGGTACGTCAGCACGCCAGACAAGGTGTCGCCGAAGTGCACACGGACGGGGGTCCTTCGTCGGACCCGCTTCCGGGCACGGGCGCACCTCAGCTCGCGGTTGTTGACAGCTCGTCAACAACCGCTGGGGTCCCCGCGGTACGGGATGCCGCACATCTTGTCATGGAGGCCCTGCGGGGCGGCAGGCGGGTCGTCCGTGCGGTGTCCGGTGACCCCGGACTCGACGCGTACGCCGCCGAGGAGATGCTCGCCTGCGCCGCCGCGGGCGTGCCTTTCGAGGTCGTGCCCGGGGTCGCCGCGGCCGTCGGCGTGCCCGCGTACGCCGGTGTTCCGCTGCGCGACGCCGAGGGTGCGGACGTGCGGTTCGTGGACGCTCGTACCGCCTCGGACCGGTGCTGGACGGAGGTGGGCGTCTCCGACGGGACGGTGGTCGTGTCGACGACCCTCGACTCCGTGGGTGCGGCCGCGGGCGAACTGGTGTCGGCCGGCCGTAAGCCGGACACGCCGATCACCGTGACGGTGGCCGGTACGACCACGCGCCAGCGGACCTGGACCGCGACGCTGGGGACCGTCGCCCAGACGCTGAAGCAGGCCAAGGTGCTGCCCTCCCCCGAGGGTGGGCGCCCGGTGATAGCCGTGGTCGGTGAGCGTTCCGCCGCCGCCCAGCGCGACCGGCTGTCGTGGTTCGAGTCCAAGCCGCTGTTCGGCTGGAAGGTGCTCGTGCCGCGTACGAAGGAGCAGGCGGCGTCGCTCTCCGACCAACTGCGGTCCTACGGGGCCGTACCGCACGAGGTGCCGACCATCGCGGTCGAGCCGCCGCGGACGCCCCAGCAGATGGAGCGGGCCGTGAAGGGGCTCGTCACCGGGCGGTACGAGTGGATCGCGTTCACCTCGGTCAACGCGGTGAAGGCGGTCCGGGAGAAGTTCGAGGAGTACGGGCTCGATGCGCGGGCCTTTGCCGGCATCAAGGTCGCTGCGGTCGGGGAGCAGACCGCGAAGGCGCTGGTGGCTTTCGGTGTGAAGCCGGACCTGGTGCCGAGTGGGGAGCAGTCGGCTGCGGGGCTGCTTGAGGACTGGCCGCCGTACGACCCGGTGTTCGACCCGATCGACCGGGTGTTCCTGCCGCGGGCGGACATTGCCACGGAGACGCTTGTCGCCGGGCTGATCGAGCTCGGGTGGGAGGTCGACGACGTCACGGCCTATCGGACCGTGCGGGCCTCGCCGCCGCCGGCGGAGACGCGGGAGGCGATCAAGGGCGGTGGCTTCGATGCGGTGCTGTTCACCTCGTCGTCCACCGTGCGGAACCTGGTGGGTATTGCCGGGAAGCCGCACAACGTGACCGTGATCGCGTGTATCGGTCCGGCGACCGCCAAGACTGCTGAGGAGCATGGGCTGCGGGTGGATGTGATGGCTCCGGAGCCGTCCGTGCACAAGTTGGCTGAGGCGCTTGCGGACTTCGGGTTGCGGAGGCGGGCTGCGGCGCTGGATGCCGGGGATCCCGTGACTCGGCCGAGTGAGCGGCGGCCGGGGGCCAGGCGGCGGCGTACGACGTGACCGGCCGCTGGGGCTGAGGGGTGGGTGTCGCCGGCCCGCGCTTGCGGGGTGCCGCTGTCTTTGGGACGGGTGCCGCCCCTAGCGGCACGACTGCCCGCAGCTAGGTAGGCGTGGAAAGCACCGTGTGGCCGAAGCGGAGCAGGTTGTCCGGGTCGTATGTCGACTTCGTCTTGCTCAGGCGGGTGTAGACCTCGTCCGTCCAGGCGCGTGCCCGGTCCTTCTCGTCGCCCGGGCGGCCGTGGAGGTTGACCATCGTGTGGCCCGTTCCGTACGGGGCCATTGCGGTGTGGAGGGCGGCCGTGGCTGATTCCACGGCTGCCGCGACCTGTGGGTCGGGCAGGACGCCGACCGTTTCCAGGAGGTAGCTGGCGTCGCGGGCGCAGATGGCGTCCTCGACGGGGGCCGGGCGGGAGAGTTCGCCGCCCATGTGGCGCAGTTCGATCAGCAGGAGCGGGAGGTCCGGGACGGCCGGGCCCGCCTGCGCCAGGAAGGCCGTCTGGGCGTCCGGGGGCAGCGCCCTGAGGAGGGTGCAGGCCTCGCGGGCGGGGAGCGGGTCGTGCGGGTCCAGGTAGATGCGGTCCATGGCGGCGTACGGCATTTCCTCCACCGTGTCCATGACGACGGGTGCGGCCGCGCGGACGGGGGCCAGGAGGCTCTCGCCCTCCTTCGCGTCGCCGGTCCAGGCCAGGGCGACGCGGGCCCAGAAGCCGCCGCGCAGGGGCTCGGGGATCTGCGGGATCGGCGGCAGCCGCAGGATCGTGTACGCGCTGCACATCTCGGTGGGCAGGGTGGTCGTCCAGTCGGCCCAGGTGCGCAGGACCGTCTCCGCGTGTTCGCCCGGGAAGTAGATGCCGCCGCCGAGGACCGTGGGCAGCGGGAGCAGTTCGAAGGTCAGTTCGGTGACCACGCCCACGTTGCCCTTGCCGCCGCGCAGGGCCCAGAAGAGGTCCGGTTCGGTGTCGGCGGTCACCGTGCGCAGGGTTGCGTCCGGCGTGACGACCTGGACGGAGCGGACCCGGTCGGCCGCGTAGCCGTAGGTCCGGCCGAGGACGGGCAGACCGCCGCCCAGGGTGTAGCCGACGACGCCCGCGTCCGAGGACGACCCGTTGAGCGGGGCGAGGCCGTACGGGGCGGCCGCCTCCAGGACGTGGCGCCACGTGGCGCCGGCGGCGACCGTCGCGGTGCGTTCGGCCGGGTCGATCGTCACGTCGGTCATGCGGGTGGTGCTCAGGAGCAGGCCGCCGTCGATCGGGAAGTTCGCGCCGTGGCCGGTGGCCTGCACGGCAACCGGGGTTCCGGTGGCCGCGGCCCAGCGCATCGCCGTCACGATGTCGTCGACGTCTGCCGCTCCGACCACGACGTCAGGATGGTGGAAGGCCGACAGATTGAAGCCGGTGACCTCGGCCACGTAGGCGTCGTCGCCGGGGCGCAGGACGGGGCCGTGGATCTCGGACAGGGCGAACAGGTCCGGGGCCTGATGCGGGGTGTGGTGGGTGGCGGTCATCTCGTCCTCCTCCTTCGCGCAGGCAGGCAGGCGTGCGCGGCGAGGGGACGGGGGCCCGGTCCTTGCTCCTTGGTGTGTTTTCAGGATGGACCCGGGGGGTGCGGGGCGCATCGCGAGGGGCGGGCAGCTGCGCAGGCCCGACATACCGTCGGCAAAGGTGCCTGTGGGCCGGGCGTAGCGTAGGTGGCATGACGAAGTACGGATCCTTCCCCGGCACGCGGCCGCGGCGGCTGCGGACCACCCCCGTCATGCGGCGCATGGTCGCCGAGACCCGGCTGCACCCGGCGGACTTCATCCTCCCGGCGTTCGTGCGCGAGGGCGTCTCCGAGCCCGTGCCGATCTCCGCCATGCCCGGCGTCGTCCAGCACACGCGCGACAGCCTGAAGAAGGCGGCCGCCGAGGCGGTGGCCGCCGGGGTCTCCGGGATCATGCTGTTCGGCGTGCCGGAGGAGGAGAAGAAGGACGCCCTCGGGACGCCGGGGACCGACCCGGACGGGATTCTGCAGGTCGCGATCCGTGATGTGCGGGCCGAGGTCGGTGACGACCTTCTTGTCATGTCCGATCTCTGTCTCGACGAGACGACCGATCACGGGCACTGCGGGGTGCTGGACGCGGAGGGGCGCGTCGACAACGACGCCACGCTCGAGCGGTACGCCGAGATGGCGCAGGTCCAGGCCGATGCGGGGGCCCATGTGGTGGGCCCCAGCGGGATGATGGACGGGCAGATCGGCGTCATCCGTGACGCGCTCGACCAGATCGGGCGGGAGGACGTCGCGATCCTCGCCTACACGGTGAAGTACGCCTCCGCGTTCTACGGGCCGTTCCGGGAGGCCGTCGGCTCCTCCCTGAAGGGCGACCGGAAGACCTACCAGCAGGATCCCGCCAATGTGCGTGAGTCGTTGCGGGAGTTGGCGCTCGACCTCGAAGAGGGTGCCGACATGGTGATGGTGAAGCCGGCGGGGCCGTTCCTCGACATCCTTGCGCGGGTCGCGGACGCGGTGGACGTGCCGGTCGCCGCCTACCAGATCTCCGGTGAGTACTCGATGATCGAGGCCGCCGCCGAGAAGGGCTGGATCGACCGCGACCGGGCGATCCTGGAGACGCTGACCGGCATCAAGCGGGCGGGCGCGCAGAACATCCTCACGTACTGGGCGACCGAAGTGGCGGAAAAGTTGCGCTGATCCGGGCTACGGATGGGGATACGTCAGGCCTCGAATCGGCCACCGACCAGCATCGGAATGCACTCGGTTCGGCAACGGAAGCAACTCGGAGCCGAGAACTGACGCCTCCCGCCCCGCGTTTGCCCGCCGTTCTCCGTGATCAGCGGCGGGTCCGGGGCGGATTCGCGGTGGATCTGTCCGAAAAGCGCTCAACCGTTGCGGTGTACACACCGAATTGACGAGTTCTCGTCAGTGTCCTTACCTTCTCGCCTGGCCTGATCCGTTCCGGATGGTCCGAACGTCGATCCCTGGGGGACACAAGTGAGCTGGTTCATCGAGGCGCTGAAGAAGTACGCGGTGTTCAGCGGGCGCGCGCGCCGCAAGGAGTACTGGAACTTCGCGCTGTTCGTAGGAATCATCTACGTCGTTCTGATGGTCCTCGCCGTCGCGTCCAAGAGCTCGGCCGTCTTCGCCGTGATCGCCGTCTTCTACGTCGGCATCCTGCTGCCCAGCCTGGCCGTCGGCGTCCGCCGTCTGCACGACACCGGCCGCTCCGGCTGGTGGCTCCTGTTCGGGATCGTCCCGCTCGCCGGCCCCATCACCCTGCTGGTCTTCAGCTGCTCCGACAGCCAGCCGGGCGAGAACAAGTACGGCCCGAACCCGAAGGAAGCGGCTCTGGCCCACGCCTGATCCCCTGAGCATCGAGGCCGCCCGGTTCACGACCGGGCGGCCTCTTCGCGTTCCGTTCGGCGGGAGCGTGCCCGGCGGGAACGTGCAGGGATTGGTTCGTTGCCGGGCCCTCGTCCTGAAGGCCCTCCCCGTCCCTGCATCCCGTCAGCGTGAACACGGCGAGTACCAGGGCGGTGGCGGCGAGGAGATGGGTGCGACGGGCTCGGGCGGGCATGGTGGTACGTGCCTTCCGTGGGCGGTGGTCTGGGGGATTCCAGCCTGAGCGGTGATCGCCTCCGCGCGCCACAGTCTGCCGGCGATTCGGGACGTCGAAGCCAGGGGATGGCCTCTGACCTGCAGGGATGTCACGTCCCAAGGTCTCGGTACGGGATGCGTCGAGGGCCGGGACCTGTGAGATCACGGTGCGGGCAACGGCAAAGCCGCCGATGGCCAGGGTGTTGCCGTCGGGTCGTGTACGTCGACAACGACCCCGTGGTGCCGGCACACGCGCGTGCCCTGCTCACCAGCGGGCCCGACGGCCGTACCGACTACATCGACGCCGACTTCAGGAACCCGGCACAGATCCTCGAACGGGCCGCGAAGACCCTCGACTTCGACCGGCCGGTCGCGCTCTGCGTCGTCGCGCTCCTGCACTTCGTCGAGGACGAGGAGGCGTACCCCATCGTGCGCGAACTCGTCGACGCGCTGCCCTCCGGCAGCCGGCTCGTGCTCAGCCATCTCACCGAGGACCTCAATCCCGAGAACATCCGCGCGGTCCAACGGACCTGCACCGCGCGGGGCTTCACCTTCGTGCTGCGCTCCCGGGCCGAGGTCGAGCGCTTCTTCACCGAGAGCGCACTGGAGCCGGCGGATCCGGGGGTGGTCCCGGCGCATCACTGGCGCGCCGACCACGCCGCTCCCGTCCCGGAGCAGCCGGACGCCTCCTACCTGGGGGCGCTCGACGACATCGAGAAGGTGCGGTACGCCGACATCAACGACGTCACGGACGCCGACATCAACGTGTACGCGGCGGTCGGCACCAAGGCCTCAGGGGCTGCCCGGCAGGCCTGACGAGCGGTCCGTCCGTATCGCGGAAACCTGCTTGTAGACAGCACGTACATCCCTAGGCTGCGGTCACGAGCCGCCGTCACCGCAGCCGAAGGAGCCGTGCCATGACCGTCGCACCCGCCTTTGCCCCCGTCCCGCCGCTCGCCGCGCGGGCCCGGTCGATCGGCGGTTCGCCGGTACGGGACATCCTCGCCGTCACCGCCCGCCCCGAGGTGATCAACTTCGCCGGCGGGCTGCCGGCACCGGAGCTGTTCGACGCGCAGGGGGTCGCGGAGGCCTTCGGGGCGGTGCTCGCCGGGGCGTCCGCGCAGGCCCTGCAGTACTCCACGACGGAGGGCGAACCGGCGCTGCGGAGCGCGCTCGCCGCACGGACGGCGGCCCGCGGGCTGCCCACGGACGCCGACGACATCCTGGTCACCACGGGCTCTCAGCAGGCGCTGTCCCTGCTGGCCACGGCGCTGCTGGAGCTCGGGGACGCCGTCCTCGTCGAAAGTCCCTGTTATCTGGCGGCACTTCAGGTCTTCGCGTTCGCGGGCGCTCGGGTGGTGGCCGTGCCCGGGGACGAAGACGGCGTCGACCCCGAGGCGCTGGAGGAACTGGTGGTGCGGGAGCGGCCCAAGCTGCTGTACACCGTGCCGACGTTCCAGAACCCGACCGGCCGCACGATGCCGGCCGACCGCCGGGCGGCCGTCGCAGCCGTGGCCGCCCGCCGGGGGCTGTGGATCGTCGAGGACGACCCCTACGGCGAACTCCGCTTCGAGGGCGAGCGGGTGCCGTGGATCGCCTCGTACGAGGAGGCGGCGGACCGGACCGTGCTGCTCGGCTCCTTCTCCAAGGTCATGGCGCCGGGCCTGCGGCTCGGCTGGCTGCGGGCGCCCGGGGAGCTGCGGCGCGCATGTGTCGTCGCCAAGCAGGCCGCCGACCTGCACACCCCGACCCTCAACCAGCTGGCGGCGGCACGGTACTTGGCGGACCGTGACCTGGACGCGCATGTGGCGCGGGTCGCGGGCGTCTACCGCGAGCGGCGGGACGCCATGCTCGCAGGGCTGGCCGAGGCGCTGCCCGACGGCTCGACCTGGGCCCGGCCCGAGGGCGGCATGTTCCTCTGGGCCCGCCTCCCCGAGCCGTACGACACCACCGCGCTGCTGCCGCAGGTGGTGCGGCACGACGTGGCCTACGTCCCCGGCGCACCCTTCTACGCCGGCGAGCCCGACCGCTCGACCCTGCGGCTGTGCTTTGTGACGCAGACGCCGGAAGAGATCCGGGAGGGGCTCAGGAGGCTGGGGGAGGGGCTTGCCCTGTTTTGATCAGGCCCGTAACGCCGGTGGGAATGTGACGTTATCGAGAACGGCAGAAACATCACATTTCGTACACGGAGGTCTCGAATGGTCGTCGCTGCTCTGCTCACCGGTGTGGCTTTCCTCCTGCACGGGCTCGCCCACGTCGTCTGAAGCCGGCTCCTACGCCGCGGCCGAGACCGGTGCGCCCACCACCGGACCGGCCGCGGCGTCTGCGTGCGGTGGCCTGCGGCGGACTGTCAGTCCCACCAGAAGTGCCAGGCCGGCTGGTTGAGGAGCTGGTGTTCGGCGTACGCGGCCAGGGTGGTGTCCGCGCCCTGCAGGAGGTTGTCCGGGCAGAACGCGAAGTGCTCGGCGGCGACGGCCTCCGCCTCGGCGAGGGTGGTGGGCGGGGCGGCGACGGACACCGTCAGCTGGTCGAAGCCGAGCGCCACGACGCGTATGCCGAAGCGCTCCTCCCAGGAGCGGAGTACGGAGCACAGCCGCGCGGTGTCGCCTTCGTGGTTCGCCGGACCCGTCCAGCCGATCGCCGCGGGTGTGTCGGCGCTGCGGCGGGCGGGGACGAGAGCGAGGCGGGGGTCCTTGAGGGGACCCCCGCCGTCGAGGAGGGAGTCCACGACGGCGGCAGCGATGGACTCGGGGTCCGCCTCGGCGGCACTGCGCCGGGCGGCGGCCAGGCCGGGCCAGTCGGCGCCGTCCTCCGCGCACTCGGCCCAGAGCTCCTCCAGCACCTCCTCGGCGTCGTGATCCCCGGGATAGGAGATCGCGCCCGGCATCAACTCCCACTGCTCCGGCCCGCCGTGACCGGCACCGACATCGAGGACCACCGGGAGCAGTCCGGCGGCCGGTGCCGTCTGCTGGAGCGCGGACCGGGCACCGGGCGCCGCCTGCCCGTCGGCCAGCCACAGCAACGGCTCGTGCCACGGCCCGTCGTCCGTGGCGTCGACCAGCGCGCCCGGCGGGAGGTCGAGGCCGAGGGACGCGAGACGTGGCAGGGGGTTGGGAAGAGTCGCCATGTCATCGACTGTAGGGGCCGCCACTGACAATGCCGCGCAGCCGTCACCGCACGGCCCCCGCGACGACCGTCGCCACCGTTCTGCGCACCGCCGCCGCGTCCGGCGGCCCCGCCTCCCGGTCGGCGAACAGGAGGTGTGCGGCGCCCAGCAGGGTGGCGGCGAGGAGGTCCACGTCCGCGTCCGCCGCGATACGGCCCAGGTCGCGCTCGGCGGCGAGATAGCCCGTGAGCATCGCCGACGCCTCCGTCATCAGCGGGATGCCGCTGGAGCCGGCCGCGCGCAGCCGGGCGCGGAGTTCGTCCCGGGTGATGACCAGGCCCACGACGGCGATCGCCACCGCGTCGAACAGGTCCGTCAGCGCCTCGGTGAGGTTGCCGGCGACCGTGCCCGTCCCGGCGGCCTCATGCAGGGCCCCGTCCAGGTCCGCCAGCCGGCGGATCCGGTCCAGCACCAGCTCCGCCAGGAACGCGTCGAAGTCCGCGAAGTGCCGGTGCAGAACCCCCTTCGCACAGCCCGCCTCCGCCGTCACCGCCCTGCTGGTCAGGGCGCTCGGGCCGGTGCGCAGCAGGATGCGCTCGGCGGCGTCGAAGAGCTGTTGGCGTGGGTCGCGGATGGCCACACCTGTCGGCATACCGCCTCCTGTCCCGGCATGAGTGGGCACATGCCCATTGACGAGTGGGCGCGCGCCCACTCATAGTGGGCGCATGCCCACTTTACCGTCTTCAGCGGCCTCCTCGGCGTCTGCCGCCGAGAGCCAGCCCGCAAGCCGGCCCGCGAACCAGTCCACGAACGAGCCCCACCAGCGCCGCGACATCGCCGAGTCCTTCGGTGTGGACGCCGAGCGGTACGACCGGGCGCGCCCCCGCTACCCCGACGCCCTGATCCAGCGGATCGTCGCGGCCGCCCCCGGACCCGACCTCCTCGACGTCGGCTGCGGCACCGGAATCGCCGCCCGGCAGTTCCAGGCGGCCGGCTGCAAGGTCCACGGCGTCGAACCCGACGCACGTATGGCCGCGTTGGCGCGACGGCTCGGTACGGACACGGAAGTGGCGAAGTTCGAGGACTGGGAGCCGGGGGAGCGGCGCTTCGACGTCGTCGCCGCCGGAACCGCCTGGCACTGGATCGACCTCTCCGCGGGCGCGGCCAAGGCGGCCCAGGCGCTGCGGCCCGGCGGTCTGCTGGTCCCCTTCTGGAACGTCGCCGAGACCCCGCCCGACCTCGCGGAAGCGGTCGCCGACGCCGCCGAACGCGTCATGCCCGACGCGCCGTTCGACTTCCGGGCGGCGCTGACGCGGTCCATGGTCGACGGCTACCAGGTCTTCCTGACCAAGGCCGCGGACGCGATCCGGGCGGCGGACGGCGCGTTCGGCGAGCCCGAATTCTGGCGGTACGACTGGGAGTTCACGTACACCCGCGACGCCTGGCTGGACGTCCTGCCCACGCAGGGCGCCTTCACCCGCCTCCGGCCCGACCAACTCGCCGAGATCCTGAGCGCGGTGGGCTCCGCCATCGACGCGCGTGGGGGCACCGTCACGATGCCCTACGCGACGCTGGCGGTGGTCACCTCGCGGCGGTGAAGGCGGCCCAGGCGGCGGGGGTGACCTGGAGGGTGGGGCCGGTGTCTGCGGGGTTCTTGGAGTCGCGGATGTGGATGGTGTGGGGGCAGGTGGCGACCTCGACGCACTGGCCGCCTTCGTCGCCGCTGTAGCTCGACTTGCGCCAGGCGACGGCGACTTCGAGGCAGGCGCCGCCTTCGTCGCTGCTGTAGGTCGACTTGAACCACTGAAGTGCTTCGGCGCTCATTGCTCTCCTAGCAGGCGGTCGAGCAGATCCCTGGAGTCCTGAGTGGTCAGGGCCTGTGTCCGCAGCATCGCATACTTGCGCGCCAGCCTGGACACCTCATCCGCGTCGGAAACCCACTGGCTTCCGCGCTGCGATTCGGTGTACGCGAGGTGTTGGTGGTCCGGTGTTTCGAGGAGGGTGAAGGGGCCGTTCATTCCCGCGTGATACGGACTGCTCAGCGGCAGGAACTGCAGTGAAACGCAGGGCAGTTCAGTCACCGACCGCAGATGCCGCAGCTGTTCCCGCCGCACCTCCGCCTCGCCGATGCGCATGTGCAGCACCGGCTCCCACACGATGAAGCTCAGGGTGGGCGGGTTCTTGCGGTGCAGGATCGCCTGGCGCTGCAGACGGGCCGCCGTACCCGTCTCGATCTCGTCCACGCCGTACGCGGGTACGCGGTTGGACAGTACGGCGCGGACATACGGCTCTGTCTGGAGGAGACCCGGGAGGACCGCGTTGTCGTACCAGGACAACGCGATCGCCTCCCGCTCATGCTCCATGTACAGCTCCGCCCACATCGGGAACTGGTCGATGTCCGGCAGGTTGGCCACGCCCGCCGACAGCATCCCCTTGGTCTGGAGGATCTCGTCGAGCGCCGCGGCCAGGTCCGGTTTCAGGGCCCGTCTGCCCTGCTCGATCGAGGCGATGGTCTCCTCGTCGACCCTCACGAGTCCGGCGAGGGCGCTTTGGGTATGACCCGCGGTGCGGCGGGCCGCGCCGAGTTGCTTGCCCAGCATCTTCATGGACGTGAGGTTCTTCGGCCGCGGCGGCTTCCTGGCGCTCATGCAGGTCTCTCTCCCCCTCGGGACGCGTACGTCACCGGGTGTGAACCCGTACAAAAAATCTGTACGGGTTCACCGAGTGATCAAGGCTAGTCACTCTGCGCAACTCTCGTCCTGTGAACGCTACGACTCAACTCCCCTCCCTGCGCGAGCGGTTCTTCCGCCGCGAGCGCCGATCCGTGCAGGCCGCACGCCAGTTCACGGTCGAGACGCTCACCGGCTGGGGGCTCGCCGGGACGGACCGCGCCGACGACGTACTGCTGTGCGTGAGCGAACTGGTGACGAACGCCCTGCTGCACGGCGTACCGCCCGGCCGCCTGTCGCGGCTGCTCCTGCGTCACGACGGGCGGGTGCTGGGCGTGGAGGTGCACGACAGCGGTCCCGGCGTGCCGCGCGTGGTGGAGGCGGCGGATGTCGAGGGCGAGAGCGGTCGGGGGCTGCTGCTGGTGGCGGCGTTGAGTGACAGGTGGGGGGTGCGGGAGCGGGAGTTGGGGAAGGCGGTGTGGTGCGAGTTCCTGGGGGACGGTCGGGGGTCGGGATCAGTCGTCCGCTAGCGGTACTACGAAGTCGGGGACGAGGAGGTCCGCGTAGGGCGCGAAGATCCGCTCGGGGGACAGTCCGCGTTCGGAGAGCCGCTTGCTGAGGTGGTCGAGGTCTCCCACCGGCGTCTGACGGATGATCAGCGGCATGACCTCGCGCCTCAGCTCATCGGCTGCTCTGTCCAGCAGGGGCGGCCACTCGACGTGCAGGGCCGCGATGGTTGCGGCCAGGGGACGCACGCCTCCATCCCGCGGATACGTCACCGGCAGCATTTCGTGGAAGTACTCATGCGACGGCAAGGCGGCCCAGAGACGTACCAGCAACTCGGTCTGTCTGGCCGGGGAAGTCGGCAACGCGAAGAAGACCTGCCACACGATGGCGCCGTCGTCGATGTCCACCAGTTCCATGACGAGGTCCACCACCCTCTCGGGCGGCCACTTCCGGACGACGGCCGTCAGAAGGGCGCTCCTGTCGCGGCGGACCGTCGGGCCCTCGATGTGCTTGCGTGCCAGGGCGACGACATCGGCGTAGGGGCGTTGGGCGATCGCGGCGAGGGCATCGCGCACGACCTGTGGCGGATCGTCCATGCGGGACAAGGCGTCGTGCAGAGCGAGTACGTCATCGACCGGGCGCTGTGCCAGTGCGGCCCGCAGGAGTTGAGCCCCCTGTTCGTTGCGGCGCAGGAGGGAGTCGGCTTCGAGAAGGGCGAGGATCAGTGCGGTGAGTTCCTCCAGCGGTAGCGCCAGGGTCAGGCTGACCCGCAGCCGGGCCGCGCCCTCCTCCCACTGCCTCTCCCGCATGCGGTCCGCCAGAAGCAGGATCTCCCGCACCGGACGTTCCCTCACCAGGCGGGCGAAATCGGAAGCGTGCGCGTCACGTTCGCCGACCAGCGCCGTGGCCGTTTCTTCGGCCCACACGAACGCGTCCGTGGGGACGTGAGCCAGCATGTCCCACCAGAGCACGTCCTCACGGGGTGCATTGTCCGCGGTGTCCGTGCTGGTCACGCCATTGTCCGCGAAGTCCGTGGCGGAATCGGCGGACAACGGCAGCGTCTGGGCACCCTCGTCCAGGGCTGTGAGTGCGTGGTGCAGACGGTCGGCGATCTCCCGGCCGATCGTCTCGGCCCGGTCGAGTGCCCTGTCGATGTCGTCGCCGAAGGCATGCGCAGTCGCCGTTCCGTCCGGGAAGACCGTCCCGCCCTCCGCCGCCCCGCCCATGGCACCGGCGTCCGGCGGCAGCTGCGCGGCGGTACGCAACTGCCGTACCTCGTCCCGCAACCGGCGCGTACGGGTGAGTGTCTCCGCGAGCAGGGCCGTGGCGAGCCGTCTGTCGTGTTCTGCTCTCGCCAGTTCCGCGGCGGTCCGGCCGTGCTGAGCGATCGTGCGGGCCAGCTCGGCGTCCGCGCGGCCGAGCCCGGCCAGGTCCGGCGGTCGTGCGGTCATCGCCAACTCACGGTCCCGGCTGAGCCGGTCGACCTCGTCGGCGAGGACGACCACCCAGGTGGAGAGGACGGAGGTGAGCGCGTCCGCGTCCCGCAGCGCCAGCTGGGACTCCTGCTGGACCCGGGCGAGCGCGGCGACCTCGCCGTTCTTGCGGTCGAGCTGTTCGTGGAGGTCCAGAAGCTTCGCCTGCGCCGTCAGGGCGAGTTCCTGCGCGACCATCGCCACGTTCCTGACCCGTTCGGGCTGGCCGGTCAGGTCCAGGACCGCAGTGGAACGGGTCCGGGCGATACCCAGCAGCCGCCGGCCGTCCCTCCGCATCCGCTCCCGCCGGGGCATGAGCGCCGGCGTTCCGGTGCACGCGACCACGACCGCGTCGACGAACGCCTCGTCGTCGAGCTTGAGACCGGCCAGACGCTCGCTGATCGCCGACTTCTTCAGACCGGTCGCCGCCTCCAGGTCGCCGATGGTCAGATCGGCCTCCCGCACCCGGTCGCGCAGGAAACGGGCCAGCGCCTCGAACTCCTGGGTACGGGCGCGGATCGCCCCGAACTTCCGGCCCACCCGGGCTCCTGCCGGGTCGCCCGCACCATGCGAGGCCTGCCCGCCCATGTAACCCCCGAGGCCTTTTTCCGTGGACAACCGTCATTGTCCACCGCGGTGCGACCGCCGGTCAGCGTCTTTCCCTTCAGGGGATGAGGACAACTCCGCCGTATCGCAGCCTGCTTGTGCGGACGGATCCACCCTCCGCGTCTTCAAACCGCGGAGGAATCATGCACCGACCCCAGAGGCTGTTCGACCTGGTGGCGTTCGTCGCCGCGCTGCTCACCGTGATCACCCTGCTGCTCATGGGCGTTCCGCCCGAGTCCCTGGCGATCGTCGTCGTCGCCATCGCCGGCCTGTACGGAGCATGGCTCGGCGCCGCGCACGGCCCGGGGCCGAGCCGGGGTGAGAGGGAGCAGCAGGATCCCCAGGAGCCCGCCTGAGCAGGTGCCCGATCTCACCGTCACCGCGAAACGGAGTCGAAGCACTCCTCCTTACCGCCCTCTGCCGGCCGGAAACAGGTACGGAGCACGGTTCCCGGACGGGTCACCGTCATCGGGGTGTAGACGAAATTGTCCGCGTCGACGGCGTTCTCGACCTCGGCGCGGCGGGCCCGGCCGTCCGCCGTCAGCTCAAGACGGTCGCCGACCCGCGTGCCCCACATCCGTGCCCAACTCGTCCCGCACACCTTGCTGTAGCGGACTTCCAGCCAGGCCCCGGCGGCCGTGTGACGCGTGGCGACGGTGTCCGGTGTGGCCGCGCAGTACATGTCGATCGGGCTCCTGCCCTCGCAGGACGAAGCCCGGCAGTGCGGCCCGGAAGTGGAGGGGGTCGCGGCGGCCGTGCGGGGTTCGTCGCTGTGGCGTGGCAGCAGGAGCAGCGCCACCGCCACGCCGCCGAGGGCCACGGCACACACCGACGCGAGCACCGCCACGGTCACTGCACCCCGATGGCCACCGCCCTGCGCAGTCTCCGTCGGAGCCCCAGGCGGAGGCAGGACCGGATCCGCGGCCGGGGACGCGACCGGCGACGACGCCTGCGCCGGCGTATCCGCCCGGCCCGCCTCCGCCGCCCGACCGCTCCACTCCGACTCCGCGATCTCCCACAGCGCCAGGCACCGGCCGTCCGGTTCGCCGGCCAGCCGGCACAGCTCCTGCACCGCCGTGCGCGGCGGCAGTGTCCTGCCGTTGAGGTAGCGCTCCCAGGACGACTTGCTGAACGCCGTCTTCGCCGCGAGGGCCGCCAGGCTCAGACCGGTGCGGGTTCTCAACTCCCGTAGCGCGGCGGCCAGTCGGGCCTGCTCCGCGGTCATCCCCGCAGGGCCTTCCAGGTGTGCGGGCCGACGACGCCGTCCACGTCGAGCCGGGCCTGCTTCTGGAAGGCCTTGACCGCGCCCTGCGTCAGCGGGCCGAACATGCCGTCGATGCCGCCCGGCGAGATACCCGCCCGGCGCAGCAGACACTGCACCTCGGCCACCGCCGGACCGGAGTCGCCGTACCCCACCGTGGCGTTCCGCGTACGGCTGTTGCCCGCGTACCAGCGGCCGTCGACCTGCTTCAGACGGCAGCTGTACGCGGGCGCCGATGTTCCCGCCGTCAAGGTGACCGTGGTCGTCGTCTCGTCCGCGGTGCCGCCGCCGTGGTCCATGAGCCGCCAGGTCACCAGCACCGCCGAGGACACGGCCAGCACCAGGGCCACCGTCCCCGCCACGATCGCGAAGCGCAACGACCGCGCGCCCCCGCCGCCGGGCTCCGCCGAAAGGATCTCCGCCTCCGGTGGGGCGGTCTCCATGACTGCCGTCTCCGGTACGGGAGTTCCGCCGCGCGGGTTCCCCCAGGCGTCGGCGGCGACCTCGTGCAGTGCGAGCAGCCGGGTCGGGTCTTCGCCGCCGATCAGGGCCAGCGCCTCCACGGCCTCCCGCGGCGGCAGCGAACGGCCGCCCAGATACCGCTCCCACGACTTCGGGCTGTACCCCGTCCGCGCCGCCAGCTGACGTACGCTCAGCCCGCTGTGGTCCTTCAGCCGGCGTAGGCGCACCGCCAACTGCCGGACTCGTGGATCCAGTTCGGTGGGCAGCGCTTTCCAACGCGACATGTTCTCCCCACTCGCGTTCACCGGCCGTGGTCAGCGGCCGTGTTCAGTGGCCGTGGTCAATGACCCCCGTGCCCCGCCGCATTGTGCATCAGTATTCACGATTTGCACACAAACTCAGCTGACTCGCCAGTAAGAAATCGGCCACCCCCTGCCACAGCCGTCCCGCCGCACCGTCCCGCCGGACGGCATCCCCGCAGGCCGGCGCGGGGGACGTCCCGCGACGCCGTCACTTTCGCGGCAACTCTGGCCGCCTCTCCCACCCGCCCCGCACGCTCATCTCGCCACCACAACCCACGACCCGAAAGGGACATGCATGCGATCGAACGCCTTGGCCAGGACCTTGATCAGCGCCACCGCCGTGGCCGCGCTCGCCGCCGGCGGCCTGGCCACCGCGGGCACCAGCTTCGCCGCATCCGCGTCGGCCGCGAGCACCCAGGCCGCGTCCATCCTCGCCACGAACAACCTCGGCCTGAGCACCACGCAGGCCAAGTACGTCCAGTGCTTCCTCAGGGGAACTCCGGCGAGCTACACCGGCAACATCGACGGACAGCTGGGCACCAACAGCTGGAAGGCGATGCAGCGCTGGCTCCGCGAGTACTGGGACTACAACGACAGCATCGACGGCGACCCCGGCCCCAACACGATCAAGGCGCTGCAGCGCATGCTGGCGTTCGGCTGGAGCTACACCGACAAGATCGACGGTGACCCGGGGCCGAACACCCGGGCCGCGTTCAAGCGGTTCGCCAACGACTTCGCGGGCCTGTACCCCTGCTGAGCCGCAGCCGAAGCCGACGGCCCGCCCTCCCCGAGAGGAGAGGACGGGCCGCGGTGCGTCGTACTGCGGGCCCTCAGAGCCGCTCGGGCGTCCGGATCCCCAGCAGCGCCATGCCCTGGTGCAGGGTGCGGGCCGTCACGTCGCACAGGAACAGACGGTTCTCCACCTGCGCGGGCGTCTCGGCCTTCAGCACCGGGCACTTGTCGTAGAACGACGTGTACAGCGACGCCAGCTGGTACAGGTACGCCGCCAGCTTGTGCGGCGCGTACTCCGCGGCCGCCTCGAAGACCGTGTCACCGAACGCGTCCAGGTGCAGGCCGAGCGCCCGCTCCGCCGGGGCGAGTTCCAGCTCCGCGTGCGCGGCCGGCTTCGTCTCCCCGGCCTTGCGCAGGATCGACTGGATACGGGCGTACGCGTACTGCAGGTACACCGACGTGTCGCCGTTCAACGACACCATCTGGTCCAGGTCGAACTTGTAGTCCCGGTTGGGGGATGTGGACAGGTCGGCGTACTTCACCGCGCCGATGCCCACCTGCGCAGCCCGCTCCTGGATCTCGTCCTCGGTGAGGTCCTGCGCCTTCTCCCGGACCACCTCGGCGGCCCGCTGCACCGCCTCGTCCAGCAGGTCCTCGAGCCGTACGGTCTCGCCCTCACGCGTCTTGAACGGCTTGCCGTCCGCGCCCAGCACCGTGCCGTAGCCCATGTTGTGCGCGGTGACGCCGTCCTTCAGCCAGCCCGCCCGCCGGGCCGTCTCGAAGACCATCTTGAAGTGCAGCGACTGCCGTACGTCCACCACGTACAGCAGTGTCGTCGCGTGCAGGTCGAAGACACGGTTGCGGATCGCGGTCAGGTCGGAGGCCGCGTAGCCGAAGCCGCCGTCGGCCTTCTGCACGATCAGCGGGACCGGCTTGTCGTCCTTGCCCCGGATCTCGTCGAAGAAGACGACGAGCGCGCCCTCGGAACGCTCCGCGACGCCCATCTCCTCCAGGAGGCGGACGGTCTCCGGCATGCCTTCGTTGTACGCGGACTCGCCGACGATCTCGTCGTCGCGGATCTCCATGTCCAGCTTCTCGAAGACCGAGTAGAAGTAGACCTTCGACTCGTCCACGAACTGCTGCCACAGCTCGAGCGTCTCCTTGTCGCCGGACTGCAGGGCGACGACCCTCTTCCGCGCCCGCTCCTTGAACTCCTCGTCGGAGTCGAAGACCGCACGCGACGCCTTGTACACCCGGTTCAGGTTCGACATGGCCTGCTCGCCGTCGACGTCCTCCGCCGGGGCCAGCTCGCCGGGGTGCTCGAACAGGTACTGGATGAGCATGCCGAACTGGGTGCCCCAGTCGCCGATGTGGTGCCGGCCGATCGTCTGCTCGCCGGTGAAGTCGAGCATGCCGCGCAGCGCGTCGCCGATGACCGCCGAGCGCAGATGGCCGACGTGCATCTCCTTCGCCACGTTCGGCTGCGCGTAGTCGACGACCGTGATGCCCGGGTTCTCCTTCAGCGGCACACCGAGCCGGTCGCCGTCGGCGGCACGCGCCGCGAGCGTCCCGGTGATCGCCCGGTCCGCGATCGTGATGTTCAGGAAGCCGGGGCCGGACACCTCGATGTCCTTGATCACGTCGCCGGTCGCCACCTGGGCGACCACCTGCGCGGCCAGGTCACGGGGGTTCGTCTTCGCCTTCTTGGCCAGGGCCAGGACGCCGTTGGCCTGGAAGTCCGCCCGGTCGCTTCGGCGCAGCAGCGGGTCGACTCCGTCGGCTCCCGGGAGGGCGGAGGCGAGGGCGTCGGTGAGGTGCTGGTTGACTGCGTCGCTGAGGGACTTGACCGGGGCCATGGGGTGGGAGCCGTTCTCCTCGGGGGTTTCAGATAGACACGGTCAGTATCCCATGGGGGGTGAAGCGGTTTTTTTCCTGCGGGCCGGTGGGGGCTGGTCGCGCCCCGCGGCGGAGCCGCATATCGGGCACAGTCCCGCGCCCCTCAAGGACGGCGGCTGCGCCGCCTAAACTATGGATGCGGCCGTTTGACCGTACTGGCTGCCCCGGAGAAAGAAGGACGTGCCGATCGTGGCTCAGAGCACCGAGACCGCCGACTGGGTCTCCCGTTTCGCGGATGACGTCATCGAGGAGTCGGAGCGCCGGGCCCCCGGCAAACCTGTCGTCGTCGCGTCCGGCCTGTCCCCCTCCGGCCCGATCCACCTCGGCAACCTGCGCGAGGTCATGACCCCGCACCTCGTCGCCGACGAGATCCGCCGCCGCGGGCACCAGGTCCGCCACCTCATCTCCTGGGACGACTACGACCGCTACCGCAAGGTGCCGGCCGGTGTCGCCGGGGTCGACGAGACCTGGGCCGAGCACATCGGCAAGCCGCTGACGTCCGTGCCCGCCCCGAAGGGGTCCGCGTACCCCAACTGGGCCGAGCACTTCAAGGCAGCCATGGTCGAGTCGCTCGCCGAGCTGGGCGTGGAGTTCGACGGGATCAGCCAGACCGCGCAGTACACCTCCGGCGTGTACCGCGAGCAGATCCTGCACGCCGTCGCGCACCGCGCCGACATCGACGCGATCCTCGACCAGTACCGCACCAAGAAGACCCCGGCCAAGCAGAAGCAAGCCCAGAAGCCGGTCGACGACGCCGAGCTGGAGGCCGCCGAGGGTTCCGGCGCGGCGAGCGAGGACGACGGCTCGTCCGGCTCCGCCGGCTACTTCCCGTACAAGCCGTACTGCGGCAACTGCGAGAAGGACCTGACCACGGTCACCTCCTACGACGACGCCACGACCGAGCTGACGTACGCCTGCACGGCGTGCGGCTTCTCCGAGACCGTCCGGCTCAACGAGTTCAACCGCGGCAAGCTGGTCTGGAAGGTCGACTGGCCCATGCGCTGGGCCTACGAGGGCGTGATCTTCGAGCCGAGCGGTGTCGACCACTCCTCGCCGGGGTCGAGCTTCCAGGTCGGCGGCCAGATCGTCGGCATCTTCGGCGGCAAGCAGCCCATCGGCCCGATGTACGCCTTCGTGGGCATCAGCGGCATGGCGAAGATGTCCTCCTCGCGAGGCGGCGTGCCCACCCCCGGTGACGCCCTGAAGATCATGGAACCGCAGCTCCTGCGCTGGCTGTACGCCCGCCGCCGGCCCAACCAGTCCTTCAAGATCGCCTTCGACCAGGAGATCCAGCGCCTCTACGACGAGTGGGACAAGCTCGACGCCAAGGTCACCGACGGATCGGCCCTCCCGGCGGACGTGGCGGCCCACTCGCGCGCCGTGCGCACCGCCGGCGGCGAACTGCCGAAGACGCCGCGCCCGCTGCCGTACCGGACACTGGCGTCCGTCGCCGACATCACCGCCGGCCACGAGGACCAGGCCCTGCGGATCCTGAGCGAACTGGACCCCGCCAACCCGCTCGGCTCGCTCGACGAGGCCCGCCCCCGCTACGACAAGGCCGAGGCCTGGATCAACACGCACGTCCCCGCCGACCAGCGGACCATCGTGCGCGACGAACCCGACGCCGAACTGCTCAAGTCCCTCGACGAGGCCTCCCAGCAGTCCCTGCGGCTGCTGACCGACGGCCTCGCCGACCACTGGTCGCTCGACGGGCTCACCCACCTCGTCTACGGCGTGCCCAAGGTGCAGGCCGGGTTCCCCGCGGACGCCACGCCCAAGGAACTCCCGCCGGAGATCAAGACCTCCCAGCGGACCTTCTTCGCCCTGCTGTACCACCTGCTGGTCGGCCGCGACACCGGTCCGCGACTGCCCACGCTGCTGCTCGCCGTGGGACAGGAGCGGGTACGGGCCCTGCTCGGGGAGTGACGCCGTGAGCAAAGCGCCCGGTGCCCTGGGGCACCGGGCGCTTTCTCATGCGATGTGCTCCTCTGCCATCTCCGCATTGAGACGGTTGGAGAAGCGGTTCACCATGCGCTTGGCCTCGGCCTCGGGGAGCGTGATGCCGTACGTCGCCTCGACGTCGGCGATGAACACCTTGGGCGTGGGCGCCCCGTTCCCGCCCTTTATCGACTCCCGGAAGACCTGGTAGTACGCGTCCTCGTCAGGCTCCGGAGGACCACCGCCCTCGCCCAGCTCACGGGTACGGCCGGGGCTCACCGGGATCGGGAAGCTGCCGGTGTCCTCCGGAGAGGGCCCCTGCGCGGGCGCTTCCTCGTACTGGAGCTGCTCCTGCTGGTACTGCTCCGCCTGCTGCTGCTCCGCGTACCACTGGGCGTACTGCTCCGGGTCGTACGCAGGGTCGTAACCCCCGTGGTACTCGATCTGCTGCGGATGCCGGGCGTGCAGCCACGGGCTCACCTCCGGCTCAGCCGCCTCGGGCGCCTCAGGAACATGGTCGCGCTGCTCCGCCGGCTGCGGAGCCGGCGCCGCCACCGCGGCACGGCTCTCCACCGGCGGGGCGATCTCCGGCGCCGGCGGCAGCAGTACCGGCTCGATGCCCGCCGCCGCCAGCCCCGACGGAGCCGTCTGCGCCAGCGGAACCCCGTACCGCGCCAGCCGCAGCGGCATCAGAGCCTCCACCGGAGCCTTCCGCCGCCACGCCCGGCCGAAGCGTGAATGCAACCGGGCCTGATAGACCAGCCGCTCCTGCTCCAGCTTGATGACCTGCTCGTAGGAGCGCAGCTCCCACAGCTTCATCCGTCGCCACAGAAGGAACGTCGGGATCGGGGAGAGCATCCACCGCGTCAGACGGACACCCTCCATGTGCTTGTCGGCCGTGATGTCCGCGATACGGCCGATGGCGTGGCGGGCGGCCTCGACCGCGACCACGAACAGCACCGGGATGACGGCGTGCATCCCCACACCCAGCGGGTCCGGCCAGGCCGCCGCACCGTTGAACGCGATGGTCGCCGCCGTCAGCAGCCAAGCCGTCTGACGCAGCAGCGGGAAGGGTATGCGGATCCACGTCAGGAGAAGATCCAGGGCCAGCAGGACACAGATACCCGCGTCGATGCCTATCGGGAAGACATACGAGAAGTTCCCGAAACCCTTCTTGATGGCCAACTCACGGACCGCGGCATACGAACCGGCGAAGCCGATGCCGGCGATGATCACGGCGCCGGTCACGACCACGCCGATGAGAATCCGGTGCATCCGAGTCAGCTGCAGTGGCGCGGCCACCCGTACTCCCCTCCCATTGCGTGTTGTTGCGCGCAACAGAGTGGCACATGTGTACGCCACACGAGGTAACGGTACGGGTGGAGCCCGGTCCCCGAATGGGGCCGGGCTCCGTCAAAAAGCGGTGTTGAGCTGCGAGTTGGCGTCCAGACCCAGCCCAGATGTGACAGTCAGCTCTTCTTGGACGCTGAGGAGGACGGAGAGGCCGAAGCGGACTTCGAAGGAGACGGGGACGCCGACTTCGAGGCCGACTTCGACGGCGAGGGCTTCGCCGTGCCCGCACCACTGCCCGTGCCTGTGCCGCCGGCACCGTTCGCCGCCGACACCGAGGCCACGGCCTCCTTGGCCGCCGCCTCCGCGACCTTCACCAGTGCATCCGCGCTCGGGGTCTTCTCACCGGCCAGGCCCGCACCGTTGTAGTCGAGCGTGATCACGACGTTCTCGACGCGCGTCACCACCGTCTGCTGCTTGAAGGAGCCTTCCTTCTTCTTCAGGTCGTAGCGCACCAGCGTCGCCTCGGCGCCCGTCCCGGCGACCGGCTCCGACTTCAGGTTCTTCGCGCCCTGAGCCGCCTTGGCGTCCGTCACCTGCTTCTCGAAGTACGCGTGCGCCAACTGGTCGCCCTCACCACGCGTGGCATCCGACTCGAAGCGCAGCAACGACACATTGAGCCAGCGGAACTGCGAGCCCTTCACGCCGTTGTTGTCCAGACTGCTCCACGAGCAGCTCGCCCGCGTCGCCGTATCGCCGGACTTGCCCGCCTTGCCGGACTTGACACCCTTCGGCACGAGCGAGGTCAGCGTCTTCTTCGACAACACCCCACACGAATCCGGCAACTTCTTGTACGCGGCCGCCTGCACCGTCGGCGCCGTGCTCGCCGTCGCCGCCGCCGTCTCACCGGCGCTCGCGCCCTTGCTCCCCCCGTCACCGGAGCCGGAGTCCGAGGAGCAGCCGGCGGCGAACACCATCACGGGGACTGCGACCGCGCCCGCAAGCAGACGGCCTGACCGCCTCGCACGCTTCTCTCGCCCGTTGCGCTGGTCTCGCTCTGCTGGTCGCTGCATGGTTCCTTCACTCATGACGCTGTGGTTCCTGAGGTCGGCGGATCGGGTCCGAGGAGCCACCGTACGCGGTGAGGAAACTGTGTGCTTCCGCTTCCTCAGCTTTACGAAGGGGCGCCCGAGGCACCCGAACGACCCCTAACCACCCAGCGTGTCCGCCAGCTGCGCAGCCAGATTCCGGGCCCTGTCCTGCATTTCCTTGCTGTCCGGCACAGCGCCGACAGCAGCCGGCTGCTCCTCGTACTCGATGGTCACAATGACGTTGGACGTGCGGAACACCACAGTCACCGTGCGCTGCCGCGCCGTCGAACCCGAGCCGCTCAGAACGTCGTCCAGGAACGCCTCGTCACCGAGATCGTCGAGAGTGCGGGGCTGGAGATTGGCCGGGGCCGCGGACGAGGAGGCGGACTCGGAGCCGGAAGGGGAGACCGAGGCCGAGGAACTGGAATCGGCACTGGGACTCGAACTGGCACTGGCACTTTCACTGGCACCGGCACTGGGAGTGGAAGCGGAGCCGGAACCGCTGTCCGAACTCGTCGGCTCGGGCAGGTCGGCCGCCGTCTCCTTCTCCGCGAACAACTCCTGTGCCTGGGTGTCGTCGCTCACCGAGTTGTCATAGGAGACGACACGCTCGAAATCGACCAGCAGCCGGTCGGTCGCGGTCGTCGAGTCCACCTTCCACCGGCAACCGGCCTTGCGGTCGTTGTCGTACGCGAGCGTGGCGTCGCCCTCGTAGGCCTTCTCCTGCTGGTCCTCGTCCGCGATCTGCTTGATGCCGGGCAGCAGCGAGTCGAGCGTGTCATGACTCACCGCACTGCACGGACCCGGCAGCGTGCGGTACTTCCCCGGCTGCGCCACGACACTCGCCGTACCGGCCTCACCCGGGTTCGCGTCATCCGTCGCGCCGCCACCGCCCGAACCGCCTGTGCAGCCTGCCAGCAGCGCCACGAGGAGCGCGGCGACGCCGGATACGTACGCCTTCCGCTGCACGGTCGGGCTCCTCTCGACGGTGGCTCTGTGGCCGTTGCTGGACCGGGTCTACCAGTGTCCCCGCTGGTTAATCGCTTGCCGCGCGGGGGCGTCCCCTGGAGACAATGTGTATCGCACGCACTGCCGTGGACGCCGGTCCGTTGTCCTTTTTCATTGACCTTGGCGCTGGTTTTGCGATCTAAGACTTCTGTCATGTTTTCGGGGGAATGGGGACGATATGTCGTACGTAGAGATGCCGGGCGCGAAGGTCCCGATCCGCATGTGGACCGACCCGACGACGGTCGAGGACGTGGCCCTGCAGCAGCTCCGCAATGTCGCGACGCTGCCGTGGATCAAGGGCCTGGCCGTGATGCCGGACGTGCATTACGGGAAGGGGGCGACGGTCGGATCCGTCATCGCCATGCAGGGGGCTGTGTGTCCTGCGGCGGTGGGGGTGGACATCGGGTGCGGGATGTCTGCCGTCAAGACGTCGCTGACCGTCAATGATCTGCCGGGGGATCTTTCGCGGCTTCGGTCGAAGATCGAGCAGGCTATTCCGGTGGGGCGGGGGATGCATGACGATCCTGTCGATCCGGGGCGGCTGCACGGGTTCGGTACGGCCGGGTGGGACGACTTCTGGGGGCGGTTCGACGGGATCGCCGAAGCGGTCAAATTCCGTCATGAACGTGCCGAAAAGCAGATGGGTACGCTCGGAAGCGGCAACCACTTCGTCGAAGTATGCACAGATACGACCGGTTCCGTTTGGTTGATGCTGCACTCGGGATCGCGGAACATCGGCAAGGAACTCGCCGAGTTCCACATCGGCGTGGCCCAGAAGCTCCCGCACAACCAGGGCCTGGTCGACCGTGACCTCGCTGTCTTCGTGGCGGACACCCCGCAGATGGCGGCCTACCGGAACGACCTCTTCTGGGCGCAGGAGTACGCGAAGTACAACCGCACCCTGATGATGGCGCTCCTGAAGGACGTGATCCGCAAGGAGTTCCGGAAGGCGAAGCCGACCTTCGAGCCCGAGATCAGTGCTCATCACAACTACGTTGCCGAAGAGCGCTACGAGGGCATGGACCTGCTCGTCACCCGCAAGGGCGCGATCCGCGCGGGTTCCGGCGAGTACGGGATCATCCCCGGTTCCATGGGCACGGGCTCGTACATCGTGAAGGGCCTCGGCAACGAGAAGGCCTTCAACTCGGCCTCGCACGGCGCCGGTCGGCGCATGAGCCGCAACGCGGCGAAGCGGCGCTTCTCGACGAAGGACCTGGAGGAGCAGACGCGGGGCGTGGAGTGCCGTAAGGACTCCGGTGTCGTGGACGAGATCCCGGGTGCCTACAAGCCGATCGATCAGGTCATCGATCAGCAGCGGGACCTGGTCGAGGTCGTGGCGAAGCTGAAGCAGGTCGTCTGTGTGAAGGGCTGACGCGGCTGAAGGCTGTGCGCGCCCATGGGGGCCCGAGCCATCCGGTTCGGGCCCCCATTGCGTCAATGGAGCCGTTTCTCCAGCAGCGTCACCGCGTACGGGCTGCCCGACCCGCCGTCCTTTGCCCGCTGTTCGCCGACGACCTCGTAGCCCGCCGACTCGTAGTACGTGCGCAGGCGGGGGTTGGAGGACAGGCAGTCGAGGCGGGCGTACGGGCGGCCTGTGGCGGCGATGCGGGATTCCGCCTCCGTCAGCATTCGGCGGCCTGTTCCGGGCGGAGCCGTGTGCGGGGTGGTCATCAGGCGGTGGATGTAGCCCGCGTCCGCGGGGCGGGGGCCCCAGGCTGCCGGGTCGTCCCACCAGAGTTCCCAGGCGCCGGCGAGGTGGGGGCCTGCGTGGGCCAGCCAGACTTCGCCCTCCCGCATGCGGGTGCGGAAGTGGGTCTCGTCCTTTTCGCCCGGCTTCCATTGGTCGATTCCCCGGGCCAGTTGCGAGAGGGCGGCCGTGTCGCGGAGGCGGACGAGGGTGGGGGCGTCGGGTGGGGTCGCCTTGCGGTAGGTCAGGGGCGGCCAGGTGGTGGGCGGGGGTTCCAGGAGGGCTGTGCGGAGGGTTGTCGACAGGGCCTTTGCGTCCAGGGAGAGTTCCTGGGTGACGTAGGCCTCGGTCGAGCCGTAGCGGGCCTTCAGCGAGGTGAGGAAGGTGCGCATCGCCGAGTGTGGGGCGCGGCCGAAGCCCAGCCAGGTCGGTTCGCGGCCGTCGTTGTTCGACTTCCAGGCGGCCAGGATGTCCGGGGCGGCCAGTTCGGTGAGGCTGTAGTCCTCGATGAGGGTGGCTTCCGGGATGTCCAGCAATTCCAGGACCAGCGCTGCCAGTTGGCCTGTGCGGTCCTTGCCCGAGGCGCAGTGGAAGACCAGGGGGGTCGCAGATTCCGCCGACTCCGCCACCAGTTCCAGGGCCCGGCGGATCTCCTTCACCCCGTCCTGCGCCACCTCCAGGTAGCGTTCCGCCAGGTACGGGCCCGGATCGATGTCGGGGGCGAGGGCCGCCTGGTTGTACGGGCGGTGCTCGATGCTGAGGTTGTGGTAGGCGAAGGACGCGTGGTCCGGGACGCGGCCGCGGGCCTCGATCTCCCAGGGGTGGCGGAGGTCGATGACGGTGCGGATGCCGAGGGCGAGGAAGTGGGACCAGTCCTCTGTGCCCCGCCGCAGCTTGCCCAGTGAGTCGGCCCGGTACAGGCGGCCGGGGCGGATCCGGTGGCCGTCGGGGGTCGAATAACCGCCCAGGTCACGGAAGTTGTGCAGCCCGTCGAAAGGTATGTGTCTGTCCACAGGCTGTGACTCTACGTTGCTGTACGTCTACTTCGCGTGCAGTACCGCGTAGATCATCACGAACGCGACGATGTGGATGCCGAAGAGGAAGTACGCGAGGTAGTACCAGACGTAGCGCTCGCGTTTCTTCTCCAGCCGCAGGCGCTGCTGCTCGGCCTCCCGCTCGGCGTCCTGTGTCATCACAGCTCCCTGTGGACCTTCGTGTTCGACGCCTGGGCGCGCGGGCGCAGGACCAGGAGGTCGACGTTGACGTGGTGGGGGCGGGTGACGGCCCAGGTGATGGTGTCCGCGACGTCGTCGGCCGTGAGGGGTTCGGCCACGCCCTCGTAGACCTTCGTGGCCTTCTCCTGGTCGCCGCCGAAGCGGGTGAGGGCGAACTCGTCGGTCTTGACCATGCCGGGGGCGATCTCGATGACGCGGACCGGCTGGCCGACGATCTCGAGGCGGAGGGTCTCGGCGAGGACGTGTTCGCCGTGCTTGGCGGCGACATAGCCCGCGCCGCCCTCGTAGGTGCTGAGGCCCGCGGTGGAGGAGAGGATCACGACCGTGCCGTCGCCGCTCGCCACCAGCTTGGGCAGGAGGGCCTGGGTGACGTTCAGAGTGCCGATGACGTTCGTCTCGTACATCGCGCGCCAGTCGGCCGGGTCGCCGGTGGCGACCGGGTCGGCGCCGAGTGCGCCGCCCGCGTTGTTGACCAGGACGCCGATCGTCTTGAAGGCGGTGGCGAACTCGTCCACGGCCGTGCGGTCGGTGACGTCCAGCTGGTACGCCGTGGCCTGGTGGCCCGCCGCGTTGATCTCCTCCGCCAGTGCCTCGATACGGTCCTTGCGGCGGGCGGTGAGGACGACCCGGTAGCCGGCCGCGGCGAGCTGCCGGGCCGTGGCGGCGCCGATTCCGCTGCTCGCACCCGTCACGACGGCGATGCGGGAGGCGGCGGACGGTGCGGGTGCCATGCGGTGCTCCTGGTGTTCGGTCGGCGGTCGGCTCCGTCCAGCGTAGGTGAGGCTCAGCCGCCGTTCCGCGGCGCCCACATGATGAGAGCCATGCCGGCCAGGCACACCAGCGCGCCCGTCACGTCCCAGCGGTCGGGGCGGTAGCCGTCGGCGACCATGCCCCACAGGATCGAGCCGGCCACGAAGATGCCGCCGTATGCGGCGAGGATGCGGCCGAAGTGGGCGTCGGGCTGGAAGGTGGCGACGAAGCCGTAGGCGCCGAGGGCGAGGATGCCGCCGGTGATCCACAGCCAGCCGCGGTGCTCCCGCACGCCCTGCCAGACCAGCCAGGCGCCGCCGATCTCGAAGAGGGCGGCGACGACGAAGAGGGCGGCGGAGCGGGCGACGAGCATGCCCGCAGCTTGGCATGTCTGCCGCCGTCGGCAGCCGTGCTGTCACCTGTTGGACGGCGCCTGCCCCGCGCTCCGCGTGGGATACATCCGTACGACTGCGTGGAGTGAGGAGTGGCGGTATGCGGAGGATGCGGGTTCCTGTGGTCGGGGCTGCCGCGCTGGGGGTGGTGCTGGCGGCGGCTCTGCCCGGCGGTGCCGTCGGTGCTCCGGAGGCCGATCTTGCGTATCACGGTGTTGTGTCCATGGTCGGCGGCCGTGTGGACCTGCGGCTCACGCCGCGCAATTACGGGCCGTCCGCCGTGCCGGACGCGACGGTGCGGCTGCGCTGGTCGGTGGCGCCGGTGAACAGGCAGAGCCTGCCGGCCGGGTGTGTGCGGTCGGGGGCGCGGGTGATGCTGTGCCGGGTGGGGGCGCTGGGCGCGAAGGCGGTGGCCCGGCAGATCCGGTTGCGGGTACGGCTGCGGGGCGCGCCGTCCGAGGTGCGGGTGGAGATCGACACGGCATGGAACGGGGGTACCGTCGACCGCCATCGGCACAACGACCGCGCGCGGGTGCTGGTGCTCGCTACCGGGGACGAGTACTCCTTCTGACTAAGGAGGCTGCGTCGTACGATCTCTGCACGGCGCAGACGCAGTGGGGCGAAGAGGAGCGGGGCATGGCCGGGAACGTGCGGGAGCGGCTGCTCGACGAGCTGGACGGTGTCTCGCGTCGCTACATGGCCTCGTACGCCCTTTTCAACCAGGCCGTGGCCGACCATCTGGGGCTGCACCCCACCGATCTTCAGTGTCTGAACCTGCTGACGCTGGAGGGCGGGCCGGTGACCAGCGGCCGGATCGCGGAGATGACGGGGCTGACGACCGGGTCGGCGACGCGGCTGGTGGACCGGCTGGAGAAGGCGGGCTACGTCGTACGGGAGCGGGACGCGGAGGACCGGCGGCGGGTGCTGGTGGTGACCGTGCCGGAGCGGATCGCCGAGTTCGGGCGGATGTGGGACCGGCTGGGCGGTGGCTGGTCCGCCCTCATCGAGGAGCTGGACGACGCCGAACTCGCCGTGGTCATCGGGCACATGCGGCGCACGGTGGAGTTCAGTGCGCAGCAGGTCGCGCGGCTGCGGGCGGGCGAGGTCCAGGGCCTGTCGTTTGGATCAGGTCGGCTGTAGGGAACGGTGCCTTGATGCCGCCCAGACCCCGTGACGCCGAGCTGATCCAAACGAGAGGCCCTAGGTCCCGGCGGCGTCGTAGCGTTCGCGTGCCTCGTGGACCTCGTCGAAGTGGGTTTCGGCCCAGGTCTTCACCGCGGTCAGCAACTGGGCGAGGCTGCCGCCGAGTTCGGTGAGTTCGTAGTCGACGCGGACCGGTACGGACGGGGTGACCGTGCGGGTGAGGATGCCGTCGCGTTCCAGTGAACGCAGCGTCTGCGTCAGCATCTTGGGGCTGACGCCCGCGATCTTGCGGCTGAGGTCGCTGTAGCGCATGGGTCCGGAGGCGAGGGCCGCGAGGACGAGGCTGACCCATTTGTCGCTGAGGCGGTCGAGGAGCTGGTTGGTGGGGCAGGCGCGGAGGAACGCGTCGTACTCCACGCGGGCCTGTTCGCGCTTCTGGGCCGCGGTCATGGTCGCCATGGCTCTCCTCCCGGTGAGGTAGGCACCTCCAGGTAACTACTTCCTCCTGGATAGTAACTCTTCCTAGGGTTGTTGCACGCAGAGCGAAACCAAGCGAAACCATTCGAAGAGTCTTTACGGGAGAAATGACCATGCGTGCTGCAGTGGTGAGGACGTTCGGCGGGCCCGAGGCCGTGGAGGTCGTGGACGTGGATGTGCCCGAGCCGGCGGCCAGGCAGGTGCGGATCAGGGTCGCGGCGGCCGCGCTGAACCCGGTGGACGCGGGAGTGCGGGCCGGTGCCTTCGGGGGCGCGGGCAAGCAGATCGGGTTCGGCTGGGACGTCGCCGGGACGGTGGACGCGACGGGGGTGGCCGCTGCGTGGAGTGTCGGCGACGAGGTGGTGGCGCTGGATTACGGCATGGTGCAGCCGCTGGGCACGCACGCCGAGTACGTCGTCGTCGACACGGACGCGGTCGCCAAGGCGCCGGCCACGGTGGACGCCGTGCACGCGGCGACCCTGCCGCTCAACGCCCTGACCGCCGTACAGGCCCTGGACCTGCTGGAGTTGACGCCGGGGCAGTCGCTGCTGGTGACGGGGGCTGCGGGTGCGGTCGGCGGGTTCGCCGTCCAGCTCGCCGCCCGCCGGGGGGTGGCCGTGACCGCGCTGGCCAGGGAGGACGACGAGGAGCTCGTACGGTCTCTGGGGGCCGCGCACTTCACGTCCGGTGCCGTCGGAACGGGGAGCGTCGACGCCGTGCTGGACGCGGCGATCCTCGGCGAGGCGGCTCTGGAGTGGGTGCGGGACGGGGGCGCGTACGTCGGCGTCATCCCGCAGGCGGCCCCGGCGTCCGTGCGCGGCGTGCGGACCGGTGCGGTGGAGGTGAGCGCCGACGGGGCGCGGCTGGCCGAGCTGGCGGGGCTGGTGGACGAGGGGGTGCTGACGTTGCGGGTGGCCGAGACGTACGCCCTGGAGGACGCGGCGAAGGCGCACGCCCGCCTGGCGGAGGGCGGGGTGCGCGGCCGGTTGGTTCTTGTCCCCTAGGTCCTGCCTAGTGGTCCCCCTCGGGGGCCTTGCGCGGCAGCAGCCGTACGAGGGGCAGGCAGAGGGTGACGGCCGCGGCGACCACGGCGAGGCTCACGAGCAGGGCATGGGTCTCGCCGCCGTCGACCGCCTTGAAGTACACGGTCGTCACGGCTGCCGCGCCGATCGCGTTGGCGAGCTGCTGCACCGCGTTGAGGGAGCCGCTCGCGCTGCCGGCCTCGTCGGGGGCGATGTCGCCGATGGTGACGTCGTAGACCGTGCCGAAGCAGGTGCCCATGCCGAGGCCGGTCAGCAGGAGGGGCGGGACGAGGGTCCAGCCGGACCCTTCGGGGAGGAGGGCGAGCCAGCCGCAGCCGCCCAGGATCATCAGCAGCCCGGCGACGACGAGCCGTCGGCCGTAGGTGTGGATCAGCCGGTAGCAGGCGATGGACGCGACGACGATGCCCGCGGAGAGCGGGATCAGGCCGAGTGCGGTGCCGGCGGGGGAGCGGCCGAGGCCGCGCTGGAGGTGGAGGGAGACCACGTAGAGGAGGCCGGCGACCGCGGCGAAGGCGAGGACGCCGAGGACCAGGCCCGAGGTGAAGCCGCGGTTGCGCAGCAGGGTCGGGCGGATCAGGGGTTCGGCGGCGGTGCGCTGGCGGTGGCAGAAGGCGGCGAACAGCGCGAGGCCGAGGAGGAGCAGGGCGAGCGGGCGGGAGGTCCAGCCGGACGCCGAGCCGTCGATGAGGCCGCCGAGCAGGCCGAGCATCGCGCCGCCGAGCAGGGCCGCACCCGTGACGTCCACGGAGACGGACGGGTCGCCGGTGTCGCGGGGGAGGAGCCGGGCGGCGGCGAGCAGGGCGGCGCCGCCGAGGAGCAGGTTGATCAGGAACATGGGGCGCCAGCCGAGGCCCGCGAGGTCGGCGTCGACGAGGAAGCCGGCGAGGATCGGGCCGCCGACCGCGGACAGGCCCATGACCGGTCCGAAGAGGCTGAACGCCTTGCCGATCTCCTCGCGCGGCCAGGTCGCGCCGAGGATGCCGAAGCCCTGCGGGATGACGAGCGCCCCGAAGGCGCCCTGGACGAGCCGGGCGACGACGAGTGCGGTGGGGTTCGGGGCGAGCCCGCAGGCCAGCGAGGCGGCGACGAACCCGGCGAGTCCGGTCAGGAACAGCCGCCGGCGCCCGTACTTGTCGCCGAGGCGTCCGCCGGGCACCAGCAGCACACCGAGTGCGAGGGCGTAGGAGGCACCCAGCCACTGGACGAGGCCGGCGCCGCCGCCGAGGTCCCGGGTGATGGTGGGGGCGGCGATGTTGGTGATCGTCGCGTCGAGGAGGTCGAGGACGTCGGCGGCGAGCACGACGGCGAGGACGGCCCAGCGGGCACGGGCGGAGAGCGGATGTCTTTCTGTTGCGTTACGAAGAGTCTGCGTCACGCAGATGAATATCCATGGGGAGCCGCCTGGCGTCAAGGGGGTTTCGTCAGCCGGAGATTCTGGCTGCGTAGGCGGTCGGCGGCACACCGACCGTGGCTGTGAAGTCCCGTACCAGATGGGCCTGGTCGGCATAGCCGAGGTCGGCCGCCAGGGCCGCCCAGTCGACCTCGCGGTCCGTCTCCGCGTGCTCCAGGGCCTCGTGGATGCGGTAGCGCAGGATGACCCACTTCGGGCCCACGCCGACGTACCCGGCGAACAGTCGCTGCAGCAGCCGTACGGACATCCCCTCGGTGCGGGCGAAGTCGGCGACGCGGCGGATCGTGCGGTCGGTGCGGATGCGCTCGACCAGCGTCATCGCCAGGTCGGCCTGGGGGTCGGGGCGGGGGGAGAGGGAGAGCAGGAAGGTGTCGAGGGCGGCGATCCGGGCGTCCTCGTCGGCCGGGGTGAGGACGGCCGCGAGATCCGCGGTCGGGAAGGCCTCGGGGGAGCGGACCCGTCGGCCAGTCCACTCGCTCACCGCCTGCGCGGGCGCGAAGGGGCGGAAGCCGCCGGGCCGGAACTTGATGCCGCACACCCGGCCGCGCCCCTCCAGCTTCTGCGCGAAGAGCCCCTGCTGGACGCCGGTGACCTCGACGAACGGCTCCTGGTCCGCGAACTGCTGGAAGACGATGTGGACCGCGGGGTGCGGGACCACGTGCGAGACGTACGGCTCGTCCAGGTCCCAGTCGATCAGCCAGTAGTGCTCGACATGGCGGCGCAGCGGCTCGGCGGGGTCCGGGCGGCGGAAGTCCACGCGCGCGAGGAAGTCCGCTGCGCCGACTATGCCTCGGGTGTCACGGCGTGGGGCGGCCATGTCGGGATCGTAGGACGGAGCACTGACAATCGCCGGAATAAGGGGGCGGGGGCGACCGTTGAGCGGCTATAGTTGAACGGTCAACAACTTGGAGGTTGAGCGACCATGCAGTTCGGGATCTTCAGCGTCGGCGACGTCACGCCGGACCCGACCACCGGGCGTACGCCGACCGAGCGCGAGCGCATCAAGGCCATGGTCGCCATCGCGCTGAAGGCCGAGGAGGTCGGCCTCGACGTCTTCGCGACCGGTGAGCACCACAACCCGCCGTTCGTGCCGTCCTCGCCGACCACGATGCTCGGCTACGTCGCGGCGCAGACCGAGAAGCTGATCCTCTCCACCTCCACGACCCTCATCACCACCAACGACCCGGTGAAGATCGCCGAGGACTTCGCGATGCTCCAGCACCTGGCCGACGGCCGGGTGGACCTGATGATGGGCCGCGGCAACACCGGACCGGTGTATCCGTGGTTCGGCCAGGACATCCGCGAGGGCATCAACCTCGCGATCGAGAACTACGCCCTCCTGCGCCGGCTGTGGCGCGAGGACGTCGTGAACTGGGAGGGGAAGTTCCGTACACCGCTGCAGGGCTTCACGTCGACGCCGCGGCCGCTGGACGGTGTCCCGCCGTTCGTCTGGCACGGCTCGATCCGCTCGCCCGAGATCGCCGAGCAGGCCGCGTACTACGGCGACGGCTTCTTCCACAACAACATCTTCTGGCCGGCCGACCACACCAAGCGGATGGTCGAGCTGTACCGGTCCCGCTATGCGCACTACGGGCACGGCACCCCCGAGCAGGCGATCGTGGGCCTCGGCGGGCAGGTGTTCATGCGGCACAACTCGCAGGACGCGGTGCGGGAGTTCCGGCCGTACTTCGACAACGCGCCGGTCTACGGCCACGGGCCCTCCCTGGAGGACTTCACGGACCAGACGCCGCTCACCGTCGGCTCCCCCCAGCAGGTGATCGAGAAGACCCTGTCCTTCCGGGAGTACGCCGGTGACTACCAGCGCCAGCTGTTCCTGGTGGACCACGCCGGGCTGCCGCTGAAGAGCGTGCTGGAGCAGCTCGACATGCTCGGCGAGGAGGTCGTGCCGGTGCTGCGGAAGGAGTTCGCGGCGGGCCGTCCCGCGGACGTGCCCGAGGCGCCGACGCACGCGTCCCTGCTCGCCGCCACGCGGAAGGAGACCGTCGCATGAAGCTCGTCGTCGTCTCGGCGGGGCTGAGCGTCCCGTCGTCCACCCGGCTGCTGGGCGACCGGCTGGCCGCGGCCGTGGGCCGGCAGACCCCGGTCGACGTCCAGGTCGTGGAGTTGCGCGACCTCGCCGTCGAGATCGCGCACAATTTCACCAACGGGTTCCCCGGGCGGGCACTGTCCGCCGCGATCGACTCCGTCACGGCGGCGGATGGGCTGATCGTCGTCACTCCCGTGTTCTCGGCGTCGTACAGCGGACTGTTCAAGTCCTTCTTCGACGTGATCGAGCCGGAGGCCCTGGCGGGCAAGCCAGTGCTGATCGCGGCCACGGGCGGCACGGCCCGGCACTCGCTGGTGCTGGAGCACGCGCTGCGTCCGCTGTTCGCGTACCTGCGGGCCGTGGTCGTCCCGACGGGCGTCTACGCCGCCTCGGAGGACTGGGGCGCGCAAGGCCTGGACGGACGGATCGAGCGGGCCGCAGGGGAGCTGGCGGGACTGATGAACGGGCTCACCGCCCGGCCCGCGGAACCCGGATTCGTACCCTTCGAGCAGCAGCTCGCCGCACTGCGGCCCGCGGGGTGAGAAGACGGTAGGGGCGCGGCCTTGGTTGCGCCTCCGGGGTGAGAGGCCAGTAAGAAGGGCCCCGGGTGAGTTGCTCATCACGTCATGGCACTCAGGGCCCTTGGCACACTGGGGGCGTGCCCCCAACTGTGCTGCTCGCCGAAGACGACCGCGCCATCCGCCACGCCCTGGAGCGGGCCCTGAGCCTGGAGGGCTACCAGGTCACCGCGGTCGCCGACGGCGTCGAGGCGCTGGCGCAGGCCCACAAGACCCCGCCGGACGTGCTCCTGCTCGACGTCATGATGCCCGGCATCGACGGACTGCAGGTCTGCCGGGTGCTGCGCGCCGAGGGCGACCGCACGCCGATCCTCATGCTCACCGCGCTCGTCGAGACCGCCGACCGCATCGCGGGCCTGGATGCGGGCGCCGACGACTACGTGGTCAAGCCGTTCGACGTCGAGGAGGTCTTCGCGCGGCTGCGCGCGCTGCTGCGGCGGACCAGCCCGGACCCCGGCGCCCTGGCCGACGTGCCGAAGGAGCTGCCCGCGGCCTCCGACCGGCAGATCGAGGCCGCCGGACTGCGCATGGACGTACAGGCGCGGCGCGCCTGGCGCGGCGAGCGGGAGCTGGAGCTGACGCGGACCGAGTTCGAGCTGCTGGAACTGCTTGTGCGGAACGCCGGAATCGTCCTCGACCACTCCACCATCTACGACCGCATCTGGGGCTACGACTTCGGGCCCGGTTCCAAGAACCTCGCCGTGTACGTCGGCTATCTGCGCCGCAAGCTCGACGAGCCGGGCGCACCCGCGCTGATCCACACGGTGCGCGGTGTGGGTTACGTGCTGCGGGAAGACTAGTGGGCCGGATCAGGCGGCTGCTGGCGAGAAGGCGGCCTGGGCTGGTCTCCCTGCGCACCACGTTCGCGGTGTCGTTCGCGGCGGTCACCGCTGCCGTCACGGTGCTGGTCGGTGTGCTGTCGTACAGCGCCGCGGCCCGGCTGGTCCGGGTGGACCAGGAGACCGTGTTCGACCAGGTCGTGCAGGACCTGCAGGACGAAGTGATCCAGCACCGGATGACGCCCGAGGACTTCTCTGTGTCGGCGCCGGGGCACGACATCGTGCGGCCCGCCCGTACGGATGTTCAGGTGCTGGGGCCGGACGGCAAGGTCGTCGACGCCGGCAGTCCGGGGCTGCCGATCACCGGCCGCGACCGGGCGATCGCGGCCGACGAGATCGCGGGGAAGACGCAGGAGCACAAGGACGTCGGCGTCGACACGGACGTCTACCGCATCGCGACCGTCTCCCTCGGCAACGGGCGGGGCGCGGTGCAGGTCGCGCAGGAGTTCAGCGACACCGAGGACCTGCTGCGGGCGCTGCAGCAGCGCACGCTGATCCTGATGTGCGCGGTGGTGATCGCGGCGGGCCTGTTCGGCTGGTGGCTGGCGCGGCGCATCACCCGCCGTCTGATCCTGCTGACCTCGGCCGCGGAGGACGTCGCCCGCACCCGGCGGCTCGGCATCGAGGTGCCCGTCACCGGCTACGACGAGGTGGGCCGCCTCGGCCGCGCCTTCGACCGCATGCTGGGCCGCCTCGCCCAGTCGGAGGAGGACCAGCGGCGCCTGGTCCAGGATGCGGGCCACGAACTCCGTACGCCGCTCACCTCGCTCCGTACGAACATCTCCCTGCTGCGCCGGATCGACGAACTGCCTCCGGCCACCCGTGACGAGCTGGTCGCGGACCTGGGCCAGGAGGCGCGCGAACTGACCGACCTGGTCAACGAGCTGGTGGACCTGGCGGCCGGGCAGTCCGACACCGAGCCGCCGCAGCGGGTCGACCTCGCGGACATCGCGGAGGACGTGGCCGGGCTCGCGCGGCGCCGCAGCGGGCGGCAGATCACGGTCCGGGCGAGCGGCGACACGACAACCGACGGCCGGCCCGGGATGCTGCAGCGCGCGATCTCCAACCTTGTCGAGAACGCGGCCAAGTTCGACCGTGACGGCACCGGGCCCATCGAGATCGCCGTGTCCGGGCCCGCTCGCGCGGGCACGGTCCGCGTGGAGATCCTCGACCGCGGTCCCGGAATCGCCGACGGTGACCTGATCCGCATCTTCGACCGCTTCTACCGCGCGGCCGACGCACGCTCCCTGCCCGGGTCCGGGCTGGGCCTGTCGATCGTGCGGGAGGTCGCCATGGCGCACGGCGGGGCGCCGTTCGCGGTGCAGCGGGAGGGGGGCGGAGCGGTGATCGGGTTCACCGTCGGAGGGGTGCCGGGGAGTGGGGCGGGCGCCGGGGGGTGACGCCGCCTGTCCTGTCGGGGGACTGGAACAGGCCATTCCGTTCAACCCCATTTAACTCTCAAGCTGTCATGACATACTCGCGATCCGGCGTGTGATCGTCCCCTGAGTGTTGGGAAAGCGATTGCCAGTGAACGTGAGAAGCCATGTGCTGGAGCATCCGTGAGCCGGCAGCGGGGACGTCCCGAGAGGCCGCTCGATCCCGACGCGGGGCCGGTGCAGCGCTTCGCGCATGAGCTGCGGTCACTGCGGGCCCGGGCCGGTTCCCCGTCGTACCGGACGATGTCCGGGCAGGCCCGCGTGTCGGTGGCCGCGCTGTCGCGGGCGGCCTCGGGCGAACGGCTGCCGTCGGTGGCGGTGGTGCGCGCGTACGCGCAGGCCTGCGGGGCGGATCCGGACGTCTGGCAGGACCGATTACGGGCGGCGGCCGAGGAGGTCGCGGCCTGCGGAGCGGTGGAGGGGGAGTCGCCGTACCAGGGCCTGGCGAGGTTCGAACCGGGCGACCAGGAGATGTTCTTCGGCCGGGACGCGCTCGCCGAGGACGCCGTACAGCTGATGAAGGAGCACCGGTTCGCGGTGCTGCTCGGCGCGTCCGGCAGCGGCAAGTCCTCGCTGCTGCGGGCCGGAGTCATGCCCCGGCTGGAGCGGGTGGTGGACGAAGCGGGCTGCGGCGCTCGGCTGCGGCTGATCACGCCCGGCGCCCGGCCCGCCGCCACCCACGGCCGACTGCTGGCACCGGGGCCGGACGAGCCCCACCGCGTGGTCGTGGTCGACCAGTTCGAGGAGATCTTCACGCTCTGCCGGGACCGGGCCGAACGGTGGCGGTTCGTCGACCAGTTGCTCACCGCCAAGGACGCGGACGGCCGGCTGCGCGTGGTCGTCGCAGTCGGGGCCGGCTTTCACGGCCGGTGCGTGGAGCACCCCGGGCTCGCCGAGGCGCTGCGGCACACCACGCTGTCGGTGGGGCCGATGACCCGGGAGGAACTGCGGGACGCGGTCGTCCGACCGGCCACGGCAGCGGGCCTGAGGGTCGAGCGGGAGCTCACCGCCCGTATCGTCGAGGAGGTCCACGACCAGCCCGGCGCGCTCCCGATGCTCTCGCACGCCCTGCGGGAGACCTGGCGCAGACGGCGCAGCGGAGTGCTGACGCTGGCCGCGTACGAGGAGGCCGGCGGCGTCCACGGAGCGATCGCCGCGGCGGCCGAGGAGGTGTACGCAGGGCTCTCCGAGGACCAGGCCGGCACCGCCCGTCGGCTCCTGCTGGCCCTCATCGCCCCCGGTGACGGCACCCCCGACAGCCGCCGCCCGGTCAGACGCGCCGATCTGCGCGAATGGCCGGACCCCGAGGTGCCCGTCGTCCTCGAACGGCTCTCCCGCGCCCGGCTGATCTCCGTGGACGAGGAGAACGTGGAACTCGCCCACGCGGCCCTGATCACCCGCTGGCCCCGGCTGCAGCAGTGGATCGAGGAGAACCGCGAACGGCTGCGCATGCACCGCCATCTCGCGGAGGCCGCCCGCAACTGGCAGGAGCACGGCAGCGACCCCGGCACCCTGTACCGGGGGGTCCATCTCGCCCTGGCCGACGTGCTGTTCACCCGCGAGCGGCACGAGGACGACCTGACCGCGCGGGAGCGGGCCTTCCTCTGTGCCTCCCGCGTGGCCCACCGCATGGAGCGCTGGACGGCCGCCCGTATGCAGCGCCGTATACGAGGACTCGTCGTCGCCCTCACCTGTGTGCTGGGCGGGGCCCTGATCGCCGGTCACCTCGCCTGGCACGAGAGCGATGTGGCCGAGGCCGAGCGCACCCTCGCCGCAGCTCGCCAGGCCGCAGGCCTCGCCGACCGCGACCGGGTGACCGACCCCCGCACCCGCACCCTGCTCAGCATCGCCGCCTGGCGACTCGCCCCGCTGCCCGAGAGCCGCGCGGCCCTCTTCGACGCCCTGACCGACCCCGAGCGCGACACCTTCACCGCCCCGGACCAGAACGACACCACCCGCACCTTCCTCACCGACTCCGGCCGCACCCTGCTCACCGCCGGCGCCGGCACCTGGTCGACCTGGGACGTGCCCACCCACCACCACACCGGGTCCGGCCGACTACCGAACCTCCCGGTGACGGCGGTCAGTCCTGACGGCCGGACACTCGCCCTGGCAGGCGCGGGCGACGAGCGACGGTTGTGGAGTCTGCCGGAGGGGGAGGGGGGCTCCGCTGGGTCGGAAGCGTCTGCCGGGTCGGAAGCGTCTGCCGGGTCGGAAGGCTTCGCCCGGTCCGAAGGCGCAGCCGGGCCGGGAAAGTCGGCCCGGCCGGAGGGGTCTGCCCGGCCGGAAGGGTCCGTCGGTACGGGTGGGTTCGTCGGGGCGGAGGCGTCTGTCGGGAGGGAAGACGTTGCTTGGCCGGAAGCCTCGGTCTGGGGGCTGGACTTGGGGCGCGTCGAGCGCGCTGTGGTCGGTGGTGTGGCCGAGGGAGGTGGTCGGCGGCCTGATGTTGGGGCGGAAGGGGCGGCCGGTACGGGTGGGTTCGTCGGGGCGGCAGCGTCCGTAGGGAGGGGAGACTCCGCCCAGGTGGAAGCTCCTGCCGGGCCGAAAGCGCTCGCCAAATATCAAGCCGCTGCAGACCCGGGTACCGGTGTCGGCGGCTATGTCGTGAACGGTCCCGAGCCGGAGGCGCAGTTGCGGGGGTTCACCGATGATCCCGTGGTGCTGGAGGCAGCAGTCGAGGGCGTCGTGGTGCCGAGTGCGGATGCGCGGCTGGCGGTCGTCTGCGGGCGGGAGCGGGCGCTCTTGGTGCGGGACATCGTCCGGCACCGTACTGTTCCGGGTGCCTGGCAGGACCGGCCGGTGGGGGACTGCTCCGCCGACTCGCTCGTCCTCGACCGGGCCGGGACGCGGCTCGCCGCGGTCTCGGACAACGGGGTACGTGTCTGGGACACGGCCTCGGGCCGGCAGCTCGCGGACCTCGCCCAACCGGGCGCCACCCACCTGGCGTTCACCGCGGACGGGCGGTTCCTGGCGGTGGCCGGACAGGACGTGACCACGGTCTGGCGCGTCTCGGGGGCGAGAACACCGGTGTTCCGCCACCCCCTGGCGGACGGGCCGGTCACCGCCCTCGCCTGGGACCCCGGCGCCCCGGCCCTGCGCTACCTGACCGGCGGCACCGTCCACACCCTCGACCTCTCGGCGCCCCTCGCCTCCCCCTGGCGCGACCGGCCCCTGGACCACGAGACGCTCAGCCCGGACGGGCGCCTGCTGGCCACCGCCGAACGGCACGGCGACAGTTACCGCTTCCGCCTGCGCTCCACTCGGACCGGACGCGTCGTCGCCGGGCTGCCCGTCCTCGGGGCGCCCGGACACACCGAGGCCGCCGCGCCCCTCATGGTCTTCAGCCCCGACAGCCGGGCCTTCACCTACGGCAACGGGGCCCGGATCGTCGTATGGGATGCGACAACTCAACGTGTGCAAGCGGCACTTCTGCCGGGCGGGGCGTCCGCCGTCCGCTCGATCGCGCTCACCCCAGGCGGCCGGAAAGTGCTGCTCACCCGGGTGACCTCCACCGGATCGCTCACCGGCGAGGTGTGGAACACCGGGCGGGGCACTAGAACCGACCGGCCCGCGGCTCTCGCCGGAACCCTTGATTCCGTCCTGGCCTCCGGTTTCGCCGGGCCGGCCGCCGCCCTGCCCTTCGGCCTGGAGACCGACGTACCACTGGGCAACGCCGACCTCCTCGCCCTCAGCCCCGACGGCGTCCACCTGGCCACCGGCGGCTCCTTCGGCAGCGTCACCGTCTGGCGGGGCCGTACGGAACGCCACCGGGAGGCGGTCGTCCCGGCCCCCACCCCGGGCTCCCCGGTCACCGCCCTCGCCTTCAGCCCCGACGGCCGGACCCTCGCGGTGGGGTACCGCTCCGGCGCGCTGCGCCTGTGGGACACCGCCACCCGGCAGCCCCTCGGCGCCGGCCTCAACACGCCGGGCGACGAGATCCGTTCGCTCGCCTTCGACGCACACGGGGACTCCGTCTATGCCGCCGGCCCGCACGTCCCCGTCCAGCGGTACGCCGTCGGCGCCACCCAGGTCGTCTCCCGGCTCTGCGCACGCACCGGCCGGAACCTGACCGGCAACGAATGGCGGACCTACCTCCCCGATGTGCCCTACCGGCGTGTGTGCGACAGGTCCGGCACCGGCGCCTCGGCCGACCCGGTCTCCCGAAGGGCACCGCAGAGCGACGGGCGGTCACATGTCCGGTTTCCGGCCCCCGTTGGGTTGTTTACGCCTCTGACCTGCATTGATCAACAAATCGGCGCCCCGAAGAGTGGGGTTCACCCGGTGCACCGCACCCCCCGGTCGGTGACACCGCCGGGCAGCCGACGGCAACCCCGTCGGCTGCCCGGAAACCACCCCCCACTCACCGGAGCAACCCGATGCCATTCGCTCGCCGCAAGCCCGCCTCCCCCAAGCGCGTCCTCCGTACCGGCGGGGCCGTAGCGGCCCTGGCCCTGGGCGCCTCGCTGATGGCGGCCCCGCAGGCCTCCGCCGCCGACAGCCCCACCACCAAGGAGCTCCTGGACGCCTGCAGCTGGGCGGACCTGTGCCAGTTCCACGCGACGGACTACTGGACGTACACCGGCCCCAAGCACCAGGTCGGCAGCACCGCTTACAACTGCGCGAGCCAGACCAACCAGCACCGCATCGACTGGGCGGACACCACCGGCTCCACCAACACCTTCGGCATCTCGATCAGCGCGGAATACAAGTGGTTCGAGGTGTTCACGGTCGGCGTCAGCACCACGTACTCGCACAGCTGGGAGGCCTCGCACACCGACACCGAGAGCAACACGGTCAACATCCCGGCCGGCTACAAGGGCTGGATAGAGCGCGGCACCGCCAAGCAGCAGGCCAAGGGCTGGTACGAGATCCATTTCGGCAAGCGCTTCTACGGCCACTACATCTGGTACGTCAACAACTACCAGTCGTCCGGCTTCAACAAGGACAACCCCAACTCGGGCTACGTCAACTTCAAGGACGCGCCGATGACCTCCGGCGAGCGCGCCGCCCACTGCAACTGACACCGGCCGACCGCATGTGGTGCTCCGTGACTGAGGGAACCCGCCCCCGGCTCCGCCTCGCTGCGGCCGCCGTCTGCTTCCTGATCCTCCTGACCGGCTGCGCGGCGGGCGCCAGGAGCGAACCCGGCACCGCCCACGCGGACCGTCAGGGGCCGACGGTGATCGGCACCGACGCCTCGGCGGAGAGCCGGGTGACGGCGGCGCTCTACCGCGAACTCCTCACCGACGCCGGACAGCCGGTGCGGATGGCAACCACGAGCTACGCGTCACCCGCCGCCACCGCCAGGGCCGTGGTGGCGGGCAGGATCGGCCTGGCTCCCGCGTACGAGAGCACCCTGCTGCGGACGTTCCCGGACGGCGGCACGCTGCCCGGGAACATGCCGGCGACGCTGAGCATGGCGCTGCCGATGGGGATCGACGCCCTGCCGCCGGCCGCGGCCGAGCACGGCGTCGTCCTCGCGGTGACCCGGGCCACCGCCCGCCGCCACGCCCTGCACAGCCTCGCCGACCTCGCCGGAGCCGGCCGCCGCCTCACCCTCGGCGGCTCCGCCTCGGGCGATCCGGACGCCCCGACGCCCTCGTCCCTGAAGAAGGCGTACGGCGCCACCCTCAGCGGCGCGGGCACCTCGGCGACCGCCGACGTGCTGGCCCTGCGCAGCACCGACCCCGTCATCACCCGTGACCGGCTGGTCGTGCTGACCGACCCCGAGGGCGTCATCCCGCCCGAGCACGTCTTCCCGCTCATCCAGGCCCCCTACGCGGGCCTGGCCGCACGAAAAGCCCTCGCCCGAGTCAACGCGGCACTCACCACGGACCAACTGGCCGCGCTCGCCTCCGCCGTCGACGCGGGCCGGTCGCCCGCCGCGACGGCACGGACCTGGCTGCGGTCCAGAGGCCTGCTCGGCTGACCCCCTCCACGTACCTCACTCGTACGTCACTTGTACGTACTTCACTCGCACAGAACGGTGACAGCGAAATGCGTGACATCAGAAGGAAGTTCGCCATGGCGGCACTCGCCACAGGTGCCGTCCTCAGCGGTCTTGCCCTCCCGACGACGGCCAGCGCCGAGTCGGTCTCCGCCGTACAGATCACGGTCTGCAACGACGCCGGCGTGACGCAGGTGTTCTGGGTCAAGGGCTACAACCAGCACGACGACTGGGTCGGCTCGCCGATCTGGACCGTCAACGCGGGTACCTGTGCTACTGGTTGGGACTACTGGTGGAAGCAGAACTCCTCGGTCGAGCTCCACCACAAGCCCGGCAGCGCCGGCTGGACCTGGAAGCAGCAGTACGTCCCCAGGACGGAGGACCGGACGACGACGTTTCGTCTGTCGTAGACGGCAGACCGCAGGCACGGCACCGAACCGCACACTCGCCGGGGGCGGTACTCGAAAGGGTCCCGCCCTCAGTGCGTCGAGCTCACTTGCGGTGGCCGCACTGCTATGCGCCCCTGTCGTTCAGCGTGCCGGCGCAAGTCGCTCGTACACCGTCACCCTTCGCCCGTGCACCTGCTGGTCGGCCACGGTCTTGAAGTACTTCTTCAGCACGGAGGTCTTCATCCTGTCCCGCAGGCCGGAAAAGGTGCTCGGGGTCACCGACTTGGTGTCTCGGCGCGCCGTCGGGACGAAGAGCACGGCATCCCCGGTCTCCTTGATCCGCCGTATGTCCGAGGCGACCGCCAGGACGTCGTCCACCCGGCTGGACGGGGATCGCTTGGCCGGCGACTGCGGCAGCAGCGTCACCATCGCCACGGCGATCACCGCGGGGAGAACCCACGTCGACGCTCTCGGGAGGCGGGGCTTCACCGCCTGTACCGCCGAGCCGATCACCGTACCGATCAGCAGTGCCGGACCCAGCAGGCTGAAGAGAACGTACCGGTCCAGGAACAGCGGCTGGATCAACGAGAGGCCGACGAGGCCGATCTGAGGCACCGTCAGCAGCGGTAGCCCGACGGTCGCCACCGACAGCCGGCCACCCGGGGGCGGTCCAGCAGTGCGCCGAGTCCGCCTGTCACATCCTCGCGCCGCTCAGTGCAGGCAGAGGCAGAACGGGTGGCCGGCCGGGTCCGCGTAGACCCGCCAGTTGGCCTCCGGGTGGAGCTGGTCCGTCCGCTCCAGGACGGTCGCGCCGAGGGCGAGCGCCCGCTTCTCCTCTGCGTCGAGATCGTCGACGTCGAAGTCCAGGTGGAGCTGCTGCGGACGCTCCTGGCCGGGCCATTCGGGCGGCCGGTAGCCGTCCACCCGCTGGCAGGCCAGCGGCGTCCCCTCGAACCCGTGCACCTCGATCCAGCCGGTATCCCCCGAGTCCGTGACCACCCGGCCACCGAGCAGCTCCGCGTAGAACTCCGCGAGCCGTACCGGATCGGCACAGTCCAGCGCGACCGCCTGCAGCTTTCGAATCACTTACGACACCTCTCGCTCTCCGGCCGCTTCCGCGGCGCCCCGTACGGAAGCGGACGTACCCGCCAACGCGGCGGGCATGCGCGACGGCACGCCGGACCGCTGCCGGACTTCACCCGGAAGCCGGGGACCTCGTCAGCAGGAAGCGTCCGCCCGCGCCCGCGACCACCAGACCGGCCACCATGCAGACGAGGCTGACGGCAGGGCCCGAGGTCCGGTCGACGGGGGCGGCGCGGCGGGCGAGGACGACGGCCACGGTGGCCGCGGTGGCGGGCAGGGCGAGGAGGGCGGGGCGGGTCCGGGTCAGGTCGTCCTCGGCGAGGGCGCTCAGCACGCCGACCCCGAGGGCGAGCGCCCAGACGCCGAGCGCCTGTGCGTCGAGGCGGCCCGTGTCCCAGGGGACGAAGGCGGCCCAGAAGCCGGTGACCAGCGGCCGGACGGCTGTTCGGGAAGCCCGGGCAGCACCTGTGCGTCAGTCGGCCAGCTGGTTCATCTTGCGGATCTGCTTGTCGAAGACCCCGGCGGGAGCGAGGCGGCGCAGTATGCGTGCGCGTCCGGCCAGAGGGCCGGCGGTGTAACGCGGCTTCGGCTTCGGGGCGGTTGCTGCCGTGACGATCGCCCGGGCGACGACGGCGGGGGCGTCGCCGCCCCGGACGGCCTCCGCCATGACGCGGTCGACGGTCTGCCGCTGCTTCGCGTACACGTGCAGGGGTGTTTCGGGCTTCGCGCTGTTGGCCTCGAAACCGGTTCTGGTGTAGGCGGGTTCGACGATGAGCGCCCGGACGCCGTGGTCACGGATCTCGTGGTCCAGAGACTCGGTGTAGCCCTCGATCGCGTGCTTGGAGGCGGCGTAGGCGGCCATGTAGGGCTGGGGCAGGAACCCGAGCACGGACGAGATGTTGATGATGCGCCCGCGTCGCTGCGCGCGCATGTGGGGCAGGACCTCGTTCACCATGCGCATGACCCCGAAGACGTTGATGTCGAAGACGGACCGGGCCTGCTCGACGGAGGTCTCCTCCGCCGCACCCATCGAGCCGACGCCGGCGTTGTTGACCAGGACGTCGATCCGCCCGAACCGCTCGCTCACCTCCTGGACCGCGGCGGTGACCGAGGTGTCGCTGACCACGTCGAGGTCGAGGAACGTCACACCGTCGAGCGGGGTGACGTGCGAGGTGTCGCGGCCCGTTCCGACGACGTCGAAACCCGCCGCCACCAGCGCGAGCGCGGTTTCCCTGCCGATGCCGGACGACGCACCCGTCACGAGTGCCACCGGCCGATCTGTCGTCATCATGGACTCCCGCGCTCACTCGAAACCGATCGGTTTCCGCTACAGTAAACCGATCGGTTTACGCGTGCAAGTGCAAGCAGGGGATGTGGCGACATGGGCAGGATCGGTGCGCAGGAGAGGCGTGAGAGTGTCATCCGCGCGGCGGTCGCCGAGTTCGCGCGCGCGGGCTACCACGGCACGTCCACGGCGGCGATCGCGCAGCGGGTCGGAGTCACGCAGCCGTATCTCTTCCGGCTCTTCCCGGACAAGAGGGCGATCTTCGTCGCCGCGCTGGTGCGGAGCACGGACGACACCCGCCTGGCTTTCGAGAGGGCGGTCGACGGAGTGGAGGGCGGCGAGCGCGCTCTTCAGGCCATGTCGAACGCTTACGCGCAGCTGATCTCGACGCGCCCCGAAACGCTCCTGATGCAGATGCAGGGATACGCCACCGTGGCGGCCGCCGAGGCGCAGGGCGATGACCTGATCGGCGAGGTCGTCCGGGCCGGCTGGATGAGGATCTGGGAAACCGTGCACCTGTCGCTGGGTGCCGATGCCGACGAGACCGCGAGCTTCTTCGCGTGCGGCATGCTCGGCAACACGCTTGCGGCCATCGGGCTTCCCTCGGGTGCCGGGAGATGAGGGAGCGTTCTGGGCGGGTGGTGCGTCAGCGCACGCCTGCCGCGTCGAGCAGGGTGGTCACCGTGGGCGCGATGAGCCCGGTGAGGTTGTCGGCCTGGATTCCCGCGCGGGCACTGGCGCCGTCGAAGACCAGACTGAGCTGACGGGCCAGCAGATCGGGATCGCCCGCCCCGCCCTGCTCGGCCTCGGCGCGGAAGAATCCGGTCAGGTCCGCCTTGACCTGATGGGCGACCCGGCTCGCGGGGTGGCTCTGGTCCTTGAGTTCGACCTGCACGGCCAGGTACCGGCAGCCGCGGAACTCGGGGGTGCCGGCCTCGGATTCCACCTGCTCGAAGACGTGCAGGATCCGCTCGCGGGGTGACCGGCCGTCGTCCGCCGCGGGCAGGAGAGTCGCCACATAGGCGGAGGTGCGCTCCTTCAGGCTTGCTGCCAGGAGTTCGTCCTTGCTCTCGAACAACTGGTACATGGAGCGCTTCGACACCCCCGCCGCCTTGCACAGGGCCTCGACCCCGATGTTGACGCCGTCCCGGTAGGTGAGGGTGGCCGCCGCCTCCAGCAACCGTTGTCTGGGGCTCAGCTTCACTTCGGTGGTCATACCGCGAGGTTAACCCGAAGTGGACGAAATGAAAACCGATCGGTTTTCAGCTGGTTCCGGGCAGTGGTTCCGGGCAGAGGCTCGGCGACGGCCCGGGGGAAGGACCGTCGCCGAGCCATGACGGTGTGCGCACTCCTCGTCCCCACGGGGCGGCACCCACCGGGGCCACTCCGAGTGATGGCCCCGTCCTGGGTGACCTGCCGCTACGCCGGGACGGCGGCCTTGTCGGGCGTCGTCTCCGCCGGGATGCGGTGCAGCCCCTTGCGGTCGTACCACCCCAGTACGCCGAAGCCGAACAGTGCGGCCGCGAGTCCGGCCGCCATCATCACCCAGCCCCGCGTCAGACCCGCGTCGCCCTGGGCGTCGTAGCAGAGGATCGAGCGGATGCCGCCGGTGATCTGCCGCAGGGGCTCGAACTCGGCGAGGAAGCGGTAGAAGGCGGGCAGTGCCGCGATGGGGGTGGTGGGCAGCGGCAGATGGGAGGCGTCCATGCCCATGATGCCGACCGCGCCGGCCATGACCAGGACGCCGTTGGCGATCCACAGAGGCTTGGCGCGCAGGACGCGGAAGGCGTGATTGCCACTCATGACGTACGTGTCTCTCGGTCGCTGGGCGCGGATCGTTTCGCCGGGGGCTGCCAGCCGCCGGTGACTTCCTTGACGGGCTTGTGGGGGAAGCGGCGCCGGGCGTACTCCTGCGCGTGTGAGCCCGGCAGGACGTACAGGTTTTCCTTCTTGTCCTGGAGCGGGCGCAGGACGGTGTCCATGAAGGTCTTGCGGTCGTCCAGGTAGGGGCCGAGGACGTCCTCGCCGGCGGGGCAGACGGCGAGGCAGTAGCCGGATTTGTAGCCGGGGGGTGAGGACAGGCTCTGCCATATGGAGGCGCTCTCGGAATCGCTGACCCGGGAGCGATAGTCGGCGGCGTCCTCGCTGTCGGCCACGGTCTGCGCCCAGTCGGTGAACCCGCTCATGAACTCGCGGTAGTTGTGCGTGGTGCAGGCCAGCGCGTCGAAGGCGCCGTCCTTGGCGATGGCGCCGACCGGGCAGGCGGCGACGCACAACTTGCAGTCGATGCAGGGGTTGTAGTCCAGCTCCCGCCCGTACTCGCTCACCTCCGCGTCCACCAGGACGGTGACCAGCAGGACGAAACTGCCGAACCTCGGGTGGATGACGTTGCGGTGCAGGCCCATCACGCCGAGCCCGGCGGCCACCGCGACCGTCTTGTGCGCCACCACCCAGATCCGCTCCTTGGGGAAGCGGTCCATTTCCTGGGGGAAGCCGACGGACGGATTGAGCGCACGGTATCCGGCGTCCTGCAGCGCCCGGGTGACCGTGCGGGCGGCGTGGTTGGCCTGCTCGTCGGTCCGGTGGAACTCCTGGTTGGCCACACTGCGGGCGGGGGAGCGGCAGTTGTCGCGGTTCATGCGGACCGCCATCGCGATCAGTGTGCGGGTGCCGGGCAGCGCGGACTGTACGTGCTCGCGCTCACCGGCCAGGTCGGGGTGGTCCAGGCTGACCGCGGAGGCGTCGTCCGCGCCGGCCGCCAGGCACAGCTCGCGCAGCCAGGCCGCGTCGATCACCGCCGGCGGGCTCACCGCGTCACCGGTCCTGCGCCGGGCGAGTACGGCCTGTACGGAGGGGTGGGCGGCCAGCTTCGCCGGAAGCCTGGGAGGCGGGGTCGTCCGTTGCCCCTCGGCGTTGCGCGCGGCGGTCATCCGTACTCCTGGGGATTCGGGTTCGAGACTCGCCCTCACAGCGAGAAACCGATCGGTTTTACCACCGTAAACCGATCGGTTTCCACGCGCAACCCCAAGCGGCGAGCCTCTCCGTCGGACCGTCGATCAAGTTCCTCGCAGATGCCGGCGATCGACCGCCAGGAGTCGGAGCCGCTCGTGGCGCGATGCGTCAGCGCATGTCCGCCGCATCGAGCAGGACGGCCACGGTGGGAGCGAGGAGCCCAGTCGGTGTGTCGGCCTTGATGCCCGCGCGGGCGCTGGCGCCGTCGAAGACCAGGATCAGCTGTCGGGCCAGCAGGTCCGGGTCGCTCGCCCCGCCCCGTTCGGCCTCGGCGCGGAAGAAGGCTGTCAGGTTCTCCTTGACCCGACGGGCCACCCGACTCGCGGGGTGGCCCGGGTCTTTGAGCTCGATCTGCGCGACGAGGTACCGGCAGCCCTGGAAGTCGGGTGTGCGCGCCTCTGATTCCGCCTGTTCGAAGACGTGCAGGATCCGCTCGCGCGGCGAACGGTTGTCGTCCGCCGCGGGAAGGAGCGCGGTCACATAGGCGGAGGCGCGTTCCTCCAGGCTTGCCGCCAGCAGCTCGCCTTTGCTCTCGAAGAGCTGGTACATGGAGCGCTTCGACACTCCCGCCGCCTTGCACAGCGCGTCGACGCCGATGTGGACGCCGTCTCGGTAGGTGAGCGTGGCCGCTGCCTCCAGCAGTCGCTCCCGGGAGCTTGCCTTTGCTTCGGTGGTCATATTGCGAGGTTAACTCGATTCCGAGCCATTGGAAACCGATCGGTTTACGGCGCTCGGTCTTCTCGGGTCTCGGGCTCCGTTACCGCGGGGACGCGGTGCAGCCCCTTGGGGGCGTGCCGGCACGTCACCCCGAGGCCGAAGAGTGCCGCCCTCACCGCCGTTGCGGTCTCCAGGATCGGTGTGCTCACCTTCCCTGCCGCGTGCGGCGCGCCCGGCACCGCTCGCCACGGTGGACTCAGGTTCAGTGGGCGATCACGGGTTCGCCCTCCGACGGCGCCAGAGGCGTGTTCGGTATCAGGATCGCTGCGAGCACCGCACCGACCACGAAGAACCCGGAGCCCCACGCCAGGGTGGCCGTATAGCCCTCGACCCCGGCCTGCGCCGCGGTCAGCGCGCCCGGCTTGTGCGAGGACACGTAGTCGGTCGCGGCCGATGAGGCAACAGTGGTCAGCAGCGCCGTGCTGATCGAGCCGCCCACCTGCTGGCCGGTGTTGATCAGCGCGGAGGCGACGCCTGTGTCCTCGTGGTGCACGCCTGCGGTCGCACCCTGGAACGCGGTGGTCATCACCCCTCCGAGGCCGAGACCCAGCAGGATCATGCCGGGCATGATGTGGGCGACGTAGGTGCTGTCCAGCTCGAGCCGGGTCAGCAGGGCCATGCCGGATGCGGCGACCAGGAAGCCGGCGCTGACCACGATCTTGGGGCCGACCCTGGGCAGCAGCAGGGCAGGCGCCGTGGTCGACGCGGCAACGATGCCCCCGACCATCGGCAGGAACGCCAGACCGGTCTTGATCGGCGAGTAGCCGATGCTGGCCTCCAGGTAATAGGTCAGGAACAGGAAGATCGAGAACATCCCCATGCCGATGACGAACACTGCCAGGAACGAACCACCGCGGGTCCGGTCCAGCACGAGTCGCAGCGGCAGCAGCGGATGCGCGACCCTGGCCTCCAGCCATACGAACACCGCGAGCAGCGCCACGCCGGCGATCATGGAGGTGAGGGTGACCGGGTCGGTCCAGCTGGTGGACTCGACGTGCGCGAACCCGTAGACGATGGCGAACAGCGCCGCGCTCACCACGGCGGTGCCGGGAATGTCGAGTTTGGGCCGCTCGGTGACTGCAGGCTTGGCCAGCAGCAGCACCGCACCTGCCAGCGCGACGGCCGCGAAGATGACGTTCACATACATCACCCAGCGCCATGACGCCCATTCGGTGAGCATGCCGCCGAGCAGCAGCCCGACCGCGCCGCCCGCACCGGCCAGCGCGCTGAAGATGCCGAACGCCTTCGGCCTCTCGGTCGGGTCGGTGAAGGTCACGCTGAGCAGTGAGAGTGCTGCCGGCGCGAGCAGCGCCGCGAAGAGCCCTTGAGTCACACGTGCCGTGACGAGGATGCCGAAGCTGTCGGCCGCACCGCCGAGGACCGACGCGCCCGCGAAACCGATCAGACCGGTCACGAAGGTGGTCCGTCGGCCGAGCAGGTCGCCGAGCCGGCCGCCGAGCAGCAGCAGGCTGCCGAATGCCAGGGCGTACCCCGTGATGACCCACTGCCGGCTGCCGTCGCTGAAACCGAGGTCATGCTGCGCCGCGGGCAGCGCGATGTTCACGACGGTCGCATCGAGCGTGACCATGAGCTGCGCCGTGCCCAGCACGACAAGCACCCACCAGCGCGCGGCGTGCGAGCCGCGACGGCCCGAGTCTGTTTTCCCGGAGGCGGGTGCCCCGCGGTCGTAGGTGGTACTCACTGTTCCCCTTGGTTGCTGGTCATCGGCCGACCACGGGTCGGAAACCGATCTGTTTCCGCTTAGGTAAACAGATCGGTTTCCATGGTGCAAGTGGAGGGGGCGCTTGCGGCCCGGGGGTGCGTGTTGGGCTGCGTGTTGGGCTTGCGCCTGGAAACCGATCGGTTTACCGTAGTGGAAACCGATCGGTTTTCTCGTTGTGTGGCGGCCGTCATGGTCCTCGTCGGCGACCTGGTCGGCCTCTACGCCCAGCTGGCCAAGTAGGCCCCTGCACACAGAGAGAGACGGCGACATGCCCACCCAGGACTCACGCCCCACGATTCACATTCCGGGGACCACCAGCCACATCCTCGCCCCCCGTGCAGGCCGCGGCCGCGAGGGAACGCTGCGCTACCTCAAGGCGGGCACCGGTGCCCCCCTGGTCCTGCTGCACACCGTGCGCACGCAGGCCGAGCACTTCCGCCACCTCGTCCCGCTGATCGCGGACCACTACACCGTCTACGCCCTCGACCTGCCGGGCATGGGCTACTCCGAGATCGTCCCCGGGGCGTCCTACGACGAGCCGGCCATGCGTGCCGGCGTCGAGCGGCTCCTCACCGAACTCGACCTCCACGACGTGACGTTGGTGGGGGAGTCGATGGGGGCGGTGCTCGCCCTGACCACTGCGGCCGACTTGCCGGAACGCGTCCGTCGCGTCGTCGCGGTCAACGCGTACGACTTCCGCGGCGGGATCGCCCGCTCCAGCCTCCTCGCCCGCGTCGTGGTCAGCGGCGTCCTGATGCCCGGAGTGGGCCCGGTGATCGCCGGTGTGGAGCCCAAGCCCGCCCTCCGCGCGATCCTGCAAGGCGGACTCGGCGACAAGAGCGCACTGCAGGCGGACTACGTGGACGAACTCCTCCAGGTGGGCAGGCGCCCCGGCTACCCGACCGTCGCCCGAGCCGTGTACCAGGCCCTGCCGAGCCTCATCGCGGCCCGCTCGCGCTACCCCGAGGTCAAGGCGCCCATCCACTTCGTCTACGGCGAGAAGGACTGGTCCCGTCCCTCCGACCGGGAGGCCAACAAGCAACTGCTGCCGGCCGCCGACTTCACGCAGGTCCCGAAGGCCGGCCACTTCATCGCTCTGGAACGGCCCGACGTCCTGGCCGGCCTGTTGAACGCGGCGGCGGCCTGACCGTCGCGAGAGTGCCGGGGCCAGCCCCGTTCGGTTGCAGTGCGTCACGGGGACCAGGCAGAACCAGTTACTTCAAATGAACAAAGGGCTGTTCCGCAACGGCCAGCTTGACGGGCCGATGGCATGATCTCGGCGTGAACAGCGAACATGCCCAGCCCGGTTCCGCGAAGTACGTCCTCTTTGATGTCGACGGGACGTTGATCGACGCGGTGGCCAACCAGCGCCAAGTCTGGGAGACATGGGCGGCGCGCTACGGACTCGATCCTGTCGCGGTCTACCAAGTGGCGCTGCGAACGCGGCCTATGGAGACCTTCGCGGCGGTGGCCCCGGAGCAAGACCCGCGGGAGTGTCTGGCCGCGTTGCATGAACTTGAGGACGAGGATGTCCGGTCCGGTGTCTATGCCGCTTTCGACGGTGCATCCGAGTTGCTGCCCGGCCTGCCTTCGGGTTGCTGGGCGCTGGTGACTTCGAACTACGAGCACCGGGTGCGCGGGCGGTTTGCCCGGACCGGGCTACCGGTTCCGGACGTACTGGTGGATGCAACCGCAGTCGCGGAAGGCAAGCCGTCACCGGTTCCCTACCTGCTGGCCGCCGAACGACTTGGCGCCAAGCCGGAGGAATGCCTGGTCATTGAGGACGCACCATCCGGAGTCGAGTCCGGGCTGCGGGCCGGCATGACGGTGTGGGGAGTCAACGCCCCGGTCCCGGTGGACGGCGTGCACCGCCATTTCGCGAGTCTGCACGAGGCGGTGCCCGACATCCTCGCCTTCACGACGGGCCCGCACCGGGACCCCGCGGTCTGAGCGCGCCGTTGGCAGGTCCGGCGGGCACTCGTCACAGTGAAACGATCTTGACGTGGCTGGTGTGATCACGGCTGCCAGGCCGCCGTGCTGATCGCGGACGGCACTCTGGTGCCCACCCGCGACCATTCCATCGCCGAGCCGTTCAAAACCTACCGCTGTTCCACCGCCCATCAGGTCGTCATCGACGCCGACACCCGCTTGATCGTCGTGGTCGGCGGGCCCTCGGCGGCCGGCGATTACAACGTGCCCGTCCTGAAATCCGCGCTGCTCTTGAGAACGGCGGAGTCCATGGTCCAGTTCTCCGGCTGGACTCGCTCCCAGAGACTTCCCTTACCGAGTTCCCTGCCCAGTCGGTCTTCTCGGCGGAACCACTCCTCAGCGCTTCTGATCCTGTTGGGGTGAATTTCGTCGAGCAGAGCGTAGTCCCTCGTGATGATTCCGTGTTTCCACACGTTCCAGAAGCCCGTGAAGTTGTCTCGGAAGCTCATGGTGCTCTTGTCGTCGGGATCAGCGTTGTATCCGGCGGGGTGATCAGCGATCCCCCTCAGGTCCGGACTGTTCCAATACGTGTCCAGGTCGGTGTCGATGTACTGTGCCGGATGCCCGGTGACCTTCTCGAATGCCGCAGCCATATCGGTGTAGGTCATGTGCTCGATGGCGACTTCGAGGTCCATGCCGTTGGCCCGCTCCGGATGGTCGAAGAGCCAGCGGACATAGAATCCGCAGTCTTCGAGGGCCACATGCGGTACGGATCCCTCGCCGAGCGGGACTCGCCAGGTGACGACACCGTCCTCAACGCTGGGCGTCATAAGGGTGAGCGGCGAGATCACCATCTCGATGTACGGGCCTGACGTGAAGACCGCCGCTCCCATCCGGTCCCTGTTCTCCTTGTTCTGGAACAGTACCCATTCGGCCATGCGCCCCTTGCCGTCGTAGTGGCCGGTGCGGAACCGGGAATCGTAGCCCGACTTCTTGAGGGCGTAGTCGAGGTTTCCGTAGACGAAGAACTTGATTCCCTCTTCGATCGCTATCTCGTAACTGCGGATGGCCCAGTAGGTCTCGGTCTTCTCACCGGTGTTGAATCCGTCGATGTTGATGAACGCTCCGTCACAGCCGCGAAAACCCTCGCGCAGCACGTCCTCGTCGGCGAATGACCCTTCGAGGACGGAGACGTTGCCGAGCGCGAGGAGTTCCTGGGCCCGGGCGGAGGTGGCATCCCGGGTGAGGACCCGGACGGAATACTTCTTGTCGGCGACGAGAGCGCGGACGATGGGTATTCCTTGGGCCCCCGTGCCGCCTATGACGAAGATGGTGGAGGTGTCGTGAGAAGGCATGGTCTTTTACTCCAGGGTTGAATGAGGGTGGCGCAGAGCCCGCGCTGCATACAGGCGCTCGCGGTCAGACCATCGCGTGCAACAGGTCGGCCACCACCTCGGGCCTCTCCAGTGCGATGAAGTGGTCCGCTCCCGGCACCTGCGTGAAGTCGACGGCGGGAAGCAATCTCTTGTTGGCTTCCCGGTCGGAGGGGCGGGACCAGTCGTTCTCGCCGTAGACGAGGTGGACGGGGGCTTTGACCTCGGGGTAGCGCGAGCGGGCCGCGACGAGACTGGGCATGTTCCGGTACAGAGCGCGGGCGACGGCCGGGAAGCCGGGATGCCTGCCCGACTGGAGGAGCTCGTCCAGGTAGTCCTCCCGGAAAGCAGTCTTGTCGCCGACGCCGCCCCGCAGGATCCTGCGCAGGACGGGCCTGGGCTCCTGCTCGGCGATCAACTTGCCCACCCCCGGAGCGATGATCCCGCCGATCACCACGCGGGCGAGGAGGCTGGAACGGGCGATCCCGTCGCGGTAGTCGTACGGGTTCACCGAGACGACGCGCCGTACCCGCTCCGGCAGATCGGCCGCGGTGGTCAGGGCGAGCACTCCGCCCAGGGATTCCCCGAGCAAGGTCACGTCGTGGAGGTCGAGTTCGGTGAGGAGCCGTTCGACGCCCGCGCGCAGCGCCGGCTCGTCGTAGGACGCCCCGGGGACGATCTCGGAGTAGCCCATGCCCGGCAGGTCGAGGGCGTAGACGGTGTAGTGGTCCGCGCTCAGCGGGATGAGCAGGCGGAAGTGCTCGGCCTGGGTGCGCAGAGTGTGCAGCAGGACCAGGGGGGCACCGGTGCCCGCCTTGAGGTAGCGCAGCGTTCCCTCGCGGCCGCGCCCCGCGCGGGGGGCGAGGGTGTTGCTGGTGGTCCCCGGAATGTGAATCGTGGGACGCGGGTCCTGGGCGGGCATGTCGCCGTCTCTCCGTGTGCAGGGGCCTACTTGGCCAACTGGGCGTAGAGGTCGGCCAGTTCACCGGCGAGGCCCGCCTTGACCTGCCGTGAGATGTCGTCGGCGAGCACTTCGTACGCGCCGGTCTCGATGCCGTCGAGGGCGAGTGCGGCGACGTCACGGGGGTCGGACTTGGGGGCGTCGACGCCTGTCGTCAGGTCGGTGTCGACGTAGCCGACGTGCAGTCCGGTGACGGTGATGCCGCGCGGCTCAAGTTCCAGGCGCAGGGAGTTGGTCTGTGACCACAGGGCGGCCTTGGACGCGCTGTAGGAGCCGCCGAGCGCGATCCAGGAGAGCACGGAGTGCACGTTGAGGAGGTGGCCGCCGCCGTTGCGCTCGATGACCGGCACGAAGGCCCGGGTGAGAAGCAGCGGGCCGTAGAAGTTGGTCTCGAATTCGCGGCGGACGTCGTCGACCGGGGAGCCGAGGAAGGACGCGCCGACCGAGGCGCCGGCGTTGTTGATCAGCACCGTGACGTCCTGTGCCTGTGCGGCGGCCGCCGCCACGGAGGCCGGGTCGGTGACCTCCAGCGCCACCGGGACGGCGTCGGGATGCGTCACGCTGCGCGGATCACGGGCCGTGGCGTAGACCTTCCCGGCACCACGCGCGTACAGCTCCTCCACCAGCGCCTTGCCTATGCCGCGGCTGCCGCCGGTGACGAAGACGTGTGCGCCCTTCAATGCGGTCATGACTGCCTCCACAGAATGGTAAACCGATCGGTTTCAGCTAACGGTAAACCGATCGGTTTCCAGGCGCAAGCCCAAGCAGGCATGACTCCCGGGTCTCCATGGGCGCGCGCTGCCGCTGACCGGCAAGCCACCTGCAGCCGGCGGGGCCGACGAGGAGCCGGCACCGTGTACCGGCACTTCCCCACCCGGGAGGCGCTGCCGGCGGCCGTGCTGCAGACGCGCTCCGTAGAACTGGTGGCGCGCCAGGAAGAGATCGTGCGGCTCGGCGACGCCGACGAGGTGCTGGAGCAGTGGCTAGGTGCGCCGGAGGAGTACTTCAGTGCGCTCAGCGGACTGCCGGAGCCGCTCATGGTCGCGGCCAGGGCGCAGGATCCGGACAACCCGCTCACGCTCCCCTGCGAGACCGTCATCACGGCCACCGAGGAGTGCGTACAGGCCGCTCAGCGGACGGGATGCATCCGCGAGTCGAAGGGGTACGACCGATTCCTCGCGGCCATCTCCGTCGCCTGGCTCAAGGTGCCGGTGCCGTGGAGGAGGAGTCGCTGGAACCGCGTTCGCGCGCTCATCGTCGTCGGCCACCGGGAGCGGAACACCGAGGCGTAAGCCCCTGCCGGGCGATCACCGGAGCGTCCAGGGGCCTGTGGACTCCGGACGGTGTCCTGCGCCCCTATCCCACAGTCCCGTAGTGATCACAGCGTGCCGTCCTGGGAGTGGTACGTCTTTCGCCGTCCTTGTTGAGGTGCCGGGCGAGCCGGCTGAGGTTGTTGCCGATGAATCCAATGTGCCCTGGCCGCCTGACGGCCCCTCCCGGCACATGACAAAGGCGGGACCCGAAAGGCCCCGCCCGCACCAAACGAAAGCCCCAGCTCAGGGCCAGACAAGGCAATAAGGCTGATGCCCCGCCTCATGCAGCCGATGGCTGAAGTCCTGCCACTCGTGCAGCAGTTGGTACACGTTGAACGCATCCCGCGGGCCCCCGCGGTCCGGCACCGTCGACCAGATGAACGCCGCCGCGCCCACCGCCTCCTCGCCTATGCCGCGCAGCGGGTCGACGACCGTCATCGGGAGCTTGACCACCGCGTAGTCGGGGTGCAGGACGACCAGTTCCAGGGGCGGGACCTTGTGGAGGGGGACGCCTTCGATGCCCGTCAGCACCATCGCCGCCATGGTCTCCGGCTTGATCTTGGTGAACATGCCGTTCATGCCGAGCTCGTCGCCGCCGAGTTCCTCGGGGCGCATCGAGATCGGGACACGGGCCGCGGTCGCGCCGTCCGGCGCGCCGAAGTACTTGTACGTCACCCCCACCCGACCACCATTCCTGCTCCCCGCCCTGAGCGCGTCGCCCCGGCGGTCGATCCGCCGGTCGATCTGCTCGGGCTCACTCGGTGCACCCTGTCCCTGACGTGCCTCGGTAGCTTCCTCCGCCTCGCGTCGGTGCCTTCCTCGATGGGCACGTCGAGGACCCAGGTCATCAGTCCCCTCGCCCAGTCCGCCACCGCGATGCATATCTCCACCCGACTGCTTTTCTAGGACGCGTGGCCCCCGCCGCGCAACCCGATCATCGTGTCAGTGACCTCCCCCACGGCCGCCCGCCGAAACGTGCGTTGAAACACCTGTCCGCAGGATCTTCGCAGCCTCTGAACAAGCCTCCGTACACCTCGTCGTCCACCTGGCCGCGCACCCGGTCGTACATCCGTCCGTACACCTATACGTACGCCAGGGCCGTATGAGCTGTGTGTATCAGGTCCCAGTTTCGCAGATCGTGCCGGGCGGCGGCTGTCTCTCGGGTCAGCAGCAGCGCCCGCTGCCGCCCGTGCACCCTGGCCTACCCTGAGGAGGTCCCTTGCAACCGGAGCCCGAGAAGTCGGAGAAGGTCGGAGAAGTCGCAGGTCATGAGCGAACTGCCCAATTCACTGCCTTATTCATACGAAGCGCCTGTCTCGCAGGCTCTGTTCGACCGTGCCTCGGCCGTCACGCCCGGTGGTGTGAACTCCCCGGTGCGAGCGTTCCGCGCCGTGGGCGGCACGCCCCGGTTCATGGTGTCCGGTAGCGGTCCGTATCTGACCGATGCGGATGGGAGGGAGTACGTCGACCTGGTGTGTTCCTGGGGGCCCATGATCCTCGGGCACTCCCACCCGGAGGTCATCGCCGCCGTTCAGGACGCCGTCTCGCGCGGTACCTCCTTCGGTACGCCCGGTGAGGGCGAGGTCGCGCTCGCGGAGGAGATCGTCCAGAGAGTCGGGCCCGTGGACCAGGTGCGGCTCGTGTCCAGCGGGACCGAGGCCACCATGAGCGCCATCCGGCTCGCCCGCGGGTTCACCCGGCGCACCAAGGTGATCAAGTTCGCCGGGTGTTACCACGGTCACGTCGACTCGCTGCTCGCCGCCGCCGGCAGCGGCGTGGCCACCTTCGCCCTTCCCGACACGCCCGGCGTCACGGGTGCCCAGGCGGGCGACACCATCGTGCTGCCGTACAACGACCTCGAGGCCGTGCACGAGGCCTTCCACCGGCACCCCGGTGAGATCGCCTGCGTGATCACCGAGGCCTCGCCCGGGAACATGGGTGTCGTGCCGCCGCGGCCCGGGTTCAACCAGGGGCTCAAGGACGCGTGCTCCAAGAACGGCGCTCTCTTCATCTCGGATGAGGTCATGACCGGTTTTCGGACCAGTCGCGCCGGGTGGTTCGGGATCGACGGGGTCGTGCCCGACCTCATGACCTTCGGGAAGGTCATGGGGGGCGGGTTCCCTGCCGCCGCCTTCGGCGGGCGGGCCGACGTGATGGCGCATCTCGCGCCCGCCGGGCCCGTCTACCAGGCCGGCACCCTCTCCGGGAACCCGGTCGCCACCGCGGCCGGCCTCGCCCAGCTGCGCCTGCTCGACGACGCCGCCTACGACAAGGTCGACGCCGTGTCCCAGCAGATCCGGTCGCTGGTCACCGAGGCCCTGGCCAAGGAAGGCGTCGCGCACCGGCTGCAGAGCGCCTCCAACATGTTCTCCGTCTTCTTCACGGACCGGGAGGTCCGCGACTACGAGGACGCAAAGAAGCAGGAGTCCTTCCGCTTCACCGCCTTCTTCCACTCGATGCTGGCGCAGGGCGTCTATCTGCCACCCTCGTCCTTCGAGTCCTGGTTCGTGTCCACGGCCCACGACGAACAGGCCGTACAGCGCATCGCCGACGCCCTTCCGGCGGCGGCCCGAGCGGCGGCGGAGGCCACGGCAGCATGAGCGACAGCAACAGCACGGCGAGCAGCGACATCACCGTCGTCCACGTCATGCGGCACGGCGAGGTCGCCAACCCGGACGGGGTCCTGTACGGGCGGCTGCCCGGCTACCGGCTGTCCGAGCTGGGGCGGCAGATGGCCGACCGGGTCGCCGAGCACCTCGCCCCCCGCGACATCACCTACGTCTGTGCCTCCCCGCTGGAGCGGGCCCAGGAGACGGCCACCCCGATCGCCAAGGCGCACGGGCTCGACCTGGCCACCGACGAGCGGCTCATCGAGGCCGACAACGTGTTCCAGGGCAAGACCTTCGGGGTCGGGGACGGCGCGCTGAGGAAGCCGGGCAACTGGAAGCACCTCGTCAACCCGTTCAGGCCGTCGTGGGGCGAGCCGTACGTCGACATCGTCGTGCGGATGATGCAGGCGCTGGACTCCGCCAAGGACCAGGCACGGGGGCACGAGGCCGTCCTCGTCAGTCACCAGCTGCCCATCTGGATCGTGCGGTCGTACGTCGAGAAGCGGCGGCTGTGGCACGATCCGCGCAAGCGGCAGTGCACCCTGGCCTCGCTGACGTCCTTCACCTACCAGGGCGACAGGCTCGTGTCCGTCGGCTACAGCGAACCGGCCCGCGATCTCGTCCCCGCCCATCTCCTCGCGGGCGCCAAGCCGGTGAAGGGGAAGGCCAAGGCCTTCGGCGCCTGAGCGCTCCGCTGGGAAGTGCCGCGTCGGGCCGTCGAGCGTCTGCGGCTCCGTCGTGGCTTGTCACGCAGTTCCTCGCGCCCCTATAGGGCGCGCAGAGAGCCCCTTTTGGGTTCCATGACGCTCTCGTGACATTTGTTGCGAGATCACCGTGATCGTGAGGAACCTCCCCCTTCGTCATGTCCTCTGAATGGGTGACCACCACAGGACATGACGAATTGGGGTTGGAATGCGCACTCGCAGCGCTCTCACTCGCAGGGGAATGCTCGGTCTCGGCGCGGGCGCCGCGGCCGCCGTCGGGCTCTCCGGCTGCGGCACCCTCACGCCGTCAGACGGGTCGACCCATGGTTCAGGTTCCAAGGGCGGCGGATCCGGCAAGCCCTCGCACCCCGCCCGCCCCATCGGCGACGGCTCGACCTCCTTCACCGGCAAGCAGCCCCACCAGCCCGCCAAGCCCGAGCCGCTGGAGCCGGGGCAGACCCCGCCGCAGTTCGTGATCTTCTCCTGGGACGGCGCCGGCGAGGTCGGCAACGGGCTCTTCCCGCGCTTCCTCGACCTCGCCAGGCAGCACCAGGCGTCCATGACCTTCTTCCTCTCCGGGCTGTATCTGCTGCCCGAGTCGAAGAAGCGCCTCTACAACCCGCCGAACAACCGGCGCGGCGCCTCCGACATCGGCTACCTCACCGACGAGCACGTCAAGGCCACGCTGACCAACGTCCGCCGCGCCTGGCTCGAAGGGCACGAGATAGGCACCCACTTCAACGGCCACTTCTGCTCCGGCTACGGCACCGTCGGCAACTGGACGCCCGCGCAGTGGCGCAGCGAGATCCAGCAGGCCAAGGCCTTCGTGAAGGAGTGGCGGACGAACACGGGGTGGTCCGACATGCCGTCCCTGCCCTTCGACTACGAGAAGGAGCTCGTCGGCGGCCGTACGCCCTGTCTGCTCGGCCAGAACAACCTGCTGCCCACCGCCAAGTCGCTCGGCTGGCGCTACGACGCCTCCTCGCCCGGCGGCCGCCAGGTCTGGCCGCAGAAGAAGCAGGGGCTGTGGGACCTGCCGCTGCAGCAGATCCCGTTCCCCGGGCGCAGCTTCGAGGTCCTGTCGATGGACTACAACATGCTCGCCAACCAGTCGGTCAACTCGACCAACGCGCCCGCCTCCAACTACCCGGCCTGGCGCACCCAGGCCTCGAAGGCCTACATAGCAGGCTTCCAGCGGGCATACGAGACAAACCGTGCACCCTTCTTCGTAGGCAACCACTTCGAGCACTGGAACGGCGGCATCTACATGGACGCCGTCGAGGAGGCGTTCAAGCACATCGCGCAGGAGAAGGAGAAGGGCGCGGACGTACGCCTCGTCTCCTTCCGGCAGTTCGTCGACTGGATGGACGTACAGAAGCCGGAGGTGCTCGCCAAGCTGCGCACCCTCGACGTCGGTCAGCAGCCGGCGGGCGGCTGGAAGACGTTCCTCAAGGAGACCCCGGCCTCCTCTGCCTCACCCACCGGACAGGCTGCCTGAAATGCGGTTGTCCCCCCCCCCCCCCCCCCGCAAGGGGGGTGCGCATGATCCCCGGAACGGGCATGCGAAACTTTTCACATGAGTGCCGCCAGCCGCGCCCCCGTGCGCTCGAACCGCGCACGTCGCCGAACCGTCCTGACCACCGCCGGTGCCGCGGTCGCCACGCTGCTGATGTCCGCCTGCTCGTCCGGAGGGACCTCCGGCGGGGGCGGTGACACCAACTTCGTCATGGGCAAGGACGGCATCTCCACCGCCGAGAAGGGGGAACGGGCCGCGGCGCCCGACCTGTCCGGCAAGACCGTCAACGGGGGACAGCTCGACGTCGCCTCCTACAAGGGCAAGGTCGTCGTCCTGAACGTGTGGGGCTCCTGGTGTGCCCCCTGCCGCGCCGAGGCGCCCAACTTCGAGAAGGTCTACCAGGACCTCAAGACCAAGGGCGTCCAGTTCGTCGGCATCAACACCCGCGACACCAGCACCCAGAACGCGGTCGCCTTCGAGAAGCAGCAGGGCATCACCTACCAGAGCCTGTACGACCCCACGGGCAAGCTGATGCTCCGCTTCAAGAGGGGCACTCTCAACCCGCAGGCGGTCCCCTCCACGCTCGTCCTCGACCGGGAGGGCAGGATCGCCGCCCGCTCGCTGGCCGCGCTCAGCGAGGACAAGCTGCGCAAGATGATCGCCCCGGTCCTCGCGGAGAAGTGACGTGACCTCAGTCACCACGCTCGCCGCAGCGACGGGCTACAACGACACGGTGCTCCACGGCGCCCTGCTGCTCGCCCTGCCCATCGCGCTGCTCGGCGGACTCGTCTCCTTCTTCTCCCCGTGCGTCCTGCCGCTCGTACCCGGCTATCTGTCGTACGTCACCGGAGTCGCCGGCACCGACCTGGCCGAGGCCCGGCGCGGGCGGATGGTCGCCGGGGCCTCCCTCTTCGTCCTCGGCTTCACCGCCGTGTTCGTCTCCGGCGGGGCCCTGTTCGGTTCCTTCGGGTACACCCTCCAGGAGAACAAGAGCGTCCTCACGAAGGTGCTGGGCGTGCTCATGATCCTCATGGGTGTCTTCTTCATGGGCCTGATGCCTTGGATGACCCAGCGTGAGTTCCGCTTCCACAAGAGGCCCGTGGCAGGCCTCGCCGGGGCGCCGCTCCTGGGCGCACTGTTCGGTATCGGCTGGACCCCGTGCATCGGCCCGACCCTCGCCTCCGTGATCGCCCTGTCCGCGGAGCAGGGCAGCGCGGGCCGCGGGGCCCTGCTGACCGTCGCCTACTGCCTCGGTCTCGGCGTACCGTTCGTGCTCGCCGCAGTCGCCTTCCGCAAGGCGCTCGGCGTCTTCGGCTGGATCAAGCGCCACTATGTCTGGGTGATGCGGATCGGCGGCACGATGATGATCGTGACCGGTCTGCTCCTGCTGACCGGCGCCTGGGACCGCCTCGTGCAGGACATGCAGTCCTGGTCCGCCGGCTTCACTGTGGGGATCTGATCGATGAGCAAGACCACCAGCACCGACACGGCCCCCGAGCGGGCCGAGGACCCGGACCTCGGCGCCGCCGGCTCCCAGCTCTCCACCGCTCCCCGGGAGGAACTGGCGAGCCTCCCCGGCCTGGGTGTCATCGGCTGGGCCCGCTGGTTCTGGCGGCAGCTGACCTCCATGCGGGTCGCGCTGCTGCTGCTCCTGCTCCTCTCGCTCGGTGCGATCCCCGGCTCGCTGATCCCGCAGTCCGGCATCGACGAGACGAAGGTCGCCGACTTCCGCAAGGCGCACAGCTTCCTCGCGCCCGTCTACGACAAGCTCGGCCTCTTCCACGTCTACAGCTCGGTGTGGTTCTCCGCGATCTACATCCTGCTGTTCGTCTCCCTCATCGGCTGCATCATCCCGCGTACCTGGCAGTTCATCGGTCAGCTGCGCGGCCGCCCGCCGGGCGCCCCCAAGCGCCTGACCCGGCTGCCCGCCTACACCACCTGGCGCACCGAGACCGAACCCGAGCAGGTCCGCGAGGCCGCCCTCGCCCTCCTCACCAAGCGCCGCTTCCGCGCCCATCTCGCCGGTGACGCCGTAGCCGCCGAGAAGGGCTATCTGCGCGAGGTCGGCAACCTCGCCTTCCACATCGCGCTGATCGTCATGCTGATCGCCTTCGCCTGGGGCCAGCTCTTCAAGTCCGAGGGCAACAAGCTCGTCGTCGAGGGCGACGGCGACGGCTTCTCCAACACCCTCATCTCCTACGACGACTTCAAGTCCGGCAACCTCTTCAACAGCGACGACCTGGTGCCGTTCAGCTTCACCCTGGACAAGTTCACCGGCACCTACGAGGCCAGCGGCCCCAACAAGGGCACCCCGCGCACCTACCAGGCCGCCCTCACCTACAGCCAGGGCGCCTACGGCAAGGACAAGAAGGACCTCGTCAAGGTCAACGAGCCGCTGGAGATCGGCGACGCCAAGATCTACCTCACCGCCCACGGCTACGCCCCCGTCATCACCGTCCGCGACGGCAAGGGCAACGTCGTCTACCGCGACGCCGTACCGCTCCTCCCGCTCGACTCCAACGTCACCTCCACCGGTGTGGTCAAGGTCCTCGACGGCTACAAGAACGCCAAGGGCGTCAGCGAACAGCTGGGCATCTCGGCCTTCCTCCTGCCGACCTACACCCCCGGCAGCGAGACGGCCTCCACTTTCCCCGCGCTGCGCAACCCGGTGCTGAACCTGACCCCGTACCACGGCGACCTCGGCGTCAACTCCGGTATCCCGCAGAGCGTGTACCAGCTCGACAAGACCCATGTGAAGGAGTTCAAGGACTCCAAGGGCGCCCAGCTCAGGGACAACCTGAGGCCCGGCCAGACCATGAAGCTCCCGAACGGCGCCGGCTCCATCACCTACGAGACCACCAAGCAGTGGGCCAACTTCCAGGTCGTCCAGCAGCCCGGCACCACCTGGGCACTCGGAGGCGCACTCGTCGCCATCTTCGGCCTCGCCGGCTCCCTGTTCATCCAGCGCCGCCGGGTGTGGGTGCGGGCTGTCAAGGGCGCCGACGGTGTGACGGTCGTGGAGATGGCCGGCCTCGGCCGCAGCGAGTCCGCCAAGGTGCCGGAGGAACTCGGCGACCTCGCCGGGATCCTGTGGGACCAGGCGCCGGGCGCGACCGAGCCCGACGAGCACTCGGACGACTCCGACTCCGACTCCGACGCCGAACCCGACGCCGGCTCCCCAGACCAAGACGACACCACCACCCCCGACCCCGAAGTCGTACCTGCCGAAGGGGCTGAGAAGTGACTCTCGCCGCCGGAACCGAGTTGGCCACGGCCACCAACGAACACCTCGCGAACATCAGCAACACGCTGATCTACTCCGCGATGGCCGTCTACACCCTGGCCTTCTTCGCGTACATCGCCGAATGGCTCTTCGGCAGCCGCAGCAGGGTCGGCCGCACGGCCGCAGCGCTCACCACGGAGGCGAAGGGGAGCAAGGGCAAGGCCCCCGCCGTCACTGTGAACAAGGCCGGCGGCACCGCCGTACTCGAGCGGCCCAAGGTCGTCGTACGGGCCTCGGCCGGTGCGCGGGACGTGCCCGACGGGCCCGGGGCGCACGGCGGGGACGAGCAGGGCGACCTCTACGGGCGTATCGCCATCTCGCTCACCGTGCTCGCCTTTCTCATCCACCTCGGTGGTGTGGTCGCCCGCGCGGCCTCGGTGGAGCGGGCGCCGTGGGGCAACATGTACGAGTTCAACATCACCTTCTCCACCGTCGCCGTAGGCGTGTACCTCACGCTGCTAGCGCTGAAGAAGAACATCCGCTGGCTCGGGCTGTTCCTGATCACCACGGTCCTCCTCGACCTCGGCATCGCCGTCACTGTCTTGTACACCGCCAGTGACCAGTTGGTTCCCGCCCTCCACTCGTACTGGCTCTACATCCACGTCTCCACCGCCATCCTGTGCGGCGCGGTCTTCTACGTGGGCGCCGTCGGCACCCTCCTCTACCTCTTCAAGGACTCGTACGAGACCAAGCTGGAGAACGGCGGCACCCCCGGCCGCTTCGCGACGTCCTTCCTGGAGCGGCTGCCCGCCTCCTCCTCCCTGGACAAGTTCTCCTACCGCATCAACGCGGCCGTCTTCCCGCTGTGGACGTTCACGATCATCGCGGGCGCCATCTGGGCGGAGTCGGCCTGGGGCCGCTACTGGGGCTGGGACCCCAAGGAGACCTGGGCGTTCATCACCTGGGTCGCCTACGCCTGCTACCTGCACGCCCGCGCCACCGCCGGCTGGAAGGGCCGCAAGGCCGCCTACCTGGCGCTGATCGCCTTCGGCTGCTGGCTGTTCAACTACTACGGCGTCAACATCTTCGTCTCCGGCAAGCACTCCTACGCGGGCGTCTGAGGCAGAACCGGCCGACACTGGTGTCATGAGCGGTTCCATCGCACAGGGCACCAGTCAGAGCCACGGGAACACGCACATGCTCCACTTCCTGGTGCGGGTTCCCCGGCGCATGGAGGACGTCTGGCCGGCGGTGGCCACCCCCCAAGGGCTCGCCCAGTGGTTCACCACCGCCGACGTCCTCGAACCCAGACTCGGCGGCGCGGTCACCCTGCGTGACCTGGGCAGCGGTCGGGTCACCGCATGGGACGTGGACCGGGTCGCCGAGTACACGCTGGACGACGGCGACCGGATCCGTTTCCACCTGGAGCGGGACGGCGAAGAAGGCACGGCCCTCCGCTTCACCCATGAGTACCGGGGAGCCGAGGCGGCGGAGCCCGCCTGGCGAGCCCGCTTCGAGAAGCTGGTCAGCCGACCGTGATCGAGTCCAGCTTCTCCCGCAGATAGCGGTGCGAGTCGACGGGCTCGTACGCCACCCGCCCCACCGGAGCCGGTACGGACTCCACCAGCGTCCCCGGTGTGCACTCGCCGAAGTAGACGAGCGACATCAGTTCCTCGGCGGGCGCGTCCGCGGGTGGCGGCAGCACCCGGTGCCGCCCCGACCGCCACCTGTCACCGGTCCAACGGGCCATCAGATCACCGATGTTGATCGTGAAGGCCTCCGGGTCGAAGGGCGCGTCCTCCCAGCCGCCCTCGTCCGTGTACACCTGCAGCCCGCCCTTCCCCGCCTGCCGGTCGAGGATCGTGACCGTCCCGAAGTCGGTGTGCGGCCCGATGCGGAACTGGCCCGGCTGCGGCTCCCCGATCACCTCGACCCCCGGGTACCAGTTGATGTTGAAGCCGTACGTCGGGTGGTCCATGTGCCGGGAGAAGAAGTCCGGTTCGAGGCCGAGCGCCTCGCCGAGCAGGGACAGGAGCTGCTTCTCCAGATCGGCCATCCGCTCCAGGTACTCCTCGCACAGCGCCCGGAGCTCCGGCACCTCCTCCGGCCACACGTTGGGCGCGTACCACTCCGCGTTGACAACGGGGTCCTCGAAGGGCTCGTGCGTCGCGAACGTCAGCGACTCCTTCAGGTCCGGCGGGGTCTGCGTACCCTCCGAGTAGCCGTTGGCCTCCGCGCCCGGGCCGAGCCAGCCGCGGCCCCCGACCTTCGCCGCGTACGGCTGCTTGGTCCCGACGGGAAGCCGGAAGAACGCACGAGCCGCCTCCCGGATCGCGGTCCGCAGCGCAGGATCCACGCCGTGCCCGGTGACCAGCAGGAAACCGGCGGTCTGCAGGGCCTCGTCGACGGTGCGGGCGATGGCGGCGCGGGCGTCCTCGTCGCCGTCGAGCCACGGCCGCAGATCGACCGTCGGAATACGCGGGGCAGGGGCGTTACTCACCGATGTCCTCATTCCACAGTGCCGGATGGTTCTTGATGAAGTCGCGCATCATTCCGATGCACTCGGCGTCGTCGAGCAGCACGATCCGCACGCCGTGCTCCGCCAGCCAGTCGTGCCCGCCGTGGAAGGTGGCCGCCTCGCCGACCACCACCCGCGAGATGCCGAACTGGCGGACCAGCCCGGAGCAGTACCAGCACGGCGAGAGGGTCGTGACCATCGTCGTACCGCGATACGAGCGCTGCCGTCCCGCATCGCGGAACGCGGCCGTCTCCGCGTGCATCGAGGGGTCGTCGTCCTGGACGCGCCGGTTGTGGCCGCGGCCGAGCAGGGTGCCGTCGGCGCCGTAGAGCGCGGCGCCGATCGGGATGCCGCCCTCCGCGAGCCCGGCGCGCGCCTCCGCGACGGCGGCGGCGAGCCAGGTCCGTGCCGTCGCTTGATCCATGTGGTCCACAAGGTCCATGTCCTCACTCTGCTGTGGCCGAAACACGAGGGCAACGTGCGGAAAGTACTCTCCGGGCATCCCGCCGCCGGACGAACTGTCCACGCGCCGTCCCTGGAGGTGCCCGTGGCCGCACTCACCCTCCGCGAAGTCCTGGACCTCGATCCCGTACGGGCCTCCGAGCCCGCCCTCCTCGCCGGCGAGGGCGCCCTGGACCGCCCCGTGCGCTGGGTCCACTCCAGCGAGGTGTACGAGGGCGCCAACTTCCTCGACGGCGGAGAACTGCTGCTCACGAACGGTTTCGGCCTCACCGACGCCGACGAGGAGGTCCGCCGCAGGTACGTCCGCGAGCTGGCCGCGCGGGGCGCCGCCGGGCTGGCGGTGGAGGTGGGCCGCTCACTGCCGCAGATGCCCCCCGAGGTCGTCGACGAGGCCCGCCGCCTCGGCCTGCCCCTGCTGGCCCTGCACCGGGTCGTGCCCTTCGTACGCATCACGGAGGCGGCGAACCGCGCCATCGTGGCCCGGGGGCTGTCCGGGCGGTCGGTGGTACGTCCCTGGGCAGACGACCACACGGCGGCCCTGCTCGCCGATCTGGCCGACCGCGCGGCCCTCAACCAGCCGGAGGTCGAGGCACGGTCCGCGCTCGCCGGGTTCCACCCGGGCCCGGGGGCCCGGCTCATCGGGGTGTCGGTGCACGGCACGCGTGAGGTGGGCGCCGTGGACCGGGCGGTACGGCTGCTGGGCGGGGCGCGGGCGCTGCGGGCGCCGTTCCCCGGCGACGTGCTGGCACTGCTGGCGCTGCCCGGCGACGGCAGCACGGGTTTCGGCGGTGGCCTCGGCTCCGGTGACCCGGTCCGTGCCGTCCAGGAGGCCTTCCGTACGGCAGCCGACGCGGGGCTCACCGTCGCGGTCGGGCACGCCGTCGACGCGGGCAGCGGCTGGCTGCGCTGGAGCGACACGCTGCGGGCGGCGCGTACGACGCTGGAGCTGGCGCTGACCGTGCCGGCCGCCGAACCGCCCGCCCCCGAGGGCCCGTTGGTCACCTCCGCCCGCGCGCTCGCCCTGGAACGGGAGCTGACCCGCGGCGGCATCGACACCAACCGCGACCGCCTCGACCGGCTGGTCCAGCACACCCTGGGCCCGCTGCTGGCCTGGGAGGCGGCCCACCCCAGCGACCTGGTCCGCACCCTGGAGGTGCACCTGCGGCACGGGTGTTCGCCGACGCGCACGGCGGCCTTGCTGCACATCGGCCGCCAGTCGCTCTACCAGCGCCTGGAGCGGATCGAGTCCCTGCTGGGCCTTGAGATCGACGATCCGGATCTACTGGGGGAGTTGCTGGCGGCGGTGTGTGCGCATCGGGTTGTGCGGGGGCGCTCCGCTGGCGGTGCCGCTATGGGCCGTCGGTCGGCTGCTGCCTGATCGTGGCTGGTCGCGGCCCCGCGGCGGAGCCGCAAATCGATACAGCCCCGCGCCCCTTTCGAGGCGCTGCTCCTAGCGCAGGGTGACCTGGCTCGGTCCGTTGTACGGCGCCGAGCACAGCACCGTCTTCGGGGTGCGCAGGGTGTCGTCCTCGGTGAACAGCTTGCGGGCCGCATCGAAGGGGACGTCGTCGCCCGCGACCAGGGCGGCGCGGTCGTAGAGCTCACGGGCCGCTGCCGACAGGGGCGTGCCCGGCTTCCCTTCGTCCGTTCCCCACTCGTCCCACAGCAGCGTCTCCACCTTGTTCAGGGCCGCGAGGTCGAGCCGGATGTTGCCGGCCACGAACCGCTCGCCCCAGAACGGGCCTTGCTCCGGCGGATGCAGCCCGAAGGTCTTCGGGTCCGCACCGCCCTCGCGGATCGCCTGCCACGCCTTGCCCGCGACCAGGAAGCGGTCGCGCGGGACGTCCATCGGGTCGAAGTCCGCGTTCCAGTTGCCGGTGATGGCGGGGTCGGCGAGCTGGGCGTCCGCGAACAGCCAGCCGCGCTCCTCGTCCCAGTACTCGGTGACCACGTGGTCGCAGTGGAAGCCGTCGGAGCCGAAGTAGTCGGCGAAGCCGGAGCGGATGCGGGCCGGGATGCCCGCCTGCCGCAGGAACGAGCAGTGCAGCAGCGAGAAGTCCCGGCAGGTTCCGACGAAACGGTCCTCGACCTCGCGCCGTACGTGCAGCGGGGCGTCGTTCCGTGCCACGAGGATGCGCAGGATGTCGTCGATGTAGCGGGTCTCGGCGTCGTTGTGCAGGCGCTCGGCCGGGTGGGTGTGGTGGAAGAGGTCGCCCTCTACGCGGTGGATGAGCAAGTCGCGGGAAATACGCGCGAGTCGGGTGGGATCGCGGGGTAAGTCGACGTACCGGTCGGCGAGTTCGCCGGGGTCTGAGAACGTGCTGTGCGTGGCGTAGAAGGCAAGCGGCATGGCTGACGGCCTCCCGGATGTCCGGTGTCATCGATCGCGTGTTCGAATGCGGATCGGTGCGGCTCACCGTGTCAAAATTCGCCGGGCATTGTCTAGTCCGCGCGCTGCCACACCGTCACCGCGAGGTCGATGTGGTCGGCATCCGGGATGCCGGTCACCTCGACGTAGCCGACCCGCATGTTCTCCGTGCCGACGCAGGCCCGGTCGCCCTCCCGGACGTCCAACGACTGCTGTCCGAGCAAGGGCGTCAATGCCTTCGCGGGTGGTCGCCGCCCCCTGCACGGCGATGACCAATTTGCCCAGCAGCCGCGCCAGTCAGCGCTCCGAGCGCGAGGACGAGGCCGTCGATGCTGCCGAACTGGTGGTAGAGGCTGATCCGCTGGCCCTTGGTGACGGTGCTCATCGTGAGGCGCCCGACTCGGCGTACAGGCGCAGTGCTGCGTCCGGGAGGCGGTCGACTGTGGCCTCGCCGCGTTGCTGCTTGGGACTCATCGGGAACCGGTGAAATTGGATAGGGGCACTATCCAAATGGCGCCTCTGCCGCTACCTTTGCGGGAGTGACGACCAACGGGGACGGCGGCGCCGAGCCGCTTCAGGCGGAGGATCCGCAGCGGATCGGGATGATTCCGCTGGTGGGCAGGCTCGGGGCCGGCGGTATGGGACGGGTCTATCTCGGGGTGCACGACGGGCGGTATGTCGCCGTCAAGCAGGTGCTGCCCTCGATCGTCGGCGAGGATCCGACGTTCCTGCGCCGCTTCGGACAGGAGCTGGACAACCTCGCCAGACTGCCCGCCAAGGCCACCGCACCGCTGGTGGCCAGTGACCGCACGGCCCGGCCGCCGTGGCTCGCCACCGCGTACGTCCCCGGGCTCACCCTGCGCGAGGCCGTCGAGGTGAACGGCGGGCCGCTGCCCGTCGACGCGCTGTGGCTCCTGCTGCGCGACGTCGCCTCGGGGCTGGCGGCCGTGCACACGCTGGACATGGTGCACCGGGACGTCAAGCCGTCCAACGTCATGCTGACCCTCGACGGCCTCACCCTCATCGACTTCGGCGTCGCCCGTGCCGCCGAGCAGAGCCAGCTGACCAGCACGGGTGTCGCCGTCGGCACGCCCGCCTACATGGCGCCCGAACAGGCCTCCGGCGTACGGCAGTTGACCGGCGCCGTCGACGTGTTCGCGCTGGGGTCGGTGCTGGCGTACGCGGCGACGGGGGAGCCGCCGTTCGGCGACGAGTCCGGGCACGGTGTGCTCTACCGCATCGTGCACGAGGAGCCCGACCTCCAGGCCCTGCGCGCACTGGACCCGGAGCTGGCCGAGGTCGTCGAGTCCTGCCTCGCCAAGGACCCGGAGGACCGCCCCACCGCCGCCGAACTCCTCGAACTCGCCTCGTCACACGGGCCGTTCGAGCCGCCGCTGTGGCCGGAGGCCATCGCCGGGCAGCTGTCCGAGCGGGCCGCCTTCGCGGCGAACGTGCCGGACGCCGACGAGCTGTCGATTCCGGTGCCGGTGCCGACGCTGCCGGGCGCCGAGCCGGGAACGCCGGAGCCTCCGGAGGCGGATGCCGGGGGCAAGCCCGAGCGGCGTGAGCGGCGGCGTCGTACCCGCATCATTCTCGCCGTCGTGCCGGTCGTGGTCGTCACGGCCGGTGCGACACTCGCGATCCGGCTTCTGCCGTACACCTCCGATACGCCGTCCGGCTCGCAGGCCGGGGGCGGTGCCACGCCGTTCGTGTCGGTCTCGGCGTCCGTCACCCCCTCGCCGTCGGTGTCGGGCGCGAGCCCGTCCGGCTCGGCATCGCCGGGCAAGTCCTCGTCCGCGTCGGGGAAGGGCGGGAGCGGCAACGGATCCCAGGGCGGGGCCGCGGGAGGGAGCGGGGCGAACGGCTCGGGGAGTTCGGACGGCGACAGAGGCTCGGGCAGTTCGAGTTCGGATGACGGGTCCGGCGGGTCGGGCGGTTCCGGTGGCTCCAACAGCTCGTCGGGCAGCGGGACTTCGACCACCACCGCCCCATCCTCCGGCTACTACCGGATAAAGAACGCCTCCAACGGCCAGTGCCTGGTCGTGGAGAACTCCACCGGCTCGTACGGAGTGCGCTTCGGGGACTGCACGGACACCCCGGCGGCCTCCTGGAAGACCAGGAGCCTGTCGGGCAGCACCTACCGCATGGTCAACGAGTTCACCGGCCAGTGCATGACCCTGGTTCCGTCCGGGAACCCCCTCGCCTCGGTCAGCGCATGCGGCTCGGACTCCGCGCAGTCCTGGCGCACGGGCTCCGGCGGCACCCTGCAGAACATGTCCAACAGCCAGTGCCTCGAGAACTCCGCCGGCTGGCCGGTCACCGACACCTGCACGTCCGGGAACCAGGCCCAGCGCTGGACGAAGATCTGATGGGGGGGTATCTGACGGGGGGCATCTGACGGGGGTCAGCCGCCCACCCGCAGCAGCAGCTTGCCCGTGCTGGTCCGCGTCCCCATCAGCCGGTGCGCCTCCGCCGCCTCCTCCAGCCCGAACTCGGCGGTGACCGGCAGGGACACCGTGCCGTCCACCGCCTTGGCGAAGGCCCGCTCGGCGAGGGAGCGCAGTTCACCGGGGGCCGTCTTCGCCAGCGTAAGGATCGAGAAGCCGCCGACCGACACCCCGGAGGGGTAGAGCTCCGGCTGTCCCACGTTCCACGCCGGTGCCGAGCTCGCGTTGCCGAAGGAGACCAGGCGCCCGAAGAGCGCGAGCGAGGCCAGGCTGCCCCGGAACGTCTCGCCGCCGACCGGATCGAGCGCGAGGTCGACGCCCCGGCCGCCGGTCGCCTCCCGCACTGCCTCCGTGAACTCGCCTACGAACACCTCGTCGTAGCCGTACTCGCGCGCGTACGCCGCCTTGGCCGCGCCCGACACCACCCCGTACACGGCCCCCGCACCGGCAGCCTTCGCCAGCTGGCCCACCACCGTGCCGACACCGCCCGCCGCGCCCTGCACGAGCACCGTCTCCCCGGGCTGCAGCCGGCCCACCGCGTGCACCAGGGCGTACGCCGTCGGCAGCACCGTCGGCAGGGTCGCCGCCGTACGCAGGCCGACGCCGGCCGGGACCGGGAAGACGGTCGAGGCGTGCGCCAGCGCCACATCCGCGTAGGCGCCGCCCTCCGTCAGCGCCGTCACCTCCTGGCCGACGGACAGGCCCGTGACGCCCTCGCCGAGCGCGCGGACGCGCCCAGACGCCTCGAGTCCGGGCACGAAGGGCAGCTGCGGTACCCGGTAGCCCTCGCTGCGGGCCTTGAGATCGGCGAAGTTCACCCCGGTGTACGCCACGTCGACGCTCACCTGGCCCGGGCCGGGCTCGGGGACCTCCGCCTCCACGACCTTCAGGACCTCGGGTCCGCCGTACTCCTGGAACTCCACCGCACGCATGCCGCATCCTCCATGACTGTTCGACCCGCGACTGTTCAATGAAAAGCGAACAGTCGTGAGTGTATGATTTTCATCGAACACTTGGCAAGACGTGAACCTCGGCAAGGCGTGAAGGAGCCCCGCGTGGCGCAGCGCACCAGTCATCGGGCCGCCCCCGAGCACACCCACCCCGACGACGTCTCCGTCCAGACCGCCCTCGCCGCGCTCGCCGATCCCGTACGCATCAGCCTCGTCAGGGAGCTGGCGGGCTCGGCGGAGTGGTCGCGCAGCTGCGGAAGTTTCGACGTGCCCGTCGGCAAGGCCGCGCTCAGCCATCACTTCGTGGTGCTGCGGGGCGCGGGGCTGGTCGAGCAGCGCGACGAGGGGCCCCGGCGGGTCAACCGCCTACGGCGGGCGGAGTTCGAGGCCCGCTTCCCGGGTCTGCTGGACCTCGTCCTGCGGGACGAACCGACGGACTGAACCCCTCCGCCCCCTCCGGCGTCACAGTGCTGACGGCAACGCACGGGGACGGAGGGGGACATGGGCAGCAACCGCACCTGGATCGCATCGGCCGGAGCGACCGCCGCGCTGGTGGTGGCCGCGGGCCTGTACGTCCAGGCACTGGAGACCGGCCACGGCGGCGGAGGCCTCAGGTCGGATCCCGTTCGGGTCAAGTCGGCGGCCACGGACCGGACTTGCGTCGGCACCCGCCCGGTCGGCAGTCTCCCTGGTCGCGACGACGACACCCCGCTGATGCGGGTGGTCGTACACGTCGACGAACTGGCCCGGAAGAAGTACCCCGACGTCTACACCGGCCTCTCCGTCGACGAGGAGCACCACTGGGCCGACGTGTGGCGCATGCCCTCCGCCGCCTTTGACGACGAGGTCTGCGGGGCGGCCGTCCGGGGCGTGACCGTGCGGCTGCACGACACCGACGTCAGCGGAAAGACCCTCTCCGCCCTCTCCGACCGGATCGGCGACGACATGCGCCGCTGGGACGGAACCTTCGAGATGCGCGAAGTCGCCGCGGACGAACGGGGCTTCGTCATCATCGGCGTCGACGACCCCGACACGGCGGAACCGATCCTCAAGAAGGCCTACGGCGAACACAACAGCAGGTACATCAGGGTCGAGTACGCGGATCAGGCGGAACTGCTGGACGCGGACTGAGCCTTCGCCCGGCGCAGCACCGCGTACAGACCCGCGCTCACCGCGAACCCCACCACCGGCGTGATGTCGCCGAAGGACGGCCAGTGCTTCGGGACGTAGCCGACGAAGTCCTCCTGGTTGGAGAAGAGCGGAACCGACACCGCGACGCCTATCAACAGGGCTGCCAGCCCGGGCCAGTTGGTGAAGGAACGGTCGGTCAGACGGGCCGTCCGCTCCTCGTCCGTGGCCGTGCGGGACTGCAGCCATCGCTCCACCAGGACGACCCCGAGCCACGGCGCCACCCAGTACGCGATGACCAGCAGGAACGCCTCGTACGCCGACCCCGCGTCCGACAGTGATGCCCACGCCGCCGCCGTACCGGCGACACCCGACACCACGACCAGCACGCTGCGGCTCAGCCAGGTGGGGAGCTTCAGCCCGAAGGAGGCGATGGAGATCGCGCCCGAGTAGATGTTGAGGGCGTTCGCGGAGATGCCGCCGAGGATGATGGCGAGGAGCACCAGGTCGCCCAGCCAGCCAGGGAGATGTCCCGTGAAGGCCGCTGTCGGGGTGGCGTCCTTGGGAGCCACGATGGTCGCCGAGGCCGCGCCGATGATCGCCACGAGGGCGACCGACACGAACAGGCCGACGGCCGGGTAGAGGACGGTCCTGAACCTGTTCGCGGTGCGCGGCAGATAGCGGGAGTAGTCCGTGGCGTACGGGTTCCAGCCGGCCGCGTAGCCCCAGGCCGCACTGAAGGCGAGGAGGAAGCCGCCGATGCCGCCGCCGGTGCCGCCCCCGCCGAGGTCCGCGTCCTTGAACGTCCACACGCCCGCCAGCAGGAAGATCACCGCGAGGGCCGGGAAGGCGTACTTCTCGAAGGTGTGCACGAAGTTGTGGCCGATGAAGCCGATCAGGATCTCGGCCACGACCACCAGGAGGAGGGACGGCAGCGGGCGCAGTCCTGTCAGCGTGTTGAGGGCGAAGGCAGCGCTCACGCTGTTCACCGCGAACCAGCCCACGCCCGCCACCAGACCGTTGGCCGCGGACGGCAGGATGTTGCCGAGGTGGCCGAAGGAGAAGCGGCCGATCACCATCTGCGGCACTCCGAACCGCGGCCCGTCCAGGGACAGCACGCCCTGCGTGACCGCGCCGAGTGCGGTGCCCAGCACGATGGCGGCCGTGGCCTGCCAGAAGCTCAGGCCGAAGAACAGCACCGAGATCACACCGATGAAGACGGTCGCGAACTCGATGTTCGGGGACGCCCAGGTCCACAGCAGCTGGAGCGGCGAGCCATGGCGTTCGGCGTCGGGGATGGGCTCGGAGCCCGCCGTCTCGACGGCGATGACCTTGTCACCGTATGCGGGGGCGAGGGCGTTGGAGGAGTCGGCGGGAGCAGTCGTCATGCGAGGTAAGTGTCCGGTTCCGGCCGGTCCGGGCACAGGGGCGCATTGTCCGCATCGGGAGCCTCGTCGGCGTACATCCTGTAGGCACCTGGGGTCATCGCCGGGGCCGATGGGGGCATCGGCAGGACGCCCCACTGGCGCGTGGACCGGCACCCCGGCCCGCTCGTAGCGTCCAGGACATGACCACGCAGAGCAAGTCCGCAGAGAGCAGGGGCGTCGCCCAGCTGATGACCGCGATGGTGCTGTCCGGCACCCTCGGCGTCTTCGTCGTCGAGTCGGGCGCCTCGCCTTTCAACGTCGTTTTCTTCCGCGTCGTCTTCGGCGCGCTGGCGCTCGGTTCCTACGTCCTGTCCCGCGGCTGGCTCCGCGACCACGGCTTCACCCCGCGCACCTTCGGACTCGCCGTCCTGGGCGGCGTGTTCATCGTCTTCAATTGGGTGTTCCTCTTCGAGTCGTACGAGAACACGTCGATCTCGGTCGCCACGGTCGTCTACCACACACAGCCGTTCTACGTGGTCCTGCTCGGCGCCCTCCTCTTCCGCGAGCGCCTCACCGCCGCCAAGGTCGGCTGGATCGCGCTGGCCTTCGCGGGTCTGATCCTGGTCTCGGGCGTGACACCGGCCGACTTCACCAGCGGCGGCACCTATCTGACGGGCGTCGGCCAGGCCCTCCTCGCCGCGCTCCTGTACGGCTTGTCCACCCTGGTCACCAAGCGGATCACCGGCGTCCGCCCGCACCTCATCGCCCTGGTCCAGGTTCTCGTCGGCATCCCGCTGCTGCTTCCCTTCGCCGACTTCGGCGCGATGTCCGGCACCGGCTGGGACTGGGGCTGGCTGGTCGGCCTCGGCTTCATCCACACCGGCGTGATGTACGTCCTCATGTACGCCGCCTACGCCAAGCTGCCGACCTCGAAGATCGCCGTTCTCGCCTTCGTCTACCCGGCGGTCGCGATGGTCATGGACTGGGCGGTGTACGGCCACCACATCGGCCTCGTCCAGGCGCTGGGCGTCCCGCTGATCGTGCTGGCCAGCCTGAAGGTCACGCTTGCCCGGCCTCTTCGGACACGAGCTTCCGCGCCTGCTCGAGAAACAGCCGTACGTGCCCCGGAAGCCGCTTCCCGGCCCGCCACGCCAGTTGCGTCCGAAGCGTGAACGGCGGCTGCCACGGCAGCCGTACCAGAGCCCCCTGAGCGAGTTCGGCGGCGACCGTCACCTCGGGCAGCAAGGAGACCCCGAGGCCGGCCGCCGCCGCCCGTTTGGTGGCCTCGATCGTCCCGAACTCCATGAAGTCGACCGGCTCACCGGACGATGTGAGCTCCCGCTCGAACAAGTCCCGGTAGGCGCAGCCCGGCTCGGTGGCGAGGAGGGACTGCCGTACGAGATCGGTGGTGCCGAACTCCCGCCCCGCGAGGGCGTGTCGGGGCGCGGCGACCAGCGCGAGCGGCTCCTCGCACAGCACCACGCTCTCCAGCCCGGGGTGCTCGGTCGCCTCCTCCATCAGGAAGCCGAGATCGTACGTGCCCTGCCGCAGCGCCTGCCGGGTCTCGTCGCCGATGGTGGTGCGCAGGGAGAGCCGCACCCGGGGGTAGCGGTGGTGGAAGAACTCCAGCAGTGGCGGCAGCCGGTACGAGGTCAGCGACTCCATCGTCCCGACCACCAGCGAACCGGCGGGCTCCTCGGTACCGGCGACCGCGGCCCGCGCCTCCTCGGCGAGCTCGATGATCTGCCGGGCGTAGGGGAGCAGCCGCTCACCCGCCTCCGTGAGCCGGATCCTGCTGCCGAGCCGGTCGAACAGCTCCGCGCCCAGGGAGGACTCCAGGGCCCGTACCTGGCTGGTCACGCTGGACTGCGCGTACTTCAGCTCGGCCGCGGCCTGCGTGAAGCTCAGCACGGTCGCGACCTTCTCGAAGGTGACGAGCAGCCTCAGCTCCATCAGTCCGCCTTGGGGTCCTCGCCGCGCTCACGCCGCCGCAGCTCCTCCTCGCGGCGCCGCAGGTCGGCCTCCCAGTCCTTCAGGAGCGCCTCGTCCTTCACGTCTTCAGAAGATGCAGCCTCTTCTTTGAGGGACTTCAGGAACTCGGGATTGTCGTCGGGTGCCACGAACTCGGCGCGGTGGTTGCGGTGCCACTCGGAGGGCGTGGAGCCGCCGGCCGGGACGGGCCCGCGGTACTTGCCCGCGACCAGCCAGGCGATCGGTCCGACCAGCACCTCCCCGAACAGCAGGATGATGATGACCCAGACCACCTTGGGCAGCCCACGCACCTGCTCCTCGGGAGTGTTCAGACAGTCGATGAAGGCGTAGATCCACAGCGCCAGCACCAGCAGGAACGGCAGATACCTGAGCATGGTGGTGCGATCCCCCACGAGACGGCGACGGGGCGCTCGCGGCCCCGGTGACGGGGTCAGGGTAGCGGGTGGGAAAAATGGCGCCCGACAGTGCGCCGAACCGGGGGAGAGGCCATGCATCCGGCAGCCGTCGAGGACCGATTCATCAGCCGCGCCGGGAACCGTCGCTCCTGGGGCGTCGCCCTGCTCGGCCTCGCGACCGTGCTGTGGCTGTACGCCGCCTGGCAGATGTTCACGCCGTACAGGACGGGGAACGGGGTGGAGTGCGACGCGCCCGTGGTCGCGGAACGCGAGGCCGACACCGACGGCGCATGGATGACCAGGCGCTGCGCCACCGAACGCGACTGGCCCCAGCCGCTCGCCGCCCTGCTCCTGGCCACGCCCCTCGCCGCCGCGGGTGGCGTGCTGTACGCGACAGGTGCGACCACGGTGGCACTGCGGCAGCACGAAGCCGACCTGGGGCGGGCTCGGAGCTGAGCCTCGGCGGGCGGGGCGGGCGTCGGGGGTTCGAGGGGCTCGGCGATACTGGGACGCATGGCTTACGACGATCTTCGCTCCCTGCTCAGGGCACTGGAACGCGAGGGTGACCTCAAGCGCATCAAGGCCGAGGTGGACCCGTATCTGGAGGTCGGGGAGATCGTCGACCGCGTCCAGAAGGCAGGTGGGCCTGCGCTGCTCTTCGAGAACGTGAAGGGCTCGTCCATTCCCCTCGCGATGAACGTCTTCGGGACCGACCGGCGCCTGCTGAAGGCCCTCGGCCTGAAGTCGTACGGCGAGATCAGCGACAAGATCGGCGGGCTGCTCAGGCCCGAGCTGCCGCACGGCTTCGTCGGCGTCCGCGAGGCCTTCGGGAAGCTCGGCGCGATGACGCACGTACCGCCGAAGAAGGTGAAGGAAGCCCCCGTGCAGGAGGTCGTCCTCACCGGCGACGACGTGGACCTGGACCAGCTGCCGGCCCTCTTCACCTGGCCGCAGGACGGCGGGTCCTTCTTCAACCTGGGGCTCACCCACACCAAGGACCCGGAGAGCGGCATCCGGAACCTGGGCCTGTACCGGCTGCAGCGCCACGACAGGCGCACCATCGGCATGCACTGGCAGATCCACAAGGACAGCCGGAACCACTACCAGGTCGCGGCGAGGCGGGGCGAACGGCTGCCGGTCGCGATCGCCTTCGGGTGCCCGCCCGCCGTCACCTACGCCTCCACCGCGCCGCTCCCCGGCGACATCGACGAGTACCTCTTCGCCGGGTTCATCGCCGGCAAGCGGATCGAGATGGTCGACTGCAAGACCGTCCCGCTGCAGGTGCCGGCCCAGGCCGAGGTCGTCATCGAGGGCTGGCTGGAGCCCGGCGAGATGCTCCCCGAGGGGCCCTTCGGCGACCACACCGGGTTCTACACGCCGCAGGAGCCCTTCCCGGCCCTGAAGATCGACTGCGTGACGATGCGGAAGCGGCCGCTGCTTCAGTCGATCGTCGTAGGCCGGCCTCCGACGGAGGACGGACCGCTGGGTCGTGCGACCGAGCGCTTCTTCCTGCCCCTCCTGAAGATCATCGTGCCGGACATCGTGGACTACCACCTGCCGGAGGCGGGCGGCTTCCACAACTGTGCGATCGTCTCGATCGACAAGAAGTACCCCAAGCACGCGCAGAAGGTGATGCACGCGATCTGGGGGGCACACATGATGTCCCTGACGAAGCTGATCGTGGTCGTGGACTCCGACTGCGACGTCCACGACCTCCACGAGGTCGCGTGGCGCGCGCTCGGCAACACGGACTACGCCCGCGACCTCAGCGTCGTCGAAGGCCCCGTCGACCACCTCGACCACGCCTCCTACCAGCAGTTCTGGGGCGGCAAGGCAGGCATCGACGCGACCAAGAAGTGGCCCGAGGAGGGCTACACGCGCGACGGCGGCTGGCCCGAAATGGTCCTGTCCGACCCGGAGACGGCGGCGAAGGTCGACCGCCGCTGGAAGGAGTACGGCCTTTCATGAGCAGCGCCTCCGCCGCGATCCCGCAGCCAGGACGCACCAAGGCGTTCCTCCGCCTGGTGATGATCGAGCACTCGGTCTTCGCCCTGCCCTTCGCCTACATCGCCGCGCTCACCGCGATGTTCCAGTGGGACCGGAACATCCACTGGGGGCGGCTGCTCCTGGTCACCATCTGCATGGTGGGGCTGCGCACCTTCGCGATGGCGGTGAACCGGATCATCGACCGCGAGATCGACGCCAGGAATCCACGCACGTCACACCGGGAGCTGGTCACCGGCGCGATGTCGGTGAAGCACGCCTGGACCGGCGCGCTGATCGCGGTCGTCGTCTTCCTCGGATCGGCGGCCCTGCTCAACCCGCTCTGCTTCGCCCTCGCCCCCATCGCGGTGATCCCGATGGTGGTGTACCCGTACGGGAAACGCTTCACGAACTTCCCCCAGGCCATCCTCGGTCTCGCCCAGGCGATGGGCCCGGTCGGCGGCTGGCTGGCGATCAGCGGTGAGTGGTCCTGGGACGCGGTGATCCTCGGCCTCGCGGTCGGCATCTGGATCGGCGGCTTCGATCTGATCTACGCCTGCCAGGACATCGAGACGGACCGCGAGATCGGCGTCATGTCCGTCCCGGCCCGCTTCGGCATCCCGGCCGCCATCTGGGGCGCACGCGTGTGCCACGCGCTGACCATGTCCCTGCTCGTCTGGTACGCGGTGACGACGGACGCGGGCGGCTTCTTCTGGGTCGGCCTGATGATCGTCGCGGGCGCGTTCGTCTACGAGCACTCGATCGTCCGCCCCCATGACCTGTCCCGCCTCAACCGGGCGTTCTTCAGCGTCAACGGGTTCATCGGGATTGCCCTGTTCGTGTGTGCGCTGCTGGATCTTCTGGTTCGAGGGCTGACCGTCTGATTACGGTCCGCCCCATGGACCGCTTGCACACCGGGCTGGCCCGCGCAGAGGAGGCACTGCCCGGTTTCCGGGTGGAGATCGTCGAGGGCAGCGTGGTGGCGAGCCCGGTCACACCGCACCACGGCAGAACGATCCACGAGGTGTGGAATTGCCTCGAAGGGCAGATCGGCCAGGCGTGGGCTCTCATCAGCGGTGTCGGCGTCCTCTTCGACGACGACAACGAGTTCTGCCCCGACCTCGCCGTCATCCCCGCGCCCGAGGCCGAGCGGAACGAGAGCGCCTACCTCCCCGATCTCGTCGAACTCGTCGTAGAGGTCGTCTCCCGCGGCAGCGTCCGCCGCGACTACGAAGTAAAGCCCCGCTGGTACGCCTCCCGAGGCATCGCCAATTACGTCGTCCTCGATCCGCTCGCGGGCCACTGCGTGACGATGTGGAACCCGGGCTCTGACAGCTACCGCGGCCGCGACACCGTCCCCTACGGCCCTCCGCTGACGGTCGATTCCCCGCTCGGCAAGTTGAAGCTCACCACCGACCGTCTCCCTGTCGATCCCGGTTCCCGCCCTCAGCCCTGAGCGCGCCGCCGGAACCAGAACGCCGCCGCCACGCCCGTCGCCAGCCCGATCAAGTGGGCCTGCCAGCTGACGCCCGTCTGCAGCGGTGAGAGGCCCAGCAGGATCGAGCCGCCCCATATCGCGCCGATCAGCAGACCGACCACGACGCCCAGCGGCCGGCGCTCCACGAAGCCGCTGACCAGCAGGAAGCCGAAGAGGCCGAAGATCAGCCCGGAGGCACCCGCCGTGTTGGTGTGCGCCGGGGCCACGAGCCACACACCCAGTCCGTCGGCCACGATGACGACCAGGCACAGCGCGGCGAACCGGCGTATCCCGCCCAGCGCCACGAGGAAGCCCATGACCAGCAGCGGCACACTGTTTGCGGCCACATGGGCGAAGCCGAAGTGGATGAACGCGGCGGGCACGACATCCACCAGCTCGGAGGGCTCGCGCGGCGTGATGCCCAGCCCGTCCAGCGCATGGCCGCTGACCACGTCGACCACTTCCAGCAACCACAGCAGCGCGACCCAGCCCACCATCAGCTTGGCCGCGGCCTTCGCACGGTCCCCGCGCGACCACTCGAGCCCGCTGTCCGACATGGCAACCCCCACTGCTCACTCGTCCCCGCCCGGAGAACGCCCGAGCCCCCTCGACCGGTTCCCACCCTGCGAGGCCGGATAGGCTCGGTGTTGTGAACCCAGCCAAGCCAGGAGAGACGGCGCGTACACCTTGGATCGTAGGGGTGTCCGGGGCCTCCGGCACGCCTTATGCCGCGTCGGTGCTGCGCGCACTCCTGGAGGCCGGCGAGAGCGTGGACCTGGTCGTCAGCCGGGCCTCGCGGCTCACGCTGCTGGACGAGACGGGGATCTCGTTCCGGGACGCGCACTGGCAGGCGGACCTGCGGGAATGGCTCGGGCGGGGAGCCGACGGGAAGCCCGGAATCTTCGAGGCGGACATCGGCAGGGTGCGGTACTGGCCCGCCGGGGACCTGGCCGCCGGGCCGTCCTCGGGCTCGTATCCGAGCAAGGGCATGCTGATCGTGCCCGCCTCCACCGCCTCCGTGGCCGGTGTCGCCCTCGGGCTGTCCAAGGACCTGCTCCAGCGCGCGGCGAGCGTCACGCTCAAGGAGCGCCGCCCGCTGGTCGTGGCCGTACGGGAGACCCCCTTGAACGGTCAGACCCTGCGGCACCTGGTGAAGCTCGACGACGCGGGCGCGACCGTGGTGCCCGCCTCGCCCGCCTTCTACGCGGGCGCCACCCACATCCAGGACCTGGTGGACTTCGTCGCCGGGCGGGTGCTGGACGCGGCGGGCGTCGAGCACGGTCTGTACCGGCGTTGGACGGGCGAACTGGGCGGTGGGAGTGCCGGCCGGTAGGGCACGTCGCAGTACCTCTCATCAACTCGGGATATTTCAGCGGAAGGCATCGAATCGCATGGACGCGGTGGACAGGCAGCTCATCCAGGCCCTGAGGGAGAACGGCCGGGCCTCGTACGCGGAGCTGGGGCGCCTCGTCGGCCTGTCGGGACCCAGCGTCACCGACCGCATCAACCGGCTGGAGGCGGCCGGCGTCATCACCGGGTACCGCGCCACCGTGGACGCCGCCTCGCTCGGCCTCGGCGTCACCGCCCTCATCGGCATCTCGCTGTCCGACGCCGCCGACCACGAGGACGTGGCCCAGCGCATGAAGGAGCTCAGCGAGATCGAGGACTGCTGGTTCATCGCCGGCGACGACTCGTACATGCTCAAGGTGCGGGCGAACGACGTGGACGGCCTGGAGAAGATCATCCGGCGGCTCAGCGGCACCAAGGGCGTCTCCCGCACCCGTACGACGATCGTGCTCTCCACGAAGTGGGAGAACCGGGTCGGGGAACTGCCCGAAGAGGTCTAGCCGTACGGTTGTCGAAGTCGTCGAAGTTGTCGGAGACATCGTCGGTGTCGTCGGAGAAAGGTGTGGGCATGGACGTCGGGCTCAAGCGCGAGCTGGAGGACAAGGTCAGGGCCGGTGAACGGCTGACCCGCGAGGACGGCATCGCGCTGTACGAGTCGGACGACCTGGCGTGGCTCGGCGGCCTCGCCCACGAGGTGCGCACGCGCAAGAACGGTGACGTGGTTCATTTCAACGTCAACCGGCACCTCAACATGACCAATGTCTGCACCGCCTCCTGCGCCTACTGCTCCTTCCAGCGCAAGCCGGGCGAGAAGGACGCGTACACGATGCGCATCGAGGAGGCGGTGAAGCTCGCCAAGGCGATGGAGGGCGAGAACCTCACCGAGCTGCACATCGTCAACGGCCTGCACCCGAACCTGCCGTGGCGCTACTACCCGCGTTCCCTGCGGGAGCTCAAGACCGCCCTGCCGAACGTCTCCCTGAAGGCGTTCACGGCGACGGAGATCCACCACTTCGAGACGATCTCCGGGCTGAGCGCGAGCGAGATCCTGGACGAGCTGATCGACGCGGGCCTGGAGTCCCTCACCGGCGGCGGCGCGGAGATCTTCGACTGGGAGGTCCGCCAGCACATCGTCGACCACCGCACCCACTGGGAGGACTGGTCGCGCATCCACCGCCTGGCGCACGAGAAGGGTCTGAAGACCCCGTGCACCATGCTGTACGGCCACATCGAGGAGCCGCGGCACCGCGTCGACCACGTGCTGCGCCTGCGCGAGCTCCAGGACGAGACCGGCGGCTTCCAGGTCTTCATCCCGCTGCGCTACCAGCACGACTTCGTGGACATGAAGGACGGCAAGGTACGCAACCGGCTCCAGGCGCGTACCCAGATGGCGACCGGCGCGGAGGCCCTGAAGACCTTCGCGGTCTCCCGGCTGCTGTTCGACAACGTCCCGCACGTCAAGGTCTTCTGGGTCATGCACGGCGTCCAGACCGCGCAGCTCGCCCTCCAGCACGGCGCGGACGACATGGACGGCTCGGTCGTCGAGTACAAGATCACGCACGACGCCGACAACTACGGCACGCCGAACAAGCTGACCCGTGAGGACCTGCTGGATCTGATCCGGGACGCCGGGTTCCGGCCGGTGGAGCGGAATACTCGGTACGAGATCATTCGGGAGTACGAGGGCCCGGACCCGGCGCGCCGGGAAACTCCGCAGCCAATGCGCGTCTGACTGCCGCGCCCTCAAGGGGCGCGGGGCTGTATCGATATGCGGCTCCGCCGCGCGGGCGCGACCAGCCCCCACTCTCCCGCAGACGACATGGGTCCGGGGGCTCACGGCGGGTACTCGTCGGGCATGGTGAGCACCAAGGCGCCCGAGGACGCGTACACCGCTGAACCATACGTACCGGACCGCGGCGGTCTCCCTGCTCTTCGCCGGGCAGCCGCGGACTGCCGTGGCTGCCCCTTGCACCGGGACGCCACCCAAACGGTGTTCGGCGCGGGGAACGCGCACGCGCGCGTGATGCTCGTCGGTGAGCAGCCCGGCGACCAGGAGGACCGCCAGGGAAAGCCCTTCGTCGGCCCCGCGGGCAAGCTGCTGGACCGGGCCCTGCAGGAAGCCGGTCTGGACCCCGCGGACGCGTACGTCACCAACGCCGTGAAGCACTTCAAGTTCACGCAGGCCGAACCGCGCAAGCGCCGTATCCACAAGGCACCCACGCTGCGGGAGATGACGGCGTGCGGACCGTGGCTGGCCGCCGAGCTGGCCGTGGTCGAACCCGAGCTGATCGTGGTGCTGGGAGCGACCGCCGGGAAGGCGCTGCTGGGCTCCTCGTTCCGGGTCACGCAGGTGCGCGGGACGCTCCTGGAGGAGGAGATCCACGGCAGGCGGGAGCGAATCGTGCCGACCGTGCACCCCTCGGCCGTGCTGCGGGCGGACGACAGGGAGGCGGCCTACCGGGGCCTCGTCTCGGATCTGGAGGTGGCGGCGCGGGCACTGTCGTAATGCGTACCATGGCCCGGTGTCCCTTACTTTCACTCTCGACCCCGCCGTCACTCCCGCCCTGCGCGACGGGATCCTCGACCTGTGGGCCGATGTCTCGAACGCGGGCGGCTCGGTCGGCTTCGTACCGCCGGTCACGGCCGAGGACATACGGCCGGAGCTCGTGAAGCACTTCGTCGCCATGGCGGAGGGGCGGACCCGGCTGCTGGTCGGCCTGGACGAGTCCGCGACGGTCGCGGCGACCGCCTTCTTCAGCTTCAACACCCACCGGCTGATGACGCACTGGGTATGGCTGTACACGGTGATGGTGCACCCCCGCCACCAGGGCAAGGGGTACGGCCGGGACCTCCTCGCCGCCGCCGAGGACGCGGCCCGCGGCTTCGACGGCATCGACGCGATCCGGCTCACCTGCCGCGGCGGGAACGGCCTGGAGCGGTTCTACGGCTCCTGCGGCTACAAGGAGGTCGGGCGGGTCCCCGACGCCATCCGCGTCGCCCCGGACGACTACCGCGACGACGTCTTCATGCTGCTGCCACTGGGCTGAGAGCCCGCCCACCCCCCTGCAAGATCGGGTCCCGGGCGTGCTTCACTGGACGGTGCCCTTTGGGAATGTTCGTACCGTTGACGGAAGAGTGGATTGAGATGCTCCGCTACACGCTGATGCGCCTCGGGATCTTCGCGGGCTGCTTCTTGGTCGTCTGGGGCCTCGTCTACTCCGGCATCGTCCCGCGCGGCTACGGCGCCTCCAACTTCATGTGGCTCGTCCTGCTGGCGCTGGTGGTCTCCGCCCCCATCAGCTTCGTCGTCCTGCGCAAGGAGCGCGACCGTGCCTCCGTGAAGGTCGTCGAGCGGGTCGACCGGATGAAGGCCGGCTTCGCGGCGAACGCCGCCCAGGAGGACGACGCGGACGACGCGAGCCGCTCGCAGGGCCAGGCACCCCAGGCTTCCTGACGGGGTTGAGGGCGCCCGCTCCCAATTACCCTTGCCCCATGGGTGCCGTGAAGACCAAGCGGATGCCGCGGGCGGTCCGTGAGCAGCAGATGATGGACGCCGCCGTGCGGACCTTCGGGCAGCGTGGGTACATGGCCGCGTCGATGGACGAGATCGCCGAACTGGCGGGCGTGTCCAAGCCGTTGGTGTACCTGTATCTGAATTCCAAGGAAGACCTGTTCACGGCCTGCATCCGCCGGGAGGCGACGGCGCTCGTCGAGGCGGTGCGGACCGGGGTCGTGCCCGATCTGCCCGCCGACCGCCAGCTCTGGGAAGGGCTGCGGGCGTTCTTCACGCACACCGCGCAGAACCCGGACGGCTGGGCGGTGCTGCACCTTCAGGCCCGTACCCGCGAACCCTTCGCGGCCGAGGTGACCGCGATGCGCGAGGAGATCGTCGCGTTCGTGACGCAGCTCATCGTCGTCGCGGCCCGGGAGGCGCACCGCAATCCGAACCTCCCCGAGCGGGAGGTCGCCGGGCTCGCCGAGGCCCTGGTCGGCGCCGCCGAGTCCCTCGCCGCCTGGGCCAACGCCACCCCCGGCACCACGGCCCGCCAGGCGGCGGCCACCCTGATGAACTTCGCCTGGGCGGGCCTGGGCAACCTCATGGACGGGCGGCCCTGGTCGCCGCCGCACACCCCGGAGTCATGACGCGGCGTCAGCCGCCCCGAGGCCGCCGACAGTTCCGCTCACATGGATGCGGCCCGCGCTCCCGCGCAGCTCGAACCGCTCCCCGTCGGTGGCATACGTCACCGTCCCCGGCAGCAGCACCGGTGCCCTGAACTGCGCCTCCACCCGGGCTCGTTCGGGCACCCCGTGCGCGGCGAGGCAGCGGGCCACCGTCCACATGCCGTGCGCGATGGCGCGGGGGAAGCCGAAGAGGCGGGCGGTGAGCGGGTGCAGGTGGATGGGGTTGCGGTCGCCGGACGCGGCGCCGTACCGCCGCCCGACGTCGGCGGCCAGCCTCCACTCGGCCACGGCGGGCAGCTGTTCCCGGTCGTCCCTGGGCGTCTCACCGGGGTGCTGCGTCCGGTGCCGCGCCAGATAGGTGCTCCGCGACTCCCATACGACGTCCCCGTCGGCCCGCATCTCGGTGATCACCGAGGCCTCGGTGCCGCGTCGGTGCGGCTCCAACCCGCCGACGTACACGGCGAGTTCGTACTCGCCGGTCGCCGCGGGCGCGCGCCGCTGCGTGATCTCGATCGAGGTGTGGACGAGGCCGAGCAGCGGCAGCGGGAAGCCCCGTCCGCTCATCAGCCGCATGGCCAGCGGAAAGCCCAGTACATGCGGATAGGTCGCCGGCAGCGCGTCGTCGCCGGTCGCGAAGCCGCACACCCGCTCGTACGCCGCGAGTCGCGCGAGGTCGATGCGCAGTCCGGGCAGGACGAGCCGGCTGCGGGGGAAGTCGGCGTCCGGGCGCGGGCGTTTGAAGGGGGAGAGCAGGGCGCCACGGGCGAGCAGGGGCACGAGGGCGGGGGTACCGGGCAGGACGACGGACATCGACATTCCGAAACTCCCCACGGGCGCTGTGCTTACTCCGGAGTCAGGTTACCCGAGGTAAGGGCAGGTGGGGGAGGGGCAGAAGATGAAAAATGTTCACCATACCGTCCGGCGGTGCCCTATCGGCCAGAAAAGCGACGAGCTTGCACATCCCCGACGCATCCCCGCCGCCGGACCACCTTGGAACCCACACCGGCTCATCACGGGCGCGCCGTACGATCGCCTCCCCTGACCTGCGGTAACTCCCCCGCAGGGCAACTCTGGTGAACGTCTGGAGTCGCCCGTGTCCACCTCGCAGCCGTCCGCGCCCGCCGCTGTCCACTCGACGACGTACGACGGCACGCCGGTTCTCGTGGAGCCCGTGATCCGGCGGCTGGACGGCGAGGTGCGCGAGGTCTCCGTGCCGCCCTTCGTCCCGCCGGTGACCTACGGCTCGCTCGCCGACCTGCCCTTCGACAACGCACGCATCGCCCCGGACGACAAGGTGCTCAGCCGCCGCACCGAGTCGGGCCGGTGGGCGGACGTGACGGCGGCCCGGTTCGCCGACGAGGTGCTGGCGGTGGCGAAGGGACTGATCGCCGAGGGGTTGGTACCGGGGGACCGGATCGGCGTCATGGCGCGGACGATCTACGAGTGGACGCTCCTCGACTTCGCCGCGTGGGCCGCCGGCCTGGTCACCGTCCCGATCTACCCCACCTCCTCGGCCTTCCAGAGCCGGTGGATCCTCCAGGACTCGGGCGCGGTCGCACTCGTCACGGAGACCGCCGCCCAGGCGGCGGCCCTCGGCCCGGAACTCGACCGGGTGCCGGACCTGCGGCACCTGTGGGTCATCGAGAAGGGCCATGTGGAGCGGCTGGCGGAGCAGGGCGGTCAGGTGCCGGACCAGGAAGTGGCCGTACGGCGCGGGATGTTGAGCCCCGACACGCTCGCCACCGTCGTCTACACCTCGGGCACCACCGGCCGCCCCAAGGGCTGCGCCATCACCCACGGCAACTTCTTCGCCGAGGTCGACAACGCCATCGAGCTCCTCTACCCGGTGTTCCGCTCACGGACCAGCGAAGAGGCGTCCATCCTGCACTTCCTCCCCATGTCGCACATCTTCGGCCGCATGGTGGCGGTCGCCTGCATACGGGCCCGGGTACGGCTGGGCCACGCGCCGAGCCTGAAGGCGGACGAGCTCCTCCCCGACCTGGCGAGCTTCCGCCCGACCTGCCTCGTCGCCATCCCGTACATGCTGGAGAAGGTGTTCAACGTGGCGCGCGCGAAGGCCGAGACCGGTGGCCGGGTCACCTCCTTCGACCGCGCGGCGGGCGTGGCCCGCCGGTACGGGGAGGCGACGGAGGCCCGCCACTCCGGCACGGGACCGGGCCCGAGCGCCGCACTGAAGGCCGCCCGCACCTTCTACGACCCCCTCGTCTACCGGCGTATTCGCAACGCCATGGGCGGCAGGGTCCGCTACATGATCTGCGGCGGCTCCCCGCTGGGCCGCCGGCTGGCCGCGTTCTACGCCGGGGCGGGCATCGAGATCTACGAGGGCTACGGCCTCACGGAGGTGACGGGCGCGTCCACCGTGACCCCGCCGCTCAAGCCCCGCCTGGGCACGGTGGGTTGGCCCATACCGGGTACGAAGGTCCGTATCGCCGCCGACGGCGAGATCCTGCTGGCCGGGGACCACGTCCTGCGCGGCTACTGGGACCCGAACGCGGGCGGTGTCGTCCCGGCGACCGTCGACGGCTGGCTGGCCACCGGCGACATCGGGCGGCTGGACGAGGAGGGCTACCTCTACATCACCGGCCGGAAGAAGGAACTGCTGATCACGGCGGGCGGCAAGAGCGTCGCCCCGGCCCCGCTGGAGAACTGGCTCCGCGCCCACCCTTTGATCTCCCAGGTCATGGTCGTCGGCGACGCCCGGCCCTACGTCGGCGCCCTGATCACCCTGGACATGGAGGGCGTCAGCCACTGGCGCCGGATGCGCGGAAAGTACCCGGTCCCGGCCCAACTTCTTCTGGACGACGACGAGTTGAGGCAGGTCCTGCAGCGCGCGGTGAACGAGGCGAACAAACTGGTCTCCCGCCCGGAGTCGATCCGCCGCTTCACGATCCTCCCGGTCGATTTCACGGAGGAGGCGGGGCATCTGACTCCATCGATGAAACTGAAACGGGAAGCAATCGCCGAGGATTTCGCAACGCAGATCGAGGAGTTGTACGACCCCTACGGTGCTGGAGCGCCCTGAAGGTGCGCGGGACTGTGTCGATTTGCGGCTCCGCCGCGTGGGCGCGAGCAACCACGATGGCGCGGCAGACAGTAGACGGCCGACCACGGCACAACCCCACCGCAAAACCCCCGGAGGGCCCGCACCAACTCCCCGTGCCGACACCGTACGATCGCCGTTCTAACCCGCGGTAACACCCCAGCCGCACACCGCTGGTGAACGTCCCGGTACGCGCTGCACGTACCTCAGGCAGAGCGGTACCGAGCTGCACGCCCCAGGAGCTGCCATGTCCGTGCCCGTGCCCTATCCGTCCGCGTCCGACTACGACGGCGTGCCCCAGTTGGTGGAGCCCGAGATTCGGAGGCTGGACGGCGAAGTGCGCGAGGCGTCGGTCCCGCCGCTCGTCCCGCCGGCCACCCATGGCTCGCTCGCCGACCTGCCGTTCGACAACGCGGACGCGGCACCCGACGCCCGTGTCCTCAGCCGCCGTACGGAGGACGGGGACTGGTCGGACGTGACGGCGGCGGAGTTCGCGGAGCAGGTCCTGGCCCTGGCCAAGGGCCTGATCTCGGAAGGGCTGGTCGCCGGCGACCGTATCGCCATCATGGCGCGGACGATCTACGAGTGGACGCTCCTCGACTTCGCCGCATGGGCCGCCGGCCTCGTGACCGTCCCGATCTATCCCACCTCCTCCGTCTACCAGACCCGGTGGATCCTCCAGGACTCCGGCGCGGTGGCCCTGGTGACGGAGACCGCCGGTCAGGCGGCGGCCCTCGGCCCGGAGCTCAGCCGCCTGCCCGACCTGCGGCACATGTGGATCGTGGAGAAGGGGCACCTGGAGCGGCTGGCCGAACTCGGCGCGCCCGTCCCCGACCAGGAAGTCGCCGTACGCCGCGGGATGCTGGTCCCCGACACGCTCGCCACGGTCATCTACACCTCCGGCACCACCGGCCGGCCCAAGGGCTGTGTGCTCACGCACGGCAATTTCCTCGCCGAGGTCGACAACGCGACCGAACTCCTCTACCCCATCTTCAAGTCGAAGTCGGAAGACCCGGCCACGCTCCTCTTCCTGCCCATGTCGCACGTCTTCGGCCGCATGGTGGCGATCGCCTGCATCCGCGCCCGGGTCCGCGTGGGCCACGCCGCGAGCCTGCAGGCGGACGACCTCCTGGCCGACCTGGGCACGTTCCGGCCGACCTTCCTCCTGTGCATCCCGTACATGCTGGAGAAGGTCTACAACAACGCCCGCGCCAAGGCGGAGGTCGGCGGCCGGGTCTCCGCCTTCGACCGGGCGGCGAGCGTGGCCGTCCGCTACGGCGAGGCGATGGAGGCCCGCCACGCCGGCACCGGCTCCGGCCCGGGCGCCGCCCTCAAGGCGTCCCGCGCCTTCTACGACCCGCTCGTCTACCGCCGCATCCGCAACGCCATGGGCGGTCGCATCCGGCACATCATCTCCGGCGGCTCCCCCCTCGGCCGCCGCCTGGCAGCCTTCTACGCGGGCGCCGGCATGGAGATCTACGAGGGCTACGGCCTCACCGAGTCCACCGGCGCCGCCACGGTCACCCCGCCCCTCAAACCCCGCCTGGGCACGGTCGGCTGGCCCATGCCCGGCACGAAGGTCCGCATCGCGGCCGACGGCGAGATCCTCCTCCAGGGCGGGCAGGTCTTCCGTGGCTACTGGGACCCGCAGGGCGGCGGAGTGATCCCCTCCTCCACGGACGGCTGGTTCCCGACGGGCGACATCGGCCGCCTCGACGACGAGGGCTACCTCACGATCACCGGCCGCAAGAAGGAGATCCTGATCACGGCGGGCGGCAAGAACACCGCGCCGGCACCCCTGGAGAACTGGCTCCGCTCGCACCCCCTGATCTCCCAGTGCATGGTCGTCGGCGACCGCCGTCCGTACATCGCCGCACTCATCACCCTCGACATGGAGGGCGTCAGCCACTGGCGCCGGATGAACGGCCGGCACCCCGTCCCCGCGGAACTCCTCGTCGAGGACGACGAGTTGAGGGCGATCCTGCAGCGTGCGGTCGACGAGGCGAACAAGCTGGTCTCCCGCCCGGAATCCATCCGCCGCTTCGTCATCGTCCCCCGGGACTTCACGGAGGAGGAGGGCCACCTGACCCCGTCGATGAAGCTCCGCAGGGAAGCGGTGATGCGGGACTTCGCGGCGGAGGTGGAGGGGCTGTACGAGCGGTGAGCCGCCGCTGGAGGAAACGAAACAGTTTTGTATCTACGGAGCCAGGTCGGACTGCGTCTCCACCGGGGCCACGATGCCGTGCCGCACGTACCACTCGGTGGACACCACCCTGGCCCGGTCCGTCGGCTCGAGCGCGGCGAGGCGGCCCGGCAGCGCCCCCCGTACCACCTCGCTGCGATGAGCCATGATCGCGTCCAGCTTCTGTTCCGCCCACGGTCCGACATCCACCACCGCCGACACCCACTCGTCGGGCACGCTGTACATCGCCCGGCCCGGGCGGAGCAGCACCTCGCGGCCCAGAGCGCGTACTGCGGATTCCGGATGCGTGGCCAGGTAAAGCGCACTCGGCTCCCAGGCCGCTCCCGTTTCCGGATACAGCCGCCCCCAACCCGCCGCTTGCACGGCAAGCACCGTCACCCGATGCGCGTGCACGTGATCCGGATGTCCGGACAGATTGCCGTACGCGTCATGCGTGATCACGATCTCCGGCCGGAACTCCCGGACATGCCTGACCAGCCGCCCCACCACCTCGTCCAGCGGTGCATCGCAGAAGCGTGGGGCGCCCGGTGCCGACTCGGGAACGTGTGCATCGGCGTACCCGAGCATCCGCGGTTCCCCCGCCCCGAGGATGCGCAGCGCCTGGGCCAACTCGCCGGCCCGCCGGGTGCCTTCGGCCCAGGTGGCGGTGACGACCGTGGTCCGCGCCCCCGAGGCCGCGTGCTGGGCGAGCACACCACCGGACGCCAGCGACTCGTCGTCGGGGTGCGCGAAGACGGCCAGGAGGCTGGGGAGGGGCATGTCCGCATCACCCTTCGTCGTGAAGAATCAAGGTTAGAGGCAACTCCGATCAGGGCATCTGGAGTTGGTGACGTCCGAACCGGCTGCCCCAGACGGGGATCCCGCCCGTGCGGAAGCGTCCGACCCCGCACCGGAACTGCTCGACCTCTACAAGATGGCCGTCGAGATGTCGGACCGCGTCTCCGCCCGGCGCGGTGCTGCGAACGCATTCTTCCTCTCCGTTCAGACCGCTTTCCTCGGCGCGCTGGGCATCACCGCCACGGAAAACCAGAATGCGCCGTGGTGGGCCGCGCTCGTACTGACGCTCGCCGGAATCTCCATCTCCCTCGTCTGGTGGCTCCAGTTGCGCAGTTACCGCGTGCTCAACCGCGTGAAATTCGACATCATCAATGCCGTCGAACCACGACTTCCGCTACAGGCCTTCAGTCAGGAGTGGGAGATGCTGACGGGGAATTCTGGCGGGCCGTGGTGGACCAGATACACCGAGTTGGGGGCGACCGAACGGAAAGTCCCCTGGGTATTTGCGGCATTGCACGCAGGTCTGTTCATCGGCATACTCTGCACGTGAGTTATCTGCGCGCGGACGCCGCCCTGATCCGCGAACTCCTGCCGCCTCAGGCCCGCCCCCCGGCGGACGCCGACGGTCTCTTCCTTCTCTACGCCGTCCTCATGCGGGCCAAGGGGGAACAGGTCACCGCAGCCGATGTCCACGACGCCTGGGCCGCCTGGATGGACAACCGGGATCCGGGCCATAGCGCAATCGTGCCCTTCGACGAACTCTCCCGGGCCACCCAGCGCGAGGACGAGCCCTACGTCCAGGCGATCCAGGCCGCGGCCCGGGTCCGGGCGCAGGACGGGTCCTGAAGAGGACGACCGGCGAGTCCTGAACGAAAAGCGGCAATAAGGGATCCGGTTCCTTCGATCGGGTATTTCCTTCGCTGTCCGGCGGTTCCAAGGTCGTTCCGGAAATCCCATTCGTCGCCGACCGCCGGAATTCCTCGTACCGCTTCTGCCTCCGGCCTTGACTTCCCAAGACCCCCGCGCCACATTCCCACCCCGTACTTCCGCACCTCCGCACCTGCGCAACTCACCCCACCCCTCGTCCGGTTGGAGCGACCTGCCATGGCCACGAGCGCGGAACCTGTGAGACCAACAGCACGACCCACCCGGAGGCAGGTGCTCGGTGCCGCGGGCACCACCGGTCTCGCCCTGGCCGCCGGCGCAGGACCCGGCACCCGCACGGCCACCGCCGCCGACCTCCCCCTCCTCGGCACCTATGACGTCGTCGTCATCGGCTCCGGCGCGGCCGGCATGACCGCCGCGCTCGCGGCGGCCAAGCAGGGGCTGACCACCGTCGTGGTCGAAAAGGCCCCCACCTTCGGCGGATCCGCCGCCCGTTCCGGTGCCGGCATCTGGGTTCCCAACAACCCCGTGATCCTCGCCGCCGGTGTCCCGGACACCCCCGCCAAGGCCGCCGCCTACCTCGCCGCGGTCGTCGGCCCGGACGTACCCGTGGCCCGGCAGAAAGCCTTCCTGGCCCACGGCCCCGACATGATCTCCTTCGTGATGGCCAACAGCCCGCTCCGCTTCCGCTGGATGGAGGGGTACAGCGACTACTACCCGGAGCTGCCGGGCGGTCTGACGGGCGGCCGCTCCATCGAGCCCGACCAGTTCGACGGCAAGCTCCTCGGCGCCGAACTCGCTCGTCTCAATCCGCCGTACATGCAGGTCCCTCCCGGCATGGTCGTGTTCAGCGCCGACTACAAGTGGCTCGCCCTCGCCGCCGTGAGCGCCAAGGGCGCCGCCGTTGCCGCCGAGTGCCTGGCGCGCGGCACCAAGGCGGCGCTGCTGGGGCAGACGCCGCTGACCATGGGGCAGTCGCTGGCCGCCGGGTTGCGCAAGGGGCTGCTGGACGCGGGCGTCCCCGTCCGGCTCGGCACCCCGCTCACCGACCTGTTCGTCGAGAGCGGTGCCGTCACCGGGGCGGTGGTCACGAAAGACGGCGCCCCCGCCCTCGTACGCGCCCGCCGTGCCGTCGTCGTCGGCTCCGGCGGCTTCGAGCACAACGCTGACATGCGCGCCCAGTACCAGCGCCGGCCCATCGGCACGCAGTGGACGGTCGGCGCGAAGGAGAACACCGGCGACGGCATCCGGGCCGGACGACAACTGGGCGCCGCACTCGACCTCATGGACGACGCCTGGTGGGGACCGGCCGTCCCGCTTCCCGACCAGCCCTACTTCTGCCTGGCCGAACGCACGCTCCCCGGCGGCCTCCTCATCAACGCGGCGGCCTCCCGCTTCGTCAACGAGGCCGGCCCCTACAGCGACGTCGTCCACACCATGTACGACCGCAACCCCACCGACCCGGACATCCCGGCCTGGCTGATCGTCGACCAGAACTACCGCAACCGGTACCTGTTCAAGGACGTCGCCCCCACCCTCACCTTCCCCGACGACTGGTACCGCTCGGGGGCGGCGTACAAGGCCTGGACCCTCGACGCCCTCGCCGCCTCCGTCGGCGTTCCCGCCGCGGCCCTGCGCGCCACGGTCGACCGCTTCAACTCCCTTGCTCTGAAAGGGACCGACAGCGACTTCCACCGCGGCGACAGCGCCTACGACCACTACTACACGGACCCCGCCGTCCTCCCCAACTCCTGCCTCGCACCCCTGTGGCTGCCCCCGTACTACGCCTTCCGTATCGTCCCCGGGGATCTCGGGACGAAGGGCGGCCTGGTCACGGACGCGCGGGCGCGGGTGCTGCGGCCGGACGGCTCGGTGATCCCCGGCCTGTACGCCGCCGGAAACGCCAGCGCCGCCGTGATGGGGCACAGCTACGCCGGTGCGGGGTCGACGATCGGGCCCGCGATGACGTTCGGCTACATCGCGGCGCTGGACATCGCGGGGGCGCTCTAGGAGGCCACCGCTGCCGGCTTCCGGGCTATGAGGAAGGCCTGCGGGGACGTCTCCTCCAGGCTGTCCTGCGGCTCCCGCACCGTCTGCGAGAGGAGCGTGAAGCCCGCGTCCGCCAGCAGCCGGACCATGTCCTCCGGTTGGCGGCGCCGGAAGGTCAGCGAGACCGGGCGGCCCCAGGGGCGGTCGTAGTGGCGGTGCTTGTCGCCCGCCTGGAAGCCGAGCAGGAGGTGGCCGCCGGGCGCGAGCACTCTGTGGAACTCGGCGAACAGGGCGGGCAGTTGCTCCACCGGGGTGTGGATGGACGAGTACCAGGAGAGCGCCCCGGCCAGCGTCCCGTCGGGAATGTCCAGGTCCAGCATCGAGCCCTGCTCGAAACGCAGCCCCGGGCTCTCCCGGCGGGCGACCGCCAGCATCGACTCCGACAGATCGAGGCCGAAGACGTCCAGACCGAGCGAGGCGAGACGGGCCGTCGTCCGGCCGGGACCGCACCCCAGGTCGGCCACCGACCCCTCGCCGCCCACGAGTTCGGCGAACACCTGGAGTATCGCCCGCTCCAGCGGCCGGTCCGCGAGCTCGCGCTCGAACCGGGCGGCGTAGTCCTCGGCCACGGCGTCGTAGAACGTCCGGGTGCTGGTGAGGAAGTCGGGTTCGGGTGAGTTCTCGTCGCCGTTCAGGGTCTCGTCACGGGTCTCGGTCATGGTCAAAACCGTAGCGACCGCCACTGACAATCGACCGGCGCAGAGCTCCTCGGCCCTTCCCTCGCGCTCTTCCTCCTGGGCCGCACCTGCTCAGCCCACCCCCGCCGCCCGCAGCGCCGCCGCGGTTCCCGCGGCCGCCAGCACCACCATCGCAAAGGGAGCCCTCCGCCACGCCAGCACACCCCCGACCAGCACCCCGGCCGGCCGCGCCCACCCCGCAAAGCCCCCGTTCTCCGTCAGTGCACCCGTCGCCAGCAGGGCGGCCAGCAGCACGATCGCCCCCGCCGACAGCAACTCCTGCACCCGCGCCGGGAGTTCCACGCGCCCGTGCAACACCGGACCGACCAGCCGGAAGGCGTAGGTCCCGACCGCCAGGGCCAGGATCATGGCGACTGTGGCGCTCATGCGGAGACCCTCTTGCGGCCGTGCAGGACCAGGCCCGCCAGCGCCAGCAGCACCGGCACCCCCGCCGGGACGGCCGGCGTCACCGCGAGGGCCAGGGCGGCGCCGAGCAGCGCGCGCCGCCGTATCCGGGCGTCCGCCCGCAGGGTGGGCAGCACCAGGGCCACCAGCACCGCGGGGAAGGCCGCGTCCAGTCCGTACGTCGCCGTGTCGCCCAGCGCGCCCCCGGCCAGCGCTCCGGCCAGGACACCCGCGTTCCAGACGGCGAACAGGCCGACCCCCGAGACCCAGAACGCCCTACGCCGCCGTACCGGATCGGCCTGGGCCAGGGCGAAGGCCACCGTCTCGTCGGTGACGAGGTGCGCGCCGAGGAGGCGGGTGAGGCGGCCCGGCCCGAGGGCGTCGGCGATCGCGAGGCTGTAGGCGGCCGTGCGGGTGTTGAGGAGCAGACCGGTGGCCGCCGCAGCAATCGGGCCGCCCCCGGCCAGCAGGACGCCGACCGCGCTGAACTGGGCGGAGCCCGCGTAGACGACGAGCGACATCACCACCGGCACCCACACCGGCAGACCCCCGGCCACGGCGATGGCGCCGAAGGAGACACCGACGATGCCGCTGGCGAGCCAGACGAGGGAGGCGTCGCGGATCAGATCCCGGGAGCGGGTGAGGGCCGAGGTGCCGGGCGGTCGGGGCGTTCGCTCTACCGTACGCATGTTCTTTAGGATGAACAGAAGCGCCGTTGTTCGTCAAGGCGAACGGTCGTACCGATGGAGCGAACATGACGTCCGATCTGCCACCCCGGCTTCCCCTGGACTGGATCGCGGCCGCGCTGCGGCGCGAACGCACCCGTGGGGGGCTCTCCCTCTCCGAGCTGGCCAAGCGGGCCGGGATCGCGAAGTCGACGTTGTCGCAGCTGGAGGGCGGGAGCGGAAACCCCAGCGTGGAGACGCTGTGGGCGCTGGCGGTGGCCCTGAGGGTGCCGTTCAGTGCCCTGGTGGAGCCGCCCGCCCCTGCCGTGCACGTGATCCGGGCGGACCAGGGGCCCGTCGTGGCCTCCGAACGGGCGGACTACCGGGCCACCCTGCTCTCCGCGAGCCCGCCCGGCGCCCGGCGCGACATCTACCGCCTGCGCGCGGAGCCGGGATCCGCCCGCGAGTCGGAGCCGCACATCCCGGGCACGGTGGAGCATCTGATCGTGAGTACCGGAAGGGTGAAGGCCGGGCCGGCGGGGGAGACCGAGGAACTCGGGCCCGGGGACTACATGACGTACCGCGGGGATGTCCCGCACTCGTATGAGGCGCTGGCGCCCGGGACGACGTTCGTGCTGGTCATGCAGCATGTCTGAAGGCGGTCCTGGAAAAGGCAGGAGCCCCGTTGCCTTGCGGCACGGGGCTCCTTGGGTACTGCTCTCAGTTCCGGATCAAAGCACCAGGCTCCGAGACCGAATCAGACGGGGGTGACGTTCTCCGCCTGCGGGCCCTTCGGGCCCTGGGTCACGTCGAAGGAGACCTGCTGGTTCTCCTCCAGCGAGCGGAAGCCGCTCGCGTTGATGGCGGAGTAGTGGACGAAGACGTCCGGGCCGCCACCTTCCTGGGCGATGAAGCCAAAGCCCTTTTCGGCGTTGAACCACTTCACGGTTCCGGTAGCCATAAGCCCTCCTTGGGCCCAAAGGGTTGCCCTGCTCCAGAACCTGCAAGTGTGAAAACAGTGCTGCACAACTGCATACGTCTGAAAACGACGAGAGCCTGCGGTTACATGCTCCGCAGGCTCTGTACTGCAAGGGAAACCAAACTGCAACTTGCGGCGAGCCTAGCACGCGGGCAGCGGAAAGCAATAGAGGGCAAGATCACGTCACCCGGACGTTTGAAGGCTTGGAATGGGATTGACGGGACACCGGTGACGTCTCCGCACCACCCTGAAGGCTGCACCGTACCTCATAGGGTCTAGCCTCGCGATGTGGACAATTCTCGCACCCGGCCGCGCGTCGGCCACATCCAGTTCCTGAACTGCCTGCCCCTGTACTGGGGGCTCGCGAGAACGGGCACGCTCCTCGACTTCGAGCTGACCAAGGACTCCCCGGAGAAGCTCAGCGAGCAGCTGGTGCAGGGAGACCTGGACATCGGGCCCATCACCCTGGTCGAGTTCCTCAAGAACGCGGACGACCTGGTCGCCTTCCCGGACATCGCGGTCGGATGCGACGGCCCGGTGATGTCCTGCGTGATCGTCTCGCAGGTCCCGCTGGACGAGCTGGACGGCGCCCGGGTGGCGCTCGGCTCGACCTCGCGCACCTCCGTCCGCCTCGCCCAGCTGCTGCTGGCCGACCGCTACGGCGTCGAACCCGACTACTACACCTGCCCGCCCGACCTCAGCCTGATGATGCAGGAGGCCGAGGCGGCCGTACTCATCGGGGACGCGGCGCTGCGGGCGAACCTGCTCGACGGGCCGCGCTTCGGCCTCGAGGTGCACGACCTCGGCACGCTCTGGAAGGAGTGGACCGGGCTGCCGTTCGTCTTCGCGGTCTGGGCGGCCCGGCGCGACTATCTGGAGCGCGAGCCGTTCATCACCCGCAAGGTCCACGAGGCCTTCCTCGCCTCCCGCGACCTCTCCCTGGAGGAGGTCGGAAAGGTGGCCGAGCAGGCGGCCCGCTGGGAGGCCTTCGACGAGCGGGTCCTGGAGCAGTACTTCACGACGCTGGACTTCCGCTTCGGCGGGCCGCAGCTGGCCGCGGTCGCCGAGTTCGCCCGGCGGGTCGGTCCGACGACCGGCTTCCCGGCGGACGTGAAGGTGGATCTGCTGCAGCCGTAAGCAGTTCGGGAACGGCGCACTACCCTTTTCTCGTCGTTACGGGGGATACGGGGGAGGGGTGGACGCCATGCAGCCGCTCGGAGCCGACGAGCCCACCGTCGTGGGGCCCTACCGGCTGCTCGGCCGGCTCGGCTCCGGCGGGATGGGCCGCGTCTACCTGGGACGCAGCGCCGGGGGCCGCACGGTCGCGGTCAAGATCGTGCACCCGCACTTCGCGCTGGACGAGGAGTTCCGCGCCCGCTTCCGCCGCGAGGTGGAGGCCGCGCGGCGGGTGGGCGGCGCGTGGACGGCGCCAGTGCTCGACGCGGACCCCGGGGCGGCCGTCCCCTGGGTGGCCACCGCGTATGCGGCGGGACCCTCGCTGGCGGGGGCCGTCCAGGACGGCGGCCCGCTGCCGGAGCACTCGGTACGGGTGCTGGGCGCGGGGCTCGCGGAGGCGCTGGCGGCGGTGCACGAACTGGGTCTGGTGCACCGGGACGTGAAGCCCTCCAATGTGCTGCTGACGCTCGATGGCCCGCTGCTGATCGACTTCGGCATCGCGCGGGCGACGGACGGTACGGCGTCCCTGACGTCCACCGGCGTGTCCATCGGCTCGCCCGGCTACATGTCGCCCGAGCAGATCCTCGGGAACGGGGCCACGGGGGCGGCCGACGTCTTCTCGCTGGGTGCGGTGCTGGCGTATGCGGCGACCGGGAAGCCGCCGTTCCCGGGGGATTCGTCCGCGGCCCTGCTCTACAAGGTCGTCCACGAGGAGCCCGAACTCGGCTCGCTGAGCGGTGAGTTGCGGGAGGTGGTGGAGGCGTGCCTGGTCAAGGAGCCGGAGCAGCGGCCGACGCCCGGTGAGGTGGCACGGCGGCTGGCTCCCGACGGGGCGGCGCGCATGGTGGCGGGCGGGTGGCTGCCGGGGACGCTGGTGGAGCAGGTGAGCCGCAGCGTCGTGAAGCTGCTGAACCTGGAGGCCGGGGACGAGGCGCCTTCTGGGCGGGTGGGGTTCAGCAGCCCTTCGGTCGGGGACGCGGTGACGGCCGGCGGGGAAGGGACCGGGCAGGCGACGATGGGGGAGTTCGGACCGGCGCCGGTGATGCCGGCGGCTGCGCCCTTCTCCGGCCCCTCGGTTTCCGCGACGCCTGCGCCTGCCGTTTCTGCCTCTGCCGTTCCTGCGTCTCCCGCCTCCGTGCCCGAGCCGCGGGACGCGCCTCCCGTCGAGCAGCGTCCCGGCAGGCTCACCGTGTCCGTGGCTGCGGCGTCCGCGCCGGGGGACGGCGGGCGCGGGCGGCGGCTGAGCTGCACGGTGGCGCTGGCGGTCGCGGGGGCGCTGGCGGCGGTGACGGTGGGGTCGGTGTTCCTGTTCGACCTGTTGCCGGGCAGCAGTGAGAACGACGCGGGCGGCTCCGGCAGCGGCGCCTACTCCCCTGGGCCGGGAGCCACTTCGAGCGCCTCACCCACCGACGCCTCCACGGCCGCCGAGAGCCCCACCGGGAGCCCCACCGGGACCGCCGTGCCCGCCGGCTACCTCGGCACCTGGGAGGGCCAGGGCCTCGTCCTCGACGGCGCCCTGCCCGCGGGCACCTTCCGGGTGACCGTCCATCAGGCCGGCGTGGGCGAGGAGCTGGGCCGAGTCCGGCAGACCGACCAGCTCGGGGGCGTCTGCAACGACGTACTGACCCTGAAGAAGGTCACGAAGAAGGAACTCGTCACGACGTCGGTCGGCGCCAAGTCCAACCACGCGGGGTGCAACCCGGTGGCGCACACGGTGCGGTTGCTGCGCGTGGGGGACGACCTGAAGTACGTGTCGGACAGTGAGGCGGAGGGGCGGCCCACGGCTCGGATGTCGAAGGTCAAGTAGTCGAGCCGTTGCGCCGGGCGCGCGCGGGTGGCGGCGGACCCGCCCAGGTCAGCGATTGTTGCCCCAGAGGGACGTGTCGTCGCTCTTGAGACTGGGAACCCCGCCGTAGGTCCCGCCGCCCGCGGTCACCAGCGGGGCGGAGAGCTGGTCCTCCAGCACACCGCCGCGGACCTGGATGATCGTGCTGGCGTGGTCGGTCCTGCCCGGCTTGAACGTCCTGCCCTCGATCGCCGCCTTCAGGTAGGAGAGGGCGTACTTCGCGTAGAGGTCGGCCGGCTGGGAGACCGTGGCGTCGATCTTGCCCTGGGCGATGGCCTTGAGCTCCCTGGGGATGCCGTCGTTGGAGACCACGAACACGTGCCTTTCGTCCTGCGGACCGACCAGCAGACCCTGCTGCCTGAGCACCTGCAGGGTGCCGGAGAGCATGGAGCTGGCCTCCATGTAGACGCCCTTGATGTCCGGGTTGGCGGTGAGATCCGTCTGCAGCTTCCGGGCCGCGACCGCCCCGTCCCAGTTGGCCGCCTCGCCGAAGACCTTGATCTTGGGGTAGTTCTCCTTCATGCACCCGTTGAACCCCTCGGTGCGGTCCCGGGCATTGATCGAGGCAAGGTCCCCTTCGAGCACGACGACCTTGCCCTCGCCGCCGAGCTTCGTACCGAGGAACCGGCAGGCCTTCTCGCCGTACGCGCGGTTGTCGGCGCGGACGATCATGTAGACGTGGCCGGCGTCAGGGCGGGTGTCCAGGGTGACCACGGGGATCTTCTGGGCGGACAACTGCCTGAGGACGGGCCCGATCGCGCCGGTGCTCTGCGGAGCCATCGCCACGCCCTTCACCCCGTGGATGATGAACGTCTGTACGTTGGCGGCGAGATTGCCGACGTCGTTCTGCGAGTTGGTTGTCTCCAGCCTCAGACCGAGCTCCTTGGCGAACTCCGGGGTGTACTTGATGTACGACGTCCAGAAGTCGGTGTCGGAGCGGGGGTAGTCGACGCCCACGACCGGGGCACCGTTCGTGCCGGCCCCCGAGTCGGCACCGGAGCCGCCGCAGGCGCTGAGCGCGGTGACGGCGAGGACGGTGACGGCGCCGAGGCCGGGATGTCTGAGGCATCGGGTCTTCACGGCGGATTCTCCTTGCGGACGGTTTCATGCCGGAGATCAGGCCCGGGGGCGGATCGGTAGCCCGTGCATGCCGCCGTCGGCGGCGAGATCAGTACCTGTGGTGGCACCGGAGAGCGGGTTCGCGGGGTACGCGAGCCGGTGTGGAATCCGCTGCTCATCGGGCCTCCTCAGGCCTCCTGGTCCCCACTGTAGACGTCGCGCCCACCCGGTCGGCGGGTCCGCGCCGTCGAGACCGAGCGTGCCGACCAGCGCCCGATGGCCCGGTCCGGCTCGGCAAGGCGCCCTCCACCACATCGATGGTTGCGACCGGGGGCGCCGGTTTCAGCCGGTCCCCCCGCCGACACTCCGTGTGAAGCCCTTCCGAGCCACCGCCCCACCGGACCGTCCTCCGGCCGTCCGCCAGGGCGTCGCGCCCCTCGGCCACCAGGGCCAGGACGCCCGCCAGGTCGGGCGGGCAAGTGCGCGTGTGGCGCGGGCGCAGGGGATGCGGAGGCCTGTCTGTGCCGTATGCCGTGACGGAGCGCTGCGCCGGTGCGAAACGACGGCCGGGGCTTCGCACTTGGCGCAGGACTCGCTTTTACTCCGAGCCTTGCTCTCCGCTGCCGTGCTGGTTCGCGCAGTCGTCTCCGGGAGGTGTCGAGACCGGTGGGGCGGTGGGCCCGGAGCCGGGTGGGGGCTCGGTCCCGGTGGGGCTGTCCGCCGAGGGGGCCGGGTCCTCAACAGGCTCGGGCTCCACGGGAGCCGGCGTCTCGGGCTCCGACGCGGGCGGGGACGAGGGTGCGCTTGGGGGATCGGCTTCGGGGGTGTGATCGGAGGGAGTTGCCGGAGCCTCGGGGGAGTCGTCGTCGGCGGGCTCGGTCGGCTCCTCCGGGGTCTCCTTGACCGGAGGTGCCGGAGGTGCCGGGGGCTGAGGGGGCTGTTCGCTCGGGGCCGGGGCTTCGGGGGACGGGTCGGTGGGCGTGGGAGGGGCTTTCGGGTACGGGTCGGTGGGCGTGGTCGGGGCCTCCGGCTGCTCAGGCTTCCCGCCTGTGCCCGGGGGAGTCGGCTCCGGCCCCTTGGGCGCGGGCTCGGTCGGCTCCTCCGGGGTCTCCTTGACCGGAGGTGCCGGAGGTGCCGGAGGCTGAGGGGGCTGTTCGCTCGGGGCCGGGGCTTCGGGGGACGGGTCGGTGGGCGTGGGAGGGGCTTTCGGGTATGGGTCGGAGGGCGTGGTCGGGGCTTCCGGCTGCTCAGGCGTCTCGCCCGTTCCCGGGGGAGCCGGATCCGTCCCCTTCGGCGCGGGCTCGGTCGGCTCCTCCGGTGCGGTCTTGGTGGGCGGCGGTGTGTCGTCCGTCGTACCCCCGGCCGTGTTCCCATCCGGAGCCGGCGTGGGCTCATCGGTATCACGGGGCTTCGGTACGGACGTCGTGGTCCTGTCGGTGTCGTCCGTGCGCGCCTGCTCGCTGTCCTGAACGCCGGTCGTACGAGCCGGCGTACCGTCCTTCTTCAGTACGTCGTCCCGCGCGCCCGTCGACGGCGGGCCCACCGGTGCCTCGGCCACCGGGACCTTGGCCGCGGGCGCGTCGGCCACCGGTGTGTGCCGGGCCGGGACCCGGCCGGCGTCGGCCGGGCCGAGGACGAGCAGGAGCGCGGCGGCGCCCGCCACGACCGCCCCGGCAGCTGCCGCCACCTGCGTCTTCGAACCGCCGACCGCTGCTTGGCGCACTCCGTGCAGCAGCCCGCCGTGCCCGCCGGCCGCGGTCGCCGCACCGGCCGATCCGGCGGTGAAGGCGAGCAGGAACTTGCCCGCACCGCCCACCGCCAGCACGAGAAGTGCCGGCCCGACGAGCGCGGGCAGCCGGTCGTTGGCGCTCATCAGGGCGGCCAGCCGTGCCCGGCAGTCGTCGCACGCGTCCACATGCCCGAGCAGCCGCTCGGACTGCTTCGCGGTCGCCGCGCCCCGCACATATGCGGGCATCCGCGCCCAGTACACCTGGCACGCGGGGTCGTCGGGCGCGCCGGTCTGCGTCCGCAGGAACGCCTGCCGCATGCCTTCCCGGGCGCGGTGCAACAGCACAGCCGTGGCACCCTCCTTGGTCCCGAGCTGCGGACCGATCGCGGCCAGCGGCTGCCCCTCCGCCTCGGCCAGCCACAGCGCCTTCACCCACCGCTCGGGCAACTGCCCGAGGACCCGTACCACCAGGTCGACGGAGGACACCCGCTCGGCAGGGTCGTCCGCGTGCGGGTGGCCGTCCGTCTCGACCCGCTCCTCGCCGTGCGGATCCCGCGGCGTCTCGCGCACCGCGCTCCCGGCGGCGATCGCGAGGTGCCGCACCGTCGTCATCAGGTACGCCGGCACGTTGTCGATCTCGTGCCCCGCGGCCAGCCGCCGCCACACCCGGAAGTGCGCCTCGGCGACGAGGTCTTCGGCGGTCCAGGCGTTCCGGGTGAGCGAGCGGGCGTATGCGACGAGTCGCGGCTGCTGTTCCTCATAGATCCGGGCGTACGCGGCCGTGGCGGCGTGGGACGCGGAAGCCGGTGCGGACACTGCAGTGGAACCGTCGGACATGGCGGAACGCTCCAGTTGCCTACTGAGGGCGGGGGAAGGTTTTGTAAGCCTAGATGGCAAAAATTTCAATCAAAGTTGCGGCGTATCGCCGATGTGGCGCACGTCACGGAAGTTCTGTTCGGTTACGGCGTAATGCCCACGGCCCCGAGGTGCTCCAGGAGGTGCACAGGCCCAACCGGCCGCCGCAGAACCCGACATGCTCGAAATGCTCTACATGCCCGAAAAGGGAGCCCCCCTCGTGTACATAGCCCTGGAGCAGCCCACCGGCGCCCACCTGCTCACCCCCGACCACGACGAACTGGCGGTGCCCGTAACCCTCCGCTATCTCTCCGACGACCCGCTGGCGGTCCACTTCGTCTTCCCGGCCTGGATCTCGCTCGACGAGGAGGAGGTGACCTGGACCTTCGCCCGCAGCCTCCTGGAGGAGGGCCTGGGCACCCCTGCGGGTCTCGGCACGGTTCGGCTCCGCCCGCACGGCCCGTCCCACACCGTCGTGGAACTCCACGCCCCGCAGGGCATCGCGGCGGTCCGCTTCGAAACCACCGCGCTCCACCGCTTCCTGCTCCGCTCCTACACGGTCACCGAGCCGGGCGGCGAGCCCCTGGAACCGGCCCTCGACCGGGGGCTCGCCTCTCTGTTCGGCGCCGTGTGAGGCTGGGGGCAACGGTTTTGCCGGCCAACGACCCCCCGGACGGATGAAGTTGCTGATCGCCGTCGCCGCGCTCTGGGGCGCGGCAGCAGGGGCGCTGCTGCCGAGGGCCGCTCGCCGGTTCTCCGTGCAGTCGTACGGTCCTGGCGCCCCCGCCCTCGCCACGGCCCTCGTCTGTGCCGCCCTCGCCGCCGCCACCGGTACTCGCCCCGAGCTCGGTGTCTGGCTGCTGCTCGGGCCCGTCGGGGTGCTGCTGGCGGTCGTCGGCCTGAGGGTGAAGCGGCTGCCCGACGTTCTGACGCTGCCGCTCGCAGGCGTCGTCCTCGTGCTGCTCGGCGTGGTGGCGCTGCTGCCCGAGCACGCCGGTGACTGGACGAAGTCGCTGTACGGTGCCCTCGCGCTCGGCGGTTTCCTCCTGGTGCTGTTCCTCATCGATCCGGGCGGCATGGGCTTCGGCGACGTCAAGCTGGCGCTCGGGCTGGGCGCCGCCCTGGGGTGGTACGGCTGGCCGACGCTCATGCTCGGCACCCTCGCCGCGTTCCTGCTCGGGGCGGTGTACGGGGGCGCACTCGTCGCCCTGCGGCGGGCGGGGCGCCAGACGGCCGTCGCGTTCGGGCCGTTCCTGCTCGGCGGGGCGTTCCTCGGGCTGCTGATCGGGGCGTACGCGGCCTGACGTAGGCTGGGCAGGTCTGTCCACACCCCTTGACGAAAGGGACGCCCCGGTGACCGAGAAGGCCGACCTTCAGTCCGTCCTCGACCGCGCCGCGGCCGGTGGTCGGATCACCCCCGAAGAGGCACTCGACCTCTACCGCGACGCCCCGCTGCATGCGCTGGGTGCCGCCGCCGACGCCGTGCGCCGCCGTAAGTACGCCGGCACCGAGCACATCGCGACGTACATCATCGAGCGCAACATCAACTACACGAACGTGTGTGTCACCGCATGCAAGTTCTGTGCCTTCTACGCCGCTCCCAAGGACACGGCGAAGGGCTGGACGCGGGATCTGGACGACATCCTGCGGCGCTGCGCGGAGACCGTCGAGCTCGGTGGCACCCAGATCATGTTCCAGGGCGGCCACCACCCGGACTACGGCGTCGAGTACTACGAGAAGCACTTCGCCGCCATCAAGAAGGAGTTCCCGCAGCTCGTCATCCACAGCCTGGGGGCGAGCGAGGTCGAGCACATGGCCCGGATCTCCAAGGTGAGCGTGGAGGAGGCCATTTCGCGTATTCACGCCGCCGGCCTCGACTCCTTCGCGGGCGCCGGTGCCGAGCTGCTTCCCGAGCGGCCGCGCAAGGCCATCGCGCCCCTCAAGGAGTCCGGCGAGCGCTGGCTGGAGATCATGGAGACCGCGCACGGCCTGGGTGTCGAGTCGACGTCCACCATGCTCATGGGCACGGGCGAGACCAACGCCGAGCGCATCGAGCACCTGCGGATGATCCGTGACGTACAGGACCGGACGGGCGGCTTCCGCGCCTTCATCCCGTACACCTACCAGCCCGAGAACAACCATCTGAAGGGCCGCACCCAGGCCACGCTCTTCGAGTACCTGCGGATGATCGCCATCGCACGGCTGTTCATGGACAACGTCCAGCACATCCAGGGCTCCTGGCTGACCACCGGCAAGGAGGTCGGGCAGCTGTCCCTGCACTACGGCGCCGACGACCTCGGCTCGATCATGCTGGAGGAGAACGTCGTCTCCTCGGCCGGTGCCAAGCACCGCTCCAACCGGCTCGAGATCATCGACCTGATCAGGAAGGCCGGGCGCGTTCCCGCCCAGCGGACCACGACGTACGAGCACATCGTCGTCCACGACGACCCGGCGAACGACCCCGTCGACGAGCGGGTGATGTCGCACATCTCGTCCACGGCGATCGCGGGCGGCACCGCCCATCCCGAGCTGAAGCTGCTGGCTTCCAACTGACGTACCGGTGCTGACGATTCACGCGGCGGACGAGGTCCGGACCGCCCGGGACGCCGAACCGCTCAAGGACGGCGCCGTGGCGGTCGACGGGAACCGGATCGCCGCGGTGGGGCCGCTGGCTCAGGTGCGGGGCCGGTTTCCGCAGGCGCGGGTGCGGAGTTGGCCGGGCGTCCTGGAGCCCGGCCGCCTCCACGAGGGTCCGCTTCCCGATGCGCCGAGCCCACGCGAACGCATTCATGCCGTGCTGAAGTCGGGTGCCGTGGCGATCCTCGCTCGGTACGCCGATTCACCCGAACTACGGGCGGCGGCCGAGCGGAACGACGTCCTCGTCCTGCCCGGTGCGCGGCCTGAGGCTCTGGTCGAGTCCGGCCGCGCCGACCTCGCCGTGTTCGACGAAACCGGCGCGTGCATCGCGACGGTGTGCGCGGGGCGCCTCGTACACAGGCGTCGCTAACCCGCAAACGCCTTTCCGAACGCTCCCGGACTCTGCTTCACCCCGCTGCAGGCGGTCGAGGCGTCATCGCTCGCCGAGTCGTCGTCCACACACTGCTCGTCCCGGAACGTCGACCACATCGAAACCCAGGCCACCCCCTTCTCCTCCGCGAACGCCCGCACCTGCCCGGCATCGGACAAGGAGAACGTCTCCCCCTCCACGTCGTTCACCCCGATCATCGAGGTCAACGCCATTCCCTGCCAGGCCCCCGCCTCGGACAGCCCGAACACCATCTCCAACTGGTCGTGCCTGGTCGTGCGCGGCTTTCGCCGAGGTGAGCGCGTAGTCGCCCAAATCGCCGGTATAGGACTCGCCGTAGTTCATCGTCATGAGATTCACCATGCCGACCTGCACGTCGTACCTGTTCGCCGATTCGAGCAACGCGAGCCCGTCGGAGTCGAGCCCGGACGGCATCACGGGCAGCGTGAAGGTGACCTCCAGATCACTGCGCTGCTTCTGCAGCAGGGCTATCGCCGCCGACCGCCTCGCCACCGAGCCCGAGTCGGTCAGCTCGTCGCCCTCGATGTCGAAGTCGGCCTGCTGGGAACCGGCCGCGTCCAGTGCCCTGCCGTACACGGCGGCCAGCTTCGTCACGCTGCCGCAGGTCGCCGCGAGTTCCTTGCCGGAAGCACCGCCGAAGGAGACGCGGACCGTGGCGTCGTCCTGCTTCAGCTGCGAGATACGGGTCTTGACGGCCGAGTCGGAGAGGGCCTTCTCGCCGTCCCAACTGGGTGTGCAGCTGCTGCCGTCCGCGATCACGAAGGCCAGGTTGTACGTGGACGGGGAGCCGCTGGAGTCGTTGCCGGAGGCCTCCGTGGCGCTCACAGTACCTGCCGCTGGACAGTCAGTGGTTCATGTTCGGCATCGGCTGGGTCCTGATCGCGGTGTTCGTCCTGTTGTGCGGCTGGGTGGAGGACGTGGCGGCCGAGAAGAAGCCGAAGCTCCTCCCCTGAGCGGGCGGCAGGGGCCGTACTGCAAGAATGGCGGCGTGACCCGCGCCTCCCTGAACAAGCAGCCGCACGAAGTCGCCTCGATGTTCGACGACGTGGCGGAACGGTACGACCTGACGAACGACGTGCTTTCGCTCGGGCAGGACCGGGTGTGGCGCAAGGAGGTGGCCCGGGCGGTCGACGCCCGGCCCGCGCAGAAGATCCTGGACCTGGCCGCCGGCACGGCCACGTCCTCGCTGCCCTTCGCTCGCACGGGTGCGTACGTCGTCCCCTGCGACTTCTCCCTCGGCATGCTCCAGGTCGGCAAGAAGAAGCACCCCTGGCTGCCGCTGACCGCGGGCGACGCGACGAAGCTGCCGTTCAAGGACGACACCTTCGACGCCGTCACGATCTCCTTCGGGCTGCGCAACGTGCAGGACTTCGACGGGGCCCTGCGCGAGATGCACCGGGTGACCAAGCCCGGCGGCCGGGTGGTGATCTGCGAGTTCTCGCACCCGACCTGGGCGCCCTTCCGCACGGTCTACACCGAGTACCTGATGCGCGCCCTGCCGCCGGTCGCCCGCGCGGTCTCCTCCAACCCCGAGGCCTACGTCTACCTCGCCGAGTCCATCCGCGCCTGGCCCGACCAGCCCGCGCTGGCCGAGCACCTGCAGAAGGCCGGCTGGTCGAAGGTGGCGTGGCGGAACCTGACGGGCGGGGTCGTGGCCCTGCACCGCGGTTTCAAGGGCTGAGGATCAGGCGGAGCTGACGACGAACGGGTCACCCGGCTCGTCCAGCTCGCGCTGCAGCCCGCCGGTCGGGGGCCTCGGAATGCGCGGCTCGCGCACGCCTCCGCCGCCCTCTCCCTCGCCGAAGTCGAACCACACGTAGATCACGGAGTCCCGCGGCACCTCCGCATTGGGCTGCGGGTACTGCCGTACGACGTACTCGACCACGGTCTGGTGGAAGTCGGGCCGGTCCGGCGCATTCAGGAAGAGGCCGGTCGCCTCCGCCGTCCTGCGCGCGTCCATGGCCATCAGTCCGACCAGCCGTGGCACGCGTACCTCGGGTGTTTTGGGTGTTATTCGCACAGATGTCACCCCCAGCGGTACTGGAAGGGTAACCGCACGGGGGCTCCGACCGGAAGCGCCAAGTGGCTTTCTGTAGCAGTTGGTTACTCTGCGTTATTTTTTTGGAGCCGGAGTCGGAAGCAGAGGGCGTCCTCCTGGAACCGAGGGTGCGGGAAGCTCTCCGCCGACTCCATGCCCAGCCGCCGGGTGACTGCGATGGACCGCTCGTTCCCGGGCCTGACCATCGCCACTACGCTCGGCACGCCCACCGCCCTGAGCCGTTCCAGCGTCATCTGCGCGCCCGCGGTGGCATACCCCTTGCCCCAGAACTCCCGCCCGAGCCGCCAGCCGATCTCGATCTCGCCGATGGGGCCCCACTGCTGCGGCCACGGCTGGGCGCCCGTGAAGCCCATGACCTGCCCGGACTCGTCGACCATGGTCCACAGGCAGAAGCCGAGCTCCGCGTCGTGTCTGCGCTGCCGGGCGGTGAGCTCCTCGTAGACGGAGAGGTCGGCGGATTTCCCGCCGTGGAACTCCATGACGTCCGGGTCGTCGAAGGCTCGGTGCCAGGCGACCGCGTCCTCGTCGGTGGGGACGCGCAGCCGTACTACGGGGAGAGCTCGGTTCACGAGGGCAGCCCTTCAGCCGGGTGATCAATACTGCTGAATAGACTGCCTGTGTCCAGTGCCGCTCGGCACAGAGATTTGTCGAACTTGGGGAGATCCCGCCGTGACCGTCGTGACCGAGCCCCACTCCGAGCCCTCCCCCGAGCCCTTCTCCGAGAACACCGCCGATGTGATCGTCGTGGGCGCGGGCCCGGCCGGCTCCACGACGGCGTACCACCTCGCCAAGTCCGGCCTCGACGTGCTCCTGCTGGAGAAGACCGAGTTCCCGCGCGAGAAGGTCTGCGGCGACGGCCTGACCCCGCGCGCCGTGAAGCAGCTCGTGGCGATGGGCATCGACGTCTCCGAGGAGGCCGGCTGGCTGCGCAACAAGGGCCTGCGCATCATCGGCGGCGGCGTCCGCCTCCAGCTGGACTGGCCGGATCTCGCCTCCTTCCCGGACTACGGCCTCGTCCGCAAGCGTGACGACTTCGACGAGCAGCTCGCCCGCAACGCCCAGAAGGCGGGCGCCCGGCTCTTCGAGCGCTGCAACGTCGGCGCGCCGATCGTCGACGAGCGCACCGGCCGTATCACCGGCGTCCACGCCAAGCTCGGCGAGGAGAAGCGCGAAGTCACCTTCCACGCCCCGCTCGTGGTCGCCGCCGACGGCAACTCGACCCGCCTGTCGCTGGCGATGGGCCTGCACCGCCGCGAGGACCGCCCGATGGGCGTCGCGGTCCGCACGTACTTCGAGTCGCCCCGCCACGACGACGACTACCTGGAGTCCTGGCTGGAACTCTGGGACCGCCGTGGCCCCCAGGACCGTCTCCTGCCCGGCTACGGCTGGATCTTCGGCATGGGCGACGGCACGTCCAACGTCGGCCTGGGCGTCCTGAACACCTCCGACTCCTTCAAGGAACTGGACTGGCGCGAGGTCCTGAAGGCCTGGTGCGCCTCCATGCCGGAGGACTGGGGCTACACCCCGGACAACATGACCGGGCCGATCCGCGGCGCCGCCCTCCCGATGGCCTTCAACCGCCAGCCCCACTACACCAAGGGCCTGCTCCTGGTCGGCGACGCCGGCGGCCTGGTGAACCCCTTCAACGGCGAGGGCATCGCCTACGCGATGGAGTCCGGCCAGATCGCCGCCGACGTCATCGTCCAGGCCCACGCCCGCCCGACGCCCGCGAGCCGCGAACTCGCCCTGCAGCGCTACCCGCGTGTCCTCAAGGACACCTACGGCGGCTACTACACGCTGGGCCGCGCCTTCGTGAAGCTCATCGGCAACCCGAAGGTCATGAAGATCGCGGCCCAGCGCGGCCTGACCCACCCCATGCTGATGAAGTTCACCCTGAAGCTGCTGGCGAACCTGACGGACCCGACCGGCGGCGACGCGATGGACCGCATCATCAACGGGCTGAGCAGGGTGGCCCCGAAGGCCTGACCAAGCAGGTCCGGCGAAGTCCGCTGCCCCGCGGCGGAGCCGCATGTCGACACAGCGGCAGCGCCCCGAAGGGGCGCGGTTCTGTATGCATCAGCGGCTCCGCCGCGGGACGCGACCAGCCACGTCGATGCCGCAGACGAACCAGGGCACATCACCGCCCATCCCACGGAGCGCTTAGCTCTTGAGGGCTTCCACGTTGGCGGCCCGGCGCGCAAACACCTCGTCGCGCCGGTCCGCCACCTGCCTGAGCGCGTCCTGCCGCTCCCGTTTGGAGAGCCGGTCCAGGTAGACCTGGCCGTTGCAGTGGTCGGTCTCGTGCGCCAGGCAGCGCGCGAAGTACCCCGTGCCCTCGATGGTGAGGGGCTCGCCGTCCTTGTCGAACCCGCGCACCACGGCCCGGTCCGGACGCGGTACGTCCATCACGGCGCCCGGCACCGACAGACACCCCTCGCTCTCGTCGAGCAGCCGGCGCCCGGCCGGGTCGAGAGAGTCGAGGACCGGGTTGACGACGTGCCCGACGTGCCGGGCCCCTTCGTCGTCCGGGCAGTCGTAGACGAACAGCCGCAGGCCCACGCCGACCTGGTTCGCCGCGAGCCCGGCCCCTTCGGCGACGTACATCGTCAGGAACATGTCGTCGATGAGCGCGGCGAGATCGGGCCCGAACTCGGTCACGTCCCTGCACGGCCGGTGCAGAACCTCTTCACCGACCTCGGTCACGCGCCGCACCTTGCCGCGCCGGGCCTCGGGCGCGAGCGGCGGATACGAGTCGACGGGCCTGCCTTGCACGAACACACGTGGCATGTCTGTGCCTCCTTGTGATTGTGAGGATGCTGTGGGTGACAGGAAAACGGGGTTACGACCTGCAGAGCCCCTCCCTACCCTCCGTTGTTCATGACAACAGAACACGCGCAGCAGTCGCAGGAGAACACCGGCCACACCCGCAGACGCTTCCTCGCCGGCGCCGGGGGAGCAGCCGGCGCCCTCGCCTTATGGCCCGTCGGCAGCGCGACCGCCGCCACCGGCAAGCGCGTCGCCGTCCTCGGCGGCGGAGTCTCCGGCCTCAGCGCCGCCCACGAACTCGCCGAACGCGGCTACGCCGTCACCGTCTACGAGTACTACGACGTCCTCGGCGGCAAGGCCCGCTCGATGCCCGTCCCGGGCACGGGAACCGGCGGCCGGGCGCCGCTCCCCGGCGAGCACGGCTTCCGCTTCTTCCCCGGCTTCTACCGGAACCTGCCGGACACGATGCGCCGCATCCCCTTCGCGGGGAACGCGGGCGGCGTCCGCGACAACCTCCGGGGCGCCACCGAGGAACTGTTCGCCCGCAGCTCGGGCCGCCCGGACCTGCACTTCCCCCTGCGCCGCGTCACCACGCCGCCCGCCCCCGGCGACATCACCCCGTCCTGGATCCGCGACCAGATCCTCTCCGCCCTGGACCTGGGCACGCGCCTGCCCGCCCACGAGGCCGCCTACTTCGCCGACCGGCTGCTCGTCCACCTCACCAGCTGCGATGCCCGCCGCGAGGACCAGTGGGAGAAGACCGCCTGGTGGGACTTCATCCGCGCCGAGGAGATGAGCGAGGAGTACCGGACTCTCCTCGGTATCGGCCAGACCCGCAACCTCGTCGCCACGCGCGCGGAGGTGGCGTCCACCCGCACCGTCGGCCGCGTCATCATCGAGGCCCTGATCCTGTGGGGCCTGCTCGGTCGCGGCCTGGACGGTGACGCCGACATCGACCGCGTCCTCAACGCCCCCACCAGCGAGGCCTGGATCGACCCCTGGGAGACGCACCTTCGCTCCCAGGGCGTCGAGTTCGTGCTCGGGACGCAGGTCCGGGAGGTCGTGTACGAGGGCGGCCGCGTGACCGGCGTACGCGTCGCGGCCCGCGACGGCAGCCAGGAGCGCACGGTCACCGCCGACCACTACGTCTCCGCCATGCCCGTCGAGCACGCCCGGGGGACGTGGGGCAAGGCGCTGCGCGCGGCGGACCCCCAGCTGGCGCGCTGCGACGCCCTGCAGGCGGACTGGATGACCGGCGTGATGTTCTACCTGCGCACGCCCACCCCGGTCGTGCACGGCCACATCAACTGCCTCGACTCACCCTGGTCGGTGACGGGCATCGGGCAGGCCCAGTTCTGGGACGTGAGGGACTTCTCGCGCGACTACGGCGACGGACAGGCCCACGACTGCCTGTCCGCGATCATCTCGGAGTGGGACAAGCCCGGCATCCTGTACGGCAAGACGGCCAAGGAGTGCACCAAGGACGAGATCGTCGCCGAGCTGTGGGCCCAGCTGAAGGACGGCCTCAACGACTCGGGCGAGTCGACCCTCAGGGACGAGGACCGCCTCGGCTGGTTCATGGACCCGGCGGTGACGGGCCTCGGCGGCCCCAACCCGCAGAACCGTGAACAGCTCCTCATCCACCCCACGGGCACGCTTTACAACCGCCCCTCGGCCCGCACGAAGGTCCCGAACTTCTTCCTCGCCGGCGACTACGTCCACACCGATGTCGACCTGGCGACGATGGAGGGCGCCAACGAGTCCGCGCGACGGGCCGTCAACGCCCTCCTCGACGCGGACAATTCGGACGCCGAGCCGTGTGAGATCTGGGAGCTGTACCGGCCGCCGGAGATGGAGCCCCTGAAGCGGGTCGACGAACTGCGCTACAAGCTCGGCCTGCCCAACACCTTCGACCTGGGATAGGGCCGCCCGGGACGGACCCGGCGGAAAGGACGGAGGGGCCGCTGCCCCCGAGCGGCTGCGGCCCTTCCGTGCGTCCGTGCAGCACGTGTTGTGCTGCGGGGTGCGTCAGAGCACCCGCACCGCTCCGGTCGGCGGGTCGTAGGAGAGCGGCTTCTCGACGACACCGCTCGACGGGTTCTGCGCGCCGACGAACATGCCGTCGCCGACGTACACCGCCACGTGGTACGCGCTGCCCGCGCTGCCCCAGTACAGGATGTCGCCCGGCTGCAGGTTGCTCAGCGAGACCGGGGTGCCGGCGGTCGACTGGTCCTGCGAGACCCGCGGCAGGCTGATGCCGATCTGCTTGAAGGCGGTCTGCACCAGGCCCGAACAGTCGTAAGCGGACGAACCGGTCGCACCGGACACATAGGCCTTACCGACCTGAGCCTTGACGAAGTTGACGATCGCGGCGGCCGAACCGGTGGCCGTGGACGTCGAGGTGCTCGTCGTGGTGGCGGCGAGGGTGGTCCGCTCCGCACTGCGGGAAGCGGCCTGCTCGGCGGCGGCCTTGCGGGCGGCCTCGGCCTTCTTCTTGGCCTCGGCCTTCTTCTTCGCCTCCGCGAGGTCCGCCTTGGCCTGCTTCGCGGCCTTTGCGGCGGCCGCGTCACGCTCGGCCTGCAGCTCGTAGTTCGCGGCCGCCTGCTGCGTGGCGTCCGCGGACTGGGCGACCTGAGTGGCCAGATCGGCCGTCAGGGTGGGCAGTTGCAGGGTCTGCGTGGTCTCGGCGGCGCTCGCCGAGGCCGACGCGCCCGCGGCAGCCATGCTGAGGACGCCACCGGCAACTCCGGCGCGCACCGCGAGACTCGTCGTCGCGTTGCGGCGGGGCTTCCGGTGGCTGCGTATGTGAGCGGTGTGGGACATGAGAACAACCGGTATCAGGGGCTCCTCCATACCTTCAAGAAACGTGTGGTGCGCCACAGTTGTTCAGCCGACGGCCCGAATTCCGGGTGGCTCGCTCTTTATTGACGCCGTAACGGACATTGCGGGCGCGGCCCATCGGGCCCGTGATCACGGCGTTTCATGATTACGCCCGAATTGCCCCGCACCTACCACTGGTTGGGACTGGTGGCCAAGCCCCGTTCTCAGGCGCCTCTCGTGGTGTGGCGGAGGTCACGCAACGGTCACGGCAATGTGCGCGTCTCGCGCGAAGATCACGACCGGATTGCGCTCGGGTCACGACCGGGCTCCGCTCGTGAATGCGTGCACGCGTCCACACCACATCGCGCCCCTCCCTCTGATGTGTGAACGCGACGCCTTATCAGGACATCTCGTCCAAGACCAATTTGCATGCAAGGGAAGTCTCTTGATATGGAGACGCCCCTCCCGAGCTGCATCGACGAGCGAAAATGTCACCTCTGGTGATCACTTGGACGCTTCGCGTACGAAGATCACCGCTCATCCGACTTCATGATCCTTCATCAGGTGGTGGAGATCACAAAGCTTGTGCAATACCCCGTGTCGCAGATCACAGAGCGGCGGGCATAAGATGCGAGGCAGTTGGGCTTGTGACCTGCTTCACATGTTCTCGATCTTCGCCGGGACGGGCGGGGTTGGAGAGGCATATGAGGTGGGTGTGAGTCCGATGCCATCGCCAGCAGTCAGTGCCGACTGAGAGGAGCGAGGAGCGGTGAACGCGTATGCGCCCATCCTCGTACTGGGAGCCCTCGGGGCAGGCTTTGCGATCTTCTCCGTGGTCATGGCCACGCTGATCGGTCCGAAGCGGTACAACCGGGCCAAGCTCGAGGCCTACGAGTGCGGAATCGAGCCGACCCCCACGCCGGCCGGCGGCGGGCGCTTCCCCATCAAGTACTACCTGACGGCGATGCTCTTCATCGTCTTCGACATCGAGATCGTCTTCCTCTACCCCTGGGCCGTCACCTTCGACGCCCTGGGGATTTTCGGGCTCGTGGAGATGCTGCTCTTCGTGCTCACCGTCTTCGTCGCGTACGCGTACGTATGGCGGCGCGGCGGCCTGGAATGGGACTGAGGGGCCTTTAACACATGGGACTCGAAGAAAAGCTGCCGAGCGGATTCCTGCTGACCACCGTCGAGCAGGCCGCGGGCTGGGTACGCAAGGCGTCCGTCTTCCCGGCCACGTTCGGCCTCGCCTGCTGCGCCATCGAAATGATGACCACCGGCGCCGGCCGCTACGACCTGGCGCGCTTCGGCATGGAGGTCTTCCGCGGTTCGCCCCGCCAGGCGGACCTGATGATCGTGGCCGGCCGGGTGAGCCAGAAGATGGCGCCGGTGCTGCGCCAGGTCTACGACCAGATGCCGAACCCCAAGTGGGTGATCTCCATGGGGGTCTGCGCCTCCTCGGGCGGCATGTTCAACAACTACGCGATCGTCCAGGGCGTCGACCACATCGTGCCGGTCGACATCTATCTGCCCGGCTGTCCGCCACGGCCCGAGATGCTGATGGACGCCATCCTCAAGCTGCACCAGAAGATCCAGACCTCCAAGCTCGGCGTGAACGCCGAGGAGGCGGCCCGCGAGGCGGAGGAAGCGGCGCTCAAGGCCCTGCCCACGATCGAGATGAAGGGGCTGCTGCGGTGAGCGACGCGAACGGCACCAACGGAGCGTCGAACGGGGTGAACCCCGAAAAGGACCTCGGCGCATCCAACCTCCCCGGCCAGCGCGGCGAGGGCGGTGAGGAGATCCGCGTCCAGCGCGGCATGTTCGGCGCCAACAACGGCGGCGACACCTCCGGCTACGGCGGCCTGGTCCGCTCGGTCCGCCTCCCGGGACCGGCGGCCCGCCCCTACGGCGGATGGTTCGACGAGGTCGCCGACGAACTGGAAGGCGCCCTGGAGGAGCAGGGACTCCTCCCGGACAACGCGATCGAAAAGACGGTCGTCGACCGCGGCGAGCTCACCTTCCACATCGAGCGCGAGCACCTGCTGCGCGTCGCCCGCACCCTGCGCGACGACCCCGCCCTGCGCTTCGAGCTCTGTACCGGCGTCAGCGGCGTCCACTACCCGCACGACAAGGGCCGCGAGCTGCACGCCGTCTACCACCTGCGCTCGATCACCCACAACCGGCTGATCCGCCTCGAAGTCAGCGCCCCCGACGCCGACCCGAAGATCCCGTCCCTGGTCTCCGTCTATCCCACCAACGACTGGCACGAGCGCGAGACCTACGACTTCTTCGGAATCGTCTTCGACGGTCACCCGGCCCTGACGCGGATCATGATGCCGGACGACTGGCAGGGGCATCCGCAGCGCAAGGACTACCCCCTCGGCGGCATCCCCGTCGAGTACAAGGGCGCCCAGATCCCGGCTCCGGACCAGCGGAGGTCGTACTCGTGAGCACGCAGTCAGCATCCGCCCGCGAGACCACCGAGGGCACCGTCTACACGGTCACCGGTGGCGACTGGGACGAGGTCGTCCAGTCCGCGGCCCGCGCCGACGACGAGCGCATCGTCGTCAACATGGGGCCCCAGCACCCCTCCACCCATGGAGTGCTCCGTCTGATCCTGGAGATCGAGGGCGAGACGGTCACCGAGGCCCGCTGCGGCATCGGCTACCTCCACACGGGCATCGAGAAGAACCTCGAGTTCCGCACGTGGACGCAGGGCACCACGTTCGTGACACGCATGGACTACCTCACGTCCTTCTTCAACGAGACCGCCTACTGCCTCGCCGTCGAGAAACTCCTCGGCATCGAGGACCAGATCACCGAGCGGGCCAAGATCATCCGGGTGCTCCTGATGGAGCTGAACCGGCTCTCCTCGCACCTGGTGTGCATCGCCACCGGCGGTATGGAACTCGGCGCCACCACGATCATGATCTACGGATTCCGTGATCGTGAAATGATTCTCGACATCTACGAGCTCATCACGGGCCTGCGCATGAACCATGCGTACATCCGGCCCGGCGGACTCGCGCAGGACCTGCCGCCCGGCGCGGTGGACCACATCCGCGAGTTCGTGAAGAAGATGAAGAAGAACCTCCCGGAGTACGACAAGCTCGCCACCGGGAACCCCATCTTCAAGGCCCGTATGCAGGACGTCGGCTACCTCGACCTGGCCGGCTGCATGGCCCTCGGAGCCACCGGCCCGATCCTGCGCTCCACCGGGCTCCCGCACGACCTGCGCAAGACGCAGCCGTACTGCGACTACGAGACGTACGACTTCGACGTCCCGACCGCCGACACCTGCGACTCCTACGGGCGCTTCCTGATCCGGCTGGAGGAGATGCGCCAGTCCCTCAGGATCGTCGAGCAGTGCCTGGACCGGCTGCAGCCCGGACCGGTCATGGTCGCCGACAAGAAGATCGCCTGGCCCGCCCAGCTCGCCCTGGGGCCGGACGGGCTCGGCAACTCCCTCGACCACATCAAGAAGATCATGGGCACCTCCATGGAGGCCCTGATCCACCACTTCAAGCTGGTCACCGAGGGCTTCCGCGTGCCGCCGGGACAGGCGTACGCGGCCGTCGAGTCACCCAAGGGCGAACTCGGAGTGCACGCCGTGTCCGACGGCGGCACCCGCCCCTTCCGAGTCCACTTCCGTGACCCGTCCTTCACCAACCTGCAGGCCATGGCGGCGATGTGCGAGGGCGGCCAGGTCGCCGACGTCATCGTCGCCGTCGCGTCCATCGACCCCGTGATGGGAGGCGTCGACCGGTGACCACCAGTTCTTCTGAGCGGGGCGTCAGCCTGGGCATGCCCGAACTGCCCGCGCCCGCCTACCCGGACGACGTCCGAGCCCGGCTCGAGACGGACGCGCGCGAGGTGATCGCCCGCTACCCGGACTCCCGGTCCGCGCTCCTGCCGTTGCTGCATCTCGTGCAGTCGGAGGAGGGCCATGTCACGCGCACCGGGATGCAGTTCTGCGCGGACATGCTGCACCTGACCACGGCGGAGGTCACCGCGGTCGCCACCTTCTACACCATGTACCGGCGCAAGCCGTCCGGTGACTACCAGGTGGGCGTCTGCACCAACACCCTGTGTGCGGTGATGGGCGGTGACGCGATCTTCGAGGAGCTCCAGGAGCACCTCGGCGTCGGCAACGGTGAGACCACCGACGACGGCAAGGTCACCCTGGAGCACATCGAGTGCAACGCGGCCTGCGACTTCGCGCCGGTGGTGATGGTCAACTGGGAGTTCTTCGACAACCAGACCCCGGCCAGCGCCAAGCGCCTCGTCGACGACCTGCGCGCGGGACGGGACGTCGAACCCACGCGCGGGGCGCGCCTGTGCACCTTCAAGGACACCGCGCGGATGCTGGCCGGCTTCCCCGACGAGCGGCCAGGGGCCGTCGAGGAGAGCGGCAGTGCGGGACCGGCGTCGCTGGTGGGCCTTCGCCTGGCAAGGGGAGAGGCCGCACCCGCGCGCGTGGTCCATCCGCGGGACGGCGGCCCGCACGAGGACGAGCCGCAGGACAGGGCAGTGCACGAGCCGTCGCCGACCGAGCACCTCAGCTCACACGATGCGCCGCAGAACACGTCGGCCTCCGACCCGGCCCACCCGGCAGGGCCCGCCGCCGAGGAGGGGGAGTGATGACCTTGGCACCCGAACTCAAGAACAACAGCCCCGAGAAGCTGCTCGCACCCGTGCTGTCGGCCTTCTGGGACGAGGACCGGTCCTGGACTCTGGACGTCTACAAAAGGCACGAAGGATACGAGGGGCTCCGCAAGGCGCTCGCGATGTCCCCGGACGACCTGATCGCGTACGTCAAGGACTCCGGGCTGCGCGGCCGCGGCGGCGCAGGGTTCCCGACGGGAATGAAATGGCAGTTCATTCCCCAAGGGGATGGAAAACCGCACTATCTAGTTGTCAACGCCGACGAGTCGGAGCCCGGGACATGCAAGGACATCCCGCTCCTCTTCGCGAACCCGCACAGCCTCATCGAGGGCATTGTCATCGCGTGTTACGCCATCAGGTCTTCGCATGCCTTCATCTATCTGCGTGGTGAAGTCGTCCCCGTATTGCGGCGGTTGCACGAGGCCGTGCGCGAGGCCTACGAGGCCGGCTACCTCGGCGAGAACATCCTGGGCAGCGGCCTGAACCTCCAGCTCACCGTGCACGCCGGCGCCGGCGCGTACATCTGCGGTGAGGAGACCGCACTGCTCGACTCGCTCGAAGGCCGCCGGGGTCAACCGCGGCTCCGTCCCCCCTTCCCTGCGGTGGCGGGCCTCTATGCGTGCCCGACTGTTGTGAACAACGTCGAGTCGATCGCGTCGGTTCCCGCAATTCTGAACCGGGGCAAGGAATGGTTCCGGTCGATGGGCAGCGAGAAGTCCCCCGGCTTCACGCTCTACTCGCTCAGCGGCCACGTCGCCAGCCCCGGCCAGTACGAGGCCCCGCTCGGCATCACACTCCGCCAGCTCCTTGAAATGAGCGGCGGCATGCGGCCGGGCCACCGGCTGAAGTTCTGGACGCCGGGCGGCTCCTCGACGCCGATGTTCACGGACGAGCACCTCGACGTACCCCTCGACTACGAGGGAGTGGGCGCCGCCGGCTCGATGCTCGGCACCAAGGCCCTGCAGTGCTTCGACGAGACGACCTGCGTCGTCCGCGCCGTCACCCGCTGGACCGAGTTCTACGCCCACGAGTCCTGCGGCAAGTGCACGCCGTGCCGCGAAGGGACGTACTGGCTCGTGCAGTTGCTGCGCGACATCGAGGCCGGCAAGGGCGTCATGTCCGACCTCGACAAGCTGAACGACATCGCCGACAACATCAACGGCAAGTCGTTCTGCGCCCTCGGCGACGGCGCCGCCTCGCCGATCTTCTCCTCGCTCAAGTACTTCCGCGAGGAGTACGAGCAGCACATCACGGGCCGCGGCTGCCCCTTCGACCCGGCCAAGTCGACGGTCTGGGCCGACTCCCGCACGGAGGTGAACGCATGACCGTGACCACCAACGCTCCCTCAGGCGGGGGAGAGGCGGCGGTCCCGCCGGAGGATCTCGTCTCGCTGACGATCGACGGCGCCGAGATCAGCGTGCCCAAGGGCACCCTGGTCATCCGGGCCGCCGAGCAGCTCGGCATCGAGATCCCCCGGTTCTGCGACCATCCCCTGCTCGATCCGGCCGGCGCCTGCCGCCAGTGCATCGTCGAGGTCGAGGGTCAGCGCAAGCCGATGGCGTCCTGCACGATCACGTGCACGGACGGCATGGTGGTGAAGACGCACCTCACCTCGCCGGTCGCCGAGAAGGCCCAGCACGGCGTGATGGAGCTGCTCCTCATCAACCACCCGCTGGACTGCCCGGTCTGCGACAAGGGCGGCGAGTGCCCCCTGCAGAACCAGGCGATGTCCCACGGGCAGGCCGAGTCGCGCTTCGAGGGCAAGAAGCGGACGTACGAGAAGCCCGTGCCGATCTCCACGCAGGTGCTGCTCGACCGTGAGCGGTGCGTTCTGTGCGCCCGCTGCACGCGCTTCTCCAACCAGATCGCGGGCGACCCGATGATCGAGCTGGTCGAGCGGGGTGCGCTGCAGCAGGTCGGTACCGGCGAGGGCGACCCCTTCGAGTCGTACTTCTCCGGCAACACCATCCAGATCTGCCCGGTCGGCGCGCTCACCTCGGCGGCGTACCGATTCCGCTCCCGCCCGTTCGACCTGGTGTCCTCCCCGAGCGTGTGCGAGCACTGCTCGGGCGGCTGCGCGACCCGCACCGACCACCGGCGTGGCAAGGTCATGCGGCGGCTCGCCGCCAATGACCCCGAGGTCAACGAGGAGTGGATCTGCGACAAGGGGCGGTTCGGGTTCCGGTACGCACAGCAGCGCGACCGGCTCCAGACACCGCTCGTACGGAACGCGGAGGGTGACCTCGAACCGGCCTCCTGGCCGGAGGCGCTGCAGATCGCCGCTCAGGGACTGCTTGCCTCCCGCGGCAGGACCGGCGTCCTGACCGGCGGCCGCCTCACCGTCGAGGACGCCTATGCGTACAGCAAGTTCGCGCGCGTGGCCCTCGACACGAACGACATCGACTTCCGCGCCCGCGTGCACGGCGGCGAGGAAGCCGACTTCCTCGCCGCGAAGATCGCCGGTCGCGGACGTGATCTCGACGGTACGGGCGTCACGTACACCTCCCTGGAGAAGGCACCCGCGGTTCTTCTGGTCGGGTTCGAGGCAGAGGAGGAGGCGCCCGGCGTCTTCCTGCGGCTGCGCAAGGCCTGGCGGGGGCACGGACAGAAGGTGTTCTCGCTCGCCACGCACACCACCCGCGGTCTCGAGAAGGCCGGCGGCACCCTGCTGCCGGCCGCCCCGGGCACCGAGACCGAGTGGCTGGACGCACTCGCCAGCGGCGTCGGACTGGAGGACGGCGGGGCCCAGGCGGCCGAGGCGCTGCGCGCCGAGGGCGCGGTGATCGTCGTCGGTGAGCGGCTGGCCGCTGTGGCAGGCGGACTGACCGCAGCCGTACGGGCCGCCGCCGCGACCGGCGCCCATCTGGTGTGGATCCCGCGGCGGGCCGGTGAGCGCGGTGCCCTCGAGGCGGGCGCGCTGCCCTCGCTGCTGCCGGGCGGACGCCCGGCCACCGATCCACGCGCGCGTGAGGAGGTCGCCGCGGCCTGGGGCCTCGCCGAACTCCCGCACCGCTACGGCCGCGACACCAGTCAGATCGTGGAGGCCGCCGCGACCGGCGAGCTGCAGGCACTGCTGGTCGCAGGCGTCGAGGTCGCCGACCTGCCGGACCCGGCACGCGCGCGTGAAGCGCTGCAGGAGGCCGGCTTCGTGGTGTCACTGGAGCTGCGCCCCAGTGAGGTCACCGAGCGCGCCGACGTCGTACTTCCCGTCGCCGCGGTCGCCGAGAAGGCCGGCACCTTCCTCAACTGGGAAGGCCGGGTGCGGTTCTTCGAGGCCGCGCTCAAGCCGGACCAGATGACCCGCCGCCTCGCGCCCACCGACGCGCGCGTGCTGCAGATGCTGGCCGACGCCATGGACGTCCACCTGGGGCTGCCGGACCTGCGCACCGTGCGCGCGGAGATCGACCGGCTCGGCCCCTGGGACGGGCCCCGCGCCACCGAACCCCTCGAGACCGCGGCCCAGTTGCCGCGGCCCGCCGCCGGGGAAGCCGTACTGGCCGGGCACCGGCTGCTGCTCGACCAGGGACTCCTCCAGGAGGGCGACGAAGCACTCGCCGGAACCCGGCACGCCGCCCACGCGCGCGTGTCGGCCGCGACCGCCGCCGAGGCGGGCGTCAAGGACGGCGACACCATCGTCGTGACCGGCCCCTCCGGAGCGGTCGAAATGCCGCTGCGGATCGCGGAGATGCCCGACCGTGTGGTCTGGCTCCCGCTGAACTCCGCAGGCGGGGGCGTCGCCTCCGACACCGGGGCGCTGCCCGGCGCTCTCGTCCGTATCGGCCCGGCGACGCTCGTCGGCGAGGCCCCCAAGGAGGTGGAGGCATGAGCCCGTACCTCGCCGCTGAAGACCTCTCGATGTTCGGCCGCGACCCCTGGTGGCTGGTCGTCATCAAGGCCGTCTTCTGCTTCGCCTTCCTGATGGTGACCGTGCTGTTCTCCATCGTCTGGGAGCGCAAGGTCGTCGCCTGGATGCAGCTGCGCATCGGCCCCAACCGGCACGGCCCCTGGGGCATGCTCCAGTCGCTCGCCGACGGCATCAAGCTGATGCTCAAGGAAGACGTCATCGTCAAACGCGCGGACAAGGTCGTCTACGTCCTCGCGCCGATCATCGCGGCCATCCCGGCCTTCATGGCGATCGCGGTGATCCCCTTCGGCCCGGCCGGCAACGAGATCTCGATCTTCGGCCACCGTACGACGATGCAGCTGACCGACCTGCCGATCGCGATCCTCTACATCCTCGCGGTCGCCTCGGTCGGCATCTACGGCATCGTGCTTGCGGGTTGGAGTTCCGGATCCACCTACCCGCTCCTCGGGGGCCTGCGCTCGTGCGCGCAGATGATCTCGTACGAGATCGCGATGGGCGCCGCTTTCGCCTCCGTGTTCCTCTACTCGGGGTCGATGTCGACGTCGACGATCGTCGAGCAGCAGCACGACCGCTGGTACATCGTCCTGCTGCCGGTCTCCTTCATCATTTACATCGTCACGATGGTCGGCGAGACCAACCGCGCCCCCTTCGACATGCCGGAGTCCGAGGGCGACCTGGTCGGCGGCTTCAACACCGAGTACTCGTCGATCAAGTTCGCGATGTTCATGCTCGCCGAGTACGTGAACATGGTGACGGTCTCGGCCGTGGCTACCACGCTCTTCCTCGGCGGATGGCGCGCCCCCTGGCCGATCAGCACCTTCTGGGAGGGTGCCAACCACGGCTGGTGGCCGCTGCTCTGGTTCGTGATCAAGGTCCAGCTGCTGCTGTTCCTCTTCATCTGGCTGCGCGGCACCCTCCCACGGGTCCGCTACGACCAGCTGATGAAGCTCGGCTGGAAGGTCCTCATCCCGGTCTCCGTGGTCTGGCTGATGCTGGTCGCGACCGTCCGGGCCCTCAGGAACGAGAACTACGACTTCGCCGACATCGCCCTCTACATCGGCGGCGGCGTCCTCGCCCTGCTGCTTCTGTCCTTCGTCGCCGACATCTTCCGCGACAGGGCAGGGAAGGCCGAGCAGCCTGCCGAACAGGCCGCCGGATTCGACCCGATGGCGGGCGGATTCCCCGTACCGCCACTGCCGGGACAGGAGTTGCCGCCGGTGCCGAGGCGCAGTCCGCGCCGCGAGCGAGAGCTGATTGTCAGTGGCGGGTCGGATACTGCAAGTGACGGATCTTCGGATGGAAAGGAGGCGTCCGATGGCTGAGGAGCCCAAGGAGACCAAGCCCGGTTTCATGAACCCCGTCGCAGGCTTCGGCGTGACCTTCAAGGCCATGTTCAAGAAGCGGCTGACCGAGCAGTACCCGGAGCAGCAGAAGACCACCGCCCCCCGGTTCCACGGACGGCACCAGCTCAACCGCCATCCGGACGGCCTGGAGAAGTGCGTCGGCTGCGAGCTGTGCGCCTGGGCCTGCCCCGCCGACGCCATCTACGTGGAGGGCGCCGACAACACGGACGAGGAGCGCTACTCGCCGGGCGAGCGGTACGGGCGCGTCTACCAGATCAACTACGCCCGCTGCATCCTGTGCGGCCTGTGCATCGAGGCGTGCCCCACGCGCGCGCTCACGATGACCAACGAGTTCGAGCTCGCCGACAGCAGCCGCGCCAACCTCATCTACACCAAGGAGCAGCTGCTCGCCGGCCTGGAAGAGGGCATGGTCGACAGCCCGCACGCCATCTACCCGGGGATGGACGAGCAGGACTACTACCGGGGACTCGTCACCGAGGCCGCGCCCGGTACCGAGCGCCAGGTGGCCTTGTCCAAGGGCGAGGTCGTCCAGGAAGCCGCCTCCACCTTCGGTGAGGACGAGCCCGCCTCGGAGAAGGTGATCGGCCGATGAGCGCGCAACTCGCCGCCTACTCCACCTCCACCGGAGAGGCCTTCCAGTTCTGGGTCCTCGGCACCGTCGCCGTGATCGGCGCCCTGGCCACCGTTTTCATGAAGAGGGCCGTGCACAGCGCGCTCTCGCTCGCCGGCACCATGATCATCCTGGCGATCTTCTACCTCGCCAACGGCGCCTACTTCCTGGGCATCGTGCAGATCGTCGTCTACACCGGCGCGATCATGATGCTGTTCCTGTTCGTGGTGATGCTCGTCGGCGTGACGGCAGCGGACTCCCTGAAGGAGACCATCAAGGGCCAGCGCTGGCTGGCCCTTCTCTGCGGGCTCGGCTTCGGCATCCTGCTCCTCGCCGGGATCGGCAACGCCTCCCTCAAGGAGTTCAACGGCCTGGGCGAGGCGAACGCCAACGGCAATGTGGAGGGTCTCGCGGCCCTCATCTTCACCAAGTACGTCTTCGCCTTCGAAATCACCGGCGCCCTGCTGATCACGGCCGCCGTCGGCGCCATGGTGCTCACGCACCGCGAGCGCACCGAGCGCGCCAAGACCCAGCGCGAGCTGTCCGAACAGCGCGTCCGGGAAGGCAAGTACGTACCGCCGCTGCCGGCGCCCGGCGTGTACGCCCGGCACAACGCGGTGGACATTGCGGGCCTGCTGCCCGACGGCACCCCGTCCGAGCTCACGGTCAGCAAGACGCTGCGTGAACGCGGCCAGATCCGTGACGTGTCGGCCGAGGCGCTCAACGACCTGCGGGCGCTGGAGCAGCGCGCGGAGGAGCGCCTGGAGCGGACCGCGATCGATCCGGCGAACCTCAAGCGGGCCGAGGAGGCGTCGAAGTGAACCCGGTCAACTACCTGTATCTCGCCGCCCTGTTGTTCACGATCGGCGCCACCGGCGTACTGATCAGGCGCAACGCGATCGTCGTGTTCATGTGCATCGAGCTCATGCTCAACGCCTGCAACCTCGCGTTCGTCACCTTCTCCCGGATGCACGGCAATCTCGACGGCCAGATCATCGCCTTCTTCACGATGGTCGTCGCCGCCGCGGAGGTCGTGGTCGGCCTCGCGATCATCGTGTCCCTGTTCCGTTCCCGCCACTCGGCCTCGGTCGACGACGCCAGCCTGATGAAGCTCTGAGGGGTCGCTGAATCGTGGAGAACCTGATTGCGCTGCTGGTGGCGGCGCCACTGCTCGGAGCGGCCGTACTGCTGTGCGGCGGCCGGCGGCTCGATGCCGTCGGCCACTGGATCGGCGTGCTGCTGTCGACCACGTCCTTCGTCTTCGGTGTGATCCTCTTCGCCGACCTGCTCGGCAAGGACGCCGAACACCGGACCCTGATCCAGCACCTGTACACCTGGATCCCGGTCGAGAGCTTCCAGGCGGACGTCACCTTCCGCCTCGACCAGCTGTCGATGACGTTCGTCCTGCTGATCACCGGCGTCGGCTCGCTGATCCACCTGTACTCGGTCGGGTACATGGAGCACGACGAGCGCCGCCGCCGCTTCTTCGGCTATCTGAACCTGTTCCTCGCGGCGATGCTGCTGCTCGTCCTCGCCGACAACTACCTGCTGCTGTACGTCGGTTGGGAGGGCGTCGGCCTCGCGTCCTACCTCCTCATCGGCTTCTGGCAGCACAAGCCCAGCGCGGCGACCGCGGCGAAGAAGGCCTTCCTGGTCAACCGCGTCGGCGACATGGGCCTGTCCATCGCCATCATGCTGATGTTCGCGACGTTCGGGACCTTCGCCTTCGGGCCGGTCTTCAACAGCGTCGGCGACACCTCGGAGGGCAAGCTCACCGCGATCGCCCTGATGCTTCTGCTTGCTGCCTGCGGCAAGTCCGCCCAGGTGCCGCTGCAGTCCTGGCTCGGGGACGCGATGGAGGGCCCGACCCCGGTCTCGGCCCTCATCCACGCCGCGACGATGGTGACCGCGGGCGTCTACCTGATCGTCCGCTCCGGAGCCATCTTCAACGCCGCGCCGGACGCACAGCTGGTCGTCACCGTGGTCGGCGCCGTCACGCTCCTGTTCGGTGCGATCGTCGGTTGCGCCAAGGACGACATCAAGAAGGCGCTGGCCGGCTCGACCATGTCGCAGATCGGCTACATGGTGCTGGCCGCGGGCCTCGGCCCCATCGGCTACGTCTTCGCGATCATGCACCTGGTGACGCACGGCTTCTTCAAGGCCGGGCTCTTCCTCGGCGCCGGTTCGGTCATGCACGGCATGAACGACGAGGTCGACATGAGGAAGTACGGCGGCCTCCGCAAGTACATGCCGGTCACCTTCATCACCTTCGGCCTCGGCTACCTCGCGATCATCGGCTTCCCGGGTCTGTCCGGCTTCTTCTCCAAGGACAAGATCATCGAGGCTGCCTTCGCGAAGGGCGGCACCGAGGGCTGGATCCTGGGCACGTGCGCGCTGCTGGGCGCGGCCATCACCGCCTTCTACATGACGCGCGTGATGCTGATGACGTTCTTCGGTGAGGAGCGCTGGCGCAACCAGCCCACCCGCTCCCCGGAGGCGCCGAGCGCGGAGCCCGCCGCCGAGCACCACGGTGAACACGAGGAGCCGCACCCGCACGAGTCCCCGAAGGTCATGACGATCCCCATGATCGTGCTGGCCGTCGGTTCGGTCTTCGGCGGCGCGTTCTTCAGCATCGGCGACCGCTTCCTGCACTGGCTGGAGCCGGTCACCGGACACAGCGAGGGCGACTCCCCGCTCAGCGCCGCGACGGTCACCGGCGGGACGATGGTCTGCCTGCTCATCGGCGTCGGCATCGCGTACGCCATGTACGGTCGCCGCCCGGTTCCGTCCGTCGCCCCGCGCGGATCGCTGCTCACCCGGGCCGCCCGGCGCGACCTGCTGCAGGACGACTTCAACCACGTCGTCCTGGTCCGCGGCGGCGAACACCTCACACGCTCCCTGGTGTACGTCGACCACACCCTGGTCGACGGCGTTGTCAACGGCACGGCGGCCTCGGTCGGCGGCCTGTCCGGGCGCATGCGCAAGCTGCAGAACGGCTTCGCGCGGTCGTACGCGGTCTCGATGTTCGGCGGTGCGGCGGTCCTCATCGCCGCGACCCTGCTGATGAGGGCGGTCTGATACCGATGTCCTTTCCTCTGCTGACAGCGACGGCGGTGCTCCCGGCGATCGGGGCGGTCGCCACGGCCGCCGTACCGGCCGCGCAGCGCACCGCAGCCAAATGGCTGGCACTGATCGTCTCGCTCGCCACCCTCGCCCTCGCCATCACCGTCCTGGTCCGCTTCGACCCGGACGGCGGCCGCTACCAACTGACCGAATCCCACGCCTGGATCGCGGACTTCGGCGTCAGGTACGAACTGGGAGTGGACGGCATCGCGGTGGCGCTGATCGCGCTGACCGCCCTGCTGATCCCGTTCATCATCCTCGCGGGCTGGCACGACGCCGACCCGCTGGAGACAGGCAGCAAGCGGTGGAGGCCGACGCAGGGCTTCTTCGCCCTGATCCTCGGCGTCGAGGCGATGGTGATCATCTCCTTCGAGGCCACCGACGTCTTCCTCTTCTACATCTTCTTCGAAGCCATGCTGATCCCGATGTACTTCCTCATCGGCGGCTTCGGGGACCGTGCCCACGAGCACGGCGAGGAGGCGGCGTCGACGCAACGGTCGTACGCGGCCGTCAAGTTCCTCCTCTACAACCTGGTCGGCGGTCTGATCATGTTGGCCGCCGTGATCGGGCTGTACGTGGTGGCCGGGAACTTCAGCCTCCAGGAGATCGTGCAGGCCCGCGCCAACGGCTCGCTGCACATGGCGACCAACACCGAACGCTGGCTGTTCCTCGGCTTCTTCTTCGCCTTCGCAGTGAAGGCGCCGCTGTGGCCGCTGCACACCTGGCTGCCGAACGCCATGCAGGAGTCCACCGCCCCGGTCGCCGTCCTCATTACCGCGGTCGTCGACAAGGTGGGCACCTTCGCGATGCTCCGCTTCTGCCTCCAGCTGTTCCCGGAGGCCTCGAAGTGGGCGACGCCCGCCATCCTCGTCCTCGCTCTGATCAGCATCGTCTACGGGGCGCTGCTCGCGGTCGGGCAGCGGGACATCAAGCGGCTGGTGGCGTACGCGTCGATCTCGCACTTCGGGTTCATCATCATGGGCATCTTCGCGATGACCAGCCAGGGCCAGTCCGGAGCGACGCTCTACATGGTCAACCACGGCATCTCGACGGCCGCGTTGATGCTGGTCGCCGGCTTCCTGATCTCCCGGCGCGGCTCGCGGCTCATCGCGGATTACGGCGGTGTCCAGAAGGTCGCCCCGGTGCTCGCCGGCACCTTCCTGGTCGGCAGCCTGGCGACCCTGTCGCTGCCCGGACTCGCCCCGTTCGTGAGCGAATTCCTGGTCCTGGTCGGCACGTTCACGCGCTACCCGGCCATCGGGATCATCGCCACCTTCGGCATCGTGCTCGCCGCGCTCTACACCCTCGTCCTCTACCAGCGGACGATGACCGGCCCGGTGAAACAGGAGGTCTCCGCGATGCCGGACCTCAGGGCCCGCGAACTGGTGGTCGTCGCCCCCCTGATCGTGCTGCTGATCTTCCTGGGCGTCTACCCGAAGCCGGTCACCGACATCGTCAACCCGGCGGTGAAGTCGACCTTGTCCGACGTACACAAGAAGGACCCCAAGCCTGAGGTGGAGGCGGTGGCCAAGTGAGCGCATCAGCCGTCCACAGCCTGTGGACAACGGCGGCAACCGCGGCCGATCCGATCTCGAAGATCCCCGCACCGAAGATCGAATACGGGCAATTGTCGCCCACCTTGATCGTCGTGGGCGCGGCGATCGTCGGGGTGCTGATCGAGGCCTTCGTGCCGCGCAAGTCCCGTTACTACGCCCAGGTGTTCGTGTCCGCCGTCGCGCTCGTCGCCGCCTTCGCGGCGGTCGTGGCGCTCGCGTCCGGCGGGTACGGAACCACGAAGGCCCACATCGCGGCGATGGGCGCCATCGCGGTCGACGGGCCGTCCCTGTTCCTGCAGGGCACGATCCTGCTGGCCGGACTGGTCGGCCTGTTCACCTTCGCCGAGCGGCGCCTGGACCCGGAGGCGCACGGCAACCGCGTCGACTCGTTCGCCGCGCAGGCCGCGTCCGTGCCGGGCAGCGACAGCGAAAAGGCGGCCGTGAAGGCCGGGTTCACCACCACCGAGGTGTTCCCGCTGCTGCTCTTCGCGATCGCCGGCATGCTGGTCTTCCCGTCGGCCAACGACCTGCTGACCCTGTTCGTGGCCCTGGAAGTCTTCTCGCTGCCGCTGTACCTCCTGTGCGCCCTGGCCCGCCGCAAGCGGCTCATGTCGCAGGAAGCCGCCGTCAAGTACTTCCTGCTCGGCGCCTTCGCCTCCGCGTTCACGCTGTTCGGCATCGCGCTGCTCTACGGCTACGCCGGCTCCGTGTCGTACGCGACGATCGCGCATGTCGTCGACGGATCGGTCACGACCGTCGACCCGGCGCTCGCCGACACGATGGGCAACGACGCGCTGCTGCTCGTCGGCGGCGCGATGATCGTCATGGGGCTGCTGTTCAAGGTCGGCGCCGTCCCGTTCCACATGTGGACCCCGGACGTCTACCAGGGCGCACCGACCCCGGTGACCGGGTTCATGGCAGCGGCGACGAAGGTGGCCGCGTTCGGTGCGCTGCTCCGGCTGCTCTACGTCGTCCTGCCCGGCCTGCGCTGGGACTGGCGGCCGGTCATGTGGGCCGTCGCGATCGTCACCATGCTCGGCGGAGCGATCGTCGCGATCACACAGACCGACATCAAGCGACTGCTGGCGTACTCCTCGATCGCACACGCCGGATTCATCCTCGCGGGTGTCATCGCCACGTCGAAGGACGGCGTCTCCTCCGTCCTCTTCTACCTGGGCGCGTACTCCTTCGTGACCATCGGCGCCTTCGCGGTGGTGACACTGGTGCGCGACGCGGGCGGCGAGGCGACGCATCTGTCCAAGTGGGCCGGGCTCGGCCGCCGGTCACCCCTGGTGGCGGCCGTGTTCGCGGTGTTCCTGCTGGCCTTCGCCGGCATTCCGCTGACCTCCGGCTTCGCCGGGAAGTTCGCCGTGTTCAAGGCGGCGGCGGAGGGCGGTGCGGCCCCGCTGGTCGTGGTCGGTGTGATCTCGTCGGCCATCGCGGCCTTCTTCTACATCCGCGTGATCGTGCTGATGTTCTTCAGCGAGCCGCGGCCCGAAGGCCCGACGGTTGCCGTTCCCTCGCCGCTGACGATGGCCGCGATCGGGCTCGGCGTCGTGGTCACGCTGGTGCTCGGGGTGGCGCCGCAGTACTTCCTGGACCTGGCCAGTCAGGCAGGAGTGTTCGTGCGCTGATCCACCTGCCGGGCGGGTGGAAGAAGGGCTCCGGCTCCCTTTTCGGGACCGGGGCCCTTCGCCGTGCAGGGCCAGGCCAGCAGAAACCTCCGGGGAACAGGGCTGACACGGAGAGTCACCGATCCGGGCCTGTGGATAACTCATTGGCTGTCAGTGCGGACCCCTATCGTGGAGGCAGTGGTCGAGGGACGACGTACGGGGGACGGAACTATGGGTGGGATGGGCGGGATCAGCGAGATGCCAGGGGTGACCGAGAGCGAGGCGCTGGCCACGCTGCACCGGGTCTTCGGCTACGAGGCCTTCCGCGGCGAGCAGGAAGCGGTCATCGAGCATGTGGTGGCCGGCGGCGACGCCGTGGTCCTCATGCCGACCGGCGGCGGAAAGTCGCTGTGCTACCAGATCCCGGCCCTGGTCAGACCAGGTACAGGCATCGTGGTCTCACCCCTCATCGCGCTCATGCAGGACCAGGTGGACGCGCTGCGGGCGCTCGGCGTGCGCGCCGGGTTCATGAACTCCACGCAGGACTTCGACGAGCGCAGGGTCGTCGAGGCCGAATACCTCGCCGGCGAACTGGACCTGCTGTACCTCGCGCCGGAGCGGCTGCGCCTCGACTCGACGCTGGACCTGCTCTCCCGCGGCAAGATCGCCGTCTTCGCGATCGACGAGGCGCACTGCGTGTCCCAGTGGGGCCACGACTTCCGCCCCGACTATCTCGCCCTCTCCCTCCTCGGCGAGCGCTGGCCCGACGTCCCACGGATCGCGCTCACGGCCACGGCCACACACGCCACGCACCAGGAGATCACCCAGCGGCTGCACATGCCGACGGCCCGGCACTTCGTGGCGAGCTTCGACCGGCCCAACATCCAGTACCGCATCGTGTCCAAGGCCGACCCCAAGAAGCAGCTGCTGGGCTTCCTGCGCGAAGAGCACACCGGGGACGCCGGCATCGTCTACTGCCTCTCACGCAGGTCGGTGGAGACCACGGCGGAGTTCCTGAGCCGCAACGGCATCGAGGCGGTGCCCTACCACGCAGGCCTGGACGCAGGCACGCGCGCAGCACACCAGTCCCGGTTCCTGCGGGAGGAAGGCCTGGTCGTGGTCGCGACCATCGCCTTCGGAATGGGCATCGACAAGCCGGACGTCCGGTTCGTCGCCCACCTCGACCTGCCGAAGTCGGTCGAGGGCTACTACCAGGAGACGGGCCGCGCCGGCCGGGACGGCCTGCCGTCGACGGCATGGATGGCGTACGGCCTCAACGACGTCATACAGCAGCGCAAACTGATCCAGTCCGGCGAGGGCGACGAGGCGTTCCGGCGCCGGGCCGCCGCCCACCTGGACTCGATGCTGGCGCTGTGCGAGACCGCCCAGTGCCGACGCGGCCAGCTGCTCGCCTACTTCGGCCAGGACCCCGATCCCGCGGGCTGCGGCAACTGCGACACCTGCCTGGTCCCGCCGGAGACCTGGGACGGCACGGTCGCCGCCCAGAAGGTGTTGTCGACGGTGGTGCGGCTGCAGCGGGAGCGGGGGCAGAAGTTCGGCGCCGTCCAGATCGTCGACATCCTGCTCGGCAAGCGCACGGCCAAGGTGATCCAGTTCGACCACGACCAGCTCTCCGTTTTCGGCATCGGCGAGGAGCTCGACGAGGGCGAATGGCGCGGCGTCGTACGGCAGCTGCTGGCGCAGGGGCTGCTCGCGGTCGAGGGGGAGTACGGCACGCTTGTGCTGACCGAGGCAAGCGGGTCGGTGCTCCGGCGCGAGCGGGAGGTACCGCTGCGCAAGGAACCGAAGAAGCCGGCGACCTCGCGCCCGGCATCGGGCTCCTCCGGCAGGGGCGAGCGCAAGGCCAAGGCCGCGGCGGCCGAACTGCCCGAGGAACTGCAGCCCGCGTTCGAGGCACTGCGCGCCTGGCGCGCCGAGCAGGCCCGGGAACAGGGCGTCCCGGCGTACGTCATCTTCCACGACGCCACCCTCCGGGAGATCGCCACCGCCTGGCCGACGTCGGTGACACAGCTCGGCGGCATCAGCGGCGTCGGTGAGAAGAAGCTGGCGACGTACGGGGAGGGCGTGCTGGAGGTGCTGTCCTCCCTGGCCACCACGACCGAGGACAGCCCCTCCGCGGACGCTCCGACCGCGGACGGCCCGGCCCCGGCCGCCAAGACCGACGACTGGCCGGAGCCGGACGAGGAGCCGGAGCCCGACTGGATATAGGCGCCGCCAGGCGTCACAGCCCCCGCGCCGCGTACGCCCTGACGTCGGCGTCCGGGTCCGACGTGACCGTGGCGAGGGCCGCCCGGGCCTCCGCTGTGCCGTTGTGCCGGGTCAGGGCGAGCACCGCAGCCTTGCGCACATCGGCATTGGGGTCGGCGAGCGCCTTGGCGAGGGCGGGCACAGCCGTTTCGGCGGGCGCGGCGGACAGGGCAGTGGCGGCACCGGCGCGGACCTGCCACGCCGGGTCGGCCAGCGCGGCCACCGCACGTGCGGCGAGCGGGGCCGGGCAGCCGACGGTGGCCAGCGCGCCGAGCGCCGCACCCCGCACCAGCGGGTCGCTGTCCTCGGTGAGCCGGTCCAAGGTGCTGGTGAGCAGCTCCCGGCCGCTCGCGGCAAGGGCCTCCGCGCTGACGGCGGCCAGTGCCTTGGCCACGGTGACGCGGACCTCGCGCGAGGCGTCGCCCGCCGCACCGGACAGCGGTTCGACCGCGTCGACCGAGACGAGCGCGCGCACGGCTTCGATACGGACAGTGATGTCGGGATCGTCCAGCGCCCCGGCGAACACGCCGACGTTCCCCAGGCGCAGGGCGCGCAGTACGTCGAGGGCGGCGGCGCGGACCACGGAGTCGGCCTCGGCGACCGCAGCGGTGAGGGCGGCACCCAGGTCGGGTTCGGGCGGGAGGGTCTCGACCAGCTCGCGCAGCGAGGCCGCGGCGGCCGCACGCACGTCACCGTCGGGGTCGCTGAGGGCGCCGGCCAGGGCCTGCCCGGTGCCGGGCGGCACCGTCTCGGTGAGGACCGAGACCGCGGTGCGCCGCACGGCGGCGTCGAGGTCGGCCAAGTAGGGCTCGATGGCGGCGAGTTCCGGCTGCTCCTCGGCCAGCTCCAGCAACTCCAGGAGCCGGGGCGAGGCGGTCTCGCCCGAGCCGTGGCCCACGGGCCCGGCGGCAGGTGCGGAGGTCGGCCCCGTGGCGACCGGCGCCACATCCCGAGACCCGGCGGTCGCCACATCCTCGGCGTGGACCTCGCCCAGGTGCCGGGGAGGGCCGCCCACGGGCGTGAACTCGTCGACGGGAACCAGGTACGGAGCCACGGGACGGGCCGTGAACTCCATCGAACCGGAGGGGGACTTGTGCAGGTCGAGGTGGTGGAACCAGGAGGCGTCGTCGCGCCGGGGGTGGTCGATGCGGTCGTGGTACAGCCCCCAGCGCGACTCCGTGCGGGCCAGGGAGGCCCGGGCGGCCATTTCCGCGCAGTCGCGGATGAAGGAGACCTCGGCGCAGCGCATCAGTTCGTGCGGGGTGCGTGCACCCAACTCCGCGATGTCGTCGTGCATCCGCTCGAAGGCCTCCAGCGCCAGGGACAGGCGGGCGCCGGACTTCGGCGGGGCCACGTAGTCGTTCACGAAGCGGCGCAGTTTGTACTCGACCTGGGGCTGCGGCGGGCCGTCCGGATTGCGCAGCGGGCGGTAGATCAGCTCGTGCGCGTCCCGGAGCTGATCGGCGGGCAACTCGCCTTCGTACGCCGTGTACTGGGAGGCGTCCGCGCCCGCCAGGTCGCCGAAGACGAACGCGCCGATCATGTAGTTGTGCGGCACGCAGGCCAGGTCGCCGGCGGCGTACAGGCGGGGGACGGTCGTGCGGGCGTGGTCGTCGACCCGTACGCCCGAGGCCGAATGGCCGCCGCACAGCCCGATCTCGGAGATGTGCATCTCGACGTCATGGGTGCGGTAGTCGTGACCGCGGCCGGAGTGAAAGGTCCCCCTGCTCGGCCGCTCCGTCGAGTGCAGGATCGACTCCAGCGCGGAGATCGACTCCTCTGGAAGATGGCTCAGCTTCAGGTAGACAGGTCCCCGGTCGCTCGCGACCTCCGCCGCGAACTCGGCCATCATCTGGCCCGACCAGTAGTCGGAGTCGACGAAGCGTTCTCCGTGCCGGTTGACCTGGTAGCCGCCGAAGGGGTTGGCGACGTAGGCGCAGGCGGGGCCGTTGTAGTCCTTGATCAGCGGATTGATCTGGAAGCACTCGATGCCGGTGAGTTCGGCGCCTGCGTGGTACGCCATCGCGTAGCCGTCACCGGCATTGGTCGGGTTCTCGTACGTGCCGTAGAGATAGCCGGAGGCCGGGAGGCCGAGCCGGCCGCATGCGCCGGTCGCGAGGATCACCGCGCCCGCGCGTACCACCACGAACGCGCCGGTGCGCGTGTTGAAGCCGACCGCCCCCACGGCGCGCCTCTCGGCGGTGAGCACGCGCACCGGCATCACCCGGTTCTCGATGCGGATCTTCTCCCGCATCTCGCGTCGCCGCAGCTGTCGGTACAGGACCTTCTTGACGTCCTTGCCCTCCGGCATCGGCAGCACGTAGGAGCCGGAGCGGTGCACCTGGCGGACCGCGTAGTCACCGTGCTCGTCCTTCTCGAACTTCACGCCGTACGACTCCAGGCGCTGCACCATGCCGAAGCCGCGGGTGGCGGTCTGGCGGACCGTGGACTGGTCGACGATGCCGTCGTTGGCGCGGGTGATCTCGGCGACGTAGTCGTCGGGCTCCGCGCGGCCGGGGATGACCGCGTTGTTGACGCCGTCCATGCCCATGGCGAGCGCACCGGAGTGGCGGACGTGGGCCTTCTCCAGCAGGAGGACGCTCGCGCCGTGCTCGGCAGCGGTCAGTGCGGCCATGGTGCCGGCGGTGCCGCCGCCGACGACGAGGACGTCGCAGCGGATCTCCTCGGCGTCCGTGAGGGCGGGGATCTCCAGGGGCGTGTTCAAGGAGGGGGTGGTCACCGGGAGGCCTTTCAGGTACCGAGCGAGGTGAGGACGTCGCGTCGCAGCGCCACACGCGCGGGATCGTCGTGCGCCGTACGGTCGCGCGGGCGCGGCACATCGCGTACGGCGGTCAGCCGGCCGTTGCCGAGGAGGGCCACGCGGTCGCCGAGGAAGAGGGCTTCGTCCACGTCATGGGTGACGAAGACGACCGTCGCGCCCGTGCCGCGCAGCACCTCCACCAGCAGGTCCTGCATGCCGGCGCGGGTCTGGGCGTCGAGGGCGCCGAAGGGTTCGTCCATGAGGACGGCGCGGGGCGCTCCCGCGAGCGCGCGGGCCAGCTGGGCGCGCTGGCGTTGTCCGCCGGAGACGCGGTGGGGCAGCTGCCGGGACTGCTCGGTGAGGCCGACGCGCTCCAGCCAGTCCCCCGCCTGGCGCCGGCGCTCCGTACGTGCCAGTCCCTTGACGGCGAGGGGCAGTTCGACGTTCGCGCGCAGGGTGCGCCAGGGCAGGAGGGCGTCCTCCTGGAAGATCAGGGCGCGGTCGGCGGCGGGGCCGGTCAGCGGGTGCCCGTCCTGGCTGACGTCTCCGGCGAGGGGTGCCAGCAGTCCGGCCAGGGTGCGCAGCAGGGTCGACTTGCCGCAGCCGGAGGGCCCGACGAGGGTGAGGATCTCGCCGGGGGCCACGTCGAGGTCGACTCCGTCGAGCACGGGTGCGCCGGGCCGTCCGAGCGTGGCGTCCCGCAGGGTCAGTCCCGTGCCGGAGCGGGAGGGCGAACGGAGGTCAGACGAGCTGGTCATGGGGCGCCTCCTCCTTGGTCGTGGGGCTCAACGGTGCGGAGGCAGCGGCAGCGCGCGCCGGACGCGGAGTCCGTCCGCCGGGGATGTACGACGTGCGCGGCAGCCAGCGGGTCAGTCGGCGGCCGAGCAGCTCCACGGCCGTGGACGTGACCCAGCCGAGCACGCCGATCGTGATCATGCCGACGAAGACGCCTGCGTAGTCGACGACGGTGTAGTCCTGCCAGGTGCGGTAGCCGACGCCGTACTGGCCGGAGATCATCTCGGCGGAGATGACGCAGATCCACGAGACGCCGATGCCGACCGAGAGCCCGCCGAAGATGCCGGGCAGCGCGCCCGGCAGGACGACCGAGCCGAGGATCCGCCACCGGCCGCCGCCCATGGTGAGGACCGCCTCCTCCCACACCGGGGTCAGCGCGCGGACCGCATGCCGGGTGGAGACCAGGACGGGGAAGAAGGCGGCGGTGCAGGTGATGAAGACGATGCCCTGTTCGTTGGAGGGGAAGAGCAGGATCGCGACGGGGACCAGGGCGATCGCGGGAATCGGGCGGATGACCTCCAGCACCGGCCCCAGCAGGTCCTCGGCGAGGCGGGAGCGCGCCACGAGCACGCCCGTCGCCACGCCGAGCACGGCGGCGAGGAGGAAGCCGGTGAGGATGCGGGTGAGGCTGTCGGTGAGGTCCGTCCAGTAGTCGGGGCCGGCCAGCCGGTCGGCGAAGGTGCGGGCCACATCGGTGACGGTCGGGAACTGGGAGAACCGCAGCCACAGGTCGACCTTCAGGCCGGCCAGCAGTTGCCAGGCACCGAGGGCGGCCGCGAGCGAGGCGAGGCGCAGGGCGAACCGGCTCGCGCGTTGCGGACGGCGGGGCGTGAACCGGCGCTCCCGTTGCGGCGTTCGCCGGGTCACGACGCCCGGCCCAATGCCTCGGCGTACGTGATGACGCGGGCACCCCCGTGTGTGGCGGCGTACGCCTTGGCTGTGGCGGGTGCCACGAAGGGGAGGAGCCGGCTGCCGTCGGCCACCCAGACCGCCTTGTCGGCGAACCAGAGGGTGCCGGTGGTGGCGTCGGGTACGTAGGCGGCGCGGATCCCGTCCCTGTGCTTGCCCACGTAACTCAGCAGCTGGACAGGCGACTTGAAGGACACGGTCTTCTCGGTGCCCTCGGGCCACACCTCACTCGCGGAGGCCGGCGGCTTCGCGGCGAGCCGCTGGGCGTAGTCCGCGCCGAGGGCCTTCTTCACGTACCGATCGTCGACGAAGGAGTCCACGTCGATGTCCCCGGTCAGCTTGGCCGACTTGAGGACCGAGACGTCCTTCTTCAGCGCGGAGATCAGCTGCGGCTTGACCGCCGGGTCGAAGGCGGAGATGCCGTGGGCGCCGTTGTAGAGGTAGACGACCTCGGCGGGCAGTCCGGTGGCCTTGGCGACCGACTCGGCGGCGGTGACCGGATGGGCGTTCAAGTAGTCCGTGGCCTCGGACTGGGCCTTGAGGAAGGCCTCCAGAACGGCGGGCCGCTGCTTGGCGAAGTCCTCGCGGGCGGTGACGCCGTGGAAGGTGGGGAGGTTCAGCTGAGCGCCGTCGTACAGGGCCCTCGCCTTGCCCTGGAAGGTGAGCAGGCCGGGCCAGGCGACGAACTGCGACAGGGCGTCCGCGCTGCCCGCCGACAGGGCGGAAGCGCCGACCGCGGGCTGGTGGTTGAGCTTCTGGATGCCCTTGTCGGGGTCGATGCCGGCGCGCTGCAGGGCTCGTACGAGCGTGCCGTCGGCGGCGGAGCCGACGCTCGTGGAGACCTTCTTGCCCTTCAGGTCCGTGAGGGCGGCCAGCTTCGAATCCGGGGAGGTGACGATCGTGTTGAGACCGCCGCGGAGGTTGTAGCCGGTGACGGAGACCAGGTGGGTCGGCCTGCCGAGCTGTCTGCCGCGGGCCGCGTTGATGAGGAGCGGGAAGTCGCCCATCGAGCCGATGTCGATCTTCCCGGCGGTCATCTCGGCGGTGATGGGGGCGCCGGTGGCGTAGTCCTGCCAGTCGACCTTGTAGTGCTTGCCGTCGCCGAGCGAGTTGAGCTCCTTCTCGAAGTAGCCGAGGGAGCGCAGGAGGGTGCCCGCGGTGACCGTGTTGATGGTCTTGGACTGGTAGCCGACGGTCACGGTGACCGTGGAGCCGTTGCTTCCGGCCGTCGCGTTGCCGCCGCAGGCCGTCAGCGGGAGGAGAAGAACAGCGGCGGCGGCAACTGCTTTGTGTTTCATGGGAGTTCGTGGCCTTTCACCGGAGCAGATAGGGCATGTTGACCGTCACGGCTCCGGTGGGACAGCGGGCTGCGCACGGGCCGCAGTACCAGCACTCGTCGACGTGCATATAGGCCTTGCCGCTGCTCTCGTCGATGGCGAGGGAGTCCAGCGGGCACATGTCCACGCAGAGGGTGCAGCCGTCGATGCACTTGGACTCGTCGATGGTCACGGGCACGTCGGCCCGCTGGGGCGCCAAGGGCATGGCTGTCTCCAGGAAACGGGTCTGAAAGGGTCGAAACAGTTCTGAAAGGGTCAGGGAGAGGTCAGAGGGAGCGGTGCAGCAGACCGCTCATGGTGATGCGGTCGCCGCGGAAGCGGATGAACTCCAGGTCGACCGGGCGGCCGTCGGCGAGGTGCGTGAGCCGTTCCAGCATGAGGACGGCCGCGCCGCGCGGGGCTTCGAGTACGGCGGCGGAGTGGGTGTCCGCGTTGACCGCCTCCAGGGTGATCTCGGCGTGCCCGAGACGCTGGCCGGTGATCGTCTCCAGGAGGCGGAAGACGTCGGTGTTCTCCAGGTCGGCGCCGAGCAGGGCGGTGCCGATGTCGAGCGGGATGTAGGTGAGGTCGAGGGAGAGGGGGAGGCCGTTCAGGCGGCGCAGGCGTTCGATGTAGAGCACGTCGTCGCCGGCGGGGACGCGGAGGCGTTCGGCGACCGGGGCGGGTGCGGGGGCGGGGCCCATGGTGCGGACCTCGTTGGTGACCGTGCCGTGCTCGTGGAGGGTTTCCGCGAGGCCCATCAGGCGGTCGAGCCCGTGCGGGTACTTCTCGGCGACGACCACGGTGCCCACGCCGGGGAGCCGTTCCACGAGGCCTTCGGCCCTGAGCAGGTCCAGGGCCTGGCGGACGGTGTTGCGAGTGGCGCGGTACTCCGCGGCGAGGGTCGTCTCGTGCGGGAGTGTGCCGTCCGGGAAGCCACCGGCCAGGAGCTGGTGGCGGAGCAGGTCGGCAAGCTGCCTGGCCTGGTCGGCCCGCAGCCGACGCCGCGCACGGTGGGCGGCGACGGTGGTCGCGCCCTGGCCGGCGTGGTCTCGGATGCGGTCGGCGGGAGGCATGCGTCGAACCATAGCGAGCTGGTAGGGAATGCAGTGTTGCGGCAGTGTTGCGCCACTTGTCGGTACGTCAGGTAGGGCGCTGACCTGCTGATACGTCTGCTCCAGACCAAGATCTGCCATGACGCCCGAGCCTGTCCGGCATGCAGGGATGAGGCCGGCTCAGGCACTTCCAGCCCGTCCGGCGTGCAGGGACGAGACCAGCTCAGCAATTCCAGCCTGTGCGGAATTCCAGCCCGTCCGGCGTTTGAGGACGAGGCCGTTCAGGCCGAAGCGTCCGTCCCAAAGAAAGCAGCCCCCAGAACAAGGGTCACCCCAGCGCCGTCAACCCCGGCGCGAACGCGATCAGCAGCGGCAGCAACGGCACCAGCGCCGCCACCGTCGTCGTCAGCGCCCGGCGCCGGCGCCCCAGACGCGGCGGCGGCTCCAGGAGGCGGTCGACACGCTCGCCGAGCAGGCGGTGGCTGGAGGCGCAGGACAGGACGCCGCGGTGCTGGTTCAGCTCGATCAGGGCCAGCGCGGTGGTCAGATGCCCGCAACGCCGGGACGCCGTGTCGTCCGCCGCCAGCTCCACCAGACGGTGGGTCTGCTCGCAGAAGTGGGCGAACAGCGGGATGCGGGGAAAGCCGGTGGCCAGTGCGCTCGACAGATGCAGCAGCCAGTCGTGGTGCGCCCGCGCATGATCGCGCTCATGCGTCAGGACCGCGTCGAGCTGGTGGTCGGTGAGGCGGTGCAGGGCGCCCGTCGTGACGACCAGCTGGGGCGGGTGGCCGGGCATCCACCAGGCGTCCGGGTACTCGTCCTCCAGCACCAGCAGGGGGCCGCGCGCCGCCTCCTCCAGTCCGGCGGGCAGCTCGGGGGCGCGTTCGCGCAGGTGCGCCCGGGTCTGTCCGCGGTGGCGGCGCGCCTCGACGAGTTCGCGGGCGAGCATCGCCGTCGTCCAGGCGGCTCCGCAGGCCAGCAGCAGGGTGAGGGCCGCGGACCAGGCGGGGGCGGCCGTCAGGTCGTATGCCGCGGTCACGGCCGGCGGCGCCGGCGCGAAGACGTGGTCGCGGAAGGTGTGGAAGACGGCGGCCGCGCCCAGCACGAGCGCCGTCAGACAGCACAGCAGGACGGTGGCGACCAGGCACTGCCACACCCACAGTGCGACCACGGGCTCCCGCTCGGGCCACGCCGACCGCACCAGCGCACGCGGAACCGGCACTGCGGCCATCAGGGCGACGACGCTCAGCAGGAGCAGGCAGACGGTCATGCCACGGTCTCCGGATCCTGGTCGGAGGAAGGGGCGGGGCGATGCGGTGGTGCGGCTCGGCGCACAAGACGCCCGCCGCCAGTATGACGGCGAACGGCGCGGGAGTCAGGGGACGACGGCCATCCCGTACGACACACCTCGCACGGCTCGCCCGTCTCGTACGACCACCCGCACGCCCCGTACGGCCGCCGTCACGCCCCGCAACTTCCCCTCACTCCACCGCGCTTGCCACGATCCGGCCGCTCACGTCGCCGAGGGCCACGCGGGTCCCGTCCGGTCCCGGCGCCCACGCCGACAACGTCACCACGTCGCCGTCCTCCAGGAACGTCCGCTTGCCCTCGGGAAGTTCCAGCGGATCCCGACCGTTCCAGGTCAGCTCGAGCAGCGACCCGCGCTGCGCTGGCTCCGGGCCGCTGACCGTGCCCGACCCGTACAGGTCGCCGGTCCGCAGGGAGGCACCGTTCACCGTCATATGGGCCAGCTGCTGCGCGGCCGTCCAGTACATGGTGGAGAAGGGGGGCTCGGACACCACAGAGCCGTTGATCGCGACGGAGATCCGCAGGTCGTAGCCGCCGGGCTCGTTGCCCGGGTCGGCTGCGTCGTCCAGATACGGCAGCAGCGCATGGGTCCGCTCCGGCGGCGCCACCCGTGCGTCCTCCAGTGCGTCCAGCGGGGTGATCCACGCCGACACCGACGTGGCGAAGGACTTGCCGAGGAACGGGCCGAGGGGGACGTACTCCCAGGCCTGGATGTCGCGCGCGGACCAGTCGTTGAGCAGGCACAGCCCGAAGACGTGCTCCCGGAAGTCGCCGAGCGCCACCGGCCGCCCGCGCTCGGAGGGCACACCCACCACGAAACCGACCTCGGCCTCGATGTCCAGGCGGACGGACGGCCCGAAGACGGGAGCCGCATCGGCCGGGGCCTTGCGCTGCCCGGACGGGCGTACGACGTCCGTGCCCGACACCACGACCGTGCCGGACCGCCCGTGGTAACCGATCGGGAGGTGCTTCCAGTTCGGCGTCAGCGAGTCCGCGGCGTCGGGGCGGAAGATCTGGCCGACGTTGCGGGCGTGGTTCTCGGAGGCGTAGAAGTCGACGTAGTCCGCGACCTCGAAGGGGAGGTGGAGCGTCACCGACGCCAGCGGATACAGGAAGGCCCCGACGGCCTCCTGGTGCGCCGGCACCGTCACCCATGCCGTCAGCGCGCGCCGAACGTCCGACCAGGCGGTGCGGCCCGCGGCGAGCAGCGGGTTCAGCGAGGGCTGTGCGAGCAGGGAGGCGTACGGCGAGCCGAGGGCTTGCGCCGCCGCGCCCGCGTCGAGGACATGATCGCCGAGCCGGACGCCGACGGTCCGCTCCGTCGAGCCGGCGGGGGAGAAGACGCCGTACGGAAGGTTGTGCGGACCGAAGGGATCGCCCTCGGGGACATCGAAGGGGGGCATGGGGTGCTGCCTCACTCTCACTGTGTCGCGAACCGTCTGTCGTGTGCCACCTGCGCGAACCGTTATATGGCCGCTGTGTGGCCGCGCCACACGTTACGGCTGCATTACCAGTCTTGGGCAGTGTCTAAAGAGTTTGCAATGTCCGAATTGGGCTTGTCGGACGTGGCAATTCCGGCTTAGCGTCCTTTGGGGGACACGGACGGGGTGGGTCCGGTCCGTAGGGGGGACGCGTGGGGGGACCCGTGGCCAGCAGCACGCGCAGTGTGCCTTTCATGGCCGATCGTGAAGTGCCCGGCCTGATCGTCAAGTTCGGCGACTACCCGCTGCACCACGGTGGCGTCGGTGCGATTCGCAGCCTGGGCCGCCTCGGCGTGCCGATGTATGCGATCACGGAGGACCGTTACACACCCGCCGCTTCTTCCCGCTATCTCAAGAAAGCCTTCGTCTGGCCGACCACCGGCACGGAGGACCCCGCCCATCTGGTGGAGGGCCTGCTGCGTATCGGGCGCCGCATCGGCCGTCCCGCCGTCCTCGTCCCCACCGACGAGGAGGCAGCCGTCCTGATCGCCGAGCACCAGGACGAACTCTCCGGCCGTTTCCTGTTCCCGCGGGTCGAGCCCGCCTTGCCCCGCCGCCTCGCGAGCAAGCAGGGCCTGCACGAACTGTGCGTGGAACACGGCATCCCGAGCCCTACGGCCGCCTTCCCGCAGTCGTACGACGACATCGTCACGTTCGCCGAGAAGGCCCGCTTCCCGGTGGTGGCAAAGAACCGTGAGGCGTTCGTACGGCGCAAACGACCGGCGGTGAACGGCACGACGCGGATCGCCACCCGCGAGGGCCTGCTCAGGCTCGCCCGGGACTGGGGCGAGCACCCCGGGGTGATCCTCCAGGAGTACCTGCCGAGGGAGGACGCCGAGGACTGGATCGTGCACGCCTACTTCGACCAGGACTCGACCCCGCTCGCCATGTTCACCGGTGTCAAGGTGCGCTCCTGGCCGCCGCACGCGGGCATGACGGCCAACGCATACGTCGTCGACAATCCGGAACTCGCGGACATCGCCGCGCGTTTCATCAAACAGATCGGCTTCACCGGCATCATCGATCTCGACCTGCGCTTCGACCGGCGCGACGGACAGTACAAACTCCTCGACTTCAACCCACGCATGGGCGCCCAGTTCCGGCTCTTCGAGAACGAGTCGGGGGTGGACGTCGTCCGCGCCATGCATCTCGACCTGACCGGCCGCACCGTCCCGGAGGGGGAACAGCGGGCCGGCCACCGGTACATCGTGGAGAACATCGACCTGCCCGCCCTGCTCGCCTACCGCCGCAGCGGCTATACGACGCCGCACGCACCGGCGCGCGCGAGCGGGACGGAGCTGGCCTGGCTCGCGGGTGACGACCCGCTGCCGTTCCTCACGATGCTCGCGCGCTTCGTGCGGCCGGGCGCGAAGCACCTGTATCAGCTGTGGCGGACCAACCGCCGTGGCAGCACCACCAGTTCGGGCGGCTGACTAGCCGACCGGTCAGCCGCCCGAGACGAACCACACGAAGTGACGAAGTAAGCGTCCTGGGGAGGGACTTCGTGACGATTCAACCGGTTGCAGTCATCGGCGCCGGACCCTTCGGCCTGTCCACCGCCGCCCATCTCCGAGCACGTGGACTGCCGGTCCGCGTCTTCGGTGAGCCCATGGTCAGCTGGCGCGACCACATGCCCGCCGGAATGTTCCTCAAGTCGACCCCCGTCGCCTCCAGCCTGCACGCACCGCAGCAGGGCCACACACTCGCCGACTACTGCGACGCCGCCGGCATCAGGCGGCTGGTGACGGACGAGGACATCATCCCCGTCGAGACCTTCATCGCCTACGGCGAGTGGTTCCAGCAGAAGCTGGTGCCCGAACTGGAGCAGGTGCGGGTGGTGTCGGTGGACCGGCACAAGGGCGGAGGCTTCGAACTGAAGCTGGACTCCGGCGAGTTGTTCACCGCCCGCGCGGTCGTCGTGGCGACCGGTCTGTCCGGCCTCGCGTACCTGCCGGCCGAACTGGCCACCGCTGCGGCGGACGGACCCACCCCCACGGGCCCGATCTCCCACAGCTCTCAGCAGCACGACCTGACGCGCTACGCCGGCAAGGAGCTGATCGTGATCGGCGCCGGCCAGTCCGCGCTGGAGACGGCGGCGCTGGCGGCGGAGGCGGGCGCACAGGTGAGGGTGGTCTCCCGCGGCCGCGGCAGGGTCGCCTTCGGTGCACCGCCGTGGAAGCAGCCCAAGCTGCGCCCCGAGTCGCCCTTCGGCCGCGCCTGGTCCCTGTGGGCCCTCAGCTACTACCCGCACCCCTACCGCCATCTGCCGGCCGAGGCCCGCCACTACCTGGTGCGCCGCGTCCTCGGCCCGCTCGGCGCCTGGTGGCTGCGCGACCGTTTCGAGGGGAAGGTCCAGGTCAGCGAGGTCGAGCGGATCGTACGGGCGGACGCGGCCGACGGCAGCCCGAAGCTGACGGTCCGCACCCTCCCCCACTCTCGGCTTCGCTCGAGCGGGGGGACCCCCATGGGCCACATCCAGGACCTGCCCGCGGACCACGTCATCGCGGCCACCGGATACCGCGTGGACATCGCCGCGATGGACTTCCTCGGCCACGAACTGCGCACACGTCTGGCGGTGAGCCGCGGCACACCCAAACTGGGCGCGGGATACGTCTCCTCGGTCCCGGGCCTGTACTTCACGGGCCTGCCGGCCGCGGCCTCGTACGGCCCGGTGATGCGCTTCGTGTGCGGCACCGAGTTCGCCTCTCCGAGGCTGGCCGAACACCTGGCGGCAGCGCATGGCTAGGCCGGGCCCGCAGGGCCTCCGCCTGGTGATGAAGAGCCCACAAGGATAAGGGAGTTGAGTGAGGGACGGTGGTGCACTCGGCCGTCGTCCGGTTCGCGATGAGTCGGTGGGGCGTCCTGTCCGTATTCTCTGATCATGGCCGCACCCACCGCATATGCACTCATCGCCACCGACCTGGACGGCACGCTGCTCCGAGGCGACGACACGCTCTCCGACCGGTCCCTCGCCGCGCTCGCACGGGCAGCCGGGGCCGGCGCCCGGCACCTCGTCGTGACGGGCCGGCCGGCCCCCAGAGTGCGGCCGCTTTTCGACCAACTGGGCAGCAGGGGGCTCGCGGTGTGCGGGCAGGGCGCGCAGGTGTACGACGTGGGCGCGGACCGGCTGCTGTGGTCCGTCACCCTGGACCGGGAGCTGGCCGAGACCGCGCTCGGCAAGATCGAGGCCGAGGTGGGGCAGGTGTACGCGGCTGTCGACCAGGACGGTGTGGAGGGGCTCACGCTCATCGAACCGGGCTATCTGATGCCGCATCCGACGCTGCCGGCCGTGCGGGTCGACCGGCGCGACGACCTGTGGTGCGAACCCATCAGCAAGGTGCTGCTGCGCCATCCCGACCTGTCCGACGACGAGTTGGCGGCGACGGCGCGCTCGGTGGTGGGTTCGCTGGCCACCGTCACCATGTCGGGGCCGGGGACCGTCGAACTCCAGCCATGCGGTATCACCAAGGCGACGGGCCTCGCACTGGCCGCCGCACACCTGGGACTCGGTCCGGAGCAGACGATCGCCTTCGGCGACATGCCCAACGACATCCCCATGTTCGACTGGGCCGCCCACGGCGTCGCCATGGCCAACGCCCACCCCGAACTCAAGGCGGTGGCCGACGAGATCACCCTGTCGAACGAGGACGACGGCATCGCCGTCGTCCTCGAGCGACTCTTCTTCGAGTTCGGGGAGCTCGATGCGCTCGATGAGCTCCATGAACTCGGGCAGCTCGAGGAGCTCTGAGCAGGTCGGTCGAAGCCCGCTGGGGTTCGGCCGCGCCCCTTCAGGGGCGCGGGGCTCCATCCATATGCGGCTCCGCCGCGATGGGGTCCCTTCGCTCGAGCGAAGTCGAGAGTGGGGGAGCGACCAGCCACGACGGCCTGGCAGGCCGGCGCCGCAGAAGACGAACGGCCCCGTCGCAGCACTCCCCGCGGAGCGCCTAGTAGGCGCCGAAGACGTTGTCGATCGACCCGTACCGCGCGGCCGCGTACTTGCAGGCGGCCGTGATGTTCGCGATCGGGTCGAAGGGGTTCAGCGCCGTGCCGGGCACGTGGTAGGCGAGGAACGTCGGGTCGATGACCTGCAGCAGACCCTTCGACGGGGTGCCGGCGACCGCGTTCGAGTCCCAGTTGTTGATGGCGGCGGGGTCGCCCGAGGACTCACGGATGATGTTGCGGTAAATGCCGTTGTACGTCCCGGGAATTCCGTTCTGCTTCATGACCTGGAGGGCGCCCCGGATCCAGCCGTCGAGATTGTCGGCGTAGCCCATCGACTTCACGTTGGCCACGGTCGGGGTGGCCGCGGAGGCGCTGGTCGCCCCGATGAGCGGGAGGGCGAGAACAGCGGCGCCCGTACCGGTGACGGCGAGCTTGCGGGCGAGGCGGTTGTTTCTGGGGCGACGGTGCTGACCTGTTGCAGGCATGGCGGGATCCTCTCCGGCGCCTGCGAGGTGAGCTGTCGGGTTCGGGCGGGGAGATGCCCGGCCGCGCAGCCGTACGGCAACGCGGCTTCACCCCTAGCCGGCCCGGGGCGATGCCCGGTCCGGCGGCCTACCTGGTTCCCCCGCTCCTGCCGTGCGAGTGAGTTGGTCGATGGTCGTGCGCGGGCGGCGGCAGGATTCGGCGTCCACCCGACAGGCCGGGAACGTATGCGAGAGCACACGCCCTGAACAAGTGTCGGGTTCACAGATCGGGCCTATTGACCTTGGTCTGAGGCTTATGGGGCACTTGATCCTTTGCGGTTGCCAAGCCTCAACTGGCCTACGGGGGAGGGGAGGTAGTGAGAGTGCGGCCATCGCTCGCCCGTCGTGCCGTGTGAGTCAAGTCACCGGCATCCGCAAGGACGGCAAATCGGGCAATGGCCCCAACTCGTGTTCAGCGAGCCGCCCGTCGCCTCATTGGCGGGCGAAAACGGAACCTGTCATGTGGTGCGCGTCGTTGTCATGGCGGTCGCCCGTCGAGCACCCCGTGCCGGGATCCGGAGGTCCTCGTGAGTCGTTTCGTGGGGGAGGGGTATTCGGACGTGCCGACTCGTCGCGTGGATCCCGGTGGCCGGGCGGGGGGTCACCGGGACGAGCATCCGAGGGGCGCGCCGAGGGGTACGCCAAGGGGCGCACCAAGAGACACGCCAAGGGACGCGCCGAGGGACACGCCAAGAGGCGCGTCGACGGACACCCCGATAGACAAGTCGATAGATATCCGTTCTTATCGGTTGATCAAAAACATACCGGTCGTGATCCGATACCGCCCGGGCTGGACGGGTGGGTGGCATCGGTGATCGAAAGGTGACCGGATACGCTGACTTGAGTGATGTCAGCGACCTATCGACAAACCGTGTAACCGCCAGTAGACACCAGCAGACAGGAGACCCCTCGTGACCGTCGTCGGGCCGTTCGGGCTGAGCGTGCGGGACCAGGCTCTGGAAGCCGATGTCCAGGCCGGATTGGCGGCCGTCGAGGAAGGTTTGCTCGAAGCCACCAAGAGTGAGGTGCCCTTCATCACGGAGGCCGCCCAGCACCTGGTGCGGGCGGGCGGGAAGCGGTTCCGTCCGCTGCTCGTGATGCTCGCCGCCCAGTTCGGCGACCCGTATGCGCCGGGGGTCGTGCCGTCGGCCGTGGTGGTGGAGCTGACCCATCTGGCGACGCTGTACCACGACGACGTGATGGACGAGGCCGCCGTGCGGCGCGGCGTGGACAGCGCCAACACCCGCTGGGGCAATTCGGTCGCGGTGCTCACCGGTGACTTCCTGTTCGCGCGCGCCTCGCACATCCTGGCCGACCTCGGGCCCGAGGCGGTCCGGGTCCAGGCCGAGGCGTTCGAGCGCCTGGTCACCGGGCAGATCCTGGAGACGGCGGGTCCGCAGGACGGACGGGACCCGGTCGACCACTACCTGGACGTGCTCGGCGGCAAGACGGGTTCGCTGGTCGCCGTGTCGTGCCGCTTCGGCGCGATGATGTCGGGTGCCGACGAGACGGTCGTGGACGTGCTGACGCAGTACGGCGAGCGGCTGGGGGTCGCCTTCCAGCTGGCGGACGACGTACTGGACATCGCCTCCGAATCGCGCGAATCCGGGAAGACGCCGGGCACCGACCTCCGTGAGGGAGTGCCCACGCTTCCGGTGCTACGGCTGCGGGAGCGGGCGGCGCGGCTGGGTCTTGCCGAGGACATCGCCCTGTGTGAGCTGCTGGACTCCGACCTGAGCGACGACGCGCGGCACGCCGAGGCCCTCTCGGGGCTGCGGGCGCACCCTGCGCTGGAGCAGGCGCGCAGGGACACGGTGCGGTACGCGGAGGACGCGCGAGCGGCGCTGGCTCCGCTGCGGGAGTGCGATGCGAAGCTCGCGCTGATGGAGATGTGCGACGCCGTGGTGCACCGAGCCGGCTGAGCATCCGCTCGACCTGGACTTCAAGTGATGTGATGTACGTCACATATCTGGACTGAGTCCAGAGTGAGATCGCTTCCGTAGTCATGCGCAGAAGGCCGACGCAGGGGGTGTCGGCCCATCTACGGGGAGAAAACAGAATCATGGGAATGAACGCGACGTTCTCGAAGCGCCGTAAGAGCCTGATGGTCACGGCTGTCGCGGTCGCCGCCGCCGGGGGGATCGCTGCCGCGGTGATTCCGGCCCACGCCGCCGGAGGGACCGCGTCCGGAGACACCGGGGGGACCCTTCTGGCCGCCGGTCTGCGGGGGGCCAACGAGGTGCCCGTGGCGGGCGGCCCGGCCGTCGGCGACAAGGACGGCGCCGCTCTCGAGTTCATCAAGGTGCAGGACGACAAGGTGTCCGTCGCCGTGACCTGGCGCGGCACCGGCAAACCGACCATGCTCCACATCCACCAGGGCGCCAAGGGCACCAACGGCGGCGTCAAGGTCGACTTCACCGACCTGCTGATGAACAGCAAGCGGCACAGCGTCACCGGCACGGTCGAGGTCAAGGACGCCGGCCTGCTCGCCGCTCTCAAGTCCGACCCCGGTTCGTTCTACGCCAACCTGCACACCACCGAGTTCCCCGGCGGAGCCGTCCGCGGCCAGCTCCACAAGGTCACCGTCGCCGCCTTCGACTTCCGTGACGCCCTGCACAACTTCCAGGCGTCCGTGATCAAGGGCAGGCAGATCTACGAGTGCAAGCCGGCCGCCGGCGGTGGCTACGCCTTCGCCCAGCGGGACGTCGGCGCCCTGCTCGGCGGCGGCATCCGGCACTCCTTCGTCGCGCCCAACTCCGGTACGCCGCAGTGGGTCGCACCGGACGGGAGCGCGGTGACCGGCGCCGTCCTGTCGAAGACACCGAACGGGGACGGCAACATCCCCGAGCTCGACCTCAAGGCCACCCGGTCCGGCAAGCACCACGGCCTGCTCGCGAACACCACCGAGATCCTGCGGCTCAACACCGTGGGCGGAGTGGCCCCGGCCGGCTCCTGCACACCCGGCGCGATCGTAGGAGTCCCGTACCGGGCGGACTACGTCTTCCTGCAGAACTGACGGGAGCTCACCTCGGGCGGCGTCTTCCCCCTGCGACCCCTACGGGTCGGGGGAGGCGCCGCCCTCTCGCGTCATACCCCAGGTGTATACGGAGTTGCCCCCCGGGGCTGACGCTTCCTCCTGGCCGATTTGGTGAGATGGAAACCACGGAAATCACCACTGATCACCGATTCGGGTGAGAATGGCGGCTCGGGGTGGACAACAGAAACACGCGAGTTGGACAAGCCGCCGCCGACCACGGAGGTAGCGCACACATGGCACCGTACGAATCCGACGACAGCACGACCGCAGGGGAGGCCGACGACCTGCGCGCGGGTCGGCGCAAGGCCGCGCGGTACGTCGTCCCGGTCGCGGTGGTGGGGGTGGCGGCGGCGACCATCGGGCTCGTCCCCGCACTCGCCGACTCCGGCGACCCCGACCTGCCGAAGATCAGCGCGCAGCAACTCATCGACAAGATCGCCAAGTCGGACGTGCAGCAGATGTCCGGCACGGTGAAGATCACCACGGACCTGGGGCTGCCGAACCTGGGCGGTCTCGAGAGCAGCCTGACGTCCGGCGCCGCGGGGTCGGGCGACGGCTCGTCCGCCGACCCGACCTCCAAGCTCACGGAGCTCGTTTCCGGCACGCACACTCTGCGCGTCGCGGCCGACGGCCAGGACAGGCAGAAGCTGTCACTGCTGGAGAACGCGGCCGAATACAGCATCATCCACAACGGCAAGGACGTCTGGGGCTACGACAGCCAGTCGAACGAGGTCTACCACTCGACCGCCCCCGCGGGCGCGGAGAAGCAGCAGAAGGAAGACGTCCCCGCCACGCCCAAGGACCTCACCGAGGACGCGCTGAAGGCGGTCGACGACACCACCTCGGTGACCGTCGAGGGGACCGCCCAGGTCGCGGGCCGTGACGCGTACCGGCTGGTCATCAAGCCGAAGCAGTCCGGTTCGACGGTCGGTCAGATCACCGTGGCCGTGGACTCGAAGACCGGGCTGCCGCTGAAGTTCACGCTGACCCCGGCGAGCGGCGGCGCCGCCGTGATCGACGCCGGCTTCACCCGGGTCAGCTTCGCCAAGCCGAGCGCCTCGACCTTCGACTTCACCCCGCCCAAGGGTGCGAAGGTCACCGAGGACAAGCAGGGCGACCACGCGAAGGGCCACTTCGAGGGCGGCCCGAAGGTCGACCACAAGGACGGCAAGTTCCATGGCAAGCCCGGCAAGCCCGACGAGGACCTCACCAAGGGCCTCGACGGTCTGAACGTCATCGGCAAGGGCTGGAACTCCATCGCCACCTTCGACACCGGTGGAAAGGGCATGCCGTCCGGCTCCGAGGTCGGCGGGAACCTCGGCGGCTTCCTCGACTCGCTCGGCGACAAGGTCTCCGGCAAGTTCGGCTCGGGCACGGTCTTCAAGACCCGCCTGATCAACGCCCTGATCACCGACAACGGCAAGGTCTACGTCGGCGCGGTGAGCAAGGACGCATTGGTCAAGGCGGCGAACGCGGGCTAAGCCCGGGAACCTTGCGCGGCGCCCGTACGTAGTCACTGTACGTAGTCGCCGCGCAAGGTCGTACCAGCACGAATCGAGGGAGCCGATGGACGAGGAGTCCGCCACGGAGCCGGAGCGGAGCGAGCCGCCGGGTGACAGCGTCATCGCCACCCATGGGCTCACCAAGCGCTACCGCGGCGGGCAACTCGCCGTCGACGGCCTGGATCTGACCGTCCCGACGGGCAGCGTCTTCGGCTTCCTCGGTCCGAACGGCTCGGGCAAGACCACCACCATCCGCATGCTGATGGGCCTGATCGAGCCCACCTCGGGTACGGCGCGGGTGCTCGGGCGGCCCATGCCGCGAGCCTCGCGCACCGTGCTCCCGCACGTCGGCGCCCTCATCGAGGGCCCCGCCCTGTACGGCTTCCTCTCCGGCCGCGACAACCTGCTGCGGTACGACGCCGCCGACCCGACCGCCGATCCGCGCACCCGTCGTACCCGTGTCGCGGCCGCGCTGGACCGGGTGGGCCTGACCGCGGCGGCCGCCAAGAAGGCGAAGGCGTACTCGCTGGGCATGAAGCAGCGGCTCGGCCTCGCTGCGGCGCTGCTCCAGCCCCGCAGACTGCTCGTGCTCGACGAGCCGACCAACGGGCTCGACCCGCAGGGGATGCGCGAAATCCGTTCCCTGGTAAGGGAGTTGGCCTCCGACGGCACGACGGTCTTCCTCTCCTCCCACCTCCTGGACGAGATCGAGCAGGTCTGCACCCATGCCGCGGTGATGGCGCAGGGCCGTCTGATCACCCAGGGTGCCGTGGCCGACCTGGCCGCGGGGGTGCGCGGCCGGCTGGTCGTGACCACGCCCGACCCCGGCGACGCGGCCCGCGTGCTGAAGGAGCAGGGCGCCGCCGACGTCGTCGTCACCGACGACCGGGTGACCGCCGAGCCTCCGGACCGCGACCTCGCCGAGGTGAACGCCGCGCTGGTCACGGCAGGCGTCCGCGTGAGGGGGTTCGGCCTGGAGCGTGCCTCACTGGAGGACGCGTTCGTGGCACTGACGGGGGAGGGCTTCGATGTCGCAGGCTGAAGCAGTGAGCAGTCTCCGCACTCCACGGCTGTTGTGGACCCTCGGGCTTCTGCGCAGCGAACTGCTCACCACCTTCCGGCGCTGGCGCACCCTCGCGCTCCTTGCCGTGCTGGCGGGCGTGCCGATCCTGGTCGGGGCAGCGGTCAAGATCGAGACGAGCGACGGTTCGTCCGTCGGTGGCGGCCGGGGCGGCGGTGGCGGCCCGGCATTCATCTCGCAGATCACCAACAACGGTCTGTTCCTGGTGTTCACCGCGCTGGCCGCGACGCTCCCGTTCTTCCTGCCGATGGCGATCGGTGTCATCGCGGGCGACGCGATCGCCGGCGAGGCGAACTCGGGCACCCTCCGCTACCTGCTGGTCGCCCCCGCAGGCCGCACCCGCCTCCTGCTCACCAAGTACGCGACCGTGATGGCCTTCTGCCTGGTCGCCACCCTCGTGGTGGCCGTCTCGGCGCTCACCGTCGGGGCGATACTCTTCCCGCTCGGCGATCTGACGACCATCTCCGGCACACAGATCAGCTTCACCGAGGGACTGGGCAGAGCGCTGCTCATCGCCCTGATCGTCGCCGTGTCCCTCATCGGCGTCGCGGCACTCGGCCTGTTCGTCTCCACCCTGACCGGCAGCGGCATCGCAGCGATGGCGACGACCGTGGGACTGCTGATCACCGTCCAGATCCTCGACCAGATACCCCAACTCCACGCGATACAGCCGTACTTCTTCTCCCACTACTGGCTGTCCTTCGCCGACCTGATGCGCGACCCGGTCTACTGGGACGACCTGGTGAAGAACCTCGAGATCCAGGCCCTGTACGCGGCCGTGTTCGGCTCGGCGGCGTGGGCGCGGTTCACGGCGAAGGACATCACCGCTTAGCGGCCCCCATGAGGCGGGCCAGTGCCACCGTCTCCCGCGGCGGCGACCCGCCGAGGTCACCGAGGCGCCAGTCGGACACCCAGGGCACGCGGTACACGTCGATGAGCGACTCGATCAGCCGCACCTGCCGGTCGAGGGGCCGCGGCAGCCGCCCCGGCGCGTCCGCGACGAGCACGACGGCGTCGAGGTCGAGTCCCGGCGGGGCCTCCCCGAGGCGGAAGACCTCCAGGGTGCGCAGGGCGGCCGCGAGCCCCGATGCATGCGTACGGGCGACGAGCAGGACGGACGGCGGGTCCTCGGGGCCGGGCCAGGCACGGCCGCAGTCGTGACCGCCGTAGACGGCGGCAAGTGTGGACACACCCGCGCCGCCGTGCGTGCCCACCCAGGAGTAGCGCCGGGCGGTGGCGGCGGACGGGGCGGGCTGCTGCGGTCCCGGCTCGGGTACGGTGACCGGGCCGCGGATCCAGATCTCCGGTCCCTGCTGCACGTCCGTCCGCATGCCCGCTCTGCTCTCTCGTATGCCCACCGGTGCTTACCGCGCAGGCCGACCACGCGACGGGGGCGAGCTGCTGGGACGAGTCTGTGACGCCATGGTGACCGGAGAACCGGCAGCGACCGGCGAGACTCAACCGTACGTGCACGAACGGATCTTGACGCCGGGGGAGCGGAAACCCGACGGCGGGAGGGAGCACCATGGAACCCGAACGCGCTGTCCGCAGACTCCCCGACGCATCCGAGTGAGGGAACCGATGGCTCGACTCAGCCGCGAGAAGAAGCGGGAACAGAAGCGCGCCGAGGGCCGGGCGGCCCTCGTGGGAGCACCGATCGACGTTCGCGTACCCGAAGCCGGCGCGGTCGGCGCCTGGGTCGGCGGTGTGCCGGTCACCGCGGCCGCCGGCGAGGAGATCCAGCAGACGGTCCTGAACCATCTCCACCGCATCGCCCTCGCCACCGGCCACCCCGTCCTCGCCACCGTCCACGACGAGCGGATCGGTTGCGTCGTACACCTTCAGGTGGACACGGACGGGGCCAGCAGTTTCACCGGGGAACCCGTAGGGATGACTGCTCCCGCGGCGCAGGGCCCGCCGTCCCCGCCGCGGCAGTCCGAGCAGCCGCCCCAGGGCGACAGGCCGACGCACGTTTTGCGGGCGCCCGCGGAGCCCGCGCGGGAGACCTCCCCGACGTTCGTGCTGCGTGCGCTGCCCCAGCCGCCCCAGGACAGGGCCCCGGGCACCGTGGCGGCCCCGACCGGCGAGTTCGGCCCGCCCCCGCCGATGGACGCGGTCCCGCGGCACCACCCAGAACCCGAGGACGCACCCGTACCCGTCAAGGATTCCGCACCCGTCCCCCGCAAGGAGCCCGCGCCCAACCGCCCGGCGACCGGCCCCCTCCTCCTGGTCCCCCCGGACCCGGCCCTCGACCCCGACCCCAAGCCCACCCCCGCCCGCGGCTTCGACGCCGTGGCCGAAGCCGTCCTCGGTGACGAACCGCCGACCGCGCCCGCGTTCCTCGCGGAGCCGCTGGCGCAGATCAACGAGGCCGTGAAGGCGGGCCGGACAGACATGGCGGCCGGGCTGGCCGAGACCACGGTCGAGGAGGCGTCGGCGGCGCTCGGGCCGGAGCACACCGAAGTGCTCCGCTTGCGTGAACTCACCGCGTACATCGCCTACTTGGCGGGCGACCCGATCCGTGCCTTCCGGCTCTCGCTCGACCTCGTCCGGATCCACCGCCGCACCCGCGACGCGGAGGCGGCCTACGGCAACATCCAGAGCGCGGCCTCCGCCTGGCGTGCCGTGCGCGATCCGCAGCAGGGCCTGGACCTCGGCCGCGAACTGATCGGCCTGTGGGCCGAGCTCACGGCCGAGGACGGCCCCGCCGCCGACGACATCGAGCGGCTGGAGTCGGCCCGCGCCCGCATGGGCCGGCTCACGGAACGCGCCCGCAAGTCGGCCCGGCAGACGCCGGGCTGACGACCCGGGACGGCTACTGCGACAGCTCCCACACCGCATGCGCGATGGCGTCGCTGTTGCGGTCCAGAGCGGTGCCGTCGATGTTGGACGTCGTGTCGCAGGACGAGTGGTAGCAGGCGTCGAAGGCCTTCCCCGACGTACCGCCCCACTTGGCTGCCTGCGCCGCCGTCTTGACGTAGTCGGCACCGCTGAACAGCCCGCCCACCGGGACGCCCGCGTCCTTGAACGGCGCGTGGTCGGAGCGGCCGTCACCCTCGGTCTCGGGCTCGGTGGCGATGCCGAGGCCGGTGAAGTAGTCCTTGAACGTCTTCTCGATCGCCGGGTCGTCGTCGTAGACGAAGTAACCGGGGTTCGGCGAGCCGATCATGTCGAAGTTCAGATAGCTGCTGATCTTCGAGCGATGTGCGGCGGAGAGGCCGTCGACGTAGTGGCCGGAGCCCACGATGCCCAGCTCCTCCGCGCCCCACCAGGCGAAACGCAGGTGCTTTGCGGGGTGGTAGCCGGCCCGTGACACGGCGAGCGCGGTCTCCAGAATGGCGGCCGAACCGGAGCCGTTGTCGTTGATGCCGGGGCCCCTGCTGACGCTGTCCAGGTGGGAACCCGCCATGACGACCTGGTCGGCGTTCCCGCCCGGCCAGTCGGCGACGAGGTTGTAGCCGGTGCGGCCGGAGGATGTGAACTGCTGGACGGTGGTGGTGAATCCGGCCGCGTCCAGCTTGGCCTTCACATAGTCGAGCGAGGCCTTGTAACCGGCGCTGCCGTGCGCGCGGTTGCCGTCGTTGGCGGTGGCGATGGACTGCAGCTGGGCGAGGTGGGCCTTGACGTTCGCCACGGAGATGTCGGGCGCGGCCGCCGCCGCCGGCGAGGGCGCCGCACCGGCTATGGAACCGCCGGTCAGGAGCATGACAGCCGACACGCCGACAGCTGCCACTGCACGCCCGGAAACGGAGAAGCTCATGTGGGGGGCTCCGAATTCCTTGGAGTGAATTGGATCCCCGGATGGTGAATCTTTTACCAACCAGGCGTCAAGAGCGTTATCAGGACAGCCGGTTCGCATAACGGAACATCCGGCCCACTGGGGCTCCGCGCTGTGACCTACTGCACGCAGAACTCGTTGCCCTCCGGGTCCGCCATCACCACCCACTCCCCGGCGGGCTCCTTCACCCGCCGCAGCACACTCGCCCCCAGCCCCACCAGCCGCTCGACCTCTGCGTCCCGGAGCCCGTCGCCGGGATGCAGATCGAGATGCAGCCGGTTCTTCCCGCTCTTCGCCTCCGGCACCCGCTGGAACAGCAGCCGCCGCCCGAGACCGGTCCCCCGCTCCTTGTCGTACGGATCATCCGGATGCCGCACTGCAATCAGGTCCCGGAAGGCGAGCCGGGCGTGGAACTCGACGGTCGCCTCACGCGGCAGCGCGCCGAGCTCCAGCAACCGTTGGATGAACGCATCGTTGTCCTCGATCTCGTAGTGCAACGCGGCGCCCCAGAACTCGGCCTGGCTCTGCGGGTCGGCGCAGTCGATGACGAGCTTCCAGTGAACGGGGGCGGGGCCGGATGCGGAGGTCTGTGTCATGCCCCACTTGTACCGGAGGAGCCAGTAGTTCCGGACCCTTTGCAGCGCAGGTCAGCACATCTCAGCCCGTCCGGCGTTTGAGGACGAGGCCGTTCAGGCCGATACGGGGGCCTGGAGGCAGAGCTCCCAGTCAGACGTCCACCGCAGCGGACGGTGCCGCCTCAACCTTGGGCATGCGAACACGGCCAAGCCTGCTCGCAGAGCGAAACGCGTCCCACGTCAGCAGACACAAGGCAACCCACACCAATGCAAACCCGGCCCACCGCTCCACCGGCATCGCCTCATGGAAGTACAGAACCCCGAGCAGAAACTGAAACACCGGCGCCAGATACTGCAGCAGCCCCAGCGTCGACAACGGCACCCGAATGGCCGCCGCCCCGAAACAGACCAGGGGCAACGCGGTCACCACCCCGGTCGCGGCGAGCAACGCCCCGTGCCCCGCCCCTTCCGTCGCGAACGTCGAGGAGCCGTGCGAGGTCAGCCACAGCAGATAAGCCACCGCGGGCAGGAACTGGATCGCGGTCTCCGCGGCCAGCGACTCGATCCCGCCGAGCCCGACCTTCTTCTTCACCAGCCCGTACGTCGCGAACGAGAAGGCGAGCGTGAGCGAGATCCACGGCGGCTGCCCGTACCCCACCGTGAGCACGACCACCGCGGCGAAGCCGGTCCCGACCGCCACCCACTGCACGGGCCGCAGCCGCTCCTTCAGGAGCAGCACGCCCATCGCGATGGTGACCAGCGGGTTGATGAAGTACCCGAGCGAGGCCTCGACGACATGCCCGCTGTTCACGGACCAGATGTACACGCCCCAGTTGACGGTGATGACGGCCGCGGCGACCGCGACGAGCCCCAGTCTGCGCGGCTGCCGCAGCAGCTCGCCCGCCCAGGTCCAGCGCCGCATCACTACGAGCGCGGCGCCCACGAAGACCAGGGACCATGCCATCCGGTGGGCGAGGATCTCGATGGCGCCGGCGGGCTTCAGCAGGGGCCAGAAGAGGGGTACGAGGCCCCACATCCCGTAGGCGGCGAAGCCGTTCAGCAGTCCTGTGCGCCGCTCGCCCCTCGACTTCCCGGTCACGGGTCCCCTCCTCACCTCGTCGCACACGCGTGCCAGGCAGAAGGTAACGCCGAGCGCCCCCGCCTGTCATGTCCGTATCGCCATACGGTCATGACAGGCGGGGGTGTTGCACCCGGGGCCGGCAGGGGAGTCCGGCCTTCGGGCTGCCTGTCGTCCAGGTCGTCCGGGGTGCCCGGAGGTGTCAGCCCTTGACCGCCACCGCGATCGCGTCGGCGAGCGGCGTGGTCGGACGGCCGGCCAGGCGGGACAGGTCGCCGGTGGAGACGACGAGTTCGCCCTTCTCGATGGAGGCGTCCACGCCCGCAAGAACGGCGGCGAGCGGGCCGGGCAGCCCGGCGCCGGTGAGGATCCCGGTGAAGGCCTCGACCGAGACGGGGCTGTAGGCGATCTCCTTGCCGGTCTGCTTGCTGAGCTCGGCCGCGTACTCGGCGAAGCTCCACGCCTCGTCGCCGCCCAGCTCGTATGTCTTGTTCTCGTGCCCCTCGCCGGTCAGCACGGCGACGGCGGCGGCCGCGTAGTCGGCGCGCGAGGCGGAGGAGACCCGGCCCTCACCGGCGGCGGCGACGACGGCGTTGTGCTCCAGCACGGGGGCCAGGTTCTCGGTGTAGTTCTCGTGGTACCAGCCGTTGCGCAGCAGCGCGTACGGCACGCCGGAGGCGGTCAGGGCCTCCTCGGTGCCGCGGTGGTCGTCGGCGAGCGCGGCCGTCAGGCTGCCGGGGGCGCTGGTGTAGGCGAGCAGCGCGACACCGGCCGCCTTCGCGGCCTCGATGACCACCTTGTGCTGGCCGACACGGCCCTTGTCGAACTCGTTGCCGGAGATGAGCAGCACCTTGTCACCGGCGGAGAAGAGGCTGCCGAAGGTCTCCGGCGCGTTGTAGTCGGCGACCGCGAGCTTCACGCCGCGTGCGGCGTAGTCGGCGCCCTTCGCCTCGTCGCGTACGACGGCGGTGATCTGCTCTGCCGGGACCTTCTCAAGCAGCTGCTCCACGACATGACGGCCGAGGTGTCCGGTGGATCCGGTGACGACGATGCTCATGATCTGCGATCTCCTTGTGGGGTGCGGATGCCACTAACCCTAGGAGGTGCGCTAACTCTTTGAAAGTACCCACTTTGAAGTAAGGTACTGGCATGGCAGTAAGCAACCCGGAAACCGCAGTCCAGCCGGAACTCGTCGCCAAGGGCACCAAGGTCGCCAAGTACGACACCGGCGAGGCCATGTGCCCCTACCGCCTCGTCCTGGAGCACCTCACCAGCCGCTGGGGCGTGCTGGTCCTGATCGAGCTCCTGGAGCGCCCCTACCGCTTCAGTGAACTGCGCCGGGCCATCGGCCGCGTCAGCGAGAAGATGCTCACCCAGACGCTGCAGACCCTGGAGCGCGACGGGCTGGTGCACCGCGACGCCAAGCCGGTGATCCCGCCGAGGGTCGACTACTCCCTGACCGACCTGGGGCGCGAGGCGGCGCAGCAGGTACGGGCCCTCGCGGTGTGGACCGAGCAGCGGATGGATGCCGTACAGCAGGCGCGGGACGCGTACGACGCGGCGAAGCGCCACCGCTGAGCTCCCCCACTCCCGGCTGCGCTCGAGCGGGAGGTGCCCCCAGCTGAGCAGGGCCGACGCGTCCGTCGGCAGCTGCCGGACGCATGCGGCGGGCGCTCGCCGGGCACACGAGTGTCAGGGCGCGGACGGGCAGGCGCGGTACGTCCTTCCATGCGCCCCCTCTCCGCCTTCCGCACCGCCCGACGGCACCGGGCACGCTGGAGGCGGGATGTCACGCCCTGCCGTGCGCCGTCCGTGCATCGTCGGCCGGTGCACGGTCACCTGATCCAGGGGGATTCCTCGAGATGGCTTTACGGCGGAACGCGGCCGCGCGAAGTATCGGTTCTGCGCTGGCGGCAGGGCTGGGACTGATGCGGGTGTCCTTCGCCCGCGGCACCCGGCGGCGCCAGGAGGAACTGCTGCTGGAGCTGCTGAAACAGCTCGCACTGATGACCGAGGAGATCCACCGGGCCAACCTCATCCAGCACTACCGCCTCACCACCGACCAGCTGGGCCGGGCCAGCGACGACTCCGCCCTCGCCGACGCGTCGAGCACGCTGGACGGCCTCAGTGAACTGAAGCGCCGTCAGATGATGTACGCCAACCGGCAGTTCGGCGCTCTCGTCCTCGCCCATCGGGTGGGCGCGCTCGACTGGGACCAGCTGCTCGGGCATCTGCGGGTGCTGTGCCGCAACTCCGTGTTCGCCGAGTACTGGGACCGCACGGCCGAGCACCGGCGGAGCCTGCCGGCGGAGTCCGTGGACGCGAAGGTCGGCTCGGTCGTCGACGTCATGCTGGAGGAACTGGCCGAAGACCCCGACGAATGGTGGGTGGTGGGGTCGGTGCCCGAGCCCCCGGCGCATGAATGAGCCACTGCGTGCTCCCGACGACCCAAGTGGGCGCCGAAGCCGCCGCATAATCGTGCGTGTCACGGCACATCAATAAGTGCGACGGGTTTTACGGGGTGGGCCGAAAACGGCTGCGCCCCGCTCAGGCGGGGCTATCAGCCCCGGGAGGGGACGGCCCAGTTGCACGACGAGTTCACGTCCGTCCGGATCGCGCGCCGCCTCGGCGATCCCCCTCGTAAAAGAGGCAGCTACACCCAGGAGACCTGCCCCGATCTGTTCGAACTCAGTGACGGAAACTTCGCCGTCATCGGGACCGAAGCAACGACCGCCCTCGACCCCCACCTGCCCCAGGACGCCGCCCGAGCCGACTACGAACGCATTGTCGTGATCAGCCGAGAGACCCTCATCCGCGCCAAGAAGGACATCCCCGACGCCTGACATCCGACTCCGACCCCTGACCTGCGACAGCGAGGGCCCGGATGCCGCACCGCCGCATCCGGGCCCTCCGTATGTACGGATCGGTCAGCCGACGACCGTCCAGGTGTCGCCGCCGGCCAGCAGAGCGGCCAGGTCGCCCTTGCCGTTGTGTTCGATCGCTTCGTCGAGCTGGTCGGCCATCTGGGTGTCGTAGACGGGCCGGTCCACGGACCGCAGCACACCGATCGGCGTGTTGTGCAGGGTGTCGGGGTCGGCCAGCCGGGACAGGGCGAAGGCGGTGGTCGGCGACTCGGCGTGCGCATCGTGGACCAGAATCCGGGACTCGTTGTCCGGCGTCACCTCGACCACCTTCAGATCACCGGTGGCCGCATCCCGGACGACGCCCTTGGACAGGTCGCTGCCGAAGCGGATCGGCTGCCCGTGCTCGAGGCGGATCACCGCCTCCTCGGCCTGTTGTTTGTCCTTGAGGGCGTCGAAGGCGCCGTCGTTGAAGATGTTGCAGTTCTGGTAGATCTCGACCAGTGCCGTTCCCGGGTGGGCGGCGGCCTGGCGCAGCACCTCGGTCAGATGCTTGCGGTCGGAGTCGATGGTGCGGGCGACGAAGGAGGCCTCCGCGCCGATCGCCAGCGACACCGGGTTGAAGGGCGCGTCCAAAGAGCCCATCGGCGTCGACTTGGTGATCTTGCCGACCTCCGAGGTCGGCGAGTACTGCCCCTTGGTCAGGCCGTAGATCCGGTTGTTGAACAGCAGGATCTTCAGGTTCACGTTGCGGCGCAGCGCGTGGATGAGGTGGTTGCCGCCGATGGACAGAGCGTCTCCGTCACCGGTGACCACCCACACGGACAGGTCCCGACGGCTGGAGGCGAGCCCGGTCGCGATGGCGGGCGCCCGCCCGTGGATCGAGTGCATGCCGTACGTGTTCATGTAGTACGGGAAGCGCGACGAGCAGCCGATGCCCGAGACGAAGACGATGTTCTCCTTGGCCAGGCCCAGCTCGGGCATGAAGCCCTGGACGGCGGCGAGGATCGCGTAGTCACCGCAGCCGGGGCACCAGCGCACTTCCTGGTCGGACTTGAAGTCCTTCATGGACTGGCGGGCCTCGGCCTTGGGAACGAGCGAGAGCGCCTCGATCGTGCCCGTGCCTTCCGTGGACGTCTCAGCCATCGATGGCCTCCTTGAGAGCCGTGGCGAGCTGCTCAGCCTTGAACGGCATGCCGTTCACCTGGTTGTACGAGTGGGCGTCGACCAGGTACTTCGCCCGGATCAGCGTGGCGAGCTGGCCGAGGTTCATCTCGGGAATCACCACTTTGTCGTAACGCTTCAAGACCGCGCCGACATTCCGCGGGAACGGGTTGAGGTGGCGCAGATGGGCCTGCGCGATGGACTCCCCGGCCGTGCGCAGCCGCCGTACAGCCGCCGTGATCGGTCCGTAGGTCGAACCCCAGCCGAGCACCAGCGTGCGCGCCTCGTGCGGGTCGTCGACCTCCAGCTCCGGCACGTCGATGCCGTCGATCTTGGCCTGACGGGTGCGGACCATGAAGTCGTGGTTGGCGGGGGCGTACGAGATGTTCCCGGTCCCGTCCTCCTTCTCGATGCCGCCGATACGGTGCTCGAGGCCGGGCGTGCCGGGGACCGCCCAGGGGCGGGCGAGGGTCTGCGGGTCGCGTTTGTACGGCCAGAAGACCTCGGTGCCGTCGTCCAAGGTGTGGTTCGGTCCCTGCGCGAACTGCACGGTCAGGTCCGGGAGTTCGTCCAGTTCGGGGATGCGCCAGGGCTCGGAGCCGTTGGCCAGGTAGCCGTCGGAGAGCAGCATCACCGGGGTGCGGTACGTCAGCGCGATCCGGGTCGCCTCCAGCGCGGCGTCGAAGCAGTCGGCCGGGGTGCGCGGCGCGATCACCGGGACGGGAGCTTCGCCGTTGCGCCCGAACATGGCCTGCAGCAGGTCCGCCTGCTCGGTCTTGGTCGGCAGACCGGTGGACGGCCCGCCGCGCTGGATGTCGATGACCAGCAGCGGCAGCTCCAACGAGACCGCCAGGCCGATGGTCTCGCTCTTGAGCGCCACACCCGGGCCGGAGGTCGTCGTCACGCCGAGCGAGCCGCCGAAGGCCGCGCCCAGGGCCGCGCCGATGCCGGCGATCTCGTCCTCGGCCTGGAAGGTCCGTACACCGAAGTTCTTGTGCCGGCTCAGCTCGTGCAGGATGTCCGAGGCCGGGGTGATCGGGTACGAGCCCAGGAACAGCGGCAGGTCCGCCTGGCGCGAGGCGGCGATCAGCCCGTAGGCCAGGGCCAGGTTGCCGGAGATGTTGCGGTACGTCCCGGTCGGGAAGGCGGTCGTGGCCGGGGCGATCTCGTAGGAGACCGCGAAGTCCTCCGTCGTCTCGCCGAAGTTCCAGCCCGCGCGGAACGCGGCGAGGTTCGCCTCGGCGATCTCGGGCTTCTTGGCGAACTTGGTCCGCAGGAACTTCTCCGTGCCCTCGGTCGGCCGGTGATACATCCAGCTCAGCAGGCCCAGCGCGAACATGTTCTTGCTGCGCTCGGCCTCCTTGCGGGTCAGGTCGAACTCCTTGAGCGCCTCGACCGTGAGGGTGGTCAGCGGCACCTCGTGCAGGCTGTACCCGTCGAGAGAGCCGTCCTCCAGCGGAGAGGCGGCGTACCCGACCTTCTGCATCGCCCGTTTGGTGAACTCGTCCGTGTTGACGATGATCTCCGCACCGCGCGGCACGTCGGCGATGTTCGCCTTCAGCGCGGCCGGGTTCATCGCGACCAGCACGTTCGGCGCGTCGCCCGGGGTGAGGATGTCGTGGTCGGCGAAGTGCAGCTGAAAGGACGACACACCCGGCAGGGTCCCGGCAGGCGCCCGGATCTCGGCGGGGAAGTTCGGAAGAGTGGACAGATCGTTCCCGAAGGACGCGGTCTCCGAGGTGAAACGGTCACCGGTGAGCTGCATACCGTCACCGGAGTCCCCCGCGAACCGGATGATCACCCGGTCCAGCCTGCGTACGTCCTTTGTTCCGCCCGGCCCCCGCTGCTCTCCGACGACGGCTCCGTCTGCCTGCTCCGCTGTCCTGCTGACCTGGCTGGTCACTGAACTGGACCTCCCTCGAGGCGGCTGTCTGGGACCGGCCTGCCCGTAGGCCTTCCCAAAATCAACCCTACGTCCGTTAGGGTCGCCTTCCTGTGGCCATTCGCATCATGGACACAGTTTTGAGACGGTGCGACGCCCTGACTTGTCATGATTTCTCGCCCCCCGGCGCTCCCTTTGAAGACGCTCCGCATGATTGGTTCGGTTCTAGGGGTGGACGGACCTGGACGGACAGTGAATCGACGACTGAACGCGCAATTACTGACTCAGTGTCAGCCCGTCAGGAGTTCAGATAGGTGAGGACCGCGAGAACGCGCCGGTGATCCCCGTCACTCTGGGACAGCCCGAGCTTCAGGAAGATGTTGCTGACGTGCTTCTCCACCGCGCCGTCGCTCACCACCAGCTGCCGCGCGATGGCCGAGTTGGTACGCCCCTCGGCCATCAGCCCCAGCACCTCCCGCTCCCGCGGGGTGAGTCCGGCCAGCACATCCTGCTTACGGCTGCGCCCGAGCAGCTGCGCGACCACTTCCGGGTCCAGCGCGGTACCCCCCTGGGCCACCCGCACCACGGCATCCACGAACTCCCGGACCTCGGCGACCCGGTCCTTGAGCAGATATCCGACGCCATGACTGGAACCGGCCAGCAGTTCTGTGGCGTACCGCTCCTCCACGTACTGCGACAGCACGAGCACACCGAGCCCCGGATGGGCCTTCCGCAGCTGCACCGCGGCCCGCACGCCTTCGTCGGTGTGCGTCGGCGGCATCCGCACATCCGCGACCACGACATCGGGCAGCTCACCCTGCGCGTCCAGCTCGGTGATGGTCTTGATCAGCGCGTCCCCGTCACCCACCCCGGCGACCACGTCATGCCCACGGTCTGTCAACAGCCGGGTCAGCCCCTCCCTGAGCAGCACTGAATCCTCGGCGATGACCACCCGCACCCTGTCCTCCACGATCCCCTGGCCCCCCAGCCCGACTCCGTCTGCCAGTAGTCCAGCATTCCAGCATTCGGACCCGACCGCCCCTGACCAACGGGAATCAACGGGATTCCGCACCCGACACGACGGGTTCCGGCCGCTGCCTTTCAGCCCGTCCGGCGTTTGAGGACGAGGCCGTAGGCCGATCGGGGGTCCAGGGGGCGGAGTCCCCTGGCGGCGTCGGGGGGGGCGGAGCCCCTGGGGATGGGAACGGGTAAGGGCGGTGGGGGCGAAACCGCCCCGGCACTCACTCCAGCGCCCGCTCCCCCCGCCACGGCAACTCCGCAGTCACCCGAGTAGGCCCCCCCACCGGCGAATCCACCACCAGAATCCCGTCCACCGCATCCAACCGCTCAGCAAGCCCCCCCAGCCCCGACCCGCCGGAGGCATCCGCCCCACCCACCCCGTTGTCCACAACCTGCACCATCAGCCGGTTCTCCACCCGCCACACATCCACCGCAGCCCACGTGGCCCGCGCATGCTTGCTGATGTTCTGCAGCAGCTCCGACACCGTGAAGTACGCAATCCCCTCGATGGCAGGCGCCGGCCGCTCGGCCAGGTCGACCTCCACCTGCACCGGCACGGTGCACCGCGATGCCACCGCCGACAGCGCCGCATCCAGCCCCCGATCCGTCAGCACCGCCGGATGAATCCCGCGCGCCAGATCCCGCAGCTCCTGCAGTGCCGTCTTCACCTCACCGTGCGCCTCGTCCACCATCCGCGCCGCCGCCCGCGGATCCTCCGCCAGCTTCTCCTTCGCCAGCCCCAGATCCATGGCCAACGCCACCAGCCGGGCCTGCGCCCCGTCATGCAGATCCCGCTCGATCCGCCGCAGATCCGCAGCCGCGGTATCCACCACGACGCCCCGGTCCGACTCCAGCTCCACCACCCGCGTCGCCAGCCGCGACGGCCCGAGCAGCCCGTGCACCAGCACCCGGTCCACCATCGTCAGCGCCCGCACGATCCACGGCGTGGCCAGTGTGAACAGCAGCCCCACCAGCGCGGTGACAGTGATCTCGAAGGGGTTGTCGAGGTAGATGCTGTGGCTGCCGTCGCCGTACAGCTGAAGCCCGCCCTGACCGCCGTACATCGGAAAGAGCCAGAACCACAGCGGATACGTCAGCAGCCCCCACCCGTACGCCCAGAAGTTCACCGCGACCACGAACGAGAACACCGACCACGGGAACTGCACCAGCGCGTACAGCAGCGTCCGCCACGACGTGCCGCTCTTCAGTACGGCCCCCATCCAGGCCATCACGCCGGACTTCCTCATCCGCAGCGGCTCCGGGTCGGCCACCTCGAGACCCAGCAGCCCCCGCGCCCGCGCCCGCTCCAGTGCCCCGAAGGCGCGGCAGCCGGCCAGCCCTGCCGCCAGCACCGGAATGCCGAGGAACGTCACCAGCAGACCCGCCCCGAGCGACACCATCGTGACGGCGTAGACGAAGAGCATGATGCCGATCGGCAGGCTCAGCAGCACATAGCCGAACTCGCGCCAGCTGCGCCCCTCGAAGGGAGCCCGCAGCCCGGCCGGCAGCCGGCGCCGCGTCCCCTCGGTGAACCCGAGCCCGCTGTCGTGCCCGTAGGGCTGTCCGTACTCCGTGGCCATCGGCGTCGTCCGTTCTGCTCGTCCCGTTCGCCCTGTCCGGCTGCGGCTGTCCCGCCGTACCCCCACCCTGCTGCGCCGCAGGTCCGCGAACCATGGAGGCCGTCGGCGTCTTGGAAGTGGGGTTTTCCCTACCTCTCACCGGGAGCGCGGTCGCGCCACGGCAGCTCCGCCGTGACCACGGTCGGCCCGCCCTGCGGCGAGTCGATGACGAACAGTCCGTCGACGGCGTCCAGCCGGTCGGCGAGCCCCTGCATCCCCGAGCCTCCGTCGAGGCGCGCGCCCCCGCGGCCGTCGTCCTCGACCTGGATGAGCAGCCGGTCCGTCGCCCGCCACACCTCGACGGACGCGGTCTTCGCCGCGCTGTGCTTGCTGATGTTCTGCAGCAGCTCGGAGACGGTGAAATAGGCGATGCCCTCGATGGCCGCGGCCGGCCGTGAGGCCAGATCGACCGTCACCTTCACGGGCACCGTGCAGCGCGAGGCGACCGAGGACAGCGCGGCATCGAGCCCCCGGTCCGTGAGTACCGCGGGATGGATCCCCCTGGCCAGGTCCCGCAGCTCCTGCAGCGCCAGCTTCACCTCGCCGTGCGCCTCCGCGACCATCTCCGCCGCCGTGTCGGGGTCCTCCAGGAGCTTCTCCTTGGCGAGGCCCAGTCCCATCGCCAGATTGACCAGTCGGGCCTGCGCCCCGTCGTGCAGATCGCGTTCGATGCGCCGCAGATCGGCGTTGGCCGTGTCGACCACGACCCCCCGGTCCGACTCCAGCTCCGCGATACGCCGCTCCAGCTCGTCGGAGGGCGACAGCAGCCCGCGCACCATCGCCCGGTCGGCGTTGGCCAGCCCCCGCGCGATGAACGGCAGCACCGGCCACAGCACGAACAGCGAGGTCAGCGTGATGACGAAGGTCAGGATCCCCCAGGGCAGCCGGATGAAGTCGTACAGCACCGTGCGCCAGCCCACCGGGTCCTTCACCCTCATCCACAGCCACGGGAGGAAGCCGGCGCCGCGTCCGGGCAGTCGGCTCGGCTCGTCCACCCGCACCCCGAGCAGCTTCCTGGCCCGCGCCCGCTCCATCCTGCCCAGCAGCCGCGCACCCGTCAGACCGGCGGCCAGCAGCGGGAACCCGACCACCGTCACGGTCAGCCAGAATCCGGTGAACAGCACCGTCACGACGTAGGTGAACCCGATCAGTGACACCGGAAGGTTCGCCAGCAGATGCGCGATCTCCTTCCAGGTGTGCCGGTCGTAGGCGAAACGGGCAGGCGGCAGACGGTCGCCGTCACCTTCCGGGGCCCCCATCGGGCGCGCGTGTCGTTCGGTCATATGGGCTAGCGTGCCGCGCGCCGCGCGCCCGCGCCATGAGGTCGGCCGCCCCCGTCCCCTGGGGAAAACCCCACCCCGGCAGCTCCTCGGCGGCTTCCCCGCATCTCAAGGACGTCTCAAGCGGTGACGGGCTGCTTACCGTGTCTTTATCAGGGCCTAGACTCCCGTGCGTACAGATCGTCGAACAGCAGCGTTCATCAAGGTCGCAGGGAGCGAGGGGTACGGACGTGCGGGAATCGACCGGCGCCGATCCGACCGTCGTCGCGGCGGACTACTTCCAGTCGTACTCGGTCGTCGGACTGCTCGCCGTCATCGGCGTGCTCTTCGTCGCGGTCGCCTTCGGGGCCGGCCGACTGCTGCGGCCCGTGGTCCCCACCCCCGAGAAACTCCTGACGTACGAGTGCGGAGTCGACCCGGTGGGCGAGGGCTGGGCCCACACTCAGGTCCGCTACTACGTCTACGCCTTCCTGTACGTCATCTTTGCCGTCGACTCGATCTTCCTTTTCCCCTGGGCCACGGTGTTTGCTGGAGATGGGTACGGCGTGACCACGCTGGTCGAGATGTTCATCTTCCTCGGCTTCCTGGCCGTGGGCCTGCTGTACGCATACAAGAAGGGCGTCCTGGCATGGACGTGACGACGCCGGACACCAACGGTCAGCCCGTGCTCCTCCCGGAGCCGAAACGGCTGGGCGCCCTCGCACGCCTGGCCCCCGAGCCGATGAAGGTGGTCCTGAACTGGGGCCGCCGGTACTCGCTCTGGGTCTTCAACTTCGGCCTCGCCTGCTGCGCGATCGAGTTCATCGCCGCGTCGATGGCCCGCCACGACTTCATCCGCCTCGGCGTCATCCCCTTCGCACCGGGCCCCCGCCAGGCCGACCTGATGGTCGTGTCCGGCACGGTCACCGACAAGATGGCCCCGGCCGTGAAGCGCCTGTACGAACAGATGCCGGAACCCAAGTACGTCATCTCCTTCGGCGCCTGCAGCAACTGCGGCGGCCCCTACTGGGACTCCTACTCCGTGACCAAGGGCGTCGACCAGATCATCCCGGTCGACGTCTACGTGCCCGGCTGCCCGCCCCGCCCCGAGGCCCTCCTCCAGGGGATCCTGAAGCTCCAGGAGAAGATCGCCCGCGAGTCGCTGGGGGAGCGGTACGGGACCGGACCGGCACGCCCGTCGGCGGCGGCCCTGCAAAGCGGCCTGGTGAAGCCACCGGCTGCCGGATCCCCATCGGCTCCCGACTCCTCTTCGTCTTCGGGGTCTCCTTCGGGGGAGGACCGATGAGCACGGTCGGCTGGCTCCCCGCCCCCGCCGACGAGCTTTTCGGCACGGGGGCCACCGCCGAGGAGTCGTACGAGCTCCTGACGGTCGACGTCCCGCCGGCGACCTGGCCGGCAGCGCTGGAGGTGGCCCGCGACCAGCTGTCGTGCACCTACTTCGACTGGCTGAGCGCGGTCGACGAACCGGGCACGGGTTTCCGCGTCTCGGCCCACGTCGTCCGTCTGTCTCCCGTACGCCGTCTGCTGCTGCGCACCACGGTCCCGCACGAGGCGCCGACGCTGGCCTCCGCCGTCGGCGTCTACGCGGGCGCGGCCTGGCACGAACGCGAGACCCACGAAATGTTCGGCGTCGTCTTCGAGGGCCACCCTGCCCTGGACCACCTCCTCCTCCCGGAAACCTTCGAAGGCCACCCCCTCCGCAAGGACTTCGTCCTGGCCTCCCGCGTGGCCAAGGCCTGGCCGGGCGCCAAGGAACCCGGCGAGTCCGACCACGGCGGCCCCAAGCGCCGCCAGATGCTCCCCCCAGGCGTCCCCGACCCGAACGAATGGGGCCCCCTGAAGGGCCAGCTCCCCGCTGCCCCGGCCCGCCCCACCCGAGCCGCAGGCCGCCCCTCCGCCGACCGCCCGGCGCGGACCGCAGGCGACCGCCCGGTGCGCCGCGCACGCTCGGCAGCGGAGGGCTCGGCGAGCCAGGCGGAGGCGCCAGTCTCGTCTGCCGATGCCGCGGCGGCGCCGCGTCGTGCGCGGTCGGCCGCGGAAGGGTCGGCGAGCCAGGGCGAGGGTGCCCGCGCTGGGGCAGCGGATGCGGGGCCTGCCGATGCCCCGGCGGCGCCGCGTCGTGCGCGGTCGGCCGCGGAAGGGTCGGCGAGCCAGGCGGCGTCGACTCCGGCCGAGGGTGCCGCGGCCGACCGGCAGTCGGGTGTCTCCGGTGCGGCAACGCCGCGACGCACACGCAGCTCGAGCGAAGGCTCGGCCTCGCAGTCCCCCCGGACCCCGTCGCCACAGAGCCCAACCACCCGACCGGCACCCGCCCCCCGCAGTTCGGACGCCCCGTGGCACCACGCCCGCCCGGCTTTCGAGGAGCCGGAGACCGCGCCGAGGCCTGAGAGTGAGCCGAAGCCGGAGAGCAAGCCGAGCCCTGAGAGCGAGTCGGGCCCGGAGGGCGGGCCGACCCCGGAGACCGAAGCGAGGCATGGGACGAAGCTGAGCCCGGAAACGAAGCCGAGCCCGGAAACGAAGCCGAGCGCGGAAACGAAGCCGAGCGCGGAAACGAAGCTGAGCCCGGAAACGAAGCCGAGCGCGGACTCGAAGTCGGCCCCGGAGGGCGAGCCGAGCCCGGTGCTGGAGCGGCAGCCGGTGGCTGAGCCGAGCCCGGTGCCCGAGCGGCAGCCGGCTGCTGAGCCGAGCCCGGTTGCCGAGCCGGTCGCCGAACCGCCGGTCGAAGCCGAACCCTCCTCGAAACCGTCGGCTGGGGCTGCCGCCGACTCCGACGCGAGTTCAGGCCCTGCCGAGACACCTCCCGGTGACAGCCCCTCCGGGCCGACCTCCTCCAAGGAGGCCCCGGCCGAGAAGTCCCCCCACGCCACCCCCGAAGATCCGTCCGCCGAAGATCCGGCCGCGAACCCCGAAGACCCTGCAGGAGGCCCGCAGTGACCGACGCTCTGGACGTCACCCTGCGACTCCTGATCGTGTTCGTCGTCTTCCTCACCTTCCCCCTGATCGTCGGCCAGACCGAGCACAAGGTCATGGCCCACATGCAGGGCCGCCTCGGCCCGATGTACGCCGGCGGCTTCCACGGCTGGGCCCAACTCGTCGCCGACGGCGTGAAGTTCGCGCAGAAGGAAGACGTCGTCCCGGCGGGCGCGGACCGCCGCATCTTCCAGCTCGCCCCCGCCGTGGCTCTCCTCCCGTACCTCCTGGTCCTGCTCGCCATCCCCATCGGCCCCGGCGAGGGCGCCGTCGGTCAGGTCCTGGACGCGGGCATCTTCTTCGTCCTGGCGGTGATGGGCGTAGGCGTCCTCGGCTCCCTCATGGCCGGCTGGGCCTCCGCCAACAAGTTCTCCCTCCTCGGCGGCCTCCGCACCGCCGCGCAGCTCCTCGCCTACGAACTCCCGATGCTCCTCGCCGCCGCCTCCGTCGCGATGGCGGCCGGCACGGTCTCCCTCCCCGGCATCCTGGACGCCTTCCACTGGTGGTGGCTGCCCTGGCAGATCGTCGGCGCGATCGTCTTCTTCGTCGCCGGTCTCGCCGAACTCCAGCGCCCGCCCTTCGACATGCCCGTCGCCGACTCGGAGATCATCTTCGGTGCGTACACCGAGTACACCGGCCTGCGTTTCGCCCTGTTCCTCCTCGCCGAGTACGCCGGAATCATCGTCCTGTGCGGCCTGACCACCGTCCTCTTCCTGGGCGGCTGGCACGGCCCCTGGGGCGCCGACGGCCTCGGCTGGGTCTGGACCCTGCTGAAGACGGCCGTCCTCGCCTTCCTCGTGATCTGGCTCCGCGTCACCTATCCCCGCCTGCGCGAGGACCAGCTCCAGAAACTCTCCTGGACCCTCCTCGTTCCCCTCTCCCTCGCTCAGATCGCCCTCACGGGCATCGTCAAGGTGGTGATCTCCTGATGGCTGAGCGGCTCCCGCCCACCCGGTCCCGCATCCCCGGCTCCGGCCTGGCCAAGGGCCTGGCGGTCACCCTCCGCACGATGACGCGGAAGAGCGTCACCGAGCAGTACCCGGACGTCCAGCCGGACCTGCCGCCCCGCACCCGCGGCGTCATCGGCCTGTTCGAGGAGAACTGCACGGTCTGCATGCTCTGCGCCCGGGAGTGCCCGGACTGGTGCATCTACATCGACTCCCACAAGGAGACGGTCCCGGCGGCCACCCCGGGCGGCCGCGAACGCAGCCGCAACGTCCTCGACCGCTTCGCCATCGACTTCTCCCTGTGCATGTACTGCGGTATCTGCATCGAGGTCTGTCCTTTCGACGCCCTGTTCTGGTCCCCGGAGTTCGAATACGCCGAGACCGACATCCACGAACTCACCCACGAACGCGACAAGCTCCGTGAGTGGATGTGGACGGTCCCGGCCCCGCCCGCCCTCGACCCCGGCGCGGAGGAGCCCAAGGAGATCGCCGCCGCCCGCAAGACCGCGGAGAAGCTCGCTGCTGCGCAGGCCGAGCCCACCGAACCTGCCGAGCCTGCCCGGCCGACCGAACCCGAGGGAGGCGTGTCGTGACCCTCATCGCAGCCACCGCGACGGTGGCACACGCCACGGCAGCTCACGCGACGGCAGCCCACGTCAACGCGCCCACGGCCGCCGCCGGCACCCACGGCTTCCTCTCCCCGACCGGTGTCGAGATCGCCTTCCTCCTCGTCGGCCTGGCCACCTTCGGCGCAGCCCTGGTCACCGTCACCACCCGGCAACTGGTGCACGCCGCCCTGTGGCTGGTGGTCACCCTTGGTGGCCTTGCTGTCGAATACCTCCTGCTCACCGCCGAGTTCATCGCCTGGGTGCAGGTCCTCATCTACGTGGGTTCCGTCGTCGTCCTCCTCCTGTTCGGTCTGATGCTCACCAAGGCCCCGATCGGCCGCTCCCCGGACGCCGACTCCGGCAACCGGTGGGCCGCGCTCACCGTGGCCGTCGCCGCGGCCGCCGCCCTGGTCTGGGTCGTCGTCGACGCCTTCCGCACGACCTGGATCGACCTCGACGGCCCGGCCGCCGGTTCCACCGCCGTCACCGGAGCGAGCCTCTTCCAGAACTGGGTCCTCCCCTTCGAGGCCCTCTCCGTCCTCCTTCTCGCCGCCCTGGTCGGCGCGATCGTCCTGTCCCGCAAGGCGAAGGCGGAGATGAGCTCTCCCCCTGTGAACTCCCGGGCCGCAACCGGTGGTTCCCCATCCGTCCCTGATTCCCGTAATCACCCGATCGAGGGAAACAGCCCGGCCGAGCAGGAAGGCGCCCGCTGATGCACCTCGCCTATCCCGCCGTACTCTCCGCCCTCCTCTTCTGCACCGGCCTGTACGGCGTCCTTGCCCGCCGCAACGCGATCCTGGTCCTGATGTCCGTCGAGCTGATGCTCAACGCCGTCAACCTCAACCTCGTCGCCTTCGACGTCTGGCTCAGCAAGGCCGCCCAGGAGACCCTGCACTCCGGCCAGGCCCTGACCCTGTTCACCATCGCCATCGCCGCCGCCGAGATCGGCATCGGCCTGGCGATCGTCCTCGCCGTGTACCGCAACCGCGGTACCTCGGACATCGACAGACTTCGCGACAGCGCCGAGGGCCACGAGAGCGACGGCCCCGACGGCAACGCCCTCACGGCGGAAGAGACCGGGAAGGCTGAGGCCGCCGCGTGACCACGACCACCCTCGCCGTCCTCGTCCCCCTTCTGCCGTTCCTGGGTGCCGCCTCCGGCCTGCTCCTGGGCCGCACGGCCCCCGGTTTCGTCCGCCCGCTCGCGGTTCTGCCGACTCTTGCCTCCCTCGTGCTGGCCGCGTTGGTCGCCGTGCGCCAGGGCGGCGACCAGGCGATCGACGCCGCCACCGAGCTCACGCCCACCGGCTCGGTCCCCATCGAACTCGCCCTGCACATCGACGGCTTCGCCGCCCTCGTCGCCGTTCTGGTCGGCGTCGTCGCCACCTGCGTGCAGATCTACTCGACGGGCTACCTGCGCGACGACCCGCGCTACCCCTCGTACGCCGCCCTCGTCTCCCTCTTCACCTCCGCGATGCTGCTCGTCGTCTACTCCGGCGACCTGATCGTGCTGCTGGTCGGCTGGGAGATCATGGGTATCTGCTCGTACTTCCTGGTCGGCCACTACTGGGAGACCCCGGAGGCCCGCGCCGCCTCCATCAAGGCCTTCCTGGTGACCAAGCTCGGTGACGTCCCCTTCCTCATCGGCCTGTTCGCCCTCGCCACCGACGCCGGCTCCTTCCGCATCACCAAGGTCCTCGGCACGGTCGCGAGCGGCGGACTCCACCACCCGACACTGATCGCCCTGCTGCTCCTGGCGGGGGTGGCGGGCAAGTCGGCGCAGTTCCCGCTGCACACCTGGCTCCCCGACGCGATGGCAGGCCCGACGCCCGTCTCCGCGCTGATCCACGCCGCGACGATGGTGGCCGCCGGCGTCTACTTCATCGCCCGCCTCCTCCCGGTCTTCGAGGCCTCCCGGGCCGCAATGGTCGTCCTCGCCGTCATGGCCGCCGTCACGATGGTCGGCTCGGGTCTCGCCGCACTCGCCCAGGACGACATCAAGCGCGTCCTCGCGTACTCGACGATCGGCCAGCTCGGCTATATGACCGGCGCCCTCGCCGTCGGCGACGGCGGAGCTGCCGTCTTCCACCTCCTGTCCCACGGCGCCTTCAAGGCGCTGCTGTTCCTCGCGGCCGGCGTGATCATCCACGCCGCCGGCACAAACTCGCTGGCCACCATGTCCCGCATGCGGGGCCTGCGCGAACGCATCCCCGACGCCTACTGGACGATGACCGTGGCGCTTCTCGCGCTCGCCGCGATCCCGCCCTTCAGCGGCTTCTTCTCCAAGGAGTCCGTCCTCGGCGCGGCCGAGCACGTAGCCACCGGCCACACTGGGCACGCCCCCGGCGCCGCAGGCTGGATCACCCTCGTCGCCGGCCTGCTCACCGCCGTACTCACCGCCGCGTACGCGATGCGCCTGTGGCTGCTGGCCTTCCACGGCCGGGGCGCCGAAGCCCCCGACCACGGCCGCCAGCCACTGACCATGACCGTGGTGCTGTGGGTGCTCGCCGTCCCCTCCCTCGCGCTCGGCGGGCTCGCCTACCGCTCGCTGCCCGACTGGTTCGACGGCCGTGACCTCACCCCAACACTCACCACTTCCGTGCTCGGCACGGGCGTGGCCCTGGTCGGCGGCGTCGTCACCTATGCGGCCTGGCGGCACACCACCGCCCTCGCCTACCGCGTCCCGCTCGGTGCGGTCGCAGCCCACCCCGAGGGCGACGCCGGACTCGTCGAGGCCGAGGCCATCGCCAGTCATACGCCCGCCTACGGGGGAGTGGCCTACGCGCCCGACCCGGCGGACCCGGGACGACTGCTGCTCGGCCCACTGCACCGGCACGCAGCCGTCGGCTTCCACCTCGACGCCGTGTACACGGCCCTCTTCGTCCGCCCGGTCCAGGCCGGAGCGAGCCTCGTCCGCTTCCTGGACCGCGAGGTCGTCGAGACCTACGTACGAGGCGCCGGCGCCCTACCGCGCCTGCTCGGTGCCGCCGTACGGCGCGCCCAGACAGGCAATGTGCAGACCTATGTGAGCGCGCTGCTCGCCGGCACCGTCGTCCTGGCGGTCGCCGTCCTCCTCGTCGCCACGGGAGCGTGAGCAGGCGTGATCGATATCAACGAGTCCGTGATGCAGTTCCTTCTGGCATTCGTCGTCGTCGGCCCGCTCCTCGGGGCTGTCGCCGCTCTCCTGCCCGCCCCGCCCGGACTGAAGGGGAAGTCACCCGAGCAGGCCGTGCTCCGCCACGGCGTGACCGTGACCGGCGCGGTCCTCATCGCCGCGATCGTCCTCGCGCTCGGCTTCGACCACGACCACCCGTCGAAGATGCAGGCCACGACCGACATCAGCTGGATCCCCGCACTCGACGTGCGGATCCACCTCGGCATCGACGGCATTTCCCTCCCCCTTCTGGTCCTGACGGCGCTGCTGACCTTCCTCTGCGCGCTCTACTCGTACTTCAAAATGCCCGCGGGCCCGACCCCGAAGGCCTTCGTCGCACTGCTGCTGGTCCTCGAGTCCGGCACCCTTGCGAGCTTTGCCGTCCTCGATCTGCTGCTGTTCTTCCTCGCGTTCGAGATGGTGCTCATCCCGATGTACTTCCTCATCGCCCGCTGGGGCGGCGAGGGCCGGACCCAGGCCGCCTGGCGGTTCATCCTCTACACGCTGCTCGGTTCGGTTGTCATGTTGCTCGGCCTGCTCCTGATCGGGATCAAGGCCGGCACATTCGACATGGTGGCACTCGCCACTGACAACGGCCGGTCGCTGACCGCATCCGTGCAGGTCATCGCCGTTCTGGCGATCGGGATCGGGCTCGCGGTCAAGACGCCGATGTGGCCGCTGCACAGCTGGCTGCCCGACGCCCACACCGCCGCCCCCACCGTCGGTTCGGTCCTGCTGGCGGGTGTCCTGCTGAAGATGGGTACGTACGGGTTCGTCCGGATCCTCCTTCCGATCGCGCCGGACGGACTCCACACCTTCGCGCCCTACCTCGCCGCTTTCGCCGTCGTCGGGATCATCTACGGATCCCTGGCCTGTCTGGCCCTCGCCAAGCAGGGCGCGAAGGGCGATCTCAAGCGCCTCATCGCCTACTCCTCCGTCGGCCACATGGGCTTCGTCCTGCTCGGCATCGCGACCATGACCCCCACCGGCGTGAACGGCGCCCTGTTCGCCAACATCGCCCACGGTCTCATCACCGGCCTCCTCTTCTTCCTGGTCGGCGCGCTGAAGGACCGCACGGGCACCACCGATCTCGACACCCTCGCCGAGGAGACCGGTGCCGCGCTCTACGGCAAGGCCCCCCGCCTCGGCGGCCTGCTCGCCTTCGGCGCGGTCGCGTCGCTAGGTCTGCCGGGCCTGGCCGGTTTCTGGGGCGAGATGCTGGCCCTGTTCGGCGCGTTCAGGCCAGCCGGCGACCTCAGCCGCCCGGCCTTCCTCACCTTCATGGCGATCGCGGCCTTCGGCACCCTCCTCACGGCCGCGTACATGCTGGTCGTGGTCCGTCGCGTCTGCATGGGCGCCGTACCGCAGGAAGCACCGCAGCTCGCCGACGTCCACACGTACGAGTTCGCGGCCTGGACCCCGCTCGTCGCCCTCACCGTCGCCGCCGGCCTGTGGCCCAAGGCCCTCCTCGGCCTGACCGACCCGGCCGTGCAGCAGCTCCTCTCAGGAGGCACCCGATGAGCTCCCTGGCCCAGCCGCTGGCCGCGAGTCTCGTCCAGTCCGTCGACTGGCTCGCCATTGCGCCGCCCACCCTCACGGCGGTCGTCGGACTCGTCGTCCTCGTCGCCGACCTGTTCGTCGCCGACGCCAGGAAGCCACTCCTCGGCTGGGCCTCGGCCACAGGCCTCGCCGCCTCCGCGCTCCTGTTGCTGCCCCTCCTGGACGGCGACCGCAGCACCTTCTGCGTGAACGGCACACACGCGTGCAGTTACACAGCGGACCGCTTCACGCTCGTCATCCAGTTCCTGGTCCTCGGCGGAGCCCTCCTCGCCGCCCTCCTGTCGGTGACAGCACTGAAAGACGCCGACAGACAACTCCCTGAAGGGGAGTACTGGTTCCTGCTGCTCTCCTCCGCGGCCGGCGCCGCTCTCCTGCCCGCCTCCCGCGACCTCGCGACCCTCATCGTCGCCCTGGAGGTCGCCTCCCTGCCCGCCTTCGCCCTCGTCGGCATCCGGCACGGCGACAAGAAGTCCTCCGAAGCGGCCCTGAAGTTCTTCCTGTCGTCGGTCACCGCGACCGCCGTCAGCCTCTTGGGCATCAGCTTCGTGTACGCCACCACCGGCACCCTCTACCTCACCCAGGTCGCCGACCGGATCCAGCACGTCGACGGACAGCTCCACACGCTCGCCCAGACCGGCGTCGTCCTCACCCTCGTCGGCTTCGCCTTCAAGACCGCCGCCGTACCCTTCCACTTCTGGGTCCCCGACACCTACGTAGGGGCGCCCCTGCCCATCGCCGCCTACTTGTCGGTCGTCGGCAAGGCGGTCGGCTTCTCCGGCCTGATCCTCGTCACCGTGGTCGCGTTCCCGTCGTACGCCGACGTCTGGGGCCCCGCGCTCGCGGTGCTGGCCGCACTCACCATGACGGTCGGCAACGTCGGAGCCCTGCGCCAGCAAGCCACGCGCGCGTACAGCGCCGTACGGCTGCTCGCCTGGTCGTCGGTCGGCCAGGCCGGCTACCTCCTCGTACCGATCGCCGCGGCCGCCTACTCCGACAACGCCGAGCACTCGATCGGCTCCACGGTCGCCTACGCCCTCATGTACGCCGCCGTGAACCTCGGAGCCTTCGCGATGGCCGCACTGGTGGGCCGAACCAGGTCCGCGAACCGCCTCACGGACTACCGCGGCCTCTACGCGAGCAATCCGATCGCCGCCCTGCTGCTGGCCTTCTTCCTGCTGTGCCTGGCCGGACTGCCCCCGGGCATCATCGGCCTGTTCGCCAAGGTCACCGTGTTCTCGGCGGCGGTCGACGCGGGACTCGGCTGGCTCGCCGTGGTCATGGCCGTCAACGTCGTCATCGCCCTGTTCTACTACCTCCAATGGACGGCACTGCTGTTCCGCTCCCCTGAAGGTGAGCCCGTCAAGCACCACCTCCCCGGGCCTCTCACGGCGGCGATCACCCTCACCGGCGTCCTCGGCATCGCCCTCTCCGGAGCACCCCAGCTGGTCCTGCGTTTCGCCGGCACAGCCCTCTTCTGAGCCGACGTCGGCCGCCCAGGGGCGCCGTCACCCGGACGGCCCATGCAGGCCGCCGTACGCACAAGGGAACTAGTGGCCCTCGCCTGGCGTTGACCGGTACGGGAGGGTCCACTGGACGTGACACGACGGCACCAGTGGCACCGGAGATCAGCAAGCAAAGGGTTCCCCTGCTGCACGACTTGGAGGGCGTACCGTGCACCGCCGGCACAACGGGCTAAGGACCGCAGTTCTCCTCGGAGGACTGTCCGCCCTCATCATCGTCATCGGCAGCTTCTTCGGCCGCATGGGGCTCGTCGTCGCCGTTGTGATCGCATTGGGCACGAACGCGTACGCGTACTGGAACAGCGACAAGCTGGCGCTACGCGCGATGCGCGCACGCCCCGTCAGCGAGTTCGAGGCCCCCGCCCTCTACCGCATGGTCCGTGACCTCTCCACCCAGGCCCGCCAGCCCATGCCACGCCTGTACATCTCCCCGACGGAGGCACCGAACGCCTTCGCGACGGGCCGCAACCCGCGCAACGCCGCCGTGTGCTGTACGGAGGGCATCCTGCGCATCCTGGACGAGCGCGAACTGCGGGGCGTCATCGGCCACGAGCTCAGTCACGTCTACAACCGCGACATCCTCATCTCGTCGGTCGCCGGCGCCCTGGCCTCCGTGATCATGTTCCTGGTCAACTTCGCCTGGCTGATCCCGGTCGGCCGCTCCAACGACGACGACGGCCCGGGCATCCTCGGCATGCTGATGATCATGATCCTGGGACCGCTCGCAGCCTCCCTCATTCAGCTGGCCATCAGCCGCTCCAGGGAATACGAAGCCGACGCCTCCGGCGCCCAGTTGACCGGCGATCCCCTCGCGCTCGCCAGTGCGCTGCGCAAGCTCGAAGCGGGCACCAAGCAGCTGCCGTTGCCGCCCGAGCCGCGCATTGAGACCGCGAGCCATATGATGATCGCGAACCCCTTCCGCCCGGGTCAGGGACTCTCCAAGATGTTCTCGACACACCCGCCGATGGCGGAGCGCATCGCCCGGCTCGAGAAGATGGCAGGTCGCCCCCAGTGAAAACCATCCTGAACGTCATCTGGCTCGTCCTGAGCGGCTTCTGGTTGTTCCTCGGCTACCTGGCCGCGGGCATCCTCCTCTGCATCACGATCATCGGCATCCCGTTCGGCATCGCGGCGTTCCGCATCGGTGTCTACGCCCTGTGGCCCTTCGGGTACACGACGGTCGAGCGCCGCGACGCCGGTGCGCCCTCCTGCGTCGGCAACGTGCTGTGGCTGGTCCTCGCGGGCTGGTGGCTCGCGCTCACGCACATCGTCACCGGCATCGCCCTGTGCATCACGATCATCGGCATCCCGTTCGGCATCGCCAACTTCAAGCTGATCCCGGTCTCGCTGCTGCCGCTCGGCCGCGAAATCGTGCCCACGGACCAGCCGTTCGCAACGCGCTGACCGAGCGGGACGAGGGCGGGGCGGCCTGCCCGTCCCCAGCCGAGTAACCGGGTTTTCCACAGCCCGAGGGTTGTCCACAGGTCGGCCCGATTGTCAGTGGCGCCTTGCATCATGAACCCATGACCGAGAACGAGCAGTTGCTGGCACGGGTGTTGGCCAAGGCACGCAACACCCGTCCCTGGGGCTGGCCTTCCCTCCCGGAGCCCGCCGACGCGTCCACGCTGGCCCACGCGGAGACCACCCTGGGCTTCCCCCTGCCTTCCCTGCTCACCGACCTCTATCTGCGCATAGGAGACGGTGGATTCGGCCCGGAGTACGGTCTGTTGCCCCTCCTCGACAGCCCGCCCGCCGGCGAGCCCGCCGCCGTAGTGCAGTACCTCGCCAATCGCGAGAGCGCCCGCAAGGACCCCGACTGGCCCTGGCCCGAAGGCGTCCTGCCGATATCCCACTGGGGCTGCGCGATGTACGCGTGCGTGGACTGCTGCACCCCGGAAGCCCCAGTCCTCCTCTTCGAGCCGAACGCCGACCGCGCCGACGACGCCTGGTACGTCGACGCCCCCAGCCTCACGACCTGGCTGAGGTCCTGGGTAGACGGCACGGGCTGGTACGAGGAGACGAACGAGGAGCTCGAGATGGCCCCCTGGACCGACTTCCGCATACGCACCACGGCAGCACGAGCGTCCTAGCAGCCGCGACACCATACGTACGACATCGCAGCGGACCCTCTAGTACGGCGGCTGCGGAGATCTCGTGACACAACAGCCGGAAGAACATGCTCGTCGGGCTCTGATCACCGGACCGCCATGTCCACCCTGGTGGGGAGCCTTGACCAGGTGCCCGACCGCTCCGACTGCTGTTCGGCCCACCCCGCTAGCGCCCGCCCACCCATCGCCGTACGCCGTACGCGCCCCCACCCCCCGCCAGCACTCCCGCGCCCACCGAAACCGCCGGCAGCGAGAACGCCAGCACCACGCACCCGAGAAGACCCACCGCGGGCAGCGCCCGGGCGGTCGGAGCCCAACTCAGCGTCCAGGCCGAGGCGTTGGCCACGGCGTAGTACGCCAGCACACCGAAGGAGGAGAAACCGATCGCACCCCGTACGTCCACCGTGGCGGCCAGGGCGGCGACCACGGCACGCACGGCCAGTTCGGCCCGGTGCGGCACCTGGAAGCGCGGATGCACGGCCGACAGCGCGCCGGGAAGGTGCCGGTCGCGGGCCATGGCCAGGGTCGTCCGCGAGACTCCCAGGATCAGGGCGAGCAGCGAACCCAGCGCGGCCGCGGCGGCTCCCATCCGCACCACCGGAACCAACCCCGGCCGCCCGCACCGCGTCGGCCAGCGGAGCACCGGCACGCCCGAGACCCACGGCCCCCAGCACGGAAAGGACAACCACCGCCACACAGACGTAAACCGCCAGCGCGATGCCCAGAGCCAAGGGGATCGCACGCGGGATGGTGCGCGCCGGATCCCGTACCTCCTCGCCGAGGGTCGCGATGCGCGCATACCCGGCGAATGCGAAGAACAGCAACCCGGCCGCCTGCAGCACCCCGCCCACGCCACCCGAGGTGCCGACGCCCAGACGCCCGGCGTCGGACGCCCCGGACCCCAGGCACACGACCACGACGGAAGCGAGGACAGCCAGCACCACGGCCACGATCACCCGGGTGACCCAGGCGGACTTCTGGACACCGCCATAGTTCACCGCGGTCAGCGCCACCACGGCCACGATCACCCGGGTGACCCAGGCGGACTTCTGGACACCGCCATAGTTCACCGCGGTCAGCGCCACCACGGCCGCAACCGCCACGGCGTGCGCCTGCCCCGGCCAGACGTACGCCCCCACGGTGAGCGCCGTCGTCACGCAGGAGGCGGTTTTCCCGACCACGAACGACCAGCCCGCGAGATAACCCCAGAACGGCCCGAGCCGCTCGCGCCCCTACACATACGTGCCGCCGTAGGCCGGATACAGTGCGGCCAGCCGCGCCGATGCCATGGCGTTGCAGTAGGCGACGACGGCGGCGACGGCGAGGCCGAGCAACAGCCCGGACTCGGCCGCACGCGCCGCGGGTCCCAGGGCGGCGAAGATCCCGGCCCCACCATCGAGCCGAGTCCGATGACGACGGCGTCGCCCACGCCCAGCGTGCGTCGCAGCTCGGAAGCAGAATCGGTCGATGCCATGTCCCGCCCCTACTGATCACTGCAACCGATGAGTGCCGCTGCGACGTCCTGCTCATCAACAGAGCAGGAACAAGCAAGACAACAGAGCAGCAACAAGCACGTGGCGCACAGCGGATCTTGACCGAAATCTCACTGTCCGGAAAGTGCAGGCACAGTGCGGAAGGGCAAGTTCACGGCATGACCATCATCAGCTGGATCATCCTGGGGCTGTTGGCCGGAGCCATCGCCAAGTTCCTGCTGCCGGGCCGCGACCCGGGCGGCTTCATCGGCACGACTCTCATCGGCGTCGCGGGTGCGTTCATCGGCGGCTGGATCTCGGCCCGCTGGCTGGACCACCCGATCACCAAGAGCTTCTACGACGGCGCGACATGGGCTGCGGCGATAGGCGGCTCGCTCGTCCTCCTGATCGCCTACCGCATCCTGTTCGGCAACTCGCGCAACTGAGCACGACCCAGCACGCCCCGGACCGCAGCCAGCAGGCGAGAAGGGTGGGCACCCGCCAGGTGCCCACCCTTCCTCGTGTACTGGCAGCCGACGACGACCGACCGGCGACCGTCAGCCGGCAGCGGTGAACCAGTGGCTCACCGGTAGTTCACGAACTGCAGCGCGAAGTCGAAGTCCTTGCCCTTCAGGAGCGCGATCACGGCCTGCAGGTCGTCGCGGCTCTTCGAGCTGACGCGCAGCTCGTCGCCCTGGACCTGCGCCTTGATGCCCTTGGGGCCCTCGTCGCGGATGATCTTCGCCACCTTCTTCGCGTTCTCCTGGGAGATGCCCTCCTCGATCGTCGCGAAGATCTTGTACTCCTTGCCCGAGAGCTGGGGCTCGCCCGCGTCCAGCGCCTTCAGTGAGATCCCGCGCTTGATCAGCTTGGACTGGAAGACGTCGAGGACGGCCTTGACCCGGTCCTCGGAGTTCGCCTCCATGAGGATCTTGTCCCCGGACCACGAGATCGAGGCACCCACGCCCTTGAAGTCGTAGCGCTGCGAGATCTCCTTGGCGGCCTGGTTGAGGGCGTTGTCGACCTCCTGCCGCTCGACCTTCGAGACGATGTCGAAACTGGAGTCGGCCATGTCCTGTGGCTCCTTGTATCGGTGCGTAATGGGGGTGCGTACGGGGGCGTATCGGCGTACGTGGGGGCGGGCGCCGAGCCCGGCGTGGTCCCGGGCCGCATTCGGACAAGCCTAGCCACCCGTGGTCCTCCGGGTGCAGATCAATCGGGTGGCGAAGCACCCCCCGGCATCGGGTATTGTTTACGTCGTTGCCAGGGAGCACCGCCGAAAAGCGGTTCGAACGGCAGCAAACCCGGCGGTGTGCCCGAGCGGCCAAAGGGAGCAGACTGTAAATCTGCCGGCTCAGCCTTCCCAGGTTCGAATCCTGGCGCCGCCACGGTTGAAACGAGACCCCCTCTGATCAGGTTACTTGCCTGGTCAGAGGGGGTCTCTCGTTGGCCTGCTTCCTGTTTGATTCGTTGTGGACGGGGCGCGGATGTGTCTCACCTCGTAGCGCCCATATCCCACCGTCGATCAGTGCGTGTCCCCCAGGTGTCTCCCGGGGGAGAGCATGATCACTCCGGCCCGTTCCACTCCCGAAGTGCTGCGTCGATCCGTCGTCGGTCCAGCTCCGTCCGGCCCGGACACCCCTTGCCGCAGGGCGAGCATCCCCCACCCCGTCTCTGGAAGGTGGCACTGGCTCACGCGCAGTCCGGCGGCCTCGGACCGGACGCATGGTCGCGTGGTACAGGCACCCGAAGAACGCTTCCAGATGCCGCCCACGCGGGCGCTGCTCACGCACCCCTGTCAGCAGCGTGCGGACCTGGCGAGGGTTGGGGCTCGGCGGCCCCCTTCTGTGAGGGGCGCTACTTCCGCTACCGCCGCTACCGCACAGGTCGGGGGCCTGTTGGAGGTAGCGCGAGGGGGTAGCGGAAGCGGCGGGGTAGCGGGTCCGGATGCCGGATGCCGGATGCCGGATGCCGGTTGCCGCCGTCGCCGATGCACCGGCAAGTGACCCCGGTACGGCGGTGCCTGCGTTGAGGAGCTCGCGCAACTCCTCGAGATCCGTCAGCGGTTCAGTATCTGTTTCCGCGCGCGCCCGGTCGGCGGTGAGGTACGGACGAGCAACGAGACGACGCGGGTCCGCTGGGTCGACCCAGCGGACCTGTCCAAGCTGGACACCCACCCCACGATGCGGCTCCGGATTGCGCACGCGAAGGACCGGACGCGGCCTGCTCCCTACATCGGCTGACGCTTCGCGGCGGCGACCTGGTCGAGGACGCGCGACGTGCACGCGAGGTCTCAGGCTCGGCACGACGGATGAACTTCCCGATCAGGCTGTCCGGCCCATACCGTCCGGCGATCTCGTTGACTCGGTCGACGGGGTTCGTGGGCGTGCCGTCCGGCGTGGTGTTCATGTCGCAGTAGCAGAGCGCGTCATCGAGGTGCGCAGCTTCCCGCGGGAACTCGCTCTCCAGCTCCGCATGCAGGCCGCGGGCTTCCGCCTCCACCGCCTCCATCCAGACGCAGGAGTGGTGGGCCACGAGGTTCACGACTCGTGGCTCAGCGTCCGCGACGTCAAGGAGGTACCGGGCGCCGTCGAGGGGGTGAAAGCCTGCGCTCCGGGGCTGATGGAGGCTCCTGGGTGTCCCGAGTTGCGCAACAGCCCCAGAGTGGCTCACACCTGTTGGGACCGGGCGTCGATGAAACGTCTGAATGTTTCCAGGGCCAGTCGGTCCGTCGTGGCGCTCCGGCCGGACAGGCGGTGGACGAGGATCCAGCCCTGCGGTGCGGCGCCGGCGAAGACCGAGGCGCCGCCTGTTGCGCCGTTGTGCCACAGCAGGCGTCCTGTTTTCTGCCAGGCCGGTGCAGGTTCGCCGAGTCTGCGGTCGACAAGCAGGGAGGTGACGAGGGCTGCGGTGGCTTCGGGCGTGGCCCACAGGCCGCCGGCGGGCAGGATCGCGCCGGTCATGGTCCAGGGCCGCTCCGGTTGTCCGAAGAGCCCGCGGCGGCACAGCCGTCTGCCGGACGGCGGTTCGGCGGCGACGTCGGTGACGCCGAGGGGGGCGAGGACATGCCGGTGCAGGAGTTCCTCGTACGGGGTGTGGGTGGCCGCGACGAGGGCCGCGCCCAGTAGCGCGTATCCGAGGTTCGAGTATTCGTCGGTGGTGCCCGCGGGAGCCGTGACCAGGGTGTCCAGGCGCCGTACGACCGCGTCCAGGGCTTGGGCGTCGAAGGCGGCGTAGGGGTCGCGGCCGCCGATTCCGGGGGGCAGCCGTGGCAGGCCCGAGCTGTGCTCGGCGAGGTGGCGCAGGGTGATGCCGGTGCCCTCGGGCGCGGGCAGGAACGACTCCAGCGGGTCGTCGAGGCTCAGCGCACCGCGGCCGGCCAAGGCGGTCAGGACGGTTGCGGTGAGCGTCTTGGTCAGGGACCCGATCTGCACGAACAGGTCCAGGCTGTGGCCATTGCGTACCTGGGGCGGCTCGAAGCTGCTGAGCACGCAGGTGGGAACTCGGATCATGTTGGGCTTCCGTCGTGCGTCCGGGGCAGCGCGCATGCCGCCGTGCCCGTAGGCATGCGGTGCCGGTTGGCGGCCACCAGGCGATAGACGAGTCGAGCGCCCTGCCTGATGACGGGCGCGCGCAGGAGCAGTCCCGTGGCCCGGTAGCGGAAACGGGGTGACGACGCGAGGTAGGCCCCGAGTGCCTTCGCTCCGGAATCGGCCACACCGGCCCCGCGGAAGACGAGGACCTCCCGGTCGAGGCGTTCCCGGTGCGGCCGGGTGATGTGGTCGGGCAGGGCATGCCATGGCGCGGCCCGCATCCGTGGCCTGGCATGGCGTTGCAGCCAGGTGATGGTCGCCTGACAGAAACCGCAGTCACCGTCGAAGGCGAGCGTGGGCGAGTCGGCGCCGATGGCTTCCGAGAGGTCGGTGCGCACGGGCTTGTCCTCCTCCGCAGGGCTCGTGGGCAGGTCCGGTCCGGGGCAGGCATGGACCGCCCCCGAAGGGCCGGTCAGCCCCTGAAGGGCCGGTCAGCCCCTGAAGGGCCGGTCAGCCCCTGAAGGGCCGGTCAGCCGCGTGCGAGCCAGAGTGCCAGCACGGCCTCCCGCTCGCGTGACCGGAGGATCTTGGTCGGTCGGGTCTGTTCCCACCACTCGGTCATGACGACGGGCGTGGCGGTGCCCTGGGTGAAGTCGCTGATCAACCGGCGTGACAGAGCGACCTCTCGCGGGGAGTAGGCGACGGCGGCGCTGGAGTAGACCGGCGTCCGGTGGGTGCCGTCGGGCGCGATGACGGAGACGGTCATCTCGGTCGGGCTGCTCGGCACCCAGGCGTCCAGAGCTGCTGCGACGAAGCTCGCCGCGTGGGTCGCCCAGCGTTGCGGAGCGGAGCGGGTCGGGACTTCGGTGATCTCCAGGCCGGCGAGCTCGGACCATGTCCACTCCCGTGGCTGCGGACCGGTGACGCGGGGCCCCAATGCCGTGAGCACCATGTTCGGGGCCGGTTCCGGCGCTGGGGCTCCCACGTACACGCGGTCCGACGAGACCCAGAACAGCCCCACCGTGGCACCGTCCTCGGCGGGGTGAAGGGGCGGTATTTCGTCCATGTGCTGTCGGCCTCCTTGGTCGACCCGGTAACACCGGGAGCTTGCCTGGCGCCCGGCGCCGATGCGCCGGTTTCGGCCAAGGGCGCCGGGACGGCTGTGGACCCTTGGGTGCAGACGCCCGGGCCCCTGATGGCAGTTCGGGCGGAACTACTCCCCGCTGTGGGCAAGTTCGATGTCGTGGTCGTCCGTGCCGCCGCCCGGTACCGTCACCGTTGCCGCCTGCGGCGGATAGCCCGTCGCGATGATCGTGTAGGCGCCGCTGTCCAGGTCGGAGAAGGCGTACGTGCCGTCGTGCCCGGTCCGTGTCGTGGCGACCACATTGCCCGCGGCGTCCACCAGGGTCACCCGGGCGTCGCTCAGTGGGGCGCCCGCTCCGCGTACCGTGCCCCGGACGCGGGCGCCGGGCCGGAGCTCGATCTCGATGCGTGTGGCGCCCGCGCCGCCGATCTCGACGGGCAGGGCCAGTGGGCGGTGCTTGGGGGAGTTGACGGCGAGCGTCACCGTCCCCGGCACCAGGTCGGTGACCGTGAACTCGCCCAGCACGTCGGTCCGTCCGGTGGCCAGCACCTCGCCGCGGACATCGGTCACGATCACCACGGCGTCGGCGACCGGAGTCCCGCTGTCGGCGGACCGCACCAGCCCGGCGAGGCCGTTCGTGCCGCTCAGCAGGACGTCGTACGAGATCGGCCCGTCGGCGACGACGAGTGTCGAGGCCTGCGGCTGGAAGCCGTCGGCGGAGGCGATCAGGACGTACGAACCGGCGGCGGGCGCGTCGACACCGTACGAGCCGTCGCCCCCCGAGACCGACCGGCTCAGCTGCTTTCCGCCGAGCGAGATGAGCGTGACCGCGGCCCCCGCCACCGGGACTCGCTCCGCCCCCAGGACATGACCGCGCACCGGGATGCCGCTGCCGGCGGAGCCACTCGCACCGTCGGGCCCGACGGTCGCGACGGAAGTCGATGAGGCCGCAGACGCAGACGAGGCCCCGCCGGAACGCGCGGCCGACAGACCTGGCGTACCCTCCCCGATCGCGTCCGCGGCCGCAGCTGCGACGGACCGGCCCGGCGCACCCTCCTCAGCCGGCCCGGGCGCCCCCTTCTCGCCTCCGGCCGCGGACGGAGCCGTAGCGGACGCCTCTCCGGCGACAGCCCTCTCCTCGGACGCGGCGTCGCGCCCAGCCGCAACCGCCCGATGCCGCGGAATGAAGGACGCGACGGCGAAGGCGAGCAGCGCCGCGCCGCCGCCGATGGCCAGGACGGTCTTGAAGCCGTTCTCCGAAGGAAGGGAGACCCCGCCGAGGTCCGTGGTCAGCTGCGACAGGATGACGCCGGCGACGGCGCTGGCGGTCGACGTACCGATGGACCGCATCAAGGTGTTGAGACTGTTGGCGGCGCCCGACTGGGACGGGGGTACCGCGCCCATGATCAGGGCGGGCATGGCTCCGTACGTGAAGCCGATACCGGAACCGATGACGCAGGACACCAGCACGAACTGCCAGACCTCGGACATCAGGAGGATCTGCAGGCCGTAGCCGGCCGCCACGATCAGCGAGCCCAGCATCAGGCTGGCCTTCGGGCCCCTGGCCTTGGAGAGGGCGGCCGAGACGGGGGCGATCGCCATCATCACCAGGCCGGAGGGGGCCATGACCAGACCGGCGGTCAGCAGCGACTTGCCCAGACCGTAGCCGGTAGCCTCAGGCAACTGCAGGAGCTGCGGAAGCACCAGGGACATCGCGAACATGCCGAAGCCGAGGGCGATCGAGGCGAGGTTGGTGACCAGTACCTGTCGGCGGGCGGTGGTGCGCAGGTCGACCAGTGGCTGCTCGGTACGCAGCTCGTACCAGCCCCACAGCAGCAGGACCACGACGGCCGCCCCGAACAGGCCGAGCGTGGTGCCGCTGCCCCAGCCCCAGTCGCCGCCCTTGGAGATGCCGAGCAGCAGACAGACCAGACCGGCCGCCATGCCGAGGCCGCCGACGACATCGAAGCGGCCGCCCGTCCGGACCTTGGACTCGGGTACGACGAACAGCACCAGCACAAGCGCCGCGGCACCCATCCCGGCCGAGCTCCAGAACAGCACGTGCCAGTCGAAGTTGTCCGCGATGAGGGCGGCAGCGGGCAGGCCGAGTGCGGCGCCGACGCCCAGAGAGGCGCTCATCAGTGCGGTGGCCGAACCGAGCCGTTCGGCGGGCAGCTCGTCCCGCATGATGCTGATGCCGAGCGGGATCACACCACCCGCCATGCCCTGCAGCGCCCGCCCGACGATCATCGGCGCCAGGGAGTCGCTGAGCGCGGCGGTGACCGAGCCGGCGACCAGCAGGACCAGGCTGACCAGGAGCATGCGGCGCTTGCCGTACATGTCTCCGAGCCGGCCTGTCATCGGGACGGCCACGGCGGCGGCGAGCAGCGTGGCGGTGACGGCCCACGCGGTGTCGGACGCCGGGGCGTTCAGGAGTTTCGGCAGCTCCGGGACGATCGGGATCACCAGGGTCTGCATCAGCGAGACCACGATCCCGCCGAAGGCCAGGACCGCTACGACGGCATTGGCCCGCGGCGCTGCGGACACCACCCCGTCGTCGTCAGCGGGTCGGGGAAGGGCGTGGGACATGGGTCGGGCCTCCGTGGGCAAGGGGCATCGGGTGTGCGCGACACCCTCAAGCTAAGTCGGTTGATTGACTTAAGCAAGCATGGTCGGATTTCGTGGTAACCCAGTGAAGGCCTTGGGGTGGGCAGGGGTGGCGAGGGGTCCATCAGCGACACGGCGGCGTGCGAGGGCCACGAGGAGGCCGGGGCGTGCGCCCCGCGCACAACGCGCCCCCGACCGGGGCACACTGACCCCATGTCCACTCGCCGCAGACGCTGCCCCGAATGCCGTCGCGAGATCGCCGTCGTCGCCGGACGGTTCGCCCGTCACGACCCGCCCGGCGCGCGCGAGAACGGCGTACTCGTCTCCTGCCCCGGCTCCCGCAGCCAGGCACAACTCGGCGCGGCCCAGCCGTCGTTGGACGGATACGTCGTCCCGGAGATACCCGGCCAACTGCCCTTGTTCTAAGGGGAGTTGCACGAGGAATCCAGACGGAGCTCAAGCCGGAGCTCTGGGACTCAAGCCGGGACTCAAGGCCGGGGCTCCAGACAGACTTCCAGGCGGACTTCCAGACGCAATCCCAGACGGCAGCCACAGCTCCTACGACCCCGGCGTCGCCCCCCGCGCCCCCTCCCGTACGTCCATCCGCGTCACCAGCCCGTCCCCGCCGAACCGGTACACGTGCTCGACCGTCTCCTCCGCCCACCGGTCGCCCGACGCGTCCCGCATCCCGGGCCGAACGGTCGCCACCACCCCTTCGCCGTCCCCGTCGAGCCGCAGCCCCTCCAGCCGTACGAGTGGATGCCCGGCCGCGAACTGCCGTGCCCAGTAGGCGCGTACCTCCTCGCGGCCGTGCAGACGGACGCCGTCGAGGACGTTCGGCCAGTCGACGTCCGGGGCCAGGCACAGCGGTACGAAGGCGTCGCGCTCGTCGGTCGAGAAGACCTCGTACATGCGCCGCAGCAGCGCCTCCCGTGCGGCCGGAACCCTCTCGCCGGACACCCTCAGTTCCCGGCCACCGACTTCACCGCGACCGACACCGGCGCCGATCCGCCGACCAGTTCCAGGGTCAGTCCGGCCGTCGCCGGGGTCTCCACCAACTCCGCCAGTACGGTGGCCACGTCGTCGCGGGGAACGGCGCCGCGGCCCGTGTGCGCCTCCAGTCGTACGAGGCCGGTGCCGGCGTCGTTCGTCAGCATCCCGGGGCGCAGAATCGTCGCGTCCAGGGCCTCCTGCCGCAGCACATAGGCGTCGGCCTCGCCCTTCGCGCGCAGATACACGTCGAAGATGTCGTCCCCTTGGTGCGCGGGATCGGCACCCATGGACGAGACGACCACGTGTCGTCGTACGCCCGCCCGAACCGCCGCGTCCGCGAACAGGATCGCCGCCCCCTTGTCGACCGTGTCCTTGCGGGCCGCCCCGCTGCCCGGTCCCGCACCGGCCGCGAACACCGCCGCGTCGGCGCCCTGCAAATACGCTGCGACCTCCTCGACCGAGGCCGACTCCAGATCGAGCAGAACCGGTTCGGCACCGGCCTCCCGCAGGTCGTTGCCCTGCTCGGCGTGACGGATGATCCCCGCAACCTCGTCTCCGCGCGCAGCGAGCAGCCGCTCCAGCCGCAGCGCGATCTGACCATGACCACCAGCGATGACAATGCGCATGTTTCCGACCGTACGCCCGGACGGCCGCGTCCGCCGCACGACTTGAGCCACGCCTCAGAGTGCGCATGCGAAGCGCACAGGTGGAGGGCGCGCGCTGGGCGCGTGCGTCCCGACCATGCGCTCCCAGCGCACGCCTCCGATGCGCGCGCCGCCCGCTCGCTCCTTGCTCAAGGACTCGGAGCGGGCTCTACGCGCACGCGTTTCCGTCGTCCGAACCGACGGCGTGGCTCCGCATCGGTGCGCGAGTGGGGCCAAGTACGGCGGACGAGATCGCGGGCGCACACGCCCAGCGTGCGCGCCCCGCGCACAACTCCATACCGTCCGCCCCTAACGCCTACACGCGCCCCCAACACGCCCCTCAATCTCACCAACACTCACCACACTCACCGGGACTCCCCAGCGCCCCGCACCCCACAACGCGCGCCCCTGCCCCCACTCCCACTGCCACCCCTCACGACAACTCACCTCGCCCCTGCCGAGGCAGCCCCAGCTCCGCCGCCGCGGCCGAGTTGCAGTACTCCCGTACCGCGCTCGTCCGCGCCACGACCCGCCCCCGATGCACCACGATGCGGCTGTACGCCAGCGACAACGCCCCTGCCAGCCGGTCGCCGCGCAGGGCCAGCAACTCGGCCGGGAAACCCGCCTCCACACGCACCTCGGGCAACCCCATGACCGACCGCGCCGAGGAACTCACCGCGTCGTACGAGTCCTCGGGCCGCAACCCGTACCGGGAGGACAGCAGATAGGCCGCCTCCAAGGGGTCCCCGCGTCCCACCGGGTTCGACATGTCGCGCAGGGCACCGCTGCCCGCGGCCACCCGTACGCCGGCCGCCCGCAGCAGCCGTACCGGAGCCGTGTCGCGCCGGTCGGTGCCGCCGCAGCCGCCTTGAGGCAGGCACACCACCGTCACCCCGGCCGCCGCGAGCTGGTCGGCGGTGCGCCGCGCCGTCTCGGCGGGCAGACGGCCGAGGCCGCCGCACGGTCCGAGCGTCACCCCGGGACGCAGCCCCCCTGCCATGGCGACGATGCGGGCGAGGCGGGCCGGATCGGCGGCGTCGGTGTGCAGGTCGACAGGGCAGCCGTGTTCGGAGGCGACCTCCAGGACCGCCTCCACGTACCCGGTCGGATCCGGATCCAGGTCCGGACAACCGCCCACCACGGAAGCGCCCATCTTCAGGGCGTCTCGCAGCATCGCCAGCCCGTCCGCCCCGGCCACACCGGTCAGCATGCGCGGCATCGCCACCGCCGTCAGTTCCGTCAGCCCGCGCAGCGAACGCCGCGCCTGGAGTACGGCGCCCAGCGCGCCCAGCCCCTGGACGTCGCCCACGCGTACGTGTGCCCGCAGCGCGGTCGCCCCGTGCCCCAGCTGCAACAGCGCAGCCTCTGTGGCCCGGCGCTGGACGTCCTGGGGCTCGTACGAGGCCGGACCGTCGTCCTCGGCGGACAGTGCCGTGTCCCCGTGCGTGTGCGGTTCGGCCGGGGCGGGCAGCAGCAGATAGCCGCTGAGATCCACGCGCATGCCGCAGTCCCGCGCTCCGCCGGCAGCCAGGCTTCCGGCCGTGCCGACCGCCTCGATGCGCCCACCGCTCAGCCGTACGTCCACGGTCCGTCCGTCGGTCAGCCGGGCCCCGCACAGCAGCAGAGCGGCCGGATCGCCCACCCGTCCCGATGAACCCGGGGAACCCGAGGAGCCCGATGAGGAGGACGAGCCCGACGAGGAGGACGACGAGTGGGGTGGCTGCGGCTGGCTGTCGGGCATCGCACTCCAGGGGCTCGGGGGCTGCGCAGGGGGACGCAAGATCACGCAGAGTGAGTCGAGCCTAGGGTGGCGATCCGCCTGCGTCGGGGAGGAGCGCAATAGTCGTACCGGTGTGGTCCGCCGTATCGGAGCGGCCTCAGTGGCTCGTGGGAGAGCCGGGAAACGGGCCGCGGCAAGGGCCCGGACGGCCTGTGGAACAGGCCGGGACGGGGGTCGCGAAACGGATTTGGGTGAACGGCGGCCGAGCGTGTAATGTCTTCATCGCTCGCCCCAATAGCTCAGTCGGCAGAGCGTCTCCATGGTAAGGAGAAGGTCTACGGTTCGATTCCGTATTGGGGCTCTGGTGTGTGAGGTTCCCGTCGCAAGGCGGGAACGGATCGCATCACAGCGGTGTAGCTCAGTCGGTAGAGCAAGCGGCTCATAATCGCTGTGTCACCGGTTCAAGTCCGGTCACCGCTACTGACAGTAGCCGATTGTGGGGTCGGTCCTTCGATCGGCTACTCTTCTATGCGTTAAACCGTCCTATCCGTTCGTCAAGGAGCACTCACGTGGCTGCCACCGACGTCCGCCCGAAGATCACGCTGGCCTGCGTGGAGTGCAAGGAGCGGAACTACATCACCAAGAAGAACCGGCGTAACAACCCGGACCGACTTGAGATGAAGAAGCACTGCCCGCGTTGCAACGCGCACACCGCGCACCGCGAAACGCGATAAATCAGGCTCGTACGCGAGGCCGCCCCCACTAACAGGGGGGCGGCCTCGTGTCGTTTCAGCCCCGGTTACCGGCCGGTTCCGGCCGGCTACAGGGCGCTCGGAGCACATGTCCCGGCGGGTATCCGCAGACAGCAGCAGTCAGTAGTCAGCAGGCAGACACAGGAGGTGCCGAGCCATGGCGCTCGACCAGTCCTTCGTGGGGCGGAGCTACCCGCCCACCGAGCCCTACGAGGTGGGCCGGGAGAAGATCCGCGAGTTCGCCGAGGCGGTGGGGGACCCCAACCCCGCGTACACGGACCCGGAGGCCGCCAAGGCGCTCGGTCACCCCGACGTCATCGCTCCGCCGACCTTCGTCTTCGCGATCACCTTCAAGGCGGCCGGACAGGTCGTCCAGGATCCCCGGCTCGGCCTGGACTACGGCCGGGTCGTCCACGGCGACCAGAGGTTCTCGTACGTCCGCCCGGTGCGCGCCGGCGACCGCCTCACCGTCACCTCCACCATCGAGGCGATCAAGTCGCTGGCGGGCAACGACATCCTGGACATTCGCGGCGAGGTCCACGACGAGGCAGGCGAGCACGTCGTGACCGCCTGGACGAAGCTCGTCGCGCGCGCGGCCGAGGAGGCGTGAGCAAGAACATGACGGCGAAGATCGCATACGACGACGTCGAGGTCGGCACCGAACTGCCCGCCCGGACCTTTCCCGTGACCCGCGCCACGCTCGTCCAGTACGCCGGCGCCTCCGGGGACTTCAACCCCATCCACTGGAACGAGAAGTTCGCCAAGGAGGTCGGGCTGCCGGACGTCATCGCACACGGCATGTTCACCATGGCCGAGGCGATCCGGGTGGTCACCGACTGGACGGGCGACCCGGGCGCGGTCGTCGAGTACGGCGTCCGTTTCACCAAGCCCGTCGTCGTCCCGAACGACGACCAGGGCGCCCTCATCGAGGTCAGCGCCAAGGTGGCCGCCAAGCTCGACGACAACACGGTCCGGGTGGACCTCACGGCGACCAGCGCCGGGCAGAAAGTGCTGGGGATGTCGCGGGCGGTCGTACGGCTGGCCTGAGGGGCACAACTGGCGTGGCGTAAGGGGCGTTCTTCATTGCGGGGCGCCCCTTGCAACGTCTCAGTCGCCACCGGTGTCCAAGGCGGGTGTCGTGTCGTCGAGTGCGGCGCGGGCGGCGGCGGTGAAGGCGCTGATCCGTTCGGAGACCCTGGTCACCTCGACCGCGTGCCGTTCCACGAACTTCACGTTGTGGTCGAACGAACTCTCCGCCGAGTCGCGCCACGCGAGCAGCGTTGTCTGCATCGAGTGCAGCCCGGTCTTGACGCCGTGGGCCAGCTGTTCCACCGCCTCGGGACCTTCGACGGCGAGAGCGGCCCAGGCTGCATGCACCGCCGTCAGGCTGTCGTGGGCGGCCAGGAGCCGACGGTCCGCCTCAGTGACATCGACGTCACCGATCAGCGCTCGGGCGGCCTGTTTCAGCGCGTTGCCCGCCTCGTGCGCGGGCGCGAGGAAGGCGCTGTAGGCGTCGCGCCGGGCCTGTCTGCGCCACTGGGCGTGGTCGATTCCGGCCTGGGCCCGTATCTGCTGACGGCTCGACCACCCGGAGACGGCCGCGGCGGACACGGTGCCGAGGACGCCGACCGTCGCCCCCAACAGGGCCGCGATTCCCTGATCCACGAGGCGATTGTGCCGTGTCCGCCGGCCTCGGGAGGCCTGGCGCCCGCACCTCTTGACGTAGTTAGTGATTGAGTACTAACTTACTCGCATGGCCAGGATGAGCGCAGAAGAGAGGCGCGAGAGCGTCATTCGGGCGGCGACCACGGAGTTCGCCCGCGGCGGCTACTACGGCACGTCGACCGAGGCGATCGCCAAGCGGGTCGGCGTCTCGCAGCCGTATCTCTTCCGTCTCTTCCCGGGCAAGAAGGCACTCTTCCTCGCGGTGTCGCAGCGGTGCATGGAGGACACCATCCGCACCTTCGAGGAGGCCGCCAAGGGGCTGGAGGGCGAAGAGGCCCTGCGCGCCATGGCGAACGCGTACACCAAGGTCATCGCGGAGCAGCCGGAGCGGCTGCTGATGCAGATGCAGATGTACGTCAGCGTGGCCGCCGCCGAGCAGGCGGGCGACCACGAGCTCGGCGAGGCGGTGCGCAACGGATGGATGCGGCTGTGGGACACGGTCCATCTGCCGCTGGGTGCCGACATCGACGGGACGACGACGTTCATGGCGTACGGGATGCTCATCAACTGCCTGGTGGCCATGGGTTTTCCTCCCGAGCATCGAGTCTGGGAGGGGCTGTATCCAGAGGCGCGGCTGGAAGGCCGTCTGGAGAAGTAGCCCACGTGTTCCACGCAGTCCACGGGGAAGGCGCCGCAACCGCCTTTTCATGCCCGCCGAAGTTAGTCATCAATAACTAACCAAACAGACACCGAAGCGACTGATCACCCTCTGGGGGAGCGATGTCACAGCAGACCGCACGTCGCGGGGGAACCGTCTGGGCCCTCGTCATCACCAGCGTCGCCGGATTCATGGCGGCCCTCGACAACCTCGTCGTCACCACCGCCCTGCCCTCCATCCGAAAGGACCTGGGCGGAGCCCTGGGCGACCTGGAATGGACTGTCAGCGCCTACACCCTCACCTTCGCCGTCCTCCTGATGTTCGGCGCGGCACTCGGTGACCGGTTCGGCCGCCGCCGGCTCTTCCTCGTCGGCCTGACCGTCTTCACCGGCGCCTCCGCGGCCGCGGCCATGGCGACCGGCATCAACTCCCTGATCGCCGCCCGCGCGATCCAGGGCGTAGGCGCCGCGATCATGATGCCCCTGACGCTCACCCTCCTCACGGCCGCAGTGCCCGCCGCCAAGCGCGGGATGGCATACGGCATCTGGGGTGCCGTCAACGGCCTCGCCGTGGCCTCCGGCCCGCTGATCGGCGGCAGCCTCACCGAGCACGTCTCCTGGCACTGGATCTTCTGGCTGAACGTCCCGCTGGGCCTCGCCCTGCTCCCGCTGGCCCGCCTGCGCCTCGCCGAGTCGTACGGCACCGGCGCCCCGCTCGACGTCCCCGGCACCCTGCTCGCCAGCGGCGGCCTCTTCGGGATCGTCTACGGCCTGGTCCGCGGCCCCGCCGACGGCTGGACCGCTCCCCTGGTCCTGACCGGCCTGTTCGCCGGAACCGCACTGCTCATCGGATTCGTCGGCTACAGCCTGCGCGCCAAGAACCCCATGCTCCCGATGCGGCTGTTCCGCTCCCGTGCCTTCGCCGGCATCAACGCCGCGAGCCTGCTGATGTTCCTCGGGATGTTCGGCTCGATCTTCCTGCTCAGCCAGTTCATGCAGGGCGTCCTCGGCTACTCGCCCACCGAGGCGGGCCTGCGCATGCTGCCCTGGACCGGCATGCCGATGATCGCCGCACCGATCGCCGGCATCCTGTCCGACCGCATCGGCGGCCGCCCCGTCGTCGCCACCGGCCTCTTCCTGCAGGCCGTCGGCCTCGGCTGGATGGCCTCCGTGGTGACGCCCGGCGTCTCCTACGCCGCCCAGCTGCCCGCCCTGATCATCAGCGGCATCGGCATGGGCCTCTACTTCGCCCCGGCCGCCAACCTGGTGATGTCCAGCGTCGGTCTCAAGGAGCAGGGCGTCGCCTCCGGCGCCAACAACGCGCTGCGCGAGGTGGGCGGCGCGCTCGGCATCGCGATCATGTCGTCGATCTTCTCGGCGCAGGGCGGCTACGAGTCGGCGCAGACCTTCGTCGACGGCCTGCAGCCCGCACTGGTGACCGGTTCCGCGGTCGTCGCGCTGGCCGGTTTGGCGGCGCTGCTGATCCCCAGGCAGCGCGCGACGCAGACCACCGCGCCGACGCCGACGGACGAACCGACTCCGACGCTGGAGCCGGTCGCAGGCTGACCCCCGGAACGCCTATGGCCCCGTCCGTAAGGGCGGGGTCATTTGGATGCGTACGGGTGCGGAACCGGGTCGGGGGTGGGTTCGCTCACCCCGCCCCAGCGGCACGACTGCCCGCAGCTGTGCGAGCACGACGGAGGGAGGTACGCACCCGCAGTCGCGTACGGCGGGAAGGGGACGTGGCGGGGGGTGTCCGCCCGCAGCGGCGGGCGTCAGCCCCGAGTACTGCAAGACCAACAGCACCGCCCGACCGAGGACGGACACCCCCCGTCGCGGCCCCGCCCCACCCACCGACCCGCAGGCGCTACCCGCGCCCCCACCGAAGCCGCACAGGCGCCGCAGGCATCCACACCCGAGCCCCCACTCACCCGTCTCGTACCCTTGAGCCCGTGCAGGAACGACACGACGCCCCCCTCGCCCCGCTGACCACCTTCCGGCTGGGCGGCCCCGCGACCCGCCTGATCACCGCCACCACCGACGCCGAGGTGATCGCAGCCGTCCGCGAGGCCGACGACACCGGCACCCCGCTCCTGCTGATCGGCGGCGGATCGAACCTGGTCATCGGCGACAAGGGCTTCGCGGGCACCGCCCTCGTCATCGCCACCAAGGGCTTCGACCTTGACGGCACATGCCTGGAGCTCGCCGCCGGCGAGGTGTGGACCGACGCCGTCGCCCGCACCGTCGAGGCCGGACTCGCCGGCGTCGAGTGCCTGGCCGGCATCCCCGGCTCGGCCGGCGCGACCCCCATCCAGAACGTGGGCGCGTACGGCCAGGAGGTCTCCTCGACCATCACCGAAGTGATCGCCTACGACCGCCACACCCGCGAAACGGTCACCGTCCCGAACGCCGACTGCGCCTTCTCGTACCGCCACAGCCGCTTCAAGGCCGACCCCGAGCGCTACGTCGTCCTGCGCGTCCGCTTCGAACTCGAGGACGCCGACGGCCTCTCCGGCCCCATCAAGTACGCCGAGACGGCCCGCGCCCTCGGCGTAGAGCCCGGCGACCGCGTCCCACTCGCAGCCGCCCGCGAGACCGTCCTCAAGCTGCGCTCCGGCAAGGGCATGGTCCTGGACCCCGAGGACCACGACACCTGGTCGGCCGGTTCCTTCTTCACCAACCCGATCCTCACCGACGCCCAGTTCGCCGCGTTCCACGCGCGCGTGCAGGAACGGCTCGGCGACGGCGTGGAGCCCCCCGCCTACCCGGCAGGGGAGGGCCACACCAAGACCTCCGCGGCCTGGCTGATCGACAAGGCGGGCTTCACCAAGGGCTACGGCACGGGCCCCGCCCGCATCTCCACCAAGCACACCCTCGCCCTCACCAACCGGGGCGAGGCCACCACGGAAGACCTGCTCGCACTCGCCCGCGAGGTCGTCGCCGGAGTCCGCGAGTCCTTCGGGATCACGCTGGTCAACGAACCGGTGACGGTCGGGGTCAGCCTTTAGGGACCCGCGCAGGGAACTGCAGGCGGTCCGCACAGGCCGCCTCAGTACGCCACGCCCACCCCCTGCTTCACCGTCCCCGGATCGCCGGCCATGGCCAGCATCGCGTGCGCCACATCCGCGCGCCCGATGAAGCGCCCCTTCGCCGGGAAGCCGCCGACCACCGTCCGGTAGGCGCCCGTGACCGGCTTGTTCTGCAGCCGCGGCGGCCGTACGACCGTCCAGTCCGTGGTGCTGCCGGCCAACTCGGCCTCCATGGCGCTCAGATCGGCGTAGACGTCCTTGAGCAGCGCCGAGACGATGCCGCGCGTCGTGCGGTCGAACGGCCCGTCCTCCTCGGGCGGCGGGCCGACCGGCGCCGCACTCACCACAAGCAGCCGCCGCACCCCCTCCGCCTCCATGGCGCCCAAGACCGTGCGCGTGAGCCGGGCCGCGACCCCTGCCTCCTTGCGGCTGCGCGCACCGAGCCCCGACAGGACCACGTCCCGGCCGGCCACCGCGGGGCGCACGGCCTCAGGGTCGGTCAGGTCGTCCCGGAACACCGCCAGGCGGTCGCCCGTCACGGACAGCCGGGCGGGATCCCGTACGACCGCCGTGACCTCGTGCCCAGCGTCCAGGGCCTGGCGGACGACTTCCCGGCCTATGCCGCCGGTGGCGCCGAAAACGGTGAGTTTCATGGGTGCTCCCATGCTCGTAGATGGTGGGTGAGTACTCACTCACCCCTCCTCCTACTAGAGTGAGTAAGCACTCACCCACTCGTCAAGCCCGATTGGACGACACATGGAAACGAAGCCGGCCCGTGTCCGCATCCTCGATGCCGCTCACGAGCTGATGCTCACCGTCGGGCTGGCCCGCGCCACCACCAAGGAGATCGCCAAGGAGGCCGGCTGCTCCGAGGCCGCGCTCTACAAGTACTTCGCCAGCAAGGAAGAGCTGTTCATCTGCGTCCTCACGGAGCGGCTGCCCCAGTTGACGCCGTTGCTGCGCAGCCTGGCCGCCGAGCCCGGACAGAGCACGCTGGAGGAGAACCTGACCGAGATCGCCCGCCAGGCCGCCCTCTTCTACGAGCAGAGCTTCCCGATCGCCGCGTCCCTGTATGCCGAGACCCAGCTCAAGCGGCGGCACGACGACGTGATGCGGCAGATGGGAAGGGGCCCGCACATGCCGATCCAGGGCGTGGACACGTACCTGCGGGCCGAACAGGAACTCGGCCGGGTCAGTCTCGACGCGGACACCTTCGCAGCCGCGTCGCTGCTGCTGGGCGCCTGTGCACAGCGGGCCTTCGCCTATGACGCGACACGAGAGGCGGTGCGGCCGCCGGTGGACGACTTCGCCCAGCGGCTGGCGCGAACCCTGCTGACCGGCATCGCCGACTGACCTAGGCCAGCCAGTCGTCCACCCCGGCCAGCAGCTTCGTCTTCACATCCCCCGGCGCCGCCGAAGCCCGCACCGACTGGCGGGCCAGTTCCGCCAACTCCTCGTCCGTGAACGCGTGGTGGCGCCGGGCGATGTCGTACTGGGCGGCAAGACGGGAGCCGAACAGGAGCGGGTCGTCGGCGCCCAGGGCCATCGCGACACCGGCGTCGTACAGCGTCCGCAGCGGGACGTCCTCGGGCTTCTCGTACACGCCCAGGGCCACGTTCGAAGCGGGGCAGACCTCACACGTCACCCCCCGCTCCACGAGACGCTTCAGCAGCCGGGGGTCCTCCGCGGCCCGCACCCCGTGCCCGATCCGGTTCGCGTCCAGGTCGTCGAGACAGTCCCGTACCGACGAAGGCCCCGTCAGCTCGCCGCCGTGCGGCGCCGACAGCAGCCCGCCCTCGCGGGCGATCGCGAACGCCCGGTCGAAGTCCCTCGCCATGCCCCGGCGTTCGTCGTTGGACAGACCGAAGCCGACCACCCCCCGGTCGGCGTACCGCACGGCCAGCCGGGCCAGCGTGCGCGCGTCCAGAGGATGCTTCATGCGGTTCGCGGCGACCAGGACCCGCATGCCCAGGCCGGTCTCCCGCATCGTCGTGTCCACCGCGTCCAGGATGACCTCCAGCGCCGGGATCAGACCACCCAGACGAGGCGCGTACGAGGTCGGGTCGACCTGGATCTCCAGCCACCCCGAGCCGTCCTTCAGATCCTCCTCGGCGGCCTCCCGCACCAGTCGCTGGATGTCCTCGGGCTCCCTGAGGCACGAGCGCGCGGCGTCGTACAGCCGCTGGAAGCGGAACCAGCCCCGCTCGTCCGTCGCCCGCAGCCTCGGCGGCTCCCCGCTGGTCAGCGCCTCGGTCAGGGCTTCGGGCAGTCGCACACCGTACTTGTCGGCCAGCTCCAGCACGGTGGTGGGCCGCATCGACCCGGTGAAGTGCAGATGGAGATGGGCCTTCGGCAGCTCAGAGACATCACGTACACGCTCCATTCCAGGATCCTGCCGCACGTCACTGCCGTCCCGGTAGCGGATTCCCCGTTAGTGGTCTTGCTCGCACGAAGAAACGGGCCGCCTCCCCGAAGGGAAACGGCCCGCACGCGTGCGTGGAAGTCAGTCCTGGGCCTCCGCCAGCAGCTTCTGGATCCGGCTGACACCCTCGACGAGATCCTCGTCACCCAGGGCGTACGACAGCCGCAGGTAGCCCGGCGTACCGAAGGCCTCGCCCGGGACGACCGCGACCTCGGCCTCCTCCAGGATCAGCGCGGCCAGCTCGACCGAGTCCTGCGGGCGCTTGCCGCGGATCTCCTTGCCGAGCAGGCCCTTGACCGACGGGTACGCGTAGAAGGCGCCCTCGGGCTCGGGGCAGACCACGCCGTCGATCTCGTTGAGCATCCGCACGATGGTCTTGCGGCGGCGGTCGAAGGCCTCGCGCATCTTGGCGACGGCGTCAAGATCGCCGGAGACGGCGGCCAGCGCCGCGACCTGAGCGACGTTCGACACGTTCGACGTGGCGTGCGACTGCAGGTTGGTCGCGGCCTTGACCACGTCCTTCGGGCCGATGACCCAGCCCACGCGCCAGCCCGTCATCGCATATGTCTTCGCGACACCGTTGACCACGATGCACTTGTCGCGCAGCTCGGGCAGCAGCGCGGGCAGGGACACGGAGACCGCGTCGCCGTACACCAGGTGCTCGTAGATCTCGTCGGTCAGCACCCACAGGCCGTGCTCGACGGCCCAGCGGCCGATCGCCTCGGTCTCGGCCTCGGAGTACACCGCGCCGGTCGGGTTGGACGGCGACACGAACAGGACGACCTTGGTCTTCTCCGTGCGGGCGGCCTCCAGCTGCTCGACCGAGACGCGGTAACCCGTGGTCTCGTCCGCGACGACCTCCACCGGGACACCGCCGGCCAGACGGATCGACTCCGGGTACGTCGTCCAGTACGGCGCCGGGACGATGACCTCGTCGCCCGGGTCGAGGATCGCCGCGAAGGCCTCGTAGATGGCCTGCTTGCCGCCGTTGGTGACGAGGATCTGCGAGACGTCGGGCTCCCAGCCGGAGTCGCGCAGCGTCTTCGCGGCGATCGCGGCCTTCAGCTCGGGCAGACCGCCGGCCGGGGTGTACCGGTGGTACTTCGGGTTCTTGCAGGCCTCGATGGCGGCCTCGACGATGTAGTCCGGGGTCGGGAAGTCTGGCTCACCGGCGCCGAAGCCGATCACCGGACGCCCGGCGGCCTTGAGGGCCTTGGCCTTGGCGTCCACGGCGAGGGTGGCGGACTCGGAGATCGCGCCGACTCGGGCGGAGACCCGGCGCTCGGTGGGAGGGGTTGCAGCGCTCATGGGGCCCATCGTTTCAGACCGGAAACGCCCCCGGCACGCGGGTTTCACAGACTGAACATGTGTGGGTCGACCACTGAACACCTGTCCGGAATCAGCCGGTGGCCTGGGTGATCTTCCATCGGATTTCCGGCGATCTTCCTCCGCCAAGGCCCCTACGGGCGCTTTCTGTTCGACGACGCGCTCCGGACCACGTACACTCTCACCTCGTTGGCCATCAGCTGCCGCGCCGCAGACGGTGCACACCGAGCACCCGGTCGGATGCGGTACGTTGGGGGACACACAAAGGGTCGTAGCTCAATTGGTAGAGCACCGGTCTCCAAAACCGGCGGTTGGGGGTTCAAGTCCCTCCGGCCCTGCTACACACACCTTCGCCAGGATGTGTGCGCATGTACGTACAGCAATGCAACGCCGTGCGGCTCAGACCGGGCGCGGCACGGCCACGACCCGGGAACAGGTGAGGACGAATGGCGGACGCCGTGGGCTCCATCGACACGCCTGATGCCCAGGATGAGGCGCAGGAGTCGAAGAAGAAGGCCCGCAAGGGCGGCAAGCGGGCCAAGAAGGGTCCGTTCAAGAGGCTTGCCCTCTTCTACCGCCAGGTCGTCGCCGAACTCCGCAAGGTCGTCTGGCCTACGCGTAACCAGCTGACGTCGTACACCACCGTGGTGATCTTCTTCGTCGCCGTCATGATCGCCCTGGTGACCGTGATTGACTATGGGCTCAACCACGCGGCCAAGTACGTCTTCGGCTGAGCCGAGAGCGAAGGGCGCCGAGGTACCCGGCGCCCCTTTCGCATGTTCCACCCCTATGTATCCAGGAAGAAGCAGCCACCGTGTCTGACACGAACCTGAACGACGACGCCATCGAGCCGGACGAGTCCGTGGATGACGAGCTCGACATCGTCGAGGGCGCGGACGAGCAGGACGAGTTCGAGGCTGCCGAGGCCGAGGCGGGGGAGCCGGCCGAGGAGGCCGCCCTGCAGGTCGTGGACGAGGACGAGTCCGCCGCTGACGAGTCCGCCGCTGACGAGTCCGCCGAGGAAGAAATCGCGGAGGAGGAGTCCGAGCCGGTCGACCCGGTCGAGGCCCTCCGCGAGGAGCTGCGCTCCCTGCCCGGCGAGTGGTACGTCATCCACACCTACGCCGGTTACGAGAACCGCGTGAAGACCAACCTGGAGCAGCGCGCCGTCTCGCTGAACGTCGAGGACTACATCTTCCAGGCCGAGGTGCCGCAGGAAGAGGTCGTCCAGATCAAGAACGGCGACCGCAAGACCATCAAGCAGAACAAGCTCCCGGGCTACGTCCTCGTCCGCATGGACCTGACGAACGAGTCCTGGGGTGTGGTCCGCAACACTCCCGGCGTCACCGGCTTCGTGGGCAACGCCTACGACCCGTATCCGCTGACCCTGGACGAGATCGTCAAGATGCTCGCCCCGGAGGCCGAGGAGAAGGCCGCCCGCGAGGCCGCCGAGGCCGAGGGCAAGCCTGCCCCGCAGCGCAAGGTCGAGGTCCAGGTGCTGGACTTCGAGGTCGGCGACTCGGTCACCGTCACCGACGGCCCGTTCGCCACGCTGCAGGCGACCATCAACGAGATCAACCCCGACTCGAAGAAGGTCAAGGGCCTGGTGGAGATCTTCGGCCGCGAGACGCCGGTCGAGCTCTCGTTCGACCAGATCCAGAAGAACTAGCAGCTTCTGGACGCACCGCTTCCGCGCAGGTCAGGCGGGCTCTCGTAGCCGGTCTGACCTGCTCGGTTTTTAGCCGCGCATCTATACCCGTTATCGTTGTGCGGTATGCCTTCATCCGGGACGCGACCCGGGCGGAGGCACGCCTCAATCGAAAGGACCCGGAGAGCAATGCCTCCCAAGAAGAAGAAGGTCACGGGGCTCATCAAGCTCCAGATCCAGGCCGGCGCCGCGAACCCGGCCCCGCCGGTCGGCCCCGCGCTGGGTCAGCACGGTGTCAACATCATGGAGTTCTGCAAGGCGTACAACGCCGCGACCGAGTCGCAGCGTGGCTGGGTGATCCCGGTGGAGATCACGGTCTACGAGGACCGCTCCTTCACCTTCATCACCAAGACGCCGCCGGCCGCCAAGATGATCCTCAAGGCCGCGGGCATCGAGAAGGGCTCCGGCGAGCCGCACAAGACCAAGGTCGCCAAGATCACCGAGGCGCAGGTCCGCGAGATCGCCCAGACCAAGCTCCCCGACCTCAACGCCAACGACCTGGACGCCGCCGCGAAGATCATCGCCGGTACCGCGCGTTCCATGGGCGTCACGGTCGAGGGCTGAGCCCAACTCCCGCAAGAAGCAGAAGTGGCAGGGCCTGCTCGGCCCGGACCACGACTCCTCAGACACACACAGGAGCAGTAGTGAGCAAGCGCAGCAAGTCTCTCCGCGCTGCGGACGCCAAGATCGACCGGGAGAAGCTCTACGCCCCGCTCGAGGCCGTCCGTCTCGCCAAGGAGACCTCCACGACCAAGTTCGACGGCACCGTCGAGGTCGCCTTCCGTCTGGGTGTCGACCCGCGCAAGGCCGACCAGATGGTCCGTGGCACCGTGAACCTTCCGCACGGCACCGGTAAGACCGCCCGGGTCCTGGTCTTCGCGACCGGTGACCGTGCTGCGGCCGCGGAGGCCGCGGGCGCCGACATCGTCGGCTCCGACGAACTGATCGACGAGGTCTCGAAGGGCCGCCTGGACTTCGACGCCGTCGTCGCCACCCCGGACCTCATGGGCAAGGTCGGCCGCCTCGGCCGTGTGCTCGGTCCCCGTGGTCTCATGCCGAACCCCAAGACCGGCACCGTGACCCCGGACGTGGCGAAGGCCGTCAACGACATCAAGGGCGGCAAGATCGAGTTCCGCGTCGACAAGCACTCGAACCTGCACTTCATCATCGGCAAGGTGTCCTTCGACGACACCAAGCTGGTGGAGAACTACGCGGCGGCGCTGGAGGAGATCCTCCGTCTGAAGCCGTCCGCCGCCAAGGGTCGCTACATCAAGAAGGCCGCGATCAGCACCACGATCGGCCCCGGCATTCCGGTCGACTCCAACCGCACCCGCAACCTCCTCGTCGAGGAAGACCCGGCCGCCGTCTGATCCTGACGGCAGTCGCGCGTAGGCGATTTTTCAGACGAGCCCCGCAACCCCATTGGTGCGGGGCTCGTCCCTTTTCCCGCGGACGGGTGTCAGTGCCCTGCGTTAGCGTGCGGGCACAGCAATCGCTCAGGGGTGGGGGACCGATGAAGAGCACGACCGTACGCCGGGTGAGCCTGTCGATCGCAGTGGTGACCGCGATGTCGGGCGTGGCCGCCTGCAGCTCCTCGGACTCCTCCGGCAAGGGCGACAGGGCCTCCGGCAAGGGCGCGACGCACCTCAGCCCCATAGCGGCCCTGCGCACCGCCGAGCAGTCCACCGACGGCGCCGACTCCGCCAGGGTCGAGTCGACGACCACCATGGGCCCGCTGATGTCCATGAAGGGCGACGGCACCCTGGGCTGGGCGGACGGTCTCACCGGCACCCTGACCATCACGTACACCGGCGGCACCATGGCGGACACCATGCGCCGGCTCGGCACCACGTCGATGGAGGCCCGCTATCTGTCCGACGCCTACTACGCGAAGATGGGCGACAAGTTCGCCGGGCAGGCGGGCGGCAAGCACTGGATCCGGTACGGCTACGCGGACCTCGCCGACCTCGGTGGCAGCTCCGGGGCGTACCTCAAGGACCAGATGCAGAACACGACCCCCAACCAGTCGGTGAAGCTGCTGCTGGCCTCCGGGGACGTCAAGAAGGTCGGCACCGAGAAGGTGCGCGGCGTGGACACCACGCACTACTCGGGCACGGTGGACGTCGCCGACCTCGCCCGCAAGAACTCCAACCTCACCGCGAGCCAGCTCGCCGGCCTGAAGAAGCAGCTCACCCAGGCCGGCGTCGGCACGGAGTCCGTCGACATCTGGGTCAACGACCAGAACCTCCTGGTCAAGAAGGTCGAGAAGGGCCGGATGTCGGCCGGTGAGTACACCCAGACCGCCTACTACAGCGACTACGGCGTGAAGGTCTCCGCCACCAAGCCCCCGGCGAGCGACACCGAGGACTTCAGGCAGCTGCTGAAGAAGCAGGGCATGACGCCGGGCAGCAGCGACACCGCGAGCGGGTCCGGCACCAGCTCCTGAGGCGGGCGGGCTGCTGGTGTCCGGAGGAATACGGGAGACTCCTGCAGCCTCCTGAGGTTAGGCTCGCCTCCTTACTGTGTATCAGCCATGCATTCCATGGGGGGAATCAATGGGGACTTCCGTACGTGTTTCAGCGCGCCGTAAAGCGACGGGCGCCGGGCTCGCCGCCCTGCTGCTCGCGGGGGGAGCAGTCGGCTGTCAGAAGAGCGACTCCGCCGAGTCGCCCGCGATGACTCCGGCGGCGGCCATCGCCAAGGCGGCGAAGAACAGCGAGGACATCAAGTCCGCGCACTACCGGATGACGGGCCAGGTCCCGGGGGCGGGCCGGATTTCCGCCGACGCGGCGGTGAGCATCAAGCCGCTGGCCATGAGCATGAAAATGACGGCCCAGAACCAGGCAACCAAGGGCCCGGTCGAGATCCGCCTCGTCGGCAAGGCCATGTACATAGGCGGGAACGCCGCGATGGCCAAGGAGATGGACGGCAAGAGCTGGATCAAGCTCGACATGTCCGCGCTCGGCGGCGGCAAGGGGCTGAACGCGGACCAGCTGGGCGCCGGCCAGGCCGACCAGAACCCGGCTGCCAACTCCACCTTCCTCACCGGCTCCAAGAACGTGAAGAAGGTCGGCACCGAGACCGTCGACGGCGTGAAGACCACTCACTACGAGGGCAAGGTCACCGTCGCGGACCTCAAGGCCTCGCTCAAGGACAAGAACAAGACCGTACGGGAGCAGCGCGAGAAGGCTCTGGGGCAGTACGAGAAGCTGGGCGTCGACTCGTTCACCATGGACGCGTGGATCGACGGCGACGACCACACCAAGCGGTTCCGGATGCGTGGTGAGGCCGACAAGGGGCCGCTCGACCTGATGATCACCTTCCTCGACATCAACCAGCCGGTGAAGGTCACGGCCCCGCCGGCCAAGGACACCGCCGACCTCGCCGAGATGATGAAGGGCGCCCAGAGCTGAGCCGTAGGACCGGATTTGCTTGACAGCGATCCGGTCACGTACCCTCCTGGAGAAGCCAAAGACCGCTGGTCGTTGCCGTGCGCTCCTGGAGGGTGCGGTGGCCGAAGGATCCGCTGAACCGCGGACGACCCGCGCAGGTGACTGTGGAAGTGCTCCCGGAGTCCGCTGCTGACGCTGCGAATGCCGGTCGAGGTACGCCCCGTGCGCCTGCGCCGGGGCGTTTCGTTTGTCAAGCCCCTTCCGAGCGGTCGTCATCACCCGGAAGGAGGCCGACGCTCATGGCAAGGCCCGACAAGGCTGCCGCGGTAGCCGAGCTGACGGAGCAGTTCCGCAGCTCGAACGCCGCCGTGCTGACCGAGTACCGGGGTCTCACCGTGGCGCAGCTCAAGACGCTGCGTCGTTCGCTCGGTGAGAACGCCCAGTACGCCGTGGTGAAGAACACGCTGACCAAGATTGCGGCCAACGAGGCCGGGATCTCGACGCTCGACGACCTGTTCAACGGTCCGACGGCGGTCGCCTTCGTCACCGGTGACCCGGTGGAGTCGGCGAAGGGTCTTCGTGACTTCGCCAAGGACAACCCGAACCTCGTCATCAAGGGCGGTGTCCTTGACGGCAAGGCGCTGTCCGCCGACGAGATCAAGAAGCTTGCGGACCTCGAGTCCCGCGAGGTTCTGCTCGCCAAGCTGGCGGGCGCCCTGAAGGGCAAGCAGACGCAGGCTGCTCAGGTCTTCCAGGCGCTCCCGTCGAAGCTCGTCCGCACCGTGGACGCGCTTCGTGCCAAGCAGGACGAGCAGGGCGGTGCCGAGTAATTCGGCTCGCATCATGATCGCCGCCTGAGGCAGTCCGCCTGAGGCAGCGGTCGTAGCGGGCCGAACGTACGCCCGCCAGACATGTACATCCCGGCACCAGCCGAAATTAGTGGAAGGAAAGCCATCGTGGCTCTCACCCAGGACGAACTGCTCGCCGAGTTCGAGGGCATGACCCTCATCCAGCTCTCCGAGTTCGTGAAGGCGTTCGAGGAGAAGTTCGACGTCACCGCCGCCGCCGCGGTCGCCGTCGCGGGCCCGGCCGGTCCGGCCGCCGCCGCCCCGGTCGAGGAGGAGAAGGACGAGTTCGACGTCATCCTCACCGGCGCCGGCGACAAGAAGATCCAGGTCATCAAGGTCGTGCGTGAGCTGACCTCCCTGGGTCTGAAGGAGGCCAAGGACCTCGTGGACGGCGCCCCGAAGCCCGTTCTCGAGAAGGTCGCCAAGGACGCCGCCGAGAAGGCCGCCGAGTCCCTCAAGGGCGCCGGCGCCTCCGTCGAGGTCAAGTGACCCCACGGAGTCCCGCAGGACTCCCTTGCTAGCTGATACGGCTCCTCACAGAGGGCTGTAACGCTGACGCACTGAAGAGCGATCATCCATCCGGGTGGTCGCTCTTCGGCGTTCCTGAGCGTCGGGTGGTGGCTGCCTTGCACCGTCGGGTGTGCGGAGTATGGTGATCTTCGTCGTGCCTCCAAGCACCCCAGGTGGTATGTGGTTTGGGCCATGGGGGCCTTGACGAACCGCACGCAGCGCGCAATTCTCAGGACGCGTCGTCACAAGGATCCGAATCCGAGGCATGGATCGACGACGAAGAGGGCAGTATCAACGTGCATTGAGGGCGTGGGCTTGCCGCAGGTGTTGAGAACAACGAGGGTCTCCGAAAACCGGGGCTGGACATCAGTGTGCCGAGTGGCTACACTGACCCTTTGCGCTGCCTGTTAGCTGTCCCCTGCCCGTCACCAGGGGCATGCCCTCGCTTGAGCACCGACGATCAGAAGTCCCTGACCTGGCCTTTCGGCCAAATCGGGGAGTCCTGTCTCTGTGTGCGGGAGAGGGACCGGTACGCGCGTAGTGAGTCCGAGCCCTCGGAAGGACCCCCTCTTGGCCGCCTCGCGCACTGCCTCGACCGCGAATACGAACAACGGTGCCAGCACCGCCCCGCTGCGCATCTCCTTTGCAAAGATCAAGGAGCCCCTCGAGGTTCCCAACCTGCTCGCGCTGCAGACCGAGAGCTTTGACTGGCTGCTCGGGAACACCGCCTGGCAGAGTCGGGTCGAGGCGGCTCTCGAGTCCGGTCAGGACGTCCCCACCAAGTCCGGTCTGGAGGAGATCTTCGAGGAGATCTCTCCGATCGAGGACTTCTCCGGGTCGATGTCGCTGACGTTCCGCGACCACCGTTTCGAGCCCCCGAAGAACAGCATCGACGAGTGCAAGGAGCGCGACTTCACGTACGCCGCTCCGCTCTTCGTGACGGCTGAGTTCACCAACAACGAGACCGGCGAGATCAAGTCCCAGACGGTCTTCATGGGCGACTTCCCGCTCATGACCCACAAGGGCACCTTCGTCATCAACGGCACCGAGCGTGTCGTGGTGTCGCAGCTGGTCCGCTCGCCCGGCGTCTACTTCGACTCCTCCATCGACAAGACGTCCGACAAGGACATCTTCTCCGCCAAGATCATCCCGTCCCGGGGTGCCTGGCTGGAGATGGAGATCGACAAGCGCGACATGGTCGGTGTCCGCATCGACCGCAAGCGCAAGCAGTCCGTGACCGTTCTGCTCAAGGCTCTCGGTTGGACGACCGAGCAGATCCTCGAGGAGTTCGGCGAGTACGAGTCCATGCGCGCCACCCTGGAGAAGGACCACACCCAGGGCCAGGACGACGCGCTGCTCGACATCTACCGCAAGCTGCGTCCGGGCGAGCCCCCGACCCGCGAGGCCGCGCAGACGCTTCTGGAGAACCTGTACTTCAACCCGAAGCGCTACGACCTCGCCAAGGTCGGCCGCTACAAGGTCAACAAGAAGCTGGGTGCGGAGGCCCCGCTCGACGCGGGCATCCTGACCGTCGAGGACGTCATCTCGACGATCAAGTACCTGGTGAAGCTGCACGCCGGCGAGACCGAGACGGCCGCGGACAACGGCCAGACGATCGTTGTCGAGACCGACGACATCGACCACTTCGGCAACCGTCGTCTGCGCAGCGTCGGCGAGCTCATCCAGAACCAGGTCCGTACGGGTCTGGCTCGTATGGAGCGCGTCGTCCGTGAGCGCATGACGACTCAGGACGTCGAGGCGATCACGCCGCAGACCCTGATCAACATCCGGCCGGTCGTCGCCTCCATCAAGGAGTTCTTCGGCACCAGCCAGCTGTCGCAGTTCATGGACCAGAACAACCCGCTGTCGGGTCTCACCCACAAGCGCCGTCTGTCGGCGCTCGGCCCGGGTGGTCTCTCCCGTGAGCGGGCCGGCTTCGAGGTCCGTGACGTGCACCCGTCCCACTACGGCCGCATGTGCCCGATCGAGACGCCCGAAGGCCCGAACATCGGTCTGATCGGTTCGCTCGCCTCGTACGGCCGGGTCAACGCGTTCGGCTTCGTCGAGACGCCGTACCGCAAGGTCGTCGACGGTCAGGTCACCGACGAGGTCGACTACCTGACGGCCGACGAGGAGGACCGCTTCGTCATCGCGCAGGCCAACGCCACGCTCAACGACGACATGCGGTTCGCCGAGAACCGCGTCCTCGTCCGCCGCCGTGGCGGTGAGGTCGACTACGTCGCCGGTGACGACGTGGACTACATGGACGTCTCGCCGCGCCAGATGGTGTCGGTCGCGACCGCCATGATCCCGTTCCTCGAGCACGACGACGCCAACCGTGCCCTCATGGGCGCGAACATGATGCGTCAGGCCGTGCCGCTGATTAAGTCCGAGTCCCCGCTCGTCGGCACCGGCATGGAGTACCGCTCCGCCGTCGACGCCGGCGACGTGGTCAAGGCCGAGAAGGCGGGTGTGGTCCAGGAGGTCTCCGCGGACTACATCACCACCGCCAACGACGACGGCACGTACATCACGTACCGCCTGGCCAAGTTCGCCCGCTCCAACCAGGGCACCTCGGTCAACCAGAAGGTCATCGTCAACGAGGGCGACCGGATCATCGACGGCCAGGTCCTGGCCGACGGTCCGGCCACCGAGAACGGCGAGATGGCGCTGGGCAAGAACCTGCTCGTGGCGTTCATGCCGTGGGAGGGTCACAACTACGAGGACGCGATCATCCTGTCGCAGCGCCTCGTGCAGGACGACGTCCTCTCCTCGATCCACATCGAGGAGCACGAGGTCGACGCCCGTGACACCAAGCTCGGCCCCGAGGAGATCACCCGGGACATCCCGAACGTCTCCGAGGAGGTCCTCGCCGACCTCGACGAGCGCGGCATCATCCGTATCGGTGCCGAGGTCGTCGCCGGCGACATCCTCGTCGGCAAGGTCACGCCCAAGGGCGAGACCGAGCTGACGCCGGAGGAGCGCCTGCTGCGCGCGATCTTCGGTGAGAAGGCCCGTGAGGTCCGTGACACCTCGCTGAAGGTGCCGCACGGCGAGATCGGCAAGGTCATCGGCGTCCGCGTCTTCGACCGCGAGGAGGGCGACGAGCTTCCCCCCGGTGTGAACCAGCTGGTGCGCGTGTACGTGGCGCAGAAGCGCAAGATCACCGACGGTGACAAGCTCGCCGGCCGGCACGGCAACAAGGGTGTCATCTCGAAGATCCTGCCCATCGAGGACATGCCGTTCCTCGAGGACGGAACTCCGGTCGACATCATCCTCAACCCGCTGGGTGTGCCGTCCCGAATGAACCCGGGACAGGTGCTTGAGATCCACCTCGGCTGGCTCGCCAGCCGTGGCTGGGACGTCTCCGGTCTCGCCGACGAGTGGGCGCAGCGCCTGCAGGCCATCGGCGCCGACCAGGTCGACCCGGGCACGAACGTCGCAACCCCCGTCTTCGACGGTGCGCGCGAGGACGAGCTCGCGGGTCTGCTGCAGCACACCATCCCGAACCGCGACGGCGAGCGCATGGTGCTCCCGTCCGGCAAGGCGCGGCTGTTCGACGGCCGTAGCGGTGAGCCGTTCCCGGAGCCGATCTCGGTCGGCTACATGTACATCCTGAAGCTGCACCACCTGGTCGACGACAAGCTGCACGCGCGTTCGACCGGCCCGTACTCGATGATCACCCAGCAGCCGCTGGGTGGTAAGGCCCAGTTCGGTGGCCAGCGGTTCGGCGAGATGGAGGTGTGGGCGCTGGAGGCTTACGGCGCCGCTTACGCCCTCCAGGAGCTGCTGACCATCAAGTCCGACGACGTCACCGGCCGCGTGAAGGTCTACGAGGCCATCGTCAAGGGCGAGAACATCCCCGAGCCCGGCATCCCCGAGTCCTTCAAGGTGCTCATCAAGGAGATGCAGTCGCTCTGCCTGAACGTGGAGGTGCTGTCCAGCGACGGTATGTCCATCGAGATGCGTGACACCGACGAGGATGTCTTCCGCGCTGCGGAGGAGCTCGGCATCGACCTGTCCCGGCGCGAGCCGAGCAGCGTCGAAGAGGTCTGACGGGAGTCCGGCCGGAGGCCCTGGTGAGGAACCTCCGGCCGGCCCCTGGACCCCCGTATCAGACCCCAAGACTTACAACCCTGAGAGGGATTGACGCATAGTGCTCGACGTCAACTTCTTCGATGAGCTCCGGATCGGTCTGGCCACCGCTGACGACATCCGTCAGTGGAGCCACGGCGAGGTCAAGAAGCCCGAGACCATCAACTACCGCACGCTCAAGCCCGAAAAGGACGGACTCTTCTGCGAGAAGATCTTCGGTCCGACCCGGGACTGGGAGTGCTACTGCGGCAAGTACAAGCGTGTCCGCTTCAAGGGCATCATCTGTGAGCGCTGCGGCGTCGAGGTGACTCGCGCCAAGGTGCGCCGTGAGCGGATGGGCCACATCGAACTGGCCGCTCCCGTCACGCACATCTGGTACTTCAAGGGTGTTCCTTCGCGCCTCGGCTACCTGCTGGACCTGGCGCCCAAGGACCTCGAGAAGGTCATCTACTTCGCGGCGTACATGATCACGTACGTCGACGAGGAGCGCCGTACCCGCGACCTGCCCTCCCTGGAGGCGCACGTCTCCGTCGAGCGGCAGCAGGTCGAGAACCGGCGTGACGCCGACCTCGAGGCCCGCGCCAAGAAGCTCGAGTCCGACCTGGCCGAGCTCGAGGCCGAGGGTGCCAAGGCCGACGTGCGCCGCAAGGTGCGCGAAGGTGCCGAGCGCGAGATGAAGCAGCTGCGCGACCGTGCGCAGCGCGAGATCGACCGTCTCGACGAGGTGTGGACCCGGTTCAAGAACCTCAAGGTCCAGGACCTCGAGGGCGACGAGCTGCTCTACCGCGAGCTGCGCGACCGCTTCGGCACGTACTTCGACGGTTCGATGGGTGCCGCGGCGCTGCAGAAGCGCCTGGAGTCCTTCGACCTCGAGGAGGAGGCCGAGCGTCTCCGCGAGATCATCCGCACCGGCAAGGGCCAGAAGAAGACCCGCGCCCTGAAGCGGCTGAAGGTCGTGTCTGCCTTCCTGCAGACGTCCAACAGCCCCAAGGGCATGGTTCTCGACTGCGTCCCGGTCATCCCGCCGGACCTTCGCCCGATGGTGCAGCTGGACGGTGGCCGCTTCGCGACCTCCGACCTGAACGACCTGTACCGCCGTGTGATCAACCGGAACAACCGACTGAAGCGCCTTCTCGACCTCGGTGCGCCCGAGATCATCGTGAACAACGAGAAGCGCATGCTCCAGGAGGCCGTCGACGCGCTGTTCGACAACGGTCGTCGTGGTCGCCCGGTCACCGGTCCCGGTAACCGCCCGCTGAAGTCCCTCAGCGACATGCTGAAGGGTAAGCAGGGTCGATTCCGTCAGAACCTGCTCGGCAAGCGTGTGGACTACTCCGCGCGTTCCGTGATCGTCGTCGGTCCGCAGCTGAAGCTGCACCAGTGCGGTCTGCCGAAGGCGATGGCGCTGGAGCTCTTCAAGCCGTTCGTGATGAAGCGCCTGGTCGACCTGAACCACGCGCAGAACATCAAGAGCGCCAAGCGCATGGTGGAGCGCGGCCGCACGGTCGTGTACGACGTCCTCGAAGAGGTCATCGCCGAGCACCCGGTTCTGCTGAACCGTGCGCCCACCCTGCACCGCCTCGGCATCCAGGCCTTCGAGCCGCAGCTGGTCGAGGGCAAGGCCATCCAGATCCACCCGCTCGTCTGCACCGCGTTCAACGCGGACTTCGACGGTGACCAGATGGCCGTGCACCTTCCGCTGTCCGCGGAGGCGCAGGCCGAGGCCCGCATCCTGATGCTGTCCTCGAACAACATCCTCAAGCCCGCCGACGGCCGTCCGGTGACGATGCCGACCCAGGACATGGTCCTCGGTCTGTTCTTCCTCACCACCGACGGCGAGATGCGCAACGTCAAGGGCGAGGAGCGCTCCTTCGCGTCCGTCGCCGAGGCGATCATGGCGTTCGACGCCGGCGAGCTCTCGCTGCAGTCGCGCGTGGACATCCGCTTCCCGGTGGGCACCATCCCGCCGCGCGGCTGGACCCCGCCGGCGCAGGAGGAGGGCGAGCCGGAGTGGCAGCAGGGTGACACCTTCCGCCTGCGGACGACCCTGGGCCGCGCGCTCTTCAACGAGCTGCTGCCCGAGGACTACCCGTTCGTCGACTACGAGGTCGGCAAGAAGCAGCTCTCCGAGATCGTCAACGACCTCGCCGAGCGCTACCCCAAGGTCATCGTGGCGGCGACGCTCGACAACCTGAAGGCGGCCGGCTTCTACTGGGCGACCCGTTCCGGCGTCACCGTGGCCATCTCCGACGTCGTCGTTCCCGAGGCGAAGAAGGAGATCGTCAAGGGCTACGAGGCGCAGGACGAGAAGGTCCAGAAGCAGTACGAGCGCGGTCTGATCACCAAGGACGAGCGCACGCAGGAGCTCATCGCGATCTGGACCAAGGCGACCAACGAGGTCGCCGAGGCGATGAACGAGAACTTCCCGAAGACCAACCCGATCTTCATGATGGTGAACTCGGGTGCACGAGGCAACATGATGCAGATGCGTCAGATCGCCGGTATGCGTGGTCTGGTGTCGAACGCGAAGAACGAGACGATCCCGCGTCCGATCAAGGCGTCGTTCCGTGAGGGTCTGTCCGTGCTGGAGTACTTCATCTCCACGCACGGTGCCCGTAAGGGTCTGGCGGACACCGCCCTGCGTACCGCCGACTCGGGCTACCTGACCCGTCGTCTGGTGGACGTCTCCCAGGACGTCATCATCCGCGAGGAGGACTGCGGCACCGAGCGCGGTCTGAAGCTGCGGATCGCCGAGCGGGGCGCGGACGGTGTGCTGCGCAAGGCGGACGACGTCGAGACCAGCGTCTACGCCCGCATGCTCGCCGAGGACGTCGTCGTCGACGGCAAGGTGATCGCGCCGGCCAACGTGGACCTGGGCGACGTGCTCATCGACCAGTTGGTGCACCACGGCATCGAGCAGGTCAAGACCCGCTCGATCCTGACCTGCGAGTCCCAGGTCGGCACCTGCGCCATGTGCTACGGCCGCTCGCTGGCCACCGGCAAGCTGGTCGACATCGGTGAGGCGGTCGGCATCATCGCCGCCCAGTCCATCGGTGAGCCCGGTACCCAGCTGACGATGCGTACCTTCCACACCGGTGGTGTGGCCGGTGACGACATCACCCAGGGTCTGCCGCGTGTCGTCGAGCTCTTCGAGGCCCGTACCCCGAAGGGTGTCGCCCCGATCTCCGAGGCCTCCGGCCGCGTGCGGATCGAGGAGACCGAGAAGACCAAGAAGATCGTCGTCACCCCGGACGACGGCAGCGACGAGACGGCGTACCCGATCTCGAAGCGTGCCCGACTCCTGGTCAGCGAGGGCGAGCACGTCGAGGTGGGCCAGAAGCTCACCGTGGGTGCCACCAACCCGCACGACGTGCTGCGCATCCTGGGTCAGCGTGCCGTCCAGGTCCACCTGGTCGGCGAGGTCCAGAAGGTCTACAACTCGCAGGGTGTGTCGATCCACGACAAGCACATCGAGATCATCATCCGGCAGATGCTCCGCCGAGTGACGATCATCGAGTCCGGCGACGCCGAGCTGCTGCCCGGCGAGCTGGTCGAGCGCTCGAAGTTCGAGGTCGAGAACCGTCGTGTGGTCCAGGAAGGCGGCCACCCGGCCTCCGGCCGTCCGCAGCTGATGGGTATCACCAAGGCCTCGCTGGCGACCGAGTCGTGGCTGTCGGCGGCGTCCTTCCAGGAGACGACCAGGGTCCTCACGGACGCGGCGATCAACGCCAAGTCCGACTCCCTGATCGGCCTCAAGGAGAACGTCATCATCGGTAAGCTCATCCCGGCCGGTACGGGCCTGTCCCGCTACCGCAACATCCGGGTCGAGCCGACCGAGGAGGCCAAGGCCGCGATGTACTCGGCCGTCGGCTACGACGACATCGACTACTCGCCGTTCGGCACGGGCTCCGGCCAGGCCGTTCCGCTGGAGGACTACGACTACGGTCCGTACAACCAGTAAGGCGCAAGTCAGTCGAAGGGCGGTCACCCTGTCGGGGTGGCCGCCCTTCGGTGTGTTCAGGGCCTGCTCTGCGAGCGGGTCTGCAGATGGTGCAGCCGGGTGTGCACATCGGGATGCGAGGCCAGCAGCCGCGCGATGACGCCTTCCTTCACGGACGGCAGTCCCGCCGCTGTGGCAGCGACGCGTTCGGACCGTTCCCGCTCGTGCTCCTCGCGCAGCACCGTCATCAACTGCGGTCCGAAGCCGAGGCCCGCCGCGTGTTCGTCGGCCCGGAGCTCGGAACGCCGTGACACGGCAGCCGCCAGGTAGGGAGCGGCGAACGGCAGGAACACCAGGCCGTATGTCGCGGTCGCCACGGCGACCACAGCAGCGCCCAGCACGCCGATCACCAGGGCGGCCGCGCCGACAGAGAGGCGGTCGATGTGCGAGGCCAGCCGACGGAGCAGCCGCCAGGTCAGCCGGCCCGGCAGTGCGTACCAGAAGGTCAGCAGCGAGGCCCATGCGTGTCCCCTCGTGTGATGGCCCAGTTCGTGTGCGAGGACGCCGGCGAGTTGAGCGGTCGACAGCGACCCGAGCGAATGGCTGGTGACGCCGACGATGTGACCTGCGGCAGCCATGGCGTTGATCTCGTCGCTGTCCTCGACCCAGAGCTGGTACGCGTTTCCGTCCACTCCGGCGCGCGCGGTGACCTCGCGCCAGACGGACCGGAGCTTTCGGTCCTCCTCCGGGTGGGGGTAGCGCAAGCCGAACAGCCACCGTGCCATGAGGCGCTCGCAGGGCCGGTGGAAGACGAGGCCACCGCTCAGCGCCCAGCACCCACAGGGGATCCACCAGGGCAGGCCGGTCAGGGCGCTGACGACGTACGACACTCCGAAGACGACGGCCAGGCTTGCGAGCACGTGCGGCAGGTGGAGCGCGAGGTTGCCCAGAGTGGTGGCGTCCACACGGCGCTGGCGTGCGGTGATGTGGATGCGGCCGCGGCGGCGGGGCAGGTCGTCGTCTGGGGCCGCGGGGGAGGAGCACGTTTCCCTCGGTTTCTCCCCATCGTATGGCATGGACATGACTCTCCCTTGGTCTGAATGGACTCGCATGGGACGCAGGTCGGTTCAGGCGATGAGCAGTGATCCGGGGAGCAAGACCGCCGCGGAGCCGAAGGCCATCAATCCGGTCCGGATCCAGAAGTGCTTGCGGGCGGCGATACGACTCGTCTCGGTGAGCGCGAGCAAAAGGCCGAGGTCCGGGTCCCGCGCGGTCTCGGTGAGGGCACTGGCGAGGTGACCGGTCCGTGCGGCCTGCCGTATGTCGCCGAAGTAGGTGAGTGGTCGGCCGGGCGTCCAGTGGCCGACGCCATGACGGGGCGTCACCGCCAGCAGCAGGGAGAAGAGGGCGGTCATCATGAGGGCTGTTCCCGTCCACCACAGCAGCGCGGACGGTGCCGGGAGGCGGCCGGGGCTCCAGTTCCGGCCGGGCAGAAGGACTCCGAGTACGCCGATGGACATGCTCAGCACTCCGACCAGGACCGTGGCCTTGGCGTCGGCGCGTGCTATCTCGCCACGGAGACCGGCGAGCAACTCGGCTCCCGTCCTCATGCGCGGGTCGTCCGGGGCGGTGGCGCTCGGGATCATTTACGGAGCTCCGGGCCGTCCTCAGGCGGAGCGGACTCGACCGTCGGCGACTTGTGCGGCAACTCCGGATGCGGCTCGCCCGACTCTGCCTCGGAGAGGGCCGTGGTCCGCAGGATGGCCGACATCCGATCGGCGATGAGCTGGCGGGGTCCGTCGAGCTGGTAGTCCTCCAGCTGCTTGTTCTCCAGGGCCTGGTCGATCAGGCGCATCTGAGTGTCCACCAACTTGTTCTGGCCGGCCTGGAGGTGATCGAGGACGAGCCGGGTCTCGTCAGGGTGCGCCGCCAAGTGCAGGGCGAGCGCGGCGGTTCCGCCTCCGGCCAGGGTGTCCTCGTAGAACTTGATCTTCTCGGCCCGGCGCTCGGCTTCGTACATCTCCCGACGTCGGGCTGCCTCGTGCTCCGGCCACGCGGCCTCCACCTCGTGACGGGCCGTCCGCAGACGGGCCTGGTGGAACCGCTCGGCGACGTCGCGGCGCAGGCGGATGGAACAGGTGACCTTCAGCCCCTGCCCGTCGCCGAGCCAGGAGGCATGGGTCACCGCCTCCCAGACCGCCCGCTCGGCCTCGGCGCTCGCCTCGATGGGATGACGGCGGCTGGCCTCACGCATCTGTGGCAGCAGCTTTCGGGCGATGAGGCCGGGTACGTCACGCTCCTGGCTGCGGACAAACTGTGCCGGGTGGACGACACGCCAGGTGATGTCGGCCGTCACTTCGAACTCGAAGCTGTCGACGAGGCTCGGCAACGGGACGTTCAGCTGAAAGGAGTGGGGGTCGGTGTCGACCTCGTACAGGGCGATGTAACGCCGCACGGTCGTGGGCCGGTCGGGCGGCAGGAAGGTCTCGTACGCTCCCCTCCGCGTCACGCAGACCAGAGCGTGGTCGATGCTGCCCGTGAAACGCCGCCCGCCGAGACGGAAGCGTGACAGCTGCCAGACCGTGTGGACGGGGTCCGAGTCGGTGTGGGGGGCCGCGGATTGCCGGGGGTCCTGCCGGAACCAGTCGAGCTGTTCGCTCTGTTCCTTCTGCCCGGGGTACTCCCGGTGTGCCTGCTCCGGTGATTTCGGCTGTTCGGGTGGTGGGGAAGTGGGTTGCATGCTCGGCCTCCTCGGGCAGGTTCAGACGGGATCCAGGTGCCGCAGCAGCCGCGCCGCAGCCGGCGTGAGGGTTCCTTCGAAGTCGCGGACCGTGCCCAACATGTGACTGACACGGCGGTGATTGACGGGTGTGGTCGCCAGCGCGGGAAGCAGCGAGGTGAGGGCGGCTTCGGACACCGGGTCGCCGTCGGCCCTGCGCACCCAGCCGCGCAGGACGTCGAGGGCCTGGGAGTTGTGCGCGCGGTCCGCCAGCAGCGCCTGCCAGAACACGGCCAGCTCCCGGGCGGTGGCCTTGTCGTCGTCCGCCGTCGCCTGCGCGTACCAGTCGAGGACGGGCGGGCGGTCGCTGTCCTCGCCCTTCGACTGCTTGCAGGCCTCGAGAAAGGCGAGCAGGGCGTGTGCGCGCACCGCACGGCCGGTGTTGTCGAGGTGCCTCTTCTCGACACGGTCGACGAGAGCGCTCAGCACCGGCTTGCGCACAGCGAGGAGCAGCAGCTCGAGAGCTTCGGCGAACTGCCGGGCCTCCTCCCTCTGCGAGGAGTCGTCGTCCTCGTCGTCCTGGTCGCGGTCGTCGGGAGCCGGCCTGCGTATGGCGTCCAGGAGAGCGCTCAGCGTCTCCTCGTGGTTCACGGGTCCCAGCAGGCCGTAGGCGCGGACGGCCGTCCAGCGGCGGCTCTCGATCTCGCCGGTGCACCAGTCGTGCAGGATCCGGAAGACGTGCGGCACCGACAGCAGCTGGGCCATGGTGAGGGCGTTGGCCGCCGTCAGCCAGGAGCCGAAGTAGTCGTCGTCCGCCCATGGCTCGATGAGGTGGGCCATGGTCGACGACAGGTCGACGGCGGCGAGCTGTGCGGTCGCCGAAGCGGCTCGGGTGCGTACCAGGGGACGACCGTCATCGGCCAGTGCACGGATCCACTCGGCGAGGGCGGGCCGAGCCGACGGGTGGCGGACCCAGACCTCGTGCAGCAGGACCGGGGCTGTGCGCTCATCGCGGAACGCGGCGAAGTACTGGCCTACGACGGTTCCCCATTCGGTGACCTCCGTGTCCACGTAGCCCTTGGCGCCGGCGAGCTGAAGCCGGGATTCACGGGAATTGCCGAAGACCGGGATCACGGGCGACTGACGGGGATCGGCCGTCTTCTGCAGACGTACGTACAGGTCGTCGCCGAGCTCGGCGGCCACCGCGTACGGGGCCTTGTCGAAGACGGCCAGGGAGATCAGGAACGCCTTGTCGCGCAGTGGGCGCTTCTCGTCCGTGAGCCGGCCGGCCACCTGGGTCTCCACGGCCGTCGCGCCGTACTCGGCGAGTTTGGCCTCGTCCGTCTCACCGCGGTGGAATGCGATGAGCCGCTGTCCGAACTCCTCGATCTCGCGCGGTTGTTGTGGCCGGGCAAGGAACTCCTGCACCGGAGCGAGAGCGACCAGGCCTGCCCACGAGTCCTCACCGGTGCGCGGTGTGACATGGGAGTACAGCATGTCCTCGGGCGACGGAGGTTCCCACGGTATGCAAGGGACGTCGTCCAAGGTCGCGGACGGTTCAACCGTGATCACGAGATGACCGCCCAACTTGTTCAGCCGCTCACGCAGCTGAAACAGATGCGTGTCGCGTAGTGGGCGGCTTCGGCTGGTCGCCAGGTTGGGCAGGAGGTATCCGGCGGCGCCGTCCAACTGCTCGGGCAGGGCCGAGACCGAGTCGGGAGGCTCCAGGCTGCGTATATGCCGCATGCCCAGGCGGTCCAGGAGCATCAGGGCGGCGGAGCTCCTGCCTGTGTCCCGCCCGCCGGACAGGATGACCACTTTTTCCGTGCGCAGCCGGTGCAGCGCCTCATCGAAGCTCGGGCAGCCGCAGAAGACGCCCGACAGCTTCTGGATGTTCTCCCGGGGGATCTCCCCGGACAGCTGCTCGGCCTGCCTGGCCGGGCCGCCGAAGAAGTTCACGTTGCCGTGGAAGGTGCCGCCGCTCACGCCGATCTGGTCGCGGGCGATCCGGGTCGCGGACTGCGCGGCGAGCGGCTGCACGAACGAGGGGCCGTGCGTGATCAGAGCCTGGCGTGCACCCCAGGCCTCCTGCCGCTTCTGTTCCTGCGACTCGGCCGCTTCCTCCTGCTTCTTCTGCTCGCCGTCCTGCTCCGTCTCGCTGTCCGGTGCCGCGGCACCCGACGCCTCTTCCTGGCTCATCAGCGCTCGCCCTGCTCGGCGCGCCCGAGGTCGAAGGTCAGGCCGCCGTTGACAGTGCCGCCGCTGACCCCGTACTGGTCGCGGCCGACGTGGGTCTGGCTGGACGGTGCGGCGGGCGGCGCCGAGGCGGATCCGCCCGCGGGGGACTCGGCGGTGCCCAGCCGCCCGTGCAGCCATGCCACCGTCGGGCCCTCCTTTGTCTCCACCGTGATGCGGTGGAAGTCGCCGGGCCGCACGCCCAGCGGGCCGTGCCGGACCACGCCCTGGTAAATGCCCTCGGACACGCACAGGACGCTGTCGTCCTCCCGTTCCTTCAGGGCGTCACGCAGAGGGTCGGAGTTCAGCAGGCGTACGGCGTGGTTGAGGTCCGAGCCGACCCAGCCGTCCAACTCGTCGATGGCCACGTAGCCGGAGGAGAGGACGACACGCAGGCGCATCCGGGCACTGTCGGCGAGCAGCCGGTTCTTGTTGTGCAGCAGGGCCGGGGTCTCCGTGAGGAGGGTCTTCACCAGCACCGGGACAGAGACCTGGGTGTCGATGAGCTCCATGACGGAGTCGCCGCGGTCGGCGCGCAGCCGGAGTGTCTCGTCGACGGAGGCATCGGACAGGGTGCTGTCCACGACGTCGTAGAGAACTCGCCGGAGGAACCCTTGTTCCACGTCGTCGCGGGAGCCGTACTGCTCGATGTCGAAGAGGAGGATGGTGCGGTACACGGGGTCGGTCATGGTGGCTGCCTCTCGTGCGTCGGTTTCCCTTGCTCAGCACGATGGCGGGGGAGGGGCGCGCGTCAGAGGGCCGATGACACGGACGAACTGTGACCGTGTGCACAGAACGGTGTCTGCGGTCCGGTCAGGCGGAGCCCTGGCCGGTGATGCGCCGCAGGACGTCGGGCCGGAGGACGACGATCCGGCGGCGTCTGGTGGCGACGATCTCTCGGGAGCGCAGTTCCTTGAGCAGCCTGGCCACCGCTTCGCGGGAGGAGCCGACCGAGCCCGCGAACTCCTGCTGGCTGAGCCCGATGGTCAGCTCGATGCCCTCGTCGGTCCTGCTGCCGTGTGTGCGGACGAGTTCGAGCAGCAGGACGGCCAGCCGTTCGCGCACCGTGAGCGCGGCCCACTCCAGCCGTCGGCGGTCGGTGGAGCGCTGCCGGTCAGTGGTCAGACTCAGTAGCTGAAGTGCCACCCGGGGATTCCCGGAGAGGAACGCGGTGAATCGATTCTGTTCGATGACGACCGACTCGATCGGCTCCAGCGCGGTGACGGTCGCGGAACGCTGACGCCTGCTGAGGGCTGCGCCCTCCCCGACGATGTCACCGGGCCCGCGCAGGGCGAGCAGGGCCTCGTACCCGTTGGCCGCGAGAGCTGTGACCTTCGTCCAGCCGTGCAGGAGGAGGAGCACATGGGCAGAAGGCTCGTCCTGGCGCATGATGACGCTCCGCGCCGGGTAGCGCAGCGGGCGGCCGATGTCCAGCAAGGCCAGACGGTCCTCTTTGTCCAGCCGGGCGAGGAACGGCACGCTGTCGTCGAAACCGTCGTCCTCCCACGCGCGTGTCCGCCCCCCAGCCATGCCCGCCGCCCCCGTGTTCACCTGCGCTGATGCCTGAACTCTGCAACCAGCCAACGTACTTGAAGAAGGGACGCGGGAAACCAGCGACAACCGGCCGTCATGGCCGACGCCCGCCCCTCGGCGCGTGCACTGCGGCGCAGTCTGTGCCGAAAGTGCCCGTTCGGCGCATCATGGAGGGACTCGGGGGTTCGGGGAGGTACTCGTGTCCAATCCGTCGTGGCAGCCCTGGCAGTCGGGGCAGGGGGACTCGCAGCGGGCGCAGGATGTCCCGCAGTCGGGGCATGACGTGCCCCTGCGGCCCTGGCAGCGGGCCCCGCAGCAGGGGCAGCACGGCCCGATGCAGGCGTGGCAGGGCGCCCCGCCGCCGGCCCAGGGCTCCGGGCAGACCTGGCAGGGGCACACCGCCCCGTCCATGCTCGCCTCCCACGCCGACCGTGAGCGTGCCGTGGACGTGCTCCGGGCGGGGTATGCGGAGGGGCGGCTGGAGAAGGGGGAGTTCGACCGGCGGGTGGCACGGGCCTATGCCGCGCGGACCGTGGGGGAGCTGGCCCTTCTGGTCGCCGATCTGCCGCAGGGGCCCGTGCCGGTCAATCACGCCGCTCCGGTCGTGCCCGCGACCTTTCTGCCCGTCCCGCCGCCGACGAACGGCAAGGCGGTCGGCTCCATGGTCTGCGGGATCCTCACGTTCTTCACCGCCGGGCTCACCGGGATACCCGCGGTCGTCCTCGGTCACTCCGCCCGCAGCGAAATGCAGCGCACCGGCGAGCGCGGCGAGGGCCTCGCCATGACCGGGCTGGTCCTGGGCTGGCTGTCGGTCGCCGGATGGGCGCTGATCATCACCATCCTCATCGCGGCGGCCCTGGCCTCCGCGTGACCTGGGGTGAGCTGCGGTGACATAGCTCCTGGAGGTGCCTGGAACGTGAATTCGAAGATCATGTGCGGCGTAGGGTCTTGACATGCTTCGCATGGCGATGCGGGCGCGGCCCATTTGTTTTGACCGCAGCGTATGAGGTAGGTACGCTCAGACCTTGTGCCTGGGGTGTGCCCTGGCTCTCGTGCGTGCCTTCAACCGCATGGCGAGCCGTCATTGGCCACCGTAATCTGCGCCCTTTCCGCCTGGCGGCGGGAGTCTGCCGGATTCGACACACCCGACCGCGTGGGTCGGCGACGTTCCAGGTTAGCTTCACCATTCGGCACACAGAAACCGGAGAAGTAGTGCCTACGATCCAGCAGCTGGTCCGTAAGGGCCGGCAGGACAAGGTCGAGAAGAACAAGACGCCCGCACTCGAGGGTTCCCCTCAGCGTCGTGGCGTCTGCACGCGTGTGTTCACGACCACCCCGAAGAAGCCGAACTCGGCCCTGCGTAAGGTCGCGCGTGTGCGTCTGACCAGCGGGATCGAGGTCACCGCTTACATTCCGGGTGAGGGACACAACCTGCAGGAGCACTCCATCGTGCTCGTGCGCGGCGGCCGTGTGAAGGACCTGCCGGGTGTTCGCTACAAGATCATCCGTGGCTCCCTCGACACCCAGGGTGTCAAGAACCGCAAGCAGGCCCGTTCCCGCTACGGCGCCAAGAAGGAGAAGTAGAAATGCCTCGTAAGGGCCCCGCCCCGAAGCGCCCGGTCATCATCGACCCGGTCTACGGTTCCCCTCTGGTCACGTCGCTCATCAACAAGGTGCTGCTGAACGGCAAGCGCTCCACCGCCGAGCGCATCGTCTACGGCGCCATGGAGGGTCTGCGTGAGAAGACGGGCAACGACCCGATCATCACGCTGAAGCGCGCGCTGGAGAACATCAAGCCGACCCTCGAGGTCAAGTCCCGCCGTGTCGGTGGTGCGACCTACCAGGTCCCGATCGAGGTCAAGCCGGGTCGTGCGAACACGCTCGCCCTGCGCTGGCTGGTCGGTTACTCCCGCGCCCGTCGCGAGAAGACCATGACCGAGCGTCTGCTCAACGAGCTTCTCGACGCTTCGAACGGCCTCGGTGCGGCCGTCAAGAAGCGCGAGGACACGCACAAGATGGCCGAGTCCAACAAGGCCTTCGCGCACTACCGCTGGTAGTCGCTACCCACATCGAGACCGAGAGAAGACTGAAGCCTTATGGCTACCACTTCACTTGACCTGGCCAAGGTCCGCAACATTGGGATCATGGCCCACATCGACGCGGGCAAGACGACCACCACCGAGCGGATCCTGTTCTACACCGGTGTGTCTTACAAGATCGGTGAGGTCCACGACGGCGCTGCCACCATGGACTGGATGGAGCAGGAGCAGGAGCGTGGCATCACGATCACCTCTGCTGCCACCACCTGTCACTGGCCGCTGGAAGACGTCGACCACACCATCAACATCATCGACACTCCGGGCCACGTCGACTTCACCGTCGAGGTGGAGCGTTCCCTGCGCGTGCTCGACGGTGCCGTGACGGTGTTCGACGGCGTCGCCGGCGTTGAGCCCCAGTCCGAGACGGTGTGGCGTCAGGCGGACCGCTACGGCGTCCCCCGCATCTGCTTCGTCAACAAGCTCGACCGGACCGGTGCCGAGTTCCACCGCTGCGTCGACATGATCTCTGACCGCCTTGGCGCTCAGCCGATCGTGATGCAGCTGCCGATCGGTGCCGAGGCCGACTTCAAGGGCGTCGTCGACCTCGTGACGATGAAGGCCCTGGTCTGGTCCGCCGAGGCCACCAAGGGCGAGATGTACGACACCGTCGACATCCCGGCCACGCACACCGAGGCTGCCGAGGAGTACCGCGGCAAGCTGATCGAGGCCGTCGCCGAGAACGACGAAGAGATCATGGAGCTGTACCTGGAGGGCGAGGAGCCTTCCGTGGAGCAGCTGTACGCCGCGATCCGTCGTATCACCATCGCGTCCGGCAAGTCGAAGGACACCACGGTCACCCCGGTGTTCTGCGGCACCGCGTTCAAGAACAAGGGCGTCCAGCCCCTGCTCGACGCGGTCGTGCGCTACCTGCCCTCTCCCGTCGACATCGAGGCCATCGAGGGCCACGACGTCAAGGACCCGGAGACGGTCGTCAAGCGCAAGCCGTCCGACGACGAGCCGCTGTCGGCGCTGGCGTTCAAGATCATGAGCGACCCGCACCTCGGCAAGCTCACCTTCGTCCGGGTCTACTCGGGCCGCCTGGAGTCCGGCACCGCCGTGCTGAACTCCGTCAAGGGCAAGAAGGAGCGCATCGGCAAGATCTACCGCATGCACGCGAACAAGCGTGAGGAGATCGAGTCGGTGGGCGCGGGCGACATCATCGCCGTCATGGGTCTGAAGCAGACCACGACCGGTGAGACGCTGTGCGACGACAAGCAGCCGGTGATCCTGGAGTCCATGGACTTCCCGGCGCCGGTCATCCAGGTCGCCATCGAGCCCAAGTCCAAGGGTGACCAGGAGAAGCTGGGTGTCGCCATCCAGCGTCTCGCGGAGGAGGACCCCTCCTTCCAGGTTCACTCGGACGAGGAGACCGGCCAGACCATCATCGGTGGTATGGGCGAGCTGCACCTCGAGGTGCTGGTCGACCGTATGCGCCGTGAGTTCAAGGTCGAGGCCAACGTCGGCAAGCCGCAGGTCGCCTACCGCGAGACGATCCGCAAGGCCGTCGAGCGCGTGGACTACACCCACAAGAAGCAGACCGGTGGTACCGGTCAGTTCGCCAAGGTGCAGATCGCGATCGAGCCCATCGAGGGCGGCGACGCCTCGTACGAGTTCGTGAACAAGGTCACCGGTGGCCGTATCCCGAAGGAGTACATCCCTTCGGTGGACGCCGGTGCGCAGGAGGCCATGCAGTTCGGCATCCTCGCGGGCTACGAGATGACGGGCGTCCGCGTCACGCTCATCGACGGTGGCTACCACGAGGTCGACTCCTCCGAGCTCGCCTTCAAGATCGCCGGTTCGCAGGCCTTCAAGGAGGCCGCGCGCAAGGCCAGCCCCGTGCTGCTCGAGCCGATGATGGCCGTCGAGGTCACCACGCCCGAGGACTACATGGGTGAGGTCATCGGCGACATCAACTCCCGCCGTGGTCAGATCCAGGCCATGGAGGAGCGGGCCGGTGCCCGCGTCGTGAAGGGCCTCGTGCCCCTCTCGGAGATGTTCGGCTACGTCGGAGACCTCCGCAGCAAGACGTCGGGTCGCGCAAGCTACTCGATGCAGTTCGACTCCTACGCCGAGGTTCCGCGGAACGTCGCCGAGGAGATCATCGCGAAGGCCAAGGGCGAGTAAGGCACTGCGTTAACGCACTGCGTCCACACGCCTTAGGCTTGACTCCGGAGCCTGCCGGGGCATTCACCCGCATTCGTCACCGTCTGCGGTGGGTGCCCCGGGGCCCGGGCACTAACAGCAAAGATCACCTGGCGCCGATGAGTAAGGCGTACCAGAACCACTCCACAGGAGGACCCCAGTGGCGAAGGCGAAGTTCGAGCGGACTAAGCCGCACGTCAACATCGGCACCATCGGTCACATCGACCACGGTAAGACGACCCTCACGGCCGCCATTACCAAGGTGCTGCACGACGCGTACCCGGACCTGAACGAGGCTTCGGCGTTCGACCAGATCGACAAGGCTCCCGAGGAGCGCCAGCGCGGTATCACCATCTCGATCGCGCACGTCGAGTACCAGACCGAGACGCGTCACTACGCCCACGTCGACTGCCCCGGTCACGCGGACTACATCAAGAACATGATCACCGGTGCTGCCCAGATGGACGGCGCCATCCTCGTGGTCGCCGCCACCGACGGCCCGATGCCGCAGACCAAGGAGCACGTGCTCCTGGCCCGCCAGGTCGGCGTTCCGTACATCGTCGTCGCCCTGAACAAGGCCGACATGGTGGACGACGAGGAGATCCTGGAGCTCGTCGAGCTCGAGGTCCGTGAGCTGCTCTCCGAGTACGAGTTCCCGGGCGACGACGTTCCGGTCGTCAAGGTCTCCGCGCTCAAGGCGCTCGAGGGCGACAAGGAGTGGGGCCAGTCGGTCCTGGACCTGATGGCCGCCGTCGACACCGCGATCCCGGAGCCGGAGCGCGACGTCGACAAGCCCTTCCTGATGCCGATCGAGGACGTCTTCACGATCACCGGTCGCGGTACGGTCGTCACCGGCCGTATCGAGCGTGGTGTCCTGAAGGTCAACGAGACCGTCGACATCATCGGCATCAAGACCGAGAAGACCACCACCACGGTCACCGGCATCGAGATGTTCCGCAAGCTGCTCGACGAGGGCCAGGCCGGTGAGAACGTCGGTCTGCTCCTCCGTGGCATCAAGCGCGAGGACGTCGAGCGCGGCCAGGTCATCATCAAGCCGGGCTCGGTCACCCCGCACACGGAGTTCGAGGCCCAGGCGTACATCCTGTCCAAGGACGAGGGTGGCCGCCACACGCCGTTCTTCAACAACTACCGTCCGCAGTTCTACTTCCGTACCACGGACGTGACCGGCGTCGTGACCCTCCCCGAGGGCACCGAGATGGTCATGCCGGGCGACAACACTGAGATGAAGGTCGAGCTCATCCAGCCCATCGCCATGGAAGAGGGCCTGAAGTTCGCCATCCGTGAGGGTGGCCGGACGGTCGGCGCCGGCCAGGTCACCAAGATCAACAAGTAAGCTTGTTGACTTGACCTGGTAGCTCCAGCGCGAGCTCCTGAAGGGGCCCGTACGACTTCGGTCGTACGGGCCCTTTCGCTTGCCCCGCGTCTGGCCCGCGGCCGGGAGGGGGACGGTTGCACGGTGAAGTCTCGGAGAACCTTGCGGGACGTCTGGTGGAGAGTTCGACCAACTCCCCGTTTCCGGTGCCCCGAATGTTCTTGTCTGCTCACTGTGGGGCGGTTGTGACCCCCTAGCGTGAGGGGTCGGAACAGGCAAGAAACAGGGATGGTCGTTGATGTCCACGATGGTCGACCGGCCGACGCAGCAGCTGCGGACGGTGCAGGTACGCCGTCCGGCGGCCCCACTTGGACGCGAGCGTCCGCGCCTGTACGCCATCGACGGCATCCGTCTCGTCGCCGCCCTGATGGTGGCCGTGCACCACTACGTCGGCAGCTGGCGCGTCGACCAGCCGGGCAACGCCGTCTGGGGCCGGCCGGTCTCGGACACCATGCCGACGGTCTTCCACTTCGCCGCCTACGGCTGGATCGGCGTCGAGATCTTCTTCGTGATCAGTGGCTTCGTGATCTGCATGTCCTGCTGGGGGCGCACCCCGCGGGAGTTCTTCGTCTCCCGGGTGATCCGCCTGTACCCGGCGTACTGGTTCGGGATCGCCTTCACCACGGCCGTGCTGGTGGTGGCGCCGGGGGTCTGGGACCGGCTGAAGCTGCGCGACATTCTGCTCAACTTCACCATGCTGCAGTCGGGTTCGGGCGTGGCCAACGTCGACCGCGTCTACTGGACGCTCTGGTCGGAACTGCGCTTCTATCTGCTCTTCATGGTCGTCGTCGCCACCGGGCTGACGTACCGCAAGGTCGTGATCTTCTGCTGTGTGTGGGGCGCGGCCGCCATGCTCGCCCCGGTCTCGGAGTTCCACCTGCTGACGCTGGCCGCCAACCCGGAGGGCGCCTGGTTCTTCATCGCCGGCCTCGCCCTCTACCTCATGCACCGCTTCGGCCAGGACCTGCTGCTGTGGGGGATCCTCGGGATGGCGTGGCTGATGGGGCAGCGGCAGCTGGGCCTGAGGATCGACAACACCGAGCATGTCTCCGGATGGCGGGGGAGCGCGGTGATCTACACGGTGTTCCTGCTGGCCATGGTCGCGATCGCGCTCGGTGCGACGGATCGCGTGCGGTGGAAGTGGCTGGTCACGGCGGGGAGCCTGACGTATCCGCTGTATTTGATCCACTACATGGCCGGTACGACGTTGATCGGGCAGCTTCGGGACACCATGGATCCGCGGTTGCTGGTTGCCCTTGTGATCGGCGGGTTTCTGGTGCTGAGTTGGTTTGTGCATCGGGTGGTGGAGCGGCCTGTGGCGCGGGTGTTGAAGCGGGGGCTGGATACGTCGTTTGCGCGGTTGAGGCACGCCGGCGCGTAGCGCTCCGCGGTTGGTGCCGCGATGGGTCGTCTTTTGTCCGCGGCTGCGTTGTGGCTGGTCGCGCCCACGCGGCGGAGCCGCAAATCGATACAGCCCCGCGCCCCTTGAGGGGGCTGTCGGACCGCAGCGGAAATTGCGCACCCTGCTCAGCGATCCAGTTCGCTCACTGCTCGGTCGAAAGCCGAGTCTCGGTTGTCGGCGAACTCCTCCTCGGTGAAGACCGGCTCGGTGATCTGGGGTGGGATGCCTGTGCCGTCGAAGGTGTGGCCCGTGCGGGTCAGGAACTCCTCGTTGGGGAGCCAGGCGGTCATGCCGTTCGGGAGCGTGCGGGACATGACGTCGGAGAAGACGCCCTGTGTGGGTTGTCCGATGCGGATCGTCCTGCCGGGGCGGTCCATGAGGGCCTCGGTGAAGGTCTCGCCCGCGCTCACCGTGGAGCCGCCGGTCAGGACTGCGACGGGGCCGGTGTAGCGGGGCGCGTGGGCGGGGAGCACCGGTATCGGCTCGGGCCGGGTGTGCCGGGTCGGGTCGGCCGGGTCGTTGCGGGCGCGCTTGGCGTAGGCGACGTAGGGCCGGTCGGTGAGGCGCTCGGCGAGGTGGATGCCGAGGGCGTCGGAGCCGCCGCCGTTGATGCGCAGGTCGATGATCAGGCCCGGCAGGCGCCGGGTGCGCTCCGCGGTGAGGACGGTGTCGAGCGCCTTGTCGAGCTCGGCCAGGTCGGCGGCGTACGAACCGTGGTCGGCGGTCGTGTACCCGCCGAAGCCGGAGACGCGCAGGTATCCGGGGCCGCCTTCGGGCAGGTCGGCGTAGGTGATGCGGCCGGCGGCGAAGTCCCGCCGGTAGGGTGCCCGAGCGAGATCGCGCTCGACGATGAACTTCTTGACCCTGGCGTCCAGCTGCTCCGAGGGCACCTCGGTGCCGGGGCGGCCCTGGGCGAAGACGCGGTCGCCGTCCTGTACGGCGACATGGGCGTCGTGCAGCGGGGCGACCATCCGGCTGAAGACGTCGAAGAGCTCCGCGCGGGTGGTGTCCTTGTGGATCCGCGGGCGGTAGCGGTCGCGTACGGAACGCCAGTCGATGCCCTTGGCCGCGAAGAAGGGGTAGTTCTCCTCGAAGGACTGCCAGAAGACGTCGAAGGCGGTACGGGGGTCCGTGGGCGTCGGCCCGGTGCACTTCGTGGGCAGCGCCGCGATCCGCCGCAGCTGCCGATGGCCCACGGAACTGTCCGCCGACAGCTGCGCGTGATCGCGATCGCGGCCGAGGCGCACGGTCAGCACGGTGCCGTCCGCCGTGTACGTTCCCGGGCCGGTCTGCCGTGCGGAGTCGCCCTTGAGGCAGCTCACCGCGGTGGTCTGGTACTCCTGGTAGACCCCGTGCCCGAGGGCGAGGACGGTGCCGTAGCCGTCCATGCGCCACAGACCGTCCGTGCAGGCTCTGCCGGCGTCGGCCACGGCGGCCGGTGCGGCTCCCGCCGCCAGGGTCAGGATGACGGCGGTGGCCGTGACGATGCGCACGAGTGGTCCCTCCGGTGGCTGCAGGCTGTGCCACCACCGTGGCCTGGGCGGCTTCCCCCGGACCATCCGGCAAGCCGGTGTATCGGGGTGGGGGAAGCCCCAGGGGAATCAGAATCCCCTGGTCACGGCGTCACCACCTTGCCGCCGAAGGTCACGGCGAGATGGCCGTCCGAGGCGAAGGACCAGCCCAGGGAGCCGCTGTAGGAGGAGCAGCGCGAGCCGTTCGTGCCCGTCCAGAACTGGTTGGAGCTGTCGGCGTCACCGACGGTCTTGTCGTTCGGACCGCTCACGCCGAAGCGGCACGAGGTGTTCGTCCGGAACACGGACGTTCCCTTGTCGAACGAGAAGTTGCGCTCGGCGTTGTCGACGCCGACGTTGTTCGAGATCGCCATCGTGCCGGGGTTGCTGTTGTACGTGAACCCGTGATGGCCGTTGCGGTAGGCGATGCTGTGCCGGACGACGTGGTTGACGGCGATGTCGTCGCCGCCCAGCTTGTAGCCGTTGCGGTCGCCGTTCGCGTTCTGCGTGCCGTCGGTCAGGGTTCCGTTGCCGTAGGAGAGCGAGTACTCGATGGTCACCGGGCCGATCGCGCCCGTGTCGGTCTTGGTGTACAGGTCCCAGCCGTCGTCGATGTTGTTGTGGGACACGTCGTAGCGGAAGACGTTTCCGGTGCCGGTGGTCAGTTTTGCCGCGAAGCCGTCCGCGTTCTCGCCGCCGGAGTCCTCGTTGTCGTGCGACTCCGAGCTCACGATCAGGTTGTTCGACGGCCACTGGCTGCTCGGGGTGCTGGAGGAGATCCGGCCCAGCTGCAGACCGGTGTCGCGGTTGTACGCCGTCACCGTGCGCTCGATGACGTTGTTGCTGCCGCCGACGTAGATCCCGTTGTCGCCGGCGTGTTCGACCGTGAGGCCGTGGACGTGCCAGTAGTTGGCGTTCAGCTGGAGCCCACGGTTCGACGAACTCTCGCTCTGCGCCGAGAAGTTGAGCACCGGGGTCTCGCCCGGGTAGGCGGACAGGGTGGTGCGGGCGCTCGAAGTGCCGTTGCTCCCGGCCGGGATCGTGATCGTCGACGAGTAGTTGTACGTCCCGCCGCGCAGATAGATGGTGCCGCCGGATGCGATGCGGCTGATCGCGGTGGCGAGCGTCGTCGGGGCGGACTGCGTGCCGGCCGCGCCGGCGGTGCCGCTCGGGGACACGTACTGCGTGGTGCTCGCGGCGTGTGCCGGGGTGCCGGACAGCGCGACGAGCGCGCCGGACAGCAGGCTGACACACGCGAGGACGGGTCTCACTTGCATGGTGGTGCCTCCGGGTTCGTCCGTGACCAGGGGTGCCGTGCAAGGGAAAGCGCTTTCCGTACTGCCGATTGGGAACGTAAGCGCTTGCTATGGACGCGTCAATAGTTAGGTGCTTGATTTTTATTCACGGACATGAACACGACCGAGGGGCCGTCCGGGGCTCGTTCGAGCGGCGTCGAGGGTGCGGGTTTGACCTGCGTCACCCTGGGGGTATTCTCTCCGGCTCGATTGGCCAGGCCCCTGCCCCGTATGGCAGACTGTCGGAGTTGCTCGGTCGAGTGTTGATGCTGCGCGCCTCCCGCCGGGGGGACCGGAAGCGAGTCCCACAGTACTCGTCGCCCTAACTGCCGTAAGGCAGCACTGGGGCGGACGTACGGGAATCTTCCGGGAAGTGTCAGTGCGGCACTGGCCAGGCACCCGGGTAAACCTCTTTCCCAGGCAAGGGATGTTCGAACAAGGGACATCTGTGTCAGCGGAAGCGCGACACGCCCGACCGCGTGGGTCGGCGAGGGAGCGTACGGAGGACCGGGTTCCAGAGCGTGAAGAGACAAAGGACTACTGAGTAGCCATGGCGGGACAGAAGATCCGCATCCGGCTCAAGGCCTACGACCACGAGGTCATCGACTCCTCGGCGAAGAAGATCGTCGAGACGGTGACTCGCACTGGTGCGTCGGTCGCGGGCCCGGTGCCGCTGCCCACTGAGAAGAACGTGTACTGCGTCATCAAGTCGCCGCACAAGTACAAGGACTCGCGCGAGCACTTCGAGATGCGCACGCACAAGCGCCTGATCGACATCCTCGACCCGACGCCCAAGACCGTTGACTCTCTGATGCGACTCGACCTCCCGGCCGGTGTCGACATCGAGATCAAGCTCTGAGGGTCGGTGATCTGAGAATGGCTAAGCAGATCAAGGGCATCCTGGGCGAGAAGCTCGGCATGACGCAGGTGTGGGACGAGAACAACCGTGTTGTTCCGGTCACCGTCGTCAAGGCCGGCCCCAACGTCGTCACCCAGGTCCGTACGAACGACGCCGACGGCTACGAGTCCGTCCAGATCGCGTTCGGCGAGATCGACCCGCGCAAGGTGAACAAGCCCCTCAAGGGCCACTTCGCCAAGGCCGACGTCACTCCCCGCCGCCACCTCGTCGAGATCCGTACCGCTGACGCCAGCGAGTACACCCTCGGCCAGGAGATCACCGCCGAGGTGTTCGAGGCCGGCATCAAGGTCGACGTGACCGGCAAGAGCAAGGGCAAGGGCTTCGCCGGTGTCATGAAGCGTCACAACTTCAAGGGCCTCGGCGCCGGACACGGCACCCAGCGCAAGCACCGCTCTCCCGGTTCCATCGGTGGCTGCGCCACCCCGGGCCGTGTGTTCAAGGGCCTCCGCATGGCGGGTCGTATGGGCAACGAGCGGGTCACCACCCAGAACCTGACCGTCCACGCCGTTGACGCGGAGAAGGGTCTGCTGCTCATCAAGGGCGCGGTTCCCGGTCCGAACGGCGGCCTCGTCCTGGTCCGCACCGCGGCCAAGGGGGCCTGAGGTACCGATGAGCACTGTTGACATCCTTTCGCCTGCCGGCGAGAAGACCGGTAGCGTCGAGCTCCCCGCGGAGATCTTCGGCGTGGAGAAGGTCAGCATCCCGCTGATCCACCAGGTCGTCGTCGCGCAGAACGCGGCTGCCCGTCAGGGCACGCACAAGACCAAGACCCGCGGCGAGGTTCGTGGTGGCGGTAAGAAGCCTTACCGTCAGAAGGGCACCGGCCGTGCGCGCCAGGGCTCTACCCGCGCGCCCCAGTTCGCCGGCGGTGGCGTCGTCCACGGCCCGCAGCCGCGTGACTACTCGCAGCGGACCCCGAAGAAGATGAAGGCTGCCGCTCTGCGTCACGCCCTCACCGACCGGGCCCGCCACAACCGCATCCACGTCGTCTCCGGCGTGATCGAGGGCGAGACCCCGTCCACGAAGGCCGCCAAGACGCTGTTCGGCAAGATCTCGGAGCGCAAGAACCTGCTCCTGGTCGTCGACCGCGCCGACGAGGCCGCGTGGCTGTCCGCCCGCAACCTGCCCCAGGTGCACATCCTGGAGCCGGGCCAGCTGAACACGTACGACGTGATCGTCTCGGACGACGTGGTCTTCACCCAGGCCGCTCTCGAGTCCTTCGTCGCCGGCCCGAAGGCCAACGACACCGAAGGGAGCGAGGCCTGATGGCTACGCGTCACCCGAGCATTGCCTCCAAGGCTGCGAAGGCCGCCAAGGCCGCGCGCGTCGCCAAGGCGCGTCGCCACGAGGCCGAGGGCAAGAACACGGTCGAGACTCCGCTGAGCAAGTCGTACACGGACCCCCGTGACGTCCTGCTGAAGCCGGTCGTCTCCGAGAAGAGCTACGCGCTTCTCGACGAGAACAAGTACACGTTCATCGTCGACCCGAGCGCCAACAAGACCCAGATCAAGCAGGCCGTCCAGGCGGTCTTCTCGGTCAAGGTCACCGGGGTCAACACGATCAACCGCATCGGCAAGCGCAAGCGGACCCGCACCGGCTTCGGCCAGCGTGCGGCCACCAAGCGCGCGATCGTGACCCTCGCCGAGGGCGACCGTATCGACATCTTCGGCGGTCCGACCGCGTAAGCGGGTCGGATCGTCCGATATCGGACGAGGACTGAGAAATGGGAATCCGCAAGTACAAGCCGACTACGCCGGGCCGTCGTGGCTCCAGCGTCGCCGACTTCGTCGAGGTCACGCGGTCCACGCCGGAGAAGTCGCTGGTCCGCCCGCTGCACAGCAAGGGCGGCCGTAACAACGCCGGTCGTGTGACCGTTCGCCACCAGGGTGGCGGACACAAGCGCGCCTACCGAGTGATCGACTTCCGTCGTCACGACAAGGACGGCGTGCCGGCGAAGGTCGCGCACATCGAGTACGACCCCAACCGCACCGCGCGCATCGCGCTGCTCCACTACGCGGACGGCGAGAAGCGCTACATCCTGGCGCCGAAGGGCCTGACCCAGGGCGACCGGATCGAGAACGGCCCCGGCGCCGACATCAAGCCCGGCAACAACCTGGCCCTGCGCAACATCCCGGTCGGTACGACGATCCACTCCGTGGAGCTTCGTCCGGGCGGCGGCGCCAAGTTCGCCCGCTCCGCCGGTGCCTCCGTGCAGCTGCTCGCGAAGGAGGGCTCGCTGGCCCACCTCCGCATGCCGTCCGGTGAGATCCGCCTGGTCGACCAGCGCTGCCGCGCCACGGTCGGCGAGGTCGGCAACGCCGAGCAGAGCAACATCAACTGGGGCAAGGCCGGCCGCAAGCGCTGGCTGGGCGTCCGCCCGACCGTTCGCGGTGTGGCGATGAACCCGGTTGACCACCCGCACGGTGGTGGTGAGGGCAAGACCTCCGGTGGTCGCCACCCGGTCAGCCCCTGGGGTCAGAAGGAAGGTCGTACTCGTTCGCCCAAGAAGGCGTCGAACAAGTACATCGTCCGCCGCCGCAAGACGAACAAGAAGCGCTAGGAGCGGGTTTAGATGCCGCGCAGTCTCAAGAAGGGGCCCTTCGTCGACGAGCACCTCGCCAAGAAGGTGGATGCTCAGAACGAAGCTGGTTCCAAGAACGTCATCAAGACCTGGTCCCGTCGCTCGATGATCGTCCCGGCCATGCTCGGCCACACGATCGCGGTGCACAACGGCAAGACCCACATCCCGGTGTTCGTCACCGAGTCGATGGTCGGCCACAAGCTCGGCGAGTTCTCGCCGACGCGCACCTTCCGGGGCCACGTCAAGGACGACCGGAAGTCGAAGCGCCGCTAGTAGCGGATCGCATTCAGACACGTAAGTAACTGAGAGGGACAACCATGGAAGCCAGGGCCCAGGCGCGGTACATCCGCGTTACGCCCATGAAGGCCCGCCGCGTGGTGGACCTTATCCGTGGCATGGATGCCACGGAGGCTCAGGCTGTTCTGCGATTCGCTCCGCAGGCAGCCTCCGTGCCCGTCGGCAAGGTGCTCGACAGCGCCATCGCCAACGCCGCGCACAACTACGACCACACCGACGCCGACAGCCTCTTCATCTCCGAGGCGTACGTCGACGAGGGCCCGACCCTGAAGCGGTTCCGTCCGCGTGCCCAGGGCCGTGCCTACCGGATCCGCAAGCGGACCAGCCACATCACCGTGGTCGTCAGCAGCAAGGAAGGAACCCGGTAATGGGCCAGAAGGTTAACCCGCATGGGTTCCGGCTCGGTGTCACCACGGACTTCAAGTCCCGGTGGTACGCCGACAAGCTGTACAAGGACTACGTCAAGGAAGACGTCGCCATCCGTCGGATGATGACGTCCGGCATGGAGCGCGCCGGTATCTCGAAGGTTGAGATCGAGCGCACCCGTGACCGCGTGCGTGTGGACATCCACACCGCTCGTCCGGGCATCGTCATCGGCCGCCGTGGCGCCGAGGCCGACCGCATCCGCGGTGACCTCGAGAAGCTCACGGGCAAGCAGGTCCAGCTGAACATCCTCGAGGTCAAGAACCCCGAGACCGACGCTCAGCTGGTTGCGCAGGCCGTTGCCGAGCAGCTCTCCTCCCGCGTCTCCTTCCGCCGTGCCATGCGCAAGAGCATGCAGTCGGCGATGAAGGCCGGCGCCAAGGGCATCAAGATCCAGTGCGGTGGCCGCCTCGGCGGCGCCGAGATGTCCCGCTCGGAGTTCTACCGCGAGGGCCGCGTGCCCCTGCACACGCTCCGCGCGAACGTGGACTACGGCTTCTTCGAGGCCAAGACGACCTTCGGCCGCATCGGTGTGAAGGTCTGGATCTACAAGGGCGACGTCAAGAACATCGCCGAGGTCCGCGCCGAGAACGCTGCCGCCCGTGCGGGTAACCGCCCGGCTCGCGGTGGCGGCTCCGACCGCCCGGCCCGTGGTGGCCGCGGTGGCGAGCGGCGCGGTCGCAAGCCGCAGCAGGCTGCCGGCGCCGAGGCCCCCAAGGCCGAGGCCCCCGCCGCCGCTCCGGCTGAGAGCACCGGAACGGAGGCCTGACCGACATGCTGATCCCCCGTAGGGTCAAGCACCGCAAGCAGCACCACCCGAAGCGCTCCGGCGCTGCCAAGGGCGGCACGCAGGTTGCGTTCGGCGAGTACGGCATCCAGGCGCTCACCCCGGCGTACGTGACGAACCGTCAGATCGAGGCCGCTCGTATCGCCATGACGCGTCACATCAAGCGTGGTGGCAAGGTCTGGATCAACATCTACCCGGACCGTCCCCTCACCAAGAAGCCTGCCGAGACCCGCATGGGTTCCGGTAAGGGTTCTCCGGAGTGGTGGATCGCCAACGTCAAGCCCGGACGCGTGATGTTCGAGCTGTCGTACCCCAACGAGAAGATTGCGCGTGAGGCCCTCACTCGTGCCGCTCACAAGCTGCCGATGAAGTGCCGGATCGTCAAGCGCGAGGCAGGTGAAGCGTGATGTCGGCCGGTACCAAGGCGTCCGAGCTGCGCGAGCTGGGCAACGAGGAGCTTCTGGCGAAGCTCCGCGAGTCCAAGGAAGAGCTGTTCAACCTCCGCTTCCAGGCGGCGACTGGTCAGCTCGAGAACCACGGCCGCCTGAAGGCGGTCCGTAAGGACATCGCGCGGATCTACACCCTGATGCGCGAGCGTGAGCTGGGCATCGAAACGGTGGAGAACGCCTGATGAGCGAGAGCAATGTGACTGAAGAGCAGACGACCGAGGCACGTGGCGCCCGCAAGACCCGTGAGGGTCTCGTCGTCAGCGACAAGATGGACAAGACCGTCGTCGTCGCTGTCGAGGACCGCGTGAAGCACGCGCTGTACGGCAAGGTCATCCGCCGTACGAACAAGCTCAAGGCGCACGACGAGCAGAACGCCGCGGGTGTCGGCGACCGTGTCCTCCTCGCGGAGACCCGGCCGCTGTCCGCGACGAAGCGCTGGCGCGTCGTCGAGATCCTCGAGAAGGCGAAGTAATCAGGCGGGGGTTCGCCCCCGCTGCCCCTCGCTGGGGGCTCCGCCCCCAGGCCTTCGGGCCTGGCCGCGGTGAAGCCCCCGGCGCGGGTCGCCGCTTCAAGAGGCGTAAGTAATTCCTGCGGGAGCTACTCGCAGGACGGTTCCGCCAGGCTCTCCGGTGCATCCCCCGGAGGGAACCGGCAGACAAACAGGAGATAGACGTGATCCAGCAGGAGTCGCGACTGCGTGTCGCCGACAACACTGGTGCGAAGGAGATCCTTTGCATCCGTGTGCTCGGTGGCTCCGGTCGCCGCTACGCGGGCATCGGTGACGTCATCGTCGCCACCGTCAAGGACGCGATCCCCGGTGGCAACGTGAAGAAGGGTGACGTCGTCAAGGCGGTCATCGTTCGCACCGTCAAGGAGCGCCGCCGTCCGGACGGCTCGTACATCCGCTTCGACGAGAACGCCGCCGTCATTCTGAAGAACGACGGTGACCCTCGCGGCACCCGCATCTTCGGCCCGGTCGGGCGTGAGCTGCGCGAGAAGAAGTTCATGAAGATCATCTCGCTGGCTCCGGAGGTGCTGTAAGCATGAAGATCAAGAAGGGCGACCTGGTCCAGGTCATCACCGGCAAGGACAAGGGCAAGCAGGGCAAGGTCATTGCCGCTTACCCGCGCGAGGAGCGCGTCCTGGTCGAGGGTGTCAACCGGGTCAAGAAGCACACCAAGGCCGGCCCGACCGCCAGCGGTTCGCAGGCCGGCGGCATCGTCACGACCGAGGCGCCGATCCACGTCTCCAACGTCCAGCTGGTCGTTGAGAAGGACGGCAACAAGGTCGTCACGCGTGTCGGTTACCGCTTCGACGACGAGGGCAACAAGATCCGCGTTGCCAAGCGGACGGGTGAGGACATCTGATGGCTACCACCACCACTCCGCGTCTCAAGACGAAGTACCGCGAGGAGATCGCGGGCAAGCTGCGTGACGAGTTCAAGTACGAGAACGTCATGCAGATCCCCGGCCTCGTCAAGATCGTGGTCAACATGGGTGTGGGCGACGCCGCCCGCGACTCCAAGCTGATCGAGGGCGCCATCCGCGACCTCACCACGATCACCGGTCAGAAGCCGGCCGTCACCAAGGCCCGCAAGTCCATCGCGCAGTTCAAGCTGCGTGAGGGTCAGCCGATCGGTGCCCACGTCACGCTCCGTGGCGACCGCATGTGGGAGTTCCTGGACCGCACCCTGTCGCTCGCGCTGCCGCGCATCCGCGACTTCCGTGGTCTGTCCCCCAAGCAGTTCGACGGCCGTGGCAACTACACCTTCGGTCTCACGGAGCAGGTCATGTTCCACGAGATCGACCAGGACAAGATCGACCGCGTCCGGGGTATGGACATCACCGTGGTGACCACGGCGACCAACGACGCTGAGGGCCGCGCGCTCCTTCGTCACCTCGGCTTCCCCTTCAAGGAGGCGTGAGCGAGATGGCGAAGAAGGCTCTGATCGCGAAGGCTGCTCGCAAGCCCAAGTTCGGCGTGCGTGGCTACACGCGCTGCCAGCGCTGCGGCCGTCCCCACTCCGTGTACCGCAAGTTCGGCCTGTGCCGCGTGTGCCTTCGTGAGATGGCTCACCGTGGCGAGCTGCCGGGCGTGACCAAGAGCTCCTGGTAATCCCCTACTTGGGGATACCTGAAGCTCTCGGTAAGCAAAGGGTTTGGTCAGGGGCCCACCCCTCCATGGCTTAGGCTAGGAGGGTTGGGCGCCCTGACGCCCGTACGACTTACTACGCCGTAGGTCCACCGCACCGCACCCGCCTCGTCTCGGATCGAGGAGAGGGATGGGCACCTGGAAACCCCGGCGAGAGAGGCCGAAGGCCAATTCATGACCATGACTGATCCGATCGCAGACATGCTTACGCGTCTGCGGAACGCGAACTCGGCATACCACGACTCCGTGTCGATGCCGGCATCGAAGATCAAGTCGCACATCGCGGAGATCCTCCAGCAGGAGGGCTTCATCACGGGCTGGAAGGTCGAGGACGCCGAGGTCGGCAAGAACCTCGTTCTCGAGCTGAAGTTCGGCCCGAACCGTGAGCGCTCCATCGCGGGCATCAAGCGGATCTCCAAGCCCGGTCTCCGGGTGTACGCGAAGTCCACCAACCTGCCGAAGGTGCTCGGCGGCCTCGGCGTGGCGATCATCTCCACGTCGCACGGGCTCCTCACCGACAAGCAGGCCGGCAAGAAGGGCGTGGGTGGGGAAGTCCTCGCCTACGTCTGGTAGCGGAAGGGAACGGAGGAAACAGCTATGTCGCGTATTGGCAAGCTCCCCATCACGGTTCCCGCCGGCGTGGACGTCACCATCGACGGCCAGACGGTCTCGGTCAAGGGCCCCAAGGGCACGCTGACCCACACCGTCGTGGCGCCGATCGAGATCGCCAAGGGTGAGGACGGCGTTCTGAACGTCACCCGCCCCAACGACGAGCGTCAGAGCAAGGCCCTGCACGGCCTGTCCCGCACGCTGGTGGCGAACATGATCACCGGCGTGACCCAGGGTTACGTGAAGAAGCTCGAGATCAGTGGTGTCGGTTACCGCGTGACCGCCAAGGGTTCGAACCTCGAGTTCGCTCTCGGCTACAGCCACCCGATCACCGTCGAGGCCCCCGAGGGCATCACCTTCAAGGTGGAGGCCCCCACCCGGTTCTCGGTCGAGGGCATCGACAAGCAGAAGGTCGGCGAGGTTGCGGCCAACATCCGCAAGCTGCGCAAGCCCGACCCGTACAAGGCCAAGGGCGTCAAGTACGAGGGCGAAGTCATCCGCCGCAAGGTCGGAAAGGCGGGTAAGTAAGCCATGGCATACGGACAGAAGATCCTCAAGGGCGACGCCTACAAGCGCGCCGCGATCAAGCGCCGCCACATCCGGATCCGTAAGAACATCAACGGAACGGCGGAGCGTCCGCGTCTGGTCGTTACCCGCTCGAACCGCCACATCGTGGCCCAGGTGATCGACGACATCAAGGGGCACACCCTTGCGTCGGCGTCCACCCTGGACACCTCGATCCGCGGTGGCGAGGGCGACAAGTCCGCGCAGGCCAAGCAGGTCGGCGCCCTGGTCGCCGAGCGCGCCAAGGCCGCCGGTGTCGAGGCTGTCGTGTTCGACCGTGGTGGCAACCAGTACGCCGGGCGCATCGCCGCCCTGGCGGACGCCGCCCGCGAAGCCGGGCTCAAGTTCTGAGCCGCTCGTAGCTAGCGGAAAGAGAGAGGTAATCCAATGGCTGGACCCCAGCGCCGCGGTGGCGGTGCCGGTGGCGGCGAGCGGCGGGACCGTAAGGGTCGTGACGGTGGCGCAGCCGCCGCCGAGAAGACTGCTTACGTTGAGCGTGTCGTCGCGATCAACCGTGTCGCCAAGGTTGTGAAGGGTGGTCGTCGCTTCAGCTTCACTGCGCTCGTCGTGGTGGGCGACGGTGACGGCACCGTGGGTGTCGGTTACGGCAAGGCCAAGGAGGTGCCGGCCGCCATCGCCAAGGGTGTTGAGGAGGCCAAGAAGCACTTCTTCAAGGTCCCCCGTATCCAGGGCACCATCCCGCACCCGATCACGGGTGAGAAGGCTGCCGGCGTCGTTCTCCTCAAGCCGGCTTCGCCGGGTACCGGTGTTATCGCCGGTGGTCCCGTGCGTGCCGTCCTGGAGTGCGCCGGTATCCACGACGTGCTGTCGAAGTCGCTCGGCTCGTCGAACGCGATCAACATCGTGCACGCGACCGTGGAGGCCCTGAAGGGCCTGCAGCGTCCCGAGGAGATCGCGGCCCGCCGCGGTCTGCCCCTCGAGGACGTCGCTCCCGCGGCTCTGCTGCGTGCGCGTGCCGGGGCTGGTGCTGCGTAATGGCTCAGCTCAAGATCACGCAGACGAAGTCGTACATCGGCAGCAAGCAGAACCACCGTGACACCCTGCGCTCCCTTGGTCTCAAGGGCATCAACACGCAGGTCGTCAAGGAGGACCGCCCCGAGTTCCGCGGCATGGTGCACACCGTCCGCCACCTCGTGACGGTCGAGGAGGTCGACTGATCATGGCGGAGAACAACCCGCTCAAGATCCACAACCTCCGTCCCGCCCCGGGCGCCAAGACCGCCAAGACCCGTGTGGGTCGTGGTGAGGCGTCGAAGGGTAAGACGGCCGGTCGTGGTACCAAGGGCACGAAGGCCCGCTACCAGGTTCCGGAGCGCTTCGAGGGTGGGCAGATGCCCCTCCACATGCGTCTTCCGAAGCTGAAGGGCTTCAAGAACCCGTTCAAGACCGAGTTCCAGGTCGTGAACCTCGACAAGCTGGCCGCGCTGTACCCCGAGGGTGGCGAGGTCACCGTCGAGGGTCTGGTGGCCAAGGGTGCCGTTCGCAAGAACAGCCTCGTCAAGGTCCTCGGCCAGGGCGAGATCGCCGTGGCGCTGCAGGTGACGGTCGACGCCGTCTCCGGCTCCGCCAAGGAGAAGATCACCGCCGCCGGCGGCACCGTCACCGAGCTCGTCTGAATTTCTCGGACGTCTCGATGACGTAAGCAGTCCCGACCGGGGATACCTCACAATGGGGTATCCCCGGTCGGTCGTTCCAAGGGGAGCCGTGCCGCCGGTAAGGTAGCCTGCACTGTTCTTTTTTTGTATCCGTCGAACCTCAAGACCGTCACCCTTGACGCAGTTGCGCGGGGGTCGCAGGAGGCACCGTGCTCACCGCGTTCGCCCGGGCGTTCAGGACGCCCGACCTGCGCAAGAAACTGCTCTTCACGCTCGCCATCATCGTGGTGTACCGGATCGGTACGCACATCCCGATCCCGGGCGTCGACTACAAGAACGTCCAGCAGTGCATGGATGTGGCCAGCTCGAACCGCGGCCTGTTCAGCCTGATCAACATGTTCAGCGGCGGCGCGCTGCTGCAGATCACGATCTTCGCGCTCGGCATCATGCCGTACATCACGGCGAGCATCATCCTGCAGCTGCTGACGGTGGTGATCCCGCGCCTCGAAGCCCTCAAGAAGGAGGGCCAGGCGGGCACGGCGAAGATCACGCAGTACACCCGGTATCTGACGGTGGCGCTGGCCATCCTCCAGGGCACCGGTCTGGTCGCCACCGCCCGCAGTGGTGCGCTGTTCTCCGGCTGCCCGGTGGCCAGCCAGATCGTTCCGGACCAGTCGATCTTCACCACCATCACCATGGTCGTCACCATGACCGCCGGTACCGGCGTCGTCATGTGGCTCGGTGAGCTCATCACCGACCGCGGCATCGGCAACGGCATGTCGATCCTGATGTTCATCTCGATCGCCGCGACCTTCCCGAGCGCGCTGTGGGCGATCAAGCTGCAGGGCAAGCTCGCCGGCGGCTGGATCGAGTTCGGCACCGTGATCGCCGTGGGTCTGGTGATGGTCGGTCTGGTGGTCTTCGTCGAGCAGGCCCAGCGGCGGATCCCCGTGCAGTACGCGAAGCGCATGATCGGACGCAGGTCGTACGGCGGTACGTCCACGTACATCCCGCTGAAGGTCAACCAGGCGGGTGTCATCCCCGTGATCTTCGCCTCGTCGCTGCTCTACATCCCGAGCCTGATCGCTCAGTTCTCGGGCGGCAATTCCGGCTGGAAGACGTGGGTCCAGAACAACCTGACCAAGGGTGACCACCCGGTTTATGTCACCACGTACTTCTTGCTGATCGTTTTCTTCGCGTTCTTCTACGTGGCGATCTCCTTCAACCCCGAGGAAGTCGCCGACAACATGAAGAAGTATGGTGGCTTCATCCCGGGCATCCGGGCTGGCCGACCGACCGCTGAGTACCTCAGCTACGTACTCAACCGGATCACCTGGCCGGGTTCGCTGTATCTGGGTCTGATCGCTCTCGTACCGACGATGGCGTTGGTTGGCTTCGGGGCAAGCCAGAACTTCCCGTTCGGTGGTACCAGCATCCTGATCATCGTGGGTGTTGGCCTCGAAACGGTGAAGCAGATTGAGAGCCAGCTTCAGCAGCGCAATTACGAAGGGTTCCTCCGCTGATGCGAATCGTCCTCGTCGGGCCGCCGGGTGCAGGGAAGGGCACGCAGGCCACTCGCCTCGCCGACAAGCTGCGCGTCCCGCACATCTCCACGGGCGACCTGTTCCGCGCCAACATCAGCCAGCAGACGGAGCTCGGGAAACTCGCGAAGTCCTACATGGACGCCGGCAATCTCGTCCCCGACGAGGTCACCATCGCGATGGCCAAGGACCGCATGGAGCAGGCCGACGCGGAGAACGGCTTCCTGCTCGACGGTTTCCCGCGCAATGTCTCGCAGGCCGAGGCGCTGGACGAGCTCCTCAAGACCGAGGGCATCAAGCTGGACGCGGTACTCGACCTCGAGGTCCCCGAGGAAGAGGTCGTCAAGCGGATCGCCGGCCGGCGCATCTGCCGCAACGACTCGGCGCACGTGTTCCACGTGACGTACAGCCCCGCCAAGAAGGAGGGCGTCTGCGACGTCTGCGGCGGCGAGCTGTACCAGCGTGACGACGACTCCGAGGACACCGTCCGCACGCGGCTCGAGGTCTACCACACGCAGACCGAGCCGATCATCGACTACTACAAGTCGCAGGGCCTGGTCGTCACGATCTCGTCCCTCGGCCCGGTGGGCGAGGTGACGCAGCGGGCGCTGGAAGCCCTCAAGCGCGAGGACGACGGCAAGTAGCCGTCAGCCCAGTTACGGCCGTGGCACCCGACGGGGCGTCACGGCCGTACTGTTGTGTAGGTATCGGTTGACGTGAGTGACGGAGAGCGCAGGCCATCCATGGTGCAGATCAAGACCCCCGAGCAGATCGCCAAGATGCGTGAGGCGGGGCTGGTCGTCGCCGCCATCCACGCGGCCACGCGTGAGGCCGCGGTGCCAGGGGCCACCACCAAGGACCTGGACCAGGTAGCGCGCAAGGTGCTCGCCGAGCACGACGCCAAGCCGAACTTCCTGGGCTACGGCGGCTTTCCGGCGACCATCTGCACCTCCGTCAACGAGGTCGTCGTCCACGGCATCCCGTCCGACGACGTCGTCCTGAAGGACGGCGACATCATCTCCATCGACTGCGGCGCGATCATCGACGGCTGGCACGGCGACGCGGCGTACACCGCCTTCGTCGGCTCCGGCCACGCCCCGGAGCTGATCGAGCTCTCGCGGGTGACGGAAGAGTCCATGTGGGCCGGCATCGCGGCGATGAAGCAGGGCAACCGGCTGGTGGATGTGTCGAGGGCCATCGAGACGTACATCCGCCGTCAGCCGAAGCCGGGCGGCGGCAAGTACGGGATCATCGAGGACTACGGCGGCCACGGCATCGGCACCGAGATGCACATGGATCCGCATCTGCTGAACTACGTCGAGAAGCGCCGCGGGAAGGGCCCGAAGCTGGTCCCCGGCTTCTGCCTGGCGATCGAGCCGATGGTGTCCCTCGGTACGCCGAAGACGGAGGTTCTCTCCGACGACTGGACCGTCATCACGATCGACGGCACGTGGTCGTCCCACTGGGAGCACTCGGTGGCGTTGACGGAGGCCGGGCCTCTGGTGCTTACGTCTCCCGACGGGGGTAGGGCGAAGCTGGCGGAGCACGGTATCGATGCCGCTCCGGATCCGCTGGCCTGAGCGCCCACCGGGGAGGGCGGGTGCGTTGTTCGGCGCCTGTGGGTCGGTGGGGGTCGCTCGCGCAGTTCCCCGCGCCCCTTTGGGGCGCTGCCCGGCCCGGCGCTTAATGATCTACCCCTTGGGGCATCCTTCCTCGATTCGTCTTTCGGAGTGCGCTGACGTAGACTGACTCGTCGGCTCTCGTGTACCCGCATGTCCGCATGCGCCCGTAAGGGAAACGCACGGAGTCGATCAAGGTAGTCGATTCGAAGGGCGAAGCGTGGCCAAGAAGCAAGGTGCCATCGAGATCGAGGGCACTGTCGTCGAGTCTCTTCCGAACGCCATGTTCAAGGTCGAGCTCCAGAACGGCCACCAGGTCCTGGCACACATCAGCGGCAAGATGCGTATGCACTACATCCGCATCCTCCCTGACGACCGGGTCGTGGTGGAGCTGTCTCCGTACGACCTGACGCGTGGCCGGATCGTCTACCGCTACAAGTAGATCTTGCCCGCATCCCGCTTCGGCGGGGTGGTGGCACTGACCCGGAGAACCTCAATCCCATGAAGGTCAAGCCGAGCGTCAAGAAGATCTGCGACAAGTGCAGGGTGATCCGCCGTCACGGTCGGGTCATGGTCATCTGCGAGAACCCGCGCCACAAGCAGCGCCAGGGCTGACGCACGATCGACCGATCCCTCTGCATCGATATCGCAGAGATTCGCGCGACGCGAGCTGAATATGTTCATACGCAGAATCCAAGCGAGCGATCGCTTGACACCCCCGGTTCGGAGGCCGGGGACTCGGTTCGTACCTCGTACGGCGGCCGGGAACCGGTTCTGCGGAAGACCTCCGAAGATCACCAGGAGCCATTGAAGTGGCACGCGTTTCCGGTGTTGACATCCCGCGCGAAAAGCGCGTGGAGGTCGCCCTCACCTACGTGTTCGGCATTGGCCGGACCCTTTCGCAGCAGACGCTGGCGGAGACGGGCATCGACCCGAACACCCGTGTTCGTGACCTGAGCGAAGAGCAGCTCGTCGCGATCCGCGAGTACGTCGACAACAACATCAAGACCGAGGGTGACCTCCGTCGCGAGATCCAGGCCGACATCCGCCGCAAGGTCGAGATCGGCTGCTACCAGGGTCTCCGTCACCGTCGCGGTCTGCCCGTCCGCGGTCAGCGCACCAGCACCAACGCCCGTACCCGCAAGGGTCCGCGTCGCGCCATCGCCGGCAAGAAGAAGCCGGGCAAGAAGTAGTCCTCAGCGGACAACGCTTCATCAGCGGTCTTCGCTGTAGGACCGACCACCTCCCCGTAGGAGTTTGTAGATGCCCCCCAAGGGTCGTCAGGGCGCTGCCAAGAAGGTGCGCCGCAAGGAAAAGAAGAACGTCGCTCACGGCCACGCGCACATCAAGAGCACGTTCAACAACACGATCGTCTCGATCACGGACCCCTCGGGCAACGTGATCTCCTGGGCCTCCGCCGGCCACGTCGGCTTCAAGGGCTCGCGCAAGTCCACCCCCTTCGCCGCGCAGATGGCCGCCGAGTCGGCCGCCCGCCGCGCGCAGGAGCACGGCATGCGCAAGGTCGACGTCTTCGTGAAGGGCCCGGGCTCCGGTCGCGAGACCGCGATCCGCTCCCTCCAGGCCACGGGCCTCGAGGTCGGCTCCATCCAGGACGTCACCCCCACCCCGCACAACGGCTGCCGTCCGCCGAAGCGTCGTCGCGTCTGACGCACGGCTCACGGCGGCTCGGCTTCCGGCTGGGGGTGTGGGGGTCATCCCCCACATGTCGCAGTACGGCTGCCGTCCGCCGAAGCGTCGTCGCGTCTGACGCGTCGCCTTCGCAGGCAGTGGTTTCGGGCGGTACGGCTCTGTAAGGGTCGTATCGCCCGTACCCTTGTAGTACCTCAGGGCGTCAAATAGCGGGCGCCCCTGACAGAAGGAACGCAACATGCTGATCGCTCAGCGTCCCTCGTTGACCGAAGAGGTCGTCGACGAGTTCCGCTCCCGGTTCGTGATCGAGCCGCTGGAGCCGGGCTTCGGCTACACCCTCGGCAACTCCCTGCGTCGTACGCTCCTCTCCTCGATCCCGGGTGCGGCGGTCACGTCCATCCGCATCGACGGCGTTCTGCACGAGTTCACCACCGTGCCGGGCGTCAAGGAGGACGTCACCGACCTGATCCTCAACATCAAGCAGCTGGTCGTCTCCTCGGAGCACGACGAGCCGGTCGTGATGTACCTGCGCAAGCAGGGCCCGGGTCTGGTCACCGCCGCCGACATCGCGCCCCCGGCCGGTGTCGAGGTGCACAACCCCGACCTGGTCCTCGCCACGCTCAACGGCAAGGGCAAGCTGGAGATGGAGCTCACGGTCGAGCGCGGCCGCGGTTACGTCTCCGCCGTGCAGAACAAGCAGGTGGGCCAGGAGATCGGCCGTATCCCGGTCGACTCCATCTACAGCCCCGTGCTGAAGGTGACGTACAAGGTCGAGGCCACGCGTGTCGAGCAGCGCACCGACTTCGACAAGCTGATCGTCGACGTCGAGACCAAGCAGGCGATGCGTCCCCGTGACGCCATGGCCTCCGCCGGTAAGACCCTGGTCGAGCTGTTCGGTCTCGCCCGCGAGCTGAACATCGACGCCGAGGGCATCGACATGGGCCCGTCCCCGACGGACGCCGCCCTTGCCGCTGATCTGGCGCTGCCGATCGAGGAGCTGGAGCTCACCGTTCGGTCGTACAACTGCCTCAAGCGTGAGGGCATCCACTCCGTGGGTGAGCTCGTGGCGCGCTCCGAGGCCGACCTCCTGGACATCCGCAACTTCGGTGCGAAGTCCATCGACGAGGTCAAGGCGAAGCTGGCCGGCATGGGCCTGGCCCTGAAGGACAGCCCGCCCGGATTCGACCCGACCGCCGCCGCCGACGCCTTCGGCGCCGACGACGACGCGGACGCGGGTTTCGTGGAGACCGAGCAGTACTGATCGGTCCTTGCCGGTGAGCATCCGCTCATCGGGTTCCTGACCCCGGTACCTGATACGGCCGGGGCAGACACACAGGAGAAGAACAATGCCGAAGCCCACCAAGGGTGCCCGTCTGGGCGGCAGCGCCGCGCACGAGAAGCTGCTCCTCGCGAACCTCGCGAAGTCGCTGTTCGAGCACGGCCGTATCACCACCACCGAGGCGAAGGCCCGCCGTCTGCGGCCGTACGCCGAGCGTCTGGTGACCAAGGCGAAGAAGGGCGACCTTCACAACCGCCGTCAGGTGCTGCAGGTCATCACGGACAAGAGCGTCGTCCACACGCTCTTCACCGAGATCGGCCCGCGCTACGAGAACCGTCCGGGTGGCTACACCCGCATCACCAAGATCGGTAACCGCCGTGGCGACAACGCGCCCATGGCTGTCATCGAGCTGGTCGAGGCGCTGACGGTCGCGCAGCAGGCGACGGGTGAGGCCGAGGCGGCGACGAAGCGTGCCGCCAAGGACGCCGAGGCTGCGGCTCCGGTCGAGGACGCCAAGGTCGACACGACCAAGGCCGACGAGGTCGAGGACGCTGCCGAGGAGTCCAAGGACGCGTAAGCGTTCTGCCGGGTCCTGTTCGTCGGCGGCTGCGGCTTCGTCGTGGTTGCTCACGCAGTTCCCCGCGCCCCTGAAGGGGCGCGCCAGTGGGCCCGTTCCTTTCGAGGAGCGGGCCCGCTTTGGTGTTCTTGAGAGGATCTCTGGGTGAGTGACGAAGTAGAGCCCGGTTACGTTCGTGTCCGTCTCGATCTCTCCTACGACGGGAGCGAGTTCTCCGGGTGGGCCAAGCAGGCCGGGGGGCGGCGGACCGTGCAGGGGGAGATCGAGGACGCCCTGCGGACCGTGACGCGGTCGGGGGGGACGACGTACGAGCTGACCGTGGCCGGGCGGACCGATGCCGGGGTGCATGCGCGGGGGCAGGTGGCCCATGTCGATCTGCCGCGGGAGGTCTGGGGTGCGCACCACGACAAGCTGCTCAAGCGGCTTGCGGGGCGGCTGCCGAGGGATGTGCGGGTCTGGGCCCTCCGGGAGGCTCCCAGAGGCTTCAACGCCCGGTTCTCGGCGGTCTGGCGGCGGTACGCGTATCGCGTGACCGACAACCCCGGTGGCGTCGACCCGCTGCTGCGCAACCACGTCCTCTGGCACGACTGGCCGCTCGACGTGGACGCCATGAACGAGGCCGCCGAACGGCTGCTGGGGGAGCACGACTTCGCCGCCTACTGCAAGAAGCGGGAGGGCGCGACGACCATTCGTACGCTGCAGCAGCTGAGTCTGGTGCGCGGGGACGACGGGATCATCACCGCGACCGTGCGGGCCGACGCCTTCTGCCACAACATGGTGCGCTCACTGATCGGGGCGCTGCTGTTCGTGGGGGACGGGCACCGGGGGCCGGACTGGCCGGGCAAGGTGCTCGCGGCCGGCGTACGCGACTCGGCCGTGCATGTCGTACGGCCGCACGGGCTGACCCTGGAGGAGGTCGGCTACCCGGCCGACGAGCTGCTCGCCGCGCGCAACAAGGAGGCGCGGAACAAGCGGACGCTGCCCGGGGCCGGGTGTTGCTAGTTACCGGTTCGCCGCTGCCGACGCCTGGGCCTCGCCGCGGCTGCGGATCTGGCGGTAGGTGAACAGCCGCAGGTCGTTGCCGGCCGAGTACACCGTCGTCGACTGGTTGGTGACGTCCTTGCCGGTGGTGAAGCCGGCGGTGGCGAAGTAGGCGTAGCGGCCGTAGGAGTTGGCTGTCGTGAGGCAGGTGGCGGCGTTGCAGAAGGCCTTCACCCCGTCACCGGCCAGCGCCTTGATGAAACCCTTCTTGTCCGACTGGGTCCTGGCCCTGGTCGCCTGTGCCTCGGTGTCGAAGACGGCGACGCCGATCGTCACCGCGACGTCCTTCCTGGTGTAGGTGACGCGCAGGAGGCGGGTGCAGTCGTTGGCGGTGAGGACCTTCGGGAGGGTGCCCTGCGCGGTCGAGGCGCAGTTCTTGGTGTCGGTCGTCGCGCCCCTCTTGTACACGGCGGAGCCCATGGGCAGCTTGGCGTACGGGAAGAGGCTCTGCGCGCTGAGCGGGGCCGTGTCCTTGGCCTTGCTGGCGATGAAGTCCTTCGGGTCCAGCGGGGGCGGGGCGCTGGTCGGGGCGAAGGAGGGCGCCGAGGCGCTGCTGCTCGGGATGGAGCCGCTGGCGGGCAGGTTGGACGGGTCGCCCGAGGCCTCGTTGTTGCCGTTCGCCGATACGACGGCCATGGCGACGGCGGTGCCGATCGCGATCGTGGCGACCACGCCGCCGCCGATGAACAGCATCCGGCGCTTCTTGTTGCGCGTCTCGGAGGCTTCGGCGAGCGCTGCCCAGTCGGGGGTCTGGCCGTCGTCGCCGCCGCTGGTCCACGGCTGCTGGGATTGCGGTTTCCAGGGGTCCCACTGGGACTGGGGTCCCCCCTGCTGCCCATAGCTCATGGGGCGCATCTTAGACGGGAGGCGGAGGGTGCCGGTGTGTCTCCGGTGGAGCCGCCGGGGACCTTTCCGGCAGGGGGGCACATCTCGGTCTCCGCTCGGTCTCCGCTCGTCCTTCGAGGTGTCGCGGCGACCTCGTTTTGACCCGTTCGGGGCTGCACAGGTATTCTGCTTCTTCGTTGTGTATTGGCTTGCTCGTTCTCACGCGAGAGGCCCTTACCTAGGTTCCCTGGAGCAGTTACCAGTGGGCGGCATACGGGCAGTGTCCCCGGCATATTTGTCGTCCCCAGCTGCACGATCGCTTCAGTGATGCCAAGTGTCAGCACCCATCCCTGAAGAAGAAGGCTGCGAAGTGCGTACGTACAGCCCCAAGCCCGGCGATGTGACTCGCCAGTGGCACGTCATCGACGCTCAGGACGTTGTCCTGGGTCGTCTCGCCACCACTGCCGCGTCCCTCCTGCGGGGCAAGCACAAGCCGATCTACGCCCCTCACGTCGACACCGGTGACTTCGTCATCATCATCAACGCCGACAAGGTGCACCTCTCCGGCAACAAGCGGACCCAGAAGATGGCGTACCGCCACTCCGGCTACCCGGGTGGTCTGCGTTCCGTCCGCTACGACGACCTCCTCGCGAACAACCCCGAGAAGGCCGTCGAGAAGGCCGTCAAGGGCATGCTCCCCAAGAACACCCTGGGCCGTCAGATGCTCTCCAAGCTGAAGGTCTACTCGGGCGACCAGCACCCGCACGCTGCCCAGCAGCCGGTGCCGTTCGAGATCACCCAGGTCGCGCAGTAAGTCCGGCCACCCCCTAAGACTGAAGAGAATCTGAGGAGAATCGTGGCCGAGACCACCGTTGAGCAGCCGGTCGAAGAGACTGAGCTCGTCGACATCGACAGCTACACCACCGAGTCCGAGGTCCCCGTCGAGGGCGAGTACACCTCGGAGTCCCTCGCGTCCCGCTTCGGCGAGCCCCAGCCGGCCGCCGGCCTGGGCCGTCGCAAGAACGCCATCGCCCGCGTCCGGATCGTCCCGGGCACCGGCAAGTGGAAGATCAACGGTCGCACCCTCGAGGACTACTTCCCGAACAAGGTGCACCAGCAGGAAGTCAACGAGCCCTTCAAGGTGCTCGAGCTCGAGGGCCGTTACGACGTCATCGCCCGTATCTCGGGTGGCGGTGTCTCCGGTCAGGCCGGTGCGCTCCGTCTCGGTGTCGCCCGTGCGCTGAACGAGGCCGACGTCGACAACAACCGCGGCCCGCTCAAGAAGGCCGGCTTCCTCAAGCGCGACGACCGTGCGGTCGAGCGCAAGAAGGCCGGTCTGAAGAAGGCCCGCAAGGCCCCGCAGTACAGCAAGCGCTAAGCTTCGCTGCCTGCTCGTACGTACGCCCCGGCGGCACGCCTCAGTGCTGTCGGGGCGTTCGTTTATCACCGTCGGGGGCGTATAACGGCACAAGACCCTCGAAGGTTTGTGTGATGGGCTGCCGGTACGCCTGCGACAACTGACGCTTCCTCAGGAGGACAAGTGGGACGACTCTTCGGCACGGACGGCGTGCGCGGCGTCGCCAACGCGGACCTGACGGCGGAGATGGCGCTCGGCCTCTCCGTGGCCGCGGCGCACGTACTGGCCGAAGCGGGCACCTTCGAGGGCCACCGGGCAACGGCGGTCGTCGGACGGGACCCGCGTGCGTCCGGGGAGTTCCTGGAGGCCGCCGTGGTCGCCGGCCTCGCCAGCGCGGGTGTGGACGTCCTGCGCGTCGGCGTGCTGCCCACTCCCGCCGTGGCGTATCTCACGGGCGCGCTCGGCGCCGACCTGGGCGTCATGCTCTCCGCCAGCCACAACGCCATGCCCGACAACGGCGTCAAGTTCTTCGCCCGCGGCGGCCACAAGCTCGCCGACGAGCTGGAGGACAGGATCGAGGCCGTGTACGACTCGCACCGGCACGGGGAGCCCTGGGAGCGGCCGACCGGTGCGGGCGTCGGGCGGGTGCGGTCGTACGACGAGGGGTTCGACCAGTACGTCGCCCATCTGATCGGCGTACTCCCGAACCGGCTCGACGGGCTGAAGATCGTCCTCGACGAGGCGCACGGTGCCGCGGCGCGGGTCTCGCCGGAGGCGTTCTCGCGGGCCGGTGCCGAGGTCATCACGATCGGCGCCGAGCCGGACGGGCTCAACATCAACGACGGCTGCGGATCGACCCATCTGGACCTGCTGAAGGCCGCCGTCGTCGAGCACGGGGCCGCCCTCGGTATCGCGCACGACGGTGACGCGGACCGGTGCCTCGCCGTGGACCACACCGGCGCGGAGGTCGACGGCGACCAGATCCTGGCCGTGCTGGCGCTCGCGATGCGGGAGCGGGGCGTACTGCGCGAGGACACCGTTGTCGCGACGGTCATGTCCAACCTCGGCTTCAAGCTGGCGCTGGAGCGGGAGGGGCTGCATCTCATCCAGACGGCGGTCGGGGACCGGTATGTGCTGGAGGAGATGAAGGAGCACGGGTACGCGCTCGGCGGCGAGCAGTCCGGGCACGTGATCATCCTCGATCACGCGACCACCGGGGACGGCACGCTGACCGGGCTGTTGCTGGCGGCCCGGGTCGCCGAGACCGGTCGTACGCTCAAGGACCTCACGGGTGTCATGGAGCGGCTGCCGCAGGTGCTGATCAATGTGCCGGACGTGGACCGGGCGCGGGTGAAGACCTCTGCGGAGCTGGCGGCTGCCGTTGCCGAGGCCGAGCGGGAACTCGGGTCCACCGGGCGGGTGTTGCTGCGGCCGTCGGGGACGGAGCCGTTGGTGCGGGTGATGGTCGAGGCTGCGGACATCGACCAGGCCAGGACTGTGGCCGGGCGGCTGGCGGATGCGGTGAAGTCGGCGCTGGGTTAGAGCCGACCTGCGTCACTCGAAGGTCGTAACAAAATGTGCCGAATGGGTTACTGATTGTTTCACTGGCGTCGAGGCCGCCTGCGTGTGGCGTGCCCCCGACGGAAGTGAGAAAAGCACCATGAAGACAGTCAGCAGCACCCTGAAGCGAGCGGCCGTTCCGGCCCTGGTCGCCAGTCTGGCAGTCCCCGCGCTCGCCACCCCGGCCGCGGCGCAGACCCCCGGCTCCACCGCGTTCCGTCTCTTCGGCATGGTGGTGCTCAGCGCACGTTCAGGCGCGGCCAACCAGGTCACCGCCAGTACCTCCACCGGTCGTGTGATCCTCACGGACACCACGGGTATCGCGCTGGGGCCGGGTTGTGCTCGGCTGTCCGCCACCAGCGTCGACTGCGGCAGCGTCGCCAGCACCTCCCGGCTCTCTGTCGGACTGGGTGACCTGAACGACAGCTTCGACGGGACGAGCGTTTCGTTGCGCACCCTCGTCGACGCCGGTACGGGCTCCGACACCGTGGCGACCGGCAGCGGCAACGACACGATCGGTGTGAGCGGCGACGCGCCCGCCGTCGACACGGTGACCTGTGACGGTGGCACGGCCGACGTGGTGTTCGCCGACCCCGGCGACAGCGTCGCCGCGGACTGCGAATCGCGCACCTAGAGGCACCTAGACGCCGCCCGCCTTGGCCGTGCGTTCACGCTGCCTGGCCCAGAGCCATTTCTGGGCCAGGAGTGTGAGGGTGCCGGCGAGGATGATGCCGAGCAGGTTCAGCAGGAGTTGTTCGGTGGAGCCCCAGGCCTGTCTGTACTCGTCGTAGGCGAAGGCCACTGCCGCGTTGGCGGCGGCCGGGACCGTGGTCACCGAGATGGCCACGCCGACCAGAGCGCCCGACTTCGCCGAGGTGAGGGAGAGGGTGCCCGCTGCTCCCGCGAGTACCGCGACGACGAACGAGAACGCGTCGGGGCGGTAGATGAAGTTGGTGTTGGGGCGGGTGGCTTCCAGCTGGACCTTGGTGAACAGGTCGACGCCGTCCATGAAGTAGGTGAAGCCGACCGTCACCAGCATGGCCACGGCGAAGCCGACGAGCAGGGCGGTCAGCGAGCGCAGGGCGAGGCGTGGGCTGCGCTGCACTATGGCCGTACAGATGCCCGCCAGCGGGCCGAACTCCGGGCCCACCGCCATCGCGCCCACGATCAGGATCGCGTTGTCGAGGACGACACCGCAGGCCGCGATCATCGTGGCGAGCGTGATGAAGGCTACGTAGGTGATGGAGAGCGTGGACTCCTCGTGCGTCGCGTCGGTGAGGTGCTCCCACAGCACTGCGTCCGCGCCTTCGCCGGGTGCCTCCGCCTCGGCCTTGTCGGCGCGCTTGGACAGCGACAGGTCGATGTTCTCGACGGCGATGGATCCGGTGCGGTCGAGCTCCAACGCCCGGAGCTCGCCGATGAGTTCGTCGCCCGCCTCACGTGCGACGTCGCACATCACGACGTCGCCGACGGGGTTGCGGGCGGCTCCCGGCAGCACGACGAGATGCGTGGTGCCGACGGTCTTCTCGATCAGGCGGACCACGTCGCCGGTCTTGTCGGACGGCGTGATCAGGCGCAGATGCAGCATGGTCCTTTTTAACAGGCGGGTTTAACAGGCGGGTTTAGCAGGCGGGTTTAGCAGGCGGGTTCAACAGGCGGGTCTACAGCTTGCGCAGCCGCAGGCGCTGGACCTTGTGGTCCGGGCCCTTGCGGACGACCAGGGTGGCCCGGCCGCGGGTCGGGGCGATGTTCTCCACCAAGTTGGGCTTGTTGATGGTGCGCCACTGGGTGCGGGCGTACTCGAGGGCCTCCTCCTCGGACACCTGCGTGTACTTGCGGAAGTACGAGTGCGGGTCCTGGAAGGCCGTCTGACGCAGTTTCTTGAACCGGTTGAGATACCAGCGTTCGACGTCCTCGGCGTGCGCGTCCACGTACACGCTGAAGTCGAAGTAGTCGGCGAGACCGACGCGGGTGCGGCCGTCCTTGCCGGGCAGGGCGGGCTGGAGGACGTTCAGGCCCTCGACGATGAGGATGTCGGGGCGGCGGACGACGAGCTTCTCGCCCGGGACGATGTCGTAGATCAGGTGGGAGTAGACGGGGGCGGTGACCTCGTCCTTGCCCGCCTTGATGTCGGCGACGAAACGGGTCAGGGCCCTGCGGTCGTAGGACTCGGGGAAACCTTTGCGCGACATCAGGCCGCGGGCCTGCAGCTCCTTGGTCGGCAGCAGGAAGCCGTCGGTGGTCACCCGCTCCACGCGCGGGTGCTCGGGCCAGCGGGAGAGGAGGGCCTGCAGCAGACGGGCAACGGTCGACTTGCCGCAGGCCACGGATCCGGCGATCCCTATCACGAACGGGGTGCCGGACTGGGAGCCCTGCTCGCCGAGGAAGGTGTTCAGGGCGCCTCTGAGGCCGTCGGTGGCCCCGACGTAGAGGTTGAGGAGCCGGGACAGCGGCAGGTAGATGTCCCGCACCTCGTCGAGGTCGATGACGTCACCGAGGCCACGCAGCTTCTCGACCTCCTCGGCGGTGAGGGGGAGCGGCGTCTTCTCACGCAGCGCGCTCCACTCCGTGCGGGTGAGGTCGACATAGGGAGTCGCCTCCGGCCTGGGCCGGTGGGCGCTCCGGGGCATCGAGGAGACCGGTGAGATCACAGTCCATTGTTAACGGAGTTTGAACGGGGGTGTGGGGTGGGGTCGGTCACGTTGTTCCGTGATCAAGCTCTTGGGGGCGTGTTCACGTGAAGTCGGCGTAGGCGAGGTGGGCGCCGCAGGCCCGGCATCGGAAGAGGTATGCGGTGGGTTGGCCGTTCTTGTCGAGCGAGCCGAGAAAGTCCTCGACCTGGTCGGGTGGCCACCCCCACTCGGCACACCTCCGACGGAGGTCGTCGACCGCGTCCGGGAACGCTTTGAGTTCCCTGGTCCCGGCGTGGCCGAGGAAGGCGGCGCCGTCGCCGCAGTGGGTCAGCCAGGTCGGGGACTGCCAGGCGAGGAACCCCGGCGTGCGCTTCAGGACGGCCGTGATGACGTGCTGGGGTACGTCGCCGTCGATGGTGTCCGTGAAGGAGGCGTCGTAGCGCGCGTCGGCTGTGCCGAATGCGATGCAGTACGGGCAGATACCGGTGTCGGGGGCGTCGGCGGCGTATACCGGGCCTGTGTAGACCCACCCGCGTTCCTGCCTGCAGCACGCACATGCCTCGTCGGAGGCCGTTACGGAGCCGGTGGCCACCGGGTTCGGGTGGTACGGGAAGTGCGGAAGGACGGGCCGTCGGCGGGTTTCCGGCCGTGGGGCGATGGTCTGCGCGATCGCCTGGCCGGTCAGGGCGGCGGGCGGCACCACGATCGCATCTACTCGGAGGGGCTCCGGCAGGTGTTTCCGGTCGGCCTCGTTCGGCAGGATCGCCGGGCAGTCCAGGAGCAGGATCACCGCGCCTGTGCGGCGGGCGAGTTCGGCCACGCGGTCGAGGATCGCGCCGGTGGAGAAACGGGTGAACGTGAGCCACTCGGAGTCGCCGTAGACCTCTGAGTCACCTCCGTCCTCGGCTTCGAGATCCCAGGACTCAGGCAGACCGGAGGCCGGCATGCCGCCGACTGTGACGGGGCCGAGTACGTCCCGTATCGCCGTCTCGTCCATGGGGACGGCTTCTCCGTCGATGAATCGGCAGACGTACATGCTGTAGCTCACGGGGTTCCCTGCCTCTGGCTGGATCTTCGACCGGGTGGTCGTCGCTCAGTTGCCCTTCTCGACCAGACCGATGGCCTCCGGTAAACCGGCGGCGAACGCCGTGTGCGCGGGGTCGGTCTCCTCGCGGGCGTCTTCCCGGAAGAGGCGGATCAGCTCCTGCTGGTCCTCGTCGGGCGCCCGGTAGTACCTGCCACGGCCGGCTGTTCCTAGACAGGCAGAGTTCGTCGGGAAGTCGAGCCTGCGGACGCACGCGCCGGCCTGGCTGCCGGCGAGGGCGTTGAGGTGTCGTACGTAAGCGGGGAGACCCGCGTGGTGCAGCTCTCGATACCTTCTTCGCCAGCGCGTGCCAGGGCGATGACTTCCTCCGGAGCGGGGTGGCCCGTCGGATACCAGGAGCGGCCGGACAGCATCGGGAGGCCCCTTCGTGAAGGGGCCTCCCGACCAGTTCTCAGCGCGTTCCCCGCAGGGGGCCGAACCATGATGGATCGTCCATCGCGCCCTCGTCCTCATGCCACTGTGGAGGCGCCGAGACGACGAAGCTCCTCAGGTCACCACCCAGCAGGAACAGACGTCCGGGCTTGACTTCCACCCCGTAATCAAGGCCTACCTTCCGGCATTCCTCATCGTCGGCCCGGCGGATGACCAAGCCGTCGTAGTCGGGACGGAGAAGCATGAGATCGACGTTGGCGAAGTAGATTTCGATCCGGGTGTCCGGCGGCCTGTCCCGGCTACTGCGGAGGAGCAGCCTGCGATGACCGACGGTGTACTGCCAGACCTTGAAGTGCCTGTCCGATCGGAACATCTCGGAACCGGCGAACTCCGGCGTCACCTCATCCATTCAGAGCGTCCCAGTTCGGTTCGGGTATGCTCACTACTTTGCCCTCTTTGTTGTAGAAGGTGATATTGCGCCACTCGAGGTTTTCCATCTGTATGTGGAGACCAATCTGGCCCATTTCCCACTGAGTGGCCGCCCAGTCGCCCGAGCGCCAGGCCTTGTAGGCGAGCGCATACTGCTCAGCCGGGGTATCTCCGTCGAAACCCTTCAGGCTGACCGCGACCTTGCCGTTGTTGCGCAGGACGTTCGTCACCTCGGTCATCCACAGGGCGATCGGCTTCCCGTTGGACCTGCCGACCACTTCCGCGTATGCGTCGCCGTTGAAGGTGTAGCCCCCCTGAATTTCCTTGGCCAGCGCTTCCGAGTGGTCGCCGATTCCGAGCACCATGGTTCCGGTCGGGCAACCATTTGTGTTGTGCACCAGAACCGGCGTCGTTCCGGCCAGCACATAGTAGGTGTGGAGGCTGTCGACAGTGAGGTTGTAGGCGGAGTGAAGCCGCTGGTAGCGGTGGACGCCGAGCACGGTGACGGTCGCACCACTGCTGGTACGCAGCGTCTGCCCGGGCCGGAGGTCGCCTCCGTCTATCCAGCGATGGGCGCTGGGTGACCAGAAGGGATGGTGCTGCGTGGCGGTGATCCGCGCATGCCCGACGTCGATCGTGATGTCGGCGAAGTCGGTGTCGTCCGGCGTATAGATGGTGCGGGAGACGGTGTGGGTTTCGGTGCGGCCGCTTTCAGGATCAGTGGCGAGAACCGCATCGCCGATCCTGACGTCCTTGATCTCCTTGGTCGTACCGTCGGCCATCAGCACACGCGTGGTGCCGGGGAAGCTGTTGCCGGTGCACCACTTCCGCGCCTTGCCGAGATCCTCGAGCGCCTTGGCACCGATCCCGGCGATGGCCTCGTCGGACAGATGGAGCGCGCGAAGGGCTTTCCACGCGTCGGTGAAGCCGATGCCGGTCTTGGCAGCTGCGTCCAGAGCCTTGACGGCACGCGCGATCGGGTCGAGGAGGCCTTCGACCGGGACATACGTGGCGAGGCTCCACGCGCAGGCGGTCTTGCTACCGTGCCAGCAGTCCATCAGGTCTTCGGCGAAGAAGGAGAACAGGATCGATCCGGGCACATCGCCGAAGAGGCTCTGCCATCCGGCGCGGACGATGTCCTTGCCGGAGAAGTGGTGCGACCAGCCCTCGATCTTGACGTTCTTCAGCGTCGTCCGCTGGAGGAACTGCCACGCCGATTTCGGGCATCCGTCGGCCGTGGCCTGGGCCTTGTCGTCGGTGCACAGGTAGAAGTCGGCCTCGTAGGTGACGACCAGGTCGTACGTCGCGTTGCAGCCTTGGAAGGCCGCATCCGGCATCCCCGGGCAGGTACCGATTTGCTTGCTGCTGACGATCTGGACGGTGGACTCGTCCGGAACGGCGAACACACCGGGAATGCCGGTACCGGACCCCTTGGACGCCTCTTTGTTGGCCTCCGCCCTTTCCGTCCTGTCGGCCGCGTCCTGGGCTTCCTTGGCGTATTTGGCGGCGTCCTTGGCGGCTTGTTCGGCTTCGGTTGCGGCGGTGTCGGCGCGGGTGGCGGCGGCTCGGGCGTCCTTGGCGTCCTGTTCGGCCTGGGTGGCTGCGGAGCGGGCGGCGGAGGCGTCGAGTTCGGCGGCGTCGGCGCTGTCTCGGGCGTCCTTGGCGTAGCCCTCGGCGTTCCCGGCCGCCTTGTCGGCGGCTGCCGCGTCCTCGGTGGCCTGCTTGTCGTACTCGATGGTGCGGGCCAGGGATGCGGAGGCCGCCGCTGCGGCCTTGGCCGCGTCGGCCGCGTAGCCGAGGGCTTGCTTGGAGTAGGTGCGGGCGTCGGCGGCGTACTTGGCGGCGTTGGCCGCGTGCTGGTAGGCCTCCTTGGCGTCGCCCTTGGCCTGGTCGGCGAGGTTCTTCGCCGCGTCGGCCTCGGCGGCGGCGTTCTTGGCGTGCGCGTCGGCGACGGACTGCTGCTGTTCCGCGATCGTCTTCGATGACTGACCCGTCAGCACGACCAGACCGGCGGCCGAGTCGGTGTCGACGTAGGGGGAGCCGAGCTGGATCGCGTCGTTGGCGGGGTTGGCGACCTGCTGGGCCGCTTCGCCCGCGTCCACAGCCGCCTGCGCGGTGACGTGCGCGAACCCGGCTGCCTTGGCGGAGGCGGCGAGCGCGTTTCCGGCTTCCTTGTTCGCGGCGTCGGCCTGGGTCTTGGCGTCCTTGGCGTGCTGTTCGGCCTCGTCGGCCAGCTTCACCGCGGTCTTGGCCTCGGTGGCGGCGTCCTGGGAGGCCTTGATGGCGTCGGCTGCGGCACTGGTGGCCGTCTTGACGGCCGCGTCGGCCTTCAGCTTGTCGGCCTGGGCGGCGTCCGCGTCGGAGCGGGCGCGCTTCGCGGCGGCTTCCGCCCGCGTCGCTGCGGCGTCCGCGTCGGCCGCGGCCTGCGTGGCGGCATCGGCCTCCGAACGGGCGCGGCCGGCCGCGGCCTCGGCGTCGTCGGCGTGCTTGTCGGCGTCGTTGGCGGCGGCGCGGGCGGCGGTCGCGGCGTCCCCGGAGTCCAGGGAGTCGGCGTAGGCGTCCTTGGCGTCGGCCTTGGCGCGCGCGGCATCGGCCTTCTGCTCGGCGTCCCACGCGTCGTCGCGCATCGCCTTGGCGTGGTCCTTGGCCGTGACCGCGTCGTCGCGCTTGCTCTCGGCGGTCTTCTCGGCGGCCTCGGCCTTGTCCTTGGCGTCCTTCGCCTTCGTCGCCTCGGACTCGGCGTTCCTGCGGTGCTCGGCGGCCTCGGCCCGGCTGGCGGCGGCGTTCTCCTTCTCCGCCTTGGCCGTCTTCTCCTCGGCCTCCGTCGCGAGCCGCTTGGCGTGCGCGTCGGCGGCGGCCGCCTTGGCGGCACCTTCGGCCTTCACCGCGACGGCGAGCTTGGCCTCCGCGGTCTCCTTGTCCTTCTTGGCGTTGTCCCGGTGCACCTTGGCCGCGTCCGCCGCGGCCTTGGCCTGCAACTCCGCCGCCTCGGCGGCCTTCTTGCGGAACTCCGCCTTCGACTGCGCCGCCTGCGCCAGGGCGCGCTGCGCGATGGTCGCGCTGTCCCCGGCCGCGGCACGGGTCGCGGCCTCCGCCGTCTCACCGGCCTTCTCCAGCGCCTGAAGTGCGGCAGCCGCACCCTTGGTGACCTGGTCCTTCTGCAGACCGACCAGCAGACCACGACCCCGCGGAGCACCGGCCGCATCAGCGATGCCGTACGCCGCCTGCAGCGCGGTGTCCGACGTGGTCGCGGCCTTCTGCCCGGCCGTCAGCTGCGCCTTGAGTACGGCCAGCTGGCTCTTCGCGGCGCTCTGGGCGGCCGTGAGACCGGCTTTGGCCTTGGTGAACTGGGCCTTGTCCGGGTAGCTCAGGCTGTCGTCGCCGGTGTGCCCCTCGGGGACGAGGCGGAACTTCTGCGCGGAGGAGCCGTTGCAGGTCGACAGCACGGCGTCTTTGCTGTTGTCGAACGTCGGCAGGTGCAGGCACTTGCCGGTGGCCGCGTTGCGCAGCTCGCCCGCCGAGCGGACGTCGAACTTCCACTGCTGGGCCTTGGCGCTGCCGCAGTCGCGGATCTGGATCTTCGTGCCGTCGGCGTTGTTGCCGTTCAGCACCTCCAGGCACTTGCCCGAGTTGACGTTGCGCAGGGTGTAGCCACCGTCGTAGGAGGCCCACAGCTGCCACTTCTGGGCACTGCCGCCGTTGCAGGTGTAGACCTGGACCGGGGTGCCGTTGGTCTTGCCGGCGCCCTGGACGTCGAGGCACTTGCCGGAAGCGCCCGGCACCTGGATGACCAGCGGGGCGTCACCGATGTAACCGATGCCGCCGGGGGACCAGTAGTCCTGCCAGCGGGTGATGTGGTCGGCGACCCAGGACTGCCCCAGCATGTCGGAGAGGGCCTTCGCACCCTTGGCCAGGGCGTTGGTGGCGTCCTTGTTGGCGTTGACGATCTGGTTGCGCTGCGTGGCCTGCGAGGAGATCTCCTGCTGCCACTCGCCGGCCGCGGTCGTCGTGACGTCGTCGAGAGCCCGGTCCGGGTCGAGCGGGTCACGCCACGCGCACGAGGCGAAGCGGGTCTTCATGTCCTCGACTGCGATGCGGTACTCCGGCGTGCCCGGCTGCGGGGCGGTGCGCGGGAAGCCACCCGAGGACAGGAAGATACGGGCGTCGTCGGCGCCCATGTCGGCGTTGCTGAAGCCGTGCATCCACTCGAACGCGTTGTGCTCGTTGAGCGCCTGCTTCCAGTCGGGCCCATGCGGGTCCGGGTCCTGTGCGTACAGCGGGTTGCCGAGATCGTCGACGGCCTTGACGGTCTTGGCGTCGGCCTTGGGGGTCGAGTCCTCGTAGAAGTCGCCGTCGTTCTTCCAGAACCGGTCGGCGACCCAGGTGGTCAGACCCGTCTGCTCGTAGAAGGTCTGCTTGCCGTCGCCCGGTGACCCGGGCGGCCAGTGGAAGTCCGTCTCGGTGAAGCCGACCGGGGTGTTCAGGCCCGACAGGGGCTTCTGCCATCCGTCCCGGGCGGCAGCGAGGTCGTCCAACTGCTTGCCGGCGGCTTCGCGGTCGCTCTTGTAGGCGCCCGCCAGCGGCGTCTGCTCCCAGTGGTTGCGGTTGGCGAGGACGTGGAGTTTGTCCGCCGGCTGGTTCAGTCCGTCCTGCGCGGTCGCGGCCATCGACGGGCCGCCCAGTCGCAGGACCTCGCTCATCAGGCACTGGTCCTGGCGCAGTTGCTCGGCGGCCGTGTCCTCGTACCACGGGTCCGAGTCGCTCACGGGCGCGGCGTTCTGCGGGATCGAGCCGGGCTGGACGGCCAGACCCGCCAGAACGGCCAGTGCGGCGACGGATGTGACTGCGGAGGTGAGCTTCTGTGATCTTCGTTTTCCGGGCAGGCGGAACCATGGTCTGGGGTGCAAGGTGGCATCCCTTTCTGCGTTCAGTCGGGGGTGCGGCCGGAAAAGGCGTATGACGGCATGGCGACGCAACCCCTCCCCCTGAGCGACGGTGTCCCCCCGGTCGCTGGTTGGTGCGCGTGAAGGCGGAATGGTCAGGTTCCGGCTATACGCGGCGACAGCATAGGCATGTACACGCGGAACCGCACAAGGTTTCGCTTCGGCTGGATCGCTGTGAGCCTTCGCACCCCGGTGGGAATTTCCGAATCCGGGCAAGCGGAGGGCGGTTTCGGGGGCCGTCGGATCGTAGGCTGCCGGGCATGTGCGGAATCGTGGGATACGTGGGGTCGCAGTCGGCGCTCGATGTCGTGATGGCCGGACTGAAGCGGCTGGAGTACCGGGGGTACGACTCGGCGGGCGTCGCGGTGCTCGCGGATGGCGGGCTGGCAGCAGCGAAGAAGGCCGGGAAGCTGGTGAACCTGGAGAAGGAGCTGGTGGAGCGGCCGCTGCCGACGGGCTCGACGGGGATCGGGCACACGCGGTGGGCCACACATGGCGGGCCGACGGACGCGAATGCGCATCCGCATCTGGACAATGCGGGGCGGGTCGCGGTGGTTCACAACGGGATCATCGAGAACTTTGCTGTGCTGCGGGCCGAGTTGGAGGAGCGGGGGCATGACCTCGCCTCCGAGACGGACACCGAGGTGGTCGCTCATCTGCTCGCCGAGGAGTACTCGTCCTGTGCCGATCTGGCGGAGGCCATGCGGCTCGTCTGCCGGCGGCTGGAGGGGGCGTTCACCTTGGTTGCGGTGCATGCCGATGAGCCGGATGTGGTCGTGGGGGCTCGGCGGAACTCCCCGCTCGTGGTGGGTGTGGGGGAGGGTGAGGCGTTCCTGGCGTCGGATGTCGCCGCATTCATCGCCCATACGCGGTCGGCGATCGAGCTGGGGCAGGACCAGGTCATCGAGTTGCGGCGTGACGGGGTGGTGGTGACCGGGTTCGACGGGGCTCCGGGTGACGTGCGCTCGTACCACGTCGACTGGGACGCCTCCGCCGCGGAAAAGGGCGGCTATGACTACTTCATGCTCAAGGAGATCGCCGAGCAGCCGAAGGCAGTCGCCGATACGTTGCTGGGTCGCATCGACGCCGGTGGTTCGCTGACGCTGGACGAAGTGCGCATCAGCGCCGCCGAGTTGAGGGAAGTCGACAAGGTCGTCATCGTCGCCTGCGGTACGGCTTTCCATGCGGGGCTCATCGCCAAGTACGCCATCGAGCACTGGACGCGGATTCCCTGCGAGGTCGAGCTCGCGAGTGAGTTCCGGTACCGGGATCCGATCCTCGGTGCACGGTCTCTCGTCATCGCCATCTCCCAGTCCGGCGAGACCATGGACACGCTGATGGCGCTACGGCATGCGCGGGAGCAGGGCTCCAAGGTGCTGGCCATCTGCAACACCAATGGGTCGACGATTCCGAGGGAATCGGATGCGGTGCTGTATACGCATGCGGGGCCGGAGGTGGCCGTCGCCTCGACCAAGGCGTTCCTGACGCAGTTGGTGGCGTGTTATCTCGTAGCCCTGTATTTGGGGCAGGTGCGGGGCACCAAGTGGGGCGACGAGATCGGGGCCGTCATCCGGGATCTGTCGCAGATCTCCGGTGAGGTCGAGCGGGTGCTGGAGACCATGGAGCCGGTACGGGAGCTTGCGCGGTCGCTCGCCGGCAAGGACACGGTGCTGTTCCTGGGGCGGCATGTGGGGTATCCGGTGGCGCTGGAAGGGGCTCTGAAGTTGAAGGAGCTCGCTTACATGCATGCCGAGGGGTTTGCCGCCGGGGAGTTGAAGCATGGGCCGATCGCGTTGATCGAGGACGACATGCCGGTGGTGGTGGTCGTGCCCTCGCCCCGGGGGCGGTCCGTTCTCCACGACAAGATCGTGTCCAACATTCAGGAGATCCGGGCGCGAGGGGCGCGGACGATCGTGATCGCGGAGGAGGGGGACGACGCGGTGGTGCCGTACGCCGACCATCTCGTACGGATCCCTGCGACGCCGACGTTGCTGCAGCCGCTGGTGGCCACCGTGCCGTTGCAGGTGTTCGCGTGCGAGTTGGCGACGGCTCGCGGCAATGAGGTGGATCAGCCGCGGAACCTGGCGAAGTCGGTGACGGTGGAGTAGTTCTTCACGCCGTCGAGGAAGGCGGAGAAGGCTCCGGCCGGGAAGGTGAGGGTTGCCCTGGCCGGGGTCTTTGAGTCGCGGACGGCTATGTGGGTGGGGGAGTTTGCGATCTCCACGCAGGCGTTGCCGTCGTCAGGGCCTGAGTAGGAAGACTTCCGCCAGTTGTCCATGGAATGCCTCACAGCTCCTTCGCCAGCCGGTAGATGAAGTCACGTGAACGTTCGGGTTCGAGTGATACAGCTTCTACTTTACGGAAGCGCGTTCGAAAGACGCCGAGCTGTGCTTCGGAGTCGATGAAGGCCGAGCCGTGGGGTACGTCGCGCACGACGGTGTCCAGTTTGGGGAGGGGGCCACCGACGTACGTCATGGTGCTGGCTGCTCGGCCGAAACCGTCCAGATCGAACGGGATGACGCGCACGGTGATGTTGTCGGTTTCGGAGAGTTCCACGAGTTTTGTGAGTTGAGCGCGGGCGGCGGCTCGGTCGCTGACCCTGATGCGCAGGGCGCACTCGTGGATCACCAACTCGTAGGGGATGGTGAACTGCTGGCGTTGCATTCGGTGGCGCAGGCGCAACTCAAGTTCCTCGTGGGTGAGTTCAGGTACCCGAGCGGAGAAAACGCCGCGGGCGTAGTCCGCCGTCTGCAGCAGGCCCGGAACGTACAGGATTGCTACCTCGCGCATGAATGCGGCGTAGTGCTCCAGTTCGGCGAGGTCCAGGAACGACGTGGGCAGCAGGCCTCGGTACTCCTCCCACCAGCCCCGTGTCCGGTCCGTGGCCATCCCGATCAGGGCGTCAATGAACTCTTCGTCCGTGCAGGCGTAGTGAGACGCGAGGCGGCGCAGTCGCTGCTCACTCACGCCGACGGCGCCGGTTTCGATCTGGCTGATCTTGACGCGATTCACCCCAACCAGCGCTGCCGCTTCGAGGGCGTTGAGGCCTGCCGCCTCGCGGAGTCTGCGCAGCTCAACCCCTAGCCGCATCTGACGCGCAGTCGGTTCCCGCCTCTGGACCATCAGTTGCTCCTTCTCGTTCGGGGGCAGATTACGCGACCCGCTTGCTAGGGGTTACGTGTACCCCATACTGTCGGTGATGCAACGCACACGCTGCGGAAGTGCACCGCTCCGTCCCGCCATGCCGGTTGCGACGATGCCACCGCCGCCAATCCCCCACCACCGAACCGGAGTTGACGCATGCCCGAAAACGATCCCGAACCCTGGGAGTACTCCCTCTCCATCCCGAACGACCTCAGAGCCGTCACCGTCAGTCGCCGCACCCTCCGCCTGATCCTGACCGTGCATGGACTGATCGGCCTGGTCGATGTGGCCGAGCTGCTCACGGCGGAGTTGGTCTCGAATGCCGTACGCCATACCAAGGGGCCCGTCGCCCTGCGGGTGCGCTGGTCGGCGGGTGCGCTGTGGATCGGGGCGTGGGATGCCGATCCCGAACCGCCCGAACCCCCGGGGTGCTTCGAACGGCCCGACGAGCTGGAGGAGGGGCGCGGGCTGGCGCTGGTCAGGGCCTGCGCTGACCTGTGGGGTTGGCAGCCGCAGGCTCGGAACGGCAACCGAGGCAAGTACGTGTGGTGCCAACTGACCGCGGCCGCGTGAACGTTTTCTCGCCCCTCGAAAGGGTGAACGCATCGCGATCGCCCGGACAATCCATCCCTTGATCCACCTAGGTTGCGCACATGGTCACATCGACTCACGAGGGCATGCATCGGATCTTTCAGGAGCGGCCCGAGATCCTTTCTCCTGTGTTCGGGGTGCTGGATGTCCCGTTACCCGAGAAGGCGACGGTGGACGCCGTCACCACAGACGTGACGGAGACCCGGCCTCTGGAGCGGCGTGTGGACACCGTGCTGCGCGTCGGGCCGTCCGATGGCGAGGACTTCCTGCTCGCCATCGAGTCCCAGTCGAAGAAAGTTCCCGGCAAGGAGGCGAGTTGGGCGTACTACGTCGCCTACCTCCAGGCGAAGTACAGCTTGCCCGTGCTGCTTCTAGTGGTCTGTCAGGACAGAGCCACCGCCAAGTGGGCGGCCGGTCCCTTCGACTGCGGTGCGCGCGGCTGGACGGTTCAGCGGACGTATCCGCTTGGTCGTCGGCCCGGACAACCTGCCGGTGATCACTGACGCCCGGACCGCGGCGAAGAACCTCGCACTGGCTGCGCTGTCAGCCCTGGCACACGCCCGCAGCGCCGAGTGCGGCGCCATACTGGACGCCATCGGCAGCGCCCTCCAAGAACTCCAGGAAACGGACCCCGAGACGGCCGGGTACTTCTTCGACTTCCTGGAAATCAACCTGGGGGACACCCCAGCCGGAGAGAAATGGAAGGACATCATGTCGTTCGTCAGCTACTTCCCCGGCCGGGGGACGGTCCGCGAAACCGCCTACCTGGAAGGCAAGGCCTCGATGATCCTGCGTGTCCTGGAGAAGCACGGCATCGCCGTTCCCGAGGACACCAGGGAGCGCATCATCTCGTGCACTGACCTCGACACCCTCACCCTCTGGTTCGACCGTTCCCTGACAGCCACAGCGGCCGAGGACCTGTTCGCAGAGGACCCGGAGGCTCCGGGCCAGTCCTGAACAGGCGTGAGCGTTGACGGACCTGCAAGACCATAAGCAGACTCTGAGCCCGGAGCTGCAAGAGGAAATCTCAGGCATCTCCATGTCGCTCGCGGCGGCCATGGCCTTTGGGCTCGCACCCAAGAAGGCCACGGCCGAACTACACAAAAGGTTCAAGGAGATCCTCAAGCGGGACGGGTTGTCTCCCTGGGAGATCGCGTATCTGCGGGGCAAGATCGAGAAGTGGCCGCCGGGATACGCCGAGCAGTGGGCCGCCGGGTACGCCGAAGGCAGAGCCGCAGTCAGGGCGGAAGGGATCCTGTCCGCATTGGAAGCACGAGGCATCGCCGTACCGGCCAATGTGCGCGAGCGCATCGCCTCGTGCACCGACCTCGACGCTCTCGCCCTCTGGCTCGACCGCTCCCTTACGGTCACGACGGCCGACGACCTGTTCGGCGAGGGCGCGGAGGCTCCCCCGGAATAGAGTGCCCGAATGAGCATCATCGGCGTCGGTATCGACGTAGCCGAGATCGAGCGGTTCGAGGCGTCGCTCAAGCGGACGCCCGGGATGGCCGAACGGCTGTTTCTGGAGAGCGAGTTGCTGCTGCCCAGCGGCGAGCGCCGGGGTGTTGCCTCGCTTGCCGCCCGCTTTGCCGCGAAGGAGGCCCTCGCCAAGGCGCTCGGTGCGCCGGCCGGGCTGCTCTGGACGGATGCCGAGGTTTTCGTCGAGGACAGCGGGCAGCCGCGGTTGCGGGTGCAGGGGACGGTGGCGGCGCGGGCGGCGGTACTCGGCGTGCGGTCCTGGCACGTGTCGCTCAGCCATGACGCCGGGGTGGCGTCGGCGGTGGTGATCGCCGAAGGCTGAGGGCAGACTCGACCCCATGCGTACTGCCTACAGCGTGGAGACGGTAAGGACCGCCGAGCGGGAGCTCATGGCGCGGCTTCCCGAGGGGGCGCTCATGCAGCGCGCCGCCGCCGGGCTCGCCGCCGCTTGTGCCGATCTGATCGTTCGCGTCTACGCCAGCCGGGTCGTGCTGCTCGTCGGGAGCGGGGACAACGGCGGGGATGCGTTGTATGCCGGTGCGCGGCTCGCGCGGCGGGGGGCGGCGGTCGCCGCCGTGCTGCTCGCGCCCGAGCGGGCCCATGCCGGAGGGCTTGCCGCCCTGTTGCGGGCCGGAGGGCGTGTCGTCGAGGCGGGGGCGGCCGCCGGCCCCGCTGCCTCCGCCGGCATCAACCCTGCAGAAGAGGCGATCCTCCGGGCCGATCTCGTCGTCGACGGGATCGTGGGGATCGGCGGCAAGGGTGGACTCCGGCCCGACGCCGCGCAGTTGGCCGCCGCTGTCGCCGAGTCCGGTGCCGCCGTCGTCGCCGTGGATCTGCCCAGTGGCGTCGACGCCGATACGGGGGAGGTGCGCGGTGCCGCCGTTCGGGCCGATCTCACCGTCACGTTCGGGACGCACAAGCCCGGGCTGCTGATCGATCCCGCGCGGGAGTACGCCGGTTCGGTACGGCTCGTCGACATCGGGCTCGGGGACGTACTGCCCGCCGAGCCGGAGCTGGAGGCCCTGCAGCACGTGGACGTGGCGCGGCTGCTGCCCGTGCCGGGTGCCGAGAGTGACAAGTACCGGCGGGGGGTCGTGGGGATCGCCGCCGGGTCCGCGCGGTACCCGGGGGCCGCTGTCCTCGCCGTGTCCGGGGCGCTGCGGGGTGGCGCGGGAGCCGTGCGGTATGTCGGGCCCGCGGGGGACGCCGTCGTCTCGCGGTTCCCGGAGACGCTCGTATCGGATCAGGGGCCCGCGAAGGCCGGACGGGTGCAGGCCTGGGTCGTCGGGCCGGGGGCCGGGGACGATGCCTCGACCGTGGCCGAAGTGCTGGAAGCGGATGTGCCCGTGCTGATCGACGCGGACGGGCTGCGGCTCGCCGACCGGGATGCCGTACGGGCTCGTAGCGCCCCGACGCTCATGACCCCGCATGCCGGGGAGGCCGCCGCGCTGCTCGGTGTGGCGCGCGAGGAGGTCGAGGGGGCGCGGCTGGCCTCGGCGCGCGAGCTCGCCTCGCGGTACGGGGCGACCGTGCTGCTCAAGGGGTCGACCACGCTCGTCGCCGATTCGGGTGGCGGGGTCGTACGGGTCAATGCGACCGGGACGCCCTGGCTCGCCACCGCGGGCAGTGGGGATGTGCTGTCGGGGCTCGCCGGGTCGCTGCTGGCGTCCGGGCTCTCCGCCCTGGACGCGGGGAGCGCGGCGGCGTACCTGCACGGACTGGCCGGGCGGTTCGCGGCCGACGGGGCGCCGGCGGGTGCCCATGACGTGGCCGAGGCGATCCCGGGCGCGTGGCGGGACGTGCGGGACTGACCGGACCAGGCCCGCAACCCAGGCCCGGTCCCTCGGTGTGAGCCCTACCGGAGGTCCTGCACCACGCTGAGGATGTTCCCCTCGCTGTCCTTGAACCAGGCGCCGCGCATGCCTGCGCCCTCCGCCACGCCGTCGACCGTCTTCAGGCCGGGCAGGTCGTACTCCTCGAAGGTCACGCCGCGGCCGCGCAGTTCCGTCATCTCCGTGTCGAGGTCGCCGACGGTCCAGCCGGCCAGGGTATGGGCGGCCCGGCCGCCGCTCGGTGTCGCGTAGAGGATGAACCGGGCACCGCCGGACTCGAAGAGCGCGGTGTCCTGCCGGTCGTCGATGAGCTTGAGGCCGAGCGTGTCGCCGTAGAAGTGCTTGGCTCTTTCGAGGTCGGTCGCCGGGATGACGGCGTTGAGTGGTGTGTCTGCCAGCATCTCCACCACCTCCGGTTCTCAGGGTAGGCCGGGGTGCGAGCCACCGCCCGGGCTGCGCTCGTCGGAAAGGGTGAACCCGCCGCGCGCCGCCCCCGGCCTGACGGCTCTGCACGTTTCTCTGATTGCATGATCAGTAGACATATTGCGCATATCGCCTGCCAAGGTGTCGGGGTGGTGCTCGCCGCCGTCACCGTCCTCCCCGTCGGCGCCGCCTCCGCCTCCCCCGCGCCTGCGCATCCGACGTCGAGGCCGAGCTCGGTCCACCGGCCCGCCGACGACGACGATGCCGTCGAGGCCGGGGGCCTCGTCGAGGTCGTGCCGCGCGAGGACGCCGCAGGGAAGGTGAAGTGCAGCAGGCGGACCGGGCCCCATCAGCGGGCGGTCGAGAAGTGGCTGAAGCTGAAGGTGGACGGGAAGCAGTCGGCCGCCGACTGCCGGGCCATCCGGGATTTTCAGGAGAAGCACGGGATCAAGGCCGCGATCGGGTTCGCCGGGCCCGTCACCTGGGCCACCATGCAGCTCATTTCCGCGAAAGAGGATCCGAACGCCCGGGGGAAGTGCCCCGAGCGGAAACACCGGGTCGCGTGTATCGATCTCGACCGGCAACTGACCTGGGTGCAGAAGGGCAGCAAGGTGGTCTACGGGCCCGTCCCGATGCGCAGTGGGCGGGTCGGGCATGCCACCCGGGTCGGGTGGCACAAGATCTACTGGAAGCACAAGAAACACTGGTCGACGCTCTACGACGCACCCATGCCCTATGCCCAGTTCTTCAGCGGCGGGCAGGCCTTCCATGGCGTGCACGACAGCATTTACACCACCCTCGGCTCGTGGGGATGCATCAATCTGCGCGTGAAGGACGCCCGAAAGCTGTGGCACGTGCTGAAGAAGGGCGACCGTGTGTATGTGTGGGGACACCGGCCCGGGAAGTAGGCGCGTGCACGGGGGCCGGTGCCGCGGGGGTGTCGGACCCCTCTGAGACACTGGGTGCGCCATGACTGAGACAGCAGCTGCCCCGACCGCGCCCCTGCGCGCCCGCGCCGAGATCGACCTGGCCGCCCTGCGTGCCAACGTGCGGACCCTGCGCGCCCTCGCGCCGGGCGCTGCCCTCATGGCCGTGGTCAAGTCCGACGCGTACGGCCACGGGGCCGTGCCGTGCGCCCGGGCCGCCGTGGCGGCGGGGGCCGCATGGCTGGGGACCGCCACGCCCGAGGAGGCGCTCGCGCTGCGGGCGGCCGGGCTGCCCGGACGCATCATGTGCTGGCTGTGGACGCCGGGCGGGCCCTGGCAGGAGGCCGTCGAGGCCGACATCGACGTGTCGGTGAGCGGGATGTGGGCCCTGGACGAGGTCACCGCGGCCGCCCGGGCGGCGGGCATTCCCGCGCGCGTGCAGCTCAAGGCCGACACCGGGCTGGGGCGTAACGGCTGTCAGCCGGGGGAGGACTGGGCGGAGCTGGTCGCGGCCGCCCTGCGCGCCGAGACGGAAGGGACCGTCCGCATCACCGGGCTCTGGTCGCACTTCGCGTGCGCCGACGAACCCGGGCACCCCTCCATCGACCTCCAGCTCACCCGCTTCCGCGAGATGCTCGCGTACGCCGAGGGCCGGGGCGTGCGCCCCGAGGTGCGGCACATCGCCAACTCGCCCGCCACGCTCATCCTTCCCGAGGCCCACTTCGACCTCGTACGCACCGGGATCGCCCTCTACGGCATCTCGCCGAGCCCCGAGATGGGCAGCCCCGCCGACTTCGGGCTGCGTCCGGTGATGACACTGTCGGCGTCCATCGCGCTCGTGAAGCACGTTCCGGGGGGTCACGGCGTCAGTTACGGGCATCACTACGTCACCCCCGGCGCCACGACCCTCGGACTCGTGCCCGTCGGATACGCCGACGGCGTTCCGCGGCACGCCTCCGGGACCGGTCCGGTGCTGGTCGGCGGCAAGTGGCGGACCGTCGCGGGTCGGGTCGCGATGGACCAGTTCGTCGTCGATCTCGGCGGGGACGAGCCCGCGGTCGGGACCGAAGCGGTGCTCTTCGGACCCGGCGACCGCGGCGAGCCCACCGCCGAGGACTGGGCGCAGGCCGCGGGCACCATCGCGTACGAGATCGTCACGCGGATCGGAACGCGCGTTCCCCGCGTCTACGTGAATGAGCAACAAAGCGGGTAGCCGCACAGAGGCCCGACAGTCCACGGACCGGCAGAAATGCAGTAGCCGTAAGCCGAGCAACATCGGGCAGTCGATCAACAGCGGTATCAAACAGGCAACACGAGTAACGCAAGCAACACCTGCATCACCCGACCCAGCGAACAGCAGTAGTGATCCGGCGAAGAGGAGCGGTACGTGAGCGAGAGCAGTGCGGAGGCCGTCGCAGCACTCGCCTCCGCCACGGGGGCGGCCGGGAACTGGCGCAGGGCGACCGGCATCGCGGGCGCCGCGATAGGCGTGGTTGCCGCGGGCGCGGCGGCCGGCGTCGCCATAGAGCGGCTCACCGTCGGCCGCGGGATGCGGAAGAAGGCGCGGCTCGCGCTCGACTCCACCGGACCGTACGGGGCGCTGCGCGGCACGCCCGGCAAGGCGACGGCCGACGACGGCACCGAGCTGTACTACGAGGTCGACGACGTCGACCCCGACGCCGTGCCCGCGCTCGGCCCGCGCCGCCGGCGGCTGTTCGGGCGGAAGGCGCCCGCTCCCGTCACCGTCGTCTTCAGCCACGGCTACTGCCTCAGCCAGGACTCCTGGCACTTCCAGCGGGCGGCCCTGCGCGGCGTCGTACGGACCGTGCACTGGGACCAGCGCAGCCACGGGCGGTCCGGGCGGGGCGTGCAGCAGGTGCAGGACGGCGTGCCGGCCAGCATCGACCAGCTGGGGCGCGATCTGAAGGCTGTCATCGACGCCGCCGCACCGGACGGGCCCATCGTGCTCGTCGGGCACTCCATGGGCGGCATGACCGTGATGGCGCTGGCCGACCAGTATCCCGAGCTGATCCGTGACCGGGTGGTCGCCGTCGCCTTCGTCGGTACGTCGTCCGGGCGGCTCGGCGAGGTCAACTTCGGGCTGCCGGTCGCGGGCGTCAACGCGGTGCGGCGGGTGCTCCCCGGGGTGCTGAAGGCGCTGGGGCAGCAGGCCGCACTGGTGGAGAAGGGGCGGCGGGCGACCGCCGACCTGTTCGCCGGGATCATCAAGCGGTACTCGTTCGCCTCGCGGGACGTGGACCCGGCCGTCGCGCGGTTCGCCGAGCGGATGATCGAGGGCACGCCGATCGACGTGGTCGCCGAGTTCTACCCGGCGTTCACGGAGCACGACAAGACCGAGGCGCTGGTGCACTTCGCGGACCTGCCGGTGCTGGTGCTGGCCGGGATCGGCGATCTCGTCACCCCCAGCGAGCACAGCGAGGCGATCGCCGACCTGCTGCCGGACGCCGAACTGGTGCTGGTCCCGGACGCCGGGCACCTGGTGATGCTGGAGCACCCGGAAGTCGTCACCGACCGGCTGGCCGACCTGCTCACCCGCGCGGGTGCCGTGCCGGCAGGAGCTACCGTGGGTGGCTATGGAAGCACCAGCAGCACCGCACAACCCGGCTGAGACCGAGGCCTCCGTGTCCCCCTCCGTGCCTTCTGTGGAGATCACCGTCACGGCCCCCGAGCAGATGAGGGACCTGGGTCGCCGTCTCGCCAAGCTGCTGCGCGCCGGCGACCTCGTGATGCTCAACGGGGAGCTCGGCGCGGGCAAGACGACGCTCACCCGCGGGCTGGGTGAAGGGCTCGGCGTCCGGGGCGCGGTCACCTCGCCGACCTTCGTGATCGCCCGCGTGCATCCGTCGCTGGGCGACGGTCCGCCGCTCGTGCACGTCGACGCGTACCGCCTGGGCGGGGGGCTCGACGAGATGGAGGACCTCGACCTCGACGTCTCGCTGCCCGAGTCGGTGATCGTGGTGGAGTGGGGTGAGGGCAAGGTCGAGGAGCTGACCGACGACCGGCTGCACGTCGTCATCCACCGGGCCGTGGGAACTGTGTCTTCCCGGGGGGCGACCCCCGGACCCCCGGAGACGGACGAAGTCCGGCACGTGACCGTGACCGGGCTCGGGGAGCGGTGGTCGACGGTGGACCTGAGCGTGCTGTCCGCCTGATGGCCGCACGGCCGCCGCACAATTCCGTGAACGTTCCGACAAGACGTCGGCAAGATATTGCATTCGGTGTCTTGTGCGTGGTCACATGGTACCCAGTTCGTAGTTAGGTCTACCTAACTACGCCCGCCCCCGGGTCCTCAGGAGGCGTCCATGCCGGCCACCGAGAGCAACGCGCAGCAGCAGAAGCCGTACGCCGTCGTAGCCGGTGTGTCCATGCGCGAACTACTGGCGTCGTGTGCCGCGGCGGACGCGGTCTCGACCCCGCCGCGGCTGCCGGACCCCGAGGTGTCAGGGTCACCGGCCCGGCACCGGGAAGCCGCCTGAGCTCCGCCGGCACAGCCCCCGCGCCTCTTCAGGGCGCTGTCTCAGGGGATCACGGCGATCTGCGCGCCGATCGTCGCGAACTCCCACAGCGCGGCGCCGTCCTTGCGGGACTCGCGGATCCCGCCCGTGCGCACCGCCGGGTCGGGCGGCGCCGACGAGGTGCGGACCGCCGCGCTGAAGCCGACGGCGATGCCTTCCACGCTGGTGAAACGCACGACGTGCTCGACGGCGGTCCCGTCGGTGCCGATGGCGGAGTTCGAGCGGGAGGTGACCCCGTAGACGCCGGGCGCCGGGTCGACGTTGCCCGGGGCGACCGCGAAGCTGCGCAGGACCCGGTTGCGCGCGTCGACCAGCCAGACCCGGTCAAAGCCCACCGAGTAGACGACGCGCTCCCCGGCGCCGGACGCGGCGGGCGGCAGGCCGGGGTTGTGCTGGGCGCCGGGCGCCCCCGGGACGGCCGCCGCGGGTGAGGCACTCGCCTGCGGCTTGCCGAAGCCGGCCGGTGCGGTCACGGAGGCCCGGTAGCCGAGGAGGCCGACGGTGGCCAGGGCGGCCACGGTGAGCCCGAACACGAATCCGGAGCTGCTCCTCGCCACGGTCGCCACCTGCCCCATTCGCCTCGAACGTCGTGCTTTTCGGCGACCGTAGCAGCCCGCACACGCCTGACCGGGGCGGCGATGCCCGAGGTGGGGGCCGTGTCGGACGCCCCGCCTGCACCGCGGTCCGGGCGGACGACGGGGCGTCCGACACGGGCCCCGAGAGCCGTAGGCTGTTTGCGTGCTCTTGCTCGCTCTGGATACCGCAACCCCAGCCGTGACCGTCGCCCTGCACGACGGCTCGGACGTCATCGCCTCCTCGAGCCAGGTGGACGCGCGCCGGCACGGTGAGCTGCTGCTGCCGGCCGTCGACCGAGTGCTCGCCGAGGCCGGCCTCAGGCTCGACGCCGTCACCGGCATCGTCGTCGGCATCGGGCCCGGCCCCTACACCGGGCTGCGCGTCGGCCTGATGACAGCGGACACCTTCGGGCTCGCGCTCGGTGTCCCCGTGCACGGAGTGTGCACGCTCGACGGTCTGGCGTACGCGGCCGACATCGAGAAGGGCCCCTTCGTCGTGGCGACCGACGCCCGGCGCAAGGAGGTCTACTGGGCGCGCTACGCCGACTCCCGGACCCGGCTGACCGACCCCGCCGTCGACCGGCCCGCCGACATCGCCGACCGGGTGGCCGGGCTGCCCGCAGTGGGTGCGGGCGCGCTGCTGTACCCGGACACCTTCCCGAACGTGCACGAGCCGGAGCACGTGTCGGCCGCCGCGCTCGCGAGTCTGGCCGCCGAGCGGCTGGCCAAGGGCGAGGAACTGCCCGAGGCCCGGCCGCTGTACCTGCGCCGCCCGGACGCCCAGGTCCCCAAGAACTACAAGGTGGTCACCCCCAAGTGACCGAACCCATGACCTCTCGACTGCGCGAGATGCGCTGGTGGGACATCGACCGCGTACTCGGACTGGAGAAGGACCTCTTCCCCGAGGACGCCTGGTCCCGCGGCATGTTCTGGTCGGAACTCGCCCACTCCCGCGGCCCCGAGGCGACCCGCCGCTATGTCGTCGCCGAGGACAGCGAGGGGCGGGTGGTCGGATACGCGGGCCTCGCCGCCTCCGGAGACCTCGCCGACATCCAGACCATCGCCGTCACTCGCGACCAGTGGGGCACCGGGCTCGGCGGACGGCTCCTCGCCGAGCTGCTGCGGGCCGCCACCGCCTTCGAGTGCGCCGAAGTGATGCTGGAGTGCCGGATCGACAACATCCGCGCCCAGAAGCTCTACGAGCGCTTCGGCTTCGAGGCCATCGGCTTCAGGCGCGGCTACTACCAGCCGGGCAATGTGGACGCCCTGGTGATGCGTCTGACCACGCAATCCGACAGCGGCTCCGCCGCCGGACCGACCTCCGAACGAGAAACCGAGATCCATGGCTGACGAACCCCTGGTCCTGGGGATTGAGACCTCCTGCGACGAGACCGGCGTCGGCATCGTCCGCGGCACCACTCTGCTGGCCGACGCCGTCGCGTCCAGTGTCGACGAGCACGCCCGCTTCGGCGGCGTCGTCCCCGAGGTCGCCTCGCGCGCCCACCTGGAGGCGATGGTGCCGACGATCGACCGCGCGCTGAAGGAGGCGGGGGTGAGCGCGAGGGACCTGGACGGCATCGCGGTCACCGCCGGTCCGGGTCTTGCCGGTGCGCTGCTGGTCGGCGTGTCGGCGGCGAAGGCGTATGCGTACGCGCTGGGCAAGCCGCTCTACGGCGTCAACCACCTCGCCTCCCACATCTGCGTGGACCAGTTGGAGCACGGCGCACTGCCAGAGCCGACGATGGCGCTCCTGGTGTCCGGCGGGCACAGCTCGCTGCTGCTGTCCACGGACATCACTTCGGACGTACGTCCCCTGGGCGCGACCATCGACGACGCGGCCGGCGAGGCCTTCGACAAGATCGCGCGGGTGCTGAACCTCGGCTTCCCCGGCGGCCCGGTCATCGACCGGTACGCGCGCGAGGGCGACCCGTCGGCGATCCCGTTCCCGCGCGGGCTGACCGGTCCGCGCGACCCGGCGTACGACTTCTCCTTCTCCGGGCTTAAGACGGCCGTGGCCCGCTGGATCGAGGCCAAGCGGGCGGCGGGCGAGGAGGTGCCGGTGCGGGACGTGGCGGCCTCCTTCCAGGAGGCGGTCGTCGACGTGCTGACCCGCAAGGCCGTACGGGCCTGCAAGGACGAGGGCGTCGGGCATCTGATGATCGGCGGCGGTGTGGCCGCCAACTCCCGGCTGCGCGAGCTGGCCCGGCACCGCTGCGAGGCGGCCGGGATCGAACTGCGGGTGCCGCGGCCGAAGTTGTGCACCGACAACGGGGCGATGGTGGCGGCGCTCGGTGCGGAGCTGGTGGCCCGCAACCGGGCGGCGTCGAGCTGGGACCTGTCCGCCGACTCGTCGCTGCCGGTGACGGAGGCGCATGTGCCCGGGCACGAGCACGACCATGACCACGATCATGTGCACGAGGTCAGCAAGGGGAACCTGTACTCGTGACGGTCGCGTTGATGTGGGAGGCGCGGGCGGCCGAGGGGCGGGGCGAGGAACTGCTCGTCTGGGCGCGGGCGCAGGAACTCCCGGCGCGACCGCTGCGCCGGGAGACCTTCAGGGCCGCACAGGACCGCGTCCTCGTCATCACCTGGTGGGACGCGGCCCACGACGCCGAACTGCCCGAACTTCCCGAGCCGGCCGGCGAGTTGGTCATGCGGGCGGTGCACCGGTGGCGGTTCGAGTCGCTTGGGTCGGACTGACGCGGGTGTGGCGGAGCGCCGAGGGCTGGTCCGGATCGGTGGCCGGTCAGAGTTGCCGGCCGTTCATCCACATCCCGTGGTGGGACGCGGCCCTCGACGCCGAGCTGTCCGAACTTCCCGAGCCGGACGGCGAGTTGGTCATGCGGGCGGTGCACCGGTGGCGGTTCGAGTGCCTGGGGTCGGACTGACGGTGGTGCAGCGGAGCACCGACGACCCGGCCGGGTCGGTGGCCAGCCACAGGTGCCGGCCCTTCATCCGCTCCCAGCCGGCGCCCGCCACCGCCTTGCCGAGCCAGTCAAGACCCATCATCAGGGGCACCACGACGATGGCGATGTCCCTGAGGACGAACACGCACAGGGCGGGCAGCAGCATCAGGCCGAGCATGCGGGGAGCGAGGGCGCTGCGCTGACCGCTCCCGTCGGAGTCCGGCAGCAGTGCCGCGGCCTCGAACTCCCGCACCTGGCCGACCCGCTTGAGCCGGGACGCCCGCAGCACCGTCGACAGCACGAGGAAGCCGAGCGCGAAGGTCACCAGCACGTCGACGGCCCCGCTGTGCACCGGCGGGCTCTGGCCCGTTCCGACCGCCGCCGCCCAGCCGACGGCGACGCCGGTGAGGATCATCGCCGACGCCCACAACTCGTGATGCACGTACCGGATCATCAGTCCCCCGCGTCCGAGGCCCGGGGTCAGTCCGCCCCCGACACCTCCGTCTCGCACAACAACCGTCGATCGGCGCCAAGTACCCGTACAGGCCCGGTCAGTTGCACCCTCGCCGTGTGCCGCACTTCAGCGCTCGATGCCCCCAACCGTAGTTCCAGCGCGCCCGGTTCGACCACCCTCGCACCCGAGCGGTCCGTGAAGGCCGACAGGTCGGCGTGGAAGCGGAAGGTGACCCGGGCCGCCTCGCCCGGGTCCAGCTCCAGCCGCCGGTAGCCGATCAGGCGGACGTCCGGGCGGGTCACCGAGGCCACCGGGTCGTGCAGGTAGAGCTGGACGACCTCGGCGCCGGCCCGGTCGCCCGTGTTGCGGACCGCGACCGAGACGTCGTACGAGCCGTCCGTGCCGATCTCCGCCCCGGCGGACTCGGACTCCCACGCGAACGTCGTGTACGAGCGGCCGTGGCCGAAGGCGTACAGCGGGGTCGGGTCGAGGTTGCTGACCTCGCCCGCGAGACCCAGCGGGGGCTGGAGGTACGTCCACGGCTGGCCGCCGGGGTCCCGCGGGACACTCACCGGGAGGCGGCCCGAGGGGTTGACACGGCCCGACAGCACGCCCGCCACCGCCGGGCCGCCCTCCTCCCCGGGGAAGAACGCCTGCACCACCGCGGCCAGCCGTCCGTGCCATCGGCCCAGCGCGTACGGACGACCGGTGAGCAGGACGAGCACCACGGGGACCCCGGTGGCGACCAGGGCGTCCAGCAAGTCGCCCTGTACACCGGGGAGTCGGAGGTCCGTCACATCGCAGCCCTCGCCCGAGGTGCCCCGCCCGAAAAGGCCCGCCCGGTCGCCGAGGACCGCCACGCACACGTCCGCCTCCGCGGTCCGCGCCACCGCCTCCGCGATCCCCGAGGGGTCCGGGTCCGAGGTGTCGCAGCCCTCCGCGAACGTCACCTTGGCGTCCGGGAGTTCGGTGCGCAGCGCCTCCAGGACGGTCGGGATCTCCACGCCCATGGGAACGTCCGGGTGGTGCGCCAGCACGTGGGACGGGAACGAGTAGCAGCCGAGCATCGCCAGCGCGTCGGCCGCCCGCGGGCCGACCACCGCGATACGGGTGTCGGGCGGGAGGGGGAGGACCCCGTCCGGGTTGTCCAGGAGCACCACCGACTCCTCGGCCAGCCGGCGGGCCAGGGTCCGGTTCGCGGCCGAGTCCAGGTCGATCACGGCGGCGGGCTCGGGGTCCCAGTCCTCGTCCAGGAGGCCCAGCTCGCACTTCTGGAGCAGCACCCGGCGGGCCGCACGGTCGACCAGTGACTCCGGTACCGCGCCCGCCCGCACCGCCTCCAGCAGGGGTTTTCCGTAGCACTTGAGCGTCGGCAGCTCCACGTCGATGCCGGCCGCCAGCGCCGCGTGCGCCGCCTCGGCGGGGGAGCCCGCCACCCGGTGCAGGGTCTCCAGGAACCCGATGCCGAAGTAGTCGGCGACCACCGTGCCGGTGAACCCCCAGTGCTCCCGCAGGAGTTCGGTCAGCAGGGACGGGTCCGCGGAGGCCGGGATGCCGTCCGTGTCGGTGTACGCCGCCATGACCGAGCGGGCGCCGCCCTCGCGCAGCGCCAGCTCGAACGGCGGCAGGGTGACGTCCGCGAACTCGCGGACACCGGCCCGGACGGGCGCGAGATTGCGGGCGCCCGCCGAGGACGCGTACCCGGCGAAGTGCTTGAGCGTGGCGACGATCCCGGCGGACTCCAGTCCGCGCACATAGGCCGCCCCGATGGTGCCCACCAGGTACGGGTCCTCGCCGATCGTCTCCTCGACCCGGCCCCAGCGCGGGTCCCGTACGACGTCCAGGACCGGGGCGAGGCCCTGGTGCACGCCCGCCGTGCGCAGGTCGCCGCCGATGGCGCGGGCCATCTCCTCGACCAGCGGCGGATCGAAGCTCGCGCCCCAGGCCAGCGGGACGGGGTAGGCGGTGGCGCCCCAGGCGGTGAACCCGGCCAGGCACTCCTCGTGGGCCATGGCCGGGATACCGAACCGGCCCGCCTCGGCGATACGGCGCTGGGCGCGGGCCAGTGCCTGCGCGCCCAGCGCCGGGTCCACGGGGGCGGTGCCGTAGGAGCGGGTGAGCTGGCCCAGGCCGTGGGTGATCAGCTCGTCCCAGTCGTAGTCCGCGGTCATCTCGCTCTGCAGGGGTGCGACTCCGTCGCCGTCCGTGGCGGCGCCCACCCACACGCCGTACAGCTGGGCGGTCTTCTCCTCGAGGGTCATCCGGGAGAGGAGGTCGTCGACGCGGGCGGCGGCGGGCAGGGCGGGGTCACGCCATGGGGCGGTGGTCATGAAACTCCTGCTCTGGTCGAGTGGGTGAGGCCCTCTCACGAACGCTGGCAAAGTCTGGCGACGAATGTTTCGTTATGTATGTCGAATGTTCCGGGAACCTAGGCGGGTCCGGAGGCTTCGTCAAGAGGTCGTGCAGGGATACGATCGCCGCCATGACACCCCCGGAGCCCGTTGAAACGCGGACGACAGCCCCGGCGGCAGGCCGGTCGGCACAGACCGCGACGCTCGCCGAGATCGCCCGCGAGGCCGGCGTGTCCGCGCCGACTGTTTCGAAGGTCCTCAACGGCCGCGCGGACGTGGCCCCGGCCACCCGCAGCCGCGTCGAGGAACTGCTGCGCGCCTACGGCTACCGGCGCCGACGAGCCGAGGCGAGCCGCTCGCCCCTGATCGACCTGGTCTTCCACGAGCTGGAGAGCGCCTGGGCGATGGAGGTCATCCGGGGCGTGGAGAACGTGGCCAGGGACGCAGGCCTGAGCGTGGTGCTGAGCGAGAGCGCGGGGCGGCTGACGCCCGGGCGGACCTGGGCGGACCAGGTCGCCGCCCGCCGCCCGCACGGCGTGATCCTGGTGCTGTCCGGGCTCGACGAGTCCCAGCGGGCGCTGCTGACCAGCCGCTCCATCCCGTTCGTGGTGATGGACCCGGCCGGCGACCCCGGCGTCGACGTCCCGTCGATCGGCGCGACCAACTGGCAGGGTGGTCTCGCCGCCACCCGGCACCTGATCGAACTCGGCCACACCCGCATCGGCGCCATAACGGGACCCTCCCGCATGATGTGCAGCCGCGCCCGCGTCGACGGCTACCGGGCCGCGCTGGAGACCGCGGGCCTCCCGGTCGACCCGGCGCTGATCGCGACCGGCGACTTCCACCACGAGGCCGGCTACCGGCAGGGCCTGGAGCTGCTGCGCCGCCCGGACCGGCCCACCGCCGTGTTCGCCCTCAACGACCTCCAGGCGCTCGGCCTGTACGAGGCCGCGCGCGAACTGGGTCTGCGCATCCCCGAGGACCTGAGCGTGGTCGGCTTCGACGATCTGCCCGTCGCACGCTGGGTGGGGCCGCCGCTGACCTCCGTACGGCAGCCGCTGACGGAGATGGCGGAGGCGGCGGCCAAGCTCGTCCTCGACCTGGGGCGGGAGGACCAGGCGCCGGTGGCGACCCGGGTGGAACTGGCGACCAGCCTGGTGGTGCGCAGCAGCACGGCACCGCCACCGGCGTGACCTACGTGTCCTGGGTGGCCGGAAGTTCACGTATTGACGGGTGGTACGGCCGCCTCCACACTCCTCCGAAGCCAATCGGTTGCACGACCGAAACTTTCGGAGGCATCCGCGATGAGATCTCTGAGAACGGGCTCATCCCTTGCGGCGCTCGTCACCGGCGCCGCGCTGCTGTTCACGGCGCCCGTGGCGCACGCCGCCGACACCCCGCTGCGCGACCTCGCCGCCGTCAAGGGCAAGGTCATCGGCACGGCGGTGACCGGCTCCAAGCTCACCGGGACGTACGGCGACATCGCAGGGGCACAGTTCAACTCGCTGACCCCCGGGAACGCCATGAAGTGGGGCTCGGTCGAGCCGACCCAGGGCAGCTTCAACTGGGCGGAGGCCGACCAGATCGTCGCCTTCGCGCAGGCCCACAACCAGCAGGTGCGCGGCCACACCCTGGTCTGGCACAACCAGAACCCCGGCTGGCTCACCAACGGCAGCTGGACCCCGGCCCAGCTCGGCAGCCTCCTCCAGAACCACATCTCCGTCGAGGCCGGCCGCTACAAGGGGAAGATCGCCGCCTGGGACGTGGTCAACGAACCCTTCAACGAGGACGGCACCTACCGCCCCACCCTCTGGTACAACGGCCTCGGCGCCGACTACATCGCGAATGCCCTGACCTGGGCGCACGCCGCCGACCCGGCCGCCAAGCTGTACATCAACGACTACAACGTCGAGGGCGTCAACGCGAAGTCGACCGCCCTGTACAACCTGGTGAAGGACCTCAGGAGCCGCGGCGTCCCGATCGACGGCGTCGGCCTGCAGGCACACCTGATCCTCGGTCAGGTGCCCTCGTCCCTGCAGCAGAACATCCAGCGCTTCGCCGACCTCGGCGTCGACGTGTCGATCACCGAGCTGGACGTGCGCATGGCGCTCCCGGCCGACAGCACGAAGCTCGCCCAGCAGGCCGCGGACTACAAGTCGGTGCTGAACGCCTGCGTGGCGGTCACCCGCTGCGCGGGCGTCACCGTCTGGGGCTTCACCGACTCCGACTCCTGGGTGCCGGGCACCTTCCCCGGCTACGGGGCGGCGACGCCGTACGACGAGAACTACGCGCCGAAACCGGCGTACCGCGCGATCGCGCAGGCCCTCGGCGGTACGACGACCACGCCGCCCACGGGTGCCTGCACGGCGACGTACAGCGTGACCAGCCAGTGGAACACCGGGTTCACCGGCCAGGTGACGATCGCCTGCTCGGGCGCCTCGCTGCCGTCCTGGAAGGCCAACTGGACGTTCGGCGCGGGCCAGCAGATCACCCAGGCCTGGAACGCCGCCTGCAGTCAGTCGGGTGCGGCGGTGGCGTGCACCAACGCCTCCTACAACGGCTCGGTGCCGGACGGCGGTTCGGTGAGCTTCGGGTTCAACGCGTCCTGGAGCGGCAGCAATCCGGTGCCGACGGTGACGCTGGGCTGAGCGTGAGAATTTCCGAAGAAAACCGTTTCACGCTGTCGTCACTAACAATCCCCTAATAATTCGGACTTACGTTCCTGTCCGTGACGGGACACGAGGGCAGCGGTGACGCGGGCAGACCCAGGGGCCGGCGGTCGACCGCGCTGAAGATCGCCGGCTTCACCATGGCGGGCCTGCTGGTGCTGGGCGCGGGGGCGGCGGGCTGGGCGTACTGGCATCTCGACAGCAACATCAAGAGCGTCGACATCAACCAGGCGCTCGGCGACGACCGTCCGGCGAAGGCGGTGATCACGCCCTCGGCGTCCGCATCCGCCTCCCCGCTGCCCACCGGCTCCCTGAACATCCTGGTGCTGGGCTCGGACTCGCGCAGCGGCAAGGAGAACAAGGCGCTCGGCGGGGGCAGCAGTTCCGGCGCCCGCTCCGACACGGCGATGGTCGTGCACATCGACGCGGGCCGGAAGAAGGCGACCGTCGTGAGCATCCCGCGCGACACGCTCGTCACGCGTCCGTCCTGCCCGCTGAAGTCCGGCGGTTCGACGGCGGTGGCGTACCGGGCGATGTTCAACAGCGCCTACTCGGTGGGCGGCGCGGTGTGCGCAGTGAAGACCGTCGAGTCGATCACGAACGTCCGCATGGACCACTACCTGGAGATCGACTTCTCGGGCTTCGCGAAGCTGGTGAACGCGCTGGGCGGTGTCACCGTGACGACCGACCAGGACATCGAGGACGACGACAGCCACCTCCACCTGAAGGCGGGCACCCACACCCTGAACGGCAAGCAGGCACTGGCCCTCGCCCGCACCCGGCACGGCATCGGCGACGGCAGCGACCTCGGCCGCATAGGCCTGCAGCAGAAGCTGGTGAAGGCCCTGCTGGAACAGATCTCCTCGACGAGCCTGTTCACCGACCCCGCCAGGCTGTACACGGTGGCCGAGGCGGTGACCAGCAGCCTGACCACCGACACCGGCCTGGACTCGCTGAGCGAGCTGGTCGGCCTCGGCGAGAGCCTGAAGGGCCTGTCGGCGGACCGGGTGAAGACCGTGATGATGCCGGTGGTGACCGCGCCCTCGGACCCCAACCGGGTGGTGGCGAAGGAACCGGCGGCGAGCGAGCTGTGGGAATCCCTGCGCTGAAAGTGAGCCGGGGGACTACAACCATCGGGTGCCCCAGGGGGTCTCTTGCGGTGACTGCATTGCCGTAACCAGGGGGATTCCAGATGTCCATCTCGCGTTCGTACAAAGCTTGGTCCGTGCCGATGATCGCCGGTGTGCTGGCGCTCGGCTGTATCCCCGCGCTGGCGGGCAGCGCCGCGGCCGCCGCCCCGAAGACCGTCCGGGACGACTTCAACGGCGACGGCTACAAGGACCTCGCCATCGGCGCCCCGACCGCCACAGTCGACGGCCAGAAGGGGGCGGGCCACGTCGTCGTCATGTACGGCGGCCCGCACGGCCTGACCAAGGACCGGCGCACGGTCATCAGCCGTGCCACCAGCGGCATTCCGGGCAGCCCCCAGGCGGGCGACTACTTCGGCATCCAGCTGTCCAAGGGCGACCTGGACGGCGACGGGCGCACCGACCTGATCGTCGGGGAGGCCTCCTCGGTACGCGACGCGGTTGTCGTCTGGGGCGGCAAGAGCGGCCTGTCCGGCGGGGTGTCCGTGCCCGCAGCGGCCACCCAGGCCGGCGACTTCGACGGTGACGGCAAGCAGGACCTCGTCCTGTTCCGCGGGGGCCGCTCCGGGCACGACGACCCCTGGGGCACCACGGCCACCGTCTGGACCGGCCCGATCTCCCGCACCGGCAAGCCGACCGCCACCAGGGCCTTCGGCGCGACCGACCTCCAGTACGACGACGTCCTGGACACCGCCGCCGGCGACGTCAACGACGACGGACGCGACGACCTCGCACTGACCGACTACATCGGCGAGGGCGCCTCCACCTCCCGGTTCTACCTGGCCGCCGCCTCCGGAGACGCCTTCACCTCCGCCAAGGCCCCCGAGGGCGACGGCGGTGTGGCCTTCGGCGACATCAACCACGACGGCTACGGCGACGTCGTCCGGGGTGCCGAGAACTACTCCACGGTCACCGTGGCCCTCGGCTCGGCCTCCGGTCTGAAGCCGCAGTCCACCTGGAAGACGTACAGCCAGAACACCGACGGCGTCCCCGGCGGCAAGGAGACGGTGGACCAGTTCGGCGCCGCGGTGGCGGTCGGTGACATCAACGGCGACGGCTACGACGACGTGGCCGTGGGCGCGCCCGGCGAGGAACTCGGTTACAACGACGGGGCCGGCATGGTCAACGTCCTGTACGGCAGCCGGAGCGGTCTGACCGGCAAGGGCGCCCAGGGCTTCACCCAGAACACCAAGGGCGTCCCCGGAGCCGTCGAGACGAGCGACAACTTCGGCGGCGCGGTCAGCCTCCTCGACATCAACGGCAACGGCTACGCGGACCTCGCGGCGGCGGCGCCCCACGAGAACGCCGGCGACGGCGCGGTCTGGTCCCTGCGGGGGCGTCCCACGGGCATCGTGACGGACGCGGCGTTCACCTTCGGCGGGCGGACGGTCGGGGCGCCGTACGCGAAGGCGGCGTTCGGCTGGGAGCTGTCCTAGCAGGTCCTGGCAGGTCAGCGCTCCGGAAAAAACTCCGAAGAAATCCGCGGAGTCTGTCGATCCCGGCCTCTCCCGATCGACGCACTGGTGAGAGGCCGGAAGGACCGGCCCCGTAGCGACCGAGGAGTCACCATGCCGCGCTACCTGTCGATCGTCCGCATCGACGAGACCACCGCACCCCCGGAGGGCCCCAGCCCCGAGCTGATGGAGCGTATGGGCGAGCTCATCGAGGAGATCACCAAGGCCGGCGTCATGCTCGACACGGCCGGGCTGACCCCGCAGACCCAGGGCAAGCGGGTGCGCTGGGAGGGCGGGGACCTCACCGTCACGGACGGGCCGTTCACGGAGTCCAAGGAGGTCATCGGCGGTTATGCCATCACCCAGTGCAAGGACATGGACGAGGCCGTGGAGTGGACCAAGCGGTTCGTGAAGGTCCACGAGGAGTACTGGACGGTCACCTGCGAGGTGCGGGAGATCGCGGAGGGCTGAGCACCCTTCCTTGGCCGTACGCCGGTGCGGGTGTCGAATGGGGGGCTGTGAGCCCACAGCCCCCCGCCGACCCCCGCCACGCCATCGAGACCGTCTTCCGTCTCGAGTCCCCGCGCATCATCGCCGCCGTCGCCCGCCTCGTCCGCGACGTCGGCATCGCCGAGGAACTCGCCCAGGACGCCCTGGTCGCCGCCCTGGAGCAGTGGCCGCGCGACGGCGTGCCCGACAACCCGGGCGCCTGGCTCATGGCCACCGCCCGCCGCCGCGCCGTGGACCTGATCCGGCGCCGGGAGAACTACGCCCGCAAGCTCCAGGAGATCGGCCGCACCCTCGAAACCACCGCACCGCCCGAGGAACCCGCCGACTCCGACGACATCGACGACGACCTGCTGCGCCTGGTCTTCACCGCCTGCCACCCGGTCCTGTCCGCCGAGGCCCGCATCGCCCTCACCCTCCGCCTCCTCGGCGGCCTGACGACGGCCGAGATCGCCCGCGCGTTCCTCACCCCGGAACCCACGGTCGCCCAGCGCATCGTCCGCGCCAAGAAGACCCTCGCCACCAGAAACGTCGCCTTCGAGGTGCCCTACGGCCCCGAACGCGAGGCCCGGCTCGGCTCCGTCCTGGACGTCATCTACCTGATCTTCAACGAGGGTTACGCCGCCACGGCCGGCGACGACTGGCTGCGCCCCGCCCTCTGCGAGGACGCGCTGCGCCTGGCCCGCGTGCTGTCCGGGCTGATGCCCAAGGAGCCCGAGGTGCACGCCCTCACCTCCCTCCTGGAGTTCCAGGCCTCCCGCGCGGCCGCCCGCACCGGCCCGGACGGCGAACCCGTCCTCCTCAAGGACCAGAACCGCCGCCGCTGGAACCGCATGCTCATCGCCCGCGGCATCACAGCCCTCCACCGCGCCGACGCCACCTCCACCGGCGCTCCGGGCCCGTACGCCCTCCAGGCCGCCATCGCCGCCTGCCACGCGCACGCGTACACCTACGAGGAGACCGACTGGACGAGCATCGCGACGCTGTACGGCCTGCTCGCCGCCCGCGCCCCGTCCCCGGTCGTCGAACTCAACCGCGCCGTCGCCGTCTCCATGGCGCAAGGACCGGCGCAGGGGCTGGCGATCGTCGACGCCCTCGCCGCCGAACCCACCTTGCGCGACTACCACTTGCTGCCCAGCGTGCGCGGCGACCTGCTGGCACGGCTGGGGCGTACGGACGAGGCGCGCGAGGAGTTCGTACGGGCGGCCGGGCTCGCGCGCAACGAGCGGGAGCGGGAGCTGCTGCTGCGCCGTGCGGCCGGTCCGTCCTGATCAGACGGGGTGCCCGAGGAGCATGGTCGGCGCTCCCGCCACCCGGGTCAGGAACACGGTGGCCGAGCCCGGCCCCTGCGGTTTCACCTTCTTCCGCAACTCCTCCGGCTCCACCGCCGACCCCCGCTTCTTCACGGTCAGCGTCCCGACCCCGCGCTCCCGCAGCAGCGCTTTCAACTTCTTCACGTTGAAGGGGAGTTGATCGGTGATCTCGTACGCGGCGGCATACGGGGTGACGTGCCGTTCGTCCGCGGTGATGTAGGCGATGGTGGGGTCGATCAGCCCGCCGTCCAGCTGCTCGGCCACCTCGGCGACCAGATGCGCACGGATCACGGCGCCGTCGGGCTCGTACAAGTACCGTCCGACGGGCCGGACCTGCGGGTCCGGCAGTCCCTTCCCGAGCAGCGTGCGCGGCCCCGGCAGCAGCGTCGCCCGGACCGCCCCCGGCTCCGTCCCGAACCACAGCACGGCCTCTTTCACATCCCCGCCGTCCGAGATCCACTCGGCCTCGGCGTCGGCGGGCACGGCCTCGTGCGGAATGCCGGGAGCGACCTTCAGCGCGGCGGCACGGGACGCCTTGCGGGCGGCCCCGACCGCCCACGACAGGGGTGGCGAGTAGGCCTGCGGGTCGAAGATGCGGCCGCGCCCGCCCCGCCGGGCCGGGTCGACGAACACGGCGTCGTAGCCGGACGTGTCCACCTCAGTGACGTCCGCCTCCCGCACCTCGATCAGCCCGGCGAGCCCGAGCGCATCGGCGTTCGCGCGCGCCACGGCCGCCGTCGCCGGATCCCGGTCCACGGCGAGCACCCGGATCCCTGCCCGGGCGAGCGCGATGGCATCGCCGCCGATCCCGCAGCACAGGTCGGCAAGTGAGGTGACACCCAGCGCCTTCAGTCGCTCGGCCCGGTACGTGGCGACGCTCGCCCGCGTCGACTGCTCCACCCCGTTCGGTGTGAAGAACATCCGCTCCGCGTCCTCGGCGCCGAACTTGGCCGCCGCCCGCTGCCGCAGCCGTGCCTGCCCGATCGCCGCCGACACCAGCTCGGCGGGGTGTTCGCGGCGCAGCCGGGTGGCGACGGCGAGCTCGTCGGCCGGGCCCGTGCCGCGCACCTCGTCGAGGAGGGCGCGGCCTTCGGGGGTGAGCAGGTCAGCGAGGTCGTTCACCGGCCCATTGTGGGCCAGTCGGTGGACGGTGCGCCTCCGGCCGCGTGGCGGGCGGGGATCCCGGCAGCGGGCTGCGATGATCCGGCACCATGCGAGCAGTAGTACAAAACGATAAAAATCGCGCTTATGGGGTGACATGGCTCCGCGGTGGAATCGCCGTGCTCGCCGTCGCGGCCATCGCCTCGGGCTGTGCACAGTTCGGCGGCCCGCCGGTGCGCCCGGCCCCCGGCCAGGAGCAGCCCCTGCAGGCGCCCCCGGCCCGCGCCCTGGACTCCTACGCCACGAAGCTGCGCAGCGCGTACATCGCCCGCGCCGCCGCGGCGCGCCGCTGGGACCTGGCGAAGGTCCCCCTGACGGCTCCGCCGCCGCCCGCGAAGAAGCCGAAGATCAGGGCCCGCAGGGGCTTCGAAGTGGACGACCAGGAGGAGCTGAACCTTCCGCCCGTCTTCACGACCGTCCCCACCAAGCAGAAGGTGGTCTTCCTGACCATCGACGACGGCGCCGAGAAGGACCCGGCGTTCCTGCGGATGATGAGCGATCTGAAGATCCCGTACTCCGCCTTCCTCAGCAACTTCCTGGTGAAGGACGACTACGCCTACTTCCGCCGAATGCAGTCCGAGGGCGTGACCCTCAACAACCACACCCTCACCCACCCCTACCTGCCGGGGCTGTCGTACCGGGAGCAGAAGCACGAGATCTGCGGCATGCAGGCGATCATGAGGAAGCAGTTCGGCAGGCGCCCGACCCTCTTCCGCCCGCCCTTCGGCAACTACAACCAGGACACCCTGCGCGCCGCCAAGTCCTGCGGCATCAAGTACGCGCCCATCTGGGACGAGGAGGTCTTCGTCGACCACTGGGAGTACCGCGAGGACGACCGGGACCTGCACCCCGGTGACATCGTGCTCACCCACTTCCGCGGCCGTGACGAGTGGAACGGCACGATGGTCGACGACATGCGCCGCTTCCTGAACAGGGTCACGGCCGAGGGATACGCGGTGGCCCGCCTGGAGGACTACCTGTGAGCCCGAAGGGCCTGGCGGCCGGCGTCCTGGCGTGCGCGCTCCTCACCGGCTGCGCCCAGTCCGTCGACCCCATCGAACGGCTGGGCGAGAAGGCGGCCCAGCGCGTGCGGCCGCACAGGCCCGCCGGAACACCCCGGCGGCCTCCCCCACTCTCGGCTTCGCTCGAGCGGGGGGACCCCCATCGCCGCTGGGGCCTCACGGCCCCGCCGCTGCCCGCCCCGAAGCCGCCTCGGGCAACGCGGGCCCGTACGGCGGGTTCGGCCCTCCCCCCCCGGTCGTCTCCCGCATCCGTACCCACGACAGGGTCGTCTTCCTGACCTACGACGACGGCGCCGAGAAGGACCCCCGCTTCGTGGACCTGGTCGGTGAACTGCGGCTGCCGGTCAGCATGTTCCTCACGGACAGCGTGGCCGGACCCGGGTACGGCCACTTCGCCCGCCTCCGGTCGGTCGGCGCGAGCATCCAGAACCACACCCTCGACCACCCCGCCCCGCGCGGCCTGCCCTACGCCGGCCAGCGCGCCGAGATCTGCGGCCAGCAGGACAAACTCCGGTCCCGCTTCGGCAGCCGCCCCCGCCTCTTCCGCCCGCCCTACGGCACCTACGACACCACCACCCGCCGGGCGGCAGCCGCCTGCGGCATCTCGGCCCTCGTCCTGTGGCGCGCGTCGATGACGGGAGGCGGCGAGCTGACGTATCTGCGCGGTGTCCACCGTCTGCGCCCGGGCGACATCGTGGCGCTCGACCCGGACGAGGGCTCGGGCCTGACCCTGCGGGAGCGCACGGTGCGGTTGCTGAGACGGGTGCAGGCGGACGGCCTGACGGTGGGCCGCCCGGAGGACTACGTCTGAACTTCTGAGGACTACGGCTGACTTCCAAGGGGGCTGACTTCTGGGGCCGGCGACTTTCAAAGCCCCGGCCGGGCAATCTCAGCCCGTCCGGCGTTTGAGGACGAGGCCGTTCAGGCCCGAGCGGGGGTCTGGGGGCGGCAGCCCCCGGGACGGCCACCGAACCCCCGGTTCACCCGAGCCCCCGGCCGACGCGCCGCACGCATTGGCACTCCGCTTGACCGAGTGCTAATCGCGGTCATAGTCTCGGGTCTGGCACTCGGCAGAGTCGAGTGCCAACTACGCGACGGGCAGGTCCGGCACCCGCGACGACGGATCCACCTGGTCGCCACCTCAGACAGTTAACCCCGTGAGATCTCCGAAGGGGGAGGTCGGATCGTGACGACCACCAGCTCCAAGGTTGCCATCAAGCCGCTCGAGGACCGCATCGTGGTCCAGCCGCTCGACGCCGAGCAGACCACCGCCTCTGGCCTGGTCATCCCGGACACCGCCAAGGAGAAGCCCCAGGAGGGCGTCGTCCTGGCCGTGGGCCCGGGCCGCTTCGAGAACGGCGAGCGCCTGCCGCTCGACGTCAAGACCGGCGACATCGTGCTGTACAGCAAGTACGGCGGCACCGAGGTGAAGTACAACGGCGAGGAGTACCTCGTCCTCTCGGCTCGCGACGTCCTCGCGATCATCGAGAAGTAGTTCACCCCGCTTCCTCGAGAAGCACATTGCTTGACGCTGCGCCCCTGGCCCCCGCGACCAACAAGAAGCCGGGCGCCCGGGGCGCAGTGCCGTTTTCACCCACAGACATCCGAGAGGGCTCCCGCTGTCATGGCGAAGATCCTGAAGTTCGACGAGGACGCCCGTCGCGCCCTCGAGCGCGGCGTCAACAAGCTGGCCGACACGGTCAAGGTGACGATCGGTCCCAAGGGCCGCAACGTCGTCATCGACAAGAAGTTCGGCGCGCCCACCATCACCAACGACGGCGTCACCATCGCCCGTGAGGTCGAGGTCGAGGACCCGTACGAGAACCTCGGCGCGCAGCTGGTGAAGGAGGTGGCGACCAAGACCAACGACATCGCGGGTGACGGCACCACCACCGCCACCGTGCTCGCCCAGGCGCTGGTGCGCGAGGGCCTGAAGAACGTCGCCGCCGGTGCCTCCCCGGCCGCCCTGAAGAAGGGCATCGACGCGGCGGTGGCCGCCATCTCCGAGGACCTCCTCGCGACGGCCCGCCCGATCGACGAGAAGTCCGACATCGCCGCCGTGGCCGCGCTCTCCGCGCAGGACCAGCAGGTCGGCGAGCTCATCGCCGAGGCGATGGACAAGGTCGGCAAGGACGGTGTCATCACCGTCGAGGAGTCCAACACCTTCGGTCTGGAGCTGGACTTCACCGAGGGCATGGCCTTCGACAAGGGCTACCTGTCCCCGTACTTCGTGACGGACCAGGAGCGTATGGAGGCCGTCCTCGACGACCCGTACATCCTGATCAACCAGGGCAAGATCGCCTCGATCGCCGACCTGCTGCCGCTGCTGGAGAAGGTCATCCAGACCAACTCCTCCAAGCCGCTGCTGATCATCGCCGAGGACGTCGAGGGCGAGGCCCTGTCCACCCTGGTCGTCAACAAGATCCGCGGCACCTTCAACGCCGTCGCGGTGAAGGCCCCCGGCTTCGGCGACCGCCGCAAGGCGATGCTGCAGGACCTGGCGATCCTCACCGGCGCCACCGTCATCTCCGAGGAGGTCGGCCTCAAGCTCGACCAGGTCGGCCTGGACGTGCTGGGCTCCGCCCGCCGCGTCACCGTCACCAAGGACGACACCACGGTCGTCGACGGCGCCGGCAACTCCGAGGACGTCACGGGCCGCGTCGCCCAGATCAAGGCCGAGATCGAGAACACGGACTCCGACTGGGACCGCGAGAAGCTCCAGGAGCGCCTCGCGAAGCTGGCCGGCGGCGTGTGCGTGATCAAGGTCGGCGCCGCCACCGAGGTGGAGCTGAAGGAGAAGAAGCACCGTTTGGAGGACGCCATCTCCGCGACCCGCGCCGCGGTCGAGGAGGGCATCGTCTCCGGTGGTGGCTCCGCGCTGGTCCACGCCGCCAAGGTGCTCGAGGGCTCCCTCGGCAAGACCGGCGACGAGGCCACCGGTGTCGCCGTCGTCCGCCGCGCGGTCGTCGAGCCGCTGCGCTGGATCGCCGAGAACGCCGGCCTGGAGGGCTACGTCATCACCTCCAAGGTCGCCGAGCTCGAGAAGGGCCAGGGCTTCAACGCCGCCACCGGCGAGTACGGCGACCTGGTCAAGGCCGGCGTCATCGACCCGGTCAAGGTCACCCGCTCCGCCCTGGAGAACGCCGCCTCCATCGCCTCCCTCCTGCTCACGACCGAGACCCTGGTCGTCGAGAAGAAGGAAGAGGAAGAGCCGGCCGCTGCGGGCCACGGCCACGGCCACGCCCACTGACATCGGTCAGTAGTCGGTACGAAGGCCCGGCACCCCAGGGGTGCCGGGCCTTTCGCCGTCCTGCTACTGCTCCATCCCCTCCAGCGCGCCCAGTTGCGCCATCAGCCCCAGCCGGTCGTACTCCCACCAGCCCTCGACGATCTTCCCTTCCTCATTGCACCGGAAGAGGGTCGTGCCGGTCATGACGACGTTCTTCCCGGTGGCCGGGAGCCCCATGAACTCACCGGTCTGGGTACCGCGCCAGGTCCACCGGGTGCTCACCCGGTCACCCTGCGAGATCTGGTCCTCGACGGCGAAGGTGAAGTCGAACCCGCTGCGCCACATGCCGATCTCACGCCGCAAGGCGTCCATGCCCATGGTGTCCTGCTCGTTGGCGGGATCGTGGTCGTGGTAGTTCTCGGCGATGAGGTCGTCGAGCGGCGGCAGCTCGCCCTTGGTGGCGATGGTCTCGAAGAACCGGCGCACGTTCGCCGCGTACAACTGCTCGTCGCGCACGACGTCCAGGTCGGTGAAGGTCGGCATCTCGTCACAGAGAGCCACCATCTCGCGGAAGATCTTGTCGGTCTCGGGCAGGTTGGAGTTCCGCATCGCCTCCTCGTACGACGGGAACTCCACGATCTCGATGAAGTGCGAGGCGTCCGAGTGGTCCTTGCCGACCACCGCGTGCGTCGCCGTCCGCTTCCCCTTGGTCTGTTCGACCCACGTGTCCATCAGCCGGTTGATGTCGTCGAACCGGCTGGTCCTGCAGTCGATGATCTGAACGAAGGTCATGGTCTTGCCTCCGGTCACCGGGGTCCGGTTGAACAGCACCATTCTCCCACCGGGACCGCGCGGCGCCCCCCTGAGCGCCGGGAGGCTACTGCGGCCCGTACTTCCGCCCGGTCCGCGAGGTGATCCCGCCGAGCAGCCCCCGGGGCGTCACCTTCACGATCCCCATGAGCGCCTTGTACCGGGCGTCCGGCACGGACAGGGACTTCCCCCGCGCCAGATCGGACAGCGCCGCCGACACCAGCTTGTCGGCATCGAGCCACATCCACCCGGGGATGTTGTCCGTGCCCATCCCGGCCCGCTGATGGAACTCGGTCCGCACGAACCCCGGGCACAGTGCCATCAGCCGCACCCCGCTGCCCGCAAGGTCCTTCGCAGCGCCCTGCGTGAACTGCACGACCCATGCCTTGGAGGCGCCGTACGTGCCGCGCGGTACGAAGGCGGCCACGGACGCGACGTTGACGACCCCGCCGCGGCCGCGCTCGCGCATCCCCTCGGTCGCCGCCGCCGTGAGGCGCAGCACCGCCTCGCAGTGCACCTTGAGCATCGTCAGCTCGTCGGCCATCGCCACGTCGAGGAAGCGGCCCTTGTTGCCGAATCCGGCGTTGTTGATCAGCAGGTCGACGGGGTTCCTGCGGTCGGCCAGGCGGGCGGCCACGGCTTCGATGCCGTCGTCCGTGGCGAGGTCCGCGGTGAGCACCTCCGCCTCGATGCCGTGCCGGTCGTGCAGTTCGGTCGCCTGTTCCTGCAACCGCTTGGTGTCGCGGGCGACGAGCACCAGGTTGTGCCCGTCGGCCGACAGCCGCCGCGCGAACGCGGCGCCGATGCCCGCGGTCGATCCCGTAATCAGAGCCGTTGTCATGGCCCAAGGGTAGTGACCCGGACTGTGGGAATCCGATCTCTGCACAGGGTCCGACGCCGGTGAAGCATCCGAGAAGAGCGCGTACCTGACGTGACGTCAGGAACCGTGCTTCTGCAGGTACAGACGTGCCGCCTCCCGGCCGTCCGGATGCAGTGCCTCACCCGCCGCAAGCAGTCGCGGCAGCAGTTTCCGCTCCGTCGTGACCGCCCGGAACTGCAGCTCCACCGTCACGTCGTGGTCCGGGCGGTGCACGATCTCGACCGGGGCGCCGGAGCGGATCTCGCCGGGCTCGATCACCCGCAGGTACGCGCCGGGAGCACCCTTCTGCGTGAACCGCTTCACCCACCCCTTCTCACCCAGGTGGCCCTGGAAGGTGAGGCAGGGGATCCGGCCGGAGGTGACCTCCAGGACGACCTCCGGTCCGATCCGCCAGCGCTCGCCGATCAGTGCGCCGGATATGTCGAGGCCCTCGGTGGTGAGGTTCTCGCCGAACGAGCCGTTGCGCAGCGGGCGCCCCAACTCGCGCTCCCAGGCGTCGAGATCCTCGCGCGCGACCGCGTACACCGCCTGGTCGTCACCCCCGTGGTGGCGCAGTTCGCACACCGCGTCCCCGGCCAGCCCGCTCGCGCCGACCCCCTTGGGGCCGGGCGCGGCCACCCGCACCGGCCCGTCCACAGGCTGCTTGTCGATGCCGGTCACCCCGTCCGGCTGGCCCGTGTACGGCACGGGCTTCGGACGGCCGAGGTTCACTGACAGAAGCTTCATGCCCGAACGGTAGGTGACGTCGGCTCAAAGTGTCGACGCAGTATCGGGCGCCCGGCCAAAGGATCACTTATCCTCGAACAGTGATCGAAGCCCGCCATCTGCGCGTTCTGCGCGCCGTCGCCTCCACCGGCTCCTTCTCGGCTGCGGGGCGCGAACTGGGCTGTACGCAGCCCGCCGTCAGCCAGCAGATGAAGGCCCTGGAGGCGTCGGTCGGCACGCCGCTGCTCGTCCGCGGCGGGCGCGAGATGCGGCTGACCCAGGCCGGTGAGGCGCTGGTGCGGCATGCCTCGGGGATCCTGGCCGGGCTCACGGCGGCGGAGGAGGAGGTCGCCGCCATCGCGGGGCTGCGCGCCGGACGCGTACGGCTCGTCTCGTTCCCGAGCGGCAGCTCGACGCTCGTACCCACCGCCCTCGCGGCCCTGCGCGCCGCGCACCTCGGCACCCGGGTCTCCCTGGAGGAGGCCGAACCGCCCGCCTCCGTCGAGCTGCTGCGCGAGGGGGACTGCGACGTGGCGCTGGCCTTCCGCTACGAACGCGCGGCGGGCGCGGAGGAGTGGGACGACCTCGTCGTACGACCGTTGCTGAGCGACCGGCTCGTCGGGCTCGTGCCCGAGCGGCACCGGCTCGCGCAGGCCGGGACCGTGGCCATCGGGGACCTCGCACGCGAGCCGTGGATCGCCGGATGCCCCCGCTGCCGCGGGCAGTTGGTCGAGGTGTGCGAGAGCGCGGGGTTCACGCCCCGCATCGACTTCGCCACCGACGACTATCCGGCCGTCGTCGGCCTGGTCGGCGCGGGCCTCGGTGTCGCCGTGCTGCCGCAGCTCGCCATCGAGTCGGTACGGCCGCGGCACGCGTGCGTGCTGACGCTGGAGCCGGCGGTGCGGCGGGAGATCGTGGCGCTGACGTTGCCCGATCTGGCCCAGGTGCCCGCGGTCGCGGCGACCCTGGAGCAACTCGGGCGGGCAGCCGCCCGCCAGTAAAAGTGATGGGCACGCGCACGCGTGCCCATCACCTGGAGACGAAGAAACGTTCCTTCAAGTGTTCGAGCCGCCGTCCACGCCGGTCGCCGCAGCCACCAGCCGGTTCCGTGCCCGTCCCATGAGCTCTTCGCGCTCGTCCTCGGTCAGGCCGCCCCACACGCCGTACGGCTCTCTCACCGCCAGCGCGTGCGCCGCGCACTGCGCGCGCACCGGGCACCTCATACAGACCTCCTTGGCCGAGTTCTCGCGAGCGCTCCGGGCCGCACCGCGCTCACCCTCCGGATGAAAGAAGAGCGAGCTGTCCACCCCGCGGCAGGCGGCCAGGAGCTGCCAGTCCCACAGGTCCGCGTTCGGTCCGGGAAGGCGGGAGAAATCTGCCATTGCGTGACCCCTTGTAGCCGTTCTGAGCGGATACGGTGCCCACGACCGTATATCTACGATCTAAGGAAATGAAAATATGACTCATTGCGAATCTAGCCTCAAACGCGAGTAGATGGGAAGAAAAAGGGCTAAATGGGGCATGGGTTGTGATGAAACGTTGAGGGTCCGCCCTGCATGTCTGCACCGTGTCCGTGCCCTCACGTAGAGTGCCGAAGATGGCACACGGCCCCGTAACTCTTTCGAGTGACCATCGTTGAGAGTGCGGAGGCGGTTGAAGCAACAAGTGCTCGGGCAGGCGTCCGAGACGGTCGACCGCACAGGTGACGATTTCGTACCAGCCTGGAGGCTCAAGGTGACGTGCATCAGCTGCGGAGGACGGCCATGACATCCGTCCTCGTCTGCGACGACTCCCCGCTTGCCCGAGAGGCGCTCCGCCGCGCGGTCGCGACCGTGCCCGGCGTCGAGCGCGTGACGACCGCGGCCAACGGCGAGGAAGTCCTCCGCCGCTGGGGCGCCGACCGTTCGGACCTGATTCTGATGGACGTACGCATGCCCGGACTGGGCGGCGTCGAGACCGTGCGCCGGCTGCTGTCCGCAGACCCGGGCGCGCGCATCATCATGCTCACGGTCGCCGAGGACCTGGACGGCGTGGCCCTCGCGGTCGCCGCCGGTGCCCGCGGCTATCTGCACAAGGACGCCTCGCGCGCGGAGTTGCGCGCGACCGTCACCCAGGCGCTCGCCGACCCGACCTGGCGGCTGGCCCCGCGCCGGCTGCGCTCCGCCGAGATGGGCGCAGCGCCCACGCTCACCGCGCGTGAGATCCAGGTCCTGGAGGGCATGAGCCACGGCCGCTCCAACGCGGAGATCGGCCGTGAGCTGTTCCTATCCGAGGACACCGTCAAGACGCACGCCCGGCGGCTCTTCAAGAAGCTCGGCGCCTCGGACCGGGCGCACGCCGTGGCGCTCGGCTTCCGCTGGGGCCTGGTTCGCTAGGCCAGTCGGGTGTGTTGCAGCGGGGGTTCAGGAACCCCCGCCCACCGCAAGGTGGGTGGGGCGGCACGACCCCGAAGTTCAGGCGCGCCCTCGTGCCGCCCGGCAGGCTCCCTCTTCGCCGCACCGGCCAAAGGCCCTGGCAGCTCCGCTGCGAGGGCCTTCGTCCCGCATGCCGAGAGCGCGCGGCAGGCGGCCATGCCGACCGCTGCCGCGGCCGGCGCGAGGACGCACCTGCACCCCCTCGGAGCCGCATGTCAAAAGGGCCCGCCGGGTGCCCGATGCTCGTTTCGGCGCGGATGCCGCATCCTTGAGGTGTGGAGTCTCTCGGGGACGAGTCGGTCGAGCGGAAGAGGAGGGCGCAAGGGATGAGTTCCGGCGCACCTGCTCATAACGCTTCGGTGCACAACATCGGACACGGTGCCACGGCCCGCGCGGCCGCAAGGCACCATGGACCGATGCGCGACGACGAGGCGGCGAGTGCCGCAGGGGCGATCGGTGCACTCGTCCACCGCGCCGTGGACGGGGACGAGCAGGCCACACACGACCTGCTGGCCCATGTCCACCCCCTGGCGCTGCGCTACTGCCGCACCCGTCTGTCCCGGCTGCCGGGTGATGCCCGGCACTTCGTGGAGGACCTCGCGCAGGAAGTCTGCGTCGCCGTCCTCCTCGCCCTGCCGCGCTACAAGGACACCGGCCGCCCCTTCGAGGCGTTCGTCTTCGCCATCGCCGCGCACAAGGTCGCGGACCTGCAGCGGGCGGCGATGCGGCACCCGGGGTCCACGGCGGTCCCGTCCGACGAGATGCCGGAGCGGCCGGACGACTCGCTCGGCCCGGAGGAGCGGGCGCTGCTCAGCAGCGATGCCGAATGGGCCAAGAAACTGCTGGCCAACCTGCCGGAGAACCAGCGCGAGCTGCTCCTGCTGCGGATCGCGGTGGGTCTCACGGCCGAGGAGACCGGACAGATGTTGGGAATGTCACCCGGAGCGGTGCGGGTCGCACAGCACCGGGCACTGAGCCGGCTCAGGGCGCTCGCGGAGCAGTGACCCCAATGCCGTAAGCGCCTTCCTTGAACAGGTCTCTCGACAATTCCGTACGAACATACGAAGCCCAGGGTCACGCGGAACCGTGGAATTCGAGAGCCGTGCTTCCCGTTAGCATGGACATCCGCACCGATCAAGGCCATTTGGGGAAGGTGTCATGACTGCAAACGTCGACGGAGTGCCCGGTAAATTCGCGACACTCGGGCTGACCTACGACGACGTGCTGCTGCTGCCGGGTGCATCCGAGGTGCTCCCCAACGCGGTCGACACCTCGTCCCGCATCTCCCGCAACGTCCGGGTCAACATCCCGCTGCTCTCCGCGGCGATGGACAAGGTGACCGAGTCTCGGATGGCGATCGCAATGGCCCGCCTCGGCGGCGTCGGCGTGCTGCACCGCAACCTGTCCGTGGAGGACCAGGTCAACCAGGTCGACCTGGTCAAGCGGTCCGAGTCCGGCATGGTCACCGACCCCATCACGGTGCACCCGGAGGCGACGCTCGCCGACGCGGACGCCCTGTGCGCCAAGTTCCGCATCAGCGGTGTCCCCGTCACCGACCCGGCCGGCAAGCTGCTCGGCATCGTCACCAACCGTGACATGGCCTTCGAGTCCGACCGCAGCCGTCAGGTGCGCGAGGTCATGACGCCGATGCCGCTGGTCACCGGCAAGGTCGGCATCTCCGGTGTGGACGCCATGGAGCTGCTGCGCCGCCACAAGATCGAGAAGCTTCCGCTGGTCGACGAGGCCGGTGTCCTCAAGGGCCTCATCACGGTCAAGGACTTCGTCAAGGCCGAGAAGTACCCGAACGCCGCCAAGGACGCCGAGGGCCGGCTGCTGGTCGGTGCCGCCGTCGGCGCCAGCCCGGAGGCCCTGGAGCGCGCCCAGGCGCTCGCCGCGGCCGGTGTGGACTTCCTGGTCGTCGACACCTCGCACGGCCACAACAGCAACGCCCTCAGCTGGATGTCGAAGATCAAGTCGAGCGTCTCGGTCGACGTGATCGGCGGCAACGTCGCCACCCGTGACGGCGCCCAGGCCCTCATCGACGCCGGTGTCGACGGCATCAAGGTGGGCGTCGGCCCCGGTTCCATCTGTACGACCCGCGTGGTCGCCGGCATCGGCGTCCCGCAGGTCACCGCGATCTACGAGGCCTCCCTCGCGGCCCGCCCGGCGGGCATCCCGCTGATCGGTGACGGCGGCCTGCAGTACTCCGGCGACATCGGCAAGGCCCTTGCGGCCGGAGCCGACACGGTGATGCTCGGCAGCCTGCTCGCGGGCTGCGAGGAGTCGCCCGGCGAGCTGCTCTTCATCAACGGCAAGCAGTTCAAGTCGTACCGCGGCATGGGCTCGCTCGGCGCCATGCAGTCCCGCGGCCAGGCGAAGTCGTACTCGAAGGACCGCTACTTCCAGGGCGAGGTCGCCTCCGACGACAAGCTCGTGCCCGAGGGTATCGAGGGCCAGGTGCCCTACCGCGGCCCGCTCGCCAACGTGCTGCACCAGCTCGTCGGCGGTCTGCGCCAGACCATGGGCTACGTGGGCGCCGCCACCATCGAGGAGATGGAGACCAAGGGCCGCTTCGTTCGGATCACCTCCGCGGGCCTCAAGGAGAGCCACCCGCACGACATCCAGATGACGGTCGAGGCGCCGAACTACAGCCGCAAGTAGTCACCCGAGCGGCCAGCAGGCTCCTTCAAGGGCGGTCCCGGAAGCACCGGGGCCGCCCTTGTCATACCCGTCGGCGATACTGGAAGACGCTGCAACGCATCAGGGAAAGGCCACAGACGTGACTGAGATCGAGATCGGGCGCGGCAAGCGCGGCCGCCGGGCGTACGCCTTCGACGACATCGCCGTCGTCCCCAGCCGCCGTACGCGGGACCCGAAGGAGGTCTCGATCGCCTGGCAGATCGACGCCTACCGCTTCGAGCTGCCGTTCCTGGCCGCCCCCATGGACTCCGTGGTCTCCCCGGCCACCGCGATCCGCATCGGCGAACTCGGCGGCCTCGGCGTGCTGAACCTCGAAGGCCTGTGGACGAGGTACGAGGACCCGCAGCCGCTGCTCGACGAGATCGTCGGCCTCGACGCGGACCGGGCCACGCGCCGGCTCCAGGAGATCTACGCCGCCCCCATCAAGGAGGAGCTGATCGGCGCGCGCCTGAAGGAGGTGCGCGACTCCGGCGTGGTCACCGCCGCCGCGCTCTCCCCGCAGCGCACGGCGCAGTTCTCCAAGGCGGTCGTGGACGCGGGCGTGGACATCTTCGTCATCCGCGGTACGACGGTCTCCGCGGAGCACGTCTCCGGCTCGCACGAGCCGCTGAACCTGAAGCAGTTCATCTACGAGCTCGACGTCCCGGTGATCGTCGGCGGCTGCGCCACGTACACGGCGGCCCTGCACCTGATGCGCACGGGCGCGGCGGGCGTGCTCGTCGGCTTCGGCGGCGGCGCGGCGCACACCACGCGCAATGTGCTGGGCATCCAGGTCCCGATGGCGACCGCGGTCGCGGACGTGGCGGCGGCCCGCCGTGACTACATGGACGAGTCGGGCGGCCGGTACGTGCACGTGATCGCCGACGGTGGCGTGGGCTGGTCCGGCGACCTCCCGAAGGCGATCGCCTGCGGCGCGGACGCCGTGATGATGGGCTCCCCGCTCGCCCGCGCGACGGACGCGCCCGGCAAGGGCCATCACTGGGGCATGGAGGCCGTCAACGAGGAGCTGCCGCGCGGCAAGAAGGTCGACCTGGGCACGGTCGGCACCATCGAGGAGGTGCTGACGGGTCCGTCGCACACCCCTGACGGCTCGATGAACCTCTTCGGTGCGCTGCGGCGGGCGATGGCCACGACCGGGTACAGCGAGCTCAAGGAGTTCCAGCGGGTCGAGGTCACGGTGGCGGATTCTCAGCACAAGCGGTAGGGCTTACGGCGTGAAGGGGGCCGGTCACCTGGTGGGGTGACCGGCCCCCTTCGTATGCCTGGGCTTGCGCGGGGCGTGTGGGGTGGTGCGGGGGCGTGCGGTTGCGTTCGGGGCGAATACGGGCTGGTCAGCCGGGTCGAGGGCGATAACGTCCGTGTCGGCGCCCCAGGTTGCTGGAGCGCCCCCTTCCAAGGATTTGGTTCCGGACCCCGCTCCTCGGGGCCCGGCCCGATTTCCAACGGACCGTCTACCGGGCAATGGGCGGCCTCGTGGAAGGGGGCGCCCATGGGACGTCACCGCAAGCCCACTCGCTGGGACCGAAGCCGTCTGTGGATGGTGAAGTGCCGGAGGAGGTGGATCTTGCGGATTTTCGGATGGTGAGCGGCCGCCCCCAGGCAACTTAGGGGCGGACACTCCGTGAACCATCCAGGAGCCTGCCGCAGTTCCCGCTGCGGTGGGCTCCACCTTGTTGGTGAAGCGGTGAGCGGCCGCCCCCAAGCAGCGTAGGGGCGGACACTCCGTGAACCATCCAGGAGCCTGCCGCGGTGCCACCTGCGACCGACCCCACCTGTCTCCGTAAGGTACCCGCGCCGCGCCCCCCATGCCACCAGCCCCCGAGCCCGTCGCACCCGCGCGCCCCCTTCACCACCGACGCGCCGCCCCTCCGCCGCGCACCGCCAGCGTCAGACCGCCGCCTTCTTGGCCCCCGTGAACGCCACATACGCGGCGATCGCGAAGAACACGAACGTCAGCGGGTCGGCGTCCGCCTTCCAGGCCTCCTGGACCACGCTGAGGTGCTGGAAGAAGACCTCGCTGAAACCGACCTTCACCTGGTCCGCGAGGAGCATGGCCTCGCCCACCAGCTGGCCGAGGTAGACGGCGCCCAGGGACAGAACCGCGCTCGCGACCGGCAGGACCGGGTTGCGGCCGCCGAGCCGGCCCGCGGCGAGTCCGATCAGGAAGCCGACGCCGACCGCCGCCCAGCCGATCTCGTGCTTGGTCAGGCCGATGATCGCGCCGTAGACACCGGCGACGACCACGGCGGCGACGAAGGCTGCCGCCAGACCGAGGCCGATGTTGTTCTTCACCGGAGCGGGAGCAGGCGCGTACGGAACGCCCGGCGCCGGAGGCTGCGGTTCCGCGTCCTGCTGCTGGGCGAACGGGTTGCCGTCGGCCGGCTGGGGCTGCTGCGGCGGCGTTGGAGCTGACTGGCTCATGACAGAGATCCCCCCACGGGATGGAACGAGCGGATGGTGAAGCGAAGAAAATGTGCGCACGCATGTGCGACGAGTGGAGGGAGAGTAACAGGTGGGGGTGTCAGGGCGGCCAGCCATATATGCGGTCAGAGGCGGTGGGCGGCCCCCGTCGGAACGGCTCCGCGCGTGTCCAGCAGCAACTGCGCCTTCACCGACAGGCCTTGGAGGTCGTACGTCCGGTGCTGCTGGAGAAGGATCGTCAGATCGGCCTCGGCCGCGGCCTCGTAGAGGGAGTCCGCGCGCGGGACCGGGCGGTCCAGGACGCTCCACGACGGGACGTGCGGGTCGTGGTAGCTGATCGAGGCGCCCAGTTCCATGAGGCGGACGGCGATCTCCGGGGCGGTGGTGCCCTGTTGGTCGGCGAGATCCGCCTTGTAGGTGACGCCGAGGAGCAGCACGCGTGCGCCGCGCGCCGACTTGCCGTGCTCGTTGAGGAGGGCCGCGGCGCGCTGGACGACGTAACGGGGCATCTGGCTGTTGACCTGCTGGGCCAGTTCGACCATGCGCAGGGTGCGGCCCGGGTGGCCGGTCAGGTCCTGGGGGACGGCGTGGCCGCCTACGCCGGGGCCGGGGCGGAAGGCCTCGAAGCCGAACGGCTTGGTCTCCGCGCAGCGGATGACGTCCCAGACGTCGACTCCGAGGTGGTTGCAGAGGACGGCCATCTCGTTGACGAGTGCGATGTTGACGTGCCGGAAGTTGGTCTCCAGCAGCTGCACGGTCTCCGCCTCGCGCAGTCCACGCGCGCGTACCACCTTGTCGGTGAGGCGGCCGTAGAACGCTGCGGCGGACTCGGTGCAGGCGGAGGTGAGGCCGCCGATCACCTTGGGGATGTTGGCCGGGGTGAAGGCGCGGTTGCCGGGGTCGACCCGGCTGGGGGAGTAGGCGAGGTGGAAGTCGCGGCCCGCCTGCAGCCCGGAGCCCTCCTCCAGGAGGGGGCACAGGAACTCCTCGGTGGTGCCCGGGGGGACGGGCGACTCCAGGATGACCGTGGTGTGCGGGCGCAGCCGCTCGGCCAGGGCGCGGGCCGCCGCCTCCACCTGGCCGAGGTCGAGTTTGCCGTCGGCGCCGCGCGGGGTCGGCGCGCAGATGACCGCGGTGCGGACGCGGCCGAGCTCGGCCGGGCTGGTGGCGTGCCGGAAGCCCCCCGAGAGCATCCGGCGCAGTTCGGCGGGGCTGAGAGAGCCCTGCTCGGGCCCGGTCCGGTAGCCGAGTGTGGGGATGCCGGCCGCGACGGCTGCCTGGGCCAGGGGCAGGCCGAACGGGCCGAGTCCGATGACGGCGAGATCTGCGGGCATGGCGTGGGCCGTCCTCCCAGTAACCGAAGCGGGGCAGGTGCGCAAGTCCTGTGGACAGGACAGGCGAAGCGCAATGTCACACTAGGAGTAAATATGACCGATTTGCGGGATTGGTTGTCCGTGTTTTCCGCAGGTCTCGGGAATGTTGTCCACAGGCTGGGGGCGACTGGTGGCTGAAGCCGGGCAAGCCGGTCAGAATTTGGGCATGGGGGATAGGAACCGGGCTTCGCCCGACGGGTGCGGCCGACGCTACCGATAGCGGGAGGCAGCGGTGAGGACAGCGACACTGGGGCCGGCGCAGCGAGCCGAGTCACTGGCGGGAATGGCCGAGCGCGAGCTGGACGTACTGGTCGTGGGCGGCGGCGTGGTCGGGGCGGGCACCGCCCTGGATGCCGTGACGCGCGGTCTGTCCACGGGGCTGGTCGAGGCGCGTGACTGGGCGTCGGGCACATCCAGCAGGTCCAGCAAGCTGATCCACGGCGGACTGCGCTATCTGGAGATGCTCGACTTCGCCCTCGTGCGGGAGGCACTGAAGGAGCGCGGCCTGCTGCTGGAGCGGCTCGCCCCGCACCTGGTGAAGCCGGTGCCGTTCCTCTACCCGCTGCAGCACAAGGGCTGGGAGCGCCTGTACGCCGGTTCGGGCGTCGCGCTCTACGACGCGATGTCGATGGCCCGCGGACATGGCCGCGGCCTGCCCACGCACCGTCACCTGACCCGTCGCCACGCCCTGCGCGTGGCACCCGCCTTGAAGAAGGACGCGCTGGTCGGGGCCCTGCAGTACTACGACGCCCAGATGGACGACGCCCGTTATGTGGCCACCCTGGTGCGCACGGCGGCGGCCTACGGCGCGAAGGCCGCCAACCGCGCGCGCGTGACGGGCTTTCTGCGGGAGGGCGAACGGGTCGTCGGCGCGCGCGTGCAGGACGTCGAGGCGGGCGGCGAGTACGAGATCCGCGCCAAACAGATCGTCAACGCGACCGGGGTGTGGACCGACGACACCCAGGCCATGGTGGGCGAGCGCGGCCAGTTCCACGTCCGGGCCTCCAAGGGCATCCACCTGGTCGTACCGAAGGACCGCATCAGCTCCTCGTCCGGACTGATCCTGCGCACCGAGAAGTCCGTGCTGTTCGTCATCCCCTGGGGCCGGCACTGGATCGTCGGCACGACGGACACCGACTGGGACCTCGACAAGGCACATCCGGCCGCGTCCAGCGCCGACATCGACTACCTGCTGGAGCATGTGAACTCGGTCCTCGCGGTGCCGCTGACACGGGACGACGTGCAGGGCGTGTACGCGGGGCTGCGCCCGTTGCTGGCCGGCGAGTCGGAGGCCACGAGCAAGCTGTCGCGCGAGCACACCGTGGCACATCCCGCGCCCGGGCTTGTCGTGGTGGCGGGCGGCAAGTACACGACGTACCGCGTGATGGCCAAGGACGCGGTGGACGAGGCGGTGCACGGCCTCGACCTGCGCGTCGCCGAGTGCGTGACGGAGGACGTTCCGCTGCTGGGGGCCGAGGGCTACCGGGCACTGTGGAACGCGCGGGCGCGGATCGCGGCGCGGACGGGTCTTCATGTGGTGCGTGTGGAGCATCTGTTGAATCGGTACGGGTCGATGGCGGAGGAGCTCCTCGACCTTGTCGTCGGCGACGCCTCGCTCGGGGAGCCGCTGCACGCCGCCGACGACTATCTGCGCGCCGAGATCGTGTACGCCGCCTCGCACGAGGGCGCCCGACACCTGGACGACGTACTGACGCGGCGCACCCGCATCTCCATCGAGACCTTCGACCGGGGGACGCGCAGCGCACGGGAGGCTGCCGAACTCATGGCGCCGGTGCTCGGCTGGGACAAGGACCAGATCGAGCGCGAGATCGAGCACTACGAGAAGCGGGTGGAGGCCGAGCGGGAGTCGCAGCGGCAGCCGGACGACCTGACGGCGGATGCGGCGCGGTTGGGGGCGCCGGACATCGTGCCGCTGTAGTCGGGCCGGTGCGGCGCATTTCAAGGACCGATCCGATCACCCGAACGAGTGGCGCGAACCGGGATCTTCGTTCGGAACCCGGCCGTTCTACGGGGTGCGAGGGCAGAACTCGGCAGCGAGCAGGGCCCGTTCGAGGCCGGGGTCTGCGATCGCCGTCGTGTTCACGCGGAAGGTGAAGACACGCCGGCCGTCGACGGTGGCTGCGGTGCGCACGTAGCTGCCGGTGATGCGTCCGTTGTGTCCCCACACCGTGATGCCGCACGGCAGCTTCTCGGGAAACAGGCCCATGCCGTACAGGCCGTGTGCGGTGCGGGTGTCGCGCATCTCGCGCAGCCGGCGCGAGGGCAGCAGTTCGCCGCCCAGCAGGGCCGCGTAGAAGCGGTCCAGGTCGGCGAGTGTGGTCACCAGTTCGCCCGCGGCTCCGGCCACCCGCGGGTCGAGCTCGGTGACGTCGGTTCCGTCGGTGGCGTAGGCGCGGCCGTGCGGAGAGGGCAAAGAGGTACGGGAGCCGGGGAAGGAGGTGCCCGTCAGACCCAGCGGAGCGATGATGCGGCGATCGGCCTCGGTTGCGTACGAGTGGCCGGTGACCTGCTGGATGACCATGCCGAGCACCACGTAGTTGGTGTTCGAGTAGGAGTAGCGGCCGGGCTGGGCCGGGGGGCGGGTGAGCGCGATGCGTACGGCTTGACGAGGGGAGAGGGGAACGAGGCCCCTGGTGTCCACGGTGAAGTCGTTCAGGCCGCTGGTGTGGGTGAGCAGGGCGCGCAGGGTCATGGCGCGGCCGTCGTTGCCGGCTCCGTGCACCAGGCCGGGCAGATGCTGCTCGACGGTGTCGGACAGGGACAGCCGGTGCTCCGCCGCGAGCTGCAGGACGACCGTCGCGATGAAGGTCTTCGTGATGCTGCCGGCGCGGAAGTGGTCGGTGCGGGCGATGCCCCGGCCGGCGTGGGCGTAGCGGGTGCCGGAGTCCTCGCGGGCCAGGAGGGCTGCGGCGGGGGCCCTGCCCTGTGTGACCAGCAGGGGCAGGAGCGTGTCCGTGGCCGGTGCCGCGGGGGCCGAGGAGGAGGTCGGGGACAGAGTGAGGAGCACGAGCGACACGGGCGCGGCCAGTAGCGTCCGGAGCGGTGGCATCGCGAGGTCCTCCCTTGTCGCGGCCCATCATCCAGGGTGGCGAGACGCTCGGTCCGGCGGGGTCCCGGTTGCACGGGCTCCTCGTAGGGCGCCACGGGCACCCTGGGCGTCGGGCACTTGTCGGGTGAGGGACAATGGAGGCTCTGTCAGGGCGGGTTGCATGAGGGGACGCATGTCGGAGGCGGAGCGGGCGGGGACATCTCGTCAGGAGACTCGTCAGGACAACAGCGAGCGTCTTCTCGCCGGGCGGTACCGGCTGGGGAGGGTGCTCGGCCGTGGCGGCATGGGCACGGTGTGGCGGGCCGAGGACGAGACCCTGGGCCGGACGGTCGCCGTCAAGGAGCTGCGGTTCCCGTCGAACATCGACGAGGACGAGAAACGCCGGCTGATCACGCGCACGCTGCGCGAGGCCAAGGCGATCGCGCGGATCCGCAACAACAGTGCGGTGACGGTCTTCGACGTGGTCGAAGAGGACGACCGGCCGTGGATCGTCATGGAGCTCGTCGAGGGCAAGTCGCTCGCCGAGGTCATCCGGGAGGACGGCCTGCTCGAGCCCAGGCGTGCGGCCGAGGTCGGGCTGGCGATCCTCGACGTGCTGCGCTCGGCGCACCGCGAGGGCATCCTGCACCGTGACGTGAAGCCGTCCAACGTCCTGCTGGAGTCCGACACCGACCGGGTCGTGCTCACCGACTTCGGTATCGCCCAGGTCGAGGGCGACCCGTCCATCACCTCGACCGGCATGCTCGTCGGCGCGCCCTCCTACATCTCCCCGGAGCGGGCCCGCGGGCACAAGCCGGGCCCCGCGGCCGACCTGTGGTCGCTCGGCGGACTGCTGTACGCGGCGGTCGAGGGAGTGCCGCCGTACGACAAGGGTTCCGCGATCGCCACCCTCACCGCGGTGATGACCGAGCCGATGGAGGAGCCGAAGAACGCGGGGCCGCTGAAGGACGTCATCTACGGGCTGCTGACGAAGGATCCCGCCAAGCGGCTCGACGACGCGGGTGCGCGGGCGATGCTCAACCGCGTGATCCACGCGCCCGAGCCGAAGGAGGCCGAGCCGGAGCCGCCGATGGACGCGACGCGGGTCGTGCCGTTGCCGGTGCAGCCCGACGGGGGCAAGGCGAGTTCGGGCGGCTCCGGCGGCAAGCGGGGCGAGGAGGCGGCGGAGAAGCTGCGCGGGGCGCTGCGTTCCGTGCGGAAGGCCGCCGTGGCGGCGGGAGCGGCGGCCGGTTCGGCGGCTGCGGCCCGCGCCAAGTCGGGGAACGGTACGGCCGGTTCGGGGTCCGAGGGCACCAAGTCCGCCGGGGCGTCGGGTGCGGCCGGTTCTTCGGCTCCGCCGGCACCCCCTGCTCCTGCGGCTCCTCCCGCTCCGACGACTCCGATGCCTGCGGTGCCTCCGGCTCCACGGCCGGCCTCGTCGCCGTCTTCGTCGCCGTCGGCTGCGGTGCAGTCCTCGGCTTCGTCGGCAGCTTCGGGAGCCAAGGAGCCTTCCGGTACCTCTGCCGGTTCCGGTTCATCGGCGGGTTCGGGTTCCGCGGGTGCTTCGGGCTCGTCGGCAGGTGCAGCCTCCGGGGGCCCGGAGAGCGGGGCGCAAGGGGCGAATGCGCAGGCCGGCGGGCGCAGTTCGGGGTGGCCGGTCGTGCCGCCGCCGGATCTGCCGCCGCGGCCCGTGCCGAGGGCGCCGCTCACCGACGTGGTGCCGAAGCGGACGCTGGTGATCATCGCGGTGGTGATCGTGCTCGCCGTGGTCGGGACCGTGCTGGCCTTCGTGTTCGGCGGGGACCACGGCAAGAGTTCACACGGCGGCAAGAACAGCGGCGGGAAGGCCGCGGTCAGTGCATCCTCCAGTGCCCGCGCCAAGGAGGACACGAGTGGCGGCAGCCGTGCGGACGGAGGCGACGCGCAGCCCGCGTCGGCCTCGACGGACGGCAGCACTCCCAGCAACGGTCCGACCGCGTCCGGCGGCAGCAGTGCGGGAGACGGCGGGGCGTCCGGCGACAGCGCGGTGGAGACGGCGTACAAGGGGAGCCAGGGGTACTCGATCGGTCTGCCCAAGGGGTGGAAGTACCAGGGGGCGAGTGCCGCCGGGGACCGGTTCACCGGGCCCGACGGGCAGAAGCTGCTCGTCGCCTGGACGTCCACGCCCAAGGGCGACCCGGTGGCCGACTGGAAGAACCAGGAGCGCTACATGACGCGCTCGCAGTACCAGAAGATCCGCATAGAGGAGGTGGACTACCGCGACTGGAACACGGCCGACTGGGAGTTCACCTATGTGGAGAGCGGGACGGAGTACCGGACGATCGACCGGGGGTTCGTCGTCAACGACCATCTCGGATATGCGCTGATGTACACGGCGAAAGCCGCGAACTGGGGCAGTGACCTCCGTAAGGACACCTGGAAGACCCTCGCGAAGACGTTCGAACCCAAGTCGTGATGTGACCGAACCCGTGTTTGAGCCGTGAGATCTGGCATCCCCTCATTGCGGGTTGCCTCCGGCACGTATCGTGAGTGTTTGCGGACCGTACGCATCCAGGTATGGGTTCGGAACGGGGCGCAAGGCGAACGGAATTGACCAACCGGGCGGCCGGGGGAGGCAACGTGGACGACTATGCGGGACGGGTTCTTGCCGACCGCTACCGCCTGCCGCTGCCACCCGCCGACGAGTACGAACTCACCGACACCCGTGCCTTCGACACCTACAGCGGTCAGGAAGTCCTGGTCAGGCAGGTGCCGTTGCCCGAGGTCGTCGAGGCGGAGGTGCTCGACGCCGAGGGGCTGCCGGACGGTTTCACGGCGCGTGACCCGCGGCAGCGGGGGAGCGGGCGGTCCGCGGCGCGCACCGGGGTGCGGCGGCCCACCGACCCGGCCGTACGGCGTGCGGTCGAGGCCGCGCAGGCCGCGGCGCAGATCCCCGACCATCCGCGGCTCGACCAGGTCTTCGACGTGTTCGCCGAGGGTGGTTCGCTGTGGATCGTCAGTGAGTTGGTGGCGGCGCGACCGCTCGCGGCGCTGCTCGCCGAGAAGCCGCTCACGCCGTATCGGGCGGCCGAGGTGGCCTCCGACGTCCTCATGGCGCTGCGTGTGCTGCACGCCCATGGCTGGGTGCACCGGAACATCACGGCCCGTACGGTGCTGGTCTGCGACGACGGCCGGGTGATGCTCACCGGGCTCGCGGTCGGGGCGGCGGAGGAGGCGCTGTGCGGGTACGACCCGGTGCCGGCTCCGGAGGGTGACGGTGGCGGCGGGTTCGGACCTGAGGGCGGTTCCCCGGGTGAGCCGGGTGGGCAGGGTGGACCGGGTCTGCCGGGCGGCCAGGGTGCGCAGAGCGCCCAGGGCGCCCCTGGATTCCAGGGCACTCAAGGCGGTCCCGGGGGTGCCGACCCCGAGGCCGCTCGGCGTGCCGCCATCCGTGCGCGTACGGCCGGGGGGCTGCCGAGCGCCGGGGCGGACCCGGCGAACGGGGCGGGGGCGCCGGGTGCGCTCGCGCCCAAGGCCCTGGAGAGCGGCGGGGACATCCGGGCCGCGCGGGCCGGGGCGATCGCCGCGTACCGGGCGGGCGCCCGGGCCGCGGCCAGGGTTCAGGAGGCGCAGCAGAGCGGGCGGGCGGCGCTGCCCGGTGCCCGTTCCACGGCCGAGGGCGGCCCCGCCTCGCAGGCCAACGGCACAGCACAGACACACACTTCCGAGGCCTCCTCGCGCACCACTGGGACGCCGGGGCAGATAGCCGACCCGTACGGCACGAGCGCCTGGCACGGGGCCGCGCCCCGCAGCGGAGTCGGCAGGGCACCGGCCGTCGAGGGCAGTGAACCGGCCGGTCTCGCGGGCCAGGGCGGCCGTACGGCACTCCCGCCGGGCGACGGCGCCTCCCATGCCGGCGGAAGCCCCTACGGCAGCGGCGGCGCCTACGGGGCGCAGCCCGGCACAGCGCCCGGCGCCGGTGCTCCCGCGGCCTCCGGCGTTCCGGCGCCCCGCCTGGACAAGGCCCCCCCGACGGGCGTTCCGACGCCCGGCTCCCACACTCCCGCCCCGCTCCCGCCCGGCGCCCCGCCCCCCAGCCGCTGGGACGACCTCGTGGCCGGCACCCCCGCCCCGCGCGGTCCCGCCACCCCGCTCGCCGCCGAGCGGGCCCGGCAGGCGCGGATGGCCGTGGTGGGGCCCGTGACGGAGCGGTGGGCGCCGGAGCAGGCCGGGCCCGTGCACGAGAACTGGCAGCTGGCGGCGCCCATCGGGCCCGCGACCGATCTGTGGGCGCTGGGGGCGCTGCTCTTCAGGGCCGTACAGGGACATGCGCCGTATCCGGAGGAGTCGACGGCCGAGCTGGTGCAGATGGTGTGCGCCGAGCCGCCCGCCTTCGCGGAGGAGTGCGGGCCGCTTCGGCCGGTCGTGGAGTCGCTGCTGCGTCAGGACCCCACCGAGCGGCTGGACTTCGAGGAGCTCCGGGGCTGGCTGCGATCCCTCGTGCGGTCCGCGCCCGAGCCCGACGCCGGCGCGCACGTCATAGCGGCGCCGCCCGCCGACGCCAGCCGGCTGCCCGTCGTACGGCGGCGGGGCGAGCTGGTGCGCAGGCGGCGCGCCGGACTGCCCGCGACCAGCGCGCACGGGCGGCACAAGCGGGCCAAGGAGCAGGCGCGTTCGCCGCGCAGCCTCGGCCGCACCCTGCTTGTGCTGATCCTGCTCCTGCTGGCCGCGGCGGTCGCGTACGCCGTGCTGTTCATGCCGAAGGCCGGGGAGAAGGGCGCGGCGGGCAGCGACCGTACCGGCAGTGCGGGGAAGGTCAGCCCCGCCCCCGAGCAGTCGGACAAGGGCGCGAGCAGCCAGCCGCGCCCCGACCAGACCTCGCCCAAGTCCGAGGACAGCCCCTCGAATTCGGCGACCGCGACCGAGAGCCAGACCAGCGGGCCGGCCGTCGCCGACGGTTTCACGCTGCGCAAGGACCCCGAGGGCTTCCGGGTCGCCGTGGCCAAGGGCTGGTCGCGGGCCGGAAAGAACAGCTGGAACCAGGTGGTGTACTCGCACGGCGCCTTCGAGCTCATCGTCGTGAAGGGACGCGACGGCGCGGTCACCTACGGCAGCGACCCGATGGCGTACCAGCGGGACACGGAGCACGAGTTGCAGCCGTACCGCAGCTCCAGCTGGGCCACCGCGACCGGGCTGCGCACCGTCACGGTGGGGACGCGGGCCATGGCCGAGGGGCAGTTCACCTGGACCGACGGCGGCGGGAACGACCTGTATGTGCGCAACCTCGCGATGCTCATCGACGGGCGGTACCACATCGTGCAGGTGCGCGGTCCCGAGTCGCAGCGGGACGAGGTGACGAAGCTGTACGAGCAGGCGTCGGCCACGTATCAGGTGACCGGCTGACCTCACCTGTGAACGGTCCGTGAAGCGAAAACGGTTGCTGTCCGGGCCCCTGAGCGACAACCGTCACAGTGCGGTCTCCTTGGGACCCCCGTTGTTCCCTGTTTACGGACCGGTCCTTAGTCTGACCCTGTCAAGAGCATTGCGGGGCAACGTGAATCAGATGCAGGGCCAGCTTGTCGCGGGCCGCTACCGGCTCGCCGACTCGATCGGCAGCGGCGGCATGGGCCGCGTGTGGCGAGCACACGACGAGGTGCTGCACCGGGCTGTCGCGATCAAGGAGTTGACCGCCGCGCTCTATGTGTCCGAGAGCGAGCAGGAGCGGCTCCTCGCGCGCACCCGGGCCGAGGCGCGCGCCGCCGCGCGCATCAACCACTCCGCCGTGGTCACCGTGCACGACGTGCTCGAACACGACGGCCGCCCGTGGATCGTGATGGAGCTCGTCGAGGGCTACTCGCTGGCCGACGCGGTCAAGGAGAAGGGGCGCGTCGAGCCCGCAGAGGCCGCGCGCATCGGACTGTGGGTGCTGCGCGCGCTGCGCGCCGCGCACGCCGCCGGAGTGCTGCATCGCGACGTGAAGCCCGGCAACGTCCTCATCGGCCACGACGGCCGCGTCCTGCTCACCGACTTCGGCATCGCCCAGATCGAGGGCGATACGACGATCACCCGCACCGGAGAGGTCGTCGGTTCCGTCGACTACCTCGCCCCCGAGCGGGTCCGCGGCCACGACCCGGGCCCCGCCTCCGACCTGTGGGCGCTCGGCGCCACGCTGTACACGGCGGTGGAGGGCAGGTCGCCGTTCCGCCGCACCTCGCCGTTGTCCACCATGCAGGCGGTCGTGGAGGAGAACGCCGCGGATCCGCAGCACGCCGGTCCGCTCGGGCCCGTCATGGCCGCGCTGCTGCACAAGGAGCCCGCCGCACGGCCGTCCGCGGCCGAGGCCGAGCAGATGCTCGCCGAGGCGGCGGAGGGACGGCGGTCGAACGCGGCGCAGGCGTATGTGCCGACACAGCACACGGGCTCCCGCTACGAGACCGGGAGCACCGGCACCGGGCCGCACACCGGCTCCCGCACGGGTCCGCAGACGGGCTCCGGCACGCCGTACCCGCCGATGACCGGGCCGACGTCGATCGGACCGACCGGGATGGGCCCGGAGCACCGGACGACCACCGGCCCCGCCCCCACGCCGAAGCGCCGCCGCCTGCGCGCCTTCGTCCTCGCGATCGCCTTCGCGGCGATCGTCGGCGCAGGCGCGGCCGTCGCGCTGCAGTCGCAGGACAAGGGAACGCCGGGCGGCGCAGCCGGTACCTCCACGACGCAGAGCCCGACGCCTACACGCTCGCCCAGCCCGAACGCCAACGGAACCGTTCCCGCGACGTGGCAGGCGTACCACGACCCCTGGGGCTTCACCGTCTACCTGCCCAAGGGCTGGAGCCGGAAGGTCGTCGGCGTCCCGAGCGAGCTCAGGCAGGTCGACTACACGCCCGACAACGGCAGGCACTTCGTCCGCATCGCCATGGACACCGCACCGGACTTCAAGGACGCCCGTTCCCACCAGCTGAACCTGGAGCAGACGCTCGAGCGTCGCTTCGCCGACTATCACCGCGTACGGCTGGAAGAGAACATCTACCGTGACCGGCCCGGCTCCGTCTGGGAGTACACCTGGACCGCGTTGAAGGGGCAGCCGGAGGTTCCCTTCCCCGGTCCGCGCCGCGCCGTCGAGGAGACGTACATGTCCGGGAACGGCACCGAGTACGCGATCTACATCTCCTCGCCCGCGGCCGACTGGGCCGCGACGAGCAAGCAGTTCAAGTGGGTCCTGCAGGGCTGGCAGGAGAACACCTCCCAGTAGCCGTTGGGCCGGACGGGGGTTGGCCGGTCGCCGCCCCGGAGCAGGTCCGTCCGGTGCGGCATGATGGGGCGCATGGGGACCGAGGGGGAAGGCGTCCGTGTCATAGCGGGCCGTTACCGGCTTGAGGCGAGACTCGGGCGCGGTGGCATGGGCGTGGTGTGGCGGGCGACCGACGAGCTGCTCGGCAGGCAGGTGGCGGTCAAGGAACTCCCCCTCGACCTCGACGAGACGCTCTCCGTGGAGGAGAGCAGGCGGCAGCGCGACCGCACCCTGCGCGAGGCGCGGGCGGTGGCCCAGTTGCGCCACCCGCACATCATCGTCGTCCACGACGTCGTCGAGCACGACGAACGCCCGTACATCGTCATGGAGTTGATCGACGGCGGCTCCCTCGCCGACCGCATCTCCCAGCGCGGGCCGATCGTCCCCGCCGAGGCCGCCCGGATCGGCGCTGCTCTGCTGAGCGCGCTGCGCACGGCGCACGAGGCCGGGGTGTTGCACCGCGACATCAAGCCCGCCAACGTCCTGCTGGAGTCCGGCACGGACCGGGTCGTCCTCACCGACTTCGGCATCGCCCAGGTCGCGGGCGCCACCACGCTCACCGAGACCGGCTCCTTCGTCGGCTCGCCCGAGTACACCGCGCCGGAGCGGATGTCCGGGGCCAGGACCGGCCCCGAGTCCGACCTGTGGTCGCTGGGCGCGCTGCTGTGCACCGTGCTGAGCGGCGAGTCCCCGTTCCGGCGCGACTCGCTCGGCGGCATCCTGCATGCGGTCGTCTTCGACGAGATACGGCCGCCCGCACAGGCCGAGCCGCTCCTGCCCGTCGTCCTGGGCCTGCTGGAGCGCGATCCCGACCGCCGGCTGGACGCGGCGCAGGCCGAGCGGATGCTGCGCGCCTACCGCGACACCGGTCGCACCCCGGCCCTGCCCCCCGGCTACACACCGACCGAGCGGGACATGCCCCGCCCGCCCGCGCCGCTGCCCATGCCGTCACCTTCGCCGTCGCCCACGGTGGAGACCAGGCGCTCCACCCGGGGCGTGCTGGTGGCCGCACTGCTGGTCGCCGCGATGGCCGGGGCGGGGGTCTCGGCGGCGGCGCTGCTCATGAACCGCGGCGGCGAAGGGGGCGGTGGTACGCCGACGAGTTCGGCGCCGCGGACTTCGGTGAGCGCGTCGCCGTCACCCCCCTCCAGGACACCCAGCCCCTCGCACACGCCGCCCAAGCCCCCCGTCACCGCGACCCTCCCCTCCGCCCCCTCCGGCTACCGCGTCGCCGAGGACCCGGCCGGCTTCTCCCTCGCCGTACCGGAGGACTTCACCCGCACACCGCAGGGTGAGCGCGTCTTCTACCTGTCGTCGGGAGAAACCTTCCGGCTTGGTATCAAGGCCACCGACCCCGAACCGGGCGGCCCGCTCGCGGTGATGCGGCGCGCCGCCGCCAAGGGCTCCGACACCAACCCCGGCTACCACGACGGCCGGGTCACCTCGACCACACGGCACGGACACCCCGCCGCCCTCTGGGAGTTCACCTGGAACGGCTTCAGCACGGCCGAGGGGCCCCGGCACACCTACGACCTGTGCTGGGAGGAGCGCGGCCGGATGTACGACGTGTGGGTGTCGGCGCCGGTCGGCAAGGTGCGGGAGGCGAAGGAGTACTTCGACGTCGCGGTGGACACGTTCGTGGCCGGGTGAGGCGCAGGCCCGGGGATTCCTCGGGGGATACGTCACGGGTGTGTGACCGGAATGCGCCAACCCTGGATGCGTGAGCGTCTGGCGCGATATGGATGGTCCATGAGCAGCAGTGGGGGAGTCGGCCACGAGTCCGACGACACGACGAGTTTTGTTCTGCAACCTCCCAGACCTCGGCAGTCGGAGCCCGGCGCCGGTCGGCTCATCGCGGGCCGTTACCGGCTGCTGGCGAAGCTCGGGCACGGTGGCATGGGCACGGTGTGGCGAGCCAAGGACGAGACCGTCGACCGAGAGGTGGCCGTCAAGGAGCCCCGCGTCCCGGACCATCTTCCCGAACGTGAACGCGCCAACGTCTTCGAGCGGATGCGCCGCGAGGCCCGCGCCGCGGCCCGTCTCGACCACCCGGCCGTGGTCAGTGTCCACGATGTGGCGGTCGTCGACGGCCGGCCGTGGATCGTGATGGAGCTGGTGCAGGGCCGTTCGCTCGGCAGCGCCCTGCAGGAGGGCACGCTGGACGCCCGCGAGGCCGCCAGGATCGGCCTGGAGGTGCTCGGCGCGCTGGAGGCCGCGCACGCTGCGGGCATCCTGCACCGCGACGTGAAACCGGACAACGTGCTCCTCGGCCGCCACGACCGTGTCGTCCTGACCGACTTCGGCATCGCCCAGATCGAGGGCGAGACGAGCCTGACGGACACGGGAGGCTTCGTCGGGTCGCCCGAATTCATCGCCCCGGAACGGGTGCTGGGCCAGCGCCCCGGCCCGGCCTCCGACCTCTGGTCCCTCGGCGTGGTCCTCTACGCGGCCACGGAGGGCGTCTCCCCCTTTCGCCGCAGCAACACGCCGGCCACCCTCCAGTCGGTCCTCAACGCCACGCCGGCGCCGCCCGCTTCGGCGTCGGGACCGCTGGCCGAGCTGATCACGGGCCTGCTGCAGAAGGACCCGGCGAGACGTCCGAACGCCGCACAGGTCCGGGCGCTGCTGGAACAGACCGCGAACCCGCCGGTCGCGGCGCCCTTGCAGCCCACGCAGCCCGGGCGGATCGTCACCCGGGGGTTCCGGTTCGGCCGCAAGGCGTGGATCGGGGCCGGCACGGGCGTCCTCGCGGCGGCGCTGGTGGCGTTCCTGGTGATCGCGAATCCCTTCGCGGGGCCGTTGCCCGACGGCTGGAAGACCCACCACGAGAGCGACGTGGCCGCGACGCTGGCGGTACCGGACGGCTACGAGCGGCAGCTGCCCGACCGGAAGACCGACAAGAACCACTGGGTCACGTACAGCGACCTGAGCGGTGCGATCGGGATCACCCTGAGCCTCCAGAAGAAGTCGGAGGACACCGGCGGCAACATCAAGGACTCCGCGGCCGCCCAGATGTACGACGACAACGGCACGTTCAAGGCGAGCGGCGCGTACGAGCTCAACATGCCCGCCGGTCCGACGACGAAGACCAGGCTGACGACGTACAAGAACAAACCGTCCGCCGAGAACACGGTGGCCTACAAGACCAACGACAGCCAGCACCCGCTCCCTCGCGAGGTGCGGATCTTCTACTACAAGTCCTCGGCGGGCGACCTGTACAAACTGATCGTCAGCTACCCCGGCAGGGGTGACTTCACCGCGCGCGGACGCGAGGTGGCGCAGGCGGCGATCGCGAATCTCGACGTCGACAAACTCTGACCCGCCGTCAGCGCCGCACCTCCGCGCGATACCTCCCCGGCGTCACCCCGAACTCCCTGCTGAACGCGTGCGACAGGGCGTACGGGCTGCTGTACCCGGCCGAACGGGCCACCGAGGCCAGCGGGGCGTCGGTGTCGCGCAAGAGCGTGGCCGTGTGGGTCAGCCGCCACCAGGTCAGATACGCCATGGGCGGGCGGCCGACCAGGGCGGTGAACCGGCGGGCCAGCGTCGCACGGGAGACGCCCGCCTCGGCGGCCAGGCGGTCGTTGGTCCAGGGGGCGGCCGGGTCCGAGTGCAGGGCCCGGAGGGCGGCCGTCGTCACCGGGTCGCTGAGTACGGCCGGCCAGGCACCCGCCGTCGTGTCCGCCTCCGTCGTCCACGCCCGCACCATGTAGATCAGCAGCAGGTCGAGCAGGCTCGGCAGGGCCAGGCAGGAACCCGGGCGGCGCTCGTCGAGCTCGCGGGCCAGCAGGTCCACGGCAGCGCGCAGCTCGGGATGGGAGCCGACCCGGTTCGGCAGATGGACGACCTGTGGCAGCTCCGCCAGCAGCGGGTGCACCCGGCTGCGGTCGAGGCGGTACTTGCCGCACAGCAACTCCACCTCACGCCCGCCCGGCGTCCCCGCCGGCGGTCTCATCTCCTCGAAGGGCACGGCCCGCGTCGTATCGCCCGGTGCGTCCGCCAGCACATGCCCCGCCCCGTGCGGCAGCAGTACGACGTCCCCCGCGCCCAGCGTCACCGGCTCGCCGCCCCCGTCGGGCAGCAGCCAGCAGCCGCCCGCGAGGACCACGTGGAACCCCGCGCCCTCGTACGGGGCGAGCCGCGTGCACCAGGTGCCGGCGACCCGCAGACGATTCGAGGAGGGTTGCCCTATGCGTACGGCGGAGATCGCGTCACTCACCACGTCCATGAGACGCAAGCGTATCCGAATGAGCCGGAAGGGCATTGGAATGCTCACCACGGCGCTTCTAGAGTTCCTGTCATGGCTGATGAGAACGTGCAGAGTTTCATGATCGGTGACGTCGAGGTGCTCCGGGTCGTCGAGTGGCGGGCGCCCTACGCCCCGGCCCGGGACCTCGTTCCGGGCGTCGGCCCCGAGGTGTGGCAGAACAATCGGGATGCGCTCGTCCCTGACCACTGGGAGCCCGGCAGCGACCGTGCCGTGGTCGCGCTGCAGACCTGGGTGGTCCGCAGCGGCGGCCGTACCGTCCTCGTCGACACCGGGGTGGGCAACGGCCGCGAGCGGCCCGGCAACGCCCTCTTCCACCAGCGCCAGGGCGACTTCCCGGACCGCCTGGCGCAGGCCGGAGTGCGGCCTCAGGACGTCGACGTCGTCGTCAACACTCACATCCACGGTGACCACGTCGGCTGGAACACCCATGATGTGGACGGCAGTTGGGTGCCCACCTTCCCGAACGCCGACTACCTCCTCCCGGCCGCCGACGACCACCACTTCGGCCCCGACGGCGGATACGGCGGCGGCGTACGCCCGGACGACCGGCTGATCCACGAGGACAGCATCGCGCCCGTGCACCAGTCCGGGCAGGCCGTGCTGTGGGACGGCGAACACCGCATCGACGAGCACCTCACCCTGGAGACCGCCCCGGGCCACACCCCCGGCTCGTCCGTCCTGCGCGTCGCCTCGCGCGGTGAACAGGCCGTGTTCGCAGGGGACTTGCTGCACAGCCCGGTCCAGATCCTGCACCCCGAGTGCAGCAGCTGCTTCTGCCTGGACCCCGGGCAGGCGGCCACCAGTCGCCGCCGGGTGCTCGAACGAGCCGTGGACGAAGGGGAGTTGCTGATCCCGGCGCACTTCGGCGGATCGGGGGTCGTGGAGGTGCGGCGGCGGGGCGACACGCTCGCCTTCGCCCGCTGGGCTCCGTGACACAGGCCCCGCGTCGACAAGTCCCCGTTCCACAAGGTACTCATGGGGCATGAGTGCAGGCGGCGAACGGACGCGCGAAGGTCGGCTGCTCGGCGGGCGCTACCGGCTGACCGAGCGCATCGGCTCCGGCGGGATGGGCACCGTCTGGCAGGCGTACGACGAACTCGTGGAGCGGGACGTCGCCGTCAAGCAGCCGCGGCTGCCCGGCGACCCGGAGGACGAGCACCACCGGCGGGCCGCCCACCGCCTCTACCGCGAGGCCCGCGCCGCCGCCCGCGTCGACCACCCGGCCGCCGTCTCCATCCATGACGTGGTGGTCGAGGAGGACGGACTGCCCTGGATCGTCATGGAGTTGATCCGCGGCGAGTCCCTCCACGAAGTCCTCCAGCGCGGCCCGGTCGAGGCCTGCGAAGCCGCCCGTATCGGCCTCGCCGTCCTCGGCGCCCTGGACGCCGCGCACGCCGTCGGCATCGTGCACCGGGACGTCAAGCCCGCCAACGTCCTCCTCGGCGCCCACGGCCGTGTCGTCCTCACCGACTTCGGCATCGCCCACGTCCAGGGAGAGGAATCACTCACCGTCAGCGGGGAGTTCGTGGGCTCCCTGGAGTTCGTCGCACCCGAGCGGATGTCGGGCCGGGGCGCCGGTCCCGCCTCCGACCTGTGGTCGCTGGGCGTGCTGCTGTACGCGGCCGTGGAGGGGGTCTCCCCGTTCCGGCGCACGACGGTGGAGTCCACGCTCGCCGCGGTCATCGCCTCCGACGCGCCCGAGCCGAAACAGGCCGGACCGCTCGGCCCGCTGATCGCCCGGCTGCTGGTGAAGGACCCGGAACTGCGGCCCGGCGCGAAGGAGACCGGGGCGGTGCTGGAGGCCGTCGCGGAGGGCTGGCCGGTACCGCAGGCCGAGACCGGCGCGGCGGCGGCCCAGGACACCACGGGACTACGGGAGTTCGCCGACGACGTGGGAACCGTACGACTGGGGGCGACGCCCGTGCCGGACACGCCGGCCCCTGTGCCGGAGGCGGCCTCCGCGGCCGTACCGGAATCCGACACCGCACCCACCTCCGGGCCCCGGCCGGCACCCGAGCCGTCCGAACCCGAGCCGTCCGAACCCGAGCCGTCCGCAGAACCCGCGACCGCGAGCGTCCCCCGTCCGGAGCCCGCCCCGAAGCGCGCTCTCCTGCGCCGCCGCACCTCCCTTGCCGCGCTCGCCGCCCTGCTCGTCGGCGGCACCTGGCTCGGCGCCCCCTACTTCGTCGAGTCCGACAGCAAAGGCGTCACCGAACAGACCGGCACCCTCACCGAGACTCCGGCCCGCGAGGCGACCCCCAGTCCCGGTGCCACCGCCTGGACCGTGCACCGGCAGCAGGGCATGAACGCCGTGCTGGCCCTGCCGAGCCGGTACCGGGAGTCCGCCAGGGAAGGCAGCGCCGCGAGCCCGCCCCGCCTCGTCGAGTACGACGGGCCCGACGGCAAGGTCACCATCCGCCTCACCCAGTGGGACAGGGCACCCCGCTCCCCGATGGCCCAGGCGCAGCAGGCGCACACCGTCTGGAACAGCTACAACGGGGACGCCCGCACCCAGTACACCCGCACCACCTTCCACGGCTACGAGGCCGTCCAGGCCGACACCTCCTACAGCCCGGGCGACACCCCGGCCCGGGTGATGCAGCTGATGATCCGCACCGATGACGGGCGCATGTACGAACTGCGCGTGGACATGCCCAAGGGGACACCGGCCGAGAAGAAGGGCACCGCGCTCTTCAAGGGCGCACGTGACCGCCTCGTGATCGGAAAAAGCTGAACCGCTCCCCGTCGTCCCCGCACAACGCCTGATCAGCGCAAACCTTGCCAGTGAGCACTGGCGGCGTGTGTGTACTCCGTGAAGCCGCGTTACCGACGGGTACCCAAAGGCCCCGCGCCGTCATACCCTGCGCCTCATGACGGAAGCGCATGCCGAGGCCAAGGCCGGCACGAACCCTCTCGCCCCCGCCCCCGAAGGCGCCCGTACCGCCGCCGACGTGGTCACCCCCGAGCTGATCGCCCAGCTCACCAAGGGCGTGGTCGGCTCCGGACGCACCGCCAACCACACGCCGTTCACCGGCGAGAAGCTGGCCGACCTGCCCGAGTCCACGCCCGCTGACGTCGCCAAGGCCTATGAGGCGGCCCGCGCGGCACAGGCGGTCTGGGCGCAGACCCCGGTCCGGCAGCGCGCGGCCGTCCTCCTCCGCTTCCACGACCTGATCCTCGCCCGCCAGGCCGAGGTCCTCGACCTGATCCAGCTGGAGACCGGCAAGGCCCGGCTGCACGCTCACGAGGAGGTCCAGGCCGTCGCGGTCGCGAGCCGTCACTACGGCCGCAGGGCTGCCGCCTATCTGAAGCCGAAGCGGCACGCGGGCGCCATGCCGACGCTGACGAAGGTGACCGAACTCCGTCACCCGCGCGGTGTGGTCGGCCAGATCGCCCCGTGGAACTACCCCCTGGAACTCTCGGTCGGCGACGCGCTCCCGGCTTTCGTGGCGGGCAACGCGGTCGTCATGAAGCCGGACACGGAGACCTGCCTGACCGCCCTGTGGGCCCGCGACCTGCTCATCGAGGCCGGCCTCCCGGCCGACGTCTTCCAGGTCGTCCTCGGCGAGGGCCCGGTCGTCGGCCCCGAGATCGTCAAGCACGCCGACTACGTCTCCTTCACCGGCTCCACCCGCACCGGCCGCGAGGTCGCCCAGGGTGCCGCCGCCCGCCTGGTCGGCGTCTCCCTCGAACTCGGCGGCAAGAACGCCATGCTGGTCCTGGAGGACGCCGACATCGAGAAGGCGGCCGCGGGCGCGGTCCGCGCCTGCTTCTCCTCCGCCGGCCAACTCTGCATCTCCATCGAGCGGCTGTACGTCCACGAGTCGATCGCGGACACCTTCCTGGAGCGCTTCGCCACCCGCACCAAGGCCATGCGCCTCGGCACCTCCCTCGCATACGGCGCCGACATGGGCTCCCTGGTCGGCGAACGCCAGCTGGAGACGGTCACCCGCCATGTCGAGGAGGCTGTGGCGAAGGGCGCGAAGGTCGTCGCGGGCGGTGTCGCCCGCCCGGACATCGGCCCGTACTTCTTCGAGCCGACCATCCTCGACGGAGTCACCGAGCCCATGTCGGTCTGCACCGAGGAGACCTTCGGCCCGGTCGTCTCGATCTACCGCTTCAAGACCGACGACGAGGCGATCGAGCACGCCAACTCCACGCCGTACGGCCTGAACTCCTCGGTCTGGACGAAGAACGGCAGCCGCGGCCGCGAGGTCGCCTCCCGCCTCCGCACGGGCACCGTGAACGTCAACGAGGGCTACGCCCCCGCCTACGGCAGCGTCCAGTCCCCGATGGGCGGCATGAAGGACTCCGGCCTCGGTCGCCGCCACGGCTCCGAGGGCATCCTCAAGTACACGGAGGCCCAGACGGTCGCCCAGCAGCGCCTGCTCCCGATGGCCCCGTCACTGGGCATGGACGACGAGAAGTACGCGCAGTTCATGAGCCGCAGCCTCCGGCTGATGAAGGCCCTGCGCTTCAAGTAGCAACACCCGTTCTCAACGAGGAGAGCACGTGTCACAGGACACCTACGACTACGACGTCATCGTCGTCGGATCGGGCTTCGGCGGTTCCGTCACCGCACTGCGCCTGACGGAGAAGGGTTACCACGTCGGTGTCCTGGAGGCCGGCCGCCGCTTCACCCGGGAGTCCCTCCCCAAGAACTCCTGGGACCTCAAGAACTACCTCTGGGCCCCCAAGCTCCACATGTACGGCATCCAGCGCATCCACCTGCTGGGCAACGTCATGGTCCTGGCCGGCGCAGGCGTCGGCGGCGGCTCCCTCAACTACGCCAACACCCTCTACGTACCGCCCAAGCCGTTCTTCGAGGACCCCCAGTGGCGTGACATCACGGACTGGCAGGAGGAGCTGAAGCCGTACTACGACCAGGCCCAGCGCATGCTCGGCGTACGGCTGAACCCGACGATGACCCCGTCCGACGTACACCTGAAGGCCGCGGCCGAGCGGATGGGCGTCGGCGACACCTTCCACATGGCCCCGGTCGGCGTGTTCTTCGGCGACGGAAAGGACGCGGAGGGGAAGTCGAAGGCGGCGTCCGGCGGGCAGGTCGACGACCCCTACTTCGGCGGCGCGGGCCCGGCCCGCAAGGCGTGCACCGAGTGCGGCGAGTGCATGACCGGCTGCCGCCACGGCGCGAAGAACACCCTCAACGAGAACTACCTCTACCTCGCCGAGAAGGCGGGCGCGGTCGTGCACCCGATGACGACGGTCGTGTCGATCACGGACGACTCGCAGGGCGGCTACGCCGTCGCCACCCTCCCCACCGACGAGAAGAAGAAGTCCAAGGGCCGCACCTTCAAGGCCCGCAGGGTGGTCCTGGCCGCCGGCACCTACGGCACCCAGACCCTGCTGCACCGCATGAAGTCCGGCGGCCAACTCCCGTACATCTCGGACAAGTTGGGCGAGCTGACCCGTACCAACTCCGAGGCGCTGGTCGGCGCGCAGACGGACGACCGCCGCTACCGCAAGGCGACCGGCGCACCGAAGGTCGACTTCACCAAGGGAGTCGCCATCACCTCGTCCATCCACCCGGACGAGAACACCCACATCGAGCCGGTCCGCTACGGCAAGGGCTCCAACTCGATGGGCAGCCTGTCCATCCTGCAGGTGCCGTACGCGGAAGGCTCGTCGAGGGTCCTGGGCTGGCTCGCGAACGCGGCCCGCCACCCCGTCCTCGTGCTGCGCTCCCTTTCCAACCGCCGCTGGTCGGAGAAGACCATCATCGGCCTGGTGATGCAGTCGCTGGACAACTCCCTGACGACGTACCTCAAGCCGGACGGCGTCGGCAAGGGCCTGCTCACCGCCCGCCAGGGCCACGGCGCCCCCAACCCCAAGCAGATCAGGGCCGCTTCGGAGGGCGCGGCCGCCATCGCCGCCGACATCAACGGCTTCGCGGGCTCGAACGTCGGCGAACTCATGGGCACCCCCCTCACCGCCCACTTCCTCGGCGGCTGCCCGATCGGCACCTCGCGCGAGACCGGCGTGATCGACCCGTACCACCGCCTCTACGGCCACCCCGGCATCTCGGTGGTGGACGGCGCAGCGGTCTCGGCCAACCTGGGCGTGAACCCGTCCCTCACGATCACCGCCCAGGCCGAGCGCGCGATGTCGTACTGGCCCAACAAGGGTGAGGAGGACCCGCGTCCGGCGCAGGGAGCGGCGTACGAACGCCTGAAGCCGGTGGAACCGAAGGCCCCCGCGGTCCCGGCGGACGCCTTCGGCGCACTGAAGCTGCCGTTCCTGGGAATGCCGACGGTGCCGCCGAAGAAGTAGGCGCCCAGACACGGCGAAGGACCCGCACCCCCCTCCGAGTGCGGGTCCTTCTTTCTTGCAGTGAGCTGCTGTTACGCGCTCGCGCCGGCCCGACGGCGACGCACCGCGAACACCGCACCGGCACCGGCGACGACGGCGACACCGCCGACGAGGCTGACCATCGGCAGGGCGGAGCTCGAACCGGTCGCGGCGAGGCTGCCGGTGACCTCCGGGGTGGTGCTGGACGGCTTCTTGTCTGTGACCGGAGCCTTGCCGCCTTCCTGCGGCTTGGTGCCGGACGTGTCCGTGCCGCCGGACACGATCTGGAACTTGTAGGCGACGTCGCCGTAGCCGGTGCACTCGCCGTCGCTGTCGCCGTAGATCGTCGCGCCGAGCGAGAAGCCGGCGCCCACCGGGGCGGACGAGGTGACGTTGACCCGGAGCGGGATGTCGATCTCGTAGTCGGGCTTCAGCTCGTCGGCATAGCCGACGTAACCGACCGCGTAACCGCCCTCGTCGAGGTTCTCCCAGACCTTGTCGTCCGGGTTCCACGCCTGGAGCCGGACCTGCTTGCTCTTGAACAGGTCCTCGCCGTTCTTGTCGGGCGAGGCCCCCGCGAAGAAGTCGAGGTCGTTCAGCGTGGAGTCGGAGTTGTTGAGGACGTTCAGCGAGAACTTGTGCCAGCCGCTGCCCGCCGCGATCTTGCCCGGCAGGCCGGTGATGCTGACGTCGACCTTGGAGTCCTTGCACTCGTCGACCGGTCCGTCGGAGGGCGACGGGTCCTCGCTCGGCTCGGCCGACGTGGAGGGCGTGGGCTTGCCCGACTCGGTCGCGGTCGGCGCCGAACTGGAGGCCGGGGCGCTCGGGGTGGCCGTTTCGGTCGGCAGGCCGGTGTCCGTCGGCGTCGCCGGGGCCGTGTCGCTCGGCGTCTCGGTGGGCGTCTCGGACACGGTCTCGGTGGCGCTCGCGGTCGGCGTCTCGTCCGCGAAGGCGGCGGGCGCGGACAGCAGCGCGAGGGGAGCGATGACCGCGGTGGCGGCCGCCACGCCCATGGCACGACGAAGCTTCATGACAACCTCAGGGGAGTCCAGTCCAATGGGAGGGCTCCGCGTGTGGGGCGCGGGTGTGGCCCTTGGTTCGCCTGGTTGGATCCGTGAAGCCTGTGAATGGTTGTACCGGCCTTCACAGATTTCTTATGTGGCCTGCGTCACTCACTCGCAGCGAGCAGCAGTTCATGAAGGCCGCATTCTTCACGTGCCCGGGTCACGTACGCTCTGCTGCTCGACAGGCGATGCACATGACAGCCGCCGACGAGTACCTCGATGAGCCCCGAAGAGCCCTGACAGAAAGGCGTCCGAGTCGTGGCCGACAGACCTTCCGAAGAGCGGAGATCCGGTTCCGGCGAGGAGCCTTCCATACCCGACGACGTGTGGGACAAGTTCCTCAAGGAGGCCGAGGCGGGGCTCGGCTCCGCCCCCAAGGAGCCCTCCGCGCGCGCCCGCATGGTCACCGAGCGGCTGCGGCAGCAGGACGCGCGCGGCGAGAGCCCGGAGAGCTGGCGCGCCGGACCGGCCCGCCGCGAGCGCCGCCGCGTCTGGCCGGTGCTCGGCGTCCTCCTCGCCGTCGCCGTGGCCGTCGTGGCCGTGAAACCCTCGGTCATCCCCGGCGACCCCTTCGGTACGAAGGACGAGGGCCCCTCCACCGCTGCCTCCCCCCTCCCGGCGGAGACCGCGGCCCCCACCGCCCCGCCCTCCCCGGCCGACTCCGAAACCCCCTCCTTCGCCCGGCCGTTCGCCGGCTCCCCGGCCGAGCGCTGGGCCGACGGCGCGGCAGGCATCGTCCTGCCGAAGGCGACCCCCGTCGGCACGCTCTCCAAGGCCCAGGTCGAGCAGGCCCTGCGGCAGACCAGAACCCTCCTGGTCGACGCGAACCTCAACTCGGCCACCCTGCGCGGCGAACGCCCCGCCACCGCGCTCGGCGTGATCGAGCCGCGGCAGACGGCCCTCCTCACGCGGCTCAACACGTCCTTGGGCAAGCCGGACGAGAAGCACGACCCGCTGTCCATGTTCAGCCGCTTCGACCCGGCGGAGATCAGACTCGTCGGCGACGTGATCAAGACCCGCGGCCGCATCACCTTCAAAGCCGGCGAACAGTCCTCCGTCGCCGTGCACGCCGACTACACCTTCGTCTACCCGGTCGCCCGCACCGGCGGCTCGAAGGAGGTCACCCGCACCATCGTGCGCCGAGTCCTCGACATCGAGATGTCCGACCCGGCCCGCTACAAGGTCACCCCCGGCAAGATCACCATCCGCCGCTACGACCGCGACGTCGGCAACTCCGCCTGTGACGTCCACGACGGCTACCTGCACCCGGAGTTCACGTCGGACACCGCGACCGGCGCCCCTCCCACGGGCCCGACGACGGACCCGTACGACCGCAGCAAGGGCATCGACGGCGACCCCACGCGGGGCTGCGGGACGGTGTCCAGGGTCTGACCGGTGACCGGTCACTCCTGGATCCGCCCGATTCCGGCTCCGGGATCCGCTGCACGGACATGCGAAGGGCCCCGCGGAACTTGGCCGCGGGGCCCTTCTCCGTCAGCACCGACGTCAGGGCAGCGCCGGTGCCTGGGAGCGGCGCCGGGGGGTTGCGCCGCTTGTCCTGTGTGCCCTGGGTCGCCGCCCCGGCGCATATGGGGCGCACGGATGGTCTCGACCTCTGACGGTACGGAAGTGCAAGCAATGCAGTTGTCTGCGGCGGGACTTGGGGGCTTTCTACGCATCGTGCTGGATGGACGGGGCGTACGCAACCGTTTGACCCAGGGTTGTGCATTTTTGCATTTTCCGCCGGTCGGCCCCGGGCGTCCCCGGGGCCGACCGTTCTCTTGGGTGACCGGGCTGCTGTCCCCTGCCGTCCGGCCACAACCCTGGAGTGAGGTCCCACGACGTCCGGCACGACCCGTACGTCTCATCACTCCAGCAAGCCACGCGTGGTTCTTTCGGGCCCGCCCCTGGCTGGCACGGACACCACCACCAACGAATGGGTTCGCCGGGCGGTCACGCGCCGTACGGGTTAAAGGGACTGCGAACTCAGATGCGACCGCGGCACAGTTCGAGCAGCGTCATGGCGAGGGACGTACCGGGCTTGCCGAGGGCCTCGCTGTAGTGGCCGAGGACCTCCATCTCGCGGGACAGGTTCACGCGCCGCCCGCCGGAGGCGATGCGGGCCTCCTGGATGACGGCGGAGACAGCCATCCGTTCCTGGATCAGACCGATGATCCGGTCGTCGAGCGCGTCGATGCGCTCCCGCGCACCGGTGATCACGCCGGCGGCCTCGGTGGTACGGGCGCCGGTCTTGTCCGAGGCGTTCTTCTCAGCTGCGGTGGCGGTCATGTCGGGGGCTCCTCGTCGGATGGGCGGGTGCGGTGCCCCGGAGCGGCAGGACCCGGAAAACGACAGGCGCCCCGGGCCTTGTCGGCCCGGGGCGCCTGGGAAGTCGCTTGTCAGTAGCTCAAGCAGCACGACCATGGCAGCCGGCGGGCCGGTTGCCATAGGTAAAGAGGAAGGTCTGGTGCGTGAGCATGGGGTCAGTATGCCGCGCGTTCCCGGGTCGTCCAATCCGGTTCGCATCCTGAGACGGGCTTTGCCCCGGGGCGGTCCCGCCGAGCCCGGTAGACTCGGCCTCACACACACCCCTCGCTCACCGCCGGAAGGCAACCCGTGTCACCAGCGAACCCCGCCGCCCCCGACACCGTCCTGGTCGTCGACTTCGGCGCGCAGTACGCCCAGCTCATCGCCCGTCGCGTCCGCGAGGCCCGGGTCTACAGCGAGATCGTGCCGAGCACCATGCCGGTCGCGGAGATGCTCGCCAAGAACCCCGCGGCGATCATCCTCTCCGGCGGCCCCTCGTCGGTCTACGCGGAGGGCGCCCCGCGCCTCGACCGCGAGATCTTCGAGTCCGGCGTCCCCGTCTTCGGCATGTGCTACGGCTTCCAGCTGATGGCCACGACCCTCGGCGGCACCGTCGACAACACCGGCGCCCGCGAGTACGGCCGTACTCCGCTGCACGTCTCCAAGGCCGGCTCGACCCTCTTCGAGGGCACGCCGGACGAGCAGTCGGTGTGGATGTCGCACGGCGACGCCTGCTCCGCCGCCCCCGAGGGCTTCACCGTCACGGCCTCCACGGACGTCGTCCCGGTCGCCGCCTTCGAGAACGACGAGAAGAAGCTGTACGGCGTCCAGTACCACCCCGAGGTCATGCACTCGACGCACGGCCAGCAGGTGCTGGAGCACTTCCTGTACCGGGGCGCGGGCCTGACCCCCTCCTGGACCACCGGGAACGTCATCGAGGAGCAGGTCGCCGCCATCCGCGAGCAGGTCGGCGACAAGCGTGCCATCTGCGGTCTGTCGGGCGGCGTCGACTCCGCCGTGGCCGCCGCCCTCGTGCAGAAGGCCATCGGCTCCCAGCTGACCTGCGTGTACGTCGACCACGGCCTGATGCGCAAGGGCGAGACCGAGCAGGTCGAGAAGGACTTCGTGGCCGCGACCGGCGTGCAGCTGAAGGTCGTCGACGCGGAGGAGCGGTTCCTCAAGGCGCTCGCCGGGGTCTCCGACCCCGAGGAGAAGCGGAAGATCATCGGCCGCGAGTTCATCCGGGTCTTCGAGCAGGCCCAGGCGGAGATCATCGCGGACGCGGGCCCGGCGGTGGAGTTCCTCGTGCAGGGCACGCTCTACCCGGACGTGGTCGAGTCCGGCGGCGGCACCGGCACCGCCAACATCAAGTCCCACCACAACGTCGGCGGCCTCCCCGAGGACCTCGAGTTCCAGCTGATCGAGCCGCTGCGCAAGCTCTTCAAGGACGAGGTCCGGATGGTCGGCCAGGAGCTCGGGCTCCCGGACGAGATCGTCCAGCGCCAGCCCTTCCCGGGCCCGGGCCTCGGCATCCGCATCGTCGGCGAGGTCACCAAGGAGCGTCTCGACCTCCTGCGCGAGGCCGACGCCATCGCCCGCGAGGAACTGACCGCGGCCGGCCTCGACCGCGACATCTGGCAGTGCCCGGTGGTCCTGCTCGCGGACGTCCGCTCGGTCGGCGTCCAGGGCGACGGCCGGACCTACGGCCACCCGATCGTGCTGCGCCCGGTCTCCTCCGAGGACGCCATGACGGCGGACTGGTCGCGCCTGCCGTACGACGTCCTCGCGAAGATCTCGACACGGATCACGAACGAGGTCGCGGACGTCAACCGCGTCGTCCTCGACGTGACGTCGAAGCCGCCGGGCACCATCGAGTGGGAGTAGGCCCCAGGCCCTAGGTGCGCTTGATCGTGCGCAGGGGTTCACCGGGCTTCCAGACCTGGACGACCAGGTACTTGTCGTCCTCCACGTAGGTCCTCACGACCTCGGTCAGCCCGGTACGGAAGAGGTGGAACGGCTCCGGCGGTTCCACCTCTTTGCTGTACGCCGCCTTCGCCTCGCCGTCCTCGACGCCGATCGCCCGCCCGCTGATCCGCACGTCACCGCCGCCCATGGCGGTGCCCGGCCCCGGATTCGCCTGGAGCGCGAAGCGCGGGTCGCGGTTCAGGTCGAGGGCCTTGAGCGAGCCCGGCATCATGCCGAGCCACAGCTCACCGTCGAGAAAACGGACCTCGAGGCCGGTCGTGCGCGGCGACCCGTCCTTGCGGAGGGTGGCGAGAACGTGGTGGGTGAAGGCCCCGAAGCGGTCCTCGACGGTCCGGGCCAGATCCGGTTCGGCGGCGACGAAAGCCGCCCAGTTCACTGTCATACGGCGAGTGTGACGCCGATACCCGACATCTTCTGGCGGGTATTCGTGGGGGCGTCAAAGGCTCTCCGTGCGCCCCCGCAACGGTTGCGCGCGTCATCTTTACAGAACATCTCTGTTCTCATTGGCTGACCGACGGTAACTTCCGCCCCGTAGAGCAACCCAGTGCTGGAGGACACATGCACGGGACCCCCGGGACCGGGCCCACCCCGCCGCCCGCCCTTCCCAGCGACCGGCTGCGGTTCGCGATGCCGCCGATGCACGACTCGCTCGACGACGAGCGCCGGCATCGCAAGGAACGGCTCGCGGGCGCGCTGCGGATCTTCGGGCGGCTCGGCTTCGAGGACGGCGTCTCGGGGCACATCACCGCGCGTGACCCCGAGTACAGCGACTGCTTCTGGGTCAACCCGTTCGGGATGCCGTTCAAGCACGTCACCGTGAGCGACCTGGTGCTCGCCAACTCGGACGGGCAGGTGATCGAGGGGCGCTACCACGTCAACCAGGCCGCCTTCACCGTCCACGCCCAGGTCCACGCGGCCCGACCGGACGTCGTGGCCGTCGCCCACTGCCACTCGGTGCACGGCAGGGCCCTGTCCGCGCTCGGCGACCTCCTGGACCCCATCACCCAGGAGAGCTGCGCCTTCTACGAGGACCACGCCCTCTACGACGCCTACACCGGTGTCGCCGTCGACGCCGAGGAGGGCCGCCGTATCGCCTCCGCGCTCGGCTCCCGCAAGGCGCTCGTGCTGCGCAACCACGGGCTGCTGACCGTCGGCGACTCGGTGGACGCGGCGGCCTGGTGGTTCGTGTCCATGGAACGCTCCGCCCAGGTGCAGCTGACCGCCAAGGCCGCCGGACGCCCCCTCCTCATCGACCACAGGGCGGCGGTGGCGACCCGCGAGCAGCTCGGCGGCGACCTGGTGGCATGGATCAACTACCAGCCGCTGTGGCAGGACATCAGCCGCAGCGAGCCGGATCTGCTCAGCTAGAAGCCTCGCAGTACGGCCGCCTTGGTCATCGCGAACTCCTCGTCCGTGAGGACCCCCTCCCGGTGCAGCTCGCCCAACTCGCGCAGCCGCCGCAGGAGTACGTCGTGGTGGTCGGCCGCGGGCGGCACCGCTGCCGTCGGCTGCCGTCTCTCTGCGTACTGGCCGCCGTCGCGTGTGGACGGATGCGGCAGGCGCGCGGTGATCGCGGTGGCGACCAGCGCGGTGAGCAGGTCGCGGCGGGCGCTGCCCCACAGGTCCAGTGCGTACGGGTCCTTCTCCGGCGGCAGTTTCGAGAACACCGTCTCGCGGGTCACGAAGCGCAGGAAGCCGTCCTCGTAACCGGAGTTGGGCAGCCACTCGACCTGCACGAGGTCGCCGACGGCGATGATGCGCGGTCCGGTCGCCCGCTTGACCCGGTCGGAGGTGTCGGCCCAGTCGATACGCACCTGGGTGCCGTCGAAGGAGACGGTCCCGTCGGAGGAACGCACCGAGACCGGGACGGGCGGCCCCGGCAGCAGATACGCCTTGGTCGGCTCCTTGGGGATCTGGTCAAGGAGCAGGGCCCGGCGGATCTCCTCGGCGACGTACTCGGCGACCCCGGCCCGGTCCACGTCCACCACCAGCCGGTACGGGTCGGCCGGATCCGGCAGCCGCCCGCCGGTCGCCTGGAGCAGCGGGTCGGCGCCCTCGCGCAGCCGTATCCGCAGCCGCCCGCGCTTGCGTTCCGGTTCGAAGACCACGCCCGCCACGGCTTCGAGGGGCACCGCGACCTCCCCGTACGTCTGCCGGAACAGCGGCACGGAGCGGTGGAGGCCCGGCGTGATCCTGACCGTGGTGCCGTCGAAGGCCCAGGTCCCGTCCCGCTGGATGATCTCGGCCATAGGGAAATTCTCGCAGCCGGGTCAACACGATGGCCCCACTTCACCCCGGGCTGACCAGACCTGCCGGACGGGGGTGGGGTGGCGTAGGGCACAATTCGCTGTCATCACACGGGTGTTTGCGGGGCGGCGGCCGACTGCCGGACAGGGCCGCCGGCCGTAGGGGTTGCGGGGAAGGCGGGCGGCGGGCGTGGCGGTGCAGGAGGCGAGAGGCGGCGCGGACGCGGGCGGAGGCGCCCATGGGGGCGGCTGCACCTGCGGGGACTGTCCGCACGGGGCGCGCGAGGGACACCGGCGCGCGGTCGCCGAATTCCTGCTGATGCGCGACGGTTTCGCGGCCGGGAAGGGGCTGCCCGCCGCGGTGGCGCACTCGGCCTCGGCCTCCCGCCAGTGGGTCTCGGAGGAGCTGACCCAGTCCGCGGAACTCGTCGCCGAACGCGGCCGCGCCGAGGGCGAGGCCTGGCTGGCCCGGCTGTGGCGGCGGACGGTGTGTGCGGTGTGGGCGCTGGTGGTGCTGTTGCTGCTGGTGCAGTCGCTCACGGCCATCGGGGCGGGCTGGACGACGGCACGCACGGTGGGTCTGCTCGCGGCGGTGGTCGTGGGCGGTGTGCTGACCGCCGCGTCCTGGTTCCACCGTGCCCGGGGCGGCGTGCTGGCTCCCGTCGTCGGCGAGGACAACCGCCTGTCCACGTCCCGCACGGTGGCGGCGGCCTGGGTGCTGTTCGTCGCCTACGCCGTGCTGTTCCTGGCCGGCCGTCTGGCCGCTGCCTCCGACCACGCGGAGCGCGACGCCCTGATCTCCGGTCTCGAGCTCGCCCGCGGCGCCGGTGTCGTCACGGTCCTCGCCGTGGTGTGCGGCATCGCGGTGCTGGTGCGGCGCGTGGTGGGGCTGCGGGTCCTCGGCCAGCGGCTGCAGAAGGTACGGGCGGACCGGCCCAGGGCGGCCGACCTGCTGACCGACGACTCGGGGCGGGGCACCTTCGCCGACATCCAGTACGTCGTGATCAGCACCGTCGCCGTCCTGTTCGCCGCGGTGCGGCTGGCCCGCCGCCCTGACCAGCTGCCGGACCTTCCGTGGGGTCTCGCCGTGGTGGTGCTGGTGTCGGCGGCGACCTATGTGGCCGGCAAGTACGCGGAGGGCGGCCGCCCGGTGATCCTCTCCGTGGTGCGGGCCCGGGAGGCCGGCGACCTCGACGCCCCCATCCGCACGGGCGACGACATCGAGATCCGCGGCGCGGGCTTCGTCCCGCCGGGCGCCCAGGGCGCCGACCGGCTGACGCGCATGGTGGTCCGCATCGGCACGGTGAACGTCCATGTGCCCCTCGTCCCGGTGACCGGCGGCTTCAGCAACCCGACGGACGCGGCCCTGACCGTGCCCGTGCCGGCGGAGGTGGAACCCGGGAGGATCGAGGTGCAAGTAGTCACGGCTGCGGGGGTAGAGACGAATAGGTATGCGATTGATGTGACGGACTGAACTGATCCTGACGGACTGAACTGATCCTGACGGACTGAACTGATCCTTGCGGACTGAATGGGGCACCCCTCTCGACGCGGGACACCAGCGCTGAAATCGGCACGAACGCATTGAGCGCACCGTCCTTGACGTACGTATCGTCTTGTGAGGGTCCCGGCACCGCGGGCGAGAGGCGACAGCGATGACTCACGGCATGCGCACGGACACGCACACCCCGTACCTCGACGGCGACCGGAGCTGGCGCGACTCCGCCACCCGATTCGCCCTCCTTCCGCTCCGCGTCTTCCTCGGCGTCACCTTCATCTACGCCGGGCTGGACAAGCTCACCAACAACGCGTTCATGAAGGACTCCGGGGCCGGCTCCATCGGCGAGATGATGCGCAACGTCCGCGACTCCTCCGCCATCCCGGCCATGGTCGACCTGGCGCTGAAGAACCCCGTGGGCTTCGGCTACGCCATTGCCCTGGGTGAGTTGGCGGTCGGCATCGGCACCCTGATCGGCCTGTTCGCGCGCCTGGCGGCGCTCGGCGGCGCACTGATCTCCCTCAGCCTGTGGCTGACCGTGAGCTGGGCCTCCGACCCGTACTACTACGGCAACGACCTCGCCTACCTGATGGCCTGGCTCCCCCTCGTCCTCGCGGGCGCCGCCACGTTCTCCCTGGACGCCGCACTCCGCGCCCGGCGCAGGCAACGGGCGGCAGGTTACCGGTAGCTCCTGGTCGGCGGGGGCCACCGGTGGCGAAGCCCTCCGGCACGCCCTGGGCCCGCGCCGCCTCGGAGTCCGGTGTCACGTCGCCGGGCGTGGAAACCGCGCGGGCCGCGTGCCCGGACTGCCTCTCGGCGTGCAGCGAACGCCGCCTCGCCCCTGGTCGTGTCTCTGGGGCTGACGCTTGCGCCGTCTGCGCGTCCGGGTGGTGTCTGTTGGTGTGTTGTCGGCGCGGCGCTCGCCCTGGTCGTGTCTGTGGGCGTGGCGGCTGTGCCGTCTGCGCGTCCGGGTGGTGTCTGTTGGTGTGTTGTCGGCGCGGCGCTCGCCCTGGTCGTGTCTGTGGGCGTGGCGGCTGTGCCGTCTGCGCGTCCGGGTGGTGTCTGTTGGTGTGTTGTCGGCGCGGCGCTCGCCCTGGTCGTGTCTGTGGGCGTGGCGGCTGTGCCGTCCGCGCGCCCTGGTCATGTCTGTCGGCGCGCAGCCGCCCCCGCCCGCGTGCCCGGACACGTCGCCGGGCGGGGAGGCCCCGCCATCCCCTGTCCCGGGTCATGTTTCCCGGCGTGGAGCCGCCGCCACCCCAGGGGCCCGAGTCAGGTTCCCGGCGTGGAGCCGCCGCCACCCCAGGGGCCCGAGTCAGGTTCCCGGTGCATTCAGCTGTGCCTCACTCGTCGCCTTTCCGGAGACCACAGCCCGCCGCCGCCGTATGCCCCGGGTCAGTGCTCCCACCGCACCGGCCAGGCAGAGGCCGCCCGTGACGACCGGGATCACCGCGAACCATGGGGTTTCCCACAGGCCGCCGGCGTCACCGGCGTAGATGGCGCCCCCGAGGGCGAGGAAGACACCGGCGACCAGCCTTCCCGGCTGGAACTCATGACGCAGCACGGCTCACCTCCGCCTGCCCGAGACCGACCTGGAGCTCGAGGTCGAGCGTGCCGGTGTTCTTGCCGCCCGACACCGGTGACAGGGTCAACTCCTTGTGCTTGCCCGGCTCCACGTCCACGTCTCCCGGCTTGTCGCCCGGCAGCTGGATGTCGCCCACCCCCACGTCGATGCTCAGCTTCACGGTCACGTCCTTCGGAACGATCACCTTCAGCCGGCCCATGCCGACGTCGGCCCTCGTGCTCACCGTCTGCCCCCCGGCCGGGTGCAGCCGGCTCAGGTCCAGGGTGCCGACGCCACTGCCGACGTCGTACTTCTCCTGCACGTCCGCCACCGCGGCCGGCTGCCAGGTCGTGCGTATCCAGTGCGTGCCGACGTCCTTGGGCAGGGCCGCCGAGCCGGCCAGCAGGGCCGCCGTGATGATGGCGAGAAAGACCGACCCCGCCCCCGTACGCCCCAGGAACGCGCTGACCGCGATGCCCAGACCAAGGACCAGGAGCGCACAGGACAGCCCTGTCTGCAGGCTGGTGCCGAGCGCGTGGTCGTCCCAGGTCAGCCCCGTCCCGAGGCCACCCGCGAGCAGGGCGAGCAGGAAGACCCAGCCGCCAATCCAGCGGGGGCCGCGCGGTCTGGGCGCCGGGGGGCGTGGTGTGCGGATGTCCGCGCGGTTGGTCCAGGACGTGCCGAGGCTGATGTTGACCGCCGCCGCGATGTCCCGGTCGCGGGAGTCCCGGGGGCCCCACAGATAGCCGGTGCCGCCGACGTGCGTGCCGTCCTTGACGATGGGGTCGCGCCACCAGGAGGGGTAGGCGGCGGGGACCGGCGGTGCCTGGGCCTCCGGCGGGGCGTCGGCGACGGCCTGCGCGGCCAGCGGGTCGGGGTCGGGGGCGCCGCGCTGCCGCGACCAGTACCCGGCGCCCGCGAGGAGCAGGGAGAGGACGACGGCGAAGGCCAGCACCCCGCCGTTCTTCAGCAGCGACAGGAACACCCCGCAGCCGACCAGCGCGAACATCACCGCGGTCAGCGCCTGGCCGTCGACGCGGCCGGTGAGCAGCTTGCGGACCTCGTTCTCCTCCTCGTCCTCGTACGGGATGAGGAGCCAGGCGAAGCCGTAGAAGAGCAGGCCGATGCCGCCGGTCGCGGAGAGCACCGCGAGCGTGATCCGGAAGATCACCGGATCCATGTCGCACTGCCGCCCGAGCCCGGCACAGACCCCCGCAAGCACCTTGTACCGGCGGTCGCGGCGGAACCTGCGGGGAGCCTCGGTGGCTTCCGCGCCCGCAACCCCCTCTTCCTGCGCGCCCGCCCGCCCGTGCGCGCGCGAGTCGGCGCCCGCGTCGGCAGGGGCACCGACGCCCGGGGCCGCTCCCGCACCGGGCCCCGCCCCGGCGGCGGGTGCGGCATCCGCGGCGGGCGCGGCATCCTGCGGCCCGGCTCCCGGAGCGGGGCGCGGGCCGGAGCCGGGTCCCGGACCCGTCGCGGCGCGCTCGTGATCTGTCATGTGTCCATGGTGACGGCCGAGCCGCTCCGACGGGAGTCGGTACGACCCTGGCCGGACCCTGATATCGCCCCTGAGCCGGCGCCCGGGAACCGTTCGACCGGGCCCGAGTTCGAAGATCAGGGGTGTCTCGGGGGTCGACCCTGATGCCCCTGTCCTCCGACCGTGTGAGTATCGATGGCATGCCGGAAGCCGCTGCAGCGCCACTCGTCGAACCGCGGCCGCCGCGCAAGCTCTACCGCAGCAGCGACGGACGCTGGCTCGGTGGCGTGGCGCGGGGGCTCGCCGGGCATCTCGGGCTGCCGGTCATCTGGGTGCGGCTCGTGTTCGTCGGCCTGTTCATGGCGGACGGCCTCGGCGCGCTGCTGTATGCCGCGTTCTGGTTCTTCGTGCCGCTCGGTGTCGGTGGCGTCGGCGGCCAGAGACCCCCCTCGCTGGTCAGTACCGAAACCTCGCCGGACGGCCGTCGCAGGCTGGTCGCCCGCAAGCCGGACAAGGGCCAGATCGTCGCCCTGCTCCTCATGGTCGTGGTGGCCATGGTCTTCGTGGGCAATGTGAAGGTGGGCGGCGGAGCCAAGGCCTACCTCTGGCCCACCGTCCTCGTCGGCGCGGGCGTCGCCCTGGTCTGGCGCCAGGCGGACAACGCCCGCCGGGCCCGCTGGGTCGAGGTCGGCAGCCGCCGGCGCACGCTCACCCTGCTGCGCGCGGCAGGCGGTGTCCTCCTCGTCACCGCCGGCGTCTCCGGCATGTTCGTGCTCCAGGGCTCCGCCGCCCACCTCGGCTCCGTCCTGCAGGCGGCCCTCGCGGTCCTCGTCGGGATAACGCTCCTTGCTGGCCCCTACCTCGTCCGTATGACCCAGGACCTCTCCGAGGAGCGCCTGATGCGCATCCGCGCGCAGGAGCGCGCCGAGGTCGCCGCCCATGTCCACGACTCCGTGCTGCACACCCTGACCCTGATCCAGCGCAACGCGGAGAACGCGAACGAGGTGCGCCGCCTCGCCCGCGCCCAGGAGCGCGACCTGCGCACCTGGCTCTACAAGCCCGAGGGCACCGGCAAGGACGAGGCCGACGAACCCACCGACCTGGCCGACGCGGTACGGCGCAACGCCGCGGAGGTGGAGGACAAGCACGGCGTCCCCATAGAGGTCGTCATCGTCGGCGACTGCCCGCTCGACGAGAGGATCGGCGCGCAGATGCAGGCCGCGCGCGAGGCGATGGTGAACGCCGCCAAGTACGGTGGCGAGGGCGGCGCCGTACAGGTCTACGCCGAAGTCGAGGGGAAGACCGTCTTCGTGTCGGTCCGGGACCGCGGCCCCGGCTTCGACCTGGACTCGATACCCGCCGACCGCATGGGCGTCAGAGAATCGATCATCGGCCGCATGGAGCGCCACGGCGGTACGGCGCGGCTGCGCGCGGTGCCGGACGGCGGCACGGAGGTCGAGCTGGAGATGGAGAGGGCGGAGAAGACGTGATGAGCGATCCGACCGAGGCGAACGCGGAGTCTGTGGAGCCGAAGGCCGGCGGTGGCGCGGGCGAGCGGCACGTGCGTGTGGTCCTCGTCGACGACCACCGTATGTTCCGTACGGGCGTCCAGGCCGAGATCGGCCGGACCGACGAGACCGGAGTCGAGGTCGTCGGCGAGGCCGCGGACGTCGACCAGGCGGTCACGGTCATCACCGCGACCCGACCCGAGGTCGTCCTCCTCGACGTCCACCTGCCGGGCGGCGGCGGCGTCGAAGTCCTGCGCCGCTGCGCCGCGTTGATGGCCGACGCCGAGCAGCCGGTCCGCTTCCTCGCCCTGTCCGTGTCGGACGCGGCGGAGGACGTGATCGGCGTGATCCGGGGTGGCGCACGCGGCTACGTCACCAAGACGATCACTGGCACGGACCTCGTCAACTCCATCTTCCGCGTGCAGGAAGGCGACGCCGTCTTCTCCCCGCGTCTGGCCGGCTTCGTCCTCGACGCGTTCGCCTCGACCGACGCCCCGCCGGTCGACGAGGACCTCGACCGCCTCACCCAGCGCGAGCGGGAGGTGCTGCGTCTGATCGCCCGGGGGTATGCGTACAAGGAGATCGCCAAGCAGCTGTTCATCTCCGTGAAGACGGTCGAGTCCCATGTCTCGGCGGTCCTGCGGAAGTTGCAGCTGTCGAACCGGCACGAGCTGACACGGTGGGCGACGGCGCGACGGCTGGTCTGAGGGCCTCCGCCCGAGCTCACACCACGCGTGTGGCGCCCGCGAACGGCATCTCGTCGATCGGCGCGATCCGCACCGGAGCCGATGGGTTCGGGGCGTGGATCATCATGCCGTTGCCGACGTAGATGCCGACGTGGCTGATGCCGGAGTAGAAGAACACCAGGTCGCCCGGGGCCAGTTCGGAGCGGGAGACCCGGCGCCCGGCGTCGATCTGGGCGTAGGTCGTGCGGGGCAGGGAGATGCCCGCGGAGCGGTAGGCGGCCTGGACGAGGCCCGAGCAGTCGAAGGCGTCCGGGCCGGTCGCGCCCCACACATAGGGGCTGCCGAGCTTGGAGTACGCATACGAGAGGGCGGCCGCGGCGCGGGAGTCGGACGCCTCGGCGGTTGCCGTTCCCAGGGACACGAGGCCACCCCGGCCACCCTCGGCGGACCGTGAGGCGCGGTTGCTGCCGTCCCCGAGCCGAGCACGCTCGGCGGCCGACAGCCGGGACACCAGCCGCCGCGCCGCATCCAGCTTCCCGGTGATCGTCTTCTCGTCCCGCTTCAGCTCCGCCTGCCGCGACCTGAGCCCGGCCAGCTCGATGCGGGCGGCCCCGCGCAACTGCTCGATCTCCCGCAGCTGTTCCCGTACGCCCGCCACGGCCGCCGCCTGCCGGGTGCCCGCCCGGTCGACGAACTCGGCCCCCTCGAGATAGTGGTCGGGGTCGTCCGACAGCGCGAGTTGCAGTGCCGGGTCGAGACCGCCGTCCCGGTACTGCGCCGCGGCCATCGAACCCAGCTCGTCCCGCGCCGAGTTGAGTTTGTCCGTCTTGCGCGCCGCCTCGTCCCGCAGTGTCGACAGCCGCCGCTCGGCGGCGTCCGCCTGCTCCTTCGCCCCGTCGTACTTCTCGGTGGCGACCTCCGCCTCCTGGTACAGCCTGTCCACCTCCGCCTTGACCTGCGTCGGCGTCAGGTCCGGCTCGGCGTGCCCGGTCCCGTCGAAGCCCGTCGCGGTCGCCGCGCCCGCCACGGCGATCGTGAACGCCGTCCGGGCCGAACTGCCGTTGAGCGAGCGCCGACTGGGCCTGCGGTGCGCTGCCACGTGGACTGCCCGTCCTTTCGTACGACCGCTCGCTGCGGGGCGGCTTACGCGTCCGGCGGCGGCCCGCACAGGGGGAGCGGGCCACCGCCGGACCTTCTCGGCGGTGGTGGCCGGCTGCCGCCCCTGGCCCGGGCGGTGGTGGGGAGCCGGTCACCTGGTGGAGGACGCTAAACCTGCCTGTGCCGGCTAGGTGACGGGATGTGCGGAAGTGCCCCCGGCGGATCGCCGGGTGACCGTATGCGGCCGTGATCCAGGACTCGCGCCGTCGACTTCACGCAGTGCGCTGACCGATGTGGCGGTTCCGGGAGACGGTCGGCTGGCGGAGTGCTATGGGCCGCATATATGCAGGGTCCGCCTATGAAGGACGGGGCGGTGTCCGGCGCCCCATGCGCCTCTGTTTAAGCTCCGGCCTCATGGACGTACTCATCCATCTCTTCGTCGGCCTGCACATCATCGGCATCGCCGCACTCCTCGGCGGCTTCGTCACGCAGATGAAGGCGATGGGCCGCGGCGAGGCCCGCTTCGTCCCGGCGATGCTGCACGGTGCGCTGACGATGCTGGTCACCGGCGCGATCCTGGTCGGCCTCAACCAGGCCGACGACCATCACGTCAACAACATCAAGATCGGCGTGAAGCTGGCCCTGCTGATCGTGATCCTCGGCCTCGTCTATGTGAAGCGGGACGACGAGAAGATCGACAAGGGCCTGTTCGGGCTGGTGGGCCTGCTCACCACGGCGAACATCTTCATCGCGGTGCTGTGGACCTGATGCCGGCGCGGGCCGCGGTGACGGCTCCCGCGGCGACGGCCAGCCACGCCGCCACCGCGATCCACAGCAGCACCTCGCCGGGTCCCTTGAGCCGCGGGGCGTCGAGGGCGGCGGCGACGGACAGTACGGCCGCCGCCGTCATCCCCAGCGGGAAAACGGTCGCCCAGCGCCGCACGTCGTAGCCGTGCAGCGGCCGGACCGCCTCGGCGACGAGCAGCACGGCGTACCAGGCCAGGTCGAGCACGAGCAGCGCCAGGGTGACGGCACGCAGGACGCCGCGGTCGTCGTCGTTCCACAGATACAGGCGCGCGCTGTCCGCCGCGACGAGCTTCGATCCTGCGAGCGCGGAGAGGGCGAGCGCGCCGCCCGCCACCCACTGGTCGCCCGGCCCTTGGGTCACCTCTCGCAGGTCGAAGAGGGCCAGGGCGCAGCCGTAGAGGACGAGCCCGAGCCAGAACAGCACGAGCGCCGCGTGCGCGAGCCATGCCGTCGCCTCGGCCCCGGCGAGCGTGGCGCCGAGCACCGCGAGCCCCTGCGTGGCCACACAGCACAGGAACACCGTGCCCGGCATGGGACGCCGCCAGCGCCGTGCGGCCTGCACCAGCAGGAGCGGCCACAGCACGGCCGCCAGGGCGAGCAGGGCCTCGGCGAGCGTCTGCCGTCCGAGGGCGGAGAAACGGGTCCCGAGCACGGCGGTCGCCGCCACGGCGGTCAGTGCCCCCGGCGTCCCCGCCTCCGCCCGCCACCTCTCCGGACCCCGCACCAGACGGACGCCGAAGCCCGCCGCAAGCACCACCCAGGCGACACAGGCCAGGCCCAGGACGACCCGCGACAGCACCTCGTACGCCGTCATGTGCAGCCCGACCGACACAGTGCCGGTCGCCATCACGGCGGCCCCGGCCGCCGGTGAACGCTGCGCCCACCAGGGGCGGAGAGAGGTAGGGCCGGACATGAGGCCGATGCTAAGGAGTGGGGCGCGGGTTCAGGACGGGCCACGCGCGCGTGCATCACAAACTGCCCCGCACGCGCGCGTGCACTGCTCCCCGGTGACTCAGGCCGGCCGCACCACACTGTGGATGATCGATTCGCCGCCGTAGTAGATCGACTCCTCGCGGACGTACGCGCCGGGCTTCGGGGCATGGATCATCATGCCGTTGCCGATGTAGATGCCGACGTGGCTGATGTCGTCGTAGAAGAAGATCAGGTCGCCGGGCTGGGCGTCGCCGAGGGAGACCGTGGTGCCGGCGTTGACCTGGTCGTAGGTGGTGCGCGGGAGGGTGACGCCCGCAGCCTTCCAGGCGGCCTGGGTGAGGCCGGAGCAGTCGTAGGAGTCGGGGCCGGTGGCGCCCCAGACGTACGGCTTGCCGATCTGCGCGCGGGCGAAGGCGAGCGCCTTCTCGGCCTTGGTGGCGTACGAGGAGTCGCTGGTGGAGGTGGATCCCGAGTCCGAGGAGGAGCCGCTGTCCTGGGCCGCGGCCTCTTCCTTGGCCTTCTCCTCCGCCGCCTGCTGTTTCGCCAGCTCCGCGGCCTTGCGTGCGGCCTCCGCCTCCTTCTGCTTCTGGATCGCCGCGAGGCGCGCCTTCTCCTCGGCGGTCAGCTTCGACAGCAGCTCGCGCGCGTCGGAGAGTTTCTTCTGCACCGTTGACTTGGCGGTCTGCAGGTCGCTCTGTGTCGCGGTGAGCGTCTCGAGGCTCTTGGAGGCCTCCTGGCGCTTCTTCATCGTCGCGGACTGCTCGGTGAAGTAGTCGTCGACCGCGGTCTTCTGGCGGGAGGTCAGCCGCCCCATCAGCTGCGTCTGGTCGAAGTAGTCCTGCGGGGAGTCCGCGAGCAGGAAGGTCGCCGTGTCGGGTGCGGCGGCTCCGGTCCGGTACTGGGCCGCGGCGAAGGAACCGAGCTGTTCCCGCTCTTCGTTGAGCTTCTGCGTGCGCTTGGCGACGTCGTCGAGGAGGGTGTCGACGTTCTTGCGCTGCTTCGTGGTCTTCTCTTTGGCCGCGTTGTACTTCTCGGTGGCCGACTCGGCCTGGCGGTAGAGGTCGTCGACCTTCTTCTCGACCTCTTCGAGGCTGGGCTTGCCGTCGGCGGCGGGGGCGGCGTTCGCCGACTGGGACAGCAGGGCCACCGAGGTGAGGGCGGCCGTGGCGAGGGCGGGGGTGCGTATGCCTGCTACGCGCGTACCCGCGGGGCGCGACTTGCGGTGCGACGCCAAGGGAGGCGACTCCTTCCATGCTCCGCCTACCGAGTTAGCTGTCGGGTTCGGGCGGGTGGTTCGGAAGGGTTGCCCTACGGTCCGTGCCCCTGGAGGGAGTGGGACCGATTCACCCCAAGGTCGGTGTGGGTCCCCGGCTCCGGATGCGCGGCGGCGCCCCGGACTCGGCGGAGGCCGCGCGGCCCGGCGACGTTCGCCGGTGGGGGTCGTGCGGCCTGCCGGAACGGTAGCCAACTCGTGTGGCCCCTGTGAAGGTTGATGTTCGATATGCCCGATACATTTTCGTGACCTTCGGTCAGGAGGTCGCGCGCAGCCGTCAATCCGGAAGGATCTGCGGTGACCCGTACGCATTTTGACCGGAGTGGCGTCGTCCGTCCGCTTCCGGCGGATGGTCTCCAGTCGGTCGCGGCGGCAAGAAGCGCCTGGGGCCTCGACCGGGTCGGTCGCGGACCGTGACCCCGCGGTCGTGGAGGGTAAGGAGAGGTCTGGCCGCCAGATCTGGAAGATTCAGGGGTTCTGAGGGGCGGGGAGGCCCATGGGAGCCCGAGGATTCCGGCGATGTTCCCAGGGCGGCGGCGGGCTGTCAGTGGGGCACCCTAAACTCGGAGAGCGATGAGCAGCCTCTTTGACGACAGCTTCCTGGCGAACCTCCAGGCCCCCCGCGGGCACGAGGAGGAACCTCCGCCGCCGCCCGAGGACGATCACGGACCGGAGCCGGTTCCGGACGATCTGTTCGGCGGGAAGTTCGACGTGCCACCGGACCGGGAGGCCTACTACCGCAACGGCGCCCCCCGCCCGGCGATCGACCCGGCCGCGCTCCTGGACGGGCTGAACGAGAACCAGCGCGCGGCCGTCGTCCACTCCGGCACGCCGCTGCTCATCGTGGCCGGCGCCGGTTCCGGCAAGACCCGCGTGCTCACCCACCGCATCGCCTACCTCCTGGGCGAGCGGAACGTGCATCCGGGCCAGGTCCTCGCGATCACCTTCACCAACAAAGCCGCGGGCGAGATGAAGGAGCGCGTCGAGCAGCTCGTCGGCCCGCGCGCGAACGCGATGTGGGTGATGACCTTCCACAGCGCGTGCGTCCGCATCCTGCGGAGGGAGTCGAAGAAGCTCGGCTTCACCTCCTCCTTCTCGATCTACGACGCAGCCGACAGCAAGCGCCTGATGGCCCTGGTCTGCCGCGATCTGGACCTCGACCCCAAGCGCTACCCGCCGAAGTCCTTCAGCGCCAAGATCTCGAACCTGAAGAACGAGCTGATCGACGAGGAGGACTTCGCCGCCCAGGCCGCCGACGGCTTCGAGAAGACCCTCGCCCAGGCCTACGCCATGTACCAGTCGCGGCTGCGCGAGGCCAACGCCCTCGACTTCGACGACCTGATCATGACGACGGTCAATCTGCTGCGCGCCTTCCCGGACGTCGCCGAGCACTACCGCCGCCGCTTCCGGCACGTCCTGGTCGACGAGTACCAGGACACCAACCACGCCCAGTACGCACTCGTGCGCGAGCTCGTCGGCACGGGCGCGCACGACGAGGACGTACCGCCCAACGAATACGACCTGCAGCCCGCCGAGCTCTGCGTCGTGGGTGACGCGGACCAGTCGATCTACGCCTTCCGCGGTGCGACGATCCGCAACATCCTCCAGTTCGAGGAGGACTACCCGGACGCGACGACGATCCTGCTGGAGCAGAACTACCGCTCCACGCAGACCATTCTGAGCGCGGCGAACGCGGTCATCGAGCGCAACGAGTCCCGCCGCCCCAAGAACCTGTGGACGAACGCGGGCGCGGGCGCGCGCATCACCGGCTACGTCGCCGACACGGAGCACGACGAGGCGCAGTTCGTCGCCGACGAGATAGACCGTCTCACGGACGCCGGCGAGGCGAAGGCCTCAGACGTCGCCGTCTTCTACCGCACCAACGCCCAGTCCCGTGTCTTCGAAGAAGTCTTCATCCGCGTCGGCCTGCCCTACAAGGTCGTCGGCGGTGTCCGCTTCTACGAGCGCAAGGAGGTCCGGGACGTCCTGGCCTACCTGCGGGTGCTGGCCAACCCCGAGGACTCGGTGCCGCTGCGCCGCATCCTGAACGTCCCCAAGCGCGGCATCGGCGACCGCGCCGAGGCGATGATCGACGCCCTCGCCCAGCGGGAGAAGATCAGCTTCCCGCAGGCGCTGCGCCGCGTCGACGAGGCATACGGCATGGCTGCGCGCTCGGCCAACGCCGTCAAGCGGTTCAACACGCTGATGGAGGACCTGCGGACGATCGCCGAGTCCGGCGCGGGCCCGGCGACCGTCCTGGAGGCGATCCTCGAACGCACCGGCTACCTGGCCGAGTTGCAGGCCTCCACCGACCCGCAGGACGAGACCCGAATCGAGAACCTCCAGGAACTCGCCGCCGTGGCCCTGGAGTTCGAGCAGGAGTCCGGCGAGGGCGAGGAGTCCGTCTCCCTCGCCGACTTCCTGGAGCGGGTCGCGCTGGTCGCCGACTCCGACCAGATCCCGGACGAGGAGGAGGACGGTTCCGGAGTCATCACCCTGATGACCCTGCACACCGCCAAGGGCCTCGAGTTCCCGGTGGTCTTCCTCACCGGCATGGAGGACGGCGTCTTCCCGCACATGCGCGCCCTCGGCCAGACCAAGGAGCTGGAGGAGGAGCGGCGGCTCGCGTACGTCGGCATCACGCGCGCGCGTGAGCGGCTGTATCTGACACGGTCGTCGCTGCGCAGCGCGTGGGGGCAGCCCTCGTACAACCCGCCTTCCCGGTTCCTGGAGGAGATCCCGGCACAGCACGTCGACTGGAAGCGGACGGGCGCCACTGCCCCGGTCTCCTCCGGACCGGCGTCGGGCGTGGCGGCCTCCCTGTCGTCCTCCCGGTCACGATCGTCGGCCTCGGGCGCGTCCGGTTTCGCCACGAGCCGCGCCTCCGAGAAGCCGGTGGTCTCGCTGGCCGTCGGTGACCGGGTCACACACGACCAGTTCGGACTCGGCACGGTCGTGGCCGTGAAGGGCACGGGCGGCAACGCCGAGGCGACGATCGACTTCGGCGAGGCCAAGCCGAAGCGGCTGCTTCTGCGGTATGCACCGGTGGAGAAGCTGTAACTGCCGGTGAGGTAAAACAGCCCGTCCGGCGCTTGAGGACGAGGCCGTTCAGGCCGAACGGGGGTCTGGGGGCGCAGCCCCCAGTCTTCTACGTAGGGTCCAGCCCGTGGCTGCGCAGCCACGGCAGCGGGTCGATCGCCGAGCCCCCGCCCGGCCGGACCTCGAAGTGCAGGTGCGGGCCCGTCGAGTTGCCGGAATTCCCGGAGTACGCGATCGGCGTGCCGGCCTTCACCGTCGTACCGGAGGCGACGCGATAGCTGGAGAGGTGGCAGTACCACGTCTCCGTGCCGTCCTTCGCGGTCACTATCATCATGTTCCCGTACGCGCTGTTCCACTGCGTGCGGACGGTGCCGTCCGTCGCGGCCATCACCGTCGTGCCGTACGAGACCGGGAAGTCGATGCCGGTGTGCACGGACATCCAGTTGATGCCGGCCTGGCCGAAGTAGGCGCTGAGCCCCTTCTGGGCGACCGGAAGAACGTACTTCGGGCGCAGCCGCTCCTTGCGGGCCGCCTCCGCCGCCGCCTTCTTCTTCTCGGCCTCCTGCTGGGCCTTGAGATCGATGCGCTCCTGCGTACGGCTGGCCCGGTCGGCGAAGTCGTCGGCGCCGGCGGAGAGACTCCGGAGCTGGGTGTCCAGCTTGTTGTTGGCGGCGGATGGTTTCACCGCATGTGCGTCCGACGCGGTCGTCGAGGTGTTCTTGTCGCCGGTGAAGGTGCCCACGGAGGCGGCGGCGATACCGGCCACGCCCATCACACACGCCGAGGGTACGGCGATGGTCAGCAGCGCGGACCGCTTGGCGGGCGCGCGACGGCGGGAACGGGCCCCGCTGCGGGAGCTCGCGCGCGACGCCGGAGCCGGCGTGACGTCTTCCTGGTCGTCGAGGAGCGGCGCCGCCGAGGGCAGCTCACCGGTGGCGTTCAACCGGCCGCCGTCCGGGGCGGATTCGTCGTACGAACCGTGATCGGCCTGCTGCTCGTAGTCGTCGGCGGGCCCGGCGGTCGCGGCGGTGTCGCCGGCCTCGGGGCTCTCGGAGTTCCACTGTGTGGCGTCGTACGCCCCGGTGTCGAAGGCCTGGGTGCCCCATTCCCACTGCTGGGTCTGGTCGGCGGGGGTGCCCGAATGGTCGGGCTGCAGCCAGGCGTTCGCGTCCCACTGGCCTGAGACGTCGTGCCCCGTGGCCTGCGCCGGGATGGCGGAGAGCGGCTGGTAGTCGGCGGTCCAGGCGGTCGTGTCGTACGCGCCGGTGTCATAGGCGGCGTGGTGCTGGGCCGCATACGCGTCGTAGTTCAGGGTGTGGTGGCCGCCCGTGGGGGACCCCCAGCCGGAGTCGTACGAACCCGTGCTCTCGCCCGGGAGGCTGCCGAACAGGGGGTCTGCGGCGAAGGTCGCGGTGGCGTGGCTGCCGGTCGCAAAACCGTTGGAGTCGTAGCCGCCGTACGTGGTGAAGTCGCCGTACTGGGCTTCCTGCGTGCCGTACGACGCGTAGTGCGCCGAGGCGGCGTCGGAAGCCGGAGCCGGGGTGGTCATGGTCCCCGACGGGTGACGGTCGTTCACCAACTTCTCTTTCGCCTCGACAACAGGGGCTGCCAGAGCAGTGCGGTGACTGTACCCGGCGGTATGCGGGCTCGACAATCTTCAACAGGTTTCGTGCGCGCAGGAAACGGGCATTCGGCCGTGTTTCGGGGGACGACGGGCACGGCTTTGGCCCTGTGTTCGAAGAATGTTCGAGGCCAAATGGCTGTCGCATAGCCGTGCGGATGCTGTCCGGGTGCCGTCCCAGGGCTGTAAGCAGGCTGTACGGAATGCGGCTGTACCGGTTGCGGGCTGTAAGGGATGGGGTCAGGCCACTGTCAGGCCGCCGACGTGGGCGGCGGCTTCGGCTCCTGTTCGTTCGGCGTCGAGGGCCTGGCGTATCCCGGTCGCGACGGCGGGGTGCACGGGCAGGGCGAGATGCCCGATCCCGCTGACCCGTACGTTCTGCACCATCAGGTCCGGGTGGTCGATACAGGCGGTCTCCAGCGGGTCCATCAGGTGATCGAGGTCGCTCCAGAAACTCACGAAGTGCGTACGGCAGCCCGGTGCGGGCCGGGTCAGCTCCTCGAGCAGCTCCGAGCCGGGGCGCATCTGGCGGACGATCGGGTGGGCGTTCGCCAGCGGTACCACCCGGGTGCCGGAGTGCGGGGTGCCGAGCGTCACCAGCGTGCGGACGCGGATGTCACCGCCCAGCCGCTGCACGTAGTACCGCGCTATCAGTCCGCCGAGGCTGTGTCCGACGATGTCGATCTGCCTGCTGCCCGTGCGCTCGCAGATCTCCTCTATGTGCCGGCTCAGCAGCTCGGCCGCGGTGCGGATGTCGCAGGTCAGCGGCGAGTAGTTGAGCGACTCGACCTGCTGCCTGCCGTGCTGGGCGAGGCTGCGGCGCAGCAGCACGAAGACGGAGCGGTTGTCGATGAAGCCGTGCAGGAGGACGACCGGGGGGTTGGTTCCGGTCGGCAGCTGTGCGGCGCCGTCCGGCGACGGCAGCGGGGCCGATGGTCCTCGGCGTTCCTGCGCGACGCCGGAGGGATAGAGCAGGAGGTGTCCCGCGAGGATCGCGAGTTCCAGGGCGGTCGCCTTCAGCAGGGCCAGCGAGAGTCCCGCCAGTCTGCTCGGAAACAGCCGCTGGCAGAGCGGAAGAAAGGGCAGCGCCGCCCTCGTGACCTTCATGGCCGACCTCCTGTCGGCACGCAGGAGGACGGCTCTGTCCCCCGTGTGCCCTCGTGGGAGGCCGCGAGGAAGGCAGTCGACGGCCCTTCAAGGCATCGTCGACACGCCGCATCGCCACGGCGCGCGGCCTGCGGCGCGGTGGTGCGGCGACCTCTTTGCGGCTCCCGTTGCGCGTGTTCCCGCCGGAACGGTGCGCGGTGAACGTGTCCCATCGTGTGATTTCCCCCTCGGTCTTCACCGCGAAACTGCCGGTTGCGGGATGCTGGCGATAACGTTCGTTCACTTCCCCGGCCGGTTCGGGTACTCCAGTACTTGTCGGTAGGGATGGATGCAGTCGCTTCATGGAGGCAGTGATGGGTGTGGCAGCCGGTCCGATCCGCGTGGTGGTGGCCAAGCCGGGGCTCGACGGCCACGATCGCGGGGCCAAGGTGATCGCGCGTGCGTTGCGCGACGCGGGTATGGAGGTCATCTACACGGGCCTTCACCAGACCCCCGAGCAGATCGTCGACACCGCGATCCAGGAGGACGCCGACGCGATCGGGCTCTCGATCCTCTCCGGGGCCCACAACACGCTCTTCGCCGCGGTGATCAAGCTGCTCAAGGAGCGGGACGCGGAGGACATCCTGGTCTTCGGCGGCGGGATCATCCCCGAGGCGGACATCGCTCCGCTGAAGGAGCAGGGCGTCGCGGAGATCTTCACGCCGGGGGCCACGACGCAGTCGATCGTGGACTGGGTGCGGGCGAATGTCCGTCAGCCTGCCGGTGCGTAGGCCTCCGGCGGTGCGGGCGTTGGCCGGTGCGGATGGGCTGGGGTGGCCGGCCCTGGGGGCTCTGCCCCCAGACGCCCGGTCGGCCTGAACGGCCCCGTCCTCAAACTCCCCCACTCTCGGCTTCGCTCGAGCGGGGGGACCAGCACGCCGGGCTGGAATGCGCTGACCGGCGCTGAATCGGTGCCGGAGATCGCCGGAACAGACAGGCCCTACGCCCCCAGCTCCTCCGCCATCGCCGCACGCAACCGCAAGGTCCTCACCAGGCGCTGGAACGCCTCCGCCCAGTAGCCGCCCGCCCCCGGTGACGCGTCCTCCGTTTCGTCGGGTATCGCCAGGAGGCCGTCGAGGCGGCTCGCTTCGGAGGGGTCGAGGCAGCGTTCGGCCAGGCCCATCACTCCGCTGAAGCTCCATGGGTAACTCCCCGCGTCCCGCGCGATGTTGAGCGCGTCCACCACCGCCCGGCCGAGCGGTGCAGACCAGGGCACCGCGCACACCCCGAGCAGCTGAAACGCCTCGGACAGGCCGTGTGCCGCGATGAACCCGGCCACCCAGTCGGCCCGTTCGACGGCGCTCAGCGTGCCGAGCAACTTGGCGCGCTCGGCCAGCGACACCGCGCCCGGCCCGCCGGCCTCCGGGGCGGACGGGGTTCCGAGGAGCGCCCGGGCCCACTCGGGGTCCCGCTGCCGCACGGCGGCCCGGCACCAGGCCGCGTGCAGTTCGCTCTGCCAGTCGTCCGTCACGGGCAGTGCCACGATCTGCCGTGGCGTACGCCCACCCAGCCGCACGGACCACGTCCCGAGCGGTGTGGCCTCCACCAACTGGCCGAACCACCATGACCGTTCCCCCCGTCCTGCCGGAGCCTTGGCCACCACACCGTCCCGCTCCATGCTCGCGTCGCACTCGTGCGGAGCCTCGACGATGATCATTGGTGAGTCGCCCGTGTGGTCAACGGCCACGCACGCCGCGGCTCTGACGGCCATCCGTGCCGCGAGCGCCGAACCCGGCAGCGCGGAGAGCAACTCTGCTGCCGTCGCCCGCACGTTGCGACCGCGGTCGGCCAGCGCCTGTTCCAGGAAGGGCTCGTCCTCGGGGCCGAGTCCCGTGCGCAGCGAGTCGAGGAACATCAGGCGGTCCTCGGCCCGCTCCGTCGACCAGGTCGTGGTGAGCAGTTCGCGGGCGGCGGCGGGTTCGCGGGCGCGTATGGCGGACAGGAGCGCGACCCGCTCGGCGAACAGGCCTTCCTCCCACAGGCGCTGGGTCTGCTCCGTGTCCTCGGGGTGCGGCAGGGCGGCGCCCCCGCCCGGCGTCGCACGCAGGGCGAACCGCCAGTCGGGGTTCAGCCGGGCGAGCCACACGGCGCGCGGCCCTGCGAACGCCAGCGCCGCCGGCCGCAGATCCGTACGCCCCCGGGCCGCATCCAGCAGCGCGGGCAGCGCCTGAGGCGGTGCCGCGAAACCGCGGGCGTTCGCCGTCGCGAGCCACTGCGGCAGCAGCTCCATGAGGTCCGGCGCCGTGCCCCGGCGACCGCCGCCGCTCGTACCGGGGCGGTCGGCCAGCAGCAGCGCGAGCCTGCGGGCCGCCGCCGGGGGCAGCACGGGCCGCGGGTCCTCGGCAGCCGGTTCGGGCCGTCCGGCCGCCCGTGCCGCCCGCAGCCCGGCCCGCCGCCGAACGGTCTCCGCGGCCGCCGCGTCCAGCAGCGCCACCGGCGCCTCCCGCCCCGGCGCTCCGCCCGGCGGAGTGCGCCGCTCCGTCCCGAGCAGTGCCGCAGTGACGAGTTCCTCCCAGGTGCCCGAGGCGGGCGCATCCACCGGCGTGGACGTCCTGTTCATGCGGTTCCTTTCCGTGAGGCTCCCGTCCCCTGTGGGCGTTGCAAGACGGTCCCCGGACTGTCGGGTCAGCACAACTGCACCGCCTCTCCCGCCCCTTCCGGCCACGCCGTCAGCGGAGTGAAGCCGCGGTGGCCGCACTCGCCGAAGACCTTGACGGGGGCGCCGCCCGAGAGGGCGACCAGGCGCCAGAGGCCGGGGCGGGTACGGGCAGTGGGAGTCAGTGGCAGCGCCGCGTCCGCGTCGGCGTCCGCCAGCTGCCAGGAGTCGCCGTCCGGGATCGGTATGACCCGGTCCAGCGTGACCGGGACGGAGTCCAGCCACGGGTCGTCCCGCAGTGCATCGCCGTAACGGGCGGCCGCCCGGGCCGTCGTCACTCCCCGCGGTCGTGTCACCGAGGGGGCCGGCGGTGAGAACTGCTCGCCCAGGGCCGCCCGCAGTTGCCCGGCACCCGGATAGGCGGACACCTCGGCGTCCAAGGTCAGCCCCACGGGCAGCGCCAGCTCCGGGGCGCGGCCCGCGGCGCCGTAGGAGAGGAGCAGTGCGGTGCGGTCCGAGTCCGTGCCGTGCAACCAGATCCTGCGGGTCGTCAGGCGGGCGTCCGCCGTGTCGTACTGGGCGAGGACCAGCCAGCGGTCGCGCAGCGGCGGGCCGTCCGCCGTGCCGGGCAGGCCGATCCGCGACCGGACCGTCGCCGCCAGGCCGTCCGGCAGTCCGTCACGGTGCAGCCAGCCCTGGTCGAGGAGATGGAGCAGCGCGCACTCCTCCAGCAGCCGCACCGGCCAGCCCGGCCCGGACGACGGGATCGCCCCCAACTCCCGCACGCGCGCGGCCAGTCCGGGGGCCTGGGCGTCGACCATGCGGGCCGCCGTCTCCTCCCACAGCCCGTACCCCGACTGCTCCGCGCTCGCCAGACCGCCGCGCAGCAGATCCACCAGGCGCTGCTCCAACTCGGTCGCACCCGCGGTGATCCGCTCGGCCCTGCGCTCCGCCCGGCGCCGCGCGGCCTCCGGATCACCGGACCCGGACGATGAAGCGGACGCCCCCGCCGTCCGCTTCTGCTCGGTGCGCTGCCTTCTCCCCTCCATCCACTGCTCCGCCCAGTCCGGCGCCTGCCCCGACGGCACCGCACCGTCCCCGCCCGCCCAGAGCAGCAGCAGCCCGAGCGCGTGCTTGCACGGGAACTTGCGGCTCGGACAACTGCACTTGTACGCGGGGCCAGCGGCATCGGCGATGTCCACGACCGTCTGATACGGCTTGCTGCCACTGCCTTTGCACTGCCCCCACACCGTCCCCTCGTCGGAACTCCCCGCCTCGGACCACGGCCCCGCCGCGCCGAGTTTGCTGCCCGCTTTGCGTGACGCGGCGTCAGGCGCCAGTGCCAGCACCTGCTCCGCGCTCCAGCGCACCCCCTGCTGAGTCATGACATCGAAGGTAGATCCCGCCACTGACAATCGGGCCGGCGAGCGCGTTTGCGCAGGTCGGAACGCATTGTCAGTGGCGTGGTGCACGGTTGGTGCCAGATCCGAACCGGCCGAGCTGGAGGGGGCCTCAGCCATGTCTGTGTCCGTAGAGCCGAAGTCCGTCGAACCGAGTGAGAACGGGTCCGCGCCCGTGAATTCGACTGCCGCCGCCCCTGCATCCGCGGGTGCGAGCGCGCAGGCGTCCGCACCCGGTACGGAGGCGCTGCGGCCACACGCCGAGGACGCCTTCGCCGGTGAACTCGCCGTGCTGGCCGCGCAGGACGACCGCCCTCGCCCGGCCCGCTGGAAGCTGTCGCCGTGGGCGGTGGCGACGTATCTGCTCGGCGGCACCCTGCCGGACGGCACGGTGATCACACCGAAGTACGTGGGCCCGCGCCGCATCGTCGAGGTCGCCGTCACCACGCTCGCAACCGACCGCGCCCTGCTCCTGCTCGGCGTGCCCGGCACCGCGAAGACCTGGGTGTCCGAGCACCTGGCCGCGGCGGTCAGCGGCGACTCGACGCTGCTCGTGCAGGGTACGGCGGGCACGCCGGAGGAGGCGATCCGCTACGGCTGGAACTACGCGCAGTTGCTGGCGAACGGCCCGAGCCGGGCCGCCCTGGTGCCCAGCCCCGTCATGCGGGCCATGGCGGAGGGGATGACGGCGCGGGTGGAGGAGCTGACCCGTATCCCCGCCGACGTCCAGGACTCGCTCATCACGATCCTCTCCGAGAAGACGCTGCCGATACCGGAGTTGGGGCAGGAGGTGCAGGCGGTCCGGGGCTTCAACCTGATCGCCACGGCCAACGACCGGGACCGCGGGGTCAACGACCTCTCCAGCGCCCTGCGCCGCCGCTTCAACACGGTGGTGCTGCCACTGCCGGAGAGCGTCGAGGCCGAGGTGGACATCGTCTCGCGCCGCGTCGACCAGATCGGCCGCTCGCTCGACCTGCCGGCCGTGCCCGACGGCGTCGACGAGATCCGCCGGGTCGTGACCGTCTTCCGCGAGCTGCGCGACGGGGTCACGTCCGACGGCCGTACGAAGCTCAAGTCGCCGAGCGGCACGCTGTCGACGGCGGAGGCGATCTCCGTCGTCACCAGTGGACTCGCCCTGGCCTCCCACTTCGGCGACGGCGTGCTGCGGGCCGGCGACGTCGCCGCGGGCATCCTCGGTGCCGTCGTCCGCGACCCGGCGGCCGACCGCGTCATCTGGCAGGAGTACCTGGAAGCGGTCGTCCGCGAGCGCGACGGCTGGAAGGACTTCTACCGGGCCTGCCGGGAGGTGAGCGCGTGACCGACCTGGGGTGGGGCCGCCCGGGCGGGAACGGCGGGAACGGCGGGAACAAGGGATCGGGCGGGGGCCAGGGATCCGGCCGCTCGGTGTGCACGGTGCCCGAGGACGGGGGTGTCCGTCGGGAACGGCAGCGGCCTGGAGGGCGCCTGAAGGGCGCCCGGCTGCTGCATTCGAGGGGCGCGATGACCAGGACGACGAGGGGGACGGTGTGACAGGGATGGCGAGGGGCGGGAGCGGCGCGGCCGGTGGCGGGCCGCTGCTGCTCGGTGTGCGACATCACGGACCCGGCTCGGCACGAGCGGTAAGGGCGGCGCTGGACGCGGCCCGGCCCCGGGCCGTGCTGATCGAAGGACCGCCCGAGGCCGACGCACTGATCCCGCTGGCCGCAGAGGAGGACATGCGGCCGCCGGTCGCCCTCCTCGCCCACGCCGTGGACGAGCCCGGCCGCTCGGCCTTCTGGCCGCTCGCCGAGTTCTCCCCGGAGTGGGTCGCGATCCGGTGGGCCCTGGAGCACGAAGTACCGGCGCGCTTCATCGACTTGCCGGCCACCCACACCCTGGCGTGGAGCAAGGACACGGAGGACGAATTCGGAGGGGGCCCGGGCGCCGGACGTGGGGACGACGCCGATTCGGCCGGGGGCGATGCGGCCGGGGGCGACGCCGGGCGCGGGGACGGGGGCGATGACGGTACCGAGCGCGGGCGCGGGGCCAACTTTGATGCTGGGGCAGAGTCCGGCACCGGATCACAAGCCCACTCCGGTGCCGGCGCCGGGGCAGGAACCGGGGCCGGGCCAGATGCCGGCGCCGGGGCAGGTGCCGAGAACGAAGCCGACGCTGCGGCCGGACCCGGCGCCGAGGCGGGGACCGAAGCTGGATCCAGCGCCAATACCGACACCGACACCGACAGGCGTGCCGAGACCGACAGGCGTGCCGACACGGACAGGTGTCCCGACACGGACAGGCGTGCCGATACCGGTGCCGGTTCCCAGCCCGCTGCCGGCAGGTCGGCCATGGAGACCGACGTCCGTATCGACCCGCTGGCCGTGCTCGCCGAAGCCGCCGGGTACGACGACCCGGAGCGGTGGTGGGAGGACGTCGTCGAGCACCGTGGGGTGGGGGAGGGGGACGCGTTCGCGCCGTTCCTCGTGCTCGAAGAGGCCATGGGGGCGCTGCGGGAGGCGTACGGCAGCGGGGGCCACGACCGGGATCTCGTGCGGGAGGCGTACATGCGGCTCCAGGTGCGGGCTGCGCAGCGGGAGTTCGGGGATGCGGTGGCCGTCGTGTGCGGGGCATGGCACGTGCCCGCGCTGCGGCAGAAGGCGGCCGTCGCCGCCGACCGGGCGCTGGTGAAGGGGCTGCCCAAGGTCAAGGCGGACATGACCTGGGTGCCGTGGACGTACCGGCGGCTGTCGCGGTTCAGCGGGTATGGGGCGGGCATCGACTCGCCGGGCTGGTACGGGCATCTGTTTGCCGCCCCGGACCGGCCGGTCGAGCGGTGGATGACCAAGGTGGCCGGGCTGCTGCGGGACGAGGACCGGATCGTCTCCCCGGCGCATGTCATCGAGGCGGTGCGGCTGGCGGAGACGCTCGCCGCGATGCGGGGCCGCCCGTTGCCGGGGCTCGGCGAGACGACCGATGCCGTGCGCGCGGTGATGTGCGAGGGCTCGGACGTGCCGCTGGCGCTGGTGCACGACCGGCTGGTCGTCGGAGACGTGCTGGGGGAGGTGCCGCAGGCGGCGCCGGCAGTGCCGTTGCAGCGGGACCTGCACCGGATCCAGCGCCGGCTGCGGCTCAAACCGGAGGCGCTCGAGCGGGAGTTGGAGCTCGACCTGCGCAAGGAGACCGACGCAGGGCGCAGCAGGCTGCTGCACCGACTGCGGTTGCTGGGTGTGGCCTGGGGCGAACCGGTGGCTTCGCGGGGCAGCACGGGCACGTTCCGGGAGACATGGCGGCTGCGCTGGGAACCGGAGCTGGCCGTGCGGGTGGCGGAGGCCGGGGTGTGGGGCACGACGGTGCTCGCCGCCGCGACGGCCAGGGCGGAGGCGGACGCCGTCGCCGCACAGGCACTGGCCGACGTCACCGGACTCGCCGAGCGCTGCCTGCTGGCCGAACTCCCCCAAGCGCTACCGGTGGTGATGCAGGTCCTCGCCGACCGGGCGGCGCTCGACACGGACGTCGGCCACCTCGCACAGGCCCTGCCGGCCCTGGTCCGCTCCCTCCGGTACGGAGACGTACGCGGCACGGACACAGAAGCGCTGGCCGGAGTCGCCGCGGGCCTTGCCGAGCGGATATTCGTCGGCCTGCCGCCGGCCTGCGCGGCCCTGGACGCGGACGCCGCCGAGGAGATGCGACGCCATGTGGACGCGGTGCACGGGGCGGTGGGGCTGCTCGGCGACGCGGCCGCGCCGGACCACCGCGACCTGCGGGGCCGCTGGCACTCGGTTCTGCGCGTGCTGTCCGTCCGGGACACCGTGCCCGGTGTGGTCCGGGGGCGGGCCGTGCGGCTGCTGCTGGACGACGGGGAGCTGGGGCAGGACGAGGCGGCGCGGCTCATGGGCCTCGTGCTGTCGCCGGGAACCCCGCCGGGGGACGCCGCCGCTTGGATCGAGGGTTTCGTCGGCGGAGGGTCCGGCGGCGGAATGCTCCTCGTGCACGACGAGCGACTGCTCGGGCTGGTCGACTCCTGGCTGACCGGGGTACCGCCGGAGGCGTTCACGGACGTACTGCCTCTGCTGCGGCGGACGTTCTCCGCGTACGAGCCGGGGGTGCGCCGGACGCTGGGCGAGCTGGTCCGGCGCGGGCCGGGGGAGCGGGGGAACGTGACAGCCGCCCGCTCCGGCATACCGGGCTTCGCGGCCGAACTCGACCCCCAACGCGCGGACGCCGTGCTGCCGGTGGTCCGGCTGCTGCTGGGGCTGGACGGACCGGGCGGTCCGGGCGGAGTGGAAGAGGACATCGACAACGACCTTGCGGGGGTGGCGGGATGACGAAGGACGGACTGACGGAGGCCCTGGAGGACGTCGGCGCAGTCGCCGTCGGCAGGAACAGGACCAGGAACGGCAACAGGAATCGCAACAGGCACGCGGGCGGGGCGAAGGACCGCCCGGCGGTCGCCGTCGCCGTGATGCCGCTCTGGGACCGGCCCCGCGCGGGGGTGTGCCGATGACGGCCGCGGCGATGGACCCGGCAGCCCCGGCGCAGGAGCGGCTGCGGCGCTGGCGGCTGGTGCTCGGGGGCGAGGCCGCCGACGGCACGGGATGCACTCTGTCGGGCCAGGACAGCGCGATGGACGGGGCGTTGGCCGCGCTCTACGGGAAGGGCGACAAGCAAGGGCAGGCGGGGCGGGACCGGTCGGCGGGGCTCGGGGCGTCGGCGCCGTCGGTGGCGCGCTGGCTCGGGGACATCCGGACGTACTTCCCCTCCTCCGTCGTACAGGTCATGCAGCGCGACGCCATCGACCGGCTCGGGCTGTCCGCGCTGCTGCTGGAGCCGGAGATGCTGGAGGCGGTGGAGGCCGACGTCCACCTTGTCGGCACGCTGCTCTCGCTCAACAAGGCGATGCCGGAGACGACCAAGGAGACGGCACGGGCCGTCGTGCGCAAGGTCGTCGAGGACCTCGAGAAGCGGCTCGCCACCCGCACCCGGGCCACTCTCACCGGCGCCCTCGACCGCAGCGCCCGGATCAACCGGCCGCGCCATCACGACATCGACTGGAACCGCACCATCGCGGCCAACCTCAAGCACTACCTGCCCGAGTACCGGACGATCGTGCCGGAGCGGCTCATCGGCTATGGCCGGGCGTCCCAGTCCGTGAAGAAGGACGTCGTCCTCTGCATCGACCAGTCGGGGTCGATGGCGGCCTCCGTGGTCTACGCGTCCGTGTTCGGGGCGGTGCTCGCCTCCATGCGGTCGCTCAACACGCGACTCGTCGTCTTCGACACGGCGGTGGTGGACCTCACCGACCAGCTCGACGACCCGGTGGACGTGCTGTTCGGCACGCAGTTGGGTGGCGGTACGGACATCAACCGGGCACTCGCCTACTGCCAGTCGCAGATCACCCGGCCCGCGGAGACGGTGGTCGTGCTCATCAGCGATCTGTACGAGGGAGGGATACGGAACGAGATGCTCAAACGGGTCGCCGCGATGAAGGCGTCCGGAGTGCAGTTCGTGACACTGCTTGCGCTCTCGGACGAAGGGACGCCGGCCTACGACCGGGAGCACGCGGCCGCGCTCGCCGCGCTGGGGGCACCGGCGTTCGCGTGCACGCCCGATCTGTTCCCCGAGGTGATGGCGGCGGCGATCGAGAAGCGACCGCTGCCCATACCTGACACGGCATGACCGGACACGCCACGGCATGACCGGAATCAGCGCGACCGGGCAGACAGGAAACGGTCACTGACGATTTGTCGATGCATCGCCGTCCGACTTCGCCCAGCAAAACGGACATGCCTACCCATCGGTAACAGGGGGCTTGCGCAACCTCGGGAGGGCCGTGCGAGGATCGACGCCTCATCAGCGGCGCGCCGTTGCGCCGCCTCGTCCGTACCGCACCGCGTCGCGCCGACTCGTAGCTCGTTACGGCTCGTTACGTGAAATTCGTTCCGCCGCACGGGAGGACCACCCCCTCTTGACCTGGCCAGCAGCCTTGCCCGGTGCCGCTCTGCGCGTGATGCGCACGGCGGCCGGACGGCGTGCGCTGCAAGTGGTCCTGCTGGTGGGCGGGTTGTTCGCGCTGGGGTTCCTCTGCGGGGAGCAGGCGCACGCGGCGGAGGGGGCGCCGGCCGCCTCCTCGTCCGAGGTCGTGCCGACCGCTCCGGCGGACGGCGTCCGGTCGTTGACGAGCGATGCGGTCGTCACGGTCGGTCGGCTGACGAACAGTGCGGCCGCTCCTCAGCGTCAACCCCAGCCGGCCGCTCCGGACAAGCCCAAGCCGACGGCTCCCGTCGCACCGGCACCGGCACCAGTTCCGGCGCCGGCCGATCCCAAGCCCACCCCGATTCCCGACCCCGGTCCCGCGACCGCGGGCGCAGCCGGTCAGGTCCTCACTCCGTTGACCGGTGAGCTCGTCCGCTCCGTGGGTGATCGCGGCGTGGAGCCGGTCGGTGGTCTGGTGGAGACCGTGACCGCCGGGCTCGGCAGGGTGACCGCGCAGATACCGCCGTTGTCGTCGTTGCCCTCGCTGCCGGGGCTGCCCGGGTCCCCGTCGATGCCGGGCCTGCCCTCGCTGCCAGGCTTCCCCTCGTCGCCTGTCCAGATACTTCCCGCGCCGGTCGCGCAGGCGCCGCAGCCGGTTGTCGCAGGGCACCCGGGCACGGAAGGCGCCGTCGACGACAGGCGCTCCGGAGCGGGCGCGAGCGGTACGGCGTACGGGCCGCGGTTCGTCGTGGACGTGACAGTGGCCGGCGCCACCGCCGTGCACGGCGGCGGGCAGCGGGCCGCCGGTGCCGGGTACGCCCCGGCGCGGCAGGCCCCCGACGGCGACCCGGCCGATGTGCCGGCGAACCGGGCCGCGGTCGACAACGGCACGCCGAGACACGGCGACGCGCACGCCGTCGCCCTGAACCACCGGCCGTTCGCGCGGCTCGTGCCCGGCGCCGCCGTTCGTGCAGCCGCGGCCGGTACCCGGGACAGGCACCGGGACATTCCCGTATTCCCCGGCTAGGGCAGGCCCTTCCCCCGCCACAGACCTGACGCGCGGGGGCGGAGCAGGTCTGCCCGCCCGTCCGGACACCCCTTCGTTCTCCGGACGCAAGCCGCCGACTCCGCTGGTCCCGACTCCCCGGACCAGGACCGGAAGCGGCGCCGGAATTGTCCCCAAGCCTTTCGAACCCAAGCCCTTCGAAGAAGCCCCGGAACTCCCCGGATCTCACTTGAGATCAAGGAGCGCGGAGCTTCGACGGATCTAAGGATCTGACGCACGCATGAACAAGAACATCCGCCGCTCCATCGTCATAGCCGCCGGTGTCACCGGCGCGTGGGCGCTCGGTTCCGCCGTCGCCAGCGCTGACGAGTTGCCCTCCTCCTCCCTGTCCGTGTCCGACACGACATCCGATCCGGCCACCGACGCGACCGTTGACTCCGGCAGCACCCTCGGCGCGCTGACCGACACCGTCACCGGCACGGTCGACGGCGTCGTCACCGGTGTCCAGCACACCGTCTCCGGCGTTACCGGGACGGCCGGATCCACCGCGGCCAAGGCGACCTCCACGGTCACCGGCGCCGAGAGGACGACGCCCGGCGGCACCGCCGAGCAGGCCCGTAAGTACGTCGACGCCAAGGTGTCCGCCCCGCAGGCGGACAAGGAGGCGTCCAAGGTCAAGGGCGCCGCCGCCATCCAGGGCGCCAAGGCCGCCCGCGCCGCGCAGGCCGAGGCGAAGGCCGCAGTCGGCCAGGGCGCCACCACCGTCACCGACACGACCTCCTCCCCGCAGGGCGAGGTCGACTATCTCTTCGGCCCCCTCGCCGCCTTTGCGCCGGAGTTGGAGCAGGCGCTGGCCGCCGCCCAGACGAAGCTTCAGGGCGTGCAGTCGGCGGCCCGCACCCAGGCGCAGGGCGTCGACGGTGTCGTACGGACGAAGAAGCAGCAGACCGTCGCGGGCGCGGGCCGCACCGCCGGGGGCGTCACCGGCGCCACGCAGACTGCGGCGACCGGTGCCCAGGGCCGGGCCGCCGGCGCGGTCGCGCTCGCGCAGGGCGAGGCCGGCACCGTCGCCTCCGCCGCCCAGACCTCCGTTGCGGCCGTCCCGAGCCATGTCACGGGCACGGTCGGCGGGGCCGCACAGCAGGTCGTCGGCACGGTCCAGAGCGTCCCCGGCACGGTCACCCCGATCGTCGAGGAGACGGCCGCGGCAGCGGTCCCGCCGGTCGCGACCTCGGCCGTGCATCGCGTGACACCGGTCCCGGGCCAGGTGGTGGCGGGTGTCGTCCCGGTCGCCGGGCAGACCGTCGCCGGGGTCGCGCCCACCGTCACCCACGCCGTGGACGGGGTGACGCCGGTGGCCACCGGCGCCGTGAGCGGCGTGCTGCCGGTCGCCTTCGACACGGTGGACGGCGTGGCACCGGTGGCCACCGGCGCGGTGCACGGCGTGCTGCCTGTCGCCGGCGGCGTCGTGACCGGAGCCGGGCAGACCGCCGGTCACGCGGTCGGCGCCGCGACGGCGCTGGCGTACGGCGTGGTGGCCGACGTCCAGCCGGTCGCGGGCGGCGTCGTCGAGGGCGTGCAGCCGGTGGTCTCCCACACGGTGCGGGGCGTCCAGCCGGTCGCCGCGGGCGCCGTGCAGGGCGTGCAGCCGGTGGCGGGAGGCGTGGTCCAGGGCGTGACCCCGGTCGCCGGTGGCGCGGTGGCCGACGTGCAGTCCGCGGCCGGTGGTGCCGTGTACGGCGTGACTCCGGTCGTCGGTGGTGTCGTCGCGGACGTGCCGTCGTACGCCACCGGCCTGGTCGGCCAGGTCACCGACGACGCGACGGGCGCCGTGCTGCCGCCGGTCGCGCACACCGCAGTGGACGGTGTGCTGCCGGTCGCCGGGCAGGCCGTGGCGGACGCGGGCGGGCTGGTCTACGGCGTCACGGGCGACGTCCGGCCGTTCGCCGGTGGGGTCGCCGACGACGTGGCGCCGCTCGCGTACGGCGTGGCCGGTCACGCGACCGGCCTGGCGTACGGCGTCGCCGGGCAGGTGCCGCAGTTCGTGCAGGGGGTCACCGAGGCCGCCCAGCCCGTCGTCGACCTCGTCGAACCGGTGGCCCAGGGCGTCGGCGGCAGCGCGGCGACGCTCGCGTACGGCGTCGCGGGCGATGTCACCCCGTTCGCGTACGGCGTCGTCGGGGATGTCGACCCCTTCGCCCACGGTGTCGTGGGCCAGGTCGCGCCCTTCGCCGGCGACCTGACCGACACCGTCCGGTCCACCGGCGGCCCGCTCGCCGGACACGCCGTCACCGGCGTCCAGGGCGTCACCGAGTCGATCACGCCGGGCTACGCGCAGAACGTGCAGTACGGCAGTCCGTACGGCGTCTGACGCTCGACCGACTCCGCGGACCGAGGGACCCGGACGGCCGAAAGCCGTCGGACCGGCCGGCCCGAACCCCGCGGGTGGAGCCAGGTGATCCCCATTGGGGTGGGGATCAACTGCTCCGAGCCCCCTTCGGGGCTGTACAGGGGGCCTCACCGGGTCAACCCCAGCCCGGTGAGGCCCTTCCCCCGTACGGGCCTGCGAACGGCCCCCGTCCCTCACATCCGGCACGCCGTGCCAGTGAGCGCGGCATCATGTGACAGGTATCACCGCTCAGGTGTGACCCTCGATTTAGGGGCCCTCCGCAAGCAGCGATAACCTGCGAGACGGACATGCCGCGCGCTCGGACACCGTGTGCGCCTCCCCTGTGACTAGCGGACGTCACGTTGCCCTTCGCGGCACGCCCACGCATCCAACGAACCGCGAGATCACTGATAGGGACGGAAGCGCGTGGACCTGTTCGAGTACCAGGCGAGGGACCTCTTCGCCAAGCACGATGTACCGGTGCTGGCCGGTGAAGTCATCGACACGCCTGAGGCGGCCCGCGCAGCCACCGAGCGTCTCGGTGGCAAGTCTGTCGTCAAGGCCCAGGTGAAGGTCGGCGGCCGTGGCAAGGCCGGTGGCGTGAAGCTCGCCGCCACCCCGGACGAGGCCGTCGCCCGCGCGACGGACATCCTCGGCATGGACATCAAGGGCCACACGGTCCACAAGGTGATGATCGCCGAGACGGCCCCGGAGATCCTGGAGGAGTACTACGTCTCCTTCCTCCTCGACCGTGCCAACCGCACCTTCCTCTCCATCGCGTCCGTCGAGGGCGGCATGGAGATCGAGGAGGTGGCGGAGACCCGCCCCGAGGCCGTCGCCAAGACGCCGATCGACGCCAACGTGGGTGTGACCGAGGAGAAGGCCCGCGAGATCGTCGCGGCCGCCAAGTTCCCGGCCGAGGTCGCCGACAAGGTCGTGAACGTCCTCGTCAAGCTGTGGGACACCTTCATCAAGGAGGACGCCCTCCTGGTCGAGGTCAACCCCCTCGCGAAGGTCGCCTCCGGTGACGTCATCGCCCTGGACGGCAAGGTCTCGCTGGACGAGAACGCCGAGTTCCGCCAGCCGGAGCACGAGGCCCTCCAGGACAAGGACGCGGCCAACCCGCTCGAGGCCGCCGCCAAGGAGAAGAACCTCAACTACGTCAAGCTCGACGGCGAGGTCGGCATCATCGGCAACGGCGCGGGTCTCGTCATGAGCACCCTGGACGTCGTCGCGTACGCCGGTGAGGCGCACGGTGGCGTCAAGCCCGCCAACTTCCTCGACATCGGCGGTGGCGCCTCCGCCGCCGTCATGGCGAACGGCCTGGAGATCATCCTCGGCGACCCGGACGTCAAGTCCGTCTTCGTCAACGTCTTCGGCGGCATCACCGCGTGCGACGAGGTCGCCAACGGCATCGTCCAGGCGCTGAAGCTCCTGGAGGACCGCGGCGAGGATGTCACCAAGCCGCTGGTCGTGCGTCTGGACGGCAACAACGCCGAGCTGGGTCGTCAGATCCTCTCCGACGCCAACCACCCGCTGGTCCAGCGCGTGGACACCATGGACGGCGCGGCCGACAAGGCCGCCGAGCTCGCGGCTGCGAAGTAAGGGACGAGGACAACAGCCATGGCTATCTTCCTCAACAAGGACAGCAAGGTCATCGTCCAGGGCATGACCGGCTCCACGGGCATGAAGCACACCAAGCTCATGCTCGCCGACGGCACGAACATCGTCGGTGGCGTGAACCCGCGCAAGGCGGGCACGACCGTTGACGTCGACGGCACGGAGATCCCGGTCTTCGGCACCGTCGCCGAGGCGATCGAGAAGACGGGCGCGAACGTGTCCGTCCTCTTCGTACCGCCGGCCTTCGCCAAGGCCGCCGTGGTCGAGGCCATCGACGCCGAGATCCCGCTCGCGGTCGTCATCACCGAGGGCATCGCGGTCCACGACTCGGCCGCGTTCTACGCGTACGCCGTGTCGCAGGGCAACAAGACCCGGATCATCGGCCCGAACTGCCCCGGTCTCATCACCCCGGGCCAGTCGAACGCCGGCATCATCCCGGGCGACATCACCAAGCCGGGCCGCATCGGCCTGGTCTCGAAGTCCGGCACGCTGACGTACCAGATGATGTACGAGCTGCGTGACATCGGCTTCTCCTCCGCCGTCGGCATCGGTGGCGACCCGGTCATCGGCACCACACACATCGACGCGCTCGCCGCGTTCGAGGCCGACCCCGACACCGACCTGATCGTGATGATCGGTGAGATCGGCGGCGACGCCGAGGAGCGGGCCGCGGCCTTCATCAAGGAGAACGTGTCGAAGCCGGTCGTCGGCTACGTCGCGGGCTTCACCGCGCCCGAGGGCAAGACCATGGGCCACGCCGGCGCCATCGTCTCCGGCTCCTCCGGTACGGCCGCCGCGAAGAAGGAGGCCCTCGAGGCCGCCGGCGTCAAGGTCGGCAAGACGCCTACCGAGACGGCGAAGCTGGCGCGGGAGATTCTTGCCGGCTGAACAGCGGCTTCTTAACTGAGCGTTGGTGGGCCCGTTCCCCGGGGTGGGGGCGGGCCCACGGCGTTTTTGCTGACCGCGCCAGGCGGGTGCCGCCTCTCCTTGGGTCGGGAGCCGCCCCAGGCGGCACGACTGCCCGCAGCTAGGACGGCTGGGGCACTAGCCGTTCCGGGCCGTGTGCCGTCTCCGAGCGTAGTTTTGCGCGGAGTTGGGCCTCCGCTGCCGACAGTGCGCCGCGCGCCACCCGCGGCGGGACCCCTTGCACGACTGCGCCCGGCGGGACCGGGGGCTCGTAGTGGGTCGGGGCGGTTCGGAGGGCCAGGGTCGTTGTGCCGATCAGGGCCGCGGTGAAGGCGATGGCGGCGCGCGTCCAGAAGCGTGCGCTGCGTTCGCCACGCCTGCGTACCGTCGGTGGTCCGGGGGCGGGCTGCCGCTCCGTGGAGGCCAGTTCGACCAGGCGGCGGTTCAACGCGGTCGGGTCGGCAAGCTCCGGCAGGCGCGCGGCGATCGCCTCGCGCGCGTGCAGCAGCCGGTGGGCCGCCGCCGGAGTGCTCGCCTCCGCCTCGGCCGCCGTCTCCGGCAGATCGAGGCCGACACCGTCGTAGAGCAGCAGCGCCCGGCGGTACGAGGGCGGGAGTTCCAGGAGTACGTTCATCAGCTCGCGGTCGCGCCGGTCGGCGAGCGGCGGCTCGCGGCGCCTCACGCTCGGGCGGAACCGGTGCCAGGGCGAGAGCGCGTACTCGTACGCCGTCGCCCGCACCCACCCCGCCGGGTCCCGGTCGACGGCCACCTCGGGCCAGCGCTGCCAGGCGAGTTGGAAGGCCCGCTCGACCGACTCGCGCGCCAGCTCACGCCGCCCGGTGAGCAGGAACGTCTGCCGTACGAGGGCGGGGGCGCAGAACGCGTAGAGCGCGTCGAAGGCCTGAGCGGGCGTCAGCTCGAGCGGCTGCGGGCTCGCAGGGATCGGCGTCACGATGCGCCCTTTCGTACGAAAAAGTACATAAACGTATATTGAGCGACACTTCGGCGGTTTGCCTATTACGACGAGAAAGCGCGTGTCGTTGGGAGCATGGCGGTCGTGATCCAGACGACTGCTCGCCGAGCTCCGTTGCCGTACCTGCGTGCCCGGATCCGGGCCAGGATGCGCGACCGATCGCCCGGGCTTGGCGCCGGCGTGGCGGGCGGTGCGGTGGCTGCCGGGCTGGGGCTCGGCACGATCACCGTGCTGGTGATGGTGTTCTGGATCAGTTCGCCGTACCCCGACAGCGGGCCCGGCGGGGCGCTGCATGTCGCCGCCGCGCTGTGGCTGCTGGCGCACGGCACCGAGCTGCTCCGTACCGACACGCTCTCCGGCGTCCCCGCCCCGGTGGGTGTCACGCCGCTGCTCCTGTTCGTGCTGCCGGTGCTGCTGGTGCACCGGGCGGCGCGGGACGTGGTGTACGGCGGCGAGGAGGACGGGCCGCTGCTGTCCGGCCGTACGGCCTGGGCGGGCGTCGTCCTCGGCTACCTCGGCGTCGCCGCGGCCGCCGCGCTGTACGCCTCGGGCGGAGAGCTGCGGCCCTCGTGGGGGCGGGCCATGCTGTGTCTGCCGTTGCTCGTCATGGTGATGGCGGGGGCAGGAGTGTGGACGGCCTACGGGCATCCGCGCCGGGCGTTCGACGGTGTGCTGAAGCTGCTGCCGTCCGGTCTGCGGAGCTTCGTCCGCGGGCCGGGCTCCCACGCCCGCCTGGGTATTGCGGCACGCGCCGCAGGGGCGGGTGCGGCGGTGCTCGTCGGGGGCGGGGCGTCGCTGGTGGCCGTGTCACTGGTGTGGCACGGCGGGGTGGCGCGGCACTCCTTCCTGCAGTTGACGGAGGGCTGGTCGGGCCGTTTCGCGGTGCTGTTCCTGTGCCTGGTGCTGGTGCCGAACGCGGCGGTGTGGGGGGCGGCGTACGCCCTCGGGCCCGGGTTCGTGCTGGGTACGGGGCATGTGGTGGACCCGCTGTCCTCGGCGCCGGCCCCACTGCTGCCGCCGTTTCCGCTGCTGGCCGCGGTGCCGGACGCGGGGACCGGGGCGTGGCCGAACTGGATCGCGGGAGCGGTGCCGGTGGCGGCCGGACTCGCGGTGGGGTGGTTCGTGGGCGGGGCGGAGGCGCGCGGTGCATCCCCCTCGGCCGGCGCCGGAACATCCGGTGCCCGGCAGACCGCCGGTACTGCCGTGCTGGCGGCGGTGCTGTGCGGGGCCGCGATGGCCGTACTCGCGACGATGGCGGGCGGGCGGCTCGGGGTCGCGGAGCTTGCCAGGTTCGGGCCGGTGTGGTGGGAGACGGGGGGTGCGGCGCTCGTATGGACGGCGGTTGCGGCGATTCCGACGGCGGTCGGCGTGCGGGCCTGGCGGTGCCGGACGCGCCGGGGACGTGGAGCGGCCGGGCAGCCAGGGTCGACCACCCTCGATCTGAGGCCGAAGACCGTGGAGCCGAAAGCGAAGATCGTCGAGCCGAGGCCGGGGGCCGTGGACTCGAAGCAGGAGAAGCAGGAGAAGCAGGAGCAGCCGGAGAACCCGAAGAAGGCGGAGAAGGCGAAGGGCAGGGGGCGGTTCTGGAGGAAGAAGTCGGCTGTGGGAGAGGCGCAGAATCCGGCGGACGCCACGACGCCCTCCGCCCCCTACGACCAGGACGACGCGTACGGCGCGCTCCGCGACCAGGAGGAGGCGGGGTTCGGGCCGTACGACTTCCTGCCCGCCGAACCATCGCCCCAGCCGCCGCCCTCATGGCCCGGCGACGCCAGCCGCGAGTCCCGCTGGGCAGCCCTCAAGGACGCGTCCGACCCGCCCAGCACGCCGGATGCACCGGACGCGCCGGACGGGCCGTGAGCGCCGATCGCGCTGCCGCAACGGCCGTTCGTCAGCCGTTCGTGCCCAGCAGCCCCCGCAGTTCCTTGGGCAGCAGCTGGGTGCAGGACTGCTTCGCCTGGTTCGTGAGGGCGTCGTTGGTGCAGGTGTAGTAATCGCTGTACACCATCTGCGCGGTGAAGGTGGCGGCCACCAGCGCGATCGCCAGGGAGGCGGTGACCAGGCCGGTCACCGCTGCGGTCGTCTGCGGCCGGCCGGACGGGTCGTTGGTGGGCTCGGCGGCGCCGGTCCTGGCGCGCAGGGCGCTGATGCCCCAGTACAGGGCGAGGGCGCCCAGCAGCAGGGCCACGTACGGCCAGCTGAACAGGGCGAAGAAGAAGGCCCACATACCGCACAGGAGGGCGTAACGGGCGCGGCGCTGGGAGGGGTCCGTCGGGTCCCAGCGCATCCCCGATCCCGGGGTGTTGCCGCCCTGACCGCCCTCGGGACTGGGGGGCGGACTGCCGGGGCGCTCGCCGAAGCCGCCGGGGGAGCGGCCCGGCTGGCGGTCGCTCCACTGGCTGCCCCACGGGGAAGCGGGATCGCCGGATCCGTCGCCGTTCTCCCCGTCGGCCGGGCGGCGCGGCCGCCATGGGCGGTCCGGTGTGCCCTCCGGAGGCGGGGCGAAGGGGTTGTCGTCCTCGGGGGAGTCGCCGGTCTTCCGGTCCGAGGGCGCGTCGGGCGGAGAGGCGGGGCGCTCCCGCAGCAGCACGCCGCGGTGCTCCCCTCCCTCCACCGACTGCGGAGGGAGCGTGAGGAGTCGCAGGCTGCGGTCCGGCATCAAGTGAGCGTCTTCCCCTAGGCGATACGGCAGTGATCATGCTTTGACCAAGCGTTGATCGGTTGATCAAGCGTTGATCAGGCGTTCGTACGGCTGTCTTTGCACGAGCTTCCACTTCGGAAACGCACAGCACGACGACCACGTTCCCGACCCGGGCTCTCCCAGACGCTACCTTCCGGCCGCGCCCCCGTCCCGTGGGGGCTGCCCGGAGTGCCGGTATCGTTGCTGACGGTCGGCCGCTTCGTAGACTTCCCCGTATCTCGGGGCGCGAAGCATTCGTACGAACGTACATACGGCCGACCGTACGGAAACGCTCCCCCGAGAAAGGGCCCCACCGTGGCCGCCAAGCCCGTGGCCAAGCGCCTCGTCGTGCTGGTCTCCGGATCCGGCACCAACCTCCAGGCGCTGCTGGACGCCATCGCGACGAGCGGTGTCGAGGCCTACGGCGCCGAGATCGTGGCCGTCGGGGCCGACCGCGCCGGCATCGAGGGGCTCGCCCGGGCCGAGCGCGCCGGGCTGCCGACCTTCGTGACGAGGGTCAAGGACTACGAGACGCGCGAGGAGTGGGACGCGGCGCTCGCCGAGGCCGTCGCCTCCTACGAGCCCGACCTGGTCGTCTCCGCCGGGTTCATGAAGATCGTGGGCAAGGAGTTCCTGGCCCGCTTCGGCGGCCGGTTCGTGAACACGCACCCGGCCCTCCTCCCCAGTTTTCCCGGAGCCCACGGTGTGCGCGACGCGCTCGCGTACGGCGCCAGGGTCACCGGCTGCACCGTCCACTTCGTCGACGACGGCGTCGACACCGGACCGATCATCGCTCAGGGCGTGGTGGAGGTCCGGGACGAGGACGACGAGAGCGCGCTGCACGAGCGCATCAAGGAAGTCGAGCGAAGGCTGCTCGTCGATGTCGTGGGGCGGCTCGCCCGCAACGGCTATCGCATTGAGGGACGAAAGGTAGTTATCCAGTGACCGCCGACATCAACAAGCGGCCCCTTCGCCGGGCGCTCGTCAGCGTCTACGACAAGACGGGCCTCGAGGACCTCGCGCGCGGCCTGCACGAGGCGGGCGTGGAGCTCGTCTCCACCGGGTCCACCGCCGGCCGCATCGCCGCCGCGGGCGTCCCCGTCACCAAGGTCGAGGAGCTCACCGGGTTCCCGGAGTGCCTGGACGGCCGGGTCAAGACCCTGCACCCCAGGGTGCATGCGGGCATCCTCGCCGACCTGCGCCTGGAGAGCCACCGCGAGCAGCTGGCCGAGCTGGGCGTCGAGCCGTTCGACCTCGTCGTGGTCAACCTCTACCCGTTCCGCGAGACGGTCGCCTCGGGGGCGTCCCCCGACGAGTGCGTCGAGCAGATCGACATCGGCGGCCCGTCGATGGTCCGCGCGGCCGCCAAGAACCACCCGTCGGTCGCCGTGGTCACCAGCCCGGCCCGCTACGCCGACGTCCTGGCCGCGGCCAAGGACGGCGGCTTCGACCTCACCACCCGCAAGCGGCTCGCCGCGGAGGCCTTCCGGCACACGGCCGAGTACGACATCGCGGTGGCGAGCTGGTTCGCCAGCGCCTACGCACCCGCCGACGCTGCAGCTGATAGCGGCTCCGCCGCGGGCCAGTTCCCCGACTTCATCGCGGCCGCCCTGGAGCGCAAGAGCACCCTGCGCTACGGCGAGAACCCGCACCAGCCCGCCGCGCTCTACGTCGACGGCACGGGCACCGGTCTCGCGGAGGCCGAGCAGCTGCACGGCAAGGAGATGTCGTACAACAACTACACGGACACGGATGCCGCGCGCCGTGCCGCGTACGACCACGACGAGCCGGCCGTCGCGATCATCAAGCACGCCAACCCCTGCGGTATCGCGGTCGGTTCGGACGTCGCGGAGGCGCACCGCAAGGCGCACGCCTGTGACCCGCTGTCGGCGTTCGGCGGTGTGATCGCGGTCAACCGTCCGGTGTCGAAGGAGATGGCGGAGCAGGTCGCCGAGATCTTCACCGAGGTCATCGTCGCGCCGGACTACGAGGACGGCGCCCTTGAGGCCCTCGCCAAGAAGAAGAACATCCGCGTCCTGAAGGCCCCGGCCGCGCCCTCTCACCCCGCCGAGGTCAAGCCCATCGACGGTGGCGCGCTCCTCCAGGTGACGGACCGCCTCCAGGCGGACGGCGACGACCCGGCCAACTGGACCCTCGCGACCGGCGAGGCGCTGTCCGCGGAGGAACTGGCCGAGCTGTCCTTCGCCTGGAAGGCCTGCCGCGCGGTCAAGTCCAACGCGATCCTGCTCGCCAAGGACGGCGCCTCCGTCGGCGTCGGCATGGGCCAGGTCAACCGCGTCGACTCCGCGAAGCTCGCCGTCGAGCGGGCGGGCGCCGAGCGTGCCCAGGGCTCGTACGCCGCCTCGGACGCGTTCTTCCCCTTCCCGGACGGCCTGGAGATCCTCATCGAGGCCGGCGTGAAGGCGGTCGTCCAGCCGGGCGGCTCGGTCCGCGACGAGCTGGTGGTCGAGGCCGCGAAGAAGGCGGGCGTGACGATGTACTTCACGGGGACGCGGCACTTCTTCCACTGACGGGCGATTCGGCGCGGAACAACGGCGCCCCGCACAGCTCCGGAGCTGTGCGGGGCGCCGGGGCGTTCTCCGTTCGCGGCAAGGGTTGTGCGTCCGGCCGAGCGAGGCGAGGTCCGCAACGCCAGGACAACGCGGTGGAAAAGCTAGTTGCCTTCGCGCCGCGCCGCGTAGGCCGCCGTCTGCGAGGCGCAGTTGACCCGCGGTTTCCCGGCGGGCACCCAGGCCTCGAGTTTCTGCAGGATGCCGAACTCGTCCTCCTCGGCCCCGCCCTTCTTCTTGAGGGCTTTCCGCGTGGTGTCGACGACGGTCGCCAGATGTGAGGGGTCCTCCTTGCAGCGCGGTGCCAGTGCGGAGAGGACCTGTTGGTACTGGTCGGCGGGGCGGAGGTTGCCGTCGAGGTCGGCGAGTTTCCGGGCCGGGCCGGGTGGCGGCGACGTGCGTGCGGCCGGCGTCGCTGCCGGGCCGGTGTGACTCGCCGGAGGCTTCGCGGCCGCTGTCGAGGTGCCCTGCGAGTTGGCATGGCCGGATCCGCAGGCCGTGGCCGCGATCAGCAACGGAGCTGCGATCACGGCCCCCACCACGGCAGCGCTCCTGCTTCTCCTGCTCAGCGGCTTCTTCGGTGCCGGAACGCGCTGTTGGTTCACGATTCCCCCGGTCCACAGGCCCCGCACCCCGGTCCCGGGCGCGGCATCGGGACCGTACACCAGACAGCACAGGGCCGCGGCCTCCGGCCCTCCGCCCAGGGTGCCGGAGGCAGCGTGTGGAGTGGGAGGGCAGTGCGCATGGCGGAGCGGAGACCGGTGTGGTCCGGGCGGGAGCTGCCGGTGTTCTTCAGGCGGTGGCGCACCGAATGGAAAGACGAGGAGCTCTCCCCGGCCAACTACCTCGACTACGAGGGCGGCCTGCGTTTCGTCCTGGCCGCGGCGTGGCTCTTCTGCCCCGAGACGGTCGAGTACCGCGGTGGCGTGTTCCTCAAGGAGCGCTTCGGCCGGGGGACTGTAGACGACTGGTTCACGAACCTGGGCGACGACCGGCAACGCATCGAAGCCGTCGTCAACCATGTCGAGTTGTGGGCGACTTTCGGCAACACCCCCCTGACAGACGACGATCGGTTCGGCGAGGAGCTCCCCCAACTCGCGCCGGCGCTGGGCGAGTGCTGGCAGGGCGTCCTGTCCGCGCGCTACCCCGACCGGGAGATCACCGTCGAGGTGAGCGACGAACAGGACGGCTCCTACGGGCCTACTGTGACCTTCTGGACATCCCCGGTCGTCTCGGAGTGATCCGGGTGTCTTCAATTCCAGAAGCCAGGGCGCGATCCTGTCCGTGCATCTTGTCAAACGTTGAACGGACTCCTACAGTCCGGTTGACGTGGGAGTGGGACCGCTCCCACGCCCCATGTCATCCGAGCAATGGAGCCGCGATGTCAGCTGTACTTCTCCGGCCGGGACGCCTGATACCTGCCGCCCTGGCGGCGCTGTCACTGCTTCTCCTGGGACAGCCGCAAGCCCACGCGGCGTCCTGGGGAGCCCCCCAGACCGTCAACTCGTGGAACACCATCAGCGGACGGTGGACCGCCAACAACGAGCTGGAGACCTACACCCCCGGCTGCGTCTGGTACGAGGGCAACACCCTGGTCATCAAGACCTACAAGTCGGGCGGCACGTACTACTCGGGCCGCGTGGAGTCCAAGGCGCTCTACGGCTACGGCACCTACAGCTTCACCGCGAACATGCCCAACGGCCAGGGCCTCCTGCCTGCCGTATGGGCGGCCTACCTGAACCCGTGGCTGCCCGAGTTCGACGCCGCCGAAATCGTCGGCCAGAACCCGAACACCGTCTACCAGACATCCCACGACACCAGCAACGCCCAGACCCAGTTCTCGAAGACGAATTCCGCGGGCTGGACCAACGCGTACCACAGGTACTCGTTCACCTGGTGGCCCGATCACATCGACTTCGCCGTGGACGGCACCATCACCGGCACCAAGTGGTACACCACTCCTCCGGGTGTCGGGATGCGCTTCATCGTCAACACCGCCGTCGGCGGCGACTGGCCGGGCAACCCCAACGACTCGACATGGGCCACAGGAGACGGTGCGAGGTACCTGAAGGTCTCCTCGATCACCTACACCCCGTACAACCCGTAGGGTTCCTCAGGTCGAACTGCGCAGTGCCGACCACGTGTTGGGGCCGACCTGGCCGTCGACCTCCAGCCCCTTGTCGCTCTGGAAGCTCCGTACCGCCGCGTCAGTGGCCTTGCCGAAGTCTCCGTCGACGCCCGAACTGCCCACGCTGTAGCCCCGCTTGGTCAGCATGCACTGCACCTGCACGACGCGTTGGCCGCGGTCGCCCAGCTGGGTGAGTTCGGTTCCGGAATAGGTGGTGCACTCGGTGAGCCACGGCGGCTTCGCCGGGGCGGGGGTCGACTTCGAGGGGGTGGGGGTCGGGGTGCCGGGTGCCCCGGACGTGGGGTGGGGAGTGGGGCTGGTGTGAGCGGTTCCTTGCGCGCCGTTGCCGGAAGGGGCGGTGGAGGTGATCGGGTTCCCGTCCTTCGCCCCCTCCTCCTTGTCCTTCCCCTTCTCCTTCTCCTTCGGCTTCTTGAACGGAGAGGAGGGCCCGTCGCCGGACGCGCTGGTCGTGGCGGTGGGGGAGGCTGCGCCGACGGTGCTTGTGGTGTTGTCGGAGAACGACGTGCGGGTGAGCAGGAAGGCGGTCAGGGCTACGGCGCACACCGCGAGTACGGCGGTCAGAGCGGCGTACCGCTTCCTGCGAGGCCGGGCGGGCGCGGTCGGCGTTGCCGACTCAGTCACCGGCGGGCCGAAGCCCGGCCCTGCCGCCGGGTACACGACCCGCTGGGTCGGCGTCTGCTGAGCCTGCTCGCCAGGGCGGCTGTTGCGGAGCACGTCGTACGCCTGCTGCCGGGCGAGGAGGCGGCTGCCCAGCGGCTCCTGCCAGGAGGTGGCCCGGGGTTGCGCGGCGGCGGCGTCGATGAGGTGCTGTGGGCCGGGCCGTAGTGCGGGGTCCTTGTCGAGGCAGGCGGTCAGCAGGGCGGCCAGGGCGGGGTCGGCGGCCGCCACCTCGGCCATGATCTCGGCGTTCGGCGCCTCGGAGGCGACGCGGTGCAGGACGTCCATGCCGGTGCCGTCGCCGAACGGGGCGTGTCCGGTGAGCGCGTGGACCACGGTGCTCGCGCAGCAGAACACGTCCGAGGCCGTGTCGCAGCGGCCGTCCCTGAGGTACTCCGGGGACATGAAGGCCGGGGTGCCGACCCGGCTGCCGGTGGTCGTGATCGCGCTGGCGTCCACGGCCTGCGCGATGCCGAAGTCGATCACGTGCGCGCCCTGCTGGGTGAGCAGGACGTTCGACGGTTTGAAGTCCCGGTGCACGATCCCCACGGCGGCCAGTGCGCCCAGTGCCCGGCCGAGGTCCGCCACCAGCCGCCATGCCCCGGACGGCTCCAGGACACCGCACTCCCGTACGGCGTCCGCGAGATTGAGGCCGGGCAGATACGCAGTCGCCATCCAGAGCAACTCGCTGTCGGCCTCGAAGCCGGTGCCGAAGAGCTCAGGCGTGTACGGCGCGCCCACGCGCGCGTGCACGGTGGCCTCCCGCTCGAACCGCCGCCGGAAGCGCACGTCTTCGGCGAGCTCGGGCCGTACGACCTTCACCGCGGCCAGCCCGGGCGTCCCGTCGCCGTGCCGTGCGAGGTAGACCCGGCCCATCCCCCCGCTGCCGAGCAGCCCCAACGGCACGTACGGCCCGATACGTACCGGATCGGTCGGCCGCAGGAGCCTCGCACACGTCTCTGCGAGGGCGGCGTCTGACATGGATCCCCCGACGTGTTCTCTCGCGACCTCGTTCATCCCAACGGGCTCTGTGGCACCGCTGGTTGACGAGAGACTACCGGGTTACGGGGGCGGCAACCGGATCAAGGGCGGCGTAAAAAGAGCCGCGGCCTCCGGCCCTCCCCCGAGGGAGCCGGAGACCGCGGCTGGCTGGCGCCCTGTCAGCAGGGGCGCAGGGACCAGATCGGGTCCCATGTGGCCGTGCCTGCCTGGTACGCCGTGGACGTCCAGCGGACGCTGCCGTCCTGGTTGTAGAACTTGGCGACCGTGCCGGGCGTCTGGTTGTTGGTGAACGGGCCGTCGCCGGTCCAGTTGCTGACGGTCCAGGTCTGGCACTTGTAGAAGTCGAACTTGGTGCCCCTGACGACCATGCACAGGTGGCCGTAGCCGCAGGCCAGGTCCTGGGTGCCGAGCTTGCCCTGCGGGGCTCGGGTGAGGGTCAGGCCGTCGTACTCGACCTCGTCGGCGGTGGACCTGAGGGCCTTCGGGTGGCCGGCGAGCACCTGGTCGGCGGTCTGCTGGAGGCTGTTGACGCGGATGCCGTCCGGCGTCGAGGTCACCCGGGTGCCGTCCGGGGTGTCGGCCGCGGTCGCCGCGACCGTGGAGCCGGCGAGCAGGGCGGTGGCGGCGAGGAGCAGTGCGGCGGGCTTGGCGATGTTCACGATGGTTCCCCCATGAACTCATGAACTCCGGTGGTCGTTCCGCCGTGGCGGAGTGGTACCACCGTGCCGCCGGCGCCCGTCGGCCGGTACCTCGGAAGTCTCAGGGTCACCAACTCCCGGGTGGCGTGTACTCCTTGAGGTACTGGGTGAGCCGCTTGCAGTAGTCGCGGTATTCGGGGGGAATGCCGCGTGCGGCGTTGACCCGCTTGTACGAGGTCCGGTACGCGGCGGCGATCAGTACCCGCTTGTCGCCGGGCAGGCCGGGTGTCAGGTTCGGCTCGATGTAGCAGAGGTAGTGGCCGAGGCCCGCGATCGAGTCGGGGACGGAGAGGGGCGGCTTGGGGATCGATTTCACCGGCCGGCCGTCGGCCCGGATCCACCAGCGCAGCAGCCTCGGGGTCCAGCGGGCGATGCCGTACTCGTCCTTGCCGGGGTCGGAGAGCTTCGGGTCGAAATTGCTCTCCGCCTTGAGCATGGCCGCGATGAGCGCGGGTGTGACGTCCGCCTGGTCGCAGCCGTGAGCCGCGTCGACGATCATCGGGCGGTAGACCGCCGGGATGCCCTGGTCCGTGCGGAGTTCGGCGGAGCCGTAGGTGGCGGGGGTGGCCTTCGCCGTGGGGGAGGTGCTCTTGACCTCCGGGGTGCGGCCGCCCGTGTCCGCCCAGGTGCTGATGCCGTAGCCGAGTGCCGCGATCGCGACCGTGGCGGCCGTCGCGCTTGCGATCACCGTCGAGCGGCGTCTGAGGCGGGGGAGCCGGCGTGGGCGGTCCGTGCCTGCCGCCTCCGCGACCCGGCGCAGCAGGGCGTCCGTGGCGACGCGGTCGGCGTGGGTGCGGGAGAGGCAGTCCCGGACGATCTGCCGCCAGGCGTCCGGAAGTTCGGGCGACAGGCGCAGTTCGTCGGTGCCGCGGGCGTAGGCGGCGGCCGCGTCGCGTCGGGCGGTCGGGGTGCCGCCGGGGAGGGGGAAGGAGTCGGTCAGCACCAGATGTGCCAGGACACCGAAGGCCCAGACGTCGGCGGAGGGGCGGATCTGGCGGCCGCGAGTGCCGATCTCCGACCACAGGAGTTCGGGCGGGGTGTAGTCGGGCGTGGAGAAGGCGGGGGTGTACGCGTGCGTGCCTTCCAGCTCCGCCGCCATGTTGAAGTCGGCGAGGCGGGCGGAACCGTCCTTCATCAGCAGGACGTTGGCCGGCTTCAGGTCGCCGTGCACCCAGCCCGCGCGGTGCAGCTGGGCCAGGCCCTCGCAGATCTGCGCGAGCAGGGCCGGCCCGGCGGCCGGACGGGGGTCGACGGACAGCAAAGCCGACAGGGAGCGTTCCGCCTTCTCCAGTACGAGGACGGTGGCGCCGTCCAACGCCGGACGACCGGGGTCGTCGACCGTGAGGGTGTCGTACATCCGGATCAGGCGCGGCTGCTTCAGCCGGCGGTGCAACTCGACCTCGCGGTCGATGAGTTCGCGCAGGTGGGCGAGTTGGCGGGGGGTTCCGGTGCCGGTCGGCAGGAACTTCAGGGCGGCCGTGCGGGGCAGCTCCTCGCCGCTGCCGGGGCCGGCCGGGTCGCCCGTGCGGCGGCCCTCGTACACGCTCCCGAAGGCACCCGTCGCGATCGGGTCCCGTACCTCCCAGACGCCCACCCGGTACCCCTTGGGCACCGGCACGGCGTACGGCTCGGTCACCGGACCGCCCGGCCGGACGGGGAGGCGGCCAGGACCACCAGGTCGTCCTCGCGGACGAGGTCGAAGCGGAGTGCGAGCGAGACCAGCGATTCCTTCTTGCCGTTGAGGCGCGGTCCGGTGTCCGCCTCCTCCGGGCCCGGCTTCAGGCGCAGCTTCACCGCCAGATAGTCGATGTTCCACTGCACCGAAGTGCGGGACGCCGCCGGCCAGTTCGGGCGGAGGCGGTCCACGACCTGGTCCACCGTGGGCAGGGGGGCGTGCGGTTCGCCGCGCAGGCGCGGTTCGCACAGGGCCGCGAGGACCGCGAAGTAGCGCTTGGTGCGGTCGACGGAGAAGGCGGGGGCGGTGGTGGCGCCGTCGAGACCGCCCTCGGAGTGGAGGTAGTCGTGGCGGGGCGCCCACACCTCGACGGCCAGGAGGTCCCCGGCGGCCGGCAGCACGATCCGCGAGAACTCGAAGGGGACGGGGGCGTCGAGGCGGCCCGGCCCGACCTTCATGTGCTCGCCGGCGCCCTCCGGGTTCTCCACGACGTACGTCTGCTCCCCGCTGAGGTTGCTCAGTATCCAGAAGGCGCCCTGCGCGGTGATCTCGCCGGCCCTGCGGGAGACGCCCTTGTGGGGGATCTCCACGTCGCAGTCGGCGCTGCGCCCGAACGTCAGCCGCTCGCCGGGCGCGAGCTTGAGCTGGGTGCGAGTGGACTGGTCCTCCGTGGTCGGCGGAGGTACCACGATGATGCTGTACAAGGTGCGTCTCCCGTGCCTGCCGGCTACCCAGGTCAGAGTAGGGCGACGCACCAGGGCCGTGTCCCCCTCGGACGGGGAGACACGGCCCTTGGCGATTTATTGGCGCGAACTGTGCCCTCAGGTTTGCCGTTCCCCGGGGAAAAGCAGCAGTGGCGCGGGGCGGTTCACTGGCGCACGCGGTTGAACCAGGCGTTTCCGTTCGGGTTGCCGGCGAACACGGCGATCAGGATGCCGAGCACCGCGTGGAGAAGGCCCACGACGATGAACGGGTAGAAGCCGAGGATCGCGGTGATGATGCCGAAGATCATGGCCGAGACCCGGACCTTGTTGCCGCCGTCGCTGAACTTCATCGCCAGCACGGCCGCGAACACCGCCCAGAGCAGCGCGAACACCACGATCGCCCACAGCGCGCCGGTCGAGTACTCCTTGAACTTCTCGAAGGAGGCCTCGTCGTCGAGGCTGCCGGCCTTCGTGCTCTGGACCTTCCCGGCGAGGAAGGCGAACAGGCCCACGCCGAGGAGGTTCAGGGGGACGATGACCCACAGCAGCACCCGGCCCGCGCTCACGGTGCCCGGCATCGTCGTCATCACGGGGGCGCCGCCGTAGGGCCCCGCCGGGGGAGCCGCGGGGTAGCCGTAGCCCGGCTGCCCGCTCTCTGTCGGGCCGTAGGGGTTGTGCGGGCCGCCGTAACTCATCGGGGGGGTTCCTCCGTCGTGGCGGGAAAGCCTCGTGGCGATCCGCCGTCAAATGGGGTGGGGCAGTGGTCAGTTCGTACGGATCACGATCGACGAGCAGATCTTGTCGGCGAACGTCTGGCGCTTGGCGTCCCAGGCCGGCCACAGCCAGCCGAGGTAGCAGGCGAGGCTGTCCAGGAAGTGCGCGAGCCGGCGCACGAAGGCCATGCCGACGCCCAGGGGCTGCCCGTCGACCTCCCGCACCAGGCGGATGCCGAGTGCCTGCTTGCCGACCGTCTGACCGGTGCGGCCCTCCCTGATCAGCTGCCAGATCGCCAGGCCGATGAGGGCGAGGTAACCGATGATCGCCACGGCCCAGGTCCTGCTGGCCCCGCCGACGATGACGACGATGTAGGGGACCAGGAAAACGAGTCCGTCGACCAGGGTGCCGAGGAAACGCTGACCCCAGTTCGCGTACGGCGGCTGCATGCCGTAACCCGCCTGCTGCGGGTAGCCGTAGCCGGCCGGGGCCTGCGGCGCCTGCGGGTAGCCGTAGCCCGGCTGCTGCGGCGGCACGCCCTGCGGGGGCTGCTGCGGGTAGCCGTAGGGCTGCTGGGCGCCCTGCTGGGGGTAGCCGTAACCGGGCTGCTGCGGCTGCTGCGGCTGGCCGTAGGGGTTGTTCGGGTCGCCGTAACTCATGGCGGGATTCCTCCGTTGCACACATGGGGACGTTGCGGATTGCGCGGAGGAATCACACGATGTGAGCGGTTTGCCCCCCGAACACGAACCGCGATACTGCGCCGTTCATCGTTCTTTACGGCTGCTCGCCTTGTCCAGTGGCATTTCGCATGTGTTGTGCAAGTGCAATCTTGCTGATCATGGCTGTACCACCGGTACGGCACCCGGATTGGAACCGGGGGGCGGTCATCCGCGAGGATGGGGGCATGACCGCCCAGATTCTCGATGGCAAGGCCACCGCAGCCGCGATCAAGTCCGATCTGACCGCCCGCGTGGCGGCGCTGAAGGAGAAGGGCGTCACGCCCGGCCTCGGCACGATCCTCGTCGGGAACGATCCCGGCAGCCAGAAGTACGTCGCCGGGAAGCACCGCGACTGCGCCGAGGTCGGCATCGCCTCCATCCAGCGCGAGCTGCCGGACACGGCGACGCAGGAGGAGATCGAGGCGGTCGTCCGGGAGCTGAACGAGGACCCGGCGTGCACCGGCTACATCGTCCAGCTGCCGCTGCCCAAGGGCATCGACGAGAACCGGATCCTGGAACTCATGGACCCGGACAAGGACGCCGACGGCCTCCACCCGATGAACCTCGGGCGTCTCGTCCTGAACGAGCCGGCCCCGCTGCCCTGCACTCCGAACGGTGTCCTCACCCTGCTCCGCCGGTACGGCGTCGAGATCAAGGGCGCCGAGGTCGTGGTCGTCGGCCGCGGTGTCACCATCGGCCGCCCGATGCCGCTGCTGCTCACCCGCCGCAGTGAGAACGCGACCGTGACCCAGTGCCACACCGGCACCCGCGACCTGTCGTCGCACCTCAGGCGCGCGGACATCATCGTCGCGGCCGCCGGTTCCGCGCACCTCATCCGGCCCGAGGACGTCAAGCCGGGCGCCGCCGTCCTCGACGTCGGTGTCTCGCGCAGCGCCGAGGGCAAGATCGTGGGCGACGTCCACCCGGGCGTCGCGGAGGTCGCCGGCTGGATCTCGCCGAACCCCGGCGGTGTCGGCCCGATGACCCGTGCCCAGCTGCTCGTCAACGTGGTCGAGGCGGCGGAGCGCAGTGCCGGCTGAGGCGAAGCACCCCGAGGGTGCGGCGGAGCAGCCCGAGCGCGAGGCCAAGGATCCCGAGCGGCAGGCCGAGGAGACCGTGCGCGACGCGATCAGCGCGCCCGACGCCGAGGGCGTGCCGCGCCGCACGACGCGCCGGTTCCCGCTCTTCACGAAGGACACCGCACGTCCCGAGGGCGGCGGCCGGGCAGCCTCCGGCGACGCCCCCGCCCCCGCCCGGCAGTGGCCGATCCTCGCCGTCCTCGGCCTGGTCGGGCTCGGCCTGCTGCTGACCGCGCTGGACGTCTTCCGGTACGGCACCCTGCTGATCGGCATCGCCCTGGTGGCCGGCGCCGCGCTGCGCTGGATCCTGCCCGACGTCGGCATGCTCGCCGTGCGCTCCCGCTTCACGGACATCGTCACGTACGGCGTGCTGGGGCTGGCGATCGTGATGCTGGCGATGATGGTGCAACCGCATCCGTTGCTGCAGATTCCTTTTTTGAAGGACACGCTGCACTTCACGGTCAGTAGTTGACTGCGGCGCCGTTGTGGCTGGTCGCTCCCCCACTCTCGAATTCGCTCGAGCGGGGGGACCCCCATCGCGGCGGAGCCGCATATTGGCTGTGACATCAGCCGCTGCCGCGGAGGGGCCCCGCGCCCCTTTGGGGGCGCGGCCCGGAACCGTTTGAGGCGGCGGCCCGTCCTCTCCCCCGAGTAAGGACGGGCCGTCGTCGGAATCAACCTTCCTGCACGGTGAACGGGCTGTTCAACGCCTGTCAGTGCGCTGTGGCACGGAGGTGACCGTTCCGCAACGGGAGAACCTGGAGGTGCGCGATGGGCGGCTGGCAGCCGCTGCCTGACGATCTGCCGCCGGAGGTGCGGCACTTCGTGGAGCAGTTGCGGCTCCTCAAGGACCGGACGGGGCTCAGCCTCGTCTCGCTCGGCGCCCGCACCGCGTACAGCAAGTCCTCCTGGCACCGCTACCTCAACGCCACCCAGCCCCCGCCCCGGCAGGCGGTCGCCGCCCTGTGCCGGATCGCGGGCCTCGCCGACACGGAGGCCGAGCGTTTCGGGGTGCGCTGGGAACTGGCGGTGCAGGCCTGGCCGCGCCCGGCGAAACCCGCCGGTGAGGAAAGCGCGAGCGAGTACGAGGACGATCCCACCCTGCCCTGGTGGGACACACCTGAGGAGACCCGTCGCCGCCCGGGTGGACGGCTGCTGCTGTACGCCGTACTGCTTCTGCTCCTCATGCTGGTGATCGCCGTCGTGGGTGTCCTCGCGCTCGGGTGAGTTGCCCTTGGGCGGGGTGAATACGCCCGTGACGGGCGAGGTTGTCCGTGTGTGTCTGCGGTGTCGATGTATTGACAAGTTTGCGGATTTGACACGGGGTTGTTCGACGAGGGCCCTAGTGTGGGCGGGTCCGGCCGGGCGGCGGAGGGGGCCGCCGGTGGGACACTGGCTCCACGGCCGGGCGGGCGTGCAACGGTGCATGCCGAACGGCCCCGAACGCTCCCGTGCGCCCCCATCCCGGGAACTGAGATCCTTACTGGGCGCATCCCTGTGGGTAGCCAGAACGGGCACCACGCGCGGGGGAACGCGAGGAATACCAGCACCAACCGGGGGGAAGAGGGGGGAAGCAATGCCTCGTTGGAGGGCCTTGCCGGACGAACTCGATCCGCAGGTCAGGGAGTTCGCGAGCCAGCTGCGCCGGCTCGTGGACCGCAGTGGCCTGAGCATCGCGTCGGTGGCCGACCGCACGGGCTACAGCAAGACGTCCTGGGAGCGGTATCTGAACGGCCGGCTGCTCGCGCCCAAGGGCGCGATCGTGGCGCTGGCCGAGGTCACCGGTACCAACCCGATCCATCTGACGACCATGTGGGAGCTCGCCGAGCGTGCCTGGAGCCGTTCGGAGATGCGCCACGACATGACCATGGAGGCCATCCGCATCTCCCAGGCGCGCGCCGCGCTCGGTGAGTTCGGGGCGCCTCCCGCCAATGCCAAGGCAGGCGGCAAGGCGAGCAGCAAGGGCGCCACGGCGGCCCGCAGGTCCGGCAGCGCGACGGCGACGCCGGGCATCGCGGGACCGGCGGGAGTGGCACCGACGGTGCCACCGCAGCCGGCGGGCCCGGATGTGCGGGACGCGGCGGCCGCGGTGCGGGAGAGCGGCGCATCGCCCTTGGCGGATGCGCCGGAGAGCTCCTCCGGCGCCAACTCGTGGGGGCTGGCCGGGTACAAGGGTCCGGCGCCGTCCGGTGCGCGTACCCCCGGGGCCGCCGCTCCGGCGTCGCAGCCGGCGGCCGGCGGTCACGGCTGGACGCCCGAGACGCCGAGCCCCGTCGGTGAGCCGCCGCAGGGTCCGCGGACCGGTGGGGGTTCCTCCTCCGGTGGTGGCAGGCGGAAGCTGACGATGTTCCTCGCGGGTCTCGTCGGCGTACTGGTCGTGATAGCCGCCGTGTTCTATCTGACCGACAACGGCTCGGGCAGGAAGAACGAGGGCGGCGCCTCGCCCTCTCCGTCCGTCAGCGCCCGCACCGACCTGCCGGCCGGGGTGAAGTGCAGCGGCGCCTCCTGCACCGGCAAGGACGCGGAGGCCATGGGCTGTACCAAGGACGCCGCCTCGGTCACCACCGCCAAGACCGCCGTCGTCGGCACGAGCACGGTCGAGGTGCGGTACAGCAAGACCTGCGGCGCGGCGTGGGGTCGTATCACCCAGGCCACCCAGGGGGACTCCGTCCAGGTGACCGCCGGCAAGGCCAAGGAGAGCGACAGCATCACCGCCACCGGGGACAACATCGCCTACACCCCGATGGTCGCGGTGAAGGACGCGGGCGAGGCGAAGGCGTGCGCGACGCTGGCGTCCGGGCAGAAGGGGTGCACGCAGTAGCGGCGTTGCAGAAGAAGGAGGCGGCCGCCCGTCGTCCGGGAGAGGGGGGACGGGGCGGCCGCCGTGGGGGGACCGACCGTGCCGGACTCCCGTGGGGGTACGGTTCGCGTGCCCGGGATGGGGACGACTATTCCTCCCGTCCCACATTTCTTCTGAGCCGGTTGAGTCGCCGGTTCACTCTGTGGGCCGGGCCACACGGACCCGGACGTCCGGGATCCCGGATGCGCGATAGCCTGACCGGTGGATCTCTTGATACCAAGAGATCGATCATTTGTACGTCCGCAGTCCGCACCCCTGGGCAAGGACGCCCACCGCCAGCTGTCATACGGAGAACGCCATGACCCGCACTCCCGTGAACGTCACCGTCACCGGCGCGGCCGGCCAGATCGGTTACGCCCTGCTCTTCCGCATCGCCTCCGGCCAGCTGCTCGGCGCGGACGTGCCGGTCAAGCTGCGCCTGCTGGAGATCACGCCCGCGCTGAAGGCCGCCGAGGGCACCGCCATGGAGCTCGACGACTGCGCGTTCCCGCTCCTGCAGGGCATCGACATCACGGACGACCCGAACGTCGCCTTCGACGGCACCAACGTCGCCCTCCTCGTGGGCGCCCGCCCGCGCACCAAGGGCATGGAGCGCGGTGACCTGCTCTCCGCCAACGGCGGCATCTTCAAGCCGCAGGGCAAGGCCATCAACGACAACGCCGCGGACGACATCAAGGTCCTCGTCGTCGGCAACCCGGCCAACACCAACGCGCTCATCGCGCAGGCCGCCGCCCCGGACGTACCGGCCGAGCGCTTCACCGCGATGACCCGCCTCGACCACAACCGCGCGCTGACCCAGCTCGCGAAGAAGACGGGCTCGACGGTCGCCGACATCAAGCGCCTGACGATCTGGGGCAACCACTCCGCCACCCAGTACCCGGACATCTTCCACGCCACGGTCGCCGGCAAGAACGCCGCCGAGACCGTGAACGACGAGAAGTGGCTGGCCGAGGAGTTCATCCCGACCGTCGCCAAGCGCGGCGCCGCCATCATCGAGGCCCGTGGCGCGTCCTCGGCCGCCTCGGCCGCCAACGCCGCCATCGACCACGTGTACACGTGGGTCAACGGCACGGCGGACGGCGACTGGACCTCCATGGGCATCCCGTCGGACGGCTCCTACGGCGTCCCGGAGGGCCTGATCTCCTCCTTCCCGGTCACCACCAAGGACGGCCAGTACGAGATCGTCCAGGGCCTGGACATCAACGAGTTCTCCCGCGCCCGCATCGACGCCTCCGTGAAGGAGCTCGAGGAGGAGCGCGAGGCGGTCCGCGGTCTCGGCCTCATCTGAACCGACTTGGCCCGCACGGCTTTACGGTTCTGTCACGACCCTGCACGGGCCCCGTTCCGGTTCTCTCCGGAACGGGGCCCGTGGCCGTTTTCGCCGCTACCGTCAGAACCGGTTCCGATGGGGTGGTGTGTCATGAGCGGTCCGTACGGCTACGACGACGGCCGCTCCGGTTCCGGACCGGAGCGCGAACCGAGCGAGGAGAGAGGCCAGGCGGCCTGGGCCGCCCAGCAGCCGGCAACTCCACCACCCTGGTCGTCGGCCGAGACGCAGGCGGGCCAGGCACCACCGCCCTGGGCCTTTGCGCCGACCCACACAGGCGGCGTCCTGCCGCCGACCTGGCCGCCACCACCGCCTCCGGCGAACCCGGGCCGGAGAGCCCGCCGTGTCCTGGCCGTCCTCACGGCCACGCTCGTCCTCGGCGCGGGCTCCGGAGCAGGCGCCTGGTACCTCACCCGCGACCACGCGCACGGCACCGGGGCCGCGCCCGCGACGAGTGCCGGCGTCACGGTCACCACGACCCCGCCGCCGAGCCCGACGCCCACTCCCACTCCCACCGCGTCCGCCTCGCTCCTGGCGTCCTCGTCCCCCTCGGCCGGCTACCGCCACACCCAGGACCCCGTCGGCTACGGGATCGACGTCCCCCAGGGCTGGACCCGCCGCGAGAAGCAGGGCAAACTCGCGCCGGTCGTCTTCTACGACGCCCCCGCCGACGGCCGCCAGCTGCAGATCTTCGAGGTCACCGAGTCCACTCCCTACGAGTCCCTGACCCTCGCGGAGACCGACCCGGGTTACGGCTTCGCGGCCCAGCCCGGCTACCGGGTCGTCGAACGCGATCGCGGCGACACCTGGGCGGAGCTGGTGTATCGCTACGACGACGAGGAAAAGGGTGCTCGGCAGGTGATCGACCATCGGTTCCGGGCCGTGGACGGGACGCTGTACGCGATCCGGTCCAGTGGGCCCGCGGAACTCGATCCCGAGCTGGTGCGGGGGCCGTTGGCGATGGCGGTGCGGTACTTCTGCCCCGCGGGGGCCGACTGTTCGTAGACCCTCACGGTCACGGGACGGGCTGCTTGGCGGGGGCGGGCGAGGCAGCCGTACGAGAGGGGCCGGCGCTTCCGCGGTGGCCGGCCACGACCACCGCCGTTGCCGCCAGGACCAGCACGCCCACCGTCCGCAGGGCCGGGCCCATGCCGTCGGTGAAGCCGGGGTGGGAGGCCAGGACCGTGCCGGTGACGGCGACGCCGAGGGCCGCGCCGATCTCGCGGGCCGAGGTGCCGGGGCCGGAGCCGAGGCGCGCCTGGTGGGCGGGGAGGGACGTGACGACGCCGAGGGTGAGGGCCGGCATGGACAGGCCCGCGCCGGCCGAGATGACGAGAAGCCGGCAGGCGTACAGGGCGTAGGGCGTGGTCGCGCCGCGGTGGACTCGCCGAGCAGGCCGAGCCCGATCAGTGCGAGCCCAGCGCCGATGACCGGGGCGCGGGCGTGACGCCCAGCGCGCCGCCGGCTTCGGGACGAGCGCCATGCCGACGATCGGCGGCACGATCGCGACCCCACCCGGCGCCCGCCTGGCTGCGGCGGACGGTGCGGGAGTTGCTGGCCCAGTGGTCAGCCGGCCGGGCCGGGTAGACGCTTCTCGAACCAGTGGTCGCCGTAGACGTGGTCGACGTAGGCGGGGATCTCCGTGTAGCCGGACGCCCGGTACATCGCCTGCGCCTCGGTGAGGCTCGCGTGGGTGTCCAGGCGTACGACGGTGCAGCCGCGCGCGGCCGCCTCCTCCTCCAGTGCGCCGAGGATCCGGCGGGCGAGGCCGAGGCGCCGGGCCTCCGGGTGCACCCACACGTGCCGGATCTCGCCGACGCCGGGTTCCAGGCGCCGCAGCGCGCCGCAGCCCACCGGGCGGCCCTCCTCGTACGCGACGAAGAACGCGCCCGCCTGAGCGGACACCTCCTCCGGCCCCACCAGGTCGGACTTGTCGAAACCCTCGGGGAAGCGTGCGTCGATGTCGGCGGCGTACGCGTCCAGGCAGGCGCGGGCGTCCGGGGCGGCGCCGTCGACGAGTTCGACGGTGATGGCGGCCAGGCGCAGCAGGCGCTGCGAGGTGGTCATCGCCTCGATCAGCTGCATGCGCTGCCCGGGGGTGAGGGTGTCCAGCAGGCCTGCCGCGAGCGCGTTGGCCCGGCGGTTCTGCTCCTTGACCTCGACGCGTCCGGCGGGCGTCGGCTCGACCATGCGCAGCCGGTTGTCGTCCGGGTGGACGCTGAGCCGGACCAGGCCCTGTGTCTCGAGCGCCCTGGCCATGCGGCTCAGATACCCGGCGTCCAGCCCGAGGTGGCTCCTGATTTCCCGGAGTGAGACCCCGCCCGGTTTCCCGGCGATCTCGAACAGCAGGCGGGCCTCGCCGAGCGGGCGGTCCTGGCCGAGGTAGTGGTCGTCCAGCGCACCGATACGGCGCGTGAAGTAGCGGTTGAACCGGCGGAGCGCCGCCACCTGCTCCGTCGAGACCGGCTCCGTACGTCCTGGCTCCATATTCTTTGACCTTAGTCAAAGAATATGGGGGAGTCCATCCCTTGGCATTCCGCTTCCGCCCGTCCCACCAGCCCCTCTATGCTGATGGTTTGTCAACTGAACGTCTGACAACGGTCTTTCCACGCATCGGGGGAGTTCGCGTGAGCACCGCTTATGTGCCACAGCAACCGCAGCCGACGACGCCCGCAGGGGCGCCACCCACACCACCGCCCACCCCTCCGCACGCCAGCGAGGCGACCCGGCTGCTGTGCGCGGGCACCTATCTGGATTCCGGATACCGCGACCGCGTGATCGAGGAACTGCACCTCAACGAGCAGCGGATCGTGGCGCCCTCGCTCGGCTTCGACGCCGCCCGCGTTCTCGCGCACGCCCTGCGCGCCCGCCGCCAGGAGCTGCTGTGGGCCGGGGCGATCATCGGGCTGTGGGTGGTCGGCTCGGCCGTCAGCGGAGGCCTGCTCCTCTTCTTCCTCTGGCCGAGTGTGCTGCTCGCCCTCGCACCGTGGATCAGGGGCCGTGGCGAACAGCCGCCGTGGTACCGCCTGGTCGCCGCGTTCCTCGTCCGCTGGTGGGGCCGTTCGTTCTTCGCGGTGGTGCTGGTCCTGATCGTCGTCGCCGCGTTCGGCGGCGGTTCGGACGACAGTCCCTCCTACGGCTCGTACAGCTCCGACTACGGCTACGGCTACTCGGACTCGCCGAGCGTCGGCGAGGTGTTCTCGCCGAGCGACATCGCCGACGTGATCAAGCCGTGGCAGGCCTGGCTCACGCTCGCCGTGTTCGCGCTCATCGCCTGGTGCGTGCACTCCCAGCGCCACCAGTTCAGCCGTGCACTGGCCGCCGAGCTCTCCCCGCAGCGCTTCCCGGACGCCGCCTCCGACCCTGCAGAGCAGGCTGAGAACGCCCGCTTCCAGCGGCTGAAGCAGCGCATCCGGGTCGAGCAGCACGCGCCGCTGGTCATGTACCACGAGGCGCGTCCGTTCTGCGGGGCCGGAGCGGCCTACAACACCTGGGTGCTGGCCGTCGAGCTGAAGCCGGACAAGCTGGAGAAGCAGCAGCCGCTCAGCAACGGCACGGTCCTGAAGCGGATCCGCCCGCTGCTCGAACAGCTCCGCGTCCCCGCCGAGTACGCGGGCCCCGGCGTCCGCGACCGGCTGCGCTGGCTGGAGATCGACGAGTGCGTGTTCCTGCCCGCGGAGGGGCTGCTCACCCGGGACCAGGCGCCGTACACCCCGCAGGCCTTCGAGGAGCACCGCGCGAGGGCGGTCGAGGAGGGCGCCGAGAAGCGACGGCACTTCCTGCGCATCCGCGTCGGCGGCTGGGAGGAGGAGCTGGTCGTCACGGTCTTCGTGCGCATCCACACCCAGGGCCGGATGCTGATGCTGGAGGTGGCGCCGCATGTGCTGACGCCGGTGCGGACCGACTTCAAGGACGCCGACCGTACGGCGCACCGGTTCCGGAACAACAACGTGCTCGGCAAGGCGGCCGGCGCCGTCGTCCTGGTGCCCGCGTCGGCGGGGCGCTCGTTCGCCCAGCTCGGCCGCGGCCTGGTGTACGTGTGGCGGCTGCTGACCGGCGGCTATGCGGGCGCGCTGCCCGACGGCCCGGCGCTGTCGGTGCGCGAACTGGGTTCGGTGCAGGCCGGTTCGCTCTTCCAGGAGATGGACGTGGCGCGCTATCTGAAGAGCGTGCAGGACCGTGTCGCCAACGGGGTGCGGGCCGCGCTCGCCGAAGCCGGTTACGAGACCGGGGAGTTCATGCAGAAGATCGTGAACATCAGCAACGGCGACGTCCACATCGGCAACATCTCGGGCAGCAACAACTCGATCGCGGCGGGCATGCAGAGCGCCGCCTCGTCGTCCAGCTACTCGGGTTCCAGTTTCTCGGGCGGCGCGGCGCCGCAGAAGGGGGCCGACAGCAATGGCCAGTGAACAGCCGAGCATCCATATCGGTGACATCTCGGGCAACGGCAACGCGGTCGCCGCCGGCAACAACGCAAGCGCCGAGAGCCATGTGCACCAGGGCACGGGAGCACAGCCGGACGAGGCGACCCGGCAACTCCTCGCAGCCGTAAGGAAGTTGCGGGAAGACCTGGCGCTGGTGAACAGCACCGAGCAGACGGTCGCGCTGGGCGAGGCGCTCGCCGACACGGAGACCGAGATCACCAGCACCGGTCAGGCGGGGCCCACGCGCCGCCAGCGTCTGCGGGAACTGCTCACCGACTCCCAGGCACTGGTCACCTTCCTCTCCTCCGCCGGCGCCCTGGCCGGCCTTCTGGGGCGGTGAGAGGTACACGATGAGCGGGGGACAGCGGTACTGGAACGAGGACACCCAGCGCTGGGAGGACGGCACGGGCGGCAGCCCGGCGGCCGAGCCCACGCTGCCGACGCCGCCGGAGGAGGGGACGCCGGCCACCGGACCGGCCTACCCGGCGCCCCCGGCCTCGACTCCCACCGTGGGGACGCAGACTCCCCCTGTGGGGCCCGGGACTCCCACCGTGGGGGCGCAGGTCTGGCCCGGCAGCGGTGCGGACAGCGCCTGGCACGGTCCGGGCGCCGAGGGCACCGTGCCGGAGTGGTCCAGTGGTGCCTCCTGGCCGCCCCCCGAGCCGCTCCCCGCCCCCGCCCCCGCCGCAGGGCTCAACCGGCGGCTCGTCTGGTCCGTGGTCGTCGGTGCCGCCGTGGTCGGGGTCGCCGTGAGCCTCGTACTGACCCTGGTGGTCGGGAAGGACGACGGGGCGGGGAAGAAGCCGGTGGCGGCGAGTTCCGCCTCGTCCTCCACAGCCTCCGCATCGCCGGACGTGTCGCAGTCGCCGTTCGCCGACAACACGGGATCGCCGTCCCCCTCGGCCTCCGCGCCGCCCGCGGGATACGAGCTGCGGGACGACACGGAGGGGTTCCGGATCGCGATACCCGAGGGGTGGTCGCGCAGCAGCGTCGCCTCGGTGTACGGGATGGCCGTGGTCAACTACCGCAGCGCCGACCGGGAACACCGGCTGCAGGTGTACCAGGTGCAGGAGTCGTCCCCCGACGCCTCCTTCAAGCTGTATCTGTCCGACCAGACCCCCAAGCCCGCCGGTTTCAAGAAGCTCGATCTGCAGAAGCTCGACGACGGCGAGTTCACCGGCTCACGGCTGGAGTACCAGGCCGACACGATCAAGGGCGAGCCCGACATCGGCACCTGGCACGTCTACGACGAGCGCTTCGTCGCGGCGGACGGCAACATCTACGCCATCGCCTCGTACGGCCCCGACTCCGACAGCCACGACGACCAGCTCGCCGACCTCACCACGGCGTTGGACTGGTTCTGCCCGCCCTACACGACCTGCGACGCGGATCCGGGGGTCGACTGACTGCTCTCCGTTCCAATCCGCTCCTATTCCGCCCCATTTGCCCGCATTTTCAGTGACGCAGCGCACTTTCCGCCATGGATTGCGCATGCAACCGGAGGCGGGGGGCAGGCGCTCACGGTCCTCGTGAGGGACACATGTGTCACTCAGGGGCACCGAACAGGAACGGAAGGCAATACGGATCATGGCGGAGAGAGCGGAAACCCAGGGGCTGGACGCGCAGGCGACCATCCACGTGGCAGGGGAATGGCGAGAGGCCTTCTCCGGTGCCACGCGCGAGATCATCGACCCCGCGGACGGCCAGGGCTTCGCTCTGGTTGCGGAGGGTGACGAGAAGGACACGGACCTGGCGGTCGCGGCCGCCCGGCGCGCGTTCGACCACGGCGACTGGCCCCGCACCCCCGTGGCCGAGCGTGCCGCGCTGCTGCGCCGCGTCGCCGACCTCCTCGTGCGCGACCGCGAGCGGCTCGGACTGCTGGAGAGCCGCGACGCCGGCAAGACCGCCGAAGAGGGCCGGGTCGACATCGACTGCGTCGCCGACGCCTTCCGCTACTTCGCCGACCTGGTGGCCGGCGAGGCTCCCGGCCGGGTCGTCGACGCGGGCTCGCCCGACATCCACAGCGTCGTCGTGCACGAGCCCGTCGGCGTCTGCGCGCTGATCACGCCCTGGAACTACCCCCTTCTCCAGGCCAGCTGGAAGATCGCCCCGGCTCTCGCGGCGGGCAACACCTTCGTGATCAAACCGAGCGAGATCACCCCGCTCACCACCATCGCGCTCATCGACCTGCTCTCCGAGGCCGGGCTCCCCACTGGCGTCGCGGGCATCGTCACCGGCCCCGGCCACACCGTCGGCGCCCGACTCGCCGAGCACCCCGACGTCGACCTGGTCTCCTTCACCGGCGGCCTGGTCAGCGGCACCAAGGTCGCGCAGGCCGCCGCCCCGAGCGTCAAGAAGGTCGCCCTGGAACTCGGCGGCAAGAACCCCAACGTCGTCTTCGCCGACGCCTGCGCGACGGACGAAGGGTTCGACACCGCCGTCGACCAGGCCCTGAACGCGGCCTTCATCCACAGCGGCCAGGTCTGCTCGGCCGGCTCCCGCCTCATCGTCGAGGAGTCCGTACGGGAGCGTTTCGTCGCCGAGCTCGCCCGCCGGGCCGCCCGGATCCGCCTGGGCCGCGGCACCGAGGACGGCGTCGAGTGCGGCCCCCTCGTCTCCGCGCAGCAGCGCGCCAAGGTCGAGGCGTACGTTGCCTCCGCGCTCGCCGAGGGCGCGGTGCTGCGGACCGGCGGCAAGCGCCCGGAGCCGTCGCCGGAACGCCCCGCGGACGGCTACTTCTACGAGCCGACCGTCCTCGACCAGTGCCATCGCGAGATGCGCGTCGTGCGCGAAGAGGTCTTCGGGCCTGTTCTCACCGTGGAGACCTTCCGCACCGAGGACGAGGCCGTCGCCCTCGCGAACGACACCGAGTACGGCCTTGCGGGGGCCGTGTGGACCGCGGACGCGGGGCGGGCCCGCAGGGTCGCCGGCCGGCTGCGGCACGGCACCGTTTGGATCAACGACTTCCACCCCTACCTTCCGCAGGCGGAGTGGGGCGGCTTCGGCAAGAGCGGCACGGGGCGCGAGCTTGGCCCTGCCGGGCTCGCCGAGTACCGCGAGACGAAGCACGTCTACCAGAACCTCGCGCCGAAGGCGGTCCGCTGGTTCGCCGGTTAGTACCTGGGTCAACTGTGCGACTACGGATGTGCCGCGACGGTTGTCGGTCGTCTGCAGCGTCGTTGTGGCTGTTCGCGCCCACGCGGCGGAGCCGCACATCGACACAGCCCCGCGCCCCTTTGGGGCGCGTTCGATCCCCCCTGGAGTTACCACCCCCATGTCCGAGAACACCCAGATCTACGACTACGTCGTCATCGGAGGCGGCACCGCCGGCTCCGTCATAGCGTCCCGGCTCACCGAGAACCCGGACGTCACCGTTGCCGTCATCGAGGGCGGGCCCAGTGACGTCGGACGTGAGGACGTGCTGACGTTGCGCCGCTGGATGGGCCTTCTTGGCGGCGAGCTGGACTACGACTACCCCACCACCGAGCAGCCCCGCGGCAACTCGCACATCCGGCACAGCCGGGCCCGTGTGCTCGGTGGCTGCTCCTCGCACAACACGCTGATCGCCTTCAAGCCGCTGCCGTCCGACTGGGACGAGTGGGAGGAGGCCGGTGCCAAGGGCTGGGGCGCGGTGCCGATGGAGGCGTACTACGCCCGGCTGCTGAACAACATCGTCCCGGTCGACGAGAAGGACCGGAACGACATCGCACACGACTTCGTCGACGCCGCGCAGCACGCGGTCGGTGTCCCCCGGATCGAGGGCTTCAACCGCTCGCCGTTCACCGAGGGAGTCGGCTTCTTCGACCTCGCCTACCACCCCGAGAACAACAAGCGGTCGTCGGCTTCGGTGGCGTATCTGCACCCTGTGATGGACGAGCGCGAGAACCTGACGATCCTCCTGGAGACCTGGGCGTACCGGCTGGAGCTGAACGGCACCCGGGCCGAGGGCGTGCACGTCCGTACGAAGGACGGCGAGGAGATTCTCGTACGGGCGCGGAACGAGGTCCTGCTCTGTGCCGGTGCCGTCGACTCCCCGCGGCTGCTGCTGCACTCGGGCATCGGTCCCCGGCAGGACCTGGAGGCGCTCGGCATACCCGTGGCGGTCGACCTGCCGGGCGTCGGCGAGAACCTGCTCGACCACCCCGAGTCGGTGATCGTCTGGGAGACCCACGGCCCCCTCCCGGAGAACTCCGCGATGGACAGCGACGCCGGGTTGTTCGTCCAGCGCGACCCCGAACACCAGGGCCCGGACCTGATGTTCCACTTCTACCAGGTGCCCTTCACGGACAACCCGGAGCGGATCGGCTACGAACGGCCGAGGTACGGCGTCTCGATGACGCCCAACATCCCGAAGCCGAAGAGCCGCGGCCGGCTGTACCTCACCAGCGCCGACCCGTCGGACAAGCCCGCCCTCGACTTCCGTTACTTCACGGACGAGGACGACTACGACGGCCGCACCCTGGTCGACGGCATCCGCATCGCCCGCGAGATCGCCGCGACCGAGCCGCTGGCCGGCTGGCTCAAGCGTGAGGTGGCCCCCGGCCCGCACATCACGGGCGACGAGGAGCTGAGCGTGTACGCCCGCAGCGTCGCGCACACCGTGTACCACCCGGCGGGCACCTGCCGTATGGGTTCGAGCGACGACGAACTGGCCGTCGTCGACCCGCAGTTGAGGATCCGCGGTCTGGACGGCATCCGTATCGCGGACGCCTCCGTGTTCCCGACCATGACCGCCGTGAACCCGATGATCGGAGTGCTCATGGTCGGGGAGAAAGCCGTAGACCTGATCGGAAGTGATGCGTGATGACCGCGACGAAGACGAATACGCCGGTGTTTTCCGTCGAGGGACTGTGGAAGGTGTTCGGCCCGAAGGCCGACCGCGTCCCCGCCGATCCCGGACTGACCTCGCTGGAACCCGCCGAGCTCCGCGCCCGCACGGGCTGCACCGCCGCCGTGCGTGACGTCTCCTTCGACGTGCGCAAGGGGGAGGTGTTCGTGGTGATGGGCCTGTCCGGCTCCGGCAAGTCCACGCTGGTGCGCTGTCTGACCCGGCTGATCGAGCCGACGGCCGGCACGATCGCCATCGACGGCGAGGACGTGCGCGCCATGGACAAGTCCCGGCTGCGCGAACTGCGCCGCCACCGCGCCGCCATGGTCTTCCAGCACTTCGGCCTCCTTCCGCACCGCACGGTCCTCGACAACGTGGCGTACGGCCTGGAGATCCAGGGCGTGAGCAAGTCCGAGCGGCGTGCACGCGCCCAGGAGGTCGTCGCCAAGGTCGGCCTGGACGGCATGGAGCAGCGCCGCCCGAGCCAGCTGTCCGGCGGTCAGCGGCAGCGCGTGGGTCTCGCCCGCGCCCTGGCCGTCGACCCCGAGGTCCTGCTCTTCGACGAGCCGTTCAGCGCCCTCGACCCGCTGATCCGGCGGGACATGCAGGAGGAGGTGGTCCGCCTGCACCGCGAGGAGGGCCGCACGATGGTCTTCATCACCCACGACCTGAACGAGGCGCTGAAGCTCGGCGACCGCATCGCGCTGATGCGTGACGGCCGGGTCGTCCAGCTGGGTACCCCCGAGGAGATCGTGGGCAGCCCGGCCGACGACTACGTCCGCGAGTTCGTCCGGGACGTCTCCCGTGAGCAGGTCATGACCGTACGCACGGCCATGCGGGCGGGGGAGTGCGAGGGGCCGGATCACCCCCACGCCATTGCCGCGAACGAAGTCGTCGCCGAAGCCATCAAGATCGTCGCCGACAGCGGCCAGGCGGCCTGCGTGGTGGAGGACGGCCACTGCCTGGGAGTCGTGGACGCGGACGCACTGCTCGGAGTCGTGGCCGGCCCATCCGCCGCCGCAGCTGCGGGCAGTCGTCCCGCCGGGGCGGCACCCGTCCCACAGAAAGCGGCACCCGCCGAGCGCGGCCCGGCGACCCCGCCCCCGACCACCACGGAGGCCGTCTGATGGCAACGGTCACTGCAACGCCCCCTCGTGTCACCCTCCCCGGCGTCCTGAGGCACCGAGCCGTCGCCAAGCTCACCTTCCTCGCCCTCGCCGCCGCAATCCTCGTCCCCCTCGCCAACGCCCGCTGGGCAAGCGGCAGTTGGCCCGCCGCCCTCACCGTCGACCTCACCAAACCCCTCACCAGCGCCAGCAACTGGATCATCGACAACCGGGACAGCAACCCCCTGTTCCTCTACTTCTTCGGCTACATCAGCAACGCGGTGGTGATCTCCGTACGCGCCGTGTACCTGGTGCTCCTCGCCGCGGGCTGGGCCGGCGTCACGGCGATTGGAGCCCTCGTCGCCTGGCGGGTCGCCGGCATCAGGCTCGCCCTGGGCACAGCGGCAGCGTTCCTCGCCTGCGGTCTGCTCGGCATGTGGGTGCCGACCATGCAGACGCTCGCGCTCATGGTGGTCGCCGTGCTCGTGTCGGTCGTCGTCGGAGTGGTCCTCGGGCTCGCCGCCGGGCTCTCCGACCGTCTCGACCGCGGGCTGCGTCCGGTCCTCGACACCATGCAGGTGCTGCCCGCCTACGCGTATCTGCTGCCCGTCGTCCTGGTGTTCGGCATGGGCGTGCCCGCCGCCGTCCTCGCCACCGTCGTCTACGCCGCCCCGCCGATGGCCCGCCTCACCGCCCTCGGTCTGCAGGGTGCCGACAAGGAGGTCCTGGAGGCGGTCGACTCGCTCGGTGCCACCGCGCGCCAGCGCCTGCTGACCGCGCGGATCCCGCTGGCCCGCAAGGAGCTCCTCCTCGGCCTCAACCAGACGATCATGATGGCGCTGTCGATGGCCGTCATCGCCTCCGTCATCGGCGCGGGCGGTCTCGGTGACCGCGTCTACCAGGCGCTGGCCTCCGTCGACGTGGGCGCTGCGCTCGCGGCCGGCATCCCGATCGTCCTGCTCGCCGTCGTACTGGACCGCGTGACGGGCGCCGCGGGCGAGCAGGCCGGCGAGGAGCCCGCAAGCCTGAGGCCGTGGCTCTACGCTGCTGCCGCCGCCGTGGCCGTCGCGGTCGCCGGACGGCTGGCGGGCCGGCTCGACTGGCCCGGCTCCTGGACGTTCAACATCGCCGAGCCGGTCAACCGTGCCGTCGACTGGATGACCGCGCACCTGTACTCGGGCGTGCCCGTCGTGGGCGGCACCGCCGACTGGGCGGGCCACTTCACGACCTGGGTGCTGAACCCGGTCCGCAGCGGCCTGCAGGGGCTGCCCTGGTGGTCGGTCCTGCTCGTGGTCGCCGCTCTGGCCTGGCTGATCGGCACCTGGCGCACAGCGCTCACCGCGGTCCTCGCCATGGCCGCGATCGGCGTGCTCGGCGTGTGGCAGCCGTCCCTCGACACGCTCTCCCAGGTGCTGGCGGCCGTCGCCGTCACCCTGGTCCTGGGCTTCGCCATCGGTATCGCGGCGGCCCGCAGCGACCGTTTCGAACGGGCCCTGCGCCCCGTCCTGGACGTCTTCCAGACGATGCCGCAGTTCGTGTACCTGATCCCGGTGGTCGCGCTGTTCGGCGTGGGCCGCGCGCCCGCCGCGGCGGCCGCAGTCGTCTACGCGCTGCCCGCCGTCGTCCGCATCACCACACAGGGCCTGCGCCAGGTCGACCCGGCCGCCCTGGAGTCGGCCCGCTCGCTCGGCGCGACCCCCGCCCAGCAGCTGCGCCAGGTGCAACTCCCGCTCGCCCGCCCGGCGTTGCTGCTCGCCGTCAACCAGGGCGTGGTCCTCGTCCTCGCCGTCGTCGTCATCGGCGGCCTGGTCGGCGGTGGCGCACTCGGCTACGACACCGTCTTCGGCCTGGCACAGGGCGACCTGGCGACCGGCCTGGTGGCGGGCGCCGCGATCGTCTGCCTCGGCCTGATGCTCGACCGGGTGACCCAGCCGACCGAACGCCGCGCGAAGAAGGGAGCGTGACATGCGACGTCGTATGAGTACGACGGTGGGTGCGACCGCCGTGGTGGGCTCCCTGCTGCTGCTCACCGGCTGCGGTGCCGCCGACATGACCAAGCAGGCGTCCCCGTTCGCCAACGCGCAGGGTGCCAAGAGCGTGACCCTGTCCGTCCAGTCGTGGGTGGGTGCGCAGTCCAACGTGGCCGTCGCCCAGTACCTCCTGGAGCACAAACTGGGCTACCGCGTCGACACCGTCCAGGTGGACGAGGTCCCCGCCTGGGACGCGCTCAGCCAGGGCCGCGTCGACGCCATCCTGGAGGACTGGGGCCACCCCGACCAGGAGAAGCGCTACGTCGACGACAAGAAGACCATCGCGCGCGGCGGCGGCCTCGGGGTGACCGGCCACATCGGCTGGTACGTGCCGACGTACCTGGTCAAGCAGCACCCCGACATCACGAACTGGAAGAACCTGAACAAGTACTCGTCGCTGTTCCGCACCGCGGAGAGCGGCGGCAAGGGCCAGCTGATGGACGGCTCACCGTCCTACGTCACCAACGACAAGGCGCTGGTGAAGAACCTGAAGCTGGACTACCAGGTGGTGTTCGCCGGCTCGGAGGCCGCGCAGATCACGCAGATGAAACAGTTCGCCAAGGAGAAGAAGCCCTTCCTGACGTACTGGTACGCGCCGCAGTGGCTGTTCAAGAAGGTCCCCATGACCGAGGTGAAGCTGCCGCCGTACAAGGAGGGCTGCGACGCGGACCCGGCGAAGATCACCTGCGCCTACCCGCACACCCCGCTGCAGAAGTACCTCAACGCCGGCTTCGCGAAGAAGGGCGGCAAGGCGGCGGCCCTCCTGAAGAAGTTCAAGTGGACGACCGAGGACCAGAACGAGGTGTCCCTGATGATCGCCGACCAGAAGCTGACCCCGGAGCAGGCGGCGAAGAAGTGGGTGGACAGCCACGCGTCGACGTGGAAGGCGTGGCTGTCCTGATCACTTCCGCTTCCTCAGCTGCCCGGCCATCCCCTGCAGCGCCAGCGCCGCCCAGCGCTGGAGTCCCGGCCCGAACGTGATGCGAGTGGCCCCGAGTTCACCGAGTTCGGTGGGCGAGGGGCCGCTGCCGTCCAGCGAGCCGTGCACATTGATCGGCCCCTGGATCCCGGACCGCAGCAGCGGCAGTACGTCCGTCGGGGCGCCGATCGGATAGATGCAGTCGGCGCCCGCGGCGACGTACAACGCGGCCCGCTCGATGGCCCGTTCCGGGTCGCCGTCGCCGTACTCGAACGTGTCGACGCGGGCGTTGACGAAGAGCCGGCCGCCCGCCGCGTACCGCACCTCGGCGAGCCACTCGGCGTGCTCGTGCGGATCCTTGAGGACACCCCCGTTGGAGTCCTCGAGGTTGCAGCCCACGACGCCTGCCTCCAGGAGCCGCTCCACCAGTTCCTTCGGCGCGAGACCGTACCCGCCCTCGACATCCGCCGACACCGGCACGTCCACGGCCCGTGCGATGCGCGCCACCGCAGCGAACATCTCGTCGGCCGGCGTGGACCCGTCCTCGTGTCCGAGGGAGGCGGCGATCCCCGCGCTGGGCGTCGCGAGCGCGGGGAAGCCGACCTCCACGAACACCCGGGCGCTCGCCGCGTCCCAAGGCCCGGGGAGGACGAGGGGGTCGTCCGGGGTGCGGCCCCGGTGCAGCGCGCGGAAGACATCCACCTTGCTCATGACGTGTGACTCCCAGGCAGGATCAGGCTCACCGGTGCTGTCCCGCCTCGTAGTGGCCGGGAGCCATGCGGCACGTCACACCGAACCGGTTCCACGCGTTGATCACCGTGATCGCGGCGATCAGCTGCGCCAGCTCGGGCTCCTCGAAGTGCTTGGCGGCGTGCTCGTAGACCTCGTCCGGGACGAAGCCGTCGGTCAGCACGGTGACCGCCTCGGTCAGCGCCAGCGCGGCGAGCTCCTTCTCCGTGTAGAAGTGCTTCGACTCCTCCCACGCGCCGAGCTGGACGATCCGCTCGACGCTCTCACCGGCCGCGAGCGCGTCCTTGGTGTGCATGTCCAGGCAGAACGCGCAGTGGTTGAGCTGCGAGGCACGGATCTTCACCAGCTCCAGCAGCTTCGGGTCGAGGCCCTGCCGGGCGGCCGCGTCGAGGCGGACCATCGCCTTGTAGACCTCGGGTGCGTGCTGGGCCCAGAGCAGCCGGGCGGGCTGCTCGGGCGCGTATGCGGTGGCTTCCTCTGTCGTCATGCCCTCGACCCTAGAAGTGAGGCAGCCCAGAGGTATGGTCCATTCCCATGGCTAAACCTTGGGCCACTTTGGGCGTCGACCTGCACCTGGAACCGGCGGGACCCGGGGTCCGCAGGGGCCTGACCGACGCCCTGCGCGAGGCCGTCCGCACCGGCCGGCTGGCCCCCGGCACCCGGCTGCCCTCCTCCCGCACCCTCGCCGCCGACCTGGGCATCGCCCGCAACACGGTCGCCGACGCATACGCCGACCTGGTCGCGGAGGGCTGGCTGACGGCACGGCAGGGCTCGGGCACCCGGGTGGCCGACCGGGCGGTGAGCCGGCCGGCCGCACCCGCACCACGCCCCCGCGCCATCGGCAGCCCCGCCCACAACCTGATCCCCGGCAACCCCGACCTGGCCTTCTTCCCCCGCGCCCAGTGGCTCAAGGCCGCCCGCCGCGCCCTCACCGCGGCCCCGTACCAGGCCCTCGACTACGGCGACCCGCGCGGCCGCATCGAACTGCGCACCGCCCTCGCCGACTACCTCGCCCGCGCCCGGGGCGTGCGCACCGACCCCGAACGCATCCTGGTGTGCGCCGGCATCTCCCACGGCCTGCGCATTCTCGGCGCGGTACTGCGGGCGCGCGGCGCCGGCACCGTCGCCGTGGAGTCGTACGGCCTGTACGTGCACTGGGACCTGCTGGCGCAGGCCGGCCTGCGGACGGTCCCACTGCCGTTCGACGAACGGGGCACGAACCCGGGGGAGTTGACGGACGAGGACGCCGTCCTGCTCACCCCCGCCCACCAGTTCCCGATGGGCGGCACCCTGCACCGCGACCGTCGGGCCGCCGCCGTCGACTGGGCACGCCGCACCGGCGGCCTGCTCGTCGAGGACGACTACGACGGCGAGTTCCGCTACGACCGCCAGCCCGTCGGCGCCCTCCAGGGCCTGGACCCGGACCACGTCGTCTACGCGGGCACGGCCAGCAAGTCCCTCGCCCCCGGCCTCAGACTGGCCTGGCTGGTCCTGCCGCCGGACCTCGCCCAGGAGGCGGCGAAGGCCAAGGGGCACATCGACTCCTGCGGGGCTCTGGACCAGCTGACGCTCGCCGAGTTCCTCACCTCCGGCGCGTACGACCGCCATGTGCGCGCCGCCCGGCTGCGCTACCGCCGCCGCCGGGACGCGCTCGTCGCGGAACTCGCGCGAAGGGCCCCGCAGGTCGGTGCCACGGGTATCGCGGCGGGCCTGCACGTGGTGCTGCGGCTGCCGCCGGGCACCGAGCAGGCGACGCTGCGGGCGGCGGCCTGGCAGGGCCTCGCGGTGCACGGGCTGCACCGCTACCGGCACCCCGAAGCGACCGTCGAGCCGCACGACGCACTGGTGGTGGGCTACGGGACCCCGACGGACAGCGCATGGGCGGGCACGCTGGACGCGCTGTGCGCGGCGTTGCCCGAATGAACCACGACATAATCGTGCCGTTTCCCATTCCTGAATACCTTCGCGCGGATAGAGTCGCCCCATGCGTGATAGTGACTCCATATCCCGTGTGGCCCTGAAGAAAATCACCCCCGACGCCTCCAAGGCGATGGGCTCTCTGCACGCCGCCGCTGTTTCCGCGGCCCAGGCGGGACCGAGCAGCGCGTCTACGCCCTGAACGCCTGGTCGGAGACCCCCTTCTTCACCGAACGGGAACGCGCCGCACTGGCGTTGACCGAGGCGGTGACGCTGGTGCACGACGGTCACGTCCCTGAGACGGTCTACGCCGAGGCCGCGGAGGTCTTCGACGAGGCGCAGATCGCGGCACTGATCTGGGCGGCGGCCGTCATCAACGCGTACAACCGCATTGCCATTGCGACGCGGATGGTGCCGGGGACTTATCGGCCAGCCAAGAAATAACGCGGAATGCGGGCATCGGCGGTCATCGCCGATGCCCGACTTTTGTTTTCCTATTTCTCCGGCAGCGGCTCCATGATGTCGTCCAGCCAGGCCCGCCATTCCGGCGCGCGTACCGGCTCAGCCGCCTGCAGCGGTCCTCCCGTCCAGCCCGTGACCGGGCGGATCCCGTGCAGTGCGTTCACCAGCCACACCTCGCGGCCGTCCAGCTCGGCGACCGTCCGCTCGCGGTGGGCGATGCGGATGCCCTCGCGCCGGGCCCGGTCCTGGATGAGGGCGACCGTCACCGAGGGCAGGACGGGCAGCTGCGGCGAGGGCAGGCAGAGCGTGTCGTCCTCCCACCACAGCACGCTGCTGGTGGCCGCCTCCAGCACAACGCCGGAGGGCGCGACGAGCACCGCCTCGTCCGCGCCCTCCATGGCGGCCCGACCGCGGACACGGGCCAGAGTGTCCAGGTCCGGCCCCTTGCGGCGGGGGACGGTCCGCGGATCGGACTGACCCGCCGCCCATAGCCTTACGTCCGCACCGAGCGGCGGCGCGTGCCGCAGCCGCAGCCGCACATGACGGGGCGTGAGTTCGACCCGCGGGAACCACTCGCCGCTGCGCGGCAGCGCGTCCGTCATGGCCTCCCAGAACTCCAGCAGCCGGTACGACGGCGGCCCTGAGCACTCGCCGCAGGACCGTACGAAGCGCTCCCGGTGCCGGTCCAGGCCGCGCACCCTGCCGTCCCGCACCAGCCAGGAGTCCGCGACGAGCAGCGGCCCACCGGTCCCCGCCTCCTCGACGGGCCGCAGCCCGGCGGCCGGCGACCATCCCCACAGGCCTTCCTCCGCCACTGCCGGTTGTGTCATGACCGCACCTTTCCCGCCGCCGGTTCCGCCACGGCCGCTCCTGCCGAAGTGCTCAGTACTTTCCGCCCGCCACCGTCGGCGCCCCGCCCCGGGGACCGTACGGCGCGTGCTCCAGCCACGATCCACAGGAGGGCAGGACCGGCGCAAGCGCCGCCGCCGCGCGCTGCCTCAGCCGTATCGTCCGGCGCCGCGGCCGCAGATGGTCGCGTGCCGTTCCGGCGGCCGTGCTGTTGAACAGGCCCGCCGCGCGCCGCACCGCGGCGAACTCGGCGACCGCCCCGGCCGTTCCTTCCGCGATCGCCTCCGCGGCCGCCGCCGCGTCAGCGATTCCGCTGTTCATGCCCCGGGCCCCGAACGGCGGGAACAGATGCGCCGCCTCCCCGACCAGCAGCACCCGCCGGTGCGGATCGGTGAACGAGGCCGCCACCATGCGCAGGAAACGGTACGTCGACACCCACAGCAGACGCTCGGCGTACCCGTCGCCCACGACCGCCGGCAGCCACCGCCGTACGGCCTCCCGGGTCCCGAAGTCCTCCTGCGCGTCGTCGTCCCGGCACTGCAGGTCGACCTGGAAGCCGCCGGTGAACGGCACCCGCATCACACTGCGACCGCCGACGCCGGCACCCCCACGAGTGGAACTCGGGCTCGCGGCCCGGTACCACGTGATAGGCCATGGTGACGGTGACGGGATTACTGGTCACGCCACCCAGTACGCAAGAACTCCACAGCACGTTAAATATTCAACGAAGCTTTTTCGACTGTCCGGAGCTGTCTGGATCGTGCCCCTTTGGCGGCCTTTCGGGCGCCTTGATTCCGTGCGGAAAGAAATGACCGCGCATCCGCTTTACCAGCGAATAAGCAGCCGGCCGGACATTCGCTCACGCCGCCGCTTCCGTCGTCGGGGCGTCCGTCGCCGGCGCCTCCCCGAAACGGGCCAGCGCCAGCGCCCCCGCGACAGCGATCAGGAACCCCAGCACAGCAAGCCAGGCGAGCCCCTCCCGGGTGCGGTCCCCGAGCCACACCACACCCACCGCCGCCGGCCCGATCGTCTCGCCGATCACCAGCCCGGCGGTGGCGGTGGTCACCGAGCCACGCTGCAACGCCGACGTCAGCAACAGAAAGGCAGCGCCCCCGCCGATCACGAGGGCATACGTCGCCGGGTTGGTGAGCAGCTCCGACGGCGCGAGCGAATCGATCAGCCGCACCGACACCTCCACCACCCCGAACCCGAACCCGGCCCCCAGCCCGAGCACCAGCGCCCGCCCCCGCCCGGACCACCGCCCCCCGAACAGCCCGAGCAGCAACACCACGACGGAGATCGCGAGCATCGCGTACTTCAGCGCCGTCGAACCCTCGCGATCCCCCTCGGCCCCCGACGCCAGCCCCAGCATGGCGAGCCCCGCGCACACCACTCCGACGGCACCCCACTCCGTCCCGCTCAGCCGCACCTGCAGCAGCCGCGCCGCGACCACCCCGGTCACCGCCAGGCTGGACGCGAGCGCCGCAGCGACCGCGTAGATCGGGATCGACCGCAGGGCGGCGATCTGGAACAGGAACCCCAGCCCGTCCAGCGCCAGCCCGGCCAGATACCGCCACTGCCGCAGGGTCCGCAGCAGCAGCGCCGCCTCCCCGCCCCCACCCGTACCGGCCGACCGCGCGGCGACCGCCTGCAATACCGTCGCGGTACCGAAGCAGACCGCCGCGCCCAGCGCGCACACCATCCCAAAGATCACAAAGTGACTGTAGGGGAGAGGTGCAGGAAGCGGTGATGCCCCGGCGTCCGCTCTCACCGATCTCTGGCTTTACACACCTGCGCAGGGTGCATAGTGCGAGGGGCGTTGTCCCTGCCTCTGCTGCCGCCCGGCTCGGCTCCCCCGAACCACCGTCCACGACCCGGGCGGCAGATTTCCACCATCGCCCCGACGCCCCTCGACCGGCTATCCGGTTACGGCGGAAACGCGACCGTTTTGTGGATAGCGCCGGGCCCACGGACGGCCCGAGTGCCCCGCAACGTCTGTGACGGCGTCTCCCCGTACGTCTGCCGATAGTGGCCGGTGAACCGCCCCAGATGCGCGAACCCCCAGCGCAGTGCCACATCGGTGACCGTCCCCAGCGCTTGCCCGTCGGCGATGGCGAGCAGATCGCGCCGGGCCAGATCCAGCCGTACGCGCCACAGATACGCCAGTGGAGTCATGGCCAGATGGGCCCGGAATCCCTCCCGCAGGCTCCGCAGACTCACCCGAGCCGCCACCGCCATGTCGGCCACGGAGATGGGCTCGTGGGCATGCTCGGCACAGAAGTCCGCGGCCCGCCGCACCGCATGGGGCAGCACCGCGGGCCCGCGCCCCGCCACCGCCTCGCTGAGCATGTGCGGCTGTGCGTCCAGCAGACCGTCCACCAGCAACTGCTCGAAGTGCCCCACCGCCAGCGGCGATCGCACCGCCAGCTCCGAGTCGGCGAACTCCGCGAACGCCCGCACCACCCGCAACCACGCCCGGACCGCCCCCACCCGCGCATCCAGCACCGGCGCGAAGTGCAGCGGCACGGACGGCAGTTCACCCAGCCGCACGGCGAGCGCCCGGTCGACGGTCTGCCGGGGAATGATCAGCACCTGATTCAGTGTCTCCCCGCTCCACCGCATCGACAGCCGCTGCCCCGGATTGACGATGCTGAGCACGGACGCCAGGGCGGCCCCGTCCGCGGTGACGACGCCGTCCCCGGCAAGCGGCACATGGATGTTGTAGAACTCCGGCAACTCACCCGGCGTGACGTCGACCTCCGCCCCGTACCCCAACTCGTACAGCGCCACGGCCCCTTCGTGCACACACCGGAACCGTCCGTCGACCGGATGGTCGTCCAGCACTGTCAGCCGGTGCGGCGCGAACCGCTCGCTCACCAGCGTGTGCAACTCCTCGACGTCACGACCCTGAAAGAGCAGCCCCCGCCCCGCACCCGCCGGCACGGTCTCCGACCCGCCTTCGCCCATGACGGACATGCCTCTCGCCACGTGTCTTATGCGCCCGTACCGCCCGAGTCTCCCGACCTCCGCGGCCCTGCGTCGAGGGCCGAAGGTCCCGGAGGCCGAAACAGACGCCGCACGGCAGCACGCCGGGCCCCCGCCGAGCGGCTCAGATCCCGAGCACGGCCCGCAACTGCGCGAGCCCCCAGTCCAGGTCCTCCTTCCCGATCACCAACGGCGGTGCGATCCGCACCGTCGGCCCGTGCGTGTCCTTCACCAGCACCCCTCGCTCCATCAGCTTCTCGGACACCTCCCGCCCCGTGCCGTACTGCGGCGCGATGTCGACGCCCGCCCACAGCCCCCGCCCGCGCACCGCCTTCACCCGCCCCGTGCCCGTCAACGCCCCCAGTTCCCGGTGCAGATGACTCCCCAGCTCCGCGGACCGCGCCTGGAACTCGCCCGTCCGCAGCATCGCGATCACCTCCAGCGCCACCGCACAGGCCAGTGGATTCCCACCGAACGTCGAACCGTGCTCACCGGGCCGGAACACTCCGAGCACATCGGCCGACGACACCACCGCCGACACCGGCACGATCCCGCCGCCCAGCGCCTTGCCGAGCACATACACATCCGGCACCACACCCTCGTGCTCGCACGCGAAGGTCTTGCCGGTGCGCCCCAGCCCGGACTGGATCTCGTCCGCCACGAACAGCACGTTCCGCTCACGCGTCAGCTCGCGCACCGCCGGCAGATAACCGGTCGGCGGCACCAGTACCCCCGCCTCGCCCTGGATCGGCTCCAGCAGCACGGCCACCGTGTTCTCCGTGACCGCCGACCGCATCGCCGTCAGGTCCCCGTACGGCACGATCTCGAAGCCCGGCGTGTACGGACCGAAGTCCGCCCGTGCCTCCGGGTCGGTGGAGAAGCTGACGAGGGTCGTCGTCCGGCCGTGGAAGTTGTTGCCCGCGACCACGATCTTCGCCATCTCCGCGGGCACGCCCTTGATCCGGTAGCCCCACTTCCGGGCCGTCTTCACTGCCGTCTCGACCGCTTCCGCGCCGGTGTTCATCGGCAGCACCAGCTCCATCCCGCACAGGTCGGCGAGCTCGGAGCAGAAGGCCGCGAACCGGTCGTGATGAAACGCCCTCGACGTCAGCGTCACCCGCTCCAGCTGCGCCTTCGCCGCCTCCACCAGCCGCCTGTTGCGATGGCCGAAGTTGAGCGCCGAGTAACCGGCCAGCAGGTCCAGATACCGCCTCCCCTCCACATCCGTCATCCACGCCCCGTCCGCGGTGGCGACGACCACGGGCAGGGGGTCGTAGTTGTGCGCGCTGTGCGCGTCGGCGGCGGCGATGAGCGTCTCCGTAGCGGTCACGGAATCTCCCGAAGGTGCCAGATGCTGTGAGGGTGCCCCCTTCTTATCCTCGCCCGCATGGTGGACGCGGGACCTCTGCGTTCCGGCGCGCCCGGTAGGCTGACGTGCGGGCCGTGACTGGCGCGCTGGGATGGGAACGACCATCGGGGAGCGGCCTGGGAGTGAGCGAGTGCCGTGCGCCTGGGCCGACCGTGAACCGTGAACGCTTCGAGCCACGCCACCCGGAGGCCGACGACATGTCAGAGCAGCAGCCCCTCTCCACCGAGTCCACCGCCTTCCGTGCCGCCCTCGACGTGATCCGCGCCGTCGAGCCGCGCGTCGCCGATGCCATCGGCCAGGAGGTCCACGACCAGCGCGAGATGCTCAAGCTGATCGCCTCCGAGAACTACGCCTCCCCGGCCACCCTCCTCGCGATGGGCAACTGGTTCAGCGACAAGTACGCCGAGGGCACCATCGGCCGCCGCTTCTACGCCGGCTGCCGCAACGTCGACACCGTCGAGTCCCTCGCCGCCGAGCATGCCAAGGAGCTCTTCGGCGCCCGCCACGCCTACGTCCAGCCGCACTCCGGCATCGACGCCAACCTCGTCGCCTTCTGGTCGGTCCTCGCCCAGCGCGTCGAGGTCCCCGCGCTGGAGAAGGCCGGCGTCCGCCAGGTCAACGACCTCACCGACGCCGACTGGGCCGAACTCCGTCAGGCCTTCGGCAACCAGCGCATGCTCGGCATGTCCCTGGACGCCGGCGGTCACCTCACCCACGGCTTCCGCCCGAACATCTCCGGCAAGATGTTCGACCAGCGCTCCTACGGCACCGACCCCGCCACCGGCCTCATCGACTACGAAGCCCTGCGCGTCTCCGCCCGCGCGTTCAAGCCGCTGATCATCGTCGCCGGCTACTCCGCCTACCCCCGTCTCGTGAACTTCCGCATCATGCGTGAGATCGCCGACGAGGTCGGCGCGACCCTGATGGTGGACATGGCGCACTTCGCCGGTCTGGTCGCGGGCAAGGTGCTGACCGGCGACTTCGACCCGGTCCCGCACGCCCAGATCGTCACCACCACCACCCACAAGTCGCTGCGCGGCCCGCGCGGCGGCATGGTCCTGTGCGACGACTCCCTCAAGGACCAGGTCGACCGAGGCTGCCCGATGGTCCTCGGTGGCCCGCTCCCGCACGTCATGGCCGCCAAGGCCGTCGCCTTCGCCGAGGCGCGTCAGCCCTCCTTCCAGGACTACGCCCAGCGCATCGTCGACAACTCGCGTGCGCTGGCGGAGGGCCTGATGCGCCGGGGCGCCACCCTCGTCACCGGCGGTACCGACAACCACCTCAACCTCATCGACGTGGCCACCTCCTACGGACTCAGCGGCCGCCAGGCCGAGGCGGCCCTGCTCGACTCGGGCATCGTCACGAACCGCAACGCCATCCCCGCCGACCCCAACGGCGCCTGGTACACCTCCGGCATCCGCATCGGCACCCCCGCGCTGACCACACGTGGCCTGGGCACCGCCGAGATGGACGAGGTCGCGGGCCTCATCGACCGCGTCCTCACCACCACCGAGCCGGGCACCACCAAGTCGGGCGCCCCTTCCAAGGCCCAGCACGTCCTCGACCCGAAGATCGCGGACGAGATCTCGCGCCGCGCCACCGACCTCGTGGCCGGCTTCCCGCTGTACCCGGAGATCGACCTGGGCTGAACCCCGCACTCTCTTGAGTTCTCAAAGATCGACGACGTTCGGAGATCGGTGATGCTCAGAGATCGATGAGCTCCTGTCGTGGCTCCTCCCGCGGCGGTCCGGCACCCTGCCGGGCCGCCGCGCGGCGTATCAGCAGCGTGCCTCCGGCGCCGACCACCAGGCCCACGGCCACCCCCGGCACCGCCCACCGGGAGCCGGATGCATGCCCACCGGACGCCTCGCCGTCAGCGAAGGCCTCCTTCCAGGACATGCCGAGCAGTCCCTGCCGGTGCAGCCGGTCGAAGACGGAGCGCGGTGCCCGGTGCCAGCGGATGTCGTCGTCCTCCACCTCAGGTGCCGGATCCGAGCGCACCCACGGTGTGCCGTCCGCCGCCACCAGCAGCTGGTCCTGTCGTTCGATGGCCACGTCACCGTCCGGAGGCCCGTTCGTCAGAGGCCAGCCACCGATCCCCGTCAGACCCCAGATCACGGTGAGCCGAACCGGCGGATACCGGCCTTCCTCCCAGGCTTCCGGCACCCGCTCCGTGCCCGAGTCCATCGGCAGCAGCAGCTGCCACAGGCGGGTGAAGTCCCGCTCGCCGGAGCGCACCGCCTTCGTCCGCCCCGAGCTGCCCACCATCACCAGGGCCAGATCCGGGACGTCCCGGCCCTGCGTCAGCGTGGGTGTCTCCGCTGCCGCGGGGGTCGCCTGCATTCCGCACAGGGCCATTGCCGCCGCCGATGCGAACGCCCCTATCAGCGCCGCCGGTTCGCGAAGCCTGCCCCTCCATCTGCGCATCCCGTCCCCCCAACCAGTAACCCCGTCCGGCCCGCTCGCGAGCCGCGTGTCACTTCTGGTACACCGCTCGCCCCGGCGAGGTTCCTGCCTCAGTGCACTATTTCCTAATTCAGCGCACTATCTCGAGGAATCGTTGCTCTCGACCGGCTTCTCCAGGGACCTTGCGATCTCCGCGGCACGCGTCCTGGACGCCACCCCCTCAAGCCGCAGCGTCACATCGCCCTCTCCGGCCCGGCGGTGGGTCCACAGCAGCGTCGGCCCGGCGGTCCGCTCCCTGCGGGTGAAGCGGTTCCCGTCCGCGTCCACCAGCCAGAAGCTCAGGAGGTGCGGGCGGGGAAACCACAGGGCGTACTCCTGCACGCCGTCGGTCGAGGGCTTCGGGCCGAGCTCGATCCACTCCGGCGGCTCGCGGACGGTCTTGGTGAAGGCGGGATCCAGCCGGGCACGGAACTCGTCCAGCCGGACCGTGCGCCCGCCCTCCTGCCAGCACAGGCTCACCAGGAACCGCCCGCGCGGCTCGCTCGTCACCGCCACCGTGTCCGGCACGCCGAGCGCGTCGGGCACCAGCGGCTCGAAACCCGCCCGGTGCCCGGCCTGTCCGAGCGACACCGAAGTGCCGCAGCCCGGCACCGAGAGGCCCGGCGAGGGCACCGCCGACGGGTCGTACCGCACCTCCACCCCGCCGAAGCCGAACCAGTCGAAGACCGCGGCCCGCACCGGAGGCGTGAGCACGAGAACCGTCAGCAGACCGCACAGGACGGTGGCCAGCGAGCGCCACCGCAGCCGGGTCCAGCGCCGGACCACGCGCAGCCGCTCACGGCCGCCCCGGGGCTCGGCCACCGGGACCGGCACATGCTCGGCCAGTATCTGCCCCAGTACTCGCTCGACCATCGTCTCGGCGCCGAGGGAACCGTCGGTGCCGTCGCTCCCGGGCGCATCCAGTGACCGGCCCAGCGCCCGCAACTCCTCCGGCAGCCGGGAAGGGCCGTCCTCGCGCCCTCTCCCATGGTCACGCCCGCCCGGCCCCGGACCACGGCCGCCCTCACCGTCGTACGCACCCCGTCCCTCACTCACGCTCATCACCTCCTTCCCGAGGCCTGAAATCCGGCAGCAGTCGGCCCAGCTTGCGCAGAGCGCGGTTCAGGCGGGACTTGACCGTCCCGCGAGGCCAGCCCAGCGCCTGGGCCGTCTCGGACTCGTCCATCTCCAGGAGATAGCGGTAGGTGACGACCAGGCGGTGCTCCTCGCTCAGCTTCTCCAGGGCGGACAGCAGCGCCGCACGGCGCTCCGTCTCCAGCGTCGCCACCGCCGGGTCCGCCGATTCCGGTATCAGCGGCTCCGCCTCCACGAAAGCCGCCTCCCGGCCGGCGAGCGTGCGCTGCCGCGCCGCCGTGCGCACTGTGTTCCTCGTCTCATTGGCGACGATCGACAGCAGCCACGGCTTGAAGGCGGCACCGTCCCGGAACCTGCCCAGCGCGCAGTACGCCTTGACGAAGGCCTGCTGCACCACGTCCTCCGCGTCCGCACCCGCCCCGAGCGCCGCGGCCGCCCTGAGCGCGATGCCCGTATGGGCCCGCACCAGCTCCGCATACGCCTCCGGCTCCCCGGCGCGTACGCGTGCGATCACCGCGGCCTCATCGACGATGCGGCCCCCCTCCCGCGTTCTCACACTCTTGTTACACCGCAGCAGATGGATCGGTTCCCACCTGTTTCCGACCAGTTCCGGATCGGCTCGACAGACCTGAGAGAATGGTGAACATGGCCTCTGACCGACCCCGCGTGCTCTCCGGAATCCAGCCCACCGCAGGCTCGTTCCACCTCGGCAACTACCTCGGCGCCGTCCGCCAGTGGGTGGCCCTGCAGGAGTCCCACGACGCGTTCTACATGGTCGTCGACCTGCACGCGATCACCGTTCCGCAGGACCCGGCCGAGCTGCGCGCCAACACCAGGCTCGCCGCCGCCCAGCTGCTCGCGGCCGGTCTCGACCCGGAGCGCTGCACGCTCTTCGTCCAGAGCCATGTGCCCGAGCACGCCCAGCTGGCCTGGGTCATGAACTGCCTCACCGGCTTCGGCGAGGCCTCCCGCATGACCCAGTTCAAGGACAAGTCCGCCAGGCAGGGCGCCGACCGCGCGTCCGTCGGCCTGTTCACGTACCCGATCCTCCAGGTCGCCGACATCCTGCTCTACCAGGCCAACGAGGTCCCGGTCGGCGAGGACCAGCGCCAGCACGTCGAGCTCACCCGCGACCTCGCCACGCGCTTCAACGGCCGCTTCGGCGAGACCTTCACCATCCCGAAGCCGTACATCCTCAAGGAGACGGCGAAGATCTACGACCTGCAGGACCCGTCGATCAAGATGAGCAAGTCGGCGTCCACGCCGAAGGGCCTCATCAACCTCCTCGACGACCCCAAGGCCACCGCCAAGAAGGTCAAGAGCGCCGTCACCGACACCGACACCGTCATCCGCTACGACGCCGAGAACAAGCCCGGCGTCAGCAACCTGCTCACCATCTACTCCACCCTCACCGGCAAGTCGGTCACCGAGCTGGAACAGGAGTACGAGGGCAAGATGTACGGCGCGCTCAAGACGGACCTCGCCGAGGTCATGGTCGAGTTCGTGACGCCCTTCCGGGAGCGCACACAGCAGTACCTGGACGACTCGGAGACGCTGGACTCGATCCTGGCCAAGGGCGCGGAGAAGGCGCGCGCCGTCGCCGCGGAGACCCTCTCCCAGGCGTACGACAAGGTGGGCTTCCTGCCCGCCAAGCACTGACGCACACCAGCGCACGCACGTACCACTCGGCAGAGCGCTGCACATCACTACGGTTGCGCCTGCCCGCGACACAGCCGTGGCCGTACAGTCGATAGCCGACGGCCGAGAACAAAACCGTCACGACGACAGGAGACGACGTGGGGACCGTAACGATCGGCGTGTCGATCGCGGTCCCGGAGCCTCACGGCAGCCTGCTCCAACAGCTGCGCGCGGGCTTCGGCGACGCCGCTGCTCACGGCATCCCCACGCACGTCACCCTGCTTCCGCCGACCGAGGTCGACAGCAGCGCCCTGCCGGCCGTCGAGGCGCACCTGACCGAGGTCGCCGCGAGCGGCCGGCCGTTCCCGATGCGGCTGTCCGGCACCGGCACCTTCCGGCCCCTGTCGCCCGTCGTCTACGTGCGGATCGCCGAGGGCGCCGAGGCCTGCACCCAGCTGCAGAAGCAGCTGCGCGACCCCTCCGGGCCCGTCCCGCGCGAACTTCAGTTCCCGTACCACCCGCATGTCACGGTGGCGCACGGCATCGACGACGAGGCGATGGACCGCGCCTTCGAGGAGCTCGCGGGCTACGAGGCCGGCTGGCCGTGCACCGGCTTCGCCCTCTACGAGCAGGGCGCGGACGGCGTGTGGCGCAAGCTGCGGGAGTACACCTTCGGCGGCTTGGTGGTGCCGCCGCAGGCCGGGCACGTGGAGCGGGGCTCGCTGCCGACCCGGTAGCCACCGGGCCCGGTGACTACAGGGGCAGCCGGCGGAACAGACCTCGCGGCACATGCCGCAGCGCCGACATCACCACGCGCAGCGTGCCGGGCACCCACACCGTCTCCGAGCGCCGCCGCAGCCCCAGTTCGACGGCCGTCGCGACCGCCTCCGGGGTCGTCGCAAGCGGTGTCTCCTCCAGGCCGGCGGTCATCTTCGACCGTACGAACCCGGGGCGTACGACCATGACGTGCACGCCCGTGCCGTACAGCGCGTCACCCAGGCCCTGTGTGAAGACGTCCAGGCCGGCCTTGCTGGAGCCGTAGATGAAGTTGTTGCGGCGGGCCCGCTCGCCGGCGACCGAGGAGAGCACCACCAGCGAGCCGTGGCCCTGTGTCTGCAGCGCGCGTGCGCTCACCAGGGCCGCCGACACCGCGCCCGTGTAGTTGGTCTGTGCGACGCGCACCGCCCAGGCCGGCTCGCGCTCGTCGCGCGCCTGGTCGCCGAGGATCCCGAAGGCGAGCAGCACCATGTCGACGTCGCTCTCCGCGAAGACCTTGCCCAGGGCGGTCTCGTGGGCGTCGGGGTCGAGTGCGTCGAAGGCGACGGTGTGCACGTCGGCACCGTGGCCGCGCAGTTGCACCGCGGCCTGCTCCAGAGCGGGCGAGGGGCGTCCCGCGAGCCACACCGTGCGGGTGCGGCGCGCGATGAGGCGGCGGGCCGTGGCGAGCGCGATCTCGGACGTACCGCCGAGGACGAGCAGGGACTGGGGGAGGCCGAAGGCGTCCTTCACGACAGCAGCTCCTATGGGTGCCCAGAGGGCGGGACGGCGGGATGGATCGGACGTGCTGCGTCTCCCGGGGGCCAACCCACGGGCCCCCGGCCGACGCAGCGCATCGTCAGAGGGCGAGACGGCGGGACAGGTCTGACGTGAACACCGCGCGCGGGTCGAGTTCCGTGCGCAGGGCCCGGAAGTCGTCGAGGCGTGGGTACATCGCGGCGAGGAGTTCGGGGCGCAGGCGGGAGTCCTTGGCGAGGCAGACGCGGCCGCCGGCCGTGGCGACCTCCTCGTCGAGTCCGTCGAGGAAGGCGCCGAGGCCGGGCAGGCCCGCTGGGAGGTCCAGGGCGAGCGTCCAGCCGGGCACGGGGAACGAGAGCCACCCCGGGGCGGCCTCTCCGAAGCGCTTGAGGACGGCCAGGAAGGACGGGCAGCGCTGCTCGGAGATGCGCCGCACGATCCGGCGCAGGGCGTCCTCCTGGCCGCGTCCGACGACCAACTGGTACTGCACGAAGCCGCCGCGGCCGTAGATGCGGTTCCAGTGCGGCACGCCGTCCAGGGGGTGGAAGAAGGTGGAGATCCGCTGCAGCCGGCCGGTACGCGCGCGTGGCGCGCTCCGGTACCGGAGCTCGTTGACGAGGCCCACGGTGGTGCGGCTGAGCAGGCCCTCCGGGAGGTGGGCGGGGGCAGGGGGGAACTGCCGGGTGCGGAACGCCAGTGGCGCTCTACGCGCGCGTGCAGGCAGCGCGTCGAGCGGGGCGTGGTCGGCGCGCGTGAGGACCGCGCGTCCCGTCGCCGCGCCGCGGGCCAGCAGGTCGATCCATGCGACCGAGTAGCGGTGGCGGTGGTCGGTGGCCGTCAGGCGCGCCATCAGGTCGTCGAGGTCCGCGGCGCGCTCCGTGTCCACCGACATCAGGGAGGTCTCGACCGGCAGGAGCCGGATGGTGGCCGTGAGGATCACGCCGGTCAGGCCCATGCCGCCGGTGGTGGCGTCGAACAGGGGCGTGCCGCGGCTCACGGTGCGGATCCCGCCGTCGGCGGTGAGGAGTTCCAGCGACAGGACGTGCCGGGAGAAGGAGCCGGAGACGTGGTGGTTCCTGCCGTGGAGGTCCGCGCCGATCGCGCCGCCGACCGTCACATGGCGCGTGCCGGGCATCACCGGCACGAACCAGCCCAGCGGCAGCAGCACCTCCATCAGCCGGTGCAGGGAGACACCCGCGTCGCACAGCACGGTGCCGCCGTCGGCGTCGATCGCGTGGATGCGGTCCACGCCCGTCATGTCGAGCACCGCACCGCCGGCGTTCTGCGCCGCGTCCCCGTACGCCCGTCCGAGGCCCCTGGGAATGCCTCCGCGGGCCCCGCAGTCCCGGACGGCGGCCGCGGCCTCCTCGTACGTCCGTGGGCGGATCACACGGGCCGCGGTGGGAGCGGTGCGGCCCCAGCCGGTGACGGTGACCGGAGCGGTGTCGGCAGACATGTCGGTGACCGTATCGCCCCTATTCAACCGGTCAGCAGTGAAACGTGACGTTTCTACCCGAAATGGGTGATTAATGGGATGTCACTCAATAGTGAAATGAGGCGCCCTCGGGAGTGCTCGTGCCGACCTCCGCGCGGCACTGTGCCGGGTTTTCGGGGTACTCGCACATTGGTCTTCCATACCTGGGGGAGAGTCTGATCATGGACTGGCTGAAGAAGCTCCCCGTCGTCGGGCCGCTGCTGGCGCGCCTCATGCTCACGCATGCGTGGCGGTCGTTCGAACGTCTGGACAGGGTGAAGTGGACCCGGCTGGCCGCCGCGATGACGTTCACCAGCTTCGTCGCGCTGTTTCCGCTGCTCACCGTGGCCGCCGCGATCGCCGCGGCCACGCTCAGCACGGAACAGCAGAGCGACCTGCAGCACAAGATCGCCCAGCAGGTGCCCGGCATCTCCGACCAGCTCGACATCCAGAACCTGGTCCAGAACGCCGGCACCATCGGCCTCATCGCGGGCGCGGCCCTGCTGTTCACCGGCATCGGCTGGGCCGGCTCGATGCGCGAGTGCCTGCGCGCGGTGTGGGAGCTGCCCGACGAGGAGGAGAACCCCTTCCTGCGCAAGGCCAAGGACCTGGGCATCCTCGTCGGCCTCGGCGGCGCCGTCCTCGTCACGCTCGCCGCCTCCACCGTCGCCTCCGCGATGGTCGGCTGGATCATCCGGCAGCTCGGCATCGACAAAGGCGGCTGGGGCGGGGTCCTGCTGTACATCGCCGCGTTCGCCGTCGCCGTGTTCGCCGACTTCCTGCTGCTCCTGTACGTCCTCACACTGCTGCCCGGCGTCGAACCGCGGCGCCGCCGCCTGATCGTCGCGGCGCTGACCGGCGCCGTCGGCTTCGAACTGCTGAAGACGCTGCTGAGCGGCTATATGCAGGGCGTGGCAGCGAAAAGCATGTACGGCGCCTTCGGCGTGCCCGTGGCCCTGCTGCTGTGGATCAACTTCACGGCGAAGCTGGTCCTGTTCTGCGCCGCGTGGACGGCGACGCAGAGCGAGCAGGACGAGCCGCACGAGCAGAACGAACCCGATCAGGGAGACGCGCAGGACGGCGGGGAAGACCTCACGGACGGGACGACCGGCGACGTACCAGATCGGGCAGCGGCCAGCGGCGGTTGACCAGGAACGCGGCCGCCGCGAGCAGCACCAGCACCCCACCGCTTATGGCGAAGGCGACCCCCATGCCGCCGGAGCGGCCCGCGGCCGAGGCGCTCGCCACCGGCGAACCCGACGCCTTGCCGGCGGCCCCGCCCGCCTGGCCCGCCGACGCGTTCCCACCGGACTGGCCGCCCGACTGCGCGGCGCTCTTCGGCGCCACCAGCTCGCCCACGGGCCGCGCCTTCCCGGCCGCCGCGAAGCCCCAGTCGAAGAGCTTGGCGGTCTCCTTGTAGACCTCGTTGTGCTCGCTCTTCTGCGGGTTCATGGCGGTGACGAGCAGCACCCTGCCGTTCCGCTCGGCGACACCGGTGAAGGTCGCGCCCGCGTTCGTCGTGTTGCCGTTCTTGACGCCCGCGATGCCCTGGTAGACGGAGACGTCGGAGTCGCCGGTCAGCAGCCGGTTGGTGTTCTGGATCTCGAAGGACTCACGGACCGACTTGCCCTTCTTCTCCTTCGTGTCGCCCGGGAAGTTCGCGCGCACCGTCGAGCAGTACTCGCGGAAGTCCTTCTTCTGCAGCCCGGAGCGGGCGAACAGCGTCAGGTCGTACGCGGACGAGACCTGCCCCGGGGCGTCGTACCCGTCGGGCGTGACCACGTGTGTGTCGAGGGCCTGGAGCTCCTCGGCGTGCTCGTTCATCTCCTCGACGGTGGTGTCGACGCCGCCGTTCATCGCCGACAGCACGTGCACCGCGTCGTTGCCCGAGCGCAGGAAGACGCCGAGCCACAGGTCGCGCACGGTGTACGTCTCGCCCTCCTTTATCCCGACCATGCTGGAACCGGCGCCCATGCCCGCCAGGTCGGAGGGCGCCACCTCGTGCTTCTGGGTGCTCGGGAACTTCGGCAGCACCGTGTCCGCGAACAGCATCTTCATCGTGCTCGCCGGGGGCAGCCGCCAGTGCGCGTTGTGCGCGGCGAGCACCTCGCCCGACTCGGCGTCGGCGACGATCCACGAGCGCGCGGTGATGTCCTTGGGGAGTACGGGGGCGCCGCTGCCCAGATCGACCTGTGTGCCCGGCTGCCCGAGACGGGCGCCGCCCACGGACGACATGTCCGCCGGGGGAGTGGCCGTCGGACTCGGCGACGGACTCGGGGCCGCGAAGGTGACGGGCGCGGTGAGCGCGATCGAGGACAGGACGGCGGAGGTGACCAGCAGGGATCGCCTGACGGTCTTCTGGGGAGCGGACACGGACGAGAAAGTACATGCCACGGGCCGTGAAGTCCCGCCTCCCACCCCACCCCGGACACGGAACGAAAGAGGCGGCGGCGATACTGAACGCATGAAGCTCAGCCGCCCGGTCTCCTGGTTCCTGCTCGCCTTCGGGGTGTGGTCCTGGGTCATCTGGGTCACTTTCGTTAAAAATCTCATCAAGGACGGCAGCGGGCTCGCGTTCGACGACGGTCACCCGACGGCGTACTTCTGGGTGCATCTGACGCTCGCCGTCGTCTCCTTCGTATTGGGGACGGTCATCGGGGGCATCGGGTTGCGCGGACTGCGCGCTTTGCGCCAGGCCTCATAACAGCGGCAAATACACACAAACGGCAGACCGGCAACGGGGGTCACGGCACGGTGGTCATCGTCTTCGCCCTGTTGGCGCTCGGCGTCCTCGTCGCGGGCAACTGGTACCTGTGGCGCCGTCTGTTCCGCGACACGACCCGGGGCCCGGGACTCGCGCGCCGCGCCGGTGCGGTGGCCATCGCGGGTGGCTGGGTGCTGGCGGTCGGGGCCGTCGTGGGCGAGCGCGCCGGCGCGCCCTTCTGGCTCCAGCAGGCCCTGGCCTGGCCGGGCTTCCTGTGGCTCGCGCTGTCGGTCTATCTGCTGCTGGCCGTGGTGGCGGGCGAGGTCGTACGGTCCCTGCTGCGCCGCCTGCCGGCGCGGCGGGCGCGCGCCACGGTGGCCGAACGGCAGGAGCAGCCGGTACCTGCGGGATCCGTACCTCCGAAGGCGCCGGAGGCCGAGCCCGGGCCCGCACCGCTCCCGGAGCCGTCGCGCCGCCTCTTCGTCTCACGCGTGGTCGCAGGAGCCGCGGCCGCTGCCGCCGTGGGAACGGTCGGCTACGGCACCTACGGCGTCCTGCGCGGCCCCGGTGTGAAGCGCGTCACCGTGCCGCTGGCCAAACTCCCGCGCGCGGCGCACGGTTACCGCATCGCCGTGGTCAGCGACATCCACCTGGGCCCGATCCTCGGCCGGGGCTTCGCGCAGAAGGTCGTCGACACGATCAACGCGACCCAGCCGGACATCGTGGCGGTCGTCGGCGACCTGGTGGACGGCAGCGTGAAGAACCTCGGCCCGGCGGCGGCACCGCTGTCGCAGCTGAAGGCGCCCTCCTACTTCGTCACCGGCAACCACGAGTACTTCTCCGGCGCCGAGCAGTGGGTCGAGGAGGTACGGCGGCTGGGCCTGCACCCGCTGGAGAACGCCCGCACCGAACTGCCCTGGTTCGACCTCGCCGGCGTCAACGACATCGCGGGCGAGAGCGAGGGCCAGGGCCCCGACTTCGGCAAGGCGCTCGGCGACCGGGACACGGCACGCGCGTGCGTGCTCCTCGCCCACCAGCCCGTTCAGATCCACGACGCGGTCAGGCACGGCGTCGACCTCCAGCTCTCCGGCCACACCCACGGCGGCCAGCTCTGGCCCGGCAACTTCATCGCGGCCGCCGCGAACCCGACCGTCGCGGGCCTGGAGCGCTACGGCGACACACAGCTCTACGTCAGCCGGGGCGCGGGCGCCTGGGGGCCGCCCACGCGCGTGGGCGCACCGTCGGACATCACCGTGATCGAACTGGCGTCGACGCAGGTGTGATCCGGCCCGGGAGCCGGATGGAAACCGCTGGCCGAAACCATGCGCCGGAACCCTGTGGGGGGCCTGTGAAATCTGATGGAAACCCCTTGCGGTAACTTCTTTCTCAACTCGACAAACCCCTCTTCCCCCAGGTGAAAAACCTGTGATTAGGTGAGCCGCGCCACTAGGGGAGTGGCATATGGGGTGGGGGCCCGTCAGGGCCGGGGAGGGCAACCGATGCGCTCGGTTCGCATGCGGATTCTCGCGACACTGCTGGTACTGGCGGGCGTGGGAGTCGGCGGCTGGCAGTTGCTGCCGTCGCAGGAGAACACCGACAGGACGATCGAGGTCGGCACGACGGACGAGGTCACCTCGCTCGACCCGGCCGGCGCCTACGACGCGGGGTCCTGGGCTTTGTTCAGCAACGTTTTCCAGTCACTGCTGACCTTCGAGCCGGGCGGCGCCTCACCGGTGCCCGACGCGGCCCGGAGCTGCGGCTTCGTGGGCAGTCAACTGACCACCTACCGCTGCACGTTGCGCACGGGGCTCGCCTTCCCCAGCGGCCGCACGATGACCGCCGAGGACGTCAAGTACTCCTTCGACCGGGTCAAGGCGATCAAGTCCGAGGTCGGCCCGTCCTCGCTGCTGAGCACGCTCGGCTCGGTCGACGCCGACGGCCTGACGGTCACCTTCCATCTGTCCTCGCCCGACGCCACCTTCCCGTTCAAGGTGGCCACCGGGGCAGGCTCGATCGTCGACAGCCACAAGTACCCCAAGAAGGGCCTGCGCACCGACCCTGGCGCCGACGGCACCGGTCCGTACCAGCTGACGGCGTATACAAAGGGCAAGAAGGCGGCTCTCACGCCGAACACCGACTACAGGGGCGCCATCCAGAAGACCGGCCGCCCTGTCGACCTGCGCTACTACGTCGACTCGGACGCCCTCGACAAGGCCTGGAACGCGAAGCAGATCGACGTCGCCACCCGCCAGCTGCCGCCCAAGGTCCTGTCCGGGCTCTCGGCGAGCGACCCCCACCAGCGCCTGGCCGAGTCCGACAGCTCCGAGACCCGCAACCTCTACCTCAACACCCGCGCCGACGCGCCTCTGCACGACACCAGGATCCGGCAGGCCATGGCGTGGCTGATCGACCGCGAGGAGCTCGCCGCCACGGTGTACGAGGGGACCGTCGACCCGCTGTACTCGCTCATCCCGACGGGCATCACCGGCCATACCACCTCGTTCTTCGACGCCTACCCCAAGCAGGACGCCAAGAAGGCGAAGACCCTGCTCACCGAGGCCGGCGTGACGACGCCGGTCCGCTTCACCTACGGCTACGCCAAGAACCGCGGCTCCTCCGAGGCGGAGGCGGAGGCCATCAAGAAGCAGCTGGAGGCGAGCGGTCTGTTCAAGGTGACCCTCAAGGGCTACGCGTGGACCTCCTTCCAGGAGGCCTGGGCCACCGGCAAGCTGGACGCGTACGCCGTCGGCTGGGTCGCCGACTACCCGGACCCGGACACCTTCGGCGCCCCGCTCGTCGGCACCAAGGGAACCATGAACACCGGCTACAGCAGCAAGGCCGTCGATCAGCTCATCCAGGCCAGCCAGCGGTACGCCGACCGCGGCGACGCCGCCTCCGACTTCAGCACGCTGCAGCGGGACGTCGCCCACGACGTGCCGGTCATCCCGCTGTGGCAGGGCAAGGAGTACGTCCTCAGCACCGAGGACGTCGGCGGCAGCCAGTATCTCGACGACGGCACCGGTGTGTTCCGGCTCTGGAGCCTCAACTGGATCTGACGCGACTCGCGGCGTTGACATTCGCCCCCGTGACGTCGGACGCTCACCTGACGCGGGACCTTGTGACGGAGGTGTGCGCGGGGTGAGGAGCAAACGTGTTGAGACGCAACTCCTTCCGGTTGCCCCGGCATCCGGCATCCGTCGGTCTGGCCCGGCGCCGGGTGCGGGACCATCTGGCCGACTGGGGGCACGGGGCGGACGATCCGGCGCTGGCGGACGCGGTGCTGCTGGTGTCCGAGCTGGCGACCAACGTCGTGCGCCACGGACCGCTCCTGGAGCGCGAGTTCGAGGTGGCCGTGACCGCGCTCGCCGACGGCTCCTGTCTCATAGAGGTCTCCGACGAGGGCCGGCTGGAGCCCCGGTTACGGCTGGTCGGCGAGTGGGAGGAGAGCGGCCGCGGCCTGCATCTGGTGGAGACCGTCGCGGCGGCCTGGGGGGTGTGGAGCAGAGGGCACCACGGCAAGACGGTGTGGGCCCTCGTCATGGCCAACACCTGAGCACCGCCCGGTAGTCATGGCCGTACGGCCGTCCGGGACGGCAGCGTGACCGTCACGGCCAGACCCTCGCCCGGCGATGTGCACACCGCGACCTCCCCGCCGTGCGCCTGCACCACCCCTTGGACGATCGCCAGGCCCAGCCCGCTGCCCGCGCCGCCGCCGGCCCGGAAGAAGCGGTCGAAGACCCGCGCCGCGTCCTGCTCGCACAGCCCCGGACCCTCGTCCGCGACACACAGCCGTACCACCCCCTCCTCCCGCTCCACACCCAGCCGCACCGCCACGTCCTCGGGCGTGTGCGTGCGTACGTTGCCCACCAGGTTGCCCAGCACCTGTCTGAGCCCCGACTCGTCGGCGTGCACGAGCACGGCGCCGTCGGCGGCGACCTTGATGGGCCGCTCCGGCTGCTGCACCCGCAGATCCTCGGCCGCGTCCCGCACCAGACGGCTCACGTCGACGTTCCGGAAGCGCAGTTCGGGCTGCTGGTCGAGCCGGGCCAGGGTGAGCAGTTCGTCGACGAGCCGCCCCATGCGGTCCGTCTCCGCCAGCACCCGCTCCCAGGCCCGCTTGCGCTCGTCCGGGTCGGAGAGCATCCCCTTGTCGTAGAGCTGGAGGTAACCGCGTATCGCCGACAGCGGGGTGCGCAGCTCGTGCGAGGCGTCGGCGACGAAGCGGCGCAGCTGGGCCGCGCTGTGCTCGCGCGTGCGGTACGCCGACTCGACCTGGTGGAGCATGGAGTTGAGGGCGAGCCGCAGCTGTTCGACCTCCTGGGTCGGATGGTGGCTGGACGGCACACGCCGCGTCAGGTCGCCCTCGGCTATCGCCGTCGACGTCTCCACCATGTCCTCCAGCGGCCGCATCCGGCGGCTGACGCTCATCATCGTGAGACAGGCCAGCAGCGCCAGCAGCAGGGTGCCGATGGTGAGGTCGAGCTTGAGGGCCTTGAGCATGCCCTGGTGGAGGGCGTCGGTGGAGGTGGCGAACAGGATGTACGTGCCGTCGGCGAGGCGGGTCGCGGTCGCCCGGTAGCGCGCGCCGTGCACCCTGATGTCGTGCGGGTCGGCGGCCGCGGCGAGGGCGCGGGGATCGTCCACCGCGCTCGCGAGGGCGCGCTGGGTGTCCGTCGGTGCGAAACGGGCCAGGGAGACCGGCTTGCCGTGCGCGTCGACGGCGGTGAGGATCGAGTCCGGCCGGGCCTGTTCGTCGTGCTGCGGCATGAACCGGTCGCGGACGATCGCCAGCGCGCCCAGCGCGTCGATCTGGTCCATCGTGAGCGAACCGCCCAGCGACTGCCGGGTCTTGTTCAGTTCGGCGTCCACCTGGTTCAGCAGGTAGTACCGCATGCCCATCAGGCTGACCGCGGTCGCCGCGACGATGCCCAGGGCCAGCAGCGCGACGTTCGCCAGCGTCAGCTTGGCGCGCAGCGAATGCATGCCGCGCTCGCAGTGCGGCCACCGGATCCTCATGCCAGCCCGTATCCCACACCACGCCGCGTGGTGATCACCGGCGGGCCGAGCGCGTCCAGCTTGCGCCGCAGATAGCTGATGTAGGTCTCCACGACGGTCGACTCGGGCGGTGTGTGCTCGTACTGCCATACATGGCGCAGGAGTTGCTCCTTGGGCACGATCCGGCCGCCGTTGCGCACCAGGAAGCGCAGCAGCGCGTACTCGGTGGGGGTGAGCTCGACGGAGCGGCCGGCGCGGTGGACGCTGTACGTCGTCTCGTCCAGCTCCAGGTCGCCGTAGCGCAGCGGGGGCCGCTGCGGCAGGACGTCCGCCGTGCGGGTGCGCCGCAGGACCGCGGTGATGCGGGCGACGACCTCGTCGATGTTGAACGGCTTGGTGATGTAGTCGTCGCCGAAGCCGAGGGCGCCGACTATCTCGGCGGGCGAGTCCCGCGCGGTGAGGAAGACCAGCGCCAGGTCGGGCCGCTTGGCGCGCAGTTCGCGCCCCAGCGCCCGCCCGTCCCCGTCCGGGAGCATGACGTCGAGCAGCGCCGCGTCGGGCCGGGTGCGCTCGGCGAGCGCGAGGGCCTCGCGGACGGTGCCCGCGATCATCACCTCGAACCGGTGGTAGCGCAGGGCGATGGCGAGGACGTCCGCGATGCTCGGCTCGTCCTCCACCACCAGCACGGTGCCTGGAGCCGTCGTCATGACCCCAGTATCGGGCGGGCCACTGACAGTGGGGGCCGGATCCGTCTTTGGAGTTCCTTGAGAGTCATGGCGTAGCCCACCCTCGCGCGAGCCGCGCCCCCAATCCTGTTGCCCAGGACCTGGGGGACCGACCGACGACCGACAAGGAGCGTTGAATCGTGGCGGCATTGGCACGGTGGTGCTATCGGCACCGGCTGGTGGTCCTGTTGCTGTGGGTGGGGGCGTTGTTCGGCCTGGGCTTCTCGGCCTCGACGGCGGGCACGAACTACGCGAACGTCTTCTCCCTCCCGGACACGGACTCCAAGAGCGCGTACGACCTGATGGAGAAGGCCTTCCCGAACACCTCGGGCGACACCGACACGGTCGTGTGGAAGGTCGACCAGGGCTCCGTGAAGGACCAGGCGGTCCGGTCCCGGATCACGCCCGCCCTCGACAAGATCGCGAAGATGCCGGGCGTCGGCGCGGTGACCAGCCCGTACGCCGGCAAGCAGGGCGCCGCGCAGATCAGCGGCGACGGCAGGATCGCGTACGCCCAGCTGACCTTCGCCAAGCGCGCGAACGAGGTGCCCAAGGACCTCGTCCAGAACGTCCTCGACACCGCGCAGGCAGCTGAAAGGAGCGGCCTGCACGTCGAGTTGGGCGGCCAGGCCATCCAGCGTGTCCAGGAGCCGCCGCAGGGCCTGTCGGAGATGGTCGGCATCGTCGCGGCGGCCGTCGTGCTGTTCCTGGCCTTCGGCTCGTTCTTCGCGATGATGCTGCCGATCGCCATCGCGGTCTTCGGTGTCGGCATGGGCCTGTTCTCCACCCAGCTGCTCAGCCACACCACCGACATCCCCGACATCGCCCCGCTGCTCGCCTCCCTGATCGGTCTCGGTGTCGGCATCGACTACGCGCTGTTCATCGTCACCCGGCACCGGCGCGGCATCCTGCGGGGCATGGACCCCGAGGAGTCGGTGGTCACGGCCCTCAACACCTCCGGCCGGGCGGTGCTGTTCGCGGGCGGCACGGTCTGCATCGCGCTCGCCGGCATGCTCGTGACGCAACTGCGCTTCCTGGACGGCGTGGTCATCGGCACCTCGCTGACGGTGGTGCTCAGCGTCATGGCCGCCACCACCCTGCTCCCGGCCCTGCTCGGCTTCCTGGGCCCGCGGGTGCTCAGCCGCCGTCAGCGCCGCAAGCTGGCCGCCGACGGCCCCGAGCCGGAGCGGGCGAGCGGCCTCGCGGCCCGCTGGTCGACCAACGTCGAGAAGCGTCCCCGCAGGATCGCCGCACTCGCCCTGGTCGTCATGGCTGTCCTCGCCATCCCCGTGCTGTCGCTCCGCCTCGGCGCCACCGACCAGGGCAACGACGACGCGTCGACGACGACCAGGAAGGCGTACGACCTGCTCGCCGAGGGCTTCGGCCCCGGCTTCAACGGCCCGCTCCAGGTGGTCACCCAGACCGGCGACACAACCGCGCTGGTCAAGGGCCTCGAGTCGACCCCCGGCGTGGCCCGCGTCGCCGCCCTGCCGCCCGCGCAGGGCGTGACGGTCATTCAGGTCGTACCGAAGACGTCACCCCAGTCCAAGGAGACGGACGACCTGATCGACACACTGCGGGACCAGGTGATCCCGAAGGCCGGGGCCGAGGCCCACGTCGGCGGCGTGACCGCGGTGTCCAAGGACTTCGCATCCGTCACCGGCGACCGTCTGCCGCTGTTCATCGCGACGATCATCGGCCTCGGCTTCCTGCTCCTGCTGATCGCCTTCCGCTCCCTGGTCGTGCCGCTGACGGCCGCCCTGATGAACCTGATCGCCGCGGCCGCCTCCTTCGGCGTCCTCGTCGCGGTCTTCCAGTGGGGCTGGGGCCTGGACCTGCTGGGCCTCGGCAAGGAGGGCCCGATCAACGCCTTCCTGCCCGTCATCATGCTGTCCCTGCTCTTCGGTCTCTCGATGGACTACCAGGTCTTCCTGGTGAGCCGGATGCACGAGGAGTGGGTGCACACGCGCGACAACGCCCGCGCGGTCCGCGTCGGTCTGGCGGAGACCAGCCGGGTCATCAACTCCGCGGCTCTGATCATGGTCTGCGTGTTCCTGGCGTTCGTCCTGAGCGGCGACTCGGGGGCGGCGATGGCGGGCGTCGGCCTGGCTGCCGCGGTGGCCCTGGACGCGTTCATCCTCCGTACGGCACTGGTGCCGGCCGCGATGCATCTGCTGGGCAACTCCAACTGGTGGCTGCCGGCCTGGCTGGAGAAGCGGCTTCCGCACCTGGCGGTGGAGCCGAAGGAGGAGGCGGTCGAGGAGCCTGCCACGGACGGCCCGGCCTCGGCGGTGCACGGCTTCATCCGCACCGCCGACGGCGAACCGGTGGACGGTGCCTCGGTGACGCTGCTGTCGAAGGGCGGACGTCAGCTGGACCGGGTGACGTCGCTCGCGGACGGTTCGTACATCGTGTCGGTACCGGCCCCGGGGACGTATCTGCTGGCGACCACGGCCTCCTCGCACGGCTCACGGGCGGCACAGGTCGTGGTGACGGACGGGCCGCTGGTGTACGACGTGGAGCTGGCCGAGGGGGAGGTGGACGCGGTGAACTGACCGCGTCCCGGGCCTCAGGACGACTTGCCGGGGGTCGGCAGCACCTTCGTCATCCCCGGCAGGAAGTCCGTGAACAGCTCGTGCACCTCCCGCACCAGCGGCCGCAGCACCCGGAACCGCGCCAGCGACACACCGCGGGCCGTCAGCCGCGCCCCCCGCTCGGCCAGCCGGTAGCTCCGCTCCCGCCCCTCCGTCCGGTCGAAGATCCAGTACAGGACCAGCCCCATCTGGGAAAGCCACATCAACTCGGGCAGGACATCGCGGAGTTCCTCCGGGACCTTGGTCTTCGTCGCGCCCGCCAGGACCTCCCGGTGGACCGAAATGGCCTCCACGCGCGCGTGCTCCGACTCCTCGGAGAACGGGCTGAGCGGGCTGTCCGGGTCGGCGGCGTTCTTGAAGAACTGCACCGCGAACTCGTGGTACGGCGTGGCGATGTCCAGCCACACCTTCAGGACGCCCGCGAGCCGCGCCTCCAGATCGGTCTCCCGGTCCAGGACCCCCCGGATCGCCACCCGGTGCTCGGCGGCGAGCCGGTCGTAGAAGCCCTGGATCAGGTGTTCCTTGCCGGCGAAGTAGTAGTAGGCGTTGCCGACGGAGACCCCGGCCTCCTGGGCGATGGCCCGCATCGTCGTCTTCTCGTAGCCCCGCTCCTGGAACAGCCGCATCGCGGTCTCCAGGATCAGCGCACGGGTCTGCTCGGACTTGCTGGGGTTGCCGCCCTCGTCGGGGCCGTCGTTCTTCGCAGGCACGGAACGAGCCTACGGGGTGGCGCAGGAGCCGTCGTCGCAGCCCGGTGCGCTGTACGTCCAGCCCTGGCCCGGGTGGTAGGCCCACCCGTCCGCGCGGCGGTACACCTGCCCGCCCCACTGCGCGCCCCGCCACTTCGCCGCCGCGAGGACCGCGCCTCTGGCGAGCCTCGCCCCCGCCGGCGTGCTGAGCCGGTGGGCCAGCGGCCGATGCTCGCGCAGCGCCCACAGGGTGACGATCCAGGCGGCGGCGGACCGGTAGACCTGGCCGGCGTCGCCGACGACGGTGATCTCGTCGAGGGTGGCGCCGTGGTCGAGGCCGGGGAAGCGCCGCCGGGCCGCTTCGGATGCCGCGGGCACGAACTCCAGTGGCACGAGCTGCGGCTGCCGTACGAGCCAGTCGCGCAGGAAGGCGCAGAGCGCGCACTCGGCGTCGTACAGGACGGTGAGCCGGCGGACCGGGACCCGGTCCGCCTTCGTGGCACTCACCTCGCTCACGCCCGGACCCAGTCCTGCGGCGCGACCGGTGGCACCTGCTCCCGCTCCAGCATCCCGCGCCGCCGGATCCTGTTGAGGACGTACACGTTGCCCAGGTGCATCACACCGAGCACCAGCAGCACCACGCCGAGCTTGGTCGACAGGGCCTCGAAGATCCCCCGGGTGTCCTCGATGGTCTCGTCACCGCTCAGGTACAGGGCGACGAAGCCGAGGTTGACGAGGTAGAAGCCCACCACCAGGAGGTGGTTGACCGCCTCGGCGAGCTTCTCGTTCCCCTTCAGCACGTCGGCGAGGAAGATCCGTCCGTTGCGGCTGAGCGTGCGGGCCACCCAGATGGTCAGCGCGATGCTGACCAGCAGGTAGATGACGTAGGCGATGACCGTGCGGTCCATGCCCCACCCCTTCTTGAACGCGTTCAAAACGCTGACAGGGATGACTGTAGACCTGTTTTTGAACGCGTTCAAGCGAGATCTCGCAGTGGGGTGCGGCCTCAGGGGCGGCGGCCGAGCTCCGGGCGCTTGCTGTAGTCGGTGAATCCGATGATGTTGCCCCACGGGTCGGCGATCTCCGCGGTCCAGCCGGTGGCGACGGAGAAGGGGTCGTCGAGGAGCGGGATGCCCGCCGCGGCGAGGGAGCCGGCGGCTTTCCGTGCGTCGGCCACCTCGATCCACACGCGGGGTGAGGGCCACGGCGGCGACCGGTGCCCCAGTTCGTCCTCCTGCCGCAGCAGGATCCCCGGTGTCTCGCCCCCGACCTTCAGCAGGGCGATCCCGGCCTCGTCGAACCGGAAGCCCACCGTGAACCCGGCGCGCTGGTAGAAGTCGATCGCCACGGCGAGGTCCCCGACGGGCAGCAGCACGTTGTCGAATCCGAGCAGTTCGTACGACTGGTCATCTGACATACCGTCAGAATAGGAGCGATGGTGCGCGTCCAGTGGGGACCGGCCGTGCGAGGTCACTCGCCCGGGCGAGTAGGGCCATGAACTCGGTCTCAGCGCCCGTGGCGTCGCTGTGTCCTCGCGCGTCCGGGCGGCACGGTGAACGAGGCGTCCCAGCCGACCGGAAGGGGGGTGACTCTGCTGAAGTCGTAACGCGCGGCCTCGATCAGCCCGTCGAGACTGTCCACCCGGCTGCGCAGCGTGAACAGGTGATCGGCGACGGTGGACCCGCTCGGCAGTACGCCCGAGGCCGTGTACTCGTCAAGGATCTCGTCGATGCGCAGGACCTGCCCGATCGTGCCCTCGTACGCCGCCTGCACATGCTCGAACACCGAGGGCAGCGAGCGCATCCGCTCACCGTACGTCGCCTCCAGCCGGGACGACAGCGCCACCCGGAGCGGCGGCAGCGTGTCCCCGGAGCGGGCCCGGTCGACGTAGTACTCCAGCGTGCGCAGCTCGGGCACGATGAATGTCTTCAGCGAGGTGACGGTGTCCGTCGCCGCTCGCAACTCCCGCAGGTTCGCCTGGCGTTGGTCGTGATCGCGGCCGTCACGTGAGGTGCTCCGCGTCTGCGCGTACGCGACAGCGCCCACGAAGGATGCGCCGATCGCTCCGACGTATGCGGCAACTGCCTCTGGTGACCAGAGAGTTGACACCCCGCACGCCCCCTCCGTACCCGCCGCATCCGACGACAATTGTAAAAGCAGCGACGATCGTGGGACCAGGAACGGGAAAGCGCCGCGGGCCCCGTTCCCAGGAGGAACGGGGCCCGCGGCGTCGTGCGGAAGCGAAGGTCAGAAGCGGCGCGTGATCAGTGCCCGCTTCACTTCCTGGATCGCCTTCGTGACCTCGATACCGCGCGGGCAGGCGTCCGTGCAGTTGAAGGTCGTGCGGCAGCGCCACACGCCGTCGCGGTCGTTGAGGATCTCCAGACGCTGCTCACCGGCCTCGTCGCGCGAGTCGAAGATGAAGCGGTGCGCGTTGACGATGGCCGCCGGGCCGAAGTACTGGCCGTCGTTCCAGAAGACCGGGCAGGACGAGGTGCACGCGGCGCACAGGATGCACTTCGTGGTGTCGTCGAAGCGCTCGCGGTCCTCGGCCGTCTGCAGCCGCTCACGCGTGGGCTCGTTCGTGTCCTTCGTGATGAGGAAGGGCATGACGTCCCGGTACGCCTGGAAGAACGGCTCCATGTCGACCACGAGGTCCTTGAGGACCGTCAGGCCCTTGATGGGCTCGACCGTGATCGGCTTCTCGGGGTTGATGTCCTTGATGAGGGTCTTGCAGGCAAGACGGTTCTTGCCGTTGATCCTCATCGCGTCCGAGCCGCAGATGCCGTGGGCGCAGGAACGGCGGAAGGTCAGCGTGCCGTCGACGTCCCACTTGATCTTGTGGAGACCGTCGAGGACGCGCTCCTTGGGGTCGATCTCCAGCTGGAAGTCTTCCCAGGTCGCCTCGGCCGAGACCTCCGGGTTGAACCGGCGGACGCGGAAGGTGACGGTGATGTACGGGGAGTCGGCGAAGCCGGGCTCGGGCCGGCCGGCCGCGTCCGCCTTTTCCAGGGTCGGGGTTGCCATCAGTACTTACGCTCCATCGGCTGGTAGCGGGTCTGGACGACCGGCTTGTAGTCGAGACGGATGGACTCGGTGCCGTCGTCGCCCACCTCGCGGTACGCCATGGTGTGGCGCATGAAGTTGACGTCGTCGCGGTTCGGGTAGTCCTCGCGGTAGTGACCGCCGCGGGACTCCTTGCGGGCCAGCGCCGACACCGCCATGACCTCGGCCAGGTCGAGCAGGTTGCCCAGCTCGACGGCCTCCAGCAGGTCGGTGTTGAACCGCTTGCCCTTGTCCTGGATCGACACGTTCTTGTAGCGCTCGCGCAGCTCGGCGATCTTCTCGACCGCGGTCTTGATCGTCTGCTCGGTGCGGAACACCATGACGTTCGCGTCCATGGTCTCCTGCAGCTCGCGGCGCAGGACCGACACGCGCTCGGTGCCTGTGGACGTACGCAGCTGCTCGACCTGCGAGACGACGAGCTCCGCCGGGTTCTCCGGGAGCTCGACGAACTCCGCCGTCTGGCTGTACTCCGCCGCCGCGATGCCGGCCCGGCGGCCGAACACGTTGATGTCCAGCAGGGAGTTGGTGCCGAGGCGGTTGGCGCCGTGCACCGACACACAGGCGACCTCGCCGGCCGCGTACAGGCCCGGGACGACCGTGGTGTTGTCGCTGAGGACCTCACCCTCGACGTTCGTCGGGATGCCGCCCATGGCGTAATGCGCGGTGGGCTGGATCGGGATCGGGTCCGTGTAGGGCTCGATGCCGAGGTAGGTCCGCGCGAACTCGGTGATGTCCGGGAGCTTGGCGTCCAGCTGCTCCGGCGGGAGGTGCGTGAGGTCGAGGTAGACGTGGTCGCCCTCGGGGCCGCAGCCGCGGCCCTCACGGATCTCCGTGTAAATGGAGCGGGAGACGACGTCACGGGACGCGAGGTCCTTCATGACCGGCGCGTACTTCTCCATGAAGCGCTCGCCGTCCTTGTTGCGCAGGATGCCGCCCTCACCACGGGCGCCCTCCGTCAGCAGGATGCCCATGCGCCAGATGCCGGTCGGGTGGAACTGGAAGAACTCCATGTCCTCCAGCGGCAGCCCGCGCCGGTACACGGCCGCCTGGCCGTCACCGGTCAGCGTGTGCGCGTTCGACGTCACCTTGAAGAACTTGCCGCAGCCGCCGGACGCGTAGATCACGGCCTTCGCCTGGAAGACGTGGATCTCACCGGTCGCCAGCTCGTACGCCACGACACCGGCCGACTTCTTGACGCCGTCGACCTCGGTGATCAGCTGGTCGAGGACGTAGAACTCGTTGAAGAACTCCACGCCCTCCTTCACGCAGTTCTGGTACAGCGTCTGGAGGATCATGTGGCCGGTGCGGTCGGCCGCGTAGCAGGACCGGCGGACCGGGGCCTCGCCGTGGTTGCGGCTGTGACCGCCGAAGCGGCGCTGGTCGATCGTGCCGTTCGGGGTGCGGTTGAACGGCAGGCCCATCTTCTCCAGGTCGAGGACCGAGTCGATGGCCTCCTTCGCCAGGATCTCGGCGGCGTCCTGGTCGACCAGGTAGTCACCGCCCTTGACCGTGTCGAAGGTGTGCCACTCCCAGTTGTCCTCCTCCACGTTGGCCAGCGCGGCGGCCATGCCGCCCTGCGCGGCGCCCGTGTGGGAGCGGGTGGGGTAGAGCTTGGTCAGCACGGCGGTGCGGCTGCGCTTCGTGGACTCGATGGCCGCGCGCATGCCCGCGCCACCGGCGCCGACGATGACGGTGTCGTACTTGTGGATCTTCATGGTGGTTGCCTCAGCCCCGTGCCTAGCGGATGTTCGGGTCGAAGGTGAAGATCACCAGCGTGCCCAGCAGGATGGTGAACACCGTGGCGGTGTAGAGCAGGCCCTTCAGCCACAGCCGGGTGTTCGCGCGCTCCGCGTAGTCGTTGATGACCGTGCGCAGGCCGTTGGCGCCGTGCAGCATCGCGAGCCACAGCATGAGCAGGTCCCAGACCTGCCAGAACGGGCTCGCCCAGCGGCCCGCCACGAAGGCGAAGCCGATCTTCGACACGCCGCCGTCCAGCACGAGCTGGATCAGCAGGTGGCCGAGGACCAGAACGACCAGCACGATGCCGGACAGGCGCATGAAGAGCCAGCCGTACATCTCGAAGTTGCCCCGGGTCGACTTCGGGGACTTCTTGGTGCGCTTGCGCGGGGCCTCGATGAGGGGCGCCGGGTTGTCGACGTTGTGCACGGAGCCGCCCTCGACGGGGCCGATCCCGGACGCGGTGGTTTCAGTGGTGGCCATCGGTGTCAGCTCCCGAACAGTTCACGAGCGGCGTGACCGAGGACGGGGTAGATCGCCCCGAGCATCAGCACGACCCACAGGCCCACGACGGACCAGAGCATCTGCTTCTGGTAGCGCGGGCCCTTCGACCAGAAGTCGACGGCGATGACGCGCAGGCCGTTCAGTGCGTGGAAGAGGATGGCGGCGACGAGGCCGTACTCCAGCACAGCGACGATCGGGGTCTTGTACGTGGCTACGACCTTGTCGTAGTCCTCGGGGGAGACACGGACGAGAGCGGTGTCCAGCACATGAACGAACAGGAAGAAGAAGATGAGGACGCCGGTGACTCGGTGAGCCACCCAGGACCACATTCCTTCCCGGCCGCGGTACAGCGTTCCAGCCGGCACGGAAGTCCCTCCGGGAGCGGGGATTGGGGCCGCGCCGGCTTTGCCTGTCGGTCGGGCCCGGCCGGGTACGGTCCACCGGCCCCCAGCATCGTAGCCAGCCGCTGGCTTGGCGCTTACAGGGGGCCTACCGGTGTGATCAATGTGGCACGCGTTTGGCTCAGTGTTTGCGGCTTCTGGGGAGGGGTGTCCTGGTTTATTGGCCGGGTGCGGCGCCGTGGGGGCTTGTCGCGCCCACGCGGCGGTAGCCGCAAAATGTCACAGCCCCGCGCCCCTGAGGAGGTGGACCAAACGTCCTCTTGCCAGGCGACGGAGCTCCTCTGCCGCAACTACCCGTTCTTCCTCCGGGTCGTTTGTCAGGCGTGAGCGGATTCCTGCCAGGGCGTGGTCCAGCGTCTCGTCCGGGGAGAGGCCGTCCAGGCAGATGACGAAGGCGTGGCCGAACTTTGCCTCATATGCCGCATGCGCCGCCCTCAGGGCGGTATAGGCGACTACGTAGGTTTCGTCCGGCAACGTCGGCAATGTCTCTGCTGCCAGGGCCTCCGAAAGATCCGCCGGGGACAGGTCGTACGCCGCCTCGTCCGATGCGGCGAGTAGGGAGTCGATGTCCGGGTAGGGGCGGTGGTCTGCCACCCGATGGGCCCAGCGGAGGCTGCGGAGGCAGTCCAGGAGGAGGTTGCGGGCCTCTTCCGCGGGCGCGATGTTGAAGGCGTCCAGGATGGTGGGCAGCGTCGGTATGGCGGCGACTCGGCCAGGAAGGTGTGTGGGCGTCACGTGTGTTTCGGCAGAGGATGCTGTGAGAGCTGCGAGAGATGTGGTCTTACGTTATCGAGAATGGGTGTGACGTGTCCGACGGATGCCCGAATTTCACCCGCAAGAGAGAGTTTCGGCACGCGTGGTGGACGCGCCGTGTTGTCAGTGGGCTTTAGGTTGACGCTGTGAGCCAGCACAGGCGCCGGTCCCCGGCGCAGAACGTGAAGCAGCGGCGGCGCATGATCATCGCGGGTGCGTTCGCCGGGACCGTCGCGCTCGGGATCGGCCTGGGGTTCTGGGCCTCCGGCGACGACAGCGGGCCGGCCGGGTCCGCGCAGCAGCAGTCGGCGTCCGCCGGCAGATCCGCAGCGGCGCCCAGCGCCTCGGGCGGCCGGAGTCCGGCGCCTCGCCCGACCCGTTCGTACCCCCTGTCGAAGGCTCCTCAGACCATCCCCGCCGTGCGCTCCCACACCGCGGCGCGTGGGCCCGGCTGGCGTCCGGTGCGGGGTGAGCGCGTCGTCGTGAACGATGCCGATCTGGCCGACGAGGGGCGTCTGATCGCCGGTGAGCTGGGGCTGACGTACGCGGGTGAGAAGGACGACGTGCAGGCCGGGGACGTACGGCTGGCGCTGAACGAGGACGGGGGTGCGAACCCGGAGTCGTATGCGATGACCGTGCGCGGTGGGCGGGTGAACATCAGCGGGCCGACGGATGCCGGGGTGTTCTACGGCACGCGGACGCTCAAGCAGGAGGTGCACGGCGGGGGCACGGCGCCCGAGGGGGTCGTGAACGACCGGCCGGCCAAGGCGGTGCGCGGGTTCATGCTGGACATCGCGCGCAAGCACTTCACCGCGGGCTGGATCGAGGACCGGGTGCGGGAGCTCGGGGACCTGAAGTTCAACCAGCTGGGGCTGCACTTCTCCGACGACCAGGGGTTCCGGATCGAGTCCGACACGCATCCCGAGATCGTCTCGCAGCAGCATCTGACGAAGGCCGAGGTGAAGCGGATCATCGATCTTGCCGCCGGCCGGCACATCACCGTGGTGCCCGAGATCGACTCGCCCGGGCATCTGGGAGCCGTCATCGCCGCTCATCCCGATCTGCAGCTGCGCAACGTGCGGGGCGTGGCGGCGAAGGGGGCCGTCGACATCTCGAAGCCGGCCGCCGCCAAGATCGTCGATGATCTCCTCAACGAGTACGCCGGTCTCTTTCCCGGCAGTCGGTGGCATCTCGGCGGCGACGAGTACCTGGCGCTGATGGCGTCCAACCCGGCCGCCTCCTATCCGCAGCTGGCCGCCGCCGCGGTGAACAAGTACGGGGCCGGTGGCACCGTCTCCGATCTGACCACGGGGTGGCTCAACGACCGGGCCGACACGATCCGGGCCCACGACCGGACCATGCGGGTGTGGAACGACGGGTTCTTCCGGGGGACGTCCGTGCAGCCCGCGAAGGATCTGCAGGTCGCCTACTGGACGGGCAAGGAGATCGGCGCCCGGCAGCCCGTGGAGTATCTGAGCGCCGGGCGGAAGCTGATCAACTACAACGACGAGTTCCTGTACTACGTCCTCGGGCAGCCGAACAGGTTCTTCTATCCGACCGGGCAGCGGATCTACGAGCAGTGGACGCCGCGCGTGGTGCGTGGCACTACGGCCGTCCCGTCTAGGTACGACGGGCAGATCCTCGGCGGGTCCTTCGCCGTCTGGTGCGACCTGGCGAACTCGCAGACGCAGAACCAGGTCGCGGCCGGGATCCGGATGCCGCTGCGGGCGACGGTGCAGAAGCTGTGGGATCCGGGGCGGCCGGGACTCTCGTGGACGCAGTTCAAGGCGCTGGCAGGCCGGCTGGGCTGAGCGCGCCCGGCGCCCGGGGCGTTCTTGGCCCATACAGCTGCGAACTGTCGTACGACTGTGGTGTATTCGGCGCGAGCCGAAGGTGACACAGCCGTGGGGGGCCGGGATGGGCTACTGGGGGTATTTCGTCGTGGGCCGCAGCGAGCGGCCGCTTGCGGAGCTCGACGCGCTCGCCGGGGCGGAGGGCATGGTGCAGCGGTCGTCGGCGGCCGGTGGCTGGCAGGTCTGGGAGTACCCGAGTGGGGACGGCGAGGTCGGGAACATGAATGCCCTCGCCGCCGAGACCGGGGCGCCCGCCCTCTTCGGGTACGTCATGGACAGCGCCTCGGTGGTCGTGGAGGCGGCGGCGCCCGAGAGCGGGGCATGGACCACGTGTCTCGCGCGGGCCGCGATGGCCGGGTACCTCGGCGCCGCGAGCGAGGGGCTCACGATCGAGGACTACTTCCTGGAACCCCGTGACGCGGCCGACCGGGCGGTCGCCTGGGCAGCCGAGGCGGGGCACGACGTGGACACCGGGCCGTTGCTGGACGTTCTGACCGCCGACGCCGATCCGTTGGCCGAAAACCTCTTTTTCCAGTTGCTCGACCGGCTCGGTGTGGTACCGCTGTGACACTCCCGGGCCGTCGCACGCAGTAAGGGGAAGTGCGGGCTCCGTAAGGGAAGAGCCCTGCTGGGCCCGGTACGGGACCCGCAGAAGGAGGCGTGGATGAGCCTGGTGGAACTGATCGCTCAGGCCGACGAACGCGGACTGGCCGCCAGCGGGTTGGCTTGTTTGGATCGGTGTGTGCCGCTGCTGGGCGGTGACGACGAGATCCTGCGGCCGCTGTGGGCCAGCCTTGCGGACTCCGGTGACGTCGGTGACTGGGGCGAGCGGCTGGAGCAGGCGCGCGGGAGGCTCGGCGGTCCCGAGGAGCCGGGCGAGGGCGAGGCTGCGCTGCTGGCCCGCCGGATGCTGGAGGCTGCGCCGGCAGAGTGGTCCGGGGCTCAGGTGCGGGTGTGGGCCGATGCGTGTTCGGTCGCTGCGCTTCAGATACACCGGATGCTTGATCCGCTGGAGGACGAGGCGTCCTCGGTGGACTCCCGGCGGGAGGGGCGTACTGAGGGGATGTCGCCGCTCGTCGCTGCGGAGTTGCGGCGACAGATCGCCGTACTGGAACTGCTTGCCGGGCATGGAGCGGGTGGGTTGCGGCGGGCGTTGGAGGTGTCCGTCGAGGGGCGGCGGGTCTTGCAGGCGGTGGTGTCCCGGAGGGCGCGTCGCGGGTAAGGCGGTGTAGGTCGTCGGGCGGCTGCGGGTTCGTTGTGGCTGGTCGCGCCCGCGCGGCGGAGCCGCACATGTCACAGCCCCGCGCCCCTGAATAGACCCGGACGTCTCAGCGCAGTAGGCACTTCACCACCGCGTCGCCGTACTCGGCCGTCTGGGTGTAGAACGCCGTCAGGTCGCGGTGGGTCGCGGTGAAGAGGGCGTGGGTCTCCTGTTCCGTCTGGGGGCCGCCGTAGCGGGGGAGCAGGTCGTCACGGACCCCGCGCCACAGGGCCTCGATGTCGGCCGAAATGAGGAACACGGCCACCTGGGCCACCTGCGCCGCGGTCAGGAGCAGGAAGGGTGGTTCTTCGGGGTCGTGGTGGGGGACCGGGCGGCCGCCCAGGATCACGTGGCCCCCCGGGCCCTCCTTGGTGCGGTGCGGGGGTGCTCCCGCGTAGAGGGTGTCGTGGTCGACGTAGTGGTGGTCCAGCATCTCCTCCCGGTGGCGGTCGATCCGTCGGCGCACGGTGTCCCAGTCGTCCTCGAACAGCCGTTGCAGCCAGTTCGCGCTGTTGCGCAGGGCCGAGGGCGGCACCGCGCGGAGATGGAAGTACAGGCTCATCAGTGAGAGGAGCGCACGGAAGGGGCGAAGCGTCACTCCCGGGCAGAACTCCCACCTGAGGGAGTCCTGTGACAGTCCTGCGGTGGCAGTGGGGCGGTACTGCGCCGGTATCGGGAACTCCCCGGAAATCGCGTGACGGATGGCCCGCCGACCCCGCTCCTGTCTATGTGACTACCTTCCACGAGACCAGGCCGAGCGCGGCGACGAAGCCCGTGCGGTGGGCGGCGGACGCGGTCGCGGCGATGCGTGAGGGCGCACGGCTGCGCCTCGACTACTCGGCGCAGAGCCTGTGGCGCGTCGACCGGATGATCGAGGGGATACGGCAGGAAGGGGCGCCGTACGCCGCGGTGGAGAGCGTGTTGCGCGGTTTCGGGGCGTACGCCGGTGAAGTGATCGTCCGTCAGGTGGGCGCCGAGTGGTGGACCACCGGCGGCGACCACTGGATACGCACCCCGGACGGTCGGATGTGGGATCCCTTCGACGAGGCCCGGCGCTGCTGGAACGGCGACGGCTCGCTGCGGCTGCTGTGCCGGGATGCGACCGACGGCGTCCGAAGGTGACCGCGGCGGCAGAATCGCCGTAACCCGTCCGCGCTGTCGCTGCTCGCGACCACGTTCACCGATCCGAAGGACCGCGGGAAGGCCTTCGGCATCTTCGGCGCGATCATCGGGGCGGGCGCCGCGGTCGGCCTGCTCGCGGGCGGCTTCCTCACCCAGTACCTGAACTGGCGCTGGTGCCTGTACGTCAACATCCCCGTCGCGCTGGTCGCGTTCTTCGGCGCGCCGGCCCTGCTCGCACCCGGCGAACGCCACCCCGACGCCCGCCTCTACGTGCCCGGCGCGCTGCTCGGCTCGGCCGGAATGCTCTCCCTCGTCCACGGCTTCTCCGAGGCGGAGTCGAGGAGTTGGCACGACGGGCTGGTACTGACACTGCTCGCGGCCGGGGTCGTGCTCCTCGCGGCGTTCGGGCTGTGGCAGACGCGGGCGCGGGTGCCGTTGCTGCCGATGTCGGTGGTGAAGGACCGTCAGCGGGTCGGCGCCTTCCTGACGACGCTGCTCGTGACCATCGGCATGTTCGGCGTGTTCCTGTTCCTGACGTACTACATGCAGGGCGTGCTCGGATACTCGCCGGTCAAGACGGGTGTCGCCCATCTGCCCATCACCGCCTGGATGATCGTCGGCTCGACCCAGATCGCGGCCCGGGGACTCAACAAGGTGCCGCCGCGCATGCTGATGGTGCCGGGGCTGCTGGTGGCGGCGGGCGCGCTCGCGATCATCGCGCAGGTGGGGACCGAACCGGCCTACGCCTCGCACATCCTGCCCGGCATGCTGATGCTCGGGCTCGGCATGGGTACGGCGATGACGACGTCCGTCTCGCCGGCCACCGGGAGCGTCGCGCCGCGTGACTCGGGAGCGGCCTCCGCCACCTTCAACGCCGCCCGGCAGGTGGGGGGCTCGATCGGTACGGCGCTGTTGAACACGATCGCCGCGACGGTGACGGCGCGATACCTGACGGCGCATGCGGGGCCCGGGGTCAACCCGCGCTCGCTGCAGGCGGAGGCGACCGTGCACGGGTTCAACGCAGCCACCTGGTGGGCGATGGGGTCGCTGCTGTTGGCCGCGACGATCGCGGGCCTGGTCGTGAACGCGGACCGGGCGCCCACCCCGCAGGCGGCGGCAGCGGAGCCGGAGCCGGTGGACGCGCGGACGTGAAGCGGCCGGGGCCCCGGGCGTGGCGGGGCCCCGGCCGACTTCGGTCTCCCGCCGCACCGTCCCCGAAGGAGGAGGTGGGGGCGGCGCAGCGGGAGGTCCGGGAACGTGACTTACGGCGTGAGCGACTACTTGATGTAGACCAGGCCGTCCGTCGTGATCGTCGGGCGGCCGCTGGTGCCGACCACCACGATCTTCACCGTGTGCTTGGCGCTGGACGACCAGGTCTTCGTCCAGATCGCCTGGCGGTACAGGGTGGTCGAGGACATCAGGTCGACGGTGCTGACCTTCACGCCGTCCACGTAGACGTACGCCTGACCGGAGGTGGAGGCACGGCTGACCACCCAGGAGGCGGAGCGGCCGGTGAAGGTCCAGCTCAGGCTCGCGCCCTTGGAACCGCTGGAGTACGACTTGCCGCCGAGGTAGCTGGTGGACGAACGGGCCGTCCAGCTGCCGGACTTGGTGGCCGAGGTCTCCTGAAGGATCACCGGGGTGAAGGACGCGGACGCCGTACGGGTGTTGTCCGCGTAGTCGTACGCCTTCATCGACCAGGTGCTCGCGGTGCCGGACGCGGCGGTGCGGCTGGAGCTGGTGGTGGTCGGGCCGAAGGTCGCCGTCGTCGGGGTCAGCAGGCTCACCGACTTCAGGGCGGCGTTGTCGGTCGCCTTCCAGCCGAGGGTGACCGGGACGGCGCTGGTGTTGACCGTGCCGGTGCGCAGGGAGAGCTTCGGGGCGGTGGTGAACGTCGGTGCGGTCGTCTCCGCGACGACGTTCAGCGCGGCGGTCGTCGTGGTCTTGCCGGACTGGTGCACGGCCCGCACGGCGACGGTGTGGGTGCCCAGGGCGAGGGTCGCGCCCACCGAGGTGGACGTACCCGAGGCGGTCGCGGCGACCTTGCCGTCCACCAGCAGCTCGAACCTGGAGATCAGCGAACCCGGCGTGGTCGTCGACCACTTCGCCGTGATGGCGCCCTTGGTGTAGTACGTCGAGCCGGACAGACCCGCGCCGGACAGCGAGGTGACCTTCAGTCCCTGCACCGGGCCGGACGCCCACGAGCGGATGGTCGGCAGCTGGGCGTAGAGGGAGCTGCCCGGGCACTGGGTGTTGTAGCCGTCCCGGTGGCCGGAGATCCGGTTGAAGGTGTACGAGCTGCCCGCGGTGAAGCCGGTCCCGAAGTAGTTCGTCTGGGTCGCGCCCGCCTTGAGCTGCACGGTGGTGGCGGGGTCGGCCTTGTACTGGCCGAGCTTCCAGGCCGCGATACGGGCGATCGAGGTCAGGGCCGCGTTCGTGGCGCCGGTGGTGGTGTAGTCACCGAGCACCGCGATGCCGGCCGACTCGCGGTTCCAGCCGTAGGTGTGCGCGCCGAGCACCGGGAGGTCGACGCCGCCCTTGCGGCCCTCGAAGATCGTGCCGCACTTGTCGACCAGGAAGTTGTAGCCGATGTCGTTCCAGCCGTTGGTCTGCGTGTGGTACGCGTAGATGCCCCGGACGATCGCCGCCGAGTCGGCGCACGAGTAGTCGTTCGTGCCGTCCGTGTGGTGCACGAAGACGGCCTTCACATCGGCGTTGTACTCCGACGGGTCGGGGCTGAGCGACTCGTCCGCGCCCCAGTCGGCCCGCGAGACGATCGGCGGCTCGGGCACGGTCGACGGCGGAGCGGTGGGCGTGGTGGCCGTGGGGCTCGGGGAGGTGCTCGCCGAAGGGGACGTGCTCGTCGAGGGGGATGTGCTCGTCGAGGGGGACGCGGAGTCGCTCGGAGTCGCCGATGCGCTGTCGCTCGGGGAGGCGGAGTCCGTCGGCGATGCGGAGTCGGTCGGAGACACGGAGTCGGTCGGCGCGGCGGAGTCCGTCGGTGACGCGGAGTCCGTGGGCGTCACATCCGCCACGTACGCGGCCGGCTCGGCCTTCTGCTCGGCGTCGGTCGCCACCCCCGGGTCGATCAGGCTGACCTCGAGGCCCTTGGGCAGGGCGGAGGTGGAGCCGTCCTTGTGGACGACCTGGACCTGGACTCCGTCGGAGGGGCCGACCCAGATCGCCTCGGTCGCACCGCGCGCGTCGGCGCCGGCCTCGGGGTCCTCCAGCGGGTCGACGTTCGCGTCGAGGCCCTTCCACGCGGTCCACTCGCCGGACTTCAGGCTGCGGGTGCGCACCTGCGCCGTGCCGTGCAGCCGCTTGCCGGCGTCCTTCCAGGAGACACCGAGCATCGAGAACTGCTTGGTCTCCGTGCGCGGCAGTTCCTGCTTGCCGCTCGCGGTGCCCTTCAGCGCCAGGTCGTAGACCTTCACCGGCCGCTTCGCCTGGCCGTGCCCGGAGGACGGCCCGGCGACGGCGTACGTCGCCACACCCCCGCCGCCCAGTACCACCGCGCCGAGCGTGATCCACGCCCGTCGCTTCATGCTCAGCGGTCTGTACGCACGCGTACCGCGAGGACTCACTTACCCCACCCCTAGAAAAAAGACCATGACTGCCACACCTGTCACAGAGCAGGTGGCACTTACACACAGCGTTCGGCTCTGGCCAAACGTCACTCGGTGGCTGCCGTGTCCTGCGGCGAGGCCGTCTCGGCCTGGCAGGTGGCGCGTCCGAACCGCCCGTAGGCGGAGGCGGCCTGTACGTGTCTGCCCTCGACGGCGAGGGAGCAGCCGGCCCGGCCGCCCTTCTCGCCGAGCGTGATGGCGACGAGGGGCGAGCGGCCGAGGGGCACCCGCACCGTCTTCTTCCAGGGCAGCTGTGCCGCACGGGCCACCGAGGCACGCCCGCCGGCCGACTCGTAGGTGATGTCGGCGGTGCCCTTGCCGGTCACCTCGTATGTCACGGCGGCGGTCGGCACAGGGGGCTTGGCCGGCTTGTCCTCGGTGTCGAGCACGCCGTACAGCACGAGTCCGCCGCACGCGGCGACCAGCGCCCCGGCGACGACGAGAGGGCGCCAGTCCCTCGTCGATTCCCGGTCCGTTTCTGCGTCCTTCTCTGTATCCGTCTCTGTGTCCGTCTCTGCCATGAGCGGGGGTTATAGCGCACAGCAAAGCCACAGGCCAGCGAGCGGATGAAACGGGCGAAACTGCTTGCCGGGAAGTCCCGGATCCGACCGCCTCTGGGGTCAACTGCCCCTTTTGCTTCGGCAATTGACAGGCGATCACCCGGCTGATTACAACTCGGGCCGCCATACAGCTATTTCACAGAATCCGGTCCGGGGAATCCGGTCCGGAAGTTCGGCGTGCCCGAATTCGGGACGCCGCATACGAAAGGGCGTTGGGCGTGAAAGTCCGATATGGGAGAGCGATCTCCTGCCTTGTCGTGTCTGCGGTGGTGAGTACCGCCCTACCGCAGATCGCCTATGCCGTACCCGAGTCCGGTTCCGGATCCGGCGGCCACGGCAAGGGCATGGTCGACACCGTCAAGGGATGGTTCGGCGACGACGATGACGACAAGCTTGCCGAGCCGCCGTCCCACGACGAACTGGACGTGGCCGACCGGCAGAAGCTGCCGAGAGGGAAGAAGGCGCCCAAGGCCCACCGGGTCAAGGAGCTGAAGAGCAGGCGCACTTCGACCGCCCGCTTCTGGCAGTTGTCCGACGGCCGTGTCGAGGCGGAGCTGTCCGCGGTGCCGACCTCCTACCGTTCCGGAACGGGCAGGAAGGCGTCCTGGAAGTCCATCGACACGGCGGTCCGTGAGTCGAGGGCCAAGGGCTACGAGTTCGCCAACACGACGAACAACGGCCGCAGTTGGTTCGGCGGAGACAGCAACCGGCTGGTCCGCTTCCAGTCGCCCGACGGACGCTCGGTCTCCCTCGGCCTGGACGGCGCGAGCCGCGGGCTGAAGCCGACGGCCAAGGGCTCCACCGTCACGTACAAGAACGCGACACAGGGCGCCGACCTGCAGTACGCCGTCGGCCCGGGCCGGGTGAAGGAGAACATCACCCTCTCGAAGCGCCCCGACGCCCCGCTGAAGTTCACCTTCACGCTGGACACCCAGGGCCTCACCCCGAAGGCCCGCAAGGACGGCTCGATCGCGCTGTACGGCGAACTGCCGCACACGCCCGAACTCGTCATCCCCGCGCCGTACATGACGGACGCGAGGAAGGCCGACAGGTCGGTCTTCGGGAAGACCTACAGCACCAGGGTCACCCAGAAGCTCACCCGGGACGGCACGTCCTGGAAGCTGACGGTCACTCCGGACGCGAAGTGGCTGGCGGCCAGGGAACGCCAGTACCCGGTCGTCATCGACCCGACGATCACCATCGCGCCCTCGCCCACCGACTCCCAGGACACCATGGTCCTGTCGGACCAGGCGACGACGAACTTCAACACGACCTGGAAGCTGTCGGCGGGCAAGACCGACACGGGCATCGCCCGCTCGCTGATCAAGTTCCCGCTGAGCGAGATCCCGTCCGGCACGAAGATCGACTCGGCTCGTCTGGAGATGTACTTCGACCAGGCGCACACCACCAACGCCAACGACGTCACCATCGGCGCCTACCGGGCGACCGGGGCGTGGGACGAGACGTCGGCGACATGGAACAGCACCAGTTCGTACGTCGGTGAGCTGTCCGGCACCAGCGTCCAGGTGGACGACGGGGACACGGGCACCACGGCGGCGACCGGCACCTGGCCGTCGACGTCGTCCTCGTCCGGGATCGGCTCCGACTACCGCTCCAACAAGGACTCGGTGGCGGGGGACACCTACACCTGGCAGCCGAAGCTCCCGGAGACCGCCTCGTACCGGGTGGACGCGCACTACGTGGCGGGCACCGACCGGGCCACCAACGCCCCGTACACGGTGACCGGCAGCGGCGGCTCCACCACGTACACGGTCAACCAGCAGTCCGGCACGGGCGGTGTGTGGGCGTCGCTGAACGGCGGCTCGCAGATCGACTTCTCCGCCGGTACGACGGGCAAGGTCGTCCTGAAGGACGGCCCGGCCTCGACGTCGACGTCGGTGATCGCGGACGCGGTGCGCTGGGTGAACCCGGCGACGATCGTGAAGAACGCCGGCGAGTACAACCAGTGGCACAAGTTCCCGGTGACGGACACCGTGCAGCAGTGGGTCAGCGGCACCTCGGCCAACAACGGCTTCATCCTGAAGGCCACGGACGAGTCGTCGACGGCCCCGACCGGCGGTCCGCGCTACGAGTCCGGTGACGGCGACTACGGCGGCGAGACGGCGACGATTCCGCGGCTGACGGTCACCTACGGCAAGGTCGGCACCACGCTGAACTCGCCGACCGTGATCCATGGCACGGGTCCGGAGCTGTCCTGGAAGGCGTACTCGAACACCACGGGTGACCCGAACCTGGACATCGCCGAGTACCAGCTGCACCGCTCCACGCAGCAGGCGTTCACGCCGTCCGCGGCCACCCTGGTGGCGCCGATCGACAAGGCGGCGACCACCTATACGGACACCACCGCCACTCCGACCCCGGACAGCTACACGGCCGGCGAGATCGGCAAGTCCTACTACTACCAGCTGGCGGTGAAGACCAAGGACGGCCAGCTGCTGGGCTCGCCGACCCGCATCGTGGGCGTCCCCAAGGCCGGCCGCACCATGCGGCTGATCCAGGGCACGACCGGCGTGACGGACACGACCCTGTCCTCCGGGCAGCCGACCACGAACGAGGACACCATCGCCTCCTTCGGCGTGGGCCAGAAGTGGCTGGAGGTCGGCAACAACTCCACCACCTACGGCAAGGCCCGCGCGGCGATGAAGTTCGACACCGCCGCCATCCCGACCACGGCGACCGTGCTGAACAGCACCATGTTCCTGTGGGGTGCGGAGACGACCACCGGCACCAACGGCGCCATCTACGAACTCCACGGCCTGACCAAGGACTTCGCGGAGACGTCGGCCACCTGGAACAACGCCACGTCCACCACGGCGTGGACGACCGCGGGCGGCGACTTCTCCTCGACCGTCTCGGACACCGTTCCCTCTGTCTCCGAGGTCGGCCGCCACTACTGGGACGCCACCTCGCTCACCCAGGGCTGGACCAAGACGCCGACGTCCAACCACGGTGCGCTGGTCAAGCTGAAGGACGAGACGAGCACGGGCCCGCAGGAGCGCACCCTGTTCCTGGCCTCGGAGGCCTCCGACTACCAGCTGGGCCCGCTGCTGCGCGTCATCTACGTGGACTCGACGACCGACGACACGTACTACGCGCCGCAGACCCCGGCCCGCATGACCCCCAACTCCACCTACACGGTGGACTTCACGGTCACCAACACCACCAGCGCGTCATGGGCGAGCGGTGAGCGGGTGCTGTCGTACACCTGGAAGCTCCCGGACGGCACGGACGTGACGACCGGCGGCAACCAGGCCTCCACCGCCATCCCGGCGCTGGCGCCGGGCGCGTCGGCGACCGTCAAGGCCACGGTCAACACGCCGATCAACTCGGACTCCGGCAGCAAACGCACCAACTACGTGCTCGGCTGGGATGTCAAGAAGGTCTCCGACGGCAGCTGGCTGTCGGCCACCAACACCACCATCCAGCCGCTGAAGCAGAACGTGGCGGTCGAGGACCCGACGTCCGACTCGCTGGGCCTGGAGAAGTTCTACTCCTACACCGGGAAGAAAACGGGTGCCGGCTCGACGGTCATGAACAACCTGGCATCGGGCAACAGCGTGTGGTCGTACAACGCGTTCACGAACCCGGGCCGCGGTCTGACGACCTTCGCGCGCTTCGCCTACAACTCCCTCGACACGTCCGACACGGTCTCGGGTGCGGGTTGGTCCGCACAGCTGGCCGGGCCCATCCGTCTCGGCGCGCCGCTGGACTTCCACCCCAACCCCGTCGCCAACGCGACGGAGATCCGCCTGCCGGACGGCGACGGCACCACGCACGTCTTCACCAAGCAGGCGGACGGTACGTGGAAGGCCCCGGCGGGCGTCCACTACAAGGTCACGATGAAGTCGGGCCTGGACTGCACCCCGGACAAGGACCCGGTCCCGGACGCGTGGACGCTGCTGCGCCCGGACGGCACCCGGTTCCTGTTCGGCTGCGACGGCTACCTGACCTCCGCGGTCGACAAGAACGGCAACACGCAGACCTACACGTACGAGGAACGCAAGTCCAACAACAAGCCGACCAAGTTCCTCACCTACATCACCGACCCGGCCGGCCGGCAGTCGCTGACGGTCGACTACTACAAGAAGGGCGACGCGTCGTACGACTACATCGACGACACGGGCGCCAAGGTCGCCGGCACGAACCTGACCAACTCGAAGATCTACGACCACGTGAAGTCGATCACTGACATCTCGGGCCGCAAGATCTCCTTCTTCTACACGACGAAGGGCCTGCTGGGTCAGTTCACCGACGGTGACGGCTCCACCCAGCCGAAGGTCTTCAAGTTCACCTACGACGCCACCCAGGGCAACAAGAACGTCAAGCTGGTCAAGGCGACCGACCCGCGCGGTCACGCCACGCAGCTGGCGTACTACGCCCCGCAGACCGGTGACGATCCGAAGTACCACTGGTGGACGAAGACGATCACGGACCGTCTGAACGGTGGCACCGGCTTCGCGTACGCGGCCGACACCGCGAACACCAAGTTCACGGACACCACGGTCACGGACGCCGAGACGCACGCCGCGAAGTACGTGACGGACGACTTCTTCCGGCCGGTCCAGACGACCAACGCCAAGTCCCAGACCACGAAGATGAGCTGGGACGCAGACAACAACGTCACCTACGTGGAGGAGGACAACGGGGCGAAGACCGCGTACTGCTACGACCAGAAGACGGGCTACCCGCTCTGGCAGCGCGACGCGGAGAACAATAAGACGGGCGTACCGGACCAGACGACCACCTGCGTCTCCGACACCACCAAGTGGCCGGCGAACGCGGCGAAGTTCGAGTACCAGACGCGGGCAGACGGCTTCTCGGCGGACCTGTTCCGCAAGACCTCCCCGGAGGGCCGCGCCTGGCAGTTCGGCTACGACAGCTTCGGCAACGTCAAGACGGTCACCGACCCGAAGGGCGTCGCGACCACGACGACGGGTGACTACACCACGTCGTACAACTACGACTCCTACGGCGAACTGACCAAGGCCACCGACGCCAACAGCCACGCCACGACGTACAGCGGCTTCGGACCCACCGGTTACCCGACGACTATCACGGACGCCAAGTCCAACGCGACGACGTTCGTATATGACGAGCGCGGCCAGGTCACCTCCGTCACCGACGCGCTTGGCAAGACGACCACGCAGACGTACGACACGTACGGGCGTCCGCTGGTCAACACGGTGCCGAAGGACCAGGCGGCGGGCACTCTGATCACGACGCCCGCACCGGTGTACGACGCCAACGACAACGTCACCACGTCGACGGCACCCAACGGCGCGGTGTCCACGGCGGTGTACGACAGCGCGGACCAGATCACGTCGGCGACCGGGCCGGCGAACAACCTGACCGCCCCGCGCACTTCGACGTACATCTACGACAAGGTCGGCAACCTGAAGACGACGACCGAGCCCAAGGGCACGGCGACGACGACGGATGCGACCGACTACGTCACGACGAACAACTACGACGAGATCTACCAGCTCACGTCCGTGGTCAACGCGAACGGTGACAAGGTCTCGTACGAGTACGACAACGTCGGCAACGTCACCAAGGTCATCGACCCGAAGAAGAACGCGACTACCGACACGGCCGACTACACCGCCAAGACCGACTACGACCTGGATCACCGGGTCACGGTCGTCACGGATGCGGCCGGCAAGACCACCAAGAAGGGCTACGACAAGGACGGTCTGGTCACCTCGACCACCGACGCCGAGAACAACACCACCACCGTCACCTACGACGAGCGCGGCAAGCAGACCGAGGTCAAGGTCCCGCACGAGGGCACCACGACCCGGTCGACGAAGTACGAGTACGACCAGGTCGGCAACACCACCAAGGTGATCACCCCGAGGGCGATCGCCGCGGGCACGACCACGGCGTTCACGGCGCGTACCGAGTACGACGAGTTGAACCGCCCGGTCAAGCAGTACCAGCCCTACGACCCGGCGGACTCCCGCTACAACGACCCGAACGTCTACACCGAGACGACGTACGACAAGGTGGGCCAGGTCGCCAAGACCTCCCTGCCCCCGTCGGACGGTGAGACGGTCCGCAACGACACCACCTACACCTACTTCGACAACGGCTGGGCGAAGTCGTCCACCGACCCGTGGGACATCACCACCACCTACGACTACAACGCGCTGGGCCAGCAGACCAAGCGGACCCTCACCTCGGCGGGCGGCTCCTCCGACCGCACGATGACCCGGGACTACTACCCCGACGGTTCGCTCAAGTCCCGTGCGGACGACGGCGTCCCAGTCGGCAAGTCGGTCGTCCTGGTGGACAACTCCGACACCCAGAACACCTCCAAGACCGGCACCTGGACGAAGGGAGACGTCACCGGCCAGCAGGGCTACAACCATGAAACCCACGCGGCCGGCACCGGCGCGGACGCCTACACGTGGACGCTCAACATCCCCAAGGACGGCACGTACGCCGCGTACGTGAAGTTCCCCAAGGTGACGGGCGCCGCGACCACGGCCAAGTACACCCTGACCTACGACGGTGGCACGGTCGACAAGACGATCGACCAGAACGCGACCGCGAACCAGGGCACCTGGGTCTCGCTGGGCTCCTACGCCTTCAAGCAGGGCAACGCGGCCAAGCTCCAGCTGTTCCAGAACAGCGGCGGCACTGTCGTGGCCGATGCTGTCAAGCTCGTCCGTGACACCAGCGGCGACCCCGCCGACACGGAGAAGGACAACTTCGCCTACTCCTACGACCTCAACGGCAACCTGACATCGATCGACGACACCTCGTCGACCGCGAAGATCGACAACTACACGCTCACCTACACGGGCCTCAACCAGGTTCAGAAGGTCACCGAGAACCTGGTCGGCGCAGAGAAGAAGGCCACGTCGTACACGTACGACGCCAACGGCCTGTCAGACACGATCACGCACTCGGACCAGTTCTCCAAGTACACGTACGACCTGCGTGACCTGGTGAAGACGGTGTCGGTCGGCAAGACGCCCACGGACGCGTCGCCGAAGGTGGCGTCGTACACGTACACCGACCGTGGTCAGAAGCTCCAGGAGACCAAGGCCAACGGCAACACGGTCGACTACACGTATTACCTGGACGCAGCGCTGAAGTCGACGACGGAGAAGAAGCCCAACGGCACGCTCGTCGACTCGCACACCTACGCCTACGACCCCAACGGGAACAAGTCGCAGGACGTGGCGAAGAAGATGAACGCCGACAACCACTCGGCGTACCTCGACTCCACCACGGACTACACCTACGACCCCGCCGACCGGCTCAAGCAGTCGACCAAGAGTGGCAACGGCGCCGGGACGGAGACATACGTCCACGACGCCAACGCCAACGTCATCAGCCAGACCGTCAAGGGCACCCCAACCGCCTACAACTACGACCGCAACCGGCTGCTCACCGCGACGACATCGGGCAGCACGGCGAACTACAACTACGACCCGTTCGGCCGCCAGGAATCGGTCACCTCGGGCGGCCAGATCATCGAGCGGAGCGTGTACGACGGCTTCGACCACGTCGTGGAATCCCAGAAGCGGGACGACACGGGTGCGATGAAGTCGACCACGTACGCCTTCGACCCGCTGGACCGCACCACCTCGAAGACCGCCAACGGCAAGACGACGGACTTCGAGTACCTGGGCCTGTCCTCCGACGTCCTGGACGAGAAGGTCGCCGGCACACTGACCAAGTCGTACCAGTACAGCCCGTGGGGCGAGCGCCTGTCGCAGATCAAGCACAACAGTGACGGCACGACCGAAGATGGCTACTACGGCTACAACAGCCACTCCGACGTCGAGACGCTCACGGACAAGAACGGTGACACGCAGGCGACGTACGGCTACACGGCTTACGGCTCCGACGACGCCTCCGACTTCACCGGCATCGACAAGCCGGACGCGGCCGACCCGACGAAGGAGGCCTACAACCCATATCGGTTCAACGCCAAGCGCTGGGACGCCCAGTCAGGCACGTACGACATGGGTTTCCGTGATTACAGCCCCGGTCTGAACCGCTTCACCAGCCGGGACATGTACAACGGTGCCCTCGCCGACATGAACCTCGGCGCCGACCCCTACACCGGCAACCGCTACGCCTTCGGCGGTGGCAACCCCACCAGCATGGTCGAGCTCGACGGCCATCTTTCCATCGGGGGCGCGATCAGCGACATCGGCAGCGCGCTCGAGAGCGGTGTTGAAGCGTTGGAAGGCGCCCTGTCGGGCACCGCTGAGGCTGCGGCGAGTACTGCGGGGAGTGCGGGCAGCCTGCTGAGCCGGCTGAGTCCTTGGGGCATCGCGGCATCCGTCTTCGCGTATGCATCCAAGCCCACGGCGACCGCGCCCGGGGGCTATCTGTCAAAGCCCGGCGCCAAGCCCGACTACAGCAAGGGCCTGTTCGTCACGCCGGAGGAGGAGAACGAGTGGCAGCCGGGGGCCGATCTTTACCCCCGGACCCAGGACGACTGCGGAAAAGGCAACACCTTCGTCTACTACAGTCCTCTCGACGACAAGGGCAGGGCGCAGGGCGTTCAGGCCTGTCTCAACGACGGAGATTTCACCTACGTCGATGAGTGGACTCAGAAGACTGGGGAGTTGAGCAATGACTCGGCGATTGTCGGCAGCCCGGTACCGCGGCCACAGCGGGATTACCCAGAGCTTGACCCCCCCGGCTTCCGAAAGGGGATGAACCGTGCGCACCTCCTGGCCAACCAGCTGGGTGGAACCGGTACGGACAGAAGGAACCTGGTCTCCCTGTGGGCCACGCCCAACAACTCCCAGATGAAGAAGGTGGAGAACAATGTGGCCCGTATGGTGGCTGCCGGTCAGACCGTGTACTACCAGGTCAGTGCTCATTACACGGGAGGAAATGGAGCTCCCGACTATCTGAGCATCACCTGGTCGAACCTGACCACAGGAGCAAGCTCGGGTGGGCCGATAACCATCTGGAACACCCCGACGGGCGTCAAGCCCTGACCCGTCGCCTACCGTAGGGAGGTCACGGGCGGGCGGCGCATTGCTCACCGCCCGCCCGTACCTCCCGCTTCTGCTCTCCTCTTACGCACGAAAGGCCTTGATGTGTGGGTTCAGCGGCTTCTGGAATTCGTCGGACGGGAGCCTGCTGGCATCCCTGTCGACTGGGAGGCGACCGAAAGGGAAATCGGTGCTCCACTGCCCCCGGACTACAAAGAGCTCTACGAGGCTTTCGGGGGCGGCCTCTTCAGTGACACGGTGACCTTTCTGGCGCGCGACGAGGGTCAGGTGTTCGACCTGGTGACGCAATGGCGGGCCGCTCTCGCCTCCGACCGGGACCCGGACCTCGGCGACGTGTCCGCCGTCACTCCGTACAGGATTTACGAGCCGGGCGGTGAGGGGCTCATTTCGTGGGGATCCACGGAATGGGGCGACGAATACTTCTGGCTCATTGATTCTTCGGAATCGGGTAAATGGCCGATCCTCGCGCGGTCCGGTGATATCGATCAGTGGCACACCTTTGACATGTCAACCTCGGAATTCTTGTATCGTGTCCTGACGGACGCCGACTTCCGCCCCTTCGGGATTGCCCAACACGCCCTTGGAGCGACATTCGAACCTGGCTACACCCTGTGACGGCAGGGCCCCGGCGTTTGCCCGGCTCGCCCGAAGCCGGGTCGGTTGATCTCGGCGGCGAGCCCCGGGTGGATTGCACTGCCGAACCTCTGCATGTGACCGGGGTCGAAGTCGCTGGTCGGTAGACCGGTCCGCCTTTGGCCCGTCGGGCGCACCGCTGCCCGCAGGGACCGGCCGGCGTCAGTGGTCACGCAGTAACAACGGGTCAGTGAATGACCGTGAGGGCAGTGCGTCGTACTGGCCTCGGTATTTCATGACGATCCGTTGGATCTTCTGGCACGGGCCGTTCGGCCTTGTAGTACGAAATCTAGGCGACAGCACCGTCCCCTCACCGCAAGTGTTGGCCGCCTCATCCGGCGCGGCTGTCTATCCCTGGGGCTATGTGGCCGGGCAGTAGGCGAAGGGAAGAGAAGAGACACCATGGACAGAGTTGACGAGATCATCTCCGCCACTCGCTGGGAGGCGTCACAGCGAGATGTGGACTGGGATGACCTCGAGGAGCAATTCGGGACGCAACTCCCGGCGGACTACAAGAAGCTCTGTGAGGCGTTTCGTCACGGCGCCTTCAGTGGGTACCTGGAGTTGCTGCCCCCGAATGCCGTCGACTCCTACGGGCTGCTGGGGCGATGGAAGTCGCAACGGAGGCGCCGCGAGAGCGGTCAGCTCAGCACGCTCTTCGACCCCTACGACGTGTTCGACGCAGGCGGCAGCGGACTCATCCTCTGGGGGAACTCCCTCACGGAGGACCAGTACTACTGGCTCGCCAACACTTCAGCATCCCCCGAGCAATGGCCGATCGTGGCCCGAACCGATCCGTTGGAGGACTGGCACCGTTTCGACATCTCGACCACGGAATTCATCTACCGCGTTCTGACAGATCGCGACTTCCGCCCGTTCTCCACTGCGGGAAAGGTGGAGCGTCCGTTCTTCGAGACGTACGAATGATGTAGCGGGCAGCGGAATCTCTGCCGCCGCTCAACCCCTTGAAAGGCACCGCTGTGTGAGTTGAGCGACTGCTGGAATCCGCCGCCTGGAAGTCGTCTGATGTTTCCCCTCCAGCACCCCCGCCCGCGACCGGGAACACCAACACGGCCGCGGATGTCCAAGGCAATGAGCCGGCGCCCCCCATCGGGCACGGGATGACCCCGCAGGATCGGTGACACGGTTGCTCGGAGACGGCAGCCCGCTCAGAAGTCGTAGCAGGAGTAGGCGCCGTCGGCCCGCGGGCGATCCGGTCCGAGCTCCAGCAGTGGAGCATCGGCCCGACGCGGTACAGGGACGCGCCGCCGGCCAGCAGGACAAGGACGGCGAGCCCGGCGGTCACGATGCGCATGGCCGTCATCCGCCGTACGAGCCACCAGGCCCCGGCGACCGCAAGCGCCCCCAGCCCCAGCATGACGGCCGCTATCGGGGCGGTGTTGTTCTGGATCCCGGGAAAGCGGTCCGGGTGCGTGGCGTGCTGGACGGCGGCGAAGGCGAAGAAGAACACCAGCAGCCCCAGCAGCAACAGTCCGGCCGAGCCGACCCCGCGGCCGACGGCCCGGCCCCGGCTCCGCGGGCTTCCGGGCGCCCCGGCATCGTCCGCGCGCACGAGCCGCCGGTCGAGGACCGCCCGAAGCCGGTCCACTTCCTCCGGGTCCGCCACGGCCTCCTTGGGCGGACGGCGAAGCCGACGGCGGACTTGTCGGCGCTCAGAAGCACGAACAGCTCCGGCGTCTCGACATGGCGCGAGTAGAAGTGCCAGTCGTGGCTGGCCGAGCTGTGCGCGGTGGTCAGCCGGAGCCCGGTGTCGTCGACCGTCCCGCGGATGTCCCCCTGCCGTTCGGCGAGCCGGTGGAAGCGGCGCGCCTGCAACCGCGGCACCGCGGTCTTGAGGGCGACGAAGACCACCAACCCCGCATACATCGGCCATGGTGTGTCCCGGTGGCCGGAGCCGGTCGACGACAGCAGGGCGCCGACGGCCGCGACCGACAGCGTCCGGATCAGCGCCCTGCGCTGCAAGCGTCCCGCGCCGGTGCTCCGCGCGCGTGCCCGCAGTGCGGACGCCGATTCGCCGACGGTCGGCCGGCAGGCCGGCTCCACCGGTCTTTCGGCGACCGCGTCCGTTTCCAGGCCCTCGGCCATGTCCCTTCCCCAAGTCGGTGATCAGCCGGATCGTAGAGGCTTTCTCGGCCGCCGGCTCTGGTAGTTGCACCGCCGCGATGCCAGGGCCCGCCGGTCATACGCCCGACGGGCCCCGCGCCGGCCCGGTCTCCCCGGGCTGCTTCTCGTCACAGGCCCTGAACCCAGGGCTTTCCGCTCGGGCTCGTGGTGATGCGGTGGGCGGTCCAGGCGCCGTCCTTCGTCTCGCCGACGGCGATGGCGCCGCCCGCCGGGATTTGGGCGATCTGCGGCTCCGCGGCGGGCAGCAGCGTCTGGGCGGCGCCGCCGGCCAGCGGGGTGGCCAGCAGCGGTCCGCCGGGACCCGGCGCCGTGCCGTACGGCGGGCGATAGGAGGTGAGCAGCCAGTCACCGACGAGGCCGACGAAGGCGGTGCTCGTGCCGTACTGCGGGACCGTCACCGCGGTCTGCGCGCCGGCCGCGTCGTCGCGGCGTACGACCCGGGCCTGGCTCGCGCCCTCGTGGTACACGGCGATGTGCGTCGGGGACAGCGCCGCCTGGAGATAGAGCGGGTCGTCGTCGGTCGCGTGGGTGCTGATCGTGGTGAACGCGCCGGTGGCGAGGTCGAGCAGGCCGATCGTGGTCGCGTGCCGGAACCGGATGAGCGCTGACGTGCCGTCACCTGCCAGTACCGTCTGCTGCTTCTCGAAGAACTGGCCCTCGGGCGGGTCCACCGCGATGTCGCTGGTGATCGCCCCGGCGTCCGACACATGGAGGATGTGGAGGCGGACGGCCTGCCACACATCGTTGTACTCCTGCGTGATCAGCGTGGAGTCGAAGGCGGCGGCGACGTACTGCCCGTCGGGCACGGTGACGTCGGTCGTCGCGCCCGTCGCCTGGTTCTGCAGCCGGGCCTGGCTGCCGGCGTACTGCTGGGAGGTGAGGACGGTGTCGCTGCCGCTGCCGTAGTACCCGTACTGTCCCGGGAGCGCGCCGCTGTAGCCGTCGAGCGTCCGCTCGCTCCCGTCGTAACCGCGCCAGGTGGACGGCCCGGCCGAGCCGTCGGTGTTCGCGCGGCGGTGCACATAGCCCGCGTTCCCGGCGGTGTAGAGGGAGTCCTGTACGTACTGCACTGCATCGGTGGTCTGCGAGGAGGCCGACACGCGCGCGGCACGCGCCTCAGGGGCGATGGTGACCACGGTTCCGGCGGCGAGGGTGAGTACGGCCAGCGCGGTGGGCAGGAGCAGGTGTCGTTTCGGCATGCGGACCTCCAAGTGGTGTGCGAGGGACGGCAGTTGGGGTGTCGTCCGACGAAGGCGCGCGAAGCTAACACGGCAGATAATCGTGCGTCTATTCGAATGGCATTCCGGGCAAATACCTCGAATCCTGGCCGGGTGAATGCCCGTACGGGACAAGCTGATTGGGTTTGCTTCCGTTCGTCCGCGCGCTCGCGGTGGCATTCGAGGCCGTTGTATAACGGGCCGCTCTCGAATCCCCGTTCCCTTTCGGAGGGTGACCCTGTGCTGTCCGGAACCCGAAGACCCCTCCGCCCGAGTGGGCTCCACGCCCTCGGTGCCGTGCTGGCCGCGGCTGCCGTGGCCGTGTCGGGATGCTCCCCGCACGACGGGAAGGGGGCGTCTGCCGAGCGGTCTGCTACCGCGAAGGCCGGGGCGGCGCGATCCGAGTCGACGCGTACGTCACGCCCCACGCCGAAGCCCGTTCCACCGCCGAGGACCGCCGCGCAGTTCGTCGCGCGGGCGCGGCAGGCCGTGGGTGCCGAGAAGGGGTGGACATTCGCCCTGCGCGGCAGCGAGTCCGCCGTGATGCAGGGTCAGGCACCCTCCTCCGCCACGTACGCCGCGACCGTGCACCGGACCACCGCCCCCGCGGCGCTCCAGCAGAACGGCACGATCACCACCAGTAAGGGCGAGCGCAAGCCCGAGGTCGTGTACGTCGTCGGCGGCACCTGCTACGTCAAGGAGGGCGCCGAGGCGTGGAAGAAGGGGCCGCTCTCCGACCCCGACATCGCTGACGACGTCGAGGATCCCGTGGCCGAGCTGGACGCGTTCGGGGCGTACGCCAAGAGTGCGACGGTGAGCCGTACGGGGACGGGCGGCGGCGACATACGCCTTCAAGTCGCCGCCTCTGGCTGGCAGTTGTCGGCGGCCCGGAGCCGTCCCGCGCTGAAGCGGGCGGTGCGGGAGGTGGGGCCCACGCTGGCTCAGTTGCGCAAGGCCGGGGTGACGGCGACCGACGGTCAGATCACGCTCAAGAGCTTCACCGAGACGTGGGAGCTGGATGCGGAGCACGGGTATCTGCCCGCCTCGCACCGGTACGCGTTCACGTTCCTCGTGCCGTTCCAGGGTGGGGACATCACGGTGAGTCAGGAGGTCCGGGCCGACAACCGTGGGGTGTTCAACGGGAGCGTGGCCCTGCCGTCCGGTGCGCAGTGACCTCTGCGACGCACGGCGAGGCAGGAAGGTTGTACGCCTCCTGTGACCTTCGTGTGTGGCATTCCGCACTCCTCTCACCCGTGATGTTCAAGAGCCGGTACGCGCTTGGTCAACGGGGGGAATCGGCTCCGTGTTCTCCCTGATCCGAGCGGATCCGAGTGAAGGGGGAACAGGCTCATGGGGGACATGGACAGACGCGTGCCGAGCGCGGACGAGATGCGGTCGTACGCCGCGGCCCTCGTCGCGCGCGTCACCGCCCGCAACCGGCTGCCGCTGGACTACTCCGAGCGCAGCCTGCGGGTCGTCGACTTCCTGATCGACGGGCTTCGCAAGGGCGGGGCCGACCGGGAGCGGGCGCGGGAGACGTTGTACGGGCTCGGGGCGTACCTCGGTGAGGTGCTGGTGCGCCGAGCGGGAGCGGTGTGGGTGGACTTCGACGCCGACCAGCGCGCCTACTTCGGCCAGCCGGTTGGCGTACGGATGCCGGACGGGCGGGTGTGGAACCCCCTCGGCAAGGTCCTCAACCGCTTCGAAGCGGGCGGTCCCGAGGACTCCCTGCAGCGGTTCTATCTGATGCTGCACGGGCGGGCCCGGAGGGTCGTGGCCTGACGGCCGGTCACACATAGTCCGCTTTCACACTCTTTTTCGCCCATCTCCAACTGACTTCACCCATCGAAGGGTTACTTCGTGCTGCCCTCTTCCCGTTCCCGTTCCCGTTCCCGTATCCGTATCCGTACGTGCGCTGTCGCGCTGGCCGCCACCGGCACCCTGCTGCTCGCATCGGCCTGCGGGCATCAAGGGCAGGGCGGCGGAGAGGCGGCGCAGGCCGAGGAAGGCCGCCCGGTGGCAGAGGCGTCGTCGGCCGCCGCATCCGCGACGCCGAGTGCATCCGGTACGGGCTCCCCGTCGGCCTCCGCCTCCCCGTCGGCGAAGGCGAGGAAGAGCGCCACCCCCTCACCCGCCGCCACGGCCTCGGCGAGCGCCCGGCAGGAGACCCGGGCGCCGTCCGCCTCCAGCACCCCCGACTTCCCCGTCCCCGCCTACCCCGGCGATGCCACTCAGCTCATCACCGTCAAGTCCAGCGGCTCCTACGCCACCGTCACCGCCTGGGCCAAGGGGTCCGCCGGCTGGAAGGCGCAGTTCAGCACGGCGGCCGGGCGGGTCGGGTCCAACGGTGTCGTCGACGGGGCGACCCGGCGGCAGAACACGTACACCACGCCGTCCGGGACGTACACGCTCACCGAGGGGTTCGGGGTCGAGGCGGGCGGGACGAGCATGCCGTACACGGTGGTGAACTCCAGCCACTGGTGGGTGGAGGACCCGGAGTCGAAGTTCTACAACTCGATGCACACCGCCGCCGGTGCCGACTTCCCGCTCACCGAGAGCGGCGATCGTGGCAGTGAGCACCTGGTCGATCATCCGGTGCAGTACGCCAAGGCGCTCGTCATCAACTTCAACCGGTGGCCCGCCACGCCCGGCCGCGGTGCCGGGATCTTTCTTCACATCAACGGGCAGGGCGCGACGGCCGGTTGTGTGTCCGTGCCGCGGGCGACGATGGAGCAGATCATGGCCTGGATCAAACCCGGCGCCCATCCGCGCATCGCGATCGGCTGAGGGGCGTGGCACACACCGCACACCCGCCGCATCCGGCGGACTGTGACACTTCCGTGACGGCAGACGCTGAAGATCGTGGGGGCGTGCACACGGCCGGACGTGTCGCGCAGTGCGGGTTCGGTACGGCCCGCTTCGCATTCGCACGAACGAGGACAGTGTTGGGCCAGGGACGGGAACCCCGCCGCGGGCAGGCGTTCGACGGGGAGCTGGGCGCGGCCGTCGCGCGGGCCCAGGAAGGCGACGAGGTGGCCTTCTCAGTCGTGTACCGACTCGTGCAGCCCGGGCTGCTCGGCTATCTGCGCGGGATCGTGGGCAACGACGCCGAGGACGTGGCGTCGGACGCCTGGCTGGAGATCTCCCGGGATCTGGGGCGGTTCAGGGGCGACGGGTCCGGCTTCCGCGGCTGGACGGCGACCATCGCCCGGCACCGGGCCCTGGACCATCTGCGCCGCCAGAAGGTACGGCCCCGGTCGTCGGCGCTCGAACAGGACGTACTGGAACTGCCCGGCGCGCACAGCACCCACGAACAGGCGCTGGAGGCGCTCTCCACGCAGCGCGCCCTGGAACTGGTCCGCAGCCTGCCCCGCGACCAGGCCGAGGCCGTGCTGCTGCGCGTCGTCGTCGGCCTCGACGGCCCCGCCGCCGCCCGCGTCCTCGGCAAGCGCCCGGGTGCGGTGCGTACCGCGGCGCACCGGGGGCTGAAGGGCCTCGCCCGGCGGCTCGGTGTCGCAGGTGTGACGAATGAGGATCCCCGGACGCTGGGGGAGTCGAAATGAACGACAACGGCGGCATGAACGTCAAGGGCGGCAGAAACGGTCACGACGGCCGGCCGTCGGACAGGGATGGATACGGACATGGGTGAGCGGCAGAGCGACGGCAGTGCCCGCGGCCGTCGGCGCGTGCACCCCGACGGCATGGCGGTCGGCGCCGAGAGCGGTCCGGCCGGTCCGGCGCTGGAGCTCCTGCTCGCCGCCGCCATACGCGAGACCGCTCTCGACGCCGAGGGCGAGCAGCGGGCGGTGGCCGCCTTCCGCGCCGCCCGTGACGCCGGGGTGCACCAGGCACGGACCAGGCGCCGGGACGACTGGCGGCCGCGCGAGCAACGGCGCACGCGCCGCTCGCTGAAGGCCACCCTGACGATGGCTCTGGCGAGCCTCACTCTGGGCGGCGTCGCGGTCGCGGCGATCGGCTCGGTGCACTCCTCGGACGAGGACCACGACAACCGTCAGCAGCCCGGCCCGTCGGCCACCGCGCCGGACACCTCCGCCGGGCAGGCGTCCCAGGGGGCCTCCGGCACACCCGGCCGCGCCGACCCGTCCGACCGCCCGTCCACCGCGCAGGACACCGAGGCGCACTGCAGGGCCTACCAGGCGGTCAAGGGCCACGGCAAGGCGATGGACGCGACGGTCTGGCAGCGGCTGATCGAGGCCGCGGGCGGCGAGCAGAAGGTCGCCGCATACTGCGCCGAGCAACTCGCGCAGGCGGGTTCCGGGAGCAAGCCGGCCCGTTCCGGCAGCACGAAGAAGCCTGATGATGCGGGCAACTCCGGCGAGGGCGCGGGTGGCGCGAACGGCGGCTCGGCCAATGACCAGGGGAACGCCGGCAACGCCACGGGCGGCAAGGGCAACTGACCCTGCACGGCCGCCGACGGCAACACGGCCGTGGCCGCCCCGGCCCGTCGGCGCTGCAAAAGGCCTATGAGCCGGCCTATGAGCAGGCACTTCCCCCCAGCCCGCGGACAGCCGGAGCGCGGCCTGACCAAGGACCAGTGTCCGGCCGGTGCATCCGGCGAAGCCGTACCCGGCCGGGCTGCCGATGCGGTAGGCCAGCACGTCGGGGAAGAGGAAGGCGGTCACTCCCTCCCCGTGGGCGCGCGGCAGGCTGCGCCCGGTGTACGCCGAGAATCCGGACTCACTGATCGCAATCGGACAGGTTGTGGCGCCTGAGTTCGCCACCATCGCAGCTGCGAACAATTACTGGCGCTGATGCGCGGTGGACGGGCATCGGCTCCCGGAGTCGACGAGGAGGAGCGCCAGGAGGCCGAACGGGTGCTGGGCGAGCGGCCCGCCGCGACTGGGGCGGTCCCGTCATCCTGCGTCGGCCTCCGTCTGCGTCGCGTCCAGCCCACGGTCGCTCTGCTGACCGACTTCCTCCTGGCGGCGGGGCTGATCCGGCTCGCCGCGCAGCCGTCGTGGACTTCGCCGGCCATCGCCGCGGTGACCGTCGCCGTCAGGATGCCGGCCAACGCAGGGCTCCGTGCGACGACTGCGGCCCACCGGGCGATCGTGGAGGTGCCGGCCATTCCCGAACGGGACGGTTCCAGGTGATCACCGAGCGTGACATCGACCACATCATCGCCCGCTCAGTGGGTCGGGGGCGACCTCGCCGGCCCCGGGCGCTGACCGCGCCGTCCCGACCCGGCGGAGCAGGTCTCGCACGAGACGGCCGGGGCCGCCACCCCCCACAGGAGAGGCCCCGGCCGTCGCGCGGTCGGGCCGCGCGGCGGCCCGTACTCTCTACAGCGCCGTGAGTGCGGTTTCTGTCACACCCCGGGTACAACGCACCCTCATCAAGGTGGTTGCATGTTGTACGGACATGGACGAGCAGCGGTTTCAGGTCGTAACGTGCCTTTCGCGCCGGGCGCGGAAGACGGATGACCATGACGACGGATGCTCATCACAGCGATCGGCGGCCTCGACGCCGTGACCATCTAACGAGGAACGACTGTTGCTGGGGGACGACGCGGAGCTGACCGCCGCGGTGCTTGCGGCACAGGACGGGAACGAGACCGCGTTCCGGACTGTGTACCGATCCGTGCATCCGCGGCTGCTCGGGTACGTCCGCACGCTCGTCGGCGACCCGGACGCCGAGGACGTCGCGTCCGAGGCCTGGCTGCAGATCGCCCGTGATCTCGACCGGTTCAGCGGCGACGCGGACCGCTTCCGCGGCTGGGCCGCCCGGATAGCCCGCAACCGCGCGCTGGACCACATACGGATGCGCGGCCGCCGCCCCGCGATCGGCGGCGACGAAACGGAACTGACCGGCAGGGCCGCCGAGTCCGACACCGCCGGTGAGGCCATGGAGTCCCTGGCCACCGACCACACCCTCTCGCTGATCGCCCGGCTGCCGCAGGACCAGGCCGAGGCCGTCGTGCTGCGCGTGGTCGTGGGCCTCGACGCCAAGACTGCCGCCGAGACGCTCGGCAAGCGTCCGGGGGCCGTACGCACGGCGGCGCACCGCGGTCTGAAGCGGCTCGCGGAACTGCTCGGCGAGGATCCGGAATCGAGCGGTGGCCTGGACGGGCTGCCGCCCCAGAGGGAACCGCGCGGCCGCGCGGTGACGTCCGCGAGTGTGACGCAAAGCGTTGCGCGGACGCAGAAGGACATGTGATGGCCGACGAGCGCTGTGCCTTTCCGGGGGATTCGGAGTCCGCCGACGGCTTCGCCGCGGACCCGGCCCCCGCCCGGTGGCTGGACCGCGAAACAGCGGAGCTCCTGCTGCGCGGAGAGTCACTCGAAACTGTCGATGCCGCCGCCCGCGACCAGGCCGAACGGCTCGCGAAGACCCTCGAAGGGCTGATCGTCGAGCCCCCTCTGAGCAGCGCGGAACTCCCCGGCGAGGCCGCCGCGCTGGCCGCCTTCCGAGCGGCCCGGTCCGGCGCGCTCCCCGAGCAGGCCGCCGCCGGCCCCCACCGTGCCCGTCCCCGGACCCCCGATGCCGGGCTCGTGCGCATCGGCGGCTTGGCCCCGGACCCCCGGCGCTCCCGCTGGGGCCGGCCCGCGCGCTTCGGGCTGACGGCCGTACTGGCCGCCGGCATGGTCGGCGGTGTCGCGTTCGCGGCGACGACCGGAGTGCTCCCGACGCCGTTCGGCCACGACGAGCCCCATCCCGTGGCCTCCGTCTCGGTCGGCGCGAGCCCCGACCGTCCGCTGGTGTCGCCCTCGCAGAACAGCGCCTTGGGCGACCCCACCCCCGACGGCTCCAGCTCCCCTTCCGCCGGCCCGACGACCCCGCACGGCCGTGCGGACGGCGGCTCCTCGGCCAAGCCCGGCTCCGGCTCCGACGACGGGCGGGCCACCGGCGGCGGCTGGTGGCTCGGGGCCCCGTCGGCCTGCCGCGACGTGCGCGACGGCAGGGAACTCACCGCCGACCGCAGGCGGGCCCTGGAGGGCGCGGCGGGCGGCTCCGGCGCGGCCCGCGTCTGGAAGTACTGCAAGAACGTCCTCGCCGGCACCGACGGCGCGTCCCGCGGCGGCGACGACAAGGACGGCAAGGGCAAGGGCGGACAGGGCGACCAGGGCCATCAGAACGGCAAGGGCGGCGACCAGGGGGACCAGGGTGGTGACGGCGACGGCCATCACATAGCCCCCGGCAGCCCCACCGTCACGCCCTCCCCTCTCCCGCCTCTTCTGCCGAGGCAGCTGGTGACCACGCCGACCCCGTCGCCGAAGCCGCCGTACAGCGCGCTCTGACCTGCGGTTTTGCAGCTCGCAAAATTTTCTTTGGCCTGCCAGTAACGTTTTCGGCCCCACCCGCGCAGTACTGAGTGAGCCGACTGGTCATCGGCCGTCGCACAGAGCCGGGGTTCCCCCCGTACCTACGGCTCGTGCATCGGCGCGGGCGGGACACGTTCCCCCGGTTCCGCCCGCGCCCCACTCTCCTCATCTCCCGGCTCAGGGACTCACCGGTACACGACGACCTTGTCGCCGTCGGTCACCTGCGCATACAGATCCGCGATCGCCGTCTCGTCCCGGACGTTGACGCAGCCGTGCGAGGCGCCGGCGTAACCGCGGGCCGCGAAGTCGTACGAGTAGTGCACGGCCTGACCGCCGCTGAAGAACATCGCGTACGGCATGGACGAGTCGTAGAGCGTCGACCAGTGGTGGCGGGACTTCCAGTACACCTGGAAGACGCCCTCGCGGGTGGGCGTACCCGTCGCGCCGAAGCGGACCGACATGGTCGACACCGTCCGCCCGTCGATCATCCAGCGCAGGGTGCGGGTCGTCTTGTCGATGCACAGCACCCGCCCGGTCAGACACCGCGGATCGGCAGGACCGGCGGGCTGACCGCCCATCAGGTACAGCTCCCACTTCCCGGGTTCGTGCGTCATCCTCAGCAGCCGCTGCCAGGTGACGGTGTCCGTCTCCCCGGTCCTCGGCAGCCCGCGCTTGTCCTGGAACCCCCTGACCGCGTCCTCGGTCAGGTCGTCGTACGTCCCGGTCGGACCGTCGTAGAGCCAGGCGACCTGACGCAGCCGGGCCTGGAGTTCACGCACGCCGTCCCCGGAGTCGCCGCGGGACCACAGCACGGCCGGGCCGGCGGCCGAAGGGGACGCGCTCGGCTTGTCTCCGGAGCCAGAGCCGGAGCCCGAGCCAGGCCCGCTGGAGGGAGCCTTGCTGCTCGGCAGCTGGATGTGCACGGGCGAGTGACCCTTGCCGTCCGTGCCCTGCACGGTGCAGCCGCACACGCTGACCAGGGCCGCGAGTGCCGCTCCAGCGGCGATCGACCTCCCCCTGCCTGTAATACGCACTTGCGACCCCCGTCGTCCTCACCGATGGAACCGTCAGACCCGCGCGTCACCTGAGATGCTGCCCGCGGATGACTGGTTGCGAACGGCGGGGCATGGTTGTGACGGAGACCGCAAAAGCGCTGTGAGGAAGCTCCCAGCGTGCTCCCCTCCACCGGCTGCACGCGCCCCGCTACAGTCCGCAGGAGGGTCGGTCCGTACTGGCCAGTAACTCAGCGGGAGGCATCACACCATGGCGCGCGAGTCGGGCAGTGCTCGATCTACTGAGAGTGGACTGCCCATCGAACCGGTCTACGGCCCCGAGGACCTTGCGGGCTGGGACCCGGCCGGGAAGCTGGGCGAGCCCGGCCGGTACCCCTTCACCCGCGGTGTCTACCCGTCGATGTACACGGGACGCCCCTGGACCATGCGCCAGTACGCCGGTTTCGGCACGGCGACCGAGTCCAACGCCCGCTACAAGCAGCTCATCGCCAACGGCACGATGGGTCTGTCGGTCGCCTTCGACCTGCCGACCCAGATGGGCCACGACTCCGACGCTCCCATCGCGCACGGCGAGGTCGGCAAGGTCGGCGTGGCGATCGACTCCGTCGAGGACATGCGGGTGCTGTTCGGCGGCATCCCGCTGGACAAGGTCTCGACGTCGATGACGATCAACGCCCCGGCGGCCCTGCTGCTGCTCATGTACCAGCTGGTCGGCGAGGAGCAGGGCGTCCCGGCCTCCCAGCTCACCGGCACGATCCAGAACGACGTGCTGAAGGAGTACATCGCGCGGGGAACGTACATCTTCCCGCCGAAGCCCTCCCTCCGGCTGATCGCCGACATCTTCAAGTACTGCAAGGCCGAGATCCCGAAGTGGAACACGATCTCGATCTCCGGCTACCACATGGCCGAGGCGGGCGCCTCCCCCGCGCAGGAGATCGCCTTCACCCTGGCCGACGGCATCGAGTACGTCCGCACGGCGGTCGCCGCCGGCATGGACGTCGACGACTTCGCGCCCCGGCTCTCCTTCTTCTTCGTGGCCCGTACGACGATCCTCGAAGAGGTCGCCAAGTTCCGTGCGGCCAGGCGTATTTGGGCCCGCGTGATGAAGGAGGAGTTCGGCGCGAAGAACCCTAAGTCGCTGATGCTGCGCTTCCACACGCAGACCGCGGGCGTCCAGCTGACGGCCCAGCAGCCGGAGGTGAACCTGGTCCGGGTCGCCGTCCAGGGCCTGGCCGCGGTCCTCGGCGGCACGCAGTCGCTGCACACGAACTCCTTCGACGAGGCGATCGCGCTGCCGACCGACAAGTCGGCGCGTCTGGCCCTGCGTACCCAGCAGGTGCTGGCCTACGAGACGGACGTGACGGCGACCGTCGACCCCTTCGCGGGCTCGTACGTCATCGAGAAGATGACGGACGACGTGGAGACGGCCGCCGTAGAGCTGATGGCCAAGGTGGAGGAGCTGGGCGGCGCGGTCAACGCGATCGAGCACGGCTTCCAGAAGTCCGAGATCGAGCGCAGCGCCTACCGCATCGCCCAGGAGACCGACTCCGGCGAGCGGGTCGTGGTCGGCGTCAACCGCTTCCAGCTGGACGAGGAGGAGCCCTACGAGCCGCTCCGCGTCGACCCGGCCATCGAGGCCCAGCAGGCGGAGCGCCTGGCCAAGCTGCGCGCGGAGCGGGACCAGCCGGCGGTCGACGCCGCCCTGGCGGCCCTGAAGAAGGCGGCGGAGGGCGAGGACAACGTCCTGTACCCGATGAAGGACGCGCTGCGGGCCCGGGCGACGGTGGGCGAGGTGTGCAACGCGCTGCGCGAGGTCTGGGGGACGTACGTGCCCTCGGACGCCTTCTGAGCTGGGATTTTCAAGGAACCGGGGAGCGGGCCGAGGCGTCTTTCGGAGACACATGGCCCGCTGTCTCGGGGAGGCTCGGATGAGGTTCGGGGAGAGGCCGCGCGAGAGGTTCCCGCGGTCGAGGGAAGACGTACGGCAGCCGAAAATCGAGCCGGACCCGCATGCGCCCGGGGGCGCGGAGCTGTATCGAGGCCCCGAGTCCCGCCTCCCGATCGAACGGAAGCCACGATCGAACTTCGAAGTGGCGGCCTTCGAGGTGGGCCCACTCGCCGACGCGAAGAAGGCCCTCGAGAAGGCGCACTCCCGGCTCGAGGCCATCAAGACCCCGCTGACGCTCAAGGAGGTCAACGAGCAGGTCGAGGACCTCGCGATCACGTTCCACCGATTCGGCAGGGCCGGCCGGTCGCCCATCGCCGTGGCGTATCCCCTGGAGCCCGAGGGACCCACGGGCTACGACGTGGCGTCGGCGGCCATCACCGCACTGCACGGCCATGCCGAAGCGGCCGCCCTGCAGATGGTCCACGCGGGGCTCAAGGGCGACGACAGCCTGGTGGCGGGGGCGGCCCGGTGTGTGATCCGCGGCTTCCTCATCCACCTGATGCCGACGTCGGTGATCGGCAGCGCCATCACGATGCTCGCCGAGGCGGTGCGGGGCATCAACGCGAAGACCGAGCTGAAGGAGATCACCGAGGCCAAGGACTTCTTGGCGACGCAGGAGCTCGCGGAGTGGCTCCGGTACGCGAAGACCGCCGAGATCGTCCACGGGCCGTCGTTGCTGCCCGACGATCCCGATCTGACCTCCTTTGACCGGCCCTTCGAAACACCGCTGGAGGCGGTACGCGAGCCGGATGATCCGGGCGACGCCTTCTCCCTCGACTTCTGAGCTTGGTACCCGCCCCTACAGGGCGAGCCGTGTCACGTACTCCAAGAGGCCACCGTCCGTTTCGCCGGCCCAGCCCACGTAACCGTCCGGGCGTACCAGGAACAGGCCCGTCCCGAGCGTCGGCTGGGCCTCGCCGCTGACCACGTGTACCGATTCCGGCAGCTCCGGGGGTGCCACTCCCACCGCGACCAGCGTCCAGTGCGGCCCGCGCAGCGCATCGAAGAGGCGTACGTCCCCAACGGTCGTGTCCGGCGCGCGGTCGCCCGCCCGGATCGTCCCCGCGTCCGTCCGCGTCTCCGCCGTCAGCGACGACTCCCGGTAGCCGAGCCCGAGTTGGACGGTCGCCGCACCCCGCTTGACCTCCCCGCGGTGCACGCCCGTGGAGATGCCCAGCATCTGGGAGGCGATGGGCCGCCGCTCCTCCTCGTACGTGTCGAGGAGCGCGGCCGGAGCCCCGCCCGACAGCACCGCGCCCAGCTTCCAGCCCAGGTTGTAGGCGTCCTGGACGCTGGTGTTGAGGCCCTGGCCGCCGGCGGGGGAGTGCACGTGCGCCGCGTCACCGGCGAGGAAGACGCGCCCGCTCCGGAAGCGGTCGGCGAGGGCCGCGCGCGGGCGGAACTCCGAGGCCCAGCGGACCTCCGTCACGTCCTCGGGGGCGAGGTGCGAGCGCGCGGCGGCGACCTTGCGGATGCCGTCCAGGGAGACGTCCACCGCGGTCCCCTCGGGGAACTGGGCGACCAGCTGGAAGTCCTCCGTACCGGCGAGCGGGCAGATGGCCATATACCCGTCGCCGTCCCCGCGCGGCGGGAAGACGTGCCAGTTGTCGCGGTCCAGGCCGGTGATCCGGACGTCGGACACCAGCACCGGCTTCGGGTCGACCGTCTCCCCGGTCATGCCGATGCCGAGAGCGCGCCGTACGGCCGAGCGTCCGCCGTCGGCGGCGACGACGTACCGGGCGCGAAGGCCGGGCCCGGACGCGAAGCGCACGCTCACGCCGTCCTCGTCCTGGTCGAACCCGACCACCTCCCGGCCGAACTCCACCCGTCCGCCCAGTTCTTCCAGCCGCGCGAACAGGATCTCCTGGGTCCGCCACTGCGGCACCATCCACGGCTCGGTGAACGCCGAGTCGCCGGCCGCCTCCTTCACCTCGTCCGCGTCGAACATCCGGTGCTCGCCGACCCGCTCGCCGTCCTGCCAGATCATCCCGACCGGGTAGCGCCCGCCCGCCGCGAAGATCGCGTCCAGCACCCCGAGATCCTCCAGGACCTCCAAGGTGCGCGGCTGCAGACCCTTGCCGCGAGAGCCCGGGAACAGCCCGTCCGCCTTCTCCACGACCAGTGCGTCCACGCCCCGCCGGGCGAGGTCGACGCCGAGGGCCAGACCGGTCGGGCCCGCCCCCACGATCACGACATCGATCACGGCATCCGAAGCACGACTCATGATCCATCACTCCTTAACGCTATTAAGTTCCCTTGGCTCCGAGCGTGCCCTTAACGCTGTTAAGCTGTCAAGCGTGAGTACGGAACGACGCGCGCCCCTCGATCGCAAGCGGGTCGCGGACACCGCCCTGAAGCTCCTGAACGAGGTGGGCCTGGACGGCCTGTCCCTGCGGACCATCGCCAGGGAACTGGACGTCAAGGCGCCCGCCCTGTACTGGCACTTCAAGGACAAGCAGGCGCTGCTCGACGAGATGGCGACGGAGATGTACCGGCGGATGGTCGCCGGGACCGCCCTCGACCCGGACGACACCTGGCAGGAGCGGATGACCAAGACGTACCGCGGACTGCGGGACGCCCTGCTCGGCTACCGCGACGGCGCCAAGGTCTACAGCGGCGCGCGCTTCACCGGCACGGACCACGCCCGGGAGATGGAGGAGAACCTACGCCTGTTCACGGCCGCGGGGTTCGCCCTCGCCGACGCCGTCCGGGCCAACCAGACCGCGTACTCGTACACGATCGGCTTCGTCACCGAGGAACAGGGCGTCCGGCCGCTGCCCGGCGAACGCCGCGAGGGCTATGAGGTGGAGGAACGGGCGCGCCGACTGGCCGAGTTCCCGCTCTCGGCCGCGGCCGGCACGGAGATCTTCGAGGACTACGACCAGCACTTCGAGCAGGGCCTGGCGCTGATCGTCGCGGGTGTCGAGGCCCGCTACGGCAGCACCTGAGCGTCGCCTCGACGTCGGGTGGAGGGGCCTGAGGGGGCCTGTTCCTGGCGAGGTCCGGACAGTGCCGCCCGCAGCCTCGGCGTCAGCTGATTCTCGACGTAGCGGTTCAGCAGCCAGGCCAGCAGCAGCATCGACGCGACCGTCAGGGCGAAGGTCGCCGCCGACGGCAGGCCGAGGCTGCGGTGCAGGGCGTGGATCACCACCCAGCCGAGGTGCTCGTGGACCAGGTAGAACGGATACGTCAGCGCCCCGGCCACGGTCAGCCAGCGCCAGTTCGCCCAGTGCAGCCAGCCCAGAGCGATCACGGCGACCGCGATGAAGCCGAACGCGACGATGAGGGTGATGCCGAGCGAGGAGCGGTGGGCGAAGGCGTTCGGGTCCGACGCGTTCCACAGGCTGCGCACCGCGTAGTGCTGGCCTATCAGGAAGCTCACGGCCACGATGCCCCAGGCGTAGACGTCACGCCGGTCGCGGTGGACGAGGTAGAGGCCGACGCCGCCGATGAAGAAGGGCGCGTACTCGGGCATCAGCACGATGTCGAGCAGTGGCATCTTCGCGCCCTGCGCGATCGCCGCCGCCAGCGTCCAGCCCGCGCAGAACAGGATCACGCGGCGACGGTTCGCCCCGGGCAGCACGACGCACAGCGCGAACAGCGCGTAGAAGCGGATCTCCGCCCACAGCGTCCAGCACACCCCGAGCACCCGGTCCACGCCCAGTGGTTGCTGAAGCATCGTCAGGTTCACCAGAGTGTCGCTCGGTGACACGGCCTTGTAGACGACCATCGGCAGCGCGAACACCGCCGACACGATGAGGATCGCCGCCCAGTAGGCCGGAAGCAGACGGGAGGCGCGGGAGGCGAAGAACGACTTCAGGGGCCGGCCCCAGCCGCTCATGCAGATCACGAATCCGCTGATCACGAAAAAGACCTGGACGCCGAGGCAGCCGTAGGAGAAATAGCCGTGCAGCGTGGGGAACTGGTCCTTGGCGGAGCTTCCCCAGGCCCTGGTGACCTCGCCGCCGCGGCCGCCGTAGTGATAAGCCGCCACCATCAGCGCGGCGATCAGCCGCAGTCCGTCCAGGGCGCGCAGCCGGGTTTCCCGGGGTGCCGTCCGTATCGGCCGATGGTTTACCGGCGCGTTCGCCGGCGTGTCGGGCACCGGTCGGACGGTCGTGCTGGTCACTGGATTCCCCTCGCTGCACTCACTCTCATGGGCGTGTCACAGCACATTAGTCCGAATCACAGGGTTGCCTTGATGTGCAGGCCGACCATTTGCCGTACGGTCCCGGCAAGTTCATCTGAATGTCGTTTTAACTTCCTGGGCATGCCCGGAATCCCCCCATGGCGCACGCGATGGCTGCGCCGGGTTCCTGGCCCAGAACGGCGGGTCCCCACACCGGCGGGGACCCGCCCTCCTTTATCGCGCCACGGCCTTCTTCAGCGCCCGCGCTCGGCGCACCACCCGGCGCGCGGTGGCGTTGCGGGGCAGGAACGCCAGGCGCTCCGGGAGGCCGCCCGGCAGTCCCAGCGCGGTGAGGCGCTTGCGCCTGAAGTACCGCTTCGTGCGCGGGGAGAGATGCTTGGAGAGATGGCGTTCCGCAGCCGTACGCAGGGACGGGTAGATCTGCGGCTGCATCGTGTAGCTGAGCGTGTCGAGCAGACCGTCCAGGGTGCTCGCGGGCAGCGTCGTCTCGCCCTTGCCGCCCTCCAGGTCCGGCAGCAGGGCGTCGGCGAGAACCACCGGTACCCGGTTGCTGTTCTGGAACGGCGTGAGCCCGTCCAGCAGCGGTGCCGTACCGATGCGGGCGACCGGGAGGCCGTAGAACGCGGACGCCGTGAAGAGCGCCGTGGAGAAGCAGCCCACGACCAGGGCGGGCCGCGACTGCTCGAACAGCACCTCGGCGAGGACGGGCAGGTCGAGGACGGTGAGCTCCACGCCCAGCTTCCCGGCCTCGGTCTCCAGGGCGCGGCTGTAGCGGGCCGGCGCGGTGGGGTGCGGTTTGAAGACGATCGAGCGGTGCCCGCGCTCGACCGCTCCGCGCATCATCCGCACGTGCAGGTCCTCCTCCTCCTCGGGGGAGAGGATGCCCAGCGCGGACAGGTACTGGCCGAGCAGCAGCGCCGAGTTGTCGGGCAGCACCGGCAAGTCCTGGACGGAGGAGGTGAGTTCGCCCATCACCTTCAGGAACGCCTCGGTCGGTACGAGCTCCGCCGGGACGTCGAACTCGGTCAGCAGGCGCGGGGTCAGGCCCGGCACCAGGTCGAGGTGGAGCAGGCGCCGCACGCGCGTGCCGACCAGCGGGTCGATCTTGTTGCGGGTGGGGCCGTAGCTCATCAGGCCGTCGGCGTAGACGTGCACGGGCGCGTCGGTGAACAGCTGGGCCACCGTCAGCGCCGGGGCGACCTGGATGGACTCCACGACCAGCTCCACCCGGTCGTCGCCCAGGCCCCAGAGCAGCCGCAGATAGCGCTCGAAGAGCGGGATGTCGTCCTGGCGCGGGGTCCAGGCACCGGGATGGAAGGGGCGGATGGCCTCGTTCCAGGACAGGACCTCGTCGAAGTGGTCGCGCAGCGGCTCGAAGCCCGGCATCTCGTCGACGGGCGGCGTCGTCTCCGGGGTCGCCGAGTTGTTGAAGACCAGCAGCAGACTGCGGTCCTCGTCCTCGAAGCAGTCCGAGTCCAGCGCGGCGGCCAGGGTGGCGGCGCCGTACAGGGTCGAGACGCAGTAGATGCGGGTGGTACGGGGCATCAGGCAGCCGCCTTCGCTGTCGTGATCCTGCGCCGCAGCCGCCGCAGCTTGGAGGAACGGTGCATGTCCATCGTTTCGAGCACGTCGCCGAGCATGTCCTGCGGCAGGCGCTGGATGGCCGCCGCGCTCCTCGCGCGCAGCTGCCGGTACACCGACGGCTCCCACTTGTCCTCGTCCGAGACGTGGTGGGCGATGATCGCGCAGTACGTGCGCACCGCCTTCGGCAGCAGCCGGTCCGCGTCCGGGTCCTTCGCCGTCTCCTCGATGACCTGGTCGAAGGCGCGGATGAAGTCGAGCTGGCGGACGTCGCCGATCTGCGTCAGGGAGGACGCCACCCCGCGCCGGTAGAAGACGCCGAGCAGGCTCACCACGGCGAACGACTCCGCCTCGCGGTGCAGCTTCCAGATCCACGGCCGGTCCTCGGCCGTGCGCAGCCCGTCGGTGAAGTGCAGCAGGCCCTTGTCGAGGAGCCGGCGGTGGTAGGCGCCGGCCCACGCGAAGGCGTAGTCCACGGAGGTCGAACGGTCGGCGGGTAGGATCGCCTCGCGCGGGTTCAGTGCCTCCCAGCGGCGCCCGATGGGGACCCTGCTCACGCTGCGCGCGCGGGCGGTCGCCTGCACATGGTCGGTGCGCACGAAGTCGACGCCCAACCCCTCGATGGCCGCGACCAGTTCGGCGAAGTAGCCGGGAGCCAGCCAGTCGTCGCCGTCCAGGAACGTCAGGTACTCGCCCTGCGCCGCGTCCAGGCCGGTGTTGCGGGCGGTGGCGAGTCCCCCGTTCTTCTCATGGCGGATATACCGCACCTGCGCCACGTCGGAGAGCTCCTCGGCCGCGCGTTCGAGAATCGCCGGGGTTTCGTCCTTCGAGTGGTCGTCGACCAGTACGAACTCGAAATCCCGTTGCGCGTTCAAGCGAAGGCTTTTGAGGGTGTCCGGGGCGTATTGCTGCACGTTGTAGAACGGCACGATCACGGAAAGCTTTGGCACACGAGAAATCGTAGGAGGCGGTCCGGCGGCGTAACTTTCCGGTGCCCGTACAGAGGGTGAACTCAATGTGTCGGAACGGTGCATCGACTGTAGCTCCGGGGATTTGGCGGGCCAGTTCGGCTGTCGGCGGGGTGTTGTTAACTTTTTGTTGAGGTGCGGTTGGGCCGCGCCTCGGAATTGCTTCCTAGCGTCTTCGTCGTGCCACCAAGTACCTCGAAGCCCACGCGAATCGCCGTACTCGCGGACTCCGACACCCGCTGGAAATGGGGTGCGCTGACCGCGGCTCGTATCGCCCCGGGCCCGTCCATGGAAGCCGCACCCCGCGAGGACGCGCAAGTCGGTCTCGAGCTGAGCGGATTCCTGCTGCGCGGGCGGGCGACCCCGACCCCCCGCCAGCTGGCGGAGGTCGGTGTGCGCGCCGACTCCCTCCGGGAGGTCACGGCCGTCGAGTTCCTGCGCGCCATGGGCGAGGAGGAGTACGACGTCGTCGTGCTCGCCCTCGTCGGCGGCGGCGTCCAGGCGATGCTGCACGGGCTGCGGCGGTTGTGGGAGGGCCGCGAGCGGCGTCCCGTCGTCGTCACCGGATATGTCGGCGTCGTCTACGAGAAGCTCGCCGACGGCCTCCTGCTGCGGCACGGCGCGGACCTCGTCCTCGCCAACTCCCGCCAGGACGCGGAGCGTTTCCGGGCCGTGTACGAGGGGGTGGGCGCCGACGCCTCGTCGGTGACCGAGGTGGCACTCCCGTTCCTCGGCGGAGCGGCCTACGAAGGTGAACACGACCCCTACACCGTGGTGTTCGCCGTCCAGCCGTCCGTCCCGGACAGCCGCAAGGACCGCACCTACCTGCTCAACCGGCTGATCCAGCATGCCCGGCTGCACCCCGAGCGCGAGGTGCTGCTGAAGCTGCGCTCCAAGCCGGGCGAGCACACCACGCACATCGAGGAGCAGCCCTACCAGAAGCTGGTACAGCGGCTCGATCCGCCGGCCAACTTCCGCCTGGTGTACGGGAACATGGGCGAGGTCCTCGACCGCACCGACCTGCTGGTCACCATCAGCTCGACAGCCGCACTGGAGTCGCTGCACCGACGGATCCCGACGGTCGTCCTGACCGACCTGGGTGTGCGCGAGGTGCTCGGCAACCACCACTTCGTGGGCTCCGGATGCCTCGCCTCCTGGGACCAGCTGGACGCCGGGCACCGGCCGACCGCCGACGAGGAGTGGGTGGCCCGGCAGGGCGTCGTCGCGGACGGCTCCTACGCCACCGCCTTCGACGCGGCCCGCGAACGCATCGCCAAGCTGCTCGACCGCGGCCCGGCCCCCCTCACCCCGTACTACACACCGGCGACCGCCCCCGGCTACCTGCCCGGCATCCTCGCCCGCCACCACCTCGGTCCTGACGGCACTCCGCTGCCCGGCGCCCCGGCCGCCGACAGGGAGCCGGGCCCGGTCCGGCAGATCGTGCGCCGCGCCGCGCGCGGTGCCTATCGGCACGGGGTGCAGCGGGTGGCTCCGGTGATCCGGCGGATGGGGGAGCTGTGAGCACCCACCGGACGACCGGCGTGCAGGCCGCAGGGGCCGCGGAGGCGGCGGTCGCGCGAGCAGTGTCCGCCGCCCGCAAGGAGGGAGGGCGGGTCGTGCCTGCCGCACACGCTGCGGCGCGAGCGGTGCCCGCCCCGGACATCTCAGGCACGCCAAGCAGGCCCGGCGAAGTCCGCTCCGGTTCGGCCGCGCCCCGAAGGGGCGCCGGGCCGTATCGAGATGCGGCTCCGCCGCCGGGCGCGACCAACCACGACGGCGCCGCAGACGACCGACGTCCCAGCGCGGCCCCGCGGCCGAGCCGCACATCGGCCCAGCCCGCGGAGCGCCCCGCCGCGTTCGCCCCGATAACTCCGCAAGGAGCCCAAGGAGTAGTCCCCATGTCCAACCCGGAAGCAGGCCAAGGCGCTTCGGTGCGCCGTGTGCTCGCGGTGATTCCCGCGCGCGGCGGCTCCAAGGGCGTGCCCGCGAAGAACCTCGCCCCCGTCGGTGGTGTCCCGCTGGTGGCCCGTGCCGTGCGCGAGTGTCTCGCCACCCGGCTGGTGACGGACGTCGTCGTGTCCACCGACGACCAGGCCATCGCAGCCGCCGCCCGCGAGGCCGGCGCCGAGGTAGTGCTGCGCCCCGCCGCCATCGCCGGGGACACCGCGACCTCGGAGGCCGCCGTCCTGCACGCCATGGACGCCCACGAGGCCCTGCACGGCGCGGCCGTCGACGTCGTGGTGTTCGTGCAGTGCACCAGCCCGTTCATCATCCGCGAGGACATCGACGGAGTGGCGGCCGCGGTCGCCGAGAACGGCGCCGACACCGCCGTCACCGTGGCTCCCTTCCACGGCTTCATCTGGCGGGACGCCGAGGACGAGGTCGCCGCGGGCACCGTCGCCGAGGGCGACGCGGCCACCGGCGGCGGCTACGGCGTCAACCACGACAAGTCCTTCCGACCCCGCCGCCAGGACCGCCCCCAGGACCTCCTGGAGACCGGCGCCGCCTACGCGATGGACGCCCCCGGCTTCCGCAAGCACCAGCACCGCTTCTTCGGCCGTACGGAGCTCGTCCGCACCGACCCCGCCCGGGTCCTGGAGATCGACGACCCGCACGACCTGGCCCGCGCCCGGGCGCTGGCCCCCCTCTTCGACGCGGACCGCCCCGGTTCGCTGCCGACCGCGGACGACATCGACGCGGTCGTACTCGACTTCGACGGCACCCAGACCGACGACAGGGTGCTGATCGACGCCGATGGAAAGGAGTTCGTCTCCGTGCACCGCGGAGACGGGCTCGGCATCGCCGCGCTGCGCAAGAGCAGCCTGAAGATGCTGATCCTCTCCACGGAGCAGAACCCGGTCGTCGCCGCCCGGGCCCGGAAGCTGCAGATCCCGGTCCTGCACGGCATCGACCGGAAGGACCTCGCGCTGAAGCAGTGGTGCGAGGAGCAGGGCATCGCGCCCGAGCGCGTGCTCTACGTCGGCAACGACGTCAACGACCTCCCGTGCTTCGCCCTCGTGGGCTGGCCCGTGGCGGTCGCGAGCGCCCACGACGTGGTACGCGGCGCCGCCCGTGCGGTCACCACCGTCCCCGGTGGCGACGGCGCGATCCGAGAGATCGCCAGCTGGATCCTCGGCCCCTCTCTCGATTCCCTAACCAAGTAAGGACAGTTCCTGCCATGAGCACCAACTCCCGTCTGCGCACGTTCGGTTCGAAGACCGCCGGCCCGGGTCAGCCCGTCTATGTCGTCGGCGAGATCGGCATCAACCACAACGGCGAGCTCGAGAACGCCTTCAAGCTGATCGACGCCGCCGCCGAGGCCGGCTGCGACGCGGTCAAGTTCCAGAAGCGCACCCCCGAGATCTGCACCCCGCGCGACCAGTGGGACATCGAGCGCGACACCCCCTGGGGCCGGATGACGTACATCGACTACCGCCACCGCGTGGAGTTCGGCGAGGACGAGTACCGCCAGATCGACGAGTACTCCAAGGAGAAGGGCATCGCCTGGTTCGCCTCCCCGTGGGACACCGAGGCCGTCGCCTTCCTGGAGAAGTTCGACGTCCCGGCCCACAAGGTGGCCTCCGCCTCCCTCACCGACGACGAGCTGCTGCGCTCCCTGCGCGCCACCGGCCGCACGGTCATCCTCTCCACCGGCATGTCGACGCCGAAGCAGATCCGTCACGCCGTCGAGGTCCTCGGCTCGGACAACATCCTGCTCTGCCACGCCACTTCGACGTACCCGGCGAAGGCCGAGGAGCTCAACCTCCGCGTCATCAACACCCTGCAGGCCGAGTACCCGAACGTCCCGATCGGCTACTCCGGCCACGAGACCGGCCTGCAGACCACCCTCGCCGCGGTCGCCCTCGGCGCCACCTTCGTCGAGCGCCACATCACCCTGGACCGCGCGATGTGGGGCTCCGACCAGGCCGCCTCCGTCGAGCCGCAGGGCCTGACCCGCCTCGTCCGCGACATCCGCACCATCGAGGCCTCCCTCGGCGACGGCGTCAAGAAGGTCTACGAGTCCGAGCTCGGCCCCATGAAGAAGCTGCGCCGCGTCGCGGGCGTCGTCGCCGAGGCGGAGATCGCCGCGGCTGCGGGCGAGCCGGTCTCGGTCTGATCCGAACGATCCGCACCCCTGTAACGCCTCACACCTGTAACGCTCTACGACGGGACGGTCGTACGTAGGATGAGCCCCCGCGCCGGGTCAGCCGGCTCCCACACTCTCGCGTTCGTCGAGAGCCCGGTACAGCTGCTGAACGTGCTGGAGTGGGCGCACCTCCATGCCCTCAGGGACCCGGAGGCACCCGGAGGGGGACTCACCCTCGTCGTCCTGTCCCCGAACGACCCCATGACCCGCGGCCAGCTGCGCCGGATGGCCGAGCTGGCCCGGGACGAGGGGTACGAGGTCCGCTGGGAGGAGGCGCGCGGCGGTCCGGGCGCCCCCTTCCACACCATCGGCGGCCTCACCCCGCTGCTGCGCAGGGCCCGCCGGGTCGTGATGGGCGATCCTTTCTCCCGCTACGTACAACTCCTGCTGACGATCACCAAGGCCCGTGATCTCGTCGTCGTGGACGACGGCACGGCGACCATGGAGTTCGTCGCCCAGCTGGCCCGCGGCGAACGCCTCGTCCGCTGGCACCGCAAGGGCGGCCGCCCCGGCGCCCGGGACCTGATCTTCGCCCCGGTCTCCTCCTCGGCCCGCCGCCGGCTCACCCCCAGTGCAAAGCGGCACGTGGAGATCTTCTCCTCCATGCCGATGGACGAGAGGCCGGACGGCGTGACGGTGACGGCGAACGACTTCGCCTGGACCCGGGCCCGCTTCGGCCCGCCCCGCATCACCAAGGGCGCCGACATGGTGGGCACCTCGCTGGTGGAGACCGGCGTGGTGGACGGCGACCGCTACCTGGAGGCCGTCCGCAGCCTGGCGAAGACGCACGGCGCCGCCCGCTACTTCGCCCACCGCCGCGAGAGCACGGACAAGCTCCACCGGCTGGCCGCCGAGACGGGCCTGGAGATCGTCCGCCCCGACCTCCCCCTGGAGCTGATCGCCCGCCGCGGCCCCATCGGCCGCACCATCCTGAGCTTCCCCTCCACCGTCGTCCACACCCTCCCCCTCGCCCTGATAGGCACCGAGGTCCGAGTCGCCGTCTGCGACATCGACCCGGCCTGGCTGACCCGGAACGCCTCACCGCGAGCGCAGGGCTTCCTGTCGGGGGTAACGGGAACGGCACGGGACGTAACCCGCCTGTCGGCAGTCACGGCGGCGTAACCCGCGGGGTTCGGCCGCGCCCCTTCAGGGGCGCGGGGCTGTGTCCATTTGCGGCTCCGCCGCGCGGGCGCGACAAGCCACGACGGCCCGGCAGACGATCGACGGCATATCGCGGCACTTCCTAATCGCCGCACTCCCCGGCGGAGCGCTTCCGCGCCAGCAGAAACGCCCGCGGCCGCGTCTCCTCGCCGTCCGGCTCCCGCAGGACGCGTGCGTGCAGCCGCAGGCCCGCCTTGACCAGCTGCTCGGCCACGGCGTCCGCCGTACGGAAGTAGTAGTCCAGCGAGATCTCGTGCCCGAAGCGCTCGTCCAGGTGCAGACGCCCGTCCTCCTCACCGCTCTGGAAGCACAGCAGCACATGCCCCCCGGGCACCAGCACGCGCCGGAACTCGTCGAAGACGGCCGGCAAGTGGTCGTCCGGGACGTGGATGATCGAGTAGAGGGCGAGCACACCGCCCAGCGTCTCGTCCGGCAGGTCCAGCGAGGTCATCGAACCCACGTGGAACCGCAGCCCGGGATGCGCCTGCCGGGCCAGCGCCACCATGCCGGGCGACACGTCGACCCCGAAGGCCGGCACCCCGAGCGCGTCGAGCCGGGCGGTGACATGACCGGGCCCGCTGCCGACATCGGCGACAGGGGCCGTACCGGCCGCACGGACGAGCTCGGCGAAGGCGGTGACCAGGGCCAGGTCCAGCGGTCTGCCGCTCAGATGGTCGGCGAACTGCTCGCTGTACGGGCGGGCGATCGCGTCGTACGAGGTTCGGGTGGCATGCAGGAAATCCGGGCTGCCCGGTATCGCGGAGCTCACGGGCCCGCACCCTACTAGCGGTCGTCCGTCGTCCAGGTGAAACCGCCGAGAGAGTCCTGCGACGACTGCTCGAACCTTTCCCCGGACCTCTCCCCGAGGCCCTCCCCGGATGTCTCGCCGACCTCTTCCGACAACGGCGGGTACCGCCACCGCCGGTACAGCGAGACCGCCAGCACCAGCAGCCAGCCCGCCAGGATCATCGCGACCAGCAGGCCCAGGAACAGGCCGGCCGCGCCGAGCAGACCGAATTTCGCCAGCATCCAGGGGATGTGTTCCTCACCGCAGCCGCACGCCTCCATGGGCGCAGGATGCCCGCGGCCCACCCGCCGTGTGCGCTGCGTGGCGGAAACGTCGCGCGGTGGTGATGATTCCGGGATCCCGGCCGGTATCTCCCACAGTGCGGTCCCGACAGGTGGAACGGAACCACCCGACAGGCGCGGGGCGTGGTATGCGTAGAGAAAAGCAAGGTATACCCATCTCAACCCTTGCCCATGCGTCGAGCGGCCAGGTTTTCTCCCCCTGACGGGTTGAATTTTTGTTGATCGAGGGGCGGTCGGCCACCCCGGCGTCCTACGCTTTAGAGGGTGAAGCAACTGATGTCACCAGAGTCCGAGGTCGATCATCCCGGGGCAGCCGTGCTCCCCGGCACGCTGCCCGAGGCGCTGCGTGCCGAACTCGTGGCCTTCCGGCGCGACTTGCACATGCACCCCGAGCTCGGCAACCAGGAGTTCCGTACCACCGCGGCGATCAAGGAGCGGCTCGAGGCGGCAGGCCTGCGGCCCCGTGTGCTCGCCACCGGTACCGGGCTCGTCTGTGACATCGGGGAGTGGGACGGCGGGCGGCCCATGCTCGGCATGCGCGCCGACATCGACGGCCTGCCCATCCCGGACACGAAGAGTGAGTGCGCGTACCGCTCGACCGTGCCCGACCGTGCGCACGCCTGCGGTCACGACGTGCACACGACCGTGGTGCTCGGCGCCGGCCTGGTCCTGGCCGAGCTGCACAAGCAGGGCAAGCTTCCGCGGCCCGTGCGGCTGGTCTTCCAGCCGGCCGAGGAGGTACTGCCCGGCGGCGCCGCCGACGCCATCGAGTGCGGGGTGCTCGACGGGGTGGGACGGATGATCGCCGTGCACTGCGACCCCCGGGTGGACGCCGGGCGCATCGGCCTCAGGCAGGGCGCCATCACCTCCGCCTGCGACCGGCTCGAGGTCGCCCTGGACGGTCCCGGCGGGCACACCGCCCGCCCGCACCTCACCACCGACCTGGTCACCGCCGCCGCCCGCGTCGCCATCGACGTGCCCGCCCTGGCCGGCCGGCGCATGGACACCCGCAGCGGGCTCGCCATCACCTGGGGCCGCATCGAGTCGGGGCACGCCCCGAACGTCATCCCGCAGCACGCCGAGCTCTCCGGAACCGTCCGCTGCCTCGACCTCGATGCCTGGCGGCAGGCGCCGGACCTCGTGGTCGCCGCCATCGACGAGGTCGCCAACCTGCACGGCGCCAAGTCGGAAATCAACTACGTGCGCGGCGTCCCGCCCGTGGTCAACGACGCGGACGTGACCGACCTGCTGCGCGACGCCATGACCGCCCGCCGCGGCGCCCACTCCGTCGAGGACACCGACCAGAGCCTCGGAGGCGAGGACTTCTCCTGGTACCTGGAGCACGTCCCCGGCTCCATGGCCCGCCTCGGTGTCCGCACCCCGGGCGAGCGCACGGTGCGCGACCTGCACCAGGGCGACTTCGACGCCGACGAGTCGGCGATCACGGTCGGTGTCGAACTGTTCACGGCGGCAGCCCTGCTGGACGCGGCTGAGTGATCCGAGCGTGCCGGGCGGCCCCCTCGGGGGCCGTTCCGCCGACCGGCGCAACATGCTCGTAAGCCAATCGTGCACGCATCGAAATCAGGGTGTGCGACGGCGTAAGAGCCTGAGTTCAGACAGCGTTTGCCTCGAATCGATAACGGCTTCGGGAGGGGTGTTTTTCTGACATCTACGCGCGTTACGATGCCGCGAAGCCGACGCCGCAGGGGCGTCCGGGCCCGAGCACTGGCAAGGTGCTCACATGAAGCGCCGACATGGCGCTCAGGTCAGGTGAAGGAGCCTCCCGTGCGCCGGGTAGCCAAGCTTTCCGCTGCGTGTATCGCCACCGCAGCTCTTGCACTGACTGCCACAGCCTGTGGCAGCACCTCGTCCGAGAAGGACAACTCGTCCTCCTCCGCTTCCTCCGGCGGCGGCAAGGGCATCAAGATCGGTCTCGCCTACGACGTCGGCGGCCGTGGTGACCGTTCCTTCAACGACTCCGCCGCGCGCGGTGCCGACAAGGCCAAGGACGAGTTCGGTGGCTCGATCAAGGAGCTGACCGCCAAGAACTCCGACACCGAGGCCGACCGCGAGCAGCGCCTCACCGACCTGGCGGACGCCGGCTACAACCCGATCGTGGCTGTCGGCTTCTCCTACGCCACCTCGGTCGACAAGGTCGCCGCGAAGTACCCGAAGGTCAACTTCGGCCTCATCGACTCGGTCGCGACCGCCAAGAACGTCGACAGCATCACGTTCACCGAGGAGCAGGGCTCCTACCTGGCCGGTGTCGCCGCGGCGCTGAAGACCAAGAAGAACCACGTCGGCTTCATCGGCGGTGTCGACACCCCGCTGATCAAGAAGTTCGAGGCGGGCTACGTCCAGGGCGTCAAGGACACCAAGCCGAGCGTCAAGGTCGACGTCCAGTACCTGACCCACGGCTCGGACCTGTCCGGCTTCTCCAGCCCCGACAAGGGCAAGGAGGCCGCGTCCGGCATGCTCGACAACGGCGCCGACGTGGTCTACGCCGCGGCCGGCTCCTCCGGCAACGGCTCGATCGAGGCCGTCAACGGCGTCAAGGGCGCCTGGGCCATCGGCGTGGACTCGGACCAGTACAACATCCCGGGTCTGGCCAAGTACAAGAGCTCGATCCTGACCTCGATGGTCAAGAACGTGGACGTCGGTGTCTACGACTTCATCAAGTCCGTGCACGACGGCAAGCCGCTGACCGGCAACCAGTCCTACTCGCTCGCCAAGGACGGTGTCGGCCTGGCCACCAGCGGTGGCTTCATCGACGACATCAAGGCCCAGCTGGACGCCGCGAAGAAGAAGATCGTCGACGGCACCGTCAAGGTCAAGACCGCCCCGTGACCTGACGGTTCCCGCCGAACCCCGGCTCGGCGAGGGCTGGTTCCCACAGCCCCTCGCCGAGCCATAACAATGTGTCAACTCTACGCGTGTAGCATGGAGTTGCCGCGCTAGCGTCGCCGACGCCTGCCCTCCCCCTCAGCCCCTTTGTCCCCCGAGGAGAGTGCGCCATCAACGCGTCCAGCCCTCCCGCTGCCGTCGAACTGCGCGGCATCACCAAGCGATTCCCCGGTGTCGTGGCCAACAAGGACATCGACATCACCGTCCGTACGGGCACCGTCCACGCCCTGTGCGGTGAGAACGGCGCCGGCAAGTCCACCCTGATGAAGATCCTCTACGGCATGCAGCAGCCGGACGAGGGCACCATCACGGTGAACGGCGAGACGGTCACCTTCAACAACCCCGCCGACGCCATCGCCCGCGGCATCGGCATGGTGCACCAGCACTTCATGCTCGCCGACAACCTCACCGTCCTGGAGAACGTCGTCCTGGGCGCGGAGAAGCTCCACGGGATCGGCGCCAAGGCCCGTACGAAGATCAAGGAGATCTCCGACGCCTACGGCCTGAACGTGCGGCCGGACGTCCTCCTGGAGGAGCTCGGCGTCGCCGACCGCCAGCGCGTGGAGATCCTCAAGGTCCTCTACCGCGGCGCCAAGACCCTCATCCTCGACGAGCCCACCGCCGTGCTCGTGCCGCAGGAGGTCGACGCCCTCTTCGACAACCTGCGCGAGCTGAAGGCCGAGGGCCTCACGGTCATCTTCATCTCCCACAAGCTGGGCGAAGTCCTCTCCGTGGCCGACGAGATCACCGTGATCCGCCGCGGCACCACCGTCGGCACGGTCGAGCCCGCCGGTACCACCCCCAAGCAGCTCGCCGAGCTGATGGTCGGCAGCGAACTGCCCACGCCGGAGACCGAGGAGTCCACGGTCACGGACGTCCCGCTGCTGAAGCTGGACGGCCTGCGCCTGGCCCAGACCGACCTCGACGGCATCGAGCGGGTCATCCTCGACGACATCTCCTTCACCATCCACAAGGGCGAGGTCCTCGGCATCGCCGGCGTGGAGGGCAACGGCCAGTCCGAGCTGGTCGAGGCGATCATGGGCATCCGCGACCCCGACGCGGGCGTCATCACCCTCGACGGCACCGACATCTCCCACGCCCCGACGCGCGACCGCCGCGAGGCCGGCGTCGGCTACATCCCCGAGGACCGCCACCGCCACGGCCTGCTCCTCGAGGCGCCGCTGTGGGAGAACCGCATCCTCGGCCATGTCAGCGAGCGGCCCAACTCCCGCGGCCAGCTGCTCGACATCAAGGCCGCCCGCACCGACACCCAGCGCATCATCCAGGCGTACGACGTCCGCACCCCGGGCATCGACGTCACCGCCGCCTCCCTCTCCGGCGGCAACCAGCAGAAGCTGATCGTCGGCCGCGAGATGAGCCACGCGCCCAAGCTGCTGATCGCCGCCCACCCCACCCGCGGTGTGGACGTCGGCGCGCAGGCAGCGATCTGGGACCACATCCGCGAGGCCCGCCGCGAGGGCCTGGCCGTGCTGCTGATCTCCGCCGACCTGGACGAGCTCATCGGCCTGTCCGACACCCTGCGGGTGATGTACCGCGGCCGCCTGGTCGCCGACGCCGACCCCGCCACGATCACCCCCGAGGAGCTGGGCTCCGCCATGACGGGTGCGGCCACCGGCCACCTGGAGCACACAGAGGACTCCGCCGAGGACCACGAGGACGACGCCCGATGAACAAGCTGACCAAACGCATCGACAAGGAGCGGCTGCTCCTCGGCATCGCGGCGCCGCTGCTGGCGATCGTTGCCGCGCTCGTCGTCACCGCCCTGGTCATCCTCGCCACCGGCAAGAACCCGGGCTCCGCCTTCAGCGACATGGTGAGCTACGGCACCGCCAGCGACAGCCAGGTCTACATCCTCAACAAGGCGACGACGTACTACCTGGCGGGCGTCTCGGTGGCCATCGGCTTCCGGATGAACCTGTTCAACATCGGCGTCGACGGCCAGTACCGGATCGCCGCGTTCTTCGCCGCGGTCCTCGGCGGCGCGCTGACCACGCCCGGCTGGATCTCCATCCCGCTGATCATCCTGTGCGCCATGGCGACCGGTGCCCTGTGGGCGGCCATCGCGGGCGTCCTCAAGGTGACCCGGGGTGTCAGCGAGGTCATCTCGACGATCATGCTGAACTCGATCGCCACCGCGATCATCGCCTATCTGCTGCAGCCGGGGAAGCTCGCCGAGCTCCAGAGCGGCGGCACGGTGATCTCCACCAAGCCGCTGCCCCAGTCCTCGTACTTCTTCCAGATCGACACCGGCGCGGCGGGCGAGCTGTGGGGCTTCATCGTCATCGCCGTGGTCGTCGGCGTCGCCTACTGGTTCGTGCTCGGGCGCACCCGCTTCGGCTTCGACCTGCGCACCGTCGGCCAGTCCGAGAGCGCGGCCGCCGCGAGCGGTGTCTCCGTCAAGAAGATGATCGCCACCAGCATGGTCATCTCGGGCGCGGTGGCCGGTCTGATCGGCATGCCGACCCTGCTCAACGACAGCCACCAGTTCAGCAACGACTTCCCGACGGGCATCGGCTTCACCGGCATCGCCATCGCCCTGCTCGGCCGCAACAACCCGGTCGGCATCGCGCTCGGCGCGCTCCTGTGGGGCTTCCTGGAGCGCACCACCAACCACCTCGAGTTCGAGGGCTACGACAAGGAGATCCTCGGCGTCATCCAGGGCGTCATCGTCCTGTGCGTCGTCATCGCCTACGAGCTCGTACGCCGCTACGGCCTGAGGCGCCAGCAGCAGCGGGTGGGCGCCGAGCTCGCCGCCCAGGCCGCCGCCACGACGAAGAAGCAGGAGGTGGCGTGATGACTGCCACGATGACCGACACGCCGCCCCCCGCGGCTCCCAAGGCGGACACCCAACGCGGCCGCTCGGGCCGCTCGCTCGGCCAGATCCTGATGATCGTCGCCGGTGCGCTGCTGCTCGTCGCCGCGGTCCGCGTCATCTCCGGCTCGGACCAGCTCACCTCCGAGGGCCAGGTCTCCGCCGCGCTCAGCCTCGCCGTGCCCATCGGCCTCGCGGGTCTCGCCGGCCTGTGGTCCGAGCGGTCCGGCGTGGTCAACATCGGCCTCGAGGGCATGATGATCCTCGGCACCTTCGGCGCCGGCTGGATCGGCTGGCAGTCCAACCCGTGGCTCGGCCTGCTGTGCGGCATCGGCTTCGGTGTCCTCGGCGGCCTGGTGCACGCGGTGGCGACCATCACCTTCGGCGTCGACCACATCGTCTCCGGTGTCGCGGTCAACCTCCTCGCGCTGGGCACCACCCAGTACCTCGCCAAGATCTTCTTCGCCGACGGCAAGGCGGCCGACGCGGGCGGCAACCCCAAGCAGTCCCCGCCGGTGGACTCGCTGCCCAACATCGACGTGCCGGGCCTGTCGGACGGTCTGAAGTCCCTCGAGAACCACCACTGGTTCCTGATCTCCGACATCGCCGGCATCCTCGGCGGCCTGGTCACCGACCTGTCCGTGGTGACGATCTTCGCCATCCTGCTGTTCGTCGGCAGCTGGTGGCTGCTGTGGCGCACGCCGTTCGGTCTGCGGCTGCGCTCCTGCGGTGAGAACCCGATCGCCGCGGAGTCCCTCGGCGTCAACGTCTACAAGTACAAGTACGCGGCCGTCGCCGTCTCCGGCGGTCTCGCGGGCCTCGGCGGCGCCTTCCTCGCGCTGGTCACCTCGCACACCTACCTGGAGGCCCAGACCGGCGGGCGCGGCTTCATCGGTCTCGCGGCCATGATCTTCGGCAACTGGCGAGTCGGCGGCCTCGCCATGGGCGCGGGCCTGTTCGGCTACTCCGACGCGCTGCAGCTGCGCAACGGCGGTGCGACCGTCCACGCGCTGCTGCTCCTGCTGGTGGTGCTGCTGGCGGCGATGGCGGGCTGGAAGCTGTACAAGAAGGCGCTCTGGCAGGGCGGCATCAGCCTCATGGTGGGCGCGGGTGTCCTGGTCTGGTACCTGGTCACCGACGAGGTCCCGAGCGACTTCGTGGGCGCCACCCCGTACGTCGTCACCCTGCTGGTGCTGTCGCTGTCCGCGCAGCGCCTCAGGATGCCCAAGGCGGACGGTATGCGTTACCGGAAGGGCCAGGGCAAGTGACCCCGCCGGCCGCCGTCGACTGGGAGGCGCTCCGGGACCTGGCCCGCGAGGCCATGTCCCACGCGTACGCCCCCTACTCGGGCTTCCCGGTCGGAGTGGCCGCCCTGGTCGACGACGGCCGTACGGTCTCCGGCTGCAACGTCGAGAACGCCTCCTACGGCCTCGGCCTGTGCGCCGAATGCGGGCTGGTCTCGGAGCTGCAGCGCACGGGCGGCGGCCGGCTGACGCACTTCACATGTGTGGACGGGCGGGGCGAGATCCTCGTCCCGTGCGGCCGCTGCCGTCAGCTGCTGTACGAGTTCGGGGGCCCGGACCTCCTGGTGGAGACCCCGGCGGGAATCCTCCCCCTCTCGGAGATGCTGCCGCAGGCCTTCGGGCCGGGCCATCTCGCCAAGTAACTCCCGTGCGGCCCCTCCGGCTTGAACCCTTCGAGCGGAGGGGCCGCACACTTCCATGAACCTCGGAAGGAACCCACCCCATGGCCATGGACGCCATCTCCGTCATCCGCACCAAGCGGAACCGCGGTGAGCTCAGCGACGAGCAGATCGACTGGGTCATCGACGCGTACACCCGCGGGGAGGTCGCCGACGAGCAGATGTCCGCGCTCGCCATGGCCATCCTCCTCAACGGCATGAACCGCCGTGAGATCGCCCGCTGGACCGCCGCGATGATCGCCTCCGGCGAGCGCATGGACTTCTCGTCCCTGTCCCGCCCGACGGCCGACAAGCACTCGACGGGCGGCGTCGGCGACAAGATCACCCTCCCGCTGGCGCCCCTGGTCGCGGCCTGCGGAGCGGCCGTTCCGCAGCTGTCGGGACGCGGCCTCGGCCACACCGGCGGCACCCTGGACAAGCTGGAGTCGATCCCCGGCTGGCGCGCGCTGCTGTCGAACGAGGAGATGCTGAACGTCCTCGACACGACCGGCGCGGTGATCTGCGCGGCGGGCGACGGCCTGGCCCCCGCGGACAAGAAGCTCTACGCGCTGCGGGACGTGACCGGCACGGTCGAGGCGATCCCGCTGATCGCCTCCTCGATCATGTCCAAGAAGATCGCCGAGGGCACCGGCTCCCTGGTCCTGGACGTGAAGGTGGGCACGGGCGCCTTCATGAAGACCATCGAGGACGCGCGGGAGCTGGCGTCCACCATGGTGGGCCTGGGTACGGACCACGGCGTGAAGACGGTCGCGCTGCTGACGGACATGTCGACCCCGCTCGGCCTCACCGCCGGCAACGCGCTGGAGGTCCGCGAGTCGGTCGAGGTCCTGGCGGGCGGCGGCCCCTCGGACGTCGTGGAACTGACCATCGCCCTCGCCCGCGAAATGCTGGACGCGGCCGGTGTGAAGGACGCCGACCCGGCGAAGGCCCTGGCCGACGGGTCCGCGATGGACGTCTGGCGCCGCATGATCGCGGCCCAGGGCGGCGACCCGGACGCGACCCTCCCCACGTCGAAGGAGCAGCACGTCATCAAGGCGCCGTCGTCCGGCGTCCTGACCCGCCTCGACGCCTACGACATCGGCGTCGCCGCCTGGCGCCTCGGCGCGGGCCGCGCCCGCAAGGAGGACCCGGTGCAGGCGGGCGCGGGCGTCGAGATGCACGCCAAGCCGGGCGACACGGTGACGGAGGGCCAGCCCCTGCTGACCCTGCACACGGACACCCCCGAGCGCTTCGAGTACGCGCTGCAGGCGGTGGAGGGGTCTTACGACATCGGGGTGGAAGCTACGGCCTTCACGGCTTCGCCCATCGTGCTGGAACGAATCGCCTGACCTGGGGGTTTCCTCGTTCGGGTGAACGGGATCGGTGGACCGCCGCCGGTCCCGTTCGGCATGCTGGGAGCGGTGACGACCGATTGGAGACCGCCATGAGCGCACTCGCCGCCGAGTCCGGGTCCCCCAGGGGAACGGGCTGGGACGAGATCGTCCGTGTCTGGGAAGAGACGGACGCTCCCGAGGGCAGCAAGGTGGAGATCATCGAAGGGGTCGTCACCGTGCCGCCGCCGCCGTCCGAAGAGCACAACGACACTGCTGAGCTGCTTCACGAGCTCCTGTACGGCGCACGACCTGCCGGCTGCGAGTGGGGTATCTATCAGACGCTCGGGCTGACGTGCCCAGAGACCGGCAGCCTCTTCGTTCCCGACCTGTGCGTGGTACCGAGAGCTGCCTTGCGCCGCGGAACGCGCGTGCACGCCGGCGAGGCGGAACTGGTCGTCGAGGTCACATCCCAGAGCAATGCGAACCACGATCGCATCAAGAAGGCCCATGGCTACGCCGTGGCGGGTGTGCCGCTCTACCTTCTCTTGGACGCCTGGCAGTCGGGGCGTCCCACGGCGACGCTCTACGGAGAACCGCAGAGCGGCACATATCGAGTCCTCACTTCGGTGGAATACGGCGAGGAGCTGACGCTGCCCGCACCCTTCAAGTTGGTTCTGGACACCGGCATCTTCCCGCTGAACTGAGATCCTCAGCCCAGCAACGCCGCCACCACCACGAGCACCGGCACCGACAACACCGTCGACAACAGGATCGAGTCCCTCGCCAGCCCCTCCGCCACCCGATAACGGCTCGCGTACGTGTACAGGTTCTGTGCGGCCGGCAGCGCCGACGTCACCACCACGTCGAGGAGCTGGTGGCCGTGCAGCCCGAACACCCCCACCGCCAAGGCCCACGCGGCCACCGGCTGGCCCACCGCCTTCAGTGCGACCGACAGGAACACGGGGAACCGGTCAGCGCCCCGCCCCGGCATCGTGCTGCCGCACAGGGAGATGCCGAAAGCCAGCAGGACCGCGGGCACCGACATGTTGCCGATCAGGGTCACCGGGTCCATGACCGGGCCCGGGACATGAACGCCGGTCGCGGCCACCGCGACGCCGGCCAGTGAACCGACCGCGATCGGGTTGCGCAGGGGCGTGAGCAGCCGAAGCCACAGCGGACCCTTCTCGCCCTTCCCCGACAGGTCCAGGATCGTCAGGGCGATCGGCGTGACCGCGATGATCTGGAACAGCAGCACCGGCGCCACCAGCGAGGCGTCGCCCAGCACATACACCGCGATCGGGATGCCGAGGTTGCCCGAGTTGACGTAACTGGAGCACAGGGCGCCGATCGTCGTACGCCCCACGCCCCAGCCCCGTACGACACCCATCGCGACGAAGACGCCCGCCGCCGCTGCCGTGCTCATCGCCGTCACCAGCAGCCGGCTGGAGAAGATCACCGACAGGTCGGCCCGGGCGAGCGTGGTGAACAGGAGGGCCGGGGACGCCACGTGGAAGGCCAGCTTGGTCAGCACCTCGCGTCCGTGCTCGCCGAGGTGGCCCTGCCGTCCGATGACGTAGCCCACCCCGATGACGACCGCGATGACCGCGAAGCCCGTCAGCACTCCCTGCACGACGCCCCCTCGGCGGGGAGGAGACCGTCGGGTATCCAGGGCGGTGCTGATGCTTGGGGCATACACCCAACCCTCTGGGGCACGAGGCCACCGGGTCAATGTGATCCCGGTCGGCGGACACGCCGCGTAGGCGGGCGCCGCCGATGAGTTCTGCCCGCCCGCCCGGTCTACCGCTCGTGGACGAAATGACACCCGCCGTACTCGTGCTGCCCGGCCCCGTCACCCGTGACGAGGCGGCCGGGCTGTGCGAGGACGTGCGCGCGCTGCTGGGGTCCACCGGGGCCGCGGTCGTGGTCGTCGACGTCGCCGCGATCGGGCCGCCGGGGCTGGGTGCCGTGGATCTGCTGGCGCGGCTGGAGCTGGCCGCCCGGCGGGCCGGGGGCCGGATACGGCTGCGCGATCCCGCCCCGTCCCTACACGCCCTCCTCGACCTGGTCGGGCTCCGCTTCGAGGTGGAGGGGCAGGCCGAACAGCGGGAACCAGCGCTCCGTGTCGAGGAAGAAGTGGAACCCGGAGAGCCCGCCGTCTGATATCTCCAGCACCTGCACCGCCCACGGGGTGAAGCCGCCCTTCTCCGGGTCCGGCTTGTACTGGGCGAACCCCGGCAGGCCGTTGACCTGGACCGGAAGCAGCCGGGAGCCCTCGCAGGCGGAGCCCAGGGTCGTCATGAAGCCCGTGATGTCGTCGTGGCCCGTCAGCCACAGGTCGAACGGCGGCATCGTCATCACGGCGTCCTCGTGCAGCAACGCCGTCAGTGCGGTCATGTCGTACCCCTCGAAGGCCGCCACATAGCGGTCCAGGAGCTTGCGCTGCTCCTCGTCGAGAGGGTCGGAGACGGCCGCGGCTGCCGCCTTGTCGCCCTGCTCGCGCTCGGCGAGCGTCGCCCGCGCCCGCTGCAGGGCGCTGTTGACGGACGCGACCGAGGTGCCGAGCAGCTCGGCGACCTCGCTCGCCTTCCAGGCCAGGACCTCGCGGAGGATCAGCACCGCCCGCTGCTTGGGCGGCAGTTGCTGCAGGGCCGCCATGAAGGCGAGCCGCACGGACTCCTTGGCGACGGCGGCTTCCGCCGGGTCCTCGACGGTCGGCAGCACGCGGGCGTCCGGCATCGGCTCCAGCCAGGTGTTGTCCGGGCGGGGGGAGAGGGCGGCCCGGGCGAGGGGCGTCGACTCGCTCAGGTCCATCGGGCGGGCGCGCTTGTTGCCGGCGGTCAGCATGTCCAGGCAGACGTTCGTCGCGATGCGGTAGAGCCAGGAGCGGAGGCTGGAGCGGCCCTCGAACTTCTCGTAACTGCGCCAGGCGCGGACCATCGTGTCCTGTACCGCGTCCTCGGCCTCGAAGGAGGAGCCGAGCATGCGGTAGCAGTAGCCGGTCAGCTCGACGCGGTGCTTTTCCAGCCTGACGTCGAGGTCTGTTGTCGTCGTCGCCGTACCGTCGCTCATGGTCCACCCACCCCTGTGGCATTCCTGTCGCGCGCCTTTGCGCCCAGCACGTCCGAAGCTAGCGCAGGGCACTGACAATGGCGTCCGGAGTGGAGGAAGGTGCAGGTCAGAAGGTTGTCCCCCCCGCCGCCCCTACCCGTCCCGTACCTGGGGGCTGCGCCCCCAGACCCCCGCTTCGGCCTGAACGGCCTCGTCCTCAAACGCCGGACGGGCTGAGATTGGCTGAGCCAAATCCAGCCCCTCCGGCGTTTGAGGAGCGGGGGTCCGGGGGCTGGCCCCCGGGTCCGGACGGGTAGGGGCGGCGGGGGCGAGGAAGTTCAGTGCACCGGCACCGGGGCCCGCCGCGCAGCGACCCGTGCCGCCCGCGACCCGAACACCGTGATCGTCACGACCCCCAGCACCGCCAGCAGCCCGACCCCCACTGTCCCGGACCAGCCGCCGGCGTGGAACGCCATGGCCCCGATCGTGCTGCCTGCGCTGGACCCGATGTAGTACGCCGACTGGTACAGGGCGGAGGCCTGCGCCCGCCCCGCCGTCGCCGTCTTGCTCACGGCCGACGACGCGACCGCATGCCCGGCGAAGAACCCCGCGGTGATCAGCACCAGCCCCAGCAGCACCGGCACCAGCGACCCCGCGAGGGTCAGGGCCAGGCCCGTCGCCGTCGTACCGCCCGCCAGATAAAGGGCTCCGCGGCGGCCCAGCCGCCCCACCAACCGGCCCGCGGTCGAGGCGGACACCGTACCCACCAGGTACACCAGGAAGATCGACCCGATGACGCCCTGCGGGAGCGAGAACGGCGCCTCCGTCAGGCGGTAACCGATCACCGTGTACACCCCGCCGAACACCGTCATGAACAGCGCACCGATCGCGTACAGCCGGCGCAGCAGCGGGTTCGACAGGTGGTCGCGCACCGTCCCGGCCAGGACCCGTGGCCGCAGCGAGCCCGCCCTGAAATGGCGCGGAGCGGGCAGCAGCAACCGGAATGCCACCGCACACACCACCGCGATCGCCCCGATCACACCGACCGCGGCCCGCCAGCCCCACTCCTGCGCGACCCACCCCGTGATGACCCGGCCGCTCATCCCGCCGACGCTGTTGCCCGCGACGAACAGCCCGATCGCCGTGACCAGCGCCTTCGGGCGGACCTCCTCCGCGAGATACGCGGTCGCCGAGGCAGGCAGTCCGGCCAGCGCCGCACCCTGCAGTGCCCGCAGCACGACCAGTACGCCCAGCGACGGCGCGAACGGGACCAGGAGCCCCACCGTCACCGCGACCGCCAGCGAGCCCGTCATCACCGTACGACGCCCGAACCGCTCCGACAGCGCACTCATCGGAAGGACGAACACCGCCAGACCACCGGTCGCCGCCGCCACCGTCCAGCTCGCCTCACTCGCCGCCACCCCGAACTCGCCCGAGATCAGCGGCAGCAGGGCCTGAGTGGAGTACAGCAGCGCGAAGGTCGCGACCCCGGCGAGGAAGAGCGCGAAGCTCATGCGGCGGTAGCCGGGCCCACCCGGCGTCATACGGGAATCGACGACAGGGACGACGGGGACGACGGGGACAACGGATTCGGCGCCCACGATGGTGGACGCCCCGGTACTGGCGGGAGACATGCCTCGAAGCTACGTACGACCCCGCTCATCCGTCCAATGCATGGAATCGCCATAATCGTTCCCATGGTGCATCAGCAGAGGTCACAAGCTCGCCTGTCACCGTCCAGTGACACAAAAGACACCGAGGACATCGTCTCGCTGCTCGCCCCGCGCCTCGCCCACTTCGCCGGCGTCGCCCGCACCGAGCACGTCACGCGCGCCGCCCAGGAGATGCAGGTCCCGCAGTCCACCCTCTCCAGGGCCATGGTCCGCCTCGAACAGGACCTGGGCGTCGACCTGTTCGCCCGCCGCGGCCGCACCGTCTCCCTCACCCCGGCCGGCCGTACCTTCCTCGGCTCCGTCGAACGCGCCCTCGCCGAGATCGAGCGCGCCGCCGAGGAGGTCCGAGCCGATGCCGACCCGGCCACCGGCAAGGTCGCCTTCGGCTTCCTGCACACCATGGGCGCGGAGACGGTCCCGGGTCTCATCCAGGCCTTCCGCGTCGACCATCCCCGCGTCCGCTTCAGCCTCGTCCAGAACTACGGCGAGGCGATGCTGGAGAAGCTGCGCGCGGGCGAACTCGACCTCTGTCTGACCTCCCCGGTCCCCGACGCCCCAGACCTGGTGGCCCGCCGCCTCGACGAACAGAAACTCCGCCTGGTCGTCCCCGCCGACCACCCCCTCGCGTCCCGCCGCCGCATCCGCCTGGCAGAAGCTGCCGACGAGACCTTCGTGACCCTCGAACCGGGCTACGGCATGCGCCTCATCACGGACGACCTCTGCAAGGAAGCGGGCTTCAAGCCCCGCATCGCCTTCGAGGGCGAGGAGGCGGAGACCCTGCGCGGCCTGGTGGCAGCAGGCCTCGGGGTGGCCCTCCTGCCCCCACCCGCCTTTCCCCGTCCAGGAGTTGTGGAACTCACGGTCACAGCCCCAAGAGCGGCCCGCGAAATCGGCGTCGCCTGGCTGGACGGCCACCCGGACACACCCCCCGTGGCCGCCTTCAAGAAGTTCCTGCTCTCAAGAAGGGGCAACTTGCTGCCGACCTGAGCGGGCAGCGCCCCTCAAGGGGCGCGGGACCCCGCCGCGGCAGCGGCTGATGTCACAGCCGATATGCGGCTCCGCCGCGTGGGCGCGAGCAAGCACACGCACCCCGCACCCCGCAACGAACCCGAACCCCCGAGCTCTCACCGGCGCAGAGACTTACCAAACCCCGCAGCCAAGGGCATCCGCAACCCCAAAGGAGGCGGAGCCGCCAGTGCATCCTCCACCGGCCGCGAGAACGACCGCCCGAACAACGCCCCCATCACGAAGTCCTCGGCCAGCGCCTGCACTTCACTCCGGTACTGGTGCAACCCATGACCGTCGGAGTGCACTTCGAACCGGCACACGTCCCGGTTCGCCTTCTTCGCCCGCGCCGCCAGCCGGAAGGAGAGCTCCGGGTCGGAGACGTCGTCATTCGTGCCATGAACAATCAGCACACGCCGCCCGGCGAGCTGCTTCACCGGTTCAGGCGAAGCCGCGACGTCCTCCTCGGGCAGCCAAGGCGCCATCGCCAGTACGGAGTTGACGGCCTCGTGCCCGCCCGCGCGCAGTGCGGCGCGGCCGCCCATGCCGAGGCCGGCGAGGCAGACGGGGACGTCCCCGTAGCGCCGTACGGCTTCGTCCGCGGCCCAGGAGGCGTCCCGTGCCAGATGTGCCTCGCTGCCGTTCCAGCCGCGGTAGCGGTAGTGGACGACATGCGTGGCCAGGCCCTCCTGCCGCCCCGCGCGGGCCAGGCGGCGGCCCAGTGCGCGTACGGAGGCGGTCGCCAGCATGGGGGACGGTCTGCGGGCCGACTCCTCGTCGCCGCCGGGGAGCAGCAGAACCACTCCGCTCACCGCCGTCGGCTCCGGGCCGAGTGCCCTCCCCAGTCGGGCCCGTCGAACCGGCGTCGCTTGGTGTGCCATGACAGAACAGTGTCAGAAGCGCGGGTGTACGTGTCCCGTCCTTGCGGTCACCGTTACGTATCGACGGAGTTGTACAAGGCGCGATCTACGCGCGTAGGAGGTAGAGTGCGGAAATGACGAGCCAGACCATCTCGAACACCCCGACGCCGGAGCAGATCCGCCGGGCGCCGAAGGTTCTGCTGCACGACCACCTCGACGGCGGTCTCCGCCCGGGGACGATCGTCGAACTCGCCCGCGACGCGGGCTATGACCGCCTCCCCGAGACCGACTCCGACAAGCTCGGCGTCTGGTTCCGGGAGGCCGCCGACTCCGGTTCTCTGGAGCGGTACCTGGAGACCTTCTCCCACACCGTCGGCGTGATGCAGACCCGGGACGCGCTGGTGCGGGTCGCGCGCGAGTGTGCCGAGGATCTCGCCGAGGACGGGGTCGTGTACGCCGAGGTGCGGTACGCCCCCGAGCAACATCTGGAGGGCGGGCTCAGCCTCGAGGAGGTCGTCGAGGCCGTCAACGAGGGCTTCCGGGAAGGGGAGCGGCTCGCGCGCCAGAGCGGTCACCGGATCCGCGTCGGCGCCCTGCTCACCGCCATGCGGCACGCCGCGCGCGCCCTGGAGATCGCCGAACTCGCCAACCGTTACCGGGACCTGGGTGTGGTGGGCTTCGACATCGCGGGTGCCGAGGCCGGTTACCCGCCCACCCGGCACCTCGACGCCTTCGAGTATCTGAAGCGCGAGAACAACCACTTCACCATCCACGCCGGTGAGGCCTTCGGGCTGCCGTCCATCTGGCAGGCCCTGCAGTGGTGCGGCGCCGACCGGCTCGGGCACGGAGTGCGCATCATCGACGACATCCAGGTGCACGCCGACGGCTCGGTGAAGCTCGGGCGGCTCGCCTCGTACGTACGGGACAAGCGCATCCCGCTCGAACTGTGCCCCAGCTCCAACCTCCAGACCGGGGCGGCGGAGTCGTACGCCGAACACCCGATCGGGCTGCTGCGGCGACTGCACTTCCGTGCGACCGTGAATACGGACAATCGACTCATGTCCGGCACGAGTATGAGCCGGGAATTCGAGCACCTTGTCGACGCCTTCGGTTATTCGCTCGACGACATGCAGTGGTTCTCCGTCAATGCGATGAAATCAGCGTTCATTCCTTTCGATGAACGACTGGCGATGATCAATGACGTGATCAAGCCCGGATATGCCGAGCTGAAGTCCGAATGGCTGTTCCAGCAGACCGCTTCCACCAGCGGTTCTGTGCCCTCGGAGGGGTGACTGGGGATATTGGGGTGTGTGGAATGGGGACGGGTATTCACAACCCGTTCGCATTTCGATGTTTGCGGCAAGCGGGTGCCCGTGTTTACGGTCGTGGACACCGCTCACATTTCCCCAACCCCATTTCGAGGACGCATTTCATGAAGCAGTCTGCTGCCAAGACCCTCGGTGTCGCCGCTCTCGGTGCCGCCTTCGCCGCCACGGGCGCGGGCGCCGCGAACGCGGCCCCGGCGGTCCCGGACGCCACCGGCACGCTGGGGTCCGTCACCAGCGCGCTCCCGGCGCAGAACGTCTCCCAGGCGCTGCCGGGTGCCCAGGCGGCGGTGGCCCAGGGCAAGCCCGCCCTCGAACGCGGTCTGTCCTCCGTGCAGCCGTCCGCCCGTGCGCTCGCCGACGGCCCGTCCGCGCCGGTCGCCGGGCTGCTCGGCGGTATGCCGGTGCAGTCGAGCCTGCCCACGCACGGCCTGCCCGTGAACGGTCTGCCGATCGGCTGACCCGCCTCTGAACGCGCCGATGGGGCGCACCCCCGGGCACGGGGTGCGCCCCATCGGCGTACCTGCGAGAAGGGGCTCACCAGGCGGTGCGGGCCGCCTTCTCCTCCGAGGGCAGCAGGATCCACAGCGCTATGTAGAGCAGGAACTGCGGGCCCGGCAGCAGGCAGGAGAGCAGGAAGATCACGCGCATGGTGGTCGCGGAGGTGCCGAAGCGCCGCGCCAGACCGGCGCACACGCCGCCGATCATGCGGCCGTGGGTGGGGCGGACGAGGGCGGACATGTGCGGCTCCTTCGTGAGCGTCGGGGTGAGGGCCTCTTGGCGGCTTCCTCATCTGTCTTCAACGCTACGGAGACGAAGGGGGCAAAGCGTCGCTCTACGGTGCGATCCCGACCCTGGGAAACGTCGGGGTTCGACCCTGAACCGCTTCCTCCTGGCGGACGGCCGCCCGTTCCTCCCGCTCGGACCTGCGGCGGAGCCAGGAGCGGGCCGCGGGGACGATCGCGAGGTGGGCGAGGGCCACGCCCACGGTGTTCATGAGTACCGAGTCCACGTCCGGGACGCGGCCCGGGACCCCGGTCTGCAGCAGCAGGATGCCCAGGGAGACCAGCGCGCCCGCGGCGACCGTACGGACGAACGAGGCGAACGGGAAGGCCCACAGCCTGCCGTGTGCCATCGGGAGCAGTACGCCGAGCGGCGCGAGGAGGCCGACGCCCTCGCCGATGCGGCGGGCCGCCGCCGGCCGGCCCAGGGCCAGGTCGGCGCGTATGCCGGCGAACGGATGCAGGTTGGGGGGCATCACCCAGGGCACATCCAGCGGGCGCAGCGTGAGCCAGGCGACGAACGCGAGGTGCGCGACGAGGAGGACACCCCCTGTCACACGGATGCGGAAGCGCTCCGCGCGGAGGCCGGTCTCCAATCCGCGGGTCGGTTGTGGCTGGTCGCGCAGTTCCCCGCGCCCCCTGGGGGGCGCGGTAGTCCACCGGGTCTCACCGGTCCCGCCTTGATGCTGCACGCCCCCCTAGACGCCGCCTGCGGCGGGATCGGTTCCGGGTCGTCCGCAGGTACCTGTATGAGGCCTCCACCACACCCGTATGTCAGCCGCCCGTAACCTCGCTCGACGGCGGCTGCTCGGTGCCCGGGCGGGAGCGGACCTCGTCCGTGCACTCGTAGCGGCGCAGCGGCTCCTTGCCGGGGCCCCCGAGGATGACCGAGCCGTCGCCCTCGGCCGCCGCCGAGTCGGAGAACGTGCAGACGACCTGGGCGAGCGCGAAGGACGTGAGGTCGCCGGGCGGGTTGCTCAGCCGGAGCGTGTCGTCGGGGTCACCGGAGCGGGGGCCGCTCACGGTCATGCCGCCACGGACGTCCGTGGTGTACCCGGCCTCCTTCTCGGCGGGCGACGGCGTCGCCGCGAGCTGGTCGAGGAGTCCCTGCGCCACCAGCACCCGCCGCTTCGAGTCCGGGGAGCCGTCCGGGACCCGTACCGTCCGGTCCACGGCGACCAGCGAGGAGCCGCACAGCAGGAACACCTGCACGGGCAGCCCGCGCGAGGCCTGGGTCGAGACCTGCGGCTGGGCCGGCGAGCACTGCACCTGGGAGGGCGCCGCCCCGAAGTCCGTGGGCACCTCGGTGGGCCGGATGCCGCAGCCGGTGAGCAGAGCGGCCAGGGCGGCGAGGACGGGGAGCGCCGGCAGGCGGCGTCGTACGGTCATGAGGCGTTCCCGTTCTTCCCCGTGTCCTTCTCGGCCTCCTCCGTCAGCGCCGACGCGTCCCGCGGCAGCCGCAGCGTGAACACCGCACCTCCGTCGGGGGAGTTGGCGGCGGTGATCTCACCGCCGTGGATGTGGGCGTTCTCCAGGGCGATGGACAGTCCGAGTCCGCTGCCCTCGGAGCGCGGGCGGGAGGCGCTCGCCTTGTAGAAGCGGTCGAAGACGTGCGGCAGGACGTCCTCGGGGATGCCGGGCCCGTGGTCGCGCACCGCGATGACGATCCGGTCGTCCTCGGGCCGTACCGAGACCCGCACCGGCGACCCGCCGTGCTTGAGCGCGTTGCCGATCAGGTTGGCGAGTATCACGTCCAGGCGGCGCGGGTCGAGACGGGCGTGGAGGCCGCGCTCGGCGTCCAGGTCCACCGCGTCCAGCCAGGCCCGGGCGTCGATGCACGCCGTGATCTGGTCGGCGAGGTCGACGTCGTCCAGGACCAGCCGGGCGGTGCCCGCGTCGAAGCGGGTGACCTCCATGAGGTTCTCGACGAGGTCGTTGAGCCGCCGGGTCTCGCTGACGACGAGCCGTACGGCAGGCTCGATCATCGGGTCCATCGACCCGGACTCGGCCTCCAGCTCCTCCTCCAGGATCTCCGTCACGGCGGTGATCGCGGTGAGCGGAGTACGGAGCTCATGACTCATGTCGGCGACGAACCGCCGGGACGCATCGTCCCGCGCGGCCATGTCCTCGACCCGCTTCTCCAGCGCCTCGGCCGCGTAGTTGAACGTCCGTGACAGATCGGCGAGTTCGTCGGTCCCCGACACCCTGAGCCGGGTGTCCAGCTTGCCCTCGCCGAGTCTGCGCGCGGCGACCCCGAGCCGCTGCACGGGCTTGAGCACGGTCGAGGCGGCGGCCTGCGCGAGCAGCGCCGAGCCGACCAGCGCGAGCCCGGTGGCGATCCCCAGCGACCAGGCCAGGGAGTTGAGGTCCTTGGCCTCCGGCTCCAGAGACTTGAGCATGTAGCCGGTCGCCCCGCCGTTGATCACCCTCGTGCCCGCCACCAGGTACGGCGTGCCGTGGTCGACGACACGCTGCCAGTACAGGTGGTAGGCGTACTTGTTGTCGGAGTCGACCTGCTGCTTCCTGGTCACGGCCGCGCGCAGCGACTTGGGCACGTCCTGCAGCGAGAAGCCGTCCAGGCCGCCCGAACTGCCGTAGACCGTCTTGCCGTCGGCGTCCTGCGCGACGAGCAGCACGCTGAAGCGCTGGCTGCTGTTCGCCATCTGCCCCGCGGTGTGCTGCAGTTCGTCCTGCGAGGGGTGCGCGGTCAGGGTGCCCGCCCGGGTCTGCATCGCCTGCCGGAAGTCGCCGAGCACCGCGTCCTGGGTGCGGGTGAGCACGGCCTCGCGGTTGAGCCAGTACGCGATCCCGGACGCGGAGACGGCCGCGGTGAGCGCCACCAGGCCGAACACGACGACCAGGCGGAGCCGGAGACTGGTGAAGCGCAGCCGTGAAAGATGTCCCTTGCGGGTCGCGGCCCAGCCGCGAACCCCCCCTTGCGCTTCGGTCACTGAGGCGTGTCCAGCCGGTAGCCCACGCCCCGCACGGTACGGATCAGCGTCGGGGACGACGGCACGTCCTCGACCTTGGCACGCAGCCGCTGGACGCACGCGTCCACCAGCCGGGAGTCGCCCAGATAGTCGTGTTCCCACACCAGCCGCAGCAACTGCTGCCGGGACAGCGCCTGGCCGGGCCGCCGGCTCAGCTCCAGGAGCAGCCTGAGCTCGGTCGGCGTGAGCTGCAGGTCCTCGCCGTTCTTGGTCACGGTCATGGCCGCGCGGTCGATGACCAGGCTGCCGAAGCTCGCCGCGTCGGTCGACTCGCGATCCCCGCGCCGCAGCACGGCCCGGATCCGGGCGTCGAGCACCCGCCCCTGGATCGGCTTGACCACATAGTCGTCCGCGCCGGACTCCAGGCCCACGACCACATCGATGTCGTCACTGCGCGCGGTGAGCAGAATGATCGGCAGCTGGTCCGTGCGCCGGATGCGCCGGCACACCTCGAACCCGTCGATGCCGGGCAGCATCACATCCAGCACGATCAGGTCCGGCCGCTGCTCGCGCAGGAGCTTCAGACCGTCCTCACCGGTGGCAGCGGTGGCAACCCGGTGACCCTGGCGCGTAAGGGACAGCTCCAGGGCCGTACGGATGGCGTCGTCATCCTCGATCAGCAACAGGGTAGGCACGCGCTCATTCTGGCCCATGGTGGGGCGGGGTTTCGACTCCTGCTGCGGACCTGTACGCCTGCGTGCCCGTACCGCTCTTCTCTGTGACCGTGCTGTGCCTTCCCTGCGGCCGACCCCTGTGACAGGTCTGTGACAGTCGGCGGACACGGCCATGAAGGTGCGAGGGCAAGCTTCTCGGCACAGGCAAGGAAGCACCGCAGAGATCCACCGCCTGAGCAAGCCGAACACCGGAAGTCCACGACGGGGGGCGCGAGATGAACATGCTGCACAGCACCAGCACCAGCGCAGTGATCACGCGCCTGCACGACGTGAACGGGGGCCGGGGTTCCGAGAAGTCCGGTGCCGTGAGCGGGCGGGGGTGCGCTCGCGGCGCCGGGCGTCAGCACACCGCGTACATGACGGTGGTTGACACCTTCACGGGGGAAACGCACGGGGGAAGCGCGTACAGGGAGGACACGGGGGAGCGTCGGTCGCTGTCGGAGGCGGAGTTCACCGCCTACGTCCAGGAGCGCCGCGCCTCCCTGTACGCCACCGCCTACCACCTGACCGGTGACCGCTTCGAGGCCGAGGACCTGCTGCAGAGCGCGCTGTTCTCGACGTACAAGGCCTGGGACCGGATCAGCGACAAGGCCGCGGTCGGGGGCTACCTCCGCCGCACCATGACGAACCTGCACATCAGCGCGTGGCGCCGCCGCAAGCTGAACGAATACCCGACCGAGGAACTGCCGGAGACGCCCGGCGACACGGACGCGATGCGCGGCACGGAGCTGCGTGCGGTCCTGTGGCAGGCGCTCGCCCGCCTCCCCGAACTCCAGCGCACCATGCTGGTCCTGCGCTACTACGAGGGCCGCACGGACCCGGAGATCGCGGAGATCCTCGACATCAGTGTCGGCACGGTGAAGTCCAGCATCTGGCGGTCGCTCCGCCGGCTGCGCGAGGACGAGGTCCTCAGCTTCGGCCGTGACGAGGAGGACGCCTTCGGGGAGCTCGTCGCCTGAGGGTTGGGGGGAACAGTAAGTAACGGGGGAAGTACGGGGGAGCAGTAACCGGGGGGACCCACGGGGGACCAACGGGGTTCATGGGGGAAGCACCACGGGGGAACGGGGGAAGCGGGACTGGAGGGCCGGGGGGTCCGTCCAGTCCCGCTTTTGCTTGTGCTCCCGCTTTTGTGTGCTCCCGCTTTTGTGTGTGCGGTCAGCGTGTGGGGGTCGCCGCCGGGCGCCGGCCCACCGCGGCCGCGGCCAGCCGGCCCAGGGCCTCGTCCCGGTCGCAGGCGTGGGCGCCGAGGGCCGTCTGGCGGGCGATGATCGAGCGTTCCTGGCGCATCAGGCGCCAGCCGCGGCGCAGCAGGAACGGGACCGACTTGCGGCCCTCCTTGAGATCGCGCAGGAAGCGGCGGCGGAACGTGCGGACCGCGCCGCGGTTCAGGCACAGGGCGTCGGCCAGCAGCCCCAACTCCCGGCAGCGCTCGACTATCTCGGCCGCGAAGATGCCCTCCGCGATGAACAGCGGGGTCCGCCCTATGTCGACGGTCTCCTCGCCGGTGCGGGCGGAGCGGGAGATGTCGTAGACGGGGATCTTCGTACGGCCGGTGCGGCACAGCTCCGCGATCGCGGCGACGGCCGTGTCCGCGTCCCAGGAGTCCGGGTGGTCCCAGTCGATGTCGGAGCTTCCCGTCACCAGCGGCAGCGTCGGGTCCTCGCCCTCCTTGTAGAAGTCGTCGAGGCGCAGTACGGGGAGGCCCGAGCGGGCGGCGACAAGGGACTTGCCCGAGCCCGAGGGGCCGCAGAGCAGCACGACGCGGGCGGGGGAGGGGAGATGGATGCTCACGGGACACCAGTTTGACGTATTCCGTACGCGCTGCCGACCCCGCGGGTCGGCTTTGGAGTGCGCATCACATCTCAACTACCCTTCGTGTCGACCTGATTACTCAGCGAATCCAGTGAATACAAGGTGACTACTGCCATGGCACGACACGCTTCCCCCTCCAAGCCCCACGCCCGGCGCGTCCTGATCGCCCTCGCGACCGTCTCGGCGGCCCTGGGTGCGAGCGCGGCGACGGCGTCCGCGGACTCCACGGCCGCCGTGAAGGTGCCGTTGTCGCCGGCCACCGCGGCCAACGCGCTCGGCAAGCTCGACCCGCAGAAGAGCCTGCAGGCGCCGACCGGCCAGGTGCGGTCCGTCACCGGCTCCGTCCAGGGCCTCAAGCGGGGCGCCCTCACCCGTAACACCGTCAACCCGACGGACAACCACATCGCCGGCCCGCTCTCCGGGCTGAGCTACCTCGCCGAGACGAGCCCGGTCGGTACGGTTCCGGCGGCGCTGACGACGGCCGCCATGCTGCTGGGCGGACCCCGCCTGGTCTGAACCCGGCCCGCGCATGAGAGAGCCGCGTCTTCCCCGGACGGAGGGAGGACGCGGCTCTCGGCTTTGCAGTGGGCTCAGTACGCCGAGCCCGACGCGCCCAGCGAACCCGTCGGGTGCCAGACCGTCTTCGTCTCCAGGAACGCCGTCATGCGCTCGGTGCCCGGAGTCGCCGACCAGTCGGCTTCATCCACAGGCTGTGGACGGAGAACCCGCTTCAGGTTGTCCGCCGCCGCGATCTCCAGTTCCTTCGCCTGTACGTCGTCGGCGCCGGCGAGGTCGATCGCGTTGACGTCCTGGTGCGCGGCCAGCGGTGCCGCGATCTCCGCCGTACGGCCGGAGAGGACGTTGACGACGCCGCCGGGAAGGTCGGAGGTGGCCAGGACCTCGCCCAGGGACAGCGCGGGGAGCGGGGACTGCTCGGAGGCCACCACGACCGCCGTGTTGCCCGTCGCGATCACCGGGGCGATCACCGAGACCAGGCCGAGGAACGACGACTCCTGGGGGGCCAGGACCGCGACCACGCCCGTCGGCTCGGGGGAGGACAGGTTGAAGTACGGGCCCGCGACCGGGTTTCCGCCGCCGACGACCTGGGCGATCTTGTCGGTCCAGCCCGCGTACCAGACCCAGCGGTCGATCGCCGCGTCGACGACAGCGGCCGCCTTCGACTTCGACAGGCCCTCCGAGTCGGCCACTTCACGCACGAACTGCTCGCGACGGCCCTCCAGCATCTCGGCGATGCGGTAGAGGATCTGACCGCGGTTGTACGCCGTCGCGCCCGACCACGCGCCGAACGCCTTGCGCGCGGCGACCACGGCGTCACGGGCGTCCTTGCGGGAGGAAAGGGGCACGTTGGCCAGCCAGTTGTCCTTGGAGTCCGTCACCTCGTACACCCGGCCGCTCTCGGAACGCGGGAACTTCCCGCCGACGTACAGCTTGTAGGTCTTGAAGACCGACAGACGGTCGAAACGCTCGGTCTTTTCGGTCTTCTCAGACATCGAGGTACGCCTCCAGGCCGTGGCGGCCGCCCTCGCGGCCGAAGCCCGACTCCTTGTAGCCGCCGAACGGCGAGGTCGGGTCGAACTTGTTGAACGTGTTGGACCAGACGACGCCCGCACGGAGCTTGTTCGCGACGGCGAGGATCCGCGAACCCTTCTCCGTCCAGATGCCCGCCGACAGGCCGTACGGGGTGTTGTTGGCCTTCGCGACCGCCTCGTCCGGGGTGCGGAAGGTGAGGACGGACAGCACCGGGCCGAAGATCTCGTCGCGGGCGATCCGGTGCGCCTGGGTGACGTTCGTGAAGAGCGTCGGGGCGAACCAGTAGCCGGAGGACGGGATTTCGCAGGCCGGGGACCAGCGCTCGGCGCCTTCCGCCTCGCCCTGTTCGACGAGGGTGGTGATGCGGGAGAGCTGCTCCTCGGAGTTGATCGCGCCGATGTCCGTGTTCTTGTCGAGCGGGTCGCCGAGCCGGAGGGTGGAGAGGCGGCGCTTGAGCGAATCCAGGAGCTCGTCCTGGATCGACTCCTGGACGAGGAGGCGGCTGCCCGCGCAGCAGACCTGGCCCTGGTTGAAGAAGATGCCGTTGACGATGCCCTCGACGGCCTGGTCGATCGGGGCGTCGTCGAAGACGATGTTGGCGCCCTTGCCGCCCAGTTCGAGGGTGAGCTTCTTGCGCGAGCCCGCCACCGTGCGGGCGATCTCCTTGCCGACCGCCGTCGACCCCGTGAACGCGACCTTGTTGACGTCAGGGTGCGCGACGAGCGCGGCGCCCGTGTCGCCGTAGCCGGGAAGGATGTTGACGACGCCCTTGGGGAGGCCGGCCTGGCGGCAGATGTCCGCGAAGAACAACGCCGACAGCGGGGTGGTCTCGGCCGGCTTCAGCACCACCGTGTTGCCCGTCGCCAGCGCGGGCGCGATCTTCCACGCCAGCATCAGGAGCGGGAAGTTCCAGGGGATGACCTGGCCGGCGACGCCCAGCGGTCGCGGGTTCGCTCCGAACCCGGCGTGGTCGAGCTTGTCGGCCCAGCCCGCGTAGTAGAAGAAGTGCGCGGCGACCAGAGGGAGGTCGGCGTCGCGGGTCTCCTTGATCGGCTTGCCGTTGTCCAGCGTCTCCAGGACCGCCAGCTCACGGCTGCGCTCCTGGATGATCCGGGCGATGCGGAACAGGTACTTGGCGCGCTCGGCGCCGGGCAGCGCCGACCACTTCTCGAACGCCTTGCGGGCGGCCTTCACCGCGCGGTCGACGTCCTCTGAACCGGCCTGGGCGACCTCCGACAGCACCTCCTCGGTGCTCGGGGAGACCGTCTTGAAGACCTTGCCGTCGGCCGCGTCCGTGAACTCGCCGTCGATGAACAGGCCGTAGGACGGCGCGATGTCGACGATCGAGCGGGACTCGGGTGCCGGGGCGTATTCGAATGCGGATGCCATGGTGATCAGTCCACCGTCACGTAGTCGGGGCCGGAGTAGCGGCCGGTGGCCAGCTTCTGACGCTGCATCAGCAGGTCGTTCAGGAGCGAGGAGGCGCCGAAGCGGAACCAGTGGTTGTCCAGCCAGTCCTCGCCCGCGGTCTCGTTGACCAGGACGAGAAACTTGATGGCGTCCTTGGAGGTGCGGATACCGCCGGCGGGCTTCACGCCGACCTGGATGCCGGTCTGCGCGCGGAAGTCGCGCACGGCCTCCAGCATCAACAGGGTGTTGGCGGGGGTGGCGTTGACCGCGACCTTGCCGGTGGACGTCTTGATGAAGTCCGCCCCCGCCAGCATGCCGAGCCAGCTCGCGCGGCGGATGTTGTCGTACGTCGACAGCTCGCCGGTCTCGAAGATGACCTTGAGGCGGGCCGACGTCCCGCAGGCCTCCTTCACGGCGACGATCTCGTCGTACACCTTCATGAAGTTGCCCGCGAGGAACGCCCCGCGGTCGATGACCATGTCGATCTCGTCGGCGCCCGCGGACACGGCCTCGCGCACGTCGGCCAGCTTCACGGCGATCGGCGCGCGGCCCGCCGGGAAGGCGGTGGCGACCGAGGCGACCTTCACGGAGGAGCCGGCGACGGCCTCCTTCGCGGCGGGCACCATGTCGGGGTAGACGCAGACGGCCGCGGTCGCGGGGGTCGCAGGGTCCGTGGGGTCGGGGTGGACCGCCTTGGCGCCGAGCGCCCGGACCTTGCCCGGGGTGTCCGCGCCTTCCAGCGTCGTCAGGTCGACCATCGAGATGGCGAGGTCGATGGCGTACGCCTTCGCGGTCGTCTTGATGGAACGGGTGCCGAGCGAGGCGGCGCGCGCCTCCAGGCCGACCGCGTCGACGCCGGGCAGCCCGTGGAGGAAGCGGCGCAGCGTGCTGTCGGACGCGGCGACGTCAGCGAGAGCGTGTGCTGTGGGTGCAGTGGTGGGCATGGTCACCAGACGAGCATATCTACGCGCGTAGCGGCTGTACACCCCGGAAGAGCGGCTCTGTGAACCGCAGGGGACGAATCCGACCTCGAGGGACGCGAGGCTGTATCAATATGCGGCTCCGCCGCGTGGGCGCGACAAGCCACCCACGACCAGCACCCGCAGACGGACAGATCCCCCACGGCGCTCAGGCGCATCCGCTCCCGCCGGCAGGCTGAGGCAGAATCGGCACCATGACGACCCCGGACCACGAGTCCCCAGCACCGCAGCCACCGGCCTCCGAGTTCAAGGACCGGGCCTACCGGTCGTCCGGGGGTATCGCCGGCGGCGTCCTGCTGCTTGCCATCGCGGGCTGGCTGGGCATCGACGCGATCGTCTCGGGGCACGGCCGCACCCCCTGGCTGGCGCTCGCCACAATGATCCTCGTCGCGCCGCTGATCGTGGCCTTCACACTCCGCCCCGCCGTCCACGCCAACGAGGAGCGGCTGCGCATCCGCAACCCCTTCCGCATCGTCGTCGTGCCCTGGGGGGAGGTCCTCCTGCTGCGGTCCGGCTACTCCAACGAGGTGGTCGTGAAGTCCGGCGGCAAGTACCAGCTGTGGGCCGTCCCCGTCTCGCTGCGGGCGCGGAAGAAGGCGGCACGGCAGGAGGCCAGGGGGGCGATGGACCGGTCCGGCGGGGCGAGCCGCGTGGCCGCGGGGGGCCGTCTGAGCGGTGTCTTCGGGCGCGGCGGGCTCCCGACCGGCGCCGCCGTCCCCGAGGGGCCCGTGCGCGCCGAGAGCGACAAGGTCATGGACGACCTGCGCGCGCTGCTCGAGGCCCATGAGCAGGTGGAGACGGCGCAGGGCGAGGTGACGGTGCGCTGGGCGTACGAGATCGCGGGTCCGGCGCTGGCCGGGGCGGTGCTGCTGGCGATTCTGGTGGCGACGGGCTGACCTGCACCTGCGCCGCCGGGCAGGCCTGGCCGTGATCTCAGGGCTACCGCTTCACCGCTTTCTTCGGCATGCTCGCCTCACACCTCGGCCACGACGGCCATCCCCCCACCCGGACGGAACCGAGTACCGCTGCCACCTCGGTGGTCCTGAGTGTCCGGAAAACCATGAGCGCGCCTCCCCGGCAGCTGCCCGCTGCCGCGATACCCGACGGCTGCCCGCCCTGGGAAGGCATGTCCACGCGCCGCTGGACGCAGGCGTCGGTGCCTCGCTGGGTGCCGGTGCGGGTGCCCCTGCGCGTGATCCTGCTGGTGAACCTGTGCGCCCTGCTCGCCGCTTGCGGGCTCGCCGACTGACGGGTGCACCCCTTCGCCGACGCGTTCCTCGCGCTGCACGTGGTGTGGCCGCTGGTGCGGCCCGAGATCGTACGGATCACCGCGGCCGGCGATGTGGCGGGAGCCCGCCTACCGGCCGTTCGCCGCGGCCGGTGAGCGGGAGCGCAGGCGTCTGCTGTGGCCGGTGGCCCTGCTCGTGGCGCTCGTCTGGGCCGCGGGTCTGATCCTGGCGTAGGTCCGGCTCCCGGCGCGCTCGGCCACAGCAGGACCCTGTGCGCGCTGAGGCACGCCGAGCCGGGCACGGCAGCCGTCAGAAGAGGGTGCGGCAGCGGCCGGAGGCGCGGGTCAGGTGCAGGGCCACCGGCAGCAGGAGCGGGAAGCCCGGCAGGGGACGCGGGCGCGCGGGAACCTCCGCCGACGACACGACCCCGCTCGCGCTCGGTGCCGGCGTAAGCAGACGCCGCCGCTGCCCAGGACGATCGCCGACAGGACGCGGACCGCACGCCATGGGGCTGCGGCTCTCGGCCGGCGGGCGCGGTCGTCGCTCCGGGTGTCGGCCGGAATACGGTCGTGGACAGGGGGCTCCGGGACCGGCTCGGCGGTGCGCTTCCGGTCCACCGGTGTCCGGGCGTCCGGGCGGGGTGGTGCGGCCGGGTCAACAGCCCTGGGTAAAACACTCGAAGGGGAGCCCCGGGCGGTGGCCGGGGGCACCCCTTCAAGTTCGAGCGGTACGGCAGGTTGACTCGGGATTGCCTCGTGATGGCCGCACCGGTCATCCCGGCCTACCTGCCTTTCTGCACGGGGTCCGGGGGTTGCCCCCGGGAAAGCGCAGTGAGCGGTACGGCTCAGATGCCGGCCGCCGCCGACAGGTCCCGCTTGATCGCCGCGAGGAGGCCGCCCGCGGTGGCGTGGGCAGCCGGGAGGCCGGCGTGCGTGGCGACGGGGACCACGACCTCCAGGTAGCACTTCAGCTTGGGCTCCGTGCCGCTCGGGCGGACGATGACGCGGGCGCCGTCGAGCGTGTACCGCAGCCCGTCGGTGGGGGGCAGCTTGTCGGTGCCCCGGGTGAGGTCCTCGGCCCTGGTGATGGCGAGGCCCGCAAGCTCGGTCGGCGGCTGCTCCCGCAGCTGCTGCATGGCGCGCGCGATGACCGACAGGTCCTCCACCCGGACCGAGAGCTGGTCGGTGGCGTGCAGACCGTGCTCCACGGCGAGGTCGTCGAGGAGGTCCGGCAGGGTCCGCCCCTCCTCCTTGAGCTCGGAGGCCAGCTCGGTGATCAGCAGCGCGGCGGTGATGCCGTCCTTGTCGCGCACCCCGTCCGGGTCCACGCAGTAGCCGAGGGCCTCCTCGTAGCCGTAGCGCAGCCCCTCGACGCGGGCGATCCACTTGAAGCCGGTCAGGGTCTCCTCGTACGGCAGACCCGCCTTCTCGGCGATACGGCCGAGGAGGGAGGAGGAGACGATCGACTCGGCGAAGGTGCCCTGGGCGCCGCGCCTGACCAGGTGGGCGGCGAGCAGCGCGCCGACCTCGTCGCCGCGCAGCATCCGCCAGTCGCCGCCGTCCTTGACCGCCACGGCGCAGCGGTCGGCGTCGGGGTCGTTGGCGATGATCAGGTCCGGGTCGGTCGCACGGGCCTGTGCGAAGGCGAGGTCCATGGCGCCCGGCTCTTCCGGGTTGGGGAAGGCGACGGTCGGGAAGTCCGGGTCGGGCTCGGCCTGCTCGGCGACGAGGACGGGCTCCGGGAAACCGGCGCGCGCGAACGCGGCGAGCAGGACGTCCTTGCCGACGCCGTGCATGGCCGTGTAGACGGTGCGCGCGGTGCGCGGGGAGCCAGTGGCGAGCACCGCGTCCGTGCGGGCCAGATAGGAGTTCAGGACGCTGTCGTCGAGGGTCTCCCAGCCGGCTTCGGGACGCGGTACGTCGTCCAGGGAGACGATCGCGTCGATCTCGGCGGCGATCTCCGCGTCGGCCGGCGGCACGATCTGCGAACCGTCGCCGAGATAGACCTTGTAGCCGTTGTCACGGGGCGGGTTGTGGCTGGCCGTGACCTCCACGCCCGCGACCGCGCCGAGGTGCCTTATCGCGTAGGCGAGCACGGGGGTGGGCAGCGGGCGGGGGAGCACCGCGGCCCGCAAGCCCGCGCCCGTCATCACGGCCGCCGTGTCGCGCGCGAAGTCGGCGGACTTGTGCCGGGCGTCGTAGCCGATGACGACGAGCCCGCCGCGCTCTCCCTTGGCGTTGAGATACGCGGCCAGACCGGCGGCGGCACGGATGACGACCGCACGGTTCATCCGCATCGGGCCGGCACCGAGCTCACCGCGCAGACCTGCGGTGCCGAACTGGAGGGTGCCGCTGAATCGCTCTTCGAGCTCCGCGACGTCACCGGCCTCGATGAGCTTGGCGAGCTCGTCGCGGGTCTCGGGGTCGGGGTCCTCGGCGAGCCAGGTCGAGGCCCGGGCGATGAGATCGTCGTGCACGGTCGGTCAGCCTCTCGTTGTGGTCCGGGGGATTCCGGGGCTGTGCTTTCCAGCGCCGGTCGGCAGTCTCAGCCCGTCCGGCGTTTGAGGGCGAGGCCGTTCAGGCCGAAGCGGGGGTCTGGGGGCGGCAGCCCCCAGCAACGGCGCCTACAGCCGGCCGAGCACCTGAGCGATCAACGACCCCATCCGAGTCGCCGAGTCCCGCCCCGCCTGCAGAACCTCCTCGTGGTTCAACGGCTCACCCGTCATCCCGGCAGCCAGGTTCGTCACGAGGGAAATACCCAGCACCTCGGCCCCCGCCTCCCGCGCCGCGATGGCTTCCAGGACCGTCGACATGCCCACCAGGTCCGCCCCGATCACCCGGGCCATCCGGATCTCGGCCGGCGTCTCGTAGTGCGGGCCGGGGAACTGGGCGTAGACGCCCTCCTCCAGGCTGGGGTCGATCTCCTTGCACAGGGCGCGCAGCCGCGGGGAGTACAGGTCCGTCAGGTCGACGAAGTTCGCGCCGACGATCGGCGAGGTCGCCGTCAGGTTGATGTGGTCGCTGATCAGCACCGGCTGCCCGGGCCGCATGCCCTCGCGCAGCCCGCCGCAGCCGTTGGTCAGCACCACGGTCTTGCAGCCGGCGGCGACGGCGGTGCGGACGCCGTGCGCGACGGCGGCGACACCGCGGCCCTCGTAGAAGTGCGTACGGCCCAGGAAGACCAGGGCCCGCTTCTCGCCGATCTTGTACGAGCGGATCTTGCCGCCGTGACCCTCCACCGCCGGCGGCGGGAAACCGGGCAGCTCGGTGACGTGGAGCTCGGCGTCGGGTGCGCCGAGGGCGTCCACGGCCGGTGCCCAGCCGGAGCCCATCACGAGGGCGACGTCGTGGGTCTCGGCGCCGGTCAGTTCGCGCAGACGCGCGGCGGCGGCGTCGGCGGCGGCGTGCGGGTCGCCCTGGATGTCGTCCGGAAGAAGAGATGCGTTCACGCGTCGAGGGTAGCCGCTCAATGCCTACGCGCGTAGATGGCAGAGCTCACGGGATGGCGATCGTTGTCTTGTCGTTTCCAACGAACGCCGTGACACAACGGGACCTTTGCGACCCCTGTGGTCCAACTGTGAACCTGACGTGCCTCAGCAGGGCCGTTTCCGCAGCTCCATCACATAGTCGTGCGGCGCGCCCGCGGACTCTGCGGCATCGGCGATCTCGCCGAGATACCGGGCCGACGGCAGACCGCCCTCGTACCCGTCGAGGACGTACGTCCACGCCGACTCCTCGCCCTCCAGCGTGTGCACCCGCACCCGCATCCGGCGGTAGACGCCCAGGCCGACGCCCTCCCAGCGGTCCATGGACTCCTCGTCCGGCGGCGCGATGTCGTACAGCGCGACGAAGACCTGCGAGAACGGGTCCTCGACGATCGTCGCCAGCGCCCCCTCCCAGCCCATGTGCTCGCCGCCGAACGTCAGCCGCCACTCGTTCAGCCAGCCCGTGGCGCGCATCGGCGAGTGCGGGGCGCGGCGGGTCATCAGCCGCGCGTCGAGGTTGCCGGCGTACGCGGCGTAGAGCGACATGGGTCGAGAGTACGGCAGCCGACCCACGCACCCCTGACGTATCAGCGGCCCCGGAGGCCCTGCCGTCGGATTCCCGCCTGCCTGGCGACGCCTGGTGCGTGCGCTCGCAAGGCGCCGGACGCCGCCATGCCCGCCCTCCGGGCGGACGACGGGAATCCGACGGGAGGCCCTTGCCGACCCATTGCCCCGCCCCCCGGGCAGTAGCACCTTGAGCGGTGCGGGACAATGGGGTACGTGACTCGGATCGTGATCATCGGTGGCGGACCCGGCGGATACGAGGCGGCCCTGGTGGCCGCCCAGCTCGGCGCGGAGGTGACCGTCGTCGACTGCGACGGTCTGGGCGGGGCGTCGGTGCTGACCGACTGCGTACCGTCGAAGACCCTTATCGCCACGGCCGAGGTGATGACCACCTTCGACTCGTCGTACGAGGAGCTCGGCATCATCGTCGCCGACGACACCCCGCCGCTGGAGCAGGCGGCCCGGGTGGTCGGCGTGGACCTGGGCAAGGTCAACCGCCGTGTGAAGCGGCTCGCCCTCGCCCAGTCGCACGACATCACCGCCTCAGTCACCCGCGCCGGCGCCCGGGTCATGCGCGGCCGCGGACGGCTGGAGGGAATGCAGGCCCTCGACGGCTCCCGCAAGGTGATCGTCTCCGCCGCCGACGGCACCGAGGAGACCCTCATCGCCGACGCCGTACTGATCGCCACCGGCGGCCACCCGCGCGAGGTGCCCGACGCCCAGCCCGACGGCGAGCGGATCCTCAACTGGACGCAGGTGTACGACCTGAACGAGCTCCCCGAGGAGCTCATCGTGGTCGGGTCGGGTGTGACCGGCGCCGAGTTCGCCGGTGCCTACCAGGCCCTGGGGTCGAAGGTCACCCTGGTCTCCTCCCGGGACCGCGTGCTGCCGGGCGAGGACCCGGATGCCGCCGCCGTCCTCGAGGACGTCTTCCGCCGCCGCGGCATGAACGTCATGGCCCGCTCCCGCGCCGCCGCCGCCAAGCGGGTCGGCGACCGCGTCGAGGTCACCCTCTCCGACGGCCGTGTCATCACGGGCACGCACTGCCTGATGGCGGTCGGCGCCATCCCCAACAGCGAGGGCATGGGCCTGGAGGAGGCCGGCGTCAAGCTGCGCGAGTCCGGGCACATCTGGACCGACAAGGTCTCGCGGACGACCGCTCCCGGTGTGTACGCCGCCGGTGACGTGACGGGCGTCTTCGCCCTCGCCTCCGTGGCCGCCATGCAGGGACGTATCGCCATGTACCACTTCCTCGGCGACGCGGTGGCCCCGCTGAATCTGAAGACCGTCTCGTCCAACGTCTTCACCGACCCGGAGATCGCCACCGTCGGCTACACGCAGGCCGACGTCGACGGGGGCAAGATCGACGCCCGAGTGGTCAAACTCCCGCTCCTGCGCAACCCGCGCGCCAAGATGCAGGGCATCCGCGACGGCTTCGTGAAGCTCTTCTGCCGCCCCGGTACGGGCATTGTGGTCGGCGGTGTGGTCGTGTCCCCGCGCGCCTCGGAACTGATCCATCCGATCTCGATCGCCGTCGACAACAATCTGACGGTCGAACAGATCGCGAACGCGTTCACCGTGTATCCCTCCCTTTCGGGGTCGATCGCGGAGGTCGCCCGGCAGCTCCACACGCGCAAGACCGGCGGCGAAGTCTGACGGCCGAAACCGACTCCTCGCTGGTCACAGGGAGTTGTCGAGCATGCGTACGGCATAGGCGGGGCGAGTAGGCCCTATACCACTTCCCGCGCTTCTGTGCGAACAACTTCTGCTATTCGGCGCAAACAGCTGAAAGCAGACGGTCGTTGGGGTTACTGTCAGTTTCGTGTTCGCTGCAGAACGTCGCCAATTGATCCTCGAAATGGTGCGAGCGAACGGGGCCGTGTCGCTCCGTGAGCTCGCCCGCGTCGTCCAGACCTCCGAAGTGACCGTACGGCGGGACGTGCGCGCACTGGAGGCAGAAGGACTCCTCGACCGCCGGCATGGCGGTGCGGTACTGCCGGGCGGGTTCACGCGGGAGTCCGGCTTTCCGCAGAAGTCACATCTCGCGACCGCCGAGAAGACGGCCATCGCCGACCTCGCTGCCAACTTCGTGGAAGAGGGCGAGGCCATCGTGGTCGGGGCGGGTACCACCACACAGGAGCTGGCCCGTCGGCTCGCGCGAATCCCCGGACTGACCGTCGTCACCAACTCCCTGCTGGTCGCCCAGGCGTTGGCCCATGCCAACCGCGTGGAGGTCGTGATGACCGGCGGCACTTTGCGCGGCTCCAACTACGCCCTGGTGGGCAGTGGCGCCGAGCAGTCCCTGCAGGGGTTGCGGGTGTCCCGTGCCTTCCTGTCCGGGAGCGGGCTCACCGCCGAGCGCGGGCTGTCCACGTCCAACATGCTGTCGGCGTCCGTCGACCGGGCGCTGGTGCAGGCGGCCGCGGAGGTCGTCGTGCTCGCCGATCACACCAAGCTCGGTACGGACACGATGTTCCAGACCGTGCCGACGGATGTGATCACCCGGCTGGTGACCGATGAGCCGCCGGCGCATGACGACCGGGCCGGCACCGAGTTGCAGGCTCTTGCCGATCAGGGCGTGCAGATTGCCGTGGCCGGGGCCTCGGGGAATTCGGGCGGTGAATCCGTCCCCCCGAGGGGGCCGCGTCGGGACGTCGCCCTGCCGGGGCCGCGGCGCGGGCAGCCGGGGTCCGGCCTTCGGACGGCGGCCGTGCTTGATTCCTCCGGGGTTGAGCGGGAGCGGGCTCGGGTGGCGGATTTGCGGCGGCGTTAGGCTCATTGCCTGTTCGCCGTAGGGGTTCGCATTGTCGGGCGACTGCGGGTTCGTTGTGGCTTGTCGCGCCCACGCGGCGGAGCCGCATATCGATACAGCCCCGCGCCCCTAGAGGGGCGCTGCCCTGAGGGCGGGTATATCTCTCAACCGGTCTTCAGGCCCCGAAGGGTGAGGGTCAGCAAGCGGTCTGCCAGTTGTGGGTCTGCTGGTGATTCCTCCGCTGCCAGGGCGATTGCGTTGGTCAGTTGGAGGAGGTCGGTGATGGTGACGTCCTTGCGGACCTTGCCTGACTGTTGAGCGCGGTCGAGCAGGGCGGCGCCCGCCTCGCGCATCGGGCCGCTGCAGTTGGCCAGCGGTGAGGTGTTGTCGGAGGAGACGGACATGAGGGCCAGGGCCAGGCCGCGGTACTCGCCGGCGTGGGTGACGATCTCGCGGAGCCAGGTCACCAGGGCCGTGCACGGCTCGGGGGCGCCCAGGAGTTCGTGGGAGCGGTCCAGGAGGTCGCTCACCGCTTCCTCGAAGACGGCGCTCAACAGGGCATGACGGTTGGGGAAGTGGCGGTACAGGGTGCCGATCCCGACGCCCGCGCGCCGGGCCACGTCCTCCAGGGACGCGTCCGTGCCGTGCGCGGCGAAGGCGGCGCGGGCCTCGGTGAGCAGCCGTTCGTAGTTGCGGCGGGCGTCGGCACGCATGACGCGCGGGGGCGCCGGCGTCACCTCTGAGCCGCCGTTCGCCGCAGTCCCCGCCGATGTCGTGCCCACCATGCCTCCCACCTGCCCTCGCGCGCGCCCCCGTCTGGCTCCAGCATGCCATCGAGGATGCGCGACCGGGCGGACCGGACCGTCCGCGGGCCGTGGCCCACCGACGCGGGAGCCGGGGAACGGGCGAAAAACGAGGCGCCCGGCGGACTGACTGCTCCAGTCCGCCGGGCGCCTCGGGATGTCGTACGGGACGACCGTGCCGTGTCAGTGCTACATCTCGGTCAGCGCTTGCTCCCGGTCAGTCCTTGATCTCGCAGATCGCGGCGCCGGAGCTGATGGACGCGCCGACCTCCGCGCCCAGGCCCTTGATGGTGCCGGACTTGTGGGCGTTCAGCGGCTGTTCCATCTTCATCGCCTCGAGGACGACGACCAGGTCGCCCTCCTTGACCTCCTGGCCCTCCTCGACGGCGACCTTGACGATCGTGCCCTGCATCGGCGAGGCGAGGGTGTCGCCGGAGGCCACCGGGCCGGACTTCTTGGCGGCGCGGCGCTTCGGCTTGGCGCCGGCCGCGAGGCCGGTGCGGGCCAGGGACATGCCCAGCGAGGACGGCAGGGAGACCTCGAGGCGCTTGCCGCCGACCTCGACGACGATCGTCTCGCGGTCCGCGTCCTCCTCGGCCTCGGCCTCGGCCGGGGCGGCGAAGGCGGGGATCTCGTTGACGAACTCGGTCTCGATCCAGCGGGTGTGGACCGTGAACGGCTCGGCGCTGCCGGTGAGTTCGGGGGCGAAGGCCGGGTCCTTGACCACCGCGCGGTGGAACGGGATCGCGGTCGCCATGCCCTCGACCTGGAACTCCTCCAGCGCGCGGGCGGCACGCTGCAGGGCCTGCTCACGGGTGGCGCCCGTGACGATCAGCTTGGCGAGCAGGGAGTCCCAGGCCGGGCCGATCACCGAGCCGGACTCGACGCCCGCGTCCAGGCGGACGCCCGGGCCGGACGGCGGGGCGAAGGTGGTGACGGTGCCGGGGGCCGGGAGGAAGTTGCGGCCCGGATCCTCGCCGTTGATGCGGAACTCGAAGGAATGGCCACGCAGTTCGGGGTCGCCGTAGCCGAGTTCCTCGCCGTCGGCGATGCGGAACATCTCGCGGACCAGGTCGATGCCGGCGACCTCCTCGGTGACCGGGTGCTCGACCTGGAGGCGGGTGTTGACCTCGAGGAAGGAGATCGTCCCGTCGACGCCGACGAGGAACTCCACGGTGCCGGCGCCGACGTAGCCGGCCTCCTTGAGGATGGCCTTGGAGGAGGAGTACAGCTCCTCGACCTGCGCGTCCGAGAGGAACGGCGCCGGGGCCTCCTCGACCAGCTTCTGGTGGCGGCGCTGCAGCGAGCAGTCACGGGTGGAGACGACGACCACGTTGCCGTGCTGGTCGGCCAGGCACTGGGTCTCCACGTGCCGCGGCTTGTCCAGGTAGCGCTCGACGAAGCACTCGCCGCGGCCGAAGGCGGCCACGGCCTCACGGACCGCGGACTCGTAGAGCTCGGGCACCTCTTCGAGGGTGCGGGCGACCTTCAGGCCGCGGCCGCCACCGCCGAAGGCGGCCTTGATGGCGATCGGCAGGCCGTGCTCCTCGGCGAAGGCGACGACCTCGTCCGCACCGGAAACCGGGTCGGGCGTGCCGGCCACCAGCGGGGCGCCGGCCCGCTGGGCGATGTGCCGGGCGGCGACCTTGTCACCCAGGTCGCGGATGGCCTGCGGCGGCGGGCCGATCCAGATCAGCCCGGCGTCCAGGACCGCCTGCGCGAAGTCGGCGTTCTCGGAGAGGAAGCCGTATCCGGGGTGGATGGCGTCCGCGCCGGATTCGCTCGCCGCGTTCAGGATCTTGTCGATCACCAGGTAACTGGTCGCCGGGGTGTCACCGCCCAGGGCGAACGCCTCGTCCGCGGCGCGGACATGCAGAGCGTCGCGGTCCGGGTCCGCGTAGACGGCCACGCTCGCGATCCCGGCGTCCCGGCAGGCCCGGGCCACGCGGACAGCGATTTCGCCACGGTTGGCGATGAGCACCTTGCGCACGATTGAGGCTCCCTCCTTGAAACAAGCCGAGTTTAGGGACTGGCTACACGGCACTACGACCCGTCCCCAGTGGTGAGCTTGCCCACACGGAGCGTGATGCGAGGCTTGCTCGACCCGCGAAATCCCTTGTCGCACCTCGGTACGCAGGACTCCTCCCGGAAACCCTAGCTCTCCCATGTGGTCAAGGTCTCTGTGAGAGCGTGCTGCGGGCCACTCGGTTTCTTTGTGGAGTCCCTACGAATGGCCCAACGAATCTTTGCCGCCCGCAGAACCCTTGTCCCGGGGTTTACCCGTTAGTAGCGTTCGCGATGTCTAGTACGCAGTCGAGACAGCAGCATCCTTGGCCGACCCGCTCGGGCGGCAGTCGAGAGTGGGTGGGGACCGGTGGTGCGCAGACCGGTGGCGTGGGTCGTGGCGGTCGTGCTCTTCGTGGAGGCGTTCGGCGTCGCGGCGCTGAACTGGTTCCTGGGGATCGTCGTCGGCCGGCAGGACATGTCGCTGGCGGGCCTCGACCCCGACACGATGTCGGCGTCGTCGAAGATCGGCGGCATCGTCTTCGGCCTCTACTACGCCCTGTGCGGCCTCGTCGCGCTCCTCGTGGCGGTCCGCAACCGCCCGCCGGCCGGCTTCGGGCGCATCCTGCTGATCAGCGCCGCGGTCGTGCACGGGCTGCTGGGGGCGTTCGTGTGGGGGCTGGTGGGCTGGACCGCGTTCCTGTTCATGGTGGTCGTGCTCGCCCTCATCGTGCTGCTTCTGATGACGTACGACAGCCCGGCCGAACCCACCGACGCGGTCCCGCCCGCGGCACCCGGTCCCGAGAACGACGGCGGCACTGACGACGGGGGCAGGGACGGCGGCAGCAAGGACGAAGGGGGTTCCCCCGTCACATCTCCGCCGGCGCCCACAACTCCGTGATGCCGACGCCCAGCTGGGCGAGCAGCCGGCGGACCAGGGGCAGGCTGATGCCGATCACATTGCCGTGGTCGCCGTCGATTCCCTCGATGAACGGCGCGCTGCGGCCGTCGAGCGTGAACGCGCCCGCGACGTGGAGGGGTTCGCCCGAGGCGACGTAGGCGGCGATCTCCTCGTCCGTGGGGTCGCCGAAGCGGACGACGGTGGAGGCGGTGCCGGACGCGTACCGCTTGTTGGCCGTGTCCCAGACGCAGTGCCCCGTCTGCAGGATGCCCGCCCGGCCGCGCATCGACTTCCAGCGGGCCGTCGCCTCCTCGGCGTCCGCGGGCTTGCCCAGGGCCTCACCGTCCAGCTCCAGGACGGAGTCGCAGCCGATCACCAGAGCGCCGTGTGCCTCCGGCCTGGCGGCGACGACGGAAGCCTTGGCCTCCGCCAGGGCGAGGGCGAGTTCGGACGGGGTGGGGGCGGTCACGGCGTCCTCGTCCACACCGCTGACGATCACCTCCGGTGTGAGGCCTGCCTGGCGCAGGAGGTTCAGCCGGGCGGGGGACTGGGAGGCGAGGATGAGGCGGCGGCGGGGCGCGTCTGTCATGCGGTCAGGGTAGCCGCGAGCGCCACGTGGCGGAGCCGCAGATCGATGCAGCGGCGGGGATCACCTCAGGCCGATCACGATCATCGCGAGGATCATGGCCAACGCCATGAGGAGGCCGAGCCGCCGCAGCATCTCCTGCATGTCGCGGAGTTCTTTGGGCGGCTCGTTCTCAGGGTCGGACCACAACATACGTCCAGCGTGCGCTGGGCTGGAGGCGTGCGCCTGAGTACGGGTACTCAGGTTTGGGGCCCGCAGCGGTTCGGTTTTGGCTGCGGGCCCGGTGGGGGCTTGTCGCGCCCACGCGGCGGAGCCGCAAATCGATACAGCCCCGCGCCCCTGAACGCGCAGTTCCCCGCGCCCCTGAAGGCGGGCGGCCCGGCGCCCCTGAAGATGCGCGGTTTCTCGCGCCCCTGAAGAGCTCTGCTCAGCCCGGCCAGTAGGTGCGGGTCCATGCCGTCGGGCCTGGCTGGGGCAGGCGGTGGGAGGCGATCCTGGCCGGGTCGGACCAGGAGTCCCTGTCTCGTTTCGCGCCCGGCGGGATGGAGGCTTCCGCCGCGGCGCGGGCGCGGACCACCGCCAGGGCGGCGGCCAGCTCCTCCGGGGTCGGGTTGCCCCGTACGACCTTGATCGTCATGGCGGCTCCTAGAGGGGGATGTTGCCGTGCTTCTTCGGAGGCAGGGATTCCCGCTTGGTGCGCAGCTGACGCAGGCCGCGGACGACGTGCCGGCGCGTCTCGGACGGCATGATCACCGAGTCGATGTAGCCGCGCTCGGCCGCGATGTAGGGGTTGAGGAGGGCGTCCTCGTACTCCTGGATCAGACGGGCGCGAGTGGCCTCCACGTCTCCGGCGGCCTCCGCCTCCGCGATGGTGCGGCGGTGCAGGATGTTGACCGCGCCCTGGGCGCCCATGACGGCGATCTGGGCGGTCGGCCAGGCGAGGTTGATGTCCGCGCCGAGGTGCTTGGAGCCCATGACGTCGTAGGCACCGCCGAAGGCCTTGCGGGTGATCACCGTGATCAGCGGGACGGTCGCCTCGGCGTAGGCGTAGATCAGCTTGGCGCCGCGGCGGATGATGCCGGTGTGCTCCTGGTCGACGCCCGGGAGGAAGCCCGGCACGTCGACGAATGTGATCACCGGGATGTTGAAGGCGTCGCAGGTACGCACGAAGCGCGCCGCCTTCTCGCTCGCGTCGATGTCGAGGCAGCCCGCGAACTGCATGGGCTGGTTGGCGACGATGCCGACCGGGTGGCCCTCCACCCGCCCGAACCCGGTGAGGATGTTCGGCGCGAACAGCGGCTGCGTCTCGAAGAACTCGGCGTCGTCCAGGACGTGTTCGATCACCGTGTGCATGTCGTACGGCTGGTTCGCGCTGTCCGGCACGATCGTGTCCAGCTCGAGGTCCTCGGCGGTGACCGCCAGGTCCGCCTCCTCGGCGAAGACCGGGGCCTCGGAGAGGTTGTTGGACGGCAGGTACGACAGCAGCTGCTTGACGTACTCGATGGCGTCCTTCTCGTCGCCGGCCATGTGATGGGCCACGCCGGACGCGGAGTTGTGGGTGCGGGCGCCGCCCAGCTCCTCGAAGCCGACGTCCTCGCCGGTGACCGTCTTGATGACGTCCGGGCCGGTGATGAACATGTGCGAGGTCTGGTCGACCATGACCGTGAAGTCGGTGATCGCGGGGGAGTAGACCGCGCCGCCCGCGCAGGGGCCGACGACCAGGGAGATCTGCGGGATGACACCGCTCGCGTGCGTGTTGCGGCGGAAGATCTCGCCGTAGGCGCCGAGCGAGGCGACGCCTTCCTGGATGCGGGCGCCGCCGGAGTCGTTGATGCCGATGACCGGACAGCCGGTCTTCAGCGCGAAGTCCATGACCTTGACGATCTTCTGGCCGTAGACCTCGCCCAGCGCGCCGCCGAAGACGGTGAAATCCTGGGAGAAGACCGCGACGGGGCGGCCGTCGACGGTGCCGTAACCGGTCACCACGCCATCCCCGTACGGGCGGTTCTGCTCAAGCCCGAAGTTCGTCGACCGGTGCCGGGCGAACTCGTCCAGCTCGACGAAGGAACCCTCGTCGAGCAGCAGCTCGATCCGCTCACGGGCCGTCAACTTGCCCTTGGCGTGCTGTTTTTCGACGGCGCGTGCGGAGCCGGCGTGCGTCGCTTCCTCGATACGACGCTGGAGATCCGCGAGCTTGCCCGCGGTGGTGTGGATATCGATCTCTTCCGGCTCGGACATCGGGATCGCGGCTCCCTGCCTGCTCAAAAGGGGGGACGGTTACTCATCCGTAGAGTAGTGGGGGCGCTACGAATCAGCAGTGCGGCGTTTCACACACCTAGGGTGGCTTGCATGACGCCGCGAGATGCTTCAGACGACAGCCGCTGGTCCGACCTGGACCGGCCTCCGCTCAACGCCGCCGCGCTGCGTCGCGGGCTCGTGCAGGAGAGCGGGCTGTGGCGCGAGGTGGAGGTGGTGCAGAGCACCGGCTCCACCAACTCCGACCTGGTCGCCCTGGCGGGCGCGGGCAAGGCGGGCGAGGGGTACGTCCTCGTGGCCGAGGAGCAGACCTCCGGGCGGGGCCGCCTGGACCGCCAGTGGACGGCACCGGCCCGTTCCGGCCTCTTCTTCTCCGTGCTGCTGAAACCGGCCGAGGTGCCGGTCGCCCGCTGGGGCTGGCTGCCGCTGCTCACCGGGGTCGCCGTGGCGACCGGACTGTCCCGCTCGGCGGGCGTCGACACGGCACTCAAGTGGCCCAACGACCTGCTTGTTTCCATCGGCGGCGAGGAACGCAAGGCCGGCGGCATCCTCGCCGAGCGGGCCGGGGACGACGGGGTCGTCATCGGAGTGGGCATCAATGTCACGCTGCGGGAGGGTGAACTGCCGGTGCCGACGGCCGGTTCGCTGGCGCTGGCGGGGGCGGTGAGCACGGACCGCGATCCCCTGCTCAGGGCTGTGCTGCGCTCCCTGGAGGAGTGGTACGGCCGCTGGCGCGAGGCGGGCGGCGATCCGTCGGCGAGCGACCTGCAGGAGACGTACGCGGCGGGCTGCGCGACGCTGGGCAGGACGGTGCGGGCGGAGCTGCCGGGGGACCGGTCGATCACCGGGGAGGCGGTGGCGGTCGACGGCGACGGAAGGCTGGTGATCGCGACGGAGGACGGGGTTCAGGAGCCGGTGGGTGCCGGGGACATCGTGCACCTGAGGCCCCTCTGACCGAGGGTGGATGCACGGCTGCCTGCAGCTGTGCACGACTCCCGGGAGTGAGCTAGGGCACACCTGCCGTACAGTTGAGGCCGGTCGATACCTGACCGTGGCAGATCGGAAGGGCAGCAGGCGTGACCGTCGACGACACGGGCTCCGGCACGGGCGCGGACGGCCGGGTGGACCCCCATGCCGCCGATCCCGGCGAGGACCCGCTCGCCCTGCGTCTGGAACACCTGATCCTCGGCGCGGAGCGACGCTACACCCCCTTTCAGGCGGCTCGCAGTGCGGGCGTCTCGGTGGAGCTGGCCACCCGCTTCTGGCGGGCCATGGGCTTCGCCGACATCGGGCAGGCCAAGGCGCTCACCGAGGCCGACGTACTCGCGCTGCGCCGCCTGTCCGGCCTCGTCGAGGCCGGGCTGCTGAGCGAGGCGATGGCGGTGCAGGTGGCCCGCTCCACCGGCCAGACCACGGCCCGCCTCGCCGAGTGGCAGATCGACTCCTTCCTGGAGGGCCTGACCGAGCCCCCGGAACCCGGGATGACGCGCACCGAGGTGACGTACCCGATCGTCGAACTGCTCCTGCCCGAGCTGGAGGAGTTCCTCGTCTACGTCTGGCGGCGCCAGCTCGCCGCCTCGGCCGGGCGGGTCGTGCAGGCCGCCGACGACGAGGAGATGGTCGACCGGCGCCTGGCCGTCGGCTTCGCGGACCTGGTCGGCTTCACCCGCCTCACCCGCCGTATGGAGGAGGAGGAACTCGGCGAACTCGTCGAGGCCTTCGAGACCACCGCCGCCGACCTGGTCGCCGCGCACGGCGGCCGGCTGGTCAAGACGCTGGGCGACGAAGTGCTCTACGCGGCCGACGACGCCGGGATCGCCGCCGAGATCGCGCTGCGTCTCATAGAGACCATGGCGCACGACGAGACGATGCCGGAACTGCGCGTCGGCATCGCCTTCGGCACGGTGACCACTCGTATGGGCGATGTCTTCGGTACGACGGTGAACCTCGCCTCCCGGCTGACGTCCATAGCTCCTCGCGATGCCGTCCTCGTCGACACCGACTTCGCGCAGGAGCTCATTCGCACCGGGGAGGCACCGGCCTCCGAGGCCGAGGCGGCCGAAGCCGCCGCGGCGGCGGAGAAGGAGGGCGAGGAGCCTCCGGTGTACCGGTTTGCTCTGCAGCCGATGTGGCAGCGGCCGGTGCGGGGGCTTGGTGTGGTGGAGCCGTGGCTCCTCACGCGGCGGGGTTAGCGCCCCGCCGGGTATGCCGTTCTGCGGCCTCCGCCGCGGGGGCGGTAGGCGCATCTTTCGGCTGCGGATTCGTTGTGGCTGGTCGCGCCCACGCGGCGGAGCCGCATATCGATACAGACCCGCGCCCCTTTGGGGCGCGGCTCTCAGCCGGTGGTGAGTGGGTCCACGCACAGGCCGATTGCCGGTACGCACAGTTCGGTCTCGCTCGGCTTCGGGGCGGGTGAGGGTGTGGTCGGAGTCGGTCGGGGGGTGGAGGCCGTCGGTGTGGGCGGCTGGTTGGTGGCCGCGGGCGCCGGGGTATTCGGGGCGACCGGGATGGTCGTGGTGCCGGGGGTGGTCGGGAGGCCCGGCGACGTGGTTGCGGTGTGCAGGGGGACGGGGCTCGTAAGTAGGGCCGGTGTCGTGCTTTCCCCGCCCATTGCGGAGGTCGATGACGGGCTCACCCGGGGTGCGGCCGCGACGGCGGCGACGGCATGGTCCGATGCGTCGGCGGTGGTATCGGTGCCAGGGTCCTGACGTGCCTCGGCCTCCGCGGTGCCGACCCCGCTGCTGCCTGAATCGGGTGCCATCCGTACGAGGCTCAGCGCGCCGGCGGCCAGCGCCAGCCCGCCCACCGCGAACAGCACCTTGCGCGGGCGGGGCCTGCGATGGCGGCCGCGCCTCACCGATGTCTCCGCCGTCACCGTCATCATGTCCCCTCCCCCTTGCGCCCGCGCTCCCCTGTGCGCCGTCGCGGACGCACCGTATGCGCTCCCGTGGGCGGTGTGGCGGGAGTTGGGCGGGATGTCACCCGAACGGGGACAACGGAACAGAACCCTGCAATGATCGGGCCGACGGTTGTTAACCCGCGTTAACTGGAGGGTGTCATGGGCGAGGAGCGGTTCGGCGAGTTCGTGGTGGTGCGGCGGCACGGCGACGGGGATGTCGGGCATGTCGCGGAGCTCGTCCTCGACCGGCCCAAGGCCATGAACGCCGTGTCGAGCGAGATGGCGCGGTCGATCGCCGGGGCCTGCACGGCGCTCGCCGCGGACCGTGACGTACGGGTGGTCGTGGTGACGTCCACGCACGAGCGGGCGTTCTGCGTCGGGGCGGACCTCAAGGAGCGGAACTCCTTCACCGACGCCGATCTGCTCCGGCAGCGGCCGGTCGCCCGGGCCGCGTACACCGGGGTCCTGGAGCTGCCGGTGCCGACGATCGCGGCGGTGCACGGGTTCGCCCTGGGCGGGGGCTTCGAGCTGGCGCTGTCGTGCGACCTGATCGTGGCCGACCGTACGGCCGTGGTGGGGCTGCCGGAGGTGTCCGTGGGCGTCATCCCGGGCGGCGGCGGTACGCAGCTGCTGCCGCGGCGGGTGGGGGCCGCGCGGGCGGCCGAGCTCATCTTCACCGCACGGCGTCTGCAGGCCGCGGAGGCACGGGAGTTGGGGCTCGTGGACGAGCTGGTGGAGGAGGGCCGGGACCGTGAGGCGGCACTGGACCTGGCCGCACGCATCGCCGCGAACTCGCCGGTCGGCCTGCGGGCCGCCAAGCGCGCGCTGCGCCTCGGCCACGGGCTCGACCTGCGGGCCGGTCTGGAGGTCGAGGATGCGGCGTGGCGGTCGGTGGCGTTCTCGGGGGACCGGGCGGAGGGCGTGGCGGCGTTCAATGAGAAGCGGAAGCCGGAGTGGCCGGGGGAGTAGCTCCTTGTGAGCGCCGGTCGGGTCTTTGTTTTTCAGCCCGTCGTGGGGGTCCCCCCGCTCGAGCGAAGCCGAGAGTGGGGGAGTTTGAGGACGAGGCCGTCCAGGCCGACACGGGCGTCTGGGGGCGGAGCCCCAGAGGTCGGTCACCCCACCGCCGCACCAATCTGCCGAAACCCCCAAAACCTCCCTAACCTGGAGTAATGGGTGAGGACAAACGGCTCGCAGCAGTCGTCGCGCTGGCGCAGGGCATGGCGGCAGCCCACGGCTCGCGCGAGGCGTGGCGGGCGGCGGCGGCCGGGGGGTGCCGTGCGCTGGGCGGGAGCTTCGCCGCGTTGTCGGTGTGGGAGCGGGAGCTCGGCCGGCTGCGGGTCCTCGCGAACGTGGGGGAGCGGACCGAGGGGGAGGAGGAGTTCCCGGAGGACGAGTCGTACCCCGTGCACCAGTTCCCCGAGATCACCGAGTTCCTGCACGAGCGATGGGCCGGCGGCGGCGAGCCCGACGCCTGGGTCGAGACGGCGCACGGTCCCGCGGCGGGCGGCCGCCCCGGTTACGTCCACCAGCGCGTCGCCGCCCTGCGCCGCCGGGGCCGCGGGTGCTGTGTCGTCGCCCCGATCGTGCTGCACGGGCGCGCGTGGGGCGAGCTCTATGTCGCCCGCCCTGCAGGTGCTCCCGTCTTCGACCGGGGAGACGCCGACTTCGCCACCGTGCTGGCCGCCGTCGTCGCCGCCGGGATCGCCCAGGCCGAGCGGCTGGAGGAGGTGAGGCGGCTCGCCTACACCGACGCTCTCACCGGCCTCGCCAACCGCCGTGCCGTCGATGCGAAGCTGGACGAGGCCGTCGAGCGGCACCGCGCGGACGGCACGGTCGTCAGCCTCGTCGTCTGCGACCTCAACGGCCTCAAGCGCGTCAACGACACCCAGGGGCACGCCGTCGGCGACCGCCTCCTGGAGCGTTTCAGCTCCGTCCTCTCCCTGTGCGGCGCGATGCTCCCCGGCACGCTCGCGGCCCGCCTCGGCGGCGACGAGTTCTGTCTGCTGTCCGTCGGCCCGTCCGCCGACGAGGCCGTGAAGGCGGCCGACGAACTCTGCCGCCGCGCCGCCGAGTTGGAGCTCGGCGACGGGGTCGCCTGCGGGGTCGCTTCCACTGAGGATCCCATCGGGCCCGTGCGGTCCGCCCGGCGGCTGTTCCGGCTGGCGGACGCCGCGCAGTACCGGGCCAAGGCGCTCCGCGCGAGCACTCCCGTGGTGGCGGGGCGGGCGGGGCCCGACGACCCGGTCGTGCGGTTGGCCGACGAGCCGTCGCCGCAGGTTGCCGCGGAGCGGCGGCGGTTCCGGGGGCGGCCGGGGTGACGCTGGGGGCTCCGCCCCCAGGCCCCCGTATCGGCCCGAACGGCCTCGTCCTCAAACTCCCCCACTCTCGGCTTCGCTCGAGCGGGGGGACCCCCACGACGGGCTGAGGGATGCCGGCCGGCGCATTACAAGTGACCCATGCGTAAGGGGCGTACCCGCAACCCGGTAGTGACATCTTCGTCTTCACTGCGTACGCTCCTGAATATGGATATGCACACTGTGGTGGTGGGGACGTCCGGGGTGACCGCGTCCGACGTTCTCGCCGTGGCGCGCGGCGGCGCCCGGGTCGAGCTCTCCGCGGAGGCGGTGGCGGCCCTTGCCGCCGCCCGGGAGATCGTGGAGGCGCTGGCGGCCAAGCCCGAGCCGGTCTACGGCGTCAGCACCGGCTTCGGTGCCCTGGCGACCCGGCACATCAGCCCGGAACTCCGCGCTCAGCTGCAGCGCAACATCGTCCGCTCGCACGCCGCCGGCCTCGGGCCGCGGGTGGAGCGGGAAGTCGTACGGGCCCTGATGTTCCTGCGGCTCAAGACCGTCTGCTCGGGGCACACGGGCGTGCGGCCCGAGGTCGCGCAGACCATGGCCGACGTGCTCAACGCCGGGATCACCCCGGTCGTGCACGAGTACGGCTCGCTCGGCTGCTCCGGCGACCTCGCGCCCCTGTCCCACTGCGCCCTCACGCTCATGGGCGAGGGAGAGGCGGAAGGACCGGACGGTGCCGTCCGCCCGGCCGGCGAGCTGCTGGCCGAGCACGGGATCGCCCCCGTCGAACTGCGGGAGAAGGAGGGCCTCGCCCTCCTCAACGGCACCGACGGCATGCTCGGCATGCTGGTCATGGCCCTCGCCGACCTGGACGCCCTCTACAAGTCGGCCGACATCACGGCCGCCCTGTCGCTGGAGGCGCTGCTCGGGACGGACAAGGTCCTTGCCCCCGAGCTGCACGCCATCCGTCCGCACCCGGGGCAGGGTGCCTCCGCCGCCAACATGCTGGCCGTGCTGAAGGGTTCGGAGCTCACCGGGCACCACCAGGACGACGCGCCGCGCGTCCAGGACGCCTACTCGGTGCGCTGCGCCCCGCAGGTCGCCGGTGCCGGACGGGACACCATGGCGCACGCCCGGCTCGTCGCCGAGCGCGAGCTGGCGTCGGCCGTGGACAACCCCGTCGTGCTGCCCGACGGGCGGGTGGAGTCCAACGGCAACTTCCACGGTGCCCCGGTGGCGTACGTCCTGGACTTCCTCGCCATCGCCGCCGCGGATCTCGCCTCGATCGCCGAGCGGCGCACCGACCGGCTGCTCGACAAGAACCGCAGCCACGGTCTGCCGCCGTTCCTGGCCGACGACGCGGGTGTCGACTCGGGGCTGATGATCGCCCAGTACACGCAGGCCGCGCTGGTCAGCGAGATGAAGCGGCTGGCCGTACCGGCGTCCGCGGACTCGATCCCCTCCTCCGCCATGCAGGAGGACCACGTCTCCATGGGCTGGTCGGCCGCCCGCAAGCTGCGTACGGCCGTCGACAACCTCACGCGCGTGGTCGCCATCGAGCTGTACGCCGCCACCCGCGCGATCGAACTGCGCGAGGGCCTGGCCCCGGCGCCCGCCTCGCAGGCCGCCATCACGGCCGCACGGAAGGCGGGGGTCCAGGGCCCGGGTCCGGACCGGTTCCTCGCGCCCGACCTGGCCGCCGCGGACGCGTTCGTGCGCGACGGGCGTCTGGTCGCCGCGGTCGAGCGTGTGACGGGACCGCTCGCCTGACCGCTCCTGTTGGTACGAGGGCCGCCGCTGTTTCCCCCCGGCGGCGGCCCTCCCTGCACGTCAGCTCCGTGCGAGCTTGGCCGCCTGCGCCTTGACGATCTCGGCGGGGACGCTGTACTTGCCCCCCTTGCCGGCCAGGGCCGCCAGGCTGATCGAGTAGTAGGTGGCGATCGTGGAGCCGTGCCGCACCACCTCGCCGTGCACCGTCGTCGTGTCGCCCTCGGTCTTGCCGGTCACGGCGAACGCCACCGACTCGTCACCGCTTCCGGAGGACTTCTCCTCGGCGACCTTCGTGAACTTCTGGGTGTCCTGGCCCTTGGCCGAGATGGTGAAGCCGTTCGCGCAGCCGCTCACCGCGTCCGACACCGACTTCATCGTGTCCTGGGCACCCCCGCCGTCGTACGAGGACAGCGAGACGATCGTCAACTTGGACTCCAGGACGTCCTGGAGGCCGTTCATCGCGGCGTCGAGGTCCTCGTCCGAGGTGCCCGTGGGCGTGGGCTCGTCGTTCTTCTCCGTGGCCATCCGGTTGACGTACGCGCTCGTGTCGCCCGGTGCGAACCCGGTGAGGACGTAGGCGAGCGGCGCGCACTTGGCGTCGGCCACCGTCACCTGGTCCTTGGAGGCGGCGAACTTGCCGCCGGTGTCCGCGGACTTGACGTCGTAGCCGTCGAGGTCCGCCCCGCTGATGATGAGCTTCTTCAGCTCGGCCGCGCTGAACGCCTTCGCGGCCGCAGTCGACGAGGAGGACGAGTCCGTGGAGCCGGAGCCCTTGGAGTCTCCGGAATTCCCGCCGCAACCCGTGATGAGGGCGAGCGACAGCACGCTCACGGCAACCGTGGAGCCCGCGCGCACCCTCGATGATCTCTTCATGGGCGGACTATGAGGTCCGAGTCAAGGAAGCGTCAAGTGAATTCAAAAGCCGAGGCGTTCCCGGCGCACCGAATACGCCACGAACCCGGCGCCGATGCCAAGGAAGAGAGTGCCGCCGACGACGTAGGGGGTGGTGTCGGGGCTTCCCGTGTCGGCGAGTTGGGCCTGGGGGCCGGAGCTGTCCGTGGACTCCGAGACGGCCCGTGCCTGCGCTGTGACCTGCGAGGTCGGGGCCGTCGACGAGGCTGTTCTCGCCGGTTCTTCCCCGGTCGCCTTGGCGGAGGGAACGAACCACAGGGCGCACAGGACGGTGCCTGCGGCGGTGGCGGTCAGCAACGGACGACGAGCGGATGACACGGAATATCGATCCCCTTGTGGCGCTGGCGAATTGGCCGTGTGGGGCGATGTTAGTGAAAGGCGCGGGTCACAGGAAAGTCACGGGAGCCCCGGGCCTTACGCTCCGGGCATGAACACTGAAGAGACATCACGTTTTGTCCGCCTTCGGGTGGAACTCGTCCTCGAAATTGAAGACCCCGGCGCACTGACCAAGGCGGCGCTGCGGCGACTCGCCGCCGAAACCGACATGCCGGCCGATGAGCGGGTGCACGCCGAGGGGGCTGTGACGGAAGACACGGCGGAGGCCCTGGCCTCTCTCGTCGACCCGTTCGACCTGGTGAGCGAGGTGCCGGGGGTCGACCTCGCGCAGGCCTCCTGGTCGAGCGAGCCCATCGACTACGACCCCGATTCGCCGGATTGGGACCTGGACGAGGATGATGTCGACGAAGACGAGGGGGCCGACGGCGTCTCCTGAGCGGCTTGGGAAAACGTGACCCCGGGTGGCAATCGCCGTCCGGGGTTTTTTCGTCCCGAGCCCCGCACCAAACGCCTCGGCGGACGTGGCGTGCCCCACACCTACGGGATATGTGGAACGGGACCAACCGGTCGTAGCGTTGAAGTTCGTTAACGGGGACTCTCGGGGTTTTTTGGGGATACGGCAACGATGGAGAAGCGTGTGATGACGAACAGTAAGCGGCGCAAGGGCCTGGCGGCCGCGTCCGCGCTGCTCGGCGGGGTTCTGGTGCTCTCGGCGTGCTCGGGCGGCAGCGACAAGGCCTCCGGCGGGAACAACGACACCTCGCAGGCCAAGGCCGACGAGGCGGCGGCCAAGAAGCCGTCCGAGGCCGACATCAAGATCACGCCCAAGGACGGCTCCGACAACGCCTCCATCAACAACTCCGCGGCCGTCACCGTCAGCAAGGGCACGCTCACGGGCGTGACCATGACGACCGAGAGCGGCACCGCCGTCGCCGGCACGCTCTCCGCCGACAAGACCAGCTGGAAGCCGAACGCCCAGCTGGAGCGCTCGACCACCTACAAGGTCGCGGCGGTGGCGAAGGACTCCGAGGGTCGCGTCGCGCACGAGAACGCCTCGTTCACCACGGTCGCTCCGGCCAACAGCTTCATAGGCACCTTCACGCCGGACGACGGCACCACCGTCGGCGTGGGTATGCCGGTGTCGATCAACTTCGACAAGGCGATCGCCAACAAGGCCGCGGTCCAGAAGGGCATCACGGTCTCCTCCAGCAGCGGCCAGGAGGTCGTCGGACACTGGTTCGGCGCCAACCGCCTCGACTTCCGCCCGGAGAACTACTGGAAGGAGAACTCCACCGTCACGCTGAAGCTCGCGCTCGACGGTGTCGAGGGCGCCTCCGGGGTCTACGGCGTGCAGCAGAAGACGGTCACCTTCCACATCGGCCGCAACCAGGTCTCGTACGTCGACGCCAAGACCAAGCAGATGAAGGTCACGCAGGACGGCAAGACGATCAAGACCATCCCGATCTCGGCCGGTTCGCCGGAGCACACGACGTACAACGGCGTCATGGTGATGTCCGAGAAGTACAAGCAGACGCGGATGAACGGCACGACCGTCGGCTTCACGGACAACGACGGCAAGGCCGAGTACGACATCAAGGACGTGCCGCACGCCATCCGCCTCACCAACTCCGGCACCTTCCTGCACGGCAACTACTGGGGCGCGAAGTCCATCTTCGGCTCCGTGAACACCAGCCACGGCTGTGTGGGCCTCTCGGACACCAAGGGCGCCAACGACACGGGCACGGCCGGCTACTGGATGTACACCCACTCGATCGTCGGCGACGTCGTGGTCATCTCCAACACCGGCGACAAGACGGTCCAGCCGGACAACGGCCTCAACGGCTGGAACCTCAGCTGGGCGGACTGGAAGGCCGGTTCGGCGGTCTGATCCCGCAACTTGGTTGAGCCTCGCTCGATTTCACTGACACAAGGCGGCCGCCCTCAGGGCGGCCGCCTTTGTGTTGCCGACGCACCTCAAGCGCGGCACCCGAGTTGTGCGTCGAGCTGGGCGGCGGTCTTGGGGCCGTCGTACGTCCAATAGCGTCCCTCGGGGAGATGGGCGGCCCTGACCTTGCGGAGGTCGAAGGCGTCTCCCGTGCCGTCCCCGTCCGTGTATGTGACGGAGACATCGAGGTTCGTCGGCAAGCGGGCCGGTGGTGTCCGTGGAGCCGCCTTCCGGAAGTCGTCCGCCTTCCAGAGCGTCAGCGAGCCCCGGATCCCCTCGGGCGTCTTCGGACCGTGGGCCCGCCAGAGCAGCCCCTCGGAGTCGCTGTCGTACACCTCGACCATGGTCACCTCGTCCGTGGGGCAGGTGGGAGCCTTGACCGAGATGCGGGAGCCGTCGACCCGGATGCCGAACAGGAGGGACGTGGCCGGGTCGGACATGCTGTAGGCGCCGTACACCCACAGGCCGGCGGCGGCGAGGACCGCCAGGCCGCACACCGTGCCGAGCAGCACAACGGGCCACACCGGCCGTCTTCGGTATGGGTACTGGTATGCGTATCGGTGCTGCACGCGGCGAGTCTGACACCCGGCTCCGCCTTCTGACAGCCCCGTGCGGGCTCACTCCTGGCCTGCGGACAGCCTTCTCATGCAGCTCTTATGCCGGGCTTATCGAGTCATCACGGGGCTTCCCTAGCTTGCGGCGCATGTTCTTCACCTACCTGAGGCGCGAACTGCGCCGCCGCAGAAAGGCGGCCCTCGTCGTCGCCTCCGGTCTTGCCCTCGGCATCGCGCTCGTCATCGTGGTCAGCTCCGTGTCGTCCGGCATGGGCAAGGCGCAGGACAAGGTCCTCCAGTCGCTGTACGGGCTGGGCACGGACATGACGGTCACCAAGGCGGCGACGCCGACCGCGAGCAACTCCCAGCGTCCGCGCTTCCAGTTCGACGCGCGGGGCAACGACGACGACTCGACGCAGAGCAGCGACCGGGTCCTGGTGCAGGGCTTCACGACCCTGGCCTCCTCGACCGTCACCAAGGTCGGGGACCAGAAGGGCGTCTCGTCCGCAGTGGGCGGACTGAGCCTCAACGTGGTGAAGGTCAACGGCCGGTTCACCCGAGGGCAGTTCCAGCAGAACCAGAACTCCGGCAACGGTCAGGGGGGTCGTGGGGCGGGCGGCGGCACCGGGCAGGCGCAGGGCGAAGTCCAGGGCGGCGGCGCCAACTTCGACATCAACCAGTACACGGTGTACGGCACCGACGTCACCAAGACCGCGCTCGGCCCGCTGACCTCGTCGAAGATCACCAGCGGCCGTACCTTCAAGGCGACCGAGACCGACGCCGAGGTCGTCGTGGCGGACTCCGCGTACGCCAAGGAGAAGAAGTACGAGGTCGGTTCGACCGTCACCATCAAGAGCGTCAAGTTCAAGGTGATCGGCATCGCCACCGCGGACAGCGGTGACGCGGCGGCCAACCTGTACATCCCGCTGAAGCAGGCACAGACGCTGGCCGGCGAGAAGAACAAGGTCACCACGGTCTACGTCAAGGCGACCGACTCCCAGCAGATCGACTCCGTCAAGTCGACCATCCAGAAGAACGTCTCGGGTACGACGGTCACGACGTCGGCCGACCTTGCGAAGACGGTCTCCGGGTCGCTGTCCACGGCGTCGTCCCTGGCGGCCAACGTCGGCAAGTGGCTGTCGATCGCGGTGCTGGTGGCTGCGTTCCTGGTGGCGGGTCTGCTGACGTCCTCTGCTGTCTCGCGGCGCGTGCGGGAGTTCGGCACGCTGAAGGCGCTGGGGTGGAAGTCGGGGCGGGTGACGCGGCAGGTCGTCGGTGAGGCCATGGTCAACGGTCTGGTCGGCGGCGCGCTCGGCATCGGGCTCGGTCTGGCGGGGGCGTACGTCGTGACCGCCATCAGCCCCACTCTGCAGGCGCAGTTGGGCGGCGGCGGTACGGGCGGGCCCGGGGGTCCTGGGGGCGGCTTCGGTGGGCCCGGGCGACGGGCGGCGAAGACGCTGGAGGTTGCGCTGACGGCACCGGTGAACCTTACGACCATTGCGCTGGCGGTGGCCCTGGCGGTTGCGGGGGGTCTGATCGCGGGGGCGTTCGGCGGCTGGCGGGCGTCGCGACTGCGGCCGGCGGATGCACTCAGGCGCGTCGAGTAGCTGACGTCGGCTGCGCTGGGGCAGGGCGGTGTGCTCGGCCCGCGCTTGCGGGGTGCCGCTCTCTTTGGGACGGGTGCCGCCCCTAGCGGCACGACTGCCCGCAGCTGCGGCGGACGGCGGCATACGACTGGCCGCGGCTGCAGCGGCTTTCAAGGGGCGCGGGGAACTGCGCGACCGGCCCCCACTCACCCGCAGCCGAAAAGCAACCCGCACCACCCCCGAACCGATCCCAGGAGCCCCCATGTACGAACTGAGAAACCTCACCAAGCGCTACACCCGAGGCAAGGACACCGTCCACGCCCTCGACGGCGTCGACCTCTCCATCGCCGACGGCGACCGGCTGGTCATCCAGGGCCCCACCGGCGGCGGCAAGTCCACCCTCCTCCAGATGCTCGGCGGTCTGGACCGCCCCACCTCCGGCGAAGTCGTCCTCGACGGCACCGACCTGGCCAGGCTCTCCGAGGCCAAGCTCACCAAGGTCCGCAGCGAGAACATCGGCTTCGTCTTCCAGTCCTTCAACCTGATCCCGACCCTCACCGCCCAGGAGAACGTCGAGACCGCTCTCGTACCCCTCGGAGTGAAGGTGAAGGAGCGGCGCGAGCGGGCTGCCGAGGCGCTGACCTCGGTCGGTCTCGGCGAGCGGCTGGGGCACCTGCCCGGCGAGATGTCCGGAGGACAGCAGCAGCGCGTCGCCATAGCCAGAGCACTCGTCAAACAGCCGAAGGTGCTGCTCGCCGACGAACCCACCGGAAATCTCGACGAGTCGATGCGCGACGAGATCATGGAGGTGCTGGAGCGCATGTGGAAGGAGCTCGGGCTGACCTTCATCATGGTCACCCACGACTCCGCGATCGCGAGGAAGGCCCCGCGGCTGGCGACGATCCGCAAGGGCAAGCTCACCGTCAAGGAGAACGCGGGCGCGTAACTACGCGGAACGGTAACGGCCTTGGGACCGGCTCGTAACAGTGCTCAGGCCCGCCTCTTACCTTCCTCTCATCTATTGAGGTCCCTGATCACCCCCCGGCATACTGCGTATCCCGGGGGGTGCATGCGTTCATGTGTGCGGGACCGCCCCCGGCCGGGTGACAGGGGAAAGCACCCGGTACTTCATCTCCAGGGGGAGACTTGCGCAGACAAGTGAAAAGAGCATGCGCGGCCACCGTTGCCACGGCGGCCGCCGTGGCCCTTGCGGCGGGTATGACCAGCCCGGCGTCCGCGAAGCCGGAGCAGTCGACGACTGCTCCGCAGACTCAGCTCACGTCCAAGCACCGCATCACCCTGATCACCGGCGACCGCGTGGTCGTCGACTCCAAGGGCCGTGTCGTCGGCCTGGAGCGGGCGAAGGGACGCGAGCACATACCCGTTCAGTTCCGCAAGGCCGACGGGCACACTCTCGTCGTACCGGCGGACGCGGCCCGGCTGGTCGCCACCGGCAAGCTCGACCAGCGGCTGTTCGACATCACCGAGCTCAACAAGTCCGCGACCCGCAAGTCCCAGGCCAAGGGACTGAAGGTCATCGTCGGCTACCAGGGCGCGGCAACCGGAGCGAAGGCCGACGTCCGTGACGCGGGCACGCTCCGCAGGACCCTCAAGTCCCTGAACGCGGACGCCGTTCAGACCCCGCAGAAGGAAACGCCCGAGCTGTGGGACGCCGTCACCAACGGCGGCAGGACCGCCTCGGGCATCGCGCACGTCTGGCTCGACGGCACCCGCAAGGCCAGCCTCGACAAGTCCGTCCCGCAGATCGGCGCACCGAAGGCATGGGCCGCCGGCTACGACGGCAAGGGTGTCAAGATCGCCGTACTGGACACCGGTGTCGACGCGACCCACCCGGACCTGGCGACCCAGGTCGTCGAGTCCAAGAACTTCTCCACCGCCGCCGACGCCACCGACCACTTCGGGCACGGCACGCACGTCGCGTCGATCGCGGCGGGCACCGGCGCCAAGTCGGGCGGCAAGTACAAGGGCGTCGCGCCCGGCGCGAAGATCCTCAACGGCAAGGTCCTCGACGACAGCGGCTCCGGTGACGACTCCGGCATCCTCGCCGGCATGGAGTGGGCGGCCGAGCAGGGCGCCGACGTCGTGAACCTCAGCCTCGGCGGCCAGGACGCGCCCGGCATCGACCCGCTCGAGGCCGAGGTCAACAAGCTGTCCGAGCAGAAGGGCATCCTCTTCGCGATCGCCGCGGGCAACGCCGGCCCGGAGTCGATCGGCTCGCCCGGCAGCGCCGAGGACGCGCTCACCGTCGGCGCTGTCGACGACCACGACAAGCTGGCCGAATTCTCCTCGACCGGCCCGACCGTCGACGGCACCATCAAGCCGGACGTCACCGCGCCCGGCGTGGACATCACGGCGGCCGCGGCCAAGGGCAGCGTCATCGACCAGGAGGTCGGCGAGAACCCGCCCGGCTACCTGACCATCTCGGGTACGTCGATGGCGACGCCGCATGTCGCGGGCGCGGCGGCGATCCTCAAGCAGGAGCACCCGGACTGGAAGTTCAGTGAGCTCAAGGGCGCGCTGACCGGTTCCGCGAAGGGCGGCAAGTACACGGCGTTCCAGCAGGGTGCGGGCCGTATCGCCGTCGACAAGGCCATCAAGCAGACGGTGATCGCCGACCCGGTGTCGGTGAGCTTCGGTGTGCAGCAGTGGCCGCACACCGACGACAAGCCGGTCACCAAGAAGGTGACGTACCGCAACCTCGGTACGAAGGACGTCACGCTCAACCTGTCCGCCGCTGCCACGAACCCCAAGGGTCAGGCGGCCCCGGCGGGCTTCTTCAAGCTCGGTGCGACGAAGGTGACCGTCCCGGCGGGCGGCAAGGCCTCCGTCAACCTGACGGTCAACACCAAGCTGGGCGGCACGCTCGACGGCGCGTACTCCGCGTACGTGACGGCGACGGGCGGCGGCCAGAGTGTGCGGACCGCGGCCGGTGTGCAGCGCGAGGTCCAGTCGTACAGCGTGACGTTCAAGCACATCGGGCGTGACGGGCAGCCGACCGGAAACTACAACGACATCCTGCTCGGCTACTCGGGCCTGGCGGAGGGCCGCGGCTACCCGGTGACCGTCTCGGACTCCGGTACGACGACCATGCGCCTGCCCAAGGGCGACTACCTGCTGGACGCCTGGATCGCGAAGGACTTCGTGCACTTCGAGGGCGGCCTCGACTGGCTCGTCCAGCCGAAGCTGAGCGTCACCAAGAACACCACGGTGACGATCGACGCCCGCAGGACGAGGGCGGCCGACATCACGGTGCCGGACGCGCAGGCCAAGCAGCAGCTCGGGATGATCAGCTACAGCTATGACCCCGCGGGCGGCTTCGGCTTCGGCCTGAAGTCCTTCGCCGACGTGCGCATGGCGCCGCTGGGCGGCGAGGTCACGGGCCTGCACCAGACCTGGAACGGCCAGTGGACCAAGGGCGACGACGCCGAGTACGACGTGGCCACCACCGCCAAGGTCAAGAAGATCCAGGGCGACAAGGTCCGCCACTTCAAGGCGAGCGAGCTCGCCACGGTGAAGAACAACCTCGGTTCGGGAGCCCCCGGGAAGACCGGTGTCCTGCTGCCCATCGGGCTGTTCCCCGAGGACGCCGTCTTCGCGGACGGCGTGGAGCAGAAGCTGCCGGGTGCGCGCACGCTGTACCTGTCGACGTCCGACAAGATCCAGTGGACGTGGGACTTCGTGCAGATCAAGGGCCATGACGCGAGCGGTCTCCCGATCCCGGAGGCCTCCTCCACGCTCGGCGACCCGCAGACCTTCAAGGCGGGTCAGAAGTACACGAAGACCTTCAACACGGCGGTCTTCGGCCCGCACCTGAACAAGTACTTCGGGCTCTTCCGCGACGGCAACAGCATCTACGGCTCCCTGCCGCTGTTCACCGACGGGGCAGGGCACGCCGGCTCCTCGGACCTCACCGCGGTCGCCACGACCCTGTACCGCAACGGCACCAAGGTCGGCTCCAACGACGACCCGCTGTTCGGTGAGAAGGAGTTCAAGGTCCCGTCCGGCGAGGCCGAGTACAAGCTGACGACGTCCGTGAAGCGCAGCGTCATGGTCGCGGAGGCCTCGACCCGCATCGACGCGAGCTGGACGTTCCGCTCGAAGAAGACCTCCGACCTGGCGACCCTGCCCGCGTCCACGGTCCGCTTCAACGCGGCCACCGGCCTGGACAACAAGGTGGAGGCCGGCAAGACGGTGTCGATCCCGGTCACCGTCGAGGGCGCCGCCAAGGGCAGCAACCTCAAGTCGCTGTCCGTGTACGTGTCGTACGACTACGGCCAGACCTGGACGAAGCTCGACGTCGTGGGCGGCAAGATCAAGGTGAAGAACCCGGAGAAGGGGAAGGCCATCTCCTTCCACGCCAAGATCACCGACAAGAAGAACAACAAGTCGACGATCTCGATCTACAACGCGTACTACGCGAAGTGAGCCGCAGGTTCGCTGAGCGCTGAGCAAACCGCCCGCCGGAAGTACAGCTTCCGGCGGGCGGTCCGTGTTTCCGTGGGCGCATGACCACACAGACCGTCGAGTACATCCGCTACCGCATCCCGGAAGACCGCTCGGCGGAGTTCCTCGCCGCCTACACGCGAGCCGCGGTCCAGCTGGCTGCGGCACCGCAGTGCGTGGACTACGAACTCGCGCGCTGCGAGGAGGACTTCGAGCACTACGTCCTGCGCATCACCTGGACGTCGACCGAGGACCACATGGAGGGTTTCCGCAGCTCGGACCTGTTCCCCGACTTCCTCGCGGAGATCCGCCCGTACGTGGAGAACATCGAGGAGATGCGCCACTACAAGCCGACGACGGTACGAGGCACGGGCTCGTCGGTGCCGACGCTGTACGACTGGGCCGGTGGCGCCGAGGCCTTCTCCCGTCTGACGTCGGTCTTCTACGACAAGGTCCTCAAGGACGACCTCCTCGCCCCGCTCTTCGCCGACCTCGCCCCCGACCACGCCGAGCACGTCGCCCTCTGGCTCGGCGAGGTCTTCGGCGGCCCCGCCACCTACTCCCTGACCCAGGGCGGCCACGGCCACATGGTCACCAAGCACTTCGGCAAACACATCACCGAGCCGCAGCGCCGCCGCTGGGTCAACCTCATCCAGGACGCCGCGGACGACGCAGGACTCCCGACAGATGCCGAGTTCCGGTCGGCGTTCGTGGCGTATGTGGAGTGGGGAACGCGGCTCGCCGTCTATTTCTCGAGCCCGGATGCCAAGCCACCGGCGGAGCAGCCGGTGCCGAGGTGGAGCTGGGGGAGCATGCCGCCGTACCGGGGATGAGGGGTTTTCTCTCGGGGGCGAGGGTCCCTTTTCAGCACCGGCCGGTATCACTCAGCCCGTCATGGGGGTCCCCCGCTCGAGCGAAGCCGAGAGCGGGGGAGTTTGAGGACGAGGCCGTTCAGGCCGAAAGCGGGGGTCTGGGGGCGGAGCCCCCAGCAGGGGTGCGCCGACGCCGGGCAACGGTTCAGGCGGACGGCGCCGAATGCCCCGCCCGAGTAGCGTCAGCGCCCCAACTGGCCAGCAACCGCAACGCCTCCGCCGACGCAGACCCCGGCTCGGCGTGGTACGTCGTCAGCGCCTGACCGTCGTCGTCGGCCGACCGGAACGACTCGAAGCTGAGCGTCAGGTCACCGACCAGAGGATGGTGCAGACGCTTGACGCCGTACCCCTTCTCCTTGACGTCGTGCGTGGCCCACAGCCGCCTGAACTCCTCGCTCTTCACGGAGAGTTCGCCCACCAGGGCGGACAGCCGCGGGTCGTCCGGGTAGCAGCCCGCGTCCATCCGCAGGTAGCTCACGACGTCGCTGGCCTTCTGCTCCCAGTCGAAGAACAGCTCCCGGTACTCCGGCCTCAGGAACACCAGCCGCGCCCAGTTCCGCTCCTGCGCCGGCAGCTCCCCCCAGTCGCCGAAGACGGCCGCGGCCATCCCGTTCCACGCGAGGATGTCCGAACGCCGCCCGGAGATGTACGCGGGCACCCCGTCCATCGAGTCCAGCAGCTGCCGCAGCGCGCCCCGCACCTGCTGCGACCGCGCCGCCGGCTTCTTCTTGTGCTGCTTCGGCTTCGCGAGGTGCGTGAGGTGGGCATGCTCGGCGTCCGTCAGCCTGAGCGCCCGCGCGATGGCGTCGAGCACCTCCGCCGACACGTTCCGCCCGTTGCCCTGCTCGAGCCGCGTGTAGTACGCCACCGAGACGCCCGCCAGCTGCGCCAGCTCCTCGCGGCGCAGCCCGGGCACCCGCCGGTGCCGGCCGAAGTCCGGCAGCCCCACGTCCTCCGGCTTCAGGCGGGCGCGCCGGGTGCGCAGGAACTCGCTGAGCTCGGCACGCCGGTCCAGAGCCCCGGCGGGCTCGTGTACGGCATCGGGCTGTTCGTCCATGTCTCAAGTATTCACTGTCGTACGCACACCATCCTGACCCCGCCAGTGGTAGGCACAGTGGGCGTATGCAGAAGCGTGGCCTGGGTGAAGTCCGTACGGTCCGGCATGCTGAGCAACATGCCCGGTCAGAAGGCAGCCGGGCGCGTAACCACTGCTAGGAGACCCCTCGGCATGACCACTGTTGCCGCTTACGCCGCCCCCGCCGCGAAGGCTCCGCTGGAGCGCACCACCATCGAGCGCCGCGAGGTCGGCGAGTTCGACGTCCTGATCGACATCAAGTTCGCCGGTATCTGCCACTCCGACATCCACCAGGCGCGGGAGGGCTGGGGCGAGGCGATCTTCCCGATGGTCCCCGGTCACGAGATCGCGGGCATCGTCTCCGAGGTCGGCCCGGGCGTCACCAAGCACCAGGTCGGCGACCGCGTGGGCGTCGGCTGCCTGGTCGACTCCTGCCGGGAGTGCGAGAGCTGCAAGGCCGGCGAGGAGCAGTACTGCACCGGCGGCAACGTCGGCACGTACAACGCCGTCGGCAAGGACGGCGAGCCCACCTACGGCGGTTACTCGGAGAAGGTCGTCGTCGACGAGAACTTCGTCGTCCGCATCCCCGACGCCCTGTCGCTGGACGTGGCCGCGCCGCTGCTGTGCGCCGGCATCACCACCTACTCCCCGCTGAAGCACTGGAACGCCGGCCCCGGCAAGAAGGTCGCCGTCCTCGGCATGGGCGGCCTCGGCCACATGGGCGTCAAGATCGCGCACGCCCTGGGAGCCGAGGTCACGGTCCTCTCGCAGTCCCTGCGCAAGAAGGACGACGGCCTCAAGCTGGGCGCCGACCACTACTACGCGACCAGCGACGAGCAGACCTTCAAGGACCTGCAGGGCTCCTTCGACCTGATCCTCTCCACGGTCTCGGCCCCGCTCGACTTCGGCGCGTTCCTGTCGCTGCTGAAGCGGGACGGTGCGCTGGTGAACGTCGGCGCCCCCGAGGAGCCGATCGCCCTCAACCTCTTCTCGGTGATCGCCGGCCGCAAGACCCTCGCCGGCTCCATGATCGGCGGTATCGCCGAGACCCAGGAGATGCTCGACTTCTGCGCCGAGCACGGTTTCGGCGCCGAGATCGAGGTGATCAGCGCGGACCAGATCAACGAGGCGTACGAGCGGGTGCTGGCGAGCGACGTCCGGTACCGCTTCGTGATCGACACGGCGACGATCTGACAGGTCTGGCAGGTCTGGCAGGTCTGGCAGGTCTGACACGTGGGGCCCCGGCGGAAGGCGACGCCGGGGCCCCCGCCGTTGTGAGGCGAGGCTTACCTGGTCTGCCCTTCGGAGTTATCTTGGGCGTGAGGAGGCCCACACGATGAACGTGCAGCTGAACCACACCATCGTCGCCGCTCACGACAAGAAGGCGTCGGCCCAGTTCCTCGCCGACATCCTGGGGCTGGAAATCAGCCCGCCGTTCGGCCCCTTCATCCCCGTCCAGATCCCGAACGGCGTGACCCTCGACTACATGGAGACGGACGGCGACATCACGCCGCAGCACTACGCGTTCCTGGTGTCCGAGGACGACTTCGACACCATCTTCAGCCGCATCCAGGAAGCGGGACTGACCTACTGGGCGGACCCGTACCACCACCGCGGCGGCGAGATCAACCACAACGACGGCGGCCGGGGCGCGTACTTCGACGACCCCAACGGCCACAACCTGGAGATCATCACCAGGCCGTACGGCAGCGGGAGTTGATCTGCCGCTTCACCCGGCGGGGGCGTCGGCGATGCCTGGGATGAACCCGCCGGCTCCGTAGGACCTTACGAGAACACTCCCCTCGGCGGACGGTCGCACGGAGTGCGCGCGCCCGAGCCCCGAGACCCGGGCGCTTCCGTCCGCGCCGACCTCCACGACCGTGTTCTCGTCGATGGCGACGCCGTGCGCGAGTCCGTGCTTCGCGACGGTGGCGATCATGCGCGGCAGCGTCCCCCACTGCGCGGCGTGCACATCCACGGAGAAGGGCACCAGCCCGAGCCCGGCCCGTACGCCGATCTCCTCCAGGTCCTCGGCGGTGTCCTCGTGGCACACGGGTACGCCGTCGTCGAGCCACCCTCCGACAACAGCGTGCCGCGCGGCGACCGCGGCCCCGGCGGAGAAACCGGCGTACGGAATACCGAACTCGGCGAGAGCAGACCGCAGTCGGTCCAGGCACCCGGCGAACGCCTCCTGATACGCGGGCGTCAGCCCACCACAGACCAGAAGCCCGTCCAGGCCCTGCACACTGCCGAGGTCGAACTCCCCGCCGAGCGGCACCAGCAGCGGTACGGGGCTGCAGTCGGCGACCTTGCGCAGTACGGCGTCGTACCGGCCGAACTGCTCGTTGCCGTCCCCCTCGTCGAGTACGACGCAGCCGATGCGCGGCCCCGTGGCCGCCCGCAGGAAGGGCCCGTAGACGGCCCGCGCGGCCGACGCGTCCCAGCCACCCCCGATCAGGAACGTACGACTGCTGCGACCGTCCATCAGTGCCCCCACCTTCTTCCCTCTTCCCGTCAGGCCCGCAGTCCCACGAGACCGTCGTAGGCGGACATGACGATCTCCAACCCCCGGTTGTCGTCGGCGGGTTCGCGCATCTGGTTCGTCACGTACGCCACCACCATCCGGGCCTCGGGTTCGATCATCACCAGCGAGCCGCCCCAGCCGCCCCAACCGTAGGTGTTGCCGAACAGTCCATAGCCCAGGCCCCAGCGCACCGGCATGCCCAGCACCCGGTCCTCGCCGCTGAACTGCTCCTCCCAGGCGCGGTCGCACCCCGCCTGCGACAGCAGCCGCACTCCCTGCAGCGCCCCTCCGCAGGCCATCGCCGACTGCACCAGCGCAACCGACCGGGCGTTGCCGAATCCGCTCGCCGCGGGGATCTGCGCACGGCGCCAGGCCACGCTGTTGCCGTCCCGGACCCGAAGGGCGGTTCCCGCGGCGGGCGTCGAACCCCTGCCGGGTGCACTCGCGGTGTACTCCTCGTCCCGTCCCGGCGGCGGCACCGTGAGCGCCACGCGCCGGTCGTGCTCGGCGGCCAGCCCGATATGGAAGTCGGCCCCCAGCGGCCCGGCGATCTCGTCCGCGAAGAACTCACCCACGCTCCGCCCGCCGACCCGCCAGACGACCTCGCCGACGAGGAACCCCTGGGTGAGCGAGTGGTACCCGGCCGCGCTGCCCGGCTCCCACTGCGGAGCCTGCGCGACGAGCCGCGCCGTGGCGGACGGCCAGTCGTAGATCTCCTCGACCGGTCCGTCCCAGTCGGGCAGACCCGCGGTGTGCGAGAGCAGATGCCGGACCAGGACCCGCTCCTTGCCCGCCGCGGCGAACTCCGGCCAGTACCGGGCCACGGGCGCGTCCAGGTCGAGCTCGCCACGGTCGGCCAGGACGAGCGCGCACAGCGCTGTCATGGTCTTGGTGACGGAGAAGACGTTGACGATCGTGTCCCGCTCCCACGGCACGGTGCGCTCGGCGTCGGCGAACCCGCCCCACACGTCCACCACCGGCTCGCCGTCCACGAAGACGGCCACCGAGCCGCCCGTGTCTCCGGCGTCCAGCAACTCCGCCAGCTGGTTGGGCACCGCGGTGAACAGACCGTCGTACGAGCCCTGAATGTCAGCCATGCGTGGCATTAGCCCGCATCGGAACGCGCTGCGGCAACCGAATTTGCGGCCGTCCGCGGTTGCCCGTCGAGGGGGCGGCCGGATCCGGCCGCCGGACGCAGGTGGGCCAGGAGCTCGTCCGCCGCAGGGTACGGGCGCTCCTGCGGGAGCAGCCGGGCCGCCGAGTCGAGGTCGCCGCTGCCCACGTACGCGCGTATCTCCTGGGCCAGCGGGGTCACATCACTGATGGCGACCGTCCACTCGTCCGCATACCGTCGTACGGCCTCACCGGAGAGGCCGAGCTGCAGCGACCGGTACGGCAGCGGCTGCAGCCGCAGATCCCGCTCGGGGTCCCACTGCACACGAGCCGGCGCCGTCTTCAACTCACGCTGCCAGGCCGCACGGTCGGCGTGCACCGCGGGGACGTAGCTCGACAGACACGCGTGGCGCAAGGCCCACTCGAAGCCGTCGCGGGCGATCTCGACAGCCAGCACGGTCTCCTGACCGGCCTTCGTGCCCCAGCCGCAGCGGTACATCATCCACAGGAACGACGGCTTGATCCACGTCATCCGGTCCCGCTTCCACGCGGCGGGGAAACGTCCGTTGCGGGCCGCGGGCCCGCCGATTTCCGGCGCGTACGCCTGGTAGACGGTGATAGTGGACTCTGCGTAGACCGCACGGATGCCGCGCTGTGGATCTTCCATGGCATACAGCGTGGGGGACGGCCGCCCCGGACGGCGACCGGTTTTCGACCGGAGGGCCGGCCGGGCGGGCACGGAATCGCCTGGAACCCTCGCGTGTTGAGGAGGGTGGGCACGGGATGCCGATGGTGTGCGAGCAGCGTCGCCCGAGTGACCGAGCTGACAGATATGGGAGGACTGCAATGGCTGCGCAGACGCAGAGGGCCGTGCTGGCGGGCGGATGCTTCTGGGGGATGGAGGAGCTGATCCGCCGACTTCCGGGCGTGACGGCGACCCGGGTGGGCTACACCGGGGGCGATGTGCCGAACGCGACGTACCGCAACCACGGCACGCACGCGGAGGCCATCGAGATCCTCTTCGACCCCGCGAAGACCGACTTCCGCACGCTCCTGGAGTTCTTCTTCCAGATCCACGACCCGAGCACGAAGAACCGCCAGGGCAACGACATCGGCCTCAGCTACCGCTCGGCGATCTACTACGTGGACGACGAGCAGAAGCGGATCGCCGAGGAGACGATCGCGGACGTGGACGCCTCCGGCCTGTGGCCGGGCAAGGTCGTCACCGAGGTGGAGCCGGTCGGCCCCTTCTGGGAGGCCGAGCCCGAGCACCAGGACTACCTGCAGCGTTACCCGGACGGCTACACCTGCCACTTCCCGCGCCCGGGATGGCGGCTGCCCGCCCGCACGGAGAGCTGACCGACAGGGCCCGCACGTCCGCCGCCCGGGCGGGCCTCAGTGCGGCAGCGTCGCCGGGCTGCCGCCGTTCGCCTCGTAGCCCGCAACCGCCAGCGCCCGGTAGACCGCGAACTCGGCCGCCGGGTCGGCGGACAGGGTCCAGGGGAGGGCGCCGACATGGCCGTCGATGTGTATGAGCTGGTTCATGGCCTCCGCCCAGCGCTCCGCGCGGACCAGGAAGAAGACCAGCAGGTGGCGTACGTGCGCGAGCATCGGGTCGTCGGGGCGGGCCGAGTGGACGGCGTGCAGCGCTCCGTGGATCGCCTTCGTCACGACCTCGCTCCGGTAGAAGCTGCTGACCAGGTTCACCTCGGGGAGGTGCTCGAAGACCGCGAACAGGGGCATCGCGGCGAGGAGGGAACCCTGGGGTGCGCGCGCGGCCGCCGCCTCTGCGAAGGAGTTCGCCACCTCGCGCGAGCCGTGCCACTTCTCGCACCAGTAGTGCAGGGCGGCCAGGTGGGCGCCCATGTGGGCGGGGGCGCGGTCCAGGATCCTCAGCCAGAGTTCCTCGAACTCCGGCCGGGGGTACGCCAGCCCGCGGGCCACCGACAGCTCGATGATGTACGGGACCGGATCACCGGGGGCGAGCAGCGCCGCATCGCCGCACGCCGCCTTCGCCTCCTCCATGATGATCCGGAACTCGTCCGTGCCCGGCGTCGACGTCCGCCACGCCTGCTGGACCAGGAACTCCGCGTGCACCGCGGCGCCGCCCGCGTCCTTGGGCTGCTCGGCCCGCCACACCCTGAGCCACTGGCCGCCGGGGGTCTCGCTGACTCCGCCGGGCCGCTGCTGCAGCTCCAGCGACGCGGCGCCGGCGAAGGCCTGCACGCGCTGCCAGCGCAGCTCGCCCTCCGCCTCCGTGCCCGCCAGCAGCTGGGAGGCCGCGCGGTAGTCCTGCGTGCGCTGCACCAGGTCCAGGACGTCCAGCAGGTCCTGGTCGGGGCCGGGCATGCGGACGTCCAGCTCCTCCTCCCGCACGAAGCCGTAGTTCGCGGGGTCGGCGGCGTCCGGGTGGCCGGCCGGGACCTGCTCGATCATGCCCCGCCTGCGCCGCAGGACGGGGAGCAGCACGAAGCCCAGCATGACGGCGGCGATCAGGACCCAGAGAAATTCCATGGCTCAAGCGTTCCAGACGCCGGTGACAATTGGCGAACCCGGTCGGCGGCCTGTGGAAAACTCCGTGAACCCGGCGCCGGGACCGAGGGAAAACCCGGCAGTACGGCCTCCCGCACCTCGCCGTCCGGCGCGCGCCCCGCAAGCGCACTACCCTCGGTGCCCATGAGCGACAGGCACATCAGTCAGCACTTCGAGACTCTCGCGATCCATGCGGGCAACACCGCCGATCCCCTCACCGGCGCGGTCGTCCCGCCGATCTACCAGGTCTCGACCTACAAACAGGACGGCGTCGGCGGACTGCGCGGCGGCTACGAGTACAGCCGTAGCGCCAACCCCACTAGGACCGCCCTGGAAGAGAACCTCGCAGCCCTCGAGGGCGGCCGTCGCGGCCTCGCGTTCGCGTCCGGACTGGCGGCCGAGGACTGCCTGTTGCGTACGCTGCTCAGCCCCGGCGACCACGTGGTCATCCCCAATGACGCGTACGGCGGCACGTTCCGTCTGTTCGCGAAGGTCGTCGCCCGGTGGGGGGTGGAGTGGTCGGTCGCCGACACCAGCGATCCGTCCTCCGTACGGGCCGCCATCACCCCGAAGACCAAGGCCGTGTGGGTGGAGACCCCCTCCAACCCGCTGCTCGGCATCACCGACATCGCCGCGGTCGCCCAGATCGCCCGGGACGCGGGCGCGAAGCTCGTCGTCGACAACACCTTCGCCACGCCGTACCTGCAGCAGCCGCTCGCGCTCGGCGCGGACGTCGTCGTGCACTCGCTGACCAAGTACATGGGCGGCCACTCCGACGTCGTCGGCGGTGCGCTGGTCGTCGCCGACGAGGAGCTCGGCGAGGAGCTCGCGTACCACCAGAACGCGATGGGCGCGGTCGCCGGGCCCTTCGACTCCTGGCTGGTGCTGCGCGGCGCGAAGACGCTGTCGGTGCGCATGGACCGGCACAGCGAGAACGCCACCAAGGTCGCCGACATGCTCACCCGGCACGCACGCGTGACGCGCGTTCTCTACCCGGGCCTGCCCGAGCACCCCGGTCACGAGGTCGCCGCCAAGCAGATGCGCTCCTTCGGCGGCATGGTCTCCTTCCGGGTGGAGGGCGGCGAGGAGGCGGCCGTCGAGGTCTGCAACCGCGCCAAGGTGTTCACGCTCGGCGAGTCCCTGGGCGGCGTCGAGTCGCTGATCGAGCACCCCGGTCGCATGACGCACGCGTCCGTGGCCGGCTCGGCCCTTGAGGTGCCCGCCGATCTCGTACGCCTCTCCGTCGGCATCGAGAACGTCGACGACCTCCTGGAGGACCTGCAGCAGGCGCTCGGCTAGTCGCTCCGCGGGAAGGGCCGCGATGGGTCGTGCCTTGTCTGCGGCGCCGTCGTGGCTGGTCGCTCCTCCACTCTCGACTTCGCTCGAGCGGGGGGACCCCCATCGCGGCGGAGCCGCACATTGATGCAGCCCCGCGCCCCTTTGGGGCTCGGCCGCGGTGTCGATTTGCGGCTCCGCCGCGGGGCAGCGGAGTTCAGGCGGCCCCCTTGGCCGACCGACCGCATCACCATCCCGTGTACGGGGGAGTCGTCTGTGAGGGTGGCTCCACCCAGGGGCGGGCCATCATGGCCCAGACGAGGAATGCGACGCTTGCGGCGCACAGGAGCAGCCACATCAGTCGGCGGGCGAGGGTTCTGCGGCGCAGGCTGCGGGCACGGGGGTGTACGGCCTTCCCGTGGAGGGGGCTGCGGCAGGCGCTCGGGCGGCTGACCCGCCCGCTCACCATCCCGTGTACGGGGGAGTCGTCTGTGAGGGTGGCTCCACCCAGGGGCGGGCCATCATGGCCCAGACGAGGAATGCGACGCTTGCGGCGCACAGGAGCAGCCACATCAGTCGGCGGGCTAGGGTCCTGCGGCGCAGGCTGCGGGCACCGCGGCGCACGACCTCCCCGTACAGGTCCGGCGGTACCGGCGGCGGCACCTGCTCCATGATCCGTCGTGCGGCGGCCTCGCGCTCGGCCCGGTTCATGCGCGTCCCTCTCCGCCTGTGCGCCTCATGACGGCGCCACCTTCGCCCCGCCGACCGCCGGTGCCTGCTTGCGCGGCGGATGCAGCAGCGCCGCAGTGGCCCGTTCGCAGATAGCGCGGACGCGTTCCGCCGGCAGGCCGAGCAGCGCCGCCGTCTGCTCCTCGCCGACCCCCTCGTACAGCCTGAGGACCAGGATCAGACGCTCCTGCGGCGCCAGCCGGGCCAGCGGACTGCCGGGGTGCGGGCGGGCCCGCCCCAAACCGCCGTACTGGTGCCATGCCCCGCGCGCGAAGCGGGTCGCCAGGTACTGGCGGGCACGGTCGTACGGGTCCTCCCCGCGCAGCCGGTCCCAGCACGCGTACGTGTGCGCGAGGGCCAGCGTCAGCAGGCGCCGCGCGCGGGGGTTGTCGTCCGGGGCCTCCGCCGTGAGCAGCGTGGCGGCATGCAGCAGCCGCCCTGCCGCGCCCGCGACGAACGCCTCGAACTCCCGGGCCCGGCGGGCGCCTTGGAACGCCTGCCGCTGTCGCACCGCGCCTCCCGCCCTGACGCGCCTCTGACCGAACGGGACCCGGCCGCGTACGGGATGCAGAACCGCGTACGACGGGTCCCGGTCTCATCTGAGGCCAGGGGTGGCCTTTCGGTCAAGAGCTGCGCGGCACGCGCGCGTACCGAGCATGGCGGGCAGGCGCGCGTGCGGCGGCTACGAGGCCGACGAAGCCTCCGGCCCCGGCATCCCCTGGGCCGCCATTCGCGAGGAGAGCGCGCTGTTGAAGCGCGTGAGGAGCGTGCAGAACGCCTCGCGCTCCTCCGGCGCCCAGTCGTGTGTCAGCTCGGCCATCAACTGACGCCTCGAGGAGCGCACTTCCTCCAGCCGCGACTGCCCGCGCGGGGACAGCTGAAGCACCACCGCGCGCCCGTCCTCGGGGTGCGAGGTGCGCTTGACGAGCCCGGTGTCCACGAGCGGAGCCACCTGCCGGGTGACCGTCGACGAGTCGATGCCCATGCTCGCCGCGAGCGCCTTGACGCCCATGGGGCCTTCCTTGTCGAGGCGGTTGAGCAGCAGGTATGCGGCACGGTCCATGGAGTTGCGCACCTGCCCGACCCCGCCGAGCCGGGTCTGTTCGGCACGCCGGGCGAAGACCGCCACCTCGTGCTGCAGAGTGTCGAGGAGACCGGTGTCACCGACGGTCGTCATGTCCATCGACATTTCAGGTGTTGTGGGCATGGCCGGAGGCTCACTTCATGAAGGGGGGCTGTCTGGAATGGGGGACAGAGTACGCGGCCGGGGGGCAAGCCGTACCGGCGCTGCGCAAACCAGTCTCGGACGTTGGTCACAGCGACCGTGCGCGCCTGTGAACTGCGATGCTTGAGTCATGAGCTACAGCACGGCTGACTCCTTTCGGCCCGTGACCCTCGACGACGTGCGGGGCGCCCAGAAGATGCTCTCGGGCGTGGCGCGGGTGACGGCGATGGAGGGCAGCAGGCATCTGTCCCAGCTGGTGGGCGCCCCGGTGCACTTCAAGTGCGAGAACCTTCAGCGCACGGGTTCGTTCAAGCTGCGCGGCGCCTACGTCCGGATCGCCGGACTGCTGCCCGAGGAGCGGGCCGCCGGGGTGGTGGCGGCGAGCGCCGGCAACCACGCGCAGGGCGTCGCGCTGGCGTCCGCGCTGCTCGGCGTGCGGGCGACGGTGTTCATGCCGCAGGGCGCCCCGCTGCCGAAGATCAGCGCCACCCGCGAGTACGGCGCCGAGGTGCGCCTGCACGGGCAGGTGGTCGACGAGACGCTGGCCGCCGCGCAGGCGTATGCGGCCGAGACCGGCGCGGTGTTCATCCACCCCTTCGACCACCCGGACATCATCGCGGGCCAGGGCACGGTCGGGCTGGAGATCCTGGAGCAGTGCCCGGAGGTGCGCACCGTCGTCGTCGGCATCGGCGGAGGAGGCCTCGCGGCCGGTATCGCGATCGCGGTGAAGGCGCTCCGGCCGGACGTGCGGATCGTGGGCGTGCAGGCGGAGGGCGCGGCGGCGTACCCGCCCTCGCTCGCGGCCGGGCGCCCGGTGTCGGTCGAGCACCCGGCGACCATGGCCGACGGCATCAAGGTCGGGCGGCCCGGCGACGTGCCGTTCGGCATCGTCCGCGAGCTGGTCGACGAGGTCCGCACGGTCTCCGAGGACGCACTGTCCACCGCGCTGCTGCTGTGCCTGGAGCGGGCCAAGCTGGTCGTCGAACCGGCCGGTGCGAGCCCGGTGGCGGCGCTGCTGAGCGAGCCGGGAGCCTTCGAGGGCCCGGTGGTGGCGGTGCTGTCCGGCGGCAACGTCGACCCGCTGCTGATGCAGCGCGTCCTGCGCCACGGCATGGCGGCGCAGGGCCGCTACCTGGCCGTACGGCTGCGGCTGACGGACCGGCCGGGGGCGCTCGCGACGCTGCTCGGGGTGTTGTCAGTGGTAGACGCTAACGTCCTCGATGTGAGTCACGTACGGACCGATCCGCGGCTCGGGCTCACGGAGGCGGAGGTCGAGCTGCACCTCGAGACGAAGGGGCGGGAGCACTGCGCCGAGGTCGGCCGGGCGCTGCGCGAGGCGGGCTACACGGTCATCGACTGAGCCGCCGGGCGGCCCGGACTGAGAAAGAAGACCAGCTCAGAGGCTCTTCGTCGCTCGATCGAGTAAATGCGTTGAGAGACGCGATACATCGCGTTATGGTCTGGGTTGTGGCCGCTTGCCACGCCACCCGACAGGCGGAGCAAGTGCGCAAACCAAGGCTTTCCGAAGAATCCCCGACGACGTGGAGACTCATATGCCAGGCGCCATCTACGCCGAAGGCCTGGTCAAGACCTTCGGCGACGTAAGGGCTCTGGACGGCGTCGACCTCGATGTCCCCGAGGGCACCGTGCTGGGCCTGCTCGGGCCGAACGGCGCGGGCAAGACGACGGCGGTCCGCTGCCTGACCACTCTGCTGCGCCCCGACAGCGGCAGGGCGGTCGTGGCCGGCCTCGACGTCCTCAAGCAGCCCAACGAGGTGCGGCGCTCCATCGGCCTGTCCGGCCAGTTCGCCGCGGTCGACGAATACCTGACCGGCCGCGAGAACCTCCAGATGGTCGGCCAGCTCTACCAGATGAAGGCCAGGGCCGCGAAGGCCCGGGCCGGCGAGCTGCTGGACCAGTTCGACCTCGCGGACGCCGCCGACCGACCCGCGAAGACCTACTCCGGAGGCATGCGCCGCCGGCTCGACCTCGCGGCGGCCCTGGTCGTCTCACCGCCCGTGATGTTCATGGACGAGCCGACGACCGGCCTCGACCCCCGCAACCGCCAGCTGCTGTGGGAGGTCATCAAACAGCTCGTCTCCGGCGGCACGACCCTGCTGCTCACCACCCAGTACCTGGAGGAGGCCGACCACCTCGCGCACGACATCGTGGTCGTCGACCACGGCCATGTCATCGCCCGCGGCACCTCCGACCAGCTCAAGGCCCGCACCGGCGGCGAGCGCGTCGAGGTCGTGGTGCACGAGCGCGAGCACATGACGACCGCCGGCGAGGTCCTCACCGGCTTCGGCAAGGGCGAGCTCACCGTCGAGGAGCACACCCGCAAACTCACCGTGCCCGTCACCGGCGGCGCGAAGCTGCTCGCCGAGGTCATCCGGGAGCTGGACACCCGCGGCATCGAGATAGACGACATCGGCCTGCGCCGCCCCACCCTCGACGACGTCTTCCTGTCCCTGACCGGACACGTGGCAGAGGTCGAGGCCGAGGAGAACGGCACGACGACGGACACGAAGGACCGCAAGAACAAGAAGGAGGCAGCCAAGTGAGCGCCGTCACCGACGCCGTGCGGGTCGCGCCGCCCGCGAACCCGGTCAGCCAGTCGATCCGCGACTCGCTGGTCGTCGCCAAACGCAATCTGATCCGCATGTCCCGGATCCCCGAGATGGTGATCTTCGGCCTCATCCAGCCGATCATGTTCGTGGTGCTGTTCAGCTATGTGTTCGGTGGTTCCATGAACATCGGCGGCACCACGGACCCCGTCGTCTACCGCAATTTCCTGATGGCCGGCATCTTCGCCCAGACGGTCACCTTCGCCACCGCAGGGGCAGGGGCGGGCATCGCCGACGACATGCACAAGGGGCTCATCGACCGTTTCCGCTCGCTGCCCATGGCACGCGGCGCGGTGCTGACCGGACGGACGCTGGCCGACCTCGTGCAGACGGCGCTGACGCTGTTCGTTCTGGCCCTGGTCGCCCTGCTGGTCGGATGGCGTACCCACACCAGCGTGGGTGAGGTGCTCGGCGCCTTCGGCCTGCTGCTCCTCACCGGGTACGCGTTCACCTGGATCGGCGCGGTCATCGGCCTGTCCGTCCGCACGCCCGAGGCGGCCACCTCCGGCGGTCTGATCTGGCTGTTCCCCGTCACGTTCATCTCGAACGCGTTCGTGGACTCCAGCCGCATGACCCCCTGGCTGCGCCACATCGCCGAGTGGAACCCCTTCAGTGCGACGGTCCAGGCCTGCCGCAAGCTCTTCGGCAACCCCGGCGTCTCGCCCTCGGACGCCTGGCCCATGGCACACCCCGTGTGGGCCTCGTTGATCTACTCGGTCCTGATCATCGTCATATTCAGGACGCTGGCGGTACGGAAGTACCGCTCGGCGACCGCATGACCGACGGAATGACGACGCCCCCGGCGTCACCAGGACGCCGGGGGCACCGCAGGACGTGCAGACCGGTTCAGCCGGTGTAGGGCTCGGCCTTCAGGATCGTCACCGAGGCCTTCTTACCGTTCGGCAACTCGTACTCCGCGTCCTCGCCGACCTTGTGGCCGATCACGCCGGAACCCAGCGGGGACTGCGGCGAGTACGTCTCGATGTCCGAGCTCGCGTACTCGCGCGAGGCGAGCAGGAAGGTCATCGTGTCGTCCTCGTCGCCGTCGAAGGCGATCGTCACGACCATGCCGGGTGCCACGGCGCCGTCCGCCGACGCCGGGGCCTCGCCGACCTTGGCGTTCTCCAGAAGCTGGGTCAGCTGGCGCACTCGGAGCTCCTGCTTGCCCTGCTCTTCCTTGGCCGCGTGGTACCCGCCGTTCTCACGCAGGTCGCCCTCCTCGCGCGCGGCCGCGATCTTGGCGGCGATCTCCGTGCGCGCAGGACCAGACAGGTACTCCAGCTCGGCCTTGAGCTGGTTGTACGCCTCCTGGGTCAGCCAGGTGACGTTCTCGCTGGTCTGGGTCACAGGTGCTCCTCGTAGGTACTGGGAATACAAAGCATCGCCCTACCCAGAAGAATGTTCCTTCACGGATGGGCGAAACCACGAGCCTAACAATTCAGCGGCTGAAGGGGGAGGACATAAGCCATCAGAATTGCATCAACGCAGGTCACGGCCCATGTATTCCGACCGGGGCCGGACGGGGCGGGGTCAGTCGGCGTGGCAGCCGAGCAGTTCCGCGGTGGTGCCCTCGGATGTCGTACGGAGCGTGACGACCCGGTCGATGCGTGTGGCGTGCCCGCCGAAGCGGAAGTCGGCCCGGCCCACCTCGGCCCCGTCCTTCGACTGGGAGCGGATGGTGCAGTAGCCGGAGGCGTCGGCGTCCTTGCGGACCTCCAGATGCACCTTCACGGAGTCCTTCTGCGCATCGAAGGTGATCACCTCGGCGCTGATCTTGTTCTCGGCGACGTAGTGGTAGGCGAAGTAGCCGACCAGGGCGAGCAGCGCCGCGGCGAGGACGGCACCGATGATCTTGAGCTTGCGGTCGGCGCGCTCGTCCGAGGAGCGGCCGTAGCGGCCCTCGGGCAGCCGCGTGCTCGCCGTACTCATGATCGTCCTCTCCGAAACCGGACCCCGGAATTTTTCGCCCCCCGATTCGGTCACTATAGAAGCCGCCGATCGCGCCGGTTCGCACCGGGCGCCGACTTACCGAGGATTGAGTCTTGACTGACCAGCTGCGACTGATGGCCGTGCACGCCCACCCCGACGACGAGTCGAGCAAGGGCGCGGCCACCATGGCGAAGTACGTGTCCGAGGGGGTGGACGTGCTGGTCGTGACCTGCACGGGCGGGGAGCGCGGCTCCATCCTCAATCCCAAGCTCCAGGGCGACAAGTACATCGAGGAGCACATCCACGAGGTACGCAAGAAGGAGATGGACGAGGCCCGCGAGATCCTCGGGGTGAGCCAGGAGTGGCTCGGCTTCGTGGACTCCGGTCTGCCGGAGGGTGACCCGCTGCCCCCGCTGCCCGACGGCTGCTTCGCCCTGGAGGACGTCGACAAGGCGGCCGGCGAGCTGGTGAAGCAGATCCGTTCCTTCCGTCCCCAGGTGATCACCACCTACGACGAGAACGGCGGTTATCCGCACCCCGACCACATCATGACCCACAAGATCTCGATGGTGGCGTTCGAGGGTGCGGCGGACACCGAGAAGTACCCGGAGTCCGAGTTCGGCCCGATCTACCAGCCGCTCAAGCTCTACTACAACCAGGGCTTCAACCGCCCCCGCACCGAGGCGCTGCACAACGCGCTGCTCGACCGCGGCCTGGAGTCGCCGTACGGGGACTGGCTCAAGCGCTGGAGCGAGTTCGAGCGCGTCGAGCGCACGCTGACCACGCATGTTCCGTGCGCCGAGTTCTTCGAGATCCGCGACAAGGCGCTGATCGCGCACGCCACGCAGATCGACCCCGACGGCGGCTGGTTCAAGGTCCCGATGGAGATCCAGAAGGAGGTCTGGCCGACGGAGGAGTACGAGCTCGCGAAGTCCCTCGTCGATACCTCCCTCCCCGAGGACGACCTCTTCGCGGGCGTCCGCGACAATGCCTGACATGAGCGCAAGCGTGAGCCTGGCAATGACGCACCTCGTCCCCCTCGCCAAGGAGGTGGACGAGAACAAGGTCACCCCCGGAGTCCTCGGCTTCATCGTCTTCGCGGCGATGGCCCTGGCGGTGTGGGCCCTGATGAAGTCCATGAACCGGCACATGGGCAAGGTGAAGTTCAAGGAGTCGGCCGAGGCGGACGCCGGGTCCGCGGAGTCCGCCGCCGACTCCGAGGCGCGCCGGAGCTGACGCAGTGGGGCCGGGGGTGGCCGGCGGTCAGTGACTGGCCGCTACCGCCACCCCCATCACCTCCCGGGCATGCCGGCTCGGCACCATGCCCAGCCGCCAGGCCTGCCAGCCCTCCTCCAGGTTCACGCCCCGCTCCAGCAGCAGGTGATACGCCTCCACGTAGTCGTCGAGCTTCCGGTCCCGCAGGGGATGGCCGGTGCGGGAGAGCTGGGCCAGTTCCTCCTGGGCGACCGCCGTGCCGATCTCCACGCCGCCGGGGGCGGCGTAGGGGAGCAGGGTGCAGCGCAGGAAGCGGGCCCAGTCCGCGCCGCGCTGGTCGCCGTAGGACGTGAACAGGTCCACCGCGTCGTCGCACAGCGCCAGCGCCTGCTGGTTACGGGCATTGCCCGCGTCCACGACCGCCAGTTCCAGGCAGGTCCATGCCTCGCCGTGGGCGACGCCGATGCGCTGGAAGTCTGCCCGGGCGTCGACCAGCAGCTGGCGGGCGAAACCGGAGTTCCTGAGGGAGCCCGTCTGGGCGGCACGCTGGTCGCGGGTGACCCTCGCCGAGTGGTGCCGGGCGCACGCCAGGCCGTACACGTCCCGCATCCGCGAGAACATCGTGCGGGAGCGTTCCAGTTCACGGACCGCGTGGTCGAGGTTGCCGGTCTCCTCCAGGGCCTGGCCCAGGTAGTAGACCGTCCAGGCCTCACCGCGTGCGTCCTCGTTGTCGCGGTGCCGGGACGCCGCCTGCCGCAGGCCGTCCACCGCCTGGGACGGGTCGCCGGCGACGAGGCGGGCGCGGGCCAGCTGGGTGAGGGCCCAGGCCTCGCCGCGGGCGTCACGGGTGCGGCCGTAGCGGTCGAGGGCCGCGTTCAGCTCGGCCTCCGCGCGCGGGACGTCGCCCATGCGCAGGGACAGCTGGCCGAGCTGGAAATGGGCCCAGGCCTCGCCGTGCACCGACTCGCCGGCGCGGTGCAGGACCAGGGACTCGGCGAGCAGACGCAGCGCCTCCTGGACATGGCCGCGGTCCCGTTCCACCGCGGCCAGGGCGTGCATCGTCCAGCCGCGGTCCGTCGCCAGCTCGGGGGCGGCCTGCAGCTCCAGCGCCTCGCGGAGCTTCGCCGCCGCCTCCGTGAGGTTGCCCTGGTGGTGCAGGGTGATGCCCAGGGAGCACAGGGCACGGGCCGCGCCCGCGTCGTGATGGGCCTCCATGTACAGGTCGACCACCGACGTCAGCGTCGTCCGCGCCTTGTCCAGTTCGCCCAGCTGACGGGCCGCGATGCCGGTGCGCCACTGCACCGAGCGGACCAGCAGACCCTGGTCGACGGCCTGCGCCAGCTCGCTGATCTCGCCCAGCCGGTAGAGGTCGCCGCGCAGCAGGCAGTAGTCGCACAGCGCACCCAGGAGGTTCAGCACCGCCGCCTGGTTCACGCCCTCCGCGTGCCGCAGCGTGGAGGTGATGAAGCTCGACTCGTCGTCCAGCCAGCGCAGCGCCTCGTCCAGGGACGTGAAGCCGTGCGGGCTGAAGCGGTCCGAGCGGGTCGACATGTTGCCGTCTACCAGCCGCAGCACCGAGTCGGCCAGGTCGGCGTAGTTCACGATCAGGCGTTCCTGCGCGGCCGTGCGCTCGCCCGCCTCCTCCTCGTCCAGCAGGCGGGCGTGGGCAAAGGCACGCACCAGGTCGTGGAGGCGGTAGCGGCTGCCGCGCACATGGTCGATCAGGCCCGCCCGGGAGAGCGCCACCAGATGGCGGGTCGCCTCCGTCTCGTCCGTCGCGAGCAGGGAGGCGGCCGCGGCGGCACCGAGGGAGGCGCGCCCCGCCAGGGCCAGCCTGCGCAGCAGCCGGCGGGCCGCCTCCGACTGGTCCGTGTAGCGCAGCCACAGCACGCGCTCGATCGGCTCCACGGGGCCGTACGCCGCCAGATCCGTGGCCAGCTGCCGCGGCGAGCGCGGGCCCAGCGACGAACCCGCGATGCTCAGCGCCAGCGGCAGGCCGCCGCACAACTCCCGGATCCGGTCCGCCGAATCGGCGTCGTACGGCCCCGAGCTGTCCTGGGCGGCCGCGTCCAGCAGTTCCTCCGCGCCCGCCGGGTCCAGTGCCTCGACCGGCAGCGCGTGGACATGGGCCTGCAGGTCGGAGGGGAGTTCGAGGGGCTCGCGGACGGTGACCAGGACGAGGCTGTCGGAGCGCTCGGGGACGAGCGTACGGATCTGTTCCGGGTCCGAGGCGTCGTCCAGGACGACCGTGACCGGCAGGCCCGTCAGATGCTGGTGATACAGCTCGCTCAGCCGCTTGACCTGCTGGTCCGGGGAGGAACGCTCACGGAACAGCAGCTGTTCGCGGGGCGCGCCGAGCCGGTTCAACAGGTGCAGCAGGGCGTCCCGGGTGGACAGCGGCGGCTCCTCCGGGCTGCCGCCGCGCAGGTCCACCACGCAGGCACCACGGAAGTAGTCCTTCAGGTCGTGCGTGGCGCGCATCGCGAGGGTCGTCCGGCCGCTGCCGGGCGTCCCGTGCAGGATCACCACCGTCGGTCGGGTGTCCGTACTCGCGCGGGACGCCTGCACCCACTGCCGGATCCGCGCCATCTCCTGCCGCCGCCCCGCGAACGCCCCCGCGGGCTCCGGGAGCTGGGCGAACGACTGCGCCAGCACACTCCGCCCACGGGCCGCCGCGCTCTTGTCCGTGCCGCGCAGCTGCGGTCCCGGCTTCTTCGGGCCGGTGGACGCGGCACGCACCCGCTGCTGGTCGAGGAACGGCCGGATGCCGCGCACCTCCAGCGCCGTCAGCCACTGCAGCCGCAGCTGTTCCGGCCCGCCGGGCTGGCTCGCGGCGCCGGCCCGGTGGTGCGCGGCGGGCAGATGGGAACCGGCCACCTTGATCACGGTCGCCGCGGCACCGACCACGCCGACCGTCACGCCGACTCCCACGGCCGTGCCGGTGTCCGTGCCGAAGGCCAGGTCGGCCAGCGCCGCCGCGACCGCGGCAACGGCCGCCACCAGCAAGGGAGTCCCGGAGCCCTCCTTCGCGTACCTCTGCCCGAAGGTCAGCCGGTCGCCCTCCGCCTCGTCCAGCGCCCGCGTATAGGCCTCGTACTCCTCGGCGGCCGTCTCCGCCATCGCGTCAAGCGCGCCCCGCGACCGCGACAGCAGCACCGCTCCGTCGGTGCGTCCGCCCGAACGTCGTACCTCTTCCTCCACGGCCCGGGCCAACAGCCGTTCGGCATCCGCCCGATGGCTGTCCCGCATGTCACGTCCCCCTCCGGCGGCAACTCCTTTGCCTACGAGTGTCCTTCGGGGAAGCCGTCAGCGCGAGAGGGCAGCGATCACCGACGTCCGGGACATGCCTGCCGCACCGTGCCCGGGGTACTGCGGCAGGATGGACCTCATGCCGAACCGACTGGCTCACGAGACGTCCCCCTACCTGCTCCAGCACGCCGACAACCCCGTCGACTGGTGGCCCTGGTCGGCCGAGGCCTTCGAGGAGGCACGCAAGAGCGGCAAACCGGTGCTGCTGAGCGTCGGGTACTCCAGCTGCCACTGGTGTCATGTCATGGCCCACGAGTCCTTCGAGGACCAGGCCACCGCCGACTACCTCAACGAGCACTTCGTCAACATCAAGGTCGACCGCGAGGAACGCCCCGACGTCGACGCCGTCTACATGGAGGCCGTCCAGGCCGCCACCGGCCAGGGCGGCTGGCCCATGACCGTGTTCCTCACGCCCGACGCCGAGCCCTTCTACTTCGGCACCTACTTCCCGCCCGCCCCCCGCCACGGCAGCCCCTCCTTCCGGCAGGTCCTGGAGGGCGTCCGCTCGGCGTGGTCCGACCGGCGGGACGAGGTCGCCGAGGTCGCCGGGAAGATCGTGCGGGACCTCGCCGGACGGGAGATCTCGTACGGCGACGCACAGGTCCCGGGCCAGGAGGAGCTCGCGCAGGCGCTGCTCGGGCTCACCCGCGAGTACGACCCGCAGCGCGGCGGCTTCGGCGGCGCGCCGAAGTTCCCGCCGTCCATGGTGATCGAGTTCCTGCTGCGCCACCATGCCAGGACCGGGGCCGAGGGCGCCCTGCAGATGGCCGTGGACACCTGCGAGCGCATGGCCCGCGGCGGCATCTACGACCAGCTCGGCGGCGGCTTCGCCCGTTACTCCGTCGACCGTGAGTGGGTCGTTCCGCACTTCGAGAAGATGCTCTATGACAATGCGCTTCTGTGTCGTGTGTACGCACACCTCTGGCGCTCCACCGGCTCCGAGCTCGCCCGCCGCGTCGCGCTGGAGACCGCGGACTTCATGGTCCGTGAACTGCGCACCGGCGAGGGCGGGTTCGCCTCCGCGCTCGACGCCGACAGCGACGACGGGACGGGCAGGCACGTCGAGGGCGCGTACTACGTGTGGACGCCGCAGCAGCTGACCGACGTCCTCGGCGAGGAGGACGCCCAGCTCGCCGCCCACTACTTCGGCGTCACCGAGGAAGGCACCTTCGAGCACGGCCAGTCCGTACTCCAACTCCCGCAGCACGACGGCCTGTTCGACGCCGGGAAGATCGCCTCCATCCGCGAGCGGCTGCTCGACAAGCGGAGCGAGCGCCCCGCCCCCGGCCGCGACGACAAGGTGGTCGCCGCCTGGAACGGTCTCACCATCGCCGCCCTCGCCGAGACCGGTGCCTACTTCGACCGCCCCGACCTGGTCGAGGCCGCGGTCGGCGCCGCCGATCTCCTCGTACGGCTGCATCTGGACGAGCAGGCCCGCCTCGCCCGCACCAGCAAGGACGGCCGCGCCGGTGCCCACGCAGGTGTGCTGGAGGACTACGCCGATGTCGCCGAGGGCTTCCTCGCACTCGCGTCCGTCACCGGCGAGGGTGTCTGGCTCGAGTTCGCCGGGTTCCTGCTCGACCATGTCCTGGCCCGTTTCGTCGACGCGGAGTCCGGCAGCCTCTACGACACCGCCGCCGACGCCGAGAAGCTGATCCGCCGGCCGCAGGACCCCACCGACAACGCCACGCCGTCCGGCTGGACCGCCGCCGCGGGCGCCCTGCTGAGCTACGCCGCCCACACGGGTGCCGAGCCCCATCGCACCGCCGCCGAAAGGGCGTTGGGCGTGGTCAAGGCGCTCGGGCCGCGGGTGCCGCGCTTCATCGGCTGGGGGCTCGCGGTCGCCGAGGCCCTTCTCGACGGGCCGCGGGAGGTCGCGATCGTCGGCCCTGCGCTGGACGATCCCGCCACAAGGACCCTGCACCGCACGGCACTTCTGGGCAGCGCCCCGGGCGCGGTCGTGGCCGTAGGGCCTGCGGAGAGTGACGAGTTTCCGCTCCTCGCCGGCCGGCCGCTGCAGCAGGGTCAACCCGCGGCTTACGTCTGCCGTAACTTCACCTGCGATGCCCCGACCACCGATCCGGAACGGTTGCGGAACGCGCTGACCAGCTGAAACGGCAGCGGGCGAGGGACAGTTACGTAACCGGTGTTCGAATTGTTCACTCTCGGGACCCGTTGTGAAGAAATGCGTTCTTCATTGAAACGGCCTACGGACTTCACAGATCACCCTTAATGTCTACACAGTTCCGCGACAGATGTGACGTCTGTTGCGGCTGGGGGCATTGGGGATCTGGGGGGATCTGTTGCTGACGTCTGTCTTCATCGCTGCCGTTTCACTGGCCCTGTTCTGGATGGCTGCCTTCACCCTGTGGTGGCAGATGCACGCGTGGCGAACGCCTGAAGTGCTCGCCTCCACCCGGTTCAGCAGTCCGGACGGGGCCGAGCACGTCTCCTTCTCGCTGCTGCTACCGGCGCGGCACGAGCAGGCCGTGCTGGACCACACGATCCAGCGGCTGCTGGAGTCCACGCACACCGACTTCGAGATCATCGTGATCGTCGGGCACGACGACCCCGAGACCACGGCGGTCGCCGAAAACGCGGCCGCGCGCGATCCGCGCGTGAGGGTCGTCGTCGACACCCACGAGAAGAAGAACAAGCCGAAGGCCATGAACACGGCGCTGCCGCACTGCCGCGGCGATGTCGTCGGGGTCTTCGACGCCGAGGACCAGGTCCATCCCGAGCTCCTCGCGCACGTCGACCACGCCTTCCGCACCACGCACGCGGACGTGGTGCAGGGCGGCGTCCAGCTCATCAACTTCCACTCCAGCTGGTACTCCCTGCGCAACTGCCTGGAGTACTTCTTCTGGTTCCGGTCCCGGCTGCATCTGCACGCGCAGAAGGGATTCATCCCGCTCGGCGGCAACACCGTCTTCGTACGGACGGACGTGCTGCGGGAAGCGGACGGCTGGGATCCCAACTGCCTCGCCGAGGACTGCGACCTGGGCGTCCGGCTGTCCAGCATCGGCAAGAAGGTCGTCGTCGCCTACGACTCCGACATGGTGACCCGGGAGGAGACCCCGGGCTCGCTGATGTCGCTGCTCAAGCAGCGCACCCGCTGGAACCAGGGCTTCCTCCAGGTCTACCGGAAGAAGGACTGGAAGCAGCTCCCCGGCTTCGGGCAGCGGCTGCTCGCCCGGTACACGCTGATGACCCCGTTCCTGCAGGCCTTCTCCGGGGTGATCATCCCGCTCAACGCGGCGGTCGCGCTCTTCCTCGACGTGCCCGTCGGGATCGCCTTCCTCACCTTCCTGCCGCTGGTCACGGCGGCGGTCACCTTCGTCTTCGAGGTCGTCGGACTGCACGACTTCGGCAAGCAGTACGGGCTTCGCGTCCGCCTGGTCCACTACCTCAAGCTGGTCGTGGGCGGCCCCTTCTACCAGGTCCTCCTCGCCGGGGCCGCGATCCGCGCCGTATGGCGTGAGCAACGCGGCCGCAACGACTGGGAGCTGACCAGCCACGTCGGCGCACATCTGAACGACACAGCGGTACTCCGAGAGGACGTCCCTGCGTGACCTCCACACTTCCCGCGGTGACCACTGCAAAGGTCCCCGCGCAGCGGCAGCCTGCGCCCAAAACCGGTTCGACCGGCCTGACGGCGCCGCCCAGGCGCCTCCGCTCCTCCCGCCCCGACCTCCTGCTGTGCGGCGCGCTTCTCGTGGCGATCCTCGTCGTGCAGGGCTGGAACATCGCCGACTACCCGACGCTCAGCGACGACGAGGGCACCTACCTCGCCCAGGCCTGGGCGGTCCAGCAGGGCAAGGGCCTGGCCCACTACACCTACTGGTACGACCACCCGCCCCTCGGGTGGATCCAGATAGCCGTGCTCACCTGGATCCCGTCCTGGCTCAGCCCCGGCTCGATGACCGTCGGCTCCATGCGCGTCGTGATGCTGATCGTCTCCGCGGTCAGCGCGGTCCTCGTCTACGTCCTCGCCCGCCGCCTGTCCCTGCCGCGCTGGGCCGCCGGGCTCGCGATGGCCCTCTTCGGCCTCTCGCCGCTCTCCGTCGTCCTCCAGCGCGAGATCTTCCTCGACAACCTCGCGGTGATGTGGACGCTCCTCGCCTTCACTCTCGCCGCCTCCCCGAGCCGCCACCTCTGGCACCACTTCGGCGCGGGCCTCGCGGCCGCCACGGCGGTGCTCACCAAGGAGACGATGCTCGTCGTCCTCCCGGCGCTGTTCGTCACGATGTGGCGGCACAGCCACCGCGACACCCGCAAGTTCGCGGTGACCGGAGCCGTCACGGCCTGCGTGCTGATCGGCTTCAGCTACCCGCTCTTCGCCCTCCTGAAGGGCGAGTTGCTCCCCGGAGGTGGGCACGTCTCGCTCTGGGACGGCGTCAAGTACCAGATGACCAGGCCGGGTTCGGGCTTCATCCTCGACCAGGGCTCCGGCTCGTACGGCGTACTGCACTCGTGGCTCTACTACGACCGCGTGCTGCCGCTGGGCGGCCTCGCCGGGGCGCTGCTGCTGGTGGCCACCTGGCGCTGGTCGGTCACCGCCCGCGCCCTCGCCGGACCGGCCCTCACGGTCGCGATCCTCACCGCGCTGGCCCTGCGTCCCAACGGCTATCTGCCCGCGATGTACGTCATCCAGGCGCTGCCCTTCCTCGCCCTGGTCCTCGCCGGGGGCACCGCCTCCGTGGCCCACGCCGTGCTGCGCAGAGGGCGGGCGGACGGAGAGAAGCGGTCTCTCACCGGGAGCCGTTACGCGCTCGCCGCCGTCCTCGCGCTCGCTGCCGGCGCGTACGTCGTCCCGCGCTGGTACGACGGCGACCACACCGCCGTCACCGCTGACGCCAACGCCCCCTACCGGTCCGCCTCCAAGTGGCTGACCACCGAGGTCACGGACCCGAAGAACACCCGCGTCCTGGTCGACGACGCGCTCTGGCTGGACCTGGTGCACGACGGATACCGGCCCGGGCCCGGCGTCATCTGGTTCTACAAGGCCGACCTCGACCCGGCCGTCACGAAGACGATGCCGCACGGCTGGAAGGACCTCGACTACGTGGTCGCCTCCCCGACGGTGCGGCGCGACGCGGTGGACCTGGCCCATGTCAGGGCGGCCATCGAGCACTCCACGCCGGTCGCCACCTTCGGCACCGGTCCCGACCGCATCGAGATCCGGCAGATCCAGACCGCCTCCGGAGGCGTCCGATGACCCATGAGTACACCGCCCCCGGGGAACTCGACGATCCCGCCGTACGCGGCGTCGAAGTCGCCGAACCCGGCGCCGTCACCATCGTCGTGCCGACGTACAACGAGTCCGCGAACATCCGTCGGCTCCTGCACCAGATAACCGAGTCGGTGCCCTCCCGCCTGCCCTGCGAGGTCGTCTTCGTCGACGACTCCACCGACGACACCCCCGAGGTGATCCGCGAGGCGGCCGGGGACTGCCCCTTCCCGGTCACCGTGCTGCACCGTGAGGAGCCGGTCGGCGGGCTCGGGGGCGCGGTCGTCGAGGGGATGAAGGCGGCAGGGTCGGACTGGATCGTCGTCATGGACGGCGACTGCCAGCATCCACCCTCGCTGGTACCGGAGTTGGTGGCCACCGGCGAGCGAGCGAACGCCGGGCTGGTCGTCGCCTCCCGCTACATCAAGGGCGGCAGCCGCGCGGGACTCGCCGGCAGCTACCGGGTGGCCGTCAGCCGCGGGGCCACCTGGCTGACGAAGTCCCTGTTCCCGCGCAGACTGCGCGGCATCAGCGACCCGATGAGCGGCTTCTTCGCGATCCGCCGCAGCGACATCGCGGCGGAGGCCCTGAGGCCCCTCGGCTACAAGATCCTCCTGGAGTTGGCGGTCCGCAGCCGCCCCCGCCAGGTCACCGAGGTGCCCTTCGTCTTCCAGGACCGTTTCGCGGGGGAGTCCAAGTCGTCCGCGCAGGAGGGCTTCCGCTTCCTGCGCCATCTCGTCGGACTGCGCACCGCCTCGCCCGTCGCCCGCATGGTGGCCTTCGGCCTGATCGGCGCGAGCGGCTTTGTGCCGAACCTGGTCGGGCTGTGGGCGCTGACGGTCGCCGGCCTGCACTACGTACCGGCGGAGATCCTCGCCAACCAGTTCGGCGTCGCCTGGAACTTCGTGCTCATCGAGCATCTGCTGTTCCGCGACCGCCGCGCCCACCGGCGCTGGTGGGACCGCCTCGGCCGGTTCGCGCTGCTCGCCAACGCCGACCTGGTACTGCGCATCCCGCTGATCGCACTGTTCGTGAACCGGTTCGGGATGGGTGCGCTCACCGCCACCGCCCTCGCGCTGGTGACGACGTTCGTCCTGCGCTTCGTAGGGACCGAAGCGCTGGTCTACCTCCCGCGCAGGGGCCGCGGGAAGAGCACCGCACGCTAGGAGAGCCGTGTGAAAAAGCACCGCAGGAGAACCGCACTGGTCGGGGTGGGGGCCCTCACCGCCGGTCTGCTCCTCACCTCACCCCAGTCCGCCGAGGCGGCCAACCTCGTCAAGAACCCCGGCTTCGAGACGGACGGCACGGGAGGGATGCCGTACTGCTGGGAGAAGTCCGGCTGGGGCGACAACGACTTCACCTTCGAGACGACGACTGACGCCCACAGCGGGTCCAAGGCGATGAAGGTGTCGCTCACCCGCCGCGTCGACGGCGACCGCAAGGCGCTGATCACCGAGTCGACGGACTGCGCGCCGGTGGTGACGGCGGGCAAGCAGTACGATCTCGGGCTCTGGTACAAGACCACCACACCGGACGCGAACATCACCCTGTTCCGGCACGACACGACGGCCGGCTGGCAGTACTGGACCGACCTCAAAACCCTGGAAATGCAGGGGAGTTGGACCCAGGCGACCGTCCGCACGCCCGAGGTCCCGGCCGGCACCGACCGCATCACCTGGGGTGTCTCCGTCTACGGCACCGGCTCGGCGACCACCGACGACTACACGATGGACCAGGTCCCCGACGTCACCCCGCCCGCCACCTGCACCGGTACGGCGGACGAGTGCGCGAACGGCCGCTGGGACGTGCTGCCCACGCAGAACCCGGTGCGCTCCATGCACTCCGTCGTCCTCAACAACGGCAAGGTGCTGCTGATCGCCGGCTCCGGCAACAGCGAGGAGAACTTCAACGCGGGCACGTTCACCTCCGCCGTCTACAACCCGGCCGACGGCTCCTACAAGGTCATCCCGACCCCGAAGGACATGTTCTGCTCGGGCCACATCCAGCTGCAGGACGGCCGGGTCCTGGTGCTGAGCGGCAACAAGGCGTTCCCGGCGGCGGACGGTTCGCACGGCTACGAGGGCTACAAGGACTCGTACATCTTCGACCCGAAGACCGAGACGTACAGCAGGACCAACGACCTGAACGACGGCCACTGGTACCCGTCGGCGACCGAACTCGGCAACGGTGACGTCGTCTCCTTCGGCGGTCTGCGCGAGGACTCGACCGGCTCGGTGACCGCCGAGTACTGGTCGAACGCCCAGCAGAAGTGGCTGGCGCTGTGGCAGGTCAACCAGACCTGGTCGTACTGGGGTCTGTACCCGTCGATGATCCTTATGCAGGACGGCCGCCTCTTCTACTCGGGCAGCCATGTCTTCGGCAACAACATCCCGGGGACCGGTTCGGCGGTCTACGACTACAACGCCAACACGGTCACGCAGGTCCCCGGCCTGCAGAACAAGGATCAGCGCGACCAGTCCGCGAGCGTGCTGCTGCCCCCGGCGCAGAACCAGAAGGTCCTCACTCTCGGCGGCGGCAACATCGAGTCCAACCCGGAGGCCAACCGCCTGACCGACGTCATCGACCTCAAGCAGGCCAACCCGTCGTACGTCGCCGGACCCCCGATCCCGCAGGGCACGGTCGACCTCGGCAACGGTCCGGTGGCCGAGACCGGCAACCAGGGCAAGATGTACGTCTCCGCGGTCCTGCTGCCCGACGGCAAGGTGCTGGAGACCGGCGGCGGACTGCACAACCGCGCCAACCCGGTCCACGAGGCCTCGCTCTACGACCCCGACACCAACACCTTCGACCCGGTGGCCGCCGACCCCCAGGCCCGCGGCTACCACTCCTCCGCGTTCCTGCTGCCCGACGGCCGTGTGATGGCGACCGGTGACAACCCGGGCAACGGCACCTGGAACCACAACGTGTCGATCTACACCCCGCCCTATCTGCTCAAGGGCGAGCGCCCGACGATCACTTCGATGATCAACTCGGAGTGGCACTACGGCGACACCCAGCGGATCACGGTCGATCACCCCGTCGTCAAGGCCGAGTTGATCCGCCCGGCCGCCGTCACCCACTCCTCCGACCCGAACCAGCGGTTCGTCGACCTGCCGCTGTCCGTCGACGGCAACAACGTCGACCTGAACGTGACGAGCAACCCCAATGTGGCCCCGCCCGGCTGGTACATGCTCTTCGCGGTCGATGCCAACGGCGTGCCCTCGGTGGCCAAGTGGGTGCACCTCCAGGGCCCGCAGGCACTGAGCGCCGCCACCGCCGACGCCCACATCCACTCCTTCGCCGACTCCCTGTCGGGCGAGGTCGCGGGGCCAGGCAAGAAGCGCACCTCGGTGAAGGTCCCCGTCACCGTCTCCGGCTGCGACCGGCACTACGGCTCGGTCAACGTGTGCGTGCCGACGGTCTTCCCGAAGGGCGTGAAGAGGACGACGGCCTCACGGTGCAGCTGGCTGAGGACGAATCATTACGGCCGCCTGAAGGTCAACGGCCGGGACGACCCGCTGGGCCTCGACCCGAACAAGGACGGCCTGGCCTGCGGAAAGGCGGATCTGAGGAAGAGCTAGCTCGCGAACTCCTCCAGGGCGCGCGTCACGATGGCCACCAGCTGCTCGTGGTGCGCGCCCTTCCAGTACGCGCGGCCGCAGTCCCTGCACTGCGCGAAGACGTCGTACGACCGGTGCGTGCCGCCCTGCAGCTGGTCGGCCACCTCTTCCTTGGTGGCCTCCTTCAGCAGCCCGTTGCAGGCGGTGCACCGTGTCCAGGGCCGCAGCTCGGGCCGGAACCTGTCGAGGACGTCGCGGAGTTGGTCCTCGGGCCGGGTGCTGTAGACATACGCCCCGGCCCACAGCTCGCGGCGGCGCAGCAGGCCACGGTCGCGGCTGAGCATGACCCGCTGCTCGGCGGCCGAGCGGGCGGCGAGAGCGGGGTCGCCGATGTCCGTGGACTCGTACGCCGTGTCCACGCCGAGCAGGCGCAGCCGGCGCGCGAGCGTGCCGAGGTGGACGTCGAGGAGGAAGCGCAGGGGAGCGCCGGGAACCTGCTGGGGGCGGTCGACGGGCCGGACCTCCACGGTGTCGCCCGCGACGGGGACGTACGAGTGCGGCACCTTGCGGCCGTCGACCCACAGCGTCCCGACCTCGGTGAGCGGCACGCCGGCCGACTCGACGACGTGGCCGAGGGAGGAGACGCCGTCGGTGACGAGCGTCCGGTGCGGCCCGCGCTGGACGAACAGGGCCAGGTCGGGGGCGAACTCGACGTGGATCTCGGGACCGTTCACCCGGTCAGGATGTCACGGGTGAGAGCGCGGGGCTCAGGGCTTTTCGGTGGGGAGGCCATGCTCCAGGACGTCCAGGGCGCGGTCCACGAGGTCGCTCAGCTCGCCCTCGAAGCCGTTCTCGGCCCAGTACATGGAGGTCTCCATGAGGCCACCGATGAAGGACATCGCGTAGACGCGGACCTCGATGCTGTCCGGCTCCAGGCCGTGGCGCTCGGCGATGACCTCGCGCAGCAGGCGGCCGGTGGCCGACATGCTCTCGACCATGCGGGAGCGGACGGCGGGGACCTGGACCGCGAGGTGGGCCCGCATGCGGGCCACCTCCGGGTCCTCCCGGTTGTTCGCGTCGATGGCCAGGTGCATCACGTGCCGCACCGAGTCGATCCACGACTCGCCGGCCGGCCGTGCCCGCAACTCCTCGGCCATCAGCGGGTCGTACTCGTCCGTGAGGACGATGTCCTCCTTGGTCGGGAAGTACCGGAAGACGGTCGACGGCGACACCTCGGCCCGGTCGGCGATCTGCTCGATCGTGGTGGCGTCGTAGCCCTGCTCCTTGATCAGCCCGTAGGTCGCGGCGCGGATCGCCTCGCGGGTCTTGATCTTCTTGCGTTCGCGCAGGCCGAGCTGGGGTCGGTCGGCGGGGGAGGAGAAGGGGGAGGGTGCGGCCGTCATGGGGTTCATTGTCAGGCATCCTCCGCGGCGGCGACCAAGCCGGGTTCGGCGCTGTCCGCCTGCCGCTCGGCCGTCCCCCGAGGCAGCAGGGCCGCCGCCAGCAGCGCGGAGACCAGGGCGGCGACACCGCACACCAGCAGGACGACGCTCATGCCGTGGACGTACGCGCTGTTCGCGGAGGCGGCCAGGTGGGCTGCGTTCTCGGGGTGCGCCTTCTCGGCGATGATGTGCGCCGCGACCACGGAGTCCCCGGCAGTGTCGGCGGCCTGTGCGGGCAGCCCCGTGACGTCGAGCCGGTCGCGGAAGATGCCGGAGAGCAGACTGCCCAGCAGGGCGATGCCGATCGCGGCGCCGACCTGGCGCAGCGTCATGAGCAGCCCGGAGCCACTGCCCGCGCGGTCGCGGGGCAGGGTGCCGAGGGCGCCGTCCATCGCGGGCACGACGGAGAAACCGAAGCCGAATCCGGTGATCGACAGCCACAGCGCCGTGAAGCCGTAGCCGGAGTCGACCGTCGTACGGCTGCCGAGCAGCGCGGCGAAGGCCAGTACCACCAGACCGGCGCTCACCGTCGCGCGCGGACCGAACCTGGCGACGACGGGCCCCGCACCCCGCGCGGCGACCATCAGACCGCCCATCATCGGCAGGAGCCGCAGACCGGTGCCGAAGGCGTCGTGCCCGAGAACGGCCTGGAGGTACTGCGGGAGCACGAACAGCAGGCCCGACAGGACGAACATCACCAGGGTCGCGGCGAGTGTGTTGAACAGGAAGCCGCGGTGGGCGAGCAGGGTCATGTCGAGCATCGGCCGCTCGGCACGCCGCTCGCGCAGCACCAGAGCGGCGATCAGGACCACCGCCGCGGCGAACATGACCAGCACCGGGGGGTCGCCCCAGCCGCGGTCGGGCGCCTCGATGATCGCGTAGATCAGGGCGCCGAGTCCGGTCGCGGTGAGCGCGGTGGACAGGGCGTCGACCCGGGGAGAGGCGGGGTCCCTGGTCTCGGGGAGCAGGAAGACGCAGGCGGCGATGCCGATCGCGGCCATCGGGACGTTGACCAGGAAGACCGAGCCCCACCAGAAGTGGTTGAGCAGCCAGCCGCCGATGATCGGGCCGAGCGGCAGGCCGAGCGCGGAGGCGGCGGAGATGATGCCGACGGCCTTGGTGCGCTCGTCGGGGCCGAAGAGCGAGGGCAGCACGGAGAGCGCGAGCGGAGTGATCAGCGCGCCGCCGATGCCCATGAACGCCCGGGCCGCGATGACCCAGTTCACATCCCCGGCCAGTGCGCCGACCAGCGAGCCGGCAAGGAAGACGCCGAGCCCGGCGATCAGCATCCGCCGCCGTCCGAAGCGGTCGCCGAGCAGCCCGGCGGGGAGCATCAGCGCCGCGAAGACGACGACGTACGCGTCCGCCATCCACTGCTGCTGGCCGGTGGTCGCGCCGAGCTCGCCGGCCATGGTCGGCAGCGCCACGTTGAGGATCGTCATGTCGAAGCCGAGCGTGAGCATGCTCGCGACCAGGGCGCCGAGGGCCCACCAGCGACGAGGGTCCAATGTGGAAGTAACCATGAAATGAGAGTAGCTCTCAAAACATAGCTACTGTCAATCAGTTTGGGCATGCAAAAAGGGCCACGGCTCTGAAGCCGTGACCCTGGGGTGCTGCGAGGTGCTACGAGTGGCTAGCCGTGCTGGTAGGCCACCAGCGAGATCCCCACGTAGTGGACGATGAACGCGGCCAGCGTCAAGGAGTGGAAGACCTCGTGGAAGCCGAACCAGTGCGGTGACGGGTTCGGCCGCTTGATGCCGTAGATCACGCCACCCGCGCTGTAGAGGAGGCCGCCCACGATCACCAGGACCAGCACCGCGATGCCGCCCGCGCGCATGAAGTCCGGCAGGAAGAAGACGGCCGCCCAGCCCATCGCGATGTAGCAGGGGGTGTAGAGCCAGCGCGGTGCGCCGACCCAGAAGACCCGGAAAATGATGCCTGCCGCCGCGGCACCCCAGATGCCCCACAGCAGCCACTGCCCCTTCGCGCCCGGCAGCAGCAGCATCGTCAGCGGTGTGTAGGTGCCCGCGATGATCAGGAAGATGTTGGCGTGATCGAGCCTGCGCAGGACGCCGTCCATGCGCGGGCTCCAGTTCCCCCGGTGGTACAGCGCGCTCACGCCGAACAGCAGACAGGCCGTCAGGGCAAAGATCCCGCAGGCGATGCGGCCTCTGGTCGAGTCCGCGAGCGCCGTGAGTACCAGGCCCGAGACGAGCGCGGCGGGGAACATGCCCAGGTGCAGCCAGCCGCGGAGCTTCGGCTTGATCGGCTCGGCGAGCTGCTGGGCGTGCTGCTTGATCTGGTGCGGGATGGAGGGCGCATCGGAGCCGCGGCCGGCGGCCGGCGTGTCCGTTGGCGCGTCGGGGACGGGCGCAGTCATGCCCTGCATCGTACCTACGGGACCGTAAGTTGCGGATGAGCGCGGGCCGAGAACGGGCCAAGAGTGGCCATCATCTCACGGGAGTTGACGCCCTCGGCCGTCAGGCAAAAGAACCTTCAGATGAACTCAACGTGCACGCAAAAACACGCTTGGAAACACGCTGTCGCGTGACGATCCCCACTCCGCTCACCTGTGAGGCCCTCTGGACAGATGGGCACTCTCGTCGGATGATCAAATGAGTGCGGTCGGCACCGGATGAGCGCTGAAGATCCAGCGGATCCAGCCACGAAGCATCCGGGTCGCAGCCCCCACGGGGCCTCCAAAAACAAAAATCCCTCATTTAGGAGCAATCGTGGCGCGCGACATCGCGGCTCCCCCCGTCATCCCCACCAAGCATCAGGAACTGGTCTCGTGGGTGAACGAGATCGCAGCACTGACCCAGCCGGACAACGTGGTCTGGTGTGACGGATCCGAGGCCGAGTACGAGCGCCTGTGCGAGGAGCTCGTCGAGAAGGGCACCTTCAAGAAACTCGACCCGATCAAGCGCCCGAACTCCTACTACGCGGCCTCCGACCCGACCGACGTCGCGCGCGTCGAGGACCGCACCTTCATCTGCTCCGAGAAGGAGGAGGACGCGGGCCCGACCAACCACTGGAAGGCCCCCGCGGAGATGCGCGAGATCTTCCAGGGCGAGAAGGGCGTCTTCCGCGGCTCGATGAAGGGCCGGACGATGTACGTCGTCCCGTTCTGCATGGGCCCCCTCGGCTCGGACCTCTCCGCGATCGGCGTCGAGATCACCGACTCCGCCTACGTCGCGGTCTCCATGCGCACGATGACGCGCATGGGCCGGCCGGTCCTCGACGAGCTCGGCTCCGACGGCTTCTTCGTCAAGGCCGTGCACACCCTCGGAGCGCCTTTGGAGGAGGGCGAGAAGGACGTCCCCTGGCCGTGCAACTCGACCAAGTACATCTCGCACTTCCCCGAGAGCCGCGAGATCTGGTCCTACGGCTCCGGGTACGGCGGCAACGCGCTGCTCGGCAAGAAGTGCTACGCCCTGCGCATCGCGTCGGTGATGGCGCGGGACGAGGGCTGGCTGGCCGAGCACATGCTGATCCTGAAGCTGACCCCGCCGACCGGTGAGTCCAAGTACGTTGCCGCCGCCTTCCCGAGCGCCTGCGGCAAGACGAACCTCGCCATGCTGGAGCCGACGGTGCGCGGCTGGACGGTCGAGACGATCGGCGACGACATCGCCTGGATGCGCTTCGGCGAGGACGGCCGCCTGTACGCGATCAACCCCGAGGCCGGCTTCTTCGGCGTCGCGCCCGGCACCGGTGAGCACACCAACGCCAATGCGATGAAGACGCTGTGGGGCAACTCGGTCTTCACGAACGTGGCGTTGACCGACGACAACGACATCTGGTGGGAGGGCATGACGGAGGAGACTCCGGCCCACCTGACGGACTGGAAGGGCAACGACTGGACGCCGGAGTCCGAGACCCCGGCCGCCCACCCCAACGCCCGGTTCACCACCCCCGCAGCGCAGTGCCCGATCATCGCGCCGGAGTGGGAGGACCCGAAGGGCGTGCCGATCTCGGCGATCCTCTTCGGCGGCCGCCGCGCCACCGCAGTCCCGCTGGTCACGGAGTCCTTCGACTGGAACCACGGCGTCTTCCTCGGCGCCAACGTGGCCTCCGAGAAGACCGCCGCAGCCGAGGGCAAGGTCGGCGAGCTGCGCCGCGACCCGTTCGCCATGCTGCCGTTCTGCGGCTACAACATGGGCGACTACATGGGTCACTGGATCGACGTGGCCAAGGACAAGGACCAGTCCAAGCTGCCCAAGATCTACTACGTCAACTGGTTCCGCAAGAACGACCAGGGCAAGTTCGTCTGGCCCGGCTTCGGCGAGAACAGCCGCGTACTGAAGTGGATCGTCGACCGCCTCGACGGCAAGGCCGAGGGGGTCGAGACCCCGATCGGCATCCTGCCGACCAAGGAGGCCCTCGACACCAACGGCCTCGAGCTCTCCGACTCCGACCTCGACTTCCTGCTCACGGTCGACAAGGAGGTCTGGCGCGAGGAGGCCGCGCTGGTCCCCGAGCACCTCAACATCTTCGGCGAGCACACCCCGAAGGAACTCTGGGACGAGTACCGCGCCCTGGTCGAGCGCCTGGGCTGAGCCCCGCTCCCCGATACTCCGCGGTCGGCACTGGGGGTACCTCCCACGTCCTTTAGGCAGTGGGGGAGCCCTGACCAGTGATCGTCACGGCCGGCCGCGGTGAGGTACGGCGAGGCCGCGTACAACGGCGTACGTGGCTCGGGCCCGCCGTGCCGGTTCCGTCCGCCCCGACGGAACCGGCACGGCGGGCCTTCGCCGTTGGGGTGCCGGTGCTCTGCCGGGTGCGGGTCCGTCGTGGCTGATCGCGCCCACGCGGCGGAGCCGCACATCGATACAGCCCCGCGCCCCTATGGGCGCGGCTGTGCTGCAGCGGCTTTTGGCTTTCAGGGGCGCGGGGAACTGCGCGACAAGCCACGACGAACCCGCAGCCGCCAAGCAACACGAACCCAACGGCGAATAGGCACCCCGGCCCAAGCCAACGCAGTGCTGTGGCTCCCGGTCCGCGCGTCGCTGCGGGTGCACGCGGACCGGGGCCGTCAAGGGAGCCCGGAGGGCTCAGTGGGACGCGAGCTCGCGCGGCTCCAGAGCCGCCGCGTGGACGTCCATCTGCTCGGCGGCGAGAATCGCGGCCGCCGTGTCGGCGCGGGAGGCGGCGACCACCAGTGCGCGCCCGGCGAGGGCGTGGGCCCTGCGGTGCAGGGCTGCGGGGTCGTCCTCGGACGCCGTGACCGGCATGCGGACCGGCGTCATGCCGCCCCGCAGTCGGGCCACCTGCGCGGCGAGGCGCTCGGCCGCGGTGTCCAGATCCCCGGAGGGGCTCGCTGCGCGCAGCTCGTCCGTGACGGCCAGCAGCGCCCCGAGATGACCCGCGAGCTGGATGTCCAGCTCCTCCTCACGGGACCGGTGCGGAAAGTCGGAGGTGGTGCCGGCCATCGTGCTGTGGACCGACTTGGTGCGGATCGGTTCGTACATGGATGGCCTCCTGTGCAGTCAGGAAACCATCCTAGCTTAGATTTCGTCTAAAGTTGGCTGTAACCGTCGAGGAAATTCCCGATCCGGGTGACCGCGTCCCGCAGATCCCCGACCGACGGCAGGGTCACGACCCGGAAGTGGTCGGGCTCGGACCAGTTGAACCCGGTCCCCTGCACGACCATGATCTTCTCGCGGCGCAGCAGGTCCAGGACCATCCGCCGGTCGTCCTTGATCTTGAACACCTTGGGGTCGAGGCGCGGGAAGAGATACAGCGCCCCCTTCGGCTTCACGCAGCTCACGCCCGGGATCTGGGTGAGCAGCTCGTATGCGACGTCGCGCTGCTCCTTCAGCCGCCCGCCCGGCAGCACCAGGTCGTTGATGGTCTGCCGCCCGCTCAGCGCGGCGACCACGCCGTGCTGCCCCGGCATGTTCGCGCACAGGCGCATGTTCGCCAGGATCGTCAGACCCTCGATGTACGAGTCCGCATGGGCGCGCGGGCCGGAGATCGACATCCAGCCCACCCGGTAGCCCGCCACCCGGTACGCCTTCGACATGCCGTTGAAGGTGAGGGTCAGCAGGTCGGGGGCGACGGCGGCGGTCGGTGTGTGTGTGGCGCCGTCGTAGAGGATCTTGTCGTAGATCTCGTCCGAGCAGACCAGCAGGTTGTGGCGGCGGGCGATGTCGGTGAGCCCCTTGATCATCGCCTCGTCGTAGACGGCCCCCGTCGGATTGTTGGGGTTGATGATGACGATCGCCTTGGTGCGGTCGGTGACCTTGCGCTCCACGTCGGCGAGGTCGGGCATCCAGTCGGACTGCTCGTCGCAGCGGTAGTGCACCGCCGTGCCGCCGGAGAGGGAGACCGCGGCGGTCCACAGGGGGTAGTCGGGCGACGGTACGAGGACCTCGTCGCCGTCGTCGAGCAGGCCCTGCATGGCCATCACGATCAGCTCGGAGACGCCGTTGCCCACGAAGACGTGCTCTACGTCCGTCTCGATGCCGAGGGTCTGGTTGTGCATGACGACCGCCCGGCGGGCGGCCAGCAGGCCCTTCGCGTCGCCGTAGCCGTGCGCCGTCGACACGTTGCGGAGGATGTCCTCCAGGATCTCGGGCGGGCACTCGAAGCCGAACGCCGCCGGGTTCCCCGTGTTCAGCTTGAGGATGCGGTGACCGGCCGCCTCGAGCCGCATCGCCTCCTCGAGCACCGGGCCCCGGATCTCGTAACAGACGTTGGCGAGCTTGGTCGACTGGATCACCTGCATGTCTGGGAGCTTACGGCCCGGTAACGCGTCTTGGCCCGTGTTATCCGCCACGTGAGACGTGGGGTTTGGGCTGTTATCGCCGGTAGCTGTCCCACGGGTCCCGCCCGTCTCTACAATGCGCGGCCATGTCCAGGCCACCTGAGTACGAAGACGGGACGAACGGCGTGAACGACGCGCATGGTGCGACCGGCTCGTACGGCGCGTACGGTGCGCACCCGGACGGCGGCGCCCCTCAGGGCCCGCCGAACGTGTACCACCCGCAGCCGGAGTCGGCCCCCTCATATGAGGAGTACGCCGATCCGGCCGTCGCGCACGGCTGGCTGAACGCGTACGACGAGACGAGCGAGCTGCCCCAGATGGCGGGTGGGACGCACGAGCTGCCCCCGGTGGTGGGCGGGCCGGGCGAGATGCCCCCGCTGGCTGAGGTGCCGGGCGAGGTCCGCCGTGCCGGGGCCGGCAGGCGTGCCCGGCGGAAACCCCGCCCCTGGCGCTCGCGGCGTATCGCCGTAGCCGCAGGTGCGGTAGGGGCGGTGTCGGCGGCTGCCCTGATCGCCGGTTTCTCCTTCGCCGGGTCTTCCTCCGGGCCTTCGGGCGGTGCCCAGGGCAAGAAGGAGAGCACGACCCCGACGGCCGGCGACTCAGCCGGGCCCACGAATCCGGAGTCCTCCGATGGGGCGGCCGCCGGTCCGTCGTCCGGAGGCGGGCCGGATCCGTCGGCAACGGCCTCCCCGAGTCCGAGCGCGTCCGCGAGCCGCACCGCCTCCGGGGGTGGTGCCCCGAAGCCCTCGGCCGGCACCACCAGTGCCGGCGGCACGACAACCTCCGCACCCGCTCCCAGCACCAGCAGCATCTCGGGGCCGGGCAACTCCGGCAGCAATCCCGGTCATGGCGGCACGAAGGGTCCCAAGTGGCCGTAGGGCTCGATGGGTTGATCCTGCGGAGCGGGGGTATGTGCGGGCTGTGCCGCCCGGCGGCGCGCTGCATGTCGATACAGCCGGGTCGGCCGCGGGGCGCCGACTGCGGTCCGAAAGCAACTCCTTGCCCAACCGCCCCTCTCCCCTCACAATGCACATGTCAAAACTATGGGCGGCCGGAAAATCTCCGGTCGCCCAAGTCGCAAGAGGGGACCCCCACATGAAGAAGCCTCTCCTCGCCGTGCTCTCGACCCTGGTGATAACCGGGGCGGGCATGGCGCCCGCCGTCGCGGCGCCGCTGCTCACGGACGGCGTGGCCACGAAGACGACGACGAAGACGGCCACGCCCACGATCAAGGCCGTCAACTTCGCCGGCACCGTGGCGCTCAGCAACTGCTCCGGGTCCGTCGTCCGCTTCCCGAACTCCGCGGACACCGACCCGGCGCTCGTCATGACCAACGGCCACTGCCTGGAGACCGGGTTCCCGGAGCCGGGCGAGGTCATCGTCGACCAGGCCTCCAGCCGTACCTTCAGCCTGCTCAACTCCTCCGCCACCAAGGTCGGGACGCTGCGCGCGAGCAAGGTCGTGTACTCGACGATGACGGACACGGACGTCACGATCTACCAGCTCACCACGACCTACGCGAAGATCAAGAGCACGTACGGCATCAGCCCGCTCACCGTGCAGGACACGCACCCGACCGCGGGCACCGCGATCACGGTCGTCTCCGGCTACTGGAAGAAGACGTACGCCTGCAACGTCGACGGCTTCGTCTACCGCCTCAAGGAGGGCGACTGGACCTGGAAGGACTCGCTCCGCTACACCTCCGCCTGCCAGACCATCGGCGGCACCTCGGGCTCGCCCGTCGTCGACAACGCCACCGGCAAGGTCGTCGCCGTCAACAACACCGGCAACGAGGACGGCGAGCGCTGCACCGAGAACAACCCCTGCGAGGTCGACGCGAGCGGCAACGTGACCGTCCGCAAGGGCATCAACTACGCCGAGGAGACCTACCAGATCCCGGCCTGCTTCACCACCGGCAACAAGCTGAACCTGAGCGCCGCCGGCTGCACCCTGCCCAAGCCGTAGTCCCGTAGCTCACTGCCGGTTGGCGTTCCGTCGCACGGGACTGCGACGGACCGCCCGACCCGCCAGCACGTCCGTCCGCCGGCCGTCCTCGATGACGAACCGGCCGTCGACGAGGACGTACGGAATGCCCGTCGGAAGCGTGCGCGGATTCTCGTACGTGGCCCCCGCGGCCACCGTCTGCGGGTCGAACAGCACCAAGTCGGCCTTGAAGCCCTCGCGGACCAGGCCCCGGTCCGGCAGCCGCAGCCGGGCGGCGGGCCGCGACGTGAGGTGGGCGACGCACTCCTCCAGCGACAGCACGCCCAACTCCCGTACGTACCGGCCGAGATACTGCGGGAAGGTGCCGTAGGCGCGCGGATGCGGCTTCGTGCCCTGGAGGATGCCGTCCGAGCCGCCGGTGTGCACGCGGTGCCGCATGATCGCCCGGACGTTCTCCTCGTGGCCCACGTGCTGGAGGATCGTCGAGCCCAGCCGGTCCGACAGCAGCAGGTGACGGGCGGTGGCCCAGGGAGTCTCGCCGCGCGCCCGGGCCGACTGCAGGATCGTACGGCCGACGAAATCGCCCAGCCCCGCATCCGCCACACCCGAGATCTCGATCGTGTCCCACTCGATGGGCACGCCGTGGCAGCCGTCCGCGCCCACGACCTCCATGTGGTGCCGGATCCGCTCCGCGGTCTCGTCGTCCGCCAGCCGCTTCAGGACCGCCTCGGGCCCGCCCTCGCTCGCCCAACTCGGCAGCATCGCCACCAGGGTGGTGCAGCCGGGAGTGTAGGGGTACGTGTCCAGGCTGATGTCGGCCCCGGCCGCCAGGGCCTGGTCCAGCAGCGACAGCAGCTCGGGTGCCCGGCCCTCGTTCACGCCGAAGTTCATGGTGGCGTGGGCGAGATGGAGTGAGCAGCCCGCCTCCCGGGTCAGGGCCACCATCTCCTCGTACGCCTCCAGGGCGCCCGCCCCGTACGAGCGGTGATGGGGGCAGTAGTAGCCGTCGTACCCGGCCACCACCCGGCACAGCTCGGTCAGTTCGGCGTCCTTGGCGTACATGCCGGGCGTGTAGGTCAGCCCGGAGGACATGCCGACCGCGCCCTGCTCCATGCCCTCGGCGACCAACTGCCGCATCCGGTCGAGCTCCTGCGGGGTCGCCTCGCGGTCCTCCCAGCCGACGGCGAGCATGCGGACCGTCCCCTGCGGGATCAGATAGGCCGCGTTCACCGCGATCCCCTGATCCAGCCGGTCCAGGTACTCGCCCACAGAACGCCAGTCGAAGTCGATGTCGTCGCCGTACCCGTTCCAGCCGGTGATCGCGCGGCGCACCTCGGCGAGCGTGCGGTCGTCGACGGGGGCGTACGACAGCCCGTCCTGACCCAGGACCTCCAGCGTGACCCCCTGCGCGGCCTTCGCGCTGTGGTCCGGGTCGCGGAGCACGGCCAGATCGCTGTGGGCGTGCATGTCGATGAAGCCGGGGGAGAGGACAAGCCCCTCCGCGTCCAGCTCCCGGCGCGCCTCGGGGCGCTGGCAGCCCGCGGCGGCCGCCTCCTTGACGACCGAGACGATCCTGCCGCCGTCGACCACCACGTCCGCGCGGTACGACGGCTCACCGCTGCCGTCCACGACGTCCGCGTCCCGGATGACGAGCTCTTCCACGGCCTGCCCCCTAGAAGAAGGTACGGATGTAGTCGACCACCGTGCCGTCGACCTCCGCCACCGGGATCAGCTGCCACTTGTCGAAGGACGTGCACGGGTGGGACAGACCCATGCCCAGCCAGTCCCCGACCTCCAGGTCCGCCTCGTCCGTCGTCCGCAGCCAGGCGTGCTGGTCCGACAGCGCGGTCACCGAGATGCCGGTCGCCGGACGCTCGGCGCCGTCCCGGCGGACGACCTGGGCGAAGGGGAGATCGAGGTCGTACGCCGCGTCCCGCTTGCCGGCGTTGACGAAGGCCTGCTCGGCGGAGGGGCGGGAGACGACCTGGGCCCAGAGCCGGAAGGCGGGCTCCAGGGCGCCCTCCTCCGGGACCCGGTTGAAGGGGGTGAGCTTCCGGTAGTGGCCGTCGTCGTGCGAGACGTAGGCGCCGGAGCGCAGCAACTTCAGGACCGGGACGGAGAGTTCGGGGATCTCCGCGAACACGTCGGCCACCGCGTCGAACCAGGCACTGCCGCCCGCGCTGACGACGATCTCGTCCGCGTCCTTGAAACGGCCCGCCCTGTCGAAGTCGACGGCCAGCGCGACCAGCCGCCGCAGCCAGGCATGCACCCGCTCCGGGTCGGCCTGCGGGACCTCGCCCTCGTAGCCCGCGACCCCGACGAGCCGCAGCGTCCCCGTCCCGGCCACGGCATCGGCGATCGCCGCGCACTCCGCTTCCGTACGGACCCCGGTACGGGCGCCCTCACCGGCCGCCAGCTCGACGACGACGTCCAGCGGCCGGGCTGCCCTGCGCAGCGCAGCGTCCATCAGCTCCACTCCGCGCACGGAGTCGACGTAGCAGACGAGACGGAACTCGGGGTCGGCGTCGAGCTCGGCCGAGATCCACTGCAGGGCGGCCGGGTCGACCAGCTCGTTGGCGAGGAAGACCCGCTGGATCCCGAACGCCCGCGCCACCCGCACCTGGTGGGGCACCGCGAGCGTGATGCCCCAGGCGCCGCGCTCGATCTGCTGCCGGAACAGCTGGGGGGCCATGGTGGTCTTGCCGTGCGGGGCGAAGGCGAGGCCGTGGCGCGTCGCATACGCCTCCATGAGTGCGAGGTTGTGCTCCAGGCGCTCGGCCGACAGCGCGAGGACGGGGGTCGCGAAGCCGCCGGTGAAGAGGTTGCGGCGCTGGGCCGCCAGCTCGCCGACGGTCAGGCCGTCGGCGTCCGGCGGGAGGCCCTTGAACCGGTGGTCGACGCGTTCCCCGGCGAGCCGGGCGAGGTCTTCCGTGCCCATGAGGCCTCCCTGATCAGGCGAGTTGCAGTATGTGCAACGCTCATTGCGTATATCGCTTACCGCTGTCTAACATCTCGGCCAACGCGGGGTCAACGGAGCCGCCGCCACCCTGCGCAGACCTAGGAGCTACGACGATCGTGACCGTCAGCGGACCCTGCAACCCCGGCGTGGTCGATGTCGTCACGCTCGGCGAGTCCATGGTCACGTTCCTGCCCTCCCGGCCCGGCCGCCTCGCCGACGTCCCCTCCTTCGACCGCGCCATCGGCGGCGCGGAATCCAACGTGGCCTGCACCCTGGCGGCCGCCGGGCACTCCGTGCGCTGGGTGAGCAGGGTCGGCGCCGACGGGTTCGGCGACCACCTCGTCGAGGCGATCGGCGCGTACGGCGTCGACGTCACCGCCGTACGACGGGACCCGGCACGCCCGACCGGCATCTACTTCCGCACGGCCGGCGACCGGTCGACCGCCGCCCACGAGGTGGCGTACTACCGGACCGGCTCCGCGGCCTCCGCGATGACCGTCGCCAACACGGACCTGAACGCGGTACGCACGGGCCGGGTACTGCACCTGTCGGGGATCACGGCGGCGTTGTCGGAGGGCTGCCTGGGGCTGATGCGCGAGCTGACCGCACCGCGGCCCGGTCGCCCGCTGCTTTCCTTCGACGTCAACTACAGGCCGGGCCTGTGGCCGGACGCCGACGGAGCGGGGGTGCTGCTGGAGCTGGCACGCGGTGCCGACGTCGTGTTCGTGGGGGAGGACGAGGCGGAGGAGGCGTGGGGGGTGACGGGCGGACCGGAGGCGGTTCGCGCTGCGCTGCCCGAGCCACAGGTGTTGGTGGTCAAGCAAGGAGGAGTGGGGGCCACAGCCTTCGTGTCGCCCGCGGGTGCTCGTGGGCTGGTCGCTCCCCCACTCTCGACTTCGCTCGAGCGGGGGGACCCCCATCGCGGCGGAGCCGCTGATGGCTGCAGCCCCGCGCCCCTGAATCCGACCGGCGGCCACGCCGTGCCGCCAGCGGACAGCCACGCCGCGCAGCCTGCGGGCCGCCACTGCGCGGAGCCTGCGGGCAGTCGTGCCGCCGGGGCGGCTCCCGACCCGCAGAAAGGCGGCACCCCGCCGGCGCGGGCGAGCGAAACCCACCTCCGCCCAGCCCCGCCGCCGAGCACCTTCGTCCCCGCCCTCGCCGTGGACGTCGTAGCAACCACCGGCGCCGGAGACGCCTTCGCCGCCGGGTTCCTGTCGGCAAGCCTGCGCGGCCTCCCGGCAGGGACCTGCCTGCGCCACGGCCACCTCACCGCGGCAGCCACCCTCACCGCCCAGGGCGACCTCGCCCCACCCCCCACCCGCCACCACGCCGACCGCCTCGCCGCCCTCGACGACGACGCGTGGGGGAGACTTCGACTCGGCCCCGGCTGGACGCAAGCCGATGATCACGCCCTGGAGCGAGCCGTCGATCGGGCCGACGAGGAGGTACGTACGCCATGAGCCAGACCGTCGACCGCGCGCTCAGCATCCTGCCGCTGCTCGCCGAGGGCCCCGCCGACCTCGGCCAGGTCGCCGACCGCCTGGACGTGCACAAGTCCACGGCCCTCCGCCTGCTGCGCACGCTGCACGAGCACGGCCTCGTCTACCGCCAGTCCGACCAGCGCTACCGCCTCGGCGCCCGCCTCATCGCCCTCGCCCAGGAGGCCATGGAGAACCTCGACATCCGCGAGATCGCCCACCCCCACCTCGTACGCCTCAACGAGCGGTGCGGGCACACCGTCCACCTCGCCGTGTACGAGGAGTCCGAGGTCCTCTACATCGACAAGGTGGAGAGCCGGTACCCGGTCCGGATGTACTCACGGATCGGCAAGCCGGTCGCGATCACCGTCGCCGCGGTGGCGAAACTGCTCCTCGCCGACCTGCCCGAAGGGGAGCGCCGGGCGCTCGCCGACAAGCTCGACTACCCCATGTACACCTCCCGTTCCACCCCCAACGCCCCTGCTTTCCTGCGTGAGTTGGACAAGGTGCGCGAACAGGGCTGGGCCACCGACCTCGGTGGCCACGAGGAGTCCATCAACTGCGTCGCCGCACCGATCCGCGGCGCCGACGGCCGGGTCGTGGCCGCGATGTCGGTCTCCGCGCCGAACGTCGTCGTCACCGCCGACGAACTCCTCACCCTGCTCCCCCTGGTGCGCCGCACGGCCGACGCGATCAGCGGGGAGTACTCCGGAAGAACGCCGGTCAAGGACAGTCAGTGAACAACAGCCAGTGAAGGAAAGCCCGTGACCGAGAAGATCGCCCTCACCCCCAAGACCCACACCACTCCGCCCGCGAAGTTCTCCCACGGCGTCAAGAAGGGCAACATCCTGCAGGTCGCCGGCCAGGTCGGCTTCCTGCCCGCCGAGGAGGGCAAGCCCCCCACGCCCGCCGGCCCGACCCTGCGCGAACAGACCCTCCAGACCCTCGCCAACGTGAAGGCGATCCTGGAGGAGGGCGGCGCGAGCTGGGACGACGTGATGATGATCCGCGTCTACCTCACGGACGTCGACCACTTCGCCGAGATGAACGGCATCTACAACACCTACTTCGAGGAACAGGGCCTCACCCAGCCGCCCGCCGCGCGCACGACGGTCTACGTCGGTCTGCCCGCGGGTCTCCTCATCGAGATCGACGCGCTGGCCGTACTCGGCTGACGGTCTCTCAACTCCCGCACACCGTACGCACTCACGGCGCGGCGCCCGCCATCCCCTGGGCGCCGTGCCGCGATCCCCCCTGCCCGAAGGCCCATGCATTTACGTAGAGGACCCCCAAATGTCCCTCCCGCTCGCCGCAACAGCCCCAGCCCCCGTGCCCCCGCCCCACACCGGAGGCCTGCTCCTGCTGGTCGACGGAACGGCCGGCCTCCTCACCGTCGCCGCCATCGGTATCGCCCTGCTCCTCTTCCTGATCATCAAGGTGAGACTCCAGCCGTTCGTCGCGCTGCTGGCCGTCTCCATAGCCGTCGGCCTGCTCGCCGGCCTCTCGGTCACCGAGCTCTTCGGCACGGTCCAGCGTTCGGACGCGGTGTCCACCATCGAGACAGGGATGGGCGGCATCCTCGGCCATGTCGCGATCATCATCGGCCTGGGCACGATGCTCGGCGCGATCCTCGAAGTCAGCGGCGGCGCGGAGGTGTTGGCCTCCCGCCTGCTGGGGCTGTTCGGTGAGAAGCGGGCCCCGCTCGCGATGGGTCTGACCGGCCTCATCTTCGGCATCCCGGTCTTCTTCGACGTGGGCATCTTCGTGCTCGCCCCCATCGTCTACGCCGCCGCCAAGCGCTCGGGCAAGTCGATCCTGCTCTACTGCCTGCCGCTGCTGGCAGGCCTGTCGATGACCCACGCGTTCCTGCCCCCGCACCCGGGCCCGGTGGCCGCGGCCGGTCTGCTCCACGTGGAGCTCGGCTGGGTCATCCTGATGGGCGTCGTCTGCGGCATCCCGGCGGTACTGGCCGCCTGGGTGTTCTCCGCATGGATCGGCCGCCGCATCTTCGTCGCCGTACCGCAGGACATGGTGGAGGCGGCGGCGGAGGCGAAGCTGGCCATCGTCAACGAGCAGCGGGAGCAGGGGGTGGAGCCGCGCGAGCACCCGGTGCCGCTGGGCACGGTGCTGGGCATCATCGGCACCCCGCTGATCCTCATCCTCGCGGCCACCTTCTCCTCCATCGCCCTGGACCCCTCCACCGGCCGCTCGGTGATCGAGTTCTTCGGCCACCCGTTCGTGGCCCTGACGATCGCGCTGCTCCTGGCGTACTACCTGCTGGGCATCCGCCGCGGCTGGTCCCGCAAGTCCCTGGAGACGGTGTCGACGGCCTCGCTCAAGCCGGTCGGCAACATCCTGCTGGTGGTCGGCGCGGGCGGAGTCTTCGGCGCGATCCTCAAGGCGAGCGGTGTCGCCCAGGCCCTCTCGGACACCTTCCACGACGTGGGCCTCCCGGTGCTCGTCCTCGCCTACCTGATCTCCGTGGTCCTGCGCGTGGCCCAGGGCTCGGCGACCGTGGCGATCGTCACGACGGCCGGCATCGTCGCCCCCCTCCTCACGGAGGGCCACCACTCCCAGGCCTTCGTCGCCCTCGTCATCATGGCCATCTCAGCGGGCTCGATCTTCGCCTCCCACGTCAACGACGGAGGCTTCTGGATGGTCGCCAAGTACTTCGGCATCAGCGAGCGCGACACCCTGAAGACCTGGACCGTGCTGGAGACGGTGCTGTCGGTCGTGGGGTTCGTGGTGGCGGCGGTGCTGAGCTTGTTCGTGTAGGCGCATGTAGGCGTCTGATAACGAAGTCGGGGCTGGCTGTGTCCGCCACAGGATCTTCGACCATACTGCCCGCTGTGGAGCAGCGCATAGGATCGAGCAGCCAGCCCCTGAAGGGCGAGCCCGTGACCGGTGCCGGATTCGACCCGGCCTTCATCCCCGGGCTCACCTCACCCGTCTCCGAGAAGCCTGAGGAGGTCGAGGAGGTCGAGGCGGAGGACGCCGAGTCCGCCGAGCCCGAGGACGTGGATGTCGCGTCCGGGGAGGCGGAGGCCAAGGCCGAGGAGCAGGAGCCGGCCGCGGAGGACGAGGACGAGGACGAGGTCCCCGAAGGGCCCGTCTTCGAGGCCTCCGACCGGCGCGCGAAGATCGTCGCCGATCACAAGGGCGTCCGGCTCACCCTGGACGACCAGGAGTGCGAGTTCCGCTGGGACGAGATCGGCGCCGTGGAGACCGAATCGCCCCGCTTCGGCAAGCGGTTCACCATCACCGTCCACACCCCTGACCGCCGCTGGTACCCGATCGAGATCGAGGCGACGGCCAGGGCGCGCTTCAGCGAGTGGGACGAACAGCTGGACGCGGTCCTCGACGCGTACTTCGAAGAAGGCGCCGAGGAAACCAAGGACACCGACGGCACCGACGTCGACGTCGAGGACGTCGACTAGCTGCTAGCTGCAGTACTGGGCCGCCTTGCCGATGGACCGGTACATACAGTCCGCGTTCTCCAGCAACTGCAGCACCGCATCCCGGTTCCGTGACGTCTCCCGCTCGATGACCTCGTCGGGCGGGTAGAACCCGCCCCCGGCGCTGGACGTCGGATACATCTCGAAGGTGTAGTCGAAGATCTTCTGGCTGCCCCAGAGATAGTCGTCGATCGACCCGTCCGTGATGTACAGGTCACTCGACTGCTCGGCGGTGTACCCGTTGCTCGCCGCCATCTTCTGCCCCACGGCCTTGAAGGCGGCGGCGTCGTCCGCCGTCATCCCGGTCGCGGTGTCCGAGTAGGTGTACCCGAACGGCCACAGCACGAGCTCGCTGTACGTGTGGAAGTCGATCCCGGCGGTGATCTGCTGCTTGCCGCCGACCACCCGGCTGCGTACGAAGTCGGCGACCACCTTCACCTCGGGCGCGGACTCGGCCGAGGCACCGCGGTAGGTCTCGGACGAGGTGGAGCCAGAAGAGCCGCCGCAGCAGCCCCACTTGTAGTTCCAGTTCCGGTTGAGGTCCGTACCGACGTACGAGGAGCCGGAGTTGGGCTGCCGGTTCTTCCGCCACGACCGGTACGAGCCGGACGCGATGTCGTACTCGCCGCCGTCCGGGTTGAGATCGGGCACGATCCAGATCTCGCGGCTGTTCACCAGGTTGGTCATGCGGGAGTCGCTCCCGTAACCGGCGCCCAGCTCGCGCAGCAGATACAGCGCCATCTCCACCGTCAGGTGTTCCCGCGCGTGCTGGTGGAAGGTGAAGAGAACCTCCGGCTCGTTCTCGTCCGTCGCCACGTTGTCGCTGACCTTGATGGCGACGATGTCCCGGCCCTGGTACGACTTGCCGATCACCCGCCTGCTCATGATGTTCGGATAGGCCGCGAGCCGCTGGTCGATCTCCGTGTTCATCTCGGCGTAGTTGTGGTACTTCGAGTCGGCCGAGGGGAAGTCGTAGAGCCGTACGCCGTCCGAGGGCGAGGAGCGGTCCGGGGCCGAGCCCAACGGTGAGACGTCGTAGCCCTGTCGGCGGAGTGTGCTGATCTGTGCCGCCCGTCCGGAGACCACCACCGTCTCCTCGTCGGCCTCGTCCACGGTCACACCGGCCGCGGCGATGGCGGTGCGGGTGACGGGGGTGTTGTGGTCCACGTGGATCTCGTACTGGCGGACGTCGTCGGCCGAAGGTGCCGCCTTGTGGGCGCTGTTGGCCGTCGCCGAGACGGGTGCCGTGAGGGCGAGGGCGAGCAGGGCGGCAATTGCGGCGCTGCGTCTGCCGCTGCGGGCGCCGGAGCCTCGTATCCGAAGTCGCATGAAGTCTCCTAGGGAGGTGGGGGTGGTTCACTGCGACGTGCCTGTGAGGTGCCTGTGCGGGTGCCGCCCATCGTCAGGGAATGACATGGGCAGGTCAAGAGAGCGAAAACCGGCCGCGGAGTGTACGCGCAGCCGTCATCACAGAGGTGCCCTCCGGCGAAGTGCACTCGCGGGTGTGACCTGAACGTGCATATATGCCGATTGCGGAGAAGAGTGAGGTTCCGCTTCACTCAGGTTCGCCTTGCGCTGTCCGCGCCGGTCGCGCTGGCCAGCCTGCTTTTCGCTGGGGGTCCGGGGGCCGGCCCCCGGAAAATGCAGCAAGGGAGGCTGATCATGGGCGGATCAGCGCCGCGACGGGACCGTCACCTGCCGGTCGAGACCACCAGCTTCGTCGACCGGCGCGGCGAACAGACCGAGGGCCGCGAACTGCTCGCCAAGGCGCGCCTGGTCACGCTGACAGGACCGGGCGGGGTCGGCAAGACCCGGCTCGCCGCACGCATCGCGGCCCGCGTCGAACGGGCCTTCCCGGACGGGGTGCGCTTCGTGCACCTGGCCGGACTGCACGACCCGGCGCTCGTCCCCCTCGCCGCCGCCGACGCGCTCGGCCTGCACGACCATTCCGCGCAGCCCCCGCTGGACGCCCTGGTCGAGCAGGTACGGGACCGGCGCCTCCTGCTCGTCCTGGACAACTGCGAACACCTGCTGCAGGCCTGCGCCGAGCTCGCCGCCGCCCTGCTGCACGGCACCACCGGCGTCCGCGTCCTCGCCACCAGCCGGCACCGCCTCGCGCTCACCGAGGAACACCTCATGGAGGTACGGCCGTTACCCGTCCCCGACCCGGACGGCGACCTGAGGGCCTGTTTGCAGACCTCCGCCGGCGCTGCGACGCCCGGACAGGCCCGCACCGCCGCCGACGGCTACCCGGCCCTCGCCCTCTTCGCCGACCGCGCCGCCGCCGTGGTCCCCGGCTTCCGCATCACAGCCGACAACTGGGCCGCCGTGGCCCGCCTGTGCCGCCGCCTGGACGGCCTCCCGCTCGCCATCGAGCTGGCCGCCGTACGCATGCGCGTCCTCGGCGTCGAACAGCTCCTGGAGCGCCTCGACGACCGCTACCGCCTCCTCACGGCCGGCAGCAGCGCGGCCCTGCCCCGCCACCAGACCCTGCGCGCCGCCGTCGACTGGAGCCACGAACTCTGCACGCGGCAGGAGCAGGTGGTGTGGGCGCGGGCCTCCGTCCTGGCCGGCGGCTTCGACCTGGAGACGGCGGAGGCGGTGTGCGCGGACGGCGAGCGAAGCGAGACGGGGGTCCCCTCGGCCGGAGGCTGGAGGAGGGTGCGGCCGCACGAGGTGCTGGAGGCGGTCGCCGGGCTCGTCGACAAGTCCGTGCTGGGGCGGGAGACGGGGCCGGACGGGGTGCGCTACCGGCTGCTGGACACTCTGCGGCACTACGGCCTCGACCGGCTGCGGCAGCTGGAGGGCGAGGAGGACGCCACCCGGCGCCGTCAGCGCGACTGGATGCAGCGGCGGGCCGCCGACTGCGAACGCGCCTGGTTCGGGCCCGGGCAGCGGGAGATCGTCGCCCGGCTGCGGGCCGACCAGGACAGCCTGCGCGCAGCCCTCGACTTCAGCCTCACCGCCCCCGGCGAACGCCTCGCCGCCCTGCGCCTCGCAGGCACCCTGTGGTTCTACTGGCACGCCTGCGGCGCACCCCGCGAAGGCCGCTACTGGCTGGAGCGGGCCCTCGACGCCAATCCCGAACCGACCCCTGAGCGGGCCCGCGGGCTGTGGGTGGCCGGCCTCCTCGCGGCCGCCACGCAGGACATGACCGGAGGCCTGCGCCGCGCACGGGACGCCCATGCGCTGGCCGAGCACCTCGGCGACAAGGCCGAGGCCGCCCACGCGGCCTACGTCATCGGCGTCATCCGCCTGTTCAGCAACGAACTGCCCGCCGCCCTCGACCACTTCGAGACCTCCGTCGCCCGCGGCCCCGTCCCCGGCCAGCACCTCAGCCTGCACGGCCTCGACCAGGTCGAACTCGCCTGCGCCCTGGGCTTCCTGGGCCAGGCCGACCGCGCCGTCGAGGTCTGCGAGCGCGCCCGCCGCCTGTGCGAGGAGCACGGCGAGGAGTGGGTGCGCTCGTACGTGCTGCGGATGCTGGCCCTCGCCCACACCGTCAAGGAGGACTGGGACGAGGCCGGACGGCACGCCCGCGAGGCCCTGCGCCTCAAGCTCGCCGTCAACGACGTCACCGGCATCGCCCTCACCCTCGACCTGCTGGCCCACATCGCGACCCGGGCGGGCGCCCACGAACACGCGGCCGCCCTGCTCGGCGGCGCCGACCGCACCTGGGCCGACATCGACCGGGACCGCTGGGGCTCGACCTACCTGGGCGCCATCCGCCGCGACAGCGGCGAGCGGACTCTGGCCGCCCTGGGACAGGCCGTCTTCGAGCGGTCGTACGACAAGGGAGGCGCCCTCGGACTCGCCGAGCTCGTTGCGTACGCGACGGAGGGCGAAGAGCCCCAACGCCCCACACCGGCAAAGGCGGCGAGTGGCCGCCGCAGATCCCGGCCCCCGCAGGACAGCACGCTCACCCGCCGCGAGACCGAGGTCGCCGAACTCGTCGCACAGGGCCTCGCCAACCAGCAGATCGCCGACCGGCTCGTCATCGCCCGCCGTACCGCCGAAGGCCATGTGGAACGCATCCTCAGCAAACTCGGCTTCAGCAACCGCAGCCAGATCGCCGCCTGGGTGACCGCCCAGAACTGAGCCCCGTCCAGGCTCCCCTCCTGGCCCCCCCGCACCCCCCACAGAGCGGAGAACCATGACCAGCACAGCACACGCCCCCACCCCGTTCGACCACCGCATGGCCGTGTACGGCGCGGACGACGAGTTCGTGGCCGCCGCGCTGCCGTTCCTCGTCGAGGGCCTCGGCGCCCCCGGCGAACCCCCGCCGGTGGCCATCGCCGCCCCCGACAAGCTGGACCTGCTGCGCGACGCGCTCGGCGGTGACACGAAGAGCGTCACCTTCGTCCCGCACACCGAGTGGTACACCGGCTCGGCCGCCAACGCCGTGGCCCAGGGCGCCGGTTACCTAGCCGCACACGCCGGCCCCGGCGGCCGTATCCACCTCCTCATGGAACCCGTCTGGAACGGCCGCGCAGGACGCTCCGTCCGGGAGACCACCGAGTGGATCCGGTACGAGGCGCTCGCCAACCTCCTCTTCGCACCGCTGGCGACGACGGCCCTGTGCGCCTACGACACCCGCACCGCCGGCACGGCCATCATCGAGGCGGCCCGCCGCGCCCACCCCGACAGCGCCGTCTACGAGGACCCGGTCCGCCTCACGGCCGAACTGGACTCCGTGCCGTTGCCGTTGCCCCCGGCCACCGCGGAGCCGCTCGCGCAGCCGTACCCGGAGGCCGTACGCAGCGGGGCCGCCGCCCGTGGGCTGGCGCCCGCGGACGCGGAGTTGTTCGCGGAGGCGGTCACCGCCGCGGCCACCGCTCTCGGCCCCGTGACGGGCGCCCTGATGTGGGGCGAGGCACCCGCCTGCGTCTGCGAACTGCGCGCTCCCCGCCGCCTCGACGACCCGCTGGCCGGCTTCGTCCCCCCGCCCGTCCCCGAACTGGAACCGGACCAGGGCCTGTGGTTCACCCGGCAGGTGTGCGCCTACGTCGACATCCGTGACGACGGGACGGGGACGACCGTACGGCTGCAGTACGGGTAACCGCTTGCCCGTACGCAGGTATGGAAACGGGTAGTCCTCCCCGTTTGCCGCGGCGCCGGGGAGGACACTCTGAAACCATGCTGGATCTCTCCGGGACCCCCCACCCGGACTCGGACCCTCAGTTCGCCGCGTACCCTCAACCGCCCTTGCGGGCAGGTCACTCGAGCGTGGAGTACGATCCCCGCCCGACGGCCGTCCGCGAGGCCCGCACAGAGGTCCGAAGACAGCTGGAGGTCTGGGGGCTGACCGACCGGGAAGACCTGGTGGACGTCGCCGAACTCCTCGTCAGCGAACTGGCCACCAACGCCCTGCTGCACTCCGCGAGCCGCTTCCGCCTCACCCTGTCCGCCGCGCACGGCGTCCTGCGCTGCGAGGTGCGGGACGGGGGCCGCCGCACCCCGCAGGTGCTCGAGGCGGGCGCCTCGGAGAGCGGCCGCGGGATGTTCCTGGTGAACGCGCTTGCCAGGCGCTGGGGCTGCCACCAGGACGGACAGGGCAAGACGGTGTGGTTCGAACTCGGCACGTGCGGGGCGGACGGCTGCGGTCCTTGACGGCCCTCTTGCCCGCACTGCCTCGTGCCCTGCGATTCTTCCGACCGTTCACCGCCACCACTTGGGGCTGAGAGCGATCGCACGCAGCTGCTTCATGGTCAGCGCGGGGGTCTTGCGGGTCGCGTCGTCGTGCGGGGCGCCGGAGTTCAGCTCGCTGATCACCACCCGCCTGCCGTCGGTCCGGATGGTGTCGACGGTCCACATCACGGCTCCGGCGCCGCCCTTCTCGCTGGGCACCTGGTGCGTGGCGACCTTCGTCCCGTCGGCCAGGACCTCCGCGCCGGATCCGAAGAGGTCGCCCTCGACGTCCGACATGTTGGGCTGGACGTTGACCTGGACGAGGCTCTTGCCCTTGCCGTCGTCGAGGACGAGGTAGCCGAATGCGGAGTCCTCACCGCTGTCGTCCGACACCTTGAACACCCCCTTGGGCAGCAAGGACTTGAGTGTCGGGGCGATCGCCACGGAGCCGGCTGTCCCGGTCGCGCTCGGCTGCGGCGCAGGCTTGTTCGTGTCCGGAGGCATCGCGTCGATGGCGTCCCGCCAGGCACCGGCGGCGGCGAGCGTCCTCAACTGGGCGGCAGACAACGGTGGTTCGGCCCGGCTGACCGGCGCGTCCTTCTCGGCCGCCGCGTTCCACTCGCTCACGCTGACGTGCTGACCCTGAGGCGTGACGAGCTCGGCGCTCCACCACTTGGTGTCCACCCGCCGGTCCGGATACTCGTATCCCTGCAGCACCATGACCACCGAGCCGTCCGGCAGCCGGGTCGTGCTGCAGGCGTCGTAATGGACGAACACCTTCCCCGGGCACTCGGTGGTCCCCCGCGCCTCGTCACTCCCCGGCTCCACCCGCCCCAGGCCGACGCTGATGGCCGCCGCGCCCTTTCCGTCGTCGTACACGAGCTGCACGTACGGCCCCGGCCGCTCGTCCGTCCCGCGCGCTTCCGCCTTGCTGAAATCCCCCTTGGGCAGCAGATTTTCGAGGGTGCGGATCATCTGGTCGCCGGAGACGGGCGAGGGGGCCGGTGTGGCGGCGGCGGTGTGCCTGCCGGTGCCGACGGAGGCTCCGTCCTGGTGCGCGGACGATCCGCTGCCGGGCAGGAGCAGGGCGCCGCCCACGCCGACGAGGGCGAGGGAGGCGACCCCACCCACGACGGCGGCCCGCCGCCGCAGCAGCAGGCGGCGCCGCCCCCGCAGTTCCCCGGCGGTGACGAGCGCGGCCCGGTCGGTGTCGAAGGTGTCGCCGGCCTGCCGCAGGTCGGCGGAGAGCCGTTCCTCGAAGGGATTGTTGTGCTGCTCGAAGGGCATGACGGACCACCGTTTCGCGAAGAGGTCGAGAAGAGGATGAAGAAGACGGCTGCTCAGGGCGGCGCATGGGCCGTTCAGGGGCGGGCGTACTCGCCGAGGTCCTCGCCGAGCAGTTCCCGCAACCGCCCCAGGGCGCGGACGCACCGCGTGCGCACGGCCGCCGAACTGGCGTTCATGACCTGGGCGGTCTCCTCGATGGAGCGGTCCTCCCAGTACCGCAGGACGACTACGGCCCGGTCCTTGGCGGGCAGCCGGGCCAGGGCCTCCAGCAGGGTCAGCCTGAGCGGCATGTCACGGCCGTCGTCGGGCACGTCGGGCAGCACGTCGGTGGCGCGCTCGGTGCTGCTGCGCCTGCGCTGATGAGTGAGGAACGTACGCATGAGAACGGTCTGCGCGTATCCCGCGGGGTTCCCGACGCGGGACACGCGCCTCCAACTGACGTACAGCCGCCCGAGGGTCTCCTGCACCAGATCCTCGGCGAGATGGGTGTCACCGGCGGTCAGCAGACAGGCGGACCGGTACAGATGCCCGGCCCGCACCGCAGCGAACTCCGCGTACTCGTCCGCGCGTGCCTGTCTCATCCACGTCCCCCTGCCCACCGCGCCGCACCCGGCAGCGTCCACACGTTCTCACTTCATTGACGCGGTGGGACCAGGGAAATGTTTCACGGCAGGCGGTCCGCCTTGCCCGCCTTGATGTCGAGAATCATGGTGCGGAGGGCTTCGCGGGTCGGGTCGCTCTCCCTTGGGTTCGCAGCCGCTGCACCTGCGCACAAGTGCGGCGCCGCATGTCCCGCGGCGCCGCACCGAAGCATCTCGGTCAAAGGCTGCTACGGCAGCCCATGCACATGCGCCCCCACAGCGTTCGACCACGAACTCCCGGCAGCCGCATCCCAGTTCGTCGACCATGTCATCGCGCCCCGCAGGCCGGGATACGTCTTCGACGGCTTGAAGGAGCCGCAGTTCGTGCCTGCCGTCAGGCAGTCGAGGGCGTTGTTCACGACCGTCGGAGACACATAGCCGCTGCCTGCCGCGCTCGTCGAGGCCGGCAGCCCCAGACCCACCTGGGACGGGGCGAGGCCGCCCTCCAGTTGGATGCAGGCCAGGGCGGTGAGGAAGTCGACCGAGCCCTGGGAGTAGACCTTGCCGTCGCAGCCCAGCATCGAACCGCTGTTGTAGTACTGCATGTTGACCACCGTGAGGATGTCCTTCACGTTCAGCGCGGTCTGGAAGTACGCGTTCGACGTCGACTGCATGTCGATCGTCTGCGGGGCCATCGTGATCACGAGGGACGAGCCCGCCTTCGACGACAGGGAGCGCAGCGCCTGGGACATGTACGTCGCGTTCAGGCCGTTCTCCAGGTCGATGTCGACGCCGTCGAAGCCGTACGTCTGCATCAGGGAGTACACGGAGTTCGCGAAGTTCGCCGCCGACGTCGAGTCGCTCACCGACACCGTGCCGTTCTGGCCGCCGACCGAGACGACGACCTTCTTCCCGGCCGCCTGCTTGGCCTTGATGTCCGCCTTGAACTGGTCGACCGTGTAACCGCCGAGCCCCGCCGAATCCAGGTTGAAGGTCACGGCGCCCGGCGTCGTCGTGGCGTCCGCGAAGGCCACGGCGATGATGTCGTACTGAGATGAGACATCCGAGATCTTCTGGACCGTCGCGCCGTTGTTGAAGTTCTGCCAGTACCCGGTGACGGCGTGCTTGGGCAGCGCGGTGCCACCGCCGCCCCCGGAGGACGCGGCCGTCGTGCCCGTCACCGCCGTCGACTTCGCCGACTCACCCGCCGAGTTGGTCGCGGTGACCTGGAAGGCGTACGACGTCGAGGCCGTGAGGCCGGTCACGGTCGCCGACGCGCCCGTCACCGCCGTCACCTTCGTGCCGTCCCGGTAGACGTTGTAGCCGGTCGCGCCCGAGACCGCGTTCCAGGAGAGGGAGACCGAGGACGAGGTCGTACCGGACACCGAGAGGCCGCTCGGCGTGGACGGGACCGTGGGGGCCGGGTCGCCGCCTCCGCCGCCGTCCGGGCCGTACACCGACACGTCGTCCGCGTAGTAAGCCGCCTGGCCGTACCAGCCGTGCGTGTACACCGTCACGGAGGTCGTGGCCGACCCCGTGGTGAAGCTCGTCGTCAGCTGCTTCCACGAGGACGAGTCCGGGGTCCAGGTCGACACGTCCGTGGTGCCCGTGCCGGTCACGCCCAGGAAGGCGTAGCCGCCCTGCACCCAGGCGCTCAGCGAGTACGTCGAGTTCGGCTTGACCGCCACCGTCTGGCTGCACTGGGCGTCGTCCTGCCCGGCCGGGGTGGCCCTGAGCGCGGCCGCGCCGCCGTGCACGGGGGAGGAGACCGTCGTACCGCTGCTCGCGGAACAGGTCCAGTTGCTCAGGCCGGACTCGAAGCCGGGGTTCTTCGCGTTGTTGACGTCCGCTGCGGACGCCTGGCCCGTGCCCGCGAAGGTGAGGGCGAGGGCGGCGGTGACGGCTCCTGACCAGAGCCGTGCTGTCGACAGCCGTGCCGTGGATCGTCTCTGTGGGGACATGACAATAAGTTGGTCCAGACCAATTCAGCTGTCAAGAGGTCCAGACCAAATGTCCCGCAGTCTCGCTCAGGGATCGGCGAGATGCTCGAACCTGCCCCGTTTTGACGCAACTTGTGAAACGGCAGTTGCTCATCAGCTACACAAACGCTGTTCTCCGGCCACAGAGGCGTGGATACAGTGCTGAGGTAGTCACGGAGTGAAGTCACCTCGGTGTACCGGAGTAACGCGCCGGTTCGCCGACGGGCGTACCACGGGGAGCTGCGTGTGCCAACTGCCATCGCCGTGACCAGTGCCGACATGGCGCTGCCACCGCAGGACGAGCGGACCCTGCCTGCCGTCGTCCTGCAGGACCTGGACAAGCAGCCACTGGAGCAGGCGCTGGCGGGTGTGCAGAGCCTGATCGACCAGCACGGGCATCTGGTCGTCGTCTGCTCAGAGGCGGTCTCCGCGGAGACGGGTCGGCGGCTTCACACGATCCGCTCCCTGCTGGAGACCGACCGAATCGCCCTGTTCCGGCCCGCTCTGCCCCCGCTCGGACTGGCCGTCCTGGCCCGCCAGTTGAGGCAGCTGGCCTCCTGCGACCTCAGCCCCGGGGTGCTCGCCTCCGCCGGCCGCCTGCTCACCCACTACATCCACGCCGGAGCGCTGCTCGGCTCGGTCGCCCGCCTCGACCGCGTCCACGTCGGACTCAAGCAGCACGCCAAGTCCTGGGTACCGGGCCAGCACTTCGCCGTACTCGCCCACCCCGAGCCGCAGTTGGTGAAGCTCGCTCCCGGGGCCGCCCTCCCGGGGCCGGAGTTCGGCACCTCGATGCTGGTCGCCAAGGGGCAGCTGCAGTCGGACTGGGTCACCGCGAGCCTCGTCCCGCAGTGGAACGCCCAGGGGCTGCGGGAGGCGGTGCTGCCGGCCGAGTCCGCGGCCTGGTGGGGGACGGGCAAGCTGATCGAGTTCGCCGCCTTCCTGCCCGACCTGTCCGTGCTGTACCAGCTGGTCACATCGGTACGGCAGGGCTCCTGCCACTGGTGCGGCATCGACGTCATCGGTGACCGCTGTGTCTTCTGCTCCGCAGGCCCACCGCCCGTCCTGGAGAACCAGCTCCCCGCGGGGAGAGGCTCGTGAACCGCCGTCCGGCCCCGCCGCAGACGTAACGCCCGCACGATCCCGTCCGCTCGACCGATATCCCCCAATGAGGTTGTACGGTTCATGAACTCCCGTCAGCGCCGTGGCGTGCTACTCCTGCTTCTGTCGGTCGTCTGCGCCCTCGGCGCGTTCGTCGGCGTCCTGTCCGTCATCAGTGACGTGAAGTCCCAGGTCGGACCCAAGGTCACGGCGTACGAGGTCAAGAGCGACATCAAGCCGTACACCAGCCTCAGCGCGGCCCAGTTCGAGAAGACCGAGATGCCCAAGCGGTGGCTGTCGGCGAATGCGGTCACCGATCTCGCCGGCATCCGCGGCAAGGTCGCCATGACGGCCCTCAAGAAGGGCTCCCTGCTGCAGAGCGACATGATCACCGATCAGCCCGCTCTGCAGCCCGGGCAGCAGGAGGTCGCCATCATGGTCGATGCGGCGACCGGCGTCGCCGGCAAGATAACGCCGGATTCCAAGGTCAACGTCTACGCCACCTTCGAGGGACAGAAGGAGGGTGACCCCGACCTGTCCAAGATCATCGTAACGAACGCCAGGGTCCTCGACGTCGGCGACCTCACCTCGCTCCAGCCCGATGCCGACAACCGCACCGGCCAGCTCACCAAGGCCGTCCCCATCACCTTCGCGCTCTCCGCGCTCGACGCCCAGCGCCTGACGTACGCGGAGTCCTTCGCCAAGCGGGTCCGGCTCGCGCTGGTCGCGCCGGGCGAGACCGGCACCATCCCCGGGCAGGACCGCACGTACCAACTCGCCAAGGACAAGTGAGAGGCCCCCATGCCCACGAGGATCCTCCCGGCAGTCGGTGACGTGGACGCGGTCCGGTCCATCACGACACTGCTCAGCCAGCTCCCGGACGCGGAGCCGGTGTCCCCGGTCGTCGACTCGACCCAGCTCGTCGACACCCTCGCGCGGCTCGCCGCCGAGTCCGTCGACGAGCTGCCCGAGGTCGTGGTGGTGCACGAACGGATCGGCCCGGTCCCGGCGCTGGAGCTCATCCGCGAGGTGGCCCTGCGCTTTCCCGCGGTCGGGGTCATCCTCGTCACCTCGGACGCGAGCCCAGGCCTGTTCCAGGCGGCGATGGACTACGGCGCGCGGGGCCTGGTGGCGCTCCCGCTGAGCTACGAGGAGCTGGCCAGCCGCGTCCAGGCCGTCGCGCAGTGGTCGGTGGGCGTACGACGCCATCTCGGCTCCGGCGGCGACGTCTTCACCGGCGTGGGCGGCACCGCCGTCACGGTGAGCGGCGCGAAGGGCGGCGTGGGCGCGACGCTGACCGCCATCCAACTGGCGCTGGCGGCACAGGCCTCGGGGCGCAGCACCGCGCTGGTGGACATGGACCTGCAGACGGGGGACGTGGCGTCGTACCTGGACGTCCAGTTCCGCCGGTCGGTGGTGGACCTGGCGGCGATCACCGACATCTCACCGCGGGTGCTCGCGGACGCGGTCTTCCGCCACGACACGGGCCTTGCACTGCTGCTCGCCCCGGGGGAGGGCGAGCGCGGCGAGGAGGTGACGGACCGGGCCGCGCGGCAGATCGTCAGCGCCCTGCGCTCCCGCTACGAGGTCGTCGTCATCGACTGTGGCGCGCAGCTCGGCGGGGCCGGAGCGGCCGCGGTGGAGATGGCCGACACGGCCCTGCTGGTCACGACACCGGACGTGGTCGCGGTCCGCGGCGCCAAGCGGACCGTTCGGATGTGGGACCGGCTGCAGATCCGCAAGGCGGAGGAGACCACGGTGGTCGTCAACCGGCATTCGCGCAGTACCGAGATCCAGCCGCCACTGATCCAGAAGATCACGGGTACGGCGGTCGCCGGGACCGTGATCCCCGCCAACTTCAAGGAGTTGCAGGGGGCGGTGGACGCGGGGCGGGTCCACGAGCTGGACAGCAGGGGCGCGGTGAAGCAGGCCCTGTGGGCGCTGGCGGGGGAGCTGGGGCTGGTCAAGGCGGTCGAGGGGGCGCAGCGGGGCGGCGGGCGGTTCCGGGGGGACCGCGGGTCGGTGAGCTTCCGGCGGCGCAGGGACTGAGGGGGATGGGGATGCGCACGGCTTGGAAAGAGAGGGACAGCGGTCAGGTCACCATCGAGTTCCTGGGCATGATGCCGACGATCATCATCACCCTGGTGGTGCTGTGGCAGCTCGTGCTGGTGGGGTACGCGTTCACGCTGGCGGGGAATGCTGCGGACGAGGCGGTACGGGCCGGGACGGCGGCGAAGGACGACCGTGACGGCAAGTGCCGGCAGGCGGGCCTCGACAAGCTGGGGGGCGCATGGAGCGAGGGTGCCGACGCGCACTGCGGGACCGAGAACGGTTATGTCAAAGCCGACGTCACCATCCACGTCCCCGTCCTCTTCCCGGGCGCGATCAGCCTCCCGTTCACCGTGCGGGGCCATGCGGGTGCCGTAGAGGAGGCGAAGAACTGAGATGCCGAACGCCCGCACGGTCCGCGACCGCGGCCAGGTCGCCATCGAGTACCTGGGGTTCCTGCCCATCCTGCTCATCGTCGGCATGGCGGTCGTGCAGCTGGGTCTGATCGCCTACGCCGCACAGCAGGCGGGTACGGCGGCCCGGGCCGGAGCGCGGGCGGAATCGCTGAACCCGGGAACGGCCCAGGACGGCTGCGTGAACGCGATCAGCGACTGGCTGTCCGTCGCGTGTGTGCCCGCGCAGAACGGCGACACCGTCACCGTGACCGCCACCGTCGAGATCCCGAAGATCGTCCCCGGCTGGGACTTCGGCCCCGCCAAGAAGACCGCGACCATGCCGCTCGACTCGACCGACTCGACCACCGGCTGACGCGGGAACAAGGAGCACCGACGATGAGCCTGCGCGCACGCATCAACGCCCCCGAGGAGAACGGCCACCGGGGCGAGGACGGCCACCTGGTCGCCTCGTACCGTGCCAAGCTCCTGGAGGAGATCGACCTCGCGGAGATGAGCGCGCTGGCCGCGGCCGAGCGCCGCGCCCGCCTGGAGCGGGTGCTCGGGCACATCATCAGCCGCGAGGGCCCGGTGCTGTCCACGGTCGAACGCTCGCAGCTGATCCGCAGGGTGGTGGACGAGGCCCTGGGCCTCGGCATCCTCGAACCGCTCCTGGAGGACGCGTCGATCACGGAGATCATGGTGAACGGCCCGGACGCGATCTTCGTCGAACGAGGCGGCAGGGTGGAGCAGTTGCCCCTCCGCTTCCCCTCCCACGACCAGCTGATGCAGACGATCGAGCGCATCGTCTCGACGGTCAACAGGCGAGTGGACGAGTCGAACCCGATGGTCGACGCCCGTCTCCCGTCCGGCGAGCGAGTGAACGTGATCATCCCGCCCCTGTCCCTCACGGGCGCCACCCTCACCATCCGCCGCTTCCCGCGCTCCTTCACGCTCCAGGAGATGATCGGCTTCGGCTCACTGGACGAGCCCATCCTGTACCTGCTGGCGGGGCTGGTGCAGGCGAAGTCCAACGTGATCGTGTCGGGGGCGACGGGCACGGGCAAGACGACGCTGCTGAACGCACTGTCGGGCCTGATCCCCGAGACCGAGCGCATCATCACCATCGAGGACTCGGCGGAACTCCAGCTGCAGCAGAGCCATGTGATCCGGCTGGAGTCCCGCCCCCCGAACGTCGAGGGCAAGGGCCAGGTCACCATCCGCGACCTGGTGCGCAACTCCCTCCGTATGCGCCCCGACCGCATCGTCGTCGGTGAGGTCCGCGGCGGCGAGTCACTCGACATGCTCCAGGCGATGTCGACCGGCCACGACGGATCCCTGGCGACGGTGCACGCGAACAGCGCGGAGGACGCGCTGATGCGGCTGAAGACCCTGGCATCGATGTCCGAGGTCGAGGTCCCCTTCGAGGCGCTCCACGACCAGATCAACAGCGCCATCGACGTGATCATCCAGCTCACCCGCTTCGCCGACGGCGCCCGCCGCATCACCGAGATCGCGATCCTCGACAGCCACGGCAGCGAGCCGTACCGCCTGGCGACGGTGGCCCGTTTCAACGCACAGCCGATGGCCGCCGACGGCCGCATCTACGGCGCCTTCGAATACTTCCCGCTCCCACGCCGTACCGCGGACCGCCTGTACATGGCGAGCCAGCCCGTCCCTCAGGCGTTCGGCGTCGCCGAGTCCACAGCACAGCTCGCCATCCGAGAAGCCAGGTAGGAACCGTCCTCATGGAACCCAGGTAGGAACCGCCCGATGGATCTGCACACCCTAGTCCTGCTCACCACCGGCATCACCCTGCTGACCTGCGTCCTGGCCGTCATGGGCCTGCACTCCTACGCCACGGGCAAGGCCCAGCGGCAGGCACTCGTCGACCGCCTCTCGGCCGCCGGCCAGATACCGGCGGGCGGCCGCCGCCGGCGCTTCCGCAACCTGGACCGCCGCCTGCGCCGTACGACACTGGGCAAGAAGCTGGAACTGCGGCTGGCGGCAACGGGCCTGGACATCACGCCGGGTGAGTTCTTCGTCTACATGCTCGCCACGGTGGCGGGCCTGTGGCTGATCGGCCAGGCGTCCCTGGCGCCCTTCTTCGGACCGCTGGCCGGGCTGCTGGGCATCTGGGTGGCGGTGCAGTTCCTGAACTGGCAGCGGCAGAAGCGGATCGAGAAGTTCATCAACCAACTGCCCGAGCTGGCACGGATCATGGCCAACGCCACCCAGGCCGGCCTGGCGCTGCGTACCGCGATCGGGATGGCGGCGGAGGAACTGGAGGCGCCGGCCGGGGAGGAACTCGCCAAGGTCGCCAACCAGTTGGCGCTGGGCGCGTCCATGGACGACGCCCTGGGCGAACTGGCCGAGCGGCTGCCGTCGCGCGAACTGGTCGTACTCGTGACGACGCTCGTGCTGTCGAACCGGGCGGGCGGACAGGTGGTCACGGCACTGCGCAACCTCACGGACACACTGGAGGAACGCAAGGAGACGCGGCGCGAGGTCCGCACCCAGCTCTCCCAGGTCAACATGACGTCGTACGCCGTCCCCGTGCTCGGCGTGGGCTCCCTGTTCCTCATGAACGGCGTCAAGCACGGCGCCCTGGACCGTATGACGGGCTCCTCCGTCGGCCAGGCGGCGGTGATCATCGCCTTCGCGCTCTACGCGGTCGGATTCATTTTCATCCGCCGCCTGTCCCGCATCGACGTCTGAGACGCCCGAGCGTTCCGAGAACTCTGGAGGGAGGACGACCATGGGACTTCTGCTGGCACTGGTGATGGGCCTCAGCGTCTGGGGCATCTTCGCCGGCATCCGCATGTACCGCGCGGACGCCAAACTGCCCGGCGACCTGGTGCTCGCCCTGGAAGTGGGCTCGACCCGCACGGGCGCGGTCGACTCGCTCATCGACCGCCTCGGCATGCGGTACGCGCCCGCGGTCCTGCGCCTGATGGGCCCGAAGCTGGTCGCCAGGTACCGCCGCAAGATCGACCTCGCGGGCAACCCCGGCGGCCTGACCATCGACCGCTATGCGGCCCGCCGCGCGGTCTACGGCTTCCTGGGGGCCGTCGGCTTCCTGGTGTTCCTGATGAGGGGCCAGTACCTCATCGCCCTGCTCCTGCTGGCCTTCGGCGCGTTCTGGACGGAGGTCGGCATCTGGTCGGCGATCCGCATCCGCAAGGACGTCATCGAGCGCACACTGCCGGACTTCCTCGACGTGCTCGCGGTCGTGGTGAGCGCGGGCCTCGGGTTCCGCCAGGCCCTGGACCGGGTGGCCTCGAAGTACGAGGGCCCCTGGGCGGACGAACTGCGCATCACCCTCCGCCAGATGGACCTGGGTATGAGCCGCCGACAGGCCTTTGCGGAGTTGAGGCGGAGGAACGACTCGGAACAGGTCGCGATGTTCGTGACGGCGCTGCAGCAGGGCGAGGAACTGGGCGCCCCGATCGTCGACACCCTCGTGTCCCTGGCGAAGGACATGCGCCGCACGGACGCGCAGAACGCCCGCCGCAAGGCGGCCCGAGCGGTCCCCAAGGCCACCATGATGATCACCACCTTCATGGTCCCGGCCACGTTGATCCTTCTCGGCGCCGGCCTGATCCTCGGCTCCGGCACCGACTTCGGCTCACTCACGGGCAAGTAGGGACGGGGTGACGAGGACCATGGCGACGACAGAGGAACGGGCGGGACGCGAGGAACGCACCCGGCTGCTACGACGACGTCCGAGGACCCCGGAGATCACGACCCCACCGGCGGGCACGGTCCTGCCGCCCCACGCCCGCACGGGCGCGCCCGACATCCCGGTGACGTCGGCGACACCGCAGCTGCCGCCGGGGTGGGAACGGGCGGACGCGCCGCTGCCGGGTCTGCCGGGTCTGCCGGCGCAGCCGGATCCCCGAGGCCGGGTGTGGCCGCCGGCCCCCCCGGCTCCCGCTCATTCGGCTGCACCCGCACCCGTTTCCGCTCCGGTGGCAGCTCTGGTGGAGTCGGCGGGACCACCCGCACCGGGCACCGAGAGCCGCACATCCCCCACGATCCCCATCCAGATCAACGCCCTCCAGGCCATGTGCCGCCAGGTCTTCGGCTTCCGCCTCGCGATGATCGCCCTGGCCGCTCCCGCAGCCCTCCTCAATGCCGCACCGGGCGTGGCCACCCGCCTCGTGGGCGCCGCGGTCGTCGTCACCTTCATGGGCTCCTACGTCCTCTTCAGGGACTGGGAGCGCTTCGGCCCCCTGCTCCTGAGGCACCCCACGCTCCTCGCCGTGGACATGCTCTTCGGCTCCCTGCTCCTCATCTCCGCGGGCCCGGACACCACGCTCGCCTACGTCAGCGTCTGCACCCCGCTCCTGGCCGGCATCGTCTACGGCTGGCGAGGAGCCGCGGTCTTCGCGTCGCTCCAGTCCCTGATCCTCTTCTTCGTGCACGCGGCGTCGAGGGACCTGCACTCCGGCCGTCCCGCAGAGACCCTGCTCCTCCCCGGCCTGTGCGTGATCGCGGGCGCGGTCGGCTCGGCCCTGCGCAACCTCATGTTCCGCTTCGGCGCCGCAACACAGGCCCTGACCACGGTGCAGGCACGTCTGGCGGTGACGGAAGCGGTCAGCGCCGAACGCGCCCGTCTCGCAAGGGAGATGCACGACTCCGTGGCAAAAACCCTCCACGGTGTGGCCCTCGCCGCAGACGGCCTCGCAGGCTCGGCGGGCAGCCCTCAACTGGACGCGAAGCTCGTCAAACAACAAGCCGAACTGGTCGCCCGCTCGGCCCGCCGAGCCGCCGCCGAATCCCGTGAGCTCCTGGCCGACCTGCGCCGCGAATCCGACCCGGACCACGCAACCGACGTCCTGGCCGAACTGGCCGCCCGCACCAGGGACTTCACCACCCGCACCGGCGTTCCGACGGCCTATCGCCCCACCGGCGACGACGCGGTCCCGCCCGTCCCACCCGCGGTGGCCCGCCAGCTCCTCACCATCGCCGCGGAGGCGATGGAGAACGCCCACCGCCACGCGGCCCCGACTCGAGTGGACGTACACGCAGGCGTCCACGGCGGCCTCCTCCGCATCAGCGTGTACGACGACGGCCGCGGCCTGCCCTCCGGCACCACCCTCGAACAGCTCCGCCGGGCAGGCCACTTCGGCCTGGTCGGAATGGTGGAGCGCGCGGCGTCGGTGGGCGCCCGCATCCGCATCGGCCGCGGCGCCCACCCCAAGGGCACGGAGGTCTGCCTGGAACTCCCGCTGGCGGCAGTGACGACGTAGAGACATCGCGCCCCGTCCCGTTCTTCCACCCAGAGAGGAGGCCGCCCGATGCCGGACCCCACGACTCCCCACTCAGGCCCCCAACAGCAGCCACCCCACAACCCGTTCGAGGCGTCCCCGGCGCCTGCGCCGCTCAAGGTCGTGGTGGCGGACGACAACCCCGTCGTCCGCGCAGGCCTGACGGCCCTCCTCTCCGGCCGCGCCGACATCACCGTGGTGGCGGAGGCGGCGGACGGCCGCCAGGCCTACGAAGCGGCCCTCCAACACCGCCCCGACGTAGTCCTCCTGGACGTGCGCATGCCCGGCGTGGACGGCATCTCGGCGCTCCCGTACCTGGTGCAGATCGCCCCGGTCGTGATGCTCACGTACAGCAGGGAGTCGGAGATCGTTCAGGAGGCCCTGCGCCGGGGCGCGGGCGGCTACCTGGTCCACGGCGAGTTCACCGCGGAGCAACTCGTATCAGCGGTATGGGACATCAAGGAGGGCAGGGCCCACTTCACGCCGACGGCGGCGGGGGCGCTGCTGGCGCAGCTCCGCCAGGGGCAGGGAGGGCTTCCGCTCCCAGAGGGCCTGGGTAGTGCAACTGCATACGAAAATGAGAATCGCGCACATTCGCATGCATCTACTCAACACCGCACTCCACCAGCGGATTTTGGCCTTCCACCCACCCCCACCTCCACTATTTCTTCAGAAAACCTTTCGCAGGTGCAACCGGATGTGGGACAGTCGTCGTCTGGATGGTCGAGTGGCCGTCCTGTGGCTGCTCCCGACAGGGCAAGGTTCCAACTGAGCACGAGGGAGGCGGAGATCATGGACCTCATCGCGTCCGGCATGAACAACCAGCAGATCGCCGCCACCTGCTTCATCAGCGAGAAGACGGTCAAGAACCACATCAACCGCATCTTCGCGAAACTCCACAGCACCAGCCGCTCGGACGCAGCCGCCAAGTGGCTCGGCACGGCGCCCGGTTCGGGCCGAGGGGTGGGGTGACCTGAGGTGGTGGCAGGGGGGAACGGGCAGTACCGAGCTCGTGGCCGGGTCTTTCTTTGGGCCCGTGGTTGGGCCCTGGGGCCCTTCGGTGGGAGGGGTGTTGCGCCGTACGGTTCTCGTGCCGAGAGCGGCACGGAGATCCGACCCGGAGGGGAACACCATGAGCAACTGGATCAACACCACCGTCGCATACCTGCAGACCCGCGCCGCCCGCAACGACAAGGGGCAGACGGCGGTGGAGTATCTGGGGATCATCGCGGTGGTTGTGGCGATCGTGTTGGCTATTACGGGTACCGACATCGGTCAGTCCATCTTCGACGCCATCACGGCGAAGATCGGCGAGGTCACCGGTGGCTGATGAGACTCGGTAGGTACGACGACGCAGGGCAGGCTTTCCCCATCTACATCACGGTGGTGGGGGGCCTGCTCTTTCTCGCGTTCGCTTACCTTGCGGTCGGCCAGGCCGCAGCGAATCGGAACGGTGCGCAGACGGCGGCAGACGCTGCCGCGCTTGCGGCCGCCCAGGAGACCCGGCACCAGCTCGCCGGCCAGTGGCTGGACGACGTACTCGACCCGACCAAGTGGCAGGACATCTTCGACGGCAAGCTGCCAGATGACGGGGCCTGTGTGCGCGCCGCGCAACTCGCCGAGCAGAACGATGCAGCGCTGGTCGGTCAGGGTTGCGTGCGTCCGGAACCCCTGACCTACACGGTCACGGTGAGGACGAACAAGTCCGTCGGCGAGTCCATCGTTCCCGGCACGGAGAGCAAGCACTCAAAGGCCTCCGCCACCGCCGTGATCGATCCGCTCTGCACGTTCCCACCCCTCCATGGGGGCGCCGGGGACGCCACGCTGCCGCAGCTCACCTGTAAGGACGGCCGGACCTGGCCCGTGGACCCGCACGACCCCACCGGTCTACCGGGACCCGAGGACCTCTTCGATGTCCATCTGGCCGACTGACAAGCGAACGACGAGTGATGAAGGAAGCGGAGTCATGAGCATTCGGTTCACTGCGAAGGCCCGTAGGGGGATGGTCGCGTTGACCGTTGCGACCGGTTTGGCCCTCGGGGCGGCCGGTTGCGGCAGCGGTGGTGGTGGCGACGACAAGAAGCCGGACACGTCGGCGTCCGCTTCCAAGCGCAGTGGTTCCGACCCGAGTGCTCAGGAGGGTCAGTCGGACACGCCCCTGGCCGAGTTGAAGGGGCCGGACGGTCTGCTTCTGCAGATCACCTCGGCCCAACGTGACTCCGGTGGCTTCGTCACAGTGAACGGCAATCTGAAGAACGACGGGGCGAAGACCATTGTTGTGCCGGCCGCGTTGAGCGGCAACGAAACCGAGATCACCAGGAACGGAAGGTCCCTCGGCGGCGCCACACTCGTCGACTCGAAGGGCAAGAAGCGGTACTACGTCCTGCGCGACACAGACGGCCGCCCATTGACGACAACGGGTTTTTCGACCGTCAAGGCCGGTGAGAGCCTGGCCGTATTCATGCAGTTCCCGTCGCCGCCGACCGACACCTCTGAGGTCAGCTTCCAGCTCCCCGGCTTCGCTGCCGGCACCATCACCATCTCCGGGTGAGGCTCGCCGTGACCAACACCCGAACCCCGACCCGAGCGAGCACCCCCCGCCTCGCCCTCACCTTCACCGCCGCCTCCCTCATGGTCGCCACCAACCTCTTCGGCGCCGTGACCGCCCACGCGGACGACTCCCCGAGCGTCCCACCCGGCACCGAACCAACAGCCTCGGCGCCGGTCAAAGTGGACCCCAACGACCCCGACCTCAAACTCCCCGAGGGTGCCACCCTCGCCGCCGCCAAAGTCCTGGACATCAAGTCCGTCGTGGAGGACCAGGGCGGCGAGGAACGCCGTGAAGACACCAACTCCGACGTCACGTTCGCCCTCCAGGCCGAGGTCCTGTTCAGCAAGGACAGCGCGAAGCTGAGCGACGAGTCGAAGTCCCGTATCGCCGCGATCGCGGACGAGATCAAGAAGCAGAACGCGACGAAGGTCCGCGTCTTCGGCTTCACGGACAACCTGGGCTCCGCGGCCCACGGCGACGTCCTCTCCCGGCAGCGCGCCAACGCCGTACAGGACGTCCTGGACCAGGAACTGCACGACCCGAACATCACCTTCGAGGTACGCGGCTACGGCGAGCAGTACCCGATCGCCGACAACTCGACGGAGGCCGGACGGAGGAAGAACCGCCGGGTCGAGGTCACGTTCCCGCGCACAGAGAGCTGAGCAAGTCCTCGAACGGCGTAGCCCGTCCCGGATGGATGCCGAGAGGGACGGGTCAACTGCAGACAGGGAGCACGAGGCGTATACGTCGCGTATACGCGGGGTATGGCCGACGTCATGATCCGCGTGCCCGCAGAAGTCCGTGACCAGCTCGCCGCCGTGGCCGAGGCAAGGGGGACGAGTCTCCGTGCCCTCATACAGGAGATAGCTGCTCAGACACTGACTCCAGAGCAGATCAAGGAACGGGCCGACCGCACCCGCGCCCTGCTTGCCGAGCGGTTCGGGCATTACGTGACGGACGAGGAGTCTGCGGAGATGCGGCGCAAGATGCGTGAAGCCACCGCTGCTCATCGGGCTGCGCTCGCGGAGGCGGAGTCGTCCCGTTGAACCTCACCGAACACTATGGCCTCGACAGCGCCACGCTGCAGACAATGGGCGGGAACAAGCAGGTCTCAGGTCTCATCCATGCGGCGGCGGCCAGTGATGACGTGTACCTGTGGATGCCGCTCCTGTGTCTGTTGGAGGCTGAGCGCGAACGAGCGGGGATCGTCGCCCACGCCGGTGTGCTGCTGGATGTACTCCGCGTCATCGATGACGACTACGCAATGGCTGTGACTGTGGCCGAGCTGTGCCGCGACGACGTCGGCTTCGGCGTCGCGGCGGCCGTACATGCCGCACGGCCGAACCCGATGCTCCCTGACGGAGCGGTGGTGGCCACGGTCGCGCCGGAGGCTTATTCCGGGCTCGGGGTCGGAGTCATGGACCTGAACCGCTGACGAGTTGGACAGGCCCGATCGCAGGTAACCCGCGGCGTCCGAGAGGCCGCCGGTCTGTTGCGTTGCCGTCAGGCGGTCCCGACGGCAACCCACTCAGAGCGGAACCGCACATCGAGCCAGCCGCGTCGTCCGATCACGACGCCTTCCCGGACTCTGCTGCGAACTGCGAGCCTCGACGGCCTGGACCGGATCACCGACCTGCACACTCAGGCACGCACCGCGTACTACCTTGCAGGCGGATTCTCGGAGCCGGGGCTCATTACTCGTGAGGCACGTTCCAGACGGCGGGAAATGTGGGTGCGTGCCCTCGAGAACGACGCCACGACGGTGCTGTGCGCTGTGCGCGATGGCGACACCGTGGGCATCCTGGCGGACTGGGGCTTCGGCGATGCGCGGGAGCCGGGCGGAGGTACGCGGATGTGGGCGGTGTTGCCGTACGAAGGAGCACGAACGTATGGAGCAGGGAACTCCTACTCGTAAGGACCGTCTCCGAAGTTCAGCGGTCATCTCCGGGACGGGGTTGTCGGCGGCCGGCACCGGTGGTGCCATCGCCTTCTCGCTGACATGCATGTCCATGTGAGCGAATGATTGCCGCTCTGAGGTCGTCAGCCCGCCGCTAATCCCCTTGAAGCAAAGGCTGGTTAATCGTTGTAGTCATTGGCTGGCCGAACTAACATGTCGTTCGCGTTAGCAATGCACACTTTGCTTTGGGGGGAGCGGGGCTTGCGTGACCGTACTCATGATGGTCGCGGCCGTGTACGGGGTCGTCCAGCTGTTCGTGCTGTCGTATCCGACGCGCTCGGTGCGCCTTGCCACGGTGCTGCTGGCGCTCATCGTGGGTGTCTACGTCTGTGGAACGGCCGCGGCCCTGCTGGAAGTGACGTACACCAGGGCGATCGCCGACCGGACCGGCCAGTCTCTGGTCGAGGTCGTGAACACCACATCCTTCACCACCGCTCCGTGGGTGGAGGAACTGGTCAAGGTGTCGCCGCTGTTGCTGATCGGGGCGTACACGAAAGTACGGCGGCAGTGGGGGCTGGCCGACTTCACAGTACTGGGCGCGGCACTGGGAGCCGGATTCGGTCTGCTGGAGTCGCTTTTGCGATACTCCCTGGACGCGGATCGGGCGCTCGCACGCCACGGCGGCTGGATCGTCCCGGACAGCCTCTCCCCGCCCTACATCCCCGGCCCGGGCCAGGTGCTCACCTCCTGGCTGCCCTCCCCTGCGGCTTCACTCGACCTCGGACAGACCGGTGACATCACCGTCCCCACCTTCAACCACTTGGCGTGGACGGCCCTGGCGGGACTGGGAGTTGGCCTCCTGTGGCGGGCGAAGGGTTGGGTGAAGCCGCTGGCGATGGTGCCGCTCGGCGCGTCCGTGGCGCACCACACCCTGAACAACTACGTCGTCCAGCACCCGACCGACAGGCAGGCCAAGCAGTGGCTGGAGCACCTGGACGGCAAGCTGTGGCTCGCTCCCCTGCTGGTGCTGTTCCTGGCGATGACCGTCGACTGGGTCTGCCTGCGTAGGGGGAAGCGGCGAATACCCGGCCTGCTGCTTTCGGCCGAGCAGGAGGACGGCGACAGCGCGGCCGCGCTGATCCGCTACGCAAGCCGACGCCTCCCGTGCACCGTCCTGATCGCGCTGCGCTTCGTACGCCTGCGGCGTGCCCTCTGCTACGCAGCGGTCGGCACCCTCTCGCCCGCCCTCGAGCCGTTACGTCGGGCAGTGGCTGACATCGCCACGCGGATCGACGCCACTGACCATGAACGGGCCTGGCGTACGGCCGACATACGCGCCCACGTGAGAGCGGCCAGATCCGCTGTGGGAAGCCGTAGAAGGCTAGTGGCGCTGATCCCCTGCGTCCTGCTGCTCCCGTCTGTCCTCTTCCTCTGCGTCGGCTCGTTCAAGTCGACAGCCGGGCTACAGGATTACTTCACCACCGGCGTCGGCCCGAAGATCCTGCTGGGTTTCGCGATGGCCGCCCTGGTGTGGATCGCCTGGCAGTCGGCCACCCTGCTGCGCACCTGGCGGGAGACAGCAGCCCATCCGCTGGGCGAGCAACTCGCTGCCCACCGCCTGCGCCTCTCCTCGGCGCTGGCTTCCGCGACGATCGGAACGCTCCTGCTCTGGCGGAGCACCGGGCCCGCCGGACCCGAGGGGCGGGTCATCCCCGTCGCACATCTCCTTGACGCCCTCGACAAATTCCTGGCCTACGTCGGCTTCGCCCTGCTGCTCCTCTCCGTGCTTGCACTGTTTCCGCCGGGAGCTGGACTGGCATTCGCGGGCATCACCGTGTCGGGCGAGGGGATAATGGTGTCTGCTCTTGCCGCGCGACTTGGTGCAGCGGGTATTGCCCTCATGGCGGCCGGGGCCGTCGGCGGGGGTGCCGGTGGTGGGGGCGGCGGATCAGGTCCGGGGGCGAACCCCCCTCCCGCACAGCAGGGTTCGGCTTCGGGCGACGCGATCGGGGGGCACCGGACGGCATCCGGTATCGCAAAATGGGCCCGCGAACAGGGATGGACGGAGACGCAGACAGAAAATGGTCCTCCGAAATTCATAGATGAGAACGGGATCGTCCGCGTGACGCTGAAGCAAGGAAGCAGTCGTGCACCTGGAAGCGGCATGCCGCATGTGGAAATCCGTAATGCTCAGGGAGAGCGAATCGATCCGACCGGCAATCTCGTTGCAAGGAAGAGCCCAGGGAACCACACATCGATCATCTGGGACTTGCCATGAATGCTGAAAAGATCGAATACCCGAAGCTGGACGGGTTCGCGAACGTCTACCTGGAGGACAGTTTCGTTCTGCAGGTCAAGGCCACTCCCGGGTATCTGGCCTTCGATGTCGAGCTGGTCCTCACCCCGCAGCACCCGGCCTACCATCCGCCCGCGCCTGGTGAGCAGGCCTGCTATGCGCGAGCAACTATCGAATTCCCGGAGGTGCGCAACCTCGTGTGGTCCGGCCAGGGAACCCCTCCCGCAGTGGACGCATCCGGATCCAAGGACTATGGAGGCATCGACGCGCTCTTCTGGACTGGTTCGGCCTTCCACCTGGAAGGAGATTGGGGTGCCATTGACGTAGCGTCCGCGCTTCCCGTTATCCGACTGCTCCCCGAAACGTGAGCACGTAGCACTACGTCTTCATTCACCCCGGTCAGCCTCACGCCCCATCCTCGACAACGTCGGCGCGGCCTGCAGAACCGTCCCGTCCCCCTCGAACTGGCGGGCGCCGAGTTCATTGACTACGCGGCGAGCCTCGGGCACGTGGCGATCGAAGTAGGTCACTCACGAGTACGAGGCGGACCACGGCATGCCGTTCGAGTGGTTCGACTCGCTGTGCGCCGTCGGGGACTTCGACTCGAACTGGGAGCACCGGGAGACGACAGCGCGACAGGTCTACGGCATCCTGGCCACCCTCGACCGCTACGACCTGTTCCTCAGGCGAAGACACCAACTCCGACGTCAAGTTCGCCCTCCAAGCAGAGGCCCTGTTCAGCAAGGACAACGCGAAACTCAGCGGCGAGTCGAAGTCCCGTATCGCCGCGATCGCCGACGAGATCAAGAAGCAGAAGGCAACAAAGGTCCGCGTCTTCGGCTTCACGGACAACCTGGGCTCGGCGGCCCAAAGCGACGTCCTCTCGCGGCAACACGCCAACGCCGTACAGGACGTCCGCGACCAGAAACTGCACGACCCGAACATCACCTTCGAGGTACGCGGCTACGGCGAGCAGTACCCGATCGCCGACAACTCCACGGAGGCCGGCCGCAGGAAGAACCGCCAGGTCGAGGTCCCGTTCCCGCGCACGGAGAGCTGAACGAGCAACGAGCCCCTCGGACGCGAGAGCCCGTCCCGCAGAACTGAAGGTCACAGCCAGGGAAGGGCGCCTGTGAACCGGCCGTCGGCCCCCGGCCGATCAAGCCCACCGACGGTCGGCGGTACCCAGTGCCCGCCGCACCGTGTTAATCATCGTCGTCGGCGAGTGGAAGACCTCCTCCGCCGTGAACCGCAGCGTGATCCGCACCTCGGCGCACTGCTGGAACTCGTTGAAGCGGGCGACGTCACGGCGATGGTCCTCGCGGCGACCGTGGTAGGCGTACCCCTCGATCTCCACGGCGACGCCCTGCGCCCGGAAGAGGAAGTCGGGGCGCAGGAGGCGTCCGCCGTGGGTGATGAGTTCGCCCTGGGTCTCGGGGTGCAGCCCGGCGTCGTGCATCCGCAGCGGGGCGACCGTCTCTGCCGGGGACCCGCACGCGGGGTCGGCGAGCGTGAGCCAGGCGCGCGCCCGGTCGAGGCCACGCGAGCGAGAGGAGAGGGCGGCTGCGAGCGCGTCGAGGCGGGTGAGCGGCGCCCGGCGGACACGCCGCTCGCCGACGGTCACCGTGCGATAGGAGAGCGCGGAGTCGACGGCGACCAAGGCCTCGTCCCGAGGCCCGCAGAACAGCAGGTCGGCCAGCGTGCGGTCGGCGCCGGTCACGCGCAACCCGCCGAACGAGGCCATCTCGACGACCTCCTCGGCACCGAGCGCACCGCGGTGCACGCGCACTCCCTTGCGCTGCCGAACCCGCCCCAGGTCGGTGAACTCCGCCTCGACGCTGAGGAGTTCGATCCGCCAAGCCCAGGCCGCAGCCCGGTGACTGACGACGAGCTCCGGCGCGGCAAGCTGCACCGCCCGAAGCCGTACGGCAAAGTCCGGCCGAACCCCCGGCTGCGCCCACACACCCCCACCGAGACACGCCCACCCTCCTCCCTCAACCGCCGGAAGAGGGTGGCCCGCCCCCACCTCGCCCCCACGGCGGCCGACACCACCAACAACCCGCCCACAGCCGTCTCCCGCAACTCCCGCACACCCCCACGCTTCCACCGACGCACCCCGCCCCCCTGTGGATAACCCCGGAGCTCCCCCCCCACGACGCCGCGGTGTCAGCAAGGCAAGTGTCGTTTGCGTCTCAAGCAACGCACGGCAACCAACTCGGAGGACTTCCCGCCCACGACCCGATTGGGTGCGCAATTGGGCCTACGGACCCATCTCAGGCCGGGCCGCCCTCCCTACCCTCTGGCGATGTCGTGGACCAAAAGCAAGGGGACCACAGGCAGTTGAGGAGGGGCCATGGCCTCGATCGGGGGAGTGCCGGAGTCCGAGGCCGTGTGGCCCTCCGGGCGTGGCGGACGGCGGGAGCTGCCGCGGCCGCTGTCAGTGGCCCTGGTGCTCGTGCACACGCTGTTCGCATTCACCGTTCTCGGCGGTATCGGCCTCCTCCTCACCGCCGCCTCGTATGACGCCCTCGACGGCGGCGTCATCGCCCTCGTCGGGTACGCCGCCGCCCCCGGCACCTTGGGCTGGTGGCTCGCCCTGCGCAGCCGGCAGGGCGGGCCCCCGGTGCGGCGCGGGCTCGTCGCCGTACAGGTGTGGCTGGTGCTCGGAGGCCTCGCAGACCTCGCCGCCGGGTCCGGCCGGGGCGGTCTCCAGCTCTTCCTCCCGGTCGTCACCCTCTGCTTCCTGCTCCAGCCGGAAAGCAGGCAGTGGTACGACCTCGCCGCACCCGACCGCGCAGAGCACCGCCCCTTCTCCCTGCCCCGCATGATCCGCTGGCGCCGTGACGACGGCCAGACCGCCGTCGAGTACGCCGGACTCGTCGCCATCGTCGCCGCTCTCATCACGGGGTTGCTGGTCAGCGGCCTCGGCACTCAGATCTACGGCGGCATCGAGACCCAGGTCTGCAAGGTCACCGGCATGGGCTGCCCGGCCCCGTCGGGCGGCGGGACGGACGTCAGGGCAGGGAACGGCAACGGCACGGCCACCCCGGAGCAGAAAACCGACGGCGCCGACGACAAGACCGACGACAAGACCGACGACAAGACCGACGACAAGACCGACAACAGCAGCGACAAGAACGACGACGGCTGCTTCTCCGGCGTCGGTGCTTTCTTCGGCTGCGCCGGCGACCAGATCAAGCAGGCCGGTCAGGGCCTGTTCGTCGACGGCGTCTGGGGTGACGTCACCGGCATCTACGACCTGGTCCGCCACCCGCTGGACACCGTGAAGGGCATCGGTGACTACGGCAAGCAGCTCGGCCACGGCTGGATGGGGAACTCCAAGGGCGCCCGGGACAAGTGGTCCAGGGGCGACTACCTGGGCGCCGTCCTGGGCTGGGGCGGCGCGTCGCTGAAGACCGGCGGGACCGTCCTCTACGACGTTTTCATCGGCGAAGACGCTGCGGGCGACTGGAAGAACGGCCACCAGACGCGTGCCGTCAGCCATGTCCTCTGGAACATCGGCTCCCTTTTCATCCCCGGCTACGACGTTGCCAAGGTCGGCGAGAAGGTCGGTGACCTCGGCAAACTGGGCCGGCTCGGAAAGCTCGGCGAGCTCGCGGAGAAGGCGGGCGAGGCGGCGGAGGACGCCAAGAAGGCGGCCAGGGCAGGCGATGCGGCGGGCGCGGAGAAGGCGGCGAAAGAGGCCGACGACGCGGCGGAGGAGGCCGAGAAGAAGGCCAGGCAGAGCGGCTGCACGATCTCCGCCCCGAGCCGCCGCGTCCCGTACGACGGCACCACCGGCGGGGCCACCTTCACCGGCTCCTCCGGCACCGGCACCACCGTCCTCGCCGCCGGAGCCTCCGGCTCCCCGTACGTCGTACTCGCCGAGGACGGATGCGACGAGGACGCCAAGAAGGAGGCCGAGGAGGCCCGCAGGCAGGCCGACGAGGCGGACAAGGCGGCGGACCGTTGGCAGGCGGGAGACGACGTCGCCGGGCCGGCGGGCGGGAAGACGCTGAGGTTCCCCAACAAACGGCACACCGTCGGCGGCGCGGGCAGCGGTCTGGTCAAGGAACGCAACACCGTGATCCTGCGGGGGAACGAGGATCTGGTCCGCGAGGACATCGAGGCGATCGCGAAGGGCCGCGCCAAGCTCCTGCCGGACGGAAACACGTACGAGATCAACGGCCGGCAGTACGGAATCGAGGACACCGGGACGGTCTTCCCCAAGTCGGGGCCTGGCTTGGTCGACATGGACCGCATTGAATACGCTGCCCTGAAGGAGATCGTGCGGAACAAGGGCGATCTCGGCAAGTCGCAGCAGTTGCGGCGCGATCCGAAGTTCGTCGACAACCCGGACAAGGTCGCGAAGGCCAAGCAGGTGTACGACGGGACGTACAAGTGATCGCGAATCTCTTCACCGTCGCGGAAGTGGAGGAGGCCGGCCTCCGCAGTGCACTGGCAGAGCTGCTGGCCGTGCCGGAGGAGGAGGTCGACGTCGCCGACACGGACGCGGACCAGGAGGCGCGGCGCTGGGATTCACGGGTCCTGTGCACCTACCGCGTGCTGCCTCCCGGTGATCTGGCGCTGGAACTCGACATCTCCGTCGAGGACGGTACGTCCGGCGCCCTGACCGAGGCGGAACTGGCCCGCGGGCTCGCCGCCCGGGCGGCGGCCTCGGTCCTCCACCCCTCCCTGGACCTCGACCTGGACAGCGCCTACTGGGTGGCGACGCCGGACGGACGGGCCGTCCGGTGCCGCCTGGAGGCCGTCGACTCCGACGAGGACACGACGTACCGGGTCGACGTGGTGGAGGAGAAGGTGGCCGATCTTCCCCGCGCGAGGGTGGAGATCCTCCCCGAAGTCCTCGAGTACGAACGGATCGAGACGCCTGTCTCCGATGCCTTCCTGGCGACGTACCCGACGGGCACGACGGCGAGTGTCGAAGGGCGCGTCCACTATTGCCTGCGGGTATGGGAGCGGCTCGTGCGCCGTGTGGCCACGGACCGGTGGGGTCCGCGCGGGCGCTATCACAAGGCCCTCTTCCAGCGCGACCTCCAGGCCCGGGACGACCTGGCGCAGCTGGTGACCGAGGTCGACGACCGGCACACGGATGGCCTGCGCGCGGTCCTGGCCCGGCTGGACGACGACTTCCGCAGAGCGACCGAGGCCGCCCCGACGACGGAAACCGAACGCTGGTGGCGGGACCGGAGCCCCGCGAGCATTCCCTGGTGACGGCTCGTGGACGGCTCGTCTACGACCCGGCCTGGACCTCAGGAATCACCTCCACCCGCACCCCCACCCTCAGCCCCCACCCCTCCATCGCCCCGGCCTCCGACTCCAGCACATGCCGCGCCCGGGCCCGGAGCAGCCCCAACCGCCAGGGCTTCATGGTGAGTACGGCGATGACGGTCAGGTCGCGGTCGAGGTAGGCGACATCGATGGGCATCCGCATCCGGAACGTGTGCACGCTGTTGGCGGGGGAGAGCAGCATCGCCCCGTCGACCGAGTCCCGCCCCAACAACCCCTTCGTACGGGCGCGGTAGGAGGCGGCGATCTCCAGCGGAACGGCGAAAGCGCCCGCACCACCCCCCGTACGCACGATCAACTTCCCCTGCCCGTCCCGCCATTGCCGCCCCATCCCGAGGCCACCTCCCACCGCCGCCACCGTCTCCTTGCCGGACTGAACGTATCCGCTCCGCACGGCAGTAGGCCCCCCGTGGGCCCAGGGACCCATGCCGCCCGGCCCACGGCGGGCATAAGGTCCCGCCGTGCGCACACTCCTCACCCTCGTGGCGGCCCTGTGGGGCGCGGGAACGGGCCTCTTCCTGCCCCGCGCGGCCCACCGCTTCTCGGTGGACCCGGGTCGGCCGTGGAGGGACCGCTGTCCCGGAGGCCACCGGATCACGGGCGCCTTCTCCGGCTGGCTGGGCCGAGCGGACTGCCGGCAGACCGGGGGGACAGAAGGGGCCGAGGGAGCAGGGTTGTGCGGTCCGTACGGCCCGAGCACGGTGGCCGTCTCCACGGCAACGGCCCTCGTCTGTACGGCCCTTGCCGCCGCAGCCGGGCCCCACCCCGAGACGGCGGTCTGGGTGATCCTCACCCCGGTGGCGGTCCTGCTGACCCTCGTCGACCACCGGGTCCACCGCCTCCCCGACGTCCTCACGCTGCCGCTGGCCGCCACGACCGCCGCCCTCCTCGGTATCGCCACCGGCCTCCCCTCCGCCACGGGATCCTGGCCCACGGCCCTCCTCGGCGGCCTGACCCTGGGCGCCGCCTACCTCGTCCTCTTCCTCGTCAACCCGTCCGGCATGGGCTTCGGCGACGTGAAACTCGCCCTCGCCCTGGGCACGGCCCTCGGCTGGTACGGCTGGCAGATCCTGCTGACGGGGGCCTTCGCGGGCCTTCTCTACGGCTCGGTGTACGGCCTCGGGATGGTCGTCGCACGCCGCGCGGGCCGCAAGTCGGCCATTCCGTTCGGCCCGTTCATGATCGGCGGGGCGTTCACGGGGCTGCTGCTGGGCGCATTCGCGGCGGCCTGACGGCGCGCACACCGCGCAGGTGAACGATCCGCGCGTACGGTGAACACGACGACCTGTGCGGGACGCACCGGGCACTGACCAGGGCGAGGTGGCCGATGGCGAAGATCGTGTGGACGATGGGCATCTCCCTCGACGGCTATATCGAGGGCCCGGACCACGACATCTCCTGGCACAGGGTCGACGACGAGCTCCACCAGCACATGAACGACACCATCGGACAACTCGGCGGCCTGCTCAGCGGCCGCCGCACCTACGAGGGGATGGCCTCCTACTGGCCCACCGCGGACGCGGACCCCGACGCCTCCGCCGTCACCGTCGAGTTCGCCGGGATCTGGCGGGACATCCCCAAGGCCGTGTACTCGCGGACGATCGAGCACGCCGGGTGGAACACCACCGTCTACCGGGACGTCGTCCCCGAGGAGGTCAGGGCGCTCAAGGAGCGGGCGGGTGCGGATCTCTGGCTCGGCGGGGCGGCGATCGCCGAGGAGTTCCTGCGGCTCGGACTCGTCGACGCGTACCGGGTGTACGTCCATCCCGCCCTGGTCGGGCACGGCACACGGCTCTTCCCGGAGGCCGACATCGCGGCGTCGCTCCGGCTCGCCGAGAGCCGTGTCTTCGGCAACGGCGTCGTACTCCTGCACTACGAGCCGGAGACCACCGGAGACCAACGGAGGCGGTGAATAAAGGAGTTGTCCGGTTCGTTCCCGCCCGGATAGGAAGAAGGCATGACTGGACTCGGTGCCGTGTTCCGCCCCCAACTGCCTCCCGAGCGCCTCAGGGACGTCGCCCGCCTCGCGGACGAGAACGGCCTCGAAGAGCTCTGGCTCTGGGAGGACTGTTTCCGGGAGGGCGGGATCTCCACCGCCGCTGCCGCCCTCGCCTGGACCGAGCGACTGCGGGTGGGCGTCGGGCTGCTGCCCGTGCCGCTGCGCAACGTCGCCATCACCGCGATGGAGGCCGCCGCGCTGCACCGGATGTTCCCGGGGCGCGCCGTCCTCGCCGTCGGGCATGGTGTGCAGGACTGGATGGGGCAGGTGGGGGCGCGGGTCGAGTCGCCCGTCACGCTGCTCCGTGAGCACCTTGTCGCGCTGCGGGCTCTCCTTGGCGGTGAGCGGGTGACGACCGAGGGGCGCTACGTCCGGCTCGACGACGTCGCGCTCGACTGGCCGCCCGCCGGGCCCGTGCCCGTTCTGGCCGGCGCCACCGGGCCGCGTTCGCTGCGGCTGGCCGGGGAGGCGGCCGACGGCACGATCCTCACCGCGTCGACCACGGCCGACGGCGTACGGCGGGCCCGTCGGCTCATCGACGAGGGACGGAAGTCGGCCGGCCGGACCGATCCGCACCAGGTGGTCGTGTACCTCCTCACCGCCACCGGCCCCGACGCCGCTGCCCGCCTCCGCGCCGAACTCGCCGACGAGGGCCTCGAGTCCGTCCCCGACCTGGGGGTCGCCGGAGACGCGGGTGCCGTCGCCAAGGCCGTGCAGCGGCTGGCGGACGCAGGCGCCGACAGGGTGATCCTCCAGCCGACGGGCGACGAGCCGGACCCCGAGGGCTTCGTACGGTTCGCAGCGCAAGAGGTCAGGCCACTGGTCCCGTGACCGCAGGTTTCGCCAAGTCCACGACGGTTCGGCAGCGCCCCGAAAGGGGCGCGGGGCCGTATCGGTGTGCGGCTCCGCCGCGTGGGCGCGACCAGCCACGACGGCGCCGCAGATGCCCCCCACCTCTGACAGGACAGATCACTCATGCCCCGTAGGGAAAACCGTCGCTTCGAGGACCTCGTGGCCGAAGGCACCGCCGTGCCCACCGAGGGCTGGGACTTCTCCTGGTTCGAGGGCCGGGCCACGGAGGAGCGGCCGTCATGGGGATACGCCCTCTCCCTCGCCGACCGTCTGGCCGGAGCCACCGCAGCGCTGGACATCCAGACCGGGGGAGGGGAGGTCCTGGACTTCGCCCTCGGCCGGGCCGAGAAGGCGCCGGTGCTCACCGCCGCGACCGAGGGCTGGCCGCCGAACGTCGCCAAGGCCACCACGCTGCTCCGCCCGCGCGGCACGGTGGTCGTCGCCGCGCCCGAGGACGCGCCGCTGCCCTTCACGGACGGCGCTTTCGACCTGGTCAGCAGCCGGCATCCGGTCAGTCCCCGGTGGGCGGAGATCCAGCGCGTGCTGGAGCCCGGGGGCACGTACTTCGCCCAGCACGTGGGCCCACGCAGCGTCTTCGAACTCGTCGAGCACTTCCTCGGCCCCCTGGGGCCTGAGGTGAGCTGCGACCGCCACCCCGACCACGAACGCGCCCGCGCCGAAGCCGCCGGCCTGGAGATCGTCGACCTGCGCGCCGAACGGCTCCGCATCGAGTTCCACGACATCGCAGCCGTCGTCCACTTCCTCCGCAAGGTGATCTGGATGGTCCCCGATTTCACGGTCGAGGCGTACGAGGACCGGCTCCGCGCCCTGCACGGACAGATCGAGGCCGAGGGCCCGTTCGTCGCGCACAGCACCCGCCACCTCGTCGAGGCCCGCAGGCCGCACCACCGGTGAGCCCTATGCGTGCGCTCCCGCCGTCACCTCCCCGATCACCAACTCCGGCTCCGCCTCCAGCACTTGCCCGACCCGCTCCACCTGCTCGCCCAAGTCGCGCTCCTGCCGGGCCGTCAGCCGCCCGAGCGGCTCCACCGTGACGGTCGTACGACGTCCCCGGCGCCGCTGGTGCCACACCCCCGCCACCACGCCGTCCACCAGCAGCACCGGGTAGTTGCCGGCCTGGCCGCCCGCCAGCGCACGTCGGTACGCGGCCCCCGGGAACAGCAGCTCCCGGGGCTGCGCGGCGATGCCGTACGCGTCGAAGTACGGCAGCAGCCGGACCCCGCGCACCCGTCCCTCCGGGAACTCCGTGTCGCCCGCCACGACCCAGCACCCCCTGGCCCCCTCGAAGACGACCTCCTCGATCTCCCCGGCCCCGGCGAGCGTGCCGAACAGCTTGACGGCCCAGCCTCCGGGCGCCGCCAGCCACTTGGCGAAGTCCTGCGGCGTCGCCGGGCCGTATGCGCGCAGGTAGCGGCGTGCAAGCTCGCTCACCGCCTCGTCCGGCGGCAGCGGTGTGAAGCGGGGCGGGCGGGTGTACGTCACCTTGCGGCCCCGGTTCGGGCCGAAGCACAGGGCGCCGGACTGGCCGGCCCGGTGCAGCACCTGCCGCCAGCGCGGCCACAGGTCCTGGAACGCGGGCATCACCCGGTCGCCGGCCCAGGAGCCGGTGCGGGCGACGACCTCCTCGCTCAGCTCGTCGACGGTCAGGGACGCGCCTTCCAGGGCGTCCCCGATCGCCGCCACGATCTGCTGTGCCTGCTCCTCGGTGAGCCGCGCGTCCGCTGCGAACGGGCTCGCCTTGGACGGCACAGCGGGCAATGCCGAGCACCACAGGGGCAGTTCGCGCGCGGGCAGCAGATGTACGGTCCCGCGCGGGCCGTGCGTCTTCACCAGGGTCCGCTCCTCCCACAGGGCGGCGCGCACCGCGGCGCGGGTCGTCCCGGCCGTCCGCACCCCCACCGACACCTCGGCGGCCGACAGCACCTGCGCATGCGCGGCGAGCATCGCGTCGACGACATCGGCGACCGCCGTACCCGGCTCGGCAGGGTTGGCCAGGAACTGCCGTTCCAGTCGGCGCGCGCTCGCCTCGTTCCAGCTGATCCTCAAGGTCATGAGACGACCGTAGGACGGGAGCAGGACAGTTCCTGTCCTAGATCGACGTTCCGTGCGCGAACGTGTGCGGTTTTCACATCGTTATCCCCGCGAGTCGATTTCAGTCCCATCGGTCACGTAAGTTCAGACCAAGGTAATTCGCGTGAGCAAAGCTGCGCGGCGGCACCGCGCAGTGGAGGGGGCTGCGCGGTGCCCTCTCCACGTCAAACCGGCGTTCGCGGGTCGGGTCACCCGGCTGGGGGATGCGGGGACAACTCGCCGAACGGGACCCAAGACGCGGCAAACCCTCCGGATCACTCCGCTTCTCACCCGTTTCCCCTGGAAATCCGCCGTGATCCGGCCATGAGCCCGCCATGAAACCGCCTCTCCATGGCCATCGGCGCGTCGCCGTTCGAATTCGGAGAGTAGTTGTGGCACGCCGATGCACCCAGCAGCACTTACGAAGGGTTATGGTGGAAACCCCCCCTCGGGCCGGTCCGTCTCCCCCCCACGGACCGGCCCGTTTTCTGTGCCCCCAACCACCCTTGGGAGAGCCGTGGCGGAGCCGGGGGTAGGCTTCGCCCCCGGGGACCGCCATACGGACAGGATCGCCCTCCACACTTCTGGGCCGCGCCTGTCCGATCCGTACGGAGGGGCTGACAATCACGTGAACCTGCGCGACAGGCTGCGCGGCCTGCTGGTCAGGCTGTACGCACGCCGGGTGGAAGGCCACCTGGACCACGCTCAGGTGCCCAAGCACATCGGCGTCATCATGGACGGCAACCGACGCTGGGCGAAGGCCGCCGGCTCCTCCACGGTGCACGGCCACCGGGCCGGTGCCGAGAAGATCGAGGAGTTCCTCGGCTGGTGCAGCGAGACGGACGTCGAGGTCGTCACCCTCTGGCTGCTGTCGACGGACAACTTCGACCGGCCCCAGGACGAGCTCGGCCCGCTCCTCGGCATCATCGAGGACGTCGTGAAGACCCTCGCCGCCGACGGCCGCTGGCGCGTGCACCACGTGGGCACCCCCGACCTGCTCCCGCCGCAGATGCAGACCACCCTGAAGGAGGCCGAGGAGGCCACCGCAGGCATCGACGGGATACTGGTCAACGTCGCCATCGGATACGGCGGCCGCCAGGAGATCGCCGACGCCGTGCGCTCGATGCTCCTCGACGCCCACGACAAGGGCACCTCGATGGAGGACCTCGCCGAGGCCGTCGACATCGACATGATCGGCCGCCACCTCTACACCGGCGCCCAGCCCGACCCCGACCTGGTGATCCGTACCAGCGGTGAGCAGAGGTTGTCCGGATTCATGCTCTGGCAGACCGCGCACTCCGAGTACTACTTCTGTGAGGTCTTCTGGCCGGCCTTCCGCAAGGTCGACTTCCTGCGCGCCCTGCGTGACTACGCGGCGCGCCACCGCCGTTACGGCGGCTGACGAGCGACGGGCCTGCCCGCTTGGGGCGGAAGTAACGAGGAGTTCACCAGGGCGCCGTCATATGCGTCGGCATGGCACCGCATGTTCGAGGGCATAAGCCAGTCAGGTCGATGCCCGAACCACGGGTGTCGGATCTCAGCGGGCGGCACGGGGCCGTCCGCCCGGGAGGCCCTTTGCACCAGCCCGACCGTGCGGTTCCAGCACGGAAGACAAGGCGGAGGGCCGGTTTTCGGCCCGTGCATCGCGGCCGTCGACCGGTCCAGCTCCACTCCGTCGCTCCCCGACCTCATCCGAGGGGGTACGTCCTTCCGTGGTGACCAGCACAAAGCGCCACAAGCCAGACCGGCGCACTTATGTTCTCGACACCAGTGTTCTGCTGTCGGACCCCAATGCTCTGAACCGCTTCGACGAGCACGAGGTCGTGCTTCCCATCGTCGTGGTGACGGAACTGGAGGCCAAGCGGCACCATCCCGAACTCGGCTACTTCGCCCGGCAGGCCCTGCGTCTGCTCGACGACTTCCGGGTCCGTCATGGCCGTCTCGACGCTCCCATCCCGATCGGGGACCTGGGCGGAACCGTTCGTGTCGAGCTCAACCACTCGGACCCCAGCGTGCTGCCCAGCGGCTACCGCCTGGGGGACAACGACTCCCGCATCCTCGCGGTCGCCCGCAACCTGCAGGCCGAGGGGTACGACGTCACCGTCGTGTCGAAGGACCTCCCACTCAGGATCAAGGCCTCCTCCGTCGGTCTCCTCGCCGAGGAGTACCGCGCGGAGCTCGCCATCACGGGCTCCTCCGGCTGGACCGGAATGTCCGAACTGACCCTGCCCGGTGAGCAGGTGGACATCCTCTTCGAGGAAGGGCATGTGTATGTGCCCGAAGCGTCCGACCTTCCCGTGCACACGGGGCTGACCATCCAGTCGGAGCGCGGCAAGGCGCTCGGCCGGGTCACCGCCGAGGGCAACATCCGCCTCGTGCGCGGCGACCGGGAGGCCTTCGGTATCAAGGGGAGGAGCGCGGAGCAGCGCATCGCGCTCGATCTGCTCCTCGACCCGGACATCGGGATCCTCTCCATGGGCGGCCGGGCCGGCACCGGCAAGTCGGCGCTCGCGCTGTGCGCGGGTCTGGAGGCGGTGCTGGAGCGGCGCCAGCACCAGAAGGTGATGGTCTTCCGTCCGCTGTACGCGGTCGGCGGGCAGGAACTCGGCTATCTGCCCGGCTCCGAGTCCGAGAAGATGAGCCCCTGGGCGCAGGCGGTCTTCGACACGCTGTCCGCGGTCACCAGCCGCGAGGTCATCGAAGAGGTCACCGCGCGCGGAATGCTCGAGGTCCTTCCGCTCACCCACATCCGCGGACGCTCGCTGCACGACGCATTCGTGATCGTGGACGAGGCGCAGTCACTGGAACGGAATGTACTGCTGACCGTTCTGTCCCGAATCGGCGCCAATTCGCGGGTGGTTCTCACCCATGACGTGGCACAAAGGGACAATCTGCGCGTCGGTCGATACGACGGTGTCGTCGCCGTGGTCGAGAAACTGAAGGGGCATCCGCTCTTCGCGCACGTGACGCTGACCAGGTCCGAGAGGTCCCAGATCGCGGCGCTTGTGACCGAAATGCTCGAAGACGGACAGATCTGAGGTGGACGGCCAAGTCTGAGGTAATTCCAGGTCAGTTGGCGCCGTTCCGCAAAGGCTGTGAGCCTAGCGGGGCGGCGCCTTCGCGTGTTGCTGTTTCTCAAAATCCCTAGGGTCAAACGGGATGTGAGCTTTCACACGCAACTCAGAATTGCCACCCGGCGTCCGGTTACGGCAGAGTCTCACTCCTGTCAGGCCCCGCATACGACACATCTGTACCCCCAGCGGTACGGCACCACAGAAGCACCACAGCCAACTCCACAGCGTCGTCGTATGCCGCCCGAGCACCATGCGGCGCTCCCCTCGCGGGAGTTGCCCACCGGGCCCGCGCCTCCCGTGACCCCGTAGTTGGGAGGCCAGCGCCAGGGGCACGATTGCGTCCGCCAGGGTCACCGAAGCGGGCGATGCTGGAAGGAAACCGTGTGAGCCGGATTTCGGTCCGGGGATTCGCAGTGGCCTCGGCCACCGCGGTCACCGCCGTCGGAAGCGTTGTCGGAGTTGCCTCGGGCAGCACCGCCCAGCCCAACGACGCCGAGGCGACGGCAAGCGACGCGACGCTCCTGGCGGACATACCCGCGGGCCAGCAGGCCCACGTCCAGACCGCCTCCCTGACGCAGCAGGCCGACGCCCAGGCGATCCAGGCCGACGCGAGCGCCAAGAAGGACGCCGAGGAGGCCGCCCGCAGGGCTGCCGCCGACACCGCCATTGCCAAGAAGGAAGCGGCGGAGAAGGCGGCCAAGGAAGCCAAGGAGCGCGCGGAGGCCAAGAAGGCGGCCAGCCGCAGCAGCGCCGACTTCCCGGTCCAGAGCTCGTACTCCATCGCCGAGATCCAGGCGATGGCGCGGCAGATGGTGCCGAGCGGCCAGTTCCAGTGCTTCAGCTACATCGTGGACCACGAGTCGAGCTGGAACTACCACGCGGTCAACGCCTCCTCCGGCGCCTACGGCCTCTTCCAGGCGCTGCCCGCCTCGAAGTACTCCTCGGCCGGCTCCGACTGGCAGACCAACCCGGCCACGCAGATCAAGTGGGGCCTGAACTACATGAACAGCCGCTACGGCAGCCCGTGCGCGGCGCAGTCCTTCTGGGCCGCCAACCACTGGTACTAGGCCCGGCGCGCAGCCGCCGAGACCCACGGTCTCGCCTCTCAACCTTGTGCAGCCCCTCCCCGTCATAGGGGGAGGGGCTGTTGCCCTGTACGGTCGATTCGACGACTCCAGGGGGGAGTGGTGTGGAGCACCCGGGGACGCGGGGGAAGAGGACAGATCATGTCGCGAGTGCCAGGGTGGCTCGGCCGTATCGGCGCCGGTCTGACCGAGGTGAGTGAGCGGTTGGACGAGCGCCGCGCCGAGGTGGAACGGGAGGCCGCCGGGGACGACGCACCGCGTCCGCCCCGCAAGGCCGCCGCGGAGGATCCGCCGCCCCCGGACCACGCGGCCGAATCACCGCCGCCCGCACCCGTCGTCCGCCCCGACCCCGTGCAGGCCGTGCCGTGGAGTGTGCGCGTCGCCGCCGAGGCCGGCTGGCGGCTGCTGGTGCTCGCGGGCACGGTCTGGGTGCTGATGCGGGTCATCAGCGCCGTACAACTCGTCGTGTTCGCCTTCGTCGTCGCCCTGCTCATCACGGCGCTGCTGCAGCCGACGGTGGCCCGTCTGAAGCGGCACGGTGTGCCGCGCGGTCCCGCCACCGCGCTCACCGCGATCCTCGGCTTCGTCGTGATGGGGCTGATCGGCTGGTTCGTGACCTGGCAGGTCATGGAGAACATCGACAACCTCTCCAACCAGATCCAGAGCGGCATCGACGACCTGCGCAACTGGCTGCTGAAGAGCCCCTTCCACGTCACCGACAAGCAGATCAACCAGATCGCCAAGAACCTGCGGGAGGCGGTCGGCGCGAACACCGACCAGATCACCTCCGCGGGACTGGAAGGCGTCCAGGTCGTCGTCGAGGCGCTCACCGGCATCCTGCTGACCTTCTTCTCGACCCTCTTCCTCCTCTACGACGGCCGGCGCATCTGGGAGTGGACGCTGAAGCTGGTGCCGGCGGCGGCCCGCCCCGGCGTCGCGGGCGCGGGCCCGCGAGCCTGGCGCACCCTGACCGCCTACGTACGCGGCACGGTGCTGGTGGCCCTGATCGACGCCATCTTCATCGGCCTGGGCATCTACTTCCTCGACGTCCCCATGGCCGTCCCGCTGGCCGTCTTCATCTTCCTGTTCTCCTTCATCCCGCTGGTCGGCGCGGTGGCCTCCGGAGCGCTGGCGGTGGTCGTCGCACTGGTCACCCAGGGCGTGTTCACGGCCGTGATGACGCTCCTCGTGGTCCTCGCGGTCCAGCAGATCGAGGGCCACATCCTGCAGCCGTTCATCCTCGGCCGGGCGGTCCGCGTCCACCCCCTCGCGGTGGTCCTGTCGGTCGCGGCGGGCGGCATGGTGGCAGGGATCGGCGGCGCGGTGGTCGCCGTACCGCTGGTGGCCGTGACGAACACGGTGGTGGGGTACCTGAGGGCGTACTCGGCCGGACTGCTCCCTGCCGATCAGCAACAACCAGCCCCTCCGGCGTTCGAGGACGAGGTCGTTCAGGCCGAAGGGGGGCCTGGGGGCGCAGCCCCCGGTGACGGCGGCTGAAACGAGCCCCCCCGCTCGATCAAATGCGCACCGAACAAAGCGATTTGAACGGGCCTATGGCTCAACTTCCGTCACCTGGGGACAGGTCGGAAATCTGCGTCCGGAATATGCGTTCGGACTGATACACCTTCCGCGTGATGTCGGGCTACGACCTGCTGGCGCGGTCCCTCGCCGCCTGCGGGCGCGAAGGGTGGACCGGTGTCCTGCGCGTGTCCGGGGCGCCCGGCGGCGCCCTGCACCTCAGGGACGGGCTCGTCGTCGCCGCCGAGTCGCCCGGGGCGCCGGGGCCCGAGACGCTGCTGCTGCGGTCCGGGAGGGTGGACGGTGAGCAGTGGGCCTGGCTTGTCCGGGAGGCCGGGGGCGCACGCTGGCCGGCCGCCGGGCTGATCGCCCACGGGTACGCCGGTGCCGCCCAGCTGAAGGTGGTGTGCGTGCTGGCGCTGCAGGACGCGGTGTTCGCGATCCTCGCGGGCCGCGTCGACGGCTGCGAGCGCGCCGAGGACGGCGCCGAGCCGCCCGCTCCGGTCGCCGTGGGCGAGCCGCCCGCCCGGCTCCTGGAGGACGCTGCCCGCAAACTCGCCGCCCTCGCGGCCCTGCCGCGCCCCGTCCACCCCGACCGCGAACGGCCCGTCCCCGCCCGGCGGTCCAACGGCCCGCTCACCGCGCTGCAACGCGCGCTGCTCGACCACGCCGATGGCCGCCGTACCGCCCGCGATCTGGCCTTCCGTGCCGGGCGCGGTGTCTACACCGTCACCGTCGAGGTCGCGCGGATGCTCGGCGAGGGGCTTCTGGAGTGCCCCGCCGCGCCCGCGCCGATCCCGATTCGCGTGGCCCCCGACGGTATCCGGCACCGCACCCCGCCACCGCCCGCACCACCCCCACCGCAGCCGCCGACACCCGTCGACCTGCCCCGCCGCAGACCGGGCGGCTTCTTCCGGCTGCGGAACGGAACCCCGAAATGAACCAGCCGAACAGTTGCCGGATACGCGAAATGCGAAGAGGAATAGGGGAGTTGAGCATATGGATCACGAAGCCCTGGCGCTCGAAATGCGCGGCCTTCGGGAGCAGGTGACCGGAATCACCGACACTGCGGTCGCGGCGGCCGACGGACTGCTGATCGCCGCCGACACCGCCGACTCCATCGACCCGGAAGGTCTCGCCGCCCTCGCCGCGGCCGGCCTCGGTCTCGCCCGCCGCACCGCCCAGGCGACCGCCCGCGGCACCCTGCGCCAGACCGTGACGTACGGCAGCCACGGCTGTGCCGCCTTCTACGCCGTCGGCGACACCGCCCTGATGGTCGTGCTGGGCGACGAGGGCATGGACATGGATCTCCTGCACCGGGCGAGCGGGCCCGCCCTGGACCGGATCGGCTCGATCCTCATGCACCAGAACAAGACAGCCGAAGGAGTCTGAAGGGATGGCGACGAAGCGCATGACCCCAGGTTTCTCCGACCAGGTGATGGGCCTGGTCAAATCCCTCCGCACCGATGCCCCCGACTGTGTCGCCTCGGGCGTCGTCGACATGTCCACCGGCATGCTGCTGTCGTACGAGACCGTCGACAACCACCCGCCCGAGGTCCTGGACCTGCTGGCCGGCGCGACGCTCGACCTGTTCCAGGGACGCACGGTCACGATGATCGAGGACGTCTTCAAGGAGCGCCGCGGGATCCAGAGCGACAACCACTTCTTCCAGGAGATCCTGGTCAACAGCGAGAACCTCACACACCTGTTCGTGCGCATGAATGAGCAGCAGGACGTCGTCGCCGTCGTCGTCTGCCGCAAGTCGGTCAATGTGGGCATGCTGTTCGCGCAGGTGAGGCGGGTGGTGCGGGAATACAGCCTGTGAACGCGGCAAGGCCCCTCCCCGTCGTGGGGAGGGGCCGTACCGGAGGTCACTCGGTGCGCAGACCGTCCGGGCGCATCAGCCGCAGCAGCGGGGGCAGGCTGAGCAGGGTCACGGCGAAGACGACCGTGGCGCCGATGGCTGTCATCGACAGCACGCTCGCCCAGTCCACGCTCACCGTCTCGCCGGTCATCTTCAGCAGGACCGCGCCCAGCGTCAGCCCGACCACCGACGCCAGTACGAGGCCCAGGGCGATCGGGATCGCCGTCTGCCACAGCACCGAGAGGCTCAGCGTGCGCCGCCGGGTGCCGAAGGCGACCAGTGACGACAGCAGCTTCTTGCGCTCCCGCAGCTGCTCCAGCTGGGAGACCAGCAGGCTCGCGCCGATCAGCAGCAGGACGCAGGTCGCGCCGACGAACAGTCCGTTGCGGATGGAGCGGAACTCCTTGGACTGCTCGCTGGCCGCCAGGGTGAACACATTGGCCAGCGGATCCAGCCGGGCGGCGGTGTTGCGCGCGTAGTCACCGGCGTCCGGCACCGACGGGTCCAGCGAGACGAACACCCTCTGGATCAGGCCGGCCGCCGCTGCCTGAGGCAGCGCACCCCTGGTGACGAGCAGGCCGCTGCGCGCATAGCCGGTCGGGTCCTCGCGCTGCGCTGCCGTCTTCATGCCGGCGGGCACCTTCCAGGCCACCGGGTGGCGCTGCGTCCCGCTGTAGGTCGGGTCGAAGTACGCGGTGCCGCCCGGCTTGGTGATCTTCTCCGTCTCGCTGTCGTACTCACCGCCGACGATCTTGAAGGTGTCGCCGTCCCGGCAGGACGTCAGACGCGCCACCTCGCGCAGTTCGGCGCAGCTGCCGACGGCCACCTCCAGCTCGTTCTTGGGATCCTTCGCCCGGTCTCCGACCGAGCCGAAGGCCACGGCCGAGGCACGGCGTACGCCCTTGGTCTGTGCGAGCTGCCGGCCGGCGTCGGCCAGCGAGTGGCCGCCGCTCACGGAGACGTCCATCTGGGCCCGGTTGACGTCGTTGCCTGTCTGCTTGGTGTAGTCGTGCTCGACTCCGGCGAACAGCATCTGCAGCGCGATCGCCCCGGCCACCGCGACCGCGATGCCGTTGACCATGCGGGCGGCCGAGCCGCTGCTCAACTGCAGCCTGCGTACGGCGAGTTGCCAGGAGACCGAGCCGGAGTCCAGCCGGGCCACCACGGCCTCGACGACCCACGGCAGCAGGGCGGTGACGCCGACCAGCAGCAGCACGGTGCCGCCGATGACCATCCACTGGTTGAAGTCGCCGTTGTTCCTGCCCTGCCCGATCATCGGGTACAGCAGCGCCAGGCCGCCCAGCGGCAGCAGCAGCCGCCACCACAGCCGGCGCCGCGGCGGCTTCGCCGTACGGACCACACCGAGCGGTTCGATGACGACCCCGCGCAGTGCGAACAGCGTCACCAGGACGGCCGCGGCCGGTACGGCGACGGCGACGAGCGCGGCCAGCGCGGGTGACGGGTTGAGGTCGCTCGGGAACACGCTCATCTGCCGCACCTTCAGCAGGGCGGCCAGCTGACGCCCCACCAGGAAGAAACCGGTGCCGAAGACGAGCCCGAGCAGCGCCCCGGCGAGGGCCTCGCCGCCGGCGATCCGGCGCGCCATCCCGCCGTCCGCGCCGACCAGCCTGAGGGCCGCGAGCCGGCGGTCCCGTCGCTCGCCGCCGAAGCGGACGGCCGCCGCGATGAACACGCTGACCGGCAGCAGCAGCACCACGAAGATGATCATGATGAGCAGGATCAGGATCGGATCCAGCGAGTCCTGCTGGTTCCCGTGGGCGGGCCCGAAGTAGTCGATGCGCTCGACGACGCCACTTTCCAGATGGTCCTGGAGTCCCGTGGCGCCCGCGTAGTAGGCGAGTTCGGAGGGCCCGATCAGTCCGGACTGCGCGATGGTGCCGGTGATCCGGTAGGGGATGCGCTCGCGCAGCAGCTTGCCGGAGCCGGACTCGAGCAGCTTCTTCAGGGCCGGCGAGACGACCATGTCGCCCTTCGCGGGGAACTTCGCCACGCCCGGCGGCAGTGGCGCCCGCGCGCCCTCGGGCTCCAGGAGCCGCGCGCGCACGTCGTTGCCGCGGAACGCCGTGTCGACTTCGGCGATGACGAGCGTGTCGTCCGCCTTCTTCAGCGGCTTCTGGCTGTATGTGAAGTCGTCCCGGGCGCTTCCGCGGTGGTCGCGCTGGGACAGTGCGTTCGGTATCGCCGTCGTGAGCAGCAGCAGCGCCACCCCGAGCCCGACGCCGACGGCCGTCAGCAGGGCCCGGACCCATCCCTCGCGCCCGCCCGTGAAGGCGAACCGAACCCCCATGGCCAGATCGTCGGCCCACTGCCGCATCCTCATACGATGCGCTCCATGTCCCGGGACTTGCCGTCCCGTACGACGATCTCGCGGTCCGAGTACGCGGCCACCCGGGCCTCGTGCGTGACGAGGACGACGGCGGCATTGGTGGACCGGGCGGCGTCCGTGAGCAGATCCATCACACGCTCGCCGTTGAGCGAGTCGAGCGCGCCGGTGGGCTCGTCCGCGAAGAGCACACGGGGGTTGGTGACCAGTGCCCGGGCGACGGCGACGCGCTGCCCCTGACCGCCGGAGACCTCACCGGGCCGCTTCTTCGCGAGGTCGTCGACCTCCAGCCGCTCCATCCATGTCAGGGCGGTTCGCTCGGCCTCCTTGCGGGAGGTGCCGTTCAGCCTGAGCGGCAGGGCGACGTTCTCGACGCAGGTCAGCTCCGGTACGAGCTGGCCGAACTGGAACACGAACCCGAACTCGGAGCGCCTGAGCGCACTGCGCTCCGCATCGCTCATGGTCGCCATCTCGCGCCCGGCGTACAGGATCGACCCCGAATCGGGCGTCACGATCCCCGCGAGACAGTGCAGCAGGGTCGACTTGCCGGACCCGGAGGGGCCCATCACGGCGACGACCTCACCGGGGTGGATGGAGAACTCGGCGCCGTCGAGCGCCGTGGTCGGTCCGTACGACTTGCGCAGCTCGTCGGCGACGAGCAGGGAACCTGCGGGAGTCACTTGGCCACCGCCTCCGCGAGCTTGTCGAGGCGCGCGGCGGTGAGCTCCAGCCAGCGCAGGTCGGCCTCGAGATGGAACAGGGCATGGTCGCAGATGAGCTGGTCGGCCAGGTCCCCCTTCCGCTTCCGGTCGGTGAGGATCCGCATCATCCGCAGGTGCTCGGAGCGCTGCGTGTCGAGGATGTCGGCCGCGTTGCGGTGGGTGAGCAGCGCGAGGACGACCTTGGTGTACAGCGTGGACTGCAGATACGGCTCGGGCGCCTCCGGCGTCGCGAGCCACCGCTCCACGTCGGTGATCCCGGCGTCGGTGATGGCGTACCGCTTGCGCTCGGGCCCGCCGCCCGCCTCGATGCCGTCGACCTCGACGAGCCCGTTCTTCAGCAGGCGGGACATCGTCGAGTAGACCTGGCCGTAGTGCAGCGGCCGGTCGTGACCGAACTTGTCGTCGAAGGCCCGCTTCAGGTCGTAGCCGTGGCGGGGCCCGGACTCCAGGAGCCCTAGAAGGGTGTGACCGATGGACATGTCCACGACTCTACACAGGGTGTATACGCCTCGTGTATACGCCCGGTGTTTAGATCATGGCGGGGTGTACAGGCGGGGCACAGCTTCGCAGGTGGGGGCCGATTGTCACGGTTCTGCTACACGCGCCGTGCACCAGCCTGCCCGGGGTTTGGTCTTTCAGCCCGTCGTGGGGGTCCCCCCCGCTCGAGCGAAGTCGAGAGTGGGGGAGTTTGAGGACGAGGCCGTTCAGGCCGACGGGGGTCTGGGGGCGGAGCCCCCAGGTGGCCGCCCACGACGGGGAATCGGCCCCGCCTCCCCGGGCAGCCGCCCCGCCTCCGCGAGAGCGCGCCGCAGCAAGAACTCGATCTGGGCGTTGGCAGAACGCAGTTCGTCCCCCGCCCACCGGGCGAGCGCCTCATAGACGGACGGGTCCAACCGCAACAGCACCTGCTTGCGCTGCTGCGGCCGGCGCCGGGGCGAAGCCCCCTCGGAGGGATCCGTCACTGGTAGAGGGTCCCGGTGTTGAGCACGGGCTGCGGGGCGCGGTCCCCGCACAGCACCACCATCAGGTTGGACACCATCGCCGCCTTCCGCTCCTCGTCCAGTTCCACGATGTCCTGCTCCGCGATCCGGGCGAGCGCGGCCTCGACCATCCCCACCGCTCCGTCGACGATCTGCCGCCGGGCCGCGACGACCGCCCCGGCCTGCTGTCGCTGAAGCATCGCCGACGCGATCTCGGGAGCGTACGCGAGATGCGTGAAGCGCGACTCGATGATCTGCACACCGGCCGCCTCCACGCGCGCGTGCAGTTCGGCGGCGAGCTTCTCGGTGATCTCCTCCGCGTTGCCGCGCAGCGACAGCCCGCCCTCGTCGTGGGCGTCGTAGGGGTACTCGATGGCGATGTGCCGCACGGCCGCCTCGGTCTGAGTGGCGACGAACTCGAGGTAGTTGTCCACCTCGAAGGTGGCCTGCGCGGTGTCCCGCACCTTCCACACCACGACCGCGGCGAGCTCGATCGGGTTGCCGTAGGCGTCGTTGACCTTGAGGACGGCGGTCTCGTGGTTGCGCACCCGCGTGGAGATCTTCGTGCGCGAGGTGAAGGGGTTCACCCAGCGCAGGCCGTCCTGCCTGATCGTCCCCCGGTAGCGTCCGAAGAGCTGTACGACCCGGGCCTCGCCCGGCGCCACGGTGTTCAGCCCCCGCAGCGAGATCACCGCCGCGACGAGGACGACGGCGCCGCCGGCCGCGAAGGCCGGATTTGCCTGCGCGGCCGCGAACAGGGCGCCGGCGACCAGGAGTCCGAGCAGCCCGAGCAGCAGTGCGAGCGCGCCGCCGATGCTGTGCGCGGTGAACTCCCGGACGCGGGGCGCGGGCATCTCCGGTATGTCGGCGTCAGGAGTGGTGTCGTGCATGGGCATGGGTGGTCCCCCGTTGTCGTGGTGCGGTCCGGTGGCAGCGCCTTCAAGCGAAAGCACGTATCTAGCCAAGTGATATCACTTTACCCCGCAGAGCAACCCTGAACCCTTCTCGGCCGTCGGTTCCATCGGGGCGGGTGCTGATTGTCACGTCCGCAAAAGAGCGGATCCACCGACCTTTGTCACATCTCCCGGTGTTAGCTTTCTGAGCTGACTTGTGCGGCGAACCTGTGTGACAGAAGAGCACACATGAACGAAGCGGAGCGGAACGGACCCATGGGACGAGCGGAAGAGAGACGAGCGCGACAGCGTGGTGGCCGCCGCGCGGCGCCCCCCACGCGCTCGTCCGGCATGGAGTCGTCCGGGACCGAACCCACCGTCATAGGCGGCCGGGCCGCGGCTCGCCGGGCGGCCCAGGGCCGGGGCAAGAACAAGGGCAAGGGCAAGGGCAAGGCGGGCAAGGACGGCAGGAGCTTCATACGCCGGCTGTTCACCTGGAAGAAGATCCTCGGGACCTTCTTCGCGCTGTGCCTGCTCGGCATGGGCGCCTTCGTCGCGCTGTACATGATGATCACCGTCCCCGAAGTCGGCAACGGCGACGCGACGCTGCAGAGCAACGTCTACAAGTACAGCGACGGCACGATGCTGACGCGCGACGGCGAGAAGAACCGCGAGATCGTCGACCTCTCCAAGGTCCCCAAGCCCGTCCAGCGCACCTTCGTCGCCGCCGAGAACAAGACCTTCTACAAGGACAACGGCGTCGACCTCAAGGGCACCGCCCGAGGCATCCTCAACACGCTCTCCGGCAAGGGCGCACAGGGCGGTTCGACGATCACCCAGCAGTACGTCAAGAACTACTACCTGACGCAGAACCAGACCGTCACGCGCAAGTTGAAGGAACTGGTCATCTCGCTGAAGCTGGACCGCACGAAGTCCAAGGACTTCATCCTCGCGGGCTACATCAACACCAGCTACTACGGCCGCGGTGCGTACGGCATCCAGGCCGCCGCGCAGGCCTACTACCACGTCGACGCCCAGAAGCTCTCGGTCCAGCAGGGCGCCTACCTCGCCGCGCTCCTCCAGGCGCCGAACCAGTACGACTGGGCGATCGCGTCCGACACCGGCAAGAGGATGGTCAAGGCGCGCTGGAACTACGTCCTCGACAACATGGTCGAGGAGGACTGGCTGAACAAGGCCGAGCGCGACGCCATGACGTTCCCGACCCCGAAGGCCCCCAAGGCCGCGCCCGGTATGGGCGGCCAGACCGGCTACCTGGTGGACGCGGCCAACAACCAGCTGGCGAAGCGGCTGGTGACCCAGGGCACGGCCGACAACTTCAACGACGCCATGAACATGGTCAAGGCCGGCGGCTGGACCATCACGCTCAACATCGACAAGAAGAAGCAGGCGGCGCTGGAGAAGGCCGCCAAGGCGCAGCTGACCAGCAAGCTCGACCCGAAGAAGCGCTCGGTCGACGCGGACGTCCAGGCCGGTGCCGCGTCCGTGAACCCGAAGACGGGCGCGGTCGTCGCGATGTACGGCGGCAAGGACTACTACAAGCACTTCCGCAACAACGCGACCCGCACGGACTACCAGCCCGCCTCGACGTTCAAGCCGGTCATCCTCGCCGCCGCCCTGGACGAGGCCGCCGAGACACAGAGCGGCAAGGCCATCGGCGCGAACACGATCTACGACGGCACCAGCAAGCGCCAGGTCGTGGACAGCAACGGCAACAAGGTCGGCTTCGCCCCCGAGAACGAGGACGACCAGAGCTACGGCCCCATCACCGTCCAGACGGCGATGAACCAGTCCGTCAACTCCGTCTTCGCGCAGATGGGCGTCGACGTCGGCATGGACAAGGTGCTCAAGGTCGCGAGCCAGCTCGGCATGGACACCGCCGACCTCAAGGCGGTGCCCGCGCAGACCCTCGGCACCATGGGCGCGAGCCCGCTGCAGATGGCCGGGGTCTACGCGACTCTCGACAACCACGGCAAGCAGGTCACCCCGAGCATCATCAAGTCCGTGGAGAACAGCAGGCATTCGGTCACCCTGCCGAACCCGATCGGCGCCCAGGTCATCAGCCCCGAGGCCGCCGACACGGTCACCTCGGTGCTGACGGGCGTGGTCGACGACGGTACGGCCAAACAGTCGGTGCAGGAGAACGCCAACCGTGACGGCCGCAAGGTCGCCGGCAAGACGGGTACGTCCGACGAGAACCGATCGGCCTGGTTCACCGGCTTCACGCCCGACCTGGTCACCTCGGTGGGCCTGTTCGGCGAGAACCACAAGAACTTCGCACAGGTCTCGATGTACCACGCGGGCGGACTGCCCCGCGTCAACGGTGGTACCTTCCCGGCGCGGATCTGGGCCGCGTACACCTTCGGCGTCTCCAAGACCGGTCTGAAGTTCGAACTGGACACCACGCAGGGCGCGGCGGTCCAGCCGACCTGGACGCCGACGGTCACGCAGACGCCGAGCCGGACGCCCAGCTCGTCACCGACCACTCAGAAGCCGTCCGAGACGCCGTCTCAGACGCCCTCGCAGACCCCGACGCAGACGCCCACGCAGACGCCGACGCAAACACCCACGCAGACGCCGACGCAGACCCCGACGCCCCCGGCGGACCCGCTCGACCCGAACGGCCAGTAACAGCCGCCAAAAGCAAAGGGCGCCCGGCAGTCACCGGGCGCCCTTTGCGTGTCTCGCTCAGCTCTGGTTCAGCTCGAACCAGACCACCTTCCCGGTGCTCAGCCGCGTCGCCCCCCACCGCCGGGCCAGCTTGTTCACCAGGTACAGCCCACGACCACCCTCGTCCGTCGCCCGCGCCTGCCGCAGCCGCGGCAGCTGCGGTACGTCGTCGCCGACCTCGCAGCGCAGCACGTCGGTGCGCAGCAGCCGCAGCGTGACCGGGCGGGACGCGTAGCGGACGGCGTTGGTGACGACCTCGCTGACGAGGAGCTCCACGGAGTCGCTGAGATCCTCCATGCCCCAGCGGGACAGCGCGCGCCGGGCCAGCCGGCGGGCGCGGCCGGGTGCCGCGTCCTCGGGCTCCAGGAACCAGTACGCCACGTCGCTCGGCGCGATCCCGTCGAAGCGGGCGGCGAGCAGCGCGATGTCGTCGTCCCGGTCGCCCGGGCCGAGCATGTCGAGCACCTCGTCGCAGAGCGCTTCGAGGGGCGGCGGATGGTCGGGGCCGGTCAGCTGCGCGGTCGCGGCGAGCTTCTCGCGCAGCTGCTCTATGCCGGTCCACACGTCGCGCAGCCGGGACTCGACCAGGCCATCGGTGTACAGGAGCAGGGTCGCTCCGGCTGGCGCGTCCAGTTCTACGGCCTCGAAGTCGACGCCGCCCACACCGATCGGCGCCCCCGGCGGCACCCGCAGTACCTCGGCGCGGCCGCCCAGGTGCAGCAGCACCGGCGGCGGATGGCCGGCGTTGGCGATGGTGATGCGGTGCGACACCGGGTCGTAGACGGCGTAGAGGCAGGTTGCCATGCGGTCGGTGCCCAGGCGCTGGGCCTGTTCGTCGAGGTGGTGCAGGACCTCCTGCGGGGGCAGGTCGAGGCCCGCCAGGGTCTGGGCCGTCGTGCGCAGCTGGCCCATGATGGCCGCGGACGTCATGGAGTGGCCCATCACGTCACCCACGACCAGCGCGACCCGGCTGCCGGGCAGCGGAATCGCGTCGTACCAGTCGCCGCCCACCCGCGCGGTCTCGGCAGCGGGCAGATAGCGGGACGCCAGCCGTACGCCCGTGGGCCGCGGGAGGGTCTCCGGCAGCATGGTGCGCTGCAGCTCGTCGGCGATGTACGCCTCGCGGCCGTACAGCACCGCCTTGTCGATGCCGAGGGCGCTGTGCGTGGCGAGCTGGGCGGCGACCAGCAGGTCGTCCGCCTCGAAGGCCATGCGCTCCGGGCGGCGCAGGAAGAGAGCGGCGCCGATCACCCGGCGGCGGCCGCGCAGCGGGGCGAGGATCGCGCGCTGTCCGCCGGGCACGACGAACTCGCCGCCGTCGCCCAGGAGTTCGGGCAGGGCGGCACGGGCTGCGGGCGCGTCCGTGAAGACCGGGCGGACCCCGCGCAGCACCTCGGCGAGCGCGCTGCCCGGCCGTACCTCGCACAGTTCGGCGCCGACCGCGTCGAGCCCCGTCATCTCCGGCGGCTCCGGCTGCAGGGCGGGCGAGAAGCCGCCCTCGGTGTCCCGCTCCGCCGGGATCCGGTCGGTGCGCCGCAGACGCAGCAGGAGCGGGCCGGTGGGCCGCTCGTCGCCGACGGGCAGCGGGTCGCGCAGATAGACGAGGATCGCGTCGGAGAAGGTCGGCACGGTGGCCCGGCACAGGCCCATGACGATCTCGTCGAGGTCGATGCCGCGGGCGATGCGCCGGGTCGCGGCGCCGACGAACCGCAGCCGGTCGCCGTCCCGCCGCATCGGCGTGGGCTGCCCGGGCGTCGTCATGCCCTGCCCGGTACGGCGCTCCTGGCCGCCGGCCCCCTGCGGCCGGTCCTGCTCGCCGTCCGGCTGGTCCGGGATGGCCTCGGGGACGGGGCGCGGGCGGTGTGTGCCGGGTTCCACGGCTTCTGAGGCGGCGGGCTGCGAGTGCTCGGGGCCGGTGGTGTTCGAGGGGGGCGAGGCCGGGTCCTTTCCCTTGTTTCCCTTGCTGCACGGCGTGGCCGTACCCGGTGTCGACGGCGTCTCCCCGGTGCGCGCCTGTGCGGGTAAAGCGGCCGTGGGGGAGGGCGTCTGGGTGTGCAGGAGCGCCCCGCGGGGGTCCGCGGGGTCGGCGCCCGGCTGCGGGCGCTCGAAGGACATGGGGTGCTCCGTCACGCGTGTCGAATCCGTCCGTCCGGGGCTGCGCATCGCGAGCGCAGTTGGTCCCGCAGGAATCCCGATACCCGGAATACGTGTCCCCGGAACGGAATTCCCGCGTGGTCAGAGGCTGTTGTCGTGCCACCGGCGAACCGTTCACGGCTCGCTGCGGTGTTGCCCTCGTACCCCTCGCTCACGTCCTGCCGCCCCTCGGTGACGATCGGTCAAGCCCAGCGCATGCTCCGGCAGTTGCTGCTGCACCTTGCGGAGGACGATCCTACGGTTGTGGACCGGGGGCGCATCAAGAGTCTCACGTGGACACATGCGCGGGCGTACGGTCCCAGTCCTCCGGCAAAGACGGTACAGCCCAGGACGGATCCGGGCGCCAGTGCTGCCAGCCGTCGCTGAACGGCGGGCCCCAGGCACGGATCACCTCCACCGCGGACCGGCCCGCCCTGCGCACCTGTTCGGCGGCCGGCGCGTCCATCAGGCCGTCCTGCTGGGCCTGCGCGAACTCGTCCTCGTCACGCCAGTGCCAACTGCGGTCCGGGTGCACGGAGATGTCAAGGAAGTGATCCTCGGAGTCGACCCCGCCGTCCCAACGCACCAGCGGCGACTCAAGATTCACGTACCAGTTCTTGAACTGCCAGCCCGGCTCCCAGAACAGCCACACCGACCAGGGCTCACCGGGGCGGGCCAGCTTCAGCACTCCGGTGCCGAACCAGTGGTCGAGCTGGACGGTACGGGGCTTGGTGTAGCGGGACTGGAGGGGTTCGACGTGCACCGGGGTGCCGTCGGCGAGGACGGGCCGCACGCACTCGGTGCCGGGTGCCAGCCAGACGGCGAGCAGCTCGTCGTCGTCCCGGACGACGGTGACGGGGCGTGCGATGTGGAAGCGCTCGCCGGCGTTCTCCCGGTAGCGCCACAGGACCTGTGTCCCGGGGGCCCAGAAGCCCGTCCGCACCGCCGGAACCGCGTCCGCTTCCGCTCTCATCGCTCCACCCTCTGCCATGAACAGATATTAGGTGCCCAGGGCATACGACGCTGCGGCGCGCGTCACGGTTCGCGACGGTGCAGCGAATGGTTACGGATGCGTCATCCGCAGGACATCCAGGGCCTCGTCCAGCTGCTCCACCGTGAGGTCGCCGCGCTCCACGTACCCGCTCTCCAGGACGACCTGGCGGATCGTCTTCTGCTCCGCGAGCGCCTTCTTGGCGACCTTGGCGGCCTCCTCGTAGCCGATGTACTTGTTGAGCGGGGTGACCACGGAGGGTGAGGACTCGGCGTACTCGCGGGCCCGCTCCCGGTTCGCGGTGATGCCGTCCACGGTCCGGTCGGCGAGCAGCCGCGAGACGTTGGCGAGCAGCCGGACCGACTCCAGGACGTTCCTGGCGATGACCGGCAGCATCACATTCAGCTCGAAGTTGCCGGCGGCTCCGGCGGTGGCGACGGTGGCGTCGTTGCCCACGACCTGGGCGGCGACCATGAGCACGGCCTCCGGGATGACCGGGTTGACCTTGCCGGGCATGATCGACGAACCGGGCTGGAGGTCGGGCAGGGCGATCTCGGCGAGGCCGGTCCGCGGTCCGGACGCCATCCACCGCAGATCGTTGGCGATCTTGGTCAGTCCGACGGCGACGGTCCGCAGCTGTCCGCTGGTCTCGACGATCCCGTCCCGTGCACCCTGCGCCTCGAAGTGGTTGCGCGCCTCGGTGAGCGGGAGCCCCGTGACACGGGCGACCTCCTCGATGACGGCGGCGGAGAAACCGGGCGGGGTGTTGATGCCGGTGCCGACCGCCGTCCCGCCGAGGGGCAGCTCGGCGAGGCGGGGGAGCGCGGCGTACAGCCGTTCGACGCCGTAGCTGATCTGGGCCGCGTATCCGCCGAACTCCTGCCCCAGGGTGACCGGTGTGGCGTCCATCAGATGCGTACGCCCGGACTTCACGACGTCGGCGAACTCCTCGGACTTGCGGGTGAGGGCGCCGGCGAGGTGTTCCAGGGCGGGGATCAGGTCGCGGGTGACGGCGGCGGTGGCGGCGATGTGGATCGAGGAGGGGAAGACGTCGTTGGACGACTGGGAGGCGTTCACATGGTCATTGGGGTGTACGTCTTTGCCGAGCCGCTCGGTCGCGAGGGTGGCGATGACCTCGTTGGTGTTCATGTTCGACGAGGTGCCGGAACCGGTCTGGAAGACGTCGATCGGGAAGTGCTCGTCCCAGTCGCCCCGGGCGACCTCCTCGGCCGCCTCCTGGATCGCCTCGGCGATGTCCTTGTCGAGCACCCCCAGCCGCGCGTTCACCTTCGCCGCGGCGCCCTTGATCCGGGCGAGGGCCTCGATGTGGGCGCGCTCGATGCGCTGGCCGGAGATCGGGAAGTTCTCGACGGCACGCTGGGTCTGGGCCCGCCACTTGGCGTCGGCGGGGACGCGGACCTCGCCCATGGAGTCGTGCTCGATGCGGTAGTCGCTCATGCCCGTATAGCGATCGGGGAGGCGGGGATGTTCCGGACCTTGGGCCGGCCGGGGGGCGTTGCGCAAGCCGGTCCGGTCGTCAGCGGCCGGGCAATCCGAACCGGCCGGTGCACACGGGCTTTTCGGCCACCTCGGCGCAGGCCTGCGCCCCGCGCGGGTCCGGCGCGGCCAGCATCGGGCTGCTGTATCCGTCCGACTTGTCGCCCGGGTACTCCGCGGACAGCTCGTCCTGGCCCGACCTGATCCAGATCTCCCGCACGCCGCCCGTCCGGGTGCGCAGCTCGGACCAGACCGTGGAGCAGGACGGCGAGAACCGCAGCAGCACCACCTCGGCGGGCCTGGCGACTCTGCTCTCGGTGCGTGCGTCCCGGGCGCAGGTCTCGGAGGTGGGGAGTTCCCCCTGGCAGTCGCTGTCGTGGCAGGAGGCGGCCGCCCTGGTCGCCGCGGCGTGGTCGGGGTCCAGGACGTCCGCGGCGGCCGCGGTGACCGCCACGGTGGCGGCCATGGTGGCGAGGGCGACGACGGCGCGACTCGGCCGCGGGAGGCAGCGGCGCCGTACGGCGACGGGCGGCACGGACGGGACCGGCTGCTGCTTCGCGATGCTCGCCCCGTCGGCCTGCGCCCGTGCCGCGGAGTCCCAGAGGGCGAGCAGCGGGCCGACGTCGGCGTCGGCGAGCCGCCCGAGCGCCACGACGGCCGCCCGGGGCGGGAACTGATCGCCGTTCAGATAGCGGTGCCAGGTCGACTTGCTGAACGGGGTGACGGCGGCCAGGGCGGCCAGGCTCAGCCCCGTCCGCTGCTTGAGGGTACGCAGCCGTTCCGTCAGGAGCCGCCCTTCGTCCTGCGACGCGTCGGGCAGCGGCTGCCTCTGGACCGTCACGTCACTCTCCATCTCGCTCCCTCGCCATGCCGGGGTGACCGCCCTGATGTGTTCCCGGCGGCGGCGCCCGGCCATACCGCGATCACCGGAATATGAAGGGGGGTTGACTGAGTTGACCTGCGATTACGCCGACCGGGGGTGTGATCGGACGATTACCGGACGGCGCCTCCCGGCAGGCTGGTGCGGCCTGCCGGGAGGCACCGTCGAGGGGGCGTCAGCACCAGCGGACGGTACCGAGGTTGTGCACGTAGCGGGCGGCGACGTAGCCCCTGTGGTGGGTGAGCCGGTACCAGCGGTGGTTGCCGCGGACGCCGGAACCCCGCACCTTGCAGGTGATGGCCACACTGGAGCCGACCACCCGCGAACCGGCGACGCGGTAGCCGGTGCCCGGCCCGGAGCGGACGTTCAGCGGCAGGCGGTGGGTGGCGACGTAGCCCCAGGTGTGGTTCCTGACGATGTGCCGAATGCCGTGGATGTGCCGGATGTTCCGGATGTGCCGGATCTGGCGGTGGTGGCGCGCGGCACGGCCCTTCGCGTGGTGGCGGCCGTGGTGGCACTTCGGCGCCTTCGGACTGGCGGGCAGCGTGGCCGGCGTGGGGGCCGGCTGCCATGCCGGCACGGAGATCTGCGGGGGAGTGGAGTTCAGGGCGTGGGCCTGCGCGGCCGGCCCGGCGGAGGCGACGGCCGCCACCGGGAAGACGGCGACGACCGCGAACGCGGCCACAAGGCCGTTGCGCAGTGTGCGTCGGATCATGGTTTGTCCCTCCGAGATGACCTGCGGATCACGGGCTGCGATCCGGTCAGCACGGAGCGTTTCCGGCGAAGCTCGCAAAGATGCCGTCCCACTCGTTCCTGGGACGAACTGGGACGGCAACCAGGTGCGCAGCCATGCCGTACGGCGATGTCGCAGGCGTCCCGAGACGCCCATCAGCTCGCCCTGTCCGGGGTTCGGGGTCTGGTCCTTCAGCCTGTCCGGCGTTTGAGGACGAGGCCGTTCAGGCCGACGGGGTCCGGGGCGGAGCCCCTGGGAGTGGGGCGGGTAGGGGCGGCGGGGGCGAAACCATCCCCCGCCGCACCACAGGCGCTACGCCAGCCCAGGCCCGCGCACCGGGATCGAAGTGAAGGTCGGCGCAGGCGCCGGGTCCTGGAAGAAGTCGTTGCCCTTGTCGTCCACCACGATGAACGCCGGGAAGTCCTCGACCTCGATCTTCCAGACCGCCTCCATGCCGAGCTCCTCGTACTCGACGACCTCGACCTTCTTGATGCAGTCCTGGGCGAGGCGGGCGGCGGGGCCGCCGATGGAGCCGAGGTAGAAGCCGCCGTGCGCGTCGCACGCGTCCGTGACCTGCTTGCTGCGGTTGCCCTTGGCGAGCATGACCTTGGAGCCGCCCGCGGCCTGGAACTGCTCGACGTAGGAGTCCATGCGGCCCGCCGTGGTCGGGCCGAAGGAACCGGACGCGTAACCCTCGGGCGTCTTCGCCGGGCCCGCGTAGTACACGGGATGGTCCTTCAGGTACTGCGGCATCTCCTCGCCCGCGTCCAGCCGCTCCTTGATCTTGGCGTGCGCGATGTCGCGGGCCACGACCAGCGGACCGGTGAGGGAGAGACGGGTCTTGACCGGGTACTTGGTCAGCTCGGCGAGGATCGACTCCATCGGCTGGTTGAGGTCGATCCTGACGACGTCCGACGACTCGTCGAGGTGCTCGTCCGTCGTCTCCGGCAGGAAGCGCGCCGGGTCCGTCTCCAGCTGCTCCAGGAAGACGCCCTCCGCCGTGATCTTCGCGACGGCCTGGCGGTCGGCGGAGCAGGACACCGCGATGGCGACCGGGCAGGACGCGCCGTGCCGCGGCAGCCGCACCACGCGCACGTCGTGGCAGAAGTACTTGCCGCCGAACTGCGCACCGATCCCGATCTTCTGTGTCAGCTCGAAGACCTTCTCCTCCAGCTCCTTGTCCCGGAACCCGTGGCCGAGCTCCGAGCCCTCGGCCGGGATCTCGTCCAGGTAGTGCGCGGAGGCGTACTTGGCGGTCTTGAGCGCGTACTCGGCGGACGTACCGCCCACCACGATCGCCAGGTGGTACGGCGGGCACGCGGCCGTACCCAGCGAACGGATCTTCTCCTCCAGGAACTTCATCATGGAGGCCTCGTTCAGGACGGCCTTCGTCTCCTGGTACAGGAAGGACTTGTTGGCGGAGCCGCCGCCCTTCGCCATGAACAGGAACTTGTACGCACCGCCGTCGGTGGCGTACAGCTCGATCTGCGCCGGCAGGTTGGAGCCGGTGTTCTTCTCGTCCCACATGGTCAGCGGGGCCATCTGCGAGTAACGCAGGTTGAGGTTCTTGTACGCGTCGTAGATGCCCCTGGACAGCGCCGCCTCGTCGCCGCCCTCGGTGAGGACGTTCTGTCCGCGCTTGCCCATGACGATCGCCGTGCCGGTGTCCTGGCACATGGGGAGCACGCCCGCGGCCGCGATGTTCGCGTTCTTCAGCAGGTCCAGCGCCACGAACTTGTCGTTGCTGGACGCCTCCGGGTCGTCGATGATGCGCCGCAGCTGGGCCAGGTGCGCGGGCCGCAGGTAGTGCTGGATGTCGTGGATGGCCTCCGCGGCGAGCTTGCGCAGCGCCTCCGGCTCCACCTTGAGGAACGTCCGCCCGTCGGCCTCGAAGGTGGAGACACCCTCGGAGGTCACCAGCCGGTACGGGGTGGTGTCCTCTCCCATGGGGAGCAGATCGGTGTACGCGAACTCAGGCATCTCAGCCCATTCCTCACTCGACAGACGGCGGCCCGCCGTCATTGGCGGGCGCCCACCAGCGTAGAACCTGCCGCTGACACCGGGCCTGTGAGGTAAGGCTCAGTTCGAGAACCGCATGGGTTTTCCACAGGTCCCGATGAGGGGTAGTCGCGATCTATCGCGTTTCGGTACGCTGCTGTCGTGGACCTTCAGAAGAGCGACCGACCCCAGGACACGGCACCGCGGGTTTCCGAACTGCGCGCCTCGGACGCCGACCGTGACCGCATCGCCGACATCCTGCGCGACGCCCTCGCCGAGGGGCGCCTGACCGCCGACGAGCACGCCGAGCGGGTCGAGGGCGTGCTCGCCGCCAAGACGGTCGGCGAACTGGAGGTCTTCATACGGGACCTGCCCGCGGCCCACCGGCACCGCGCGACCCCCGCCTTCGCCGCCGCCCCGAACCGCCCCACGGTGGGCGCGATCCCGGCCGACCCGGACGACAACGTGGTGGCGGTGTTCAGCAGCGCCGTCCGCAAGGGCCGCTGGCGCGCGGGGCGTCGTATCCATGCGTACGCGATCTTCGGCAGCGTGGAGATAGACCTCAGCGAGGCCCTCTTCGAGTACCAGCAGGTCGCGATCAAGACGTTCTCCTTCTGCGGCAGCGTCGAGATCCGCGTCCCGGAGAACGTGTCGCTGCGCGGCATGGGCGGCGGCGTGCTCGGCAGCTTCGAGGCGGACAACCTCGACTCGACCGATCCGGACGCCCCGGTGGTCTATGTCGATGGCTGGGCCGTGCTGGGCAGCGTCGAGGCGCGGCCGAAGCGGGGCAAGCTCGTCGCGGACATCCTCGACCGCGTCCAGCACAAGGTCGACAAGAGTTTGCGCAAACACCTGGATCGTTGACGGTTGCGAATTGGGGCGCGCCAGAAGGGAATTGGTCCACCCGCGGTCGCGTACCCGAGGCGCTCACGAGCACGCGAAATCCAGCGGTTCGGAACTCAGTGCATAGGCTCGCGCACAGCGGGTAGGCCTTGCTGCATCGTCGCTCGCTCGCGAAGCCGTCGTCAGGAGTAGACCGTGCTGCAACCGCCGCATTCGTCCCTGCAGGTAGCTGCCGTTCCGGCCCAGCGGGTGCCAGTGCGGGACAGGGACCAAGACGCTCCATGGCACACCGAGGCGGTGTGCCGGCGCGACGAGGCCGGCCTGTTCTTCGCACCCTCCAAGGAACCCACCGCCGCCCGGCTCTCCCGCGAGGAGGCGGCCAAGCGCGTCTGCGCCCGCTGTCCCGTCATGGTCGAGTGCCGCGAGCACGCGCTGCTGCAACCGGAGCCCTACGGCGTCTGGGGCGGCCTCACCGCCGCCGAACGCCGCGTGGTCCTCGCCAGGCGCCGCCGCCGCGACATGGAACTGAAGAAGACGGCCCGAGCCCAGGGCCGCATAGCAGCAGCAGGCTGACCGCCCGGCGCACACGCCGATGGGGCGCCCCTCCGCACCGGGGCGCCCCATCGCTGCTATTTCTGCCGGCGCTTCCGGAGCGCGCGGTGCTGCACTTCCGTAGGGCGCGGGGCTGTATCAATTTGCGGCTCCGCCGCGTGGGCGCGATCAACCACGACTCACCCGCACCCGCCAACGCTCCGAAGCCCCCGAGCTATTTGGCGCGATCAAAATCAATCGCGCTGTAGGCGCGCAACTTGCTCAGCCGATGCTCGGAGTTGATCTGCCGCACCGTCCCCGACTTCGACCGCATGACGATCGACTCGGTGGTCGCGTTCTCGGAGCGGTACCGAACCCCCCGCAGCAGCTCCCCGTCCGTGATCCCGGTGGCGACGAAGAACACGTTCTCGCCGGCGACCAGGTCGTCGGTGGTGAGCACCCGATCGAGATCGTGCCCGGCATCGATCGCCCGCGCCCGCTCCTCGTCGTCCTTGGGCCACAGCTTGCCCTGGATCGTCCCGCCCAGACATTTCACGGCGCACGCGGAGATGATCCCCTCCGGCGTACCACCGATCCCGAGCAGCATGTCGACGCCGGTGCCTTCGCGCAGCGCGTAGATCGACCCGGCGACGTCACCGTCGGAGATCAGCTTGATGCGCGCACCGGCCTCCCGGATCTCCTTGATGATCCCCTCGTGCCGCGGCCGGTCGAGGATCACCACCGTCACGTCCTCCGGCGTGGAGCGCTTGGCCTTGGCGACACGGCGGATGTTCACGGAGACCGGCGCGTCGATGTCGACGAAGTCGGCGGCCTCGGGCCCCGTGACCAGCTTGTCCATGTAGAAGACGGCGGACGGGTCGAACATCGACCCGCGGTCCGCGGCCGCCAGCACGGCGATCGCGTTCGGCATGCCCTTGGCCGTCAGGGTGGTGCCGTCGATCGGGTCGACGGCGATGTCGCACTCGGGCCCGGTCCCGTCGCCGACGCGCTCCCCGTTGAAGAGCATCGGGGCCTCGTCCTTCTCGCCCTCGCCGATGACGACCACGCCGTTCATCGACACGGTGGAGACGAGGGTCCGCATGGCGCGCACCGCGGCACCGTCGGCGCCGTTCTTGTCGCCCCGCCCGACCCAGCGGCCCGCGGCCATCGCGGCGGCTTCGGTCACCCGGACGAGTTCGAGGGCGAGGTTGCGGTCGGGGGCTTCGCTGGGGACTTCGAGTTCGGACGGCAAGTGATGATGCTCGGTCATCGAGGCGCACCTTTCTGATACGACGACGGCCGGATGAGGGTTCGACCCTCGACTCTATCGTCAGTCCGACAAAATGAGCAGGGGACCCCACGGATGAGCGAGCCGGGCACCTGCGACGATAGGGGGCGTGGCAGGTTCGAACGGCAAGCAGAAGACGGTCCGGGACATGATCCTCTCCCTGGGCCTCATCGGGATCGCGGCGGCACTCATCTACGTGTTCATCCCGCACGACGACTCGCCTCCGGACCTCCCGCGGGTCGACTACCGCGTCGAACTGCTCACGGCGCGCCGCGCCGCGGCCTACCCGGTGGCCGCACCCGAGGGCCTGTCCAAGGACTGGAAGGCGACCTCGGTCCGCTTCCAGGGCGACCAGTTCGACGCCTGGCACCTGGGTTTCCACACGCCCGACGGCCAGTACGTGCAGATCGAGCAGTCGACTCAGAAGCCGTCGACGTTCATCGACCAGGCCACCGAGGGGTCGAACGCGACGAAGGCGACCGAGGAGATCGCGGGCCGCACGTGGACCCGCTACACCGGCGGCCGCTACGACGCCCTCGTGCTCCCGGGCAAGAGCTCGACGACGGTGGTCGCGGGCACGGGCTCGTTCCAGCAGCTGACGGAGATGGCGCAGGCGCTGAAACTGGCGTAGCCGTTCCTGCACGCCGAAGGCCCCCGCGGTGACGCGGGGGCCTTCGGCGTGTTCGGGGTCGCTCAGACCGTGGTGACGACCTGGTCGTACTCCAGGCGCGGGGAGCGCGGGAACCAGGCGTCCTCGCCCGGCTTGCCGATGTTGACGACCATCAGCGGGGTGTGGTCGTCGTCCAGGAACTCCTTCTGGACGCCCGCGAAGTCGAGGCCGGTCATCGGGCCGGCGGCGAGACCGGCGGCACGGACACCGATGATGAAGTACGCGGCCTGCAGCGCGGCGTTCAGGCCGGCGGCACCCTCACGGGCCGGGCGCTCGGCGAAGAAGACGTCCTTGGCGGCCGGGAAGTGCGGAAAGAGGGTCGGCAGCTCCTCGTGGAACTCGTTGTCCGCGGAGAGGATCGCGACCAGCGGGGCGGCGGCGGTCTTGGGCTGGTTGCCCTCGGCCATGTGCTTGACCAGGCGCTCACGGGCCTCGGCGGAGCGGACCAGGGTGACGCGCAGCGGCGACTGGTTGAAGGCGGTCGGGCCGTACTTGACCAGGTCGTAGATCGCCTGGATCTGCTCGTCGGTCACCGGCTCGTCGGTGAAGGTGTTCGCGGTACGGGCCTCGCGGAAGAGCAGGTCCTGGGCGGCGGGGTCAAGAACGAGAGACATGCGGGAACTTCCTCGGGGTGGCGCCTGGATCCGATCCGGACCGCGGTCCGGATCGACTGACGGAACAGACGGTACGCGAAGGAAGGTTCAAAGTTCAACAACAATCGGGGTGTGGTGATCTGCTTCACAGCAGACCGCTGCCACCGCCCCTTGTCGTGCGCTACTCGCCGCCGGTCTCTTCCGCGGCCTCTTCCTCCGCGAGGGCCGCGTCCAGGCGGGCGCGCGCCCCGTCCAGCCAGCGCCGGCACACCTTGGCCAGCTCCTCGCCCCGCTCCCACAGCGCCAGGGACTCCTCCAGCGTCGTACCGCCCGCCTCGAGCCGTCGTACGACCTCGATCAACTCGTCCCGTGCCTGCTCGTAGCCGAGCGCCTCATCCACCTTGCTGGTCATCCACCCACCCTATGCATCGACTCGAACCCTGCCGTGTTCCCTGCGTTCTCAGTCGGCCCGGACCACCGTGAACTCGCCCTCGGCCACCCGCGCCCGCAGCGTCTCGTCCGCCGTCACCTCGTCCGGGGTGCGGACGACATGCCCGTCGGACTTCTGCAGCACGGCGTAACCGCGCTTCAGGGTGGCGGCGGGGGAGAGGGCCACCACGCGCGCGTGCGTGTGCGTCAGCTCGGAGACGGCGCGGTCGAGGAGATGCCCGAGCGTGCGCCGCGAACGGTCGACCAGGGCGGCGACATGATCGGCCCGCTCGTCGATCATCCGGTGCGGATCCTCTATCGAGGGGCGGGCGAGCGCCTGGGCGAGCCCGCGCTCCTCCCGCTCGACCAGCGCCTCGACGCACCGCCGCGCCCGATTCCGCAACTGCTGCACGCGCTCGTACTCCTCCCCGACATCCGGTACGACCTTCTTGGCCGCGTCGGTGGGGGTGGAGGCCCGCAGGTCGGCGACGTAATCGAGGAGCGGGTTGTCGGGCTCGTGCCCGATGGCGGACACGACGGGCGTACGGCACGCGGCGACGGCGCGCACGAGCTGCTCGTCGGAGAACGGAAGCAGATCCTCCACGCTCCCGCCCCCGCGCGCGACGATGATGACGTCCACCTCGCCGGCCTCGTCGAGCTCCTTCACGGCCTGCACCACCTGCGGGACGGCGTGCACGCCCTGTACGGCGACGTTGCGCACCTCGAAGCGGACGGCGGGCCAGCGGTGCCGGGCGTTCTCCAGGACGTCCCGCTCGGCCGCGGAGGCGCGGCCGCAGACCAGCCCGATGAGCTGCGGCAGGAAGGGCAGGGCCTTCTTCCGCTCGGTCGCGAACAGCCCCTCCGCGGCGAGGGACTTCTTCAACTGCTCCAGCCGCGCGAGGAGTTCACCGACCCCCACCGGCCTTATCTCGGCGGCCCGCAGGGACAGCTGCCCCCGCGGCGCATACCACTCCGGCTTCGCGAGTACGACGACCCGCGCACCCTCGCTCACCACATCAGCGACGGCGTCGAAGACCTGCCGGTAGCAGGTGACGCCGACGGAGATGTCGTGCGACGGATCCCGCAGGGTCAGAAACACCACCCCGGCGCCGGGCCGCCGCGAGAGCTGAGTGATCTGCCCCTCGACCCAGACGGCCCCCAGCCGGTCGATCCACCCACCGATGAGCCGCGACACCTCACCGACGGGCAGGGGCGCTTCTGCGGACGTGTTGAGAGCCATGCGGGGAGCGTATCGGCCGAGGCTGACACTCCAGCCCGTCCGGCGTTCGAGGACGAGGCCGTTCAGGCCGAAAAAGCGGGGGTCTGGGGGCGCAGCCCCCAGGGTCGGGTCGGGACGGGGCGGCGGGGGCGATGCGATCTTCGGTCCCCCCGAACGCGGCCTTACGATGGACCGCATGACTGCTTCGCCTGGCCGCCGTGTCCTGCTCGCCGCCCCCCGTGGCTACTGCGCGGGTGTGGACCGCGCCGTGATCGCCGTCGAGAAAGCCCTGGAGCAGTACGGGGCTCCGATCTACGTCCGGCACGAGATCGTGCACAACAAGTACGTCGTGCAGACCCTGGAGAAGAAGGGTGCCGTCTTCGTCGAGCGCACGGAGGAGGTCCCCGAGGGGAACATCGTGATGTTCTCCGCGCACGGCGTCGCCCCCGTCGTCCACGAAGAGGCCGAGCGCGGCAGGCTCGCGACCATCGACGCGACCTGCCCCCTCGTCACCAAGGTCCACAAAGAAGCTGTCCGCTTCGCGGGCGAGGACTACGACATCCTCCTGATCGGGCACGAGGGCCACGAGGAGGTCATCGGCACCTCCGGTGAGGCCCCCGAGCACATCCAGCTCGTGGACGGGCCGGGGGACGTCGCCAAGGTCGAGGTCCGCGACCCGTCCAAGGTCGTCTGGCTCTCCCAGACCACCCTCTCCGTCGACGAGACCATGGAGACCGTCGACGCACTGCAGGAGAAGTTCCCGCAGCTGATCTCGCCGCCCAGCGACGACATCTGCTACGCCACGCAGAACCGCCAGCTCGCGGTGAAGCAGATGGGCGCCGAGGCCGAGCTGGTGATCGTCGTCGGTTCCCGCAACTCCTCCAACTCCAAGCGGCTCGTCGAGGTCGCCAAGCTCGCGGGCTCGCGCGAGGCGTACCTCGTGGACTTCGCCGACGAGATCGACGAGGCCTGGCTGGAGGGCGTGTCCACGGTCGGCGTCACCTCCGGCGCCTCCGTTCCCGAGGTCCTGGTCGAGCAGGTCCTGGAATGGCTCGCGCAGCGCGGCTTCGAGGACGTCGAGATCGTCAAGGCGGCCGAGGAGTCGATCACGTTCTCGCTGCCCAAGGAGCTCCGCCGGGACCTGCGCGAGGAGGCGGCGGCGCTGATCGCGGAGCGAACCGGCACCTCGCCGGAGTGACTGTCAGTCGTTCGTCGTAACGTAGAGCCATGCAGATCTTCGGTGTGGACATCGGTGGATCCGGGATCAAGGGCGCCCCTGTGGACCTGGACAAGGGCGACCTGGCGGAGGAGCGCTGCAAAGTGCTCACTCCGAACCCGGCTACACCCGACGGCGTGGCCGACGGCGTGAAGCAGGTCGTCGACCACTTCGGCTGGACCGGCCCGGTCGGCCTCACCTTCCCCGGCGTGGTCACCGGCGGATCCACCATCCGCACGGCGGCCAATGTCGACAAGAGCTGGATCGACACGGACGCGGGCGCGTTGTTCGGCGCCCGCCTGGGCGGCCTGCCGGTGACGGTGGTCAACGACGCGGATGCGGCGGGCGTCGCCGAGATGCACTTCGGCGCGGGCCGGGGCCGCCGGGGCACGGTCATCCTGCTGACCTTCGGAACCGGCATCGGCAGTGCCCTGTTCGTCGACGGCACCCTGGTGCCCAACACCGAGCTGGGCCACCTGGAGCTGCACGGCCACGACGCGGAGAAGCGTGCCTCCAGCAAGGCCAAGGAGGACGGCGAGCTGACCTGGGAGCACTGGGCGCACCGCGTGCAGAAGTACCTCGCCCACGTCGAGATGCTGTTCTCACCCGAACTGATCGTCATCGGCGGCGGCGTCAGCCGAAAGTCCCAGAAGTTCCTGCCCTTCATCGACGGCATCAAGGCGGAGATCGTCCCGGCGCAGCTGCAGAACAATGCAGGGATCGTGGGGGCGGCCATGCACGCCGCGGAGAGCTAGGGCTGGGCCTCGGTCAGGGTCTAGTACCGGGGCGGACGGCGGCCGGTGCGCTGGCGTCGCATCAGGGCGGCCTTGCGTGCCGTGACGATCAGGCCCGCGACGAGGGTTCCCCCGTACAGCCACCCGGCCTGAGTGGCCAGTGCCGTCACCAGGCCCATCAGCCGGCCGAGCAGCCCGCCGCTGCTGTCGGCCACCGGGAGCAGGCCCGCTGCGAAGGCGATCGGTACGACGACGGGTGTGGTCGCCAGGTCGCTCTTGCGCACCCAGACCGCGGTCAGCAGGCACACCGGCAGGAACAGCACGCCGTACAGCGTCAGCGACGCCCCGAAGAGCAGCTGGTCGAGACAGCCGAGCGCGAACATCAGCGCCCCGCAGAACAGACCGCTGCCCAGCCCGGTCAGCCGCGGGTTGGGCAGCCGCCGTGCCTTCTCGACCGGCGGCGGGCCGGGCTGCCGCGTCGCCGGGCGGGTCGCGGGGCGGCGCTGTCCGGCAGGTCGGGCACCACCGCCCGCACCCCCACCGCTTCCGCCGCGCTTCGCCTGCGGGGGCAGCGGGGAGGTGCCGCGTCGCGTTCCGTTGTGCGGTGGTCCCGACCCGTGTTGCTCCACCGGACCAACTTAGGTCGGTTTATGTGCGCAATCGCCCCTCAGACACGCCGAGGGTCGGAGCCTGGCCAAGCGTTCGACGGGGCGCCGGGGCGGGGACCGGTACGCCGTAGACTGGTGGATCGGCCCGCCCGTGCACCGAAGAAGGACCGGGCCCGCAGCCCCCAGTCCCCTGATGTCTCTCACGTACGGGAAGTCGCAACGTGTCGCTCACGATCGGAATCGTCGGTCTGCCGAATGTCGGCAAGTCGACCCTGTTCAACGCCCTGACCAAGAACGACGTGCTCGCGGCCAACTACCCGTTCGCCACGATCGAGCCCAACGTGGGTGTCGTCGGCGTCCCCGACGCCCGGCTGACGAAACTGGCCGAAATCTTCTCCTCGCAGCGCATCCTCCCGGCGACCGTCGACTTCGTCGACATCGCGGGCATCGTGAAGGGCGCGTCCGAGGGTGAGGGACTGGGCAACAAGTTCCTCGCGAACATCCGTGAGTCCGACGCGATCTGCCAGGTCATCCGTGCCTTCAAGGACGAGAACGTCGTGCATGTCGACGGCAAGGTCTCGCCGAAGGACGACATCGAGACGATCAACACCGAGCTGATCCTCGCCGACCTCCAGACCATCGAGAAGGTCCTGCCCCGGCTCCAGAAGGAGTCGCGGATCAAGAAGGACGTGGCGCCGAAGGTCAAGGCGGTCGAGGAGGCCAAGGAGATCCTGGACAAGGGCGACACGCTGTTCTCGGCGGGCATCGTCCAGGGCTCCGGCAACGAGGAGCTCCTCCACGACCTTCACCTGCTGACCACGAAGCCCTTCCTCTACGTCTTCAACGTCGACGAGGACGAGCTGGTCGACGAGGACTTCAAGGCCGAGCAGCGCGCCCTGGTCGCCCCCGCCGAGGCGATCTTCCTCAACGCCAAGCTCGAGGCGGACCTCGCCGAGCTCGACGAGGAGGACGCCATGGAGCTCCTGGAGTCCGTCGGCGCCGAGGAGCCGGGCCTCACCACCCTCGCGCGCGTGGGCTTCAACACCCTCGGCCTGCAGACGTACCTCACGGCCGGCCCCAAGGAATCCCGCGCCTGGACCATCAAGAAGGGCGCCACCGCCCCCGAGGCCGCCGGTGTCATCCACACCGACTTCCAGAAGGGCTTCATCAAGGCGGAGGTCATCTCCTTCGCCGACCTGGTGGAGACCGGCTCGGTGGCCGAGGCCCGCGCGAAGGGCAAGGCGCGGATGGAGGGCAAGGACTACGTCATGCAGGACGGGGACGTGGTGGAGTTCCGCTTCAACGTGTAGCGGGTGACTTAGCACCACGTCGCTGATCTGGCAAACATGCAGGTCAGAGAGGGTCCGGCTCTTCGGGGTCGGGCCCTTGGTTTTTTCCCGTGCTGGGATGGTGCTGGGATAGCTGATCCCTCGTCACCTGTCGTCATCCCTGGTCATCCGTACCGTGCTGGGATTGTGCTGGGACGTGGATGCGGCGCCGGTGCTGGGTTCTGCTCAGGTGAGTGGCCGAACCGTGGGACGGCGACTGCTGGCTCTGGCAAAGTGATCGGCACTGAAAGACGATTCTCGTGAGGAACTTGTGAGCGCGCTCGGTAGCTTCATCTGGTCTATCGCTGACCAACTTCGGGGCCCCTATCGCCCCAACCAGTACGGGACCGTGGTCCTCCCGTTCACGATCCTGCGGCGGCTCGACTGCATCCTTGAGCCCGATCAGGCGACGGTGCGAGAGCTGGCAGCGAAGTTCGAGAACCCGAACCGGCTCAAGGTCGAGGTCAAGAAGGCCACAGGCCGGACCTTCTACAACACCTCCAATTACTCGTTCGCGAACCTGCTGGCCGACGCGGACGGGCTGGCGGACAACCTGGCCGACTACATCGACCGGTTCTCCAGCGACGTGGACGTGTTCGAGTACTTCGACTTCAAGAAGGAGATCGTGGCCCTGGAGAAGGCCGGGCTCCTACGCGAGATCGTTAAGTCATTCGGCAAGGTCGACCTCCACCCTGATGTGGTGTCGAACTCCGACATGGGCGACGCCTTCGAATACATCATCCGCAAGTTCAACGAGGCAGCGAACGAGACCTCCGGCGACCACTACACGCCGCGCGACGCGATCCGGCTGCTGGTTGACCTCCTCTTCGCGGAGAAGGACGTCGACCTCACCGAGGGCGGCATCATCCGATCGCTGTACGACCCCACCGCTGGCACCGGAGGCATGCTCTCCCTGGCCGAGGAGCACCTGCTCGCCGAGAATCCCGGCGCGAAGCTCGGCCTGTACGGCCAGGAGTACAACCCGCAGTCGTATGCCATCTGCAAGTCTGACCTGCTCGCCAAGGGCCACGACGCGACCAACATCGCTTTCGGTAACACGCTCACCGACGACGCCTTCAAGGGCCGACAGTTCGACTACTGCATGTCCAACCCGCCGTATGGCGTGGACTGGAAGCAGTACGCCAAGGCGATCAAGGAGGAGCGAGACTCCGCCGGCCCCTATGGCCGCTTCGCACCGGGCCTCCCCGCGACGTCCGACGGGCAGATGCTCTTCCTGCTGCACCTGGCCCACAAGATGCGCGCACCCGAGGATGGGGGCGGCCGCGTCGGCATCGTCATGAACGGCTCCCCGCTCTTCAACGGAGCCGCCGAATCCGGCCCTTCCAACATTCGCCGGTGGCTGCTGGAGAAGGACCTCGTCGAGGCGATCGTCGCCCTACCGACCAACATGTTCTTCAACACCGGCATCGCCACCTACATCTGGATCCTGGACAACACCAAGCACCCCGACCGCCAAGGCAAGGTGCAACTGATCGACGGCACGTCGTTCTGGACCAAGATGCGCAAGAACCTCGGTGCCAAGGGACGCGAGATCAGCGACGCCGACCGCGCCGAGGTCCTGCGGCTATACGACGACTTCGAGGACGCCGATCCCGAGCTCTCCAAGGTGCTGCGCAACGACGAGTTCGGCTACTGGACGGTCACCGTAGAGCGCCCACTGCTGGACGAGGGCGGCAACCCTGTCGTCAACCGCAAGGGTGACCCGAAGCCCGATTCGAAGAAGCGTGACACCGAGAATGTGCCCTTCACCTACGGCGGCTCGAAAGTCGGCGCGGCAGGGGAGCGCGAAGTGATCCAGGCGTACTTCGACGTGGAGGTGAAGCCGCACGTTCCTGACGCATGGATTGACTGGGCCAAGACCAAGACGGGGTACGAGATCCCCTTCACGCGGCACTTCTACAAGTACGTTCCGCCTCGTCCACTCGCGGAGATCGATGCCGACCTGGAGAAGCAAGTAGCCAAGATCCTCGATCTGCTGCGGGAGGTTGAGGGATGACACAAGCACATTTTGATCTTGAGCAGGCTTGGGCTGGCAACGTCCCATCCCACTGGCGCTGGAGCAGAAACAAAGAACTCCTGGCGGAGTCGCTGTCTGTCTCGCCCGAAGGCACAGAGGAACTTCTCAGCGTGTCGCATCTGACCGGGATCACCCCGAGGTCGGAGAAGAACGTGACGATGACTGCAGCGGAGAGCCTCGAGGGCTACCGCCTTGTGGACGCGGGCGATCTCGTCATCAACACGATGTGGGCGTGGATGGGGGCGCTCGGCGTCTCGAAGCAGGCAGGCATCGTGAGCCCTGCGTACGGTGTGTACAGGCCGCGTCCGAACGCAGCCTTCTGCCCGGGGTTTTACGACTACCTCTACCGATCGACCCCGTATGTGATGGAGATGACTCGCCTCTCCCGCGGCATCTGGTCGTCGCGCCTTCGGATCTACCCCGACGTCTTCCTGAGCATGGCGATCCCAGTGCCGCCGCTGGAAGAACAGCGCGCCATCGCCGACTACCTCGACCGCGAAACGGCCCGCATTGACACACTCATTGAGGAGCAGCAGCGGCTAATCGAGATGCTCCGCGAGCGGCGGTGGTCGGTTGTAGAGCGAAGTGTGGCGCTCCTTGACTGGAACACGCCGTTGAAGGCAGTTACCGCCTTGATTCAGACGGGCCCGTTCGGCAGCCAGTTGAAGTCCGATGAGTATGAGGATGGCGGCATGCCGATCATCAACCCATCCCATATCGTCGCAGGTGAGGTCGTCCCCGATCCGCGAGTCGCGGTCGGTGCTGACAAGGCTGCACAGCTTGCGCGCCATGCTCTCGAAGAAGGTGATTTGATCGCTGCCCGTCGAGGAGAACTTGGACGCTGTGCGGTCGTAGAGGCACCTGCAGTGGGTTTCCTCTGCGGGACGGGCTCGGCGCTAGTCCGATTCAATCGGGCCTTCATCGAGCCAGCGTTCGGAGCAGTCGTGTTCAGCAGCCGGCGCAACCGCGATGCACTCGCATTGGCCTCCGTTGGATCGACGATGGACAACTTGAACTCCGACATTATTGGCTCCCTGCGCATTCCGGTTCCTTCGCTTGAGGAACAACGTGCGCTCGTGGCGGAGGTCGGTCATGCGACCGCGAAGATCGACACACTCATTGAGGAGACCGGGCGGTTCATTGAGTTCTCCAAGGAGCGCCGGTCGGCGTTGATCACGGCTGCGGTGACTGGGCAGATCGACGTACACGAGGTGCCGTGATGGCCGACCACAACGAGGCGGTCTTCGAGAAGGAGATCTGCGAGTACCTCGAGGCACGCGGCTGGCTGTACTCGGTGAATGACCACGACGGTGGCGAGTACGACCGTGAGCGGGCGCTGTTCCCGGCGGATCTGTTCGCCTGGCTGGAGGCGACGCAGAAGACGGCGTACGAGAAGGCGCTGAAGGCGGCGGGGTCGCAGGCGAAGTTCCTTGACGTGCTGACCGCAGCGTTGGACAAGCCGCTTGAGCACGGCGGCGGGACGCTGAACATCCTGCGCAACGGAGTTCAGTACATCGGTGGCGGCCGCTTGAAGATGGCGCAGTTCCGCCCCGAAACCTCTCTCAATGCAACCACCGTGTCGCATTACGAGGCGATGCGGGTGCGGGTGGTGCGGCAGGTGCACTTCTCGACCGCTGACCAGCGCACCATCGACCTGGTGTTCTTCGTCAACGGGCTCCCGGTGGCCACAGTGGAGCTGAAGACCGACTTCACCCAGTCGCTGGACGAGGCGATCAACCAGTACAAGCACGACCGCAACCCGCTGACGAACGGGCGCCCAGAGCCGCTGCTGTCGTTCGGTCACAGGGCGCTGGTGCACTTCGCGGTCTCCAACGGCCTGGCGGCCATGACCACGAAGCTGGAGGGGGATAAGACCCACTTCCTTCCGTTCAACATCGGCTTCGACAGTGGCGCCGGCAACCCGCCCGGCGCGGACAACAGGTCGGCGACGGCGTACCTATGGGAACGCGTCTGGGAGAAGCACGCTTGGCTGAACGTCATCGGGCGGCTGACGATCGTGCAGACCAAGGAGGAGTGGGACGTCACCACCGGCACCTCGGTGCGGCGTACGAGCATGCTCTTCCCGCGCTTCCACCAGTGGGAGGCCGTCACGAGCATCGTCGCCGCAGTCAAGGAGGAGGGTGTCGGGCACCGGTATTTGATCGAGCACTCGGCCGGCTCAGGAAAGACGAACACCATCGCCTGGACCGCCCACGGGCTGGCCCGACTGCATGATGCCGACGACAAGAAAGTCTTCGACTCCGTCATCGTCGTCGTGGACCGTACCGTGCTCGACTCCCAGCTGCAGGATGCGATCCGGCAGATCGACGGGAACAAGAAGATTGTTGCGACGATCAGTCCCGAGGACGTCCGCAAGGCCGGCGCGAAGTCGAAGTCGGGTTTGCTGGCGCAGGCGTTGAAGAGCGGCGAGCTCATCATCGCGGTGACAGTGCAGACCTTCCCGCACGCGCTGGAAGAGATCCGGACCGACGCCAGCCTGAAGGGCAAGCGATTCGCCGTTATTGCTGATGAGGCGCACTCCTCACAGTCGGGGCAGATCTCCTCGAAGCTGAAGCAGGTACTGACAGCCGAGGAGCTCAAGGAGATCGAGGAGGGCGGCGAGGTCGATGTGGAGTCGGTGCTTGCCTCGGAGATGACCGAGCGTGCCGAATCGGAGAACATCTCTTACTTCGCCTTCACCGCGACGCCGAAGAACAAGACCCTCGAACTGTTCGGCCGTAAGGGGGCCGACGGCAAGCCGCGCGAGTTCCACCTGTACTCGATGAAGCAGGCGATCGAGGAGGGATACATCCTCGACGTCCTCAAGGGCTACCAGTCCTACGACACCGCGCTGCAGATCGCCGGCAAGGCCGAGGCCGGTGACGGAAGCGAGGTCGAGGAGGCTGCCGCCCGCAAGGGGCTGATGAGGTGGGTTCAGCTCCACCCGACGAACGTCAGCCAGAAGGTGCAGATCGTCGTCGAGCACTTCCACGCCAACGTCGCCTACCTCCTCGAAGGTAAGGCGAAGGCCATGGTGGTGACCGACTCCCGCAAGTCCGCGGTGAAATACAAGCTGGCGATAGACGCCTACATCGCTAAGCGCCGCGCCGAGGACGCCTCGTACAACTACCGGACCCTGGTCGCCTTTTCGGGCGGGGTGACCATGCCCGAGGACGAGACCTGGCACAGCGACTGGGGCCCGCAGCCGTCGAAGGACGACGAATTTACCGAGGCCAACATGAACCCCGGCGCCGGGGCTGATCTGGCGGCCGCGTTCAAAGGCGATACTTACAAGATCATGCTGGTCGCCAACAAGTTCCAGACCGGCTTCGACCAGCCCCTGCTCTCGGCGATGTACGTCGACAAGAAGTTGTCCGGGGTCACCGCGGTACAGACGCTCTCGCGCCTCAACCGCACCCACCGCACCGCTGGTGGGGAGCAGAAGCGCAAGACTTTCGTCATCGATTTCGCCAACAAGCCCGAGGACATCAAGACGGCCTTCGAGCCGTACTTCAAGAACGCGACTCTGGAGACCGAGACCGACCCGTATGTCGTCGTCCACCTGGCCAACAAGCTCGCCCAGGCCGGGGTCTACACCGAGGACGATGTCCGCAAGGTCGCCGAACTGTGGGTGACGCGGAAGGGCAACAACGCTCTCTCGGCGGCGATCAGCCCGGCGCAGCACGACTTCCGGCGCCGCTACGCGCGGGCCATCGAAGAGGAGGACAAGGTTAAGCTCCAGGAGCTCGACCTGTTCCGCAAGGACGTCTCCACCTACGTACGGCTCTACGACTTCATGTCCCAGATCGTCGACTACGGCGATCCATACATGGAGATGCTCTCGATCTTCCTGCGCCTGCTGGAGAAGGTGATTGCCGAGTCCGCTTGGGCGGCCGACGTAGACCTCTCCGACGTGGTGCTGGTCGGGGTCAAGCACAACAAGGCGATCCCGGTCGACATCTCACTCGTGGGTGACGGGCAGCTGAAGGGCATCAGCGCCGCCGGTACGGGAGCGAAGAAGGATCCGAAGTACGTCGCGCTTCAGGTCGTCATAGACAAGATGAACGACCTCTTCGGCGCCGAAACGTTCGCTGCTTCCCAGATCAGGGAGTTTGTACAGGGCCTCTTGCAACTGCTGCTCGCCGACCCGAACCTGGTCCAGCAAACCAAGGTGAACTCTAAGAAGCAGTTCCTGGAGTCACAGGACTTCCAAGCCGCCGTCACGGAGGCAGTCGCAGACAACCAGGACGCTCACAACACGATGGCTGACTACTTCTTCACCGACGGGCCGGCGATCAACTCGATCATCGTGGCCCTCGCGGATGCCTTCTACGAAGCAGCGGTCGCCCCCTATGCAGTCGCCGGCAGCGTGGTTGATGTTGACGTGGTACCTCCGGCGCTTTCGGCACCGCCACGCTGCCGAGCGCATCTGACGCTCTTGGACGACAACCCCAGTGTGGGGTCTCCAGTACACGTGACACTGAAGCTGATCGCTGAGCCCCAGCATCCATGGGCCCGCCCGGGTGAGCGGCCTGCGCTGGACATCGTGGCCGTGCCGTTGAGCGGCGCGGAGGTTGCACCAGCCACGATGGCGTACCACCCTGGAGACGCCGAATCCGGACAGTTCCGCTTCACGGCCCTGGAGCCCGGCACACACCGGATCCGGTTCACCCTGGTACATCACGACACAGGCACCGTCTTGCAGCAGGTGGAGTCCGATCTGTCCATCACGGAGACGAAGCCCAGCGGGTCGGGGAATAGACAGCTGCGGCCACGCACGGGGAGGGCCTGACTGATGCCCCGTGAATTGACCACCCGCATTGTTCAGGACCCCAGCGACGGCTTCCGCTTCTTGCCGCACCTGACGACGGAGGCTCCCGACCTCCGCGTCAGCTTCGACGTCCTCGGTGGAGGTCGGATCCGGGCGCGGATGTCAGGATCGGCCGTTCCGGCACTCCACGGCACCGAGCATAAGGTTGACCTGCATGCCCGGCCTGATGAGGTCCATGGGGCGGCGGCCCGGCTTCGTGCCCGATGGAAATCGGAGTTCGTTGATTTCCAACCGGTCGACGACCTGGGTCGGCCTCTACAAGGTCGACGGCGCCCGTACGCAACGACCGCGGACCTCAGTGCTGAACCTGAGGAGGAGCTGCGTCGGATAGTGGCCGATCTGGCTCGAAGCGGGGAATCACTGCTGTTTAGCACTCTGCTACGCGGTGACGACGAACCGATCAAGATGTTCCGCATCTCCCTGCGTTCGGCCTTGTCCCAGGAGGGGCTGCGGGTACGGTTCGACTCCGATCTACATTTGCCCTGGCCATTGCTGTGCACAACTGAAGATTCCACTGTGCCTGCAACCTTGAAGGTTCTCTTCACTCGCTTCCTCGGCCATCGGCATCAGATCGAGCACACCGGTGATGCCTACGCGTGGATCGGGCCGCCAGGAGCAGCCCACGAGCGGCCCTCGGTCAGCCTGAACCACGACGTCCGCGTGGGCAGTGCCACCCGTGCGGATGAAGTCGCGAAGGCACTGGCGGTGGGCACGGAGTACACCGTGCGAACGACTTATGAGGAACTCGTCCGCGATCTGGGGAAGCCCGAGCTGGACGAGCAGTTGATGTACTTCTGGTGCCACGGAGAGTTCGTCGGCAACCTTCCCGAACCCCCGACCCTGGTCGTCAGGCTCACCGACGGCACCCCCTTCGACGGCCACACCGTACGTGAGCTAAGGGCAAACTACCGGCACGGTTGTTTCCGACCGCTTGTCCTACTCAACGCCTGCCACACCGGAGTCTCCGAGGCGAGTGCTGACCGAGCGTTCCTTGGGAGCATGTTCATCGAGCACGGCGCGCAGGGTGTGCTCGGGCCGCAGATCGCGATGCCGCAGGCGTTTGCTGCCGAGTACGCGCTCGAGTTCGTCACCCGCTACTTGCGCGGGGCGGCGACCGCTGGCCAGATCACTCATGAGTTGGCCCGGGACTTCGCCGCCCGATACCGAAATCCCCTGGGGTTCGCCTACGGTCTGCACTGCGGCATGGATGCTCGTCTGGAGCGGACAAGTGGAGGCGAGGCGTGAACCGTGTCGGCACGGTGGAGGTCGTTGACCTGGACGCGACGGGCTGGCTGCTCGACGCTGACACGGGTGAGCCTGTGCCCGAGGCCTGGCTGCGCCATTACTTCGCGGAGCGTCTCGCCCCGCCTGTCTGGGCGACGGACATCCTCGTCTATGTCCACGGTTGGCAGACCTCGCCCGACTCCGCCTACCGCACCGCCGAGCGACTGTTGGCTCTGATGCACGGCGTCTTTGTGACAGCCCCGGCCCGTTATCCGGCCCTAGCGGTCAAGGGCTTCAGCCCATGGTGTGTCGTCGTGCGCTGGCCATCATCCAGCTTGGTCACCCCCACCGGCTACCGCAGGATCCGGGACCGGGCGCACGCGATGGGCGCACGCGACGGAGGAGGCCACGCCGCCCACATCCTGGGTCGGCTCCTCGGCTATCTGGACGCCGAGCGCGCCGACCCTGGAGCAGCGCCCGTGCTCGCCAACCGAGACGGTCAGTACCTCCACCTCGTCGGGCACTCCTTCGGCTGCCGCTTCCTGTGCGAGGCGGTCCAATGGTCGGCAGACGCCCGCCTCGATGACACACTTGGCTGGAGCGTGACGGACCACTCGCCATCCCGCCCGTTCACCGCCGACAGCATGCTGCTATTCCAGATGGCCGCAAGCCGGGACGCGTTCCTCTCGCTCTTTCCGAACATCCTGCCGAGCGAGGCGCATGACGGCGCTCCGCTGAGGGGCCCCGTCGTCGCCACTTACTCCCGTCACGACCGGGCGACGGGGTTCTGGCACCTGCGGGCCGAGCAGCAACCTGGCATCGGACACTCCGGAATTGGTCCGGCCCCAGCGCCCATGTTCACCACCCCCCTGCTGCCACTCGACGAGCGGTATCCGCACTCCGCGCTCGACCATCGTTTCGTCAACATCGACGCCTCCGACGTGTATGTTCGCGGGCGCCACCTCAATCCGGCAGGTGCCCATTCCGATCACGTGCGCGCTGAGTCGGCACACCTGCTACTCACCCTCGCGGACTACTCGCGCTGAGGAGACGGTCCAAGGTCCCCATCGCCAGAGGACTGCACCGTCGCGCAACTCGTGTACGCCGGCACCACTCATCCGCTATGCCTCGCGCAGCCGACCGTGGAACCGCTCACTCAACCTTGCCCCTCCCGGGCCCTTCAAAATGACCCCACGGGGTTCGTTGGGCCCAGCCGCGGGGTCGGCGAGACAGCGCTCGTATTCGAGCTGATCGCCGACGCCTTTGCCCACCTGGAACAGGGTCACGCCAAGGGCAAGGTCGTCGTCCAGATGTCGTGATCCGGTCACAATCAGCAGGTGAATTCAAGCTGAGTGAACGCCGAGGTCAGACATCCTTGATCTGTACTCCGTCGCCGCACAGTTTCGACCAGTCGTCGCGGTCCGAGGTCAGCACCAGGACGGGCGCTGGCGAGCGGAGCACCATCGCGGCGACGAGGGCGTCGATGGCGTACTTGTGACCGTGCAAGCCACCGGCGTCGATCAGCAACTGCACCGCGGTGAGGCTGTCCGCCTGGGTGACGTCCTGGACCTGAAGGCGGGAGAGTACCCAGCGCAGCCGGGCGGTATCTGTCTTCCCGTAGACGGCCTCCACCACAGTCAGGGCCGATACGAGGACGGGCACGCCTACGCGCCGGGCGGCCTCGATCCGGGTGATCATCTGGCGGTCGTTGCGCAGCAGTAGCGACAGCGCCTGGGAGTCGAGCACCAGGGACCTGGCCGCGGGCTCCTTCACGCGGCGCTGTCGTTCGACGCGTAGGGCGCCGGTGCGTCACCAAACAGTTCGCTCTGCGCGGCCTGGACCTCGGCGTCGCTCAGCGGCTCGTGCTCGGCTTCGTAGGCAGCCACGATCTCGGCGAGGCCGTCCATGGCGAGCTGATGCCGGACTGCCGCCGTCACGTATGCGGACACGCCGCGCTTACCGATACGGGTGCGCAGGGCACCGAGGAGTTCGGAGGGCATCGACACGGAGATGTTCTCCGTGCCACCGGGGCGGGATGACTTCATGGCCACAAGTCTAGTACAGAAACTATTACAGCGTCTGGAGCGCTGTGCGGCCTGGATCCGGGGCGGGCGTTGATGCGTAGTCTTGGCGCTTCTGGATCTTCTGGTACTTTGCAGTGAATCCCGTGCTGGGATGGTGCTGGGATGTGCCTGCATAACCGCAGGTCAGAGTAGTTGTGGTGGAGTTCCCCTTCAACGTGTGAGCGGTCGGAAGGGGCCGGGCTCGGTGAGCCCGGCCCCTTCCGCATTCCCGTGCCGACCTGGTGCTGACTCCCTACTTGCTCCTCGGCGGGGTGAGCTGGTCGAGATCCAGGCTGATCTCGAAAGGCACAGGCCGCTTCAGGGTGCCCCGGAAGATGCCGGCGGGTGCGTAGACGCCGGTCGGTTCGTCGAGTTCGTAGACGTGGACGACAGTCGTGCCGCCCTCTTCCTCGACGCACCAATAGTGCGGGATCTTGGCGTCCGCGTACTTGTGCAGCTTCACTGTGCGGTCACGGTGGGCGGACTCTGGCGAGACGACCTCGATGACGAGCTGGACCTCTTCCGGCGCGTACCACGTGCGGTCCGGATCGTAGGGGGCGGTCGTCACAAGCAGATCCGGCTCCGGCCGGTTGCGCTCGTCGAGGCGGATCGTCATTTCCCGCTCGACCTCGAAACCGGCGGGCGCGGTCGCCATGAGTGTGGTGGTGAGGGAAGTGACGAGGCGGCCGTGCCAGGACCGCTGGGGCGACATCATGAAGACGAGGACTCCGTCGATGAGCTCGGTGTGGCGGGGTGCCTCGGGGAGGCGGTCCAGGTCCTCCGCGAACCAGCCTTCCTCGCGCGGCGGGCGCATCCAGTCGGGCAGTGCGGTCATGGCTAAACCGTAGCGACTCAGCCAGGCCCGGGCCACGAGATCGTCAAGGGGCGACCGCCTTCCTGGCTGTCCTGCAACCCTCGGACCTGCGGCCCGTGTGGGGTTGGCCAGACGCTCGCCGGCGAGGCCCTGATCGATCGGTGTGAGTGGATTGTCGAGGATCAATCGCGGCCCTGTGCAGCTTGCTGAGTGCGGAGGGCACAGACGCTCACGCGGTCTCATCGCGGTTGGTCCCGGCCACCCCCGATGGGCGGCCCGGCCCTCCGCGGACCTGGTCCGTCACCCGCCGGCAAGCCTCCGCGTATGCCCGTACCAGCGGTCTGCGGTCCCCCTTCCGCCAGGCCAGCACATACCGGCTTGGCGTGAGTCCGCGGACCGGCCGGGTCACCACCCCGCCCAGGGTGATCAGCGGGACGTTGCCCACCGCCACGAGGCAGACGCCGAGGCCGGCGACCAGGGCCTCGTAGGTCTCCTCCGTGCTGGCGATCTCCGCGCCGATGCGGGGGAGCCGGCCCGCGCGTTCGTCGACCGCGAGCCAGTAGTCCCGCAGCGGCCCCGCGCTTTTCGGGAGGGCCAGGAAGGGTTCCTCGGCCAGGTCCGTGAAGTCGATCTCGGGGAGGGAGGCGAGCGGGTGGGTGTCGGGGAGGGCGACCAGGCGGGGTTCCTCGGCGACGACCGTCCAGGCGTAGCGGTCCTGGCCGGGCAGGGGCAGCCAGACGAAGGCCATGTCCGTGTCGCCGTCCGCCAGGCCCGCGGACGGGTCGTCCCAGCTCACCTGGCGCAGACGGACCGCGGCCTCGGGATGCGAGGCCGTGAAGCGGGAGCGGATCGCCGGCAGCAGACCGCCGCGGCCGGGGCTGGTGCTCATGCCCACCACCAGGGTGCTGCGCTGCGCGGCCCGCGCCTGAGCCACCACGGACGCGGCCTGCGCCCACGCGTCCAGCACCCGCCGGGCGTGCGGCAGCAGCGCCGCGCCCGCCGCGGTGAGCGCCATGCCGTGCCGGTCGCGCCGCAGCAGCTCGACCCCCAACTGCCGCTCCAGCGCCCGGATCTGCTTGCTCAGCGCGGGCTGCGAGACGTACAACCGCTCGGCCGCGCGCGTGAAGTGCAGCTCCTCCGCGACCGTGACGAAGTACCGCAGGTCCCGCACATGAACGTCCGCCGTCATAGCCATCGGCTATCACCGTAGGTCTTGGACGGGCATCTCGCCACAGGAGCAGCCTGGTCCACGAGGTGCTCAGGGAGTCACTCCGAGCATTGCCCAGGGAGGGTGAGTCTTCGTGAACAAGGTGTGGCTGATCACCGGTGCCAGCAGCGGACTCGGGCGGGCCGTCGCCGAGGCGGCCGTCGCCGACGGTGACGTCGTGGTCGGCGCCGCGCGGCGGCCGGAGGGGCTGGACGACCTCGTGGCCGCCCACCCCGACCAGGTCGAGGCGCTGCGGCTCGATGTCTCGGACACGACCGCCGCCGAACCTGCGGTACGGGACGTGGTGGCGCGGCACGGGCGGATCGACGTCCTGGTCAACAACGCCGGGCGCGGCCATGTCGGTGCCTTCGAGGAGACCACCGAGGACGAGCTGCGCGCCCTGTTCGACGTGCACGTCTTCGGCCCGGCCGCCCTGGTGCGCGCCGTACTGCCGTACATGCGCTCCCGGCGCTCCGGCGCGATCGTGCAGATGAGCAGCATGGGCGGGCAGACGTCCTACCCCGGGTTCTCGGCGTACAGCGGAACGAAGTTCGCCCTGGAGGGCATGTCCGAGGCGCTCGCGGGCGAGGTCGCCGAGTACGGCATCAAGGTCCTCGTCGTCGAGCCGGGCGCCTTCCGTACGTCGCTGTACGACGGGACGCAGGCCAGCGCCGACGGCGGGGCGTACGCCACCGTGGGCGGGACGCGCGCGATGGTCGACGCCGGCTTCGACGAGCGGGCCGGGGACCCGGCCAAGGCCGCGGCGCTCATCCTGGCCGCGCTGGAGGCCGGACAGACCCCGCTGCGCCTGCCGCTCGGCGACGACGGCGTGAGTGCGGTCCTCGACCACCTCGACCAGGTACGCGACGACGTCCTCGCCTGGGAGAAGCGCACCCGCCGCACGGGCTTCCGCGACTGATCCGCCCGACCGGGCCTCAGATCCCGTCCACCCACGCCACGGTGAACGGCTCCTCGGGCACTCCCGGCCCCATCGGCCCGCCCTTGTCGAACTGCGAGCGGACGACCAGCAGCCGGCCGTGGGTGCGGGCGAGGGTGGTCGGGATCTGCAGGGCGGTGTCGGTGAACTGCCGCTCCAGGCGGGCCGAGGTGGAGTCCGGGGACAGCCGCCAGCGGCTGAGGGTGTTGGTGGCGTTGTGCGCGGCCCACAGCGTGCCGTGCGCCAGCTCCAGACCGTCGCCGTGCTTCAAGTCGCCGCCTTCCAGGGCCACTTGGCGTACGGATCCGGTAAATGTGCCCACCCGGTACAGGCCGCCGCCCGTCATGTCGACGGCGAGCAGGTACCGCCCCGAGGCGCCGACGACGATGCCGTTGAGGAGCAGCCCGTCGGCCGGGGCCACGGCGCTCAGGTCGTAGGCGGCGTCGAGGGTCGCGCTGCCACCGCGGGCGCGGCCCAGATCGGCCGGGGTGACGCGGTAGACCACCGGACGGGAGCTGTCGGTGAGGTAGGCCGTGCCGTCCGGCCCGAGCGCCAGGTCGTTGACGAAGGAGGGGCCGCTGCCGGGGACGGTGAAGCGGGCGAGCAGGGCGCGGGTGCGCAGGTCGTAGACGTCCACCCCGGAGGTGGAGTCGATGACCCACAGACGCCCGGCCCGGTCGGCCTTCAGGCCGTTGGCGGTGGTACGGCCGTCGGTGCCGGACGGGAGGAAGACCTCGGCCGCACGGCTGCCGCGCGCGGCCCGGTACACGGCACCCGTCGTGTACGAGCCGACATAGGCGTCGCCGGTGCGCGCGTCGAGCGCGATGCCTTCGGGGTAGGCGCGGTCTTCGGGAAGCGTGAAGGCCGTGCTGATGCGGGGTGCGGCGGCGGCCCGGGCGGCCGTCGCCGGAAGCGCCACGGCGCCGGCCAGAGCGGCGGCGGTGGTCAGGAACGTACGGCGGTGGATCGAACGGGACACGTCGGTGCCTCTCGTTTTCGGGTCGATTCGGTACTCACTCTCCTGTGTGCATGAACGTAGATTAGAACTCTAATCCTCGTCAATGCATTAACGAATGGATGCATGTTGATCGTTGAAAGGGGCCGCTACCATGCGGAGATGACGTCCATGCCCGTGTCCGAGCGCCTCGGCTCCCACCTCAAGCGGGCCGAACAGGCTCTCAGCGCGACCAAGACGGCCGTCCTCAAACCGGCCGGCGTGACGGTCGCGCAGTACTCGGCACTGCTCCACCTCTCCGAGAACCCCGGCATCTCGGCCGCGGCCCTGGCCCGCCTGTGCGGAGTCACCCCGCCGACGATGAACACGGTCCTGAACAACCTCCAGGACCGCGCCCTGATCGAGCGCACCCCCCACGAGTGGCACAAGAACGTCCTGGAGACCCGTCTCACCGACGAGGGCCGCGCGGTGATGGCCGACGCGGACGCCCGCGCCGTACGCGTCGAGCGGGCCCTGGCCGCCGAGTTCACGGACGAGGAACGCGAGGCGCTGGTCGGGCTGCTGGGGCGGTGCGTGGCACTGCTGGAGACGGAGCGCGGGCGGGTCTAGCGGCTGCGGTGCCGACGACGGCCGGCACGTAACGGAGGCTGGGGGTCCTCTTGTCCTCACCGCACGCTTACCATGCGCCCAGTCGTACGCCAGTTCCGTGTGTCAGTCGTCCGAACCAGGAGCACGGTAGCCGTGTCCACACCCCCGCCTCCCGGGCCCCGGCCCCAGGAACCCCAAGGGCCGTTCCCGCAGGGGCAGTACGCCCAGGGGCCCCACGCGGCTCCCGGGCCGTACCCGTACCAGCCCTGGGGGCAGGGCTACCGCCCGTACAACAGCCCCGCGCCGGTCAACGGGGTCGCCATTGCCGCCCTGGTCCTCGGCATCCTCTGCTTCGTTCCGGCCCTCGGACTGCTGCTGGGGCTGGTCGCGCTGCGCCAGATCAGGAGGACCGGCGAACGCGGCAGGGGCATGGCCGTCACCGGTGCGGTCCTCTCCGGGCTCGGGCTCGTGCTGTGGGTGGCGGTACCGGTCGGCGGTGCCGCCTTCGACGCCCGGGTGAAGGACGCCGCACGCGACCACGGCAGCGCCTACTCCCTCACCAAGGGCGAGTGCTTCGACGCCCCGGGCGGATCCCTGGAGGGCATGGCCTACGACGTCGACAAGGTGCCCTGCAGCGGCCTGCACGACGCCGAGGTCTTCGCCACCTTCCGCATGACGGGCGGCGCCGACTACCCCGGCGACGGCAGGCTCACGGACGTCGCCGACACCAGGTGCTACGCGCTCCGCTACGGCTACGCCATGGACGCCTGGTCCGTGCCCGACGACGTCGACGTGTACTACCTGACGCCGAGCCGGCAGAGCTGGCGCTACGGCGACCGCGAGGTCACCTGTCTGTTCGGCAACACCGACGAGAAGGCCGGTCTGAAGGGTTCGCTGCGCAACGACAAGCAGACCCTGGACGCCGACCAGGTCGTCTATCTCAAGGCCGTCGACATCGAGAACGCCGCCCTGGAAGGGCAGCCCCCGGACAGCCCCGACGACGATCTGCGGTCCAGTCGCCAGTGGGCCGGACGGATGTCGGCCGCGCTCACCGAGGAGGCCCGGATGCTGCGCGACCACCCCTGGCCGGCCGGTGCCAGGACACCGGTCGCGAAGGTCGCCAAGGAGGTCGCGGCGCGACAGGAGGAATGGGCGCGCGCCGCGAAGGCCGGTGACGCGAACAGCTTCTACGAGCACTACGACCTCGTCATGGCGCTCTCGACACCCGACCGCGCTGTCACCGCCCGCAAGGCTCTGGGCCTGGCCGCGACCCCGCCCGAATCCCGGGACGAGGAGGACGGTGAGGACGGCACCGGAGGTGGCTCCGAGTTCGAGGTGTGACCACGGCTATAGCGGGGAGAAAGTGCCTGCGTAAAGCCCTCCGCGGGCACATGTCATCACATCGAGTGATTCTCTGGCCTTTGCTTGCACGGCACAACCCACGGTTGCCAGGCTGTTGCTGTCTGTACAACCTGATGGGAGCGGCCAGTGACTTTCGGTGAGCAGCCGGCGTACCTGCGTGTCGCGGGTGATCTCCGCAAGAAGATCGTCAATGGTTCGCTGCCGCCGCACACCCGCCTCCCGTCCCAGGCCAGGATCCGCGAGGAGTACGGCGTCTCGGACACCGTCGCGCTGGAGGCGCGCAAGGTGCTGATGGCGGAGGGCCTGGTCGAGGGCCGCTCCGGATCGGGGACGTATGTCCGCGAGCGCCCGGTGCCCCGCAGCGTGGCCCGCTCCGGGTTCCGCCCGGCCGGCGGCGCGACCCCCTTCCGTCAGGAGCAGGCCGACGGCGACGGCCGCGGCACCTGGGAGTCCAACAGCGCCCAGGCCCAGGCGAGCAGCTGCGTCGCCGAGCGGCTCGACATCAAGCCCGGCGACCGCGTGATGTGCACGAGGTACGTCTTCCGCGAGGCCGGCGAGGCGATGATGCTCTCCACGTCCTGGGAGCCCCTCGCGGTCACCGGCCGCACCCCCGTGATGCTTCCCGAGGAGGGCCCCCTCGGCGGTATGGGCGTCGTCGAGCGCATGGCGGCGATCGACGTGATCGTGGACAACGTCACCGAGGAGGTCGGCGCCCGCCCCGGCCTCGCCGAGGAGCTCGTGACCCTCGGCGGCGTCCCCGGTCATGTCGTCCTGGTCATCCAGCGCACCTTCTTCGCCTCGGGCCGCCCCGTGGAGACGGCCGACGTCGTCATCCCCGCCGATCGTTACCGCGTGGCGTACCACCTCCCAGTGAAGTAGCGCACACCTTTACGGCAGTTGACCCGCCGCCCTGCCCGTACGACCCCCTCCGCGCACTCTCGGAGCCTGCCCCTCCGCCGGTGGAATCTGGCCGTTCTCGCAGGTCGCCCCATGCATGCCCGGGATGCCGCTGACCGGATGCGTCGACGCCCGCGTGCGGCGCATCCGAGTCCGTGCGCCCCCCTCGTTCTGGCCGGTTGCGTACCTCTTTGTGAAAAGCCGTGTTCGCTGCGTAAAGGTAAGGCGTAGGCTCGGGCATATGCGGATTGCGGTTTCCTTAGAGGGTGGGGCACGGCACGAACCGCGGGCGAGGGGCGGTCGGGCCGGGGCAGGAAGGAGCGGTGGGGCGCGATGAACGACGGCACGATCACGCTTCCCTGGCTCGTCATTCGGCAGGACGACAACGGCAATCGCTACCGCGTGGGCCGGTACGCGACCAGGGCCGAGGCCCAGAAGATCGCGGACAGCCTCGACGACCGCGGACACAAGCAGTTGTACTGGGTCGAGCGCATAGGTCAGAACGGGCAGAACGGAACAGCCGCGGCCAACTGACTCCCGTAGGCTCCCCCGCATGACGGAACGGATCGTGGTGGTGGGTGCCGCCCTGTTCGACGGCGGCCGCCTGCTCGCCGCGCGCCGTAGCGCGCCTCCCGAACTCGCCGGTCGCTGGGAACTGCCCGGCGGCAAGGTCGAACAGGGCGAGACCCCCGAGGCGGCCCTCGTACGCGAGCTGCGCGAGGAACTCGGCGTGGACGCCGAGGCCGTGGCCCGCGTAGCGGGTGAGTGGCCCTTGAAGCCGCCGTACGTCCTGCACGTATGGACGGCCCGCCTGCGCCCGGCTTCCCCCGACCCCAAACCCCTCCAGGACCACGACGAACTGCGCTGGCTCACCCGGGACGAACTGTGGGACGTGCCGTGGCTGGACCAGGACATCCCGGCGGTCCGTGAGCTGACCGCCCACTGGGGGCAGGGGTGAAGCCCCGCCCCTCAGGGGCGCGGGGCCCCTGTCGATGTGCGGCTACCGACGCCCGGGCGCGACTAGCCACAACGCACCCGCAGTCGCCCGACAAACCCGCACCCCCGAGCTCATAGGCGCCCTGTTCGACCAGCGGAGCCATAGGCGCGCGGCTCCACCAGCGGGGCTAAGCCCGCCACGGCGGACGGTACTCCGAACCGAATATCGGGTATGTCCCCATTAACCCCACGAAAACAGACATGGGTGGGCTCGGGCCTGGGAAGTGATCGGCGTGATCGACACTGAAGGCGACTGCGCCGAGTGGAGCTTTCCCGCGGAGCCGGACGCCGTCCGGGGAGCCCGCGCCGCCGTCCGCGGCCAACTGCGCACCTGGGAGCTCGACGCCCTCGGAGATCTCGCGGCCCTGCTGGTCAGCGAGCTGGTGACCAACTCCCTGCGGCACGCCACCGGACCCATCGGCGTACGCCTCGTGCGGCCCGCCGGCCTCGAGGACGTCCTGCTGGTGGAGGTCTCCGACCCGCTCCCCGACCCGCCGCGCGAACGCGTCGCCCGCCCCGAGGACGAGAGCGGCCGCGGGTTGCAACTCGTCGCCCGCTCCTCGCGCCGCTGGGGCACCCGGCCCGGCCAGGCGGGCAAGACGGTGTGGTTCGAACTCGCTGTGCCCGGCTGATCCGGTTCCCGGTCCGGCCCTTCGGGCGCTGTACGCGAACGCCCGCCCTGTCGACAGACTGGTTCAGGCCGGTGGCAGTGTCCGGCGCGTGTGATTCGACGAGGTGTCGGCTGGTTAGAAGACTGGAAGTGTTGTCGCAGCCGGGACCGAAAACCGTCGGGACCGTGCTGTGATCGTGAACACCGTGTTGTGCGGCGCCGTAGTGCTGGATACTGCGGGCAGCCGCACCCGGTGACCGGTGCCGGACGCGGTGAGCTGGAGGGGACGGTTCGCGTGAGCGAGATACCAGCGAAGGCCACGGAGTCCGAGGACCCGTCGGACGGCGCGAGGGCGGAGGCCGCGGGTGATGCCGCGGCCGATGTGACGAGCGGGACGGCGGGCGGGACGGGCCTGTCTTCCTTCGGCGGATTCGACGGGACCGACGGACCACCTCACGGTGACGCCATGTGGCAGAGCAGTCCGCCCGGCTCCATCTACGACTACATCAAGGTCGCGTCCTTCTCCATCGGCCCCGACGGGCTCGTCGACCAGTGGAGTCTGCGCGCCGAGCAGCTCTTCGGGATCCCCGCCGGGCACGCGGTCGGCATGGACCCCATCGAGGCGTTCATCGACCCCGACCTGCGGGAGCAGGGTCAGCGCAAGATGGCCGAGATCCTCGACGGGCGGGAGTGGACCGGAGTGGTCCCGTTCCGGCAGCCCGCTGGGGTGGCGGGGGAGAGCGGGCGGGAGGGGCTCGCCGAGGTCTATGTGATGCCGACGCGGACCGAGGAGGGCGAGAAGGCCGCCGTCTGCATCGTGGTCGACGTACGCACCCTGCGCAGCATCGAGACCGACCTTGCCGCCTCGCAGTCGATTTTCGGTCAATCTCCTTTCGGTTTCCTACTGATCGACACCGATCTGCGGGTCCGTCGCGCCAACCAGCAGTTTGCGAACACTTTCGGCGGCACGCCCGACGACCACCGCGGCCGCGGCGTCCACGACTATCTGCAGCGGCCCGAGGCCGAGCGGGTCGCGGCGACCCTGCGCCGGGTCCTGGAGACCGGCAACTCCATCACGGACATGCACGTCACGGGCTTCGTGCCGGGCTCCGAGGAGCGTCGGCACTGGTCCATCAACCTGTACCGCGTGCACAGCGGGTCCGGCCGCCCCATCGGCGTGGCATGGCTCGGAACCGACATCACCTCCCGCCGCGCCGCGGCCCGCGAAGCCGCTGCCGCGCGGCGCAATCTCGCCCTTCTCAACGAGGCGGGCGCCCGCATCGGCAACTCCCTCGACCTGGAGACCACGGCCCGCGAACTCCTCGACGTCGTCGTCCCCGGCTTCTGCGACCTCGCCACGGTCGACCTCTACCAGGGGCTGCTGGCGGGCGACGAGACCCCGCCGGGCCTCGCCGACGGCAGCGGGGAGCTGCGCCGGGTCGCCTTCGCCAGCGCGGTCTCCGACGCACCGTTCGTCGGCGGCGGCGCACCCGTCGCCGTGGGCGCGGTCCACCACTACCCCTTCAACTCCCCTTGTGCGGACGCCCTGCGCACCGCCCGCACCCAGCTCGTCCCCGCCGAGGAGGGCGGCCTCGTCCAGTCCACGCTTGCCGTGCCGATGGTCGCCCACGACACCGTCGTAGGACTTGCGCAGTTCGCCCGTACGAAGGGCAGCGAGCCGTTCGGGGACCGGGACCGGGACCTCGCGGTGGAGCTCGCGGCGCGCGCCGCCGTCTGCATCGACAACGCGCGCCTGTACCGCCGTGAGCACGAGCGCGCCCTGATGCTGCAGCGGTCGCTGCTCCCGCCGGGCGACCCGGTGGCCTCCGGTCTGGACATCGCCTGCCGCTATCTGCCGGGCAACTCCTCCGCCGACCGCCCCAGCGAGGTCGGCGGCGACTGGTTCGACGTGATCGAACTTCCGGGCCACCGTACGGCGTTGGTGGTCGGGGACGTCATGGGCCGCGGACTGCGCGCGGCCGTGGCGATGGGCGAACTCCGCTCGGCGGTACGGACACTCGCCCTTCTCGACCTGGAACCCGCCGAAGTGCTGAGTGCGTTGGACGAGATCGCGCGGGGCCTCGGCGCGCCCGGCGGCGTCCAGCAGGCGACCCGCGCGGCCCGCCGCCCCCGCGAGGCGGACCTGTCGGAGGTGTACCTCGCCACCTGCGTCTACGCGGTCTACGACTCCGTCACCCGCCGCTGCACCTTCGCCAACGCCGGCCATCTGCCCCCCGTCCTGGTCGAACCCGGCGAGGACGCGCTGATGCTCGACGTGCCGCCCGGTATGCCGCTCGGCGTCGGCGGAGAGCCCTTCGAGGAGGTGGAGGTCGAACTACCCGAAGGCGCCCTGCTCGCGCTCTACACGGATGGACTGGTCGAAAGCCGCGATCACCCCCTGGACGAGGGCCTCCAGGCCTTCGTAGGGGCCCTCACCGACCCCGCCCACCCGTCACCCGACCACCACCCCTCAACGACGGCGCTGCGCGCCGACACCCATCGAAACCTGGAGGACGTCTGCGACCACGTCCTCAACACCCTCGACACCCACCACGGCGAGGACGACATCGCCCTGCTGATGGCCCGCGTCCAGGGCCTGCCCGCCGATTCCGTCGGCGACTGGACGCTGCCGCGCGAGCCGCGCAGCGTGGGCAGGGCCCGTGAGTACGCCCGCGGCCAGCTGCTGTCCTGGGACCTCGAACCCCTCGTCGACACAACGGAGTTGCTGGTCAGTGAGCTGGTCACCAACGCATTGCGGTACGGCGAGGGCGAGATAAGACTGCGGCTCCTGCTGGACCGCACCCTGGTCTGCGAGGTCTGGGACTCCGGCCTCGTCCAGCCCCGCCGGCGCCGCGCCCGTGACACCGACGAGGGCGGCCGTGGCCTCCAGCTCGTCGGCCTCCTGAGCGCGGCGTGGGGCTCCCGCCGCACCCCACGCGGCAAGACGGTGTGGTTCGAACTGCCGCTGCCGGACGGGGAGACGGGGCTGGCGGATCCGGCGGAGGCGCTGCTGAGTCTGTTCTGACCGGGGCGCTCCGCTGGCTGTGCGGATTCGCGCCGCCGCGGGGCGCAATGGGCCGTCGGTCGTCTGCCGGCGTGTCGTGGCTGGTCGCGCCCCGGGGCGGAGCCGCATGTGGAGACAGCCCCGCGCCTTCGGGGTGCGGCCGCTGTACTGAGGTGCAGGTCCGCTGCGGCGCCGTCGCGACTGGTCCGGTGTGCGTCGCGGCTTCTCGGCAGGGCCCGCAATGGGCCGTCGGTCGTCTGCCGGCGTGTCGTGGCTGGTCGCGCCCCGCGGCGGAGCCGCATGTGGACACAGCCCCGCGCCTCTGGAGGGCGCGGCCGAACCGGCGTGGTCTTCGACCGACCTGTTCAGGGCCTGTCAGCCGGAGTCAGCCGGCGGCCTGTCCCGGGGACGCCGGTGCCGCCCACCGGGCCCGAGTGCGGGGGCCGCCGAAGCCGGCCGGTGGGCCGTCCTGTGCGGCCGCGCCCAACAGGATCCCGCCGACGATCGCCCCCGCGGCGCCGGTCTCGTGTTCGGCCGCTCCGGCGACCGGGTTGCCGTGCACCCGTACGTCCCGTTCGGCGAGGTCGCGTGCCCGGCGGGCCAGGGCGTCGGCGGCGAGCAGATCCGGCGGCACCTCGGCGAGCAGCCGCTCCGCCTCCGCCAGCCGGGTACGCGCCGTGCTCCCGACGGCTCCCCGGTGCGTCGTGACGAAGGCGTCGGCCTCGGCCACGGCACTCCGCGCGACCAGCGACGCGGCGGCAGACAGCACCCCGAACCGCCCCACACCCACCGGCACAAGCCCCCGCACGAGCAGCCGGAGGGCGTCGAGCGGGTCGTACGGCCCGGCCGTCAGCTCCTCTCGTACGGCCGTCAGGACGAGGTCGGCGTGCGCGGCGCGGGCGTGCAGCTCACCGGCGGGGAGGTCCCCCGCGCCGCTACGGGCCGTCCGCGCGTCCGCGAGCTCCGCCTCCGCCCCGGTGAGCGCGGCCGGCACCAGTCCCGCCGCCGAGGCCAGATCGGCGGCGAGCCGCTCGATGCCGGCGACGAACACCTCGGCCTGGGCTGTCGCGCCCTCGGCGGCCCGCAGATGACGTGCCGCATCCGCTGCCTCCCCCATGTCGGCCGCTTGGCGCGCCTGGTTCAGCCGGGTCGTGGCGAACACCAGGCGGTCCTTGGCCTGTTCGGCATGCCCGATGACGGCGTCGACCGCGCCGGATCCGTACCGCCTGCCGAGGTCGGCCGGCGTCGCCCCGGCGCCTCCGGTGCGCGCGGCCAGCGCACGGAAGCGGCCCTCGGCGACCTCCAGCGCCTCGCCCAGACCGTCCGCCGTCTCCAGCGCGCGCAGCAGGTCGAACCCCGCGGCCTCCGCGTCCAGCCGCCGCCCGGCCTCCTGACACCGTCCGATCATCCCGGCGAGCGCATGCCGCCGGGACGTCTCGTCCTCCGGGACACCGTCGTCGTACTGCTGCCGCATCCGAAAGGCGGCGGACAGCTCGGCCTCGGCATCCCGCACGGCCCGTACGAAGGGCGCCACGGAATCCGCCCCGGACCGCGCCTCGGCGAACCCGAGTTCCTCCCGGCTGGTGCGCACCCAGTCGTCGGCCTCGACCAGCAGGGCCCGTACCCGGTGGTCGAGTTCGGACAGCGGCGGTGCGGCGGGCCCGGCCGGGGCCGCGCCACCACCGGGCGTCGTACGTGTCCGGGCGCGCCGTGTGCGCCGCACATACCCGTACCCCGCGACCACGACCACCGCGCCCACCGCAACGAGCGGCAGCACCAGGTCGGCGACCGACGTCCCGTCCTGCTCCGGCGCGGCGGCGCTCGCGGCGGCCGGGTGCGCACGGGCGGCCGGAACCGGCACGTCACTGCTGATCGTCATCCACGGCAACACCAGCCACACCACCGCGGCCAGCCCGCCCACCACGGTGTGCAGCACCCGCACGGATATGTGAGCGGTGGCGCGCCGCGGCCGGCCCCGGATCAAGGATGACGTCACATTTCGGAGCGTATGAGCAGGAATGCGGCCGCGCGACCGGGGTGGGTCAGGGGTGGGGGAGCTGTGGCGGGCGAATGCCGGTGCACACGGGTGGGGTCGGGACGGGATCGACGAGGGGGAGCGGGGATGGAGCAGACGGATCGCACGGGGGAAGAGACAGGGGCTGCGAAAGGGACGGGGTCGCGCGAGGACAGCGGGACGGACGAGCCGATCACGAGCGTCGACGACGCGGCCGCGGCGACTTCTGCGGCCGACGGAGCGCAGAAAACCACCGTGGAGGAGCCGCCCACGACCACGCACACCCCCGCAGCCGCCGATGGCGAGAACCCCCCACAGGGGCCACGCGCGCTCGACGACGGAAGTAGTACGGGTGGTGCGGGTGGGAACGAAAAAGCCGATGGCGAAGCCGAGGCGACCAAGCAGCCACCCCGCCGCCGCTGGCGACGCCTCATCCTCGCCCTGGTCCTGGCCCTCCTCGTCCCCCTCCTAGCCGCCGAATCCGCCCTCCGCCTGAACTACACCGGCGACCCCAAGAAGGGCACGTACACCAGAAACCGCGACGCCATCTGGCTGGGCCACGCCTGGGTCGACGGCCGCAAGACCGAGGCCGACGTCAACGCACTCGCCCACCGCCTGGAAGGCGCCGGCATCCGCGACCTGTACGTCCACGCGGGCCCCCTGGAACACAACGGCACCCTCCCCAAGTCCGCGTACGCCAAGGCAGATTGGCTCACAAAAACCCTGCACGGCCGAGCGCCGCGCCTCCGCGTCCAGGCCTGGCTTGGCGACGTACTCGCGACCGAGGGCCCGACGGGGATGCGCCTGGAGCGGCCGGCGACCCGCGCGGCCGTCGTCGCCTCGACCCGCGAGATCCTGGCGGCCGGCTTCGACGGCGTCCACTTCGACCTCGAGCCCCTCCACTCCGGCGACCGCGACTACCTCACCCTCCTCGACTCCCTCCGCTCCGTCACCCGCGCGCACCACGCCCTGCTGTCCGTCGCCGCCCACCAGATCGACCCACTCCCCGGCTTCCATGCCTTCTGGGGCACGGTCGCCGGGCACCCGAAGTGGTGGTCGCAGCGGTTCTTCGGCCAGGTCGCGCGCCGGGTCGACCAGATCGCCGTGATGTCGTACGACACCATGCAGCCGCTGCAGAGCCTGTACGGCGGCTATGTCGCCCAGCAGACCTCGCTCGCCCTGGAGGTCACCCCGCCCTCCACCGACCTGCTGATGGGCCTGCCCTTCTACCACGAGAACCGGTTCGGCCACTGGAACCATGCCGAGACCGTCCCGGCCGCCGTCCGCGGCGTCCGCCTGGGCCTGTCCCGCACGGACGCGGACCGATCCCGCTTCGGTGTCGCGCTCTACGTCGACTTCGCGGCCACGGAGGCGGACTGGAGGGCGTACCGGGACGGCTGGGTGCGCTGAACCCGGCCGCCCTCCCGCGGCCTAGGAAGACCGGCGCCTGATCTTCGACCCCAGCCACACCAACGGGTCGTACTTGCGGTCGACCGCCCGTTCCTTCAAGGGAATCAGCGCATTGTCCGTGATCTTGATGCCCTCGGGGCAGACCTCCGTGCAGCACTTGGTGATGTTGCAGTAGCCGAGGCCGTGTTCGTCCTGGGCGGTCTTCTTGCGGTCGAGTCCGCCCTCGGCGGCCGCGTCCAGCGGATGCATGTCCAGCTCCGCCACCCGCATCAGGAAACGGGGTCCCGCGAACGCCGTCTTGTTCTCCTCGTGGTCACGGACGACATGACAGGTGTCCTGGCACAGGAAGCACTCGATGCACTTGCGGAACTCCTGCGAGCGGTCCACGTCCTCCTGCATCATCCGGTACTCGCCGGGCCCCACACCTTCCGGCGGCACGAACGCGGGGACCTCGCGCGCCTTGGTGTAGTTGAAGCCGACGTCCGTGACGAGATCCCTTACGACCGGGAAGGCACGCAAGGGTGTGACGGTGATCGTCTCCTCCTGCGTGAACACGGACATCCGCGTCATGCACATCAGCCGCGGCCGCCCGTTGATCTCGGCGGAGCACGAACCGCACTTGCCCGCCTTGCAGTTCCAGCGGACCGCCAGATCGGGGGCCTGGGTGGACTGGAGGCGGTGGATGATGTCCAGTACCACCTCGCCCTCGTTGACCTCGACCTTGAAGTCCTCCAGGCCGCCGCCCTTGACGTCGCCCCGCCACACCTTGAAGCGGGCCTCGTAGCTGCTCACTCGTACAGCTCCTCTTCGGCGAGGTACTTGACCAGCTCCTCCTTGTCGAAGAGGGCGAGCAGGTCGGCGCGGATGGGTTCGGTGGTCTCGCGGGTGAGGTCGATCTGGCCGCGGACGGGGTCCGTGGCCGCCAACCCGCCCGTGGGGTCGGTCAGTTGGCACAGCAGATTGATGTTGCGCCACTTGCGGTCCATCGTCGGATGGTCCTCGCGGGTGTGGCCGCCGCGGGACTCCGAGCGCTCCAGGGCCGCCCGGGCCACGCACTCGCTGACCAGCAGCATGTTCCGCAGGTCCAGCGCGAGATGCCAGCCGGGGTTGAACTGGCGGTGCCCCTCGACACCGGCCCGGCGGGCCCGTACCCGAAGGTCCGCCAGCTTCTCCAGCGCCTGCTCCATCTCGCCCTCGCGCCGGATGATGCCGACGAGGTCGTTCATGGTCTGCTGGAGTTCCTGGTGCAGGGTGTACGGGTTCTCCGGCGGGCGGCCGTCGTCCGCGCCGGGGGCGGGGCCCTCGGCGGAGAACGGGCGCAGCGCCTCCGCGGCCGCCGTGTCGACCTGGACCTCGTCGACGGCGGGGCGTTCGAAGGCCAGGGCCGCCGAGTACTCGGCGGCGTGCCATCCCGCGCGGCGCCCGAACACCAGCAGGTCGGACAGCGAGTTCCCGCCGAGCCGGTTGGAGCCGTGCATACCGCCGGCCACCTCGCCGGCCGCGAACAGCCCGGGCACCCCGCGCGCGGCGGCCGTGTCGGACTCGACCGCGATACCGCCCATCACGTAGTGACAGGTCGGCCCGACCTCCATCGCCTCCGCGGTGATGTCGACGTCCGCCAGCTCCTTGAACTGGTGGTACATGGACGGCAGCCGGCGCCGGATGACCTCGGCGGGCATACGCGTCGACACGTCCAGGAAGACACCGCCGTGCGGGGAGCCGCGGCCTGCCTTCACCTCGGAGTTGATCGCGCGGGCGACCTCGTCACGGGGGAGCAGCTCCGGTGGACGCCGGTTGTTGTCCGGGTCCTCGTACCAGCGGTCGCCCTCCTCCTCCGACTCCGCGTACTTCTCCTTGAAGACGTCCGGGATGTAGTCGAACATGAAGCGTTTGCCCTCGGAGTTCCTGAGCACCCCGCCGTCGCCGCGGACCGACTCCGTGACGAGGATGCCCTTCACCGACGGCGGCCAGACCATGCCCGTCGGATGGAACTGCACGAACTCCATGTTCAGCAGCGGCGCCCCGGCCAGCAGCGCCAGCGCGTGCCCGTCGCCGGTGTACTCCCACGAGTTCGACGTGACCTTGAAGGACTTGCCGATGCCGCCCGTCGCGATCACCACGGCAGGGGCTTCCAGGACGAAGAAACGGCCCGTCTCGCGCTCGTAGGCGAAGACACCGGAGACCCGGCTGCCGTCCTTGAGCACCCTGGTGACCGTGCACTCCTGGAAGACCTTCAGCCGGGACTCGTAGTCGCCGGTCTCGCGGTGGTCCTCCTGCTGGAGGGAGACGATCTTCTGCTGGAGCGTGCGGATGAGTTCGAGCCCCGTGCGGTCTCCGACGTGCGCGAGGCGCGGGTACTCGTGGCCGCCGAAGTTGCGCTGGGAGATCTTCCCCGACTTCGTACGGTCGAAGAGGGCCCCCCAGGTCTCCAGCTCCCACACCCGGTCCGGGGCCTCCTGGGCGTGCAGTTCGGCCATCCGCCACTGGTTGAGGAACTTGCCGCCGCGCATGGTGTCGCGGAAGTGGACCTGCCAGTTGTCGTGCTCGTTGACATTGGCCATCGCCGCCGCGATGCCGCCCTCGGCCATCACCGTGTGCGCCTTGCCGAACAGCGACTTGCAGATCACGGCCGTACGGGCACCCCGCTCGCGCGCCTCGATGGCCGCACGCAGTCCGGCGCCCCCGGCGCCGACCACGACTACGTCCCACTCCTGGCGGTCGACCACGGACATCAGAAGAACCTCGGATCGTCGAAGGCGCCGGACGCCACCAGATACACGTAGAAGTCGGCGAGCGCCACGCTCACCAACGACGCCCAGGCGAGCAGCATGTGACGGGCATTCAGCTTCCCGACGAACTGCCACGCCTTGTAGCGCACGGGATGCTTGGAGAAGTGTTTGAGCTTGCCGCCGACGATGTGCCGGCAGGAGTGGCAGGAGATCGTGTACATCCAGATCAGCGTGATGTTGATCAGGAAGACGACCGTCCCGAGGCCCATGTGGCCCCAGTTCTCGTCCGTGTCGCGGAAGGACAGCACCGTGTCGTACGTCAGCACGCCCGCGACCAGGATCGCCGCGTAGAAGAAGTACCGGTGGATGTTCTGCAGGATCAGCGGGAAGCGGGTCTCACCGGAGTACTTCTTGTGCGGCTCGGCCACCGCGCAGGCCGGGGGCGAGGCCCAGAAGCCCCGGTAGTAGGCCTTGCGGTAGTAGTAGCAGGTCAGGCGGAAGCCCAGTGGGAAGATCAGGATGATGATCGCCGGGGAGATGCCCCACCAGCTGCCGAAGAGGTCGGCGTTCGGGCCCGAGGGCATGTTCTTGCAGTTCTCCGCCAGACACGGCGAGTAGAACGGGGAGACATACGGCGCCGAGTAGTAGTCCGCGTTCGCGAAGGCCCGCCACGTCGAGTACACGATGAAGGCCAGCAACCCGGCCGCGGTGGCGGCCGGAGCCAGCCACCAGCGGTCGGTCCGCAGATGCGGGGCGTCGATCGCGGCGCGCGTACCGGTGCGCACACCGCCGCTGTTCAGATGTGGTTCCGTACCAGTGGCCAACTCATGACTCCGGTCGGGTTCAGGGGGCGTGGCGGTCGCGGGCGCCGAGTCCTTCGTCGTCCGTGTCGATCCACAGCGAGGGGTCGTACGGGGTGTCGGGGATGGTGACGAGTTCCGGCTTGCGCGGTGCGCTCGGACTCGACGCCGCCTCGCGCAGGAGCGCGACGCTCTCCCGCAGGTGATCGGCGTCGGCGCGGACGCGGCGCATGTCAAGGCCGCCACTGCCCAGCTGCTTCTCCAGGCGGCCCACGGACCGGGACAGGTCGTCCAGGCAGCGCTGCATTGTCGTCAGGTCGTCTTGCACGGACATGACGTGACCTCACTTCCATGGGCCGTCAGGCCCCAGGTGGCAACGTTCATGCGCCTGCGAGTGTTGCGCGTCACACCTGCCGGTGGGAAGGGATGTGCAGCGATTGGCGGATTGCACGCCTCCAGTGCACGCCTGCAAGCGCTCTGTGTGCGCGGGGGGCGCACATTCGGCCACACGGGTGGGGCTCTCCGGCTGTGTCGCCGTGTCGCCCCCGGTGGGCGAACCCTTTCCTCTTCAGTGGGGCCGTACATCTGATCAACTCCAAAATACCGCCAAATGTGATCAGACCCCCACTTATTCATCGGCGGGAGCGGCCCCCGGAGGTAGCAGCGATGTCCCACGACGGCGCCGGCCTCAGGCCCTGGCGAAGTCAGCCTCGGTTCGGCAGCGCCCCAAAGGGGCGCGGGGCTGTGTTGGATCTGCGGCTGCCGCCGCGCGGGCACGACCAGCCACAGCGTGCCCGCGGCCGATCGACGGCCGATCGTGGCACCACCCGCAGAGCGCTTCGTGCGGTCGCGTTGCTGACCGCGGGCGTGCTCGCGCTGCCCGGCTGCGCCTCCGACGACGAGGCGGGCAAGCCGCTCGCCGGGCCGGACATCGCGCCCGCCGGCCGTGACCTCGTGGCCGACGGCGGCACCCTGCGGTGGGCCGTGGACGACGTGCCGGAGACCCTGAACACGTTCCAGTCGGACGCCGACGCGGTCACGAACCGCGTCGCGCAGGCCGTCCTCCCGTCCATGTACCGGCTGGACCGCAGCGGGCGGCCGCAGCGCAACGCCGACTACCTGGAGTCCGCCAAGGTCGTCCAGACCGAGCCCAAGCAGGTCGTGCTCTACAAGCTCGCCCAGCAGGCCGTCTGGAGCGACGGCCGTGAGATCGGCGCCGCCGACTTCGCCGCCCAGTGGCGCGCCCTGTCCGGCAAGGACACCGCGTACTGGACCGCCCGCAACGCCGGCTACGACCGCATCCAGAAGATCGAACGCGGCGCGAGCGACCTCGAGGTCAAGGTCACCTTCGCGCGGCCGTACGCCGACTGGCAGTCGCTGTTCTCGCCGCTGTACCCCAAGGACGTCATGGGGACCCCGGACTCCTTCAACGACGGGGCGCGCAGGACGCTCAAGGTCACCGCCGGGCCCTTCGCCCTGAAGGCGGTCGACCACAAGAACAACCAGGTCAGCCTGGTCCGCAACCCGCGCTGGTGGGGTCAGCCCGCCAAGCTGGCGGAGATCGACCTGCAGGCCGTACCGCTCGACAAGCGGCCCGCCGCGCTCGCCGACGGGCAGATCGACCTGGCAGAGATCGACCCGTCCGCCGTCCAGCGCGTCGACCTGGCCGGCAAGGCCAAGGGCTCCACCCCGCTGCAGGGCCCGGGAGCCCGCCGGGCCGCCGCCAAGAACCTGCCCGCCGACGCCGAGGACCTGGGCGCTTTCGAGGTGCGCAAGTCGCTGGAGCCGGTCTACACCCAGCTCGCCCTCAACGGCGCCGAGGGCCCCCTCGCGGACGAGCGCGTCCGCCGGGCCGTGGCCCGCGCCCTCGACCGCAAGGCGCTCGCCGAGGCCGTCCTCAAACCGCTCGGGCTGCCCGCCGTGCCCGTCGGCAGCCATCTCGCGCTGTCCGGGCAGGCCGCCTACGCCGACAACAGCGGCGCGCTCGGCGGCCATGACACCGCCGAGGCGCAGGCGCTGCTCGCGGACGCCGGGTGGGTGCGCGGCGGTCCGGTCAAGGAGGAGAAGAAGAAGCAGAAGGGCGAGAAGGCCGCCGGGGCCGAGGGCCGGAAGGCCGACGAGTCCGAGGACGGCGACGACGGGACGTACATCGTCGGCGAGGACGACAACGGCGGGGACAGCAAGAGCGGCCACCACAAGGACCCCAAGGACCACACCAAGAAGGACGAGAAGGCCAAGGGCGGCGAGCGGGCAGGCACGCACCTCGCGGACGGCAAGTACGCCGGGCAGCAGCCGCCGCGCGGCGGCGCACCCGGCGCCTACGCCCCCAAGGGCACCGCGGCCCCGGCCGGCGCGGCCGCCGGGGTGCTGGCCAAGGACGGCAAGCCGCTCACCCTGCGCTTCGTGCTGCCGTCGGGACCCGGCTCGCAGGCCCTGCGGACCGTGGCCGACCGGATCAGCGCCATGCTGCAGCGGGTCGGCATCGGCACCCGGATCACGAAGGTCGCCGACGAGAGCTACTTCAAGGACCACATCGCGTCCGGGGAGTTCGACCTCGCCCTGTACTCCTGGCCCGCCTCCGCCTTCCCGGCCACCGACGCCCGGCCCATCTACGCCAAGCCGGTACCGGCCGCGGACGGCTCCCTCGACGTCGAGCAGAACTACACCCGCGTCGGCACCGACCAGGTCGACCACCTCTTCGACCAGGCGGCCGCCACCCTCGACGCCGACGAGAACCTCTCCCTGGTCCGCAAGGCCGACTCCCGCATCTGGGCCGCCGCGGGCTCCATCCCGCTGTACCAGCGCCCGCAACTGATGGCCGCGACGAAGAACCTGGTGAACGCGGGGGCCTTCGGGTTCCAGACGCCGGTCTACGAGGACATGGGCTTCCTGGAGAAGGGGGCGAAGCCGTCGGCGAGCGGGTCGTCGGACGGCTGACGGGGTGGTAGCTCTGAGGTAGCTCAAAACGCTTGTGGTGGGCGCCCGGCGCACGCAGCATGAATCGACCATTGATCATGCCGCGGGCGCCGGGCGTCCGTGTGCGGGGGAAACGGGGCGGCACATGCGGGGTATCACGCGGGGGCCGTGGGTTGCGGTGCTGACCGCGGTGACGGTGGCGGTCGGGCTGGCCGGGTGCACCGGTGGCGGGCACGGCGACAAGGCCGCCACGAGCAGCGCGCCGGCCGTGCCGAAGGCCTGCGCGAACGGGACCTTCACCTGGTCGGGTGTGAAGAAGGCGGACCGGCTGACCGGCGTCTCGGCGCCGGAGCACAGCGGTGGCCGCACCATCAGGACGACGAACCTGATCGAGCCGGTGTACACCCCGAAGCCGGTGGTGCGCACCGAGGGCCCCGCGCTGTCCTCGGCTGAGATCCTCTTCTCACTGGGCAAGAAGATCGGCGAGATCGACTCCGACGCCGCCACTTTGGCTGACGTGAACGGCGACACCTGGGCCTTCACCGACGTGCACCAGAAGGCTCCGGACCTGCACAACCGTCTCTCCAAGGTGTCCGGCCCGGGTGAAACGGTGCAGTACGCCGGAGTCCGGGAATGGGAGGGCGACTTCCGCTACACCTGTTCCGGCGGTCGGGCAACGACAGGCCACGCGCGGAACTGGACGGTCGACATGCAGGGTGTCCTGTCCTGCGACGAGTCCGTCGACAACCGGATGGCCCGCCAGGCAGCCCGTCTCTCCTGCGGCGCGGGTTCCCCGGCCACCCGGAACGCCTGACCCCAGCGGCCCGGCGAGCCGCTGCTGCGGCGGCCCCGTACCATGGTGTAAGGCCGTGGCGTGTTCAGCCCGGCAGGGTCCGCGTAACACAGACGTACGCGTCGGCCTTCCTCACACTCCAGGAGTACGCCTTCATGGCCACGCGCCACGACATCCGCAACGTCGCCATCGTCGCCCACGTCGACCACGGCAAGACGACCCTCGTCGACGCCATGCTGAAGCAGGCCGGTGCCTTCGCGGCGCACGCCGCCGAGTCGCTCGACGACCGCATGATGGACTCGAACGACCTGGAGCGTGAGAAGGGCATCACGATCCTGGCCAAGAACACGGCCGTGAAGTACCACCCGAAGGATGGCGGCGACGTCATCACCATCAACATCATCGACACCCCGGGCCACGCCGACTTCGGTGGCGAGGTCGAGCGTGGTCTGTCGATGGTGGACGCGGTGGTCCTGCTGGTCGACGCCTCCGAGGGCCCGCTGCCCCAGACCCGCTTCGTGCTGCGCAAGGCGCTGCAGGCCCGCCTGCCCGTCATCCTCTGCATCAACAAGACGGACCGCCCCGACTCGCGCATCGACGAGGTCGTGAACGAGGCCTACGACCTCTTCCTCGACCTCGACGCCGACGAGGACCAGATCGAGTTCCCGATCGTCTACGCCTGTGCCCGTGACGGTGTCGCCTCGCTGACCAAGCCCGAGGACGGTACGGTCCCGCAGGACAGCGACAGCCTGGAGCCGTTCTTCTCCACGATCCTGTCCCACGTCCCGGCTCCGGAGTACGACCCCGAGGCCCCGCTCCAGGCGCACGTCACCAACCTGGACGCCGACAACTTCCTCGGCCGTATCGCGCTGCTCCGCGTCGAGCAGGGCGAGCTGCGCAAGGGCCAGACCGTCACGTGGATCAAGCGTGACGGCACGATGTCCAACGTGCGCATCACCGAGCTGCTGATGACCGAGGCGCTCACCCGCAAGCCCGCCGAGAAGGCCGGCCCCGGTGACATCTGTGCCGTCGCCGGTATCTCGGACATCATGATCGGCGAGACCCTCGCCGACCCCGAGAACCCGATCCCGCTGCCGCTGATCACGGTCGACGAGCCGGCGATCTCGATGACCATCGGTACGAACACCTCGCCGCTGGTCGGCCGTGGCGGTACCGGCAAGGGCGCCGACAACAAGGCCGCGGTCAAGGACCGCAAGGTGACCGCCCGTCAGGTCAAGGACCGTCTCGACCGCGAGCTGATCGGTAACGTCTCCCTGCGCGTTCTCGACACCGAGCGTCCGGACGCCTGGGAGGTCCAGGGCCGCGGTGAGCTGGCGCTCGCCATCCTGGTCGAGCAGATGCGCCGCGAGGGCTTCGAGCTGACCATCGGCAAGCCGCAGGTCGTCACCAAGGACGTCGACGGCAAGGTCTACGAGCCGGTCGAGCGCATGACGATCGACGTGCCCGAGGAGCACATGGGCGCGGTCACGCAGCTCATGGGCGTCCGCAAGGGCCGCATGGACAACATGTCGAACCACGGCTCGGGCTGGGTCCGCATGGAGTTCGTCGTCCCGTCCCGCGGTCTCATCGGCTTCCGTACCGAGTTCCTGACCCAGACGCGCGGCACGGGCATCGGCCACTCCATCCACGAGGGCCACGAGCCCTGGTTCGGCCAGCTGCAGACCCGTAACAACGGCTCGCTGGTCGCCGACCGCGCCGGTGCCGTCACCGCCTTCGCGATGACGAACCTTCAGGAGCGCGGCGTGCTCTTCGTCGACCCGGGCACCGAGGTGTACGAGGGCATGATCGTCGGTGAGAACTCGCGTTCCGACGACATGGACGTGAACATCACCAAGGAGAAGAAGCTCACCAACATGCGGTCGTCCTCGGCCGACACGTTCGAGGCGATCGTCCCGCCGCGCAAGCTCTCCCTGGAGCAGTCGCTGGAGTTCTGCCGCGACGACGAGTGCGTGGAGGTCACCCCGGAGGCGGTCCGCATCCGCAAGGTGAACCTGGACGCCCGCGAGCGCGCCCGCGCGGCGAGCCGCGCCAAGCACGGCTGACGGCAGGCCACTTGAGGCCCGGGTGCCCCCGACTTGGGGGCACCCGGGCTTCTCAGTTGGCTGTGGGGGCCGCGTGCTCATCGTCACCACGCAGTGCAGCTCCACGGCCCGCTGGGCCGGACAACGTGCCGTTGATCGCCGATGCGCGGGAGGCCGAACGGGAGGTACCTCTTGCGGTGCTCTCGGCCGTGACGCATGGGCGGGGGCCGAAGGCTGCCGGCTTCCCGCGCCTGGGAGGCGCGGGCCTTCCTGCGTGCCCGAGGGTAGGGAAAACCCTTGTTCTCGTTCTGGATCGGCAAAGGCGGATCGAACCGCACTATTCTTCGGCCAGCGTGCATCCCATCAGCCCCCTGTGCGAGGGGTGTGAACGGCCTTGCGGCGCGGACCCGTTGGCCCGCCGAAGGTCCATGCATAGCCGCGGTGGATCCGCAACTGAATTTTCACGCCCTTCGCGTTCGGTATACGGACATGCGGGTCCGATAGGTGTGTAACAAGTCCGTTTCGCAGGGATCTTTCGGCAAACCCTTTGTCCGGATTTTGGAAGATGTACGCGTCAGGTGTGATCGAACCGAGACCTTATGAGTGTGGTTCGGCCATGGCGCATGGCAGATAGTTAGGCGCGTAGAGCTCGGATCAACGGGTCAACACGCTGCATGCGGCGTCGACTCACGAGCGCGGGGGCACCTGACCGTTTCAGGCACCGGTGACGGTGACGTGTCATGTGCTCCTCCATGCGGTGAACCAATGGACTCATGAGGAGGAGCCCCATGCGTGGTGCCAAGAGCGCCAAGTGGGTTGCGATAGCCGCCGTAGTGGCGCTGGGTGCGACGGCCTGTGGCGGCGGCGGGGACGACACCAGCTCGGGCAAGGGCAAGGGCAACGGCGTCGTGTCGGTGGAGATCGGTGAGCCGCAGAACGGCCTGGTCCCCACCAACACATACGAGACCGAGGGCGGCCAGGTCATCAACGCCCTCTTCACGGGTCTGACCAAGCTTGACGCCGACAACAAGGTCGTCAACGCCATGGCGCAGTCGATCGAGAGCAAGGGCAACAAGGTCTGGACGATCAAGCTGAAGTCCGGTTACACCTTCCACAACGGCGAGAAGGTCACCGCTCAGTCCTTCGTCGACGCCTGGAACTACGGCGCCAACCAGACCAACGCCCAGCAGACCAACCCGCTGTTCAGCCACATCCAGGGCTACAGCGACCTGAACCCGGGCGAGGGCAAGAAGCCGAAGACGGACAAGATGTCCGGTCTGAAGGCCGTCGACGACAGCACGCTTGAGATCACGCTGAACGGCGCGTTCTCGGCGTTCCCGGCCCAGCTGTCCTACCTCGCCTTCTCTCCGCTGCCCAAGGCGTTCTTCAAGGACCCGAAGGGCTTCGGCGACGCCCCCATCGGTAACGGCCCCTTCAAGATCAAGGGCACGTTCAAGCACAACGAAGAGATCGACGTCACGAAGTACGACAAGTACCCGGACGCCTCGAACATCGAGGTCAAGGGTGTCAACTTCAAGATCTACTCGAACCTGGACACGGCCTACAAGGACCTCGTCGCCGGCAACCTGGACGTCCAGCTCGTCATCCCGAACTCCGGTCTGCCGACGTACCACAAGGACCTGCCGGGCCGTTACATCGACGAGGCCGACTCGGGTGTCGGTTACATCGGCTTCCCGATCAAGTACAACAAGGCCTTCCAGAACGCGGACCTCCGCAAGGCCATCTCCATGTCGATCGACCGGAAGACGATCGCCTCGAAGATCTTCCTCGGCGCTCGTACGCCCGCGGACGACTTCATCAGCCCCATCATCGACGGCTACCGCAAGGGCGCCTGTGGTGAGGCCTGCACGCTGGACGCGGCCAAGGCCAAGGAGCTCTACAAGAAGAGCGGCGGCCTGCCCGGCAACAAGCTGGAGCTCGGCTACAACGCCGACGGCGACCACAAGGCGTGGATCGAGGCGGTCGCCAACCAGATCCAGCAGAACCTGGGCATCAAGGTGACGGCCAAGCCGTTCGAGCAGTTCCAGACGATCCTCAACGACCTGGACGCCAAGAAGTACCAGGGCGCGTTCCGTATGGCCTGGAACATGGACTACCCGGACATGGAGAACTACCTCCGTCCGATCTTCTCGAAGGAAGCCATCGCCAACGGCTCCAACTACTCGGGTTACGTCAGCCCGGACTTCGAGAAGCTCCTCGTCGAGGGTGACCAGGCCGCGACGCACGAGGACGCCGTCAAGAAGTACCAGCAGGCCGACGACGTGATCCTCAAGGACCTGCCGTACATCCCGGTGTACTTCTACACCCTGAACTCCGGCTTCAGCGACAAGATCAAGTCGATGAAGATCGCCGGTCACAACATCCTGTGGGACCAGGTCAAGCTCAGCTGACCCCAGGTTCTGAGCAGTTCTGACACAGCATTACGGGGTGAGCAGGGGGAGGAATAGCCTTCCCCTGCTCACTCCTGCTGCCGTCTCCCGTCCGACTGTGCCATCCCCTCGGCCACGGTCGGGCCGAGCACCCCCTCTGGAGTACCCATGGGCCGATACGTCGTGCGCCGCCTGCTGCAGGTGATCCCTGTAGTGATAGGCGTCACGTTCATCATCTTCTGCCTGGTCTTCGCTCTGCCCGGCGACCCGATCCAGGCGCTGGCCGGCGACAAGCGCGCCGACCCCAACATCGCGGCGGTTCTGCGTGCGCACTACCACCTCAACGAGCCGCTGTACCAGCAGTACTGGCACTACATCAGCGGCGTCTTCACCGGTGACCTCGGCGAGACGTACAACGGACGTGCCATCTCCGAGATCGTCTCCGAGCGGTTCCCCATCACTCTGAAGCTGGGGCTGACCTCGTTCGCCATCGAGGCCGTGATCGGTATCGTCGCCGGCATCTTCTCCGCCCTGAAGAAGGGCAAGTTCATCGACAACGTCGTGCTCATCTCGACGCTGGTGCTGATCTCGATCCCGGTGTTCGTGCTGGGCAGCATCCTCCAGCTGGAGCTCGGCGTGAAGCTGAAGATCACGCCCGTCGCCGGCATCGAGAAGGGCTGGCCGCAGAGTTACATCCTCCCCGCCATCGTGCTCGCCTCGACCTCCATGGCCTATATCGCGCGCCTGGTGCGGGCGAGCATGTCGGAGTCGAACCGCGCCGACTACGTGCGGACGGCGGTGGCGAAGGGTCTTCCGCAGCGGCGGGTCATCGGTATCCACTCACTGCGCAACTCCCTCATCCCGGTGGTCACCTTCCTGGGCTTCGACCTCGGTGCTCTCATGGGTGGTGCCATCATCACCGAGCGCGTGTTCAACCTGCCCGGTATCGGCGGCCAGTTGGCCCAGAGCCTCTATCTGCGTGAACGACCCGTCGTCGTCGGTCTGGTGACCCTGCTCGTACTGATCTACCTGGTCGCCAACCTCCTCGTAGACCTGATGTACGCCGTGCTCGACCCGAGGATTCGCTATGAGTGAGAAGACGATAGAGAGGCCCACCACCGACGAGGCCGCCATCGCCAAGGAGATCGAGGCCGAGGAGAAGGCGGCGGCCCGGCAGGCGAGCCTGCTCAAGGACGGCTGGGTGGACCTGCGCAAGCGGCCCATGTTCATCGTCACCGGCTTCGTCATCGTGTGCCTGCTCGCACTGGCGATCGCACCCAGCCTGTTCACCGCCCGCTCCCCGTTCTCCGACGGTTTCTGCCAGCTGCAGAACTCCATGAACGGGCCGTCGTCCGGGCACCTGTTCGGCTACGACGTCCAGGGCTGCGACATCTACACGCGGACCGTGTACGGAACCCGCAACTCGATCGTCGTCGGTGTGGTGACGACCGTGGTCACCACGCTCATCGGCGGTCTGCTGGGCATGCTGGCCGGTCTGGTCGGCGGCTGGCTGGACGCGGTCGTCTCCCGGATCACCGAGGTGTTCTCGGCCCTGCCGCTTCTGGTCGGCGGTCTGCTGATCATGTCGATCTGGGGCGGCGGTGACGTCTGGTCGGTGTCGCTCATCATGGCGATCCTCGGCTGGCCCCAGGTCTTCAGGATCATGCGCGGTGAGGTCATCGCCAACAAGTACAACGACTACGTGATGGCGGCACAGGCGCTGGGCGCCGACTCCTGGCGGATCGCGTTCCGGCACATCCTGCCGAACACGCTCGCCCCTGTCATCGTCATCACCACGATGAACCTCGGCGTCTACATCTCCGCCGAGGCCGCCCTGTCCTACCTGGGCATCGGCATCCAGTATCCGAACATCTCCTGGGGCGTGATGATCAGTGACGCCCAGGACCGGTTCCTGACCAACCCGCACGCGCTGCTGTTCCCGGCTGCGGCCCTGAGCATCACCGTGCTGGCGTTCATCATGCTCGGCGACGTGGTTCGCGACGCCTTCGACCCCAAGTCACGCTGAGGGAGGCGTACGTGACCATCATCGACCCGACGGACGCCGTCCCGGCCCCGCGCCCGGGCGACCCGGAGCGCACCGGCCCGCTGCTCGAAGTGCGCGATCTGCACGTCGAGTTCAAGACCCGTGAGGGCGTGGTCCGCGCCGTCAACGGCGTGAACTACTCCGTGGACTCGGGGGAGACCCTCGCCGTGCTCGGCGAGTCCGGCTCCGGCAAGTCCGTGACCGCGCAGGCGATCATGGGCATCCTCGACATGCCGCCGGCCAGCATCCCCAAGGGCGAGATCCGCTTCTACGGCCAGGACATGCTCGCCATGTCGGGCGAGGAGCGGCGCAAGCTGCGGGGCGCCCGGATCGCAATGATCTTCCAGGACGCGCTGTCCTCGCTCAACCCCGTGCTCAGCGTGGGATATCAGCTGGGCGAGATGTTCCGCGTCCACCAGGGACTCTCCAAGAAGCAGGCCAAGGCCAAGGCCATCGAGCTGATGGACCGGGTGAAGATCCCGGCCGCCGCGGCCCGCGTGAACGACTACCCGCACCAGTTCTCCGGCGGTATGCGCCAGCGCATCATGATCGCCATGGCGCTCGCCCTGGAACCGGACCTGATCATCGCCGACGAGCCGACGACGGCTCTCGACGTGACGGTCCAGGCCCAGGTGATGGACCTGCTCGCGGAGCTGCAGCGCGAGTACCAGATGGGCCTGATCCTCATCACCCATGACCTCGGTGTCGTGGCGGACGTGGCCGACAAGATCGCCGTGATGTACGCGGGCCGGATCGTGGAGACGGCGCCGGTGCACGAGCTGTACAAGCGCCCGGCCCACCCCTACACCCGCGGCCTGCTCGACTCGATCCCGCGGCTCGACCAGAAGGGCCAGGACCTCTACGCGATCAAGGGACTGCCGCCCAACCTGCTGAAGGTGCCGAGCGGTTGTGCCTTCAACCCTCGCTGCGAGAAGGCGCAGGACATCTGCCGTACGGACCGGCCGCTGCTGGTCCCGGTGACCGAGCGGGACGGAACGGAACTGCCCGGCCGCGCCAGCGCGTGCCACTTCTGGAAGGAGACGATCCATGGCTGAGTCGACCAAGACCGACGAGCCGACGGACGCCACACCGAACGTCTCCGAGGTGGACGCCGTCGACGTGCACTCGGAGGAGGAGGCGGTCGCCGCCCTGGACGCACACGTGGAGCGCGGCGAGCCGATCCTCCAGGTGCGCAACCTGGTGAAGCACTTCCCGCTGACCCTGGGCATCGTCATCAAGCGGCAGGTCGGCGCCGTGAAGGCCGTCGACGGCATCTCCTTCGACCTGTACCAGGGCGAGACCCTGGGCATCGTGGGCGAGTCCGGCTGCGGCAAGTCCACGGTGGCCAAGCTCCTGATGAACCTGGAGCGGGCGACGGCGGGCGAGATCTTCTACAAGGGCCAGGACATCACCAAGCTGTCCGGCAGGGCGCTCAAGGCCGTCCGCCGGAACATCCAGATGATCTTCCAGGACCCGTACACCTCGCTCAACCCCCGTATGACGGTGGGCGACATCATCGGCGAGCCCTTCGACATCCACCCCGAGGTGGCCCCGAAGGGTGACCGGCGCCGCAAGGTGAAGGAGCTGCTGGACGTCGTCGGCCTCAACCCCGAGTACATCAACCGCTACCCGCACCAGTTCTCGGGCGGTCAGCGTCAGCGCATCGGTATAGCCCGCGGCCTGGCCCTGAACCCCGAGGTCATCATCTGCGACGAGCCGGTGTCGGCGCTGGACGTGTCCGTCCAGGCACAGGTCATCAACCTGATGGAGGGTTTGCAGAACGAGTTCAACCTCTCCTACATCTTCATCGCGCACGACCTGTCGATCGTCCGGCACATCTCGGACCGCGTCGGCGTGATGTACCTCGGCAAGATGGCCGAGATCGGCACCGACGAGCAGATCTACGAGCACCCGACGCATCCCTACACCCAGGCGCTGCTGTCGGCTGTCCCGGTGCCGGACCCGGACGCCCGCGAGCACCGCGAGCGGATCATCCTCACCGGCGACGTGCCGTCCCCGGCCAACCCGCCCTCGGGCTGCCGCTTCCGCACCCGCTGCTGGAAGGCCCAGGACAAGTGCGCCGAGGAGATCCCGCTGCTGGCGATTCCCGAGCGCTTCAAGGGCTCGGACTCCCCGGCTGCGCATGAGTCTGCCTGTCACTTCGCGGAGGAGAAGGACGTGGTGGGCGCGGTGTGACTGCCGTCAGCTGTCCCGTGGTTCCCGGTACCCCCGAGGGTGCCGGGAACCGGCGTTTTTCGAGGACGCGGATCGTCTGCTGCGCCGTCGTGGCTGGTCGCGCCCACGCGGCGGAGCCGCATATGTCACAGCCCCGCGCCCCTTCAGAGCGCTACCCGTGCCCAGTGGCAGGCCACCTGCTCGCCGCCACCACCGTCCAGCACCGCCAGGTCCTCGCTACGGCACCGCTGCGCTACCCCCGCCCGCTCCGCCTCCCCACTGGCCAGCACCTGGCAGCGGGCATGGAACCGGCACCCGGACGGGATGCGGGACGGATCCGGGGGCTCGCCGGTCAGTACCACCGGGTCACCCTGAGCCTCCGGCAGTACCGACAACAGTGCCTGGGTGTACGGGTGTCGAGGGGCCGTCAGCACCTGCTCCACGTCCCCCGTCTCCACGATCCGGCCCAGGTACATCACCGCGACCCGGTCGGCGATGTTCCAGGCCAGGCCCAGGTCGTGGGTGACCACCAGCGCGGACAGGCCCAGTTCGGTGCGCAGGCGCAGCAGGAGGGCGAGGATCTCGCCGCGTACGGAGGCGTCGAGCGAGGCCACCGGCTCGTCGGCGATGATCAGTTCGGGTTCGAGGACGAGCGCGCCCGCGATGACGACTCGCTGGCGTTGACCGCCGGACAGTTCGTGCGGGTAGCGCAGGAAGAAGCGCTCCGGGGGGCGCAGGCCCGCGTGGGCGAGGGCCTCGGCGACAGCCGCCCGCTCGTTCCCCGTACGGCCGTGGATCCGCAGGCCCTCGGCGACCGCGTCGTACACCGTGTGGCGGGGATTGAGTGAGCCGGTCGGGTCCTGCAGTACGAGCTGGACACGCTTGCGGTACGCCTTCAGTGCCCGGGAGGAGTACTCCAGGGGCTTCCCGGCGAACGTGATCCGGCCCGCGGCCGGCGTCACCAGGCCGAGCAGCGAGCGCGCCAACGTCGTCTTGCCGCAGCCCGACTCGCCGACCAGCGCCACGATCTCCCCGGCCCGGATGTCGAGCTCGACGCCGTCCACGGCCCGCGCCGCGGGGGCACCGTGCCGCCCGGGGAAGGTCACGTGCAGGCCCTGAGCGCTGAGCAGGGGCGGTGCGATGGTGGTCATGTGCCGCTCCTCGGGTCCTCCGTCGGGCCGGCCGGCGGCGGCATCGCTGCCCCTACGCGCGCCCCGGCCGCAGGCGCACCGTGCCGCCCGGGGAAGGTCACATGCAGGCCCTGAGCGCTGAGCAGGGGCGGTGGTGGTGCAGTCGTCGTCATGTGCTGCTCCTCGCATCCTCCGTCGGGCCGGCCGGCGGCGGGACCGCGGCCCCCACGTGCACACAGGCCGCCCACCGCCCCTGCCCCGCGTCCCGCAGCCGCTGGTCCTCGACGGAGCACTCGTCCAGGGCGACCGGGCAGCGCGGGTGGAAGGTGCAGCCGGAGGGCAGCGCGGCGGGATCGGGCGGGTCGCCGGCCAGGCCGCTCGGGGCGAACCGGGAGGCCCGGTCGCCGATGCGCGGGAAAGCCGCCGACAGGGCCTTCGCGTACGGGTGCCGGGCGTCCTCGTAGACCTGGCGGGCGGGGCCCTCCTCGACGACGCGGCCCGCGTACATCACCGCGAGCCGGTCGCAGGTGTCGGCCAGCACCGCCAGGTCGTGGCTGATCATGATCAGGCCGACGTCCTGCTCGGCGACGAGCTGTTCGATCAGCCGCAGGATCTGCGCCTGGATCATCACGTCGAGGGCTGTGGTCGGCTCGTCGGCGATGACCAGCTGCGGGCCGCAGGCCAGCGCCATGGCGATCATGACGCGCTGCCGCTGGCCGCCGGACAGCTCGTGCGGGTACGCCGACGCGCGTGCCGCTGGCAGGCCCACCTGCTCCAGCAGCTCACCGGTCCGCTTCCGCGCCGCGGCCGCCGTGGCCCCGCGGTGCAGCAGGACGGGCTCGGCGATCTGGTCGCCGATGCGGTGCACCGGGTTGAGCGAGTGCATCGCCCCCTGGAAGACGATCGAGGCGCCCGCCCAGCGCACCGCCCGCACCTGCCCCCAGCGCATGGTCAGGACGTCCTCGCCGTTCAGGAGGATTTCCCCGGCGACGCGGCTATCGGCCGGCAGCAGTCTCAGCAGCGCGAGCGCCAGCGTGGACTTGCCGCAGCCCGACTCGCCCGCGATGCCGAGCTTCTGTCCCGCCGCCAGCGACAGGTCCACGCCCCGCACCGCGGCCGCGCCGCCGGCGTAGGTCACTTCGAGGTTCCGGACCTCCAGCAGCGTCAACGGGCCACCCCCAGCCTGGGGTTGAGGACGGACTCCACCGCACGGCCGCACAGTGTGAACGTCAGCGCGACCACCGCGATCGCGATGCCCGGCGGCACCAGGTACCACCAGTCGCCGGAGCTGACCGCACCGGCCTCGCGCGCGTCCTGCAGCAGGCCGCCCCACGAGATGACCGTGGGATCGCCGAGGCCGAGGAAGGCCAGCGTGGCCTCGGCGAGGACGGAGGAGGAGATCATCAGGGTCGTCTGGGCGAGGACCAGCGGCATCACATTGGGCAGGACGTGCCTGGTCATGACGTGCCAGTGGCCGCCGCCGAGCGCCTTGGCCCGTTCGATGTACGGCCGGGACTCCACCGCCAGTGTCTGGGCGCGCACCAGGCGGGCCGTCGTCGGCCAGGAGGTGACGCCGATCGCGAGGATCACCGTGCCCAGGGAACGGGTCATCACGGTGGCCAGCGCGATGGCCAGCACCAGCGCCGGCATCACAAGGAACCAGTCGGTGATGCGCATCAGTACAGTCGCGTACGGCCCCCGGAAGTGCCCCGCGGTGATTCCGACGACCGTGCCGATCACCACTGACAGCACGGCCGCGAGCAGCCCGACCAGCAGCGAGACCCGGGAGCCCCACACCACCAGGCCCAGCAGGTCGCGCCCGAACCGGTCGGTGCCCAGCGGGAATTCACCGCTCGGCGGCTGGAGAGGACTGCCCGGCGCGTCGGTCACTCCGGCCACGTCGGAGCCGACCGTCAGCGGCGCGGTCAGGGCGATCAGCGCGAACAGGGCGAGCGCTCCCAGGCCGACCAGGCCTGCGCGATGCGTGCGGTACTCCCGCCAGAACCGCGCGGCGGAGCGGCGGCGGCGCTGCCAGGCCAGCGCGCGGGGTCCGGGGGCAGGCGCGGTGTCCGTCGTCATCGGCCCACCCGCGGGTCGAGCAGCGGATAGACCAGGTCGGCCAGAGTGTTCATGACGATCACCGCCGAGGCGAAGAAGAGGAACAGGCCCTGGACGAGCGGCAGGTCGGGCACGCTCAGGGCCTGGTAGAACAGTCCGCCGAGGCCCGGCCAGGAGAAGACCGTCTCGACCAGGATGACGCCCGCGACCGTCCGCCCGAGGTTGACGAAGACCAGGGTGACCGTGGGCAGCAGCGCGTTCGGCACGGCATGCCGGCGCCGCACGAGGTCGTCCCTCAGGCCTTTGGCGCGGGCGGTCGTCAGATAGTCGCTCCCCATCTCGTCGAGCAGCGCCGAGCGGGTGACCAGCAGCGTCTGGCCGTACTCGACGGCGACCAGGGTGAGCACCGGCAGGACGAGGTGGTGGGCGACGTCGAGGACGTAGGCGAAGCCCTCCTTGCCGCCCGACTCCATGCCGCCGGTCGGGAACAGCCCGGGGACGGGGCCGAGGCCCACGCCGAACACGATGATGATCAGCAGCCCCAGCCAGAAGGACGGGACGGAGTACAGGGTCAGCGCCAGACCGGTGTTGAGCTTGTCGCCGAGCTTGCCGTGCCGCCAGGCCGAGCGGGTGCCGAGGAACATGCCGAGCGCGGTGTAGAGCACGAAGGCCGTGCCGGTCAGCAGCAGCGTGTTCGGCAGCGCCTCGCCGATCTTGTCGACGACCGGGGTGCGGAACTGGTAGGACGTGCCCAGGTCACCGGTGAGCGCCTTGCCGCAGTAGTCCGTGAACTGCCGCCACACGGGCAGGTCGAGTCCGAACTCCCTGCGGTAGGCGGCCAGTTGCTCCGCCGAGACGGGGCGGCCGCCGGTCATCGTCTTGACGGGGTCACCGGGGATCAGCCGGAACAGGAAGAACCCGGTGACCAGCACGGCGAGCAGCGACACGGCGGCGCCGCCCGCCTTGCCCGCCCCGTACCGCAGATACGCGGTGGTGGTGCGGGCCCGTGGTCCGTGGACGGCCGGACCGGCCGGGACCGGTACGGCGGCCTTGTCGACCGCGGCGGACGCTGCGTCAGGTGCCGTTGGCTGCATGGGCTACTCGCGGTCGTCGGCGGTGGCGCGACGGCGCCGCGCGAAGAGCAGTCCGGCGCCGGCGAGGACCACGACACCCGCGACGACCCCCACGACGACCCCGGTCGAGCTGCCCCCGGAGGAGCTGCCCGAGTCGGCCGGGACCGCCGACCACCAGCTCCAGTAGCCGTCCTGGCCGTAGATGTTGCCGGCGGCCTTGGGCATCGTCTCGATCGACTTGATCTGGTCGGTGCGGTAGGCCTCGACGGCGTTCGGATACGCCATGACGTTCATGTACCCCAGGTCGTACAGCCGCGACTCCATCTGCTTGACGATGTCGGCCCGTTTGGCGGAGTCGTACTCGGCGAGCTGCTTGGCGTACAGGCCGTCGTAGGTCTTGTCGCAGATGAAGTTGTCGGTCTGGCCGGTGTCCTTCGGGGTCGCGGGCAGCGCCGCGCAGGTGTGGATCGACAGCACGAAGTCCGGGTCGGGGTTGACGGACCAGCCGTCGAAGGCGAGGTCGTACTTGCCTGCCAGCCACGGGTCGGTGACGTTGTCCAGGCAGTCGAGCGTCATACCGACGCCGAGCTTCGCCCACCACTCCTTGAGGTACTGGCCCACCGCCTTGTCGTTGGGGTCGGTGGCGTGGCACAGGACCCGGTAGTTCAGCGGTTTGCCGTCCTTGCCGACCCGTTTGCCGTCGGCGTTCTTCTTGAAGCCGGCCTGGTCGAGGAGCTGGGCGGCCTTCGTGGGGTCGTAGGAGAGTGTCTGGCTCGCTGAGGGCTTCCAGAAGTACGTCGAGAAGCGCGGCGGGATGTAGCCCTGGCCCTCGACCGCGTGCCCCTGGAACACCTTGTCGATGATGGTCTTGCGGTCGACGGCCATGAACAGGGCGTGCCGCACCCGCTGGTCGAGGAGCGACGGGTCGCCGTCGCCGAACTTCTTGCCGTTCTTCGCCTGCGCTCCCGGGTTGGTGGCGAGGGCGTAGAAACGGCGGCCGGGGGCGTCGTTGACCTTGATGTCCTTCTGGCCCTTGAGAGAGGCCGCCTGAGCCGGTGTCAGGGCGGGCGCCCCCGCCACGAAGGAGACCTCGCCCTTGCGCAGGGCGGCCACGGCCGCGTCCTGGTCCTTGTAGTACTTGAAGACCACCTCGTCGAACTTGGGCGCCCCGCGCCAGAAGCTCTTGTTGGCCTTGAGCCGGACGTAGCTGTCCGCCTTGTAGTCGCTGAGGACGAACGGTCCGTCACCGACGACGGGGAAGGACTTGTCGTTGTTGAACTTCGAGAAGTCCTTGACGTCCTTCCAGATGTGCTCGGGCACGATCGGCACATCGAGAGCCGTCATGGTGGCCTGGGGCTTCTTCAGTTCGACGACCAGCTTGGTGGGGCTGGGCGCCGTCACCTTGCGGAAGTTGGTGACAAAGCTGCCGTTCGCGGTGGCGGCGGCCTCGTCGGTCATCAGCTTGTTGAACGTCCATGCGGCGTCCTCGGCGGTCACCTTCTGCCCGTCCGACCACTTCGCGTCGGAACGGATCGTGTACGTCCAGGTGAGCTTGTCGGCGGACGGCTGCCAACTGGTGGCCAGGCCCGGGACCGGGTGCGCGTCCCCGGGGTCGTAGTCGGTCAGGTACTCGTACGTCAGCCGGAGGATGCTCGTGCTGAGCAGACGCACCGCCAGGAAGGGGCTCAGCGAGTCGACGCTCTGCGCCACCGCGACGGTGAGGGTTTTCTTGCCCTGGGCGGCCTCCGCGCGCTGGGGCGCCGGGTTGAGCGGAGTCGCGAGGCCGGCCGAGAAGGTCAGAGCGGCGGCGCCGGCGGCCGCCACCAGCCGGGCGGTGCGCGATCGCGGCCTTCTCGGATGTGAACGCCTGGTGCCGTGCTGGTCTTGTGTGCTCATGGATCGTGACCTCACGTCATCGCTCGCACAGGGACGGCTTGTTCGGACTTCAGGAGCGGGTTCTGCCTGGTGACGGGCCAGCCGGGTGATGAGTGTGTCTATCAGCGGCAGTCTGCGCACGTCAACGGCGCGTGAAACCATGGTGGCCTGCGAAAACGGCGAGTTGATGTTCGCTCGGCCCGCTATTGGTCAAGACCTGTGAAGGGGTCCTGGTAGAGCGCTGACGCCGTCGACGGAGGGAATCAGCCACCGTGATGATGTCGTGACTGTTGCGAACGGACGACCCGTCAGCGGACCACCCGTCCGCGCAGCACGATGCGGCGGGGATGCCGCAGCACGGCGGGTTCACGGCGCGGGTCGGCGTCGTAGACGGTGATGTCGGCGAGGGCGCCCTCGGTGAGGCCGGTCAGGCCCAGGAACGCGCGGGCCGTCCAGCTCGCGGCGCCGACGGCGGCCTCGGCGGGCAGGCCCGCCGCGATGAGATGCTCGACCTCCGTGGCCACGTTGCCGAAGGGCGCGGAGTCGGTGCCGGCGAGGACCGTGACTCCGGCGTCGTGGGCCTCGCCCACGCGCCGGACCATGGTTTCGTGGCCGGCGTGCCACAGTCGCCCACGCGGGGTGTCCCGGGTGCGGCGCGGGGCGCTCCGGGCGAAGGTGGTGAGCGTGGGGACGTAGACCGTGCCGTGCGCCGCCATGAGGTCCACGCACTCCTCGGGCATCCCCATCCCGTGCTCGACCGAGTCGACCCCTGCGCGGGCGGCGTTGACCGTTCCGCGCCCGGACTGGCAGTGCGCGGCGACTCGGCCGCCGGCCGCGTGCACGGCGTCGGTCACGGTGCGCAGCACCTCGTACGGCACCGGATCCGCCTCGAAGTCCCAGTCGCCGACGAGCTTGCACCAGCCGTCGTGGGCCCTGGCCTCCGCGACCGCGGCGGCGACCAGGTCGTCGGTGACGGTGTGGAAGGGGGCGCTCCTCGACAGCCCCGCCCAGGCCAGCCAACGCCCCGCGCTCACCATGCGCGGGCTGTCGGGGGCTTCCCGCATCCCGGCAGGTATCTCACCCAGGAGTCCCGGGAAGCGCAGTGCGGTGGTCCCCGCGTCCCGGTGCTGGGCCACCTGTGCCGCGAACGCCTCGCTGTCGAAGGCCGGTTCGTCCTCGGACGGGGAGCCCGGGTGTGTGTGCACGTCGACGAGACCGGGCAGCAGGAACCCTCCGTCGGCGAGGGTGTCGGCCGGCTGCGAGGGCTGCTCGAAGGTGATGCGGTCCCCGAGCGTCCACACATCCCGGACCGAGCCGTCGGGGAGCACGGTCCCGCGTAAATGAAAGGCCATGGGGCCGGAGTCTCGCTGCCGGGCGGGCCGACGGCAAAACGGCCCGCCGGGAAACCGGCGGGCCGTGCTGCGGGGCTTCTTGTGCCTACTTGTACTCGAGTCCCCAGACGTTGTTGTTCCTCTTCACCGGCGCCGTGAACTGCTTGCGCCACTTGGTCGTGCTGTGGAACTTGCAGTGGCCGTCGTAGTAGTACGTGTACTTGCGGACCTTGAACTTCTTGGCCTCGTGGAACAGCCGCATCCGGACCTGGGTCTTGCCCGCCTTGTCCTTGGCGTGCAGCGAGTAGTTCCAGCTGTCGGAGTGCGACCACGACTTGCCCACGGTCACGCTGAACGACGTGCTGGCCTTTGCGAAGATCACCCCGGCCTCGGCCTCGACGCCCGCGGTGCCGCTGGCGGTCCAGGTTCCCGTCTTGCTCTGGTTGTAGCTGACGGTGGGGTCGGTGTTGTCGAAGACCCACGTGCTGGCGAGGTTGGTCCCCGGGTACACCGTGTGCTTGTCGTAGATCTCGTAGCCGGTCCCCGGGCTGGGCGCGCACGAGGCGGACGCCGGCGCGGCGGCGACTCCCACCATGCCACCGGCGACGACGGCAGACGCGATGACAGAGCTTACGATTTTCCTCACGGAAGTGAATTCCCTTCGGTCGGGCAATTCCCGACGGACGAATCGGTGCTGGTTCGTGGAGGTATTCGTGCCAAGGCGCGCCAATGCATGGCGACACCTGCGACCGTGATGAAAATCAGCACTCATCAGAACCCCCGTTCTGCTGGTCAACTGGCCTTCTGTCGACGGCTGTCGGGCGGTCGATCAAGACGCAGCGACTGAAGATTGGCCGTGTTCCGTCGAGTTGGCAACCGTCATTCCGTGCCGCAATGTGATCTTCCTTGAATTCACACTCGGGCGCCCTGACGGCAAAGCGGTCACAAGGGAGAAAAGGGGGTGACCGTTCATCACTTTCTGGGGGATTTGGCTCGATCTCTGCATCGCATAATGTGATGTGGGTCACGTGCGACGGGAATTCTCAAATTCCCATCAAGCGCGGAACCTGCGCGCGTGTTCTGCCGTCTTCGATCCCTCCTTCGGGCGATCCGTCCCGCAGATGGGTGCACCGAATGTGCACTGTGTTCCATTTGCTCGGATATTGGCCGGTAACGGTTGGGTATTCCCGAGGAGGCACTCCATGCCTGGAGCCACGCACGCCAGATGGGCCGCAGGCGCCGCGGCGCTCGCACTCGCCGCGACGGCCTGCGGCGGCAGCAGCGGCAGCGGCGGCGGTGACAGCAGTGCGGTGCTCAGCTCCTCCTGGGGAGACCCGCAGAACCCGCTGGAGCCCGCCAACACCAACGAGGTGCAGGGCGGCAAGGTCCTCGACATGATCTTCCGCGGGCTGAAGCGGTACAACCCGAAGACGGGTGCCGCCGAGGACATGCTCGCCGAGAAGATCGACACCGCCGACTCGCAGAACTTCACGATCACCGTCAAGAGCGGCTGGAAGTTCAGCAACGGCGAGGCCGTCACCGCCAAGTCCTTCGTGGACGCCTGGAACTACGGCGCCAGCCTCAAGAACAACCAGAAGAACGCGTACTTCTTCGGGTACATCGAGGGCTACGACAAGGTCCATCCGGAGAGCGGGAAGCAGACCGCCGACACGCTCTCCGGGCTGAAGGTCACGGGCACCAACACCTTCACCGTCAAGCTCACCCAGAAGTTCTCGACGTTCCCGGACACCCTCGGTTACTCGGCCTACGACCCGCTGCCGGGGGCCTTCTTCTCCGACCACGCCGCGTGGATCGAGAAGCCCGTCGGCAACGGGCCGTACGAGGTGCAGTCGTACACCAAGGGCTCGAAGATGTCCCTCAGGAAGTGGGACGCGTACCCCGGCACGGACAAGGCGCAGAACGGCGGCGTGGACCTCAAGGTCTACACCGACAACAACACCGCCTACACCGACCTGATGGCCGGCAACCTCGACCTGGTCGACGACGTGCCGGCCGCCCAGCTCAAGAACGTCAAGAGCGACCTCGGCGACCGGTATCTCAACACCCCGGCCGGCATCATCCAGACGCTCGCCTTCCCCTTCTACGACCCGGACTGGAACACGAGCGGCGCGCTGAAGGTCCGAAAGGGCCTGTCCATGGCCATCAACCGCGAGCAGATCACCAACACCATCTTCCAGAAGACCCGCACCCCGGCCACCGACTGGACCTCACCGGTCCTCGGCACCAAGGGCGGCTTCCAGGACGGCCTGTGCGGGAGCAGTTGCGAGTACAACCCCAGCGAGGCGAAGAAGCTGGTCCAGGAGGGCGGCGGGCTCCCCGGCGGCCAGGTCAAGATCACGTACAACGCGGACACCGGCTCGCACAAGGAATGGGTGGACGCCGTCTGCAACTCCATCAACAACGCACTCGGCAACGACAAGGCCTGCGTCGGCAACCCGGTCGGCACCTTCGCGGACTTCCGCAACCAGATCACGCAGAAGAAGATGTCGGGTCCCTTCCGGGCCGGCTGGCAGATGGACTACCCGCTCATCCAGAACTTCCTGCAGCCGCTCTACTACACCAACGCCTCCTCCAACGACGGCCACTGGTCCAACAAGGACTTCGACAGCCTCGTCAACCAGGCCAACACCGAGACCGACACCGCCAAGGCGATCGGGCTGTTCCAGAACGCCGAGAAGGTCGTCCGCGACAACATGGCGGCCATCCCGCTCTGGTACCAGAACGGCAGCGCAGGCTGGTCGGACCGGCTGTCCAACGTCGCGCTGAACCCCTTCAGCGTCCCCGTCTACAACGAGATCAAGGTCGGCTGACCGCGCATGGGACGGTACGTGGTCCGGCGTCTGCTCCAGATGATCCCGGTGTTCATCGGGGCCACGCTGCTGATCTTCCTGATGGTGAACGTGATGGGCGACCCCATCGCGGGACTGTGCGGCGAGCGGCAGTGCGACCCGGCCACGGCCGCCCAGCTGAAGAAGGAGTTCGGCCTCGACAAGCCGGTGTGGCAGCAATACCTGACCTACATGGGGAACGTCTTCACCGGCGACTTCGGTACGGCGTTCAACGGCCAGAAGGTCACCGAGCTGATGTCGACGGCGTTCCCCGTCACCATCCGGCTGACGATCGTCGCGATCCTCTTCGAGATCGTCATCGGCATCACGCTGGGTGTCGTCACGGGCCTCAGGCGCGGCCGGCCCGTCGACACCTCGGTCCTCCTGGGCACCCTCGTCGTCATCTCCGTGCCCACCTTCGTCACCGGCCTGCTGCTGCAACTGCTGCTCGGCGTCGAGTGGGGCTGGATCAAACCCTCGGTCTCCACGGAGGCCACCTTCGGCGAACTGATCGTGCCCGGTCTCGTCCTGGCGTCGGTATCCCTCGCCTACGTCACCCGGCTGACCCGCACCTCCATCGCGGAGAACCGGCGCTCCGACTACGTCCGCACGGCCATCGCCAAGGGCCTGCCCCGGCGCCGGGTGGTGGTCCGGCACCTGCTGCGCAATTCCCTGATCCCCGTCGTCACCTTTATCGGCACGGACATCGGGGCACTGATGGGCGGCGCGATCGTCACCGAGCGGATCTTCAACATCCACGGCGTCGGCTACCAGCTCTACCAGGGCATCCTCCGGCAGAACACCCAGACCGTCGTCGGCTTCGTGACCGTACTCGTCCTCGTGTTCCTGGTGGCCAACCTGCTGGTCGACCTCCTGTACGCCGTACTCGACCCGAGGATCCGCTATGCCTGAGCAGTACGAGTCCGAGGGCGCCATCTCCTCAGCGGGCACGGGCGGTGCGATGGACCTCGCGGTGACCGAGGCGCAGACCCTGGAGCGGACCCCCGGGGGGCCGGAGGGCACGGGACCGGCGGGCAAGCCGCGCTCCCTGTGGTCCGACGCCTGGCGCGACCTGCGCCGCAACCCCGTCTTCATCATCTCGGCGCTGGTGATCCTGTTCCTGGTCGTGATCTCCCTGTGGCCGTCCCTGATCGCCTCCGGCAACCCCCTCAAGTGCGACCTCGCCAAGGCCCAGGAGGGCTCCCAGCCCGGCCATCCCTTCGGCTACGACGGCCAGGGCTGCGACGTCTACACGCGCACGGTGTACGGGACCCGCATCTCCATCAGCGTCGGCGTCCTGGCCACGCTCGGCGTCGCGCTCCTCGGCTCGGTCCTCGGCGGACTCGCCGGGTACTTCGGCGGGGGCTGGGACTCGCTGATGTCCCGGATCACCGACATCTTCTTCGCGATCCCGGTCGTGCTCGGCGGTCTCGTGCTTCTCTCCGTGGTGACCAGCAACACGATCTGGCCGGTCATCGGGTTCATCGTGCTGCTCGGCTGGACGCAGGTCTACCGCATCGCCCGCGGCTCGGTCATCACCGCCAAACAGAACGACTACGTGCAGGCCGCCCGTGCGCTCGGTGCCTCCGACTCCCGCATCCTGCTGCGGCACATCACGCCGAACGCGGTCGCGCCGGTGATCGTCGTGTCGACCATCGCGCTCGGCACGTACATCGCGCTGGAGGCGACCCTGTCGTACCTCGGCGTCGGTCTGAAGCCGCCCACGGTCAGCTGGGGCATCGACATCTCGGCGGCCTCCCCGTACATCCGCAACGCGCCCCACATGCTCCTGTGGCCGGCCGGCGCGCTGGCGGTCACCGTGCTGGCGTTCATCATGCTCGGCGACGCGGTGCGCGACGCCCTCGATCCGAAGCTGAGGTGAGCCGCCGTCATGCTGCTCGAAGTGCGAGACCTGCACGTGGAGTTCCGGACCCGGGACGGGGTCGCCAAGGCCGTCAACGGGGTCGACTACGGCGTGGACGCCGGGGAGACCCTCGCCGTGCTCGGCGAGTCCGGGTCGGGCAAGTCCGTCACCGCGCAGGCGGTCATGGGCATCCTCGACATGCCGCCCGGGAGGATCACGGGCGGCGAGATCCTCTTCCAGGGCAGGGACCTGCTGAAGCTGAAGGAGGAGGAGCGCAGGAAGGTCCGCGGCGCCGAGATGGCCATGATCTTCCAGGACGCGCTGTCCTCCCTCAACCCCGTGCTCTCCGTGGGCGACCAGCTCGGCGAGATGTTCGTCGTGCACCGGGGGATGTCGCGGAAGGACGCGCGGGCGAAGGCCGTCGAGCTGATGGAGCGGGTGCGGATCCCCGCGGCCAAGGAGCGGGTCAAGGACTACCCGCACCAGTTCTCCGGGGGTATGCGCCAGCGCATCATGATCGCGATGGCGCTGGCACTGGAGCCGGCGCTGATCATCGCCGACGAACCGACGACGGCGCTGGACGTCACCGTCCAGGCCCAGGTGATGGACCTGCTCGCCGAGTTGCAGCGTGAGTACAACATGGGGCTCATCCTGATCACCCACGACCTGGGCGTGGTCGCCGACGTCGCCGACAGGATCGCCGTGATGTACGCGGGCCGGATCGTCGAGTCGGCCCCGGTGCACGACATCTACAAGGTGCCCGCCCACCCGTACACCAAGGGCCTGCTGGAGTCGATCCCGCGGCTCGACCAGAAGGGCCAGGAGCTCTACGCCATCCAGGGCCTGCCGCCGAACCTCATGCACATCCCGCCGGGCTGCGCCTTCCACCCCCGCTGCCCGATGGCCCAGGACGTGTGCCGGACCGACGAGCCGCCGCTGTACGAGGTGAACGGTGAAGAGCCGGCCCGGCGCAGCGCCTGCCACTTCTGGAGGGAGTGCATGAATGGCTGAGTCGATTCTGCAGGTCAGAGGGCTCTTCAAGCACTATCCGCTCACTCAGGGGATTCTCTTCAAGAAGCAGGTCGGCTCGGTGAAGGCCGTCGACGGCGTGGACTTCGAACTCGCCCGAGGTGAAACCCTCGGCATCGTCGGAGAGTCCGGCTGCGGCAAGTCGACGGTCGCCAAGATGCTGGTCAACCTGGAGAAGCCGACGGCAGGGGAGATCCGCTACAAGGGCGAGGACATCGGCAAGCTGTCCGGCAAGGCCCTGCGAGCCGTGAGGCGCAACATCCAGATGGTCTTCCAGGACCCGTACACCTCCCTCAACCCCCGGATGACCGTGGGCGACATCATCGGGGAGCCGTACGAGATCCACCCCGAGGTGGCCCCCAAGGGCGACCGGCGGGGGAAGGTCCAGGAGCTGCTGGACGTGGTCGGGCTCAACCCCGAGTACATCAACCGCTATCCGCACCAGTTCTCCGGCGGCCAGCGCCAACGCATCGGCATCGCACGGGGGTTGGCGCTGCGCCCCGAGATCATCGTCGCCGACGAGCCGGTCTCCGCGCTGGACGTGTCCGTGCAGGCCCAGGTGATCAACCTGATGGACCGGCTGCAGAGCGAGTTCGAGCTGTCGTACGTCTTCATCGCGCACGACCTGTCGATCGTCCGGCACATCTCGGACCGGGTCGGAGTGATGTACCTCGGGCGGATCGTGGAGACCGGCAAGGACGCCGAGATCTACGACCATCCGACGCATCCCTACACACAGGCGCTGCTGTCCGCCGTCCCCGTGCCCGACCCGGTGGCGCGGGAGCGCCGGGAGCGGATCATCCTCTCGGGAGACGTGCCGTCACCGACGAACATCCCCTCGGGGTGCCGCTTCCGCACACGGTGCTGGAAGGCGCAGGAGCGGTGCGCGCTGGAGGTGCCGCTGCTGGCGGTGCCGGCCGAGTTCCGGGACGTGCGCGGTCCGGCCGCCCATGACTCGGCCTGCCACTTCGCGGAGGAGACGCTGACAATTGGGCGCTCCGCGCCGGGCAGCGTGCCGACCGAGGAGTAACACGCAGGCAACTTGGCCGACCCGGTTCCGATATACGGACGCGTCAGTCTCTAGAGCGTACGGCCGTGCGGGTGCCGTAAACGGGCCGGGGCTCGCCATGTAGCCCCGGCCCGTTGCCGTGCCCGGGCCTACCCCAGCGACCGCTTCAGGAAGTCGAGTTGGAGCCGCAGCAGGTTCTCGGCGACCGACTCCTGCGGGGTCATGTGCGTGACGCCGGACAGCGGCAGCACCTCGTGCGGCCGGCCGGCGGCCAGCAGGGCCGAGGACAGCCGCAGGGAGTGGGCGACCACCACGTTGTCGTCGGCGAAACCATGGATGATCATCATCGGACGGTGCGGCTCGGCTGCGTCGACCAGGCCCGCGTCGTCGATGAGCGAGTTGCGGCGGTAGACCTCCGGCTGTTCGTCCGGGTGGCCGAGGTAGCGCTCCTGGTAGTGGGTGTCGTACAGCCGCAGATCGGTGACGGGGGCGCCCACCACGGCCGCGTGGAAGACGTCCGGTCGGCGCAGCACCGCGAGCGCCGCCAGGTAGCCGCCGAAGGACCAGCCGCGGATGCCGACCCGGGTCAGGTCCAGGGGGAAGCGGCCGGCGAGCGCCTGGAGCGCGTCCACCTGGTCCTCGACCGTGGCTCCCGCGAGGTCGTCGCGGACGGCCTTCTCCCAGGCCGGGGAGCGGCCCGGGGTGCCGCGGCCGTCGGCGACCACGACCGCGAACCCCTGGTCGGCGAACCACTGCGAGGTCAGATGCGGATTGTGGGCGGCGACCACCCGCTGGCCGTGCGGACCGCCGTAGGGATCCATGAGGACCGGGAGCGGGGTCTTGCCGTCGTGATCGCGAGGAAGCAGCACGGCGCACGGGATGCGCCGTGCGCCCCCCTCGGTGAGGGTCACGCGGGGTGTCATGCCGGGGTCTTCCGCGTGCGAGGCGATGGTCGCGGCATTCCCCCAGCCTCCGGCCGGGGGGACCCCCATCTCCCTTCGGTCGCCGTCGCGAAGTACCTGTACGCGGGCGCCCGGCCGGTCCAGTGCGGCGGACACCAGCACGGTCACGCCCCCGGCGCGCACCGCCGAGTGCACGCCGGGCTCCTGCGACACACGCTCCAGACCGAGCTCGTTGACGCGGTAGACATGCACCTCGCCGGTCTCGGGGGCCTCGGCCTCCTCTCCGGCCGACGCAGCGATCAGCACATTGTCGTCCGAGACGTCCAGCACTGCCCGCACATGCAACTGCGGCCCCGTCAGCGGGCGTTCACCCACCGCCAGGACCCGCGCGCCGCCCTCGTCGACGATGCGCACCAGCTGCCCGGACGGGCTCCAGCAGGGCACCCCGGGGAAAAGATCAAGCCAAACCTGATCTTCGTCCGCGTGCACCAGCCGGGTCGCGCCCGTCTCCAGGGTCACGGCCAGGAACAACTGGCTGCGCTGGTCGCGCGCTTGTACGAGAAGCAGGGGTGCGCCCGCTTCTGACCAGTGCACATGTGCCAGGTACGGATAGCGCACCCGGTCCCAGAGGACCTCCGTGCGCGCCCCGTCCAGACCGATCACGAACAGCCGTACGTCCGCGTTGTCCGTGCCCGCCGCCGGGTAGGCGACGTGCTGTGGCTCACGTTCCGGCTGGGCCGGGTCGGAGATCCACCAGCGCCGTACCGGCGTGTCGTCCACGCGCGCGACCAGCAGCCGGTCCGAGTCCGGGGACCACCAGAAGCCACGCAGGCGTTGCATCTCCTCGGCCGCGATGAACTCGGCCAGCCCGTAGGTGACGTTCGCCGACTCCGGCTCCGCAAGGGCCCGTTCGTCCTTGCCCTCGGCACCGACCACCCGCAGGGCTCCCTGCGCGACGTAGGCGACGTGCCGGCCGTCGGGGGAGGGGCGCGGGTCGATCACCGGTCCGGGGGTGGGGAGTTCACGTGCCGTGCCGGCCCGCAGTTCCGCCGTGAAAAGCCGCCCTGACAAGGCGAAAGACGCCAACTCCACGGCCGCGTCGGTGGCGTAGCCGACGATGCCGGCGCCGCCCTCGCGGCTGCGTTCGCGGCGCGCCCGCTCCTCGGGCGGGAGCTCCTCCGAGTCGCCGCCGAGCAGGGCGCGCGGGTCTGCCGCCACGCGCTCCCCGCCGTCCCGTACGTCGAGAACCCACAGGGAACTCGCCCTGTCCGTACCGGAGGTGGAGCGCAGGAACACGACACGGGTGCCGTCGGGCGCCACGGTGAAGGCGCGCGGCGCGCCCAGGGTGAACCGCTGGGTGCGGGCGTGCCTGCGGGGGAAGGAGTCGGACGTCGTCGTCATGCCCTGACCATATTGGCCATGCGCCCCCTTGTGCGGCCGTGCGCCGATCGATGCGCGCGGTCGGATAGTTATGATCACTAGCGCATAGTGGGTATCAACCTGCTGGTTGTTGTGTGGTTTTGTCCGGCCCCTAAGTCCGACCCCCGCGCTCTTGGGACCTTTGGAGGTGAGCCGCCGTGGCACTCTCGATTTCGGCGGTGGTGCTGCTGGCGATCATCGTCTTCCTTCTGATCAAGAAGTCAGGACTGAAGGCGGGGCATGCGATCGTCTGCATGCTGCTCGGGTTCTATCTGGCCTCCTCGACCGTCGCTCCCACCATCAGCGAGCTGACGACGAACATCGCGGGGATGATCGGCAGCATCAAGTTCTGACCCCGGGCTGCACTGCGCTGTCGGTGCCGCCTCGTAGGGTGGCTCCATGACGGAACAGCCCTCCCGGCGTCTGCTGCTGGTGCATGCGCACCCGGACGACGAGTCGATCAACAACGGCGCGACCATGGCCGCGTACGCGGCCGGGGGTGCCCGCGTGACGCTGGTCACCTGCACTCTGGGCGAGCTCGGCGAGGTCATTCCGCCGGAGCTGCAGCACCTCACCGGCACCGCCCTGGGCGAGTACCGGCTGCAGGAGCTCACGGCCGCCATGCGTGAGCTCGGCGTCGAGGACTTCCGTCAGCTCGGCGGCCCGGGCCGCTACCGCGACTCCGGAATGATGGGCCTGGCCGACAACGACGATCCGGCCTGCTTCTGGCAGGCGGACGTCGACGAGGCGGCCGCCCACCTCGTCGAGGTGATCCTGGAGGTACGCCCCCAGGTCCTCGTCACCTACGACGACAACGGCGGATACGGCCACCCCGACCACATCCAGGCCCACCGCGTCGCCATGCGTGCCGCCGAACTGGCCGCGGGGGCGGGGTGGGAGATCCCCAAGATCTACTGGAACCGCGTGCCGCGGTCCGCGGCCGAGGGTGCCTTCGCCCGACTTGCGGACGACTTGCCCGGTCTGCCCTTCTCCAAGGCCGCCGTCATCGACGACGTACCGGGTGTCGTGCCCGACGACCGGATCACCGCCGAGATCGACGGCACCGCGCACGCCGCCGCCAAGGCGGCCGCGATGCGGGCACACGCCACCCAGATCGAGGTCGCTCAGCCGTACTTCGCACTCTCCAACGAACAGGCACAACCCCTCTTCACCACCGAGTACTACGAATTGGTGCGCGGGGCAGGCGGAGAGCAGAGAGAGACCGATCTCTTCGCCGGGATCGGGTTCGCCGGTGTCGAGGAGGCGTCATGACGGAGCGCGGTTCCCTGCTCGCCCAGCCACTGCAGCGGCCCTCCGCCGGACGGACGCTCCTGTACGTAGGCCTCTTCGTGCTCGGCGCGGTCGTCGGCGCGGCCGGTTCGCTGGTGCAGGCCGGCTGGTTCCCCGGCGGGCTGCTGCTCGCGCTCGCGGGCGAGGCCGGGCTCTGCCTCGGCGGCGGACGGGCCGCCGGCAGCCGCGGCGGGGCGCTCGCACCTGCCGCCGGATGGATGATCTCCGTCATCCTGCTCACCGCCAGCAGACCCGAAGGAGACTTCCTCTTCGGCGCAGGAGGCGGCTCCTATCTCTTCCTCCTCGGAGGAATGGCCGTCGCTGTGATCTGCGCCACCCTTGGACAGGGGCGGCAACCAGGTGGCCGTGACGTCCGACTTGGCAAGTGACGTACCACTTCGCCATTAACCGCGCGTGGGAGTCCCGTGTGGGTTTCCCCGGCGGTCATGGGATACGCGCCAGAAGTGGCCAGTATGGTGGTGCGCGCCGCCGAGCCGCCCGTGAGGTTGTGTCGGGCGGTGGAGCCAACCGGGAGAACCTGCCTTGAGTCGTGAAACTGACACTCCGTCCTCCGGGCCCAACGGGCGCGGCGGAGCCGCATACCCGTCGGGCACGCCGCCGTACGGGACCCCCACGGCTTCCGACGCCGGTACGGATGCGGGCCGTTCGGCCGCGCAGCCGGAGGACCGCAAGACCGAGACCACACTGACGACCCGGATCCGGATCAACATCCCAGGGTCGCGGCCCATCCCGCCGGTCGTCGTGCGTACGCCCGTCGCGGACGCCGAGGGCTCCGGCGACACCGGGGAGACCGAGGCTCCGGCGCCGGGTGCCACCCAGGCCATGAGCGCCGTCGAGCCCCCGGCCGACCCCGCTCAGCCCGCCGAGGACAAGACGAGCGGGTGGTTCGCGCCCCGCAAGTCGGCGCCCGCCAAGGGCGGTCAGGGCGGCGGCTCCACCAACGGGGCCGGTCTGCCGGGTGGTTCGGGCGCGGGTGCGCCGGCCGCACCGGGTGCCGGGCCCTTCGGCGGGGGCGCCCCTTCCGGCGGCTCCCGTCCGGGCGCCGGACGACCCGGCGGCGTGGTCGGCTCCATGAGCGTGCCGGGCGGCTCACGGCCCGGCGGCGCCCCCCGCCCCGGCGGGACGAACGGCGCCGGGCTCCCCGGAGCGACCGGCGGGCCCGTGGCCCCCGGGCACGGCGGCGGCACCGGTTCCTTCGACGTCACCGAGGCGCTGGCCGCGGGACCGCTCGGCAACGGCGCGCGCCCCGGCGGCGGCGGCAGCGAGCCCCGCCGTGACGAGCTCCCGTACTTCTCGGACGGCGAGCGCAGCACCCAGAACGGACAGAACCGGCAGAACGGTCAGGGCGGTTACGGCGGCCCGGGCGGCGCGAGCGACTTCAGCGGGCCGAACGGCCGCGGCGGCCAGGGCCCCGCGGGCCCGACCGTCGGTCCGGTCACCGGTGACGGCCCTGTGACCTCGCCCTTCGGCGCCGGACCCACCGGACCGGCCGGGCCCAAGGGACCTGGCGTTTCCGGCGCACCTGCCGGCCTCGGCGGACCCGCGGGCATCGGCGGCCCTGGCGGCCCCGGCACCCTCGGCGGTACGCACGGCGCGGGGCTCGGCCCCGGTGGCGGCCTCAGCGACGACACCGCGATCCTCACCCCGCAGAAGCCGGCCCCCGAGCCGGGTCAGCAGGGCTTCCCGGCGCCCGACAACATCTCCGGACACACCGTCACCAGCGGCGTCCCGGTCGGGTCGCCCGGCGCGAACTCACCGTTCGGCCCGGGCTCCCACACCGACGGCCCGCTGCCGCACACGCCCCCGAAGCTGCCCGAGCCGGCCGGCCAGAACACGTCGGCCGCTTCCGCGCCCAAGAAGCAGAAGAAGGGGCGCAGCAAGCTGGTGCTGTTGGGCACCGGCGTGGTCATCGTCGGCGGTCTCGCCTACGGCGCCGGACTGCTGATGAACCACTCCGACGTGCCCAAGGGCACCACCGTGCTCGGCGTCGACATCGGCGGCGGCACCCGTGACGAGGCCGTCAAGAAGCTCGACGCGGCCTTCGGTGACCGTGTGAACAAGCCGCTGAAGCTGTCCGTCGGCGGCAAGACGGTCGAGCTGAAGCCGGACCAGGCGGGCCTGCAGTTCGACGAGCAGGCCACGGTCGCGGCGGCCGCGGAGGCCGACTACAACCCGATCTCCGTCATCGGCTCCCTCTTCGGCAACCACCGGGTCGTCGACCCGGTCATGCCCGTCGACGAGGAGAAGCTGGCGGCCGCCCTGAAGGCCACGGCGGGCGGCTCCGGCTCGATGACCGAGGGCACGATCGAGTTCAAGTCCGGCAAGGCCGTCGCCGTCTACGGCAAGGCGGGCAAGGGCATCGACGCCGCCAGGTCGGCCCAGGCGGTCGAGGAGGCGTACCGCAGCCAGGTGGAGACCAACTCCACCGACCCGGTCGCGGTCGTGACCACGACCCAGCAGCCGACGGTCACGAACACCGAGGTCGACCGGGAGATGAAGGCCTTCGCCGAGCCCGCGATGTCGGGGCTCGTCACGGTCAAGACGGACACGGGCGTCTCGCTGCCGCTCAGCCCGCAGAACTCCCTGTGGAAGTTCCTCAGGGTCTCGGCCGTGGGCGGCAAGCTCGTCGACAAGCCGGACCTCGCGGCGCTCAAGGAGCTCTACGGCCGCCAGTTCGACGGCGTCCTGATCACCCGGGGCACCGGCAAGAAGACGGCCGTCACCCCGCAGGACGTCTACGTCGCCCTGCGTCAGGCCCTGCTGAGCAAGACCAACCGGGTGGGGATCATCCAGACGAAACCCAGCTGACGTCAGGCCCGGAAGGGGGCACCCGGCAGGCGCCGGGTGCCCCCTTCGCCGTATGTCACCGTCCGCCGTATGACATCTGTCATCCGGCAGTCGGGACCGCCGACACTGCCGTGACCTGGGTCCCTGCGGCCACGATGGATCCCATGACGACGACAGCGACAGCGACCGCCGCCCCGGTGGTCGGCTTCGACCAGGTGAGCAAGACGTACGGGTCCGTACGGGCCGTCGACGGGCTGACCCTCGCCCTGCACCCGGGGGAGACCGTGGCCCTGCTGGGGCCGAACGGGGCCGGCAAGTCGACCACCCTCGACCTGCTGCTCGGCCTCAAGAACGCCGACAGCGGCACGGTCCGCGTCTTCGGCACCAGCCCTCGCGAGGCCATCGTCGCCGGGCGCGTCGGCGCCATGCTGCAGAGCGGCGGGCTGATGGACGAGGTCACGGTCGCCGAGTTGGTGAAGCTCGCCTGCGGTCTGCACCCCAAGCCGTACCAGGCGAAGGACGTGCTCGCCCGCGCCGGTATCTCCCAGATCGCCGACCGCAAGGTCAACAAGCTGTCCGGCGGCCAGGCCCAGCGCGTCCGCTTCGCCCTCGCCACGGCCGGCGACAGCGATCTGATCGTCCTCGACGAGCCGACCACCGGCATGGACGTCTCCGCCCGCCAGGCCTTCTGGGCCACCATGCGCGAGCAGGCCGACCAGGGCCGGACGGTCCTGTTCGCCACGCACTATCTGGAGGAGGCGGACGCCATCGCCGACCGCGTGCTGGTCCTGCACCGGGGCCGGCTGCTGGCGGACGGCACAGCCGCCGAGATCAAGGCGAAGGCCGGGGCGAGGCGGGTGTCCTTCGACCTGGAGGGTCCCGTCGACGAGGAGCCGATCAAGGCGCTGCCCTTCCTGACGTCCGTCAGTGTGTCGAACAGCGGCTCCGCCGCGGGCAGCGGCCAGACCATCCGCATCCAGTCCACCGACGCCGACGCGACCGTGCACGCCCTCTACGGTCTCGGCGTCTACCCCCGCAACCTCGAAGTCGCCGGGCTCGGTCTGGAGCAGGCCTTCGTCGCCATCACCGCCGCCGAGGAGGCCAAGCAGTCATGCTGAATACATTTGTTTCGCGGGGCCTCATCAAGCTCGAACTCACTCGCGCCCTGCGCAACCGCAAGTTCCTCTTCTTCTCGGTGATCTACCCGTCGGTCATCTTCCTGCTCGTCTCCAACCAGACGGGGAAGGTCGACGGCACCGGCCTGAGCGTCGCCTCGTACGTCATGGTCTCCATGGCCTCCTTCGGCGCTCTGACCGCGGTCCTCATGGGCAACAGCGAGCGCATCGCCAAGGAGCGGGAGGGCGGCTGGGTGCGGCAGCTGCGGCTGACCACGCTGCCCGGGCGCGGCTACGTCCTCGCCAAGACGGCCAGTGCCGCCGTCGTCAGCCTGCCGTCCATCGTGGTCGTCTTCCTGGTCGCCGCGGCCGTGCGGGACGTACGGCTGGACGCCTGGCAGTGGTTCGCGCTGACCGGGGTGATCTGGGCCGGCAGCCTGGTCTTCGCCGCGCTGGGAGTCGCCATCGGCTACCTGGCCACCGGGGACGCGGTCCGCCCGATCACGATGATCACGTATTTCGGTCTGTCGATCCTCGGTGGCCTGTGGATGCCGTCCACGACCTTCCCGCAGTGGCTGCAGGACATCGCCAAGTGGCTGCCCACGCACGCGTACGCTGCCCTCGGACGGGCCATCGAACAGAGCCAGGCCCCCCATGCCCAGGACATCGCCATCCTTGTCGCCTTCTTCCTGATCTTCGCGGGCGGCGCGGCGTGGCTGTACCGGAAGGACACGCTGAAGGCGTGAGCACGATGACGGACGACGGGCTGCCCGCAGAACTCCGGGCCGAGAACGCGATCCGGGTCGGCCAGCCGCCCCGCAACCGGGTCGAGGCGGCACGCAAGATCGTCTGGATCCTGCCGTGGCTGATCTTCCTCGGTTCGCCGGTGAAGGACCTCACCTCCGGCCACCACTCGACCGCCGCGACCGCGGCGGGCTGGGTGGCCCTGGCCTCCTTCACCGGCCTCTACCTCACCCTGGTCTTCCGGAACATGGGCCGGCCGTTCTCCGGACCGACCGTCGGCGCCCTGGTCGCCCTGCTCGGCTCGCTCGCCGTCGTCCTGTCGCTCACGCTCGGCAACCAGTGGATCGGGCTCTTCGTGTACGTCTCCGTCACGTGCGGCGCCACTCTGCCGCAGCGGGTCGCGTACTGGGCGGTGGGGGCGAACACGCTGGCGATGGTCCTGGTCGGCCTGCGCGTCGGCGAGGACGACTGGAGCCTGGTCCTGGTGGTACTGCTCCTGGGCTTCGCGATGATGGGCGTGAAGCAACTGGTGCGGACGACCATAGAGTTGCGCAAGGCCCGCGCCACGGTCGCCCAACTGGCCGCGAACGAGGAGCGGTTGCGTCTCGCCCGGGATCTGCACGACCTGCTGGGGCATTCGCTGTCGTTGATCACGCTGAAGAGCGAACTCGCGGGCCGTATGCTCCCCGACCACCCCGACAAGGCGGCCGCCCAGGTCGCCGACATCGAACAGGTCAGCCGACAGGCCCTCGTCGACGTCCGTGCGGCCGTCTCCGGCTACCGACGCACCCGCCTGCCCGACGAACTGGCGGGCGCGCAGGTCGCGTTGAAAGCGGCCGGCGTCACCGCCGAGGTGCCCGGCGAGCCCGACCTCACCGGCGTCCCCGAGGAGAGCGAGTCCGCCCTCGCCTGGGCGCTGCGCGAGGCGGTCACCAACGTCGTACGGCACAGCGGCGCCACCCGCTGCACGGTGGAGGTGCTGCACCGCCAGACCCTGGACGGCGCGGTCCTCGAACTCGCCGTCGAGGACAACGGCTCGGGCGGCTCCGGCAAGGGCCCGGGCAATGGACTTACGGGCCTGACAGAACGCCTGGCGAAGGCCGGCGGCACCCTGGAGGCAGGCCGCATCAAGCACGGCTTCCGCCTGGTCGCCCGCGTCCCCGCCGACACCCGGTCGGCCGTAGGATCCGGGGCATGAGCTCTACGATCAAGGTGCTCCTCGCCGAGGACCAGTCGATGGTCCGCGAGGCGCTGGCCGCGCTCCTCGGCCTGGAGGACGACATCGAGGTCGTGGCCCAAGTGGCCCGCGGTGACGAGGTGCTGGCGGCCGCCCGCGAGCACGCCGTGGACGTGGCCCTCCTCGACATCGAGATGCCGGGCTGCACCGGCATCGAGGCGGCGGCCCAGGTCCACAAGGCCCTGCCCGGCGTGAAACTGGTCGTGCTCACCACCTTCGGCCGCCCCGGCTACCTGCGCAGCGCCATGGAAGCAGGTGCCGACGCCTTCCTGGTCAAGGACGCCCCCGCAGCCCAACTGGCACAGGCGGTACGCAAGGTACTGGCGGGGGAGCGTGTCATCGACCCCACCCTCGCCGCAGCGGCCCTGGCAGAGGGCGCCAATCCCCTGACGGACCGGGAACGCGAGGTGCTGCGCGCGGCGGCCGACGGCTCGACGAATGCGGAGTTGGCGGCAGCACTGCATTTGTCACAGGGCACGGTCCGTAATTACTTGTCGACGGCAATTCAGAAGTTGGCGGTACGCAACAGAGCCGAAGCGGTACGGATTGCACGAGAAAAAGGCTGGCTGTAACGCGCCTAAGGGGCGCGGGGCTGTATCGATGTGCGGCTCCGCCGCGTGGGCGCGACAAGTCACAACGAACCATCACTCGCGCAATTTCAGAACCCGAATGCCGATCAGGCGAACTCAGTTGAGCAAAGCCCGGGCCGCCCGGGCCTGCCCCCGCACCCGCTCCGCGGCCGCCTCATCAACGCCCGCCAAAACTTCCGCGTACTCCTCCAGCTCCGCCGCCCCATCGACGAAGTCACCCCGCTGAACCAGCAACTGAGCCCGCTCATACCGCAACCGCGCCGGATGCGAGGGCAACAGCAGCGACAGATCGACCGCCCACAACGAAACATCCGACCGCTCGGGCCGCGCCGCAGCCCACGCCCGGATGTTGTTGAGGATCCGCAGAACGACGTCCAGCGGATCCGCCGGCGTCAACATCGACGAATCCAGCGCAGCGCCCGTGGCACCGGCCACCAACAGCTCCGCGTCGCCGGCACCCAGGACCCGCCCCCCGCCGAACGGGTCCACCAGCACCTGCCTCTCCGGAGGCCCGAACCCGACCACGAAGTGCCCCGGCAGCGCGACCCCGTACACCGGCGCCCCCGCCCGCCGGGCGACCTCCATCCACACCACCGACAACAGGATCGGCAGTCCCCGCCGCCGCAGCAGCACCTCGTGCAGCAGCGAGGACTCCAGGCGCTGGTAGTCGGCGGGGGAGCCGCGGAAGCCGTCCTGCACCCCGAGCAGGTGGTGCAGCGCGGTTGCCCACGCCATCGGACCGCCCGGCCGGAACGGCACCCGTCCCGCCAGCCGGTCCAGCTCCATCTGGGCGGCGTCCAGGCCCGCCTCGTCCAGCGCCCCGTCCGCCTCCGCGCCCACCAGCAGACACAGCGTCGACAGGTCGGGCCGCTCGGACCGCGCCTCCTCGGCGAACCGCCGCCGCAGTTCGGCGGACCGCTCGGGCGGTGGGGGGTATGGGGGACGCATAGCAGGCTGGTGCCCTCTCCCGGCGATCGGTACTACTGGCCGCTGCCGGGAGCCGCCGGTTCCCGGTAGTGGTGGTACGCGTGGTGCGCGGCGAAGCCCATCCCGGCGTACAGCGCCCGCGCCCCCGCGTTGTCCTCCTCGACCTGGAGCCACGCTGCTGAGGCGCCCTCGTCGAGCGCCCGCCCGGCCAGTGCGGCCATGACGGTGGTGGCCAGCCCGCGCCGCCGCAGCGCCGGATCCACCTCGACGGCCGCGAAGGACGCCCACCGCCCGTCCACGACACACCGCCCGATCGCAGCAGGATCCTGCTCCCCGGGCACCGTCGCGAACCACACCGACGGCCCGCTCCCGAGCACCTTCAGCGCCACCTCGCTCACCCCCTTGCGCTGATACCGCGCAAGCCACGCCTCGTCCGCCTCCCGGGACAGCACGACCCCGGACGCCTCCGCCCGGTCGGCCACCGGCGCCAGCGCCCCGATCCACAGCTCGGCGGTCACCTCACGCACCCACCCGCGCCGCTCCAGCTCCGCACAGAGCAGCTCCTGCGTGCCCTCGGCGCCGGTCGCGGTCTGGATGTACGCGGGCAGCCCACGGTCGCCGTACCACCGTCGTACGACGTCCAGCGCCTCGTCGAGCGGCACGCCCGGCTCGCCGAGCGGCAGCACCGAATTGGCGCGCCGGGTGAATCCGGCCGCGGCCCGCAGCTCCCACTCGCCGAGCCGCTCGCTCTCCAGCGGCCGCCACGCGCGCGAGGCGACGTGCGCGAGCTCCTCATAGGAGGCGGCAGGACCCCTCCGACGGGCCGATGCGGCGGGCACGACCTTTCCCGCGACCAGCGAGGATTCCGGAATCCGGACGCTCTCGCCGCCCTTGCGTGTGATCAGCAGCACACCGCCGTCCCATGATGTGAGAACACCCACCGTGTCGGTGAACTTCTCTTCCGGGACTCCAGGGTCGATCAAGCGTCGTACCGAGACCCGTTTCCCCACGTCAGCAGCGGTGATACGAACCTCGAGACGTCCGCCGGCCGAGATTTCCACAGGTCAGTTCACCCCTCCTGTTCGGATCATGCCCAAGAACGGAGATACTAGGGGCGGGCATCGACGACGCCGCGCTCCCGCGCGCCAGGCGGCGGAGCCTGAGGAGGCCCGCCAGCGCCCTATCGAGGAGGAACGACAGCGTGACCTACGTCATCGCGCAGCCTTGTGTCGACGTCAAGGACAAGGCGTGCATCGAGGAGTGCCCGGTCGACTGCATCTACGAGGGCCAGCGGTCCTTGTACATCCACCCGGACGAATGCGTCGACTGTGGTGCCTGTGAGCCGGTATGCCCGGTCGAGGCGATCTTCTACGAGGACGACACTCCGGAGGAGTGGAAGGACTACTACAAGGCGAACGTCGAGTTCTTCGACGAGCTCGGCTCCCCCGGCGGCGCCAGCAAGCTGGGCCTGATCGAGCGGGACCACCCCTTCATCGCCGCGCTGCCGCCGCAGGCCGAGTAATCACGTAAGCGGCCCGCACACCGTGCCGCCTCGGTCCCGTACGGCCAGATCGCCCTGGTGATCGCCGTACGGGGCCGAGGCGTTTGCCGTACCAGGGCCTGAGGGCCTTCTGCCGTACCAGAAAGTGAGCCAGATCCCGTGTCCGCAGTCTCCGACCGCCTGCCCACCTTCCCCTGGGACAAGCTGGAGCCGTACAAGAAAACGGCCGCCTCGCACCCGGACGGCATCGTCGACCTCTCCGTCGGCACCCCGGTCGACCCGGTCCCCGAGCTGGTCCAGAAGGCCCTCATCGACGCGGCGGACTCCCCGGGCTATCCGACGGTCTGGGGCACCCCGGCCCTGCGCGACGCGATCACCGGCTGGGTCGAGCGCCGGCTCGGGGCCCGTGAGGTCACCCACAGGCACGTCCTGCCGATCGTCGGCTCCAAGGAACTGGTCGCCTGGCTCCCGACCCAGCTGGGGCTCGGCCCCGGCGACAAGGTGGCGTACCCGCGGCTGGCCTACCCGACGTACGAGGTGGGCGCCCGCCTGGCCCGCGCGGACTACGAGGTCTACACGCACACATCAGGCGCTGACGCGCCGGGCCCCACGGACCTCGACCCGACGAACCTGAAGCTCCTCTGGCTCAACTCGCCCTCCAACCCGACGGGCCAGGTGCTGGACAAGCAGGAGCTGACGCGGATCGTCGCGTGGGCGCGCGAGCACGGGATTCTGCTCTTCTCCGACGAGTGCTACCTCGAGCTGGGCTGGGAGGCGGACCCGGTCTCGGTCCTGCACCCCGACGTGAACGGCGGCTCGTACGAGGGCATCGTGTCCGTCCACTCCCTCTCCAAGCGCTCCAACCTGGCGGGCTACCGGGCGGCCTTCCTGGCCGGTGACCCGGCCGTCCTCGGCCCCCTCCTGGAGATCCGCAAGCACGGCGGCATGATGACGCCGGCGCCCACGCAGGCGGCCGTGGTGGCGGCCCTGGGTGACGACGCCCATGTCCAGGAGCAGCGGGAGCGGTACGCGGCCCGGCGCACGGCGCTGCGCGCGGCGCTCCTCGGCCACGGCTTCCGTATCGAGCACAGCGAGGCCAGCCTCTACCTGTGGGCGACACGCGACGAGTCCTGCTGGGACACGGTGGCCCACCTGGCCGAGCTCGGCATCCTGGTGGCGCCGGGCGACTTCTACGGCGCGGCGGGCGAGAAGTTCGTACGGGTGGCGCTGACGGCGACGGACGAGCGGGTGCGGGCGGCCGTGGAGCGCCTGTAGGCGCCGCAGAAACGACGAGGGGCCCGGGACGGTGTCCCGGGCCCCCTCCGCGCTACAGGTGGCTCAGCCGCCGATCGGGAGGCCCTTCACCGGCAGGTTGCCGGTGTTCGGCAGGCCGCCCTTGGTCAGCGAGCCCGCCGGCAGGGCGCCGCCGTTCTGGCTCGCGGTCTGCGTGGTGACGCCGACGATCTCGCCGACGGAGCCCGCCGCGGCGCCCGCCGCACGCTGCGCAGCCGGAGCCGCCTTCTTCGCCACGCTGCCACCGGTCTTGCCCGCGTTCGGCACCGCCTTCTTGACCGCGTTGCTGCCGGCGTCGCCCGCAAGCCCGGTCACGTTCTGCGCCGCACCGTCGACGGTGTTGCCGACGCTCGCCCCGTCCAGCGAGGTCAGACCTGCCGTGGTCGGGGCGGCGGGCAGTTCGGGGGCCGCGCTCGCGGAGCCGGCCGCACCGACCCCGGCAGCCGCTCCCGCTGCGACGAGCAGCGCGGCACGGGCGATCCGACGGGTCAGGGGGAGGGACATGATGCTCCTTCGATGGATGTTGATCGTCCGGGCTCGGACGATGTGACTACCGCTCGAAGGCCCCGAAGGTTGCGGCGTCCCAACGTAAAGAGTTGGCAATGCGTCGCATTATCGGCTGCGGATAAAAACGGGCAAAAAGTGTCCGCTCGGAAAGCGTGCCGAATCCTTACATCCCTTTGTTGTCAAGGGCTTTGACGGATGCAGGGGTGACGGTGCGAAAACCTGCCCACACCATGGATCAAGCATGCCGGGCATAACCCGTGCGAGTGAAGGACCGTACTACTGCGCAGTGACGATTCGGACCGCGCCGGCGGCCTTTTCGACCCCGCCGACGCCTTCCGCGGCGGCCGTGTGCCACGGGTTGTCGGCGTTTCCGGCGGTCCACTCCCGCCCGCCGTAGGAGACGCGCTCGATGTGCAGGGCGGAGGAGTTGGCCACGGCCCAGTGGGCGAGCTGCCAGCCGCGCCGGCTGACGCTGCGGCCCTTGGCGGGGCTCTTGCCGGCGGCGAGGGGGACGGTGACGGTCCGGGCGCTCGTCCCCGTGCTCTCGGTCGGCGAGGGGGCCGGTGTCGAGGCGGCGTTCACTTCCGCGGCGGCCGGCTGCAGTGCGTCGCGCCCGAAGTCCCGTACGAGAGCGGCCCGTACGGCGTCGGGCCCCGCCGCCTGCGTGGTGGTGGCCGGGAGGCCGGCGCAGGTCAGCGTGGCCGCCGAGTTCCCGGTGAGGGCGGCGGAGAGGAGGGCGGCGTCCGGCTCGTGCTTGGCGTACGCCTCGGGGTATCCGCTGCGCTGTACACGCTGCGCGGCGACCGTGAGGGGGAGTTCCGCGTAGTCGTGCACCTTGGCCAGGTGCTGGTAGAACTTGCCCGCCGCGTACGTCGGGTCCAGGATCTGCTTCCTGGTGCCCCAGCCCTGCGAGGGCCGCTGCTGGAACAGGCCGAGCGAATCCCGGTCGCCGTGCTCGATGTTGCGCAGCCCCGACTCCTGCAGCGAGGTCGCGATCGCGATGGTCACCGCCCGCTCGGGCATACCGCGCCCGGTGCCCACCGCGGCGATCGTCGCCGCGTTCACCGCCTGCTCCGGCGTGAACTCGTACGCCGCCCCGTCGGCCTCGCCCGAGACCACTTTGCAGCCGGATCCGCCTCTGCCCCCGGTGACGTACTGCACCGCGAGATAGCCCGCGACGGCGATCAGGACCAGGAAGGCCGCCCCGATACGGAAGAGGCGGCCACGGCGTTTGAGGGTGGATGACGGCTCTGGCACGTCGTACAAGGTAGCGGAGGGCTCTGAGACCCACGTGCCGGATGGGGACGGTGGGCCGAGGCGGCGGCGGGTTAGGGTCGACGGCATGGCCGACACCCCACTTGACCTCACCCTGGACGCCGCCGAGCTCACCGCGCAGCTCGTCGACTTCCCGTCCGAGAGCGGCACCGAGAAGTCCCTCGCCGACGCGATCGAGACCGCCCTGCGCGCCCTGCCGCACCTGACGGTCGAGCGGTACGGCAACAACGTCGTCGCACGGACGAACCTGGGGCGGCCGGAGCGGGTGATCCTGGCCGGACACATCGACACGGTGCCGATCGCCGGCAACGTCCCGTCCCGGCTGGACGCGGACGGCGTCCTGTGGGGCTGCGGCACCTGCGACATGAAGTCGGGAGTGGCGGTGCAGCTGCGGATCGCGGCCACGGTCCCGGCGCCCAACCGCGACCTGACCTTCGTCTTCTACGACAACGAAGAGGTGTCGGCGGACCTCAATGGCCTCAAGCACGTGGCCGAGGCGCACCCCGAGTGGCTGGAGGGCGACTTCGCGGTGCTCCTTGAGCCGTCCGACGGCGAGGTCGAGGGCGGATGCCAGGGCACCCTCAGGGTCCTGCTGAAGACCACGGGCGAGCGGGCGCACTCGGCGCGCAGCTGGATGGGCTCCAACGCCATCCACTCGGCCGCGCCGATCCTGGCCCGGCTGGCCTCGTACGAACCCCGCTACCCGGTGATCGACGGCCTGGAGTACCGCGAGGGACTGAACGCGGTCGGCATCTCGGGCGGCGTGGCGGGCAATGTCATCCCCGACGAATGCGTCGTGACCGTCAACTTCCGCTATGCGCCCGACCGCACCGAGGAAGAGGCGATCGCGCACGTCAGGGAGGTCTTCGCGGACTGCGGGGTGCAGGAGTTCGTGGTGGACGACCACAGCGGCGCGGCGCTGCCCGGCCTCTCGCACCCGGCCGCGGCGGCCTTCATCGAGGCGGTCGGCGGAACCCCGCAGCCGAAGTACGGCTGGACGGACGTCTCGCGCTTCTCCTCCCTCGGCATCCCCGCGGTCAACTACGGCCCCGGCAACCCGCACTTGGCGCACAAGCGGGACGAACGGGTCGAAACCGCGAAGATCCTGGCCGGTGAGCAGCGTCTGCGGGCCTGGCTGACGGCATAGCCCGTACAGCGCTTCACGGCGGACATGCTCACGTCCCCCGTCCGTAACCCGCGTAGATCTACTCTGAGGTGGATACACCTGCAAGCGGAGGGAGCGCACATGGCTACCGGGAACCCCGAGGGCAAGAAGGTGCCGCCGGATGAGCAGCGTCTCGGACCGGTCCTCCGGAGGCGCGGCCAGGTGACGGAGAGCACGACGGACCAGCGGCTGCTGGACGAGCGCGCCCCCACGGACTGGGTCCACACGGACCCCTGGCGGGTGCTGCGCATCCAGTCGGAGTTCATCGAGGGCTTCGGCACCCTCGCCGAACTCCCGCCCGCGATCAGCGTGTTCGGCTCGGCGCGCACGTCCGTCGACTCCCCGGAGTACGAGGCGGGCGTCCGGCTCGGCCGCGGCCTGGTGGAGGCGGGCTGGGCGGTGATCACCGGCGGCGGCCCGGGCGCCATGGAGGCGGCCAACAAGGGCGCCTGCGAGGCGAAGGGCATCTCGGTCGGCCTCGGCATCGAGCTGCCCTTCGAACAGGGCCTGAACCCCTACGTCGACATCGGCCTGAACTTCCGCTACTTCTTCGTCCGCAAGATGATGTTCGTGAAGTACGCGCAGGGCTTCGTGGTCCTGCCCGGCGGCCTGGGCACCCTGGACGAGCTCTTCGAGGCCCTGACCCTGGTGCAGACCCAGAAGGTGACCCGCTTCCCGATCGTGCTGTTCGGGAGCGAGTACTGGGGCGGCCTGGTCGACTGGCTCAAGAACACGCTGATCGCCCAGGGCAAGGCATCGGAGAAGGACCTGCTCCTCTTCCACGTCACGGACGACGTGGACGAGGCGGTCGCGCTGGTCTCGAAGGAGGCGGCCCGGTAGGTCCTGCCGGGCGATTCCAGCCCCTTGGGGGTCCCCCCACGCCCTTAAGGCAGTGGGGGAGTTTGAGGAGCGGGGGTCTGGCGGGGGTCTGGGGGCAGCGCCCCCAGGGTCGGGACGGGAAGGGGCGACGGGGGCGAGGCTGCATCCATGAGCGGCTCCGCCGCGGGCCCTACGCCAGCCCCCGCCGCGCCACGGCCGGAGGCCGATGCCCCGCGATGGACGCCACCATGTCCAGCACCTGCCGGGTCTCGGCGACCTCGTGCACCCGATACACCTGCGCCCCCAGCCAAGCCGACACGGCCGTGGTCGCGAGCGTCCCCACCACCCGCTCCTTCACCGGCTTGTCCAGGGTCTCGCCCACGAAGTCCTTGTTGGACAGGGAGACCAGGACGGGCCACCCCGTGTCGACCATCTCCCCGAGCCGCCGCGTGGCCTCCAGGCTGTGCCGGGTGTTCTTCCCGAAGTCGTGCCCGGGATCGATCAGCACGGACTCCCGGGGCACCCCCAGCGCCACCGCCCGCTCGGCCAGCCCCAGCGTCACCCGCAGAATGTCGGCCACGACATCGTCGTACGTCATCCGATGCGGACGAGTCCGCGGCTGAGCGCCCCCCGCGTGCGTGCACACCAGCCCGACGCCGTACCGCGCCGCGACCTCCGCCAGCCCCGGGTCGACGCCGCCCCAGGCGTCGTTCAGCAGATCCGCCCCGGCCTCGCACACGGCCTCGCCGACCTCGGCCCGCCAGGTGTCCACACTGATGACCACGTCCGGGAAGCGCCGCCGCACCTCCGCGACGAACCCCACCGTCCGCCGCGCCTCCTCCGCGGCCGACACCTCGTCGCCCGGACCGGCCTTGACCCCGCCGATGTCGATGATGGCAGCCCCCTCCGACACCGCCTGCTCCACGCGCGCGAGGGCGGGCTCGTCCCGGAAGGTCGCGCCCTGGTCGTAGAAGGAGTCCGGGGTCCGGTTCACGATCGCCATGATCACCGGCTCGTGCGGCTCGAATTCGCGCCTGCCCAGCCTGAGCATCCCCTGTGACCTCTCGTAGTACGACCTGGGTAAGGCCGGTTCCTCGGCCGCCTGCGACCCTAACTGTCAGACTCGCATGGCACGATCGGACCCTGACACATCCAGCTTCATCGTCAGCTTCATCCAGCTTCCGAACATCGAGCGTGGGGACCACAGCGATGGTTATGTTCTTGTTCCTGGTCGTCGCTCTCGCCGTCGTGGTCGCCGCCGTGACACTGGCCGTGGTGGGCGGCGGGGAGGGCGAGGGCCCGTTGCCCGAGGTCGCCCCCGAGCGGCTGCAGGACCCGCTGCCGCTGGACCGGCCCGTAGGCCGCGCCGACGTCGACAGCCTCCGCTTCCCGCTCGCCGCCCGCGGCTACCGCATGTCGGACGTGGACGACGCCCTCAACCGCCTCGGCGCCGAACTCGCCGAGCGCGACGCCCGCATCGCCGACCTGGAGTCCGCACTGGCGGGCGCCCAGGCCGCCGCGCACCACGTCTCCATGGACAAGCCGATGCACGGCCGGGAGGAGCAGCAGTGAGCGACGGCACCGCCATCGCCGGCCCGGACGGCGCCCTGCGCTGCCCCTGGGCGCTGTCCACCGAGGACTACGTGGCGTACCACGACGAGGAGTGGGGCCGCCCGGTCCACGGCGACGACGCCCTCTACGAGCGCCTCAGCCTGGAGGCCTTCCAGTCCGGCCTGTCCTGGATCACGATCCTGCGCCGCCGCCCCGGCTTCCGCGCAGCCTTCGCCGACTTCAGGATCGCCAAGGTAGCCGCCTTCACGGAAACGGACCGGGCCCGCCTCCTCACCGACCCAGGCATTATCCGAAACCGAGCCAAGATCGACGCGACGCTCGCCAATGCGCGCGTGCTGGCGGAGTGGGAGCCGGGCGAGCTGGACTCCTTCATCTGGTCCTACGCACCGGCGCCGGGACCGGCCCCGAAGACTCTCGGAGACGTCCCGGCGGTCACACCCGAGTCGACGGCCCTTTCGAAGGCGCTGAAGAAGCGGGGCCTGCGCTTCGTCGGCCCGACAACGGCGTACGCGTTGATGCAGGCGTGCGGCTTGGTGGACGACCACTTGGAAACCTGCGTGGCCAGGAGCGCCCCTTAAGGGGCGCGGGGCTGTGTCGACATGCGGCTCCGCCGCGGGGGCGCGATCCACCACAACGAACCCGCAGCCCCCGATGGCGCTCAAGCCCCGAGCTCACCGCCCCAAGTACTTCGGCTTCTCCTTGTTGACAAACGCCTGCACCGCGATCACATGGTCCTCCGAGGACCCGGCACGAGTCTGCAGCTCGTCCTCCTTGTCCAATGTCTCGGACAAGGTGTGCGAGAACCCGTAAGCCACCGCCTCCTTGATCGCCGCATAGGCCACCGTCGGCCCCTCGGCCAGCGCCCGAGCCACCTTCTCCGCCTCGGAATGCAGCTCGCCGACCGGCACCAGCCGGTTGGCGATCCCCAGCTCGTACGCCTCCTGAGCCTTGATGCTCCGGGGGAAGAGCAGCAGGTCGGCGGCGCGCCCCGGCCCGACGACCCGCGGCAGGGTCCAGGACATGCCGGAGTCGGCGGTCAGCGCGACCCCCGCGAAGGACGTGTTGAAGGCAGCCGTGTCCGCGACGATGCGGTAGTCCGCGGCGAGGGCGAGCCCGAAGCCGGCCCCGGCGGCAACCCCGTTCACCCCCGCCACCACCGGCTTCGGCATCCCGGCGATCGCCCGCACCACGGGGTTGTAGTGCTCCTTCACCGTGCTCATGGTCTGCCCGGACCCCGTCTCCCGGTCCTGCGCCAGCAGCCCGATGTGCTCCTTGAGGTCCTGCCCCACACAGAACGCCCGCTCCCCGGCGGCGGTCAGCAGCACCGCCCGTACGGCATCGTCCTCGGCCGCGGAGCGAACCGCCTCCCGCAGGGCGACCTTCGTCGCGATGTTCAGCGCGTTCATCGCCTCGGGGCGGTTCAGCGTGATCGTCGCGAGTCCGTCGCTCACCTCGTAGAGCACGGTGTCGGCCATGGTGTGTCCCCTCGGCTGTCGCGGTTCAGGCGTACCGGCCGGTACGCCCCTGTCCGTAGGACAGCATGGCGGAGATCACCGCCGGGGGACCGGAGTGGACGTGTGACCTGCGTCAAAGAATTCGGGACGGTTTCCGGTCGGCGGAACTCCGTGCGGCCGCGCAGTATCGCAGTCACATCGCCGAATTGAGTGGTTTTGCTCGCGCGCGTTGCCCAAGCGATGCCGACTGATGTTGGTCATCGGGTCCTGAGATGCGGGATAATGGCTTGGAAGCAATGTGTTCGATGCCGGTGTCGCGTGTCTCACGCTGCACGCGTGCCCTCCCAGGGCCGTCGGCTTTGACGATGAGCTGGTTTCAGGAAGGGGAACGAGCATGGCGGCCATGAAGCCGCGGACGGGCGATGGCCCGCTCGAGGTGACCAAGGAGGGGCGGGGCATCGTCATGCGCGTTCCGCTCGAAGGCGGCGGTCGGCTCGTCGTCGAGCTGACCCCTGACGAGGCCGACGCGCTCGGCGACGCCCTCAAGAAGGTCGTCGGCTGACGCGGAAGCGACCATACCCTTTCAGCTGCCCCGGCATCCAAGAGGTGCCGGGGTTGCTGTTTGCCGGGCCGCCCCCGCTCGTTTCCCGGCACCTGACCGCTTGATCGAGGCCCTTACCTCTTGACCGCGCACAGCAGCCCGTCGCCCACCGGCAGCAGCGAGGGCACCAGCTCCTGGCTCTCGCGCACGGCGCGCAGCAGCTCCCGCAGCCGCAGCACTTCTGTGGGCTGCGGGCCCGAGTCCACGGTGCGGCCGTTGGCGAAAACACCCTCGAAGACGACGAGGCCACCGGGGCGCAGCAGGCGCAACGATTCAGCGAGATAGTCGAGGAACTCCAGGCGGTCGCCGTCGCAGAAGACGAGGTCGTAGCCGGCGTCCGCGAGCCGGGGCAGGACGTCCAGGGCGCGGCCCGGGATGAACCGGGCGCGGTTGCTGGCGAAGCCGGAGGCGCGGAAGGCCTGGCGGGCGAACTGCTGGTGTTCGGGCTCGGGGTCCACCGTGGTCAGCACCCCGTCCGGGCGCATGCCGTGCAGCAGATGGATACCGGAGACGCCGGTGCCGGTGCCGATCTCCGCCACCGCCTTCGCGTCCACCGAAGCCGCCAGCAACCGCAGCGCGGAGCCCGTGCCGGGCGACACCGAGCGCAGGCCCGCCTCACGGGCCCGGTCACGGGCCCAGCGCAGCACTTCGTCCTCGGCGACGTAGGCGTCGGCGAACGCCCAGCTCGTCTGCCGGTTGCCGGTAATGACCCTCTCCTGTCCCCGTGGTTGCCTGGGCGTGACTGTATCCGTTGGGGCCGGGAACCCGCAGATGGGACCGGGCGTTTAGAGGGGTAGGAGACGGCACGGGGGGACACAGTTGGATCACGATGAGGGGCAGCGGCCCGAGCAACTGCGAAAGCAGGGGTCCGAGCGGTATCAGCCCAGATCAAATTCTCGTAAAACCGCTTATCCGGAGCTAACGGGCGAGGTGGCTATGGTAGGGGCTCCACTGGACACCACCAGAGCCGACAGGGGAGGTGCGGCTGCGCCTGTGGATCGGGGAGGAGTGCTGCGGCGCTTTCTCGGATCGGCAGGCAGGCCGAAATCCGTGAACGACACCGCTGCTGACCCCAGCCACGCCGCTGACCAAGCCCAGACCGCGACTTTCTCCACCGACGCGGACGGGCAGGCGTGGACTCCGCCCACCTGGGAGGAGATCGTCAGCACACACAGTGGCCGCGTCTACCGCCTTGCCTACCGCCTGACCGGCAATCAGCACGACGCCGAGGACCTCACCCAGGAGGTCTTCGTCCGCGTCTTCCGTTCCCTGTCGACCTACACGCCCGGCACCTTCGAGGGCTGGCTGCACCGGATCACCACCAACCTCTTCCTGGACATGGTCCGCCGCAAGCAGCGCATCCGCTTCGACGCCCTGGGCGACGACGCGGCCGAGCGGCTGCCGAGCCGCGAGCCGTCGCCCCAGCAGGTCTTCAACGACGCGCACTTCGACGCGGACGTCCAGCAGGCCCTCGACACCCTCGCGCCCGAGTTCCGTGCCGCGGTCGTCCTGTGCGACATCGAAGGCCTGTCGTACGAGGAGATCGCCGCGACCCTCGGCGTCAAGCTCGGCACGGTCCGCTCCCGGATCCACCGCGGCCGCTCGCAGCTGCGCAAGGCTCTCGCGCACCGTTCGCCGGAGGCCCGGGCCTCCGAGCGCCGCTCCTTCGTGCCTCGTGTACCCGCACTGGGGGGAGGGGGCGCGACCGCGTGAGTGGAACACGACCCAGCCCCGCCGAGAGGCGTCTGGCCGAGCAGCATCTGGGAGACCGACTCTCCGCCCTGGTGGACGGAGAGCTCGGTCATGAGTCGCGCGAGCGTGTCCTCGCCCACCTGGCCACCTGCGCCAAGTGCAAGGCGGAGGCCGATGCGCAGCGACAGCTGAAGAACGTGTTCGCGGAGGCGGCTCCGCCGCCGCCCTCCGAGAGCTTTCTGGCCCGTCTGCAGGGCCTTCCGGGGGGAGATGATCCGGACGGCGGTGGCTCGCCGTTCGGCGGGGGAGGACTCCTCGGAGGAGCCCCCGGAAGACCGGGCCTCACCGGGGTCTTCGGCCTGAAGCGGGGTGAGCGCTTCGAGTTCGGCTACGTCCCCTCCTCTTCCTCGCACGCCCCGATGCTCCCGCCGTCCGCGGACCGCGGCTTCCGTATACACGACGTCAGCCGGCACGAGGCCGAACGGTCGGCCTCGCGCGGGATGCGGTTCGCGTTCGTCGCCGCCGGTGCGGTGTCGCTCGCCGCGGTCGCGCTGGGCGGCGTCACGACGGGCACCCCCGTCGACACCACGGATACGCGCGGCGGCACGGGGGCGGGCAGCAATGTGACCCCGATGCGTACGCAGGGGACGGGCGCCGCGACGGCTCCCGAGACCCAGCGGCGCCGTGGCGTCGGCCCGCTGCTCGCGCAGGGCCGGCAGTCGCTCGGTGACGCCCCGGTGGCCCCGACCGAGGTGTCCGCACCGCTGCTGCCGGGGGTACCGAGCCCGGCCGGCGCGGCGCAGACCATGCACACGCTGACCACCCCCGTGGTGGCGGGTGCCGCGGTGATGTCCCCGCTGATACGTCCGCTCACCACGACCCCGCTGCTCACCCTGACCTCGTGGTCCACGGCCCCCGAGGCCTCGTCCCCCGGCCTCCTGGCCGCTCCCCTCCCCGACTCGCCTTCCGCTCCCTCCTCCCCCCACGCCTCCCGCTAACCGGCCCCTGCGCGACGGTCCGCGAACCTGGTTGAATCCAGGTGGACCGCGTCCACGGCAGACAGCCGCGCGCGGAGTCGACAACTGAGGCCACTGCCGACGAGGCGTGCTGCGTCGTGGCCAGCTGCGGGGAGAGCATGAACGAGGGGAAGCCCACGAAGCCGAAGTGGTGGAACCGCCCACGCCCGCAGACCCCTGCGGCGCCTCCGACGGGCACGGCGCCCGCACCGAGCGCGACGAGCGGGCCGATCGCCGCCGAGGCGGGGTCGTCGGGGGCTGCGGAGGCGGCACTGGGTGCGGCGGCGGTTGCGGGTGAGGCGGGTTCGACGGCGGTCACGGATGCGGCGGGTGCCGCTGCCGGTTCGCCGAGGTCTGTGGACGTGGCCGTCGGACCGGCGGCCGCAGATGCCGCGGCCGGTCTGACGGACGCTGTGGATGCGCCGCCGCGACCTGTGTCCGGGACGGCACCGGTGGACGGCGGGGCGGCCCCGGCACATGACGGTGCCGGCGACGGCGACTTCGAGTTGGGCCCCCCGGCCGGGGTACACAGCGGGACAGCCGCCTCCGAGGCTGCGGTTGAGCCGGGTCGGCCGGAGAGTGCGGGCGGCGACCGCGCGGCAGTCCCCGACGGCGACTTCGAGCTGGGCCGACCGGAAGGTTTTTCGGGGAAGGGCAGTGCTGTCGCCGAGGGCGAGAGTGCGGTTTCTACGGGCGGAGAGGTTGAGCCGGGGTGTCCCGCCGTGGTCGGTGGCGGCGGAGGTGCTCTGCCCGAGGGTGACTTCGAGCTGGGCCTACCAGAGGGTTTTTCCGGTAGGCGGGCGGCTGTCGCCGAGGGTGATGCAGGGAGCGAGAGCGCCGTTTCTAGGGACGGGCACGTTGAGCCGGGGCGTCCCGCTGTGGTCGGTGGCGGCGGAGGTGTTCTGCCCGAGGGTGACTTCGAGCTGGGCCAGCCGGAAGGATTTTCCGGTAAGGGCGCGGCTGTCGCCGAGGGCGAGAGCGCAGCTTCTACAGGCGGGGAGGTTGAGCCGCGGCGTCCCGCGGTGGTCGGTGGCGGAGGAGGTGGCCTCCCCGAGGGCGACTTCGAGTTGAGGGCTCCGCAGGATATGACCGGGTCCGAGGCCGAGGGAGGCCTGGCCGGCGGCTTGCAGAGCGCCCCCGAGGGGGCGGGCTCGGACGAGGCGCGCGCCGAGGGCGACTTCGAGTTGGACCCGCCCGCTGAGGCGGCACGCTTCGCCGACAAGGACTCGGCTGCGGTTACCGGCTCTGCGCCGCCCGGCGCCGAGCGTCCCCAACCGCTGCACGACCCGGATCCCTACAGCACCCCGCCATACGGCGAGCCCGGCCCCTGGGCCCCTGCCCCGCCGGTACAGCACCCGGCGGCCAGACCCGCCCAGGGCACGGCGATACCGTCGCCGACACCGCCCCACGCCGCACCCACCCCGGTGCCGCTCGCCGGTACCCCTGTTGCCACGGCGGCAGCCTCCACGCCCCACGCCACGCCGACCCCGCTGCCTCCGTCGGCCCCGGGCACTTCCGTCGCCGGTGGCCCCACCCCCCTGGCGGCCCCCGGGCCCCACAGCACACCCGCCCCCACGCAGCCTCCCGGCATTTCGGCCCAGGAGCCCCATGGCGCACCCGCCCAGCCTCCCGGCATATCGGCGTCGGTGCGGTCCCCTGCCGTTGGCGAGTTCCACGGCGCGCCGGCCCTCACGCAGCCTCCCGGCATTTCGGCCCAGGAGCCCCATGGCGCACCCGCCCAGCCTCCCGGCATATCGGCGTCGGTGCGGTCCCCTGCCGCTGGCGAGCTGCACAGCGCACCCACCGCGACGCAGCCCCCCGGCCCACCGGCCCTCGCCGCCCCCGCACTCCTCTCCACCCCCTGGCAGAACTACGACCCCTGGGCTCCCGCCCCCCTCCAGCAGACCGGGGCTGTCGTCGAGGGTGAGGACAAGCGGCGTCGGCGGGTGCGGAGGGGGCTTGTCGGGGGTGCTGTGGTGCTGGCGCTTGTGTCCGGTGGGGTCGGTGGGGGCATCGGGGCGTATCTCGAGCGCAACGGCGGCGTGGGGGCCGTAGAGCTGCCGCAGGCTGGGAAGGAGCCTGCCGGGCGGGCTCCGGACAGTGTGGCCGGGATTGCCGCCCGGGCCCTGCCCAGCGTGGTGACCCTGCATGTAACCGGCGCCGACGAGTCCGGCACCGGGACCGGGTTCGTGCTCGACGACCAGGGCCACATCCTCACCAACAACCACGTCGTCGAACCGGCCGCCGGGTCGACAGGCGATACAGGCGACATATCCGTGACCTTCAACAGCGGGGACACCGCCAAGGCCACCGTCGTGGGGCGGGACAGCGGCTACGACCTCGCCGTCGTCAAGGTCAGCAATGTGCGCGGGCTGAAGCCCATGGCCCTCGGTAATTCCGACAACGTCCAGGTGGGCGACCCCGTCGTCGCCATCGGCGCGCCCTTCGACCTGGAGGGCACCGTCACCTCCGGCATCATCAGCGCCAAGGAACGGCCCATCACCGCCGGCGGCGACAGCTCCGACGGGAGCGATGTGTCGTACGTCGACGCGCTGCAGACCGATGCGCCGATCAACCCCGGCAACTCCGGCGGGCCTCTCCTCGACTCGAAGGCCCGCGTCATCGGCATCAACTCCGCCATCCCGTCCGCCGACAGCAGTTCCGACGAGAGCGGTCAGGCCGGTTCCATCGGGCTCGGCTTCGCCATCCCCGTCAACCAGGCCAAACGGGTCGCCGAGGAACTCATCAACACCGGCAGGGCCACCCACCCCGTCATCGGCGTCACCCTCGACATGGACTACACGGGCGACGGCGCCCGCGTCGGTACCAAGGCTTCCGGCGGCGGCCCCGCCGTCAACGCGGGCGGACCGGGCGACAAGGCCGGCATCAAGGCGGGCGACATCATCACCGGGGTGGACGGCCAGCGTGTGCACTCCGGCGAGGAGCTGATCGTCAAGACCCGCGCCCACCGCCCGGGCGACCGCCTGGAGCTGACCGTGCGGCGCGACGGCAAGGAGAAGCAGATCTCGCTGGTGCTCGGTTCCGCCGGTGGCGACTGATGGACACAAACCTCACAGGTACGACCCCAAGCACAGCCCCACAAGGCAAACATCCCCCAAAACCGCGCAGGAAGACGCACTCGGAAACCTCGGGACAGTACCGGTCGTACGGGATCGCCGGGTACCGTGGATCCGGCCCGGACCACGGAAGACCCGCACAGACCACCGAGGGCCGAGGACCGAGGACATCGCAAGGAGCTTCAGGTGTTCAATGACATAGGACCGCTCGAGCTGGTGACGCTCGTTGTCCTTGCCGTGCTCGTCTTCGGTCCGGAAAAGCTCCCGAAGTTCATCCAGGACGTCACACGGACGATCCGCAAGATCCGTGAGTTCTCGGAGAGCGCCAAGCAGGACATCCGCAGCGAGCTTGGCCCGGAGTTCAAGGACTTCGAGTTCGAGGACCTCAACCCGAAGACGTTCATCCGCAAGCAGCTGGACAACGACGAACTGGGGCTCAAGGAGATCCGCAACGGCTTCGACCTGAAGAAGGAGATGGCCGAGGTCACGGACGCCGTCCACGGCACCGACGCGCCCTCCTCCCCCTCCTCCCCCTCTGCCTCCTCGTCCTCCTCGACCTCTTCGTCCTCCGGTTCCACCGGCGGCCGTGTCGACATGACGAAGAAGCCCGAGGAGGACGACCGCCCGCCGTTCGACGCGGACGCCACCTGAGAGCCTGTTCTCAGCCGTACGCCCCGGCTGATCCCCTGCGCCGTACGTGACGCGTTTCATAGTCCACGGCGCCTCCGCACGGCCTGAACCCGCCCTCGGTGCGACCCACGCGCCGGACGGTTTCCGTGCTGTCCTGAGTGGGGTGGCTATGCTGCCGAGTTGTTGTGCGGACCGTACTTCGAGGAGTAACGCCGCCCGAAGGGGGGCGGGCCGCTCCGGTCCGACGAGAGCGAGGAGGCGTCCGGGCACATGGAGACGACGAGTCAGGCAGTCGCGCAGGCGCCGGCCGCGGAGGGCGAAGAACAGCTGCCCTCCGCCCGGCGCACGGTCGACGGCTACCTGCTGGCGCCCTTCCCGTGGTACGGCCTCGACGAGGCCTTCACGGGCCCGCGCTGGCTGATGCAGGTCGGGACGGCGGCCGAAGAAGCTGTCGAACACGGTTCGATCGGGCACGGCGACGAGCCCTCCGTGAAGAACGAGTACGCGGTCGGGACGGCCGGCGAGCCCAAGGAGAAGTTCGCGGTCGTGGTCACGGTCGCGGCCAACCCCGTGCGGCGCAGCGCGGACGGCACGGGGCTCCTGGAGGCCACCTCGGTGTCCTCGGCGGCCTGGCTCGCGGGTGTGGGGCTGCTGTCCTTCACCTGGCCGGGGCAGATGGACCACTCCCTGCGTGACGACTGGCTGGAGCAGCAGACCGAGACGGCCTGGGCCCTCGCGGACGACCTGGCCGGTCCGGACTGGTCGACGCTGTCCCTGCCGGTGGACGGTGTCCCGACGCCGTTCCACTACCGCGAGTCCGAGTTCGGCTGGGTCCTCGCGGGTTCCACGCAGCAAGGGGTGCACGTGGGGGCATACGGGAGAGGCATGAGCGCCTACGGCCTGGGCTTCGCCATGATCAAGGACATCAGCACGTACGCCTAGTCAGGGATACGGCAGAGGGGGCGCTGTCCACCAGGACAGCGCCCCCTCTGCCGTAGAAGCCCTAGAACTAGAACTTGTTCTTCGGCGTGATCCCCAGCGACAGCCCCGAAAGGCCGCGCTGGCGGCCGCCCAGCTTGCCCGCGATGCCGCGCAGGGCCGCGCCCGCCGGGGAGTCGGGGTCGGTAAGGACCACCGGCTTGCCCTCGTCGCCGCCCTCGCGGAGGCGGACGTCGATCGGGATGGCGCCGAGGACCGGGACGGTCGCGCCGGTCGTGCGGGTGAGGCCGTCGGCGACCGTCTGGCCGCCGCCCGTGCCGAAGACGTCGACCATCTCGCCGCAGTGCGGGCAGGGCAGGCCCGACATGTTCTCGACCACACCGACGATCTTCTGGTGGGTCTGCACGGCGATGGAGCCGGCCCGCTCGGCGACCTCGGCGGCCGCCTGCTGCGGGGTCGTCACGACCAGGATCTCGGCGTTCGGGACCAGCTGGGCGACCGAGATGGCGATGTCGCCCGTGCCCGGCGGGAGGTCGAGGAGCAGGACGTCCAGGTCACCCCAGTACACGTCCGCCAGGAACTGCTGCAGCGCGCGGTGGAGCATCGGACCGCGCCAGACCACCGGGGCGTTGCCCGGCGTGAACATGCCGATGGAGATGACCTTCACGCCGTTGGCCGAAGGAGGCATGATCATGTTCTCGACCTGGGTGGGACGCCCGTCCGCACCGAGCATGCGCGGCACCGAGTGGCCGTAGATGTCGGCGTCGACGACGCCCACCTTGAGGCCGTCGGCGGCCATCGCCGCCGCCAGGTTCACCGTCACCGAGGACTTGCCGACGCCGCCCTTGCCGGACGCGACCGCGTACACGCGGGTCAGCGAGCCCGGCTTGGCGAAGGGGACCTCGCGCTCGGCCGTGCCGCCGCGCAGGGCGGCCGCCAGCTCCTTGCGCTGCTCGTCACTCATGACGTCGAGGGTGACGTCGACGCGGGTGACGCCGTCGACCCGGGAGACCGCCTCGGTCACGCGCTGGGTGATCGTCTCGCGCATCGGGCAGCCGGAGACCGTCAGGTACACGGTGACCGCGACCGCTCCGTCAGCGCCGATCTCCACCGACTTCACCATCCCGAGCTCGGTGATGGGCCGGTTGATCTCGGGGTCGTTCACCGTCGCCAGTGCCTCGCGCACCGCGTCTTCGCTAGCCATAGGAACGATGGTACGGCTCGGTAGCCGGGCGCCGGAAAGCCCGTCACCGGTCGTCTACGTCACGTCCGCGCGACCGTTCTGCCGGGAATACGGCATGTTCGTGGTGACCGTCCTGCCGTCCCTCCAGCTCCTTGACCAGGTCCTGCAGCTCGGAGCGGATCCAGTCGCGGGTCGCCACCTCGCCGAGGCCGATGCGCAGGGCGGCGATCTCACGGGTCAGATACTCGGTGTCGGCGATCGAGCGCTCGTTCTGCTTGCGGTCCTGTTCGAGGTTGACCCGGTCCCGGTCGTCCTGCCGGTTCTGCGCGAGCAGGATGAGCGGGGCCGCGTAGGAGGCCTGGAGCGACAGCATCAGGGTCAGGAAGATGAACGGGTAGTTGTCGAAGCGCAGGTCGTGCGGTGCGAAGACGTTCCACATCACCCACGCGATGATGACGACCGTCATCCAGACGATGAACCGCCCGGTGCCCAGGAAGCGCGCGATGCGCTCCGAGAGCCGCCCGAAGGCCTCCGGGTCCCACTCCGGCAGGATCCGGCGGCGCGGCGGCCGCGGCTGGTCGAGGCGGGGACGCGTGCGCGTGGTCGCCGTCGCACCCGCCGGGGTGCGCTCGCGCCCGGTCTCGCGCTCAGGAGGCATGGGGGGCAGCCCCCTCGTCGTCCTCGAGGTGGAACTCGGTCTCCCGCCAGTCCTCGGGCAGCATGTGGTCCAGTACGTCGTCCACGGTCACCGCGCCGAGCAACGACCCGGCCTCGTCGACGACGGGCGCCGCGACCATGTCGTACGCCGCGAAGAACCCTGCCACCAGGGGCAGCGCGGCGTCGGGGTCGAGGGGCTGCAGATCGTCGTCGATGATCGAGCTGACCAGCGTGTACGGCGGGTCGCGCAGCAGCCGCTGGAAGTGGACCGTGCCGAGGTACTTGCCGGTCGGCGTCTCGTCGGGCGGGCGGCAGACATACACCTGCGCGGCGAGGGCGGGCGACAGGTCGCGGTTGCGCACGCGCGCGAGGGCGTCCGCGACGGTCGCGTCGGGCCGCAGCACGATCGGCTCGGTGGTCATGAGCCCGCCGGCCGTCTTCTCCTCGTACGCCATGAGCCGACGCACGTCCGCCGCCTCGGCGGGCTGCATCAGCGTCAGCAGCCGCTCCTTGTCCTCCTCCGGCAGCTCGGCCAGCAGGTCGGCGGCGTCGTCCGGGTCCATGGCCTCCAGGACGTCGGCGGCGCGCTCCTCCTTCAGCTTGCCGAGGATCTCGATCTGGTCGTCCTCGGGGAGCTCTTCGAGTACGTCGGCCAGGCGGTCGTCGTCGAGGGCGGCGGCGACCTCGGCGCGCCGCTTGGCGGAGAGGTGGTGCAGGACGTTCGCCAGGTCGGCGGGGCGCAGCTGCTCGAAGGTGGCGAGAAGGCTCTCGGCGCCCTGCCCGTGCTCCTCCAGGGAGAAGCCGGTGACGGCGGACCACTCGACGGTCAGGGTCTCGCCCTTGGCCCGCCGGAAGGCGCTGCCCTTCCTGCCCTTGCGGACGAAGACACGGTCGACCTCCCAGTCCCGGCGGGCCGGGAGGTGGTGCACCGACACGTCGAGGACGGTGACCTGCTCGCCGGTCTCGGCGAGCGTGACGCGCCGGTCGAGGAGTTCGCCGAACACGAGGCGCTCGGTGGGGCGTTGCTCGAAGCGGCGGACGTTGAGCACGCCGGTGGTGATGACCTGGCCGGACTCGATGCTGGTGATCCGGGTCATGGGCAGGAAGATGCGGCGCCGGCTGGGCAGTTCGACGACCAGCCCGAGCACCCGCGGGGGCCGTCGCCCTACGCGCAGCATCACGACAAGATCGCGCACGCGGCCCACCTGGTCGCCGTTGGGGTCGAAGGCCGCGACGCCGGCGAGGTGCGAGACGAAGATCCGGGGCGCGCCGGCTGCCATGGCTGCGCCTCCTTTTCGTACGGGTGTCCAGTACTGCGTGTCGCTGCTGTGCATCTTTACCGAATTGCCCGCTCGGATGGGCTTCAGGCTAGCCCGTACCGATCGGATCCGCCCTGGTGGGAGGTCCGGACGGACCGGCTCCGCTCGGCCCGAACGGCACCCGTTACTCTGCCGTACGCTGCGGGCGCCCTGTCGCCGCATTCCCGCCTGCCCTGCGGGCGGACGACGGGAAAGTGGCGACAGGGCCCCGCGTCCCTCGACTGAAAGGCAGCCCCACCTGTGACTGCGATTGCCCTGGGCCGAACCCGTCGGACCTCGCTGGTGAGCGCGGTGTGCGCGCTGGTGGTGACGGGGACGGGGCTGCTTGCGGGATGCAGCGAGGACCCCGACGCGGGCACCAACGGGGTCGGCAAGCTGCCGGCCGACAAGATCCAGTCGAGGACCAGGGCGGCCGCCGAATCCGCCGAGGCGGTACGGCTCTCCGGAACCGTGGTCACCAACGGGCGGACGTACACCCTCGACATGCGCCTGAAGTCCGGCGGCGGCAGCGGCTCGGTCACCTCGAAGGGGGTGGCCTTCGGGCTGCTGCGGATCGGTGAGCAGCTGTATCTGAAGGCCGGCGCGGAGTTCTGGAACCACGCGGACGGCAACAAGGACGCGTCGGCCGGGGGCGCGCTCGACGGCAAGTACGTGAAGGTGCCGCAGGGTGACCCCTCGTACAAGAAGTTCAGCGGGTTCACGGACAAGGATGTCCTCCTCGACGGCCTGCTCACCCTGCACGGCGCACTCGCCACGGACGGCCACCACGAGCAGGCGGGCACCCGCACCATCCGCATCACCGGCGACGGGGGCTCCGGCGGCACACTGGACGTCTCCCTGGAGGGCACCCCGTACCCCCTCCGCCTGGAACGCGCAGGCGGCGCCGGCACCCTGACCTTCTCCTCCTGGGGCAAGGACTTCGCCCTGACCGAGCCGAAGAAGAACGAGACGGTCGACTACGGCAAGAAGCTGCCGACGTCGTGACCCGCTGAGCAGTGGGGCGAAACCGCTGCGGTGCGGTAGCGCCCCTGAAGGGGCGCGGGGCTGTGTCTGATATGCGGCTCCGCCGCGTGGGCGCGACAAGCCACGACGGCGCCGCAGACGACAAACAGCCGAGCGCGGCACTACGAGCGGCAGCTCACCCGCGCCGGCGCTTCCGGAAAAGCAGCCGCGGCAACCCCGCAGGGATCGGCTGACGAGTGGTGGCCGGCGACGGCAAAGGCGCCTCCGCCAGGCTGCCGTCGGGCAGAGGGGCCGAGGCACCCGCAGGCTCCAGCCGCAGCACCCGGCACTCCCGGGCCCAACGGCCCGTCATCGCCTCACCGTCGGGGGCGTTGAGCCGCTTCCCCTTGAGCTCGGCGGCAGCCGCCTCCCACTCCTCGGAACCCGGCGTCAGCTCCACGACCTTCGCCGGCCAGGACACCAGCCGCCCGCCCTTGTCCTTGCTGCGTACCGTCACCTCGGCGCCGCCACCGTCGGCAAGCCCCGGCAGCGGCTGCTCGCCCGGCCCGTCGCCGACGACGCACGCGGCACCCTCGTGCCATACGTGCCACAGCGCACGGGCCGCAGAACCCGGGCCCCTGACCCAGATGAGGCCGGACTTCTTGGTGGCCTCCTCGACGAGGGCCTGGTCGAGCAGCTCGCTTGTCATGAGCCCAGCCTATCGAGGCGCCTCACAGCCAGCCGTTCCGCTTCAGCGTGCGGTGGATGCCCAGGCAGATGACCCCGGTGAGCATCATGATCACCGGGTAGCCGTACTTCCAGTGCAGCTCCGGCATGTACTTGAAGTTCATGCCGTACACCCCGCACACCATGGTCGGTACGGCGATGATCGCGGCCCAGGCGGTGATCTTCCGCATGTCCTCGTTCTGCGCGACGGACGCCTGCGCGAGGTTGGCCTGGAGGATCGAGTTGAGCAACTCGTCGAAGCCGATGACCTGCTCCTGGACGCGGGCGAGGTGGTCGGCGACGTCCCGGAAGTACTTCTGGATGTCGGGGTCGATCAGCCGCATCGGCCGCTCGCTCAGCAGCTGCATGGGGCGCAGCAGCGGCGACACGGCCCGCTTGAACTCCAGCACCTCACGCTTGAGCTGGTAGATCCGCGCCGAGTCCACACCGCGCGAGACACCGCCCCGCCGCCCCGGTGAGAACACCTCGGTCTCCACCTCGTCGATGTCGTCCTGGACGGCGTCGGCGACCGCGACATAGCCGTCGACGACGTGGTCGGCGATCGCGTGCAGCACCGCCGAGGGGCCCTTGGCGAGCAGCTCGGGGTCGTCCTGCAGCCGGTGCCGCAGCGCCCGCAGCGAGCCCTGGCCGCCGTGCCGGACGGTGATGAAGAAGTCCCGCCCGGTGAAGCACATGACCTCGCCGGTCTCCACGACCTCGCTGTTGGCGGTGAGCTGGTCGTGCTCGACGTAGTGGATGGTCTTGAAGACGGTGAACAGGGAGTCGTCGTACCGCTCCAGCTTGGGCCGCTGGTGGGCTTGGACGGCGTCCTCGACGGCCAGCGGGTGCAGTCCGAACTCGCGGGCGATCCCGGCGAACTCGGCCTCGGTCGGCTCGTGCATCCCGATCCACACGAAGCCGCCGTCGCGGCGCACCAGGCGCATCGCCTCGTGCGGGGTCATCGGCTTGCCGGTGTCGACGCGGGCCCCGTCGCGGTAGACGGCGCAGTCGACGACCGCGGACGGCGTCGAGGGGTCGCGCGTCGTGTCGTACACGCCGGTGTCCTTGCGCAGGGAGATGCGGGACGGCCGGACCGCGGCGCGGAGGTCACGGATCATCGACATGGCTGGCTCCTTCGTGACTGGCAACGCAAGGGCGCCGACGACGGATGGAACTGCCCGGAATGGGGACGTCCTGACTTCGGGTGTTTGGCACGTCCACAAAGCGGGGAGCACCGCACCATCGCGGTGGCGAGCTTCGTTACTGATTCAGATCAGACAGATCAGGCAAAACGAAGTGCTCTTCCGCATGAAGACGTGAGCGTGAAAGGCGGCGGTCAGCCGGAGCCGGATCAGCTGTATCAGCGGCGGGAAGAGCGAGTGGTACTGCACGGGTGACTTCGATCCATGACAGCCCCACCTCCTCCGGCCGGTCCCTCGTAAGGGAGTCTCAATCGGCGTCGGGACTCGATCGCGACGCATCTGCGTGCTGCCCGAACGACCGGGCCAGAGTATCAGCCGCCCAAACTGTCAAGGCGCCGCTTTGCCCGGTGCTGACGAGTTCTATGCTCGCCGCATGGTTGATGTTCTCCCTCTGGTCGAGGCCCGGTTGCGCAGCGCGCTGGGTGAACCGGACGCGCGCGCGGCGGTCACGTTCCTGGGTACGGACCGCATCGAGGTGCTGCGTTTCCGGGACGACTCGGGGGACGGGGCCATCGTCCGCTACGCCACGCTCGGCATGTCCGCGCAGCCGATGAGCGACCCCACCGCGGTGCTCGCCGACCCGGTCAAGGGCCCGCGCGCGGAGCTGGTCCTCTCGGTGCGCGGCGGCCTCGCCGACACCGACAAGGCGCTGCGCCCGCTCGCCGTACTCGCCGCGTCCCCGCAGGTCGAGGGCGTGATCGTGGCCCCGGGCGCCTCGCTCGACGTCGGCGGACCCCTGTGGCCCGGCGCCCCGTTCAGCTCCGTCCTGGTCGCCGAGCCGGGCGGCCTGGTCGAGGACCTCGATCTCGACGAGCCCCTCGATCCGGTCCGCTTCCTGCCCCTGCTCCCCATGACGCCGAACGAGGCCGCCTGGAAGCGCGTGCACGGCGCCCAGGCCCTCCAGGAGCGCTGGCTGACGAACGGCACGGACCTGAGGGACCCGTCCCGCATGTCCGTCCCACTGGACTGACCGGCGAGTGAGCAAGCTCACCAACACACGGCCGGAACGGGTCAGTTGGCAAAGGCCGTGACCCCGCGCATCCCGTTCCGGTGGTGAGGGTTCCGGTGAAGGGTTCCGTCCGGACGGGTGATCGTCCTTGACGTGGCGGAGCGAGGGTAGGACCGTGGGGCCCTATGAGGGGCGAACCCAGTTGCCCGAAGTGTGGTGGCCGGGTCAGGGCTCCCGGCCTCTTCTCCGACACCTGGCAGTGCGACGTGCACGGCACCGTGCATCCGCTGCAGCCCGTGATCCCGCCCAGCGTCGAGGCCCTCAGTGTCGTGGTGCATCGCACGCAGGTGCCGGTGTGGATGCCGTGGCCGCTGCCGATCGGCTGGCTGTTCACGGGCGTGGGCTGCGCGGGTGACGACCGCCATGGCGGTCGCGCCACCGCGGTGGCCTGCTCGGGTCCGGGGCCGCTCGGCGGGATAGGGGAGCTGATCCTGGTCGCCGAGGAGCTCGGTGTCGGGCTCGGTGCGCGGTATGCGGGGATCGACGGCCCGGACCCGGGGCCGTACATGAACGTCGAGAAGCCCCCTCAGGCGAAGGTGCTGGCCGGTGGCCGGCCCACGCCGCTCTGGCATGTCGCCGGCAGCCCCGACGACCGGGCGGTGTTCGCGGGCGAGGCGCGTGGGCTGTGGCTGTGGGCGGTCGTGTGGCCCGAGCAGTCGGGGTTGCTGATGTACGACGAGCTGGTGCTGACGGATTTGCGGGATGCCGGGGCTGAGGTCGAGCTGGTGCCGTGCGGGGCGTTGTCGCCGCGCTTGCTTGAGCCGTAGCGCCCACCGGGGTGGGGTGCGGGGTTGTGTGGCGTGTGCGGGTTGTGTGGGGGCTGATCGCGCCCACGCGGCGGAGCCGCAGATCGATACAGCCCCGCGCCCCTTCGACCGGCAGTGTTGGTAGGGGGTGCTCGGCGGGTGCGGGTGTGACAGGGGGCCTTGAAAAGCCGGTTATCCTTGAGCGTTCCCTTTCCTGCCGTCACCGCTTGGAGTCCGCGTAGTGCGTATCGATCTGCACGCTCACTCCACTGCTTCCGACGGTACGGACACCCCGGCCGAGCTGGTGCGGAATGCTGCCGCGGCCGGGCTGGACGTCGTTGCGCTGACCGATCACGACACCACTCGTGGGTATGCCGAGGCGATCGCCGCGGTGCCGGCGGGGCTCACGCTCGTCACCGGTGCCGAGCTGTCCTGTCGTGTCGACGGTGTCTCCATGCACATGCTCGCCTACCTCTTCGATCCCGAGGAGCCGGCACTGCTCGCCGAGCGCGAGCTGGTGCGGGACGACCGGGTGCCGCGGGCCAAGGGCATGGTCGCCAGGCTGAACGGGCTGGGCGTGCCGGTCACCTGGGAGCAGGTCGAGCGGATCGCCGGGGGCGGTTCCGTCGGGCGGCCGCATGTCGCGACCGCGCTCGTCGAGCTCGGCGTCGTACCGACCGTGAGCGACGCCTTCACCGAGGACTGGCTGGCCGACGGCGGTAGGGCCTTCGTCGAGAAGCACGAGACGGATCCCTTCGAGGCGATCCGGCTGGTCAAGGCCGCGGGCGGGGTCACCGTCTTCGCGCACCCGGGCGCCAGCAAGCGCGGCCGCACGGTGCCGGAGTCCGCGATCGCCGAGATGGCCGCCGCCGGGCTCGACGGCATCGAGGTCGATCACATGGACCATGACGAGGAGACCAGGGCGCGGCTGCGGGGGCTGGCCAAGGAGCTGGGGCTGCTGACCACGGGGTCCAGCGACTACCACGGCAGCCGGAAGACCTGCGTCCTTGGCGAGTACGTCACGGATCCCGAGGTGTACGGGGAGATCACCCGGCGGGCGACCGGGGCTTTCCCGGTGCCGGGAACCGGCGGAGCCTGAGGAACCCCTCCGCACCCCCCGTTCCCGTCCGTCACCTTTTCCTGCAAGGCGTGTAGCTCACCCATGTTCGACGTCGCCGTCTTCGGCTCCCTGTTCCTGACCCTTTTTGTCATCATGGATCCCCCCGGGATCACCCCGATCTTTCTCGCGCTGACCGCCGGGCGCCCCGGCAAGGTGCAGAAGCGGATGGCCTTCCAGGCCGTGTGCGTGGCGGGCGGGGTGATCACCGTCTTCGGGCTGCTGGGGCACCAGATCCTCAACTACCTGCATGTCTCCGTGCCCGCGCTGATGATCGCGGGCGGGCTGCTGCTCCTGCTCATCGCCCTCGACCTGCTGACCGGCAAGACCGACGAGCCGAAGCAGACCAAGGACGTCAACGTGGCGCTCGTACCGCTTGGCATGCCGCTGCTGGCCGGCCCCGGCGCCATCGTGTCCGTCATCCTCGCCGTGCAGAAGGCCGACAGCGTCGCCACGCAGATGTCGGTGTGGATGGCGATCCTCGCCATCCATGTCGTGCTGTGGCTGGTGATGCGGTATTCGCTGCTGATCATCCGGGTCATCAAGGACGGGGGCGTGGTCCTGGTGACGCGGCTCGCGGGCATGATGCTCTCCGCGATCGCCGTGCAGCAGATCATCAACGGCATCACGCAAGTGATCAAGGGCGCCTGAGCCCCGCAGCGTGCCGGGTATGTGCAGAGCCCCCGTACGGCGTCGATGCCGTACGGGGGCTCTGAAGCTGCTGCGGTGATCCGCGTCGGTTACGCGGCCGATTCCTCGGCCGGCCGGATCCAGAGGCGCTGCCCGATGGCGGCGGCCTGCTGAACGATCCGGTTGACGGAGGCGGCGTCCACGACCTTGCTGTCCACGGTCGTGCCGTTGACCTCGTCGAGTCGCATGATTTCGAAGCGCACGGCCTCTCCCTTCGTCTTCGTCTCGCTGTGTACGTAGTAGTCAACGGCTTGCGTGTTACAAACATTCCCTACGCTAAAGAAATTTTTCGAACGGCTAACTACTAGCTGGTAAGGCACTGCCCGGGAGACCGACCGGGACCAGTTGTGTTCGCAGCGTGACCGCCGGGACAATGGAGGCGATGAACGACGACCCAGCGGCCCTCAGCGCCCGCATCGACCGCACGAACGAGCTGCTGCAGCGCATGCTCGCCGAGGTGGCGAAGACACCCTCGACCCATGCGATCTTCGTCGACGCGGGGTACCTGTATGCGGCTGCGGGCCGGCTGGTGGCGGGGACGGAGGACCGTCGCGCCTTCGACCTGGACGCCGAGGGCCTGATCGAGGCGCTCATCGACCGGGCCCGCACGATCTTCGCGGACAGCCGGCTGCTCCGCGTCTACTGGTACGACGGCGCGCGACGCCGCATCCACACCGCCGAGCAGCAGTCCATCGCCGAACTGCCGGATGTGAAGGTCCGGCTGGGCAACCTGAACGCCAACAACCAGCAGAAGGGCGTCGATTCGCTGATCAGGTCGGACCTGGAGTCACTGGCCAGACACCGGGCGATCAGCGACGCGGCGCTGCTCGGCGGCGACGAGGACCTGGTGTCGGCGGTCGAGGCGGCGCAGGGGTACGGGGCGCGCGTCCACCTGTGGGGCATCGAGGCCCCCGAGGGGCGCAACCAGGCGGAGCCCCTGCTCTGGGAGGTCGACAGCCAGCGCACCCTCGACCTCGACTTCTTCAAGCCGTACGTCTCCCGGCGCACCGCGGCCGCCTACGAGGCCACCGCCGCCCGGCCCGGCCGTGAGGACGTCCGCTTCGTCGGCGCGCAGATCGCCGCGAAGTGGCTGGCCGCGCGGGGGCGCGACTCCCTGGCGGAACTGCTGCCCGGTCACCCCTACCTGCCGGGCTCGGTGGACCAGGACCTGCTGGTGGAGGCGGAGGGCCTGCTGCAGTACTCCCTGCGCGGCCAGGCGGACCTGCGGCGCGCGCTGCGGGACGGGTTCTGGGAGCACCTGCAGGCGCAGTACTAGCGGCGGCGCCTACGGGCGGGCCTGCGTGCGGTCCCAGAAGTCGGCGAAGGCGCGGGCCGTGTCGAGGGGACGGTCGGTGTTGGGGGAGTGTTCGGCGCCCTGGACGACGGTGCGGTGCGCGCGCAGGCGCTGCGCCATGTCGTCGAGCAGGGGCACCGGCCAGGTGTCGTCGCGGGAACCCGACAGGACATGGAAGGGCAGCGGTAGGGCGGCCAGCTCGGCCACGCGGTCCGGTTCGACACACAACTGGCGGCCCGTCGCGATGAGCTGGGCCGGCTTGTTGCCGAGCCAGCGGCGGCGCAGGTCGTCCTGGTCGTCGAGGCCGCCGTCCAGTTCCCCGGACTCGCCGGTGTCGGTCTCCTCCGGCGGCTCCATGGCCTGGATCGTCTCCCACACCTCGGCCATGCTCATCACGGCGAGCGCGTCGCGGAGCAGCTTGACGCGCTGCTGCTGGGAGCCGGAGATCTGGGCGGGACCGGAGGCCATGAGGGTGAGGGAGAGGAAGGGGGCGTGGTCCAGCAGGACCGCGGCTCGTGCGATCTGCCCGCCGAGGGAGTGGCCGACGAGGTGCACCGGGGTGCCGAGTGCGGCGGCCTGGGCGAGCACGTCCCGCGCCAACTCGCCCTGGGCGTAGGCCGATTCGTCGGCCTCGGGGCCGTCGGACTCGTACTGCCCCCGTCCGTCCACCGCGACGGTCCGGTAACCGCGTGCCGCGAGTGGCTCGTGCAGCGGGTTGTAGTCCTCCTTGCTGCCGGTGAAGCCGGGCAGCAGCAGCGCGGTTCCCTTGGCGGCGACGCCGTCCGCCACGGGCGCGTCGACGACGGCGAACTCTCCGCGCGCGGTGCGCAGCGAGTACGCGCGGGCGCCGGGGGGCGGGATGAAGGTCGGGGGCCTGCTCATGGGGTGAGGTTATCCGGCTCGGTGTCGGGGAGGGGGACGGGCCGGGGCATCCGGAGTGACCGGAGAGGGCACGCACGCCGGCGCCGTAACGCCGACGGCCCGGCCTCCCACCTGTGGGTGGGGGACCGGGCCGTCGGGTGAGCGAGTCAGCTCTCCGCGGGCTCCGCGGCGGCCGTGGCCTTCCGCGTGCGACGCGCCCTGGGCTTCGCATCGGCAGCGGCCTCGGCGGGTGCCGCGGCCTTGCGGGCGCGGGTGCGCGGCTTGGCCTCGGGCTCCTCGGCGGCCTGCGCCGGGATCTCGGCGACGGCGGTGGCCTTGCGGGTGCGGCGCGGCTTGGCCTCGGTGGCTTCGGCGGTCGCAGCCTTCTGCGTACGGGGCTTCGCCTCCTCGGCGGGCTCCGCGGCGGCCGTCTTGCGGGTGCGCGGCTTGGCCTCCGTGCCCTCCGCCGTGTCGACCGCGGCCGTCGCCTTGCGCGTGCGACGCGGGTTCGCCACCTCCGGCGCCGGGGCGGCGTCGGAGGACTCGGCGACCTTGCGGGTACGCCGACGGGGCGCTGCCTCGGTGGTTTCCGCGGCGGCGGCCGTCTTGCGCGTACGGCGCGGCTTGGCTTCCGTGCCCTCGACGGTGTCGACCACGGCCTCCGCCGCAGCCGCCGCCTTCCGTGTGCGCGGCTTGGCCTCGGACTCCTCGGCGGCCTGCGCCGGGATCTCGGCCACAGCGGCGACCTTGCGGGTACGGCGAGGCTTCACCTCGACCGCATCGGCGACGGCCTCTGCGGCAGCCGCGGTCTTGCGGGTGCGGCGGGGCTTGGCCTCGGTGGCCTCGGCGGTGTCGACCGTGGACTCCGCGGCGGCCGTGGCCTTGCGGGTCCGGGTGCGGGGCTTGGCCTCGGTTGCTTCGGCGGTGTCGACGGCGGTTTCAGCTGCGGCAGCCGTCTTGCGGGTGCGGCGGGGCTTGGCCTCGGCCGTCTCGGCCGTGGCCTCGGCGGCGGCCGCGGTCTTGCGGGTCCGGGTGCGGGGCTTGGACTCGGTTGCTTCGGTGGTGTCGACGGCGGTTTCAGCTGCGGCAGCCGTCTTGCGGGTGCGGCGGGGCTTGGCTTCCGTGGCCTCGGCCGTGTCGACCGTCGGCTCCGCGGCAACCGTCGCCTTGCGTGTACGGCGGCGCGGTGCGGTCTCCGTCGGCTCCGGGGCCGACTCGGCGGTGTCGACCGCAGTCGCCGCTGCAGCCGTCGCCTTGCGGGTCCGGGTGCGGGGCTTGGCCTCGGTGGCCTCGGCGGTGTCGACCGCGCTCTCCGCGGCAGCCGTCGTCTTGCGTGTCCGGCGGCGCGGGGTGGCGGCGGGGGCCTCGGGCTCCGTGGCCGGCGGGGCTTCCTCTGTCGCCGGAGCCTCAGCGGCGAGCGCCTCCGCGGGCGTCGTGCTCTCCGCCGACTTGCGGGTGCGGCGGCGGCGCGGCTGCGACGGGGTCTCGGGGGCGTCCAGGGCGGGGCCCTCCGCCGTCGTGACGGCGGCTTCCGCGGCCTCGGGTGCCGTGACCGTGGCCGTCACCGGCTCCGATGCCGAACCATTACGGGTGCGGCGGCGACGCCGCGGGGTGCGGGGACCGGCGGTCTCCTCGGACGGCGAGACCGCCGTCGAGGCCGCCGGAGCGGCCGTTGCGTCCAACTGCGCCCCGCCGCGGGTACGGCGGCGGCGACGCGGCGTACGCTCCGTGCGCTCGCGCTCGGTGGACCGGGACTCGCCCCGGCCACCCCGCTCGGGGCGACCGCCACGACCGCGTGCACCGCGGCCGCCGGTCTCGCCCAGGTCCTCGAGCTCCTCCGCGTCGAGCCCGGCGCGCGTGCGCTCGGCACGCGGCAGAACACCCTTGGTGCCCGCGGGGATGTTCAGTTCCTCGAAGAGGTGCGGGGACGTGGAGTACGTCTCCGGCGGGTCGTTGAACTTGAGCTCCAGCGCCTTGTTGATCAGCTGCCAGCGCGGGATGTCGTCCCAGTCGACGAGCGTGATCGCGATGCCCTTGGCACCCGCGCGGCCCGTGCGGCCGATGCGGTGCAGGTACGTCTTCTCCTCTTCGGGAGACTGGTAGTTGATGACGTGCGTCACGCCCTCGACGTCGATGCCGCGGGCGGCGACGTCGGTGCAGACGAGGACGTCGACCTTGCCGTTGCGGAACGCGCGCAGCGCCTGCTCGCGGGCGCCCTGGCCGAGGTCGCCGTGGACGGCGCCGGCTGCGAATCCGCGCTGCTTGAGCTGGTCGGCGAGGTCGGCCGCGGTGCGCTTCGTACGGCAGAAGACCATGACCAGTCCCCGGCCTTCGGCCTGCAGTATGCGCGCGACCAGCTCGGGCTTGTCCATGTTGTGCGCGCGGTACACGTGCTGCTGGGTGTTCGCGACCGTCTTGCCCTCGTCGTCCGGCGCGGTGGCGCGGATGTGCGTGGGCTGCGACATGTAGCGGCGCGCGAGACCGATGACCGCGCCCGGCATGGTCGCCGAGAACAGCATCGTCTGGCGGCGGGCCGGCAGCAGGTTGATGATCTTCTCGACGTCGGGCAGGAAGCCCAGGTCGAGCATCTCGTCGGCCTCGTCGAGGACAAGGGCCTTGACGTGCTTGAGGTTGAGCTTCTTCTGGCCCGCGAGGTCGAGGAGCCGGCCCGGGGTGCCCACGACGACGTCGACGCCCTGCTTGAGGGCCTCGACCTGGGGCTCGTAGGCCCGGCCGCCGTAGATGGCGAGAACGCGTACGTTGCGCACCTTGCCCGCGGTCAGCAGGTCGTTGGTGACCTGCGTGCACAGCTCGCGGGTGGGGACGACGACGAGCGCCTGCGGGGTGTCGGTGAGGTCCTCGGGCTTCGCGCGGCCCGCCTCCACGTCCGCGGGGACGGTGACGCGCTCGAGGAGCGGGAGACCGAAGCCCAGCGTCTTGCCGGTGCCGGTCTTGGCCTGGCCGATGACGTCCGTGCCGGAGAGGGCGACGGGGAGGGTCATCTCCTGGATGGGGAAGGGGGTGATGATGCCGACGGCCTCGAGGGCCTCGGCGGTCTCGGGAAGGATGCCGAGATCTCTGAACGTGGTAGTCAGGGTGCTGCCTCTTCTGTGTGCGCGGTGCGAGGCGAGCGCGGGGGTCTTTGACGGACCGTGCCGGGGACGTCGGCTGCCTTACGGGCTTGCCGTAGGGCACGGGACCTCTGCCGACGCTCTAGCGCTCGTACCGCTGAGGGATGTCCCTCCGGATGCCGTACGCAATGTGCCGTACGGATATGGAGGGCTGTCGGGTCGGAGCCGATCGGGCCACCGACCGGGCATCCTCATACGTGCGGCCCGTCGAGTAGTCGGCAGGCGCATTACCACCATACCCCGGAATCCCGCACATGCGATGGCCGATTTGGTCACGTAGCCGTCATCACACTGATTGACCAGGGACTTCCAGGACTCGGCAAGCGGACTATTGTGCGCTTCATGACGACGCCTGACAACACCTCTGACGCACCCGCCGAGCAGACCGGAGTGGCCGCCCAGGACTGGGCCCGGGCCTCCGCGGACCCCCAGTACCGGGCAGCGGTCGTCGACCTCCTCGGTGCCCTCGCGTACGGCGAACTCGCGGCGTTCGAGCGGCTCGCGGAGGACGCCAAGCTGGCCCCGACGCTGGCGGACAAGGCGGAACTGGCCAAGATGGCGTCGGCGGAATTCCACCACTTCGAGCGGCTGCGCGACCGGCTCACGGAGATCGGCGAGGAGCCCACGCGCGCGATGGAGCCGTTCGTCGCCGCGCTGGACGGCTTCCACAAGCAGACGGCGCCCTCGGACTGGCTGGAAGGGCTCGTGAAGGCCTACGTCGGCGACTCGATCGCCAGCGACTTCTACCGCGAGGTCGCCGCACGGCTCGACGCGGACTCGCGTGAACTGGTGCTGGCCGTGCTGGACGACACCGGGCACGCGGGCTTCGCCGTGGAGAAGGTGCGCGCCGCGATCGACGCCGACCCGCGCGTGGGCGGTCGTCTCGCGCTGTGGGCCCGGCGTCTCATGGGCGAGGCCCTGTCGCAGTCCCAGCGGGTGGTCGCGGACCGCGACGCGCTGTCGACGATGCTCGTCGGCGGCGTCGCGGACGGCTTCGACCTCGCCGAGGTCGGCCGGATGTTCTCGCGGATCACCGAGGCCCACACCAAGCGGATGGCCGCCCTGGGGCTTGCCGCCTAGCTCTCGCTTCCCTGGTCGTCCTGGTCGTCCTGGTCGTCCTGGTCGTCCCGGTCGGGATTACGCCGGCGCTGATCGCCGGCGGAGTCTCCCGGCCGGGCGCACCAGCAGCGACAGAGAGGCCGCGGAGACGATCGCCGCGCCGAGCAGGATCAGCAGGAAGTTGCCCGGGTCCAGCGCGCTGTGGGTGACGAAGGCGCCGAAGAGGGCTCCGGCGACACCGGTCGCGAGCACCAGCGAACGGGTGGGCAGACGGTCGGACAGGCGGTGGATCGCCGCCCCTGCCAGCACGAGACCGAGAAGTGCGGAGCCGAGCGCTTCGAACAACATCATGGAGTCCCTCCCACACGGCCACACTGCCCATCACGGTCGTAGCCCGTCATACCCGTGACCTGCGGAATGCAATCCTCCCCTGTGCGTGACTTGTGCTCCGGTTGTGGAGAAAAAAACATCTCGGGGTGCAGCGAGAGGGGCCCGGCGACCATCGGTCGCCGGGCCCCTCTTCTGCTGTGCTGTTGTGCGCCTACAGCGCTCCGAAACCCACCTTGCGCGGGGCCGGCTCGCCGAGCTCGACGTAGGCGAGGCGCTCGGCCGGGACGAGGACCTTGCGGCCGTGCTCGTCCACGAGGGTCAGCAGCTGCGACTTCCCGGCCAGTGCCTCGGCCACGACCCGCTCGACCTCCTCGGCGCTCTGACCGCTCTCCAGAACGATCTCGCGGGGCGCGTGCTGCACGCCGATCTTGACCTCCACGGCTATGTCCCTCCGACGGTCAGTGAAGTGCGCGACCTTTACGCGCCGTACCCAGCACACATTAGCCCGGTGAGGGGACGTACACCCTCCGCGCCTGCACGCCAGGAGCGAACAGCGGGCGGGAACAAACGACCTGCACGCGCGCGTGCGGGTCAGTGGGGCTGTTCGGTGCCGTGCAGCGGGAAGCCCGCGATACCGCGCCAGGCGAGCGACGTCAGCAGCTGCACCGCCTGGTCGCGCGGCACGCTGCGGTCGCTGTGCAACCAGGACCGGGCCACCACCTGGGCGAGGCCGCCGAGACCCGAGGCCAGCAGCATCGCCTCCGCGGGCGAGAGGCCGGTGTCCTCGGCGATCACGTCGCGGATGGCTTCCGCGCACTCGTTCGTGACCTTGTCGACGCGCTCGCGCACCGCGGGCTCGTTCGTCAGGTCCGACTCGAAGACCAGGCGGAAGGCGCCGCCGTCGTCCTCGACGTACGCGAAGTAGGCGTCCATCGTCGCCCGCACGCGCTGCTTGTTGTCGGTGGTCGAGGCGAGTGCCCCGCGTACCGCCCCGATCAGCGACTCGCAGTGCTGGTCCAGCAGTGCGAGGTACAGGTCGAGCTTGCCCGGGAAGTGCTGGTAGAGCACCGGCTTGCTGACGCCGGCCCGCTCCGCGATGTCGTCCATCGCGGCCGCGTGGTACCCCTGCGCCACAAAGACTTCCTGTGCGGCGCCCAGCAACTGGTTCCGTCGGGCACGGCGCGGCAGGCGCGTGCCCCGCGGGCGTGCCGCCTCTGTCTGCTCGATGGCTGTCACGCCGCCTCCCAAAATCGTCCACATGCGGTGTGCGCCGCGCGGCCATCGTACTTTTCGGTAACCCTGTCGTGCGCGGTGCGAGCGCAGAATTTCACGGACCGGACGGTGGCGAAAGCCGTACAGAGGGTTTCAAAACAGGCCGAAGCGGGCAGCGGGTCACCCCGTTCCAGCTCAGCGGCACCCTCCGGCGCCCCGCAAGCGCTTGTCAGCGGTAGTCGTCCTCGTCGATGGAGACGACGCGGCGCTGCTCGACGAGGTCGGCCTCGTTCGCGCGGGCCGGGTCCACGTCCTCGAGAGGGTCGTCGCGGTCCGGTGTGAGGTCCGCGTACTGTTCCGCGGCGTCGTTCTCGGGGGCCTCGACGTCGATCTCCTGGGCTTCCTGCGTGTCCTCGTCCTCGAACGTCTCGGGATCGGTGGGGTCTACGGCCATGGTTGGGCTCCCTTCCTACGAATGTCCCTGGAAGAAGCAGGGGCCACAGCGGGTGCCCTCTTTACGAGCGTAGGAGACACGCGATCCGGACGCTATGCGGTGTGCATGCGATCTGTGACCGCGAACACAGGCGAACACATGAGTCACTGCGTGATCGTCTCGTAACATTGCCGCATGTCTTCGACCGAGCTGCCCTCCGTGCCGGCGACCACTGCGCTCCCGAAGGTGGCGCCCGTCAGGGTCGCGGACGGTGAGCAGCTCAGGTCCGTCGGGCTGCCTGGGATCACGCTGTCGGTGCGGTCGAGACCACCGGCCCGTGAGGGACTGCCGCCCGCGCTGTACGTCCACGGGCTCGGCGGTTCCTCGCAGAACTGGTCGGCGCTGATGCAGCAGCTGGAGGGCGTCGTCGACGGCGAGGCCATCGACCTGCCGGGCTTCGGCGACTCGCCGCCGCCGGACGACGGCGACTACTCGGTGACCGGGCACGCGCGCGCGGTCATCCGTTTTCTCGACGCGGCCGGCCGCGGGCCCGTGCACCTCTTCGGCAACTCGCTCGGCGGTGCCGTCACCACCCGCGTAGCGGCGCTGCGGCCCGACCTCGTACGGACGCTCACACTGGTGTCGCCGGCGCTGCCGGAGATCCGCGTTCAGCGAACCGCGGTTCCCACGGCCCTGCTGGCGCTGCCCGGGGTCACCGCACTCTTCACCCGGTTCACCAAGGAGTGGTCTGCGGAGGAGCGGGTCCGCGGGGTCATGGCGCTCTGCTACGGCGACCCCGGGCGGGTGACGCCGGAAGGTTTCCGCAACGCGGTCGAGGAGATGGAGCGGCGCCTCCAACTGCCGTACTTCTGGGACGCGTTGACGCGCTCCGCGCGCGGGGTGGTGAACGCCTACACGCTGGGCGGTCAGCACGGCCTGTGGCGCCAGGCCGAGCGCGTCCTCGCCCCGACCCTGCTCGTCTACGGCGGCCGGGACCAGCTCGTCGGCTTCCGCATGGCCCAGCGGGCGGCCCGGGCCTTCCGTGACTCCCGTCTGCTCACCCTGCCGGACGCGGGGCACGTGGCGATGATGGAGTACCCCGACACGGTGGCTCGCGCGTTCTGCGAACTCCTCGGCGAGGCAGGAGAGTTGGTCGGCGGCTTCCCGGCCGGGAAACCGGCTTCCGTCGCAGGCCCGGCCACCCCCGACGGAGGTGGCCCGCTCGTCGACGACGGCGAGGCCGCCGCCGAGAGCGCGGGGAGCTGAGGGCCGACGTGGGACGCCACAGCCGCCGCGGGGGCGCCGCCGCCGCGAAGGGTGACACCGGTGACACAGGTGCAGGGCAGGGCGGCCGGCCGACCGCTGGGCCCGGGTCCGTTCCGGGGGTGCAGCAGGGCGGGGCGCGGGGCCGTCGGGTGCCCGGGCCGTCGGGCGGGCAGCAGCGGGCTCCGATGTACGGGCCGCCGGGGACGGCGGACGGCACGCCCGCGCGCGGCGTGCCGCGTTTTCCGGACGGCAGGCCCGCCCATGGGATGCCGCGACTGCCTGACGGCACGCCTGCGCATGGGGTGCCGCAGTTTCCCGATGGCACGCCTGCGCGCGGGGTGCCGCGATTTCCTGACGGCACGCCTGCGCGCGGGATGCCGCGACTGCCGGACGGCACGCCTGCCCATGGGACGCCGCGGTTCTCCGACGGCACGCCCGCGCACGGCACCCCCCAGGTCCGCAGCGGTCACCCCGAGCAGCGTGAAGCCGGTGGTGGCTGGGGCGAGTTGAGGGGGCCGGGCGGCGCCGGGCCCGGTGTCGCCATACCGCGGCAGCGGCAGGCGCCGCCCGGTGGGCCGCGGCAGGACTACCTCGAGGCCTTCGACGAGGACGACGACGTCTTCGCGCCCCGCACCGGGGCCTCGGCGCACTCCTCGGACCCGTATGCCTCCGTCACCGACCGGGACCCCGGCACCGGCGTCGGGGTGCCCTCCGAGACCGACGACGACGCGCCGCCGACCGGCGTGCCCGCGCAGGCCAAGGGCAGCAAGGGGCGGACGTTCACCGGTATCGCGGCCGCCGCCGTCACCACCGTGCTGGCCGTCGTCGTCGCCGGCCAGGTCACGAACGGACGCGAGGCCACCGGCGTAGGGACGCGGTCGGCCACCGACCAGGCGCGGGACGCCCGGGACTCGGAGCCGTCGCCGTCCTCGTCGCCCAGCCTGGCGACGCTGACGTACGCGCAGGCGATGGGGGAGAAGTACCCGCTCGGCGCCACGCTCAAGGGGCCGGGGAAGTTCGACGCGGTTCCGGGGTTCGACAAGGCGCCGGGCACGGGACAGAAGTACACCTACCGCGTGGACGTGGAGCAGGGGCTGGGGCTCGACGGCGCACTCTTCGCCCAGGCCGTGCAGAAGACCCTCAACGACGACCGGAGCTGGGCCCACAACGGCGCCCGCACCTTCGAGCGCATCTACACCGGCAAGCCCGACTTCGTGATCACGCTCGCCAGCCCCGGGACGACCGCGAAATGGTGCGCGAAGTCCGGACTCGACACGACTGAGGACAACGTCTCGTGCGACTCGGCCGCCACCGAGCGCGTGATGATCAACGCGTACAGATGGGCGCAGGGATCGAAGACATACGGTGATCAAATTCACGCCTACCGGCAGATGCTGATCAACCACGAGGTCGGTCACCGGCTCGGCTACAGCCACGTCACCTGCAGCAAGAACGGCCAGCTCGCGCCGGTCATGCAGCAGCAGACCAAGTTCCTCGACCACGACGGGATCCACTGTCTGCCCAACCCCTGGCCGTATCCCGGGAGTTGACAGGCGCCTCATGGGTCACGTTGACATGCGCAGAAAGTTCGTACATATTTCTGGGCATGTCGACCCCCCACGCCTCCGACCGCGCCGCCATCGAGCTGGCGCTCATCGGCGTGACCCCGCTCTGCGTGGCCGACATCCACTGTCGCTGACGCTCGCCCTCAGGCGTTCGCGTCGCGATCTTTTTCCTCTTCCGTGACTCGGTCACGGTTTTCGACGACCTGACGCCCGGGCAGAGGTCTGTTCACTTTCGTCTCACTCCTCGTCCATCCGTCTCACCATTCGGGCTCATTCCGGTTCATCAGGGCCCGAACCACTCCGAGAGGTCGTCATTCCGATGCGTCAACCGTCCGTCAGAGCGCGCCGCGTGGCCGCGGCATCCGTAGGCCTGGTTCTGGCAGCGGGCGCCGCCGCCTGCGGGCCGAAGGACAACGATGCCAAGGGCTCCGGTGGCGACTCCACGCCCCACAAGGGCGGCACCCTGACGGTGCTCAACGCCGGCCCGACAGAGAACTTCGACCCCGCCCGCCTGTACACCTCCGGCGGCGGCAACGTCCCGTCCCTGGTCTTCCGTACGCTCACCACCCGCAACCGCGAGAACGGCGCGGCCGGCGCCAAGGTCGTCCCGGACCTCGCCACCGACACCGGGCGTCCCAACAAGGACGCGACCGTGTGGACGTACACCCTGAAGAAAGGCCTCAAGTACGAGGACGGCACCGGGATCACCTCCGCCGACATCAAGTACGGCATCGAGCGCTCCTTCGCGCCCGAACTGTCCGGCGGCGCCCCCTACTTGAGGGACTGGCTGGTCGGCGCGGCCGACTACCAGGGGCCGTACAAGGACAAGAAGGGCCTGTCGGCGATCGAGACGCCGGATGCCCAAACCATCGTCTTCCACCTGAACAAGCCCGAGGGCGAGTTCCCGTACCTGGCCACGCAGACGCAGTTCACGCCCGTCCCGAAGGCCAAGGACACGGGCACGAAGTACGCGGAGCACCCGGTCTCGTCCGGCCCGTACAAGGTCGTGAAGAACGAGAACAACGGCGAGCACATCGTCCTTGAGCGCAACACGTACTGGTCGACCGCGACGGACGCCGAGCGCAAGGCCTACCCGGACAAGGTCGATGTGAAGTCGGGCCTCGACTCGTCCGTGATCAACCAGCGGCTGTCCGCGTCTCAGGGTGCGGACGCGACCTCCGTCACGGTGGACACCAACCTCGGTCCGGCCGAGCTCGCCAAGGTGACGGGCGACAAGGAGCTCGCCTCGCGCGTCGGCACCGGCCACTTCGGCCAGACGGACTACATAGCGTTCAACCCGACCGTCAAGCCGTTCAACAACGTCAAGGTGCGGCAGGCGATCTCGTACGCCGTCGACCGGTCGTCCGTGATCAATGCGGCCGGCGGGTCCGCGCTCGCCGAGGCCGCGACCACGTACCTGCCGAACCAGAAGTCCTTCGGCTACACGCCGTACGACCTCTTCCCGGCGGGCCAGACGGGCAATGCGGCGAAGGCCAAGGAGCTGCTGGCACAGGCCGGTTACAAGAACGGGCTCACCGTCACGCTGACGCACTCCAACGCCAAGAACTTCGAGACCAGCCCCGAGGTCGCGACCGCCGTCCAGGACGCGCTGAAGAAGGCCGGGATCACGGTCAAGCTGCAGGGTCTGGAGGACAACGACTACTCCGACAAGATCCACAACGTGAAGACCGAGCCCGGGTTCTTCCTCACTCACTGGGGTGCCGACTGGCCCTCCGGCGGTCCCTTCCTGGCCCCGATCTTCGACGGCCGCCAGATCGTCAAGGACGGCGCGAACTTCAACACGGGCCTGCTCAATGACAAGTCGGTCAATGCCGAGATTGACGCGATCAACAAGTTGACCGATCTTGACGCTGCCGCCAAGAGGTGGGGTGCACTGGACAAGAAGATCGGCGAGCAGGCCCTGACCGTGCCGCTGTTCCACCCCGTCTACAAGCGCCTGGTCGGCAAGGACATCAGGAACGTCGTGATCAGCGACTGGACCGGTGTGCTGGACATCTCGCAGGTCGCGGTGAAGTAGCGCCGTGAGCGAGGCACTTGTCGCCGCCGAGGCCGCCGGGGCGGGCGTGGAGCCCGTCCCCGGCGCCTCGGGGGCTCGTCAGTTCTGGCGGCGGCTGCGCACGCAGCGCGCCGCCCTCGTCGCGGCGGCCGTCGTCGCGCTGCTGGTCCTGGTCGCGCTCGCCGCACCCCTCCTCACCGCCATCGAGGGCCAGGACCCCACCACCTACCACCCGTCGCTCGTCGACTCCGCGCGCGGAGGCGTGCCGATCGGCTCCTTCGGGGGCATCAGTGGGGACCACTGGCTGGGCGTCGAGCCGCAGACCGGGCGGGATCTGTTCGCTCGGCTGGTGTACGGGGCGCGGGTCTCGCTGGGGGTCGCGCTGGGCGCCACCGCGGTGCAGGTGCTTCTCGGTGTCGTCGTGGGCGTGACGTCCGCGCTCGGCAACCGATGGGTTGATCAACTGTTGAGCCGGGCCACCGACATCATCGTCGCCATGCCGCTGATGATCATGGCGTTGGCGTTGCTGGCCATCGTGCCCAGCAACTTCCCGAGGCCGGTCCTGGTCGCGCTCATCATCGGCTTCGTCGCCTGGGGCACCATCGCCAAGATCGCCCGCGCCCAGACGCTCACCCTCAAGGAACTCGACTACGTCGCCGCCGCCCGGCTGAGCGGCTGGAGCACCTGGCGGATCGCCCGCCGGGAGCTGCTGCCCGGGCTGGCCGCGCCCGTCATCACCTACGCCGCGCTCATGGTGCCGGCCAACATCGCCATCGAGGCCGCCCTGTCCTTCCTCGGCGTCGGCGTGAAACCGCCCACCCCGTCCTGGGGGCAGATGCTCACCTCGGCCAACGTCTGGTACCAGGCGGCCCCGCAGTACCTGCTGCTGCCTGCGGGCGCCCTGTTCGTGACCGTCCTCGCGCTCACCGTCCTCGGCGACGGCGTACGCACCGCCCTCGACCCGCGTGCGGCCTCCCGCCTGCGCGTCGGAACAGGCGGCAAGCGGGAGGCGAAGGCGACCGCCGAGAAGGAAGCGCGGTCGAAGGAAGCGCGGTCGAAGGAAGCGCGGTCGAAGGAAGCGCAGTCGAAGGAAGCGCAGTCGAAGGAAGTACGGTCATGAGCGGCTTCGCCGGTTTCGCGCTGCGCCGCGCCCTGGGCGCCGTGATCACCCTGCTCGTCATCTCGGTGATCATCTACGTCGTCTTCTACGCCACTCCGGGCAACGTCGCCCAGATCACCTGCGGCCCGCGCTGCTCACCGGAACAGGTGCACCAGGTCGCCCAGCAGCTCAAGCTCGACGACCCGCTGTACCTGCGTTACTGGCACTTCCTGGAGGGCATCCTCGTCGGCCAGGACTACTCGACGGGCACCTCCGTCGCGCACTGCTCGGCTCCCTGCCTCGGCCAGTCGTACCAGAGCGACCAGCAGGTCACCCGGATCATCCTGACCAAACTGCCGGTCAGCCTGTCCCTGGTGGTCGGCGCGATGGTGCTCTGGCTCCTGATGGGTGTCGGCACCGGGGTGCTCTCCGCCTGGCGGCGCGGCCGGTTCAGCGAACGCGCGCTGACCGGCCTCACCCTCGCGGGCGTGGCCACTCCGGTCTTCGTCATCGGCCTAGTGCTGATGATCGTGATCTGCGGGCAACTGGAGCTGCTGCCCTTCCCGGAGTACGTCTCCTTCACCGACGACCCGGAGCAGTGGGCCTGGAGCCTCCTGCTGCCGTGGTTCACCCTCGCCCTGAACGAGGCCGCCTACTTCGCCCGGCTGACGCGGGCATCGATGCTGGAGACGCTGGCCGAAGACCACATCCGGACCTTCCGGGCCTACGGCGTCGGCGAGCGGTCGCTCGTGGGCCGGCACGCGCTGCGGGGGGCACTGGCGCCGATCATCGCCCTGAACGCCAACGACTTCGGCAGTGCAGTGGGCGGCGCCGTTCTCATCGAGACCCTCTTCGGCCTCCCCGGCATCGGCCAGGAGCTCGTCCACGCCGTCAATGTGGTCGACCTTCCGGTCGTCGTCGGCATGGTCCTGGTGATCGGCTTCTTCGTGGTCCTCGCCAACGCCGTCGCGGACGTGCTGTACGCGGTGGCCGACCGACGGGTGGTACTGACGTGAGTCTCGTCCAAGTCACGGATCTCTCCGTCGAGTTCGGCGACCTGCGGGCCGTGGACGGCCTCTCCTTCCGCCTGGAGCAGGGAGCCGCCCTGGCCCTGGTCGGCGAGTCCGGCTCCGGGAAGTCCACCGTCGCCTCGGCCCTGCTGGGGCTGCACCGCGGCACGGGCGCGCGGGTCGGCGGCTCGATCGAGGTCGCCGGTACCGACGTACAGCAGGCGTCCGACGACGAACTGCGGCGGCTGCGGGGGGCAAAGGCGGCGATGGTCTTCCAGGACCCCCTGTCGTCCCTCGACCCGTACTACGCGATCGGCGACCAGATCGCCGAGGTGTACCGCGTGCACACGCGCGTGTCACGACGGGCGGCACGTGCGCGTGCCGTGGAGGTACTCGACCGGGTGGGAATTCCGGACGCACAGCGCCGGTCCCGTTCCCGTCCGCACGAGTTCAGCGGCGGCATGCGCCAGCGCGCGCTCATCGCCATGGCGCTCGCCTGCGAGCCCGACCTGCTGATCGCCGACGAGCCGACGACCGCGCTCGACGTCACCGTCCAGGCCCAGATCCTCGACCTGCTGCACACCCTGCGCGAGGAGACGGGCATGGGTCTGCTCCTCGTCACGCACGACGTGGGCGTCGCCGCCGAGAGCGTCGACGAGGTCCTCGTCATGCGGCACGGGCGCGTGGTCGAACACGGGCCGGTCGCGGAGGTGCTGGACGCACCTACGGAGCCCTACACACGGGACCTTCTGGCGGCGGTTCCGCGGGTGGACGTGCGGCGGACGGCACCTGGGGTCGTCTCGGAAGCCGGGGCGGGGGATGGCGGGGGCGCCATGCCAGAGGCTTCGGCGGAGGGCGCGAAGGCCGTCTCGTCAGGGGATGGCGGGGCTGTTTCCCCGGGTGTTGCGCCTGGTGACGCCGCGGCGGTCCCTGCGGGCGCTTCGGCGCGGGGCACCCGGGACGGTTCCTCGGGTGGTTCGGCGCGGGGAACCCGGGACGGTTCCGCGGGTGGTTCGGCTGAGGGTGCCGAGGATGTTTTGTCGGGCGGTGTCGCGGCGGCGTTCCCGGGTGTTGTGTCTGGGGACGGCGGGGTCGGTTCTTCGGGTGGTTCGGCTGAGGGCGTCGAGGTTGTCTTGTCGGGCGGTGTCGCGGCGGCGCCCCCGGGTGCTGCGTCTGGGGACGGCGGGGCCGGTTCCTCGGGTGGTTCGGCTGACCGCGCCGAGGCTGCCTCCCCGGCGACCGTGACGGAGAACGCCCGGGGTGTCTCTTCGGGTGCTTCCGGGGACGTAGTCCTGGAGGCGGCCGGGCTGCGGCGCGAATTCGGGCGTGGCAAGCGGGCGTTCGCCGCCGTGGACGGCGTGTCGTTGGCTCTCCGCCGTGGCGAGACCCTCGGGATCGTCGGCGAGAGCGGCAGCGGCAAGACCACGCTCGGGCGGATGCTGGTCGGGCTGCTGGAGCCGACGGCCGGAGAGGTCCGTTACGAGGGGCACGCGCGCGTGGGCGTGAATCCGGCCGTTCAGATGGTGTTCCAGGACCCCGTCTCCTCCCTCAATCCGCGCCGCAGTGTGGGCGAGTCGATCGCCGATCCGCTGCGCGCGCGGGGTGAGCGGGACGAGAACCGCATCCGGGGTCGCGTGACGGAACTGCTGGAGCGCGTGGGGCTCGAAGGGGCGCACTACGACCGTTACCCGCACGAGTTCAGTGGCGGCCAGCGCCAGCGTGTGGGCATCGCACGGGCGGTCGCGGCCGACCCGCGCGTCATCGTCTGCGACGAGCCCGTTTCCGCGCTGGACGTGACCACCCAGGCCCAGGTGGTCGCCCTGCTCGGCGAGCTGCAGCGCGAACTCGGGCTCGCGCTCGTCTTCGTCGCCCACGACCTCGCCGTCGTACGACAGGTCAGCGATCGGGTAGCGGTGATGCGCCGCGGCCGGATCGTCGAGTCCGGGCCCGCCGACGAGGTGTACGACGACCCCCAGGACCCGTACACCAAGCAGCTGCTCGCCGCCGTACCGGCACTCGACCCCCAGGTCGCAGCCCGGCGCAGGGCCGCCAGGCGGGAGCTCGCCGCGGCCTGACGTAACGTAACTGCTTGATCTCTTAGCGCGATCGAACGCGATCCGCACGGGAAAGTTACGACCGTTCACCCCTTTTGGTGGCGCGATGGACAACCGTCCGTCGCGCCACCGCCTTGTCCGCATACGTTCTTCCCGCTGCGAGCCGCCGGGTCAACGGCGGCTCCCCATACGGGAGATCGGGGGTGCGCTCGTGCGCATCGGACTGCTTACGGAGGGTGGCTATCCGTATGTGAGCGGTGACGCCAGGCTCTGGTGCGACCGGCTCGTGCGCGGGCTGGGGCAGCACGAGTTCGACGTCTACGCGCTCAGCCGCAGCGAACGCCAGGAGAACGAGGGCTGGGTCGCGCTGCCGCCGCAGGTCGCCCGGGTGCGGACGGCGCCGTTGTGGACGGCCGAGGACGACGGGGCGATCCACGGCCGCCGGGCGCGGCGGCGGTTCGCGGAGTGCTATGGGGAGTTGGCGGCCGCGCTGTGTGCCGGGCACGCCGGGGATCCTTCCGGCGCTTCGAGGGAGGCCCCGGCCGCCGAGGCGGACCGTTTCGGCAGCGCCCTGTACGGGCTCGCCGAACTCGCCCGGGACGAGGGCGGCCTGGTGGGAGCGCTCCGCTCCGAGGCCGCCGTACGAGCCCTGGAGCGCGCCTGTCGTGCGCCGGGCGCCCTGGGGGCGGCACGTGAGGCGCGCGTACCGGATCTGCTCGCGGTCGCCGCCCACCTGGAACGCGCCCTGCGCCCCCTCTCGCTCGACTGGTACGAGGACGACGGACTCGGCTCGGCCGACCTGTGCCACGCGACATCCGGCGGCCCCGCGGCCCTGCCCGGACTGCTCGCCCACCACTTCCACGGCGTACCCCTGCTGCTGACCGAGTACGGCGTGCGGCTGCGCACGCACTACCTGGCCGCCACGGACGCCCCGCCCGCCGTACGGTCCCTGCTCGCCGCCTTCCACGGCAGACTCGCCGCCGAGATCTACCACCGGGCCGCAATCGTCACGCCCGGCAACGCGCACGCCCGCCGTTGGCAGGAACGGTGCGGCGCCGACCGCGCGAAGCTCCGCACGGTCTACCCGGGCATGGACGCCTCCCGGTTCGCCGAGGTCGGTGAGACCCCGGAGTCCGCGGACCCCGACACGCTGGTCTGGGTCGGCCGCGTCGAACCGGCCAAGGACCTGGTGTCGCTGCTGCACGCCTTCGCGGAGATCCGCAAGGAGGCGCCGAAGACCCTGCTGCGGATCGTCGGTGCCCCGGACGGCCCTGACGGCGAGGCCTATCTCGGCCACTGCCGGGCGCTGGCGGCACAGCTCTTCCCCGACGAGGCGGCCGGGCTGCACGCCGTCGGCGACAACCCCGTCTCCTTCGAGGAGATCGGCGGCCCGGATGTGCCGAGCCTCGCCGACGCGTACGCCGCCGGAGCGGTGACCGTGCTGTCCAGCGTCGTCGAGGGCTTCCCGATCAGCCTGGTCGAGGCCATGTTCTGCGGCCGCGCGACCGTCTCGACGGATGTCGGCGCGGTCGTGGAGGTCATCGGGGGCACCGGGCTCGTCGTGCCGCCGCGCAACCCGCGGGCGCTCGCCGAGGCATGCCTGGCGCTGCTGCGCGACCCCGAGCGCCGGGAGCGCCTGGGGGCCGCCGCACGCGCGCGTGCGCTCGAACTGTTCACCGTCGAGCAGAACACCACAGCATTTCACGGCATTTACCTGGAGATCGTCTCGCACATCCCGGTGCGCCGCGTCTTCCTCGACGACGCGGGGGAGCCCCTGCCGTTCGCCGTCCCCGCCGAGGCTCATGTCCCCGGCCGCTGGACCCGTCGGGACGCGCGTCTGGTGGCCCGCGGCGGGCCCGGCTGGGCGACGGGCACCCCGGTGTCCGCGACGCCGCCGCGGACAACACCCCCGATGCCGGCCACCGAGGGGGCGCGATGAGCGACTTGGGAGCACTGGACCGCCCGGGCACCCCGGACAGCCCCGGAGCCTGGGACGAACGGTCACAGGGATGGCTCGCGGGGGAGACCTCCGCCTCGGACACCACCGCAGGCGAGACGCCACCTGGTACGCGCGGCGGCGACGACGCCCTGGCACGCACGCGTGGCGACACCGAAGCCTTGGCACGCACGCGCGGCGGCGATGACGCTCTGGCACGCACGCGTGGCGACACCGAAGCCCCGGCCCGCGCGCTTGTTGACGCCGAACCCCCGGCACACACGCGTGCAGAGGCCGAAGCCACGGCGCCTGCGCATGCCGACGCCGACCCCCCGGCCGCCCGCCGGGAACCCGCTGCTCCCCGGCGCGCCGCCGCCGACCCCGTGAAGGCGCTGATGCACCGTCACCGCGAGTTGTGCGAGCGGGCGGTGGCCCCCTTGGAGATCGCTGCGGGCCTGGAGGCGCACGGCGTCACCGACCGGACCGCCGCACGCTTCCGTCACCGGGACGTCTTCTCCCTGGCGGAGGAGATGTACGCGCGCGTACCCCGCGACGACGGCGCCCCTGCCCGCCCAGCAGCCCTCAACGTGCCCAGGGCACGCGCCGACTGGGTCCTGCTCACCCTCCTGCCCGGAGCACTGTCCGCGGCGACCGTCGCCGCCCTCCACCTCGCCCACGGACAGGCGCGCGCGATCGGGGTCGCCGTCGGTGTCCTCGCCGTCGCTCTCGCCCTGCGCGCGGCGCTCTCCCGCGGCCCCCTCGGCGCGACGGACCGCAGGCCCCCGGGATCCCTCCCGCACGCACACGGCAGCCGCGTGTGCACGTACTGGCTCCTCGCGTACGCCCTCCTCGGCGACGGCTTCCTGCGCGCAGCCCTCGCCGGAGGCCCGGACGGCACGCCCACCGGCACGGCCGGCGGCCCCTGGCCCCTCGCCACGGCCCCCGTCCTGGCCCTCATGCTGGCCTGCGCCCCCGCGGCCTGGAGCGCCCACCTCTTCGCCGTACACGCCCGCCGCAGACTGACCGCCAGCCGCGCCCTGGAGGAGTACGCCGCCTCCGTACGACCGCTCCTCCTCGGCACGTTCGCCCTGTTCCTGTGCGCGCTGACGGCCCTGCTCGCACTGTGCGGCGCGGCCCTGGGCGAGCCCGCGGCCTACGCCCAGACCGTCACCCTGGGCGCCCTGCTGCTCCTCGCCCGCCTCCTCACCACGCACGGTTTCACCCACGCCCCCGCGCTCGTCCTCACCGCCACGGCCACGGCTGAGGTCACCTCCACGGCCACGGTCTTCGCGAGCCGCCTCCCCGGGTGCGGCTTCCTCGCCACCCCCGCGGAGATCCTCGTCGACGACTGGGGCCCCGGCAGCCTCCCGGCCCTCGTCTGCGGGGCAGCCGCGCTGACCCTGCTGATCCACGCGACCCGCACCCTCACCCGGGCCTCGGCCCATGCGCCAACGGACCAGCCGTGCTGACGCGGCAGCCGTCCCCGGCGCACCTCCACGGGTCGCATGCACGCCGACGCGCGTCGGCCCACGCCCTGCCGCAGGCGCCCGGCCCCGCCGCCCGAGGCAAGCGCACCACCCCCTCCGAAGGAGAACCCCAGATGATCACCTCCCGACCCGACGCCTCGGCCCCGGGAGCCGCCCGATGAGAGTCCTGCTGATCGGAGCCAACGGCTACCTCGGCCGCTTCGTCGCCGACCGTCTGCTCGCCGACCCGGCCGTCCAGCTCACCGCGCTCGGCCGCGGCGACGACGCCGACGTCCGCTTCGACCTCGCGTCCGGCAGCCCCGGAGCCCTCACCCGCTTCCTCGACGCGGTCCACCCCGGTGTCGTCATCAACTGCGCGGGTGCCACCCGGGGCGGCGCCCGCGACCTCACCCGCCACAACACCGTCGCCGTCGCCACCGTCTGCGAAGCCCTGCGCCGCAGTGGCTGTGGCGCCCGCCTGGTGCAGATCGGCTGCGGCGCCGAGTACGGCCCGAGCCAGCCGGGTTCGTCGACGGCGGAGGACGCCGTTCCGCGGCCCGGCGGCCCGTACGGCGTGAGCAAGCTCGCCGCCACCGAACTGGTCCTGGGCTCGGGCCTGGACGCGGTCGTCCTCCGGGTCTTCTCACCGGCCGGCCCAGGCACCCCCGCGGGCTCGCCGCTCGGCCGGCTCGCCGAGGCCATGCGCCGCGCGATGCAGTCCGGCGACGGCGAGCTCAAGCTCGGCGGCCTCGGTGTCCAGCGCGACTTCATCGACGTACGCGACGTGGCGCGTGCCGTGCACGCCGCCTCGCTCTCCGCCGCGCAGGGCGTCATCAACATCGGCTCGGGCCGCGCCGTCCGGCTGCGTGACGCCGCCGCCATGCTCGCCCGCGTGGCCGGATACGGCGGCGCGCTCCACGAACTCGACGGCCCGCCCGGCCCGCTGCGGTCCACCATCGGCCACCCCCGCAGCGAATCCGACCACGCGGCCCCCGTCGCGTACCCGTACCCCGACGGCTGCGGCAGCTGGCAGCAGGCCGACGTGCGCACCGCACGCGACCGGCTCGGCTGGCGGCCCCGCATCAACCTCGAAGAGTCCCTCGCCGACATCTGGATGGAGGCGGCATGCCGTATCTGACCAGCACCAAAGCGGGCACCGCGAGCACCGACGTCCGCACCGGCTTCGGCATCCCCGGATACGCACACCCCCTTGTCGCACCCACCGAGTGGGGCGAACTCACCCGCCCGGGAACGCCCTTGCACTGGGTCGTCCTCAACGTGGCCGACGGCCCCGGCTCCCGCCCCGACCCGCACTGCCTGGAGGCCGCCGGCCGCCTGCGCAACGCGGGTGTGCGGGTCCTCGGTCACCTCGACACCGCGTATGGGGCCCGCACCTTCGGCGAGGTGATCTCCGACGCGCACCGCTACATCGACTGGTACCGGGTCGACGGCTTCCTGCTGGACCGCTGCCCGGCCGAACGTGTCTCGCTCCCCGAGGTCCGCCGCACCGTCACCACGCTCCGCGGGGTCCGTGACGATGCCCACATCGTCCTCGGCCACGGCACCCACCCGCACCCCGGCTACGCCGAGATGGCCGACCAGCTGGTCACCTTCTCCGGTTCCTGGAGCGACTACCGCTGGTCGCAGGTGGCCGAGTGGACCGCGGACCATCCGCCCGAGCGCTTCTGCCACTTCGTCCACGGGGTGCCCCGCCCCCACCTGGAGGAAGCACTGCGCATCGCCCGCTGGCAGGGCGCCTCGACCATCTACTTCACCGACCGCACCGACCGCGGCGGCCGCGCCGACCCCTGGGAGACCATGCCCGGCTACTGGGACGAAATCGTCTCGCGGATCGGAACGGGTGTCTCGGAATGAAGAAGGCCGTGGCAGTGTTACGGGGAGAACAACTGTAGTGATTGACCGACCAACGGAGTCCCCGTGTCGCTGCCACCCCTGGTCGAGCCAGCCTCTGAGCTCACCGTAGACGAGGTCCGCAGGTACTCCCGCCACCTGATCATCCCCGATGTCGGGATGGACGGGCAGAAGCGGCTGAAGAACGCCAAGGTGCTCTGTGTGGGCGCCGGCGGCCTGGGCTCGCCGGCGCTGATGTACCTGGCCGCGGCGGGCGTCGGCACGCTCGGCATCGTGGAGTTCGACGAGGTCGACGAGTCGAACCTGCAGCGCCAGATCATCCACAGCCAGGCCGACATCGGCCGCTCCAAGGCCGAGTCCGCGCGCGACTCCGTCCTCGGCATCAACCCGTACGTGAACGTGGTCCTTCACGAGGAGCGGCTCGAGGCCGACAACGTGATGGACATCTTCAGCCAGTACGACCTGATCGTCGACGGCACGGACAACTTCGCGACCCGCTACCTGGTCAACGACGCGTGCGTGCTGCTCAACAAGCCGTACGTGTGGGGTTCGATCTACCGCTTCGACGGCCAGGCCTCCGTCTTCTGGTCCGAGCACGGCCCCTGCTACCGCTGCCTTTACCCGGAGCCCCCGCCGCCGGGCATGGTCCCGTCCTGCGCAGAGGGCGGCGTCCTGGGCGTGCTGTGCGCGTCCATCGGCTCCATCCAGGTCAACGAGGCCATCAAGCTCCTCGCGGGGATCGGCGAGCCGCTGGTCGGCCGCCTGATGATCTACGACGCCCTGGAGATGCAGTACCGCCAGGTCAAGGTCCGCAAGGACCCGAACTGCGCGGTCTGCGGCGAGAACCCCACCGTCACCGAGCTCATCGACTACGAGGCCTTCTGCGGCGTCGTCTCCGAGGAGGCCCAGGAGGCGGCCGCCGGCTCGACGATCACTCCGAAGCAGCTCAAGGAGTGGATCGACGACGGCGAGAACATCGAGATCATCGACGTCCGCGAGATCAACGAGTACGAGATCGTCTCGATCCCCGGCGCCAAGCTGATCCCGAAGAACGAGTTCCTCATGGGCGCCGCCCTGGAGACCCTCCCGCAGGACAAGAAGATCGTCCTGCACTGCAAGACGGGTGTCCGCAGTGCGGAAGTCCTCGCGGTCCTGAAGTCCGCGGGCTTCGCCGACGCCGTGCACGTCGGCGGCGGCGTGATCGGCTGGGTCAACCAGATCGAGCCGCACAAGCCGGTTTACTAGGCGCACGCCTTCCCGGGAGGGGCTCGGCACCACGCGTGCCGGGCCCCTTTCCGCTGTCCGGGCTGCGAGTCTTGCTGCCCGGGCTACGAGGAGCAGACCTTTCCGTCCTTCGGCACCGTTCCGTTCAACAGATACGCGTTCACCGTCGAGTCGACACAGTCGCTCCCGTTCCCGTACGCACCATGTCCCTCGCCCTTCCAGGTGAGCTCCACACCGACGCCCTTGCCCAGTTCGTCGGCCATCTTCCGGGCGCCCTCGTAGGGCGTCGCCGGGTCGCCGGTGTTGCCGACCACGAGGATCGGGGGCGCACCGGGCGCGCTGGCCGGCGGGGTGTTCCACTGGCCCGCCACCGGCCAGTCGTGGCACCACCCGGCGGTGTCCCAGCCCATGAAGTCGCCGAAAACGGGCGAGATCTTCTCGAACTGCGCCAGCCGCTTCTTCGTTTCGGCGGGTGTCGGCCGCAGCCTGCTGTCCAGGCACGATATGACCCGTTGCGAGTGGGTCGTCGTCTCGTAGCGCCCTGAAGCGTCCCGGCCGTTGTAGCCGTCGGCCAGCGACAGCAGTTCCGAACCGTCTCCGTCCTCGGCGGCGTTCAGTGCGCTGGTGAGGCTGGGCCAGCTCTGCCTGGAGTAGAGGGGGTAGGTCAGCCCGGTCAGCGCGAGCGTCTGGGTGAGTTTGCGGCCGCTCGAGGTTGGCAGCGGGCGGGTGTCGATCCGCTTCAGCAGGGCCGAGATCTTCCGGGATCCCTGCGCCGGGTCCTGTCCCGTGGACTTGAGGTAGTCGTCCAGCGCCCGCTGGAAGCCCCTGGCCTGGTTCTCGGCGTGGCCCACCATGTCGGCGCTCGGGTCGACCACGGCGTCCAGGACGAGCCGAGCCACCCTCTTCGGGAACAAGTGGGCGTAGACACCGCCGAGTTCGGTGCCGTACGAGATGCCGAAGTAGTGCATGTCGGAGTCGCCCAGCATCTGGCGCATCAGGTCCATGTCGCGGGCGGTGTCGGTGGTCGACGCGTGCGACATCAGCTTTCCGGCGGCCTTCTGGCAGCCCTTGCCGAAGTCGACGGCGTCCTGGAGGTACGCCTTCTCCTCGGCCGGGGTGTCCGGTGTGGTGTCCACGGACTCCGCGGCCTGGATCTCCTTGTCGCTGCGGCAGCGGATTCCCCCGCTCGATCCGACGCCGCGCGGGTCCCAGCTCACCAGGTCGTACTGTTCGCGGAGTTTGGCGAAGGTGGGGCCGAAGGACGGCAGGTAGGAGACGCCCGGGGCGCCGGGGCCGCCGAAGTTGAACAGCAGCGAGCCGATGCGCTTGCCTCCGCGGGCCTCGGCACGGATCAGCGCGAGGCCCATCGTCTCGCCCTGCGGCTTCGACCAGTCCAGCGGCACCTTGAGCGTCGCGCACTGCCAGTCGTTGCCCGGCGCCGGGGAATCGGCGGTGGCCTTGCAGCGGCCCCAGGCGAGCTTTTGCTCGGTCAGCGAGGAGGGCAGAGCGGCCGTCGTGCCGGAGGAGCCGGACGAGGGCGAGGCGGTCGCGCTCGTTCTCCCGCCGCCATTGTCGTCGTCGGACGACGAACCGCTGCTGCAACCCCCCACCAGGAGCGCTGCGGCGGCCCCCAGAGCCGTCCACCGTACGAATCGCGCCATGTGCGTCCCCCCTCACGGGCCGTCCGCATCGAGCAGCAGACGGCTGTCAGGCCATCGTAGGCGGATCAAGTCAGACCTGCCTGAGCCTGTGGATAACCTTCTGACCTGCTGCTTTACCGCGAACCTGCGTCGGGTGTCAGGAGCAGACGGTTCCGGCCGCCGGAACCTTCCCGTCCAGCAGATAGCCGTTCACGGCGGCCTGCACGCACTTGTTCTTGCTGTCGTAGGAGCCGTGCCCCTGCCCCTTGTAGGTCAGCTCCACGCCGACGCCCTTGCCCAGCGCGTCCACCATCTTCTTCGCACCCTCGTACGGCGTGGCGGGGTCGCCGGTGTTGCCCACGACGAGGATCGGCGCGGCCCCCGGCGCGCTCACGTCCGGATGGTCGGCGGCACCCGCGACGGGCCAGTCGGTGCAGCTGACCATGGACCAGGCCAGGAAGTCGCCGAACAGGGGTGAGGCGGACCGGAACTCGGGCAGTTTCTGTTGCACGTAGCCGGGGCTGTAGCGGGGCTTCTCGTCGGCGCAGTTGATGGCGATGTTGGCGGCGGTGATGTTGCTGTACTCGCCGTTCTCGCTGCGCCCGTTCAGCGAGTCGGACAGCGCCATGAGGACCTTGCCGTCGCCGTCGTACGCCTGCTCCAGGCCTTCGGTGAGGTACTGCCAGTAGTCCTTGGAGTACAGGGCCTGCGCGATGCCGTTGGTCGCGGCGGTCTGGGTCAGCCGGCGGGGGAGGATGCCGGAGATGGGCTCCGCGTCGAGGTCCTTGAGCAGCTTGGCGATACGGTCCTTCACGTCCTGCGCGGTGTCGCCGATGGGGCACGCACTGGCCTTCGACGTGCAGTCCGCGGCGAAGTTGTCGAGCGCGAGCTGGAAGCCCTCGGCCTGTCCGAGCGAGCTCTGCTCGGCGTTCTGCGTCGGGTCGACGACCGCGTCGAGGACGGCGCGGCCCACCTTCTTCGGGAACAAGTGGGCGTAGACGCCGCCGAGTTCCGTGCCGTACGAGATGCCGAAGTAGTACAGCTTGTCGTCGCCGAGGACCTGCCGCATGAGGTCCATGTCACGGGCTGCGTCGGTGGTGCGCACATGCGGCAGAACCTTCTTGGAGTTCTTCTCGCAGGCCGCGTTGAACTTCTTTGTGCTGTCCAGGTACGTGGTGCGCTCGCCGGCGTCGTCGGGGGTCGCGTCCTGCTGGAAGTACGCGTCGAGCTGCTGGTCGTTCTCGCATTTCACGGGGGCGCTGCCGCCGACGCCGCGCGGGTCGAAGCTGACCAGGTCGTAGCGGGTGCGCAGTTTCGCGTAGTCCTGGCCGAAGGAGGGCAGCGTGGTGACGCCCGAGCCGCCGGGCCCGCCGAAGTTGAAGACGAGCGAGCCGATGCGCTTGTTGCTGTCGCCGCTCGTCTTCGCCCGGATCAGTGCGATGCCGATCGTGTCGCCCTTGGGCTTCGTCCAGTCGAGGGGTGCCTTCATGGTGGCGCACTGCCACTGGCCGCCGTTCGGCAGAGGTGACGGGGCGTTGCCGCCGCCTTCCGCCGCGGACGGGGCCGGGCAGTCCTCCCAGTCCAGCTTCTGGGCCGACAGGTCCTCGTCCTTGGCGTCCTTGGAGCTGTCGCTGCAGCCCGCCAGTACGGAGGACAGCAGCAGGAGGGTGGCGGTCAGCGCGGCCGCGCGCGGGCGGGAAGGGTTCGGCATGCTCCCATCCTGGCGTCACGCGCGCGGGGGCGCTCGGAGCACAGGCCGTAAGAGGTAGGACGGCTACGGTCTTGGTACTACAGCGCACCCTTGCGCGACAGCTGGTTGAAGGCCAGCCAGCCCGGCAGCACCGGCAGCCACAGCGTCAGCAGCCGGAACAGCAGCACGGCGGGGGCCGCCACCTCCTTGGGCAGGCCCACGGCGATCAGGCCGACCGTCAGGGTCGCCTCCACGGCGCCCACGCCGCCCGGGGTAGGGGCCGCGGAGCCGAGCGCGTTGCCGGCGAGGAAGACGACGGCGACGCTGGCGATGCTGAGCGAGGTGCCTTCCTGGCCGAAGGCGCGGATCGAGGCGTCCAGGCACATCACGAAGCAGGCGGTCAGCAGCAGCATGCCGCCGATGCCGGTGACGAGTTTCTGCGGCCGCTGCAGCACGTCCAGCATGCGCGGCACGACACCCGCGAAAAGCGACCGCACGCGCGTGGAGACGAATTTCCGCAGGAACGGCACAGAGGTGACGACGAGGACGAGCACGGCCACCGTCAGCAGACCCGCGATGACGGTTCGGGACGGCGACAGGGACGGCGTCTTCTCGGTGCCGGTCAGATAGCCGAACGACAGCAGCATCAGGATGTGGCAGCCGAGCCCGAACAGCTGCGAGGCGCCGACGCTCGCCACCGCAAGCCCCGGGCGCACCCCCGCGCGCTGCAGGAAACGCGTGTTGAGGGCGACACCGCCCACCGCGGCCGGCGCGACGATCTTGACGAACGATCCGGCGACCTGCGCCGCCACGGCCCGCAGGAACGGCACCCGCTCCGGTACGAACCCCAGGAGGGCCATGGCCGCCGCGACGTAGCTCAGAGCCGAGAACAGCACGGCCGCGACGACCCAGCCCCACTGCGCGTTGGCGACCAGAGGACCGAACTCGATGTGGGTGAGCTGCGTCAGCAGGAAGTACGCGCCGATGGCACCGGCGATGAAACTGATCAGCGTCCGCGGCCGTACCCGCTCGAGCCGGGCAGGCTCGACCGGCGCCTGGGGCCTGATCAGCAGCACCTGGTGCCGGATCTGTGTGAGCAGGTCCTCCTCGCGCGCCTCCTCGATGGCCTCGTCGATGGCCCGCTTCTCGGCCCGCTGCTCAGCGCGTACGGCCTTCTTGTCGGGTTTTTCGAGTACGGGCCCGGTCTGGTCCGAGGCCTCGTCCAGGCGGACCTGTTTGGCCTGCCGGGTGGCCTCCAGGACCGCCTCGCGCTCGCGCTGGGCCCGTTCCCGGGCCAGCCTGCGCAGGGTCGCGCGGGAGGTGCGGCTGAGCGCGATGGGCTGCAGCATCGGCAGGCAGTCGGCCACGTCGTCGGGACCGAGCACGCCCACTGCCGACGCCACCGCGCGCTCGGCGCCCACCCGCAGTCCGAGCGTCACCAGGAGCTGCGAGATGTCCATGCGCAGCAGCAGATCGCCGGCAGCGATCTCGCCCACGCGCAGGTCGGTGAGGATGACCGTGCCGGAACGATCCACCAGAATCGCGTCGCCCACCAGCCTGCGGTGCGCGATGCGGCGGGACTGCAGTGCGCGTACCTGGTGCCAGGTGTCGTGCAGCAGCTCGTCGGTGATTTCGTCGTCCGCGAGGGTGTCGAGGGTGCGCCCACCGGTGTGCTCGTAGACGAGCATCACGGCGTCGGGACCGAGCTCGGAGGTCGCGATCAGCTTGGGTGCGTTCGCGCCGGCCGCGATCGCCGCGTAGGCGAGCAGGGCCTCCTGCTCCAGTGCCTGGCGCAGCGACTGGAGGCTGCTGCGGGTGGCGAAGCCGCGCAGCGTCAGGTTGCGCCACACGCGGTAGAAGAAGCCCTGCGCCTGCTGCTCCCGGTCGACGACCGTCACGTCCAGGGGCGGGCCGTCCTCGAGTGTGACGAAGTAGCGCCGTCCGCGGTCGCCGGTCTCCGGTGTCTCCGGCAGTTCCTCGCGCGACGCCGTCACCGGGCGGAAGCCGACGTGCCGCAGGCCCGCCATCAGCGTCCGCCCGGTGGGGCGGACGTTGGGCGAGCCGACCGCGTACAGCGTCCCGTAGGCCACGGTCCAGCCGATCAGCACCGTCAGGATGATCGAGAACGGTGTCGTGTAGCCCGTGACGAGCATCGAGAACGCGTCGAGGAGCAGCACGATCCACAGCACCGCACGCCAGCGCGGCCGCCGCGACATGCCGACGGCGGTCATGTACGCGATGACCGGTGCGAGATAGCCGTGCACGGGGTCGGTCAGGGCGTGGATGTCGCCCGGGGAGGGCTGGGTGAGCGCCTCCTGGATGGAGCCGGGGGCGCCCTTGGCGACCCACAGGTCTGTGGCGAGAGTCACTCCGTGGGCGAGGACCGCCGCAAGGACGCCGTCGGCGATGCGCAGCCCGTCGCGCTTGATCAGTCGTTCGATCGCGAACGCGACCGGCACCAGCAGGATCGCGATGCTGGAGGCCAGTCCAGCGATCTTGATGAGCAGGTCGGGTGCCTGCCCGGTGCCCTTGTTGATGTCCTGTTCGAGCCCCGAGGTGGTGCCGTGCGCGAACGCGGCGATCGCCAGCAGCAGGATGATCCCCAGCACGCCCACCAGGAGGCGCATCAGATCAGACGGACGGTGCACGCGCGCGGGGAGCAGCGGTTCGTCGCCCTCGACCTCGTCGATGTGCGCCTCGTCCAGGAAGTCGTCCTCGCCCCTGTTGACGTCCTTCGAAGCGGTGTCCTTGCCGTCGGTGTCCGAGCTGGTGCGGGAGCCGGAGCCGCTTCCGGGGCGCGACGAAGCGTCAGAGGTGCTCTTCGCGTCCTCCGGGTTCGCACCCTGCTGCTTCATCGTCTCTTCTTGATCTCGTATCACCAGTCACCGCCCGCATGATGGTGGCATGCTCCACCGACACACGGGGGCATCAGGGTGCAGGAGCGGGGGCGACAGTCTGCCGGAAGCGCCGCCCCGGGGCGAGGGATACGCATCGTTGCGAGCGCGTCACACTGTCGGTGGCATGCGGCAGCATGGGCCGGATGAGCGAGGAGAGCCTTCCGCGGGATGCCGGCCCGGAGCACGCGGACGCGCTGCCGGAGTACGCCGAGCGCGTCCTCGAGGTCGCCGAACTGATCCCGCCCGGGCGTGTCATGACGTACGGGGACGTCGCCGAATGGCTGGAGCAGGGCGGGCCCCGTCAGGTCGGCCGGGTGATGGCCCTCTACGGGGGAGCCGTTCCGTGGTGGCGCGTCGTGCGCGCGGACGGCGCCCTGCTCCCGGGGCACGAACTGCGTGCTCTCGATCACTACCGCGCCGAGGGCACGCCCCTGAAGGAGGCGAGCAGGGCAGCCGAGGGCCACCTGCCGCGCCTCGACATGAGGCGGGCGCGATGGGACGGCGGCGAGCGCGCAGACGGTCACACCTGAAAGCTTCCGCCATGGGACGGGCGGGTGTGTGACCCGTGATCCGTACGGGGGAACCGGGGCACGTTTGTGGCATGGCGTACGTTCGTGGGGCGAGGGGTCTGCGGGGTGCGAGTGCCACGAGGGAAGAAGAGGAAGCCCTGCTTCCGCAACATGCGTCGGCGTAGCGTCGGCTGCACATGCCCCCCTCACCTCCCGATCACCGCCCTGCACGGGCGGTGGTGCGACGACCAGTACAACCACCAGGACCGGCGAACCACGTGAGCTCCTCTTCCTCCACCAGGCGCCTGTCGCACCCCCAGGTGCGGCAGGGGGGCCGTGGCGCCTACCGACTGGTGCGTACCCCGCCGATCCGACAGGACCCCCCTCGTCTGGACGCGCCTCAGCGCTCCGTGGTTGACCACAAGGGCGGACCGCTGCTTGTCCTCGCAGGTCCGGGCACCGGCAAGACCACCACGCTCGTCGAGTCCGTGGCGGCCCGGATCGCCCGTGGCGGGGACCCCGAACGCATCCTGGTGCTGACGTTCAGCCGCAAGGCGGCCGTCGAACTGCGCGACCGCATGGCACTGCGCATAGGAGCGGCACGTGCGCCCCAGGCAACCACTTTCCACTCGTTCTGCTACGCCCTGGTCCGCGCCCACCAGGACAACGAGCTGTTCGTGGAGCCGCTGCGCCTGCTGTCCGGCCCCGAGCAGGACGTGACCGTCCGTGAACTGCTCGCGGGCCAGACCGACCTGGAGCGGCTCGGCCTCGCGCATGTGCGCTGGCCCGACGAACTGCGGGCCTGCCTGACCACCCGAGGCTTCGCCGACGAGGTCCGCGCGGTCCTCGCCCGAAGCCGCGAACTGGGCCTGGGACCCGGCGCCCTGGACGCCTTCGCCCGCCGCATCGGCCGCCCCGACTGGCGTGCCGCGGCCACCTTCCTCGCCGAGTACCTCGACGTGCTCGACCTGCAGGGCGTGCTCGACTACGCGGAACTGGTCCACCGCGCGGTTCTCCTCGCCCGCAGTCCCGAGGCCGCCGAGCGGCTCGCCGCGCGCTATGACGCCGTCTTCGTGGACGAGTACCAGGACACGGACGCCGCCCAGGTACGGCTGCTGCACGCCCTCGCGGGCGCCGGCCGCACCCTCGTCGCCTTCGGTGACCCCGACCAGTCGATCTACGCGTTCCGCGGTGCGGACGTGGGCGGCATCCTCGAGTTCCCGGGCGCCTTCCCGCGCGCGGACGGCCGCCCCGCGCCCGTCGAGGTCCTGCGCACGTCGCGCCGCTCCGGTGCCGCCCTGCTCGGCGCGACCCGGCTGCTCACCCAGCGCATGCCGCTCACCCGGCTCCCGGCGGAGAAGGTACGCGCGCATCGCGACCTCGCCCCGGTGCGGGACGGCGGCCGCGTCGAGGTGTACACGTACCCCACGCCCGGCACGGAGCTGGACAACATCGCCGACATCCTGCGCCGGGCACACCTGGAGGACGGTGTCCCCTGGCGTGAGATGGCCGTACTGGTGCGGGCAGGATCGCGCACGATTCCGACGGTCCGCCGGGCGCTCACCGCGGCGGGCGTGCCCCTGGACATCGACGGTGACGACCTGCCGTTGCGGCACGAACCGGCCGTGGCGCCGCTGCTGACGGCGCTGCGGGCGGTGGCCGAGGCGGAGGCGGCGCGGACCGATGCGCCGGAGGGGTCAGGTGCCGAGCCCGCCTCCGAAGGCACCGTGCCCAAGGAGGACGGTCCCGAAGAGGCCCTCTCCCAGGGGCTCGTCACCGAAGAGCCCGAGACCGCCGCGTGCTGGCTCGACACCGAGACCGCCCTGACGCTGCTGGCCTCCCCCCTCGCCGCCATGGACGCCGCCGACCTGCGCCGCCTCGGGCGTGCCCTGCGCGACGAGGAGCGGGCCGCGGGCAACATGCTGCCGCCGCCCTCGGACGAGCTGCTCGCGCGGGCGCTGGCCGAGCCGGAGCGCCTGGTCGCGCACGACCCCACGTACGCGCGTGGCGCCCAGCGGCTCGGCGCACTGCTGCGCAGCGCCCGTGAGCGCCTCGCCAGCGGTGGCACCGCCGAAGAGGCGCTGTGGGACCTGTGGGACGGCACACCGTGGCCGGCACGGCTGGAGCGGTCCGCGCGGCGCGGCGGCGCCGCCGGGCGCAACGCCGACCGCGACCTGGACGCCGTGTGCGCACTGTTCGCGACCGCCGCGCGCGCGGAGGAGCGCACCGGCGGCCGGGGCGCCCTCAACTTCCTGGAGGAGATCGAGGCCGAGGACATCGCAGCCGACACCCTCACGCGGCGTGCCGTGCGCCCCGACGCCGTACGCCTGATGACCGCGCACCGCTCCAAGGGCCTGGAGTGGCGCCTGGTCGTCGTCGCGGGCGTGCAGGAGGGACTGTGGCCGGACCTGCGCCGCCGGGGCTCCCTCCTGGAGGCCGACCGCATCGGCCGCGACGGACTCGCCGAACCGCTCACCCCGGGCGCGCTGCTCGCGGAGGAACGCCGCCTGTTCTACGTGGCCGCCACGCGCGCGCGTGAACGCCTCGTCGTCACCGCCGTGAAGGCTCCCGCGGACGACGGTGACCAGCCCTCCCGCTTCCTCACCGAACTCGGCGTCGAACCCAGGGACGTCACCGGCCGCCCGCGCCGCCCGCTGTCCGTCGCCGCGCTCGTCGCCGAACTGCGCGCCACCACCGTCGACCCGCGCGTCTCGGACACCCTCAGGGAGGCCGCCGCCCACCGCCTGGCCCGGCTCGCCGCGCTCGCCGACGAGGACGGCCGCCCACTCGTCCCGTCCGCACATCCCTACCGCTGGTGGGGCATGTACGAGCCGACCGAGAGCAAGGTGCCGCTGCGCAACCGCGACCAGCCCGTCGTGCTCTCGGGCAGCGCCCTCGACCAGCTCGCCAACACCTGCGCCCTGCAGTGGTTCCTGGGCCGCGAGGTGAAGGCCGACGCCCCCGCCACGGCCGCCCAGGGCTTCGGCAACGTGGTGCACGTCCTCGCCGACGAGGTCGCCTCCGGACACACCCCCGCCGACCTCGCCGTCCTCATGGAGCGCCTCGATTCCGTGTGGAACGCGCTCGCCTTCGACGCGCCCTGGAAGTCGGCGCAGGAGAAGGAGAACGCGCGCGTGGCGCTTGAACGCTTCCTGAAGTGGCATGTCGACACCAGTGGCGCCCGCACCGGCCGCACCCCGGTGGCCAGCGAGCACGGCTTCGACGTCACCCTCGAAGCGGGCGACTACGAGGTCCGCATCCGCGGCTCCATGGACCGCGTCGAGGCCGACGGCGAGGGCCGCGCCTACGTCGTCGACTTCAAGACCGGCAAACAGGCGCCCACCGCTCGTGAGGTGGCACGCCACCCCCAACTCGCCGTCTACCAGCTCGCCGTCCGCGAAGGCGCCGTCGACGAGGCCTTCGACGGCGTACGTCCCGAACCCGGCGGCGCCGAACTGGTTCAGCTGCGCCAGGGCGCCGCCCGGCGCGACGGCGGCGAGACCCTGCCCAAGGTGCAGGCCCAGGACCCCATCGAAGGCGCGGCGGGGGAGTGGGTCGGCGAACTGCTGGCCAACGCCGCCGGAAAGGTCCTAGACGAACGGTTCACACCCAGCGCCGGCCAGCACTGCACGCACTGCGCCTTCCAGGCGTCCTGCAGTGCGAGACCCGAAGGACGGCACGTGGTCGAGTGACGCGGATGATCTTCCGGGCTCATTGTGATCGACCGCACCACGCGTGCTGACCTGCGCTTCTCCCCGCCCGGAGGCCGATCCGGTCTCCACTGTCAGTGGTCGCCGCTAGCCTCTCTGACGTGCCGCCCCGTATCACCGATCCCGATCAGCTCAAGGAGCTCCTCGGGATTCCGTTCACCCCGGAGCAGACGGCCTGCATCATCGCGCCGCCCGCCCCGCAGGTGATCGTGGCCGGAGCCGGCTCGGGCAAGACGACGGTGATGGCGGCACGAGTGGTGTGGCTGGTCGGCACCGGCCAGGTCGCACCCGAGCAGGTCCTCGGCCTCACCTTCACCAACAAGGCAGCCGGCGAGCTCGCCGAGCGCGTCCGCAAGGCGCTCGTCAAGGCAGGCGTCACCGACCCGGACGTCATCGACCCGGACAATCCGCCGGGCGAGCCCGTGATCTCGACGTACCACGCCTTCGCGGGCCGCCTCCTGACCGACCACGGCCTGCGCATCGGCCTCGAACCGACCGCCCGCCTGCTCGCCGACGCCACCCGCTACCAGCTCGCCGCGCGCGTGCTGCGCGAGGCCCCGGGCCCCTACCCGGCGCTCACCCGCTCCTTCGCGGACCTCGTCAGCGACCTGCTCGCCCTCGACGCCGAACTCGCCGAGCACCTCGTGCGGCCCGAGGAGCTGCGCGCATACGACGCCGGGCTGCTGCGCACCCTGGAGGGCGCCAAGCTCACCAACGCCGACCTGCGCAAGGTTCCCGAAGCGGCTGCCGCCCGCCGCGAACTCGCCGACCTGGTGGTCCGCTACCGCGCCGCCAAACGCGAGCGCGACCTCCTCGACTTCGGCGACCAGATCGCCCTGTCCGCACAGCTCGCCCGCATCCCCGAGGTGGGCCGCATCCTGCGCGACGAGTTCCGCGTGGTCCTCCTCGACGAGTACCAGGACACATCGGTCGCCCAACGCATCCTTTTGGCGGGCCTGTTCGGCGACGGCACCGGCCACCCCGTGACCGCCGTCGGCGATCCCTGCCAGGCGATCTACGGCTGGCGCGGCGCCTCCGTCGCCAACCTGGACGACTTCCCGGAGCACTTCGCGCACCCCGACGGCCACCCCGCCACCCGCCAGGCACTCAGCGAGAACCGCCGCAGCGGCGGCCGTCTCCTCGACCTCGCCAACGGCCTCGCCACGCCCCTGCGGGCCATGCACGCGGGCGTGGAGGCCCTCCGCCCGGCCCCCGGTGCCGAACGCGACGGCACGGTGCGCTGCGCGCTGCTGGCCACCCACGCCGAGGAGATCGACTGGATCGCCGACTCGATCGCCCACCTGGTGAACACCGGCAAGGCGCCCGGCGAGATCGCCGTCCTGTGCCGTACGGCAACCGACTTCGCCGAGATCCAGGGCGCACTCGTCACCCGGGACGTCCCCGTGGAGGTGGTCGGCCTGTCAGGGCTGCTGCACCTGCCCGAGATCGCCGACCTGGTCGCCGTCTGCGAGGTCCTCCAGGACCCCGGCGCCAATGCCTCCCTGGTCCGCCTGCTGACCGGCCCGCGCTGGCGCATCGGCCCCCGCGACCTCGCCCTCCTGGGGCGCCGCGCCCGGCTCCTCGTCGCCCACGCGCGCGTGGACGGCGACGACGACCGCGACCGCCGGCTCGCCGAAGCCGTCGAGGGCGTCGACCCCTCCGAGGTGACCTCGCTCGCGGACGCCCTCGACACCTTCCTGGAGATGCCGCTTCACGCCGAACAGGAGGACGACGGGCTGCCCTTCTCCCCGGACGCGCGCGTGCGGTTCGCCCGCCTGGCCGCCGAACTGCGCGACCTGCGCCGCTCGCTGGCCGACCCGCTCATGGACGTCCTGCACCGCGTCCTCGCCGTGACCGGCCTCGAGGTGGAGCTGTCGGCGTCCCCGCACGCCCTGGCCGCCCGCCGCCGCGAGACCCTCTCCAACTTCCTGGACATCGCTGCCTCCTTCGCCGCCGGAGACGGCGAGGCCACCCTGCTCGCCTTCCTGGGCTTCCTGCGCACCGCCGCCCAGTACGAGAAGGGCCTCGACAACGCCCTCCCGGGCGGCGAGAACACCGTGAAGGTTCTCACCGCCCACAAGTCCAAAGGCCTGGAGTGGGACGTCGTCGCCGTCCCCGGCCTGGTCACCGGCACCTTCCCCAGTACCCAGGGCCGCGAGAAGTGGACCGCCCAGGGCAAGGTCCTGCCGCACGAACTGCGCGGCGACGCCGACACCCTGCCCGACGTCGACGCCTGGGACTCCCGGGGCCTCAAGGCATTCCAGGAGGCCATGAAGGAACACCAGCACACCGAGGAACTCCGCCTCGGCTACGTCACCTTCACCCGCCCCCGCTCCCTCCTCCTCGGATCCGGCCACTGGTGGGGCCCCACCCAGAAGAAGCCCCGTGGCCCGTCCGACTTCCTGGAGGCCCTCCACGACCACTGCGCCGCCGGATACGGCGCGATCGAGGTGTGGGCGGACGAACCCGCCGAGGGCGAGGAGAACCCGGCCCTGCACACGGCGACCGCCGACCAGGTCTGGCCCCTGCCCCTGGACGAGGCATCCCTGGCCCGGCGCCGGACGGCCGCCGAAACGGTCCTCGCCCACCTGGACGACCTCGCCTCCCACGAGGACGGCCACCCCGCGGCCACGCACGACCCGGACAGCCACGACGACCCGGAGTGGCCCCCGCCGCCGGACGACGAGGACATGCCGTACGAAGAGGAGGACCCGTTCGCCGACGAGGACCCGTTCGCAGGGGAGAACCCGACCGACTGGGACGCCTGGTCCACAGCCCGCCCGACCGTCCCGCACCAGGCAGCGGCTCCGGAGGGAACCGGCAACCAGGGCGCGCGCCCGCACCCCGCCACGCCGAAATCCGCTGCGGAGCGCGCCCGTACCGCCCCCGGGCGCCCCCGCGCCGCCGCCCCCACCCGCCTCACCCCGGAGGAGGCCCGCACCCTCGCCTCCTGGGACCGCGACCTCGACACCCTCACCGGCGAACTCCTGCGCGCCCGGGAGGCCGTCACGGACGTCCCCCTCCCCGCGTCCCTCACCGCTTCGCAGGTGCTGCGCCTGGCCACCGACCCGGACGGTTTCGCACAGGAACTCGCACGCCCCATGCCGCGCCCTCCGCAACCCGCCGCACGCCGGGGCACCCGCTTCCACGCCTGGATCGAGGCCCGCTTCGAAGAACTGACCCTTCCGATGCTGGAGCCGGAGGAACTGCCCGGCAGCGAGACCGAGATCGCCGACGAACGCGAGCTGGAAGCCCTCAAGGACGCCTTCGAACGCACCGAGTACGCCCACCGCACACCCCACCGCGTCGAAGCGCCCTTCCAGCTCGCCATCGCCGGCCGTGTGGTCCGGGGCCGCATCGACGCCGTCTACAAGGAGGACGACGGCGACGGGACGACGTACGAGATCGTCGACTGGAAGACCAGCCGCTCGCGCACCGCCGACCCACTCCAACTCGCCCTGTACCGGCTCGCCTGGGCCGAGCAGCAGGACGTGCCCCTGGAGTCCGTCAACGCCGCGTTCCTTTACGTACGCACTGGTGAGGTTGTACGACCGGACGGCCTGCCGGACCGGTCCGCACTGGAGCGGCTGCTGCTGGACGAGCCGGCCGCGGCAGCAAACTGTGAGGAACCGCCCAACGAGGATGTCGGTGCGGGCCGATAGGCTCGTGACCATGAGCCAGCCCGTTGACAGTGCCGTCAGCGCCGTCCGTACGTACATCGAGCAGCACCGCGCCGCCTTCCTCGACGACCTCGCCGAGTGGCTGCGCATCCCGTCCGTGTCGGCCCAGCCCGACCACGCACCCGATGTGCGACGCAGCGCAGACTGGCTCGCCGCCAAACTCAAGGAGACCGGCTTCACGACCGCGGAGGTCTGGGAGACGCCGGGCGCCCCGGCCGTCTTCGCCGAGTGGCCCGCCACCGAGCCCGCGGCACCCACCGTCCTCGTCTACGGCCATCACGACGTGCAGCCCGCCGCCCGCGAGGACGGCTGGGACAGCGAGCCCTTCGAACCCGTCGTCCGCGAAAACCGTCTCCACGCGCGCGGGGCGGCCGACGACAAGGGCCAGGTGTTCTTCCACACACTCGGCGTCCGCGCCCACCTCGCCGCCACCGGCCGCACGGCCCCCGCGGTCAACCTGAAGCTGCTGATCGAGGGCGAGGAGGAGTCCGGCTCGCCGAACTTCCGCACCCTTGTCGAACAGCGTGCGGCCCGACTCGCCGCCGATGCCGTGATCGTCTCCGACACCGGCATGTGGGCCGAGGACACCCCCACCGTGTGCACCGGCATGCGCGGCCTCGCCGAGTGCGAGATCCACTTCTCCGGCCCCGACCAGGACATCCACTCCGGCTCCTTCGGCGGCGCCGTCCCCAACCCGGCCACCGCCGCCGCCCGCCTGGTCGCCGCACTGCACGACGAGCACGCACGCGTGGCGATCCCCGGCTTCTACGACGGCATCGTCGAACTCACCGGCCGCGAGCGCGAACTCTTCGCCGAACTGCCTTTCGACGAGCAGCAGTGGCTGCGCACCGCCAAGTCGTACGCCACCCACGGCGAAGCCGGCCACACCACCCTGGAGCGCATCTGGGCCCGCCCCACCGCCGAGGTCAACGGCATCGGCGGCGGCTACCAGGGCCCCGGCAGCAAGACGATCATCCCGTCCAAGGCCATGGTGAAGCTCTCCTTCCGCCTGGTCGCGGGCCAGGACCCCGACCACATCGAGAAGGCCGTCCGCACATGGGCCGCCGAACAGGTGCCCGCCGGGATCCGGTACGAGATCACGTTCGCCGCGGCCACCCGCCCGTGCCTGACACCGCTGGACCACCCCGCCCTGCAGTCCGTCGCCCGCGCCATGGGCCGTGCCTTCGACAAGCCCGTCCGCTTCACCCGTGAGGGCGGCTCCGGACCAGCCGCCGACCTCCAGGAAGTCCTCGGGACACCCGTGCTCTTCCTGGGCATCTCCGTCCCCTCCGACGGCTGGCACGCACCGAACGAGAAAGTCGAGCTCGACCTGCTCCTCAAAGGCGTCGAGACCAGCGCGTACCTGTGGGACGACCTCGCCGAGACCTGGCGCCATGCACCCTGAGCGCCCAGCGCCGTCCGTAGCGCCACCGCCCACGGGGCACACTGAAAAGGCCGCCCCGCACCGCCCAGCCCCGCCGGATCCAGTCGCCTCCCGCCCTGCATCCCGCCGAACCGCCTGCCGAAACAATCCGTTCCACTGGGGGAGTTGGAAGCACCCGTGACCACCTGGACCGACCACACCGCCGACCGCCCCATCTCCCTCACCGCCCCCAGCGGCATCGATCGCGCCGCCCACCACCGCCTCGACGAGGCCTGGCTCGCAGCGGCATGGAGCCACCCCACGACCCGCTGCTTCGTGGTCTCCGGCGGCCAGGTCCTCATCGACGAGACGGCCGACGGCCGCACCGAACTCGTCATGACCCCCTCCTTCGAAGCCCCCCTGACCGAGGCCCACCGCTACTTCCTGGGCACCGACGAGGACGGCGTCAGCTACTTCGCGCTCCAGAAGGACGCCCTGCCCGGCCGCATCGACCAGTCCGCACGCCCCGCGGGCCTGCGCGAGGCCGGCCTCCTGCTGTCACCCCGCGACGCAGGCCTGATGGTGCACGCCGTCGGCCTGGAGAACTGGCAGCGCACCCACCGTTTCTGCTCCCGCTGCGGCGAGCGCACGGTCATCGCCGCCGCCGGCCACATCCGCCGCTGCTCCGCCTGCGGCGCCGAGCACTACCCGCGCACCGACCCCGCCGTGATCATGGCCGTCACCGACGAGCAGGACCGCATCCTGCTCGGCCGCCAGGTCCACTGGCCCGAAGGCCGCTTCTCCACGCTCGCCGGCTTCGTCGAACCCGGCGAGTCCATCGAGCAGTCGGTACGCCGCGAGGTCTTCGAGGAGGCCGGCATCACCGTCGGCACGGTCGAGTACGTCGCCAGCCAGCCCTGGCCCTTCCCGTCCAGCCTCATGCTCGGCTTCATGGCCCGCGCCACCTCGACCGAGATCAACGTCGACGGCGACGAGATCCACGAAGCCCGCTGGTTCTCCCGGGACGAACTGGGCGCCGCCTTCGAAGCCGGAGAGGTACTGCCCCCCTACGGAATCTCCATCGCCGCCCGCCTGATCGAGATGTGGTACGGCAAGCCCCTGCCGACGAGGAGCTTCGTCTGAGCCGGACGCCGCGATGACAGACCCGTACTGGAACCACAACGTCCAGTACCACCCCGTCGTCCTCGAAGCCGTCCCCGACGGCTGCCGGGCGGCCCTGGACGTCGGATGCGGCGACGGGCTGCTCGCACGCAAGCTGGCACAGAAAGCCGAATCGGTGACAGGCGTGGACCGCTCGCCGGAAATGATCCGGCTGGCCCGCCAGCAGACCCCGGACAACGTCACGTTCCAGGAGGGCGACTACCTCGACGACGCGACCCTCACCGAGGGCAAGTACGACTTCGTCAGCGCCGTCGCCGTGGTCCACCACACACGGTTCGAGGACGCGGTGCAGGGCCTGGTACGACTGCTCGCCCCCCGCGGCCGGCTGGTGATCGTCGGGATGGCGTACAACCACACCGCCCTGGACTGGGTGATCAGCGGCTGCGGCCTGCCCGCGAGCCTGCTGAACGCACGGCTGCGCGGCGGCAAACGGGGCCCGGCCGGCATGCCCGTCAAGGACTCGGCCATGCACTGGGCAGAGGCCCGCAAAGCGGCCCACCGCCTGCTGCCCGGCTGCCGCTTCCGCCGCCGACTGCTGTGGCGCTACACCGCAGTGTGGGACAAACCACAAGAGGGCGGTTCCTGAACCGACCCAGGAACCGCCCTCCGAACGAAAACGCGCAGCGCCTACGCGCCGATCTTCTGCTTCACCTGCGCCAGCGACGGGTTCGTCAGCGTCGAACCGTCCGGAAACAGCACCGTCGGCACCGTCTGGTTTCCGCCATTCGCCTTCTCCACGAACGCCGCGGAATCCGGGTCCTGCTCGATGTTGATCTCGTTGTACGTGATGCCCTCACGGTCCATCTGGCTCTTCAGCCGACGGCAGTAGCCACACCACGTGGTGCTGTACATCGTCACAGTGCCCGGCATGTCTCTCGCGCTCCTCAGCTGCTCGGGGATGCTTGGTCGCAGTGATGGAACGTACTTGAAAGAGCCACCATTCCCACACGCGGTACCGCACCGGACGTGACGCCTGCCGCATTAGTACGACTGCAGGTACCTGCCTGTGGACAACCGCCGCACCCGTCTCCGACGACCTGGCAGCATGGCCATGTGACAGCAGCAACGCACTCCACGCTCTTCCCGCAGGTACCGGCCACGCCCGATGCCGTGCTCGAAGGGCTCGACCCCGAGCAGCGCGAGGTGGCCACCGCCCTGCGCGGACCGGTGTGCGTACTGGCGGGCGCCGGAACCGGCAAGACCCGAGCGATCACCCACCGCATCGCCTACGGCGTACGCGCCGGAATCCTCCAGCCCTCCAGCGTGCTGGCCGTCACGTTCACCAACCGCGCTGCCGGCGAGATGCGCGGCCGGCTGCGCCACCTCGGCGCCGCCGGAGTCCAGGCCCGCACCTTCCACTCGGCCGCCCTGCGCCAGCTCCAGTACTTCTGGCCGAAAGCAGTCGGCGGCTCCATGCCCCGGCTCGTCGACCGCAAGATCCAACTCGTCGCCGACGCAGCCGCCGCCTGCCGCATCCGCCTCGACCGCGGCGAACTGCGGGACGTCACCGCCGAAATCGAATGGTCCAAGGTCACCCAGACCGTCCCCGCCGACTACGCCCCCGCCGCCGCCAAGGCCGGCCGCGACACCCCCCGCGACCCGGCCGAGATCGCGCAGCTCTACTCCGTCTACGAAGACCTCAAACGGAACCGCTCCGTCATCGACTTCGAGGACGTCCTGCTGCTCACCGTCGCCATCCTCCAGGACCGGCACGACATCGCCGACCAGGTCCGCTCCCAGTACCAGCACTTCGTCGTCGACGAGTACCAGGACGTCAGCCCCCTCCAGCAGCGCCTCCTCGACCTGTGGCTCGGCGAACGGGACAACCTGTGCGTCGTCGGCGACGCCAGCCAGACGATCTACTCGTTCACCGGAGCAACCCCCGACCACCTCCTCGACTTCCGCACCCGCCACCCCGGAGCCACCGTCGTCAAACTCGTCCGCGACTACCGCTCCACCCCCCAGGTCGTCCATCTCGCCAACGGCCTCCTTGCCCAGGCCCGAGGCCGCGCAGCCGACCACCGCCTCGAACTGATCTCGCAACGCGACCCGGGCCCCGAACCCGGCTACACCGAGTACACCGACGAACCCGCCGAGGCCGAGGGCGCCGCCCGCCGCATCCGCGAACTCATGGACGCCGGCGTCCCCGCCAGCGAGATCGCCATCCTGTACCGCACGAACTCCCAGTCAGAGACCTACGAACAGGCTCTCGCCGACGCGGGAGTCCCCTACCAGTTGCGCGGCGCCGAGCGGTTCTTCGACCGTCCCGAGGTGCGCAAGGCGGGCATCGCCCTGCGCGGCGCGGCCCGCTTCGGCGGCAACGACTCCCTCCTCGACGACGCCGTGGACCTGCCCTCCCAGGTCCGCGCCGTGCTGTCCGGGGAAGGCTGGACCCCGCAGCCCCCGGCAGGCTCCGGCGCGGTCCGAGAGCGCTGGGATTCCCTCGCCGCCCTCGTGAACCTCGCGCACGACTTCGCCGCCGCCAAACCCGCCGCCACCCTCGGCGACCTCGTCGCCGAACTCGACGAGCGGGCCAACGCCCAGCACGCCCCCACCGTTCAGGGCGTCACCCTGGCCTCCCTGCACTCCGCCAAGGGCCTGGAGTGGGACGTCGTCTTCCTGGTCGGCGTCGCCGAGGGCATGATGCCGATCACCTACGCAAAGACCGACGAACAGATCGAGGAGGAACGCCGCCTCCTCTACGTCGGCGTCACCCGGGCCCGGCAGCACCTCCACGTCTCCTGGTCACTGTCCCGCTCACCCGGCGGCCGCCCGAACCGTCGTCCCAGCCGCTTCCTGGACGGGCTGCGCCCGGGCTCCACCGCCACCGTCGGCCGCACCGCGGCCGGCAGCGCAGGGGGCGTCGAGCGGGGCTTCACGAGCAGACCGGACGCCGTACCCCGGCGCACACAGCGCACCCCGGCCCGCTGCCGGGTGTGCGGACGCACGCTCACCGACGCCGGCGAGATGAAACTGATGCGCTGCGAGGACTGCCCCTCCGACATGGACGAGGGCCTCTACGAGCGCCTGCGCGAGTGGCGCGCGGACCAGGCGCAGCGCAGCGGACAGCCCGCCTTCTGCGTCTTCACCGACAAGACCCTGATGGCCATCGCCGAGGCCGCCCCCGACGAGGAGGGCGAACTGGCGCGGATCCCCGGGGTCGGCGTACGCAAGCTCAACCGCTACGGGGCCGATGTACTGGCCCTGTGTGCAGGTCGCGAACCCGGAGAACAGGACGAAGGGGACTGATTCAAACTCGTCGAAAAAATAGTTTGCGCATGCCCCAGCAATCCCCATAGGTTCTTAGCCACGGGGATGGAGGCCTTCTCGGAGGCCCCAATTCCGTGTTCTACTTGCATATCCGTCGGACTGGTTCACCCCCAGTCCCCCGAGACGCCGAGAGGAGGCGATTGAAGTGATCAGCATCAGCACCAGCTCCATCAGCACCGCCAAACTGACCGATCGCTCGGTCGTCTCCACGTGCATGCTCGGCGCCTCGAACCAGGGCACCGGTCTGTCCGGCATTCCTGCCGGTCGTCTGGCGTCCGCCCCCGTTTCTCTCGCGGGTCTTCCCAACCGTGAGCGCAATGAGCGACCGACCAAGGCACTGGAAGCAGTAGTGGCACAGGCGCAGGCCTATGCCTTTACGGCGGCCGGTGCCGGAAGCCGGAAGCAGACGACGCAGCACCACCTGATGTGGGCCTTCCGTGGGCCAGAACCCTGGAGTGATCCAGCCTGATCGCCGATCAGGCCGGCGCCTTCAGGGCCGCGGAACCCCATCCGGGATCCGCGGCCCTTCTGTTTTCCCCGAACGGGGACGACGGAGCGAAGGGGCCTCGGGACAAGAGCTGAACCCGGTACCAGCCGCCACCCGGCCCAACAGGGCCGGAACGACCAGACGAGGAAGACGAACCGTGCAACTCGAAGCGCACGCCCCGTCCGTACCGCCTTCCGAAACGATCCCCCCGCCCGGCCTCACGGAGGACTCCACCTTGATCCCGCTCACTGCGCTCACCGCGCTCGACGACGCCATCGAGAACCTCGGCGTACCCGTCCCCTGCCGCTCCTACGACCCGGAGGTCTTCTTCGCCGAGTCGCCGGCCGACGTCGAGTACGCCAAGTCCCTCTGCCGCACCTGCCCGCTGATCGAGGCCTGCCTCGCCGGCGCCAAGGAGCGGCGTGAGCCCTGGGGCGTCTGGGGTGGCGAGCTGTTCGTCCAGGGTGTCGTCGTCGCCCGGAAGCGGCCGCGTGGCCGCCCGCGCAAGAACCCGGTCACAGCATGAACCTCACCGGAACCATCGACCGCCCCCTCACGAACGACCCCAAGAAGCAGGCCCCGATGAAGCCGTCCACCACCGAGCCCGCCGGCTCCGCGATCGAAGATTTCACCACCACAGGCGCGACGGACTCGCGTCAGAACAGGACCCGAGAGATGCAACTCCTCCAAGAAGCCCTGGCTCGTGCGCATATGCACGACCGACTGCATGAGGCCGAGCGGGAACGCCAGGCAGTGCGCCTGGCGAGCGCCCACCGGATGCAGCGCCGGGCCGAGCGCGCCTCGCGGCGTGCCCGCCGCGCGCTCGCCATGGCGGTCATGCAGTAACCGATCACACCTGAAGCGGTGGCCTCCCGACCCCGGGAGGCAGTAGCTCCCCGCGGGGGCCGGTCCGTCCGAACGGACCGGCCCCCGCGGTGCGTTGTGCCTGCGATCCACCCACCGCGGCGTTATCGTCACCGGGTGACGAGTCTTCCCAGAGGCAGTGACGACTCAGGCTCCCCCGCGGAGCCCCAACCTCTGGTGTGCGGCCGCTGCGGCGCCCGGGCGGGAGGTCCGCAGCCCACCTGGACCTGCTCCGTGGAAAACGGTGCCCGCCAGTATTTCTGCGACGCCTGTTCGCGGGAGAACCTCAGGGCTATCGAGGGGCGGCTGGACTCCGCCTGGTGGTGAGACCGTTCCTCTGGGGCCTCCCCCCCCCGCCCCACCCCCACCCCTCGGACACGCAGCCCAGCAGCCCACAGCCCGGAGCTCAGCAGCCCGGAGCTGAGCAGCCCGCAGCCCAGCAGCCCACAGCAGGGCGGCAGCCCGCAGCCCGGCACCCCCGATCAAGCCTCCGCGGCCGGCTCCTCGTCAGTGGCTTCCTCTGCGAACCCCGGAAGCCACTCCTCCAACTCCTCGCGCAGTCGCACCGTCGACCCCAGCTGGCACAGCACGCCGATTGTGCTCAATGTCACCCGGTGTATCAGGAGGTACGCCGGTGGCAGGTTCAGCTGCTTGCCCAGTTGGTAGGCGGGGGAGCGGGGATCGGCGATGCGGGCCGCTTGGCTGCGCATCCAGCCGCGGGTGAAGGTGAACTCGTCGACCCGGGCCGGTTCGATGATCGGCAGGAGGTAGTCGAGGACGGCGCTCGGGTCCAGCTCGATCGATTCCTTGACGAAGCCCTCCGCGCAGAGGAGTTCGTAGACGGCCTCCGCCTCGCCGTCGAGGGTCATGCGCAGGGAGTCGCCGATGGGGGCCGGCAGGCCGCCCGAGAGGCGGTCGACCGTGCCGAAGTCCAGGACGCCCAGACGCCAGTCGTCCTCGCCTCCCGGGCCACCGGGCAGCAGCCGGAAATTGCCCGGGTGCGGGTCGGCGTGCAGCAGGCCGGTGCGGGCCGGGCCGGAGAAGAGGAAGCGGGCCAGGAGCTGACCGGCCCGGTCGCGCTGTTCCCGGGTGCCGTCCGAGATGATCTCCGAGAGAGGGATTCCGTCGATCCACTCGGTGATCAGGACCTGGTCGCACTGGTGGACCACACCCGGCACCACCACGTCCGGATCGTCCGTGAACTCCTCGGCATGCGCCTGCTGGGCCTGGGCCTCCAGACCGTAGTCCAGCTCCTCCGAGACACGGTCCCGCAGTTCTGTGATCAGAGGCTTGATGTCCATGCCGGGGATCAGCGGACCCAGCAGGCGGGCGAAACGGCTCAACTGGTTCAGGTCCGACAGGAGGGCCTCGCCGGCACCCGGGTACTGCACCTTGACCGCCACCTCGCGGCCGTCGTGCCACACTCCGCGGTGGACCTGTCCGATCGAGGCCGCGGCGGCGGGTTTGTCCTCGAACTCGAGGAACAGGTCGGGCCAGTCCTCGCCGAGCCGCTCGCCGAGTACCCGGTGGACGGTGCTGGTCGGCATCGGCGGCGCCGCCTCCTGCAGCCTCGTCAGTGCTGCACGGTAGGGACCGGCGACCTCCTCCGGCAGCGCCGACTCGAAGACCGACAGGGCCTGGCCGAACTTCATCGCCCCGCCCTTGAGCTCGCCGAGCACCTTGAACAGCTGCTCCGCCGTGCGCTGTTGCAGCTCGCGGCCGACGATCTCCGCGGACTCGCCGACGATCCGCTTGCCCAGTCCCCAGGTCGCCCGTCCGGCGAAGCCGAGCGGGAGCGCGGCGAGCTTGGCGGTCCGGGTGACCGCCTTGCGGGGAAGATCAGACATGCGCCCTCCAAGTCCCTGCCGGCCGCGCCGCTTCTGCCGTACGGCAGAGCTCCTTCGGCGACCGTTGCCCCGTCATTGTCTCGTGTGACTCCTCGTCCTCGGAGGTGTGTTCTCCCTTACCTTTCTCCGCGGCCCCGCACGGGCATGCCGGATGCGCCCACACCGGTCGCGCATGCCAGGTCAGAGCGGGCAGGGAGACCTCCCAGCGTGCTCCGGCACTCGTCGTGACCCGGCCCTCCAGGAACGCGAGCGCGTGTGCGGCCGCCAGCCCGGCCACCGTAGTGGCCAGCGCCAGGTCGCAGGGCCGCGGCTGGCGCGGGGCGCCGGAGCGCCACTGCGCGACCAGCCGGGGCCAGGCCGGATCCCGGTCGGTGCGGCCTTCGTGCAGACAGCCTGCGCAGGCCGTCTCACCGGGCAGGACGAGGGGACCGACGACGCCGGTCGCCTCCACGACGCCGGCGTACAGATGCGGTGTACCCGAGGCGATGAGAGGTTCGGCGGTGGATGGCGCGGGGGCGTGGACGGCGACGTCGTCGCGTGGGGCGAGGATCACCAGGGAGAAGCCGGGCTCGCCGTCCGCGGGCGGGGTGGTGTTGCCGCGGCGTGGCGGGCGGTCCGGGGCGGACCGGCGTACGGCCTGCCGGGCGGCTTCGTCCCTGCGGTCGCCGATGGACTCGGCGGGCAGCCCGCCCGGCGCCACGTCGCCCGCCTCGACCCGGCCGACGTCCCGCACGTCGACCTCCCCGATGCCGGCGCCCGCCAGCAGTGAGGCCAGCACCGAGCCCACCCGGCCCGCGCCCCGCACCTGCACCCGCAGTGAGCGGCGCGCGGCCAGGCGGCTGATCGCGTCGCCCGGTTCGGTGGTGGTCAGGGACAGTGAGGCGAGGTCAGGGCGCAGCCGGGCGAGGACGTCCTTCTTGCCGCGCAGTGCGTCGGCGGCCGGCCCGCCGCCCTTTGCGTCGTCCAGGAGGCCGGCCCGTGCCAGCCGCTCCACCAGTCTGTCGACATGACCGTCTGGCAGGTCCATACGGCGTCCCTCCTCGCGCAGGAGAGGCAGTCCGCGGGTGCCGTTGAGCAAGTCGAGAAAGCTGCCCGTTGCCGTGTCCACCGGCCCCAGCGTCAGCGCGTGCGCCGGTGCCATACCGAACTGCACGGTGTTGAGATCGCGCCAGCCGCGCCTGAGCGCGGGCTTCACCGCCGGCGCAAGCGGAACCATCGCATCCATGACAGGCCCCCGTAGCCCTCGTAGATCATTCCCGTCCGCCGGGTCAGCTCGGTCGGCGGGCCGTCGATGGTCGGTCGACGGTCCGCCGAGGCTGTCCCGGCGAACACCAGCATGCCTGGACGGGCGGACAGGTGCCGAAAGTTGTCCACAGGCGGTGGATATTCGTCGTACAAATCAAACGCTTGGTGGCGGATCGAGACGGAACCGTCCAGGAGTCGGGACTTCCCCCGTGTGCAGCGGGTAACGTCGGGGCGTGCCCGCCGACCCACTGCACCGCGCCGGAATGCCACAGCGCAGCACGACGAGCCAGCCGCCGAGCGGCTCGGGGGCGAGCGCGATCGAGGTCCGCAGGAGCTCCCGTCGACGCAGAACGGTCTCCGCGTACCGCGAGGGCGATCGCACCGTTGTACTCATCCCTGCCCGGATGTCCGAGGCGGAGGAGCAGCGCTGGGTGACCGTCATGCTCGACAAGCTGGCCGCCCAGGAGAGCAAACGGGTCCTCGGTGACGACGAGCTGGCCGAGCGCGCCGAGCGGCTGTCGGTCCAGTACTTCGACGGCCGTGCCCGGCCCACCTCGGTGCGCTGGGTCACCAATCAGAACACGCGCTGGGGCTCGTGCACCCCGTCCGAAGGCAGTATCCGTCTGTCGCACCGGTTGCAGGGCATGCCCGAGTACGTCGTGGACTACGTCCTCGTCCACGAGCTGGCGCATCTGCTGGTGCCGGGACACGGTCCCCGCTTCTGGCGGCTCCTCGAGGCGTATCCGCGCACGGAGCGGGCCCGGGGTTACCTCGAAGGAGTGGTCGCCGCAGAACGGTTGCCGCACCTGCCGGGGGCGCGCGGGGAGTGACGGCCGCCCTGGGGCGGTGGTTGTGTACCGGGTCTGTACCGACTTCTTCCGGTGTCCGAGTTAGCCGTTAACCTGGCGCGACGCACTCACATTCGGGATGGGGGACGGTCGTTACGCATGGCCAGGGAATTCCAACGCGGCCACAAGGCCAGGATCAGTGACCTCACCGCGGGCACCGATCTGTACGTAGGCGTGCAGATCAGCGGCCCCGGACTGACCTTCGACATCAGCTGCTTCGGTCTTGACGCCGACGAACGGCTCTCGGACGACCGCTACTTCATCTTCTTCAACCAGCCGAAGTCCCCCGAGGAGTCCATCCAGCTCCTGGGCGGCCAGGCGGGCGACACGGAGGCCTTCCGGGTCACGCTCGACAAGATCCCGGCGCAGATCCAGAAGCTGTCGTTCACGGCGACGCTCGACGGCGCCGGGCAGATGTCGCAGATCGCCCCCGGGTACATCCGCATCGTCGCGGGAGGCGAGGAGGTGGCCCGGTACGCCTTCAACGGCTCGGAGTTCTCCACCGAACGGGCCGTCATGCTGGGCGACTTCTACCTCAAGGACGTGTGGCGGTTCGCGGCCGTCGGGCAGGGCTTCGACGGCGGCCTCGATGCGTTGCTGAAGAACTTCGGCGGCGAGGTCATGGAGGAGGAGGCACCTGCGGCGCCTGCTCCGCAGCCCCAGACCGGAGCCGCTCCCGGCTTCGCCCCGCCCGCGTTCGGCGCCCCGGCCCCCGCGCCCGCGCCCGCCCCGGCTCCGCAGGGCTTCGCCCCGCCCCCGGCACCGACTCCGCCCCCGGCCCCCGCGCCCGCGCCGAATGTGCACGCCGCGCCCACCATCATCGCGCCCGTGTCCCCGCCCGGCGGCGCCCAAGTGCCGCCCCCCGGTCCGGCGCCCGCGCCCTACGGCCAGCCGCCCCAGCAGCAGCCGTACGGCCAGAGCGCACCGCCGCCGCCGGGCTACGGCCAGCCCCCGGCTCCGCACGCCCCGGGCCCGCCGCCCGGCTACGGCCAGCAGCCGCCCTTCGGACAGGTCCCGGGACAGCAGGCGCCCTACGGCGGGCCTCAGGGCGCCCCCCAGGGCGGCGCCGGGGTGACCGCAGCGCTCCAGATGTTCAAGGAGACGCCCACCGGGCAGCGCTGGACGCAGCAGAACAAGAAGCTGATCCGCGTCGACCTCGGCATCGGCGGGCAGCCCGTGCTCGCCCGGCAGGGCAGCATGGTGCTCTACCAGGGCAAGGTCGACTTCGGCTACAAGGGCGCGGGCTTCGCGGGCCGGATCGTGGGCAACGCGACCGGCCAGGAGATGCAGCTGATGCGCTGTACCGGCCAGGGTCAGGTGTTCCTCGCCGAGAACGCCACGCATCTGCACCCCGTCGAGCTCCAGGGTGACGCGATCTGCGTCTCCGCCGAGAGCGTCCTCGCCTTCGACGAGAGCCTCCAGTACGAGGTCCGCCGCATCGAGGGACACGGCATCCCCGGGGGCGCGCTGTTCACGATGCAGTTCCAGGGCACCGGCACGATCGTCGTCAAGACGCACGGCACGCCCGTGGTCCTGCCGGTCACGCCGACCACGTTCGCCGACGCCAACGCCGTCGTGGCCTGGTCGGCCGCCTCCCAGGTGATCGTCTCCAGCCAGGTCCGCATGCGCCGCAACGCCTACCCGGGGGACACCGGCGAGAGCGTCAACCTGCAGTTCCGGGGCGCGCCCGGCAACTTCATCGTCGTCCAGCCGTACGAGGTCTGAGGGAGCCCGTCATGAACCAGCCACTCGCGGGCTACGCCCCCGCACCCGTCACCGCCCGCATGGAGAACCACGGCAACAACATGCTGAAGGTCGCCATGCAGACCGGAAACGACCTCCTCGCGCGCGTGGGCTCGATGATCGCCTACGAAGGCTTCATCCAGTACGAGCCCAACCCGCCGGCCGTGCGCCAGATCGCCCGCGACTGGATGACCGGCGAGGGCGCCCCCCTGATGAAGTGCTCAGGCGACGGACTGCTCTACCTCGCCGACTACGGAGCCGACGTCGTCGTCATCAATCTCAACGGCGACGGCATCTCCGTCAACGCCACCAACCTGCTCGCCTTCGACGCGTCCCTCACCTGGGGCGTGGAGCGGGTCAAGGGGCTGGCGAAGTTCGCCGGACAGGGTCTGTGGAACACCAAGATCTCCGGGCAGGGCTGGGTCGCGCTGACCTCCCGGGGCAAGCCGATCGTCGTCGACTGCGGCGGCGGCGAGGACGAGACATACGTCGACCCGGACGCGCTCGTCGCCTGGTCCCCGAACCTCAAGGTGAAGGGCAAGCGCAGCTTCAAGGCGCAGTCGCTGATCGGCCGCGGCAGCGGCGAGGCCTACCAGATGGCCTTCTCCGGTCAGGGCATCGTCGTCGTCCAGCCCAGCGAGGACAGCACCGACCGCCTGCGGTTCCGGGGCTGAGGGGGAGCGAGAAACGTCATGCAGAGTCCGCTTTTCGCCTTCAACGACTCGCAGTCCCAGGAGCGCTACAGCCTGCAGAACAAGCAGATGCTGCGCGTCACCCTGGAGGGCCACGACGACATCCTGGCCCGCAAGGGCACCATGGTCGCCTACCAGGGGCTCGTCGAGTTCGATGCCGAGTACCGGAGCAACCAGCAGGCACGCGCGCGTGCGCACACGGGCGAGGGTCTCAGCCTGATGCGCTGCCACGGGCAGGGCACGGTCTACTTCGCCAACCTCGCCCAGCACATCCATGTGGTGGACGTGGAGCAGGACGGTCTGACCGTCGACAGCAGCTACGTCCTCGCGATGGACTCCTCGCTGCACCACGAGGTCATCGCCGTCGACAGCCTCTACGGCATCTCCGGCTCGGGGAAGTACCAGCTCAACATCACCGGCCGCGGCAAGGTCGCCCTGATGACCTCGGGTGCGCCGCTGATGATGCAGGTGACGCCCGACAAGTACGTCAACTGCGACGCCGACGCGATCGTCGCCTGGTCGACCGGGCTGCGCGTCCAGATGCAGGCCCAGACGCACTCCTCGGGCGTGTGGCGGCGCCGCGGCAACACCGGCGAGGGCTGGGAGCTCAGCTTCATGGGCAGCGGTTACGCGCTCGTGCAGCCGAGCGAGCTGCTGCCTCCGCAGAACGCCCAGATCGGCCAGGGTCTCGCCGCGCAGTACGGCGTGGGGCAGCACGGGGCGCGGGCGCAGAACCAGGGGAACGTCTGGAGCTGAGCGTCCAGCAATCCAACGTAAGGGGCGCCCGCTTTGCGGGCGCCCCTTACGCGTCGCTGAGAGTCGCAGACTCCCGAGGCTCACAGCCTGGCGCGCGTCGCTTCCAGCAGCCGTACGACGGACTCGTCCGCCACGTCCGCCACCTCGTCGTAGGCGAACCAGCGCAGGTCGAGCGACTCGTCGCTGATCTCCTGGACGGCCCCGGACGGTGCCAGGACGGCGTACTGGACGTCGAAATGCCAGTGGCAGGGGGCCGGGATGGGGTGCCGGTCCAGCCGCACCGGGCCGCCTGCAAGCAGCGTCAGTCCCGCGATCCCGGACTCCTCGGTCGCCTCGCGCAGTGCCGCGGCCTCCACGGTGGCGTCCCCCGGCTCGCAGTGGCCGCCCATCTGCAGCCACATCCGCAGCTTCTTGTGGAGGGTCAGCAGCACGCGCTCACGGGACGGGTCGATCACCAGGGCGCTCGCCGTGACATGACCCGCCTGACAGGCCTTCCACATGCCGTCCGGATGGGCCGCCAAGTGGTCCAGATACGCCTGGCGCAGCTCTTCCTGGTCCTCGTACCCCTTCAGGACGAGGACCGCGTCGTCGTACAGGCTCACTCGGTGTCGTCGCCCTTGTCGTCGTCCTGGGAGGGGTCGTCCTTCTTCAGGTTCGGCTTCTGTGCCGAGCCGCCGCCCGCCGCCTCACCGAGCATCTTGTCGAGCTCGGAGAAGTCCAGCTGCTCGCGGTGCACGAAGCCGTCCGGGTCGTCCAGGTCGGAGGCCGTCGGAAGCATGTCCGGGTGGGACCACAGGGCGTCCCGGCCGTCCACCCCGCGCGCGTCCGTGAGGGACGCCCACAGGCGGGACGCGTCACGCAGGCGGCGGGGACGCAGCTCCAGGCCGATCAGCGTGGCGAACGTCTGCTCCGCAGGCCCGCCCGTCGCACGGCGGCGGCGCAGGGTCTCACGCAGCGCGTCCGCGGACGACAGACGCGGCTTCGCCGCCGCGTGCACCACCGCGTCCACCCAGCCCTCGACGAGCGCCAGAGCCGTCTCCAGACGGGCCAGGGCCGCCTTCTGCTCCGGGGTGTCCTCCGGCTGGAACATGCCCTGCTGGAGGGCGTCCTGCAGCTGCTCCGGGTTCTGCGGGTCGAACTGGCCGACCACGTCCTCCAGCTTGGCCGTGTCGACCTTGATCCCGCGCGCATACCCGTCGACCGCGCCGAACAGGTGCGAGCGCAGCCACGGCACATGCGCGAACAGGCGCTGGTGGGCGGCCTCGCGCAGGGCGAGATACAGCCGCACCTCCTCCTTCGGCACGCCCAGGTCCTTGCCGAACGCCTCGATGTTCACCGGCAGCAGCGCGGCCTTTCCGGCCGGGCTCAGCGGCAGGCCGATGTCGGTGGAACCGACGACCTCTCCCGCGAGCACCCCGACGGCCTGCCCGATCTGCGTGCCGAACATCGCGCCGCCCATGGAGCGCATCATGCCGATCAGCGGGCCCGCCATGGCCTGCATCTCCTCGGGCAGGACATCGCCCATCGCCGCGCCGACCCGCTCGGCGACCGGGTCGACGAGTTCCTGCCACGCGGGCAGGGTCGCCTCGACCCACTCCGCGCGGGACCACGCCACCGCGGAGCCGGCGCCGGACGGCAGCGACGTCGCGTCGTCCAGCCACAGGTCGGCCAGGCGGACGGCCTCCTCGACCGCGGTGCGCTCGGCGGCGCCGACACTCGCGTCCTTGGTGCCGTCAGGGGTGCCCTGGGAGACCGTCTGGCGGGCGATCTGCTTGGCCATCTCCCAGTTCACCGGGCCGCCCTCGTACGAGAGCATCTGGCCCAGCTGCTGGAAGGCGGCGCCCAGGTCGGTGGGGTTCAGCGAACCGAACATGGCAGCGAGCGGATTGTCCGCACCGGGGCCGCCGAAGCCTCCGGCCCCCGGCAGCCCGCCGAAACCGAACGGGTTGGCCGGTCCCTGACCACCACCGCTCTCCTGGTCCTTCTTCTTGCCCTCGTCGCCGTCTTCCGGCTCCTCCGGCGGAAGGCCGAATCCGAATGGGGTGTCACTCACGGGATTCCTCGGCTGGTAAGGCCGCCGGTTGTCTCCGACGGCACGACTGCCCGATAACACCACCCAGCGTAGACACCATGGGCGGATCGGGCCTCGGTGCTTCGCCGACTCTTGGCCTGCGGCAGGATGGATGCCACCTGGTACGGACGCGTCACTCGCGTTCGTACTGAAGACAACCGCTGGAGACGCCCGGTGAGTTCCCCAGATCCGCAGGTTCGCGCAGCGCGAAACGAGTCAACCAATTCCGCCACGCGCGGGCCCGTCGTCGCGGTCACCGGCGCCGCGTCCGGCATCGGCGCGTTGCTCACCGAACGGCTCGTCGCCTCCGACGAGATCAAGCAGGTCATCGCCATCGACGAACGGCGCGGCGAGTGCGCGGGGGCGCAGTGGCACATCCTGGACGTACGGGATCCGGCCATCGCGGACAAGCTGCGGGGCGCCGACGTGGTGGTGCACCTGGCGCTTGATCTGGATCTGGAGACCGACCCCGCCGCCCGTACGGCCTACAACGTACGGGGGACGCAGACCGTGCTGACCGCGGCCGCCGCGGCCGGAGTCCACCGGGTCGTGCTGTGCACGTCCGCCATGGTGTACGGGGCGCTGCCGGAGAACGAGCTGCCGCTGTCCGAGGACGCGGAGCTGCGGGCCACGGCCGAGGCCACCGGCGTCGGGGACCTCCTGGAGATCGAGCGGCTCGCCCGGCGCGCGCCGCGCGCCCACCCGGGACTCAATGTCACCGTCGTACGGCCCGCAGTGCTCGTCGGAGGCACCGACACCGCGCTGACCAGGTACTTCGAGTCCCCCCGGCTGCTTGTCGTCGCCGGATCGCGGCCCGCCTGGCAGTTCTGCCACGTCGAGGACCTGTGCAGCGCCCTGGAGTACGCCGTCCTGGAGAAGGTCGACGGGGAACTCACGGTGGGATGCGACGGGTGGCTGGAGCAGGAGGAGGTCGAGGAGCTCAGCGGGATCCGGCGGATGGAGCTGCCGTCGGCTGTCGCCCTTGGTGCGGCTGCCCGGCTGCACCGGATCGGCCTGACACCGTCCCCGGCCGGGGACCTGGCGTACACGATGTACCCCTGGGTGGTCAGCGGAAGCCGGCTGCACGACGCGGGCTGGCGGCCGCAGTGGACCAACGAGGAAGTGCTCGCGGAGCTCCTGGAGGAGGTCTCCGGGCGGCACACGGTTGCGGGGCGGCGGCTCGGGCGGAAGGACGCGACTGCGGCGGGGGCCGCGGGTGCGACGGTGGCGCTGCTGGGGGCGGCGGCCGTGGTGCGGCGGGCGCGGAAGGCCCGGCGGCGCATCTGAGGAGGCTCCGGAAGGGGCCCGGCGTGGGGGCTGGGCGGAGGGCGGGTGCGCAGCCCGGCGCGGGCGGGGTGCCGCATTTCTTTGGGTCGGGAGCCGCACTGGGCGGCACGAATGTCCGCAGGCTCGGCGTGGCTGTAGGAGCCTCCAAAAGGGCACGCGCGTGTGCCTGGTGAAAGTTGTATTCCGGGTTGTCAGACGCGTGCGGCACGATGGGGGCATGGCACCCACCAACGACCATCCCGGCGAGCAGGCCGCGCAGGACCCCATCAAGCTGATCGCCGTCCGTGAGACCGCGCTCTCGCTGGACGAGGTCTTCCAGGCCGTCGGGGACGACGCCGCCGGCGGCACCGCACTGTTCGTGGGGACCGTGCGGAACCACGACGGGGGATCCGATGTCGACCGGCTCGGCTATTCGTGCCATCCCAGTGCCGAGGCCGAGATGCGGCGGATCGCCGAGAAGGTCGTGGCCGGATACCCGGTGCGGGCCCTGGCCGCCGTCCACCGGGTCGGTGACCTGGCCGTCGGGGATCTCGCCGTGGTCGTCGCCGTCTCGTGTCCGCACCGGGGCGAGGCCTTCGAGGCCTGCCGGAAGCTGATCGACGATCTCAAGCACGAGGTGCCGATCTGGAAGCACCAGACCTTCAGCGATGGTACGGAGGAATGGGTCGGGGCCTGCTGAACCCCTGCGCCACACCCAGGTTGCGTAACTGCACCCCTGGCGTCAGCGTTCTCAGTGTGGCTGGTTAATCTGCTGATCAGTCAGTTCTTGCGGTCGCTCACTGGGGTCGGGAGGTCGGCATGGGGGCGCTCCTGTGGTTGTTGATTCCGTTCATGGCAGCGATCGGCGCCGGGCTGTGGGGCAGTTGGGCCAACCGGACCCGCAGGGTCCGCGGAGACGGGCCCGAGCTCGACGGCTACGCCCGCTTCCGTGAGGCCATGGAGAAGCCCCACTCCGGTACGTGACATGACAGAGGTAGGGCTGACGGTGCGCTGACAGGACCTTCCCGTACTGTCTTGGCATGCCACGCCGCACCGCGACGATGCTCGCCTCCACCCTGATGCTGATCGCGCTCCTGTGCGCGGGAGTCTTCATTCCCGTGCCGTACTCGGAGATGTCCCCGGGACCCACGGTCAACACGCTCGGGAACCACGACGGCGAGCCGGTGCTGCAGATCTCCGGACGCAAGACCTATGCGGCCGACGGTCACCTGAACATGACCACCGTGCGGGTCACCAGCGCCGACTACAGGATGAACCTCGTCGAGGCCGTCTACGGCTGGCTGGCCCACGACAGCAAGGTCGTGCCGCACGACACGCTCTACCCGGACGGCAAGACCGAGGAGCAGTCGACCCAGGAGAACGCCGAGGAGTTCAGCCAGTCCCAGGAGAGCGCCAAGGTCGCCGCCCTGAAGGAACTCGGCATCCCGGTGAGGAGCTGGGTGATCGTCTCGACCGTGGTCAAGGGCTCCCCCGCGCAGGGCGAACTGCACGCCGGAGACGTGATCAAGGCCGTCGACGGTACGGCCGTGAAGCAGCCGGCCGACGTCGCGAAGCTCGTGACCAAGCACCAGCCGGGCCAGAAGGTCGTCTTCACGATCGTCCCTGGCAAGGAGCAGGCCGCCGCCGAGAAGAAGAACGCGACGGCCACGAAGACCCGGAACATCACGATCACGACCACCACCTCCGACGACAGCGCCAAGAAGCGCGCCATCGTCGGGATCTCCGCGGGGACCGATCACACCTTCCCGTTCACCATCGACATCAAGCTCGCCGACGTCGGCGGGCCGAGCGCCGGTCTGATGTTCGCGCTCGGCATCTACGACAAGCTCACCCCGGGCAACCTGACCGGCGGCAGGTTCGTGGCGGGCACCGGGACGATCGACGACAGCGGCAAGGTCGGCCCGATCGGCGGCATCGAGATGAAGACGGTCGGCGCACGCAACAAGGGCGCCCAGTACTTCCTCACGCCCGCCGAGAACTGCAAGGCTGCCGCCAAGGACACCCCCAGCGGGCTCACCCTGGTCAAGGTGAACACCATCGACGACGCCCTCGGCGCGCTGAAGGACCTCCGCACCGGAAAGACCGCCGACCTGCCGAAGTGCACGGCCAAGTAGCCCGAAGGGCTACGACCGCCTACTCCTCGAAGGTCGCGGCCAGGGCCTGAGCCAGGCCCGGAACCAGGTCGGAGCCCGTGAGGACCTCTGTCGGCGTGTCCTTCTCGCGCAGCCGCAGCGCCGAGTCGCGGGCACCGTCGCGCAGCACGGCCACCGTCATCCGGACCTCCTGACGGTCCGGGTGCCCGGCCACCCACTTCGCCAGCCCGGCCTCGTCCAGCCCCTCGGGGACCTGGGACTCGGCGGACGGCGGCAGCATCAGCCGCTCCACCGTGAGCGCGCAGCCGGCCACCGCGTCGGGCCAGGCGATCGTCGCGAGGAACTCGTCCAGCGGCTTGCCGGCCGGGATCTCGTCCTGCTCGACCGGGGTGAGACCGGTGGTGTCGGGCTCGTCCGCAAGACCCAGCTGAGCCGCGAGCGCGGGTTCCTGGGACCGCAGCCGAGCGGTGTCTACGAGGGCGAAGAGGCGGGCGGGCTGGTCCCAGCCGAGGCCGGAGGTGTACTCGTCGATCTCGAGTACGGCCCGGGTGAGCGGGCTCGCTGCCATGGGAGTGTTGGACATGGTCACAATCCTGCCTCGTTCATGGCCGGAATCGGGAACCGAGTAAACGGTGAGTAAGTTGCATAGGTGTGGGCCCGCGATCACGGGGGCCACGGAGGGGCTCACGAACACGCGGGGGCCTGACGAACCGACAGCGACTTCGAGGTGCGCACCTTGGCTTTCCAGATGCCGGACCGCGGCGGAGGCCCGACGGGGCCACGGATCAGAGTGGGCCGCCCGTCCCGGCGAGTCCGGACCCTGCTCATGACACTGGGCGTCCTTGCCGTCCTCGGCATGGCGTTCACCATGTTCGCGGGCTTCTGGACGGACTGGCTCTGGTACCGCTCCGTGAAGTACTCGTCCGTCTTCACCACCACCCTGTGGACCAAGATCGGACTGTTCTTCGTCTTCGGTCTGCTGATGGCCCTCGCGGTCGGCTTCAACATCTGGCTGGCGCACCGGTTGCGACCGCCGCTGAGCGCCATGTCGATGGAGCAGCAGAGCCTCGACCGCTACCGGATGGGCATCGCCCCGTACAAGACCTGGCTGTTGCTCGGGATCACCGCCCTGGTCGGTCTGATCGCCGGCGCCTCGGCGTCCAGCCAGTGGCGCACCTGGCTGATGTGGGTCAACGGCGTGCCCTTCCACCAGAAGGACCCGCAGTTCCACCTCGACGTCTCCTTCTACGCCTTCGACCTGCCCTGGTACCGCTTCCTGCTCGGCTTCGGCTTCGCCGCCGCGATCCTCTCCCTGATCGCCGCCGCGCTCACGCACTACCTGTACGGCGGCCTCAGGATCACCTCCCCGGGTGCGCGCGCAACCGCCACCGCCACCAGTCATCTCTCGGTACTGCTCGGCATCTTCGTCGCCCTGAAGGCGGTCGCGTACTGGCTCGACCGGTACGGCCTCGCGGTGAAGTCGAGCGACTTCAAGGCGACGGACAACTGGACCGGCCTCAGGTACGTCGACGCGAACGCCTACCTGCCGGCCAAGACGATCCTGTTCTGCATCGCCGTCATCTGTGCACTGCTGTTCTTCGCCACCCTGTGGCGGCGCACCTGGCAGCTGCCCGTGATCGGTTTCGGCCTGATGGTGCTCTCGGCGATCCTCATCGGTGGCCTGTACCCGGCGATCATCCAGAAGTTCCAGGTCCAGCCCAACGAGCAGGCCAAGGAAGCGCCGTACGTCCAGAAGAACCTCAAGGCGACACGCGAGGCGTACGGCATCGACGACACCAAGGTGAGCGAGTACTCGGGGACGAGCACCGCCAAGGACAAGACCAAGCTGCGCGACGGCGTCGACGACGCGGCGAGCATCCGGATCCTGGACCCGAACATCGTCTCGCCCACCTTCCAGCAGCTCCAACAGATCAGGAACTACTACGCGTTCCCGAACAACCTGGACGTCGACCGCTACAGCAAGGGTGGCAAGGAGCAGGACACCGTCATCGGTCTGCGCGAGCTGAACCTCAACGGCATTCCGAAGAACAACTGGATCAACGACCACTTCCGCTACACCCACGGCTACGGCGTGGTCGCCGCCAAGGGCACCGAGGTCGAGGACGGCCAGCCCGTCTTCACCGAGTCCGACCTGCCGTCCACCGGTGACCTCGGAAAGTACAAGCAGCAGATCTACTACGGCGAGAAGACCACCACCTACTCGATCGTCGGCGGTCCCCAGCAGGAGATCGACTACTCCGACGACAGCGGCGAGAAGACCACCAGCTACAAGGGCAACAGCGGCGTCAACCTCGCCAACCCGATCAACCGGGCCGCCTACGCGGTCGCGTTCAACGAGCCGCAGATGCTGTACTCCGGGGCGATCGGCAAGGGTTCGCGGATCCTCTACAACCGCACTCCCAAGGAGCGCGTCGAGGCGGTGGCGCCCTGGCTGACCATCGACGGCGACGCCTACCCGGCGGTGGTGCACGGCCGTATCCAGTGGATCGTCGACGCCTACACGACGACGAACGGATATCCGTACGCCTCCCGGACGACCCTCGGCGACACCACCGCCGACTCGCTGACGGCGACCAACACCAACCGCGCGGTGGTGGCCCAGCAGAACCAGGTCAACTACATCCGCAACTCGGTGAAGGCGACCGTCGACGCGTACACGGGCGACGTCAAGCTCTACCAGTGGGACACCGGGGACCCCGTCCTGAAGACGTGGATGAAGGCGTTCCCGGGCACGGTGAAGCCGAAGTCGGCCATCACGCACGACCTGCAGGCCCACTTCCGTTACCCGCAGGACCTGTTCAAGGTCCAGCGCGAGCTGCTCAGCCGCTACCACGTGACGGACGCGCAGACCTTCCTCACCGGCAGCGAGGTGTGGCAGGTGCCGGACGACCCGACCAACAAGTCGGGCAACGCGGTGCCGCCGTACTACCTGAGCATGAAGATGCCCGGCCAGTCCTCGCAGGCGTTCTCGCTGACGACGACCTTCACGCCGAACGGACGGGACAACCTCAGTGCGTTCATGGCGGTCGACGCCGATGCGAGCACCGGTGACTACGGCAAGATCAGAATCCTGAAACTGCCGACGAGCACGACCGTCGACGGACCCAAACAGGTACAGAGCAAGTTCAACTCCGAACAGGACATCGCCGCGGCGATCAAGCTCCTCAAGGGCGGCGACTCCGACATCGAGTACGGCAACCTGCTGACGGTGCCACTCGACGGAGGACTGCTTTACGTGGAGCCGGTCTACGTACGCGGTGGTGGACTCAAGTACCCGCTGCTGCGCAAGGTGTTGGTGACCTACGGAGGCAACACCGCCTTCGAGGACACTCTGGACGAGGCCCTCAACAAGGTCTTCGGGGCGGAGAGTTCGACCACACCGCCGCCGGACACGGGAACGACCCCACCGCCGACGTCCAGTAATCCCACGGTCCAGCAGGCGTTGAACGACGCCCAGAAGGCCTTCGACGCCGGTCAGGAAGCCCTGAAGAAGGGCGACTGGCAGGCGTACGGCAAGGCGCAGAAGGACCTCCAGGACGCCCTCAAGCGGGCCGAGGACGCACAGGCCAAGGCGGGCAAGACGGGTGGCGGCGGCAACAAGAGCAGCAGCCCCAGTCCGAGCGGCAGTCCGAGCCCGAGCGGCAGCTCCGGCAGCGGCTGATCATGCCCGCCCCGCGTCGTGGTACGGTTGCCACACAACGACGCGGGGTGGAGCAGCTCGGTAGCTCGCTGGGCTCATAACCCAGAGGTCGCAGGTTCAAATCCTGTCCCCGCTACTGCAGTCGAAGGCCCGGATCCTCAAGGATCCGGGCCTTCGTGATGTGCGAACGCATGTGCCGGTCAGGGGGATCGTCATGCCGCCTCGGGGAGTTGGGACAACTGTGTTTGACTTGTCTCTCTGTGGGCATGTCGACAAAACGCTGAAGTGACCTCACTGGCTGCGGTATACCAGGTGTACCCAGGTTGCAGGTGGTGCGACGATGGACGTTATGGGGGACAAGGCAACTCTGTTCGAGACAGGGCGATTTGTGCAGCCTTCCGAACCCGGCGAAGCCGGGGAGGTGGCTGAGGAGGCCGTCGAGGAAGTTCGTCAGCGGCTCGCCGCCGAGGCCGGCGACGTCGAGGCGATGAGTGTCCTCGGGGCCATGCTGCTGCGCCGCGGTGATCTCGACGGAGCCGAGCCCCATCTGCGTGCCGCCACCGCCGCGGGAGACCGTGCCGCCGCCAACAACCTGGGAGTCCTTCTCCATCAGCGCGGATACGCCGACGACGCCGCCGGCTGGTGGCGCATCGCCGCCGTCGCCGGGTCCGCGGCGGCCGCACACGCGCTCGGGCGCCATCACCGCGAGCGCGGGGACGAGCCCGCCGCCGAGTACTGGCTGCGGCAGTCCGCCGAACAGGGGCACGCCCTCGGCGCCTACGCGCTCGCCGATCTGCTGGAGCACCGCGGGGACACCGGCGCCGAGGACTGGATGCGGGCCGCGGCGGAGCGCGGGCACCGGGAGGCGGCGTACCGCCTGGCGCGCGCGCTCGACCGCAAGGCGGCCTGCCAGGGCGAAGACGGGGCTGACAACGGTGTCGAACTGCTGGCCCAGGCCGAGCAGTTCTACCGGCAGGCCGCCGCGCGCGGCCACCGGCGGGCCGCGCTGCACCTCGGCGCGATCCTGGAGAAGCGCGGTGAGCTCAAGGAGGCCGGGCGCTGGTATCTGACGTCCGCCAAGGACGGCGAGGCGCGCGCCGCCTGCGCGCTGGGCTTCCTGCTGCGGGACGCCGGCGACACCGAGAGCGCCGCCGTGTGGTGGCTCAGGGCCGCGCAGGACGGGGACGGCAACGCCGCCAACGCGCTCGGCGCCCTCCACGCCGAGCGCGGGGAGACGCAGACCGCCGAGCGCTGGTACCGGGCGGCGATGGACGCCGGCGACGACAACGGCGCCTACAACCTCGGGCTGCTCTGCGCCGCACAGGGGAGGACCGCACAGGCCGAGCAGTGGTACCGCCGCGCCGCGTACGCCGGACACCGCGAGGCGGCGAACGCGCTGGCCATCCTGCTGCTCCAGGGCGGCGACACGACAGGTGCCGAGCCGTGGTTCTCCAAGGCCGCGGAGGCCGGGAGCGTGGACGCCGCGTTCAACCTGGGGATCCTGCACGCCGGGCGCGCCGAGGACGACGTCGCGCTGCGCTGGTACGAGCGCGCTGCGGCCGCCGGGCACACGGAGGCGGCGCTGCAGGTCGGCATGGCGCGGCTGCGGGGCGGGGACGAGCGCGCGGCGGAGCGGCATCTGCGCTGCGCGGCAGGAGGCGGCAGCGCGGAGGCCGCGTACCGGCTGGCGACCGTCCTGGACGCCCGGCGGCCGCCTGCGCCCGCGCATGAGCTCGGGGAGTCCGCGCACGAGAAGACCGAGTGCGAGGAGTGGTACGAGCGCGCGGCTTCCCAGGGGCACCGGCGGGCGCAGGTGCGGGTCGGGATGATGTCCGCCGCCCGCGGGGACGTGGTGGAGGCGGCGCGCTGGTACCGGGCGGCCGCGGAGGCCGGGTCCCGCAACGGCGCCTTCAACCTCGGGCTGCTGCTGGCCCGCGAGGGGAGCGAGCCGGAGGCGGCCGTGTGGTGGACGCGGGCCGCCGACGCGGGGCACGGCCGGGCCGCGCTGCGGCTGGCCCTGGTCTACGCGCGTCGGGGTGAGCTGGCGGAGGGGCAGCGGTGGGCGGAGCGGGCGGTGGCGCTGGGACCGGTGGCTGTTTCGGAGCGGGCGACTCGGTTGCGGGATGCGCTGCGGGAGGAGCTGTCGGCGTAGGGGTGCCGTGGCGGGGCCCGGGTGTTCTCGCCCCCGCCGCCCCTACCCGTCCCGTCCCCAGGGGCTCTGACCTGGATCCCGTTCGGCCCGAAGGGCCTCGTCCTCGAACGCCGGACGGGCTGAAAAGAAGCGATTTGCCATCGCCGTCGTCACTGACGTAACGTTGCGTTCATCGACGCGGGGTGGAGCAGCTCGGTAGCTCGCTGGGCTCATAACCCAGAGGTCGCAGGTTCAAATCCTGTCCCCGCTACTGAAGGCCGAGGGCCGGAATCCAGTGAATGGATTCCGGCCCTCGGTGTTTCCAGAATTGCCGGCGTGCGGTCGGGCGGCGGAGCCCGCCGCCCGCGAGAAGGTGGTTACGCCGCCGCGCAGTTCGGGCAGATGCCGCGGTACGTGACCTCGACGTCCGAGACGGTGAAGCCGAAGCGCTCCGTGTCGGGGAGGTCGGCGAGCGGGTTGCCGCTCGGGTGGACGTCGCGGATCGCGCCGCACTGGGCACAGACCAGGTGGTGGTGCGGCCGGTGCGCGTTCGGGTCGTACCGCTTGGCGCGCTTGTCGGTGGAGACCTCGAGCACCTCGCCGAGGGAGACCAGCTCGCCCAGCGTGTTGTAGACGGTCGCGCGGGAGATCTCGGGCAGCTTGGCGACGGCCCGGGAGTGGACCTCGTCGGCGGTCAGATGCACGTGCTCGCCGTCGAGAACCTCGGCCACGACGCGCCGCTGCGCGGTCATCCGCCATCCGCGTCCGCGCAGCCGTTCCAGAAGGTCACTCATGAAATCCAGCCTAACAGCAGGGGGACCATTTTCCGAACAGGTGTGACTTTGGATCGCTGCTGGACTTGGACTTGGTCCAATATGGCCTCTGGTCCCCCTGCGAGGTCAGGCGGGCACGTGCTGCCGTACCGGTGCCCAGCAGCGGATGATGTCGCGGACCGAGACGATGCCTACCGGCTCGCCGTGGTCGAGGACGATGAGATGGCGGAAGCCGCCGTGGGCCATGGCGCGGGCCGCCTCCTCCAGCGTCCAGGACGGGGCGGCGAAGACGACGTCGTTGGTGGTGTGGTCGTGGGCTCGCTCGGTGTCGGGGCTCTGGCCGAGGCCGACGGAGTTGAGGATGTCGCGTTCGGTGAGGATGCCGATACCGCCGGCGTCCGGGTCGAGGACCACGGCCGCGCCGACACGGCGGGCGGACATCAGGGCTGCGGCCTGGCGGAGGGTGTGGGCGGGGCCGATGGTGAGGACCACTGTGCTCATGGCGTCGCGGACGAGCATGGGATGGAGCCACCTCCAAAGGAATCCATCTAGTGCAGGGATTCACAAGTTCACAAGTGGGGGGACTCTCAGAGTCGCAGGTAAAGCGGGGGTCAACAAGAGGGCGCGTGCGGCCAATTGAGGGCGCACGCGCTCATCTGTGCTTTTGCGGGTACTCCTCAGTAGCGCTCGTTGAGATAGCCCAGCAACTCGTCGTGGAGCAGGCCGTTGGACGCGGCCGCGTTGCCGCTGTGCGGGCCCGGGCGGCCGTCCAGGCCCGTGAAGGTGCCGCCGGCCTCGGTGACGATGATCGTGTTGGCGGCCATGTCCCAGAGGGAGAGCTCCGGCTCGGCGCAGATGTCGACGGCGCCCTCGGCGACCAGCATGTAGGGCCAGAAGTCGCCGTACGCGCGCGTGCGCCACACCTCGCGGGTCAGGTCCAGGAAGCCGCCCAGCCGGCCCTGGTCCTCCCAGCCCGTCAGGGAGGAGTACGCGAACGAGGCGTCCGACAGCTTCGCGACGCGGGAGACCTGCAGGCGGGAGGCGGAGGAGAGGCTGCGGCCGGTGAAGGCGCCGTGGCCCTTCGCGGCCCACCAGCGGCGGCCCAGGGCGGGGGCGGAGACGACGCCGACGACGGGCTCGAAGCCGGTCTCGCCCGCCTCCATCAGGGAGATCAGGGTGGCCCACACCGGGACACCGCGCACGTAGTTCTTGGTGCCGTCGATCGGGTCGACCACCCAGCGGCGGGGGCCCGTGCCCTCCAGGCCGTACTCCTCGCCGAGGACCGCGTCGCGGGGGCGGGCGCGCTGGAGCTGGCCGCGGATGAGCTCCTCCGCCGCCTTGTCCGCTTCACTCACCGGGGTCATGTCCGGTTTCGTCTCGACCTTGAGGTCGAGCGCCTTGAAGCGGGACATCGTTGCCGCGTCGGCGGCGTCCGCGAGGACGTGGGCGAAACGGAGATCGTCGAGGTAGTCCGGCATGGAACGAACGCTATCCGGCGAGGTCGCGATGGGGCCACCAGGCCATGCTCACGGTTTGGCGGCACATTGCCGCCCCGGGGGACGGCACATGGCGGCCGAATGGCGCCCCCGCGTGCGCCCGCGAACCCTTGACAGTGCCCTTGTGCGCGTCAAATCTGGGCGCAGAGCCGCTCGCCCCAGGGAGGCGATGATGCCTGCAGCGCGGGAATCCCTACTGGACGCCGCGTACACGGCGCTGGCGCGCCGACCGTGGTCCGCCGTACGGATGGTGGACGTCGCCTCGGCCGCCGGAGTGTCCCGGCAGACCCTCTACAACGAGTTCGGCAGCAAGGAGGGGCTCGCCAGGGCGCTTGTGAGAAGGGAGGCGGACGGCTACCTCGCCGGGGTCGAACGCGCGCTCGCCACCCACAGCGACGCCCGCGACCGGCTCACCGCGACCGCCGAATGGACCGCGTCCACGGCGCGCGAGAACGCACTCGTACGGGCCATGCTGACCGGCTGCTGGAGTGAACGGCTGCCCTCGCCGACGCTGTCCGCGGTGCCGTCCTCCTCCGCGGTGCCGGCGCAGCGGCGGGCGGACGGTCCGCTGCCGTCTCCCGGCGACTTCGTGGCGATCGTCCGGGACCGGGCCGTGGCGGTGCTGTCGAAGCCGGGGGCGGTCAAGTCGGACACGGCGGATCTGGCGCGCTCCTGTGAGCTGGTCGTGCGGCTCGCCCTGTCCTGCGTGGCGGCGCCGCCGGGCGAGGGCGGGGTGGCGGAGCTGGTCCGCACGACCCTGCCCCGGCAGGCGGTGTGAGGGGTTGCGTCAGCCGAACCCTCGTGTGGTCGAGGCTCGCGAGCCCTTCCGCTGCGTAGTCGGCGAGGTGCTTGCGGACGGGGACGATCTGCGGGCGCCGGCAGAGCGCGACGCAGTGGCCGAGCTTCCAGGAGCCGACCTCACGCTGGAGCGCGGCGAAGTGCTGGGGCTGGTCGGCGAGTCGGGGCCCGCGAAGTCACCGACCGCGCCGACCGTGCTCGGACTGCTGCCGGGAAACGCGGAGGTGCGGGGGTAGGTACGGCTCGACGGGCAGGAGCTGGTCGGCGCCGGGGCACGGGAGTTGACGCATATCCGCGCCAGGACATGACCCGCGAACAGACGCCGGAACGCGCCGTCGAACTGCTCGACCTCGTCGGCGTCCCCGAACTCGCCCTCCCCTCACGGGCGTTCTCGTACGAGATGGCCGACCAGGTCCTCTTCCCGCCCGTACGGCAGGACGTTTAGTGGGCCGATCCGGAGAGCTGGAGGCCGATCACGCCCACGATGACCAGGCTGATCGAGACGAGCTTCAGCGTGGACACCAGGTCGCCGAGGAAGATCATGCCGTAGATCGCGGTGCCCGCCGCGCCGATGCCGGTCCACACCGCGTAGGCAGGGCCGACGTCCAGCTTCCTCAGGGACAGGGTGAGGAGGCCGAAGCTGCCCAGGGCGAAGACGCAGAACGCGATCGTCGGCCACAGGCGGGTGAAACCGTGGGAGAGCTTGAGGCACACGGCGAAACCCGTCTCGAGCAACCCGGCCACCACTACCAGCAGCCACGCCATGTGCTGTCCTCCCGTATGTCCGGCTCGGTGCGATTATGCACTTACCGGGCTCGGCGCCTCACAAACAACGCGGAGGTCAGTCGCCCTCCGTGCGTTCCCGCGTGGCCAGCAGTCGGCGCAGCGAATAGAGCCGGGCAGGGTCGGCGTGGCCCTCGGCCACCCACTCGTCCAGCGCGCAGTCCGGCTCGTCGTGGCTGCATGCGCGCGGGCAGCCCTCCGTGCCCGGTTCCAGGTCGGGGAAGGCATGGATGACGCGGGACGGATCGATGTGGTGCAGGCCGAAGGACCGTACGCCCGGGGTGTCGATCACCCAGCCGTCGTCGCTGTCCGCGAGCGGCAGGGCGAGCGCGGAGGTGGTGGTGTGGCGGCCGCGGCCGGTCACCGCGTTCACATGTCCGGTCGAACGCCGCTGTTCCAGCGGGACCAGCGCGTTGACCAGGGTCGTCTTGCCGACGCCCGAGTGACCGACGAACGCCGTGATCTTGCCGTCGAGTTGCTCGCGCACGCGGGCGACCGCGCTGCCGTTCTCCAGCTCCTCACGGCTGGTCACGACGTACGGGATGTCGAGGGCGCCGTACAACTCGAGGAGCTTGTCGGGCGGGGCGAGGTCCGACTTCGTCAGCACCAGCAGCGGGGTCAGTCCGCCGTCGAACGCCGCGACCAGGCAGCGGTCGATCAGACGGGGCCGCGGCTCGGGGTCGGCCAGGGCCGTGACGATCGCCAACTGGTCGGCGTTGGCGACGACCACGCGCTCGTACGGGTCGTCGTCATCGGCGGTGCGGCGTAGGACCGAGGTGCGCTTCTCGATGCGGACGATGCGCGCGAGGGTGTCCTTCTTGCCGGACATGTCACCGACGAGGGCCACCCGGTCGCCCACGATCGCCGCCTTGCGGCCGAGTTCGCGGGCCTTCATCGCCATCACGATCCGGTCGTCGACGAGGACGGTCAGCCGGCCCCGGTCGACGGTGAGGACCATGCCCTCGGCCGCGTCCTCGTGGGCGGGGCGGATGTTAGTGCGAGGCCGGGTGCCCTTGCGGTTCGGGCGGCTGCGGATGTCGTCCTCGTCGGTGTGCTTGCCGTAGCGGCGCATGGCGTGAGTCCCTACGCTCCGAGCATCCCGGCCCACATGTCGGGGAAGTCCGGCAGGGTCTTCGCCGTCGTCGCCACGTTCTCGATCTGCACGCCCTCGACCGCGAGGCCGATGATCGCGCCGGCCGTCGCCATGCGGTGGTCCTCGTACGTGTGGAAGATCCCGCCGTGCAGGGCGCGCGGGCGGATGTGCAGACCGTCGGCGGTCTCGGTGACGTCACCGCCGAGCTCGTTGATCTCCTTGGTGAGCGCGGCCAGCCGGTCCGTCTCGTGCAGCCGCAGATGTGCCACACCGCGGAGGGTGGAGGGGGAGTCCGCGAGGGCTGCGACCGCCGCGATGCCGGGGGTCAGCTCGCCGACCTCGCCCAGGTCCACGTCGATACCGCGGATCACGCCCGAACCGGTGAACTCGAGGCCGTACTCGGTCAGTTCGCAGGCACCGCCCATCTCGGTGAAGATCTCCCGCAGCTTGTCGCCGGGCTGCGTGGTACGGGACGGCCAGTCGGGGACGACGACCTTGCCGCCGGTCACCAGGGCGGCCGCCAGGAACGGCTGCGCGTTGGACAGGTCCGGCTCGATCGTCAGGTCCCGGCCGAGCAGCGCGCCCGGCGTCACCCGCCACACGTTGGGCTCGCCGCCCGACTCCGGGGTGTCCACCTGGGCACCGACCGCGCGCAGCATGTCGACGGTCATGCGGATGTGCGGGAGGGAGGGCAGGGAGCTGCCGATGTGACGGACCTCGACGCCCTGGTTGAAGCGCGGGCCGGAGAGCAGCAGGGCGCTCACGAACTGGGAGGACGACGAGGCGTCGATCTCCACCGGGCCGCCGTCCAGGGCGCCCCCGCCGTGCACCGTCAGGGGCAGTGCGCCGCGGCCGTCGTCGTCGATGCGGGCGCCGAGCACGCGCAGGGCGTCGATCACGCCGTTCAGGGGACGCTCGTACGACCTCGGGTCGCCGTCGAAGCGGATGGGGCCGTCGGCGAGCGCGGCCACCGGGGGCAGGAAGCGCATCACCGTGCCGGCGTTGCCGACGTCGACCGTGGCCGGGCCGTGCAGTCCGGTGGGGAGCACCCGCCAGGTCTCGCCGGTGCCGTCGGGGCCCACGCCCTCCTCGATGCCGACGCCCATCGCGCGGAGCGCTGCCGCCATGAGCAGGGTGTCGCGGGAACGCAGGGGGCGGCGCAGCCAGCCCGGTTCGCTGGCGAGAGCCGCGAGCACCAGGGCGCGGTTGGTGACCGACTTGGACCCCGGCACGTGGACCGTCGCGTCGACGGCTCCGCTCGCGAGGGGGGCGGGCCAGAGGGCGGTGTGTGCGGCGGGGTTTTGGGCCATGGGTTCACTTTATAAGGAGGCGGTCGTTCAGCTGCGGCGCCGTTGGGGCTGGTCGCTCCCCCACTCTCGGCTTCGCTCGAGCGGGGGTGTCCCCATCGCGGCGGAGCCGCTGATCGGCTGTGACATCAGCCGCTGCCGCGGCGGGGCCCCGCGCCCCTGCGTGACTCGCCCCTTCGGGGCTTTGTCACACCTCCAGCAGCCAACGCCCCCCACCTATCAGCGAGCACAGGCTCACCGCATGGAACAGGAACAGCCACAGCCCCGCCGGCACATGCGTCAACCGCGACAGCTGATCCGCGTCCGAGTCCCCGGCACCCCCTCGCATCCGCTTCGCCTGCAGCTCGAAGGCCGGGCGTACCCCGCCCACCAGCAGGAACCACACCACCGCATACGCGAACGCCGCCTGTACCTGGGGGCCCGCCAGCCACGACACCAGCAGGAATGCGCCGCCGGTCAGGACCACCGTCAGGGCGCCGTACGCGTTGCGGATCATCACCAGCATGGCGACGAGCAGGGCTGTCGCCAGCCACAGCAGCAGGGTGATGTGGCCGGCGGCGAGCAGGGCCGCGCCGCCCAGGCCCAGGAGCGGGGGAGCGGTGTAGCCGGCGGCCGCGGTGAGGATCATGCCGAGGCCGTGCGGCTTGCCGCGGCTGACGGTGAGACCGCTGGTGTCGGAGTGCAGTCGTATGCCCGTCAGTTGGCGGCCGGTGAGCAGGGCGATCAGGCCGTGGCCGCCCTCGTGGGCGATGGTGATGGCGTTGCGCGAGATGCGCCAGACACCCTGCGGGACGATCGCGGCGAGCGCCGCGACGAGCGTCGCGATCACCACCCACATGTCGGGGTCGGGCTGGTCTCCGAAGACCCGGTCCCAGAGGGAGGCGAGCGAGGCGATAGCGAGGCTGTCCATTGTCGGCGGTGGCTCCCATGGGTCTCGTCGAATCTGGCAGTGTGGCACGTATGTGCGGACGGTATGCAGCGAGTCGTAGGCCCGAGGATCTCGCAGGAATCTTTGAGATCGAGAAGTGGGAACCCGAGGAGACCCTGGCGCCCGACTACAACGTGGCCCCCACCAAGGAGGTCTACGCCGTCCTGGACCGCCCTCTTAAGGACGTCGACGACCGGCGGCCGGTTCGGCAGCTGCGGAAGCTGAAGTGGGGCCTGGTGCCGTCCTGGTCGAAGACCCCGGAGGGCGCGGCGCGGATGATCAACGCGCGTGCGGAGACCGTCCATGAGAAGCCGTCGTACAAGCGGGCCTTCTCCTCCCGCCGCTGCATCATCCCCGCCGACGGCTACTACGAGTGGGTCACCGGCCAGGGGGAGCGGGACCTGGAGGTCGAGGGGAAGAAGAAGCGGCCCCGCAAGCAGCCGTACTTCGTGCTGCCCGCCGACGGGTCGGTCTTCGCGATGGCCGGGCTGTACGAGTTCTGGCGGGACAAGACCCTGCCGGACGACCACCCGCAGGCCTGGTGGGTGACCTGCTCGGTGATCACGACCGAGGCGGAGACGACACCGCTCGCCGTCGCCCCGGCCGAGGGCCCGCACGCGCTCGCCGACATCCACCCCCGGATGCCGCTGATGCTCACCCCGGACCGCTGGGACGCCTGGCTCGACCCGGCCCGCACCGACCCCGAGGACCTGCGGTCGCTCCTGGAGCCGCCGCCCGCCGGACTGATGCGCGCCTACCCCGTGTCCACCGCGGTCAGCAACGTCCGCAACAACGGACCGGAGCTGCTGAAGGAGCTCGAGGGCCCCGAAGAAGGCACACTCTTCTGATGTGACAGAGCTGACAGAAGTGACACAGGACGTCGACACCGGTGCCGGTCCGGCCCGCATCACCTGGCGTCACGCCGCGCAGCCGCGGCTCGTCCTCGCCGTCAGTCACGGCGCCGGCGGCGGCATCGAGGCACGGGACCTGCAGGCCCTCGCCCAGGTCCTGCCCGGACACGGAGTGACGGTCGCCCTCGTCGAACAGCCCTGGCGGGTGGCCGGCAAGAAGCTGGCGCCCGCCCCGAAGACGCTCGACCTCGGGTGGCGCGGGATCTGGCCCGCGCTCGCCGAGCCCGGACTGCCGGTGATCTCGGGCGGACGGAGCGCGGGAGCCCGGGTCGCCTGTCGTACGGCCGTCGAGCTCGGTGCCCGTGCCGTCCTCGCCCTCAGCTTCCCGCTGCATCCGCCGGGCAGGCCCGAGAAGTCCCGCGCCGATGAGCTGCTCGGGTCCGGGGTGCCCACCCTCGTCGTACAGGGCGGGAACGACCCCTTCGGGAAGCCCGAGGAGTTCCCGAAAGGGACGTACGAGCTGGTCGATGTGCCCTACGGCGACCACGGGTTCGCCGTGCCCAAGCGGGCGGAGATCACGCAGGAGCAGGCGCTGGAGATCATCACGGACGGCGTCACCCGGTGGACCGCGTCACTCGGGTGACGGCGGGGAATGCCGGGCGGGCGGCCACTGTTGAGGCGGACAGAAGTGCTGGAGACCAGCACAGATCGTCGTGGGAGAGGAAGTCCGCCGCATGGGTTCGACCGTATGCCCGAGCCGCAGCAGCCGCACTGACCTGGACTGGACGGTGCTGACTGCGGCCAAGACCACCCCTATTCGAGGGGCGGCGGGGACGGGTCGTCGTCTATCCTCCGATTCTGGCGACACCGGTTTCGGTGCTGCCCGGAATCTTGAGGAGGTGGGTCCGGTCACCGGTACCGACGCAGGGACCGACAACGGCCAGGCGGAGCTGCCCGAGGGCCAGGGCATCAGTGCGGAGTCGACCGCGGAGCGCACCGCGCGCTTCGAGCGGGACGCGCTCGAATTCCTCGACCAGATGTACTCGGCGGCGCTGCGCATGACGCGCAACCCGGCCGATGCCGAGGACCTGGTGCAGGAGACGTACGCGAAGGCGTACGCGTCCTTCCACCAGTTCCGCGAAGGCACCAATCTCAAGGCGTGGCTGTACCGGATCCTCACCAACACCTTCATCAACTCGTACCGCAAGAAGCAGCGCGAACCCCAGCGCTCCGCGGCCGAGGAGATCGAGGACTGGCAGCTCGCCCGGGCCGAGTCGCACATGTCGACCGGTCTGCGCTCCGCGGAGTCGCAGGCGCTCGACCACCTGCCCGACTCGGACGTGAAGGAAGCACTCCAGGCGATCCCCGAGGAGTTCCGCATCGCCGTGTACCTCGCCGACGTCGAGGGCTTTGCATACAAGGAGATCGCGGACATCATGGGGACACCCATCGGTACGGTGATGTCCCGGCTGCACCGGGGCCGCCGTCAACTGCGCGGCATGCTCGAGGACTACGCGCGCGAGCGCGGGCTGGTCCCGGCCGGCGCCGGAGAGTCGGACGAAGCGAAAGGCTCGGGCTCATGAGCTGCGGAGAGCCGCACGAGACGGACTGCAGTGAGGTCCTCGACCATCTCTACGAGTTCCTCGACAGCGAGATGCCGGACGTCGACCGCGACAAGTTCAAGCAGCACTTCACGGAGTGCTCGCCGTGCCTCGAGAAGTACGGCCTGGAGCAGGCCGTGAAGAAGCTGGTCAAGCGGTGCTGCGGCCATGACGACGTACCGACCGACCTGCGCGCCAAGGTCCTGGGGCGGCTCGACCTGATCCGCTCCGGGCAGCCTGTCCCCGAGCACGACATCACCGCGACCCCGCAGGAATCCTGAACTCCCCCGGACCTTCGTCCGGAATGCCGGGAACGGGCTGTCGTCACTCGAACGTGCTAATCCGCGGTTCATAAGCCCGCGGAGTCCCCCCGGGCCGCCCTAGTCTCCTCAGCCGGAGCAGGTTCGGCCGGGAGGGGCGTGATGGAGGCGGTTCCGGCACGGGCACGCGCGTACGTCGCCTGTACGGTCCTCGGCGCGCTGCTGTGCCTGCTTCCGCTGCGCGCCGTCCACACCTCCTGGCGGGCGGTCGCCCTGCTCGCCCTGCTGTACGCCGGCTGCGAGCAGGCCGCCACCCGATGGCGCTTTGCCGGAACGTTCTACCCGGTGCTGCTCGCCGGTGCCTTCCTGCTGCCGCCCCCGGCCGCGGCCCTGGTCGCGCTGCCGGGGGCGCTGCTCTCCCGGGTCGACCAGCGGCCGCGCAGGCTGCGGCGGTGCTGGCGGGCCGCACAGCTGGTCCTCGGCGTGTGGGCCGCCGGCCGGGTGCACTGGTCGCTGGGCGGGCGGGACGCGGTCGTGGCCTCCGACTTCCCGTACGCGCTCGTGCCCGCGGGCGCCGCGGTGCTGGCGTTCTGCCTGGTGCTGACCGCCCTCGACGGCGGGATCCGCGTGCTGGCCGAGCGGGTACCGGTGCGGCGGGCCTGGCGTGGGCTGTTCGTACGGTCCCTCGCGCCGGTCGTCGTGCACGGCCTCGCCGGGCTGATGATGGCCGTCCTGTGGCGCAGCCCGTACGGCCCCGTCGCCGCGCTGCTGGTGCTGCTGCCGATGTGCGTGTCCTGGTGGGTGTTCACGCAGTACCACCGGGAGCGCGCCGCCCACCAGGCGACGATCCGGGCGCTGGTGCAGGCCGTCGACATCAAGGACGAGTACACGCGCGGCCACAGCGAGCGGGTCGGTCAGGCGTCCATGATGATCGCCCGGGAACTCGGCATGGACGACGAGCGCGTCGAGGTCCTCCGGTTCGCCGGAATCCTGCACGACGTGGGCAAACTCGGCGTCCCCACACGGCTGTTGAGGAAAGACGGGCCGCTGACCCCCGAAGAACGGCGGGTGATCGAGCTGCATCCCGAGTACGGCCACGAAATGGTGCGCGGAATCGGTTTTCTGGGCGAGGCCCGGGCCGCCGTGCTCCACCATCACGAACGCCTTGACGGCAGCGGATACCCGTACGGGCTGCGCGGAAGCCAGATCCCCGAATCGGCACGGGTGGTGGCCGTCGCGGACGCCTTCGACGCGATGACGTCCACGCGCTGCTACCGGCGCGCCCGGCCCGTCCCGGTGGCCCTGGAGGAGCTGGAGCGGTGTGCGGGGGCGCAGTTCGACCCCCGCATGGTCGCGGCACTGGTGCAGGCGCTCGGCCGGTGCGGCTGGCATCCCGCGGTCACCGCGGAGGAGCAACCGCGCGTTCCGGCACCCGCCCAGGCCGTCTCCAGTCGGCCGGGAGCCCGGGGATGAGCGCCTGGTGGTCGCGGTGGGGGAGTTGCCGTGTGTTCCTGGATCTGGTGCGGTTGTCTTCAGCCGGTCGGGGGGTCGGGGATGAGCGCCCGGTGGTCGCGATGAGGGAGCGGCCCCGCCTGCCTGCACCCGCCGCGACCCTCTCCAGTCGGCCCGGAGGCCGCCGATGAGCGCCCGGCCGCCGCTGATGCTCCTCATCCACGCCTGTGCCGCCGTCCTCGCCGCCGTCTCCCTCGCCGTCACCCACCGGACCGGCCTGGAGGAGCGCCCCACGGCCCTCGCCTTCGGCCTGCTCGTCACCATCGGCGAACTCAGCCGCTGGACCGGCGCCCGGGTCCGGGAGGCCGCGCCGCTCGGGGCCGCCGGCGCGATGTCGTACGCCCTGCTCGGGGAGGACGCCGGACAGCCCACCCACCACGGCGTCACCCAGGTCGTCGCCGTCGTCCTCGCCGCCGCCCTCATCGGCAGCGTGCCGCACATCGCCTGCGGACGCGGACCTGTGCTCGACCACCTTGCGCGCCGCGTGCTCACCGTCGGATTCGCCGCGGTCTGCTTCCAACCCCTGTACAACCGGGGGGCGTTCGGTGAATGGCGCGGCCCCGCCTACGCCCTGCTGCTCCTGGCCCTCCTCGCGCTCACCGCTTTGTGCGACGCCGTGCTCGCCGCCGCACTCGCCCACTCCCGCACCCGGTGGCCCTTCGGCCCGCTGCTGCGGGACGAACTGCACGCCCTCCTCGGCATCGGCTCCGCCGTGTGCGCCACGGGCGCGGTGATGGCGCTCGCGGTCGCCGTCGTCGGGCTGTGGGCGCTTCCCGTCTTCTCGCTGCCGCTGCTGCTGACCCAGCTGTCCTTCAAGCGGTACGCGGCCGTACGGACCACCTACCGGCAGACCATCACCTCCCTGGCTCGCGCCACCGAGATCGCCGGGTACACCCCCGCCGGGCACGCCCGCCGGGTGGCCGCCCTCAGCCGTGCCGTCGGACGTGACCTCGGACTCACCCGGCCCGAACTGACCGTGCTGGAGTACGCCGCCCTCATGCACGACATCGGACAGCTGAGCCTGGTCGACCCGGTACCGGCGGGCGCCACCGCCGGCCTGCCCACGGCCGAGCAGCGCCGCATCGCCCTGCTCGGCGGGGCCGTCGTACGCCAGACCGGCGTCGATGCGGCGGTCGCCGTGGTCGTCGAGCGGCAGGCCGACCCCTACCGGGAGCAGCCCCTTGCCGCCCGGATCGTGCGGGCCGTCAACGCGTACGACGAGAAAGCACGTGACGCCGGGCCCGGCGGGCCCCTCACGGCGCTGGAGGAGCTGCGGCTCGCCACCGCCGGGGACTATGCGCCCGAAGTGGTGGAATCGCTGGCCCGGGTCCTCGCACGGGACTGTCTGACCCTGCCTGCGGCTGGGTAACCCATGGGTAATGAGCGCCCTTCCAGCCGTACGTGGTTGGATGCGAATGAGAGGGTGTGTCCGGGGGCAGCACTAGCCAGCCCACTCCACGGAACTGGCAGGGAATCGTGAGGATCTTCGGCAAGGGACGGCACCGGCCCTCCGCCTCCTGGCGGCAGGCCACCGACCGCGCGTTCACGCTGATCGGCGACGGCCGGTACGAGGACGCGGGAGCGCTGCTGACACGTGCCGCCGACCTGGAGCCCTGGCTGTCCGAGTCCTGGTTCAACCTCGCCCTGCTGCACAAGTTCCGGCACGACTGGGAGCAGGCCCGCGCCGCAGGCCTGCGCGCCGTCGCCCTGCTCGACCGGGAGACCGGCGCCCCCGACTGGTGGAACGTGGGCATCGCGGCCACCGCCCTGCAGGACTGGCCGCTGGCCCGGCGGGCCTGGCAGGCGTACGGGCTGCGGGTGCCGGGGGCTGCCGCGGCCAACGGTGAGCCCGTCGGCATGGAGCTGGGCAGCGCTGCGGTGCGGCTGTCCCCGGAGGGGGAGGCCGAGGTGGTGTGGGGGCGGCGGCTGGACCCCGCGCGCATCGAGGTGCTGTCGATTCCGCTGCCGTCTTCCGGGCGGCGCTGGGGTGAGGTCGTGCTGCACGACGGCGTTCCCCACGGGGAGCGGACGACCGCTGCCGGGCATGCCTACCCGGTGTTCGACGAGATCGAGCTTTGGGCGCCGTCGCCGGTGCCGACGTGGGTGGTGCTGTTGGAGGCCGCCACGGAGGCGGACCGGGATGCCTTGGAGCAGCTGGCTGCGGACGCGGGGTTTGCCGCGGAGGACTGGTCGTCCTCGGTGCGGCTGCTTTGTCGTATGTGCTCGGAGTCGCGGATGCCGTCCGACGAGGGGGACGGGGAACATCTGGATCCCCATGATCACAGTGAGCCCGGGCATCCGGGGCCGCTGGGGCATCGGACCGATGGGCAGCTTTGGGTGCCTGAGCGGGAGTGTGGCGTGGCCGCCCCGGCTTCGCTGGTCAGGGGGCTGCTGGACGGGTGGGTCGCCGATAGTCCCGACTCGCGGGATTGGCGGGATCTCGAAGAGGTCTGCTAGCGCCGTTGCCGGGTGCGGGCTTGTTGTGGCTGGTCGCGCCCACGCGGCGGAGCCGCATATGGACACAGTCCCGCGCCCCTGTCGGGGCGCGTTCCCCCGTACCCTGTATCCGCATCGCACCCCTGTTTTTCTGAGGAAGGCATACGTCGGTCATGGCGCAGCAGGACACCGATCAGCAGCACGTGGGCGTGCTCCCCGTGGACGACGAGGGCTTCGTCATCGACACCGAGGAGACCGAGGAGCGCGAGAACGCCTGGCGTGAGCGGGGCACCTCGCGGCCGATCACCGTCGTCGGGAACCCGGTGCTGCACAAGGAGTGCAAGGACGTCACTGAGTTCGGCGAGGAACTGCAGCAGCTGGTCGCGGACATGTTCGCCTCGCAGCGCACCGCCGAGGGTGTGGGCCTGGCCGCCAACCAGATCGGCGTCGACCTCAAGGTCTTCGTCTACGACTGCGGTGACGACGAGGGCGTCCGGCACGTCGGTGTCGTCTGCAACCCCAAGCTGGTCGACCTGCCCGCCGAGCGGCGCCGTCTGGACGACAGCAACGAGGGCTGCCTGTCCGTGCCCACCGCGTATGCGCCGCTCGCCCGTCCCGACTACGCCGAGGTGACCGGCCAGGACGAGAAGGGCAACCCGATCAAGGTCCGCGGCACCGGCTACTTCGCCCGGTGCCTGCAGCACGAGACCGACCACCTGTACGGCTACCTGTACATCGACCGGCTGTCCAAGCGTGAGCGCAAGGACGCGCTGCGGCAGATGGCCGAGAACGAGCCGCGCTACCCCGTCGTCGCCAACGACTGAGCGCCCCGGCGAGGGTCAGGCGGCCGCCTCGGGGCCCCTGAAGGTGCGCCGGTAGGCGTTCGGGGTCGTTCCGATCGCCTGGACGAACTGGTGGCGCAGTGCGGCCGCGTTGCCGAACCCCGCCCGGCCCGCGATCGCGTCCACCGTCTCGTCCGTCCCCTCCAGCAACCGCTGGGCCAGCAGCACGCGTTGCCGCAGGATCCACCGGTAGGGAGTCGTCCCCGTCTCCTGCTGGAAGCGGCGGGCGAAGGTGCGCGGCGACATGTGGGCGCGGTCGGCGAGCTGCTCGACCGTGACCTCCTCGTCGAGGTGCCGCTCCATCCACACCAGCACCTCGGCGACGGTGTCGCCGTGCGAGAGGGGCAGCGGGCGCTCGATGTACTGGGCCTGCCCGCCGTCCCGGTGCGGTGGCACCACCATCCGCCGGGCGATCCTGTTGGCGACCTCCGGGCCCTGCTCCTTGCGCACGATGTGCAGACAGGCGTCGATGCCGGCGGCGGTGCCCGCGGAGGTGATCACCGGGTCCTCGTCGACGTACAGGACGTCGGGTTCGACCGTCAGCTGCGGGTACGCCTGTGCCAGCTCCTCCGCGTGGTACCAGTGCACGGCACAGCGCCGGCCGTCGAGCAGCCCGGCCGCGGCGACCACGAAGACGCCGGAGCAGACGCTGAGGATGCGGGCGCCCCGGTCGGCCGCGCGCCGCAGCGCCTCCAGCAGCTCGGGCGGGAACTCCCGGGTCTCGAAGCGGGCGCCGGCCGGCACGGCGATGAGGTCGGCCTCCTCCAGCCGCTCCAGACCGTGCTCGACGTTCATGGAGAAGCCCGCGCGCGTGCTCAGCACCGGACCCTCGGCCGAGGCGACCGCGAAGTCGTAGACAGGCAGTCCGTCGTCGCTGCGGTCTGTGCCGAACACCTCGCAGACGACGGCCAGTTCGAAGGGATTCACGCCGTCCAGGACCACGGCGGCAACGTTCTGCAGCATGTCACCAGTGTGCCTCGCCATTGGCAGTATTTCGAGGGTCTACGGCAGTCCTGCCACTGTTTGTCAGGAGCAATCGGCGCGACAGTGGTGTCCATGGATACGGCACACCTCGAAGGACTGATCGGAATGCTGACCGTTCTCGCCATCTTCGTTCTCCTGGTCCTCCCGTCCGTGCTCGGTATCGCGCGCGACCGGCGCATCGACCGGCAGATCCGCGAGGCCGAGCAGGGCCGCCGGGAGGCCGAGGGCCTCGGCCCCGCCGGGCGTCCCGCTCGCCGGCAGCGCTACTTCACCACCACGGTGACCCACCACTCCTGAATCCCCAGGCACGAGACCCGGCCGGTCTGGGCGGCGCACAGCGGCCGCGTGGACTGCAGCCGGGTCTTCCCGTCCGCCACGGCCTTGAAGGCGGCGCTCGCATCGCCGGGCTGCAGGACGAAGCCGCTGTTGGCGGCCTCCAGGACGGAGCCGCTCGCGGTGACCGGCTTCCAGGGTCGCTTCGCGGTTCCGTCCAGGCTGATCCGGACGGTGTCGCCCACCGCCAGACAGACCATACGGCCGCTGTCGGCGGCACCGAGCGTCGAGGCCGTCGTACAGCCGCCCGTGGGGCTGGGCGTCGGGCTGGCCGGCGGGCTCTTGTGGGGGGTGGGGGAGGACGACACGCTGTTGCTGTTGCCGCCCTTGCCGCTGTCGGTCTGGTTGCCGCAGCCGGCCAGGGCGAGGGTCAGTGCCGCGAGGGCGAATGTCGTGTGGCGGATCGTTCGGCGCATGGGGGGGGCCTCCTCACCTCTGTGACGTGTGACCCCCGCGTCCGGATCCACACGGAGCCCCGGCCGCGAAGACGGCGGCCGGGGCCCGGGGTCGAACGGGATGGATCGGGATCAGCTGGTCGTGACGGCGGTGTCGTCGAGGACGAAGCTGGTCTGGAGCGAGGAGTCCTCGACACCGCTGAACTTCAGGGTGACGGTCGAGCCGGCGTACGAGGACAGGTCGATGGACTTCTGGGCGTACCCGGAGGCCGCGTTGACGTTGGAGTAGGTGGCCAGGGTGGTCGAACCGGCGGTGACCGTCAGCTTGTCGTAGGCGGTGCTGCCGGTCTCCGCGGTGTCGATGTGCAGGTAGAAGGTGAAGGTCGCCTTGCAGCCGCTCGGCACGGTCACCGACTGGGACAGCGTGTCGGTGTGCGAGGAGCCGTAGCCGTCCAGCCAGGCGTAGTACGAACCGGCGTGCGCCGACTCACTGCTGGAGTTGGTGATGACACCGCTGGACGCCGTCCAGGTGGTGTTGCCCGACTCGAAGCCCTGGTTGCCCAGCAGCTGGGAGGAGGTGCAGGTGCCGCCGCTGGAGCCGACCGTCCAGGTGAAGGAGGTCGAGCCGGAGGCGCCGGTCGAGTCCTTGGCGGTGACGGTGACCTGGTAGGTGCCCGCGGTGGAGGCCGTACCGGAGATCAGGCCGCTGGAGCTGCTGATGGACAGCCCGCTCGGCAGGCCGCTCGCGCTGTAGGTCAGCGTGGCCCCCGCGCTGTCGCTCGCCTTGATCTGCAGGCTGACCGAGCTGCCCGTCGTCGTCGACTGGCTGCCCGGGTTGGTGACGGTCACCGTGTTGCCGGAGGTGCTGCCCGAGGTGAAGGCGGTGGTGCCGTTGGGGGTGCCCCAGCCGGTGGGGCCGTCGTAGCCGGTCCCGGCGGTGCAGAAGTACGCCGTGGAGCAGGAGCCGTTGTTGCCGCTGGTCACGTCGTACAGGTTGCCGGTGTGGCTGTAGGGGTACTTCGCCGGGTAGTCGCTGGAGCCCGGGGTGCCGGCGAGGGCGTACACGCCCGCGATGATCGGGGCCGAGGCGCTGGTGCCGCCGTAGACCGCCCAGCCGGAGCCGCCGTACGTGTCGTACACCGCGACACCCGTGGCCGGGTCGGCGACGGCGGAGACGTCGGCCTCCATGCGCTTGCTGCAGCCGCTGTCGGTCTGCCAGCTCGGCTTCGGGTCGTACGCGGAGCAGCCGGAGCCGGTGCCCTCGGTGGAGCTGGTGTGCCACACGGACTCGGACCAGCCGCGGGAGTTGGAGGACGTGGAGAGCGCCGTACCGCCGACCGCCGTCACGTACTGCGAGGTCGCCGGGTATTCGGCGCCGTAGGCGGAGTCACCGGCGGAGACGGTGATCGCGACACCCGGGTGCTTGAAGTACGAGGTGTCCTCGCTGGTCTGGGAGGAGGACTCGGAGCCGCCCCAGCTGTTGGAGACGAACTTCGCGCCGAGCGACACGGCCTCGTTCTCGGCGATGCCGAGGTCGGTGTCGTTCGCGGAGTTGGCCTCGACGAGGATGATGTTGCAGTTCGGGCAGACGGCGCTGACCATGTCGAGGTCCAGCGCCTCTTCACCCGCCCAGCCGGTGTCGTTGGTGGGCAGCGAGGTCGTGGAACCGGTCTGGCTGACCTGCTTGAAACAGCCGTTGGCCTTGGTGCAGGAGGACAGGCCGTACGTCGAGCGGTACGTGGCCAGGTCCGACTCGGCGTTGGGGTCGTTGTAGGCGTCCACCACGGCAACGGTCAGGCCAGAGCCGCCCGTTGACGGCAGGTTGTAGGCGCTGTGCAGGTTGGCCGGGCTGAGGCCGGAGGGCGCGGCGGCGGCGACCGCGGAGGCCAGCCGCTGCTTGATGTCGGTGCGGCGCTGGGCGAAGCAGGACGCGTGACCCGGGGCGGCGGTGGCGCACAGGTGCGTGGTCGGCACCTTCTGGCCGGCCTTGCCGGTCGAGTGGAACGTCTGCCGCTCGGGGGAGGTGAGGGCCTTGGCGTTCTGGGCGGTCCGGGTGGTGTGCGTCGCCGCGGGCGCAGCATGTGCCGGTGCGGCCACGAGGCCGGCGAGGCCGAGGGCGAGGGCGGGTATGGCGGTGGCCAGGAGTCTTCGCAGGCTCCGTCTGGGCTTCTCACGCATGGGGGTACTGCCTCCGTCGTTGGAGTGGGGTTCTCGACGCTGGTGGCAGGCCTGTGACGCGCGTAGCGGCGGCGGTGCGCGGTGCCGTCATGGGCATGACACTTAGGACATCCTGCGCCGGTGTTGTGTGTACATGGCAGGACGGCCAGAAAGTAGCGGGAGGCGAGCAGCCCGGAACAGATGGGAAGGAAGAACTTTGCCGCCCCGTGGGAGGTCCATGGCCGTCCGATGGAGGCCCTATGGATGCTCCATGGACGAGACCCGGCGAGGCCGGTCCAGCACGGTCAACTCCGGCCACTGCGTCAGCCGGCGCGCCGACTTGGCTTCGTATACGGACCGTGGTGCGAGTACGGGGTTGGGCAGCACGACGAGGTTGAAGACGTCGGAGAGACCGTGCGGTGCGTAGACCCGCCACCGGCCGCCGGCCGTACGCCGAGGCAGCAGGTTGTGGCGGCGAAGCTGTCGATCGCCGCCTCGGTGGAGTCGTACGGGGGGCACGGCACTCCGAACCTGTCCTCGTACCAGAGGTGCACGCGTGCCTCGTTGCGGACCTCGACCTCGGCCGGGAGATCCGCGAAGATCTCCCGGCCGGCCTTGATCACTGCATCCTCGGCCTCCCCGGACAGGTCGCCGGCGTCGGCGGTGAGACACCAGCCGGGCAGCGCCATCGTCGCGGTCCGCTCCAGCACCTCGGTCAGGACGCTGTTGCGGGACAACACCGCACGCAGGGAGTCGAGTTGGTCATCGAGGGGGAGGCGGCCGATCACCCTCCCGGCATATCACAGCCGGGCCCTCAGAAGTCCTCGTCCAGGTCGACCGTCCCCTCCACCGCCACCTGGTACGCCGAAGGGCGGCGCTCGAAGAAGTTGGTCAGTTCCTGGACGCCCTGCAACTCCATGAAGGAGAAGGGGTTCTCGGATCCGTACACCGGGGCGAACCCGAGGCGGGTGAGGCGCTGGTCGGCGACGCACTCCAGGTACTGGCGCATCGACTCGGTGTTCATGCCGGGCAGACCGTCCCCGCACAGGTCGCGGCCGAACTGCAGCTCGGCCTCGACGGCTTCCCTCAGCATGTCCGTCACCTGCTGCTGGAGCTCGTCGTCGAACAGCTCCGGCTCCTCCTTGCGGACGGTGTCGACCACGTCGAACGCGAAGGACATGTGCATGGTCTCGTCGCGGAAGACCCAGTTGGTGCCCGTCGCCAGCCCGTGCAGGAGGCCCCGGCTGCGGAACCAGTACACGTACGCGAAGGCGCCGTAGAAGAACAGGCCCTCGATGCAGGCGGCGAAGCAGATCAGGTTGAGCAGGAAGCGGCGACGGTCGGCCTTGGACTCCAGGCGGTCCAGCCGCTCCACCGAGTCCATCCACTTGAAGCAGAACTGGGCCTTCTCGCGGATGGAGGGGATGTTCTCGACGGCCGCGAAGGCGGCGGTGCGGTCCTCCGGGTCGGGGAGGTAGGTGTCCAGGAGGGTCAGATAGAACTGGACGTGGACGGCCTCCTCGAACAGCTGGCGCGACAGGTACAGGCGCGCCTCCGGGGAGTTGATGTGCTTGTACAGGGTCAGGACCAGGTTGTTCGCCACGATCGAGTCGCCCGTCGCGAAGAACGCGACCAGGCGGCCGATCAGGTGCTGCTCGGCGGGCGTGAGCTTCGCGAGGTCGGCCACGTCCGAGTGGAGGTCGACCTCCTCCACGGTCCAGGTGTTCTTGATGGCGTCCCGGTAGCGCTCGTAGAAGTCCGGGTAGCGCATGGGGCGCAGGGTCAGCTCGAAGCCCGGGTCGAGGAGATTGGCGTTACGGGTGGTCATTACTGGCAGGCCTCGCAGGACTCGGGGTTTTCCAGGGAGCAGGCGATCGCGTCAGGGTCGGCTGCCTGCTGAACGGGGACAGTGGCTTGGGCCGCGCGGGCGATGCGGGTCGCCGGGCGGGAGCGCAGGTAGTACGTCGTCTTCAGGCCCTGTTTCCAGGCGTACGCGTACATCGAGGAGAGCTTGCCGATGGTCGGCGTCTCCAGGAAGAGGTTCAGGGACTGGGACTGGTCGAGGTAGGGGGTGCGGGCCGCCGCCATGTCGATCAGGCCGCGCTGCGGGATCTCCCAGGCCGTGCGGTACAGGGCGCGTACGTCGGCCGGGATCCAGGCGAAGTCCTGCACCGAGCCGTTCGCCTCACGCAGGGCCTCGCGGGTACGGGCGTCCCAGACACCGAGTTCCTTGAGTTCCTGCACCAGATACGAGTTGACCTGGAGGAACTCGCCGGAGAGGGTCTCTCGCTTGAAGAGGTTGGAGACCTGCGGCTCGATGCACTCGTACACGCCCGCGATCGACGCGATGGTCGCGGTGGGGGCGATGGCGAGGAGCAGGGAGTTGCGCAGACCGACGGTGGCGATGCGCTCGCGGAGGGCGGCCCAGCGTTCGGGCCAGGCACGGTCCGTCTCGTAGTGGTCGGGATGCAGCACGCCCCGAGCCGTACGGGTCTTCTCCCATGCCGGCAGCGGGCCGTTGCGCTCGGCGAGGTCGGCGGAGGCCTCGTACGCGGCGAGCATGATGCGCTCGGCGATCCGGGTGGAGAGGGCCTTGGCCTCGGGGGAGTCGAAGGGCAGACGGAGCTTGAAGAAGACGTCCTGGAGGCCCATCGCGCCGAGGCCGACGGGGCGCCAGCGGGCGTTCGACCGGCCTGCCTGCTCGGTGGGGTAGAAGTTGATGTCGACCACGCGGTCCAGGAAGGTCACGGCCGTGCGGACCGTCTCGTCCAGCCGTTCCCAGTCGATGTCCTGACCGGCCACGAACGCGCCGAGGTTGACCGACCCCAGGTTGCAGACCGCGGTCTCGCCGTCGTTCGTGACCTCCAGGATCTCCGTGCAGAGGTTGGAGGAGTGGACGACGTGGCCCGGCTCGGCCGTCTGGTTGGCGGTGCGGTTGGCGGCGTCCTTGAAGGTCATCCAGCCGTTGCCGGTCTGGGCGAGGGTGCGCATCATGCGGCCGTAGAGGTCGCGGGCCGGGATGGTCTTCTTCGCGAGCCCCGCCTCCTCTGCCTTGCGGTAGGCGGCATCGAACTCCTCGCCCCACAGGTCCACCAGCTCCGGCGCGTCGGACGGGGAGAACAGGCTCCACTGCTCGTCTGCGTTGACCCGGCGCATGAACTCGTCGGGGACCCAGTGCGCGAGGTTCAGGTTGTGCGTACGGCGGGCGTCCTCGCCCGTGTTGTCGCGCAGCTCCAGGAACTCCTCGATGTCGGAGTGCCAGGTCTCCAGGTAGACGGCCGCGGCGCCCTTGCGCCGGCCGCCCTGGTTCACGGCGGCGACCGAGGCGTCGAGGGTCTTCAGGAACGGGACGATGCCGTTGGAGTGGCCGTTGGTGCCGCGGATGAGGGAGCCGCGGGAGCGGATCCGGCTGTACGACAGCCCGATGCCGCCGGCGTGCTTCGAGAGGCGGGCGACCTGGTGGTAGCGGTCGTAGATGGAGTCCAGCTCGTCCAGGGGGGAGTCGAGGAGGTAGCAGGACGACATCTGGGGGTGCCGGGTGCCGGAGTTGAAGAGGGTGGGGGAGGAGGGGAGGTAGTCGAGGCGGCTCATCAGGCCGTAGAGCGCTGCGACTTCGTCCACAGACCGGCTCGTGTCGTCCTCGGCCAGTCCGCTCGCCACCCGCAGCATGAAGTGCTGGGGCGTCTCGATCACGCGGCGGGTGATCGGGTGCCGCAGGAGGTAACGGCTGTGGAGCGTGCGCAGACCGAAGTAGCCGAAGCGGTCGTCGCCCTGGGCGTCGATCAGCGCGTCGAGCCGGGTCGCGTGGACGCGGACGAACTCCGCCGTGCGGTCGGCGATGAGCCCCTCACGGTGGCCGACGGCGACGGACTCGGTGAAGGACGTGACGCCCTGCGAGGCGGCCTCCGCGGCGATGCTGATCGTCAGCAGACGTGCGGCCAGCCGCGAGTAGGCGGGGTCCTCCGAGATGAGGCCGGCAGCTGCCTCCGTGGCCAGTTCGCGCAGCTCCGTCTCGTCCGCACGCGCGGACCGGCCGCGCAGCGCGGCGGCGGCGACCCGGCCGGGGTCGGCGTCGGGGAGGTCGGCGGTCAGCTCGGTCAGGGTCCGCAGCAGCGCGGCTCCGGGACCGTCGTCGGCCACGGCGGTGTTCGCTGAAACCGGGGCTGCTGGCGCGATGGTCACGTGAGGCTCTCCCTCGCTCGGCACGGGGGCCTTGCGGAGGGCAGGGGGCAGTCACGAGCGCGCACGGCGTCGCGTCCACCGGCCCACTCCACGAGGCCCGGACGTCAAAGCACCCGGGCCGGATGGGCCGGGCGCACTGTCGGCAGGTCCTCGGACTGACTCCCATACGTGTGCGAACACGCATGAGTACACCGTTGCGGGACAGTTCCGGATTCGCACCGGATTCCCCTGCGGCGACAGCGAGCATGAGCATACATCTTGTGCCGGGTGAGAACAGCACCCCCATATGTTGTGTCGCGGCGACTTCGGAGCGTGTCAGAACGTCAACTGATAGGTGAGCAGCAGGATGTCGTCGTTCCCCGGAACCGGATGCCAGTCGCGCTCGGGGACGCGGACGAAGCCCAGGCGTTCGTAGATCCGGTGGGCGGCACGCATCGAGCCCTGGGTCGACAGGACGAGGCCCGTGCGGCCGTCGATGGCCCGGGACCGGTCGATGCAGGCGCGCACGAGAGCCTCGCCGATGCCCCGGCCGCGGGCGGCCGGGGCGACGGCGAGCATCCGTATCTCGGTCTCCGAGGGCCCGGCCGTCTCGGACATGGGGCCGCCGGACGGCACGAGGGTCACGCCCCCGAGCACCCGGTCGTTCTCCACGGCGACCAGGACCTGAGCGTGGGCCGCCCGCTTGGCGACGTCCTTCAGCTCGCCGAGGTACCAGTCGCTGCCTTCGAAATCGAGCAGCCCGTCCCCGAGGTAGGCCTGGGCGGTGATCTCGCCGAGGGTCTCGTACTCGCCTGGCTCCGCCTGCCGGATCACGATGTCCATGGCACCGAGTCTGCCGGAGGGGTACGACAGCGGGCCGCCGGATTTCTCCGGCGGCCCGCTGATCGCCGTAGCCGCTAGTGGGACGCCCCGGCGGTCGCCGGCGGCAGCTCCACCTGGACGCCCGGGTCGCCCGCGTCCGCCGTGTAGTCCTGCGCCTTCGTCTCGTCGACGCCCTCGGGGGCCTTCAGCGCCTTCAGGACGAACGTGAGAACCACCGTCACCAGCACGTTCAGGACGAACGACGTCAGGCCGATGTAGCCGATCTGGCCGATGCCGGGGATCGCGGCGTTGGAGCCGCCGAAGTGCTTCTGGCCCGGGTTGGTCGGGGAGGCGACGCCGTACGCGGCGACCGTGCCGTAGACCATGCCGACCGCCCAGCCGGCGAGCAGCGCCCAGCGGTGGAACCAGCGCGTGAACAGGCCGCCGACCAGGGCCGGGAAGGTCTGCAGGATCCAGATTCCGCCCAGCAGCTGGAAGTTGATCGCGACCGTCTTGTCCATCGTGAGGACGAAGACCAGGGCGCCGACCTTCACCAGCAGGGACACGAGCTTTGAGACCTTGGTCTCCTGCTCCGGCGTCGCGTCCGGCTTGATGAAGTCCTTGTAGATGTTGCGGGTGAAGAGGTTCGCGGCCGCGATGGACATGATCGCCGCGGGGACGAGCGCGCCGATGCCGATCGCGGCGAAGGCCACTCCCGCGAACCAGCTCGGGAACATCGTCTCGAACAGCTGCGGGATGGCCAGCTGACCGTTGGTGACCTTGATCCCGGCGGCGATCGCCATGAAGCCGAGCAGCGCGAGCAGGCCCAGCATCAGCGAGTACAGCGGCAGGATCGTGGTGTTGCGGCGGATCACGTCACGGCTCTTCGAGGAGAGGGTCGCGGTGATCGAGTGCGGGTACATGAACAGTGCGAGCGCGGAGCCCAACGCCAGCGTGGCGTAAGTCCATTGGTTCGCCTCGGCGGGGACCAGTCCACCGGCCTTGGCCGCCGTGTACTTGTCGTTCGCCGCGGCGAAGATGTGCTCGAACCCGCCGAGCTTGATCGGGATGTAGATGATCGCGACGGCGATGACGATGTAGATCAGCGCGTCCTTGACGAACGCGATCAAGGCGGGCGCGCGCAGGCCCGACGAGTACGTGTACGCCGCCAGCACACCGAAGGCGATCAGCAACGGCAGGTCCTTCACGAACCAGTTGGAGTTCGCACTGCCGCCGACGCCCATGACGTCGAGGACCGCCTGGATGCCCACCAGCTGCAGGGCGATGTACGGCATCGTCGCCAGGATGCCGGTCACGGCCACCGCCAGCGACAGGCCCTTCGAGCCGAAGCGGCCGCGCACGAAGTCCGACGTGGTCACGTACCCGTGCCGGTGCGAGACCGACCACAGGCGGGGGAGGAACGTGAAGATCAGCGGGTACACCAGGATCGTGTAGGGCACGGCGAAGAAGCCGGCCGCGCCCGCCGCGTAGATCGCCGCCGGTACGGCGACGAAGGTGTACGCCGTGTACAGGTCGCCGCCGAGCAGGAACCAGGTGATCCAGGTGCCGAACGACCGTCCGCCCAGGCCCCATTCGTCGAGGCTCTGCTCGTTCTCGGCCTTGCGCCAGCGCGCGGCCAGGAAGCCCATGACCGTGACGGCCAGGAAGAAGAAGATGAAGACGCCGAGTGCGACGCCGTTCACGCCGTCGTTCATTCCGACGCACCGCCCTTCTGTGCGGCGCGGGCGCGCTGGTCACGCTGCCACAGCTTGTACGCCGTCATGGTCAGCGCCGTGGAGATCAGCACCCACAGCATCTGGTACCAGTAGAAGAACGGGATGCCGCCGAGCGCCGGGTCCGTCCTGGCGTAGGAGCCGACCCAGAGCATCGCCACGAAGGGCGCCACGAGACAGAGGGCGATGACCACGCGGACCGGTGTCACCACCGGTGGTCTCGCCTCGGACACATCTGACATACCGGCTCCGTCCCCTCACCGATCACCTGTACCGATCACCTGTGATCACCTGAACTGATCACCTGTGTAATGCGCAGGCAATCTAGGTCACGGTGTCGCGAGAGCGGAAGACCTCGTCCGCATATCGGTATGTCGATTCCGTGAAGGCCCGACATCGGTGCGACATCGGCCAGACATCGCTGTCAGCAGCAACGGAAGCCCTGGCGCGGATCCTCCTCCTGACGGTCCGTCCGCATCCGCTCGAACTCGCGCCGGGACGGCACCTGCGCGCCCGGGCGGGTCTTGCGCAGATGCGCGACATAACGGTCGTACGCCGACTCGTCCGTCAGTTCCCGCACATACCAGCGCACACCCCTAATCGCCCGGCGCAGCAGTACCGACGACCGCACGGCGCTCCTCCTCCTTCTCCTCCCGGGTGGGGATCAGCCCGGCCGGGGCGGTGATCCTCGACTCGACGTACGGCGACTCGCTCAGCGAGGAAAGGGCGGGCCGGCGGATGTGCCGGATGCAGACCCGCAACGCGTCCGCGATCACCACGACGATCAGGACGGCCAGGACCGCCGAAAGGACGCCGTCCACCGTGGAGTTGGTGACCACGGTGTGCATGTCGTCCATGCTCTTGGCGGGCGGCAGCACCTTCCCGGCGTCGATCGCGTCCTGGAACACGGACCGCTGCTTGAAGAACCCGACCTTGGGATCGCTGGAGAACACCTTCTGGTAGCTGGCCGTCAACGTCACGGTCGCGTCCCAGGCCAGCGGAATGCCGGTGATCCAGGCCCACTTGAGGCGCCCCGACTTCACCAGCAGGGTCGTGCAGACGGCCAGCGCGACCGCGGCGAGCAGCTGGTTGGAGATGCCGAAGATCGGGAACAGCTGGTTGATGCCGCCGAGGGGCTCGTGCACGCCCACCCAGAGGAAGTACCCCCACAGCGCGCACACGGCCGCGCTGGTGATGACCAGGCCCGGCTTCCAACTCACGTTCCTGAAGGGCCGGATGACGTTGCCCAGCATGTCCTGCAGCATGAACCGGCCCACTCGCGTACCGGCATCCAGCGCGGTCAGGATGAACAGCGCCTCGAACATGATCGCGAAGTGGTACCAGAAGGCCCTCAGGCTCCCGCCGGTGACCTTGGAGAAGATCTCCGAGACACCGATGGCGAGCGTGGGCGCGCCGCCGGTGCGGGAGAGCAGCGTCGACTCCTCGACGTTCTTGGCGGCCTGGGCGAGGTCGGCGGGGGTAATGTGATAGCCCCAGCCGGTCACCACCTGCGAGGCGTTCTGCACGGTGGTGCCGATCGCGCCGGAGGGTGCGTTCATCGCGAAGTACAGCCCCGGGTCGATGATGCTCGCCGCGACCAGCGCCATGATCGCGACCGACGACTCCATCAGCATGGAGCCGTAGCCGATCATCCGGACCTGCGTCTCCTTCTGGATCATCTTCGGCGTCGTGCCGGAGGAGATGAGGGAGTGGAAGCCCGACAGGGCCCCGCAGGCGATGGTGATGAAGACGAAGGGGAACAGGGACCCCGCGAAGACCGGGCCGTCGCCGCGCGAGGCGAAGTCCGTCACCGCGTCCATCTTCAGCGTCGGCAGGGCGATGACCACACCCAGTGCCAGCAGCGCGATCGTGCCGATCTTCATGAAGGTGGACAGGTAGTCGCGGGGCGCGAGCAGCATCCACACCGGCAGGATCGAGGCGATGAAGCCGTACGCCACCAGCCAGACGACCAGGGTCGAGGGCGCGAGGGTGAACGTGCCGGCCCACGACGACTCGGCGACCCAGCGGCCCGCGACCAGCGCGAGCAGCAGCAGGGCCACCCCGATCAGGGAGACCTCGGCGACCCGGCCGGGGCGAAGTACCCGCAGATAGAAGCCCATCAGCAGGGCGATCGGGATGGTCATCGCGATGGAGAAGGTGCCCCACGGCGAGGCGGCGAGCGCGTTGACGATGACCAGCGCCAGCACCCCGAGCAGAATGATCATGATGGCGAAGGCGGCGATCAGCGCCGCCGCCCCGCCGAAGGGGCCGATCTCCTCGCGGGCCATCTGACCGAGCGAACGGCCGTCCCTGCGCGTGGAGAAGAACAGCACCACCATGTCCTGGACCGCGCCCGCGAAGACGACACCGGCGATGATCCAGATGGTGCCGGGCAGATAGCCCATCTGCGCGGCCAGCACCGGCCCGACCAGGGGTCCGGCACCGGCGATCGCTGCGAAGTGATGGCCGAGCAGGACGCGGCGGTCGGTGGGGTGGAAGTCGATGCCGTTGTCGAGGCGTTCGGCGGGGGTGGCCCGGGTGCCGTCGACCTTGAGCACCTTGTGCGCGATGAACTTCGCGTAGAAGCGGTAGGCGATCGCGTACGAGCCGAGGGCGGCCGCGACCATCCAGGCGGCCGAGACGTTCTCGCCCCGGGAGAGCGCGAGCACGGACCAGCCCGCCGCTCCGACCAGGGCGACGAGGGTCCAGATGACGATGGAGCGGACGTTCGCGGTACGCACGAGGCGGTCCTCCCGTCCAGACGGAGTCGGGAGGACCGTAGAACAGGAGCGGCGACAGCGCTACACCGCGTGCAGTACTGCGGGGGCTCAGTCCTGAGGGCGCTTCAGCCGCGCCACGAACTTGTACCGGTCCCCCCGGTACACCGACCGCACCCACTCCACCGGCTCGCCCGTCTTGTCGTACGAGTGGCGGGAGAGCATCAGCATCGGCAGGCCCACGTCCGTGCCGAGCAGGCCCGCCTCGCGCGGGGTGGCCAGGGAGGTCTCGATGGTCTCCTCGGCCTCGGCGAGATGGACGTCGTAGACCTCGGCCAACGCCGTGTACAGGGATGTGTACTTCACCAGAGACCTGCGCAGTGCCGGGAAGCGCTTCGCGCTCAGGTGGGTCGTCTCGATGGCCATCGGCTCGGCGTTGGCCATGCGCAGGCGTTCGATACGGAGCACCCGGCCGCCGGCCGTGATGTCGAGGAGCTCGGCGAGGCGGTCGTCGGCGGTGATGTAGCCGATGTCCAGCAGCTGCGAGGTGGGCTCCAGGCCCTGGGCGCGCATGTCCTCGGTGTACGAGGTGAGTTGGAGCGCCTGGGACACCTTCGGCTTGGCGACGAAGGTGCCCTTGCCCTGGATGCGTTCGAGGCGGCCCTCGACGACGAGCTCCTGCAGCGCCTGCCGCACCGTCGTGCGCGAGGTGTCGAACTCGGCGGCGAGGGTGCGCTCGGGCGGTACCGGAGTGCCGGGCGACTGCGTCTCCGTCATGTCGAGCAGGTGCTTCTTCAGGCGGTAGTACTTGGGCACGCGCGCGGTACGGACACCTGCCCCGCCCTCGGTCTCCGCACTGCTGACGTCGCTGCTCATGCTCTGCCTTCCCGGCTCCGGATGCGGGTCACTTCGTGATCCCTTCTGTATACCGTCGCCAGCTCTTTTGGTCTAGTCCACGGAGGGCCAAGTGGTCTAGCGGACGAGAGTACTCCGGCACCGCTGATTTCGCTGCCTTCTTACTTAAAGGTTCCTGCATATGTAGGTCGCATAACGGCTGGTCAGAGCCGTTTCGAGCACCCTTGACAGGCTTGCTGGTCTGGTCCAAGCTCCCGGTACTGGTCTACACCATTGGTTCAGGTCCCGGCGCATGAGCGGGGAGGTGTGGGCATCCCTGAGGAGGGTGGCGTGAAGCGCAAGCTCATAGCCGCGATCGGTATCGCGGGCATGATGGTCTCCATCGCGGCGTGTGGCAGCAGCGACGGCAAGGGTTCTTCCAACAGCGGCGCGGACGCCAAGGAGCTGACCGTCTGGCTCACCGTCGACGCCCAGAACAACTGGCCGAACCTGGTGAAGGCCGCAGACGCGGCCGTCCAGAAGAAGCACCCCGGCATCAAGATCAACCACGAGTACTACGGCTGGCCGGACAAGAACACCAAGCTCGACGCGGTCCTCGCCACCGACAAGGCCCCCGACGTGGTCGAGATGGGCAACACCGAGATGCTGGGCTACATGGTCAAGGGCGCCTTCGCTCCCCTGGACCCGGCGAAGTTCAGCAACTCCGCCGCCTGGCTGGACGGCCTCAAGGCCTCGGTGACCTACGGCGGCAAGACCTACGGCGTGCCGTACTACGCGGGCGGCCGGGTCGGCAACTGGCGCAAGGACGTCTTCGCCTCGGCGGGCGTCAAGTCCACGCCGAAGACGTACGCCGAGCTCACCGCCGACCTCGACAAGGTGCAGAAGAAGGAGGGGAACAAGTTCTCCGCCTGGTACCAGCCCACCCGTGACTGGTACGCGGCCATGTCCTTCGTCTACGACGCCGGCGGCTCCATCGCCAAGGAGGAGGGCGGCCAGTGGAAGGCCAGCCTCTCCTCGCCCGAGTCGGTCAAGGGACTCACCGAGTTCAAGAACGTCGTCGACAAGTACATGCACGGCGACAAGACCAAGGACGAGTCCGACCGTTACATCGTCTACGGCCAGGGCAAGTCCGGCATGATCTTCGGCGCCGCCTGGGAGGGTGCGACCTCGGCCGACCCGAAGAACGACAAGACCGGCAAGCTCAAGGACAACCTCGAGAACTTCGTGGTCCCCGGCCCGTCCGGCAAGAACCTCCCGGTCTTCCTGGGCGGCTCCGACCTCGCCGTCCCGGTCAAGTCCAAGGCGCAGGCCGTCGCCGCCGAGTGGATCAACGCGTTCACCGGCCCCTCCGGCCAGAAGGGCCTGATGGCCAAGGGCAACCTGCCCAACAACAAGACCGACCTCGCGACGCTGAAGAACGACCCCGCGACGGCGGTCCCGGCCACCGCGGCCGAGTCCAACTGGTTCGTCCCGATGGCCCCCGGCTGGGGCCAGGTCGAGAAGGCGCAGGTCCTGCAGACCATGCTGCAGGACATCGGCACCGGCAAGAAGTCGGTCGAGGCCGCCGCCAAGGACGCGGACGCCGCGATCGACAAGGTCATCAACACCAAGTGACCTGCAGCGGGGTTCCGCCTGGGCGGAACCCCGCTCTCCGTACGACCTGAGGGACCGCTGAGGAGCGCGCGATGAGTGCCGCAGACACGACCACCCCTGCCAAGGTGCCGCCGCCGCGGCAGGCGCCGCCACCCCCGCCGGTCGCCAGGAACCCACGCAGAGCCCGGACTTCGGGCGGAGCAGCCACCCCTTGGCTGCTGCTCGCCCCCTGTCTGCTGATCCTGGGCCTGGTCCTCGGCTATCCGCTGGTCCGCCTGGTCACCCTCTCCTTCCAGAAGTTCGGGCAGTCCCAGCTGTGGGGCTTCCTGCCGGCCCAGTGGGTCGGGTTCGACAACTTCACCGGGGTGCTGGGCGACGGCGAGTTCTGGCAGGTCGTGCTGCGCACGATCGTCTTCGCGGCCGGCTCGGTCGTCTTCACGATGGTGCTCGGCATGCTGATCGCCCTGCTCCTGCAGCGGGTCTCCGGCTGGATGAAGACACTGGTCAACATCGTCCTGGTGGCCAGCTGGGGCATGCCGATCATCGTCGCCACCACCGTCTTCAAGTGGCTGTTCGACGCGGACTACGGCATCCTCAACGCCCTGCTCAGCAAGCTGCCCGGCGTCGAGCTGATCGGCCACAACTGGTTCGCCAGCGGCCCGCAGGGCCTGGCCGTGATCATGCTCCTGGTGGTCTGGGGAGCCGTCCCCTTCGTCGTCATCACGCTCAGCGCCGGCCTCACCCAGGTCCCCGCCGAACTGGAGGAAGCGGCCCGCCTCGACGGCGCGGGCGCCTGGGGCGTCTTCCGGTACGTCACCCTGCCCATCCTCAAGCCGATCATCGTGATGCTCACGACCCTGTCGGTCATCTGGGACATGGGCGTCTTCCCGCAGGTCTTCGTGATGCGAAACGGCCACCCGGAGGCGGAGTTCCAGCTCCTCACCACCTACTCCTACGACCGTGCCTTCGTCGTCAACGACTATGCGCAGGGCTCCGCGATCGCCCTGATCACCGTGGTGCTGCTGCTCGGCGTGGTCGCCGTGTACATGCGCCAGATGCTGAAGATCGGAGAGGTCGAATGAGCGCGATCACCACCGGAGGACCCGCGACCACCGCCGGGGGACCCGCCACCACCACCGGGGGGCCCCGGAAGACGAAGGCCGGCTGGAACCTCCTCGGCCTGCTGGTCTTCCTCACCGCCGGCTTCCCCGTCTACTGGATGCTCAACACGGCCATCAAGCCGGCCAAGGACACCATCGACCCCGACCCGAGCCTGTTCCCGACCGGCTTCACCCTCGACAACTTCCGCCGGGCGCTGGCCATCGCGGACTTCTGGGGCCCGGTCGGCCGCAGCCTGATCGTCTCCGTCTCGGTCGTGGCGATCGGCATCGTCGTCGGGATGCTGGCGGCGCTCGCCATCTCCCGGTTCGCCTTCCGCGGCCGCAAGATCGTGATCGTCGGCATCCTCGCGGTCCAGATGGTCCCCCTGGTCGCCATGATCATCCCGATCTTCCTGCTCCTCAACGACCTTGAGCAGTACGACAAGCTCTCGGGCCTGATCATCACGTACCTGACCTTCATCCTCCCCTTCACGGTGTGGACGCTGCGCGGCTTCATCGTCAACATCCCGAAGGAACTGGAGGAGGCGGCGATGGTCGACGGCTGCAGCCGCACGGGCGCCTTCATCCGGGTCGTCTTCCCCCTCCTGGCCCCCGGCATGGTCGCCACCTCGGTCTACGGCTTCATCCAGGCCTGGAACGAATACCTCTACGCCCTGATGCTGCTCAGCCAGAAGAACCAGACCGCGACCGTCTGGCTCGGCAACTTCACCACCAAGCACGGCACCGAATACGCCCCGATGATGGCCGGAGCCACGATGATGGCCGTGCCGATCGTCGCCCTGTTCCTCCTCGTCCAGCGCAAGATGGCCGCGGGCCTGACCGCCGGCGCAGTGAAGGGATAACGCCACCCGATGACGACTTTCGCCAGCGGTACCGACACTCTGACGCGCGACGCCCTGACGGTCCTGCAGCCGGGCTTCACCGGCACCACCGCCCCCGACTGGCTGCTGCGGCGCCTGGGCGAAGGCCTCGCCTCGGTCGGCCTGTTCGGCCGCAACATCGCCTCGCCCGATCAACTGGCCGCTCTGACCGCCCAGTTGCGCGCCGAACGTGACGACGTCCTCGTCGCCATCGACGAGGAGGGCGGCGACGTCACCCGCCTCGAGGTCCGCAACGGCTCCTCCTTCCCCGGCAACAACGCGCTGGGCGCCGTGGACGACGTCGAGCTGACCACGGAGGTGGCCGCCGAACTCGGCCGCCGCCTCGCCGCCTGCGGGGTCAACCTCAACTGGGCCCCGTCGGCCGACGTGAACTCCAACCCGTCCAACCCTGTGATCGGCGTACGCTCCTTCGGCGCCGACACCGAACTGGTCGCCCGGCACACCGCCGCCTACGTCACCGGTCTGCAGTCCGCCGGAGTCGCCGCCTGCACCAAGCACTTCCCGGGCCACGGCGACACGGCCGTCGACTCCCACCACGCGCTCCCGCGCATCGACGTGGACACGTCGGTACTCCAGTCCCGCGAACTGGCCCCGTTCCGCGCCGCGATCGCGGCCGGAACCCGCGCGGTGATGAGCGCGCACATCCTGATCCCCGCCCTGGACCCGGACCAGCCGGCGACCCTGTCGCCGCGCGTGCTCACGGAGTTGCTCCGCGGCGAACTCGGCTACGACGGCCTCATCGTCACCGACGGCATGGAGATGCAGGCCATCGCGGGTACGTACGGCATCGAGCGCGGCAGCGTCCTCGCCGTGGCCGCCGGCGCCGACGCGATCTGCGTGGGCGGCGGCCTCGCCGACGACGACACGGTACGACGCCTGCGCGACGCCCTCGTCTCGGCGGTCCGCACCGGCGAACTCCCCGAGGAACGCCTGGCGGAGGCGGCGGAACGGGTCCGGGCGCTGGCCCGCTGGACCGCCGCCCCGCAGGCAACGGACACGGAACGCACCCCCGACACCGAGGTGGGCCTCCGCGCAGCCCGCCGCGCCCTGAGGACGACCGCCGCGGAGCCCTTCACCCCGCTCACCGAACCGCCCTACGTCGCCGCCCTCACTCCCGTCGCCAACTTCGCGGTCGGTGACGAGACCCCCTGGGGCGTCGCGGCGGAACTCTTCCGCCTCCTCCCCGGCACGGAGACGGGCAGCTTCGCCGGAGAGGACGCGGGCCGCACCGCCCTGGCCGCGGCCGGCCCCCGCCGCATCGTGGCCGTAGTCCGCGACGAACACCGCCACCCCTGGATGGCATCCGCCCTGGACACCCTGCTGTCGGCCCGCCCCGACACGATCGTGGTGGAGATGGGCCTCCCCCAGGCCACTCCCCGAGGCGCCCTCCACATCGCCACTCATGGGGCGGCCCGGGTCTGCGGCAGGGCGGCGGCGGAGGTCATTGCGGGGGCATAGCCCCTACGGCACAACTGGCGCCGGTCCCCTTTCAAGGGGACCGGCGCCAGTTGTGCCGTAGGGGTGCGGGGCGTATCGATATGCGGCTCCGCCGCGTGGGCACGACCAGCCACAATCAACCCGCACCCGGCAGAAAACCGAACCCGGCAGACGAGACCGCCCTTAAATCCCCTGCCAGTCAGGCTTGTTGGAATACGTGTGCCGGAAGTAATCCGCAAACTTCAGCTTGGAAGCCGCCCCCTCATCGACAACCACCGTCGCATGCGCATGCATCTGCAACGCCGAGGCAGGACACACCGCAGCCACCGGCCCCTCAACAGTGGCGGCGACCGCGTCGGCCTTCCCCTCACCGGTCGCCAGCAGCACCAGATGCCGTGCCTCAAGAATCGTCCCGATCCCCTGAGTGATCACGTGATGCGGCACCTGCTCGATGTCCCCGTCGAAGAACCGCGCATTGTCGACCCGGGTCTGCTCGGTCAGCGTCTTGATCCGGGTCCGCGAGGCCAACGAGGAGCAGGGCTCATTGAACCCGATGTGCCCGTCGGTCCCGATCCCCAGCAACTGCAGATCCACCCCGCCGGCCTCGGTCAACGCCGTGTCGTACGCGGCGCACGCCAACTGCACGTCCTCGGCCGTCCCGTCGGGCCCCATGAACGCGTCCATCCCGATCCCGAGCGGCTCCAGCACCTCACGCCTGAGCACCGAACGGTACGACTCCGGATGCTCGGCCGGCAGCCCCACATACTCGTCGAGCTGCGCGATCCGCGCCCGCGAGGCGTCCACGGCACCGGAGCGCACCCTGGCCGCGAGCGCCTCGTAGATGGGCAGCGGGGTGGAGCCGGTGGCCACGCCGAGCAGCGCCGCGGGCTTGCGCCTCAGAAGCTGCGCCATGGCCTCGGCAATGAGCTCGCCGCCCGACTTGGCGTCCGGAACGATGACAACTTCCACGCTGGCCTGCCGATCTGAAGAAACGGTCCGAAGGGGGGCTCAACCGGCACCCGGAACGGGCTATGTGGTTTAGACCAATCTAACAGAGTCGCCCCTTGTGGCCCAGGTCGAGTGGGGTCATCGTCTTTCCATGCGGAGGACAGACGCCATTCGCCGTGGGGGAGTCGAATGGGGGCGGTGCTGCCCTGCGCAGCACCTCGCAGCACTCCGCAGCCGACCGGGAAGGACCCCACCATGACCGCCGCGACACCGGACCCCCGGACCGACGTCCCGGGCCGGATCATGGCCCGCGAGATGGCCGAGCAGCCCGCCGTGCTGCGCCGCATCCTCGAGGAGGGCGCCCCCGGCATCCGGCAGGTGGCCCAGGACATCGCCGCCCGCAGACCCCGCTTCGTCCTGCTGACCGCCCGCGGCACCTCCGACAACGCCGCCCTCTACGCCAAGTACCTCCTGGAGATCCGCCTCGGCCTGCCCTGCGGCCTCACCTCGATGTCCACCACCACGGCCTACGGCGCCCGCCCGGACCTCACCGACGTCCTCGTCGTCACCGTCAGCCAGTCCGGCGGCTCCCCGGACCTGGTGGCCTCGACCCGCGCCGCCCGCGAGGCCGGTGCGATCACCCTGGCCGTGACCAACAACCCCGGCTCACCGCTGGCCGGCGTCTCCGAGTACCACCTCGACATCATGGCCGGGCCGGAGAAGGCCCTCCCCGCGACCAAGACCTATACGGCCTCCCTCCTCGCCCTCTACCTCTTCGTCGAGGGCCTGCGCGGCGGCGACGGCGCCCCCGCGAAGGTGCTGCCGGACCTCGCCGAGCAGCTGCTCGCCCGGCAGGACGAGATCCGCGCCCTCGCGGCCCGCTACCGCTTCGCCGAACGCATGGTCATCACCTCCCGCGGCTACGGCTACCCCACGGCCAAGGAGGCCGCCCTCAAGCTCATGGAGACCAGCTACATCCCCGCCCTCTCCTACTCCGGCGCCGACCTCCTGCACGGCCCCCTCGCCATGGTCGACAACGTCTCCCCGGTCATCGCGGTGGTCACCGACGGCAGGGGCGGCGAGGCCCTCCAGCCCGTCCTCGACCGGCTGCGCGGCCGCGGCGCCGACCTGTTCGTCGTCGGCCCCGCGCACCAGGTCGAGCAGGCCTCGGCCGGCTTCGTCCTGCCCACCGAGGGCGTGGCCGAGGAGGTCCAGCCGATCCTGGAGATCATCCCGCTCCAGCTGCTGGCCCACGAGATCACCATCGCCCGCGGCCAGGACCCCGACGCCCCGCGCGCGCTGGCGAAGGTGACGGAGACGCACTGAGCCCCACCGCGGTCTCGGCGGCAGCCGCCCGCCGCCCCGCCGGACGCCCTGCGTGTCCTACAGGGCCAGATGAGCACCCTCGGTCGCGAGGAGCCGGAAGCGCTCGCGGAAATTGCCATGTCCATCTGGCCCCGCACATGAACCCACACGGGTTAGGCTGCGTGGTGGACACCAGGGGCGTCCAACCTGTTGGAGTCGGTCCGGGAAATAACAACAACGAACAGGCTCCAACGCATGGACACGCACAGTGGTCTAGTCCACAATTGAAGTAGTGAGACTTCCGTCTTCCCCGCACAGGAAGACGGACGGAGGATCCGGAGCTCTCTGCCCTGACTGCCCCGGCTCCTCATCCTTCGGCCATCCGGGACCGCACACCCCGCGGCCGATATTGCTCCGGGCTGCGGTGCCGGGAGGGTTGAGGGTCCCTCCCAGGCGCCGCGGCCCGCGGGTGTTCTCAGGGCCTGTACGGACCTCCGGTCGTCCTTAGGTCGTATTTAGGACCTGCACATACCCCCAGGTACGCTCACACACGTGCCCTCCATGAACGAACTGGTCCGCCAGCACACCGCCCTCGACGACTCCGACCTCGAGTGGCTCCATCTGCTGGTCTCGGAGTGGCAGCTGCTGTCCGACCTCTCCTTCGCCGACCTCGTCCTGTGGGTCCCCACCCGCGACGGCACACGCTACGTCTCCGTCGCCCAGATGCGCCCCAACACCGGCCCCACCTCCTACCAGGACGACATGGTCGGCCACCTCGTCCCGCGCGGCCGCCGCCCCATGCTGGACGCGGCGCTGGACGAAGGCCGGATCGTGCGCGAGGGTGATCCCGAGTGGCGCGAGGAGGTTCCCGTCCGGGTCGAGTCGATCCCCGTACGACGGGACGGGCGCGTCCTCGGCGTCATCGCGCGCAACACCAACCTCCTGACCGTGCGCACCCCGAGCCGCCTCGAGCTGACGTATCTGCAGAGCGCCTCGGACCTGGCGCAGATGATCGCGGCCGGCTCCTTCCCGTTCGCGAACCAGCAGATGGACATGGATGCCGCGCCGCGCGTCGGCGACGGCCTGATCCGCCTCGACGCGGACGGCATCGTCCAGTACGCCTCCCCGAACGCGCTGTCGGCGTACCACCGCATGGGCCTCGCCTCCGACCTCGTCGGCCAGCACCTCGGCAAGACCACCGCCGAACTCGCCCCGACCCGCGGCCCGGTGGACGAGGCGCTGTCCAAGGTGGCCAGCGGCTGGGCGCCCCGCGAGTTCGAGATCGAGGCCAGGGACGGGGTCATCCAGTTCCGCGCGATCCCGCTCAAGCCCAAGGGCACCCGCATCGGTTCGCTGGTCCTGCTCCGTGACGTCACCGAACTGCGCCGCCGCGAGCGCGAGTTGATCACCAAGGACGCGACCATCCGGGAGATCCACCACCGGGTGAAGAACAACCTCCAGACGGTCGCGGCCCTGCTCCGCCTGCAGGCCCGGCGCATCGAGTCCGACCGCGGCCGGGAGGCCCTCGAAGAAGCCGTCCGCCGTGTCGGATCGATCGCGATCGTGCACGAGACGCTCTCCCAGAACCTCGACGAGCGCGTGGAGTTCGACGAGATCGCCGACCGGGTGCTGGCCATGGTCGCGGAGATCTCGCCGGGCAAGGTCACCGGCCGGCGCAGCGGCCGCTTCGGCATCCTGGACGCCGAGGTGGCCACCCCGCTGTCCATGGTCCTGACGGAAATCCTGCAGAACGCGCTCGAACACGGCTTCCGCGAGGGCGACACCGGCACGGTCGAGGTCTCGGCGGTCCGCGGCGGCACGACAAAGGAGGCCCGCCTCCTGGTCACCGTCCAGGACGACGGCGTCGGCCTGCCCGAGGGCTTCGACCCGCATACCGCCGGCAACCTGGGGCTGCAGATCGTACGGACCCTGGTGGAGGGGGAGTTGGGCGGCACGTTCGACATGGTCCCGGCGCCGGAGCGGGGGACGCGGGTGATCCTGGACGTTCCGGTGCGGGCGAACAAGTAGCGCCGTACACAAGAGGTGCCGTACGACAGGTCCGTGCACAGCAAGAAGCCCCGGACCGTTCCCAGGTCCGGGGCTGAAATGCTCGTTGCCAGCTTGTGCTGCGCATCGGGGGTACTGCGCGCTGCGGCTCGGGGGCGGGAGATGCGTACTCGCTGTACGCGCCGCCAAGCTCAGGCTGTTGCGGGGCGGGTTGTCAGGCGGAGGCCTGACGTGCCCGGTTGCGGGCGGCACGGCGCTTCATGGCGCGACGCTCGTCCTCGCTGAGACCACCCCAGACGCCGGAGTCCTGGCCGGACTCGAGCGCCCACTGCAGGCACTGCTCCATGACGGGGCAGCGGCGGCAGACGGCCTTGGCTTCCTCGATCTGCAGCAGCGCAGGACCGGTGTTGCCGATGGGGAAGAAGAGCTCGGGGTCTTCCTCGCGGCAAACGGCGTTGTGACGCCAGTCCATGGCTGCTACCTCTCCTTGGTATTACATGCAGGTTGCTTGTGAATGTGAACGCTTTCACGAATCCCTCAACAAGTGAAGGGCCGAGCGCCAGGTTCCCTGGCGAGGTCCTGTGATTTGGAGAGGGGTTCCGGTGATCTGGTGAGGCCGGTGTTGCGGGCCGTCTCGATCGCCACGTAGAGACTCGCAAACCTCAGCGGCGGATACAACCCCTTCCGGAAAGTTTTTTTTGATTCCTCGGTGTCGACTAGGTCACAGCCGTACTTCCATGGGGTGGATCCTGGCCTAAACGTTCGAGTGAAAGGACTTCAGCCCTTTCTGCTCACACAATCACACGCAGTGCACGGCGTACGCCTGTGAACGTCACGCTCGTACGCAGCCCCAGGTGGTCGCCGTCCATCTGGAGGGGCAGGGGCACCTTCGAATGCAAGGTGAACCGGTCCAGGTCGTGCAGGGATACGACGTGCTTGCCATGGGGTCCGCGCTCGGGGGACGAAGTGAGCAACTGCGTGGCATACCGGGCAGCCGAGACCGTGGACATACGGCTGAGACTCAGCAGGTCGAGCCCGGTATCGAACGAGGCCTTAGGCGCCGCGTACACCGGACGATTGCCCAGATAGGTCCACGGTGACGTGTTGCAGATTATCGACAGCACCAGATCGGTCACCGGCTCCTCGCCGGGCCGCTCCAGAGTGATCGACCCGTGCCGCCGGTTGGGTTCCTGCAGGAACTGGCGTGCGACCTGGCGCAGGTACAGGGCATGCGTGGATTTCCTGCCCTGCTCGCGCTGCTGCTCGACCCGCCCCACCACGCCCGCGTCGAAGCCGAGCCCCGCGCAGAAGGTGAACCAGCGGGACGGCACCGCCTCGTCCTCGCTGCCCGGCGTGCCTTCGGCGATGCCCATGCCGACCGTACGTTCGCTGCCCTCACGCAGGGCGTCCAGCAGTGCGCCGGTCGCCTCGACGGCGTCGTTGGGCAGGCCCAGGGCGCGGGCGAAGACATTCGTGGAGCCGCCGGGGACCACGGCGAGACGGGGGAGGCCCTCCGGGTCGGGGCCCGCGTGCAGTAGACCGTTGACCACCTCGTTGACCGTGCCGTCGCCGCCGAGGGCCACGACGAGGTCGATGTCGTCGCTCTCCGCCGCCTGCCGGCCCAGGTCGCGCGCGTGTCCGCGGTACTCCGTGGTGACCGCCTCGAGCTTCATCTCGCTCGCCAGCGCATGGGTCAGGACATCGCGCGTACGTGCGCTTGTGGTGGTTGCTGCCGGATTGGCCACGAGAAGTGCACGCATGAGTTGCAGCGTACCTACTGGGAAGTACCGGGCACAGGTCGAGGTAGGGATCAGGTAAGAGGTGGGGGCGTGAGGCTCACCACGGGTTGCGGCTCAACTCCGCCCCGGCGGTCCGCGTCCCCCGGGCTCGCCCTGGCGGCGCACGCCCCCAGGGCTACCCTTCAGGGGTGACCAGTGAGAAGACCCCCGCCACCGAGGAAGACACCGGCCCCCGCCCGCGCCGCCTGACGTACGCCGCGGCGCTCGCCGCGCTGGAGGGGTTTGCACTGGCCGTCGGAGGCGTCTGGATGCTCGTGGAGGGCCTCACGGGTGCCCCGGACGACCGCCGGTCCGCCGTCACCGGCGGTATCACGCTGGTCGTCCTCGCCCTGCTGCCGCTGCTGGCCGCACGCGGGCTGCTCAAGCAGAAGAGCTGGAGCCGGGGACCGGCCGTGATCACGCAGATCATGGCGCTGCCGGTGGCCTACAACCTGCTGCAGGCCGACAGCGTGGCGATCCCGGCCGGCATCGCGCTCGCCGTCGTGGCCGTCGTCGCGCTGGTCCTGCTGGTGAATCCGGCGACGACCCAGGCCCTCGGGATCAAGGGCCCGGGCCGTGCGCAGGACGGCAAGCAGTAGTCCTACTCCTCCACCAGGAGCTTCTCCCGCAGCTGGGCCAGTGTGCGGGCCAGCAGCCGGGACACGTGCATCTGCGAGATGCCGACCTCCTGCGCGATCTGCGACTGGGTCATGTTGCCGAAGAAACGCAGCAGCAGGATCCGCTTCTCCCGGGGCGGGAGGTCCTCCAGGAGCGGCTTGAGCGACTCGCGGTACTCGACGCCCTCCAGCGCCTCGTCCTCGGCGCCCAGGGTGTCGGCCACGGCCGGGGACTCGTCGTCCGTGTCGGGACGTCCAGGGAGAGTGTGGAGTACGCGTTGGCGGACTCCAGGCCCTCCAGGACCTCTTCCTCGGAGATCGCCAGCTTCTCGGCGAGCTCATGGACCGTGGGGGAGCGGCCGTGCTGCTGGGAGAGCTCGGCGGTCGCCGTCGTCAGAGCCAGGCGCAGTTCCTGCAGGCGCCGGGGCACGCGCACCGCCCAGCCCTTGTCGCGGAAGTGGCGCTTGATCTCACCGACGACCGTCGGGGTCGCGTACGTCGAGAACTCGACGCCGCGCTCCGGGTCGAAGCGGTCGACCGACTTGATCAGGCCGATGGTGGCGACCTGCGTGAGGTCGTCCAGCGGCTCGCCGCGGTTGCGGAAGCGGCGCGCGAGATGCTCGACGAGCGGCAGGTGCATGCGGACCAGCTTGTTGCGCAGCTCCGCGTACTCCGGACTGCCGTCCTTCAGGCTGCGCAGCTCGATGAACATCTTGCGCGCCCCGCTGCGGTCCTGTGCGTCGTGCTGCGTGGCCTGCGGCACGCGCTGCGCGTCCTGCCCGTCGCCCTCGGCGTTTCGCTCGTGCTCGCTCATCGTCCCGCCCGTCGCCCTTCTCCGAGCCCTCGCCTCCGCTCGGACCGGGGTGACCCCGTTCCGTCCGTCCAGAGGCGTGCTCTGCACGGCACCTTCCCGATCCCGCTGCCCGTCCTCCGGGAAGCCGGCCGCCGCTGCGCTGTCGGCGTCGTCCTCCGGATGCGGCCGGGCCTGCTCGGGGATGCCGTCGATGCCGTCGGCGCCGCCCACGGAGTCCCCGATGCGTCGGGACCCGTCTGCGCCCTCGGCCGGCAGCTCTCGTGTGCCGCGCTCTTCGTCACGCACCGGCCCGTCCCCTGTCCTCACGCCGGCCCGGGTCCCGCGCCGCGCTGTTTGTAGAGGCTGATCGAAACGGTTTTGTCCTCGTCCACGGCGGAGGAGACCTTGCCCGCGAGTGCGGACAGGACGGTCCAGGCGAAGGTGTCCCGCGAGGGGGCGTGGCCGTCCGTGGTCGGTGCCGAGACGGTGACCTCGAGCGAGTCGTCGACGAGCCGGAAGACGCAGCTCAGCACCGAGCCGGGCACGGCCTGCTGGAGCAGGATCGCGCAGGCCTCGTCCACCGCGATGCGAAGGTCCTCGATCTCGTCGAGGGTGAAGTCCAAACGGGCCGCGAGGCCGGCAGTCGCCGTACGCAGCACCGACAGGTAGGCACCCGCAGCCGGCAGCCGGACTTCCACGAAGTCCTGGGTCGCGGGCTCGCCTGCGATCTGGGACACCCTCACCTCCAAGGTGGTACAAGCTTCTCGGGGCCGAGGGTTGCCCCCCGGGATAACGCGATGTGTGGTTCAGCGGTGACGCTATCGCGCTCTCAAGTTTCCCGTCCCCGGGACCCCAACCCCTTGCCGTCACTCACAGTAAAACTGTGGACACGCTCCGTGTCTAGGGGTCTGCGGCTCCAATTGGGAAGAACGCGCGCCGGGTTGACGTACCCAGACGTCAGACGGTCGAACCGTCCGGATCGTGGGTCGTCCCCCGGCTGTCCAGGGTCACACGAGAACGTGGTCCACGAAGCACCAACGCCAGTTCTCGCCGGGTTCGAATGTGCGCATGATCGGGTGGCCGGAGTCCTTGTGGTGCTCCGTCGCATGCCGGCCGGGCGAGGAGTCGCAGCAGCCGACGTGGCCGCAGGTGAGGCACAGCCGCAGTTGTACCGGGTGCGTGCCCGCTGCCAGACACTCCGGACATGTCTCGGTCCGTGGACCGGGTTCCGGATCGGGCAGCGCGTCGGCGTGCGTGCACTGTTTCATGATTGCCAGATTACGACGGGTGTGCGGATGACCGCGCGGAAAAACGAGGGCGGGCGAGGACGATGGACGTGATGCCACTGCTGTTGCTGGTGGCGGGGAGCGCCGCGATCGCCGCCGTGGCCCGGCGCACCCCGGTGCCGGCCCCGCTGCTGCTCGTCGCGGTGGGGCTCGCCGTCTCGTACGTCCCCGGGGTACCGGACTACACCCTCGACCCGGACATCGTGCTGCCGCTGGTGCTGCCCCCGCTGCTGCACAAGGAGGCCGTCGAGAGCTCGTACCTCGATCTGCGCGCGACGATGCGGCCGGTGGCGCTGCTGTCGGTGGGCTACGTGCTGTTCGCGACCTTCGTCGTCGGCTGGGTCGCCTATCTCGTCGTGCCCGGACTGCCCCTGCCCGCGGCGCTGGTGCTGGGCGCGGTGGTGGCGCCGACGGACGCGGTCGCCGCGGCGGCGGTCGCCCGCCGGGTGGGGCTGCCCTCCCGGATCACCACGATCCTGCAGGGCGAGTCGCTGCTGAACGACGCGACCGCGATCACCGCGTACCGGGTGGCCGTCGCGGCCGCCGTCGGGGAGGGCGCCTCCTGGGTCGGCGGGATCGGCGAGTTCCTGCTGGCGGCGGTCGGCGGCGTGGTGGTCGGGCTGGTTCTGATGCTGCCGATCCACTGGCTGCGCACGCACGTGAGGGAGGCGCTGCTGCAGAACACCATGTCCCTGCTGATCCCGTTCGTCGCCTACGCCGTCGCCGAGCAGGTGCATGCCTCCGGTGTCCTCGCCGTCGTGGTCGTCGCCCTCTACCTCGGGCACCGCGCGTGGGAGGTCGACTTCGCCACCCGTCTCCAGGAGGAGGCGGTGTGGAAGGTGGTCGCGTTCGTCCTGGAGTCCGCGGTGTTCGCCCTCATCGGCCTGCAACTGCCCGTGGTCCTCAAGGGCCTCGGTGAGTACGAGGGCGTGGACGCCGCCTGGTACGCGGTCGCCGTCTTCCTGGTGGTCGTCGTGACCCGGTTCGTGTGGGTGTACCCGGGGACGTTCGTGCCCCGCATGCTGTCCGCGCGGATCAGGGAACGCGAGGACAACCCCACCTGGAGAGGGCCGATCGTCACCTCCTGGGCCGCGATGCGCGGTGTCGTCTCCCTCGCCATTGCCTTCTCGATCCCGCTGACCGTGCACGGCGGCGGCCCCTTCCCGCAGCGCAACCTCATCCTCTTCCTGACCTTCACGACGGTCATCGGGACCCTGGTGGTGCAGGGCCTCACCCTGGCCCCGGTGATCCGCCTGCTGAAGTTCCCCGGCCGGGACGTACAGGCCGAGACCCTCGCCGAGGCCAACGCCCAGGCGCAGGCCTCCCGGGTCGCCGAGCGGCGCCTGGACGAACTCCTCACCGACGAGCGCAACGCCCTCCCGCCGCCCCTCGCCGACCGTCTGCGCCAGGTCCTGGAGCGCCGCCGCAACGCCGTCTGGGAACGCCTCGGGCAGACCAACCCGGTCACCGGTGAATCCGTCGACGACACCTACCGCCGGCTGTCCCGGGAGATGATCGGCGCCGAGCGCGCGATGTTCGTGAGGCTGCGGGACGGCCGCTACATCGACGACGAGATGCTGCGCACGCTGCTGCGCAGGCTGGACCTGGAGGAGGCGGCGGCCTACCGGGAGACGGTGGAGGGCTCCTGAGGGAAGGGCCGCCCGGTGACGACGGCTGCGACGGTCGTCCCGTGCGTGAACGCGCCCTCGTCGGCCAGGGTGACAAGTCCGTACAGCAACTTGGCGACATAGAGACGCTCGACGGGCACTCCGTGACGCTCCTCGAAGTCCTCGGCGAAGGCGTCGAGTTCGCCGGGCACGCGCGCGTAGCCGCCGAAGTGGAAGCGGTCGTCGAGGGTCCACGCGCCGCACCGGCCGCCGAATGCGCGCTCCTGGAGCCTCTCTGTGCCGGCGGACAGGAAGCCGCCTTTGAGGACGGGTACGCCGAGCGCGCGCTGACCGGGGGCGAGCCCGGCGGCCAGCCCGGCCAGCGTTCCGCCAGTACCGCAGGCGAGGGCGACGACATCGGCCCGCCCGCGCAGCTCCTCACCCAGCGCCCGGCAGCCGCGTACGGCCTCGGCATTGCTGCCGCCCTCCGGGACGACATACGCGTCCTCCGCGCCGACCGTGCGCAGCACGCGCGCGAGGACGTCCGGTTCGGTCTTGCGGCGGTACGTCGACCTGTCGACGAAGTGCAGCCGCATCCCGTCGGCCGCGCACCGGGCCAGGGAGGGGTTGAGGGGGCGGTCGGCCAGCTCCTGGCCGCGGACCACACCGACGGTCGGCAGCCCGAGGAGCCGGCCCGCGGCCGCTGTCGCGCGCAGATGGTTGGAGTACGCACCGCCGAAGGTGACGACGGTACGACCGGCCGCGGCGGCGAGATTGGGCGCCAGCTTGCGCCACTTGTTGCCGATCAGCTCGGGGTGGATGAGGTCGTCGCGCTTGAGGAGAAGGCGCAGGCCGCGGCTGGTGAAGCGGTCGTCCTCGAGCTCTTGCAGGGGGGAGGGCAGCCGGGGGTGCAGAGCGGCGAGATCGGGGACGTCTGGGCTGACCACGGCACCATTGTCACGCCGGCCGGGTATTCCGCCTGCCGGGGTTTGGTCTTTCAGCCCGTCATGGGGGCCCCGCTCGAGCGAAGCCGAGAGTGGGGGAGTTCAAGAAGCAGCCCCCAGCAGGGCGCGCACCACCGCCGGGTGCCGTCACTTCAGCCGCTCGTGGATCCGCTCCCGCAACCACGCCATCGTGAACCCCCGCGGATCCACCTTCCCCGGCTGCCACTCCAGGTGACCGATCACCGACCGTTCCGTCCAGCCGTGGTGCCGGCACACCGCTGCCGCGGCCTTCTCGATGGCCTCCAGCTGGGCCTGGGGCCAGGGGTCCTCGCCGTCGCCGAGGTTCTCGCACTCGAAGCCGTAGAAGTGACGGTTGCCGTCGGTGTTCGCCTCGTTGTCCGGCGGGAGCGCCTTCTCGGCGATCACCGCACGCAGCACGTCGTCGTCACCGAGGCCCGCGTGGTTGGCGCGGCCGTAGCCCACCAGGTGGACCGTGCCGTCCTTGGTGATCACGCCGTGGCAGAGAGGGCCGGGCAGGCCGGCGTAGCCGTCCCGGCAGATCTCGACGGTGCGTTCGCTGCCGCTGGTGACGGTGTGGTGGATCATCACGCCGTGCACCGGGCCCCAGGGCCCCTTGTGGTTGCGGTTGTGATGTTCCCAGTCGCCGACCTCGACGACGGTGAGGCCCTCCGCCCTGAGGCCGTCGAGGAAACTGCCCGCGGACATGGGTGAGGCCATGACCGCCTCCTTCGTACCGTGCCGACGGCCGCCCGACGCGACCGCCTGTGCAGGGGGTTGTACCGAAAGTAATGATGCCGTCACACATGGTGTTCACGGCGAGGGAGCGGATCCGGCCACTCCGCGCGGCCTGGCTCTTGGACAGGATCCCCATTTGTGCCCAGTGGGCGGTGATCCATTCCCGCTCTTTCGGGTAATAGCACAGACACGTTCCGTGATGGAAGGCTTGCACCGCGGAGATCGATGCAGCGGCGCACAACGCGCCGGCTGTGGGAGCGGGAGGGCAATTCTCATATGTCGGTAGGCGAAGAGGTCCGTTCGGAGCAGGGCAAGCCGCAGCAGAGCCTCGGCACTGCCGCCGCGCGGAACCTGGCCACGACGACCAAGTCGGCACCCCAGATGCAGGAGATCAGCTCACGCTGGCTGCTGCGCACACTGCCGTGGGTGAACGTCCAGGGTGGTACGTACCGGGTCAACCGGCGACTGACCTACGCAGTGGGGGACGGCCGCATCACGTTCGTGAAGACCGGCGACCGGGTCGAGGTCATCCCCGCGGAGCTGGGCGAACTTCCCGCGCTGCGGTCGTACGAGGACGAGGAGGTGCTGGCGGAGCTCGCCCAGCGCTGCCGGCAGCAGGAGTTCGCGCCCGGCAGTGTGATCGCCTCGTTCGGCAGCCAGACCGACGAGGTGTATCTGCTGGCACACGGCAGGGTCGAGAAGATCGGCACGGGCCCGTACGGCGACGACGCGGTCCTCGGGGTGCTCGCCGACGGCGCCTACTTCGGCGACGCGGCGCTGCTCGACCCGGACGCCATCTGGGAGTACACGGCCCGCGCGGACACCGCGTGCACGGTGCTGACCCTCTCCCGCCAGGACGTCGAACTGGTCGCGGAGCGCAGCGACTCCCTGCGCGAGCACCTCCAGCAGCTGCGCGCGATCCCGGAGCAGCGCACCAACAAGTACGGCGAGAAGGCCGTCGACCTCGCCGCCGGCCACAGCGGCGAGCCGGACATCCCGCACACCTTCGTGGACTACGAGGCCCGGCCCCGCGAGTACGAACTGAGCATCGCCCAGACCGTGCTGCGCATCCACTCGCGCGTGGCCGACCTCTACAACCAGCCCATGAACCAGACCGAGCAGCAACTCAGGCTCACGGTCGAGGCGCTGAAGGAGCGTCAGGAGCACGAACTGGTCAACAACCGCGAGTTCGGACTGCTGCACAACTGCGAGTACGACCAGCGGCTCCAGCCGCACGACGGCGTGCCCAGCCCCGACGACCTGGACGAGCTGCTCAGTCGGCGGCGCGGCACCAAGCTGCTGCTCGCCCACCCGCGTGCGATCTCCGCTATCGGCCGTGAGCTCAACAAGCGCGGACTCGTCCCGGAGACGATCGAGGTGGCCGGCAACCGCATCCCGACCTGGCGCGGTGTGCCGATCTACCCGTGCAACAAGATCCCGGTCTCCGAGGCCCGTACGAGCTCGATCATCGCCATGCGTACCGGCGAGGCCGAGCAGGGCGTCATCGGACTGCAGCAGGCCGGCATCCCGGACGAGATCGAGCCGAGCCTGTCCGTGCGCTTCATGGGCATCAACGAACAGGCGATCATCAAGTACCTGGTGACGGCCTACTACTCGGCAGCGGTCCTGGTGCCGGACGCGCTCGGCGTGCTGGAGAACGTCGAGATCGGCCGGTGGCGGTGACGTTTCTGCACCTGGGAGCCGTGTCCCCGCCCTCCGGGGCGGGTACACCCCGGTCGTATGCGCCCAGCCACAGCGGAAGCGCCACCGTCCGCGAACTGACCGAGGGAGATCCCATGGCCGAGTTCATGACGGAGGAGAAGCAGCGCACCACGGGGGCGCAGCCGCTCGACGGGCACGAGGCGGCCGCGATCCTGGAGCGCACCCGGTCCTGCGTCGACCCCGAACTGCGCGCGGCGATCGACTCGTTGCCCGGCTCCATGCGCCGGATCGCGCTCTACCACTTCGGCTGGGAGCACGCGGACGGCACCCCGGCGGCGGGCAACGCGGGCAAGGCGATCCGTCCCGCGCTCGTCCTCACCGCGGCCGCCGCGCTCGGCGGCCCGGGCGCGCGCGAGGCGGCGAGGCGGGCGGCCGCGGCGGTGGAGCTGGTGCACAACTTCACGCTGCTGCACGACGACGTGATGGACCGGGACACCACCCGCCGGCACCGGCCCACCGCGTGGAGCGTGTTCGGCGACGCCGACGCGATCCTCGCCGGGGACGCCCTGCAGGCACTGGCCCTCGGGCTGCTCGCCGAGGACCCGCACCCGGCGTCGGGGCCGGCCGCGGCCCGGCTCGCGGCCTGCGTCGTCGAGCTGTGCGCGGGCCAGCACGCGGACACGGAGATGGAGCGGCGCGGCCCCGCCGAGATCACCCTCGACGAGGTGCTGACCATGGCGGAGGCCAAGACGGGCGCGCTGCTCGGCTGCGCCTGCGCCCTGGGCGCGCTGTATGCGGGGGCGTCCGACGAGGACGTCGAGGCGCTGGACGCGTTCGGCCGCCAGGCCGGGCTCGCCTTCCAGCTCATCGACGACGTCATCGGCATATGGGGCGACCCGCACCGCACCGGAAAACCGGTCGGCGCGGACCTGATGGCCCGCAAGAAGTCCCTGCCGGTGGTCGCCGCGCTCACCTCGGGCACCCCGGCGGCCTCGGAACTGGCCGAGCTGTACGGGGTGGCGTACGGGAAAGGGGGCGACGGGGAACTCGCGCGTACGGCTCTCGCCGTCGAGCAGGCCGGCGGGCGCGACTGGGCTCAGGCCCAGGCCGCCGACCGGATGGCCCGCGCGATGCAGGAGCTCGCCCGCGCGGTCCCCGACCCGGAGGCGGCAGGCGGTCTGCTCGCGCTGGCGGAGTTCGTGACGCGGCGCACCAGCTGACTGCAGTCCTCACAGACCCCGGAGCCCACCGGGGCGGCCGCGCGGCTCCTGACCCCGCCCGGCCGTCGAGGCTCCGGCCGGGCGGGTCCCGCACATCCCCACGGTGTGCGGGGCCTGCCTCTCCCCCATGGACAGTCCCGTATAGGCTCAACAGCCGTACGGCCGAGGTTGGTTGAGGGGAAAGGGCGGCACATGGGCGTGGCGATCCGGACGGCGGACGAAGGCGACCAAGAACTGGTCGTGCGGCTGCTGGACGAGGCCTTCCAGGACGATCCGGTCAGCGGCTGGGTCTTTCCCGGGGACGAGTACCGCCGTACGACCCACCACAGGCTGATGGCCGCCTTCACCGGGATCGTGCTCGCCGAGGGGCGGATCGACGTCACCGAGGACGGCAGCGCGTGCGCGTTGTGGCTGTCCGTGCCCGCCGAAGAGCACGACGCAGGACAGCACGACGCCGAAGAGGACGCGGCCGACGACGGGCCCGCCCGACTGCGCGCCGCCGTCGATCCCGGGAACGAGCGCATCGAGCTGATCGGCCGGCTGACCGCGGAGATCCACCCTGCCGGTCGCGCCCACGAGTACCTGTGGATGATCGGGGTGACTCCGGAGCACCAGGGCGAGGGGATCGGCAGCGCGCTCGTCCAGCACGTCCTCGACCGCTGTGACCGCGAGGGTCTGCCCGCCTATCTGGAGGCGAGCAGCGCCCGCAGCCGCGGGCTGTACGAGCGCCTCGGCTTCGAGCTCACCGGCCGCCCGCTCGACCTCCCGAACGGCCCGCAGATGTGGCCGATGTGGCGGGAGCCCCGCGGCTGACCTGCCGCTCCGGGACGGCCGCTACCTCTCCGGAACGACCGTCGCCACGATCCGCTCCACCAGCCCCTCCGGCACCCCGACCCCGGGCAGCACGCCGTCCAGGACGTACGCGCAGGTGTACGGCTCGGGCCTGCCGGTGTTCGGCGTCGGCTTCTCCGTCACCGACTTCACGCTGGAGTCGGTGCGGACCTTCGGCAACGGCGTCCTCCTCCGCACATACGCGCGCCGGCGCTGACCGGCCTACGCTGAGGGCATGGACAGCTCAGAAAGCGTCTGTCCGGTCTGCGGACAGCCAGTGGAAACGGTCGTCAAGCGCCACAAGACCCTGGGCGCGTGGGTCCCGGTCTGGGTGCCGGGTCCCTGCCGCAACCCCGCGTGCGAGGCGTACGTCGCCGAAGGCGCCGCACCGGTCCAGGAGCCCGGAAAACCCGCCGCGAAAAATTCCTGAGCCCCGTGTCGAGAATCCCGGCCCGGCTCCGACGTCCCCCGTGAGAGCCGCCACCGCGGGCGGTACGAGCCGAAGGAGCAGAGTCATGAAGTACCTGGTCATGGTGCAGTGCACGCAGGCGGACTACGAGGGCATGCAGGGCAGGGCCAACGCGACCTCTCCGGCCTGGAGCCAGGAGGACGTGCAGGCCATGTACGCCTTCATGGGCGCCCTCAACGACGATCTCGCCGAGACCGGCGAGATGATCGACGGGCAGGGCCTGAGCGAGCCGGCGAAGACCCGGCTCGTCGGCCTCGGTGACGACGGCAAGCCCGTGATCACCGACGGCCCGTACAGCGAGACCAAGGAGCTGCTGGCCGGCTACTGGGTCCTGGACTGCGCGAGCCTGGAGCGCGTCACGGAGATCGCCGAGCGCATCCTCCAGTGCCCCCAGCCCGCCGGGGCCAACAGCTACCCCGTGGTGATCCGGCCCATCGACAACGGCTCCGCGGACGTCTGAGCGTCCATGGGCACGACCATCGAGGTCGAGGACCTGCTGCGCCTGCACGCGCCGCAGGTCCTCGGCGCGCTGGTCCGGCGGTACGGGCACTTCGACGCCGCCGAGGACGCCGTACAGGAGGCACTGCTGGCCGCGGCCGGGCAGTGGCCCTCGGCGGGTGTGCCGGACAACCCGCGCGGCTGGCTGATCAAGGTGGCCTCGCGGCGGCTGACGGACGCGCTGCGGTCGGAGCAGGCCCGGCGGGCGCGGGAGGAGAGGGCGGCGGCGCTGGCCTCACGGCTCGCGAGCGGACCGGACCGGGCGCCCCGCGAGGACGACGCCCTCACGCTGCTCTTCCTGTGCTGCCACCCGGACCTCACCCCGCCGGCCCAGATCGCGCTCACCCTGCGGGCGGTCGGCGGTCTGACGACGGCCGAGATCGCCCGCGCGTATCTGGTGCCCGAGGCGACGATGGCCCAGCGCATCAGCAGGGCCAAGCAGAAGGTGCGGGGCGTGCGCTTCGGACGGCCGGACCAGTGGGAGATGCGGCTCCCCGCCGTCCTGCACACCCTCTACCTGATCTTCAACGAGGGCTATACGGCGACGTCCGGAGCGGTCCTGCAGCGCCGCGAACTGGCCGGCGAGGCGATCCGGCTGGCCCGTACCGTCCACCGCCTGCTGCCCGACGACGGCGAAGTGGCCGGCCTGCTGGCCCTGATGCTCCTCACCGACGCCCGCCGCGACGCCCGCACCGGACCGCACGGCGAGCTCGTCTCCCTCGACGAACAGGACCGCGCCCGCTGGGACAAGGCCGCGATCGAGGAGGGCGTCGCCCTGGTCACCCGGGCGCTGTCCCGGGGCTGCGCGGGCCCCTACCAGGTGCGTGCGGCCATCGCCGCCGTACACGACGAGGCGCCGTCCGCCCGGGCGACCGACTGGGAGGAGATCCTCGGTCTGTACGAGGTGCTGGTGCGCCTGGTCCCGGGCCCTGTCGAACGCCTCAACCGCGCCGTGGCCGTCGCCATGGTGCACGGCCCGGAGGCCGGGCTCGCCGAACTCGACCTGCTGGAACCCGGGTTGGGCCACCGCCTCGACGCGGTCCGCGGCCACCTCCTGGAGCGCGCGGGGGCCTACGAGGAGGCCCGCTCCGCCTACGAGTCGGCGGCTGCCAAGACCCTGAGCCTGCCCGAACAGCGCTATCTGCAGGGGCGGGCGGCCCGGCTGAGGTCGTAACGTGACCCCATGACAGGCGAGTTGAGGGCATCGCGCCGCCGTGCGTGGCGGTGGGCCGTGGTGGTGTGGGCGATTGCCGTGGCCGTCGGGGGAGGGCTCACCCTCTGGCTGCAGGACTCCGCGGAACCGCGGCCGCCGGTCGGCTGGGAACGGGCAGATCCCTCCGAGGAGCCGGCCGCCCCGCTGCTGAATGCCACCGAGTGCCCGCACGACGACGAGGCCACGGCCGTTGCGTGCGTCCATGCCTGGCCCTGAGGGCCCGCGACGCCGAGCTGATCTGCAGGCCCCGAGCGTTCCGCGGCCCCGAGCGTTCCGCAGCGAGTGCCGCGACTGGCCGTTGGTCGTCAGCGGGCTCGTCGTGGCTGGTCGCGCCCACGCGGCGGTAGCCGCATATTCAACACAGCCCCGCGCCCCTTCAGGGCGCGGCCGACCCGCAGCGGAGTTGGCCCGACCCGCAGCGGGCTCCGCCTGACCCGCAGGGGAATTCGCCCCACCCGCAGCGGAATTCGCGCCACCCGTTCAGGAGCCCCGGCCCTCCTGCGCCGGCAACCCGCCCGTCTCCGGATCGCGTCCCGTCAGGCAGTACGTGCCGCCCGCCGGATCCTGCATCACCGTCCAGTGCGTCCCGAGGGCGACCGGCTGCGCACCGAGACGTTCGTGGGCGGCGCGGGTCGCCTCGATGTCGGTGCAGGCCAGGTCCAGGTAGGCGGTGGTGGGGCGTTCCTCGCCGAGGCGCTGGAGGAGGATGCGGATCGGGAGGCCCGCCGGCGGCGTGAGCACATGGAACTCGGGGAGCGAGCCCGGCCGCGACTGCCACTCGGGCAACAGGGCGCTCCAGAAGGCGACTTCGGCGTCGTATGCGGAAGGCGCGATGTCGACGCAGACCTGGTCGAGGCGGCTGCCCCGCACCACGGGCGGGCGCGTCGTCTCCGCGCGCCACGGCATGGTGCACAGCTGCTGTCCTGCGGGCGACCGCAGCACGGCCCACGTCCCGTGATCGGCGACGACCTCGGCCCCGAGAGCCACCGCCGACCGCATGAACTCCCGTACGTCGGCGACCGGGAAGTCCAGATGCGCGCCGCCCGGACCCGAGGCCACCCCCTGCACCTTGACGCAGGCGTCGGCCCCCTCGTGCAGAAGGGTCGTGAACTCCTTGTTCCCGCCCCGGAGTCCGGACAGACGCGTGTCCGTGACGGCCGTCCAGAACTCGCAGGCGGACGCGAGGAGTCCGGCCGGCCGGTCCACGAAGGCATAGGTCCACCGGACCTGTCGGCTCATCCCTTCCGCTCCATGAACCGCAGCATGTTCCCCGCCGGATCCCGGAACGCGCAGTCCCGGACCCCGTACGGCATGTCCGTCGGTTCCTGGAGCACTTCGGCGCCGGACTCCTGGACGCGGGCGAAGAGGGCGTCGCAGTCCTCGGTGGTGAAGTTGACCCCGCGCAGCACGCCCTTGGCCAGGAGCTGCTCCATCGCGTCGCGGTCGGCGGGGGAGAGGTCGGGGTTGGCCGCGGGCGGCTCCAGGACGATCGACACGTCCGGCTGCAGCGGCGACCCGACGGTCGTCCAGCGCATTCCCTCGTACTTGACGTCGTTGCGGATCTCCAGGCCCAGGACGTCGCAGTAGAAGGCGATCGCCTTGTCGTGGTCGTCGACGGCGATGAAACAGTTGTTCAGTTTCAGGTCCATGGGTCCAACCTAAGGTCGATACGGCCTCACGTCCGTCTGGGACGCGTGTACGCCCGCACCACGCAGGGCGGGATCTCCGCGCTCTCCTCGTGCGAGCGGGCCCGGTAGGAGCTCGGCGTCTCGCCCACCAGCTCGGTGAAACGGGCGCTGAAGGAGCCCAGCGAGGTACAGCCCACCGCCATGCAGACCTCGGTGACGGTGAGGTCGCCGCGGCGCAGCAGGGTCTTGGCGCGTTCGACGCGGCGCGTCATGAGATAGCCGTACGGGGTCTCGCCGTACGCCTCGCGGAAGCTGCGCTGGAAGTGCCCCGGCGACATCAGGGCGGTGCTCGCGAGGGCGGCCACATCGAGGGGCTCGGCGTACTCGCGGTCCATGCGGTCGCGTGCCTTGCGCAGTCGTACCAGATCCTCACGATTCACCACGTCAGCATCGCACGACCCTCACCGGCTGGGCGCTGGGTTCTGGCGTGGGCTTTGCCTTCAGTTCGCCTGCTGTATGAAAGCGCTTGTTCCCATAAGGGAATGGACCACATCACGTTCCTCGTGGCGGTAGTCATCGTCACGGCCCTGGCGTTCGACTTCACCAACGGATTCCACGACACCGCCAACGCGATGGCCACCTCCATCGCCACCGGCGCGCTCAAGCCGAGAACAGCGGTGCTCGTGAGCGGAGTCCTCAACATCGCCGGAGCCTTTCTGTCGACGGAGGTCGCCAAGACGATCTCGGGGGGAATAGTCGACGACACCCTCGTCAGTCCGGGAATGATCTTCGCCGGGCTGGTCGGGGCAATCCTGTGGAATCTGCTGACCTGGCTGGTCGGGCTGCCGTCCAGCTCCTCGCACGCCCTGTTCGGCGGCCTGATCGGCGCTGTGTGGGTGGGTGCGGGCTCGAACGGCGTGCACTTCGACAAGGTTGTCGAGAAGGTGCTGATCCCGGCGGTGGCCTCGCCGGTCGTCGCCGGTGTCGCCGCCCTGCTCGCCACCTACCTCGCCTACAAGCTCACCGCCCGCGGCCGCAAGGACTCCGTCACCAAGGGCTTCCGCCTCGGCCAGATCGCCTCGGCCTCGCTGGTCTCGCTCGCCCACGGCACCAACGACGCGCAGAAGACCATGGGCATCATCACGCTGACCCTGATCTCCGCGGGCGCCCTCGGCCACGACGCCGGCCCGCCGGTCTGGGTGATCGCCTCCGCCGGTCTCGCCATCGGCCTCGGCACCTATCTGGGCGGCTGGCGGATCATCCGCACCATGGGCAAGGGCCTGACGGAGATCCAGTCCCCGCAGGGCTTCGCCGCCGAGACGGCCTCCACGGCCGTCATCCTCACCTCCGCCCACCTCGGCTTCGCCCTGTCCACCACGCAGGTCGCCTCGGGCTCCATCCTCGGCGCGGGCCTGGGCCGGCGCCTCGCGGAGGTCCGCTGGGGCGTCGCGGGCCGCATGGTCGCCGCCTGGCTGATCACGCTGCCCTCGGCCGCGCTGGTCGGCGGCATCTCCGCGGCCGCGGTCAAGCACGGCGGCAACTTCGGCACGGTCGTCGTCGCGCTGGTCGGCGCCGCCGTGGCCGCCGGCATCGTCGTCGTCTCGCGCCGCAACCCGGTACACGCCAACAACGTCAACGACCACCACGAGGTCGCCGTCCGCACCGCACCGCCGGCCCACGTCGGCACGGCCGCCTGAAACACGGGGAGTTCGCAGAATGAGCCTCGACTGGAACGCACTCGGCCAGGTCACCGCGGTGAGCATCGGCGTCACCGTCGCCGTGGTCGTCGTCTTCGCCCTCGGCGTACTCGGCCTCGCCCGCTTCGAGGGGGCACGCGAGGATGGCGGCGGGACCTCCTCCATCGGCCTCGCCCAGGCCGGCCTGTGCTTCCTCGCCTGCGCGGCCGTGGTGGCGTACGGGATCTATCTGATCGTGCCGCAGTTCCACTGAGCGCCGGAAGGCACATCAGCCGGAAGCGCATCAGCAGGACATCGGAAGGACTCGGAAGGACATCGGGATGACGACGCCACCCCTGCTGGCCGACCTGAAGGTCGACTACACCGACCCCGACGACCCGGTGCTCATCCGCCCGGACGGCAGCCCGATCGACACCTGGCGGGAGAACTACCCGTACGGGCAGCGCATGGAGCGCAAGGAGTACGACTGGCACAAGCGGCTCCAGCAGATCGAGCTGCTGAAGCTGCAGAGCTGGATCAAGGAGACCGGGCGCCGGCTCGTCATCGTCTTCGAGGGCCGGGACGCGGCCGGCAAGGGCGGCACCATCAAACGCTTCACCGAGCACCTCAACCCGCGCGGGGCCCGGGTGGTGGCGCTGGAGAAGCCGACCGAACGCGAGCGCGGGCAGTGGTACTTCCAGCGCTACGTCGAACACCTGCCGACCGCGGGCGAGATCGTGCTGTTCGACCGCTCCTGGTACAACCGGGCGGGCGTCGAGCGGGTCATGGGGTTCTGCTCGGACGACGAGTACCGGCGCTTCATGCGCCAGGCCCCGCTGTTCGAGCGGATGCTGGCGGACGACGGTGTCGACCTGATCAAGTTCTGGTTCTCGGTCTCCCAGGGCGAACAGCGCACCCGCTTCACCATCCGTCAGGTCGACCCCGTACGGCAGTGGAAGCTCAGCCCGATGGACCTGGCCTCCCTGGACCGCTGGGACGACTACACCGCCGCGAAGGTCGCCATGTTCCGCGAGACGGACACGGAGCACGCGCCCTGGACGGTGGTCAAGAGCAACGACAAGAAACGGGCCCGCGTCGAGGCCATGCGCAGTGTGCTCGCCCGCTTCGACTACACCGGCAAGGACGAGGAGGTCGTCGGCAGCCCCGATCCGCGGATCGTGGGGGCGGCCGCGGGGCTGCTGGAGGCCGGGGAGGACGATCACGGGGGGCTGGCCGACGGTCGGTAGGCATGTCACCGTTCCCGACATGACCGAACTGTCCGCCGCACAGGCTGCCGCCGTCACCGACCGGGCCCGGCTCGCCGGGCACGCCTACAGCAGCGACCGAGACCTTGCCGCACGCCAGGCGCTCTACGAGTGGAAGACGCCCCGCTACGACCTGCCCGGCATCGTCGCCGAGCAGTTGAGCGAGGTGCGCGGACGCGTCGTCGAGGTCGGCTGCGGCAACGGCAGGTACATCCGTCGACTCCGCCGGGACAGGCCCGACCTGGAGGTGCTGGGCTTCGACATCGCTCCCGGCATACTCGCCGGGGTCCCCGGTCCGGTGGCCGTGGCGGACGTCGCCCGTCTGCCGCTGGCGACGGCGGGCGTGGGCGCGGCGTTGGCGATGCACATGCTGTACCACGTCCCTGACATCGCCCGAGCGATCGGGGAATTGTCCCGTGTCGTGGCCCGTGACGGGCTGCTGGTCGTCTCCACCAACAGCGCGCGCGACAAGCCCGAACTCGACGACCTGTGGCAGCGGTCCTCCGGCGACGTCCTCGGCACCGGTCGCGGCCCTGCACGCATCTCGCTCAGCGCCCGCTTCTCCCTGGAGCAGGCTCCGGCCTTCCTGGGGGACGAGTTCGGCTGCGTGGAGACGATCGAACTGCCCGGCACCATCACCGTCCGCGATCCCGGGCCGGTCATCGCGCACATGGCTTCGTACCGGGCATGGGCGGACCAGCACGATGTGCCGTTCGCCGAAACCGTCGAACGCGCTCGCGCCCTCCTCGCGGACCACATCGCCCGGCGGGGAGCGTTCGAGATCAGCTGCAGGAGCGGCATCCTGCTCTGCCGTCGGTGAGACCGCCTCGCGGCAGAAGCGGAAGGGGCCCGGCCGTTTCCCGGCCGGACCCCTTCGGAGTGCCCGTGGACCTGCGATGGTGCACCGATCGCGGGTCACGCGAACGGGGCGTTCGTCAGGCCTTCTTGGTCTCCCAGAAGATCTTGTCGATCTGGGCGATGTAGTCCAGAGCCTTCTGGCCCGTGGCCGGGTCGGTCGAGCCCTTGGCGGCCGAGAGGGCCTTCAGGGCGTCGTTGACCAGCTGGTGCAGCTCCGGGTACTTCTCGAAGTGCGGGGGCTTGAAGTAGTCGCTCCAGAGCACCGAGACGTGGTGCTTCGCGAGCTCGGCGCGCTGCTCCTTGATGACGGTGGCGCGCGCCTGGAAGTGCGGGTCGTCGTTGGCGGCCATCTTCTCCTGCACGGCCTTCACCGACTCCGCCTCGATGCGGGCCTGGGCCGGGTCGTACACACCGCAGGGCAGGTCGCAGTGTGCGCTGACCTTGACCTTGGGGGCAAACAGGCGGGAAAGCATGGAGCATTCCTTCCTCGTGATCGTCTTCTCAGGTGGGACATTACTCCCTGGGGGAGGGGATTTCGCGGGTGCCCCCATGGGCTTAGGACAAAAGTCCGGGGTGAGACTGAGACTGGTGGAGGATCGGACCGGGGAGGTGCCGGGGATGCCGGAGCTGTCGCAGGAGATCGAGCGCGGGCGGGCGCTGCTGCCCTTCGGGGCGGCAGAGGTGACCGGCCCGTCCATGGTGCCCACGCTCCACCACGGGGACCGGCTCGTGGTGCAGTACGGCGCCCGGATCAGGCCTGGTGACGTGGTGGTCCTGCGGCATCCGTTCCAGCAGGACCTGCTGGTCGTGAAGCGGGCCGCGGAGCGGCGCGACGGCGGCTGGTGGGTACTCGGCGACAACGCCTACGCGGGCGGCGACAGCACGGACTACGGGACCGTCCCGGAGGATCTGGTCCTCGGCAAGGTGCGCTTTCGGTACCGGCCGCTGAAGGCGGATCAGCGCTCGCCGTTCGCGCTCGCCCGCTGGGTGCTGTCGGCCGCGAGGCCCGTCCTGTCGGACCGGTCGGCCTCCAGGCGTTTGCGGGCGCGGTAGGCGGCCACGTTGGCCCGGGTGGCGCAGCGGTCGGAGCAGTAGCGCCGGGAGCGGTTCGTGGACGTGTCCAGGTAGGCGTTGCGGCACGGCGCCGCCTCGCACAGGCCCAGCCGGTCGACGCCGTACTCCGTCAGGTGGAAGGCCAGGCCCATCGCCGCGATGGCCGCGTAGCCGGCGGTCGCGTTCGAGGGATGGTCGGCCAGGTGCATGTGCCACAGCGGTCGGCCGTCGTCGTCCCGGAAGTCGTGGCCCGAGATCTGCGGGCTGACCGGGAACTCCAGCAGGAGTGAGTTCAGCAGGTCCACGGCGAGCGTCTCGTCGCCCTTGTCGGCGGCCTCGAAGACCGCGCGCAGCCGGCCCCTGACCGAGCGGAAGCGCGTCACGTCGGCGTCGGTGGCGCGGCGGGCCGCCGACGCGTTGCCGCCGAACAGGTCGCGGACGGCCTCGACGGAGGTCAGGGTGTCCTTGCCCCGGGCCGGTTCCTCGGTGTTGACGAGGCGTACGGCGTAGTCCGAGTAATAGGCCAGTTCCACTTGTGGTCCTTACGAAGGCGCTCTATGGTCGTGGGTGCGAAGAGGTAACGACTGCCTGTACTTCCAGGGTATTACGCGGGTGAGGGGAGAGGGCTTCCATGACGGAAACCACTGCAACCGGAACAGGTACCACGGGGACCGACTGGCAGGGCTGGCAAGAGAGCTGGGACCGGCAGCAGGAGGTGTACATGCCGGACCGCGAGGAGCGGTTCCGCATCATGCTCGACATGGTCGAGGCCTGCGTCGGGACCGAGCCGCGCATCCTCGACCTCGCCTGCGGCACCGGCAGCATCACGGCCCGGCTGCTCGCCCGCTTCCCGGACGCCACCAGCACCGGCATCGATCTCGACCCCGCGCTCCTCGCCATCGCGCGCGGCACCTTCGAGGGCGACGACCGGGTCACCTTCGTCGAGGCCGACCTCAAGGACCCGGACTGGCCGGCGCGGCTGCCGTACGAGACGTATGACGCGGTGCTCACCGCCACCGCCCTCCACTGGCTGCACAGCGCCCCCCTCGCGGCCCTGTACGGCCGGATCGCCGGGCTGGTCCGCCACGGCGGCGTCTTCATGAACGCCGACCACATGATCGACGAGAGCACGCCCCGGATCAACGCGGCGGAGCGCAGCCTGCGCCACGCCCGCATGGATCAGGCCATGCGGGACGGAGCCCTGGACTGGGCCCAGTGGTGGCAGCTCGCCGCCAAGGACCCGGCCCTCGCGGGCCCCACGGCCCGCCGCTTCGAGATCTACGGCGACCACGCGGACGGCGACATGCCCTCGCCTCAGTGGCACGCGCGCGTGCTGCAGGAGAAGGGGTTCGGGGAGGCCCGGGCGGTGTGGTGTTCGCCGGCGGACACGTTGTTGCTGGCGTTGAAGTGATGTCAGCCGGCCGGAACTGAGAAGGGGCGGTACGGGATGCCCGTACCGCCCCTTTCCCGTCGTACTGCTACAGCACCTTGGACAGGAACGACTTGGTGCGCTCGTGCTGCGGGTTCGTCAGGACCTCGCGAGGGTGGCCGGACTCGACGACCACCCCGTCGTCCATGAAGACCAGCGAGTCGCCGACCTCGCGGGCGAAGCCCATCTCGTGGGTGACGACGATCATCGTCATACCGTCCTCCGCGAGGTCCCGCATCACGTCGAGTACCTCGCCGACCAGCTCCGGGTCGAGGGCCGAGGTCGGCTCGTCGAAGAGCATCAGCTTGGGCTCCATCGCCAGCGCCCGGGCGATGGCGACGCGCTGCTGCTGACCACCGGAGAGCTGGGCCGGGTAGTGGTCCTTCTTGTCACCGAGGCCGACCCGGGACAGGAGCCGCTGCGCCCGCTCCCGGGCGACGGACTTGGACTCGCCCTTGACCTGGATCGGCGCCTCCGCGACGTTCTCCAGGGCCGTCATGTGCGGGAAGAGGTTGAAGCGCTGGAACACCATGCCGATGTCCCGCCGCTGCGCGGCGACTTCCTTCTCCTTGAGTTCGTAGAGCTTGTCGCCGCTCTGCCGGTAGCCGACCAGGCTGCCGTCGACGTACAGCCGGCCGGCGCTGATCTTCTCCAGGTGGTTGATGCACCGCAGGAACGTGGACTTGCCGGAACCGGACGGGCCGATCAGGCAGAACACCTCGCGCGGGTTCACCTCCAGGTCGATGCCCTTGAGGATGTGCGCGAGCCCGAAGGACTTGTGCACGCCCTCCGCCTTGACCATCGGATGGCCGCTCGTGCTCTTGGCGATGTCCTTGCCGAGACGGGTCATCGGGTCACCTCCGGGCGGCGGAACGAACCGAACAGACGGAGGTTCTTCCTCAGACGCTGCAAGGGGGTCGGCGGCAGGCTGCGCGACGAACCGCGGGCGTAGCGGCGCTCCAGGTAGTACTGGCCGACGCTGAAGACGCTGGTCAGGATCAGGTACCAGATCGACGCCACGAAGTACATCTCGACGACCGCGAGCGAGGTACTGGAGACGTCCGTGGCCCGCTTGAGCAGTTCGTTGAACTGGACCGCGTAGGCGAGCGACGAGGTCTTCAGCATGTTGATGAACTCGTTGCCGGTCGGCGGCACGATCACCCGCATCGCCTGCGGGAGGACCACGCGCCGCAGCGTCTTGGCGTGGGTCATGCCCAGCGCGTGCGAGGCCTCGGTCTGTCCCTCGTCGACGGACTGGATACCGGCCCGGACGATCTCGGACATGTACGCGGCCTCGTTCAGGCCGAGACCGAGCAGGGCCGCCAGGAACGGCGTCATCACGTCGTTCATTTCGTCCTTGTAGAACCCCAGGTTGAGGACGGGGAACACGAGGGCGATGTTGTACCAGAGCAGCAGCTGCACCAGTACCGGGGTGCCGCGGAAGAACCAGATGTAGAGCCAGGACACCGTGCTGGTGACCGGGTTCGACGACATCCGCATCACCGCAAGGATCACGCCCAGGACGAGTCCGAGCACCATGGCGAGCACGGAGATGTACAGCGTGTGCCAGAGGCCGGACAGGATCAGATCGTCCGTGAGGTAGTCCGGGATGATGTCGTAGTTGATCTTCGCGTTGGAGAATGCGATCCCGATCAGAACCAGGAGCCCGATGACCACGGCACCGGCCACCCAGCGGCCGTAGTGGCGCACCGGGATGGCCTTGATCTGCTCCGGCGGCACCGATGGCGCCGGAACCTTGTCGACAATGTCAGTCACAGTGACTGCCCTTCAGCGTTGCGTCAGGCAGGGGTCAGGAACCGCCGTTGACCTTGGCCTCGGTCACCGCGCCGTCCGTGACGTTCCACTTCTCCAGGATCTTCTTGTACTCGCCGTTCTGGATGATCGCGTTCACGGCGGCCTGCAGGGCGTCCCGCAGCTGGGTGCTCTCCTTGCTGACGCCGATGCCGTAGGGGCCGGCCTCGATCTGCTCGCCGGTGACCTCGAAGTCCTTGCCGCCGCCCGAGGTCTTCGCGTTGTAGGCCGCGACCGGGAAGTCGTTGAGGTCGGCGACGGACGCACCCTGCTTCAGGCGGAGCAGCGCCTCGGGGTCGGTGTCGAAGGTCTGCAGCGTGATGGCCTTCTTGCCGTCCTTCTTGCACTTGGTGCTCTGGGTCTTGGCGATGCCCTCGGAGGTGGTGCCCCGCTGCAGTGCCACCACCTTGCCGCACAGGTCGTCCAGGGACTTGATGCCCTTGGGGTTGCCCTTCTGGACCAGGATCGAGGTGCCGGCGGTGAAGTAGTCGACGAAGTCGATGCCGTTGCCGGCCTTCTTGCCGGTGTCGGAGTCGATGCCTTCCTGGCGGTCCTTCGTGTCGCTCATGGCCGACATGATCACGTTGAACCGCTTGGACTGCAGACCGACGATGAGCTGGTCGAACTTGCCGTTCTGGAACTCGAACTTCACGCCCAGCTGCTTGCCGAGGGCGTCCGCGACGTCCGGGTCGATGCCGACGGCCTTGCCGTTCTGCATGTACTCGACCGGCGGGTAGGCGATGTCGGAGCCCACCTTGACGACGCCCGCCTTGCGGATGTCGGCGGGGAGCTTGCTCGCGAGCGGCGCCGAGGACGAGGACGCCGAATCCGAGCTGCTGCCGCCCTTGTCCGTCTGGTCACCGCAGCCGGTGAGGATCAGGGCGCCTGCGACCGCGACCGCACCGACCGCTGCCAGACGGGTGCGTGCGGCGGTCGTACGACGGGTGGAGCTTGCGGTCATTTTGGGTTCCTCCGGCGGATGGGTGGAGTTGCCGATCGGTCGACGAGAACACACACCTTCGAGTGTCGCGACCTCGTGGGTTTACGGCATCTTGCCATTCGGACTCAGCCCTTCAGGGGACCCGTCATGTCAAAATCGGATAACGGGTGACCCCCGAACCACACCAGGCCGGTACAACATGGCCGGACCATCTGCGGGAATCCGGCGTTCCGGCCGGAAGATCTTCGACGCATCTCGGGATGCGGACCTGCGCTCCGAGGTGTTGATCACTGTTCGGCCGCCAGTCAAGGGCTCGTCGCGGATTCGTCGGGGACGGGTCCCTATATTTCGGGACGAACCTTGTGGCCGAGATGTGACCTTCGGGTTCCGCGATGTGACCTTGCACTTATTGGACTCGTCCTTGGCCCGGTGCGTCCGGTAAGAAGGTTCTTTACACCCCTCATCCGGGGCTCAGGGCGCGTGTGCGGCGCGCCCGTCGCGCAGGACCCGTACGCAACACCGACCGGGACTGACGCGGTGCCCGCCCACCCCTCACCAGGAGTGGCCACCCTCAACCAATGAAGACTTAAGGGGTAAAACAAAGTGGCAGCGGAGATCGTCAATCCTCGCAGCGACAGCAGTACGGATCAGGACGGCGGGGGCGAGCCCCTCGATTCCTTCGATCCGGCGTTCGCGCTGCACCGCGGCGGCAAGATGGCCGTGCAGGCCACCGTGCCGGTCCGTGACAAGGACGACCTGTCCCTGGCGTACACGCCCGGCGTTGCGAAGGTGTGCAGCGCCATCGCCGAGCAGCCGGAGCTCGTCCACGACTACACGTGGAAGTCGTCCGTCGTGGCCGTGGTCACCGACGGCACGGCGGTGCTCGGACTCGGGGACATCGGCCCCGAGGCCTCCCTTCCGGTGATGGAAGGCAAGGCGATTCTGTTCAAGCAGTTCGGCGGCGTCGACGCCGTGCCGATCGCGCTCGACTGCACGGGTGTCGACGAGATCGTCGAGACCGTGGTGCGGCTCGCGCCCTCGTTCGGCGGCGTCAACCTCGAGGACATCTCGGCGCCGCGGTGCTTCGAGATCGAGCGGAAGCTGCAGGAGCGGCTGGACATCCCGGTCTTCCACGACGACCAGCACGGTACGGCGGTCGTGACGCTGGCGGCCCTGCGGAACGCCGCGCGGCTGAGCGGGCGGGCCATCGGGGATCTGCGGGCCGTCATCTCCGGTGCCGGTGCGGCCGGTGTCGCCATCGCCAAGATGCTGGTCGAGGCCGGTATCGGGGATGTCGCGGTGGCCGACCGCAAGGGTGTCGTGTCGGCCGACCGGGACGACCTGACGTCCGTCAAGCGGGAGCTCGCAGGGTTCACCAACAAGGCCGGCATCACCGGGTCGCTGGAGGCGGCTCTGGAGGGTGCGGACGTCTTCATCGGCGTCTCCGGCGGTACGGTCGCGGAGGAGGCCGTCGCCTCGATGGCCGAGGGCGCGTTCGTGTTCGCCATGGCCAACCCGAACCCCGAGGTGCACCCCGACGTCGCGCACAAGTACGCGGCGGTCGTGGCGACCGGACGGTCGGACTTCCCGAACCAGATCAACAACGTGCTGGCGTTCCCGGGCATCTTCGCGGGCGCGCTGCAGGTTCGTGCCTCTCGGATTACCGAGGGGATGAAGATCGCGGCGGCCGAGGCGCTGGCCGGGGTCGTCGGGGACGACCTCGCTGCGGACTATGTGATTCCGTCACCCTTTGATGAGCGGGTTGCTCCGGCTGTTACGGCGGCTGTTGCGGCTGCGGCTCGGGCCGAAGGTGTTGCGCGGCGCTGACGTACCGTCTGTTGAATGGTCCCGCCCGGGTGGGCGGGACCATTTTTTTGCCCACGCGCCCGCCCGTTCGGGTGGTTGACGCGGTGCACGTCTGTCGTGGGTGGAGCCCGCCGGCGGCGGCTGCCGGTGGGTGGGGGCTTGTGGCCCTGGGGGCTGTGCCCCCAGACCCCCCTTCCGACTGAGCGGCCTCGTCCTCAAATGCCGGACGGGCTGAAATGGTGCCGGCAAGAGGGTGTGTGTCACAGAGCCCTGCGGTTCCGTCGAGCCGGTGTGCCGCCTATCGTCAAGGTCATGTTCGCCGTCTACGCCGCCCGAATCGACCGTGACCAGCCACTGAACGGCCTCGAGTTGGGGGACCGGCCCGCTCCCGGGGCCCGGCCCGGCTGGAGTGTCGTCGACGTCAGGGCCGCCTCCCTCAACCACCACGACCTCTGGTCCCTCAAGGGCGTCGGCCTGTCCGAGGACAAACTGCCGATGATCCTCGGCTGCGACGCCGCCGGTGTCGACGAGGACGGCAACGAGGTCGTCCTGCACTCCGTGATCGGACAGAGCGGTCACGGCGTCGGCCCCAGGGAACCCCGTTCCATCCTCACCGAGCACTACCAGGGCACGTTCGCCGAGCAGGTCGCCGTGCCGACCTGGAACATCCTGCCCAAGCCCAAGGAGCTCTCCTTCGCGGAGGCCGCCTGTCTGCCGACCGCCTGGCTGACGGCGTACCGCATGCTCTTCACCAACGCGGGCGTACGGCCCGGCGATTCGGTCCTCGTGCAGGGCGCCGGGGGCGGAGTCGCGACGGCCGCGATCGTGCTCGGGAAGGCTGCGGGGCTGCGGGTCTTCGCCACCAGCCGGGACGAGGCCAAGCGGAAGCGGGCCGTGGAACTGGGTGCCGTCGAGGCGTTGGAGTCGGGGGCGCGGCTGCCGCAGCGCGTCGATGCCGTCATCGAGACCGTCGGGGCCGCCACCTGGTCGCACTCGGTGAAGTCGCTGAAGCCCGGCGGCACGCTCGTCATCTCGGGGGCGACGAGCGGTGACCGGCCCTCGCATGCCGAACTGACCCGCATCTTCTTCCTCGAACTCAAGGTCGTCGGCTCCACGATGGGCACCAAGGACGAGCTGGAGGACCTGCTCTCCTTCTGTGCCGCCACCGGCGTGCGCCCCGTCATCGACGAAGTGCTGCCGATGGACCGGGCGCGGGAGGGCTTCGAACGGATGGCATCCGGGGAGCAGTTCGGAAAGATCGTGCTCACCAACGACTGACAGCCCCTTTCGCCGACGGCCGACCCGGAACCGGGTCGGCCGTCGGCGTTTGTCAACCATGGTTGACATGGCGGGACTGTCAACGTAAGTTGACATCATGACCGAAGCAACGGATCTCGCCGAGCGCGCGGGCGACCGCGATCCACGGGTCGGACTGCGCGCCGTCGCCGCACTGCGCAGGCTGCTGGAGCAGTTGGAGGCGGTGCAGGTGCGCAGTGCGCGCCATCAGGGCTGGTCGTGGCAGGAGATCGCCGCGGAACTCGGAGTCAGCAGGCAGGCCGTGCACAAGAAGTACGGGAGGCATTGATGTTCGAGCGGTTCACAAAGGACGCCCGTGACGTGGTGCGGACGGCGGTCGAGCACGCGGAACGGGCAGGGGTGCCGTCCGTCGACGCCGAACACATACTGCTCGCGCTGCTCGACCGCGAGGGCAGCCGCGCCTCGTTCGCGCTCACCTCGCTGGGGGTGGCCGGCGAACGCAGGGAATCGGTGCGGGAGGCGGTGGCCGAGGCCCGTCGGCGGGCCGGGCTGTCCCAGTCCGAGACCGACGCGCTCGCCGGGCTGGGGATCGACGTGTCGGAGATCGTCGCCCGCGTCGAGGAGGTGCACGGCGTCGGGGCGATGTCCGGCGACCGCAGGGACAAGGGCTCGTGGTCGGGGCGCCGCAGCTTCGGCCGGGGTGCCAAGCAGATCCTCACGACGTCGCTGCACACCGCCGTCGCCCAGGGGGACCGGCACATCGGCGACGAGCACATCCTCCTGGCGCTGACCGCCCGCCCCGGGATCCCCGCCGAAGTCCTCGCCGACCGCGGGGTGACACACGAGTCGCTGATACGGGTGCTGTTCGGCGGGGGCGGTGATGCGAAGGCCGGATGACCGGGTTCCTGGCCCGGCGCGCGTGACGGGTGCGCTCCAGGGCGGGCGTACGCGGGCGGGGTCGGAGGGCGGTCGGGGAGGGCGGGTGTGCTGGGCCGGGGGTGTCCGTGGCGGGCGCTTTCCAGGGGGCGTACACAGTCGGAGTCGGAGGCGGAGGCGGTCGCGGAGGTCGGGCGTGCTGGGCCTTGGGTGTCTGTGGCGGGTCCTAGGGTGGGGCCTGCCGAGGTTGGCCTGGTCCTTCGAAGGAGCTCTCATGACCGCGTCCGAGCCCGTGCCGCTCGTGTTCGTCCCCGCGGACGGGGTCGTGCGCGAGGCGGTGACCAAGGCGGGCGGGCAGCCCGTGTGGCTGGAGGAGCCGCAGTGGCCGCTGTCGCGTCAGACCGGCCGGCCGATGGAGTTCCTGGGCCAGTTCGCCCTGGAGGGCGGCCGGCTCGCCCATCTGTTCATGACCGGGGACGAGGGGGAGTACGTCGACGGCACGTGGGAGCCGGAGGGCGGGGAGAACGCCCTGGTGATCCAACCCGGCGGCCACATCCCGGACTTCGTGACCGTCGAACGGCGGGCGGAGGGCCCGAGCGCGGGGGCCGACCATCTGCCGCGGCACATCGACTCCGGCGAGGGCTCCAGCGAGGGCTCCGGTGAGCACTCCGATGAGGAGGAGGACCGTCGGCCCTGGCAGTTCCTCGGCGGTCCCGGTGTCGAACCGCACTGGCTCCAGGGCGACGAGACGCCCGGCGACGGATGGCAGCTGGTGGTCCAGCTGGACTCCGGGAAGCTGCCCTTCGATGTCAACTTCGGTGACGCGGGCGTCGGTTATGCCTTCCTCTCCCCGGACGGCAAGGAGGGCCGCTTCCTCTGGCAGTGCACCTGAGCGTCTGACGACTGCCTTCGCGGAAAGCGGCCCGCCGGCTCTCAGACCCTCGGTGCGCGCAGTATCGCTCCGATATGCGCCGCCGCCGTCGACAGATGGCGGCGGGCGTCGCGGAGCTGTTCGTCCGTGACGCCGTGGTCCCGGGCCGCGTCACGGATGTCGTCCCGGAAGCGGTCGAGCAGGCGGTCGAGGTCGCGGGCCGGGTCTCCGGTGGTGGCCTCGTGCGCCCACGAGGGTTCGTACTCCGCCGGGAAGGCCTCCTTGGTGTGCGAGTACTCGGGCTGGGGTGCCGAGGTGCCGGTGCCGCCCCGTCCGAACCCGAAGTCCTTTCCGAACTCCCTTCCGAAGTCCCCGAACTCCTTGGCCAGTTCGGTCAGGCCCTCCCGCACCCCCGTCGGCCAGTCGCCCCGCGCGAAGTGGTCCTGCACCTGCTCCTGCACTCGCTTGGCGATGCGCTGCAGCTCCTCCTGGGCCTGGGCCCGGGCCTGCTCCTGCGCCTCCTTGGCCTGGCGCCGGGCGCGCTGGGCCTCCTCGCGGGCCCGGCGGCTCTCGTCCTTGGCGCGCCGCGCCTGCTCCTTCCACTCCTGTTTGACGCGCCGCATCTCCTCCTTCGCGACACGCCACGACTCCTTGTCGGCGTACTCCCCGAAGTCGCCGAGGGAGCCGTCCTGTTCGCCGCGCCCCTTGCCGCCGGCACCCCGCCGGGCCTCCGTGGCCGCGGCCCGCATCTCGCGCCGCAGATCGCCCGCCGCGCCGCGCACATCGGCCCGGATCTCGGCGGCCAGTTCCGCGACCGACTCGCGGATCTCCAGCTCCAGGTCGGCCAGCTCGCCGCTGCGGTCGGCCAGTTCGGCGCGGCCCGCGTCCGTGATGGCGTACACCTTGCGGCCGCCCTCGGTGGTGTGGGTGACCAGGCCCTCGGCCTCCAGCTTGGCCAGGCGGGGGTAGACGGTGCCCGCCGACGGTGCGTACAGCCCCTGGAAGCGCTCCTCGAGGAGGCGGATCACCTCGTAGCCGTGGCGCGGGGCCTCGTCCAGCAGCTTCAGCAGGTAGAGGCGGAGGCGGCCGTGGGCGAAGACGGGAGGCATGTCAGAGCACCTTCTTGTCGGTCGTGCCGTCGGCCGGGTCGTCGGTCGAGTCGTCGGTCGATTGGTCGTCCTGGCCGGAAACGGAATTGTCCCCCGAGTCGTTGTGTGGTCCGTCCGCCGGGGTGCTCGCCGGGCCGGTCTGCGCGGACGGGTCCGAATCCGCCGGAGGCGTGTCCTCGACCAGGGGGCCGATGTCCTCCGGAGCCACGTCCCACGGCTCCTCCTCCGCCGGGGGCCGCCGCAGCAGGGCGATCGAACCCGAGACGGTCGTCGCCTTCAGGCTTCCGCTGCCCGAGCCGAGCCGGCCGGTGATCCTCTTGGCGCCCCACTGGCCGCTGACCCGCAGGTCCTCGAAGGCGTTGGAGACCGTCCCGCTCGCCGTGTTCGCCTCCACCTCCGCATCCGCCGGGTGGGGCAGCCGGATGGCGATCTCGCCGGAAACGTTCGCCAGGACGATGTCGGTCGGGCGGCTCGCCGGATCCAGGTCGACGATCATCGAGCCGCTCACCGAGTCCGCCTTGACCGAGGAGCCCGCCTCGACCACGGTCAGATCACCGGAGACGGAGTTGAAACGGAGGTCGCCGCGGAGGGCCTGCGCCTCAAGGTTCCCCGAAACGGTGTCGGCGCGCACCGGGCCCGTCAGCCCCACCAGGGTGGTGTCCCCGGTGACCCCCTTCACCTCCGTACGCCCGTCGATTCCGGAGACCACGGCCGCGGCGCCGACCACGCCCACCTCTACGCGCGTGTCGGCCGGGACGGCGAGGGAGACGACGGCGCTGCGCCGCCAACCCTTGCGGTCGAGCCACTTGAGGAAGCCCTTCCACGGCAGGTCGTCGTACGCGACGGTGAGCGTGCCGCCCTGCTGGCTCACCAGCAGGGGTGGCCCCTCGATCTCGGAGACCTCCAGTCGGGCGGAACCTTCGTCCGTGCCCACCACGTTCACCGTTCCGTTGACGATGCGTACGTGGAGTTCGCGCACGGGCTTGTCGAAGGTGAGTTTCCGCGGCTCACCGACAGACCACTCGGACATGGTGCAGACCTCCCCGTCACAACGCGCCATATCGCGTCTCCTGCAATTCACGATATATCGCGGACAGGGAAAGTCAAGACACTCGTTCCGGTGATCTCCGCGGTCTCGGAAATGACCAAAGCGGTCGAATCGCCCTAGCGTGTGAGCATGTCGAACGTCGGTGCCCTGCTCCTGTGCCGGGCGCAGCCCGCGTCCGTCGCCCCCGCCGCCCACCTGCTGCGCGACCGCATGCTGCTCGCCCCGGCAGGCGACGCCTGGAGCGTGCTCCTTCCCGAGGGCCGGCCCTGGCTGCACGGCGGCGAACCCGTCGACCGCGTCCTCACCGGCTGGGCCACCGCTCTCGCCGTCGGCGCCCCCTGGCCCGTACTCGCCCTGTGGTGGGACGCCGACCGCGCCGGCTTCACCCTCGCGTCCGGCTTCCGCCGCCCCGTCGGCTATGTCTGGCTCGCGAACGGCACCCCGGCCGGCGAGGACGAGGCGATGCGCACGTTCGCGGCCCGCCTGGGCCTGGACCCCGTGCTCGACGTACAGGACCTGGACCACCTCACGAAGCCCGACCCCGGGACCGACGCCCGCGCCCGTCTGCGCGCCCTGATCGCCGTCCTCACGCGCGCGGGAGTCGCTCTCCCCGAGGGCATCACCCCGGGCGAGCCCGCCGACCGCCTGCGCGAGGCCGCGCAAGCCCTGCCGGACGCCCGCCCTGCCGAGTGGCCGGGTTGGCGCGAGGCGGTACGGGCGGAACTCGACGCCCTCGAGAGCAGTCGTCCCGGCCCGTGGCTCCCGTGGTCGGGGACGCCACGGGCGAGCGCTCTGGCCCTGGCCCAGGTGGCGGCCGGGCTCCCGCTCACGGCATGGGGCCTACGGCACCGCAGCGGCGGCTGGACCGCGGCGGGGGTGCTGCTGCTGGCGCACGGGGCGGTGGGGCTGGCGTACGACCTGGTGTGGCCGTGGGACTGAGGGCCACGTGAGCCCTGGGACTGCGGGCCGCGGAAGCCTTGGGACTGCGGGCCGTGCAGCCCCGGGACCGAGGGCTGCGAAAGCCTTGGGACTCAGGGACACGAATGCCCTGGGACCGAGGGGCACGAAAAAAGGGGCGCCACGCGGGCGCCCCGACAGCCGGACCCCCGACTCCCCGGACTCCTACTCGTCGTCCTCGTCGTCCAGCCGCGCCAGCCACGTCGCCAGCCGCTCCACCGGAACCTCGAAGTCCGGGTTGAGGTCGACGAACGTACGCAGCTGCTCGGCGAGCCACTCGAAGGTGACCTCTTCCTCGCCGCGACGCTTCTCGAGTTCTTCGATGCCTCGGTCGGTGAAGTACACGGATGCTCCGGACGGAAGTCGGCTGACACGTACACCACCAGGCTATCCGGACTTCCCGCTCCCCGGTCCGGGCGGGGAGTACACCGAATCCCTCGCGCGATGGGTGATGTCCGGCTGATAATCGAGGTCACTGAGGACGGGGGCGGGGAAGCATGGCCGACGAGGTGACGCGGATCGAGCTGCCGGACGGCACGCTCGTCGAGGCGCGGGTGTCCGACGCGGAACTGCTGGGCGACAGGGCGGGCGAGTACAGCGACACCGGGTGGTCGGAGGCGTTCACCGCACGCCTCGAAGGTCTCACCGAGCTCGTGCGGGGCGTCGCCACGACGATGCGCGCGGCGACGGTCGCCGCGGAACCCGACGAGGTGAGCGTGGCCTTCGGGGTCGAGCTGGCGGCCAAGCCGGGCCGGGTGGTGAGCGTCCTGGCCGACGGCGAGGCCAAGGGATCGATCGTCGTGACCCTGACCTGGAGCGACCGCGGTGCCCGGCGCGGCACAGCGGGTGGTGATGCCGACGGCCCAGGTGACGCGGACGGGGCCGGCGCCTGATCGGGTGCCGGACGAGACCATGCCCGAGGGCGGCGAACGTCGGCACGGCTCGGAAGAGCGCCGGCAGATGGAAGAACGTCTCAGCGGCCTGGTCCAGGACGCCACCGTCAAGGTCCATGGGCCGATGGACGCCGGTGACGGCCGGTCCCCCGGGATCTGGGGCAGCGGCTTCTTCGTCGCGCCGGGCCGGGTGCTGACCTGTGCGCATGTGCTGTCCGAATTGGTCGACGGCCGACGGGTGTGGCGCGGGGACGGGGAGATACGCATCACGTACCGCACGCCGGACGGCTCCGGCGAGGCGACGGTGGCGGGGCGGCTGTGGCACTGCCTGCCCGGCATGGACGAAGTGCCCGAAGGGCGGCGGGGGTTGTGGCCGACGCCCGATCTGGCGATCGTCGAACTGACCGAGCACGTCGACCACCCCTGCGTATGGCTCTCGGACCTGTCCACACCGCCCAGCGACAGCGGCGGATGGCTCCTGTACCGGGGATTCACCTACGACGAGTACGGCTCCCTCTCCGACTGGGAGGGTTACTGCCAGGTCGCGGGCGTACACGGGCGGTACGTGCTGCGGCTGACCGGCCACGGGGGAGAGATCAAGGAAGGCCTGTCCGGGGGGCCCGTGGTCGATCTGGGACGGGGCGCGGTCGTCGGCGTGATCAAGTCGCGGCGCAACGACCGGGACGGCGGAAACTGCGTCCGTGTCACGGCGCTCCGCGCTCTGCGGTCGGCCGGAACGCTCGGTGAGGATCCCTACCAGGACCTGATCCTCGCCCACGACGGCTGGCACTGGGACGCGCAACAACGGCATGGGGCCGACAACCACACCTGGGCCTCGGTCCAGTCCCACCTGCTCAGCCGCGGCAGACCCTGGCGCCCCCTCGACCGGGTACAGGCCCTGGGCCTGCTCGCGAAGCTTCCGCCCGCCCCGGACGTGGGCACGATCGGGAAGCTCGTCGACGAGGTCTGTCCGGGCCAGCGCACCTCGCGCATGGAGAGGCCGGGCGCCTGGCGGGATGGCGCCGGGCTTCTGTACGACCCGTTCGACAAGCGCGAGGAGAAGGCCGTGCTCGGCTACCTCGTAAACGTGGCCCGGCAGCAGCGTCGCGCGGCACCGGGCCCGGCCGGAGAGCTCATCGACTGGGCCCTCGAACGTGCGCGGTCGCTGCGCCCGGACGAGCGCGAGGAACTGGCCCGCCTCGCGGCCCCGGAACCGATCCGGATCGGCCACGCGGGCGTGCGGTCGGACGCACCGGGCGGATTCGCCGCGGACCCGGGCCCCTTGGTGCACCGCGCCGACGCGGAGCGGGAGGAGCCGGGCGCCGACCAGGCCTCCGACCCCAACGGAGCGTCGAACGGCGCCTTCGACCCGAACGGTGCCTTCGGAGCGCACGGCCGGTCCGGCCCCCGTCGCAGTTCCCGCCCCGAGTCCGGGCCCCGGCCCGACCCGGAAGCGGCGCTGACCGACGGATCGGCCGTCGTCCTGCTGGAGTTCCGCGGCGACTGGTGGCTGGAGGGCCTCTACAGCTGGACCGTGCGGCTGATGAGTCACACCGGGGACGTGGAACTCATGGCCGTGGGCCAGGGCGTGCCCGTGGACGGCCTCGACCGTCCGCCACCGGACTTGGCCGACGCGCTGCGCGAGGTGTTCCTGCAGGCCGACGCGGGCAGGAACATCGCCCCGCTGTGCGTGGTCCTGCCGCAGGAACTGTTCGACATCCCCGTGGACGAATGGGAGATCAGCCGCTCCTCACGCCACGAGAGCGCCGGACTGGGCGCCGTCCGCTTCGTGAGCGTCGTCGACCAGCTGTCGTACGGCCGTACCGCCCCTGAAGTGCGCAGGTTCTCCCGGGAGTGGCCACCCGAGGACACCACGCCGCGTGCGGTGCCGCTGCTCGGCGAGTACGGGCGCGATTACGGCCTTGGGCGCGGGTACAGGGACGGTCCTGGGCGTGATCCCGGCGCCCCGGCCCCCGTTCTGTACCACTGCGGCCCGATCAGCACCGGACCCGCCGCCGACGCCCTGCGCGTTGCCCTCGACGCCTGGCACGCCGTGGTCCTGTGGCGCCGTGACCAGGCGGGACCCGAGGTGTGCGAGCGATTCGACCGGGGAGTACGGGAGTTGGTCTTGGGCCTGCGGAATCTCGGCGAACTCCCTGCCGCGGTGGCCGAGTTGCGTGCCACTTCCGGCCCGGACGATCCGGCCTCCGACTGGGCGCACGGTATCGCACTGCTCTGGGACGATCCCGTATTGCGATCCGCGTTGACCAGCGATCTCCTGGACACACCGTGACGGCCCGAGGAGTGACGACGTGACGGACTGGTTGATCTACCGCGGTACGGGGGAGCCCCACGACGGGGCGGAGATGCTCCCCGCCCCGCCCCCCTGGCGCGACTTCGACGGAGGGCCCCTCGTCACGGCCGATCCGGAACCAGACTGGGCACTTTCCCGGCGACGTCTCGGCTCGGGCGGGTCCCGTGCGGCCGGCGCTTCGCCCGGCGGAGACGAACTCGACATCATCAATGCCGCCCTCTACCTGCGACGACCACTCCTGATCACCGGCGCCCCCGGGTCGGGAAAGAGCACGATCCCCTACTCGGTCGCGGATGAGCTCAGGCTCGGCCGGGTGCTGCGATGGCCCATCGTCAGCCGGTCGAACGTCCGGGACGGGCTCTACTCCTACGACGCCATCGGCCGGCTCCAGGACTCCCAACTGGGAGCGGCCGTCGACGACATCGGCAGGTACATCCGCCTCGGCCCGCTGGGAACGGCACTGCTGCCGTCGAGATTGCCCCGGGTACTGCTCATCGACGAGATCGACAAGAGCGACATCGATCTGCCCAACGACCTGCTCAACGTGCTGGAGGAGGGCGAGTTCGCCATTCCCGAACTGGAGCGGGCCGCCGACAGGATCCCCGAGGCCACGGTCTTCACGGACGACGGCCTGCGCGTCACCGTACGCGGCGGCCGTGTCCGCTGCCGCGCCTTCCCCTTCGTCGTGCTGGCCAGCAACGGCGAACGGGACTTCCCCGCCCCCCTGTTGCGACGCTGCCTGCACCTGGAGATGCCCCGCCCCGACGAGCGACGGCTGGCCGCGATGGTGCGGGCCCATTTCGGGGACTCGGCGGACGGCCGGATGGCGGAGTACATCGCGCGCTTCCTCGATCGCGGCGGCCGTGATGTGCTCGCCGTGGACCAACTGCTCAACGCCCTCTACCTCGCGGGGTTCACGGGGCAGGACGACATGACCCGGGAACGGCTCGCGGACCTCCTCATGAGGCCCCTCGACCCACAGGGGTGATACCTGGTGACGGATCTGTCCGGCGACGAGCTGATCGGGAGACTGCGCGCGGGCGGCTGCGAACCCGACGCGCGGTCCCTCGCCGACGCTCTGTGGCTGGCGCAGTGGACACCCCCGTCGGACGCCTCGAACGACGGGACCTCACACGGCACCCCCGCCCCCGCCGCCGCAGGGCGGTCCGCCGACTTCGCGGTCCCTGTTCCCGCCGTTCCCGGCGGGCTGGCGCATGCGGCGGCCGCTGCTGAGCCGGACCACCGGGTCCTGCTGACGCCCACCCCCGTGGCGCCCCCGCGCCATGTACCGCCCAGATCCATCCCGGCCCCGGACTCCCTGCCGGGTCTGCGGGAGCTCCAAAGGGCACTGAGCCCGCTGCGACGGCACCGCAGCACCACGGGCCGCCCCGCCGCAGGGGCGCTGGACGAACCGGCCACGGCCGAACTGCGGGCCAGCACCGGCGTGATCCTTCCCATGTTCACCAGCGTCCGGAGCCGGACCGCCTCGTTGCAACTCCTCGTGGACTCCTCCTCGTCGATGGTGGTGTGGGAGCGGGTGGTGGAGGAGCTCACCCAGGTCCTGATCCGCATCGGGGCGTTCCGCGACGTACGGCGCCACCATCTGCATCCGGGACCGGACGGTGACATCCTCGTCTCCACCGGCCGGGGCCCCGGCGAGCGCCCGCGCCCGGCCCGGGGTGTCCTCGACCCCACCGGCGGCACCTTCACCCTGCTGATCAGCGACTGCGCGGGACCGCTGTGGCGCACCGGCACGGCCCAGCGGTTCCTGTACCGGCTCGCCGAGCAGCCGGCACCAGTCGCCGTACTGCAACCTCTGCCCCAGCGGCTGTGGCCGCGCACCGCGCTGCTGCCTCAGCCCGGCACCCTGCGGCTGCGCGGCACCCAGGGACTGGAGTGCGCGTTCACTCCCGCCGACCCCTCGGCCAAGCCGCACGGCACCGCGCTCCCGGTCCCGGTGCTGCCGCCGTCGCCGCGCGCCCTCGAGCGCTGGGCGGGCCTCCTCACCGGCTTGGCACCCACCCGGATCAGAGGGGCCGCGGCCTGGGTACGGCCGGACCACACCCAGGTACCCCCACCGACCGCCCCCGGACCGTGGCGCACTGCGGATCAGCGCGTGAGCCGGTTCCGTGCCGACGCCTCGCCCACCGCTCAACGGCTCGCCGCCTATCTGGCCGCGGCACCCCTTGTCCTGCCGGTGATGCTGTTGGTCCAACGGGCCATGCTCAAGGAGGAGTCGGGCCCGGCGGAACTGGCGGAAGTACTGCTCGGCGGCCTTCTCTCGCACGCCAACCCGGCGGGCACGCGGGGCGAGACGTGGTACGACTTCGCGCCCGGCGTTCGAGACCTCCTGCTGAGCCGGCTCACCAGGGACGAGGCGGCTCTGGTGCTCAAGACCTGCTCAGAGTACGTGGAAGCACGGTTCAGCGGCCGGACGCGCAACTTCCCGGCGCTGGCCGTCGCCCAACTCGGTGGCGCTGAGGCTGTGTTGGCTGTGACACCGGACGCGCCCGACGCGTCCCGGCCACCCGCGCCGTTCGCCGTCGTGTCGGCCGAGGTCGTCCGCAGGTTCCTGCCCGAGCCGGACGTCCCGCCCCCCTCGCCGGGTCAACAGCTGGCCCGGGCACGGGAGTTCCTGGCCGCATACGAACGGGAGCAGGACGGGCGGGCGTTGCTGTCGGCCGTGCGGCTACTGCGCGAGTACCGGGCGAGCGGGTGGGAGCACGCACCGGTCGAGGCCGGCGCGCTGCTCGCGGAGGCGCTGCTCGCGCTCTACCGCAGCGAACGCGACCCGGCCACGCTGGACGAGGCACGAAGCGGGGTGGAGGCATGTCTGGCACAGCAACCGGACTCGGACCGGCCCGGCCCGTGGCACGGCCGAGCTCTGCTCACCCTGGGCCGGCTGCTGCGCGCGCAGGCCGACAACCGGCGTGCGGCGGGCGACACCGACGGCGCCTGCGCCTGTCTGCGCTCCGCGGACCGGGAGTTGTACCAGGCGGTGCGCCGGCTCGCCCCCGACACCGGCGCCGGGCTCGACGCCGTACTGGAACGCGCCGACGTCCTCTACGAGCTGTGGCGGCTGTGCGGTGACCTCGCGCTGCTGCACGAGGCGGCGGGCAGCCTGCGGGCGATCGCCGGGGCCCAGTCGTTCTGGGCCCCGCACACCGCAGACCTCCGGCTCCGGTTGGGGCGGGTCCTGCTGGGCGTCGCGACCGCCGAGGCCCCGGAGCGGGCCCGGCCGTACGCCGCCGACGCGGCGGAGGAACTGGCTGCGGCCCGCGAGGTGCTGGCGGCCGAAGCGGACGGACCTGGCCGGATGACCTCGCTGCTGCTCGATCTCGCCGAAGCCCGGGAGCGGAGCGGCGAGAACACCGCCTCCGTGCTCCGGACTCTTGAAGAGGCCGAGCGGGCCACGGAGTTCGCACCGGGGCAGCGCGTGGCCGTGGCGCTGCGCATCGCCCGTACTCACCTGGCCCGGTCCGCATCCGCCGGTGGCAGCGAGGCACTGCACCTCGCATCCGACGCCTTCGGGCGCGCGGCCGGGCTGCTGCCCGACTGGGACCCGGAGCGGGCGGCCGTACTGGAGGAGTGGGGCACCACCCTGCTCCTCCTGGCCGACACCGGCGCGGATGCCCTGGACGAGGCGGTCGGCGTGCTCACGGACTGCGTCGGCGCCACCCGCGCGGACAGTTCCGCGCTGGTGGGGCGGCTCGTCCTGCTCGGCCGTGCGCTGCGCGGCGCCGACCCGGACGAGGCCGAACGCGTCCTGAGCCGCGCCACGGGGACCGCGGGGCCGCCCGCAGCCGTCGCCCGAGCCTGGTACGAGCTGGGTCTCGTGAAGCGTGAACTCGGCTGGCGGAACCGTGACTTCACGCTGCTGCACGAGGCGGCCGGGCACTGGCGGCGCGCGGCGGACGAGGCTCGGCGGGTGGGGGAAGGCGCGCTCGCGGAGCCGGCGGAGCGCGCGTACCAGGAGCTCGCGGCCCAACTGCGGCCCCCGGAAGGGGAACCCGGTTGAGTCCGGCCGCTTCGCCCGCGCGGCCGAGGGCCCGGCCCCGAGTCATGTCTCGGAACCGGGCCCTCGGCCAGGCACGTGCAGAGGCTCAGGCCTCGAACACCTCGCGAACGAGCTGCTCCTGCTCCGCCTGGTGCCGCTTCGCGGAACCGACCGCCGGAGACGACGAGTGCGGACGCGAGATGCGTCGCAGCCGCTCGCCGTGCGGGACGTCCGCGCCGACCGCCAGGTCCAGGTGGTCGATCAGGTTGAGGGCGATGAACGGCCAGGCACCCTGGTTCGCCGGCTCCTCCTGGGCCCACAGGTACTTCTCGACGTTCGGGTACTTGGCGATCTCCGCCTGGAGCTCGGCACCCGGCAGCGGGTACAGCCGCTCGACACGGACGATGGCGATGTCCGTGGCGCCGCGCTTGGTGCGCTCGGCCTCCAGGTCGTAGTACAGCTTGCCCGCCACGAAGACGACCTTGCGGACCGCGGCCGGGTCGACCGTGGAGTCGCCGATGACCGGGCGGAACTGACCCGACGTGAACTCCTCCGTCTTCGACGCGGCGGCCTTCAGGCGCAGCATCGACTTCGGGGTGAAGACCACCAGCGGCTTGTGGTGCGGGTTGTGCACCTGCCACCGCAGGAGGTGGAAGTAGTTCGACGGCAGGGTCGGCATCGCGACCGTCATGTTGTTCTGCGCGCACAGCTGCAGGAAGCGCTCGACGCGGGCCGAGGAGTGGTCCGGGCCCTGGCCCTCGTAGCCGTGCGGGAGCAGGAGCGTGACGCCGGACGTCTGGCCCCACTTCTGCTCGGCCGCCGAGATGTACTCGTCGACCACCGTCTGCGCGCCGTTGACGAAGTCGCCGAACTGCGCCTCCCACATCACGAGCGCGTCGGGGCGGGCCAGCGAGTAGCCGTACTCGAAGCCCATGACCGCGTACTCGGAGAGCAGGGAGTTGTAGACGTTGTAGCGGGCCTGCTCCTCGGCGAGGTACTGCAGCGGGGTGTACTCCTCGCCCGACTCGCGGTCGATGAGGACCGCGTGGCGCTGGCCGAAGGTGCCGCGCTGGGAGTCCTGGCCGGAGAGGCGCACCGGGGTGCCCTCAAGCAGCAGCGACCCCACGGCCAGCGTCTCGCCCATGCCCCAGTCGATCGTGCCGTCCTCGACCATCGTCGCCCGGCGCTGCAGCTGCGGCAGCAGACGCGGGTGCACGTGGAAGGTGTCGGGGATGTTGACCTGGGACTCGGCGATCCGCTTCACGACCTCCGAGGTGATCGCGGTGTTCACCGGGACCGGGAACTCGGCCTGCGGGTCCGAGACCGGGGCGACGCCCGGCTGCGAGGTGGCCTCGCGGACCTCCGTGAAGACCTTCTCCAGCTGGCCCTGGTAGTCCTGCAGGGCCTGCTCGGCCTCTTCCAGGGTGATGTCGCCGCGACCGATCAGCGACTCGGTGTACAGCTTGCGCACCGAGCGCTTCTTGTCGATCAGGTCGTACATCAGCGGCTGGGTGAAGGCCGGGTTGTCCGACTCGTTGTGACCGCGGCGGCGGTAGCAGATGAGGTCGATCACCACGTCCTTGTTGAACGCCTGGCGGAACTCGAAGGCCAGCCGCGCGACGCGGACCACGGCCTCCGGGTCGTCGCCGTTCACGTGGAAGATCGGGGCCTCGATCATCCTCGCCACGTCCGTCGCGTACATCGACGAGCGGGAGGACTCCGGGGCGGCCGTGAAGCCGACCTGGTTGTTGATGACGATGTGGACCGTGCCGCCCGTGCGGTAGCCGCGCAGCTGCGACATGTTCAGGGTCTCGGCCACCACGCCCTGGCCCGCGAAGGCCGCGTCACCGTGCAGGGCGACCGGCAGGACGGTGAAGTCCGTGCCGCCCTTGTTGATGATGTCCTGCTTGGCGCGGACGATGCCCTCGATGACCGGGTCGACCGTCTCCAGGTGGGAGGGGTTGGCGGCCAGCGAGACCGTGATCTGCTCGCCGTCCAGGCCGGTGAAGGTGCCCTGGGCGCCCAGGTGGTACTTCACGTCGCCGGAGCCGTGCATCGACTTCGGGTCGAGGTTGCCCTCGAACTCGCGGAAGATCTGCGCGTACGACTTGCCGACGATGTTGGCGAGCACGTTCAGGCGGCCGCGGTGGGCCATGCCGATGACGACCTCGTCCAGGCGCGACTCGGCGGCGGAGTCGATGACCGCGTCGAGCAGCGGGATGACGGACTCGCCGCCCTCCAGGGAGAAGCGCTTCTGGCCGACGTACTTCGTCTGCAGGAAGGTCTCGAAGGCCTCCGCCGCGTTCAGCCGGCGCAGGATGCGCAGCTGCTCCTCGCGCTCCGGCTTGGAGTGCGGGCGCTCGATGCGGTCCTGGATCCACTTGCGCTGCTTCGGGTCCTGGATGTGCATGAACTCGATGCCGGTGGTGCGGCAGTACGAGTCACGCAGCACGCCCAGGATGTCGCGCAGCTTCATCAGGGACTTGCCGGAGAAGCCGCCGACGGCGAACTCGCGCTCCAGGTCCCACAGGGTGAGGCCGTGCTCGGTGATGTCCAGGTCGGGGTGCTTGCGCTGGCGGTACTCCAGCGGGTCCGTGTCGGCCATGACGTGGCCGCGGACCCGGTAGGAGTGGATCAGCTCGAAGACCCGGGCGGCCTTGGTGACGTCGTCGTCGTGCGAGGCGTCGATGTCCTTGAGCCAGCGGACCGGCTCGTAGGGGATGCGCAGGGACTCGAAGATCTCGTCGAAGAAGCCGTTCTCGCCGAGGAGGAGGTTCGCGACGATCCGCAGGAACTCGCCGGAGGCGGCGCCCTGGATGACCCGGTGGTCGTAGGTCGACGTGAGCGTCATGACCTTCGAGATGCCGAGCTTGTTCAGGGTGTCCTGGCTGGTGCCCTGGAACTCGGCCGGGTAGTCCATGGAGCCGACGCCCATGATGACCGACTGACCGGGCATCAGACGCGGGACCGAGTGGACGGTGCCGAGGCCACCGGGGTTGGTCAGGGAGACCGTGACGCCGGTGAAGTCGTCCATCGTCAGCTTGCCGTCGCGGGCGCGGCGGACGATGTCCTCGTAGGCCTGCCAGAACTCGAAGAAGTTCAGCGTCTCGGCCTTCTTGATGCCGGCGACGACGAGCTGGCGGTCGCCGTTCGGCTTCACCAGGTCGATGGCCAGGCCGAAGTTGACGTGCGGCGGCTTGACGAGGGTGGGCTTCCCGTCCTTCTCCGCGTAGTGCCAGTTCATCGACGGCATCGTCTTGATGGCCTGCACCATCGCGTAGCCGATCAGGTGCGTGAAGGAGATCTTCCCGCCCCGGGCGCGCTTGAGGTGGTTGTTGATGACGATGCGGTTGTCGAACAGCAGCTTCACCGGGACCGCGCGCACGGACGTGGCCGTGGGCAGCTCCAGCGAGGCGTTCATGTTCTTCGCGACGGCGGCGGCGGGACCGCGCAGGGTCACCAGTTCGGGGCCGCCGGTGGCCTCGGTCGCGGGAGCGGCCTTGGCGGCAGCGGCGGGCTTCGCCGGAGCCGGGGCAGCGGCGGCCGGCTTCGCGGGAGCGGGCGCCGGAGCGGCGGCCGCGGGCTTCGGGGCCGCGGGGGCCGGCGCGGCAGCCGCGGGGGCGGCCGGGGCCTGTGCGGCCGGAGCGGGCGCCGCGGTGGTGGTCTCTGCGGCCCCCGCGGCCGCAGTACCCGCCGGAGCCGAGGCGGCAGCCGCCCCAGGCTTGTAGTCGGCGAAGAAGTCCCACCAGGCTCGGTCTACCGAATTCGGGTCCTGGAGGTACTGCTGATAGATCTCGTCGACGAGCCACTCGTTGGGGCCGAACGCCGCAGCGGGGTTCTTGCCCGCTTGGTCTGCGTCGGTCGAGATGCTCGAGTTACTGGGGGACTGTGGCGACACGGCGGCAACCGCCCTCTTCCGCTTCACAAGGTGATGGACAGCGGGAATAAAGGCTACGCCCCCAAGACCCGGAAGGTCAGGCCGGGCAGGTTCATCGTCGTGTAAGTCACATCGGAAACCGTGTTTCGGGCCTGGAAATGGCGGGAAACAAACGCGGTTCCGCTACGGAACGAGGGTGGCGGGAAACGCCGGAGCAAGCCCTGCACGCGCAGCGTGCGGGCGTGTGCCTGATCACACGTGTCCGTCAGGGCGGACCGCGGTGGATCTTGAGGCTCCGGTTCGGACTTTACGTCAACTTTGAACGGATGTCTCTCCCGGGAGGGTGACGAGAATCCGGCAGCCCCGCTCGGATTCGGCCACTCCGATCCCGCCGCCGTGCAGGTCTACGGCCCAGCGGGCGATCGCGAGGCCCAGCCCCGTACCGCCGTCGCCGCCCTGTCCGTTGGAGGCGCTCGCGCCGCCCCGGTTGAACCGTTCGAAGACGCGGTGCCACTCCGAGCGCGGAATGCCGGGGCCCTCGTCCAGCACCTCCAGCTCCAGCGACTCCGGGTGCGTACCGCGCCGCGCCTTCACGGTGACGCGGCCGTGCGGCGGGCTGTGCTTGACCGCGTTGTCGATGAGATTCGCCACCACCTGGTGGATCCGCTCGGGGTCCGCGTGCGCGGTCAGCTCCGGCGGGGACACGTCGAGGTGCAGATGGACGTCCGTGCGCGTGTGGCTGCCGGAGCCGGAGGCGATGCCCGCGCGGGCGGGCACGGCCATGTTGGCCTCCTTCAGCACGCCCGACAGGTACGGCCAGACCTCGAAGCGCCGCCGGCGCAGGGGTACGACGCCGTTGTCCAGCCGGGACAGGTCCAGCAGCGTCTCCACCAGCCGGCCCAGCCGCTCGGTCTGCTTCAGGGCCGTGCGCATGGTCTCCGGGTCGGCCGGGGAGACACCGTCGACGATGTTCTCCAGGACTGCTCTGAGGCCCGCGATGGGGGTGCGCAGCTCGTGCGAGACGTTCGCCACCAGCTCCTTGCGCTGGCGGTCCTGGGCCTCCAGGTCGTCGGCCATGCGGTTGATCGTCTGCGCCAGGTCGCCCAGCTCGTCACGACGGTTCTCGCGCACCCTGCGGGTGTAGTCGCCGTGCGAGATGGCGCTGGCGACGGCGTTCATGTCGTCCAGCGGCGCGGTCAGCGAATGCGCCACGAACTGCGTGATCAGCAGGGTGGCGATCATCGAGAAGACCGTGATGAAGCGCAGCTCGGTCGCCGTGCGCATCGCGATCATCATCAGCCCGGTGGTGATGAGGACCGCGATGACGACCAGTGCGCCCAGCTTGGTCTTGATCGAGAACGGGCTCACACCGCCCCAGGGCTCGGGCTCCCCGGGGCTTCTCCGGCCGGCCGGACCGCCGCTCATGGCGTCGGGGTCTCCAGCGCATAGCCCACGCCGTGCACCGTGCGGATCCGCTCGGCGCCGATCTTCCGGCGCAGCGCCTTGATGTGGCTGTCGACGGTGCGGGTGCCGGAGGCGTCCGCCCAGTCCCACACCTCGGCAAGCAGCTGCTCACGGGAGAGCACCGCGCGCGGGGTGTTCGCGAGGCACACCAGCAGGTCGAACTCGGTGGGCGTCAGGTGCACGTCCTCGGAGTGCACGCGCACCCGCCGCTGGGCGTGGTCGATCTCCAGCTCGCCGAGGCGCAGGATGCCGCTTCTGGGGGTCGCCGCGGCCAGTGCGGCCCGCTCCACCCGGCGCAGCAGCACATGCACGCGTGCGGCCAGCTCCCGCATGGAGAAGGGCTTGGTCATGTAGTCGTCGGCGCCGACGCCGAGCCCGACCAGCATGTCGGTCTCGTCGTCACGCGCGGTCAGCATCAGCACCGGCACCGGGCGCTGGGCCTGCACACGGCGGCAGACCTCCAGGCCGTCGAAGCCGGGCAGCATGATGTCGAGGATCAGCAGGTCGGGCTGCCAGGCCTCGGCGGTGTCGACGGCGGCCGGGCCGTCACCCGCGGTCTGCACGAGGAAACCCTCTGCGCGCAGGCGGGCCGCGATGGCGTCGACGATGGTCGCGTCGTCCTCGACCACCAGGACCCTGCGCTGTGCGCCCGGAGTCGCCGTCGTGCCGTTGTGGGATGTGTGGGTCTGCTCCATCGCCCGCCCCTGAGTTGCTTTCCGGAATCCGTGGGGTGATCCGTTACCTGGCTCATGCCTGCGCATGCTTGCGATTGACGCTTGAATGATCTGCGCCAGAGAAGCAGAGTACGGGGAGTCACCGTTCCTCGGCTATCCAGGTCGGACGGCGATGTGCACAACGTCGGGAACGCCACGGGCAACCGGGATCTCTTCGGTACGCACCCGCTGGAACCCGGCATTCCGCAAGGTTTCTTCGAAATCCGGAGAGGGCTGGGCGGACCAAACGACCAGCACCCCGCCCGGCTTCAACACCCTTGCGCAGCTTGTCAGTCCGGTGGACGAGTAGAGATCGTCGTTGCCCTCGGTGACGGTCCAGTCGGGGCCGTTGTCGATGTCCAGGCACAGGGCGTCATAAGTGGCGGATGTCTCATGGACGTACTCGATCAGATCCGTCTCCACGATCTCCGTGCGCGGATCTGCGACGGCCTGCGCCGACAGGGCGGCGAGGGGCCCGTTCAGGTGCCAGTCGATGATCGCGCGCTCGCGCTCCACGACGGTGATCGCGCCCCAGCGGGGGTCGGCCGCCGCATGGGCGAGCGAGAAGCCCACACCGAGGCCTCCGATCAGGACGTCCGGCTCCTTGCGGGGGCCCAGGGCGTCGAGCGCGGCGTCCACGAGGAGCCGCTCCGAGCGGCCGTCCGAGGTGTCCATCAGAAAGCAGCCGTTGGCGATGATCTGCAGCAACTCGCCGTGCCGGCGCAGCACGACCTCGCCGTACGGGCCCTCGCGACGGTCCAGGACCACAGGGGTGTCGTAGGTGGCGGTCATGGCTCCATCCTGCATGAACTCGGCTTTACGGCGAGGGGAATTACCGGGGGGCGGGGGTCCCGGGGGGCGCGCGTGCGGCCGGGACGGGGGGCGCGCGCCTCGCGCGCGGTGCGGGGCGTGCCTACCCTCGAAGCGGAGCGCTCCGCGGGAAGGGGCGCGATGGGTTGCAGATCGTCTGCGGGGCCGTCGTGGCTGGTCGCGTAGTTCCCCGCGCCCCTTCCGGGGCGCTGCGGCCGCTGCCGACTTCCTCAGGGCCGCTCAGGGCTGAGAGAGCTGCGAGGCCTGCTGGAAGTGGGTGGTGACCGGCATGGCCGTGAATGACTCGGGTTTGCCGCGCGATGTCAGCGCCGGTCCCGCTGGCCGGCCTGCTTTTCTGCCGGGGGTCCGGCCCGCCGCGAAGCGGCAATCGGACAGAGCGGCCCCCGGGACGATGCAGCACCCGTTCGTGGGACGTGAGGACGTGCTCGGTGAGCTTCGGGCTGCCTTGGAGCGCGCCGGGTCCGGCAGGGGTGGGCTTGTCACCCTCACCGGGCCCGCCGGCGCGGGTAAGACCCGTACCGCCGAGGAGGTCGCCGAGCGCGCCGGAGCCTTTCGCGTCCTGTGGACCTGGTGTCCGCCTCAGACTGCCGGACGCGCCTTCCGGCCCTGGTCGCGGCTGCTGCGGGAGCTGGTCGCGGAGGATGTGGCCTGCGGGCGGCTGGTGGCCGCGTCACCGCCGCTACGGGCCCTGGTCTCGGGTGCGGCGACCGGCGCCCTGCAGGGTGCCGACCCGGAGACCGCTCGGCTGCGGCTCGCAGGCGATGTCTCCGAGCTCCTGGCCACGGCCGCGCGCCGCCGTCCCCTGCTTCTGGTGCTGGACGACGTGCATGCCGCCGACGCCTCCTCGCTGAGGCTGCTGCTGGAGACCGCGGACGCAGCCCGCACCTGCCCGGTCCTGCTGCTGGCAACGGCTCGCGACGAGGATGCGGCCTGGGGGGACGATGGCTGGGCCCGGGCCCAACTGCTGCGGCGGGGGCGGGCGCTGGGACTCGGGCCGTTGAAGGAGCGGGACGTTGCGGTGTTGGTGGAGGCCGTGACGGGGGCCGCACCGGAGGCGGATGCGGTGCGTGCGCTGGTGCGGCGTACGGGCGGGGACGCGTTCTTCGTCACCGAGCTGCTGCGGGCCGGGAGTTGGGGCGCTGCGCCGCCCGGGAACGGGGGCGGCCCCGGTGTCTCCTCGGTGGCCGTCCGGGCCGCCGTACGGGACCGGCTGGACGATCTGACCCCGCGGGCCGCGCGCGTGCTGGACGTGGCAGCCGTCCTCGGCACCCGGTTCCGGCTCGACGTGCTCGCCGAGGCCGCGGAGGTGCCCCTCGGCGAGCTGCGCACACTGCTGGGGGAGGCCGCCGGGGCCGGGCTGCTGGCCGAGGCGGGGTCCGACCGGGCCGCCTTCCGGCACGACCTGCTCAGGGACGCGGTCTACGACACCCTCGCCCCGGCCGCACGCGCCGCCCTCCACCACGCGGCCGCCGAGGTCCTCGCCGGATACGCCCGCCGCGGCCGCGACACCGGCCCCGCGGAAGTCGCCCACCACCTGCTGTTGTCCGGCCCCGAGCAGGCGGGGGAGGCCGCGAGGTACGCCCGCGAGGCGGCGGTCCGGGCGGAGGCGCTGTCCGCGTTCGAGGATGCGGCCCGGTGGTACCAGCGGGCGGTGGAGGCGTGGGGCGCCGCGAGTGCCGAGCGCGTGGAACTCGTGGAGGTGCTGCTCGGGCTCGGATCCGCGCGGCTCGGGGCCGGGGAGCGGGAGGCCGCGCGGGCCGCGCTGCTCAGGGCCGCGGCGCTGGCGCGGGAGGCCGGGCGGGCCGATCTGTTGGCGCGGGCCGCGCTGGGGCTCGGAACCGGGGCCGTCGGGTTCGAGGTCGACCTTCAGGATCGTGAACAGCTCGACCTGCTGACCGAGGCCCGCGCCGCCCTGGCCGCCGAGCCTGCCTACGCCGCGCTGCGCGCCGCCGTCACCGCACGGCTGTCGCTCGCCGCCGGGCTGGTCGAACCGGAGAAGCACCGCATCGCGCTGGCCGAGGAGGCCGTCCGCACCGCCCGTCAGGCCGGTGATCCGGCGTCCCTCGGCCCGGCCCTGGCCGCGCTGTGCGACGCCCGGCCCGGCCCCGACCACTGCCGCGACCGGCTCGACTGGTCCACGCAGATCGTGACGACCGCCCGCGACCTGCGCGACCCCGTGCTCGAACTCCTCGGCCGGCGGCTGCGGTTGGTCGCGCTGATGGAGACGGGCGAGTTCGCCGGGGCCGACGCGGAGGCGGTCGCGTACGAGACGGCCGTACGACCGCTGCGGCGCCCCCTGTACGCCTGGTACGTGCCCCTGTGGCGTGGGGCGCGGGCCCTGATGGAGGGCCGGTACGACGCGTGCGCCGCCGCGCTCGACGAGGTCGAGGAACTGGGCCGCAGGGCCGGCAGCGCCAACGCGGCGATGCTCGCCGTCACCCAGCGCTGGTGCCTGTACGCCGAGACGGGCGACGCGGCCGGGCTGGAGCGGGTGCAGGGGGAGGCGGCCCAGCTGGAGCGTTCCCCGATGCTCTGGCCCCGCGTCGCACTCGCGCTCGTGGCGGCACAGTCCGGCCGGCTCGACGAGGCCGCGCGCCGTCTGTCGGCCGTCGCACCCCGGCTCGGCGGTGCGCCCAGGGACAGCGAGTGGCTGCCGATGCTGGCACAGGCCGCGGAGACGGTCGCCGCCGTGGGCTCCCACCCCTGCGCGCCCGCCCTCTACGACCTCCTCGCCCCGTACGCCGGCCTGTTCGCGGTGGAGGGCATCGGTGCTGCGGTGCGCGGCCCGGTCGACCGCCATCTGGCGCTGCTGGCGGCGGCCATGGGCGACCCGGACCGCGCCCGCGAACACCGCGAGAGGGCACTGCGGGCGGCCGGGGCGGCGGGTGCGGTCGCACTGGCAGAGCGCATGGCGGGCGAGACGACCGGCAGGGGGCGGGGCGGCGGGGCGAAGGCCGACACTCCGCCCGATACCTCCAGCCCCTCGCTCTTCCAGCGCGAAGGCCCCCTCTGGCACCTCCGCTACGCCGGTCACGACATCCGTCTCCCCGACAGCAAGGGGCTGAACGACATCGCCGTCCTGCTCGCACGTCCCGGCACACCCGTGCCCGCGGTCGAGCTGGCGGCACCGGCCGCCAAGGGGGAGCACGTCGAGGGCCTGCATCCGCAGGGCGACACCGGTGAGGTCGTCGACGCCGCCGCGCGGGCCGCCTACCGGCGCAGGCTGCGGGAATTGGAGGAGGAGGCCCGGGACGCCGACGAGGCCGGGGACGCCGGACGGTCGGAGCGGATCGCCGTCGAGCGGGACGCCCTGGTCGGGCAGCTCGCGGCCGCGTACGGCATCGGCGGCCGGGTGCGCCGTACCGGATCGGACGCCGAGCGCGCCCGCACCACCGTCACCGCCCGCATCCGGGCCGCCGTGCGGCGGATCGCCGCCGCCCACCCCGAACTCGGCCGGCACCTCGAAACCGCCCTGCACACCGGCACTCTCTGCGTCTACCAGCCGGAACGGACGCCCGAGTGGCGGCTGTGAGGCCCCGTCCCACACCGTGATGTCCGATCTCACGCCTCCTGGGTGAAGCACCCGAAAGCACCCAGGGAAGGCAGGACACCATGCCACGCACCACCAAGGCCGAGGCCGAACTCAAGGTCGACGAGCCCGTCATCGAGGGGCGCTACGCCCAGCTCGGCCCGTACACCGTCTCGTACGAGTCGATGAAGGAGGACATGGACCCCGCCCCGCTCTTCCGGGGCCTGCCCGACGACCGCTGCCAGTGCCCGCACTGGGGCCAGGTCGTCTCCGGCCGGATCGTGTTCCGGTACGCCGACCACGACGAGGTCTTCCACGCCGGCGACGCCTACTACGGCGCCCCCGGCCATCTCCCCCTGATCTTCGCCGGCACCGAGATCGTCGAGTTCAGCCCCACCGCGGAGCTGAACCGCACCATGGAGGTCGTCGGCCGCAACCTCGCGGGAGCGCAGTCATGACCACCGACACCGACACCGATGACGACACCGGCACCCGAGTGAAGGAACTCGCCGACCTCTTCGTGCGATTCCTGGAGACCAACACGGCCCCGGAGGGGCTGTTCACGGACGACGTCTTCCTCGACCTGACCGTCCCTCAGTGGCGGCTGCAGGCCTCCGGCCGCGACGATCTCGTCGCCGCACGCCGCCGCAGTCACCCCTTCCTCGGCACCGTGCCGCGCCACCGCGTCGACGCCACGCCCACCGGCCTCGTCCTCGAGTTCGAGGAGCAGTGGGAGGACGAGCACGGCGGCACCTGGTACTGCAGGGAGCTGATGCGCGCCGACATCCGCGACGGCGCCATCAGCGAGGCGTCCGTGTACTGCACCGGCGACTGGGACCCGGCGACACAGGCTGCCCACACGAGGGAGGTCGACCTGCTGAGGCCGTGAGGAAACCCGTTCGAAGCGGGGGTTGTCCTCTGATGCAAGAAAAGCATGAGAGGTTGCTGTGAATCGCCTCTCGCGTGGCGTCGGTCACAGACAGGGACCCCTGTGGTTGCGAAGGGTGGGGCGCAACGGAAGGAGCGCCGCAACGTGGAACCCATCGCGACGGCCGACAACGAACCCTCGGTCGCGCCCCTTCCCGACGTGTCCGGACTCCTCGACGCCATGCCGCGTCAGCGCGGCGCGGCCACCCTCGTCGTACCGACCGTGCAGGTGCCCGTCCCCGCGGCCCCCACCCTCCGCCCCTGGCGCCTCCTGCCGACCCCCACCGGTACGCCGTTCACCTTCGCCTACGCGGCGGTCCTGGCCCTCACCTCAGTGTTCGCCACGTACGCCGCCCCGTCCCTCGTGGTCACCCTGTACCAGGCCTCCAGCACGGACGTCGCGCACCTCGTGCAGACGCCCGTGCTGGTGCTGCTCGCCAGCGCGCTGTGGATCGCGGGCGGGCTCGCGTCGCCGTACGCGATCTGTTTCCTGCTCGTCCTGACGGCGCTGGAGCGGCGGATAGGCGGTGCGCGCACCGCAGTCGTCTTCCTGCTCGGCCATGTCCTGGCCACACTCGCGACCGAGGTCCCCGTGGGCCTGGCCGTGCTCGTCGGCCACCTCCCCGACAGCTCCCTGCACCGCCTCGACTACGGCATCAGCTTCGGCGTCGCCGCCAGCGTCGGCGCCCTGGCCGGGCTGCTGACGCCCTGGCTGCGCTGGCCGGTGCTGGTCCTGTTCGGCAGCATGCTGGTCGAGGACCTGATCGAGTTCACGGACCCGATGACCAACTGGGGCCATCTGATCTCGCTGGCCATAGGCATCGCGACCTGGCCGATGATCCGCCGCTGGTACCGCACGGCGACGGAGCGCTCCGCTGGGAGTGCCGCAACGGGTCGTTGATCGTGCGCCGCGCCGTCGTGACTGGTCGCGCCCACGCGGCGGAGCCGCTTATCGACACAGCCCCGCGCCCCTTTGGGGCGCGGGGATGTTTTTCAGCCCGTCCGGCGTTTGAGGACGAGGCCGTTCAGGCCGAAAGGCGGGGGTCCGGGGGCTGCAAGCCCCCAGCAACGCCCACTTCACCGCCGTGATCGCTGACAGCGAACGGCGCCCCGGGAACATTAGCGGAGCGCCGTGCATTGAGTCGGCATAACTCAACTTGACTGCCGGAGGGTAGATCATGGCTTCGACGTCCACACCGCTCACCCTGCCCGTGCTGCCGCTCGACGACGAGGTCGTGCTGCCCGGCATGGTGGTTCCGCTGGACCTGAACGACACCGACGTACGCGCCGCGGTGGAGGCCGCCCAGGCCGCCGCCCGCTCCGAGCCGGGAAAGCCCAAGGTCCTGCTGGTGCCACGCATCGACGGCAGCTACCCGGGCACCGGCGTGCTCGGCACCGTCGAGCAGGTCGGCCGGCTCGCCGACGGTGACCCGGGCGCCCTGATCCGCGGCCGCGGCCGCGTGCGGATCGGCGCCGGCACCACCGGCCCGGGTGCGGCGCTGTGGGTCGAGGGGACGAGGATCGACGAGAGTGTGCCCGAGCCGCTGCCGGGTCACGTCACCGAACTGGTCAAGGAGTACAAGGCCCTTGCCACCGCCTGGCTGCGCAAGCGCGGCGCCTGGCAGGTGGTCGACCGGGTGCAGGCCATCGACGACGTCTCCGCGCTCGCCGACAACTCCGGTTACTCGCCCTTCCTGACCACCGATCAGAAGATCGAGCTCCTTGAGACCGCCGACCCGGTCGCCCGCCTCAAGCTGGCCACCCAGCACCTGCGCGACCACCTCGCCGAGCAGGATGTCGCCGAGACCATCGCCAAGGACGTCCAGGAGGGCGTCGACAAGCAGCAGCGCGAGTTCCTGCTCCGCCGCCAGCTGGAAGCCGTACGCAAGGAACTGCGCGAGCTCAACGGCGAGCAGGACGGCGAGGAGTCCGACGACTACCGAGCCCGCGTGGAGGCCGCCGACCTGCCGGAGAAGGTCCGCGAGGCGGCGCTCAAAGAGGTCGACAAGCTGGAGCGGTCCAGCGACCAGTCCCCCGAGGGCTCCTGGATCCGCACCTGGCTGGACACCGTCCTCGAACTCCCCTGGAACGAGCGCACCGAGGACGCGTACGACATCCAGGGCGCCAAGGCGATCCTCGACGCCGAGCACGCCGGCCTGGAGGACGTGAAGGAGCGCATCACCGAGTACCTGGCGGTGCGCAAGCGCCGCAGCGAGCGCGGCCTGGGTGTCGTGGGCGGCCGGCGCGGCGGTGCCGTACTGGCTCTCGTCGGCCCGCCCGGTGTCGGCAAGACCTCGCTCGGCGAGTCCGTCGCGCACGCCATGGGCCGCAAGTTCGTCCGGGTCGCCCTCGGCGGCGTCCGCGACGAGGCCGAGATCCGCGGCCACCGCCGTACGTACGTCGGTGCCCTCCCCGGCCGTGTCGTCCGCGCCATCAAGGAGGCCGGTTCGATGAACCCGGTCGTCCTGCTGGACGAGATCGACAAGGTGGGCTCGGACTTCCGCGGCGACCCCGCGGCCGCGCTCCTGGAGGTCCTGGACCCGGCGCAGAACCACACCTTCCGCGACCACTACCTGGAGGTCGAACTCGACCTGAGCGACGTCGTCTTCCTCGCCACGGCGAACGTCCTGGAGGCCATCCCGGAGGCCCTGCTCGACCGTATGGAGCTGGTCCGCCTGGACGGCTACACCGAGGACGAGAAGGTCGTCATCGCCCGCGACCACCTGCTGCCGCGTCAGCTGGAGCGCGCGGGACTGCAGTCCGACGAGGTCGCCGTCGACGAGGGCGCGCTGCGCAAACTCGCCGGCGAGTACACCCGGGAGGCGGGCGTCCGCACCCTGGAGCGCTCGATCGCGCGGCTGCTACGCAAGGTCGCGGCGCAGCACGAACTGGGCGACCGTGAGCTGCCGTTCACCATCACGGACGGCGACCTGCGCGACCTGATCGGACGGCCGCACCACGTGCCCGAGTCCGCTCAGGACCCGGCGGAGCGCCGCACGGCGGTCCCGGGCGTGGCGACGGGTCTCGCGGTCACGGGAGCAGGCGGCGACGTCCTCTTCGTAGAGGCGTCCCTGGCCGACCCGGAGACGGGCGCGGCGGGCCTCACCCTCACGGGCCAGCTGGGCGACGTGATGAAGGAGTCGGCGCAGATCGCGCTGAGCTTCCTGCGCAGCCACGGCGCCGAACTGGAGCTGCCGGTCGCGGACCTGAAGGACCGTGGAGTGCACATCCACTTCCCGGCGGGCGCGGTCCCGAAGGACGGCCCCAGCGCGGGCGTCACGATGACGACGGCCCTGGCGTCCCTCCTGTCCGGCCGCCTGGTCCGCACGGACGTTGCGATGACCGGCGAGGTCTCGCTGACCGGCCGGGTCCTGCCCATCGGCGGCGTGAAGCAGAAGCTGCTCGCCGCACACCGGGCGGGTGTCACCACGGTGATCATCCCCAAGCGCAACGAAGCCGACCTGGACGACGTCCCCGCGGAGGTGCTGGACAAGCTCGACGTCCACGCCGTGACCGACGTCCGCCAGGTCCTGGAACTGGCCCTCGCGCCCGCCACGAGCGACGCGAGGCCGGAGGTTCCGGTGGCGGCGTGACGGACGCAACCGGATAGGGGAGGCCCGGGTCCCGTGAGGGAGGCCCGGGCCTCCGCCCGTACGTACGGGCGGAGGATCAGCCGTTGGCCAGTGCCTGCACCCGATCCAACGCCCCGTTGAACCTGTCGTGGTCCCCTACGGTCGGACCGGACGACGTGTACTGCCACATCGTGTAGTAGCTCCACCCCGCCGGCAGTGTCCCCGCGTCCGACGCGTACCGGGGGATCCACAGCGGGTTGGCCGAGGCGAACCCCGCGTAGTTCCCCGTGCAGGCGCTCCACCAACTCGTGGCCGTGTAGATCACGGCATTCCGCCCCGTACGCGCCTTGTACGTGTTCAGGAAGTCGGCGATCCAGCTGACCATCGCGCTCGCCGACTTGCCGTAGCAGTCGGCGCCGTACGGGTTCCACTCGATGTCGAGGGTGCCGGGGAGGGTCTTGCCGTCCTTGGACCAGCCGCCGCCGTGGTCGACGAAGTAGTTCGCCTGGGTCGCGCCGCTGGTGGTGTCGGGGGTGGCGAAGTGGTACGCGCCGCGGATCATGCCGACGTTGTACGAGCCGTTGTACTGCTGGGCGAAGTACGGGTTCGTGTAGTACGTGCCTTCGGTCGCCTTCGTGTAGGCCCACTTGACCCCGCTGCTCCACAGGGTCGACCAGGCGACGTTGCCCTGGTGGGCGGAGACGTCGACACCCTCCGTCTGGGTGACGGCGGTGGGGGAAGGGGTGCCGCGCCGGCCGTCGTGGGCGAGGACGCCCATGCCCATGTGAGCAGAGCCGCGGGCGGGCCCGTCTGCGGCGGAGGCCGGGACGGCGAAGGGCAGGGCAAGGGAGAGGGCGGCGAGCAGGAGTCCGGCGCGGAAGAGGCGCCGGGGGCGAACCGATCCGGGTCTGTGCACGGGCATAGCGTGCCTCCGAAGGCTCGGTGATGCTCGGTGAGGAAGCGCTGAAGTGCCGAGGTGCCGTCGGCGTGGGCAAGCCGGCCATTGCCTGGTAAGGAAGCTACGCACGTGGAAGAGCGGGTGGGAAGGGGGGCCGGAGGCTGCCGTTGGTCTAGCCCTGCGAAATACTTGTGGAGCTGCGGCAACGACGGGGTCTGGCGGAAACTTTCAGGATCGGGAAACCGAGGCAGGGGCTGACGTGCACGAAGGCGGAAACCGGGACGAGCGCCGACTTCCGGCTCAGACGTCACCGAGTGGCGCGGACCAGGAGTACCTGTCCCTGGAGCGCGAACTGACCGTTCTGCTGCGGCGCGCCCGGGCCAGCCAGGGCGAGATGGCCCGCGAGGTCCACCCCGACCTGGAGTCCGCCGCGTACGGCCTCCTCGTACGCCTCGACGAGCACGACCGCCTGCGCGCCACCGAGCTCGCCGCCTACATCGGCGTGGGCAAGGCCACCATGTCCCGCCAGCTGCGCGCCCTGGAGGACCTGGGCCTGGTCGCCCGCGAGCCCGACCCGGCGGACGGGCGGGCCTGGCTGGTCCGCCTCACCGACGAGGGGCACCGCCGGGTGAGCAAGGTCCGTGACGCCCGGCGGGCGCGCTACGTCAGCCAGCTGGCCCACTGGGACCGGCGCGAGGTGGCGGAACTGGCGCGGCTGCTGGGGGAGTTGAACCGGGGGATGGAGAAGTAGGCTGCACCCGGCACCCGACCGCCCCTCAGGCGTCGGCGCCGCCGTCCTCGATGAGGCGCAGGGTCGCCTCCGCGCCCCCCTCCGGACGGTTGCGGAAGGTCAGGCGGGCGCCGAGCAGGCGGGCCTGGCCGGTGGCGATGGTCAGGCCGAGGCCGGTGCCGCCGGTGCTGGAGCCCGTGCGGAAGCGCTGGGGGCCGGAGGTGTGCAGCACCGCGAGCAGATCGGGCGGGAAGCCGGGGCCGTGGTCGCGGACCCGGACCACGGGGCCGTCGACCTCGATCTCCACGGGCGGGGCACCGTGCCGCAGGGCGTTGGCGGCCAGGTTGGCCAGGATGCGTTCGACGCGGCGCGGGTCGGTGGCCACGACCGCGTCCGTCACCACCGTCACGCGCACGTCGTCGAGCCCGGCGACCGCGCGCCGGGTCATCGCGCTGACCTCACGTTCCTCGGTCTCCACCGCCGCCGCCTGGGAGTCCAGCCGGGCCACTTCCAGCACGTCCTCCACCAGCCCGCGCAACTTCTGCACGCTGCCCGCCACCAGCTCGGACGCCCGGCCGGGCGGCAGCAGGCCGACGGCTGTCGCCATGCCCGCGACCGGTGTGCGCAGTTCGTGCGCGATGTCGGCGGTCACCCGGCGCTCGGCCTCCAGACGGGCGCCGAGCACGTCCGCCATGGTGTTGACGGAGGCGGCGAGCCGGGCGATCTCGTCATGGCCGTGGGGGCGGACCCGGGCGTCGAGGTCGCCGTCGGCGATGCGTTCCGCCGTACGCGCGGCGACGGTGGCCCGCCGTCCCATGCGCACCCCCAGCACCAGTCCGGCCAGGGACACCAGGACGGTGACGGCAGCGCCCGTGGCCGCCAGCGTCCGGTCGAGTGCGGCCAGCGACTCCTCCTCGGGGCCGTAGGAACGGCGGATCGCGAGCACCGTCCCGTCGAAGAGCCGGGTCGCCGCCCACAGCACCGGCTCCTTGCCGCCCTCCTGCAGGTAGGTCACCCGGAGGCCGTCGGGCACGGCACGTGCCAACGGGCCGGGCAGATCAGGGGGGTCGACCCTGGCGTCCGACGGGCGTCCGTCGGCGTGGTCCTTGGCGGCGCTCAGCAGCTGCTGGTCCAGGCCGGAGCGGGCGGTGGCCAGCTGTTCGGCGGCGGTGGTCCGGTGCACCAGCACCCCGATCGCGCCCGCCACGCAGAGGGCCGCGGCGGCGACGGCAAGGGCGACCTTCGCTCCCACGTTCAAGGTGGGCGGCCGCAGGTTCTTGAAGGCGGGCCGTCTCATGGGCGCAGCCTGTAGCCGAAGCCGCGCACCGTCTCGATCGGCTCCCGGCCGATCTTGGCGCGCAGGCGCTGCACATGGACGTCCACCACCCGGGTGTCACCGGACCAGGCGTAGTCCCAGACCCGCTCCAGGAGCAGGTCCCGGGAGAGCACGGTGCCCGGCGCGGCGGCGAACTCGCTCAGCAGCTTCAGCTCGGTCGTGGTCAGCGCGAGCGGCTTTCCGTCCCGGTGCACGGTCAGGGACGCCGGGCAGAACTCCAGGTCCCCGAAGCGCAGGCGCGGGCTGTGATCCGGCTGCTCGGCGGGTGCCGCCCGGCGCAGCAGGGAGCGGATGCGGGCCACGAGGACCGGGCCGTCGAACGGCTTGGTGACGTAGTCGTCGGCGCCCGCCTCCAGGCCCAGCACCACGTCCACCGGGTCGTTGCGCGCCGAGATCAGCAGTACGGGCACCCCCGACTCCTCGCGGATCCGGCCGGCCACGCTCACCCCGTTGAGGCCCGGCAGCATGATGTCGAGGACGGCCACGTCCGGATGTCGTTCGCGGAAGAGGGCGAGCCCGGTCAGGCCGTCGGCCGCGGTACGGACGCGGTAGCCGCGCTCCTGAAGCGTGAGCCGCGTGGCCTCCCGGATCAGCTCGTCGTCCTCGACCAGCAGCACCTCCTGAGCAGCGTGCATCGCGTTCCCTCTCCGACGGTCCTCTCCCGTGCCGTACTCAGGCATTCGGTACTTCCAGGTCCGTATCGGCGCTGTATTTCGCCCAGGACGGCGCCGGGGGATGTACGGGGGTAAGGGTCATGTGGCTGTAGAACGCCACGGTCCCACGCCTGGCCAGATCGCTCAGGACGACGTTGACCCGGTAGCTCGGCGGCGGGTTGTCGAAGCCGTCGGGGCAGCCGGACAGGCAGCTCGAGTCCCTGGCGACGCCGGTGGCCCGCGCCCGGGGCGAGCCCCAGTCCCGCCATGTCAGCTTGCCCAGGAGGACAAACTGCGTCTCGATCTCCTTGGGGTGCTGCCAGGGCCGGCCGTTGAAGTTCGTCACGAACACCGGCCCCGTCCAGGGGACCGTCGTCACCGCCGGACCCTCGACGCGGACGCCGCCGTCCACGCCGCCGCACCCGGTCAGGCAGGCGGCCAGCACGGCCCACGGCACGAGTCGGCGAAGCCGCATCCCTGCTCCTTCCTCCGGGCTGCCGGGTCCTGGGGAGATCGTTTCTCCACAAGCGGAAGCCATGCTACGGCCGGTCGGTGCCGGTCATTCAGGGGCGGCAGCGGCGTCGGCGTCGTACGGCCGTCCCACGGCCCGGAGCAAGGCCGCGCTTCCGCCGGCGTCATCCGAGAACAGCTGCCTGACCTGCACATGTAACAGCTGCCCGGCGATGTGTCATCGACATCGATACGTGGTCGCCGCACAGCCGACGAACAGCCGCGCGTCGGCGTTCCTGGCGTGACTCGGATCATTGCCACCCGGCACTCGGCCCTGGGGGAACCAGGGCTCTTCCCATGTGGCCGGTTCTCCCGGCCTCGGAGTACTACGGCGGCTCCGCAGTTCGTGAGCGATGTCGGCCGTCACCCGCCGCTCGGCCTCCAGCCGGGCGGCGAGCGCGTCAGCCATGGCGTTCACGGAGGCGGCGATCCGGGCATCTCCACGGATGGAAGCGCTCCCACATCTCTGTAACAGCCGTACGTCATTTCCGTCCGGCAGCCGTGATCCGGCCGCCGGGCCACTGTCATGCGCGGCTGGTCTTCTTTGGTCAGCCGGGGCGCACGGCCCCGGAAAGGGTCCGGAACCAGGACCCGAGACAAGACCAAGGAGCCATCATGTCCTCATCCGAGATGTTGGAGACGCCGCCCGGGAAGCGGCGCGGCCTCGCAGGGCGGCGTGCCCGGATGGTCGCCGTTCCCGCCATGCTGCTCAGCCTCACCGTCGGCGGGCTCGGCCTGACCGCCACCGCGCACGCCGCCGATTCCCCCCAGTGCCCCCCTGGGTCGTCCTCGAACTGCGGGCAGCCCGACAAGGGCAAGGCGCCGATCACGGGCGACGCACAGAACCCCGGAAAGCTGACTCCGGGAAAGGTGCAGGACAAGACCCTGAAGCTCTGGCGGGGCCTCGACTGGCTCCGGGAGTTCATGAACGAGGGCGGTGCGGGCCAGTCGTCACGGAACCACCAGGGATCGTTCCGGGGGTACATCGCGCACACCTTCGACCACGACCCCAGCGGGGAGGGCGAGAGGACGGGCACGGACCGGTTCGTGCGTGCGATCAGCACCGGTGACGTGCGGTTCACGCGGAACCACCACAAGGCCTTCATCTACGTCGGTAAGTTCTAGTCAGTCACAGGGGCGGCAGGAACCCCGGGACCGGACTTCAGTTCCAGAGGTCGTTGCAGCACTCCGATGCAGGGGAACGCGATGGACTTCGAGATCCGGAAGGATCGGAGGCCGCAGGCCCCAGGGAGCTCCTGACGGAGCGTGAGCACTGCCTTTCCCTTGTGGATCAAGGGATGAGCAGCACGCAGGCCGACCGGATCGTGGGGGTGCGTCCCCGGACCGGCCGGGACTGGCGTGACGAACGGCCCGAAGGCCGGGTGAAGAGACCGCGACCGCGGGCGCAGGACGCGTCGGCGGTCGCGGTCCGGTCTGCGACGACGCGGTTTGTCGAGGTCCGTGGCGACTCCCGTCATCTCGGCGAGGACGAGCGGAGACGCATCGCCGACCGGCTGCGGGAGAAGGCCACGGTCCGGGCCATCGAGGCCGAGCCGGGCCGCAGCCCGTCGGCTGTTCAGCGGGTAGATCCGCCGCAACCGGCCCCCCGTGAACGGCCAGTACCGGCCGCACGCCGCGCACGCTCGCGCACGGGCTCGACACCCGGACCATGAATTTCACCGTCCGTGCCCGACCGGCTTCACTGCGTGCCTGCTCTCGGAACTTGTCTCAGCCGAAGAATCTGGACCCCGCCTCCATGAAGGAGTTCTACGGCGCCGAGTTGCGGCGGCGACGTGAGGATGCGGGGTTCTCACAGTCCGGGCTCGGGGAGCTGCTCTTCTGCTCGGGGTCGTACATCGGGCAGATGGAAGTGGCCACCCGCAGCCCGCAGTTGGACATGTCCGAGCAGATCGACACGATCCTTAAGACGACGGGTTCTTCCGGCGGCTCTGCGAGGCCATCATCAAGGCGTCCAAGGCCAAGTTCGCCTCGTATTTTGCGACCGCTGCCGAGCTGGAGCAGCGGGCTCTGACTATCTGCGAGTTCGACACGTCGGGCATCTCCGGGCTGCTGCAGACCCCCGAGTACACCCGCACCCTCGTCCGGGCCAGCCGTCCCCGGGTCGACCCTGAGGAGGTCGAACGGCGCGTCAACCTACGGCAGGAGCGGGCGCACGCACTGCTGAAGGACCCGGCTGACCCCGACCTGTGGTTCATCCTCCATGAAGCGGCGTTGCACATGGAGGCCCCCGGTGGGAACCAGATGATGCGAGAGCAGTTGGAGCACATCGCCGAGGTGGCGCGAAGCGATCAGGCCGTCATCCAGGTGATGCCGTTCTCGGCCGGGTTGAGCCCACTCCTCTATGGGACGACAACCCTCATGACCTTCGTCGACGAGCCGCCTGTGATGTACACCGAGTCTGCCTATTCGGGGCAGTTGACCGAGGATCCGGCGCTGGTCGCGAGCTGCACCAAGTCCTACGATCTGGCCAGGGCTGCAGCCCTCTCGCCGGAGGCGTCCCTCGCCTTCGTCGAAGGTCTACTCGCGAAGGACTACTCACTATGAGCGGCACGTACGACCTGCACTCCGCCCGCTGGCGCAAGTCGTCGTACAGCAACGGGGACAACGGCGCGTGCGTCGAGGTCGCCGACGGCTTCCCCGGCATCGTCCCCGTCCGGGACAGCAAGGTTCAGGAAGGCCCGGTCCTGATCGTTTCCGCAGGCGCCTGGACGGCGTTCATACGCGGCGCCGCCAAGTAGCCCACGGCTCACAACTCCACGTACACGACCGTCGCGTCGTCATGCGTCTTGCTGCGCCGCAGATACCTCCGCTCCTCCGCGTCGGCCCGCTCCAGCTGCCGTACCCGGTCCACGAGCGCCTGCGCCCCCTCCTTCCGTACGAACCGGAAGCAGTCCGCCCAGTCGCCCTCCCGGAACTTCTCCACCCACCGGGTGGCGCCGTCCGTCAGGGCGGCCAGGGCCCGCACGTCGCCCCGGGGCAGCACCCCCGTAACCGCCCGCGCCGCCACCGTCGGATCCGCGGCCGCCGTGAAGAAGCCGCCTTCCTTGTTGCGGAGGGTGGAGTCCACCAGGGCGTCGGTGGCCAGGGAGGACCGCGGCAGCCGGGACAGGCGGTCGTCCAGGAGGGACGCGACCACGCCGTCCGGGGACTCCACCAGCAGGGCCGAGTCCGACAGGACCAGGTACTCGACCGTCTCCACGCCCCACCGCGCCACAACCACCGTTGCCTGTGGGGTGCGTGGGTGAGAAAGGTCACAGGTGGCGGCATGGGCCTCGGCCGTACGTTCGATGGCGCGGGCCAGCGCCTCCTGCAGTGGAACATCCGGGAGGGAAACGGTCAGTTCGGTCAGGGCTCCGCCGAGGCGGGCCGTGTACCAGGGGACCGAATGCAGACAGCCCGTCCCGCCGCGCGGTGGCGTCACTCCGTCCAGGGCGACGAGGGTGCCGCCCTGGCCGGAAGCGGGGAGTGCGGCCGCGGCGAAGTCCTCGTTGGGGTAGTCGGGATCACCGGGCTCCGAGGCGAGTTCCGTATGCATTCGGCCAGTCTGCACGACGTCTTCACAAGGTTCGCCAAAGCCTGGCATCGGTCGCGTAATTGACGCACTCGCGCAGGTCAGGCGCCCTGTTTGGGGTGGAATTCGTTGTTCCGGGAATCCGTGGCGGCGAATACTGCCACCGCCCGGCGCGGACGTCCAACCGGCCTGCCGCACAGGGCCGCTGAACCGTTCCCAGGAACTTGCCCGCCAACTCTCCTCCGATGTTCACTCCTTCGGGTGGCGGGTCAGGTGATGCTCGTCCACTGCCCACCGGCACTGGGAGGGTCGGCACCGTACTGGGAGTACGCACGGTCGACGTCAGTTGACGGAGCGTCACCCGGGCCCATGAGTATCACGAGTCAGGAATGCGAGCACCGGTGCAGAAGACGCGGCCTCGTCGCACAGGCAAGCAGACGGATCCCGCAGCGGGCGTGGAGGGCACGCCCGGCAGCACCGGCAACACCACCGGCAAGGGCCGGCCCACGCACGTACGCAACCGGCTCGTCGTCGCCGTGGCCGTGGTGGCCGCCGCAATAGCCGGGGCCGGTGTCCCTTCCGTCCTCACCGCCTCCGGGCAGCTCAGCGACTCCCAGGACCTGGTGACGCTCGCCGGGCAGACCCAGGACGCCCTGGCCCTGGCTCATTCGCTCGCCGACGAGCGCGACGAGGTGACGTCCTACATCGCCGCCGGACGGCCCAAGTCCAAGGCGCCCTCCGAGCAGCGCAGCGCCCGCGTCGACCGGCAGCTCGAGGAGCTCCGGGAGAACACCGACACACCCCCCTCCCTCCGCAGCGACCTCGACGGCATCGCCGCGCTGCGCCGCTCCGCGCTCACCGGCAAGAGCGACGCCCTGCAGACGCACGACGCCTATTCCGCCGCCATCACCGAACTGCACGGGCTCGCCGAGCAGCTGGCCCAGCAGATGCCGCCCCGCGCCGGATCGGGCGCCTACGCCCTCGCCGAGCTGGACTCGGCCGTGCAGCAGGCCGCCGCCGCCCGCGGCCTGCTCCTCGCGGCGCTCAATGTGCCCAGGACCACCCAGACGGTCATCAGCCCGGTCACCGGACTGCCGACCACGGTCACCTCCTCCTCGGCCGCCGACACCAGGCAGCGGGGCGCGCTGACCGCCGCCGCCCAGCAGGCCCGGCTGCGCTCCGACGCGGCCCTCGCCGACTTCCACGACACCGCGACCAAGGCCGCCCGGACGTCGTACGACTCCACGGTCACCGGCCCCGAGGTCAACTCCGCCGAGAAGTACCTGGCCGCCCTCACCGACCAGCCGACGTTCTCCGAATCCGAACTCGGCACCAGCGCCTCGAAGGTCGACGCCGCGCTCTCCGCCCGTATCGACGCGATGCGGGGCGCGGAATCCGCCCTCTACGACCGCCGCACCAAGGACCTGGCCCAGCTGCGCGACGACGACGTCAGCGCGCTGGAGCTCCGTATCGCCGTCCTCGGCGCCCTGATGCTGCTCGCCGTCGGCATCGCCACGGCGATGGCCCGCACCCTCACCCGGCCGCTCTCCGTCCTGCGCCGCGGCTCGGCCCGGCTCGCCGAGGCGGCGGACCCCGCCGCCGAGGAACCGGTCACCTTCACCGGCCGCAACGACGAGTTCGCGCAGGTGGTCCGCTCCGTCAACGCCCTGCACGCGCACGCCGCCGCTCTGAACGAGCGCATCGTCACCCTGGAGGCCGACCGAAAGCACCTGGTCGGCCAGCGCCAGAAGATGGCGGAAGCCCGTGAGGAACTGCGCGCCGAACTCGCCGAATCGGCAGCCCAGTTGGAGCGGCTGCGCGAGAGTATCGGCGGCACGTTCGTGAACCTCTCCCTGCGCACCCTCGGCCTGGTCGAGCGCCAGCTCGCCGTCATCGAGAGCCTGGAGGAGCGCGAACAGGACCCCGACCGCCTGGCGACGCTCTTCAAGCTCGACCACTTCGCGACGGTCATGCGCCGCCACAGCGAGAACCTCCTGGTCCTCGCCGGCACCGAGCACGTCCAGCAGAGCGCGCACCCCGTCCCGCTCGTCGACGTCGTCCGCGCGGCGGTCAGCGAGATCGAGCGCTACGAGCGTGTCCGCATCGCCGTGCTGCCGCCGCACGCGCACGTGGCGGGCTTCGCCGCGGACGACCTCTCCCATCTGCTGGCCGAACTGATGGAGAACGCCACCTCGTTCTCCCCACCGGACCTGCCCGTCGAGGTCTCCGGCTGGCTCCTGGAGAACGGCGAGGTCATGCTCTCCGTCCAGGACGAGGGCATCGGCATGACCGCCGAACGACTGACCCGCCTCAACACCCGCCTCGCCGAGTTCGACCCCGAGTCCCCCTACGACCAGGAGGGCGAGGAGGGCCTGGGCCTCGGCCTCTACGTCGTCGCCCGCCTCGCCCACCGCCATGGCGTCCGCGTCCAGCTGCGCGAGCAGAAGCAGGGCGGCGTCGCGGCGGTGGTGGTCCTCCCGAACCCCCTGCTGGCGCCGGCCCCGTCCGCCGCGGTCCCGTCGTCGACCGCCCCCACGACCGGCGGCACGCTCACGTTCTCCCTCCCGGGAGCGGACGCGGAGGCCAACTCCAACGAACTCCACGGCCGCCCGAAGCCGACGGACCCCCTGGTGGCCTTGGCGGAAAAGGCACTGCAGCACGAGGCACCCCCCGCCGAGACGACGATGGAACTCCTGATCCCGGAGCAGGCGACCCCCCCGGAGCCGGAGCAGACCCACGACGGGCCCGCGGCCGCCGACGGCGGGGAACCCCCACAGGGGCCACCCGCACCCGACGACGAAAGCAGTACGGGTGGTGCGGGTGGGAACATCCACGCCGAAGGCGAAGCCGAGGCGGAACACACCCGCGCCCCGGACGAGGAGCAGCTCACCGACAAGGGCCTCCCCAAGCGCACCCCCAAGATCACCGCCCCCGCAGAGGCCCCGTCCCGGCGGCAAGGCACTGTGGACGCGGAAGCACTCCGCCGGAGACTCGGCGGCTTCCGGACAGGCGCCCAGGCCGGCTACCGCGCCGTAGAAGCGGAGATCGCCGAACACACGGCCCAGAACCAGGTGCCGGGCACCGAACCAGCCGTATCCGAAGAAGTCACGGGGGGCACTGTCGAGGAGGCAAGCAGTTGACCGCGCCCAGTACCTTCGGACTGAGCAGTGAAGCCCGCAACCTGCACTGGCTGCTGACGAACCTGGTCGAGGAGGTGCCGGGCATCCAGTCAGTAGCGGTGGTCTCCTCGGACGGCCTGCTCCTGCTCTCCTCCGACCCCGGACGCAACGACGAGGCCCGTCAGACCCGGGACACGAAGCCCACGGGCCCCCGGGGCTCCTCCGCCGACCTCGCCACCATCGTCTCCGGCATCGGCAGCCTCACCATCGGCGCGGCCAGGCTGATGGACTCCGGCCCCGTGAAGCACACGATGGTCGCGATGGACGAGGGCAGCCTGTTCGTGATGTCGATCAGCGATGGCAGCCTGCTCGGCGTGCACGGCTCCGCGGACTGCGACATGAGCGTGGTGGCGTATCACATGGCCCTGTTCGTGGGCCGGGCCGGCCACGTCCTGACGCCGGAGCTCCGCAGCGAGCTACGAAAATCCCTGGAGTCGGAATCCGCTGGGAGCACCCGATGAGCAGTACGCCCGAGAGGCTTCCCGTGCGTGGCGGCGTCCGCAAGCCGGCCCGCGTCCGCCCCTACTCGCTCACCGGCGGCCGTACCCGCTTCGGCCACGTCCTCCTCGTGGAGACGTTCGTGGCCGCGCTCGACGCCCCCGAGGAGCGAAAGGAACTGACGAATGGTTCCCTCAGCACCCGGGTCATGCCGGAGATGCAGGCCATCGTCGAACTGTGCCGCCGTATGCGCACGGTGGCCGAGATAGCAGCACTGCTGAAGATGCCACTGGGTGTGGTCCGCGTGCTGCTCAGCGACCTCGCGGACCAGGGCAGGATCCGCGTGTACGGAACAGGTACCGGTCACGGCACGGGCCGTCCGGACCGCGCTCTGCTGGAAAGGGTGCTGAGTGGACTCCGTCGTCTCTGACGCCGCTCGCGGTGTCTCCCCCCGCCCCGACTCGTTCCTCGACGAAGAGGGGCCCGTACAGCCCTGGCAGACGGACCGTACCCGCGCCCCCATAGCCACGAAGATAGTGGTGGCGGGCGGTTTCGGCGTAGGCAAGACCACCCTGGTCACCGCCGTCTCGGAGATCACGCCCCTGCAGACCGAGGCGCTGATGACCGAGGCGAGCGAGGAGACCGACGACCTCACCGCCACACCGGGCAAGCTGACCACCACCGTCGCCATGGACTTCGGCCGTCTCACGCTCGACGACGACCTGGTGCTCTACCTGTTCGGCACACCGGGCCAGCAGCGGTTCTGGTTCATGTGGGACGACCTGGTGCGCGGCGCGATCGGCGCGGTCGTCATGGCCGACACCCGCCGCCTCAAGGACTGCTTCCCCGCGCTGGACTACTTCGAGAGCTGCGGACTGCCGTACGTCGTCGCGGTCAACCACTTCGACGGCAGCGAGCTGTTCGAACCGGAGGACGTGCGGGAGGCGTTGACGATCCCCGCGCACATACCTGTAATGATCATGGACGCGCGCCGCCGGATCTCGGTGATCGAGACCCTGCTGTCCCTGGTGGGCCACGCGCTGGACGTCACCCCCGAGTAGCCCCGGCAGCCCCCCGAGCAGTCCCCGAGTAGGAGAACAGCCCCGCATGCGGAAGATACTCGTCGTAGGAGCCGGCCAGTCCGGTCTCCAGATCGCCCTCGGACTCCAGTCGCACGGGTACGAGGTCACCCTGATGTCGAACCGGACGGCGGACGAGATCCGCTCCGGCCGGGTCATGTCGACGCAGTGCATGTTCCACACCGCACTGCAGCACGAGCGCGATCTCCAGCTGAACTTCTGGGAGTCCCAGGCCCCGAAGATCGAAGGACTCGGCGTCTCGGTCGCGGCCCCCGGCTCGCACGACCCGGGCCCGACGCAGCGTGCGATCGACTGGGTGGGCACACTCGACGGGTACGCGCAGTCCGTGGACCAGCGGGTGAAGATGGCCGGCTGGATGGAGACCTTCGCCCAGCGCGGCGGCCAGCTGGTCATCCACGGCGCGGCGGTCTCCGACCTCGACTACTTCTCCCGTACGTACGACCTGGTCCTCGTCTCGGCGGGCAAGGGCGAGCTGGTGTCCATGTTCGGCCGGGACGCCTCCCGTTCGCCGTACGCCGAGCCGCAGCGCGCCCTCGCCGTCTCGTACGTCCACGGTCTGGGCCCCCGCCCCGAACACCCCGACTACGACGCGGTCCGCTGCAACCTGGTCCCCGGCGTGGGCGAGCTGTTCGTCATGCCGACGCTCACCACCTCCGGCCGGGCCGACATCCTCTTCTGGGAGGGCATACCCGGCGGCCCGCTCGACGTCTTCAACGGCGTCAAGGACCCGGCGGAGCACCTCTCCCTGACCCTGGAACTCATGGAGAAGTTCACGCCCTGGGAGTTCGAGCGGGCCAAGCAGGTCGAACTGACCGACGCGGGCGGCACGCTGGCAGGCCGCTACGCCCCCACGGTCCGCAACCCCATCGGCCGACTGCCCGGCGGCGGACTGGTCCTCGGCGTCGCGGACGTCGTCGTCGCCAACGACCCGATCACCGGCCAGGGCTCCAACTCGGCCTCCAAGTGCGCGGCTTCGTATCTCGCATCGATCCTGGAGAACGGCGAGAAGGAGTTCGACGAGACCTGGATGCAGGCCACCTTCGACCGCTACTGGGACACCGCCCAGCACGTCACCAAGTGGACGAACGCGATGCTCGCCCCGCCGCCGGAGCACATCCTCAACCTGATCGGCGCGGCCGGCCAGCTGCAGCCGGTCGCCGACCGCTTCGCCAACGGCTTCAACGACCCGTCCGACTACGAGAACTTCTTCTACGAGCCGGAGAAGACCGCTGCCTACCTCGCGGAAGTGACCGGCTAGGCGTCCTTGCGGCGCTGGTCCGGACGTACGGCTCCCAGGATCGGGTACGACGCGACCGGCGAGACCCTGACCGTCTCGCCCGTCCGCGGCGCCTGGATCATCATGCCCTCGCCCAGGTACATCGCCACATGCGTGGCATCCGGGAAGTAGATCACGAGGTCGCCCGGGCGCAGCTTCTTCAGCGGGATCCGCGGCAGCCGCGCCCACTGCTCCTGGCTGGTGCGGGGGATCGGCCTACCGGCCTTGGCCCAGGCCTGAGACGTCAGACCCGAGCAGTCGTACGACTTCGGGCCCTCCGCTCCCCACCGGTACGGCTTCCCGATCTGCCGCACCGCGTACCCGAGGGCCCGGTTGCCTTTCCGTGAGGGACGGCGTGTGCTGCTCAGCACGCCGGACGCCATGAGCCGCTGCTGCGCCGCGTCGGTGCCCTTCTTCTCCAACTCGCCGAGCGCGGCCAGCTGTCCGGGGGTGAGGGAGGCGAGCAGTTTCTCGACGTCCCTCAGACGCGCCTGAACGTCGTCGCGGTCCTTCTTCTGCCGTTCGGCGAGGGCGAGTTGACCGTCGAGGGCCTTCCGCGCCGCGCGGTCCAGCTCGCCGGCCTGCTTCTCACTCGCGGTCAGCCGGCCGACCGCCTCGACCCGCTCCCGCGCCAACTGGCCGATCACATGCCCCTCGTCGAGCGCCTGCTGCGGGTTGCGGGCGAGCAGCAGGCGTACGTACGCGGAGATCTCGGTGCTGCCCTGGTACTGCTGTCTGGCCAGGCGTCCCGCGGCGACCCGGCTGTCGTGCAGCGAGCGGCGGGCCAAGGCCAGTTCGCGGTCGAGGCGGGCCACTTCCGCGCGCTGCTTCGTCAGCTTCTCCGCGGTGGCGTTGTAGGTCTCGGTGGCCTTCTCGGCCTCCCGGTACAGCCGCTGGAGGTCCGTCAGCTGCGCGGCGACGGTACGCCCGCCGGGCTCCGGCCCGGGGACGGCCGCGGCGGGCGGCGGTACGAGGAGAGCGCCGGCGGCCATCGCCACCGTACAGACCAGGCGCAGCAACTTTCCTGACACATCATCACCTCCGGTGCGGGGCAGCCCCTCTGCTCCGCACAGTCAGGTGTTGACGTCTCTACGGCGAAAGACGCGCCGCGTGTGCGCTGATCGGCGCAACCTCGTCACCCGTCGGTGTCGTCCGGCTTGCGGTTCGGCGTGGCGTCTGGATCGGCGTCCGGCTTGGACCACGGCCACTTCAGCTTGCCGTCCGTGGCCTTGCCCTCGGGGTCGTACGTGTACTTCCACCCCTGCGGCAGCCCGAGCCGCTTGCTGTGGCCGCGCGGGACGCGCCGGTAGACGAGCACGGTGGGCGAGCCTCCGGCGGCGTCCGGTACGGGGATGCGGTACGTCTTGGGCGGGTGCCCGGTGGGGCCCACGAGGACGGGCAGCACACGGCCGTCCATCGGCCCGCCCTCGAACGGTGTCTCTTCGCTCTTCACGGCACCAGTCTCAGACATCCTCGGCCAGCGCCTGCACCAGCGCGGCGGTCTGCGGGTCCCGGGCCGCGGTCACCGAGAGGACGGCCACGAACTGCTCGACCAGCCAGTCCCGCAGTTCGTCGAGCGGCGGCTGCTTGTCCTCGTCGAGCCAGATCAGGGAGGCCGCCTCGACCGCGGTGATCCACATCCGCACCGTCATCCGCAGCAGCAGCCCGGGGTCCGTGACCTCCAGATGACTCAGGATGTGCTCGGCGGCGGCCCTCCGCACCCCGTCCACGATGGCGGTCGTCCGGGACGTCTCGACCACGCTGCCGCCCTGCAGCAGCGCGCTGAACCCGGCGTCGTGCTGGTCGACGAAGGCGAGATACCGGTCGAGAGCCCGGGCCAGCCTCGGCAGCAGGGGCCCGACCCGTGCCTCGTCGAAGCACTGCTGCAACTCGTCCGCCGCGGACCTCAGCGCAGCCTCGTACAGCTGCTGCTTGCCCCCCGGGAAGTACCGGTAGACCAGCGGCCGCGAGACCCCGGCGGCCTCCGCCACGTCATCGAGGGAGATGTCCTCGGGGGCGCGGTGCGCGAAGAGGTTCAGCGCGGCGTCGAGGAGCTGGCTTCGCCGCTCCTCGACACTGAGTCGACGGTACGCGGGGGCGGAGGGGGTCATGCCTCGCAGGGTAGTCGGCCGGGTGCGGGTTCGTTGTGGCTGGTCGCGCAGTTCCCTGCGCCCCTTCAGGGGCGCAGGGAACTGCGCGAGCAACCCCCACCGACCCGCAGACTGCATCAGGCCAGCAGCCCCGATGACCGCCACAGCCGTCGGCCGACACCCCGCAGCACCCCGATGTCATCCAGGAAATCAGTCAACCGCTTCGCCCCGGTCTGCATGACCTCCCGCCGATGCCCGCTGTCCCGCACCTGCGCCATCGCCTCCCGCTTGTCCAGCCCGACATTCGTGTACACCTCGGGGTTGACGAAGGCGACGGAAAACACCCGCGCGAACTCACCGGACGTCACCCTGGTGAACTCCTGCGACCACCGCGGCGCGGTGACCATCTGCCGCCGCAGCTCCTCCCGCGCGTACCGCACATGCCGAGCCTCCTCCACGACATGGATCCGCGTGACCCCCCTGATCAGCGGCTGCACCCGCTCGTCCGGAAACGTCAGCCGCTGCATCCAGTCGAGAACCTCCTCACCGAGGAGCGTGGCCGTGAAGGACCCGGGCGTGGTCGAGATCGTCTTGAACAGCCGCCCCAGGTTCTGGTGCACCCGGGCCACCGGGTACCACGGCGCGTCCCCGCGCGAGATCAGCCGCGCGAACATCTTCGAGTGCCGGCACTCGTCCTCGATCTCCGTGAGCGCGTACCGCACATGCGCGCTCGTGGCCGCCTTGTCGTAGATGTGCCGGACGAGCAGCTGCATGAGAATGAGCTCGAACCAGATTCCGAGGGAGGCCAGCGCCGCCGCCTCGTGCTGCGACAGCAGGATCCGCTGCTCCTCGCCCATCCGCTTCCACAGGGGCGTGTCGTACAGCGACACCAGTTCCGGCGGCCAGAACCACTTGCCCTCCTCGAAGGGCGCGTCCCAGTCCAGTTCCTTGTCGGGGTCGAAGGAGTGCTTGGCGGAGGAGGCGAGGAGCCGTTCGGCCACTTGTTCGCGGTCCTTGAGCAGCCCGAGCGCGTCGCGCAGACCGTCCAGCGCGTCGGCTTCCGTCAGGGTCGTCATCTTTCTCCCACCTCTGTTACCCGGGGTCACATCCTCCACCGCTTATGAGACTGCTTGTCAGCAAGCTCGTCAATCCCCTGTGCGCGACTTGTTGACCCGGCGTCTACCACGTGTGAGCCTGCGAGGCATGCCGACTTACGACCTGTACGCCAAGGACTCGGGAGACCCTCTCTGGCAGGTGCCGGCGACCGGCGCGGCCCGCTTCAGCTGGGAGTACGACGACGGCCGCGACCGCCTGCTCGCCCTGTACCAGAAGGGCAAGGACAAGCAGTGGGACGGCCGGAAGCGGATCGACTGGGATCTCGAAGTCGATCCGTACGACCCCCTCGGTACCCCCGACGAGTCGATGTCGCTGTACGGCACCAAGCACTGGGCCAAGATGACCGACAAGGACAAGGGCGAGCTGCGCAAGCACTACGCCTCCTGGCAGTTCAGCCAGTTCCTGCACGGCGAGCAGGGCGCGATGATCTGCGCGGCCCGGATCGTGGAATCGGTCCCCGATCTGGACGCGAAGTTCTACTCGGCGACCCAGACCATGGACGAGGCACGGCACGCGGAGATCTACGGCCGCTTCCTGCACGAGAAGATCGGGATGCTCTACCCGATCAACGACAACCTCCAGTCCCTGCTCGGCGACACCCTCCGCGACAGCCGCTGGGACATGCCCTACCTCGGCATGCAGGTCCTCATCGAGGGCCTGGCGCTGGCCGCCTTCGGCATGATCCGCGACACGACGGACAAGCCGCTCCCGAAACAGATCCTCGCCTACGTCATGCAGGACGAGGCCCGGCATGTGGCCTTCGGCCGGATGGCGCTGCGCGACTACTACAAGCAGCTCACCGACGCCGAACTGCGCGAACGCGAGGAGTTCGTCATCGAGGGCTGCTATCTCATGCGGGACCGGCTGCGCGGGGTCGAGGTCCTGGAGAACTTCGGCATCCCGACGGCCGAGGCGGAGGAGTACAGCGAGCAGTCCGAATTCCTCGCGCTGTTCCGGCAGTTGCTGTTCTCCCGCATCGTCCCCTGCGTCAAGGACATCGGCCTGTGGGGCAAGCGGCTCCAGCAGGCGTACGTCGACATGGGCGTGTTCGAGATGGGTGACTCGAACCTGGACCTGTTGATGGCCCAGGACGAGGAGATCGCCGAGCAACTGGACGCGGAACGGTTCGCGGTGGAGGAGCGGGAGCGGGTCGCGGAGGTGGAGGAGGCGATCGAGGCGGGGGCCGCCGAGGAGTGACGGATCACGCGCATGCAGTAACGTTCTGACGTGTCCACGCCTCAAGGCCCGTACGGGCCGCAGAACCCCTACGGCCAGCCGCCGCCGCAGGGTCCTTACGCAGCCGGCCCGAATGCTCAGCAGCCGTATGGCCAGCCGCTCGCACCGCAGCCGCAGCCGCAGCCGCCGTACGGAACCCCGTATGCCCAGACCCCGTACCCCCAACAGCAGCCCTACGGCTGGGGCGCGCCGCCGATGTCGCCGCCTCCGTCGAAGCGGCGGACCGGGTTGGTGTTCGGCATCGTCGGCGGAGTCGTCGCCATGATCGCGGTGGTGCTCTTCGCGGGTTCGAAGATGGCGAACAGCGGCTTCCCGGAGGCCGAGTACGAGCTCTCGCTGCCCAAGACGCTGGAGAACGGCCGCTACCAACTCGCCGAGGACCTCTCCGACTCCGAGGGTCGAAAGCTCCAGGACCAGGCGGCCGGGGCCTGGGACGGCAAGCTCGACGGGGTCGTGGTCGGGCACTATGGCCTGGGCGGTGACCAGGCGAAGGGCACACTCGCGGTGACGGGCATGTACGGCCGGTTCAAGTACCCCGACTCGATCCGGAACGGGATGATGAAGGGCGGAGGGGACGCCGAGGGCGCCAAGGTGGCCGTAGGGCCGAAGGACTTCCACCCGGACGGCTCCGACGGCCTCACGATCACCTGCGAGGTCAGCACCCAGACGGAGCTCGGCACGGAGGTGACGGTCACCCTCTGCGGCTGGGCGGACGACAACACGAGCGGGTCGATGGCCGAGGCCGCGGCCGCCACCAGAACCCAGAACCCGGCCGACGTGGACCTGAACAAGGCGGCCGTGGCGACCCTCCAGGTCCGCTCGGAGATGCGGAAGGCGATCGAATGACGTGAACGTCAACCGTGCGCTCGGCTGTCACTCGCGGGAGGGGCGATCTGGCGTTCTGCCTGGGTAGGCTGGCCGTGTCTGCCAGGCTCCACCGCATGGGAGTGATCATGAGCGCCGCACGCGAGTACGGGCTGGACGAGGACTATGAGTGGGCCCGTCCGCCGGAGGGTGGCTGGACTGCGGACGACCTTGATGAGCTTCCCAACCTTCCTCCGCACACGGAGCTGATCGATGGGAGCCTCGTCTTCGTGAGTCCGCAGACCAATTTCCACTCACGTGCGATCCGCCTGTTGGACAACACCCTGCTGGGTCAGGTCCCGGATGAGCTGGATGTCATCCGCGAGATGACCATCAAGCTCAACAAGCGCAATCGACCGGAACCCGATGTCCTGGTGTTCCGTGCCGGGGCTGACACGGGGCCGAAGCAGACTTGGTATCGCCCGGAAGACGTCGTGATCGCCGTTGAGGTCGTCTCGGAGGACTCCGAGGACCGTGACCGGGAGGTCAAGCCGCGAAAGTACGCCGAGGCAGGCATTCCGCACTACTGGCGTGTCGAGGAGAACGAGGGGCTTCCGGTGGTCTACGTCTACGAACTCGACCCCGCGACCCAGGCCTATGGCCTGACCGGCATCTTCCACGACAAGCTCAAGCTGACCGTCCCGTTCCGCATCGATATCGACCTCACCGCGATCAACCGCCGCCGCTAGACCGAGCACCCCAGATCCTCTGGAACCGCCAGTGACACCGGCTCCGCCCCTTGCGGCGGGAACGACGTCCGCAGCGTGAAGGCATACGGCGTCGGACCGTTCGCCCGCAGGTGCAGCAGGCGTTCCTCCGCTTCCGCCACCGTCGGGCGGTGGCCGGACGGGACCCACCACAGGGCCACCATGGCCTCCTCCACCCGCTCGAAGAACTCCCGGCGGCGGGCCAGCATCTCGCGGTGGCGGCCCTGGTACATGTACGCGGTCAGGGCGTTGGTGTCCCGCCACACCGACATGTTGATGATCAGCCACTCGTCGCCGAAGACCGCGATGTCCGTCGCGTCGCCCCCGTCGGACTGGAGCCGCCAGACGAAACCGTCCGCCGTGTCGGCGTCGGCGTTCACGGGGTCGAGGTTGTCGACGAAGGCCTTCAACTGCGGTGAATCCAGCGGGGCTTTGAGGCGTCCGATGTTGACCTGGGCGAGTTGGTACGCGGCATCGGGTGTCGTCATGGACCGAACGATAGGTCGGGAGGGCCGCGCGTTCCCAGACCCCGTCTCAGCATGTGAGCAATGTCCGCCTTTCACAGTCCTCCCACCGTCCGAGTGAGCTCCTGTGCACCGGCACCTTACGGCGGAGAAACCGCGCTCTGACCGGCCCGTCCGTAGTCTCGGCGAGCATGACGGGGAACGTATCGACCACCCTCCGACCTGCCTGGTTCCGCCTGCCCGCGCTGCCCGGCTGGAACTCCATCCGCGGCCGCATGGCCATCGTCCTGGCCGTCCCGACCTGCCTCCTGCTCGCCCTGACCGGGCTGGGCGTGGCCGGCCGGGCCTCCGACTGGTCCGCCGCACGGGCGACCGAGGCGCACGTCGGCGTCCTGCTGCGCGTGCAGGACGTCGTACGGGAGGTGCAGCGTGAACGCGGCCTCACCAACGGGCTGCTGGGCGGCGCCGAGGAGTACCGGGACGACGTACGCAAGCAGCGGGAGCGGACCGACGCGGCGGAGGAGAAGCTGACGGCGGCCCTCGACGACGAGCGCGGCGACCTGCCCCGCGCCGCCGTCACCGCCCTCGACGCCGCCGAGCTTCCCCTCGCCGCGCTCACCTCCACCCGTACCGGCGTGGACGCCGGCACCGCCGACCGCACCGCCACCCTGAACACCTACACCAAAGCCGTCACCGCCCTCATCGACGCCGAGTCCGCCGGGGCGCCGGGCGGTGACGGCCGGATCGCCCAGGGGGTGCAGGCGCTCCAGGCGCTCGCCCGGGCCACCGAGGCCGTCGCCCTCGAACGCGGCTCCCTGAACGGCGTGTTCGCGGCGAAGCACTTCCGTTCCGGCGAGTACCTCGACTTCACCGAGATCCGCGCCACCCGCGTCGCCGCCCTCGGCCAGTTCCGCCAACTCGCGGGCGGGGCACAGGAGTCCGCGCTCGACAAGGCCTTCGCGACCGCCGCCGCCCACCGGGTCTCCGGGTACGAGAAGCAGGCGGAGTCCGGCGCCGACGGGTCCAGGCTCGACGTCGCCCCCGCCCGCTGGTGGGCCGACATGACCACCCTCGTCGACGACCTGCACCGCGTGCAGAAGCAGGTGGGCGACGACGTACGGGCGCAGGCGGCGGACACCGGCGACTCCGCCACCCGGGAACTCGTCGGCTACCTCGCCCTCGGCGCGCTGATCCTCGCCGTGGCCACCGCCCTCGCCGTGGTCTCGGCCCGCTCGATCACCCGCCCCCTCGGAGCCCTCGCCGACGAGGCGGACGCCGTCGCCGGGCACCGGCTGCCCGAAGCGGTCCGGCGCATCCAGCAGGCCGACCCGGACACCCCGCCGCCCGCGCAGGAAGGCAGCGCCGGGCTCCCGGGCAGCGCTCGGGAGATCACCCGCCTCGCCGCCGCGCTGCGCAACGTGGAGCGCACCGCCGTCGACCTCGCCGCCGAACAGGCCGTGCTACGACGCAACAGCACCGAGTCCCTGGCCAGCCTCGGCCGCCGCAACCAGACCCTCCTCAACCGCCAGCTCGGCCTGATCACCACCCTGGAGAGCCAGGAACTCGACCCGGACGCCCTCGGGGAGCTGTTCGAGCTCGACCACCTCGCCACCCGCATGCGCCGCAACGCCGAGTCGCTGCTCGTGCTGGCCGGCGAGGAGTCCCCGGCCCGTTCCTGGTCCGGCACGATCGCCGTCGCCGACGTGGTGCGGTCGGCCGTCGCGGAGGTCGAGCAGTACCAGCGGGTCACCGCCGTCGACCTCGAACAGGGCCGCATCCGCGGTCACGCCGTCGCCGAACTCTCCCATCTGCTCGCCGAGTTGGTGGAGAACGCCCTGATGTTCAGCCCGCCCAAGCAGCCGGTCGAGATCTACGGCTGGCGGGACGGCACCGAGTACTGCCTCGCCGTCGTCGACCGGGGGATCGGCATGACACGGGAAAGGATGGCGCAGGCCAACTCCCTGCTCACCGGCCGGGGCGGCGCCCTGCTCGCGGCCCCCACCCGCTTCCTCGGCCACCATGTCGTCGGCGCCCTCGCGGCCCGCCTGGGCGCCCACGTCGAACTGCGCCCCACCCAGGGCACGGGCGTCACCGCATACGTCGCCCTGCCGGCCAAGCTGGTGCAGGAGCAGCCGTCAACTGCTGTTGTCGGGTGAGGGGTTCAGCACGATGGGTGTGCCGGTTCGGGTGATCGGCGTGCTCCTCGTCGCCCCGGCCGTTTCCCGGCCGCCATGTGGTCGGAGCTTGCCGGGACGGACGTCAACTTCCGGTGTCCGGTGAGGAGTTCAGTACCGCCTGCATCACGTCGCGGGCGATCGGCGCGGCCACACCGCCCCCGGTGATGTCCTCCCGCTCCGCCGACGCGTCCTCCACCACCACGGCCACCGCGACCTTCGGCACCACCTCGCGTTCGCTCTGCGCCCAGGACACGAACCAGGCGTACGGCATACCGGCATTGCCGAGCCCGTGCTGGGCGGTGCCGGTCTTGCCGCCGACGATCGCGCCCAGGATCGCGGCGTTCGTGCCGGTGCCGTCCGTCACGACGTCCTCCATCAGCTGCTTCATGACGTCGGCGGTCTCCGGGCGCATGGCCTGGCGCACCGGGCGCGAGCCCGCCGTGGTCATCGTGGCGCCGTTGCCCGTGGTCGTCCGCTCCACCAGATACGGCGCGCGCACCTGCCCGGCGTTCGCCACGGCCGCCGCCACCATCGCCATCTGCAACGGCGTGGCCCGCGTGTTGTACTGCCCGATCGACGACAGCGCGAGCTGCGCCCGGTCGACGGAGGTGTCGAAGGTGCTCGGCGCCACGGAGAAGGGGATCCGCAGCCGGGCGTCGTTGAAGCCGAAGGCCTTCGCCGCGGCCCCCATGCGCTTCACCCCCACATCCACACCGAGCTTCGCGAACACCGTGTTGCAGGACCACGCGAAGGCCTCCCGCAGCGGGGCGTCCTCGCAGCCGTCGCCCTCGTTCATCAGCATGGTCGTGGTACCCGGCAGCCGGTACGGGTCCGGCGAATCGGTCGGCCGGTCGATGTCCAGGACGACACCGGAGTCCAGCGCGGCCGCCGCGGTGACCACCTTGAACGTCGAACCCGGCGGATACGTCTGCCGCACCGCCCGGTTGAGCATCGGCTTGTCCGGATCCTCGTTCAGCCGGGTCCAGGACCGCTCCGTAGCCGCGGCGTTCCCCGACAGCACGGCCGGGTCGTACGACGGACTCGACACCAGCGCCAGCACCCGCCCCGTCGCCGGCTCGATCGCCGCCACCGCACCCCTGCGCCCGTCGAGGCCCTCGTACGCCGCCTGCTGCGCCGCCCGGTTGAGGGTCGTCACGACGTTGCCGCCCCGGCCCTGGGCGCGCGTGAGGTCACCCACCAGGGGGAACGGTGAGAGCATCGGGTCGGTGCCGGACAGCACGGAGTCCCCGGTGTGCTCCAGCAGCGTGGTGCCGTACACCTGCGAGGCGAAGCCGGTGACGGGCGCGTACAACGGGCCGTCCGTGTACGTCCGTTCGTAGCGGAGCTGCTCGCCGGAGTCCCGGGAGCCGGTGACGCTCTCTCCGCCGACCAGGATGTTGCCGCGCGGCCGCTCGTAACGGGCGATGGTGGCACGGCGGTTGGCGGGATTGTCGTCGAATGACCTGGCGCTGAAGATCTGGATGCGGACGGCGTTGACGAGGAGCGCGACGAGGAGGAGGGCGCAGAAGAACGCGGCGTGCCGGATGTGCTTCGCCATCAGGGCGCCACCTCCCCGTTGTACTGACGCCGTGCCGAATGGCTCACCCGGATCAGCAGCGCCACGATCGCCCAGTTGGTGACCAGCGACGAACCGCCCTGCGCGAGGAACGGCATCGCCATGCCGGTCAGCGGGATCAGCCCGGTCACACCGCCCGCGATCACGAACACCTGCAGCGCCACGATCGAGGCCAGCCCGACCGCCAGCAGCCGGCCGAAGGGGTCGCGCAGGGCGAGGCCGGCCCGGTAGCCGCGCTCCACGAGGAGGCCGTAGAGGATGAAGAGCGCGGACAGGCCCGCCAGGCCCAGTTCCTCCCCGGCCGTCGCGAGAATGAAGTCGGACTTCGTCGCGAAGCCGATGAGGATCGCATGGCCGAGGCCCAGGCCGGTGCCGAGGACGCCGCCCGCCGCGAAGGCGAACAGGGACTGCGCGACCTGATTGGGGCCCTGCCCCGCCTCGATCGTCGCGAAGGGGTGCAGCCAGTCCTGGACCCGGCTGTTCACATGCGGTTCCAGCCAGCCGACGGCCACCGCGCCCGCGGCGGCCAGCAGCAGTCCGACGGCGATCCAGCCGGTGCGGCCGGTGGCGACGTACAGCAGAACCACGAACAGGCCGAAGAACAGCAGCGAGGTGCCGAGGTCGCGCTCCAGCACCAGCACGCCCACGCTCAGCAGCCAGATGGCGAGGATCGGACCGAGCACCCGGCCCGTGGGCAGCTGGACCCTCCGGAACCGCCAGACCTGACGCCCGGTGTACGCGAGTGCGCTGCGGTTGGCCGCCAGATACGCGGCGAAGAACACCGCCAGCAGCACTTTCGCGAACTCGCCCGGCTGGATGGAGAATCCGGCGATCCGCACCCAGATGCGGGCGCCGTTCACGGCCGGGAAGAGGATCGGGAGCGCAAGCAGGAAGAGCGCGGCGACGACCCAGACGTACGCGTACCGCTGGAGCACCCGGTAGTCCCGGAGCATCAGCACGAGCACGATGAACAGGCTCACGCCCAGCGTGGACCACACGAGTTGGGCGGGAGCGGCACGGTCGTGGGGGGTTTCCAGGTCGAGCCGGTGGATGAGCACCAGACCGATGCCGTTGAGCAGCACGCCGATCGGCAGCAGCAGCGGGTCGGCGTACGGCGCCCGCAGCCGCACCGCGCAGTGGGCGAGCAGCGCGAGCACGCCGAGCCCGGCGCCGTAACCGGCGGCGCCGGGCGGGACGGTGCCGTTCCTGGCGAGGCCCACGGCGCAGTAACCGTACACGCAGAGCAGTACGGCGACGACGATGAGGGCGAGTTCGATGCCACGGCGCCGGGGCAGGCGGGTCACGGGAGCGAGGGTGTCCGGGGTTTCCGCCTGTGCCACGGTGGGTCCGGCGTTGGTCATGTCCGGAACCTACCCAAATAGTCGGTCTTGTGATCTCAGTGCCTCAGCACCAGCGCGGTTCGCGACCGGTGACGTCGATGAAGCGGGCCGCGCCCCACGCCCAGGTGCCGTCCGGGAGGAGGTACCAGAGGTTGTTGCCGTCGACGCTCTGGCCCGGGGTCTTGCAGAAGATCGAGACCACATCGCCCCGGTGGGCCACCCGGATCACCTGGCTGCCTCGGTTCGGCGCACTGCGCAGAAACAGCGTGCCCGCGGTGACGACGCCCTGCGCGAGCCGGTCGTGGTGGTGGTCGTCCCCCTGACCGAAGCCGGGGTCCCCGCCACCGTCGCCCCATTCGTCGTCCGCGAGGGCGGGGGAGACGGCCGCAGAGCTGACGAGAGCACAGGCGGCGGTGGCGGTGGCCAGGCGTATGAGGGTGGAGCGCAGGGACATGGGGGATACCTCCATGAACGGGGGCGAAGCTGACTATTCGCCACATGCCAGCCACATTAGGAGGAGGGGCCGGGCTGCGCCTGTCACGCTGGTCCATAGGAGCGCCCTTGAAGGGGCGCGGGGAACTGCGCGACAAGCCCCCACCGGCCCGCGTACAACCAACGAGCCGCAGCCCCGAGCTTTCAGTCCCCCGAACCAAGCGTCAGAATCGCAACCGCCCCACCGTCCACCGCATTGGCGAACTCCAGCCGCGCCCCCAAGACCTCCGCCTGCCCGACCGCAATGGTCAACCCCAGCCCGTGCCCCTTGGCACCGCCCTCTGTGCGGAACCGCTGCGGCCCATGCTCAAGGAGATAGCCCGGGTACCCGTCCCCGTGATCCCGCACGGTCACGACCGCCCCGTCCACTGTCAGGGACACCGGCGCCCGCCCGTGCTTGTGCGCATTGGCGACCAGATTCCCCAGCACCCGCTCCAGTCGCCGCCGGTCCGTCTCCACGCGGGCGTCCCGCAGGACGACGACCTCCGTGTCGGTCCCCGACGCCCGCACCACGCGCGTCGCCAGCGCACCCAGTTCCTCCGCGTCCAGCTCCAGCCGCTCCCGCCCGGTGTCCAGCCGGGAGATCTCCAGCAGGTCCTCGGTGAGCGTGCGCAGCGCGGCCACCCGGTCCCGCACCAGTTCCGTCGGCCGGCTCGGCGGCAGCAGCTCGGCCGCCGCGTGCAGCCCGGTCAGGGGGGTGCGCAGCTCGTGCGCCACGTCCGCGGTGAACCGCTGCTCGCTCAGCAGCTTGCCCTGCAGCGAGGCCGCCATGGAGTCCAGCGCGGCGGCGACGGCGGCCACCTCGTCCTGGGGGTGCGTCGGATCCTTCGTACGCGGGTCGTCGACGCGCGCGTCCAGGTCGCCTCCGCTGATCCGCCGGGCCACCTGCGCCGTGGCGTGCAGCCGCCGCGTCACCCGGGTCACCGCGAACGCGCCCACCAGCAGCGTCACCGTGATCGCCAGGCCCGAGGACCACAGGATCGCCCGGTCGAGCCCGGCGATCGTGCGGGACTGCTGCGAGTAGTCGACCTCGACGGCGAGCGCCCTGTTCCGGTCCGCGGGACCCGCCGCCCACATCGTGGGATGCCCGTGGTGCTCGGAGACCATCGTGCCGCGGTCCCCGTCCACCGCCAGCCTCCGCAGTGCCGTCGGCAGCCCCGGAGGGTCGACGCCCGCGCCCGGCAGCAGGGAGTCCCCGGCCTTGTACGCCTTCGTCGCGTCCGTCAGGCGCGACAGTGCGAGGTCGCGGGCCTGGCCGACGGTCTGGTTCGTCACCGAGACGTGCACGAGCACGCCGAGCAGCGCGGCGAGCGCACAGCACATCACGGCGATGAAGACGGCGGCCTTCAGGGCGAGCGTGCCGGCCCACTGGGGGAGCGCGAGCCTCGTCATGGGGTCGCCGAGGGGGACGGGGAGACGGAGGGCGATGCGGACGGCGTTGCGTTGGGGCTCGTCAGGCGCTCGCGTTTGCCGATGTGCAGCATCTCGTCGTGGGTGAGCAGCATCACGCGCTGGTCCGGGTCCCAGGTCCACTGGAAGCGGTACTCGTAGTCGGCGAGATCGGACGGCGCGTGGATGATCACGGAACGCCCGGCCAGCTCGACGCCGCTCACCGCGTCGTTGTTGGACATCACCTGGACCACCCGGCCCGCCTCCACGGTGTACACGCGCACGGCCGTCTGGTTGCCGGGCAGCAGCCGGAAGCCCAGCGTCAGGTCGGCGCGCCCGTCGCCCGTGATGTCCTGGTAGTACGGCTTGAGCAGCGGACACTTCGGGTTCGCCGGCTGCTTGCCGCAGTACGCCATACGGCGGGCCGTCTCGCGGTACGGCGCCTTGGAGCCGGAGTAGTCGTCCGGATGCTGGGACATCTCGGCCCTGACGACGGCCACCGGATCCACCTTGCGGATGTCGTCGCCCGGAGCGGTGATCCCCTTCATGGCCTCGGACTCGCCGTTGTCGTAGTTCCAGGCAGGGCTGGCCGCGGGGCTCAGAGTCGGCCACAGCTTGGCCGGGCTGGTCGCGGTCGGGGTCGCCCCGGCGCCCTGCAGCCCGCCCGCGTCACCGCAGCCCGCCGCCAGCAGGGCGAGGACTGCAGTGGCGAGGGCGGTGCATGCGGCGCGAGTGCGGAGCACTGTACTCCTGTGGCTGAGAACGATCGGTGACCCGGTACACCCTATTCGTCCGGCGAAACGATTACCTCGCTACTCGGCCAGCTCCTCCAGCAGCCGGGCCGTGGACAGCCCGGCCCGCAGATAGTCCACGAACAGCTCGTTGTGCAGCGCCCAGGGCGAGCGGCGGGACCGTATCAGCCGTATCGCCTCCTCGGTGGCGTGCCCCCGGCGGACCAGGGCGTGCGCGACGACCAGCCCCGAGCGGTTGTACCCGTGGTAACAGCGGACGAGGACCTTGCGGCCCTCGTCCAGTGCCTCGCCCGCGGCCTGCGCCAGACGCATCACACCCGCGAGCTGGGTGCCGTCCAGCGGCCCGTCCGGTATCGCCCACACATGGTGCTCCACACCGGGGTCGGGCCCGTGCCCCGGCAGTCTCAGCAGGGTCTGTACGAGATCGAACTCGCCCCGCACGACAGCGAACTCCAGTTGCCCGGTGTGACCTCTGAACTCGTGCCCGCCCATCCACAGTCCGGGCACTATCTCACTCCATGGACTGTCCGGAGCCGGTACGTCGGGCTGCTTCCTGCGGGTACGCAATCACGCCTCCCCAAGCGCCGCTTCCGTGGAGCCCAACTCCTCTTCAAAGGTAACCGGGTTCTTGCCCGGGGAGCACCCCGCCTGTTCCCATGGTCAAGGGGTGATGGTGCATGACCGGACTGCGTGTCGTACCGTCCTGGCGGCACGGCCAGGAGCGGCTCTACGTATGCCTCACGGACGGGCGGAACGTCGCCTGGTACGACAGGGAGGCCGCCAGGGTCAACCTGCTCAGTGAGGACGAGAGGGAGGGCGTGCTGCAGGCTCTGGGCCCCTTCCTCACCGGCCCGGTGACCGTCGGCCCGCCGCCGGTCCCGACTCCGGCCGAGCTGGCCCGGCTCTCCCTCCATCCCGACGACGACCTGGCGCCCAACCGCCCCGGCGAGGCGCTGCTGGTCGCCCTGGACCGGGAACCCGGATCGCCGCACCGGCTGCGTCCGGACCCCCGCCGCCGGGCGCTCGCCGCGGAACAGACGGTCGGCGAGGCCCTGGACCGCCTCGACGGCGCGGGCTGGCACGCCCTGCACTCGATCCCGCTGCCCGGCGGCGACCGCATCCACCACCTGGCGATCGGCCCGGGCGGCCTGTTCGCCGTCCACACGGTGTACGCCCGAAAGCAGAAGGTGACGGTCGCCGACCCCATGGTCACCCTGGGCCGCCGCGAACCCCACCCCCTGCTGCGCCGCGTCCGCGCGGACGCCGACCGGGCGTCGTACGCGCTGACGGCCGAGGTCCACCCGGTCCTGGCCCTCGTGGAGCCCGCGGAGGTCACGATCCCGGCCCCCCTCCGCGAGGTCCGCGTCCTGAAGGACACGGAACTGGAGGGCCTGGCCCGCCTCGGCGGCGTCCTCAAGCCGGCGGACGTGGAGGCGTTGCACGCGATGGCGCGGGACAGGGGGACGTGGACGCGGGTGTGAGGGTTCCCGTCCGCGGTTGAGCCGCTGTGTGGTGCGGTCGGCAGAGGTGGCCGTCCCCTGGCGACAGTGTCACCGCAGGGGCCGGAAGTGGTGCGCGAGCGTCCAGCGGCCGATGTCCCGCCCGATCAGGTTCCCCACCACATCGGCGGTACGGAAGTGGATCCCGCTCCAGATGCGGGCGTTGATCACGTCACGGTTGAAGTCGGCGGACCGGGTGTACGTACGGCTGGTGTCCGTGACGGCCGAATACAGCCGCAGGTCGATGTCGCCACCGGTCAGCCCGTCCAGTACGGCCATGACGGCGCCGTCGTTGGTGCAGTGCCCGCCGATGTACTCCGGGTACGGCGGCGTGCGCAGCAGTGGCTCCCAGGACGGGTCGGCCACGGTGGCGGGGTTGCCGTCGGTGTCGGCGAGCCGGATGGCATGGATCGGCCGCCAGAAGGCGTACGTGAACTTGGCGTTCCAGGTGGTGATCGTCGCGTCGGCGGCGGCGGTGTTGAGGGCGGCGAAGAACCGGGCCGCCTCGACGATGTCCAGCCGGTGGCGCGCCGCATGATCGCGGTAGCCGGCCTGCAACTGCTGCGGAAGCGGATCGGAGAAGAAGAGCGCGGTCTCGGTGCCGTAGGCACTCCGTGCCGCGCTGTTCTTCCCGCCCACGGCCTTCGTCTCGGCAACGTCCCGGGCGTACCGCTGCGAGGTCAGCGCGGGCGGCGGCCCCGGCATGAACCTGTCCGGCGAGTCGAAGGTCATGGGCCGCACCTTGCCGAGCCACGCGTCGACGGCGGGGCTGTAGCCGGGCGGGGCGGGGCGCCAGACGCCGGGGGCGGGCGCCGGGTCGAAGGGCACGTCGGCGTTGCGACCGTCGTCCTGCCGGAGCCGGATGATGCGGTCGGCAGCGCGTTCGCCGAACCGGACACCCTGGTCCGCGGCGGGCCCGGCGGGGATCTTGGCGAGGGAGGCGGAATAGGCGGCGTCGATGCGGGCCTGTGAGGCCGGGAAGTACGTGAGCAGAATGCGGTGGGCGGCAGCCGCGGCGGCAGCTTCGGAGGAGGCGTGACGCGGCCCCCGCACGTCCCACTTGTACCCGGCGTACCGCCCCTCGATCCCGACGACCGCGTTGTACACGGCGGCATGGACGAAGCCGTACCAGAGGAACGGCTCGGCGGACGGGCGCTGCGCGTCACCGGCGACGACGTCGACGGCGGTCTTGTTCCAGTCGGCGATGACGCCCGCGTCGGCGGCGGCGCGCGATCCGTCCCGCGGGCTCGCGGCGGCGACCCGGGGGAGGGCACCGAGGCCGAGGGCGGTGAGGCCGACGAGCAGGGTGCGACGGGTGCGGGAGGGCGGTCGTGCTTCCATGCTGCTCCTTGGTGCTGAAGCGTGGCTCGCGGTGTGTGGTGCTGCGCGTGTTGCGATGCGTGTTGCCGTGCGTGTTGGAGTCCCCGGTCATGAGGTGCCCAGCGAACGGCGTGCATGGTGCACCCGTTTGAGCGGTTTACGTGGGTTTGCGGTGCCGGGTGGCGGGTTCAGGGCAGTGGCGCGGCACCCTCCGGGTCCAGCAGCGGGGCGAGCAGATCGCCGTAGTCCTGGAGGCGGGGCGCGATGTCGGGCGCGCGGAAGGTGAGCTGCGCGGGCGCCCCGCACTCCTCGATCTCGCTCCAGGTGACGGGCGCGGAGACAGTGGGCTCGGGCCGGGCGCGCAGTGTGTAGGGGGTGGCGGTGGTCTTCCGGGCGGCGTTCTGGCTCCAGTCGACGAAGATCTTCCCGGGCCTGAGGCTCCGGGTCATCCGGTGCAGGGCGAGCCGGGGCATGGCCCGCTCGGCCTCGACCGCGAGCTGCTTGGCGTACTCGCTCACCTGCTCGGACGGGGTCGGCCGTACGGCGGCGAGCAGGTGCAGCCCCTTGGACCCGGAGGTCTTGGCGAAGGCGTCGACACCGTCGGCGGCGAGCCGGTCCCGCAGCCAGAGGGCGACCTCGCAGCAGTCGACGACGGAGGCGGGTGCGCCGGGATCGAGATCGAAGACGATCCGGTCGGCGACGCCCGGGTCCTGGACGACCCACTGCGGCGTATGGAACTCGGTGACGAGGTTGGCGGCCCACATGAGGCTGGCCAGATCCTGCAGCAGGACCATCCGCGCGGGCCCCTCCGAACGGGGCACGTCTGCTGTCGTGACCCAGTCGGGCGTACCCGGCGGAACGTTCTTGGCGAAGAACACCTGACCGCCGGGCCCGTCGGGATACCGCAGAAAGGAGACGGGCCGATCGCGCAGGTGAGGGAGAAGGTGTTCGGCGGTGGTCGCGTAGTAGTGCAGCACCTCCCCCTTCGTGAACCCGCTCCCGGGATACAGCACCTTCTCCAGGTTGCTGAGCGCGAGCCGTCTCCCCTCCACCTCTGTGATCGGCGTCATACGATGAGAATGTCACGCAAACCACAAGAGAGCTGCGTAAATGGCGCAAACCGACCGAAAGGGTGCTGCACGTGCGATCCATATGGAACGGCGCCATCTCGTTCGGCCTGGTCAGCATCCCGATCAAGCTGGTGAACGCCACCGAGAGCCACTCGATCTCCTTCCGCCAGATCCATGTGGAGGACGGCGGCCGCATCCGCTACCGAAAGGTCTGCGAACTGGAGGACAAGGAGGTGAGCGGGTCGGAGATCGGCAAGGGTTACGAGGACGCGGACGGCACGATCATCCCGATCACGGACGAGGACCTGGCCCATCTGCCGCTCCCCACGGCGAAGACGATCGAGATCGTGGCCTTCGTTCCGGCGGACAGCATCGACCCCCTCCAGATGGACGCGGCGTACTACCTCGCCGCGGGCGGCGCCCCGGCCGCCAAGCCGTACACCCTCCTGCGCGAGGCCCTCAAACGCAGCAACAAGGTGGCGATCGCCAAGTACGCCCTGCGTGGCAGGGAACGGCTGGGCATGCTGCGGGTGGTGGAGGACGCCATCGCCATGCACGGCCTCCTGTGGCCGGACGAGGTCCGCGCCCCCGAGGGCGTGGCCCCCGACGCAAAGGTCAGCATCAACGACAAGGAACTCGACCTGGCGGACGCCCTGATGGACACCCTGGGCGGCATCGAGCTCGACGAACTCCACGACGAGTACCGCGAGGCGCTCGAGGAGGTCGTGGCGGCAAAGGCGGCCGGCGAGGCACCACCGGAGGCCCCGGAACCGGCGAAGGGCGGCAAGGTCCTGGACCTCATGGCAGCACTGGAAAAGAGCGTGAAGGCCGCCAAGGAGTCGCGCGGCGAGGAGGAGCCGGCAGAGGTCAGACGCCTCCCGCCCCGTCGAACGGCCCCGAAGCAGCCCAGCGGAAAGAAGTCGACGTCCACGGCCAAGAAGACAACCGCGAAGAAGACGACGGCGTCGGCCTCAGCAAAGAAGTCGACGGCGAAATCGACGCAGGGTGCGAAGAAGACGGCGGCGAAAACGACCACAGCAAAAACGACGACCGCCGCCAAGAAGACCACCGCAAAGAAGACGACATCCCGCAAACGCACGGCCTGACACCGCCCGACGGATCTATTTGTGATCGCAAGGTCGAGAGCTGCTGCGCGAGTCCGACTAGAGGCGCACCTGCAATGCGTGATGCTTCATACCCCGAGCGTGGACGTGGACGTATCCGACGACGGCCCAAAGCTTGATCAGGAGTGGACCGAGGCGGACAACAACGTATGCGGCATCGTGCGCGGTTGCCGGGATGCCTCGTGTGTTGCCGAGCGCTTTGTGCGGGCCGGCTGGAGGGCGAGGTCGTCCTCCTGGGACGCCTACGAGGTAGAGGCGAGCTGGTGCAACGTAGAGATCGAGCCCGCCGAGGGCTCAGACGTGCTGATCGAGCAGTGGGCCGTCCTGCGCAGGCTGATCAGCCGTCACATTCGCGCTGTATGGGAGGAGGCCTGTCCCGAGCTGGCCCGCACTATCACAACCGCGGATTGACACTGCACGACGCCCTGGCGGCTTCGAGCATAGATGGCCGTTCGCGCATGCGTCTGGCAGGAAGGTCACCCAATCCCGGCAGAGCCGTCCGCCCTCTCCGGTCCGCGCGCTCATCGCTGCCCGAGCGCAACTCTTGCGCCGGCCGCGGTGAGCATTTCCGTCCCTGTTATAGTGCTCACGACCATCTGACTACCGGTCAGTAGCTAAGTTGCCTTTCCGGCACGGGGAATTAAAGCCGATGCGCCGACCGATATTCGCGCGCGCCGGTCAAGGAATGCATGCACAACAATTTCAGATCAAGAATCGCGGCGTTCTTCGTCGCCCTGGCCGTCGCCTTCACGGGCTGCGTGGGTTCCGCGGCCAGTGCCCAGGCCACGGAGCAGGGTCGAGTGGAAAGGCTCGCGGAGATCGTCCGCAAGGTGGCCCAGTACGCGAACTGCGACCGTCTGCCACTGCTTGAACGGCCGGCATGCCTGAAGCAGTTCGCGGGCAAGGCCATCGCGCTGGGCGTCGGTGTAGGGGTGTTCCTCTACACCGCGCAGGACGCCATGAAGGACCACGGAGCGAGCTTCAAGGACCTCGACAAGAACATCAAGGGCATCGAAGCCCTCAAGCCGCTGGATCTCGTGGATCCCAGCAAGTCGCCGGATCCCGCGGAGCAGCTGAAGCTTCTGGAAAAGGCCGTCCAGACCTTCAAGAGCGCCCGGCCGCACCTGGACAAGCTCGGGGAGAACCTGGCCAAGGCGGACTCCCTGCTCGGGGACCAGAACGACTCCCTGCTCGCCCTCACTTTCCTGACCGTCGCGCTGGGCGAGTACTTCCCCGAGCAGAAGAAGTACCCGGAGGCGAAGCCGGTCTTCGACTTCGAGAAGGAGCTGAACGAGCTCAACGAGACGCTGGACCAGATCAACGCGGGTTTCGCCAAGATGAACCGCGGCCTGGACACGATGAACTCGGGTGTCCGCGATGTCAACAAGGGCCTGGCCGAGGCCAACAAGGGCATCGACAAGGCCAACAGGGGCATGAAGGAGCTCAACGAGGGAATCCGCCAGGCCAACAAGGGAGTCGACGAGGCGAACAAGCACGTACCCGGCATCAAGAAGGGCGCGGAGAAACTCCGCGACATGTCGGGGCTCGACTTCGACTTCTCCGGCCTCGGGGAAACCTGGGCCTCCGGAAAGTCCCTCCTGGACGACGCCGAGCAGCAGCGGAGGATGTCACTGCTGCTGGACCTGCTGCCCGGGGTCGGCGACGGCAAGGGCGTAGTCGAGGCGCTCGTCGGCAAGGACCTGGCCACCGGACAGCAGCTGACCACCGAAGAACGCCTGCTCGGCGGCGTGTCCGTGCTGAGCTGGCTGCGGACCGGCGACCGACTGCTCACGGCGGACGAGATACGCAAGGCCCGCAAGGGTGAACAGGTCGTCACCTGCAACAGCTTCCCCGACGGCACCAGGGTGCTGATGGCGGACGGCTCCCAGGTGCCCATCGAACAGGTCCAGGAAGGGGATCGCGTCCTGGCCGCCGATCCCGACACCGGCCGCCGGCAGCCCGAGCCGGTCACGGATCTGATCACCGGTCAGGGCGAGAAGAACCTCGTCGACGTCACCGTGCAGACCGACCAAGGGCCCGCCACGGTCACGGCCACGGACGAGCACCCGTTCTGGGTGGACGACCTCGGAGCCTGGGCGACGGCGGACCAGCTGCGACCGGGAGCCTGGCTCCGGACCAGCGCGGGTACCCGGGTGCAGGTCGGCGCGGTGAGGGCCTGGACCGCTTCCGACCAGAAGGTCCGCAACCTCTCCGTCGATGATCTGCACACCTTCTACGTCTTGGCCGGCAGCACACCGCTGCTGGTTCACAACACCAACGGCTGCGGCAAGTGGAAGGCCGAGTTCGACGCTCTCCCCAACGGCAAGCAGAGTCATGTGAAGGAGATCTCGACCGCCGCGGAGCTCCGCAAGACCTTCGAGCGGTGGACCAAGGACGCCAAGCGGCTGCCCGCCCGCGGACCGAAGATCCCGGATGTGTACCAGCTCCCCGACGGCACGATCATCCAGTGGCGTGCGTCATCCGCCTCGGGTGGCGAGACCATCGATATCTTCCCCGTCACAGGCAAGGGAAAGAAGGTGCACCTGCCGTCATGAGCATGGAGTTCATCATCGGCGAGCTGCTGGAGGAAGGGCAGGACGACTGGGTGCCCATCGACCGCCTGATCGGGCTCGCACAGGAGACCGCCGAACAGTCCGGCCGCGACTTCCGGGCCGTGGCCGTGGAAGTACTCACCGAGTTGCTGAGCGGTGGGCTGATGGCCGTGGGAGACCTGGGCCACAGCGGTTTCGAGGCGTGGAGCGGGAGCCCCGAGGCTCTGGTGCGGCGAGTCGTCGCCATGCTCGACGGGTTCGACTGGCGCCCCCAGGGCGGTGCCTGCTGGCTCGCCGACACCAGACACGGCACCAGCGAGGGGTCCCGCTAGCGCGTGTCTCCTTGATGGGCAGGTCAGTTGATCGGACGTGTCTGTCCGATCGATCAACTGACCACTCATGCGTTGAGGAGCAGGACGAGCCGCTGATGCCGGCCGATCCAGTTCGCGTGCGGCGGTGGACTGACCACCGCCGCACGCTCGATGCCATCGCGTGGAAGCGCCGCGCCAACTCGCCCTGGCGGGACCTCCCCCTACGAGCTCGGCTCATTCCAGACCGCCCACAAACGGCTTGATGGCGCGAAGGCAGAGGGCGAGGCCCGGGCCGGCGGCATGGTGAACGCGGGCGCGGTCTTCCGCCACGATGCCATGGTGGAACGCCCAGCGCCGCGTATCGCGCACGCCCTCCTCGCCCATCTCCTCGCCCTCAAAGAGCACGAGTTCGACGCGGCTCCGTCATGTGCACTCAGCTGCACGTAGCAGCTCCGCAGCTGATCGATCTTGCGCTGATCTTCAGAAGCTCGCTGTTCCGCGATGCGGACCCGTTCTTCCCGGTCCGACCTCCGCGACTTCGCTCGCTGGGCGAGGACTTGAGTGATCACTGACGAGGCCAGTGTCCGCCTACACCAACGATTGCAACGATTACAGAGACAGTCGCGCCGGACATCCCCACACCCCCTGGCAGTCACCTGAATTCCCCTGACGTGCAGACCGTAGCCATTGCGCGTGTAAGCCCTGGTCCAAACGCTAGTGATCGCCGAGGGAGCAGTCTGAGGCATGGCATCCGGGGCGCCCCTTTTCCGTGTGGTGCCTGCTGCCCGGCTTCTCAACCTTCCAGGGCCTGCCGTTTGTCGGGGCTGACCTGGGCCGATGCCTCAAGATCGTGTCCACAAATAGTCCACGGAGTCTGACATAGGGCCGCTCAGAGTGGCATACGACTGCACATACGCGAAGACCCCGGCCTCAGCGGTTCCGCTGGTGACGGGGTCTTTGGGCACCTCATACAGGGTGCCCCCGGCAGGATTCGAACCTGCGCACACGGCTCCGGAGGGCATGCCTAGAGTGCGGCCCAAACCCGCTTTGACCTGCATCTATGTCGGATGCCGTCGACCGGATGCGGGATCTCTATCGCATGTCATGCACAGAGTCTGCGAGCTGGTTGCCCCTGAGTCCCGGGATGCGGCTGTGCGTACCACGACCTCTTCGTCCCGAAGCAAGCTTGGCAGTGATCGGGCTAGCGGCAATCACTGCGCTGACCTAGGCCGACTGTTCCTGAATATGCGTGGACGTGCGCCCGCCGTACGCGGTTATTGTCACGCAATTAGGCACTCAGGTCTGGGAGCCGAGGTGCCGGCCCGGGCCTGTATACGCCGTGACTTGCTAGCAGCACTCACATGTGTCAGCCGGACAGGTACTCCATCACCGCTGCCGTTGCTATGTTCATCATCTGACGTGACCGTACCGGGCCCACCCATTTTGCCTGCTGAAAGTCTTTCTCGGAGGCTGCGAGAATCTTGCCCACCGTATCGAAACCAAGCTCCCTGAGCCGCCCACGGGCAAAAGCGGTCATATCTAGCTCATCGACTGTCCGGCCAAGCTGTGATTTGATGAATTCTTGCCGCTCTTCGTCCATCTTTTCGACATCAAGTCGAGCGATGCTCTCGTAGAGTTCATGGTTGGCCCCAAATTCGACCATCCGCTTGATCGATATGGATCCACGTAGCCAATTCGTTGCGGTTACTGGATCGGCTTCAGGCCCGGTCCGTGTGCCGATATTCAACATGTATCTGGTTCCAGTGAGGCCACGAGTCGCAACCAACCCGCTCCCGGCCTCGTGAAGAATTCCGCTGTAGCAGAGAAGGCGAAGTGCTTCCTTTACGGCGGCAGGGGCATCACGATGGATCCATATAAATATTCGCTTGTCGGGATCTCCTGTCTGGCGCTGCCTCCTTCTCAACATAGGGATTACATGCTGTTGCAGAAATTCGCGACCCCAATCGATCACGGCTCGGTGGCCAATATATCGATCGCCTAGGGAGGAATGCTCGCTCCATATGGTGTCGCGGTAATACTCCCTCATGACGCGCTGTGCGTTGCTCGTGTTCAGTGATGTTGTGGCTGAAATTGTCTTGAGTAGAGTTCTCGGATTACCGCTTGAGGCAAAGGCTAGAGCGTCGAATATTCCCCCATTCCTGGTTATTGATGCCTCCAGCGAAGCGTCCTGGCGGATCACAATTTCCCGCATGGAGCCGAGGTAGCTTGGATCCAGGATATTGCGATTAACGTTGATCAATTCTGCGTCGTGACTCAGCTGGAAAGAGTCGCCGAAGTACGTTACGCCTGGATATACCGCAGCCTTGACCGAGAGGTATGGGCTCCGCAGGTCACGCATTACGGTAAAGAATTGACGTTGTTGCTCGGGAATGAAGACATGTGCCGCTTCATCGACGAGTAGCACGATTCTTCCCAAACCTGTCTGATCACACAGGTCCTCGACCGCATCCTTAATCATCTCCGGGTCAATCCCAGAGTTGGCTTCGACGGGAGCACTTTCGTTCTTCCAGGCGTCTTCCAGACTCTTCCAAAGGGTCTCTAGCTGAGAGGCGACGGCTTCGTCGCTTTGGCCGTTTGAGAGTTGCGCAAAGACACTGCTCTGACTTTGAAGAACACCCTTCTTCCGCGCCTCACGGATGACCCTATTGCAGATTTTTGCTAGCATCCAATGCTTGAACTGTTGGGCGTCAGAGGTTTGGAGGAGCCCGGCTTTATTGAAAGTCACATATACGGCTAGGGTCTTGGATGCCGGGAATTCCTCATCCAACTCCTTCTGGGCGACCTTCAGAAGAAAGGATTTTCCGACGCCGCGTGCGCCTTGAAGGACGACGGTCTTCTTGCTTTTCAGGTCATTGATCGTCGAGCGGTCAAATTCTGTTTCGACAAAATAATTGCCGACGTCCTCTAGTGTGAGGTCTTCCGTTCGGAAGTGCAGTTCGTTCGCGCTCACGATGTTCCTTCCTCCAGCGGAAGACCAAGCAGTTTTCTTGCGGAGATCAGATGTGAAAAATGATCCTCAAGGGAGCCTTCAACGGGCCCTCTTTGGCTTTGAGATAGATCCTTGTAGTATCTAACCATCAAAAAATGAATTGTTGCAGTGAGGGTAGAGTCTGCAACGGACAGCCATTCCTTGGTGATGTCGTCTCGGTATGAGATCTCGGTGGGCAGCAGTTGGGAAGTTGGGATGTTTCCATGTATGTACTCAGAGCATCTCCTGTAAGCCTTCTTGAGGCTGGTAAGCATCTCCTCTCGTTCGTCGAGTGCTTCGGGGCAGAACTCTCTGAGAAACGGCGCCGAGTACAAACCATCGTCGGGCGAAGTAATTGCCGACCAGCTTATGTCTATCTTTCCACTTACCCATTGACGACGTTTGAATTCCAGGGCGCTGAGATAGGCCGCTCCGGTTGTTACTTCGAGGAATGACCTAAGGCTGGAGAACGCCTGACGGTAAAGTCCGGTTATGGCGGCATAGAATGCGAATCCGAAGTCGCGATGCGCAGATTGAAGCTGCTGCACTTCTGGTTGTGATTCCAGCACTTCGAGCCATACGGCGAGATCGGCTTCAAGGTGCAGAACCCGATTTATTTCAGATTCATTTGATCTCGTTGCTTGCTCGATGTGATCCCTGCACGACTTATGTAGCTTGAGCATTGTTTCTTCAACGCTCGAAGCATTTTCGGCGCTTCGCTGCGACATAATAGTAATGTAGCACCGCGGCCACTCCTTGGTGCTGCTTCTGCTGGGGTCGGACCCCTTAACTCTCCTGCACGGAGTAGGAGACAGGAGCGCGAGTTGGGGTAGAGGACCCACCGCGTGCTCCAGGGTCGTGGGATCCTTGGCCTGGAGCAATGGAGCGAGGCGAGAGGAGCCGAAGTGCCGGAGGCCAGTCCTCGTGGAACCTACCTGGTCATTGCGGAGGCACTGCGAACCGAGATCGCAGAGAGGGAGGGGACCGACGCTCTCCCCTCCGAGGCTGAGCTGATGCGCTCGCACGGCGTCGGCCGGAACACAATCCGTCGAGCCCTCAAGATTCTCGAAGCCGACGGTCTCGTTGAGTCGGCGCCCGGCATCGGGTGGCGCGTAGCCCAAGGTGGCGATCGTCGGTCTCTTGCCGAGCGGATGATGGGCGTGATCGCAGATGACGCGCTCTCAGTGGGCGACACCTACCCATCCGAAGCGAAGCTGTGCGAGAGGTTCGAGGCCTCTCGTACGGCTGTGCGTCGCGTCCTCGCTCAGATGGAGGGGAACGGTCTGCTCACCACTGTTCATGGGAAGGGGCGAACAGTGCGCGCTCTCCCGACGTCCACCGTCCAGCCGTAGTCTTGGCCGCCATGGGACTGACTGAGTGGGCGTACTCGCTCTCCGAATCGCTGCTGTCCGATCCGCTCCCGCGTCGGTGGGCGCACTCGCTGGGGGTCGCCAAGCGCGCTCGCTCCTTGGGCCCGATCATGGGGGACGATGCGGAGTTGCTGGAAGCTGCGGCAGTGCTGCATGACATCGGGTACTCGCCGGCCATCGCCACGACCGGCTTTCACCCCCTGGATGGTGCGCGGTTCCTCAGAGACCAGGAGAAGGCAGACGAGCGGGTCGTTCGTCTCGTGGCCCACCACTCCTGCGCCCTGCTGGAAGCCGAGGAGCGCGGGCTGAGGCAGGAGCTAGAGGGGGAGTTCGAGCTAGAGCGTCCGGACCTGGTCGACGCTCTGCTGTACTGCGACATGACGACGACGCCCGATGGGACGCCGACCACCTCGACCGAGCGGCTCGACGAGATCGTGCAGCGGTACGGCCCGGACACCATCGTCGGACGGTTCATCCAGCGCGCGGCACCTGAGATCCACGCGGCGGCGAAGCGTGTTGATGGTCGGTTGGCACAGGTCTCTGCTGACAGTCAGCCGATGTAGGGCTCTCGCCGCGTGTCGTCGAGACCGTGGCGGATGCGCAGCATCATCGACGGATGAATGTCCAATCCGTCAAGGTCCGTTGGGTCAACCCAGCGGACCTCTTTTGACTCGCTGCTCGTACGCAGGGAACCGCCGATGGGGTGGGCTCGGAAGCAGATGGAGAACTGTTGCCGGACCTCTCCGTCGTCATACGCAAGCACGTGTTCAGGGTCGGTGTAGAGCCCTACGATGCTGTCTACTTCAACGTCAATGCCGGTCTCTTCCGCGACCTCACGGACGGCTGTGTCACCGATGCGCTCGCCGATGTCGTGGCCACCGCCGGGCAGTGCCCACAGATCGTTGTCCGTCTTGTGGATCAGCAGCAACCGCCCCGCGTCGTCTCGGACGACCGCGGTGACCGAGGGCACCACAGAGTTGGCGTGAGGAGCGTTCGGGTCGCGGAAGTAGTCGATGCGGCTCATCAGGCAGTGCCTTCCCAATCGGCAGGTGACGAGATGGGGCGGGCCGATTCCCAGACCTTCTCAACGCTCTCAGCGTAGGCGTCGAAGAGTTCACCGCCGGGCACGCGTTGCAGGTGCAGTACGGGTGCCATGTAGGCGCCGACGCCGTAGAGGTGCCCGTTCGCCAGCATCTCGTCGTCGGCCCGATAGATGGAGTTGTAGAGGGTCGTACTGTGCAGCCGGAACTCCACTCCGGGAAGGCCGAAGAGTGGGCCGTAGTTGATGAGGGCGTTCCGGATCTTGCCAGCCATCGCCGCACCGATCCCTTCGTCCTCGCCGCGCACCGCTACGGCCGGCGAGGTGGGCTCCCCCAGGATGAAGCGGATGGGCACTCCGTCGGCTGATTTCTCTTTCACGATGCGGTGGAACGACGCGTCTTCCGTGAGCCAGAACCCGGAGTACACCAACAGGTCGAACTGACGGGTCGCCTTGGAGTAGAGACTGGTCCAGAGGGTTTGCATCACGACGGACCGGTGCGGATAGAGCCTGACCAACTCCGCGTTGCCGGCGGCCGCGACCTCGGCTGACGTGCGCTCGTCCGGCCACAGGTACGACACCTCGCACCTCAACAGCGATGCTGTTGCGAACTGGAAGCGGCGGTATGGCTTGCGCTCAGGTTCGTTGATCCATCGCTCGACCGTCTTGGCCGCCACCCCGAGTCGTTCGGCGACCTCATCGAGCGTCAGGCCCAAGTCCACTATCGCGCCGCGCAGTCGCTCGTTAGCCACACCAACCTCCGACTTCCTGGGACGACTTGGTTCGACTTCACGGTAGCTAAGGACGACCTGAGTCGCGCAACCGCGAAGTCGAACGTCGTCGCTGCCGACGCCAGTCTGTAGGTACATCGAGCGCGAGGGGCTCGCAGACCTCCAACAGCCGAAGGGCTTGACGGGGCGAACCTCTCTCTGCAAGATGAGGAACACGTAATACATGTTCCTCTCGTTCGGGTCGCGGCAGCAACCCGAACGAGCGCACGACCAGGAGCCCCGCATCGGACGGGGGGAGGCGACCCGGCGCCTTGGCATTAACCGGAGGGCTTAGACCGCAAGGTCACGTCTCCATACGCCTACTTCGAGGCCGGACAGCTCTACCTGACACGGGAGCGCGGTCGCGATGAAGGAGACAACGCACCACCTCACCTCGCCGCCGCGCTCTGGCACGGCGGCCGGTTGCCTCCGCTGCTCGTCTCGTACGAGCAGCGCTGAGGGGAGCCGGGATCGTCTCTGGCCCCGCCGCCACGCTCCGCGAGGCGGTCGCCTCTCGCCAAGGACCGCGACCGCCTCGACTTCAAGTCCCTCGACACCAGGAGAAAATCCGTGAATCAGCGCGACCTCGACAACATCGCTCACCGCATCGGTTCGGCCGCCATGGAGTTCGCCCCCGGTCACCGGCCGACGGCCGCTCAGGTGGCCGATGCCGCTTCGATCCTTCACGGCATGCTTCAGGCGGCCGAGACCTACGGCGTGACGTTCGCGGACTTCGACGCCGTTGCGCACTTCGCCCGGCTGGCCATTCAGCTTGTCCAGTCCCGCGACGAGTGCCGGTGACCGCCGTGCACGCTGCCACCTTCGCCGCCGTGTTCGTCGCCCTGTACGTCGCGCACAGCGTGGGCGACCACTGGGTGCAGAGCTCCCACCAGGCCGCGCACAAGGGTCGCCCCGGCTGGGTCGGCTGCCTCGCCGACGCCCGGCACGTCGCCACCCTGACGGCCACCAAGCTGGTGGTCCTGCTGCCGGTCGTCTGGCTGCTGGACCTGCGCATGTCGGTGCTCGGCATCCTCGCCGGGCTCGGCATCGACGCGGTTACGCACTGGTGGGCGGACCGGCGCAGCACGCTGGCGTGGCTGGCCAGGGTGACCGGCAAGGGCGAGTTCTACCGGCTCGGAGCTCCGCGCGCCGGCCGCGACGACAACCCGCACATCGGGACCGGCGCCTACGCGCTTGACCAGTCCTTCCATCACCTGTGGCTGCTGGTCGCCGCGCTCATCATCGCCACGGTCTGACCCTCCCCGCTCACCCCGCACCACCCCGCCCCCCGTCTGCGGTGCGGCTCTCGTCTTCCGGGGCGGTCGCCTCTCGCCAAAAGACCGCGACCGCCCCGGCTTCCCTTCGATGTCAGGAGAACTGCCATGCGTACCTACATCGGCCGCCAACAGGCCATCTCTACCGAGGACTTCGCGGAACTGGCGCTCGGTACCCCGGTTGAGCTGTGGCTCGGGGTCGCGGGCGAGACGGACGAAGAGCGCGCGGCCCGCGAGGACGCGGCGCGCGACATCCTCGCCGAGAACCCGAACCTTCCCGACGACCTGATCCGCGTCGCTGCGCAGGTCATCGAGGAGAACCCGGACCTGTTCGACGTTGTCTCCCTGGTCCGTCCCGCCCGCCGCCGCACGGCCCGCAAGGGGGCTGCGGCATGACCACCACCCCCGCCCCCCAGGCGCCCGCGCCTGGGGTGCCGCCGCTGACCCGCCCCGAGCTTGGACTTGCCGGAGTCGGCGCGTTCGCTGCCGCCGCGGTCGGCGCGCTGGGTCTGATCTCCTCCTTCGACGCGGTGTCCGCCGCCGCGCTGAGCTGGGGTTTCCACTCGCCGTGGATGCTGCCGGTCGGTATCGACGTGGCCATTCCGGTGTTCACCGTCGCCAATCTGCTGCTGATCCGCATGGATATGGCGCTTGGGTGGGTGCGGTTCGTGCCCTGGGCGCTGACGCTGATCACGTGCGGGCTGAACATCGCGGCCGGACACTCCCTGTCGGCCAAGGTCGCGCATGGCACGATGCCGCTGCTGTGGGTGGTGTTCTCCGAGATCGGCGCGCACATCTACGCCGTGCGGATCGGCGCAGCCACCGGCCGTCGGATGGAGAAGATCCGGTTCTCCCGCTGGCTGCTCGCCTTCCCCTCCACCTTCGCGCTGTGGCGCCGCATGACGCTGTGGGAGGTCACCTCCTACACCGAGGCGCTGGCGCGGGAGAAGGAGCGGCAGTTGGCTCGCGCGGACCTGCGCGAGCAGTACGGCCGCAAGTGGCGGTCCAAGACCCCGCGGCGCGAGCGCGTGATGCTGCGCATGGGCGACCTCGCCCCCACCACCGAAGAGACCACCCCCGCCCCGCCCCCGGCGGACACGCCGGAACCCCCGGCCGCCCCCAAGCCGCGCCCCCGCCGGCAAACCGCCACCAAGACCAAGGTGAAGGCACAGCGCACCTTCGAGGAGCTGCTGACCGAGGCGCGCACGGTCACCGCGGAATGGACCCAGGCGGAGCTGACCGCGGACCGCATCCGCGCCGCGGTGCACTGCTCGGCAACCAACGCCCGTGCGTTGCGCGACGCGTTGAAGACCGAGCGCGCCGACGGTTGCCCGCTGCACTCCGTGGACGACGCGGAGGGCGAGGCGACCGAGGCTGAGGCCGCCTGATGCCCGCGGCATTCGGCAAGTGCTACGACCCGGCCGGAAGCCAGTACGGCATCCCCACCTACCCGTGGCGCTACGCCCCCGACGGGCTCGCCACGCGCCGCCAACTGCGCGCCCGCGGCTTACGTCCGGGCGGTCAGCCGATCGCGGCTCAGGTGCTACGCCCGCGCTACCGCCGCGGCCCGCTGGTCGCCTACCTCTACCGCATCGACCGCGCCAAGCCCGTGCGGCCGATGACGCCCGGCAAGCGGGCCGCGCTCGCCAAGGCGATGTGCGCACGCCGCACCTGCCCGCAGTGCCGCACCGACGCGGGATACGTCATCCCGACCTCGATCGGCCTGTGCGTGCCCTGCGCCTTCTCCGACACCCCGAGGAGGGGTTAACCATGGCCAAGCCCAACACCAGCCGCCTGGACCGCGAGATCCGGCAGACGGAACGCAAGCTCGAAGCGGTCCGCAAGGAAGAGATGTGGCCGCTGACCGGCCAGGAGCGGCGGGCGGTGCTGCGGGCGCTCGCCGCAGGCTCGTACAAGGTCGTCCGAGGCAAGAGCACCGGCCGCGCGGAACGGAAGCTGGAGACGCTGTGGCAGTCGGTGCAGTCCCGACTCACCGCGGAGCTGACCGCGTTGCAGAGGGAGCGGCAGCGGATCGTGAACGAGGCCGCCGCCAAGGCCGCCAAGAAGTCTTCGGGGTGGTGGTGACCATGGCTGCACGGGAGACGCCTCCGGGCGAGTGTCCGCAGTGCTGGCAGCACGCCCACGACCGGAGCATCCACCGCAGGCTCCGCCCCCGCGAGGACTGCCGGCCGTGCCTGGACCACATGAACAACGGCTGCCCGTACCTCGTGCCCAAGAGGAAGTCGAGCTGGTGGTGAACCTGAAACGGATCACCCGTCACTTCCGCGGCTCGGGTGACTCGCTCGGTCGGCCGCTACCCTCCGACTCCGCGCGGGTCGTCTGCCTGGCCGGCAGCAACTTCGGCGTGCACGGCGTGATCCCGGCGTCCTACGCCCGGTTCACGGTCAGCCGCCGCCGGGCCTGGGGACATGACGTCCGCTCCTATCCGACTACCGGCCGCGAAGGCACCCCGTTGACGGTCATCTACACCCGCGTTGCCTACGTCGAGGATCCCGGCCTTGAAGTCCTGGTCACGGTCTTCGAGTTCCCCCACGGCAGCGCGCTCCCGCCCGGCATGTAACCCCACGGGCCCGGCCGCTCACCTCCTACAGCGTCGGCCGGACCCGCTCTCTTTCACACCCGAAAGTGGAAGGAATCTAAGTGAAGCACCCCGACGACGACAACGAACTCTTCAACCGGCTGGAAGCCGAAATGGCCGACTCCGGCGGCGAGGTGGTCGACCTCGACAAGGCGCGATCGGCCCGCAGCGAGTCGGCCGACCCGACCACCCGACCCGACTCCGACCCGTCGGCCGACCCCGAGAACCGTCGGTCGGCTGCCGAATCGGGCGACCCGACCGCCCGCCGGTTGGTCGACCTTCCGACCGCCAAGGCGGCCGGTCCGGGCTACCTCGGTCGGCTGCTCGCCGCGCAGCGCCGTGACGTCGTTCCGGCGTGGCTGAAGTCCACGGCGGAGCTGAAGACCGCCACCGGATGGGTGGCCCGCCACTACGCCCACTCGGTCGGCTACCACGCGCTGCGCACGCCGGTCTACGCCGCGCGGCTCACGCTGCAGGCACCGTCCGGGGCCGCGAAGTTCCTGGGCGGCACCCTGCGGTGGGTGGCCGACCGCGAGGGCGAACCGGTCCGCCTCGCCGCGGTCCGACGCGAGGACGCGGCCGAGTACCTGAAGCTGTCGCGGCAGCGTGATGGTCGGGTCCGACTCCGGACCCTCGTGGCCGTGCTCGCGATGTTCATCGGGCTCGGCTCCGCGCTCGCCATCTACGTCCTTGCCCCCGACTGGCTTCAGGCGGTGTCGGTGAGCGCGGTCGTGATGGCGCTCGGGTTCGCCGGACGCAAGGCGGACGACCCGGTCATCCACCGTGCGGTGGAGCTCCCGAAGGCGGTCAAGCTCACCAGTGACATTGTGCTGCGTGCGCTCGGCTCGCTCGGCATTCCCGCGATCAACCAGGCGCAGGGCAAGGGCCGTGACGGGTTCGAGTTCACCGCCCCGATCACGCGGGACGGTCCGGGCTGGCGTGCGGAGGGCAACCTCCCGTACGGCGTCACGGTCACGGACGTCATCGAGCGGCGCGACCGGCTCGCCTCCGGTCTGCGCAGGCCGCTCGGGTGTGTGTGGCCCGAGGCGGTACCGAACGAGCACACCGGGCACCTGGTGCTGTGGGTCGGCGATCAGGACATGTCGACCTCCCGCAAGCCCAAGTGGCCGCTGCTGACCAGCGGTTCGGTGAACCTGTTCAAGCCCGTCGCCTATGGCACCGACCAGCGCGGACGCTGGGTCGAGGTCACTCTGATGTACATCGCGGGCATCATCGGTGCCATCCCGCGCATGGGCAAGACGTTCCTGCTCCGCCTCCTGCTGCTGATCGCCGCGCTGGATCCGCGGGCTGAGCTGCATACCTACGACATGAAGGGCACCGGCGATCTGGACCCGGTCGGCAACGCCGTTTCGCACCGGCACGCCGCGGGCGACGATGACGAGGCCATCGAGTACGCGCTCAAGGACTTCCGGGCGCTGCGCGAGGAACTGCGCCGTCGCACGAAGGTGATCCGCTCGCTTCCGCGGGACATCTGCCCGGAGTCGAAGGTGACCAGCGAACTCGCCGACAAGCGCTCCCTTGGTCTGCACCCCATCGTGATCGGGGTGGACGAGTGCCAGGTGCTCTTCGAACACCCCAAGCACAAGGACGAGTTCGAGGAGATCGCTACCGACCTGGTCAAGCGCGGTCCGGCCACCGGTATCGTGCTGCTGCTCGCCACCCAGCGACCGGACGCGAAGGCGCTGCCCACGGGCATCAGCGCGAATGCGTCGGCGCGCTGGTGCCTGAAGGTCATGGGGCAGTTGGAGAACGACATGGTGCTCGGCACGTCCGCCTACAAGCGGGGCGTGCGGGCGACCATGTTCGCCTGGGGCGACAAGGGCATCCACTACTTCGTGGGTGAAGGCTCGGACGCCCGGATCGTGGGCTCGGTGTACGTCGACGGGCCCGGCGCCGACAGCATCGCCGCCCGCGCTCGCAAGGCCCGTGAGCTGGCCGGACTGCTGTCCGGGCACGCGCTCGGGGAGGAGCCGGAGACGGACGCGAGCACCGGCTACGACCTGCTCGCCGACATCCTCGCCGTGGTCCCCGCCAAGGAGACCAAGGCGTGGTCCGAGACCGTCGTAGCGCGGCTCGCCGAACTGCGCCCCGAGGTCTACGACGGCTGGGACTCCGACGCGCTCGCCGCGGCCCTGAAGCCGCGCGGCGTCTCCACCGTCCAGGTGGGGCGCCGCATCGAGGGCAAGTTCACCAACAAGCGGGGGATCGACCGCTCCCACGTCACCGCAGCGATTGCGGAGCGTGACGGAAAGCGGGACGCGGGCTGAGTCTGCGGGGCCGCTATCGATAGCGCCACACCCTGCTATCGATAGCGGCCCCGATAGCGGCCCAAACCATCCCTGATCAGGCCGCTAGCGCATAGCAGCCCACCTGCGGAAACCCCTGAAACCCGCCTGGAAGGGCACTTCATGACCCTCACCCTGCTCGCTATCACGCTCCTGCTTGGCGTCACGCTGTGTTACGCCGCCGTGTGTGCAGCCTCGCCGTTCGGCAACTGCCGCAGGTGCCGCGGCATGGGCCACCAGCTCAAGACCGACCGCAAGGGACGGCTCAAGCGCGGCAAGGACTGCCGCCGCTGCCAGGCCACGGGCAAGCGCATACGCGTCGGCCGCTGGCTCTACAACCGCTGGGCCCGCATCTACCGCGCGGGCACCGACACCCCGCGCCCGGAGGGCTCGCGATGACCCTGACCATCTCCGCCGTGCTGCTCTTCGGCATCGCCTCCGTCATCGCGGTGAAGACCCGAGCCGCCAACGCGGGCGGTGCGGTGCTGCTGTTCCTGTTCGGCTTCTTCACCGCCGGGACCGGAGCCTACGGCCCCATACACGACCTGGTGGCGTCCTTCGCCCGCTTCCTGTCCCAGCTCGGCAACTGACCCGAGGAGTACTCGTGAACGAACCCATCGTCGCGCGGCACTGGCTCGCCGCCGCCGCGCCCAAGGCCGCGCCCGCCCTCGCCACCACCACCGTGCTCGCGCTCGCCCGGATCTGGAACGCCAACGGCGCCGAACACTCCACCGGCAACGCCGCGTTGATGGCCGTCCTGTCCGCCGGGGCCGCCGCCGCGGGCGTGGCCGCGGGCAACGCAACCGGTGACTCCGTCCTCGTGGGGACCGCGTTCGCCGCTTCCGGGGCGCTCGCCTTCGCGGGCGTGGCCGGATACGCCGACGGGCTCTCGCTGCCCTTGCTGCTGTGGTCCCTGGCCACCGCCGGCGCCTACGGCCTCGCCGCCCGCTACTGGCGCCACGACCGCCGCGAGACCGTCGCGTACGAGCGGCAGACGAGCGAGCGGCGCGAGGAGTACGCCCACGTCGAGCGTGTCGAGACCCTGCGCGCCACGACACAGATCGAGGTCGCCCGCACCGGAGCCGCGTACGCCGAACAGCTCGCACAGGCACTCGTCACCCGCTCCACGCTGCCCGGCTTCGACCCCAAGGCGCTGGAAGCCGCGGGACTCCCGGAGATCCCGCGGGGGGATCGGTGAGGTTCTACCTGACCACCCATAAGCGGCATTGGGTTCGGCTGACCAGGGTGCCGCTGTTCTTGAAGTCCGAGCACTTCGTGAACGCGGTCAAGCTGGATGCGGCGCGCGGTCCGTACGCGGTGGACTCGGGCGGGTTCTCGGAGCTCCAGCGACACGGCCGTTGGACGCGCTCCCCGCGCCAGTACATCGAGGACCTGCGCCGTATCTGGGAATGCGTCGGCCCGTATGACTGGGCCGCTCCGCAGGACTGGATGTGCGAAGACCTCATCATCCACGGGGGCACCGCCGGACCGAACGTGTTCGTCGGCACCCATCTCAGCGTGCCGGAGCACATCCGCCGCACTGTCGCCAACTTCCTCGAACTGCGCTCCCTCGCCCCGGAGTTGCGCATAGCCCCTGTCCTTCAGGGCCGGACGGTCGCGGACTACGAGTCGTGTGCCGAGTTGTACGAGCGTGCCGGGGTCGACCTGACCCGCGAACCCACGGTGGGGCTCGGCTCGGTCTGCCGCTTGCAGTCCACCCGCGAGGGAGCGGCGATCGTGACCGCGATGGCCGCGCGCGGGCTGAAGCTGCACGGCTTCGGCTTCAAGACGCTGGGACTGGAACGGGTCGGCCACCTGCTCGCATCGGCCGACTCCGCCGCGTGGAGCTATCACGCCCGCCGTAGGCCCCCGCTGCCCGGCCACACGCACAAGAACTGCGCCAACTGCATCGACTACGCCATGCGCTGGCGTACCCGCGTCCTGGCCAGCCTGCCGCCCTGGCAACAGCCCTTCCTCGACGCGGCCTGACGAAAGGAAGTCATGTTCGAGATCCGCATCATCTGTGACCCGGCCGACACCGAGCACGTCACCACCGCTCTCAGTGGCGCGTTCGCCACCGGTGCCGTGCGCACCTACCCCACCCGCGACGGTGAGCGTACCCGCCTGTACGTCACCGCTGACCACCGCACCGAGCCGGGACCGTGGCCGACGCCGGAAGAGGCGTACGCGCTCGCCCCGAGCATCATCAGCGAGATCGGATGGACGGCCCGTACCCTGGCCGCCACGAAGTGCTTCACGGCGCTGGAACGGGACTTCTACCTGCGCAAAGCGGCCCTACTCGACCGCATCGCGCTCCTGGACGAGCCTGACGAACCGCACGGCGACGCCACCGAAACCGCTGTAGGGGCAGCTCTGCGCCTTCTCCACACGGACAAGGCCGGTTCCACCATCGCGGCTGACACCCTCGCCAACCCCCGCGGCTACGTCCGCCAGGAATACGCCCACTGGGTCAGGCACCACTAGCTATGGCTGGGGCGGTCGCCTCTCGCCAAAGACCGCGACCGCCCCGGTTCTCCGTCCCTTCGACAGAAACAGGAGACCTCCAGCATGACACCTGCCCGCAAGACCCGGCTCCCCCTCGATTGGAACCACCCCGACACGAGCCGCCTGCAGACCGCCCTCCAGCTGGCCACCGCCGGTGTGCCAGTGCTGCCGTTGCGGGACGGGAAGGTGCCGTTCGGCAACTGCCGCGCGTGCGCCAAGAACGCGTGCGGCGGGCGGCCGAACATGAAGCGCGCGGGTACCTGCCGCTGCCCCGCCCCTTGCCACGCGTGGGCCGCTGCCACCACCGACCGGAACGTCATCACCTCGCCGCTGTGGGTGGCGGCATGGGAGCGGGCCGTGTGCGTCGGCTACCACCCCGGAGGAGCGGGGCTGACCGTGGTCGACCTCGACAACGCGGCGGCCGTCTCCTGGGCCCGCGAGACCCTGCCCGCCACCCGAACCGTGGCGACGACGCGCGGTGAGCACTGGATCTACCGGGGCGTCATGGGCTCGCACAACGCGGTTCGGGCAGGGGTCGACATCAAGTCCGCGATGTCGTATGCCCGTTGGCTCGGTCCGGGCGTCGGCCGCACGGCCGATCTACCGTCGGCCGTCCGCGCCCTGGTGGTGAAGGAAGAGACCACCCCCGCCCGCGGGGATGTGGTCTCTTCCCTCCCCGAGCGCGCCACGTGGGACCGGACGGTTGCCACCGGATGCCGCCACACCGACGGCTACGTCCGCACCGGCCTGGAACGCGGCCTCACCCTCGTGCGCTCCCGCATCGAATCCGGTGCCGGATCACAGGCGTTCGGCGTCGCCCGGTTCCTCGCCGCCCAGCACACCGGCTGCCCCGGACCGTGCGGACTGGACGTGATCGGGGAAGAGATCGTGGCCGCGGCCATCTCGGTCGGTGTCCCCGAGCCCTACGCCCGCCGCGCGGTCACCAATGGGCTCACCGCGGCCGAGAGGGGCGCCGCATGACCTATAAGCCATTCAATCCCCTGAAACAGCCTCGGAACGCCACACAGGCCGCACTACGGGTCACCGTAGGCGACCGAAGGAACGTCGCCGAAGGCGTCCGCACTGCTCTTGGCCTTGACCCGCACGTCGGCGATCCCACCGAAGGGAGGGCAGCCTCATGACCGCATAGCCTGTGGACAACACCGACCTGTGGGCCGGACTGCCCACCCTCGACGAGCCGCCCGCACCCGTGTGGGAGGACCCCGTTCCCCTCGCCGGACCCCGCAAGCTCGCCCCCTTCCCCACCGCCTCCCTTCCGGGGTGGCTGCGGGAGTTCGTGGCCGCGGTCGCCGAGGAGACACAGACCCCCGTCGACCTCGCCGGATGCATCGCCCTGTCCGTGCTCGCCACCGCGGCGGGCGGAAGGGCGGTCGTGCAGGTGCGCGGGCACTGGCGCGAGCCCACCAACCTCTACGTCGTCGTCTCGCTGCCGCCCGCCAACCGCAAATCCGCCGTGTTCGGGCTGCTCACCGACCCGCTGTACGAGGCGGAACAGCAACTCCGGACGCTGACCCAACCGGCCATCGTGGAAGCCGAGATGACCGCCCGGCTCGCCAAGGAGGCAGCCGACAAGGCCGCGTCCAAGGCAGCCACGGCAGGCGCGGACGAGCGGGACGAACTGGTCTCCACTGCGATCGCGCTGGCGCAGACCGCGGAGAGCGTCAGCGTGCCGGCCAAACCACAGTTGCTCGCCGACGACACCACCGCCGAGACCGTCACCTCCCGCATGGCCGAGCAGGGCGGCCGGATCTCCGTCATGTCCGCGGAGGGCGACATCTTCGACATCATCGCCGGACGCTACTCCGGCAAGCCCAACATGGGCGTCTTCCTCAAAGGCCACGCCGGAGACCGGCTCAAGGTCGACCGGCAGACCCGCGAGGAATACATCGAACACCCCGCCCTCACCATGGGGTTGTGCGTGCAGCCGCAGGTCCTGGACGACATCGGACGCCAGGACGGGTTCAAGGGCCGCGGCCTGCTCGGCAGGTTCCTCTACTCGGTTCCCGAGTCGCTGGTCGGCCGCCGCAAGATCGAGCCGGAGCCCATCCCCGAGCAGGTGATGGAGACCTATCGGCGTCACGTCCTCGACCTGACGCTGTTCCTCGCCGAGTGGACCGATCCGGCCCTCATCCAGCTCACCCCCGAGGCCGTCGCGGCCCTGAAAGCCTTTCAGGCACGGGTGGAACCGATGCTGGAAGCTCGCGGCGGCATCATGGGCCAGATCGGCGATTGGGGCGGCAAGCTGGTCGGTGCCACCGCGCGCATGGCCGCCCTGCTCCACCTCGCCGAACACCTCACCAAGGGGCACATGGTGCCTGTGGCGGAAGCGACCATGCGTGATGCGATCGCGCTGGCGGAGTACTTCATCAGCCACAGCCTCGCCGCGTTCGACTCGATGGGCGCCGACCGCATCGTCGAGCGCGCCCGCACCGTGCTGGAAGTGCTCCACACCCACGGATGGCGTGAGGTCAGCAAGCGGGACCTGATGGTCAAGCTCTCCCGCTCCGAGTTCCGCACCGCCAACGACCTCGACCCCGTGTTGGCGCTGCTGGAAGACCACGGCTACGTGCGCGCCCAAGCCGTCCAGCGCACCGGAGGACGTGGCCGGCCACCCTCCCCCCGCTACCTCATCCACCCCCGCCTGACCGACCCGACCGCCTGACCCCCGCCGCAGAAACCACAGAATCACAGAAATACCCCTGACAAGCCCCTGACCAGCACAGACAGCCCGGTCAGGGGCTCGCGGAGCGCTGCCACAGAAACCAACCGAGAAGCCACAGAAATAACCCGGCGCCGGCACCACCGGTCCGGCCACCTATTTCTGTGGAACTTCCCGCGATTTCTGTGGCAGCTCCCACCGCGCGGCATCACCGCAGGTCAGCCCACCAATCCAGGGTTTCTGTGGTTTTCGTGGTTTCTGTGGCGGCTCTCGGCTGGTCCCACCACCTTCCCTTGCTCTCTCGCCCAAGGAGGAGTCGTGGCCAAGCCCCGCGACGAGATGCTGACCATCCCCGAAGTGATCGAAGAGATAGGCGTACCGCGAGCGACCTTCTACCGCTGGCGGCAGTACAAGAAGGGCCCGAAGTCCATCAAGCTCCCGAACGGCGCGGTGCGAATCCGTAGGTCCGAACTGAGTCGGTGGCTCCAGACGCTGGAGGAGAGCGCGTGACGAAAGACACCGACAACGGGGCCGAGCAGAACAACCGCTCGGCCCCGGACGGGTTCTCGCTCGATGTGCGCCTGTGGAAAGTCGCCAGGGCGCAGAGCAAGACGCGTCCCTACCAACTCCGTTGGAAAGTCGGAGGAAAGGTCAACAGTGCCACCTTCGCCACGGTGGCTCTCGCAGAGAGCCGCAGATCTGAACTGTGGCAGGCAATGCGCCGCGGCGAGGCATTCCGCATCGCCGACGGTCTGCCTGAATCCGAGGTACGGGCTGAGGCCACTGCGGAGCAAGTCCGTGAGGAACTTCCCTGGTTCGCATTCTGCCGCGAGTACATGGCGATGCGCTGGCCGACCGCTGCGGCCAAGACCCGTGAGGGAATCGCCGACGGGCTCGCAGCGGTGACGCTGGCCCTGGTGGAGCAGGAACAGAAGATGCCGTCACCGGAAGAGCTGCGCCTCGCCTTCCGGTGGGCGGTCATTCCCAAGAACGCCGAACTTGACCCGCCAGAGGAACTTGAAGACGCCTATGGGTGGATCTCCAAGAAATCGCTTCTCGTCTCCTCGCTGGAAGACCCGAAGATTCTCCGCGATGTTCAGTATCGGATCTCCTTCAAACTGGACGGCACCCCCGCCGCGGGGGAGACCTCCCGTCGTCGGCGGCGCGCGCTCAACACGGCGGTTGAATACGCCATCGAGCGCAAGCTTCTGACGGAGAACCCACTCACCGCCCTCAAGAAAGTGAAGAGTTCCTCATCGGACCGTGTGGACCCCCGTGTTCTCGTGAACAAGACGCAGGCTGCTCAACTCCTCGCGTCGGTCTCGTACGTCGGGACATGGGATCGCAAGAAGGGCCGGCGCCTGGTGGGCTTCTACGCGGTCATGTACTTCGCGGGGCTCCGTCCGAGTGAGGCTGTGGGGCTCAGGAAGGCTGATTGCTTCCTCCCAGAGAAGGGGTGGGGCGTTCTGACGCTCCACGACACCCACCCCGTGTCTGGCAAGCAGTGGACAGACAGCGGAGAGCGCCACGATAAGCGCGGCCTGAAGTCGAGGGAGGCGAAGGAAGACCGGCCGGTCCCGATTCCGCCGCCGCTCGTGGCCATGCTCCGCGCCCACCTGAAGGAGTTCGGCACGGCCAAGGACGGGCGGCTCTTTACGAACGAGCGGGGCGGTCTCGTGGGCAGCAGCACCTATTGGCGTGTGTGGCGGGATGCTCGGGAGTACGCACTCTCGCCGGACCTTCAGGCATCCATCCTCGGGGGTCGGCCGTACGACCTGCGGCACACCTGTATCACGACATGGCTGAACGCCGGCGTGCCCGTGGCCGAGGTCGCCCGTCGGGTCGGCAACTCGCCCGAGGTGATCCACCGCGTCTATGAGGGGTGCATCTACGGCCAGGAAGAGGCCATGAACAAGAAGATCGAACAAGAGCTTGGCTGGGGGTAGCAGAGCCACGTCCTGGGCCTCGTGGGGCCCAGGACTGCGGGCGAAAGCTTGCTACCCCCGCAGGACTCTCCCGAGCGAAGAGATGCGACATACGGGTAAAATCGAACATCTAGGGTGAAAGGCTCGCCAACAGGTTTCTGGGGGGCACTATGCCCATAGAAGGACCAAAAGGCGTGAGGCAGAACCTCAAAGTGTGGCTGCTGCATCCCGCGACCGGCGTTGTACTCACGGTGGCGTTGTTTGGCGCTGGTCCGGCGGTCGCGCTGACCAGTGGTACGGCGAAGTGGATCAATCTGTTCGCGTACGCCTTGGTCGTCACCTTTGCCAACGCGGTAAGAGTGGCACTGAGCAGCCAGCGGGCTGGTGGGTACCACGATGCTGCCGACAAGGCATTTGAGCGCGTGTACGGCTCCGGGCTGTTGGTGCTTGAGTCTCTGTCAGCTGTTTGCAAGTCAGTTGATGAGGCATCAGCAAAATCGGCGCTAGATCGCTTGCGGAGTTCGGTACTGGAGACCGCAAGGGAGGCGTGCGGCCCCTACCCCCGCAGGGATCGAGAGAAGCGCCGATCCGTCATATACGAGTTCAATGGGGATGCTCTCCGGTACGTTGACAAGCGAGGTCGACGGGAGGATCCGAGGCCTCGTGATGTGTTTCAGCCTGACGTGAGCCCGGAGCGGAATGTAGTTGCCTGGGTGCGTGCTGCAGCCCATGACACACCTTCTCCAGACATCCTCAAGGATGTGAAGAAGGAGACCTCACGCGGGCGGGCAAGCGGGGAACACTACCGAAGCTTCGTGTCGATACCTGTTTACACTGACGACAAGGCATACGGGCTGCTGGCGGTCGACTCCAAGGACGCTACGAGTTTCACTTCCACGGATGGTCAAGCGTTGCGTATGCTCGCCGTCATCCTGGCTACCGGCTTGGCCCACGTGCACAGCATTCAAAATCCCGTTAAGTAGGCACTCACCTGGAGGAAGCCATGGCGCAGGCCACCACCCCGCAGCGGGGGAGCGATCTCAATGATGAGATCACTGAGCGGGACATTGCGATCAAGGCCCATCAGGCAGCCTCCGGAGACATTACGGCCGAGGAATATTTTGAGGCTGTGAGAGCACGTGCCGCGCAGGCGGTTGATCGGGAGGTGGCGCGGTATGAGGCGGCTCACCCCTGGTGGAGGTTCGCTCTCGGGCTTCAATCTCGGGGCTAGTGGTTCTCGTCGGCGATCTTCTTCCATGCGTCCGTCTTGCTGACTTGGGCGCACAGACGGTGGGCCGGACGGGCAAGTGACGGCGCTCAGATCGGTCTACGCGCCAGGCGTCGGTGCGCCCGTTTCTCACGGCGTCGCCGTCTATCGCAGGTCTATCGCGACCAGTGCTCACCAACGACAAAAAGCGGGACCCAGTGAGACTGGGCCCCGCTCTTCTATGTCGGCATCCGCCCTGGTCAGCGCTTGATTCTTGCTGATCCTCGGCGAGTGCCCCCGGCAGGATTCGAACCTGCGCACACGGCTCCGGAGGCCGTTGCTCTATCCCCTGAGCTACGGGGGCGTGTCCGCTGCGCTGTGCGCGGCGACGGGTAGAACACTACCAGTTCATCCGGGGTGTTCATGAACGGGTTTCCGGCGTCGGCGCGCGCTCCGGTGGCCGGCGGAGCCCCGTCCCCCGCAAGGGCCAGAAGTAGGGAAAACCCGGACGCGGTGGCCGGTCCGGACCTACTCTCGAGTTGTGCCAGGCGCGTCGGGCCGGGTGCTTGTTGTGGACGACAACAAGGTCATCCGGCAGCTGATCAGGGTCAATCTCGAGCTGGAGGGTTTCGAGGTGGTGACCGCGGCTGACGGTGCCGAGTGTCTGGATGTCGTTCATCAGGTGCGGCCCGACGTCGTGACCCTTGATGTGGTCATGCCCCGACTGGACGGGCTGCGGACCGCCTCCCGGCTTCGTTCCGATCCGCTGACCCGTGACCTTCCCCTTGCCATCGTCAGCGCCTGCACGCCGTACGAGGTCGAGACCGGGCTGGATGTGGGGGTCGACGCCTTCCTTGCCAAGCCGTTCGAGCCTGCCGAACTCGTCTGTCTCGTAAAGCAGTTGATCGAGCGGAGGAGGAGCGGGAGGGGCAGGGGAGAGGGCGGTGGGGCCGGGCTCGGGAGTGTTCTCGGGTTCGGTGAGACCGAGCGGGCCGGGCGGGCCGGCGGCTGATCCGGGCGGACGTCCTGCCGTCCACGCGCCGCGTCCACATCCCGGACCCTCGCCAAACCAACTCGCCTACCCACCCCCCTCCTCCCATACGCTTGTGCCGTGACCCCCGTCGAGCTCTCCCGCACCGTGCTGCGCGCGGTGCGTCGTGCTGTCGACGAGGGGGAGCTGAGCGTGGCCGTGCCGCAACGGGCCGTTGTGGTGCCGCCCGGTCCGGGTGGCTGTGGCGACTACGCCACCAACATCGCCCTGCAGCTCGCCCGGCCCGCCGGGCAGCCGCCCCGGCGTGTTGCCGAGATCCTGCAGCAGCACCTCGCCCGGACGGACGGCGTCGAGGACGTCGTCGTCACCGGGCCGGGGTTCATCAACATCAGCCTGCACGGGGCAGGGGCGACCGCTGCGGCCCTGACGCGCGAGATCCTCCGGGACGGCACGGCGTACGGTCACAGTGACGCACTCGCCGGGCAGGTCGTCGAGCTGCGTATCCCGTACGAGGTCCGGGCGGAAGTCGTCGCGGACGCCCTCGTGCGCATCGTCGGTTCCCAGGGCGGCCGCGTCGAGGTCGACCACGGCGAGCCGGTGAACCTCCGGCCCGTCCCGGCCCCCGACGACCCCGCGCTCCTCGGTCCCGACGCCGCCCGCTGGGCGCTTCTGCACCCCGCCGCCCACGACCGGCCCCGTATCACCGCCGATCATCTGGTCCAGCGCGAGAGCAACCCTCTCTTCCGTGTCCGTTACGCCCACGCCCGCACCCGGGCCCTCAGCCGTAACGCCGCCGACCTGGGTTTCACCCCCGAGCCCGGAGACGTGGAGCACGTACAAGAGGACGTGGCCGCCCTGCTCGCCGTCCTCGCCGATCACCCCCGCGTTCTCGCCCGCGCGGCTGCGCAGCGCACGCCCGACAGCCTCGCCCGGCACCTCGTCACCGTCGCCGACGCCGTTCTCGCCGTCCTTCCCGTGGTGCTGCCGCGCGGCGACGAGAAACCCTCGGCCGCCCACCGTGCCCGGCTCGCGCTCGCCGAAGGCGCCGGGGCGGTGCTGGCCGGCGGCCTGTCCCTGCTCGGCATCGACGCACCCCAACACCTCTAGAGAGCCAGCAAAGAAGATGAGCCGTTCTGCACACCCCGCCGGGCCCCGTCACGCCGACGTCCTCCCCGAGGGCCACTACTCCGCCCCGCCCACCGACCTCAACGTCCTCGACCCCAAGGTCTGGGCCCAGACGGTCACCCGCGACGAGGACGGTGTGACCACCGTCGGCGGTATCGATGTGAAGACCATCGCCGAGCAGTACGGCACCCCCGCCTACGTCCTCGACGAGGCCGACTTCCGGGCCCGGGCGCGGGCCTGGCGCAGCGCCTTCGGGGCCGACGCCGACGTCTTCTACGCCGGGAAGGCGTTCCTGTCGCGTGCCGTCGTGCGGTGGCTGCACGAGGAGGGGCTCAATCTGGATGTGTGCTCCGGCGGCGAGCTCGCCACCGCGCTCTCCGCCGGCATGCCCGCCGACCGCATCGCCTTCCACGGCAACAACAAGTCCGTCGACGAAATCACCAGGGCCATCGAGTCCGGTGTCGGGCGGATCGTCCTCGACTCCTTCCAGGAGATCGTCCGCGTCGCCCACGTCGCGCAGGAACTCGGCAAGCGGCAGCGCGTGCAGATTCGTATCACCGTCGGCGTCGAGGCCCACACCCACGAGTTCATCGCCACCGCCCACGAGGACCAGAAGTTCGGGATCCCGCTGGCCGGAGGGCAGGCGGCGGAAGCGGTCCGCCGTGCGCTCCAGCTCGACTCGCTCGAGCTCATCGGGATCCACAGCCACATCGGGTCGCAGATCTTCGACATGTCCGGGTTCGAGGTCGCCGCGCACCGGGTCGTCGGGCTGCTCAAGGACATCCGTGACGAGCACGGCGTCGAGCTGCCCGAGATCGACCTCGGGGGTGGGCTCGGGATCGCGTACACGAGCGACGACGATCCCCGTGAGCCGCACGAGATCGCCAAGGCGCTCACCGAGATCGTGACCCGGGAGTGCGAGTCGGCCAGGCTGCGCACCCCGCGCATCTCCGTCGAGCCCGGGCGCGCCATCGTCGGTCCGACGGCCTTCACGCTCTACGAGGTCGGCACCATCAAGCCCCTCGACAACCTCCGTACCTACGTCTCCGTCGACGGCGGTATGTCGGACAACATCCGCACCGCGCTCTACGACGCCGAGTACAGCGTCGCGCTCGTGTCGCGGACCTCCGACGCCGAGCCCATGCTCGCCCGTGTCGTCGGCAAGCACTGCGAGAGCGGCGACATCGTGGTGAAGGACGCCTTCCTGCCCTCCGACCTGGCACCGGGTGACCTCGTCGCCGTGCCCGCCACGGGTGCGTACTGCCGTTCCATGGCCAGCAACTACAACCACGTGCTCCGTCCGCCCGTCGTCGCCGTGAACGACGGCGAGGCTCGCGTCATCGTCCGCCGTGAGACGGAGGAGGACCTCCTGCGTCTCGACGTCGGATAAGAGACGTCGGATAAGGAACGGGCAACCGGATATTCCGGCGGGGTGGAAGATCTCCTGTCTTCCGCCCCCGTACAAATGAAATAGATGTCTCACGATCCGGACATGGGGCAGAAAGTCCCGTCCGGTGAGTGAGACTGGTCCAACCGTAGACGGTATGAGGAAACGAGGTCGGATGATGCGTACGCGTCCGCTGAAGGTGGCGCTGCTGGGCTGTGGGGTTGTCGGCTCAGAGGTGGCGCGCATCATGACGACGCACGCCGACGACCTCGCCGCCAGGATCGGGGCGCCCGTCGAACTGGCGGGCGTGGCCGTGCGCCGGCCCGACCGGGTGCGTGAGGGCATCGACCCGAGCCTCGTCACCACCGACGCCACCGCGCTCGTCAAACGCGGCGACATCGACGTCGTGGTCGAGGTCATCGGCGGCATCGAGCCCGCCCGCTCCCTCATCACCACCGCCTTCGAGCACGGCGCGTCCGTCGTCTCCGCCAACAAGGCGCTGCTCGCCCAGGACGGCGCCGCTCTGCACGCCGCCGCCGAGGAGCACGACAAGGACCTCTACTACGAGGCCGCCGTCGCCGGCGCCATCCCGCTGATCCGCCCGCTGCGCGAGTCCCTCGCCGGCGACAAGGTCAACCGGGTGCTGGGGATCGTCAACGGGACGACCAACTTCATCCTCGACAAGATGGACTCCACGGGGGCCGGGTACCAGGAGGCGCTTGACGAGGCCACCGCGCTCGGTTACGCCGAGGCCGACCCCACCGCCGACGTCGAGGGCTTCGACGCCGCCGCCAAGGCCGCCATCCTCGCCGGCATCGCCTTCCACTCGCGGGTGCGTCTCGACGACGTCTACCGCGAGGGCATGACCGAGGTCACCGCGGCCGACTTCGCCTCGGCGAAGAACATGGGGTGCACCATCAAGCTGCTCGCCATCTGCGAGCGGGCCCAGGACGGCGGCTCGGTCACCGCGCGCGTGCACCCCGCCATGATTCCGCTGAGCCACCCCCTCGCCTCCGTGCGCGGCGCGTACAACGCCGTGTTCGTCGAGTCCGACGCGAGCGGGCAGCTCATGTTCTACGGGCCCGGTGCCGGCGGTGCGCCCACCGCGTCCGCCGTGCTCGGCGACCTCGTCGCCGTCTGCCGCAACCGGCTCAGCGGGGCAACGGGGCCCGGCGAGTCGGCGTATGCCGCGCTGCCCGTGTCGGGCATGGGTGACGTCGTCACCCGCTACCACATCAGCCTCGACGTGGCGGACAAACCGGGTGTTCTCGCCCAGGTGGCGACCGTCTTCGCGGAGCACGGTGTGTCCATCGATACGGTTCGCCAGCAAGGCCGGCCAGAAGGGGACGGCGACGCATCGCTCGTCGTCGTCACCCACCGCGCGTCCGACGCCTCCCTTACCGGGACCGTCGAGGCGCTGCGCAAGCTCGACACCGTGCGGGGTGTCGCCAGCATCATGCGGGTTGAAGGAGAGTAACCAGCAATGACCCACCAGTGGCGCGGAATCATCGAGGAGTACCGGGACAGACTGCCGGTATCCGACACCACGCCGGTCGTGACGCTCCGCGAGGGCGGCACGCCCCTCGTGCCCGCGCAGGTGCTCTCCGAGCGCACGGGCTGCGAGGTCCACCTCAAGGTGGAGGGTGCGAACCCCACCGGGTCCTTCAAGGACCGCGGTATGACCATGGCCATCACGCGGGCGAAGGAGGAGGGTGCGAAGGCCGTCATCTGCGCCTCCACCGGCAACACCTCGGCCTCCGCCGCCGCCTACGCCGTACGCGCCGGCATGGTTTCGGCCGTTCTCGTGCCGCAGGGCAAGATCGCCCTCGGCAAGATGGGCCAGGCACTCGTGCACGGCGCCAAGATCCTCCAGGTCGACGGCAACTTCGACGACTGCCTCACCCTGGCCCGCGCGCTGAGCGACAACTACCCCGTGGCGCTGGTGAATTCGGTCAACCCGGTGCGCATCGAGGGCCAGAAGACGGCCTCCTTCGAGATCGTCGACATGCTCGGCGACGCCCCGGACATCCACGTCCTCCCGGTCGGCAACGCGGGCAACATCACCGCGTACTGGAAGGGCTACAAGGAGTACGCCGCCGACGGTGTCGCCACGCACACCCCTCGCATGTGGGGCTTCCAGGCCTCCGGCTCCGCGCCGATCGTGCGCGGCGAGATCGTCAAGGACCCCTCGACCATCGCCACCGCGATCCGCATCGGCAACCCGGCATCGTGGCAGTACGCGCTCGCCGCGCGGGACGAGTCCGGCGGTCTCATCGACGAGGTGACGGACCGTGAGATCCTGCGCGCCTACCGGTTGTTGGCCGCGCAGGAGGGCGTTTTCGTCGAGCCGGCGTCCGCCGCGTCCGTCGCCGGTCTGCTGAAGGCCGCCGAGCAGGGCAAGGTCGACCCGGGCCAGAAGATCGTGTGCACGGTCACCGGAAACGGCCTGAAGGACCCCGACTGGGCCGTCGCCGGCGCCCCGCAGCCCGTCACCGTCCCGGTCGACGCGGTGACGGCGGCCGAGCGCCTCGGTCTGGCCTGACGTCCGGCCCGACCGGGAACTCCCTCCGAGGGGTGCACAGGGGGCTTACGGCACGCATCGTGCGCCTCCTGTGCGCCCTATGTCGCCACAGAAGCATCCTTCGATAGGCTGTACCGAACCCGCCCGCCGCATATGCCTCCGCCCATGGAGCGTCTGGACGGTGCCGCGCCGTCTTTGCGGCCTGAGGGTCTCCACGTACGTATCCGATGTCGTATCGAATGTTTTCGACCATCACGCAGCTCAAGGAGAGTCATCGAGAGATGGCCGGTCCCGCCTTCCGCGCCGCCGCCGTAAGGGTGCGCGTCCCCGCCACCAGCGCCAACCTCGGCCCGGGCTTCGATGCCCTGGGCCTGTCGCTGGGGCTCTACGACGACGTCGTCGTCAGGGTGGCCGACTCCGGGCTGCACATCGACATCGCGGGCGAGGGCAGCGAGACGCTGCCGCGTGACGAGAAACACCTCCTCGTACGCTCGCTGCGCACCGCCTTCGACCTCCTCGGCGGACAGCCGCGCGGCCTCGAGATCGTCTGTGCCAACCGGATCCCGCACGGCCGTGGCCTCGGCTCCTCCTCGGCCGCCATCTGCGCCGGCATCGTCGCCGCGCGCGCCGTGACCATAGGCGGGGAGTCGAAGCTCGACGACACGGCCCTGCTCGAGCTCGCGACCGAGATCGAGGGCCACCCCGACAACGTGGCGGCCTGTCTGCTCGGCGGTTTCACGCTGTCCTGGATGGAGGCGGGCGCCGCCCGCGCGATCAGGATGGATGCCGCCGATTCCATCGTTCCGGTGGTTTTCGTGCCCGGAAAGCCGGTCCTCACCGAGACCGCGCGCGGCCTGCTCCCGCGCACCGTGCCGCACGTCGACGCCGCCACCAACGCGGGCCGTGCCGCCCTGCTCGTCGAGGCCCTGACCAGGCGCCCCGAGCTGCTGCTGCCTGCCACCGAGGACCGTCTCCACCAGGAGTACCGCGCGCCCGCCATGCCGGAGAGCGCCGCGCTGGTGGAGCGACTGAGGGCCGACGGAGTCCCGGCAGTCATCTCGGGTGCCGGACCCACTGTGCTGGCGCTGGCCGACGCCGACAGCGCCGACAAGGTCGCCCATCTGGCAGGCGAAGGGTGGGCCGCGAACCGGCTCGACCTCGACGCCCAGGGAGCGAGCGTGCTGCCGCTTGCGACCTGACACACGGTTGCCGGATTTCGAGAGGGGGAATGTTTGTTGGATCCGGTAGTGTTAATCTCAAGTCTGCACCCGACCCCACCATGGCGAGGTGCTTCGTGTCCCCGTCCGGGACAGACATTCTTCCGGGAGCCTCCCAAGCCGCACTGTGTTCCGTACGACGTACGCGGGCAGTACCTCGTACGCGGGCACTGAGCGACTTGCCGGGCACGCTCCGGAATCGGTGCGACCAAGCCACGTGACACCGACACTCGGTGCCACGGCCACGGCTTTGGGAAGCGCCATCCCAGATATTGCCTCCGCCACCTTTGGCGGACCACCGCCCCGGCACGGTCCACACAGCAAGGACCGAAGCCGGAAGCACAACCGGTCGCCGAGCCAGACAGGCCGACGTCCGCTCCAGGGAAGGACCCTTCGTGAGCGACACCACCGATCTGATGGGCGCACGTGTCGAGGAGACCGCTGCCGCGCCCGCCACGGACGCCTCCGCGCCTGCCACCGGTGCAGGCTCCCGGCGGCGCCGCGGTACCGGCCTCGAGGGCATGGTGCTGGCCGAGCTGCAGCAGGTCGCATCCGGCCTCGGCATCAGGGGCACCGCGCGCATGCGCAAGAGCCAGCTGATCGAGGTCATCAAGGAGGCGCAGGCGGGAGGCGGTGCTGCCCCGGCGAAGGCCGAGGCCGCCGCCGAGACCAAGCCCAAGCGCCGCGCCACCTCCAAGGCTCGTACGGGCGAGGACGCCGCTCCCGCCGCCGAGAAGAAGGCGGCCGCCTCGGCCGAGAAGGCCGTGGCCCAGCAGCAGATCGAGATCCCCGGCCAGCCGGCCAGCGAGGACGCCGCTCCCGCGGAGCGTCGCCGTCGTCGCGCCACCGCCGAGGCGGGCAGCCCCGAGACGGTCGCCGCCGAGGCGAAGAGCGAGCCGAAGGCCGAGACGCCCGCCCCGCAGGCGCAGGGCGAGGCCGCCGACGGTGACGGCCGCCAGGGCCGCCGTGACCGCCGGGACCGGGGGGACCGCGACCGCGGAGGCCGCGACCGCGACCGCCGCGGCAACAAGGGCGACGAGCAGCAGGGCGGCCAGGGCGGCCAGGGCGGTGGCCAGCGCCAGGACCGCCAGGACCGCCAGCAGGGCGGCGCCCGCCAGGACCGTCAGGACCGCCAGCAGCGCGACAACGGCCCGCAGGACGACGACGACTTCGAGGGCGGCCGCCGCGGCCGTCGGGGCCGTTACCGGGACCGCCGTGGCCGCCGTGGCCGTGACGAGATGGGCGGCGCCGAGCCGCAGCTCAACGAGGACGACGTCCTGATCCCCGTCGCGGGCATCCTGGACATCCTCGACAACTACGCCTTCATTCGTACGTCGGGCTACCTGCCGGGTCCCAACGACGTGTACGTCTCCCTCGCCCAGGTCCGCAAGAACGGCCTGCGCAAGGGCGACCACGTCACCGGCGCGGTCCGTCAGCCCAAGGAAGGCGAGCGGCGCGAGAAGTTCAACGCGCTGGTCCGTCTCGACTCCGTCAACGGCATGGCGCCCGAACACGGCCGCGGCCGCCCGGAGTTCAACAAGCTGACGCCTCTGTACCCGCAGGACCGGCTCCGCCTGGAGACCGACCCGGGTGTGCTGACGACCCGCATCATCGACCTCGTCGCGCCCATCGGTAAGGGCCAGCGCGGTCTGATCGTGGCCCCGCCGAAGACCGGCAAGACCATGATCATGCAGGCGATCGCCAACGCGATCACGCACAACAACCCCGAGTGCCACCTGATGGTCGTCCTGGTCGACGAGCGTCCGGAAGAGGTCACCGACATGCAGCGGTCGGTCAAGGGCGAGGTCATCTCCTCGACCTTCGACCGCCCGGCCGAGGACCACACCACGGTCGCCGAACTCGCCATCGAGCGGGCGAAGCGGCTGGTGGAGCTCGGGCACGACGTGGTCGTCCTGCTGGACTCCATCACGCGTCTGGGCCGTGCCTACAACCTGGCCGCGCCCGCCTCCGGCCGCATCCTGTCCGGTGGTGTCGACTCGACGGCGCTGTACCCGCCGAAGCGCTTCTTCGGTGCGGCGCGGAACATCGAGGACGGTGGCTCGCTCACCATCCTGGCGACCGCTCTTGTCGACACCGGGTCCCGCATGGACGAGGTGATCTTCGAGGAGTTCAAGGGCACGGGTAACGCCGAGCTCAAGCTCGACCGGAAGCTCGCGGACAAGCGGATCTTCCCGGCGGTGGACGTCGACGCGTCCGGTACGCGTAAGGAAGAGATTCTGCTCGGCAGCGACGAGCTCGCCATCGTCTGGAAGCTGCGCCGGGTGCTGCACGCGCTCGATCAGCAGCAGGCGATCGAGCTGCTGCTGGACAAGATGAAGCAGACGAAGTCCAACGCGGAGTTCTTGCTGCAGATTCAGAAGACGACGCCGATGCCCGGCAACGGCGACTGAGGCACAGCCTTCACTCAGGCCACCCCCCGTTACTCCGGTAACGGGGGGTGGCCTTTTGGCGCAGAGAGGGAGGGGCGCAGCGTGCGCCCCTCCCAAACTCATGTCTCTGTGGGGGACTTCCTTGACCACACCCATGTCCGGCAGCGGTCGTCACAGACGCCGGATACGTATCGCCCTGCCCGTCGTCGCGACGGGCGTTGCCGCGGCGGTGGCCGCCGCGCTGTTCATGTCGTCCGCGAACGCCGCGACCGCGTCGGCGGATCCGACCGTCAAGCCCAGCACCAGCTCCGCCTCGCTGTCCGAGCTGACCGTCCGTGTCGCGGGCGCGCTCGCCACCGACAAGGACTTCAAGAAGGCGTCGAAGACCAAGGACGCCAAGACGGACAAGTCGAGCACGTCGTCCACGTCCTCGACCTCGACCTCGTCCGGCACCTCGTCCACCTCCCCGGTCAGCCCGATGATCATCGGCGGCACCTCGACGAGCATCACCTCGGCGCCCTGGATGGCGCAGCTCTGGTACTACGACGACAAGGGCACCACCGACGAGAGCGACGACATCGGCTTCTTCTGCGGCGGTACCGTCGTGGCGCCGACGAAGATCCTCACCGCCTCGCACTGCGTCAAGGGCTTCAACTGGCACGCGTACGGGGCGATCGTCACCGGCACCGACCAGCTGCCCACCACCGACAGCTCCGGCAACACCGACCTGCACGGCGGCACCGTCTCCGGCATCTGGCGGCAGTGGAACCACCCGTCGTACAACTCGACGACCGTCGACAACGACGTCGCCGTCCTGACCCTGCCGAACCCGATCACCGCCACCCCGATCCGCATGACGACCTCCAGTGACACGGCGTCGTACGCGGCCGGAACCAGCGCCAAGGTCTACGGCTGGGGCCGTACCAGTTCCACCAGCAACGACATCTCGCAGACCCTGCAGTCGGCGACGCTGCCCGTGCAGTCCGACAGCACCTGCTCCGGCTACTACGGCAGCGACTTCATCGCGGGCCACATGGTCTGCGCCGGCACCCCGGCGACCGGCAGCGACTCCGGCACCACCACGGCCTGCAACGGCGACTCCGGTGGTCCGCTGATCGTCAACAACCGGATCGTCGGCATCGTGTCGTGGGGCGTGCAGGACTGCGTGGCCAAGGGCGCGTACAGCGTGTTCACCAAGGTGAAGGCGTACGTCGGCGCGGCATACCCCCGCATCGACGACACCAACCTGAGCGGTGACCACAAGGCCGACATGTTCGTGCGCGAGCACTCCACGAACACCGGCTACGAGAAGGACTCCAAGGGCACCTCGTTCGGGTCCCGCATCTCCTGGGGCAGCTTCAGCGGCTACAACACGATCCTGCAGACGGACCTCAACCGGGACGGCTACCAGGACTTCATCCTGCGCCGCAGCAGCGACGGGGCGGTCTTCTGGCTGCACTACATCCCGTCCACCCAGAGCTGGAGCAAGACCCAGACCTTCAGCAACTGGTCCACCCGCAAGTTCATCGTCGCCCCCGGTGACGTCACCGGCGACTACCTGCCCGACCTGCTCTCGGTCGACTCCTCGGGCATCCTGTGGATCTACCAGGGCAAGGGCAACGGCACCTTCCCCAGCCGTGTCGAGGTCGGCTCCGGCTGGGGCCAGTACAACTCGCTGCGCGCACACGGTGACTTCACCGGCGACGGCAGGGCCGACCTGATCGCCCGTCAGGGCAGCACCGGCGACGTGTACCTGTACAAGGGCACCGGCACCTCCGGCTCCGGCGCCTTCTCCAGCCGTATCAAGGTGCGCAGCGCCTGGACCGGCTACAACGCCTTCGACGCGGTCGGCGACATCACCGGCGACGGCAAGGCCGACTTCCTGGCCCGTACGTCCGGAGGCACGCTCTACCTGTACGCGGGCACCGGTAAGGCCACGAGCGAGATCTTTGCCACAAGGATCTCGGTCGGTACCGGCTTCCAGGCGTACGACATCTGGGGCTGATGCCGCAGGTGAGAGGGGCACGCCCCGAATAACCCGTTACGCACTGTGCCCGACTTTCCACAAGTCGGGCACAGTGCGTTGTGCAACCCTTTCCCGAGTTCTCCCGTCTGACCAGCCGGGGTGAACATGGTGCGGTACGGGCGAATCGACCAAGCCTGATCCCGACAGCAGGGGGTAACCGACCGGACGAGAACGAGGAGCACATGTCCGCCGAGAGCACGCCGGAACCCGGCATACCGGGAGGGTCCGGCACCAACGGCACGCGCGGCCGAGCCAAGGGCCGTCGTCGCAAGCCCCGCAGCACGCGCCGCAAAGGCCTGCTGATCACGGCGTGGACCGCTGCGGGCATCGTCGTGCTGGGCGGCACCGGAGCCGGATACCTGTATTTCAAGCTCAACGGCAACATCAAGAGCGTCGACATCGACTCGGCCCTGGGCACGGACCGGCCGACGAAGGTCGACAACGGCTCCGAGAACATCCTGGTCCTCGGTTCGGACAGCCGTTCGGGCAGCAACAAGAAGCTCGGCGGCGGCACGGACGACGGCAGCGCCCGCTCCGACACGGCGATGATCGTGCACGTCTACAAGGGCCACAAGAAGGCCGGCGTGGTCTCCATGCCGCGCGACACCCTCATCGACCGCCCCGAGTGCACCGACACCCAAGGCAAGACGCATCCCGCCGCGTCCGGCGTCATGTTCAACACCGCGTACTCCACCGGCGGCGCCGCCTGCGCCGTGAAGACCGTGGAGTCGATCAGCGGGCTGCGCATGGACCACTACCTCGAGGTCGACTTCAGCGGCTTCGAGAAGCTCATCGACGAGCTCGGCGGTGTCCCGGTCACCACGACCAAGGACATCAAGGACTCCCAGAGCCATCTGAACCTCAAGGCCGGCACGCACAAGCTCGACGGGGAGCAGGCCCTCGGCCTGGTCCGCACCCGGCACGGCGTCGGCGACGGCTCCGACCTCGGCCGCATCCAGCTCCAGCAGGCCTTCATCAAGGCCCTGGTCGAGCAGGTCAAGCACGTCGGCATCTTCACCAGCCCGAAGAGGCTCTACGACCTCGCCGACACCGCCACCAAGGCCGTGACGACCGACTCGGACCTCGGCTCGGTCAACTCCCTCATGGGCTTCGCCAACGGCCTCAAGAGCATCAGCTCGAGCAAGATGCACATGATCACGATGCCGGTCCAGTACGACCCGTCCAATCCCAACCGCGTGATCGTGGAGAAGACGAAGGCCCAGCAGGTCTGGACGGCCCTGAAGAACGACCAGGCGATCCCGGCGAGCGCCACGAAGGGCACCGCGACGGGCGAAGCCAAGGGCGTGGTCACCGCCGGTAATTAGGGGCGCGGGGCTGTGTCGATTTGCGGCTCCGCCGCGGGCCGCGACAAGCCCCCACCGGCCTGCAGGGAACAATCTGCAGTCGCCCCCGGTTTTGGGGGATGGCCCCAGTCCTGGCAGACTGGTACGTCGGCCCCGGTTCACGCCCCTGCACCCCGCGGGAGCGACCCGGCGCCCTCCCGAAACTAGGAGACACCTTGAAGCGCGACATCCACCCCGAGTACGTCGAGACGCAGGTCAGCTGCACCTGTGGCGCGTCGTTCACCACCCGCAGCACGATCTCGAGCGGCAACATCCGCGCCGAGGTCTGCTCCGAGTGCCACCCGTTCTACACGGGCAAGCAGAAGATCCTCGACACCGGTGGCCGTGTGGCCCGCTTCGAGGCCCGCTTCGGCAAGGCTGCTGCCGGCTCCAAGAAGTAGCTGGCTCCAATCCGCCGGTCCACGGCCGCGCCCTGAAACAGGCGTGCCGGGACCGGCGTTTTTGGTCGCCCGCCTTCCGCCCTTTTCCACGCAGTACAGGAGCCCAAGATGTTCGAGGCCGTCGAGGAACTCGTCGGTGAGCACGCCGACCTGGAGACGAAGCTCGCCGACCCGTCGGTCCACGCCGACCAGGCCAACGCGCGCAAGCTGAACAAGCGCTACGCCGAGCTCACCCCGATCGTCGCCACGTACCGCTCCTGGAAGCAGACCGGCGACGACATCGAGACGGCGAAGGAATTCGCCGCCGTCGACCCGGACTTCGCCGCCGAGGTCAAGGAGCTGGAGAAGCAGCGCGAGGAACTCACCGAGAAGCTGCGCCTGCTGCTCGTACCCCGGGACCCGTCCGACGACAAGGACGTGATCCTCGAGATCAAGGCCGGCGCCGGCGGCGACGAGTCCGCGCTCTTCGCCGGTGACCTCCTGCGCATGTACCTCCGGTACGCCGAGCGCGTCGGCTGGAAGACCGAGATCATCGACGCCACCGAGTCGGAGCTCGGCGGCTACAAGGACGTACAGGTCGCCGTGAAGACCAAGGGCGGCCAGGGCGCCACCGAGCCCGGGCAGGGTGTCTGGGCGCGGATGAAGTACGAGGGCGGTGTGCACCGCGTGCAGCGCGTGCCGGCCACCGAGTCCCAGGGCCGTATCCACACGTCCGCCGCCGGTGTCCTCGTCACGCCCGAGGCGGAGGAGGTCGACGTCGAGATCAACCCGAACGACCTCCGCATCGACGTCTACCGCTCCTCCGGACCCGGCGGCCAGTCCGTCAACACCACCGACTCCGCGGTGCGCATCACGCACATCCCGACCGGAGTCGTCGCCTCCTGCCAGAACGAGAAGAGCCAGCTGCAGAACAAGGAGCAGGCGATGCGTATCCTGCGCTCCAGGCTGCTCGCAGCGGCGCAGGAGGAGGCGGAGAAGGAAGCCGCCGACGCCCGCCGCAGCCAGGTCCGCACCGTCGACCGCTCCGAGAAGATCCGCACGTACAACTTCCCGGAGAATCGCATCTCGGACCACCGCGTCGGCTTCAAGGCCTACAACCTGGACCAGGTCCTGGACGGCGACCTCGACGCGGTGATCCAGGCCTGCGTCGACGCGGACTCGGCGGCGAAGCTGGCGGCTGCATAAAGGCATCTGCGCACGACCCAGTACGACACGGAGGAATGCGTGAACCTGCTGCTCGCAGAGGTGGCACAGGCCACCCAGCGGCTGGCCGACGCCGGCGTGCCCTCGCCGCGCACCGACGCGGAGGAGCTCGCCGCGTTCGTGCACGGCGTGAAGCGCAGCCAACTGCACTCCGTGAAGGACTCGGACTTCGACGCCCGGTACTGGGAGGTCATCGCCCGGCGCGAACAGCGCGAGCCGCTGCAGCACATCACCGGGCGGGCCTACTTCCGCTACCTCGAACTCCAGGTGGGACCGGGCGTGTTCGTGCCGCGGCCCGAGACCGAATCCGTGGTCGGCTGGGCCATAGACGCCGTACGCGCCATGGACGTCGTCGAGCCGTGCATCGTGGACCTGTGCACCGGCTCCGGCGCCATCGCGCTCGCGCTCGCCCAGGAGGTACCGCGCTCGCGCGTGCACGCCGTGGAGCTGTCCGAGGAAGCGCTCCAGTGGACCCGCAAGAACGTCGAGGGTTCGCGCGTCGACCTGCGCCAGGGCAACGCCCTTGACGCCTTCCCGGACCTCGACGGCCAGGTCGACCTGGTCATCTCCAACCCGCCGTACATCCCGCTGACGGAATGGGAGTACGTCGCTCCCGAGGCGCGGGACTACGATCCCGAACTCGCCCTGTTCTCGGGGGAGGACGGCCTCGATCTCATCCGCGGTCTGGAACGGACCGCACACCGGCTCCTGCGCCCGGGCGGTGTCGTCGTCATCGAGCACGCCGACACCCAGGGTGGCCAGGTGCCGTGGATCTTCACCGAGGAGCGGGGCTGGGCCGACGCGGCCGACCACCCGGACCTCAACAACCGCCCCCGGTTCGCGACGGCCCGCAAGGCACTGCCGTGAGCACCCCGACGACCCACTTCCCGATGTACGTGTACGAGGAGGCCCGCTAGACATGGCTCGGCGATACGACACCAACGACGCGACGGACCGCACGACCGGTCTGCGCGAGGCCGCGTCCGCCGTCCGCCGTGGCGAGCTCGTGGTCCTCCCGACCGACACCGTGTACGGCATCGGCGCCGACGCGTTCTCCTCGGAGGCGGTCGCCGACCTGCTGGAGGCCAAGGGCCGGGGCCGCAACATGCCCACCCCCGTGCTGATCGGGTCCCCGAACACGCTCCACGGTCTCGTCACCGACTTCTCCGAGCTGGCCTGGGAGCTCGTCGACGCCTTCTGGCCGGGTGCGCTCACGCTCGTCGCCAAGCACCAGCCGTCCCTGCAGTGGGACCTCGGGGACACCCGGGGCACGGTCGCCATCCGTATGCCGCTGCACCCGGTCGCCATCGAGCTGCTGACCGAGGTCGGCCCCATGGCCGTGTCCTCGGCGAACCTGACCGGCCACCCCGCCCCCGAGGACTGTGACGCCGCGCAGGAGATGCTCGGCGACTCCGTCTCCGTCTACCTCGACGGCGGCCCGACCCCCGGCAACGTCCCGTCCTCCATCGTCGACGTCACCGGCCCGGTGCCGGTGCTGCTGCGCGAGGGCGCGATCTCGCCGGACGAGCTGCGGAAGGTCGTACCCGACCTCGAGGTGGCGAATTGACGGCCCCTGACGCGGGGCGTGGCATAGGCAACGGGGTAGAGACAGGGACCTTCGGGGTACCCATGACCAACTTCCGCATCCTCCACGTCAGCACCGGCAACGTGTGCCGCTCGCCGATCACCGAGCGGCTGACCCGCCATGCCCTGGCGGACCGGCTCGGCGACCCCCTGTGGGGCGGGCTGATCGTGGAGAGCGCGGGCACCTGGGGCCACGAGGGCGCGCCCATGGAGGCCAACGCGGAGGCGGTCCTCGCGGACTTCGGCGCGGACGCCTCCGGCTTCATGGGCCGCGAACTCCTCGACGAGCACGTCATCATGGCCGACCTCGTCCTGACGGCGACCCGCGACCACCGCGCACAGGTCATCTCCATGGGCCACTCGGCGGGCCTGCGCACCTTCACGCTGAAGGAGTTCACCCGCCTGGTGCGGGCGATAGACCCCGCGACCCTGCCGCCCCTGGAGGACGGTGTGGTGGCACGCGCGCGTGCGCTGGTCCGGGCTGCGGCGGCTCTACGCGGGTGGCTCCTGGCCCCGACCGCCGAGGCGGACGAGGTGTACGACCCGTACGGCGCCCCGCTGACCTTCTTCCGGTCCATCGGGGAGGAGATACACCAGGCGCTGGATCCGGTGGTGACGGCGCTGACGGGGGTACCTGCGCGCGCTTGAAACGGGTCGCGCCCCGGATTGGGCTCCGGTGGTGACGGCGCTGACGGGGGCCTGCGCGCGCCTGACGCGGGACGCGCGGAGACCGGGTTCCGGTCGTCCCAGCGCTCACCGGTGTACCTGCGAAGGGCGTAACAACCGAGCACCTCACCGGTACCGGGCCTACATTGGTCGTACGTCACCGTCGACGCCCCCGGAGCCCATCATGCCGGTCACTCATAGCCTCGAGGCCGATGTCCTGCGCCGGCAGGACCCCGAGCTGGCCGAGATCCTGCTCGGTGAGCTCGACCGGCAGTCGACGACGTTGCAGCTCATCGCCGCCGAGAACTTCTCCTCGCCCGCGGTGCTGGCCGCGCTCGGCTCGCCGCTGGCCAACAAGTACGCCGAGGGGTACCCGGGCGCCCGCCACCACGGCGGCTGCGAGATCGTCGACGTCGCCGAGCGCCTCGCCGTGGACCGCGCGAAGGCGCTGTTCGGCGCCGAGCACGCCAACGTGCAGTCCCACTCCGGATCTTCGGCAGTCCTCGCCGCGTACGCGGCACTGCTGCGGCCCGGCGACACCGTCCTCGCCCTCGGCCTCCCGTACGGCGGCCACCTCACGCACGGCTCGCCCGCCAACTTCTCCGGCCGCTGGTTCGACTTCGTCGGCTACGGCGTCGACGCCGAGACCGGGCTCATCGACTACGACCAGGTGCGCACCCTCGCGCGTACGCACCGCCCCAAGGCGATCGTGTGCGGTTCCATCGCCTACCCCCGGCACATCGACTACGCCTTCTTCCGCGAGGTCGCCGACGAGGTCGGGGCGTATCTCATCGCCGACGCCGCCCATCCCATGGGGCTCGTCGCCGGGGGAGCGGCGCCCAGCCCGGTGCCGTACGCCGACGTGGTCTGCGCGACCACGCACAAGGTGCTGCGCGGGCCGCGCGGCGGGATGATCCTGTGCGGCGCCGAACTCGCCGAGCGGGTCGACCGGGCCGTCTTCCCGTTCACCCAGGGCGGCGCGCAGATGCACACCATCGCCGCCAAGGCCGTCGCGTTCGGCGAGGCGGCAACACCGGCGTTCAAGTTGTACGCCCATCAGGTGGTCGCCAATGCCCGGGCACTGGCGGCTCTGCTGGCCGCCGAGGGCCTGGTCGTCACCACCGGCGGCACGGACACCCATCTGATCACCGCCGACCCGGCGCCCCTCGGCGTCGACGGACGCACCGCGCGCGGCCGCCTCGCCGCGGCCGGAATGGTGCTGGACTGCTGTGCCCTCCCGCACGGGGACGCCCGTGGCCTGCGGCTGGGCACGGCGGCCGTGACCACACAGGGGATGGGAGAGGAGGAAATGGCGGGAATCGCCGCGCTGCTGGCGGGTGTGCTGCGGGGCGAGACCGAGAGCCAGAAGGCGCGTGATCAGGTGCGTGAGCTCACCGGTAGATTTCAGCCGTACACCGGCTGAGCGGGGGTAGACGCACCTGCGTACCACTGGGTGCAGCCTGCGTGCACAGGCACGCGTGCAACCATCGTCGCTACCCGGCAGTCCCCATTCATATGCGTGCGTCGCTAGGGTGTGGGGCTGAGATGGCCAGCGAGACCTGTGGGGAAGCCTGTGCGTGAATACCTGCTGACGCTCTGCATCACGGCCGCGGTGACGTATCTGCTGACAGGGCCGGTACGTAAGTTCGCGATCGTGGCCGGAGCCATGCCGGAGATCAGGGCCCGTGACGTGCACCGGGAGCCCACTCCGCGCCTCGGCGGGATCGCCATGTTCTTCGGCCTGTGCGCGGGCCTGCTGGTCGCGGACCATCTCACCAACCTCAACGAGGTCTTCGAGAAGTCCAACGAACCGCGGGCGCTGCTCTCCGGAGCGGCGCTCATCTGGCTCATCGGCGTCCTGGACGACAAGTTCGAGATCGACGCCCTGATCAAGCTCGGCGGCCAGATGATCGCCGCCGGCGTCATGGTCATGCAGGGTCTGACGATCCTGTGGCTGCCGATCCCGAGCGTCGGCACCGTCGCGCTGACCCAGTGGCAGGGCACCCTGCTGACGGTGGCGCTGGTGGTCATCACCATCAACGCGGTCAACTTCGTGGACGGCCTCGACGGACTCGCCTCCGGCATGGTGTGCATCGCCGCCGCCGCGTTCTTCATGTACGCCTACCGCCTCTGGTACTCGTACGGCATCGAGGCCGCCGCCCCCGCGACGCTGTTCGCGGCCATCCTGATGGGCATGTGCCTGGGCTTCCTGCCGCACAACATGCACCCCGCGCGCATCTTCATGGGCGACTCGGGCTCGATGCTGATCGGGCTGGTACTGGCCGCGGGCGCGATCTCCATCACGGGGCAGGTCGACCCGGACAGCCTGTTCGGTGGGTCCCAGCGTCAGGCCGTGCACCAGATGGTCCCGGTGTACATCCCGCTGCTGCTGCCGCTGACGATCATCGCGATCCCGGCGGCCGACCTGATCCTGGCCATCGTGCGCCGCACCTGGCGCGGCCAGTCGCCGTTCGCCGCGGACCGCGGGCATCTGCACCACCGTCTGCTGGAGATCGGGCACTCGCACAGCCGGGCAGTGGTGATCATGTACTTCTGGTCGGCGCTGATCGCCTTCGGCGCCCTGGCGTACTCGGTCAACTCGGCGTCCATGTGGATCGTCCTGGGCATCGTGATCCTCAGCGCCATCGGCCTGCTCCTCCTCCTGCTGCCGCGCTTCACCCCGCGTGCCCCGCGCTGGGCCGAGCACTTCGTGCCGCCGCGCTACCGCCGCCGCAGGGCCGTCGCCGAATCCGCCTCGACCCCCGCGCACCCGGCCGGGGTCGAAGAGGAGCAGCGCGCACCCGTCGTGGCCGGTGTGGCAGGGGTCAACGGTGCGACCGCCCTCGGCGCCCGTCCGCGCTTCCTGGACCGCCGGAAGGCCGGTACCCCGCGCTGACTCGGCAAGGTAAGAATCTGACTAGAGCATTGCCAACTCGTGGGGGAGCAAAGTCCCCCAATACCAGACAAGCCGGTTCTGTTTCTGCACAGACGCGCACTGTCACTCTCATGTGTGACAGCAAGCACACCGGCTAGGTAAAGACCGCATCAAATAGTTTGTGATACGGTTCACGAGAACCCCGGAGAGAGCTGAAGGGCCGCAGTGCGACGGCCCATTGGCCGTGAGTTCCCCTCTCGATCCGGGACTACGCTCGTCCATGACGACACCTGCCCCCCTGTGAAAGCGGAGTTGCCGCCATGCCGTCCAATGACGCCCGGAACCTCTTGCAGACCGCTGTGCCCACAGCGGCTGTCGGCGCGATCGTCGTCGCCGTCAGCGCTGTGGTCGCCGGCGGCAAGGGTGCGCTCGGTGCGGCGGTCGGCACACTGCTCGCGATCCTGTTCATGGGAATCGGTCTGTACGTCCTGCAGTGGACGGCAAAAACGCTCCCGCAGTTGTTCCAGGCCATGGGGCTGATGCTGTACGTCGCTCAGCTCCTGCTGCTCCTGATCTTCGTGGCCGTCTTCAAGGACACCACCCTCTTCAACGCGAAGACGTTCGCCGTCTCGCTCGTCGTCGCGACCGTCGTGTGGATGGCTGCGCAGGCTCGTGCGCATATGAAGGCCAAGCTTTTCTACATCGACCCCGACTCCGAGAAGAGTGGAAAGTCCGAGAAGACAGGGTCGTCGTCGTGAGGGATAGGGGCGGGATAAAGGCTTGTGAGATCTCCTGCTATCGTCCGGTGCCAACTGCGGCATCGCGGGCGCGGGCATCTGAGCTGACGCCTGCTCAATCGCGAGGCTTGATGCCCCCCAGCCGCCCTCACATCCGTAACACCAGTCCAGTGCCGACCCGCGGCTGCGCGCCGCGCCGACACAACGAGGTTGCCGTACCCATGCGTCACGCCGAAGGAGCCCGCGGTGAGTGCTGACCAGACCCAGCTCGCCTTTGACTGGAGTTGTCGGATCATGTCCGACAACGGGTGTGGCTTCCCGGCTCCGGGCCTGCACTCCTTCCTGTTCAAGCCCCTGTTCACCGTGGGCGGCTACGAGTTCAACAAGGTGATGCTGCTCGCGCTCATCACCACGCTGCTCGTCGTCACCTTCTTCACGCTGGCCTTCAGTAAGGCCAAGGTGGTCCCGGGCAAGCTCCAGATGGTGGCCGAGGCCGGCTACGACTTCGTGCGCCGCGGCATCGTCTACGAGACGCTGGGCAAGCGCGAGGGCGAGAAGTACGTCCCGCTCATGGTCTCGCTGTTCTTCTTCATCTGGATCATGAACATCTGGTCCGTGATTCCGCTGGCCCAGTTCCCGGTGGCCTCGGTCTTCGCCTTCCCGGTGGTGCTGGCCGCGGTCGTCTACATCACGTGGGTCTCGCTGACCTTCAAGAAGCACGGCTTCGTCGGCTTCTTCAAGAACGTGACGGGCTACGACAAGTCGCTCGGTGGCGTGCTGCCCCTCGTCATGGTCATCGAGTTCTTCTCGAACCTGCTGGTCCGCCCGTTCACGCACGCGGTGCGACTCTTCGCCAACATGTTCGCCGGCCACCTGATGCTGGTGATGTTCACCGTCGCCTCCTGGTACCTGATGAACAGCTGGATGGTCCCGGCGGCCGGTGTCTCCTTCGTCATGACCGTGGTCATGATCCTCTTCGAGCTTTTCGTGCAGGCCGTCCAGGCGTACGTCTTCGTGCTGCTGGCCTGCTCCTACGTTCAGGGCGCTCTCGCCGAGCACCACTGAGCCGAGTACCACCCGCCCGCACCCTCGAGACGTCCGGTGGCCAACCCCCACCGGTCCATGAAAGAGAAGGAAGAATCGGCATGTCCGCTCTCCAGGCACTTGCTGCTGACACCGTCCACGGCTCCATCGGCTCCATCGGCTACGGCCTCGCGGCCATCGGCCCCGGCGTCGGCGTCGGCATCATCTTCGGTAACGGCACCCAGGCCCTGGCCCGTCAGCCCGAGGCGGCCGGTCTGATCCGCGCCAACCAGATCCTGGGTTTCGCCTTCTGTGAGGCTCTCGCCCTCATCGGCATCGTTATGCCGTTCGTGTTCGGTACCTGATCCGCCTTACCTGACACGTTCCGACGAAAGGCACTGATGTGATCGCCAACCTGGTAGCGCTCGCGGCCGAGGAGAAGCAGAACCCGCTTATCCCGGCCGGCCCCGAGCTGCTTGTTGGAGCCATCGCCTTCGCCATCGTGTTCTTCTTCTTCTGGAAGAAGCTGCTCCCGAACATCAACAAGGTTCTGGAGGAGCGCCGCGAGGCGATCGAAGGTGGCATCGAGAAGGCCGAGGCCGCTCAGGTCGAGGCGCAGAGCGTTCTCGAGCAGTACAAGGCCCAGCTCGCCGAGGCCCGGCACGAGGCCGCGCGTCTGCGCCAGGAGGCGCAGGAGCAGGGTGCCGCGCTCATCGCCGAGATGCGCGCCGAGGGCCAGCGGCAGCGCGAGGAGATCGTCGCCGCCGGTCACGCGCAGATCGAGGCCGACCGCAAGTCCGCCGCGCAGGCGCTCCGGCAGGACGTCGGTCACCTCGCAACCGAGCTGGCCGGCAAGCTCGTCGGCGAGTCCCTCGAGGACCACGCCCGGCAGAGCCGCGTCATCGACCGCTTCCTCGACGACCTCGAGGAGAAGGCCGAGGCCGCGCGATGAACGGAGCGAGCCGCGAGGCACTGGCCGCCGCACGCGAGCGTCTCGACGCGCTGACGGACTCCACGTCCGCCGACGTGACGAAGCTCGCCGACGAGCTGGCCGCCGTCACCGCGCTGCTCCACCGCGAGGTGTCGCTGCGTCGGGTCCTGACCGACCCGGCGCAGGCCGGTGAGGCGAAGGCCGAGCTGGCCCAGCGCCTGCTCGGCTCCCAGGTCGGCGGGGCGACTGCCGACCTGGTGTCCGGCATGGTGCGCTCCCGCTGGTCGCAGTCCCGTGACCTGGTGGACGCGCTGGAGGAGCTGGCGGACACCGCCGAGCTCACCGCCGCGCAGAAGACCGGCAGGCTCGACGACGTGGAGGACGAGCTGTTCCGCTTCGGGCGGATCGTCTCCTCGAACACCGAGCTGCGTGCCGCGCTGACCGACCGCGCCGCGACCACCGCGGCCAAGATCGAGCTGCTGCACCGGCTGCTCGGCGGCCGGGCCGCTGCGTCGACCGAGCGGCTTGTGACGCGCCTTGTGACCGCGCCGCGGGGACGTAGCCTGGAGTCGGGACTGGAGTCCCTGTCCAAGCTCGCCGCCGAGCGCCGGCACCGGCTGGTCGCCGTCGTCACCTCGGCGGTGCCGCTGAGCGACTCGCAGAAGCAGCGCCTGGGCGCAGCTCTCGCGAAGCTCTACGGCCACAAGATGCACCTCAACATCGACGTGGACCCCGAGGTCCTCGGCGGGATCCGGGTGCAGGTCGGCGACGAGGTCATCAACGGCTCGATCGCGGACCGCATCGAGGACGCCGGTCGCCGCCTGGCGGGCTGAGCAGCAACTTCATAAGCAGAACAGCAGTACAGCAGTACGTACCTACGGCCCGGTTGGGTCGTGCAGAGGATTCCTGGGGGTCGCCCCCAGACCCCCAAGTTGAAACTTCGGGCCCAACAAGGAGAGCAGGGAACCCAGATGGCGGAGCTCACGATCCGGCCGGAGGAGATCCGGGACGCGCTGGAGAACTTCGTCCAGTCGTACAAGCCGGACGCGGCCTCGCGCGAGGAGGTCGGTACGGTCACCCTTGCCGGCGACGGCATCGCGAAGGTCGAGGGCCTGCCCTCGGCCATGGCCAACGAACTGCTGAAGTTCGAGGACGGCACCCTCGGCCTCGCCCTCAACCTCGAGGAGCGCGAGATCGGTGCCATCGTCCTCGGTGAGTTCAGCGGCATCGAGGAGGGTCAGCCGGTGCAGCGCACCGGTGAGGTGCTCTCCGTGGCAGTCGGCGAGGGCTACCTCGGCCGCGTCGTCGACCCGCTCGGCAACCCGATTGACGGCCTCGGCGAGATCGAGACGTCCGGCCGCCGCGCCCTCGAGCTGCAGGCCCCCACGGTCATGCAGCGCAAGTCGGTGCACGAGCCGATGGAGACCGGCTACAAGGCCGTCGACGCGATGACCCCCGTCGGCCGTGGTCAGCGTCAGCTGATCATCGGTGACCGCCAGACCGGCAAGACCGCCCTGGCCGTCGACACGATCATCAACCAGCGCGACAACTGGCGCTCGGGCGATCCGAAGAAGCAGGTCCGCTGCATCTACGTCGCCATCGGCCAGAAGGGCTCCACCATCGCGTCGGTCCGCCGCGCGCTGGAGGAGAACGGCGCGCTGGAGTACACGACCATCGTCGCCGCCCCCGCGTCCGACCCGGCCGGCTTCAAGTACCTTGCGCCGTACACCGGTTCGGCCATCGGTCAGCAGTGGATGTACGAGGGCAAGCACGTCCTGATCATCTTCGACGACCTGTCGAAGCAGGCCGACGCCTACCGCGCCGTGTCGCTGCTGCTGCGCCGCCCGCCGGGCCGTGAGGCCTACCCGGGTGACGTCTTCTACCTGCACTCCCGTCTGCTGGAGCGCTGCGCGAAGCTCTCCGACGACATGGGCGCCGGCTCGATGACGGGTCTGCCGATCGTCGAGACCAAGGCCAACGACGTCTCGGCGTTCATCCCGACCAACGTCATCTCCATCACCGACGGCCAGTGCTTCCTGGAGTCGGACCTGTTCAACGCCGGTCAGCGCCCCGCGCTGAACGTCGGTATCTCCGTCTCCCGAGTCGGTGGTTCCGCGCAGCACAAGGCGATGAAGCAGGTCGCCGGCCGCCTCCGCGTGGACCTCGCCCAGTTCCGTGAGCTGGAGGCGTTCGCCGCCTTCGGTTCCGACCTGGACGCCGCGTCGAAGGCCCAGCTGGAGCGCGGTCAGCGCATGGTCGAGCTCCTGAAGCAGGCCCAGTACCAGCCGATGTCCACCGAGAACCAGGTCGTCTCCGTCTGGGCCGGCACCACCGGCAAGATGGACGACGTCCCGGTGGCCGACATCCGCCGCTTCGAGAAGGAGCTCCTGGAGTACCTGCACCGCAAGGAGCAGGGCCTCATGACCTCCATCCGCGAGGGCGGCAAGATGTCGGACGACACCCTCACCGCTGTTGCCGACGCGATCGCCGAGTTCAAGAAGCAGTTCGAGACCTCGGACGGCAAGCTTCTCGGCGAGGACGCCCCGGCCGCCGCCAAGTGACGTAAGGAAGGGACCTGACTCATGGGAGCCCAGCTCCGGGTCTACAAGCGTCGCATCCGATCCGTCACCGCGACCAAGAAGATCACCAAGGCGATGGAGATGATCGCCGCCTCGCGCGTCGTCAAGGCGCAGCGCAAGGTGGCGGCCTCCACGCCGTACGCGCAGGAACTGACGCGTGCGGTCACGGCGGTCGGCACCGGTTCGAACACCAAGCACCCGCTGACCACGCAGGCCGAGACGGTCACGCGGTCCGCGGTGCTGCTCCTCACGAGCGACCGTGGTCTCGCCGGTGCCTTCAACTCCAACGCCATCAAGGCGGCGGAGCAGCTCACCGAGCGGCTGGAGCGCCAGGGCAAGGAGGTCGTCGTCTACATCGTCGGCCGCCGTGGTCTCGCGCACTACAACTTCCGTGAGCGCAAGGTCGCGGAGTCGTGGACCGGCTTCACCGACGAGCCCACGTACGCGGACGCCAAGAAGGTCGCGGCGCCGCTGATCGAGGCCATCGAGACCGAGACGGCCGAGGGCGGCGTGGACGAACTCCACATCGTCTTCACCGAGTTCGTGTCGATGATGACGCAGACGGCCCTCGACGACCGTCTGCTGCCGCTCAGCCTCGAAGAGGTCGCGAAGGAAGCCACGCCCAAGGGCGAGATCCTTCCGCTGTACGACTTCGAGCCCTCGGCGGAGGACGTCCTCGACGCCCTCCTGCCGCGCTACGTGGAGAGCCGTATCTACAACGCGCTCCTCCAGTCGGCCGCTTCGAAGCACGCCGCCACACGGCGCGCGATGAAGTCGGCGACCGACAACGCGGGAGAGCTCATCACCACGCTCTCCCGACTTGCCAACGCGGCCCGCCAGGCCGAAATCACCCAGGAAATCAGCGAGATCGTCGGTGGCTCCGCAGCCCTGGCCGACGCGACCGCGGGGAGTGACCGCTAATGACCACCACTGTTGAGACCGCGACGGCCACGGGCCGCGTCGCCCGGGTCATCGGCCCGGTCGTCGACGTGGAGTTCCCCGTCGACGCGATGCCGGAGATCTACAACGCGCTTCACGTCGAGGTGGCCGACCCGGCCAACGCCGGCGAGAAGAAGATCCTGACCCTGGAGGTCGCCCAGCACCTGGGTGACGGCCTGGTCCGCACCATCTCCATGCAGCCCACCGACGGTCTGGTCCGCCAGGCCCCGGTGACCGACACCGGCAACTCCATCACGGTGCCGGTCGGCGACTTCACCAAGGGCAAGGTGTTCAACACCCTCGGTGAGGTGCTGAACGTCGACGAGAAGTACGAGGGCGAGCGCTGGGGCATCCACCGCAAGGCCCCGAACTTCGACGAGCTCGAGTCGAAGACCGAGATGTTCGAGACCGGCGTCAAGGTCATCGACCTTCTCACCCCGTACGTCAAGGGTGGAAAGATCGGTCTGTTCGGCGGTGCCGGCGTCGGCAAGACGGTGCTCATCCAGGAGATGATCTACCGCGTCGCCAACAACCACGACGGTGTCTCCGTGTTCGCCGGTGTCGGTGAGCGCACCCGTGAGGGCAACGACCTCATCGAGGAGATGTCGGACTCCGGCGTCATCGACAAGACCGCGCTGGTCTTCGGTCAGATGGACGAGCCCCCGGGCACCCGTCTGCGCGTGGCCCTCGCGGGTCTGACCATGGCGGAGTACTTCCGCGATGTGCAGAAGCAGGACGTGCTGTTCTTCATCGACAACATCTTCCGCTTCACGCAGGCCGGTTCCGAGGTGTCGACCCTGCTCGGCCGTATGCCCTCCGCGGTGGGCTACCAGCCGAACCTGGCCGACGAGATGGGTCTCCTCCAGGAGCGCATCACCTCGACCCGTGGTCACTCGATCACCTCGATGCAGGCGATCTACGTCCCCGCGGACGACCTGACCGACCCGGCTCCGGCCACCACCTTCGCCCACCTCGACGCGACGACGGTTCTCTCCCGTCCGATCTCCGAGAAGGGCATCTACCCGGCCGTGGACCCGCTGGACTCCACGTCCCGCATCCTGGACCCGCGCTACATCGCTCAGGACCACTACGACGCCGCCATGCGCGTCAAGACGATCCTGCAGAAGTACAAGGACCTCCAGGACATCATCGCGATCCTCGGTATCGACGAGCTCGGCGAGGAGGACAAGCTCGTCGTCCACCGTGCCCGTCGCGTGGAGCGCTTCCTGTCCCAGAACACCCACGTCGCCAAGCAGTTCACCGGCGTCGACGGGTCGGACGTCCCGCTGGACGAGTCGATCGCGGCCTTCAACTCGATCTGCGACGGCGAGTACGACCACTTCCCGGAGCAGGCGTTCTTCATGTGCGGTGGCATCGAGGACCTCAAGGCCAACGCCAAGGAGCTGGGCGTCTCCTGAACTCCCTGAGTTCGAAGTGAGCCCTGTGGTTCACACCTGAGGGGGCGGGGCACGTCCCGCCCCCTCATCCACGCCCACTAGACTTGTAACCAACACCCGGCCGAACCGCCGGGTGGTGACCCGAGGAGCCACCTTGGCTGCTGAGCTGCACGTCGCGCTGGTCGCGGCCGACCGAGAGGTCTGGTCCGGCGAGGCCACCCTGGTCGTCGCGCGCACCACGTCCGGCGACATCGGCGTCATGCCCGGTCACCAGCCGCTGCTCGGTGTGCTGGAGTCGGGCCCGGTGACCATCCGTACGAGTGATGGTGGAACGGTCGTCGCCGCGGTGCACGGCGGTTTCATCTCGTTCGCGGACAACAAGCTGTCGCTGCTGGCCGAGATCGCCGAGCTGTCGGACGAGATCGACGTCCAGCGCGCGGAGCGAGAGCTGGAGCGCGCGAAGGCGGAGGGCGATGCCTCTGCCGAGCGTCGCGCGGACGTACGACTGCGTGCGGCGACGGCGACCCGCTGAAGCCACACACCATGTGAAGACGTCACTCAGCCGCGGCCGGCACCGGAGCAATCCGGAGCCGACCGCGGCTGAGGCAGATATAAGGGTTTTTTCCGTTCCGTTACCTATTTTCGGTACCTAGGAGACGAGGAGGTCGGTGTCGATGGTCCTCGCTCTGACTGTGTGCGGAGTCGTGGTCGCCCTAGTGGTGCTGGGGTTGTTCGTCTTCGGCCTGCGCCGGAGACTGATCCAGCGCTCGGGCGGCACGTTCGACTGCAGCCTGCGCTGGGACGTCGCGGAGAAACCCGACACCAGCGGAAAAGGCTGGAGCTACGGAGTCGCCCGCTACAACGGCGACCGCATCGAGTGGTACCGCGTCTTCTCCTACGCCTACCGCCCGCGCCGCATCCTGGAGCGCGCCGCGATCGAGGTCGCCGGCCGCCGCCTCCCCGAGGGCGAGGAGGAGCTGGCGCTGCTCTCCGACGCGGTGATCCTGACCTGTCTGCACCGGGGCACGCGTCTCGAACTCGCGATGAGCGAAGACGCGCTGACCGGTTTCCTCGCGTGGCTGGAGGCAGCCCCGCCCGGTCAGCGCGTCAACGTGGCCTAGGTACTCACAGGTTGTTGCTGATGGCGCTCACCAGCTCACCGTTGCCGGTGTCACCGCTGAACTCCCAGAAGAACGCACCGCCGAGACCCTGGGACTTGGCCCAGTTCATCTTTCCGGCGATGGTCGACGGGGTGTCGTACGACCACCAGTTGCTGCCGCAGTGCGCGTACGCCGTGCCGGCGACGGTGCCGGTGGCCGGGCAGGACGTCTTGAGCACCTTGTAGTCCTCGATGCCCTGCTCGTACGTGCCCGCAGCCGGGCCCGTCGCGGTGCCGCCGGGAGCGTCCTGTGTCACGCCCGTCCAGCCTCGGCCGTAGAAGCCGATGCCGATCAGCAGCTTGCTCGCGGGGACGCCGGCCGCCTTGTACTTGGCCATCGCGTCGGCCGTGGTGAACCCGGCCTTCGGGATGCCGCTGTACGAGGTGAGCGGGGAGTGCGGGGCCGTCGGGCCCTGGGCGTCCCAGGCGCCGAAGAAGTCGTACGTCATCACGTTGTACCAGTTGACGTACTGGGCGGCGCCCGCGTAGTCGGCGGCCTCGATCTTGCCGCCGGACGAGCCGTCCGCGGTGACCGCGGCGGTGACCAGTGCACTGGAGCCGAACTTCGCGCGCAGCGCCGACATCACGTTCTTGAAGGCCGCCGCGCCGCTGGTGTCGCAGGACAGGCCGCAGGCGTTCGGGTACTCCCAGTCGATGTCGATGCCGTCGAACACGTCCGCCCAGCGCGGGTCCTTGACCAGGTTGTAGCAGGAGTTCGCGAAGGCGGTCGGGTTGGCCGCCGCCTGTCCGAAGCCGCCGGACCAGGTCCAGCCGCCGAAGGACCACAGGACCTTGATGTTCGGGTACTTCGCCTTCAGCTCGCGCAGCTGGTTGAAGTTGCCGCGCAGCGGCTGGTCCCAGGTGTCGGCGACCCCGCTGACGGACTGGTCGGCCGTGAAGGCCTTGTCGTAGTCGGCGTAGGAGTCACCGATCGCGCACTGGCCGTTGGTGACGTTGCCGAAGGCGTAGTTGATGTGCGTGATCTTCGCGGCTGAACCAGACGTCACCAGGTTCTTGACGTTGTAGTTGCGGCCGTAGATGCCCCACTCGGTGAAGTAGCCGAGCTTGACCTTGCCACCGGTGGTGGGCGGCGGGTCGGTGGTGCCGCCCGTGGTGTGCACGGCGACCGAGCCGCTCGCCGGGCCGGTCTGGTCGGCGGTGTCACGGGCCCGGACGGTGTAGGAGTAGTCGGTGCCGGCGGTCAGGCCGGTGTCCGTGTACGACGTGGTGGTGACCGTCGAGACGACCTTGCCGTCGCGCAGGACGTCGTAGTTCTTGATGCCCTTGTCGTCGGTGGCCGCGCTCCAGGACAGCTTCACCGAGGTGTCGGTGACGGAGGAGGCGGTGGGGGTGCCCGGTGCGGAGGGTGCCGCGTCGCCGGGGACCGTCGTGCCGTCGCAACTGTCGCCGTTCAGCTTGCAGTTGGAGGGGGAGCCGGAGCCCGCGCCGTTGAAGCCGAAGGAGACGGAGGCGCCCGGGGCGATGGAGCCGTTGTAGGACTTGTTCTTGGCGGTCCAGTGGGTGCCGGAGGACGTGACGTCCGCGTCCCAGGCCGAGGTGACGGATGTGCCGGAGGGGAAGTCCCACTCGACGGTCCAGGAGCTGATGGCCGTGGTGCCGGTGTTCTTCACCGTCCACTTGCCTTCGAAGCCGGTGCCCCAGTCCTGGGTCTTGGCGTAGGTCGCCGTCGCGGTGGTCGCGGCCTGGGCGGGGCTTGCGAGGCCGACCAGACCGGCCAGCGGCAGCAACAGGGTTGCGAAGCCTGCCGCGGCTCTGTGTCTGAAGCGCATGCTGCGCCTCCTAGGGGAGTTGGGGGGCATGACTGAGCCTTCACGCCCACAGTGCCGCGAGAATAGAAAGGTCTGGACCATCGGTCAATAGGTCTGGACCACTCTGGAGCAGGCGTGCTAGATCCCCAACTCCTGGGCCAGTACGGCCGCTTGGACCCGGCTGCGCAGCTCCAGCTTCCCGAGGAGGCGGCTGACGTGCGTTTTCACCGTTGCCTCCGCCATGTCGAGGCGGGCCGCGACGGCGGCGTTGGACAGGCCCTCGCCGAGGCAGGACAGCACCTCGCGTTCGCGGCGGGTGAGGCTGTCGAGCACGGCGGGATCGGCCGTCGGTTCGCGTACGGACGTGGTGGCGAACTCGGCGATCAGACGGCGGGTGACGGCCGGGGCGATCAGGCCCTCCCCGCGCGCCACGGTGCGTACCGCCTCCAACAGGTCCTTCGCCTCGGTGTTCTTGAGCAGGAAGCCGGCGGCGCCGGCGCGCAGGGCCCCGAAGACGTACTCGTCGAGGTCGAAGGTGGTGAGGACGAGGACGTCGGCGAGCCCCTCTCCGACGACCTGCCGGGTCGCCGACACCCCGTCCAGACGGGGCATCTGTACGTCCATCAGCACGAGATCGGGCCTCGACTCCCGTGCCAGCGCCACCGCGGCCTCCCCGTCGGCCGCCTCGCCGACCACCTCGATGTCGGGTGCGCTGCCCAGGATGAGGACGAGCCCGGCGCGGACGGCGGACTGGTCCTCGGCGACCAGGACGCGGATCATGCGGAATCTCCTTCGGTCAGGGGGAGCGTGGCGTGTACGGTCCACAGCGCGCCGTCGGGGCCGGCCTCGAACGTGCCGCCCAGCAGCGCCGCCCGCTCCCGCATACCGACCAGGCCCGCGCCGGAGCCGGGGGCGCGCGGGCCGTCCCGGTGGCCGTAGGGGCTGGCCACCCGCACGCGGAGGACGCCGTCCCGTTGGGCGAGGGCAACGGTGACCTTCCCCGGGCAGGCGTGCTTGAGGGCGTTGGTCAGGGACTCCTGGACGATGCGGTAGGCGGCGAGTTCGACCGGCGCGGGGACCGTGCCGTGCTCGGTGTCGAGGGTGATGTCGAGGCCGTTCGAGCGGGCGCCGTCGACGAGGGCGGCGAGGCCGTCGAGGGTGGGGGTGGCAGCGGGCGCGTGGTCGTTGCCCCTGTCGCGCAGGATGCCGATGAGCCGGCGCATCTCGGCGAGCCCTTCGACGCTGTTCTCCCGGATGACGGAGAGGGCCTCTTTGGAGGTCTTCGGATCGTCGAGGGACAGCGCGGCCGTGGAGTGGATGGCGATGGCGGACAGGTGGTTGGCCACCATGTCGTGCAACTCCCTTGCCACCCGGGAGCGTTCGGCGGTGACCGCCTGCGAACGGTCGAGCTCGGCGAGCAGCGCGGTCTGTTCGGCACGCAGCCGGGCGGCCTCGGCGGCGTCGCGGTGGTTGCGCACGATCCAGCCGGTGGCGGCGGGCCCGTACGCCACGACACCGACGACCACGCCGATCAGCAGTGCCTGCGGCACCCGCCACACCGCAAACGGCACCAGTGTGCCGGCCACCGTGAGCAGCCCGGTGATCCACTGGATACGGCGGGCCGAGGCGAGCGGGCCGTACAGCACGGCCGCGTAGACGATGTCGGTGAACATCAGGATCGTGGCCAGGCTGCCCTGGGTCACGACGTCCGCGCAGATCGCGGGTGTGCCGATCAGCAGGGCTGCGCGGGGGGCCGTCCGACGCAGCAGCTCGCAGCCGGCCATCACGACGAGCGGCACCAGGATCGGCCAAGGGCCGTCGAAGAGCGTGATCGGATCCTTGGCGGGCCGCGTGGCCAGGCCGATGCCCGCCAGCAGCAGGCCGCCGAGCAGCCCGCCGATGGCGATGTACACGTCGAAGCGGTGCGGGCGGGGCAGTCGTACGGCCATGTCCCCATCCAACACGGGACGGGTGCTCACCGCGTGATCCCCGCGAACGGTCCTGGACTGCATCTTTCGATGTACCGCGAGTTCGTCACCGCCGACGACGAAAGCGCCCGAACCCGCCGGAAGCCTGGAAGGACGAGGGAAGGAGCGTGTCTTGGTCGTCGGGTTGATCATTGCCTGCGAGGTCGGGTTCTGGGTGCTGCTGGCGGCTGGGCTGGCCGTCCGCTACCTGCTGAAATGGCGTCGCACGAGCGTGGCGCTGCTGCTGTGCGAGCCGCTGCTTGAGCTGGTCCTGTTCGTGGTGACGGCGGTCGACCTGAAGAACGGCGCCGACCCGAGCTGGGAACACGGCCTGGCCGCCCTCTACATCGGCTACACGGTCGCCTACGGCCACTACACGATCACCTGGCTCGACGGCCACGCCGCCCACCGCCTCGCCGGCGGCCCCCGCCCGCCCAAGCCGCCCCGCCACGGTCTGGCCCGCGCCCGCCACGAGGGCCGCCTCTGGCTGCGCACCCTCCTCGCGGCGGCCGTCGCCTGCGTCCTGCTCCAGGCGGCGATCTGGTACGTCGGCGACGGCGACACCTCGTCGCTGCGGGCCTTCCAGTGGACGGCGCTGCGGACCCTGGGCGTCCATGGGGTGATCGCGCTGACGTATCTGATCTGGCCCAAGAAGGCCCCGGCAGAGGCTGCCGCGCCCTCGGAGGAGAGCCGTACCCTGACCGGACGGTGAGGGGAGGGGTGGATGAGCGAGACGGGCAGCCCCGGGGCGGTGCTGGTCGTGGACGACGACCCCGCCATCCGGCGTTCTCTGGAGCGCGGGCTGCGGCTGAGCGGCTTCCGGGTGCGGACGGTGGACGGCGGTCGTGAGGCGCTCGCGGTGATCGAGGAGACGCCCCCGGACGTCCTGGTCCTCGATGTCTCGATGCCCGGCATGAGCGGCATCGAGGTCTGCGAACGGCTCCGCGACGACGGCCAGGACCTCCCCGTCCTCATGCTGTCGGCGCTCGACGAGACCGCCGACCGTATCGCCGGGCTCCAGGCGGGCGGCGACGACTACCTGGTCAAGCCGTTCGCCCTGCAGGAACTCGTGCTGCGGCTGCGCGCGTTGCTGCGCCGCCGCCCGCCCGCGGGGGAGGCGCTGCGGGTCGCCGGCCTGGTGATCGACCCGGCGGCCCGCACCGCGGAGCGGGACGGCAGGCCACTGGAGCTGACCCGGCGCGAGTTCGAACTCCTTGAGGTGCTCGCCCGCAACGCCGGGCTCGTCCTCACCCGCGACCAGCTCCTGGAACGGGTATGGGGCTACGACTTCGACGTGCGGACGGACGCCGTCGACACCTTCGTCAGCTATCTGCGGCGCAAGCTGGAGGCGGACGGACGGCCAAGGCTCGTACACACCGTGCGCGGGGTGGGATTCGTGCTGCGGGACGAGTCGCCGTGAGGCTCTCCACCCGCATCGGGCTCGCCGTCGGGGTCACCGTGCCGCTCCTCGTGCTCGCCTCCGGCTGGCTGCTGCTGCAGCTGGTCAACCACGATCTGCACAGCGCCGAGGACAGCCATCTGCAGGCGCGTGCCACAGCGGTGGTCCCGGACGCCCGCGCCCTCTTGAGGGCCAGTGCCAACGGCCGGCCCAAGGCGGCCGACAACAAGGAGCGGCTCCTCTACAGCGCGGCCCTCGACGTCGGCGTACGCGTCATGGGACCGGACGCCACCTTCAGCGGGGGGCCGCAGCCGGACGCCTCGGTGCCGCTGCCGGCGCAGGCGAGCGCGCCGGTCACCGTCCGGGACGGCGGCAGCAGCTGGCGCGCGCTGTCCGTGCCGATCACCACGGCCCGGGGTGCGGGGACCCTGTGGGTCTTCTCGCCCAACGCCGCCGACCAGGCCCAACTACGGCTCGTACGGCGCCGGGTGGCGGTGACGACACTGCTCGCCGCGCCCCTGTCCGGCCTGCTGGCCTGGGGCATCGCCACCGGTGCGACCGGTCCGCTGCGGCGCCTCGGCCGCCGTACCGCCGGACTCGACCCGCGCACCAGCGCCGCCCGGCCGCCCGACAAGCCCACCGGGGTGACCGAGGTCGACGAACTGGCCACCACCCTGCGCACGGTCCTCGCCCGCTACGACGAGCAGGCCGCCCGCACCGCCGAGGCACTGGACACGGCCCGCTCCTTCTCCGCGGCCGCCTCCCACGAACTGCGCACCCCGCTGATGAGCATGGGCACCAACCTCGACATCCTCGTCGACCACCCCGACCTGCCGGAGCCGGACCGCACGGAGGTCCTGGCCGACCTGCGCAGCGAACACGCCCGCCTGCTGAACCTGCTCGTGATGCTGCGCGAACTGGGCCGCGGCGACCTCGTCGAGGCGGAGGCCTTCCGGACGGTGGATGTGACGGAGACGGCGGACGCCGCGGTCGCCGAGGCCCGGCGCCGCGCACCGGACGCCCGCATCACCCTGGAGGCGGCACCCGGAACCACGGTCCACGGCTGGGAACCCGGCCTCCGCGTGCTCCTCGACAACCTGCTGGCCAACGCCCTGGCGCACGGGCGGGACGCGGCCGGGCAGGCGACCGTGACGGTCGGGGTGCGGCAGGCGGGCGGGCAGATCGTGATCACGGTCGACGACCGTGGGCCCGGCGTGCCCGAGCCGGCCCGCGCCCGGATCTTCGAGCGTTTCGCCCGCGGACCCGGCAGCTCGGGCTCCGGACTCGGCCTGACACTGGTGGCCCAGCAGACGGCCCTGCACCGGGGGAGCGTCACGGTGACGGCCGGGCCGCACGGCGTCGGGGCCCGCTTCGAGGTACGGCTGCCGTCCACGGGCGCGGCCCCGCCGGCCCGCCGGGACTGGCTGATCGGCACAGCCGGGGCAAACCGGTCACAGAGTTTCCCCAAAGAGCCTTCCTAGCCTCCACGGCAGGCGGACGGACGAAGGGGGCCGTCCGCGGAACGGAGGCTGAGATGTACGTACGACGAAGGCGGCGCACCCTCCTGGTGGGGCTGGCCGCGGCGGCCCTTCTGGCGACCGGCACCGGCCTGGCGGCGGCCGACAGCACACCCGCGCCGGCGGCGACGCCGACCGGTGACGGGGCACAGGCCCTGTGCAAGCGGGCGCCGAAGATCGACCACCGCATCGACCGCGCCCTGAAGCGGCTGAACGCCGGGGCCGACAAGCGCGGTTCCATTGCCCGGCTGCAGCAGCGGGTGGACAACGCGAAGGCGGCGGGTCACAACGAGATCGCCACCTACCTTCAGGACCGGCTGACCTTCCGCAAGTCCCTGGTGACGACGCTGCAGCAACGGCAGAAGGACCTGTCCGACGTCCGGACCTGGTGCCGGAACAACAACGAGGGCGCAAGCTGATGCGCCTGAAGGTCGCGGCCGTCGCGGTGGCCCTCCTCGCGGGGCTCACCGCGGGCTGCACGCCGCACGGCGGTACGGCGGACAAGGCGCCCGCCACACCCGCCACCCCCTCCGGCTACCCGGAGATGCAGAAGAAGGTGGCCGCCGCCGAGTCCGCGGTGGCCCGGGCGGACCAGGACGCGACCCAGGACGACACGGACCGCTGAGAAGAGGGGGGAGGGCGGGGAGCGCTGTGCCTCAGCGCTCCCCGCCCGGCACCCACAGCACGTCGCCGACGTCCTTGTTGGCCGTGCGCGCCAAGATGAACAGCAGGTCGGAGAGCCGGTTGAGGTAGGTCGCGGTCAGCGGGTTCATCACCTCGCCGTGCACCTCCAGGGCAGCCCACGTGGAGCGCTCGGCCCGCCGTACTACCGTGCAGGCCTGGTGCAGCAGGGCCGCGCCCGGCGTACCGCCCGGGAGGATGAAGGAGCGCAGCTTCTCCAGCCGCTCGTTGAAGCGGTCGCAGTCCGCCTCCAGCTTGTCGATGTAGAACTGCTCGACACGCAGGGGCGGGAATTCCGGCTTCTCCACCACCGGTGTGGACAGGTCCGCCCCGACATCGAACAGGTCGTTCTGGACACGGGTGAGGACCTTGACGATCTCCTCCTCCAGCCCGCCCAGCGCGATCGCCGTGCCGATCACCGCATTCGCCTCGTTGGCGTCCGCGTACGCGGAGATCCGCAGATCGGTCTTGGCGACCCGGCTCATGTCGCCGAGGGCGGTCGTGCCCTGGTCGCCGGTCCTGGTGTAGATGCGCGTCAGATTGACCATGTGACCAGCGTAGTTACGCTCCGGCCGTCCGGAACACGCGTGTGCCCACTGTCACGGCCAGACCTGCGAAGGCGAGGGCCACCAGCACCCCGTAGAGCATGTGATCCGTCGCGTACGACCCGACGTATGCGTCCCGCACGGCGTCCACCAGATAGCGGAACGGCATGAAGTGCGAGAGCACGTCCAGCCAGACCGGGGCCAGGGACATGGGCAGCATCAGCCCGGACAGCAGCATCGACGGCATGGTCATGGCGTTGATCAGCGGCCCGAACTCCTGCGGGGTGTGGACCTTCATCGCCAACGCGTACGACAGCGAGCCGAGCGAGACGGTGAGCAGGGCGACGAACCCGAAGCCGATCAGGACCCCGGCGAGCGGCGCCCGCAGCCCCATCGCCACGGCCGCGACCACCAGCAGCACCGCCTGGAAGACGAACACCGTGGCGTCGCGCAGCACACGGCCCAGCAGGAGCGCGAGCCGGCTGACGGGCGTCACCCGCATCCGCTCGACCACCCCCTGCCCCTTCTCGATGATGATCGAGAATCCCGCGAACGACGCCCCGAACAGGCCGAGTTGAAGCAGCAGCCCCGGCACCAGCAGCTGCCAGGAGCTGCCCCGCCCGCCGAGCGGCAGGCCCGTCAGCAGCGGTCCGAAGAAGAGGAGGTACAGGAGCGGCATCAGCACGCCGAAGAGCAGCGCGAAGCGGGAGCGAAGGGACTGGCGGAGGTAGCGGCCGTAGATCAGTGCGGTGTCGTGAAGCAGCATCGGATTCCTATACGGCTACGGGGGCGGCGTCGGCCGGGGCGGGACCGCGGCCGGTGATCGCGAGGAAGGTGTCCTGGAGGCTCGCGTCGATCGAGCCGCCGTGCTGGAGCTTGAGCGCTGTGGGCGTGCCCTCCGCCACGACCACTCCCTGGTCGACGATCACCAGACGGCCGGAGAGAGCGTCGGCCTCGTCCAGGTAATGGGTGGTCAGGAAGACGGTCGTGCCGTGCTCGTCGCGCAGGCGGCGGATCAGGTCCCAGAGGTCGGCGCGGCTGCCGGGGTCGAGGCCGGTCGTCGGTTCGTCGAGGAACAGGACCTTCGGGCGGTGGGTGAGGGCCATCGCGATGTCGAGGCGGCGCCGCTGACCGCCGGAGAGCGCGGATGTCTTGCGGTCGAGGAGGTCGGCGAGGCCCAGGTCACGGGCCAACTCGTCGGCGCGCGCGATCGCCTGCGGCTTTGTCAGGCGGTAGAGGCGGCCCTGCGTGACCAGTTCCTCCCGCACGCTGATCTGCCCGTCGACCCCGCCGGACTGGGCGACGTAACCGCAGGCCCTCCGTACGCCCGCCGGGTCGGCGTCGAGGTCGTGGCCCGCGACGGTGGCCGCGCCGCCGGTCGGGGCGAGCAGGGTCGTGAGCATGCGCAGGGTGGTGGTCTTGCCGGCGCCGTTCGGGCCGAGGAAGCCGAGGATCTCGCCCTCGCGGACGGTGAGGTCGATACCACGGACGGCCTCCACGGGGCCGCGTTTGGTCTGGAAGGTGCGGGCCAGTCCGGCCGCGCTGATGACTGCTGTCATGCCGACCAGAAAAACAGAGTCCCTTAAATTTTGCAATGACACCAAGTTTTCAGTGGACCCAGCGAAAGGTAGGATTCGGACATGACAGAGGGGCTCAGGGAGCGGAAGAAGCGGCAGACCCGGCAGTACATCTCGGACGTCGCCACGGGCCTGTTCGTCGAGCGCGGGTTTGATTCGGTGACCGTCGCGGAGATCGCCGAGGCCGCCGACGTCTCCGTCAACACCGTCTACAACTACTTCCCGGCGAAGGAGGACCTCTTCTTCGACCGCTCCGCCGGCCTCGTGGACCGGATGGGGCGATGGGTGCGCGGCCGGAACAAGGGGGAGTCGGCCGCCGCCGCGGTCCTGCGGGAGCTGCGCGAGGAGGTCGAAGCGGTCTCGCCGAGGGTCGGACTGATTCCGGGGTACGCCGCCTTCATGCGCGTCATCGAGAACGCGCCCGGGCTGCGCTCCCGGCTGTGGGCGATCGGGCAGGAGGTTCAGGCCAATCTCGAAGAGGCCCTGCGCGAGGAGACGGGCGCGGCCGACGAGGACCCGATGCCGCATCTGATTGCCGGTCAGCTCGGCTGGGTGCACAGCTGTGTGATGGGCGTCATCGGCCGCGAGATGGTCAAGGGGCGCAATCCGCGCGAAGTGTCACGAGAGGTACTGGTCCTCCTCGACGACATCGAGGAGCTGTTGGGCGAGAAGGTGCTCAACTACGCCGTCCGAGGCACGGAATGACCCGCCCCGGTGTGATGTCCGTCAGATGAGACGTGACGCGCATTACTTACCGGTCACACGGCACCTCACGAGCGCTAAGGTCCGCCGAAGAGGCATACATAAACGGTGTGTAAGGCGTTTCAAAGGGGAGTCGTAAACGTGGCACGGAAGCTTGCCGTCATCGGCGCCGGCTTGATGGGTTCCGGCATCGCCCAGGTCTCCGCGCAGGCGGGCTGGGACGTCGTCCTGCGTGACGTCACCGACGAAGCCCTCAAGCGTGGCACCGACGGCATCAAGGCCTCGTACGACAAGTTCGTGAGCAAGGGCAAGCTGGAGGCGCACGACGCCGACGCCGCCCTCGGCCGCATCACCGCGACCACCGACCTGGACGCCGCCGCCGACGCGGACGTCGTCGTCGAGGCCGTCTTCGAGAAGCTGGAAGTGAAGCACGAGATCTTCCGGGCGCTCGACAAGATCGTCCGCCCGGACACCGTGCTCGCCTCCAACACCTCCGCGATCCCGATCACCAAGATCGCGGCGGCCACCGAGCACCCGGAGCGGGTCGTCGGCGTCCACTTCTTCTCGCCGGTGCCGATGATGCAGCTCGTCGAACTCGTCCGCGGCTACAAGACGAGCGACGAAGCCCTCGCCACCGCGCGGGAGTTCGCCGAGTCCGTCGGCAAGACCTGCATCGTCGTCAACCGGGACGTCGCGGGCTTCGTGACGACCCGTCTGATCTCGGCGCTCGTCGTCGAGGCGACCAAGCTCTACGAGTCGGGCGTGGCGAGCGCCGAGGACATCGACCTCGCCTGCAAGCTGGGCTTCGGACACGCGATGGGTCCGCTGGCCACGGCGGACCTGACCGGCGTCGACATCCTGCTGCACGCCACCAGCAACATCTACACCGAGTCGCAGGACGAGAAGTTCGCGCCGCCGGAGCTGATGCGCCGGATGGTTGACGCCGGTGACATCGGGCGCAAGAGCGGGCAGGGCTTCTACACGTACTGACACATCAGTACGTACAGCCACTGAAACCGCACAGGCCCCGCGGGTATCACCCGCGGGGGTGAATTCGGTATCGGTTCGCTTACAGACGGCAACCTCGTCGCCGCTGAAGCAGTCAGACGTTGCACAGCCACCGTCACGGAGTACGTCACCGCACTCTCGGGGAGCGCATATGTACATCAGGGGCGACCACGCCGAGCTGGTCGTCGGGGGCCGCCTCGACGTCCGCAGCGCGGCGGACGCCCGTACGGTCCTGCACTCGGCCGTCGACGACGGAGTCGGCGACCTGGTGCTGGACCTGTCCGAACTGGACTCCTGGGACGCCACCGGACTCGGGGTGATCATGGGCGTCCACCGGCGGGCCGGCCGCTGCGGCCGGCGCCTGGTGCTGCGCGACGTTCCGCCGCAGATGCAGCGCCTGCTGGTGGCCACCCGACTGCACCGGATCCTGGCGATCGAGGGCGGCATCGGGGTGGAGTCACTGCCCCGTGTGTGACCGTCGCGCGCAATCCTCATGAGACTGTGACGTCTCGCACGGCGCGGCATTCCGGACTGTCGTAGATACTGGGCAAAGGTTTAAGGTTCGGTCGCCCGCTGCCTGACATCCCTGCGAGCGGGCCCGGACCAGAAGCGACAGCGCGGTGTGCAGCAAGGCCGGGAGGGGCTCAACGCACACACGACGCTTTTGGGGGGCTTGAACCTATGGACCCGAACAGCCGGGGACCCGAGGAGTACGGCCATGACGGCGACAGCAGCGCGCCGCGCCAGCGCCCGCCCAGGGACCCCCTCACACCCGACTTCGGCCAGCACTCGCCCGCGCTCGCGCGCACGGTACAGCTCGTCACGGGCGACTACCTGCTCACCGTCAATCCCGTCGACGGCAGCGAGATAGAGGCCTGCCCGCCGGGCGAGCGCCCGGGGCGGCCCGAGAAGTTCACGGTGGCCGAGCGTGCCGAGGTGAACCGCGCGGCCAAGCCGCCCGTTCCGCCCGGCCCGGCCCGGCCCTCGCTGCATCTCCTGGAACGCCAGGACGAGCGCGAGCGCCTGGTCCGGCTGCTGGCCCGCGGTCGTTCCGTGCGTCTCACCGGCCCCGCGGGCTCCGGCCGCACCGCCCTCCTCGACCTCGTCGCCGAGGACTGCGCGGACCTCGCCCCCGACGGTGTCGTCCGCCTCAGCGGCTTCCACCGCACGGCGAGCGACCTGCTGTACGACCTCTTCTACGCCGTCTACAACGCACCCCTGCACCGCCCGGAACAGGACGAACTGCTCGAACTGGTCCGGGAGATCGGCGCAGTCGTCGTTCTCGACGACGTCGAGTTCGGCGGCGCCGGACTCGACGAACTGCTCGACGCGACGCCCGAGTGCGCCTTTGTGATCGGCGCGACGCCCGAGGTGCCCGCGCCCTCCGCCGACTCCACCCTCGAAGAGGTCTTCCTCGGCGGGCTCGACCGCGCGGGCGGCGTGGAGCTCATCGAGCGCGCCGTCGGCCGGGTGCTGACGGAGGAGGAGGCCAACTGGGCCGGCGACCTCTGGTTCGAGTCCGAGGGCCTGCCGCTGCGCTTCGTCCAGGCCGGCGCCCTGCTGCGCCAGCGCGACCAGCAGCGCGCCGGGACCGGCGCCGTCGAGGCGTTCGGCGTCTTCGAGGACGCGATCCCCGTGGACGCGCCCTTCGACGCGTCTCTCGACGCCGAGGACGGCGACGACGTACCCCTGCCGTCGCTCGGCGAGGCCGCCGCGCCCGCGCCGCTGCTGGCCTCCCGGCTCAGCGCCTCGGCGCGCGCCACGCTCCGGTTCGCCGTCGCGCTCGGCGGCGAGGTGCCGCACCAGGCGCATCTGCCCGCGCTGGTCGGCGACACCCACGCGGACGCCGCCCTCGGCGAACTGGCCTCCTGCGGCCTGGTCTCGCCGGTCGGCTCCCGTTACCGGCTCGCCGCCGGGGTCCTCGCCCAGCTCGAGGCCGCCGGATACGGCGACGACATCGAGGCGCAGGCCCTGACCGCCGCCCAGCACTACGCCTGGTGGGCGGGGCACCCCTCGGTCACCCCGGAGCGGGTGTGCGCCGAAGCCGACGCCCTGCTCGCCGCGCTCGGCATTCTGGTGCCGGGCACGACCGCCCCGGCCGAGGGCGAGGAGAGCGTCACCGTCCAGCTGGCCCGCACGGCGGCGCCCGCGTTCGCGGCCGGCCTGCACTGGAGCGCCTGGGAGCGGGCGCTGCGGTCCGGTGCCGAGGCCTCCCGGCTCGCCGGCGAGGTGTCGGAACAGGCCTACTTCCACCACGAGTTGGGCATCCTCGCGCTCTGCGGCGGACAGCTCGACCGGGCCCGCGCCGAGCTGGAGTCCTCCATCGGGCTGCGCGGCGCGCTCGCCGACAAGCGCGGTACGGTCGCGGGCCGCCGCGCCCTCGCCCTGGTCTCCGACCGTTCCGGCACCACGCCGGGCCTTGGCTCGACCGCGGGCGAGGAGGTCCCGGACGCGCGCTACGAGGAGTCCCAGTCGCCGCCCGGCGGCGTGCCGGCCGCGTTCCCGGCGAGCCCGCCGCCCTCGTCCGGCGACACCTCGACCATCGTCGTCAACCGGGCCGTGTCCGGCTCGCCGCCCAAGACCCACCGGGGCGGCATCCGCGGCCTCGCCCGGCGCAACCTCGTCGCGGCCGGTGCGGGCGCACTCCTCGCCGCCGTGCTCGGCACGGTCGTGACGCTCGGGGCCACGTCGAACAACGACGCCAACAACCCGTCCGAAAAGGTCGGCGTCAACCCGTCCGCGAGCCAGGGCGCCGACGACGGCAGCCTGGGCGCGGACACCCCGAAGAACGACTCGGGCAACGGCGACACGGGCACCGCGACCAGCCGTCCGACGGACCCGGGCCCCGACGGTACGTACGGCACCTCGGACGACCCGACACCGCCGTCGAGCACGACCCGGCCGTCGGACGACCCGAGCGGCACGAAGGGGTCGGGCGGCGGTTCGTCGAGCTCGCCGTCGAAGTCCCCGACGAGCAAGCCGCCGTCGTCGAGCCCGACGACCAAGCCGCCGACAACGCCGCCGCCGTCCACGCCTCCGCCCTCGCCGTCCCCGACGCCCACGCCGACATCGCAGCCGCCGTCGTCCCCGACCACGTCCACCTCGGCCAGCGGCCCGGCGTCCAGCGCTCCCGCGTCCTCCAGCGCCCCGGCGTCGACGAGCAGTTCGGCGACCGCGCCGCAGAGCAGCAGCTCCAGCCCGGTCATGTGAGGTCCCGTACACGCAAGAGGGCCGGGTCCGTCTCGACGGACCCGGCCCTCTTGCGCGTGGCAACGGGGGTCAGAACAACCGCAACTTGTCGTCCTCGATGCCCCTGAGGGCGTCGTAGTCCAGCACCGCGCACCCGATCCCGCGGTCCGTCGCGAGGACCCGGGCCTGCGGCTTGATCTCCTGGGCCGCGAAGATGCCGCGGACCGGGGCGAGATGGGGATCGCGGTTCAGCAGCTCGAGGTAGCGGGTGAGCTGCTCCACGCCGTCGATCTCGCCGCGCCGCTTGATCTCGACCGCGACGGTCTGCCCCTCGGCGTCCCGGCACAGGATGTCGACCGGGCCGATGGCCGTCATGTACTCGCGGCGGATGAGCGTGTAGCCGTCGCCGAGCGTCTCGATGCGGTCGGCGAGCAGCTCCTGAAGGTGTGCTTCCACGCCGTCCTTGATCAGGCCGGGATCCACGCCCAGTTCGTGCGAGGAGTCGTGGAGGATCTCCTCCATCGTGATGATGAGCTTCTCGCCCGCCTTGTTGATGACGGTCCAGACGCCCTCGTCGTCGCCTGCACCCTCCTTCAGGGTGCAGGGCGGGGACATCCAGTTCAGGGGCTTGTAGGCGCGGTCGTCCGCGTGGATGGAGACGCTGCCGTCGGCCTTCACCAGGATCAGGCGGGGCGCCGAAGGGAGATGGGCGGTGAGCCGGCCCGCGTAGTCCACGGAGCATCGGGCAATGACGAGACGCATGGTCGGCAACGCTACTCGACGGGTGCGGGTCCACGCGATTCGCCCTCCCGTCTCCCACCACCACCCTTGAACGAGGCCCTCCGGGCCGCCCTTGTTGTCCTGGAAGACCCGAGACAACCCATGTTCATTCGTGGCTGATTGTGTGCCCAAAGAGGGCGCTCCATGTACGCATTTTCCTGGTGCCGTCACCGTCCGTTGCTTACGGTAGTAAACGGGAGGTCGCGAGACGAGTACTCAGCGTGTTCGGTATCGCGAACTCCCTTATCTGTCCGGCAACCCCTGTCGACCACGGGGGTGCGAGAGGAGAACCCATGTCGCTCGACGTCTCACCGGCCCTACTCGAGAAGGCCGAGCGAGGCGAGGTCGACGAAGCAGAATTCGTCGACTGCGTCCGGACCTCCCTGCCTTACGCATGGGAGATGATCAGCTCCCTGGTGGCCCAGCTGAAGGTCGACGGCGGCAACTTCGCCGACAACCAGACGCCCCCGCCGGACGAGCAGGCACGCGGACAGCTGCTGCGTGCGCTCGCGAGTGACGCGATACGCGGCGCGCTGCAAAGGCACTTCGGTGTCCGGCTGGCCTTCCAGAACTGCCACCGGGTGGCGGTGTTCCCGCTGGACGCCTCGGTCGACGAGACGCTGGCCCGCTTCACCTCGGTCCGCAGTCAGGTACTCAACCAGTCCCCGGAGTTCCGGGACTGCTGAGGAGCAAGCCGCTTGCTTGCCGCTCCGTACGCGGGAGGTGCATTCAGTACTGGGGCGGCAAGCTCCGCGCAGCCGGGCAGGCCCGTTCAACCGAGGTGCGGGAGCACCTCGGCGCCCAGCCGCCGTACGTTCTCCTCGGTGGCCGCCAGGTCTCCCGAGCCCTCCACGAGCAGGGCGAAGCGGGAGATGCCGGTCCGCTCGCTGGTCGCGGCGAGCCGGTCGGCGCACAGGCGCGGGGTGCCCACCGGGTGCAGTCCGCAGAGCAGTTCGGTGTAGGCCAGCGGGTCGCGCATCTGCCGGGTCCGGCCGTCCACCGTGACATGGGCCTCCAGCCCCTGCTTCAGCCAGCCCGGCATCGCTTTCGTCAGCGCCTCCACGGCGTCCGTACGCCGGTCCGCGATCTGGCAGACGCCGGCCGAGACATGGGCCGCGCCCAGGACCGTCTCCGCGGAGTGTCCGGCGGCGCGCGCGAGCTGCCGCCACAGGGAGACCATCTCGGCCTTCTCCTCGTCACCCACATGCATGCCCAGCAGCATCGGCAGCCCGCGCTCGGCGGCCTGCCGCACACTCGACGGCGAGGTGCACGCGACGACGACCTCGGGGCCCGGCACCTCCGACAGGGACTCCGACGGCCTTGGTACGACGGGCACTTCGCGGAAACCGAAGCGCTCCCCCATGGCTCCGACCGACGGCTCGCGCAGCCAGCGCAGCAGCAGATCGAGTGATTCGGGGAACCCCTCCTCGTACGCCTTGATGCCGGAGCCGAACACCTCCAGGTCGACCCACGGTCCGCCGCGCCCCACGCCCAGCGAGAAGCGCCCGCCGGAGGTGATGTGCAACAGGGCGGCCTGCTCGCCGACCGCCACCGGGTGGGCGGTGGGCAGTACGGTGACCGCCGTGCCCACCCGGAGCCTGCGGGTCCGGCCGAGGAGTAACGCCGCCAGGGTGATCGCCGACGGGCATGTCCCGTACGGCACGAAGTGGTGCTCGGCCAGCCAGACCGAGTCGAGACCCGCTTCCTCGGCGACCTCGGCCGAGCGGACCGCGCGGTGCAGCGCCTCCCCTTGGCCCTGCCCCGGGAACTGGGCCGCCAACACGAAACTTCCTACGCGCATTGCTTTTCCTGCTTCCTTGGCTCCGACGCGGAGCTCCCCCACCCGCATAACCGTCTGACACGTGCCGAGGACACGGCCTGGCGAAGAGATTTGCGGATTGTCTGCAGAATGGGTGGTCGCGGCGGGGCGGGGGGCGGCCGGTGCTCTACGCCTACCCCCGTCCGCGCCCCGTAGGCTGGACACGACCCGTGCTCCCTGTATAGCCCCGTGAGGTGTCCCGTGTCCCCGCGTCGCAACCGACCCAAGGGTGCCGACCCGTCGGGCTCGCCCGGCCGGAGCGGCGAGGACGACCGGTCCGGCCGTTACGGCGGCTGGCAGTCCACCGAGAGCTGGCAGGGGGAGGAGTGGAGCGTGCGGCACGTGGCGGGCGCTAGCGCGCAGGGCAAGACGTACCGCTGCCCCGGCTGCGACCAGATGATCCCCTCCGGAGTCCCGCACGTGGTGGCCTGGCCCGAGCACTCGGGCGTCGACGAGCGCCGCCACTGGCACAAGGCGTGCTGGAACGCGAAGGACCGCCGCACCACGCGGGTGCAGCGGTCCCGTAACGCGCCGAAGTTCTGAAGCCGGTTACACGTCGCGCTGCTGCAGCAGCGCGACCGCGCCGGCGAACGCGACGGCCGTCACGCCCAGGGCGATCCACACCGGGTCCCAGCCGGTCGGGCCGGTGTCGCTCAGGGTGTTGGTGTAGAAGGCGCTGAGCTGGTTCGGGATCGAGTAGTCGAACAGGGCCTGGCGCACGTTCTCCAGGGCCGACGAGAACATGAACAGCGCGATCACCAGCGGCGCCAGCACCAGGGCGATCATGATGGTGATGGCGCCCGCCGAGTGCCGGATGATCGAGCCGACGACGAGCGAGAGCAGCCCGAGCAGCGCGATGTAGAGCGAGATGCCGAACGTGCCCCTCAACCACTCGCCGGCGGACGGGTCCTTCGCACCCTTCAGCATGGCGACGTCCGCGACGGCGACCAGGAGCACCGAGGCGAAGGTGACGGTGAACGCCACCGCGAAGAACACGATCGCCTTCGCCGTCAGCACGCGCGCGCGTGACGGGCACGCGGTCATCGTGGTCCGGATCATGCCGGTGCCGTACTCCGAGGCGGTGGTCAGCACGCCGAGCGTGATGATGCACATGCTGCCGAGGAGCAGCCCGAACACGCCGAAGGACAGCGGGTTCTGGCCCTTCAGGCTGTCCTCGCCCTGGTTGGCGGCGACCAGCACGGCGACCAGCAGCCCGATGCCGACGACGAGCAGCAGGAACACGCCGAGCGTCCACATCGTGGAGCGCACCGATCTGATCTTCGTCCACTCCGAGGAGATCGCGTGTCCGAGATGGGTGCGCACGACGGGGATCGGCGAGGTGTAGGTGGGGTACGGCGAACCGGGCGCCGCCGCCTGCCAGTCGGGTGCGGCGGCCTGCGGCATCGGGGGCTGCGGGGTGCTCATCGGGCGTCCTCGGGCTTGGTCACGTCGGCGGGGGCGGCGGAGGCGGGGGGCTGGGGCGGCGCGGCCGGCGCCTTGCGCGCCGCGGGCGCCGACTGGGCGTACGGATTGGGCTGACCCGCGCCCGGGGCGCCCGGAGTGCCGTACGGGCCCGCCGGGGGCTGCCCGGCGCCGTACGGCCCCGGCTGTCCCTGCGGCATCGCGAACGGCTGCCCGCCCTCCTGGGGCGACGGCGGGGCGTACCAGTCGGGCTGGCCCTGTCCGGGCACCGGCATCGGCGGCTGCACACCGGGGGGCAGCGGCTGCTGCAGCCCCGCCTTCTGGTCGATGGTCGAGCGGTAGTCGACGGCCCCCTGCGTCATCCGCATGTATGCCTCCTCCAGCGACGCCTGGTGCGGTGACAGCTCCCACAGGCGTACGTCGGCGTCGTGCGCGATGTCACTGATGCGGGGGAGTGCCAGCCCCGTGATCCTCAGGGCGCCGTCCTGCTCGGGCATCACGTGCCCGCCCGCCTCGGTGAGCGCGGCCGTCAGCTTCTCGCGCAGCTGCGGCTCGGTGTCCGGCGTACGCACGCGCGCGAAGTCGGCGGAGTTCGCCGAGATGAAGTCCTTCACGCTCATGTCCGCCAGTAGCTGCCCGCGTCCGATCACGATGAGGTGGTCGGCGGTCAGCGCCATCTCGCTCATCAGATGGGAGGAGACGAAGACCGTACGGCCCTCCGCCGCGAGCGCCTTCATGAGGTTGCGCACCCAGAGGATGCCCTCGGGGTCGAGGCCGTTGACCGGCTCGTCGAAGAGCAGCACCTGGGGGTCGCCGAGGAGTGCGGCGGCGATGCCGAGCCGCTGCCCCATGCCGAGGGAGAAGCCCTTGGAGCGCTTTCTGGCCACCTCCTGGAGCCCGACCACGCCCAGCACCTCGTCGACCCGGCGCGCCGGGATGCCGGACAGCTGGGCCAGGCACAGCAGATGGCTTCGGGCCGACCGGCCGCCGTGCACGGCCTTGGCGTCGAGCAGGGCGCCCACCTGGCGGGGGGCGTTGGGCAGCTTCGGGTACGGGTAGCCGCCGATCGTCACCTGCCCCGCGGTGGGGTTGTCCAGGCCGAGGATCATGCGCATCGTCGTCGACTTGCCGGAGCCGTTGGGCCCGAGGAAGCCGGTGACGGCACCCGGCCGCACCTGGAAGGAAAGGTTGTACACGGCGGTCTTGTCGCCGTAGCGCTTGGTCAGGCCTACAGCCTCGATCATGCTCCGCACCCATCGAAAGGTTCAGGACAGCGGGGCACACGCCCCCGTAAGGGTTAGGAGGATATCGAGGAGCTGACGGTTCCGCTCAAATGAAAGTAAAGCGATGTGACTCCACTTCCCGGCGGAGAGTCATGTCCCGGGAGCGCTACGCGTCCCGCTTCTTCAGCAGCACATAGCCGCCCGCGAGGGCCGCGACCGCCCACAGCACCATGATCCCGAGGCCGCCCCAGGGCCCGTACGGGCTGTCCTCGTCGATCCGCGGGACCACCTGCATGATCTTGCTGCCGGCCTGGTCCGGCAGGAACCGGCCGATCTTCTTCGTCGCGTCGACATTGCCCAGAATGTTGGAGATCAGGAAGAAGAACGGCATCAGGATGCCCAGCGACAGCATGGGCGAGCGCAGCATCGCGGCGACACCCATCGAGAACACCGCGATGAGGGTCATGTAGATGCCGCCGCCGATCACGGCGCGCAGCACGTGCGGGTCGCCGATCGAGGCGCGGTGCGAGCCGAGCATCGCCTGCCCGAGGAAGAAGGCGACGAAGCTGGTCGCCATGGCGACGACGAGCGCGAGGCCGGTCGCCACGGCGATCTTGCTGAACAGAAAGGTGCCGCGTTGCGGTACGGCGGCCAGCGAGGTGCGGATCATGCCGGTGCTGTACTCGTTCGAGACGACGAGCACCCCGAACACGATCATCGCGAGCTGGCCGAGGCTCATGCCCGCGAAACTGATGAAGGTCGGGTCGAAGGTCAGGCGGTCCTGCCGGCTCATCTTGTCGAACTCGTGTCTGGACAGCGCCGAGATCAGCATGCCGAGGGCGATGGTGACGACCACGGCCAGGGAGAGCGTCCACACCGTGGACGCCACCGACCGGATCTTGGTCCACTCGGACCGTACGACCTGCATCGCCGCCATGCTCATCTCCTCTTCCAGTCCTCGCCCCAGTGCTGCCGCTGCGGGCGCGTCTCGAAGGGCGTGTCGAAGCGTGTCCCGAGGGGTGTGTCGGCGTGCGCGTGGTACTCCACCGCCCCCGCGGTCAGCTGCATGAACGCCTCCTCCAGGGAGGCCTGCTGGGGGCTCAGCTCGTGCAGCACGATCTGGTGCTGCGCGGCCAGTTCGCCGATCTGCTCGGCCTTGCCGCCCTCCACCTCCAGCGCCCCGCTGCCGGACTCGATGACGGTGACGCCCTCCTCGTGCAGCACGTCGAGCAGCCGCTCGCGCTGCGGGGAGCGGATCCGGATGTACGAGCGGGAGTTCCGCTCGATGAAGTCGGCCATGGAAGTGTCGGCGAGCAGCCGCCCCTGTCCGATGACGACGAGATGGTCGGCGGTCAGCGCCATCTCGCTCATCAGATGGGAGGAGACGAAGACGGTCCGCCCCTGGGCGGCCAGGGACTTCATCAGATTGCGGATCCAGTGGATGCCCTCGGGGTCGAGGCCGTTGACCGGCTCGTCGAACATCAGGATCCGTGGGTCGCCGAGCAGCGCACCCGCGATCCCGAGCCGCTGTCCCATGCCCAGCGAGAACCCCTTGGCCTTCTTCCTCGCGACCGCCGTGAGACCCACCGTGTCGAGGACCTCGGCCACCCGCCGTCTCGGGATGCCGTTGCTCTGCGCGAGACACAGCAGATGGTTGAAGGCGCTGCGGCCTCCGTGCATGGCCTTGGCGTCCAGCAGGGCGCCGATGTACCTCAGCGGGTCCTTGAGGTGGTCGTAGTGCCTGCCGTCGATCCGGACGTCCCCCGCGGTGGGCCGGTCGAGCCCCAGCATCATCCGCATCGTGGTCGACTTGCCGGCCCCGTTCGGCCCGAGGAACCCGGTCACCATGCCGGGTCTGACGGTGAAGGTGAGGTTGTTGACCGCCAGTTTCTCGCCGTACCGCTTGGTCAGGCCCTCGAGCTCGATCATGAAGTCACGCTAAGACCGGCGTTCGGGGGCTGCCACTCGAGCGGGCTCGGGGCCCGTCTCCTGGCGCCGGGCGGGGAGCAGGAGCGCGATGCCGGCCGCGAGGAAGGCGAAGAGGGCGGTCCACGGGAAGGTGCGGGCGAAGGCTGCGCACATGCCACCGCCGCGTTGCAGAAGCACGGCGAGCCTCGTACGGGACCGCGGTGAAAACATGCCAAGGCCCGCACCCTCGGGGGAGATGGTGCGGGCCTTGGCTGCCGTCAGGCGGTGTTACCGGGTCTGCTGCGCCGGAACCCCACGGGAGATCGGCTCGTCCTCGGCCGGCGAACCGGCGGCGGCCACGGCCGCACCGGTGAGCGTCGCGAGCATCTCGCGGACGTTCGTCAGCTGGGCGTTGATGCTGTCGCGGCGGTTGGTGAGGGCGGCCAGCTCGCGCTCGGATTCCGAACGGATCCGGTCGGCCTTGGCGTTCGCGTCGGCCACGATGTCCTCGGCCTGGCGCTGAGCCGTCTCCACCGTCTGGCGGGCGCGGCGCTCGGCGTCGGTGCGCAGCTTCTCGGCCTCCAGGCGGAGCTGCTCCGCGCGGTGCTCGATCTCCGCGAGGCGCTTCTCGGCCTTGGCCTGACGGGACGCCAGGTCGCGCTCGGACTGCTCGCGGCGCTTGGCGAGGTTCGTCTCGAAGTCGGCGGCGGCCTGCGCGGCCTTGGCGCGGGTCTCCTCGAAGAGGGCGTCGGCCTCCTCGCGCTTCGACTGCGCATCCTTCTGCGCCTCGGAACGCAGCTGCGAGGCGTCACTCTTGGCCTTCTCGACGATCCGGACGCCCTCGTCCTCGGCCTTGGCCTTGCGCTCCGCAGCGAACGATTCTGCGTCGTTGCGGACCTGCTGGGCCGCCGACTCCGCAAGTTCGCGGTGCTGCTCGGCCGCGCGACGGGCCTCCTCGCGCAGATCCTTGGCCTCTTCCTCGGCGAGGCGGAGGATCTTCTCGACACGCGCGCCGAGACCGGCGTACGACGGCTCTGCGTCGGTTACCTGGGCCTGGGCGTTCTGCGTCTCGAGGTGGAGCTCCTCGATGCGCTTTTCCAGAGCGGTGATGCGGGCGAGAGCGCTGTCACGGTCGGAGACGAGCTTGGAGATTCGTTCGTCCACCTGAGCGCGGTCGTACCCACGCCGCACAAGCTCGAAGCCGTAGGGGGAAGTGTCGCTCATGGGGTTCCTGTCAAATGAGACCGGTGAGGTGATAGGGGGAATCCTAGGGGCCGAAGCGGTGTGTCATCGAGCGGATACGTGTTTGATCTGCAGAATGAGACCCCTTTTGGGTGGCTAACCGGCGGACGGCTTGCCAAAAAATTGGTCAAAGGCCCCAGACGGCCCCCCATTTGGACCTGTCGATCAGCTGTCCGACGGCTTACCCGAACGAGGGGCGCCGACCGTGGCGCCCGCCTTGACGCCACCGTCCTTGCCCGCAGTCGGGGCCTCGAAAGACTCCAACGCCTCCAGGACGTCCTGGACACGGGAGATCTCGGCGTTGATGTCCTCGCGCCGGCGCACCAGGATCTCCAGCTCGCGCTTTCCCTCCTCGACGGTGCGCTTGGCCTCGCGGATCGCCTCGGCCTTGAGCTCCTCGGCCTCCCTCACGAGCGCCGCCTTCTTCTGCTCGGCCTCCTTCAGGAGCCCCTCGGCCTTCTTCACGGCGGCGATACGGACCTTGCCCGCCTCGGAATTGGCCTCCGAGACCAGCTCCTTGGCCTTCGCCTGCGCCTTGGCCAGCTGTTCCTCGGCGGCCTTGATGAGCGCGTCGCAGCGGTCGCCCGCCGTCTTCATCGTCTCCGCGGACTCGCGGCGGGCCCGCTCGTGCAGCGCCTCGATCTCACCGGTGATGCGGTCGCGCAGTTCCTCCGCGCGCTCGCGGATGGAGGTGGCGTCCCGACGGGCGCCGACGAGCAGTTCGTCCGCGTCGGCACGGGCCTTCTCCACCCGGGCGTTGCCCTCGACCGTCGCCTCCGAGACCAGGCGGTCGGCCTCCTTGCGGGCCGCGCCCACCATGGTGTCGGCCTGCGCCTCGGCGTCCGCGGTCGTCTTGTGGGCCTGCTGCTGTGCCTCGGAGAGCAGCTTGTCGGCCTCGGCCGTGGTCTCCGTGATGAGGGTGTCGACCTGCTCTGCAACGTCCCGGCGCCGCTTGCCCGCGTCCTTGCGGGCCTCGTCGAGGGTGCGCTCGGCCTCCTCGCGCGCGGCGTTGACCAGCCGCTCGGCCTCCGCCGCTGCCTCCGCCTTGACCCGCTCCGACTCGCTGCGGGTCCGCTCGGCGTGCTGCTGCGCCGCCCCGACCGTGTCGGCGGCCTCGGCGCGCAGCCGCTCCGCGTCCCCGGTGGCGTCCGCGATGAGCTTCTCCGCCTTGGCGACCGCCTCGGCCCGCACCCGCTCGGCCTCCGCGACCGTCTCGGTGCGCAGTTGGTCGGTGTCCCGGACCGTCTCGGTGGTGAGCCGCTCGGCCTCGCTGCGCGCCTCGGTGATGAGGGCGTCCGCCTGCGTCGCCGCGTCCGAGCGGATGCGGTTGGCGTCCCCGCGGGCGTCGGCCCGGGTGCGCGCCGCCGCCTGGTCGGCCTCGGCGATCGCGTCGGACGCCTCCGTACGCACCCGCTGCGCGTACTCGGCCGCGTCCGAACGCAGCCGCTCCGACTCCGCGATCGCCTCCGCAACCGTGCGCTCGGCAAGCGACTTGGCGGCGTCGGTCTCCTCGTTCGCCTCGCGCCGGATACGGCCCGCGTCCTCGCTGGCCCGCTCCCGCTCGGCGTAGGCGTCGGCGCGGACCCGGTCCGCCTCCTCCTGCGCCTCGCGGCGGGTACGGTCCGCCGCGTGCTCGGCGGCGCTGCGCAGCCCGGTGATCTCCTCCTGGGCCTGCTCGTGCAGCCCGGCCACCGAGTCCCGTACCTGCTGGGCGTGCTGCTCGGCGCCCGAGACCATCTCGTTCGCGCGCCGGTCGGCCTCCTCGACCAGCCGCACGGCCTCGGCCTGCGCCTCCTCCACGCGATTGCGCGCCGAGGCCAGCAGCTCCTCGCTCTGCTCGCGTGCCCGCTCGCGCTCCTGGTCGGCCTCGGTGCGCGCGGCGCCGAGGGTCTCCTCGGCCTCACGACGGCGCCGGTTGGCCTCCTCCTGCGCGGCGGCCAGCGTCTCGGACGCCTCGGTGCCGAGCCGCTCGGCGGCGGCCAGCGCCTCCGCCCGCACCCGGTCGGCGCTCTCCTGCGCCTCCGACTTCAGCCGCTCCGCCTCCGCGGCGGCCTCGGACCGCAGACGTACGGCGATGGCCTCGCCCTCGGCCCGGGATGCGGACGCGTCCGACGCGGCCTCGTTGCGCAGCCGCTCGGCCTCCGCCTCGGCCTGCGCCTGCAGGGTGCGGATCCGCTCGGCGGCCTCGCCGCGCAGCCGCTCGCTCTCCTCGGCGGCCTCGCGGCGGATCCGCGACGCCTCCTCGCGGGCGTCGGTCAGCGCCTGCTCGGCGGCGGCGAGGCGCTCCTCGGCCTCCGTGTGCAGCCGCGTCAGCTCCTCGGCTGCCTCTGCGCGGCGTGCCTCCAGGGCCCGCTCGGTCTCCTCCTGGAGCTCCCGCGCGGCCCGCTCGGCCTCGGCCTTGATGCCCTCGGACTGCTCGACGACCTCCTCGCGGTGCCGCTCCGCCTCCTGACGGGTGCGCTGGAGGGTCTCCTCGGCCTGCCGGCGCAGCGTGGTCGCCCGCTCGATGGCCTCCGTACGGACCTTCTCGCTGTCCGTGGTGGCCTTCTGGCGCAGCTCGTCCGCGTCCTGCCGGGACTTCGCCAGCAGCTCCTCGGCGGTCTTGGCCGCCTCCTCGATCTGCTGTACGGCCTCCTTGCGGGCCTCCGCGCGGATCTTCTCGCCCTCGGCAACAGCGTCGGCGCGCAGCTGCTCGGCCTCGCCGCGCAGCCGGCGCGCCTCCTCCTGCAGCTCGACCGTCTTGGCGCGGTACTCCTTGGTGTCGTCCTTGGCCGCGCCCTTGAGCTGCTCGGAGATGTCGTGCGCCTCGGCGCGCAGCCGGTCCGCCTCGGCCTCGGCCTCCGAGCGGATCCGCTCGGCCTCCTCGGCGGCGGCCTTGGTGGTTTTCTTCGCGTCTTCCTGCGCCCGGTTGAGGACGTCCTCGGCCGTCTTGGCCGCCTTGGACAGCTGGGTCGCGCTCTCCTCGGCCGTGATCGTGCGGGCCTTCTCGGAGGCCTCCGCGACGATCCGCTCGGCCTCGGATCGGGCGTCCGCGACGGCCTGCTCGGCGTCCGACTTGGTGGCCTCGGCCTCCTTCGTGGCCTCCTCGACCAGGCGGGCGACCTGCTCCTTCGCCGTACGCGTGCGCTGCTCGTTCGTCGACTCGGCGCTGGCGAGGGCCTTCTCGGCGGCCGCTGTGGCCTCGGTGACCAGCTTGTCGGCCTCGGCCTGCGCCTTGCGCAGCGCCTCCTCGGCCTCCGCCATGCGCTGCTCGGCGGCCCGGCTCAGCTCCTGCGCCTGGCGGCGGGCGGAGTCCGACTCGGTGGCGGAGGAGTTGCGCAGCTGCTCGGCGTGGTCGGTGGCCTCCTGGGCCTGCGTGGACGCGGCGTTCAGCAGCCGCTCGGCGTCCGCACGCGCCCGGCGCAGCAGCTGGTCCGCCTCCGCGCGGGCTTCCTCGGCCTCGCTCTGCAGCCGCTGCCTGGCCTCGGTCGCGACCCGCTCGGCCTCCGCACGGGCGGCGGCCAGGGCCTGCTCGGCCTCGGCGCGGGACTCGTCGAGCAGCCGGCGCGCCTGGGACTCGGTACGGGCGCGCAGCTGCTCCGCCCAGGCCACGTTCTCGTTGACGTGCGATTCGACGGTCTGCCGGCGCTCCGCCAGCTCCTGGTCCAGCTGCTGGCGGCGGGTGACCGCCTCCTGGTGCAGCTCGGCCTGCAGCCGGGCGGCCTGCTCCGCATGCTCCTGGAGGATGCGCTGGGTCTGCGCCCGCGCCTGGCTGAGCTCGCGCTCGGCGTCCTGACGCAGCTGGTCGGCCTGGATCTGCGCATTCCGCAGCAGCTGTTCGGCCTGGTAGCCGATGTCACCGCCGTCGAAGGAGGGCCGGGACATGATGGTGCGGCGCGCCTCGTGAAGCTTGGCGCGCAGCACCTCGACCTGGTAGCCGAGGTCCTCGGCGTGCTGGATCGCCTTTTCCCGCTCGGTCTTCAGCCGCTCCATCTCGGCCTCGAACCGAGAGAGGTGGTCGACGTCAGCCGCCGGCTCTCGCTCCTGGCGTTCGTAGCCCCGCACTGCGCGGTCCCATCCGTCCCCTGGTCGCAAGTCTGGCCAAACGAGCTCCGTCCATCCGCCGAACGGGGCCCCCGGGGAATGGTGTCAGATCAACGGCGGAGCATGGGCTGCTGCCCCGACGCTCGCCCCCCGAAACCCGGACCCCGGCGTGCGGTCACCCCCCAAATAGCGGCGACCGCCCCCAACCCTACCGGCCCATATGTACGGGGGTCAGTGCTCAGGTGACTCAACAGGCGCCGAAGTGACCAGTTCTGTCAGAACGCCGTGGCAGTCCTTGGGGTGCAGAAACGTGATTCGTGACCCCATGGAGCCGCGTCGGGGCTCTTCGTAGAGAACGCGTACGCCCTTTTCCTTGATCTCGGCCGCGTCGGCGTCCACGTCTGCCGTACCGAAAGCGATGTGGTGGACACCCTCGCCGTTCTTGTCGAGCCACTTGGCGACGGTCGAGTCCGGTCGCGTCGGCTCCAGAAGCTGCAGGTAGGAGGCTCCGCCGTCGGACGTGTCGTTGATCTTGAGCATGGCCTCGCGGACGCCCTGCTCCTCGTTGACCTCGGAGTGGAACACCTCGAAGCCGTATGTGGCCCGGTAGAACTCGACGGTCTTGTCGAGATCGAAACAGGCGATTCCGATGTGGTCGATTCGCGTCAGCATGGTGTTAGTGCAGCGCTCCGGAGGTGGTTACGCAACGTGCCAGCGATCACACCGACTGCCGGGTGACGGCACGGAGTGCCACTCAGTACATTCGAAGTAAACCCTCGTTCACTCCTCGGCAGTGCAGCCGGAAGGGGATCGCAGCTCATGTCTGGATCGAACAGCACCACCTCGGTGATCGTCGCGGGGGCACGTACGCCCATGGGACGACTGCTGGGCTCCCTCAAGTCCTTCTCCGGAGCCGACCTCGGCGGCTTCGCGATCAAGGCCGCCCTCGACCGTGCGGGGATCGGTGGCGACCAGGTGCAGTACGTGATCATGGGTCAGGTGCTGCAGGCCGGGGCAGGGCAGATCCCGGCACGCCAGGCCGCCGTGAAGGCCGGCATCCCGATGAACGTCCCGGCACTCACCGTCAACAAGGTGTGTCTGTCCGGCCTCGACGCCATCGCGCTCGCCGACCAGCTGATCCGCGCCGGCGAGTTCGACGTGATCGTCGCGGGCGGCCAGGAGTCCATGACCAACGCGCCCCACCTGCTGCCGAAGTCCCGTGAGGGCTTCAAGTACGGCGCGATCGAGATGCTCGACGCCATGGCGTACGACGGCCTGACCGACGCCTTCGAGAACATCGCCATGGGCGAGTCCACGGAGAAGCACAACACGCGCCTGGGCATCCAGCGCCCCGAGCAGGACGAGATCGCCGCCCTGTCCCACCAGCGCGCGGCCGCCGCCCAGAAGAACGGCATCTTCGAGGCCGAGATCACGCCGGTGGAGATCCCGCAGCGCAAGGGCGACCCGGTCCTCTTCAGCAAGGACGAGGGCATCCGCGGCGACACGACCGCGGAGTCCCTGGGCAAGCTGCGCCCGGCGTTCACCAGGGACGGCACGATCACGGCCGGTTCCGCCTCGCAGATCTCGGACGGTGCGGCGGCCGTGGTCGTGATGAGCAAGGCCAAGGCACAGGAGCTGGGCCTGGACTGGATCGCCGAGATCGGCGCCCACGGCAATGTGGCGGGCCCGGACAACTCGCTTCAGTCGCAGCCGTCCAACGCGATCCTGCACGCCCTGAAGAAGGAGGGCCTGGAGGTCGAGGACCTGGACCTCATCGAGATCAACGAGGCCTTCGCCGCCGTGGCCGTGCAGTCAATGAAGGACCTCGGAGTTTCAACGGAAAAGGTGAATGTCAACGGCGGCGCGATTGCCCTGGGCCACCCCATCGGCATGTCCGGTGCCCGGCTCGTCCTGCATCTGGCGCTGGAGCTGAAGCGCCGGGGCGGCGGTGTGGGTGCGGCCGCGCTGTGCGGTGGCGGCGGACAGGGTGACGCACTGATCGTGCGGGTACCCAAGGCCTGAACCCTCTCTCCACGTACCTCTCTGAACGGAGCTGTGATGCAGGACGTCTCCACACTCGTCGCCCAGGCGAGGGAAGGCCGGCCGCGGGCCGTGGCCCGGCTGATCTCCCTGGTGGAGGGGGCGTCCCCGCAGCTCAGGGAGGTCATGGAGGCGCTCGCTCCGCTGACGGGCAATGCGTACGTGGTCGGTCTGACCGGCTCGCCGGGCGTCGGCAAGTCGACGTCCACGTCCGCGCTCGTCACGGCGTACCGCAAGCAGGGCAGGCGGGTCGGCGTCCTGGCCGTCGACCCGTCGTCCCCCTTCTCCGGCGGCGCCCTGCTCGGCGACCGCGTGCGGATGTCGGAGCACGCCTCCGACCCCGGCGTGTACATCCGCTCGATGGCGACCCGAGGCCACCTGGGCGGGCTTGCGTGGGCCGCCCCGCAGGCGATCCGGGTGCTGGACGCGGCGGGCTGCGACGTGATCCTGGTCGAGACGGTCGGCGTGGGCCAGTCGGAGGTCGAGATCGCCTCCCAGGCCGACACGTCCGTGGTGCTGCTGGCCCCCGGGATGGGCGACGGCATCCAGGCGGCGAAGGCCGGAATCCTCGAGATCGGTGACGTCTACGTCGTCAACAAGGCCGACCGCGACGGCGCCGACGCCACCGCCCGCGAGCTCAACCACATGCTGGGCCTGGGCGAGTCCCGCGGCCCGGGCGACTGGCGCCCGCCGATCGTCAAGACGGTCGCAGCGCGCGCCGAGGGCGTCGACGAGGTCGTCGAAGCCCTGGAGAAGCACCGCGCATGGATGGAGGAGCGGGGCGTACTGGCGGAACGCCGCCTGGCCCGCGCCTCGCGCGAGGTGGAGACCATCGCCGTGACGGCCCTACGGGAACGCATCGGCGACCTGCACGGCGACCGCCGCCTGAGCGCACTGGCGGAACGGATCGTGGCCGGGGACCTGGACCCCTACCGTGCGGCGGACGAACTGGTGGCGGGGCTGACGCAGGGCTGAGGCGACGTATGGCGTGGCCAACTCCTGGCCCGCGCTGTTACGTTGATGCGCATGTACCTCCTCTTGGCATAGGGCACGCCCAGGCCCGCGTACGGCGAGCGGCAGTCGAACGACGAACCGACTGACTGACTGCACGGCCGCCGCGGCGAACAGGCGTCCCCTTTTCCGCCTCGAGTCGAGGAACTCCCGTGTCTTCCACGCCAGCGGGACGGCCGTCGTATGCCGCCGTCCTCCGCATTCCGCATGCCCGCCGTACTTTCGCCGCCGCCCTGCTCGGCAGGCTGTCGTACGGAATCGTCCCCCTGTCGGTGATGCTCGCCGTGACCCGCGCCTCGGGGTCGTACGCGGTGGCGGGCACCGTCATGGCGCTGTTCGGCGCCACCAGCGTCTTCCTGTCGCCTGCGCGGGCCGCCCTGATCGACCGGCACGGGCCGCGCCGCACGCTCGTCCCGATGGTCACGGCGTATGCGGCCCTGCTCGGGCTGCTCACGCTGCTCGTCCGGCGCCCCGGTGCCGTCTCACCGCTCGTCCTGGGCGCCGTGACCGCCACGGCGGGCGCCTGCACTCCTCCGCTGGGCCCGACCATGCGCGCCGTATGGGGCAGGATCGCCCCGGACCGCGCCCTGTTGCAGCGCGCCTACAGCCTCGACGGCGTCGCCGAGGAACTCCTCTTCGTCTCGGGACCGCTCCTGGTCGGCATCCTCGTCGGCTTCGCTCCACCGACGGCCGGCATCGTCTTCGGCACGGCGCTGATCGTGGCAGGCACGGCCGGGTTCGTCATGTCGCCGGCTGTCGGGGCGGCGAGGGCCGTCGAAGGGGGCACGGGTGGGGGCAAGCGGGATGCGGGCATGCGGGGACGGCTGCGTGGGCTGCTCCCCACGCAGGGCGTGGTCGCGCGGGGGTGGCTGAGGGGGCTTGGCCCCGGGCGGAGTGGCGCAGGGCGGAGTGCGCTGCACGGGCCCCGTTCTGCGTGGGGCGTGGGCGTGGGCGGATGGCTGCGTGGGCTCGTGTCCGGGCGGGGCGTGCTCGTGCGGAGGTCGCGGTGTGAGGTGCTCTGCGAGTCGTGTGCTGTTGGGGGGAGTGCGCTGTGTGGATGCCGTTCGGGGAGGGGTGTTGCCGCGCGGGAATCGTTGCGCGGGCCCCGTTCTGCGCGGGGCGCGGGCGTGGGCGGATGGCTGCGTGGGCTTGTCTCTGGACTGGGTGGTGTGCTGCGCCGAGTCCGTGCCGGGCTGGGTGCGGTCGCGCAGGGGGCGCGGCGCGGGCTGCTCTTCGGGCCGGGGGCTGCTGGGCGGAGTGTGGTGCGCCGAGTCCGTGCCGGGTGGGGTGGGATCGCGCCTGGTCGGCTGCGCGGGCTCAGGCCGGGGGCTGACGGGCGGAGCGTGGGGCGCCGGGTTGGGCTGCGGGGCGGGGCGGGGCGGCCGGGTGTGCTGCGTGGGATTCTGCAGCCCGTTGTTGCTGCGGGTGGTGTCGGGCTGACGCTGGGGGTGGTTGACCTGGTGGTGGTGGCCTTTGCCGAGCAGCGGCACTACGGGGATGGCGCCGTGGCCTGGACGCTGGCTGCGCTGTCGGCCGGGAGTGCGGTCGGCGGTCTGGTCAACGGGGCTGTCCACTGGCGTGTCCCGGCCCCGGTGCGGCTGCCCCTGACGGTGGCGGGCCTGGGGGTGGCGTTGCTCGGTGCCGGGTTCGCCCCCGGGCTCGGCACGCTCGCCGTCGCGCTGGCGGCCGCGGGGTTCTTCGTCGCGCCGACGCTGACCACCGCCTATCTGATCGCCGACGACGCGGCGGCCCCCGAGGCTCGGGTCCGGGCCGGTGCCTGGGTCAACACGGGGGTGAACGCGGGCGGTACGGCAGGCGCGGCCGTGGCGGGGCTCCTGGTGGGAGGGCTGCCGACTGCGTTGTGCTTCACGGCGGCCGGCGCGGCAGCCCTGCTGACGGCCCTCGCGACCGTGCGGCGCGGCCGTGAGCGGAGCACCGTTCGGGCGGTGCCGGACCGGAGCGGCCAGGAGATCGCCCCCACAGCCTGACGACGTGTCAGCCGTCGTTGCCGTACGGAAGTGGCTGGATCGTAAGGGCAGTTGGGGCGAGTGATCGCCATTCTTCGGGACCACCCGAGCACGCCGTACGGCACGGCGGAATGCCGTCCGGACGCACCGGCAGGCGGGGCCGTCTTCGGACTCCGCCTGCCGCTTGCGCCGTTGAACCGCTAGGGGCGTCCCCGCTGCCCGCGCAGGTGCTCCGCGATGGGCTTCAGGGCCTTGTCGAGTTCCGCCATCGCCTCGGGGGACAGCAGGTCGATGAAGTGCCTGCGCACCGACGCCACATGATGCGGAGCGACCTTCTTCATCGTCTCCATGCCGTGCTCCGTGAGGACCGCGTAGAGCCCGCGGCGGTCGGACTCGCAGTTCTCACGGCGGACCAGGTTCGCGTTCTCCATCCGGGTGATCTGGTGGGAGAGGCGGCTCTTGGACTGGAGGGTGGCGGACGCGAGGTCGCTCATCCGCATCCGTACGTCCTCCGACTCGGAGAGGTTCACCAGGATCTCGTAGTCGTTCATAGTCAGGCCGAACGGCTGCAGGTCCCTCTCGAGCTGGTACGTCAACAGCCTGTTGACCTCCAGGTGGGTGCGCCAGGCGCACTGCTCCGCATCGGTCAGCCAGCGCGTGGCCGTCTCGGTCTCCATGAATGAAGTCTACCTAAAATGTTGAAAGGCGAACTAGTGAGGGTGGTGTGATGTCGGCGCGCACACGTTCGACGTCACACTCCGCAGACTACCGCTCACAGCCCGAAGCGACGCTGGAGGTCCCCCAGCTGTCCGGGAAGGCGCGGTGAGCCGGCTTGCTGTGAAGGGCCCGTTTGTGCCCCGCCCCCACCCGGCACCCCGGGCTCCGGCGGAACCGCCCCCGTGGCCTGCTCGGCCATGAGGGTTTCCGAGGACTGGAGCAGGACCGTGCCGGCCCCCACGAACTCGAACTGGTGCTCCTCCCCGGAGGCCCCGCCGAGGCCCGTCATCGCACGTAGACCGCCCATGACACCCGTCAGGTAGCCATGGTCGTAGTGATGGCACGGCGACGGGCAGTCGGCCCAGCCGACGAGCGCCTGCGGGTCCACCCGGATCGGCGGTTCCATGAACACCACCGGACCGTTAGATGCAGCCACGAACTTTCCGGTTCCGATCAGGGTCAGAAAACCCGGAACAATCGATTGCTTGAGCGCGAGACTTGGCTGAAAAGCGAGCAGATTGCCCGAGCGAATGGTCAGGTTGCCGTCTTCGAGGTCGTACGAGTTCACGTCGAAGGCCCGGTCGGCGAGGAGCATCTTGCCCGAGCCCTCCGCCACGACCCAGTCGCTCGCATGCAGTGGCGAATGAAAGGACGTACGGACAAGACGGTCGAGTCGGCCGTGCCCGATGCCGTTGAACTCCATCGAGCCGTAGTAGGCGATCATCTTCCCCTTCTGCAGGAACCACTGGCTCCCCTTGAGCTCCACGCAGAAGGTGTACTTGTTGACGTTGTCGTCCACCGGCAGCGTCATCGGGTCGAAGACCGTCGGGCCGCCCGGGGTGCCGTACGCGCTCACAGCTTCTCCTCCGAGGCCTGGACGTACACCGCGCCGTTGCCGCTGAGCTCCAGCTGGAAGGCCTCGCCGGAGCCGCGGCCCACCATGTCGCGCCAGCCCAGCGCCGTGGACAGCTTGTTGCGTACGTCGCCGTGGTGGGCGACGTACGCCTGCGGGTCGACGTGGACCGGCCGCTGGGGGGTGATCGGGATCTCGAAGACACCGCCGTGGGCCATCACGGCCACCGAGCCTTGTCCCTTGAGGGTGGTCGTGAACAGCCCCTGGCCGGTGACCTGGCCGCGGACCATGCCCATGACCCCGCCCTGCGAGCCCATGAACATCGTGCCCTGCTGGAGCGTGCCCTCGAAGGCGAGCAGACGGTCCGCCTCCACGTAGAGGGTGTCGCCGGTGAGGTTGATGACCTGGACGTGGTGACCGCCGTGCCCGAACAGGACCGTGCCGCTGCCCTCCACGGACATCAGCGGCGTGGCCTCGTTGGCCACGCGGCGGCCGATCATCGACATGATCCCGCCCTGGCCGCCCTGGATGTTGGGGGTGAAGGACACCTCGCCCTTGTACGCGAGCATCGCGCCGCGCTGGCTGAACAGCCGCTGGCCGGGCAGCACCGTCGCCTCGACCATCTTGGAGTTGATCTCACGGAAGGGCATGTCACACATCCCCCGCGATCGTGTTCCGCTCGCTCGGCTGTACGTACACCAGCCCGTCCCCTTCGAACCGGATCTGGAAGGCCTCGCCGCCGCCCTCGCCGAAGAACGTGCGGAACGTCACACCGGACTGGAAGGACTGCCGCAGATTCCCCTGGTGCGCGATGTAGGCGCCGGGGTCCACCGTCAGTGGGTACTGCGCGCTCACCCGCAACACCACCGCCGGGCCGTCCGACATGATCGCCGCCTGGCCGTGGCCCTCGACGGTCGTCGTGAACAGCCCGTTGCCCTGCGAGGCGCCGCGCAGCCCGGTGAAGGTCGTGCCGGTCCTGAGGCCGGCGTCGGTCGCGAGCAGATTGCTCGACTCCACATACAGCTTGTCCCCCTGGAGACTCACGAGATTGATCTCGGAGGCCCGGTCCGCGAACCAGCACGTCCCGTGCCCCTTCACCTCCATCACGGTCATCTGCTCACCGGTGAGCCGCCGGGTCACCATGCCCCGGATGCCCTCACCGCCGCCGCTCATCTTCTTGAAGGCCATCTGCCCGTCGTACGCGACCATCGAGCCGTTCTTCGCCTTCACGGCGTCCCCGGTCATGTCGACGGCGAGCACCTTGCTGCCTTGCAGTCGGAACATCGCCACGCCGTGAAGGTAGCCGCTGGGCGGGTGCACCGCACAGGGCCCGGGGGTGGAGACGCACCCTGACCGCACCCTCAGGGGAACCGTTTGTCACAATAGGCGGACGCTTGTGCGTGCGTTCACAAACCGGCAGACCGACGTCGCAACTCCCGAAGGTGACCCGTGGACCTCAAGACAGCCTCCGCCATCCGCCGCCTCCGACTGATCTCCGTGCCGGAGGGTGTGTCCTGGATCATTCTCTTCAGCTGCACGGTCATCAAGTACGCGATCAACCCCGATGTCGACGTCGCCCGCGTGCTCGGCCCGATCCATGGCGTGCTGTTCATCCTCTATGTGCTCTTCTGGGCCGACGCCTGGAACCGCACCAAGTGGAACAAGGGCAAGGCCGCCCTCTACTTCGCATACTCGATCATCCCGGGCGGTGGCTTCATCATCGAGCGCACACTGCGCCGCGCCGCCGAGGATGAGGTCATCGCGGCTCGCGCGCGCAAGGAAAAGGAAGGGATCGTCAACGCATGATCGTCGCCTTCTCCGTGACGCCCCTGGGTGTCGGCGACGAGGTGGGGGAGTACGTCGCCGACGCCGTCCGCGTCGTACGCGAGTCCGGCCTGCCCAACCGCACCGACGCGATGTTCACCTCGATCGAAGGTGAGTGGGACGAGGTCATGGATGTCGTCAAGCGCGCCGTCGCCGCCGTCGAGGCGCGGGCGCCGCGCGTGTCCCTGGTCCTCAAGGCGGACATCCGCCCGGGAGTGACCGACGGTCTCACCGCGAAGGTGGAGACGGTGGAGCGGTATCTCGCCGAGTAGAGCCTCCAGGGCGTCGTAAGAGCCCTTCGTGTGAAACCCCGGCCCGCGCGGGCCGGGGTTTTCTTGTGCCACCTCTTTGAGCGATCGCTCAAAGAGGTGTACTTTCATGGTCGAGCTGTTTGAGCATTCGCTCAAACAGTGGACTGACCTGGGGGATTCATATGACGCACTCGGGGCTCTACATAGAGGCGCGGATCCGCACCGACCTCGACCAACTGTGGTCACGCACGCAGGACCCGTCCCAGCACCAGCGCTGGGACCTCCGTTTCACCGAGATCCACCACCTCCCGCACGCGGAGGGCGGACCGCAGCGCTTCCGGTACGCCACAAAGGTGCTGCCCTTCCTCACGGTCGCCGGCACCGGAGTCTCGGCGGGCGAGCGGGAGCGTCCCGACGGAACCCGGACGTCCGCGCTCCGTTTCGCCTCGCCGCATCCGCTCTCGCTGCTGGCCGAGGGCAGCGGGTACTGGCGCTACATCCCCGACGGAGACGGCGTCCGCTTCCTCACCGGCTACGACTACCGGCCCCGCTGGGGCGGCTTCGGCGCACTCGCCGACCGGTTCCTCTTCCGCCCGCTGATGGGCTGGGCGACGGCCTGGTCCTTCGACCGGCTCCGGCTGTGGCTGGAGCGCGGGATCACTCCGGAGCGGGCGCGGACGAACTGGCTCGTCGAACTGCTGGTGCGGATCCTGGTGATCGCCCTCGCCGGCACGGGCTTCGGTTACGGCAACCTGCTGCAGCTGACCGGACCGTTCGCCCCGCTGTTCTTCTACGCCATGCCCTTGCTGGCGGTGGTCGCCCTGTCGCTGGCTCTCCTCGCACCGCCGCTGTCCGCCACCCCGGCCGCTCGCCGCTGTCTGCGGACGCCGCCCACGCGCGTGCGTGCGCCGCGGGTTCTGCGCACTCTGGAGAACCACCGATGACGGCGAACTCCACGGACTCCACGGACTCCACGGACTCCACGGACTCGACGGACTCGACGGACTCGACGGACTCGATTTTCCGCACGGTCATGGGTGCGGACTTCGACCGCCTCCACCCCCAGCTGCAGCGCCGCTTCTCCGTCGGTCTGGCGAGCGGGGAGGCGTGCACCGGCCGCGGCGTGATGGACCGTATCTGGCACGGCGGATCCTTTGTGAAGCCCTTTCTCGCGCTCGGCACCACGCGCAACATCCTCGTCCCGAGGCCGGGCCGTCAGGTTCCCTTTGTGATCGAGAATGTGCCGTACGTCGACACCTTCGGGCGTGAGACGGTGACCTTCGTGCGCACCTTCGACCTGCCCGGACGTTCCCGGCGTTTCGACGCCCAGATGGTGCTGAGCCCGCGCGGGGACCGCATCCTGGACTACCTCGGGACCCACCAGCACCTCGCCAGCGACCTGTACTTCCGTGCCGAGCCCGACGGGTCGCTGCTGATCCGCTCCGGCGAACACCGGTTCCGGGAGGGGGTGGTGGACGTGCGGGTGCCGGAGCTGGTCGGAGCGAGCGCCGAGGTGCGGGAGTCGTTCGACGACGTGGCCGGGCGGTTCCGTATCCGGGTCCGGGTGGTGAACAGGTACTTCGGGCCGCTGTTCGGCTACGAGGGGTCCTTCGAGGCGACGTACACGGACATCCGGGCCTGTGGGGTGCGGCCCGGGCTGCGGCCCGTGCGCGAGGAGCGGCGCGCGTGAGTCCCGAGACGGCGAAGTCCCAGGAGACCAAGGCCAAACTCCTCGAGGGGGCGTTGCGGACGCTCACCGAGCAGGGGATCGCGAAGGTGTCGGCCCGTACGATCGCGACGGCGGCGGGAGTGAACCAGGCGCTGGTCTTCTACCACTTCGGCTCGGTGGACGAACTGCTCGCGGCGGCCTGCCGGTACGGGGCGGAGCAGTCGGTGGCGCGGTATCGCGAACGGTTCGCCGCGGTGACGTCGCTGTCCGAACTGCTCGCCGTGGGGCGGGAGATGCACGAGGCGGAGCGTGCCGGGGGGCATGTCGCGCTGCTCGGCCAGCTGTTGGCGGGGGCGCAGACGCACGCGACGCTGGGGCCGGCGACTGCTGCGGGGCTCGATCTGTGGATCGTGGAGATCGAGCAGGTGCTGGGGAGGGTGCTGGCGGATACGCCGCTGGGGGAGTTTGCGGATCCGGTGGGGCTGGCTCGGGCTGTGGCGGCGGCGTTTGTGGGGATCGAGTTGTACGAGGGGGTGGATGCGGTGGGGGCTTCTGCGGCGTTGGATGCGCTGGAGCAACTGGGGGCTGTGGTGGCGGTGTTGGAGGAGCTCGGGCCGGTGGCTCAGCGGGCTGTGCGGCATCGGTTGCGGCGGGTGGGGCGGGGGTGAGGGGTGTGGGCGGCGGGGGTTTTCTCGCCCCCGCCGCCCCTACCCGTCCCGTCCCGGGGCGCTGCCCCGGAGCCCCGCTGGGGGCTCTGCCCCCAGGCCCCCGCTCGGCCTGAACGGCCTCGTCCTCAAACGCCGGACGGGCTGAAAGACCGATCCCCGGCCGGCGAAGATCAGCGCCCCGTCGGCGGGAGTCGCCCAGCCCGCCGAGAGTCGCCCCAGTCGGGCGGGAGTCGCTGCTTCTGCGGGAGTCGCCGCAGTCCGGCGGGAGTTGCCGTTGTCCGACGGGAGTCGCCCAGTACGCCGAGAGTCGCTGCTTCCGGCAGGAGTCGCCGTTGTCCGACGGGAGTCGCCCCGCCCGTCGAGAGTCGCTGCTTCCGGCGGGAGATGCCGTTGTCCGACGGGAGTCGCCCCGCCCGTCGAGAGTCGCTGCTTCTGGCGGGAGCCGCCCTTGTCTGGCGGGAGTCGCTTCCTTCCCAGCGGGAGTCTCTCCCTTCCGGCGGGAGGTCCCCTTCCGGGGGGAGGTCCCCTTCCGGGGGGAGGTCTCCTTCCGGCGGTAGGTCCCCCTCTGGCGGGAGCCCCCTTCCTGGCGGGAGGTGCCGCTTTCGTCGTGGGTGTCGTTCCTTCGGTGGGGCGCGAGGGCGGGGTGCGGGGGGTGCCCTCGGCCCACCCGGCTGGACGCCCCCAGGTCGCCATGGCCCCGAAAGTCCACTTTTGTATGGAGTGATCGGTGATCGGTATTCGTCTCCCGATCACACCTCACTCACTGGAGGGCGCCGTGCAGTCGGAGGGCTACGCATACGACACCCACAGCCGACTGGCCGGACCTCTCACGGAGCCGAGCGACGCGTCGTCGTACCAGGTGCAGTACACCTCGCTGCTCTCCAGTGAGCCGCGCCGAATACACGCTGTCCTGCTGATGACCCTTGCCCCGGTGCTCACCGGCACGCTGCTCGTGTACCTCGTCTGGCCGACCCACTGGGTGGAGCGTGACGGCGGGGAGAGCTGGCTGGTCGGGCTCGATGTCTCGATGCTCATATCCATCGGGCTCATCGAGCTGTTCATGGTGGTCAATGTCGCCTCCGTCGCGCATGCCACGCTGGTGGCCCGTGACCCCGTTCCGGTCGTCCCCGAAGCCGGTACCCGCGTCGCTTTTCTCACCACGTACGTCCCTGGCAAGGAACCCCTCTCGATGGTCCGCGCCACCCTCGAGGGAGCCGTCCGGATCACCCACACAGGGCCCGGCAGCGTCCTCGACGTATGGCTCCTCGACGAGGGTGACGACGAGCAGGCGAAGGCCCTGTGCGCGGAGCTCGGGGTCCGGCACTTCACCCGGCGTGGCGTTGCGGAGTGGAACCAGGCCGGCGGTGTGCACAAGGCCCTGACCAAGCACGGCAACTACAACGCCTGGATCGCCGTGCACGGCGACGCGTACGACTTCTTCGCCTCCGTCGACACGGACCACGTCCCGCGCCCCAACTTTCTTGAAAGGATGATGGGGTACTTCCGGGATCCCGATGTCGCCTTCGTGGTCGGGCCCCAGGTGTACGGGAACTATGCCGACCATCCCGTCACCAAGGCCGCCGAGTCGCAGCAGTTCCTCTTTCATGCGCTGATCCAGCGTGCCGGGAACCGGTATCGCTCGCCCATGTTCGTCGGTACGAACAATGTGGTGCGGATCGCCGCCGTGAAGCAGATAGGCGGGCTGTACGACTCGATCACCGAGGACATGGCCACCGGTTTCGAGATACACCAGCGGCGCAATCCCGTCACCGGCAACCACTGGCGGTCCGTGTACACACCGGACGTACTCGCCGTCGGAGAGGGGCCCGCCTCCTGGACCGACTTCTTCACGCAGCAGATGCGCTGGTCGCGGGGGACCTACGAAACGCTGTTCAAGCAGTACGGGAGAGCGCTGTTCAGGATGCCCCCGGGGCGGCTGTTCTCGTACACCCTGATGCTCGTCTACTACCCGATGACGGCCGTCAACTGGCTTCTGGGCATCCTCAGTTGTGTTCTCTTCCTCTGGTTCGGGGCCTCGGGCACGCAGGTGGCCTCCTCGGTGTGGCTGATGCTCTACAGCGATGCCGCCGCTCTGCAGATCGGGCTGTATCTGTGGAACCGTCGGCACAACATCTCGCCCCATGAGCCGGAGGGGTCCGGCGGTCTCGCCGGCATGGCCATGTCGGCCCTGGCCGCCCCGATCTACCTCAAGTCCTTCGGTGAGGCGCTCGTCCGCCGGCCCAGCAGGTTCGTCGTGACCCCCAAGGGCGCGGACGCCAGTGCCGACCGGCTGCTCACCTTCCGTATCCACCTCTTCTGGGCGATCCTCCTCGCGGTCTCCCTGGCCGCCTCGGTCGTCCTGGACCACACCCATGCGGCCATGCGCACCTGGGCGGTCCTGGCCATGGCCATCGCCCTCGCGCCGGTCGCGGTGTGGTGCTCCACGCTTCTCAAGGAGCGGCGGAAGCGGCAGGCACCGCATCGGACCACTCGTGCCGTCGACGGCACGGAGCCCGCCCTCGCCACCAGCGGCGCGGGCTCCCCGGTCTCCGGAACCACGACAGGAGGCAGCTAGCGCCATGGCCCGGAACGCTGAGAACAAGTACCGGAAGAGTTCCAGGAACAGGACGACCAGGAGGACCGTCCTCGGGGTCGGGGGCATCATGGTCCTGGCCGGGCTCAACGCCCCTGCCGCGGTCGAGTTCGCCGGCGAGGAGTACCACGAGTACAAGATCGCCCAGCCCGAGTACCAGGCGAAGTACGGCTCCTGGCGGCGGGTCGACATCCCCGCGAAGTACCGCACCAACGCCATCCATGCGGCGCTCCTGCACACCGGCAAGGTGCTGATCGTCGCCGGGTCGGGCAACGAGCAGAAGAAATTCAATGCCGGGTCCTTCGACACGGTCCTGTGGGACCCGAAGGCGAACACCTTCAAGAAGATCCCCACCCCCGCCGACTTCTTCTGCTCCGGCCACACCCAGCTCCCGGACGGGCGGCTCCTCGTGGCGGGCGGCACGGCCCGCTACGAACTGCTCGACGGCGAGGTCAAACGGGCCGGCGGCGGTATGCGGATCAAGAACGAGAACCCCCTGAAGCCGGTCTTCCTGAAGAAGGGCACCCGCTTCCGCTCGCCCGCGGGCGTCGAGTACGTCAGCAGGTTCGACGTCACCGTCCCGAAGGCCAAGCCCGCAGCCGCACCCGCGGCCGGCGCCGGCGGCGCGGTGCGGCCCGGGCAGGCCCCGGCCCCGGCTCCGGCGCCGGTGGTGGCGGGCGAGGCCCGCGTCTTCGTCGAGGCCGTCGACGCCGGTCCGATGTCCGTGACCGAGAAGCAGGCGCAGTACGACATCGTCGGGCTGACCGGCAAGGACGCGGCCAACACCTACGGGCTGAGCGAGAAGATCACCCTCGACAAGCAGGACTTCCAGGGGATCCGGGCCGCCTACGAGTTCGATCCCGTGGCCGAGCGGTACGTGCCCGTCGACCCGATGCAGAAGGCCCGCTGGTATCCGACGCTGGTCGGACTCGACGACGGGCGGGTGCTCGCGGTCTCCGGGCTGGACGACGTCGGCATGATCGATCCCGGGGACAACGAGATCTACGACCCGAGGACCAAGAAGTGGTCGCCCGGCCCGAAGCGGTACTTCCCCACGTACCCCGCACTCTTCCTGACCAAGGGCGGCAAGCTCTTCTACACGTCCTCCAACGCCGGTTACGGGCCCGCCGACCAGGGGCGGGAACCGGGGCTGTGGGACCTGAGGAGCAACACCTTCCGGAAGGTGCCGGGGCTGCGCGACCCCGACGAGACGGAGACCTCCTCCTCCCTGCTGCTGCCGCCCGCGCAGGACCAGAAGGTGATGATCCTGGGCGGCGGAGGCGTCGGCGAGTCCAGAAGGTCGACCCCGCGCACGGCCGTCGTCGATCTGAAGCAGGACAACCCGGTCTTCAAGGACGGGCCCGACCTCCCCCAGGGCACGCGGTACCTGAACAGCGTGATCATGCCCGACGACTCGGTGTTCACCACCAACGGCTCCGAGGACTACCGCGGCCGCAGCGCCAGCAACATCTTCAAGGCCCAGTTCTACGACCCGAAGAGCAACGCCTTCCACGAGGCGGCCGCGCCCACCGTCGGCCGCAACTACCACTCCGAGGCCCTGCTGCTGCCCGACGGCCGGGTCGCCACCTTCGGCTCCGACCCGCTCTTCGACGACCAGCAGAACACCAAGCTCGGCCACTTCGAGCAGCGCATGGAGGTCTTCACACCGCCCGCGCTGCATCGCAACGGCAAGAACCGCCCCGTACTGGAGGGCGGCCCGCGAGAGCTCGGCAAGGACCGCCGCGCGACCTACCGCACCGACCACCCCGAACGGGTGGCGAAGGCCCGGCTCATGCGGCCCAGCGCGGTCACCCACACCACCGACGTCGAGCAGCGCTCCATCGAGCTCGGCCTGACCAAGGACGCGCACTCGGTGACGGTCTCCGTACCGGACGACCGGGCCCTGGTGCCGCCCGGCTGGTACATGCTGTTCGTGACGGACGCGCAGGGCACGCCGTCCGAGGCCAGGTGGATCCAGGTGAAGTGACCCGCCTCGCTGACCCGCCCCGCTGATCCGGCCCGATGCCCGACTCGGCTGCTACGGCTTGGAGTTGCGTGCCAGCTCCAGGGCGTACTCCGGCCACCACTTCCCCGCGGCCGGCCCGCTCCCGCACGTCCCGTCGGACTCCCCGGGCCGCTTGATCCACAGGTAGGCGTCGAGGGTGGGGTCGCCGGTGTCGGTCGTCGGGCGGGTGCCCAGCGCGCGGCCGGGCGGGTTGCACCAGGCGCCGGACAGGGGGCCGTTGCCGTTGCGGCTGGTGTCGATGACGAAGTGCTTGCCGCCGAGGTCGGCGGAGAGCTCGAGGCCGTACGCCTTGGTGAGCTCGTCCGTCTGGAAGTTGGAGACGTTGAGGGAGAAGCCGTCGGCCTTCTCGATGCCGGCCTGCTTCAGCGGGTCGACCAGCTTCCACGGATCTCGGATCCAGGCCGGGTTGCCCGCGTCCAGGTACACCTTGGTGTTCGGCTGCTGCTTCAGGCGGACCACCGCCTCGTTCAGCAGCTGCTCGCGCTCGTCGTGGTAGCCGGCCGGTGTGCAGCCGTCCACGATGTGGGCGACCGCGTCCGGTTCGAGGACGACCAGGGCCTTGCCGTCCCCGAGAGCGTCCGCGAACCTGCCGATCCACTCCCGGTAGGCGTCCGCGTCGGCTGCCCCGCCCGCGGAGTGCTGGCCGCAGTCGCGGTGCGGGATGTCGTATGCCACGAAGAGCGCCGTGCGGTTCTCCTCGGCCGCGGACTCGACGGCCGCCTTCACGATGGGGCCCGGGTCGATCTCGCCGGCCGGCCACAGTGCCTCCGGTTCGTCCGCGATCCGCTTGAGCAGGTGCGCGTCCTGGGCACGGCCCGCCCGTCGCCACTCCTTGATCTGCTTGGCGGCCGGGCTGTCCGGGTCGACCCAGAAGTCCAGGGCGCCGGCGCGGGCCGCCTTCTTCGCGGCGCGGCCCGCCGCGGCGGCCGTGTCGATGTCGGACGCGGACGAGCAGCCCGCCGCAAGCCCGAGGACCGCGACAGCCGCGAGGATGTGGATCAGCCGGGACATGCTGCTCCCTGGGGCGAAGGTGACATTTACTGATGATTCGTCAGTAATCGTTGCACAAGGGATTTGAGGCTGCAGGGTTCGACATGGCAGCCGCGCGACCGGTCAGGCGTCCGACGACACCAGCGCGATGCCCAGCGGCGTGCGCTCGTACAGCACCTGATGGCCGTACCGCCGTGCCGTGAGGAGGCCGGCGTCCCGCAGCAGCGTCAGGTGCGCGGAGACGGAGGACGGGGCCAGGCCGAGGCGGTGGGCGAGGGCGCTGGTGGTGGCGGGTTCGTCGAGCGCGGCGAGCACGGCCGCCCGCCCGCGCCCGAGGAGCCGTACGAGAACGTCCGGGGCGCGATCGGCGGGCTCGGCCCACAGGCCGCCGATGCCGCGCGCCGGGTAGGCCAGGGTGGGCTGCCACGGGGGATCGAAGGTGCTGACCACGTCCGGCCAGATGAAGACGCTCGGCATCAGGACCAGGCCCTGCCCGCCGAGCCGCCGCTCGTGCCGGCCCTTGAACTCGACGGTGAGCGTGCCGGCCTGCCAGCCGAACCGCCGGTTGATCTCCGGCAGTAGTCCGCCGAGCCCGACCTCGGCCAGCCGCCGCGAGTGGAAGGTGACGTCGGCCTCCAGGAGGGTGCGCAGCCGGGGCCAGTCCGGGGCGATGAGGGCGCGCCAGGCCTCCTCCATCGCGTCCGACAGTTCCTCGATCATGCGGACGGGGTCCTGCAGCCACTTTTGGGCCCGAGGGGAGTCGAGGGCGCCCGGGGTGTCTGCAAGGGACATCGCGGTGTCCGCGCGTGCCGCCTCCGGGTCGCTCGCCCGTACGGCCGCGATCTCCTCCTCGAAGGTGGCGGCAGGGCCGATCGGGGGCGGGCAGAGCCAGTCGGGGCAGTGACCGCGCCGGGGCATCAGCAGCCACAGGGCGGTGAGGTCGAGCCCGGCCGCCACCCGGCCCGTACGGCGCAGCCAGTGGGCGTGGTAGCCCTGCCGCTCGGGCCGCTTGAGCATCCGTACGACCTCTTGGGCCTCCCACAGCGGGGACACGGCGAAGCGGCACCGGAGGAAGTCGTCCTCCCCGAAGTGCAGCCGTGACGGCACGGGCCTCCCTCGGCATTCGGGTGACATCGACATTCGGGTGACGTCGACATTCGGCTGCTGCCGATTCTCTAGGATGCCCCACCCCGGCCGAGGACGCTGCTGCCCATGCCACCAGACGAGCCCGAGGGCACCACGACCCTGCCCGCACCAGCTCAGGCCCCTCCCGCCGGTCACGGCCGCTATTCCGACGTGTTCGCCGTCCGCGAGTTCCGTGCCGTCTTCGCGACGCACGCGCTCTCCCTGCTCGGTGTGATCGTCAGCGAGATCGCGCTGTCCGTCCTCGTCTACGACCTCACCGGCTCGCCCCTGATGAGCGCGCTCACCTTCGCGCTGGGCTTTCTGCCGTACGTCGTGGGCGGAACCCTCCTCGCGGGGGTCGCCGACCGCTTCCCGCCCCGGCGGGTGCTGGTGGTGTGTGACATGGCACAGGCGGCGTGCGTGGCGCTGATGGTGGCGGCCGGCCCGCACATCGCCGTCCTGCTCGCCCTGCGCTGCTGCGTCGCCCTCGTCTCACCGGTGTTCCAGGGGACCAGGATGGCGACGCTCGCCGACATCCTCGGCGACGGCGACCTGTTCGTGCTGGGCCGCTCCCTGCTGCGGATCGTGTCGCAGAGCGCGCTGCTCGTCGGGTTCGGCCTGGGCGGACTGCTCCTGATCGCCGTGACCCCGCGCCACGCCCTCCTGATCACCGTGGCCGGCTTCTGCGCCTCCGCCGCCCTCCTGCGCTTCGGCACCCGGCGCAGACCCGCTCGCACCCCGGCGGGGAACGCCCTGGTCAAGGACTCCCTCAAGGGCGCCCGCCAGCTCCTCGCCGACCGTCGCGTACGCGCCCTGCTCCTCCTCTTCTGGGTGCCGCCCATGTTCGCCGTGGCGCCGGAGGCACTGGCGGCCCCCTATGCCGACGAACTGGCCGCCGGTTCGGTCGGCCTCGGCCTCCTGATGTGCGCGCTGCCGGTGGGCACGATCGCCGGCGAGCTGTACGCGGGCTCCCGCCTGCGCCCCGCGACCCGCGAACGCATCGCCCTTCCCCTGGTCGCCGTCACCCTTCTCCCGTACCTCGGCTACGTCCTGCACCCCGGCCTCGCCCCCTCCCTGCTCCTGCTCCTGCTCTCGGGGGCGGGCTCGGCGTACACGCTGGGCCTGGACCAGTGGTTCGTGCGGGCCGTGCCCGAGGAACTGCGCGGACGGGCCATGACCCTCCTCACCGCCGGGCTGATGACGATCCAGGGGGTGGGGATGGCGCTGGCGGGAGTCGTCGCGGAGTTCGCCGGGGTGCCGGCCACGGTCGCGGGGGCCGGAGCGCTGGGCGCGGTGTGCTGCGCGGTGCTCGCTCTGGAAGCCCGGCGGACCGAAAGGCGAGACGGGGCTGACCACCATGTGACCGGCCGGTAAGGTCGGTTCCGTGTCAAAGCCGCTCAGTCTTCCCTTCGATCCGATCGCCCGCGCCGACGAGCTCTGGAAGCAGCGCTGGGGAAACGTGCCGTCCATGGCGGCCATCACCTCGATCATGCGCGCGCACCAGATCCTGCTCGCCGAGGTCGACGCTGTGGTCAAGCCCTACGGACTGACTTTCGCGCGGTACGAGGCGCTGGTGCTGCTCACCTTCTCCAAGGAGGGCGAGCTGACGATGTCGAAGATCGGCGAGCGGCTCATGGTGCACCCCACCTCGGTGACGAACACCGTCGACCGCCTGGTCAAGTCGGGTCTGGTGGCCAAGCGCCCCAACCCCAACGACGGGCGCGGCACCCTCGCCTCCATCACCGACAAGGGCCGCGAGGTCGTAGAGGCGGCCACCCGCGACCTGATGGCGATGGACTTCGGCCTCGGTGCGTACGACGCCGAGGAGTGCGCGGAGATCTTCGCGATGCTGCGACCGCTGCGGGTGGCGGCGAGCGACTTCGCCGAGGACTGACCCGGCCCAAGATCTCCCGGAACGGGCGGTTACGCTCGACGCCATGAAGAAGAGCGTGCTGACCCGCTACCGCGTCATGGCCTACGTCACCGGTGTGCTGCTGGTCCTGCTGTGCCTGAGCATGATCGCCAAGTACGGCCTGGACGTCGACGGTGCCGCGGACTTCACCCGCGTCGTCGCCATCGCGCACGGCTGGCTCTACGTGGTCTACCTGATCTTCGCCTTCGACCTGGGCTCCAAGGCGAAGTGGCCGGTCGGCAAGCAGCTGTGGGTGCTGCTCGCCGGCACGATCCCGACGGCCGCCTTCTTCGTCGAGCGGAAGATCAGCCACGAGCTGGAGGCGAAGTTCGCCGAGGGCTCGCCCGTGGTCGCCAAGGCGTAGCGGCCACCGCAGGCATGAATCGGGGTGTGTACCCGGCGGGAGGCCCGCTGGGTACACACCCTTGCTCTACACCTGGCGGCTGCTCTACACCTGGCGGCCCCCTCGCCGGCTGACCGACGTGATGGCCGCCAGGCCGCCGTTGGCCAGTCCCTTGTAGGTCACCGTCCGCGACGGGCCCAGCTCGTGCGCGAGCCGCTGCGCCAGCGCCGAGCCTTCACGGAAGAGCCGCTCCCACTCGGCGTCGTTCTTGCCGTCCTCCCGGTCCCGCAGTTCCAGGTTGAGCGTGTCGTCGATGCCCTTGGCCCACGTGTACAGATCGGCGACGAGGCCGTCGGACAGGTCCAGCGCGGCGGCAGGATCGTCGGGGAAGAAGTCCCCGAAGCCGTCGGAGCGCAGCGGACCGTACTTGAACTCGCCCTCGACCGTGATGTCCACGGGATGCGGCGGGGCGCCGTGGCTGTCGCGTTCCCAGTGGAGACGGTCGCAGCCCCAGCACACCCACTTCACCGTGCGACGGCGTTCTTCCCAGTAGCGGACCGCCCAGGACGGGCCGAGGTGCCGGGCCAGGCGCTGTGTCGCCGTCAGGCCCCGCTCGTCGTGCGGAGGGCCGGACAGGGACCAGGAGCGCAGGGTGTCCAGGAGGTCCGCGGGCAGGGCGAGAGCGGTGTCCTCCAGCGGTAGGCCGACGGTGAACGAATCGGGATCCTCGTCCCACGGGCCGCCTGCGGGCTCGTACAGGGGGGACGGCTCGCCCCGGGCCTGCACGAGCAGATGGCGTGGTCCATCAGGCGTCATACGGCACAAGGTAGGGCATTTCTGAGAGGGCGCCGACCGTTTCGGATCGGACGGCCGCCCTCTGGCTGCTCTCGACATTTACTAGGACGTCCAAGTAAATTCGAGGGTATGGACGCTGACGCCATCGAGGAGGGCCGCCGTCGCTGGCAGGCCCGGTACGACGCTTCGCGCAAGCGTGAGGCCGACTTCACCACGCTCTCCGGGGATCCCGTGGAGCCCGTGTACGGGCCCCGGCCAGGGGACACGTATGACGGCTTCGAGCGGATCGGGTGGCCGGGGGAGTACCCCTTCACGCGCGGGCTGTATCCGACCGGCTATCGGGGGCGTACATGGACCATCCGGCAGTTCGCCGGGTTCGGGAACGCCGAGCAGACCAACGAGCGCTACAAGAAGATCCTCGCCAACGGCGGGGGCGGTCTGTCCGTCGCCTTCGACATGCCGACCCTCATGGGGCGCGACTCGGACGACCCGCGCTCGCTCGGCGAGGTCGGGCACTGCGGGGTCGCCATCGACTCCGCCGCCGACATGGAGGTCCTGTTCAAGGACATCCCGCTGGGTGACGTGACGACGTCCATGACCATCAGTGGTCCGGCCGTCCCGGTCTTCTGCATGTACCTCGTGGCCGCCGAGCGGCAGGGTGTCGATCCGGGAGTGCTCAACGGCACGCTGCAGACCGACATCTTCAAGGAGTACATCGCCCAGAAGGAGTGGCTGTTCCAGCCGGAGCCCCATCTGCGTCTCATCGGCGACCTGATGGAGTACTGCGCGGCCGGGATCCCCGCCTACAAGCCGCTGTCCGTCTCCGGCTACCACATCCGCGAGGCCGGGGCGACGGCCGCACAGGAGCTGGCGTACACGCTGGCGGACGGCTTCGGGTACGTCGAACTGGGCCTGTCCCGCGGGCTCGACGTGGACGTGTTCGCGCCCGGGCTGTCCTTCTTCTTCGACGCGCACGTCGACTTCTTCGAGGAGATCGCCAAGTTCCGCGCGGCACGGCGCATTTGGGCGCGCTGGATGCGGGACGTGTACGGGGCGAAGTCCGAGAAGGCGCAGTGGCTGCGCTTCCACACGCAGACCGCCGGTGTCTCCCTGACCGCCCAGCAGCCGTACAACAACGTTGTGCGTACGGCCGTGGAGGCGCTCGCGGCGGTGCTCGGCGGGACCAACTCGCTGCACACCAACGCGCTGGACGAGACCCTCGCGCTGCCGAGCGAGCAGGCGGCGGAGATCGCGCTGCGCACGCAGCAGGTGCTGATGGAGGAGACCGGGGTCGCCAACGTGGCCGATCCGCTGGGCGGTTCGTGGTTCGTCGAGCAGCTGACGGACCGGATCGAGGCGGAGGCGGAGAAGATCTTCGAGCAGATCAGGGAGCGGGGGCTGCGGGCGCATCCCGACGGCCGGCACCCCATCGGTCCGATCACCTCCGGGATTCTGCGAGGGATCGAGGACGGCTGGTTCACGGGCGAGATCGCCGAGTCGGCGTTCCGGTACCAGCAGGCCCTGGAGAAGGGTGACAAGCGGGTCGTCGGCGTGAACGTCCACCACGGGTCCGTCACCGGGGACCTGGAGATCCTGCGGGTCAGTCATGAGGTGGAGCGGGAGCAGGTGCGGGTGCTGGGCGGCCGGAGGGCCGCGCGGGACGAGGCCGGGGCGAGGGCGGCCCTGGATGCCATGCTCGCCGCCGCCCGCTCGGGCGCCAACATGATCGAGCCGATGCTGGACGCCGTACGCGCAGAAGCGACCCTCGGTGAGATCTGCGGGGTGCTGCGGGACGAGTGGGGGGTGTACACCGAGCCGGCGGGGTTCTGACGGCCGGCAGCGGAGAAGGGTTTACGAAAAGGGGAAGGGTTTATGAAAATGTGACCTGCCTCCTTTCCTGCGATCGTTCCCGTGCATAGCATCGGCTCGTCGAGTCCGCCGATGCTCAGGGGAACTGACGGTGCGTAGGTTTTTCAGACCCAGAGTGGTACGGGCCGCCGTCGCGGTCGCGGCGGCCGTGCTGCCGTGCGCCGCGCTCGTCCCGGTCGCGTCCGCGCATTCCGTCGCGCCGCCGGCGAACCCGGTGGCACAAAGGCTGGACGCCTACTGGAACCCGGCCCGGCTGACAGCCGCGCTGCCCGTCGACACCGGCCTGGACAGGGACTCCCTCTACTCCACCGCCCCGGACACCGGCGCCGCCGCCTCCTCCTCGGTGGACGGCCCCATGCCCGGCGAGTTCATCCCGCCCAGCCACAGCTTCGACGGCATGCCCCAGACCGGCACCTTCTTCTGGACCGACGTCGGCGGCACCGGGCGCACCTGCAGCGGCTCCGTGGTGCGCAGTCCGGGCCACGACCTGGTGCTGAGCGCGGGCCACTGTCTGAGGGGGTACTCCGGCACCTCTCCGCGCCGCAATCTGGCCTTCGTGCCGCAGTACCACGACGGACTCAAGCCGTTCGGCGTGTTCCCGGTCCGGGTCAACGGCGTCTACGTCCCGCAGCAGTACTACGACCTGAAGGAGCACGCCGGCGCCCAGTACGACTACGGCTTCGCCGTCACCGAGCCCAACCAGGACGGCAAGCAGGTGCAGGACGCAGCCGGCGCGGTGCAGTTGCTCACCGACACCGGGTACCACCACGCCCCGGTGCGGATGATCGGCTACCCGGGAGGCGCGGACAAGCCGCTGGAGTGCTGGAGCCGCACCACCCGCTACGACAGCGACGACCCCGACGAGCCCGGCAGCTATCCGCGCATCGCCTGTGACGCGTTCGTGGGCGGCACCAGTGGCGGACCGATGCTGGTGCCGTGGAAGGGCGGCTGGGCGGTGGTAGGCGTCATCGGCGGCTACCACACCGGCGGTTACACCTCGCAGATCTCCTACAGCGCCTACTTCGGCAAGAGCGTCGGTCAGCTCTACGGCGACGCGGTCACCGGCGCCCCGCCGGCCCGCCCAGCGTCGTAGACCTCCTGGAAGCGGGGGCGGCTACGGCTCCGGGGTGCCCGCTCCCAGGCCGCCGAGGAGCAGTGCGGTGAAGTCGCGTACCCACTCCTCGTCGGCGGCGCGGCCGCTCACCAGGGTGCGGTGGACCACGGCGCCCGCGACCACGTCGAAGATGAGGTCGACCGTGCGGACGGCCTCCTCGGGGTCGGTCTCGGGGGGCAGTTCGCCGCGGGTCTGGGCACGGGCGCGGCCCTCCAGGACCAGTCTCTTCTGGCGTTCCACGATCGAGGAGCGGATGCGCTCGCGCAGGGCGTCGTCGCGGGTCGACTCGGCGATCACCGCCATCAGGCCGCTCGCCGCCTCCGGGCGGGCCAGGATCGCCGCGAACTGCAGGACCACGCCCTCGATGTCGGCGGCCAGGCTGCCGCGCTCGGGGAGGACCAGTTCGTCGAAGAGCTCGGCCACCGCGTCGACGACGAGCTCGTTCTTGCCGGACCAGCGGCGGTAGAGCGTGGTTTTTGCAACCCGCGCCCGCATCGCGACGTCTCCCAGGGTGAGCTTCGACCAGCCCAGCTCCACCAGGGCCTCCCGGGTGGCCGCGAGGATCGCGGCGTCCGCCTCGGCGCTGCGCGGGCGTCCCGAGGCGCGGGTGGCGGGAGTGCGGCTCTGCATCCCACGACCATAACCGGCGGTTCCTGTGAGGCCGTGAGGGAGATCACCAGGGGGTGGTTTTCCGGAGGCACTCGGTGCCATTACGCTACGACTCGTAGCGAAAGCTCGTGAGTGACTCCATGGGCGACGACCACTGGCATGGGGTGGGGACCCCGCGTCGAACAGAACGCAACAGGACCGGCTTTCTCAACGCTTTTCACTCATGCGCGGGAACGGGGGAGGATAGACGCATGCAGCCACGGAACATGTCCATGAGCGGAGTCGTCGACCTCGCCGCGGTGAAGGCGGCCCAGGAGGCCAAGACGAAGGCGGAGCAGGCGCGCGCCGAAGCGGCCCGCCAGGGCGGCGGCCCGGGAGCCGTCTCCCCGGCCGATCTCGTCATCGACGTCGACGAGGCCGGGTTCGAGCGCGAGGTCCTGCAGCGGTCCACCGAGGTGCCCGTCGTCATCGACTTCTGGGCCGAGTGGTGCGAGCCCTGCAAGCAGCTGAGCCCCGTCCTGGAGCGACTCGCCGTCGAGTACAACGGGCGTTTCCTCCTTGCCAAGGTCGACGTCGACGCCAACCAGATGCTGATGCAGCAGTTCGGGATCCAGGGGATCCCGGCCGTCTTCGCCGTGGTGGCGGGGCAGGCGCTGCCGCTCTTCCAGGGGGCCGCCGGCGAACAGCAGATCCGCCAGACCCTCGACCAGCTCGTGCAGGTGGCCGAGCAGCGCTTCGGCCTGACCGGCCTGACCGTTGACCCCGACGCCGAGCCGGGCGGCAGCCAGGCCGCGCCCGAGGCTCAGCCTGCCGGACCCTACGACGCGCTGCTCGAGGCGGCCGTACGGGCCCTGGACTCGGGGGACTTCGGCGGTGCGGTGCAGGCGTACAAGAACGTGCTGAGCGAGGACCCGGGCAACCCGGAGGCCAAACTGGGCCTCGCCCAGGCCGAGTTGCTGCAGCGCGTGGGCGGACTCGACCCGCAGCGGGTGCGCAAGGATGCCGCCGAGAAGCCGGCCGACCCCGAGGCCCAGATCGCCGCGGCCGATCTGGATCTGGTCGGCGGTCATGTGGAGGACGCATTCGGGCGGCTCATCGCCACGATCCAGCGCACGGCGGGTGACGACCGGGACACGGTACGTCTGCGACTGCTGGAGCTCTTTGAGGTCGTTGGGGCGGATGATCCGAGGGTGGCGGCGGCCCGCAGGGCGCTCGCGCGGGCACTGTTCTGAGCAGGGCGGCGGCCCGGTTCTGACCAGTCGCTAAACACCAGGGCATGTGATGCCCGAGTGAAAGATTTGCCGAAGGAACGTCAGTGCGGCCGCGCTTTACCAAAACTTGGTAAACGCGGCCGCTGTTACTGCAAGTAAGTTCTGGGCGTCGATCTGTCGGATTCTGTCCAATGATCAATAGTTTTATCCCTCCCCTTGACAGCACCCTCTGTCGCCGCCCGAGACCTGTGGGTCGTCCTTCGGTTATCCGGCCGTTACTACCCAGTAACGAAGCCCCTTGTGCGGGCGGCGAGAATGCACCACGATCGGCGACGCTCGGTCCTTTCCCGTACCCCGACAGCCGGTTGGGTTGCGGGAGTTCCTGGGTCCCCACCGAGCAGAGCCTGCGCCCCTGGCGCCGGCTCTTGGGCAGGGGGGTCTTCGCCGGCTCGGCGAAGCCTGTCCAGCAAGGTTGTGCGTGATGTGTGTCAGGCGCGACCAGTGGTTGTCGCTCGGGGGTGATCGCCGGTGATCGGTGCGCGGTTTGCGCCTCCGAGTGCGGGCGCTCTCCTTCCCGAGGACGTAGCACTTCTCCCATCCCTGCCCGGCTGAGCCGCCGACAGGCAGCAGTCAGGGCCAGGAGATGTACGTCCGAGAAGGAGGAAATATGGAGTCCCAGGTGCGTGGCGGGACCAGATGGAAGCGGTTCGCTGTGGTCATGGTGCCCAGCGTCGCCGCTACGGCCGCGATAGGTGTCGCCCTCGCGCAGGGCGCTCTCGCCGCGTCGTTCAGCGTGTCGGGTCAGCAGTTCAAGGTCTCGGCCGACTCGCTGGAAGGTGATGGCTTCGAGCAGTACGGTGCCGTCGACGCGGGCTACACGCTCGAAGGCAAGTCGACGGTTCGTCCGGTGGCGGTCTCGGCGTTCAACTCCGCGAAGATCACCAACCTGTGCCAGTCAGTGGTCACGCCGAACGTCCCGATCTTCGGGAAGGTCAGCCTGATCCTGAGGGCGGGCGACCCGCGCACCGGCGCCAAAGAGGTCGAGGCCGACAAGCTGTACATCGACCTCGATGACCTGAGTGCCGACGCGACTTTCAGCGACATCAACATCGGTGTCGCCGCCAAGTCCGCGACCAAGGGTCCGGGTATCGCGGAGAACGACAAGACGAACCCGAACGGATTCGCGCAAGAGGCCAGGCATGCCTCGCTGACCGGTGTGAAGCAGACGGCGTGGGCCACCACGGCCGGAACCTTCAAGCTCAGCGGACTGAGGATGTCGATCTCGACGGATGCCAAGGAGTGCTACTAAGCACTCCGTGACGGGCGGGGGAGCCGATGGCGCCCCCGCCCGTCCACCTTCCATCACATTCTTCACACGTACTGCAACTCACCACCACAGCACCATCACCACAGCAAAGCCGCACCAGGGAGCTGTTTTCCATGAGCGCCGAGACTCCTGCCGTACCCGCCGGCCAGTTCAGTCGCCGGAGGGCGCAGTTCCGCGCCTGGCGGGGCACCCGGCCGTTCTGGGCCGGTCTGTTCGTCATGCTCGGCGGACTCCCCATCGCCTACTTCCCGTACGCCCACCTGCAGGTGGGGCATCTGACACTGGCGATGTCCACCACCGCGGGGGCCGGGTCCCTGATCATCGGCGTGCTGCTGATCGTCCTGGGCTTCAGCCTCTGGTTCCAGAAGCACGTGCGTACCTTCGCGGGCGTCGCGGCGATTCTGCTGGGGCTGGTGTCGATTCCCGTGTCCAACCTCGGCGGCTTCCTGATGGGCTTCCTGCTCGCCCTGGTCGGCGGGGCGATGGCCGTGGCCTGGTCGCCGGGCGAGCCGCCGGCCGAGGCGGCGCAGGAGTACGCGCCGGGAGCGGGCGGCGCCCCTCAGGCGATGGACACGGACACCACGATCCTCAAGCCCGTGGTGGGCGAGCCGAACGATCTGTCAGGAACGAGCCCGGCGAACGGGGCGAACGGGAGGCACAGTGCCGGCTGACGAGGTGACCCACGGGACTGATGTGGACGAGTCCCGTGTGAGAACCGGGCCGCGCCATGCGGCCCCCAGGAAGCCGCTGTTCACCAGGTTCCACATGCCGGCGGGCAAGGCGATAGCCACGGTGGCGATGCCCACGGCAGTCCTCATGGGAATGGGGTTCACGTCGTCGCTCGCGCTCGCCGCCAGCAGTGGCACCCCGTCGCCGTCGTCGAAGAGCCTGACCGCGGACGAGTACAAGGACTGTGTGACCGCGCTGGGCGACGACGCTTCGGCCTCGCCGTCGCCGTCCGCCTCGGCAAGCTCCGGTGACACGACCGACAAGGCGACGCCCTCGCCCTCGTCCTCCGCGGGCACGTCCAAGGACTCCTCGGACTCGGGCAAGACCTCTTCGTCGGATTCAGGTTCCGGCGACAAGGCCACGCCCACGCCGTCCCCCTCGGACAGCTCGAGCAAGGACACGTCGAGCAGCGACACCGCCACGCCGAGCCCCTCGGCGTCCGCGAGCAGCGGTGGCGGCCTGCTGGGCGACCTGGGCGACGCGATCACCGGCATCTTCACCGGCGGCAGCGACAGTTCGACGTCGAGCGCGAGCCCGACGCCCACGCCGTCCGCCTCGGCGAGCACGAGCACGAGCACGGACTCGTCGTCCTCGGACACAAGCGCCTCGGACACCCTCAAGGACACGACCAAGAAGGTCACCGACACGGTGAACAACACCGTGAAGGACACGACCGACAAGGCGACCAAGACGGTCGAGGAGGCCACCAAGGCGGCCCAGAAGGCGGCCGATTCGGCCACCTCTGCCAGCCCCTCGCCGAGCTCGTCCACGGATGCGGAGAACTGCCCGGCCGCCACGGACGACACGGGCGGCGTCGACAACAAGGTGCCGGTGGCGGACGACCCCTGGTACCTGAACGCCAGCTCGCTGACGCTGAAGGGTGCCGACTACCAGGGCATCGTCAAGGTGAGGACGGCCAACGGCACCATCAAGAGGGTGCTGAAGTACGTCATCTCCGGCGGCACCGACATCGGCGACCTGCACCAGACGGTCAAGGACCACGACATCAACAAGACCTACCACGTGCAGGCCGGGCGGGGTACGACGTCCAAGATCACCGGCGGCCCGACGACGATGTACACGGAGTCCATCTCCGGGAACCTGCTCGGTCTGATCCCGCTCACGTTCACCCCGGACAGCCCGCCTCCGCTGAACCTCCCGGAGATCTACTTCACCAACGTGAAGGTCGTCCAGGCCGCTCAGTTCGGTGGCACCCTGCACGTGCCCGGTATGCACGTCTACACGACCGACGGAACCGGCTGAGCGCCGTCACAGACCCGTTCGGGAGCCGCAAAAGACTGTGCCCCCGCCAGGCGTTGACCCGGCGGGGGCACAGTTGTGCCGGTCCTGCCGTGCGACGCGGGCCCCTCAGTCGAATTCAAAAGCGATCCAGGGTTTCGTAAAATCTTTCTCGATGCCATGATGATCGCGTCCCCTGGGGAGGGGCGCGGGGGCGCGTGTTGACCACACGCGATACAGACGGGGATCTCTTCATTTCCTGACTTTCTCGCATGGCGGGTCCGAAACGGCATGACCACCGGCCGGGCACCGCCGACGCTTTGGTGTGCCTTCTTCCCGCGCGGACGAGACCGACCATTCGGACTGACCATCCAGGCAGGCAGACGTGCGAACGACACGAAGAAGACCCCACAGACCTTTCCCGAGAGGGCGTGCACGAAGGAAGTTCGCGGCAGTCGCGCTGGTGACCGCGACGGCCGTGCTCGGCGGTCTCGTCTCCACGGCCCCCGCGGCCGCCGACGAACCGGGGGACAACCCAGCCAATCCGCACGAACGCACCCTCCGCATCAGCCTCGGCGCCCAGGCCCGCAAGGACCGATGCCAGGTGGCGCGGGCCGTGCACTTCGGCGGGCCCGAGATGAAGACGTACGCGGCGACCAAACTCGCCGGCACCGACGCCGACCTGCGCACGATCGTGGCGAACTGGACGTTCGGCGAACTCGGCGATGCCCACCGGCGGGACAAGGACGCGAGCCTGGCCGACCTGCAGACCTACCGGGACCGCCAGGACAAGCTGAACGCCGCCAACAAGCCCTATGCCGCGGTGAACTCCTCCGGCGGGCGAGACTACTTCGCGCCCGACTTCGGCAAGGACATCGTCGCCTTCACCCTCGGCCCCCAGCAGGACCTGTACGACAGGACGTGGGAGAACCCGACACCGAGGCCCGGCCAGGCCTCGTTGAACCAGGCCAAGAAGGTGCTCGACGCGTTCGACACCGGCGGCGACGAGTGGGCTGCCGCGTACAAGGACGTCGCCGGTAAGGAACTGCTCGACACGAGCAACCTGGGCTACTCCTCGGCCAACGACGTCGCGACCTTCCTGCGCTTCGGTGGCTTTCCGACCAAGGCCCCCGAGCCGGACTCGCTGGAGTTCCGTACCGAGGTCGAGGCGCTGAAGACGGCCTGGGCGGCCTGTGACAGCAACAACCCGATCGACCACTACCGGGTGCTGACCGGGCCGGTCGTGCAGGCGTACTCGGAGTGGGAGGCGGAGTATTCCGGCCAGTCCGAGCAGCGCAAGGCGATCGTCGGCGCCGAGGCCGCTGCGGCGAAGGAGACCCGGGCCGCCACTGCGGCGATGATCGAGGCGGTACGGCAGGCGTGGCAGGCGGACCAGATCCTGTACTGGCAGAAGTACTGGGCCGCGCACAAGGACTCCATCGACTACCCGACGAAGGCCGAGTTCACCAAGGCCACGACGGACCTGAACGCGGCGAAGTCCAAGGCCGCGGCCCAGGTGGCGGTGGCGGACGCGGCGGCCGGCCGGGCCAAGACGGCCGCGGACACCGCGGGAACCCAGCAGACCAAGGCGTGGGCGATCGCCGACGCCGCGAAGCTGCCGCGCGGCCGGGGCCTGCTGTACGCGCAGCAGTCGGTGCAGGTCGCCAAGGCCTCGGCCGCGGCAACCCAGGCGGCGGCGAAGGCCACGCTGACGGCGTCGAACGCGGCGAAGGCCACGGTGGCCGACTCCCAGACCCTGCTGGCGCTGGCGAAGACCCAGGCGCACGCACTGAACACGGAGTTCCGCAAGACGGCGGCGCTGGAGGCGAAGGCGCAGGCCAAGGCGGCAGCCGACTCCGCGGCCAAGTTGGCCACCGAGGCCGCGGCCAACGCCACCACCGCGAAGAACGCCCGTGCGACCGCCGAGAAGGCGGAGCAGACGGCCAAGGACCAGGCCGCCGAGGCAAAGCGGCAGCGCGGCATCGCGGAGGCCGAGAAGGCCACCGCCGAGCGCGAGCGCGACACCGCTGCGAGTGAGCGTGCCAAGGCCAGTGCCGCCGAGGAGCGGGCGCGGGGCGAGGCGGACAAGGCCAGGACGGCCCGTACGGACGCGGAGACCGCGGGTTCGACGGCGGCGGAGAAGCTGGCGGCGGCGGAGGGTGCCGAACTGCGCGCCTACAAGGCCCGCAACGAGGCGGTCAAGGCCGAGCACGAGAAGAACGCCACCGCTTCCCGGGCGGCCGCGCTGGAATCCGCCGCCGCTGCTGCCGAGGGCACCGCGGCCGCGGCCGAGACCCGGCAGGCGGCCACGGAGGCACGTTCCGCCGCCACCGAAGCGGCGGGCGCGGCGACCCGGGCCCGTACCGCGGCGAACGAGGCGACCACGGCGGCGGTCAACGCCCGCGCGGCGGCGACCCGTGCGCAGGGCGCGGCCGAGCGTTCCCGGTCCGCCGCCGAGGCGGCCCAGGCCGCGTACGCGAAGACGCACGCGGCAGCCGCCACCGCGCATGCCGCGGCAGCCGAGGCCATCGACGCGGCCGCGGCCGCGAAGGACAACGCCAAGAAGGCGGATGCCGAGGCCAAGAAGGCCCAGGCGGCGGCGGTCACCGCGCGCAAGGAGGCCACCGCGGCGGTGGCCGAGGCGGCGAAGACGGCCGCGTGGTCGGCCAAGACCGCCGGGTACGCCCTCGCCACGGCCCAGTACGCCCAGGCATCCCGGGACGCCGCGACCGCGGTGACCAAGGCGGCCGACGAGGCGATCACCATCGGCTCCCCGTACCGCGAGAGCGACACCTCGGCGGCGTACGCGGTGCTGATCGGGCAGACCTCCAAGACGCTCGCGGAGCAGCAGGCCACCGCGGCCAAGGCCAAGTCGGACGAGGCGAAGAAGGCGGCGGCACAGGCCAAGGCGCTCGCCGAGAAGGCCGCCGGCGACGCGAAGATCGCCCTCCAGGCGGCGGCCGACGCCGCGGACTTCGCGGTCCAGGCGGTCAACTCCGCCGCTGCGGCCAACGCTTCCGCCACCGCCGCCGCGACGGACGCGGCAGCTGCGAGGAAGGCCGACGCGAACGCCCAGAAGTACGACCAGCAGGCGGGCACCGACGCTTTCTACGCGAACTTCGCCGCGAACGAGGCCGAATCGGCGGCGGCCCAGGCCGACCGCGACGCCACGGAGGCCGAGAGGGACGCCGCAGGTGCCCGCTCCGCGGCTACTACGGCCGAGTCCGACTCAGCCGCGGCCGGCCGGGCCGCCACCCAGGCCGAGTCCGACGCCGTCAAGGCCGAGAAGGCGGCGTCCAACGCGGACAACTCGGCGAAGGAGGCGGACGCGGCCGCCACCCGCGCCGAGGAGGAGGAGAGGGAGCGGGAACGGAAGGCCGCCCAGGCCTTGCTGGAGGAGAACGGCTCCGGCGCCGGTTCCGATCTCACGGCCGATGAGGAGTCGCTGCTCCTGGACGGCTGCGGACCGGAGTGCGTCGAGGAGTTCCGGGAGGCCAGAGCACTCGCCGGGCAGGGAGTGCTGGACTGGATCAAGGCCAACGGCGCCGAGATCATCCTCGAGTACATCGGCGTGAACGACATCAAGCGGTGCTTCACCGAGGGCGATGTCGAAAGCTGCCTGTGGACCCTGGTGGACGCTGTCGGTGTGGCGATTCCCGTCACGAAGTTCCCCGCGGTGGCGAAGGCACTCGTACGCATCGGCACGCGCGTCACCGGCTTCCTGGAGAAGTCGGTGACGGCCAAGCGGACGCTCGAGAAGATGCGGGCCCTCATCAAGGACATCCGCGAGGGGAAGGTGAAGACCTGTCCGGTCAAGCCCAAGGTTCTGGCGGCGCCGTCCGCCAAGGGCCTGATCGTGGGGGCTGCCTCCGCACCGGCTGCGGAGGGCTCGGACTTCCCGGGGGTCGGTACGATCGTGAACCAGGACGGAGTGAAGATCCAGATCTACTCGAACGACCACGCACCGCCGCACGCGCACGTGAAGGGCAAGGGCGCGGAGGTCCGGATCGGCCAGAACGGCAAGCCGTTGGCCGGTGACCCGGAACTGACCAGGCACCAGCAGTCCGTGGTCACCGAGAACATCCGTACGATCAGGGAGAACATCCGAGTCGCCATGGAAAGGTTCAAGGCGCGTGGCTGCTGATCCCTCCCCGGCTCTGGGCGAGGCGCTGCGGCACCTCGCCCGGGCTGTCGGCCGATACGAGGACGATGCCTCGTACGCCGACGGTCACGACCGCTGGGCCCTCTACCGTGCGGCGATGGACACCCCCGCCGCACTGCCGTTCCTGTTCGACGCGGTGTCCCTGGAGCCGGACGGCCCTCTGGCATCCGGAGTCGTCGGGGACGTACTGGAACGCGTTCCGGGGGACGAGCGCGAGCGATGGGTAGGGATCCTCCCGCCGGCGGTGCGCGGCTTCTCGGCCCGACGGGCGCGGGACCTCGGGGTCCTGGAATCGCTTGAGCAGGGCGCCGTGCCGGCAGCGGCCGTCGACGATCTCATCGACGGCTGGTCCGACTGGCTTCAAGGGAGAGCGGTCGGAGCGACCGCCGACCAGGATGTCCTGCGTGTCGTCTCCCGAAAAGGCCGGACCAAGAGGATCAGGCAGGCTGCCGTGGATGCCCTCCGGCACCGCTGAGCGCACAAGGAAGAGGGCGCCCCCTGTCGCAGAGGGCGCCCTCAGTGCCGTACAACCGCCTTTACGGGCCGGTGGCTTGGAGCCGCTGAGCCGGGGCCCCGGCGGGAGGGGGTGCCTTCCGCCGGGGCTCGGTGGGGCGGGTACCTGAGGTCAGTCGTCCTCGTCCTCGTCGTCCTCGAAGCACGGCAGGACATCGGTGTCCATGCCGTATCTGCCAAAGAGGTCGACCAGGGCTCTGGTCATGGCGTCCAGGCCGCCTTCACGGACGATCACGATGTCAGGGATCCGCAGGTACAGACCGCCGGCGCACTCGCCGGTGGTGGACCGGTGGTCCATCTCCTCGGCGATCATCCGAGGAGTCATGCAGGTCGCGGTCCACCCCTTCTTACTGTCACGGGCACGGATGATCGCGTCGACGTCTTCGACGGTTTCGGGATCGTCATCCAGGGCGAGTACATACGTGACGGAGAAGTCGGCCGTCTCCACGGTCACCAGTGGCTCATGAGCCATAGATCTTCAGCAACTCCTTGATGACATCCGACTCGTTCGGCTTGTCGGACTTACCGACGATCCTGAAGCCGCCGTCGACCTTGCGGAAGAAGAGCCGTGCGCCGACTGAGGGCGCCCCCCGGCTGTCACTCAGCGGAGGGCGCCCTCTATGCCGCACAAGAGCCTTTGCGGGCTCGTCAGTTGGTGCCGCCGCCCGCGATGTGGTGGACGCGGAGCATGTTGGTGGTGCCGGGGACGCCGGGGGGCGAGCCGGCGGTGATGATGACGATCTCGCCCGGGTTGAAGCGGTTGATCTTGGCGATCTCCTGGTCGACCATGTCGACCATCTCGTCCGTGGTGTTCACGAACGGCACCACGTGCGACTCGACGCCCCAGCTGAGGGTGAGCTGGTTGCGGGTGTTCTCGTCGGTGGTGAACGCGATGATCGGCTGCTGGGCGCGGTAGCGCGACAGCCGGCGGGCCGTGTCACCGGACTGCGTGAAGGCCACCAGGCCCCGGCCGCCCAGGAAGTCCGCGATCTCGCACGCGGCGCGTGCGACCGAACCACCCTGCGTACGCGGCTTCTTGCCCGGCACCAGCGGCTGCAGGCCCTTGCTCATCAGCTCCTGCTCGGCCGCGGCGACGATCTTCGACATCGTCTTCACGGTCTCGACCGGGTAGGCGCCCACGCTGGACTCCGCGGACAGCATGACCGCGTCCGCGCCGTCCAGGATCGCGTTGGCGACGTCGGAGGCCTCGGCGCGCGTGGGACGGGAGTTGGTGATCATCGACTCCATCATCTGGGTCGCCACGATCACCGGCTTGGCGTTGCGGCGGCACAGCTCGATGAGGCGCTTCTGCACCATGGGGACCTTCTCGAGCGGGTACTCGACGGCCAGGTCACCACGGGCGACCATGATGGCGTCGAACGCCATCACGACGGCCTCCATGTTGTCGACCGCCTGCGGCTTCTCCACCTTGGCGATGACGGGGACGCGACGGCCCTCCTCGTCCATCACCCGGTGGACGTCGTCCACGTCCTTGGCGTCCCGGACGAAGGACAGCGCGACCATGTCGCAGCCCATGCGGAGGGCGAAACGGAGGTCCTCGACGTCCTTCTCGCTCAGCGCCGGGACGTTCACGGCCGCGCCGGGCAGGTTGATGCCCTTGTGGTCGGAGACGACACCGCCCTCGATGACGATCGTCTTGACCCGGGGGCCCTCGACGTCCAGGACCTTCAGCTCGACGTTGCCGTCGTTGATCAGGATCTGGTCGCCGCGGTCGACGTCACCGGGCAGGCCCTTGTACGTCGTACCGCAGATGGACTTGTCGCCCGGGACGTCCTCGATGGTGATGACGAACTCGTCACCGCGCTCGAGCTCGACCGGGCCTTCCGCGAAGGTCTCCAGACGGATCTTCGGACCCTGCAGGTCGGCGAGGACACCGATGGCACGGCCGGTCTCCTTGGAGGCGGCCCGGACGCGGTCGTACCGCCCCTGGTGCTCGGCGTGGGTGCCGTGGCTGAAGTTGAACCTGGCCACGTTCATTCCGGCCTCGATCATCGAGACCAGCATTTCGTGGGAGTCGACCGCGGGGCCGAGAGTACAGACGATTTTCGAACGGCGCATGGGGCGATCCTATCGGTTTGTTTCGCCGCGGAATATTCCGTCTGGCGGAAGATACAAATGGGCGGGTCCGCGCTCAGGCGTGTTACTGCGGTGTATTCCTCGGGGTTCTTCAGCCGGTCATGCGACGAAGCCGCATATCGTTACTGCCCGACCAGTGCATAGGTCTGTGTGGCGATCTCCAGTTCCTCGTCGGTCGGCACCACGGCGACCGCCACGCGCGCCTGCGCGGGCGAGATCAGCCGCGGTTCGTCACTGCGTACGGCGTTCAGCTCGCTGTCCACCGCCAGGCCCAGCTCCTGAAGGCCCGCAACGGCAGCCTCCCGCACCGGACTCGCGTTCTCCCCGACCCCCGCCGTGAAGGCGACCGCGTCCACCCGGCCGAGTACGGCGTAATAGGCGCCGATGTACTTCTTCAGCCGGTGAATGTAGATGTCGAAGGCGAGCTGTGCCTCTTCGTCACCTTCGTCGACCCGGCGACGGATCTCCCGCATGTCGTTGTCACCGCACAGCCCGATCAACCCGCTCTTCTTGTTGAGAAGAGTGTCGATCTCGTCCGTGGACATTTCGCCAACACGCATCAAATGGAAGATGACGGCCGGATCCATGTCCCCGGATCGCGTACCCATCACGAGTCCCTCCAAAGGCGTCAGCCCCATGGAGGTGTCCACGCACTTCCCGCCCCGTACGGCAGACGCGGACGCCCCGTTGCCGAGGTGCAGCACGATGACGTTGACCTCCTCGGGGGCCTTCCCGAGCAGCTCGGCGGTGGCCCGGGACACGTACGCGTGCGAGGTGCCGTGGAAGCCGTACCGCCGGATCCGGTGCTCGTCGGCGGTCTTCACGTCGATCGCGTAGCGGGCGGCCGACTCCGGCATCGTCGTGTGGAACGCGGTGTCGAAGACGGCGACCTGGGGGAGATCGGGACGCAGGGCCTGTGCCGTACGGATGCCCGTCAGGTTGGCCGGGTTGTGCAGGGGCGCCACCGGTATCAGCCGCTCGATCTCGGCGAGCACGGCGCCGTCGATCACGGTCGGCTCGGTGAAGGACTTCCCGCCGTGCACGACCCGGTGCCCGATCGCGGCGAGCTCGGGGGAGTCCAGCCCCAGCCCGTCCTTCGCCAGCTCCTCCGAGACGGCCTTCAGGGCGGCCTCGTGGTCGGCGATCTGCCCGCTCCACTCCCGGGACGCGCCGCCGCTCGCGAGGGGCGTGTGCTTCAGCCGTGAGGTCTCCTCGCCGATCCGCTCGACGAGGCCCACGGCGAGCCGGCTGCTGTCCCGCATGTCGAGCAGCTGGTACTTCACCGACGAGGAACCGGAGTTGAGGACGAGGACACGGGTCGGGCTCACTGTGCGGACGCCTTCTCGTTCGGGTGCTGGGCCTGTATGGCGGTGATGGCGACGGTGTTGACGATGTCCGAGACAAGCGCGCCCCGGGACAGGTCGTTGACCGGTTTGCGCAGACCCTGCAGCACCGGTCCGACGGCGATCGCGCCGGCCGAACGCTGCACGGCCTTGTAGGTGTTGTTACCTGTATTGAGGTCAGGGAAGATCAGAACCGTTGCCTGCCCGGCGACTTCGGACTCCGGCAGCTTGGTCGCCGCGACCGTCGGTTCCACCGCGGCGTCGTACTGGATCGGCCCCTCGATCTTCAGGTCGGGACGCCTCTCCCGGACCAGCTCGGTCGCCTCCCGTACCTTGTCGACGTCGGCGCCCGAGCCGGACGTACCCGTCGAGTACGACAGCATCGCGATCCGCGGCTCCACGCCGAACTGCTCGGCGGTGGCGGCCGACTGGATGGCGATGTCGGCCAGCTGCTCGGCGTTCGGGTCGGGGTTCACGGCGCAGTCGCCGTAGACGAGGACCTTGTCGGCGAGGCACATGAAGAAGACGGACGAGACGATGTCGGCGTCCGGCTTCGTCTTGATGATCTCGAAGGCCGGGCGGATTGTCGCGGCCGTGGAGTGCACCGATCCCGACACCATGCCGTCGGCGAGCCCCTCCTGGACCATCAGCGTGCCGAAGTAGTTGACGTCCGAGACGACGTCGTACGCCAGTTCCACGGTGACGCCCTTGTGGGCGCGGAACTGTGCGTACTTCTCGGCGAAGGAGTCGCGCAGCTCGCTGGTGGCGGGGTCGATCAGCTCGCACCCGCCGAGGTCGATACCGAGGTCGGCGGCCTTCTTGCGGATCTGCTCGACCGGGCCGAGCAGCGTGAGGTCGCAGACCCCGCGGCGCAGCAGCACCTCGGCGGCGTGCAGGACGCGCTCCTCGGCGCCTTCCGGGAGGACGACCCGGCGCTTGTCGGAGCGGGCCTGTTCGAGCAGCTTGTGCTCGAACATCATCGGGGTGAGACGGTCGCTGCTGGGCGCGGAGACCCGCTTGATGAGGTCGCCGGTGTCGACGTACCGCTCGAAGAGTCCGAGCGCGGTCTCGGCCTTCCTGGGCGTCGCCGCGTTCAACTTCCCCTCCAGGGCGAAGAGTTCGGCGGCGGTCGGGAAGCTGTTGCCGGCGACCGAGAGCACCGGGGTGCCCGGGGCGAGGCGGGCGGCGAGGGTGAGGATCTCGTCGCTCGGCACCTCGTTCAGGGTGAGCAGCACGCCGGCTATCGGCGGGGTGCCGGCGCTGTGCGCGGCCAGCGAGCCGACGACCAGGTCGGCGCGGTCGCCGGGGGTCACGACCAGACAGCCCGGGGTCAGGGCGGGCAGGAAGTTCGGCAGCATGGCACCGCCGAAGACGAAGTCCAGGGCGTCGCGCGCCAGCCCCGAGTCGTCGCCGAGGACGACCTTGGCGCCGAGCGCCTGGCCGATCTGCGAGACGGTGGGGGCGGCGAGGGCGGGCTCGTCCGGGACGACGTAGCACGGCACGGGGAGGCGGGAGCCGAGCTTCTGCGCGATCTCCTCCCGGTCGTCGCGCGTGACCCGGTTGGTCACCATGGCGAGGACGTCGCAGCCCAGGTTCTCGTACGCGCGGTAGGCGTTGCGCGTCTCGGCGAGCACGGACTCGGCGGTCTGCCCCCGGCCGCCCACGACCGGGATCACGGACGCGCCGAACTCGTTCGCCAGCCGGGCGTTGAAGGAGAGCTCGTCGGGGAGCTGGGTGTCGGCGAAGTCCGTGCCCAGGACGAGGACGACCTCGTACTCGCGCGCGACGAGGAGGAAGCGTTCGACGAGGGTGGACACCAGCTCGTCCGTCCCCCGTTCCGCCTGCAGGGCGGACGCCTCGTGGTAGTCCATGCCGTAGACCGTGGCCGGGTCCTGGGAGAGCCGGTAGCGGGCGCGGAGCAGCTCGAACAGGCGGTCGGGCTGGTGGTGGACGAGCGGCCGGAACACCCCGACCCGGTCGACCTGCCGGGTCAGGAGCTCCATGACCCCCAGCTCCACGACCTGACGGCCGTCTCCTCGGTCGATCCCGGTCACGTACACGCTGCGCGTCACGCGTGCTCTCCGTTTCCTTACGCCGGTACAAAAATCGCCCACCGAGGTGAGCAGAACCCTCTTGACAATACCCCTGACGCTGGATAAGGCGCCCGTCAGGATCGGGGGCGGGACGGGCGTCCCGATGGGGCCAATCGGGTCATAGGCGGCAGAGCGGATATCGTCCTGTCGGGCATGAAACAATCGGACCGGCTCACCGGAACCACCGGGCTGGCTCACCGGTAACGACAGCGAGCAGGAGACACAGCACGATGCGCATCGGAGTTCTCACCGCAGGCGGCGACTGCCCCGGCCTGAACGCCGTGATCCGGTCGGTCGTGCACCGAGCGGTCGCCCAGTACGGCGACGAGGTCATCGGCTTCGAGGACGGCTACGCCGGTCTGCTCGACGGCCGCTACCGCTCCCTCGACCTCGACGATGTCGGCGGCATCCTGGCCCGCGGCGGTACGATCCTGGGCTCGTCCCGGCTGGAGCGGGACCGGCTGCGCGAGGCCTGCGAGAGCGCGGCCGACATCGCCCGTGACTTCGGCATCGACGCGCTGATCCCGATCGGCGGCGAGGGCACGCTGACCGCGGCCCGGATGCTCAGCGACGCGGGCCTGCCGGTGGTCGGCGTCCCGAAGACGATCGACAACGACATCTCGTCCACGGACCGGACCTTCGGTTTCGACACCGCGGTCGGGGTCGCCACGGAGGCGATGGACCGTCTGAAGACGACGGCCGAGTCGCACCAGCGTGTGATGGTCGTCGAGGTCATGGGCCGGCACGCGGGCTGGATCGCCCTGGAGTCCGGCATGGCCGCCGGCGCGCACGGCATCTGCCTCCCCGAGCGCCCCTTCGACCCGGCCCACCTCGTCAAGATGGTCGAGGAGCGCTTCTCCCGCGGCAAGAAGTTCGCGGTCGTGTGCGTGGCGGAGGGCGCCCACCCCGCCGAGGGCACCATGGACTACGGCAAGGGCGAGATCGACCAGTTCGGCCACGAGCGCTTCCAGGGCATCGGTACGGCACTGGCGTACGAGCTGGAGCGGCGGCTCGGCAAGGAGGCCAAGCCGGTCATCCTCGGCCATGTGCAGCGTGGCGGCGTCCCCACCGCCTACGACCGCGTCCTCGCCACCCGCTTCGGCTGGCACGCGGTGGAGGCGGCGCACCGGGGTGAGTTCGGCCGGATGACGGCTCTGCGCGGCACGGACATCGTGATGGTGCCGCTGGCGGAGGCGGTGACCGAGCTGAAGACGGTTCCGAAGGACCGGATGGACGAGGCGGAGTCGGTCTTCTAGGACTGGGCCCGTATGCCGCGCCTCGGCGAGAGCTGTGGTCGACTCACTCAGGGCTTGGACGCCCTCGACTGTGCCTGTCGGCTCCACCTGGGCCCGGGCCGTGCTGGGGCAGCAGACCCGGACACTCACGGGGTTTCCGGAGGGCTTCGTCAACGATCGGGCGGCTCAGGAGAGTTCGTGCCGAGTGCCGTCGGCGACGGCGTGGAGCTTGTCGGGGTTGGCGACGTTGTGGATGGTCGAGATGCGGCCTTCCGGGTCGAAGTCGAAGGTCAGCGTGGCGATCACGCGGTCCGGGCCGCGGAAGACCACGCCCGGGCCGCCGTTGATCCAGGTGAGCTCCGCCCGCATCTGCGCGGGCTCGATGCCCTGGTAGGTCACGGTGCCGAGCCCGGCGAACCAACGGGCCACGGTCTCCAGGCCGACGACCGGCTTGAGGGCCTGGCGGACCTTGCCGCCGCCGTCGGTCCACAGGGTCACGTCCGGGGAGAGCAGTTCCATGAGGGTGTTGATGTCCCCGCCCGTCGTCGCCGCGAAGAAACGCTCGGTCACGTCGCGTTGGCGGGCGCGGTCCGCCGTGAAACGGGGCCGGCGGGCCCGGACGTGCTCGCGGGCGCGGTGCGCGGCCTGCCGGACCGCCGGCTCCGAGCGTTCCACCGCCTCCGCGATCTCCGCGTAAGTGAAGGCGAAGACCTCCTTCAAGACGAAGACCGCGCGCTCCAGGGGGCTCAGCGTCTCCAGGACGACCAGCAGGGCCATGGAGACCGAGTCGGCCGCGGCGACGCCGTCGGCGGTGTCCGGGCCGGTGAGGATCGGCTCGGGTAGCCATGGCCCGACATAGGTCTCGCGCTGGTGGCGGGTCGAACGAAGCCGCTCCATCGCCAGGTTGGAGACGATTCGGGTCAGATATGCCTTGGGGTCGGCGACCTGGGAACGGTCGGCCGCCGACCACTTGAGCCAGGCGTCCTGGACCACGTCCTCGGCGTCGGCGGCGGTTCCGAGGATGCGGTAGCCGACGGAGAAGAGCAGGGTGCGGTACTGCTGGAAGGCGAGCTGGTCGGGGCCGACCTGCTGCGGCTGGGTCACTTGGCGCTCCGGATCCGGGTGTAGCGGCCGCCGTGCGGCCAGAGGGCGCCCGAGGCGGGCATCTTCTTCATGCGGGCGAAGGTCGGCCACGGCGCGGCGGTGACCGTCTCCTTGTACTTCGCGGCCCGCATGCCTGTCAGCACGATCCGGCGCGGGCTGTCATCGGGACGGGTGAACTGCACAACGGCGTCGTTCCGGCCCAGGCTGACGGGTGTGTGGTAGTAGCCGAAGCGGAAGGGCTTGGGCTCCTTGCCGGCCAGCACCCGCAGGATCGAGAGCGCCGCGTGCACGCCGGTGGGCATGCCCCCCTGGCAGGTCCCGTGCATCACGCCGTAGCCCTGGCGGATCGCCGCCGCGTCGCCCACGGCGTAGACGTCCGGGTGGGAGACCGAGCGCAGCGCGCTGTCGGTGACCACACGGCCGCGCTCGTCGACGGTCAGGCCGGCGGCGGCGGCCAGCGGCGAGACGCGGGTGCCACTCGTCCACAGCACCGCGGCCGCCGGGATGCCGGAGCCGTCCGCGAGCTCGACACTGTCCGGCAGCACCTTGGCCACCTCGACACCGCTGCGCACCTGCACGCCGAGCCGGGCGAGCGCCGCGTCAAGGTAGGCCTTGGCCTTCGGGTGCATGCTCGCGCCCGGCTCGTTCCGGCCCAGCAGCACCACCTGGAGCTGCGGGTGCCGCTCGGCGATCTCCGCGGCGGCCTCGACGCCGGTGAGGCCGCTGCCGCCGACCACGACGGTCCCGCCGTCGAGCCGGGTCAGTCGGTCGGCGAGGAGGGCGGCGTCCTCCGGGCTGTTGAGGGTGTAGGCATGGTCGTCCACGCCGGGGACGGCGACGGTGTCCGCGATGCTGCCGAGGCCGTAGACCAGGGTGTCGTAGCGCAGGACCCGGTCGTCGTCGATCCGGACGGTCTTGGCCTCGGTGTCCACGGCCGTGACCCAGCCGCGTACGAAGCCGGCGCCGGTGCCGTCCAGCAGCTCCGGGATGTGCATCGCGGCGGTCCCCTGGCCGGTGGCAGTCATGTGCAGGCGGAGCCGCTCGGTGAAAGTGTCGTAGGGGTTGACCAGCGTCACTCGCAGGTTCCCGCGCTTCCTGGTGCGCGCCGCGAGCTGGATCGCCGCGGAGAGCCCGGCGTAGCCCGCGCCCAGGACCAGGACCTCGTGCTGCTGCGCTGCTGTCGCGTCCATCGCTCTGCTGCCTCTTTCGTGTCGGTCGTTCCCGCTGTGCGGACGACCACCAGACGCAAGCTGCCCTTCCGTTCGTGACGTGAGGTCGGTGTGACCCGCATCACATCGCAAAGGGGGGCAGGGGCGCAGCATCAGCACCCCCCCGAGCGCCACGACGCGCAGCATTCAACCATGATCGAACCGGCTCCGTGCGGGCACTTCCGGAGCCGACCCCTTCAGCTGCTGTTGTGCTGGATCGTGGCCCAGAAGCGGTCGACGATCCGCTCCAGGAACTCGCGGCCGGCGTCACTCGAGTCGCCGGCCGCGTTTCCGTCGGCCCAGCTCAGCGAAGCGGCCATCTGCCCCTGGTAGTCCTGGTGCAGCGTCTGGAGGGCGTCCTCCAGGAGGTGCCGGTCCAGGGGCACGGTTTTGGCCACCGGGCGGACGTACGCCTGCCAGCGCGTGGTCACCGCACTGCGCAGCAGCTCGGCCAGTTTCGGCTCGCGCCCCGTGACGGTGACGAAGTCCGGGAGCGAGAGGGCGAGGAGGTCGGCGAGGGCGGCCGCCTGGCGCTCGTTGCCGCGCCAGGCGTTGTGCTCCTCCATGTGCATATAGGCGAGGAACTCCAGGCCGACGGTGCGGGCGACGTCCTCCGGGGCGAGGCCGCGGGCTATGCGGTGCTCGCGCAGGGTGCGGGGCGGGCCGGTGATCTCACCGGGGGAACACCACAACACGCCTGCGAGAGCGGTGAGCTCCGGACTGGAAGGGGAGATGGAACCGCGCTCCCAGGCGAGGACCAGATCCGGGGAGACATACGGCAGCCCGTACGAGACACGCAGGCCATAGGCGACATGTTCGGGGCCCATGTTGAGGGCCGTACGGAGCCGGCGGGCGGCGGGGGCGTCGAAGGGCGGGGCGGGCTGGTTCGAGCGGGCTGGACGTTGGTGCACGGGCCACAACGTAGGCGGGCCGTGACGCGGTGACTACGGTCTGTTCGGCCAGGATCACGGATTGTAGGAACGTACGGATTCGGCCACGCGTACGGGCCGTACGGGGTGGCCGAAGATCGTCTGTCGGCGGGGCGGGCGCGCTGGCGAGGATGGCGCGAAGCCGTCCGGGCGGGCGGCGGGAAAGGCCGGTGACTTTGTGAACGTCAAGCTCGAGGGGCATATTCGCGAGCGTCTGCTGGCGCCGAACTTCTGGCACCTCGCCACGGTGGGCGCGGACGGGATGCCGCACGTCTCGCCCATGTGGGCGGACATCGAAGACGAGTACGCCATGGTCAATACGTCGATCGGCCGCGTGAAGATCGACAACCTGCGGCTCAATCCGAACGTCTCGCTGTCTCATCATGACCCCGAGAACCCTTACGACCGGGCCGAGATCCGGGGGCGGGTCGTCCGGTTCGTGGAGGGCGAGGAGGCGGAGCGGGGCATGGACCGGCTGGCGCGGAAGTACATCGGCGAGGACCGGTATCCCTGGCTGCTGCCCGGGGAGCAGCGGGTGATGTTGTTGATCGAGCCGGTGCGGGTGCGGAGGGTTGTGGGGGTGGAGCCGTTCCGGGCGGGGGTGCTGCCGGAGTAGGGGGCTGGGGGGCGACGGCTGGAGGCCGAGGACTCACAGCAGGTGGTCGGCTTTTCCGGCCTTGATGTCGCGGATGAGGGTGCGGAGGGCTTCGCGGGTGTCGGTGAGGTAGTGGTCTTCCTGGCCGGCGAGGGCTATGTAGGCGTTGCCGGATTGGTCGGTGCCTATGCGGAAGCAGTTGGCTCCCTCGCCGCAGAAGGGTTCTTCCCAGGTGATGTCCGGCATCGCTTCTCCTAGAGGTCGTCGGCAAGGGTGTGGATGAACTCGCGCGAGGCGCCGGGGCTGAGTGCCGCGGACGATGCTGCGTCGAGCTGGGCTCGGTACTTGCGGAGCTGCGCCTCCGTGTGGATGAACTCCGGCCCGTGTGTGCTGTCGAGTTCGACGGTGTCGAGCTGGGGGACCGTCGACTCGGCGTAGATGACGGACTGCCCGGCGCCGGGGAAGCCGCCCGCCTTGAACGGGATCACCCGAACGGTCACGGTGTCGCGTTCGGTCATGTGCAGCAGGTGCTCCAACTGCCGCCGCGCCACGGCCGGTCCGCCGAACTCCATACGCAGTGCGGCCTCGTGGACGATCGCGTCGAGGGCCGGGGGCTCGGAGCGGTCGAGTACCTGCTGGCGGTCGATGCGGTGCGCCACGCGGATGTCGACGTCGGCGGCGGGCAGGCGCGGGATCACGGCGTCGAAGACGGCACGCGCGTGTTCCTCGGTCTGGAGGAGTCCCGGCAGGTGCACGGTCACGGAGAGGCGCAGCCGTTTTGCGTGCCACTCCAGCTCGGCGATGTCCAGGAAGTCGTCGCGCAGTTGGCCCCGGTACGCCTCCCACCAGCCCTTGTCCCGGTCGGCGGCCATGGCGGCCAGTGCCTCGACGAGGTCCTGGTCCGTGCAGCCGTAGTTCCGGGCGAGGGTGCGGACGCGGTCGGGGCTGATTCCTGAGCGGCCGGATTCCATGTTCGGGACGTTGGTGCGGGGCACGTTGAGCAGTCCGGCGGCATGCTCTGTGGTCATGCCGGCCGCCGTTCGCAGCCTCCGCAATTCCGTGCCGAGCCGTCTCTGACGCGCCGTCGGTGTACTCCTCGGCGGCATCCGCCCCTCCCGTTCAGCCATGTGACGGGGTCAGTCTGCCGGGGTGACGGGCGGTCGGTCCACCGGGAACTTCGGTGAGAGTAGTACGTGTACTCCCGATTTCCTCTACAGTCGGTGATGCGCCGCTTACGGAACGACGTCGTCGGAAGCGCATCGCGCGAGCCTGCCCGGATTCTCCTTCCCTGGGAGGGGTGGGTCCGCGCCAGGGAGACAAGCCACCGTCCAGCTGTCGGTTCGGTTCGCATCGCTGTGCTCATGTCGTCGAACGTCCGCTTCAGTTCAGGGAGTTACTCGTGTTCGCAACTCACGCTGTCTCTGCGTGCCCCATCTCCACCGACGTCGACCGGACACTGGCGCCGTGTCCCGATTCGCTCGCCTACAGCCTCACCCTGCCCGCCGGACCGGCGAGTTCGCGTGTCGCGCGGACCGCCACACGGGCCGTCCTGCACACGCACGGGCTGGACGACATGACGGAAGGGCAGTGCAGGTGGTGGGTGAACTGGCCGCCTGCGCATGCCGGTTCGCGGGTGATGCCGAGATGTACGTGTCGCTCCGGTATCGGGAGGGCGCGCTACGGGTGATCGTGTGGGACGGGCATCCCCGGCATGCGCATCCGCGGCTCGCTGCGGCTTGCGATGCTCGGCGGCGGGCGGCTTTGCGGGTGTTGGGGTGCGTGGTGCGGGGGTGCGAGGGGGAGTGGGGGTTTGGGGAGGCTCGGGAACCTGGGGGTGGGACTCGGATGTGGGCGGTCTTGCCGAGGGTGGGGGTGGGGGTGGGGGTGGGAGGTTGTGCAGGGATGGGGTAAAGCGTGGGTGGTGTGGGGGCTTAGTTCAGGGAGTCGGCTTGGGTGTGGGCTTCGGCGGCTTCGGTGGGGGCGTTGGCTTGGGTGTAGGCGTCGCAGGCCTGAAGGTAGAGAGCACGGGCCTCGACGAGATGGCGGGTGGTCGCGTGGATGCGGGCCAGGTTGTAGAGGGCGTGGCCCGCCCCGTACCAGTCCTCGAACTCGCGGCAGATCTCAAGGGCCTTTCCGTACGCTTCGCATGCTTCCTCCACCCGGCCTGCTTCCCCCACCGCGTTGCCCAGGTTGTGCCACGCCGTGCCCTCGCGGTGGCGGTCCCCTGCGGCCTGGTACAGACCCAGCGCGTGGGCGTGGGCGTAGATGGCCTCCTCTGTCCGGCCGACCTCCCGCAGGGCATTGCCGAGGTTGTTCCACGCCATGCCCTCGCCGTGACGGCTTCCGGCGGTCCGGAACAGGTTGCGTGCGTACGTGTGGGCGTGGATGGCGTCCTGCGCCCGGCCAGCCTCCCGCAGGGCGGTGCCGCGGTTGTCCCACGCCATGCCCTCGCCGACGCGGTCCCGGACGGCCCGGTACAGGACACGAGCGTGGCCGTGGGCGTCGATCGCCTCAAGCACCCGCCCGGCTTCCCCGAGGGCTAGGCCGAGGTCGGTCCACGCATCGGCCTCGCCGTCGCGGTCTTCGGCGCGGTGGGCGGCCTCCCGTGCGGCAACCGCCACCGTGACCCCGTCGTCGAAGTACCGCCGCCAGCGCAGGTACTCCGCCAGGCACGCGGCCACCTCCACCGCCGTCTGCGCATGCCGGGTCTCGCTTGCCCATTGCACGGTCGCCACCAGCCCGGCCCGCTCCACGTCCAACCACGCCAGCGCACCCGCCCGGTCCGTGAACCGCTCCGGCTCCGGCCTTCCCGGCAGCCACCGCAACCGGCCATCGGCCGCCTTCGCCCACCGCAGATAGAACGCCAGCACTCGCTCCCGCGCCGCATCCCCCTCCTCCCGCAGCCCCGCATCTCCCTCCACCAGCCCCACCCCGAACACCCGCACCAAGTCATGCAACCGCCACCGCATTCCGGAAGCCGCGCCATCGACACCCTGGACCGGCGCGACCAGATGAGTCGCCGCCAGATCCTCCAGCAAGGCGAGGGCAGCCTCCACGGCGACATCAGCCAGCGCAGCCACCGCCTCCGTGCCCGTGTCCGGGCCCGGGGCCAGGGCCAGCAGTCGCAGCAACCGGGCCTGGTCGGGCGGCAGTCGGCGGTACGAGGTCTCCAGTACAGGCCGGAGGACAAGTGAGCGGCCGTACAGATCACTGCCCGGACTGCCGTTGTCGAGTACGGCGGTGGGGTCCTCGGCCTCCTTGATCTCGGCCACCAGCGAGGCGATGTCACGTGGCCAGCGCTTGCGCAGCATGCTGGCGGCAATCTGGAGCGCGAGGGGCAAGTGCCCGCACAGGTCGGTCAGTTCGCGTGCTGCGTCAGGCTCCCGCTTCGGTCGGTCGTCTCTCTCGTCGCTGTCGTGTAAGGCGCGGGTGAGGAGTGCAACCGACTCTTCCGGAGTGAGTGTTTCGAGGTCGATGAGGCGCACCGGCAGGGCGTGCGGACGGTCCCGGGAGGTGATCAGCACCCGGTGGTGGTCCGTGCCGGGCAGGAGGGGGAGGAACTGGGACGGGTCCGAGGCGTTGTCCAGGACGAGTAGCGTGCGCTCGCGTCGCTCGGTGAGGAGCTCGCGGTATCTGTCGTACTGGCGGGCTGTCGTCTGCGGCAGATCCGGGCCGCGTACCCCGAGCGCGTCGAGCAGAGCCAGGACGGCCTGGTCGGCGGTGACGGGGTTGTCGTCGTAACCGCGGAGGTCGACGAAGAGCGTTCCACCCGGGAACCAGCCCTCGCTACGGGCTTGGTGCGCGGCCTCGATCGCCAGTGCCGTCTTGCCGATGCCGCCCATTCCGGTGACGGCGAAGATCAGGACGGGCAGGCCCGGTGCATCGGGTGGAGCCGGGGCGAGGTGGGGGAGCAGGCGGCCAAGCTCTGCCGATCGGCCGGTGAAGCCGAGGGGGCGGGGCGGGAGGACGGTCGTGGCGATCGGCACCGGGCCGTGCGTCGTGTCCGGCTTCGATGCCGGGGCCTGGCCCCGGTCGTGTGGGGTCGGCTTCGGCTCCAACTCCGTCAGTACGGCTACGGCCGCCTCCGCCGCGTTTGCCGCTGCCGTCCGGTGGTCGGCCTCCGCGCCCGCCCCGCCGCTGATCCCCCGGATGATCAACGCCCCTGTCGTGCCCGCCAGATGAGCCGCGTGAGTGACGCCGGAACCCTCCGTCTCGATGGCCACGGCGTCGTTGAAGCGATGGTGGATGCGCTGGGCGAGAGGGGAGGTCGGGTCGGCGAGGACCACGTCGCCTGCGGCGATCGGCTTGAAGTGGGAGTGGATGTACCTGTGCCCCCGGAGGGCGTGGCGGGCCGCCTGGTCGAGGCGGTGCGGGGCGTGCCAGGTCTCCGGGCGGTCGAGGAAGCCGTCCGGGGTCTCCTTGCCGCCGTGGACGGCGTACACCTTGGTCGCGATCACGACGTCGCCGACGTGGATGTCCTCCGGCAGTCCCACCGCCGTACCGACGAAGAGCACTGCCTCCGGCCTGAACCACGACATCACGCGTTCGGTGAGCGTGGCGGCTCCGCGCGTGCCCTCGCCCAGCTCCAGCAGGGCCAAGCGCCAAGAAGTGCCGGGGAGTTGGCCCGTCTCGGCACGTGTGCCCGTCGGGTGAACCTGCTTCTCGATGTCCGTCAGACGGGCGCGGATCGCCGTGTATTCGAGCGGCTGTGCGGTCAGGACGGCGACCGTGGGCGAAGTGGCGGGCACGTCTTCACGGTACTGCCAAGTCGCCTGGCCAGAGCGGGTGTTGGGCGGGCGGAGCGGGCGTACCGTGGTGGTACCCAAGGTTCGGGGCGGCACGGGGGACGGCGCGATGGGCGACCAGTACGGCGGGGATCACCAGGACTTCCGGGGCGGGGAGTTCAACGGGCCTTTCTACGCAAAGGCGGAGTATCACGAGCACGGGCCGGCGCCCACCGCGCTCGATTCCCTGCCTCCGAGGGTGGCCGGGTTCACCGGGCGGGAAAGTGAACTGGGGCAACTGCTCGGGGCGCTCGACCCGGATGGGCGCGAAACGCCGGAAGCCGTGTTGGTCGCTGCCGTCTCCGGGCTCGGGGGCATCGGAAAGACCGCCCTGGCGGTGGAGGCGGCGCACGCGGCCTGCGAGAGGGGCTGGTTCCCGGGCGGGGTGCTCTTCGTCAACCTCCACGGCTACGACGACGATCTCATCACGGCGGAACAGGCACTGGAAGCACTGCTGCGAGCCCTAGGCATCGACCCGGAGTACATTCCGCCAGGGGCGGACGCGCGCGCGGCGCTGTACCGCTCGGCGCTCGCGAAGCGGGGGCGCGAGCGGGGTGCTGTGCTGGTCCTGTCCGACAACGCGTCCTCGGCGGAGCAGGTCCGTCCGCTACTTCCCGGTGGCAAGTGGCACCGGCTCATCGCCACCTCACGGAACAGGCTGCCTCAACTGGGCGCTCGACTATTGTCGTTGGGCGAGCTGCCGGGGAAGGAAGCGTTCGACCTCCTCGACCGGGCCCTGCGGATCGCCGACCCGGCCGACCGTCGTGTCGCGGACGCGCGCGAGGCGGTCTCGGAACTGGCCTCCTGCTGTGGACACCTGCCACTGGCCCTCCAGATCGCGGCGGCACGCCTGGTACTCGACCGGGACAAACCGGTAGCCGAACTCGTCGCGGAACTCACCGAGCTCAGCGACCGTCTCGCCCACCTGGACGACGGCGAGCGGAGCGTCCGCGCCGCCTTCGACCTGTCGTACCGCCGTCTCCCGCCCGAGCAGGCTCGCTTGCTCCGCCTGCTCGCCCTTGCCCCGGGGCCCGAGGCGACCACCGATGTCGTCGCTGTCCTGACAGGGGCGGACAACGCACCGACCAGAGTCCTGAACGCGCTGTCCCGCGCCCATCTCGTCGAACAGGGGAGCGGGCGGGGGCGATGGCGGTTGCATGACCTGGTGCGGGTATATGGAGCGGGTGTCGTCGCGCAGGATGCGGGGTTGCGGGAGGAGGGGGCGGCGGCCCGGGATCGGGTGTTGGGGTACTACTTACGACGGGCGGACGCGGCTGATGACCGGTTGCGGTGGCTGCCCGGAATGCCGGTGCCCGAGCTGTTCGAGGACCGGGGGCAGGCGCTTGCCTGGCTCGACGGGGAGCGGCAGGGACTGGTGGCGGCCGTTCAGTGGGCTCCAGGGGAGCGGAACGCGGAAGCCGTGTCGAGGCTGGCCTCGCGCTTGTCGACGTATCTGAGGTGGCGGCGGTACCTTGATGACTGGATCTCTGTGGGCCGCGCGGCGCGGGATGCCGCCCATCAGCGGGGGGACGGACTTGCAGAGGCCATCGCGTCGCACAATCTAGGCATCGCGCTGCGCGAGGCGGGCCGCGCGGAGGAGGCGGTCGACGCCCATGCCCAGGCACGCGACCTGTTCCGGGCCACCGGAGACGTGCGCAGGGAAGCCGCGGCGTGGAACAGCATGGGTAGTGCGCTGAGGGAAGCTGGCCGGGTGGAGGAGGCGCTCGATGCCTACATCCGCGCCCGCGACCTGACTCAGGCCGCGGGCGATTCTCAGGGTGAGGCCGGTGCCTGGACCAATCTCGGTGCCGCATTGCAGGACGCGGGCCGGGCGGACGAGGCGGTCGACGCCCACACGCGTGCTCTCGTCCTGCACCAGGCGGCCGGGAACCGCCACGCCGAGGGAGGGGTGTGGAACAACCTCGGCAACGCGCTGCGGTTGGCGGGCCGGGTGGCGGAGGCGATCGAGGCGTACGGCAAGGACCTGGAAATATGCGAGGAATTCGAGGACTGGTACGGGGCGGCCGTGACCCTTGGGAACCTGGGAGCCACGCACGAGGAGGCCGACCAGCCGGCCGAGGCCCGCATCAACTACCTCAAGGCAGCCGACGCGTACATCCGCTCCGGTGATGCCGCCAAGGCTGACCAAGCGCGCGGCTGGGCCGACCGACTGCCCTGACGTCGCCTGCGCCCGCCCTGGCGGGGCCTCACCCCTTGACCGCCCCACCCAACGCAAACCCCCCACCCAACCGTCGCGCCACCAGCACATAAAGCAAAATCACCGGCGTCGAATAAATAACCGAAAACGCCGCCAGCTGCCCATAAACCACCATCCCCCGATTCCCGAAGAACTCATTGATGCTCACGCTCGCCGGCATCTGATCCGGCGTAAGCAGCAGCATGAACGGAACAAAGAAGTTCCCCCACATCATCACGAACGAGAAGACGGTCACCACCGCCACCCCCGGCCCCATCAGCGGCAGCACGATCCGCACCAGCGACTGCAGGGATCCCGCCCCGTCCGTCCACGCGGCCTCTTCCAGTTCCTTCGGCACCCCGTCCATGAAGTTCTTCATCAGCCAGATGGCGAAGGGGAGTTGGGACGCGGCGAAGAAGAAGATCGTGCCCTGCATGGTGTCGATCAGATTCACCTGCACGAACAAGGCGTACACCGGCACCATGATTGCGGTGATCGGCAGACTCGTCGCGAAGAGGATCGTCAGCAGGAAGGGACGGTTCAACCGCGACCGGAACCGGGACAACGGATAAGCCGCCAGCGCCGCGCACAACACCGTCAGCAGCGTCCCGCCCCCGCACAGGATCAGGCTGTTCAGCAGGGGTGTGAGGGTGATGTCCGGCTTCAGTACGGCGTCGAAGTTGTCCAGGGTCAGGCTGTCCGGGGCCTTCACCTTGAGGCCGGCCTGCGGGTCCAGGGAGGACAGGATGACCCAGGCCAGGGGGAGCGCGAAGGCGGCGGCCGCGACGAGGAGGCCCGCGTCGGCGGCCAGGCGGTGGGAGACACGGCGGGTTGCAAGGGTCGTACGTCGGCGTGGCATGCGTCAGACCTCCGTCCGCAGCAGGCGCAGATACACGACCGAGAACAGGGAGCCGACGACCAGGAGCAGCAGGGCGACCGCCGTGGCGTAGCCGATCATGCTGTTCTGGAAGCCCTGTTCGTACATGTACAGGGGGAGGGTCTGGCTCTTGTTTCCCGGGCCGCCTCTCGTCATCACCCAGACCAGGCCGAAGACGGACAGGGTCTGGAGGGTGTTCAGCATCAGGTTCGTGCCGATGGAGCGGCGGATCATCGGCAACGTGATGTGCCACATGCGGCGCCAGCCGCCCGCGCCGTCCACCTCCGCCGCTTCCGTGATCTCCTGGGGGATCTCGTTCAGGGCGGCAGAGTAGACCAGCATCGAGAAGGCCGTTCCCCGCCAGACGTTCGCGAACGACACCGCCAGGATCGGGAGCGTGAACAGCCAGTTCTGGGACGGGAGATGGAGCCAGTCGAGGATGGCGTTCAGGGTGCCCTCGCGCCGGAAGAAGGCGTAGAGGAGGAAGCCCGCCACCACCTCCGGCAGTACCCACGCCGTGATCACGATCCCGCCCGTCAGTGTGCGCACCGGCTTCGACGCGCGCTGCATCAGCGCCGCCAGCGCCAGGCCCAGGGTGTTCTGGCCGATGAGCGACGACAGCACCGTGAAGACGACCGTCAGCCATACGGCGTTGAGGAACTCCTCGTCCTTGAAGGCCGTACGGAAGTTCGCGAAGCCGACGAAGGAGGAGTGGGCCTGGCCGGTGAGCTGGAGGTCGGTGAAGGCGAGGTAGGCGCAGTAGGCGATCGGGCCGACGAGGAAGAGGAGCAGGAGGACCAGGGCGGGGGAGAGGGGGAGGGCGCGGGTCAGGGTGCGGAGGAGGGGGTGGGGGCGGGAGCGGGGGTGACGGGCGGGGGTGTGAGGCGCTGGGCCCGGAGGGGTGCTGGCCATGTCCGGGCCCGCGTGCTGCGGTACGGCAGTCATCGGTGGTCGCCGCCGGTCACTTCTGGACGACCTGGTTGTTCGTGGCCGACTTGAGCGCGTCGTCGTACGAACTCGCTGCCTTGTCCGCCGACATGTCGCCCGTCGTCACGCCCTCCATCGCCTCCTGGATGGCCGTGGAGACCTTCGGGTACGCGGGGTAGGCGGGCCGGTAGTGCGTGCTCGCGACGAGATCCGTGAAGAACTTGATGCCGGGCTGGGCCTTGGCATACGCCGAGTCGGCGGCCACGTCCTTCCGCACCGAGATACCGGAGTTGGCGATGTACCACTTTTCGGCGTTCGCCTTGGTCTGCATCGTCTTGATGAAGTCGAAGGCCAGGTCGGGGTTGCCCGCCTTGGAGGGGATCGCCCAGGTCCAGCCGCCAGACATGCTCACCTTGCCGGGGGCCTGGCCGTGCTGGGTCGGCATGTACGCCAGGCCCAACTCGCTCGACCATTGCGGCCATTCGTGCCCGCTGCCCTTCAGCCAGGCCTGGGGCAACCAGGATCCGTCGAGGGCGATGCCCAGTTTGCCCTTGGGCAGGAGCTCGCCGGCCACGATGGTCTGGATGTTGGGGTCGAGGGCGGTGGAGACGTCGGGCCCGAGCTTCTCCTGGAACACCGTGTGCACGAACGACAGCGCGTCCTTGAACCCCTGGCTCGACGCGATCCATTTCCTCGACGCCTTGTCGTACAGCGGGTCGGACGTGCCGTCGCCAATGCCGTAGAGGAGCATCTCGAACGTCTGCATCGTCGCCGCCTCACCGGCGGGTTTGCCGGTGTAGACGTTGAGGGGGGTGACGTCGGGGACCTTCCGTTTGATGGTGCGGGCGGCGGTCAGGACGTCGTCCCAGGTCTTCGGCTGCCAGTTCGCGGGCAGGCCGGCCTTCTTGAAGATTCCCTTGTCGAACCAGAGCCCGCGGGTGTCGGTGCCGTCCGGGACGCCGTACGTCTTCCCGTCCTCGCCCTCGGCCGCGTTCTTCGCCGTGCCGATGAACTGGTTCCAGTCCGGCCACTTGGCGAGGTAGGGGTCGAGGGGCTTCAAGTAGCCGCTGGTGATGTCGGAGTTGATGAGGAACGTGTCCTCGTAGACCAGGTCGGGGGCCGTCTTGGGGGAGCGGAGCATCTGCTGGACCTTGGTGTAGTACTCCGAGTCCGGCGCCTTGATGGGGATGAGCTCGACCTTCTTGCCGGGGTATTTCTTCTCGAACTGCTTCTTGATGTCCGCGAGGTATGTGTCCATCACCTTGATGGAGTTGTCCGTGGACTGCTTGAAGGAGACCTTCACGGTGTCCGGACTGCTGCCGGAGCCGCTGCCGCAGGCCGTGAGGGTGGTTGCGGCGAGGACGGTGGTGAGGAGGAGGGTGGGGAGAGCGGCGGTGGGGCGCACGGGCATGACCTCCTGCGGGCCTAACGTCGTTGTCGGCCGAGATGGTTGCCCGGTGAAGGTAGGAGGAGTGGTCTAGTCAGGTCAATGCGTCTGCGCGGGATTGGGAGTTGGCGGCTTCGGTGGGCGCGTTGGCTCGGGTGTAGGCGTCGGCGGCCTGGAGGTAGTGGGCGCGGGCCTCGGCAGGGCGCGCGGCGGCCTCGTGGGCGAGAGCCAGATTGGAGAGGGCGTGGCCTGCCCGATACCCGTCCCCGAATTCCCGGTACACCTCCAGGGCCTTCCCGTACGCCTCAATCGCCTCCTCCACCCGGTCCGCCTCCTGCAGGGCGATGCCGAGGTTGTTCCACGCGATGGCCTCGCGGTGGCGGTCGCCCATGGCCTGGTACAGGTCGAGGGCGCGGGTGTGGGCGTCGATGGCCTGCTCCGCCTGGCCGGCCTCCTGCAGGGCGGGGCCGAGGTTGGTCCATGCCTTGGCCTCGCGGTGGCGGTCGCCCATGGCCTGGTACAGGTCGAGGGCGCGGGTGTGGGCGTCGATGGCCTGCTCCGCCTGGCCGGCCTCCTGCAGGGCGATGCCGAGGTTGTTCCACGCGCCGGCCTCGCGGTGGCGGTCCCCGGCGGCCTGGCACAGGTCGCGAGCGCGGGTGTGGGCGTCGATCGCCTCCCCCGCCCGGCCAGCCTGCCGCAGGGCGAGGCCCAGGTTGTTCCACGCGCTGGCCTCGCCAACCCGGTCCCCGGCGCGGTGGGCGGCCTCCCGCGCGACACGACAGAGGGTGATCCAGTCGTCGAAATAGCGCCGCCAGTTCAGATACTCCCCCAGGCGCTGGGACAGCCGCACGGCCGCATCCGTGTACCGCTCCTCCCGCGCCCACAGCACCGCTGCCACCAGCCCGCCCCGCTCTCCATCCAGCCACGCCAGCGCCCCCGCCCGGTCCGCGAACCGCTCCGGCTCCGGCCTCCCCGGCAGCCACCGCAACCAGTCATCCGCCGCACTCGCCCACCGCAGATAGAACCCCAACACCCGCTCCTGCGCCGCATCCCCCTCCTCCCGAAACCCTGCATCCCCCTCCACCACCCCCACCCCGAACGCCCGCACCAAGTCATGCAACCGCCACCGCACTTTCCCACCCGTCGGCACCGGCGTAACAAGGTGGCAGGCGCTCAGCTCCTCGAGCAGCTCGACAGCCCGGACCGTCGGGAGATCGGCCAGCGCGACAGCCACCTCCGTGCTGACCTCCGCCACCGGCGCAAGGCACAGCAGCCGCAGCAACCGCCGCTGCTCCGACGAAAGCTGCTCGTACGCCTTCTCGAAGATCGGCCGCAGGCCCAGAGCCCCGCTCCGGTCGTCGCTGCCCCGTAGCTCGTCCACGAACGAGGCGATGGTGCGATAGCGCCGCTTCCGCAGCGCACCGGCCGCAACCCGGAGGGCGAGCGGATGAAAGCCGCAGGCCGCCGCCAGCTCCGCGACCGCCCCGGGTTCGCGAGCCGCCCGGTCGTCCCGTTCGTCGCTGAGCAGCAGGGACTTGGCGATGAGAGCGGCCGCATCTTCCGGCTTCAGAGCGTCGAGGTCGATCTGCCGCGCCGGCAGATCGGTCAGGCGGTCGCGGGAGGTGATGAGCACCCGGTGCCGGTCAGCACCGGGGATCAAGGGTGTGAGCTGATCCGGATCCGAGGCGTTGTCCAGGACCAGGAGCATCGGCTCGGTGTGTGCGGCGAGCAGGGTGCGGTACAGGGCGTACTGGGCCGTCGAGGTCTGCGGCAGGTCGGTCCCGCGTATGCCGAAGCCGTCCAGCAACGCCACCAGTGCCTGGTCGGCGGTGACCGGATCCTCGTCGTACCCCCGCAGGTCCACGAACAACGTGCCGCCCGGAAACCACCCGTCCCGGACCGCCTGGTGCCCCGCGTACAACGCCAGTGACGTCTTCCCCACTCCGCCCAGCCCCGACACCGCGCAGATGACCACGGGCAGGCCGGAGCCCGCGGTGGGCTTCAGCACCGGGAGCAGTCGGGCAAGGTCGTCCTCGCGTCCGGTGAACCCAGCAGGCACCCCCGGCAACGCGGCCGTGGCCACCGGCACCGGTCCATGGACGGCCCCCCGCCGCCCCGACCCACTACCGCCCCCCATCCCCCCGTTCCACCTGCTTGGCCACGAACGGCCCGTTGAAGGTGCTCCCCCTGAAGTCGAGGTGATCCCCTCCATACGTGGACCCCAGATGGGGCCCCTCCTCAGAGTCCGGACGCCCCTCTCGCCCGGAGTCCCCGGCCCGCCCCCGCCCCCGAAACGGCTGCAGCTCCCGCAACACGGCCACCGCCACCGCCGCGGCCTTCTCCGCCGCGCGAGGCTGCCAGTTCTCCGCATCACGCTCGGACTTCTCTGCGTCGGCCCGATCGCTGATCCCCCTGATCACCAGCGCATCCCCGCCCGCCAGATGCACGGCGGTGGCAACGCCGGACCCCTCCATCTCGATGGCCGCCGCGTCGTTGTAGTGGGTCTTCAGATGCGCCGCCAACGCCGACTCCGCCGACGCAAGCACCACGTCCCCCGCCGCGACCGGCTTCAGATGCGTCCGTGGATCGTCCCGCAGCGCCTCCCGCGCCGCCTGCTCCAGGCGGTGCGAGGCCCGCCACGCCTCCGGGCGCACCAGGAACCCGTCGGGCGTCTCCTTGCCCCCATGGATGCCGTACACCTTGGTCGCGACCACCACGTCGCCCAACCCGATGTCGCTCTTCAAGCTCCCGGCAACCCCGACGAACAGCACCGCCTGCGGGTCGAGCCACGACACCACCCGTTCCGTCAGCGTCGCGACCGTCAGATTGCCCTCGCCGAGTTCCAGCAGAGCGACGTCCCACGGCGTGTCGGGCAGGTGCCCTACCACGGCCACCGTCCCCCGCTCGTGCGTGATCCTGTGTACGTCCGTCAGGTGCCCCCGCACGGCCGAGTACTCCAACGACAACGCGGTCAGCACCGCCACAGTGGGTTGCGTCACGCCTTTAAGGTACTTCCAAGTGACCTGCACAGACGTCGCGTTGGCGCCAACCCGGGGGAGACGACATGCCGGAACGACCGGAGCATCCGGAACAAGGCGTCACCGCCGCCCAGCTGCTCCTCGCCGAATACCAGACCATCAAGGACGAGCAGAAAACGCGCATCGGCTTCCGCGACAACCTCCTCTACGTCACCCTCACCGTGGTCGCCGCCGTCATCGCTGCGGCCGCCCAGGCCGAGCAGTCCTCGATGCTGCTCGCGCTCCCGCCCGTCACCGTCGTCCTCGGATGGACGTACCTCGTGAACGACGAGAAGATCTCCGCGATCGGCAGCTTCATCCGCGACGACCTCGGCCCCCGCCTCTCCCGGCTCGCCCAGGCCGAGAGCGCCTTCGCCTGGGAGACCGCGCACCGGACCGACACCCGCCGCCGTTCACGCAAGGCCATTCAGTGCGCGATCGACCTGCTGGCCTTCTGCGTCGTCCCCTTCGCCGGTCTCACCGTCTACTGGGCGGCGGGGCAGACGACCGCCGGTCTCCTGGTCCTGTCCGTCGCCGAGGCGCTCACCGTCATCGGCCTCGGCGTCCAAGTCGTCGTATATGCAAGGCCGTTCCGCTAGAGAGCGGTCAAGGACCGCTGACCCACCGGTACTGCAACTCCGGCCGCCCCACAGTCCCGTACTGCGGAGCCCGCGCCGCCCGCCCCGCGTCCACCAGATGCTCCAGATACCGCCGAGCGGTGATCCGCGAGATCCCGACCGCCTCCGCCAGCCCCGCCGCAGTCAGCCCCTCCCCGCAGTCCCGCAGTGCCACAGTCACGCGCTCCAGCGTCGGCGCGCTCAGCCCCTTGGGCAGCGCCGCAGGCGAAGGCGCCCGCAGGGAAGCCAGCGCCCGGTCGACCTCGTCCTGGCCGCTCGCCTCGCCCACCGCCGCATGGAACTCGGCGTACCGCACCAGCCGGTCCCGCAGCGTCGCGAAGGTGAACGGCTTCAGCACGTACTGGACCACGCCCAACGACACGCCCTCCCGCACCACGGTCAGATCCCGCGCCGACGTCACCGCGATCACGTCCGCGTGATGCCCGGCCGCCCGCAGCGACCGCGCGAGCTGCAACCCGTGCACATCCGGCAGATGCAGATCCAGCAGCAGCAGGTCCACCGGCGTGCGCTCCAGCAGGCGGCGGGCCTCCGCGCCCGTGTGCGCCTTGCCGACGGCCACGAAGCCCGGGACCCGGCCGACATACATGACGTGAGCGTCGGCGGCCACCGGGTCGTCCTCGACGACCAGGACGCGGATGGGCTGCTGGGTCGTCATGCGTCACCTCTCGTGGCGGCGTGCCCGGTCGCTCCGGTGGGCCGGGCCGCTGCGTCCCGAGGCAGCCGTGCTCCGAACGCGGCGCCGCGTTCCTGCCTCTCCGCGGCAGGCCGTGTGCGCTGGTCCCGGAGGCCGGCGCTGTCCGGCGCCCGGCCGGTGTGCGGGTCCGGAGCCACGGGGGCGTCCACGACCAGGACGCGGATGGGCTGCTGGTTCGTCATGCGTCACCTCTCATCGCGGCGCGCCCGGTCACGTCGGCCGGAGAGGCGGACGCTCCCAGCGGCAGCCGTACCTCGAACACCGCACCGCCCTCCTGACCTTCCGCCACCGTCAACGTGCCCTCCTGCCGGGTGACCGCCTGCCGTACCAGCGCCAGCCCGAGGCCCCGCCCGCCCGGACCGGCCGGCTTCGTCGAGAACCCCCGTTGGAATACCAGCTCGGCATGGGCGGGATCCACCCCCGTGCCGGTGTCCGCGACCCGCATCACCAGCTCCGCGCCCTCCGCGTACGCCGTCACCGTCACCCGGGCGCCGATGCTGCCCTGCGCCGCGTCCACCGCGTTGTCGATCAGGTTGCCGAGGATCGTCACCAGGTCGCGGGCCGGGAGGCTCGGCGGCAGCAGCCCGTCGTCGAGGCGGCTGTCCTCCGAGACCACCAGCTCCACGCCCCGTTCGTTGGCCTGCGCCGTCTTGCCCAGCAGCAGTGCCGCCAGCACCGGTTCGCTCACCGCCGCCACCACCTGGTCGGTGAGCGCCTGGGCCAGTTCCAGTTCGGCCGTCGCGAAGTCCACGGCCTCCTCCGCCCGGCCGAGCTCGATCAGGGAGACCACGGTGTGCAGGCGGTTGGCCGCCTCGTGCGCCTGCGAGCGCAGCGCCTGGGTGAAGCCCCGCTCGGAGTCCAACTCGCCCATCAAGGACTGGAGTTCGGTCACGTCGCGGAGGGTCACCACGGTGCCTCGGCGCTCGCCGCCCGACACCGGGGAGGTGTTGACGACCAGGACGCGGTCCGCGGTGAGATGCACCTCGTCCACCCGGGGCTCCGATGCGAGCAGCGCCCCCGTCAGCGGCGCGGGCAGGCCGAGTTCCGCGACCGACTTCCCCACCACGCCCTCCTCGGACGGCACCCCCAGCAGTTCCTGACCCCCGTCGTTGATCAGCGCCACCCGGTACTGCCCGTCCAGCATCAGCAGCCCCTCCCGCACCGCGTGCAGCGCGGCCTGGTGGTAGTCGTGCATCCGGCTGAGCTCGGCCGCGTTCATGCCGTGGGTGTGCCGGCGCAGGCGGGCGTTGACTACGTACGTACCGATGGCACCGAGCCCGAGCGCTCCGGCCGCGACGCCGATCAGGGCCGTCACCTGGTCCTGCACCCGCTGGCTGATCGCCTCCACCCTGATGCCGGCGCTCACCAGGCCGATGACCCGGTTGCCGTTCCACACTGGCGTCACGGCACGCCAGGACTGGCCGAGCGTGCCGGTGTACCTCTCGGTGAAGGTCTGGCCGTGCCGGGCGGGACCGATGTGGCCGAGGAAGCGCTTGCCGATCTGCGACCGGACCGGGTGGGTCCAGCGGATCCCCTCCGGGCTCATGATCGTGATGAAGTCGACCCCGGTGTGCTTCTGGACCTGCAGCGTGTACGGCTCCAGCCGGGCCGTCGGATCCGCCGTGCCGATCGCCTCCCGCACCGAGGGCGAGTCCGCGACCGAACGGGCCACAGCCGTGGCCTGGCGGCGCGCGGCGTCCTCGGCCTGGCGCTGGTCGCTGACGTACGTGAACAGCGCGTAACCGGCGACGACGACCGCTATCAGCACGGCCTGCATGGCGAAGAGCTGGGCGGCCAGGCTGCGGGGGCGCGGTACGGGGATGCGCATGTCGTCAGTGTGCCTCTCACGTTAAGTGTGAACTAAATGAACGGAAGGGTGACCGCCCTCACAGGGCACGGGATAGTCACCGCATCGAGGAAGCAGTGGAAGCGGGCCGTACGGTTCCAGCCACCGCCTCCCCACAGAGATCCGCACCCCCATCCCCATCCCCCGGACGTGAGCCGCACGCCGGTGATGCCGACGAAGACGTCAAGGAGGGCAGCCGTGGCCGCCAGCACCCCCGATACGGCACCTGCCGCACCCGCTGGGAAGCGGGACCGCACCCACTATCTCTACATCGCCGTCATCGCAGCGGTGGCCCTCGGTATCGCCGTGGGTCTGATCTGGCCGAGCGTGGGCGTCGAGCTCAAGCCGCTCGGTACGGGCTTTGTGAACCTGATCAAGATGATGATCTCCCCGATCATCTTCTGCACGATCGTGATCGGTATCGGCTCGGTACGGAAGGCCGCCAAGGTCGGCGCCGTCGGCGGTATCGCGCTCGGCTACTTCGTGGCGATGTCGCTGGTCGCACTGACCATCGGTCTGGTCGTCGGCAACATCCTGCACCCGGGCGACGGGCTGCACATCACCGACGCGATCAAGGCGACCGGGCACGACCAGGTGGACAGTGAGGCGCTGCCGCCGGTCGACTTCGTGCTGTCGATCATTCCGACGACCTTCATCTCGGCCTTCACTCAGCAGCAGGTGCTGCAGACCCTGCTGGTCGCCCTGCTCACCGGTTTCGCCCTGCAGGCCATGGGCTCGGCCGGGCAGCCGATCCTGCGCGGTGTGGAGCACCTCCAGAAGCTCGTCTTCCGCATCCTCGGCATGGTGATGTGGGCGGCCCCCATCGGTGCCTTCGGTGCCATCGCCGCCGTCACCGGGTCCGCCGGTCTCGACGCGCTGAAGCAGCTGGCCATCCTGATGGTCGGCTTCTATCTCACCTGCTTCCTCTTCGTCTTCATCGTGCTCGGTGCGCTGCTGCGGATCGTCGCCGGGCTCAACATCTTCACGTTCTTCAGGTACCTGGGCCGTGAGTTCCTGCTGATCCTGTCGACCTCCTCCTCCGAGTCCGCGCTGCCGCGGCTGATCGCGAAGATGGAGCACCTCGGTGTCAGCAAGTCGGTCGTCGGTATCACCGTCCCGACGGGCTACTCCTTCAACCTCGACGGCACCATGATCTACATGACCATGGCCTCGCTGTTCATCGCCGACGCCATGGGTACGCCGATGGCGATCGGCGAGCAGATCCCGCTGCTGCTCTTCCTGCTGCTGGCCTCCAAGGGCGCGGCGGGCGTCAGCGGTGCCGGCCTCGCGACCCTGGCCGGTGGTCTGCAGTCGCACAAGCCCGCCCTGGTGGACGGCGTCGGCCTGATCGTCGGCATCGACCGCTTCATGAGCGAGGCGCGCGCCCTGACGAACTTCGCGGGCAACTCCGTGGCCACGGTCCTGATCGGCACCTGGACCAAGGAGATCGACAAGGACCGCGTGGGCCAGGTCCTCGCCGGTGAACTGCCCTTCGACGAGACGACCCTCCTGGACGAGGAGGAGCAGCCGCTCGCCGAGGTGCCGGAGCAGGGCGGCGAGAAGGAACTGGCGAAGGCCTGAGCCCCGCCGGGACTCCGGGCGGCTGAACACTCCCCCGTCGGTCAGCCGCCCGGCCGGGAAGCCGAGCGGTCGGGTTCCTCCCCCGTGGACCCGACCGCTCGGCTTCGTCATCTCCTCGCGCTGACGCCCGGTGATCCTCACCGATCTCTTACCGAAGTCCACTAGCGTGCCGCGCCGGTGCAGTACACGCGCGGCGCGTTTTCGTTGGTTGGAGGCACGGGGGATGAAGATCGACTGGGATCGGCGCACGTGTGCCCGCAAGGGGCACGTCACCTATGCGCCGGAAGAGCCGGGGCTGAAGGCGCGACTGCATGCACAGACCGCTCTCGGGGACGTCTGGCGCTGTCTGCGCTGCGGCGACTTCGTACTCGGCGAGCCGCACGGCTCGGGGCCCGCGGACCACGCGCCCCTCGTGCCGCGCGGCAAGGTCCTGCGCGACCTGTTCATCCTGCGCTTCCTGGCGATCGAGCGGGCCGTGCGCGGCGTGTTCATCGTGCTGGTGGCGCTGGCCGTGTGGAAGTTCAGCAACAGCCAGGACTCGGTGCGCCGGCTCTTCGACGAGTACCTCGACGTCTTCCGGCCCGTCTTCCGGCACTTCCACTACGACCTCGACAACTCGCCGATCGTCGGCACGATCCAGAAGACCTTCGGCTACAAGCACTCCACGCTGGTGCTGGTGGCCGTACTGCTCCTGGTCTACGCCCTGATCGAGCTCGTCGAGGCGGTCGGCCTCTGGTACGCCAAGCGCTGGGCGGAGTATCTCACGGTGGTCGCCACCGCCGCCTTCCTGCCGCTGGAGATCTACGAACTAACCGAGCACGTCAGCTACTTGAAGATCGCGACCCTGGTCCTCAACATCCTCGCCGTGCTCTACATCGCCCTCGCCAAGCGACTGTTCGGGCTCCGGGGCGGCCGTAAGGCCTTCGAGGAGGAGCGGGAGAGCGCGTCGCTGCTGGAGGTCGAGGAGTCGGCCGGCGTGCCGGCCCACTCCACGCAGGCCGTCTGAGCCGTCCAGGCCCGTCCCGGCGTTCCAGGACCTGTCCGGCGGATCAGCCCGGCGCCGCGGGCTCTGGCACGCACTCCGGGCATGCCAGGCGACCGTTTGGCGACACTTGCCCTAAATCCTTTGCCTCCCGGGCCGGTTGGGCCCAGGCTGGAGGACCTCGGAGCGCACGGCCGGACGCACGGAGGCGACATGGGGGAGTCCGAACGGGTCGAAATCGTCAGCTCGACCGAGTACGAGCGGCGGTACGGCGCGGACCGTGAGCCGTCGCCGCTGTCGATGGAGCAGGTCAACGAGCTGTTTCACGAGTTCCTCGCCGCCGTGGCCCACCCCCGGCGCAAGGAGGACGACGACCGCCGCAACCTCACCAAGCGGCTGCGCGAGCACCTGGGTACGGCTCCGACGGACCGCCCGGTGGTCAAGGCCGCGTATCCGCCCTACGACCTGCCCAACGTGCACCTGGCGCTGGAGCGCTGGTTCGCGGCGGACGGCCGTTCCTACGACCTGATCGGCATGCGCGGCGCCCAGCACCACGGCGAGCTCACCCTCGGCGACATCCTCGAAGCCGCAGACCGCTATGACCGGTTCACGATCGGCGCGGTCGACTACGCGCACCTGCCCGTCTCGCCGGACGAGGAACTGGCCTGTGTCTCCTGCGGCTTCTACCTCGGTACGGCCGGCGACGAGCGGTTCGCGGTGCTGCTGCGCGGACCGGCGGACGAGTACGGGCGCAACAAGGTCGAGATCGAGGTCCTCGCGCAGGACAAGGAGTTCGCGGACCGGCTGCTGGCCGAGATCGACGCGATCGTGCGCGAGCACAACATCTTCCGCGGCCAGGTCCTGTCCTTCGAGGGCTCGCAGTTCGGGCACGGCCTGGGCCCCTTCCGCTTCCACCGCAGGCCGGGCCTGACCCGCGACGACATCGTGCTGCCGGCCGGCCTGCTGGAGCGGGTGGAGCGCCAGGTGGTGGGCGTGGCCCGGCGCCGCGAGCAGCTGCGCGCGGTCGGCCAGCACCTGCGCCGGGGCCTGCTGCTCTACGGGCCGCCCGGCACCGGCAAGACGCACACGATCCGCTATCTGCTCTCCCATCTCCCGCAGTTCACGGCGGTCATCCTCTCCGGCACCAGCATCGAGGCCATCGGCCCGGCCTGCGCCCTGGCCCGTATGCTCCAGCCCGCCCTCGTCGTCCTCGAGGACTGCGACCTGATCGCCGAGGCCCGTGACTACGGCGGCGGGGAGCAGCCCCTGCTCTTCCAGGTGCTGAACGAGATGGATGGCCTCGGTGACGACGCCGACGTCGCCTTCCTCCTCACCACCAACCGCGCCGACCTGCTGGAACCGGCCCTCGTCCAGCGCCCCGGCCGCGTCGACCTCGCCGTGGAGATCCCGCTCCCGGACGCGGAGGGCCGCGCCGCCCTGCTCGCCCTCTACGGTGCGGGGCTCGGCCTCGGCAAGGACATCGCGGACGAGGTCGTGGCTCGTACGGAGGGCACGACGGCGTCCTTCACCAAGGAGCTCGTACGGCGTTCGGTCCTGATCGCGGCGGAACGCGAGGCCCCCCGCACCGAACCGGCCGACGTCCGCGAGGCCCTCGACGAACTCCTTTCCGACCGCGACCGCCTCACGCGCCGGCTGCTCGGGGTGCGGGACGGAAGCGAGGACGAGGAGTGGTTCTCGGCTCAGGACGAGGACGAGGACGACGACGTGGACGTTCGGGGTCACGGCGGACCGCCTTCAGGGGAGTGGCTGCTGGGCCCGCGCCCCGGCCGGTCTCCCCGCTGACGGGCGGACGTCCGGACGCGGGACTCCTCAGCCGGCCGGAGCGACCGCCTCGTCCAGCCGTGCCAGCTCCTCCGTGGCGAGAACCAGGTCCGCCGCGGCCGCGGAGTCCCGGATCGTCTCCGGACGGCTCGCCCCCGGAATCGGGACGACGACCGGAGACCGTGCCGACAGCCAGGCCAGACAGACCTGTTGAGGGCTGACCCGGTGCGCGGCCGCCACTGCGTGGAACGCACCGAAGCGCACCTGACCCCCAACCCTCGACGGCCCGTCCAGAGAGCTCTGGGAGATACCGCCCAGCGGGCTCCACGGCAGGAACGCCAGCCCCAGCTCCGCGCACAACCGCAGCTCGGCCTCGCTGTCCCGTACGGCGGGCGAGTACTGGTTCTGCACCGAGACCAGACGGTCGCCGAGGATCGCGTGGGCGACGCGGATCCGGTCCACATCCGTGTTGGAGACGCCGGCCAGCCGGATCTTGCCCTCGTCCAGGAGCTCACGCAGCGCGCCGACCGACTCCTCGAAGGGCACCTCGGGGTCTGGCTTGTGCAACTGGTAGAGGCCGATCGCCTCGACGCCCAGCCGTTTGAGGGAGGCCTCGGCCGCGGCCTTGAGATGGCGCGGGGTGCCGTTCACCGTCCAGCTGCCGTCGGCCGGCCTGCCCCGGCCGCCCTTCGTGGCCACCAGTACGTCGGCGGTGTCACCGCCGTAGGTGGCGAGGGCGCGGGCGACGAGGTGTTCGTTGTGGCCGGGTTCGGCGCCGGGGAGGTGGTACGAGTCCGCGGTGTCCAGCAAGGTCACGCCTGCGTCCAGTGCGGCGTGCACGGTCGCCAGGGCGCGCGCCTCGTCCGGGTGGCCCTCGATGGACAGGGGCATGGCGCCGAGGCCGATCGCGCTCACCCGCCGGTCGCCGAGTATGCGGTACCGCATGTCAGTTGCCGCCCTTTCCGAGAGTCTCGGCTACTGCGCCCGGCAGCCAGTGCCGAACCTCACCGAAGGTGAAACCGAGCCGGGTGGCCCGGGAGTTGTCCATGCCGTAGGAGCGGGTGAAGGAGAACGGGGAGACCTCGCCGACCTCGACCGGCCGGAGGACCGTCCTGCCCTCCGGGAAGCGGGCCGCCACCGCCTCGCACAGCTCCTCCGTGGTGAGCAGCCCGTGCGAGGCCGCGTTGACCGGGCCCGTGAAGTCCTCGCCCACCGCCCAGTGCAGGAAGTCGGCGATCTCCTCGACGTGGATGTAGGTGGCCGACCGGTTGGTGACGGGCACGGAGATCGGTTCGCCGGTGCGGATGCGCTCCGCGTAGTGGTGCATCCGTCCCGTGAAGTCGTCCTCGCCGCCCAGGACGTGGGCCACGCGCACGGCCGTGTACGGGAACCCGGGTCCGGCCGCCGCGAGAACGGCTTCCGCCTGGCGCTTCCCCTCGCCGTAGTGGGATTCGAGGAACTCCTGGTCGTCCCAGGGGAGTTCGAGGTCCACGGCGACCGTACGCGGATCGACGTCCTCCTCCCTCACCAGCGTGAGCGAGTCCTCGTACTCGTACACCTCGACCGTCGAGGTCATCACATAGCGCCGGGTGCGGCCGGCGAAGACCCGGCGGGCGATCGCCGCCTGGCGCGGAGTGTAGCAGACCTGGTCGACGACGACGTCGAAGGTGCGTGAACCGAGGGCGTCGGACAGCGAGTTCTCGTCATTGCGGTCGGCGATCAGCTGCCGTGCTCCGGCGGGTGGCGCCGACGAACCGCGATTGAGGACCGTGACCCGGTCTCCCGCGGCCAGCAGACGGGCGATCAGCCGCTTGCCGAAATAGCGGTTTCCGCCGATGACCAGTACTTCTCTGGTCCTTGCCTCGTCCGTCCCGGCTCCGCGTTCCTTTTCCATGACCATAATTCTCCCGGCGCATCAGCGCGATCCGAAGGGGGAGACATGGGACTTCAGGCTGCGGCACCGAAAGAACCACGGCATCCGCGAGCCGCCGCCAACGAATCCTCGGTGGGCTTCGACGCGGTGGACCGGCAGATCCTGGAGCTGCTCCAGACGGACGGCCGCATCAAGCTGAGCGAGCTGGGGCGCCGGGTCCGGCTGAGCCCGGCCGCGGTGACCGAGCGGGTGCGGCGGCTGGAGGCGACGGGTGCGATCACTGGGTACGGCGCCCAGGTCGCCCCGGCCCGCCTCGGCTACGGCATCCAGGCGTTCGTCCGGGTCAACCCGCACGGCGGCTACAACCTGAGGCACCCCAGGACCCTGGAGCTGACCGCGCGCCCGGAGATCACCGAGGTGCACCACGTGGTCGGCGAGGACTGCTGGATCCTCAAGGTCGCCGTCCAGGACACGGTCCACCTGGAGGAGATCCTGGAACAGACCTCGGTGCTGGGCCGCACCACGACCTCGATCGTGCTCACGTCCCCGGTCGAGCGGAAGCCGCTGCTGCCGCCCTTGCCCTGACGTCGGCGTCAAGGATTACGTTCGTATGCATGCGAATCGGCGAGCTGGCCGAACGGGCCGGGACCACGACGCGGACGCTCAGGTACTACGAGTCGCGCGGGCTGCTGCCCGCGCGGCGCGGCGGGAACGGGTACCGCACCTATGACGAGAGCGATCTGAAGCTGCTCCGGCAGATCCGGACGCTGCAGGACTTCGGGTTCGACCTGGAGGAGACGCGGCCGTTCGTGGAGTGCCTGCGGGCGGGGCACCCCGAGGGCGACTCCTGCCCGGCCTCGCTCGCGGTCTACCGGCGCAAGCTGGACGAACTCGACGCGCTGATCGGCGAGCTGCAGGCCGTGCGGGCGACGATCGGCGTGCGGCTGGCGGCCATGGCCGACGTGGAATCACCGTTGTGCGAACTGGGAGGGCAGGAACTGTGATCGACGTGACGGACGAGGATTTCGCGGCGCAGGTGATCGGGTCCGAGTTGCCGGTGCTGGTGGAGTTCACGGCGGACTGGTGCCCGCCGTGCCGGCAGATGGGACCGGTCCTGCACGCCCTCGCCGCCGAGGAGGCCGATCGTCTCAAGGTGGTGCAGCTCAACGTGGACCGCAATCCGGTGACCACGAACGCCTACCAGGTCCTCTCGATGCCCACGTTCATGGTCTTCTGCGACGGTGAGCCGATCAAGGCGATGGTGGGGGCCCGGCCCAAGCGGCGGCTGCTGGCGGAGCTGGCGGACGTCCTCTGACCTCACGCAGTACACACAAGAAATCCCCCGAGCAATTGCGCTCGGGGGATTTCTCTGTGTAAGTTTAATGATTCGCGACTTCAAGGGGATTGGGTCGCAAAGAAGTTCACTGGCGTCATTGTATCTGCCCGGGAGTGGAATTGTCAAACAGCGATGAAATTCGCAGGGAACAGGAATTCATCGACGCCCTGTACGCGCGCGTGGACGCCCTGCGCGGCCACACCGAGGCGGGCGTCACGGATGCGCTCGGCCAGGGCAACACGCCCATGCAGGCCCGGCTGGAGCGGGACATCCTGGTCGCCGAGCGGTCCGGGCTGCTCGCCGCGCTGAACGCCGTCGACGGTTCGCTGTGCTTCGGCCGTATCGACTTCACCTCGGGCACCCGGCACCACATCGGTCGCATCGGGCTGCGCACCGACGACGCCGAGCGCACACCGGTACTGATCGACTGGCGTGCCGACGTTGCCCGCCCCTTCTACCTGGCCACCGGCCACACCCCGATGGGCCTGCGCCGGCGCCGGCACCTCACCACCGAGGGGCGCCGGGTGACCGCCCTGCACGACGAGATCCTCGACCTGGGGGACCGGGAGCGGACCGGCCACGAGGACCCGACCGGTGACGCGGTGCTGCTCGCCGCCCTCGACGCCGCGCGCACCGGCCGTATGCACGACATCGTGCAGACCATCCAGGCCGAACAGGACGAGATCATCCGGGCGCCGCACCGGGGTGTGCTGGTGGTCGAGGGCGGCCCGGGCACCGGCAAGACGGCCGTCGCCCTGCACCGCGCCGCGTATCTCCTCTATGAACACCGGGAACTGCTCGCCAAGCGGGCCGTCCTCATCGTCGGCCCCAACCCCGCCTTCCTCGGCTACATCGGCGAGGTGCTCCCCTCGCTCGGTGAGACGGGGGTGCTGCTCGCGACGGTCGGGGAGCTGTTCCCCGGAGTGAAGGCGACGGCGGGCGACAGCCGCGCGGCGGCCGCGGTGAAGGGCCGCGCCGACATGGCGGACGTCCTCGCCGAGGCCGTACGCGACTGGCAGGCGCTGCCCGACCCGGTGATCGCGATCGAGCACGACCGGGAGATCCTGATGCTCGACGACGGCCTGGTGAAGATGGCCCGCGAGCGCACCCGTGCCGCCGGGCTGCCGCACAACGTGGCCCGGGAGCACTTCGAGGGGCACATCCTCAATACGCTCACCGAGATGTACGCCGAGCGGGTCGGGACGGACCCCTTCGACGGTACGAGTCTGCTGGACCCGAGCGACATCACGCAGATCCGCGACGAGATCGCCGAGAACCCCGAAGTGTGGGCCGCCATCGACCAGTTGTGGCCGCGGCTGACCCCGCAGCGCCTGGTCGCGGACTTCCTCGCCGATCCCGTCGGTTATCTCCCCGACGAGGACGCGGCCGCGATCCGCCGTCCGGTGACACGGGCATGGACGGTGGCGGACGTACCGCTGCTGGACGAGGCCGCGGAACTGCTCGGCGTGGACGAACGGGTCGCCCGGGCACGGGCCGAGCGGGAGCGGGAGTCGCAGGTCGCGTATGCGCAGGGCGTGCTCGACGTCTCGTACGCCTCGCGGACCTACGAGTTCGAGGACAAGGACGAGGAGGACTCCGAGGTCCTGTCCGCGCACGACATCATCGACGCCGAGCGGTTCGCCGAGCGGCACGAGGAGGACGACCACCGCAGCGCCGCCGAGCGTGCGGCGGCCGACCGGACCTGGGCGTTCGGGCACATCATCGTCGACGAGGCGCAGGAGCTGTCGCCGATGGCGTGGCGACTGCTGATGCGGCGCTGCCCGACGCGGTCGATGACGCTGGTCGGGGATCCGGCGCAGACGGCGGAGGCGGCAGGGGTCGGATCGTGGGCCGGGATTCTCGAACCGTATGTCGAGGACCGCTGGGAGCATGCCCGGCTGGGCGTCAACTACCGCACGCCGGCAGAGATCATGGAGGTCGCGGCGGCTGTGGTGCGGGCCGAGCAGCCGGACTTCGAGCCGCCGAGTTCGGTCCGTTCGACGGGTGTACGGCCGTGGGTGCGGGCGGTGGACGATCTGCCGGACGCGGTGGCCAAGGCGGTGGAGGAGCTGACGCCTGCGGAGGGGCGGTTGGCGGTGATTGCGCCGCGGCATCTGCACGGGAAGCTGGCCGCTCGGCTGGACGGGGTGGTGGCGGGGGGTGAGCCCGATCTGACGCAGCGCGTCGTTCTGCTCGATCCTCGGCAGTCGAAGGGGCTGGAGTTCGACTCGGTGCTGGTGGTTGAGCCGGGGCTGTATGGCACGAGTGATCTGTATGTGGCGCTCACTCGGGCTACGCAGCGGTTGGGGGTGCTGCACAGCCGGGCGCTGCCGAAGGCGTTGGCTGCGGCGTTCGCCTGAACGGGCCCGCGGCGGAGCCGCTGATGGATGCAGCGCCCCCGCCGCCCCTTCCCGTCCCGACCCTGGGGGCTGCCGCCCCCAGACCCCCGCTTTCGGCCTGAACGGCCTCGTCCTCAAACGCCGGACGGGCTGAAAGACCAGCCCCTCCGGCGTTTGAGGAGCGGGGGTCAGGCCGGGCGCAGCCAGACCGTTGCAAGGGGTGGCAGGGTCAGCCTGATGCTGGCCGGGCGGCCGTGGTGGCCCTGGGGTTCCGGTTTGATGATGTCGGGGTTGGTCACGTCGCTGCCGCCGTACTTCCCGATGTCGGTGTTGAGGGTTTCGTGCCAGGCGGGTACGTCGTCGGGGGCCCCCAGGCGGTAGTCGTGGCGGACGACGGGCGAGAGGTTGGAGACCGCCAGCAGCGGGGTCCCGTCGGCAGCGAGGCGCAGGAACGCGAAGACGTTGTCCTCGGCCGCGTCGCCCACGATCCACTGGAAGCCGGACGGGTCGGTGTCCCGCTGCCACAGGGCGGGGGTGTGGCGGTAGACGATGTTGAGGTCGCGAACCAGGTCGCGGACCCCGCGGTGGTCGGGTTCGGCGCCGTACGCGGGGTCCAGGAGCCACCAGTCCGGGCCGTGCGCCTCCGACCACTCCGCGCCCTGGGCGAACTCCTGGCCCATGAAGAGGAGCTGCTTGCCGGGGTGGGCCCACATGAAGGCCAGATAGGCGCGCAGGTTGGCGCGCTGCTGCCACCAGTCGCCCGGCATTTTTGACACCAGTGAGCGTTTGCCGTGGACCACCTCGTCGTGCGAGATGGGCAGCACGTAGTTCTCGCTGTACGCGTACACCATCGAGAAGGTCATCTCGTTGTGGTGGTACTTGCGGTGGATCGGCTCGTGGCTGATGTAGTCGAGGGAGTCGTGCATCCAGCCCATGTTCCATTTGAGGCCGAAGCCCAGCCCGCCGAAGCCGCCCGGGCCCCGGTGGTGCGTGGCCCGGGTGACGCCGTCCCAGGCCGTGGACTCCTCGGCGATCGTGACCACGCCCGGCACCCGCCGGTACACCGTCGCGTTCATCTCCTGCAGGAAGGCCACCGCGTCCAGGTTCTCCCGGCCGCCGTGCTCGTTCGGGACCCACTGTCCGGGCTCACGCGAGTAGTCGAGGTAGAGCATGGAGGCGACCGCGTCGACGCGCAGGCCGTCGATGTGGAACTCCTCGCACCAGTAGATGGCGTTCGCCACCAGGAAGTTGCGCACCTCACGGCGGCCGTAGTCGAACTCCAGCGTGCCCCAGTCGGGGTGCGCGGCGCGGAGCGGGTCCTCGTGTTCGTACAGGGGCCGGCCGTCGAATTCCGCCAGTGCCCAGTCGTCCCGCGGGAAGTGCGCCGGCACCCAGTCCATCAGGACACCGATGCCCGCCTGGTGCAGGGCGTCGACCAGGTACTTGAAGTCGTCGGGGGTGCCCAGGCGAGCCGTGGGGGCGTAGAAACCGGTGACCTGGTAGCCCCAGGAGCCGCCGAACGGGTGCTCCGCGATCGGCATCAGTTCCACGTGGGTGAAGCCGAGATCCTTGACGTAGGCGGGGAGCTGCTCGGCCAGTTGACGGTACGTCAGGCCCGGGCGCCAGGACGGGAGGTGGACCTCGTAGACCGAGAACGGCGCCTCGTGCGCGGGGACCTCCGCACGCTGCTCGAGCCACTGCGCGTCGTGCCACTCGTGGTGGGAGGCGGTGACGATCGACGACGTGTTCGGCGGGGCCTCCGTGCGCCGGGCCAGCGGGTCGGCGCGCAGGGTCTTCGAACCGTCGGGCCGGGTGATCTCGAACTTGTACAGCTCGCCCTCGCCGATCCCCGGCGCGAACAGCTCCCAGACACCCGAGGAGCCGAGCGAACGCATCGGATGGCCGGTGCCGTCCCAGAAGTTGAAGGTGCCGGCCACGTGCACACCGCGCGCGTTCGGCGCCCACACGGAGAAACGGGTGCCGGGCACGCCCTGGTGCGTCATCGGGCGCGCGCCGAGCACCTGCCACAGATACTCGTGCCGCCCCTCGCCGATCAGGTGCAGGTCGAGCTCGCCCAGCGTGGGCAGGAAGCGGTACGCGTCCTCGGTCTCCAGGGCCGTCTCCTCGTACCGCACGAGGAGCCGGTACTCGGGGACTTCGGTCAGGAACAGCAGGGCGGAGAAGAACCCGTCCCCGTCGTCGTGCAGCTCGGCCCGCAGGTCCGCGGCGACGACGGTCACGGACAGCGCGTACGGCCTGAAGACCCGGAAGGCGACCCCGCCGGGGACGGGGTGGGCGCCGAGCACGGTGTGCGGGTCGTGATGGGTACCGGCGAGCAGCCGCTCGCGGTCACCGACGGGCACCTCCGGGGACGCAACGGGAACCTGTGCGGCGACCTTCTTCGCGGCGCTGACGGCCTTTTTGGCGGGTGTCTTTGTGGCTGCTGTCTTCTTGGCCGCTGTCTTCTTGACCGTCGCCTGCTTGGCCGCTGTCTGCTTGCCGGCTGTCTCTTTGGTGGCTGTCTTCTTCGCCGTGCTTTTCTTTGCCGGGCTCTTCTTCGCTGTTGTCCCGGCCGCCGTGGTCTTCGCCGCGACGGCCTTTTTCGCGGCTGCCTTCTTGGCGGTGGTCTTCGCCGCCGCCTTCTTCACCGTTTTCTTGGGCTCGGTCGCCTTCTCCGCGGCCTTCGCGGCCTTCTTCTTCGGATCCGAACCGCTGGGCGTGGGGCGGGGGGTCACGGGCGGCGCCTCCTCGGCGAAGGTGAGGTCGGTCGGGGGTGGGCTGAGGGGGTGTGGGTCAGAGGGGGTCGGATGCGGCGTAACGCTCTATCGCCGCCATCGGCACGGGCAGCCAGTCGGGGCGGTGGCGGGCCTCGTAGACGACCTCGTAGATCGCCTTGTCCGTTTCGTAGGCGCGCAGCAGTACCGGATCCATGCGCGGATCTCGGCCGCTGACCTCGGCGTATCCGGAACAGTACGCCGCTCGGCACGCCTCGGCCCAGCCCTCTGACTGAGGGACGGCGGAGTGGGCCGCGTAGTCGAAGGACCGCAGCATTCCCGCGATGTCCCGCACCGGTGGCTGCGGCATCCGCCGTTCGGCCAGCGGCTTGGACGGCTCGCCCTCGAAGTCGATCAGCCACCACTGGCCGGCCGGTGAGCGCAGGCACTGCCCGAGGTGCAGGTCGCCGTGGATGCGCTGCGCGGTCCAGGTACGGCCCTCCGCGGCCAGGTCGGCGAGCGCCGTGAACGCGGTGTGCAGGGCGGGGGCGTACGGCCGCAGCGCGGGCACCGCCTGCGCGGCCACCTCGAGGCGCTCGATCATGCCGTCGGCCAGCAGCTGCAGCTGGGTGTGGCCCAGGGTGACGGTCGGCAGTGCGCGGGCGAGTGCCGTGTGCACCTCGGCCGTGGCGCGGCCCAGTGCCCGCGCCTCCGCGCCGAAGTCCTCGCCCTTGGCCAGCTCGCGCAGCGCCAGCTCCCAGCCGTCCATGGCACCCTGCAGGAACGGCTGGAGCACGCCGAGTACATACGACTCCCCGGCCAGCTCCGCCCGCAGCCACGCCGTCGGCGCGGGCACCCGGGGGCAGTCCTCGTGGGCGAGCGCCAGCGGCAGTTCCAGGTCGGGGTTGACGCCGGGCACGACTCGGCGCAGCAGCTTGAGGATGAACGTATCTCCGTAGACGACCGACGAGTTCGACTGCTCGGCGGTCACCAGCCGCGGGACGAGCCCGGTGCGGATCTCCTCGCCGGGCTCCCGCTCGAAGCGCAGCCCGCCGATGCGGGCCTGGGTGCGCAGCGCCTCCAGGAGCACCTCGGCGGGCCGGGAGTCGTACAGGGCGTCGTACACCGTGCGTCCGGCGAGCGGGCCCTGATCCACGTGTCCGATCAGCGCGGGCGCGAGCCGGGGCGGCAGCGCCTCGCGCACGCCTATCAGCAACTGGTAGCAGTCGCCGGGGTGGGGCTCGGCGCCGAGCGTGAGCGGCTGATGGGCGCGCACCAGCAGATGGAACAGGCCCAGCCTGCCGTCGGCCGGCAACAGTTCGGTGGCCGCGACCAGCGAGAACCCGGTGACCGGCCGCCCCTTGCCCGCGAACCAGCGCTGCCGCGGCAGCCATTCCCGCAGCAGGGGATCCAGGGACGCGAGCAGGCCAGGACTTGTCTTGCCGGAAAGTGTGACAGTTTCTGCCATGGTGTCACATTCCTTTCCCCGGGTGGTCGGGGTGTTACTGATGCGTGCCCCGGGTGGGACAGGAGAAACCGCCCCACCCCGGGTTCTGCGTGGGCGCTGCGCGGCTCTACGCGGGGTCCTTGCGGAGCCTGAACCAGTAGAAGCCGTGCCCGCCCAGGGTCAGCAAGTACGGCAGCTCGCCGATGGCCGGAAAGCGCACACCGCCGAACAGCTCGACCGGATGCCGCCCGTTGAAGATCCGCAGATCCAGCTCGGTCGGCTGCGCGAACCGCGAGAAGTTGTGCACGCACAGCACGAGATCGTCCTCGTACTCCCGCAGGAAGGCCAGCACCGCCGGGTTGGAGGACTGGAGTTCCGTGTAGGACCCGAGTCCGAAGGCCGGGTTCTGCTTGCGGATCTCGATCATGCGGCGGGTCCAGTGCAGCAGCGACGAGGGCGACGACATCGACGCCTCGACGTTGGTGACCTGGTAGCCGTAGACCGGGTCCATGATGGTCGGCAGGAACAGCCGCCCGGGGTCACAGGACGAAAAACCTGCGTTGCGATCCGGTGTCCACTGCATCGGGGTGCGTACGGCGTCCCGGTCGCCGAGCCAGATGTTGTCGCCCATGCCGATCTCGTCGCCGTAGTACAGGATCGGCGAGCCGGGCAGGGAGAGCAGCAGGGCGGTGAACAGCTCGATCTGGTTGCGGTCGTTGTCGAGGAGCGGGGCGAGCCTGCGGCGGATGCCGATGTTGGCGCGCATACGCGGGTCCTTCGCGTATTCCGCCCACATGTAGTCGCGTTCCTCGTCGGTGACCATTTCCAGGGTCAGCTCGTCGTGGTTGCGCAGGAAGATGCCCCACTGGCAGCCCGCGGGGATGGCGGGTGTCTTGGCGAGGATTTCCGAGACGGGGTAGCGGGATTCCCGCCGTACGGCCATGAAGATGCGTGGCATGACCGGGAAGTGGAATGCCATGTGGCATTCGTCGCCGCCGCTTTCGAAGTCGCCGAAGTAGTCGACGACGTCCTCCGGCCACTGGTTGGCCTCCGCCAGCACCACCGTGTCGGGGTAGGAGGCGTCGATCTCCTTCCGCACCCGCTTCAGGAACTCGTGGGTCGCCGGAAGGTTCTCGCAGTTGGTGCCCTCCTGCTGGTACAGGTACGGCACCGCGTCCAGCCGGAAGCCGTCGATGCCCAGGTCCAGCCAGAACCGCAGAGCGGAGATCATCTCCTCCTGGACGGCCGGGTTCTCGTAGTTGAGGTCCGGCTGGTGGGAGAAGAAGCGGTGCCAGTAGTACTGCTTGCGGACCGGATCGAAGGTCCAGTTGGAGGCCTCGGTGTCGACGAAGATGATCCGCGCTTCCGGGAACTGCTTGTCGTCGTCGGCCCAGACGTAGTAGTCGCCGTAGGGCCCGTCGGGGTCTTTTCTCGATTCCTGGAACCACGGGTGCTGGTCACTGGTGTGGTTCATGACGAAATCGATGATCACGCGCATGCCGCGCTGGTGGGCGGCGTCGACGAACTCGACGAAGTCGGCGAGGTCACCGAACTCCGGGAGGACGGCCGTGTAGTCCGAGACGTCGTAACCGCCGTCCCTGAGCGGTGACTTGAAGAAGGGCGGCAGCCACAGGCAGTCGACGCCCAGCCACTGCAGATAGTCGAGTTTGGCGGTGATGCCCTTGAGGTCGCCGATGCCGTCGCCGTTGCTGTCCTGGAAGGAACGGACGAGGACCTCGTAGAAGACCGCCCGCTTGAACCAGTCCGGGTCGCGGTCCTTGGCGGGCGTGTCCTCGAAGGTGTCCTGAACGGGCTCATTGACGATCATGTTGTGGGTGACCCCCCGATCTGCGGGTTGGACGGTCGCAGGACGCTGCTGTGCTCATCCGGGGGCCAACCCCCGGACCCCCGGCCGACAGTAAGCACGTGTGCCTGGCCAGGCTGTAGGCGTACGTAATTTGCCCTGCCCCAGTGATAGGTCTCGCCGGTGAGTTCGTCCCGCACCGGCACCGACTCGTGCCATTCCAGGCCGAGTTGCGGCATGTCCAACGAGACCGTGGCCTCCTGGGTGTGGTGCGGGTCGAGGTTGACGACCACCAGAACCGTGTTCGAGCCGCTCCGCTTCGAGTACGCGATCACCTCTTCTTTGTCCGCGTGATGGAAGTGGAGGTCGCGCAGCTGACGCAGGGCGGGGTTCGAGCGCCGGACGGCGTTGAGCCGGGTGATCAGGGGGGTGATGGTGCGGCCCTCGCGTTCGGCCGTCTCCCAGTTGCGTGGGCGTAGCTGGTACTTCTCCGAGTCGAGGTATTCCTCGCTGCCCTCGCGCAGCGGGACGTTCTCGCACAGTTCGTAGCCGGAGTAGACGCCCCAGGTGGGGGAGAGGGTGGCGGCCAGGACCGCGCGCAGTTCGAAGGCGGGGCGGCCGCCGTGCTGCAGGAACGCGTGGAGGATGTCGGGGGTGTTGACGAAGAAGTTGGGCCGCATGTAGGCGGCCGCCTCGCCGGACAGCTCGGTGAGGTACTCGGTGAGTTCCTGCTTGGTGTTGCGCCAGGTGTAGTAGGTGTAGGACTGCTGGAAGCCGATCTGGGCCAGGGTGTGCATCATGGCCGGGCGGGTGAACGCCTCGGCCAGGAAGATCACGTCGGGGTCGGCGGCGTTGATCTGCGCGATCACCTTCTCCCAGAAGGCGACCGGTTTGGTGTGGGGGTTGTCGACGCGGAAGATCCGCACGCCCAGGCCCATCCACACCCTGAGCACTCGCAGGGTCTCGGTGATCAGGCCGTCCAGGTCGGCGTCGAAGGCGATGGGGTAGATGTCCTGGTACTTCTTGGGCGGGTTCTCGGCGTGGGCGATGGTGCCGTCGGGGCGGTGGTGGAACCACTCGGGGTGTTTTTGGACCCAGGGGTGGTCGGGGGAGCACTGCAGGGCGAAGTCCAGGGCCACCTCCAGGCCGTGTGCCTGGGCCTGCTGGACGAACCAGGCGAAGTCCTCCAGGGTGCCGAGCTGGGGGTGGACGGTGTCGTGGCCGCCTTCGGGGGAGCCGATGGCCCAGGGCACGCCGACGTCGTCGGGGCCGGCGGAGAGGGTGTTGTTGCGGCCCTTGCGGAAGGTGGTGCCGATGGGGTGGATGGGCGGCAGGTAGAGGACGTCGAAGCCCATGGCGGCGATCGCCGGCAGGCGGCGGGCGGCGGTGCGGAAGGTGCCGTGCGGCTGCTGTTCGGTTCCCTCGGAGCGGGGGAAGAACTCGTACCAGGCGCCGTACAGGGCGCGTTCGCGTTCCACCAGCAGCGGCAGGGTCTGTGAGGCGGTGACGAACTCCCGTAGCGGGTGCCGGGCCAGCACCGCGTCCACCTCCGGCGTCAACGCCGCCGCCAGACGCGAAGCGGCCGGGCGGGTCTCGTCCCGCAGGGCGGCGACGGCGGCGAGGAGCACGTCGCGTCGGCCGTCGGGGGCGCCGTCGGCCGCGCGCTCGTACAGCCGCGCGCCCTCCTCCAGGACCAGGTCCGTGTCCATGCCCGCCGGGATCTTGATCTGGGCGTGGTGGCGCCAGGTGGTGATCGGGTCGCCCCAGGCCTCCACCGTGTAGGTCCAGTGGCCGGGTTCGCCGGCGGTGACCGTGGCGCCCCAGCGGTCGGTGCCCGGGGCCAGTTCCCGCATCGGCGTCCAGGGACCGGGACGGCCTTCCGGATCCGTCAGGACGACGTTGGCGGCGACCGCGTCATGGCCCTCGCGGAACACGGTGGCCGAGATCTCGAACGACTCCCCGGTCACGGCCTTGGCCGGCCTTCGCCCGTGCTGGACCACCGGGCGGACATCGAGGACGGGTATGCGCCCGATGCCCGGAGCGTCGCCCGCGGAGGGTGGCTCCGGGGCCGGCGGTCCGGCGTCGGCGAGGCGCACGGGGGGCGCTTCGGTGCTGGTCGTCGGGGGTGCTGACGAGTGGTGCGTGGCGGGCATGACCGCTCCTGTCCGCGTCAACGTGGGTGGGCGGATGGCTGTGGGGAGGTGGGTCCTGCGGGTGGTTCCCGTGAACTGCCTGTGTGGTGTACCGGAGGAGCCTTCCCACCCTATTCGGGTACGCAATCCGGCACTTTGTTAACTACTCACGCGTATGTCTACACACAAGACCGGTCCCGTTCGTGAACGAACGGGACCGGTCCGGGGACTGTGCCACTAAGAAGGCGGCACCTGCAGAAGTTCGTCCGGTGAGCCGAGGCCCCGGCCGGAGACCTTCCCGGACACCGCCAGCTTCACGAGTGCCTTGGAGACCTGGGCCGCAGTGGCCTTCGGGTGGTCGGCCAGATACAGCGCGGCCGTGCCCGTGACGTGCGGGGTCGCCATCGACGTACCGGAGAAGGTCGCCTTCCCGGTGTCGCTCGCATAGGAGTCCGAGGTGATCGACACCCCGGGCGCGAACAGGTCCACGGCCGAGCCGAAGTTCGAGAAGCTCGCCCGCGCATCCGTCTTGTCGGTCGCGCCGACCGTGAGTGCCTCCTGCACGTCCGCCGGGGAGTAGAGGGCGGCCGGGAGGCCGTCGTTCCCCGCGGCAACCGCGTAGGTGACGCCCGACGCGACGGAGTTGCGTACGGCGGCGTCCAGCTGGGCGTTGTGGTAGCCGCCCAGGCTGAGGTTGGCGACCGCCGGTTTCCTCGCGTGCTTGGTCACCCAGTCGATGCCCGCGATGACCTGCGACGTCGTACCGGAACCGGCGTTGTCGAGGACGCGGACGGCGACGACCTTGGCCTTCTTGGCGACGCCGTACTTCGTGCCGGCGATGGTGCCGGCGACGTGTGTGCCGTGCCCGTTGCCGTCAGCCGCGACCTTGTCGTTTCCGACGAAGTCCCAGCCGTAGCTCGCCCGGCCGCCGAAGTCCTTGTGCGAGATGCGGATACCGGTGTCGATCACGTAAGCGGTGACCCCGGCGCCCGCGGACTCCGGCCAGGTGTAGCTCCTGTTCAGCGGCAGGCTCGGCTGGTCGATCCGGTCCAGGCCCCAGGACGGCGGGTTCTTCTGCGTGTGGTCGAGGGACACGCGCGTGTCCTGGACGACCGAGGCGACCTGGGAGTCGGCCGCGAGCAGCTTGGCCTGTCTCTCGTCGGCCTTGATGGCGTAGCCGTTGAGGACCGAGCCATAGGTGTGGCTTATTTTCGCCCCGTACTTCTCGGCGATGCCTTTTCCGTTCGCCGACGGAGCTTTCGTTCCCCCCTTGAGTGTCACCAGATAACTTCCGCTGACGGAGCCGGGCTCACCGGCGCCGAGTATCTGACCCTCCGGTGCGGCGTGCGCGGGCAGGGTGACGGCCGAGAGCGCGGCAGTGCAGGCCGCCGCGGTCAAAGCCCCTGTCCAGCGCAGACGCCGTGTTCGCGTCCGTGCCATGGTCCGATTTCCCCTCCATTGACTCCACTTGGCAGCCTCTCGTGCGGTGTAGAAGGCCCACAAGAGGGCCTACGGGGCGGAATCGGCCATGTCCGCCATGGCGGACGCGTGAAGGTTGCGGCGTTTTCCGGACGGCGTAGGAGTGTGGCGTGCTCTTGGACGTGCCGTGGTTGCGGAGCCCTCCGCACGGATACCGTCGAGGTTGACGACGAGGCGCACAGCGTTGTGCGTCCGCACAGCGACACGCGTCGAGGTGGAAAGTGAAGGCGATCCGTCGATTCACCGTCCGACCCGTTCTCCCCGAACCCCTGCGGCCGCTCAGCGATCTGGCCCGCAATCTGCGCTGGTCCTGGCATGCGGAGACCCGCGACCTGTTCCAGTCCGTCGACCCCGAGCGCTGGGCCGCCTCGGACGGCGATCCCGTACGGCTCCTGGGCAGCGTGTCGCCGGCGCGGCTCGCGGAGCTGGCCGGGGACCACCGCTTCCTGCGCCGGCTGACGGAGGTCTCGGGCGACCTGGACGACTACATGACCGGCGACCGCTGGTACCAGAGCCACTCCGGTGAACTCCCAGCCGCCATCGCCTACTTCTCGCCCGAGTTCGGCATCACGGCCGCCCTGCCCCAGTACTCCGGCGGCCTCGGCATCCTGGCGGGCGACCATCTGAAGGCGGCCAGCGACCTCGGCGTACCCCTGGTCGGCGTGGGGCTGCTCTACCGGCACGGCTACTTCCGCCAGTCGCTGTCCCGGGACGGCTGGCAGCAGGAGCACTACCCGGTCCTGGACCCCAACGAGCTGCCCGTGGCCCTCCTCGAGGAACCCGGCGGCACCCCTGCCCAGGTCTCCCTCGCCCTGCCCGGCGGCAGGCAGCTGCACGCCCGCATCTGGCTCGCCCAGGTCGGCCGCGTCCCCCTGCTGATGCTCGACTCGGACGTCGAGGACAACAACTTCGGCGAGCGCGGGGTGACCGACCGGCTCTACGGCGGCGGCAGCGAGCACCGGCTGCTGCAGGAGATGCTGCTCGGCATAGGGGGTGTGCGGGCCGTACGGACCTACTGCCGGCTGACCGGCCACCCCGAGCCGGAGGTCTTCCACACCAACGAGGGCCACGCCGGCTTCCTGGGCCTGGAGCGGATCGCCGAACTCTGCGACGGCGGGCTGGACTTCGACTCCGCCCTGGAAGCGGTCCGCGCGGGGACCGTCTTCACCACCCACACCCCGGTCCCCGCCGGTATCGACCGTTTCGACCGCGAGCTGGTCGCCCACCACTTCGGCCCCGACGCCGAACTCCCGCGCATCGACGTCGAACGCATCCTGCGCCTGGGCATGGAGACCTATCCCGGCGGCGAACCGAACCTCTTCAACATGGCCGTGATGGGCCTGCGCCTGGGCCAGCGCGCCAACGGCGTCTCCCTTCTGCACGGTCACGTCAGCCGCGAGATGTTCTCCGGACTGTGGCCGGGATTCGACCCCGACGAGGTGCCGATCACCTCCGTGACCAACGGAGTGCACGCACCCACCTGGGTCGCCCCCGAGGTCTTCCGGCTCGGCGCCCGGCAGATCGGCGCCCAGCGCACCGAGGACGCGCTGACCGTCGGCGGCTCGGACCGCTGGGACGCCGTCGGGGACATCCCCGACCAGGACATCTGGGAGCTCAGGCGGAATCTGCGCGAGCAACTGGTGGACGAGGTACGGGTGCGGCTGCGTGCCTCCTGGCGTCAACGCGGCGCGGGAACAGCGGAGTTGGGGTGGATCGACGGCGTCCTCGACCCGGACGTCCTCACCATCGGCTTCGCACGCCGCGTCCCCTCGTACAAGCGCCTGACCCTGATGCTGCGCGACCGCGATCGCCTCATGGACCTGCTCCTGCACCCGGAGCGCCCGATCCAGATCGTGGTCGCGGGCAAGGCCCACCCGGCGGACGACGGCGGAAAGCGCCTGGTCCAGGAGCTGGTCCGGTTCGCCGACGACCCACGGGTGCGCCACCGCATCGTCTTCCTCCCCGACTACGGCATGGCGATGGCGCAGAAGCTCTACCCGGGCTGTGACATCTGGCTCAACAACCCGCTGCGCCCCCTGGAGGCCTGCGGCACGTCCGGCATGAAGGCCGCGCTGAACGGCTGCCTCAACCTCTCCGTCCTGGACGGCTGGTGGGACGAGTGGTTCCAGCCCGACTTCGGCTGGGCGATCCCCACGGCCGACGGCGCGGGCACCGACCCCGACCACCGCGACGCCATAGAGGCCGACGCGCTCTACGACCTGCTGGAACAGCGAGTCGCCCCGCGTTTCTACGAGCGCGGGCAGCACGGCCTGCCCGACCGGTGGATCGAGATGGTCCGCCAGACCCTGACCCTGCTCGGCCCGAAGGTGCTGGCCGGCCGCATGGTCCGCGAGTACGTCGAGCGCCTCTACGCCCCGGCCGCCCACGCACACCGCGCCATGGACCCCGGCTCCGCCCGCGAACTCGCCGCCTGGAAGGCAAGGGTGCGGGCGGCCTGGCACGGCGTCACCGTCGACCACGTGGAGACGTCCGCCGCCACGGCCACCGCGGAACTCGGCAGCACGCTCGGACTACGGGTGCGCGTGGGCCTCGGCGAGCTCGGCCCCGACGACGTGGATGTCCAGGTCGTCTCGGGCCGCGTCGACCCCGAGGACCGCATCGCGGACGCGACGACCGTCCCCCTGAAACCGGCGGGCGGCCCCGACGCCGAAGGCAGGTGGTTCTACGAGGGCCCCCTCTCCCTCGACCGCACCGGCCCCTACGGCTACACGGTCCGCATCCTGCCGGCCCATCGACTCCTGGCGTCCGGCGTGGAGCTGGGTCTGGTGGCGGTGCCTTCGGAGGAGATGGGGGAGGAGGCGGGAGTGCTGATGCGGTAGGCCGTTTCAGCCCCGGGGGAGCAACTTCAGTCCCGGGCGGGGCTTGATCTTTTCAGCCCGTCCGGCGTTTGAGGACGAGGCCGTTCAGGCCGAAGCGGGGGTCTGGGGGCGGCAGCCCCCAGTCAACGGTGCGCCGACCCCCGCTCACCCCTCGGAGAGCGGCGCACACAACTGCTGCAAAACCTTGCCGCACCGCCGTGCATACGCATGCTGAAGGCCGCGCGTCGCGGGACCACCCGCCCGGGCGTACCACTTCGCCGCGCGGCTGAACGCATCCACGGTCAGCCACACCGTGCCGTCACCGGTGCGGTCCACGACGAACGCCTCCTCGCCGCACTCGGGGTGACCGGTCAGCGTGCCGTACGCCCAGCCGGCGCGACGGGGTTCGTCCACCGTGTAGATGATCCGGCACGGCGCCTTGATCATTCCGGCGAGAGTGACCGTGACCTCGACGCCGGGCGCCGCCCGGTCCGCGCTCGCGTCGATGCCGACACCCAGCTCCCGGTGCATCTCCCAGGTCAGGATCGCCTCGGAGGCTCTGCGGAAGACCTTTTCGCCCTCGCCGATGCGCGTGCGCACATGCATCGGGCGGAAGCCCGGCGGGCAGAAACCGACGCGGCGGGTGCCGCCGACGTCGTCGTAGGTGAAGTCCTCCAGGCGCATGGGACACAAGAGTAGGGCGGCACCCGGGAATGCCTTCCTCCCGGGTACCGCCCGCCGACCCCCCTCGGGTCAGCTCACGTTGACCGCGGACCAGGCCGCGGCGACCGCCTTGTACTCCGTGCTGCTGGAGCCGTACAGCGCGGACGCGGCCGAGAGCGTACCCGTACGCGCCGCCTTGTAGTTCGTCGTCGACGTGAAGTACGTCGTCAGCGCCTTGTACCAGATCTGCAGCGCCTTGTCCCGGCCGATGCCGGTGACCGTGGAGCCGTTGGACGTCGGCGAGTTGTAGGTCACGCCGTTGATCGTCTTCGAGCCACTGCCCTCGGACAGCAGGTAGAAGAAGTGGTTCGCGACACCGGACGAGTAGTGGACGTCCAGGTTGCCGACGGAGGAGGACCAGGAGTCCGCCGAGCCGCCGTCCTTGCTGGGCTTGTCCATGTAGCGCAGCGGGCTGCCGTCGCCGTTGATGTCGATCTTCTCGCCGATGAGGTAGTCGCCCTTGTCGGACGAGTTGTTGGCGTAGAACTCGACACCGGTGCCGAAGATGTCCGAGGTCGCCTCGTTGAGACCGCCGGACTCACCGCTGTAGTCCAGGCCCGCCGTGTTGGCGGTGACGCCGTGACTCATCTCGTGGCCGGCCACGTCGAGCGAGGTCAGCGGGTGCGTGTTGCTCTCGCCGTCGCCGTACGTCATGCAGAAGCAGCTGTCGTCCCAGAACGCGTTGACGTACGAGCTGCCGTAGTGGACGCGGGAGTAGGCGGCGACACCGTTGTTCTTGATGCCGGAGCGTCCGAAGGTGGACTTGTAGAAGTCCCAGGTCTCCTGCGCGCCGTAGGCGGCGTCGGCGGCCGCGGTCTGGTCGGTGGTCGAGCTGGAGGCCGCGCCGGTGCCCCAGACGTTGTCCGTGTCCGTGAACAGGGTGCCGGTGCCGGAGCTGCTGCTGTGCTTCAGGTTGTACGTCTTGTGACCACCGCGCGAGGCGTCGGTCAGCGTGTACGACGTGCCCGACCCGGACGTGGTGAGGCTGACCGTGCCCGAGTACAGCGTCTTGCCGGTGCCGGTCGCGTTCTCGATGCCCTGGTACTCGAAGAGCTTCTTGCCGGTCGCGGCGTCGGTGATGACGTGCAGCTGGTTCGGGGTGCCGTCGTCCTGCAGACCGCCGACGATCGTCTCGTAGGCGAGGACGGGCTTGCCGGAGCCGGCCCAGATGACCTTGCGGGCGCCGTCGGCCGCGGACTTGGTGGAGCCCAGCGTCTTGGCCGCGCTGACCGCCTGCTTCTCGGCCTTGGCCGGGGTGACCGCCGCCTTGAGCGAGGCGACCTTGATGGCAGCCTTCGTCGCCTTGGTGACGCCCTCGGTCTTGCCGGACTTGGCCGTGTGGACGACCAGGTCGCCGCCGAGGACCGGCAGGCCCGCGTAGGTGCGCTCGTAGCGGGTGTGGGTCGTGCCGTCGGCGTCCTTGATGACGTCCTTGACGACCAGCTTCTCCTTGGCGCCGAGGCCTATGTTCTGCGCCGTGCGGGCGACGTCCGCCTGCGCCTCCTTGATGAGGGAGACGCGGGTCGCGGCGGACAGCGCCTCCGAGGCGGCGGCGGGACGAGCGGCGGCCGTGGTGTCCGCCGGGGTCTGGGCGGCGGCCGAACCGGTGGTCAGACCGGTGGTGAGCAGGGCTCCGGCGGCAACGGCGGTTGCGATGGCCAGAGTCGAGCGCTTGTGACGCGCGTAGAGGGGGGTCACACAAGCTCCTTGTGGTGGGGGAGTCCGGCACGGCGTGGGGCGCCCGGCCGGAGTTGCAGTGAAGTTGTGCGGCGGTTGTGAGGAAGAGTGGCATCAAGGCGCGTACATGTCATGACCCCGAAGTGATGTTGGCTGAAAACCGACTCCCGGGTGAACATTTCGGGAATGTAAATGGGCGTCTCGGGAATGTAAACGGGCGCCGCCCCGGGAGTCGCACCCCGGGACGGCGCCCTGTCACCGATGCCGCTGCGCGCGGTCTACGGGAACGTCACCTTCCAGTTGTTGAGGGTGCCGACGTCCTGCGCGGCCTGGTCCTGAATCCTCAACTTCCAGGTCCCGTTGGCCGTTTCGGAGGAGGCGTTGACCGTGTAGGTCGCCTTGACGTTGTCGGCCGAGTCCGAGGAACTGAAGCTCTTCAGCCGGTACGCGGTGCCCGACGGGCCGAGCAGATCGATCACCAGGTCGCCTCGCCAGGTGTGCGTGATGTCGACGCTCACCTGGAGATTGCTTGGCGCGTTTCCGCTCCTGCCGGAGACGGTGATCGACGAGGTGACGGCCGGCCCGTTGTCCGGGATCGACAGCGGGGTCGTGTTCTCGTACGACGTCCCGGACCCGCCGCCCCCGCCGGAGCGCGAGCCGACCGCGACGGCCGCCCACGCGTCCTGCACGGCCTTGTACTCGGTGGAGGTGGTGCCGTACAGCTCCCCGGCGGCCGCGAGCGTGCCGGTACGTGCGCTCGCGTAGTTGGTCGTGGACGTCCACTTGGTGGTCAGCGCCCGGTACCAGATGGCCAGGGCCTTGTCCCGGCCGATGCCGGTGACCGGAAGGCCGTCCGACGTGGGCGAGTTGTAGCTGACGCCGTTGATGACCTTGGCGCCGCTGCCCTCGCTCAGCAGGTAGAAGAAGTGGTTGGCGACGCCCGAGGAGTAGTGCACGTCGAGGTTGCCGACGCCCGAGTACCAGGAGTCGGCGGAGCCGCCGTCCTTGCTGGGCTTGTCCATGTAGCGCAGCGGGGTGCCGTCGCCGTTGATGTCGATCTTCTCGCCGATGAGGTAGTCACCCGGGTCGGACGAGTTGTTGGCGTAGAACTCGACGCCGACGCCGCCGAGGATGTCGGAGGTCGCCTCGTTGAGGCCGCCGGACTCGCCGCTGTAGTTGAGGCCCGCGGTGTTGGAGGTGACGCCGTGGGTCATCTCGTGGCCGGCCACGTCCAGCGAGGTCAGCGGGTCCGCGTTGCCGGAGCCGTCGCCGTACGTCATGCAGAAGCAGCCGTCGTCCCAGAACGCGTTCACGTACGAGTTGCCGTAGTGCACGCGCGAGTAGGCGCCGACGCCGTTGTTCTTGATGCCGCTGCGACCGAAGGTGTTCTTGTAGAAGTCCCAGGTCTCCGCGGCGCCGTAGTGCGCGTCCGCGCCCGCGGTCCCGGCGTTCGACGTCGTGCCGTTGCCCCACGTGTTGCTGGTCTGCGAGAACAGCGTGCCGGTGCCGGACGTGCCGTGGTTCAGGTTGTACGTCTTGTGGTTGCCGCGGTCGCCGTCGGTCAGGTTGTAGTTCGAGCCCGACTGGGTCGTCGTCAGCGAGACCGTGCCGCTGTACTGGGTGTTGCCGGTGCCGGTCGCGTTGTCGATGCCCTGGTACTCGTAGAGCTTCTTGCCGGTGGTGGCGTCCGTGATGACGTGCAGCTGGTTCGGTGTGCCGTCGTCCTGGAATCCGCCGATGACCGTCTCGTACGCCAGGACCGGCTTGCCGCTCGCCGCCCAGATCACCTTGCGGGCGCTGTCGGCGGTCGACCTGGTGGAGCCGAGGGCCTTCGCGCGCTTCACGGCCTGCTGTTCGGCGGCCGCCCTGGTGATGTCCGGGGTGACGTCGGAGACCTTGATGGCGGCGTTCGTCGCCTTGATGACGCCCTTGGTGGCACCCGACTTGGCGGTGTCGACGACCAGGTCGCCGCCGAGGACCGGAAGGCCTTCGTAGGTGCGCTCGTAACGGGTGTGCAGGGTGCCGTCGGCGTCCTTGACGACGTCACGGGCGACGAGCTTCTCCTTCGCGCCCAGGCCTATGTCCTTGGCCGTCTGCGCGCGGGCGCTGTCGGCGTCGCGTATCAGCTCGGCGCGCTGGGAGGGGGAGAGCTTGACGGCCGTGTGCGCCTTGTTCAGGGACGAGGCATGGGCCGGCGCGGCGGACGCGGCGCCCGACTGGACGGCCGCGGCGAGCAGTGCGGTGACGCCGGCGACGGCGACGATGTGGGAGGTGCGTCTGCGAGAGGAACTGCTTCTCAACACTGACTCCTTCTGCGTGGCCGCGGGTTGCGCGGCCAGGGAGATCCGGACGGTGGGTCGCCCGTCCGGGCAGAACTGGGGTGGAGCTTGTGGGGTTGCTGTGTTGAAGCTGTGGGAAGGGTGGCAGGAGATTCCGGCCCTGTCAGGAGCGCGTCACAAAGTTGGCCGGAATTGGTTCGTTGTCCGGTTGTTCATGTTCGGTATGCGAACTGGATGTTGGATCGTGAGCGGAAAGTGCGTCCTACGACGGCTCGCCGTGCCACGTGTGCCAGAGCGCCGCGTATGCGCCCTCCGCCGCCACGAGCTCTTCGTGCGTGCCGAGTTCGGTGAGCCGGCCGTCCTCCATCACGGCCACGCGGTCCGCGTCGTGGGCGGTGTGCAGGCGGTGGGCGATGGCGATGACCGTGCGGCCCTCGAGTACGGCGGCCAGGGCGCGCTCGGTGTGGCGGGCGGTGGTCGGGTCGAGGAGCGCGGTGGCCTCGTCGAGGATGAGAGTGTGCGGGTCGGCGAGGACCACGCGGGCCAGGGCGAGCTGCTGGGCCTGGGAGCCGTCGGTGCGGGTGCCGCCGTCCCCGAGCGGGGTGTCCAGTCCGTCCGGCAGTTCGCGCACCCAGTCGTCGGCACCCACCGCCGTGAGCGCCGCCCACAACTCCTCGTCCGTGGCGGCCGGTTCGGCGATGAGCAGGTTGTCGCGGACCGAGCCGAGAAAGACGTGGTGCTCCTGCGTCACCAGGACGACCTGGCGGCGCAGCTGCTCGGGGCCGAGGTCGACGACGGGCACCCCGCCGACGGTCACGGTGCCCTCGGTGGGTGCGTCGACGCCTGCCAGCAGCCTGCTCAGTGTGGTCTTTCCGGCGCCCGAGGGGCCCACGACCGCCAGCCGCTCGCCGGGGCGTACGGTCAGGTCGACGCCGTGCAGGACCTCGCCGCCGCGGTCGTAGGCGTACCGCACCCCGGCCACGTCGAACCGGTCGTCCGCCGGGGCGGGCGCATCGGCCTGCTGTACGCGCGGTGCCCGGGCCAGGCCCTCCACACGGGCGAAGGAGGCGCTGCTGTTCTGCAGCTGCTCGACCCGCATCAGGATCTCGTCGAGAGGGCCGCTCAGCCGCTGCAGATACAGGGCCGCCGTCACGACCGCGCCGAGGCTCAGCGTGCCGCGCGCGTGCAGGACCCCGCCGACCAGCAGGACCGCGGACACCGGAACCAGGTAGGAGACCTCCACCGCGGGAAAGAACACGCTGCGCAGGAACAGCGTGTACAGCCGGGTGCGCCGGGACGTCTCCAGCGCGTCCCGGCTCGCGGCGATCCGCCGCCGCCCCAGCCGCAGCGCCTCGACCGTGCGGGCGCCGGACGCGGTCGCCGCAAGGATCTCGGCGACGTCGGAGGTGGCGGCGCCCTCGGCGAGGTAGCCGTCGCGGGCCCGCCGCAGATACCAGCGCAGCGCACACCAGATGCCGACCAGACCGAGCAGGCCGCACCCGCCGAGCAGCGGGTTCAGCCAGAACACCGCGCCGAGCAGGAACAGCGCCTGCACGGTGTTGATGAGCAGCTCGGGCCCGACGTCACGCAGAGTCGTGCCGACCGTGGCCACGTCGGCCGTCCCGCGCGCCGTCAGATCGCCGGTGCCGGCCCGCTCCACGACCGCCGCGGGCAGCGCCAGCGCCCGGTCGACGAACTCCTCGCGCACGCGGGCCAGCGTCCGCTCCCCGAACCGGTGTCCCACATATCGGGCCCAGCGGGCGAGCACCAGTTGCGCCAGCGAACAGAGCAGGATCCACAGCGCCAGCCGGTCGACGGCGCCGACGCCGTGCCCGGCCCGCACCTCGTCGATGATCCGGCCGACCAGCCAGGGTCCCGCGAGTCCGGTCCCGGCCGCCAGCGCGTTGAGTGCGAGTACGGCGACGAAGGCGCGGGCGTCGGCCCGTACGAGACGCACCATGGCCCGGCGTACGTCGGGCCGTTCGGCCACGGGGAGGTGGCCCGATCGTGCCGTCATCGGACCGGCTCCTCGGCGTCCCGTGCGACCAGGGCGCGGTAGCCCGGCTCGGTGTCCAGTAGTTCGCGGTGGCCGCCGGAGGCTGCGACTTTGCCGTCGACCAGGTAGTACACGGTGTCTGCGCGGTCCAGTACGAGCGGTGAGGTGGTGGTGACCAGGGTCGTACGGCCCTGGCGTGCGGTGTGCAGCCGTTGGGCCACCCGGGCCTCGGTGTGCGCGTCGAGCGCCGACGTCGGTTCTACGGCGAGCAGTACCTCGGGGTCGGCCGCGAGTGCCCTTGCCAGGCGGATGCGTTGGCGTTGGCCGCCGGAGAGGTTGCGGGCCTGGGGGTCGATTGCTGAGTCCAGGCCCTCGGGCAGGCCCTGGACGATGTCGTCTGCGACGGCTGTGTGGATGGCTTTTGCCGTGTGCGCATCAGAGGGTGCCTCGGATTGTCGTTCGGCGTCTGCGAGTTGTGTGTGGTTGCTCGCGCCCCGCGGCGGAGCCGCACATCGATGCAGCCCCGCGCCCCTCAAAGGCCATTCCGTGCCGCCCAGTACTTCGCGCAGTGTGCCTGCGAACAGGTCGGCCTCGTGGTCGGCTACCAGGATGCGCCGCCTGATCTGCTTGAGGGCGATCTCGTCCAGCGGGGTGTCGCCCCAGGTTGCCCTCGACGGCCTGTACCGCCCTAGCCGGTCCACGACCTCCGCCGCGTCGGCCGGGCGGGAGCCGGCCAGAGCGGTCAGCCGCCCGGGGCGTACCCGTACCCCCGACTCGGGGTCGTGCAGTACCGCCGGTTCCGCGGGTGCGTCCCTCGTGCCCGTGTCGGCCAGGGGTTCCAGTTGCAGGAAGCGGACGACCCGGCGGGCCGACACCAGGCCGCGGCTGATCTGGTAGCCGCATTCCACCCAGAAGGCCACCGGGCCGACCAGCACCGCCACATAGCCGTACACCGACACCAACTCGCCGATGGTGATGGACCCTTGGGCCGCTAGCCGGGCCGCCAGCCAGGTGACCACTGCCAGGAAGAGGGTGGGCAGTCCGATGCCCAGCGCCTGGACCCAGCTGGTGACCGCACCGACCCGGTAGCCCTGGCGGCGCAACCGTTGCGAGTCGTGGTGGAAGGCCTCCGCGAACAGGCCTTTGCCCCCGAGGCCGTTGAGGACGCGCAGGCCGCCCGCGAGGTCGGCGATCCGGGCCGTGAGCACACCCTGCCGGTTGCGGTACTCGGTCTCCGCGCCCTGCAGACGGGTCAGCAGCGGCCCGACGAGGACGACGATCACGGGGATGCCGAGGAGTACGACCGCGGCGATCAAGGGCGAGACCGAGAGCAGCACAGCCGCGACCACCAGGTAGGCGACCACCGCCCCGACCCCGGGCCCGACCACCGTCAGCGACTGGCTGATCGTCTGCACGTCGCCGACCCCGATGGTGACGACCTCCCCGGCCCCCACCCGGCGCGGCAGCACGGCGCCCAGCCGGACCGCCTGGCCGACGATCACCTTGACCGTGCGGAAGTTGGCGTCCATCCGCACCCGCGTCATCGTGCGGTGCCGCATGATGCTCAGCCAGGCGTTGAACGCCCCGACCGCGAAGAGCGCCGCGGTCCAGCCGGCCAGCGCCGGGTAGTCACCGGGCTCCAGCCCGTCGTCGATCGCCCGGGAGAGGAGATACGGCGTCGCCGCCAGCAGCACCATCCACACGCTGCCCAGCACCGCCCCGGCGAGCGACCGGCCGGGCTGGCAGCGCACCAGCCACAGCAGATAGCGGGCGCCCCCGCGGCAGTCGGGCTCGCCCGGATCCTCGTACGCGTCGATCATGCTCCCCCGATCCCTGCCGGTCCTGCCGTTCCCTACGCCAGACTGTCCCGCCACGCCCGGTGCAGATCCGCGAACCGCCCGGTGCCCGCGACGAGTTCGGCCGGGCTGCCGTCCTCCACGATCTTCCCGTGCTCCATGACCAGTACCCGGTCCGCGATCTCGACCGTCGACAGCCGGTGCGCGATGACGACCGCCGTACGGCCGCGCAGCACCGTCAGCATCGCGCGCTGCACCGCCTGTTCGCCCGGGATGTCGAGCGAGCTGGTCGCCTCGTCGAGGATCAGCACGGCCGGGTCGGCGAGCAGCGCCCGGGCGAAGGCCACGAGCTGGCGCTGGCCCGCGGAGATACGGCCGCCTCGCTTCCGTACGTCCGTGTCGTACCCGTCGGGCAGTGCGCTGATGAACTCGTGCGCACCGATCGCCTTCGCCGCCTGCTCGATCTGCTCACGGGTCGCGTCCGGGCGGCCGATGGCGATGTTCTCGGCGACCGTGCCGGAGAACAGAAACGCCTCCTGCGTCACCATCACCACCCCGCGCCGCAGCTCGGGCACGGCCAGTTCGCGCAGGTCGACGCCGTCCAGCAGGACCCGGCCCGTGGAAGGGTCGTAGAAGCGGGCGAGCAGCTTGGCGAGCGTCGACTTGCCGGCGCCCGTCGAGCCGACGACCGCGACCGTCTGCCCGGCGGGGATCGTCAGATCGAAGGCCGGCAGCACCTCGCCGCCGGTGCGGTAGCCGAAGCGGACGCCGTCGAAGACGACCTCGCGGCCCGGGTACTCGCTCTCAAGTGCCGGAAGTTCCACGGGAGTCGACGGCTCCGGCACGGACGGTGTCTGGGCGAGCAGCCCGGCGATCTTCTCCAGGGAGGCCGCCGCCGACTGGTACGAGTTCAGGAACATGCCGAGGCGGTCGATGGGGTCGTACAGGCGGCGGAGGTACAGGACCGCGGCCGCCAGCACGCCCAGCTCCAGCGAGCCGCCCGCCACCCGGTAGCCACCCCACAGCACGATCACCGCGACGGCCGTGTTGGCGACCAGCCGGGAGCCGACGACATAGCGGGCCATCTCCAGCATGGCGTCGCCGTTGACCCGTTCGTGCCGCCGGTTCAGTGCCAGGAAGTCGGCGTCGTTGGCGGCCTCGCGGCGGAACGCGCGCACCGGCCGGATCCCGTTCATGGTCTCGACGAACTTCACGATGACGGCCGCGATGGCGGTGGACCGCACCCGGTACACCCGTACCGCGCGCCGCTGGTAGACCCGTACCAGCAGGTACAGCGGCACGAAGGAGGCCACCGCGACGGCGCCGAGCCCCAGGTCCAGCCAGAGCAGCATCGCCGAGATGTAGACGAAGGAAAGGATGACCGTGATGAGTTCCTGAAGCCCCTCGTTGAGCAGTTCCCGCAGCGACTCCACGTCCGCCGTGGACCGGGAGATCAGGCGGCCGCTCGTGTATCGCTCGTGGAAGTCGATGCTCAGCGCCTGCGCGTGCCGGAAGATACGGCCGCGCAGATCGAGCAGCACGTCCTGGTTGACCCGGGCGGAGGCGATGATGAACGCGTACTGCAGCCCGCCGGAGACCAGCGCGCACAGGAGATAGCCCGCGGCCACCGCGATCAGCGGGCCGTGGTCGTGGTCCCGGAACGCCGGTACGGCCTTGTCGATCGCGTACGCCACCAGCAGCGGGCCGGCCTGCACTGCCGCCTGCTGGAGCAGCAGCAGGAGCGTGGTGACGGCGACACGGGCCTTCATGGGGGCCAGCAGGGAGCGCAGCAGGCCGGCGGTGGCGCCCGGGGGTGTGGGCAGGACGTCCCGGTCGAAGGGGTCGCCGGCGTCCTTGGGGCGGGGGAGGTCCGGCTCGTCGTTCGCCGTGGGGACGGATGTGGTGGGGGCCGTCATCGCTCGTCCTCCGCTTCTGAGGTCCCGGACATCAGATGGGCGTACTCGGCGTTCGTGCGCAGCAGTTCGTGATGAGTGCCCACGGCGGTGATCCGGCCGCCGGAGAGCAGCGCGACCCGGTCGGCGAGCAGGACCGTGGACGGGCGGTGCGCCACGATGAGCGCCGTGGTGTCCGCGAGGACGTCCCGCAGGGCGGCCTCGACCGCGGCCTCGGTGTGCACGTCGAGGGCGGACAGGGGGTCGTCCAGGACGAGGAACCTGGGTCTGCCCACGACGGCCCGCGCGAGCGCCAGTCGCTGCCGCTGCCCGCCGGAGAGACTGAGCCCCTGCTCGCCGACCTGGGTGTCCGTCCCCTGGGGCAGCGCGTGCGCGAACTCGGCCTGCGCGACCGCGAGCGCGCGGTTCAGCTCGGCGGCGCCTGCGCCGTCCTGGGCGCCCATGAGCACGTTGTTGCCGACGGTTGCCGAGAAGAGGGTGGGTTCTTCGAAGGCGACGGCGACGAGGGCGCGCAGTTCCTCGCGGGACATGGCGGTGATGTCGTCGCCGTCGAGGGTGATCCGGCCCGATGCCACCTCGTGGAGGCGGGGGACGAGTGCGGTCAGGGTCGTCTTGCCGCTTCCGGTCGCGCCCACCAGGGCCATGGACTCGCCGGGGCGGATGTGGAGGTCGATGCGGTCGAGGACGGGAGGAGAGTCGGAGGGGGCGTCCGGGTAGCGGAACCGGACGCCGTGAAAGCGAAGTCCCTGCGTAGCTGCGGGCAGTCGTGCCGCCAGGGCGGCTCCCGACCCACTGAGAGCGGCACCTCGACGCGCCGAGCCGCGCACCCCGTCCTGCGCCGGCTCAGACTCCGGCGCCTCATCCATCACTTCGAAGTACCGCTCCGTGGCAGTCGCCGCCTCCTGACTCATCGCAAGCAAGAACCCGATGGAATCCACCGGCCACCGCAACGCCAGTGCTGTCGAGAGAAACGCGACCAATGTCCCCGCCGACAGACCGCCGGAGGCCACCTGCACGGTGCCGAGCACCAGCGCCGCCCCGATCGCCACCTCCGGCAGCGTCACGATGACGCCCCAGATCGTGGCGAGCAGCCCCGCCTTCCGCAACTCCGTCCCCCGCAGCGTCCGGGTCAGCTCGCGGAACGCGCGCGCCTGGCTGCGGTGCCGCCCGAACCCCTTGATGATCCGGATCCCGAGCACGCTCTCCTCGACGACGGTCGTCAGATCGCCGACCTGGTCCTGCGCGAGCCGCGCCACATGGGCGTACCGCTTCTCGAAGATCACGCAGGTGACCACCACGGGGACGGCGGGCCCCAGGATCACCAGCCCGAGCGTCCAGTCCTGCAGCAGCATGATCACCACGCCGACGAGAATCGTCACCCCGTTGACCAGCAGGAACGTCATCGGAAAGGCGAGGAACATGCGCAGCAGCATCAGGTCCGTCGTGCCGCGCGACAGCAACTGGCCCGAGGACCAGCGGTCGTGGAAGGCGACCGGCAGCCGCTGCAGATGCCGGTACAGATCCGCCCGCATCCCCGCCTCGACGCCCGCGAGCGGCCGTGCCACCAGCCACCGCCGCAGCCCGAACAACAGCGCCTCCCCGAGCCCGAGGAGCAGCAGGTACAGCGCGCCGAGCCACACCCCGGCCGGGTCCCGGTCGGCAACCGGCCCGTCCACCATCCACTTCAGCACGAGCGGGATCACGAGGCCCGTGCACGAGGCGAGCACGGCGACGAACGCGGCGGTGAACAGCCGCGCCCGTACGGGCCGTACGTACGGCCACAGGCGCAGCAGTGTGCGTACGGCGGATCGGTCGCCGGGTTCCGTGGGGTCCTTGGTGGTTGCACGTGTAGAGGGCATCGTCTGTGAGCCTACGGATCGGCACTGACAACGCCCACCGAGTTTTGGCCGGACCCGAATCGGCCGCTGGTCCTACGACCTGCGCGTTCGAGGGGGCGTACAAGGGATCCGGAGCGGTCGTACCCCCGCATCAACCGATCGGTTGATGCGCCTTCGAGCGCGACGGCCGATGTGGCGGCGGGGCGGTTCCCGCGAACCTGATGCCATGCCCGTCATCGAAGTCACCGAACTGCGCAAGTCCTACGGCGGCCGGGCCGTCGTCGACGGTGTCTCCTTCGCCGTCGAGGAGGGCGAGATCTTCGGGATCCTCGGCCCGAACGGCGCCGGCAAGACCACCACCGTCGAGTGCGTCGAGGGACTGCGCGTCCCCGACGCGGGCCGGGTCCGCGTCACCGGCCTCGACCCCGTCGCCGACCACGCGCGCGTGGCCCGCGTCCTGGGCGCCCAGCTGCAGCAGAGCGAGCTGCAGCCCAAACTCTCCGTCCGCGAGGCGCTGGAGCTGTACGCCTCCTTCTACCCGGGCCCGCTCGACTGGGCGCCGCTCGCCGAACGCCTCGGCCTGACCGCGAAGCTGACCACCCGGTTCGGCAAGCTCTCCGGCGGCCAGAAGCAGCGCCTGTTCATCGCGCTCGCCCTGATCGGCAACCCGCGGGTGGTCGTCCTGGACGAGCTGACGACGGGCCTGGACCCGCGGGCCCGCCGGGACACCTGGGCGCTGATCGAGGACGTCCGGGCCAGTGGCGTGACGGTCCTGCTCGTCACCCACTTCATGGAGGAGGCGCAGCGCCTGTGCGACCGGATCGCCGTGATCGACAAGGGCAGGGTGGCCGCGCTGGACACCCCGGCCGGCCTCATCCGGCGCTCGGCGGGGGCCACCGTCATCAGCTTCACGCCGTCCGCCCCGCTGGACGACCGTGACCTCGCCGCCCTGCCCGCGCTCGCGTCCGTCGAGCACAAGGACGGCCGCATCACCCTCTCCGGCACGGACGCGACGGTCAACGCCGTCATCACCCTCCTCGCCCGCCACCACATCACCGCCCACCAGCTCCGCGTCGTGGACGCCACGCTCGACGACGCGTTCCTCGACCTGACGAAGGCCGACGACGCCGACACCAAGGAGGCAGCGGCATGAGCACCGCCGTACTGAAGACCGAGGTGCGCCTCTTCCGCCGCGAACCCGGCGCCATCTTCTGGATCCTCCTCTTCCCGACCCTCCTGCTGGTGATCCTCGGCTCCATCCCGTCCTTCCGGGACCACCAGGCCGACCTCGGCGGCCTGCGCACCATCGACGTCTACGTCCCGGTCGCCGTGCTGCTCGGCATGATCGTCGGCGGTCTGCAGTCGATGCCGCAGACCCTCACCGGCTACCGGGAGCGCGGCATCCTGCGCCGGATGGCCACCACCCCGGTCCGGCCGAGCGCCCTGCTGTCCGCGCAGATGGTGGTGTACGGCGGTGCCGCGCTGGCGTCCGCGCTGCTCGCCCTCGCGGTCGGGCGCCTCGGCTTCGACGTACGACTGCCGAAACAGCCCCTCGGATACGTCCTCGCCCTGCTGCTGGCCGTCCTGGCCGCCCTCGCTCTCGGATCGGTGGTGTCGGCCCTGTCCCGTACGACGAAGATCGCGGGTGCGATCGGTTCGGCCGTCTTCTTCCCGTCGATGTTCTGCGCGGGGGTGTGGCTGCCGACGCAGTCCATGCCGGATCTGATGGCCCGGATCGTCGGGTACACGCCCTTCGGAGCGGCCGCACAGGCGCTGAACCGGGCGGCGGCCGGACACTGGCCGGGCTGGGGGCACCTGGGTGTGCTGGCGATGTGGATCCTGCTGCTCACGGGTGCGGCGAGCCGCTGGTTCCGCTGGGAGTAGGAGCGGTGCCGTGCAGACTGGGGACATGACCGCGGTGGACACGCAGATCGAGCAGCGCTGGGACCAGTTCCACACCTGGGGGCCGTACGCGCTGCTCGGCATCGGCCTGGTCCCTGCGCTCGCGACGGCCGACCCCCACGCCTCCCTGGCCAGGTGGTACACCGCCTGGGCTCTGTTCGGCGCCGCGGTCGTGCTCCAGCTGTGGTGGCACAGCACCCGTCCCGGCGGGCCCGACTGCCGCCGGACGCCGTCCCGGGCCGGGGCGGTGTACTACGTCGTCCGTTGGGCCGTGGCCTTCGCCCTCACCTGGCTCAACCCCTTCTTCGCGTTCTACGCCGCCGCGGGCTACATGGACGCCGACGAGACGATCCCGGGCAGGCGTTGGCAGCGGGTCGGGCTGCTCGCGAGCGCGGTCACCGTGGCCGGTGCACAGGCCGGCGGGATGCCGTTCGGGAGCGGAGTGCAGTGGGCCGTCTTCGCCGCGCTCCTGGTCGCCAACTCGGGCCTGCAGATGGTGGTCGCCCATCTCACCGAGCAGGAGATGCGGCGGGCCCGCGAACGCACCGCGACCATCGCCGAACTCGAACGCACCAACGCGGCCCTTCAGCAGGCCCTCGACGAGAACGCCGCCCTTCACGCCCAACTCCTCGTCCAGGCTCGGGAAGCAGGGGTCGCCGACGAGCGGCGGCGGCTCGCCGCCGAGATCCACGACACCATCGCCCAGGGCCTGACCGGCATCATCGCCCAGCTCCAGGTCGTCTCCAACACGCCCGGTCCGGAGCCGGCCCGCGAACACCTGGGCCGCGCCATGGACCTGGCCCGGCACAGCCTCGGTGAGGCCCGCCGCTCCGTGCACAACCTGGCCCCGGTGGAGCTGGCGGACGCCGGACTGCCCGAGGCGCTGAAGAAGACCGTCGCCGCATGGGGCGAACGGACGGGCGTACGGGCCGAGTTCACGGTCACCGGCACGGCGGAACAGCTGCACGAGGAGGTCTCGGCCACCCTTCTGCGCATCGCCCAGGAGGCCCTGTCCAACGCGGCCCGCCACGCCCGCGCCTCCCGCCTCGGCGTCACCCTCTCCTTCCTGGGCGACGAGGTGATCCTCGACATCCGCGACGACGGCACCGGCTTCGACCCCCTTGCGCTCCCGGCCCGCACCGGCTCCGGCGGCTTCGGCCTCGACGGCATGCGTGCCCGCGCCGAACGCATCGCGGGCTCGCTGACCGTCGAGACGGAACCGGGCCACGGCACGGCACTGTCGGCTCGCGTACCGTTGGTCCGCCATGAGTGACGAGCCGTTGATCTCCCTGCTGGTCGTCGATGACCACCCCGTCGTACGGGACGGTCTGCGCGGCATGTTCGAGTCCGCGCCGGGCTTCCGGGTCCTCGGCGAGGCGGCGAACGGCGTGGAGGCCGTCAGCCGCGCGGAGGCTCTCGACCCGGACGTGATCCTGATGGACCTGCGTATGCCCGGCGGCGGGGGAGTGGACGCCATCCGCGAACTCGCCCGGCGCGGCGTCCGCGCCAAGGTCCTCGTCCTGACGACGTACGACACCGACTCCGACACTCTGCCCGCGATCGAGGCGGGCGCGACGGGCTACCTGCTCAAGGACGCGCCGCGCGACGAGCTCTTCACCGCCGTCCGCGCGGCCGCGGAGGGCCGCACGGTGCTGTCCCCGGCGGTCGCCTCCCGCCTGGTCTCGGCGGTCCGCACCCCGGGGTCGGGCGGCAACGAGCCCCTGTCCACCCGCGAACGCGAGGTCCTCGCCCTGGTCGCCAGGGGCACGTCCAACCGTGAGATCGCCCGCGAACTGTTCATCAGCGAGGCCACCGTGAAGACCCATCTCACCCACCTGTACGCCAAGTTGGGTGTCAACGACCGCGCGGCGGCGGTCGCGACGGCGTATCAGCGGGGGATCCTCGGCTGATCAGGCCGTCAGCTCACGTGATGTGCGGCGCGACACGTCACCCCACCACCCGCAACAACAGAACGGCCCGCGCCGGCACCGTGATCGCCGCCCCCGCCCGGTGCACCACCCCGGGTGCCTCCTCCTGCGCCTCCCTCGACGTGTCGACGACCACCTCGTACTGCCCGGCCCACGGCGGACCCGGCAGTACGAAACTCACCGGGCGGTCCCCGGCGTGCAGGACGGCGAGGAAGCTGTCGTCGAGGATCGGGTCGCCGCGCTCGTCGCGGCCCGGTATGTCCCGACCGGACAGATACATGCCGAGCGTGGCGGCGGGCGCGTACCAGTCCCGTTCCGTCATCTCCGTGCCGCGCGCGGTGAACCAGGCCAGGTCGCGCAGACCGTCCGCGGAGTGCGCCCGCCCCGAGAAGAAGGCCCGGCGGCGCAGTACGGGGTGCCGGTGCCGCAGCTCGATGAGCCGGGCCGTGAGGTCGAACAGGGCCTTCCAGCCCGGTTCTTCCAGCAGCGACCAGTCCAGCCAGCTGATCTCGTTGTCCTGGCAGTACGCGTTGTTGTTGCCGCGCTGGGTGCGCCCCATTTCGTCGCCGGCCACTAGCATCGGCACGCCCGTCGACAGCAGCAGCGTGGTCAGCAGGTTCCTCAGCTGCCGGCGCCGCAGACCCCGTACGCGCTCGTCGGCCGTCTCCCCCTCCGCCCCGCCGTTCCACGACCGGTTGTCGTTGGAGCCGTCCCGGTTGCCCTCACCGTTGGCCTCGTTGTGCTTGCGTTCGTACGACACCAGATCACGCAGGGTGAAACCGTCGTGCGCGGTGATGAAGTTGACCGACGCGTACGGCCGGCGGCCGCCCCACGCGTACAGGTCGCTCGACCCCGAAAGCCGGTACCCGAGATCCCGTACGTCCGGCAGCGCGCCCCGCCAGAAGTCCCGTACGGCATTGCGGTACCGGTCGTTCCACTCCGTCCACAGCGGTGGGAAGGACCCCACCTGATAGCCGCCGGACCCGACGTCCCACGGCTCGGCGATCAGTTTCACCCGCCGCAGCACCGGGTCCTGCGCGATGACCGCGAGGAACGGCGACAGCATGTCCACGTCGTGCATGGACCGGGCGAGGGCGGCGGCCAGGTCGAAGCGGAAGCCGTCGACGCCCATCTCCGTCACCCAGTAGCGCAGGGAGTCGGTGATGAGGCGCAGGACGTGGGGCTGGACGACGTGCAGGGTGTTGCCGCAGCCCGTGTAGTCGGCATACCTGCGGGCGTCGGACTGGAGCCGGTAGTACCCCCGGTTGTCGATCCCCTTCAACGACAGTGTCGGGCCGAGCTCGCCCGCCTCCGCCGTGTGGTTGTAGACCACGTCGAGGATGACCTCGATGCCGGCCGCGTGCAGCGCGCGCACCATGCGTTTGAACTCGCCCACCTGCTGACCCGTCGTACCTGATGCGGCGTACGCGGCGTGCGGGGCGAAGTAGCCGATGGAGTTGTAGCCCCAGTAGTTCTTCAGGCCGCGGCGCAGCAGATGGTCCTCGTGCGCGAACTGGTGGACGGGGAGCAGCTCGACGGCCGTGACTCCCAGCCTGACGAGGTGTTCGACGGCGGCAGGATGCGCCAACCCCGCGTAGGTGCCCCGTAGTTCCTCCGGGATCCCCGGATGCAGCCTGGTGAAGCCCTTGACGTGCAGTTCGTAGATGACCGAGTCCGCCCACGGGGTCTTCGGGCGGCGGTCGTCGGCCCAGTCGTCGTCATCGTGGACCACGACACCCTTGGGGACGTACGGCGCCGAGTCCCGGTCGTCGCGCACGGTGTCCGCGACCTGCTGCTGCGGCCAGTCGCGCACGTGCCCGTACACCTCGGGCGGCAGGCTGAAGTCGCCGTCCACCGCGCGCGCGTACGGGTCCAGGAGCAGCTTCGCCGGGTTCCAGCGGCCGCCGGTCCACGGGTCCCAGCGGCCGTGCACCCGGTAGCCGTACCGCTGCCCGGGCATCACACCCGGCACGAAGCCGTGCCAGATCTCGTGCGTCAGCTCGGTCAGCCGGGCGCGGGTCTCCTTGCCGGCCTCGTCGAACAGGCACAGCTCCACCGCCTCCGCCCCGCCCGCCCACAGCGCGAAGTTGGTGCCCGCCACCCCGTCCGGTCCGACCCGGAACCTGGCCCCCAGCGGCATCGGCGCACCCGGCCGCACGGGCACGCCCGGCACCTTGCGGGGCGCGCCGTTGACCACGCCCGCCGGGCGTTCGCCCTCCTCGGCGCGCCCCTCGGCCACCGCCTCCTGCTCGGCTGCGCTGGACACCAGTCCGCCTCCCACGGCTCACGGAACGACCTTTGAGCAGCACACAGCGTCCCGGCCGCGGCTCCCGTTGCGTCGTCCTCCCCACTGTTCTGCCCAGAGCATGGCCGAACGATCCGGGCTTGCGGTTCGGCAGCGCCCCGAAGCGGCGCGGGGCTGTGACATCAGCGGCCCCGCCGCGATGGGGGTCCCCCGCTCGAGCGAAGCCGAGAGGGGGAGCGACCAGCCAAGACGGCGCCGCACATGACAGACGACCCATCGCGGCCCAACCCGCGGAGCAGCACGTTTCCCCAGGGCGGCCCGCGTCGTTGGGTACGCCGTGAGGCAGAGGCATGGACAAGGGCGCGCACGGCGCGCGGGGGCCGCGCTGGCCGCCGTACTGACATGGGCAGGACTGCTGGCCGGAGCAGCCGGCTGCACTTCGGACCCGGCGGACCGCAGCGACATCGGTGAGGCGTTCGGCAAGGCACCGGCACCCGAGGACGTCATCCGGATCTCCCCGGACGACGGCAGCAAGGGTGTCCGCCCGGGCCGCAGGCTGCAGGTGGGGGTACCAAGCGGCCGTCTGGAGTCCGTGAAGGTCGTCAAGTCCCAGGACGCGCAGGACTCCGAGGTGCATGGCCGTATCTCCGAGGACGGCCTGCGCTGGGAACCCGACGAGACCCGGCTCGCGCTGGCCGCCAAGTACACCGTCGACGCCGTGGCCCTGGACGGCCACGGCCGCAGGTCCGCACGGCACACGACGTTCACCACGTTCGTCCCCGACGAGCGCTTCATCGGCTACGTCACCCCGGAGAACCGCTCCACGGTCGGCACCGGAATGATCGTCTCCCTGGAGTTCAACCGGGAGATCGAGCACCGCGCGGCCGTCGAGCGGGCCGTCCACGTCACCGCCAGACCGGCGGTCGAGATCCGCCCGCACTGGTTCGGCAAGGACCGTCTCGACTTCCGCCCCCAGCGGTACTGGAAACCCGGCACCCAGGTCACCGTCTCCCTCCGGCTCCGGGACGTCGAGGGCGCGCCCGGCGTCTACGGGCTGCAGTACAAGACGTTCTCCTTCACTGTCGGCCGCAGCCAGGTCTCCTTGGTCGACGCGGCCGCGCACACCATGCAGGTACGGCGGGACGGGGCGCTCCTGGCCACCGTGCCGATCACGGCCGGGGCGCCCAGGCACACCACCTACAACGGGAAGATGGTGGTGATGGAGATGCTCGAGCTGACCCGGATGAACGGCGCCACGGTCGGCTTCAAGAAGCAGAACGGCAAGGGCGAGTACGACATCCCGGACGTCCCGCACGCCCTGCGCCTCACCGACTCCGGCACCTTCCTGCACGGCAACTACTGGGCCCCGAACGCCCCCGGCCACGTCAATGTCAGCCACGGCTGCGTGGGGCTCATGGACGTCAAGGGCGGCAGCTCCGACACCCCGGCCGGCTGGTTCTTCGACCGCAGCCTCGTCGGGGACGTCGTCCAGGTCGTCCACAGCAATGACAAAAAGGTCGCTCCCGACAACGGCCTCGGAGGATGGAATATGGGCTGGAAGGCGTGGAAGGCGGGCAGCGCGGTCAAGTAACCCGAAGGGGATGCGGGGTTCGGGTCGGGTGCACGGTCGATGTTGCGACGGAACAGTGACCTTCACCTGACACGATCCCCAAAACCTGGCAGTTAATATGCGCCAATGCGCGCGCGGAACGCGCCGGGGCGCGGGCCTGACCAGGCCCGGCGAGGGGAGAACAACTTGAACGTGCGGCCGATATCGGGGGCGTCGGTTGACGCGCGCGGGCGTTGGGGCAAGGGGCGGCTGGCACTCATATCCGGGGTGCTGCTGCTGGCCGTCACCGCGTGCGGAGGGGGCGGCTCGGGTTCCGGATCGGGTTCCGGCGACGCCAAGGGCAAGGATGCGGACGCGGCGCAGACCAAGCAGTCGGCGGCCGTCGTCACCATCGCGCCCAAGGACGGCGCGAAGTCCGTCGAGACCAGCGGCGTCCTCAAGGTCAGCGCCAGCAAGGGCAAGCTGACCGCGGTCGAGGTCAAGGGACCCAAGGGCGAGGAGATATCCGGGAAGATCACCGCCGACGGTGCCGGCTGGACGCCGTCCACCCACCTGGCCGCGTCCACCAAGTACTCGGTGCACGCGGTCGCGAAGGACTCCGAGGGACGTGAGGCCGCGGAGGACTCCAGCTTCACCACCCTCACCCCGAAGAACACCTTCGTCGGCACCTTCACCCCCGAGGACGGTTCCACCGTCGGCGTCGGGATGCCGTTCTCCGTCCGTTTCACCCGGGGCATCACACACCCCGAGGACGTGGAGAAGGCGATCAGTATCAAGACCGAACCGGCCGTCGACGTCGAGGGCCACTGGTTCGGCAACGACCGCCTCGACTTCCGCCCGGAGCACTACTGGAAGTCCGGTACGAAGGTCACGGTGAGCCTGAACCTCGACGGCGTCGAGGGCCGGCCGGGCGTCTACGGCAAGCAGGACAAGACGGTGAAGTTCACCATCGGCCGCAACCAGGTCTCCATCGTCGACGCCAAGACCCACCAGATGAAGGTCACCCAGGACGGCAAGGTCGTCAAGACCATCCCGGTCACCACCGGCAAGCCGGGCTACGACACCTGGAACGGCCAGATGGTCATCAGCGAGAAGCTCCGGGTGACCCGCATGAACAGCGAGACGGTCAACCTCGGCAAGGAGTACGACATCAAGGATGTCCCGGACGCGATGCGGCTGACCGACTCCGGCACCTTCATGCACGGCAACTACTGGGCCGGCGGCGCCTTCGGCAACTACAACGCCAGCCACGGCTGCATCGGCCTGAGGGACGTGCGGGGCGGCTACGACCGCGGGTTGCCGGCCGGCTGGATGTACGACCACTCCATCCTCGGCGACGTGGTGATCGTCAAGCACGCCCATGACGAGACCGTCTCCCCGGACAACGGGCTCAACGGCTGGAACATGTCGTGGGAGAAGTGGAAGGCGTAGCCGTACGGCGGTGATGTGGTTCCACGGCGATGGCGGCCCCGGTGTGAGGCTGTGGGGGTCTGGGGGAAATCCCCCAGACCCCCTGCGCACCGGGGCCGTTGTCGTTGGCGGACGTACTGGGTCTGCCTGGGGGACGCTGTGTCCCCTTGCCACTGCGCGGCGGGCCAGGCCCCCGGCCGAGTGTGATTGACCGCACCGGACCAGCTGCTGTTAGTCCCCGTGCTGTGTCTGTCTGGGGGCGCTGTGTCCCATTGCCGCTGCGCGGCGGGCCAGACCCCCGGCCGAATGTGATTGACCGCACCGGACCAGCTGCCGTTAGTCCCCGTTAACCTGCCTGCATGACCGTGAATCTCGAAGTCGCCGAAGGCGTCGGCACCATCCGCCTCGACCGTCCGCCCATGAACGCGCTGGACGTCGCCACCCAGGACCGGCTCAAGGAGCTGGCCGAGGAGGCGACCCGTCGTGACGACGTACGGGCCGTGATCGTGTACGGCGGGGAGAAGGTGTTCGCGGCGGGCGCGGACATCAAGGAGATGCAGAACATGGACCACACGGCGATGGTCCTGCGCGCCCGCGCCCTGCAGGACTCGTTCACCGCGGTGGCCCGCATCCCCAAGCCGGTGGTGGCGGCGATCACGGGCTATGCGCTCGGCGGCGGCTGCGAGTTGGCGCTGTGCGCGGACTACCGGATCGCGGCTGAGAACGCCAAGCTGGGCCAGCCGGAGATCCTGCTGGGCCTGATCCCGGGCGCCGGCGGCACCCAGCGGCTGTCCCGGCTGGTCGGCCCGTCGAAGGCGAAGGACCTGATCTTCACCGGCCGCATGGTCAAGGCGGACGAGGCGCTGACGCTGGGCCTGGTGGACCGGGTGGTGCCGGCCGAGGAGGTCTACACTGCCGCGCACGAGTGGGCGGCGAAGCTGGCGCAGGGCCCGGCGATCGCGCTGCGGGCCGCGAAGGAGTCGATCGACACCGGCCTGGAGACGGACATCGAGACGGGCCTGGCCGTCGAACGGAACTGGTTCGCGGGTCTGTTCGCGACGGAGGACCGTGAGCGCGGGATGCGCAGCTTCGTGGAGGAAGGGCCGGGCAAGGCGAAGTTCCTCTGAACCACTTGCAATTGACACGCTGTCTGATCCGGGTCCCTCGATGGGGCGGTTTATGGGAGCCTTAAGGCAACCTTAAGTCTGCCTTGTCGAGGGAGACCGTCGATTGCCTCCACGAGAGCCTTCAGCGCAGGTCGGGCGGGCTGCGGAAGCCTCTGAACTGCCCGTGGCATATGTCAACCGGCCCATTCGGAACGACGTATTCCGGGGGGCGTATTCCTCAGGAACGGCCCCGGAGGGCGCTCTGGGCGGCCATGATGGGGGCATGGCGGGGCTGGAGGGCATCGAACAGCCGCGGGGACACGGCCGTGCGACGGCGGCGCGCTGGTCGCCCGCGGTAGAGGACGAACGGGCGCTCAAGGCGCTGGAGTTGTTCGGCAACCCGACCGAGGCGGAGGTCCCGCTGCCGTCCCGCCCGGAGTCCGCCGCCACCGCCCGCCGTCTCGCCCAGGTCGTGGTCCTGCGCCAGTGGGGCCTGACTCCCAAGATGACGGAGGACGCCGTCCTGCTCGTCTCCGAACTGGTCGGCAACGCGGTCCGCCACACCGGCGCCCGTGTCTTCGGCCTTCGGATGCGCCGCCGCCGGGGCTGGATCCGCATCGAGGTCCGCGACCCCTCCCGGGGCCTGCCCTGCCTGATGCCGGTCCAGGAGACGGACATCAGCGGCCGGGGCCTGTTCCTGGTCGACAAGCTCTCCGACCGCTGGGGAGTCGACCTCCTGCCGCGCGGCAAGACGACCTGGTTCGAAATGAGGGTGGCGGACCGCTAGCCGGGGCGTGCGGGTCGGCCGAATGGCCTGATTGTTGTCGGTCGCGACCCGAGAAATGTCCCCCGATCAGGTCAATCGGCCGTTTTCTTGCCCTTCGCCTCTTAAATGGTGCGGTGACCTCGACCGACCGCCGGACGGCGCTACGCACGGGCGCCGGCCTCCTCGCCGCAGGCGCCCTCACCGCAGGCTGCGCACCGAACGGCGCCGTCGTGCACCCCGCTTCACCGGCGCACCCGTCGTCCGCCCCACCCTCCACGCCCTCCGCCGCCCCCGCCCCCCGCCGCCTCCCCGGCCGACCCGCCCAGCTCACCCACGGCCCTCGCACCCACCCCCGGGTCGCCCTCACCTTCCACGGCCAGGGCGACCCCGCCCTCGCCCACACCCTCCTCACCGAGGCCGAGAAGCACGGCGCCCGCCTCACCGTCCTGGCCGTCGGCAGCTGGCTCGACCAGTACCCGGACATGGCCCGCCGTGTCCTCGACGGCGGCCACGACCTCGGCAACCACACCCAGCGCCATCTGGCCGTCAACGCCATGTCCGAAGCCGACGCCCGCAGCGAGATCACCGCCTGCGCCGACCGCCTCGGGCACCTCACCGGCTCCATCGGCACCTGGTTCCGGCCCTCCCGCGCACCCCTCGCGTCCCCGCTGGTTCTGCGCCTGGCCCGCAGCGCCGGCTATCCGCACGTCCTCTCGTACGACGTCGACTCCCTCGACTACACCCGGCCCGGCGCCGACGCCGTCCGGCGCAAGGTCCTCGACGAGGTCCGCAACGGATCCGTGGTGAGCATGCACTTCGGGTACCCGGACACGGTCGCCGCGCTCCCCGTCGTACTGGAAGAACTCGCCCGCCGCGGCCTGGCCGCGGTGACCACCACGGAGCTGTTCAGCTGATGAACCCCACCCGGCTCACCCGCGCCCTCGTCGCGACCGCCGCCCTCGCCTCGCTCACCACCCTCGCCGCCTGCACCAGCGCCCCCCGGCACGAGGACGAGGCCCTCGGCAAGAAGGCCGCCGTGGCCCCGGCGAAGAAGAAGGCCGCCGTCCCGGGCCTGGCCGGCATGCCGCCCGTCCTCGACCCGCACGACGTGTACGCGGCCGACCGCCCGAACCAACTCGCCCCGGCGGTACGGGACTTCCCGTCCCGGGTCTACGTCCCCAACACCAATTCCAACACCGTCTCCGTCATCGACCCGAAGACGTACAAGGTCATCGAGACGATCCCGGTCGGCGCCCAGCCCCAGCACGTCGTCCCCTCCTGGGACATGAAGACGCTGTGGGTCAACAACGACCGGGGCAACACCCTCACCCCCATCGACCCGAGGACGGGGAAGGCCGGCAAGGCCGTCGACGTGCACGACCCCTACAACCTCTACTTCACGCCGAACGGCAAGTACGCGATCGTGATGGCCTCCCTCGACCGCGAACTCGTCTTCCGCGACGCGCACACCATGAAGGTCGAGAAGACCGTCCCGGTCAGCTGCTACGGCGTCAACCACGCCGACTTCTCCCTCGACGGCCGCTACTTCATCGTCTCCTGCGAGTTCAGCGGCGAGCTGCTCAAGGTCGACACGGCGAAGATGAAGGTGACCGGGCAGGAGAAGCTGCCGTTCCAGGGCGCGATGCCGCAGGACGTCAAGATCTCACCCGACGGCAGGAGGTTCTACATCGCCGACATGATGGCCGACGGTGTGTGGATCCTGGACGGCGACAAGTTCACCAGGCCCACTCTCCTGCCCACCGGCAAGGGCGCCCACGGTCTCTACGTCAGCCGCGACTCGCGCGAGATGTACATCTCCAACCGGGGCGAAGGCACCATCTCCCTCTTCGACTTCGCGCAGAACAGGCTCACCAAGAAGTGGCACCTGCCGGACGGCGGCAGCCCCGACATGGGCGGCGTCTCGGCGGACGGCAAGGTCCTGTGGCTGTCGGGGCGCTACAACTCCGAGGTGTACGCCATCGACACCCGCACCGGCACCCAGCTGGCCCGCATCAAGGTCGGCAGCGGCCCGCACGGCCTCGCGGTGTACCCGCAGCCGGGTCGCTACTCGCTCGGCCACACGGGCATCTTCCGCTGAAGCACGGCGAGTTGGGGATCCGGGGACACGCCGCCGAACGGGTGACGTCGCGCATTCCACCGCCGCGGGACGGGGATCGTCCCCAGCATGATCACAACTCGCCTGCGGCGGCGGGCCGCTGCCGTCGTCCTGTCCCTCGCGGTCGTCTTCGCGACGACGGCAGCGACCGTCCCCACCGTCACCCCCGCGAAAGCCGCCGCCCCTGCCTGTCCCCAGTTCGACGACCCGGTCAAGGCGGCAGTCGACCGCCGGGTCGACGTCGACCGCATCACGCCGGAACCGGTCTGGCGCAAGACCTGCGGCACGCTCTACCGCAGCGACAGCCGCGGCCCCGCGACCGTCTTCGAGCAGGGCTTCCACCCCAAGGACGTCATCAACGGCCAGTACGACATCGAGCAGTACGTCCTGGTCAACCAGCCCTCCCCGTACGTGTCGACGACATACGACCACGACCTCTACAAGACCTGGTACAAGTCGGGCTACAACTACTACATCGACGCTCCCGGCGGTGTCGACGTCAACAAGACCATCGGCGACACCCACAAATGGGCCGACCAGGTCGAGGTGGCCTTCCCGGGCGGCATCGCGCGGCAGTACATCATCGGTGTCTGCCCGGTCGACAAGAAGACCAAGACCGAGATCATGAACGACTGTCAGAGCAACCCGTACTACGAGCCGTGGCACTGAGCAGCACCTCTGCCCCCACGGGCCGGTAGCCCGCCGCCTGGAACGTCCGCATGCTGCGGGCGTTCCCCGGCGCGACCTGCGCCCACACCGGCTCCGTGGCGAGATGGCGGGCCGCCGTCACCAGAGCCCGGCCCAGTCCCCGGTGCCGTACCCCCTCGTCGACCTCGACGGAGACCTCCAGCCGCCCGGCGATCCCACGGCCCAGCACCAGCACACCGCCGTCCGTCTCCCAGGCACGCACGTCGTCGCGCCGTCGGCGCGCGTACACGATCCGCGGATGATCGCCGGCCTCGATCTCGGTCAGCGTGAGCGGAGGCCCGCCCGGCAGCGGGGAGCCGACCAGCATCGCGTCGATCGTTTCCGACGTACGGCCGGTCCGCTCGATGAAGGCCGCCAGGAACAGCGGGTTCATCGTCGCCGCGAGGGCGTCGCAGGGCGCGGCGGCGAGGATGTCGTACACCCAGCGCGGATCCTCGTCGGTGAAGACGACCGAGTGAGCGGTGAAGGAGAGCACGCCCGCGTCCCGGTCACAGGCCTGCGGGACCACCGTCGTACGGCCGTCCGCGGGCGGGAAGACACCGCGGGCGGCCGCGTCGAGAATGTCCCGCAGAGTCTCCATCACCGCGCTCCTTGAGTCTCCACCCACTGGAAGGCCCAGACTCACACACATGCTGCGTTATCCGGGGGGAGACCCCCCAGACCCCCCGTACGACGGCACCGGACTTCTCACCATCGGCGAGCTGGCGCGGTCCACCGGGCTGACCGTGCGCACCATCCGCTACTGGTCCGACGAGGGCGTCCTGACCCCCGTGACCCGCTCCACCGGCGGCTACCGGCTCTACGACGCCGAGTCCGCCGCCCGTCTGGAGCTGATCCGCACCCTGCGTGAGCTGGGCCTCGGTCTGGCCGACGTGCGCAAGGTGCTGGACGGGGAGCGGACGGTCGCGGAGGTCGCGGCGGCACACGTGGTGGCGCTGGACGCGCAGATCCGCTCCCTGAAGGTGACGCGTGCGGTGCTGTCGACCGTGGCGCGACGCGGCTCGACCGCAGAGGAGATGACCCTGATGAACAGACTGGCGCGGCTGTCGGCGGCCGAGCGGGCCCGGATCGTCGAGGACTTCACGACGGAGATCTTCGACGGGCTCGACACGGCCGACCCCGACATCCGCAAGCGGCTGCGGTTCGCCCCGGCGGACCTGCCGGACGAGCCGACCCCCGAGCAGGTGGACGCCTGGGTGGAACTCGCCGAGATGATGCAGGACCCGGAGTTCCGGGCCCTGATGCGCAGGATGATCGAGTTCAACGCGGCGGACCGCGGCCCGGACGTGCCCGCGGGCACCTCGTTGTGGTTCATGAGCCGCCTGGTGCAGTTGGCGGGGGAGGCCCTGGAGCGGGGCATCGCCCCGGAGGCACCCGAGGCCGAGGAGCTCCTGCGCGGGCTGCTCGGCGACGCGGACCCTGCCGAGGTGCTGAAGCGGCTGGAGGCGGGCTCCAACGTCCGCGTGGCGCGCTACCGCCAGCTGATGGCGGCCGTGAAGGGGCTCGGGCCGCAGGCGGCGTACGAGCCGGAGTTCGCCTGGGTGGTCGCCGCACTGAAGGCCCGCGTGGCCAGCTAATCTGACCTGCGTCAGTACGACAGCAAGACACGCAGTCACGGAGAAAAGGGGCGGATCGGTGGCCGACATCGAAGCAGCACGCAAGGAGTTCCAGCGGATCGACACCGACGGCGACGGGTTCATCACCGCCGCGGAGTTCAAGACCGCCCTCGCCCAGGAGGGCGACTGGAACGTCACCGAGTCGGTCGCCGAGGTGATCATCAAGACCCGTGACCTGAACGGCGACAAGGTGCTGTCGTTCGACGAGTTCTGGGCGTACCTGAACAAGTGACCTGAGCGGCAAGGGGGCGCCCGGTGGGGCGCCCCCTTCCTTCATGCCCGCTGTCTCCGGTACTGCCCCGGCGCCACCCCGTACTCCCGCTTGAAGGCCTTCGCGAAGGCGAATTCCGAGGTGTAACCGGTCTGTTGGGCGATCCGGCGCAGGGGAAGGTCCTCCTCGCGCAGGAGGCGGCCCGCGGTCGTCATGCGCCACCAGGTGAGGTAGGTGAGCGGCGGTTCGCCGACCAGCGTGGTGAAGCGGCGGGCGAAGGCGGCGCGGGACAGTCCGCTCTCGGCGCCGAGCTCCTCGACCGTCCAGGGGCGGGCCGGGTCGCCGTGGATGGCGCGCAGGGCCGCCGCCACGGCCGGGTCGTCGAGCGCGGCCGACCAGCCGGTGACCTTGCGGTCGTGCTGCCACCAGGCGCGCAGGATGTACAGCAGCAGGGTGTCGAGCAGCGAGGTGACGATGGCGTCCGAACCGGGCTGCGGCTCCTCCAGCTCCATGCCGAGCAACTCCACCGCCGCCCGCAGCGAGCGGTGGGCGCCGACCTGGGCGGGCAGGTGCACCACGTCCGGCAGCTCGGAGACCAGGCGGTGGGTGCGGCTGCGGTCCATCTGGTAGGAGCCGCAGAGCAGGACCGCGTCCGGCGTCCCCTCCCTCGGCGTGGGCGGGGGCGCGGGCCACCGGTTGTCCGACCCCGGCCGTATGTGCTCCAGCGGCACGTCGAGCCCGCTGGCCAGCGCGTGCCCCCGCCCGTGCGCCAGGAACACCACGTCCCCGGGCCCGACCGCCACCGGCTCCCCCTCCGCCGGGATCAGCCACGCCGACCCGCGCAGCACCACATGGAACCCGGCCCCCGGGGATGCCTCGAAGCGCATGCCCCAGGGCGCGTACTTGTCCCGGCGCGAGGAGTGCGGCCGCCCGGTGCGCATCGCGCTCACGGCGTCACTGAGTACGTCCATGTCCGAACGGTAGCCGGGGGCCGTACCGGAGAGACGATCGGACAGGAAAGGGAGAGCGGTGGACATGGATCGTCTCGCATCCCGCCACCTAGCGTGTTCCGCATGCCAACAACCGCACGCACTGTGCTTTTTCATGAAATCGGCGGACCCGAGGTGCTCACCATCGAGGACGTGCCCGTCCCCGACCCCGCCCCCGGCCAAGTGGTCGTACGGGTCGAGGCGTTGGGCCTCAACCGTGCCGAAGCCCTGTTCAGGTCCGGCGGTTACTACTACCAGCCCGCCCTCCCCGCCTCCCGCCTCGGCTACGAGGCCGCCGGCATCGTCGAGGCGGTCGGCGACGGCGTGACCGAACTGGCCGTCGGCGACCCGGTGATGACCGGCCCCGGCATCGAGATGAGCGCGCAGGGCGTGTACGCCGAGCAGGTCGTCCTGCCCGAGACCGCGGTCCTGCGCCGCCCCGACTCCGTCGACGCCGTCACCGGCGCCGCTGCCTGGCTGACGTACACGACCGCGTACGGCGCCCTGCTGGAGACCGCCGGCCTCAGGCCCGGCGACCATGTGCTGATCACCGGCGCGTCCAGCGGCGTCGGCACCGCGGCGATCCAGGTCGCCCGCCGCATCGGCGCGATCCCGCTCGCCACCACCCGCACCGAGGCGAAACGGGACCGGCTGCTGGAGCTCGGCGCGGCCGAGGTGATCGTCACCGGGGAATCGGCGCCCGAGGCCGTGGCCAAGGAGGTCAAACGGCTCACCGGGGGCAACGGCACCGAGGTGATCTTCGACGCGATCGGCGGCCCCGGCTTCGGCGCGCTGGGCGAGGCCCTGGCCCCGGGCGGCTCCCTGGTCGTCTACGGCTGGCTGGACACCCGCCCGGCCGAGATCCCCCGGAACTGGCCCTTCACCCTCCACACCTACGCCAACCTGATCCTCACCAACACGCCCGCCGGCCGCCGCCGCTCGACCTCCTTCCTCAACGCGGGCCTCGCCGACGGCGGGTTCCGCCCGGTCGTCGGCGAGGTCCTCGACGGCCTCGACCGCATCCAGGACGCCCACCGCCTGATGGAGTCCAACCGGCACACGGGCAAGATCGTCGTACGGGTCTGAGGGCTCTCACCCGTTTGCCGCAGCCCGCGGAATAGGCCGCCGATCTCCGAGGTTGACGCGACCCAGACCCATGCACGTGCGTCATCCAGGGAAGGGCCTGTCATGAAGATCGGCATCATCGGCGCGGGCAACATCGGCGGCAACCTCACCCGGCGGCTCACCGCCCTCGGCCACGACGTCTCCGTCGCCAACTCCCGCGGGCCCCAAACGCTCACCGAGCTGGCCGAGGAGACCGGCGCGACCGCGGTACCCGTGGAGGAGGCGGCGCGCGGCGCGGAGGTCGTGGTGATCACGATCCCCGTCAAGGCGATCCCGAACCTGCCGGCAGGCGTCCTGGACGGAGCGGCCGAGAACGTCGCCGTGATCGACACCGGCAACTACTACCCCCAGCAGCGGGACGGCAGGATCGCCGCGATCGAGGACGAGGGCCTCACGGAGAGCGCCTGGACGGCGCGGCAGATCGGTCACACCGTCGTCAAGGCGTTCAACGGCACCTTCGCCCAGGACATCCTGGAGCGGCCGCGCCCGGCGGGCGACCCCGACCGGCAGGCGGTCCCGGTCGCGGGCGACGACGAGGCCGCGAAGCGCGTGGTCAGGAACCTGATCGACGAACTCGGCTTCGACACGGTCGACACGGGCACCCTCGCCGACTCCTGGCGTCAGCAGCCGGGCACCCCCGTCTACGGACTGCGGGCGGGCGTGGACGAGGTGACCAAGGCGCTGGCGGAGGCACCCCGGGAACGCCCGGCGGACTTCCGGGCGTAACGGCGGCGCGTGGCCGTCACGCGCCAGTGGCCCACTCCTTCAGCGCGGCCTTGTCGGCGAAGTCCGCGACATCCTTGTCGTGCGGCTCGCTGGTGTACTGGTGGAAGCGCCACTTGGCCTTGATACGGGGCTTGCCCGCCGTGACGTAGTCGGCGATCCAGAGGCCGTCACCGGCGTACGAGGTCGTGTCGACGTTGAGCCAGAAGTCGCGATTGGTGTAGAGCACGACCTGGTTGTTCGGCCGCAGTTCCTTCACCTTGCGGATGAACAGGTCCTTCTCCGCGTTGCTCGCGTGCGTCCCGGCGCTGGTCCGCTCCCAGTCCACGGCGAGGATGTCTCCCGCCTTCTCCGGGGCGTGCCGGACGAAGTAGTCGGCCTGGGCCTGGAGATGGCCCGGCCACAGGAAGTGGTAGAAGCCGACGACGAGGCCCGCGTCGCGACCGTGTTTTGTCTGGGCGCCGAGTCTCGGATTGACGTACGAGCGGCCCTCCGTCGCCTTGATGAAGACGAAGGAGAGGCCGTCCGTGCCGTACGAGGAGGACTGGTAGGCGCTTACGTCGATACCGCGCAGCATGGAAGGACTCCCTGAAGTGCCGGTGGGGGGACAGCGGTTGATTCATCCCCACCTTTGCACGGGTGATCCGTTCCGGATGTGGAAACGACGTGGAAACGTCAGCCCCGGGCCGCCGCGGAGGCCAGCACCGACGCGGACTTCGCCGACCAGTCGGAAGTGATCACACTCGCGTGATCCGCCGCCAGCAGGGCCAGCCGTGTGGCGACTTCCGCGTCCGTGGGGTTGGTCGACGAGATCGCCGGAGACACGTTGTAGGCGTCCGTCATGATCAGGATGTAGTGGTTGGCGGAGTAGAAGGACGTGTCGTAGCCGTTGTTCACGTACGTCGCCGCGTCCCCGTCGAAGAAGACGAACCAGGGGCGGATCGAGGAGTCGTAGCGGCTGGTGCGCGGGTCGCCGTTCGCCGCGCCCAGCACCGCCGGGAAGGCCTGTGCCGCCGAGATGTTCCCCGCCGCGTACAGGTCGCGCAGATGGTCGCCGTACTCCTCGTCGGTCCAGTAGTGGTCGAAGGGGTTCGACTCCTCCACCGTCCCGGGGGTCAGTTCGAAGACGAACTTGCCCTTGAGGGCGTCGCGGGACGGCCAGGCGTTCGCCTTCGCGGCTGCGTCGAGGGTGGAGTACGAGGACCCCAGCAGGTCCGACGGCTTGTAGACGCTGCTGCCGAGCTTCTGCGACACCAGCGTGTCGAACTCGTCGGGTCCGAGGCCGACGTTGTTGTTGAAGCCGACCTTCATCTCGACCTTGACGATGACCGGCGCGTGATCCGGATGCAGTTGCTCCCAGGCCGCCATGTTGTCCAGGCAGCTGCCGAGGTCCTGGTTGCGGTCCTTGCTGTACAGCTCACTCGGCTCGTCCGCGTACTCGCAGTTGTTGTCGTTGCCGAGCGGGTTGCTGTGGCTGACCCGCCACCGCCTGTTCAGGCTGTCCGCGTAGACGTCGAGCTCGAGCAGCGAGGCCCCCGAGTCCAACGCCTGTGCCCAGTACGTGTACTTGTCCTTCTCGTAGGCGTTGTGCGTCCCGATCGTCGTCGTCTCGGAGAACTTCGGTGCCGCCGCGTGGGCGTTGCCGGGTACCGCCATCAGCATCGCGACCGCGCCCATGAGCGCCGCCAGCCGTCTCGCAACCCGCATGGGTCAAGTCCCCTTCACTGTCGCCGAGTTGGCGGCAGCGTAGGGGAAAGCCGTTACCGGCCGGTAGACCTGAGGGGAACGCCGACCTTCTTCGGGCAAAGGGGAGTTCAGCACTCGATCGCTTCGTTGGTCCCGCACTCGCAATACGTAGGTCTCGGGTTCGAATCCCGAAGGCGGCTCTGAAAAAGTATCCAGGTCGCATAGCCCTTGACCTGGGCTTTTCTGTTGCTCGGGCAGAGCGCGGCCCTGGATGGGAACGCCGTGCGAACGGCTTGCGTGAGCGGAGCGGCTCGGGAGTCCACTTCTTGGGCTTCTTCCGCTGGGCCTTCTGCTTGGTCCTGGCCTGGAGATTCGCCTTGTCCTTCGGGTTGCCCGTACCCGCGACACGAGGCGCCCGGACTCGACCGGTCGGCTCAGGGCGGCCCGCTGGCGAGCCCGGGCGCGGCACCGCCGGCACGCCGAGGGCAGGCGGCTGGACGCCAGGGAGACCCGTCTCAGGGGCCTGGCCGTACAGCGCCCGGACGCACCGGACTGACCGAGTCCCGTCCGCTCCACGGGTCAGCCCGTGGCCTCCGCGTCGGCGAGCGCCAGGGCTTCTTCCCGTGTGGCGAGCGGGGTGAACCGGTCCATGAGGTTTCCCGCGTGCAGGATCCTCAGGATCATCGGATGCGGGCAGACGAGTAACAGCCAACCGTGCCGCTCCCTGACCCGCCGCTCGGCGTGGCACAGCAGTCGTAGTCCGTAGCAGTCGAAGAACTCGACCGGAGTCAGATCGATCACCACGGTTCGCCCTCGAGCGGCTGTCGCGGTGTCCAGGTCCGGCATGATTTGTTGGGCGGCGGCGATGTCGACCTCGCCGTGGAACTCGATGACGGTGCATCCGCTGACCTGTTGGCTGCGGATGTGCCCATAAGGCCATGCCCTGTTGCCCTGTTGCACGGCGTCTCCCCCGGTGAGCCCAGCTGCCCGAGATCTCGGGAGCAAGGACGCTTTCGCCACCAGGGGCTGGGGCGGCAACAGGCGGCCAGCGTATGACCCATTCCCGCCTCTTGCGCGACAAAACGATTCTCTGTACGAGGAGTTCGCTCGATGGGGCGTTTTTCAACATATCTCCTTGACATGGCTCGCCTCGGCTCTCCGTGGCTCGCAGACGTCAAGGAGAGCCGAGGCTTTCCTGCCTGTCGTGTTCTGTGGCACGTCGGGTGGAGAGTCCGGACCGGATGATCCTTTCGCTTTCTCGCCGTGTTCACACGACCGCGGTGTACGACGGTCACACGCTCTCGGGCACGCCGTTCGACGTGGGTCCGGGGATCGTCTTGTTCAGGTCGCTGGGCGGTGCCGAGGAGGTGGCCGCTGCCGTCTCCCGGGCGAGGAAGGCGCCGAGTTCGCCGATGGTGCTCATGAGGGGTGCGGGGAAGACGACCGTGCTGTTCTTGTCCACGGCGATCTCCACCAGGCTCTGCAGGTTGCGCAGTTGCAGGGCCAGGGGGTGGGCCATCATCGTGTCGGAGGCGTCAGCGAGGGCGGCGGCGGCCAGGGACTCGCCCTCCGCGTTGATGATCTTCGCTCGCTTCTCCCGCTCGGCCTCGGCCTGGCGGGCCATGGCGCGCTTCATGGTGTCGGGCAACTGGATGTCCTTGAGCTCGACCAGGGTGACCTGGACGCCCCATTCCGCTGTGGTGACGTCGAGGATCTCGCGGATGTCCAGGTTGATGCGGTCGGTCTCGGAGAGGGTCTCGTCGAGGGTGTGTTGGCCGACGACCTTTCGCAGGGTGGTCCGGGCGATCTGGTTGATCGCGGCGTGGACGTTCTCGACGGCGACGACCGACTTCACCGCGTCGGTCACCCGGAAGTAGGCGACCGCCGACACGTCCACGCTCACGTTGTCCCGCGTGATGATCCCCTGGGACTGGATGGGCCAGGAAGATCAGGACTCCCATGAGCTGCTCCTCAGGTTGAGGGCCGCCTCGTTGTCGCGAGCGGTCCCGGGGACGGGTGATCGGGTGGTGGCGCGTGAGTCTCGGGGGCACCGGCACGTTTCCCGGGTGCTCGGGCCTCTGTGAGAACCGCGCCTTGTCACCTGAGCGGGCGCGGTGCGGGCCGCGGGCCGCGGGCCCACCAGGTGTCCAGCATCCCTTGCTGCTCGCGTAGGCCGCTTGGGCTGAACGGTCCCCGGAGCGCCGGGGTTTGCGAGGAGAGACTCAGCCGTTGTCGGCGGGGAGTGGGACGGTCCACTCCAGGACGGTGCCGGTGGGACGACGGGGAGTGAGAGTGAGGGTGCCGCCGGGCTCCACGGCTCGGGCGTGGAAATTGGCCAGTCCGCCGCTTCGGGTGCGGGCCGGGTCGATGCCGCGGCCGTCGTCGGCGACCCGCAGCGGCGGGCGGGTGACGGTGGCCTCGGCGGCGACGTCGACAGCGGTGGCGTGGGCGTGCCGGGCGGTGTTGGTGAGGGCTTCACGCAGTGCGGCGAGCAGCTGGTCGGCGATGTCGTCGGCGACCAAGGTGTCCAGCAGTCGGTCATCCGCATGGCGGGCTGAAGCCCAGGACGGCGGAGGCCCGGCCGGTCTCGGTGACCAGCCGGGTCCGCAGGCCGGTGCCGTTTCTTTGGTTTTCCGACCGTGGGCGGACGGGACGCCCTCGGTGCAGACGAGAGCGGCGCCGGTCCTCCTGTCCGCGCTTCTGTCCGACCTCACCCGTACCCGACCCGGCGAGTCCTGACCGTGGTTGGCCGTAGGCGCACTGTCGGCCGACCTGGAAGCGGCACTAGGCTGACCGACAAGGCCCGAGCCCCCGGCAGCAGCTCAGTCGCTCTGCTCCAGGGAGGCGTGCCGTGCACGCAGGTCTCGACACCAGCGATGCGCGCGCCTCGGTTCGGCGTCGGGGCGTCGGGCGCACCGTAACGAGATCCTTCTGTCGGCCGGTCGGTGGCCTGCGATGAACGCCACCATGCGTCCGCCGACGACCACCCGGGCCACCGGCTTGTGGACCTGTTCCCTCCTGCAGGTCGCGTACGCGCCCCCAGTACCGGCGAACTTCACGCCCAGCCACGCAAGGAGTCACCTGTGACCGCGACCGCTCCCGAGCCTCCCGAGGTCACCCTCGGCGACGAGTTCGGCAAGGAACTCGACCGCATACGTGCCGAGATCATCGCCACGCGCGGCGCCGACGACGCGCGCTACATCCGTACGGTGATCGCCGTGCAGCGCGGCCTGGAGGCGGGAGGCCGGGTCGCCCTCGCCGTCTCGCTGTTCCCGCCCGCCTGGGTGGCGGGGACCGCCCTGCTCTCCCTCGCCAAGATCCTGGAGAACATGGAGCTGGGCCACAACATCCTGCACGGCCAGTGGGACTGGATGTGCGACCCGGCGATCCACTCGACCACCTGGGAGTGGGACTTCCTCGCCCCCGCCGAGGCCTGGAAGCACACCCACAACCACCTGCACCACACCTGGACCAACGTCGTGGACCGCGACCGCGACCTCGGGTACGTCGCCTTCCGGATGAGCGCCGACCAGGCCTGGCATCCGCGCCATCTCGCCCAGCCGTTCTACAACTTCCTGCTCGCGCCCCTCTTCGAGTGGGGCATCGCGCTGTACGACCTGGAACCGGATGTCGTCGTCGCCGGCCGCAAGCCGTGGCGCTCCTTCCTCAGCGACGTGCGCGGGTTTCTCGCCAAGGCGACCCGCCAGCTAGCCAAGGACTACGTGTTCTTCCCGCTGCTGGCCGGGCCCTCCGCGCTGCCGTGTCTGCTCGGGAACCTCACCGCCAACACGGTGCGCAACCTGTGGACCCACACCATCATCTTCTGCGGGCATTTCCCCGGTGACGTCCAGACGTTCACCGAGGAGCACATCGAGGACGAGACCCGCGGTGAGTGGTACCTGCGTCAGGTCCAGGGCTCCGCCAACATCGAAGGCGGCCCGCTCTTCCACGTCCTCAGCGGCAATCTCGGCCACCAGATCGAGCACCATGCCTTCCCGGATCTGCCCAGCAACCGCTACGCCGAGATCGCCCCGCACATGCGTGCACTCTGCGAGAAGCACAACATCCCGTACATCACCGGACCGTTGTGGCGGCAGTACGGTTCCACCTGGGGACGCATCCTGCGCTTCGCCGTACCGACCGGATGAACTGCCCGGACGGAACCGGTATGTCGTCGCGCCCGTCGTGCCGAACCCCGTTGCCGACCGTGACCGCGACGCGGGCGAACGGTCGGATTCCCCTGATCGCAGGAGACGGCCGTCGCAGTCCGACCGGTGTGAGGTACGCACCGTTTTCCTGCGGCGGCTGTCCTTCTTGCGGGGAGGACGCTGTCACTGACCGACAGGCACCGACATGTGCAGCAGCCGTTCGGTGATCTCCCGGTACTGCCTCAGGGCGAGCCGCAGTTCCTCGGTCTGCACGTCGGCGTCCGGGTCCTGCCAGCCTGTGCGCAGGACGCGCCGTCGTTCCGCGAGGGTGTCGGCGAACCGGGTGGTGACCTCGTCGAGGACCGCGTCGGCCTCTTCCACCGCTTGGCGCGGCCCGTCGACGAAGGTGGCCAGGGACTGCTGGAGGCGCAGGGCCAGCTTGTCCCGGTCGCCCTGCGGGATCAGGGCCGGGCCGGGCGGGCGATCGGGACCGTCGGCGCCGGTGCCGGGCTCACGCGGTGCGTGAGCGGAATCGGTGCGGGGCGCCTTCGGGGCGAGTTGGGTCGGATCCGGGCTCCCAGGCTGGGGCTGCGGTGCGTGTTCGGCGTCGTGGGACATCAGGTGCTGCTTCCCTTCGCGTGGTGTCGGGTCAGTGGCCACGGCGCTTTGCCTTGGCCGCCGGGGGCGAAGGGGCGGGGCGGGGTGGCCGGCTGTCCGGTGACCAGTGCTTCGAAGAGGCTTCGGGATTCGACCATCGCCTCCCGCATGTCCTCGGTACCGCTCGGCCCGTGGGCCGCCGTGTGCATGCTGCGGTAGCCCTGGACGTGGTGGGCGTGGTGGACGGAGAGGGCAGCGATCTGGTCCTCGTACCGCTCGCCGTCGGGGAAGCCGCGGTCCCTTGCCAGGTGCGCCAGCAGTGTGTCCGCCTCGGTGACGGCCTGCTGCGGTGAGTCGACGAACTGCTCCTGGATGGCGGCCCATCGCGTCCTGTAGCGCTCGCGGGCCGCGGGCGTCAGCGCCTGCTGCGTGAGGGAGCCGTGCTCCTTCACACGCTTGCCGAGTTCCTGTTCGGCGGCCTTGGTGTCGCCGTCGTGGTCGGCGACTGCGCGGGCGTACTCGGGTCCGAAGCGGCGCTTAAGTCCCTGCCCGCCACCGCCTCGGGTTCGTCCACGTCCCGTGTAGAGGAGGATGGCCAGGCCGATGACGGCCACGGCGATGATCACGCCGATGATCATGGCTGCCTTCTCCGGCTCTCGGTTCGCACGCTGGTCTGCTTCATTGCCATCGATTCCTGTCGGCTGATCGGGCGTTCGGGCTGCCGGGTGGTGTCCGCCCGAGGTGGGCACCACCCGGGGCGTCGGTGGTCAGCGCCTGAAGGCGTCCTTGGCCTTGTCGCCGGACTGCTTCAGGTTTCCGGCGATCCGGTCGGTCCTGCCTTCGCGCTGCAGTCGCCTGTTGCGGGTGGTCCGGCCGATGCGTTCGGTGACCCGGCCCTTGAACGCCTGTGTTTTGTGTTTGATGGTCTGTCCGACACTCATGGCCGGCCTCCTGCTTGTCTGGTGAGTGGGTTCCGCGTGTGATCGCCGTACAGGCCGTTGTCCCTGCGGGCAGGGTCGAACTCCGGAACGGACTACCGGCGGCGGCCACCGCCGCGCCCGCGCATCGCGAAGCCGGCGATCCAGACGACCAGCAGGACGGCGGCGACCCACCACAGGATCTGCATCGCGAAGCCGAACCCGAAGACCACCAGGATCAGCAGAAGGAGAAGAATCCAGATCATCGCCGGGCCTCCAGATCGCGGGGATTTCCTTGATTCCGCGGGGTCCGGGCGAAGGGGGAAGGTGGAATGCCGCGCCCCGACGTTCCGGAGTGGCATGGCCCTACACCGTGCTGTCAGTCAACGCCCGGCAACCTCCCCTGTCAACGTGGTGTCGACACCGGCGAGTTCTGGGAGCTGCGCCGGGGCCGCCGGGATGAGCGGAGCCTCGGCGGGGGATTCGGCCTGCTCGGTCGGCGGCGGCAGGATGTGGTCCTCCCACCACGAAAGGGCCATCACTGCGATGAGTAGGACGAAGGGGGTCGAAGCGGGAACGATCAGCGCGTACATGTGTACCGCCTGGTAGGGGATGCGTGCGACGCGGCGGGCGGCAGATCGTTGCCCGCTTGAGGCGCATCGGGGCTTCGCCGGGTTCTCGTGACGACGGGCGTGTGCGGGAACGGCCGGGCTCGTGACGCGGCGGGTTCCGGCACCGATGCGCAGGGTGCGCCCTCTGGGGAGCGCGTTGGCGGTGCGACGCTGCCGGGGGCCGGGGCGGCATGTCGCACGCTAGCCCTCGCCGCAGTTCCCCGACAGGTGTCAAGCAGCCATCCATGCTGGACAGGACGCGCTGACGTCGCACGGTATCCGCAACCGTTGGGCAGGACTACGCTGTGGGGTGAGGCCCCGGTCCCCGGTATCGATGCCGTGTTCTGCTCCCGGGGGGAGGCCCACCGTGTTCGTCCTGCTCCTCATCCTCATCGCCGTTCTCTTCGGCTTCGGCTTCCTTCACCCCATCTGGTGGGTGGCGGCGGCGGTGCTGGTCTACGGCGCGACCCGCCACGGCCGCGATCGTGGCGGAGGCCGAACCCGTGGCGGTTCCGATCTCGGGGACTATCGGCAACCCCGGGACTACCGGGACTATCAGGAGCGCCGGGATCGCCAGGACCGCTGGGACCGCCGCTACAGCCGCCAGAACCGAGCGCGCTGGCGGCGCGAGGACCGTCGGGACCATGACCACCACAGGTGACCCGGGGAGTGGGCGGGCAGCCACGGTCCGGGAGGGCTCCGGCCAGACCGGAGACGTCGAACTCGTGAAGAGGTACATGCCATGCAACGCGCAACCGTGCTCCAAGAGGACTGGTGGAAACTGCGGGCCGAGGCCACGTGGGGGAACGCATCGGCCGGGCAGGACCTCGTCGCACTGCGCGCCGAGAACGATCAGCTGCGGCGGGCACTGGCCGGCCGTGCGGCCATCGACCAGCCCGCGGAATGGTGATGGTCCTGACCCCCTGCAGCCGCGGGGCGGCCAGGAACCTGCTGGTCGACGTCTCGCGGCAGTGCAACACCAAACTTCCGGAGGTGGCCGCGGCCGTGGTCGCCGCCTGGGAGGGCAAGCCGCTCCCGGAGGGGATGCAGCGTGCGCTGCGGCGTGCACTGCGGCGGTTTTACGTGGCGGACCGAGGGTGCGACTCGTCATCGGCCGATGAGTCGTCCAGGTAGGGAGAGACAATGATCCACGCAGCCGACGTCCGGGAGTGGCGCAACCGCGATGTCATCGACTCCGAGTCGCACAAGATCGGTGTCCTGGAGGCGGTCTATGTGGACACCACCTCCGACGAGCCGGCCATGGCCACGGTACGGACCGGACTGCCCACCCGGCACCGTCTGGTCTTCGTCCCCCTTGAGGACGCGATCGTCGGGCCGGGCTATCTGAAGGTCGGCTATGTCAAGACGCTGGTGAAGCAGGCTCCTTCGATCGGTACCGACGACGTGCTTCCCGCCGACCAGGAGGAAGCGGTCTTCAAGCACTACGGACTGCCCTACCAGCCCGGTGCGGCCGGAGAACGGCAACTTGCGCGCCGCTGACCGCCCTCGGACGGGAGGGCCGCCGTGTTCGCCGGGCCCGGCATCTTCGATGGCTGCCGTCCGTTTCGACCCGGACGGGGCCAGAGGCGTGGTCGCGACGCTCCGCTGTTTCCCGCAGACACCCCGGCGCCGGCCCCCTTCCGGCGACGCGCAACCGCGCAGGGCATCGGTGCGGGACGGGCCGCCCTTGGTCCGCCCCTTCGATGCCCACGTACCGGAACCTGTGCGCGGCGTTGGCTGTCCGTGACATGCGGACGGTGCTGAACCGCCACCCACGGCCCCCAGCCCCGTCGTGCTGAGCCGACCGCGTCCGTTCGACGTGTCCCGGGTCCGACGACTCGGGTCGCCGGGAACCGACCGTCCGACAGCATCCGGAGACTGCCCCGGGCAGCCGCGCCCGCGTCTGCCCGGGCAAGGCCTCAATGCACCCGGTCCTCGGGGGTCTCCTGCGTGTCCTCGTCCGGCAGGTGCACGTCGTTGACCGCGATGTTCACCTCGACGACCTCCAGGCCCGTCATCCGTTCCACCGCCGCGATCACGTTCTCACGGACCTCTGCGGCGAGGTCGGTGATGCTCACCCCGTATGCGACGACGACCTGGAGATCGATGGCGGTCTGCTTCTCACCGACCTCGACCTTGACGCCGCGCCCCGCGCTCGGATGTCCGCCCGGGACCCGGTCGCGCATCGCGCCCATGGTGCGGGTGAATCCGCCGCCCAGCGCGTGGATTCCCGGCACCTCGCGGGCGGCGATGCCGGCGATCTTCTCCACCACCCCGTCGGCGATGGTCGTCCGGCCGCGGGTCCCCGGCTGTTCCCGGAGCCGCGGGCGTGCGGATTGCAGTGCCGTGCCCAGGTCGGTGCGGGGCTCCCCCGGGCCGGGTTCGGGCAGGGTCGAACCGTTCGGTTCCGTCATGCGAAGCCACCTCCTCGGGTGGTGCACTGACTGACGTGCCCGGCGGCCGTCGGCCACCGCGTTTCGCGCCGCTTGACCAGTACCGCGCTACGCGTCGGACATGCCTGCGTACGGCGTCACATCGCGGCCACGGTCCAGGTGCTGGGACCAGGCAGGTCAGCGGACCCCACCGGACCGCGCCGGGGACTATGCTGCTGTACGGACGTCCCAGACCCCGGCGGCTTGTCGTTGCTCGACACATAGTGCGCGGGGAGCGGACTCTCGGTCCGTCACCCGGCGCATCCCAGGAGGGAACGGGTGGGCCTCTTTCCTGTCGCACAGGCGGTCGGACCTGCCTTCGCTCCGACTCCGCCGAACATACGCCCCCACCGGGAGGGCGTCAGGTGGTGCCGGATATCCGGCACGGCCGGGCCCGCTGCCGGATGGTCTTCCGAACCGAGGCGTCATGCCCCTTCCACAGCTCACCGTGTATCGCCGTGACCGGAGGAAACGGGCGCTAATCACCCTGGCCGGTGAGATCGACTTCGAATCCGCGCCGTTGGTGCGCGCATCCGTGGAACAGTGCTTGCGGGACGGCATCCGCGCCATCGACGTCGACCTCACCCCTGTCAGTTTCTGTGACTGCAGCGGACTCAACGCCTTCCTGCATGCTGCGCAGCAGACCACCGTGGCGGGCGGGACCCTGCGACTGCACCACCCACCGCCGATGCTCGTCCTTGTGGTCGGCCTCACCGGTTGCGGGTTCCTGCTCCTCGGTCCTCCCTACGACCCGCCACCTCCTTCCGGCGACGCCGTGGCTGTGCCGGCTCCAGCCCTGCCCCACGGGTCTGTCCCGCCTGCGCCTGTTCTCCCGGGCGATGTGCGATGACGGCCGGACCCGGGTGGGGACAGTCGCGGAAGCCGGGGGACGGCGAGGCATCCGCCGTGGCTCCGGTGCGACTGCGCCGGCTGAACCGTCGGCTGGTGGAGGACCTGCGCGAGGATCTGGCGGGGTTGTATGTGGACTCCCGCGTGCCGGCGCCGGGGGACGCGTACCGCCGTCCCGGCCGCCAGGACTTCCTGAACCGTCTCACCGCGGACATGGGCCGGCCGGGATTCGCCATGGTGATTGCCGAATCGGACGGCCTGATGGGATGCGCCTTCGGATTCCCGGTGCGCGGCGACGGCTCGTGGTGGCTCGGCTTCGACGGAGTCCTGCCGCGCGGCGTCGGGCAGCTCACGGTGTCCGGCAGGGCCTTCGCGTTCGGTGACATCCTGATCCGCCCGCACCCGCAGGACCGGGAACTCGCCCGTCGTGTGCAGGAGCGGCTGCTGACCGACCACCAGGCGTCGCTCGGCGCCACCTTGGTGGACGGGGCCGATCACCCGACTCTCTCCGCGCTCCGCTCCTGGGGATGGCTGGATGTCGGAGAGCTTCGCAGGCCACTGGGCGTCACCACGTTCCGCGCGCTGGTGTTTCCCCTGGCGGAACGCGCCACGGTGACGCCGGTGGGCCTTGTCGCGATGCCGGGAGGCGGTGGCCCGGGTGGGCGCTGAGAGCAGGTCGGCCCGCATCCAGCTACTGGTGGCCGAGCAGGCGGCCCGGCGCGGTGCCCGGGTCGGTGTGGTGGACGTGTGCACCGCGGCTGTGGCCGCGCTGCCGGTCGGCGGGGCCGGGCTGTCGGCGATGTCCAGGGCCGCGCCGAGCCATCCGCTGTGCAGCACCGACTCCGTCAGCGAGCAACTGGAAGAGCTCCAGCTCACGCTGGGCGAGGGGCCCTGTGTGGACGCCTTCCTGCATGGTTCGGCCGTCCTGACGCCCGATCTGCTCACCCGTGGCCTGCAGGATCGCTGGATGGTGTTCGCCGATGCGGCCCTGGAAGCCGGGGCCCGCGCGGTCTTCGCGCTTCCTCTGCAGATGGGCGCGATCAGCCCGGGAGTTCTGGACCTGTACGCCCACGTTCCGGTCCGGTTGGACGCGGAGGAACTGGCGGACGCGCTGGCGTTCGCCGATCTCGCGACTCTGGTGCTGCTCGACGCGCGCATCGACGAGACGGGCGGGCCGCGTGATGGCCCTGTCGAGGACCTGGGCGCCTACCGGGCGGAGATCGACCAGGCCAGCGGGATGCTCACGGTCCAGCTCGGCGTCGGCATCGAGGAAGCCTTCGTCCGGCTCCGCGCCTACGCCTATGCGCAGGGACGCCGGCTCGCCGACGTGGCCGCGGACGTGGTGGCCCGTCGGCTTCGTTTCCCACCGGACGCGGAGCCGGACCAGGCCGGGGAGGACAACTGACGCATTGATGCCGGCCGAGGAACGTGCCGTATTTCCCGCCCCTTCCCGGCGGGACTGGTCTCAATCGAAGGTGTCCACGATGGATCAACAGCTCCTGGCCAAGACCTTCGTCGAGCTGGCCGACAACCTGGTCGCCGACTTCGACCTCATCGACTTCCTGCGCCTGCTGACCGACCGCTGCGTCGGAATGCTCGACGCGAGCGCCGCCGGGGTACTGCTCGCCGACCGGGACGGCAAACTCCGCGTCATGGCCGCCTCCGACGAACAGGTGCGTGTGCTGGAGCTCTTCCAGCTTCAGAACGACCAAGGCCCCTGCCTCACGTGTTTCCGCACCGGCGCGCCGGTGATCATCCCCGACCTGACCCGGGAGGTCGAGCGCTGGCCGCGCTTCGTCACGGCGGCCCACCGCAGCGGATTCGGGGCCGTCCAGGCCCTCCCCATGCGCCTTCGGGAGGAGACCGTGGGCGCCCTGAACCTCTTCCGAGCCGCGCCCGGCCCCTTCGACCCGGCCGCCACCCTCGTGGCCCAGGCGCTGGCCGACGTCGCCACCATCAGCCTGCTGCAACAACGCACCGCGCAGCGCAGCACCGTGCTGAACGAACAGTTGCAGACGGCGCTGAACAGCCGGGTACTGATCGAACAGGCCAAGGGGAAGCTCGCCGAACGCCAGGGCGTCGACATGGAGCAGGCGTTCAGTGCGCTGCGCCGCTACGCCCGCGCCCACAACCGCCGCCTGTCCGACGTGGCCCGCGCCTTCATCGACGGCTCGGAACCCCTTGCCGGGCTGGGGTCCTGATCCACTCCGCGCCCCAACCGACGCGCATCGGCACGCCGTTCCTGCGCCGGGCACCGTGGGCCGGACGGCCGCCGCCGCACGACGGCGGCGGCCGTCCGGAGCGCGAGGAACGGGAGGCCCCCCTCCGCCGTGTCCTCGCGCGTTGTCCTCTGCGGCGGCGGGACTGATGGGAACACCCCGTCTGGAAATTGCCGAGAGGACTTGGGCTGGAGCCGCGCTGTCCGGCGATGTGGCTCCAGCCGGGCCTGTTTTCCGACTCGGGGGCTGGGAGCCTGAACGAGGAGACCTGCTGCTACCTGACACGGCCGCAGTCCGGTCTTCCCTGCGCGCAGCCTAGAGCAGATTCAGGAGCAGCGGAACAGGGCCTGACGTAAGTGCGCTCGTCTCGTGTCAACGCCGGTCGTGCACGGTGTCGCGTCGAGGACCGGGCCGATGCCAGTCGCCACAGGCGAGCGGCAGCCACTGCGGGAGACCCGGTTCCTTGGCCGTGGCTGCGGGAACACTTCGGCACAAGCCCGTACAGCCGAAGCCGATGGTCGGCACCCGCCGCACGTCTGGCCGAAGGGATCGCCCCATGACCTGAACGACCTGGCGATCGGCCGACCCGCCGCCCGGACCTCAGTGGCCCCGCGCCCTCAACTGGCCCCGGCGCGACACTGATCCGGGGCTATGCTGTTGAACGGACGTCCCGGACCCCGGCGCCGCACATCGGCCACGATGGCACTCCCGCCCATCCGCCGGTCTCCTGAACCGAGGCGCCCCATGCGCACTCCGCGGCAACCCCACGAACCCGAAGGCCCGGAGCTGTCCGCCATGGACACGGTGCGGCTGCGCCGACTGAACCGCTGGCAGGCCGAGGGCCTGCGTGAGGACCTGGCGGATCTGTACGTGGAGTCCACCACCACCCCGCCGGGCGAGGAGTTCCGCGGCCGGCAGGAGTTCCTGCGCCGTCTGGCGGACGGCGTGAAACTGCCGGGATTCGACATGCTGGTCGCCGAGGCCCGGTCCCTGACCGGCTGTGTCTTCGGAATCCCCGTGCCACGTGACGGCTCCTGGTGGCAGGGGTTCGACGGGCCGCTGCCCCAGAACCTGGAGCAACTGACCGCGTCCGGACACGTCTTCGCGATTCTCGAAACCGTCGTCCATCCGCACCAGTACGCCCGCGGGCTCGCCCGCCGGCTCCAGGAGCGCCTGCTCGCCGACCACCAGGCTTCGCTCGGCGTCACCTTGCTGGACCAGTCCGACCGCCCGGCCCGTGCTGCCTTGGAGGTGTGGGGCTGGCAGGAGGTGGGCCAGGTCCACCGTGCCCGGACCGTCCTGTGCGTACTGCTCCTGTTCCTCGGAGAGCGAACGACGCAACATCCGGACGGCCTCGAGCACAACGACCGGACCCAACGGCCCGGATAGCCGCCTGCGCCGGCCGGGCGCGACGCGTGCGATGCCGTAGACGTGCGACGCGGACATGCGAAGACGTGGAGGCGTCGAGAAGCCACGGAGGAGCAGGTTGAGCTGTCTGCGGAGCAGGAGGCGCGGCGGATCGCCGCGGTGTGTCGTTACGACATCCTGGACACTCCGCCCCGGCGCAGCACCTGTCGCACCGGTGCCGGGAGCGCCTCGTCCTTCGTCGTGGCGACCAGGGCCGCGGCCACGTCCCGGAGCTTGATGTTGCAGCGCTGCGACACGTCCACCAGCAGGTCCCAGGCCCTCTCACTGGTGCAGGGCGCCAGGGCCATCACCATGCCGCGTGCCTGGTCGATCACCGCACGGCTCGCCGGCGCCCGCTCCAACTGCTCGTTGGCGGCGCGCAGTTCGCCGACCTCGGCCAGCATTGCCGCATCCCGAGCCGTCGGCAGCGGCTGCTCTTCACGGGGCGTGGTGTCGGTCACCCGCGGTGCTCCGGGTCCCGACGGGCCTCGCGCCTCCAGCGCGCCCGACGCCGAGGGCGGTACCGGCGCTTCCGGTGGTGCTGGTGCTCCCGGAGATCGGAACTGCCGCCGCGGTCCCAGCCCCCGCCTTCACCACGGCGCCCGTATTGGATGGCGCCGAAAACCAGCACGACTGAGGCCGCGGCCACCCACCAGACGGGGCTGAGGAAGCCGAAGCCGGACAGAACCACGACGAGGATGAGGAGCAGGGCGAACACGGCGGGCCTCTCCGGAGCGGAGCTTCACTGCCGGGGGCCGGGGCCTGTTCGAACAGCGTAGCCCTGCCCGGAGGCAGCTGGTGACGCCCCGTGTAACGGTCTCGCACCCGGAGCTGATGGTCCCTTGCCGGCTGTTCAGGGGAGCGCGGCGAGAGCCGGCGTGTGCGGTACGGCCCGAGCCCCCGGTCGCGTCGATCACCCTCTTCGCTCCGCGGACGCACCTCGCGCATCGGCGCGGGAACCTGCCGCGTCACGAGCGAGGCCGCTCCCGCAGTCGCCGTCGCCATGGCATCCCGGCGAAGCCACATCTGCCGTCGCCGCCCTGCAGGTTCTGTCGTGGGTCGCCGCCGTCCTGCTGGTCGCCTGGATCCGTCGGCTCCGCGATGTGCGGGCGCGGCGGTGGCAGGCGCCGGTAGTCCGTCAGGAGAGGACCTGCCGCCGCGGATGCCGATGGTGACGGCGGGCGGTGGCATCACCCTGGCGGGCGGGATGCTGCGCACCCCGCCCGCCACGAGGCCCGGCAGGAGCCGGGACGGGAGATCACGCAACGGCTGCTGCGCGTGTGAGCGGGTCATGGATCCACCGCACCGCTGTATCCATCAAGAGTGCGAGCCGCGGCGGCCGCAGTAACATGGATTGTGGGTTGGCTCACTCTCACGTGCAGCCGCCCGGAAGGGCGACTCCGGCGTGGTTGCGCCGGAGTCGTTGTCACAGCCGCTCTTCCGGTTCCGGCCAGGCCGCGATCTTCCAGGGGAGGCGGCCCGCCTCGACCGGTGTCCCGCTCAGGAGGGACAGCGCATGATCCAGGCAGTCGACATCCGCGAGTGGCGCACCCATGACGTCGTCGACCCGAAGGGGCACAGGATCGGCGTGCTCGAAGCGGTCTACGTGGACACCACCACCGACGAACCGGCCGTGGCCACCGTACGGACCGGGCTGCCGACTCGCCGGCGCCTGGTCTTCGTGCCCGTTGACGACGCACTCCTGGGGCCGGGCTACGTGAAGATCGCCCACACCAGGAGCCTGGTCAGGAAGGCTCCTTCGATCGGCACGGACGACGTCCTGCCCGCCGAGCAGGAGGAAGCGATCTTCCGGCACTACGGGATGACGTACCAGCCGGGCGCGAACGGCGAACGAAAGCTCGCACGCCGCTGAGCGACGGCACGGTCCAAGGGAGGTGTCCAAGCCGTGGCGTACTTTCTCCTGTTCCTCCTTGTTGCCGTCGTCCTGGGGATCATCGGCGTGACGGCCGAAGGTCTGGGCTATCTGCTGATCGTCGGCATCGTGGTTCTCGTGGCCGATGTGACCGTGGCCGCCGTGCGGCTGTCCCGGCGCGCCCGGCGACCTCCTCTCCGCTGACGGCGACGAGTGGCAGCGGATCACGCACGTCACCGCTGGGACATGGTGGGGCCGAGGCGGCGGCGACCACCCCGGCCGGAATGCACGGTCACGCGCGCTTCTCGGCCGACTTCGGAACGCTGGGGAAGCGGGCGGGAGGTTCACGTCCGCTGTGGGAGCTGCTTCAGCGGCTGCCCCCGCCGGGGAAGCGGTCGGCGTTGCCCCGACCACCGTTGTCGTGCTGATCACGGGCGAGGTGCCGGTGCCGAGCGGGTCAGGGCGATGCGAAGCCTTCGCAGAGCCGCGGTGACCGAGTGGCCTCGTATCCCGCCGGTCTCCTCCCGAGAGGGAGCTGTGGGATCGGGTCGGTCGGACGAGCAGGTCGGCGTAGGAGGCCGCCAGATGGTTTGTCAGCTTCTGAAGTGTGTCGGGTAACGCGGTCTCGGCCGTGTTCGCGCCCATGGCGCGCTCCTCACTGCCGCAGACGGCCGACCTCGGCAGCCGTCGGTACCCGCATGGTCGGCGTCGGTCCGTCCACTTCCCACACTTGTACGGATCGCGTCCGTGGAACGGCGCGCCGGAGGAGTAAGCTGATGTTACCGAGGGTATTTCGCGCACCGGCCTCCATGCTTGTGTCGTTTTCGGCGATTGATTTCACCGGGCCGGTCCGACCGGCCCGGAGCAGGGTTCGCATCATGACAGCGACCGTTTCGTACACGCCGGCAATCGACCATCTGCCCTCTTCTCCGTCTCTCCGCATGCCGTCGGCTCTCACCGGTTCGGTTCCGGCTCTGCAGGAGGGCGCCTGGTGGTACCACTCCTGTTATCCGGGGGCGGAACTTCCCCGGGCGACAGCCCTGCTCGACCCGCAGACGACTCGCGTCTCGGCCTCGTGGCTGATGGCCGCCGTGAGCGACCCGCTGCGCACGTCGACCGCGGGACCGCTGATGGAGGAGGCGGCGCGTCTGCGCACCGTGACGGCGGCCGAACGGGCCGTGGAGGTCGTCTGGGATGCCGAAGGAGGCCGTGAGGCCCCCGGTCCGGCCTCACGTCCACGGATCCCGGCAGTCACTGCTCCGGTACTCACCATTCCGGCAGCCGCCCTGCCGACACCGCATCCGGCGAAGGGCATGTGAGGGTCATGGAGACCTTCGTGGCCGTGATGGCGCTCCTGGCGATGGTCGCTGTGGGCGTGCTCCTGATCCACCTGCTCAACAACCAGCACGACGAGCGCATCGCCGATTTCCACTACGGCCGCTCCCGGTCCGCTGTCCGGGGGTCGGCACCATCGGCCCCGCAGAAGCTTCGCGGTCGTGCCGGAACGAATGGCCCCGGCGATCGCCGCGACCACCGCGACGGGGGACGCGGACGGCTCCGGCCACGGCGCCGGACCCGGACGGCGGGGAAGTGAGTCGCCATGCTCGTCGCCATGCATTCCGTGAAGCTTCTGGCAGACACCAGCGGTGAGCCGGTGCTTCCCGGCACCGCGGTCCTGCGGATGGAGACCACAGCCAGGCGCACGGGGACGTTCGACGGCGCCTGGTGGCCGCGGACACGCGACCTCAAGAGCCAACTGTCGGCTCTCCTCACCGCGCTGACGGCACGCCTGGGCCCCATCGCCCGCGTGGGCCTCGACGCGAGCGACTGGGACGGGGCCCCGGGCCATCTGTTCGTCGACGGGCACATGGTCCGTATCGACTGGTCCGCCGTGGGCGACCACACCTTGATCGTCACCCGTGGCGACCAGGACCACTTCCTGTTCCTGGTGATCCCGCCGGGGGCCGGTATCGGCTCCGCGCACGACGCGATGGTCTTGGCCGTACAGGACGGCAACGACGTTTCTGCCGAGCGGATTCTGGCCGCCACCGGAATCACCGGAGTCGGCCGGAGCGACGTACCGCAGAGTTCTCCCGGCCGAGCCGGGCCGACGTAGCAGAGCCTCAACAGCAGCCCGGGACCCCGGCCGCACCCACGGGCACAGGCCGGGGTCCTCCCGTGCCGGGTGCTTCCCGGACCGCTCGGGTCCGGTGACGACATCGACGTAAGGAATGTGAGACCCATGGGTGTTCTGATCATTGTGCTGGTGGTGTTCGCCGTGGCCGGGCTGGTCCTGCTCGGCCTGAGCCTGCGCAACGTCCAGCAGTACGAGAAGGGCGTGGTGTTCCGCTTCGGGCGGCTGCTGCCGGACATCCGCGGGCCCGGCCTGCGTGTCATCCGGCCGATCGGGGACCGGATGCGGAAGGTGTCCGTCCAGACCGAGGTGCTGGGCATCCCGCCGCAGGGGTCCATCACCGCCGACAACGTGACGCTCACCGTCGACGCGGTCGTCTACTTCCGGGTCATCGACCCGGTCAAGGCCCTGGTCAACGTCCGCAATTACCCCAGCGCCGTCTCCCAGATCGCCCAGACCTCGCTGCGCGCGGTCATCGGCAGGGCGGATCTGGACACGCTCCTCTCCGACCGCGACCACATCAACGCGGAGCTCAAGAAGGTGATGGACGCCCCCACCGAGGAACCCTGGGGACTGCGCATCGAGCGGGTGGAGATCAAGGACATCGCCCTTCCGCAGTCGATGATGCGCTCCATGTCCAAGCAGGCCGAGGCCGAGCGTGAACGCCGTGCCCGGGTCATCGCCGCCGACGGTGAGTTCCAGGCGTCGCAGCGGCTGAGTGACGCCGCGGCGACCATGGCCGACACTCCGGGCGCGCTCCAACTGCGCCTCCTGCAGACCGTGGTGGACGTCTCGGCGGAGAAGAACAGCACCCTGGTCATGCCGTTCCCGGTGGAGATGCTCCGCTTCTTCGAGCACCAGAGCCGGGAGACCGACGGCGAATCCATCCACCGGAGCATCCCGCGCCCCGCGCTCCCTGAGCGTCCGGAGCGCCCGGAAACCCATGAACTCCCCGAACTGGTCACCTCTGTCCAACCGACTGCGCCCGCCTTCCCTCTGAGCGGAGAACGGGTCGGCTCCTACGGAGAACGGATCGGCAGTCGCACGGCAGTGGCGCGGGAACGGCGGGACAACTGGCCGACCCACGCGGATTCCGACTCCGACGCGTCACATGCCGGTGGGTGATCCCCGCCCGGTCCGGGCAGCCGGCGGATGAGCGCCGAGCTCCAGGGCGGCGAGTCGTCCACCATGGTCGCGGTGCGGTTGCGTCGGGTGAACCGTTGGCTGGCGCCGGACCGGGGAGAGGAACTGGCCGATCTCTACGTGGACTCACTGGGCGAGCAGCAGGCCGCCCTTGAGGACGAAGTGTTCCCGGCCAAGGGGTGATGCGGCCAAGCGGTGGAGGAACCGCTCGGGGACGTACTCGACCATGACCTCGTCCGTGGATCGGCCGTTGCGGCGGGCCAGGTTGTGCAGCGGTTGCAGACGCGGCCGGCGGTGGTGTCGCGTGTGCAGTTGGCCATCGGGCGAGCACCGCCTCTACGGCGGGACGGATGACGGAGAGTGCGCCCAACTCACGCGCGATGCGCTGGAATTCGCTCACCCCTCTGCGTCCTTCTCGGCGCAGGTGGCGGCCGAGTCGGACAGGGCGAGGGTCTCGCCGATGCGGCTGCGGTGGGCGCATCGCGTTGACGACGCAGCGGGCGGCGTTGTACACGGGGACGGTCTCTCCTGGGGCTGCTTCGAATCGTTCGACGCCGAGAGCGAAGGCCGTCGGGGCGTGCTGCGCCACTACGGTCGGCGGGTAGGAGATCGCCCACGTTCACGACGGTGCAGGCACGTCTGGCCCTGCCCTCCTCCCGTGAGAGCCTGCCCGTTCGGGGACTTCCAAGCCTGTCCCAGGAACTTCCGGGGATTTCCCCCCCGAGCAACGAGGGAAGGCCACGACGGCGCTGAAGGATCAGAACGCGCCGGTCAGAGCCTACTTGTCAGCACTCGATGATGTTCACCGCGAGCCCGCCCCGCGCCGTCTCCTTGTACTTCACGCTCATGTCCGCGCCCGTGTCCTTCATGGTCTTGATGACCTTGTCCAGGGACACCTTGTGCGACCCGTCGCCGCGCATCGCCATCCGGGCGGCCGTGACCGCCTTCACCGCGGCCATACCGTTGCGCTCGATGCAGGGGATCTGGACCAGGCCGCCCACGGGGTCGCAGGTGAGGCCGAGGTTGTGCTCCATGCCGATCTCCGCGGCGTTCTCCACCTGTTCGGGAGAGCCGCCGAGCACCTCGGCCAGGGCGCCCGCCGCCATCGAGCAGGCCGAACCGACCTCGCCCTGGCAGCCGACCTCGGCACCCGAGATGGACGCGTTCTCCTTGAAGAGCATGCCGATGGCGCCCGCGGCCAGCAGGAAGCGGACGACTCCGTCCTCGTCGGCGCCCGGCACGAAGTTGATGTAGTAGTGCAGAACGGCCGGGATGATGCCCGCCGCGCCGTTCGTGGGGGCGGTGACGACCCGGCCGCCCGCCGCGTTCTCCTCGTTCACCGCCATCGCGTAGAGCGTGATCCACTCCATGGCGTACGCCAACGGGTCGCCCTCGGCGCGCAGTTGACGGGCGGAGACCGCCGCCCGGCGCCGCACCTTCAGCCCGCCGGGCAGGATGCCCTCGCGGGACATGCCGCGCGACACACACGCCTGCATGACCCGCCAGATGTCGAGAAGCCCCGAGCGGATCTCGTCCTCGGTGCGCCAGGCCCGCTCGTTCTCCAGCATCAGGGCGGAGATGGACAGGCCCGTCTCGTTCGTCAGGCGCAGCAGCTCGTCGCCCGTGCGGAAGGGGTACTTCAGCACGGTGTCGTCCAGCTTGATGCGGTCCTGGCCGACTGCGTCCTCGTCGACGACGAAGCCGCCGCCCACCGAGTAGTACGTCTTCGACAGCAGCTCCGTACCCGAGGCGTCGAACGCCCAGAGGGTCATGCCGTTCGCGTGGTACGGGAGGGCCTTGCGGCGGTGCAGTTTCAGGTCCTCGTCGAAGGAGAACGGGATCTCGTGCTCGCCGAGGAGCCGGATCCGGCCGGACGACTTGATCGCCTCCACCCGCTCGTCCGCCCCCTCCACGTCCACCGTCCGCGGCGAGGCGCCCTCCAGGCCGAGCAGCACCGCCTTGGGGGTGCCGTGGCCGTGGCCGGTCGCCCCGAGGGAGCCGTACAGCTCGGCGCGGACGGACGCGACGGAGCCCAGCAGCTCCTCGTTGCGCAGGCGGCGGGCGAACATGCGGGCCGCACGCATCGGTCCCACCGTGTGGGAGCTCGACGGGCCTATGCCTATCGAGAACAGGTCGAAGACCGAGATGGCCACGGGAACTCCTCCGAAAAGGGTGGGGGCACACGTCGTCGGGTGCCCCCACCGGGGAACTACTTGTTCAGACCGGGGTACAGCGGGTGCTTGTCGGCAAGCGCCCTGACCCGGGTCTTCAGCGCCTCGGCCTCGTAGGACGGCTTGAGTGCTTCGGCGATGACGTCCGCGACCTCGGCGAAGTCCTCGGCGGTGAAGCCGCGGGTGGCCAGGGCCGGGGTGCCGATCCGCAGACCCGACGTCACCATGGGCGGACGCGGGTCGTTGGGGACGGCGTTGCGGTTGACCGTGATGCCGACCTCGTGGAGACGGTCCTCGGCCTGCTGCCCGTCCAGTTCGGAGTGGCGCAGGTCGACCAGGATCAGGTGCACGTCGGTGCCGCCGGACAGGACGTTCACCCCGGCCTCGCGGGCGTCGGCCGCGGTCAGCCGCTCGGCGAGGATGCGCGCACCCTGAACCGTACGCCGCTGGCGCTCCTTGAACTCCTCGGAGGCGGCGACCTTGAAGGAGACCGCCTTCGCCGCGATCACATGCTCCAGCGGACCGCCCTGGAAGCCGGGGAAGACCGAGGAGTTGAGCTTCTTGGCGAACTCCTTGCTGCGGGCGAGGATGATGCCGCCGCGCGGACCGCCGAGCGTCTTGTGGGTGGTGGAGGTGACCACGTCCGCGTGCTCGACCGGGTTGGGGTGCAGCCCGGCGGCGACCAGCCCGGCGAAGTGCGCCATGTCGACCCACAGGTAGGCGCCGACCTCGTCCGCGATCCGCCGGAAGGCGGCGAAGTCGAGATGGCGGGGGTAGGCCGACCAGCCCGCGATGATCACCTTGGGGCGGTGCTCCTTGGCCAGCTGCTCCAGCTCGGCCATGTCGACCAGGCCGGAGTCGTCCACGTGGTAGGCGACCACATTGAACTGCTTGCCGGAGAAGTTCAGCCGCATCCCGTGGGTGAGATGGCCGCCGTGCGCCAGGTCCAGGCCCAGGATGGTGTCGCCGGGCTGGGCCAGCGCGAACAGCGCGGCCTGGTTGGCGGAGGCACCCGAGTGCGGCTGCACGTTGGCGTACTCGGCGCCGAACAGCTCCTTGAGCCGGTCGATGGCGATCTGCTCGGCGACGTCGACGTGCTCGCAGCCGCCGTAGTAGCGCCGGCCCGGGTAGCCCTCGGCGTACTTGTTGGTCAGCACCGAGCCCTGCGCCTCCATGACGGCGGCCGGGGCGAAGTTCTCCGAGGCGATCATCTCGAGAGTGGACTGCTGACGGTGCAGCTCGGCGTCGACCGCGGCGGCGATGTCCGGGTCGAGCTCGTGCAGGGGCGTGTTCAGTACGGACATGCGTCTACAGCTTCTCAGCCGGCGTTCTGGGCTGTGTACTCGTCGGCGGAGAGCAGGTCGGCCGGCTCCTCCGTGACGCGGACCTTGAAGAGCCAACCACCCTCGAAGGGGGCCGAGTTGACCAGGGACGGGTCGTTCACCACGTCCTCGTTGATCTCCGTGACCTCACCGGTGACGGGGGAGTACAGGTCGCTGACCGACTTGGTCGACTCCAGCTCGCCGCAGGTCTCGCCCGCGGTCACGGCGGAGCCCACCTCGGGAAGCTGGGCGTAGACGACATCGCCGAGCGCGTTGGCCGCGAACTCCGTGATGCCGACCGTCGAGACGCCGTCCTCGGCGGTCGACAGCCACTCGTGCTCCTTGCTGTAACGCAGCTGCTGGGGGTTGCTCATGGCCTGAATTCTCCTGTACGCGGTGGAGTGCTGATGAATAAGGGACTGCTGAAAACGCGTGTGAGCAGCGAAAATGTGCGCGGGGTCACGTCCGGGGACGGAGCCGCCCCCGCCCAGTGTCAGTCAGTGTCTACTTCTGGCGCTTGTAGAACGGCAGCGCCACGATCTCGTACGGCTCGTGACTGCCCCGGATGTCCACGCCGACACCCTCGGTACCGGGTGCCGCATGTGCCGCGTCGACGTACGCCATCGCGATCGGCTTGCCCAGCGTGGGGGAGGGGGCGCCGGAGGTGACCTCGCCGATCACCTCGCCGCCCGCGACGACCGGGTACCCGGCGCGCGGGACCCGGCGGCCCTCGGCGACCAGACCGACGAGGACGCGCGGCGGGTTCTCCGCAGCCCTGGCGGCCGCATCCTGGAGCGCCTCGCGCCCCACGAAGTCGCCCTCCTTCTCGAACTTCACCACCCGGCCGAGCCCGGCGTCGAACGGCGTGAGCGAGGTGGACAGTTCATGCCCGTACAGCGGCATGCCCGCCTCCAGGCGCAGCGTGTCCCGGCAGGACAGCCCGCAGGGCACCAGCCCGACGGGCGCTCCCGCATCGGTCAGCGCCTGCCACAGCTTCTCCGCGTCACCGGGGGCGACGAACAGCTCGAAGCCGTCCTCACCGGTGTAGCCGGTGCGCGCGATGAGGGCGGGCACGCCGGCGACGGTGCCGGGCAGGCCGGCGTAGTACTTCAGGCCGTCGAGGTCGGCGTCGGTGAGGGACCGCAGGATGCCGGGGGACTCGGGGCCCTGCACGGCGATCAGCGCGTAGTTGTCCCGGTCGTCGCGCACCTCGGCGTCGAAGCCGGCCGAACGCTCCACCAGCGCGTCCAGCACCACCTGGGCGTTGGAGGCGTTGGCGACCACCATGTATTCGGTCTCGGCGAGCCGGTAGACGATCAGGTCGTCCAGGATGCCGCCGTCGGTGCGGCAGATCATGGTGTAGCGGGCGCGGCCGACGCCGACGGAGGCGATGTTGCCGACCAGGGCGAAGTTCAGGAGCTGCGCGGCCTGCGGGCCGGTCACAGTGATCTCACCCATGTGGGAGAGATCGAAGAGCCCGGCCTTCGTTCGTACGGCGAGGTGCTCGTCGCGCTCGGAGCCGTAGCGCAGGGGCATGTCCCAGCCGGCGAAGTCGGTCATCGTCGCACCGAGCGAGCGATGCAGTGCATCGAGCGCGGTGTGACGGGGTGCGGTGCTGCTCATCGGACGGTCGTCTCCCAGGGCGCATGAATGACGGGCGAGGTCGTTCCTCCCCATCTGTCATCGGAACCTGAGAGGTTCGCCATGACCACAAGTGTGGCTTCTGGCTTGCACCTTGGGTGGGGCCACTGTCACAGCGGCCCGCTTTTCAGATGTGCCTCGCCCGCGCGGTAACGGGGCCTGAGAGATTCAAGGGAGGGACTTGCTCCTTCGGCGCCCCAGCGACACAGACGTACTGCCGGGGACTCTCCCGCGCGGATTCAAGCGGCCGGTATGCAGTTGGCGCGCACATCATTGCACGCCTCGTCCGCGTGCGGCAGGCCGCATCGGTCCCTCCTCCCGTCCCCTCGTTTTGTAACTGTCCCGTGGCGTGAACCGAACGGAATCGCGAGAGATCGTGCATTACCTTCTCTTTACATTCAGTGGGGAGAAGCTTTCCTGACCCCGCAGGGAGGACGATCACGGTGAACAGGACCACGGTGTACGCCACGACCTCGGCTGTCGCGCTGCCCGAGCAGCCCGCGGCCCCGGCCAGGGAGGCATGCGGTGCCCGACCGGCGCCCGTGGTCCGCGACCTGCGCGACCGCTCGGGGCACAGCCCGCACGCCCTGCTCTTCGGGCCCCGTGACCTCGTGGTGATCACCGGCCTGCCCGGCAGCGGCAAGTCCACGCTGATGGAGCGCGCGGTCCGCGGCATCCGCATCGACTCCCAGGACGCCCGCGACCGCTGGGACGCCCGCGCGCCGCGCTTCCTGCCCTACGCGGTCTACCGGCCCCTCGTCCGCCTCGCCCACTACGCCGGACTGCGCCGCGCCCTGCGCAGCGGCGAAGGGGTCGTCGTGCACGACTGCGGTACGCAGGCCTGGGTGCGCGGCTGGCTGGCCCGCGAGGCCCGTCGCCGCGGCGGCACCCTGCATCTGCTGCTGCTCGACGTCACGCCCGGCACGGCCCTGGAGGGGCAGCGCGAGCGCGGCCGCGGCGTCTCGCGCTACGCCTTCCTGCGCCACCGCACGGCGGCGGCCCGGCTGATCCGCGCGGTCGAGCAGGGGGACCTGCCCGAGGGCGTCGGCTCGGCGGTGCTGCTGGACCGGGACGCGGCGGACGTCCTGCGCAGGATCGGTTTCACGGGCTGACTGACGGACCAGCCCCTTTGTCCGTCCCACCCGCTAGCCTTTCCAGCCTCAGCAGTGGTTCTCAGCAGGCGGTCGGACACAGATGGACTTCCCAACGGATCTTCCCGCGGACTTTCCCATGCAGGCGCACCCCCATCCGCACGGCGGATGGCCCGGCAACGAGCTGGAGGAGGTGCTGTCGGCCTCCCTCGGCATACCCTCGGCGGGCGGCCGGATCCTCGAGGTGCTCGGCCGCAGCTTCCTCTGGGTGCCGCTGCCGAACGGCGGCGGCCCGGACAGCGGCCCCCTCGACCTGCCCACACTGGAGCTCGACGGCCAGGCATACGTCCCGGTCTTCAGCTCCGAGGAGCAGTTCCGGCAGGTCGTCGGCAACCACATGTCGTACACGGTCACCCCGGCCGTCGAGTTCGCCCGCGGACTGCCCCCGCAGGTCGGCCTCGCAGTGAACCCGGACGGCGTGGTCGGGATCCCGCTCCCGCCGCCCGCCGTCGCCGAACTCTGCCGGGTGGGCCGCACCCCGCTGGACGGCCCCGCCACCGGCGGCCGGGTCAAGCTCTTCGAGCCGGACTGGCAGGACGACCCGATCGACTTCCTCGCCGCCGCCTCCGCCGAGTTCGCGGAAACGGGCGTCGTCGCCACGGCCCGCCGCTGCCTCGCCGCCATCGAGACGGCGGACCCGGTGATGTTCGTGGGCGTCGAACTCTCCCAGTGGGAGGGGGACCTGCGCGCGCTTCCCCTGCAGGCCCTGGAGCGAGCGGTGACCAGAATCCCGACCCAGTGGCCGGTCAACCTGGTCCTCCTGGACGTGACGGACGACCCGGTGGCGAACTGGATGAGGGAAAACGTCCGGCCCTTCTATCAGCAGGGGTTCTGAGGAGCGCCCCGACAGGGGCGCGGGGAACTGCGCGACCAGCCACAAACGCACCCGCACTCGCGAACGAACAACAGGTCCCGAGCTCCTGGGCGCTTAAGCTGTTGGCATACGCGGGGCAACCACAAGAAGGGGCACACACGTGAGCGCCAGCACCACGACCGGGACGGTCGAGAACATGCTGCGCCAGGTGACGCCGGGGCGCTACGACGCCTACGAGGCACTCCTCCGCGCACTCGCGACCCCCGGCTCCGGCCAGGTCTGGATGCTCCTGTGGCACGGCCAGGCGGGCTCCCCGGACGCCCAGTACGGAAACATGGAGGTCGACGGCTACGGCTACGCCCCGTGCGTCACCTCCGCCCAGGAACTCTCGGCCAGCGGCTGGAACAGGTCGTACGAGGTGGTCGACGGGCTGGACGTCGCCCGGACCCTGTACCCCGACCACTTCGGCCTCTGGCTCAACCCGCACGCCCCGGGCGGCGGCGTGGGCATCCCCTGGCTGGACCTCCGCCGTATCGCCACCGGCCTGGAGCGTCAGGCGGCCGGTCCGCTGCGGATGTCGGAGCCCGCGATCGAGATCCCGCAGTTCTACGCGCTGCTCGCGCAGAACGCCCACCGCACCCCGGCCGTCCGCTCGCTGCGCCGCGCCTGGGTGCAGCCGGCGCTCGGGGCGCCGTACCTCGCCATCGGCCTGGACGTGTACGACACCAGCCCGCCCGCGGTGGACTCGGTGCGGGCGATGATGCAGCAGTCCATCGGCGCCGTCCCGGACGGACTGCCGGTGTCGACGGTGGCGATGTCGGACGAGTACGACCCCGTCGCGCTGTGGATGCGCGCGAGCGCCCGCCCCTTCTACGACCGCGAGGCCCACGCGGCCGCCCCGGCCCAGGCCCCGGCGGCCGGGTACGGCTACCCGCCGGTGCGTGGCGGATACTGAGACGAAGGCCTGGTCCGTACCAGGCCGGGAGCCTGTCTGCGCGCGTAGATAGGGCCGGAAGATCCCATTCCGTGGCGAATGTCCAAAATCATCCCTGTCCGGCCGCCGCTACCCGCTGTCCGGATAACGGAACCCTCCAGCCCGCATCACGTTTACGCATCCTTTCACCGCCAAGTCTGGCAACAGATCGCCAAAGCGTTGAAGACTCCCGGTCCAGGGGACTTCGTCCCTGTGTACGACGGACTGATCACGCCGCCACCGCGGCAAAGTGCGGGCCGGCTACCGCCGGTTGAGAGGGGTCCCTGCCAGATGACGGCACCATTGCACGAGCCGACCGCAGAAGCGGCCCCGAGCGCGGCCGAAGAAGCGGCGGTCGCCACCGCCGGCGAGAAGGCCGTACAGGGGCGTTCCCTGGGCCGGATCGCATGGGAGCGCCTGAAGAGGGACAAGCTCGCCCTCACGGGCGGCATCGTCGTGCTCGTACTCGTCGTGGTGGCGCTGCTCGCACCGGTGATCACCAGCCTCTACGGGCAGGACCCCGACGTCTACCACGAGAGCCTGATCGACCCGCTGTTCAGCACTCCCAAGGGGTCGCTCGGCGGCATCAGCGGCGACCACTGGCTGGGCGTCGAGCCGGTCAACGGCCGCGACATCTTCGCCCGCATCCTCTACGGGGCCCGGATCTCGCTCCTGGTCGGCTTCCTGTCCGCGATCGTCGCCGTCGTGCTCGGCACGATCCTCGGCATCCTGGCCGGCTTCTTCGGCGGCTGGGTCGACTCGATCATCAGCCGCGTCATGGACGGCCTGCTGGCCTTCCCGCAGCTGCTCTTCATCATCGCGCTGGTCTCCGTCATGCCGAACGAGATGCTCGGCCTGAGCGGTTCCAGCGTGCGCGTGTTCGTGATGATCCTGGTCATCGGCTTCTTCGGCTGGCCCTACATCGGACGCGTGGTGCGCGGCCAGACCCTCTCGCTGCGCGAGCGCGAGTACGTCGAGGCTGCCCGCTCGCTGGGCGCCGGGCGGTTCTACATCCTGTTCAAGGAACTGCTGCCCAACCTCGTCGCCCCGATCATCGTCTACACGACGATGATGATCCCCACCAACATCCTCACCGAGGCGGCACTCAGCTTCCTGGGCGTGGGCGTCAAGCCCCCCACGTCCTCCTGGGGGCAGATGCTCTCCACTGCGATCGACTACTACGACTCGGACCCCATGTACATGGTCGTCCCCGGCGTGGCGATCTTCATCACCGTTCTGGCCTTCAACCTCTTCGGCGACGGCGTGCGGGACGCGCTCGACCCGAAGGGATCGCGCTGAACTGCCGTACCCCAAGCGTCCCGTGAGTACTCCCACGGGGTCTCTCATCAACACCGGAGGATCCGAGATCGTGACTACCCAACGCACCTCAGGGCGGCGTAAGCAGGCGTTGGCCGCTGCTGCCGCGGTCGCCGGCATGCTGACCATGGCAGCGTGCGGCGGCAGCAGCGACAGCGGCGGTTCGAAGACGGGTGCTGCCGGCTTCGACGCGGCGAACAACAAGGTCGCCCAGGCCGATCAGGTCAAGAAGGGCGGCACGCTGAAGTTCGTCACCGCCCAGGACGCCGACTCGTGGGACACCACACGCGGTTACTACGGCTTCATGTGGGACTTCTCGCGCTACTACAGCCGTCAGCTGCTCACGTACAAGACCGAGCCGGGCGCCAAGGGCGCAGAGGTCACTCCCGACCTCGCCACGGACGAGGGCCAGGTCTCGGGCGACGGCAAGACGTACACCTTCCACCTGCGTGACGGGATCACGTGGGAGGACGGCAAGGCCATCACCTCCCAGGACATCAAGTACGGCATCGAGCGCGTCTGGGCGCAGGACGTGCTGTCCGGCGGTCCGATCTACCTGCAGCAGATGCTCGACCCCAAGGGCACCTACAAGGGTCCGTACAAGGACACCTCCAAGGACAAGCTCGGCCTGAAGGCGATCGACACGCCCGACGCCAAGACGATCGTCTTCCACCTGCCCACGCCGAACTCGGACTTCAAGCAGGTGCTGGCGATGGTCACGGCCTCGCCGGTCCGCCAGGACATGGACACCAAGTCCAAGTACGGCCTGAAGCCGTTCTCCTCCGGCCCGTACAAGTTCCAGTCGTACAGCCCGGGCAAGTCGCTGGTGCTGGTGCGCAACACCAACTGGAAGGCGTCCTCGGACCCGGTCCGCAAGGCGTACCCGGACAAGATCACTCTGGACATCTCCACCAACCAGAGCGACATGGACCAGCGTCTGATCAACGGCGACTACGACATCGACGCCAGCCAGACGGGCCTCGGCCCGCAGGGCCGCACCATCGCGCTGAAGCAGCACAAGGACAACCTGGACAACCCGGTTTCCGGCTTCATCCGCTACGCGGTCTTCCCGCAGAGCGTCAAGCCGTTCGACAACATCGACTGCCGCAAGGCCGTCATCTACGCCGCCGACCACGTGTCGCTGCAGACCGCCCGCGGTGGCCCGATCGCCGGTGGTGACATCGGCACCAACATGCTCCCGCCGTCGATCCCGGGTGGCGAGGGCCAGAAGTACGACCCGTACAAGATCGCCGGTGAGAACAAGAACGGCAACGACAGCCTGGCCAAGCAGGCGCTGAAGGCCTGTGGTCAGCCGAACGGCTTCAAGACCACCATCGCCGTCCGCAACAACAAGTCGCAGGAGGTGGCCACGGCCACGTCCCTGCAGGCGGCGCTGAAGAAGGTCGGCATCCAGGCCGACATCTACCAGTACGACGGCTCGCAGAGCGCCGGCATCATCGGCTCCCCGTCGAACGTGGCGAAGAAGAAGCTCGGCATCATCATCATGGGCTGGGGCCCGGACTTCCCGACCGTCCAGGGCTACGGCATCCCGCTGTGGAGCAGCCACTACATCCTGCAGAGCGGCAACAACAACTACGCCCTGATCAAGGACAAGACGATCGACGGTCTGTTCGACCAGTACAACGGCGAACTGAACGAGGCGAAGAAGACGCAGATCGCCACGGAGATCAACCACAAGGTGAGCGACGGCGCGTACTACCTGCCCTTCACCTTCGAGCGGCTCCTGAACTGGCGTTCCTCGCGGATCGGCAACGTGTACACGACGAACGCGTACAGCGGCTACTACGACTTCGTCAACATCGGTCTGAAGTCCTCGAAGTAATCCCGGCACACCCGCCGTACGGCACGAAAGGCAGGTGAAGGCCGGCGCGGCGGGACCGCGGGCCCCGGATGACCTCCGGTGGCCCGCGGCCCCGCGGCGGGCCGTTAGCTGTGCTCGCTTACCTCCTCAGGCGGCTCTTCGCCGCCGCAGTGATGCTGCTGGTCATCATCCTGGTGGTCTTCAGCATCTTCTTCCTCGTCCCCAAGTGGGCGGGCGTGGACATCGCCACGAGCTTCGTGGGCAAGCAGGCCGACCCCGCTGCGGTGGAAGCGGTGCGGACGAAGCTGGGTCTGAGCGACCCGATCTTCATCCAGGTATGGCACTTCTTCAAGGGCATCTTCGTGGGCCGCACCTACGCGGCCGGCGGCGACATCACCCACTGCTCCGCGCCGTGCTTCGGCTACTCCTTCCGCAGCGAGCAGGCCGTCTGGCCGGTGCTGACCGACCGCTTCCCGGTGACCCTGGGTCTCGCGCTCGGTGCCGCCGTGCTGTGGCTGGTCTTCGGTGTCGCGGCCGGTGTGCTCTCCGCGCTCAAGCGGGGCAGCATGTGGGACCGCGGCGCGATGGTCGTCGCCCTCGGCGGTGTGTCCCTGCCGATCTACTTCACCGGTCTGCTCTCGCTGGCGGTCTTCAGCTACGGACTGGGCTGGATCGACGGCAAGTACGTGCCTCTCGAGCAGAGCGTCGGCGGCTACCTCGGCGGCATGATCCTGCCCTGGGTCACCCTCGCGTTCCTCTATGCGGCGATGTACGCCCGGATCACCCGCGCCACCATGCTGGAGATCCTCGGCGAGGACTACATCCGCACGGCCCGCGCGAAGGGCCTCAAGGAACAGGTCGTCATCGGCAAGCACGCCATGCGCTCCACGATGACGCCCATCCTGACCATGCTCGGCATGGACCTCGGCGCCCTCATCGGCGGCGCGATCCTGACCGAGACGACGTTCAGCCTGCCGGGCCTCGGCCAGGCGGTGCTGACCGCCATCAAGAACCAGGACCTGCCCATCATTCTGGGCGTCACCCTGATCACTTCTCTCGCGGTGCTGATCGCCAACCTCGTGGTGGACGTCCTGTACGCCGTGATCGACCCCCGAGTGAGGCTCGCATGACGGAACTGAGCAAGAGCGGAGCGGCCGTGGGTGAGCCCACGGGCACCTCGCCCGCCCCGACCTCCTTCCTGGAAGTGCGCGACCTGAAGGTGCACTTCCCGACCGACGACGGCCTGGTCAAGTCCGTCGACGGGCTCTCCTTCAAGCTGGAGAAGGGCAAGACCCTCGGCATCGTGGGCGAGTCGGGTTCCGGCAAGTCGGTGACCTCGCTCGGCATCATGGGTCTGCACACGGCCGGCCAGTACGGCAAGCGCAAGGCGCAGATCTCCGGTGAGATCTGGCTGGACGGCACCGAGCTGCTGACCGCCGACGCGGACGAGGTGCGCAAGCTGCGTGGCCGCCAGATGGCGATGATCTTCCAGGATCCGCTGTCCGCGCTGCACCCGTACTACACGATCGGCCAGCAGATCGTGGAGGCGTACCGCATCCACCACGACGTCGACAAGAAGACCGCCAAGCGCCGTGCGGTCGAGATGCTCGACCGGGTGGGCATCCCGCAGCCGGACAAGCGGGTGGACAGCTACCCGCACGAGTTCTCCGGCGGTATGCGCCAGCGTGCGATGATCGCGATGTCGCTGGTCAACAACCCCGAGCTGCTCATCGCGGACGAGCCGACGACCGCCCTGGACGTGACCGTCCAGGCGCAGATCCTCGACCTGATCCGGGATCTGCAGAAGGAGTTCGGCTCCGCGGTCATCATCATCACCCACGACCTGGGCGTCGTCGCCGAGCTCGCCGACGACATCCTGGTGATGTACGGCGGCCGCTGCGTCGAGCGCGGTCCGGCCGACAAGGTGTTCTACGAGCCCCGCCACCCCTACACCTGGGGTCTGCTCGGTTCGATGCCGCGCCTGGACCGGGAACAGCAGGAACGCCTGATCCCGGTCAAGGGCTCCCCGCCCTCCCTGATCAACGTCCCGTCCGGCTGCGCCTTCAACCCGCGCTGCCCGTACGCCGACATCCCGAAGGACAACGTCACCCGCACGGTCCGCCCCGAGCTGACCGAGGTCGGCAGCCAGCACTGGGCCGCCTGCCACATGACGCAGGAGCAGCGGGAGCGTATCTGGACCGAAGAGATTGCGCCGAAGCTGTGAGCGAGGACAACGTGACCACTCCCGCGAAGAGCGACGGTGCCACCCTCACCAAGGACGCCGCCCCCGGCGAGACCCTGCTGAAGGTGACCGGGCTCCAGAAGCACTTCCCGATCAAGAAGGGCCTGCTCCAGCGGCAGGTCGGGGCCGTGCACGCGGTCGACGGCATCGACTTCGAGGTCAAGGCCGGCGAGACCCTCGGCGTCGTGGGCGAGTCCGGCTGCGGCAAGTCGACGATGGGCCGGCTGATCACCCGGCTGCTCGAACCGACCGGCGGCAAGGTCGAGTTCGAGGGCAAGGACATCACGCACCTCGGTGTGAGCGGTATGCGTCCGCTGCGCCGCGATGTGCAGATGATCTTCCAGGACCCTTACTCCTCGCTGAACCCGCGCCACACCATCGGCACGATCGTCGGCGCCCCCTTCAGGCTGCAGGGCGTCGAGCCCGAGGGCGGCATCAAGAGGGAAGTGCAGCGGCTGCTGTCGGTGGTCGGTCTCAACCCCGAGCACTACAACCGCTATCCGCACGAGTTCTCCGGCGGTCAGCGCCAGCGCATCGGCATCGCCCGCGCGCTCGCCCTGAACCCGAAGCTGGTCGTGGCGGACGAGCCGGTCTCCGCGCTGGACGTGTCGATCCAGGCACAGGTCGTCAACCTGCTCGACGACCTCCAGCAGGAGCTGGGCCTGACGTACGTGATCATCGCGCACGACCTCTCCGTCGTCCGGCACGTCTCGGACCGGATCGCGGTGATGTACCTCGGCAAGATCGTGGAGCTGGCCGACCGCGAGTCGCTGTACCGGGCGCCGATGCACCCGTACACCAAGGCGCTGATGTCGGCGGTGCCGATCCCGGACCCGCGGCGCAAGAACGCCAAGAGCGAGCGCATCCTGCTCAAGGGCGACGTGCCCTCGCCGATCTCTCCGCCGAGCGGCTGCCGTTTCCACACGCGGTGCTGGAAGGCGACGCAGATCTGCAAGACGACCGAGCCGAAGCTCGTCGAGCTCAAGCCCGGCCAGCAGGTCGCCTGCCACCACCCGGAGAACTTCGAGGACCAGGCCCCGCAGGACACCGTCCTGCTGACCGTCGCCAAGGAGGCGGCCGAGCTGGTCGCGGACGAGGTGCTCGCGGAGTCGGCGGAGACGTCGGCGGCGGTGGCGGCGGAGGTCGCCGACACCGAGGGCGAGGCCGGCGCGGAAGCGGAGGAGCCCCGGGAGGCGGCGCCCGCCGCCGAGTCCGGGAATCCGGAAACCGGCGGCGACAAGTAAAAGCGAGATCCGTCAGGCGAAATGCCCCGGCAGTCCGTTCGGACTGCCGGGGCATTCGTATGGTGGGGAGCGTTGTGGAGAGTGGGGTCGGACAGGAGTCAACTCCCCGGTAGCGCATGACGACTTGGTAAAGTCATGTACATGTCGGCGTAGGGGAGTGCAGAGTCGGGCGTATCCGTCTGACCGGACTACGCACCGAGGGGCTACTCATGGCACTCTCCCGTTCGGCACGCTTAGGGGCCGTCGCGACCGCGGCGGCCTCCTTCCTTGTCATCGCCGCTTCCTCCGCCCCCACTCCGGGCGCCCCGGGGATCGGCGACACCTACTTCCCGAACCTCGGCAACGGCGGCTTCGACGCCCGCCACTACGCCCTCGACGTGGCGTACAACCCGGACACCGACCGCCTCGACGGCCGTACGACGCTCACCGCCCGCGCCACCCGGACCCTCTCCTCCTTCGACCTGGACCTGCAGAAACTGGAGGTCACCAAAGTCGAAGTGAACGGCAGACGCGCCGGGTTCACCCGGGACGGCGACGAACTGCGCATCACACCGAAGGGAGTGCTCCCCAAGGGGCACACCTTCACGGTCACCGTCACCTACGGCGGTGTCCCCGAACCCCTCAGCGGCCCGATCGTCTTCGGCTCCGACTACGGGTGGATGAAGACCGCCGACGGCGTCTTCGTCGCCTGCGAACCCAACGCGGCCTCCACCTGGTTCCCGTCCAGCGACCACCCCGACGACAAGGCCACCTACGACATCCGTATCAAGGCGCCCAAGGGTCTGACCGGCGTCTCCAACGGCCGTCTCGTCTCGACGTACGACAAGGGCGGCTCGACGTACACCCACTGGCGCGAGTCCAAGCCCATGGCGACCTACCTCGCGACCGCCACCATCGGGAAGTTCGACGTCAAGACCGGCACCACCCCTTCCGGGATCCCGATCTACGTCGCCATCGACCCGGTGCTCGCGAACAGCAACAACGTCGACGTGTACGCCGTCACCGCGGCGGCCACCGACTACTGGTCGCAGGTCTTCGGGCCGTACCCCTTCGAGGAGACCGGCGCGATCGTCGACGACATGCCCCAGGCCGGGTTCTCGCTGGAGGTGCAGAGCAAGCCCGCCTACTCGGCCGTGCGCAACGAGACGACGATCGTGCACGAGCTGGCCCACCAGTGGTTCGGCGACTCGGTCTCGGTCGAGCGCTGGAAGGACATCTGGCTCAACGAGGGCTTCGCCACCTACGCCCAGTGGCTGTGGGCCGAGCACCAGGGCACGCGCAGCGCCCACGACTCGTTCCTGGCCGCCTACAACGCCCGTGCTGCGGACAACCCCTTCTGGCAGATCACCGTCGCCGACCCGCAGCGCGACACCATGTTCGCCTCGGCGGTCTACCAGCGCGGCGCGATGACCCTCCAGGCGCTGCGTGAACGCATCGGCGACAAGGCGTTCTTCAAGCTGCTGCCGATCTGGACGAGGATCCACCGCTACGGCAACGCGAACACCGGGCAGTTCATCCGGCTCGCCGAGAAGATCTCCGGGCAGAACCTCGACGACCTGTTCCAGAAGTGGATCTACACCACCGGCAAACCGGCCCTGTGAGGACCGTGAGAACCCCCGAGTAAGAATGTGGGGTGCTCCAGCAACTGTTCAGCCCCTCCGTCCAGCACACGCTCGACCTCGTCGGCATCTTCGTGTTCGCCATCTCCGGCGCGCTGCTGGCCGTCCGCAAGAACTTCGACGTCTTCGGCATCGCCGTGCTCGCCGAGGTCACCGCGCTGGGCGGAGGGCTGTTCCGGGACCTGATCATCGGAGCGGTGCCCCCGGCCGCCTTCACGGACCTGGGCTACTTCACCACCCCGCTCCTCGCCGCCCTCATGGTCGTCTTCCTGCACCCGCACGTCGAGCGCATCCAGGTCGCCGTCAACGTCTTCGACGCGGCCGGCCTCGGCCTGTTCTGCGTCGCCGGGACGATCAAGGCGTACGAGTACGGGCTCGGTCTCACCCAGTCGGCGACCCTCGGCCTCGCCACCGCCGTCGGCGGCGGTGTGCTCAGGGACGTCCTGGCCAACGAGGTGCCGTCACTGCTGCGCTGGGACCGCGATCTGTACGCGGTCCCAGCGATGGTCGGCTCCACCATGGCCGTCCTGTGCCTCCGCTACGACGTCCTGACCCCGTTCACCAGCGGGCTCGCGGTCGTCACCGCCTTCGTCCTGCGCCTGCTTGCGATGAAGTACCACTGGCGAGCGCCGCGTGCGTGGAACCGCCGCTCGACGGTACGGGAGGAGTAGTGCCCCGGGCCTTGACGTGGTGCTGGCCCATCTCCACGGAGAGCCAGCGGAACGACGGGACCACCTGCGGCCGCCACAGCGCCATGGTGTGGCCGCCCGCGCTCTTCGGGATGAAGACGACGTGCACGGTCGTCGGCGCCTTCGCGGCCTGTTCGAGGCCGATGCCGGCCTCGTAGCCGTCGTGCGGCTGGCCGGAGACGTACAGCGCGATCCGGGGCGGGGTGGGCGACTTCTTCAGCAGCAGGTAGGGGTTGTTCTGGGCCCTGACCGTCGGGTTCTGCGCGGCGAGCGAATTGCGTTCGCCGATCGGGTCGTTGTAGCCGGACATGCTGATCGCGGCCATGTAGCGGTCCGGGTGCGCGACGGCCAGCTTGGCCGCACAGTGCCCACCGGCCGAGTAGCCGGCGGTCGCCCAGCCCTTGGGGCCGGGCTGGGCCCGGAAGTTGTCCATGACCATCTTCGGTACGTCGATGCTGAGCCAGCTGTCGGCGTTGACCTGGCCCGGGATGTTGGCGCAGCCGGTGTCGACGCCGGCCAGCAGGTTGGTGCGCGGGGCGACCAGGATGAACGGCGCGACCTGGCCGCTGCGCATCAGCGGGGCCAGCTGCTGGGTCGCCTTCATCGACCCGAACCAGGCCTTCGCCGAGCCCGGGTAACCGGGCAGCAGCTCTACCACCGGGAACTTGTGGTGGCGGTAGGCGGGCTCGTTGTACTGCGGCGGCAGCCACACGTAGACCTCGGCGTTCACGCCGGAGACACGGCCCTTGAGCTGGGTCTCGCGCACGCCGCGCATGCCCGGTCCGGTGGCCGCGGTGAAGTCCTGCCTGACCTTGGGCAACCGTTTCAGCGCTATTCCGCCGGTGCCGTCCGCACCCAGGTTGGCTGCCTGCTGCACGTGATTGCCCGTGCCGAGCAGGTCGTCCCAGTTGTCGTAGAGGTTGTTGGAGTTGTTGACCAGTACGAAGACCAGCGCGACCGCCGTTCCCTGGGCGAACAGCAGCATCAGCATCCGGCCCGCCGCGCGCAGGGCCTGCGGCCCGCGGATCCGCGACCACAGGGCGAGCGGCAGTATCAGTGCGATCGCGAACAGCACGATCAGCGTGTAGAGGAACGGAGTCCCGGTGAGGCTCATGTCCCCATAGAGGGGGAGAGGCGCCTTGGGGTTGAGGACGAGTGGGGACACTTACCAAGAAATTGCCGGAACCTCACCCAGGAGGACGGCGGCCAAAGGAACGTGTCATGCGCCCGTAACCTCAAAAGCTACCGCTTAGTAATTTCTCATTGTACGGTTCAGGCATGCCAGAAGCAGCTTCCGCACAGGCCACCAGGGCCACCATCGGCGACAGTGAGTTCGACCGGGACACCGCGCTCGTCCCGCGCGCCCCCGGCGTGTACGACATCGACCTCTCGGCCGGCTGGACCATCATCAACGCCGTCAACGGCGGCTATCTGCTGGCCGTCCTGGGCCGCGCCCTCGCGGACGCCCTGCCGCACGCCGACCCGTTCACGATCTCGGCGCACTACCTGACGGCGTCCCAGCCGGGCCCGGCGGTCGTCCGCACCGACGTCGTACGGACCGGACGCACCCTGTCGACCGGCCAGGCCTCGCTCTTCCAGTACGACGAGCAGGGCCGCGAGGTGGAACGCATCCGCGTCCTCGCCTCGTACGGCGACCTGGACGAACTCCCGGACGACGTGCGGACGACGGCCGTCCCGCCGGCGTTCCCGCCCATGGACCAGTGCTTCGGCCCCCAAGACGGTCCTGCCCCCGTCTCCGGCAGCTCGGCGATCGCCGACCGCCTGATGATCAAGCTCGACCCGTCGACCCTGGGCTGGGCAGTGGGCGCCCCTTCCGGCAAGGGCGAGATGCGCGCCTGGTTCGGCCTGGCGGACGGCCGGGACGCCGACCCGCTCTCCCTTCTTCTGGCGGTGGACGCACTCCCGCCCACCGCCTTCGAACTCGGCCTGAAGGGCTGGGTGCCCACGGTGGAACTCACGGTCCACGTCCGCTCCCGCCCGGCCCCCGGCCCCCTGCGCGTCTCGATCACCACCCGCAACCTGGCCGGCGGCTTCCTGGAGGAGGACGCGGAGGTCTGGGACAGCAACGACCGCCTGGTGGCCCAGTCCCGCCAGCTGGCCCGCGTCAGGCTCGGCTGAGCGAGGCGCTCCGCGGGTTGAGCCGGGGCGGGGCGGGTCGGGGCCGGGCGAGCGGCCTTCGCCCCGCCGCCCCTTCCTGGCCCGACCCGGGGGCCAGCCCCCGGACCCCCGCTCCTCAAACGCCGGAGGGGCTGGGTTTCGCCGGCTGAGGCTTGATCTTTCATCCTGTCCGGGGGTTGGTCTTTTCAGCCCGTCCGGCGTTTGAGGACGAGGCCGTTCAGGCCGAAGCGGGGGTCTGGGGGCGGCAGCCCCCAGGTACGGGACGGGTAGGGGCGGCGGGGGCGAGATCAAAAAGCGGAAGGCGAGTCGGGTTTGACGACCTTCGCCCAGGCAGGCCGCCAACTGTCGTGTGCAGCGGCGCCGCGTGGCCGAGAGTGTTGCTCGGCCCGCGGTATGCGTCTGGCCGGCTGCCGAGGGGCGGGTGAGCGGTCAGGCTCGGCTGAGCGGTGCCCGTCCGAGCCAGGCTGCCAACTGCCGGTAGGTGTCGGCTTCTTCGGGGGCCGGCAGGACATCGGCGAAGGGGGTCTGCTCGTCGCGCTGCCGGTCTGGCAGGACGCGGCGGGCGGTGGTGAGGGCGAACTCGGCCAGCTCCGGGTCGAGTTCGAGGGGGTGGCCCAGGGACTCGGAGAGGTCCCAGGTGTGGGTCACCAGCTCCATCACGTAGCCCGACAGGGCCGCGCGGCCCGGTACCTCGCCCCAGGGGACGCGCACCGGGGCCTCCATGCGGTCGTCGCTCGCCCAGGCCCTGAGCACCCGGGTGCGGACCTCGTCGTACACGGCCGTCCAGTCGTCGTCCGCCACGTCGTCCACGAAAGGGCGTACGGCGAGGCCGTCGCCGCCCTCGCCGACGACCGCGATGCGCAGGGTGCCGCCGACGATGTGGCTGAGCAGGGTGCGTACGTCGAACTCGGTACACGGGGTCGGGCCGGTCAGCTGCTCGGGACGCACCGTCTTGATAAGTGCCGCCATCTGCTCGGTGGCGCTGGTGTACACGGGGCGGGGGTCGATGGCGTTCATGGCGTTCATGGGGACCTCTCTCTGAAGGGCTTGGGTCAGAGAGTCGCCCCATAACCTGACAGTTTCCGTCAACATTTGCCGGGAGCTTCGCGCGGAGCGATTCTGATGCCGTGAAGTCCGACCGACTGCTCTCGATCCTGCTGCTCCTGCAGACCCGCGGCCGCGTCCCCGCGCACGAGCTCGCCGACCGCCTCGAGGTGTCGGTGCGGACCATCTACAGGGACGTCGAGGCCCTGTCCGCCTCCGGTGTCCCGGTCTACGCCGAGCGCGGGCGGCACGGCGGCATCGAGCTGCTCGCCGGGTTCCGTACGGACGTCACAGGGCTGACCGCCGACGAGTCGCGCGCCCTGTTCATCCTCGCCGCCCAGGGCGCACACGCCGCGCTCGGCCTGGACGCGGCGCTCGGCTCGGCGCTGCGCAAGGTGATGGCCGCGCTGCCGGCGCCGTACCGCCCGGCCGCGGAGGTGACCTCCCGCCGCATCCTCGTCGACGCCACGCGCTGGAAGGGCGGTCCGCAACCCGCCGTCGACCTGGACATCCTGCAGGACGCCGTCTTCGCCGACCGCCGGCTGCGGCTGCGCTACCGGCACAGCGGGGCGCAGGAGGCACGGACGTACACCGTCGACCCGTACGGGCTCGTGTCGAAGGCGGGCGTCTGGTACCTCGTCGCCGACCGCCGCGGGAAACCGCAGCTCTTCCGCGCCGACCGGGTGCAGTCCGCCACCGTCCTGGACGACGAGATGCAGCGGCGGCCGGGTGTTGAACTCGCCGATGCCTGGGAGGTGTTGCGCCGCCAGATCGAGGAGCGGCCCGGCGGACTCGACGTCACCGTCCGCGTCCGCCGCGACCGCCTCGACATGTTCCTGCGCCTGAACGCCTCGCAGCTCGCCGAACTCCCCGACGGGGACGGCGACGGCGAGTGGGTGACCGCGCGGCTCCTGTACCGGGTTGTCCGCGAGGCACGCCAGCTGCTGCAGTTCGCCGACCACGTGGAAGTCGTCTCGCCGCCCGAGGTGCGCGCGGAGCTGGCCGCCGCGGCCGCTTCTGTCACGGAGCTGTACCAGCGAGTAGGAGAGCGTGGTTTGTGAAGTCGCAGGTCAGAGTGGTTTCTTGAGATCCCCTTTACCTGAGTCACAGGCCGGGGACAGACCGCACCCAAGGAAGCCCTAAGCGCCGTTGATTGAGTTCCCGCACTCGAGGCTCCCTCATCTCCCTTCATCTTCCTTGGAGTTGTTTCTCATGAAGCGTGTGCGTCTCGTCCCCGCAGTGGCTCTGCTGGCGCTCTCGCCTCTGGTCCTGGCGGCCTGCGGCTCGGGCGACTCGTCGTCGTCCTCGAACAGTGGCAACTCCGGGCAGCAGCAGGCCTGTCGGGCACCGACCGGCAACGCCTCCGGGCGCCCGAGCGGTGTCCCCTCCGGTGCTCCTTCGGGCGCCCCCACCGGCAACACCACCGCCAAGCCCTCCGGCGCCCCCTCGGGCAAGCCGAGCGGCGCCCCCAGCGCCGGCGCGGCCGCCGGCGGAGGGCAGGGCGGCCCCGGCGGAGGCGGCCAGGGCGGCGGCTGCGGCGGCGGTCAGGGCGGCCCCGGTGGTGGCGGTGCCGCACCCAGCGGCGCCCCCACCGCGCAGGCCACCAAGAACTGACCTCGAACGCCGTACGACAAGGGGCGGTATCCCCGGTGAACGGGGGCGCCGCCCCTTCGCGCTGCCCGGCTCAGTCCAGCCAGTGGTGCCGCCCGATGCTGATCAGCCGCATCTGACGGCTCGCGACCTGCGCCACGCGCTCCCGGTCCTCCTCGGCGCCCTCCAGGGCCTCCAGGAACAGCGAGGCGGTGATCAGCATCTGGTCCACGTACAGATGGGCCAGCATGAGAAGGTCGTCGTCGCTCCAGCCCTCGGACTCCGGGTCCTTGGCGAGCTCGCCCTTCACCTCCTCGGCGAACCGGGCCAGTTGGTCCCGGATGGCCTCCCGCACCGGCTGGACCCCGCCGTGTCGCTCGCGGGCGATAAAGCGGACATGGGCGGGGTACCCGTCCACATGGCCGGCGATCAACTCGATGGCGCGCGCTATGCGTTCCTCGCTGGAGTCGGCCGCGGACACCGTCGTCCGGATCATCGGGTGCAGGCTGCCCAGCGCCTCCTCGACCAGAGCCACGCCGAGATCCGCAGTGGAGCGGAAGTGGCGGTAGAAGGCGGTCGGGGCGACGCCCACGGCGCGCGTGACCTCGCGCAGGCCCAGACTGCTCAGGCTCTGCTCCTCCAGCAGGCCGAGCGCCGCGTCCAGGAGCGCCTGCCGGGTCTTCTGCTTCTGGGCCTGCCGGATGCCGAGAGTGTGACTCATGTCATCCAGTTAACAACTGTTCTCTGGATTTGGAAAGCCGTCAGGCGCGATAGACTCTGTAGTCAGTGAACAAGTGTTACTACAACCGTTCACCGAAACTTAACCAGAGGCGCCCTCCCGGGGTGCCGGAGGGGGATCGAATCCCATGCTGTTCCTCGTCGCCGCACTCATGCTGCTCGGCGTCGTCCTGGGCACCGTGGCCCACGCGCCGCTGACCGTCACCGCTCTCGTGGCCGCCGGCATCGCCGTCTGGCTCGGCATCTTCGCCGTCCGCGAGCGCCACAGCCGCCGCACCTCGGCCAACTGACCACCCGACCGACTTCCGTCCACTGGAGCTGAGCACGATGCAACTCACCGCCCCGGCCACGAGCCGCACCGACACCACCACCCGCAAGCCCGCCCGCGACGCCGACGGCATGGCCGTCGCGTCCTTCATCCTCGGCCTTCTCGGCCTCCTCGTGCTGAACGTCTTCCTCGGCCCGGTCGCCATCGTGCTGGCCGCCGTCGCCCTCTGGCGCGGTACCGCCCGCCGCGGCCGCGCGTACCTGGGTATGGCCCTGGGCGTGGCCGACCTGGCGGTCCTGGTGATCGCCATGCAGCTGTCCAACACGGTTTCGTGGAGCCTGTGACCCCGAGGCGCACACCATGACGAACGGCCGACCTCCCCGAGGACGACGGGGCCCGGTCGCCGAACCGCCCGGCCTGGACGTACAGCCGACGACGGGGGCCCCGTAGAATCGGCCCCACCATGGCTTACCTCGACCACGCCGCGACCACCCCGATGCTCCCCGAGGCAGTCGAGGCGATGACCGCCCAGCTGAGCGTCACGGGCAACGCCTCCTCCCTCCACGCCTCCGGCCGGCAGGCCCGCCGTACCGTCGAGGAGGCCCGAGAGACCCTCGCGGAAGCGCTCGGCGCCCGCCCCAGCGAGGTCGTTCTCACCTCCGGTGGCACCGAGGCCGACAACCTCGCCGTGAAGGGCCTGTACTGGTCCCGCCGCGACGCCGACCCGGCCCGCACCCGCGTCCTCGCCAGCCCCGTCGAGCACCACGCCGTCCTCGACGCCGTGCACTGGCTCGGCGAACACGAAGGCGCCACCGTCGAGTACCTCCCGGTCGACCCGTACGGACGAGTCCACCCCGAAGCGCTGCGCGAGGCGATCGAGCGCAACCCGGACGACGTGGCCCTGGCCACCGTGATGTGGGCGAACAACGAGATCGGCACGGTCATGCCGGTCCGTGAACTCGCCGACGTGGCACGGGAGTTCGGCATCCCGCTGCACGCCGACGCGGTCCAGGCCTTCGGCCAGATCCCGGTCGACTTCGCCGCCTCCGGCCTCGCCGCGATGACGGTCTCCGGCCACAAGATCGGCGGCCCGTACGGCATCGGTGCCCTGGTCCTCGGCCGCGAGTACACCCCCGTTCCGGTCCTGCACGGCGGCGGCCAGGAGCGCCATGTCCGCTCCGGCACCCTCGACGTCCCCGCCGTCGCCTCCTTCGCGGTGGCCGGACGCCTCGCCGCCGAACAGCGCGAGTGGTTCGAGCGGGAGATCGGCGCCCTGCGCGACAGTCTGGTCGAGGCCGTCCGTACGACGGTTCCGGACGCGATCCTGGGCGGGGACCCCGTGGACCGCCTCCCGGCCAACGCCCACTTCACCTTCCCCGGCTGCGAGGGCGACTCCCTGCTGCTGCTCCTCGACGCCCAGGGCATCGAGTGCTCCACCGGCTCCGCCTGCACCGCGGGCGTCGCCCAGCCCAGCCATGTCCTGCTGGCCACCGGCACCGACCCCGACCTGGCCCGCGGCACCCTCCGCTTCTCCCTCGGCCACACCTCCACGGAGGCCGACGTCGAAGCACTGGCGAAGGCGATCGGCCCGGCGGTCGAGCGTGCGCGCGCCGCGGGGCTGACCTGACGACAGGGTTCGGCCCGCGCCCCGAAGGGGCGCGGGGCTGCATTGAATATGCGGCTTCCGCCGCGCGGGCGCGACCAGCCACAACGGACCCGCAGGTCATGCACTGGAGTTCCAGCGGAGCTCTAACTCTCCGTCACCATGAGGGACGCCATCATCCCCTCGTCCTCGTGCTGCAGCAGATGGCAGTGGAGCATGTACATGTAGGTGTCGTCGGAGAAGTCCGTGAACTCCATGGCGATCTTGATGGTTCCGCCGCCGACCACCTTGTATGTGTCGAACCAGCCGAGGTCGACCCCGGTCGGATCCTCACCGTTGACGGAGATCAACTGGTACGGCACGTCGTGCAGATGGAAGGAGTGCTCCAGCTGGGTGTTGTTCTTGATCGTCCAGATCTCCTTGGAGCCCAGCGTGGTGCTGATCATGGCCATGGACGACATGCTCGTGCCGACCGAACCGTCGATCGTCATCGATGTGCCGCTCTGGCCGAGCGTGATGGTCCGGGCGGTGAAGTCGCTGGTGTCGTACCGGTCGATCGTGTTGAGCGAGCTCGGCAGGTCGTCCGGCGTGTCGGTGCCGGACGCCGTGATCGCGAGTACGTCGTAGGTGCCGCTGCCGCCGCGCACCCAGCCGGTGGTGACGACGGCCTGGAGCGTGACGGCGTCCGACAGGTCCAGAACGAACTCCGCGCGGGCGCCGGCCACCAGCCGGATGCCGGCCACCTCGGTGGCCGCGGTGAGATAGCCCTGGTCGGTGGCGATCTGGTCGAGGTTGCCGCCGTCGCTGCGCTGGATGGTGATGATGTCGGACGGCGAGGCGTTGAGCACCCGGAACCGGGTGCGGGTCTTGGTCGCGGTGAACGTGAGCGTGGTGTCGTCGACGTTGGTGCCGTTCAGCAGCAGCGGGAAGCTCAGCCCGTTGCTCAGATAGCCGGTCAGGTCGTACTTGAGGGCGCCCGCGCTGTCGGTGGCGAGGCTCTGGAAGATCAGCGGGATGTCGTCGGTGCCGTAGGTGCTGGGGAGGTGCGAGGACGCGGTCGAGTCGTCCTCGACGATGATCATGCCGGCCAGGCCGTGCACGGCCTGCTTGGCCGTGGTGCCCAGGGCGTGCGGGTGGTACCAGAGCGTCTTGGCGTCGTCCTTGACCGTGAACGTCGGGGACCAGGTCTCCCCGTCGGCGAAGGCGACCTGGGGGCCGCCGTCCATCTTGGCCGGGACATGGGCGCCGTGGAAGTGGACGGTGGTGTCCTCCCCCAGGCTGTTGGTGATGTTGAGCAGGACCGTGTCGCCGCTGGTCCACTTCATGGTGGGGCCGAGGAAGGACTGGTTGTAGCCCATCGTGTCGCTGGTGACCCCGGAGAGCACCTCGGCGGTGCCGGTCTTGGCCTCCAGGGTGAAGGTGGTGGTGCTGCCGGAGGTGGTGCCCTCCAGTAGGTCCGGGACGGTCAGGGTGGCGGTGTTGGTCGCGGCGCTCGCCTTGCTCCTGCCCGCCTCGGTCAGCAGGGAGAAGGCGGCCCCGGCCCCGGCGACGGCCCCGAGGCCGACTCCGGCCATGCCGCCGAGGAACCTGCGCCGGTGCATGCCTTTGCCCTTGCGGGTGTCCTCGCCGTGTCCGCCTGTGCCCGAGCCGGGCTCTGTGGTGTGAGTCATGGGCGGGATCGTTGAACCAAGGACTGTGTGAGGACTGGGCTGAAGTTAGGAAGAGGCCGCGCCGGCTGTGAAGGCGCCCTGAGCGTCCGCCCCGCCCAACTGCCTTGAAGAAAAGCCAAGTTGAGGAAGGGCAGATCGGGCAGGGCGTGGGGGACGCAACGGACACGTCGTCCCGGCGGAAGGCTTTACGACTTCGTTGTCTTCGCCGACCGCACGAGTCCCATGTACCGGTCCCAGTCCCAGTACCGCCCCGGGTCGGTGTGGTCCGTCCCCGGCACCTCCACGTGCCCGATGATGTGCTCCCGGTCGACGGGTATGCCGTACCGCTTGCAGATCCCCGCGGTCAGCCGCGCCGAGGAGGCGTACATCGCGTCCGTGAAGGACGATCTGCGCTCCACGAAGCCCTCGTGCTCGATGCCGACACTGCGTTCGTTGTACTCGCGGTTGCCCGCATGGAACGCCACGTCCAGCTCGCGGATCATCTGCGTGATGTGCCCGTCCTGGCGGACGATGTAATGGGCCGCGGCCTTGTGGTCCGGATCCTGGAAGGCCTTGACCGCGCTCGCGAAGCCGCCCTGGGTGACATGGATGATCACCCGGTCTATCGAGTAGTCGTCCGGCCGGTCGGCCCGCCGGTAGTTCGCCGACGAGGCCGACAGCCACTGCGCACCGCGGAAGTCGACCGCACCCGGGGTGCGTGGCTTCTCCACCCCCGGCAGCCGCCACCACAGGTGCGACAGCTCCTCACGCGCCAGCACGGCCGTGCCCACGGCGGCCGCCGCCCCGCCCACCAGCAGCGCGCGGCGCCCGATCCGCCGGTCCGAGTCACTCCTGCTCGCCCCCATGTGATCACCAACGGATACTCGTGGGCTCCGGTTCCCGCGTCCCCGTACTCTTGAAGGGCTATGACTGACACCTCGCAGCGCCCCCGCCCTCTTCGCGTACTCGCCGCCATGTCCGGCGGAGTGGACTCCGCCGTCGCCGCCGCCCGCGCCGCCGAAGCCGGCCACGACGTGACCGGCGTCCACCTCGCGCTCTCCGCGAACCCGCAATCCTTCCGCACGGGCGCGCGTGGCTGTTGCACCATCGAGGACTCGCGCGACGCCCGCCGCGCCGCGGACGTCATCGGCATCCCGTTCTACGTCTGGGACCTCGCCGACCGCTTCCGCGAGGACGTGGTCGAGGACTTCGTCGCCGAGTACGAGGCCGGACGCACCCCGAACCCGTGCCTGCGCTGCAACGAGAAGATCAAGTTCGCGGCCCTGCTGGACAAGGCCCTCGCGCTCGGCTTCGACGCCGTCTGCACCGGCCACTACGCCCAGGTGATCGTGAACGAGGACGGCACCCGCGAGCTGCACCGTGCCTCCGACATGGCCAAGGACCAGTCGTACGTCCTCGGCGTCCTGGACGAGAAGCAGCTGGCCCACGCGCTCTTCCCGCTCGGCGACACGGTGACGACCAAGGACGAGATCCGCGCGGAGGCCGAGCGCCGCGGTCTCGCGGTCGCCAAGAAGCCCGACTCGCACGACATCTGCTTCATCGCCGACGGCGACACCCAGGGGTTCCTGGCGAACCGCCTGGGCAGGGCCGAGGGCGACATCGTCGACGAGTCCGGCGCCAAGCTGGGCACCCACGAGGGCGCGTACGGCTTCACCATCGGCCAGCGCAAGGGCCTGCGCATCGGCACCCCGGCGCCCGACGGCAAGCCACGCTACGTCCTGGACATCTCGCCGGTGAACAACACGGTGACGGTCGGCCCGGCCGACGCCCTGGACGTGACCGCCCTGACCGCGATCAAGCCCCGCTGGTGCGGCACGGCGCCGTCCGGCCCCGGCAGCTACACCGCCCAGCTGCGCGCCCACGGCGGCGAGACCGAGGTCACCGCCGAACTGGTCGACGCCACCCTGGAGGTCTCCTTCGCGGAGCCCGTCCGCGGTGTCGCCCCCGGCCAGGCGATCGTGCTGTACGACGGCACGCGCGTGGTGGGCTCGGCGACGATCGCGACGACCACGCGCGCGAGGACGACGACTTCGGTCGCCTGACTGTCTGCAGGAAGGCACCCAGAGCTCGAACCGGCTGCTGCCCCAGGCGAGGCGGTAGCCGGTCGAGTGGACGGTCGCGCCGCGGACGGCCGTGCTCTCGTCCGTCGGGTTGTTCCTGGGGCGTGCGCGCCCATCTACGTGCCCATCTGGAAAAACTCCGCCAGCGCCGGCGCAAGGACGTTCGGATCCACCATGTGGGTCTGTCCCTCCAGGATTCGATACGTCCCCTGGGGTGCCGTTTCGGCCACGGCCCGGGCGGCCTCGCGCATCCAGGCGGGGCTCGCGCTGCCCGCAAGGGACAGAACGGGCACATCGATCCCGGCCAGCCGGTCCCGCGGCACCAGACCGTCCCCCATCACGGCGTTGTCGTACGCCAGGCTCGGCGCGATCGCCTCCATGCCGGACCACATGGGGGAGTTGCGGGCGCCCTGGATCATCTCCTCGGCCAGCCCGGTCAGCCTGAGGAACAGCTCGACCGCGTCCCCGCGACGGCCCTGCCCGAGCGCCTCGTCGAGCCGCTCGGTGTACTCGGCGCGCTCCTTCGCGCCGCCCTCGTACACCGCGAACGGCACCTCGTACACGGCGACCCGACGGACCGGCAGCCCGCTCGCGGCAGCCTCCAGGACCAGCGCGCCGCCCGACGAGATGCCGTACAGCGAGGCCTCGCCGCCCACCGCGTCGATGAGCGCGGCGAGATCCTCGACCTCGCGGGCCACCGCGTACGGCTGCGTGTCGCCGCTCTCGCCGCGGCCCCGGCGGTCGTAGGAGACGACGCTGAAACGGCCGGAGAGCGGCCCGGCGAGGGGCGCTACGGTGGCGCCCGTCGACATCGCTCCGCTGACGAGGATGACCGCGGGCCCCTGCCCGGTGCGTTGATACGCGAGGGAGGTGCCGTCGTGCGAAATGGTCTTCTTGTCCATGCCTGTGGAGACTGCCCCAAGGCAGGGAAATAATCGCCCTTACGCGCTGAAGACCTCGCTCACGACACCTCGACTTCGTAGAAGCAGAAGTGGTCCTTGATCTCGGCGACCTCGGGCTTGGGCTCGGGGTAGGACCACACCAGGTCCGCCGCGTCCGGCAGCGACCAGTAGCTCGCGGTGCCCTTGAAGGGGCAGTAGGTGTGGGTGTCGGACGGGGTCAGCAGATCGAGCCGTACGTCCTCGGCGGGGAGGTAGTACCGCGGCGGACAACCCGTCTCCCGCAGTACGAGGGGTCGTTCGCTCTCCGCCAGGACCTGCTCGCCGTGCACCACGCGCACGTGCCGGTTGTCTTGCTCGATGGTGATCGTGTGTCCTTCGGCCATACCGGAAAAGCATCCGCGGAGGCCCCTTTCTTCCCGCGTACGGTGAGGGCATGCGAATCTGCGTCTTCCTCTCCGCCGCCGACCTCGACGACCGCTACACGCGCCCCGCGCGCGAGTTCGCGAAACTGCTGGGCAAGGGCGGGCACACGCTCGTCTGGGGCGGTTCGGACGTCGGCCTGATGAAGGTGGTCGCCGACGGCGTGCAGGAGGCCGGAGGACGGCTGTGCGGGGTCTCCGTGGGCTTCCTGGCCGCCAAGGCGCGGCAGGGCGCGGACGAGATGGTGATCGCCCGTGACCTCGCCGAGCGGAAGAGGCTGCTGCTGGAGAAGGCCGACGCGGTGGTGATCATGGTCGGCGGTACGGGAACCCTGGACGAAGCCACCGAGATCCTGGAACTGAAGAAGCACGGCCACACCGACAAGCCGGTCGTCCTGCTCAACACCGCGGGCTTCTACGACGGCCTCAAGGAGCAGTTCCGGCGCATGGAGGACGAGGGGTTCCTGCCCCGGCCCCTCACCGACCTGGTGTTCTTCGCGGAGGAGCCGGTGGGCGCGCTGGCATACCTGGAGGAGAGCCAGGGCGTCGAGTGAGGCGCGCATGATGTGGGCGGGGGAGGTGGGCGAGCGGCGGGCGGGGGGACGCGGGACGGGGGGGCCTCGTGCGGATGTTCGCGGGTGCGGGCGGGGGAGCGGGGCGGGCGTCGAGTGAGGCGCGCATGATGCGGGCGGGGGGACGGGGCGGGACTCGTGCGGAGGTTCACGGGTGCGGGCGGGGGAGCGGGGCGGGCGTCGAGTGAGGCGGGCGTGACGCGGGCGGGGGAGCGGGGCGGGGCGTTGTGCGGACGCCGGCAGGTGCGAGCATGGCGGGCATGGCTACCCATGTGATCACCGGAGCGGGCTCCGGCATCGGCGCGGCCGTCGCCCGCCGCCTCCACGCGCGCGGGGACGAACTCGTCCTGCACGCGCGCGACGCGGGCCGCGCGAAGGAACTCGCCGCGGAGTTTCCCGGTGCGAGGACGCTGGTCGGCGACCTGGCCGACCCGGACAAGCTGTCCTGGGCCTTCTCGCACCAGACGCTGCCGGACCGCGTGGACTCTCTGCTCCACATCGCGGGTGTGGTCGACCTCGGGGCGGTCGGCGAGCTGACGCCCAAGTCCTGGCGCCACCAGCTGAACGTCAATCTGATCGCCCCGGCCGAGCTGACCCGCCACTTCCTGCCCCAACTCCGCGCCGCCCGCGGCCATGTGGTCTTCGTCAACTCCGGAGCGGGCCTGAACGCCCACGCCGACTGGTCCGCCTACGCGGCCTCGAAGCACGGCCTGAAGGCACTGGCGGACTCGCTGCGGCACGAGGAGCACGGCAACGGCGTCCGCGTCACCTCGGTCTACCCGGGCCGCACGGCCAGCCCCATGCAGGCCAAGGTCCACCAGCAGGAGGGCAAGGAGTACGACGCGTCGAAGTGGATCGATCCGGAGTCGGTCGCGACGACGATCCTGACGGCGGTGGACCTGCCGCGGGACGCGGAGATCAATGACCTGACGGTGCGCCCTGGCAGGTGACGGAATTCCTTCGCCCCCGCCGCCCTACCCGTCCCGTACCTGGGGGCTGCCGCCCCCAGACCCCCGCTTTCGGCCTGAACGGCCTCGTCCTCAAACGCCGGACGGGCTGAAAAGATCAATCCCCGGTCGGCGAAGATCAGCCCCGGTCCGCAAAATCCAGCCCCTCCGGCGTTTGAGGAGCGGGGGTCCGGGGGCTGGCCCCCGGGTCGGGACGGGTAGGGGCGGCGGGGGCGAGAAACATAGGCTTCCCGTGTGAACGCACACCTTTCCTTCGGCCCCGCCACCGGTATCGGATCCATGCCCGGCGGCGACGCCCGCGAGGCGTCCAAAACCGTCACCGGGACCTTTGAGGACTTCCCCTTCCTGCCCGAGCTGCCGACCCGCGGCCCCGGCGCCGACATGATCGGCAGAACCGCAGGCATGCTCGTGGAGCTGTACGCGCGCGTGGAGCCCAGCGGCTGGCGCATCGGCGACCGCCCGGGCCGCGACACCAAGCGCGCACGCTCATGGCTCGGCGAAGACCTCGACGCACTGGAGGAGTTCACGCAGGGCTACGAGGGCCCGCTGAAGCTGCAGGCGGTCGGCCCCTGGACCCTCGCCGCCGGCCTGGAGCTGAAGAACGGCGAGGTGGCCCTCTCCGACCCCGGCGCCTGCCGCGACCTGGCCGCCTCGCTCACGGAGGGACTCCGGGTGCACCTGGCGGAGGTGCAGCGACGCATCCCCGGCGCCCACCTCGTCCTCCAGCTCGACGAGCCCTCCCTCACCGCCGTACTCCGCGGCCGGGTGAAGTCCGCCAGCGGCTACCGCACCCACCGCGCCGTCGACCGCCAGCTCGTCGAGGCCACCCTCCGCGATGTCGTCGGGGTTCACAGCGACGGCCCCACCGTGGTCCACTCCTGCGCACCGGACGTGCCGTTCGCCCTCCTGCGAAGGGCGGGCGCGGCAGCGGTCTCCTTCGACTTCTCGCTCCTCACCGAGCGTGACGACGACACGATCGGAGAGGCGGTGGAAGCGGGTACCCGGCTCTTCGCAGGTGTCGTGCCGGGCACGGACGGCCCATTGTCAGACCCTGCCGGTAGCGTCATGGGTGTCAGGACGCTGTGGCGCAGGCTGGGGCTGCAACCGGGACTTCTCGCGGAGGCGGTCACGGTCACGCCGTCGTGCGGACTCGCGGGGGCCTCCCCGGACTACGCACGCAAGGCCCTCGCCCACTGCGTCCGGGCGGCGAGATCCCTCGCGGACAACCCAGAGTAACGGGAGGACAACACGGTGGCCGGCGACAAGCAAGCGGAGACGACGGTGCCCGCCGAGGCACGGGAGAAGCACGCGAAGCTCGCTGAGCAGATCGAGGAGCACCGCTTCCGGTACTACGTGAAGGACGCTCCGGTCATCAGCGACGCGGAGTTCGACAAGCTCCTGCGCTCCCTGGAGGCGCTGGAGGAGGAATATTCCGAGCTGCGCACGCCGGACTCGCCGACCCAGAAGGTCGCGGGGGCGTACGAGACGGAGTTCACCTCTGTCGAGCACCGCTCACGCATGCTCTCCCTGGACAACGCCTTCAGCGACGAGGAGCTGGCCGCCTGGGCCGAGCGCGTCGCCAGGGACGTCGGCGGTCCCGGCTACCACCTCCTGTGCGAGCTCAAGGTCGACGGCCTCGCCGTCAACCTCACCTACGAGCGCGGCCGCCTCACGCGCGCGGCGACCCGCGGCGACGGCCGCACGGGCGAGGACATCACCCCCAATGTCCGTACGATCGCGGAGATTCCGGACAGGCTGTCCGGTGACCGCGTCCCCGACCTCGTGGAGATCCGCGGCGAGGTCTACTTCCCGATGGAGAAGTTCGAGGAGCTCAACGCCCGCCTGGTGGAGGCCGGCGACAAGCCCTTCGCCAACCCGCGCAACGCGGCGGCCGGTTCACTGCGCCAGAAGGACCCCCGCGTCACCGCCACCCGCCCGCTGCACATGGTCGTCCACGGCATCGGGGCCCTGGAGGGCTTCGAAGGCCTCACCCGCCTCTCCCAGGCCTACGACCTCCTCAAGACCTGGGGCCTGCCCACCTCCCGGCACAACAAGGTGGTCGACGACCTCGACGGCGTACGGGAGTTCATCGCCTACTACGGCGAGAACCGCCACTCCGTGGAGCACGAGATCGACGGAGTGGTTGTCAAGCTGGACGAGATCCCGCTCCAGGGACGGCTCGGCTCCACCTCCCGCGCCCCGCGCTGGGCGATCGCGTACAAGTACGCGCCGGAGGAGGTCAACACCAAGCTCATCAACATCCGCGTGGGCGTGGGCCGCACGGGCCGGGTCACTCCGTACGCCCAGGTCGAACCGGTCACGGTGGCCGGCTCGGAGGTCGAGTTCGCCACCCTGCACAACCAGGACGTCGTCAAGGCGAAGGGCGTCCTCATCGGCGACACCGTGGTGCTGCGCAAGGCCGGTGACGTGATCCCGGAGATCCTCGGCCCGGTCGTCGACCTGCGTGACGGCAGCGAGCGCGAGTTCGTGATGCCGGCCGAGTGCCCTGAGTGCGGTACGGCGCTTCGGCCGATGAAGGAGGGCGACGTCGACCTGCGCTGCCCCAACGCCCGCACCTGCCCGGCCCAGTTGCGCGAGCGGCTGTTCTACCTGGCGGGCCGCAAGGCGTTGGACATCGAGCACTTCGGCTACGTCGCCGCGGCCGCCCTCACCAAGCCGCTGGAGCCGCAGGACCCGCCGCTCGTGGACGAGGGCGACCTCTTCGACCTCACGATCGAGCGGCTGCTGCCCATCAAGGCGTACGTCCTCGACCAGGACAGCGGTCTGCCCAAGCGCGACCCGAAGACCGGCGAGGAGAAGGTCGCCACGGTCTTCGCCAACCAGCAGGGGGAGCCGAAGAAGAACGCGGTTGCCATGCTGGAGAACATCGCCGCGGCCAAGGAGCGTCCGCTCGCGCGCATCCTCACGGGCCTGTCGATCCGTCACGTCGGCCCGGTCGCCGCCGAGGCGCTGGCCCGCGAGTTCCGGTCGATCGAGCGCATCGAGCAGGCCACCGAGGAGGAGCTGGCGAACACGGACGGCGTCGGCGGAATCATCGCCGCCTCCCTCAAGGAATGGTTCGCCGAGGAGTGGCACCAGGAGATCCTCCGCAAGTGGCGGGCCGCGGGCGTCCGCATGGAGGAGGAGAGCTCGGGGGAGGACGAAGGCCCGCGCCCGCTGGAAGGGCTGACCGTCGTGGTCACCGGCACCCTCGAACACTTCACCCGCGACGGAGCAAAGGAGGCGCTCCAGAGCCGTGGAGCGAAAGTAACCGGTTCCGTTTCGAAGAAGACATCCTTCGTTGTCGTAGGTGACAATCCTGGGTCGAAATATGACAAGGCAATGCAGGTCAAAGTGCCTGTTCTGAACGAGGACGGCTTCAACGTCCTGCTCGAACAGGGACCGGACGCGGCGGCCGAAGTTGCGCTTCCCACAGAGGAATAGCGATTGAAGGCCACCCGATCGGCGCATACCAGATGCATACGGGTGGCCGGGGTGCATTCGGGCAACCGTCTACGACCGCTGCCCGTGGAAGCCTTCTGCGGCCTACTGTTGAGGTGTGCACCTGCCGTGCCCAGCTGCGGTTGGGGCAACCCCTTGCTCTTGACGAGCAAGGGGAAGGGTTTTCCAACGCGGTGCCGTTGACGGATGTCGGGCAACGGGCCGCGTGGCGTGGGCACCGCCGGCTGTGAGAGGGACGGGAATGGAACCGACCGAGAGCGCCGCCCCTGACTCACGGCTGCGCCTGCGCCGGATCACCGGCGTATGGCGTGCGAGCCGACGGGCCGGGCGGCCTTCGGAGCGTCCGGGTGCGGAGGGGCGCGCCACCGGACAGTACACCGTGTCGGACGGGCGCGCCCCGCACCTCACCGCCGACCACCCTCCCGGACTGCCGGATCCCGAACACGAACGGCACATGTCCTGGCCCGCGCTGCCCGCGGCGGTCGTCGCGGCGGCGGCCTTCGTCCTCGGCGGCGGCTTCTACCGGGGGTTCACGGGGACCCACGCGCTCTTCCCGGCCGGCACCGTCGGCTGGTCCTTCGCCGTGCTGACCGGCATCATCGTCGGCCACCTGGTCATGCTCGGCCGCTCCCGCTGGTGGGGTGGCACCGGCTCCGGCGCCGCGCTCACCCTCGCCGTCCTGCTGCTGTACGGCTGGGTGCCCGCCGGAATGGTCAGCCTCACCGTGGTCGTGCTGGTCGGCATAGCCCGGCGCAACCGCTGGCGCCAGGGCGTGCTGCACGGCTCGGTGGACATCCTCGGCATCGGAGCCGGTGCCCTGGTGCTGGGCGCCTTCGGACGTGTGCCGTCCGTGGAGAAGCCCTGGAACCCCGACACCTGGACCCTCTACACCGCGCCCGAGGTGATGCTGGTCGCCGTCGCATACCTCCTGGTCACCCGCACCCTCCTCTGGTATCTGCACGCTCCGCGCCACGGCGGTCTGCCCACAGTCGCCCGCACCGCCCTGGTCAGACAGGGCCTGGTCGCGGTCGCGCTGCTCGGCATCGCCCCGCTGGTCTGCGTGGTGGCCGTTGCCCAGCCGGTGCTGCTGCCGCTGTTCGCCATCCCGCTGATCGCCCTCGACTCCACCCTGTGGATAGCCCGCGCCCGGGCCGAGGAGCAGCTGCGCGACCCGCTGACCGGGCTGCCCAACCGGCAGTGGCTGCTGGAGCGCATCTGGACCGCTCTGGACGACGCCGAACGCATCGGCGCCCGCGCCGCGCTGATGGTGATCGACCTGGACCGCTTCCGCTCGGTCAACGACACCCTGGGGCATCTCGCCGGCGACCGGCTGCTCCTGCAGATAGCCGACCGGCTGCGCCTCGCCCTGCCCCGCGGAGCGGAGGCCGCTCGGCTCGGCGGCGACGAGTTCGCCGTTTTACTGCCGGTCGCCGACTCCACGACCTCCGCGACCCGGGTCGCCCGGGGCCTCGTCGCCGCTCTCAGCTCCCCGCTCGACCTCGACGGGCTCACCCTCGTCCTGGAGGCCAGCGCGGGTGTCGCCGTCTTCCCGGACCACGCACTGGATGCCGAGGGGCTGCTGCGGCGGGCGGACGTGGCGATGTACCAGGCGAAGCGGGACCGTACGGGCGTCGAGGTGTACGAGTCCAAGCGGGACTCGAACACGCCGGACCGGCTCGGCCTGCTGGGCGATCTGCGCCGGGCGCTGGACGCGCAGGAGGTGGAGCTGCACTACCAGCCCAAGGTCCGCTTCGACGGACAGGTCGCCGGCCTGGAGGCCCTGGTCCGGTGGGTGCATCCCGAGCGCGGGAAGGTGCCGCCGGACGAGTTCATAGCGATCGCCGAGTCGTCGGGGCTGATGCCCCATCTCACGGAGTACGTCCTGGAGACGGCGCTGGCCCAGGTGGCCAGGTGGCGGGCCCAGGGCCTGCATGTGCCGGTCGCGGTCAACGTCTCCCCGCGTGACGTCCACACCCCCGGTTTCGCGGGCTCCGTCGCCGCCCGGCTGGCCCGGCACGGGGTCCCGGCGGGAGCGCTCCAGCTGGAGATAACGGAACACGTCCTGCTCGAGGACCCGCAGCGGGCCGCCGACACACTGGCCGGCCTCACCGGGCACGGCGTGAAGATGTCGCTGGACGACTTCGGCACGGGCTATTCGTCCCTGGTGCATCTGCGGCGGCTGCCGGTGAGCGAGCTGAAGATCGACCGCTCCTTCGTGGCCCGCCTCGCCGTCGACGCGGAGGACGCGGAGATCGTCCGCTGCACGGTCGACCTCGCCCATTCCCTCGGTCTGCTGGTCGTCGCCGAGGGCGTCGAGGACGACGAGACCTGGGAGCGGCTGCGCGACCTCGGCTGCGACGCCGTACAGGGATGGCTGGTCGCAGCCGCGATGCCGGCGGAGGAGACGACGGCGTGGCTGCGGGCACGGGGCTCGCGGGGATGGCAGCGGCCTCGCGCGGCCCTGCCGGCCGCGGCGACAGACGAGTAGTCCGCCCACCGGCCCGCCGCGGGCCGGTCGAGGGGTGGGCGCGGATCGAAGCCCGGGCGGGCGCCGCTGACGCGCCGCCGGCCCGGTGGGCGTAGTGTCCGGGAAACCGTTTCACGGTCACCGGGCCCCGCCCCATAGGATTGGGCCCAAACCACACACTCTCACCCCAGAGGAACGCTGCATGCCTGGCATCACGCGCGAGGAGGTCGCCCACCTCGCCCGGCTGGCGCGTCTGGAGCTGAAGCCCGAAGAGCTCGAACACTTCGCAGGCCAGCTGGACGACATCATCGGCGCGGTGGCTCGCGTCAGCGAGGTCGCCGACCAAGACGTACCGCCGACCTCGCACCCGCTCCCGCTGACGAACGTCATGCGCGCGGACGAGGTCCGTCCGTCGCTCACCCCCGAGCAGGCGCTCTCCGGCGCCCCGGCCCAGGAGCAGCAGCGTTTCAAGGTGCCGCAGATCCTGGGGGAGGACTAACCGCCATGACGGACAACGTCAACATCATCAAGCTGACGGCCGCCGAGACCGCCGCGAAGATCGCCTCCGGTGAGCTCACGGCCGTCCAGGTCACCGAGGCCCACCTGGCCCGTATCGAGGCCGTCGACGAGAAGGTGCACGCCTTCCTGCACATCGACCGCGAGGGTGCCCTGGCCCAGGCCCGTGCCGTCGACGAGAAGCGGGAGCGGGGCGAGAAGCTCGGCCCCCTCGCCGGTGTGCCCCTGGCGCTCAAGGACATCTTCACCACCGAGGGCATCCCGACGACCGTCGGCTCGAAGATCCTGGAAGGGTGGATTCCGCCGTACGACGCCACCCTCACCAAGAGGCTCAAGGCCGCTGACGTCGTCATCCTCGGCAAGACCAACATGGACGAGTTCGCCATGGGGTCGTCGACCGAGAACAGCGCCTTCGGGCCCACCGGCAACCCGTGGGACCTGACCCGCATCCCCGGCGGCTCCGGCGGCGGTTCGTCCGCCGCGCTCGCCTCCTTCCAGGCCCCCCTCGCCATCGGCACCGACACCGGCGGCTCCATCCGCCAGCCGGCCGCCGTCACCGGCACGGTGGGCGTGAAGCCGACGTACGGCGCGGTCTCCCGCTACGGCATGGTCGCCTTCTCCTCCTCCCTGGACCAGGGCGGGCCCTGCGCCCGCACGGTCCTGGACGCGGCGCTCCTGCACGAGGTCATCGCCGGGCACGACCCGCTCGACTCGACGTCCATCGACGCGCCCGTCCCGCCGGTCGTCGAGGCCGCGCGCAACGGCAGCGTCGAGGGCATGCGCGTCGGTGTCGTGAAGCAGTTCCGCGGCGAGGGCTACCAGGCCGGCGTCATCCAGCGGTTCGACGAGTCCGTCGCGCTGCTGAAGGAGCTGGGCGCCGAGATCGTCGAGCTGGACTGCCCGTCCTTCGACCTCGCGCTGTCGGCGTACTACCTGATCGCGCCGAGCGAGTGTTCCTCGAACCTCGCCCGTTTCGACGGGCTCCGCTACGGCCTGCGTACCGGCGACGACGGCTCGCACTCCGCCGAGGAGGTCACCTCCCTCACCCGTGAGGCGGGCTTCGGCCCCGAGGTGAAGCGCCGCATCATGCTCGGCACGTACGCCCTGTCGAGCGGCTACTACGACGCGTACTACGGCTCCGCCCAGAAGGTCCGCACGCTCATCACGCGCGACTTCGAGAAGGCCTTCGAGCAGGTCGACGTCATCGTCTCGCCGACCACGCCCACCACCGCCTTCCCGATCGGCGAGCGCGCCGACGACCCGATGGCGATGTACCTGGCCGACCTCTGCACCATCCCCACGAACCTCGCGGGCAACGCGGCCATGTCGCTGCCCTGCGGTCTGGCCCCGGAGGACAACCTCCCGGTCGGCCTGCAGATCATCGCTCCGGCGCTGAAGGACGACCGTCTTTACAAGGTCGGCGCAGCCGTCGAGGCCGCCTTCGTGGAAAGGTGGGGGCACCCGCTCCTCGAGGAGGCTCCGTCGCTGTGACCAAGGCACTGACCAAGGCCAAGGACTTCAAGAAGTCCAAGTCCGGTACGTACGTGTCCATCGCCACCACCGCCTTCGGCGCGTTCGGTGTCGCCAAGCGGATCAAGAAGGCCAAGGCCGAACAGGACACGCTGCGGCTGATCGACGCGACGGTGGCCGCCGTCGGCATCGTCACCGGCCTCGCCATCCTGTACCGCGAGCTGAAGCGGCTGGGCGACGACGACGTCCTGCTGGGCTGAGAGGGAAGTTTCACCGTGACCACCACGACCGACCTGGAGTCGTACGAGGACGCGCTGGCGTCGTACGACCCCGTCATGGGCCTTGAGGTCCATGTCGAACTCGGCACCAAGACCAAGATGTTCTGCGGCTGTTCGACCGAACTCGGTCAGGACGCCAACACGCAGACCTGCCCCACCTGCCTCGGCCTGCCCGGCGCGCTCCCGGTCGTCAACGCGATCGGTATCGAGTCGGCGATCAAGATCGGTCTCGCGCTGAACTGCGAGATCGCCGAGTGGTGCCGCTTCGCCCGGAAGAACTACTTCTATCCGGACATGCCGAAGAACTTCCAGACCTCCCAGTACGACGAGCCGATCGCCTTCAACGGCTACCTCGATGTACAGCTCGAGGACGGCGAGACCTTCCGCGTGGAGATCGAGCGCGCCCACATGGAGGAGGACACCGGCAAGTCGACGCACGTCGGCGGCGCGACGGGCCGTATCCACGGTGCCTCGCACTCGCTGCTCGACTACAACCGGGCCGGCATCCCGCTCATCGAGATCGTCACCAAGCCGATCGTCGGCGCGGGCGACCGCGCCCCCGAGGTGGCGAAGGCGTACGTCCGTGAGCTGCGCGAGGTCATCAAGGCGCTCGGTGTGTCGGAAGCCCGCATGGAAATGGGGCAGATGCGCTGCGACGTGAACCTCTCGCTGATGCCCAAGGGCAGCGAGAAGTTCGGCACGCGCTCCGAGACGAAGAACGTCAACTCGCTGCGGTCCGTGGAGCGTGCGGCCCGTTTCGAGATCCAGCGGCACGCGGCCGTGCTGAACAGCGGCGGCACGATCATCCAGGAGACCCGCCACTTCCACGAGGACACCGGGTCGACGACCTCGGGCCGGGTGAAGGAAGAGGCCGAGGACTACCGGTACTTCCCCGAGCCGGACCTGGTGCCGGTGGCCCCCTCGCGCGAGTGGGTCGAGGAGATCCGGGCGGCGCTCCCCGAGATGCCGCTGGCCCGCCGTACCCGGCTGCTCGCCGAGTGGGGCATCTCCGCCACCGACATGCAGGCGATCCTCAACGCCGGTGCGCTGGACCCGATCGTCGCGACGATCGACGCCGGTGCCGACGCGGCCTCGGCCCGCAAGTGGTGGATGGGTGAACTGGCGCGCAGCGCCAACGAGTCGGGCACCTCGCTCGACGAGCTGGCGATCACGCCGGAGCAGGTCGCCCGGGTCACCGCGCTGGTCAACTCCGGTGATCTGAACGACAAGCTGGCCCGCCAGGTCATCGAGGGCGTTCTCGCGGGCGAGGGCACCCCGGACGAGGTCGTCGAGAAGCGCGGGCTGAAGGTCGTCTCCGACGACTCGGCGCTGGGCACGGCGGTCGACGAGGCCATCGCCGGCAACCCGGGCATCGCCGACAAGATCCGCGGCGGCAAGGTGGCCGCGGCCGGCGCCCTGGTCGGCGCCGTCATGAAGGCGACCCGCGGTCAGGCCGACGCGGCCCGCGTCAAGGAGCTGATCCTGCAGAGGCTGGGCGTCAGCGAGGGCTGAGCACGCGACTCGGGGGCTGCGTCGACGTATCGGCGCAGCCCCCGAGTCATGTCAACTCACAGCCGGCGTCCCACGATCCGTGCGAAACCGAGCAGATGCCCGACGTCGGCGTGCATGAGGTCCACGGACCAGCGCGCCATGTCCGCCATGAACTCGCTGGAGCTCTCCTCGGCGCACACCTCGCTCCACAGCAGCCAGTCGCGCCAGCCGTCCTCGAGCCAGTCGGCCGTCTCGACCTCCACGGCCCTGCTGCGGGTCCACAGGCGGCGCCACCACTCGGGGGTGTGGAACGCCCAGAAACCGGGGTCCTTCTCCCAGTACTCCTTCAGGTGCTCCGGCGGCTCGTCGCCCTCCGGTTCCTGCCGGAGTGCCGGTACGACGATCCCGATCCGTCCGCCCGGCTTCAACAGCCGGGTCAGCGTGGGCAGATAGAGATCGTTGGTGCCGAAGTACTGGTACGCGTCGACGGACACGATCGCGTCGAACGTGCCCTGGCCGAACGGCAGGTCGTGTGCCTCGGCGTACACGGGCAGCACGCGGTCGGCGACGCCCGCCTCGGCGATGCGTACGGCGTTCTCGTCGGGCTTCACCCACAGGTCGGCCGCGGTGACCTGGACGTCGTACTCCCTGGCGAGGAAGACGGACGTCATCGCGCGGCCGCAGCCCAGGTCGAGGACGCGGGCGCCGGGGCGCAGCTCCTCGAGGCCGAGTGCGGGGGCCAGCCACTCCAGCAGCCACAGGGCGTGCGGGCCCATCTGGTTCTCGACGGTCCAGCGGGCGTCGTAGCGGCTGCTGCGGGACCAGCGGGGGTGGGTGAGGCGGTCAGTCAGGTCGTCGTTCGTGGTCCTGGTGTCGGACATCGGTGAACGGGCTCCTTGTGATCTTCGTAGTGGAAGTCGATGCGTAGGAGCTCGGTCGGACCTTCAAACAATGCACCCGCTTCGGTCGTCGGCGAGGAGCCGGGGACTGTCGACGGGCGGAAGCTAGCAGCTGTCGTGGACGCCCCGCACCTGGTTTCTCGGCGGGACGCGCTAGGCTCGCCCGCCATGAGTGGACGCGGTGATTCCGAGATACCGGACGTCGTGGACCCCGCCGAGGTCGCGCGGCGGGCCCGTTGGACGGCGGCCGGGACCGGGGCGCTGCTGGCCCTCGCGGGGCTGGCCGCGTCGGTGCTCCGGGTCATCGGTTCCGCTCCGGCGCTGGTGCCGGCCGCGTACGCCCTCGGCGCCTTCGTGTGCGGGCTGGCCGCGGTGCTGGGCTCCCGGGGGCGCACCCGGCGGGCGCTGTGGCTGCTGATCATCGGGGCGATGGTGATGGCGCTGGGGGACCAGTTCGACTGAGGTGACAGAGTTGTCGTTACTGTCCTGTGATCTGGCTCCCACTCGTGTGAATAAGTCCACGAATGGCATAAACGATCATTTCTGCCTGTAAGAGTGGTCTTCGCATTGCTCATGCGTTCTTTGCGGGCTGTTCATCTTGTGAACGACTGTTCCCGGTCAAAGATCCACAAATCCACCTGGGAGCACGTTCGTGGCAGCCCTTGCACGCTGGTGTGTTCGGCACCGCCTCGTCGCGGTACTGCTGTGGCTCCTCGCCTTCGGCGGGGTGAGCGCGGCCGCCGCCGTCACCGGCTCGGCGTACTCGAACGACTACGAGGCTCCCGGCACCCAGTCCGGCCGGGCCATGCAGCTGCTGCAGGACGGCTTCCCGGGGTTCGGCGGCGACAGCGACACCGTTGTCTGGCACACCACCTCAGGCACCGTCCGCGCCGCCGACGTCGAACAGACGATGACCGAGACCCTGGACAAGATCGCGGACCTGCCCGGCATCGCGTCCGTCGCCGGTCCCTACGACGGCCAGGGCACGGGCCGGATCAGCGCCGACGGGCACACCGCGTACGCCACGGTCACCTTCGACGACCGGGCCGAGGACATCAAGAAGCCCGAGGCCGAAGCCGTCGTACGCACGGCCGAGGCGGCCCGGGCCGACGGTCTCCAGGTGGAGCTCGGCGGCAGCGCCATCGGGCTCACCGAGTCCGCGGGCGGGCATCTGGCCGAGGTGGTCGGCGTGGTCGTCGCCGCCGCCGTCCTGTTCCTCGCCTTCGGCTCGCTCGCCGCCTCGATGCTGCCCATCGCGACCGCACTGGTCAGCGTCGGCACCGCGTACGGCGCGATCGTGCTGCTCGGGCACGCCATGACCGTCGCCGACTTCGCGCCCATGCTCGGCATGCTGATCGGACTCGGCGTCGGCATCGACTACGCGCTGTTCATCGTCACCAGACACCGGCGCGGACTCAAACGCGGGCTGTCCGTCACCGAGGCGGTCACGGGCGCCGTGGCGACCACGGGACGCGCCGTGGTCTTCGCGGGTGCCACGGTTTGCATCGCCCTGCTGGGGATGCTGATCCTCAGACTGAGCTTCCTCAACGGCGTCGCGATCGCCGCCTCCTTGACCGTCGTCCTGACGGTCGCGGCCTCCATCACCCTGCTGCCCGCCCTGCTGTCCTTCATCGGCCCGCGTGCCCTGAGCCGGCGCGAGCGGCGCCATCTGGAGGAGCACGGTCCGCAACCGGAACTGCCGACCGGGTTCGCCCACCGCTGGTCGGCGTTCGTGGAACGCCATCCCAAGGTGCTGGGCATCGTCGCACTGGTCGTCATGACCGTCCTGGCGCTGCCCACCCTCTCTCTCCACCTGGGCACCTCCGACCAGGGCAACGACCCCAGGACGTCCACCACCAGGCAGGCCTACGACCTGCTCGCCGACGGTTTCGGGCCCGGCGTGAACGGCCCGCTGACCGTGGTGACGCGCGTCGACGGAGCCGAGGACAAGCTTGCCCTCGACAACCTCGACGCCACCATCCGCACCACCGAGGGTGTCGCGTCGGTGACTCCGGTGACCTACAACACCGGCGGCGACACCGCGTACTTCACGATCGTCCCCGAGTCGGCGCCCCAGTCGCAGAAGACCAGCGACCTGGTCGACCGGCTGCGCACCGAGGTGCTGCCGCGCGCCGAGACCGGCACCTCGCTCGACCTGCACGTCGGCGGCGTGACGGCGAGTTACGACGACTTCGCCGACGTCATCGTCGGCAAGCTGCCCCTGTTCGTGGGCGTCGTCATCGGCCTCGGCTGTCTGCTCCTGCTGCTCGCGTTCCGGTCCATCGGCATCCCGGTGAAGGCCGCCGCGATGAACGTCGCGGCCGTCGCCGCCGCCTTCGGCGTCGTCGTCGCGATCTTCCAGTGGGGCTGGGGGAGCGAGCTGCTGGGCCTCGGCCGCGCGGGTCCCATCGAGCCCTTCCTCCCCGTGATCATGGTGTCCGTCCTCTTCGGGCTCTCCATGGACTACCAGGTCTTCCTGGTCAGCCGGATGTACGAGGAGTGGCTGGAGACCGGCGACAACCGGCGTGCCGTCCGCGTGGGGCTCGCCGAGACCAGCCGGGTGATCAACTCCGCCGCGGTCATCATGATCTCGGTCTTCCTCGCCTTCGTCCTCAGCGGCGACCGTGTGATCGCCATGTTCGGCATCGCGCTCGCCTCCGCCGTTGCCCTCGACGCCTTCGTGCTCCGCACCCTGCTGGTACCGGCTCTCATGCACATGCTGGGCGGCGCCAACTGGTGGCTGCCCCGCTGGCTCGACCAGCGCCTGCCCCGCATCAGCATCGAACCGCCGGAGGCCCGCGCGGCCCATGAGAGGCTGGCCGCGGCGACGGACGCCGAGGTGGCGGACGTACTGGCGAAGGGGCAGGACGAGGATGTACGCGATACCTCTGGGTGACGACGCCGAACTTCGTCCCCTGGAGCCCTGGCACGCCGAGGAGTTCCTGGCGCATCTGGAGCGCGGACGGGACTTCATCGGACAGTTCATCGCCTTCGGCTCCAGGGCCGTCGACGTGCCCTCCGCGCGCGAGACGCTCCAGCGGTACGCCGACATGCGCGCCGCCGACACCGGCTCGTACCACGGCATCTGGCTGGACGGAAAACTCGTGGGCGGCGTGCTCACGCTGAACTTCGACGCGGAGACCGGCAACGCCGAGGTCGGCTGCTGGCTGGAGCCCGCGGCGACGGGCCGCGGACTGATCACCCGGGCGATGCGGGTGCTCATCGACTGGGTGGTCGAGGAGCGCGGCATCCACCGCATCGAATGGGTCGCCGCCTCGGGGAACGTCCCCAGCCTGAACGTCGCCCGGCGCCTCGGAATGACCCGCGATGGGGTACGACGCCAGGCGCACCCCTATGGTGGGGTGCGGCACGACCTCGAGGTGTGGTCGATCCTCGCCCCGGAGTGGCGCGCAGCACGCGCGGGTGCCGCACACAACGATCAGTAACGATCCGTAAGAAGAGGCCTCCACGATCGCCTGGCGATCATTAAGAGACCTCTCAGACAGCGTCCGTACGGTGCGAGGTATGGGAACCACCAAGACTGATGACCAGGCCGGCACGACCGAGGCCACCGAAGTGAAGCCCGACGAGGAGACGGTGGACGCCACCGCAGCCGAGGAGACCCCTGAGGAGGCGACCGCCGAGGCCGACCTTGTCGAGGCCGAGGGCGAGGAGCCCTCCGGCGTCGGGCAGGGCGCGGGTGCCGTCGTCTCCGCCGCGCTCGGCTTCGTCTCGCTGTCCGGTAGCTGGGTCGGGACCGTGGCGTCCGCGCGCCAGTCGCTCATCGGCCAGATGCACGCACAGACCTCGTCGGCCTCCGGCGTCGCCAAGCTCCTCAAGGAGGGCTACGGCGACGCCTGGCAGGCCACCGCGCTGTGGGGCGGCATCTTCGCGCTGCTCGCGCTGGTCGTCGGCGTCGTGGTGCTCGCCCGGCCCGCGTTCGGCGCCCCCGGCAGGCCGCAGGCGGTCTGGATCAAGTCGGTCGCCTGGGGCGGTGTGACGCTCGGCGTCATCGGCCTGCTCCTGGCCGTCCTCAAGTACACCGACGTACTGCTCGGGCTGCCCTCCGCGAGCTGAGTCACCGCAGGTCCTGAGGGGTCTTAGGGCATCCGTAAGCACCTTACGGAGCTCCTGAGGCCCCTCACGCACATCTAAGGCCCCCGGCGGGCCCGAAGATGCGGAACTCTCCCGATGTGGCGTACCCCCCTTGGAGACGAAGGTTGAGGCATCGCAGCAAGCGAAGCCGAAAACCGCCTCTCACAAGGGACACACCATGTACGAGTACGAGATCTCCCAGCTCCGCTCCGCCGAACGGATCCGCCAGGCCGAGCAGGAGCGGCTGGCCCGCGAGGTCGTCCGCAGCCGCCGCGCCGCCCGCCACGAGGCCGCCCGCCATGCCGCCGAGGACGAAAGCCATAGTCCGCGTCTTCGCCGGCTCCGCTCCGCCCGCGCGGCGTGAGCGCGGGACTCGTCCGGGAGGGCGGCCGCGAAATCTCAGCCCGGCCGGCGTTCGAGGACGAGACCCCTTCGGGGCCGAAGCGGGAGTCTGGGGGCGGCAGCCCCCAGCAGACGGCAACACCGAAGCCGGACAACGTGCACCACACCGGCTCGGTGAAAACCGGTGCCGCGTCGCCGGACACCCGTGCGATGCTCGGGCTCGTGGAGACCAGGTCCGTCAGTCCCGTGTTCGTAGGTCGCGCCGAAGAGCTGGAGATATTGAAGGATGCGCTCGCCCGTGCCGCCGCGGGCGAGCCGCAGGCCCTGCTGATCGGCGGGGAGGCCGGGGTCGGCAAGACCCGGCTGGTCGAGGAGTTCGCCACCGCGGCCTGTCGTGAGGGCGCCGTCGTCGCGCTCGGCGGCTGTGTCGAGATCGGCGCCGACGGGCTGCCCTTCGCCCCCTTCTCCACCGCGCTGCGCGCCCTGCGCCGCGAACTGCCCGAGCAGCTCGCCGCCGCGGCCGCCGGCCAGGAGGAGGAGCTCACCCGGCTCCTGCCCGAACTGGGCGAAGCCTCCGGAGGACGGCACGACGAGGAGGGCATGGCCCGCCTCTTCGAACTCACCGCCCGCGTCCTGGAGCGCGTCGCCGCCGACCGGACCGTCGTCGTCGCCCTTGAAGACCTCCACTGGGCCGACGCCTCCACCCGCCACCTCCTCGCCTATCTCTTCCGCACCCTGCGCACCGGCCGCCTGGTCGTCCTCGCCACCTACCGCGCCGACGACATCCACCGCCGTCACCCGCTGCGCCCCCTGCTCGCGGAACTCGACCGGCTGCGCACCGTCCGCCGTGTCGAACTCGGCCGCTTCAACCGGGAGGAGGTCGGCCGCCAGATCGCCGGCATCCTCGCCGCCGAACCGGACTCCACCCAGGTCGACGACATCTTCGAACGCTCCGACGGCAACGCCTTCTTCGTCGAGGAACTCGCCGTCTGCGCCAGCGAGGGCTGCGGTACCGGCCTCACCGACTCCCTCCGCGACCTGCTTCTGGTCCGTGTCGAGGGCCTGCCCGAGATGGCCCAGCGGGTCGCCCGGATCGTCGCCGAGGGCGGCTCCACCGTCGAGTACCGGCTGCTCGCCGCCGTCGCCGGGCTCTCCGAGGACGATCTCATCGAGGCGCTGCGGGCCGCCGTGAACGCCAACATCCTGCTGGCCACGCCTGACGGTGACGGCTACCGCTTCCGCCACTCCCTGGTCCGCGAGGCCGTCAGCGACGACCTGCTGCCCGGCGAGCGCTCCCGCCTCAACCGCCGCTATGCCGAGGCCCTGGAGGCCGACCCGGCGCTCGTCCCCGCCGACCAGCGCGTCATGCGCCTGGCCAGCTACTGGTACCACGCCCACAGTGCGGCCAAGGCCCTCCCCGCCGTCCTGGACGCCTCCGTCGAGGCCCGCTGCCGCCACGCCTACAGCGAGCAACTGCGGCTCCTGGAACGGGCGATGGAGCTGTGGGACACCGCCCCCGAGGACGTACGGGGCCGGCTGCGCCCCATCGACTACACCGAGGTCTACCCGCCCTGCGGCTGCGACCCGGCCACCACACCCCTGCGCTATATGGACCTGATGGCCGAGGCCGCGGTCGCCGGCCGGCTGTCCGGTGAACGCGAACGCGCCCTGAAGATCACCAAGCGCGCCCTGCATCTGCTGGAGGACGAGGGCGACCCGCTGCGCGCCGCCTGGTTCTGGGTCCAGCGCTCCCGTCTCGTGCAGGCCCTGGCCCGGGGCGACGGCTGGCAGGAACTCGGCACCGCCCAGGAGCTTGTCCGCGGCCTGCCGCCCTCCGAGGTCCACGCCGAGGTGCTCTCCACCGCCGCCAACTGGTCGATGCTCCACGAACCCGGCCCCGACGCCCTCTCGTCCGCCGAGCGCGCCGTCGAGTACGCGCGCATGGTCGGCGCCCGCGAGATCGAGCTCAACGCCCGCCTCACCTACGGCGGCCTCATGGTCGACGCGGGCTCCGTCGAGGCGGGCCTCGCCGAGATGCACGAGGTCAAGGACCGGGCCCTGGAGGAGGGCGTCGCGTACGTCGCCGGTCGCGCCTACATCAATCTCGCCTCCGAACTGGACGCGGTCGGCCGCACCCGGGAAGCCGTTCCCCTCCTCCAGGAAGGCCTCGTCCACACCAGGAAGTTCGGCCAGCTGGACTCCGAGGCCTGGGTGTGGGCCAACCTCTCCGAGGCGCTCTACTCCCTGGGCCGCTGGGACGAGGCCGCCGACGCGGCGACCGGCGCCCTGCGCGTGGGACACGGCGCCAAGCCCCGGGGCGGCGGCGCCAGCTGCCTCGCGCACGTCGCCCTCGGCCGCGGCGACCTGCCCGAGGCCGCGCGTCAACTCGCAGCCGCCCGCGGCTACTTGGGCACGCACGATCCCATGCCTCAGCACACCCTGCTCCTCTCCCGCATCGAGATCGGCGTGGCCGCCGGCGAGGGCCGCCTCCTCGACGCCCGGGCCGAACTCGCCCGCGCCCTGGTCTCCGACATACCGCCCGGCACCCAGCGCTACGGCTGGCCCCTGCTGCTCGCCGCCGCCACCGCCGAGGCCGACGCGCAGACCCTGCCCGCGGCGGCACCGGGCCGCGCCGACGCCCTCGAACGGCTCCGCGCGGCCGTCAAGAAGACCACCACCGACACCCCCATCTGGCTCGCCCACGAGCAGTGGGTCCGCGCCGAACTCGCCCGCGCCGAGGGCTGCGACACCACCGACACCTGGTCGGACGTGGTCACCGCCTTCGAAGCCCTTGACCGCCCCTACGACCTGGCCCGTGTCCGCCACCGGCTGGCCGCGGCTCTGCTCGCCTCGGGCGGCGACGACGAGCGCGACCGCGCCACCGAACTGCTGCGCCTGGCCCACGCCGTGGCCGACCACCTCGGCGCGCGACCCCTCGCCGACGCCGTCGCCCTGCTCGCCCAGCGGGCCCGTCTCGCCCTGAAGCGCGTCCCGGACCGGCGGCCCGCCGACCCTGCGGAGGCGCTCGGGCTCACCGGGCGGGAACGCGACGTCCTGCGCCTGGTCGCCGCCGGTCGCACCAACCGCCAGATCGCCGAGGAACTCTTCATCTCCCCGAAGACCGCCAGCGTCCATGTGTCGAACATTCTGGGCAAGCTCGGCGTCTCAGGAAGAGGAGAGGCGGCGGCGGTGGCGCATCGACGGGGACTCTTCCCGCCGGGGGACGGCGACCGGCTGATCGCCGGATGACGGAGCAGCTGAAGGGAAAGCGATGTTCAACGTCTTCGAGGAACTCTTCGCACCCGGCCGCAAACACACCCGCGACGAGAAGAAGAGGCTGGAGCTGACCCGCGAGGACGTCGGCGACAACGACCCCGGACGCGGGCCGATAGACCTCGAGTCCGGGAAGGTCGTCGTACGGCCGCCTCGGCACGAGGACGAAACAGACGCTGCCGAGGAGTGATTCCTCAGCCGACCTGCAGCTCGAGTATTCGGTCATCGCCGGACTTCGGGTCTCCTCGCCCGTCCGTGTTGCTCGTCGTCAGCCACAGCTTGTCGCCGCCGGCCGAGACAACGGTGCGCAGGCGGCCGTACTCGCCCTGCAGGAAGGGCTGTGGATCTGCCGAGGTCGCCGTGCCGTTCAGGGGTATGCGCCACAGGCGCCGGCCCTTCAGGCCCGCCATCCAGATCGAACCCTCGGCGTAGGCGATGCCGCTGGGGGAGGCGTCGTCCGTGTGCCACTGGGCTATCGGGTTGTGGTACTTGGGGTCGGACGACCTGCCCTCGGCGTCCGGCCAGCCGTAGCTGTCGCCCGGCTTGATCGCGTTCAGTTCGTCCCAGGTGTCCTGGCCGAACTCCGAGGCGAACAGGCGCTGTTCGGGGTCCCAGGCCAGGCCCTGAACGTTGCGGTGACCGTAGGTGTAGACGGGGGAGTCCGGAAAGGGGTTGCCGGGAGCCGGGTCGCCCTCCGGGGTGAGACGGAGGATCTTGCCGCCCAGGGACTTCTCGTCCTGGGCCAGGCCCCGGTTTCCGCTCTCGCCCGTGCCCGCGTACAGCATCCTGTCCGGGCCGAAGGCGATCCGGCCGCCGTTGTGGATATAGCCCTTGGGGATGCCCTTGAAGATCGTGTCCGGCGCGCCCAGCTGTTCGCCGGCCGGCTTCTTCGCGTCGTACAGCAGACGGACGATGCGGTTGTCCGAGGCCGAGGTGAAGTACGCGTAGATCATGTGGTCCGCGGCATAGTCCGGGGAGAGCGCGATGCCGAGGAGGCCGCCCTCTCCGGCGGGGGAGACCCCGGACACCTTGCCCAGCTCGGTCTTCCTGCCCGTCTTCTCGTCGACCTTCGTGATCGTCCCCTCGTCCCGGGAGGAGACGAGCAGGCCTCCGCCGGGCAGCCGGGCGAGGCCCCACGGAGTGTTCAGGCCCGTGGTGACCGTGCGCAGCACCTTGACGGAACCCTTGGCGGGCGGGGCCTTTTCTGCCGCCTGCTGGGACGGGGACGCATGCGAGGCAGTGCTCCCCGGCCCCGTACTGTCACCGCCCCCTCCGCCCCCACCGCTGGAGGAACAGCCGGCCGTCAGCAGGAGCGCGGTCGAGGCCAGCATGGCCGGCACAGCTCGTCGTAGCACGATCTTGGTCCCTTCGGCGGCGGTCCAGCAGCAGGTTCTACTTGTCTTACACCGCTCGCGTCTCGCAGGTTCCCGGTCGACGGATCCCGAATCTCCGCCGCCGCGACCAGCCGCCCGCTTTCGGTCCCATGACCGCCAGCCTCAGTCCCAGGATCCCCGCGCGGCCGGCAGTGTGCTGCGCTTGCGCCGGCCCCCAGGCCAGTGTGGCCTGGGCGGGGGTGACTTGGTTGTCGTGGTGGGGCGTGATGTCTTGCTGGATCCCGTGCGACGGGCTGGGTCCAGTTGTCGTCTGGTTCCGGCTGTCGTCTCCGCGGGAACCGCCGGCTTCAGTCCCAGGATCCCCGCGCACCCGGCAGTCCCGCCACTTCGGCGAGGTCCTCCGGGGTCAGCCGGAGTGCTGCGGAGGCGGCGTTCTCCCTTGCCCAGCGCTCCTGCTTGGTGCCCGGGACCGGGATCACGTGCCGTCCCTGTGCCAGCACCCAGGCCAGGGCGATCTGGGCGGGCGTGACCTCGTCGCCGTGCCGGGCCGCGATCCGGCGCAGGCCGGCCACGATCGGCTGGTTCGCGGCCATCATCTCCGCGGTGAAACGGGGGTGGCGGGCGCGCACGTCGTCCGGTTCGAAGCCCTGGCCCGGGGTGAGCGTTCCGGTCAGGTAGCCGTTCCCGAGCGGCATCGCGGCCAGGAAGCCGACGTCACGCGCCTCGCACCATGGCAGCAGCGACTCCAGTGCCTCCGGCGACCACACCGACAGCTCGGCCTCCACCGCGCTCACCGGGAACACCTGCTGCACCCGCTGGAGTTGCTTGATCGTCGCGTCGTGCAGTCGGCCGCCGGAGCGCCGACCGCCGCGGGCGCCCATCGCGCACAGCCCCAACGCCCGTACCTTTCCGGCCTGGACGAGCTCAGCCATCGCGCCCCAGGTCTCCTCGACCGGGACCTCGGGATCCTCGCGGTGCAGCTGGTAGAGATCGATGACGTCCGTCTGCAGGCGCCTCAGCGACGCGTCGCAGGCACGCTTCACATAGCCGGGGCGGCCGTTGGCCACGATGTGCTGCTCGCCCACCAGCAGGCCGACCTTCGTCGACACGAAGGCGTCCTGCCGGCGCTCCTTCAACGCCCGCCCCACCAGCAGCTCGTTGGTGAACGGGCCATACATGTCGGCCGTGTCGAGGAGGTTCGAGCCCGCGTCCAGCGCCCGGTGCACCGCCCTGAGCGACGCGTCGCCCCGCTGCCGCGACCCGCTGTACGCCCAGCTCATCGGCATGCACCCGAGTCCGACGGCCCCCACCGCGAGTGCCCCCGCGCCGATCGTCCTGCGCTCCACCTGCTCGTGACCCTCCCTCTCCTGGCCCCCCAACCTAACCTCTGCACTCCCATGTCCCTGACATAGCCTCCTGACATGACTGCTGACGTGTGGCTTTCCATCCCGCCAGACACCATCGAGGGGCTTCCCGAAGGCCCCAACTACCGTTTCTGGGACGGCGCCGACGACTTCCCCGCGGACCCTGCCGACTGCGTCTACTACGTCGTTCCCTATATGAAGCCCGGTGAGGTGGGCGTACGTCCCCTGCCCGTGTTGAGCGGCGTGCAGGTCGTACAGACCCTGTCGGCCGGCATCGACAGCCTGGAGCCGGGGCTGAAGCACCTGCGTCCCGGCGTGCAGGTGTGCAACGCGCGCGGGGTGCACGAGGCGAGCACCGCCGAGCTCGCGCTCACGCTGATCCTCGCTTCGCTGCGCGGCGTCCCCGACTTCGTGCGCGCCCAGGGCCGAGGGGAGTGGCTCGGCGGTTTCCGGCCCGCGCTGGCCGACAAGAACGTCCTCATCATCGGTTACGGGTCGATCGGATCCGCCATCGAGGACCGGCTCGTGCCGTTCGAGGTGGCGCGGGTGGCGCGCGTCGCGCGCTCTGAGCGCACCACGGCGCGCGGTCCGGTGCATCCGCTCACCGATCTGCCCGCCCTGCTCCCCGAAGCGGACGTCGTCGTCCTCGTCACGCCCCTCACCGAGGCCACCCGCGGCCTGGCCGGCGCCGAATTCCTCGCGCGCATGAAGGACGGCGCACTCCTCGTGAACGTCTCCCGCGGCCCCGTCGTCGACTCGAAGGCCCTGCTCGCCGAGGTGGAGACCGGCCGCATCACCGCAGCCCTCGACGTCACGGACCCGGAGCCGCTGCCCCGCGAACACCCCCTGTGGCGTGCGCCCGGCGTCCTCATCAGCCCCCATGTCGGCGGCCCCACGTCCGCGTTCCTGCCCCGCGCCAAGCGACTGCTGGTGGACCAGTTGACCCGGTTCGTGAACCGGGAGCCGCTGCGCAACGTGATCCTTACGACAGGCGCAACCGGCGCGTGACCCCGACGACTTGAGCGTCCCGTGCGCGCCCCGCGCGACGGGCGTAACGGGCGTGTAGTCCGATTCCGGTACCCTCCGCAACCTTGTGGACGCGGTCCGTGCTCACATTCCCGCTGGTCGTCACGGAGCGTAGAGGAACTATGTCCCTGAGTGACGAGACTGGTGTATCGTCCCGAGCAGGGGCTGCGCCGCACCGTTCGGCGCCGGGGATGGAAATTCAGACTGTGAGGGGGGCGACGGGCGATGCACGGCCTATGGGCGAGCGATCCGACGCGACGGGGCCGCCGGAGGCGACCCTGGCGTACGGCCGCGCGCAGACGCGGTCACCACGGCAGTCACGGCTGCCGTCACAGCCATCACCACCGCAGGCACAGCCGCCGGGGGCATGCGCACCCAGCGAACCAGGAGTCGCGGAATCCGGGAGCGACGCGGACCGGGTGGGCCCGGTGAGCTCGCCCATGCCTCCCGCGACCACCCTCGACGGAGCGCTGCGGGTACAGCCTTCGCCTGGGACGCTGCTGCCCCGTCCGCCGGCCGCCGGCCGCGGACCCGGCCTGGTCCGCCAACTCGTTCTGGCCCTGGTCTGCGCGGGATACGCCGTCGGTTCCGCGTTCGGCTGGGGCTCGGACGAACTCTCGTTGATCATGGGTGACTTCGGGCTGAGCGCCGCGGCCGGCACCGCCGCCGTGTCGCTGTTCCTGTACGCCCGTAGCCGCCGTGTCCGCTTTCGACCCGCCTGGCTGCTGTTCGCCCTCTCCTCGGCCATGGCCGCCCTGGGCAACGCGGTCTGGGGGTGGTACGAGGTCGTCCTGGGGGAGCAGGTGCCCACTCCCAGCTATGCCGACCTGTTCTTCCTGTGCTTCGCGCCGCCCGCGATCGTGGGGCTCCTGGTGCTCGCCAAGCGGCCGGTGACAAAGGCCGGCTGGGTGTGCCTCGCGCTCGACGCCTGGCTGATCGGCGGCTCGCTGCTCACGCTGTCGTGGAGCCTCGCGCTCGCCCAGGCGGCCAAGTTCGACGGGCCGAGCGTCGCGCACACCGCGCTGTCCCTCGCCTACCCCCTGCTGGACATCGCCCTGGTCAGCATGGTGCTCGCACTGCACTTCAGGCGCTCCGCGGTGAACCGCACCGCGGTCAACACCGCCATCGGCGCGCTGGCGCTGACGGTGATGTGCGACGCCCTGTTCACCTCGCCGCTGCTGCACAACAGCTACCACTCGGGCCAGTTGCTCGACGCGGGCTGGTTCGCCGGCTCCCTGCTCCTCGCGTACGCCCCCTGGGTCGCGCCCCGGCAGGGGCAGCAGCCCGAGGCCGACCGGTGCGACCTCGACGGGCACACGCGCGTGGTGCACGAACACGTGCCGGGCCAGCGGGGCGGCGCGCACCAGCATCACCCGGCACCACAGGGAGGTGATCACAGCCGGTATCCGGCCGCCCGGCCCATCGCCGGCTCCCTGGCCGCCCTCACGCCCTATCTCGCCGCAGCCGTGTGCACCCTCGGGATCCTCTACACCGTCCTGAACGGCCACCGGGTCGACCGCGTGGTGCTCCTCACCGGCGGCACGGTCGTGCTCGCCCTCGTGGTGCGCCAGGGCATCATGCTGCTCGACAACATCACCCTCACCCAGGAACTGGCACAGAAGGAGAACCACTTCCGCTCCCTGGTGCAGGGCTCCAGCGACGTCATCATGATCGCCGCACCCAACGGCATCCTCCGCTACGTCTCCCCGGCCGCCGCCGGGGTCTACGGCCGGCCCGCCGAGGACCTGGTGGGCACGGAACTGGCCAGTCTCATCCACCCGGAGGACCTGGGCTGCGTGGTGCACGAGGTGCGCCGCTTCCTCGCCGCCAGCCCGCTCGAGGAACCCACTACGCGCATCGAATGCCGCTTCAGGTCCGGCGGTGGGGGAGGCTGGCTCAACGTCGAGTCCACCGTCAACCGCCACCACGGCGGCCTCATCTTCAACAGCCGGGACGTGACCGAAAGGGTGCGCCTGCAGGCCCAGCTGCAGCACAACGCCGAGCACGACCCGCTCACCGACCTGCCCAACCGCGCCCTGTTCACCAAGCGCGTCCAGCAGGCCCTGTCCGGCCGCCGGGCAGCCGACCGGGTGTCCCTGCGCGGGACGGCCGTCCTCTTCATCGACCTCGACGGCTTCAAGGCCGTCAACGACACGATCGGGCACCAGGCCGGGGACGAACTGCTCGTCCAGGCCGCCCGCAGACTCCAGGACGCGGTACGGCACGGGGACACCGCCTCCCGGCTCGGCGGCGACGAGTTCGCGGCCCTGATCGCGGGGGACGGCACCCGGGACCGCTCCGCGCGCGAACGGCACATCCTGGAGCTCGCCGACCGCCTCAGGATCACGCTCTCGCAGCCGTACCTCATCGACGGCAACGATGTCCGGGTGGCGGCCTCCATCGGCGTCGCCTTCGCCGAGCCCGGCCTCGGCGCGGGCGAGCTGCTGCGCAACGCCGACCTCGCCATGTACCGCGCCAAGGCGGCCGGCAAGGGCCGCGTCGAGCTGTACGCCCCGCAGATGCAGCAGGACGTCGTACGCAAGGCGGAACTGGCCACGCGGCTGCGTGCCGCACTGCACGACGGCGAGTTCGCGCTGCTGCACCAGCCCGTGGTCTGTCTGGAGGACGGCCGGATCGCATCGGTGGAGGCGCAGGCGCGCTGGCGGTCCTCGCAGGGGGTGCTGTTCACCCCTGCCGAGTTCCTGCGGGTCGCCGAGGACAGTGACAAGACCGCCGAGCTCGGCCGCTGGATGCTGGAGGAGGCCGTGGAGCAGGCCGCCGAGCGCACCGGCACGGGGCTGTCCGTGCCCGTGGCGGTCCCGATGAGCGCCCGGCGACTGCTCGACCGTTCGATGCCGCTCGGCTCGATCGAGGCCCTGCTGACCCGGCACGGACTGCCGTCCGGATCCCTGGTGATCGAGCTGTCCGACACGGACCCCCGGGTCTCCCTGGACGAACTGGAGCGTCGCCTGGGCGCCCTGCGCAGACTCGGCGTCCGGATCGCCCTGGACGGCTTCGGCAGCGGCTACGCGGCGATCACGGCGCTGCGCAGACTCCCCGTCGACGTGCTGAAGCTCGACCGCAGCCTGGTCGAGGGCGTCGTCGAGTCCGCACGGCTGCACAAGATCACCAGTGGGCTGCTGCGGATCGCGAACGACCTCGGGCTGCAGTCCGTGGCCGACGGCGTGGACCTGCCCGAACAGGTCGTGGCGCTGCGCGCGATGGGGTGCACGCACGGGCAGGGCATGGCGTTCTCCGGTCCGCTGGACGAGTACCGGGTGCGCAGGGCGCTGGCTTCCGGCCACTATCCGGTGCCGCACGGGCCGATCGAGCCTGCGTTCGCGGGAGGTGGTTCAGGGGTGTACACAAGTGGTGTGCCCGCTGTTCTGGGAGGCGGAAGTGCCCTCCGCTCACATAATGAGACTCCCGTCCCACCCACTTGACACGTGGTGCGTGCCGGGGGGAGGGTCTGTGCCATGCGCACCCGAATTCTCGTACTTGGAAAGCGCGTCGGCTGAGCTGGTGATGTCCGGACCGACCCGGAACTCCCAGCGACCACACCCGGCGCGCTCCCCTCGCTTGCCTTACGGCACGAGGGGTTTTTTGTTGCACAGGCACCTGGCGTGCAGCGCTTGAACACCGCACAAACCTCGCAAAAACCCTCAGCATCGAGAAGAGACTGACGATGACCGAGCAGGCCACCGGGGCCCATCCGCAGCCGCGGCCCCGATCCGGAGGACAGCAGTCCGCACCCGAGCACGTCACGGGTGCGAAGTCCCTCATCCGCTCTCTCGAGGAGGTCGGGGCCGACACGGTATTCGGCATTCCCGGCGGTGCGATCCTTCCCGCGTACGACCCGATGATGGACTCCACCCGGGTGCGCCACGTCCTGGTCCGCCACGAGCAGGGGGCCGGTCACGCGGCGACGGGTTACGCGCAGGCCACCGGCAAGGTCGGTGTCTGCATGGCCACCTCCGGCCCCGGCGCCACCAACCTGGTGACCCCGATCGCCGACGCGCACATGGACTCGGTGCCGCTCGTGGCGATCACCGGCCAGGTCGCGTCCAAGGCGATCGGCACGGACGCCTTCCAGGAGGCGGACATCGTCGGCATCACCATGCCGATCACCAAGCACAACTTCCTGGTCACCAAGGCCGAGGACATCCCGCGGGTCATCGCGCAGGCCTTCCACATCGCCTCCACCGGCCGCCCGGGCCCGGTCCTGGTCGACATCGCGAAGGACGCGCTGCAGGCGCAGACGACCTTCTCCTGGCCGCCGGTCATGGACCTGCCCGGCTACCGCCCGGTGACCAAGCCGCACGCCAAGCAGATCCGCGAGGCCGCCAAGCTGATCACCTCCGCGAAGCGGCCCGTCCTCTACGTCGGCGGCGGTGTCATCAAGGCACACGCCACCGCCGAGCTCAAGGTTCTCGCCGAGCTCACCGGAGCGCCCGTCACCACCACCCTGATGGCGCTCGGCGCATTCCCCGACAGCCACCCGCTGCACGTGGGAATGCCGGGCATGCACGGTGCGGTCACCGCCGTCACCGCGCTGCAGAAGGCCGACCTGATCGTCGCCCTCGGAGCCCGCTTCGACGACCGCGTCACCGGCAAGCTGGACAGCTTCGCCCCGTATGCCAAGATCGTCCACGCCGACATCGACCCGGCCGAGATCGGCAAGAACCGCGCCGCGGACGTGCCGATCGTCGGGGACGCGCGCGAGGTCCTCGCCGACCTGATCCAGGCCGTCCAGAAGGAGCACAGCGAGGGCCACCAGGGCGACTACACCGCCTGGTGGAAGGACCTGAACCGCTGGCGTGAGACCTACCCGCTGGGCTACGAGCACCCGGAGAACGGCCAGCTGTCGCCGCAGCAGGTCATCCAGCGCATCGGACAGCTCGCACCTCAGGGCACGATCTTCGCCGCGGGCGTGGGCCAGCACCAGATGTGGGCCGCGCACTACATCGAGTACGAGAAGCCCGCGACCTGGCTGAACTCGGGCGGCGCCGGAACGATGGGCTACGCGGTCCCGGCTGCGATGGGCGCCAAGGCCGGAGCGCCGGACCAGACGGTCTGGGCGATCGACGGCGACGGCTGCTTCCAGATGACCAACCAGGAACTCACCACCTGCGCCCTGAACAACATCCCGATCAAGGTCGCCATCATCAACAACGGCGCCCTCGGGATGGTCCGCCAGTGGCAGACCCTCTTCTACAACCAGCGCTACTCCAACACCGTGCTGCACTCCGGCCCCGAGGCCGACGGCAAGCAGCCGAGCGCCGGCACCCGCGTCCCCGACTTCGTGAAGCTGTCGGAGGCCATGGGCTGCTACGCGATCCGCTGCGAGGACCCCGCCGACCTCGACAAGGTCATCGAAGAGGCGAACTCCATCAACGACCGCCCCGTCGTCATCGACTTCATCGTCCACGAGGACGCGATGGTGTGGCCGATGGTCGCCGCAGGCACCTCGAACGACACGATCATGGCCGCCCGGGACGTCCGCCCCGACTTCGGCGACAACGAAGACGACTGAGCGAGAGAGACACAACCAGACCATGTCCAAGCACACGCTCTCCGTCCTGGTGGAGAACACCCCGGGCATCCTGGCCCGGATCGCCGCCCTGTTCTCCCGCCGCGGCTTCAACATCGACTCGCTCGCGGTCGGTGTCACCGAGCACCCCGACATCTCCCGCATCACCATCGTCGTGGGCGTCGAGGACCTGCCGCTCGAGCAGGTGACCAAGCAGCTCAACAAGCTCGTCAACGTGCTGAAGATCGTCGAGCTGGAGCCGTCGCAGGCCGTTCAGCGCGAACTCGTCCTCGTGAAGGTGCGCGCCGACAACGAGACGCGCTCCCAGATCGTCGAGATCGTCCAGCTGTTCCGCGCCAAGACCGTCGACGTCTCCCCGGAGGCCGTCACGATCGAGGCCACCGGCAGCAGCGAGAAGCTGTCCGCCATGCTGAAGATGCTCGAGCCGTACGGCATCAAGGAACTAGTGCAGTCCGGCACGATCGCCATCGGCCGGGGTGCCCGTTCCATCACGGACCGGTCGCTGCGCGCCCTCGACCGGTCGGCGTAACGACGCATTGAGGCGGCCGGGTGACACCGGCCGCCCGTATTCCGAGACCCCGAGACTTCGTTTCCGCCCGCCGTCATACGGTGGGACGCAACACCTGCACTCAAGGAGAGAACCCAAAGTGGCCGAGCTGTTCTACGACGCCGACGCCGACCTGTCCATCATCCAGGGCCGCAAGGTCGCGGTCATCGGTTACGGCAGCCAGGGCCACGCCCACGCGCTGTCGCTCCGTGACTCGGGTGTCGACGTCCGTGTCGGTCTGCACGAGGGCTCCAAGTCCAAGGCCAAGGCCGAGGAGCAGGGCCTGCGCGTGGTGACGCCGTCGGAGGCCGCCGCCGAGGCCGACGTCATCATGATCCTGGTGCCGGACCCGATCCAGGCCCAGGTCTACGAGGAGTCCATCAAGGACAACCTCAAGGACGGCGACGCGCTGTTCTTCGGCCACGGCCTGAACATCCGCTTCGACTTCATCAAGCCCCCGGCGAACGTCGACGTCTGCATGGTCGCCCCCAAGGGCCCGGGCCACCTCGTGCGCCGCCAGTACGAGGAGGGCCGCGGCGTTCCGTGTATCGCGGCCGTCGAGCAGGACGCGACCGGCAATGCCTTCGCGCTCGCGCTGTCGTACGCCAAGGGCATCGGCGGCACCCGCGCCGGCGTCATCAAGACGACCTTCACCGAGGAGACCGAGACCGACCTCTTCGGCGAGCAGGCCGTCCTCTGCGGTGGCACGGCCGCGCTGGTCAAGGCCGGTTTCGAGACGCTGACCGAGGCCGGCTACCAGCCGGAGATCGCGTACTTCGAGTGCCTGCACGAGCTGAAGCTGATCGTGGACCTCATGTACGAGGGCGGCCTGGAGAAGATGCGCTGGTCGATCTCCGAGACCGCCGAGTGGGGCGACTACGTCACCGGCCCGCGGATCATCACCGACGCCACCAAGGCCGAGATGAAGAAGGTCCTCGCCGAGATCCAGGACGGCACCTTCGCCCGTGAGTGGATGGCCGAGTACCACGGCGGTCTGAAGAAGTACAACGAGTACAAGACGGCCGACTCCGAGCACCTGCTGGAGACCACCGGCAAGCAGCTGCGCAAGCTGATGAGCTGGGTCGACGAGGAGGCGTAAGCCTCAGGCGGCGGGGCCGGAGCAGTCCGCTTCGGCCCCGTTGTCCAACCCGTCGAATCACGGACGGGTGATCCTTCCGCACAGGCGCAGGACGATCGTCGCGGCGCCACTACACTGCCGTACTACATACGCGTCAGGCCCACAGCGTCGTGCGTCTTCCACGCGGCTAGCAAACCTCCACCGCCTGCGGCCGTCGGGACGGCCGTCCGCATTGGACTTGTGAGGACTCACGTGAGCTCGAAACCCGTCGTACTCATCGCTGAAGAGCTGTCGCCCGCGACTGTGGACGCGCTTGGCCCGGACTTCGAGATCCGGCACTGCAACGGAGCGGACCGAGCCGAACTGCTCCCCGCCATCGCCGACGTCGACGCGATCCTGATCCGCTCCGCCACCAAGGTGGACGCCGAGGCCATCGCCGCCGCGAACAAGCTGAAGGTCGTCGCACGAGCCGGCGTCGGCCTGGACAACGTGGACGTCTCCGCCGCCACCAAGGCCGGCGTGATGGTCGTCAACGCCCCCACCTCGAACATCGTGACCGCGGCCGAGCTGGCCTGCGGTCTCATCGTCGCCACCGCCCGCCACATTCCGCAGGCCAACGCCGCGCTGAAGAACGGCGAGTGGAAGCGCAGCAAGTACACGGGCGTCGAGCTCGCCGAGAAGACCCTCGGTGTCGTCGGTCTCGGCCGGATCGGTGCGCTGGTCGCCCAGCGCATGTCCGGGTTCGGCATGAAGGTCGTCGCCTACGACCCGTACATCCAGCCCGCGCGCGCCGCGCAGATGGGCGTCAAGGTGCTCTCGCTGGACGAGCTGCTCGAGGTCTCCGACTTCATCACCGTCCACCTGCCCAAGACCCCCGAGACCGTGGGCCTGATCGGAGACGAGGCGCTGCGCAAGGTCAAGCCGAGCGTGCGGATCGTCAACGCCGCGCGCGGCGGGATCGTCGACGAGGAGGCGCTGTACTCCGCCCTCAAGGAGGGCCGGGTCGCCGGTGCCGGTCTCGACGTGTACGCCAAGGAGCCCTGCACGGACTCTCCGCTGTTCGAGTTCGACCAGGTCGTCGCCACCCCGCACCTCGGTGCCTCCACCGACGAGGCGCAGGAGAAGGCCGGTATCGCCGTCGCCCGCTCGGTGCGCCTCGCCCTCGCCGGTGAGCTCGTGCCGGACGCGGTGAACGTCCAGGGCGGTGTCATCGCCGAGGACGTCAAGCCGGGCCTGCCGCTCGCCGAGCGCCTGGGCCGTATCTTCACCGCGCTCGCGGGCGAGGTCGCGGTCCGCCTCGACGTCGAGGTGTACGGCGAGATCACCCAGCACGACGTGAAGGTGCTGGAACTGTCCGCCCTCAAGGGTGTCTTCGAGGACGTCGTCGCCGAGACGGTCTCCTACGTCAACGCCCCGCTGTTCGCGCAGGAGCGCGGCGTCGAGGTGCGGCTGACCACCAGCTCGGAGTCGGCCGACCACCGCAACGTCGTCACCGTGCGCGGCACGCTCGGGACCGGCGAAGAGGTGTCGGTCTCCGGCACGCTGGCCGGCCCGAAGCACCTGCAGAAGATCGTGGCCGTCGGCGAGTACGACGTCGACCTCGCCCTCGCCGAGCACATGGTCGTGCTGCGGTACGAGGACCGTCCCGGTGTCGTGGGCACGGTCGGTCGTATCTTCGGCGAGGCGGGGATCAACATCGCCGGTATGCAGGTCTCGCGGGCCGTTGCCGGTGGCGAGGCGCTGGCCGTGCTGACCGTCGACGACACGGTGCCCCCCGCGGTGCTGGTCGAGGTCGAGGCGGAGATCGGGGCGACGTTCGCCCGCTCGGTGAACCTGGTCTGACGTTGCCCCCGTTTCTGGGGGCTGCTGTCTTTGGGACGGGTGCTTTCGGCCCTTGAGGGGCCTCGTCCTCAAAACGCCGGACGGGCTGAGAATGCCCGTCCGGCGTTTTGCATGTGCCCTTAATCGTCGGCGACGTGAATTCCCCGCAGCGCCCTTGCCGCCAGCGCCGCCGCCCCCACCAGGACGACCGTCCCGGCGATCGCCGCGCCCTGCATTCCGCTGGTGAACGCCTCGCGGGCCGTCGCCGCCAGGGCGTCTCCCGCGCGCCCCGGGAGCTGAGCGGCGACCGCAAGCGCGCCGCCCAGTGTTTCGTGAGCCGCAGCCGGCGCCGAGGCCGGAATGTCGTGGCGGTAGACCGCCGTACCGATGGAGCCGAGGATCGCCATGCCGAGCGCGCCGCCGAACTCGCCGCCGGTCTCCATCAGAGAGGACGCAGAGCCCGCCCGTTCCATCGGGGCGCTGCTCAGTGCCAGGTCCGTGATCTGGGAGATGACCATGACGATTCCCGAGGCGAGGACGCCGCACGCGATCAGGACCAGCCAGAGGGAGTCCGTGTCGGCGAAGGCCAGGAGTGCATAGCCGACTGCGCCGATCGCGAAGCCCGCGGTGACCACGTAGGCCCGGTCGACACCCTTCTGGACCAGGGAGGTCGCCAGCGGTGCCGCCATGCCGATCGGCACCGAGGGGAGCAGCGCCCACAGGGCCGCTTCCATCGCGCTCTTGTCGAGCACCGACTGCAGGTACTGCGTGGTGAAGTACGCCGAGCCCATCATCGCGAACGAGCCGATCAGGTTGAGGACGACCGAGGGGGCGAAGCCGCGGCCGCGGAACAGGGCCGGGGAGATCATCGGGGAGGCCGCGGTGCGCTGGCGGTGGACGAAGGCGGTCGCGAAGAGCAGGCCGATGGTGATCGAGACGACGTACTGGGTGTGCCAGCCCTCCGACGGGATCTCCTTCAGGCCGTAGATGACGGGGAGCACCGCGGCCATCGACAGGGGCACGCTCAGCCAGTCGAAGCGGCCGGGGGCCGGGTCGCGCGACTCGGGCAGCAGGAACGGGCCGATGATGAGCAGCAGGGCCATCGCGGGCAGGTTGACCAGGAAGACCGAGCCCCACCAGAAGTACTGGACGAGGACACCGCTCATCACCGAGCCGAGCGCGATCCCGGCCGTCATCACGCCGGACCACATGCCGATCGCCTTCGCGCGTTGTCCGGGGTCGGTGAACATCGTGCGGATCAGCGCCATCGTCGACGGCATCAGGGTCGCGCCGCCGATGCCGAGGACCGCGCGGGCCGCGATCAGGGTCTCGGCACTGTTCGCGTAGGCCGCGGTGAGCGACGCGATGCCGAAGGCCGCCGCGCCGATCAGGAGGAGCTTGCGGCGGCCGATGCGGTCGCCCAGGGAGCCCATCGTCATCAGCAGGCCGGCCAGGACGAAGGCGTAGATGTCGAAGATCCACAGCTGCTGGGTGCCGCTCGGCTCCAGGTCGGCGCTGATCGCCGGGATCGCGAAGTACAGGACCGAGACATCCATCGAGACCAGCAGCAGCGGGAGCATCAGCACGCCCAGTGCGGTCCATTCGCGGCGGCCGGCCAGGTGGCCGGCCGGGGTTGTGGTGGTGCCCGTCGGGTTCGTCATGACAGGGACTGTACGGGCGTCTTAAACGCTTGTCTAGAACGAATGTATAAGTCATGCGTATAGGACGGTTGTATGGATCGGAGTAGGGTGGGGGCATGGGACACCGTGAGGATCTGCTCGAAGGCGCCAAGCGCTGCCTGCTGGAGAAGGGGTTCGCGCGCACGACGGCGCGTGACATCGTCAAGGCATCGGGGACCAATCTGGCCTCAATCGGCTACCACTACGGTTCGAAGGACGCGCTGTTGGCGCAGGCGTATGTGTCGCTGGTCGAGGGGATGGGGGATGCCTTCGAGGGGGACGGGGCCGCGACGAGCGCCGAGCCCGGTTCCCTCGAACGGTTCCAGGAGGTGTGGTCGAACGTCATCGGCACCATGCGCGCCCCGGGCTCGATCTGGCATCTCAGCATGGAGATCGTGGTCATGGGTGACCAACTGCCCGAGGTGCGCGACCACTTGGCGCGGGCCCAGCGCGAGGCCGGACGCGGGTTCGTGCCGATGCTCATGGGCGGGCGCGAGGAGGACGTCTCGGACGAGACCACCGACACCCTCGGCATGTTCTACGTGACCCTCATGACGGGCCTCATCGCCCAGTGGACCTTCGACCCGAAGACCGCACCCACCGCGGAGCAGCTCACCGAGGGGCTGCGCCAGGTGATCGCCGGGGCCACGAGGAGCTGACCCGCCCGTCCCGCATCTCCACCACCCGGTCCGCGAAGTGCCGTACCACCGCGCGGTCGTGGCAGATGAACAGGTAGCCGAGGCCGAGTTCGTCCTGGAGGTCGGCGAGCAGGTTCAGCACGCCTGCGCGGATGGACGGGTCCAGGGCGGAGACGGGTTCGTCGAGCACCAGCAGGCGCGGGTCGGAGGCCAACGCCCGGGCGATGCCTGCGCGTTGGCACTGGCCGCCGGAGAGTTCGTGCGGCCGGCGGTCGCCGTACGAGGGGTCCAGGCCGACCCGGTCGAGGAGTTCGGCGACGCGGGCCGGGCCGCCCGTGGAGGTCCAGCGGCCCTGGACCTTCAGCGGTTCCGCCACCGCGTCGCGGATGCGGTGACGGGGGCTGAGCGAGCCGTACGGGTCCTGGAAGACGGGCTGCATACGCGGTCGGAGGGGGCGGAGTTCGCGTTCGGGGAGACGTGTCAACTCCCGTCCCTCGAAGTGGACTTCGCCTCCATCCGGGCGGCGCAGCTGGAGCACCGCCAGCGCGGTGGACGACTTGCCGCAGCCGCTCGGGCCGTTCAGGGCGAGGGTCTCGCCGGGGGCCAGGGCGAAGGACACATGGTCCACGGCGGTGACGGCGCCGTAGCGGACCACGAGGTCGCGGACGTCCAGCAGGGGCACGTTCACGCTGCCTCCCAGTGGTGGCAGGCAACCAGTCGTCCATCGGCCTGCTGTGGTTCGGGCTCCTCGCGTCGGCAGCTGTCCGTCGCGCGTCCGCAGCGCGGGGCGAAGGCGCAGCCCGGCGGGAGCGCGCCCGGGGCGGGTGGCGTGCCGGGGAGGGTGGGGAGACGGCGGCGGGCCGGGGCGTTCTGGGGGAGGGAGGCCAGCAGGCCCGCGGTGTAGGGGGCGAGGGGACGGGTCAACACCCGTTGTGCCGGGCCGAGTTCGGTCAGGCGGCCGGCGTACATGACCAGCGCACGGTCCGCGTGCTCACGTACGGCGTCCAGATCGTGCGTGACCAGGACGAGCGCCGCGCCCACCGCCTCCCGCTGCTCGGCCAGGACCCGCAGGACCCGGTCCCGGCGCTCCTCGTCCAGTGCGGTGGTGGGCTCGTCGGCGACCAGGACGTCCGGTTCGTTGATGGTGGCCATCGCGACGACCGCCCGCTGGCGCATACCGCCGGAGTACTCGTGCGGGTAGGAGCGCGCCCGGCGTGCGGCGTCGGGGATGCCGACGCGTTCCAGCGCGGCGACGGCGCGGGCACGGGCCTGCCTGCGGGAGACGCGTGCCACCGAGCGTACGGCGGCGGCGAGTTGGTCGCCCACGGGGTGGACGGGGGAGAGGGCCGACAGCGCGTCCTGCGGGACGAGGGCGATACGGCGGCCACGGGCGGCGGCGAGGTCGGTCGCGCCGAGCAGCTCGATGCTCCCGCTCCTGGTCGCGCCCCGCGGGAGCATCCCCAGCAGGGCCCGCGCGGTGAGCGACTTGCCCGCGCCCGACTCCCCGACGATCGCGAGGACTTCGCGCGGGCGGACGTCGAAGGACAGGCCGCGGACGGCTTCGACACAGCCGAATGCGATGCGCAGGTCACGTACCGAGAGCAGTGCTTCAGCTTCCAACTGGGGTCTCCTTGACGGCTTTCCGGCCCTGCGCGTACGCCGCTCCCGACACCGCCATGCCCGCCAGCAGGGCCAGTGCCACGGCTGGGGCGAGGGCGGCCCACGGGGCCCGTTCCACATAGGCGCGGGACTCGTCGAGCAGCAGGCCCCACTCGGGGGTGGGCGGCTGGGAGCCCAGGCCGAGGAAGCCGAGGGAGGCGAGCGCGAGGGCGATGCCGGGCAGCCGGAGCAGGGCGTGGCGGGCGACGGGGCCGGCCACGGACGGCAGGACGTGACGGGTGAGGATCCACAACGGGGCGGCGCCGATGGCCCGTTGAGCGGTCAGGAAGGTGGAGGCGCGGACCTCCTGCACCAGTGCCGCCGCGTGCGCGGCCAGCGGGGGCCAGGAGATCAGGGCGACCGCGAGGGCCGCGCCGCCCGTGCCGGGCCCGGCAGCTGCTGCCACCAGGATGCCGACGATCACCGGGGGCAGTGCGTTGGCGATGTCGGCCGCGCCTGCCGCGACGCCGGGCAGGAAGCCGAGCGCCAGGGCGAGCAGCAGGCTCAGCAGGCAGACGGCGGCGGCCGTGCCGACGGTCGGGCCGGCACCGTGACCGAGCCGGGCGAGGACGTCCCGGCCGAGGGCGTCCGTGCCGAGGGGGTGCGACCAGGAGGGGGCGGCCAGTCGGTCCGTGGTGTGTACGGCGTACGGGTCGCGCAACAGGCCCCAGCCGATGGCCGCGGAAAGCGCTGTGAACAGGGTCAACGGGATCGCCGGGTGTGTTCGGACCGGACGGGCCGACGGCAGGTTGAGCGAGGCGTCACACAGCGCCGGCCCCAGCAGCCGGCGCCGTGTGAACGCCACCGCCGCGCCCGTGACCAGGCCGAGCAGCAGCAGCGCGAGCACCGCACCCTGCAGCAGCGGCAGGTCCTGCGACTTCGCCGCGCCCAGTGCCGTACGCCCGAGGCCGGGCACGGCGAACACGGTCTCCACCGCGACTGCGCCCCCGGTCAGCCCGACGGCGACCATCCCGAACTGCGGGACCAGCGGCGGCAGCACGCGCCGAAGGGCGGCGGCCGACACCCGGGCCCTGCTCACCCCGGAACCCCGCCACAGCTCCACCCACCGCTCGTCGAGCACCGCCGGCAGCGCGTCCGCGACCAGCCGGCCGAGCAGCCCGCCCGCCGGGACACCGAGGGCGAGGGCGGGCAGCACCAGGTACGCGGGCCCCTGCCAGCCGGACGTCGGCAGCCATCCGAGCCACACCCCGCACACCAGCAGCGCCACGGTGGCCAGGAGGAATTCAGGTACGGCGGCCAGCATGGCGGGCCATGCCCCGGCCGAGGCCCGCTGCCGCACCAGCACCGGCGCCACCAGGGCGCACGCCAGCAGCACCGCCACCCCGAACGCCGCGCCCATCAGTGCCAGCGACACCTGGAGTCCGGCGACGACGGACGGCAGCACGTCGGTGCCGGACACCCAGGAGGTGCCGAGGTCGCCGTGGAGCAGGTTGTCGGCCCAACTCCCCAGCAGGGACATCGCACCCGCGTCCAGACCGAGGTCACGGCGTACCGCGTCCAGGGCCTCCTTGGTGGGTTCCTGCTCGGCGGAGCGGGCGCGCAGGACCGTGAGGGCGGGGTCCTTGCCGGAGAGCCAGGGGAGGAGCCCCACCGCGGCCAGGACGGAGACGAGACCGAGGGTGCGGGTCACCCCGGCAGCGGTCGGCAACCCCCTTGTGCGGTGCCTCACTTGACGTACGTGTCCGCCGTGACCAGTTCCCGCTCGCGGGGGTCGTGGGCGGCACCCCTGACCGCTGCCGCGTCGCCCTGGATCACGCGCTCGTGGAGCATGGGCACGGCGGCGTCGGTGGCGAGCACGGCGGCCTCCGCGGCGACGACCGCCTTCCGCCTGGCCTCGCCGCTCTCCGTCTCGCCGGCCTTCTTCAGCGCCTTGTCCACGGCCGGGTCCGCCAGCTGGGAGATGTTGAAGGAGCCGTCGGAGGCGAAGTCGCTGTACAGGTAGGCGGCCGGGTCGCCGGAGTCGAGGACGGTGGCACGGGAGAGGATGAACGCGTCGAACCTGCCGGCCAGCGCGTCCGACTCGATGTTCGCGTACTCGCGGACCACCAGCTTCACCTTGAACCCGGCCTTCTGGAGCTGCTGTTGCAGTGCGGCGGCGACCTCGGGGAGTTCGGCTCGGTCGGTGAAGGTGCCGATGGTGACGGTCCGGCCCGCGGGCCGGACCGCCTTGGCGTGGGACACCGGCCCCCGCAGTTCGGCCGCCCACGGCAGTGCAGGCCCGAGCAGTCCCTCGGCGACGTCGGCGCGGCCCTCGTACACGCCCTTCACGATCGACTCGGCGTCCACGGCCTCGCGGGCGGCGGCTCGCAGGGAGGCGTCCTTGAAGGGGCCGTCGGACGTGTTGAGGTACAGCGTGTTGGTGCGCGGCATCGGGACTTCGGTGATCAGGTCCTCGTCGAGCAGCGCGGCCTGCGAGACGGGCACCGCCTCGACGATGTCGGCCTCACCGCTGCGGAGCGCAGCCGCGCGGGCGGTGCCGTCGGGCACGAACTTCACGTCGATTCCGGGGGACTTGGCCCTGCCGCCCCAGTAGGCGTCGTAGCGGTCGAGGGTGGCGGCGGAGGTGCCGTCGACGGACACGAGCTCGAAGGGGCCGGTGCCCGCGCCGACCGGGTTCACCGTCTTCCCGCGGTACGCCTTCGCCGCGAGGACCGACAGCTGCGGTGAGCTGAGCCGCTGGGGGACGAGTGGGTCCTCGTCGGCGGTGGTGACGGTGACGGCGTCCCCGTGTGCCTCGGCCGTGAGGTCGACGCCGTCGAGGATGCGGGGCTTGGGAGAGGCGGTCGCGGCCCTGGTGAGGGAGCGGACGACCGCCTTGGCGTCGAGCTTCGTGCCGTCGTGGAAGGTGACGCCGTCGCGTATCTCGAAGGTCCAGCTCCGGCCGGACTGCGTCCACTTGGTGGCAAGGGCGGGTTCGGCGTCACCGTCCGCGTCCAGTTTCACCAGAGTCTCGGCGGTCGACCAGCGCGACAGCTTGAACGCGTCGTCGGAGAGCGGGGAGAGCCCCGAGCGCGGCGGCTGCATCATCGCGACGCGGATGCGCCTGCCGTCACCGTCCCCCTCGGCGGGGGTCCCCGAGAAGCAGCCGGTGAGCAGGGCCGAGGCCGCGGTGAGAGCGGTGGCGGGGAGCAGACGGCGAGCGGGCAGGCGCACGGAACCCTCCGGGTAAAGGGGTGGTCAAGGGTGAGTGCGGCGACGTTAGCATGATGACAATCATTTTCAGTAATCATTGTGGCGGCGATCACACAGCAGCCCGCAGCCATAGCGGCAGGCCGATCGGCGGCGGCAGCTGGTCGCGTCCAGGGGCGGCCTGCCGCTACCCGCACGCTGTCTGCGGCGACGTTCAGGGCGCCGAGGCCGGTGCTGCGGATCTTCGTCTCCTGCTTGGTGACGCGGCGGCGGCGCGGCTACAGCCTTGCCCCCTTCAGCGCCATGTGCAGCAGCAGCCGGTCCTCGCCGTCGTCCAGGTCGAGGCCCGTCAGCTTCTCCACGCGAGACAGGCGGTAGTACAGGGTCTGGCGGTGGACGCCCAGCTCGGCAGCCGTGCGGGCGGCCTGGCCCGCGCAGTCGAGGTAGATCTCGGCGGTGCGGGCGAGTTCGCGGTAGGTGGGGGACAACAGGGTCTGTACGGCAGGGTCGTGGGCTACCTCCGGCGGCAGCGAGGTCAGCAGGCGGAACGGGCCGATGTGCGCCCACTCCGCGACGGGGCCCAGCCGGGGCTCCGCCAGCGCGGCCCGCGCCGCCGCCAAGGCCTCGCGCCAGGCCGTCGCCACCTCCGCGAGCCCGGTGCGCGCGGCCGCGACCCCGCACGCCGCCGTGCCGCCCCCCTCCAGCTGCCGCGCCCGCTCCAGCAGCCGCCCCGCCGCCGAGGTGGCCGGCGTCAGGACGTCCGCCGAACGCAGCCGTACCAGCAGGGCGAGGGACTGCGACGCCGCGCCCCACGGGACCGTGCAGAGCGCCGTCGCCCCCGGCACCGTACGGACCGAAGGGGCGTCGTCCGGGTCGGCGGACGGCCAGGGCGTCACGCAGACCACCGTGTGCAGGCCGTCCGCGCGCGAGCCCAGCGCGGTGCGCAGTTCGGCCACCGCCATGTCCTGCGGCCAGCCGCGCTCGGCGGTGAGCACGGCCCGCAGCTCCCGGGTGAGGTCGGCGCCGTGCTGCGCCTCGTCCGCCAGCAGTGCGCCGATGCGGGCCGCCACGTCCATGGCCGCGGTCAGCTGCCGCTCGGTCGGGCCCGGGTCGGAGTCCAGCAGCCACACATACCCCAGGACGACGCCCCGATGGCGTACCGGCAGGCAGATACGTCCCCGGTACACGCCGGCCTCGGGCGTCGGCGGGATACGGACCGGGCCCGTCGCCCGGGTGATGCCGAAGCCCTCGAACCACGAACGGACGGCGGACGTGGAGCGCCGCGTCAGGATCGAGCGGGTGCGCACGGGGTCCAGGGCTGAGGTGTCGAGGTCGCCCTCACTGTCGTACGCACCGAAGGCGATCAGCTCGAAGTCCCGGTTCTCCAGGGTCGCGGGGACGCCGAGGAGCTCGGAGATCTCGTCGACCAGTTCCTGGTAGTCACCCGCGTGGCTGAAGGCTTCGGACGTCACTCGGGCATTCTCCCGCATTTCCGGGCCCGCTTCATACATCTGTCTGAGATCTGCGGCACGGATGCGTGACAGCTGTCGATGGCTGAGGATCGGAGGGATCCTTAGGTTTCACGGTGGTTCTATCTGCTGGTTTGTGGAGGTGCCCCGTGCTGGGTCCCGTGATTCTTGCCGCGTCGCGCAGCGACCGGATGCGACGCCTGATCTCGGCGGCCCCGGTGACCAAGCAGGTCGTCGACCGCTTCATCCCCGGTGAGACCGTCGACGACATCGTGCCGATCATCAAGGACCTCACCGGTCGCGGCCTGGAGCTGACGATGGACGTCGTCGGCGAGGACATCACCACCCCCGAGCAGGCCGCCGCGGCCCGGGACGCCTATCTGGCGCTGGTCGGCCGGCTGGAGAAGCTGCAGCTGGGCGAGCGGGTCGAGATGTCCGTGAAGCTGTCGATGTTCGGCCAGGCGCTGGACGGCGGCCATGAGCTGGCCCTCGCCAACGTCCGGCCCGTCGTCGAGGCCGCCGCCGCCATCGGTACGACGGTCACGCTCGACGCCGAGGACCACACCACCCTCGACTCGATGTTCGCCATCCACGAGGAGCTGCGGAAGGACTTCCCGCAGACCGGCTGCGTCATCCAGGCCTACCTGTTCCGCACCGAGGCCGACGCCCGCCGCCTCGCCGCGGCCGGCAGCCGGGTGCGGCTGGTCAAGGGCGCGTACAAGGAGCCCGCCGAGGTCGCGTACCAGCAGAAGCAGGAGATCGACAAGGCGTACGTCCGGGTCCTGAGGACTCTGATGGAGGGCGAGGGGTATCCGATGATCGGGTCCCACGACCCGCGCCTGATCTCCATCGCGCAGGAACTCGCCCGCAGGGCCGGGCGCAAGCTCGACGAGTACGAGTTCCAGATGCTGTACGGCATCCGCAGCGACGAGCACCTGCGGCTGGCCGCCGAGGGCCACCGCATGCGCGTCTACACCGCCTACGGCACCGACTGGTACGGCTACTTCATGCGACGCCTGGCTGAAAAACCGGCGAACCTGCGCTTCTTCCTGAGGAGCATGATCACACGTGGCTGAGACAACGAGGCTGTGCCGCGGCGTCGGCCGGGGGTCCGGGGGTTGGCCCCCGGGAAGGCGCAGCATGCGACGCCTGGCTGAAAAGCCGGCGAACCTGCGCTTCTTCCTGAGGAGCATGATCACACGTGGCTGAGACAACGAGGCCCTGCCGCGGCGTCGGCCTGGGGTCCGGGGGTTGGCCCCCGGGCAAGCACAGCCTCCGGTCGATGGTCAGCAAGGGCTGAGCCCGCACCCCGCTCGCAACACCCGCTCAACATCAAGGAGTTACGGATCCCATGGACGCTGTGACCCAGGTCCCCACCCCCGTCAACGAGCCGGTGCACGGCTACGCCCCCGGCTCGCCCGAGCGCGCCCGGCTGGAGGCCAAGCTCAAGGAGCTGGCCGAGAACCCGGTCGACCTGCCGATGACGATCGGCGGCGAGAAGCGGATGGGCGGCGGCGAGCGGTTCGACGTCGTGCAGCCGCACAACCACAAGGCCCGCCTGGGCACGTACGCCAACGCCACCCAGCAGGACGCGCAGGACGCCATCGACGCGGCCCTCGCCGCCGCGCCCGCCTGGCGTGCGATGTCCTTCGACGACCGCGCCGCGATCATCCTGCGCGCGGCCGAGCTGCTGTCCGGCCCGTGGCGCGAGACCCTTGCGGCCTCCACCATGCTCGGCCAGTCGAAGACCGCCCAGCAGGCCGAGATCGACTGTCCCTGCGAGCTGATCGACTTCTGGCGCTTCAACGTCGCCTACGCCCGCCAGATCCTGGCCGAGCAGCCCCCGGCCAACTCCACGGGCGTCTGGAACCGCCTCGACCACCGCCCGCTGGAGGGCTTCGTCTACGCGATCACGCCGTTCAACTTCAGCGCGATCGCGGGCAACCTGCCCACCGCCCCCGCGCTGATGGGCAACGTCGTCGTCTGGAAGCCGTCGCCGACCCAGACCCACGCGGCCGTCCTGCTGATGCAGCTGCTGGAGGAGGCGGGTCTGCCCAAGGGCGTCATCAACCTCGTCACCGGCGACGGCATCGAGGTCTCCAAGGTGGCCCTCGAGCACCGAGACCTCGCGGGCATCCACTTCACCGGCTCGACCAAGACCTTCCAGTACCTGTGGAAGACGGTCGGCAACAACATCGAGAAGTACCGCTCCTACCCGCGCCTGGTCGGCGAGACCGGCGGCAAGGACTTCCTGGTCGCCCACCCGAGCGCCGACCCCGCGGTCCTGAAGACGGCGCTCACCCGCGGTGCCTTCGAGTACCAGGGCCAGAAGTGCAGCGCGACCTCCCGCGCCTACATCCCGGCGTCCATCTGGAACTCCGGCTTCAAGGAGGAGTTCGCCGCCGAGGTCGACTACCTGACCATGGGCGACGTCACCGACCTCTCCAACTTCATCGGCGCCGTCATCGACGAGCGCTCCTTCGCCAAGAACAAGGCCGCCATCGACCGCGCGAAGTCCGACCCGGCCTGCACGATCGTTGCGGGCGGCACCTACGACGACTCGGTCGGCTACTTCGTCCGCCCGACCGTCGTCGAGTGCAGCGACCCGGAGAACGAGGTCTTCCGCACCGAGTACTTCGGCCCGTTCCTCGCCGTGCACGTCTACGAGGACGACAAGTACGAGGAGATGCTGACCCAGATGGAGTCGGTGTCCGACTACGCACTGACGGGCTCGGTCATCTCCAACGACCGCGCGGCGGCCGCGTACACGATGGACAAGCTCCGCTACGCGGCCGGCAACTTCTACATCAACGACAAGTCGACCGGCGCCGTCGTCGGCCAGCAGCCCTTCGGCGGCGGCCGCGCCTCCGGCACCAACGACAAGGCCGGCGCCCCGCAGAACCTGATGCGCTGGACCCTGACCCGAGCGATCAAGGAGACGCTGGTCCCGCCGACGGACTACACGTACCCGCACATGGGCTGACCCGTCGCAGGGGCAGACTGCCCCTCATGACGGTGACGCAGCACGAGAGCCCGACCGTGGTGGCCGACGACGGCGTACGTCTGTGGGCCGCACGGTCGGGCAGCGGCGACCCGCTGGTGCTCTGCCACGGTGGCCCCGGGCTCTGGGACTACTTCGAGGACGTGGCCGGAATGCTGGGCGACCTGGCCACGGTCGTCCGCTGGGACCAGCGCGGGTGCGGCCGTTCGGAGCGGTGCGCCGGGCCGTGGACCAGCGAGCGGTTCGTCGCCGATCTCGACGCCGTACGGCGGCACTTCGGGCTGGATCGGATGGCGCTGCTCGGTCACTCGTGGGGTGCGCAGCTGGCGTTGAGCCATGCGCTCGCGCATCCCGAGCGGGTGAGTTCACTGGTGTACGTGAGCGGCACGGGCATCGGACCGGACTCCGACTGGTTCGGCACCTTCCGGGAGAACCTCCTCGCGCGGCTCGGTGAGCGGCCCGAACGGCTGGCACGCTGGCGGGAGTTGACGGGCCGGCCGCATCTGAGCGAGGGCGAGGAGCGGGAGCGGGCGGTGCTCCAGTGGTCCGCCGACTACCCGGACCGGGAACGGGCGCTGGAGCATGCCGGGCGGCTCGCCGACCCCTGGCTCGGGATCAACACCGAGTGCAGCAGGGCCCTCAACGACGAGCGCAGGCGGAACTGGGGCACTCCCGGGCTCTACGACGCCTGCACGTCCCTCGACGTGCCCGTACTGATCGTCGACGGCGAGCGGGATCCGCGGCCGCGCTCGGCGGTCGACTCCCTGGAGCGGGCCCTGCCGCGCGTACGCCGCGCGACGCTGCCGGAGGCCGGGCATGCGCCGTGGGTGGAGGACCCGAAGGGGTTCCGGGAGGCGGTGGCGGCGGCGCTGCGGCCCCGGGGCTAGCCGGGCAGTTCCGTGCGCTCCCACCACTCGTACACCGGGAGTGTGCCCTCCGGTGTGTCCGCGTGGCGTGCGGTCTGCCTGAAGTGCTCGTAGCCGTTGCGCAGCTCGATCTTCAGGTCTGCTCCGGGCGTCGCGATCGGCACGATCCGCTCCGGCAGATCCTGCGGGCCGCCCTCGAGAAGTGCCTTGGCCTTGTCGTTCATGACCTCACCGTTCCCTTCACCGGTGGCCGTTGTCGCATGCCGCGGCGGAGGATCAGCCGTCTGGGTGTGATCCGCCAGAGGTCTCGCCCCCGCCGCCCCTACCCGTCCCGTCGCCGGCGGCCAGCCCCCGGACCCCCGCTCCTCAAACGCCGGAGTGGCTGGATCTGCCCAGCTCAGAGCGGTGTGACCCAATCCACCGTCTCAGATAGTAGGAAGTCCGAGTAATTGTGGAGACAGACCGGGCCCGCTCGCTTACTTTTGTAGGAGCCGAACGTCTCGCTCGACCAAGCGAATGGCGGTCGTGAGCGCGCCCCGTGCAGGCAATCCCTGCGGCACCGCTCCCCGCCCCATCCGGCGTCTCGTAACCCCTTTCCGCACTCCCGGATTTCGAAGGAGTCGATTTCCCATGGCCGAGACGACCGCACGCCGCCGAGTCCGTCACACCTCCCGCACGAGCGAGTCCGACCGCAAGAACGCCGCAGCCGCCCTCCAGCGCGCCCTCGACCGCAGGGACAACGGCGGTTCGACCGGCCACTGAGCCGGGCATCACCACTGAGCCGGGAGCCGCACCCGCATGAGGTGCGGCGCGGACTCACACTCCGCGCCGCACCTCGAAGTGATCGATGCGCTCGCCGCTGTCCGTGAGCGCCGACACCTTCAGGGTGGGCTTCGCGCCGCTTGCCGCCTCCACCGTGAGGAGGGAGAAGCCCCGGTAGCGCACCCGCGACCACTCCACGGTCTCCGCCGCGGAGGCCTTCGACCTCGTCCACCGGAAGGTGTCGACGGAGTCGTGGTGCGTGAGGTGTCCCTCGTAGCTCTCCTTCACACCCGCCGGGAAGCCGTACAGATCACGGCCGCCGCCGCCCGCCGTGACGTACACGATCCCGTCCCGTGCCGGGTCGGTCGACGCACCGATGGGGACCGGCCTGCCGACCTCGCCGTTCCTGATGGCGTCCGTCCGCTCGTACACGTGGTTGTGGCCGTTGATCACCAGGTCCACCTGGTGCTTGGCGAACAGCGGCAGCCACTCCGCGCGCACGCCGCCGTCGGAGGCGTGCGCGGAGGTCGAGTAGGCGCAGTGGTGGAAGAAGACGACGACGAAGTCGACGTCCGTCGCCGCCCGCAGCTCGGCCAGCTTCCGGTCCAGCCACTTCGTCTGCCTGCCGTCCGTGTAGCCGAAGTTGGCGGGGATCTCGTACGAGACGTCGTTCGCGTCCAGCGCCACGAAGCCGACGTTGCCGTAGGTGAACGCGTACACCCCGGGCGCCGTGCGGGCGTCGAAGCCGCTGTCCGGGAGGGAGAAGCGGGCCAGCTGGCCGCCGTAGCCCTCCGGCGAGTACCAGGCCTCCATGTCGTGGTTGCCGGTCGTCACCATCCAGGGCACCGACCTCGCCACCGGCTCGTTCTGCTTGAGGAACAGGTCCCAGAACGCGGGGTCGTAGCCGTCCGACTTCTCGCCCCGGCCATTGGTGTCGGCGTAGCAGATGTCACCGGCGTGCAGATGGAAGGCGGGCTTCTGGCGCAGGATGACGTGGTCGTTGGCGGCCGCGGCCCGGCTGACGCCCTGGTCGCCGAAGGCCGTGAACACGAACTTCTCCGGGGACGCCGGCGCCGTGCGGAAGGTGCCGATCGTCGAGCGGTGCTTCGGGGAGGCCGGATCGAAGCCCTCGTGGCCCACGCCGTAGTAGTACGTCGTGCCGGGGCGCAGGCCGTCCAGGGCCACGTGGAGGTAGTACTGCTCCAGCGCCGGACGCACGCCCGTCACGCCCGGCGTGTGCAGATCGCGGACCTCGGCCTCGATCTTCCGGCTCAGGTCGTCGGGGGTCGGGCCGATGCGGACATACGGCTTCCGCACGGCCAGCGGGACCTGCCAGGAGATCCGCATCTGCGACTTCGGGTCGGCTCCGAAGGCGAGATGGCGGCCGAAGGGGGAGACGACCGAGCCGTGCACCGTCGGGGTCGCGGGCGCCGAGGTCCTCGTGCCCTGTGCTCCCGATCCGCCGCCGCAGCCGGTCAGCGCCGCGCCCGCCGCCACCGCGCCGGCCGTCACCAGCGTGCGGCGCCGGATCAGCTTGGTGCGCAGGTACTCGTGCTGCTCGGCCATGCTCATCCGGCTTGCGAGCTGCGGCGGGATGCCGACGTCGGGCACGGGGGGTCCGGGGGCCCGCGGCGGAGCCGCTGATGGGGGCCGTCCCCTGGAGGGCACAGTCATGGAAGGGAACTTCCCAGCGATGGCCAACGCCCGCCAGACATGCGGGTGAACGGGTGGCGACCAGTTGACGCCCTGCGTCATCGGTGTGTCCGTATGGCGGACGCGGCATGTCATCCCATGGGACGAGGAGTAGGGTTCCCGCATGTCTCGCAGCATCAATCTCGCAGTGATTCCCGGTGACGGCATCGGCCAGGAGGTCGTGGCCGAAGGTCTGAAGGTCCTCTCCGCCGTCCTTCCGCAGGATGTGAAGCTGGAGACCAAGGAGTACGACTTCGGCGCCAAGCGCTACCACGACACCGGTGAGACCCTCACCGACGCCGACCTCGACGCGCTGAAGAAGCACGACGCCATTCTGCTGGGCGCGATCGGTGACCCGAGCGTCCCCTCCGGCGTCCTGGAGCGCGGCTTCCTGCTCAAGCTCCGTTTCGCCTTCGACCACCACGTCAACCTGCGGCCGAGCAAGCTGCTCCCCGGTGTGGCGACCCCGCTGGCCGGCGAGCCGAGCATCGACTTCGTCGTGGTCCGTGAGGGCACCGAGGGCCCGTACACGGGCAACGGTGGCACCATCCGCAAGGGCACCGAGCACGAGGTCGCCACCGAGGTCTCCGTCAACACGGCCTTCGGTGTGGAGCGCGTCGTCCGCGACGCCTTCGCCCGTGCGCAGGCCCGCCCGCGCAAGAAGCTCGCACTGATCCACAAGAACAACGTGCTGACCTTCGCGGGTCACCTGTGGACCAACATCTTCAACAAGGTGGCCGCGGAGTTCCCCGAGGTCACCACCGAGTACATGCACGTCGACGCGGCGACCATCTACCTGGTCACCCAGCCCGAGCGCTTCGACGTGATCGTCACCGACAACCTCTTCGGCGACATCATCACCGACCTCGCCGCGGCCGTCTCCGGCGGCATCGGCGTCGCCGCGAGCGGGAACATCAACCCGTCCGGCGAGTTCCCCTCGATGTTCGAGCCCGTGCACGGCTCGGCGCCCGACATCGCAGGCCAGGGCAAGGCCGACCCCTCCGCCACGGTCCTGTCCGTCGCGCTGCTCCTGCGTCACCTCGGCTACGAGGCCGAGGCCGCCCGCATCGACGAGGCGGTCTCCGCCGACCTCGCCGAGCGCACCGGCAAGCCCGCCCGCTCCACGTCGGAGATCGGCGACGCGCTGGCCGTACGAGTAGCCGGCTGACCCTCCCCCAGAGCCTTAAGGGCCTGGGGGGACCCCCAGGCCACTCGAAACACTTCGAAGCCGCCGGGTCGCATCCGCACCCGGCGGCTTTCGCTATGTCCCCGCCGGGTGCCACCATCATCCCCTGGGCTGCATTTCACGCCGTTTTCTGCCACGGTCCCCGCCTTGCGATAATCGAACGCGGAGCCGCGGATTGAGGGAATGCTCGGACGTCCTAGCACTGGCCACCGGCCGTACGGACGTGAGCGCGGCCCGTCACACACAACCGGTGAAGGACAACCACTCATGACGACGCCCACGATCGAGCTCAAGCCCTCGGCCTCGCCGCTCTCCGACGCGGAGCGCGAGGCGATCCTGGCGAACCCCGGGTTCGGCCGCCACTTCACCGACCACATGGTGACGATCAAGTGGACCGAGGGCCGCGGCTGGCACGACGGTCAGCTCGTCCCGTACGCCCCGCTCTCCCTCGACCCGGCCACGATGGTCCTGCACTATGCGCAGGAGATCTTCGAGGGCCTCAAGGCCTACCGTCAGCCCGACGGCTCCGTCGCCACCTTCCGCCCCGGGAAGAACGCCGAGCGCTTCCAGCGCTCCGCACACCGCCTCGGGATGCCCGAGCTGCCGGTCGAGACGTTCATCGAGGCCTGCGACGCCCTGGTCCAGCAGGACAAGGCATGGGTCCCCGCGCACGGCGGCGAGGAGTCCCTCTACCTGCGCCCGTTCATGATCGCGACCGAGGTCGGTCTGGGCGTGAAGCCCGCCAACGAGTACCTCTTCCTGGTCATCGCGTCCCCGGCCGGCGCCTACTTCCCCGGCGGCGTGAAGCCGGTCACCATCTGGCTCTCCGAGAACCGTGTCCGCGCCGTCCCCGGCGGCACCGGCGACGCCAAGACCGGCGGCAACTACGCGGCCTCCCTGCTCGCCCAGGCCGAGGCCGCCGCCAAGGGCTGCGACCAGGTCTGCTACCTCGACGCGGTCGAGCACAAGTGGGTCGAGGAGCTCGGCGGCATGAACCTGTACTTCGTGTACGGGGACAAGATCATCACGCCGTCGCTGACGGGCTCCATCCTCGAGGGCGTCACCCGTGACTCGCTCCTGACCGTCGCCCGCGATCTCGGCTACGAGTCCGAGGAGGGCCGCGTCTCCATCGACCAGTGGCAGCGCGACGCCGAGAACGGCACGCTGACGGAGGTCTTCGCGTGCGGTACCGCCGCCGTGATCACCCCGGTCGGCACCGTCAAGCGCGAGAGCACCGAGTGGCAGCAGGCGGGCGGCGAGCCGGGCGAGGTCACGCTCAGGCTCCGCGAGGCCCTGCTGAACATCCAGCGCGGCACGGCGGAGGACAAGCACGGCTGGATGCACCTCCTCGGCTGAGTCCAATCTGCGTACTGCGGCCGGTAGTTCGTTCGACGCGTAGCGCCTCCCCCGCGCGGGTATCCACTGATTCCGCGGGGGGAGCGTGCTCTCCCGTGCGCGGATTCGGCCGGGGGAGAGGGAACACGGGTGAGCGGGCGGACGCCGATGTCGAGGCCGCGCTGGCTGCTGCGCGCGTTACGCACGCCGCGCCGCCCCCAGAGCCTCACGGTGCTGGCCCTGCTCGCCGGCTGCGCGGGCGTGCTGCTGTGGTTCGCCAGGCACATGGCCCAATACAGCGAGAACCTCGCCCTCAACCTCGGCACCGACCTCGTCGGCGTCGTCATCACCGTCTTCGTGATCGGCCCGCTCATCTCCCGCGCCCAGGAGGGACGGGTCCGCGAACACACCCGGCTCGACTACGAATGGTTCAGCGCCCAGGTCTACGGCTCGACCTCGAACGTGAAGGTGCTGGACACCTTCTCCAACCTGTTCGGCCCGCAGTACTCCGAACGCCTCTTCCGCGGCGTCAAGTCCGCCACCGCGCACGGCGCCCGGGTGCAGATCCTGCTCCTCGACCCCGACTCCCTCGCCGTCATCCTGCGTGGCCGTGAACTCGGCGAGCAGAGTGACGACATCCGCCGCGACATCCTGCGCAACCTGCGCACGCTGAGCCAGTTCGTGCGCCGCCTCGACGACGGCCCCCGGCAGTTCCTCGAAGTACGCCTGTGTTCCACGTCCCCCGGCGTGACGCTCTACCGCTGGGACGAGCGCTCCCTCGTCTCCTTCCTCACTGTCGGACGGCTGTCCGGCGAGGGCGTCCAGTTGGAGGTCGCCGTACGCTCCCCGCTCGGCGCCTTCGTCGAGCAGCGCTTCGACGAGCTGTGGCAGCAGAGCAAGCCGATGGAACGGTTCACCCATCTGCCGGTCACCCTGGTCGACGCGACCGACGGCCGCCGGGAGTTCAGCTGCCGCTTCGTGTATGTCGACGACGGTCTGTACGTCGCCGGCCACGACCTTGTCTCGTACATGGCACGCCACCGCCTCGACCAACTCTCCGCGTACAGCGAGGCCTTGAACGTACCGGGCGCCCACGAGCTGATCGTCGTCGACGACGAAAGCGACCTGCACCAGGTCCTGAAACAGCACTTCGCGGAGAAGTACGATGCGTCGACGGCCGCCTTCGTGGAACTTCGGCCGTCGGTCCTGGTCACGGAATAGAGGCCCTGGCACACATGAGTTCAGCGCTCCACCTTGCTCCACACCCGAGCAGCTCCCGATTCCGCGCCTTCACGCCCCGTGACCTGGACGGTCTGCTGCAGCGTGTGTCCCTGACGGACGATCAGCGGCTCGCCCTGCGGGCCGTCTCCTCGGTCCTGCCGTTCCGTACGAACACGTATGTCGTCGACGAGCTGATCGACTGGTCGGCGGTGCCCGACGACCCGATCTTCCGGCTGACCTTCCCGCAGACCGGCATGCTGCCCGCGCCCGACGTCCGCAGGATGGCCGACCTGCTGTCCAAGGACGCGTCCCGGGCCGAGATCCAGCGCGCGGCGCACGAGATCCGGATGAGACTCAACCCGCACCCCTCGGGCCAGCTCGACGCCAACGTCCCGGTGCACGAGGGGCAGCGGCTGGCCGGACTGCAGCACAAGTACCCGGAGACGGTGCTGATCTTCCCACGCCAGGGCCAGACCTGCCACGCCTACTGCACGTACTGCTTCCGCTGGCCGCAGTTCGTCGGCGAGGCCGATCTGCGTATCGCGACGGACGACATCGCGGCCACGTCCGCCTATCTGCGCGCCCACCCCGAGGTCACCAGCGCCCTCATCACCGGCGGTGACCCGCTGGTGATGAGCACGGAGGTGCTACGGCGTTATGTGGAGCCGCTGCTGCAGATCGACACCGTGCGGTCGATCCGGATCGGCACCAAGTCGCTCGCCTTCTGGCCGTACCGTTTCACCACCGACCGCGACGCGGACGACCTCCTCCGTCTCTTCGAGCAGGTCGTGGCGTCCGGCCGCCACCTCGCCCTGATGGCCCACTTCACCCACCCGCAGGAGCTGCGGCCGCCGGTCGTACGGGAAGCGATGCGCCGCGTCCGCGACACCGGCGCGGTGATCCGCTGCCAGGGCCCGCTGGTGGCCGGCATCAACGACAGCGCCGAGGCCTGGGCCGAGCTGTGGGATGTGACGACGACGCTGGGGGCGGTGCCGTACTACCAGTTCGTGGAGCGGGACACCGGTCCCCAGGGCTACTTCGGTGTCCCACTGGTCCGCGGGCACGAGATCTTCCGAGACGCCTACGCCCGGGTCTCCGGCCTCGCCCGCACAGTCCGCGGCCCGGTCATGTCGGCGATGCCCGGCAAGGTCTGCGTGGACGGGGTTGCGGAGGTGGCCGGCGAGAAGGTCTTCGTCCTGCATCTGATCCAGGCCCGCGATCCCGAACTCGTGGACCGCCCGTTCTTTGCGGCATACGACGAGGGGGCGACGTGGTTCACGGACCTGAAGCCCGCGTTCGGCTCCGCCGAGTTTCTGCCGGGGCTGCAGGCCGGGTGAGCTGCGCCCGGCGTCGGGGGTGGCCCTATTGGGGGGCTGCGCCCCCCAGGCCCCCTGCTTCGGCCTGAACGGCCTCGTCCTCAAACGCCGGACGGGCTGAGATTGCTGAGGCCTGCCCGGTACGAGACCGGCACTGCAGCAGCGCGTACGCCACGCCGCCCACCAGCCCCGACGCCACGAAACTGCAGTCCACCCCGCCCGTCAGCGACAGCAGCGGCCCCTCGTACGAAGGCAGCGACACCGCCAGCAGTCCGACCGCCGCCCCCACCGCCCAGGACACCGTCGCCGCCACGTTCCAGCCACCCCGGTACCAGTAGATCCCGCCTCGCGACCGCCTGTTGAACACCTGCAGTGCGTCCGCGTCGTACACCCCCCGGCAGCGGACGAAGCCGATCAGAGTGATCACTGCCCACGGCGTACCGATCGCGGTGAGCAGGAGGACGAAGGACGTCATGGCGTCCTGCGCGCTCGAGTAGTAGTGGCCGACGAAGACGCAGGCCGTCGCGACCGCGGCGACCGTGTACGTGGCTCGGGCCCGGGACGCGCGCGGCAGGATCGCGTCCAGGTCGAGGCCCATGGAGTACAGCATCAGACCGGCGTTGCCGACCGAGCCCGCGGTGGCGGAGAGCAGGAGGGGGATCAGGTACCAGGCGGGGGACGCCGTCACCAGCGGGCCCGCGTAGTCCGTCGCCGCGCGGGCCGCGTACGCCGTGAAGGTGCCGAAGAGCTGGGGGACCAGCAGGCCCAGGATCAGGCCGAGCCAGGTCGCGTGCAGAACCCGGCGGGAGGAGTGGCGGGCCGGGGAGATGTAGCGGGTGTAGTCGCCGAGGAGGGTGATGAAGGCGATCGGGCCGGACAGGCCCGCGGCCACCGTCGCGAGGAACCAGGTCGGCCAGTAGCCGCCCAGCAGATAGCCGCCGGTCTCCGGGATCGCCGAGGTGGTGAAGTGCGGGGCGTAGGCGATGACGCCCAGCGCCAGCAGGGCCGTCATGCCGATCGCCAGGACCCGGGACATGGCCAGCAGCACCCGGTACCCGTACACCGCGCCGGCGACCGTGGCCGCGGCGAGGAGCGCGTAGACCAGGGCGTACGCCACTCCGTCCACCGGCAGACCGAACAGCCGCCGCAGCACGCTCACCATCACGTCCCCGCCGATCCAGACGGTCAGCGCCGTGTAGCCGAGGGCGAGGAGCAGACCGACCACCGAGCCGACCAGCCGGCCGCGCACGCCGAACTGGGCGCCGGAGGAGGTGGAGAGGTTCGTCGCGGTGCGCAGGGAGATCAGGGCCAGGGGCGCCGTCAGGGCCGTGCCCGCCAGCGTGCCGACCACGATCGAGCTCAGCGACGACCACCAGTCCAGGCCGAACGACGGTGGCAGCCAGCCGAAGATGATCACGCCCAGACAGAGGTTGGAGCCCAGGAGGATCGAGACGAGATCGCTGGGCCCGCTGGTGCGTTCCTCGTCGGGGATGGTGTCGACTCCGCGCTGTTCTATCGAGATCGGCATGGCGGCCCCTTTCGGTTCGTTAGAGCGGCACTCAATGTGACTCCTGACGCTCTGGTCGTCAAGGCCTTCCTCCTAAGCGATTCCCTGTTTAGAGTGTTGCTCTAAATGGAGGGATGGACATGCGGCTGACACCGACCGAACGCGACCGGCTGCTGCTCTTCGGGGCCGCCGAGCTGGCCCGGGCGCGACGGGCCCGGGGTCTTCGGCTCAACGTGCCCGAGGCCACCGCGCTGATAGCGGACACCGTCTGCGAGGCCGCCCGCGACGGCGCCCGGCTCGCCGAGGCCATCGGGCGCGCCCGGTCCGTCCTCGGCCCGGACGATGTGCTGCCCGGCGTCGCGGACGTCGTCACCGAGGTGCATGTCGAGGCCGTCTTCGACGACGGCTCGCGGCTCGCGGTGGTGAGCGATCCGATCGGCGGGGGCGGGCTGGGGGAGCAGGCGCCCGGCGCGTTGCTGCCCGGGCCGGAGCATGCCGAGCCCGAGGCGGCCGTGCGGCTGACGGTGACCAACACCGCCACCGTGCCCGTCTCCGTCACCTCCCACTTCCACTTCTTCGAGGCCAACCCGCGCCTCGACTTCGTACGAGAACAGGCCTACGGGATGCGGCTCGCCGTGCCCGCCGGGTCGTCGGTGCGGTTCGGGCCGGGGGAGAGCGTCGAGGTCGGCTTGGTGCCGATCGGGGGCGAGCGGGTCGCGATCGGGTTCGCGGGGCTCGTCGACGGGGCGCTGGACGCGCCGGGGGCGAAGGAAGAGGCCCTGCGCAGGGCCGCCGCCTGCGGATATCTGGGAGCAGACCGATGAGCAACGATTTCAACGCGAGCATCGATCCTCGTGCCTATGCCGCCACCCACGGGCCCCGCGCCGGCGACCGGGTCCGGCTCGGTGACTCCGGGCTGACCGTCCGCGTCGAGTCCGACTCCCAGCAGTACGGCGACGAGTTCCTCGCCGGCTTCGGCAAGACCGCCCGCGACGGGCTGCACCTCAAGGCGGCGGCCGTCCGGGAGACCTGTGACGTCGTCATCAGCAATGTGGTGGTGATCGATGCCGTGCAGGGGATCCGGAAGGTGTCGATCGGCATCCGGGAGGGGCGGATCTGCTCGATCGGGCGCGCCGGGAACCCCGACACCCTCGACGGGGTCGACGTCGTCGTCGGTACGGGGACCTCGATCGTGTCCGGCGAGGGGCTCATCGCCACCGCCGGTGCCGTCGACACGCACGTCCATCTGCTCTCGCCGCGGATCATGGAGGCTTCGCTGGCGTCCGGCGTGACCACGATCATCGGGCAGGAGTTCGGGCCCGTGTGGGGGGTCGGCGTCAACTCGCCGTGGGCGCTGCGGCACGCCTTCAACGCCTTCGACGCCTGGCCGGTCAACATCGGCTTCCTGGGGCGCGGTTCGTCCTCGCACTCCGCGCCTCTGGTGGAGGCGTTGGCCGAGGGTGGCGCGAGCGGCTTCAAGGTGCACGAGGACATGGGCGCCCACACGCGTGCCCTGGACACGGCATTGCGCGTCGCCGAGGAGCACGACGTCCAAGTCGCCCTGCACAGCGACGGGTTGAACGAGTGCCTGTCGGTGGAGGACACCCTGCGGGTGCTGGAGGGGCGGACCATCCACGCCTTCCACATCGAGGGGTGCGGCGGCGGGCACGTCCCCAACGTCCTGAAGATGGCGGGTGTCCCGAACGTCATCGGCTCCTCCACCAATCCCACCCTGCCCTTCGGGCGGGACGCCGTCGCCGAGCACTACGGCATGATCGTCTCCGTCCACGACCTGAAGACGGACCTGCCGGGCGACGCCGCCATGGCCCGCGACCGTATCCGGGCCGGCACCATGGGCGCCGAGGACGTGCTGCACGACCTGGGCGCGATCGGCATCACCTCGTCCGACGCGCAGGGCATGGGGCGGGCCGGCGAGACCGTCCGCCGTACCTTCGCCATGGCCGGGAAGATGAAGGCCGAGTTCGGCGCCCCGGACGAGCACGACAACGAGCGCGTCCTGCGCTACATGGCCAAGCTGACCATCAACCCGGCCATCGCGCACGGGCTCTCGCACGAGGTCGGGTCGATCGAGGTCGGCAAGCTCGCCGACATCGTGCTGTGGCGGCCGGAGTACTTCGGAGCGAAGCCGCAGCTCGTCCTCAAGTCGGGCTTCCCGGCGTACGGCGTGGTCGGCGACCCCAATGCGGCGACGGACACCTGCGAACCGCTGGTCCTCGGGCCGCAGTTCGGGGCGCACGGCGCGACGCCCGCCGAGATCTCCGTCGCCTTCGTCGCCCAGGCGGCCCTCGACCAGGGCAACGACACCATGCCGACCCGGCGCAGAAGGGTCGCCGTGCGCGGCACCCGCGGCATCGGACCGGCCGACCTGCGGCTCAACTCCCGTACCGGAGCGGTGGATGTCGACCAGCGGACCGGTCTGGTCACCCTCGACGGAGAGCCGGTCCGCTCGCAGCCGGCCGACTCCGTCTCCCTCAACCGCCTCTACTTCCTCTGACAAGGACCTTCCATGTCTGCTGCCGCCGACGGCTTCCGGATGCCCGCCGAATGGACCCCGCACGAGCGCACCTGGATGGCGTGGCCCGGCCCCAACACGACCTTCGACGACCCGGACGACCTCGCCGCCTCGCGTGCCGCCTGGGCCGCGGTCGCCCGCACGATCCGCCGCTTCGAGCCGGTGACGGTGGTGTGCGGCCCCGGCCGGTCGGCGGACGCACGGGCGCTCCTCGGGCCGGGTGTCGACACCGTCGAGCGCGAGCTGGACGACGCGTGGATGCGTGACATCGGCCCCACGTTCCTCACGAACGGGCGTGAACTCGCCGCCGTCGACTGGACGTTCAACGGCTGGGGCGCCCAGGGCTGGGCCCGCTGGGAGCACGACGCGAAGGTCGCCGCGTATGTCTCGGACCTCGCGGGCGCGAAGACGTACGCCTCGAAGCTCGTCAACGAGGGCGGTGCGATCCACGTCGACGGAGAGGGGACGGTCCTGCTCACGGAGACCGTGCAACTCGGCCCCGAGCGCAACCCGGGCTGGACGAAGGAACAGGTCGAGGCGGAGATCCACGCCCACCTCGGCACCCGCAAGGCGATCTGGCTGCCCCGCGGCCTCACCGGCGACTACCCTCCGCACGGCTTCGGCACCCTCGGCCATGTCGACATCGTCGCCGCGTTCGCGCGCCCGGGAGTCGTGGTCGCCCACTCGCAGCCAGATCCGGCGCACCCGGACCACGAGGTGACGAAGGAGGTCATCGGGCTCCTGAAGGCGCAGACGGACGCGCGGGGCCGCAGCCTGGAGGTCGTCGAGGTCCCGGCGCCCACCGTGCTGGAGGCCGACGGCCACTGGGCCGACTACTCCTACATCAACCACTACCTCTGCAACGGCGGTGTCGTGCTCTGCGGCTTCGACGACCCGCGCGACGAGAACGCCGCCGGGATCTTCCGCCGGCTCTTCCCGGAGCGGACGGTGACCCTCGTGGACGCCCGGACGATCTTCGCGGGCGGCGGCGGCATCCACTGCATCACGCAGCAGCAGCCGAAGGTGCGCTGACGGACCGCGGCGGGCAGCAGCGTCAGGTAGAACATACGGGTGAACGTGCTGATCTGCGCCGCCTGCGGAGGCCGGCTGACCGAGCCCGTCCGGCAACTGGACGAGATGCCCGAGTACCCGGGCTGGGACGGGCTCCCGGGTCCGGACGGCAGGCGGCACGGCCCGCCGAGCGTCCCCCGCGGGGCATACGTCGTCGACCCGCTGCCCTTCGGGGCGCCGTTCGAGCCGGTCGATCCCGGCGAGGAGTACGACGGGGTCGTGCCCGGCGGCAAGTGGAAGTTCGACGAGCGGGGCGCGCTGGTCTCCGCCGGGCCGCGCGGCACATACGTGCTGCACCCGGACGACGTCGTGGGCATCACCCCCCACTCCGACCACCGGCGCCTCATCGGCTGCTGCGGTCCGACCGGGGACGACGGGGTCAACCACGTCTGCGGGTGCGGGGCCGAGGTCGCCATCGTGGCCGCAGACTGCTGCAGCGGCTACGAGACGCGGCTCGTCCCGGATGCCGTGCGCGTGGAGGCGGCCACGTGACCGCCCGGCGCCGCACTCCCGCCCCGCCTCGCGAACAACTCCTCGCCGCAGCCATGGACATGATCGCCGAGCGCGGTCTGGAGAAGCTCACCATGGCCGCCCTCGGCCGCGAGGTCGGCATGAGCAGCGGGCATCTCCTCTACTACTTCCGCTCCAAGGACGAGCTGCTGCTGCAGGCCCTGGAGTGGAGCGAGGGCCGGCTGGGCGCCGAGCGCGGACGGCTGCTGGCGCGCGACCGCACGGCCCGCGAGCGGCTCGACGCCTACGTCGACCTGTATGTCCCCGACGGTCACCGCGACCCGCACTGGACCCTCTGGCTGGAGGTCTGGAACCGCTCGCAGAACGCCGACGAGGACGCCCGCGACCGGCAGGCCGCAATCGAGGGCGTCTGGCACCGCGACCTGGTGGCACTGCTCGCGGAGGGGGTGTCGCGGGGGGAGTTCCGCCGGGTCGACCCCGACCGCTTCGCGACCCGGCTGCGGGCCCTGCTGGACGGCTTCTCCATCCATGTGGCGATCGGGCTGCGCGGGACGGACCGGGCGCAAGTTCTCGGCCATGTACGGGAGTTCCTGGACGAGAGCCTGCTCGCGGACGCCTGAGCCCCTGCCCCGGTTGTACTCAATTCGGCGGATTGACGCCGTCCTGCGTGGTGCGTTTGCCTCGAAAGGAGCCCTTGGCGCAGGGCCGGGGGACAAGCGTCACACGGGGAACACAGGGGGAATCGTGCTCAGAGCCATGCGTGGGATGTCCGTCGCGGTGGTCGCGGGAGCCATGGTCGCGTTGACGGCGACGCCGTCGTCCGCGGCGGCGCCCGGGCCGCGGACCGAGCGGGTCACGCTGACGGCGACGGGGGAGCAGGCCGACGAGAACGCGTACGGGCCGCAGTTCAGCGCGGACGGCCGGTTCGCTCTCTTCACGGCGTACGCGTCCAATCTGGTGCCTGGCGACACCAACCGCAGCTCGGATGTCTTCGTGCGCGACCTGCGCAAGGGGACGGTCGAGCGGGTCGATGTCGCCTCGGACGGCGCCCAGGCGGTCGGCGGCGAGTCGCAGGCGCGGGCCATCAGCGCCGACGGCCGGTACGTGCTGTTCAGCTCCAACGCCAGGAACCTGGTCCAGTGGGACAACCCGCCCACGAACGAGGCAGCACAGGACATCTACCTGCACGACCGGCGCACCGGCCGCACGGAGCGGATCAGCGTCGCCCTCGACGGGGGCTCCGCCTTCACGGCCGCCGCCGCCATGTCGCCGAACGCCCGCTACATCGCCTTCAACGCCAAGGCCGACCGGATGGAGACGAACCCCCGCGACCTCTTCGGGATCGTGTACCTCCTCGACCGCCGCACCGGCACAGTGGAGCGGATCAGCAACCGGGACCGCCCGGACAACCCTTCCCTGCTGCAGGGACTCAGCGACAACGGCCGCTATGTGGCGTACACCCAGCTGGTGCCGCGCAGCTCCTACGGCCGCACCTGGGTGCACGACCGCCGCACCGGCACCGAGGAACAGGTCAACGTCAAGCCGGACGGCACCCCGGCCCAGCGGTACGCGCTGCCCGCCTCGCTCTCCGCGGACGGCCGCACCATCGCCTTCGACTACTGGGGCGACGAGGAACTGGTCCCGGGCGAGAACCCCGGCACCGGGTCCACCGTCTACGTGCGCGACCTGCGGGGAGACGTCACCCGGCGAGTCAAGGCCGGCCCCGCGGGCGAGGACGGGATCAGCGGGCCCGTGCTCAGCCCCGACGGCCGGTACGTGACCTACGAGGCACAGCCGAGGTTGGCGGACGGGCACCTCGGGCCCGACAACGTCTACCTCCGCGACCTGCGCACCGGCTCCACCCGCCTGGTCAGCGAGTCCGTCACCGGCGGCCCCGTCACGGACGAGGCCGTTGCCGTCTACGCAGTGAGCGCGGGCGCCCGCCGCATCGGCCTCGGCAGCCACTCCAGCCAGCTCGTCGCGGGCGACACCAACGGCTTCTACGACGGCTTCGTCCGCCGTATGCGCTGAACCCGACCGCAAGGAACTCAGGGGGACTTCCATGCACTTCGTACGACGCAGCACGGTCCTGGGCACCGCCGCCCTGGTCGCCTCGCTCGCCGTGACCACTTTCCCGGCCTCGGCCGCCTCCTCACCCCGGACCTCCCGGGTGAGCACCGCCACCGACGGACACCAGGCCGACGGTGCCTCCTCCGCGCCGGCGATCAGCGCCGACGGACGGTACGTCGCGTTCGTCTCGGCCGCCGACGACCTGGTCCCGGGCGACCGGAACGGCACGGCCGACGTCTTCGTCAAGGACGTGCGCACCGGCCGTACCCAGCGGGTCGCCGACGGTCCGGCGAGCGACCCCGCGCTCAGCGGGGACGGCCGCTACGTCGTCTTCGCCACGGCGGCCGCGCTCGTGAAGGACGACGACAACGGTGTCGACGACGTCTACCTCCTCGACCGTCGCACCCACCGCACCGAACGCATCAGCACCGGCCGTCCGACCAGCTGGATGCCCAACTCGATGCCCGCGATCAGCGCGGACGGCCGGACCGTCGCCTACGTCACCTCGGCCCCCGACGCCGCCCCGGGCGACACCAACGAGCGGGCCGACGTGATCGTCCACGACCGCAGGACGGGGAAGAACCAGCTCGTCCAGTACACGACCGCCGGTGTCCTGGCCGACGCCGACGCCCTGTTCCCCTCCCTCAGCGCGGACGGCCGCTACGTCACCTTCGACACGCCGGCCCTGCTCGACCCCGACCACGCGGACGTCTCCAAGACGAGGCTCGTCTACCTGCGTGACCTGCGCACCCAGACCACGGAGCTGATCAGCCGGCCGACCGGCTACGCCTACAAGAACTACGCGGACGCGTCGTCGATCAGCGGGAGCGGGCGGCTGGTGGCCTTCGAGTCCGGCCTGTACTCGCTGGTGCCCGACGACACCAACAAGGCTGCCGACGTCTTCGTGTACGACCGGGCTGCCCGGACCACCGTCCGCGTCAGCACCGCCGCCGACGGCACCCAGGCCGACGGCCCCAGCGACAGCGTGAGCCTGAGCGCGAACGGCCGCTACGCGGCGTTCACGTCGGCCGCCGACAACCTCGTCCCCGGCGACACCAACGGCGTCGCCGACATCTTCCTCAAGGACCTGAGGACCGGCGCCGTGGAGCGCGTGAGCCTGACCGCGGACGGAGGCCAGGCCGACGGCCCCTCCGACGCGGTCTCCCTGAGCACCACCGGCCGGGCCGCCTTCTCCTCGGCGGCGACGAACCTGGTCCCCGGCGATACCAACTCGGTCGCCGACGTCTTCGTACGCCACCTGCGGTGATCAGCACAGTGCTCGCATTCTGAGACGGAGGGTGAGCGCGGGGGCGGGTTGTGCCAGACTTCCTCCGTGCTCTCGTTCGCCATGATTATTGGCAGCAGGCGCGCCGGTCCGCAGTGACCGCCACGTACGACCAGGTACGGGTGGACACCGTCGTCCTCGACCCGCGCGCAGACCTCTCGCACCCGCGAGGGGTTTTTCGCTTTTCTGGCCCACCTTCAGCCGGGAGCAAAGCGCGAGGGATCATTGGGGACGGTGGAGCCGGTCATTCCGGTACTGACCGAGATCCAGCGGGATCCAACAGCAGGAGCCTTGACACCATGACCGCAACCAGCGAGCTCGACGATTCGTTCCACGTCTTCGACACGACGCTGCGCGACGGCGCGCAGCGTGAGGGCATCAACCTCACCGTGGCGGACAAGCTGGCCATCGCACGGCACCTGGACGACTTCGGCGTGGGCTTCATCGAGGGCGGCTGGCCCGGCGCCAATCCACGCGACACCGAGTTCTTCGCCCGCGCCCGGCAGGAGATCGACTTCAAGCACGCTGAGCTCGTCGCCTTCGGCGCCACCCGCCGGGCCGGTGCCAAGGCGAGCGAGGACCCGCAGGTCAAGGCGCTCCTGGACTCGGGCGCCGAGGTCATCACCCTGGTCGCGAAGTCCCACGACCGCCATGTGGAGCTGGCGCTGCGGACGACGCTGGACGAGAACCTGGAGATGGTCCGCGACACGGTCTCGTACCTCCGTGAGCAGGGCCGCCGGGTGTTCGTCGACTGCGAGCACTTCTTCGACGGCTACCGCGCCAACCCGGAGTACGCCAAGGCCGTCGTACGGGCCGCCGCCGAGGCCGGGGCGTCCGTGGTGATCCTCTGCGACACCAACGGCGGCATGCTCCCCGCCCAGGTCCAGGCCGTCGTCTCGACCGTCCTCGCCGACACCGGCGCCCGGCTCGGCATCCACGCCCAGGACGACACCGGCTGCGCGGTCGCCAACACCCTCGCCGCCGTGGACGCGGGCGCGACCCATGTCCAGTGCACGGCGAACGGCTACGGCGAGCGCGTCGGCAACGCCAACCTCTTCCCGGTCGTCGCGGCCCTGGAGCTCAAGTACGGCAAGAAGGTCCTGCCCGAGGGTGCGCTGCGCGAGATGACCCGGATCTCGCACGCCATCGCCGAGGTCGTGAACCTCACGCCCTCCACCCACCAGCCCTACGTGGGCGTCTCGGCCTTCGCCCACAAGGCCGGCCTGCACGCCTCCGCCATCAAGGTCGACCCCGACCTCTACCAGCACATCGACCCGGAGCTGGTCGGCAACACCATGCGGATGCTCGTGTCCGACATGGCGGGCCGCGCCTCCATCGAGCTCAAGGGCAAGGAGCTCGGCGTCGACCTGGGCGGCGACCGCGAACTGGTCGGCCGGGTCGTCGAGCGGGTCAAGGAGCGCGAGCTCAAGGGCTACACCTACGAGGCGGCGGACGCGAGCTTCGAACTGCTCCTGCGCGCCGAGGTCCAGGGCAAGCCCCTGCGCTACTTCGAGGTCGAGTCGTGGCGTGCCATCGTCGAGGACCGCCCCGACGGCATCCACGCCAACGAGGCCACGGTCAAGCTCTACGCCAAGGGCGAGCGCATCGTCGCCACCGCGGAGGGCAACGGCCCGGTCAACGCCCTGGACCGCGCCCTGCGCGTGGCCCTGGAGAAGATCTACCCCCAGCTCGCCAAGCTCGACCTCGTCGACTACAAGGTCCGCATCCTGGAGGGCGTCCACGGCACACAGTCCACCACCCGCGTCCTGATCTCCACCTCCGACGGCGGCGGCGAATGGTCCACGGTGGGCGTGGCGGAGAACGTCATCGCGGCGTCGTGGCAGGCCCTGGAGGACGCGTACACGTACGGCCTGCTGCGGGCGGGTGTGGAGCCGGCGGAGTAGTCGAACGCGAATCCAGCCCCTTGGGGGTCCCCCCACGGCTTTAAGGCAGTGGGGGAGTTTGAGGAGCGGGGGTCCGGGGGCTGGCCCCCGGTACGGGACGGGTAGGGGCGGCGGGGGCGAAATCCCCCAGCCGCTCCTACTGCAAGTGCCACTTCTGATTGGCGGCCCCCGTACACGACCAGATCTGCACCCGCGCCCCGTTCGCCGACGAGTTGTCCGTGACATCGAGGCACTTGTTCGCCGCGACATTCACGACATCCCCCGTCGAGGCGTTGTACGCCCACCGCTGAGCCCCACTCCCATTGCAGTCGTACAACTGCACCTTCGCCCCATCGGCAGTCGAACCCGAGGTCACATCAAGGCACTTGCCGAGCGCCCGGACCGAACCGTCCGCTTGGACCGTCCACTGCTGCGCGGCCGACCCGTTGCAGTCGTAGAGCTGCACCGCCGTACCGTTCGCACTCGAACCGCCCGCCACATCAAGGCACTTGCCCGCGAGGCCGACGAATGCCCCGGCCCGGCTGTCGCCCCCGGCCTGGTTCCCGGACCACGTGAACGTCACCGACGTCCTGCCCGGCAGCGAGTAAGTCGCGTGCTGTGAGCCCCAGTCGATGGTCACCGTCCTGGCCGCCGACGCGTCGTTGTAGGCGATCAGCGCCTTCGAACCGTCCGGATTGCGCCAGGCCACGTTCGGCACGGCCGTGGACGCCGTCGAGGCGATCCGCTGGGCGCCCGGGCGGACGAACTTCGTCAGGTGACCCATCGTGTAGTACTCGACCGTGTAGTCGACGCTCCCGCTCGCCCCGTCCCCGTTGTGCACGGTGATCAGTCCGGTACAGGTCCCGCACCCGCCGTTGTGCGGGCCCATGTTCTGGTCCACCGCCAGCGACCACTTGGTCACGGACTTCGCCCAGTTCCGCGTGTAGTCCACGATGTTGAGCATGTCCTCGCGCTGCTGGTCGGCGATCCAGGTGCCGCCCGAGTGCTCGGTGCCGAAGGCGTCCAGCGAGGGGTACTGGTTGTGCACCGAGGTCTGTTTGCCGACGTCACCGCCGTAACCGTGCCAGGCGATCCCGCCGAAGTTGGGGTGGTCGCGGATCGCGGAGTCGTCGACGCTCGCGGCCGCGTAGGAGTCGTACACGTCCCAGTTCCAGTCGTGCGCCAGCACCTTCGTCGGCAGACCGGCCGACTGGAGCCTCGGCAGCAGCTCGTTCTTCAGGAAGTAGGCGAGCCCGCTCGCGTTCCAGCTCATCGACGGGTAGCCGGAGCAGCAGGTGGGCTCGTTCTGCGGGGTCACGTACGAGACGTTGACGCCCTGGTCCCTGTACGCCTGGAGGTACTTCACGAAGTAGGAGGCGTACGCCCCGTAGTCCTCCGCCTTCAGCCAGCCGCCGTTGAGCGAGCCGCTGTCCTTCATCCAGGCCGGAGCCGTCCATGGCGAGGTCATGACAGTCAGAGAGGGGTTCAGCTGGAGGGCCTGCTTCGTCAGCGGCACGACGTCCGCGAGGTCGTGCGCGATGGAGAAGCTGTTCAGGTTCGGGTCGGTCTGACCGGCCGGCACGTCGTCGTACGTGTAGCCGTATCGCGCCAGGTCGGAGGCGCCCATCGGATTGCGCAGGAATGACAGCCCGATCCCGTCCGTCGGCGAGAACAGCTTCCGCATGGTCGCGTCCCGCGTGGCCTGCGAGAGGGCTCCGCTGGAGTTCATCAGCCAGGCCGCGGTGTCCGTGAAGGAGGCACCGCCGCCGGTGAAGGTCTGGTACCGGGTGTTCTCGTCGACGGTGATGTTCTCGCCGCCGCCCCCGGTGCCGGACTGGAAGGCGAACGGTGTCTGCGGCTGGAGGCCGCGCGTCACATGGCGTCCGGCGGAGTCGTCGGTGGTGGTGAGCCAGGCCGTGACCTGCTCACCGGCGGCGTGTGCGGGGGTCGTGGCCGCGGTGATGCCGGCCGTGGAGAGGAGTCCGGCCAGCAGCAGCCGGACCGTGCGGGGGGTTCTCCTCATGTTGCCTCGCCCTTCCTGAAATGTCTGACGTGACGTCTTGACGGTCCTGTGGGTCGTTAGTTAACTCACGTCGTGATCTAAGTCATGAGTGAACCACGAGAGTCGAGGGATGGTCCATGCCAAGAACGGCTCTGCTCGTCTCGCGAAGAACCGCTCTGCTCGTCTCCGCGGCCCTCCTCGCCGCCGCGCTGCCGCTGTCGTCGGCCCACGCGGCCGGCGATCCGGCCCCGGCACCCGTCGACCGCTTCGAGGGCGAGGTTCCCTTCGCCTCCCAGCCCGCGGAGGGCATCTTCACCTGGGGCGGCGACAACGACGACCCGCCCGCGCTGCAGCTGACGGCAAGACCCGACGCCCCCGAGGGCGAAAAGGTACTCACCGGCGCCTACGACATCAGCGGCTACGGCGGCTTCACCCACGACTTCGCCGCGAACGAACCCGCCCACGACTGGTCCGCCCACAAGGGCATCCGCTTCTGGTGGGACGGCCAGGACAACAACGAGAAGATCGCCTTCGAGATCAAGGACGGCGGCGCGAACGGCGAGGCCTCCGAGCTCTGGACGACCTCCTTCACCGACGACTTCACCGGCTGGAAACAGGTCGAGATCCCCTTCACCGACTTCGTCTACCGGACCGACTACCAGCCGGTCGGCGGCATCGACCACGTCCTCGGGCTCACCCAGATGTGGGGCTATGCCGTCACCCTCCCGGTCGGCGTCAAGGGCCGATTCGCCATGGACGACGTGGAGTTGTACGGCAGGGCCGACCAGTCCCTGCGCGCCTCCGTCACCACGGACGCCGCCGTGTACCCGGTGAAGGAGGGCGGTACGGCCACCGTCGAGGTCACCCTCGGCACCACCGGCTCCGCCCCCGTCGACGACCCGGTGACCGTCACGTACGAGACCACGGCCGGCACCGCCGACCCCGGCAAGGACTACACACCGGTCACCGGAACCCTCACCTTCCCCGCCGGTACGGCCTCCGGCGCGACGCGGACCATCCATGTGCCGACCCTGCGCGACCGGTCCGCCGAGTCCGCCGAGATGATCCCGCTGAGGCTCACGGTCACCGGCGCCAAGCCCCCGGCCGAGACCCCGCAGGTGGTGATCGACGCCCACGGACTGCCGTATCTGGACACCAAGTTGCCGGTCGGGAAGCGCGTTGCCGACCTCGTCTCCCGTATGTCCTTGGCGGAGAAGGCCGGCCAGATGACCCAGGCCGAGCGCGGAGCCGTGGGGAACGGCTCGGACGTCGCCGCCTACGACCTCGGCTCACTCCTGTCCGGCGGCGGTTCCACGCCCACGCCCAACACCCCCGAGGCCTGGGCGAAGATGATCGACGGCTTCCAGCTGCGGGCGCAGGCAACGCGGTTCCAGATCCCGCTGATCTACGGCGTCGACGCGGTGCACGGCCACAACAACCTGGTCGGCGCCACGATCATGCCGCACAACATCGGCATCGGCGCCACCCGGGACCCCCAACTCGCCCAGAGAACAGGCGCGGTGACCGCGTCCGAGGTTCGCGCCACCGGCGTCCCCTGGGACTTCGCCCCCTGCCTCTGCGTCTCCCGCGACGAACGCTGGGGCCGCTCCTACGAGTCCTTCGGCGAGGACCCGGCTCTCGTCGAGTCCATGGAGACGATCATTCAGGGGCTCCAAGGCCGCGCTGACGGGCGGGACTTGAAGAGGAACGACAAGGTCCTCGCCACCGCCAAGCACTTCGTCGGCGACGGCGGTACCGAGTACGGCTCGTCCACCACCGGCACGTACACCATCGACCAGGGCGTCACCAAGGTCACCCGGCAGCAGCTGGAGGCCGTCCACCTGGCGCCGTACCGGACCGCCGTCGACCGGGGCATCGGTACGGTCATGCCCTCGTACTCCTCCCTCGACATCCTCGGCGACGGCCGGGGCCCGGTGAAGATGCACGCCCGCGCCGACATGATCAACGGTGTGCTCAAGGGCCGTATGGGCTTCGACGGCTTCGTGATCAGCGACTGGAACGCCATCGACCAGCTCCCCGGCGACTATTCCTCCCACGTCCGCACGTCCGTCGACGCGGGCGTCGACATGATGATGGTGCCGTACTCGTACAAGGACTTCACCGCGCAGCTCATCGCCGAGGTGCAGGCCGGTCGCGTCAGCGAGCGACGGGTCGACGACGCCGTCTCGCGCATCCTCACGCAGAAGTTCCGGCTGGGGCTCTTCGAGAAGCCTTACGCCGACACGAGCGGGGCCTCGGCGATCGGTTCCGCCGCCCACCGGGCCGTCGCAAGGCAGGCGGCCGCCGAGTCGCAGGTCCTGCTGAAGAACGCGAACGGCGTGCTGCCCCTGAAGAAGAACCAGAAGGTCTACGTCGCCGGGTCCGACGCCGACGACCTCGGCAACCAGACCGGGGGCTGGACCGTCACCTGGCAGGGGGCGTCCGGCACCCACACCCAGGGCACGACGATCCTGGCGGGGATGCGCAAGGACGGAGACGTCACCTACTCCAAGGACGCCTCCGCGCCCACGGCCGGCTACGACGTCGGTGTGGTCGTCGTCGGCGAGACCCCGTACGCCGAAGGTGTCGGCGACGTCGGCAACGGACACGATCTGCAACTGTCCGCCGCCGACAGGGCCGCCGTGGACAAGGTGTGCGCGGCCATGAGGTGCGCGGTGCTGATCGTCTCCGGGCGCCCCCAGCTGATCGGCGACCGGCTCGGCGAGATCGACGGCCTGGTCGCCTCCTGGCTGCCGGGCACGGAGGGCGACGGGGTGGCCGACGTGCTGTACGGCAAACGCCCCTTCACCGGTCAACTTCCGGTCACCTGGCCCAAGTCCGAGGCGCAGCTGCCGATCAACGTCGGCGACACGGCGTACGACCCGCAGTTCCCGTACGGCTGGGGCCTGACGACCCTGACCAAGGTGCCGGAGGGCGGTGGCGTGACCCTGAAGGCGCTCGCGGTGGCCGCCGCCGTCGCCGAGAAGGCGGGCGCGGACGAGGCCGGCCGCGCGCTCGTCACCAGGGCCCGGATGATCGTCCAGCAGAAAGCGGGCACGGCCATCGCGGAGGCGGTCGCCAAGCCCTTCGCCGACGCCGACCACCTCTCGCTCACCGGGCGGTACGGGGCGGCCGTGGAGAAGTTGATCACGGCCTACCGGGCCGCCTGAGGAGGACAGCACCTGCAAGCATGACAAGCACGGATGACCAGTTTTGGGCGGCTTCGGGTAGCTTCGAAGCATGAAGGCCGTCGTACGGACCCGAAGCCTCCCGGGGCTGCTCCTGGCCCTGCTGCTCGCCGCCCTGACCGTACTGTCGGCGGGCTCCCCGCCGGCCTCCGCGGCCACGAGCGTCTCGACGATCGCCGAGGCCCTGCGCAAGAGCCCGGTCTATGTCGACCCGGCGGCGAGGGCCCAGCTGTCGTCCGCCGACGCGCACGCCCTCGCCGAACGGATCAAGGACGCCGACAAGCCGCTCTTCGTCGCGGTCCTCCCGGCCGACTACCCCACGACGGACCTCTTCCGGAACCTCCGCACCGCCACCGGCATCACGGGCCTGTACGCGATCCGCCTCGGCGACCGCTTCGACGCGAGGGCCGATTCCTCCGTCCTGCCTCGCACCGCCGTACAGAACCTCGTCACCAGCGTGCAGGGAGAGAAGGACGCCAAGACCCAGCTGACCGATTTCACCAACAGCGCCCTCACCCACATGGGCGGCTCCGCCCCGTCGAGCTGGGGCTCCTCCTCCGGTGGCGGCGGGGTGTCGTACACCGCGCTGATCACCGCGGGCGCGGTGCTGGTGGCGGGCGGCGCGGGCGCCTTCATGCTGGTACGCAGGGGTCGGCGCCGCAGGGCCGCGGAGCAGCAGGCGGCGCTGGACCGGCTGCGGGTCGTGGTCGACGAGGACATCACGGCCTTCGGTGAGGAGCTGGACCGCCTCGACTTCCACCCGGCGGAGGCGGGCGCCGACGACGCCATGCGTGCCGACTACGAACGTGCGCTGGACGCCTACGAGCGGGCGAAGTCGGCCATGGCCGAGGCCCGTAAGCCCGAGGACGTGCGCGCCGTCACCGAGGCCCTGGAGGACGGCCGCTTCTCGCTGGCGCTGCTCGCCGCCCGCCGCGAGGGCCGCCCCCTGCCCGAACGCCGGCCGCCCTGCTTCTTCGACCCGCGCCACGGCCCGTCCGTCGCCGACGCCGGCTGGACGCCACCGGGCGGCGCCCCGCGCGAGGTCCCCGTCTGCGCGGCCGACGCCACCCGCCTCGCCGACGGCCGCGACCCCGTCGTCCGCGAGGTCGACACCGACCAGGGCCGCCGCCCGTACTGGGACGCGGGCCCGGCCTACGGCCCCTGGGCGGGCGGCTACTTCGGCGGCGGCCTGCTGCCCGGCCTCCTGGTCGGCACGATGCTGGGCAGCATGATGGCGACCCCGTCGTACGCGGCGAACTACGGCAGCGGATACGGGGACTTCGGCGGCGGATACGAGGGCGGAGACACCTCGGGTGCGGACTTCGACCCGGGTGACTTCGGGGGTGGGTTCGGCGACGGCGGGGGAGGGGACTTCGGGGGCGGCGGGGACTTCGGCGGAGGGTTCTGAGGCGTCACACCTCGGCGTCCGCCAGCCGTTCCATCAGCGCCGCCGCCAGCTCCAGCACGCCCCGCTCCGTCGGGCTCAGCGACGTCAGCGCCCCGGACAGCCAGGCGTCCCGCTCGGCCATGTCCCGCTCCAGCGCCCGCCGACCCGCCTCCGTCAGCGACAGCACGGACTGCCGCCGGTCGACCGTGCCCGGCTCCCGCGCGATCAGTCCTTCCGCCTCCAGCTCCGCGAAGACCCGGGTCAACGACTGCGGCCGCTGCCGCTCGGCCGCCGCGACCTCGCCGGGCGTGGCCGAACCGTGCCGGTGCAGATGGCCGAGCACGTACAGCTGATTGGCACTGAGACTCCCGTCGCCGCGCTCCTGCCGCAGCCGACGGTTGAGCCGGACGACGCCACGACGGATGCGGGCGGCTTCGGGGAGAAGTTCCATGAACCACAATGATACGCGACTACTTACTATCTAGGTACCTACAATGCCCGTATCATCACGCGAGTGACCGTCAAACTGATACGCAACGCGTACGAAGCGGTTCTGACGATGACCGCCATGCTGCTCTGCTGGGCCGCTGCCCTCGTGCTGGAGGGCGCCGCCGGGCTGCACACCGACGTGCTCGTCCTCGCAGTCGCCCTGACGCTCACCCTGGCCTCGACCCAGCGCACCGCGGACACCCGCCGTCGGCTCACCGCGCTCGTGGTGCTGCCCATGACGGCCGGTGCGTCGATCTTCCTCGGCCGGCTGATCGCCGCCCACTACGCGATCGGTGCCGCCGTCTTCACCGCGGGCATCTCGCTGGCCATCTGGATCCGCCGCTACGGCCCGGCCGCCGCGAAGACCGGCACCCTGCTGACGATCCCGCTCGTCGCCCTCCTCGTCGTCCCGGGCCCCGCGCTGCCGCCGGAGGCGCAGAGCGGGCTCGTGACCTGGTTCTGGTCGGCGCTGGTCGGGGTGCTGGCGTGCTGCTCGGTCTGGCTGGTGCAGGGGCTGGGGGACCGGTACGGGCCCTGGCGCGCGGAGCCGGTCCCCGAGCAGCCGCCGCGCCGCTCCCGTCTCCACCCCCGCCCGAGCACCCGCATGGCCCTGCAGATGGCGGCCGGCATCGCCATCGCCTTCACCCTCGGCCGCCTGCTCTTCGACGACCACTGGCCCTGGGTGGTCCTCACCGCGTACGTCGCCGCGAGCGGCAACCGCGGCCGGAACGACGTGCTGCGCAAGGGAGTCCAGCGCCTCGCCGGGGCCTGCGTCGGCACGCTGCTGGCGGCGGGCGTGGCAACGGCCGGTGTCACCGGCCACGCCGCGGTGGCGCTGATGTTCGCCGTCCTGGCGGTCGCGCTGTGGCTGCGCCCGCTCAACTACGCCTACTGGGCGGCGGGCATGACCTGCGCCCTCTCCCTCCTCCTCGGCTACTTCGGCCAGGACGCCCAGCATCTGCTGCCGACGCGGCTGGAGGGCATCGCCGTCGGCGCGGTGCTCTCGGTGGCGTCGGCGTGGTGGCTGCTGCCGGTGCCGCGCAGGCGGGCGACGGCGGCACAGATTGCTCCGACCGATGTCCATCGGCCGCACGCGCTCCTACCCTTGGGGAATGGTGACCCCGCCCGATGGGGACGAACGGGACGTCGTCGAGGGCTTCGGCGACGATCGGCCGCTGCTCGGTGAGCGGTGGCGGGCGTTGTCGCGCCGGGTCCGAGGGACGGTCGTCGGGTCGGTCTGCGCGGTCCTGCTGGGCGTGCTTCTCGGATACCTCCTCGCCACGCGCCCGCCGCCCGACCCGGTCGCCGCCACCACCGTCCGGATCACCGCTGTGGAGATACCGCAGCGCTACACCCTGGACCTCGGCATCACCCTCCGCGTCACCTCCGCCTCTCCCATCACCCTCACGGGAACGAGGCAGGGCTACGACAGCTTCCTGCAGACCCTGCCCGTACCCGGCGCAGCGCTCCTGCCCGGTCAGGTCCGCATCCTGCACACCCGCCTGAACGTCTACTGCCAGTTGCCGCTGCCGCGGCAGGGAACGCCCCTGCTGTTCGTGACCGTGCGCAACGCCCGCCGCGAGGGCCGGGCACCGGTCGTGCCCACCGCGGCGCAACTCGCCGGCATCGACCGTGCCGTGCAGCAGATCTGCCGGCGGTGACCGTATCCTCCCCCGGTCCTGCGTGAGTTGACCGGCGTCAGCCCGTCCGCGGCACCACCAGCCCGCTCTCGTACGCCATCACGACCGCCTGGGTACGGTCGCGCAGGCCCAGCTTGGACAGGATCCGGCTGACATGCGTCTTCACGGTCTCCTCGCCGACATGCAGCCGCGCGGCGAGCTCCGGGTTGGACAGTCCCTCCGCGAGCAGCCGCAGGACGTCGGTCTCGCGCGGGGTGAGGGCTGCAAGGGTGGCCTGCGTGGGGGCCTTGGGGCGGATCCGGGCGAACTCGGCGATCAGCCGCCGGGTGATCGCGGGCGCGAGCAGCGCCTCACCGGCGGCGACCACCCGCACCGCCTCGAAGAGCCGCTCCGCCGTCACGTCCTTGAGCAGGAACCCGCTGGCCCCGGCGGCCAGGGCGTCGTACACATGCTCGTCGAGGTCGAAGGTGGTGAGCACGAGCACCCGGGGCGCGTCCGGCCCCTGCAGCCGCGCGGTCGCCTGGATACCGTCCATGACCGGCATGCGTACGTCCATGAGGACGACGTCGGGCAGCTGCTCCCGGCACACGCGCACTGCCTCCGCGCCGTCGCGGGCGGTGCCGACGACCGTGAAGTCCGGCTGGGTGGCGAGGAGTCCGGCATAACCGGCGCGGACCACCTCGTGGTCGTCGGCGACGACGACACGGATGCCTGCGCCTGTGCTGCTCGTGCTCATGCGAGGGCCTCCGCCCGGACCGGCAGCCGGGCCTCGACCAGGAAGCCGCCGCCGGGCGCCGGACCGGTGCTCAGCGTGCCGCCGACGGCCGACGCACGCTCCCGCATGCCGAGGAGACCGTGACCGGGCGGACCGGAGGCCGCAGGGCCGGGCCCGTTGTCGCGGACACGGACGGTCAAGTCGTCCTCCCCGTACCGGAGTTCCACGTCCACGGCCGCACCCGGCGCATGCCGACGGGCATTGGTCAGTGCCTCCTGCACGATCCGGTACGCGGTGACCTCGATGCCGGAGTCGAGCGCGGCGACCGGCCCGCTGACGATCAGACGTGTCTTCGACCCGGCCGCGTCCCGCGACTCGTCGAGCAGCTCCAGCAGCTGGCCGAGCCCCGGCTGCGGCCTGCGCTGCACACCCGGGGTCGGGTCCTGCGCGTCCTCCCGCAGGACTCCCAGCAGCCGGCGCATCTCCGTGAGGGCAGTGCGGGCGGTGTCCCCGATGGCCAGGAACCGGGTGGCGCCCTCGGGCGGCAGACCGGGTGTGGTCAGCCGCGCGTTCTCCGCCTGCACGGCGATCATCGAGATGTGGTGGGCGACCACGTCGTGCAACTCCCGTGCGATCCGGGCCCGTTCACCGCGGGCGGCATGCTCCAGCAGCGTGTCCGCGAACGCCTGCTCGGTCGCGCTGTGCGCCAGGGCGGTGCTGCGCACATGATGCGTGACACCGGTCGCCGCCGCGGCGGACCCGAGCGTGGCGAGCAGAACGGCCACGATCCGGGTGGCGTCCTCGTGACCGAACACGGCGACGACGACGTACGGGACCACGAGCAGCCCGCCCATCAGCGGCCACCCCGCCCGCGCCAGGACGTACACACAGATCAACTGGGCGACCGCGGCCCCCACGGTGAGCGCCTGGAACGGCACCAGCGCCAGCACACAGGCGGCGCTCACGGCGAGCGCAGCCCCGACCCGGCTGCCCCGCCCGGCCGCCAGGACGAAGACGAGGGGCGCGGTCGTGGCGAGCGCGAGCAGCAGCACGACGGCAAGGCTGCTGTGCGGATCGCCGCTTCGGACGAGGCCCTCGCCCACCGAGAGCGCCGCCAGCACGGCGGGCAGACCCAGCGCCGGCTGTGCCCCCACTCGCCGCACCCGGCACAAGCCGAGGTGCTTCCAGTACGAGGGCGTGCACCCGGCACGCCGAGAGCACGCCCCGACAGCGACATCAGCCGACGGGCCCTCCACAGCAGGCCCTGGCTCCGCGCCGGCAGCCTGTGCCCCCACGGCACCGCGCCGCCCTGTCCAGGCCGACGTCTCTTGCCGTACGTCCTTTTCCCCCACGTCCGCCATTGTCCCGGCCCGCCTCCCCGGCGCATCCCCCGCGTGAGGGACCTCCCCGGTGTGACGACACCTCGCACCCCCCGCCCCTAGCCTCCCTCTCCATGAGCGACGCAACCATCGAAGTCCTCGGCCTGCGCAAGCGGTTCGGCCGGACCCTCGCGGTCGACGGCCTCTCGTTCAGGGTCGAGTCCGGCACGGTCACCGGCTTCGTCGGTCCCAACGGCGCGGGCAAGTCCACCACCATGCGGGCCCTCCTCGGCCTGGACGCCCCCGACGAGGGTCAGGCACTGGTCGGCGGCCGCCCCTACCACGCCCTGCGTACCCCGCTGCTGGAAGTCGGCGCCCTCCTGGACGCCGCCGCCCTGCACCCCGCCCGCCGCGGCCGCGACCACCTCCGCTGGCTGGCCCACTCCCACGGCCTGCCCACCCACCGCGTGGACGAGGTCCTCGAACAGGTCGGCATGGAAACCGCCGCGCGCCGCAGGGCCGGCGGCTACTCCCTCGGTATGCGCCAGCGCCTCGGAATAGCGGCCGCCCTCCTCGGCGACCCCCCGGTCCTGCTCCTCGACGAGCCCGTCAACGGCCTCGACCCCGAAGGCATCCAGTGGATCCGCGGCCTGCTGCGCCAGCTCGCCGCCGAGGGCCGCGCCATCCTCGTATCCAGCCACCTGATGAGCGAACTCGAGGACACCGCCGACCACCTGGTGGTCATCGGCAGGGGCCGCCTCATCGCCGACACGGCCGTCGCCGACCTCCTCGCCGCCGCCTCCGGCGACCGCGTCCGGCTGCGCACCGACGCCCGTACGGAGGCGATGGAACTCCTCGCCCGTGAGGGCGCCACCGTCGCCGTCCTGGACCGCGACACCCTCACCGTCAACGGCCTGCCCGCCCGCCGGATCGTGGAGCTGCTGACCGCGGCCGACGTGCCCTTCACCGAAGTGGGCGCACACCGGGCGACCCTGGAGGAGGCGTACATGGAACTCACCAGGGACGCCGTCGAGTTCACGTCCGACGCGGACAGCGGCGAGGTGACCCGGTGACGACGACGCCGACCCGCAGCACCCCCTACCGCTCCCGGCTCCATCCTGCCCACGCCGGGTTCGGCCGCCTGCTTCTCGCCGAGTGGACCAAGTTCCGTACGGTCCGTGCCTGGACGCTCGTCCTGGGCATCGGCGCCGTGGTCACCGTCCTGGTCTGCCTGCTCGGCGCGAACGGCTCCAGCATCAGCGGCGGCGGCCACGACACCCTCGGCCCCGACGGCAGGGAGGTCGTCGACGTCTTCCACTACACCCACCGCCCGCTGACCGGCGACGGCACCGTCACGGTCCGCGTCACCGGCCTGAAGAGCGCCGACGGCAAGACCGTCGAGCCGTGGGCGAAGGCCGGGCTGCTGGTGAAGGAGAACCTCACCCCCGGCTCCGCGTACGCGGCCATCCTGGCCACCCCCGCCCACGGCGTCCGTATGCAGTGGAACTACACCCACGACACGGCGGGTTCGAGCACGAACGTCACCACCACGCCCCGCTGGCTCCGCCTGACCAGGACCGGCGACCACCTCACCGGCCACGAGTCGGCCGACGGACACACCTGGACGAAGATCAGGGACGTCCGGCTGCCCGGTCTCCCGCACACCGTCCAGGCCGGCCTGTTCGTGGGCACCCCCGCCCATGAGGACGTGCGGCGCGCCTTCGGCGGCACGAGCGAGACGTACGACGGCGGCCAGGCCACCGGCACCTTCGACCACCCCGCCCTCCGGGGCACCTCCGCCTCCGGGTCCTGGACCAGCACGGACATGGGCCCGGCCGCCCCCGACGGCCCGTTGGCCCAGAACGCCCCGCCCCCCGGCACCACCGCCGTCTCCGCGTCCGGCACCTACACCCTCACCGGCCACGGCGACATAGCACCCGCCCAGGGCGGCCCCGACACGGTCCAGATGAGCTTCCAGGGCGTCTTCTTCGCCGTCCTGTTCATGGTCGCCCTCGGCACCCTCTTCGTGACCGCCGAATACAAACGGGGCCTGATCCGTACGACGTTCACGGCGACCCCGGCCCGGCTGAAGGTCCTGGCGGCGAAGACGACGGTGATCACCGCCGTCACCTTCACCACCGGCCTGGTGGCCGTCGCCGTCGGCTTCGACCTCGCCCAGCACGCCCTGCGCACCAACGGCTTCAAGCCCCCGGAGTTCCCCGACGTCTCCCTCTTCCAGAACCCGGCACTGCGGGCGGTGGCCGGCAGCGCGGCCCTGCTCTCCCTGGTGGCGGTCCTGGCCCTGGCCGTGGGCGTGATCCTCCGCAACAGCGCCGGCACGATCGCGACGGTCGTCGTCCTCGTGATCCTCCCGCAGATCCTGTCCTTCGCCTTCCCGCTCCCGGCCGCGCAGTGGCTGCTGCGGGTGACGCCTGCGGCGGCGTTCGCGATCCAGCAGGGGGTCACGCACTACCCCCAGGTGAAGTACAACTGCCTTCCGGAGACCGGCTGTTACCCGCTGTCCCCCTGGAACGGCCTCGGCGTCCTGGCCGCCTACACGGCCGCCGCCCTCGTTCTTGCTGCCTGGAGCCTGCGCCGGAGGGACGCATGAGGTGGCTGCACGCGGAATGGACGAAACTCCGTACCCTGCCCAGCACTTGGTGGCTCCTGGCCGCGACGGTCGTCCTCACGGTGGCCGTCGGCGCGGCGGCGGCCTCCTCCCTCACCACCCAGGTCTGCCGGACCCCCGGAGCCTGTCACGAGGACACGGTGAAGCTGAGCCTGACGGGGATCTGGCTGGGCCAGTCGACCTGCCTGGTCCTCGGCGCCCTGTCGATGGGCGCGGAGTACGGCACGGGCACGATCCGTACGACACTCACGGCGATGCCGCTGCGCCTGCGCCTGCTGGCGGCGAAGGCGGCGGCACTGTCACTGCTGACGGCGGCGACCGGAGCGGTGGCGGCCCTGCTGTCCCTGTGGACGGCGAACCTGATCCTCCCGGTCGAGGGCCCCACCCTGCGGGCGACGACGGGCTCGGTACTCATCCTCACCCTCGTAGCACTGCTGGGCCTGGCCCTGACCACTCTCCTCAGGGACACGGCGGGAGGCATCACCCTGGGCCTGGGCCTCCTCTACATCGCCCCCCTGCTGTCAGACCTGCTCCACTCACCCACCTGGCAACACCGCCTCCAGCGCTGGACCCCCATGCCGGCGGCCCTCTCGATCCAGGCGACCCGCAACCTCGACCGCCTGCCGATCGGGCCGTGGCCGGGGCTGGGAGTGCTGGCGGCCTACGCGGCGATGTTGCTGGCGGCCGGGGGAGCGCTCCTCCGGAAACGGGACGCATGAGGAATCGATGGCGACGGCCCTACAGTGGAAGAACCGGCACGGGGGGCGCCACCCCAGGAGGACGCGATGTTGCGGCACACACGACTGGCCGGGGAAACCGCGGAGTACCTCGCCGCCCGCGAACAGCTGCGCCTGGCCGAGATCGAGCTCATGCGCCACCGGGAGAAGGTCGCGGCTCAGCGCCGCGCGCTCCCGCCGGGTCCGACCGTCGACGACTACACGTTCCTCGAGGGCCCCGCCGACCTCGACGCCGGCGACACTCCGGTGCGCGGGACCAGGCTGAGCGAGCTGTTCGCCGCCCCCGAACGCCCGCTGATCGTCTACCAGTTCATGTACGGCAAGAAGCAGACCGACCCCTGCCCGATGTGCACCCTGTGGATCGACGGCTTCAACGGCATCGCCCACCACGTCACCCGCAACGCCGATTTCGTCATCGCAGCCGCCGCAGACCCGCCCACCCTCCGGCGGCACGCCCGCAACCGCGGCTGGCACGGGCTGCGCCTGCTCAGCTGCGGCGACAGCACGTTCAAGTACGACACCGGCAGCGAGGACGAGGACGGTGAACAGGACTCCACCGTCTCGGTGTTCACCCGCGACGACGACGGCACGGTCCGCCACTTCTACTCCACCCACCCCCGCATGGCCACCGACATCAAGGAGCGGGGCATCGACCTGCTGGCCCCGGTCTGGCACCTCCTGGACCTCACCCCACGGGGCCGCGGCGACTGGTACCCCAGCATCGAGTACCCGCCCGAGTAGGCCAGGTTCCGGCCTACTTGCTCCCTACGGTGTCGTCATGACCGTCCCCGCCCCGCAAGAACCCCGGGCCTTCGCCTCCGCCGCCGACCTGGACGCCTGGCTCATCGCCCACCCCGTCCCCCACGTCGGCCTCTGGGTCAAGATCGCCAAGAAGGGCTCGGGGCTGGTCTCGGTCGACTGGGCCGAGGCCAATGACATCGCCCTCTGCCATGGCTGGATCACCGGTCAGCGCAAGGCGCTCGACGGCTCGTACTTCCTCCAGAAGATCACCCCGCGCAGACCGGGCAGTCTCTGGTCGATGGTCAACGTGCGCCGCGTCGCCGAGCTGACAGCCGACGGCCGGATGCATCCGGCGGGCCTCGCGGAGGTCGCCGCCGCGCAGGCGGACGGGCGGTGGGCGGCCGCGTACGAGCCGCAGAGCGAGGCCGCCGTCCCCGGGGACCTGGCGGCGGCCCTGAGCCGGAACTCCGAGGCCCGGGCGGCCTTCGACGCCCTCGGTCGTACGGATCGCTACCAGGTGATCTTCGCCCTGCTCACGGCCCGTACGCCCAGAGGGCGAGCAGTCAGACTGGCGGCCGCCCTGGAAAGGCTCAGTCGTCCAACGCCGCCTTCGCGAACCTGATCAGCCCGTCGAAGTCGATCGCCCCCGGATCACCGTGTTGGTTCTCGGGCACATGCGTATGACCACACACCCCGTTGAACGCGTTCCACTCGTGCCCGCTCATCCGCTGCCCGGCCCGGCTCCCGAACGACTTCGGGTACGGCGGCCACAGCTTCGGCCCGCTGAGCGGCACATCGTGCTCCTCGTGCATCCAGGCCAGGAACCGGGCGAGCTCGCGCAGCGCCCACTGCGGGGCCTCGGGCCAGTAGAGGTGCCCTTTGCCGGCGTCCCTCCACTTCTGGTGGGTGACGGGGTTGCAGGTGCCGACCAGTTCGGCCTGGCAGACGTTGAGTGTGTTCGTCTCGACGCCGCCCGGCAGGTTCACGAGGGCACGCGAGGAGACGTCGATGTCGAAGTGCTGGTACCAGGTCAGCTTCTGGGCCTTGAGGTCCGGTACCGCCGTGAGGTTCGGTGCCATGCGGCCGCCCTCGTAGTCGGGCAAGGTGCGGCCCTCGGTGGTGTGCAGGACGACGACGTTGACCTCCATGGCGTCGCCGGGCCAGCGGTGCTGGTACCAATGGGTGCGGTCGGCTCGCGGATAGTGCTGTGGTCCTGACTTCTTGGTCATGTGTCCCCCTGGGGCTGATGTTTCCATGGGCATGACCGAGCGCCCGCCCCTCTGATACAGCGGGACGGGCGCTCTCGGGTGCAGATGCCGTGAAGGCTCAGTCGTGCGGCTTCAGGCGCTGGATCAGGCGTTCTTGATCGCCGAGATGTCGAAGTTCAGCTTGATCTTGTCGGAGATCAGCACGCCGCCCGTCTCCAGCGCCGCGTTCCAGGTCAGGCCCCACTCGGAGCGCTTGATCTCCGCCTTGCCCTCGAAGCCGACGCGCTCGTTGCCGAAGGGGTCCTTCGCGGCGCCGTTGAACTCGAGGTCGATGGTGAGCGGCTTGGTGGTGCCGAGGATCGTCAGATCACCGGTGATGCGGTAGTCCTCACCGCCGAGCGCCTCCGCCGAGGTCGAGCGGAAGGTCATGGTCGGGAACTCGTCGATCTTGAAGAAGTCCGCGCTCTTCAGGTGACCGTCGCGGTCGGCGGACCCCGTGTCGATGCTGTCCATCTTGACGTCGATGGAGGCCGTCGACGCGGACGGGTCGCCGCCGTCCAGGTGCAGCGACCCGCTGAAGTCGAGGAACTTGCCCTTGACGTTGGTGACCATGGCGTGGCGGACGGTGAAGCCGATGGTGGAGTGGGCCGTGTCGATCGTGTAGTCGCCGGTCAGTGCGGTCAGGTCGGGGTTCGCCATGACAGTGCTCCCTGGGTGAGAATGTTGAACGTTGAACTACTCAACGGGAACGACCGTAGACCTATTCCCTTCGGGTTTCAACATCATCCGCAAAGTGTTGGCGTGGTTACGCTGAGGTGGTAGACGCCCATGGCATGACCACACACCGCAGGGGTTCCATGAGACCCACCCGCAGAGCCGTCTTACTCGCAGCGGCCCTCCTGGCCACGGCCGCACCCCCCGCCCGCGCCGCCGCCCCCGACCCCTACGACGCCCTCCGCCGCCGCTGGCTCGACCTCGCCCTCGGCACCGGCTACGACCCCACCGCGGAGCCGTACGCCTCCCGGCTCGCCGAAACCGGCGAACTTGCCCGCGCCGCCCAGGCCACCATGGCCCCCACCGCCACCTCCCTCTGGCCCGGCTACCCCTACGACCCGCCCTCCGGCATCACCCAGAGCTACGGCCGCCTGTGGACGATGACCCAGGCCTACGTCCAGCAGGGCACCGGCTCGACCGGCGACCCCGCCCTCCTCGCGGACGTCCTGCGCGGCCTCGACCACCTCTCCGCGACGGTCTACAACCCCTCCACCACCCGCTACGGCAACTGGTGGGAATGGCAGATCGGCAGCCCCCGTCTGCTGATGGACATCACCGCCGCCCTGTACGACGACCTCACCGACGCCCGGCGGGCAGCGGCCTGCGCCGCCGTGGACCACTTCATCCCCGACGCGATGCTCACCGACTACTCCGGCACCTCCACCGGCGCCAACCGCGTCGACCTGTGCCGCTCGGTCGCCCTGCGCGGCATCCTGGGCCGCGCGGACGCCAAGCTCGCCCTCGCCCGCGACGCCCTCTCCCCGGTCTTCCCGTACGTCACGAAGGGGGACGGGCTGTACGCGGACGGCTCGTTCGTCCAGCACACCTGGGTGGCGTACTCGGGGACGTACGGACAGGTCATGCTCGACGGCCTCGGCCGCCTCTTCACACTCCTCGCAGGATCCGACTGGGACATCACCGACCCGAACCGCCGGATCATCCTCGACAGCGTCGAGCACGCCTACGCACCCCTGATTCACGACGGGTTGGTGATGGACGCCGTCAACGGCCGTGCGATCAGCCGGGGTTATCTCAAGAGCGATGACCGCCAGGTCATGCGCAGCGACCACTTCCACGGGCAGGGGATCATCGCGGCCGTCGCCCTGCTGGCCGGCGGGGCGAGCGCGGCGGAACGCGAGCGCTGGCACTCGTACATCAAGGGCTGGATCGAACGGGACACCGTGACACCGATCCTGACGGCGCGTCAGTTCGACGTCGCAGACCTGGCCCGGCTGCACGCGGTCGCCGACGCGCCGGTCCCGGCCGCCCCCGAACCCCTCGGCCACCGTCTCCTCCCGGCCATGGACCGCGCCGTCCATCGCGGCCCGGACTTCACGGCGAGCATCGCCATGTGCAGCGACCGCATCACGTACTACGAGTGCGGCAACGGTGAGAACCCGCGCGGCTGGCACACGGGCGCCGGAATGCTCTACTGGTGGCCGAAGGGGCGGAGTGACCAGTACACGGACTGGTTCTGGCCGACCGTCGACTGGTACCGCCTCCCGGGCACCACCGTCTCCACCCTTCCGCTGGCCGACAGGGCGGGCGGCGAGTGGGGCGCACCCAAGCCGGACGTGCGCTGGGTCGGCGGCACGACGGACGGCGAGTACGCGGCCGTCGGCCAGCACCTCAAGGGCCTCGGCTCCACGCTCCAGGCCCGCAAGTCGTGGTTCTGCGTCGCGGACGCGGTGATCTGCCTGGGCGCGGGCATCACCTGCACCGACGGCGTCCCGGTCGAGACCGTCGTGGACAACCGCAACCTGGGGGAGAGCGGGACGCAGCAGTTCGTACGGGGGAGGGGCTGGGCCCATCTGGAGGGCCACGGCGGCTGGGTCGTCCCCCGTGGCGAGCTGCACACCCTCCGCGAGGACCGCACCGGCGCCTGGTCCGACATCAACACCACCAGCACCACCCAGCGGGCCACTCGCCGCTGGCAGACCCTCTGGCTCGACCACGGCACGGACCCGGCCGACGCCACCTACGTCTACGTCCTCATGCCCGGCGCCTCCCGCCGTGCCGTCACCTCCCGCGCCGCCGACCGCCACTGGCTGTCGCTCCTCGCCAACGACAGCACCTGCCAGGGAGTCCGCGTCCCCTCCCTCGGCCTGACGGCAGCCAACTTCTGGGGCCCCGGCACGGCGGGCCCGCTGACCGCCTCCGCGGCCGCGAGCGTCCTCGTACGCCACCACGCCCGCACCGCTACCCTCTGCGTGAGCGAGCCACCCCGAACGGGCGAGCCGTTCGAGATCACCTGGAACCACCCGGTACGCGGGGTGGTGCGGGCCGACGACACCGTCGAAGTCCTCTGCACCGGCCGCCGTACGACGCTCCGGATTACCCCAGGCGTGTCATGCGCGACTCATCGTTGTGAGCTGACTCTCACCTGACGGCTTTGTGCGACCCCTACAAGCCGGACGCCCTCTGAGCAGTCGGAAAGCCTGCATGCCGCCGGGGTTCTGTTCAGTGGCACCAGGAAAACGGGCCGGAGACTGTACGGAGTCGACGGCTCGCTTTCTTGGGTGGGCTTCGTAAGGTCACTACATGACCGTTTTGGATGAGGCGCCGGGTGAGCCGACGGACGCGCGCGGGCGAGTGGCCGAGCTGCACGAGATCCGTGCGCAGGCGCTGGCCGGCCCGAGCGAGAAGGCGACCGAGGCGCAGCACGCCAAGGGCAAGCTGACCGGCCGGGAGCGCATCGAGCTGCTCCTTGACCCGGGCTCCTTCCAGGAGGTCGAACAGCTGCGCCGGCACCGCGCGGTCGGCTTCGGCCTGGAGGCGAAGAAGCCGTACACGGACGGTGTGATCACCGGCTGGGGCACGGTGGAAGGCCGTACGGTCTTCGTGTACGCCCATGACTTCCGCATCTTCGGCGGCGCGCTGGGCGAGGCCCACGCCACCAAGATCCACAAGATCATGGACATGGCCATCGCGGCCGGTGCGCCCCTGGTGTCCCTCAACGACGGCGCGGGCGCCCGCATCCAGGAAGGCGTCTCGGCCCTGGCGGGCTACGGCGGCATCTTCCAGCGCAACACCAAGGCGTCCGGCGTCATCCCGCAGATCTCGGTGATGCTCGGCCCGTGCGCGGGCGGCGCGGCCTACAGTCCCGCCCTGACGGACTTCGTCTTCATGGTCCGCGAGACCTCGCAGATGTTCATCACCGGCCCGGACGTGGTCAAGGCGGTGACGGGCGAGGAGATCACCCAGAACGGCCTGGGCGGAGCGGACGTCCACGCGGAGACCAGCGGCGTCTGCCACTTCGCCTACGACGACGAGGAGACCTGCATCGCCGAGGTCCGCTACCTCCTCTCGCTGCTCCCGCAGAACAACCGGGAGAACCCGCCGCGGGTGGAGTCCACGGACGCGGCGGACCGCCGCAGCGACGTGCTGCTCGACCTGGTCCCGGCGGACGGCAACCGGCCGTACGACATGGCCAAGGTGATCGAGGAGATCGTCGACGACGGCGAGTACCTGGAGGTCCACGAGCGCTGGGCCCGCAACATCATCTGCGCGCTGGGCCGCCTGGACGGCCAGGTGGTGGGCATCGTCGCCAACCAGCCGCAGACCCTCGCCGGGGTCCTGGACATCGAGGCATCGGAAAAAGCTGCGCGCTTTGTCCAGATGTGTGACGCTTTTAACATCCCGATCGTCACCTTCCTGGACGTCCCGGGGTTCCTCCCCGGTGTCGACCAGGAGCACGGCGGAATCATCCGTCACGGCGCGAAGCTCCTCTACGCCTACTGCAACGCGACCGTGCCGAGGATTTCGCTGATCCTGCGCAAGGCGTACGGAGGTGCCTACATCGTCATGGACAGCCAGTCCATCGGTGCCGACCTCACCTATGCCTGGCCGACGAACGAGATCGCCGTGATGGGCGCCGAAGGGGCCGCCAACGTCATCTTCCGGCGACAGATCGCAGAGGCCGAGGACCCCGAGGCCATGCGGGCCCGCATGGTCAAGGAGTACAAGTCCGAGCTGATGCACCCGTACTACGCGGCCGAGCGCGGCTTGGTCGACGACGTCATCGACCCGACCGAAACCCGCGAGATCCTCATCCGCTCCCTGGCGATGCTGCAGACCAAGCACGCCGATCTGCCGTCCCGCAAGCACGGCAACCCCCCGCAGTAACCCAGCGGACCCTCCGCGACACCCTCGCGGAAACCTCTCTCACGGAGACTGAGACCTATGAACACCCCTGACATTCGTGTCGAGAAGGGCCACGCCGAGCCCGAGGAAGTCGCCGCCATCACGGCCGTCCTCCTGGCCCGCGCGGCAGCCGCCCCGTCGGAGGACGTCCAGACCCACCGAGGCCGCCCCAAGGCCGGCTGGCGCCGCCTGGAGCGCGAGCCCGGCTTCAGGGCCCCGCACAGCTGGCACTGAGCGCGTACGAAGCCGAAGGGCCCCCTCTCGCGAGAGAGGGGGCCCTTCGGCTTTCGGTCTTCAGGGGCGCGGGGCTGTATCGATTTGCGGCTCCGCCGCGTGGGCGCGACAAGCCACTGGGCTGCCGCAGACGGCATCAAACCGTCCGAGGCAGCCCAGTAGCCGCAGAAACCACTTACCGCAGGCGAGCCATCAGAGCATGCTCCACGAGCGTGATCAGAGCAGACTTCGCATCGGCCCGATGCCGCGCATCCGTCGTGATGATCGGGGTGTCAGGCCCAATCTGCAGAGCTTCCCGGACCTCGTCCGGGTTGTACGGCTGGTTGCCGTCGAACCCGTTCAGGGCGATGACGAACGGCAGCCCCGAGTTCTCGAAGTAGTCGACCGCCGGGAAGCAGTCGGCGAGGCGCCTGGTGTCAACCAGGACGATCGCCCCGATCGCACCGCGCACCAGGTCGTCCCACATGAACCAGAAGCGGTCCTGACCGGGGGTGCCGAACAGGTACAGGATCAGGTCCTGGTCCAGGGTGATACGGCCGAAGTCCATGGCCACCGTGGTGGTGGTCTTGTCCCCGGTGTGGGTGAGGTCGTCGATGCCTGCCGAAGCAGACGTCATGACGGCCTCGGTACGCAGCGGGTTGATCTCCGAGACGGCCCCGACGAACGTGGTCTTGCCCACGCCGAAGCCACCCGCCACCACGATCTTCGCCGAGGTGGTGGAGCGGGAAGGACCGCCGCTAGAGCTTGCGAAGTCCACTGAGCACCCTTTCGAGCAGTGTCACGTCTGGCTGGCCGCCGGCGTTCTCGTCGCCGCCGGGCTGATGGATGGCGACCAGTCCCGCCTCCGCCAAGTCGGCGACGAGGATCCTGGCCACGCCGAGAGGGATCGTCAGGAGGGCGGAGATTTCCGCCACCGACTTGATCTCGCGGCAGAGGTTGCAGATCCGCTGATGCTCGGGCAGCTGGCCCTGCATCTGGTGCGGCTGCGCGGTGGTGTGCACCAGCGCCTCGATGGCGAGCTGGTAGCGCGGGCGGGTCCGGCCGCCGGTCATGGCGTACGGACGCACCAGGGGGTTGTTCGACGACCCTGCGGGCGCCGGCTCGGGAGCACGTCGCTGCGGCTGCACGGGCTGGATGCGCGGCGCCGGCGGCTGGTCGTACGGCGACGGACCGGGGCCCTGCGGACCCTGGGGCGCATACGGGTGCTGACGCCGCTGGCTCGGGGTGGAGGGGAAGTTGTAGCGGTTCGGGTTCTGGGAACCGCCGCCCTGGCCCTGGGCAGGGCCGTACGACCAGTTGCCCGAATTCGAACCGCCTGGGGGTGTTGCCACTCTCTTCTCCTCCTCCGACCGTGCCGGGCACCCAATCCCTGTGGAGCCGCGTCCCGAAACCTTACGGCCCCGGGACGCCAAAACGCACCGTCTGTCTGTCAGTTGAGCAGGCTGCCCTGGAGCTCCGCACGGAGATCCGGTGTCAGGACCGTACCGGCACGGTCGACCAGAAGAGCCATCTCGTACCCAATGAGACCGATGTCCGCCTCGGGGTGGGCCAGCACCGCGAGGGAGGAACCGTCGGAGATGGACATGATGAACAGGAATCCCCGCTCCATCTCCACAACCGTCTGGTTCACGCTGCCGCCCTCGAAGATGCGCGAGGCACCGGCGGTCAGCGAGGTCAGACCGGAGGCGACGGCCGCAAGCTGATCGGCGCGGTCGCGGGGAAAACCTTCGGACATCGCCAGAAGGAGTCCGTCGGCGGAGACCACCACGGTGTGGGACACCCCCGGGGTGTTGTCCACGAAGTTGGTGATCAACCAGTTCAGGTTCTGTGCCGCCTGGCTCATCGGGCTCACACTAACGCTCCTGGTTGTAGGTGCTGTCAGAACCGAAGCCCTGACCGTTCGTTTCACTGCCTGTGCCGGTGGCACTGCGTCCGCGCTGGACGCCTCGGCGCAGGTTGCTCAGCCTGCCCCGGACGTCCTCCGGGGCGCGGGAGACCTGTGGGCCGCCCTGGGGGGTGGTCTCGGCGGCTCCCTCGACCAGGTTGGCCTTGGGCACCCGCCGCGGCAGGCCGGAGGAGGTGACCCCGCCCGCCTTGGGCTTCCGGAGCTGTGCGGCCTGCTGCCAGCGGTCGTCGTTCGCCGAACGCCAGTCGCCGGTGCCATTGCCGTTGCTCTCCGGCTTGGGGGCCGGCGCCTCCTGGCTCACGTGCCGCGCGCCGTTCGAACCGCTCGTGCCGTTCGAACCGCTCGTGCCGTTCGCACCTCCCGCGAAGGATCCGCGGCGGGGCAGTCCGGCGTCGGTCAGCGCGTGGGCGGCGGAAGAGGCCGGTCCCGGACGGTCGAAGCCTACGCGGTCACTCTCGCTCACGTCAGCGGCCTGCGCAGATTCCGTTTCCGGAGCGTACTCGGACGAGTACCCGTTCTGGTAGCCGTCCTGCTGCGGCCAGTCGTCCTGCTGGCGCCGCTCCTGGAAGGCCGGGAAGGACTCCGGGGCGGAGGGACGGGCGGCCGGGGGCTCCTCGCGGACCGGTTCCGCATACGTGGGCTCGGGGTAGCCGCCGTTCGACGAGAACGTGTCGTTCTGCGGCAGCCCGCCGTTCGGCGCGTAGTACGGCTCGTCGTACGACGGGCGCGGAGCCGGCTCCTCATACGCGGGGCGCTGCTGCTCCTCGTACGGAGTCTGCTGCGGCTCGTCGTAGGCCGGGCGCGGGTCGTAGCCGCCGGGCTGCTGCTCGGGGAAGCCGCCGCGGCCGTTGTCGTAGGACGGCTGGTCGAACGCGTCGGCGTACCGGGTCTCGGACGACTCCTGACCCGGCTGGTCCTGCGCCTGGGCCTCCAGGGCCGCACGGCGCTCCTCGCGCATCAGTGAGCGGCCGACGGGGTCCAGCTCGCGTATGTCGTCCGGGATCTCGGAGTAGCGGCTGTCGTCGAAGCCGAGCTCCGCGGCCGTGCGCATCGGCAGGCCGTTGTTGAAGTCCTCACCCTGGTACGCCTGCTCCGGGATGATCTGCGAGACCGTGAACTCGTCGCGCGGCTGCTGCTCGCCGCCACCGCCGTGCGTGATCGCGTCGGGCAGCATGACCAGGGAGGTCGTACCGGCCTGCTCGCCGGAGGGGCGCAGCTGGACGCGGATGCCGTGCCGGTCGGACAGCCGGCCGACCACGAACAGGCCCATGCGCTGGGATATCGCGGCGTCGACGGTGGGCGGGTTCGCGAGCTTGTGGTTGATGTCCGCGAAGTCCTCGGCGGTCAGGCCGATGCCCTTGTCGTGGATCTCGATCATGATGCGGCCGTCGGGCAGCCGGGTCGCGGTGACGCGGACCTTGGTCTGCGGGGAGGAGAACGTGGTCGCGTTCTCCAGCAGCTCGGCCAGCAGGTGCACGAGGTCGGTGACCGCGCGGCCGTGGATCTCGGCCTCCGGGACGCCGGAGAGCTCGATGCGCTCGTACTGCTCCACCTCGGAGGAGGCGGCGCGCAGCACGTCGACCAGCGGGACCGGCTGGTCCCAGCGGCGGCCGGGCTCCTCGCCGGCGAGGACGAGGAGGTTCTCGCCGTTGCGGCGCATACGGGTCGCCAGGTGGTCCAGGCGGAAGAGGTTCTCCAGCTGGTCCGGGTCGGCCTCGTTGTTCTCCAGGTCGGTGATCAGGGTCAGCTGGCCCTCGATCAGCGACTGGTTGCGGCGCGAGAGGTTGGTGAAGATCGCGTTGATGTTGCCACGGAGCAGGGCCTGCTCGGCGGCGAGCCGGACCGCCTCGCGGTGGACCTGGTCGAAGGCGCGGGCGACTTCGCCGATCTCGTCGCGGGTGTTGATCGGGATGGGCTGGACGCGGGTGTCCACGCGGCCCGGGTCGGTGCGCGAGAGCTGGTCGACCAGCATCGGCAGACGCTGCTCGGCGATGCCGAAGGCGGCGTTGCGCAGCTGGCGCATCGAGCGGGACATCTGGCGGGCCACGGCACCGGCCAGGATGAACGCCAGGAGCAGGGCGACGACGACGGCGGCACCGGTGATGAGGGCGTCACGCTTGGCGTTGTCGGCGATGTCCGAGGCCTCGTTCACGGCCTTGTCGGCCATGTCCGACTGGATCTGCCGGTAGACGTCGGCCCGGAGGGTGGTGACCCCCCACCAGTTCTCCGCGGTGATGCCCTGCGTGGCGAGCGCGGCGCGGGCGCTGGTGTCGGTGGACTGCAGTGCCGAGAGGGCCGTGACCATGGCCGTCGGGTTGGACGGCGGCGGCACGTAGGTCTGGTTGTTGGCCGCTGCCTGCGCGGCGGCCTGCTTGGCCTGGGCCACGCCCTCGGCCTTGGCCTTCGCCTCGAGGTCGACGAGCTTCTGCGCGTCCGCCTCGGTGCCGCCCGCCTTGTACTCCTCGATGGCGATGCCTTCGAGGTAGGCGTAGGAGGAGAGGGCGACGCGCTGCTTGGCGAGGTCGTCCTTCTTGGGGCCGGGGGCGATCAGCAGGTGCATGCCGATCGACCGCTCCAGGGACAGGGCGGCCTGGGTGAGCGAGATGGCGTAGACGGTCCGGCCGTAGCTGGTGATGTTGCCCGTGCCCAGGCCCAGCTCGTTGGCGAACTCCATCAGGGGGTGGGCGACGGCGACGTAGCCCTCCTCGGTCTGTACTCCGTGGACCTTGGAGGAGTACGCGATCGCGCGCAGGGTGGCCAGCTGCGGCTCGGCCTGGCGGAACAGCTTGAGGCGGCGCAGCAGGCCGCTCTTCTGCGGCATGTTCTGCGCCGCCGCGTCGAAGCCGTCTGCCGCCTCGTCCGTGGCCTTGCGGGCCGCGGCGATGGTCGCCTTGTCCTTGGCGGTCGCGCTCTTGCCCTTGAGCAGCGGTGCCGCGGTGATGTCGCGCTCGTTGTTCACCGCGTTGGCATAGGTCAGGGAGGCCCGCACCAGCCGTGCGGTGTTCTCCGCGTCCTGCGCCTCCTGCCAGGTGTCGATCGAGCTCTTCACCTGGAAGCCGCCCATGACGAGCCCGACCGTCACGGGTATGAGCAGGATCGCGTTCAGCCGGGTCGGCACCCGCCAGTTGCGGGGGGAGAAACGGCCGCCGCTCGGAGCGGGTACGGCCGTCGGTTCCGAACCGGGCACAGGGGCGGGCGCCGCTCCGCGCGGCGGCGGGGTGAAGTTGCCCCGGGCCGACGGCTCGGGACCGTTCTTGCTTCGCCTCACTCGACCAACAACCTCTCGGCGGCGGGCACCAACGTTGTGCCGCAGTGTCTCAGAGCCCAGTACGCCACTGAGTACGCAGTACTACTGAGTACGTCTTTGACTATTGGGCAGTTCAGGCATTCCAGCACGACGACCTGCGCTCTTCCAAACAGTGGAAAGCGAGGATTCCGTGTGATGTAAGCCCTAGATAAATCGGTCATAAAGAGCGAGCCCCGTCAAAAGACGGGGCTGATGTGAGCGCAGCGAGACCGATTGGCAACGACGCGTGGCCGTGACACCCGATTCCTCTGCCGAAACGTTATGAACACCGGGGCCGACCGTGTCAAAGCACACAGCCGGCTCCGATGCGTCTACGACAACTGCCGTACGACATGGATGATTTGGTTGTTACCTCAGCCGTGCCATGAGAGCGTGCTCGACCAGCGTGATCAGCGCGCTCTTCGCATCACCTCGGTGCCGGGCGTCCGTCGTGATGATCGGGGTGTCCGGCCCGATCTGCAGCGCCTCGCGCACCTCCTCGGGAGCGTACGGCTGGTGCCCGTCGAAGCCGTTCAGCGCGACGACGAAGGGCAGGCCGCTGTTCTCGAAGTAGTCGACCGCGGGGAAGCAGTCCGCCAGGCGCCGGGTGTCCACGAGCACCACCGCGCCGATCGCACCGCGTACCAGATCGTCCCACATGAACCAGAACCGGTCCTGGCCCGGTGTACCGAACAGGTACAGGATCAGGTCCTGGTCCAGGGTGATACGGCCGAAGTCCATGGCCACCGTGGTGGTGGTCTTGTCCCCGGTGTGCGTGAGGTCGTCGATGCCCGCGGACGCGGACGTCATGACGGCCTCGGTGCGCAGCGGGTTGATCTCCGAGACGGCGCCGACGAACGTGGTCTTGCCCACGCCGAAGCCGCCCGCCACCACGATCTTGGCGGAGGTGGTGGCACGACTCGGTTCAGAGCTTGCGAAGTCCACTGAGCACCCTTTCGAGCAGGGTCACGTCCGGCGCACCGGTCGTCTCGTCGCCACCAGGCTGGTGGATGGCGACGAGCCCGGCCTCGGCCAGGTCCGCGACAAGGATCCGGGCGACGCCCAGCGGCATGGACAGAAGCGCCGACACCTCCGCGACCGACTTCACCTCACGGCACAGGTGGCAGATGCGCTGGTGCTCCGGGAGCAGCCCCATGAGTGCTGCCGGGTCGGCCGTGGTGCTGATCAGCGCCTCGATGGCGAGCTGATAGCGCGGCCGCGTCCGGCCACCGGTCATCGCGTACGGACGTACCAGTGGCTGGTCGCCCTCATCCTCGTACGGCTCCGCGTACGGATCATGAGAGGCGGTGGGCGGGGTCATGAATCCTCCGGGCGGGACAGCAAGTCGGTCGGGCTGGCCGTCTGACGGGGCCGGTGGGGGGATTGTGGCGGCCGGACGGTGATGTGGTGACGGGGGTGGATCCTGGGTGGATCAGTGGAGCAGACTGCCCTGTAGCTCGGCGCGCAGGTCCGGCGTGAGGACCGCACCTGCCCGGTCGACGAGCAGCGCCATCTCGTAGCCCACCAGGCCGATGTCGCACTCCGGGTGCGCGAGCACGGCCAGGGACGAGCCGTCCGAGACGGACATCAGGAAGAGGAAACCCCGCTCCATCTCGACGACCGTCTGCGCCACGTTGCCGCCCTCGAAGATCCGGGAGGCCCCGGCCGTCAACGAGGTCAGCCCGGATGCGACGGCCGCCAGCTGATCGGCGCGGTCACGGGGGAAGCCTTCCGACATCGCCAGAAGGAGTCCGTCGGCGGAGACGACGACGGTGTGGGACACACCGGGGGTGTTGTCCACGAAGTTGGTGATCAACCAGTTGAGGTTCTGTGCCGCCTGGCTCATCTGGCTCAACTAACGCTCCTGCTGGTGAGTGGGGCTCGGGAAACTGCCGGTCTGACCGGTACCTGTACCGGCCTGGCGACCCTGCGCGATGCCCCGACGGAGATTGGTCAGCCGGCCGCGTACGTCGTCAGGCGCACGCGAGACCTGCGGACCGGCTTGGTGCTGTTGCTGCTGAGCCGTGCCCGGAACGAGGTTCGCCCGGGGCACCCGGCGCGGCAGGCCGGAGGTGGTGACGCCGCCCGCCGCCGGCTGCCTGACACGCTCCGCCTGCCGGACGAGATCGTCGTTCGGCGAGGTGCGCCAGGAAGAGGTGGCGGGACGCTGTGAAGCCGCAGAGTGCTGCGGGGCCGCGGGAGCGGCCGGAGCCTGCGGTTGCTGCGGGGCCGGTGCGGAGCCGTTGCTCTGCTGACCGCCCTGCTGGCCGTGGAACCAGTTGGTCTCCAGCGTGTCGTACAGGGGCGTACGACCATCACCGGGGCCCTGCGCCGGCGGCAGTGCCTCGGGCTCCTGGCGGACGGGCCGCTGCTGCGGACGCTGCGGGGCCGGCGGCCGCGGAGCACCGAAGTCGCCACCCGGCTGCTGACGCTCGAACTGCCCTGTGTCACCGGGGTTCTGGCGGCCCGGCAGGGAGTGCTGCCCGGTGGAGCCGTTGTCGTAGCCCGACGTGGCGAACTGGCCCGTGGAGCTGCCGTCGTACGCCTGCGGACTCGCGAACTGTCCGGTGTTTGCGGGGTTGTTCGGGTTGTTCAGATTGTTCTGTCCGCCTCGCCCGTTCTGGCCGGACGGAGCGCCGAAGACGTCCGGGCGGACGTACTGGCCCGTGTTCTGCGAACCGTTGCTGCTCGGCTGCTGCGCCCCGAAGTCCTGGGCGGCGAACTGGCCGGTGTGCTGCGGGTTGCCCGGCGCCGGGGCGCCGAAGTCGGGGCGCGCGAATTCCGAGGTGGAACCGGGGCCCTGACGGTCGTCGGACCGCGGGATCGCCGGCATCTCGGACGTCGCGTCGATGCGCGGCATCCGGGAGGTCTCGTCGTGGCCGCGCGGGGTGTCGAGCGAGTCACGAGGCACTGGCGGCTGCGCGTTCTCGTCGCTCCAGCTCGGCCTGGACTGCGGGTTGCCGCCCGGCAGCTCGGCACGCGGACCGCCACGGCCCGGCAGCTGCGGCTGACGGCCCCGCCGGCCGCGGCCCTGCTCATTGCCGGCGTCGGCGTTCTTGGAGGACTGCGGCGGTACGGCGCCACGAGCGCCGCCGAAGCTGTCCTGCCCCATGCCCGCGGCCTGCAGGCCCTGCGGCGCACCCGGCGCCTGACCGAACCCGGCGCCCGCCCCCGCGGGAGCCGGCCGGCCCTGCTGCGGGGCTGCCGGAGACTGCGGTCCACGCGCTCCGCCGGGCGCACCCGGACGGCCGTCGCCGGTACCCGGCAGCGCGGCCCGCGGGCCCTGGCCGGCACCGAGCAGACCACCACCGGAGGCACCGGCACCGAGGGCGCCACCACCGGGCGCACCGGCACCGGCCTGGCGCCGTGCGGCGGCCACACCTGCGGCGGCCTGCGCGGCGGCCGGACCGCCGGAGACACCGGGACCGCCCTGGCCGGGCTTGCCCGGAGCGGGCTTCTTGCCGCCCTGGGCGACATCGACGGGCAGCATGACCAGCGCGGTCGTACCACCGGAGTCGGACGGGCGCAGCTGGATGCGGATGCCGTGGCGCTGCGACAGCCGGCCGACCACGAACAGACCCATGCGGCGGGAGACGGAGACGTCCACGGTGGGCGGCGAGGCGAGCCGCTCGTTGATCGCCGCGAGGTCCTCGGGGGAGAGGCCGATACCGGTGTCGTGGATCTCGATCAGCACGCGGCCGTCGGGCAGCGCGTGACCGGTGACCTTGACCTTGGTCTGCGGCGAGGAGAACGAGGTCGCGTTCTCGAGCAGCTCGGCGAGCAGGTGCACGAGGTCGTTGACCACGCGGCCGGCGACCTCGGTCGTCGGCACGGCGGCCAGCTCGATGCGCTCGTACTGCTCCACCTCGGACGCGGCGGCGCGGAGCACGTCGACCAGCGGGACCGGGCGGGTCCAGCGACGGCCGGGCTCTTCACCGGCGAGAACCAGAAGGTTCTCACCGTTACGGCGCATACGGGTCGCGAGGTGGTCGAGCTTGAACAGCGAGGACAGCTGGTCCGGGTCGGCCTCACGGGACTCGAGCTCGGAGATCAGCGACAGCTGGCGCTGGATGAGGCCCTGGGAGCGGCGCGAGAGGTTGGTGAACATCGCGTTGACGTTGCCCCGCAGCAGGGCCTGCTCGGCGGCGAGGCGGACCGCCTCGCGGTGCACGTCGTCGAAGGCCGCGGCCACCTGGCCGATCTCGTCCCGGGAGTGCACACCGACCGACTCGACGGAGGTGTCGACGTCCTGCGGGTCCGACTCGGACAGCTGCTTGACCAGCTCGGGCAGCCGGTCCTGGGCGACCTTGTTGGCGGTCTCCTGCAGGCGGCGCAGCGAGCGGATCATGGAGCGGGCGATGACGAAGGCGCCGACGAGGGAGACGCCGAGCACGAGCAGGATCAGCGCACCGGAGATGATCGCCGAGCGCTCGGAGGCGGCGCGCAGCTCGCGGGCCTTCTGCTCCATGTCCTCGAGCAGCGTGTGCTCGATCTTCTTCATCTGCTCGATCTTGGTCGAGCTGTCGTCCACCCAGTCCTGGTACGAGCGCTTCGGCAGGTCGTCCAGGGCGTTCTGGGAGGCGAGGGCACGGCTGGCGTACTTGTCGCTGGCCGTGATCGTCGTGTTGTTCTCCTCGATGGGCTTGAGGAGAGCGGTGGCCGTCTCGGTGCCGTAGATGCTCCGGAAGCTGCGCAGCTCGGACTTCTGGCTCTCCAGCGCCGACTGCGCGTACAGCCGGTCGTTCTCCGACAGGTCGCCGACCGCGGTGTTGTTCGCGGGGAGCGCCGCCGCCAGAACGGCGCGCTGCATCGACGCGTACTCCTTGGCGGAGGAGAAGGACGCCAGGGCGCGGGTGCGCTGGATCATCTCGGGGTTGCTGGTGGCCTCGGCCATGTCCTGGGAGAGGTCCAGCAGGTGCGTGACCAGACGGTGGTACGCCTCGACGGTCTGGGTCGAGTTGTTCTTGGCCTGGTAGGCGGTGGAGCGGATCTTCGACAGCTGTTCGAGGTCGCCGACCACACCGACGAGGCTCTCCCGGACGCCCTGGAGCGAGCCGTCCTTGTTGGAGGTGTCGATCTCCTCGGCGGCGTCGATGAAGTTGGTCTTGGCCCGGTCCGTCTTGTCCCGGTAGCCCTTGACCGTGTAGTCGCTCGCCTTGGAGCCGTGTGCCAGCGGACCGGAGGACAGGTCGCGTTCCTTCTGGAGCGCGTCGGCCAGCTCGGTGGCCTGCTTGGTCATGTCCGTCAGCAGCTTCATGTTGTCGAGCTGCTGGATGTCGTCCATGTTGTCGCTGATGCGCAGCGCGCCCAGCGAGGTGGCCGCCACCACGGGAAGCGCGAGCAGCGACACCAGGCGCGTGGAGATGCGCCAGTTGCGCAGCGCCACGCGGGATCCCGGACCGCTCGGGCCCTTGGGCGGCTTGACCGCCGGAGCGGCGGAGCCGGGGGACCCGGGAGGTGCCGACGCGCCGGAGCGCCCGGAGCGCTCTCCGCCGTCGCCCGACGGGGCCGGGCCCGGGTTCTGGGCGTGCTGGGGGGAGGGACTGCCGGCATTGGGGCCAGTCCCGCCGTGCGGCTCCGGCTCCGCCGAAGCACTGCCATCCCTCTTGAAACGTCCCTGCACTAGCGTCGCAACCTCTGGACCAGGCGCCCCTCCGCGTGAACGGAAAGACACGGTGTCGGCGTTTTAGGCGGCGCCCTGAATGCGCCCCCTGTGGTCGTGAAGTGACCGGCGCTGGCTCCCCTTCTCGCCGCAACGCGGCGCTCGTTGCGCCCCCTGTGCGCCGGCTCGATCCTGCGGCGGTCCGTGGAATTCCAGCACAGTGCCGGATCTCCAACAAGGGCCGAGCACTATGCCGTGACCCACGTGACTGCACGTGAGTGCAGGATTACCGGACGTAGAAAGTGATCTCGTCCATAACGGACTTATGTGTGTGAGTCACCCACGTGGGAGCGGTGTCCTAGTCGCCATGATCAGGAGCGGAATGATGGCTTCAGGTGGGCAATGTCCGTTTCGTGGGGGTCGACAACGGGCCTGAATTGACCGTTTTGCCTGTCGGGTCGTGAGGAAACTCACATGCTGATCATGGGGTCTTCACGCTTCGGGAAGGGAATTGAATGTTTAGCCTGACGCTTTACAGGACGTAACACTTTGACAACCGCGCCTGCGCGAGGGCCCCGAGGGCCCGGCCGGGCGCCCGTAGACGACAAGGTCACGTACAACAGTGAAGACGACGATGATGTTCCGCAACATAGCCAACCCGCGGCGCACGACGCTGGCGCACCTCGAGGACGCCGACGCACTGCAGACGCCGCAGCAGCCGGAGCACTCCGTCGATCTTCCCACCCAGACCGCCAATCCCCGTCGCACCATCCTGGTGGAGGTCCCCGCCACGGCCTCCGTCGCGCAGTAGTACGCGCACCGGCCGTAGATCACTCACCGCGGCCGCGCACGCCTCAAATGCGCGCGGCGCAGCCCTCTCACCGCGTTAGCCTGGAGCGTCAGACTCCAGCCGGCTCAAGTGAGGGGCGCAGGATCCCGTGCGCATCGCCAGGTTCTCCATCGACGGGAACGTCGCCTTCGGCGCGGTCGAGGGCGACAAGCCGGACGAGCTCGTCCTCGACATCATCAAGGGCATCCCCTTCGCGGACTTCGAGCTCTCCGGTACGAAGGTGCCCGTGAGCAAGGTGCGGCTGCTGCCCCCGGTGCTCCCCAACAAGGTCGTGGCCTTCGGCCGCAACTACGCCGAGCACGCGCGCGAACTCGGCAACGAGGTGCCCGACGCCCCGTTCGCCTTCTTCAAGCCCTCCACCTCGGTGATCGGCCCCGGCGACGAGATCCAGTACCCGCCCTTCTCCGAGGAACTGCACCACGAGGCCGAACTTGCCGTCGTCATCGGCCGCATGTGCCGCGAGGTCCCGCGCCAGCGCGTGGCGGACGTGATCTTCGGCTACACCTGCGCCAACGACGTCACCGCCCGCGACGTGCAGAAGCGCGAGAAGCAGTGGGCCAGGGCCAAGGGCTTCGACACCTCCTGCCCGCTCGGCCCCTGGGTGGAGACCGACCTCGACCTCGCCACCGCGTCCGACCTGACCGTCCAGCTCACGGTCAACGGCGAACAACGCCAGCTCGGCCGCACCAGCGAGATGATCCACTCCATCGAGGATCTGATCGTCAACATCTCCGAGGCCATGACGCTGCTCCCCGGCGACGTGATCCTCACGGGCACCCCGGCAGGCGTCGGACCGCTCACCGTCGGCGACGAGGTCGCCGTCACCATCGAAGGCATCGGCACTCTCACCAACAAGGTTGTCAAGCGTGGCTAGCGCACCCGGCTCCCCCGTACGCGTCCGTTTCTGCCCCTCGCCCACCGGTAACCCCCATGTGGGCCTGGTCCGCACCGCCCTGTTCAACTGGGCGTTCGCCCGGCACCACCAGGGCACTCTGGTCTTCCGCATCGAGGACACCGACGCCGCCCGCGACTCCGAGGAGTCGTACAACCAGCTGCTCGACTCGATGCGCTGGCTGGGCTTCGACTGGGACGAGGGCCCCGAGGTCGGCGGCCCGCACGCGCCGTACCGCCAGTCGCAGCGCATGGACCTCTACAAGGGCGTCGCCGCCAAGCTCCTGGACGCCGGCCACGCGTACCACTGCTACTGCTCGCAGGAGGAGCTGGACACCCGCCGCGAGGCCGCCCGCGCCGCCGGCAAGCCGTCCGGCTACGACGGCCACTGCCGCGACCTCACGGACGCGCAGGTCGAGGAGTACAAGGCCCAGGGCCGCACCCCGATCGTCCGCTTCCGCATGCCCGACGAGACGATCACCTTCACGGACCTGGTCCGCGGCGAGCTGACCTTCACGCCGGAGAACGTCCCCGACTACGGCATCGTGCGCGCGAACGGCGCCCCGCTGTACACGCTCGTCAACCCGGTCGACGACGCCCTGATGGAGATCACCCACGTCCTGCGCGGCGAGGACCTGCTCTCCTCCACCCCCCGCCAGATCGCCCTCTACAAGGCGCTGATCGAGCTGGGCATCGCCCAGCAGATCCCGCACTTCGGCCACCTGCCGTACGTCATGGGCGAGGGCAACAAGAAGCTCTCGAAGCGCGACCCGCAGTCCTCTCTGAACCTCTACCGCGAGCGCGGCTTCCTCCCGGAGGGCCTGCTCAACTACCTGTCCCTGCTGGGCTGGTCGCTCTCCGCGGACAAGGACATCTTCACCATCGAGGAGATGGTGGCTGCCTTCGACATCGCGGACGTGAACCCCAATCCGGCCCGCTTCGACCTCAAGAAGTGCGAGGCGATCAACGCCGACCACATCCGCCTGCTGGATGTGAAGGACTTCACGGAGCGCTGCGCCCCCTGGCTCAAGGCTCCCTTCGCCCCCTGGGCCCCGGAGGACTTCGACGAGGCCAAGTGGCAGGCGGTCGCCCCGCACGCCCAGACCCGCCTGAAGGTCCTCTCGGAGATCACGGACAACGTCGACTTCCTGTTCCTCGCCGAGCCGGTCTTCGACGAGCCGTCCTGGACGAAGGCGATGAAGGAGGGCTCCGACGCCCTCCTCCGCACGGCCCGCGAGAAGCTGGAGTCCGCCGACTGGACCTCCGCCGAGTCCCTCAAGGAGGCCGTCCTGGCCGCCGGTGAGGCCCACGGCCTCAAGCTCGGCAAGGCCCAGGCCCCGGTCCGCGTCGCCGTCACCGGCCGCACGGTCGGCCTGCCCCTGTTCGAGTCCCTGGAGATCCTGGGCAAGGAGAAGACCCTGGCCCGCATCGACGCGGCGCTGGTCAGGCTCACCGCAGGGTGACACCGACCCGGTGAACTCACAGGAGGGCGGCTTCCGTAACGGAAGCCGCCCTCCTGCCGTACACGGACTTGTCACCCGGAGTTCTCCCTTCCGTGCAACTCCCGCTCCCCGGGCCGACGTTGCATGGTCGCCTTGCAGGTGAGGCACAAGCTCATCCTGCTCAGCATGTGACTTGGGGGAGGGGACGTGACCCGTTCACGAAGATTTGCCGAGGTGGCGCTCACCGGGGTGGTGGCCCTGTCCTGCGCGGTGTCCGCCACGCAGGCGCAGGCCGCGCCGAGCGCCGACACACCCGTGGCGACCGTGCAGTTGAGCAGGACCGTGCCGACCGAGGTGCAATACCGGTGGTCAGGGGCGTCCGGGTTCCAGTACTGGCTGCCGGAGGGCGGCTCGGGCGCGACGATGTCCGCCGACTACCCGGACTTCACCCCGCCGCAGCACGCCGGGCCCGACGACCTGGCCACCGGCAACGATGTCAGCAACACCCGCAGCGGCAGCACCGTCACGCAGAAGCACCGCTCCACCGGTGCCACCGCGACCGTGCAGATCCCGGACGGCCAGACCTACGAGGCCGCCACGGGCTGGAGCGTCCTCACCCAGGACGGCTCGGGCGCCCCGCACGTCCTGCGCGCCGCCGCCGACGGCACCACCACCGACCTCCCGGTGACCGGCCTGCCCGCCGACGCCAGGCCCACCAAGTACGTCACGGGCGGCTCGGTGCGCCGCGCCGCCGTCGTCTACACCGTGGACGGCACGACCGGCGTGGGCCTGGTCGACCTCGCGGACGGCTCCCTGCGCCCCTATGTGACCGGTCTGACCGCGGCACCCACGAAGGTCCTGTTCAACGACCGCTGGCTGGTCGCCGACAAGAAGGCGATCCGCGTGGACTCGGAGCCGGGCACCGCTCCCGGCACGATCACGGGCCAGTACTACGGCACCCCGCAGGCCGTCGTCGGCGACCACCTGCTCGCCGGTATCAGCAAGGACGAGAACGACCCGATCTTCCTGCCCGCGGGAGTCGGCCCGGCCCTGTGGGACGTCTCACTCACGGACAACAGCTCCCGCACGCTCCTCCCCGGCGCGGAGGGCCACTTCGGCATCACCCCGGACGGCGGCCTCCTCATCACCGCGGGCCCGTCCAGCGTCGACTGGCACGTCTACCGCGTCACGCCCACCGCCGACTCCGACGTCACCAGCAAGAACGTCCTCGACGTGCCGGCCTGGAAGACCCGTCCGGACGGCCTGGCGCTCGCGGGCGGCGAACTCCAGATGTACGGCAACACCGGCAACAACGGCGCCTACGGCTTCTACACCATCCCGTTCGACACGACGGGCCGCCCGACCGCCCTCCAGGCCCGCCGCGGCCCCGCGCTGGCCCCCGCGTCCCCGTGCCTGGGCGGCGACGCCGCCTGCCCGCAGATGGAGGCCCTCGGCGACGGCAGGGTCGCCTACCTGTGGACCGACTCCGCAGGCAAGGAGTCCATGAACGTCGTCGGCGAGGACGCGACCACCATCCGCAACCTGCCCACCGGCGACGCGGGCGGCCGCCTCCTCACCGGCACCGGCCGCTACGCGCTCTACAACGGCGGCACCGCCGGCGTGCAGGAGGTCGCCGACTTCCCGAAGGCCGCCGCCGGAACCATCACGCTGAACCGCACCCGCACCGCCGCCGCCCTCTGGGGCCAGCGCCTGTGGACCCCGGGCAGCACCCAGGGCACGGTCGTCGCCTACGACCTCAAGACGAAGAAGAACGTCGCCTCGGTCAGCACCGGCGCCCCCTGCACCCCGAGCGAACTCCAGGCCGTGAACACCTGGCTTTACTGGACCTGCGGCACCGCGGGACCGACGGGCGTCTACGACCGCGCCACGGGCCGCGCGATCACCGTGCCCTCCGGCCCGGCCCGCCTCGCCGACGGCTACCTGGTCCGTGAGAACCGCACCACCCACGAACTGCTGCTCACCGACTTCCACACCGGTACGGCGACCACGCGCACCGTGGCCGTGCTCCCCACGACCGACCAGAACACCGGCGGCGGCAACGGACGGTGGGCCGTGGACCGCTTCGGTGGCAACGTCGCGTACCTCACGGACACGGCCAAGGTGGCGCTCGTCACCGCCGACGTCCCCACCTCGCCCCTGGCACAGATGGAGGCGCAGACGGACCCCGTGGCGGGCGGTCCGGCGACGTCCAACCCCTGGAAGCCGGTCTGGCAGCTCAGCAAGCCGTCGACCTGGACCCTGACCCTGGCCACCGGCACCGGCACGGTCGTCCGCACCCTCACCGGCACCTCCACCGCCGCCGCCGTCCGCGCCTCCTGGGACGGCTACCGCCAGGACGGCACCCGGGCCCCCGGCACCTACACCTGGACCCTCACCGCCGAACCCCGCGACAGCCAGGGCCCGACCCTCACCCTGACCGGCACGACCACGGTCAACTGAGAGACACGTCACGGACTCGCCGCGTCACCGTCGGATCACGAGCATTCGGCCCGTGGTCCGGGAGGTGGACGACACCCTCTTCGACGCTGCGTACTTCGGGGGCTGACCCCCGGACCCCCAGCCGGTCCGGGGGGTACCGTCGGTGCCATGGCGATCAGAGCCGTCGTTTGGGACGTGGACGACACCCTCTTCGACGCTGCGTACTTCGGGGGCTGACCCCCGGACCCCCAGCCGGGCCGGGGGTACCGTCGGTGCCATGGCGATCAGAGCCGTCGTCTGGGACGTGGACGACACCCTCTTCGACTACACGACCGCGGACCGCGTCGGCATGGGCGCGCATCTCGCCGCCGAGGGCCTGCTCGACGGGTACGACACCGTGGAGCAGGCCCTGGCCCACTGGCGTGAGATCACCGACCGGCAGTGGGCGCGGTTCTCGGCGGGCGAGGTGACCTTCGAGGGCCAGCGCCGCGATCGCGTAAGGGTGTTCCTCGGCGAGCAGCTGACCGACGCCCGGGCCGACGACTGGTTCCAGCGGTACATGGCGCACTATGAGGCCGCCTGGGCCCTCTTCCCGGACGTCCTGCCCGCCCTGGACGCCCTCGCGGCCAGCCACCGTCACGCGGTGCTGTCCAACTCCAGCCTCACCGTCCAGGACCGCAAGCTGCGCACCCTCGGCGTGCACGACCGCTTCGAGGTCATCCTGTGCGCCGCCGAACTCGGCGTCTCCAAGCCCGAGGCCGGCGCCTTCCTGGCCGCCTGCGAGGCCCTGGAACTCGCACCGCACCAGGTCGCGTACGTCGGGGACCACCCGGAGATCGACGGGCGCGGTGCCGCCGAGGCCGGACTGCTGTCGGTGTGGATCGACCGCGACGGCGCGCACACCAGCGGTGACGCACCCACGGGCCCCCACCGGATCGCCTCCCTCGCCGAACTCCCCGCGATCCTCCGCGCCGATACCCGTTTTGGAGCCCCGTCCACCTTCAGGTAATGTTCTTCCTGCGCCGCCGGAGAGCGGGCCGAAAGGCCGGGAACCGGAGGAGCAAACTAGAACAAGATCCCCGCAGGGGCTTGCGTTCCAGTGGCCTATGGTGTAATTGGCAGCACGACTGATTCTGGTTCAGTTAGTCTTGGTTCGAGTCCAGGTAGGCCAGCTCGCGGAGCTCATCCGCACCGCGGATGTCATCCGCTAAGCCCCCGTTGTGTAGCGGCCTAGCACGCTGCCCTCTCAAGGCAGTAGCGCCGGTTCGAATCCGGTCGGGGGTACTGATCTCGATCAACTCGGGATCGCTAGGGCCCCCGTTGTGTAGCGGCCTAGCACGCCGCCCTCTCAAGGCGGTAGCGCCGGTTCGAATCCGGTCGGGGGTACAAACTGGTCTAAACCACATTGGTCTATGGTGTAATTGGCAGCACGACTGATTCTGGTTCAGTTAGTCTTGGTTCGAGTCCAGGTAGACCAGCTCGGATCTGCGGCGGTGTAAGTCAAACGCTTGCAAGATCCTCGCCCCCGTTGTGTAGCGGCCTAGCACGCCGCCCTCTCAAGGCGGTAGCGCCGGTTCGAATCCGGTCGGGGGTACACCAGGAAGGCCCTTCGCTTCGGCGGGGGGCCTTCGTCGTGCCCGGTGACGGCTACTCGAGGCCGTACCGCCGCGTCGTCTCCTCCTCCTGGGCCAGTCGGTGCAGTGCCTGGAGCACCGGCTCGTTGAGGATCGCCCCCAGGATCGCGAACTCGATCTGCTCCTCCTGCTGCGAGGAGTGCGCCTCCATGTTGTCCAGGTCGAGGACGGCCGTCCGGTACATCAACTCGGCGTACGGCGTGAGCAGTTCGGTCCCGAAGTCGTAGCCGAGCCGGCGCAGCGCCGCCACTCCCACCACCAGTGAGCGGTAGGCGGGGGAGAGGGACGTCAGCCGCTTGGCGTTCTGCCAGCCGAGCTGGTCCAGGAGTGCGGTGACCTCCTGGTGTGCGGCCTGGACGAACTCGTCGTCCGCGTCCGGCTCCGGCACCTGCGGCAACGCCCAGACCGCGGCGCCGAGGCGGATCGCCCGCGGCAGGGAGTCGTCGTCGACATGCCCCAGCACCTCCCGGACCGTCGCCACCGGCACCCGGCCCACCTGGATCATCGCCCGCACCAGCCGCAGCCGGCGCAGATGCTCCTCGTCGTACTCGGCCGTAGTGGCGTTGATCTGGTGGCCCGGCGGCAACAGGCCTTCGCGCAGGTAGTACTTGATCGTCGCGGTGGACACCCCACTGCGCTCGCTGAGCTCAGCCAGCCGCATCTCTTGCGCCTCTCCTTGGGAAGTGTCACTATCCAAGCACCGAACAGAAGGATAGCGTCGCTATCCGACGAGGGAACCAGGGGACCGCCATGTTCGCGAAGCCGGTACGAGGTCGCACGACCGCGGATGCGGAAGGTGATGTGGTGGTCCTGCTCATCGGCATGCGCGTGAACCACTTCTGGGCGGTGCACCAGTGGCTGCCGGTCATGCTGGCGATGTTCCGCATGCTTGGGGAGCTTGCGCGGAACCATGACCGGGGGCTGCTGGGGCGTGTGATGCTGACGGCCTCGCCGCGGACGTACTACATCGTCCAGTACTGGGAGTCCAAGGAGAAGCTGTACACCTACGCGCACTCGCCGCAGATGTTCCACCACCGGGCCTGGTCGATCTTCAACGGCAAGGAACGTGCAGGGAAGGCGCACGGTCATGTGGGGCTGTGGCACGAGGCGTACGTGGTGCCCGAGGGGTCGTACGAGGCCATCTACTTCGACATGCCGGCCTTCGGGCTCGCCGGTGCGCACGGGCAGGTGCCGCTGGAGAAGCGGGGGCGCTACGCGAAGGACCGGTTCGCACACCGGTCGGCGGCCGGGGCCGAGCAGAAGGCGGCCGAGAAGACCGGGTGACCAGGGGGGATCGGGGGAGCGGGGAGGGCCTGCCGCGGCGTTGAGGCGGGCTCTCCTCGCTGACGTTTCCCTGCGTCCCGGGGGTCAGCCCGTGCGGCGCAGCGCCTCGGAGAGGCGGGCGGCGGCGTCGATGACCGCCTGGGCGTGCATACGGCCCGGGTGGCGCGTCAGGCGCTCGATGGGACCGGAGACGGACACGGCGGCCACCACGCGGTTGGACGGGCCGCGTACGGGTGCGGAGACGGACGCGACGCCCGGCTCGCGCTCGCCGATGGACTGGGCCCAGCCGCGGCGCCGTACGCCCGAGAGGGCGGTGGCCGTGAAGCGGGCGCCCTGCAGGCCGCGGTGCAGGCGCTCGGGCTCCTCCCAGGCCATCAGGATCTGCGCCGAGGAACCGGCCTTCATCGTGAGCGTCGAGCCGACCGGGACGGTGTCCCGCAGTCCGGACAGGCGCTCGGCCGCGGCGACGCAGATGCGCATGTCGCCCTGGCGGCGGTAGAGCTGGGCGCTCTCGCCCGTGATGTCCCGCAGATGCGTGAGCACCGGGCCCGCCGTCGCGAGGAGGCGGTCCTCGCCGGCGGCCGCAGCCAGCTCCGCCAGGCGCGGGCCGAGAATGAAACGGCCCTGCATGTCGCGTGCCACCATACGGTGGTGCTCCAGGGCCACGGCCAGTCTGTGGGCCGTCGGTCGTGCCAGTCCGGTGGCCGCCACCAGTCCCGCGAGGGTGGCCGGACCGGACTCCAGGGCGCTGAGGACAAGGGCTGCCTTGTCCAGAACGCCCACGCCGCTGCTGTTGTCCATGAAACGATACTCACGTCTCACTCTGTGAAACGCAAGTTCCTTTTTTCGTGAGACGCGCAACCCTTGTATGCACAGCGGCCCGCTGACCGAACGGGCCGGATGACGGATGCCCGTGAATTGGGGCCGGGTGCCGTCTCCTCAAGATCTCTAGTTGGGCCGGTGGACGTTTGCCGGCCGGAGGGAAAGCGATGGGTAGGACACTCGCGGAGAAGGTCTGGGACGACCATGTCGTCCGGCGCGCCGAGGGCGAGCCCGACCTCCTCTTCATCGATCTCCACCTCCTGCACGAGGTGACCAGCCCGCAGGCCTTCGACGGCCTGCGTCAGAACGGCCGCCCGGTGCGCCGTCTCGACCTCACCATCGCGACCGAGGACCACAACACCCCGACCCTCGACATCGACAAGCCGATCGCGGACCCGGTCTCCCGGGCCCAGCTGGAGACGCTGCGCAAGAACTGCGCCGAGTTCGGCGTCCGGCTGCACCCGCTGGGCGACGTAGAGCAGGGCGTCGTGCACGTCGTCGGCCCGCAGCTGGGTCTGACCCAGCCCGGTATGACGGTCGTGTGCGGTGACTCCCACACCTCCACGCACGGCGCGTTCGGTGCGCTGGCGTTCGGCATCGGCACCTCGCAGGTCGAGCACGTGCTGGCCACCCAGACGCTGCCGCTGGCCCGTCCGAAGACCATGGCGATCACGGTCGACGGCGAACTGCCCGAGGGTGTCACGGCCAAGGACCTGATCCTGGCGATCATCGCCAAGATCGGTACGGGCGGCGGCCAGGGCTACATCCTGGAGTACCGCGGCTCCGCCATCGAGAAGCTCTCGATGGAGGCCCGCATGACCATCTGCAACATGTCGATCGAGGCCGGTGCCCGCGCGGGCATGATCGCCCCCGACGAGACCACCTTCGAGTACATCAAGGGCCGCGCCCACGCCCCCGAGGGCGAGGACTGGGACGCCGCCGTCGCGTACTGGAAGACGCTGAAGACGGACGAGGGCGCCGAGTTCGACGCCGAGGTCGTCATCGACGCCGCGTCGCTGTCGCCGTTCGTCACCTGGGGCACCAACCCCGGCCAGGGCGCGCCGCTTTCGGCGTCCGTCCCCGACCCGGCTTCGTACGAAGACGCTTCGGAGCGCCTCGCCGCCGAAAAGGCCCTGGAATACATGGGGTTGGAGGCCGGACAGGCGCTGCGCTCCATCAAGGTGGACACCGTCTTCGTAGGCTCCTGCACCAATGGCCGCATCGAGGACCTGCGCGCCGCCGCCGAGATCGTCAAGGACCGCAAAGTCGCCGACGGCGTACGGATGCTGGTCGTCCCGGGCTCCGCGCGGGTCGGTCTGCAGGCCGTCTCCGAGGGTCTGGACGTCGTCTTCAAGGAGGCCGGCGCCGAATGGCGGCACGCGGGCTGCTCGATGTGCCTCGGCATGAACCCCGACCAGCTGGCCCCGGGTGAGCGCTCCGCGTCCACCTCCAACCGCAACTTCGAGGGCCGGCAGGGCAAGGGCGGTCGTACGCACCTGGTGTCGCCGCAGGTCGCCGCCGCGACGGCGGTCCTGGGCCACCTGGCCTCCCCGGCCGACCTGTCCGACGCCGAGACCCGTACGCCCGCTGGAGTCTGAGAGTCATGGAAGCATTCACCACGCACACCGGCCGGGCCGTCCCGCTGCGCCGCTCCAACGTCGACACCGACCAGATCATCCCTGCTCACTGGCTCAAGAAGGTCACGCGGGACGGTTTCGAGGACGGGCTGTTCGAGGCCTGGCGCAAGGACGAGAACTTCATCCTCAACCGCCCCGAGCGGCAGGGCGCCACGGTCCTGGTCGCCGGCCCCGACTTCGGCACCGGCTCCTCCCGTGAGCACGCGGTGTGGGCGCTGCAGAACTACGGCTTCAAAGCCGTGATCTCGTCCCGCTTCGCCGACATCTTCCGCGGCAACTCGCTGAAGAACGGCCTGCTCACGGTCGTTCTGGAGCAGAAGATCGTGGACGCGCTGCAGGAGCTCACGGAGCGGGACCCGCAGGCCGAGATCACCGTCGACCTGGAGGCCCGCGAGGTGCGCGCCGAGGGCGTCACCGCCTCCTTCGAGCTGGACGAGAACTCCCGCTGGCGGCTGCTGAACGGGCTGGACGACATCTCCATCACCCTCTCGAACGAGGCCGACATCGCCGCGTACGAGGCCAAGCGCCCGTCGTACAAGCCGCGGACGCTCAAGGTCTGATCCGGAGCCCCTGAGCAGGTCGGGTTTCGGCCACCTGAACGCCCCCTCTGTACCCCCGATCAGCCCGATCGGGGGTACAGCTGTGTCCGGGCCCGAACGGACTCGGGGGCACTCGCGCTTGTTCCCAACTTCCCACGTTACGACGGTTGTTGCCGGGGTAGCCGAGCTGTGTAGGCGTGACTTCCGCCGGAGCCCGGAAGGCCGTTTGAGGCATCAGTTGCGACCCCCGCAGGCGACAACTCGCCCCAGATGGCACAATCTGTGCATGGAACACGACGGCCAACTCGAGCTCTATGCGGCAGTCGCGGACCAACTGAAGGAAGCGCACTCAAGGGTGCGCGCACTGCAAGTCCCGGAGGGCGTACGGATGGCGCTGACCCGGAAGCTGCTGGTCATTACGGCCGCGGCCAAGCACGATCTCGCCGACGCGGCAAGGCGTCTGGAGGCGTTCACCATGGACCTCGACGAGGGTCGATTCCCCGAAGAGGACCGCTGAACGCGTTCGAGACAGCCGAGTTCGTTGCGGCGCACGGGTGATTAGCCCGTTTCGTGTTTGATTTGCGGTATATATCTGCCTAACGTGCGAAAAAGCTTGAACACTTTCGTTCTGGCAATGTCTCCGAAGGGGAAGACGTGAACAAGGCGCAGCTCGTAGAAGCGATTGCCGACAAGCTGGGCGGCCGCCAGCAGGCCGCCGAGGCTGTCGACGCGGTCCTGGACGCCATCGTCCGCGCGACCGTCGCCGGGGACCGGGTCTCGGTCACCGGCTTCGGCTCGTTCGAGAAGGTCGACCGTCCGGCCCGCTACGCCCGCAACCCGCAGACCGGCGAGCGGGTTCGGGTCAAGAAGACCTCCGTTCCGCGCTTCCGTGCGGGCCAGGGCTTCAAGGACCTGGTGAGCGGCTCGAAGAAGCTCCCGCGCGGCGGCGAGGTCGCCGTCAAGAAGGCGCCCAAGGGCAGCCTGACCGGTGGCGCTGCGGCGACCGTGAAGAAGGCGGCCGCCAAGAAGACCACCAAGGCGGCAGCCGCCAAGAAGACCACGGCGAAGAAGACGACGGCCAAGAAGACGACGCCCGCCGCCAAGAAGACGACCGCGAAGAAGACGACGGCCAAGAAGACCACGGGCGCCGCCAAGACCACCGCGGCGAAGAAGACCACGGCCAAGAAGGCGACCGCCAAGAAGGCCCCGGCGAAGAAGGCGACGGCCAAGAAGGCCCCCGCCAAGAAGTCGACGGCTCGCAAGACCACCGCCAAGACGGCCACGGCCCGCAAGAGGTAAGAGGTAAGGGCACAGGGGCACTCACGCGCCGGGCCGGACTCCGCATCGGAGTCCGGCCCGCGGCGTGTTCGGGTCCCGCGTCAGAGGGTTTGCAGCGTCACCAGGGTGATCCGGAGGCTGTCCTTGGTGCCCTCCGTCTCGATACGGACCCGTTGCCCGGGGCGCAGCAGCCGCAGGCCGCCCGCGTCGAACGCCGGTGCGTCGAAGGGCACGGGGGTGCCGTCGTCCAGCAGCACGCTGCCGGTTCGGGTGTCGGCGTCGTACGTGTATGCGGTGGCTTGCATGACGGCCAGCCTAGTGCCTGCGGCGGCTCGTTGTCGGGGTGCGGTTGTCTGCCGACTGTGGATGCGTTGTGGCTGGTCGCGCCCACTCGGAGGAGCCGCAAACCGATACAGCCCCGCGCCCCTGTGGGGCGCTCAGCTCAGCCTGCGGGCGATCGTGCCGCTGGGGCGGCGCCCGTCCCGCAGAAGGCGGCACCTCTAAGCCGGCAGCGCCCAGCCGCACCGGCACTTTAGGTCCCGGGAATCAGCAAACCCGCCGAAACGGCCGCCGTGTACGGCCCGACCCCCAGCGCCAGCGCCGCCCGCAAGTCGTCGCCCGTGTCCACGTCCTGCCGTACGGAATCCACGTCCCCGGGCGCGAGCTCCACGGCCCCGGACGCCCGATGCCGGGCGCGGGAATCCGGGCCGAATGCCGGAAGCAATTCCTGGGCGGAGCTTGCGGCCAGCAGAGTCGTGCCGATTGCGGCCGCGTCGGCGAGGAAAGCGCGGGGGAATTCCGCGGCCGCGTCCAGGACGCGGGACAATTCCAGCGGGCGTAGCGCCGGGAGATCGGCGTTCAGGGCTGCAACGGGGCTTGCGGGACGTGCGGCGCGTACGGCCGTCACTCCGTGCGTCAGGGCCGCGTTGAGGCCACCCCGGGGCTCGTCGGGGACGATCCGGGCGCCCAGCGCGGTGAGCTCGCGGCCGGCCAGGGCGTCGTCCGTGACGACCGCCACATCCCCGACCGCCGGGCAGGCCAGCGCGGCCGCCACGGTGTCCTGGGCGAAGGCGAGGGCGAGGCCGGGGCGCAGCCCGTCGCCGGCGGTGTCCGAGAGCCTGCTCTTGGCGCGCGTCAGGGGTTTCAGGGGTATGACCAAGGTCCACAGCACCGGCGTTCCGTCCCTCTCTTGTCGCGGCCATTGTCACTCAGCCGTCACCTGGACCATCTGGCGGTCGCGTCGTCGGGGCGTACCGTGTTCTCGACAGACCGGCGGCCTGGGGCGACACTTGTGCGGCCCCCCAAGGCCCTAGAGGAAGGTGTCCGCGTGCCCCGCCGCAGAATCGGCTTCTGGTACCGCTTCGCAGCGGTGCTCTGCAAACCGCCACTGGTGGTTCTGATCAAGCGGGACTGGCGCGGAATGGAGCACATTCCGGCCGACGGCGGATTTATCACCGTGGTGAACCACAATTCGCATGTGGACCCCTTCGCGTATGCGCACTATCAGTACAACACCGGACGGGTTCCGCGATTCCTGGCGAAGAGCGGCCTTTTCAAGAAGGGATTCGTCGGTGCCGCGATGCGCGGCACCGGACAGATCCCCGTCTACCGCGAGACCACGGACGCGCTGAGCGCATTCCGCGCCGCGATCGCCGCCGTGGAGCGCGGTGAGTGCGTCGCGTTCTACCCGGAGGGCACCATCACCCGGGATCCCGCACAGTGGCCCATGACCGGCAAGACGGGTGCCGCGCGCGTCGCCCTCACCACCAAGTGCCCGGTGATTCCCGTCGCTCAGTGGGGCGCCAACGAGCTGCTGCCGCCGTACGCCAAGAAGCCCAGCCTGCGCCCGCGCAAGACCCATCACGTGCTCGCAGGGCCGCCCGTCGATCTCTCGCGCTTCTACGACAAGGAGATGACCCCGGACCTCCTGAAGGAGGCGACCGAGGTCATCATGGCCGCCATCACCCGCCAGCTGGAGGAGATCCGCGGCGAGAAGGCGCCCGAGACGCCGTACGACCCGCGCCGCGAGCGGATCGAGCAGCGGCGCAGGACGCACGAGCAGAAGCAGGTCCAGGAGAGGGCCGAGCAGGAAGAGGGGCAGGGTACGTGAGCAAGCCCGTCAAGGCGGCCGTCTTCGGCACCGGTTCGTGGGGCACCGCCTTCGCCATGGTGCTCGCCGACGCGGGGTGCGACGTCACTCTGTGGGGCCGGCGAGCCGAACTCGCGGATGCGGTCAACTCCACGCGTACGAACCCCGACTACCTTCCCGGTGTCGAACTTCCGGACAACGTACGGGCGACGGCGGACGCCGCCGAGGCCGCCCGCGGCGCCGACTTCACCGTCCTCGCGATCCCCTCGCAGACGCTGCGCGGCAACCTCGCCGAATGGGCGCCGCTGCTCGCGCCCGGCACGACCCTCGTCTCCCTCATGAAGGGCGTCGAACTCGGCTCCGCCATGCGGATGAGCGAGGTGATCGAGGACGTCGCCAAGGTGGGTGCCGACCGTATCGCCGTCGTCACCGGTCCCAACCTCGCGCGTGAGATCGCCGCCCGGATGCCGGCCGCCGCCGTCGTCGCCTGCACCGACGAGGCGGTCGCCCAGCGGCTCCAGGCCGCCTGCCACACGCCGTACTTCCGGCCGTACACGAACACGGACGTGGTCGGCTGCGAACTGGGCGGTGCCGTCAAGAACGTGATCGGCCTCGCCGTCGGCATCGCGGACGGCATGGGCCTCGGCGACAACGCCAAGGGCTCGCTCATCACGCGCGGCCTCGCCGAGACCACCCGGCTCGGCGTCGCGCTGGGCGCCGACCCGCTGACGTTCTCCGGACTCGCGGGCCTGGGCGACCTGGTGGCGACCTGCTCCTCGCCGCTGTCGCGCAACCACACCTTCGGCACCAACCTCGGCAAGGGCATGACCCTGCAGGAGACCATCGCGGTCACCAAGCAGACCGCCGAGGGCGTCAAGTCCTGTGAGTCCGTGGCGGATCTGGCCCGCCGGCACGGCGTGGAGATGCCCATCACCGAGACCGTCGTGGACATCGTGCACGAGGGCAAGCCTCCCGTGGTCGCCCTCAAGGAGCTGATGTCGCGCAGCGCGAAGCCCGAACGACGCTGAGCGAACCTCCTGAGTCGACGCTGTATCGAGGCTCTACCAACGGGTACGCTCAACGCGATATGAGCACCGAGAACCTCCCCCAGAGCCCTGAGCAGCCGCCTCGCAAGCCGCGCGTGGCCGTCGTGTTCGGCGGGCGCAGCTCCGAACACGGGATCTCCGTGGTCACCGCCGGCGCCGTCCTGCGAGCCATCGACCGGACCAAGTACGACGTCCTGCCGATCGGCATCACGCGGGAAGGCCGCTGGGCCCTCACCGCCGACGAGCCCGAACGCATGGCGATCACCGACCGCCGTACGCCCGAGGTGGAGGACGTGGCCGAGTCGGGCGAGGGCGGCGTGGTGCTCCCCCTCGACCCCGGCAACCGCGAAGTCGTCGTCAGCGAGCCCGGATCGGTGCCCAAGGCGCTCGGCGAGGTCGACGTCGTCTTCCCCGTCCTGCACGGCCCGTACGGTGAGGACGGCACCCTGCAGGGCCTGCTGGAGCTCTCCGGCGTCCCGTACGTGGGTTCGGGCGTGCTCGCCTCGGCCGTCGGCCAGGACAAGGAGTACATGAAGCGGGTGTTCACCTCCTTCGGGCTCAAGGTGGGCCCCTACGTGGTGATCCGGCCGCGCGAATGGGAGCAGGACGAGTCGGCCGCCCGCAAGAAGATCGTCGACTTCGCCGGCGAGCACGGCTGGCCGCTCTTCGTGAAGCCCGCGCGCGCGGGTTCGTCGATCGGCATCACCAAGGTCGACGACATCGCCGGCCTGGGCGACGCGATCGCGGAGGCCCAGCGGCACGACCCGAAGATCCTCGTGGAGGCGGCGCTGCGCGGCCGCGAGATCGAGTGCGGGGTGCTGGAGTTCGCGGACGGTCCGCGGGCGAGCGTGCCCTCTGAGATCCCGCCGCCGGACACGCACGCGTACTACGACTTCGAGGCGAAGTACATCGACTCGACCCCGGGGATCGTGCCGGCGCCGCTGACGCCCGAGGAGACCGCCGAGGTGCAGCGGCTCGCGGTGGATGCCTTCGAGGCCGCGTCCTGCGAGGGCCTGGTGCGTGCGGACTTCTTCCTCACCGAGGAGGGCGAGTTCGTGATCAACGAGATCAACACCATGCCCGGCATGACCCCGATCTCGATGTACCCGCAGATGTGGGCGGCGAGTGGCATCAGCTATCCCGAGCTGGTGGACAAACTCATCCAGGCGGCACTGCGCAGGTCAACGGGCCTGCGCTGAAGCGCCCCGTCAGGGGCGCGGGTCTGTGTCGATATGCGGCCACCGCCGCGTGGGCGCGAGGAACCACACACGACTTGCAGTCGACGAGTGACCGATCCAGTCACGGCGACTAGTCGGCAATACCCGTCGGCACCGATTTCTTGATGGCAGGCGCCAGATCAACCAACGGCGCCATGCCATCGCCGCTCCGCCCCGCAGGGATCCTCACCTCGACATACGCCTTCCGCAGCGTCGTCGTGAACCGGAACGATCCGTCGTTCTGCTTCTCCAGCAACCAGCCCACGCCGTTCACCTCGACCCCGTCGGCCTCCGGGTCACTCATCTTCGCGGGCCGCGCAACACCACAGCGCAGTATGATCGCCGCGTTCCCCCAGCCCGCGGTCAGCGTGGACGCGGGTGTGGGATCCCGGCGATCCTGACCGTCGACCTTGGCAGGCAGCGCCTTGTCCAGTTTCTGGCACAGCGCGGTGACCTTCGTGCCCGGACTGGGAACCGCAGCCCGGGCACCGCCGTCTGCTGATGAGCAGCCTGCCGCGGTGATCAGCAGGGCGAGCACGGGCAGACCGATGAGCCGGCGGCGCAAGAACTTCACCGGCCAAGCGTAGACGGGGGCTACAGATGGACGACCGGGCAGGTCAGGGTACGGGTGATGCCGTCCACTTGCTGGACCTTCGCGACCACCATGCGGCCGAGGTCGTCCACGGTGTCGGCCTGGGCCCGCACGATCACGTCATAAGGTCCTGTCACGTCCTCGGCCTGGATGACTCCAGGGATCTTGCTGATCGTCTCGGCGACGGTCGACGCTTTGCCGACCTCCGTCTGGATCAGGATGTACGCCTGTACCACGGAACCTCCAGGGCGGCCACGAGGATCATGTGGGGAAAAGGAACGCCACGGTATCGCGTCGCCGCTCGCCGCGGGGAGACCCGCGGAGGCCGGGGCTTGCGCGCCGGGGTGCGGGCACGGCAAAGGTTGACGGTCATCTCGACCGTATCGAGGACACTGATGACGCGCGACCGGGCACGGCCAGGGACAGAAGGGGAGCAAGGGCAATGAAGGGCACTGTTGGTGAGCTCGGGGAGTTCGGGCTCATCAGGGAGCTCACCTCCCGTCTCACCACCACCCCGGCGGTCCGGGTCGGCCCCGGCGACGACGCCGCGGTGGTGGCCGCACCCGACCGACGGGTCGTGGCCAGCACCGACATCCTCCTTGAGGGACGGCACTTCCGCCGCGACTGGTCCACCGCCTACGACGTCGGACGTAAGGCCGCTGCGCAGAACCTCGCGGACATCGCCGCCATGGGTGCCGTACCGACCGCACTGCTGCTCGGACTGGTGGTGCCCGCCGAACTCCCGGTGACCTGGCCGAGCGAGCTGATGGACGGCATCCGCGACGAGTGCCAGGTCGCGGGCGCCTCCGTGGTCGGCGGGGATGTCGTACGAGGCGACACGATCGTGGTGTCGATCACCGCGCTCGGTGATCTGCGCAACCAGGAGCCGATCACCCGGGGCGGCGCCCAGCCCGGGGACCTGGTGGCGGTGACCGGCTGGCTGGGCTGGTCGGCCGCCGGTTACGCGGTGCTCTCCCGGGGCTTCCGTTCGCCCCGCGCTTTCGTGGAGGCGCATCGGCGCCCCGAGCCGCCGTACCACGCGGGTCCCGCGGCCGCGGGGCTCGGCGCGACCGCGATGTGCGACGTCAGCGACGGACTCATCGCCGACCTCGGGCACATCGCCGAGGCCAGCAAGGTCCGTATCGACATCCGCTCCGGCGCGATCGACATCCCGTCCCAGATGAACGACATCGGGCAGGCAGTCGGCGTCGACCCCATGCAGTGGGTGCTGACCGGGGGGGAGGACCACGCGATCGTGGCGACCTTCCCGCCGGACGTGAAACTGCCGGCTCGCTGGAAGGTGATCGGCGAGGTGCTCAACCCCTCGGCGCTGCCCCAGGTGACGGTCGACGGGGCGCCGTGGACCAGCAAGGGCGGCTGGGACCACTTCGGGGACATCGAGTCATGAGCGCCCCGCCCAGGGTGCTGACGGTCGCGGGCTCCGATTCCGGCGGCGGGGCCGGGATCCAGGCCGACTTGAAGACGATGCTCGCGCTCGGCGTGCACGGCATGAGCGTCGTCACGGCGGTCACCGCGCAGAACTCCCTCGGCGTGCAGGGGGCTTGGGAGCTGCCGGTGGACGCCGTGCGGGCCCAGTACCGGAGTGTGGTCGACGACATCGGCGTACAGGCGGTCAAGACCGGGATGCTGGCCTCGGCCGAACTCGTGGAGACGGTCGCCGAGTTGATCGCAGCGACCGATGCTCCCGCGGTCGTCGACCCGGTCGGCATCTCGAAGCACGGCGACTCGCTGCTGGCGGCCTCCGCGCTGGACTCCGTACGGACGAAGCTGCTGCCCGCGGCGACCCTCGCGACGCCGAACCTCGACGAGGTGGCCCAACTCGCCGGTGTGCACGTCGAGTCGGAGTCGGATCTGCGCGAGGCCGCTGGGGCCGTGCTGTCGTACGGGCCGAGCTGGGTGCTCATCAAGGGCGGTCATCTGCCCGGTGACGCCGTCGACCTGCTCACCGACGGCTCCGAGGAGCACTGGCTGCGCGCTCCCCGGCACGACAACCGGCACACGCACGGAACGGGCTGCACCCTCGCGTCGGCGATCGCGTCGCAGCTCGCGAAGGGGCAGTCCGTGCCGCAGTCCGTGGCGGCGGCCAAGGAGTACGTCACCGGGGCGATCGCGGCCGGGTTCGCCCTCGGCGGCGGGATCGGGCCCGTGGACCACGGGTGGGCGCTCAGTAGGGGTATTCCCTCAGCTTGATGTCCGTGGCCGCCTTCTCGGTCAGCTTCTTGAAGAAGCGGGCCAGGGGGCGGGAGGCGAGGACCCGGTACATGCGGTCCCGGCTGCGGATACGGCGCTCGGTCGGCGGGGCGAAGAACGGGCCCGCGTTCCCGGAGATCTTCTGGCAGCCCTTGGCGAAGTCCCGGATCCGGGTCTCGTACTCGGCGAAGGCGGTGCGGAAATCGCCGCCCGCGAGCGCGAGTTCACCGGCGAGGACATACGAGCCGACGATCGCCACGCCCGTGCCCATGCCACCCATGGTCGCCCCGTAACCGGCGTCCCCGAGCAGTGCCACACGCCCCTTCGTGAGGCGGTCGACATGGATCTGGGCGATCGCGTCGAAGTACAGGTCGTCGGCCTCATCGAGGGCCTTGAGGACGTCCGGGACCTCCCAGCCCATCCCGTCGAACCGCTCCATGAGGATGCGCTTCTGCGCCGCGACGTCCCGGCGGTCGTACGACAACTCCTCGGACCGGAAGACCAGCAGCGCGCCCGCGCGGTCCGGGTCGCCGTCGTAGTTGGCGACGACGATCGCGCGGCCGGGTTCGCTGTAGACGCGGCCGGTGCGGTCCAGGCCAAGGTGGTTGGGGATGTCGAAGCCGGCCACGTAGTGGTCGAAGAAGCGCAGGTAGCGGGACTCGTCACCGAAGGTGAGACGGCGGGTGTGGGAGTGCAGGCCGTCCGCACCGACGACGAGGTCGAAGCGGCGGGGAGCACCCCGCTCGAAGGTGACGTCGACACCCTGCGAGTCCTCAGTGAGGGAGGCGATCGAGTCGTCGAAGACGTACTCGACCTCGTCCTTCGTGCGCTCGTACATGAGCTGCGCGAGGTCGCCGCGGAAGATCTCCACGTCACCGCTCATCAGCTCCGCGGGCAGGTCCACGCGCGGGTTGCCGTCCGCGTCGACGACGGTCTGCCGGCCCATGTGGGTCTGCCGGGCGTGGATCTCGTCCCAGATGCCCATCGAGGTGAGGACCGTGCGGTGGACGTGGCCGCGGAAGTCGACCGCGAAGCCGCCGCCGCGCAGCTCCGGGGCCTTCTCGACGACGGTCACGCGGGCGCCGAGGCGGGCCAGGTTGAGGGCGAGGGCGGGGCCGGCGACGCTCGCGCCGGAGACCAGGACGGTGAGGTGACTGAGGCTCTGTGTCTTCGTCATGTGCAGCAGCCTCGGGGGAGCCGCTGACCGTCCTCCTACCGTTCGCTGACCGCCGCTGACCGCAGCCTCCGGCCCTCCTCGAAGGCCGTCTCGTACGCCTGCGGTGACAGCTGCGCGCGGACTTCCTTCTCGGTGCGTACGACGTCCGGGTCGCCCCCGGCAGCGGCGCCCCGCAGGCCCGTCGCCGCGCCGAGCAGGACGGCGGCCCGCTCGGCGGTGTCGGCGACGGACGCCAACGCCTCGGCCGTCTCGGAGAGTATGAAGTTGCCCGGCCCCTCGACGGAGAGTTCGGCGGCCTGCCCGAACCAGTCGCGAGCCTCCTCGGTCCGCCCCTCGGCGGCGGCCGTGCGGCCGAACCCGATGAGGATGCGGACGGTCTCGCCGACGCTGAACCAGTTGGCGGCGCAGGCCTCCAAGGCGTTCTCGTAGTGCACGCGTGCGCGTGCCGTGTCCCCGGACAGCCGGGCCGCGTCACCGAGGCCGCGCCGGGCGCCCGCCATCTTGTCGGGCAGACCGGCGACGCGTGCGAGTGACAGTGCCTGCTCGAAGTGGGCCTCGGCGCCGGCCGTGTCGCCCTGGTGCAGCAGTACGGTGCCACGGGTACGCAGCAGATCGGCGGTCTCCTCCGGAGCCGCCACCTCGCGCATGTACGCCAGCCCCTCGTCGAGCAGCTCCAGGGCGCGCCGTGAGTCCCCGCGCGCGTGGGCGAACGCGCCGAGCGGGTCGAGGCAGTTGGCCATCCCCCAGCGGTCGCCCGTCACCCGGAACGCATCCAGCGCCCGGACGAAGCACTCCTCGGACTCCCGTGTCCGGCCCGCGTACAGCTCCTGGAAGCCCAGGCCCACATCGAGCAGCGCACGCGCCCAGGGGTCGTCGCCGGCCAGGGCGAGGGCCCGCGCGTTGCCCTCCGGCCGGGGGCCGACCACCAGGGACCACAGCATCAGGACGTACGGCAGCCGCAAGGGGCCTTCGCAGGTGGCCATGAGGGCGTCCACGCGCGCGACGAGCTCCTCGCGGCCGACCGCGTGATCGCCCTCGCCCAGGAGCACGTTGACCGCACACAGCACGTACTCCTCCGTCAGCCCCGGTGGCGGGACGTCCCCCACGACGGTCAGCAACGCGCGGGCCGCCGCCACCTGTTCGCCGTGCAGGCCGCGCAGCCGCCAGAAGCCGGAGAGGACGGCCGTCAGGCGCAGGGCGTCCTCGGGGCCGTGGCGCACGAGATGGCGGAGCGCCGCGTCCAGGTTGCCGTGCTCGGCGGACAGCCGGTCCAGCCAGGGCAGTTGACCGCCGCCGCGCAGACGCGGCTCCGCCCGCTCGGCGAGCCGCAGGAAGTACCCGGCGTGCGCGTCCTTCAGGCTGTCCGGGTCCGGCACGCCCTCGGCGGCGAACGCGCGGATGGTCTCCAGCATCCGGTAACGCCCCTCGGACACCTCCAGGAACGACTTCTCCACCAGGGACGCCAGCACGTCCTCCGGATACGGCAGCCCGCACACCGCCTCGACGGCGTCCAGCGTCGCGCCCCCGGAGAACACCGTCAGCAGCCGCGCCAGCTCCCGCTCCTCCTCGTCCAGCAGCCCCCAGCTCCACTCCACGACGGCCCGCAGGGTGCGGTGCCGGGGCGCCTTGGAGCGATCGCCCCGGGAGAGCAGACGGAACCGGTCGTCCAGCCGCTCGGCCAGCTCCTCGGGGGTCAGCGTGCGCAGCCGGGCCGCCGCCAGCTCGATGGCGAGGGGGAGTCCGTCGAGGGCGGCACAGATGTCGCCCACGCGCGCGTGGCCGTCGAAACCCGGGCGCACGGCCCGCGCACGATCGAGGAAGAGCCGGACCGCGGGTTCCGGCTGCAACGGCGGTACGGGGACCAGGGTCTCGCCGGTGATGCCGAGGGACTCACGGCTGGTGGCGAGCACACGGACCCCTGGGCAGGTGGCGAGGAGCAGCGCCGTCAGCCGGGCCGCGTCCTCCACGAGATGCTCGCAGTTGTCGAGCACAAGGAGAAGCTCGCGGTCCTCCAGAGCGGACAGAAGCCGGTCCGTGCTGTCGGTCGTGGGCGTGCGGAAACCTTCACGCACACCCAGGGCGGTCAGGACGGCGTACGGGATCTGCTTGCCGTCGGTGAGAGGAGCGAGCTCCACGAAGCAGACTTCCGGCTGCTGCTGCGCCGCCTCGATCGCCAGGCGGGTCTTGCCCGCACCGCCGGGTCCGGTGAGCGTGACCAGGCGGGAGTCGGTCAGCAGCGCTGCGATCCGGGTGAGTTCGCCCTCGCGGCCGACGAAACGGGTGAGCTGGGCCGGGAAGCGGCGCCGCTCGGGTTCGCCGCCCTGGAGCAGCTCCAGGTGCAGCGCGGACAGCTCGGGCGAGGGGTCGGCGCCCAGTTCGTCGGCGAGTGTGCGCCGCGCCTCCTCGTACACCGTGAGCGCCTCGGCGGGCCGCCCGCCCGCGTGCAGGGCCCGCATCAGCTGACCGTACAGCCGCTCGCTCAGCGGCTGGTCCGCCAGCAGCGCCCGCAGCTCCGGTACGAGTTCCGGGCCGCCGCCGAGCGCCAGGTCCGCCTCGATCCGGTCCTGCACGGCGGCCAGCCTGAGCTCCTCGAGCCGGGCGGTCTCGGCGTGCGCGTCCGGGAGGTCGGGCAGTGCCGGGCCGCGCCACAGGGCGAGCGCCTCCCGGAGCAGGGGCGCCGCGCGCGCGTGGTCACCGGCGGCGAGAGCGGCCCGCCCCTCCTGGGACAACCGCTCGAAACGGTGGGCGTCGACGGAGTCGGCCGAGGCGGCGACGCGATAACCGCCGGGCCCCGCATCGATGTCCGTGTGCGGGGCCAGGCGCCGCCGTAGACGGGAGATCTGCGACTGGAGGGCGCCCGCGGCCCCGGCGGGCGGCTCGGCGCCGTACAGGCCGTCGGTGAGGCGCTGTGTGGAGACCGCGCGGCCGGCGTCCAGCAGCAGCAGGGTGAGCAGCGCGCGAGGGCGGGGGCCGCCGGGGTCCAACGGGGTGCCGTCGTCTGTGCGTACGTCCAGAGGGCCCAGGATGCCGAAGCGCATTCGCAAGATTCTGGCAGCACACCGGGTATCCGGGCACGGCCTTTTGGCACAGCAAAAAGCCGGTCCACCGAGGTGGACCGGCTCAGAGCAGCGAACCAGCAGTGGCCGCGCGCTTAGCTGTGCGTCAGCGCGAGACCTTGCCGGCCTTGATGCACGAGGTGCAGGCGTTCAGGCGCTTCGGCGTCCCGCCGACCACGGTACGCACACGCTGGATGTTGGGGTTCCAGCGACGGGACGTACGGCGGTGCGAAAACGAGACGCTGTTGCCGAAGCCCGGCCCCTTGCCGCAGACGTCGCAGTTGGCAGCCACGGGTCACTCCAAAGACTTCAGATGCACTTACGGTTGGATCCCGGCGGGCCGGGATCGAGATCGCAGGATCAGAGATCTGAGTGGCGCTGCCAGGAGATTGGCCCGATCGGGATCGGGCAACCGGAGCAGCATACAACGACTGCGCCAGTACAACGAAACTACCATGGCTGATCAGGGCCCCGCTCCCGGCCCTCTTCCGGTGGTCACCCGCTCTGGGTCTACGCTGCGTCCAGTCCAGATCCTGAGGAGGCGCAGGTGGCGCAGGTGCCGCAGACATTCTTCGATGCTCTCGCGGTGCGCACCTGGTGCGGCCTCGCGCTCGAGGCGCTCGGCCGCGCGCGCGAGGAGATCGACGCGATCAATGTCTACCCCGTGGCCGATGGGGACACGGGCACCAACCTCTATCTGACCGTGGAGTCCGCCGTCGGGGCGGTCGAGGCCGTCTTCGCGGGCCATGAGATGGGCGCCGAGGTGTCAGGAAAGCCTTCACTGGCCGACGCCGTGCGCGCGATGGCGCACGGGGCGCTGATAGGGGCCCAGGGGAACTCCGGGACGATCCTCGCCCAGCTCCTGCGCGGCATGGCGCAGGTGCTGGCCGCCGACGGTGAGACGCCTCACACCGACGGCTCCGGTCTCCGGCTCGCCCTGCGGCACGCGGCCGACTCCGCCCGCCAGGCCGTCGCGCACCCCGTCGAGGGCACGGTCCTGTCGGTCGCCTCCGCCGCCGCTGATGCGGCCACGGGAGCGGAGGGCGACTGCGGGGCGGTGGCACGGGCGGCCTATGAGGGAGCGCGCGCCGCGCTGGCCGCGACCCCGGGGCAGCTGGCCGTGCTGGGGCGGGCCGGAGTGGTCGACGCCGGCGGGCGGGGGCTGGTGGCGGTGCTAGCGGCGCTGGTGGAGACGTTCACGGGGGAGGCGCCGGCGGCCCTCGCGCTTTCCGGCGGGCACGCGCGCGTGCAGACCGATACGGCCGCCGCCGAGAACACGCTCGTCGCCGAGGACTGTGTCCTCCCTCCTCTGGAGGAGGGAGGCCCCGCCTTCGAGGTGATCTACCTGCTGGAGGCCGAGGACGCGGCCGTGGACCGGCTGCGGGCACGCCTCGACACCCTCGGGGACTCGCTCGTCGTGGTCGGCGGCGACGGACTGTGGAACGTGCACGTGCACGTGGACGACGCGGGCGCCGCCGTGGAGGCGGGCGTCGAGGCGGGGCGGCCGTACCGGATCCGGATCACCCACTTCGGCGCCGGCGACGTGCACACCACCGGCGGGCAGCGGCCCGCCAGGGAGCAGGTCCAGCGGGCGGTCGTGGCCGTCGTGCCGGGCGAGGGGCTGGCCGGGCTGTACACCGAGGCCGGCGCGACCACCGTGCTCGCGCGCCCGGGGGAGCCGCCTGCGAGCGGTGAGCTCGTCGACGCCGTACGGCGCGCCCACGCGCGCGAGGTCGTGCTGCTGCCCAACGACGCCGACCTGCGCCACACCGCCGCCGCGGCGGCCGAGCAGGCCCGGGTCGAGGGCATCCGGGTGGCCCTGATCCCGACCCGCTCCGCGGTCCAGGGGATCGCCGCGCTCGCCGTGCACGAGCCGGAGCGCCGCTTCGACGAGGACGTCGTGTCGATGACCTCGGCGGCAGGCGCGACCCGCTACGCCGAGGTCGCCGTCGCCGAGCGCCAGTCCTGGACCATGGCGGGAATCTGCCAGGCCGGGGACGTCCTCGGCCTCATCGACGGCGACGTGGCCGTGATCGGCACCGACGTCACGCTCACCGCCGAAACCGTCCTTGACCGCATGCTCCAGGCCGGCGGCGAACTGGTCACCCTCGTCCTGGGTGACGAGGCTCCCGACTCCGTCGCCGACCGCCTGGAGACACGCGTCCGCGAGTCGTACCTCGCCGTCGACACGGTGGTGTACCGGGGCGGCCGCCAGGGCGCCCTCCTACTGATCGGCGTCGAATAGCGCCTCGACGCCGTCCACGCTCGGCCTCTGCCGGCCCTGTACGGCTCTTACAGTCCTGACCTCGGCCGACTCGGGCTGCAGGCCTCGGCCGACGGAGAGTTTCTGACCTCTGCGGCTTCTCTGCTGCGGGCCTGGCCGGTTCGGGCTTCATGGTCCTCTCGGGCCGGGGGCCTGTGTGGTTCGTCCGTTATTGGTCCTGGCCCGCTTGGGTTTCCTGGTCCCGGTCGGACCGGGGCGTGTGGCCTGTGCGGTTCGTCCGCTGCTGGTCCTGGGCGGCTCGGGTTCCTGGTTTCGGCCGGTGGCGGAACTTCTGGCCCCTGCGACTCTTCCGCAGCTGCTCTCAGTGGGCCCGAGCCTGCTGCTCCATGTCGGGCGGGCCGGAGCTTCTGACCACAGGGTGGTTCGGCCGTTCCTGACCCCGGCCGGCCCGGGGCTCGTCGTCTTGGCCGTCCGCCGTCCGCCGTCCGGGTTCCTGGCATTCCGGCCTTCCGGTCTCCCGGGCTTCCGGTCTGCCGGTCTGCCGGTCTGCCGGGCTTTCGGTCTCCGCCGGCCTCCCCCCTCAGCCCGCCCCCTGCTCCTCCACCACCTGCAGCATCTGTTCCGCCTCCGCCTTTCGGTCCTGTGCCGTCTCGTCCTCGTCGCCTGCGCCGTCGTATGCGGCGAGGACCGCGCGTGCGCGTGCCGCTGCTCGGGTGGGGCGGGTGAGGTCGGCCTCCAGCCAGCCTGCGGCGAGTTCGGCGCCGGTGCGGCTGTCCAGGGCGTCGCCGCCGAGGGAGGCGAACACTGCGATCGCCTCGGTGACCTGGGACAGGGCGTCCTCGAGTGCCGCCCGGATCGAGTCGTCGTCGGCGTCCTCCGTGGCGGAGCGGGCGAGCAGGTCGCCGAACTGGCGGTGGGTATGGCCGAGTTCGGCGATGAGCCGCTGCCGGGCCTCCTCGTCGGTGCCGACGGTGCCCACCGCCGCCTCGCACTCCCGCACCGCGCCCGCCATCAGCTCCCGTGCCGCGTCCGTTCCGTCCTCCGCGCGCAGCGCGAGCCAGGCACGGGCGCGCAGGGAGCGTACGAGGCCGTGGACGTTGCCGAGCGAGCGCCACAGTTCACCCGCGCGCGCATACGCATGGTCCGCCTCGGCGGGCAGCCCCGCCGCTCCGAGGGACTCTGCGGCGAGGTGGGCGAGCGTGGCGTGGTCGTGCTGCTCGGGCCAGTGGCGGGCGATCTCGGCGGCCTGCAGGCGCCGTTCGGCCGCCGCGCGGTGCTCGCCGAGTTCGCTCAGACAGTCGCCGAGCCACCACTGCGTCTGGACGACGGCACCGTCCCCGTGCGTCTCGGCACTCAGGTCGGGCAGCGCCGACTCCAGCACCTCCGCCGCCTCGGCCCACCGCTCCTGCCGCAGCAGGAACCCGCCGAGCTGCTGCCGCGCCCAGGCGCCGAGCGTCGGGCCCTCGCCCGCCTCGTCGGCCCAGTGCGCCGCCTCGAGGGCATGCTCGGCGGCCTCCACGGACAGCCCCCGGCCGCCCAGCACCTCGGCGAGCTGCAGGTGCAGCTGGGCCCGCCCGACCGCCTCCAGATGCGCCCCGCCGTGCTCCAGGGCCGCCCGCAGTGCCCGTTCCGCCCCCGAGATGTCGCCCAGGTGATGCGCCAGGCCGGCCAGCCGTGCCTCGTACTCCACCGCGAACCACGGCAGCCCGGCCTTGACGAACCCGGCCGTGGCCCGCCCGAACAGCTCCACGGCCGTCTCCAGGTCACCGCCGCGCACCGCCAGCTCCGCGAGCATGGCCTGAGCCTCGGCCTCCCGCGAGGCGATCCGCACATCGTCCCCGGTGTACCCGCCGACCAGCGCGAGCAGTTCACGTACGGCGCTCTCGGCGTCGGCGAGAACCGTTTCCTCAGCCGGCTCGCCTCCCTCCTGCACCCGCCGCATCAGGATCCGCGCCCGTCCCATCAGCACGGACGCCGTCTGCCGTACGCCGGTGGCGTCGTCGGCGTACAGCGCCAGGACCTGGTCGTACGGCTCGGCGACCGCCGCCAGCGCTTCGTCCACCCGGCCGGACAGAGCGCGTACGTAGGCCGCACGCGTGCGTGCCGCCAGTGCCTCACCGGGGTCGCCGGCCTCCGCGTACAACTCGGCGGCCCGTTCGAAGAGTGCGGCGCCCTCCGGGCCCCGGTCCATCGCCTCGTGGTCCGCGATCTCCGCGCGGTCACGGGCGTCCAGCTCGACGCCCTCGGCGGCACGCGAGACGGCCGCCCAGGCGTCCATGGCGTTCGGCTGGAGGGTGTGCGAGAGCCGGCGTGCCTCGGCCAGCAGGGCGGCCAGGTCCGGCACGTCCGCAGTCGCGGCGGCAGGCGCCGCCACCGAAGGCGCGGAGACCGGGCGACGCGTCGCCCGCACCCCGAGCGGCAGCCGCTCGACCAGCGGTCGCTGCGCCATACGCGCGCGTGCCCGCTCGCTGACGTACGAGTTGCCGTTGCGCTCGTCGAAACGCGCGGCCAGGGCGAGCGCCTCGGCACGCGCGTGCGTGCCGAGTTCGCGCGCCGTCCACGTCCGGCCGGCCGGTCCGGGCACCTCACGGTCGACCGGCCCCGCCTCGCCCAGCCGCTCCATGAGCAGCGCCACCACGCTCAGGAAGTCCAGCCTGCTGCGCGGATGCCCGGTGTCCGTGAAGTACGCCGGCCGCTCCGCGAGCAGTTCCAGGCCACGCGCCTCGTTGCCGGTCAGCGCGCAGAATTCCACGTGGTCCGCGTACGCGCCCCGCATGCTCTCCATGCCCCGTACCAGCCGGAAGCCCCGCAGATGGTGTGCACGCGCCTCGTCCGTGCGGCCCAGTCGCAGCAGGGGCACCAGGGACGACGCCAGCACCGTGTGCGGCTCGTGCGCGCACGTGAACTCGCCCTCCAGGACCGGCCGCCACAGCAGCAGCGCCTCCGCGTCCCTCCCCTGCTCCGCCTGCCACCAGCCCTGCCCGTGCAGCTCGCACGCATGGCAGTCGGCCATGCTGTCCCGGTCGGCGGCCAGCCACGCGGCGTACGCCCGCTCCGCGCGCGCGATGTCCCCGATGTGGGCGGCCACGCTGAACTCGGCACTGCGCACGGCCCGTTCAGAGTGCCCGGCGAGCCGGTAGCGGTGCTCCATCTCGCCCAGCCACTTCTCGATCGAGGCGAGCGGCACATGCGGCTGGTCGAGCATGCCGGACGACATCCACTTGAAGACCCAGTGCAGCGAGTGCACCTCGTACTCGTCGAAGTCCCCGGGCCGCTCGTCCCACATGCGCAGCAGACGCGCGAAGGGGACGAACATCTTGTCCTTCTCGGAGCTGTAGTTGTAGACCTTCAGCTGATGCCCGAGCGCCTCGATCACGGCGAGCGGGATTCCCAGCTTCTCGGCATCGGCGAGCAGCTGCTCCGCGCGCGCGTTGCGGGCCGGGCCCTCCGGCCGTTCGGAGTTCTCCGCCATCGCGCGGCGCAGGGAGTCGAAGTCCGTGATCCCGCTCATCAGTTGCCGTCCTCCCCGTGGGTCGCCCATTCCAGCAGGCCGATGAACGCCCGGTTCAGCAGCGCCGTGTCCGCCGGCCGCAGCGGGCGCTGCGCCATGAGCAGTGCCTGCCCGTACAGGGACTCGGTGGCGGTGCCGATCAGTTCCGGGTCGCCGAGCGAACTGATCCGCCGGATCAGCGGGCTGAGGTGGTTGAGCACGAGACGCGCGCGTGGGGCGCTGCCGCGGAGCGACCCCAGGATGCCCGCCCAGAGGTCGTCGGCCTGTTCCTCGGCCTCGGCGCGGGCCTGTTCATGGCGGGCCGCCCGGTCGTCCAGGTGCAGGGCGGGAACGGAGAGCGGGTGGAAGGCCCGCAGGACCACATCGCACCCCAGGGGGTCGAGTTTCGCCCGCGCGGCCGCCAGGAAGCCGGACAGGGCCAGCTCCTCGGCCGGGTCCACCGCGTCCAGATGCGCGGTCACCGTGTCGGCATCCAACTCCGCGACCACCGTCCCGGGCCGCACCGACGGCAGCGCCTCGACCAGCTCGCTGTCGTACGTGTAACCGCCGTTGATCACCCCGACGCCCTGCGCGGACGCGATCGGCGCGACCTGCCGGTACTCCTCCACGGTCCGCGTGAAGTGCACCACCGGGTGCCGCTGCGCGAACTCCTCCAGGGACAGCTGCCCGTCGGTGGTCTCGAAGGGCAGCCACGGCAGCATCGTGCGCAGCATCTCCTTGTCGTGCCGCGCCAGGGACTTCACGCCCAGGTGGTGCACCGACAGGAAGGCCGCCAGCCGTTCCGGATCACCGGCTGCAAGCCCGGTCAGCCAGGACCGGATCCTTGTACCCAGCGCCTCCCGCACGGCCGCCAGCGTCTCGTCCTCGTACAGCGACTCGCGCGAGGCCGTGGGCCGCAGACTGTCGGTGTCCAGCACGCACCGCACGAAGAACGCCCAGTCCGGCAGCAGCTGTTCGGCCCGCTCGGTCAGCAGCATGCCCTTCAGATGCACCCGATGCGTCGCCCGCTGGGCGGGGCTCACGGCCGAAGGCAGGACGTACGCCACACCGCGGATCCCGGCGAGCGGCACGTTCAGCTCGATCGAGTCGAGCGGGGTGAAGCCGAACAGATCGTGACAGTGCCGTGCCAGGGCCACCCGCCGGTTGGCCGGGGAGGGGTACGACCGGTCCCAGGGCGCCGGGAGGTCGGTGACCGCCTCGTCGCCGACCCGGACGTCGTACGGCAGCAGTGACCCGAAGTCCCGCGCCAGGGTGAGCACCCGCTCGGGCGCGAGCCACTCGCCGGCCCCCGCCCGCGCCACCAGGTGCACGGTGGTGCCCGGTTCGGCCCGGGCCTCCTGGGGCAGCGTCCGCACGGTGTACGAACCGTCGTCGCTCGCCGTCCACTCCACGACAGCCGCGTCCGGCGTACGGGCGCTGCGGCTGACGACCCGGATCCGCTCGGCGACCACGAAGCAGGCCAGCAGTCCGATGCCGAACTGCCCGAGGAAGTCCGAGCGGACCTCCTGGATCCCGTCGGCGATCCCGTCGGTCCGCTTCGAACTGCGCCCGATGGTGGCCAACAGGGTGTGCACGTCCGCCTCGGTGAGCCCCACTCCCGTGTCCTCGACACGCAGGGCACCGGTCTGCGTGTACAGCCGCACCCGCGCCGGCGCGTCGGGCTGCTCCGCGCGCCGGGCGGTGATGGCGTCCACGGCGTTCTGCAGCAGCTCCCGCAGATAGACCTTGGGACTGGAGTAGAGGTGATGGGAGAGCAGATCCACCAGCCCGCGCAGGTCGACCTGGAACGTATGAGGCGGCTGGGGTGACTGGGACGGCTGGGATGACTTCGAGGTCTGGGAGTCCATCGTCGCAGCGCCGGTGGGGGGAGGTTCGCGACGGCGCGGGGTCGGGCGGTCCCTGGTGGGGCGGTGACCGCGGGGGATGGCCGGAGCGCGCCATCCTAAGGCCGGAACGAGCCGTCTGACCAGGGGTTTCGCGGGACGTATACGGGATTGTCAGTGGCGTGGTGTGCAATGGATCTCGTGCCCGCACTGGAAGAACCACTGAAGCAACCACTGAAGTCAGTGCTCGGCCCCGCCACCGCGAAGGTGATGGCCGAGCACCTCGGCCTGCACTCCGTCGGCGACCTCCTGCACCACTACCCGCGCAGATACGAGGAGCGCGGTCAGCTCACCCACCTCGCCGACCTCCCCATGGACGAGCACGTCACGGTGGTCGCGATGGTCGCCGACGCCCGCCTGCACACCTTCGCTTCCTCCAAAGCGCCCCGCGGCAAGGGCCAGCGCCTCGAGGTCACCATCACCGACGGCAGCGGCCGCCTCCAACTGGTCTTCTTCGGCCATGGCGTCCACAAGCCCCACAAGGAACTCCTGCCGGGCACACGCGCGATGTTCGCGGGCAAGGTCTCCGTCTTCAACCGCCGCCTGCAACTCGCCCATCCCGCCTACGAGTTGCTACGAGGCGACAGCGACGAGACGGTCGAGACCTGGGCCGGCGCCCTCATCCCGATCTACCCCGCCACCGCCAAGCTGGAGTCCTGGAAGATCGGCAAGGCGCTCCAGACGGTCCTGCCCACCGCCCAGGAGGCCATCGACCCGCTGCCGGAGGGACTCCGCGAGGGCCGCGGCCTGGTCTCCCTCCCGGAGGCCCTGCTCAAGATCCACCGCCCGCACACCAAGGCCGACATCGAGGACGCCCGCTCCCGCCTCAAGTGGGACGAGGCCTTCGTCCTCCAGGTGGCCCTCGCCCGCCGCAGGCACGCCGACGCCCAACTCCCGGCGGTCGCCCGCAGACCCAAACCCGACGGCCTCCTCACCGCCTTCGACGACCGCCTCCCCTTCACCCTCACCGAGGGCCAGCAGAACGTCTCCAAGGAGATCTTCGACGACCTGGCGACCGAGCACCCGATGCACCGGCTGCTGCAGGGCGAGGTCGGATCGGGAAAAACCATGGTGGCCCTGCGCGCCATGCTCGCCACGGTCGACGCCGGCGGCCAGGCCGCCATGCTCGCGCCCACCGAGGTGCTCGCCCAGCAGCACCACCGTTCCGTCGTCGAGATGATGGGCGACCTGGCCGAGGGCGGGATGCTGGGCGGGACCGAGCACTCCACCAAGGTGGTGCTGCTGACCGGATCCATGGGCGCCGCCGCCCGCCGCCAGGCCCTGCTCGACCTGGTCACCGGCGAGGCCGGAATCGTGATCGGCACGCACGCGCTGATCGAGGACAAGGTCCAGTTCCACGACCTGGGCCTGGTCGTCGTCGACGAACAGCACCGCTTCGGCGTCGAACAGCGCGACGCCCTGCGCGGCAAGGGCAAACAGCCCCCGCACCTCCTCGTCATGACGGCCACCCCCATCCCGCGCACGGTCGCCATGACCGTCTTCGGCGACCTGGAGACCTCCGTCCTCGACCAGCTCCCCGCAGGCCGCTCGCCCATCGCCTCGCACGTCGTCCCGGCCGCCGACAAGCCCCACTTCCTCTCCCGCGCCTGGGAGCGGGTCCGCGAGGAGGTGGAGAGCGGCCATCAGGCGTACGTCGTCTGCCCCCGCATCGGCGACGAGGAGGACGACCCGAAGAAGTCCGGCAAGAAGAAATCCCCCGAGGACGAGGCCGAGAAGCGCCCCCCGCTCGCCGTCCTCGAAGTGGCCGACCAGCTCGCCAAGGGCCCGCTCCAGGGCCTCCGCGTCGAGGTCCTGCACGGCCGGATGCACCCCGACGACAAGGACGCGGTCATGCGCCGCTTCGCCGCCGGCGACACCGACGTCCTGGTGGCCACCACGGTCATCGAGGTCGGCGTCAACGTCCCGAACGCCACCGCCATGGTGATCATGGACGCCGACCGCTTCGGCGTCTCCCAGCTCCACCAGCTGCGCGGCCGCGTCGGCCGCGGCTCGGCCCCCGGCCTCTGCCTCCTGGTCACCGAGATGCCCGAGGCGAGCGCGGCCCGCCAGCGCCTGACCGCGGTCGCCTCCACCCTCGACGGCTTCGAACTCTCCCGCATCGACCTGGAGCAGCGCCGCGAGGGCGACGTCCTGGGTCAGGCCCAGTCGGGCGCCCGCACCAGCCTGAGGGTCCTGGCGGTCATCGAGGACGAGGAGGTGATCGCGGAGGCGAGGGAGGAGGCTGCGGCGGTGGTGGCGGCAGACCCGGAGCTGGAGAACCTCCCGGGCCTGCGCACGGCCCTGGCCGCCCTCTTGGACGAGGAAAGGGAGCAGTACCTGGAAAAGGGGTGAGGTGGAGCGCCCCGACAGGGGCGCGGGGCTGTGTCGATGTGCGGCTCCGTCGCGCGGGCGCGAGCAACCACGATGAACCTGCTGCCAAACTGGTTGAGTAACCACCCCAGACCAAGGACCAAAGATGACCCGCGTGATCGCCGGCACAGCCGGCGGACGTCGCCTCGCCGTGCCGCCAGGCAATGGCACTCGCCCGACATCAGACCGCGCACGCGAGGGCCTCTTCTCCACCTGGCAGTCCCTCCTGGGCAGCCCCCTGGAAGGCGAACGCGTCCTCGACCTCTACGCCGGCTCCGGCGCCGTAGGCCTGGAGGCCCTCTCCCGAGGCGCGAGCCACACCCTCCTCGTCGAGGCGGACGCCCGCGCCGCCCGGGTCATCCGCGAGAACGTCAGATCTCTCGGACTCCCCGGCGCCGAGGTGAGGGCAGGCAAAGCCGAACAGATCATCCAGACCCCGGCGCCGACAGACCCGTACGACCTCGTCTTCCTCGACCCCCCGTACCGAGTCACAGATCACGATCTTCGCGAGATTCTCCTCACACTCCGCTCGGGAGGCTGGCTCGCACCGCAGGCGATCGTCACCGTGGAGCGCAGCACCAGAGGCGGCGAATTCAGGTGGCCCGATGGTTTCGACGCGGTCAAGGCCCGTCGCTACGGCGAGGGAACGTTTTGGTACGGTCGCGCCGCCTCTACGTGCGAAGACGCACGATGACCGGACCGGAGAGCGAGGGATCACTAGTGCGCCGCGCCGTCTGTCCCGGGTCGTTCGACCCGATCACCAACGGACACCTCGACATCATTTCCCGTGCCTCTCGTCTGTATGACGAGGTCTATGTCGCGGTCATGATCAACAAGTCCAAGAAGGGCCTGTTCGAGATCGACGAGCGGATCGACATGATCCGTGAGGTCACCGCCGAGTACGGCAACGTGATCGTCGAGGCCTTCCACGGTCTCCTCGTCGACTACTGCAAGGAACGCGACATCCCGGCCATCGTCAAGGGCCTGCGGGCGGTCAGCGACTTCGACTACGAGCTGCAGATGGCGCAGATGAACAACGGCCTCTCGGGGGTCGAGACGCTCTTCGTGCCGACCAACCCCACCTACAGCTTCCTGTCCTCCTCGCTCGTCAAGGAGGTCGCGACCTGGGGCGGAGACGTCTCCCACCTGGTGCCGCCGATGGTCCTGGAGGCCCTCAACAAGCGCCTGCGCAAGGACTGATGGGGCTACAGTCGTCCCGTCCGTCTCCAACACAGCTGTAGAGAGTGGCGAGCACACGGTGGACGTGCAGAAGAAGCTCGACGAGATCGTCGCCGCGGTCTCCGGCGCCCGGTCGATGCCCATGTCGGCCTCGTGCGTGGTCAACCGCGCCGATCTGCTCTCGATGCTCGAAGAGCTGCGCGAGGCGCTGCCCGGTTCCCTCGCCCAGGCCCAGGAGCTGATCGGCGACCGCGAGCAGATGGTCGAGCAGGCCCGTCAGGAGGCCGACCGGATCATCGGGCAGGCGCACCAGGAACGCGGCTCGCTGATCTCCGACACCGAGGTCGCCCGCCGTTCCCAGGCCGAGGCCGAGCGCATCCTCGCCGAGGCCCGCCAGGAGGCCGAGGAGGTCCGCGCGGAGGCCGACGACTACGTCGACTCCAAGCTCGCCAACTTCGAGGTCGTCCTCACCAAGACCCTCGGCTCCGTGGGCCGCGGCCGCGAGAAGCTCCTCGGCACCGGCCCGGGCCTCGACGAGCAGGGCTACGAGGACGAGGACGCCCCCGAGCGCAGCCACGACCCGGAGACCCTGCGCAAGGACGCCGACGCCTACGTCGACGCCAAGCTCGGCGCCTTCGAGGCGGTCCTCGCCAAGACCCTGGAGGCCGTCGGCCGCGGCCGCCAGAAGCTGCACGGCCGTATCGCCACCGACGACCTCGGTGCCCTCGCCGACGACGCCACGTCCTTCCAGCACTCCAGCGACGCCGACTACCTGGCCGACCTCGCCGCCGTCGCGGAGCCGAAGCCCCCGGCCGAGCAGCCCGCCCAGCAGCAGGACTACGGGCAGCCGCAGCCGGCGTACGGCTATCAGCAGCAGACCGACCCGTACGGCGGCGCGTACCAGCAGCAGGCGTACGGCCAGCAGGACGCGTACGGCTACCAGCAGGCCGACCCCTATGCCTACCAGGGCTACGACGCCCAGCAGGCGGCGTACGACCCCGGCCAGGCGCAGCAGGCGCAGCAGGGGCACCAGACGCAGCAGGCGCACCAGTCGTACGCCCTCGACGAGACCAGTCTCTTCGACACCGGCATGATCACGCCCGAGCAGCTGAGAGCCTACGAACAGGGGCGCGGCCAGTAAGCAGCCACCGGATTGGGCCGTGAGCGAATGGTCCAGTATCCTGGCTCTTCGGTCGCGTGCACGTCCGCGATCAGCGCTGCCCAGGGACACCGAGGGGCAGCGTCCCCCTGAGCTGGAAGATCGAAAGCAGGAATGGCTCTGAACGCCCGCCTCGACCACCGCAAGCCTCTCGTGTTCGACACACACGAGCTGGGGCGGCGGCCTGGTGCGCTGCAGCGCCTGACCCGCGAGATCGACGCTCCCAAGGATCTCGGGATCGCGGGAGTCATCGGAGTGCCGGAAGGCGCCCCGGTGGAGCTCGAACTCCGCCTCGAGTCGGTCATGGAAGGGGTGCTTGTCACAGGCACCGCCCGTGCACAGGCCGAGGGGGAGTGCGTAAGGTGTCTGGAGCCGCTTCAGCTGGACGTCGAAGCGGAATTCCAGGAGATGTTCTCGTACCCTGACGCCGATGACCGGGGCCGCCCCAAAGCGGAGCCGGCCGACGACGCCGAGGAAGACGAGGACAGGCTCTTCATCGAGGACGGCCTGTTCGACCTCGAGCCCGTGCTGCGCGATGCGGTGGTGCTCGCACTGCCGATGCAGCCGGTGTGCCAGGAAGACTGTCCCGGTCTGTGCTCCGAGTGCGGAGCACGGCTGGCGGACGACCCGGACCACCACCATGACGCCGTCGACATCCGTTGGGCGGCACTGCAGGGACTCGCCGGCTCACTCGGAGACGGCGAGAAGGACGAGATGAGCGGCGCCGAAGCGGGCGTCGACGAGAAGCAGGAGAAGTAGCCGTGGCTGTTCCGAAGCGGAAGATGTCGCGCAGCAACACGCGCCACCGCCGGTCGCAGTGGAAGGCTGCGGTCCCCACCCTGGTTGCGTGCGAGCGCTGCCACGAGCCCAAGCAGCAGCACATCGCGTGCCCGTCTTGCGGCACCTACAACAAGCGCCAGGTCCTCGAGGTCTGAGCGGCTGGTGAGAGGCACCGTGTCCACTGCCAAGAAGGCGGATGACGCCATGGCGGACCCAACCGCCAGGAAAAAGTCGGACAACACAGCCTCGTCCCACACGCTTCTGGAAGGGCGGCTCGGGTACAAGCTCGAGTCCGCCCTTCTGGTGCGAGCGCTGACCCACCGTTCGTACGCGTACGAGAACGGCGGTCTGCCGACCAACGAGCGGCTGGAGTTCCTCGGGGACTCCGTGCTCGGTCTCGTGGTCACGGACACGCTGTACACCACCCACCCCGACCTGCCCGAAGGCCAGCTGGCCAAGTTGCGGGCCGCGGTGGTCAACTCGCGTGCGCTGGCGGAGGTCAGCCGAGGGCTCGACCTGGGCTCCTTCATCCGGCTCGGCCGGGGTGAAGAGGGTACGGGCGGCCGGGACAAGGCGTCCATCCTCGCCGACACCCTTGAAGCGGTGATCGGTGCTGTCTATCTCGACCAGGGTCTCGATGCGGCGAGCGAGCTCGTCCACCGGCTCTTCGACCCGCTGATCGAGAAGTCCTCCAACCTCGGAGCCGGCCTGGACTGGAAGACCAGCCTCCAGGAGCTCACCGCGACCGAGAGCCTCGGCGTGCCCGAGTACCTGGTCACGGAGACCGGCCCCGACCACGAGAAGACCTTCACTGCTGCCGCCCGCGTCGGAGGCGTCTCGTACGGCACCGGCACCGGCCGCAGCAAGAAAGAGGCGGAGCAGCAGGCCGCGGAATCCGCGTGGCGGTCCATCCGGGCTGCGGCGGACGAGCGCGCCAAGGCGGCGGCCGAGGAGGCCGCAGCCGAGAAGGCTGCCCAGGACGGCGAAGGACCGTCGTCCGTCTCCGCCTGACGAACGTCTCTGTCTGACGAACAGCGACCCGAGCGCCCGTCCCACCCCGGGGCGGGCGCTCGGCTCATCCACAGTCCGTACGGGGGTCCCGATGCCCGAGTTGCCCGAGGTCGAGGTCGTCCGGCGCGGCCTGGAGCGGTGGGTCGCCCACCGCGTCGTCGCCGACGCCGAGGTGCTGCACCCGCGTGCCGTACGCCGTCATGTGGCCGGCGCCGACGACTTCGCGCACCGCCTCAAGGGCCACCGCATCGGCGTCCCCAGCCGCCGCGGCAAGTACCTGTGGCTGCCCCTGGAGGACACCCACCAGTCGGTCCTCGCCCACCTCGGCATGAGCGGCCAGCTGCTGGTCCAGCCGAACGCGGCCCCGGACGAGAAGCACCTCAGGATCCGCGTCCGCTTCGCCGACGGCCTCAAGACGGAACTCCGTTTCGTCGACCAACGCACCTTCGGCGGCCTGTCGTTGCACGACAGCACCCCCGAGGGCCTGCCCGATGTCATCGCGCACATCGCGCGCGACCCCCTCGACCCGCTGTTCGACGACGAGGCCTTCCACCAGGCGCTGCGCCGCAAGCGCAGCACCATCAAACGGGCCCTGCTGGACCAGTCGTTGATCAGCGGAGTCGGCAACATCTATGCGGACGAGGCCCTTTGGCGCGCCCGCATCCACTACGAACGCCCCACCGCGAACTTCACCCGCCCGCGCACCGCCGAACTCCTCGGCCACATCAGGGATGTGATGAACCAGGCCCTCGCCGTGGGCGGCACCAGCTTCGACAGCCTGTACGTCAACGTCAACGGGGAGTCGGGCTACTTCGACCGGTCGCTGGATGCGTACGGCCGGGAGGGTCTGCCCTGCAAGAGGTGCGCCACGCCGATGCGGCGGCGCCCCTGGATGAACCGGTCCAGCTATTTCTGCCCGAAGTGTCAGAGGTCGCCGCGCGTCCCGTCGTAACGCTCGCGGGCTGCGAGGACGTCGTCCATGCGGCCCTCCAGCAGATGGACGAGGGCCAGCAGCCGCTCGGCGACCTCGTGGCCGAGCGGGGTGAGTTCGTAGTCCACGCGGGGCGGGTTCGTCGGCTGGGCCTCGCGGTGCACCAGGCCGTCGCGCTCCAGCGCGTGCAGGGTCTGGGACAGCATCTTCTCGCTCACGCCGTCGACGCGGCGGCGCAGCTCGTTGAAGCGCAGGGAACCCTCGAACAGGGCGCAGAGGGTCAGCCCGCCCCAGCGTCCCGTGACGTGCTCGAGCGTGCCGCGCGAGGGACAGGCCTTGGCGAACACGTTGTACGGGAGGTTGGCCGCCTCCATGAGCTCCTGCGTGGTGTCCATCCCTCAAGCGTACTTGAGGGCAGCGCTAACCAACAGGTTGCACTAACTGGCAGTTAGTGTGCCCTCGTCCAGTGCCCGCCTCGTCTAGTACCCGAAGTCCTGCGTCCACCAGGGGCCGCCCGACCCGAAGTGCACGCCGACGCCCAGCGTCTTGAAGTCGCAGTTCAGGATGTTGGCCCGGTGGCCGGGGCTGTTCATCCAGGCCTCCATCACGGCGGCCGCGTCGGACTGGCCCCGGGCTATGTTCTCGCCGCCGAGGTTGGATATGCCGAGCTTCGCCGCCCGGTCCCACGGCGAGGCGCCGCTGGGGTCGGTGTGGTCGAAGAAACCCTCGGCGGCCATGGCGTCGCTGAACTTCTCCGCCAGCTCCGACAGGGTGCTGTTGGCGGAGACCGCAGTGCAGCCGACCTTGGCCCGCTCCTCGTTGACCAGCTTGAGCACCTCCGCCTCGGCGGCTGCCTGTGCGGAGACCGCCACCGGGGCGGTGGTCTGCTCGGGCGGCTTGGTCTCCTTCTTCGGAGGCGTGGTCTTCGGCTTCTTGGTGGGCGTGGTCTTCTGCTTCTTCGGCGGCGCCTCGGTCGGCGCGGCCGAAGAGGTCGAGGGGCTCGGCGAGGGCGAGGCCGAGCGGTCGGCGTCGCGGCTCGTCGAGGAGCCCTCGTCGCGGCCGGCGGCGCTTCCGGACGTGCCGCCCTGCTCGGTCGCCGAGTTGGACGGCGTGTTCGCGGCCTGCACCTTGTCGGAGCTGCCGCTGCCGCCCAGCTTGTAGTTGTCGAGGCCGGGCATCGCACCCGTGGCGACCGCGACCGTACCGATGGCGACGGCGGCGGAGACCCCGAGCAAACCGGTACGCATCGGAGTCACGGCCTTCCTCCGGCGGCGCGATCCCCCTCGCCGGGCGCCCTTGTCGGGTGTGAACCCGTGCTCCGGGAACACCGTCGCGTAGTCGTCCTCGCTGGCGAACAGGTACGCGGCACTCCTCGCGGAGGCCTCGGCGTACTCCGTGGAGTTCAGATACGGGGCGGTGCCCAGGGTGGGCCGATCGTCGCCCGCGCCGGCCTCCGGCGGGTCGTAGCTGTACGAGTACTGCTGGGGGTCGTAGCTGCTCGCGTACGAGCCGTCCCTACCTGTGACCCCCGTGGCGCGGCCTGTGGCGGCGCGGCCGGCGGCGGAGCGTCGGTGGCGTCCCATGTCTTGGCCTTCCTCGTCCTTGCGATCAACGTGTCCCATATGATCTTGCGGGTGACCCAACTCACTCGATCGAGTGAGTTTCATATGAGATTCATTGGGTGGGGACGGTACCGCATGGCGTCAGAGGAGGAAGTGTCCCGAGAGACATTGGCCGGTTAGGTTGCACCCATGAGCGAGGATGTGCGACTGGTTGCCTGGGTGCGGGGACGCGTCCAAGGTGTGGGTTTTCGCTGGTTCACGCGGGCCAAGGCCCTCGAGCTCGGCGGCCTGAGTGGTTTTGCTCTCAATTTGGGCGACGGACGGGTCCAGGTGGTCGCCGAGGGCCCCCGGGAGCGGTGCGAGGGACTGCTCGGCTGGCTCCAGGGCGACGACACGCCCGGCCGCGTCGAGGGTGTCACCGAGATCTGGGACACACCTCGCGGGGGGTACGACGGCTTCGCCATCCGCTGAGCCGATTCTGTAAAGAGCCCCCGGTGAAAGCGGACGGACATGCCACCGGCAGGTGCCCGGAGCAGAAATTGCCTGGTGGTTGCCAAGAACCGCTTGTCGTGGCAGGCTGCGCACCCAAGAATGATCGCCACGCCCTGAGAGCCCCGCAGGAGTCGCAGCGCCGCCGTTTTCAGGCCGCGCGCCCCCGGGGTTGCCCGCCAATACAGGGCGTGATCGTGTTGACCGTCAAACTTTTTGGTGAGACGCTGAAAGCACCCCGCGCACCTTAGCTGTTTGGCATGGATGAACGGCAGCATGAACTCAAGAGTGTCAAGCACCGCGGGTGCGATTCCCTCACGACCCACACCGCTTCGGTCGGTCACTCAGTGTGGAGGACCATCCATCATGGCAAAGGCGCTTCTCGGTTACGTCGGCGGCTCCGACCCTCGACTCCTCGCCGAGATGCGACGGCTCCAGCAGCGCGTCCAGGACCTGGAATCCGAGCTCGTACGGATCCAGGCGGAGAACGACGCGCTCGCGGCTGCCGCTTCTCACGACAGGATCATGGAGAGCATCGACGCACACCAGGCGGAGCCTGCGCTCACCTGATCACTGCATCGAACCACGACAGCAGTGGTTGGGCCGCCCGTATCAACCGCTAAGTTGTCAGAGTTTGCAAGGGACGCTTCGGCGTCCCTTCTTTCTTTCCCCGCGCATCCTTTCAACCTCTTTAACGTTTGGTGTGCCCTGCACGTTCAAGGGTGAAACCGCGGGTTCATGGAGTGGGATACCGGCGGAAGGTAGAGTCCAGCGGCGTGCACCTCAAGGCCCTGACCCTCCGCGGGTTCAAGTCGTTCGCCTCGGCGACCACGCTCCGGTTCGAGCCGGGCATCACGTGTGTCGTGGGACCGAACGGCTCGGGCAAGTCCAATGTCGTGGACGCCCTGAGCTGGGTGATGGGCGAGCAGGGTGCCAAGTCGCTGCGCGGCGGCAAGATGGAGGACGTCATCTTCGCCGGCACCACCGGGCGCCCGCCGCTGGGCCGCGCCGAGGTGTCCCTCACCATCGACAACTCCGACGGCGCCCTGCCCATCGAGTATGCCGAGGTCACCATCACGCGGATCATGTTCCGCAACGGCGGCAGCGAGTACCAGATCAACGGCGACACCTGCCGTCTCCTCGACATCCAGGAACTCCTCTCCGACTCCGGCATCGGCCGCGAGATGCACGTCATCGTCGGCCAGGGCCAGCTCGACTCCGTCCTGCACGCCGACCCCATGGGCCGCCGCGCCTTCATCGAGGAGGCGGCCGGCGTCCTCAAGCACCGCAAGCGCAAGGAGAAGGCCCTGCGCAAGCTCGACGCGATGCAGGCCAACCTCGCGCGCGTGCAGGACCTGACCGACGAACTGCGCAGACAGCTCAAGCCCCTGGGCCGCCAGGCGGCCGTCGCCCGGCGGGCCGCCGTCATCCAGGCCGACCTCCGCGACGCGCGTCTGCGCCTCCTCGCCGACGATCTCGTACGGCTGCGGCAAGCACTGAAAGCCGAGGTCGCGGACGAGGCCGCGCTCAAGGAACGCAAGGAAGCCGCCGAGCAGGAGCTGAAGAAGGCACTGCAGCGCGAGGCGCTCCTGGAGGACGAGGTACGGCAGCTCGCTCCCCGGCTCCAGCGGGCCCAGCAGACCTGGTACGAGCTGTCGCAGCTGGCCGAGCGGGTGCGCGGCACGATCTCGCTGGCCGACGCGCGTGTGAAGAGCGCCACCTCGGCGCCGCCGGAGGAGCGCCGTGGTCGCGACCCCGAGGACATGGAGCGCGAGGCCGCCCGTATCCGTGAGCAGGAGGCCGAGCTCGAAGCAGCCCTGGAGGCGGCCGAGCGGGCGCTGGAGGACACGGTCGCGCACCGGGCCGAGCTGGAGCGCGAACTCACGCAGGAAGAACGGCGTCTGAAGGACGTCGCCCGTGCCATCGCCGACCGCCGCGAGGGCCTCGCCCGGCTGAACGGCCAGGTGGGCGCGGCCCGTTCGCGCGCCGCCTCCGCCCAGGCCGAGATCGACCGCCTGGCCGCAGCGCGGGACGAGGCCCAGGAGCGGGCCGTCGCAGCGCAGGAGGAGTACGAGGTACTCAAGGCCGAGGTCGACGGCCTTGACGCGGGCGACGCGGAACTGGGCGAGCAGCACGCGGCGGCGAAGGAGCAGTTGGCCGAGGCGGAGGCCGCCCTGACCGCCGCCCGCGAGGCGGCCACCGCGGCGGAGCGGAAACGGGCCGCGACGCAGGCCCGGCATGAAGCGCTGGCGATGGGGTTGCGGCGCAAGGACGGCACGGGCGCGCTCCTCGGCGCGAAGGATCGTCTCTCCGGCCTGCTCGGTCCGGCCGCCGAACTGCTGACGATCACTCCCGGCTACGAGGTCCCCCTGGCGGCGGCTTTCGGCGTGGCGGCAGACGCCCTGGCGGTGACCTCACCGTCGGCCGCGGCAGACGCGATCCGCTTGCTGCGCAAGCAGGACGGTGGCCGAGCGGCACTGCTGCTGGCGGGGGCGCCGGACGCGCCCCAAAGTGGCGCGGGGAACGGCGCGACCAGCCACAACGAACCCGTAGACGCCCAACAACCTCATGCGGCAGATTTCGTCCGCGCGCCTTCGGACCTCATGCCCGCCATCCGTCGCCTACTGCACGGCATCGTCGTAGTCGACACCCTCGAAGACGCCGAAAACGTCGTATACACGCACCCCCACTTCACCGCCGTAACCGCAGAAGGCGACCTCCTGGGCGCACACTTCGCACACGGCGGTTCCGCCGGCGCACCCAGCCTGCTGGAGGTGCAGGCCTCCGTCGACGAGGCCGCCGCCGAGCTCGAAGAGTTGGCCGTGCGCTGCGCGGAGCTCACCGAGGCGCAGCAAGCGGCAGGGGAGCGGCGCAAGGAATGCGCCGCGGCGGTCGAGGAGCTCGGAGAGCGCCGCCGCGCCGCCGACCGGGAGAAGTCGGCCGTGGCCCAGCAGCTCGGACGGCTCGCCGGGCAGGCACGGGGGGCCGCGGGCGAAGCGGAGCGGACCGTCGCCGCTGCCGCGCGGGCGCAGGACGCGCTGGACAAGGCCCTCGAGGAGGTCGAGGTCCTTGCCGAACGTCTGGCCGTCGCCGAGGAGATGCCCGTCGAGGAGGAGCCGGACACGTCGGTACGGGACCGTCTCGCCGCCGACGGTGCCAACGCCCGCCAGACCGAGATGGAGGCCCGGCTCCAGGTCCGTACACACGAAGAGCGCGTCAAAGGACTCGCCGGCCGCGCCGACTCCCTCGACCGCGCCGCCCGAGCGGAGCGTGACGCACGCGCGCGTGCCGAGCAGCGCAGGGCGCGGCTGCGGCACGAGGCCGCCGTGGCGGAAGCCGTCGCCTCCGGTGCACGCCAGTTGCTCGCGCACGTCGAGGTCTCCCTCGCCCGGGCCGAGGAGGAACGCACCGCGGCCGACGCCGCCAAGGCCCGGCGCGAACAGGAGCTGACCGCTGCCCGGAGCGCCGGCCGCGACCTCAAGGGCGAGCTCGACAAGCTGACCGACTCCGTCCACCGCGGCGAGGTGCTCGGTGCCGAGAAGCGCATGAGGATCGAGCAGTTGGAGACCAAGGCGCTGGAGGAGCTGGGCGTGGAGCCGGCCGGGCTCGTCTCCGAGTACGGCCCGCACCAGCTCGTACCGCCCTCCCCGCCCGCCGAGGGCGAGGAGCTGCCCGAGGACCCGGAGCATCCCCGCAACCAGCCCAAGACCTTCCACCGCGCTGAGCAGGAGAAGCGGCTCAAGGCCGCCGAGCGGGCCTACCAGCAGCTCGGCAAGGTCAATCCGCTCGCCCTGGAGGAGTTCGCCGCACTGGAGGAACGCCACAAGTTCCTCAGCGAGCAGCTCGAAGACCTGAAGAAGACCCGCGCCGACCTGCTCCAGGTCGTCAAGGAGGTCGACGAGCGCGTCGAGCAGGTCTTCACCGAGGCCTACCGGGACACGGCCCGGGAGTTCGAGGGCGTCTTCAGCCGATTGTTCCCGGGCGGTGAGGGGCGGCTGATCCTGACCGACCCGGACAACATGCTCACCACGGGTGTCGATGTCGAGGCCCGTCCGCCGGGCAAGAAGGTCAAGCGGCTGTCGTTGCTCTCGGGTGGCGAGCGCTCGCTCACCGCCGTCGCGCTGCTGGTGTCCATCTTCAAGGCCCGGCCGAGCCCGTTCTACGTCATGGACGAGGTCGAGGCGGCGCTCGACGACACCAACCTGCAGCGGCTGATCCGCATCATGCAGGAGCTGCAGGAAGCCTCGCAGCTGATCGTGATCACGCACCAGAAGCGGACCATGGAGGTCGCCGACGCGCTGTACGGCGTCTCCATGCAGGGCGATGGCGTGTCGAAGGTCATCAGCCAGCGGCTGCGCTGAAGCCAGCGACTGCGCCGAGACACCCTCTTCAAGAGTTGAACACATTACCGTCACGACTGCGCTGAAAAGTCACAGCCGTCACCTCTTGACTTCGATACTTGAAGGCATAGTCTCGGCAACGTTGTTTTTACCTTCAGGTATTACCTACCGGGAAGGGTCCCCCACCCGGCAGCGCTGCCGGTGGCCCGAGGAGTTGAACGTGACCAGCACAGTGCAGGCACAGAAGTCAGGAGCCAGAACGGCGCGTCCCGAGCACCTCGGGCGCGTCACCTTCATCGCGGCGGCGGCCGCGATGGGCGGTTTCCTGTTCGGCTACGACAGCTCCGTGATCAACGGGGCGGTCGAAGCCATCCGGGACCGCTACGGCATCGGCTCCGCGGCCCTGGCCCAGGTCATCGCCATCGCCCTGATCGGCTGTGCCATCGGCGCCGCGACCGCCGGCCGTATCGCCGACCGGATCGGCCGCATCCGGGTCATGCAGATCGCCGCCGTGCTGTTCACCGTCAGCGCCGTCGGCTCGGCGCTGCCCTTCGCGCTGTGGGACTTCGCGCTCTGGCGCGTCGTCGGCGGCTTCGCCATCGGCATGGCCTCCGTCATCGGCCCCGCCTATATCGCCGAGGTCGCCCCGCCCGCGTACCGCGGCCGTCTCGGCTCCTTCCAGCAGGCCGCGATCGTCATCGGCATCGCGATCTCGCAGCTGGTCAACTGGGGTCTGCTGAACGCCGCGGACGGCGACCAGCGCGGCAAGCTGATGGGCCTCGAGGCCTGGCAGGTCATGCTCGGCGTCATGGTGATCCCGGCCGTCCTCTACGGCCTGCTCTCCTTCGCCATCCCCGAGTCCCCCCGCTTCCTGATCTCCGTCGGCAGGCATGAGCGCGCCCGCGAGATCCTCGCCGAGGTCGAGGGCGAGCACGGCAACCTGGACGCCCGCGTGAACGAGATCGAGCACGCGATGAGGAGCGAGCACAAGTCCGCCTTCAAGGATCTGCTCGGCGGCGGCTTCTTCTTCAAGCCGATCGTCTGGGTCGGCATCGGCCTCTCGGTGTTCCAGCAGTTCGTCGGCATCAACGTCGCGTTCTACTACTCCTCGACCCTGTGGCAGTCGGTCGGCGTCGACCCGACGGACTCGTTCTTCTACTCCTTCACGACGTCGATCATCAACATCGTCGGCACCGTGATCGCCATGATCTTCGTGGACCGCGTCGGCCGTAAGCCGCTGGCCCTGATCGGCTCGGTCGGCATGGTGATCGGTCTCGCGCTGGAGGCCTGGGCCTTCTCGTACCACCTGGTCGACGGCAAGCTGCCGGCCGCTCAGGGCTGGACCGCCCTGATCGCCGCGCACATCTTCGTCCTCTTCTTCGCCCTGTCCTGGGGTGTGGTCGTCTGGGTCATGCTCGGCGAGATGTTCCCGAACAAGATCCGCGCCGCCGCCCTGGGCGTGGCCGCCTCCGCGCAGTGGATCGCCAACTGGGCCATCACCGCGAGCTTCCCGTCCCTGTCCGACTGGAACCTCTCCGCGACCTACGTGATCTACACGGTCTTCGCGGCGCTCTCCATCCCCTTCGTCCTGAAGTTCGTGAAGGAAACGAAGGGCAAGGCGCTGGAGGAGATGGGCTGAGCAGCCCCGCACACTCGGGGAGAAGGGCCAAGTCCCCGCTGCCCCTCTCCTCGTACCGTCCGCCGCCCCCGCCCGGCACTGCCCGGGCGGGGGCGGCGGCCCCTTGTCTCACCAGATGAGGACGCCCCCGCCGATCTCCAGGGCTTTGCGGACGCTCTGCTCGATGATCCGCAGCCGCGTTTCGATCTGGTGCCGGTGCTCCTCGACCGTCCGCGGCCGCTCGGTGCCGTGGGCGAGCTCGTCGAGACGGGAGCGCAGCAGGGCGACCTCGCGCCGGAACTCCGGCACTTCCTCGGCCTCGACGTAGAGGTCGTCGTCCGCCAGCACCGGGAGAAAGCGGGCACCCAGCGAGCGTACGAACTCCGATCCCCACACCGTCGTACGCCAGGACTCGAACCCGCCGGACTGGTACACGTCGTCCGGCACGTCGAGGATCCGTATGCCGCCGTCCGGCTCGCGGACGAAGACCTCCACCAACAGGCTCATGGGAGCCAGTGGATCACCCGCACGCCGGACCGGACCATCGGATATCGCTCCGCATCAGCCCTCCAGCGCCGGGAGCACCCGCTCGGCGAACAGCCGCAGACTCCGCCACCCCTCCTCCACCGGCATTCCCCCGGCCAGCGGATGCAGCACGAGGTTGTCCAGCCCCTGCTCCACGCACTGGTCCGGCGTCAGGATCCGGTAGACGCCCTCCGCGCGCAGCTCGTCCACGCTCGTGGCCGCCGACTTCACCGCCGAGCGGATGTCGCCGGACTGCCAGGAGGCGTACGTCCGCGCCTCGTGCAGGAAGTGCTCGCCGTGCTCGGCCCACGCCCGGTCTGGATCCTCGGCGAGGTGCAGCAGCGGGGTCTCGGCGGCGGGCATCATGGTCCAGCCCTCGGTGCCGTACTCGACGAGCCGCTCCTTGTAGTACGCCTCCAGCTCCGGCAGATGCGCGCTGGGGAAGAAGGGGAGGCCGAGGCGGGCGGCCCGGCGGGCGGCGGCCTTGGAGGAGCCGCCGACCAGGAGCAGGGGGTGCGGGTCGGTGAAGGGGCGCGGGGTGACCCGTACCGTACGGCCCCGGTACTCGAACTCCTCCCCGGTCCAGGCCTTGAGCACCGTCTCCAGCAGTTCGTCCTGCAGCCTGCCGCGCCGCTTCCAGTCCACGTCGAACTGTGCGTACTCCTCGGGCCGGTACCCGATCCCGGCGACGGTCACCAGCCGGCCGCCGCTCAGCAGATCCAGTACGGCGATGTCCTCGGCCAGCCGCAGCGGGTCGTGCAGCGGGCCGATCACCGCCGACACGGTGACCGCGATCCGCCGCGTCGCGCCGAAGACCGCGCCCGCGAAGGCGAACGGCGACGGCAGCCAGTTGTTGTCGACGCCGTGGTGTTCCTCGGTCTGCACGGTGGTGATGCCGTGCTCGTCGGCGTACGCGGCCATCTCCAGGGCGGCCCGGTAGCGGGCGCGGAGCGAGGCGGGGGTGGCACCGGGTTCGACGAGGTTGAAACGTACGACGGAGACGGGCATGGGGGGTCCCCCTTCACCGGGCGGGTGTGCAGGAGGACGTTAGCTGACGGTGTGTCAGACATCCAGAGGGGTGTCGCAGGACTCCATGACTGATACTGGACGGGTTATGGAAACCGTCATCCTTGCTGTAGTCATCGCCGTGGTCGTGCTCGGCGCGCTCGGCGGGCTCGTCATCGGCAGCCGACGGAAGAAGTCGCTGCCCCCGCCGCCGCCCGCCGCGCCCGACATCACCGCCCCTCCGGCCGAGCCGCACGTCGGCGACGAGGCCGAGACACCCCGCGACGAACCGCGCCGGACGATAGAGGAGGTGGATCTTCCGGACGGCTCGGCGCCGGTCGCCGTCGAGGAACCGCCCGCTCTCGAAATCCCCGAGATCGAGGTCCCGGAACCGACGGCCGGACGTCTCGTCCGCCTCCGCGCCCGCCTCTCCCGCTCCCAGAACGCGCTCGGCAAGGGGCTGCTCACGCTCCTGTCGCGCGAGCACCTCGACGAGGAGACCTGGGAGGAGATCGAGGACATCCTGCTCACCGCCGACGTCGGCGTGGCCCCCACCCAGGAGCTGGTCGAGGGCCTGCGCGAGCGGGTGAAGGTGCTCGGCACCCGCACCCCCGCCGAGCTGCGCGGCCTGCTGCGCGAGGAACTCCTCAAGCTGGTCGGCACCGACTTCGACCGCACGGTGAAGACCGAGCCCGAGACCAGCAAGCCCGGCATCGTGATGGTCGTCGGTGTCAACGGCACCGGCAAGACCACCACCACCGGCAAGCTCGCCCGCGTCCTGGTCGCCGACGGCCGCAGTGTCGTCCTCGGCGCCGCCGACACCTTCCGTGCCGCCGCCGCGGACCAGCTGCAGACCTGGGGCGAGCGGGTCGGCGCCCACACCGTGCGCGGGCCGGAGGGCGGCGACCCTGCCTCCGTCGCCTTCGATGCGGTGAAGGAGGGCAAGGAGATGGGCTCCGACGTCGTCCTCATCGACACCGCCGGGCGCCTGCACACCAAGACCGGGCTCATGGACGAGCTCGGCAAGGTCAAGCGCGTGGTCGAGAAGCACGCCCCGCTGGACGAGATCCTGCTCGTCCTCGACGCCACGACCGGGCAGAACGGCCTGGTGCAGGCCCGAGTGTTCGCCGAGGTCGTCGACATCACCGGCATCGTGCTCACCAAGCTGGACGGCACGGCGAAGGGCGGCATCGTGGTCGCGGTCCAGCGCGAGCTGGGCGTGCCGGTCAAGCTGGTGGGTCTCGGCGAGGGTTCCGACGATCTGGCGCCGTTCGAGCCGGAGGCGTTCGTGGATGCGCTTATTGGCGATTGAGCGCCGGGCGCCTGGTAAATTCACTACCGGTCCGGAATGTCTGAAATGTAAAGAAGCGCCCGCCCCCAAGGTGCAGTTGGGGCCGGGCGCTTCGCTGTGTACGTCGTGGTTCGGGTACGCCGTAGATCTACGCCCGCGACCGATGCGCCACATAGGCCAGAGTCCCCAGCAGCAGCCGGGCCGCCGGCGGCTTCGTGGCCGAATCGAGCGCCGGGGGTCGCAGCCAGCGCACCGGCCCCAGGCCGCCCCGGTCGGAGGGCGGGGCCGTGATGTACGTGCCGAGGCCCAGGCCGCGCAGGTCGAGGGAGGTCGGGTCGTCCCAACCCATGCGGTAGAGGAGCTCGGGGAGTTCGGCGGCGGCGCCGGGGGCGACAAAGAACTGGGCGCGGCCGTCGGGGGTCGCGGTGACCGGGCCGACGGGGAGGCCCATGCGCTCCAGCCGGACCAGGGCGCGGCGGCCGGCGGGCTCGGCCACCTCGATGACGTCGAACGCCCGGCCGACCGCGAGCATGACCGACGCCCCGGGGAACTCGCCCCATGCCTTGGTCACTTCGTCGAGCGTGGCGCCGGCCTGGACCTGGGGCGCGAACTCCAGGGGATGCGCCCCCGGTGCGCTGCAGTCCGCCCGGCCGCAGGAACAGTCGCCTGCCGCGGCCCGGGCCCCCGGGACCACGTCCCAGCCCCAGAGCCCGGTGAACTCGGCGACGGCGGTGCACTCCGAGGAGCGGCCGCGCCGACGCGAGCCGGAGCGGATCTCCCGGATGCCGCCGATCGTGAAGCCCATGCCCCCTCCAACGGGTCCGACGCGCCGGTGGTTACGACGCGGATGCGGATCGTGACCCTGTGTTTCCGGACGGCACCGGCCCCGCGAGGTCCGGGCGGCGCTGGGGGTGCCCCGGGTGGTGAACTCGGCGACGCGCGCCCCTGAGTGCTTCGCTCCGCCTACTCCCGATCGGTCTATGTCAAGTGAATCGCGTGGAGGCCACCGTGAGTTCATTCGAAGGGGTGGCGAATGGTGGCGTTTCTGGGATCGCCATGGCTGGACCAGTGATCGTAGGATTACTTTGAGTGCACGAGTCCTGGGGGCACATGCACTCGTGGGTATGCCGGAGGCAACTCGGCATCCCGTTCGAAGGGTGAGAACCGGCGGACGGGCAGCTGTATTTACCGGCATTCTGATAGGGCTTGGCGCACTCGGCGACAAGTGGTCTCAGGGATGGGGGCGTTCCAGTGAGCGGCAACGGCGGAAGCGGGACGACCGCGACCAGCACGGACAAGCGCCCGAACGAGCTGCTCACGTCCTGGTTCGTGCGCAGCGGCTGGTCGAAGGGCGAACTGGCCCGTCAAGTCAACCGCAGGGCACGCCAGTTGGGCGCCAATCACATCTCCACGGACACCTCCCGGGTGCGCCGCTGGCTGGACGGCGAGAACCCCCGTGAGCCGATCCCCAGGATCCTGTCCGAGCTGTTCTCCGAGCGCTTCGGCTGCGTGGTCTCCGTCGAGGACCTCGGCCTGCGCGCGGCCCGTCAGTCACCCTCCGTGTCCGGCGTCGACCTGCCCTGGACGGGCCCGCAGACGGTGGCTCTGCTCAGCGAGTTCTCGCGCAGCGACCTGATGCTGGCGCGGCGCGGCTTCCTCGGGACCTCGCTGGCCCTGTCCGCGGGCCCGTCCCTCATCGAGCCCATGCAGCGTTGGCTGGTGCCCTCGCCCCAGGCCCCGCAGTCGGAGCCGGAGCCGCCGGCCGCGCCCCGCCGGCCCGGCCGGCTCTCCAGGCCCGAGCTGGACCTCCTGGAGTCCACGACGGTGATGTTCCGGCAGTGGGACGCCCAGTGTGGCGGCGGCCTGCGCCGCAAGGCGGTCGTCGGCCAGCTGCACGAGGTGACGGACCTCCTCCAGGAGCCCCAGCCAGAGGCCACCACCAGGAAGCTGTTCAAGGTCGCCGGGGAGCTTGCGGAGCTGGCCGGCTGGATGTCGTACGACGTCGGGCTCCAGCCGACCGCCCAGAAGTACTTCGTCCTCGCCCTGCACGCCGCCAAGGAGGCGGGCGACAAGCCGCTCGGCTCGTACATCCTCTCCAGCATGAGCCGCCAGATGATCCACCTCGGCAGGCCCGACGACGCGCTGGAACTGATCCACCTCGCGCAGTACGGCAGCCGGGACTGTGCGAGCCCCCGCACCCAGTCGATGCTGTATGCGATGGAGGCCCGCGCCTACGCGAACATGGGGCAGCCCGGCAAGTGCAAGCGGGCCGTCCGGATGGCCGAAGACACCTTCGCGGATGTGGACGAGTGGGACGACCCGGACCCCGACTGGATCCGCTTCTTCTCCGAGGCCGAGCTGCACGGCGAGAACAGCCACTCCTACCGAGACCTCGCCTATGTCGCGGGCCGCAGCCCCACCTACGCGTCCCTGGCCGAGCCCGTGATGCAGCAGGCCGTCGAGCTCTTCTCCCGGGACACCGAGCACCAGCGCTCGTATGCACTGAACCTGATCGGCATGGCCACGGTGCACCTGCTGCAGCGTGAGCCCGAGCGGAGCGCGGTGCTGGCCGAGCAGGCCATGCACATCGCCAAGAAGGTCCGCTCCGAGCGCGTGAACACTCGTATTCGAAAGACGGTCGACACGGCCGTACGCGATTTCGGGGACCTCGCCGAGATCGTGGACCTCACCGAGAAGCTCGCCGTCGAGCTCCCGGAGACCGCAGAGGCGGTCTGAATCCCTTGGCCCCGGTCACGGCCGGCCCTCCCGAACTGCCCGACTCGGCTCCCCCCATGCCAGGTCATCGGAAGGCCGCCCGTGGCCGGTTTTCTCCTTCGGTGAAGGTTGCGCCACGATAACGATGAACGCACCCGACATCCGGCAGTTCATCGAGGCGTAACACACAGGGCGCCTTCGTCACGGCGGCGAAACAACGAGGGGCTTCCAACGAAACCGCGCTGCGCCAATCTCATGGCGCATAACCGGCCCACCCCTCATGACCGCTTCAGGCTTCGCCCGCACGGGGCCGTACCAACGACGAGGAGACGCCGATGGCACCAGCCATCACGCTTGCCGCGGAGGCACCCAAGCTGTCCTCCGCGAACACAGGCTTCATGCTCATTGCTTCCGCCCTGGTGCTGATCATGACGCCGGGCCTTGCCTTCTTCTACGGAGGCATGGTCCGCGTCAAGAGCACCCTCAACATGCTGATGATGAGCTTCATCAGCATGGGCATCGTCACCATTCTGTGGGTGCTGTACGGCTTCTCCCTCGCCTTCGGTACGAACAACAGCCTCATCGGCTGGAACTCCGACTGGTTCGGCCTCAGCAACATCGGGCTGACGGAGCTGTGGGACGGCTACACCATCCCGATCTTCGTCTTCATGGTCTTCCAGATGATGTTCGCCATCATCACTCCGGCCCTGATAAGCGGCGCTCTCGCGGACCGCGTCAAGTTCTCGGCCTGGGCGCTGTTCGTCGCCCTGTGGCTGACGATCGTCTACGTCCCGGTCGCCCACTGGGTGTGGGGTGCTGACGGCTGGGCCTTCAAGCTCGGCGTGATCGACTTCGCCGGTGGTACCGCGGTCCACATCAACGCCGGTGCCGGCGCCCTCGGCGTGATCCTGGTCATCGGCAAGCGCGTCGGGTTCAAGAAGGACCCGATGCGCCCGCACAGCCTCCCGCTGGTCATGCTCGGTGCCGGTCTGCTGTGGTTCGGCTGGTTCGGTTTCAACGCCGGCTCGTGGCTCGGCAACGACGACGGCGTCGGCGCGCTGATGTTCGTCAACACGCAGGTCGCCACCGCCGCCGCCATGCTGGCCTGGCTCGCCTACGAGAAGATCCGCCACGGCGCGTTCACCACGCTGGGCGCCGCCTCCGGCGCGGTCGCCGGTCTGGTCGCGATCACCCCGTCCGGTGGTGCGGTCTCCCCGCTCGGCGCGATCGCCGTCGGCGCCATCGCGGGTGTCGCCTGCGCCGCGGCCGTGGGCCTCAAGTACAAGTTCGGTTACGACGACTCCCTGGACGTCGTCGGCGTCCACATGGTCGGCGGCATCATCGGCTCCCTGCTCATCGGCTTCTTCGCCACCGGCAAGGGCCAGTCGACCGCGACGGGCGTCTTCTACGGCGACCACTCCTTCACCCAGCTGTGGAAGCAGTTCGCCGGTGTGGGCGCGGTCCTCGCCTACTCCCTGATCGCCTCCGCGGTCCTCGCCTTCCTCCTCGACAAGACCATCGGTATGCGGGTCACCGAGGACGAGGAGATCTCCGGTATCGACCAGGCGGAGCACGCCGAGACCGCATACGACTTCAGCGGTGCCGGTGGCGGTCTGGCCAAGACCTCCGTCCCGGCCGGCGTCGGCGCCGACAGCAAGAAGGTGGACGCATGAAGCTCATCACCGCCGTCGTGAAGCCCCACCGGCTCGACGAGATCAAGGAGGCCCTGCAGGCCTTCGGAGTCCACGGCCTGACGGTCACCGAGGCGAGCGGCTACGGTCGTCAGCGGGGCCACACCGAGGTCTACCGCGGTGCCGAGTACACCGTCGACCTGGTCCCCAAGATCCGTATCGAGGTACTGGCCGAGGACGACGACGCCGAGCAGCTGATCGACGTCATCGTCAAGGCGGCCCGAACCGGCAAGATCGGTGATGGCAAGGTCTGGTCGATCCCGGTCGAGACGGCCGTACGGGTCCGGACCGGCGAGCGCGGCCCGGACGCGCTCTAACAGAAGAAGTAAGGACAGGAGCTGCTGGGTGTCGAGCACGGACGTGCACAAGGAAGCGGAAGACTCGGGACCCAGCGGCTACGCGGCGGCCCGGCTGCACCTCCTCACCGAGGGGGCGCAGTCCGGGCCGCCGCGCCGTACCGGCCTGTCCGAGCTGACGGACGACTGGCTGACGGGCCTGTTCGCCGCGGGCGCCGAGGGACTGCGCGGGGTCTCCCTGGTCGCCGTCGGCGGCTACGGCCGCGGTGAGCTCTCCCCACGCAGCGACCTGGATCTGCTCCTCCTCCACGACGGCAGCGACACCAATGCGGTCGCCGCCCTGGCCGACCGCATCTGGTACCCCGTGTGGGACCTCGGCCTCGCCCTCGACCACTCGGTCCGCACCCCCGCCGAGGCCCGCAAGACGGCCGGGGAGGATCTGAAAGTCCAACTCGGTCTCCTGGACGCCCGCCACATCGCCGGCGACCTGGGCCTGACGGCCGGTCTGCGGACGGCCGTTCTCGCCGACTGGCGCAACCAGGCGCCGAAACGTCTCCCCGAACTCCAGGAGCTGTGCGCCGAGCGCGCCGAACGCCAGGGCGAGCTGCAGTACCTGCTGGAGCCGGACCTGAAGGAGGCCCGCGGCGGTCTGCGCGACGCCACCACCCTGCGTGCCGTCGCCGCCTCCTGGCTGGCCGACGCCCCGCGCGAGGGCCTCGACGACGCCCGGCGCCGGCTGCTCGACGTACGCGACGCACTCCACCTGACGACGGGGCGGGCGACCGACCGGCTCGCCCTGCAGGAGCAGGACCAGGTCGCCGCCGAGCTCGGCCTGCTCGACGCCGACACGCTGCTGCGGCAGGTGTACGAGGCGGCGCGGGTCATCTCGTACGCCAGTGATGTCACCTGGCGCGAAGTGGAGCGCGTGCTGCGGTCACGCGCCGTACGGCCGCGACTGCGCGCCATGCTCGGCGGCGGAAAGCCCGTCCCCGAGCGCTCCCCGCTCGCCGAGGGCGTGGTCGAGCAGGACGGCGAGGTGGTGCTCGCCCGTGCCGCGCGCCCCGAGCGCGACCCCGTCCTGCCGCTGCGCGCCGCGGCCGCCGCCGCACAGGCCGGCCTCCCGCTCTCCCTGCACGCCGTCCGGCGCATGGCGGCGACCGTACGCCCCCTGGCCACGCCCTGGCCCGCCGAGGCCCGCGAACAGCTGGTCACCCTGCTCGGCTCCGGGCACCCCACGATCGACGTCTGGGAGGCGCTGGAGGCGGAAGGCCTGATCACGCGGCTGCTTCCGGACTGGGAGCGGGTGCGCTGCCGCCCGCAGCGCAACGCCGTGCACATCTGGACCGTCGACCGGCACCTGATCGAGACGGCCGTACGCGCCTCCGAGTTCACCCGCCGCGTCCACCGGCCCGACCTGCTCCTGGTCGCCGCGCTGCTGCACGACATCGGCAAGGGCTGGCCCGGCGACCACTCGGTGGCCGGCGAGATCATCGCCAAGGACGTGGCCGCCCGGATCGGCTTCGACCGCGACGACGTGGCCGTGCTCTCCACCCTCGTACGCCACCACCTGCTGCTGGTCGAGACGGCCACCCGCCGCGACCTGGAGGACCCGGCCACCGTCCGCTCGGTCGCGGAGGCGGTCGGCTCGCAGCACACCCTGGAGCTGCTGCACGCGCTGACCGAGGCGGACGCCCTGGCCACCGGGCCGGCCGCCTGGTCGTCCTGGCGCGGTTCGCTCGTCGCCGACCTGGTGAAGCGGGTCGCCGCCGTCCTCGCCGGGGACGTCCTCGACGAGCCCGAGGCCGCCGCGCCCACCGCCGAGCAGGAGCGGCTCGCCATCGAGGCGGTCGCTACCGGCAGCCCGGTGCTGTCCCTGCGCGCCCAGACCGAGCCGCCGACGGAGGAACAGCCGTCCGGCGACCCGGAGCCGCTCGGCGTCGAACTGCTCATCGCCGTACCGGACCAGGAGGGTGTGCTGCCCGCCGTGGCCGGCGTTCTCGCCATGCACCGGCTGACCGTGCGCACCGCCGAGCTGCGCACCCTGGACCTGCCGGACGGCGTCGAGGGCTCGGTCCTGCTGCTGGACTGGCGGGTCGCCGCCGAGTACGGCTCGCTGCCCCAGGCGGCCCGGCTGCGTGCGGATCTCGTACGGGCGCTGGACGGGTCCCTGGACATCGCCGGACGCCTCGCCGAGCGGGACGCGGCGTATCCGCGCAGGCGGGGCGTGGTCGCGCCGGCGGCGCGTGTGACGGTCCATCCGGCCGCGTCCCGGCTGGCCACGGTGATCGAGGTGCGGGCGCAGGACGCCCCAGGCCTGCTGTTCCGGATCGGGCGGGCCCTGGAGGACGCGAGCGTACGGGTGCGCAGCGCGCACGTCTCCACGCTGGGCGCCAACGCCGTGGACGCCTTCTACGTGACCGGTCCCGAGGGTGCGCCCCTGCCGGGCGACGAGGCGTCCGCCGTGGCGCGCAAGCTGGAGGAGACCCTGCGCGGGTGATCCGGCCAGGGTGGCTCGCCGGTGCCGGGTGCCGTCCCCGTCCGCTGTATGCACCGGGCGGGGACGATTGCCTTGCGCGTCCGGATACCCTGGAAGACGCTCACACTGCCACCGACCCCGAGGACCGACGCCGCCGTGTTCGATACTCTCTCCGATCGCCTCTCAGCGACTTTCAAGAACCTGCGCGGCAAGGGACGGCTCTCCGAGGCGGACATCGACGCCACCGCGCGCGAGATCCGCATCGCGCTCCTCGAAGCGGATGTGGCGCTGCCCGTCGTGCGGACGTTCATCAAGAACGTCAAGGAGCGTGCCCTCGGCGCCGAGGTCTCCCGGGCGCTGAACCCCGCCCAGCAGGTCCTGAAGATCGTCAACGACGAGCTCGTCACCATCCTCGGCGGCGAGACCCGGCGGCTGCGCTTCGCCAAGCAGCCGCCCACCGTGATCATGCTCGCGGGTCTGCAGGGTGCCGGTAAGACGACCCTCGCGGGCAAACTCGGCCACTGGCTGAAGGAGCAGGGCCACTCGCCGCTGCTGGTCGCCGCCGACCTCCAGCGCCCGAACGCCGTGAACCAGCTGAGCGTCGTCGCCGAGCGCGCGGGCGTGGCCGTCTTCGCTCCCGAGCCGGGCAACGGCGTGGGCGACCCGGTCAAGGTCGCCAAGGACTCCATCGAGTTCGCGAAGGCCAAGGTCCACGACATCGTGATCGTGGACACCGCCGGCCGCCTGGGCATCGACCAGGACATGATGCAGCAGGCCGCGGACATCCGGGACGCGGTCAGCCCGGACGAGATCCTCTTCGTCGTCGACGCGATGATCGGTCAGGACGCGGTCAACACCGCCGAGGCCTTCCGCGACGGCGTCGGCTTCGACGGCGTGGTGCTCTCCAAGCTCGACGGTGACGCCCGCGGTGGTGCGGCCCTGTCGATCCGCCAGATCACCGGCAAGCCGATCATGTTCGCCTCGAACGGCGAGAAGCTCGACGACTTCGACGCCTTCCACCCGGACCGGATGGCTTCCCGCATCCTCGACATGGGTGACCTGCTCACCCTGATCGAGCAGGCGGAGAAGACGTTCAGCCAGGAAGAGGCCGAGAAGATGGCCTCCAAGCTGGCGTCCAAGAAGGGCCAGGACTTCACCCTGGACGACTTCCTGGCCCAGATGGAGCAGGTCCGGAAGATGGGCAGCATCAGCAAGCTGCTCGGCATGCTCCCCGGCATGGGCCAGATCAAGGACCAGATCAACAATCTGGACGAGCGGGACGTCGACCGCACGGCCGCCATCATCAAGTCGATGACCCCGGCCGAGCGCGCCGACGCCACGATCATCAACGGCTCGCGCCGCGCCCGTATCGCCAAGGGTTCCGGCGTCGAGGTCAGCGCGGTCAAGAACCTCGTCGAGCGGTTCTTCGAGGCCCGCAAGATGATGTCCCGCATGGCCCAGGGCGGCGGTATGCCGGGGATGCCCGGGATGCCGGGCATGGGCGGCGGCCCCGGCCGCTCCAAGAAGCAGCCGAAGAAGGCCAAGGGCAAGCAGCGCTCGGGCAACCCGATGAAGCGCAAGCAGCAGGAGCAGGAGGAGGCCGCACGCCGGGCCGCCGCGGCTCAGGGCGGGAACGCCTTCGGTGTGCCGGGTCAGCAGGCGCCGCAGGACTTCGAGCTTCCGGACGAGTTCAAGAAGTTCATGGGCTGAGTTCACCCTGTGCGCGTGCCAGGGGTGGGGTGTTGTCGTAACGTCCGCTTATGACCAACCCCGCCCCGCCGCGCAAGTCGCCCGACCAGCCCTGGCGTACCGAGGGCACTCCCGAGGAGCCGTCCAGGCCGCCCGGTGGTCGGAAGATGCGCGGAGGCTGGTGGAGCCTGATCCTGACCGCGCTGGTCGTGTACCTGATCGCGAATCTGATCCTGTCGTTCTTCAACGAGGGCAACGAACCGACGATTTCGTACACCGAGTTCAGCAAGCAGGTCGACGCGGGCAACGTCAGCAAGATCTACGCCAAGGGCAATGCGATCCAGGGCCAGCTCAAGAACGGGCAGAAGAACCCGCACGGCGGCGGCAAGTACACCAAGTTCAGCACCGAGCGGCCTACGTTCGCGAGCGACAAGATCTGGGACGACCTGACCAAGCACGACGTCACCGTCACGGCGGAACCGGTCGTCCAGCACCGCAGCTTTCTGGCCAATCTGCTGATCTCGCTGGCCCCGATGCTGCTGCTGATCGCGGTGTGGGTCTTCGTCGCGCGGCGGATGAGCGCGGGGCTGGGCGGTGCGGGCGGGATGCTCGGCCGCAAGGCGCCGCCCAAGCCGGTCGAACTGGAGCCGGGCGCCACGCGCACGACCTTCGAGGACGTGGCGGGCATCGACGAGGTCGAGGGCGAGCTCAACGATGTGGTCGACTTCCTGAAGAACCCGGACGCCTACCGCAGGATGGGCGCGAAGATGCCGCGGGGCGTGCTGCTCGCGGGCCCGCCCGGGACCGGCAAGACCCTCCTCGCGCGTGCCGTCGCCGGTGAGGCGGGTGTGCCGTTCTTCTCGGCGTCGGCCTCCGAGTTCATCGAGATGATCGTCGGCGTCGGCGCCTCACGTGTGCGTGAACTGTTCGCGGAGGCCCGCAAGGTGGCGCCGTCGATCATCTTCATCGACGAGATCGACACCATCGGGCGGGCCCGCGGCGGCGGCTCCGGCATGGGCGGCCACGACGAGCGCGAACAGACGCTGAACCAGATCCTCACCGAGATGGACGGCTTCTCCGGCTCGGAGGGCGTCATCGTCATCGCGGCCACCAACCGCGCCGACGTCCTGGACCCGGCCCTGACCCGCCCCGGCCGCTTCGACCGGGTGGTCATGGTCTCGCCCCCGGACCGCGGTGGCCGCGAGGCCATCCTGCAGATCCACACCCGCGAGATCCCGTTGTCGCAGGACGTCGACCTCGGCCAGGTCGCCCGTACGACCCCGGGCATGACCGGCGCCGAACTGGCCAACCTCGCCAACGAGGCGGCCCTGCTCGCCGTCAAGCGCAAACAGGAGCGGGTGACGCAGAGCGACCTCTCCGAGGCCCTGGAGAAGGTCCAACTCGGCGCCGAACGGCCCCTGGTGATGCCCGAGGAGGAGCGCCGCCGCACCGCCTACCACGAGAGCGGCCACGCCCTGCTCGGCATGCTCCAGCCCGGCGCCGACCCCGTCCGCAAGATCACCATCGTCCCGCGCGGCCGGGCCCTCGGCGTCACGCTCTCCACACCGGAGTCCGACAAGTACGCGTACACCGAGGAGTACCTGCGCGGCCGCATCATCGGCGCGCTCGGCGGCATGGCGGCGGAACAGGTCGTCTACGGGGTCGTCACGACCGGCGCGGAGAACGACCTGGAGCAGGTCACCAACATCGCCCGCGGCATGGTCGCCCGCTGGGGCATGAGCGAGCGCGTCGGCCGCCTGTCCGCCCTCCCCAGCGACGCCCAGCAGCCGTACGGCCTGGCCGCCGCCCCGCAGACCCTCGACGTGATCGACGGCGAGATGCGCCGGATCGTCGACGAGTGCTACGAGGAGGCGTGCCGCAAGCTGAGTGACCACCGCGGCCAACTGGACGCCCTCGCCCAGGCCCTGCTGGAGCGGGAGACCCTGGAGGAGGCGGACGCGTACCGGATCGCGGGGATCACCCGGTTGGCGAAGGTCGACGGCAGCTGAGGCGTACGGGGCCCATGGCGGGTCCGGCGGATCAGGCCGGCTGTAGCGAACGGCGCTTCTCGGCCGCCCCGAGCGGGGCCATGGGGGTCCCCCGCTCGAGCGAAGCCGAGAGTGGGGGAGCGGGCAGCTGCAAGGCGGAGGAGCCGTGTCGACAAGCCGCTGCCGCGGCGGGCGACGCGGAGCGGCGGGGGCCCTCCCGCTCGAGCGCATTCGAGAGCGGGGGAGAGCGACGACCACGCCGCTCGGGGCACGCCCTCTGGGGCAGGGCGTGCCGGGGCCCGCGACGCCGAGCTGACCCACCGGACAAGCCCTAAGGCGTACGGGCGATCAGGTACCGGAACACGTTCGGCATCCACACCGTGCCGTCCCGGCGCTGATACGGGTGCAGGGCCTCCGCCAGTTCCTTGTCGACCTGCGCCTGGTCGGTCGCCGAGATCGCCGCGTCGAACAGGCCCGTCGACAGCAGACCTCGTACCGCGCTGTCCATGCCGGCGTACCCGAACGGGCAGGCGACCCGCCCGGAGCCGTCGGGCTTCAGACCCGCCCGCTGGGCGACCTCCTCGAGGTCGTCGCGAAGGGCGGGGCGCCAACTGCCCGAGCTGCGCAGCGGATCCGCCAGCCTCGTGGCCACCCGCAGCACGGACGAAGTGGTGCAACGTTCCGGCGGACCCCAGCCGGCGAGCACCACGGGCGCCCCGCGCCCGGCGAGCGGTGTCGCTGCCTGCAGCAGCCCGCCGAGCCCCTCCGAGTCGCCCGCCAGACACCCGATCGGCTCGAAAGCCGTCACCAGGGTGAACGCGGGCGTCTCCGCGTCGCCCGCGGCCGTGATGTCTCCGGGCGAGCCGTCGACGATCCGGGTGCCTGCACGCGCGCGCGTGCCCCACGCGTCCGGGAGCAGCCGCTCCCGCGCGAGGGCCAGTCGTTCGGGGGAGGAGTGGTCGACACCGGTGACCGCCGCGCCTCTTGAGGCCGCCATCAGAAGGGCCAGCCCGCTGCCGCAGCCGAGGCCCAACAACCGTGTGCCGGGGCCCACTTCCAGTCGCTCGTAGACGGCCTCGTAGAGCGGGACCAGCATCCGCTCCTGGATCTCGGACCAGTCACGCGCGCGTGCACACAGGTCCACACGGGGCGCCTGGCCCGTAGGGGACGGGTGCTGCCGCACGAGCGTAGGTGTCATGTAAAGCGCCCCAATCCGCCGAGAGTTGCCCCTGTATCCGATTCCATGGCCCCCGTGACGTGCGCTCGCACTCCCCCCGTATGCCAGATAACTCCGCACTCGACCGCTCGTCCAGGGGTAGTGGGGCCCGGCTTGTGGGTTGCATATGCGGGCGAAAAGAATTCACGTCCCGGCAACGTGGGCCTCTACCATCGCGCCCATGGCAAAGGCTCCCGTTCTCACCCCGCGCGCGGACGACTTCCCGCGCTGGTACCAGGATCTGATCACCAAGGCCGAACTGGCCGACAACGGGCCGGTGCGCGGCACCATGGTGATCCGACCGTACGGGTACGGGCTGTGGGAGCGGATGCAGGCCGAGATGGACGCCCGGATCAAGGAGACGGGCACGCAGAACGCGTACTTCCCGCTGCTGATCCCGCAGTCGTACTTCGCCAGGGAGGCCGACCACGTCGAGGGCTTCGCGCCCGAACTGGCCGTGGTCACCCATGGTGGCGGCAAGGAACTGGAGGAGCCCGCGGTCGTCCGCCCCACCTCCGAGATGATCATCAACGACTACTTCTCGAAGTGGGTGCAGAGCTACCGTGACCTGCCCCTGAAGATCAACCAATGGGCGAACGTGGTCCGTTGGGAGCTCAGGCCCCGTCTCTTCCTCCGTACGACCGAGTTCCTCTGGCAGGAGGGCCACACGGCGCACGCCACATACGAGGAGGCGCGCGACTTCGCCGCGCACATCCAGCAGCACGTCTACGGGGACTTCCTGACCGACGTCCTGGCGACGGACTTCGTCTCCGGCCGCAAGACGGCCAAGGAGCGCTTCGCCGGCGCCGTCAACACCCGCACGCTCGAAAGCATGATGGGCGACGGCAAGGCCCTCCAGATGGTCACCAGCCACGAGCTGGGCCAGAACTTCGCCAAGGCCTTCAACACCCGGTACCTGTCCAGGGAAGGCAAGCAGGAGCTCGTCTGGCAGACCTCCTGGGGCTCGACCACCCGCATGATCGGCGCCTTGGTGATGACTCACGGAGATGACAACGGCCTGAGGGTCCCGCCGCGGCTTGCGCAGATCCAGGTCGTCGTCCTCGCGATCAAGGGCGAGGAGGCGGTTTTGGCCAAGGTCCGTGAGATCGGTGACCGGCTGAAGGCGGCGGGCCTGCGCGTCCACGTCGACGACCGCACCGACATCCCGTTCGGGCGCCGCGCCGTCGACTGGGAGCTGAAGGGCGTGCCCGTACGCATCGAGGTCGGGCCCCGTGACCTGGAAAGCGGCACGGCGATGGTGGCCCGGCGCATCCCCGGAGGCAAGGAGCCGATGCCGGTCGACTCCCTCGCACGGCTCCTGCCCGCGATCCTCGAGGAGGACCAGGCGCTCCTGCTCGCCCAGTCCCGCGAGCGCCGCGAGTCCCGTACGTCCGACGTGTCGACGATCGAGGAAGCCGTCGAGGCGGTCGGCGCCGGCGGCTGGGCGCGCATCCCCTGGGCGGACCTCGGTGAAGAAGGCGAGGCCAGACTGGCCGAGCACGCGGTGACCGTACGGTGTCTGGTCGCTGCCGACGGGGCGGTGCCCGACGCCGACGACGCGCCCGGTAACGTCGCGGTCGTCGCGCGCGCTTACTGATACGGGGCCGTTCCGCCGCGAGAGCGACCGAAACGCCCCTTGCGCACCTGCGGATCACAACCGCACCGGGCCGTGGACATCGTCTACGTGCCCGGTCGTAGGCCGGACTACGTACCACCTTGGTACGAGCTGTGAGGTTTCTCCGCAGATCAGCGCACCCGCCCTCGTCAGGGCGCATCAGCGGCAACTGACGGGTACGTGCAAATTATTTGGGATGACCCGGAATAGGAACACATTCGAGCTCCCGCTCGTTGTCATTACGTGAGCACGACACAGACACCACCTGTTCTCGCCGCAGAGCTGGCAGAGGCGTGGGCCGACATTCAGCGGTACCACCCCGAGCTGCCGGACCTTGCCGCGCCAGAGTCCCTGATCGGAGAGTCGTCGTCCGCGTGCGGTCACGAGCTCTCCTTCGAGCGACTGCTCCATGAGGCAGTCCATGGCATCGCCGCCGCGCGCGGCGTGCGCGACACGTCCCGCGCCGGCCGGTACCACAACCGCAGATTCCTCGCGATCGCCGAGGAGCTGGGCCTGGACCACCCCGAGGAGCCGCATCCCAGCAGCGGCTTCTCGCTGGTCACGCTCAACCCCGAGGCCAAGCGCCGCTACCGCCCGACCATCGAGCGGCTGCAGCGCGCCCTGAAGGCCCACACGGCAGCCACCTCCGCCGACACCCCGAAGAGCTTCCGCGGCCCGGCGGCCCGGCACGGCTCGTCCGGGGGCGGGGTGCGAGTGAAGGCGGTGTGCGACTGCGGCCGTAACGTACGGGTCGTCCCGTCGGTGCTGGCGCAGGCGCCGATCGTCTGCGGCGGCTGCGGAAAGCCGTTCCGGATCCCAGAGGTCGTGGGCGCGGCGTAGTCGCGGAGCGTTCGACACCGGCATCTCGTGGCTGCCGGTCGGAACGCAGGGCGCCGGGAGTGCCGCCGTAACCCACCGAGCCTGCAGGCAGTCGTGCCTCCCCCAGTGCCCTTGACGGTCTGGGGGACCCCCAGGGGCGGCACGGGTGGGCGCAGGCGGCACACCCCGCAACGCCGGGCCGCGCAACGCCGTGACGGCGCCTGCAGCGCCAGGCGCCGCTCAGGCATGCCCAGGCGTCCTCGCCGCCCCCTCGGCCAAAAGCGACCCGCTGGGTGTGGCACAATGGCTAGCTGTACTCGACAGCCGCACAGGAACCCTCTCGCCTCCGGCTGACGCGTCCATCGGGCACTCGGGTACCGCAACCCCACGCGGCAATCTCGCCGTGCCCAACCACGTCAAATCCAGGAGAACCCACTCCCGTGGCAGTCAAGATCAAGCTGAAGCGTCTGGGCAAGATCCGTTCGCCTCACTACCGCATCGTCGTCGCCGACTCCCGCACCCGTCGTGACGGCCGTGCGATCGAGGAGATCGGTCTGTACCACCCGGTGCAGAACCCCTCGCGCATCGAGGTCGACTCGGAGCGCGCGCAGTACTGGCTGGGTGTCGGCGCGCAGCCGACCGAGCCCGTTCTCGCCATCCTGAAGCTGACCGGCGACTGGCAGAAGTTCAAGGGTCTGCCCGCCCCGGCTCCGCTGCTCGTGGCCGAGCCGAAGGCTGCTCGCCCGGTGTTCGACGCCCTCGGTGGCGACGACGAGGGCAAGGGTGAGGCCATCACCCAGAAGAAGAAGACTGAGAAGAAGGACGAGGCTGCTGCCGAGTCCGCGTCGACCGAGGCCTGAGCATGCTCGAGGAGGCTCTCGAGCACCTCGTGAAGGGCATCGTCGACAACCCTGACGATGTGCAGGTCGCCTCGCGCGACCTGCGCCGTGGGCGCGTCCTCGAGGTCCGGGTCCACCCCGACGACCTCGGCAAGGTGATCGGCCGCAACGGCCGCACCGCGCGCGCTCTGCGTACCGTCGTGGGCGCCATCGGCGGCCGCGGTGTCCGCGTCGACCTCGTCGACGTGGACCACGTCCGCTGACGCCGAACGCAACACCGGCTCGGGCCGGGGAGGGCCACTGCGCCGTCCCCGGCCCGTAGTCGTTACCAGCCGTTACGACAGGAGATCCTGGGAAGTGCAGCTCGTAGTCGCACGGATCGGCCGTGCCCATGGCATCAAGGGCGAGGTCACCGTCGAGGTCCGTACCGACGAGCCGGAACTGCGGCTCGCACCCGGCGCCGTACTGGCCACCGATCCCGCCTCGGTGGGCCCGCTCACCATCGAGACGGGCCACGTCCACAGCGGCCGCCTGCTCCTGCGCTTCGAGGGCGTCCGCGACCGCAACGCGGCCGAGGCGCTGCGCAACACCCTCCTGATCGCCGAGGTGGACCCGGAGGTGCTCCCCGAGGAGGAGGACGAGTACTACGACCACCAGCTGATGGACCTGGACGTGGTCACCAAGGACGGCGTCGAGGTCGGCCGTATCACCGAGATCTCGCACCTGCCCTCGCAGGACCTGTTCATCGTGGAGCGCCCGGACGGCAGCGAGGTCCTGATCCCCTTCGTCGAGGAGATCGTCACGGAGATCGACCTCGAGGAGCAGAAGGCGGTCATCGACCCGCCGCCCGGCCTCATCGACGACCAGGCAGAGATCGTCTCCTCGCGGGAAGAGTCGTAAGAGATGCGCCTCGACGTCGTCACGATCTTCCCCGAGTACCTCGAGCCCCTGAACGTCTCCCTCGTCGGCAAGGCACGCGCGCGTGGACAGCTGAACGTCCATGTGCACGACCTGCGCGCGTGGACGTACGACCGCCACAACACCGTCGACGACACCCCGTACGGCGGCGGCCCCGGCATGGTCATGAAGACCGACCCCTGGGGCGACGCCCTGGACTCCGCCCTCGCCGACGGCTACGAGACCGGCTCGCACGCGCCCGCGCTGATCGTCCCCACCCCCAGCGGCCGCCCCTTCACCCAGGAACTCGCCGTCGAGCTCTCCGAGCGTCCGTGGCTGATCTTCACGCCCGCGCGCTACGAGGGCATCGACCGCCGGGTGATCGACGAGTACGCCACCCGGATGCCGGTCTACGAGGTGTCCATCGGCGACTACGTCCTCGCCGGCGGCGAGGCGGCCGTCCTGGTGATCACGGAGGCCGTGGCCCGCCTGCTGCCCGGCGTACTCGGCAACGCCGAGTCCCACCGCGACGACTCCTTCGCACCCGGCGCCATGGCCAACCTCCTGGAAGGCCCCGTCTACACCAAGCCCCCCGAGTGGCGCGGCCGCGGCATCCCCGACGTGCTGCTCAGCGGCCACCACGGCAAGATCGCCCGCTGGCGCCGCGACGAGGCACTCAGGCGTACGACGGCCAACCGGCCCGACCTGATCGAGCGTTGCGACCCCAAGGCCTTCGACAAGAAGGACCGGGAGATGCTCTCCATCCTGGGCTGGGCCCCGGACCCGGAGGGTGAGCCGTACGGCCGATTTTGGCGCAGGACAGACGGCGTGGAAGAATAGACCGCTGTTGTGCGTCGTCCGGCGTGCGCCCCTGCCACAGGGGGACACGACGCCCGTCCCGACACGGACAGCATCCTTCTGGAACACCTAGCTCCCGTTGATGACCTGTGGCATCAGCGAAGAAAGCAGACGAAATGTCTCACCTGCTCGACACCGTCGACGCCGCGTCGCTGCGCAGCGACGTCCCGGCCTTCCGCCCGGGTGACACCGTCAACGTCCACGTCCGCGTCATCGAGGGCAACCGCTCCCGTGTGCAGCAGTTCAAGGGCGTTGTGATCCGCCGCCAGGGCGCCGGTGTCCGCGAGACCTTCACGGTCCGCAAGGTCTCCTTCTCCGTCGGCGTCGAGCGCACCTTCCCGGTGCACACCCCGATCGTCGAGAAGATCGAGCTCGTCACCCGCGGTGACGTGCGTCGCGCCAAGCTGTACTACCTGCGCGAGCTGCGCGGTAAGGCCGCGAAGATCAAGGAGAAGCGCGACAACTGAGCTCGCGCTGCCTGCGGTGAGTCGTAGGCGAACGAGCCGAAAGGCTGGAGTCATATCGGGGCCGGATAGCATCTGGCCTCGATGGACACCGAAGCACAGCCGACGGAGCGCGACCGCTCCTCCTGCCCTGAACCAGTGGCTGCGGAGGGACGGTCGCGTTTCGCGTTCGTGTCGAGGATCACCGACTGGCTGCCCGGCGGCTGGATCGCTCCGATCCTGCTGGTCTGCCTGGTGTTTTTGCTGCTCCTGAACGCTTTCGTGGTCCAGCCATTCCAGATTCCCAGCGGATCCATGGAAAACGGATTGAGGATCGGCGACCGCGTTCTCGTAAATAAGTTGGCGTACCGTTTCGGTGCCGGGCCGCGGCGTGGCGATGTCGTCGTGTTCGACGGCACGGGCTACTTCGGGAACGCCGACTACATCAAACGCGTCGTGGGTGTAGGGGGAGACCACGTGGTCTGCTGTGACAAGGAGGGGAGGATCAGGGTGAACGGCCGGTCGGTCGACGAGTCGACGTTCCTCCACCCCGGTGACAGCCCGTCCACGGTGCGCTTCACCGTTGTCGTGCCCGACGGCACCCTCTTCGTCCTCGGCGACCACCGCAGCGACTCCAGCGACTCCCGCGACCACCTGGGCTCGCCCGGCGGCGGCATGATCCCCGTCTCGGACGTCATCGGTCGGGCCGACTGGATCATCTGGCCCGCCGCCCACTGGACCCGCCTGCAGCGTCCCGGCGCCTACGCGCGCGTGCCCGCCGCGGACGGTGCGCATGGGTAACCGTGGCAAACCGCGCGGTGCCGCGAGCAGCCCGGCCGAGGCGCTGCTGCCCACCGGCTCCCGCCGCGCCTCCGGCCCGGCCCCCGGGGGCGGCGGCCGCACCCGCGCCGAGCGGCGCAAGCTGCAGCGCAAGGTCAAACGAAAGCGCAGGCGCAGCGCGGTCAAGGAGATACCTCTCCTCGTCGGCGTCGCGGTCCTCATAGCCCTGGTCCTGAAGACGTTCCTCGTCCAGGCGTTCGTGATCCCGTCCGGCTCGATGGAGCAGACGATCCGGATCGGCGACCGTGTCCTGGTCGACAAGTTCACCCCGTGGTTCGGCTCCAAGCCCAAGCGCGGGGACGTCGTCGTCTTCAAGGACCCGGGCGGCTGGCTGGCGGACGAGCAGACCACGACCAAGAAGAACGACCCCGTAGTCATCAAGCAGGTCAAGGAGGGGCTCACCTTCATCGGCCTGCTGCCGTCCGACAATGAGAAGGACCTCATCAAGCGGGTCATCGGCGTCGGCGGCGACCACGTCAAGTGCTGTGACGCGCAGGGCCGGGTGACCGTCAACGGCGTTCCGCTGACCGAGGGCGGCTATCTGTATCCCGGAAACGCCCCCTCCACACAGCCGTTCGACATCACCGTCCCGACGGGGCGGTTGTGGGTGATGGGCGATCACCGGGGCGACTCCGCGGACTCCCGCGCCCACCAGAACACGCCCTACGGGGGCACCGTCTCCGAGGACTCCGTGGTGGGGCGGGCGATGGTCATCGCCTGGCCCTTCGGGCACTGGACTTCCTTGAAAGAACCTAAAACTTTCTCCTCCGTCTCCAACTCCGTGTCGGGGACGACCGCGTCCCCGCAGCTGTCGCATAGGGTTGCTCCTGACTATTTCAACGGAACGGTCCAGCTCCCGAGCCCTGCGGAACTCCCGCTCGTTATGGGAGTGGTGGGCCTGCACCGCGTCTGGGGCAGGCAGCGGCACAGAGTAAGGAGTTGGCGTGGGGGATGTGGCGGTTGGCGCACGGTCCGGACACGACGGCGAGGAGCACCGCGGACAGCCCGTCCAAGGGGTTTCCGCAGCCGTCCCGGCCGCGGACAGCGCCGTGACCTCCGGGAGTGACTCCGGGGCGACCGATGACGGTACGGCGCCTGGCGAGCGGAACCGGACCGAGGAACAGGGGTCGGGCGGGACACCCCCCAAGGCCAAGAAGCAACGCTCCTTCTGGAAGGAGCTGCCCATCCTGATCGGTATCGCGCTCGTGCTTGCGCTGCTGATCAAGACGTTCCTGGTGCAGGCGTTCTCGATCCCGTCGGACTCGATGCAGAACACCCTTCAGCAGGGCGACCGGGTGCTGGTCGACAAGCTCACCCCCTGGTTCGGCTCGAAGCCGGAGCGCGGCGAGGTCGTCGTCTTCCACGACCCGGACAACTGGCTGGCGGGCGAGCCCACGGCCAACCCGAACCCGCTGCAGAAGGCCCTCAGCTGGATCGGCCTGATGCCGTCCGCCGAGGAGAAGGACCTCATCAAGCGCGTCATCGGCGTAGGCGGCGACACCGTCTCCTGCAAGGGCTCCGGCCCGCTCAGGGTCAACGGCAAGGCGCTCAACGACACGTCGTTCGTGTACGCCGGCAACACCCCGTGCAGCGTCGACGACCAGGGCGGCCAGTTCACGGTGAAGGTCCCCAAGGGCTACATCTGGGTCATGGGCGACCACCGTCAGAACTCGCGCGACTCGCGCTACAACCAGAGCGACAAGCACAACGGCATGGTCCCGGTGAGCAAGGTCGTCGGACGCGCCATCGTCATCGCCTGGCCCCTCACCCGCTGGGACACCCTCCCGATCCCGGACACCTTCGACCAGCCGGGACTGAACGACCAGTCCTCGGCGTCCGCCGCCCTGACGGCGTCGCCGAACGCGCTCGCCCTGACCGGGATGGTGCCGGTGGCGCTGTGGCGTCGTAGGCGGACGGCGGCGGCCGAGACCCGCAAAGCGAGCTCGGAGTACTCCGCCTGACCGTGCCTTGGTGAAGCCCTGGTGCAGCTGTGACCTCGGTCGGCCGTGAGGGGCTGACCGCGTCAGGTACCGCCGGGTAGGGTGCGGACCCATGGGTGGCGAGAGCACTACGCGTACGGCCCCGCGCAGCGGCGGCAAGAGCACGAGCCCGGTGGGCAGCAGGACCGGACAGCGACTGTCCGGAATCGCTGTCGCGCTGGGCATTGTGCTGTTCCTCGGAGGATTCGCCTGGGGAGCGGTGGTCTACCGGCCGTACACCGTGCCGACCACCTCGATGACGCCGACGATCGACGCCGGCGACCGGGTCCTGGCACAGCGCGTCGACGGCAGTGAGATCCGCCGGGGCGACGTCGTCGTCTTCAACGACAAGTCCTGGGTGACCAACGCGTCCGTCGTCAAGCGCGTGGTCGCGGTCGGCGGAGACACGGTCTCCTGCTGCACGAACGGCAAGCTGACCGTCAACGGCAAGCAGATCGACGAGGGCTATCTCAAAGGCAGCGTCGTTGAGGACAAGAACATCCCGACCGTGAAGGTCCCCCAGGGCCGCCTGTTCCTGCTCGGCGACGAGCGCCTGGGGTCGCTGGACTCCTCCGCCCACCTCAGTGACGCCGCCCAGGGCACCGTCGCCCGCTCCGCCGTGGCGGCTCGTGTGGATGCCGTCGTCTGGCCCATGAAGGGCATGCTGGAACGTCCCACCGGCTTCGAGACCCTCGGTGTGCTCTCCCAGCCGGGCCCGCTGCGGATCGTCGTCACGCTGATCGTGGCCGGAGCCGTCCTCGTCCTCGGGGGCGGCGCGTACGGCCCGATCGCCAAGCGGATGGGCGGGAGCCGTGCCCGTGCGCGGACGGAGCCCGTGGGTGCCCGCTGAGGCTGCGGGCGGGTACGAGGACTCGTACCGGGGTGGGCTGCGCAAGGTGGCCCGGGTGGTTCTGCTCGACCCCGAGGACCGCATCCTTCTCCTGCACGGCCATGAGCCGGACGATCCGGCCGACGACTGGTGGTTCACGCCGGGCGGTGGCCTGGAGGGCGAGGAGAGCCGTGAGGAGGCAGCGCTCAGGGAACTCGCCGAGGAGACCGGCATCACCGATGTCGAACTCGGCCCGGTGCTGTGGCGGCGGATGTGCTCCTTCCCGTTCGCGGGCCGCCGCTGGGACCAGGACGAGTGGTACTACCTGGCCCGTACGACGGATACGACCAGGGTGGTGCCCGAGGCCACGGGGCTCACCGAACTGGAGCGGCGCAGCGTCGCCGGAGCACGCTGGTGGACGTGTCGGGAACTTGCCCGGGCGCATGAGACCGTGTATCCGACCAGACTCGCCGAGCTGCTGAGCAGGCTGCTCGACGAAGGTCCCCCGGCCGGGCCCGTGACCCTTGACCCCGAAATCGTCTAGGGGCTCACGGGACTGGCGCACAATGGTGGGATCGCACGGCTGAAGGGGAAGCTGCCATGAGCGCCGAGGACCTCGAGAAGTACGAGACCGAGATGGAGCTGAAGCTCTACCGGGAGTACCGCGATGTCGTCGGTCTGTTCAAATATGTGATCGAGACCGAGCGGCGCTTCTACCTGACCAACGACTACGAGATGCAGGTGCATTCAGTCCAGGGCGAGGTGTTCTTCGAGGTGTCGATGGCGGACGCCTGGGTCTGGGACATGTACCGGCCGGCTCGGTTCGTGAAGCAGGTGCGGGTACTCACGTTCAAGGACGTGAACATCGAGGAGCTGAACAAGAGCGATCTTGAGCTGCCGGGTGGCTGACGGCCACGGTAGGTCACTCGTGCGGGTGACGAGTTTGTCCACAACTGCTGAGTAGTCCACCAAGATCCACTTGGTCGGAGCGGATGCGTGACGGTTGGCGCCGGAGGTGGTGCCGACATGAGTACACGCAACGCACAACGCAGTGCCATGGGCAGGTACGGCGAGGATCTGGCCGCGCGGCGGCTGGCGGACGCCGGTATGACGGTCCTGGAGCGCAACTGGCGCTCCGGCAGGACGGGTGAGATCGACATCGTGGCCCGGGACGGGGACGTCCTGGTGGTCTGCGAGGTGAAGACCCGCAGGGCGGGCACCTTCCAGCACCCGATGGCAGCGGTCACGCCGAACAAGGCGCAGCGCCTGCGCGGTCTGGCGGAACGCTGGGCACAGGCACACGGCGGGGCCCCGCCGGGCGGCGTCCGTATCGACCTGGTGGGCATCCTGCTCCCCGACCGCGGCGCACCCGTGGTCGAACACGCGCGGGGGGTGGCCTGATGGGATTCGCGCGTACGTGCTCGGTGGCGCTCGTCGGCGTCGAGGGTGTGGTGGTCGAGGTCCAGGCGGATCTGGAGCCGGGGGTGGCGGCGTTCACGCTGGTGGGACTGCCGGACAAGAGCCTGAGCGAGAGCCGGGACCGGGTGCGGGCGGCGGTCGTCAACTCGGGCGCCGAGTGGCCGCAGAAGAAGCTGACGGTGGGACTGAGCCCGGCATCCGTGCCGAAGGGTGGCAGCGGCTTCGATCTGGCCGTCGCCTGCGCCGTCCTCGGCACCTGCGAGCGGATCGACCCGCGGGTCCTCGCCGACATCGTGATGATCGGGGAGCTGGGTCTGGACGGCCGGGTCCGGCCCGTGCGGGGCATCCTGCCGGCGGTGCTGGCCGCGGCGGACGCCGGCTACGAGCAGGTGGTCGTGCCCGAGTGCGCGGCCGCCGAGGCCTCGCTGGTGCCCGGCGTCTCCGTCCTGGGTGTGCGCAGCCTGCGCCAGCTGATCGCCGTCCTGGCGGACGAGCCCGTACCCGAGGAGGATCCGGACGAGCAGGGTCGTCCGGATCCGCTGCTCGCCGGTCTGCGGGTGCCCGGCACGGGCGCGGCCACGGGGATGCACAGCCTGGGCGCCGCACAGCACGACCAGGGCCATGACCTCGCCGATGTGGTGGGCCAGATCTCCGCGCGGACGGCGGTGGAAGTCGCCGCGGCCGGAGGCCATCACCTGTTCCTGGAGGGCCCTCCCGGAGCCGGGAAGACGATGCTCGCGGAGCGGCTCCCTGCGATCCTTCCGCTGCTGAGCAGGCAGGAGTCGCTGGAGGTCACGGCGGTGCACTCGGTGGCAGGCCTGCTGCCCCCGGGCAAACCCCTGATCGATGTCGCTCCGTACTGCGCCCCGCACCATTCGGCCACCATGCAGGCGCTCGTGGGCGGCGGCCCGGGCGTCGCGCGGCCCGGCGCCGTCTCGCTCTCCCATCGGGGCGTTCTCTTCCTCGACGAGACGCCCGAGTTCAGCAGCCACGCCCTCGACGCGCTGCGGCAGCCGCTGGAGTCCGGGCATGTGGTGATCGCGCGCAGCGCGGGTGTCGTGCGGTTCCCGGCGAGATTCCTGATGGTGCTCGCGGCGAACCCCTGTCCCTGCGGCCGTTTCTCGCAGGCGGACGACTTCTGCGAGTGCCCGCCCTCGGCGATCCGCCGGTACCAGGCACGGCTGTCCGGCCCGCTGCTCGACCGGGTCGACCTGCGCGTCGAGGTCGACCGGGTCACCCGCGCCCAGCTGACCCAGCGCGGCGCCGGGGGCGAGTCCACCACGACCGTCGCCGACCGGGTGCGGGCGGCCAGGGAGCGTGCGGCGGCACGGCTCGTGGGCACGCCGTGGCGGACCAACAGCGAAGTCCCCGGGCGGGAACTGCGCAGCCGCTGGCACGCTGCGACCGGCGCGATGGACGAGGCGGAACGGAACCTGGAGCGGGGCGTGCTGACCGCCCGCGGGCTCGACCGCGTGCTGCGTGTCGCCTGGACCGTCGCGGACCTCGTGGGACACGACCGGCCCGATGCGACGGACGTCGCCCTGGCGCTGCAACTGCGTACCGGTGTGCCGCGCGGCGTGCCCATGGCCATCGGGGCGCTGACATGAGCCTCGGTGACGAACCGGCCGGCGAGCTGCTCGCCCGTGTCCTCCTCAGCCGTGTTCTCGAACCGGGCGACGAGGTCGGCGGGCGGTGGCTGCGGGAGCTCGGGCCGGTGGAAGTGGCGCGACGCCTGCGCGACGGCGGGCCGCAGCTCGTCGGGATCACCGACAAGCGGTGGGCCGGGCTGCTGGACCGGGCCGAGCAGGCCGAGCCCGAGCGGGATCTCGCTGTCGCCCAGGAGGCCGGGATGCGGTTCGTGGCGCCCGGGGACGGCGAATGGCCCGGGCAGCTCGACGACCTCGGGGACGCACGGCCGGTGGGGCTGTGGGTGCGGGGGCGGCCCAGTCTGCGGATGTGGGCGCTCAGATCCGTCGCCGTCGTAGGAGCACGGGCGTGCACCGAGTACGGGGCGCACATGGCGGCCACGCTCGGCGCCGGGCTCGCCGAGCACGGGTGGGTCGTGGTGTCCGGCGGTGCCTACGGGGTCGACGGGGCCGCACACCGGGGCGCGCTCGGCGCGGGCGGTGCCACCGTCGCGGTGCTGGCCTGCGGGACCGACCGGGCCTACCCGCGCGGACACACCGAGTTGCTCGGCAGGATCGCGGAACAGGGACTGGTGATCGGGGAGTTGCCGCCCGGCGATCACCCGACGCCGAGCAGATTCATCGTCCGCAACCGGGTGATCGCCGCCCTGACCAGGGGCACCGTGGTCGTCGAGGCCGCCCATCGCAGCGGCTCGCTGGTCACGGCACGGGCGGCGCAGCGGCTGGGGCGCCACACGATGGGCGTGCCCGGCCCGGCCACCAGCGGCCTCTCCGCGGGAGTGCACGAGCTCCTGCGGGGCGACGCCGTGCTCGTCACCGACGCCGCGGAAGTCGTCGAGCTGGTCGGCGACATGGGCGAGCTGGCCCCGGACCGCCGTGGACCCGTGCTGCCCCGCGATCTGCTGGAGCCCGGCGCGCGCCGCGTCCTGGCCGCACTTCCCGGCCGCGGGGCGGCGCCCCCCGGTGACATCGCGCGGGGTGCGCAGACCACGCAGGACGACGCGATCGCGAGACTGTACGAACTCCGATCACTCGGTTACGTCGAACGACACGGCGACGGCTGGAAGTTGACACGCCAGGCGATGATCTCCGTCCGCGGGGGTCGCAGTCCGTGCTGACCGAGCGTGTTCGGCCGTCCGGGGGAAGCCTGACACCTGTGGAAATACCCGCAGTTGGCCTTCCCGGGCGGTCACGCACAGCAATCGCCGTGACTCGGTGGGGCGTCCTGCGGAACGTATCTGCGCACCCGATCCGCGCCGACCTTCGCGCACCGCGACACTTCAGTCACGCTACGCTCACGAGGATTCCGGCACAGACCGGCATCTCGACATCAGACCGACAGCTCACCCAGGCAGCCCCACTTCACGGCAGAACGGCACAAGGCGACGAATGCCCCAGCACACCTCCGGGTCCGACCGGGCGGCGATCCCCCCAGCCGCCCGTGACGGTGGCAGCGTGCGGCCGCCCGCTCCCTCGACGCTCGACGAGCTGTGGCGGTCGTACAAGGAGACGGGGGACGAGCGGCTGCGGGAGCAGCTGATCCTGCACTACTCGCCGCTGGTGAAGTACGTGGCGGGACGGGTGAGCGTCGGTCTGCCGCCGAACGTGGAGCAGGCCGACTTCGTCTCCTCCGGGGTCTTCGGGCTCATCGACGCGATCGAGAAGTTCGACATCGACCGGGAGATCAAGTTCGAGACGTACGCGATCACCCGGATCCGTGGCGCGATGATCGACGAGCTCAGGGCGCTGGACTGGATTCCGCGATCGGTGCGGCAGAAGGCGCGGAACGTGGAGCGGGCGTACGCGACCCTGGAGGCGCGCCTGAGGCGGACACCGTCGGAGGGTGAGGTCGCCGTCGAGATGGGCATCCCCGTCGATGAACTCCACGCGGTGTTCAGCCAGTTGTCCCTGGCCAACGTGGTGGCCCTGGAAGAGCTGCTGCATGCGGGCGGTGAGGGCGGCGACCGGCTCAGTCTGATGGACACGCTGGAGGACACCGCCGCCGACAACCCCGTGGAGGTGGCCGAGGACCGGGAGCTCAGACGGTTCCTGGCCCGGGCGATCAACACCCTGCCCGAGCGGGAGAAGACCGTGGTCACGCTGTACTACTACGAGGGGCTCACGCTCGCCGAGATCGGGAACGTGCTCGGCGTGACCGAGAGCCGGGTGAGTCAGATCCACACCAAGTCGGTGCTGCAGCTGCGGGCGAAGCTCGCGAGCTTCGGACGCTGAGCGGCCCGACTCACTCCCGTCGGGGGTGGTCCGTCCGTAAAGTGGTTGACGTGCCAAGGATTCGAGCGGCCTCCGTGGCCGAACACCGGTCGATGCAGCGAGCCGCCCTGCTGGACGCGGCCCGGTCTCTGCTGTCCGAGGGTGGGACGGAGGCGCTGACGTTCCCGGCCCTCGCCGAGCGGACGGGGCTCGCGCGGTCGTCCGTGTACGAGTACTTCCGCTCCCGGGCGGCCGTGGTCGAGGAACTGTGCGAGGTCGACTTCCCGGTGTGGGCCGCCGAGGTCTCGGCAGCGATGGAGCGGGCGGGGTCGGCCGAGGGCAAGGTCGAGGCGTATGTGCGGCAGCAGTTGGTGCTGGTCGGGGACCGACGGCATCGGGCTGTCGTGGCGATTTCCGCGAGTGAGCTGGATGCGGGGGCTCGGGAGAAGATCCGAGCAGCGCATGGGGGGCTGGTCGCGATGATCGTCGAGGCGCTGGGGGAGATGGGCCATTCTTCGCCTCGGTTGGCTGCGATGTTGGTGCAGGGAGTTGTGGACGCGGCTGTGCGGCGGATCGAGCTGGGGGCGGCGGAGGAGCCTGCGGCGATCACTGAGGCTGCGGTGGCCATGGCCTTGCGGGGGGTCCGCGGCTGAAGGCCGGTGGGGTGCCGGGGGAGCGCTGGACCGGCGGTGGCCGGGTGACGCCTCTCTTTGGGTCGGGAGCCGCCCTCGGCGGCACGATTGCCCGCGGTTTGTGCAGACCGACTGCCCGCAGCTACGGCGGCTACGAGGGCAGCGGGACCCCGAGTACCGGCAGCAGCCTTGATGGGCCCCTGTGCAGCAGCCACGGTGGTAGCAGGGAGAGCGGGTCCAAGTAGGTTTCGCCCCTCAGCAAGCCCCAGTGGATGCACGTGACCGTGCAGTGAGCGCCCGTCGGTTCCAGCGTCCCCACCACCTCGCCCGGCGTCACCTCGTCCCCCTTGTGCACCGACGCGTTCACCGGTTCGTATGTCGTTCGCAGATCCGTGTCCGTCAGCTGCACGGAGACCACGCCGCGGCCCGCCACCCGGCCTGCGAAGGACACGCGGCCGGCTGCCACTGCTCTTACCGGTGTTCCGGCCGGGGCTGCCAGGTCCACGCCCCGGTGGCCGCGGCCGTAGACCGTCGCCGGGGGTTCCCAGCCTCGTAGGACGGTGGGGTGTGTTCCCACGGGCCAGGCGCGCCCGACGGCGGGGACCGGTGGGCCCGGTGCCTGTGGTGGTGGCGGGTCGTCCGCCCATGCCCAGGGGGTCAGGGCGGTCAACGCCAGTCCCAGCAGTGCCGCCCACGTCATCTGCGCGTATCGCCTCGCTCGCATGCGAGAACTCTCCCGCGGCGCCGCCGATCATGGCCGGGATCTGTGGACTACTCCCCGGTTGTGGACAGCGGCGTCACCCGGTGCCTCGCGGGTCCCGTACACTTCTTCTGGCGATCCGGGTCACCGGGTCGACTTCGCACGCCCCGACATCTGGTGATCAAAAGCCGGTGTCAGCGCCCCTCGGTCCTTTGTGGCACGGCGCATGTGGGCGTCAGGCGCGAGTGCCCACCGGCACCCGCGGTACAACCGAGAAACTCAAGGAGAACGGCCATGGCCGTCGTCACGATGCGGGAGCTGCTGGAAAGCGGCGTCCACTTCGGTCACCAGACCCGTCGCTGGAACCCGAAGATGAAGCGCTTCATCTTCACCGAGCGCAACGGCATCTACATCATCGACCTGCTCCAGTCGCTGTCGTACATCGACCGCGCCTACGAGTTCGTCAAGGAGACCGTCGCCCACGGCGGCACGGTCATGTTCGTCGGCACGAAGAAGCAGGCGCAGGAGGCCATCGCCGAGCAGGCCACCCGCGTCGGCATGCCCTACGTCAACCAGCGCTGGCTGGGCGGCATGCTCACCAACTTCTCCACCGTCTACAAGCGTCTGCAGCGCCTCAAGGAGCTCGAGCAGATCGACTTCGAGGACGTCGCCGCCTCGGGTCTGACCAAGAAGGAGCTTCTCGTGCTCTCGCGCGAGAAGGCCAAGCTGGAGAAGACCCTCGGTGGTATCCGCGAGATGCAGAAGGTGCCCAGCGCCGTCTGGATCGTGGACACCAAGAAGGAGCACATCGCGGTCGGCGAGGCCCGGAAGCTCAACATCCCGGTCGTCGCCATCCTCGACACCAACTGCGACCCCGACGAGGTCGACTACAAGATCCCGGGCAACGACGACGCGATCCGCTCCGTCACCCTGCTCACCCGTGTGATCGCCGACGCCGTCGCCGAGGGCCTCATCAGCCGCTCGCGTGTCGCCACCGGTGACAAGGGCGAGAAGGCCGCGGGCGAGCCGCTCGCCGAGTGGGAGCGCGACCTGCTCGAGGGCGAGAAGAAGGCCGACGAGGCTCCGGCCGCCGAAGCCGAGAAGCCGGCCGAGGCTGAGGCCGAGAAGCCGGCCGAGGCCGCTGCTGAGGCCCCCGCCGCCGAGGCCCCCGCGGCTGAGGCTCCGGCCGCGGACGCCGAGCAGGCCTGACCCGTCAGCGTCAGAGTTGACGGCGGGAGCGGTGACATGAAAACCGCTCCCGCCGTTCACCCGTAGGTCGGCGGAGAGTCAGCGGCCCCCGACTACATGGGGGCCGTAGACCCCGTAGATCTTCGATCTTCCAGACTTCGAGAAAGATTCACAGACTCATGGCGAACTACACCGCCGCCGACGTCAAGAAGCTTCGTGAGCTCACCGGCGCCGGCATGATGGACTGCAAGAAGGCGCTGGACGAGGCCGAGGGCAACGTCGAGAAGGCCGTCGAGGCGCTCCGTATCAAGGGCCAGAAGGGCGTCGCCAAGCGCGAGGGCCGCTCCGCCGAGAACGGCGCCGTGGTCTCCGTCATCGCCGACGACAACTCCTCCGGCGTCCTGGTCGAGCTGAAGTGCGAGACGGACTTCGTCGCCAAGGGCGAGAAGTTCCAGGCCGTCGCCAACCAGATCGCGCAGCACGTCGCCGCGACCTCCCCGGCCGACCTCGAGGCCCTGCTCGCCTCCGAGATCGAGGCCGGCAAGACCGTCCAGGCGTTCGTGGACGAGGCCAACGCCAACCTCGGCGAGAAGATCGTCCTGGACCGCTTCGCGCAGTTCGCCGACGGCTTCGTGATCGCGTACATGCACCGCACGATGCCCGACCTGCCCCCGCAGATCGGTGTCCTCGTCGAGCTGGACAAGCCCAACGCCGAGGTCGCCAAGGGCATCGCCCAGCACATCGCCGCCTTCGCGCCGAAGTACCTCTCCAAGGAGGACGTGCCGGCCGAGGTCGTCGAGTCCGAGCGCCGCGTCGCCGAGGAGACCACCCGCGCCGAGGGCAAGCCCGAGGCCGCCCTGTCGAAGATCGTCGAGGGTCGCCTCAACGGCTTCTTCAAGGACGCCACGCTGCTCGGCCAGCCGTACGCGCTCGACAACAAGAAGTCCGTCCAGAAGGTCCTGGACGAGGCCGGTGTCACCCTGAAGCGCTTCACGCGTATCAAGGTCGGCATCTGAGTCCGTGCCGCGATCGGCGTCTCGGCCCGATAGGGTCGAGTGCAGCCGTCCGGCCGTCCGTCACACACGCGCGTGACGGACGACAGCAGATCTGACGAGGAGGCCATTGCCGAGCATGGGATGCCAACACCCCAGCGGCAATGGCCTTCTTCGTATGTGCAACACGTGAAAGAGGCGGGATCTCCATGACCACCACCAAGCCCCAGAAGAGCGACGACGGCAAAGTACGCGGCCGGTATCTGCTGAAGCTGTCCGGCGAGGCCTTCTCCGGTGGCGGGGGCCTGGGTGTGGACCCCGACGTGGTGCACAAGATCGCCCGCGAGATCGCGGCCGTCGTGCGTGACGGGGCGCAGGTCGCGGTCGTCATCGGCGGCGGCAACTTCTTTCGCGGCGCCGAGCTCCAGCAGCGCGGCATGGACCGGGCCCGCTCCGACTACATGGGCATGCTCGGCACCGTGATGAACTGCCTCGCCCTCCAGGACTTCCTGGAGAAGGAGGGCATCGACAGCCGGGTGCAGACCGCCATCACCATGGGCCAGGTCGCCGAGCCGTACATCCCGCTGCGCGCGGTGCGCCACCTGGAGAAGGGCCGGGTCGTCATCTTCGGCGCCGGTATGGGCATGCCGTACTTCTCCACCGACACCACCGCCGCGCAGCGTGCCCTGGAGATCGACGCCGAGGCGCTGCTGATGGGCAAGAACGGCGTGGACGGGGTCTACGACTCCGACCCCAAGCGCAACCCGGACGCCGTCAAGTTCGACTCCCTCGGCTACGGCGAGGTCATCACCCGCGACCTCAAGGTCGCCGACGCCACCGCGATCACGCTCTGCCGCGACAACAAGCTCCCGATCCTCGTCTTCGAGCTCCTGGCGGAGGGCAACATCGCCCGCGCCGTCAAGGGTGAGAAGATCGGCACGCTTGTGGGTGACCACGGCAGCCGGGACTGACAGGCAACACCGACGGACCCTGACCGGGGGATGGACAATGTCCTGCCGGTCGGGAACCGTGCAGGAAGAAGACGCGACGCAGCCGGCCGCCGCCCCACCAAGGAACCGCAGCCGGGCCTTACTCAAGACACGCAGGAGCAAGTGGTGATCGAAGAGACCCTCCTCGAGGCCGAGGAGAAGATGGAGAAGGCCGTCGTGGTCGCCAAGGAGGACTTCGCCGCGATCCGCACGGGTCGTGCGCACCCGGCGATGTTCAACAAGATCGTGGCCGACTACTACGGTGCGCCGACGCCGATCAACCAGCTGGCTTCGTTCTCCGTGCCGGAGCCGCGCATGGCGGTGGTGACCCCGTTCGACAAGACGGCGCTGCGCAACATCGAGCAGGCGATCCGCGACTCCGACCTGGGCGTCAACCCGAGCAACGACGGCAACATCATCCGGGTGGTGTTCCCGGAGCTCACCGAGGAGCGCCGCCGCGACTACATCAAGGTCGCCAAGGGCAAGGCCGAGGACGCGCGCGTGTCCATCCGCTCCGTGCGCCGCAAGGCCAAGGACGCCATCGACAAGCTGATCAAGGACGGCGAGGTCGGCGAGGACGAGGGCCGCCGTGCGGAGAAGGAACTCGACGACTCCACCCACAAGTACGTGGCTCAGGTGGACGAGCTCCTGAAGCACAAGGAAGCGGAGCTGCTCGAGGTCTGATGAACGACTCTTCCTGGGGAACGCCGCCCCACACCGGGTCGCAGGCGGGGTACTGGGGGCCGTCCGACCAGGGACCTGTCCAGGGGGCTGCCCCGGCGGGTCCCGCGTACGATGCGCCCAAGGCGCAGCAGACTCGCCCCATGCCCATCGTGCCCGAGGTACCCGCGTACGGCGGTGACCAGGATGACGACCGGGGGGCCGCTCGGCTGAGCGGCCCCTTGTTCCGCGACGAACCCCCTCAGTCGCCGCCCTACCCGGCGGCGCAGCAGAATCCGGAGCCCATGCCCGACGCCCCCCAGCCGGCGCCCCGCCCGCAGAAGAAGAGCGCGGGCCGCGACCTGGGCGCGGCCATAGGGGTCGGTGTCGCGCTCGGTGTGGTGATCATCGCATCGTTGTTCATCGTCAAGGCCGTCTTCGTCGGCGTGATCGCGGTCGCCGTCGTGGTCGGACTGTGGGAGCTGACCAGCCGGCTCCAGGAGCGCAAGGGCATCAAGGCGCCCCTGGTCCCGCTGGCACTCGGCGGCGGAGCGATGGTCGTCGCCGGATACGTGCGGGGCGCCGAGGGCGCGTGGGTCGCCATGGCACTCACGGCGCTTGCCGTCCTCGTATGGCGCATGACGGAGCCGCCGGAGGACTACCTCAAGGACGTCACGGCGGGCGTCTTCGCGGCCTTCTACGTTCCCTTCCTGGCGACGTTCGTGGCGCTGATGCTGACGGCCGAGGACGGCCCGTGGCGCGTACTGACCTTCCTACTCCTCACGGTGGTCAGCGACACGGGCGCGTACGCCGTCGGCTGGCGCTTCGGGAGCCACAAGCTCGCCCCGCGCATCAGCCCCGGCAAGACCCGCGAGGGCCTGCTCGGGGCGGTCACGTTCGCGATGGTGGCGGGCGCGCTCTGCATGCAGTTCCTGATCGACGACGGCGCCTGGTGGCAGGGCCTGCTCCTCGGCCTCGCGGTCGCGGCCAGCGCCACGCTGGGCGACCTCGGCGAGTCGATGATCAAGCGGGACCTGGGCATCAAGGACATGGGCACGCTGCTGCCGGGGCACGGCGGCATCATGGACCGGCTGGACTCGTTGTTGCCGACGGCGCCTGTGGTGTGGCTGCTGATGGTGCTGTTCGTCGGCAGTGGGTGACGCGAGGGCACGGCGCCGCGCCGCGGTAGCGGCAAATGGATACAGCATGGACCGGCTGGACTCGTTGTTGCCGACGGCGCCTGTGGTGTGGCTGCTGATGGTGCTGTTCGTCGGCAGTGGGTGACGCGAGGGCACGGCGCCGCGCCGCGGTAGCGGCAAATGGATACAGCATGGACCGGCTGGACTCGTTGTTGCCGACGGCGCCTGTGGTGTGGCTGCTGATGGTGCTGTTCGTGGGATCCGGCTGACCGGCAGTGACGCGTGGAGCCCCCGCCCTTCCGAGGGCGGGGGCTCCAGGCTTTTCGGAAGGCTTCTCGGACGATGGCGCACCGGTCGGCCGAGTGGGACGATTCCGATGTAAGCCCTCAAAGGGGATCTCCCGAAGAGGAGGCACCATGTCCGCCATCCATGAAGAGTTCGACGTGGACTGCCGTCCTGAGGACGCCTGGGCGTACATCATCGACCCCTCCCACATGCCGGAGTGGCAGCTGAGCGCGGTCGCCACCGAACAGCTCGACGACCGCCCCTTCGGACTCGGATCCCGGGTCCGGGTCACGCGGCACATAGGCCGCCGCGACATTCCGATGACCATGGAGTGCACCCAGTACGAACCGCAGCGCTCCTGGACCGTGCGCGGGATCGACGGCCCTATCAGGGGAAACTTCCACGGCGAGATCACGCCCCTCGACGACGGCCGCCGTACCCACGTCACCATGGACCTGGACTTCGAGGGACACGGCATCGGCAAGGTCCTGCTCCCGCTGGTCGTCCGCCCGCAGGTCCGCAAGGAGATGCCGCGCAACGAGCAGCTGCTCAAGGACAAGCTGGAGCACACCACCGGCTAGGCAGTCCTTGCTGCAGTCGGCGACGGCCGGGTCGAGGCCACCCACGGCCTTGTCGACCTCGCCGTCGCCGGCCTCTTGGGGGCTCGCCTCCACCTGCATTCATGGCGGAGCGGGCTACGCCACGGGATCTGCGAGGCTGGTACAGCCGTGGCTAAGCCCGGGCGAACAGGAATCCGTCGCCGAGGGCGAGCCCTTTACCAGCAGCTTTCTAGCGAATAGGGGGCCTAGCGAATAGAGGGGCCCTACTGGTCTCCCGGGCCGTCACCGGGCCGTGGCGCCGGAAACCGGCGGCCACGACCTCCGGTTCGCGGCATTACACGGCGGCAGGTCAGAGGCCCGGCCCTTCACTTCTTCGGCTTCTGACCGTCTTCCAGTCCCTCAAGCACAACCAAAGTGCCGTCCCGCTCGAACCGCAGCACGCGGGGCCGGGGAATTTCCCGGGCCGAGTCCGGCTCTGGATGAAGCTCTCCGTAGCGCTGATGGTAAAGATCAACCGCTTGGTCGAGCGAGCATCCTTGTGCCTCACGAATCGTCTTCACTGCGAGGATGGTGCGCCCCGCCAGAATGTCGCGATCTACACTCTCCGGCAGTTCTGTCACAGGTCCTCCCCGGTCCGGCATCGCAGTAGAGCAACTGCGGCTCCTCCGGTCAACTGAGTTGAGCAGCCAACCACGGAAGCTCTCAGCCGTGCCCGCTGCATGACCGTCTGACGGGTGCACTACAGGGCCGTACGGGCAACAGCGGGCCGGAAACCCCGAAGGCTCTGGACGGCGCAGCAGGGGGCGCCGCACTGGTCTTCCGAACTGGTGCTTCAGTTCGTCTGATGAGGCATAGCGACACCCAGCCAGAAGAGCAGCGGGCCATGCCGTTCCACTCCGCCGAACAGCATCACATCCACGCCGAGGATGGGGAGAAAAATCCCTCCTGCGGTGTACCACTGTCCTTTGCGTGCCTTTGTTGATCGCCGAAGCCGCGGACCGGCTGAACAGCAGCGAACTACAGCAACTGCCGCGCGCACGAGTGACCGCCACCGTTCCAAGCGGCCCGGTTGACGTGCTCGACAGACCTCAACAACCGCCCTGCCCGTAGTTCGCCCCGACGGCGGGAGCACGGGAAGCGCTTGACCTCGGGCCACAGCACCTGGCATGCGAGCGACATTTGGGCGAGTTAGCATGAGATCACGCCCCCGACCAGTTAATTACTGCTCAAGCGGGAAGACGGAGTCACGCCATGTACATGATGCGCGAGGTCTACCAAGCTGAACGCGGGAAGGCGCCGGAGATTGTGGCGGCGTTCAATACCCTCACCAAGGTGTTTGAAGAGGCCGGGTACACGAACCGGCGAATCTACGTCGATTATGCCGGTCCCATGGATACAGTCGTCTGCCAATGGGAATTCGATAGCCTCGACCAGTACTTCACCTTGGAGCGGTCGTTCTTCGTGAATCCAGACGAGAACGCGCAGTCATTGATCGACGCGTTCAACAACAACGCGGCATCCGGCTACAAGGAGATCTACGAGGTCATCCAGTAGCGGATCACCTGAGCGACAGAAGGCACCGCCATCCGGCTGCCACGCCGTGGACCATCTGTGGACAGAGAAGCGCTCAGCGCTACGGCATGGGCCCATGACCTGCAAGAACCCTCAAGAGTTCAGCTGTTCACGCCGCTCCTCGTCGTGCGCCTCCTGAGTAAGCCGCCATTCCTCCTCGTGCGCCTCCACTGATTCTTCAGCGCGTCGATAGGAGGTCATCGGCCGCCAGCCCTTCGGAGTCTTCATACGTATGGATGGCGTGCCGAACGCCATAGCGTTGCACGCCCACAACCACCAGGTCAGGGTCCGTCTCGACGAGTGGCGGGCAGTTGGCGAGTGATCATCGCTGGGCCGTCTCCGGGCCGTCCTACGCCGCTCGGTGGCAACCAGTGACGACCACCAACGACAAGCGTAGCGAGCGACAGCCGCAGGTCACATGAGTTGATCTGCGACACTGGTACAGCCATGCCTAAGCCCGGAGAACTCACTTTCGTCGCCCCCCGCGGAGCCAAGAAGCCGCCGCGGCACCTTGCCGACCTCACGCCCGCCGAGCGCAAGGAAGCGGTGGCCGAGATCGGCGAGAAGCCGTTTCGTGCCAAGCAGCTCTCGCAGCACTACTTCGCGCGGTACGCGCACGACCCTGCGGAGTGGACCGACATCCCGGCCGGTTCGCGCGGCAAGCTGCAGGAGGCGCTGCTTCCCGAGCTGATGACGGTCGTGCGGCATCTGTCGACCGACCAGGGGACGACACGCAAGACCTTGTGGCGCCTGTTCGACGGGACGCTCGTCGAGTCGGTGCTGATGCGGTACCCGGACCGGGTGACCATGTGCATCAGCTCGCAGGCCGGGTGCGGGATGAACTGTCCGTTCTGTGCCACGGGGCAGGCGGGGCTCGACCGGAATCTGTCCACCGCCGAGATCGTGCACCAGATCGTCGACGGGATGCGGGCGCTGCGGGACGGCGAGGTGCCCGGCGGGCCTGCGCGGCTCTCCAACATCGTCTTCATGGGGATGGGTGAGCCGCTCGCCAACTACAAGCGCGTGGTCGGGGCCGTCCGGGCGCTCACCGATCCCGCCCCCGACGGGCTCGGGCTGTCGCAGCGCGGCATCACCGTGTCGACCGTCGGGCTGGTGCCCGCCATCCACCGGTTCGCCGACGAGGGCTTCAAGTGCCGGCTCGCCATCTCGCTCCACGCACCGGACGACGAGCTGCGCGACACCCTCGTCCCCGTCAACACACGGTGGAAGGTGCGCGAGGTCCTCGACGCCGGGTTCGAGTACGTGGAGAAGAGCGGGCGTCGGCTGAGCATCGAATACGCGCTCATTCGCGACATCAACGACCAGGCCTGGCGCGGTGACCGGCTCGGGCGGCTGCTCCGCGGCAAGCCCGTGCACGTCAACCTCATCCCGCTGAACCCGACCCCCGGCTCCAAGTGGACGGCGTCCCGGCCCGAGGACGAGAAGGCCTTCGTCGAAGCCATCGCCGCACATGGTGTGCCGGTGACCGTCCGGGACACCCGGGGGCAGGAGATCGACGGGGCCTGCGGTCAGCTCGCGGCCACCGAGCGGTAACCTGAGGCCGTACGTACATCTTCATATTCCGACAGGGGAGCGCCACAGCGCTGAGAGTGCGGCAACCGGGCCGCAGACCCTCTGAACCTTGCCCAGGTCATTCTGGGTAGGAAGTTCGGTCTTCACTCGAGCTGTTGCGCCCTGCCCGGGAGCCGGTGGAAATTCTCCGGCGGTCCCGGGCAGGGCCGCGTCTCTTCCTGGTCAGCCAGGAGGAATTCAGTGCACACCAAGACATTCGTGGCCGCCGCGGTCGGTCTCGGCCTGGTCACGCTGTCCGCGTGCGGGTCGTCGTCCGGCAGCGGGGGCTCGACGGACTCCAAGACCGTCACCCTCGTCAGCCACGCCTCGTGGAAGATCTCGAAGAACGTCCTCGCGGACTTCGAGAAGCAGTCCGGCTACAAGGTCAAGTTCCTCCAGAACGGCGACGCCGGGCAGGCCGTCAACCAGGCCATCCTCACCAAGGACAACCCGCAGGGCGACGTCTTCTTCGGCGTCGACAACACCCTGCTCTCCCGGGCGCTCGACAACGGGCTGTTCCAGTCCTACGAGGCGAAGGGCGCGGGCCGGATCCAGGCGCAGTACCGGGTCGACCAGGCCAAGCACCGGGTCACTCCCATCGACTCCGGTGACATCTGCGTCAACTACGACAAGGCGTACTTCAGCAAGCACAAGCTGACCCCGCCCCAGTCGTTCGACGATCTCGTCAAGCCCGCCTACAAGAACCTCCTCGTCACCGAGAACGCCGCCACCTCCTCGCCCGGCCTCGGCTTCCTGCTCGGCACCGCCGCCAAGTACGGCGACGCCGGCTGGCAGGGCTACTGGAAGAAGCTCAAGGCGAACGGCGTGAAGGTCGTCGACGGCTGGGAGCAGGCCTACAACAACGAGTTCTCCGGGTCGGCGGGCGGCAAGAAGGCCAAGGCGGACCGGCCGCTCGTCGTCTCCTACGCCTCCTCGCCGCCCGCCGAGGTCATCTACGGCGACCCGAAGCCGAAGACCGCGCCGACCGGCACGGCGTACGGCACGTGCTTCCGGCAGATCGAGTACGCGGGGCTGCTCAGCAACGCCGGGAACCCCAAGGGCGGAAAGGCGTTCATCGACTTCCTGGTCGGCAAGGAGTTCCAGGAGGACATGCCGCTCAACATGTTCGTCTACCCGGTGATCGAGGGCGCCCAGGTGCCGCCGGAGTTCGTGAAGTACGGGCAGCCGGCCAAGGACCCCGAGACCATGGCCCCGACCAGGATCGCCGCCAACCGTGACCAGTGGGTCAAGTCGTGGACGTCACTCGTACTGAAGTAGCCGTCCGCAGAAGGCGTACGGGGAGCGCGGTGCGGCTCGGCCTGATGGCCGTGCCCGTCGCGTTCTTCGCCGCCTTCTTCGCCTGGCCCGTCGCCGCGATCGTGGCGCGCGGGCTCAAGGTGGATGGGGTGTGGCGGTTCGGGCGGATCGTGGACGTCGTCGCGCAGTCCGACATCCGGCACGTGCTGTGGTTCACCACCTGGCAGGCGCTCGCCTCCACCGCGCTCACGCTGCTGGTCGCGCTCCCCGGCGCGTATGTCTTCGCGCGCCTCGATTTTCCCGGCAAGCAGGTGCTGCGCGCCGTCGTCACCGTCCCCTTCGTGCTGCCGACGGTCGTCGTCGGTACGGCGTTCCTGGCGCTCGTCGGGCGCGGGGGACTGCTCGACGAGCTGTGGGGCGTACGGCTGGACACCACCGTCTGGGCCATCCTGCTGGCGCACGTCTTCTTCAACTACGCCGTCGTCGTACGGACCGTCGGCGGTCTGTGGGGGCAGCTCGACCCGCGTCAGGAGGAGGCGGCGCGGATGCTGGGCGCCTCTCCGTTCAGGGCCTGGCGGAAGGTGACCCTGCCGGCGCTCGCGCCCGCCGTCGCCGCCGCCGCGCTGATGGTCTTTCTGTTCACCTTCACCTCCTTCGGCGTGGTGCAGATCCTCGGCGGCCCGACCTTCTCCACCCTCGAAGTGGAGATCTACCGGCAGACTTCGGACATCTTCGACCTGTCCACCGCCGCCGTGCTGACGATCATCCAGTTCGTCGCCGTCGGCGCGATCCTCGCCGTGCACGCCTGGACCGTACGGCGGCGGGAGAGCGCCCTGCGGCTGGTGGACGCGAACGTCACGGCGCGGCGGCCGCGCGGGGCCGGGCAGTGGGCGCTGCTGGCCGGGGTCCTCGGCACCGTCGCCGTCCTGCTCGTGCTGCCTCTCGCCGTACTGGTGCAGCGGTCCCTCGGCGCCTCCGGCTTCGGCTACTACCGGGCGCTCACGCACGACGACAGCGGGACCTTCCTCGTGCCGCCGATCCAGGCCATCGGCAACTCGCTCCAGTACGCCCTCGCCGCGACCGCCATCGCCGTGGCGATCGGCGGTCTGGCCGCCGCGGCGCTCGCACGCCGGGACGCGGGCCGGCTGGTCCGTGGCTTCGACGCACTGCTGATGCTGCCGCTGGGCGTCTCCGCCGTGACGGTCGGCTTCGGGTTCCTGATCGCGCTGGACAAGCCGCCGCTGGATCTGCGCAGTTCGTGGATTCTGGTGCCGCTCGCGCAGGCGCTGGTGGGCGCCCCCTTCGTCGTACGGACGATGCTGCCCGTGCTGCGGGCCGTGGACGCACGGCTGAGGGAGGCGGCGGCCGTGCTCGGGGCGTCGCCCTGGCGGGTGTGGCGGGAGGTCGATCTGCCGATGGTGCGGCGGGCGCTGCTGGTCGCGGCCGGGTTCGCGTTCGCGGTGTCACTGGGGGAGTTCGGGGCGACCGTGTTCATCGCGCGGCCCGACAATCCGACGCTGCCGGTCGCCGTGGCGCGGCTGCTCGGCCGGCCGGGCGATCTCAACTACGGGCAGGCGATGGCCCTTTCGACGATTCTGATGGTGGTGTGCGCGGTGGCGCTGCTGATCCTGGAGCGGCTGCGCACCGACCGGAGCGGGGAGTTCTAGATGCTGCTGAGCCTTGAGGACGCGACCGTGCGGTTCGGTGGGCGGGCCGTGCTCGACGCCGTCGGCCTCGATGTCGCCGAACACGAGATCGTGTGCGTGCTCGGGCCCAGCGGCAGCGGCAAGTCGACCCTGCTGCGGGCGGTGGCGGGGCTCCAGCCTCTGGACGGCGGGCGGGTGCTGCTCGGCGGGCGGGACCAGGCGGCGGTGCCCGCGCACAAGCGGGAGGTGGGCCTGATGTTCCAGGACCATCAGCTGTTCCCGCAGCGGGACGTCGGCGGCAACGTCGCCTTCGGGCTGCGCATGCACGGCGCCACGCGCCCTCGACAGGACGAGCGAGTACGGGAGTTGCTCGACCTCGTCGGGCTGCCGGGCGCCGCACGCCGGGCCGTCGCCTCGCTCTCCGGCGGTGAGCAGCAGCGCGTCGCGCTGGCCCGTGCGCTCGCGCCCCGGCCGCGGCTGCTGATGCTGGACGAGCCGCTCGGCCAGCTCGACCGCTCGCTGCGGGAGCGACTGGTCGTCGAACTACGGGAACTCTTCGGGCAGTTGGGCACCACGGTCCTCGCCGTGACGCACGACCAGGGCGAGGCCTTCGCGCTCGCCGACCGGGTCGTGGTGATGCGGGACGGGCGGATCGCCCAGTCCGGTACGCCACTGGAGGTGTGGCAGCGTCCCGCGGACGAGTTCGTGGCCCGGTTCCTCGGCTTCGACAACGTGGTCGAGGGGATGGTGAGCGGCGAGGCCGCGGACACCCCCTGGGGCAAGCTGCCGGTCGGACAGGACGCCCCGCAGGGCACGCGCACACTGCTCGTGCGGCCCGCCGGTGTCCGGCTCGTCCCCGCCGACGAGGGCCTGCGCTGCACGGTGGTCGCACGCACCTTCAAGGGCACCCATGTCGCCGTACAGGTGCAGCCGGAGGAGGCGCCGCGGATCGAGGCGGCGGTGGCGCTGCGGGAGGCGCCGGAGGTCGGGGACGCGGTCGGGGTGGAGTTCGACGGGGCGGAAATCGTGGTGCTCGGCTGAGGGGTTGCCGCATAGGGTGCGCGTGATGACACTACTTACGCATGATCGCTACTGCGATGAAATCGCCCATCAGGTGGAGCAGCTGAGGGCGGTGGTGACGAGCGGCGCCGATCTGACCGCGACCGTGCCGACCTGCCCCGACTGGACCCTGGAGATGCTCGTTCTGCACATGGGCGGAGCACTGCGCTGGTCGGGGACGCTGGTGCGGACCCGGGCGCAGGAGAACATCCCCGACGAGGACGTGCCGCGCGGCGACGGCCCCGAGACCCCCGGTGACGCCGCCGCCCTCGACGCCTGGCTGGCGGAGGCCGGCGAGCTGGTCGTGGGCGCGCTGCGTGAGGCCGGGCCCGACGCGAAGGTGTGGGGCTGGGCAGGACCCCAGACCGCCGGCTTCTGGGCCCGCCGCATGGCCCACGAGATCACCGTGCACCGCGCCGACGCCACGCTTGCGGCGGGATTGCCGTACGACGTGGCCCCCGACATTGCCGCAGACGCGATCGACGAGTGGCTGCAGATCGTGGAGTGGGTGGGGGAGCGTGAGGGGAAGGAAGCGCCGATCGGCGCCGGAAGCAGCATTCACCTCCATGCCACGGACACCACGCCGGAGCTGGATGCCGAGTGGGTGATCGAGGGCACCGAGGAGGGCTTCGGCTGGCGCCGCGGCCACGAGAAGGCGACCGTCGCCCTGCGCGGGCCGCTCACCTCGCTGCTCCTCGCGTTCTACACCCGACTGCCCCTGGACAGCCCGGAGTTGGAGATCCTCGGCGAGCGGAAGCTGCTGGAGTCCTGGCTGGAGCGGGCGACCTTCGGGTGACAGCCTCTTTCTGAACGACTGTGGCCCGTCCCCCGGAGATGAGGGGACGGGCCACAGTGCTGTTCTGTCGGAGGCGTCAGCGGCCGCTGTTCGCCCCACGACGGCGCATGCCGAAGAAGACGGCGCCGCCGCCGATCACGACCAGCGCGCCCGCGATGCCCGCGATCAGGCCGGTGTTGGAGTTCGCACCGGTCTCGGCGAGGTTCGAGTCACCGGCCGCCGGGGACGGGGCGTTGGACGAGGTGTCCGCCGGGGGGGTGCTGTCCGAGGCCGACGGGGTCGGGCTCGGGGACTCGGCCGGAGTCGAGGCGGACTCCGACGGCGACGGGGTCGCAGGCGGGGTCGACTCGTCCTTCGAGCAGCCTTCGGACGGGGTCTTCAGGTTGCCCTGGATGTCCTTGTCGACGATCAGGTGGTCCTTGTCCTTCCCGGCCGCGACATGGATGCGGTACTCGGCGTCCGCAGCCCAGTCCTCGTTGAACGTGATGGTGACACCCTCGCGGGAACCGGTGACGTCCTGCTCGCCGACCTGCTTCGCGTCGGCGCCGTTGTTCTCGAGGAACACGGTGATGGTCGCCGGGGTACCGGAGGCGTCCTTGTCGGTGACGGTGATGACGCCCTTGCTGCCGTCGCACTTGGCTTCGGCGGAGAACTCACTGATGTTGCAGGCGAGCGCGCTGCCCGCGGCGCTCAGCGCGAGCGCGGAGGACGCGGCGGCGACGCCCAGGATCTGCACGGAACGACGTGCGGTACGGCGAGATATGGACACGTTTGCCCTTCACGGAGGTGCAACTGCGGGGGGCTGACGAGGGACGTGAAGCGACAGTGGAGGTGAAGCCTCACACTCCCCAGGAGAAACAAAGGTTTATAAGCGTTCGATAAGGAGTGTCAATGTACAGGCATGCCTGGGGGGTTGGCTTTGCACTCTTATTAACCGCCGAGACGTTTCAGCGCCGCCGGAGCCTCCTCGATCCGGTCAACGAGGGCGATACGGGACTCCATCGAGCGTTCCCGGGCGAGTGACTGCAAGAGGGGCCAGGCCGGCAGGTGCTCCGTCCAGTGCGCCCGGTCGACGAGCACCATGGGCGTCGGTTCGCCGCGCGACTCGTAGTAGTTGGGCGTCGCGTTGTCGAAGATCTCCTGTACGGTCCCGGCGGCGCCCGGCAGGAAGACCACACCGGCGTTGGAGCGGGCCAGCAGTCCGTCCTCGCGGGTGGCGTTGGCGAAGTACTTGGCGATGTGCGAGGCGAAGGGGTTCGGCGGCTCGTGGCCGTAGAACCAGGTGGGGATGCCGATGGAGTGGTTGCCCTTCGGCCAGCGGGTGCGCACCTCGAAGGCGGCCCGCGCCCAGTCGGTGATCGAGGGGACGAAGGAGGGTGACTTCGCGAGGAGTTGGCAGGCCTCTTCCAGCATGTCGTCCTCGTACGGCGCCGCGTAGGCGCCCAGATTCGCCGCCTCCATGGCGCCTGGGCCGCCGCCGGTCGCCACGGTGAACCCGGCGCGGCTCAGCTCATGGCCGAGGCGCGCGGCACCGGCGTAGGCCTCCGTCCCACGGGCCATCGCATGGCCGCCCATCACGCCCACCACCCGTGCGCCGCGCAGCAGTTCGTCGAGGGCGTCGGATATGGAGTCGTCGTGCACGGCACGCAGCATGGAGGCGAATATGTCGCCGTCGGCCTTGGTGCGCTGGAACCAGGCGTAGGCGAGGGCGTCCGGTGTCTGCTCGTACCCCTTCTCCAGGGAGGCGAACAGCTCGTCGGGCTTGTACAGGTGCCCGCGGTAGGGGTCGAAGGGCAGATGCGGGACCGGCGGGAAGACCAGCGCCCCGTCGGCGCGGATCTTCGCCGCCGCGTCCTCGCGCATCGGGCAGCCGAGGAAGACCGCCTCGGCGGTGTCGGTGGTGAGCAACTCCCTTGTACGGTCCGTCAGATCGACGGCCTGTACGCGGTAACCGGCGAGGGTGCCGCGGGCCGACACCGTCGCGTCGAAGTCCTCGAGCGTCTCGATCTCGCGCTCGTCGTGGTGGGCCGCATGGGCCGGGCTCGTCTGCACGGGCCCATGCTAGGCACGCCGTTCGCCGAAGCCGTCGGTCAGCCCTGGACCGCCGCCGGGTCCATCCACACGACCTCCCAGCTGTGGCCGTCGAGGTCGTCGAAGGAACGGCCGTACATGTAGCCGTGGTCCTGGACGTCGGCGTTCGCGGTGCCGCCGGCCGCGACCGCCTTGTCCACCAGCTCGTCGACCTTCTCGCGGCTCTCGGCGCTCAGACAGATCAGCACCTCGCTGGTCTTCCTCGAGTCCGCGATCTCCTTCTTCGTGAAGTCCGCGTACCGCTTCTTGCTCAGCAGCATCGCGATGATGGTGTCGCTGATCACGACACATGTGCAGTCGTCGGTGCTGAACTGCGGGTTGATCGTGTAGCCGAGCTCGGTGAAGAACTTCTTCGACGCGTCGACGTCGTCGGTGGCCAGGTTCACGAAGATCATCTGCTGGTACATGCGGTCTCTCCCATCGGATGCGTGCTGTTCGCAGGGGTAGACCGGGGGCCCGCGCGGAACTCATCGGTGCCTGGGAATTCTGGTCGTACGAGTTTTCAGCGGGCCAGTGGCAGGGCCGCCAGCTCCGCCACGATCAGGGTCAGCGGGACGAACAGGGCGAGCAGTGCGCCCACCCGCAGGGCGGCGGCACTGCGCAGCATCGCGGCGGGGGCGCCGAGGCGCAGCAGGGCTGCCGTCGTGTCGGCCCGGGCGTGCTTGGCCTCCACGGCCGCGGTGAGCAGCGTGGCGACGGTGCAGCCGGACACGAGGAGCGTGCCGAGGGTGGTGAGCGGCCCGAAGACGGGGGCGTTCGTGTCGTACAGGGCGGCCATGGCGTAGGTGCCGGAGGCGACCGCGCAGACGATGCCGAGCGGGCGGCCGATGCGGGTGGCCTCCTCCATGAGGACGCGGCCGGCCAGGAGCCGGAGGGCGCTGGGGCGCGCCGCCTGGAGGAGACGGCCGCACAGATGGGCCAGGCCGGGGCCGGCGAGGGCGAGGCCGAGGGTGGTGAGGACCCAGCCGAGAAGGACCGCGGGGGCGCCGGTGGCAAGGCTGCCGGGGAGGCGGGGGCCGGTCGACGCGCCGGTGGCGTAGGCCTGCACGGCCAGGCCCGCGGTGACGACGGCGACGCCCCAGGGGAGGCCCGCGGGGGCGGTGCCGGGCGCCGGAGGTTGGGGCGGGGAGCCGGGGGCGGGGTTCGGCTGAGCATCGGTCGAGTCGTCGCCCGGGGGTGGCACTGTGGGTGCGGGGTCGCTCGCCCGCGGCGGCGGGGTGCCGCCTGTCTTCGGCCCGCCAGCCGCGTCGGCGGTACGACTGCCCGTGGGCTGGGTGCGGAGGCGTGCGCCGAAGCGGCCGTATGTCCCGAAGGTCTCCCGTGCCACCGTCCGGCCGTATGCCCCGAAACGGCCGTAGTGCCGTGCCACCGCCCGTGCCGCGGCCGGCCTCGCGTCCCGCGGGAGCAGGACCAGCGCCACCGTCGCCGACGCGACCGCCGGGACCAGCGCCAGCAGCGTCAGAGCCGCCGGGACGGGCAGTGGCTGGTCCGCGGCCAGGAACGCCGAGGCCGCGCCGTCGAAGGGGACTCCCGTGAGGTCGCCGCGGAGGTCGAGGAAGACGAGAAGGGCCAGCAGCGAACCCAGCGTGCAGGACAGGGCCGTCGTCGTGGCCGACACCGTCATCAGGCGGAACGGTCCCAGGCCGATGGCTGCGAGGCCGGTGCGGGGTTTCGTGCCGGGGTCGGTGCGGGCCACCGCCACCGCGAATTGGACGGTGGCGGCCAGCGGGGTCAGGCACCAGGCGAGACGGAGGGCCGAGCCGCCGGGGTTCTCCGCATGGCTCATCGCGTAGCCGAGGGCGCACAGCAGGAGGAAGCCCGTGCCGGCCGACGCCACCGCCACCAGGAGGCGGCGCAGCTGTACGGCCGGGTGGGCGCCGCGGGTCAGACGGAGAGCGAGCACGGGGCCCGGCCTTCCGCCTCGGCCACCGGGGGCAGGTGGACCGTGTTCACGCATCTTCCGTCCAGCAGCGACAGCGTGCGGTCGGCGATGGCCGCGGTCTCCGGGTCGTGGGTGGCCACCACGACCGTGATGCCGTGCGAGCGGGCCGCCGTGGTGAGCGTGCGCAGGACGTGCGCGCGGTCGGCGCGGTGCAGGGGGGCCGTGGGCTCGTCGGCGAAGAGGACGGTGGGGCCCTGGGCGAGGGCCCGGGCGATCGACACGCGCTGCCGCTCGGCCTGCTTCATCTCGTGCGGGCGCCGACGGGACAGGTCGCCGACGTCGAGGCGTTCGAGCCACTCCAGGGCTGCCGTCCGAGCGCGCTCGCGGCTGGTGCCGCGCAGCATCAGCGGCAGGGCGGCGTTCTCCCAGGCGTTCAGTTCGGGTACGAGCACGGGGGCCGGGTCGATCCAGCCGAAGCGGTCGCGGCGCAGACGCTCCCGGGCCGGCTGGGCCAGGGTGTGGACCGGCACGCTGTTGAACCAGACCTCGCCGCGCTGAGCCGTCACCAGGCCGGACAGACAGCGCAGCAGGGTCGTCTTCCCGCTGCCCCGGGGGCCGCTGACGGCGAGGATCTCGCCCTCCCGGACACCGAACGAGACGCCGCTGAGCGCGGGCGAGCCGTCACTGTGCTGGAAGTGCAGTGAGCGTGCCCAGAGCACGTCGTTGTCCGGCGGGGCCTCCATGGGCGTACACCTCGGTTCGGATCTGTGGTTCCCGTGATCTTTGTTCCCCCGTGCGGGGGAACGAGGACAGGGCCGATCGGTTACCAGGCACGCTAAGGAGCGGCGGCGCCGACGCCGGACAGCACGCGGCCCGGTGCGCACCCTTCTCACTCGTACGGGTGCACCCCGGGCCCAGGGCCTGTGCTGAGCGGCTGAACCGCCGGAGGGCTAGAGCTTCGTCCACGCCTCCGTCAGCGTGCCGCGCAGGATCTGCTCGATCTCGTCGAAGGTCTCCTGGTTGGAGATCAGCGGCGGGGCGAGCTGGATCACCGGGTCGCCACGGTCGTCGGCACGGCAGTACAGGCCGTTGTCGAACAGGGCCTTGGAGAGGAAGCCGTACAGGACGCGCTCGGTCTCCTCGTCGTTGAAGGACTCCTTGGTGTGCTTGTCCTTCACCAGCTCGATGCCGTAGAAGAAGCCGTTGCCGCGGACATCTCCGACGATCGGCAGGTCGTGCAGCTTCTCCAGGGTCGCGCGGAACGCGCCCTCGTTGTCCAGCACGTGCTGGTTGAGGCCCTCGCGCTCGAACAGGTCGAGGTTGGCGAGGCCCACCGCGGCCGAGACCGGGTGGCCGCCGAAGGTGTAGCCGTGCAGGAAGACGTTGTCCTCCTTGTAGAACGGCTCGGCGAGGCGGTCGGAGATGATGCACGCGCCGATCGGGGAGTAGCCCGAGGTCATGCCCTTGGCGCAGGTGATCATGTCCGGGACGTAGCCGAACTTGTCGCAGGCGAACGTCGTGCCCAGGCGGCCGAAGGCACAGATGACCTCGTCCGACACCAGCAGCACGTCGTACTGGTCGCAGATCTCGCGCACCCGCTGGAAGTAGCCGGGCGGGGGCGGGAAGCAGCCGCCCGCGTTCTGGACCGGCTCCAGGAAGACCGCGGCGACCGTGTCCGGGCCCTCGAAGAGGATCTGCTGCTCGATCTGGTCGGCGGCCCAGCGGCCGAAGGCCTCCGGGTCGTCGCCGAAGAGCGGGGCGCGGTAGATGTTGGTGTTCGGGACCTTGTGCGCGCCCGGGACCAGCGGCTCGAAGGGGGCCTTCAGAGCCGGCAGGCCGGTGATCGACAGGGCGCCCTGCGGGGTGCCGTGGTAGGCGACCGCGCGGGAGATGACCTTGTACTTGGTGGGCTTGCCGGTGAGCTTGAAGTACTGCTTGGCGAGCTTCCAGGCGGTCTCGACCGCCTCGCCTCCGCCGGTGGTGAAGAAGACCTTGTTCAGGTCGCCCGGGGCCTGGTCGGCGAGGCGCTCGGCCAGCTCCACGGCCTTCGGGTGGGCGTAGGACCACACCGGGAAGAACGCCAGCTCCTGGGCCTGCTTGAAGGCGGTCTCGGCGAGCTCCGTGCGGCCGTGACCGGCCTGGACCACGAACAGACCCGCGAGACCGTCGAGGTAGCGCTTGCCCTTGTCGTCGTAGATGTAGGTGCCCTCGCCGCGCACGATCGTCGGGACGGGGGAGTGCTCGTACGAGGACATGCGGGTGAAGTGCATCCACAGGTGGTCGTACGCGGTCTTGCTGAGGTCCTTCTGGCTCACGGTTATCGGGTTCCCCACATGTAGGTCTGCTTCTTCAGCTTCAGGTAGACGAAGCTTTCGGTGGAGCGCACGCCGGGCAGCGCCCGGATGCGTTTGTTGATGACGTCCAGCAGGTGGTCGTCGTCCTCGCAGACAACCTCCGCGAGGATGTCGAACGAGCCCGCGGTCATCACCACGTACTCGACTTCCGACATGTCAGTCAGCGCCTCGGCGATCTTCTCCACGTCGCCCTCCACGTTGACACCGACCATCGCCTGCCGGCGGAAGCCCACGGTGAGCGGGTCCGTGACGGCGACGATCTGCATCACGCCCTGGTCGAGCAGCTTCTGGACGCGCTGGCGTACGGCCGCCTCGGACAGGCCCACGGCCTTGCCGATCGCGGCGTACGGCCGGCGGCCGTCCTCCTGGAGCTGTTCGATGATGGCGAGGGAGACGGCATCCAGATGGGGAGTGCCGTTCCTGGGCTCGCGGGACGAGTCCCTTTGCTCTGCGCTTCGACTGGCCACGACCTCACTGTGCACGACGTCTCGACGGTTCCGCAAGGGCAGACCGATGAAATTCGTTGTTTACGTGACTGAGACCTGCGGATTTCGCAGCCTTGATGCGACTGGGGGTGTTGAAAACGTGGGAGTGCCGATTAGGGTGGGTGTCTCAGTCATTGGACAGCCGAAACAGATTCAGAACTGACAGGAGGCCGGCAGTGAGCACCGAGCTGCGTCGTCTGCGCAACTACATCAACGGTGAGTTCCGGGACGCCGCCGACGGACGGACCACCGAGGTGGTCAACCCCGCGACGGGCGAGGCGTACGCAACCGCGCCGCTGTCCGGCCAGGCGGATGTGGACGCCGCGATGGCGGCCGCCGCCGCGGCCTTCCCTGCCTGGCGCGACACCACCCCCGCCGAGCGGCAGAAGGCCCTGCTGAAGATCGCGGACGCGTTCGAGGAGCGGGCCGAGGAGCTCATTGCGGCCGAGGTGGAGAACACCGGCAAGCCGATCGGGCTCACGCGGTCCGAGGAGATCCCGCCCATGGTCGACCAGATCCGCTTCTTCGCGGGCGCGGCCCGGATGCTGGAGGGCCGGTCGGCCGGTGAGTACATGGACGGGATGACGTCCATCATCCGCCGCGAGCCGGTCGGCGTGTGTGCGCAGGTCGCGCCGTGGAACTACCCGATGATGATGGCCGTGTGGAAGTTCGCCCCGGCGATCGCGGCGGGCAACACGGTCGTCCTGAAGCCCTCGGACACCACCCCCGCCTCGACCGTCCTGATCGCCGACATCATCGGGTCGATCCTGCCCAAGGGCGTCTTCAACGTCATCACCGGCGACCGCGACACCGGCCGGCTGATGGTCGAGCACCCGACCCCGGCGATGGCCTCCATCACCGGTTCGGTGCGGGCCGGTATGTCGGTCGCCGAGTCGGCGTCCAAGGACCTCAAGCGGGTCCACCTGGAGCTGGGCGGCAAGGCGCCGGTCGTCGTCTTCGAGGACACCGACATCGCCAAGGCCGTGGAGGACATCTCGGTCGCGGGCTTCTTCAACGCCGGCCAGGACTGTACGGCCGCGACCCGCGTCCTCGTCCAGGAAGGCATCCACGACGAGTTCGTGGCCGCGCTGGCCAAGGCGGCCGCCGAGACGAAGACCGGACAGCCGGACGACGAGGACGTGCTGTTCGGCCCGCTCAACAACCCCAACCAGCTCAAGCAGGTCACCGGCTTCATCGAGCGGCTGCCCGCGCACGCCAAGGTCGAGGCCGGCGGCCACCAGGTCGGCGAGAAGGGATACTTCTACGCCCCGACCGTCGTCTCCGGGCTGAAGCAGGACGACGAGATCATCCAGAAGGAGGTCTTCGGTCCCGTCATCACCGTCCAGTCCTTCACGGACGAGGACCAGGCCGTGGAGTGGGCCAACGGCGTCGAGTACGCGCTCGCCTCGTCGGTGTGGACCAAGGACCACGGCCGTGCGATGCGGATGTCGAAGAAGCTGGACTTCGGCTGCGTGTGGATCAACACGCACATCCCGCTGGTCGCGGAGATGCCGCACGGCGGGTTCAAGAAGTCCGGGTACGGCAAGGACCTGTCGGGCTACGGGTTCGAGGACTACACGCGGATCAAGCACGTGATGACGTCGCTGGACGCCTAGTCCCTACGACGTGACACGCGGCCCCGGGCGGATCAAGTACCGTCCGGGGCCGCGCCGTTCCCCCTCCGCGACGGCCAGGTGTGCGCGACGGGCCGCCCGGGCTGATCGACAGGGTGTCCGGCCGGTGCGGGCGTACTCGACGCTGCGTCGATTGTCGGCGTACAGGCAGGGACGGCATGCTGCGCCCATGCCCCTCACGCCGAAGACCTCCCCCCTCTCCCGCCGGTCCCTGCTGCGCGCGCTGGGCGGTGGTGCGGTGCTCGGAGGCCTGGCCGGCTGCGGGGTGCCCGCCGCGTATGTGCGGCCCGGCGAGCGTGCAGTCGCCGATCTGTCCGCCAGAGACAAGCGGCTGACCTGGGCGAACTGGCCGCTGTACATCGACACCGACGACGACAACCCGAACCGGCGGCCCACGCTTGAGGCCTTCGGGAAGCGCACGGGGATCTCCGTCGAGTACACCGAGGAGATCAACGACAACGACGAGTTCTTCGGCAAGATCAGCCCCGCCCTGATGAACCATCAGCAGACCGGCCGCGATCTGATCGTCATGAGCGACTGGATGTGCGCGCGGTTCGTGCGGCTCGGATGGGTCCAGGAGATGGACCGGGCCAGGCAGCCCCACGTGGCCAAGTACCTTGACCCGCAGCTGCGTTCGCCCGCCTTCGACCCGGGCCGCAGGTACTCGGTGCCGTGGCAGTCGGGCATCACCGGCATCGCGTACGACCGCCGCAGGCTCGGCCGCGAGATCCGCCACGTCTCGGACCTGTGGGCGAGCGACCTCAAGGGGCGGGTGACCCTGCTCTCCGGCCTGGACGAGGCGTTCGCGCTGCTGATGCAGGGCAACGGCGTCGACATCACGAGGTGGACGGCTGCCGACTTCCACAAGGTCTGCGACCAGGTCGAGAGGTACGTGGCCCGTGGCCAGATCCGCCGCTTCACCGGCAACGACTACACCAAGGACCTGGTCAGCGGCGACGTCCTGGCCTGCCAGGCGTACTCCGGCGACGTCATCCAGCTCCAGGCCGACAACCCGCACATCCGCTTCGTCGTCCCCGAGGAGGGCGCGGAGCTGTGGGCCGACTCCCTGATGATCCCGGACCGCGCGGCGCACAAGAGGAACGCCGAGCGGCTCGTCGACTACTACTACGCGCCCGAGGTCGCCGCCGAACTCGCCGCCTGGGTGAACTACGTCTGCCCCGTCCCCGCCGCCCAGGACGTCCTCGCCGCCGCCAAGGACAAGGACACCGCGGCCCTCGCCGAGAACCCGCTGATCTTCCCGGACGCCGAGATGCGGAAACGGCTCGTGATCGCCCGGGACATGACGTCGACGGAGCGGGTGGAGTTCGCGAAGAGGTGGAACAAGATCGTGGGGTTGTGACCACGGGGGCGGGTTCCGTGCGGGCAGGGGCCGGGGACTTGGCGTTTCCGGCCGCGGCCCGCCGTCCAGTTGGGGCATTTCCGGGCCCGTGGGTGGTGCGGCCCCGTCAGAAGCGATCCTGCCTTCGGAAGGGCGCCCTCCTCGGCATCTCTTCCTGTCAGCCGAGGTGGAGGGTGGCCGGAGCGGTCGTCCAGTCGGGGACGATCGACTTCTGCGCGGCCGCGAGCGTGGCCTGACCCTTGCAGACCGCGGTGTGGAGCTTCGTCTCCACCGGGTCCTTGTCGCCGTTCACCCTGGGACCAGCTCACGCTTCGTCGGCCGGAGCACCGGGGTCTCCCGACATGGCGGCTGGATCGTCATGCCAGGCAGCCCTCACACCAGCGGAGATGCCGGCATCGCCGCCGGTGAACAACGTGCTCAGCTCATCCATGCGGGCAACAAGCCGGTGCCTGCTGATCATTGGCAGGAGTTCCAGCAGCACGGAGCCGTTCGGCCCTGCGGTACAACTCGGGCCACTCGACTTCCGGCACGTAATGCATCACGGGCCCCAGGGCGGCGGCACGCGTGTGCAGGACCTGTATCCGGTCGGCATCCAGGTGACGGCCCGGCGTCTGCTCGCCCTCCGGACCGATGCCGCCGACCGCTCGCAGCGCATCGACCAGAGCCGTGGCCTTCGGGGCCCGGTCGGCCGACAGCTCCTCACCGAGTCGCACGAGCCGCCCTCGCAGGACACCGAGCGCGGCGATGGACGCCTCCACACCGGCCAAGTGGTCGCGGACCAGCCGCGTCGGGTCGACACCGGCATCGAGACAGACGGCGGCAGCGAGCGATCCTGCTTCTCGAACGCTGCCTGCCGGAGAACCAGCAGGTGGGCCCGGCTCCTTGCGTCACCGGGGACAGCAGTCTCGTCTTGCGGGCCTGCGATGAAATGTAGTACTCCTACTATCAACAGTTGTGGAACTGCGGAGACCTGTCGGGTTTCTGCATAGGGGGTATCCATGGGCGGTCCGGTGATCAGTACCCGGGGGCTGCGGATGCGGTACGGCCGCACCGAAGTGCTGCACGGCGTGGACCTGGAGGTGCACGCCGGCGAAGTGGTCGCGCTGCTCGGCCCCAACGGAGCGGGCAAGACCACCACGATCGAGATCCTGGAGGGTCTGCAGGCCCGCTCGGCCGGAGAGGTGCAGGTACTGGGCGTCGACCCGGACAAGGGTGGGGACTGCTGGCGCGGGCGGCTCGGCATCGTGCTCCAGAACTGGCGCGACCACCCGCGCTGGCGGGTCCGCCAACTCCTCGCCCATGTCGCCGAGTTCTATCCGCATCCGCGTGACCCGGACGAACTGCTCGCCGCCCTGGGGCTCAGCGCACAGGCCGAGCAGACCATCGAGCGCCTGTCGGGCGGCCAGCGGCGGCGCCTCGATGTCGCGTTGGGCATCGTGGGCCGGCCCGAGCTGCTTTTCCTGGACGAGCCGACCGCGGGGTTCGACCCGGAGGCCCGGCGCGAGTTCCACGAACTGGTGGAACGCCTGGCCCGGGTCGAGGGGATGACGATCCTGCTGACCACACATGACCTCGCCGAGGCGGAACGGCTCGCCGACCGCATCGCCGTCCTGGTCGACGGCGCGGTCCTGGTTTTCGGTACGCACGCCGAGTTGACCGCGCGGGTACGTGCCGACTCCCAGGTGCGCTGGAGCGAACAGGGCGTGACGCGGACCGCCCACACGCCCGACCCGTCCGCGCTGGTCTGGGAGTTGCACCAGCGCTTCGGCGGCCCGGTCCCCGACCTGGAGATCCGACGGCCGTCGCTTGAGGAGAGCTACCTCGGTCTCGTCACCGAAAGGAACGCAGCGTGAACAACGGCAGGATCGTGCTGATCGGGGTGCGCCGGGGCTGGGCCGAGCACCTTCAGTTCCTGCGCAACCGGCGGGAGATGGTCGGTGGCCTGCTCGGCACGGTGGTGATGTTCGTGGTGATGGTCCGCTGGCAAGGCGGCGCGGACGTGCCGGGGACACACGCCTCCAAGGCTGTGCTGATGGCCGCGGGCTTCCTGGCGTTCTGCGTGTCCTCGGTCGCGTTGATGAACCTGCCCATGGTGATCACCACGGACCGCGAGCAGGGTGTGCTGCTGCGGCTGCGCACCATCCCGGGCGGGTTGTCCGCCTACCTGGTCGGCCGTGCGGTCGCGGTGCTGAGTCAACTCGGTACCTATGTGGTCGTGATGCTGACCGCCGGCCTGATGTTCACCCGGCTGACACTGCCCACGGCGCCGGCGGACTGGCTGACCCTGGTGTGGGTGCTCGGCCTCGGTGTGACGGCGGTAGTCCCGCTGGGCGCGGCGCTGGGAGCGCTGCTGCCCGGACCGCGCAACGCCGCGAGCGTCCTGTCCCTTCCGATGACGGGGCTGCTGATCATCTCCGGGGTGTTGTTCCCGGTGACGTCACTGCCCGAACCGGTCCAGTGGGTCGCCCAGGCGTTTCCGCTGTACTGGCAGGGGCTCGGGCTGCGGTCGGTGTTCCTGCCGCACTCAATGCTGGCCGCCGAGATCGGCCACAGCTGGCGGCCCCTGCAGACCGCCGGGGTCCTTGCCACCTGGTCGCTCGCGGGCATGATTCTGGCGTCCTGGCTGCTGCGCCGTACGACCCGCCGCGAGTCCGGCACCCGGCTGACCGAACGCCGGCAGCGCCTGGCCGCCCGCAGCGGGTACTGATCGGCTGCGGGAGACTGGGGCGGTGCCAGCAGACAAGGAACAGGTCTACAACCGGATCGCGGTGTTGCGGGCCGAACGGAGCATCTCACGCCGCGATCTGGCCACCGCGCTCGGTGTGCACTACCAGACGGTCGGCTATCTGGAACGCGGAGAGTACAGCCCGAGCCTGCACCTCGCGCTGCGCATTGCCGCCTACTTCGAGGTGCCGGTCGAGGTCGTCTTCTCGTTGAATCCGTTTCCCCGACTGGGCAGCCCGCAATGAACACGACAGACAGGAATCCCAAGGACATGGGCGAGGCTCCCAAGAGTCGGCGCGAGCGGTCACAGCGCCGGCGCGCCGAACGCATCACGGCCCTCGAACAGCGCATGCCGGCCCGGTTCACCGCACGGCGCAACCGGCAGGCGCTGGCGGTGGCCGGCGCAGGGCTGCTGGCACTGCTGTGGCTGAACGCCGCCGTGTCCTGGTTCCTGGCGCCCAGCGACACGGCCATGGTCACGACCTTTGTGGTGCTGGCGGTGGTGGTGGTCGTCGGCATCCCGGTGATCAGCTGGATGGTCGTGGTCACCCGGGGCGCCACCTCGCTGGACGAGCGCTTTCTCGACGAACGGCAGGTGGCCGAGCGGCTGCGCGCGTTCACCGTCGCGCACTGGATCTCCGGCGTGCTGATCGCGGTCGTCGCCGTGGCGAGCATGATCCTCGACCCCGGGCTGCACCTGCCGTCCGCCGCCTACTTCCTCGTGCTCTTCGCGCTGTTCGCCACCCACACCCAACTGCCGCTGCTCGTCGCCGCATGGCAGGCGCCCGACCCGCCCGTGGACGACGAGGAGCCTGCAGCCGGCGGACCCGAGCAGGGATTGTCCGACCCGCTCCCGCGGGTCACGGACCTGGAAGGCCGACCCGCGAAGTCCGGGTCTGATTCTGACCGCTGAAGGTCTCGCCGCCGATGCTGATCAGGTGCGCTTGCTCGGCATCGCCCATGCGCCCGGTGAAGCCGTACGAGGCCGCGTTCAGCCGCTTCTCGTGCTGCTCGTGCCACATGAGTCAGCGGTTCGCAGTCGCGGCCGACCGGCCCAGGCCCCGGATCGGGGGTGGTGCCGGCACCACCCCCGATCCGGGGCCTGGGCCAACTGCTTCACGGGCGACCGGGGAGGAAGGTTGCTCGCGTCGCCACAAGTGCGGCAGAGGAAGCCGGCCTCGACAACGGAACGGGGAGACATGATGGCCAGTCACACGCGGCGGGGACTTCTCAAGGGCGCCGCGGTCGCGGCGGCGGGCAGTGTGGTCGGGAGCGGCCTCGGGCCCGGCTTCTTCACGGCCGCGGCGCAGACGGGCGGCGTAGCCGGAAAGGGCGGTGTGAGCGGTGCGAGGCCGTTTCTGGAAGGCGCCTTCGCACCGGTCACCGAGGAGTTGACCGCCTTTGATCTCAAGGTGACCGGCCGCATCCCGCGTGACCTGGACGGCCGCTATCTGCGCAACGGCCCCAACGCTCTGGGCCTGGAGGATGTCCGTGCCCACCACTGGATGCTCGGCGACGGGATGGTGCACGGGATCCGGCTGCGCGGCGGGCGCGCGGAGTGGTACCGCAACCGCTGGGTGCGGTCCTCGCAGGTGACGGCGAAGCTCGGGGAGACTTACCCGGGCCAGGCACCGCCGGACGACTTCGCATGCAACACCCATGTGATCCCGTACAAGGGCCGCATCCTGGCGCTGCAGGAAGGCGGGCCGCTGCCCTACGAGCTGGACGGCGAGCTGGGCACCGTACGCCCGTACGACTTCCGCTCCACTCTCAAGGGCGCGTTCACCGCGCACACCAAGTACGACACGGCGGCAGACGAGCTGCACGCGATCGCGTACTACCCCACCTGGGACCATGTGCGGCACATCATGATCGACCGGACCGGCCGGGTGGTCCGGACCACGCGGGTTCCCGTTGCGGACGCGCCGATGATGCATGACTTCGCGCTCACCGAGCAGTACGTGGTGATCGTGGACGTGCCGATCACCTTCGACGCTGCCGCCGCCGAGGCGGGCGCCGTCGTGCCGTATGTGTGGAACGACAAACATCCCATGCGCATCGGGCTGTTGCCGCGCACGGGCGGCACCACCCGCTGGTTCGAGATCGCCCCGGTGTACTACTCGCACACGCTCAATGCCTACGACCAGGGGGAGACGGTCGTGGTGGAGTACACCGGGTTCCCCGCGCCGTTCTACGCCGCCGGACGCGGTATGGGCGGGCCCTGCGCGACCGGGTCCCCCACGCTCGACCGCTGGACGATCGATCTGCGCGCGGGCCGGGTCCGCAGCAGCCGGCTGGACGACCGTCCGCAGGAATTCCCCCGCATCAATGAATCCCTCATCTCGCGCCGGCACCGTTTTGCCTACACCGCGAGCGCGGCCGAGATGTGGCGCGCGTACGAGACCGCCGATGGCGTGCCGCCGGACGAGAAGTTCACCAACCACCTGATCAAGCACGACATGCTGCGCGGCAGCAGGCAGCTGACCCGCTTCCCCGAAGCCGCGGCGGTCAGCGAGCCGGTGTTCGTCCCGCGGCGCGGGGCGCGGGACGAGGACGACGGTTACGTTCTGGCGTATGTGAACGACCCCGACCGCGGCGCGACCGACCTGGTGATCCTCTCGGCCCAGGACTTCGGCGGCCGCCCGCTGGCCCGGATACACCTGCCCGGCCGGGTTCCGCTGGGATTCCACGGCAGCTGGATCGCGGACGCCTAGTACTCCGGGGACCCGCCGTTCCCGGACCCGGTCCGTGACGCATGACTCGACGGGCACGCGACGCCGACCTCCGCGGAGAGCGGCGGGCGAGGATCCCTCTGATGCCGTACCCCGGTCAGGCGGGCAGTGTCCGGATGGCGGCGATGTCGAACTGGAGGCGCACCTTCTCGCTCACCATGGCGCCGCCCTCCGCCAGCTTCTGGCTGTACGTCAGGCCCCAGTCGGAACGGTTGATCGTGGTCGTGCCGTCGAAACCGACCCGCTCGTCCCCGAACGCGTCGACGACGTGCCCGATGTAGGTGAGCTCCAGGTCGACGGGGCGGGTGGTGTTCTTGATGGTGAGCTCGCCGGCCATGCGGTAGACGTCGCTGCCCACGAGCTGCACCGTCGTACTGACGAAGCGCATCCGCGGGTGGTTCGCGGCGTCCAGGAAGTCACGGCCGACCAGGTGCGCGTCGCGCTGTTCCACGCCGGTGTCGACGGACGCGGTGGACAGGACGATCTCGGCGCGGGAGCGAGAGGGATCACGGCCGTCGAAGTAGAGCCGGCTCTGGTACTCGGTGAAGGCCCCGCGGACGGTCGTCACCAGGGCATGGCGGACGGAGAAACCGATGCGGCTGTGTGCCGGGTCGATCAGCCACTCTCCGGTCAGCGCCGCGCGAGCGGGGTCCGGACGGCTCGCTGTGGGGGCGAACGCCGGTGGTTCGAGGGGGCGTTGCGGGGCGGTGGCGGTGGGGGGAGCCGGGCGGCGCAGAGACGCAGCACGGGTGAACAGGTTCATGATTCACGTACCTACGTCATGACAGGAACGGCCGCAAGCCACCTTCAAGACCCGCGCACACGGTCGTCACCAATTCCCCGATCAATGGGCCGGATCCCGCGATCCCGCGCGACTTTGCCGGTTCTTTACAACCCGGCCCGTCGCTGCCTCGTCTCTCCGCTCGATCAGTCACACAGCCCGCCGGTCGACCACCGGGGGGACCGACGAAGGAGAGCGATTCATGCGCCGAACCGGCCTCAGTGCCATGGCACTTGCGTGCACCGCCGTGCTGGCGGGCGCGCTGCCCGCGTTCGCCGACGGGGCGAAGGCGGCCCCGAGCCCCGTCCCCACCGCCACGCAGGCGCCCACCTCGGCCCCCAGCGCCAGGCCCAGTGCCTCCACCGCCCCGAGCGCCGTGCCGAGCGCGGCTCCGACCCGGGCGCCGTCCTCGGGCCAGGTCTCCGTCGTGCCGAGCGGTGCGCCGAACACCGGTGCGGTGCCGCCCACTTCGGACTCCTCCAGCACGGGTGCGCTGGTCGGCGGGGGTGCCGCTGCGGCCGTCGTCCTCGGTGGCGGCGCCGTCTTCCTCGTACGCCGCCGGCAGGCGAACGGGGCGTGAGCCGGCTCTCCGGGCGGGCCCCAAGCGGCTCCGGGGAAGTTCAGGCACGCCCCCACGCCGCCCGGCACGCACCCTCGCCGCACCAGCCACAGGCCCAAGTAGCTCCGCTACGAGGACCTTCGTCCGGCACGTCGAGAGCACGCACCGAACGACGCGGGAACGCACCCGCACTTCTCCGGAGCCGCTTGGCCACCGCGGCGCTGGCCGCACTGCTCGTCGCCTGCGGCGGCCCCGGCGCCACGACCGGGAGCTCCGTGAGCACGCCGTCCGCCTCCGCGCGGCCCCCGGCCGAGTCCGGCAGGTCGGTGTCCGCGGTGGGGCGATCGACCCCGGTCAGGCTCCGGATACCGGCCATCGGGGTCGACACCCCGGTGATGAAGCTGGGCCTGGCCGCGGACGGCAGCGTGCAGGTGCCGCCGATCGCGGCGCACGACCGGGCGGGCTGGTACGAGCACTCCCCGACGCCGGGCCGGACCGGACCGTCGGTGATCCTCGGCCATGTCACGGTCGGCGCCTACGGGGACGGAGTCTTCCGGCGCCTGGGGGAGCTGCACCGGGGCGAGAAGATCGTGACGCGCCTGGAGAACGGCACGGCTGCGGTGTTCGCCGTGACCGACGTCCGCACGGTGTCCAAGGCCCACTTCCCGTCGGACGAGGTCTACGGGAACGTGAACCGGCCGGAGTTGCGGCTCATCACCTGCGGCGGCAAGCGGACCGGTGACGGCTACCTCGACAACGTGATCGTTTTCGCGGCGCTGAGCTCCGCAGGTCCCTGACCCGGCCATCCGGAATCCGGGCCGGCGGAACGTACGCCGTCGGCCCGGGCTCTTCCTCCACAAGCGCCCCTACGAGTGCCCCCACGACCCGGGAGAACGTTGAAACGGTCCCGTGAGAAGGCCGCGTCCGAGCTGTTCGCCGCCCTCTATCCGCGTCTCGCCGGCTGGTGCCGCCGGCTGGTCGACGACGACGAGACGGCCCACGAGATCGCCTCGGAGGCGTTCACCCGGCTCTGGGCCCGCTGGACGTCCGTCGCGGAGCCGCGCGGCTTCCTCTACGTCACCGCGGCCAACCTCGTCCGGGACCACTGGCGCAAGCTGGAGCGCGAACGCAGAGCCGTGCGCCGGGCGACCACGGAGGCCGCCGTGGCCCCGCATCCCGAACAGACGGACCCTTCGGTACGCCTGCTCGTGCAGTCCCTCCCGGAACGACTGCGCGTCCCGATCCTGTTGCACTACTACGCTGACATGCCGATCCGGGAGGTGTCCGTGCTGACCGGACGCAAGGAAGGAACCGTCAAGGCCGACCTCCACACGGCCCGCGAACTGCTCCGCGCCCAGCTGAGGAGAAGCCTTGATCACACACTCTGACGAGGGCCCGGACTTCGACCCCGACGACCCGCTCGCCGTCCTCCTGCGGCCCCCCGCCGAGTACCTCGGCGCGCCGCCCGGCCGCTACGAGGAGATCCGCCGCGGCGCATCCCGCCGCCGTCTCCTGCGCGCTGCCGCCGGAGCGGCCCTGACCTGCGGTGTCGCCGCACTCGTAGTGCTGCCCCTGCACCTGACCGCCTCCGACGGCCCGGCCTCCCCGGCGGTCCCCCTCGCCCCGCCGCCCGCGAGCAGCCCCTCGACGCTGCCGCCGTCGACGACCGCACCCGCCCCGGTCACTCCCGCTCCCAGCGCCAGCCCCAGCACCATCCCCGACCGCCCGTCGGCCCCCCGAACCGCCGAACGGTCGGCAAGCTCCGTGCCGACGGTCGCCCAGTCGGCGGCCCGTATCGGAGGTGCAATCCCCTCCAGCAGGTGATCGACAGCAGTTTTGAACGCGTTCAACAATGGGCGTACGCTGCTGCCATGAGCGACAGAGCCGCCCTGCTGAAGGGCATCCGCGCCTGGCTGGCCTTCTTCGTCGTCTGCCTCGTGCTCAGCGGCGCCACGGCCTTCCCCCTGGTCCACGAACTGCGCTGGACCGAGGACCTGCTCAGGTCCCTGTCCGTGCCGCACCACGTCCCCGCCCTCATGGACTGGATCGAGCGGGTCCGGCGCGGACTCGACACCGCCGACGCCGACTACCCCTTCCTGCTCTACGGCACGGACTGGCTCGCCTTCGCCCACCTCGTCATCGCGGTCGCTTTCTACGGGCCCTACCGCGATCCCGTACGCAACATCTGGGTCGTCGAGTTCGCCATGATCGCCTGTGCCGGGATCATCCCGCTCGCCCTGATCTGCGGGCCGCTCCGGGGGATCCCCTTCTGGTGGTCGGTGATCGACATGTCGTTCGGGGTCCTCGGGGTGATCCCGCTGTACGTCGTGCGGAAGAAGATCAAGCGGCTGGAGGGGCTGGACGAAGGGGTGGGTCAGCGGTTGAAGGCCGGATAGGCGAAACGTTCGGCGGTCGCCTGGCCGTCGCCCTTGGCGTCGGTCGAGGTGACCGAGTAGACCAGGGTGCGGGAGAGGTCGGGGGTGGCGGCGATCACCGTGGCGTAGCCGGGCCGCGAGCCGGTCTTGCCCCAGATCACCTTGCCGTTCAGCTCGAACCGCTCCAGCGCCGCCCCGTACCGTGCGCCGGGCACGTCGGGAAGCGTGAACATCTCCCGCAGCTGCGGCTCGGGCACGACCCTCCCGCGGAACAGTCCCACCAGCAGTCGCTGCAGATCGGCGGTGGTGGAGATCAGGTCGCCTGCCGCCCGGCGGTCGGACATGTTCCAGTCGGTCACGTCCACCAGCCTGCCGTCGATCCAGTCGTACCCGCGGTTGTGCGGACCGTGGATGCGGGGGTCGGCGCCGACCGGGAACGAGCTGTCCCGCATGCCCAGCGGCCGGAAGATCCGTACCTCGGCCTGGTGTGCGTACGAGTCGCCGGTCACCGTCTCGACGAGCATGCCGAGGACCGTGTAGTGGATGTTGTCGTAGTCCTGCCGTGTGCCGGGCGCGTACGCCGGGCCCTTGGCGACCGAGGCCGCCACGACCTGCCGCGGGGTCAGCGTCTCGAAACGGTGCGGGTACCCGTCCTCGACCGTGTCCCCGAGGGACGCACCCGACTGCAGACCGCTGGTGTAGTTCAGCAACTCGCGTACGGTGACGGGCTCGAACGCCTTGGTGAGGAGGCCGGGCAGATACTGCTGCACGGTGCCGTCCAGGTCGATACGGCCCTCGGCGGCCAGCTGCAGCACGATCGCCGCGGTGACCACCTTCGTCACCGAACCGGCCCGGAAGCGTCCGTTCTCCAGCGCCGGTGCCCCGGTCCGGACGTCCCGCACTCCGGCCGTCCCGTGCCACGTCCCGTTGCCGCCGACACGGATGGCTGCGGAAGTCGCGTCCGTGTCGGGGAGACCCGCGATGGCGGCACGCAGGGCGTCGGTGTCGGGGCCGGTGGCGGCGGGTGCGGACGCGGAGGCGGTCGAGGGTGCGGCGAACGCGGGCGCGGCCAGCGGGCCGGCGGTCAGGGCGAGGACGAGGGAGGCGGCGAGGATCGTCGAGGTGCGGGCGCGCATGGGCTGCTCCTGAGGGTTCGGTGGCAGGGGGTCGTAGATCATCCTCGGGGCGCGGGAGGCGGTGCGGATCGTCGGTGGGGAGGGCATGGATCCCTGACCGGTCCCGGAGCAAGTCCCTTACGGCGTGCGGGTGTTGTGGGGGATCGTCCCTACGGGCACCGACCGTCACCGGCCGTCGGCCGCGGCTCGCCGAAAAAGTGTTATCCCGCCTGCCTCCACCGCGTCTCCCCTCGCGTCCCCCATTCCCCTCACACCCGGGAGCCCCCCCACATGCCCCGCCCGCACCCGGCGCCCACTGTGATCCCCGACATAGCCACCACCCCCGGTACGGCTGAGAAGGTGCGGTCGAACGGCATATGACCCGGGAGAGGACGCACGTGGACGAGAGGGCCGGGCATCAGTGGCGCTCCACCATCGCGGCAGCACAGGCCGGTGACCGGCAGGCGCTGGACGACCTCGTCGCGGGCTGGCTGCCGCTGGTCTACAACGTCGTCGGCCGTGCCCTGAACGGCCACGCCGACGTCGACGACGTCGTCCAGGAGACCATGCTGCGCGCCGTCGGCAACCTCGGCTCGCTCCGCGACCCGGACAGCTTCCGGTCCTGGCTGATGGCGATCGCCATGCGGCAGATACGGGACCGGGCGCGCCGCAGGTCCCCGCAGCAGCTGGACGAGAGCGCCGCCCGGGAGGCCACCGACTTCGCCGAACTCACCGTGCTGCGGCTGCAGTTGGAGGGGCAGCGGCGCGAGGTCGCGGAGGCGGTGCGCTGGCTGGACGACGAGGACCGGCAGCTGCTGTCGCTGTGGTGGCTGGAGGTCGCGGGCGAGCTGACCCGGCGCGAACTGGCCGCCGCCGTCGGCATCAGCCGGCAGCACGCCGCCGTACGCGTCCAGCGGATGAAGGAGCGCCTGGAGACCTCGCGTGGGATCGTGCGCGCACTGGACGGGGCCTGCCCCGAACTGCGTGAAGTGACCGGCCGCTGGGACGGGCGCCCCGACTCGGTCTGGCGCAAGCGGATGGCCCGGCACATCAGGGGCTGCGGCTACTGCGGCGACGCGCGCGAGTCGGTCGTACCGGCGGAAAGGCTCCTGGTGGGCATCGCGCTGGTCCCGCTCCCCGTCGGTTTCACGCTCTCCCTGGCCTTCGGCGGCAAGACGGCCGCGGCTGCCACCTCCGTCGGCTGGTCCGCCAAGGTGCTCGGCGTCCTGACCAAGCCCGCCGTCGCCGTCACGGCGAGCGCGACCATCGTCGCGGGCGGCGCCTACGTCGTCACACAGACCCCGCCCACCCCGCCGCCGCGCGCCTCCAGCACCCCCACGGCATCGAGCACCCACCGCCCGCCGCCCCCGTCCGCCCCGCCCACACCCTCCCCGTCCCCTTCGGTGACGAAGCAGAAGACCGAGCTCTACGGCAGTGTCGTCGACGCCGTGGACAAGGCACCCGACCCGGGCAAGCCGCCCGCCGCGCTCCCGCACCGGCCGGCGTCCGGTATCACCAGCACCGGCGGCGCGCACGCCGTCATGAACCACCGCGGCGACAGTGCGACGCTCACCGGCCAGGGCTATGTCCAGGTCCGCTGGCAGATCGCGCCGCAGTACCGGCCCGGCAGCCTGGTGCCGCCGAGCTGGACCGGCCTCAAGGGCAGGCTCTTCCACGTGGCCTCGGGCGGCGGCCGCCGCATGGACGACCGCGTCAGCAGCACCGACCCCACGGCCACCGGCATGGGCAGCAGGGCGACCGGCTTCGACGTCCTGCCGCCCGGCACCCAGCAGATGTGGCAGAACGAGTACTTCTACCTCGACGGCAGCGTCACCCTCACCGTGAACGAACGCGGCGCCGACTACAACCTGTACGTCTCCCCGACCACCTGGGACGCGGCGGAGAAGGACATCACGACCGGCCCGCCCCAGGGCGCGATCCGCTACGGCCTGGTCCGCGACACCGGCAAGGATGACACTCCGGTCCCGCAGTACGTCACCCGCGCGACCCCGTCCGATCCGGCGACGGTGGCCCAGCGCTCACGGGTGTAGCCGGTCAGCCGCCGCCCCGGAGGGCGCAGAGGACGTCGACGCGGTTGGTCGTGATCGAGTCGACGCCGAGTTCGATGAGGCGGCGCATGGAACGGCGGGTGTCCGGGGTCCAGACGGACAGCAGGTACCCGTCGTGGTGGACGCGGGCGGCCAGGTCGCGGTCCACCAGCGAGAAGCGGTAGTTGAGCCAGCGGGGCTTCACCGCCGCGAGCAGCGCGGGCCGCGGCGGCGCCAGGCTGGTGCAGGTCAGGGCGATCTCGGCGGACGTGTCGGCGGTGCGGACGGCGAGCATCGCGGTGGCGTCGGCGGTGTAGTAGACACGGTCGGCCGCCCCCGCCTCCCGTACCGCGTCCACGATGCGGCGCGCCGCCCGCACGTCCCGCATCCCCGGCAGGTCCAGCATCAGCCGGGTGCCGTCGGTGGCGGCCAGCGTCTGAGCGAGCGTCGGCACCCCGCCGTCCGTGAGACCGCGCACCTCGGCCGCGGACAGCGAGCGGAGTGGCCGCTCGTGCTCCCACAGCCGTTTCAGCGTCTCGTCGTGCAGCAGCACGGGGACGCCGTCCTTGGTGAGCCGTACGTCGATCTCGACCGCGTCCGCGCCCTGCCGGAGCGCGGAACGCAGCGAGTCGATCGTGTTCTCGCGGACGCGGTAGGGGTCGCCGCGATGGGCCACGGCGGTCACGTTCTGCATGGCCCCATTGTGGAGGGCGTCCTTCTGGGCGGCGTCAGGGGGCGAGCCACGCCGAGGTGTAGGAGTCGATCTCGTCCCGGATACCGGCCTTGCCGGGCTCGTCGAGGAAGGACGCGTCGACGGCGCTCTTGGCGAGGGCGGCGAGCCCCTGCGCGTCGAGGTTCAACAGGCGCGCGGCGACGGCGTACTCGTTGTTGAGATCGGTGCCGAACATCGGCGGATCGTCGGAGTTGATCGTGACGACGATCCCGGCCTTCACGAACTCCTTGAGCGGATGCTCGTCGAGGCTGCGGACCGCGCGCGTGGCGATGTTGGAGGTCGGGCAGACCTCCAGCGGGATCCGGTGCTCGGCGAGGTGCGCGAGGAGTTTCGGGTCCTGGAAGGAGTGGGTGCCGTGTCCGATGCGCTCGGCCCGCAGATGGGTGAGCGCGTCCCACACCGTCTCCGGGCCGGTGGTCTCTCCCGCGTGCGGCACGGAGCGCAGCCCCGCCGCGATCGCCTGATCGAAATAGGGCTTGAACTGCGGCCGCGGCACCCCGATCTCGGGCCCACCGAGCCCGAACGACACCAGCCCCTCGGGCCGCAGCCGGTCGTCGGTGGCGAGCCGCGTGGTCTCCTCGGCGGCCTCGAGACCGGCCTCGCCGGGAATGTCGAAGCACCAGCGCAGCACCGTCCCGAACTCGGCCTCCGCCGCCTTCCGCGCGTCCTCGATGGCGTCCATGAAGGCGCGCTCGTCGATGTTGCGGCGGGTCGAGGACCACGGGGTGATGGTCAGCTCGGCGTAGCGCACCTGCTGCCGGGCCAGATCCCGGGCCACCTCGTACGTCAGCAGCCGTACGTCCTCCGGGGTGCGGATGAGGTCCACGACGGACAGGTACACCTCGATGAAGTGGGCGAAGTCCGTGAAGGTGAAGTAGTCGACCAGGGCCTCGGGGTCGGTGGGCACCTTGGAGTCGGGGTGCCGGGCGGCGAGTTCCGCGACGATCCGGGGGGAGGCGGAGCCGACGTGGTGCACATGCAGTTCGGCCTTGGGCAGTCCGGCGATGAAGGTGTGCAGGTCGCGCGGCGCGGCGGCGAAAGCGCCCAGGTGCTGGGTCAAGGGTTCCTCCCCGGAACGGCGCCCCGGGGCGGCTGGGCCGGGCGGGGCGCGGGTGATCGGCTGATCGGTGGGTCGGGATCATCGTAGGCCGGGGCCCGGGGCGGCGGTGCTGCCGGAGTGGGAACTGCTGACCGACCGGGCGGCGGGACAGCCGGGACAGGGCTTATACGATGGCATCACGATCGACTGAGGGGGACGGGGACGTGGCGGACCAGACACAGCCGCGCGGGGGCGCAGGAGAAGACCACGACCCGTGGGCGCCGCCGGAGCGCAAGACCTCGCTGGAGAAGGGCGGGCAGCCGGCCGCGGCCGGGCAGCAGCCCCTCCCGCAGGACCAGCCGCCCGCGCCCCAGCAGCCTTCGGTGCAGCCGCCTCCGGTGCACGACCAGGCCACGGTGACGTCCCTGCCGGGCCAGGGCTTCGCCCCGCCCGGATTCGGCGCCCCCGGCTACGCCCCGCCCGGCGCGCCCGCCGCCCCCGACGGCTGGTCCGAGTCCGCCGTACCGCCCCCGCCGACGGCGCCCACCGGCCCCGGCGTCGGCCCGCAGGGCCCGGGGATGCCCGGCGGATACGGCTACCCCGCCTACCCGCAGGGGTACGGCTGGCCCGGTATGCAGCCGCTCCCGCAGAACGGCATGGGCACCGCGGCGATGGTGCTGGGCATCCTGTCCTGCTGCATGTTCTGCATCTACGGCATCGTCTCCGTCGTCCTCGGTGTCCTCGCGGTCGTCTTCGGCGTCAAGGGGAAGCAGCGGGCGGACCGCGGCGAGGCCAACAACCGCGGTCAGGCCCAGGCGGGCTTCATCACGGGCATCGTCGGCATCGTCCTCGGCATCGCCACGATCGTCGTGATGGTCATCGCGATCGTGGCCGCCGTGCACGACGAGAGGAACAACGTGGACGACGGCCCCTCCTACAACTCCGCCCCCAGGGCGGCGGCACCGCTGGTGGCCGGCGGCTGAGACCGGCTGGCCGTCCCGGCTCGTCTCGCCCCGTCTGCCTGACCCGGCGTCCTGTCTGTCTCGCCCGGCCGTCTGTCTCGTGCGGCCGTCTGGCTCGTCCGCCCCGCCCGCCCGTCTGTCTTGTCCGGCCGTTTGTCCAGTCCGGCTGTCTGCTTCGCCAGGCCGTCTGTCTTGTCCGGCTGTCTGTCTAGTCCGGCTGTCTGCCCCGCCGGCGTGCGTCATCCGCCTGGCTCGTCTAGTTCGGCTCGTCTCGTCCGGTCTGGCTCGTCTTGGCCGGTCCGCCTCGCCCGGCCGGTCTGCCCCGCCCGGCCGGTCCGCCTCGCCCGGCCGGTCCGCCTCGCCCGGCCGGTCCGCCTCGCCCGGCCAGTCCGCCCCGCGCGGGCGGGCCCGCTCAGTCCTCCCGCAACCGCTCCCGCGCCTCCATCAGCGCGAAGCCCAGCAGATTCGGCCCCCGCCACCGCTCCGGATCGGCCGCGGCCTCGTCGTCCGCCGCAAGGCCGATACCCCACACCCGGTCCACGGGGCTCGCCTCGACCAGCACCCGATCCCCGGTGTTCACCAGGAACTCCCGCAGATCCCCGTGGGCGGCGAACTTGTGGACGCTGCCCTCGAGCACGATCCCGAAGCGCTCGCGCTCCCATATCTCCTCGTCGAAGCCGCGCACGAGCCGTCCCGCCTTCTTGGCCTGGGACGGATGCGCCGCGGCCAGCACCCGCCGCTCTGCCTCCGCGTCGTCGAAAAGCCGCGCCTTGGCCGCCATCATCCAGTGCTCGGCGGTCGCGTAGGCCACCCCGTCCACCGTGAACGGCGACGGCCACCACTGGCTCAGACAGCTCGGCCCCACCCGGCCGTCCGCCCGCGCCCGGTGACCCCAGAAGTGCAGGTACTTGATCCGGACTCCGGCATTGACCGCCCTGACCAGAGCCTCCCGGGAGTCGATCCTCCCCGTGATCTCCTCCACCGGCTCCTCCGTGAACTCCCCCGTGATCCTTTCCATGCATGCGAGTCTCGCAGCCACCACTGACACTCCGTCCCCCCTTTTCCGAGCTCACTCGACACCTGGTCGACAGATTCCGTCGCGTAACCGAAAGGCAACAACGGAATCCCTTGTAGGAGTGCCATAGCTCTGTCAGGATCGGCACTCAAATCGAGCTGGAGCTACGCCACCCGCCCCCCGGCCGCGGGGCGACGGCGGAGGAGAGCGACATGCAGAACCCGGGCACCGCCACCCCGGAACGATTCCCCGCACAGGACCGCTTCGCGGACGGCGCGCAGTTCATCGCGGGCCGCCTGACGAAGGGCACGTCCGGCCGTACGCACGCGGTCGTCGACCCGGCGACGGGCGAGGAGGTGTACACGTACGAACTGGCCGGTCCCGACGACGTCGACGCTGCCGTGGCCGCCGCACGCGAGGCCTTCCCCGGCTGGGCCGCCACCACCCCCGGCGAACGTTCCGACGCGCTGCACCGCTTCGCCGCCGTGCTCGCCGACCGCGCCGAGGACTTCGCCCGCGCGGAGAGCCTGCAGTGCGGCAAGCCGCTGAAGCTGACGCGCGAGTTCGACGTTCCCGGCACCATCGACAACACCGCATTCTTCGCGGGCGCCGCCCGGCATCTGCAGGGGCAGTCGGCCGGTGAGTACTCCGGGGACCACACCTCGTACGTACGCCGTGAACCCATTGGTGTCGTCGGGTCGATCGCGCCCTGGAACTACCCCCTCCAGATGGCCGCCTGGAAGATCCTCCCGGCGATCGCCGCTGGCAACACCATCGTGCTGAAGCCCGCCGAACTGACCCCGCTCACCTCACTGCTGTTCGCGCAGGCCGCCACCGACGCCGGCATCCCGGACGGTGTCATCAACATCGTCACCGGTACCGGCCGGGAGGCGGGAGAGCACCTCGTCGGCCACCCCGACGTGGTCATGACCTCCTTCACCGGCTCCACCGCCGTCGGCAAGCGTGTGGCCGAGGTCGCCACCGCCACCGTCAAGCGCATCCACCTGGAGCTCGGCGGCAAGGCCCCCTTCGTCGTATTCGACGACGCGGACCTGGACGCCGCCGTCAACGGCGCTGTCGCGGGCGCGCTCATCAACACCGGGCAGGACTGCACGGCCGCCACGCGCGCGTACGTGCAGCGCCCGCTCTACGAGGCGTTCGTCGAGAAGACCGCCGCCCTCATGGAGACGGTCAGGCTCGGCGACCCCTTCGCCGCCGGCACCGACCTCGGCCCGCTGATCTCGCACGTCCAGCGCGACCGCGTCGCCGGTTTCGTCGACCGGGCGCGCTCCTACGCGCGCGTGGTGACCGGCGGCGAGGTCCCGAAGGGGGAGCTCGAGAACGGCGCCTACTACCGGCCCACCCTCGTCGCGGACGCCGCCCAGGACAGCGAGATCGTCCAGTCGGAGATCTTCGGACCGGTTCTGGTGGTCCTGCCCTTCGACAGCGACGACGAGGGAATCAGGCTCGCCAACGACACCCCGTACGGCCTCGCCGCCTCCGCATGGAGCCGCGACGTCTACCGGGCGAACCGCGCCACCCGCGAGATCAAGGCGGGCTGCGTGTGGATCAACGACCACATCCCGATCATCAGCGAGATGCCGCACGGCGGGTACAAGGCGTCCGGCTTCGGCAAGGACATGTCCGCGTACTCGTTCGAGGAGTACACGCAGATCAAGCACGTCATGTTCGACAACACGGCGGTGGCCAGGAAGGACTGGCACCGCACCGTCTTCGGGGACCGCTAGCAGACGGCCGCACGACCGGCGGCCACACTCCCGAAAGGGCACCACGCGCATGGAGCAGTACGAGCCCGACCGCCTCACACCGGCCGTGGCGGCCGCGATGCGGCGCAGCCTGAGCAACGGCCGAGCGGCGATGACCCGGCGGTCCCTGTTGCGCGCCTCCGCGGGCGGCGCACTCACCGTCGGCGGCCTCGCGGCGCTGAGCGGTTGCGGGATACCCGCCGCGGGCAAGACGCAGGGCGGTGTGTCCGCCGACGACCACTCGGCGAAGGAGAAGGAGATCAACTTCTCCAACTGGACCGAGTACATGGACGTGGACGACAGCGGCAAGCACCACCCGACGCTGGACGCGTTCCGCAAGCGGACCGGCATCACGGTCAAGTACACCGAGGACATCAACGACAACGACGAGTTCTTCGGCAAGATCCAGCCGCAGCTCGCCGCGGGCCAGGACACCGGGCGCGACCTCGTCGTGCTCACCGACTGGCTGGCCGCCCGCATGATCCGCCTGGGCTACGCCCAGAAACTGGACCCGTCCAACCTGCCGCACGCCTTCGCCAACCTGTCGGACCAGTTCCGCAGCCCCGACTGGGACCCGGGGCGCGCCTACTCGTACCCCTGGCAGGGCATCTCGACCGTCATCGCCTACAACAAGAAGGCGCTCGACGGCGTCGAGGTGAAGTCGGTATCCGACCTGCTCGACAACCCCAAGCTCAAGGGCCGCGTCGGATTCCTGACCGAGATGCGCGACAGCATCGGCATGACGATGCTCGACATGGGCAAGGACCCGGCGAAGTTCACCGACGACGACTACGACGCGGTGATCGCCCGCCTCCAGAAGGCCGTCGACAAGGGCCAGATCCGCCGCTTCACGGGCAACGACTACACGTCCGACATCTCCAAGGGCGACTTCGCCGCCTGTATCGCCTGGGCGGGCGACATCGTGCAGCTCCAGGCGGACAGCCCCAACGTCGGCTACCTCATCCCGGACAGCGGCTACATGACGTCCACCGACAACCTGCTGATCCCCAACAAGGCACGCCACAAGACGAACGCCGAACGGCTCATCGACTACTACTACGAGCTGGAGCCGGCCGCCGAACTCGCCGCGTACATCAACTACGTGAGCCCGGTCGCGGGCGTGAAGCCCTACCTTGCCAAGATCGACAAGTCGGCGGCGGACAACCCGCTGATCCTTCCCGACCAGGCCATGCAGGCGAAGTCCCATGCCTTCCGCTCGCTGAGCTCGAAGGAAGAGACGGCCTACCAGCAGAAGTTCGCGAAGCTCACAGGGGCGTGACGAAGATGACGACAGACAACAGCGGTGACGTCCGCCTCTCGGGCATCAGCAAGACCTACGGCTCCTTCACCGCCGTACACCCGCTCGACCTGACCGTGCCGCAGGGCTCCTTCTTCGCCCTGCTTGGCGCCTCCGGCTGCGGCAAGACCACCACCCTGCGCATGATTGCCGGCCTGGAGGAGCCCACCAGCGGCACCGTCCACCTCGGCGAGCAGGAGGTCAGCAACCTGCCGCCCTACAAGCGGCCGGTGAACACGGTCTTCCAGTCCTACGCCCTCTTCCCGCACCTCGACATCTTCGAGAACGTCGCCTTCGGTCTGCGCCGACGCGGCATCAAGTCGGTGAAGAAGCAGGTCGAGGACATGCTGGAGCTGGTCCAGCTCGGCGAGCAGGCGCGCAAGAAGCCGCACCAGCTCTCGGGCGGCCAGCAGCAGCGCGTGGCCGTGGCCCGCGCCCTGATCAACCACCCCAAGGTGCTCCTCCTCGACGAGCCCCTCGGCGCCCTCGACCTCAAGCTGCGCCGCCAGATGCAGCTGGAGCTCAAACGCATCCAGACCGAGGTCGGCATCACCTTCATCCACGTCACGCACGACCAGGAGGAGGCCATGACCATGGCCGACACGGTCGCCGTGATGAACGCGGGCCGCGTCGAACAACTCGGCTCGCCCACCGACCTCTACGAGAACCCGAACACCACCTTCGTCGCCAACTTCCTCGGCACCTCCAACCTGATCGAGGCCGAGGTCGACACGAAGAACGGCGACGACATCGTCCTCAAGGCGGGCGGCGGCAAGCTGGTGCTGCCCGAGGCGCGGTGTTCCGCCCCGACGACGACCGGCGGCAAGGTCCTGGTCGGCGTCCGCCCCGAGAAGATCTCCCTCACCCACGCCGACGACGCGGGCGAGATCGCCGAGGGCCGCAACCGCATCACCGGCAGGATCGCCGACTCCAGCTTCATCGGCGTCTCCACGCAGTACGTCATCGACAGCCCGGTCTGCCCCGAGTTCGAGGTCTACGCCCAGAACATCGACCGCGACGCCCGGCTGGTGCCCGGCGCCGAGGTCGTCCTGCACTGGAACCCGGCGCACACCTTCGGCCTCGACGCAGCCCAGGACATCGACGCCGGTGTCGCCGATGTCGAGGAGGACGCCGCCTGATGGCTGCCGTCACCGAGGCGCCACCCCTGGCGCCCGCCCCCGAGACCAAGCCCCCGCGCAAGCGCGGCCGCCTGGTGCCGTACTGGCTGCTGCTCCCCGGCATCCTCTGGCTGATCGTCTTCTTCGCGCTGCCGATGATCTACCAGGCCTCCACGTCCGTGCAGACGGGCTCCCTGGAGGAGGGCTACAAGGTCACCTGGCACTTCGCCACCTACTGGGACGCGCTGTCCGAGTACTGGCCGCAGTTCCTGCGCTCGGTGCTGTACGCGGCCGCGGCCACGGTGCTGTGTCTGGTGCTGGGCTACCCGCTGGCGTATCTGATCGCCTTCCGCGCGGGCCGCTGGCGCAACCTGATCATGATCCTGGTGATCGCACCCTTCTTCACCAGCTTCCTGATCCGCACCCTCGCCTGGAAGACGATCCTCGCCGACAGCGGACCGGTGGTGAGCACACTCAACACGCTGCACGTCCTGGACGTCACCAACGCGCTCGGCTGGACCTCCGGCGACCGCGTCCTGGCCACACCACTCGCCGTGATCTGCGGACTGACGTACAACTTCCTGCCGTTCATGATCCTGCCGCTCTACACCTCGCTGGAACGCATCGACGGGCGTCTCCACGAGGCGGCCGGCGACCTGTACGCCAAGCCCTGGACCACCTTCCGCAAGGTCACCTTCCCGCTGTCGATGCCCGGCGTGGTCTCCGGCACGCTGCTGACCTTCATTCCGGCGGCCGGCGACTACGTCAACGCCGAACTCCTCGGCTCGACCGACACCCGCATGATCGGAAACGTCATCCAGACCCAGTTCCTCAGGATTCTGGACTATCCGACGGCCGCGGCCCTCTCCTTCATCCTCATGGCCGCGATTCTCCTCATGGTCACCATCTACATCCGCAAGTCCGGGACGGAGGATCTGGTTTAAATGTCCGTCCTCAACTGGCTCAAGCGCCATCTCGTCGTCATAGCAGGACTGCTGACACTCGGATATCTCCTTCTTCCGAACGTCGTCGTCACGGTGTTCTCCTTCAACAAACCGAAGGGGCGCTTCAACTACCAGTGGCAGCAGTTCTCCACGGACGCGTGGAAGGATCCGTGCGGCGTCGCCGACATGTGCGGATCGCTGTCGATCAGCCTCCAGATCGCCTTCTGGGCGACGATCGGCGCCACCGTTCTCGGCACGATGATCGCCTTCGCGCTGGTCCGCTACCGGTTCCGCGCGCGGTCCACCGTGAACTCGCTGATCTTCCTGCCGATGGCGATGCCCGAGGTCGTCATGGCGGCCTCGCTGCTCACCCTGTTCCTCAACCTGGGTGCCCAGCTGGGCTTCTGGACGATCCTCATCGCCCACATCATGTTCTGTCTCAGCTTCGTCGTCGTCGCCGTCAAGGCGCGCGTCATGTCCATGGACCCGCGCCTGGAGCAGGCCGCACAGGACCTCTATGCCGGCCCGGCGCAGACCTTCCTGCGCGTCACCCTGCCCATCGCGGCCCCCGGAATCGCCGCCGGTGCGCTGCTGTCCTTCGCGCTCTCCTTCGACGATTTCATCATCACCAATTTCAACGCGGGCTCGACCGTCACCTTCCCCATGTTCGTCTGGGGCTCGGCACAGCGCGGAACGCCCGTTCAGATCAATGTCATCGGTACGACGATGTTCCTCGTCGCCGTATTGTTGGTCCTTTCTTCGATGCTCATCGGAAATCGCCGCAACAAGCAAAAGGCGTAATCGCAGAAACGCTGTAGGGAGTTGAAATCATGGCCCCAAGCGCCATGAACCGCTGGACGAAATCTCTCTCCGACGCACAGCCGGTCCCGTACTGGCTGGAAGACCCCGGCAAACCCCACCCCGAGCCCGCGCTCACCGGCGCCGAGACCTGCGATCTGCTGGTCGTCGGCGGCGGCTACAGCGGACTGTGGACCGCGCTCATCGCCAAGGAGCGTGACCCCGCACGGGATGTCGTCCTGCTGGAAGGCCGCGAGGCGGGCTGGGCCGCCTCGGGCCGCAACGGCGGCTTCTGCGCCGCCTCCCTCACCCACGGCCTGCCCAACGGCCTGACCCGCTGGCCGGACGAGATCCACAGGCTGCAGGAGCTGGGCGCCCGCAACCTGGACGAGATCGAGAAGGCGGTCGCCCGGCACTCCCTCGACTGCGACTTCGAGCGCACCGGCGAGATCGACGTCGCGACCGAGACGTACCAGGCGTGGGAACTGCGCGACTGGTACCGGGAGATGGAGCGCGAGGGCCTCGCCGAGGGCGTCGAGTTCCTGGACGCGGAAGCGGTACGGGAACAAGTCGACTCACCGACGTTCCAGGCCGGCCTCTGGGACCGCCGCGGCGTCGCCATGCTCAACCCGGCGAAGCTCGCCTGGGGCCTCAAACGTGCCTGCCTCGCCCTGGGCGTCCGCATCTACGAGCACACCCCCGCCCTCACTCTGAAGCCGTACGGCGCCGGCATGGCCGTACGCACCCCCTACGGATCCGTCCGTGCCCGCAAGGTCGCGCTCGGCACCAACATCTTCCCGAACCTGATCAAGCGCGTACGGGTCTACACCGTCCCGGTCTACGACTACGCGCTGATGACCGAGCCGCTCAGCGACGAACAGCTGAAGTCGATCGGCTGGAAGAACCGCCAGGGCCTCGGGGACAGCGCCAATCAGTTCCACTATTTCCGGCTGTCCGCCGACAACCGCGTCCTGTGGGGCGGTTACGACGCGATCCACCACTACGGCGGCCGGGTGCGCCGCGAGTACGACGACCGCCCGGAGACGTACGCCAAGCTCGCCGGGCACTTCTTCACCTGCTTCCCGCAGCTGGAGGGCGTCCGCTTCACGCATGCGTGGGGCGGGGCGATCGACACCTGCTCGCGTTTCTCGGCGTTCTTCGGCACCGCGCACCACGGCAACGTCGCCTACGCGGCGGGCTACACGGGCCTCGGCGTGGGCGCCACCCGCTTCGGCGCCGAGGTGATGCTCGACCTGCTGGCGGGGGAGACCACGGAGCGGACGGCGCTGGAGATGGTCCGCAAGAAGCCGCTGCCGTTCCCGCCCGAGCCCTTCGCCTGGACCGGCATCGCGCTCACCAAGTGGTCGCTGGCCCGCGCGGATTCGCACGGCGGCCGCCGCAACCTCTGGCTGCGCACGATGGACCGACTGGGCCTCGGCTTCGACAGCTGAGAGGCGCCCCGATCCGCGGCGATTGTGATCCAACTCACTCCATCGTGTCGGGAAAACCCGCGTAATGCCCGCCAGGAAACCTCCCTCTCTCCCGTGACGCGACCAGCGTCCAGGAGAGACAGGAGGTCTCCTCATGGCTGGGGCGAACACGGCGGTCGAGTGGCTGGCGTCCGTTGCTCCGGATCCCGAGGCCTGCCGCTGGGAGTGGGAGCGCAATCCCCTGGGGATCGCGCTGCTGCCCGCAGGCAAGGCCTGGGACGTACTCATCCTGCCGGGCGAGCTCGGCTATCCCACACTCGACGTCCTCACCCGCTTCCTCGACCGGCCCGGCCCGGTGCTGGTCGACTTCGGGGACGCCCGTATGGGCTTCCTGGTGCCGCCGGGCACCGCGGCCCGCTGGCTCGGCACCGGCATCCGTACGGCAGGGGCCGGCACCTGGATCGTGGTGCCGTATCCCGGACGCTCGACCGGCGGCGTCCGCTGGCTGGTCCCGCCGGACGGCTCGGGCACCCTCACGGACCCCGCACTCCTCGAACTGGCGATGCACGAGGCGGCGGCGGGCCTGGCGCGCGAGGAGGACATCTGACGGGCCACTGATGGCCAGAGGTCTGCACAAGCGGTTTGTCAGGACGGACTACTCGGACTCACTGCACTCGCGTCGGCCCCCCCGTGAGGCCGGCGCGCCAGGAAGATCCACAGGGACGCGATCAGTACCGTGCACAGACACCAGCTGGCCACGACGTCCAGAGGCCAGTGATAGCCGCGCCGCACCAGCCCGAACCCGACGGCGAGGTTCACGACGGCACAGGCGGTGAGCAGCGCGCGGCGGGCAGGCACCCAGCGGAGCCAGGGGAGCAGAAGCAGGGTTGCCGAGCCGTAGGCGACGGCGGCCGTCGCTGTGTGGCCGGAGGGGTAGTAGCCGGTCCCAGGGGGTTCGGCGGCGGGGCCCGGGCGGTCGATCAGTTCCTTGAGGGGCACGACCAGGGCCGGGACCAGCGCCATCAGCAGCGCGGCCGCGAGCGGCGGCAGCCACCAGCGGGACGTCCCCGCCGCACGGCCCCGCCAGGCCACGTACACCAGGACGACGGCCAGCGCAGGCACTGCCACCCCGATGTTGCCCAGGTCGGAGAGGAGTTCCGAGAAGCGGTCCGGGTGCGCGAGGGCGACGCTGACCCGCCGGTCCATGCGCAGCAGCAGGCCGCCCGAAACGACCTGCCAGGTGATCGCCGCGAAGAGGAGGGCGGGAAGCCCGAGAAGGAGAAGAAAGGAGGTCGGCCGCCCCGGAACAGGGGGGGTAGTTCCGAGGCGGCCGATCAGATCGGATCGACGCCCACCCCGGGGGGTTTGGGGCGGGCGACTGCCCGATCGGTGAGGAGATCCGGAGCCGGAAGCTCCGTGTGTGTGCGCGAGGGCACGACCAGGTCGTAGCTGGGGAGGCCACGGCCTGAAATCGCCCACAGTCCCCTGTGAGCGGGGTGTATCTCTCATCTGGGTAGAACCTACGGCAGGGGGTGGGCGGAAGACAGACGGAATCGCGTCCCGCCATCCACCTCGCACACGTTCTTCACATGGCCTGACGCCGACCGCCCCGGCCCCGGAATCGCGAGGGATGCCAGGGCTGGGGCGGGTGGTGCGCATGGGACGCGGGTCCTGTGCGTGAGCTGGGGATTCCGCTTGGCTCAGATCCGCGCGAAGGCCTGCTCGATGATGTCGAGACCTTCGTTCAGGAGGTCCTCGCCGATGACCAGCGGAGGCAGGAAGCGGAGGACGTTGCCGTAGGTGCCACAGGTCAGGACCAGCAGGCCCTCGGCGTGGCAGGCCTTGGCCAGCGCGGCGGTCGCCTCCGGGTTCGGCTCCTTCGTCGTACGGTCCTTGACCAGCTCGATGGCGATCATCGCGCCGCGGCCGCGCACATCGCCGATGATGTCGAACTTCTCGGCCATGGCGCCGAGGCGGGCCTTCATGACCGCCTCGATGTTCTTCGCCTTGCCGTTGAGGTCGAGCTCCTTCATCGTCTCGATCGAGCCGAGCGCACCGGCACAGGCGACCGGGTTGCCGCCGTAGGTGCCGCCGAGGCCGCCGGCGTGCGCGGCGTCCATGATCTCGGCGCGGCCGGTGACGGCGGCGAGCGGCAGACCGCCCGCGATGCCCTTGGCGGTGGTGATCAGGTCGGGCACGATGCCCTCGTCCTCACACGCGAACCACTGACCCGTACGGCAGAAGCCGGACTGGATCTCGTCGGCGACGAAGACGATGCCGTTGTCGGCGGCGAACTTGCGGATCGCGGGCAGGAAGCCCTTGGCGGGCTCGATGAAGCCGCCCTCGCCGAGCACGGGCTCGATGATGATCGCGGCGACGTTGTCCGGGCCGACCTGCTTGCTGATCTGGTCGATGGCCTGCGCGGCGGCCTCGGGGCCGGCGTTCTCCGGGCCGGTGGGCCAGCGGTAGCCGTAGGCGACCGGGACGCGGTACACCTCGGGTGCGAACGGGCCGAAGCCGTGCTTGTACGGCATGTTCTTCGCCGTCAGAGCCATCGTGAGGTTGGTACGGCCGTGGTAGCCGTGGTCGAAGACGACGACGGCCTGGCGCTTGGTGTACGCACGGGCGATCTTTACGGCGTTCTCGACGGCCTCGGCGCCGCTGTTGAACAGGGCGGACTTCTTGGCGTGGTCACCCGGGGTGAGCTCGGCGAGGGCCTCGGCGACCTCCACGTAGCCCTCGTACGGGGTGACCATGAAACAGGTGTGGGTGAAGTCCGCCAGCTGCGCGGAGGCCCGGCGTACGACGGCCTCGGCGGACGCGCCGACGGACGTCACCGCGATGCCGGAACCGAAGTCGATGAGCCGGTTGCCGTCGACGTCCTCGATGATCCCGCCGCCCGCGCGCGCGGTGAACACGGGCAGCACGGAGCCCACGCCCTGCGCGACCGCGGCGGTACGGCGGGCCTGCAGTTCCTGCGACTTCGGGCCGGGGATGGCGGTGACGATCCGGCGCTCCTGCGGAAGTGCACTCATGAGGGGCTCCTGGGGGTGTGCGGCCTTGCGGACTCTTGCCTTCTTTTCTCGCAGGTTAGGACCGGGAGAGGGGGGTGGGCATGCTCCATGTGGGCGCTGTCGGGGGTTCGGGTTTGTCCGCGGTGGACATGGCGGCCGGTGCGGGGCCCGGCCGCGTAAGCGGTGAACTCCCCGTGCCGGGGCGTTAGATTGACCGCTGACGGTGGACGGAACGGCTGGTCAGGGAGCGAGGGCGATGGACAGCGACGGGACGCAGGACGCACGGGGTACGCATGCGAATCCTGTGCCGCGTCCGGCAGGTCCGCCGGACGTACCGCCGCGGCCCACGGCCGCGCCCGGCGTGCCGCCGCGGCCGGACGGGTCGGCGTTCCTGACGTGGCTCCGGGCGCCGCGGCCGGAGACGCCGCCCGGCGTGTGGCGGTTCGGGCACCGGCCGCGGCCGGAGGAGGAACCCGAACTCATCCCCGCCCGCCAGCTCGTCAGCGGCGCGGTGATCGCCTTCCTCGTCGGCTGGCTGATCTGGTCGCTGCTGTGGAACGGCTACCTCGGCGGCTGGTGGCTGCTCCCGCTCTACGCGATGATCCCCGACTCCTGGGCCCAGCCGCACAGCATCGCCTCGGTCGTGGTCGTCTACGCCTACTACGTGCTGATCGCCCTGGTCATCATGATCGGTGTCGGGAGGCTCGGCCGCTGGAGCGAGATCTGGCGCCGCTACGGCCCGCCCGCCTGGCGGCAGCCGGCGCCCCGCGCCGAACGCCCGCCCGCCCCCGAACAGGACCCAGCCGAGTGGCCCCAGCTCCGCGCCGCCGGAGCCGCCGACGCCGCCGAGCGGCTCGCCACCGAGGCCCGTGCCGGGCTGATGCGGGACGTCGACCACGCCCGGATCGTGCGCGCCTGGCAGGGCGTGCGCACCGGCCGGCACACCCTCGCCGCGTTCACCGGTGCCGTGCTCAAGGACGGCGCCGCCGCCTGTCTGCACCCCTCCGGGGAACGCGACCTGCCGGCCCGGCTCGCCCGGCACGACCTGCTGACCGGACAGGTACGGCTCGGCACGACCGCCGACGACCCCCGCAACCCGTACGCCTACCGCGGCGCCGGCCTCGGTCTCGGCCCCGATCTGCTCGGCACCTCCCTGCTCGCCGTCGGCCCGGCCGGCTCCGGCAAGACCGGCACCGTGGTGCGGCCGCTCGCCGAGTCGCTCTGTCTGCACGCCCTCGCCGGACGGGCCGCGGTCGTCGTGGTCGGCGCGGCGGGCGCGGGGCTCGGACCGGTCGACGCGTACGACGTCGTCGTACGGATCGGGAATCCGGAGTCGGTGTACGACCTGGACCTGTACGGCGGGACGAGTGACCCGGACGAGGCCGCGGCCGTGCTTGCCGAGGCATTGGTCGGGGACCTCGCCGATCCGCATCCGGGCAGCGACAGCCGCCGGTCCACGACCGTGCTCGCCCAGCTCCTCGGCCCCTTCCGGGCGGTCCACGGCCGCTTCCCGTCCGTGCCCGAGCTGCGGCAGCTGCTGGACGGGACGCCCGGGCCGCTGGAGGAACTGCGTACGGCGCTGCAGGGTTCCGGGCAGGAGTCGCTGCTGCGCGAACTGGACGCTCGCGAGCGGCAGTTGGGGCACCCGGGGGATGTTGCGGGGGTGCTGGCGGACCGGGTGGCGCTGCTGGACCGGCCCGCCTTCGCCGGCTTCTTCGACACCTCGGGGCAGTCGAAGCCCTTCTCCCTCAAGGCCCTCGACCACCCGGTCCGGGTCCGTATCGACCTACCCGAGCGCGGGCACGCGGAAGCCTCGCGGATGCTGGCGCGGCTGGTGCTGGCGCAGTTCACGGCGAGCGTGGCGGTACGCGAGGACCGGTCGCTGTTCGCCTGCCTCGTGCTGGACGACGCGACGGGCGTGGTGACCCCGGAGGCGGTGCGCGGGATTCAGCGGCTGCGGTCGGGGAACGCCGGCGTCGTGCTGACCCTGCGGACCCTGGACGACGTGCCGAGGCCGCTGCGCGGACCGCTGCTCGGCTCCACCGGATGCCGTATGGCACTGTCCGGGCTCACCCCGTGGGACGGGCAGGACTTCGCCGAGGTCTGGGGCAAGGAGTGGACCGAGGCACGGGACGTCACCGACCGGCAGATCATCGCCGATACCCCGGCCGGCAAGGCCGTCCACATGCTCCGGCGCGTCATCACCGGCAAGGCGCCCACCGCACGGGCCGTGACCGTCCGGCAGGTCGAACGGGAGCGGTGGTCGGCGTCCGAGCTGGCGCACGGGGTGCCGCCCGGGCATGCGGTGCTGTCGCTGACCACCGTGAAGGGCGAAAATGCGCCGCCGCTGCTGGTGGATCTGCGGGGTTAGGTCTGGACTTCACAGGACCGGGTGACCGTACGGTGAGGCAGAATCGGCACAGGCCGTTCATACCTGGCGGCCAAAAGATCAAAAGGTTCGCCCGATCCCCGCAAGCCTGACCTGAAGGCCTCATGCCCCCGACACTCGCCTCGCTCGTCCACCACTCCGCGCTCAAACTGACCGTGCGCGCGGGCGAGGACCGCCTCGACGTGCCGGTCCGCTGGGCGCACGTCAGCGAGCTCGCCGATCCCGTGCCGTACATGGAGGGCGGGGAGCTGCTGCTGATCACCGCGCTGCAGCTGGACGCGGAGGATCCGGAGGCGATGCGTCGGTATGTGAAGCGGCTGGTGGGGGCGGGAGTCGTCGGACTCGGCTTCGCCGTCGGGGTCAACTACGAGGAGATCCCGAAGGCGCTGGTCGACGCGGCGGAGGGCGAGGGCCTGCCGCTGCTGGAAGTGCCGCGGCGCACGCCCTTCCTCGCCATCAGCAAGGCCGTGTCCGCGGAGATCGCTGCCGACCAGTACCGGGCGGTGACGGCGGGCTTCGCCGCCCAGCGGGAACTGACCAAGCAGGCGCTGACGGGTGGGCCCGAGGGGGTGCTGTCCGCGCTCGCCGCGCAGGTCGACGGATGGGCTGCGCTGTACGACGCCTCGGGCGCCGTCGTCGCGACCGCACCGGAGTGGGCGGGCCGGCGGGCCGGGCGGCTCACGGCGGACGTGGAGCGGCTGCGGGAGCGGCCCGCGCCGGCGTCCTCGGTGGTCGCCGCTCCGGACAACGAGGACCGCGTCGAACTGCACTCGCTGGGCACGGGGCGGCGGCCGCGGGCCGCGCTCGCGGTGGGGACGGCGGCTGCGCTCGGCACGGCGGAGCGGTACGCCGTCCACTCGGCGATCGCGCTGCTGACGCTGACGACGGAACGGTCGAGGTCGCTGCACGCGGCGGAACAGCGCATCGGAGCGGCGGTGCTGCGCATGCTGCTCGCGGGGGAGCCGGACCATGCGCGGGCCGTCGCGGGCCATCTGTACGGGGGGCTGCTGGACGCCCCCTTCCGGTTGATCATCGCGGAGTCGGCCGCGCGGGCCGCCGCCGACGCGGGCGGCGATCCGCTGGCCGGGCTCGCCGAGATCGTGGAGTCGGCGGCCGCGCGGGCGGGGGAGGCCGTGCTGGTCGTACCCGAGGGGGAGCGGCTGGTTGTGCTGGCCGCGGACGGGGGTGCGGCGGTCACGGCGTGCGGGGAGTACGCGGCGGCGGTCGAGGCAGCGCGGGGCGGGGCGGACGCGGTGCGGGATGCCGCCGGCGGTGAGGAGGACGAGCTGGTGGTCGGGGGGTCGGCGCCCGTGGGGCCGATCGCGGCCGCGGCGGCGTACAAGCAGGCCGAGCAGGCGTTGTCGGTGGCCCGGCGGCGGGGGCGGGTGTTCGTGGGGCACGAGCAGTTGGCGGCCGGGTCTGTGCTGCCGTTGCTGGCCGACGATGCGGTGAAGGCGTTTGCGGACGGGTTGTTGCGGGCGCTGTACGAGCATGACGCGACGGGGCGGGGGGATCTGGTGGCCTCGTTGCGGGCGTGGTTGTCGCGGCATGGGCAGTGGGATGCGGCGGCTGCGGATCTGGGGGTTCATCGGCATACGTTGCGGTACCGGATGCGGCGGGTGGAGGAGATTCTCGGGCGGTCGCTGGACGATCCGGACGTGCGGATGGAGTTGTGGCTGGCGTTGAAGGCGACGTCGGCGGAGTAGCCGCCGCAGCGTTTCCTCGCCCCCGCCGCCCCTACCCATTCCCGTCCCCTGGGGGCTGCCGCCCCCAGACCCCCGCTTTCGGCCTGAACGGCCTCGTCCTCAAACGCCGGACGGGCTGAGATGAGCTGCGCCAAATCCAGCCCCTCCGGCGTTTGAGGAGCGGGGGTCCGGGGGCTGGCCCCCGGGTCGGGACGGGAAGGGGCGGCGGGGGCGCGAAAATTCCGGCCGCACCCGGCACCCCTCCAAACCGTCGCACCCCCCGCCCCGACCACTACACCCCGGCCAAACACACCCCCACCCCCACCGCCCTACCGTGGACCCCAACCACCCTGCACACCCCCGATCGCGGAAGGGCCGGACCCACATGACTTCCACCGCCTTCTGGCTCGCCGGCCGCCAGGCCACGGGCGAGGACACCTTCGACGTCACCTCCCCCTGGGACGGCCGCCTCGTCAGCAAGGTGAGCGTGCCGAGCGACGCTCAGGTCGAGGAGGCCGTCGCCGCCGCCCACGCCGTCCGCGAGGACTTCGCCGCCACCCCGGCCCACGTCCGCGCCGCCGCCCTCGACCACGTCAGCCGCCGCCTCGCCGAGCGCACCGAGGAGATCGCCCAGCTGATCTCCGCCGAGAACGGCAAGCCGATCAAGTGGGCCCGCGGCGAGGTCGGCCGCGCCGTCTCCGTCTTCCGGTTCGCCGCCGAAGAGGCCCGCCGCTTCAACAGCGGCGAGGCCCAGCGCCTCGACACCGACGCGGGCGGCCAGGGCCGTCTCGCCCTCACCCGACGCTTCCCCAAGGGCGTCGTCCTCGGCATCGCGCCCTTCAACTTCCCGCTCAACCTGTGCGCCCACAAGATCGCCCCGGCGATCGCGGCCGGCGCGCCGATCATCCTGAAGCCGGCGCCGGCCACCCCGCTCTCCGGCCTGATCATCGGTGACCTGCTCGCCGAGACCGACCTCCCGGCCGGCTCCTGGAGCATCCTCCCGGTCGCCAACGACAAGATGCCCGCCCTGGTCCAGGACGAGCGCCTGCCGGTCATCTCCTTCACGGGTTCCGAGAAGGTCGGCTACGCGATCATGGACTCGGTGCCGCGCAAGCACTGCACCCTGGAGCTGGGCGGCAACGGCGCGGCCGTCGTCCTCGCTGACTACGCCTCCGACGCCGACCTCGACTGGGCCGCCACCCGCATCGCCACCTTCTCCAACTACCAGGGCGGCCAGTCCTGCATCTCCGTGCAGCGGGTCATCGCGGACGCGTCGGTGTACGACCGGCTGCTGCCGCGTATCGTCGCCGCCGTCGAGGCCCAGGTCACCGGCGACCCGAGCGACGACAAGACGGACGTCGGCCCGCTGGTCAGCGAGGACGCGGCCAAGCGTGTCGAGTCGTGGGTGAAGGAGGCCGTCGAGGCCGGGGCGACCCTGCTCACGGGTGGAGACCGAGACGGCGCCTCCTACGCGCCGACCGTCCTCACCGACGTACCGGCCGACACGACGATCTCCTGCGAGGAGGTCTTCGGCCCCGTCCTGACCGTGCAGAAGGTGGACGGCGAGGCCGAGGCGTTCGCCGCCGTCAACTCCTCCAAGTACGGCCTCCAGGCGGGCGTGTTCACGCACGACCTCCAGGCCGCCTTCCGGGCCCATCGTGCGCTGGAGGTGGGCGGCGTGGTCATCGGTGACGTCCCCTCCTACCGCGCCGACCAGATGCCGTACGGCGGTGCCAAGCAGTCCGGTGTGGGCCGCGAGGGCGTGAAGTTCGCGATGGACGACTACACGTACGAGCGAGTGCTGGTCCTCACGGGCCTCGCGCTTTAGGCCCCTGAAGGAACCCAGGAACCCAGGAACCCAGGAACCCAGGACTCCTGAAGGACCACTCTAGCTAATGGGAACCATTTTCATATAGGCTCCTCGAAGGGGCCCGGCACCGATGCCTTCCGGTGCCGGGCCCCTTCTTCACGTCGGCTTTGCCCGGACCCTCAACCGGAGAAGCCGACATGCGCGAGCCGCAGTGGGCCGCGCAGTCTGATGTGTACGTCGTGCACGCCCTCGGCGACGAGGCCGGCCACGAGTGTGGTGTAGGCGTACGGGTCGTCCGAGACGGCCGCGGGGGCCGGTGTCAGTGCGGCGAGCAGCGCGCCGCCGTCCAGGGAGACCTCCACGACGCCCTCGCCCGCCACGGAGACCGTCACCTCCGCCACGCCGTCCCCGAAGTCGCAGTCGCGATAGACCAGTTCGGCGCTCCGGCCCGCCGCGGATGTCACGGCGTCGCCCGACACCTTGGTACGGTCGACGATCGCGACGCCGCTCTGCTCGTCGAAGTCGGCGGCGTCCAGGCCGTGTTGGAGCACGGCGCGCGGGGCGTGGGGCTCGCCGTCCAGGACGACCGTCGTCCGCAGGCGGATGTCCTCGCTGGACGCGCCCACCAACACGTCGTACGGGCCCGGTTCGAGGCGCCGGGCGCCCCGGGCCACGTCCCAGAACTCGAAGGCGGACAACGGGACTTCGAAGGACAGCTCCTCCCGGGCGCCGGGGGCGAGGGTGATCCGGCGGTGGGCGAGCAGCTCGCGGCGCGGGCGTGTCACCGTGGGCTCCGCGGCGCGCGTGTAGAGCTGCGCGACCTCGTCGGCGGTGAGGTCGCCGGTGTTGGTGACCGTGAAGGAGACGTGCACCGCCTCCTCGTCGGCCCGTACCGACAGATCCGCGTAGGAGAAGCTCGCGTACGACAGGCCGTGTCCGAACGGGAAGAGCGGTGTCCCCTCGAAGTACAGGTACGTCTGGCGGCTGCCGATCACGTCGTAGTCGAACAGGTCGGGCAGGTCGGTGTCGTCCTCGTACCAGGTCTGCGGAAGGCGGCCCGCGGGGGAGACGTCGCCGGCCAGCACGCGGGCCAGGGCCGTGCCCGCTGCCTGGCCGCCGTGCGCGGTCCACAGCACCGCCGGGAGGTCGCCGGTCGCGACCGCGTACGGATACGCGGAGACCAGCGCCAGCACCGTGCGGGGGTTGGCGGCGCGGGCGGCGCGCAGGATGCGCTCCTGGTGGGCGGGCAGCCGCAGCGTCGTGCGGTCCTCGGTCTCGCGGCCGTTGATGTGCGGGTCGTTGCCGGCGACCACCAGCACGACGTCCGCGCGCGCAGCGACCTGCGTCACTGCGTCCTCCGCGCGTTCGGTCACGATGATCTCGAAGATCTCCGGCTTCGCCTCGAGTTCCGGATTTCCGTCGGCAACCTTTACTCCGTCGGCGGCGACAGAGACGTGGCGACCCGTACCGACGTGCCTGAGGAGGTGACCGTTCTCGTGGGGTTCCAGGCGGAACGTCTCCTGGACGATCCAGCCGCCGGGCTGGTCGGCGGAGGCGCGTACGTAGCCGTCGTCGGCCACCGAGAGGTAGCGGCCGTCGGGGGCGCGCAGGGTGAGGATGCCCTCGCCCCAGTCGACCAGCGCGAACTCGGTGCCCGTGGGGTCGGCGGTGAGCGGGGGCAGGTCCGTGCGGCCTGCGAGCAGGGCCGGGTCCAGGGCGCCCTGAGCGCCGCGCACCTCGTCGGCGGCGTCGGCGGCCTCGGGGACGTGCAGGAACGTACCGGCGGACGTCTTCAGGAGCACCCGGTCCACGCCCTCGGCGAACTCCACCCGCTCGGCGCCGAACCGCTCGTACAGGCCCTCCAGCGGGGTGGAGCGGTGGATGAGGGTGCCGCTGTACCAGTCGAGTTTGCACTCGTCGGCGAGGAGACCCACCACGGCCACGCGGGTGTCGGGGGACAGCGGCAGCAGGCCGTCGTTCTTCAGGAGCACGACCGCCTGCTCGGCCGCCTCCTGGGCGAGGGCGCGGTGGGCCGGGGTGTCGAAGTCCCCGGTGCCGGCGTGCGGGTCGTAGAGCGGGTCGAACTCGCCCAGCCGGAAGCGGACGGAGAGCTGGCGGCGGACCGCCGTGTCGATGTCGGCCTCGGTCAGCAGGCCCTGCTCGTAGGCCTTCTTGACGCGCCCGACGATCTGCGAGCTGTCCGTGCCGTGGTCGGTGAAGCTGTCGACGCCGGCGATGAGGGCGGCCGCCGTCGCCTCCTCGTGGGTGTCGAAGTAGTGCTCCAGGTCGACCAGGTTGGAGGGTGCGGCCGCGTCCGAGCAGACCAGCAGGTCCTCGTCCGTCCAGGTGCGCAGGTGCTCGCGCAGATGCGGGGACACGTGGTTGGGACGGCCGTTGACCAGGTTGTACGCCGGCATCACGCCTGCCACCGCGCCGGCCTCGACCGCCTCGCGGAAGGCGCGCAGGTCGTACTCGTGCAGGACGCGTGGGCGGACCGAGGAGGAGGAAGTCGCCCGGTCCGTCTCGTTGTTGTGGGCCAGCCAGTGCTTGAGGACCGGCGCCGTGCGCCAGTACGTCGGGTGGTCGCCGCGCAGGCCGCGGGTGTACGCGACGGCGATGGCCGAGGTGAGCTTCGGGTCCTCGGAGTAGCCCTCCTCGTTGCGGCCCCACAGCGGGTGCCGGAGCAGGTTCACCGTGGGGGACCAGACGTTGAGGCCGACACGGTCGTCGTGGACGCGCATCGCTCGGATCTCCTTGGACACCGCTTCCCCGATGCGGCGCACCAGGTCCGTGTTCCAGGTGGCGCCGAGTCCGACGGCCTGTGGGAAGACGGTCGCCGGGCCCATCCAGGCGACGCCGTGCAGGGCCTCCTGCCCGGTACGGAAGGCGTCGATGCCGAGACGCTCCACCGCGGGCGCGAACTGGTGCAGGAAGGAGATCTTCTCGTCCAGCGTCAGCCGCTGAAGCAGGTCGTCGATGCGCTTCGCGAACGGCAGTTGCGGATCGCGGAACGGCGGCGCGGGCGGCGTCTGTGCGGTCACGTGGGGGTCCCCTTGCGATGGAGCGGCGGAACGCTTTCGAAGCGCTTCGATGCTCTTTCGACGGAGGGACGGTGTCAAGAGACGGTCACTGTTACTTCTTGCGGCACATAAGCAAGGGTCGTATGTGAGGGGTCGCAGGAATCTTGGAAGCGACCCTTGTGCACCCCCAGACGTTCACTTAACCTCACAGCAACATCGAAGCGCTTCGACTAACAGAATGCAGCTCCGGCATGCACGGGTCGAAGAATCGCTTCAGCTCAGCCAGTTCCACTCGAGACACCGCAGCCGACGGCCCACCGCCGGGTGTCCTGGTGCGCCATGAAGGGTTGACGCAATGACGCCGAACGCCGCTTCCGCCTCCTCCGGACCCAGCCGGAGAAGCTTCCTTGCCTCGACGGCGATCGCCACCGCAGCGGTGGCCGGGGGGATGCCGCTGCTTGCCGCCTGCGGGGGATCGGACAGCGGGTCGGGCGGGGGCACCACGTCGGGCAAGAACGCGAAGAAGATCCTTCCCGCGTACGTGGCCGGCAACGTGGTGACGCCGGACATCCCCGCCAAGAACGGCTCCGCGATCGGGTTCACCAGCAAGCTGGAACTCGCCGCCCTGAAGACGTCGGTCACGAAGAAGCTCGGCAAGGGCGGCAAGGTCACCATCATGTCGCCGTTCTGGGGCTCGCCGCCGAAGCAGAACAACGCCTACTACAAGGCGATGAACGACCTGATCGGCGTCGACGTCGTCTGGCAGAACCAGGACGGCAACACCTACGACCAGAAGCTCGGCGCGGTGCTCGCCTCCAGTGACGTCCCGGACGTCGTGGTCGTCCCGGGCTGGAACATGGGCGGCAAGATACCCAGCGCCATCATCAGCAAGTTCGCCGACCTCGGTCCCTACCTCTCCGGGGACGCGGTCAAGGAGTTCCCGAACCTCGCGGCGATCCCCACCGGCGCCTGGCAACGCTCCATCTTCGGCGGCAAGCTGCGCGGTCTGCCGATGCCGGCGCCGTCCGCCCCCAGCATGGTGCCCCTCTACCGGCAGGACATCTTCGAGAAGGAAGGGTACAAAGTACCCAAGTCCTGCGACGAGTTCATGGCCCTGGCCAAGGAGATCACCAACGCCAAGGCGAAGCGCTGGGCCTGCCTGGACATGAAGTGGACCGCCTTCCAGTCGTTCGGGGTGCTCTCGGGCAGCGAGAAGCCGCTCGGCTGGAATCTCGTCGACGGCAAGCTGATATACCGCATCGAGACCGACGAGTACCTCGAAGCGCTGGAGTGGTCCCGCAAGCTGTTCGAGGCGGGGGTCGTCCACCCCGACTCCAAGTTGGGCAAGAACGCCCCCGACCCGGGGCCCAAGTTCGCGGCGGGCGAGTTCCTGATCTACCCCAACAACATCTCCCAGTGGTGGGGCCGCACCGCTGAACAGGCCACCCAGAACCCGGACTTCAAGATCTGGGGCATGGACGTCTGGGGCCACGACGGCGGCAACCCCACCCTGTGGGCCGAACAGCCCGCCGGCATCTTCGCCTTCGTCAACAAGAAGGCCTCCGAGTCGGTCATCCGCGACGTGCTGGCCGTCGCGAACGTCACCGCGGCGCCGTACGGCACCAAGGAGTACATGATGACCAACTACGGCGTGGAGGGCACCCACTACACCGTCAAGGACGGCGTCCCCACCAAGACCGATCAGGGCAACATCGACGTGATGAACGCCTACGTCATGGTCGCGAGCCCCGCCGCGACCATCGCTCATCCCGACTTCCCCGCGGTCGCCAGGGGCCAGGTCGAGTGGGAGCAGCGCATGGGCGCCTTCGCCAGGAAGTCCTCCTTCTGGGGAATGCAGATCACCGAGCCGAACCGCTACACCAACCTCTCCAATGACATGGAGCAGCTCGAGGACGACATCGTCCGCGGCCGCAAGAAGATCAGCGACATGCAGCAGTTCGTCTCCGACTGGAAGAGCAGGGGAGGCGACAAGCTGCGCGACTGGTACAAGCAGATCCTCGACGAGAACGGCTCCGCGGCCAACTGACCGGGCACCGAGGCAAGGAGAATGGCCGTGTCCCACAGCACGGTGCCTCGGAGCAGGGCCGAGGCCGACACGACGGACAAGACCCCGACGGCGCCCGGCGGTGCCACCGCATCCCGTAGCAAACCATCCTCGGGAAAGCTGAGTCTGCGACTCAGGCTCAGACGAGACCGCGTCCTGCTGCTGATGACGCTGCCGGTCGTCGCCCTGGTCCTGCTCTTCAACTACGTGCCGATCCTCGGCAACGTGGTCGCCTTCCAGGACTACGACCCGTACATCAGCGACAACGGCGTCGTGTCCATGCTGAACAGCCCCTGGGTGGGTCTGGACAACTTCCAGCAGATCTTCGCCGACTCCGCCTTCTGGAACGCCGTCCAGAACACGCTGGTGCTGTTCTTCCTCCAGCTCGTCCTGTTCTTCCCGATCCCGATCCTGCTCGCGCTGCTCATCAACAGCGTGGTCAGGCCCCGGGTGCGGGCCATCGCGCAGGCCGTTCTCTATCTGCCGCACTTCTTCTCGTGGGTGCTGGTGATCGCGGTCTTCCAGCAGCTGCTCGGCGGCGCCGGGCTGCTCTCGACACTGCTGCGCGACCACGGGTACGACGGGCTCAACATCATGACCGACCCGAGCACCTTCAAGTTCCTGGTCACCGCGCAGGCGGTGTGGAAGGACGCCGGCTGGGGGATCATCGTCTTCCTCGCCGCTCTGGCCGCCGTCAGCCCCGACTTGTACGAGGCCGCCGCGATGGACGGCGCCGGGCGCTGGCGCCGGATCTGGCACGTCACCCTGCCGGCGCTCCGGCCGGTGATCGCGCTGCTGCTGGTGCTGCGGGTGGGGGATGCGCTGACCGTCGGCTTCGAACAGATCCTTCTCCAACGCGATGCCGTCGGGCCGGGGGCGTCGGAAGTGCTCGACACGTTCGTGTGGTGGAACGGCGTGCGCAACCAGGACTTCGGCTACGCGGCCGCCGCCGGACTCGTCAAGGGCGTCATCAGCATCGGTCTCGTCCTTGCCGCGAACAAAGTGGCCCATCTGATGGGCGAGCAGGGGGTGTACAAGAAATGACCGCCGTGATCGACAAGCGGGTACAGAAGCCCGGCCGGTGGGCCGCACCGCCCCGGCCGGTGTGGGAGGAGCAGCCCTCGCAGGTGGGGCTGGCGGGCAAGGGCCTGGTGCTGGGGATCGCCTGCCTCGCGATCGTCTTCCCGCTGTGGATCGTGGTGGTCACCAGCCTCTCCTCGCGCAGGACCATCGACGAGGCCGGCGGTCTGGTGATGGTGCCGAGGGACATCACCTTCGTCGCCTACCAGGAGTTGCTCAGCGGCGGCCAGGTCACCCGTGCGGCGATCATCAGCGTCCTGATCACCCTGGTCGGTACGGCGTTCTCCATGACCGTGTCCGTGCTGTGCGCGTACGGGTTGTCGCGGACGGAGTCGGTGGGGCACCGCTGGATCCTCATGACGCTGCTTGCAACGATGTTCTTCAGCGCCGGGCTCATTCCCACGTATCTTCTGGTGCAGACCCTTGGCCTGACCGACACCTACCTCGCGCTGATCCTGCCGAGCGCGATCAGTGTCTTCAACATCCTGGTGCTGCGCGGGTTCTTCATGGGGATCTCGCCGGAGCTGACCGACAGTGCGCGGATCGACGGGGCCGGGGACCTCCGGATCCTCTGGCAGATCATCATGCCGCTGTCACGGGCCGTCATCGCGGTGATCACGCTGTTCTACGCGGTCGGGTACTGGAGCGCTTGGTTCAACGCGTCGCTGTATCTGAACGACCAGGACATGATGCCGCTGCAGAACGTCATGATCCAGCTGGTGCAGAAGCAGGAAGCGCCGGTGGGGCTGGGGCAGGCGATCAAGACGGGGCAGCTGTCGGGGCTTGCCGTGCAGATGGCTGTGATGGTGATGGCGTTGCTGCCGGTGGCTGTGCTGTCGCCGTTCGTCCAGCGGCACTTCAAGAAGGGCATGTTGACCGGTGCGGTGAAGGGTTGAGCGGGCGCCCATTGGGGTGGGGTGTTTCGGTTCGTCGGCGGCTGCGGGTTCGTTGTGGCTTGTCGCGCCGTTCCCCGCGCCCCCTAAAGCCGTTCGCGTCCCCTGCGTTGCAGAACTCCCCCTCTTTTTCAGAACGAGGTATGTCATGCTCGCGTCCCGTCTGAGCCGCCGGGCCGTTCTTGCCGGGACCGCGGCCGCCGCTGGGCTTGCCGCTGTCCCCGCCATGCACGGGCGTGCGGAAGCCGCTGAGGCAGCCCCTGCCTACCGCTGGCGCAACGCCGTCATAGGCGGCACCGGATTCGTCACAGGCGTGCTCTTCCACCCCTTCGTGCGCGGGCTCGCCTACGCCCGTACCGACATCGGCGGCGCCTACCGCTGGGACGACCGGGCGGATCGCTGGGTCCCGTTGATCGACCACCTCGGCTGGGACGACTGGAATCTGCTCGGTGTCGAGGCGATGGCCGTCGACCCCGTGCACCCGAACCGGCTGTACCTCGCTCTCGGCACCTACGCCCAGTCCTGGGCAGGGAACGGGGCCGTCCTGCGCTCCGAGGACCGGGGTGCCACTTGGTCCCGTACCGACCTGACCGTGAAGCTCGGGGCCAACGAGGACGGGCGGGGTGCGGGGGAGCGGCTGCTCGTCGACCCGCGGGACAGTGACGTCCTGTGGTTGGGGACGCGGCACGACGGGCTGCTCAAGTCGGCCGATCGCGGCGCCACTTGGGCGTCGGTGAGCGGCTTCCCGGGGGTTCCGAGCGCGAGCGGGCAGGGTGTCACCCTGCTCGTCGCCGCCGGGCGTGCCGTGTATGCCGGCTGGGGCGACTCCGACGGCAGCACCCCGAACCTCTACCGCACCCTCGACGGGAGCACATGGGAAGCCGTGCCCGGCACGCCCACCGGAACCTCCGCCAAGGTCCCGATCCGCGCCGCGTACGACTGCCTCACCCGCGAGCTGTACGTGACGTACGCCAACGCGCCCGGGCCCAACGGGCAGTCCGACGGCAGTGTGCACAAGCTGGCCGTCGGCAGCAGGAAGTGGACCGAGGTCACCCCGGTGAAGCCGGGCGGCACCACGAGCGACGGCTCCGCCGACACCTTCGGCTACGGCGGTGTCGCCGTCGACGCCCGCCGCCCCGGCACCGTCGTCGTCTCCACCAACAACCGGTGGGCGGACATCGACACCCTCTACCGGACCACCGACGGCGGCCGTACCTGGACGTCCCTCAAGGACGCTGCTGTCTTCGACGTGTCCGAAACTCCTTTCCTCAAGTGGGGTGCCGACAAGCCCAAGTTCGGGTGGTGGATCCAGGCCGTGGGCATCGACCCGTACGACTCCCGGCATGTCCTTTACGGCACCGGCGCCACGCTCTACGGCACGCGCGACCTCACCCACTGGGCCCCGCAGATCCGCGGGCTGGAGGAGACGTCCGTGCGGCAGCTGGTGTCGCCCCCGGTCGGGGAGGCACACCTGCTGAGCGGGTCCGGCGACATCGGCGTGATGTACCACGAGCGGCTCACCGCCTCGCCCTCGCGCGGCATGGCGTCGAACCCCGTCTTCGGGTCGGCGACGGGACTCGCGCAGGCCGCGGGCAGGCCGCAGTACGTCGTGCGCACCGGTTGGGGCGACCACGGCAACGGCGCATACTCGAACGACGGCGGGCGGACCTGGGCGCCCTTCGCGGCCCAGCCCTCCATCGCCCACGACGCACCGGGGCCCATCGCCATCAACGCCGACGGCAGCGTGCTCCTGTGGTCCTTCGTGCACTGGGACGGCACGAAGTACGCGGCCCACCGCTCGGCGGACAACGGCGCCACCTGGACCGAGATCTCCTCCTTCCCGAAGGGCGCCACGCCGGTCGCCGACCCGGCCGACCCGACGCTCTTCTACGCGTACGACACCGACACAGGAACGCTACTTGCCAGCACTGACAGTGGCCTCACGTTCACGAAGCGTGCGAGCGGACTGCCCTCCGGTGACGGCCAGTTCAAGCTGGTCGCGGCGCCGGGCAGATCCGGTGATCTGTGGCTGAGTACCAAGGGGTACGGGCTCCACCGGTCCACCGACGGAGGCGCCCGGTTCTCGAAGGTCGACAGTTGCTCGGCCTCGTACACCCTCGGCTTCGGCAAGGCGGCCGGCGGCGCCGGCTACCCGGCGATCTACCAGGTCGGGGCCATCGGCACGATCACCGCCGTCTACCGCTCCGACGACGGCGCGAAGAGCTGGGTACGGATCAACGACGACCGCCACCAGTGGGGGTACATCGGCGACGTCATCGTCGGCGACCCGCGGATCCACGGTCGCGTCTACCTCGCCACCAACGGGCGCGGGATCCAGTACGGGGAGCCCGTCTGATGCCCGCGCTGAGCGACGCCACCCGCGGCCGCATCCTCTTCGGCGGCGACTACAACCCCGAGCAGTGGCCCGAGGAGACCTGGACCGAGGACGTACGGCTCATGCGCGAAGCCGGCGTCAACTCCGTCACCCTCGGTGTCTTCTCCTGGGCCAGGCTCGAACCCCGGCCGGGGGAGCGGGAGTTCGGCTGGCTCGACCGGCTGATGGACCTCATGCACGCGGGCGGCATCGGTGTCGTGCTCGCCACCCCCACCTCCTCGCCGCCACCCTGGCTCGGCCGGCTGCACCCCGAGACCCTGCCCCGCGACGAGGACGGCCGCACCGAATGGTGGGGTGGCCGCCAGCACTTCTCACACTCCAGCGCCGCCTACCGCCGCTACGCCGCCGCCATCACCGAGGACCTCGCCGCCCGCTACGGCGGCCACCCCGCCCTCACCATGTGGCACATCAACAACGAGTACTGCACCTACGACTGGGGCGACGAGGCCGCCGCCCGCTTCCGCCGCTGGCTGCAGACGAAGTACGGCACCCTCGACGCCCTCAACTCCGCCTGGGGCACGGCCTTCTGGAGCCAGGGCTACGGCGACTGGGCCGAGGTCCTGCCGCCCCGCCACGCCCACTATCTGAAGAACCCGGGCCAGGTGCTGGACTTCAAACGGTTCACCTCCGACATGCTCCTGGAGTGCTACATCGCCGAGCGCGACATCGTCCGCCGGCACAGCCCCTCCCACATCCCGGTCACCACCAATTTCATGCCGCTGTGGGCCGGACAGGACGCCTGGCGGTGGGCGGAGGAGGAGGACGTCGTCTCCGTCGACATCTATCCCGACCCGCGCGATCCCTTCGGTGCGCAGGCGGGTGCCCTCGTCCAGGACATGACCCGTTCGCAGGCCCGCGGCCCCTGGATGCTGATGGAGCAGGCGGCGGGCCCGGTCAACTGGCGCGGCGTCAACCACCCCAAGCCGCGCGGCCTCAACCGCCTGTGGTCCCTCCAGGCCGTGGCCCGCGGCGCCGACGCCGTCTGCTACTTCCAGTGGCGCCAGTCCCGGCAGGGCGCGGAGAAGTTCCACTCCGGGATGGTCAGCCATGCGGGGGTGCAGGGGCGTACGTACCAGGAGGTCAGGCAGCTCGGCGCCGAACTCGCCCGGATCAGCGGGGAAGTGACGGACAGTCACAGCCGCAGTGACATCGCGATCCTGCACGACTGGCACTCCTGGTGGGCCGGCGCCCACGAGGGACGGCTCTCGACGCAGGTCGACTACACCCAGGTCCTGACCACCTGGCACCGCGCCCTGTGGCAGGCCCACCTCACCACCGACTTCGCCCACCCCGAACACGACCTCACCGCCTACAAGCTCGTCGTGGTCCCCCAGCTGTACGCCCTCACGGACGCGGCGGTCGACAACCTCCTCGCTTACGTCAACGGCGGCGGCACCCTCCTCTGCGGTTTCCTGACCGGTGTCGCCGACGAGGACGACCGGGTGCGCCCCGGCGGCATGGACCCCCGCCTGCGCGAGCTGTTCGGCATCCGCACGCTGCACGAGTGGTGGCCGCTGGAGGCGGACGAGACCGCCGAGACCGACGGCTTCCGCGGGACCCTGTGGTCGGAGGAGATCGAGACCGCCGAGGACGCCTCGGTCGAGGCCAGGTACAAGGGCGGCGAGCTCGACGGCATGCCCGCCGTGCTGCGCAAGGGCCGCGCCTGGTACGTCTCCACGCTCCCCGAGCCGCAGGCACTGCGCGTCCTGCTGGCCCAGATCGCGGCCGACGCGGACGCCCGCCCCGTCCTCGACGGCCTCCCCGACCGGGTGGAGGCGGTCCGCCGAGGCGACCTGCTCTTCGTGCTCAACCACGGCCGGGAGTCGGTCACCGTGCAGGTGCCGGGCACCCACGTCGACCTGCTGACGGACGCGACCGTCGAGGGCGAGGTCACCCTCGGCCGGTACGGCGTGATGGTGTTGCGCCCATGAACAATTCCATGAACAACCCCCTGAACATCGTCCACGGAACCTGGGAACCCCTCCCCGCCGCCCGCTGGGAGGACGGCTTCCTGAGCGGCAACGGCCACCACGGCGCACTTGTGTTCGGTGAACCGAACGACGAACGGGTCGTCGCCACCCACCACACCCTCGTCCGCCCCAACGGCGGCGAGAGCGCCCGTCCGCCCCGCCTCGCCGACCGACTGCCGCTCCTCCAGGACCAGCTGCTCGCGGGCGAGCTGCATGCCGCCGAGACCTTCACCGACGGACGCGACCTGCAGTGGGTCCAGCCCTTCCATCCCGCCTTCCAGGTACGGCTGCGCAGACCGTCCGGCGAGGAGCCGCGCCGCTACCGCCGCTCCGTCGACTTCACCACCGGCGTGGTGAAGGCGGTCTGCGAGGGCTGGAGCAGCCGGGTCTTCGTGTCCCGCGCCGACGACGTGATCGTCCAGCACATCACGGCAGCCGACCTCGACATCGCCCTGGACCACCGCCTCCCGGGAGCACCCCCGGGCCTCGCCGTCGGCGACGGCGCGGTCCTCACCCCCGAGGGTGCCCTGCTCACCCTGCGCGTCCGCTACCCCGGCAGCGACACGGCGTACACCGGGGTGACGCTCGTCGTGGTCACGGGCGGCCCTACGACGCTCACGCCCCCCGGTGCACGGGTCGCGGGCGCGGAGTCGGTCCTGTTGCTGACCAGGGTGCTGCGGCACACCGGCGAGCTGGACACGGCACCCCACGCCCGCGCCCTGCGCGAACTGCTGCCGGCCGGCGAGGACCCGTACACCCTCCTCCTGGACCGCCACACCGCCCTGCACCGCACCGCCTACGAGCGCGTCACCCTCGACCTGGACGCCGACCCCGCGGAGCGCGCCCTGCCCGGCTCGGAGTTGCTGGAGCACCCCGACAGCACGGCCCTCCTGGAGCGCCTCTTCTCCGCAGGCCGCTACCACCTGCTCTCCGCGAGCGGACTGCTCCCGCCCCGCCTGGTCGGCCTGTGGACCGGCGACTGGGACACCGCATGGTCGGGCGCATTCACCAACGACGCCAACCTCAACCTCCAGACCGCGTCCGCAGCGGCCGCCGCACTCCCCGAAGTCACGCAAGCCCATGCCTCCCTGATTCAGCGTCAGCTGACCGACTGGGCCGAGAACGCCCGCGCGGTCTTCGGGGCCCGCGGCATCGTCGCCCCCGCCCACACCGACGGCGAGTCCGGGCTGACGTACCACTTCAACCGCGAATACCCCCTGCACCTGTGGACGGCGGGCGCCGACTGGCTGCTCAAACCGCTGGTCGACCACGACGAGACGATCGGCGCCCGGGATCCCCGCACCGCCCACGCACTCGCCCAAGTCGCCCTTTTCTACGAGGACTTCCTCGACCGGACCGACGACGACGGCCGCCTGGTCGTCGTGCCCTCCTACTCGCCCGAGAACCGTCCCGCGAACGCCAGTTGGGGCGCCATCAACGCGGCCATGGACCTCTCGGCCGCCCGGCATGCGCTGCTGACGGCGGCCGAATACCACGCGGGCACCCCCCAGGCCGACCGCTGGCGTGCCCTGGCCGACCGGCTTCCGCCCCACCGGATCAACGCCGACGGCGCCCTGGCCGAATGGGCCTGGCCCGGCCTGGACGACACCTACGACCACCGTCACCTCAGCCACCTCTACGGCGTCTGGCCGCTCGACGAGATCAACCCGTACGACACCCCGGACCTCGCGGCGGCCGCCCACCGGGCCCTCGAGCTGCGCGGCGCCGAGAACGACTCCGCGCACGGCCATCTGCACCACGCCCTGATCGCCGCCCGGCTGCGCGACGGCCAACGGGTCGCCCACGCCCTCGGCCAGGTCCTAAAGGGCGACTTCTTCCACAACTCCCTGATGAGCGCCCACTACCCGAACCGCCACGTCTACAACGCGGACGCCGCCCACACCCTGCCCGCCGTGCTGATCGAGATGCTCGTGCAGTCGACCCCGGACCGCCTGGTCCTGCTGCCCGCGCTCCCGACGGCGTACCCCACGGGCCGACTCCTCGGCGTCCGCACCCGGTTCGGGGCGGAGCTCGACCTCACCTGGAACCCGCAAGAAGCGACTGCGGTGCTGCGCCCCACCCGTACGCACCGCGTCGAACTCAGGACTTCCTCCGGCACGCGACCGCTCGACCTCGTCGCCGGAGAAGACCGCGTCCTTGCTCTGGGGACGTGGTAACTCCCCCCGCATTTCCCCCCCACCCATGGAAGGGACACCATGGCAAAGAGCATTGTGTACAAGGCCACCATGGCCGTGCTGGCCCCGGCGATGGCCATAGGCGCCACCGTCGGCCTCGCGTCCGCCCCCGCCTCAGCCGCAGTCTGGAGCTCCTGCGACCAGTGGGCCAACACCAGCCTGAACGGCTACACGCTCTACAACAACATCTGGGGCTCCGGCGCCGGCAGCCAGTGCATCTGGGCCAACTCCGGCACCAACTGGGGTGTCTGGGCCAACCACCCCAACACCGGCGGCATCAAGTCCTACCCCAACTCCGACAAGGTGATCAACAAGTCGATCACCTCACTCGGTTCGCTCTCCAGCAGCTACAACGTCACCGTCCCGTCGTCCGGCGCGTACGAGACGGCGTACGACATCTGGGACACCAACCACAAGTACGAGATCATGCTCTGGATGAACAAGACCGGAGCCGTCGGCCCGCTCGGCACCTCGCAGGGCAACGCCACGCTGGGCGGTCACACCTGGACCGTCTACAAGGGCAACAACGGCTCCAACGACGTGTTCTCGTTCGTCCGCACGTCCAACTCCAGCGCCGGCACCGTCGACGTCCTGCCGATCCTGAAGTGGATCAAGGACACCAAGGGCTGGTTCGGCAACGTGACCATCGGCGACTTCCAGTTCGGCTTCGAGATCACGTCGTCGTCCGGTGGCCTGAACTTCACCGTCAACAGCGAGAGCGTCAGCAGCAGTTGAAGTTGATGTGATCGGGGTGAGGTTTCATGGTCCCCATGCAGATCCTCACCCCCCTCCGCGCCACGCTGACGGCCGCTGCCGCAGTACTCGCCATACCGGGCACCGCGGCAGCGGCTCCCACCTCCCCCTTGTCCTCCCCCCTGCACCCGGTTGCCTCCCTCGCCGCCGAACGCCTCGCCACCGCCGACCTGGTGGCAGCTGCGAAGTGGGGCACCGACAGCCCCATCGACGACCCCGCTCGCGAGCAGGTGGTCCTCGACAACGTCGCCGCTCAGGCGAAGCAGATCGGCGCCGACCCCGACGAGGTCCGCCGCATCTTCCGCGACCAGATCGAGGCCAACAAGGACGTCCAGCGCTCCCTTTACGCCCGCTGGACCGCCCACCCCGACCAGGCCCCGACCACCAGGCCCGACCTGAACGTGGTCCGCCAGACCATCAACCGCATCAACACGGACCTGGTCCAGTCCCTCGCTGACACGACACCGGAGCGCGCGGCCCTGACCTGCCGCCCGGAACTCACCGTGGCCGTAATCGAGGTCCACCACGAAAAGCACCCGGACCTGCTCCACACCAAGGCCCTGGTGCGCTCCTTGGAGTCTGTCTGCCGCAACTGAGCGAGGCAGGTCGCTTCACCGTGCGGTTCTGCCGCGCCCCTAAAGGGGCGCGGGGAACTGCGTGACCAGCCACGACGGCGCAGCAGTCGACCACCGACCTAGAGCGGCACATCCTGCGGAGCAATAGGCAGCTGCGCACCGTCCCGAAGGAACAGCGGAATCCGCTCCAACGGCGCATCGACCGTCACAGCCGCCCCGCCCTCATACGTCTCTCCCGTCCACGCATCGGTCCACGCGGCCCCCGCCGGAAGATAGGTGGTCCGGGCGCTCGCGCCAGCCGTAAGCACCGGGGCAACCAGCAGATCCCGCCCAAAGAGATAGGCATCGTCGACCGCCCAGGCCCCCTGATCCTCCGGAAACTCCAGGAACAGCGGCCGCATCACCGGCAGCCCCTCCTCGTGCGCCTCCCGCATGACGTCCAGGACGTACGGCTTCAGCCGCTCCCGCAGCCGCAGATACCGCTCCAGGATCGCGCCGGCCTCCTCGCCGTACGACCACACCTCGTTCGGACCCCCGGTCATCTCCGGACCCAGCGGCATCCCCGGGTCGCGGAAGCCGTGCAGCCGCATCAGCGGCGACAGCGCGCCGAACTGGAACCAGCGCACCATGACCTCGCGGTACGCCGGGTCGTCCGGGTCGCCGCCGTGGAAGCCGCCGATGTCGGTGTTCCACCAAGGGATGCCGGACAACGCGGTGTTGAGCCCGGCCGCGATCTGGCGGCGCAGGGTCGGGAAGTCGGTGCCGATGTCGCCGGACCACAGGGCGGCGCCGTAGCGCTGACTGCCCGCCCAGGCCGAGCGGTTGAGGGTGATGACCTCCTCGCCCTCGGCGCGCAGGCCCTCGTAGAAGGTGCGGGAGTTCTCGGCGGGGTAGCTGTTCCCGACCTCCAGGCCGGGGCCCGCCCAGTAGCGCAGGTTCTCCTGGAAGCTCGGCTTGAGCTCGGGCTCGCAGGCGTCCAGCCAGAAGGCCGTGATGCCGTACGGCTCCAGGTAGTTCTCCTTCACGCGCGACCACACGAACTCACGGGCTTCCGGATTCGTGGCGTCGTAGAACGCGACCTGGACGGTGGAGGCGACCTGCTTGTCGGGCCAGTCGGCGTGGGCCATCGGGCCGTACTGGGTGCCGATGAAGTAGCCGCGCTGCTCCATCACCGGGTGGTTCTCGCTCAGCGGCGACACGGACGGCCACACGCTCACCACCAGCTTGATGCCGAGTTCCTCCAGCTCGCGCACCATCGCCGCGGGGTCCGGCCACTCGGCGGGGTCGAACTTCCACTCGCCCAGGTGCGTCCAGTGGAAGAAGTCGCACACGATGGCCGAGACGGGCAGGCCCCGGCGCCTGTACTCCCGTGCCACCGCGAGGAGTTCTTCCTGTGTGCGGTAGCGCAGCTTGCACTGCCAGAAGCCGGCCGCCCACTCCGGCAGCATCGGCGTACGACCGGTGACCGCGCTGTAGCGGCGTTGGCCGTCGGCCGGGGTGCCCGCGGTGATCCAGTAGTCGATCTGACGGGCGGAGTCGGCGACCCACCGGGTGCCGTTCTGTGCCAGCTCCACGCGGCCGATGGCCGGGTTGTTCCACAGCAGGGTGTAGCCGCGGCTGGAGGAGAGCACCGGGATGCCGACCTCGGCGTTGCGCTGGACCAGGTCGAGGACCAGGCCCTTCTGGTCGAGGCGGCCGTGCTGGTGCTGGCCGAGGCCGTACAGCTTCTCGTCGTCGTAGGCGGCGAAGCGCTGCTCCAGACGGTGGTGGCCGTTGCCGACGGCCGTGTACAGGCGGGAGCCCGGCCACCAGAAGTGGGCGCGTTCCTCGGCCAGCACCTCGCGGCCGTCGTCCGTGCGCAGGAAGCGGATCAGGCCCTCGGCGCTCACCTCCACGGTGAGGGCGCCGACGGTCAACTGCCCTTCCCCGTCACCGACCTTGATGCTGCTCTCGGTGGCCGGCGCCTCGTCCAGCAGGGCGCCCGGCAGTCCTTCGAGGATCGGGCCGCCGAGCCGCGCGCGCACCCGGACCGCGTCCGGGCCCCACGGCTCGATACGGAGGGTCTCCTGACGGCCGCTCCACTCCAGCGCGCCGTCCCGCTCCCGGAAGGTGCCGACGGTGGGTGACGACTGGGCGAGGCTGACCTGGGGCTCGGCCCCGGTCTGTGGCTGGTTTTCGGCAGACTGGTTCACGAAGGGTGCTCCCGAAAGACATAAGGGTGCCCGGGAAGGGCACGGAAGAGCGGGATCAGGAAGTACCGGAAGGTGCAGGGCCCGTGCTCGCCCGCACCGTCAGCTCCGGGGCGATCAGCACGACTTCGTCCTTGCCCCGGCCGTCGAGCTTGGCGACCAGACGCTCCACGGCGTGCCGGCCCATCTCCTGCGCGGGGATGGCGACGGACGTCAGCCGCACCGAGGCCTGCACGGCGACCTGGTCCGGGCAGACCGCGACCACCGACACGTCCTCGGGCACGGCACGGCCCTGCTGGCGGAGCAGGGCGAGCAGCGGCTCGACCGCCGACTCGTTCTGCACGACGAAGCCGGTGGTGCCCGGCCGCTCGTCGAGAATGCGGGCGAGGGTCACGGCCATCGCGTCGTACCCGCCCTCGCACGGCCGGTGCAGCAGCCGTACGCCCAGCTCCTGGGCGCGTGACCGCAGTCCGTCGAGGGTGCGCTCGGCGAAGCCCGTGTGTCGCTCGTAGACGGCGGGGGCCTCTCCTATGACAGCGATGTCGCGGTGGCCGAGCATCGCCAGGTGCTCCACACACAGCGCGCCGGTCGCCTTGAAGTCGAGGTCGACGCAGGTCAGTCCGGAGGTGTCGGCGGGGAGGCCGATGAGGACCGACGGCTGGTCGGTTCCGCGCAGCAACGGCAGCCGTTCGTCGTCGAGTTCGACGTCCATCAGGATCATCGCGTCGGCGAGCCCGCTGCCGGTGACCCGGCGCACCGCGTCCGGGCCCTCCTCGCCGGTCAGCAGCAGGACGTCGTACCCGTGCGTCCGGGCCGTGGTGGCGACCGCGATGGCGATCTCCATCATCACCGGTACGTACATGTCGGTGCGCAGTGGGACCATCAGCGCGATGATGTTCGACCTGCTGCTGGCCAGGGCCCGCGCGCCCGCGTTCGGGTGGTAGCCGAGCTCGCGGATGGACTGCTCGACCCGCAGCCGGGTGGTCGTGGAGATGGACCGCTTGCCGCTGAGGACATAGCTCACCGTGCTCGCCGAGACTCCGGCGTGCTGGGCGACCTCGGCGAGGGTGACCATCCAGCTCTCCAAGCGGTGTGAAGCGCTTCGACAGTGCGCATTGCGAACAGGGGCGGGTGAGAGTGGTTCGACACTAGCTCTAGCGAGGGTAGGTGTCCATAGGTTGTCGAAGCGCTTCGACAGCTTTTCTCGTACGAGGGGGCGGCTCCTCCCGTACGAGGGTGACGGGTCTTCCTGTACGAGGGTGACGGCTCGTCTCGTACGAGGATGCACCCGCCCGCGTACCTCTTCAGCTGAACGGCTGCACAAAGGGTGGTGGCCTCGCCCCGAATCGGGTACATACGATCGGGTAGCACCCGTCGGTAACCAAACTGGACCAAGATCCCGATTCGCGGCGAGGTGGCCCTCATGTCCGCAGCACCCGCACCCTCTTCCCGACGCCCCACCGTCACCGAACGCGAGGCCCGCCAGGTGGCGGAGGCGGCCCGTGAACAGGACTGGCGCAAGCCGAGCTTCGCCAAGGAACTCTTCCTCGGCCGCTTCCGCCTCGACCTCATCCACCCGCACCCCACCCCGTCCACCGAGGAGGTGCAGCGCGGCGAGCAGTTCCTCACCAAGCTCCGCGACTTCTGCGAGACCAAGGTGGACGGCGCGCTGATCGAACGCGAGGCCCGGATCCCCGACGAGGTCGTCAACGGCCTCAAGGAACTCGGCGCCCTCGGCATGAAGATCGACACCAAGTACGGTGGCCTCGGCCTCACCCAGGTGTACTACAACAAGGCGCTGGCGCTGGCGGGCTCGGCCTGCCCGGCGATCGGCGTACTGCTGTCGGCGCACCAGTCGATCGGCGTACCGCAGCCGCTGAAGCTGTTCGGCACGCAGGAGCAGAAGGAGCAGTTCCTGCCCCGGTGTGCCCGCACCGACATCAGCGCCTTCCTGCTCACCGAGCCGGACGTGGGCTCCGACCCGGCCCGCCTCGCGACCAGCGCGGTGCCCGACGGGGACGACTACGTCCTCGACGGGGTGAAGCTGTGGACCACCAACGGCGTGGTCGCCGACCTGCTGGTCGTCATGGCCCGCGTGCCCAAGAGCGAGGGCCACAAGGGCGGCATCACCGCCTTCGTCGTGGAGACCAACTCGCCGGGCATCACCGTCGAGAACCGCAACGCCTTCATGGGCCTGCGGGGCATCGAGAACGGCGTCACCCGCTTCCACCAGGTCCGCGTCCCGGCGGCCAACCGGATCGGCCCGGAGGGTGCGGGCCTGAAGATCGCACTCACCACCCTCAACACCGGCCGGCTCTCGCTCCCCGCGTCCTGCGTGGCCGCCGGCAAGTGGTGCCTGAAGATCGCCCGCGAGTGGTCGGCGGCCCGCGAGCAGTGGGGCAAGCCGATCGCCCACCACGAGGCCGTCGGCTCGAAGATCTCGTTCATCGCGGCGACCACCTTCGCCCTGGAGGCCGTACTCGACCTCTCCTCGCAGATGGCGGACGAGGACCGCAACGACATCCGCATCGAGGGCGCCCTGGCCAAGCTCTTCTCCTCGGAGATGGCCTGGCTCATCGCCGACGAACTCGTCCAGATCCGCGGCGGCCGCGGCTTCGAGACGGCCGCCTCCCTCGCCGCCCGCGGCGAGAAGGCGGTCCCGGCCGAACAGGTCCTGCGCGACCTGCGCATCAACCGCATCTTCGAGGGCTCCACCGAGATCATGCACCTGCTGATCGCGCGCGAGGCCGTCGACGCCCACCTGTCGGTCGCCGGCGACCTGATCGACCCCGAGAAGTCCCTCCAGGACAAGGCCAAGGCAGGCGCCAACGCGGGCGTCTTCTACGCCAAGTGGCTCCCGAAACTGGTCGCGGGACCGGGCCAGCTCCCCGTCTCCTACGGCCAGTTCAAGCACGGCGTGGACCTCTCCCCGCACCTGCGCTACGTGGAACGGCACGCCCGCAAGCTGGCCCGCTCCACCTTCTACGCCATGTCCCGCTGGCAGGGAAAGATGGAGACCAAGCAGGGCTTCCTCGGCCGGATCGTCGACATCGGCGCCGAACTGTTCGCGATGAGCGCGGCCTGCGTACGGGCCGAACTCCTGCGCAGCCAGGGCGACCACGGCCGTGAGGCCTACCAGCTCGCCGACGTCTTCTGCCGCCAGTCCCGCATCCGCGTCGAGGAACTCTTCGGCCGCCTGTGGAGCAACACCGACGACATCGACCGCAAGCTGGTCAAGGGCATCATGTCGGGCACGTACGAGTGGCTGGAGGACGGCATCGTCGACCCGTCGGGCGAGGGCCCGTGGATCGCCGCGGCGGACCCCGGAGCCTCGGCGAAGGAGAACCTGCACCGCCCGATCCGGTGAGAGTTGCCAGGGTGTCCTCTCGCCGAGGGGGCACCCTGGTCGGCGGCGGGGGCTCGTCCCGTCCCGGCGAAGCTCGTCAACGGCATGCGGCACAGGGTGCGCCCATGCGATCCGAAACGCCCGATCGGGTTGTCGACCGCCTCTGCGCGCTCGGAAAGGCGTATCCGCGCCGTGCGGGAAGCCCAGGGACTCAGCCAGGAGGATCTGGGCAGGGCGACAAAGCTCGGCTGCAGCCGGATCGACCGAGTCGAGCGTGGCGCTCAGGACACGAGCCTCGACGACCTGCTGCTCATCGCACACGTCCTCGATGTGCCGCCTGCGGACCTGGTCGTCGACTGAGCGGCAGCCCGCCCGAGCGACTACTGCCCGAGCGACTACGGGATGCGAGCCGCGCAGGCGACGGCCGGCCTGCCGGAGGGGGGACGCGCTGTCCTCACACACCGTCCTTACGGCCACAATGGAGGGATGAGCGACAGTCCAGCCCAACTCGCCGACCCTCATCTCGTCTACGACCCCGGGGCGGGAACCGGCCCGAAGGACGTGGTGATCCTCGGCTCCACCGGGTCGATCGGCACCCAGGCCATCGATCTCGTGCTGCGCAACCCCGACCGCTTCCGGGTCACGGGACTCTCCGCCAACGGCGGCCGGATCGCCCTCCTCGCCGAGCAGGCGTACCAGCTGCGGGTACGGACCGTCGCGGTCGCCCGCGAGGACGCCGTACCGGCACTGCGCGAGGCGCTCACCGCGCAGTACGGCGCCGGGGAGCCGCTCCCGGAGATCCTCGCCGGGCCCGAGGCGGCCACCCAGCTCGCCGCCTCCGACTGCCACACCGTGCTGAACGGCATCACCGGCTCCATCGGCCTCGCCCCGACCCTCGCCGCCCTGGAAGCGGGCCGCACCCTCGCGCTCGCCAACAAGGAGTCGCTCATCGTCGGCGGCCCGCTGGTCAAGGCGCTCGCCAAGCCGGGGCAGATCATTCCGGTCGACTCCGAGCACGCGGCCCTGTTCCAGGCGCTGGCGGCCGGTACCCGCGCGGACGTACGCAAACTCGTCGTCACCGCGTCAGGCGGTCCCTTCCGCGGCCGTACCAAGGCCGAGCTGGCGAACGTCACCGTCCAGGACGCCCTCGCCCACCCCACCTGGGCCATGGGCCCGGTGATCACGATCAACTCGGCGACCCTCGTCAACAAGGGCCTCGAGGTCATCGAGGCGCACTTGCTGTACGACATTCCCTTCGACCGCATTGAGGTCGTCGTGCATCCCCAGTCGTATGTCCACTCGATGATTGAGTTCACGGACGGATCGACGATCGCCCAGGCGACGCCCCCCGACATGCGCGGGCCCATCGCCATCGGCCTCGGCTGGCCCGAGCGCGTCCCCGACGCGGCACCGGCCTTCGACTGGAGCACCGCGTCGACGTGGGAGTTCTTCCCGCTCGACAATGACGCGTTCCCGTCGGTGAACCTCGCCCGGCACGTGGGTGAGCTCGCGGGCACCGCCCCGGCGGTGTTCAATGCCGCCAACGAGGAGTGCGTGGAGGCGTTCCGCAGTGGCGCGCTGCCGTTCAACGGCATCATGGAGACCGTGACCAGGGTCGTCGAGGAGCACGGCACCCCGCACACGGGAACCTCACTCACCGTGCCGGACGTCCTCGAAGCGGAGACCTGGGCACGGGCCCGGGCCCGGGAACTGACGGCGCAGACGACTTCTGCCGCGGAGGCGCGTGCATGACACCCCTGATGATGATCCTCGGCATAGTGATCTTCGTGGTCGGTCTGCTGGTCTCGATCGCGTGGCACGAGCTGGGGCATCTGTCCACCGCCAAGCTCTTCGGCATCCGCGTGCCGCAGTACATGGTGGGCTTCGGCCCGACCCTGTGGTCGCGGAAGAAGGGCGAGACGGAGTACGGCTTCAAGGCCGTCCCGCTCGGCGGCTACATCCGCATGATCGGCATGTTCCCGCCGGGCGACGACGGTCGGATCACCGCGCGCTCCACCTCGCCCTGGCGCGGCATGATCGAGGACGCCCGCTCGGCGGCCTTCGAGGAGCTCCGCCCCGGAGACGAGAACCGCCTCTTCTACACCCGCGCCCCCTGGAAGCGGGTCATCGTGATGTTCGCCGGCCCCTTCATGAACCTGATCCTGGCCGTGGCGCTGTTCCTCACGGTCCTGATGGGCTTCGGCATCACACAGCAGACCACCAGCGTCAGCTCCGTCTCGCAGTGCGTCATCGCCCAGAGCGAGAACCGCGACAAGTGCACGAAGTCCGACGCCGCCTCCCCGGCCGCCGCGGCGGGCCTCAAGGCCGGCGACAAGATCGTGTCCTTCGACGGGGTGCGGACCGACGACTGGAACAAGCTCTCCGACCTCATCCGCGCCACCCCTGGCAAGGACGTGGCGATCGTCGTCGACCGCAAGGGCCAGGAGACGACCCTGCACGCGAAGATCGCCACCAACCAGGTCGCGAAGAAGGACTCCACCGGCCACGTCATCGCGGGCAAGTACGTCACCGCCGGATTCCTCGGCTTCAGCGCTGCCAACGGCGTCGTCCGCCAGGACTTCGGCGAGTCCGTGTCGTGGATGGGCGACCGGCTCGGCGAGGCCGTCAGCTCCATCGCGGACCTGCCCGGCAAGATCCCCGCCCTGTGGAACGCGGCCTTCGACGGCGCACCCCGCCAGCCCGACTCCCCGATGGGCGTGGTCGGCGCGGCCCGCGTCGGCGGCGAGATCTTCACCCTCGACATCCCGCCGACCCAGCAGCTGGCCACGGCCCTGATGCTGATCGCCGGCTTCAACCTCTCCCTGTTCCTCTTCAACATGCTCCCGCTGCTCCCGCTCGACGGCGGGCACATCGCGGGCGCCCTCTGGGAGGCCCTGCGCCGCAATGTGGCGAGGGTGCTGCGCCGGCCGGACCCGGGCCCGTTCGACGTGGCGAAGCTGATGCCGGTGGCGTACGTGGTGGCGGGCGTCTTCGTCTGCTTCACCCTGCTGGTGCTGATCGCGGACGTGGTCAACCCCGTGAAAATCACCTAGAGAAAATCAACTGGTCACGCGGAGTCTGTGGCGGCCTGGCACGCTTTGCGCCAGGCCGCCTTCCGTTGGGTGGGTTTACATCGGAGGGGGTCCCCCCGCCGAGTGTGTTCGAGGTGGGGGCGTGCCCGGGCCTGCGCCGGTGCCGTAATCTCGAAGCCTGGAGCCCGCTGATCCGGGACCGGACCTTGATCCACGACTTGGGGTTGCACAGCAGATGACTGCGATTTCTCTCGGCATGCCGTCCGTTCCGACCAGGGTTGCCGAGCGTCGGCAGAGCAGGCAGATCCAGGTCGGGTCCGTGGCGGTCGGCGGCGACGCGCCCGTTTCCGTGCAGTCGATGACCACGACCCGTACGTCCGACATCGGCGCGACCCTCCAGCAGATCGCCGAGCTCACCGCCTCCGGCTGCCAGATCGTGCGTGTGGCCTGCCCCACCCAGGACGACGCGGACGCGCTCGCCACCATCGCGAGGAAGTCGCAGATCCCGGTCATCGCCGACATCCACTTCCAGCCGAAGTACGTGTTCGCGGCCATCGAGGCGGGCTGCGCGGCCGTACGCGTCAACCCCGGCAACATCAAGCAGTTCGACGACAAGGTCAAGGAGATCGCGCGGGCCGCCAAGGACCACGGCACCCCGATCCGCATCGGCGTCAACGCGGGCTCCCTCGACCGGCGCCTGCTCCAGAAGTACGGCAAGGCGACCCCCGAGGCCCTCGTCGAATCGGCCCTCTGGGAGGCCTCCCTCTTCGAGGAGCACGACTTCCGGGACATCAAGATCTCGGTCAAGCACAACGACCCGGTCGTGATGATCGAGGCGTACAAGCAGCTCGCTGCCCAGTGCGACTACCCCCTGCACCTCGGCGTGACGGAAGCCGGCCCTGCCTTCCAGGGCACGATCAAGTCGGCGGTGGCCTTCGGCGCACTGCTCTCCCAGGGCATCGGCGACACGATCCGCGTCTCCCTCTCCGCGCCTCCCGTGGAGGAGGTCAAGGTCGGCAACCAGATCCTGGAGTCCCTGAACCTCAAGCAGCGCGGCCTGGAGATCGTCTCCTGCCCGTCCTGCGGCCGCGCCCAGGTCGACGTGTACAAGCTGGCCGAGGAGGTCACCGCGGGCCTGACCGGCATGGAGGTCCCCCTCCGCGTCGCCGTCATGGGCTGCGTCGTGAACGGCCCCGGCGAGGCCCGCGAGGCCGACCTCGGCGTCGCCTCCGGCAACGGCAAGGGCCAGATCTTCGTGAAGGGCGAGGTCATCAAGACGGTCCCCGAGTCCAAGATCGTGGAAACCCTCATCGAGGAGGCCATGAAGCTGGCCGAGAAGATGGAGGCGGACGGCACGCCCTCGGGCGAGCCGTCGGTGTCGGTCGCGGGTTGAGGGAGCCTTTTCAAGCGCCGGTCGGCAATCCCAGCCCGTCCGGCGCTTGAGGACGAGGCCGTCCAGGCCGAAAGCGGGGGCCTGGGGGCGGCAGCCCCCAGACGGCACAGCAGCCAAGGCTCACAGGCCAACAGACAGTACGCCAACCGGGGCGGCACCGCTCAGCTTCCGCAGGTACAGTGCGGAGATCAGCAGAACCTCAGGGTGAGGCCCCGCACGTGTTGACGCAGACCACCTCACGGGTGCTCGAACCGAGCGACCTGGACGCAGCGCTCGCCGTCCTCGACCGCGAGCCGGTCGCGAACGCCTTCGTGACGTCACGGGTGCAGGTCGCGGGCCTCGACCCGTGGCGGCTCGGCGGCGAGATGTGGGGCTTCTACGAGGAGGGCATGCTGACCTCCCTCTGCTACGCGGGCGCCAACCTCGTCCCGATCTGCGCCGGCCCGCGCGCCGTACGCGCCTTCGCCGACCGCGCCCGCAGGGCCGGCCGCCGCTGCTCGTCGATAGTCGGCCCCGTCGAGGCCACCACCCTGCTCTGGCGCCTGCTCGAACCCAGCTGGGGCCCCGCCCGCGAGGTCCGCGCCCAGCAGCCGCTCATGGTCACCGACCGGATGCCCGACGGCATCGCCCCGGATCCCTACGTCCGCCGCATCCGCAAGGACGAGATGGAGACGATCATGCCGGCGTGCGTGGCCATGTTCACCGAGGAGGTCGGCGTCTCGCCGCTCGTCGGTGACGGCGGGCTGCTGTACCAGGCCCGGGTCGCCGAACTCGTCGGCTCCGGCCGCTCGTTCGCCCGCCTCGACGAACACGGCAAGGTCGTCTTCAAGGCGGAGATCGGCGCGGCCACCCCCCATGCCTGCCAGATCCAGGGCGTGTGGGTCGCCCCGGAGTACCGCGGAAGGGGGATCGCCGCACCGGGCATGGCCGCGGTCCTGCGCTACGCACTGGCGGACGTGGCCCCGATCGTCAGCCTCTACGTCAACGACTTCAACACCCCGGCGCGACGGGCGTACCAGAGGGTGGGGTTCCAGGAGGTCGGCGCTTTCATGAGCGTTCTGTTCTAGATGCACTTCCGGCCGGACTTCCCGCCGCAGTTCACAGTGCAGTTCTGAGCCTCGTACGAGACCTGTAGTCTCCCCGGCATGCTGCGCTTTCCCGGTCACGGACACCGCGATCCCGAAGACGTCGTGATCGGCCCCCTCGACCTGTCAGCCCGGGTCGACGAGGCGCTCGCCGTGCAGGCCGTGGCCTTCGGACTCGGCTCGGACGAGGTCGCCGTACGGCGGCAGATCGTCCTGCGGCACATGACGTACCCGGGAGCCCGCGCACTCGGCGCCACCGTCGAAGGCCGCCTCGTCGGCTTCGTCTACGGCATGCCGAACGACCGCACCCACTGGTGGTCCACCGTCGTCGAGCCCTACCTCCGAGCGCAGGGGCACGACGGCTGGCTCGACAACTCCTTCGTGATCACCGAGCTGCATGTCCACCCGCGCCACCAGAACCGCGGCATCGGCCGCTCCCTGATCACGGCCATCACCGACGGTGCCGACGAGCCCCGCTCGATCCTGTCGGCGATCGACACCGACAGCCCGGCCCGCGGCCTCTACTTCTCCCTCGGCTACCAGGACCTGGCCCGCCAGGTCCTCTTCCCGAGCGCCCCGAAGCCGTACGCCGTGATGGGCGCCCCCCTGCCCCTGCGGCGCCGTTAACGGATTTCCACCGGAACCGGCCCCCCGGCTAACCTCCTTGCCATCACCCTTACGCAGCAGGAGTACGAGAACCATGGCGAACGCACCGGTCCAGCGCATGTCCCAGTTGATGGCGAAGACGCTGCGTGACGACCCGGCGGACGCCGAGGTCCTCAGCCACAAGCTGCTCGTCCGCGCCGGCTATGTGCGCCGCACGGCGGCCGGCATCTGGTCGTGGCTGCCCCTCGGCAAGAAGGTCCTCGCCAACGTGGAGCGGATCGTCCGTGAGGAGATGGACGCGATCGGCGCCCAGGAGGTGCTGCTCCCCGCCCTGCTGCCGCGGGAGCCGTACGACGCCACGGGCCGCTGGGACGAGTACGGCGCCGAGCTGTTCCGCCTCCAGGACCGCAAGGGCGGCGACTACCTCCTCGGCCCGACCCACGAGGAGATCTTCACCCTGCTGGTGAAGGACCAGGCGTCCTCCTACAAGGACCTGCCGGTAATCCTCTACCAGATCCAGCACAAGTACCGTGACGAGGCCCGCCCCCGGGCCGGCATCCTGCGCGGCCGCGAGTTCCTGATGAAGGACTCGTACTCCTTCGACACCGAGGACGAGGGCCTCGCCCAGTCCTACGCCATGCACCGCCAGGCCTACCAGCGCGTCTTCGAGCGCCTCGGCCTCGACTACCGCATCTGCGCCGCGACCGCGGGCGCGATGGGCGGCTCCAAGTCGGAGGAGTTCCTCGCCCCGGCCGAGGCCGGCGAGGACACCTTCGCGGACTGCCCGAACTGCGACTTCGCGGCCAACACCGAGGCGATCACCTACGAGCTCAAGGCCGTGGACGCCGAGGGCGTGGCCGCGATCGAGGAGATCCCGACCCCGGACACCCCGACCATCGAGACCCTCGCCGCCTTCCTGGAGGTCCCGGCCTCCGCCACCCTGAAGAACCTCCTTGTGAAGGTCGACGGCGAGATCGTCGCCGTCGGTGTCCCCGGCGACCGCGAGGTCGACATGGACAAGGTCGAGGCGCACTTCGCGCCGGGGACCGTCGAGATGGTCACCGAGGCGGACTTCGCCGGCCGCCCTGACCTGGTCCGCGGTTACGTCGGCCCGCAGGGCCTCGGCGAGAAGGTCAAGTTCATCGCCGACCCGCGCGTGGCTCCCGGCACCGCCTGGATCACCGGCGCCAACAAGGCGGGCACGCACGCCAGGAACGTCGTGGGGGGCCGTGACTTCGAGGTCGACCAGTACGTCGACGTCGTGGTGGTCCAGGAGGGCGACCCGTGCCCCAAGTGCGGCACCGGCCTCAAGCTGGACCGCGCCATCGAGATCGGCCACATCTTCCAGCTCGGCCGCAAGTACGCGGACGCGCTGAAGCTCGACGTCCTCGGCCAGAACGGCAAGCCGGTCCGCGTCACCATGGGCTCCTACGGCATCGGCGTCTCCCGCGCGGTCGCGGCCCTAGCCGAGCAGACCGCCGACGAGCAGGGCCTGTGCTGGCCCGCCGAGGTCGCCCCGGCCGATGTGCACGTCGTCGCCGCGGGCAAGGCCCTGCAGATCGAACTGGCCCTCGAGGTCTCCGAGAAGCTGCGGGCGGCCGGTCTGCGCGTCCTGGTCGACGACCGGGCCGGCGTCTCCCCGGGCGTCAAGTTCACGGACGCCGAACTCATCGGCGTGCCGAAGATCCTGGTCGCCGGCCGCCGCTCCGGCGAGGGCGTCGTGGAGCTCAAGGACCGGAAGACCGGCGAGCGCGAGGAGCTGACGGTGGACGAGGCGATCGCCCGCCTGACCGCTTGAGAAGCTCCTCAGGAACGTCTCTGGGCCCCTGAAAGGGGCTCACGGACTTCTCTCAGGCCGTTCCCCGACCGTAGTGCGTGACAGAGCGTCACTATGGGAGGGGAACGGTCATGACAAGCAGGGAACGAGGTGCCGCCGCGCTCGTCCCTGAGAACCGTCGCCGCATCGGGCCTCACCGGGCGCGGGGGAGCGGCGTTCCCCCGCGCCCGGCAAGCTCGCGGCCGTTCGCCGAGGCGAGTGGGGTTGCCCGCTCGCGGCCGGCTCCCCGGTCCCTGCGCGCACGGCAAAGCGGGCCCGCCAGGCAGCGGCCGCCTGCCCGGCCCTGGCCCTTGACCCGACGGTGAGTTGACGCCGGTGAGGGGCGCGGGGCTGTCTCGATTTGCGGCTCCGCCGCGTGGGCGCGATCGACCCCCACGAACCCGCGCCCCGAAACAACCCGAACGGCGTTTTCCGCCACTTTCCGCGCGGTTCTGCGTCGCCCCCTCATCATTTCCGGCCACGTGGGCAGTACATGCAACAGGTGGTGCACGGGTGAGGGGAGAGGGATGAGTCTGCGAGACGATGCGCGTGAGCTCCAGGGTGAACTGGCCGTCCTGCGCCGGGCGTTGCACCGGGAGCCGGAGATAGGGCTGCACCTGCCGCGCACACAGGAGAAGGTGCTGGCCGCGCTCGACGGACTGCCGCTGGAGATCAGCACCGGCAGTTCGCTGTCCTCCGTGACGGCCGTTCTGCGCGGCGCCGGTGCGCCCGACGGCCCGGTCGTACTGCTGCGCGGCGACATGGACGCCCTGCCCGTCACGGAGCGCACCGGCGCGGAGTTCGCCTCCCGGATCGCCGGCGCCATGCACGCCTGCGGTCACGACCTGCACACGGCCGGTCTGGTCGGCGCCGCCCGGCTGCTCGCGGACCGGCGCGAGAGCCTCGCCGGGGACGTGGTGTTCATGTTCCAGCCGGGGGAGGAGGGCTGGGACGGCGCCGGGCACATGGTCGAGGAGGGTGTGCTGGAGGCGGCGGGACGCCCGGTCGACGCCGCCTACGGACTGCACGTCAGCTCGTCGTCGTACCCCACCGGCGTCTTCGCCTCCCGCCCCGGCCCGCTGATGGCGGCCTCGGCGGGCCTGCATGTGCGGGTGGTCGGGGCGGGCGGCCACGGCTCCCGCCCGCACGACTCCCTCGACCCGATCCAGGCGGCCTGCGAGATGGTCACCGCGCTGCAGACGATGGTGACCCGGCGCTTCGACGTGTTCGACCCGGTCGTGGTCACCGTCGGCACCTTCCACGCCGGCACCCGGCGCAACATCATCCCCGACGACGCAGCCTTCGAGGCGACCGTCCGCACCTTCTCGCCGTCCGCCGCCGAACGCATCGCAGAGGTCTCCGTACGCCTCTGCCAGGACATCGCCACCGCCCACGGCCTCACCGCCGAGGTCGACTTCGTCCCCGAATACCCCGTCACCGTCAACCACAGCAGCGAGCACGACTTCCTCGCCGACACCGTCCGCGAGGCCTTCGGGGAGGAGCGCTTCGAACTGCTCACCGACCCGATCACCGGCTCGGAGGACTTCTCCCGGGTCCTCGACCGGGTGCCGGGCGCCTTCGTCTTCCTGGGCGCCGACGCCACCGGAGACCCGGAGACCGCCCCCACCAACCACTCCCCGCTCGCCGCCTTCGACGACGCGGTGCTGTCCGACGGAGCGGCCCTGCTCGCCGAACTCGCCGTCCGCCGACTGGACCGTCTCGCCGAGGAGGCGCAGTGCGCCCGTACCACCTGATCCCCGCCGTGCCCGCCCTCGGCCTGGTCCTCATGCCGTTCCTGCCGTTCGTCAACACCGGCGGGCTGTGGTTCGGGCTGCCCCGGATGCTGGTGTGGGGCGCGGTGTGGTGCGTGATGTGCACACCCGCGCTGCTCCTCACGGAGCGCCTCATGAACCGGGAGGAGGCCGACAAGTGACGACGATCCTGGTCATGACCTTCACCGGCATCGCGCTGATCGGCGTCCTCGGCTTCGTCGGCCGCCGCAAGCCTGCCGCGGACCTCTCCGAATGGGCCGTCGGCGGACGCCGGTTCGGGGCGCTGAGCATGTGGTTCCTGCAGGCCGGCGAGGTGTTCACCACCTTCACCTTCCTCGGCATGGCAGGCCTCGCCTTCAGCGGCGGAGTCGCCGCCCTCTACGCCCTCCCGTACGTCCCCATCGGCTACATGGTGCTGTTCTTCCTCGCCAAGCGCCTGTGGTCACTGGGCAAGGAGCGCGGCTACCTCACCCAGGGCGACTATCTGGAGGACCGCTACGACAGCAAGCTGCTCGGCACGGTCGCGGCCGTCCTCGGCGTGGTCTTCGTGCTGCCCTATCTCCAACTCCAGATCACCGGCCTGGGGTTGATCGTCCAGCTGGTCACCGGCGACTCGGCCTCCGGCACCCTCAGCATGATCATCGGCAGTGTGCTGGTCGTGGCCTTCGTGCTGTGGGCGGGCCTGCACGGCGTCGCGATGACCTCGTACTTCAAGGACGTCGTCATGCTGGTCGTCCTGGCCGTGCTCCTGATCGCGGTCCCCGCCCACTTCTCGGGCGGCGTCACCGCGATGTTCCACCGCGTCGACAAGCTCCACCCGGAGCTGCTGACGATCCATGCGGGACCGTCCGACCAGGTCTGGTTCACCACGAGCATGCTGGTCAGCATGCTCGGCGTCGGCCTGATGTGCCTGCCGCACGCCTGGCCGGCCGTGATGTCCGCCCGCGACCCCAAGGTGCTGCGCCGCAACTACACCTGGATGCCGCTGTACGAACTCTGCCTGCTGATGCCCATCATCGTGGGCTTCGCCGCCGTCCTCGTCCTCAAGCCGGGCACCCCGGCCAACGGCATCCTGCTGACCCTGAGCAAGCAGGTGCTGCCGACATGGGCGACGGGTCTGGTCGTCGTGGCGGCCATCGCGACGGCGATGGTGCCGGCGGCGGGCATCCTGATCGGCATCTCGTCCCTGGTGGCCCGCAACATCGCCCGGGTGCGGGACGAGCGGAAGCAGTTCTGGATCAACCACGGCACGGTGGTGGCCGCCTGCGGTCTCTCCCTCCTGCTCGCCATCTACCGCCCCGACCTGCTGGCCAACCTCCTCCTGCTCACCTACAGCGGCACGGTCCAGCTCGCCCCCGCCATCGCCCTGGGCTTCCTGGCCCGCCGCCCGGTGGGCAAGGTGGCCGTCCTGGCCGGGCTCTTCGTGGGCGAACTGGTCGTCGTCTGGCTGACGTTCTGGCAGAAGGGCCTGGCCGGGAACGTCAACGCCGGCCTGGTGGGCCTGGCCGCGAACATCGCCGTACTCGCCCTCACGGCAGCTGCCGAGCGCGCGACCCGCAAGGGCTCTCCCGAACCGGAGAGCGGCGAGTCCGTGACAGTGACCGTATGAGCGAGCAGCGAAGCGCCCCAAAGGACCCGCAGCCCCGAGCTAGAGCCACCCGGCAAACTCCAGCAACAACTCCGCATCCTTCCCCCGCCCCACCCGAAGCGCCCGAACCCCGGACTCCACAGCCCGGAACAACGTCCACCCCCGCAACCGCTCCTGGTCCACATCCAACGACTCGGCAAGCCGCTTCACGCGCCGCCGAGTGGTCGCCGCGCCGGCCGGTGAGGCAATCAGATCCTCCACCCGGTCCCGCACCAACCGAGCCAGATCAAAGGCACACTCACCCACCACCGGATCGGGCCCCACGGCCAACCACGGCATCCGCTCACCAGCGAGAACCTTGCTCTGCCGAAAAGTCCCGTGCAGCAACCGATCCTCAGGCGGCGCCGCCAGCAACTCCGCCCGCGCGGCCAGCGCGGCGTCGACCAGCACGGCCACCTCGGCGAAGCCCGACGCAGTGGCCCGCATGGCCTCGGCCTGCCGCCCCGTCCGCTCGGCGACGGTCTCGAAGGGATGGGCGTCCTTGCCGACGGGTGGCTCCACCCACAGCCGTCGCAACGTCCCCGCCGCCTCCAACAGCGCCTTCGCCTCCGGCAACGACCGCACCGACACATCCGGATGCAGCCGCTCCAGCAGCAACACACCCTCCGTCGTGAACGGTTCGACCAGCTGTACGGCGCCGATACCGCCCCAGTGCGCCAGCGCCGCCCGCTCGCTCTCCGGACGGGCCCGGGGCGGGGCCAGCTTCAGCACGGCGGGCGTCCCGTCGGAGCGCCGCACCAGCACGACCAGGCTGCTGCGCCCGCCGGGCACCTGCACCCGCTCCACGGTCAACTCGCGCAGCGCGACCGCCTGCCCGGCCTCCTCGGGCAGCTTCTCCAGCCAGTCGTCGCCGTCCGGTGCCGTCTCACCGAGCGCCCTGACCAGACGCTGCGGCGGTGCGAAAGCCATGCGCGAGTCGTTCCCTTCCAGTACGGGTCACGCCGTGGGTGCCGGCGAGGCCGGGGCGGTGGCCGCCCGCTCGGCGAGCCCAGGGAAGGCTACGCTCTCGCCGCTCCAGCGCACCGCCCGCACCGCCGCCTCCCGCAGCGCCCCGGCAGCCATGCGCCGCCGCTCGCCCCCGGTCGCGCGCACCAGGTCCGAGTAGACGCCGGCCACCCGGTCCTCCAGTTCGGTGGCGAGCCGCACGGCCGCGGCCGAGTCCGGCACCGGGAACGGCAGTGCGTACCCCGCCGCCGCGGCCACCGGCGTACCGCCCAGGTCCCGTACCTCGCGGGTGAGCGCGTCCCGCCGGGCCCGGTGCGCGTCGTACGCCGCCCGGGCCTCCGTACGCCGTCCGGCGCGGATCTGCCCGCCGACCACCCCGTAGCCGTACACGGCCGCATGCTCGGCGGCCAGCGCCGCCTGCAGGGCCTTCAGCTCCTTCTCCCGGCTCACCTGGCACCCTCCGTCAGCAGATACGCATGCGCCGCCCCGGCCGCCGCCACCGAGGCCAGCAGCCGTGCCAGCTCCCCCGGCACGTCGAGGAGCGCCGTGAGCCGCCGGTCGGCCAGAGCCCGCTCGGCGGCGGCCAGTTCGGTGAGGGCGTCCTTCTCGTTCGGGGCCACGGCGGCGGACGGCGACGCCGGGTCCGGCGCCGCGGGGGAGGCCTTCCCGACCGTCCCCCCGAACGCCTCCGCATGCCGCACGACCTCGGCCCGCAACGCCCCCAGCTGCTCCGCGACAGCAGGATGCGCAGCGATCACGGCGTCGTACCGCCCGACCAGCCCCACACTCTCCCTGGCCGCAAGCGCACGCGCCTTCTCCACGACCGAAGGACTGCCACCGGCACTCTCCTCGGACTCCCCACCGGAGCAGCCCACCAACAGGGCGGCCCCGGCAGCCGAAGCAAGAACGGATCTTCTGCGCGGCCCCGAGGGGGTGCGCAAGGGTGGGGGGTACGACACGGCTGACGTCCTCGGGGGCTTCGTACGAACGCATGGACGGGAAGTCCGACCCGCCGCTGATCACGGTACCCGCGCCTCCCCCCGACTCACGCCACCGGCTCGGCAGCCGGCCCAAGGGGCGCGGGGCCGTGTCGATATGCGGCTACCGCCGCGTGGGCGCGACGAGCCACGACCGGCCCGCACCCGCTCACCCACCACAGCTCCCGAGCCATTGGGCGCCCCGGCGCCTCAGTGGACGGCAACACCCCTGGCGACCGGATACCCTTTGACCAGACACGCGACCCAACCCACAACAGCACACGCGGCCGAGGAGTCACCCGGATGAGCACCACCCAGAGCGAGAGGCTGCGAGAGCTCCTGGAACCGCTCGTCAGCTCCCAGGGCCTGGATCTCGAAGAGATCGCAGTGGACTCCGTCGGACGCAAGCGGGTGCTCCGCGTGGTCGTCGACTCCGACACCGGTGCCGATCTGGACCAGATCGCCGATGTGAGCCGCGCGCTCTCGGCGAAGCTCGACGAGACGGACGCGATGGGCGAGGGCGAGTACACCCTCGAGGTCGGAACCCCGGGCGCGGAGCGCCCCCTCAAGGAACACCGGCACTACGTGCGTGCCACGGGCCGGCTGGTGAAGTTCCAGCTGACCGACGGTGACGAGCTGGTCGCCAGGATCCTCAAGGCCGACGACGAAGGCCTCGACCTCGAAGTGCCCGGAGTCAAGGGCCGCAGGCCCACCGCCCGCAGACTCGCCTATCCGGACGTCGACAAGGCGCGCGTGCAGGTCGAGTTCAACCGCAAGGACAAGAACGAGAAGGAAGAGGAGGCGTAGCCGTGGACATCGACATGAGTGCCCTGCGGGGCTTGGTACGGGAGAAGGAGATCTCCTTCCCCCTGCTGGTCGAGGCGATCGAGTCGGCCCTCCTCATCGCCTACCACCGAACCGAGGGAAGCCGCCGCCACGCGCGCGTGGAGCTCAACCGGGAGACCGGCCACGTGACGGTGTGGGCGAAGGAGGATCCCGAGGACCTCGAGGAGGGCCAGGAGCCCCGCGAGTTCGACGACACCCCGTCCGGCTTCGGCCGTATCGCCGCCACCACCGCCAAGCAGGTCATCCTGCAGCGGCTGCGCGACGCCGAGGACGACGCGACGCTCGGCGAGTACGCCGGCCGTGAGGGCGACATCGTCACCGGCGTGGTCCAGCAGGGCCGCGACCCGAAGAACGTGCTCGTGGACATCGGCAAGCTCGAGGCCATCCTGCCGGTGCAGGAGCAGGTGCCGGGCGAGACGTACCCGCACGGCATGCGGCTGCGGTCGTACGTCGTACGAGTGGCGAAGGGCGTCCGCGGCCCGTCCGTGACCCTCTCGCGCACGCACCCGAACCTGGTGAAGAAGCTCTTCGCGCTGGAGGTGCCGGAGATCGCCGACGGGTCCGTGGAGATCGCCGCGATCGCCCGTGAGGCCGGTCACCGCACCAAGATCGCCGTACGCTCCACCCGTTCGGGCCTGAACGCCAAGGGCGCCTGCATCGGCCCCATGGGCGGGCGTGTGCGCAATGTCATGGGCGAACTGAACGGCGAGAAGATCGACATCGTCGACTGGTCGGACGACCCGGCCGAGATGGTCGCGAACGCGCTGTCGCCCGCGCGGGTCTCCAAGGTGGAGGTCGTGGACCTCGCCGCCCGTTCCGCGCGCGTGACGGTGCCGGACTACCAGCTGTCGCTGGCGATCGGCAAGGAAGGCCAGAACGCCCGCCTCGCGGCCCGGCTGACCGGCTGGCGGATCGACATCCGTCCGGACACCGAACAGGCCGAGGACCAGCGCGCAGAGCAGCGCGGGGAATAGATCCAAGCCGCGTATGGCTTAGATCACGACAGTTGTATGCGCGGAACTGTTCGATTCTTGCCCCAAAGGGGTGAGGTCGCCACGGGGAGGTAGACTTAAGGGTGTCTGGCCGGACGCGTGCCCGCGCATGCCCTGAGCGCACCTGTGTGGGGTGCAGGCAGCGAGCGGCCAAGAAGGATCTGCTGCGCATCGTGGCGGTCGAGGGTGAATGTGTCCCCGATCATCGCGGTACGCTGCCCGGCCGGGGTGCGTATGTGCACCCCGCCCTGGTCTGTCTCGACCTGGCGGTACGCCGCCGGGCGTTCACGCGGGCGCTGCGCGCCCCGGGAGCGCTCGACACAAAGGCGTTGCGCCTCTATGTCGAGCAGGCAACACCGTAAGACGAGGTCGCACGGAACCCCCGTGCGGCCCTGGTACCCCGCGAGTTGGAAGTAGGTCGAGATTGCGATGAGCACTCGATGAGCACGCGATGAGTACGCCCATGAAGTAGCGACGGTCCGGACGCAACCCGGACCTAAAAGGAGCGAAGTGGCTAAGGTCCGGGTATACGAACTCGCCAAGGAGTTCGGGGTTGAGAGCAAGGTCGTCATGGCCAAGCTCCAAGAACTCGGTGAATTCGTCCGTTCGGCGTCTTCGACCATCGAAGCGCCCGTCGTCCGTAAGCTGACGGACGCCCTCCAGCAGGGCAGCGGAGGCGGCAAGTCCGCCCCCGCACGCAAGGCTGCCCCGGCGAAGCCGGCAGCCCCCTCTCCGGCGCAGGCAGCCCGTCCGGCCGCCCCGCGCCCGCCGGCCCCCAAGCCGGCCGCCGCCGAGAAGCCCGCGGCTCCCGCCGCACCGGCTGCTCCCGGCCCCCGTCCCACCCCGGGCCCGAAGCCCGCGCCGCGGCCCGCCCCGGCGTCCCCGGCTCCGACCACGCCCGAGTTCACGGCGCCTCCGGCGGCTCCCGCCGCCCCGGCTGCCTCCCAGGGCCAGGGCTCCGGCCCGCGTCCGGGCGCTCCGCGTCCGGCAGGCCAGGCCCCGCGTCCGGGCGCCCGTCCCGGCGGCCCCGGTCAGGGCGGCCAGGGTCGTGGTGACCGCGGCGACCGTCCCGGCGGCGCCCCGCGCCAGGGTGGCGGTGCTCCGCGTCCCGGTGCCCGTCCGGCCGGTCCCCGTCCGGGCAACAACCCCTTCACCTCCGGTGGCTCCACCGGCATGGCGCGCCCCCAGGCGCCCCGTCCGGGTGGTGCCCCGCGTCCGGGCGGCCCGGGTGGCCCCGGTGAGCGGCCCGGTGGTGCCCCGCGTCCGCAGGGTCAGGGCGGTCCTCGTCCCCAGGGTGCTGCGGGCGGTCCCCGTCCGCAGGCTCCGGGCGGCGCGCGTCCGACCCCGGGCGGCATGCCCCGTCCGCAGGGCGGCGGTCCCCGTCCCGGCGGCGGTCCCGGCGGCCCGCGTCCGAACCCCGGCATGATGCCGCAGCGTCCTGCTGCCGGCCCGCGTCCCGGTGGCGGTGGCCCCGGCGGCCGCGGTCCCGGCGGCGGCGGTCGCCCCGGTGGCGGTGGCGGCGGTCGTCCCGGTGGCGGTGGCGGCGGTTTCGCCGGTCGTCCCGGTGGCGGCGGTGGCGGTTTCGCCGGTCGTCCCGCGGGTCCCGGTGGCGGTGGCGGCGGTTTCGCCGGCCGTCCCGGTGGTCCCGGTGGCGGCGGCGGTGGCCGTCCCGGCTTCGGCGGTCGTCCCGGTGGTCCGGGCGGTCGTGGCGGCACGCAGGGCGCCTTCGGCCGTCCCGGCGGTCCCGCGCGTCGCGGTCGCAAGTCGAAGCGGCAGAGGCGCCAGGAGTACGAGGCCATGCAGGCCCCGTCGGTCGGCGGCGTGATGCTGCCTCGCGGCAACGGCGAGACCATTCGCCTGTCGCGCGGTGCCTCCCTCACCGACTTCGCGGAGAAGATCAACGCCAACCCGGCGTCGCTCGTCGCGGTCATGATGAACCTGGGCGAGATGGTCACGGCCACGCAGTCCGTCTCCGACGAGACGCTGCAGCTCCTCGCGGGCGAGATGAACTACGCGGTTCAGATCGTCAGCCCCGAGGAGGAGGACCGCGAGCTGCTCGAGTCCTTCGACATCGAGTTCGGCGAGGACGAGGGCGGCGAAGAGGACCTGGTCGTCCGTCCGCCGGTCGTGACCGTCATGGGTCACGTCGACCACGGTAAGACCCGACTCCTCGACGCCATCCGCAAGACGAACGTCATCGCGGGCGAGGCCGGCGGCATCACCCAGCACATCGGTGCCTACCAGGTCTCGACCCAGGTCAACGACGAGGACCGCGCGATCACCTTCATCGACACCCCGGGTCACGAGGCGTTCACCGCCATGCGTGCCCGTGGTGCCCGGTCGACGGACATCGCGATCCTGGTCGTCGCGGCCAACGACGGCGTCATGCCGCAGACGGTCGAGGCGCTCAACCACGCCAAGGCGGCCGACGTGCCGATCGTCGTCGCGGTCAACAAGATCGACGTCGAGGGCGCCGACCCGACCAAGGTGCGCGGTCAGCTCACCGAGTACGGGCTGGTGGCCGAGGAGTACGGCGGCGACACGATGTTCGTCGACATCTCCGCCAAGCAGGGTCTGCACATCGACTCCCTGCTGGAGGCCGTGGTTCTCACCGCGGACGCCTCGCTCGACCTGCGGGCCAACCCGAACCAGGACGCGCAGGGCATCTCGATCGAGTCCCGCCTCGACCGCGGCCGTGGTGCCGTCTCGACGGTCCTCGTCCAGCGAGGCACCCTGCGGGTCGGCGACACGATGGTCGTGGGCGACGCCTACGGCCGAGTCCGCGCCATGCTCGACGACAACGGCAACAACGTCGCCGAGGCGGGTCCGTCGACGCCGGTCCAGGTCCTGGGCCTGACCAACGTCCCGGGTGCGGGCGACAACTTCCTGGTGGTGGACGAGGACCGTACGGCCCGTCAGATCGCCGAGAAGCGCGCCGCCCGTGAGCGCAACGCCGCGTTCGCCAAGCGCACGCGCCGTGTCTCCCTCGAGGACCTGGACAAGGTGCTCAAGGCCGGCGAGGTCCAGCAGCTCAACCTCATCATCAAGGGTGACGCTTCTGGTTCCGTCGAGGCGCTCGAGTCGTCCCTGCTCCAGCTGGACGTCGGCGAAGAGGTCGACATCCGCGTCCTGCACCGCGGCGTCGGTGCGGTCACGGAGTCGGACATCGACCTGGCGATGGGCTCGGACGCCATCGTGATCGGCTTCAACGTCCGTGCGGCAGGCCGCGCGGCGCAGATGGCCGAGCGCGAGGGCGTGGACGTCCGCTACTACTCGGTCATCTACCAGGCGATCGAGGAGATCGAGGCGGCCCTCAAGGGCATGCTCAAGCCGGAGTTCGAGGAGGTCGAGCTCGGTACGGCGGAGATCCGCGAGGTCTTCAAGTCGTCCAAGCTGGGCAACATCGCGGGTGTGCTCATCCGTTCCGGCGAGGTCAAGCGCAACACCAAGGCGCGCCTGGTCCGCGACGGCAAGGTCATCGCGGAGAACCTCAACATCGAGGGTCTGCGTCGCTTCAAGGACGACGTCACCGAGATCCGCGAAGGGTTCGAGGGCGGTATCAACCTCGGCAACTTCAACGACATCAAGGTCGACGACGTCATCGCGACGTACGAGATGCGCGAGAAGCCGCGCGTCTGATCCAGCACGCGATCGGGGCCGGTCGGCGGGGCAGTTCCCTCCAGGGAATTCCGTCGATCGGCCCCGGCCGTTGCGTGTACGGTTCCCGTATCGGCGTCGAAGCGTGGCGCCCGTACCCCGAACCGGCGGGACATCCGGACACACATGTATGTGGGGACTCTGTCCTTCGACCTGCTCCTCGGCGACGTCCACTCGCTCAAGGAGAAACGCTCTCTCGTCCGTCCGATAGTGGCCGAGCTCCAGCGCAAGTACGCGGTGAGCGTGGCGGAGACGGGCAACCAGAACCTCCATCGCAGGGCCGAGATCGGGCTCGCGATGGTTTCCGGGGACACGGGACACCTCTCCGACGTACTGGACCGCTGCGAGCGGCTGGTCGCCGGGCGGCCCGAGGTGGAACTGCTCTCGGTTCGACGCAGGCTCCACAGCGACGAAGACTGACGCAAGAAGTAAGCACTTAAGGAGACGGACCAGTGGCCGACAACGCGCGTGCCAAGAGGCTGGCGGACCTCATCCGAGAGGTGGTGGCCCAGAAGCTGCAGCGCGGGATCAAGGACCCGCGGCTCGGCTCGCACGTCACCATCACGGACACCCGGGTCACCGGGGACCTGAGGGAGGCGACCGTCTTCTACACGGTGTACGGGGACGACGAGGAGCGGGCGGCCGCGGCCGCCGGTCTGGAGAGCGCCAAGGGCGTGCTCCGCTCCGCGGTCGGTGCGGCGGCGGGCGTGAAGTTCACGCCGACGCTGACCTTCGTCGCGGACGCCCTGCCGGACACCGCCCGGACCATCGAGGACCTCCTCGACAAGGCCCGCCAGTCCGACGAGAAGGTGCGCGAGGTCTCGGCCGGCGCCACCTACGCCGGCGAGGCGGACCCGTACAAGAAGCCGGGTGAAGACGAGGACGACACCGCCGAATGACCCAGAAGAACCGGACGCCCGACGGGCTTGTCATCGTGGACAAGCCGTCGGGCTTCACCTCGCACGACGTGGTCGCCAAGATGCGCGGCATCGCCCGCACCCGACGCGTCGGGCACGCCGGAACCCTCGACCCCATGGCGACGGGCGTGCTCGTCCTCGGCGTCGAGAAGGCCACCAAGCTGCTCGGTCACCTCGCACTGACCGAGAAGGAGTACCTGGGGACGATCCGCCTCGGGCAGACGACCCTGACCGACGACGCAGAGGGCGAGATCACGGGGTCGGCAGACGCCTCGAAGGTCACCCGCGAGGCCGTCGACGCCGGGATCGCCAAGCTCACCGGCAACATCATGCAGGTGCCGTCGAAGGTGAGCGCCATCAAGATCGACGGTGTGCGCTCCTACAAGCGGGCGCGGGAGGGCGAGGAGTTCGAGATCCCCGCCCGGCCCGTCACCGTCTCGTCCTTCGCGGTGTACGACGTCCGGGACGCGGTCGCCGAGGACGGCACCCCGGTGCTGGACCTGGTGGTCTCCGTCGTCTGCTCCTCCGGGACCTACATCCGGGCCCTGGCCCGCGACCTGGGCGCCGACCTGGGCGTGGGCGGCCATCTCACCGCCCTGCGCCGCACCCGCGTCGGCCCGTACAAGCTGGACTCGGCGAAGACGCTGGACGAGCTCCAGAAGGAGCTGACGGTGATGCCGATCGCCGAGGCGGCCACGGCCGCGTTCCCGCGCTGGGACGTGGACGCCAAGCGGGCCCGGCTGCTCACCAACGGCGTACGGCTGGAGATGCCCGAGGTGTACGCGGGCGGCGGCCCGGTGGCCGTCTTCGACCCCGAGGGGCAGTTCCTCGCGCTCGTCGAGGAACAGAAGGGCAAGGCGAAGAGCCTGGCCGTCTTCGGCTAGGCGCTCCGCTGGGTGTGCCGATGTGCGGCTCCGCCGCGGGGCCGCGATGTGCCGTCGGTCTGCGGCGCCGTCGTGGCTTGTCGCGCAGTTCCCCGCGCCCCTTTGGGGCGCTCCCGGAACCGCAGCGTTACTCGCCCGACCAGCTCAGGGCTGCCACGAGATGCCTGCCCGTGGAGCGGCGGTCACGGGGTTGTGCCCGCCGCTCCACGGTCCCCCCTCGGTTCCCCCACCCCTAGGGTGTATCCACGGACCCCCGCCTATTCACCCGTCCGGGCAGGCGCTCGGAGTGAACCGAGGGAGCGGAAGGGGGCGCGTTCGCCAAGTGATCTGTCCCGCTGATCATCGCGGCCCTAACGTCGAACTGAGGGCACAGGTGTACGGCGGGGAGGCTCGAACATGGCGGGACGGGGCCCGCGGACCGGGGGCGGACACCGGTCGGCGGAGGATACGCGAACCGGACGCACCCCGGACGGGGAACCGACCGCCCGGGACGCCGCCCTGGTCCGCATCCACGACCTCGCCGGCCGCCCCCGCGGCACCGGCTTCGTGGCCGACCACCACGGCACCGTCATCACCAGCCACGAGGCCGTCGACGGACTGCCCAGGCTCGTCCTGCACACCGCCGACGACCGCACCTGCCTGGTGACCGCGGACGCGGTGACCCCGCTGCCCGACCTGGACCTGGCCCTCGTACGCACCGAGGGCCTCGGCGTCGACCCGCTGCCGGTCACGGTCCGGGACCGGGTCGAGACCGGCAGATACGTCCGCCTCGCCGCCGGCTGCTGGCGCGAGGCGCGTGTGCTCGGTGCGACCTCCGTGACGTACGCGGCGACGGACCGCTTCCATCTCCTCGACGAGGCCCTGGAGTTGGCGATCGGCACGACCGGCCGGGACGCCCTGCGGCTGGGCGGCGGGGCGGCCGGGGGACCGGTCCTGGACGCCGAAACCGGCGCCGTCGTCGCCGTCCTCGGCACCGCACTCCAGTCCGGCCACCGCGACGCCGGCTTCGCGGTCCCGCTGCGGCGGCGCTCCGCTGATCTCGCCGCGACGGGCCGTCGATCTTCTGCGGCGCCGTCGTGGTCGGTTGCTGCCCCACTCTCGGCTTCGCTCGAGCGGGGGGACCCCCCGGGATCCTCATCCGACCTGTCCATCGGTCCGCTGGCCGACCTGCTCGACCGGAACGCGGCTACGGTGCCCGCGTACGGGGCCGACCTCAACCTGGCCGGGGTGCTGGAGCTGACGGCGACGTCGGTGGGGCAGGACGGCCCGCCGGGGACGCTGGAGGGCCACGTCGGCCGGGCGGGCGTCGAGCCCGTCGAACGGGCGGAGACGGCAAGGGAGTTGGCCGCGTTCGTGCGGGGCCCGGCCGCCGTCCTCGGCCTGGTCGGACCACCGGGCAGCGGCCGTACGACGGAACTCGCGTCCCTCGCCGCCCGCCGCAACCGCGGCTCCGAACCGGCCCCGACCCTGTGGCTGCGTGGCGCCGACCTGAGGGACGACGACCCCTCGGTGGCGGACGCGGCCGGCCGCGCACTGGCCCGCGCCGCCCGCATCGTTGCGGCGGCGAGGTCCACCTGCGCCGCCGCCCTCGGCGACACCGGCCCCAACCGCCTCGCCCAGGCCGCCCGTGCGGCAGACCGCCCCCTGCTCCTCCTCCTGGACGGCCCGGAAGAAATGCCGCCCGCCCTGACCCACCGCCTGCGGGAGTGGATCGAGGGGACGGAGGAATGGCTGCGGGAGACGGGGACGCGGCTGATCGTGGCGTGCAGGGCGGAGTACTGGGAGGTCTTTTCGGCCCTGTTCGGCCGGGGCTTGATCTTTTCAGCCCGTCCGGCGTTTGAGGACGAGGCCGTTCAGGCCGATAGCGGGGGTCTGGGGGCGGCAGCCCCCAGGGACGGGACGGGTAGGGGCGGCGGGGGCGACATCCCCTGCGTGCGCCTCGGCGACCTCACGGAGGACGAGGCCCGCAGAGCCCGCGCGCGATACCGCATCCCCGAGGGCACCCTCCAAGCCCCCGACGCCCGCCACCCCCTCACCCTCCGCCTCCTCTCAGAGGTCCACGCGGCCCTCCAGGACGCCCCCCACGCCCACGTGGACCGCAACGACGTCCTCGCGGCCCACCTCGACCTGATGTGCCTGCGCATCGCCGTCAGACTGTCCGCCGAGACCGGCCTGCGCGGCACCGCCGTACGCCGCCTCGCCGCAAAGGTCTCCGGCCAGGTCCACGAGGCCGCCCGCCGCAGCCTCGGCCCCGGACAGGGCGAGCTGGACCGGAAGACGTTCGAGGCGGTGTTCCCGTGGGGAGCGGCCCCCGCGAGGCTGGGCGGCGGCACCGGCTGGGCCTCCGCAGTCCTCACCGAAGGCCTGCTCCTCCCCGCCGGCAGCGGCTACCGCTTCGCCCACGAGGAACTCGCCGACTGGCTCCACGGCATGCACCTCGACCTCGACGAGGCCCTGCGCACCCTGGTCCACCACAGCCCCACCGCGGACGGCGGCACCCGCACCCTTCCCGTACCGCACCACCGCATCGGCCCCGTCGTAGAGGCCCTGCTGCTCCTGGCCCGTCAGGAGGGGACTGCCCAACTCGCCGTAAGAATGGAGGAACTGGCCAACGTCCTGGATGCGGACCCGCACTCCTGGTGGCCCGCCCGCCTCCTCACCGAGACCCTGCTGCGCGTACCGGACGCCACCCCGTACCTGGCCGTTCTGCGACGGCTCGCCGACCGGCTCGTGGCGGCACGCCGACAGGACTGTCCCAACTCCCGGGAAACCAAGAACGATTCCCGTCCGACCTCCGCCGCCACGGGTCCCTTCGCCCCCGGCTTCTGGACCGCCCTGCCGCTCCCGCAGACCGAACGCCTGGACCTGCTGCGCCACCTGCTCCTCGCAGACGGCCCGCCGCAGGACACCGGCCCCCGTTACCTGGACGCCGTCTCCCAGCTCCTCGCCGCCGACCCCACCGCCGTACAACCCCTCCTCACCCGCTGGTTCGACGACGACCGCCCGCTTCCCGCGACCCCGCACGCGACCGTCGCCGAGGCGGCGCAGGCGCTGCTGCACACCCACCGGCACCTGGCTCTGGACGACCTGACCGAGGTACTGGTCGAGAGTGCACACCCAAGGGCGGACGAGTTGCTCGCCGTACTCGCGGAGGACGAGCCGTCGACCATCTGCCGGGCCGTCGACCGGTGGGCGCACGACGAGCGGCCCGCGCGACGGGTGGCGGCGGTGGCGTACGGCCTGCGCGCGGCGCCCCACGTCCGTACCGACGCCGACCGCGAACTCCTCCGCTACGCCGCCCTCGCCCTCCTCGCCCGCCCCGCCGACTGCACCCTGCACGGCGGCGCGCTCGCCCTCCTCGTACGCGATCCACGCACGCGTGCCCGCCATCTCCCGCAGGCGCTGCGGCAGTTCGCGTCCGGCGACCCGCACTTCCCCCCGAGCGCACTGGTCGCCGCCCTGACCACACACCCGGAACCGGTCCTCGACGCCTTCCGCGAGCGTCTGCGCGGGCCGGACGCCGGTCAGGCGCTGCGCACGCTCGCCGACGTGACCACGCCCCCGCTGGCCCGAAGGGTCGCCGTGCTCGTGCGGGAGGCGGTGGAGCGGCGCCCGGAGACCGCCGTCGACGTGGCCGCGTACGTCGACCTGCGGCTCGACCAGGGACCGGAGGCGCGGGCCGTGCTCTTCCCCCTGGTCACCGGTCTCCTCGCCGGCGGCCCGGAGGAGGTGCGGGCCGCGCTCGCCGCCGTACTCGCCGCTCCCGGCACCCCCGCCTCCCGCCTCCTGCGCCGCGAACTCCTCGACTTCCTCCTGACCCACGAACAGGCCCCCGCCGTCCTGGACGCCCTGCTGCACGCAGCGGCCCGGCGCTGCGGCGACGACGTGCGCGAGCTCGTGCACCGCACCGGACTGCTCCTGGTCCGCACCCCGGACGGCGCGGCCCGCTTCGACCGCGGTCTGGTCGACCTCGGCCGGCAGGTCCCAGGCTTCGCCGCCCGCATGGCCGGCTGGCTGACCGAGGACCCACAGACCTGGGCGGCCGTGGTGGGTCCCGGCGCCCGCCGGATGATCGAGAACCTGGCGGGGGCCGCGCCCCAAAGGGGCGCGGGGCTGTATCGGTGTGCGGCTCCGCCGCGGGGCACCACCAGCCCCGACGGTGCCGCAGTCAAACGACCACCCATCGCCCGCGTACCCGCGGAGCGATGAGCGTGCATCGGGTCACAGCCCCCATACCGATGCGGGCCGCACGGCCCCGGCATGGCACCCTTAGACCTGCGTAAGAGGTCGGTAGACACGGACACGGGTTCGAGGAGCGGTCACAGTGCAGCGCTGGCGTGGCTTGGAGGACATCCCCGAGGACTGGGGGCGCAGCGTCGTCACCATCGGCTCCTACGACGGAGTCCACCGCGGTCACCAGCTGATCATCCGGCATGCGGTGGACCGAGCCCGCGAGCTGGGCGTCCCCTCAGTGGTCGTCACCTTCGACCCGCACCCCAGCGAGGTCGTCCGCCCCGGCAGCCACCCGCCGCTGCTGGCCCCGCACCACCGCCGCGCCGAACTCATGGCGGACCTCGGCGTGGACGCGCTTCTGATCCTCCCCTTCACGACGGAGTTCTCGAAGCTGTCGCCGGCCGACTTCGTCGTCAAGGTCCTGGTCGACAAGCTGCACGCCAAGGCGGTCGTCGAGGGCCCGAACTTCCGCTTCGGCCACAAGGCCGCGGGGAACGTCGAATTCCTCGTAGAGCAGGGCAAGGTCTACGACTTCGAGGTCGAGATCGTCGACCTGTATGTGCGCGGTGAGGCGGGAGGCGGCGAGCCGTTCTCGTCCACGCTCACGCGGCGCCTGGTCGCCGAGGGGGACGTCGAGGGCGCCGCCGAGATCCTGGGCCGCCCGCACCGCGTCGAGGGCGTCGTCGTACGAGGCGCTCAGCGCGGCCGTGAGCTGGGCTTCCCGACCGCCAACGTCGAGACACTGCCGCACACCGCGATCCCGGCCGACGGCGTCTACGCCGGCTGGCTGCACGCCCAGGGCGAGGTCATGCCCGCCGCGATCTCCGTCGGCACGAACCCGCAGTTCGACGGCACCGAGCGCACGGTGGAGGCGTACGCCATCGACCGCGTGGGCCTCGACCTGTACGGCCTGCACGTGGCCGTCGACTTCCTGGCCTACGTCCGCGGCCAGGCGAAGTTCGACTCCCTGGAGGCCCTGCTGGAGCAGATGGCCGAGGACGTGAAGCGGTGCCGCGAGCTGGTGACGACCGCCGAATAGCCGTTCCCGGATTCGTTCCTACGACGCCGAAGGGCGGCCGGTGCTGAGAGCACCGGCCGCCCTTCGCTGTTGCCGAACTACTGCTGCTGGGTCCAGCCGGGCGGTACGACACCCTGCTGCGGCGGCTGCCCCTGCTGCGGGTCCTGGGGCGGCTGCTGCTGCCAGCCCTGCCCCGGGCCCGGCTGTTGCGGGGGCTGCCCCCAGCCCTGCCCCGGCTGCGGGGTGCCGCCGGGCTGGCCGTAGAGCTGCTGCTGGGGATCCTGCGGCGGGGGCGCGTATCCCTGCTGGGGCTGCTGCGGGTACTGCATGTTCGGGTTGCCGAAGCCCTGCTGGGTACGGGCGAAGTCCTCGGCGATGAGGGCCGCGAGATCGAAGTAGGCCTCGCGGGTCTTGGGCCGCATCATCTCGAGGTCCACCTCGGCGCCCGCCGCGAGGTGTTCGTCGAAGGGGATCACGACGACACCGCGGCAGCGGGTCTCGAAGTGCGCGACGATGTCCTCCACCTTGATCATCTTGCCCGTCTCGCGGACACCGGAGATCACGGTGACCGACCGCTGCACGAGGTCGGCGAAGCCGTTCGCCGACAGCCAGTCGAGCGTGGTCGAGGCGCTGCTCGCACCGTCCACCGAGGGGGTGGAGATGATGATCAGCTGGTCGGCGAGGTCGAGGACTCCGCGCATCGCGCTGTAGAGCAGACCGGTACCCGAGTCGGTGAGGATGATCGGGTACTGCCGGCCCAGCACGTCGAGCGCACTGCGGTAGTCCTGGTCGTTGAAGGTGGTGGAGACCGCCGGGTCCACGTCGTTGGCGATGATCTCGAGACCCGAGGGCGCCTGCGAGGTGAAGCGGCGGATGTCCATGTAGCTGTGCAGCTGCGGGATCGCCTGGACGAGGTCGCGGATGGTGGCGCCAGTCTCGCGCCGCACTCGTCGGCCGAGGGTTCCGGCGTCCGGGTTGGCGTCGATCGCAAGGATCTTGTCCTGGCGCTCGGTGGCGAGCGTGGCGCCGAGCGACATGGTCGTCGTGGTCTTGCCGACGCCGCCCTTGAGGCTGATCACCGCGATCCGGTAGCAGGACATCACCGGAGTACGGATCAGACCGAGCTTCCGCTCCCGCTCCGCCGCCTCCTTCTTGGCGCCGAGCTTGAAGCGCGAGGGGGCCTGGTTGTTCTTGCGGGCCTTCGGCTGGTTGCGCAGCAGCCGGTCGGAGGAGAGCTCCACGGCGGCGTTGTAGCCGAGCGGGGTCCCCGGCGCGGCTTGCTGCTGGGGCGCACCGGGGCCGGCCTGCGGGCCGGGCGGGGCGGTCCAGCCCTGGTTGCCGTACGCACCGGGTTGCTGCTGCTGGGGCGGCGGCTGCGGCGCCTGCTGCTGCGGGGGCTGGGCCGGAGGCTGCTGCTGCGGTGCGGGCTGCTGCGGATAGCCGTAGCCCGGCTGCTGGGGCGGGTAGCCGTAACCGGCCTGCTCGGGCTGCGGCGGGTAGCCGTAACCGGCGGGCTGCGGCTGACCGGGCTGGGCCTGCGGCGGTGCGGGCTGCTGCGGGTAGCCGTATCCGGGGGCCTGCGGCTGGGGCTGCCGCGGCTGGGCCTGGCGCGGGTCGGCCGGTGCGGGCTGTCCGCCCTGCGCCGGGTATCCGGGCTGCGGCTGGGCCGGGCCGAACGTGCCCTGCGGCGGCGTCTGGTGGGCCGGCTGGCCCGGCTGCGGCTGGGCAGGTGCCTGGGGGTAGCCGTAACCGGCCGCGGCCTGCGGGTCCGGCTGCGGCGCTGCCTGGCCGGGGTGTGCGGGTGCGAAGCCCTGCGGCAGCGGGGGAAGCCCCGGTGCGGCCTGGGGCGCAGTCGGGGCCTGCGGCTGCGCCTGCTGAGGCTGCGGCTGAGCAACGGGCGGGGGCGGGGGAGCTGCGGGCGCTGCGGCCGCCTCGGCCTCCGGCTCTGCTTCTGCCGTCGGCGGTGCGGGGGTGTCCGCCTCGGGCGCCGACTCGTCGGCACCGGACGTGGACGCGGCGGGGTCACCCTGCTCCGGCTCGTCGCCGTGCGTCTCCTCCGACTCGACGTCGTCGTCGCCGCCGAACAGGCGGGCCGCCTCGGCGTCGGCGGCCGCATGGTTCAGTTCGGCCTCCGGCTGCTCGGGGGCGGCCGCCGCCGGTACGCCCGCCGCCGGGGTGGCGGTCTGGGCCGGGCCGCTCTGCGCGTCCTCGTCGACGGGGTGCAGCACGGGGAAACCGGGCGCGGCGGCCGCCGGCGCGGCAGGCGCCGGCGGCTGGGGCACGGCGGGCGGCTGCTGCTGGGGCGCGGCAGGCGGCGCGGTGGGCGCCTGCTGCTGCGGTGCTCCGAAGCCGCCCGAGGTGTCCTGGCCGGTCTGGGGCGGTGCACCGGCGCCCGTCTGCTGGGGGTAGCCGTACCCACCTGGCGTCGCCGCGGGGGCGGTGCCCGGCGCGGACTGCTGCGGCGGGAATCCGTAGCCACCCGTGCCCTGAGCCGGAGCGGGCTGCGAGGGCTGGGCAGGTTGTACGGGCTGCTGAGGTGCGGCCTGGGCGGGCGGCTGTGCCGGGGCGGGGGCGGGTGGCGCGGGACGCTGCGGTGTGACGCCCGGGGGCCCCGTGGGTGCTCCGATGGGCGGCCCGCTCGGCGGCGGCGGAGATGTCCGCCCGCCGTCCTGCTGGCCGCCGGACGGGGAGCCACCCTGCGTGCTTTGGGCATACCAGGCGGGCGGCTCGTAGACGATCTCGAACTCGCCGGTGAGATCCACCTCGTGATCGTCCCCGTCCGAGGAAGGGCTGCCGCCGTTGTACTCGGACCGATCCCTGTTCACTGCTTGCCTCCTGGTCAGCCACTGCTGCTGAGCTGGTCGTCGTCGCGGTCGGGCGGACCGAGTGGCGAGTCCCACGCGACTGCGATCGTCACCGCACCACCAGAAGCCTAATCACTCGCATGGCGGGACGGAAAAGCCCCCATGGGTGCGAACTCAACAGCCTCACGGGTGCGGCCGGTTCGTACCGTTCGCACCCTTCCCCGGGTGACGACGACGCGTCAGTCCATCCGTCGGGCCACGCCGAGCAGGCCCGTCTCCGCATCGGTGGGTTCGGTCATCACGAACTTGTGGTGCTTGCGGGTGCACCACAGGGCGGCACCTTCGTGCAGCGCCGGCAGGTGCTGCAGATGCTCGTTCGGGACGCCCAGGGTGTCGCGTACGACCTCGATCTCCTGAGGCGAGATGCGCTGGATGCCGACCAGCTGCGCCTGAGCCAGCCAGCGCGGCGCATGTTCGCTGACGTACGGCAGGACCGTCACCACGGCCTGCCACGGCACGGAGGTCACCCGCCCGCGCGGCGGGCGCACACCGCAGTCCCGGATCAGCACCACCGGACTCGACACGGACGGCCCCTGCGCGGGCACCCGGCCCACCGGATAGACCGTCACGCACTGCTGGCCGCCGCCCGCCGCCTGGGCCAACTGCTGCCAGACCTGAGGACGTCCGGTCTCGACGCCCACGCGCGCGCCCGTCGCGGCGGCGCGCAGCGCCAGCACCTGGGCGAGCCACAGACCACCCACGAGGACGACGTCGAAGGCGGTCGGACGCGACAGACCCAGCACCGCCGGCTGCGCGTCCGGGTCGGTGCCGATGAGTACGCCGTCGTCACCGATCGGCATGCTGATCGCCGCGAGCTCGTCGGCGGTGACGACATGCCGGTTGCGGCGCGGCCCGCGCAGCCCGAACCCAGGGCTGACGATGCGCCGTTGCTGCTGCGGGGTCTCCGGCTGCCGGATGATCGGGATCATGCCGGTGTCGGTGGGCGAGGCCACGTGGGCCGGCGTCGTACGGCCGGGGGTGTGGCCCTGCTGTCCCGGAGGCATGGTCTGCGGGGGATAGGACATCAGTAGGTACCTCCGAGCGGCAGAGTGGCGAGAGCACCGGGGACCTGCTCCCGGTCGAGACGGACCAGACCGGCCTTCGCGGCACCGGCGGCCCGTTCCAACTCCCGTCCCACCTGGCCGAGTTCGCTGTCGCCGCGGGCGGTGACCCGGATGTGCCCGGTGAGCGAGACACCTCGGTTCCCGGCCTTGCTCAGGGTCATGCTGAACGTCGTGGCCAGCACCGGCAGCGAGGTCAGGCGCGTGACCAGCTCGGGCAGCGCCACGCCGCCGTTGCCCAACTGCGGCCAGCGGGAGACCCAGTACGTCGCGTGGTACCGGTCGTCGACCCGCCAGGACTTCACCGCCTCGACGGTACGGCGCTGGGGCGCCCGCCCCTCCTGGCCGTGCTGCGCGTTGGCGCGCGGGTTCAGGCAGCTGGACGTCGCCAGCGCCTGCATCAGCTCGTTCTCGTCCAGGATGGTCGCCTTGAAACCGGCGCCTGCCAGCCTGCTGGACAGCTGGTCCGCCACCCGCAGCAGCGCCTTCTGCGCCCCGGGAACACCGTCCCCGCGCGCCTGCACCGCCTCCGGGCACAGCTCCGGGTCGAGCTTGAGGGCGACCCAGGTGAGCCGGAGCGCGGGCGAACCGGACTGCGCCTGCAGGGGGCCGTACGACCGCGCGGCGAGCGACTGCGCGGGCAGATGCGGCGCGGGCGCCGGCTGCGTGTGCTGCACGACCTGCGCGGAGGCGAGCCGGATCCCGTCGACCTCCAGGGCGTCCTGGACCAGCCGCAGCGGCAGCTGCCGGTGGGCCGCAGCGGGTCGCAGCGGCTCGTCGGCGGGCTGCACGAAGAGGACGGCGGTCAGGAACGTCCCGTCGCCGATCATGCCGATCGAGCGGTTGTCACGGGAGACGAAGCCGTACGTCCGCAGGGCCGGGTCGCACTCCACGACCGGCGCGAGCATCGCATCGGTCCCCGGCGGTACGGGCAGCTTGGCGTCGCGTCGGCGCTGCCGCATCGCGCGCGTCGTCTCGTACCACTCGGGCAGTGGCCGGCGACCCCGGCGCAGAACCGCCAGAAGAAGCAGCAGCACCGCCACGGCGCCGGCCGGGGCCAGCAGCCAGGAGGTGTCGGCGGCCCAGGCGGCCAGCATGACCGCGGCCGCGAGCTCCACCAGGATGAGCTGCTGCAACCGCACCGGACCCAGACCGCCGGGGCGGGGCAGCGTGCGCGGCGACGCGGCGGCGGGGGCGACTGGAGCGGCCGATGTACGACGTCTGTCGCCGGGCCCTCCCTGTTGCTGCTGTGCGCGGCGACCGCGCCGAGTGCTCGTAGCGCTGCTCATCCCCCGGGACATCCCTTTCGCGAAATATGTGGCCGCTCGCCGGGCCCGCAACATCCATTCACTGGGCCCACAACATCCATGTGGGCGGCTCACGGTACCCGCTGCGAAACACCAGGCGACACACGGGACACCGAAACCCCAGGTGGCCAGCCTTTCATGGACCGGGCCCGCATGGTGAAGCGCTGTGGTGAAGCTCTGTGAAGATGCGGGGGCGGCCCAACACCTGGTGAACCGTCGTCCCGTGGCGCAGGGCATAGTAGGTGCCTGCGCGACTGAAGTGCCCCTTGAGCACTGGTGATTCGGGCGAATTCGGATGATTCGAGCACGACCGAGCATCACGGGCACGGTCGGGCATGGACGAGCACGGTCGCGCCATACACGCGGCAGTACAAAACGGGAGAAACGGGGACCATGGCCAAGCGTCAGGACGAGCTCGCCGCCTACAACTTCGCTCGCAAGCGCACCGTCGCGGCGTTCCTGGCACCGTCGCCGGGCGGCTCGGAGGAAGGCGCACCGCGTCCCATGCGCACGGTGACGCCCAGTCTGGCGCTCGGCGTCGTCCTGGTGATCGGCTTCATCGCCTACGGCGTGATCAAGCCGGCGGCACCGGCGGGCTGGGACAAGCCCGGCGAGTACATCATCGTCGACAGCGACTCCACGACGCGTTACGTCGTCATCAACGACAAGACGCCGAGCGGCAAGAAGGTCGCGACGCTTCATCCGGTCCTCAACTACGCCTCCGCCAAGCTCCTCCTCGACAAGGGCAAGGGCAGCGTCCTGGAGGTCTCCGGCAGCGAGATCGACAAGAGCAACATCCCGCACGGCGCGACGATCGGTATCCCGTACGCCCCCGACCGCCTGCCCTCCAAGGACGACGCGGAGAAGGCGAAGACGTGGGCGGTGTGCGAGCGGCCGGCCGCGGGATCGGACAAAGACATCGACCGCGCGGTCTTCGTACTGGATGCGGACGACGCCAAGACGCTCGCCGGCCCCGGCAAGGTCGACTCCGGCAAGGCTCTGTACGTCAAGGACAGCAAGACGTCGCAGGAGTTCCTGGTCGACGGCAAGGGGAACCGCTTCCTGCTGGGCGGGCCGGGTCTCGACGACACCAAAATGGCGCAGCTGCGCTCCGCGGTCATCGGCGGTAGGGCCGATGCGCAGCCGGTGAGCCAGGAGTGGCTGAACACCCTCAACAACGGAGGTGTCATCACCTTCCCGACGGTCACCGGCGGGGGTGGGCCGACCTCACTCAAGGGCCTCCCCGCCGCGGCGAGCACAGTGGGCCGGGTACTCAAGGCCCAGGATGCGCAGGGCGAGCAGTACTTCGTCGTGCTCCAGGACAAGATCGCCTCGATCACGCCCTTCGTCGCCGCTCTGCTCAAGCAGTCGCCCTACGCCGCGACCGGCAGCAACGACGCCGTCCAGCTCCCCAGCCGCGACATCATCACCGCCAACGGCGGCCAGCCGGAGCGTTTCGACGGCGGCAGGGACTGGCCCCAGCAGGTTCCGCGGCAGGCCAACCCCGCAACCACGGCGACCGGCCAGGCCCGCACCACTTCCTGCAGCGTCTACAAGGGCACTTTCGGCGCGGACAAGAAGCCGGAGCTCGCAGCCTGGGCCGGAACGACGTACCCCAAGAAGGTCGTCGCCAATTCGGTGAGCGCCTACGTCTCGTCCGGCTCTGGCCTTCTCTTCAAGGAGCTCTCCGGCGCGGCGGGCGGCGGCGGGGCGCAGTACCTGCTGACGGACACAGGCCTGCGGTACTCGCTGCCGTCGAACAACGACAGTGCGGCGAAGGGCAGCAGTGCCGGTTCGTCCTCGTCGACCGGGTCGTCGCAGAATGCGAGCGAGACGGACAAGGCGCGCACTCGGCTGGGGTACGAGGACATCACCAACCTCGCGCTCGTGCCGCAGACTTGGGCGGAATTCATCCCCAAGGGCCCGACGCTGGACACGGGCAGCGCGTCGCAGGAACAGAGCCAGTGATCGTAGAACTCCGGTCGGTGGGTCGGCGGTTGTAGTCGGCGACCCGCCAACGGGGCGATGGGCAGGTGTAGTTGAGCGCACAACTGCCTGTTGATCACAGGATGATCGCTCAAGTGTGTGAGCCGTGTAACTGATTGGTCTTGCCTGTGGATGTGAGACAGGCTGGCGATAGAGTGTTTGCAGCGCTCAACGGTGCGAAGCTTCTCCGGGCACCATCGCAGGTTTCCCGGATCAACGACGACATGGGGGAAGGTTCAACATGGCCGGCCAGTTCCGGGTAACAGAGGACGAACTCACCAAGCTCTCCGGTGACATCAGCACCGCGAACGGTCAGCTGCAGGGCGAGATCCGCCGCCTCAACGGAGTGATCGAGCAGATCGCGGGCGGCTGGAAGGGCCAGGCGGCCACGTCCTACCACCAGCTGCAGGAGCGCTGGAACCAGGACGCGAAGAAGATGAGCGACATCCTCAACGACATCAAGGAAGCCGTGGACTCCACGCGGAGCAACTACTCCGCGTCGGAAGAGCAGCAGAACTCCGAGATCAGCAAGATCATGTCGGACTTCGGCTGATCGAGCCGGGTTCTCAACGGCACTTCCGATCTCGATCGATGTGGACCAACCCCCGGTTGATCTGCATCGATCTCCACTGACTTCCCACGACTCTTCCTGAAAGGGAACGACGATGTCGATCCTCGTCAATTACGCAACCATCACCAACGCCTCCACCGACGTGCGTACGACCGCAGGCCGCATCAAGCAGCAGCTCGATGACCTCGAGGCCGCGGTCAAGCGTGTCGCCAGCACCTGGGAAGGTGAGGCGCAGGAGGGTTACCAGCGCAAGCAGACCGAGTGGGACAAGACCGCTCAGGACCTGCACAACACCCTTCTGAAGATCTCCACGGCGCTGCAGAGCGCCGCCGAGAGCTACCAGTCCACCGAGAAGAGCAACGCCGCAACCTGGGGCTGAGCCAGCCGGTGACCCGAGGCGCATGAGATGAAGAGAATCGGCCCAGCCGACGCCACGGTGTCGGCTGGGCCGAGCTCTGCTTCGGGGTCGTACACAGCAAATCCCGCAAATCTTCACATTCGTTTATTGGTACGTCCGTCACCGGTACGTCGAGGAAGCCCTGGGGGCCTGGACATGAGGGGCCTGAACGTGGAGGGCCGCAGAGCCCGTTCGCGTAGCCGCAACGACCGCAACAGTGGAACCCGCGCACTGCAGCGGGTTTTTGGCGTGCTTGCGGCAACCGGGATCTGCGTTGCGTCGGCGCCGCCGGCATTCGCATCCGACAGCCCCGCCTCGGGCGGCGTGAAGTTCGGCCTGGCGGCGAGCACGGAATGCGTCTTCGGCGGCGACGTCATCAAGTCCAAGCCCTGGTCGCTCCAGCGGGTCCTCCTGGACCAACTGTGGGGGCAGGCGACGGGCAAGGGCGTCACGGTCGCGGTGATCGACACGGGCGTCGACAGCTCGAACCCTCAGCTGAGCGGGGCCATGGCCGGCAAGGGCGACACGTACGTCGACGGCGCCCCGAACAAGGACATCGAGGGCCACGGCACCCGGGTCGCGGGCATCATCGCTGCCCGCCCGATCAAGGGCACGGGCTTCGAGGGCATCGCGCCGGACGCCAAGATCCTCTCCTTCCGCTACACGGGCGGAGAGAACAAGCAGGGCAACTCGGGGACCATGGCCCAGGCGATCCATGACGCGTCCGCCGCGGGCGCGAAGATCATCAACATCTCCTCGGACACCGCGGACAGGCAGGACAACCAGGGACTCCGGGACAGCGTGGCGGCGGCCGTGAAGAGGGGCGCCCTGATCGTGGCGGCCGCCGGCAACGACGGAGCCGACGGCAAGTCCGCGAACACCTACCCCGCCTCGTACCCGGGCGTCCTGGCGGTGGCAGCCTCCGACCGCAACGACGAACGCGCGTACTTCTCACAGGCGGGCGACTTCGTGGACGTCGCGGCACCAGGCGTCGACATGGTCTCGACGGTCCCCAAGAAGGGCCAGTGCACGGCCGACGGTACGAGCTTCGCGGCGCCGTATGTCGCGGGCGTCGCGGCTCTGCTGAAGGAGAAGCACTCGGGCTGGTCGGCGGATCAGATCGCCACGCGGATCGAGGAGACGGCTCAGCGACCGGGGCGGGGACCGAACCGCTACATCGGCTGGGGGGTAATTGATCCGGTGGCTGCGTTGTCGGACGACTCGACGCCGGGTACCTCGCCGACCCCGGATCCGGCGGTGAAAGCCGGGTCTGGCGGGGTTGTTCCCATGGCTGTGACCATGGGGGAGAGCGAGGCGGAGCGGGAGCGCCGGACAGCCATTTATGTGCTGGGGACGGGGTTCGCGTTGGTGCTGGTGGCTGCGGGGAGCGGGGTGGCTGTGCGGGACTGGCGTAGTCGGCGGGTTGGACGGACTGGGCGATGAGCTGGGCACTGAGTGGTGCTGACAACTTGAAGAACAGGGGAGAGGACAACGGGGTATGAGTAACGGAATGCGGGTTGATCTGAGTGCGCTGGATGAAGTCATCCGCAAGCTCAACGGCCTTCTCTCAGACATGGACAAGGCCAACACCAAGGCCAAGTACGAGACAGACATCCCGAGCACGGCGTTTGGCAGTATGAAGTTCTTGGAGTCCAACGAGCTTCACACGGCGCACCAGGACGGGAAGACCAAGATCGAGAACATGATCAGGGACCTGCACAAGCTGATCGACGACTTCGGCACAAGCGCCTCAAAGGTCAGGGACAAGTACAGCGACCAGGAGCATGCGAACAAGCAGGGAGTAAGTGTGGCTCCCGCGGATGCGGCCAACTAAGCGGTTCAGCGACCGGTCACTGACGGAGGGGATGTTCGAAGATGTACGGCGGCGAGTACTACGTAAGCCCTGAGCAAATCAAGGCCCAGCAAGAGGCAGAGAAGCAGCGGATCAAGGACAAGCACGACAAGAAGCTCGAATCGACCACCGACGGTGGTATGGGGGGTCCGGATCGCAGCAAGCTCGACACGCACTTCATGAAGATGGGCATTCCGGAGCTGCGTTCCATGATCCTGGACGCGGACCCCAACCGGATCTACGAGGTCAGCCAGCACTGGAAGTCGGTCCACAACATCCTGTCCGGTGGCGACGGCGACGGCAAGACCGGCGGCGTGGACTCGGTTTCCGCGAAAGACAGCGTCGCGGGCATGATGCAGACCGCCGTGGAAAACGTCCTCGAGCACTGGGAGGGCGAGGCGGCCGAGGCGTTCCGCAAGAAGGCCAACGAGATCATGGGGAACATCCGGAACGGCGCTGCGTGGGCAAACCACTATGGCGAAACCATGCACGCCGTCCAGAACGACCTGCGGAACTCCATGTCCAAGATGCGGGACGTCAATGAGCCGTCCGGTTGGGACAGGGCCTGGGACAAACTCACGGACGACAATCGCAGCGATGAGCAGCTGATGGCAGACATCAACAAGGGTGTGAGCACGGACGCCGCTCGCCAAGCGAACGCGGACTCATTGTCGAAGGGCAAGGAAGAGCAGCTTAAGGGGGTGGCAATCATGGAACAGTTGGGGGTCAATTACAAGGTTTACGCGAAGCCGCCTGGCGGGATTGACGATCACAAGCAGGACCCCTTCGCGCCTCCGAACCCCCAAACGCCAATGCCTACCCCTATTTCCATGCCGTCTTCTGGCGGTTCGGGTCCAGGCAGCGGAAGCAGCACCGCCAAGCCGTGGAGCGCAGGGCCTACGTCGAGCATTAAGCCGACACCTACGGTTCCCCGTGACCCGGGCATCACCGGAGGCTCGCAGCTTCCAACGGTTCCGACAGCCAAGACGAATGTGGACAGTATCTCCCCCGGCTTGACTAGTCCTAGCCCCAGCACAGGCGTTGGCGGGCCCAGCGTCGGTGGCGGCGGCCTCGGTAGCCTCGGTACCGGTGGAGCTCAGAGCCCAGGCATCCTGGCTGCTGGCGAGGGGGGACTCGCGGCCGGCGCTGCTGGACGCGGCGGCATTGGCGCCACGGGTGGTCGCAGTGGTCTGGCTGGTGGCGGCGCGGCAGCAGGCCGCGGTGCCGGAGGCCGAGCCGGTATGGGTGGTATGGGCGGCGGCGGAGCCGGCGCGGCTGGCCGAGGCGGAGCCAGCGCCGGCGGTCGTGGAGCCCTCGCTAGGGCCCGTGGCGGTGTGGTCGGTGCGGCCAAGGGAGTCGGCAAGGGCACTGGCGGCGGTGCAGGCTTGCACGGCAGCCGAGGCGGAACGCAGGCTGGCGCAGCTGGCGGGGTGGGCGGCAAGGGCCGTCGGTCCGAGAAAGAGAACAACCAGGGAGACCGTCCCGACTACCTGGTCGAGGATGAAGAGACCTGGATCTCGGATGAAGACCGCAACCGCAACGTACCGCGGACCATCGAGTAAACACACAAGCGGGCCGGACGGAAAGGTCTCGTCTGCCCATGTATAGGGCTGGTGTACCCAGCCACAGCTGAGTGAGGAGCAGGGAGTTGGGTTTCAAGCGAGTCTGGTCCACGACAGGCGTCGTGGCATTGACAGGAGCCTTGCTCCTCACCTCGGCACCGATTGCGTCAGCCGACCAAGTCCGGGACGCCCAGTGGCCTTTGACGGTTTACGGCGCTGAGAAGGTCTGGAAGATCTCTCAAGGCGCGGGGGTTACTGTTGCAGTAGTCGACTCGGGCGTGGACGCCAGTCTCCCAGACCTGACAGGACAGGTTTTGCCTGGTAAGGACTTCACGGGCCAGGGCAACCCCCATCAGGATGAGAATGGCCATGGCACGGGCATGGCCAGCCTTATTGCTGGACATGGACACGGAGCGAACGGTTCGGCTGGCGTAAAAGGTCTTGCGCCGAAGGCGAAGATTCTTCCAGTGCGTGTGAGTGCCACCAAGGGTGATAAATACACCAAGGATTGGGGTGCCGGAGTTCGCTATGCGGTAGACCAAGGTGCGTCAGTCATTAACCTGTCGTTTAATGACTCTTCCGCCTATCCTAACTCAAAAGCCGCTAAGGCGATCGAATATGCGCAAGCACACGATGTTGTAGTTGTATCGGGTACAGGCAACGATGCAGGGTCAGTCAATTACCCGGCCGCTCTCCCGGGAGTTGTGGCTGTCTCTGCTGTTGACAAGGGCCTCAATCCTTGGTCTAAATCGAACACCGGGAACGTGACCGTAGCGGCGCCCGGAGTGGAAGTCGCTCAGGCTGACTCGACCACCAAAAGTGGTTATGCGGTGGCAGACGGAACTTCTGGCTCCACCGCCTACGTCTCAGCCATCGTCGCCCTTCTCCGCTCCAAGTACCCCGACCTAACCGCAGGCCAGATCATCAACCGCCTGGTCAAGTCGGCGTCCTTCCTGAACAACAAGGGCAGGACCGCCCCGGACAAGCAACTCGGTTACGGCATCGCCCGCCCAGGTACCGCTCTGAGGATGGACATCCCCAAGGGTCCCAAGGAGGGCCCCCTGGCCCAGGCGTCGCCGTCCACCTCCACAGAGTCCGGCGCTGCCTCCGCGGGCAACGACAGCACGAGTCAGGCGAAGGATAAGAAGGACGACTCCTCCGCCGGCGGAATCCTCCTCATCGCCGGCATCGCAGCTGCCGTCATCGTCATCGCCATCGTCTTCGCGGTAATCCGCAGCCGCCGTAACCGCGGCAACGGCGGCCCCGGGAACGGCGGCGGAATGCCCCCGCACGGCACGGGCTACCCGCCCCAGCCCCCGGCGAGCTACCAGCCGTACCCCAACACCCCGCCCAACCAGGGCTACCCCACGCCTCCAGGCCAGTCCCCGCAGCACCCCAACCCCTACGCCCAACAGCCTCCGCATCAGGGGCAGTAGGCCTAGCTCCCCACCCACGGGCAGAGAGCACCTCGCTGCTACCTCGTCCTGGGTGGGAGCTTGCGTAGGCGGTCATGGCTGACTGCGTTCGGGGCGGGCAACCCGACACAAGGCCAACTCCGCGAACCAACCCCATAGCGAGAAGGAATTCCCCCAATGGGTGCCATCGCCCTTGTCGTCGGCCTCATCGGCCTCGGAGCCGTGATTGCCGCCGTTACCGCCATCGCCGTAACCCGTAGTCGCCGCAACTCGGGGCACGGCGGCCCTGTCAGCGGAAATTACCCCCAGAGCATGGGCTACCCGCCCCAGCAAGCGACGTACCCGCCTGCGCACCAGCCATACCCCCCGTCGGCTCCAGGCCATGGGTATGGGTGCCCCGCTCCTCCGGGACATTCGCAGCAGAATCCCAACCCTTATGCCCAACAACCACCACATCAGGGCCAGTAGACAAATCAGGTTCGGATGGGGGCGTGACCTTGACGGAGGGCTCCGTCCCGGACGAACTATGCGAACGAACGGCCGTACGCTTCGCCGAGCCGGAATTGGCTCGCCTTCATTGTCCCGATCTGGGCCATCCATGCCTCGACCCGCCCGGTGTGACGTGCCACATGACCTTGGGCCTCTGCGAACCGGGTTGGTACAAGAACGTCCTGATGACGGTTCCTGGCTGTAGGGCCCATGTCATACACAGGGGACGGACCCGTGGCGCTCTTACGGTGGCTTTTCGAAGAGCCGAGGGGCCACTGGGGACTCAGTACGGCACACTTTGGCAATGCATGTATGGTGCTGAGGAAGCCTGGGTGATCAGTTGAATTCTCCAGGCACAATGTATCCAGAGCCGAGCGGGGAGAAACCGGCCCATGGGGGACCACTTCAAGACAGACATCGGCCAACTCGAACAGTTCCTGACAGACCTGGAGAGATGTGTCGACGAGTTGAACGAGGCCCGGTCTGCCCTGGACCACGTGCGTGCCGATCAGATCGGCACTGGCCGGCTTGACGAGGCATGTGACAAGTTCCAGGAAGAGTGGAAGTACGGGGCTGATAAGACCAAGAAAATGATCGACGCGATCAAAGAAGGCGTGAAGTCCAACAAGAAGGGCTATGAAGAGGTCGAGGAGGCCTTGGAGAAAGTCCTGAAGCAGATCGCGAGCGAGAGCACCACGGGTGGCGACGGGGGCGGTAAGTAATGGCGGCGAACCCGTATCCCAACCTCGGCTGGAACCCTGTGCCGGGCATTCCCACTGAGGTTACGAAGCTGCAGCAGAAGGTGGCCGCAGCCGCGACGGCGCTGGAGAACACGCACCGGCAGCTGACGAAGCTCACCAGCGAGAGCAGCTACTGGGAGGGCGACGCGGCGGAGAAGTTCCGCGAGTCCCTCGACGGCGAACTGCCCAAGTACATCAAGGACGCCGCCTCCTCCCTGCGTAGCGCCGCGACCCAACTGCACAAGTGGGAAGGCCATCTCACCTCCAATCGGGAGCTGGCAAAGAAGTACGACGAGGCGGCGGCCGAGAAGAAGGCTGCGGCCGACAAGGCCAAGAGCTCGTACGACCAGGCGGCCCAGCACCCGGACCTGAAGCTCGCGGGCCAGACCTTCTCCTCGCAGGAGGAGGCCGACGCCGCGACTGCTCGGCTCCGCTCCGCGGAGCGGGACTTGAGCGAGGCAAGCACGGCCCTCACCAAGGCCAACAGCGAGTACGAGTCGCTCAACGGCAAGGCCTTGGAGCTGGAGACCGAGCACACCAGCGATGCAGAAACCATCGCCAAGGCTTTGGAGGGCTCGGCGAAGAAGGCTCCAGACGAGCCGGGCTTCTGGGACAAGGTCGGCGACGTCCTCAAGTCGGTCGGTGACTTCCTGTTGGAGAATGCCGGCACCATCGGGGCTATTGCCGGTCTGCTTGCTCTTTTTCCGACTCCGCTTGCCCCGCTGTTCGCCGGCATTGCGATTGCCGCCAGCGCAGCGGACTTGGCCAAGAACTTCTCCGACCCGGACTTCCGGGACGCGTTCTTCCCCGGGGGTGACAAGTTCGGCTGGAACAAGGACACCCTCTCTGCCTGGGCCTCCTTCGGCGGCGACGCCATTGGCCTGGTGCCCGGCGGTAGGGCGCTGAGCTCGGCAGCCCGCGGTATCCGCGGTGGGCTCGCGGACGCAGCAGAGATGGGCGTTAGCGTCACGAGCCGCGAGGTCGGCACCGAGTTCGTACGGGAAGTCGGCCACGTGCTGCGCACGGCCCCGACAACGGCCGCGGCCGAAGCGTGGCAGGCAGCCGGGGAGAGTGCCGCAGGCTCGGCAAAACTCATGACTGACATCAGCGTGAACGGCCTCAGCGTCGCTGCGAACTTCATGCCTGATGAGGGCACGGCGGGCAATGTGGCGACAGGCATCAATATCGGCGGCGGAGTATGGGCTGGGACGGACATCGTGCGGTCCCTCCTGGCGGCAAGGTAGCCCAACCGAGAGGTGAACGAAGCATGACTGCGACCGCCGCTCCATCGGACTCCGCTGCAAGCGGGGCTGCCAAACCTGTCTTCTGGTACGGCATTCCGCACGGCTACGCGAAGCTGGAGCTCGAACCGCCGCGTGAGCGTATCGAGGATCTGGTCCGAGAGCTGAGCGCGCTGCCCGCAGAACAACGGGAGCAAGCCTCGCAAGCCCTGCAGTTTTATGCGGGTATGGTCACCGCGCTCAATGCCCAGAACGTGCATATGTGCGCGGTCGGTTACCACCCGGATGACGACGGCACCATTGTGACGTCTACTCTCACAATCTCTACTGTCTCTACGTCGGGCCACAATGCAAAGCTGGTGATCGCCAGCCTCGCGGGGACAGCCGCCGATGATCCGGACTCCGGGATGCGCCCCCTGGAACTGCCATGTGGTCTTGGCTATCTCGCAGAGGAGAAGAAGAGCACCGTCGCGCCGGGTAGGGATCCCGACAGCCCGGATGGCCCTCTGCGTGGCGACGTGTGGCAGGGCACGATCGCGGTCACCGGCTCGGGCACGCCCGATATCATTTTGGTCCAGCTGGTGACACCCGCTCTCCATCTCGCGGACGTGTATCGGGACATCCTTCTTGGGGTTGCTCATACGCTGACGTTTACCGATCCAACAAAGCCGACGCCGGATCTGGACGAGCCGAGAGCGGACTCGGTCGAAGCAGCCATGCGTAACGACTTCGGATAAGGACGGGGCCCGCTCATGGATAATCCGCCCAAGGCACCCGACATCGCGCAGGTTCTCAAACACAACAGGACCCTCCTGTACTGGCACATTGTCACGCGCCTCGTGCTCGCCGTGATCCTGTTTGCCGTGCCGATCGTGGCGCGTCTGGCCGGCTGGGATGCTGCCTTGCCCGCCTTCTGTGCCCCTGCCGCCCTGCTCGTGCTGATCTTCCTCGTCCTCCGGTTGCGACACGGGTCGCGGTTCAAGGTGTGCGAGAAGGTGCTGCACACCTACCCCCTGGAGTACCGCACCCGAGTGTCCAAGAAGGACTCCGAGTGGAAGTACCTCGGCGATGTGTACACCGTCCGCCTGTCGGTGCGCGGGCAGCATGGCGCCCCGTCTCTGCGTGCGATCAACGCCTCGACGGTGCGCCGCTGGCCGAAGGAAGCCGAGGAGGGCGGCGCCTGGTTCGCCGGTGACCTTGCCTTCGGTGGCGTCATGATCGTGCCGGGGAGCAACGACATGCTTTTCGTGCAGCCCGCGGACTGGAAGAAGTACGAGCAAGAGCGCGCCCAGGCCGATCCTCAGCGCAGGGCACTTGCCGAACAGGCCGGTATCTCCAGGCTGTTGGAGAAGGAGCCGAGGATCTTGGTGACCGGATGAAGCGTGCAGTCGGCTGGGTGTGTGGCGGCATCCTCGCCCTCGTGACCGCCTTTTGGTGCGTCACCGCGACCGCGGACCTTGCCCTGTCCGCGGGCGTCTACGGCACCCCTGGCACGTACAAGGTGGACACCTGCGTCAACACCAGCAACACCCGTAAGAACTCCGACTACAACTGCTACGGGGACTTCACACGGGTCGGCGGCACCGCCGCCGACGCCGTCTACGTGCATCTCGAAGACACTGGGCACGACTACCCGGACGGCACCGAGTTCGACGCACGGCAGGGGCTGGAGCCCCACACGATTCAGCGGGTCGGGTTCTGGGGCATCGTGGGCGAGCTCTGGCAGGTCTCGGTCTGCGTGGCCGTCCTCGGATGCCTCGCGTACCAAGCGATCAAGCCGCGCGGAGCGTCCCAGCGCCGGGAATCCCATAGTCGGCAGCCCTCACGGCGTCAGCAAGTGGCCGACCGGATGGGCTATGCCGTAGTGGTTGCGATCCCCGTAGGTATTCTGAGCTGGATCGCCATGGCTGCTGAGCCGACCCCCTAATCGGAGATGCGTTCTGCAACGGTTCGGAGCAGGTCGTGATCGCTGACGAGTGTCACGGGCCAGGCCATGCCGGAACTATCTCCGAACGTCGGTGCCTGTGGGATTGCTTACGAGTACCGGACGGCCGAGTCCGGCTGGCACCTGACAGCGCGACCTACGCGGCAGCGATCTCGCACCAAACGTACTTTCCTCGGTTGCCGTTTCTGGCCAGCGGCTGCCAGCCCCATAGGTCGGCGCAGGCGCGGACCAGCGCGAGACCGCGTCCGTCCTCCGCATAGACCAGGTCGCTCAGTTTCGACGGCGGTTCGGGCGGCTCGGGGTCGGCGTCCCAGGCGCCGATCCGCAGCACGCCGCTGCGCCACCGCAGGCGCAGAGCGGCGGGTCCCTTGGTGTGGCGTACGGCGTTGGAGACCAGCTCCGTCGCCAGCAACTCGGAGCTGTCTACGAGGCGGATCAAGCCGTGCATCGTGAGGATAAGACGGACGGTGCGGCGACAGATGGTGACGGCTCGCGGGTCGTTCGGGATGTAGAGGGAGTACTCCCAGGGCTCGTTTTCGGGCATGCCGCAACTCCTGTCAGAGGAAGGGGGGAGGTTTCTGCGTGAGGGTGGGCGGTGGCAGTGCCGCAGCCGTCATGGCAGGACGGAGCGGTGCGCTTCCGGAACCCCGTGGTTTCGCAGTGTGTGCGTCGCGATACTGACAGTAGGGTCCAATGTTGGAACGGTGCAAGCCGTTGTCGTAATCTGACCTCCGAACGGGGCACCGTTCCAAAGCCGTTGGGGCAAGGAGGCGTTATGCCGCGGAGACGGCAGCCCACGGCGCGGCAGGCGCGACTGGGTACCGAGCTACTGAAGCTACGCGAGGCAGCGGGGCTCAAAGGCCGCGAGGCCGCTGCCTTGCTCGGAACCGACGCTGCCCGGCTCAGTCAAATCGAGTCAGGCGTTGGGGGCGTAAGTGAAGACACGGTGCGTCGTCTTGCGGCCAACTACTCCTGCGTCGACGCCGAGTTGACCGAGGCTCTCGTGGACATGGCGACCGATCGGTCACGAGGCTGGTGGGAGGAGTACCGAGGTCAACTCCCCAATGCGTTCCTGGACCTTGCCGAGTTGGAACACCACTGCTCGTATCGGCTGGACGTGGAGTTCTTGCACGTTCCTGGCCTTTTTCAGACACAGGACTACGCCCGCGCCGTTTTCTCCTACCGAGTCCCCGAACTGCCTGATGCCGACCTCGAGCGGAGGGTCCGCCATCGGATGGCACGCAAGGTGATCATCGAGGACCCGGCGCCTGTCCCGTATGAAGGGGTGATCCATGAAGCGGCACTACGCATCAGGGTCGGCAACCGCGCAGAGACACAGGCTCAACTCGCCAGCATCCTCGAAGTGTCCGAAGCGGACCACATCACGGTACGGGTCATCCCCTTCGACTTGGACGGATTCGCCGGCGCCACAAATTCAATGATGTACGTGGGTGGTGTCGTGCCGAAGCTGGACACGGTGGTGCGCGACGCGCCTCAAGGCGCCGGCTTTATCGACTCCGAAGCAGAGCTCGGTGCTTTTCGAACGCTCTTCCGTAAAGTGGAGGCTGTGTCCCTCGACCCCCAGCGGTCGCGTGACTTCATCCGTAGGCTGGCGAAGGAGCTGTGAGGCGCGCCGTGACCACCCCCCACAACTGGCGGAAGTCGTCCTACTCAGGAAGCGGCGACGGCAACAACTGCGTGGAGATAGCGAACCTCCCCACCCGAGTCGCGATACGTGACTCGAAGGCCCCGTCCCGGGGCATGATCTCCTTCCCCAGGGGAACCTTTTCGGGGTTCATCAGCAACCTCAACGCTGGCACCAGTCGTAGCATCGAAGGCCTGTACGTTGATGGCTCGCCCTGAGGCTGACCTGCATCGGAGCCCAACCCCTGTGCTGTACGGGCCGCTTGGGATGATGGCAGCCCTGGCTGTAATTAACGACCCGGACAGGCGTGGAGGATGCGATGAGTGATCCCGAAGACCCGAGGCTGTCCTACTCCATAGCTTCCGGTGCGTCGCCGACGCCGACGCCGTCGCCCTCACCCGGACCGACACCCGACCCGGATCCAGCACCCGCCGAGCCGAGCCCGTCGCCTTCCGGCCCTGAGCCGACGCCTTCGCCCACGGGACCGAACCTGCCGCCTCCGTGGGGATCGGATCCCGATGTCGGGGTGACCTCGTCGTTCTTGCGAGACTGTGCGGACGCGTGTGACGAGGCCTCTCTGACGGTTTGGAAGACGTTGGGTGAGGCGAAGGACGCCGCGGAGGATCTGGCGAGGTCGGCACCAGGCTGGGGGTTCGTGCAGAGCATCGACGACATGCACGAGCGCTGGGAGCGCCTGAACCAGGTGATGCGCGACCGGCTGAACCGCGCCTCCGACAACTTTCGCAGCAGCGCGGACGCCTACGACGGCAATGAGATCCGTATGGCGCACGACTTCTCCGGCATCTACCGCTGAAAGGCATGGCAGTGGTCACCTTCTCGCAACTCCTGGAGTTGGACGTCGCCGGCCTGGAGAGGTTCGCCGACCGGTGGAACGACGTCATCCACCGAAAGATCAGGCAGGCCCGTGAGGGATTCCACGACGACGTTGTGCGCAAGTTGCACAGGGACCATTGGAGGGGCGAGGGCGGAGAGGCGGCTCAGAAGTACTGCGACCGCATACAGGTCGGCTTCGACGCGCTCGACGCAGAGGTCAAGTCCCTGAGCAGGTTTCTGGACGAGGAGGCCGACGGAGCACGCGGAACCGGAGGCACTGACGGCTTGGAAGGCTGGCAGCGGGTCGCGCGCGAACTCGACCGCAATGCGCATGACGCAGGGATGAAGATTGCCGATGACGGTGTCGTCGAATGGTCGATCCTGATCGACCGCGACGACCCGAACGGCGAAGCGAAGTACCAGGAGAAGAAGCAGGCCGCTGATCTCATCCAGCTCCGGGCCCAAGAGGTTCTGAGAGAGGTGGACAAGATTGATGAGTGGCTCACGACAAGCCTCAAGGTGATCTTCGGTACGCCGCACAACTTCGAAACAGAGGACCGCCGGTACAACGTTTTCGAGCCCACCGTCAAAGATCGGATGGTGCGCAACCAGCTGAACAACGTCGGTGCCGGTGCGGCCGCTCGTGGCTGGGCCAATACCGCCGGCCTGGTCAAGCACTATCTCGACGGCTCAGGCAAGACCGTCGAGGTGGAGCCGCAGCAGATGATGCGGGATATCCCGCAGTTCCAGCGTGATGTGGACAAGACGTTGGGGCAGGATGTGCGGAAGCGCCCCGACGGCCCGTTCACCACCGAGTGGGGGTCGACCGCCCCGAACACCGCGGACGGTGACTCGAGCCTGGACTGGTACTACGCCCTGAACCATTTCCAGTACCGCCTCGTCGGAGAGAAGCACGGTGACGAGATCACGTACCAAGTGGAAGTGAAGAAGCGCTACGACTGGGGAGTGCCCAGTGAACACCGGCGCACCCAGGAGAAGTTCGGTGGTCCTTTCAAGATGGAACTCGAGCAGGCCGATCTTGCGCACCTCAACTCCGTAGGTCTTGCTCGTGACTTCGACGTCGTGGGTACCTCCGACACGATCAGGACTTCGGCTTGAGTCCCCGGTACGTCGGTCAGCACACGGGACGTGGGCCGAAGGCAGACGCGTCGGACGGAATCCGATCGGCGACGGGCCGCACACGCCCTCGTCGCTCTTGGCTGCGGCGTCCCTCCGGCAAGAAAGCGGTGCTGTGGCTGCTGATGTCGGCCTGCGTCGCCTTTGTGCTCTACGCGGCCTGGGGACTCGTGCAATCCATCGACGATCTCGACAAGCCACCGGACGGCGACTGGTTGTGCTCGGGGCACTCGATGACGTGCGAGCCTTGAGCATTCAGGCGCCCCGGCGCCTATGGGCTCAGGGCCCGCAGGTGCCGGACTCGGCGGCGCACTGCCAGCCGGAGAAGCTGTCCTCGGGGTGATCGATGGCGTGGGCGAACTGGATGAACCCGTAGACGACGATGACGGTGAGCGCGACGGCGGCCGGCGCCGCCAGCCACAGTACGACCCGCAGTAGGACCCGCACCCACGGAGTGCGGGTAGGCGGACGGTTGGCGACGGCCCGGCGCGGGTCTTCTTCCAGGCGTGCCGGGCCCTCCGTCAGGTGAAGAACACCACCAACAGGCTGACCACGAGGCCGAGTACGCCCACCCCGACCGTCACCAGGGTGGTGCGGAACAGGCGCTGGCTCTCCCCCTGTCCGTAGGGAAAGCCGGTGATGGCGCTGAAGAGGCCGATGGCCAGGGCGATCAGGGCGCCGAACCACCATGCGCAGCCGACGGCGATGGCGTGGGCCCAGCCCTGGTCCTGCATGTAGGAGACGTCGCTGATCCTGCGGGCCTCAATGACGTGGCCGCGCTGGTACAGGGCGTCGCTGCGGAGCTCGGCGTTGAGGTCCTTGACGGTGCCGTCGTCGGAGGTGAACGTGCCGTAGCACCACCTGGTCTTGGTCTTCTTCCGTGAACTCGAACTGCTCGACGAGCTCCGGTACTTGTAATCGACGGTGCAGTTCTGGACGGTGAGCTTGCCCGGCGTGGACGTGGCGTACTTGTAGGGGCCGAGGTAGGCGCCGAGGGCCACGAGGACGAGGCTTACGAGGATCAGGCCTGCGCCGATGAGGCGGCCATGGCTTGCCCGATCTCCCGGTGCGGCGGCGTTCGTCGCGGCGGTCCCGTGTACTTGTGTCATTGGGGTTCCTCAGGAGGGGATACGGGCGGGCGTTACAGGGCGAGAGCGCAGACGAGTGCCGCCAGGGCGCCCAGGGCGAATACGCCGCCCAGGACGGGGCCGGTGACCTTTCGGGCCGGCAGGCGCTGCCAGGAGTCCGAGAGGGCGGGGCCGTTGCGGGCGCCGAAGCCGGTGAGGAGGCAGAAGATGCCGAATGCCACCAGGGAGAGACAGAACGCGAGAATCGCGGCGTCCTTTCCAGGGGCCCGGTCCTCAGGCAGTTCGAAAGTGTCGTCCGCTTGTACGACGGGGATTTTCGCGCCGTTTTCGAAACGTGATGACGTGTTCACCGTTACGTCTTGGTAGCTGGCCCCGCCGTGTTGTGCGGTCCAGTTTCCGGTGCAGCTGAACTCGAGCTGTGTCGTACGCCTGTGCGTGCCGTAGTGGGTCTTCGTGTGCGTTTCGCATGAAGAAACGGTGAGGGTTCCTTCGGTGCCCTCGCCGGCGAGTTCACTGCGCAGTTCCGGAATCGTCACAACGGCGACGGCCGTGGCCACGAGGAGCAACCCCAGGCCGACGAGCCTCCCCACCCAAAGGCTTCCTGTGCTGGCGTAACGCGGCTGTGTTGTCACCACTGTTGGTCGTCCCCCTGGGAAGCTTGACGATCTCTCGACCGGCGGGTTGGCTGGTTGTGCGCGAGGAGTCTAAGGTATCCGTCTGTCGTCCTATATGAACTGCGCCAAGTGAAGTACGGGGGAGAGCAATGGCGTTCGAAGCCTTTGATGTGGACACTGGGGTACTCCGCACGCAGGGGGGAAACTTCGCCGAACTCGGGGTCGATTTCGGGAAGGCCTCCAAGCGGCTCCAGGACACTCTCGAAGATCTTGGCGAGCCGTGGGCGGACGCTGATTTCGGGGAGATCTTCGGGCAGGTCTACACGCCGATTCGTGACGGAATCTTCACATCGATGGACAGCCTGGGGAAACGGCTGGAGAGCATCGGGCACAAGCTGCAGGACATGGCGCACAACTACGACGAATCAGAATCGTCGAACTATGTGCTGATGGACGGGATTTCGGGCCAACTCTAATTAAATCGGGGATATCGGCATGTCGCTCACACTGCCCGGCGAGCTGGTCTGGGTGCTCGACCTCCTCGGCTACAGCTGGCCCGAGGCCGACGAAGAAGCACTGCACAACGTCGCCGAGGCCTGGCGGGCTTTCGGCAAGGATCTCGAAACGATCCAGACGGAGGGCGAAGGACTCGCCCGCACCATCCTGGCGAGCAACGCCGGTACGGCCGTCGAAAAATTCAGCAACGACTGGGGCGCCTATACCGGCGCGAACGGCCAGGACAGATACATCCCGGACGCGAAGACCGCCTGCGAAGTGATCGCTCTCGCCTTCGATGCAGCCGCGATCGCGGTCCTCACGGCGAAGTTGGCCGTGATCGCGCAACTCATCGCCCTGGCCGTGGAGATCATCGCGGCGCAGGCGGCGGCCCCCTTCACCTTCGGACTGTCCGAGGTCGGCGGGCTGGGTGCGACGCAGGCCGCGCGGGTGATCGTCCGGGAGCTGCTCAACAAGCTCAAGACGGAGGTCACGCAGGCGATCACCAAGGCCATGGAGCACGCCACCATGGACGCCCTCAAGAAGATCGCCAAGGAGCAGCTCGAGAAGATCACCAAGGAGAAGGTCAAGCAGTTCGCCAAGGACAAGATCAAGGAAGAGGCGAAGCAGTTCGTCCAGGAGAAGGTGGTGGACGCGGCCAAGGAGAAGGCCAAGGAAGCCGCCGTCGGAATGGCGCAGAACATCGCCCAGCAGAGCATCGAGGCCCACTTCGACGAGCGGTCCGGCATCGACCTCGGAGAGACGACGGACGTCGCCAAGAAGGCGGGCGGCGAATACCTGGACGGTCTCAAGAACGAGGTCAAGGGCGGCGAGGGCTCGACCCTGGCCGGCTACACGGACGTGCAGGGGCACGTGGACAACGCGGTGGACCAGGCGACGGAGAAGGTCACCGGGGCGGTCGGGGATCGCGTGCAGCACGGCGTCGACGCGTTGTCCGGACAGGGTGGCAACAGCGGGGAGTCGTCCGACGGGGCTGCGGACAGCTCCTCCGAGGCGGGCTCGGGTTCAGGCTCGGGTCCAGGGTCGGGTTCCGGCGCGGGCTCCGGATCCTCCCAGAGCACGCAGGCGTCCTCCAACAGGACCGCGGCCGCCGCCTCTTCGGCGCGCTCCGGCTCCTCGCACGGCTCGGGGGGCGCGCAGGATTGGGCCCGAAGCGAGTTCGGCTGACGGCTCGCTGCCTCACCACCGGTGAGACCCGCTGCCTCACCACCGGTGGGAAACGACAAGAGACGACAGGAAGGACGGCCGCACCCATGACCGCGGACCGGGAGATCCAGGACGAGGAACTCATGGGAATCGCCCAGGACCCCGAACAGGCCCTGCGGCTGCGCCGCTCCCTGCGCACCATCGCCGGCGCGACCTCGCTCGACCCGGCCCTGCGCGAGATGGCGAGTGAGGTGCTGAGCGGACGCGCCGACGTCAAGGACGCCTTCCAGGATCCTCGGTACACCGAGGCCGTCTTCCAGCGGCTCCACGAGATGCGCCGGGCGGCCGAGGACCAGACGTACGCGGAACGCCAGCAGTCCAAGGGCCAGTTCGCGGACTGGGATGCGCGGCAGCAGGCCGAACTGGACCGCGAACGCGCCGAGCGGGACGCGCCGGTGCACGGTTCCGTCGAGGGGAAGCGGTCAGCTCAACGCTGACGCGCGGCAACCCGGTCGTGCATCAACGTCAGCCCCGAGCAGTCCTGCCCGCCGGATGGATCCGGTTCGTACACCCAGTACAGGGTGGCGAGTTGTGCGAGTAGCAGTACGGGGATGAGGCAGGCGGCTGCCATGGCCGTGCACCCCTGCCATACCGCTGTCGGCCGCTGCCCGCGCCGGTGTGCCCCGCGGCGCAGGGCCAGCAGGAGCAGCAGGGCCGCCAGCGCGCAGGCCGGGGCGGCCCAGGCGGTGACGTACATCCGCGTGGACGGGCCCAAGTAGTGGCAGTTCTGGAAGGTGTCGCCGTCGAAGGAGATGTGCGCCGCCAGCAGCCCTGCCGAGGCGACCACCAGACCCACCAGCAGGGACCAGCGGCGCCAGGAGGCTGTGGGGGCGGCGGTGGTAGGCGTGGGGTCGCTGTGCGTGGTCATCAATGCCAGTCCGGGCCAGTTCCTCAGCGCTGGGATCTACGCGTACGCTCCCGGTGCCCCTTGCGATCCGGAACGCCCATGTAGCCGGCCTCCCGCTCGGTCTCGCCCAGCCACAGTTGCGGGACCTGCTGCTGGATCGCCGCGATCACCGACACTCGCGAACTCGCGGGGACAGGCAGGCGGTAGCGCAGCCGCGGGAGGGTGGGGTGCAGCGGTTCCTCGTCGCGGACCAGGGGCCACAGGACCGGGTCGTCAGGGTCAATGGGAGCGTTGGGGCACAGCTCGATGGAGTACACCTTCACCCCGCCCCTGCCCACCTTGCTCCAGTACAGCCCCACCCCGGCGAGGCTCAGCCAGGGGATGACGTTCTGCGCATTGGCGTTGCTCACCCACAGCCCCGTGTGATCGACGCTCACGCTGGAGTGCCGGGCCGACCAGGTGGTGATCAGGCTGGTGACGCCGATGGAGCCCATGAACAGCCCCATGACGATTCCCCCGATTCCCTTGGGATTCGGCGCGCCGTCCCCGAGGCCGGCGGTCACTGCTATGCCGCCGAACAGAACGAGGGCACTGATCACTGTGAGCACGATGCCGAGGGGAATCATCCGCCGCGAAGAGCGTCGGCCGGTGGGCACGACGGTGGCGGTGGGGGAAGGGGAGGGGGAGAGCCCGCCGGGAAACGACATGACGCGTCACGCCTGACGGCGCTTGTTGCCGACGAGGTAGGCGATGCCCCATGCGGCGGCTGCGGCGAGTACGAGGCCGAGCGGGGAGGTCCAGTCGACTCCACCGTGGGTTTCGTCGTTCCACCATGCCTTGGCAGGGAAGAAGGGGTCGTATTCCAGCATGTCCCTGATCCCGAAGAACCCCTTTTCCTTGACGATGTACATCGGGAGGGAGTTGGCCCAGCCGAAGAAGGCGCCGAGCGCGGCGATGACGGCGCCGCAGATCCAGGCTCCGTTGCTGCGGTGAGCCACCTTTCCGATCAAGGCGCCGACAATCGCCCCGTTGAGGAGTGCGTAGGCGAGGTAGAGGGCGGTGGACGTCCCGAACGTCAGGTGTTCACCAATGACCACGAGGAGACCGCTGAAGACCAGCGAGATGACGAATGAGACCAACAAGGCGAGGAACACCGCGCCGGCGGGATTACCGCTCGCATTCGGTCGCTGCCCGAAGGGAGGTGTCTGGAACGGCGGTCCGGGCTGCATCGGGTATCCCGGCTGCACCGGCGGCTGCCCCTGGGGCACGGGCGACGGCCCTGAGTACATCGGAGGCTGTCCGGGAACGGGCGGCGGTCCGGCCTGCATCGGGGGCTGCGCGGGGACGGACGGCGGTCCGAACCCCGGCGCCTGTTGCGGCGGGGCGGGCTGGGTGTACGGGTTCGGCTGGTGCTGCGGAGACTGCGGCGGCTGCGGCGGCGGTTGGAACGGCGGCTGGCTCATGATTCCCCGTGGAGGCAATGGAGGTAACTGGCAGAAACAGCAAGCTATCAGTGAGATCAGGAGGGGTACGGCGGAGCCGGAGCGGGCTACGTGAAGGACGTTGCGGGGTCGAGGGGCGATACGGCTAGAAGCCGTCCACGCCCAGTTCGGTGATGCCTGCGTAGAGCCAGCTCCACACCATGCCGCTGGGCGTCTGAGGATCGAACAGGCCCGGGGCAAGCTCGTCCATCTCGTCCAGGAACACCTGCGCTACGTCCTCCTGATCGCCCTCCACCGGGTAGGGGTGCCAACAGGCGTTGCTGTAGCGGTAGATGGCATCGAGGACGCGTGTGAAGACGTCGAGGTCCGGCGCGAGCGGCACCAACACCTCCTTTGTCGGGCCGTCCAGTCGGCTCCAGATGTGCACGGAGCCCTCGTGGCGGTGCAGATACAGCTCGCCGTAGTCGCTGGTGCCGAAGGCGATCAGGTCCGCGGCGGCCACACCGCTGGTCAGGCCGTCTTCGGACAGGGCGCCGTCGGCCGGAGGCTGCATGGCGTCGGCCGAATGGGCCGTGAACTCGCCCCCGTGGCACGCCCACCACACAGGCAGGCCGACGTCTCGCAAGTGCCGCCTGCTTCCGGGGTGTTCAAGCCGTACGGGCAGCGCGCTGTCAGGTATCCGCACCACATGCCGCTCCCCGAAGGCGTCGTCGACCCGGGCCGCGCTGAGCAGCCCCGTCGGCCGCCGCGGCGCCGGTTCGGGTCCGGACGGCCCTGCTTCGGACGACGTGGGGTCGATCCCTTCACCGCGGGGCCAGTTGCGCAGCACCTCCGCGTCCGTCTCAAGCACTGCTATGCCGTGTGCGTCCTCGACGAGACAGCGAGTCCTGCCGCCCTCGGCGGCGAACGCGACCGCGCCTTCCCAGCTCTCCGGCGCGGTCAGATCCCAGTCGCAGAGCTCGGGCGCATCAAGTGCTTCCGGGGCCAACGGCGCTTTCGCCAGCGCTCCTTCGTCCTTGACCTTGACTCTCCGGCCCGTCTCCGCGTCGAGCCAGAGCGGGCCGCGCCGGTCCAGCACTTCGACGAGCTCTCGGCCCTCGTACAGGCGACGATTGACCTGGTAATAGTCGCCGTTGAGGCTCGGGTGGGCCATGAACCAGTTGGCCGGCCGCCACCACGCCCACACGGTTCGCCACGGCATACCCGGCTCGGCCGTCGCGATCCGCTCGGCGTACTCCTCGTTGCCGGTCGCCTTAGCCGCGAAATGCAGCCAGGAGGCGAACTCGGCAGGCGTCACGTCCGCGTCACCGAAGATCGCTTCGGCCTGCAGGAAGACCTCGTATCCCTCGCCGTCCGTGTCATTCGCGGCGGCGATGTGGTCGCGCACAGCCGCGCGATCAGCGGTCAACAGCCGTGCGGGGTCTGCCAGTACGGCGTCCAGATCCTCACTCATGCAGCCATGCTGCCACCCCGCCGACGCGTCCCGGATTCGCCGCCTCCTGGACCGCTCCTCCAGCTTGACCTGCAGGAACTGACCTGGCCAAGATCCTCGGGAGTGAGCAGTGCGCAGAGGAGCGGGACAGCGTCGGCTCGAACACATAGCTCCTATCGAGGCGGAACCAAACTCACAGCCAGGTGCGCGGCGTAGGCGTGGAAACCTGCGCCGGTCGGTCGGCTTGGGCGATAGCGCCCCATGGCGCTGCATGGGCGCCTTCAGATTGGCAAGGCGCCTTTGAAGCGGGAGTTGAGGGTTTCGGGGTGGGTGGTCGCGAGCCAGCCGTGGCCGTGCGTGGTCGACTCGGGCATCGGACCTGGTGTGACCGAGAGTGCCTCTGCGACCACATCTGAGTCAGTAACACCCTCAGCGTATTTCTCCACGAAGTAGGGGTCCATAAAGGGATCGTCCTCCCCTTCCATGTACTCGATCTCGAAGGGCAGGGGATCTCCAACCCACTCTGGCTCTCCGTACGTACTGTGACCGCGTACCACGTGGCCATCGCGGGCGACCCACCAGAGATTGGCATTGTGGTAGGTGTCGATGGCGTAGAAGTGGGCTTCCCCGGACTGCTCGTTCCGGCCGACGCCCCATGCGGTTCGGGACGGTCATCACCAGCGTCAGCCTGCTCTTCGGCGGCCTGCTGGGTTGTGGCCTCTGTGTCTTTGTGAACTCCGTACTCGTCTAGGTCGTTTCACGCTTCGGACCGTGCGTCCTTGTGGGCGGGGATGTCGGGACAGTGCGTCCTACGGAATTCGGCGAAGCGCCGGACCATCAGATGGACAGGACAGGGCAGGGCAGGGCAGGTCGGGGTGGGTGGCGGCGGCGAGCCGGCCATGGCCGTGCGCGGCACGAGATTTGCTCGGGCATCAGACCCACTCATCGCCGTACGTGGCGAGGTCCCAGGTGCTGTCCTCGAACTCGTAACCCTCAAGAATGTGTGCCCAGACCTCGCGCTGCGCGGCGTCGGGGTCAATCCGCCTGCACCATGCCGCGAGGCTGGTCCGTGCGTCCTTGTGGTCGGGGGCGTCGGGATGGTGCGTTCTGCGGAACTCGTCGAAGAGCCGGACCATGGCGAAGAACTGGAGGAGGCTGCTGCCCGCCAGCGGCTCGGGCATGCCGCCGGTTGTGTCTCTGAGGAGTCGACCGGTGGTGCCGTCCAGCAACAACGTCGAATACATCCACGATCCCAGTTCGTAGAACGGGCCGCCGCTGGGTGCCTCGCATTGTGCGCGCAGGTGGCGAGGGATGTCCCTCCCGCGGCCGGGCCAGGGAACTTCGGGCAAGGGCCGGTCGCCGCGCGGGGTGATGGACAAGTGCAGGAAGTCGCGGATCTCAGGCAGGCCGGTTTGAGTGAGGAAGCGATGTGTTTCTCCGTCGCTGATCCCTGGGGGCAGTTGATCAGCGTTGAGCCGATGGCAGGAACCTGCACCGAACGTCTCTTCCAGCCATTCCCGCAGCTCCTCTCCACGCAGAGCGGCTGCTACGTGGTCGGGCAGAGGCCAAGCGGCAGACTTACAGTGAGCCGCAACCAAGGGCTTACTCGGAAAGGGCGGTTGAGGGAGGTCGTCTGCGTCATGCATGGTCACTGCGAAGAGCCCTTCTTTGCCTGCGAGAACCCAGATGTCGTCAAGACGAACACCCTGAGTGACATTGGAAGGGCAACGAGGTGGCAGCGAGGGTAGGGGGGAGTCGTTTTCCCAGCCGTTGTCACTGTGGCGCGCGAATACGACGGGCGGGCCGTCGGGGCGGCTACTGGCGCTGATCCAATCCCAGTCACCTTCGGCGAGTGGTTGGCGGACCGTGACTGGCGTGGAGATCTGTGCGCCAGTGGTCGGGTCCCACTCCTGCCGCAGGTATCTGTATTTGGGGGATGCATTCTTCCCGGTGGTGGTGTCCCGCGCCGTGATCAAACGCAGAGTGGGCTCCATCGCCGCGATCCCGAGTTCATCGACCCTTCCCGCATCATGCGATCGCAGCCCGAACACGCCCAAGGGCCGCCACCTCGACCAGACCGTTCGCCAAGGGAGTTCTACTCCAGCACTCAGGATTTGATCCGCCAACTCCGTGCGTCCCGCGCAGAGTGCCGCATGATGCAGCCAGGCCACCCACTCCCCGTGCGGCGGGGCGACGATGCCCTGGATCTCCAGATAGTGGAGGAGCGCGGCTGTGCTCCCGTACGGGACACCGTTGGGGTAGGCAACGGCGAGCGCTTCGTACAGGCCGGCCGACGCAAACTGAGCCAGTAGTCGCCCGTTGTCCAGCACGCGGGGAAGGGCGCCCGCAAGAGCGGCGTGCATGGGCAGAGCGCGGCTGGCGTAGCGAGCCACCGGGCCGCCTTGTGCCCAGGTGCCCTCGGGGGAACCACCCACAGCAGTCAGGAGTGCGTCGAGCACCTTTGCCTGAGTGGCTGCTTCGCAGGGCCAGGCCCGCCGCCATGCGTGCGCGACAGCGTCGGAGACAAAACCCACCTCCAGGGTGCCCGAATCGTCCTCAACCACCGAGAGAATGTCCGGTCGGCGGCGAGCAAGGGCGACCAGTTCCTCAGCAGTGGCGGGTGCATCAACGGACGCACACAGCAACTGCCACACCGCCGGCGGGACCTTCCGGAGTTCCGCAGCCGCCAACGCGCTCATCCATGGCTCGACGTCAGGCTGTTGCATCTCCGGATGGATGGGTGACTGCTCAGCGAGAGCGATCTCGTATTCGTGATTCGGCACCACCGGGATCAGTTCGGGGTCATGCTCAGCCATCACCCACACTTCCCGGGTTCCGAACCGCCTGAAGCCGGGAGCCAGTACGCCCGCCACTCGCGCAGGCTGGGAGGAAGTCAACAGGTCTCCGGCGTACTGCACGTTGGCGAGGAAGATCACCAGATCGCCAGGAGCAGGGAAGGTTCGGCATGCCTCACGCATGAGCAAGGCCACAGTGTCTGCCGTCAGGCCCTGACAGTCGATCCACACTGAATCAGGAACGTGGCGTCGCACCTGAGCCAGGAAGTCCGTCTTTCCCACGGCTGCAGCGCCGGTGATGGAGAAGACTCGCCGTTTCCGGGCGGGCAGACTTCGCCAGGCCTCGATTCGTTCCCAATTCCCATCGAGAGTCTCGGGCAAGAGGGCACCCTTTCAGTGTTTTTGGTCCATTGGTCGGCGTCAACGGACCCAAGCTTCTGCCGTGCTCAGTATCCAGTCAAGTGGACCATCGCCCACCACGTCACGTTCAGATCTGGACCTGGACATCCCTAACTGCTCATGCTGCCAGCCTTGGCGTTTCCTTCCCAAATTCCTTTCAGTCGATTTACGTAGTTATTGAAGTCTCCCGTGAACTTCTTCCTTGCCTCTTCTTTTGCCTCTTCCGGGGTGGCGGTGGTGCCGTCATCGTTCGAAAGGTCTGCGTCAGGATCTATTTGACCCCTGCGGAATCCGACACCATAATGGATGCGCAGGCTGTTCTTTTTCTCCCCCTCCTGTAGCTGATCCTCATCCTTTGGTTCTTCGATCTCATCGGAAATGTAGCCTGAGCAGTCGTTTCCTGAGGCATGGCCACAGGGTTCGCGCTCCGTGTAGAGGCTGACCGGTTCGAAAGGAGCCTCGCCGGCGGCTTCACGCTTCGCGTTGACTGCCTTTATCCACTCCATTGCATGTGGCTCGGAGTGGACGCCGCCTCCCCAAGCGCTGCTCATCGGGAGAGAACTGTCCACGACGTATCGAATCTCGTTGTTGTTCTCGGGGTCTCGCACCTCGATCACTGCAAAATTCTTGCGTGACCAGTCTCCCTTGTGGTCGCCGAGTGACTGGATCTCATTCTGAACTGCTTCCGCTATCTCACTGTCGGTCAGGCCCTCCCCTTCCGAGATGCGCTGGTGGATTGCTTCCGTGAGGGCAGCCCTTCCAGGGATGGCTTTTCCGGTGTGGTAGTGGACGCCGGCGGACTTGATGCCGGCTTTGTCCATCAGTTGGCCGATCACCTTTCGAGCGGTGTTCGACCGTTCAATCTTCTCCGGGTCGGTCGTGTGCGGAGTGTAATTGGCAGGTGAATTCGGATTGTCTGTATGGGGATCCAGAGCAGTGCCCACGGCACTTGTGGCATGGAAGCGCAGGTCCATGCGGGCCAAGGCGGCGACCACCGCGCCCTGCTGTCCTTCCGTCAAGTCCCCGAATCCGGTCAGCGCGTTGATGAGCGTGCTCTTGCGGATGCCGCCCTGCTCATCGGCAAGTTGGTTCCCCAACAGTGAGCTGAGCTCACCGTTATTGCTCCACTCGTGAATTCGATCATATACAGGGGTTAGATCGGTCTGTGCTACGTCGTTGGTTTCCCGAAGATTGGCTTGAGACGGCTCGGGGAGCATGCCGTAGTGAGTGTCATTTCTGTCCTGCACCGCGTCATATGCGGCGCTTCCCCGGGGCCGCTGCGGCACGGCGTTATGGTCGGCACCCGAATTCGTGCCTGCTGGCGCATTGGGTGACCGGTGGTCGGGAGTGCCAGGGGTGATGGGCGTTCTACGGTCGGGTCGGGTCTCCGCTGCGGGCCGGGATCGGTCGTCTGGCCGCGCGGTGGTCTCTGGCTTCTTCTGAGTGGGGGTGTCGCGATCCGGAGCATGCGTGTGCCGGTCGGCGCCCCCGGGCACCGTGGTCTGCTGGTGCGCAGCCGGCCTGCCTTGGCCCGCCGCCGTGCTGGCCTGCTGAGGCGCTTCCTGATTGTTCGGGGTGTCTGTTTTCGCTCGGGTGGGGGCCGTGGCGTGATCCGGCGTGCCGTTGTCGGCGTTGTCGGCGTTGTCGGCGTTGTCGGATGTGGTGTGCGCGGGCGGTCGCTGCTCTGAAGAGGAGTCGAGTCGGGACGGGTTCTCCGTCGTCGTGGTCGGCTGCTCGGAGTCCCTGTCGGGGCTGTGGCCCCGCTCGTCGCGGTGTGCCGCCTCGTCCGAGTGTGCCTGCTGGTTCGAGGTGCTCGGTGTCTCGGCAGAGGACGGTCGGTTCTGTTCCGAGGGAGTCCCAGGTGACTGCCGGCTCTCCGGGGTGTCCGGGACGTCGTGGGAGGGCTGCTTGCCATCAGGCGTGCCGTCCGGCTCGGAGAGGCTATTGGTCTCGCTCTGGGGCCGGTCGTTCTCGGGTTCATGCTCGCCGCGCGTCGGGTCCGGCAACATGTTCGGGTCGGTCGTCGACGGATGCGCGGAGTCCCCGTCGTTCGAGGCGTCCGGAGTCGCCGGGGCCGACGACTTAGGGGAATCGGGTCCCGTTTCGGTGCCGTCGTCCTGCTTCGGGGTATCGCTCGAGGCCTCGCTCTGCGGGCTCTGGCTGTTCTCCGGTTCCCCGTTGTTCTCGGAAGCCTCCGGCTGGGAGTCGCCGCCGTTCGGGTTCTGCGACTCGTCGTTCTGGCTCTCGGAGCCGTCCGATCCCTCCGCATGCGGCTGGCTCGTGTCGATCGGGTTCCGGTTCGCGTCCAGCGGTATGTGCCAGACATGCGCGGCCTGGTCGATGTGGAGCGGCTGGTTGCTGACCTGGCCGCTCTGGGTGTCGACCCAGACGATCTTGCCGTCGTGGTTGACGACGTTGAAGGCGTGGCCGCCTCCGCCGGGCCAGTCGACCTGGACGATGGCCGCCGAGCCGGGGCCCGCCTGCTGGAGGGTGGAGGCGATGTTGTTGGCGGTGTTGGGGTCGCCGCCGGGGCCGGCGTAGGTGTGGGCGGCGCCGGTCCAGCGGATCTGGTTGTCGTTGGCGTCGTGCTCGGGGGACCAGACGTCGGGGTTGCCGTTTACGTCGGTGTCGAGCGTGCGCGGCGCCGAGACCTGCGGGTTGCCGTACCAGGTCTCCAGGAACGAGCGGGAGCAGTCGGCGCAGTTGTTGCTGCGGCCCGGGACGTTGACGCCGCCGTCGTTCTGGAGCTGGGACCAGTTGCCTTCGAAGGGGTCCGGGTGGCGCTGCGGGGTGCCGTCCTCGTTGCGCGGCACGGCGTCGTCCAGCGCCTGCTGGTCGGCGGGGTCGGGTTCGGTCAGGCCGCCCGGGTAGTGGTCCAGGTCGGAGCGGATGTCCTGGAGGCTGTCCTGCTGCGGGTGTTGCTGGTGACTGGGGTTGCCGGGGGTGGCCTGGGGCGAGCCCGGCGCGTGGGGCGTGGCAGATCCCGACGCGTGGGACGGTGACGCCGAGGAGCCCGGGACGCGGATGGGGGTGTGGACCGGGACCGGTGTCACCTGGTGCTGTTGTTGCTGCGGGTTGTTCGGCGCGTTGTTCTGCGACGGCGCGTTGGACTGTGCGGCCGGCTGCTGCGGGGCGTTGGGGGTGTGCGGGGTGTTCGGCGTGCCGCCCGCGGGCTGGGACGGCCTGTTGGGAGTCGAGCCGGTACCGGTGTTCGATCCCGGCTGGTTCTGGGTGCCGGACGTACCGGGTGTGCCCTGCGTGGTGGAGCTGTTGCCCGACGAGCTGCTCGTACGGCTGCTCGGCGTCGACGAGTTCGAGGTGCCGTCGCTCGGTGTCGAGGTGCGGTCCGAACCGGAGCCGGTCGACGTGGACGGCGTCGATGCGGAGGGCGTCGACGTGGAGGTGCCGGTGGACGGCGAGGTGGTCCTCGGGGTCGACGACGGGCTCTGGTTCGAGGTACCGGTGTTCGAGTTCTGGCCCGGGATGTTGGGTCGAGTGCTGCCGGTCGGGTCCGTGGTGTTGCGGGGCGTGGTGCTGTCGCCGGGCCTGGTGCCGGGGGTGTTGCGAGGCGTGGTGCCGTCACCCGGCCTGGTACCTGTCGTGCCGTCGCCCGGCGTCGTTCCAGGCGTGGTCCTCGGGGTCGTGCCGTCGCCCGGCGGCGTGCTCCCGGGTGTGCGCTGTGTCGGCATTCGTCCGTCCGGCGTGCCAGGAGTCCGCCCGTCCGAAGTGCCAGGGGCACGGCCGTCCGTCGTACCGGGAACGCGCCCGTCGCCCGTACCGGAAACACGAAGCCCCGCTCCACCGGCAACGCGTGCATCCGCCGTCGCTGACGCGGAGGCCGTCGGCGTCGGAGTGCTCCGGGGTGTGGACGGCGACGTCGGACTCGGCGTGGAGGCCGGCCCCGACCCCGTGGGGGACGTCGTACCGGACGCTGTGGCCGAAGTCGTCCGCGCCGTCCCGGAGTTGGGCGTCGGATTGCTCGGGCTCCCCCCGGACGACGTACTGCCGGACGTGCCCCCACCGTGATGCGAGCCGCCGCCCATCCCGCCCGCCGTGGAGGGTGTCACGGGCGACGTAGGCATGCCGGAGCCGCCATCGGCACGGACCCCGCCCCCACCGCTGGAGGACGGGTCACCGGTCGTCGGAGTGGGCGTGGGCGCCGCGTTGGTGTGGGTGGGGGCGCTGGCGGCCAGGCTGTCGATGTTGGTGCTGATCCCGCCGTGGCCGCCCGTCGACGGCGACGGAGAAGTCCCCCCTGGCGACGCGGAGGCCGACACGGAATGCACGGTCGGCGATGCGATGCCGGACACCGGAGAGCCGCCGCCGGAGTGGGACGGACCGGATGCACTCGGACCGTCGGCCGCACCCACGGAGTCCGAGCCGCCGGACGACGCTCCACTGGGCGAGGGATCGTCGAAGTCGGACAGCGTCGGACCCGAGTGGGAGAGCGGTGGCCTCTGGGCCCCGGAGTCGGCACCGGTCCCCGAGTCGGAGCCGGATCCGGAGTCCGACCCCGAGTCGGAACCCGGCCCCGCTCCGAGATCCGGCGCACCGATGCCGTTGCCGCCGGTGTCGGCGGATATGCCACCGCCGATGTTCACTCCGGTGTTGCTGCCCGCCCGGGTCGACGTCGAGGAATCAGACCCCGACGCGTCGGAGCCGTTGGAGTGGGAGCTGGAGTCTGAGCTGGACGAAGACGAGTCGGAGGAGGAGTTGGAGGACGAATCGGAGGATGAATCCGAACCCCCGTCGCTGTCCGAGGAGTTGGAGTCCCCGTCCCCGTCCCCGTCGGAAGAGTTCGAACCCTCGTCCCCGTGCCCGCCCTCAGAACCCCCGCCATGCCCGTCGATGCGGCTGTCGATGGCATGGTGAGCCCGGTGCCCGGCCTTCTCGCCCAGGCTGTCGCGGACGCCCTCGGCGAGGGTCTGCGGGGTCTGCTTGATGGCGTCCCAGGCGCTGTCGGCGCCGGCCTTGACGGTCGCGCCGAGGTCGTAGCCCTCCTGGGCGCCGAAGCCGACGTTCACCGTCTGGCGGATCAGGTCGGTGATGATCGCCTCGATCATCGAGATCGCGGGCTCCTTCATCGCCTCGACGATCGCGTTGAGCAGCGCCTCCTTGAGCTCGTCGAGGAGGCGGCGCACGATCAGCCGGGTGACCTGGGTCGCCCCCAGCGCGCCGACTTCGGAGAGGCCGAAGGTGAAGGGCGCGGCGGCCTGGGCGGCGGCGATCTCGATGGCCAGGGCGATCAGCTGGGCGATCACCGCCCACTTCGCGAGCTCGACGATGTAGGCGCAGGCCTCCATCACGTTCGCGATGAGGTAGGCGGCCTGGGCGGCGTTGCCCAGGTAGCCGTCGCCGCCTCCGCCGTCGAACTTCTTGTAGGTCTTGGTGAACGCGTCGATCGACTCGCCGGCGTTGTGCGCGACCACCTGGCCGGCGCTGAGGTTCGCCGTGGTGTGCAGCTCGGTGACGTCGTCGCCGAACTTCCGCCACAGCTTGGCCGAGTCCTTGAGCTTGTCCTCGTCCGCCGTCGGCCAGTTGTAGCCGAGCATCTCGAGAACCCACTCGAGCTCGTCCGGCAGCATCATCGACACAGCAGAAAGCACCCCCGTCAGACGACACGGCCGTACAACTCCCTCATCGGTCAAGGAAAGTCACGCAGGAGTACAGCCGTTCGCAAAGTTTACGGACTCACCCGCCCGCAACTTCAGGGTGTTGCTGTCACAAAACTGTTGCAGGTCCCACGTCGGAGCGCGGACCAGCTCAGACCTTGGTGAAGCACAAGGTGTAGCCGCTTGTCCGGCGGTGGTATTGGATGCCGTAGTCGTACTTGGATCCGCACTCCATGTTCGCGCCAGGGACCATTTCGCCCAGCTTGTACTCGGCCTCGGGGGAGCCGCAGTCGACGACCGTCGTCACCGGCTCGCCCTTGGGGTCCTTGACTTTGACGCAGTCGCCGATCTCGGGGTCGTGGGCCGCGGCGGACGCGGACGCCGAAGCCTCCGCCCTCGCCTTGCCGCCCGTGGGGCTGGTGTTGTAGTCCCAGACGTATTAACCCACGCCGCCGAAGAGCACGACGACCATGGCGATGGCCTTCGCAACCCGCAACGGCCCGCCCGGCTGCGGGCGTTGAGGTCCGCGCTGAGGCGGCTGGGGTTGCGGCTGCTGCGGATATCCGTACGGAGCCTGCGGCTGCTGCGGGTATCCGTACGGCTGCTGCGGCTGCCCGTACGGCTGCTGGTTCGGGTACTGCGGAGGAGGTGTCGACATGCCTGGGGGACCCCGTGGTTGACTGCGCGGCTGACTGAACGAACAGAGATCAACGTGAAGTTGACCGGCGCGGGCTGTCCTCCGGCGCTCCGGTCATACAAAGTCGCTGACCAGGAACAATACCCCGGCTCCCACCAGCCCCACGCCGATCACGCCGCGTGCTCCTGCCGTCGTCGGACGCAAACGTGCCCTCGCAGCGGACCGGACTGATGGGGGGCACCACGGCAGCCGTACGTGACGGGGGATACTTCGGGTGTCCGAGAGACGAGGGCAGCGAGGAGACGCGACATGACCAGCCGACCGGAGAACTCACCGAACCCGCAAGACCCTTCGACGGACCGCGGTGTTCTGGACGAGGCGCTCGAACCGGAGCAGATCCGTTCGCTGAACTCGGCCCTGCGCAAGCTGACCGAGACCGAAGGCGTCAGCAGTGACCTGCAGGACGCGGCGAAGAAGCTGCTCTCCGGCCGCCTGCCCCTGCGCGACGCCCTGGACGACCCCGGGGTGGCGCACGCCCTGGGCGGTGGCATGGCCTCCTTGCGCGGCCAGTGGGAGTCGCTCTCGGACGAGGAACGTGACCGGATCAGGCACGGCGAGCCGCTGACGGACGCGGACCCCTCCTCGGAGCCGTCCGAGACGAAGCGTCCGCTGGGCGAGGCATCGCGCTCGGGGAAGCGGAACCAGGGCCGGCACAGCGGCGGATTCTCGCTGTACTGATCACTGTTCGCCGTTGGTCACTGGATTTGCCGGCGGTACAGCGCGATGGCCGCCTCGGTCGGGTAGTTGGGGACGGTGACCGTCTCGCCGGTCTCCTTCGAGACGACGATCTTGCTGCCGCCGGGCGGGGCGGGCTGTGGCCGGCCGGCGGCGTCCGTGACCGGCGGGAACACCGCGTACACCAGGTAGCCGATGTCGAATTCCTCGACGCGCAGCTCGGCGGGGGTGCCGTCCGGCAGCTTGGGCTCCGCGTAACGGTCGCGGACGATCTCAAGAGCCTGTTCGGGGGTGGTCGGCGGGGCCGGGTGGTCCGAAGTCACGGAGAGTTCTCCCTTGTGCGCTGAGTGGGGATCCTGCGGGCCGGTCAGAACAACCCGTGCCACATCTGCTCGACGATCAGCGACCACCAGGTCTCCGCGTTGGCCAGCGCGGACGCGTCGACGGCCACCAACTGTTCCTGCAGTGCCGCCACTTCGGCGCCGGCCGCCACCGGGTCGAGGCCCTGCATCCGCCGCCGTACGGTCGTGAGCAGCGCCAGGGAGCGCGCGAAGGCCGACGCCGAGACGTTGACGTAGCGGCACGCGGCGGTGACCGGGTCCACGGCCCACAGCGCGCCGAGGCCGTCCGGTTCCGTCGTGCCGGGCAGGCACTGCACGGCGATCACCGCGACCCCGTCGTAGCCGATCCGGGCCAGGTGCGCCAGAACTCCGATCTTCTCCTCGCCGGCCGGGCTCTGGCGCTCGCGCAGATTCGTGGCGACGTCCGTGAACAGACCGCCGCGCGGAGGGCTGTCGGGCTGGTCGGCGGTGAAGAACAGAGGAAGGTCGGCGGGGAGCCCTGCCCAGGTGAGGGTGGCCTTGGCGGTCTCGGGCAGCGGACTCTCGGCGATGTCGTCGGCGGCGTAGCGGCGTACGCCGTCCTCGCCGAAGATGTCGACGAGGTGCCGGCCGAGGGCCACGTCCCGCATCGGTTCAGCGGGCGCCACCCGGGTCGGCACCGGCAGCCGGTGCGGGCGCGGCGGTGGCTGCCGGCCCGCGACCTGGTGCAGCATCTCGACCTGCGCGACCAGCGCCGCGACGCCCTCCGCGCGCTCCTCGGGACGGGCTCCGTAGGTCTGCGAGCAGGAGAGCTGGGCGTTGGGGAAGGACCTGAGCAGTTCGGACGTGTAGCCGCCGGGGAGCAGGCTCGGACGCAGGTCGGTGTGGACGGCGACGACACTGTCGACGGGGACGTTCAACCGCCGCAGGTCGGCCCACGCCTGGTACTCGGCGGGCGGAAGGCCCGGGCCGGAGTTCTTGAAGAGGGTGGTCTCCTCGCCGTTCGCCGGGTCGACATAGGTGAAGACGGCGGTGTTGCCCGGGCCGGTGACCGGACGGGCGCCGGCGGGCGCGCTCGCGCCCTGCGCCGCCGCCTGCTCCTGGCTGGTCAAGGGGAGACTCCTTCGAAATGACGGGTCGAGACGACTGGTCGATGTGAGTGTCGAACGTCTGGGACGGGTGTTGCTACGAGGCTATCGCCGGGCCCGCCGGACGGATCCGCAGGGCCTTCGCCCCACGCTCGGTCGCGACGACGAGGATGCCGTCGGGGGACAGGTCCGCAGCGGTGAAGGGTGTGTCGGAGATCAGCGCGGCCACGACCTCCTGGCTCGCCCGGTCCCAGACCCGCAGGTAGTCGGCGCCGCGGCTCAGGCCCAGCGGGGCGGCGCCCCGCTCCTCCTCGGAGGGGCGCAGGATCTGCCCGGGGTCGAGGTCACCGACCTCGTCCGGTCCTACGAGGTGATGGACGAGCACCGCGGAAGACTCTGCCTCCCCGAGGGCGTGCGCGCCGGGCGTGCCGGCGGGTACGACGAGCACGGCGACCGGGACAGCGGGCCCTTCGGGCTGCGGCAGGCTGCCGACCGTCACGGCGCTGACACCCGGGACTGGCAGGCTCCACAGGGTCTGCCAGGGCAGGTCGAGGCCGAGCCGGCCGTGGATGGCATCGGCGTACTCGGGCAGGCCGTCCTCGACGAAGGCCGTCTCCAGCAGGGCGGCGCGCAGTACGGCGGGAACCTGCGTGCGGGTCAGCAGGGGCGCCGTACGCAGGTACGTACGGGCCGGTGCGCCGAGTTCCCCGGTCGGGACCGCCTCCACGGCGGCGCGCAGCGACACCGGGTCGGCATGCACGAACAGCCCGGGATCGGTGAGGAGTTGGGGCAGCAGGCCCGCCTCCAGGGTGTGGCCCGCAATGTGGTCGCGAACGTACGGGTCGGCTTTGCTCCAGTCCTGGCCCGGCACGGCCTCCAGCAGCGCCATCGCGATCTGCGTCTGGGCCGCTCGGACACTCGGCAGGCCCGCCCGGATCTCGTCGCCGACGGCCGGGTGCATCAGCCGCAGCAACGTACGCCCGTCGTCCCCTTCGCGCTCTTCGGGTTGCACGAACGGCCCGGCGAGCAGCATCCCGTCCGCGAAGGCCTGGCTCATGTCCTGCCCGGCGACCGCGCTCGCCAGCCGGGCCCACAGATGCACCGGGATGCCGTCGGCCTCGGCCAGGGCGAGCGGAGCGAGCATCAGCCGCAGCGTCTGCGGGTCGGCGCCGAGCCGCCGGGCGTGCAGGTCGAGGGCCTCGCCGACGGAGGCCGGCAGGTGGCTCTCGTCGGCCGGGTCGAAGCCCTCGGGGGCCATCAGGACGCAGTGGACGGCGAGTTGGACGACCAGCGGACTGGTCCCGGCCCGGCGGCCGATGGCCGCCCCCAGGGCGAGCCGGGCGGCGGGATCGACAGTGAACGGCAGCTCCGGTGCGCCGAACGCCGGATTCAGCGCCGCCTGGGCGTGCAGCACCAGGCCCTCCGGGTCGGCCCACTGCGGCTCGTCGAGATCGATGATCTGTACGGAACCGGGCGGCAGCCCCGCGGCCAGCTCGGCGGCCAGCGGGCGCGGCACCTCGGCCAGAAGCCTCACGGTTCCGGTGGCGGCCAGGGGCGCGAGTACCTCCCGTACGAGCCGTGCGGGCTCGTCCGCGGCGCGTACCGGACCGGCCCGGTCCACGTCGGGTACGACGACGGTCACCGGTTCGTCGAGTGCGGCGAGCTCGGCGTACACGTCCTCGGTGCCGGTGGCCTTCAGCTCGTAGTGGTCGGCGAGCAGCCACAGGACCTGGGCCGCGGTCAGCCCGTCAGGGGCCGGGACCGCCGGGGCGGGCAGCTCCGGCGGCACCGTCGACGGATCCATCTCGTCCAGCGGCAGCCGCCCCCGGAACTCCGGGTCACACAGCATCAGGAACCCGGTGACCAGCCGCGAGCGCCCGCTGCCGGAGCTGCCGGTCAGCACGACCACGCGCGGAGCGCCGGGCGCGGCCGCGCGCCATGCGGCGAGCGCGCGCAGCGCGGCGGTCCGGCCGCCGATGTGCGGGTGCGGTGCGTAGTCCTCGGTCGAGCCGGTCATGGGTCCCCGTCCTCCGCCATCGCGGACGCCTTCGCGTACGACGCCGATCTTAGGCGCCGGGCGGACTGGTGACCGAGACGGAACCCCGGCCTGTACTACTCGGCCCGGTCCGCCGGCACCCCGCCGTTGTGCGGCGCCGGCTCCAGGTCGAACTCGCCGTCCCGCGCCCCGAGTACGAACGCCCGCCACTCCGCCTCGGTGTACCGCAGCACGGTGTCGGGGTCGAGGGAGGAGCGCATGGCCACCGCGCCCTCGGGCAGGTACGCGATCTCGACGCGCTCCTCGTGCTCCTCGGTGCCGGGGGCGCTGTGCCACTCGACCCCCGAGATGTCGAGTGCGTACAGCTCGTCCCGCTCCCGCTCCTTGCGCGCCTTGATCTCGGCCGGGGTCTCGATCCCGTTGTTCCGTACCTCGGTCATGCTGCGGGGCCTCTCCCTGACATGTGACGACGAACTCGACTCACCCTACTTGCGCGGGTGCTGCCCGTGCCGTCGGCTACCGCACATCCGGTACGGGATCAGGTGTTCTGCGCCTTGGTGAACGTGCCCTGTGCTACACCGGGCGGCAGCTTCACCTGGCCGTCGTACTCGGCGGTCGTCGCCTTCCAGATGTCCAGCTGGTCGGCCTCGTTCTGCTCGTGAGCCACGCCCATCTTGGTGAAGGCGATCCCCATCCCCGCCAGCCGCTCCGCCAGGCTGCCCATCGACTGGTACATGCCGTCGCGCAGACCGGTGTAGGCGACGCCGAACTTCTCGCCGATGTCGTCGTCACCCCAGGGCGGGGTGCCCGTGCCCTCCAGCGCGGTCAGTCCGTCCTGCAGGGCCTTCACGGCCTTCGAGAAGTCCTGGCCGACCGTGTACATGTTGAAGCCCTCGGTCTTGAGGACCTTGGGATCGGAGTCCATGAAGTCCGACGACACAACTGCCCCCCGTGGCTTGTCTTTTCTCTGTTTTCTCTGGCAACGCCACCATAGCGACCCCCACTGACACAAGGGGGGCGGCACCCGCGCGGGTACCGCCCCCTGTGTCGCAGCAGTCGCCGCTCAGAACCGGGCCGGCAGCCAGCCCGTCTGAATCAGCTGTCCACCGCGCCGCCGCGTGTGGAAGTACCCGCGGCCGGGCGGCAGTTGGGATGCCGTGATGTTGCCGAGCAGCGCACCCTCCGACCGGTCGCCGGAGAGCACCAGACCCTGGGCGCCGAGCTCGCGCATCCGCTGCATCACGGGCTCGTACAGAGACCTGCTGGCACCGCCCGAGGAACGCGCGATGATGATGCGCAGACCGACGTCACGGGCGAACGGCAGGTACTCCAGGAGCGGGGCCAGCGGGTTCACGCCGGTCGCCACCAGGTCGTAGTCGTCGACGATGACGAACGCGTCCGGGCTGCTGTACCAGCTGCGGTTGCGCAGCTGCTCGGGCGTGACGTCCGGGCCCGGCATACGCCGGTGCATCGAACCGGCCAGGCCCTCCAGCGTCTCCGTCAGGGCCGGCGCCGAGGCGCAGTACCGCGACAGGTGCGAGTCGGGCACACCCTCCAGGTGCGCACGCCGGTAGTCGCCCATGACGATCTTCGCCTGGTCCGGCGTGTACCGCTCGGTGATCTGCTTGACGAGCAGCCGCAGCATCGCGGACTTACCGGACTCGCTCTCACCGAACACGATGAACAGCGGGTCCGTCTCGAAGTCGACGAAGACCGGCGCGAGCGACGACTCGTCGATGCCGATGGCGACACCGCGGTCCGGGTGCTCGAACCCCTTGGGCAGCCGGTCGGACGGGAGCAGCGTGGGCAGCAGCCGTACGGCCGGGGCGTGGTTGCCCTGCCAGTTGTCGTTGATGCCGCGGATGAGGATCGACGTCGCCTCGGAGAGGTCCTCGGTCGCCGAGGAGCCGTCGACCCGGGGCAGCGCGGTCATGAAGTGCAGCTTGTCCTGGGTCAGACCACGGCCCGGCACCGCAGCCGGGACGTTCTGCGCGACCTTGCGGTCGACCTCCGACTCCGTCGGGTCACCGAGCCGGAGCTCGATGCGGTTCTGCAGCATGTCCTTGAGCGCGGGCCGCACCTCGGTGTAGCGGCTCGCAGTCAGGATCACGTGCACACCGAAGCCGAGACCGCGCGTCGCGATCTCCGTGACGGTGGACTCCAGCAGCTCGTAGTCCGTCTTGAAGGTGGCCCAGCCGTCGATGACGAGGAAGACGTCACCCCAGATCTGGTCGGGCAGATGGCCCGCGGCCCGGCGCTGCCGGTAGGTCTGGATCGAGTCGACGTTGTTCGCGCGGAAGTACTCCTCGCGCGCGTTCAGGATCCCCTCGACCTCGCTGACCGTACGGCGCACCTTCTCGGCGTCGAGACGGTTGGCGACCCCGCCGACGTGCGCCAGGTCCTCCATCGCGATCAGCGTGCCACCGCCGAAGTCCAGGCAGTAGAACTGCACTTCGGACGGGGTGTGGGTGAGGGCGAACGAGGAGATGAGCGAACGCAGCAGCGTCGACTTGCCGGACTGCGGACCGCCGACGAACAGACCGTGGCCCGCGCCGCCGGAGAAGTCCCGGTACAGCACGTCGCGCCGCTGCTCGAACGGCTTGTCCACCAGGCCGACCGGCACATTGAGCCGGCCGAGCGCCGTGTAGTCGGGCGCGGTCAGGCCGCGCTCCGGGGTGACGGCGAGCTGGGGGAGGAGCTGCTCCAGCGAGGGCGCCTCCTCCAGCGGGGGCAGCCACACCTGGTGGGCGGGCGGCCCCTGGTTGACCATCCGGCCGACGAGGACGTCCAGGACGGTGTCGGCGAGCGCGTCGTCCACCCGGTTGTCGGGCTCCGGCTCCTCGATCACCGGCTGCGGGGGCAGCGCCACATGCTCCGCCGTGAACAGCGCGGGCCGCAGCTGCGTCGAGCGGTGCACCCGGGAGGGGCCCTCGCCGTGGTACGGCCCCGACACGTACGCCGCCTTGAAGCGGACCATGGTGTCGGTGTCGTAACGCAGATAACCGGAACCGGGGATCGACGGCAGGTGGTAGGCGTCCGGCACACCGATCGCCGTACGTGACTCGGCGGCGGAGAAGGTCCGCAGACCGATCCGGTACGACAGATAGGTGTCCAGGCCGCGCAGCTTGCCCTCCTCCAGGCGCTGCGAGGCCAGCAGCAGGTGGATGCCCAGCGAACGGCCGATACGGCCGATCTGGATGAACATGTCGATGAAGTCGGGCTTGGCGGTGAGGAGTTCGGAGAACTCGTCGAGCACGATCACCAGCGACGCCATCGGTTCGAGGGCGGCGCCGGCGGCCCGGGCCTTCTCGTAGTCGTGCAGGTTGGCGTAGTTGCCGGCCGAGCGCAGCAGCTCCTGGCGGCGCTGCGTCTCACCCATGATCGAGTCGCGCATGCGGTCGACGAGGGTGAGGTCGTCCGCGAGGTTGGTGATCACGGCCGCGGTGTGCGGCATGTCCGCCATGCCCGCGAAGGTCGCGCCGCCCTTGAAGTCCGCGAGGATGAAGTTCAGCGTCTCCGAGGAGTGCGTCACCGCGAGACCGAGCACCAGCGTGCGCAGTACCTCGGACTTGCCGGAACCGGTCGCACCGACACACAGGCCGTGCGGGCCCATGCCCTCCTGCGAGGCCTCCTTGAGGTCCAGCATGACCGGCTCGCCGTTCTCGCCGACACCGATCGGCACCCGCAGCCGCTCGTGCAGCGTCCGCGGCCGCCAGGTGCGGGAGACCTCGACGGTGCCCGCGTCGCCGATGCCCATGAGGTCGGTGAAGTCCAGGTTGGACAGAAGGGGTTCGCCCTCCTCCGCGGAACCGACCCGGAAGGGCGCCAGCTGCCGGGCCAGGGACTCGGCCTGCTCCGGGTTCAGCACATCGGCCTTGCCGGTGTACGCCGACTCGTGGCCGACGAACAGCTGCATCCGCTCCGGCTTCACATACGCCGTCAGACCGGCGCGCAGCTCCTCCTCCAGCTCGCCCGGGGCGATCTCCAGGAAGGTGACGCCCTGGAGCCCTTCGGAACTGGCGAGTTCGGAGTCCGGCGGCACGGTGCCGCCGTCGAGGACCACGATCAGATGCGGCTGGTCGTAGACGGGGTTCGCTTCGCGGTTCCAGCGGGGCCGGTCGTCCAGCTGGCCCGCCAGCGCCTCCTCCAGCTCCCCGAGGTCGTCGAAGAGGAGCCGGGACGAGCCCGCTCCGTCCTTGGCCTTCGGGTGCTGGCTGTGCGGCAGCCACTTGATCCAGTCCCAGTCCGCCGTCGCGGACGGGTGTGCCACCACGGCGACCATCAGGTCTTCCGGCGAGTGCAGCGTCGCCAACTGGGAAATGGCCGCGCGGGCGTTGCCGTAGACGGTGTCCGTGTCGCCGCAGATCGTCACGTGGTAGAAGGCGCGCAGCGAAATGGAGACCGGCAGGTCGTGCAGGCTGCCGTGCGCGTCGAGGAACGCCTTCATGGCCGCCGCGGTCAGCGGCTCCAGCTCCTCCTTGGGCGCCGTGTCCGGGGCCACGAGGGGCGTGTTGAGCTGCTGGACGCCGCGGCCGATCCGTACGGAGGCGAAGTCCGCGTCGGTCGGGCGCCGCTCCCACAGCCGCTTGCCGTCGGCTGCCACCGCCCACAGCTGCTCCGGGTCCGGGTGCTGGAAGAGCTGGCTGCGCCGCTGCAGTTCCGCCGTCTTGTGCACGTCCTTGCGGACCTGCTCCAGGTAGCGGAAGTAGTCACGACGGTCCTGCGCCATCCCCGCGCCGCCGCCCTGCCGGGACTTGGCGAACTGCGCGATGGCCATGGCCAGCGTCGAGGCGAGCATCAGCCCGCCGACCACCCTCATGTAAGGGGGGAGGTTGGGCATGAAGAAGAACCCGACGGAACCCAGCATGCCCATCATGGGCAGCAGGTTCATCAGCATGCTCTCGTCGCCCTCACGAGGGATCTCGGGGGGCGTCTCCAGTTTGACCTCGCCGTCCGGCACCACCGGGGGTGGTATCCGCGGTGGCCGTTTGATGATGACGACGCTCACCGATGCACTCATCCTTCGTGATTGAAACGTCCTGGCATCGACGCCCCCGTGTACCGCGACGTGTTCCCGTTCGCGTAGGCGTCTTTCGCGTGTAGGCGTCGATCCTACTGATGCCCCCGGGCCGCAGGAGAGCCAGGAGGATGGAGATGCGGAGGGGGTACGGGGAGAATTGAGGGAGGGCGCCCCAACACCCCGTACGGCAAGGGATAGGGTGGCGATTCGCGTTGTACGAACTGCATGAAGCAGCCTTGTCTAGCAGGGGGAACACCAGGTGAGCACGGGGACTTCGACAGGTTTCTGCCGAATCACCATCGCAGCGCCGGACAGCCGAGTCGATGTCGCGCTGCCGGAGGACCTGCCGATCCAGGACCTCTTTCCTGAGATCATCAGGCTCTCGGGCCTGGTCCAGTCGGACACCAGTCTTGCCGGTTATCACCTTGTGACCCGCGAGGGTCAGGTGCTCGACGCGAGCCGTTCGTTGCTGGAGCACCGGGTCAGGGACGGCGAGGTGCTGCTGCTGCGGACCTTCGCAGACTCCCTGCCGCCGGCCGTCCACGACGACGTCGTGGACGCCATCGCCGCCGCGGTCAAGCAGGACATCCGCAGCTGGAACGACAACCTGATGCGGGTGGCCGGCCTCGTCGCCGGTTCGCTGCTGCTGGTCATGCTCGGCTTCGTCTTCTGGTTCGCGGACCCGATCCGGCACGACATGCACGGCCTGCAGGGCATCCTCGCGGGCGTGACCGCACTGGGCCTTACGGCCCTCGCCGGAGTACGGGCCCGGGTGTACGACGACCGGGGCTCCGCCGTCGCACTCGGCATCTCGGCGCTGCCGCACGCGCTCATCGCGGGCTCCGGCGTCATCGCGCAGGGCGCGCACGAAGGCCCCGGAAGGCTCCAGTTCCTCGTCGGCTGCGTCGCCGTACTGCTGTTCTCCGTCGTGCTGATCATGCTGCTGCCGCAGGGCGACGCCCCGTTCGTGGCCGCCGCGCTGGCCTCCGCGATCGGCACGCTCGCCGTGTTCTGCGGTGTGCTCACCGACGCGGCACCGCGCGAGATCGCCGCGGGCACCTCGGTGGTCGCCCTGGCCGTCGTCGGCTTCCTGCCCGGCTGGTCGGCCCGCTTCGCCAAGCTGCCGATCGGCTTCCGCAACCCGGAGGAGCTGGCCAGGGCGCGCCGGGACGGTCAGGAGGGCGACCTTGAGGCCGTCGACGTCCAGCGCATCGTCGCCCAGACCAGCCGCGGCCACGAACTGCTGCTCGGCCTGGTCGGCGGCTGCGCCGCCGTCATCGTCGGCGCGGGCGGCGCGGTGCTCGGCTTCAGCGACAGCGGCTGGGCCCAGCTGCTGGCCCTGTTCACCGGCCTCGCCGCGATGCTGCGGGCGCGACTGTTCCGCTACACCGCCCAGGTCACCTGCCTGTTCGTGGCCGGTGTCATCACGCTCGGCCTGCTGGTCCTCGGCCTCGCGATCTCGCCGCCGGCCGACATCGTCATCCAGCTGCTCCAGAACAACCACGGCCCGGTCAACGTACGGACCCTGTGGCTCGGCGCCTCGGTCGCGGCCGGCGTGCTGCTCCTGATCGCGATCGCCCTGATCGTGCCGCAGAAGGGGCTGTCCCCGTTCTGGGGCCGCATGCTCGACCTCGCGGACTCGCTGGTCCTGCTCTCCCTGGTCCCCGTCTGCCTGGCGGTCCTCGACGTCTACGGCAAGGTCCGCGGCGGCATCGGGAACTGAGACCCCACCCGGCGAAAAATCCTGAACGCCCCACACCCTGCACGCAGGGCGTGGGGCGTCGGCGTGAGCACTGCAACGGAAGCCGCACCCCGTTCACAGGAAAACTCCACAGGAAAAGGACCCACGCGTGAGCTTCGGCCCGCCCCCGCCCATGTACACCCAGCCCGCCCCGCCCGCGGAGCCCCCAAGGCAAAAGAGCCGCCCGAAGTGGCTCCTGGCGCTGCTCGCACTCGTGCTGGTCGCGGCACTCGGCACCGGCGGCCGGCTCCTGTGGGGCGCCGGCGGCGGCACGAAGACCTCGAACGGGCAGGCCGCCCGCCAGGGACCTCTCGACGTCCGGGAGACCGTCGAGAAGAAGCCTGCGAACCCCACCGGCAAGATGGCCTTCCGCTTCTCCGTGGACGACCTCAGCCCGGGCGAGCACTACCGGATGCCCGGCATGTGGGCCACGGACAAGATCCTCGCCAAGGGCATCAACAAGACCGTCATCGGCCTGCGCATAGGCACCGACGCCACCCCCGGAGACGAGAAGTGGAAGCTCCCCCTCGACGGCCCGATCTGCGGCTACACCCGGCATGTCACCGGCGACAACCGCACCGCCGTGCTGTTCCGGGCCAACGACCGCGGCAACGCCTTCTGCAACCACGTGGCCTTCTTCGACCTCGACGACGGCCGTGAGATCTGGGACGGCGACTTCCCCGTGTCCGAACTGGGCGACGGCCACGGCATGGCGACGGGCGGCGACGTCCAGGACACCCCCAGCGTGACCCTGGTGCACGGCACGGTCGTCGTCACCTGGGGCGGCGGCACGGACGCGTACCGCATGAAGGACGGCACGCGCGCGTGGGAGACGATTTCCAACGGCTCCTGCCAGGACATGGGGGCAGCGGAGGCGCCTTGCTCGTCCGCCAGCAGTGCTGGAACGACAAGGCCCCCGCCGACTCGACGGACGCCACCACCTACAAGGCGCGCAAGGTGGACCCGAGAACCGGCAAGGTCCTGTGGACCTACTCCGCCGCGAAGGGCATCCGCGACCTCGACATCCCCTCCGCCGAGCCGCCGGTACTGGCCGTCCAGGCCGGCGGCATCGGCATCTCCGAGATGCTCTCCCTCGACACCTCGGGCAAGCCCCGCGCCGTCATCCGTCTCCAGAACGGCACCTACGTCGGGGAGTGCTCGTACGACGACTTCCTCACCGCCGACGACTGCCCGACCATCGCCGTCGGCGACGGCCAGGTCTTCCTGCGCAGCAAGGACTCGGGCGAGCTGATCAACTCCAACTGGATCATCGGCTTCGACCTCGCGACCGGGAAGACCACCAAGAAGTACGACTCCGGCCCCGGCTCCCTCCTCTACCCGGTCCGGATGAGCGGCGGCAGACTCCTCGCCGTACGCGTGAGCGACCAGCACGTCATGCCCTCGGGGCTGGTCAGCCTGGACCCGCGGACCGGCACGGAGACCCCGTACCTCTACTTCGACCTCCCCCAGGAGGCCGATCTGATGACGATGACGGACTACAACGACATCGTCGTCCAGGACGGCCGCATCTTCCTCGGCGTCAAGAAGGTCGACGGGCCCGCCAAGGGGCAGCCCAAGTGGGTGTATCTGGTCCTGGGCATCGAGAGCATGGCCGTGAAGTAGCGTCCCCGCCGGCTGGTACCCTGTGTGACGGCCGTTTGTGTACGCACCCCCGGAGCCCCCGCAGGTTCACCTGCCGGCCCTGGAGGCCGCGCCCAGCGGATCCCCGCCTCCCGAGTAACGGAAGCTCCCCCGAGACAAAGACCGGGGGCACTCGGTGGCATCCATGAAGACTACGAGGAGTACGAGTGTCGCTCGACGCCGCTACGAAGAAGCAGATCATCACCGAGTTCGGCCAGAAGGAGGGCGACACCGGCTCCCCCGAGGTCCAGGTCGCCATGCTCTCGCGCCGGATCTCGGACCTGACCGAGCACCTCAAGACCCACAAGCACGACCACCACTCCCGCCGTGGTCTGCTGATCCTGGTCGGTCAGCGCCGTCGCCTGCTGCAGTACCTGGCGAAGAAGGACATCCAGCGCTTCCGTGCGCTGGTCGACCGCCTCGGCATCCGCCGTGGTGCGGCGGGCGCCAAGTAGGACGCCGTGCTGGGGGAGCGGTTCCCGAAGGGTCGGGACCGCTCCCTTTGCCGTACGTGCGGAAACGTCCGTACGCACGGAAACATGCGGAGTGTCACTGCCCCTTTGTAGTGTGGTAGCACAACGCAATACGTACGACACAGCGAGAAGCGCACCTCGCCGCCGCCGGTCCTCGGTAGTGGCCCCCGGGGGAAAGCGAGCCCCGGGTGCTTCGATCGAAGACCGGCCCGCACCAGTGGAGCGCTTCTCCGTGACGGTCCTCCTGCCACACGGGCAGACAAGGACAAAAGACGAAAAGTATCGGAGAAAACGCTAGTGGAGAACGAGACCCACTACGCCGAGGCCGTCATCGACAACGGCTCCTTCGGCACCCGCACCATCCGCTTCGAGACGGGCCGCCTGGCCAAGCAGGCCGCCGGCTCCGCCGTGGCGTACCTGGACGACGACACCATGGTGCTGTCGGCCACCACCGCCTCCAAGAACCCCAAGGACCAGCTCGACTTCTTCCCCCTGACGGTGGACGTCGAGGAGCGGATGTACGCCGCCGGCAAGATCCCCGGCAGCTTCTTCCGCCGTGAGGGCCGCCCCTCCGAGGACGCCATCCTCACCTGCCGCCTCATCGACCGCCCGCTGCGCCCGTCCTTCAAGAAGGGCCTGCGCAACGAGATCCAGGTCGTCGCCACGATCATGGCGCTCAACCCCGACCACCTGTACGACGTCGTGGCGATCAACGCCGCGTCCGCGTCCACGCAGCTGGCCGGTCTGCCCTTCTCCGGCCCGATCGGCGGCGTCCGCGTCGCGCTGATCAACGGCCAGTGGGTCGCGTTCCCGACGCACACCGAGCTCGAGGACGCCGTCTTCGACATGGTCGTCGCCGGTCGCGTCCTGGAGGACGGCGACGTCGCGATCATGATGGTCGAGGCCGAGGCCACCGAGAAGACCATCCAGCTGGTCAAGGGCGGCGCCGAGGCGCCGACCGAGGAGGTCGTCGCCGCCGGTCTGGAAGCCGCGAAGCCCTTCATCAAGGTGCTCTGCAAGGCCCAGGCCGACCTCGCGTCGAAGGCCGCCAAGCCGACCGGCGAGTTCCCGATCTTCCTCGACTACCAGGACGACGTCCTGGAGGCGCTCACCGGCGCCGTCAAGCCGGAGCTCGCCTCCGCGCTGACCATCGCCGGCAAGCAGGAGCGCGAGGCCGAGCTGGACCGCGTCAAGGCGCTCGCCGCCGAGAAGCTCCTGCCGGAGTTCGAGGGCCGCGAGAAGGAGATCTCCGCCGCGTACCGCTCGCTCACCAAGCAGCTGGTCCGTGAGCGCGTGATCAAGGAGAAGAAGCGCATCGACGGCCGCGGTGTCACCGACATCCGCACGCTGGCCGCCGAGGTCGAGGCCATCCCGCGCGTGCACGGCTCCGCGGTGTTCGAGCGTGGCGAGACCCAGATCCTGGGCGTCACCACCCTGAACATGCTCCGCATGGAGCAGCAGCTGGACACCCTCTCCCCGGTGACCCGCAAGCGCTACATGCACAACTACAACTTCCCGCCGTACTCCACCGGCGAGACCGGCCGCGTCGGCTCCCCGAAGCGCCGCGAGATCGGTCACGGCGCCCTCGCCGAGCGCGCCCTCGTGCCGGTCCTGCCGACGCGCGAGGAGTTCCCCTACGCGATCCGCCAGGTCTCCGAGGCGCTGAGCTCCAACGGCTCGACGTCCATGGGCTCGGTCTGCGCCTCCACCATGTCGCTGCTGAACGCCGGTGTGCCGCTGAAGGCCCCCGTCGCCGGTATCGCCATGGGCCTCATCTCCCAGGAGATCGAGGGCGAGACGCACTACGTCACCCTCACCGACATCCTCGGTGCGGAGGACGCCTTCGGCGACATGGACTTCAAGGTCGCGGGTACCAAGGAGTTCGTGACCGCGCTCCAGCTGGACACCAAGCTGGACGGCATCCCGGCCTCCGTCCTGGCCGCCGCCCTGAAGCAGGCCCGTGACGCCCGCCTCCACATCCTCGACGTGATGATGGAAGCGATCGACACGCCGGACGAGATGTCTCCGAACGCCCCGCGGATCATCACGGTCAAGATCCCCGTGGACAAGATCGGTGAGGTCATCGGCCCCAAGGGCAAGATGATCAACCAGATCCAGGAGGACACCGGCGCCGAGATCACGATCGAGGACGACGGCACCATCTACATCGGTGCCGCCGACGGCCCGGCCGCCGAGGCCGCCCGCGCCACGATCAACGGCATCGCCAACCCGACCATGCCGGAGGTCGGCGAGCGCTACCTGGGCACCGTCGTGAAGACGACGACCTTCGGTGCGTTCGTGTCGCTGCTCCCGGGCAAGGACGGTCTGCTGCACATCTCGCAGATCCGCAAGCTCGCGGGCGGCAAGCGCGTGGAGAACGTCGAGGACGTCGTCGGCGTGGGCCAGAAGGTCCAGGTCGAGATCGCCGAGATCGACTCCCGCGGCAAGCTCTCCCTGATCCCTGTGATCGAGGGCGAAGACAACGACGATGACAAGAAGGACGACGGCGACAAGTGACGCCCCGTGGCTTCAAGGCGACGGCCCGCACCTCCTCGGAGGCGCGGGCCGTCGCCCGTACCCAAACCCTGATCAAGGGCGAGAACGGCATCGGCACGGTCCGCAAGACCACCCTCCCGGGCGGCCTGCGCATCGTCACCGAGACCCTGCCCTCGGTCCGCTCCGCGACCTTCGGTATCTGGGCGCACGTCGGCTCCCGCGACGAGACCCCGACCCTGAACGGCGCCACGCACTACCTGGAGCACCTGCTCTTCAAGGGCACCACCCGCCGTAGTGCGCTGGACATCTCCTCCGCCATCGACGCGGTCGGCGGCGAGATGAACGCGTTCACGGCCAAGGAGTACACGTGCTACTACGCGCGCGTGCTCGACACCGACCTGCCGCTCGCCATCGACGTCGTCTGTGACATGCTCACGGGCTCGCTGATACTCGAAGAGGACGTCAACGTCGAGCGCGGCGCGATCCTCGAAGAGATCGCGATGACCGAGGACGACCCGGGCGACTGCGTGCACGACCTGTTCGCGCACACGATGTTCGGCGACAACCCCCTCGGCCGCCCGGTCCTCGGCACGGTCGACACGGTCAACGCCCTCACCGCGGACCGCATCCGCCGCTTCTACAAGAAGCACTACGACCCGACCCACCTGGTCGTGGCGGCCGCCGGCAACATCGACCACAACAAGGTCGTACGACAGGTCCGCGCGGCCTTCGAGAAGGCGGGCGCCTTCAAGAACGACGCGGCGGCCCCCATCGCCCCGCGCGACGGCAGCCGCACCATCCGCACCGCGGGCCGCGTCGAACTCCTCGGCCGCAAGACCGAACAGGCACACGTCGTCCTCGGCATGCCGGGCCTCGCCCGCACCGACGACCGCCGCTGGGCCCTCGGGGTGCTGAACACGGCGCTCGGCGGCGGCATGTCGTCGCGCCTGTTCCAGGAGGTCCGCGAGAAGCGCGGCCTGGCCTACAGCGTGTACTCGTACACCTCGGGCTTCGCCGACTGCGGCCTGTTCGGCGTGTACGCGGGCTGCAGGCCCTCGCAGGTCCACGACGTGCTCAAGATCTGCCGTGACGAGCTCGACCACGTCGCCGAGCACGGCCTGTCCGACGACGAGATCGGCCGCGCCGTCGGCCAGCTCCGGGGCTCGACGGTCCTGGGCCTCGAGGACACGGGCGCGCTGATGAACCGTATCGGCAAGAGCGAGCTGTGCTGGGGCGATCAGATGTCCGTCGACGACATGCTGGCCCGGATAGCCTCGGTCACCCCGGACGACGTCCGCTCGGTCGCGCGGGACATCCTGGGACAGCGGCCTTCGCTGTCGGTCATCGGCCCGCTGAAGGACAAGCAGGCGTCCCGTCTGCACGAAGCGGTCGCGTAAGTCCTCTCCTGAAGGAAGCAAGAAGATGAGCAAGCTGCGCGTGGCGGTCCTCGGTGCCAAGGGCCGGATCGGCTCGGAGGCGGTACGGGCCGTCGAGGCGGCCGAGGACATGGAGCTGGTGGCCGCCCTCGGCCGGGGCGACAAGCTGGAGACGCTGGCGGAGACCGGCGCCCAGGTCGCCGTCGAACTCACCACGCCCGCCTCGGTGATGGACAACCTCGAGTACTGCGTGAGCCACGGCATCCACGCCGTCGTCGGGACGACGGGCTGGACCGACGAACGCCTCACGCAGCTGGGCGGCTGGCTGGCCGCCTCCCCGGAGACGGGCGTGCTGATCGCGCCCAACTTCTCCATCGGCGCCGTACTCACGATGAAGTTCGCGCAGATCGCCGCGCCCTACTTCGAGTCCGTCGAGGTCATCGAGCTGCACCACCCGAAGAAGGTCGACGCCCCGTCCGGGACCGCCACGCGCACGGCCCAGCTCATCGCCGAGGCGCGGCGCGCGGCAGGCACGGACCCGGCGCCGGACGCCACGGAGACGGCGCTGGACGGCGCCCGCGGCGCGACCGTCGACGGCATTCCCGTCCACTCCGTCCGCCTGCGCGGCCTGCTCGCCCACCAGGAGGTCCTGCTCGGCGGCGAGGGCGAGACGCTCACCGTCCGGCACGACTCGCTCCACCACAGCAGCTTCATGCCGGGCATCCTGCTCGGCGCCCGCCGCGTGGTGACCGCCCCGGGCCTGACCTTCGGCCTGGAACACTTCCTGGACCTGAGCTGACACCCGCCATGCGAGCCAAGCTCTCCTACGCCATAACGGCCGCCGTCCTGGTCTTCTACTTCGTCCTGGTCGGCAGCCGCGGCGTCATGCTCATCCAGTCCGGCACGGTCCTCACCGTCACCTTCGGCGTGGCGGTGCTGATCCTGCCGGTCATCGGCCTGTGGTTCCTGTGGAAGAACACCCAGTTCGTCCGCAAGGCCAACGCCCTCGCCGCCGAACTCGACGCCGAGGGCGGCCTGCCGGTGGACGAGCTCAAGCGCACCCCCGGCGGTCGTATCGACCGCGACTCGGCCGACGAGGTCTTCGCCAAGCGCAAGGCCGAGACGGAAGCGGCCCCCGACGACTGGCGCAGCTGGTTCCGCCTCGCCGTCGCCTACCACGACGCCCGCGACACCCCACGCGCCCGCAAGGCCATGCAACGCGCCATCGCCCTGCACGACGGAAGGACCGTCGAGGCGTAGCTGCGGGCAGTCGTGCCGCTGGGGTGGCCCCCGTCCAACAGAAAGCGGCACCTCTCAGCGAGCAGCGCCCGACCCGGCTCCCGGCCCGCACCGGCATCCGGCGCCGTTCGGTCAGCCGCGCCCGCGTCCGTACTCCGCCGCCCACGCCTCGATCGTGTCCGCAGCCCGGTCGAACGACCCGGCCCGCGCGAGGAAGTCGACGTTGTGCGTGGTCAGGAGCACCGGGGCGTCCTGCTCCGGACGGTCGCTGCGTACGAGGATCAGCGCCTGCCCCTGCACGGTGCGCGGCAGCCCGAGCCAGCGCACCGGCTGCTGCACCGTCCGCAGGGAGGAGACCCGCTCCCAGGGCGTCGTACGCGTCCCGAAGAAGCCCACCTGGCGCAGCCCGCGCGCACTCACCCAGGCGCCCATGCGCAGCAGCCTGAGGGAGCCCGCGATGACGGCCAGCGCGATACCGAAGACCACGCCGGCCTCGGAAGCCGAAGCGGTGAACGCGATGATGACCGCGGCGAACAGCACGAACGAGGCGAGCAGCAGCCAGAGTGCCGCCACGCCCACACGCCATGGCCCGGGACGGTAGGGGCGCCGCCAGCGGTCGCGGTCGTCGAAGGGCAGCGCGTCGTCCGCTGGCTCATAGGCACGGTCGGCCGTCAGGAAGGGCAGGGGCACGGCTGGTCCTCACTCAATCCATGCATGGGCTGTGCCCGGTGAGATTATCCGTCCGTGTTCCTGCCCACCACTTGTGGGGTCCGGATGGAGTCAGTGCCCCTGGGAGGCCTGTGACTGCTGAGCCGGCGTGGAAGCGGGACTGGACAGCGCGGGCATACCGAGAACCAGCGAGCCCACCAGCCCGGCGACGATGGTGAGTCCGAGCAGCCAGCGCGCGGCTATCTGACCGGCGGACGCCCGCTGACGGGGCGGGGGAGCGACATTGCTGCGGAACCTGTCGGCTTCGGCGACGAAGGCGAACGGGACGGGTTCCCGCCGACGGAACATGAGTGGAGCTTCTCCTCTCGGGATCGAACGAGTGACTGTCATCTACACAGACGCTCGAGTGCCCCAAAAGGTGCCCGGTTTCGCCGAATTCACAGAAATTCGCCGGCGTATGTCGCGACCCGGCACCGAACGCCCCGTTGTCAGTGCCGGGTCGTAGAGTGGGCGCCGCCCGAGAGAAGTGATGGAAGGGACCCTCCGAGTCGTGACCGACACCCCCGCCGACGACCTCAAGCCCAGCTTCCGCAGCGACGTCACCGTCGAGCTGGTCAAGCACACCGCGTCCGACGCCGACGTGCTCTTCGCCGCCCGCGTCTCGACCATCGGCGAGCAGTCCCTGGACGAGCTGGGCAAGGACCCCGAGCGCTCCAAGGGCCTGATCAACTACCTGATGCGCGACCGCCACGGCAGCCCGTTCGAGCACAACTCGATGACGTTCTTCATCAGCGCCCCGATCTTCGTCTTCCGCGAGTTCATGCGGCACCGCGTCGGCTGGTCGTACAACGAGGAATCGGGCCGGTACCGCCAGCTCCAGCCCGCCTTCTACGTCCCCGACGAGTCCCGCAAGCTCGTCCAGGAGGGCCGCCCCGGCAAGTACGTCTTCGTGGAGGGCACCCAGGCCCAGCAGGAGCTGGTCGGCCGCGTCATGGAGGACTCGTACCGCCAGGCGTACGAGGCCTACCAGGAGATGCTCGCCGCCGGCGTCGCCCGCGAGGTCGCCCGCGCGGTCCTCCCCGTCGGTCTGTTCTCGTCCATGTACGCCACCTGCAACGCCCGCTCGCTGATGCACTTCCTCGGCCTGCGCACCCAGCACGAACTGGCGAAGGTCCCGTCCTTCCCGCAGCGGGAGATCGAGATGGTCGGCGAGAAGATGGAGGCCGAGTGGGCCAGGCTCATGCCGCTCACCTACGCAGCCTTCAACGCGAACGGCCGTGTGGCGCCGTAGCGCACCGCCCTCCCCGGCCGAGTACAGATGTACGGTCAGCCTCGCGAGGTGTCCGTATTGCGGCATTTGGAGAAGTTCATCTAGCCTGATCAAACGGACCCGGTACTGCTTGAACCCCCGAGCAGGCAGTACCGGGCTCCGCATTTGTCCGGACTTATCCCGCACCCCAAGGGCAGACCACGCATTGAGCACCGAGTAGCGTGTTACCCATGGCTCCGACCTCGACTCCGCAGACCCCCTTCGGGCGGGTCCTCACCGCCATGGTCACGCCCTTCACGGCGGACGGCGCACTCGACCTCGACGGCGCGCAGCGGCTCGCCGCCCACCTGGTGGACGCAGGCAACGACGGCCTGATCGTCAACGGCACCACGGGCGAGTCCCCCACCACCAGCGATGCGGAGAAAGCGGAGCTCGTACGAGCCGTCCTGGAGGCGGTCGGTGACCGTGCCCACGTGGTGGCCGGAGTCGGCACCAACGACACCCACCACAGCATCGAGCTGGCCCGGGCCGCCGACAAGGTGGGCGCACACGGCCTCCTGATCGTGACGCCGTACTACAACAAGCCCCCGCAGGAGGGCCTGTACCGGCACTTCACGGCCGTCGCCGACGCCGCCGAGCTTCCGGTCATGCTCTACGACATCCCCGGGCGCAGTGGCGTCCCGATCAACACCGAGACGCTGGTCCGGCTCGCCGAACACCCGCGGATCGTCGCCAACAAGGACGCCAAGGGCGACCTCGGCCGCGCGAGCTGGGCCATCGCCCGCTCCGGGCTCGCCTGGTACTCCGGCGACGACATGCTGAACCTGCCGCTGCTCTCCGTGGGCGCGGTCGGCTTCGTGTCGGTCGTGGGCCATGTGGTCACTCCGGACCTGCGCGCCCTTGTCGAGGCGTTCGTCTCGGGCGACGTCCAGAAGGCCACGGAGATCCACCAGAAGCTGCTCCCGGTCTACACGGGCATGTTCCGCACCCAGGGCGTCATGACCACGAAGGCCGCCCTCGCCCTTCAGGGCCTGCCCGCGGGACCTCTGCGCGCGCCCATGGTCGAGTGCACACCCGAAGAGATCGCCCAGCTCAAGATCGATCTTGCTGCAGGCGGGGTACAGCTCTGACAACAGACTTGGCACCACCACAGACTTCACAACTGAATAGGCGGGCACCGGTGCCCGCACCCCACAACGACAACTGCTACACGCACGAACGTCACGCGCGCCACGTGCCCTACCGGTACGTGGCGCGTGTGGTGAGGAGAGTCTTTTGAGTCATCCGCATCCTGAACTCGGTTCGCCCCCGCCGCTCCCCGAAGGGGGCCTGCGGGTCACCCCGCTCGGCGGTCTCGGTGAGATCGGCCGAAACATGACGGTCTTCGAGTACGGCGGCCGTCTTCTGATTGTCGACTGCGGCGTGCTCTTCCCCGAGGAGGAGCAGCCCGGAATCGACCTGATCCTGCCGGACTTCTCGTCCGTACGGGACCGCCTCGACGACATCGAGGGCATCGTGCTCACGCACGGCCACGAGGACCACATCGGCGGCGTCCCCTACCTCCTGCGCGAGAAGCCGGACATCCCGCTGATCGGCTCCAAGCTGACCCTCGCTCTCATCGAGGCGAAGCTCCAGGAGCACCGCATCCGCCCGTACACCCTCGAAGTGGCGGAGGGCAACCGCGAACGTGTCGGACCCTTCGACTGCGAGTTCGTCGCGGTCAACCACTCCATCCCGGACGCCCTCGCCGTGGCCATTCGCACCCCGGCCGGCATGGTGGTCCACACCGGCGACTTCAAGATGGACCAGCTACCGCTGGACGGTCGTCTGACGGACCTCCACGCGTTCGCACGACTGAGCGAAGAGGGCATCGATCTCCTCCTCGCCGATTCGACGAACGCGGAAGTTCCCGGCTTCGTGCCGCCCGAGCGCGACATCTCCAACGTCCTGCGCCAGGTCTTCGCGAGCGCCCGCAAGCGGATCATCGTGGCGAGCTTCGCCAGCCACGTCCACCGCATCCAGCAGATCCTGGACGCGGCTCATGAGTACGGCCGCCGGGTCGCCTTCGTAGGCCGCTCGATGGTCCGCAACATGGGCATCGCACGGGACCTGGGCTATCTGAAGGTCCCACCGGGCCTGGTCGTCGACGTGAAGACACTGGACGACCTGCCCGACAGCGAGATCGTGCTGGTCTGCACGGGCTCCCAGGGCGAACCCATGGCGGCCCTGTCCCGCATGGCCAACCGTGACCACCAGATCCGCATCGTCGACGGCGACACGGTGATCCTGGCGTCCTCGCTGATCCCCGGCAACGAGAACGCGGTCTACCGCGTGATCAACGGCCTGACCCGCTGGGGCGCGAACGTGGTCCACAAGGGCAACGCGAAGGTTCACGTCTCGGGCCACGCGTCCGCGGGCGAGCTCCTGTACTTCTACAACATCTGCCGTCCGAAGAACCTGATGCCGGTCCACGGCGAATGGCGCCACCTGCGCGCCAACGCAGAGCTGGGCGCCATGACCGGCGTCCCGCACGACCGCATCGTCATCGCCGAGGACGGCGTGGTCGTCGACCTCGTCGAGGGCAAGGCGAAGATCTCGGGCAAGGTCCAGGCGGGTTACGTCTACGTCGACGGGCTCTCGGTCGGCGACGTGGGTGAGCCGGCGCTCAAGGACCGCAAGATCCTCGGCGACGAGGGCATCATCTCGGTCTTCCTGGTGGTGGACTCGTCCACCGGCAAGATCACAGGCGGCCCGCACATCCAGGCCCGCGGCTCGGGCATCGAGGACACGGCCTTCGGCGACGTGATCCCGAAGATCACCGAGGTGCTCGAACGCTCGGCTCAGGACGGCGTGGTGGAGCCGCACCAACTGCAGCAACTCATCCGCCGCACCCTCGGCAAGTGGGTCTCCGACACGTATCGGCGCAGGCCAATGATCCTCCCGGTCGTGGTGGAGGTCTGACTGGCGTACGACCCCTCGTACGTGTGAACCCGGAGCGGGGCGCCTCGATTTGCATCGAGGCGCCCCGCTCCAGTACGTTTACGGCTCCGCCAGAACGGGAACCCGGCCGCCTCGTGCGCCGGAACCAGTCCCCGATCGGGGCGGGAAATCCGACTCAGAATCTCTGATAAAGTCGGAGCCGCCGGAAAGGGAAACGCGAAAGCGGGAACCTGGAAAGCGCCGAGGAAATCGGGTCGGGAAACGGTCTGATAGAGTCGGAAACGCAAGACCGAAGGGAAACTGCCCGGAGGAAAGCCCGAGAGGGTGAGTACAAAGGAAGCGTCCGTTCCTTGAGAACTCAACAGCGTGCCAAAAATCAACGCCAGATATGTTGATACCCCGTTCTCGGCCGTCATGGCCGGGGCGAGGTTCCTTTGAAAAAACACAGCGAGGACGCTGTGAACGGCCGGGCTTATTCCGCCTGGCTGTTCCGCTCTCGTGATGTGTGCACCCGATTACGGGTAAACATTCACGGAGAGTTTGATCCTGGCTCAGGACGAACGCTGGCGGCGTGCTTAACACATGCAAGTCGAACGATGAAGCCCTTCGGGGTGGATTAGTGGCGAACGGGTGAGTAACACGTGGGCAATCTGCCCTTCACTCTGGGACAAGCCCTGGAAACGGGGTCTAATACCGGATATGAGCCTGGGAGGCATCTCCCGGGTTGTAAAGCTCCGGCGGTGAAGGATGAGCCCGCGGCCTATCAGCTTGTTGGTGAGGTAACGGCTCACCAAGGCGACGACGGGTAGCCGGCCTGAGAGGGCGACCGGCCACACTGGGACTGAGACACGGCCCAGACTCCTACGGGAGGCAGCAGTGGGGAATATTGCACAATGGGCGAAAGCCTGATGCAGCGACGCCGCGTGAGGGATGACGGCCTTCGGGTTGTAAACCTCTTTCAGCAGGGAAGAAGCGCAAGTGACGGTACCTGCAGAAGAAGCGCCGGCTAACTACGTGCCAGCAGCCGCGGTAATACGTAGGGCGCAAGCGTTGTCCGGAATTATTGGGCGTAAAGAGCTCGTAGGCGGCTTGTCACGTCGGGTGTGAAAGCCCGGGGCTTAACCCCGGGTCTGCATTCGATACGGGCAGGCTAGAGTGTGGTAGGGGAGATCGGAATTCCTGGTGTAGCGGTGAAATGCGCAGATATCAGGAGGAACACCGGTGGCGAAGGCGGATCTCTGGGCCATTACTGACGCTGAGGAGCGAAAGCGTGGGGAGCGAACAGGATTAGATACCCTGGTAGTCCACGCCGTAAACGGTGGGAACTAGGTGTTGGCGACATTCCACGTCGTCGGTGCCGCAGCTAACGCATTAAGTTCCCCGCCTGGGGAGTACGGCCGCAAGGCTAAAACTCAAAGGAATTGACGGGGGCCCGCACAAGCAGCGGAGCATGTGGCTTAATTCGACGCAACGCGAAGAACCTTACCAAGGCTTGACATACACCGGAAACATCCAGAGATGGGTGCCCCCTTGTGGTCGGTGTACAGGTGGTGCATGGCTGTCGTCAGCTCGTGTCGTGAGATGTTGGGTTAAGTCCCGCAACGAGCGCAACCCTTGTCCCGTGTTGCCAGCATGCCCTTCGGGGTGATGGGGACTCACGGGAGACCGCCGGGGTCAACTCGGAGGAAGGTGGGGACGACGTCAAGTCATCATGCCCCTTATGTCTTGGGCTGCACACGTGCTACAATGGCCGGTACAATGAGCTGCGATACCGTGAGGTGGAGCGAATCTCAAAAAGCCGGTCTCAGTTCGGATTGGGGTCTGCAACTCGACCCCATGAAGTCGGAGTTGCTAGTAATCGCAGATCAGCAGTGCTGCGGTGAATACGTTCCCGGGCCTTGTACACACCGCCCGTCACGTCACGAAAGTCGGTAACACCCGAAGCCGGTGGCCCAACCCCTTGTGGGAGGGAGCTGTCGAAGGTGGGACTGGCGATTGGGACGAAGTCGTAACAAGGTAGCCGTACCGGAAGGTGCGGCTGGATCACCTCCTTTCTAAGGAGCATCTAGGCCGCCGGGCATGTCCTGGTGGTCCAGGGCCATTACGTCGGCAAACGTCCGACGGTGGTTGCTCATGGGTGGAACGTTGATTATTCGGCACACTTGATCGTCTTCTCCTTCCAGTACTGCTCGCAAGAGCGTGGAACGTTGAGGGGAGCGGGGAGTGTGCCGGGCACGTTGTTGGGTGTCTGAGGGCACGGCCGTGAGGCTGCCTTCAGTTGCCGGTCCCAGTGAACTCCAGCTTTTGGTTGGGGGTGATGGGTGGCTGGTCGTTGTTTGAGAACTGCACAGTGGACGCGAGCATCTGTGGCCAAGTTTTTAAGGGCGCACGGTGGATGCCTTGGCACCAGGAACCGATGAAGGACGTGGGAGGCCACGATAGGCCCCGGGGAGTCGTCAACCAGGCTTTGATCCGGGGGTGTCCGAATGGGGAAACCCGGCAGTCGTCATGGGCTGTCACCCTTGCCTGAACACATAGGGCAAGTGGAGGGAACGCGGGGAAGTGAAACATCTCAGTACCCGCAGGAAGAGAAAACAACCGTGATTCCGGGAGTAGTGGCGAGCGAAACCGGATGAGGCCAAACCTACGACGTGTGAGACCCGGCAGGGGTTGCGTCGTGGGGGTTGTGGGATCTCTCTTCTGTCGTCTGCCGGCGACAGGACGAGTCAGAAACCGTTGATGTAGGCGAAGGACATGCGAAAGGTCCGGCGTAGAGGGTAAGACCCCCGTAGTCGAAACGTCAGCGGCTCGTTGGAGAGACACCCAAGTAGCACGGGGCCCGAGAAATCCCGTGTGAATCTGGCGGGACCACCCGCTAAGCCTAAATATTCCCTGGTGACCGATAGCGGATAGTACCGTGAGGGAATGGTGAAAAGTACCGCGGGAGCGGAGTGAAATAGTACCTGAAACCGTGTGCCTACAAGCCGTGGGAGCGTCGGACATCAAGCTTGCTTGGTGTCTCGTGACTGCGTGCCTTTTGAAGAATGAGCCTGCGAGTTTGCGGTGTGTTGCGAGGTTAACCCGGGTGGGGTAGCCGTAGCGAAAGCGAGTCCGAATAGGGCGTTTTAGTAGCACGCTCAAGACCCGAAGCGGAGTGATCTAGCCATGGGCAGGTTGAAGCGGAGGTAAGACTTCGTGGAGGACCGAACCCACCAGGGTTGAAAACCTGGGGGATGACCTGTGGTTAGGGGTGAAAGGCCAATCAAACTCCGTGATAGCTGGTTCTCCCCGAAATGCATTTAGGTGCAGCGTCGTGTGTTTCTTGCCGGAGGTAGAGCACTGGATAGGCGATGGGCCCTACCGGGTTACTGACCTTAGCCAAACTCCGAATGCCGGTAAGTGAGAGCGCGGCAGTGAGACTGTGGGGGATAAGCTCCATGGTCGAGAGGGAAACAGCCCAGAGCATCGACTAAGGCCCCTAAGCGTACGCTAAGTGGGAAAGGATGTGGAGTCGCACAGACAACCAGGAGGTTGGCTTAGAAGCAGCCACCCTTGAAAGAGTGCGTAATAGCTCACTGGTCTAGTGATTCCGCGCCGACAATGTAGCGGGGCTCAAGCGTACCGCCGAAGTCGTGTCATTGCAGTAATACTCCCAACGGAGGCTGTGATGGGTAGGGGAGCGTCGTGTGCCGGGTGAAGCAGCGCCGGAAGGCAGTTGTGGACGGTTCACGAGTGAGAATGCAGGCATGAGTAGCGATTCACACGTGAGAAACGTGTGCGCCGATTGACTAAGGGTTCCTGGGTCAAGCTGATCTGCCCAGGGTAAGTCGGGACCTAAGGCGAGGCCGACAGGCGTAGTCGATGGATAACCGGTTGATATTCCGGTACCCGCTGTGAAGCGTCAAACATCGAACCAGGCGATGCTAAGTCCGTGAAGCCGCCCCGGAGCCTTCGGGCAAAGGGGAGTGGTGGAGCCGACGGACCAGACCTGTAGTAGGTGAGTGATGGGGTGACGCAGGAAGGTAGTCCAGCCCGGGCGGTGGTTGTCCCGGGGTAAGGGTGTAGCCCGAGTGGTAGGCAAATCCGCCACTCATATGGGGTGAGACCTGATGCCGAGCCGATTGTGGTGAAGTGGATGATCCTATGCTGTCGAGAAAAGCCTCTAGCGAGTTTCATGGCGGCCCGTACCCTAAACCGACTCAGGTGGTCAGGTAGAGAATACCGAGGCGTTCGGGTGAACTATGGTTAAGGAACTCGGCAAAATGCCCCCGTAACTTCGGGAGAAGGGGGGCCACACCTGGTGATGGGCTTTACGTCCTGAGCTGGGGGTGGCCGCAGAGACCAGCGAGAAGCGACTGTTTACTAAAAACACAGGTCCGTGCGAAGCCGTAAGGCGATGTATACGGACTGACGCCTGCCCGGTGCTGGAACGTTAAGGGGACCGGTTAGCTCCATTTCGGTGGGGCGAAGCTGAGAACTTAAGCGCCAGTAAACGGCGGTGGTAACTATAACCATCCTAAGGTAGCGAAATTCCTTGTCGGGTAAGTTCCGACCTGCACGAATGGCGTAACGACTTCTCGACTGTCTCAACCATAGGCCCGGTGAAATTGCACTACGAGTAAAGATGCTCGTTTCGCGCAGCAGGACGGAAAGACCCCGGGACCTTTACTACAGTTTGATATTGGTGTTCGGTTCGGCTTGTGTAGGATAGCTGGGAGACTGTGAAGCTTGGACGCCAGTTCAGGTGGAGTCGTCGTTGAAATACCAGTCTGGTCGTGCTGGATGTCTAACCTGGGTCCGTGATCCGGATCAGGGACAGTGTCTGATGGGTAGTTTAACTGGGGCGGTTGCCTCCTAAAGAGTAACGGAGGCGCCCAAAGGTTCCCTCAGCCTGGTTGGCAATCAGGTGTTGAGTGTAAGTGCACAAGGGAGCTTGACTGTGAGACCGACGGGTCGAGCAGGGACGAAAGTCGGGACTAGTGATCCGGCGGTGGCTTGTGGAAGCGCCGTCGCTCAACGGATAAAAGGTACCCCGGGGATAACAGGCTGATCTTCCCCAAGAGTCCATATCGACGGGATGGTTTGGCACCTCGATGTCGGCTCGTCGCATCCTGGGGCTGGAGTCGGTCCCAAGGGTTGGGCTGTTCGCCCATTAAAGCGGTACGCGAGCTGGGTTTAGAACGTCGTGAGACAGTTCGGTCCCTATCCGCTGTGCGCGCAGGAGTCTTGAGAAGGGCTGTCCCTAGTACGAGAGGACCGGGACGGACGAACCTCTGGTGTGCCAGTTGTCCTGCCAAGGGCATGGCTGGTTGGCTACGTTCGGGAGGGATAACCGCTGAAAGCATCTAAGCGGGAAGCCTGCTTCGAGATGAGGACTCCCACCCACTTGATGGGGTAAGGCTCCCAGTAGACGACTGGGTTGATAGGCCGGATCTGGAAGCACCGCAAGGTGTGGAGGTGACCGGTACTAATAGGCCGAGGGCTTGTCCTCAGTTGCTCGCGTCCACTGTGTTGGTTCTGAAACCACGAACGGCCCCGCGTCCGGTCACGGCGTGGTGCGGCAGACGTTCGACAGTTTCATAGTGTTTCGGTGGTTATAGCGTGAGGGAAACGCCCGGTTACATTCCGAACCCGGAAGCTAAGCCTTACAGCGCCGATGGTACTGCAGGGGGGACCCTGTGGGAGAGTAGGACGCCGCCGAACAATTATTCAAAGGGTTGGATCCTGAACTTCGGTTCGGGGTCCAACCCTTTTTTGTTCTCCGTCACTTGAAGTTCACGTTGCGCAACAACCATCCGAAGCATGGGTACTGCTGCAATGCTCAGGGCCGCCGGCGTCGGAGTCGGTGACGAGGTTGTCGTGCCGGCCTTCGGGAACTCCGAGGTCGCCGGGGCCGTCGCCCTCGCCGGCGCACTGCCGGTGTTCGCCGACATAGATCCGCTGACGTACTGCCTCGACCCGGCCGCTGTCGAGGCAGCCATAACTTCGCGGACGGCGGCGGTCGTTGTCGTACACCGCTTCGGTCGGCCGGCCGACATCGCCCGGCTGCACGGTGTGGGGCAGCGGCACGGGCTTCTGGTGCTGGAGCAGGGGGAGTCCGAGGCGCCGTACGACGAGATCGCTCAGCGGAGGGAGCGGGCCGCCTATCTCGACGCCAAGTTGAGGGGTGTGCGGACGCCCGACGGCGGTGACGGGCACACCTATCAGCAGTACGTCGTGCGTGTGCCGGGGAACGGGAGGCCGGATCGGGATGCCTTCGCTCGCGCCGTGCGGGCCAGGGGAGTTGAGTGCCGGGTGCCGGTGAAGACGCCTGTGCACCGGCTGCCGGAATTCCGCCGGTGCGTGTCGCTGCCGGAGACCGAGCGGGCCGCCGACGAGACCCTAGCGCTGCCCGTGGACGCCGCTTTGACCAAGCGGGACATGCAGCGGATCGTGGGCGCGTGCAATGCACTGGGCGGATTGCTTCAGCCTGCTTTCTGAGCGGCCGTCGGCACTGCAGGACGCGGTTGGGAGCACGTCTCTGTTCGGGGTATGATCTATTCCGTTGCCGCGGGGGAAACTCCCCAAGGTGACAGGCCCCTATAGCTCAGTCGGCAGAGCGTCTCCATGGTAAGGAGAAGGTCAACGGTTCGATTCCGTTTGGGGGCTCCAGTCGAAAGGCCCCGCCCAATTGGGCGGGGCCTTTTTCGTACTCGTGGGCCTCAGTCCTTGTGGAGGCCCGGGACCCGCATCGCCAGGATCGCCATGTCGTCGGACGGGGCGTCGGACGCGAAGCGTTCCACCGCGCGCATGATGCGGGCGGCAACCGCGCCGGCTGTCAGGCCCGTGCAGGTGGTGAGGACGTCGGTGAGGCCGTCGTCACCGAGCATGCGGGTGCCCTCACGGCGTTCCGTGACGCCGTCCGTGACGCACAGGAGCACGTCGCCCGGGTCGAGGGTGACCGTCTGCTCGTAGAGCTCCAGATCTTCCATGACGCCCAGGAGCGGCTGGGGTTCGGCGGCCGGTTCGACCGTGCCGTCCTGGCGCAGACGGAGGGGGAGGGGGTGGCCGGCGCAGACCACCTTCAGTTCGGCGCTGCCGTCTTCCTGGGGCCGTAGCTCGCCGTAGAGGAGGGTCAGGAAGCGGCTGCGGGCGCCCTCGTCGAGAATGGCCGAGTTCAGTCGCTCCAGGACCGCCGGGCCGCTGAGGCCCTCGCGGGCCAGGAGGCGGAGCGCGTGCCGGGCGAGGCCCGTGACCGCCGCCGCGTTGGGGCCCGTACCGCAGACGTCGCCGATGGCGAAGCCGTAGGCGCCGTCGCTGATCGGGAAGAGGTCGTAGAAGTCGCCGCCGACCTCGTTGCCCTCGCCGGCCGCGCGGTAGATGACCTCGACCTCCACGCCGTCGATCTCCGGGAGTTCCGGGGGCAGGAGGCTGCGCTGGAGGGACTGGCTGATGGCCGTGCGCTCCGAGTACAGGCGGGCGTTGTCGAGGGCCAGGGCGGCCCGTCGGCTCAGGTCCTCGGCCAGTTCCAGGATTTCCTGGCGGAAGTGTTCGTCGGTCGGCTTGCCGAGGGTCAGCATGCCGATGACTCGGTTGCGCGCCACCAGGGGGAGTACGACGGTTTCGCCGCCGACCGCGGAGGCCGTGGCGAGCGTGGGGCCGATGCCCGAGGCGATCTGGTGGGTCGGGCCGCCGCTCAGGCCCAGGCTGCGCATGGAGCTGCGCAGGGCCGCCTGGTGGGCGACCTCGCCGGGAGCGGACCAGACTCGGGCGCCGGGCGTGGGTACCGGGTCGGGCGGCGGGACCTTCGACAGCAGCGACTTGATGCCGTCGATGAGTTCCTCGTCCTCGTGCAGGACGTACGACAGGTACGGCTCGGAGGCCTGGTCGGCGATCGTGTAGACGGCGCACCAGGTGGCGAGGGTGGGGACCGTCATCTGGGCCATCAGGGCCAGGGTCTGGTCGCGGTCCAGGGTGCCGGCCAGGAGGTCGGAGGCCTCGACCAGGAAACTCAGGGAGCCTCGGCGCAGGCGCTCCAGTTCGCCGAGGCGGGCCGATTCCACGGCCAACGCGATGCGGTCGGCGGCGAATTGGAGGCGGAGGGCCTCCTCGTTCGAGTATCTGCCGGGGGATTCGGCCGCCACTCCCAGGGAGCCGGTGAGGCGGCCCTCGACCTTCAGGGGGACCGTGACGACCGAGCGCATGCCCGTGCCGCTGAGGAGCGGGACGGCGCCGGGTACGGCCGTGAGGTCGTCGTGGACGGCCGGCATGCGGGCCGAGCCGTAGCGGCCGGGGCCTGCCTCGACGGGTACGCGCGCGAAGCGCTGGCGCGCGGAGGGCAGGCCAGTGGAGGCGCGGACCTCCAACTCCGTCTCGTCGTCGGTCGCCAGGAGCAGGAAGGCGGAGTCGGCATCGAGCATGTCGCGGGCGCGTTCCACCGTGCGCTGGAGGAGACCGTCGAGGTCGTCCGGGGCCGGAGAGCCGATGAACACCTCGAAGGGGTCGCTGCTCTGGCCGTCGGCGGCGGGTGCCGTGTCGGAGGCCGGGATGCGCAGCGGGGTCTGCAGGACGGCCCGTTCGTGGTCCCGGACGAGGAGGCAGACCGTGGACGGCTCGCCGCCCGTGTCACGGACGCGGAGGTGGGAGGCGTACACGGGGGTGACGCGGCCGTTGGCGCCTCTTATGCCGTAGCTGCCCTCCCACCGCGAGAGCTGGAGTGCCTCCGCGATACCGGTGCTGGTGCCCGGGGTGTGCGGCCAGGCGGCGAGATCGGTAAGGGGCTTTCCGATCACCTGTTCGGCGGGGTAACCGAAGAGTTCCTCCGCGTCCTCGTTCCACGAAGTGATGGAGCCGCTGCGGTCGATCTGGACGACCGCGACGCGGACCCGGCCGTCGGCGAGGGGGAGGAGGTCGGCGGGGAGGGACGGGCCGGCGGCGCGGGTGCCCACGGAGCGCTCGGGGAGGTCGAGCTGGAACCAGACCTGCTTGTGGGTGGGCGTGTACTCCACACCCCAGCGGCCTGCGAGTGCGGCGCACAGCTGGAGTCCCCGGCCGCCCTCGCGGTCCGGGCTGCCCATGTTGACGGGGTGGCCCTGGAGGGGGATCTCGCGTTCCGGATACCGGTCGGCCACCTCGATCCGTACGCCTTCGTCACTGCGCAGACACAGGACGTCCGCGGAGGTGCCCGCGTGGACGACGGCATTGGTGACCAGCTCGCTGGTGAGGACCACGGCGTCGTCGACGATGTCGGCGAAGCCCCAGCCCTGGAGGGTGTCGCGAACGAAGGAGCGGGCGGTCGCTACCGATCGTCCGACGGGCTCGAAGCTGGCGGCCGCGCGCGCGGTGATCACAGAACTCCTCGTCCGGTTGTCGACGGGCAGGGCTGCCTGGCCGACCGGCTCGTGCCGCTGATGCGGCAGACCGCCCGTCGGCCGGGGGTCCGGGGGCTGTCCCCCCGGGATCAGTCCGGTGGTCATGTGTGCGGCCGCCCCTCCGATGCCCGCTCGTTCTCGTGCCACCGCCCAGGCCGGACGGACCGGCGCGGCTGGACAGCCGCATGCAAGGTTACTTACCTTCGACGGCCATGCGGATGCCGGTCTGCAGTGTTTCCGCCCAGAGGGTGTGCGGACGATGTGCGAAGCTGCCGAACTGTTATGGCCGGGTTCAGGCAGGGTGAAACACTGGGCAAGCTTCTTGTGAAGGTCCGGCCAGGCCGAGTGGCTTCCGCGTGCAGTGGGCAGCAGCCCGTGGTGCGGCCTGGTACATCGGGCAGAAACAGGCAGCAGTAACTGGTACGTCCGGCGGTAGTACCGGAGCACAGCAGTAACGGTCGACCCCTGCGGGAGGGACACAGTGGAGTCTGGCGCAGCGACGCGGGGCACTAAGACGCGCGCGAAAGGCGGACAGTCCCTGAACAACCAGCGCAAACCGCGCGGAGGGACCACCGCGGTGGACACCGCGTCCTTGAACCGGCTGCTGGCGGCTCTCGTGGCGATGCGCGACGGGAACTTCCGCAAGCGGCTCACGGTGTCCGGGGACGGCGTGATGTCGGAGATCGCGGCGGTTTTCAATGAGGTGGCCGACCGCAATCTCCATCTGACGGGTGAGCTGTCGCGGGTGCGGCGCATGGTGGGCCGTGAGGGCAAGCTCACCGAGCGGCTGGAGACGGGCGCCTACGAGGGCTCGTGGGTGGCCGCCATCGAGGCTTCCAACGCGCTCGTGGACGATCTCGTACGGCCCGTCTCCGAGGTCGGCCGGGTGCTGTCCGCGGTCGCGGAGGGCGATCTCTCGCCCCGTATGGAGCTGCGGACGCAGGCGCCGGACGGGACCGGGCATCCGCTGCGCGGGGAGTTTCTCAAGGTCGGACGGACTGTAAACAACCTTGTCGACCAGCTGTCGACCTTCACCGACGAGGTCACGCGCGTGGCCAGCGAGGTGGGCACCGAGGGCAAGCTGGGCGGGCAGGCACGCGTGCGTGGCATGTCGGGTTCGTGGAAGGACCTCACGGACTCCGTCAACACGATGGCGTACCGGCTGACAGCCCAGGTGCGGGACATCGCCCTGGTGACGACCGCGGTGGCCAAGGGTGATCTGTCGCGGAAGGTCACCGTTCACGTCGCCGGCGAGATGCTGGAGTTGAAGAACACCGTCAACACGATGGTGGACCAGCTGTCGTCCTTCTCCTCCGAGGTGACGCGAGTCGCGCGCGAGGTGGGCACTGAGGGCGAGCTCGGCGGGCAGGCGCAGGTGCCGGGTGTGGCCGGTGTGTGGAAGGACCTCACCGATTCGGTGAACCTCATGGCCGGCAACCTGACGGCCCAGGTGCGCGGGATCGCCCAGGTCACCACAGCGGTCGCCAACGGTGACCTGTCGCAGAAGGTGACCGTGTCGGCGCGCGGCGAGGTGGCGCAGCTCGCGGACACGATCAACCAGATGACCGAGACGCTGCGGATCTTCGCGGACGAGGTCACGCGCGTGGCCAACGAGGTCGGCGCCGCGGGGCAGCTGGGCGGTCAGGCGAACGTGCCGGGCGCGGCGGGTACGTGGAAGGACTTGACGGACTCCGTCAACACGGTGTTCCGGAATCTGACCATTCAGGTGAGGGACATCGCGGCCGTCACCACGGCGGTGGCCAACGGTGACCTCTCCCAGAAGGTCACCGTCGACGTGGCCGGCGAGATGCTCGAGCTGAAGAACACCGTCAACGGCATGGTGGACCAGCTGTCGTCGTTCGGTTCCGAGGTCACGCGCGTGGCGCGCGAGGTCGGTGTCGAGGGTGAGCTGGGCGGGCAGGCGCAGGTGCCGGGCGCGGCCGGTACCTGGAAGGACCTGACCGACTCTGTCAACACCGCGTTCCGCAACCTCACCGGGCAGGTCCGCAACATCGCCCAGGTGACGACGGCGGTCGCCAACGGCGACCTGTCGCAGAAGGTCACCGTGGACGTTTCCGGCGAGATGCTCCAGCTGAAGAACACCGTGAACACGATGGTGGACCAGCTGTCGTCCTTCGCCGACCAGGTGACGCGGATGGCCCGGGACGTGGGCACGGAGGGCCGGCTGGGCGGTCAGGCGGTCGTACCGGGTGTGGCCGGTACCTGGAAGGAGCTCACCGACTCCGTCAACGGAATGGCCGGGAACCTTACGGCCCAGGTGCGCAACATCGCCCAGGTGACCACTGCGGTCGCTCAGGGTGACCTGTCCCAGAAGATCGACGTCGACGCGCGCGGCGAGATCCTGGAGCTGAAGAACACCATCAACACGATGGTCGACCAGCTCTCCGGGTTCGCCGACCAGGTGACCCGGGTCGCCCGCGAGGTGGGCACCGAGGGCCGCCTCGGCGGTCAGGCGCAGGTGCCCGGCGTGGCAGGCGTGTGGCGCGACCTGACCGACTCCGTGAACGGAATGGCAGGAAACCTTACGGCCCAGGTGCGCAATATCGCCCAGGTCGCCACCGCGGTCGCCCGCGGTGACCTCTCCCAGAAGATCACCGTGGACGCGCGCGGGGAGATCCTGGAGCTCAAGAACACCCTGAACACGATGGTGGACCAGCTGTCGTCGTTCGCGGAGGAGGTCACCAGGGTCGCCCGTGAGGTGGGCACGGAGGGGCAGCTCGGCGGGCAGGCCGAGGTGCAGGGTGTCTCCGGCACCTGGAAGGACCTCACACAGTCCGTGAACTTCATGGCGAACAACCTGACCATCCAGGTGCGCAACATCGCCGAGGTCACGACCGCGGTCGCCAAGGGCGACCTGTCCAAGAAGATCACTGTTGACGCGAAGGGCGAGATTCTCGAGCTCGTCACGACGGTCAACACGATGGTCGACCAGTTGTCCAGCTTCGCCGAGCAGGTGACCCGGGTGGCCCGCGAGGTGGGCACCGAGGGCATCCTGGGCGGCCAGGCGCACGTGCCGGGTGTCACGGGCATCTGGAAGGACCTCAGCGGCAACGTGAACCTGATGGCCAAGAACCTGACCATGCAGGTGCGGAACATCTCCCAGGTCGCGGCGGCCGTCGCCAACGGCGACCTGACGCGGACGGTGACGATCGAGGCGCGCGGCGAGGTCCAGCAGCTCGCCGACACCTTCAACACCATGGTGAAGACGCTGAGTTCGTTCGCCGACCAGGTCACCAAGGTGGCCCGCGAGGTGGGCACGGACGGCATCCTCGGCGGCCAGGCGCACGTACCGGGTGTGGCGGGTACGTGGAAGGACCTCACCGACTCCGTGAACGGCATGGCGTCCAACCTGACCGGGCAGGTGCGCAACATCGCCATGGTCACCACCGCCATCGCCAAGGGTGACTTGACCAAGAAGATCGACATTGACGCCCGCGGCGAGATCCTCGAGCTCAAGACGACGATCAACACGATGGTCGACCAGCTGTCCAGCTTCGCCGAGGAGGTCACCCGGGTGGCCCGCGAGGTGGGCACGGAAGGACAGCTCGGCGGTCAGGCACGCGTGCGTGACGTCGACGGCACCTGGCGCGACCTCACCGAGTCCGTGAACGAAATGGCAGGAAACCTTACCCGGCAGGTGCGCGCCATCGCGCGCGTGGCGACCGCGGTGACCCGCGGTGACCTAAACCTGAAGATCGACGTCGATGCGTCCGGCGAGATCCAGGAGCTCCAGGACTACATCAACAAGATGATCGCCAACCTGCGCGACACCACGATCGCCAACAAGGAGCAGGACTGGCTGAAGGGCAACCTCGCCCGTATCTCCGCGCTGATGCAGGGCCGCCGCGATCTGCAGGACGTGGCCTCCCTGATCATGAGCGAGCTGACGCCCGTGGTCTCGGCACAGCACGGCGCGTTCTTCGTGGCGATGCCGCTGATGGACGGCAAGGACCTGAACGCCGAGAGCGAGGACGCGTACGAGCTGCGCATGCTGGGGTCGTACGGCTATTCGATGGGCTCCATGCCGACGTCGTTCCGGCCGGGCGAGGCGCTGATCGGGACGGCCGCCGAGGAGAAGCGCACGATCCTGGTGGAGAACGCGCCCAGCGGCTATCTGAAGATCTCCTCCGGCCTCGGCGAGGCGCCGCCCGCACAAGTGATCGTTCTTCCGGTGCTGTTCGAGGGCAAGGTGCTCGGTGTCATCGAGCTGGCCTCCTTCAATCCCTTCACGCAGATCCAGAAGGACTTCCTCAACCAGATCGCCGAGATGATCGCGACCAGCGTCAACACGATCTCCGTCAACACCAAGACGGAGCAGCTGCTGAAGCAGTCGCAGGAGCTGACCGAGCAACTCCGGGAGCGCTCGGCCGAGTTGGAGAACCGGCAGAAGGCCCTCCAGGCGTCCAACGCCGAACTGGAGGAGAAGGCCGAACTGCTGGCCCAGCAGAACCGCGACATCGAGGTCAAGAACACCGAGATCGAGGAGGCGCGGCAGGTCCTGGAGGAGCGCGCCGAGCAGCTCGCCGTGTCGATGCGCTACAAGAGCGAGTTCCTCGCCAACATGTCGCACGAGCTGCGCACACCGCTCAACTCGCTGCTGATCCTGGCCAAGCTGCTCGCCGACAACGCGGACTCCAACCTCACTCCGAAGCAGGTCGAGTTCGCCGAGACCATCCATGGCGCAGGCTCCGACCTGCTCCAGCTGATCAACGACATCCTCGATCTGTCGAAGGTCGAGGCGGGCAAGATGGACGTCTCCCCGACGCGTATCGCGCTCGTTCAGCTCGTCGACTACGTGGAGGCCACCTTCCGGCCGCTGACCGCGGAGAAGGGCCTCGACCTGTCCGTACGGGTGTCGCCGGAGCTGCCCGCCACGCTGCACACCGACGAACAACGGCTGCTGCAGGTGCTGCGGAACCTGCTGTCCAACGCGGTGAAGTTCACCGACTCCGGGGCCGTGGAGCTGGTCATCCGGCCGGCCGGCCGGGAGGTGCCGATGGCGATCCGGGAGCAACTGCTCGAGGCCGGGTCGATGAGCGACCCGGATGCGGACCTGATCGCGTTCTCGGTGACCGACACGGGCATCGGTATCGCCGCCAGCAAGATGCGCGTGATCTTCGAGGCGTTCAAGCAGGCGGACGGCACGACGAGCCGCAAGTACGGCGGTACCGGTCTGGGGCTGTCGATCTCGCGGGAGATCGCGCAGCTGCTCGGCGGTGAGATCCACGCGCAGAGCGAGCCGGGACGCGGTTCGACGTTCACGCTGTATTTGCCGCTGCACCCCAGCGAACTGCCGCCGCAGGGCTACCAGCAGGCCCTGCCCTCCTTGAACGCAGGCGACCTGGTGGCCGCCTCGGACCTCGCCCATCTCTCCGAGGTGGAGATCGAGACTCCGGCCGAGGTGAAGTCGTACCGGGAGACGCAGAACGGCGCCGCCGCGCTCTTCAGGCGCCGCCGCAGGCACGGACTCGACGCCGACCAGCGTCTGGCGACTCAGGAGCAGTGGTCGGCCGCCGAGCAGGACGCTGCGCCGCAGGTGCACCGCGGCATCCGGTTCGGCGGCCAGAAGGTGCTGATCGTCGACGACGACATCCGCAACGTCTTCGCGTTGACCAGTGTGCTCGAGCAGCACGGGCTGTCCGTGCTGTACGCCGAGAACGGCCGAGAGGGCATCGAGGTCCTGGAACAGCACGACGACGTCGCGGTCGTCCTGATGGACATCATGATGCCCGAGATGGACGGCTACGCGACGACCACGGCGATCCGCAGGATGCCGCAGTTCGCGGGCCTGCCGATCATCGCGCTGACGGCGAAGGCGATGAAGGGCGACCGGGAGAAGGCGATCGAGTCGGGCGCCTCCGACTACGTGACGAAGCCGGTCGATCCCGATCACCTGCTGTCGGTGATGGAGCAGTGGATGCGGGGGGAGTGACGGGAACCATCGATGTTCACGCGGAGTTGCTGACTCAGTGTGGCCGAAGCCGTGTAGAAGTACGGGATTCGGGGAACCTTCTGGTCTCCCGCTACGTTTCTGCTACGTGCACAGTGACATCGCGGTGACAGGGTGTGTCGACAGGCGGGGTGCGGCTACGATGACCGGCACAAGGACGGGCGGCGAAAGGGAGTCGTCCCCAGGGGCGGCGCCCGGTGCACATCCGGGGCGAGGAGGGCGGGCCATGGTGCAGAAGGCCAAGATCCTCCTGGTCGATGACCGGCCGGAGAATCTGCTTGCGCTGGAGGCCATCCTCTCTGCGCTCGATCAGACGCTGGTGCGGGCATCGTCCGGGGAGGAAGCGCTCAAAGCACTGCTCACGGACGACTTCGCGGTCATTCTGCTGGACGTCCAGATGCCGGGAATGGACGGTTTCGAGACCGCCGCGCACATCAAGCGGCGAGAACGGACCCGGGACATCCCGATCATCTTCCTCACCGCGATCAACCACGGCCCGCACCACACCTTCCGTGGGTATGCGGCGGGTGCGGTCGACTACATCTCCAAGCCGTTCGACCCGTGGGTGCTGCGCGCGAAGGTCTCGGTGTTCGTCGAGCTGTACATGAAGAACTGCCAGCTGCGGGAGCAGGCGGCGCTGCTGCGGCTCCAGTTGGAGGGCGGTGGCGGCAAGGCCGCGGTGGGCGAGACCAAGGAGCCTGCCAGCCTGCTCGCCGAGCTGTCGGCGCGGCTCGCGGCGGTCGAGGAGCAGGCCGAGGCGCTGTCGAAGCAGCTCGACGACGAGTCGGCGGATGCGGCGGCCGTGGCGACCGCGGCCCATCTCGAACGCAAACTCACGGGATTGCGGCGGGCGCTGGACGCCTTGGAACCGGGCGCCGGCAGCGCGTCCTCGGTGTCCTCGCAGAACTGACCTCCGGGCGCGGACCAGTTGCGCATGAGGACGCGTCAGCTCTGCGCCCGCTTCAGGGCGACACGAACGGGTGAAGCAGTAGGCACACGTGTCCGCTGTCGCCTCCACCGGTAACCTCACCTCTATGGCCTCACGTCCCTCCGCTGCCAAGAAGCAGCCCGCGAAGAAGGCGGCGGCTCCGGCGAAGAAGGCCGCTGCGAAGAAGGCCCCGGCGAAGAAGGCCCCGGCCAGGAAAGCCGCGGCGAAGAAGTCGGCGCCACCGCCGAAGCCTGCGCCGAACCCGACCGGGGGCATCTACAAGCTAGTCCGCGCCCTCTGGCTCGGCGTCGCGCACGCCGTCGGCGCCGTCTTCCGGGGCATAGGGAACGGCGCCAAGAACCTCGACCCGGCACACCGCAAGGACGGTGTCGCCCTGCTGCTGCTCGGCATCGCGCTGATCGTGGCCGCGGGCACCTGGGCCGATCTGCGCGGGCCCGTGGCCGACCTCGTCGAGATCCTGGTGACCGGCTCCTTCGGCCGCCTTGACCTGCTCGTGCCGATACTGCTCGCGGTCATCGCCGTGCGCTTCATCCGCCACCCCGAGCAGCCCGAGGCCAACGGCCGCATCGTGATCGGCCTGTCGGCTCTCGTCATCGGTGTGCTCGGCCAGGTCCACATCGCCTGCGGGGCGCCCGCCCGCAGTGACGGCATGCAGGCGATAAGGGACGCCGGCGGCCTCATCGGCTGGGCGGCGGCCACCCCGCTGACGTACACGATGGGCGACGTCCTCGCCGTACCTCTGCTCGTGCTGCTGACGATCTTCGGGCTGCTCGTCGTCACGGCCACTCCCGTCAATGCCATTCCGCAGCGGCTGCGGCTGCTCGGCGTGAAGCTCGGGATCCTCCACGATCCGGAGGAGGACGAGTTCACCGACGACGAGCAGCGTTACGACGACCAGTGGCGCGAGGCGCTGCCGGCGCGCACGCGCAGGCGTGGTTCGGCCCCGGAGTCGTACGACCCCGACAGCGCGGAGCAGGAGGCCCTCTCGCGGCGTCGTGGCCGCCCGCGGAGGTCGGCGGTGCCGCAGCCCGACATGCAGCGCCCCATGGACGCCGTGGACGTCGCAGCGGCTGCAGCTGCCGCGCTCGACGGTGCCGTGATGCACGGTATGCCGCCCTCGCCGATCGTCGCCGACCTCACCCAGGGTGTGAGCGTCGGAGACCGCGAGGAGAGCACACCGACCCCCACGCCGGCACCGAAGGCCGTGCCGGCTGCGCGCCCCAAGCAGGAGAAGCTGAAGGTCGAGGTCGCGGATCTCACCAAGCCCGCCCCCGAGGCGCCCAGCGACCTGCCCGCCCGCGCCGAGCAGCTTCAGCTCTCCGGGGACATCACCTACTCCCTGCCCTCGCTCGACCTCCTCACGCGCGGCGGCCCCGGCAAGGCGCGCAGCGCGGCCAACGACGCAGTGGTCGCCTCGCTCACCAACGTCTTCACCGAGTTCAAGGTCGACGCCGCCGTCACCGGCTTCACTCGCGGACCGACGGTCACGCGTTACGAGGTCGAGCTCGGCCCCGCGGTGAAGGTCGAGCGGATCACCGCGCTGACCAAGAACATCGCGTACGCCGTCGCCAGCCCCGACGTGCGGATCATCAGCCCGATCCCCGGCAAGTCCGCGGTCGGCATCGAAATCCCGAACACCGACCGCGAGATGGTCAACCTCGGAGACGTGCTGCGCCTGGCGGCGGCGGCGGAGGACGACCATCCGATGCTGGTCGCGCTCGGCAAGGACGTCGAGGGCGGCTATGTGATGGCCAACCTCGCGAAGATGCCGCACGTCCTCGTGGCCGGAGCCACCGGTTCCGGTAAATCGTCGTGCATTAACTGCCTGATCACGTCAATCATGGTCCGCGCAACTCCCGAGGACGTCCGTATGGTCCTCGTCGACCCCAAGCGGGTCGAGCTGACCGCCTACGAGGGCATCCCGCACCTGATCACGCCGATCATCACCAACCCGAAGCGGGCCGCCGAGGCGCTCCAGTGGGTCGTACGGGAGATGGACCTCAGGTACGACGACCTGGCCGCGTTCGGATTCCGGCACATCGACGACTTCAACGAGGCCATCCGCAACGGCAAGGTGAAGCTGCCCGAAGGCAGTGAGCGGGAGCTGCAGCCGTACCCGTATCTGCTGGTGATCGTCGACGAGCTCGCCGACCTGATGATGGTCGCGCCGCGGGACGTCGAGGACGCGATCGTGCGCATCACGCAGCTCGCGCGCGCGGCGGGCATCCACCTGGTGCTCGCCACGCAGCGGCCCTCGGTCGACGTCGTCACCGGTCTGATCAAGGCGAACGTGCCCTCGCGGCTCGCGTTCGCCACCTCCTCGCTGGCCGACAGCCGCGTCATCCTCGACCAGCCGGGTGCCGAGAAGCTCATCGGCAAGGGCGACGGGTTGTTCCTGCCGATGGGTGCGAACAAGCCGACCCGTATGCAGGGCGCCTTCGTGACCGAGGAGGAGGTCGCGGCCGTCGTCCAGCACTGCAAGGACCAGATGGCGCCCGTCTTCCGGGACGACGTCACCGTGGGCACCAAGCAGAAGAAGGAGATCGACGAGGAGATCGGCGACGACCTCGACCTGCTGTGCCAGGCGGCCGAGCTGGTGGTGTCCACGCAGTTCGGGTCGACGTCCATGCTCCAGCGCAAACTGCGCGTCGGTTTCGCCAAGGCCGGGCGGCTCATGGACCTCATGGAGTCCAGGGGCATCGTCGGACCGAGCGAAGGGTCGAAAGCTCGTGATGTTCTTGTGAAGGCTGACGAGCTGGACGGCGTGCTCGCGGTGATCCGCGGGGAGGCTTGAGAAAGAGGCTCGCGCGGGAGGGCCACCGATGTCCGATCGTGACTCACCCGTAAGGGATCATTGAGCAACCGTTTCCCTTCCACGTACGTCAAGTTGAGGGAAGCGACAATCGCGCACCCCACCATCGGTGTGTCCGGCCATTCCGATGGGCTACAAAGTCCGACCGCCCGGTTGCCCCACCCTTTCGCACCCCCCATAGACTGAACCTCCAGCACAGGTGGCTTAAACGCTCGAAAGGCGCCCCCGTGTCCATCGGCAACTCCCCTGAAGACGAGCGTCCGTTCGAAGACGACCGCGCGGAAGCCGGCCACTCCATCGGCCATGCCCTCCGGCAGGCACGAATCGCGGCCGGGTTGACCGTCGACGACGTCACCAACGCCACCCGGGTCCGCATCGCCATCGTGCACGCCATCGAGGCGGACGACTTCGCCCCCTGCGGTGGCGACGTCTACGCCCGGGGTCACATCCGGACCCTGGCCAAGGCTGTCCACCTCGATCCGGCCCCCCTGCTCGCGCGGTACGACGCCGAACATGGCGGCCGCCCCGCCCCGACCCCGGCAGCCCCCCTCTTCGAGGCGGAACGCATCCGCCCCGACCGGCGCGGACCCAACTGGACCGCGGCCATGGTCGCCGCGATCGTCGCCGTGATCGGCTTCGTCGGCTTCACCGCGTTCAAGGGCGGCGACGACAACGGTGCGAAGACCCAGGTCGCCGAGGGATCCACGCCCTCGACCAGCAAGGCCGCCTCGCCCACGCCCAAGAGCAGCAAGTCCGACAACCCGAAGTCCAACCCCTCGGACAGTGCCATCGCGGCCGCGCCCCAGGACAAGGTGACCGTCCAGGTCAGCGCTGCCGACGGACGCAGCTGGATCTCGGCCAAGGACCACAACGGCCGACTGCTCTTCGACGGACTCCTCAAGCAGGGCGACTCCAAGACCTTCCAGGACAGCGAGAAGATCAACCTCGTCCTCGGCGACGCCGGCGCGATCCAGCTCTACGTCAACGGAAAGAAGATCGAGGACGACTTCCAGCCCGGCGCGGTCGAGCGCCTGACGTACACGAAGGGCGACCCCCAGGTCGGCTGACCGACCGGCACGGGGCATGTCCACACGGGGTTGGCCAAGATCGGCCAACCCCGTCGACGTGGGCTGTCAGTGAGACAAAGTAGTCTTGAGCGCATGCCTGAACGCCGTACCGTCGCACTCGTCACCCTTGGCTGCGCCCGTAACGAGGTGGACTCGGAGGAGCTCGCAGGCCGCTTGGAGGCGGACGGCTGGGACCTCGTGGAGGACGCCGCGGAAGCGGACGTCGCCGTCGTCAACACCTGTGGCTTCGTCGAGGCCGCCAAGAAGGACTCCGTCGACGCCCTCCTGGAGGCCAACGACCTCAAGGGCCACAGCAGAACCCAGGCCGTCGTGGCGGTGGGCTGCATGGCCGAGCGGTACGGCAAGGAGCTCGCCGAGGCCCTTCCCGAGGCCGACGGCGTACTCGGCTTCGACGACTACGCGGACATCTCCGACCGTCTGCAGACCATCCTGAACGGCGGCATCCACGCCTCCCACACCCCGCGCGACCGGCGAAAGCTGCTGCCGATCAGCCCCGCGGAGCGCCAGGACTCCGCGGCCGAGGTCGCGCTGCCCGGGCACGCTCCGGTGGATCTGCCGGACGGGCTGGCGCCCGCCTCCGGACCCCGTGCGCCCCTGCGCCGCCGGCTGGACGGCGCCCCCGTCGCCTCGGTGAAGCTCGCCTCCGGCTGCGACCGGCGCTGCTCCTTCTGTGCCATCCCGTCCTTCCGCGGCTCGTTCATCTCCCGCCGCCCGAGCGACGTGCTGAACGAGACCCGGTGGCTGGCCGAGCAGGGCGTCAAGGAGATCATGCTGGTCTCCGAGAACAACACCTCGTACGGCAAGGACCTCGGCGACATCCGCCTCCTGGAGTCGCTTCTGCCGGAGCTCGCCGAGGTCGACGGCCTCGAACGGGTGCGCGTGAGCTACCTCCAGCCGGCCGAGATGCGTCCCGGGCTGATCGACGTCCTGACCTCGACGCCGAAGATCGCCCCGTACTTCGACCTGTCCTTCCAGCACTCCGCCCCGGGCGTGCTGCGCGCGATGCGCCGCTTCGGCGACACCGACCGCTTCCTGGAGCTGCTCGACACCATCCGGAGCAAGGCCCCCCACGCGGGCGTGCGCTCCAACTTCATCGTGGGCTTCCCGGGCGAGAGCGCGGACGACCTGGCGGAGCTGGAGCGGTTCCTGAACGGCGCGCGGCTGGACGCCATCGGCGTCTTCGGCTACTCCGACGAGGAGGGCACGGAGGCGGCGACGTACGAGAACAAGCTGGACGAGGAGGTCGTCGCAGAGCGGCTGGCACGGGTCTCCCGGCTGGCCGAGGAACTCGTCTCGCAGCGTGCCGAGGAGCGCCTGGGTGAGACCGTGCACGTGCTCGTGGAGTCCGTGGACGAGGACGGCGTGTACGGCCGCGGGGCGCACCAGGCACCGGAGACGGACGGCCAGGTGCTGCTCACGAGCGGCGAAGGTCTGAGCGTCGGCCGTATGGTCGAGGCGAAGGTGGTCGGTACGGAAGGTGTCGACCTGGTGGCCGAGCCTGTGACGGGCTCGCTCGGGTGTAGTGAGGAGGCGGGCAGATGACCGGAGTACCGGCATCGGCGGCGAACGGCTCCTCCAAGGCGGATTCCCCGCCGGTCGGCCCCGCCGATTCCGACGCGCAGGCAGGCGCGAGGGGCCCGCGAGGCGGGAAGCTGGCTGCCGCGGCCGTCAACCAGGCCAGTGTCTGGAACATCGCCAACCTGCTCACCATGCTCCGGCTGCTCCTCGTACCCGGCTTCGTCGCGCTGATGCTGGCCGACGGCGGGTACGACCCGGCATGGCGCTCATTCGCCTGGGCGGCCTTCGCCGTCGCCATGATCACCGACCTCTTCGACGGTCATCTGGCGCGCACCTATGACCTCGTCACCGACTTCGGCAAGATCGCCGACCCCATCGCCGACAAGGCGATCATGGGCGCGGCGCTGATCTGTCTCTCCTCGCTGGGCGACCTGCCGTGGTGGGTGACGATCGTCATCCTGGGCCGGGAACTGGGGATCACGCTGCTGCGTTTCCTCGTCATCCGGTACGGCGTCATCCCGGCGAGCCGCGGCGGCAAGCTGAAGACGCTCACGCAGGGCGTGGCGGTGGGGATGTACGTCCTGGCGCTGACGGGCTGGCTGGCCACCCTGAGGTTCTGGGTGATGGCGGCGGCGGTCGTCCTGACCGTGGTGACCGGACTGGACTATGTAAGACAGGCCATTGTGCTGCGCAGGCAGGGAATCGCCGAGCGCAAGGCCGCGTTGGAGGAGACGGAAGCGTGAATTCTCCGGCCGCCGACGTCGTGCGACTACTGACGGTGAGGGGCGAGACCCTCGCGGTCGCCGAGTCCCTCACCGGCGGGCTGGTTGCGGCGGAAATCACAGCCGCCCCAGGAGCGTCCAAGGCGTTCCGTGGTTCGGTGACCGCCTACGCCACCGAGTTGAAGCACGAGCTGCTGGGCGTCGACGGCACGCTCCTGGCACAGCGCGGAGCGGTGGATCCGCAGGTCGCGGCCCAGATGGCGGTCGGGGTGCGCAGGGCGCTGGGCGCCGACTGGGGCATCGCCACGACCGGTGTCGCCGGCCCGGAACCGCAGGACGGGAAGCCCGTCGGGACGGTTTTCGTGGCCGTGGACGGCCCCCTCGGGGCGGATTCCGGTTCCGCCGGTGGCGGAAAAGTCGAGGCCCTGCGGTTGAACGGCGACCGTGCGGAAATTCGTATGGAGAGTGTACGGAGCGTACTCGCACTGCTCCTGAAGGAGCTTGCGAGCGAACAGTCCGGGAATGAGCTGGCACAGGATACGGAACAGAACGGGGGGTTTTGATGTTTGCAGCCCTGAGTGAACACGACATCGCTCCCCGCACGGCCGCAGCGCAAGGCGGTACGGTGGGGCGTGAAGGATGCGGCTACGCGGTCCGAGGAGGGAGCCACCGATGATTCTGCTCCGTCGCCTGCTGGGTGACGTGCTGCGTCGGCAGCGCCAGCGCCAGGGCCGTACTCTGCGCGAAGTCTCCTCGTCCGCCCGAGTCTCGCTCGGCTATCTCTCCGAGGTGGAGCGGGGGCAGAAGGAGGCTTCCTCCGAGCTGCTCTCCGCCATCTGCGACGCGCTGGACGTACGGATGTCCGAGCTCATGCGAGAAGTGAGCGACGAGCTCGCCCTCGCCGAGCTGGCCCAGTCTGCTGCGGCCACCGAGCCTGTGCCCGCGCCGGTTCGTCCGATGCTGGGTTCCGTGTCGGTGACCGGTGTGCCACCGGAACGGGTGACCATCAAGGCGCCCGCCGAGGCGGTGGACGTGGTCGCCGCGTGAGGTTCACGCGCGTGGCTGCGTGAGCCGACGTGCACGTTGCAAGGCCCCGGCCGGGGCTTCCCCAGGGAGAACTGGGGAGGTGCGGTCGGGGTTTTCGTGTTGTCGGGGCGCCTTGTACGGCTGCCCGGGTCCGTTTGCCGGTGCGGCTCGGGGCGGTCATGGTGGATGCCTGCGATGCGTTGCGCCCATGTGCCGTCGGTGCGCCCTTTCTGGGGGCGAAGGCGGCGGTCTAGCTTCGGGGCCGGAGGTGGCGTCCATGGCACGGCCGATAGTGCGCTGGGGGGCGTTTCTCGGGCTCGGGGTGCTGTGGTGGTGGGCTGTGCTGCGGCTTGTGTTTGCGCCCGGGGCCGGCGTGCTGGAGGGGGCGGTCGCTGCTGGGGGCTGGGGGCTGGGTCTGCTGCCGGTGCACTGTGTGCCGAAGGCACGGGCGACGGGCGCCGTGGGGGCAGGGCGGTGGCGGGTGGCCTGGCGGACGGCCCGCGTCACCACGGCATCGCCACCCCGCCGTTCGGACGCAGGATCTGGCCCGTCGTGAACGACGAGGCGTCGGACGCCAGAAACAGCACGGTGTGAGCGACGTCCTCCGGTTCGCCGACCCGGCCCAGCGGTGACATCCGGGCCATCAGCGCCTCGGTCTGCGCCTGTGCCTCGGCCTCGTGGCGGTCGGTCATGGGGGTACGGATCCAGCCCGGGGCGACCGCGTTGACCCGGATCCCGTGCCGGCCGACCTCGTTCGCCAGGGTCTTCGTCAGCTGGACGACGGCCGCCTTGGCCGCGCCGTAGCAGAGCAGGCCGGGACGGCCGGTGTCGACGGCGCTCGAGGCCATGGTGATGATGCTGCCGCCGGTCTTTCCGTCCAGCATCAGGCGAGCGGCCTCCTGGCAGGCGTACAGCACTCCCTTGAAGTTCACGCTCAGGACCCGGTCGAGGTCCTCGTCACGGGTCTCCAGGACCGGGCTGCTGTGCATGATTCCGGCGACCGCGGCCATCACGTCCAGGCGCCCGCAGGACTCGACGGCCTGGCTGAGCTGCTCCCGGTCGGTGACGTCGAGGTGGTGGACACGGGCGGTGCCGCCGGCGTCCTTGATCAGGGTCGCCGTCTCGTGCAGGCCCTGTGCGTCGCGATCGGCGCAGTGGACCGTGGCGCCCGCTTCGGCGAGCAGCATGGCCGAGGCGCGGCCGATGCCGCCGGCCGCTCCGGTGACGAATGCGGTGCGTCCGGTGAGTTCGTACGCCTTGACGGGCATGAAGGGACGGTACGAGGGTTTCTGACGGGTCGTCAATTGGTCGTACGGCGTGGAGTTCCGCGGAGTGGAGCGGCACCCGGCGCCGGTCCCGTCTGGCAGTTCGGGCACCAGTAGGTGGGACGTTCGCGGGAGCCGTCGCCCTGGTCGGCCACGCGGACGGAGGTGTGGCAGCGCAGACAGGGGCGGGGTGCGCGGCCGTACACGAACAGGTCTTGGCCGCGGCGGCCCGTCGTGGTGCGGACCGGGCGGTCGCGGTTGGCCTCCAGGAGCTTCTTGGCGAGCGCGGGCAGTTTCGCCGCGCGGTCGGCGGGCAGCGCACCGATGGGAAGCCAGGGCGTGGCGCCGAGCAGGAAGCAGAGCTCGCTCTTGTAGACATTGCCGATGCCGGCCAGGTTGCGCTGGTCCAGGAGAGCTTCGCCGAGGGGGCGGGCGGGGTCGGCCAGGAGGTTGGCGAGGGCCTGCTCCGGGTCCCAGTCCGGGCCGAGGAGGTCGGGGCCGAGGTGGCCGACGGCGCGCTGTTCGTCGGTGGTGCGCAGGAGGTCGAGGACGGGGAGGCGGTAGCCGACCGCTGTGCGGTCGGCGTTGCCCAGGATCACGCGGATCTGGTGGGACGGGCCGCCGGTCCAGCGCCGGCCGTTCGCGTACACCTTCCAGGAGCCGTCCATCCTCAGGTGGGAGTGGAGCGTCAGGCCGCCCTCGACACGCGTCAGGAGGTGCTTGCCGCGCGGGGTGACGTCCAGGACGGCACGGCCCGTGAGGTCGGTCGTGGCGTACTTGGGCACCCGGAAGTCGCTACGGGTCAGCACCTCGCCGGCGAGGGCCTCGTGCAGGCGTTTCGCCGTCTGCCAGACCGTGTCTCCTTCGGGCATGGGTCAAGGGTGTCACGGGTGGGCGCTCGTGGGCTCGGAGAGCGGGGCCCTTGCGGTTACGCCCGCAGCCGCAGGCCTCGTGGGGTTGCGATGAAGCCTGCTCCTTCCAGGAGGGTGCCGATGGGGGAGGTCAGGGCCGAGGCGCCGTTGACTCGCTCCACCGTGACGGTGCCGAGGGAACCTGCTCGGGCGGCTGCGGCCAGGGCCTGCGCGGCTGCCTGCAGGCGGGGGTCGTCGGTGGCGGTGCCTTCCGGGTCGGCGGGCCAGGCCAGCAGTGTCTTGCCGCCGCGCTCCATGTAGAGCGTCAGCTCACCGTCGACGAGGACCACCAGGGAGCCCGCCTTTCGGCCCGGCTTGTGCCCCGCGCCGGTCGGGGGCTCCGGCCAGGGGAGTGCCGCGCCGTACGCGTTCGCCGGATCGGCTGCGGCGAGGACGACGGCACGGGAGTCGGGGGTGGGGCGGGGTCGGCGATCGGGGAAGCCGGAGCCGTACGAGCCGGGGCCGTTTCGGGGGCCGCCTGTGCCCGGGGACGCGAGGTCGCGGGGCGAGATGTATTCGTCCCGCGAGGCGCGAGTGGGCGGGAGGCCGAAGTCGTCCTCGAAGCCGGTGATGTCGAACTCGGGCCGGTCCCGGCGGGCACGGTCCCCGCTCCGGGCGGTGCCGCTCCCCGAGTCGAAGCCGTCCGTCCAGTCGAAGGTGTCGGGATCGTCGGAGCCGTGTGGTGTGTGGCCGTGGGGCGTTCCGGCGCTGTGGTCGCCAGGCGCGGTGAAGGCGTGGGACGAGCCGAAGGGGTCGGCGGGGAAGCCGCTCGGCCTGCCCTCGGCCGACGGCTGCGGCAGGGTTTCACCGCGGTCACGGGCGTTGGACACCGCGCGCAGGCGGTCCACGGCGCCGTCCATCGCGAACTGGGCCGCGCCGAGCCCCTCCACCACATAGCCGCGCCGTGCCTGGCCGCTCTCCTCGAAGGCGGACAGGATGCGGTACGTCGCCGAGAAGCCGCCCTCGATGCCTTCCGCGGAGACGGCGCCCCGGGTGACCACGCCGTGCCGGTCGAGGAGGGTGCGGGCGACGGCGTGCGCCCGCACCGTCGGGTCGGCCTCGCGTGCCGGGAGCAGGGACCAGCGGCCGGCGACGGTCGGTGGACCGCTGCGGGAGGCGGGCCGGGCTGCGGCGGTCAGGGAGCCGTAGCGCCCGCGTGGGACGTTGCGCTTGGCACGGTGGGCCGTGGAGCCCGCGGTGCGGCCCGAGCCCAGCAGGGAGCGCATGGGGGCCAGCGTGTCGTTCGTGAGGTGTCCGGACCAGGCCAGGTCCCAGACAGTGTCGGCGAGTTGGGGATCGGTGACGTCGGGGTGGGTGGTCGCGCGGACCTGGTCGGCGATCTGGCGGAAGAACAGGCCGTAGCCCCCGGAGAGGGCGTCCAGTACGGACTGGTGGAGCGCCGTCACTTCCAGAGGGTGTGGTGGGGGCTGGAGCAGGGGAGCAGCGTCCGCCAGGTACAGGGAGACCCAGCCGTCCTTGCCCGGAAGGGCACCTGCGCCGGCCCAGACGACCTCTCCGACGGCGGTGAGCTCGTCGAGCATCGCGGGTGTGTAGTTGGCGACGCGGGACGGCAGCACCAGCTTCTCCAGGGCCGACGCGGGCACGGATGCACCCTGCAACTGCTCGACGGCACGCACCAGCCCGTCGGCACCGCGCAGCCCGTGCCCCTTGCCGATGTGCTGCCACTGCGGCAGGAACTGGGCGAGCGCGGCCGGTGCCACCGGCTCCAGCTCGTGCCGCAGCGCCGCCAGGGAACGACGGCGCAGTCGGCGCAGCACTGCCGCGTCGCACCACTCCTGGCCGATGCCCGCCGGATGGAACTCGCCCTGCACGACACGGCCGTTGGCCGCGAGGCGCTGCAGTGCGCCTTCCGTGACGGCCACGCCCAGGCCGAAGCGGGCCGCCGCTGTGGCCGATGTGAAGGGGCCGTGGGTGCGGGCGTAGCGGGCGAGGAGGTCGCCGAGGGGGTCCTTCACCGGCTCTGTGAAGGCCTCCGGGACGCCGACCGGCAGGGCAGTGCCGAGGGCGTCGCGCAGGCGGCCCGCGTCCTCGATCGCCGCCCAGTGGTCCGCGCCGGCGATACGGACCTTGATCGCGCGGCGGGCGCCGGCCAGCTCCTGCGCCCAGTGCGGCTCCGCGCCGCGCTCGGCCAGCTCCGCGTCCGTGAGCGGGCCGAGCAGGCGCAGGAGGTCGGCGACACCCTCGGCGTCCTTGACGCGCCGGTCCTCGGTGAGCCACTGGAGCTCCCGCTCCAGCTCGGTCAGCACCTCGGCGTCGAGCAGTTCGCGCAGCTCCGCCTGGCCCAGCAGCTCGGCCAGCAGCCGCGAGTCCAGGGAGAGCGCGGCGGCGCGGCGCTCGGCGAGCGGTGAGTCCCCCTCGTAGAGGAACTGGGCGACGTACCCGAACAGGAGGGAGCGGGCGAAGGGGGAGGGCTCGGGGGTGGTGACCTCGACCAGGCGCACCTTGCGGGATTCCAGGTCGCCCATCAGCTCGACCAGTCCTGGGACGTCGAAGACGTCCTGGAGGCACTCGCGGACCGCTTCCAGGACGATCGGGAACGAGCCGAACTCGCTGGCCACCTGGAGCAGTTGGGAAGCGCGCTGGCGCTGCTGCCACAACGGGGTGCGCTTGCCCGGGTTACGGCGCGGCAGCAGCAGCGCGCGGGCTGCGCACTCGCGGAATCGGGATGCGAACAGGGCGGAGCTGCCCACCTGGTCGGTGACGACCTGGTCGACCTCCCCCTTGTCGAAGACGACGTCCGCGGCGCCGACGGGCGCCTGATCTGCGTCGTACTCCGTGCCCGCCTTCATCGGCTCCTGGTCGAGCAGGTCCAGGCCCATCAGGTCGGCGTCCGGGAGGCGGAGCACGATGCCGTCGTCGGCGTGCATGACCTGGGCGTCCATGCCGTACCGCTCGGAGAGCTTGGCGCCGAGGGCGAGTGCCCACGGCGCGTGTACCTGGGCGCCGAAGGGGGAGTGGACGACGACCCGCCAGTCGCCGAGCTCGTCGCGGAAGCGCTCCACGACGATGGTGCGGTCGTCCGGGACGTGGCCGCAGGCCTCGCGCTGCTCGTCCAGATAGGACAGGACGTTGTCCGCGGCCCAGGCGTCCAGGCCCGCCGCGAGGAGGCGCAGGCGGGCGTCCTCCTTGGGCAGCGAGCCGACCTCGCGGAGGAACTGGCCCACCGCGCGGCCCAGTTCGAGCGGGCGGCCGAGCTGGTCGCCCTTCCAGAAGGGGAGCCGGCCCGGTACGCCCGGCGCGGGGGAGACCAGGACGCGGTCGCGCGTGATGTCCTCAATGCGCCAGGAGCTGGTGCCGAGCGTGAAGACATCGCCCACACGCGACTCGTAGACCATCTCCTCGTCGAGCTCGCCGACCCGGCCGCCGCCCTTCTTGGGGTCGGCTCCGGCGAGGAAGACCCCGAAGAGTCCGCGGTCGGGGATGGTGCCGCCGGAGGTGACGGCGAGGCGCTGAGCGCCGGGGCGGCCGGTGACCGTGCCGGCGACGCGGTCCCACACCACGCGCGGGCGAAGCTCGGCGAACGCGTCGGACGGGTAGCGGCCCGCGAGCATGTCGAGGACCGCCGTGAACGCCGACTCCGGGAGCGAGGCGAAGGGGGCGGCCCGGCGGACCGTGGCGAGCAGGTCGTCGACCTGCCAGGTGTCCAGGGCTGTCATCGCCACGAGTTGCTGTGCCAGCACGTCCAAGGGGTTGGCGGGGACCTTCAGGGATTCGATGGAGCCGGTGCGCATGCGCTCGGTGACCACCGCCGCCTGGACGAGGTCGCCTCGGTACTTCGGGAAGACCACGCCGGTGGAGACCGCGCCCACCTGGTGGCCCGCGCGGCCCACGCGCTGCAGGCCGGAGGCGACGGAGGGCGGGGACTCCACTTGGACGACGAGGTCCACGGCACCCATGTCGATGCCCAGCTCGAGGCTGGAGGTGGCGACCACGGCGGGCAGACGGCCCGCCTTGAGGTCCTCCTCGACGAGGGCCCGCTGCTCCTTGGAGACCGAGCCGTGGTGGGCACGGGCGATGACGGGCGGTGCGCCCTGCGCGGCTCCGGAGCCGCCCATGAGCTCGGCGGGGGCGTGGTGCTCGTCCAGGGTTTCGCCGGTGGCCCGCTCGTACGCGATCTCGTTGAGCCTGTTGCACAGACGCTCCGCGAGGCGACGGGAGTTGGCGAACACGATCGTGGAACGGTGGGCCTGGACGAGGTCGGTGATCCGCTCCTCGACATGCGGCCAGATCGACGGGCGCTCCGTGCCCTCCGATCCGTCGGCGACCGGGGAGCCGCCCAGCTCGCCCAGGTCCTCGACCGGGACGACGACCGAGAGGTCGAACTCCTTGCCCGACTTCGGCTGGACGATCTCCACTTTGCGGCGCGGTGAGAGGTAGCGCGCGACCTCGTCGACCGGGCGGACCGTCGCCGACAGGCCGATGCGGCGGGCCGGCTTCGGCAGGATCTCGTCCAGCCGCTCCAGGGAGAGCGCGAGGTGCGCGCCGCGCTTGGTGCCCGCCACCGCGTGCACCTCGTCGAGGATCACCGTCTCGATGCCGGTCAGTGCGTCGCGCGTGGCCGACGTCAGCATCAGGAACAGCGACTCCGGGGTGGTGATCAGGATGTCCGGGGGCCGGGTGGACAGGGCGCGGCGCTCGGCGGCTGGGGTGTCGCCGGAGCGGATGCCCACTTTCACCTCGGGCTCGGGCAGGCCCCGGCGCACGGATTCCTGGCGGATACCCGTCAGGGGGCTGCGGAGGTTGCGCTCGACGTCGACCGCGAGGGCCTTGAGCGGCGACACGTACAGGACGCGGCAGCGCTTCCTGGGGTCTGCGGGCGGCGGTGTCGACGCCAGCTGGTCCAGGGCGGCTAGGAACGCGGCCAGGGTCTTGCCGGAACCGGTGGGGGCGACCACCAGCACGTCCGAGCCTTCTCTGATGGCCTGCCACGCGCCCGCCTGGGCCGCGGTGGGCGCGGAGAAGGCCCCCGTGAACCAGCCGCGGGTCGCGGGGGAGAAGCCGTCGAGGGCTCGGTGTGCGGAGCTGACCATGCGTCCATCCTGCACCCGCCCACTGACAATGGCTCTGGCCTGCGGGTTCGCTGTGCGGCGCTGCGCTGTGCTGGGCCTGGTCCTGGGCCGGGCGCGATTTGGTTCGTCGTGGGTCGGGGCCGCGGCGGTGCAGCGAGCCCGCCGCCCGCGGTGGATCTGCCTGGTGTCCGAGGGGGCCGGCGGTGGGATGACGTGAGCGGCGGGCTGCGCCGCACCGCCGCGACCCGCTCCTGCGCGTCGGCGGCTGCGGGTGGGTGGGGGTGGGTGCGGACGTGGGGGCTGCTTTGTATCGGGCTGGCGGAGAATGGAGGTATGGCGGGGTCGGGGAAGGAGTTGGCTCGGTACTGGCAGTACGCCGAGCTGCCCGGGGTCGATCTGCTGCGAGCCCGGTACATCCGCAAGGAGTTCGTGCGGCATACGCACGAGGCCTTCGTCATCGCTGCCATCGCCGACGGGGTCGAGGTCTTTCACCATCGCGGGGCCGATCAGTACGCGGGAGCGGGGGCGCTCGCGTTGGTCAATCCGGACACCCCGCACACAGGGAGGGCCGGTGTGCCCGAGGGTTGGCGGTACGGGGCCGTGTATCCGTCGCCGGAGGTGGTGGCCGAGATCGCGGCCGAGACCACGTTCATTCGGGGGACGCCCGGGTTCGTCACTCCGGTGCTCGACGATCCGTACACCGTGGGGCTTGTGCATCAGGTGCTGCGTGCCGCGGAGGACGGTAATGCGCTGGCCGCCGACACGCTGCTGCGGGTCGCGGTGACGAGGCTGCTACGGCTCAATGGCGGGTTGTTGCCGCAGCGCGAGGTGCGGACGGCGGGTGCCCGGATTGCGGCACGCGCGCGTGCCGTGCTGGAGGAGCGGCTGGCCGAGCCTCCGACCCTGGAGAGGCTTGCGGCCGATCTCGGCACCAGTCCGTTCGCTTTGCTGCGGGCGTTCCGGGACGTCTACGGGATGCCGCCGCACGCCTGGCTCACGGACGCGCGGGTACGGCGGGCGCGGCGGCTGCTGGACGCCGGTACGACGCCCGCGGAGGCTGCCGTCGCCGTCGGGTTTACCGATCAGCCGCACCTTAACCGGCACTTCACCCGGATCGTCGGCGTGCCCCCTGGGGCGTATCGGCGTGAGCGCAAGAACGTACAAGACGCGCGAGGGCGACTCCTCCTACCGTCCGATGCGTGGCAGAACAGACAGCTCTCGCAGGCAAACGTCCGGAAGACGGAGGAAAGGCGGACTCCACCGTCGTACGGGATGCGCTCGGAGTCGGAGTCGCCGTAGGACTGTCCGGCTTCGCCTTCGGGGTGACCTCGGCCGGCAGCGGGCTCACGCTGCTGCAGAGCTGTGCGCTCAGCCTCCTGGTGTTCACCGGTGCATCCCAGTTCGCCCTGGTGGGGGCGCTCGCGGCCGGGGGCAACCCGCTCACGGCAGCGGCGGGCGCCTTCTTCCTGGGCGTGCGCAACGCCTTCTACGGGCTCCGTCTGTCCCAGTTGCTGGCCCTCCCGCGCGCGGTGCGGCCGTTCGCGGCCCAGTGGGTCATCGACGAGACGACCGCGGTCGCGCTGGCGCAGCCCACGCGGCGGGCGACGCGCATCGGTTTCGCCGTCACCGGGCTCAGTCTGTACCTGCTGTGGAACCTCACCACGTTCCTCGGTGCACTGGGCGCCGACGCCATCGGGGACACCGACGCATGGGGCCTCGACGCCGCCGGGCCGGCCGTCTTCCTCGCTCTGCTCGCGCCGATGCTCAAGACCACCACCGAGCGCGCGGTGGCCGGCTTCGCCGTCCTTCTGGGGCTCGGTCTGCTGCCCGTGCTGCCCGCCGGAGTGCCCGTCCTGGTGGCCGCGCTGGCAGCGCCCGCCGTTCTCTGCCTGGAGGGCCGCCGCAGGGGCACGTCACGCAAGGAAGCACAGGAGACCGACGTACCAGAGGAAGACCGTTGAACACCTGGATCGCGATCGGCGCGACCGCCCTGGGCTGTTACGCCGTCAAGCTCGCCGGACTGCTCGTACCCGCGGGTGCGCTCGAGAAGCCGCTCGTCAGGCGTCTGGCCGCGCTGTTGCCGGTGGCCCTTCTCGCCGCCCTCACGGCCCAGCAGACCTTTGCCGACGGGCACGCCCTGGTGCTCGACGCGCGGGTTGCAGGGCTCGCCGCAGCCGCCGTGGCGCTGGTCCTGCGCGCCCCGTTCCTGCTCGTGGTGGCGGCTGCCGTCGTGGTGACCGCCGGGGTGCGTGCCATGGGCGGGTGACGGCTCCCGGGTCAGCCGATGGGACGCCCGTGCGCCCTGAGGGTGTGAAGCGCCTCGATCGTCGCCATGGGGCGAGCCTCGAGGGTGGTCCCCGGTGCCCACTGGCGCCACCGGACAGGCCAGCCGCCGTCCTCGTGCTGTGCGTCCGCGAGGAAGTCGAGGGAGCGTGTCATCTCCGCATCCGTGAACCACGCGCGCGCCAGAGAGCTCGGCGTCTTCGCGTAGTCGTGCGGGAAGTGGTGCTCACCGGGCGCGTAGCCGGGGGCGACCGGGTACGCGTCGAGGCGGTCGGGCTCCAGAGCCGCGAGGCGGTGTTCGCGTACCAGGCGGCCGAGGCGGTCGGCAGCCGCCTCCGCGCGCGGGCGGTCGGGAGCGGAGTCCAGGAAGGCCACGGCGGCCTCGATCTCGTAGGGGTGGGACTTCTCCAGCGACTCGACCGCATGCCAGCAGAAGTCCGTGGCCCTGAACAGCCAGGCGTGCCACACCTCGTTGCGGTGCAGCAGGCCCACCACCGGCCCCGTGGTGAGGAGTTCGCTGGGCGGATTGTCCACGATCGGCATGAAGGGGGCCGCCGGATAGCCGCGCTGGCCGGGATGGATCGCCGGCAGGGCACCGTCCGTCGTGGACACGGCGGTCAGATAGCGGCACACGCGCTCCACCCGCTGTCCGCCACAGCGCCCGATGGCGTCCAGAACACGCAGCGCGTGCACGGTGTGCAGCGGCTGGCTGACGGGGCCGCGCAGATCGGGCTCCAGCGCGTGGCCGTACCCGCCGTCCTCGTTGCGGTACGCGTCCAGCGCGGTCTCCACCGGGTCGGCGCCCCCGTTCAGGAAGTGGTAAGCGAAGAGGCGCTGTTCCAGCACGCGCGCGGTGAGCCAGACGAAGTGCTCGGCGCGGAAGAGCGGGGAGCGAGCCGGGGGAGTGGCAGGGAGTGGGGAAGCTCCTGTTTCGGACATGCGTCAGACCGTAGGGCGGAAAGCGGTCTCGGCAAGGGGTCCCGGCTCAGGCCCACCCCCAGGGGCGGGATACTGGAGTCATGCGGTTGACGGTCTTCTGGCAGCGGATGGCGGATCACTTCGGTCCGGGATACGCCGACACCTTCGCACGCGACCACGTGATGACGGAGCTCGGCGGTCGCACGGTGCACGGGGCGCTGGACGCAGGCTGGGATGCCAAGGACGTGTGGCGGGTGGTCTGCACGGTCATGGACGTTCCGCGGGAGAAGCACTGATCGGTCACGAAGATCGCAGGACGGTAGTTGATTGTCAGACCAGTGGGCGAGACTTGATCCGTGGCACCCACTGACGAGGCCGGGCAGACGGCCCAGCACGCATCCCCGCTCGGCACGACGCCGCCCGGTCGGCCCCCGGCCGACGCCGCCGGGCCGAGCGCCCGCATGCCGCGCTGGCTGCCGCGAGCCGTGGTGCTCGTCCTCGCCCTCTACGCGGCTTTCCAGCTGGGCACTTGGGCCTTCCATCAGCTCACCGGCCTGCTGATCAATATTCTCATCGCGTTCTTCCTGGCTCTGGCCGTCGAGCCCGCGGTGAGCTGGATGGCCTCGCGCGGCATACGCAGGGGGCTGGCGACAGGCTTCGTCTTCCTGGCCGTAATGATCATGGCGGCGGGCTTCGTCACCCTGCTCGGTTCCATGCTCGCGGGTCAGATCATCAAGATCGTCGAGGAGTTCCCGAACTACCTCGACTCCGTCATCAACTGGATCAACACGCACTTCCACACCGAGCTCAGACGCGTTGACGTCCAGGAGGGCCTGCTCCGCTCCAACTGGCTGCGCAACTACGTGCAGAACAGCGCCACCGGTGTGCTGGACGTGTCCGCCCAGGTCATCGGCGGTCTCTTCCAGCTGCTGACGATCACGCTGTTCTCGTTCTACTTCGCCGCCGACGGCCCGCGGCTGCGCCGCGCGATCTGCTCCGTCCTGCCGCCCGCGCGCCAGGCCGAGGTGCTGCGTGCGTGGGAGATCGCCGTCAACAAGACCGGCGGTTACATCTACTCGCGCGGCCTGATGGCGCTCATCTCCGGCATAGCGCACTACATCCTGCTGCAGATCCTGGGTGTGCCGTACGCGCCCGTGCTCGGCGTCTGGGTGGGCCTGGTCTCCCAGTTCATCCCGACCATCGGCACCTACCTCGCGGGCGCCCTGCCCATGCTGATCGCCTTCACGGTCGATCCCTGGTACGCGCTGTGGGTGCTGATCTTCGTCGTGGTGTACCAGCAGTTCGAGAACTACATGCTGCAGCCCAAGCTGACCGCGAAGACCGTCGACATCCACCCCGCCGTCGCCTTCGGTTCGGTCATCGCCGGCACCGCGCTCCTCGGCGCCGTCGGCGCGCTGATCGCCATCCCTGCGGTCGCCACGCTGCAGGCGTTCCTGGGGGCGTACGTGAAGCGGTACGCCGTCACGGACGACCCTCGTGTCCACGGGCACCGGAGAGGCGGATCAGGGCCGGGTCTGCTCGCGCGCGCGAGGCAGTTGTGGATACGGCGGCCGGGACCGGCACAGGACGAAGCGGTGGAAGCCGGGGAGGGTTCCTCCTCCTGAGGCACGGCCCGATGGGCGGGCGTCACCGGCTCAGTACGTGAGAACGGCCCACACCCCGGCGCCGATGACGGCAGCCACGTAGCAACCGGTCGCCGCGGCCACGATCCGCCTCCGCACCGGCTCGCTCCAGGACGTGCCGGACAGCAGCCGGGCCAGCACCGGCAGGACGAGGACCGCGTGCAGGCTGACTCCGTGCAGCGGCTTGAGCGGGGCCGTCGAGTGGTAGGCCGCCTGCTGGTGGCCGGTACGGGTGAGCACGACACCGCGCGCGATCATCGCGGCGCCCGAAGCGAGCGCGACGAGAAGGATCGCGAAGCCGGAGCGCACCGCGAGCGCCATCCCCGCGGGACCTGCGGGCCGATGCCGGAACGAGGTGACGGCGAACACGGTGAGCAGCACTACGAGGACACCACCACCCACCGCGAGCGTCATGGACACCGCGGTGTCGAACGGGGTCTCCATGTCGAGGTGAGAGGGCACCCGGCGCCAGGCCTGAAGGGTGATACCGCCGACCTCCACGACGCAGTCGGCGGCGAACACGACGAGCAGCAGGGCGCGCAGCCGCGAACCGATGCGCAGATACGACGTCACCCAGGTCACCGCGATCAGCGTCGCCCCGAAGGACAGCCCGAACGTGACGGGCTTGCGCCAGGAGACGGGCCCGTACCAGGCGCCGCCGTCGACGGCGAACACCACCAGGTGCACGAGGCCGGAGAGGATCAGGAGAAGGCCGACGGCGTGGCAGAGGCGCTCCGCCGGGCGGGATCCCGACCACCAGGCCACCGGTGCCGACGGGTGCGTCGGCACCGTAAAGGCTGTCATCAGGCCCGCGCTCCCCTCCGTAGCGCGACTTCCGCGTGCTGCCCTGTCGCCCTCTCGGACGGGTTTCTTGGTCTCCATGCCTTCAGCCTTGCGAGACCGCCCCCTCCGGTCGTCGTCCGGCCGGAGACACCCGCCTTACGCCGCGGGGAGTAGCCGAACGGGGACGCAGGCACGAACAGCGGCCGCATGGCTAGGAGTCCCGGCCTGTTGTCGGACCGCGGACGTAGGGTCGGAGGTGTCGCGTGGAGCGCTTGACACCAAAATCGAACATCCATTCTTATGGAGGCTCCGGCGAAGCTCTCCACGGGTGATTCGACACGGTTTTGACAGAGATGTACCCGAGTTATCCACAGGCCGGACGGGCGTCGGGGCGCATTGTCAGTGGCAGGCGTTAGCGTCTTTGACGTGAAGCGATCGACTCAAGCAAATCGGGTGGAACCCATGGCAGGAACCGACCGCGAGAAGGCCCTGGACGCCGCGCTCGCACAGATTGAACGGCAGTTCGGCAAGGGCGCAGTAATGCGCATGGGCGAGCGGCCGAACGAGCCCATCGAGGTCATCCCCACCGGGTCGACCGCACTCGACGTCGCGCTCGGCGTCGGCGGCATTCCCCGCGGCCGAGTGGTGGAGGTGTACGGCCCGGAGTCCTCCGGCAAGACGACCCTGACCCTGCACGCGGTGGCGAATGCGCAGCGGGCCGGAGGCCAGGTGGCCTTCGTGGACGCGGAGCACGCCCTAGACCCCGAGTACGCGCGAAAGCTCGGCGTCGACGTCGACAACCTGATCCTGTCCCAGCCGGACAACGGCGAGCAGGCTCTGGAAATCGTGGACATGCTGGTCCGCTCCGGCGCCCTCGACCTGATCGTCATCGACTCCGTCGCCGCGCTCGTCCCGCGCGCGGAGATCGAGGGCGAGATGGGCGACTCCCACGTGGGTCTGCAGGCCCGTCTGATGAGCCAGGCGCTGCGGAAGATCACCAGTGCGCTCAACCAGTCCAAGACCACGGCGATCTTCATCAACCAGCTCCGCGAGAAGATCGGCGTGATGTTCGGCTCCCCGGAGACCACGACCGGTGGCCGGGCGCTGAAGTTCTACGCCTCGGTGCGCATGGACATCCGCCGCATCGAGACCCTGAAGGACGGCACGGACGCGGTCGGCAACCGCACCCGGGTCAAGGTCGTCAAGAACAAGGTCGCCCCGCCCTTCAAGCAGGCCGAGTTCGACATCCTCTACGGCCAGGGCATCAGTCGCGAGGGCGGTCTGATCGACATGGGCGTGGAGCACGGCTTCGTCCGCAAGGCCGGCGCCTGGTACACGTACGAGGGCGACCAGCTCGGCCAGGGCAAGGAGAACGCGCGCAACTTCCTGAAGGACAACCCCGACCTGGCCAACGAGATCGAGAAGAAGATCAAGGAGAAGCTGGGCGTCGGCGTTCGTCCGGAGGAGCCCACCGCTGAGCCGGGCGCGGACGCTGCCGTCTCCGCCACCGCGGACGAGGCCGCGAAGGTGCCGGCCCCGGCGTCGGCCAAGGCGGCGAAGGCCAAGGCCCCGGCTGCCAAGAGCTGACCCCGTGACACGGCGAACCGACTGGGCCGAGTACGCCGACCAGGGCACTCCGCGTATGCGGGGTGGGGGAGGCGACGGGGGTTCTGCCGGGCTGGGCGGCGATGCGTACGGGGACAATACGGGGCGCGGCACGGACAGGGGACACGGCCGTGCGGAGTCGTACGGCACGGGGGGCTCGTACGGCGACAGCGCATACCGGGACGGCGGGTCGTACGGGGACGACCGGTCGTACGGCGAGGGCGAGTCGTCCGGGGGCGGGGAGTGGCCGGACGATGGCTCGGTGCGTGGCTCCGGCCCGTCCGGCGGTCGCTCGCGCCGTCGTGGCGGTGCGGCCCGTGATGGCGCGGGCGGTTCCCGCGGACGTCGGCAGCGACGCCGCGGCGAGTCGACCGGTGAGGACGGGGGCACCTCCTCCTCGTCGAGGGCCGAGCAGGAGGAGTCCTCAGGGGACCCGGTCGAGCGGGCACGGGCGATCTGCCTGCGCCTGCTCACCGGGACCCCGCGCACGCGCAAGCAACTCGCCGACGCGCTGCACAAGCGGGAGATTCCGGACGAGGCCGCGGAGGAGGTGCTGTCGCGGTTCGAGGAAGTCGGGCTGATCAACGACAGCGCGTTCGCGGACGCCTGGGTAGAGTCCCGGCACCACGGCCGGGGGCTCGCCCGGCGGGCGCTTGCCCAGGAGCTGCGGACCAAGGGCGTCGACTCCACGCTGATCGACGCGGCAGTCTCCCAGCTCGACTCGGAGCAGGAAGAAGCGACCGCGCGCGAACTCGTCGCCCGCAAGCTGCGCTCCACGCGCGGCCTCGACCGCGACAAACGGCTGCGCCGCCTCGCGGGCATGCTCGCCCGCAAGGGCTACTCCGAGGGCATGGCGCTGCGGGTGGTCCGGCAGGCGCTGGAGGAGGAGGGGGAGGACACGGAGTTCCTCGGGGACGAGGGGTTCTGACGGGGCGGGAGCCATCGAGGCGTGGCCGCCGGGACGTGTGCCGCGCTCAGTACGGCGTGACCGTCGAACCCGGCGGCGTTCCCTCCTAGCCAGTGCTTTCGTCGCCCGCATCGAGGCCATGTCGGACGGCGAGTGAGTACCGGCGTCGGCGACGACCGATAGGCCGACCGAGCGCCTATGACGTCACCGGCAGCCCCGCCGCCTTCCATGCTTGGAATCCGCCGACGAGATCGGTGGCCCGTCCCAACCCCAAGCCGTGCAGCGATGCCGCCGCGAGGCTCGAGGCGTACCCCTCGTTGCAGATCACCACGACCCGCACCTCGTGACTCGTGGCCTCGGGCACGCGGTGGCTGCCCTGCGGGTCGAGGCGCCACTCCAGCTCGTTGCGCTCGACGACGAGGGCGCCCGGGATCAGGCCGTCCCGCTCGCGCAGGGCGGCGTATCGGATGTCGACCAGGAGTGCCTCGCCGGCGCGAGCACCGTCGTACGCCTCCTTCGGCTCGATCCGCTCGTAGCCTCCGCGCACCCGCTCCAGCAACTCGTCGATGCCGACGGGCTGATCGCCCGCACCGCCCGCTTGCCCGCGGACCGGACCGTCGCCGCTCACTGCCAGTCCTCCGGGCGCTCGACCTGCTCCAGGCGCAGGACCTGGCCCACGCGGCTGTAGCGGCGGATCTGCGGCAGCGGCGGGTAGTAGGCGTGGACGGAGACCGCGTGCCGGTCGGTGGACTCGTTGAGCACCTCGTGGACGTGATGGCGCCCGAAGGCACGCCCCTTACCGGTCGGCAGCCGCCGCTCGCGGTCCACGCCCTCGGTGAGTTCCAGGGTCTTCCAGCCGTCGGCGGGCAGCCGGGCGGCGAGCGAGTTCTCCTTGAGCTCACCGGCCGCCGTCACGAAGGCGCCGACAGACTCGGCGTGGTCGTGCCAGCCGGTGCCCGTACCGGGCGGCCAGCCGATCAGCCAGGCCTCGCTGCCGCCGGGCCCCTCCAGGCGCACCCAGGTGCGGCCCTCGGGATCGAGCGGGAGTGAGGCGATCAGCTCCGCGTCGGCGGCCGTACGCCGTACGAAGTCGAGGAGGTCCGCCTGCGTCGGAGCCTGGGCGGCTGCGGCGGCAGAGGGAGGGGCAGAAGGGGAGACAGACACGTGGCACCGTCCTGAAGAAGCGTTCGCAGGGGCGCGCGGCAGCACTGGAAGGCGCGCGCGGAAGGAGTGGGATGCGAATTCAGCAGGACGGGCGACACACGCAGCCCGCGTAGCGGACGAGGTCCATATGGACCCTCCGCCACAGGCGCACAAAGGTGTCGGTCACGATCCGGAGTACACCATTGACGGTGTAGAGCGGTCAACTCACCGTCACTATGTGGACCATAGAGTGACGGTGAGTAGGGTCACTTCGAGGCCGAGGCCGAGGCCGAGGCCGACGCAGCCGTGGCCTCCGCCTTCGCCGGTCCCCCCAGCGTCGCCTCCGCCGCCGAGTAGAGGTCGGCCGGTCGCACTCCGCCCAGCGCCGTGACCAGGTGCCCGTCCGGGCGTACCAGCAGCACGGTGTGGGCGGCCGCACCGGGATAGCTCTCGGCGACCAGCAGCTCGGCGTGGTGCGGCAGCGCGGCCACCGCGGCCGCCAGCCGGGGCATGATCCCGGCGGACATCCAGTGCTTGCGGTCCCACACCCCCGTGCCCGGCGCGATCAGCACCACGAGCAGGGCGTCGCGCCCGAGCCGGTCCCGCAGCTGTACGAAGGTGCCGTCCTCCGCGGTGACCCGCACATCGGTGACCGGCTCGCCGGGCGCCGTGTCCACGGGGACCTCGGCTTCGAGGTGCGGGGGAGCGAGCGGGGAGGTGGCGTACGCCCCCGGCGCCCCGAGTGTCCCGCGCCCCAGGTGACCGTCCGTAAGCAGCGCGTCGTGGCCGCGGGCCGAGCCGGGCAGGCGCAGCCCTCCGCCGCCGCGCAGCAGCGGCAGCACCTGGTCGGCGGCACGCAGCCGCCCGGCGACGACCCCGCGCCGCTCCGCCTGATAGCTGTCGAGCAGAGCCTCGTGCGGCCCGTGGTGCCAGGCGAGCGCCAGCTTCCAGGCCAAGTTGTCGGCGTCCCTGAGCCCCTCGTCGAGCCCCTGCGCGCCCAGCGCGCCGAGCAGGTGCGCCGCGTCTCCGGCGAGGAAGACCCGGCGGACCCGCCAGCGGCGGGCCAGCCGGTGGTGGACTGTGTGGACTCCGGTGTCGAGGAGCTCATACGGGGGTGTCGGGCCCCCGGTCCAGCCGGCCAGGGTCTCCCGGATGCGGGCCAGCAGCAGCTCTGGCGTGACGAGATCCTTGCCCGGCGGCAGCAGCCAGTCCAGGCGCCACACGCCGTCCGGGAGGGGGCGGGCGGTCACTTCCCCGGCCGAGGGCCCGGACGTCCGCCATGGCGGCATCCGATGGAGCAACGCTTCGTCCGACCACGGAAGTTCCGTACGCAGCGCGGCCACGGCGTGCCGCTCCACCGCGGTACGGCCCGGGAAACGGATGTCCTGGAGCTTGCGCACGGTGGAGCGCGGGCCGTCGCAGCCGACCAGATAACTGCCGCGCCACCAGGTGCCCTTGGGGCCGCGGGTGTGGGCAGTGACCCCCGAGGCCTCCTGCTCGACGGTGTCGAGGCGACTGTCCACGGCGACCTCGACGAGCGGCTCGGTGGCCAGGGCGGCGCGAAGGGCGCCGGTCAGGACATGCTGGGCGATGTGCAGGGGGGCGGGTTCGTGGTCGCCGAAGGTGACTTCGCGCATCACCTGCTTGCGCCGCATCGACCGCCATCCGGCCCAGTGGGCCCCTTCCCGCGCGAGCGGCTGGCCGGTCAGCCGCTCCATCAGGGCGGCGGTGTCCTCGCGCAGGACCACGGTGCGCGCGGGGCGTGGTTCGTCCTTGCCGGGGCCCTCGTCCAGCACGACGCAGGGCACTTCCTGACGGGCCAACGCCAGGGCGAGCGTGAGCCCGACGGGCCCCGCGCCGACGATGATCACCGGGTCCACGGCGCGGCGCCCCCTGCTCGTGGCGGCGTCCTGACGGACGTATGTGAACAGGAAGTTGGAGCAGGGTGCACGATCACAGAACGTATGCAACCCATTGGCGGGGTTTGCGTCAAGCGACGGAGGCAGTGGCGATCATGCCACTGCCTCCGTGCGGGTCAGACGAGTTGACTGATCATCAGACGCCGCCCAAGCCGCCGCCTGCGCCGGCGCCGGTCCCGTAGGTGCCGCCGATCGCGGCGGGGTTGACTTCCACCGTGTCCTCACCGAGGACCGCGCCCGTGCTCTTCTTGCTGCGCCGCAGCCTGCGCTCCAGCCAGCTCGCGAAGCTGGTGAGGAGGAAGTTGACCACGATGAAGATGACTGCCACGCCGACGAAGCTCTGGATGACGTCGGCATAGTTGGCCGCGAAGGTACTGCGCGCGCTGAGCAGCTCCTCGTAGCCGATCATGACGCCGCCCAGCGCGGTGTCCTTCACGATGACCACCAGCTGGCTGACGATGGCCGGCAGCATGGCCGTCACCGCCTGGGGGAGCAGGATGCTGGTCATCGTCTGGCCCTTGCGCAGGCCGATCGCGTACGCGGCCTCCGTCTGCCCCTTGGGGAGCGCCAGGATGCCGGCCCGGACGATCTCGGCGAGGACCGAGGCGTTGTAGAGCACCAGGCCGGTGACGACCGCGTACAGGGGCCGGTCGTCCGTGGTGACGTTCGTGTAGCGGGAGTAGAACTCGTTCGCGAACAGCATCAGCAGGAGCACCGGGATCGAGCGGAAGAACTCGACCACCACTCCGGCCGGTACCCGCACCCACCGGTGGTCGGACATGCGCGAGATACCGAAGAAGGCGCCCAGCGGCAGGGCGATGATCATGGAGAGCGCGGCGGCCTTCAGGGTGTTGCCGAGGCCGGGCAGGAGATACGTCGTCCATGCCTCGGACGTGGTGTACGGCTGCCACAGGGACCACTTCAGCTGGCCCTTGTCATCCATCGTCCGCCAGATCCACCACGCCAGGAGGGCGAGGAGGGCGACGAAGACCACCGAGAACAGGACGTTGCGCCTCTTGGCCCGGGGGCCGGGGGCGTCGTAGAGGACCGAGGTCATCGCTTCACCGCCAGTCGCTTGGCCAGCCAGCCGAAGATGAGGCCGGTGGGAAGGGTCAGAACCACGAAGCCGAAGGCGAAGACCGCGCCGATGAGCAGCGTCTGAGCCTCGTTCTCGATCATCGTCTTCATCAGAGCGGCGGCCTCGGCCACGCCGATCGCGGCCGCCACGGTGGTGTTCTTGGTCAAGGCGATCAGCACGTTGGCCAGCGGGCCGATGACCGAACGGAACGCCTGCGGCAGCACGATCAGCCGGAGGGTCTGGCCGAAGCTCAGCCCGATGGCGCGGGCCGCCTCGGCCTGCCCCAGCGGCACCGTGTTGATGCCGGACCGCAGCGCCTCACAGACAAAGGCAGAGGTGTAGGCGATGAATCCGAGCACCGCCAGCCTGAAGCCCTGCACCTTGAAGTCGGAAGCGCCCAGCGTCACGCCGAAGATGTCGGCGAGGCCGAGCGAGTTGAAGACGATGATGACCGTCAGGGGGATGTTCCGGACGATGTTGACATAGGCGGTGCCGAACCCGCGCATCAGCGGGACCGGGCTGACCCGCATCCCGGCCAGCAGGGTGCCCCAGACCAGGGAGCCGACGGCGGAGATGGCGGTGAGTTTCACCGTCATCCAGAACGCCCCCAGGACGTCATAACCTTGAAGAAAGTCGAACACGATCTCCCGCGCTTCCGGGTGTGTGGCGTACGAGGAGGGTGTGGCGCGCCGCCGCCGTGATCGCGGCTGGCAGCGGCGCGCCCCTGTGGAACCCTGCGGTGGCTGCGGTTTCCTGGACTACTGGACGATGACGCCGATCTTCGGGGCGGGCTCGTACTTGTACTTGGCCGGGCCGAAGTTCTTATCGACGTCCTTCTTCCAGGTGCCGTCGCTGACCATGCTCTTCAGGGCGTCGTTGATCTTGTTGACGGTCGCGGTGTCACCCTTCTTCACACCGATGCCGTAGTTCTCGTTGCTGAGCTTGAGCCCGAGGAGCTTGAACTGGCCCTTGTACTGGGCCTGCGAGGCGTAGCCAGCGAGGATCGAGTCGTCGGTGGTCAGCGCGTCCACGGCCCCGCTCTGGAGGCTGGAGACGCACTCCGAGTAGCCGCTGTTCTCCTTGAGGTTGACCTTGGGGGCGATCTTCACGATCTTCTGCGCCGAGGTGGAGCCGGTCACGGAGCACAGCTTCTTGCCGTTGAGGTCCGTGCCCTTGGTGATCTTCGAGTCCTGCTTGACCAGCAGGTCCTGGTGGGCCAGGAAGTAGGGGCCGGCGAAGTCGACCTTCTGCTTGCGCTCGTCGGTGATCGAGTACGAGGCCACGATGAACTTGACGTCGCCGCGCTGGAGCGCGTTCTCACGGTCGGCGCTCTTGGTCTCGACGAATTCGATCTGGCTCGGCTTGTAGCCGAGCTTCCCGGCCACGTAGGTCGCCACGTCCACGTCGAAGCCGGAGAAGGAACCGTTCGGCTCCTTCAGGCCGAGGCCCGGCTGGTCGTACTTGATGCCGATCTTGATCTTGCCGCCGCCGCTGCTGGAGGAGCTGCTGTTGTTGTCACTCGACCCGCAAGCCGTGGCACCCACAGCGAGGGCGAGCACGGCGGCCGAAGCGGCGGTGACCTTGCGGAGCTTCATGGTGAACATCCTTTGGCTGGTGAAGAGAGAGGGGCCGGCGATGGCCGGCGGCTGAGCGGGGCGAACCGTCAGTGGTGAAGGATCTTCGACAGGAAGTCCTTCGCCCGGTCGCTGCGCGGATTGCTGAAGAACTGGTCTGGCGCAGCCTCCTCGACGATTCGGCCGTCCGCCATGAACACCACGCGGTTTGCAGCCGATCGTGCGAAGCCCATCTCATGGGTGACGACGATCATGGTCATGCCGTCGCGGGCGAGCTGCTGCATGACCTCGAGGACCTCGTTGATCATCTCCGGGTCGAGAGCCGACGTCGGCTCGTCGAAGAGCATGACCTTCGGGTCCATGGCCAGGGCCCGCGCGATGGCGACGCGCTGCTGCTGGCCGCCGGAGAGCTGTGCGGGGTACTTGTCCGCCTGGGTGGCCACGCCCACCCGGTCGAGCAGGGCCCGGGCCTTCTCCTCGGCCTTCTTCTTGTCGGCCTTGCGGACCTTGATCTGGCCCAGCATCACGTTCTCGAGCACGGTCTTGTGCGCGAAGAGGTTGAAGGACTGGAAGACCATGCCGACGTCGGCGCGCAGCCGGGCCAGCTCCTTGCCCTCCTGGGGCAGCGCCTTGCCGTCGATCGTGATCGAGCCCGAGTCGACTGTTTCCAGGCGGTTGATGGTGCGGCACAGGGTGGACTTACCGGACCCGGAGGGCCCGATGACCACGACGACCTCGCCGCGGGCGATCGTCAGGTCGATGTCCTGGAGTACGTGCAACGCGCCGAAGTGCTTGTTGACGCTCTTCAGGACGACCAGTTCGCCGGTCGCGGCCACATCTTCCTTGGCCACCGATACTTCGGTCATCGCTATCGGGCTCCGTCCTCCTCGGTTTCGGAGGACAGTAGTAACCCCGTTCCACCAGCGTCATTACATCTGAGGGGAATCTGAGCATCACGATCTGATAGCAATCGGACACATGTCGTAGCAGTTGCGCGAGGGCCGGTATCGGCCGGGTAACTAAAGCGGTCCGCAACCGGAACCCGCTTGACGCCGTCGTCGTCCATCAGCGTGACTGCGTTGTGCACGCGCGCGTGCAGGCGTTTTCCATCCAGCTCTATCCATCCTGATCGTACGGCCGATGAACCGAAGGAGGCCCGGATGAGACTGCTCCTCGTCGAGGACGACAACCATGTCGCCGCCGCTCTTTCTGCGGTTCTGGCGCGGCACGGTTTCGACGTCACGCACGCGCGTAGCGGCGAGGAAGCTCTCCAGGCGCTCGTTCCGGAGGGCGACGGCTTCGGCGTCGTCCTGCTCGACCTGGGCCTGCCCGACCAGGACGGATACGAGGTCTGCGGCAAGATCCGCAAGCGCACCAGCACCCCGGTGATCATGGTCACCGCGCGCTCCGACGTCCGCTCCCGCATCCACGGCCTCAACCTCGGCGCCGACGACTACGTGGTGAAGCCGTACGACACCGGGGAACTGCTCGCCCGTATTCACGCCGTCAGCCGGCGCAGCGTCCACGAGGACGCAGGGGCGGGCGGCGACCACGAGCTGCGCCTCGGGTCCATGCTCATCGAACTGCCCACCCGGCAGGTCAGCGTCGACGGTTCGGTTGTCCAACTGACCCGCAAGGAGTTCGACCTGCTCGCCCTCCTTGCGCAGCGCCCCGGCGTCGTCTTCCGCCGGGAGCAGATCATCAGCGAGGTGTGGCGCACCAGCTGGGAGGGGACCGGACGCACCCTGGAGGTGCACGTCGCGTCCCTGCGCGCCAAGCTGCGCATGCCGGCCCTGATCGAGACCGTACGCGGCGTCGGTTACCGGCTTGTCGCCCCGGCCTCGTAGCGTGCACGGGTGCGTACTCGTCTTCTTCCGCTGCTGATCGTCCTGATGGCGGCCGTGCTGCTCGCGCTCGGTATCCCACTCGCCGTGAGCGTGGCCGCCGCTCAGCAGCAGAAGGTCGTCGTCGACCGGATCGACGACACGGCGCGCTTCGCGTCCCTCGCCCAGTTCGTCACCGACGCCTGCAGCTTCACGCGCACCTCCACGGACGAGCGGCTCAAGACTCTGAGCAGTGAACTCGCCAGCTATTACGGCGTCTACGGCATCCGGGCCGGGGTGTTCTGCCGCACCGACATCCCCATGGCCCAGGCGCCGCAGGACTTCTACCTCCCCGACCAGGGCGAGGTGCGCGATGCCTTCGCCGAGGCCCTGCTCAGCCGCCGCAGCCACGACCCCAAGCAGGTGTGGCCCTGGCAGCGCCACCGTCTGGTGGTCGCCTCACCGGTCATCCGGGACGGCGATGTCGTGGCGGTCGTCGTCACCGACTCGCCCACCGGGGCGCTGCGTTCGCGGATCCTGCACGGCTGGCTGGTCATCGGCGTGGGTGAGATCGCCGCGATGCTGCTGGCCGTCGGCGCCGCGCTCCGGCTCACCGGCTGGGTGCTCAGGCCGGTACGGGTGCTGGACGCCACCACGCACGCGATCGCGAGCGGCCGCCTGAAGTCCCGGGTGGCGGCCGCCGGCGGGCCTCCGGAACTCCGGCGCCTGGCCCGCTCGTTCAACGAGATGGCGGACAACGTCGAGGACGTACTGGAGCAGCAGCGCGCCTTCGTCGCCGACGCCTCGCACCAGCTGCGCAACCCCCTTGCGGCGTTGCTGCTGCGCATCGAACTGCTCGCTCTCGAACTGCCGGAGGACAATGAGGAGATCGCATCGGTCCGCACCGAGGGCAAGCGCCTCGCGGAGGTCCTCGACGACCTGCTCGACCTGGCCCTGGCCGAGCACACCGAGGCCGACCTGCGGATCACCGACATCGGCGCGCTGACCGCCGAGCGCGTCGCGGCCTGGACGCCGACCGCCGAGGCCAAGGGCGTACGGCTGGTGGGACATTGCCCGCCGACCACCGCCTGGGCCGACCCGGTCACGCTCTCCAGTGCGCTGGACGCGGTGATCGACAACGCGGTCAAGTTCACGCCGAAGGACGAGTGCGTCGAGGTCACGGTCGCGGCCGACGGTCACACTTCGACCGTCGTGGTCACCGACAACGGCCCTGGCCTGACCGACGAGGAACTCGCCCGCGTCGGCGACCGCTTCTGGCGCAGCAGCCGCCACCAGAACATCAAGGGTTCCGGGCTCGGCCTGTCCATCTCGCGCACGCTGCTGGCAGCGGGCGGGGGTTCCATCTCGTACGGCCGTCACGAGCCGCACGGGCTCACGGTGACGGTGTCCGTGCCGAGGAACAGCCCGGCCGTTTGACCGAGAGGTGGCACCGCTACGGCTTGACCGAGAGCTAGCACCGCTACGGCTTGACCGAGCGGTAGTAGCGCCGGGCGCCCTCGTGCAGGGCCAGCGGGTCGGTGTAGATCGCGGTGCGCAGGTCGACGAGTTGCGCCGAGTGGACCTTCGTACCGATGCCGTCCCGGCTCCTGATCACCGTGCGGGTCAGCCACTCGGTGACCCGCGGGTCCATGTCCTTGCGCGTCATCAGCAGGTTGGACACGGTCAGTGTCGGCACGGCGTGCCCGCCCTGGACGCTGGGGTAGGCCGACTCCGGCATGTTGGTGGCGCGGTAGTAGCGGGTCGCCCGGTTCTGGCCGTGCAGCTTGGCGACGAGGCCGGGCTCGATCGGCACGAACCGGAAGTTGAAGGTGTCGGCGAGCTTCTGCAGCCCCTCCGTGGGCAGGCCGCCCGACCAGAAGAACGCATCGATCTTGCCCTGCTTCAGCCGGTCCGGCCCGGTGTCGATGCCGTCGGCGGAGGGGGTGATGTCCTTCGTCGCGTCGATCCCGGCCGCCTTGAGCACCCGGTCGGCGATCAGCCGCACCCCCGAGCTGGGCGGTCCTATGGCCACCCGCTTGCCCTTGAGGTCCGCGACGGATGTGATGCGCGAGTCGCGCGGGACGACTAGCTGCACATAGTCGTCGTACAGGCGGGCGACACCACGCAGCTTGTCGGCGCCGGGGTTGTGGGCCGCGAGCTCGTACGTCTCCACCGCGTCGGCCGCGGCGATGGTGAAGTCGGCCTGGCCGGTCGCCACCCGCTTGACGTTCTCCTGGGAACCGTCGCTGGTCAGCAGTTTCACCTTGAGGTCCGGCATGTCCCTGTCGAGCGCGGTGCGCAGCAGCTTGCCGTACTGCTGGTACACCCCGGCCGGCGTTCCCGTGCTCAACGTGATCGTTCCGCTCGGAGGGGCCTCGCCCAGGGGCAGCAGCCACCACAGCAGCAACCCGAAGGCGACGAAGCCGGCAGCCGCGCCCTGCAGGGCCCGGCGTCTGCCGATCCGGGGGAACATCTTGGACATGCGAGGGATCCTGCCAGCCGGAACGCGGTGCTGACCAGGGCTGCTGACCCGGCAGGGGTCACAACGGGATCACGACCGGGCGTTGTCAGCGGCGGTCGATACAGTCGCCGTATGAGCTCATCGCCCGCCGACCTGGTTCGCCAATTCCACCTCGCCGTCGGGCTCGACGCCCGCAGTACCCCCACCGAGGTGTCGCCCTCGCTGGCCGCCCATCGCGGAGAACTGCTCGCGGAGGAGGCCGCGGAGGTCGCCGAGGTCTCGGTCACCGGCCCGCTCGACAGACTCGCCCACGAACTGGCCGACGTCGTCTACGTGGCCTACGGCACGGCCCTCGTCCACGGCATCGACCTCGACGCGGTGATCGCCGAGATCCACCGCTCCAACATGACCAAGCTGGGCCCCGACGGCCTGGTCGCCCGCCGCGCCGACGGCAAGGTCCTCAAGGGCGACCACTACGAGGCCCCGGACGTGTCCGCTGTGCTGCGCCGGCAGGGGTGGGCGCCCGACGGTCTGTGAGGTCTTGCGGCAGGGCTGCCTACGGGCCTGCCGGCCGTTTGGCGGTCGGCGGGTGCGCGGCCGGAGGGAGTTCTGGGGCGTGGCCCACAGTCGACCAGGCCCGACGGGTGGTGCGCCTTCAGGTTGGTGACCAGGTCACCGGCGGTCTACTCCAGCCCCAGCATCAACAGCAGCACCGCCGCTGACCGCGCGACCTCGTCGGGGCATGCCGGGCGGCCGTGCGTGATGAGCCGTTCGTGTACCCGGGCGCCGAGCGCGCCCTCGAGCGCTCCTGCCTGGACCGTCTGTACCGGGGCGACGGCCTGCCCGCGCCGCCGGTCACGAGCGCGAGGAGGAGATCCTCAAACGGGTCGCCGAGGGCCACACCTCGAAGGAGATCGGTGAACTGCTCTTCATCAGCGCGAAGACGGTCGAGCGGCACCGCGCGTACCTGCTGCACAAACTGGGCATGCGCGACCGCCTGGAACTCACCCGCTACGCGATCCGCGCGGGTCTGATCGAGCCCTGAGTCCCCGGTTGTCCACAGGGCGACCGGAGACACTTCCGGCACCGCCTACCCTTGTCACATGAGCAGCATCGACCGGAGCCAGGCAGTGGGCGTGAAGACCTACGAAGTCCGCACCTATGGGTGCCAGATGAACGTCCACGATTCCGAGCGATTGTCAGGGCTGCTCGAAGAGGCCGGGTACGTGCGTGCGCCCGAGGGCTCCGACGGCGACGCCGACGTCGTCGTCTTCAACACCTGCGCCGTCCGCGAGAACGCCGACAACCGGCTGTACGGCAACCTCGGCCGCCTGGCGCCGAAGAAGGCCTCGCGGCCCGGGATGCAGATCGCGGTCGGCGGCTGTCTCGCGCAGAAGGACCAGGACACCATCGTGAAGAAGGCGCCCTGGGTGGACGTCGTCTTCGGCACGCACAACATCGGCAAGCTGCCGGTTCTGCTGGAACGCGCGCGCGTGCAGGAAGAGGCCCAGGTCGAGATCGCCGAGTCCCTGGAGGCGTTCCCCTCGACCCTGCCGACGCGCCGCGAGAGCGCGTACGCGGCGTGGGTGTCGATCTCCGTCGGCTGCAACAACACCTGCACCTTCTGCATCGTCCCGGCCCTGCGCGGCAAGGAGAAGGACCGCCGTACCGGCGACATCCTCGCCGAGATCGAGGCCCTGGTCGCCGAGGGCGTCTCCGAGATCACCCTGCTCGGACAGAACGTCAACGCGTACGGCTCCGACATCGGCGACCGCGAGGCCTTCAGCAAGCTGCTGCGCGCCTGCGGAAAGATCGAGGGCCTGGAGCGCGTCCGCTTCACCTCCCCGCACCCCCGCGACTTCACCGACGACGTGATCGCGGCGATGGCGGAGACGCCGAACGTGATGCCGCAGCTGCACATGCCGCTGCAGTCCGGCTCGGACACGGTCCTGAAGGCGATGCGCCGCTCGTACCGGCAGGAGCGCTACCTCGGGATCATCGAGAAGGTGCGGGCTGCCATCCCGCACGCCGCGATCACCACCGACATCATCGTGGGCTTCCCCGGTGAGACCGAGGAGGACTTCGAGCAGACCCTGCACGTGGTCCGTGAGGCGCGGTTCGCACAGGCCTTCACCTTCCAGTACTCCAAGCGCCCCGGCACCCCGGCCGCGACCATGGAGAACCAGATCCCGAAGGAGGTCGTCCAGGCGCGTTACGAGCGTCTCGTCGCCCTCCAGGAGGAGATCTCCTGGGAGGAGAACAAGAAGCAGGTCGGCCGCACCCTGGAGCTGATGGTCGCCGAAGGCGAGGGCCGCAAGGACGGCGCCACCCACCGCCTCTCCGGCCGCGCCCCCGACAACCGCCTGGTCCACTTCACCAAGCCCGAGCAGGAGGTGCGACCCGGCGACGTGGTCACGGTCGAGATAACGTACGCCGCCCCGCACCACCTCCTCGCCGAGGGCGCCGTCCTCGACGTGCGCCGCACGCGCGCGGGGGACGCCTGGGAGAAGCGCAACGCGGCCGAGGCGGCGAAGCCGGCGGGCGTGCTGCTGGGCCTGCCGAAGATCGGCGTGCCCGAGCCGCTGCCGGTCGCGACGGGGAGCGGCTGCGGCTGCGACTGACCGGTCCGCCCGGCGCGGTGTCCGCCGCCAGGCGCCGCGGCTACCCTGCCGATCATGCTTGTCGTCGCCGCAGTCTGCCCCTGCCCTCCGCTGCTCGTGCCCGAGGTCGCCGCTGGTGCCGCCGCCGAGATGGACGTAGCGCGTGCCGCGTGCACGGACGCGCTCGGTGTGCTCGCGGCCGCCCGGCCCGACCGGCTGGTCGTCGTGGGTCCCGCAGATCAGAGCGGCCGAGGCCCGTATCCGGAGGGCGCGCGGGGTTCCTTCCGCGGCTTCGGCGTCGAGGTGGACGTACGGCTCGGCAGGCCCAAGCACGCCGAGGCCGAAGTTTCGGCCCCGGAGGCGTCGGAGCGGTCGCTTCCGCCCTCGCTGGCGGTGGCCGCGTGGCTGCTGCAGCGCACCGGTTGGTCCGACGCCCCGATCGAGGGACTCGGCGTGGGGGAACCTCTGGCGGCCGACCGGTGTATTCAAGTCGGAAGGGAAATCGCCGCTGGGGCCGAGCGGGTGGCGCTGCTGGTCATGGGCGACGCCAGCGCCTGCCGCACGCTCAAGGCCCCCGGTTACCTCGACGAGCGCGCGGCGCCCTTCGACGCGGAGGTCGCGCGTGCGCTGGGAGCGGCGGACGTGGCGGCCCTCAAAGTGCTGGACACAGAGCTGGCGTCCGAGCTGAAGGCATCGGGCCGAGCTCCTTGGCAGGTCCTCGCGGGCGCGGCCGAGGGCTCGGACCTCGCAGGCGCGCTGCTGTACGAGGACGCGCCGTACGGCGTGGGCTACTTGGTCGCGACCTGGTCGTAGCGGCGGGGGCAAACGGCGGACGGCCGGGAGCCCGGGGCCCCGCGGCCGTCCGTCCGTGTGCCGTGCCGTTCAGGAAGCAGGCGGCGTGGAGTCCGGCGGTGCGGTCGTGCCACCGCCTGCACCCGTGTCGTCCTTGTGCGCGAGTCGGTCCATGGCTCCCTTGGCCTTGCCGGTCCCGGTGTGGATCTTTTCGCTGTACTTGCCCTTGGTCTTCTCGTCGACGACCTTCGCGGCCTTGTCGAGACCGTGCGTGATCTTGTCCCCGTGCTGCTGCGCGAGGCCGGAGACCTTGTCCTTGGCCGGGTTGAGCTTGGCCTTGAGGTTGTTCAGGAGACCCATGGTCCACCTTCCGTTGTTCCCGGGCTCGGCATGCCCCTTCGGCCCACTCGCGCCAGGGCGGTTACGTGCGGGCGTCCTCGCCGGCGTCCCTGTCGGCCGCCTCCTCGGCGGACTGCTGCTTGGGGATCTCGACGCCCTCGCCGGAGGCGGACTCGGCGGCCTCCGTCGTCTCCGGCTCGCCCTCGGTCAGCTCCTCGGCCTCGGCCGACCCCTTCGCCTCTGCCGCCTCCTCCGTCGAGGGCTCGGCCGTCGGTGTGTCTGCCTGAGCCTCGGCGGTTGACGCCTCTTCCGTAGCCTTCGACCTCCGAAGAAGTCGTGCGAAAACGCCCATATCCACTCCATACGTTACTCGTGCGGGCGAAATCCCGCGTCGTCCGGTGCGTCCGTTTGCGCCGCCCGGGTCGCCGCCCCCCGAAACCGGCGGCGAGAACCTCGCAACGGGCAACGACCCGGCACCCGTGCCGTCACGTAACTCGTTCGAGGAGTGCCCGCGGGGTTTGCGAGACTGGTGCAGTGAGCACCGCACCCCCCGCCCCCCGAGTCATCGCCGTCGTCGGACCGACCGCGGCCGGAAAGTCCGATCTGGGCGTCTTCCTCGCCCGGCAGCTCGGAGGCGAGGTCGTCAACGCCGACTCCATGCAGCTCTACCGGGGGATGGACATCGGCACCGCCAAACTGACGCCCGAGGAGCGCGGCGGCATCCCGCACCACCTCCTCGACATCTGGGACGTGACGGTCACGGCGTCCGTCGCCGAGTACCAGAAGCTGGCCCGCGCCAAGATCGACGGCCTGCTCGAGGAAGGTCGCTGGCCGATCCTGGTCGGCGGCTCCGGCCTGTACGTCCGCGGGGCCGTCGACAACCTGGAGTTCCCCGGCACCGACCCCGAGGTCAGGGCCCGGCTCGAGGACGAGCTCACGCTGCGCGGCTCCGGCGCGCTGCACGCCAGACTTGCCGCCGCGGACCCCGAGGCGGCGCAGGCGATCCTGCCCAGCAACGGCCGCCGTATCGTCCGGGCCCTCGAAGTGATCGAGATCACCGGTCAGCCCTTCACCGCCAACCTGCCCGGCCATGACTCGGTCTACGACACCGTCCAGATCGGCGTCGACGTGGCCCGCCCCGAACTCGACGAGCGCATCGCCCGCCGGGTGGACCGGATGTGGGACGCCGGGCTTGTGGACGAGGTGCGTGCGCTGGAGGCGCAGGGACTGCGCGAGGGGCGTACGGCAGCCCGCGCGCTCGGCTACCAGCAGGTGCTCGCGGCGCTGGCCGGAGAGTGCACCGACGCGGAGGCGCGGGCCGAGACCGTGCGCGCCACCAAGCGCTTCGCGCGCCGTCAGGATTCCTGGTTCCGGCGCGACCCGCGGGTGCACTGGCTGAGCGGGGCTGCGGCGGATCTCACAGAACTTCCGCACCGAGCACTGGCGTTGGTCGAACGACCGGTTACAGCCTGATCACGTCATGGCATCGGGACGCTCCGGCCGCCGTTCGGGCCTCCGGCGCCGTGCCATCATCGAGCTTCGATCGACCAAGTGGAGTCCTAGTTGGGAGGGCGCGTGGCGATGGAGGCCGGCCCTCGCGACACCGCACAAGGCACCGAGCCCCTCACCGTCGAGAGCGGTGATCCGGAGCAGGACGAGAACCGTCTGAGCCCCGACGGGCCCGACGAGACGCAGGGCGGAGTGACCGCCGACGGCCCCGAGCCGGACGAGATGTTCGCCGGTGGCCCCGAGGTCGAGGTCGAGCTGCGCCCGCAGCGCCGTCTGCGTATCTGGCAGCTCGCCCCCATCGTCGCCCTGGCCGCGGTCGGCTCCCTGATGTTCGCCTTCCCGCTCGCCTTCGACTTCGGCGACAGCGGCGCCGTGATCGCCATGCTGGGCCTGCTGATCTGCTCCTGCGCGGCCGGCTGGGGCATGATGGCCGCCCGCCGGGTGGGTTACACGGGCCCCGGGCTCCCACCGCGGGGTTCCGGCCGTCGACCGGACTGGCGGGTCGTGCTGGCGTACGTCGTGGTGGTCGCAGCGGTTGTCGTGCTCGCCGTGTGGCGCGTGGCAAGGCTCCGCTGAAGCACCCCTGTGAGGGGCACGGGGCTGTGTCGACATGCGGCCCCGCCGCGCGGGCGCGACCAGCCACAACGGACCCGCACCTAACCGCGACCCCGTCCCGGCTCTCCCAGCGGAGCGCTCCCGTACGATCGAGGAATGAGCACGCGGATCGCCTTCCTCAAGGGCCACGGTACGGAGAACGACTTCGTGATCGTGCCGGACCCCGAGAACTCCATCGACCTCCCCCCGGCCGCCGTCGCCGCCCTGTGCGACCGCCGCGCGGGCATCGGCGGTGACGGTCTGCTGCACGTGGTGCGGTCCGCCGCGCACCCCGAGGCTCAGCACATGGCGGCCGAGGCCGAGTGGTTCATGGACTACCGCAACGGCGACGGCTCGATCGCGGAGATGTGCGGCAACGGCGTGCGGGTGTTCGCGCACTACCTCCAGCGCGCCGGGTACGTCGCCGAGGGCGACCTCGCGGTGGCCACACGTGGGGGCGTGAAGAGCGTGCACATCGCGAAGGCTGCATCCAACAGCGGCTCCGCCGCGGGCGACATCACCGTCGGCATGGGCAGGGCGCGTCTCCCCGAAGGGGACGTCACGGTGAGCGTCGGCGAGCGCAGCTGGCCCGCGCGGAACGTGAACATGGGCAACCCGCACGCGGTCGCGTTCGTCGACGACCTCGCACACGCCGGCAACCTGTACTCCCCGCCGCCGTTCAGCCCGGCCTCCGCATACCCGGACGGCGTGAACGTGGAGTTCGTGGTCGACCGCGGCCCCCGGCACGTCGCGCTGCGCGTGCACGAGCGCGGCGCGGGCGAGACCCGCTCGTGCGGCACGGGCGCGTGCGCCGTCGCCGTGGCCGCCGCCCGCCGGGACGGCGTCGACCCGGCCGTCACCGGAAGCCCGGCGACGTACACCGTCGACGTCCCCGGCGGGACCCTGGTCATCACCGAACAGCCCGACGGCGAGATCGAGATGACCGGTCCCGCAGTGATCGTCGCCGAGGGCGAGATCGCACCCGAGTGGCTGGAATCTTTCGTTCGCTGAACAGCGCGGTGACTTGGGATCCGAGGCCTGTGTGCCGAGTGGTGCACAGGAGCATCTCCCGGGCGACGACCGCGCGTTCGAAATCACGGGCGGCTCCCTGTCGCGTGGCGCGAAACCGTAAACCTACAGACCTTCGCTCGAATGGGTGATCCGTTTCACGCTCGGCGAGAGGCGGTCAGCCGCACGTGATGGGCTCGGTAGCATCAAGCACCGGCCCGGACGGGGGACCGTTGCCATCCCCTGAGCCGTGTCCGCCATGGGGCACCCCGTCCGCCGGTCCACGCAGCCGGAGGTGCCCATGAGTGCGGAGGCCACGAATCCCGCGACCCCAGGTTCGGTAACAGGCCCGGCGGCGCGCTGGCGGGCCCGGATCGACCTGCGCCGCCTCGGCCGTGCCGCCCTGCTCGGCCCCGCCACCCGTGACCGGCTGCCCAGCGCCATCAGTCATGTCGTCGACGCTCACCGCGCCCATTACCCCAGCGCCGACCTCGAACCCCTGCGCCGCGCCTACGTGCTGGCCGAGTCCTCGCACCGCGGTCAGATGCGCAAGAGCGGCGAGCCGTACATCACGCACCCGCTCGCGGTGACGCTGATCCTCGCAGAACTCGGCGCGGAGACCACGACTTTGACGGCCTCTCTGCTCCACGACACCGTCGAGGACACGGACGTGACCCTCGATCAGGTCGGCGAGGAGTTCGGCTCGGAGGTCCGCTATCTCGTCGACGGCGTCACCAAGTTGGAGAAGGTCGACTACGGCGCCGCCGCAGAGCCCGAGACCTTCCGCAAGATGCTCGTCGCGACCGGCAGCGACGTCCGCGTGATGTCGATCAAACTCGCCGACCGGCTGCACAACATGCGCACCCTCGGCGTCATGCGCCCCGAGAAACAGGCACGCATCGCCAAGGTCACCCGCGACGTCCTGATCCCGCTCGCCGAGCGGCTCGGCGTCCAAGCGCTGAAGACCGAGCTGGAGGACCTGGTCTTCGCGATCCTCCACCCCGAAGAGTACGAGCACACACGCGAGTTGATCGTCGACAACGCCTCCCGCGCCGACGACCCGCTCGCCGAGATCGCCGACGAGGTACGAGGCGTGCTGCGCGACGCCGACATCCCGGCCGAAGTCGTCATCCGGCCGCGGCACTTCGTCTCCGTCCACCGCGTCGCCCGCAAGCGCGGCCAGCTGCGCGGCTGCGACTTCGGCCGCCTGCTGGTGCTGGTGAACGAGGACGCGGACTGCTACGGCGTCCTCGGTGAACTGCACACCTGTATGACGCCCGTGGTCTCGGAGTTCAAGGACTTCATCGCCGTCCCCAAGTTCAACCTCTACCAGTCCCTGCACACCGCGGTCGCGCGCGCGGACGGCCAGGTCGCCGAAGTCCTCATCCGCACCCACCAGATGCACAAGGCCGCCGAGGCCGGCGTCGTCGCGCTCGGCAACCCCTATGCTCCGCCTCCCGAGGAGCATGCTCCGGCCGACGGCGAGCGCGTCGACCCCACCCGCCCGGGTTGGCTCTCCCGCCTCCTCGACTGGCAGGAGGCCGCGCCCGACCCGGACACGTTCTGGTCCACCCTCCGCGAGGACCTCGCCCAGGACCGTGAGATCACCGTCTTCCGTCCCGACGGCGGCACGCTCGGTCTGCCCGAGGGCGCCACGTGTGTGGACGCCGCGTACGCCCAGTACGGCGAGGACGCGCACGCGTGCATCGGCGCCCGCGTCAACGGCCGCCTGGCGACGCTGAGCACGGTCCTGCGGGACGGTGACACCGTCCAGCTCCTCATGGGCCAGGACCCGGCCTCCGAGCCCTCCAGGGAGTGGCTGGAGCACGCACACACGCCTGCTGCCCGTATCGCCATCCAGCGATGGCTGGCGGCCCATCCGACGCACGAGGAGGCGCAGGAGGCAGCGCAGGAGACCGACGGGGAGCCCTCGGCCGTTCTCCGGCCCGTCGCGGAGGGACCGACCTCACGTCCCACCACCGCCGACATCACGGTCGACCAGCCCGGCGCGACCGTACGCCTCGCCGGCTGCTGCACGCCCGTACCGCCCGACGAGGTGACCGGCTTCGCCGTACGGGGCGGTGTGGTAACCGTCCACCGCGTCGAGTGCGCCGCCGTGGAGCGCATGAAGAGCGGGGGGCGCGCGGAGGTCGATGTGCGCTGGGGGGACACCACCGAGTGCCGGGTCACGCTGCTCGCCGAATCGTTCGTCCGCCCCCATCTGCTGGCGGACCTGACGGAGGCCATGGCCCTCGAAGGCGCCGAGATCGTGTCCGCGACGGTCGAACCCCCGACCCAGCAACGCGTCCGTCACACGTACACCCTCCAACTCCCGGACGCGGCCCACCTGCCCGCGCTGATGCGGGCGATGCGCAATGTGCCGGGGGTCTACGACGTGAGCCGGGCGCAGACGCCTGGGGTGTGAGCGCCGGACCGCGCGCCCCACGGCGCCAGACCCGCACACGTGCACCCGACTTACCCATTCGGGTGGGCCGAACGCGAGTCGTCGCCGTCCGGCACGCGCGCGCTGATAGCCGTGATCCATGCTGCTCACCCCGCGCTCCCAGGCCCCACGACCCCACGGCCCGCGTCCCGGCATCGCGGCTCGGTTCCGCCGCCCTCCCGGCCGCCTGAAGGCGACCGCACTGCTCGCCTCCGCCGTCTCGGTCTGCCTCCTGGCCGCGAGCTCGCCCCCGGCCCCCCTGGGCATCGGCGACCGCCTCTACCCGGACCTCGGCAACCCCGGATACGACGTGCAGTCGTACAACCTCTCGTTCACCTATCCCGGCACCAACAGCAAACCCCTCCAGGCCGTCACCACGATCAACGCGTCGACGACCACGGACCTGGCCCGGCTGAACCTCGACTTCGCACATGGCAAGGTCGAATCGGTCCAGGTCAACGGTGAGCCGGCCACGTTCACCAGCGCGGGTGACGACCTCGTTGTCACGCCCGCCAGGCCACTGCCCCGGGGCACCTGGACGCGGATCACCGTCCGGCACAGCAGCGACCCCCAGGCCGCCAAGGACCAGGACGGCGGCTGGGTACGCACCGAGGACGGGCTCGCCATGGCCAACCAGGCCGATGCCGCACACCTGGTGTTCCCGTGCAGCGACCACCCCTCCGACAAAGCGCTGTTCACCATCCGGATCACCGCCCCCAACGACTACACAGCCGTGGCCAACGGCCTGCCGACCGGCGTGGAGCGCGGCGCCAAGACGACCACATGGACGTATCGCACCCGGCACCCCATGGCCACCGAGCTCACCCAGGTGTCCATCGGCCGCTCCACCGTCCTGCACCGCACCGGGCCGCACCACCTGCCCGTACGCGACGTCGTGCCCACCAAGGACGTCAAAGAGCTCGAACCGTGGCTCGCCAAGACCCCCGACCAGATCGCCTGGATGGAGAGCAAGGTCGGCCACTACCCCTTCGAGACGTACGGCCTGCTCATGGCAGAGGCGTCCACCGGCTTCGAACTCGAGACACAGACGCTCTCTCTCTTCGAGAAAGAGCTCTTCACCGGCCACACCTACCCCAAGTGGTACGTCGAGTCGATCATGGTGCACGAGCTGTCCCACCAGTGGTTCGGTGACAGCGTCAGCCCGCAGACCTGGTCCGACCTGTGGCTCAACGAAGGGCACGCCACCTGGTACGAGGCGCTGTACGCGGAGGAGGTGGGACACAAGCCCATGGAGACACGCATGAAGGCCGCGTACGCCGCCTCCGACGGCTGGCGTGCCGCGGGTGGGCCGCCGGCCGCGCCCAAGGCGCCCGACCCCGGTCAGAAGATCAGCATCTTCCGCCCGAACGTCTACGACGGCGCCGCACTCGCGCTCTATGCCCTGCGCCAGGAGATCGGCCGCCCCGCATTCGAGCGCCTGGAACGGTCCTGGGTGAACCTCCACCGTGACGGTACCGCCACCACCGCCGACTTCGAACGACTCGCCTCCCGGATCTCCGGACGAGACCTGAGCGGCTTCTTCGAAGGCTGGTTGTACGGCAAGAAGACCCCGCCGATGCCCGGCCACCCGGACTGGAAGCCGGCGGCACCCGGCGCGAAGGCTGCGAAATCCGCGAAATAAGGCGATGACCGGACGGGCCGTGCCGTGCGACCATCTTCGGGTCGGCGCGGCACGGGTCGCGGGAATCTCCCGGGGTACTCGTACGTTCTGCACAGTGACCGCTGTCGCGATCGCCGTACCGGAATCCCCATCGACGTAAGGACCCAATGACCTCCTCTTCATCCCCTTCCCAGGACACTGAGCGCTTCGCGCACACCTACCCCGAGCGGCTTCGGGCCGATGCCCTGATGGAAGAGGACGTCGCCTGGAGCCACGAGATCGACGGAGAGCGGGACGGCGACCAGTTCGACCGCTCCGAGCGTGCGGCTCTGCGCCGTGTGGCGGGCCTCTCCACCGAGCTCGAGGACGTCACCGAGGTCGAGTACCGCCAGCTCCGCCTGGAGCGTGTCGTGCTCGTCGGCGTCTGGACCACGGGGACCGCGCAGGACTCGGAGAACTCCCTCGCGGAGCTCGCCGCCCTCGCGGAGACGGCCGGCGCGCTCGTGCTCGACGGCGTGATCCAGCGCCGCGACAAGCCCGACGCGGCCACCTACATCGGCTCCGGCAAGGCCTACGAGCTGCGGGACATCGTTCTCGAAACGGGCGCGGACACCGTCATCTGCGACGGTGAGCTCAGCCCGGGCCAGCTCATCCACCTCGAGGACGTCGTCAAGGTCAAGGTCATCGACCGTACGGCCCTGATCCTCGACATTTTCGCCCAGCACGCCAAGTCCCGAGAGGGCAAGGCGCAGGTCGCACTCGCGCAGATGCAGTACATGCTGCCGAGGCTGCGCGGCTGGGGTCAGTCGCTGTCCCGGCAGATGGGCGGCGGCAAGGGCGGCGGCCTCGCCACCCGTGGTCCGGGTGAGACCAAGATCGAGACGGACCGGCGTCGGATCCGCGAGAAGATGGCGAAGATGCGCCGGGAGATCGCGGAGATGAAGACCGGCCGCGAGATCAAGCGCCAGGAGCGCAAGCGCAACAAGGTGCCGTCCGTGGCCATCGCGGGCTACACCAACGCCGGCAAGTCCTCGCTGCTCAACCGCCTCACGGGCGCGGGTGTCCTGGTCGAGAACGCCCTGTTCGCGACCCTGGACCCGACCGTCCGCCGGGCGGAGACCCCGAGCGGCCGCCTGTACACGCTGGCCGACACCGTCGGCTTCGTACGGCACCTGCCGCACCATCTGGTCGAGGCGTTCCGCTCCACCATGGAGGAGGTCGGCGAGTCCGACCTGATCCTGCACGTGGTCGACGGCTCGCACCCGGCGCCGGAGGAGCAGCTGGCCGCCGTGCGCGAGGTGATCAGGGACGTCGGTGCCACCGACGTACCCGAGATCGTCGTGATCAACAAGGCAGACGCGGCCGACCCGCTGACTCTCCAGCGGCTCATGCGGATCGAGAAGCGCTCCATCGCCGTCTCGGCCCGCACCGGCAAGGGCATCCAGGAGCTGCTCGCGCTCATCGACAACGAGCTGCCCAGGCCGTCCGTCGAGATCGAGGCGCTGGTGCCGTACACCCACGGCAAGCTGGTCGCCCGCGCGCACGACGAGGGCGAGGTGATCTCCGAGGAGCACACCCCGGAGGGCACGCTGCTCAAGGTGCGGGTGCACGAGGAACTGGCGGCGGACCTCGCGCCGTATGTGCCGGCCCCGGCCGTCTGAGCCGCGGGCCGCATTACCGCAGAGCCGAGAATCGCCAAAGGCCCGCCCCCTCATCGAGGGGGCGGGCCTTCAGTACGAGCAGGTCACTGACCGGCGAACTTCTTGCTCACCGAGTCGTACACACCCTTGGCCACCTCACCCAGCCGCGGTCCGGCCAGCCAGCCCGAAGTCACCGGGCCGATCGAGGTGTTGGACACCAGCGCCGGCTTGCCGTCCGAGCCCGTTGCGACCCAGCCGCCGCCGGACGAACCGCCGGTCATGGTGCAGCCGATGCGGTACATCGTCGGGTCCGAGGCGTTGATCGACAGCCGTCCCGGCTTGTCCGTGCACTGGAACATCTTCTGGCCGTCGAACGGCGCGGCGGCCGGGTATCCGGTCGCGGTGATGCTGGGAACCTTCGGCACGGCCGGAGCGTTGAAGTCGACAGGCAGTGCTGAACCGACCGTCTCCTCCAGCGACTTGCCGTTGCCGCCCTTCTCCGGCGTCACATGGATGACGGCGTAGTCGTACGAGGCGCCGTCACCGCCCGTCTCGCCGCCCTTCTCGATCCACTGCTGGGAGGTCTGCGCCCAGTCGCCCCACCAGACGCCGTACGGAGCGGCCTCCTCCCTGGTGGCGTTCTGCAGCTGGGCGGCCGACCTGCCCGCGTTGTTGTACGACGGCACGAACGCGATGTTGCGGTACCAGCCACCCTTCTTGCCGGCATGCACGCAGTGGCCCGCCGTCCACACGAGGTTCGACTTGCCGGGGTGGGCCGGGTCTTCCACGACTGTCGCCGAGCAGACCATCGTGCCCTCGGGGGAGTCGAAGAACACCTTCCCGGACGCCGCTGCGTTGGCGTGGTACGTAGGCGCCACGGCCTTCGCGTCCACGGGCGCCGGCGTGGGGTCGGTCACGCCCTGGTCACCGGAGAGGTCGCTGTCGTCGACACCCTTGTCCGGGTCGTTGGCCTTCCGCATCCGGTCCGGGTTCCACAGACCCTTGATGATCGGGTTGATGAAATCGTCGGCCTCGCGCAGCCAGTCGTCCTTGTTCCAGTCCTTCCAGGCCCCGTGCTTCCACTTGTCGATGTCGAACCCGTGCTCTTTGAGCTTGTTCTTGATGTCGTCAGGGATCTTGATCTTGCCGTCGCCGCTGCTGCCGGTGTCGGTCGCGGAGGCAGAGGCCTGGCCGTCGGCCTTGTCGTCACCCGAGTTGCAGGCGGTGGCGGTGAGCGCAAGGCCCATTGCGAGGGCTACGGCGGCAAGAACGGGAGAGGTTCTGCGGCGGGCACCCCGCTCCCGGCGAACAGTGACGGACGGCCTTATGGATCGCATGCTCTGACTCCCCCTGGGATGAACTGAACGAATCGGGTCCGGCGGCTGTGAACGCACGCTCGGAACAGGTGATCTCACGTGACGTCACGACTTCTTGGAACGGCATCACACACTATGCGCTCGCTGTGGGGGACTTCCGATGGAACAGCAACGGTTTCGCTACGACCGGTCTGACCTGGCAATCGTCCAGACGTAGCCCGATTTGACGTCTTGTCTTGTCTGGTCCTGTCCGGCGCTGTCGACCCCCGTTGATGTCAACAACTGCTGTCAGCCACCAGGTTGACATCAGCCCCGAGCCCTCGGTTTTCCGGGGGCTCTTGGCATGGGCTGGGACAGACGGAGCTTGGTCACCAGGCAGGGCCGATGAGCCTGCTATAGGGCCGCTCGGCCCGTGGACCGGTCGGAGCGCAGGCAGAGTGGCAATGCGATGGTGTCGGGCCTGAAACTGTCCCACACGACAGGTAACGGTGTGACCGAGGTCGCGTCGCGTCATGCTGAGGCCGAGGCGGATGTGCCGGGCCTGATCGAGGCCGACATGGAGGCGCTGCTCGGGGTCCGTTTCCTGGCGAGCGAGTACGGCAGGGGGCCGGTCCACGGTGGGCGGATCGACTCGGTCGGTCTCGACGAGAACGGATCGCCGGTCATCCCCGTCAAGCGGGGTGTCGACTCGGGTGTCGTCAACAGGGCCTGTTCTACCTGTCGTGGCTGATGGAACGCCGCGCGGAGTTCGAGCGCCTGGCCCGCGGCCGGCTCGGGGCGACGGCCGCGGCCCGGGTGCTGTGGAGCGGACCGAGGCTGATCTGTAGCGCCGGTAAGTACACGCGCCCCGACGTGCATGCCGTGCGGGAGCATCGGCGCAGCATCGACTCGGTCCGCTACCGCCTTTTCGGCAGCGACCTGCTGGGCTTTGAGGCCGTGGACTCCGTCCGTGGCCGGCCGCCGGCGGTGCGCGGCGCCGGCCTACCTTGGCTGTCCAGCGCATGCACTACCGGGCGTATCAGCATCTGCGGAACTTCGCCTGCGTCCAGCCTGCCGCAGAAGACCAAGCTCCTGGTCTATCTGAAGGCGGACCCGAGGCAGGTCGACCTCCTTCCCGGGTTCACCCGGGACGTGATGGGGCTGGGCCAAGGCAGTGCGCGGCCCACGGTCGCACAGTGCCGTCGCAGCGCCACGTCAGAGGCCACCTGAAATGGCGCGGCGCGGACCACGACTTCGGTGACGTGCGCCGGCGGTCCGGTCAATTCATGCGGCAGCAGGTGGGCTCCCGTGGCGTACCTGGAGGGGGTGCCCGCAGCGGAGACAGGGCAGCGCCATCAGCTGGTCGCGGGCGGCGCTGATCCAGCGTTCGGCCTGCCACGAGCTGTGCCTTTCGGTGGAAGGGGCGCAGCCGGCACAACGACTGGGCGGCACATCGCCGGGGCCCTCCGTCCGCCGACGTGTCGGAAGACGAGCCGCCGTCCGGCGGTGCGCCACCGGTCTAGCCGTCGTCCTGCGGGGCTGAACGTGGTTTCCCCCGAGGGGCGGGACCGAGCGCCGTGGCCGACCGGCTGGGCTGCTCGCCGAAAGCGGGGATCTGCGGGCCCTGCGGCAACCACTGGACGAGGACGAAGGACGTCACGGCGGCCAGCACCACCAGGGCCACGGTGTCCACATTGCCCAACAGGAGCACGACCAGGACCACGCTGCTCACGGGCAGCCGCAGGGCGGCGGTCACCGAGGCCGCCATTCCGGCCGCCATCGCCGGCACCAGACCCAGACCGGGCAGCGGCGCCAGCAGCACACCGGCCGCCCCGCCCAGGAACAGGGCAGGGAAGACGGGGCCGCCGCGCAGGCCGCCCAGACACAAGGCGTACGCGAGGCCCTTGAAGGCCAGCACCGCCACGAGGGCGCCCACCGGCCAGGCGTGCGGGTTCTGTGCCAGGTCGGCCAGGGCCGATTCCCCGGACAGGGCCGCGTCGGCCGGCGAACGTCCGGTGGCCACCGCATAGAGCGTGATGCAGACAGCCGCGCCCAGCGCACACAGGGTGGTGTTCCGCACCGTCCGGGTCGTCACGAAGCGGGCTGTGTAGCGCCCGCCCACGAAGAGCCAGTGGACCAGGAAGCCGAGGGCCGGTGCCAGCAGGAGTACCCACAGCACGTCGGCCCAGTCGAGGGGAGGTGGTGTCGGCAGGCCGATGTCCAGGCTCCCGGTCGCGAAGCCGGTCCAGTGGACGAACCCGGTGAAGATGAGGTCTCCCACCCCACTGGCCAGCAGGGCCGGCAGCATCACCGCGAACAGCTGCGGCCCGCCCACACCAGCCACTTCCATCAGCAGTACCGCCCCCACGACCGGGTTCCCGAAAAGCGCGGAGACGGCGGCGGCGGCCCCGGCCGCGCCGAGCAGGGCCGTGCTCGATTCGGTCTCCGGCGCCCGGGCCAGGTTCGCGAAGAGCAGCGCCAGTCCGCCGCCCATCGCGATCAGTGGCGCCTCGGGACCCAGCACGGCGCCGAGCGGCAGGCCGACCAGAGCGGCGATGAGGACACCCGGCAGAGCCTGCCTGGTGAGACTGCCCGAGTGCAGACCGCCGGCCGGAACGTGTCCGCCCCGGCCCGGAAGGTGCGCGACCACCAGGCCGACGACCAGACCGGCCACCGTCAACAGGGGAAGTCCCCACCACCAGGGCGCGTGCTGCCAGCCCAGGTCCTTGGGCCAGTCCACCCAGAGCAGCTGTTCCAGCTGGTGGATCGCCACAAGGAACCAGAAGGCGATGAGTGACACCGGAATGCCGATCAGCCCGCAGAACACCAAGGCCTTGCGGTACTCCGGCCTGCCCAGCATCGTCCGTAGCAGATCGGCTTCCGGAGGCTGACCGCGCGCCGGCGGCCCGGAGCCGCTCCCCGGCTTCGTTCCGGCGATGGGTCCTCCCGAGTTCGGCGCCGCGCCATGTGGCGCGTCAGCTTGACCACCGTATGGCCAATCGGCACATATCGACATGAACATACACTCGGTGAATCGGCCCTGCTCGCCGTCGGCCGCCTTGGCAAGCGGGGGCCGTGGCCGCGCAACGGACGTCCGACTGCACCGGACTCTACGGGCACTCTGCGACGTGACGGCCGGAGACGATCCGCAGTGGCGAGCCGCTACGGGCACTGGTGCGCGAGAAGCCGACCGAGAAATGGCCTCGGCAGCAGATCGCGCGCCGCCTGGACGCGAGTCGTCGGAGGACAAGCCTGGGTCCGGTGCAGCCGTAGCCCGGCCGGGTGGCAGTCCGGCCGAAATGAGTTCGTGGGGCGTGCCGGTCCGTCCCGCCCCCAGCGCAGGGTGTTTTCGTCTGGGGACCGGGCATGCGACGGCTTCCGCGTCCGCCCTGGTGGGTCCGCCAAGGCTCGGCCGTCTTCCCGTGCGTCGCCCGTTCCTGGCGGCACGGCCGTGAGCGTTTCGGGGCGGCGGTCGTGCCGTCCGAAACGCCGAAGGAGAGATCATGGTGACAGCGAAAGTCGAGAACCGTGGTACGTCCGCGCAGCTTCTCAGGGGCCAGAAGGCGCTGGTGACCGGCGCCAACTCGGGCATCGGCCTGGCGACCGCCGTTGGTCTGGGCCGGGCCGGAGCGGACGTGGTGGTGAACTACGTCGTCGGTGCGCACGAGGCAGAGAATGTCGTGAAGGAGATCGAGGGCTTCGGGGTCCGCGCCTACGCCCACGAGGCCGACGTGTCCGACGAGGACCAGGTGACGGCCATGGTCGCGCGGATGGTCGAGGAGTTCGGCACCATCGACATCATGGTGGCCAACGCGGGCCTTCAGCGGGACGCAGAGGTGACGGAGATGACGCTCGCCCAGTGGCGGAAGGTCATCGACGTCAACCTGACCGGCCAGTTCCTGTGCGCGCGGGAGGCCGCCAAGGAGTTCATCCGGCGCGGCGTGGTGGAGGAGGTCTCCCGCTCGGCCGGGAAGATCATCTGTATGAGCTCGGTCCACCAGATCGTCCCGTGGTCGGGCCACGTGAACTACGCCTCCTCCAAGGGCGGTGTGGGCATGCTGATGCAGACCCTTGCCCAGGAGCTGGCCCCGAAGCGGATCAGGGTCAACGCCGTTGCGCCGGGTGCCATCCGTACGCCGATCAACCGCGACGCGTGGTCCACTCCCGAGGCCGAGGCCGATCTGCTGCGCCTCATCCCGTACCACCGCGTGGGCGACCCGGAGGACATCGCCAACGCCGTCGTCGCCATGGCGTCCGACCTGCTCGACTACGTCGTCGGCACCACCCTGTACGTCGACGGCGGAATGACACTCTTCCCCGGCTTTGCCACCGGGGGCTGATCTCCGATGCAGGATCATGTCACGCCCCGCCGGGTGGTGATCCTCGGTGGAGGGTTCGCCGGGCTGTTCGCCGCCCGTGCCCTACGGCAGTCACCGGTGGCCGTGACCGTGGTCGACCGGCGCGCCCACCACCTCTTCCAACCGCTGCTCTATCAGTGCGCCTCCGGGATCCTGTCCGAAGGGCAGATCGCGCAGCCGCTCCGCGGGGTCCTCCGGCGCCACCACAACGTGAGGTGCGTGCTCGCTGAGGCGACCGACGTGGATGCCGGCGCCCGGCTGGTGCACGCCCGGCGACCTGAAGGCGGAATCGTTCAGCTGCCCTACGACGATCTGATCGTTGCGGTGGGCATGCGCCAGTCCTACTTCGGGCACGACGAGTTCGCCGCGCACGCCCCCGGCATGAAGACCCTGGACGACGCCCTGGACATCCGCCGACGGATCTACCGGGCGTTCGAGATGGCCGAGACGGCGGCGAACGACCGGGAACGACAGCAGTGGCTCACCTTCGCACTCGTCGGCGGCGGGCCGACCGGTGTCGAGCTCGCCGGACAGGTTCGGGAAATCGCCGGACACACGCTCGACCGTGAGTTTCAGAGGATTGATTCCGCCAAGGCCCGGGTGCTGCTTTTCGAGGGATCCGACGCGGTGCTGGGTGCGTTCGGCCCTGCGCTGGCTCACCGTGCGGCCCGGACCCTGCGGCACCTCGGTGTCGAGCTCCACCTGGGCACGATGGTCACCGACATCGACGCGCACGGCCTGACGGTACGGGACCACAACGGCAGGACGACCCGGTTCGGAGCACGCACCGTGCTGTGGACGGCGGGTGTCGAGGCCCCGCCGATCGCCGCCGCGCTGGCCCGGGCGACCGGCGCCAAACAGGACCGGGCCGGTCGCATCCTCGTCGAACCCGACCTCACCGTCCCCGGGCATCCGGAGATCCGCGTCACCGGGGACGTGATGAGTCTGAACAGGCTGCCCGGCCTGGCCGAGGTCGCCATGCAGTCGGGCGCATACGCCGGCCGGAGCGTACGCCATGCCGTCGAGGGCAGGATGAAGCAGCCGAAGCCCTTCAAGTACGTGGATCTCGGCAGCGCCGCCTACATCACCCGCGGCCGGGCCGTCGTCAAGGCAGGCCCGTTGCATCTGTCGGGCTTCACCGGCTGGCTGGCCTGGCTCTTCATCCACCTGGCCTTCCTCACCGGCTTCCGCAGCAGGCTGGGCGCGGTGCTCAGCTGGTCCGTCGCCTTCGCCACCGGCTCACGCCGCGAACGTGCCTTCACCCTGCCCGACACGGACGCTTCGGCCGCCCGGGCGACCGGACCGAAGGCGCCCCCGCCGCCTCCCTGAGGAGGGGCACCCCGGCCGACCCTCCGCGGGCTCCCCTCCGCGTCCTGTCCCTCCTCAGACCAGCCCTGCAGGGCAGACCATCGAGGCGCACATGCTCAGCACCGCCGTCCTTCTGGTGAACAACGCCCCGGCCCAGCTCCTGCCGGCTCGCGAACTGATGGCCTTCACCCTGGCCTCGCACATCCTGCTGGTCCCTTTCGGGGTGGCACTGCCGTTCATCACTCTGCTGATGCACCACCGAGGGCTGCGCCGCGACGACCCCGTCGCCCTTCAGCTCGCGCGGCGCTGGTCGGCGGTGATGGCGGTCCAGTTCGCCATCGGCATCATCACCGGCACCGTGCTGTCCTTCGAGTTCGGTCTGCTGTGGCCGGGCATGATGGGCCGCTGGGGCGACGTCTTCGGCCTCGGGTTCGGCGTCGAGGCATGGGCGTTCTTCCTCGAGGCCGTCCTCATTGCGATCTACCTCTACGGATGGCGCCGGCTCAAGCCCTGGACCCACTTCTGGCTCGCCGTACCGCTGCCGCTGGCCGCCCTGATGGGGGCGTTCGGCATCATCGCGGCCAACTCCTGGATGAACACCCCCCAGGGGTTCGGCCTCGACGCCCAGGGCAAGCCGATCGACGTCAACGTGCAACAGGCGATCTTCTCCCCGATGTTCGGCCCGGAGTACTGGCACTTCGTGGTCGCGATGCTGCTGACCGCCGGCTACGTGGTCGCCGGTGTGTACGCGGTCGGCTGGCTGCGTGGGCGCCGTGACCGCTACCACCGGCTCGGATTCACCGTGCCGTTCACGGTCGCGGCGATCCTCACTCCGGTCCAGTTCATGCTCGGCGACTCCGCCGCCCGCGCCGTCTTCCACAAGCAGCCGATCAAGTTCGCCGCCACGGAGATCGTCTGGAAGACCGACACCCACGTACCGGAGTACATGTTCGGGCGGCTGAAGAGTGACGGGACGATCTCGGGCGGACTCAAGATTCCCCAGCTGGACTCGATCCTCGCCGGCTTCAAGCCCAGTACCCAGGTGACCGGGCTGACGTCGGTGGCGGTCGCCGACCGCCCCACCGTCGTCCAGGCCACCATCGCGCACTGGGCCTTCGACATCATGGTCACCATCGGCAGCGTGCTGATCCTGCTCGCGCTCTGGTATGCCTGGTCCTGGTGGAGACATCGGGACAACCCGCCCAGCCGTTGGTTCTACCGCTGCGCCGCGCTCGCCGGAGCCGCCTGCCTGGTCACCGTGGAGTGCGGGTGGATCACCACGGAGGTCGGCCGGCAGCCGTGGATCGTCTACAACCACATGAGGGTCTCAGAGGCGGTGACCAGCACAGGCGCCGGATCGCTGTGGGCGACGCTCGGCATCGTCATGGCCGTGTACCTGGCCGTTTTCGGCGCGTTCCTCGCGGTTGTCCTCAAGATGCGCACCCGCTGGCGCATCGCCGACGAGGGTTCGGCCGCCGCACGCGCCGAACTGCCGCCGGAGACCGACACTCCGTACGGGCCCAGAAGCGAGCCCGAGCCCACAACCGTCGGAGCCGCGCCTCACGGCGGATCCGGCCACACCTCTGGCGGTGCGTCGTAATGGCCGAATTCAGCGCATGGGTGCTGGTGATCGCGATCGCCGCCTACGCCTGCGCCGGGGGCACCGACTACGGTGCGGGCTTCTGGGACCTGCTGGCCGGCGGCGCTGAACGAGGCAAGCGGCCCCGCTGGCTCATCGACCACGCCATGGCACCGGTCTGGGAGGTCAACAACGTCTGGTTGATCTTCACCCTGGTCATCATGTGGACCGGTTTCCCGACGATGTTCCAGGCCGTCTTCTCCGCGATGTGGCTGCCGCTGGCCCTTGCCGCCGTTGGCCTGGTGCTCCGCGGCGCCGGGTTCGCCCTGCGCAAGCCGACCCGCCGACTGGCCCAACAACGGGTCTACGGCGCGATGTTCGCCATCTCGTCGCTGGTGACGCCGTTCTTCCTCGGGGCGGTACTCGGCGGTATCGCCTCCGGGCGGGTCAAGGTCGGCACGACCGCTTCCGCGGACGCCTGGGCCAATGGAACCTCCGTCCTCGCGGGTCTGCTGGCCATCGCCGCCACCGCGTTCCTCGGGGGGGTCTTCCTCAGCTCCGACGCGCTGCGGTTCGGCGCCGAGGACCTCGTCGACTACTTCCGCCGGCGCGCGCTGCTCGCCTTCGCCGCGGTCGTCGTCCTCGCCCTGATCGGTCTGCCCGTCACCCACGACGACGCCCGGTACGTCTGGGACGGCCTCACCCGGGGCCTGGGCCTGCTGCTGATCATTCTGGCCGCGGTGGCGGGTCTGGCAACGGTACTGCTCCTGTGGCGCAGGTCATTCGGCTGGTCCCGCCACACCTCGGTGGCGAGCGTCGCCCTGACCATCGGCGCCTGGGGCTTCGCGCAGCGGCCCTACGTGCTTCCCACCTCGCTGACGGTTGCGGACGCGGCCGGTGCCGCTCACACCCTTCGGTGGCTGATGATCGTCACGGGCATCGCGATCGTGCTGGTCGGTCCGGCGCTGGTGCTGCTCTACCGGCTCGACATCATGGGTGAGCTAGAGGAACTCACCGACGCCGACACCGGGGCCGCCAGAACACCTGGGGACAACCTGTAGCGGTGCACCGCCGGCTCCCTCGTTGCGTGCGGCTCCCCGTCAGCTCAGCCGGGCGGCGATGTGGTCGCCCACCCGCAGGGCGTTGGCGATCGCGGTCAGAGACGGGTTCACCGCGCCGATGCTGGGGAAGAAGCTGGTGTCCACGACGTAGAGGTTGTCGAGGTCGTGGGCCTTGCAGTTGACGTCGAGGGCCGAACTGCGCGGGTCGTCGCCGAAACGCACGGTGCCGGCCTGGTGCGCGGTGGCGCCGATCGGCATGCCCTTGTGCAGGTAGATGCTGTGATCCAGCAGATGGTGCTCGTGCATGCCCAGGTGCCCGAGCATCCCCCGCAGCTTGTGCTGGAGGCGCTTGAGCCCGGCGATGTTGTTCTTCTCGTCGAGAGCCAGGTGGATGGCGTCGTCCTTGTCGAGGGTCACGCGGCTCTCGGGCAAGGGGAGGTCCTCGCCGCACAGCCAGAAGTCGACCGCGTGGTGCGCCAGTACCTCGAAGGGCATGTCGGGCATGACGGCACCGGCCCAGCGCGGCGCCTCGCCGTGGATCTGGTCGGCATCCGACTTGCCGAGCATCTGGATGCCGCCGAGCGGATACTCCCAGTCGTCCGCGCCCAGGTACCAGTCGTTCAGCGCCAGGGTCTTCTGGAAACTGGTGGGGTTCGGTTCCTTGGACACCGCCATCAGCGCCAGGTTGTTGTGGCGCATGTAGTGGCGTCCCACGACGTCCGAGCTGTTGGCCAGGCCGCCGGGGTGCTTGTCGTTGGCCGAACGCAGCAGCAGAACGGCGGAGTTGACCGCGCCGGCGGCGACCACCACGATGTCAGCGCCGAACGTCTCGGTGACTCCGTTCCTGAGCTCGGCGACAACCCTGGTGACGGTCCGTCCGGTCGGGTCGGTCTCCAGGCGCCGTACGTTCGCGTCGGTCACCATCGTGACGTTGTCGTACCGGAGTGCCGGGTCGACGCAGATCACCTGCGCGTCGGACTTGGCGCCCACCAGACAGGGGAAGCCGTCGACCCGGTCGCAGCGGATGCAGACGCTGTCGTGCGTGGCCCGGCCGTGCTCGTCCTGGCTGAGGTTGACGCCGATGGGCAGGTGGAAGGGGTGCAGGCCGGCTTTCCCCAGATCGTCGCTGAGTTGCTGGATGCGCGCCTCGTGCTCGACCGGCGGGTAGGCGTACTGCGCGCTGGTCGGCCCTTCGGTGGGGTCCTCGCCGTGCCGGCCGTGCACCAGGTAGAGGTGCTCGGCCTGGGTGTAGTACGGCTCCAGATCCTCGTAGCGGATGGGCCAGGCCGGAGAGATGCCGTCGTGGTGGCGCAGTTCGCCGAAGTCCTCGGGCCGCAGCCGGAAGAGCGCGGCACCGTAGAACTTGGTGTTGCCTCCGACGTAGTAGTTCACCTCGGGGGGGAACTGGTTGCCGTGCTTGTCGTACCAGAACTCGGGAGCGCGGTACTTGCCCTTGACGAAGACGGCGGTGGAGTCCCAGTTGTCCCGCTCCCGTGGCAGGTAGCCACCGCGCTCCAGGATCAGGACCCGTTTGCCGGTGGGGGCAAGCCGGTGGGCGAGCGTACCGCCGCCCGCTCCCGTACCGATGACGATGACGTCGTAGTGCTGATCGTCGGCCATGAGAGGGTCCCCGTTCTGGGAGTCGTCGACTGTCCTGGCCGTAGCACCCGTCCGGGGATCTACGAGGCTGTGCGGTTCCGCGCGGCCACTCGCACAATCGGGACATTTAGTGCCATTTCCCAAGCTATCGGGTGCGTGGGGTGGCGGCGACCCGGCGGGTCGAGCACGTGTACGGTCAGTCGGTTTCCCGCAGCGCACGTACGGCGTCGTCGACGATCGTCTGCGGGTCGGCCGAGGCATCGACGGTCAGGCCGGGCTCGTCCGACCGCAACGGTTCGAGGGTGGCGTACTGGGAGTCCACCAGCCTGGCGGGCATGAAATGGCCGGCGCGGCCCGCGACCCGCTGGTCGGCGGCCGCCCGGTCGAGCGCCAGATACAGGAAGCACACACCTACACCTGCCCTACGGAATATATCCCGGTACTCGTGCTTGAGAGCCGAGCACGCCACCACCCCGCCCCGGCCGTCGTCGATGGCCTCGTGGATCCAGTCGGCGAGGGACAGCAGCCACGGCCGGCGATCCTCGTCGTTCAGTGGACGCCCTGCTGCCATCTTGGCGCGGTTCGCGGCAGGATGGACGTCGTCCGCCTCCAGGAAAGGCACCATGAGCCGTTGCGCGAGCAGCCGCCCCACAGTGGACTTCCCCGACCCCGAGACCCCCATGACCACGACGACTCTGGGCACCTTGTGAGTTGTTCGCACAACGTTCCTCCGAGGTGGCGCCTGTTCGAAGCCGGCCGTCAGAAAGGGATTCCGGCGAGCTGCACGCCGCGTGACGGCAGACCCGCACACCCTCTTGTCCGCACTTTACGTGCGATTCGCCCATGAGATCCGGGAAGCCCGCTGGTCAAACGTGTGATTCGGGAATGGGGTCGTCTCCCCTTGCGTGGGCGCCCGCGATTCGTCTCACCGCATGTCCGGCAGGCGCTTTCCCAGCCGATTCGTCTAGATTCGGCCTGTGAACCCTGTAGGCCGTGCCACCGATCAGAGCGCCGCCAGGTTCCTGCTCCCGTACCCGGCCTGGCGGATCGGCGGCCTGCCCGAGGGGCTGCCCGTCGCGGTGTGGGACGGTGCCGGCGGTCCGCCCTCCGTCGAGAGCCTGGCGGAGGTGGAGTTCTTCGTCATCCCCTACACCTTCGCGGATGCCGCCGTAGCGGTGCTCCCGCGCCTGCCGCGGCTGCGGGTCGTCCAGTCCCTTTCCGCCGGCGTCGATGCCCTCGTGAAGTACGTTCCCAGCGGGGCGGTTCTCTGCAACGCCAGGGGAGTGCACGACGCCAGCACCGCGGAATTGGCCGTGTCACTCGCCCTCGCGTCGCTGCGCGGAATCCCCGACTTCGTCCGCGCCCAGGACGCCGAGGAGTGGCGGACCAGCTTCCGCCCGGCGCTGGCCGACCGCACGGTTCTGCTCCTGGGCTACGGTTCCATCGCCGCCGCCGTCGAGGACCGGCTGACCCCTTTCGAGTGCGGGGTCCTGCGAGTCGCCCGGAGCGCCCGAACCACTGCGCGCGGGCCCGTCCACGCGCTCACCGATCTGCCCGAGCTCCTGCCCCGTGCCGACATCGTGGTGATCACCGTCCCGCTCACCCCGAACACCCGTGGACTGATCGACGCCCGCCTCCTCGCGCTGATGCAGGACGGCGCCCTGCTGGTGAACGTGGCCAGGGGCGCGGTGGTGGACACCGACGCGCTGCTCGCCGAGCTCGGGACGGGCCGGTTGAGCGCGGCCCTCGACGTCACCGACCCCGAGCCGCTCCCGGCCGGGCATCCGCTCTGGCACGCGCCCAACACGCTGATCAGCCCTCATGTCGGAGGCCAGAGCTCGGCGTTTCTGCCCCGGGCGTTGCGGCTGATTCGCACGCAGGTGCTGCGCCATCTGGCCGGGGAGCCGCTGGAGAACGTCGTGCCGACACCCAACTCCTGATCCGGATCCGGGCCCAGGACCTCACAGGACGGCGATTGGGTTGACCGGTGAGCCGGTGGCGTCCGGCAGCCGCAGGGGGGCGATCACGCAGAGGAACGACCACCGCCCCTCCGCCTCGCAGGCCGGCGCCAGATCCTCGAACTGCAGGTAATCCAGCAGGTGAAGGCCCATGGCGTGGACCGCCAGCACATGCACGGGGAAGTCGACGCCCTCGGTGGAACTCGGGGCGGTGTCGTTGTTCCCGTCGCCGCCGAGCACGGCGACCCGCCGGTCCGCCAGGAACTCCAGCGCGGAGGGATGCAGCCCCGCGCGCGCGTCCGCCGCCTGCCAGGGGCCCAGTTCCCCACGGCGCCGCCGGTGGCCGACCCTGACGAACAGGAGGTCGCCCTCGCCCACGCGGACGTGCTGGGCCGTCTCGGCGGCGCTGAGGTCGCCGAGTGTCACGTGATCACCCGGTTCGAGCCACGGCACGCCACGCAGCAGTGGGATGTCCAACAGCACGCCGCGTCCGACGATCCCGTCGCGCGCCGCCTCGATGGACAGCGCCGTGGCGCCGTCCGCCGTGACGCTGCGCGCGGTCATGCCGCCGTGGAGTGTGCCGTCGTAGATCACGTGGCAGAGGGCGTCGATGTGGCTGTCGGCGTCGCCGTGCACGTTCATCGCGAAGCTGTCCCTCGCGAAGCGGAGCCCGCTAGAGGCGTGTTCCTCCGGCTGCCCACTCATTCGGTGCCTCGCGGGCTCCGGGTTGTCCGGACCGGACAGCGTCTCCACCGGCGCGGCGAGCGTGACCGTCCGGCCGGTCCGTACCTCCCGGGTGGCGGCCAGTACCCGTGCGGGAGTGAGCGCGGCCAGAGCACCCCGATCACCCTTGGCCCAGGCCGAGCGCGAGACCATGCGCCGGTAGAGCACGCCGAACTCGCCCTCGGTCAGCCGCGGCGGTTCTGCCGGACGGGCATGCGTGACCACGGGTCAGCGTCCGTGCTCCGCGTCGAGCGCCTCATCGAGCGTGATGGCGGCCATGATCAGGGAGAGGTGGGTGAACGCCTGGGGGAAGTTGCCCAGTTGTTCCCCGCTCGGGCCGACCTCCTCGGCGAACAGGCCGACGTGGTTGGCGTAGGTCTGCATCTTCTCGAAGGTGTAGCGGGCCTGGGGCAGGCGCCCCGCCCGGGCCAGCGCGTCGACGTAGAGGAAGGTGCACAGGCTGAAGGTGCCTTCCGAGCCGCGCAGTCCGTCCGGTGATGCCGCCGGGTCGTAGCGGTAGACAAGACTGTCGGAGACGAGCTTGCGGTCCATCGCGTCGAGCGTGGAGAGCCAGGACGTGGCCCGGGGAGCGATGAACTCGACCCTGGGCATGAGCAGCAGCGAGGCGTCCAGGACGTCGCCGTCATAGTGCTGGACGAAGGCGCGCTCCTTCTCGCTCCAGCCGCGTTCCATGATCTGATCGAATACGGCGTCCCTCGCCTTGCGCCACCGCTCCACGTCGGCGGGCCGGCGGAAGTGGTCGGCCAGGCGCAGCCCGTGGTCGAAGGCGACCCACGACATCACCCGGCTGTAGGTGAAGTCCTGTCGGCCGCCGCGGGTCTCCCAGATGCCCTCGTCCGGCCGGTCCCAGTTGTCGGCCAGCCAGTCCAGCGTCCTGGCGAGCGTCTGCCATCCCTCGAAGCTGGCCTGCTGGGCGATCTCGCGCCCCTGGGACACCGCGTAGAGGGCCTCGCCGTAGATGTCCAGCTGGAGTTGGTCGGCGGCGCCGTTGCCGACGCGGACCGGCGAGGAGCCGCGGTAGCCCTCGAAGTGCTCGAGTGTCTCCTCCGGCAGATCGGGGTTGCCGTCGATCCGGTACATCGTCTGGAGCGGCTCCTCCTCCTTGCCCTCGCGCTCACGCAGCCTGTCCACCAGCCAGTGGACGAAGGCGGTGGCCTCCTCGACGAAGCCGAGGTCCAGCATGGCCCGCACCGACAGCGCGCCGTCGCGCACCCAGGTGAACCGGTAGTCCCAGTTGCGCTCTCCGCCCACCTGCTCGGGCAGTCCCATGGTGGCCGCCGCGATGAGGGCACCGGTGGGGGCGTAGGTGAGGAGCTTGAGAGTGATGACCGAACGGTGCACCAGCTCGGGCCACCGTCCCCGGTAGCGGGACTGGCGCAGCCAGTGCTGCCAGAACCGGCTGACCTCGCCGAGCTGCCCGGTGAGCCCGTCGACCGTGGGGGGTACGGGTGCCTCGCCGCCGGACGCGCAGACGGTGAACACGACGCCGCCGGACTCGCCTGTGCGCAGCGTCACCTTGCCGCGCACGTCATGGCCTTCCCGCTCCAGCGGGAAGGTGGACTGCAGGTGCCCGTCGATCCCGGGAGCCCTGAACACGGCGCCGTTCTCGCCGAGTTCCAGCTCGTGCTCGGCCCGGCCGTAGTCGAAGCGCGGCCGGCACTCGAGTGTGAAGTCGACCGTTCCCCGCACGGCACGCACCACGCGGATCAGGGTGTGACGGTCGGTCGCGGTGCGGGTCCGGTCCGGAGGCATGAAGTCGACCACCTCGCCCACCCCGTCCGGCGACATGAACCGGGTCACCAGAATGGCCGTGTCGGGGTAGTAGAGCTGCTTGCAGGTCGCATCGGGATGCTCGGGGGCCAGCCGCATGTACCCGCCGCCGTCGTGGTCGAGCAGCGCGGCGAAGATGCTGGGCGAATCGAACCGGGGAGCGGCGAACCAGTCGACGACGCCCTGCGACGACACGAGCGCTGCGGTCTGCAAGTCGCCCACCAGGCCGTGTTCGGCGATGGGAGGGTAGCGATCCATTGCTGCTCCCAGGTCTCGGGAATCCCCCTATATCCATCCACTATCCGGCACCCCTGCAGTCCCTGCCATGTCGACGCTGCCGTGGTCGCCTGTCCAGGGGCGACGACCACGGCAGCCCCCGTGCGGACTACAGCGACCCGCGGGGCGGCACCCTTGTGGTGCAACGGCGCCCGGCCGCAGGCACGTCGTGATCCGTGCAGCGTCGCGGTGGCCCCACCGCGGCCGCCGGAGCCGAGCACTGCCTTCGGCTTGCTGGGCAGCCTCCGGGGGGCGTTACTGACTGTGGTCGGCCGGGTACAGGAGGGCCCCGTCCCCGGCATGCGGGTGCTGTGTCACCCCGTTCGGCCGCAAGCCGAGCGACGGAGGCTGTGGATGGAGATGATTCATGTCCGACTGGTGAGCCCAGTTGATCTCACCCCTCGGGCAGTCGGGCTGCTCACCGGCGACCGCTACGTCTTCAACCTGGTCGTCCTTCCCGGACTGGCGCAGAACCCCGACGGCGACGCGGTCGAGTGCGACATTCTCGCGGGAGCGGCCAACGCCGTGCTGCGCGGTCTGCGCGAGCTGGAAGTGGACCGCCGGGGCTCCATCGTCATCGAGCCGGTCGAGATGGCCCTCTCCGGCACCGCGGCCGAGGCGGAGCAGCAACAGCTCGGGGCGCTCGCGCACGCGCCGTTCTGGGAGGAGGTCGAAGCACGCATTCGGGCCGAGGGCACCTATCTGCCGAGCTTCTACGTCTACCTGGTCATCGCAGGCGTCATCGGGGCGGTGGGCATCATCACCAACTCCCAGATCCTGATCGTCGCGGCGATGGTCGTCGGACCGGAGTACGGCGCCATCACCAGTGTCGCGCTGGGCATCGACCGTGGTAACCAGGCCAGGATCCGGCAGGGCCTGTTCGCCCTGACCGTGGGATTCCTGATGGCCGTTCTGGTGACCTTCCTGTTCTCATGGGCGATCCGCGGCCTCGGCCTCGAACCCAGGGCATTTGACCTGGGCATCAGGCCGGTCTCCACGCTGATCGACGCCCCCAACGTCTTCTCCGTCGTCGTCGCGGTGCTGGCCGGCATCGTCGGGATCGTGTCCCTGACCCAGGCCAGGACGAGCGCGCTGCTCGGCGTGTTCATCTCGGTCACCACCATCCCGGCGGCCGCGGACATCGGCGTCTCCTGCGCGTTCTCCAGCTGGAGCGAGGCGCGCGGTTCCCTGATCCAACTCCTGCTCAACATAGTGCTGCTGATTCTGGTGGGCGTGCTGACGCTCAAGTTCCAACGGGCCGCCTGGCGGTACATCAGCCGGCGCAGCGGGCGCTCAGGAGGCAGATGAAGCCGCTGTCCCGTCCGGGGCGGCACATCCCCATGCGCGCCGACCCGCCGGCCTCGCGGACGGGCGGAGCGGTGACTGCGCGGCCTGTGACTCCAGTGGGCGAACGTGCCGGGCGATTCCGCCGACAGGAACGTGTCGCGCTTGACCGGGCCGGAGGGGGGCCGCACGCTCCCGACGAGGAGGCCGACACCACAGGCCACCATGGCGCCCACGTCCGAGGGCGTCGGCGGGCGGACCGAGGAGGCCACGCGTGCAGGAGAGCCGCACGGGACGGCAACTGACCCTGCGCCACGGCGCGCACCGTGCGGTCGTCGTCGAGCTGGGCGCGGCGCTCCGGTCGTACTCCGTCGGTGAGCACGCCGTGCTCCAGGGATTCGCCGCGCGTGACCGGATCACCGGCGGGCGCGGCCAGATCCTGGTGCCGTGGCCCAACCGGATCCGGGACGGCCGGTACCGCTGGAACGGGCAGGACCAGCAGCTGCCGCTCACCGAGCCGGCCGGTGGCAACGCCATCCACGGACTGCTGCGATGGACCTCGTGGCAGGTGGTGGAGTCGAGCGACAGCCGGGCCGTCCTGGAGGTCTCGCTGTGGCCGCAGCCGGGCTACCCGTTCCACCTGCACATGCGCGCGGAGTACGCCCTGGGCGACAGCGGGCTCGAAGTTGCCGTCACCGCGCGCAACCTCGACACGAGCGCCGCACCCTATGGCTTCGGCCAGCACCCCTACGTCACGGCGGGCACCGCAGTGGTCGACCAGGCGGTGCTGACCGTCCCCGCACGGACATGGCTGCGCACCGATGAGCGCGGCCTGCCGGTGGCCGCCGAGCCGGTCGCCGGGACGCCGTACGACCTGCGAACGCCGCAGACGATCGGAGCGCGCCAGCTCGACACCCCGTTCGGCGACCTCGACCGGGACGCGGACGGGCGGGCCGTGGTCCGCCTGGCCCATCCCTCCGGTGCATTCGGTACGGACGTCTGGCTCGGTGAGGGCGCCGACTACGTGCAGCTGTACACCGGCGACACCCTCCCACCAGCGGAGCGCCGTCGCGCCATCGCCGTCGAACCGATGACCTGCCCGCCGGACGCCTTCCGCAGCGGCACGGCTCTCGTCGACCTCGGGCCCGGGGAGCGGCACACCGTCTGCTGGGGGATCACGCCGTGGGGGGAATGACGGCGTCGCCATTCCCCCCACGGCGTGATCCTCACCGGCCCGAGGCCCCCTTCGACGTGGACGCCGAGGGATTCGCCGCACTGGTGCACCCCAGGGGCAGGCGCGGTCGCCACAGCCGCAGCCGTAGTCATGCGCGCCAAGAGGTCACCGCCACCTCGTGACCGTGCTGTCCCTGCTGCCCGCCTCCCGCCGGCGGGCAGGAGCACTCACCTTTCTCATCACCACTCGCTGAAAGGGCCAGACGTGACGACGAACCAGGTGCTCACCGGAGTGGGCCTGACCCTGGTCCTCGCCGTCGGATCGCAGATCCTGGCGAGCCGCCTGCGCATCCCCGCCCTCATCGTTCTGCTGCCGGTCGGATTCGCCGCCGGCGCGCTGATCCACGATGTCAACCCCGAGCTGCTGCTGGGGCCGGCGTTCTCACCGCTGGTGTCGCTGGCCGTCGCCGTGATCCTCTACGACGCGGGCCTCGGCCTGGACCTGGCGAGACTGAAAGGACACACCCGCCGTGTCGTCGTCAGGCTGATCTGGATCGGCGTCCTGATCACCTGGGTGCTCGGCGCGCTCCTCGCCGCGCCGTTGCTGGGCATGTCCCAGCGGGCGGCCATCATGCTCGGCGCGATCCTCGTGGTCTCGGGGCCGACGGTCGTCGGACCTCTTCTCAGCTTCGTACGACCCAAGGACCGGCTGCAGCACATCCTGGTCTGGGAAGGCTCTCTCATCGACCCGATCGGAGGCGTTCTGGGAGCACTGGTCTTTCATGCGGTCTCGGCCAGTACGAAGCACCACTTCGGCAGCGGGATCGCGAGCTTCCTGGCCAGCATCGGTATCGGAGTGGCCGGTGGAGCGGCCGGGTCGGCTCTGCTGTGGGTGCTGTTCCGGGTGTTGCGGCTCGGGGAGGTACTCGGCACCACGGCGCAGCTCGCCGCGGTGATCGGGGTAGCGGCGCTCTGCGATGCCCTGCGCGACGACACGGGACTCATCGCCGCCGTGATGATGGGCCTGGCCGTCGCCAACTTCCCCGGCGTCGATGTCCGGGCGCGCCGGCCGTTCTTCGAGACTCTGGTCAGCCTGATCCTCGGCCTGCTCTTCATCTCCATCTCGGCCACCGTCACCCCCCAGTCGTTGCGCCATGTGGTGCTGCCCGCGCTCGGGCTCGCCGCCATTCTGGTGCTTGTCGTCCGACCGCTGATCGCGGTCGTGTCCACCCTCGGTACCGACCTGACGCGCGGCGAGCGGGGCTTCATCGGCTGGATGGCGCCGCGTGGGATCGTCGCGGCCGCCACCGCGTCGACGTTCTCGGCCAGCCTCGCGGACAAGGGGATCGGCGGCTCGTCCGAGATCCTCCCCGCCACGTTCGTGGTCATCGTCGCGACCGTGACGCTCTACGGTCTGACCGCCTCGCCCGTGGCCCGGCGCCTGGGCGTCGTGCGCCCCTCCCGCTCGCGTCCACTGCTGGTCGGTGGTGACCCGTGGGTGGTCGACCTGGGCGTGGCCCTGAAGTCGGCGGGGTTGGAGGTACTGATGTGGGCAGGGCAGGAGCAGCAGCGCGAACGCATCAGGCAGGCCGGGATCGAGCTGGCACCCGGTGAACTGCTGGCCGCCGTGACGGGCCAGGGCGCGGAGCTGGAAGGCATCACCGCGGTGTTCTTCCTCACCGCCGAGGACGACTTCAACGCACTTGCGGCAGCGATTGTCCGCGGCAGCGTGGAGGGGGTGGTCCACCACCTTGGTGCACCCCCCGACAGTCATGGCATGGTGGCGCCGTTCATCAGTGGCGAGGTGCTGTTCGGCAAGCATCTAACCTGGCCGGCCTTCTTCCACAGATACGAGGAGGGGGCCGCCGTCCTGGCGCAGCCCGCCAACGGTGCGCTGCCGCCCGGCTCCGATCCGCTGTTCCTGGTACGGCCGGACGGCCGCCTCGACCCGGTCACGGAGACCAGCACACCACTGCCCGGGCCGGGGGACACCCTCGTCCTGCTGGCCCCGGGCGTGCGAGGTTCCGCGCATCGGCCGGCGTAGTCCGGTCGCTGCTCAGCCTGTTGCGCGGATGAGCGCGCTGTGCGCGGGCGGAACTCCGGTGGCCGGCGGTCTGGCGCATCAGCGAGCAGGAAGCCCAGAAGCGCAGGGAGACCACGCGACACAAACGGCCGACTACGGATTGCGGTCTTCCGTGGTGCTGGATCTCATGGACCCCATGCAGAAACAAGCTTCTCCAGGAGACGGCGCAGTGCCCCCGATGGAGCTTTCGCACTGGGTGGCTTTCGCCGGGACCCTGCTGTTGCTCAGCGCTCTGTTCAACTTGCTCAACGGATTCGTGGCGATTTTCAATCATGGTTACTACTCAACCGTGTATTCCCAGGGCAACCGACTGCTGATTCTCAACTACACGGCCTGGGGCTGGATCTGGGTCGCCGTCGGAATCGTGATGGCCCTGGCCGGTATCGGCGTGCTCGTGGGCTCCAGGGCGGCGCGGCTGACGGGCATCTGTCTGGCGGCACTGTGTCTGGTCGGCCAGATGATCTTCCTGCCGGTCTACCCGTTCTGGTCCCTGTTCACGATGTTCGTGTCGGTGCTGGTGATCTACGGTCTGCTGGCCGAACCGCGACATGTTCACGGCGCGCGCGTCTAGAGATCTTTAACGGCTGGGTTTGCGGCGGTTGGAGGTCGAGTCCGGTCCTGGCCGTGAGTCCCTCGATGTGTCGAGCCCGGCCAGGGTGTACTCGACACCGAACCGGCGGCGCACGATCTCGGCGATCCTCGTCAGCCTCCAGCACTGGTCGCCAAAGCCGCACGCGGCCGGACCGCATTCCAACACCACCTTCAAAGTGCGCAGTTGACGGGCGTTGAGCTTGCAGCGGGCGCCGCCGGGCCCCTTGGAGACCAGAGCCCGCCGGCCGCCCGAAGCCAGAGCCCGACGCCAGCGGTTCGCCGACATTGGCATACCTCATCCCTCCGGCATAACGCGCCTCACTCCGACCGTCACGACCGGACGTAACCCCAGCCGTTGAAGATCTCTAGTTCTCCGGTGGTGCAACGCCTCGTTTCGCCCATGTTCCGTGACCGATCAGCTGCTACCCGACCGGTCCGGTGAGCTCCAGGCGGCGCCGCTCCCCTTCGGGAGTGAAGGTGAATGCTGTGCGGAAGGCTCCGCTCCCGAACCGGACAGCTAGAAGAATGGGCTCCTCATGTTCCGGAGGCCATGAAGGCCCCGCATCCGGGGTGCTTCCGTTCCAGAGGTGGAAGGACACCATCGGTTGCTCCGGGTCCTCCGTGAGGTAGCCGAGGGTCTTGCCGTACAGCGGGTTCGTCCCTCCGAACAGCACAGACGGGGCTCCGAACTCGTCGATGACGTCCGCCCGCACACGGTCCTCGCCGGCCCATTGACGCACGCGCTCCCGAAGTGCACGGTACTCGTCGGTTGCCAGCACCCGGTCGGGCCTCAACCATCCACGGTCGTACGCGAACTCCGCATAGACCGACGCCATGCCGTACTCGTAGGAGAGGCCGGGGACGAAGTCCCGGAAAGCGCCCGTCACGCCGGTGCCGGACCAGGCCCCGCACACCTCCCATGCCCTCTGTTGCTCCGACCAGGCTTCGGGCTGCCCCTCGACGAACAGTAGTAGGTGGTCCGGCAGCATCCGCAGGGCGGGCTCGTTCCCGAACATCCCGGGGCGGCGTAGAGCGAGGTTCAACCGCCCGATGAGGTAGGCGCGTATCTCATCGGCAGAAGCAAGCGAGCCGGAGAGGGGCATGCGCCGATTCTCCCTCAGGGCACTGACCTGGGCCCTTGATGCAACGATGGAGGTCAAATCTCAAGCTCAGTGCGAGCATGGGTATCCAGGTGAGCAGGTCGAGGGCGATCTGGGCGAGCTCCAGCCAGATCGGTGGCCGGGCGGCCGCGGCCCGGGAACGCGGGCAGCAACACCGCCGCCGACCACCTCCTGCCCCGAGCAGCGCGGTCATCGCACCTATCCCGGTCGGCTCCGGCGACGCCAACAGAGCGTCCATCAGCTGTCCCGTCTCCGCGCAACTCGGTACAGGCCGGGGCCTCCACCGACCCCGGAGCGCTTCAGTTGAACAAGCTTTGACGGAACCAGACTGATGTCGTCATTGGATGTCAAATGCGCTGTATCTGGGCTTGTGTTGGACCGGCAACGGTTCCGTCACGGAAAGGATCTTGAGGTAGCCCGTAACCCGGTGAGCGATGCGGGGTTGGTCCCGGTGGGGGTTCTGCTGTCCGTGTGCGGTCCCCGGTGGGAGGACAGGGAGTCGTGGCCGAGTCTGCAGGCGGCGGGAGTGCATCCGAGGGGACTCTTGGGCGGCGTGCTGCCGGTGAGGTGTCCGCGACCGGGCGGGCCGCGCACGAGGGGATCCTGCGGCGGCAGTCGGCGCGCGAGTCGGCTGCGCGCACCTATGCGCGTGCCCTGCCGATCGTGCCCGTTCGGGCCCGGGGGCTGACCATCGAGGGCGCCGACGGCCGCCGCTACCTCGACTGCCTCTCCGGAGCCGGAACGCTCGCCCTCGGCCACAACCACCCCGTGGTGCTGGAGGCCATCCGCAAAGTCCTCGACTCGGGCGCCCCGCTGCACGTCCTCGACCTGGCGACCCCCGTCAAGGACGCCTTCGTCACCGAGTTGTTCCACACCCTGCCGCGCGGCCTCGCCGACCACGCCCGTGTGCAGTTCTGCGGGCCGGCGGGTACCGACGCCGTGGAGGCCGCACTCAAGCTCGTCCGCACCGCGACCGGCCGCACCGGACTCCTGGCCTTCACCGGCGCCTACCACGGCATGACCGCCGGAGCCCTTGAAGCGTCCGGGGGCGCCTCGGACGTACGAGTCGCCCGCCTCCCCTATCCCCAGGACTACCGCTGCCCGTTCGGCGTCGGCGGCCCACGCGGCGCCGAACTCGCCGCCCGCTGGACCGAATCCGTCCTCGACGACCCCAAGTCGGGGGTGCCCCGTCCCGCGGGGATGATCCTGGAACCCGTCCAGGGTGAGGGCGGGGTGATCCCCGCGCCGGACGAGTGGATGCGGCGCATGCGAAGGATCACATCGGCCCACTCCATCCCGCTGATCGCCGACGAGGTCCAGACGGGGGTCGGACGGACCGGCGCCTTCTGGGCGGTGGAGCACAGCGGCATCACCCCCGACGTGATGGTCCTCTCCAAGGCCATCGGCGGCAGCCTCCCCCTCGCCGTGGTGGTCTACCGTGACAGCCTCGACGTCTGGGAACCCGGCGCCCACGCAGGCACTTTCCGCGGCAACCAACTCGCCATGGCCGCAGGCACGGCCACTCTGGCCTACGTCCGCGAAAACGACCTCGCCGAGCGAGCGGCCACCCTCGGCTCCCGCATGCTCGCCCAACTCCGGTCTGTGGCAAGGGACTTGCCATGCATCGGGGAGGTGCGGGGGCGGGGGCTGATGATCGGGATGGAGCTCGTGAACGCGGAGGGAGATTGCGGGAGGCACGACGGCGGGGCGTTCGATGGAGAGGGCTCCGGAGCTGGAGTTGTGGGCCCGGCAGGGCTCGATTGGGGGCTTGAGGGACTGGATTCGGCTTCCGGCGGGACGAGTTGGACGCCCAAGGGGTCGGATCTAGGTTCTGGTCGGCCGAGTTGGGCGGCCGATGGGTTGGATCGGAGCCGTCGCAGGGGCGGAGCCGATCCCTCGGTGGATTGCGAGCCTTTCAGCCGCGGGACGACTCCGGCGGCGATGCGGGATTACCGGGTCGGCAGCCCGCGCCCAGCCGATCCCGAACTCGCGGCCGCCGTCCAGCGGGAGTGTCTGCGACGTGGCCTCATCGTCGAAGTGGGAGGCCGCCACGCAAGCGTCGTGCGGCTCCTCCCGCCACTGACGATCAGCGACGAACAGGCCGCCGCCGTGCTCGACCGACTGGCCGATGCCGTGGGGACGGCGGCCCGCGACCGCTCCGGCCGACCACCCGGATTACGACGGCCCCATGGACCCGATCCCCAGCACCGACGCCAGGGCGAGCGCGCCGAACGGGCGGGCCACCTCGGCAACTGATGCGGCCCGCTCGTAGGTGCCGTCGGCACCAACCCCCATGCCTGTGCACGACTCGTACCCCCCCTGGACCTCTCGAACTCCTTGAAACCAGGACGCCCATACCTCCACTTCGCCGGTAGCGCAGTACGGCCCCGGTTCGTCACCGCACGAACCAGAACCACCCACGAGGACCGCCTTGAACCCCACCCCTGCATCCGACGCCCGTACCCCTGCCCCAGAGCGAGGCCCCTCCGACGCACCGCCCTCCCAGCAGGTTCCACCTGCGCCGATGACCCCGTCAGCGCCTTGTCAGCAGAGACGAGCGGTTGCGGGGGAACCGGGCCAGGGCCGGGAGTCGGAGCGGCAGCCGGAGCAGGGGCCGGCTTGGGCTTCGGCCGGGGGCGGAACTCCGGAGGGCGGTCGCTCTGGGGCAGACAGGGTTCTGGGACAGAGAAGTGACGGACAGCCCCACAGCGTGCCGCGACAAGTGTCGGCACCGGAGCGACACAGAGCCCTGGAGCTGGAGAGAACTCCGGAGCAACAGAGAGTGCCGGAACTGGAGCGGGTTCCGGAGCAGCGCAATGCCCCAGTCACCGAGAGCCCGCGTCACGCCGTCGCCGATCTCCTCGAGCACCCCGACCCGGGCACCGCAGCCGAGGCCGCGGCGGTCGAGAACCTGCTGCGTTGCTGGGTGCGCGAAGCCGGCCTCCACGCCCCGGACGACGGCACGCTCCGTATCCCTCTGCCCGCCAGCGGAACGGCTCTCCTCGTCCCCGTCCGTTACTGGTCCCGGACGGGATGGCACCGGTTCGGTCTCCCGTTCCTCGCCAACGCCCCCGCACCATCCCGACCGGCCGACGCGGTCACAATCGCTGCGCTGCTGGCGAGGGAGACGCCTGACCCTGGCAGCGACACGGCCGCCCTGCCCGCCACCGCCGGACCCACGACCAGCGGCGCCTGCCATCCCGCGACCGCCCAGACACCAGCCCCCGCCCCAACCGCCTCCACTTCCGGCCCAGACCTCGTCGGCCGCGTCGCCGACTCCCTCCGCCGTACCGTCACGTTCATCCGCGAGCGCCGGGAACGCCCCTGTGACGGACCCGACCTCTTCCTCGCGTCCGAGCAGGCACTCGTACTCGGGCATCCACTGCACCCCACTCCGAAGAGCCGCGAAGGTCTCTCCGAGGCCGAAGCGCGGTCGTACTCACCTGAGTTGCGCGGCTCCTTCCCTCTGCACTGGTTGGCTGTAGCTCCTTCTGTACTGGCCTCGGACTCCGCCTGGACCGAGCGCGGCCGTGTCGTCCCCGCGTCCCAGCTCATGGCGCGGCTCGCTGAAGCCGAGCTAGCGCTTCCCGACGGCTACGCAGCTCTGCCGCTGCACCCCTGGCAGCTCCGTGAGGTGCGCCAACGCGTCGAGACCGCGGCCCTGTTCGACGGCGGGCTTCTCCGCGACCTCGGTGCGCATGGCTCACCATGGCACCCCACCTCCTCCGTACGCACCGTCCACCGGTCCGGCTCCCCTGCCATGCTCAAACTGTCGCTGGGCTTGCGGATCACCAACTCGCGCCGCGAGAACCTCCGCAAAGAACTGCACCGAGGTGTCGAAGTCCACCGTCTGCTGCGCAGCGGCCTGGCCAAGCAGTGGCAGGCTGCTCACTCCGGGTTCGACATCGTCCGCGACCCGGCCTGGCTCGCGGTGGACGGCCCGGACGGCAGCCCTGTGGCCGGACTCGACGTGATGATCCGCCACAACCCGTTCACCCCCTCGGACAGCGTGTCCTGCATCGCCGGGCTCGTCTCGCCCCGGCCGCAGGCCGGGACATGCAGCAAATCGGCGGGCGCAGCGCGCCGTCCGGAGGACGGACCGTTGGCCCTGCAGTCCAGGCTCGCCACGGTCGTCACGGGCCTGGCCGGCCGAACCGGTCGTCCCCGTGCGGCTGTTGCCGTCGAATGGTTCCTGCGCTACCTCGAGCAGGTCGTCCGTCCCGTGCTGTGGCTGGATGCGGAGGCGGGTATCGCCCTGGAGGCGCATCAGCAGAACACGCTGCTCCTGCTGGACTCCGAAGGCTGGCCCGTCGGCGGCCGCTACCGCGACAACCAGGGCTACTACTTCCGCGAGTCCCGGCGCACACAACTCGAGACCCGGCTGCCCGGTATCGGCGAGCACAGCGACACCTTCGTCTCCGACGAGGTCACAGACGAGCGTTTCGCTTACTACCTCGCGATCAACAACGTATTCGGCCTCATCGGTGCCTTCGGCTCCCAGCGCCTCGCCGACGAACAGCTGTTGCTCGCCGCCTTCCGCCACTTCCTCAATGACGTCGCCACCGGTCCCGGCCGGTTGGGCACTTCACTTCCTTCCCACCTGTTGGACTCGCCCTTCCTGCGCTGCAAGGCCAACCTGCTGACCCGGCTGCACGGCCTCGACGAACTCGTCGGCCCGGTCGACACGCAGTCCGTCTACGTCACGATCGCCAACCCCCTCCATTTCTGAAAGCCAACACCGACCACCATCAACTCCCTTCGCTTCTGAGGAACATGCCCCATCCCGTCTTCTGAGAGGAGCGGCGCCGTGCCTCCCACCGACGCCAGCGCACATGCAGCCACCGCCCCCGGCACCGACTCGAGCCGCCTTGCGGCCGAGAGCAGCACCGGCGTGGGCACGGACAACGAGGACACACTGGACCTGCGTCTGCCCGACGAACTGCTTGCACTCTTTGCAGCGGAAACTGACTCCGAAGAGCCAAGAATCCGGGGCGAAAATGCAGCACCGCCCGTCTCCGTCACCAGAGCCGACGACGACCTCCTCGACCGTGTGGCCGACTGGGGGCCGGTCGTCACACCCGCGGGTGTGTTCCACCTTGTTCCCGTGCACGTCGAGCGGGACCTACCGTTGATCAGCCGCTGGATGAACGACCCTGCCGTCGCGGAGTTCTGGGAGCTCGCCGGCCCTCCGACCGTGACCGAGAGCCACCTGCGGGCCCAGCTCTCCGGCGACGGACGCAGTGTTCCGTGCCTCGGCGTGCTGGAGGGCACACCGATGAGCTACTGGGAGATCTACCGGGCGGACCTCGACCCGGTGGCCCGCCACTATCCCGCTCGACCTCATGACACCGGACTGCACCTCCTCATCGGTGGGGTCGCCGACCGAGGCCGCAAGCTCGGCAGCACCCTGCTCAGAGCCGCGGCCGACCTCGCCCTCGAGAAGCGGCCTGCCTGCGCACGCGTCATTGCGGAACCCGACCTTCGCAACACCCCCTCCGTCGCTGCTTTTCTGAGTGCCGGCTTCCGGTTCGCCGCCGAGGTCGACCTGCCCGCCAAGCGGGCCGCCCTCATGATCCGAGACCGGTCCCTGCGCGATCTGCTGTGACGCCGTGTCGTAGCGGCGTCACTTTTGGTACACCGCCCGCGGCGATCCGGTTCCCACCACCTCAGATCCCGTGTTCCACAGCGCCGGCTCCAAGGCATCCGAGCCGATCTTCCCGAGCGATCCACCCCGACCCTCACCCGAGGAGCACCCGGTCTTGATCCCGCCCCTCGTCCCCCTCGTGATCACCCGTTTGTCAGTGCCGGGTCGTAGGGTGGTCGCGCTATGACGAAGCCCTCACTCCCCGAACTCCTGCATGCTGCCGTCACTGCTGTCGGCGGTACGGAGCGCCCCGGCCAGGTGACCATGGCCGAAGCCGTCGCGGAGGCGATCGACGACGGTTCCCATCTGCTGGTCCAGGCCGGCACCGGCACCGGAAAGTCGCTGGGCTATCTCGTGCCCGCTCTCGCGCACGGGGAGCGTGTCGTCGTGGCGACGGCCACCCTCGCCCTGCAGCGTCAGCTCGTCGAGCGGGATCTGCCGCGTACCGTCGATGCGCTGCACCCCCTGCTGCGCCGCCGCCCGGAGTTCGCAATGCTGAAGGGCAGATCGAACTACCTCTGCCTGCACCGACTCCACGAGGGCGTCCCGCAGGACGAGGAGGAGGGTCTGTTCGACCAGTTCGAGGCGGCCGCGCCCACCAGCAAGCTGGGCCAGGACCTGCTGCGACTGCGCGAGTGGTCGGACGAGACCGAGACCGGCGATCGCGACAACCTCACGCCCGGCGTCTCCGACCGGGCCTGGGCGCAGGTGTCGGTCTCCTCCCGGGAGTGCCTGGGTGCCACGAAGTGCGCGTACGGCGCCGAGTGCTTCGCCGAGATGGCCCGCGAGCGTGCCAAGCTCGCCGAGGTGGTCGTCACCAACCATGCGCTGCTCGCGATCGACGCCATCGAGGGCGCCCCGGTCCTCCCGCAGCACGAGGTGCTGATCGTCGACGAGGCGCACGAGCTGGTCTCCCGGGTCACCGGGGTGGCCACCGGCGAACTCACGCCCGGCCAGGTCAACCGTGCGGTCCGCCGCGCCGCGAAACTGGTCAACGAGAAGGCAGCCGACCAGCTCCAGACCGCCGCAGAGGGCTTCGAGCGGCTGATGGAGCTGGCCCTGCCGGGCCGTCTGGAGGAGATCCCAGAGGACCTCGGGTACGCGCTCATGGCGCTGCGCGACGCCTGCCGTACGGTGATCTCCGGGATCGGGGCGACCCGGGACAAGTCCGTCCAGGACGAGGACGCGGTCCGCAAGCAGGCGCTGGCCTCCGTCGAGACGGTGCACGACGTGGCGGAGCGGATCACGAACGGCTCCGAGTGGGACGTCGTCTGGTACGAGCGCCACGACCGCTTCGGAGCCTCCCTGCGCGTTGCTCCCATGTCGGTGTCGGGGCTCCTGAGGGAGAAGCTCTTTGCGGACCGCTCAGTCGTCCTGACCTCCGCGACGCTGAAGCTGGGCGGCGACTTCAACGGCGTCGGTGCCTCCCTCGGGCTCGGACCGGAAGGCACCGAGGGCGAGGACCTCCCGCAGTGGAAGGGCGTCGACGTCGGCTCGCCCTTCGACTACCCCAGGCAGGGCATCCTCTACGTCGCCAAGCATCTGTCGCGCCCCGCACGGGACGGCGACCGCGCAGACATGCTGGACGAGCTGACGGAGTTGATCCAGGCGGCCGGCGGCCGCACACTCGGCCTCTTCTCCTCCATGCGCGCCGCGCAGCTCGCCGCCGAGGAACTGCGCTCCCGGATCCCGGAGTTCCCGATTCTCCTCCAGGGCGAGGAGACGCTCGGCGAGCTGATCAAGAATTTTGCCGCCGATCCCCAGACCTGCCTGTTCGGCACGCTGTCGCTCTGGCAGGGCGTCGACGTCCCCGGACCCAGCTGTCAGCTGGTCGTCATGGACAAGATCCCGTTCCCGCGTCCGGACGACCCGCTGATGAGCGCCCGCCAGAAGGCGGTGGAGGACGCGGGGGGCAACGGCTTCATGGCGGTCGCCGCCACCCACGCCGCGTTGCTCATGGCCCAGGGCGCCGGCCGCCTCGTACGGGCCTCGGGGGACCGCGGGGTGGTCGCCGTACTGGATCAGCGACTGGCTACGGCGCGCTATGGCAGCTATCTGAAGGCGTCACTGCCGGACTTCTGGTTCACGACGGACCGTAACCAGGTCCGGAAGTCTCTGGCGGCGATCGACGCGGCGGCGAAGAAGTCAGAGGCCGAATGAGCGGGGGTTGGTCTGTCGCGGCGTCGCGACAGACCAACCCCCGATGCGGACACCCGCGGGCGGGGTCCGGACAGCACAGGGCCCCGGAACCGGCGCAGGGGTCCCGGGGCCCGGTCAGAGGGTGGCTCTGTACGAACCGCCCGCCGCAGCCGTCATACGCGCCGCAGCACTGCCACCACCTTGCCGAGGATGGTCGCGTCGTCGCCGGGGATCGGCTCGTACGCCGCGTTGTGCGGGAGGAGCCAGACGTGGCCGTCCTCGCGCTTGAAGCGCTTGACGGTGGCTTCGCCTTCGAGCATCGCGGCGACGATGTCGCCGTTCTCCGCGACGGGCTGACGGCGCACCGTGACCCAGTCGCCGTCGCAGATCGCGGCCTCGATCATCGAGTCACCGACGACCTTCAGCACGAACAGCTCACCGTCACCGACCAACTGGCGGGGGAGAGGGAAGACGTCCTCGACCGACTCCTCGGCGAGGATCGGGCCACCGGCGGCGATGCGGCCGACCAGCGGGACGTACGACGCGGCGGGCTTGCCGGCGGTGTCGGTGGGCTGCACGGAGGCGCCCTGGTCGGAGCCGCGCACCTCGTATGCGCGCGGGCGGTGCGGGTCGCGGCGCAGGAAGCCCTTGCGCTCCAGTGCCATCAGCTGGTGTGCGACCGAGGACGTGCTGGAGAGGCCGACCGCCTGGCCGATCTCCCGCATCGACGGCGGGTAGCCGCGCCGCTGCACGGAGTCCCTGATGACCTCGATCACCCGGCGCTGCCGGTCGGTGAGTCCCGAGCTGTCCGCCCGGATGCCTGGAGGTCGGCCCGGCAGGGAGCGCTTGTGCCCCTCGGGATTCACGGGTTCGTTCATCGCATGCACCGGCTCGAGTCGGCCCTGGGAGCGGTCCTGGGCAGTGATGGTGGCACTGTCTGCGGTGGTGGTCACGTCGGCCCCTCTCGATGGTCTCCCTGCTGGACAACGGTAGTTGCTTTCGAAAGGTTGCGCCAAACACACGTTCGAGTGAAAAACCGCGGATTGCCGTACTTGATCATGTGTCTGGGTGTATAGCTAACGCGGCACCTGGCGGACAAAAGGGCCCATTGTTGTACTCTTCACCGCCGGGGTGCTGACCTCGTGGGTTCCTGCCCCAGTCTGCCATCTGGCATTCCGTCAACCAGGCACAGGTCTCCATCTCTGCGGGAGCCCCACGTCGCCTCCCTGCGGCGCCCACGGTATCTCCGCATGTGTCGCAACGGTACGGCTGTGCACCTGCGGATCCGGTGCGCCGCCCCGGTCGCGTGGCACATGCCCCTACGTGCGCGACACGCGCGTAGGGGGTGCGTGCATGGGCCAATCCCCACATCTAGTGGTTGGATTGCAGCAGCAGCCCAGAAGTTGTGGTCCCCCGGGTCTTCAGGCTCCTGGCGATCGCCTATGCTTGGGGCTGCTTCGAGGGGCCCATGAGGCCCAGCGAGGCTATTGAGTCTGCTGTGAGGAGGGTTGGAAGTTCATGCACTGCCCCTTCTGCAGGCACCCCGACAGCCGTGTCGTCGACAGTCGTACGACCGACGACGGTACGTCGATCCGCAGGCGCCGCCAGTGTCCGGACTGCTCCCGTCGTTTCACGACCGTGGAGACGTGCTCGCTCATGGTGGTCAAGCGGTCCGGAGTCACCGAGCCTTTCAGCCGTACCAAGGTCATCAATGGCGTGCGCAAGGCATGCCAGGGACGGCCTGTCACCGAGGACGCACTCGCCCAGCTCGGCCAGCGGGTCGAGGAGGCGGTGCGGGCCACCGGAAGCGCCGAACTGACCACCCATGACGTTGGGCTGGCCATACTCGGCCCGTTGCAGGAGCTCGACCTCGTCGCGTATCTGCGATTCGCCTCCGTCTACCGGGCATTCGACTCGCTCGAGGACTTCGAGGCCGCGATCGCGGAACTCAGGGAGGAGACGCGACCCGTCGCCGCGGACAACGACGACCGCGAGGACGCTGTCGCGGGGGGCCAGGAAGAAGACTGCGGGCCCGGAGGGACTGCTCAGGTCCCCGAGCCCGCCCACGCCGCCGACTGATCGGCGGGCCGGAACCGGGCGGAGGCCCCGATTCCGGCCGGACGGCGGCTATCGAAGACCCGTTGCGGGCGGCACCGCGAGATGCCCGCAACACCAGACACAACACCGTGCCACGGGAACATCGGGGCACTTCAGGGCGTTTTTGCCTGTACAGGGAGGCGGCATGACAGAGACGGCGAGCGGTCCGGCACGGAGTTCCCGCGCCAAGGGCACCAAGGCGACCAAGGGACTGCGTATCGAGCGCATCCACACCACCCCTGGCGTGCACCCGTACGACGAGGTGGCCTGGGAGCGCCGTGACGTCGTCATGACCAACTGGCGCGACGGCTCGGTCAACTTCGAGCAGCGCGGCGTCGAGTTCCCCGACTTCTGGTCGGTGAACGCGGTCAACATCGTCACCAGCAAGTACTTCCGCGGTGCCGTCGGCACCCCGCAGCGCGAGGTGAGCCTCAAGCAGCTCATCGACCGCATCGTGAAGACGTATCGGAAGGCCGGCGAGGACTACAAGTACTTCGCCTCGCCCGCCGACGCGGAGATCTTCGAGCACGAGCTGGCGTACGCCCTCCTGCACCAGATCTTCAGCTTCAACAGCCCCGTGTGGTTCAACGTGGGCACCCCGCAGCCCCAGCAGGTCTCCGCCTGCTTCATCCTGGCCGTCGACGATTCCATGGAGTCGATCCTCGACTGGTACAAGGAAGAGGGCATGATCTTCAAGGGCGGCTCCGGCGCCGGCCTGAACCTCTCCCGCATCCGCTCCTCCAAGGAGCTGCTGTCCTCCGGCGGCAACGCCTCCGGGCCGGTCTCCTTCATGCGCGGCGCCGACGCGTCCGCCGGCACCATCAAGTCCGGTGGCGCCACCCGCCGTGCAGCCAAGATGGTCATCCTCGACGTCGACCACCCCGACATCGAGGACTTCATCGAGACCAAGGTGAAGGAGGAGGAGAAGATCCGCGCCCTGCGCGACGCGGGCTTCGACATGGACCTCGGTGGCGACGACATCACCTCCGTCCAGTACCAGAACGCCAACAACTCGGTCCGTGTGAACGACGAGTTCATGAAGGCGGTCGAGCAGGGCGGCAAGTTCGGCCTGCGCGCGCGGATGACCGGAGAGGTCATCGAAGAGGTCGACGCCAAGACCCTGTTCCGCAAGATGGCCGAGGCCGCCTGGGCCTGCGCCGACCCGGGCATCCAGTACGACGACACCATCAACCACTGGCACACCTGCCCGGAGTCCGGCCGTATCAACGGCTCGAACCCCTGCAGCGAGTACATGCACCTGGACAACACGTCCTGCAACCTGGCCTCGCTGAACCTGATGAAGTTCCTGAAGGACGACGGCAAGGGCCACCAGTCCTTCGACGTCGAGCGCTTCGCGAAGGTCGTCGAGCTCGTCATCACCGCGATGGACATCTCCATCTGCTTCGCGGACTTCCCGACCCAGAAGATCGGCGAGAACACGCGCGCGTTCCGCCAGCTCGGCATCGGCTACGCCAACCTCGGCGCCCTGCTGATGGCGACCGGCCACGCCTACGACTCCGACGGCGGCCGTGCCCTCGCCGGTGCCATCACCTCCCTGATGACCGGCACGTCGTACAAGCGCTCCGCCGAACTCGCCGCGGTCGTCGGCCCGTACGACGGCTACGCCCGCAACGCCAGTGCTCACAACCGCGTCATGAAGCAGCACGCCGACGCCAACACCGTGGCCGTTCGCATGGACGACCTGGACACGCCGATCTGGGCCGCCGCCACGGAGGCCTGGCAGGACGTGCTGCGCCTCGGTGAGAAGAACGGTTTCCGTAACTCCCAGGCGTCGGTCATCGCCCCGACCGGCACCATCGGTCTGGCGATGTCCTGCGACACCACCGGTCTCGAGCCCGACCTCGCCCTGGTCAAGTTCAAGAAGCTGGTCGGCGGCGGCTCGATGCAGATCGTCAACGGCACGGTTCCGCAGGCCCTGCGCCGCCTGGGCTACCAGGAGGAGCAGATCGAGGCGATCGTCGCCCACATCGCCGAGCACGGCAATGTCGTCGACGCCCCGGGCCTCAAGCACGAGCACTACGAGGTGTTCGACTGCGCCATGGGCGAGCGCTCCATCTCCGCGATGGGCCACGTCCGCATGATGGCCGCGATCCAGCCGTGGATCTCCGGCGCCCTGTCCAAGACGGTCAACATGCCGGAGTCGGCGACCGTCGAGGAGGTCGAGGAGATCTACTTCGAGGCCTGGAAGCTGGGCGTCAAGGCTCTCGCGATCTACCGCGACAACTGCAAGGTCGGCCAGCCGCTCTCCGCCAAGACCAAGGAGAAGGAGAAGGCCGAGGTCACGGAGAAGGCCGAGGCGGCCATCCGCGAGACGGTCGAGAAGGTCATCGAGTACCGCCCGGTCCGCAAGCGCCTGCCCAAGGGCCGTCCCGGCATCACGACCTCCTTCACGGTCGGTGGCGCCGAGGGCTACATGACCGCCAACTCCTACCCGGACGACGGTCTCGGCGAGGTCTTCCTGAAGATGTCGAAGCAGGGCTCGACTCTCGCGGGCATGATGGACGCCTTCTCCATCGCCGTCTCGGTCGGCCTCCAGTACGGGGTGCCGCTGGAGACGTACGTCTCGAAGTTCACCAACATGCGCTTCGAGCCGGCCGGCATGACGGACGACCCGGACGTGCGGATGGCACAGTCGATCGTCGACTACATCTTCCGCCGCCTGGCGCTCGACTTCCTGCCCTTCGAGACGCGTTCCGCCCTCGGCATCCACTCCGCCGAGGAGCGCCAGCGTCACCTGGAGACCGGTTCGTACGAGCCCTCCGAAGACGAGGTGGACGTCGAGGGCCTCGCCCAGTCGGCTCCGCGCGCCCAGGAGCTGAAGGCCGTCGCCACGCCGCGTGCCGAGGTCGAGGCGGCCAAGCCCGCCCCGCAGCAGGCCCACACCAGCGCCGAGCTGGTGGAGATGCAGCTGGGCATCCAGGCCGACGCCCCGCTGTGCTTCTCCTGCGGTACGAAGATGCAGCGGGCCGGCTCCTGCTACATCTGCGAGGGCTGCGGCTCGACCAGCGGTTGCAGCTGAAACAGGGCGGAATCGCATCGAGTGCAACGCTCGGTGAACGCTCACCTGACAGGTAGTCCCTGATGAGAGGGGCGTCAGCCTCGTGCTGACGCCCCTCCCGCGTACTGTGCAGTCCACGATCTCGGTCGTCTGGTGACTCAGACGCCACAAAGGCTGTCGATGGGCGCCCTTGCAGCGCTCTGCGACATTCTCGACTGCCGTCCTGACGACTTGATCGACCTCAAAGGCGTCAATGCCGAGGTCACCCGGCCCATCAGCCGCCTGAGGTCAGCGGATGGTGATCTCGCCCATGTCGATGGCGACCAGCAGGGGCTCCGGGATGAGCTGGTAGTCACCCTGCCAGGCGTAGCCGCGTCGTGTGGTGGGGATGACGATGCCGTCGACGTCGCGGTAGCCGGTGGTGTAGAGCAGCCCGGTCGCCCCGCCGAGGATGTCGATGGTGAAGTCGTGGCGGCGCAGCAGCCCGTCCGGGCCGAAGCAGAAGATCTGCCGGCGGGTGTGGCTTTTGATGTGGTCGGGAAACGTCACTTGGAGCCGCCGCCACGTTTCACCGTCGGTCTCGACGGGGGCGACTTCTTCGGTGACGAACCCGGGCAGGGTGTAGAGGAACGGCGTATTCAGATACGTCCACAGTGCTTCCCCGGTGAAATAGGCGAGATGGATGTCGTCCCACGGCGTCGGGAGCTGATGACCGTCGAACGACATCTCTGGGTCGTCGCGTATGTCGATGAGCGCGTCGTCACGGCTTTGCAGGACGACTCGGTGGGGCTCGAAGACCGACCGTTTGTCTTGGCCGGTGAAGTCCATCGTCAGCCGCTGCCGCGTGGTGTCCACCTCGAAGCGAACGTCCTTGAGCGCGTCATCCTGGTTCTTGAGGGACAGGAGCGCCCCGGTGATAGAGGCGTCGACGGTGATCGACTTGACCTGGTTCCATCGGTCCAGGCCGCCGTGCGCGGCGACGGCGGCGTCGAGTAGATCGTTCATTTCTCCTCCTGGCTGCTGGTCTTCACCAGGACGACGAACGGCGGGCGCCGAAACCGGACACGCGCTAGGAGATGTCCAGGCTCTCGATCCGCCGCTCGAAGGACTCGCGCTCGGCCGGGCTCCGGGACAGCGCAATGGCGCGGGAGTAGTTCTCCCGGGCCGCGGTGTGGCAGCCGGCCCGCCGTTCCAGGTCAGCCCGGGCCGCCCAGTAGAAGGGATACCGGGACAACTTCGGCTCGCCGGCCAAGGCGATCAGCTCGCGGCGGCCGGCATCGATGCCGTCCCGCTCGGCCACGGCCAGCCCGCGGTTCAGCGCCACGACCGGGCTCCAGGACTGCTGGGCGAGGACCTGATAGAAGCCGACGATCCGGTCCCAGTCGGTCTCCCGGATCGATGGCGCAATCGCGTGCTCGCAGGCGATGCCGGCCTCCAGATGCCAGCGGGACATGTGATCCCCAGAGGCCGAGCGGGCCAAGTGCATCAGCCCGCGCTCGATGCGCGCCCGGTCCCAGCGGCTGCGGTCCTGGTCCTCTAGGGGCACGAACACACCGTGCTCATCCAGGCGCGTCGGCAGGCGGGCGGCGTCGAAGCAGAACAAGGCGGCCAGGGCGTGCACGTCCGGTTGTGCCGTCGCCTTGGCGTCCAGCAGCAGCTCGGTGAGACGCAGCGCTTCCTCGCACAGGAACGGACGTACTGGGTCGTGCGGGTTGCTGCCGTGGTAGCCCTCGTTGAACAGCAGATACAGCGACCGCAGGACGGAGTCCCGCCGGGCGTCGATGTCGGGGAGGCCGTCCACGTCGGGCAGCCGGCCCAGCTGACGCAGCCGACCGCGACCCCGGTGCAGCCGTCGGTCGATGGTCTGGGTGTCGACCAGGAACGCCTGACCGATCTCCTTGGGCGACAGACCACACAGCCACCGAAGGATCAGGGTCACGTGCGTCTCGCGGTTCAGGCTGGGGTCGCAAACCGTGAACATCATCGCCAGCTGGCTGGCGCTCTCGGCTGCAGGGGACAGCGCCGCCTCGATCGTGCCGCTCAGCGCCGTCATTGTCGCCAGTTCCGGCAGGAACGAGCGGTGGCGCTGTTCGCGGCGGATGATGTCGATCGCCCGGTTGTGGGCGGCCCGGATGAGCCACGCCTTGGGGTCCTGCGGCAATCCGAAACGCCAGGCGTGCATGGCACTGACCAGCGCATCGTGGACGACGTCCTCGGCGAGCGGGATGTTGGACGGACCCAGGACCCGGGTCAGCGCGCTGACCAGGTGCGCGTACTCCTTCCGGAACAGGTCCTCGACCAGCTCCGGCAATGACACCGCTGCAGGCCCTCCGTCCACGAGCCTCAGATCCCAGGGTCCTGGACCGGCCGGACCTCGACCGAACCGCCGAACTCGTATGTCGGACATGTGCGCGCCACGTCGATGGCGTCTTCCAGGGAGGCGGCCTCAAAGATCATGCTGCCGGTCACCAGATCCTTCGACTCCGCGTACGGGCCGTCGGTGACCACGCGTTCATGGCCCCGGACCGTGGCGCCCGGGTTGTCAAGTGCGGTTCCGGTGTTGCGCCGACCTTGCCGGGCCAGCTCATCGGACCAGCGATACCACTTCTCGACGTGGGCCTGAAGCTCCGAAGGCGACAGATCGTGCCGCGAGACAGCGCCCCCGCGAAAGATCAACATGAACTTGCTCCGCAGGGCGTGCTCCCCGCCTGGAGGTTCCGGGATCATGGCTCCCAACCGTATCTTCCGCCGACCTCATCGAACCCCTCCACCATGGCATCAGGACCTGCGCAGGGCGGCACGCCACCGCACCCCTCCGGACGGACGCGCAGCTGAAACGACGGCACATACAGCGCACCATGTGCCTCCAGCGGCGACTGGCGATGCACGCGGCCGTCATAGGGAGCATGAAGGTGGTGCCGGCCCAATGGACGGTGGTCGGGAACAGCGGGCGCCCCCGCCCGCCACCTTGGCGAGCTCGCCCCCGAATACCGCCCGATGCGAAAATTTGTTCCTCCACAGGACGATCACAGGTTAGGCTCCCTCCGCGCACGACCGGCGCGAACGGCAGGGTGGGGAACGTGGGGGACATGGTCGACGATTTCGCCGACTCCAAGCGGGCGGCGAGCGAGCCTGAGAAGCCCATGAACGTGGCGGCTCAGGTGATCGCCGCGATCGTGGTGGTAGGGGGCCTCGCAGGGCTCGTGTGGGCGCTGGACCTGGACTCGAAGGCGTCCGCCGACCGCCGGCCGGCCACCTGCACGTCCACGCACAACAGCAAGCCGTCGAAACCTGTCTCGGGCGCCCGGCTCTGCACTGCGCTCAACCGCCCGGACCTGCCCGTACTGCTCGGCACACCGGACGAGTACGCGGAGACCGCCGACGGCAACGAGAGCACGATCACCTCGGCCGACGGCACGAAAACCACCACTCCCGAGGCGGACGTCGACCTGAAGACGTACTCCCTGAGGCTCTCGGCATCCGACGACGATTTCGGCGTGTCCGACATGGCCGGCCTCCTGGGCACCCGCGCGGAGACGAAGACGGTGCTCGGACATCCGGCGGTCGTCTACTCGGACCGGACCATCGCCCTGAGCTTCAACCTCGGTGGTGGCAGGACCAAGGCCGACAGCGGCCCCGGCGGTATCGCCCGCAGCCTGCTGGTCGCACGGGACGTGAAGGACGGCGGCGGCTACCTCGAAGTCTCCATCTGGCGCCAGGACTTCGCGACGCCCGACGACGCGGCCCTGTTCCGCGTCGCCGAGAAGGTGCTGCCGACGGTCCCGGGATGGACCGCCGGCTGACCGGACGTCAGGGCTGGTGCGCCCGGCCCATGTCCCGGGTGAACGCCGCCGGGTCGTCCTCGAAGCCGTGGATCCCGGGACGAAACGTCCACTCGCCGGACTCGTCGCGTATGAACTCCCCGACCGTGGCCGCCGTCGCCCCGAGGACGTGGCCGAAGTCGTCCTCGGCCAGGACGGTGTAGCCCTCGCGGATGCGCAGCCCCGGGTTGATCACGCCGACGAAGGTCCGGTGCGCCGTGCGCTGCTGGATGACGACGCCGACCACCACGCGCGCGTACCGCTCGCTGAGCCGCTCGAGCTCCAGCGTCATGACCTCGTCCCAGCCGAAGCCCTTGCCGTCCTTGCTGTCCCGGTTGAGGTAGATCGTGCCGTCCGGGGAACGGCTGTCGAAGTGCACCACATAGGCGGGATCGCCGTATGCGTCGCCCGCCGGATAGGTGGCGGCGACGATGTCGAGATCGGTGTCCGCCTGTCCCGCCGGACTGGGGTCCCACTTGAGTGCGACCTCGACCTTGCGGATCCCCTTGTTGATACCGGTCACCGGACCTCCCCTTCCCCGTCTCCCCGTGTGCCCCTGTCCGGCCCGAACTGCGCGGCGGACTGGGCCTGTTGTCCATCCTGCCACGCGCGCGTGGAGGTGTGCGCCGGTGCTGACCGCCGGAGCGTGACCGGCGCCACGCTCCGTGGCCTTACCATGGCGCGGTGCTGGTCAAGTGGATTCGCTGCACCGTGGTGGACCGCCGCGGCTTCGAGCGGGGGCAGCGAAAGTGGGCGGGGCTTCTGGGGGAGCCGGGGTTTCGGGGACAAGGCGGTGGCTGGAGCCGGGGACGCACAGGAGTGGCCCACATCTTCGCCTTCTGGGAGAGCCGTGCCTTCTACGACTCCTTCATGGCCCGTTCCCATGATCGGCTGGCGGCGTCCCAGTCGGGCACCTTCAAGGATGCCCAGGTCAAGCTCTTCGACTACCGCTTCGACGTGAAGACCGGCTTCGAGCCGCGTTTCACGGACGCGGACCTGCTGCGGGTCGCCCTCTGCCGAGTCCACGAGGAACGGGCGGAGCACTTCACGCTGATGCAGGAGAAGGTCTGGAACCCCGCCATGGCCGGCTCTCCCGGCATGATCCGGGGCCTGTTCGGAGAGGCACCGGGCCACGAGTTCCTGGTGCTGTCCATGTGGCGATCGGCCGCCGAACACGGCAAGTACCGCACGGAGCGCGTGGAGCGGCTCGCCCTGCGGGCCCAGACGGAGGCGGACGTGGCGGCCCTCACGGGCGACATCATTGAGCTGGAGCCGACCTGGACGGTCTGACACGTTGGGTTTGAAATCTGGACGCGTTAATCGTGCGGCCTGGCGTGGTCAGTGGTGCAGGAAGTGTGTGACATGCGCCGTATGGGGGGCGTACGAGTGCTCGATCGGCCGTCACCCGATCTAGGGTTTTGGCATGGCACGACCACGGCGCATCGTCCTTGTCCGGCACGGGGAGTCAACGGGCAATGTTGATGACACCGTTTACGAGCGGGAGCCCGACCATGCGCTGGCGCTGACCGAGCGGGGCTGGCAGCAGGCCGAGGAGACCGGAAAGCGGTTGCGCGAGGTCTTCGGCCGTGAGCGCGTCAGCGTGTACGTGTCGCCGTACCGCCGTACGCACGAGACCCTGCGCGCCTTCCATCTCGATCCCGAGCTCATACGGGTGCGGGAGGAGCCCCGGCTGCGCGAACAGGACTGGGGAAACTGGCAGGACCGCGACGATGTGCGCCTCCAGAAGGCCTACCGGGATGCGTACGGCCACTTCTTCTACCGCTTCGCCCAGGGGGAGTCCGGTGCCGACGTGTACGACCGGGTCGGCGGCTTCCTGGAGAGCCTGTACCGCAGCTTCGAGGCCCCCGACCACCCGTCCAACGTGCTGCTGGTGACCCACGGCCTGGCCATGCGGCTGTTCTGCATGCGCTGGTTCCACTGGACGGTCGCGGAATTCGAGTCGCTGTCGAATCCGGGGAACGCGGAGATGCGGATGCTCGTTCTCGGGGACGACGGCAAGTACGCGCTCGACAGGCCTTTTGAACGCTGGCGTGATCCGGAACCGTACGGAATCACTGGATAGAGTGGCAGGACGATGACCCCTGACTCCTCCTACGACGGGCGCCTGGACCGCGCCCTCGCCAGCCTGCGCGGACTGGCGGTGGGGGACGCGCTGGGCTCGCAGTTCTTCGTACCGGTGAACTATCCGCTGCTGAAGCGTCGCGAGCTGCCGCCCGGCCCCTGGCAGTGGACCGACGACACGGAGATGGCCTGCTCCGTGGTCGCGGTCCTGGCCGCCCATCACCGCATCGACCAGGATGCCCTGGCGCATTCCTTCGCCCACCACCACGACTTCGACCGTGGGTACGGTCCCGCGGTCAATCGGCTGCTGCGGCTGGTTCGAGAGGGCGGGGACTGGCGCGAGCTGGCCGCCGAGCTTTTCAAGGGACAGGGTTCCTGGGGCAACGGAGCGGCCATGCGGATCGCCCCGCTGGGCGCCTGGTACGCGGACGACCCGGAGCAGGCGACGCATCAGGCGGAGATCTCCGCGTACCCCACGCATCAGCACAGGGAGGCCGTCGTCGGCTCCATGGCAGTTGCGGCGGCCGCCGCGCTGGTCGCCGCGCCCGGCGGTCCGCCGAGCCCTGAGGCACTCCTCGACGGAGTCGTCGCCCTCGTCCCGAAGAGCGCCGTGGGCGCCGGTCTGCGGCGCGCACGGGACATGCTCGACTACGCCGACTCGGGCACCGTCGCGGCCGTGCTGGGCTGCGGACGGCGTACGTCCGCCCATGACACCGTGCCCTTCGCGCTCTGGTCGGCCGCGCGAGCCCTCGGCGACTTCGAGCAGGCGTTCTGGACGACCGCGCAGGTCGGTGGTGACGTGGACACCACCTGCGCCATCGTGGGCGGCGTGCTCGCCGCCGGGAAGGCCGGCATGCCGCCTGCCGAGTGGGCAGGGCTGACAGAGGCACTGCCGGACTGGGTGCCGAACGTCCGCACCCCGTCGGTTTGAATCTTCCGCGGCCCCGTGCGGCTTCTCCCGAGACAGACCGCTGAAAACTCTCTGTGTTTGTCGGGAACTCTGCGTGACCGCCCGTCCGTTGTTGTGACATCAGCCGTGTGAGGCAGGAGCGGGCGTACTGCACCTGACGCGCGAAGGGTCCGGGGGGTGGTCGTGCAGTTCGTGGTCGTGTGGGCGGTGCTTTCGGTCCTGACTTCGCCGTGCCCTGTGGGACGTGTACGGAGGGCCGGACCGACGTCCTCGCCGTCGGTCCCCCGGAGTCGGTCCGGCCCTCCGTGGCCCTATGCGAGGGCGGCCGGGTCAGCCGACTGTCGCTCCCGCCGTGCCGGCGAGTGCTTCCAGGTCGCTCTTGCGGACCCGGATCACGAACCAGGCAGTGCCGAAGGCGAGTACGGCCATGGCCGCGGCCGCCACGAAGCCCATGGAAATTCCTTGGGCGAGCACTTCGTGTCCCCAGGCGCCGGGCAGCTGGTGCGTCTTGGTGAACTCCGCCTTCTGCTCCGCCGAACCGTTGGCGAGGAACTTCGGCATTTGCTTCTGCGCCTCGTTCTTGCTGGCCGACCCGAACACCGTCGTCAGGATGGACAGGCCGAGCGAACCGCCCACCTGCTGCGTGGCGTTGAGCAGTCCGGAGGCCGCACCCGCCTCGTGCTGGGCGACACCGGAGACAGCTGTGACGGTCAGTGTCACGAAGTTCAGGCCCATGCCGAAGCCGAACACCAGCATCGGACCGAGCACTCCGCCGGCGTACGAGCTGCCGGAGCTGATGAGGGTCTGCCAGGCCAGTCCGATCACCGCGAGAGCCGAGCCGGTGAGCATGAACGGCTTGGGCCCCAGCACTGGCAGGAACCGCTGGGACAGACCGGCGCCGAGCGCGATCACGACGGTGACCGGCAGGAACGCGAGACCGGCCTGGATCGGGCTGTACCCCAGCACGTTCTGCACGAAGAGCACGATGTAGAAGAACATGCCGAACATGGCCGCGGCCAGGCTCAACATGATCACGTACGTTCCGGAGCGGTTTCGGTCAGCGAACATCCGCAGTGGAGTGATCGGCTCCTTGGCTCGGGACTCGATGAGCGCGAAGGCCACCAGCAGGACCACGGCGGCGCCGAAGGAGCCGATGGCCAGGCTGTCCCGCCAGCCGTCGTCCGCTGCCCGGATGAAGCCGTAGACGAGGGACGCCATGCCCGCCGTCGAGGTCACGGCCCCGGCGATGTCGAAGCGGCCCGTGTGTCGTTCGGACTCGCTGATGTAGAGCGGCGCGAGCAGGGTGATCGCGATGCCGATCGGCAGGTTGACGAAGAACACCCAGCGCCAGTTGAGCCACTCGGTGAGCATGCCGCCGGCCAGCAGACCGATTGCGCCACCACCCGCGGAGACGGCGGCGAATACGCCGAACGCCCGGTTGCGCTCGGGGCCTTCGGGGAACGTGGTGGTGATGAGAGCCAACGCGGTGGGCGACGCAATTGCGCCACCCATGCCCTGCAGGACGCGTGCGGCCAACAACTGCCATGGTTCCTGGGCGAGTCCGCCGAGCAGCGAGGCGAAGGTGAACAACAGGATGCCGGTCATGAAGACCCGGCGGCGGCCGAGGATGTCACCGGCGCGGCCGCCCAGAAGCAGCAGGCCGCCGAAGGTGAGCGTGTAGGCGCTGACGACCCAGGTGAGGTCGGTCGTGCTGAACTTCAGAGCGTCTTGAATGTGCGGGAGCGCGATGTTCACAATCGTCGCGTCGAGTACCACCATGAGTTGGCAGGCCGCGATGACTGCGAGCGCAATGCCGGGATGCCCCTCCCGGCGAGCCGCACCTGGCTTCTGTTCCTTGATCAACTGAGAGGTTGTCACTATGGGTCCCCCACAAGTGCGTTAGTGAACGCTCGCGTTCACTGTCGCGTCAACCGTAGTGAGTCCCCGATAGTGAACGCAAGCGTTCACTTAAATTGGTGTCACGTGGCGAATCCCCCGTTGCTGCCACGTGGTGCGCTCCCACCCCCGAAAACCCCGCTCCCCCTGCTCGCTGGAGATACGCAGATGGTTACTTCGCGCTGGACGGCCGCCCCCGCTCAGGCGGCCTCCCTCCGTCGGCGCGGCGCCGTGCTCGAACGGGCGATCCTCGATGCCGCCCTGGAACAGCTCAGCACGGTCGGCTGGAACGGCCTCACCATGGAGGGCGTCGCAGCCGGCGCCCAGACCGGCAAGGCCGCCGTCTATCGGCGCTGGCCGTCCAAGGAGGATCTCGTCGCTGACGCCCTGCAGGCCGGACTGCCGCGCATAGAGGAGGCACCCGATCTGGGCAGCGTGCGCGAAGATCTGCTTGCGCTGTGCCGGCAGGCGCGTGAGGCGATGTTCTCGCGACCCGGTTTCGCGGTTCGCTCCGTGATTCACGAGTGCGACCCGATTCAGGCTGAGCGCTTCCATGGCGTGATCTTCGACGGGATCGTGGAGCCCACCATCAAGCTGCTTCGCGAGGTCATCACCCGTGGCATAGGGCGGAATGAGGTGCGACCCGACGCGGCGAACAGCTATGTCTTCGATGCCATACCGGCCATGATGATGTACCGCTCCAAGCTACGCGGAAGCGAATGGGACGATCGTGATCTCGAGGAGATGATCGACCAGTTGATGGTTCCGCTGCTGCGACCGGGTGTCGGCTGAGTGCGGGGCGCCGTAGTCCTGAAGTAGTAGGGGGAGCCGGGGTGTCGCCGAGTGATCCGCGGGGCGTAGGCTGAAGGCGCCATGCCGTACGAACCACCTACTCACACCGTCGAGCGCTCCCTCCGCGCCACGACCGGAGCGAAGATCATTGCCGGTGTCGACGAGGTGGGGCGCGGTGCTTGGGCCGGCCCCGTCACCGTCTGCGCGGCGGTCACGGGACTGCGTCGGCCTCCCGAGGGCCTCACCGACTCCAAGCTGCTCACCGTGAAGCGGCGCACCGTTCTTGCCGTGGAACTGCAGAAGTGGGTGACCTCGTACGCGCTGGGGCACGCCTCCCCTGAGGAGATCGACGAACTGGGCATGACCGCAGCACTGCGCCTGGCGGCGGGGCGCGCCCTGGAGGCTCTGCCGGTCCGTCCCGACGCGGTGATCCTCGACGGCAAGCACGACTATCTGGGCTCGCCCTGGCAGGTCCGTACGGTCATCAAGGGCGACCAGTCGTGCGTGGCGGTCGCGGCGGCCTCGGTCATCGCCAAGGTTCAGCGCGACAAAATGATGGCCGAACTGGGTATCGACCATGCAGACTTCGGTTTTGCGGACAACGCCGGGTATCCGTCGCCCGTTCACAAGGCCGCACTGGCGGAGCGGGGGCCCACCCCGTACCACCGGTTGTCGTGGGCGTATCTTGATGCGCTGCCCCAGTGGCGACATCTCAAGAAGGTCCGCGGTTGGGCGGACGGAGGCGTTCCGGAGATCGAGGGCCAGCTCGGCTTCGACTTCTGACGATTCCGCTCGCGCTCATGTGCCACCCGCCGACGCGAGCCGCACCAACGTTTGATAAATATCAGCCCATGCCTCTCATTCCCGAGGAGCCTCAGATTCACGAGAGTGCCCAGGGTCCCCGCGCCACGCCGGCCAGCGGCCGCACCGCGCCGACCCCCCGTCCCGTACCCGGTCCCCGTCCCGCGGCTCCGCCGCGTCCCGGTCGTCCTGGTCCGCTCCGGCCCACGCCGCCGGTGCAGCGCACGTCGCGTGACGTGGCCGTGGCCAAGCCCGGACCCTCGGTCCCGGCTGCCCCTGCCGCTGTCACTGCTGCGGCCAACCCGCAGATCCAGCTGATCCCGGCCTCGGCGGAAGGTGCGCTCGACGCCGCCGAGGAAGCCGTGGACCTGCTTCTGGACTCGGGTCGTGCCCCCGGCGACGTACTGGTGATCACCACCGGCGAACAGCACCCGTGGGCCGCCCACGAGCTGTCCTTCGGTGAAGCCTCCTACTGGGCGCAGCACGACGCGGGCGATGACGTCTTCTACACGGACGCCTCTTCCGCCGGTCGCGCAGCCTCGCGTCCCGTGGTCGTGGTCGCCGTCAACGGCGGTCCCGACCCGGCCGCCGCCTCCGCCTTGCCGCTGGCCCTCACCCGGGCCGGAGCCCTGCTGATCGTCTGCGGCGACCCGCAGCAGATCAACTCGGTGCTGGGCGCGAGCGTCTGAAGTCTGTTCCGGTACGCCCACGGGGGTGCCGGAGCGACGAGGACGCCGCTGTGGCGGCATTGGCACAGCGGGCGTTTCGGCGTGCGCAGATACGGCGGGATGCCCGGTGCGCGATCGCTTTCGTCTGCTCCTGCGACGGCTGACCAGGACGCGGGGGAACGTCGGAGCGCCGGGCGGACGCCCGTTGTTCGTGCAGCGAACGTCCCCCCAAAGCATGCGCCGATGGTTGCTCGGAGTGCTGACGGGCCTTGACCGTTGTCTGCAACGCCCCTGGTTCGGCGGGCTGCGAAGCCCGCGTACGAAGGAAGCGTGCTGGTCGGTCGGGCGTTGGCCCGTCGGTGTTCTCAGCGGGCCGCAGCGCGGCGCAGGACCTCCGAGGCGGCACCACCGGTGCGTGGCAGCGGAGGCGGCGCCTCGGACATGCCGAAGGGCTCCGGTGAGGAGTCCGCGTTGGGCCGGCGCCCGCCGCGGCCCTCACCGAGCACCTGCCAGCCGTCCCGGGTCAGCGTGATGTATGCCCCGCAGCGCAGCCCGTGCAGTGTGCACGCGTCACGCAGGCCCCACATCCATGCGCCGTCCTCCTCGGTCCAACGCGCGTCGCCCTCACGGCAGTAGAGCAGCACCGCGGTGCGCACCGGTGTGCGGCGCCGCAGGTCGTGAGGGATGACCCGGCGCAGCTGCGCAAGCAGCGTGTTGCGGAACATCCAGCCGTCGGCGGGAGCCGGGCGGCGGGTGAACGAGGCGCTCGCGCACAGGCGTTCGTCCGGGTCGAGGACGGCCACCACCGCGGTCGCGGGCCTTGGGTGATGCCGGGAATGGAGTCCGCTGACGATCTCTCGGGGGTTGCGCAGCAGGGGAATTCCGGCGGCGGCCCACTCCGCGGGTTCGAGCATGCGGGTGAGAGGGTTGGCGGATGCGGCGGACAGGTCGGCAGACGTCGACGTGGATGCCGCCGAGGACGGAGCGAATCCGAAGGTCACGGTCCTCCCTTCGGCTACGCGCCCACACTGCGGGCGGGGGTCTGATCAGGGGAGCGCACGCCGCAGCAGAGCCCTACCGGACCACGGACGAGCCGTGCGGGGAGCGGACTTCAATTCTTCCTGTCGAACTTGGATGCGGCAACGAGCAATTGGGGCCACTGACCGAAACACGGCGGTGTGCGGTTTATATCCCTACCCAGTGCGTTGCGTCACGACGCATGAGCCGACCGTTCACCCCGAGTTGGCGCACCGTTGGGCGGAGGGGTTCAAGGCAGGGCTGCCGAGGGGGCGTGCGGTGCCGAGCGGCGGTCAGCTCTGGACGGCCAGGACGAGTGGCAACACCCCTTGCGCACCGGCACGTCGGAGCATGCGGGCCGCGACCGCGAGCGTCCAGCCTGTCTCGGTGAAGTCGTCCACGAGGAGGACCGGACCCCCGGCCTCGGCGAGAGCGGAAGCGACGGCGGGCGGCACGATCAGCGTGCCGGTCAGTGCCTTCAAGCGCTGTGCACTGTTGCTCCGGGAGACGTGGGGTGCGTCGCTCGTGTATTCCACGGAGCCGAGCAACGGCAGCCTGCCGATCTCCGCGATCCGCCCGCCCAGGGAGTTGATCAACTGAGGGCGGGTGCGCGAGGAGACGGTGACCACACCCACCGGGCGCGGCTGCGGGTCAGCTGCCCCCGAGGCCCATCCCCCCGGCCCCTTGGCCCAGTCGGCGAGCACGCCCACAACGGCCTTCGCCACGTCGTCCGGCACGGGACCGTCTGGGGCGTGTGGCGCCAGCATCGGCCGCAGCCGGTTGCCCCAGCCGATGTCCGAGAGGCGGCCCAACGCCCGCCCTGGAGCGGCCTGTTCACCGATCGGGATGCGGCCCTTGAGGTCAACGCCGATCGCCGGCAGGCCGGTGGGCCACATGCGGCGTGGCTCCACCTCGACGCCCGCCCGGCCGAGATCGACACGCGCCGCGTCCAGTGCCGTCGTGGACATGTCCGTGGTGAACCGGGCGCCCGCGCAGTTGTCGCAGCGGCCACAGGGCTTGGCGCCCTCGTCGTCCAGCTGGCGTTGCAGGAACTCCATACGGCAGTCGGTCGTCGAGGAGTACTCGCGCATCGCCTGCTGCTCGGTGCTGCGCTGCCGCGCCACCCAGTCGTACCGCTCCGCCTCGTACGTCCACGGCTGCCCCGTTGCGATCCAGCCGCCCCTGACCCGCTTGACCGCCCCGTCCACGTCGAGAACCTTGAGCATGGTCTCCAGGCGGGAGCGGCGCAGCTCCACCAAGGGCTCCAGGGCGGGCAGTGACAAGGGCTTGTCCGCGCGAGCGATCACGTCGAGAGTGCGGCGCACCAGGTCTTCCGGCGGGAAGGCGAGGGACGCGAAGTACTCCCAGATCGCCTCGTCCTCCTTCCCTGGCAGCAGAAGCACCTCGGCGTGTTCGACGCCGCGCCCGGCGCGGCCCACCTGCTGGTAGTAGGCGATGGGCGAGGACGGCGAGCCAAGGTGCACGACGAATCCGAGATCCGGTTTGTCGAACCCCATGCCCAGTGCGGAGGTGGCGACCAGGGCCTTGACCCTGTTGGCGAGGAGGTCGTCCTCGGCCTGCTGCCGGTCGGCGTTCTCGGTCCTGCCCGTGTAGGAAGCGACCGTGTGGCCGCGATGCCGCAGGAAAGCAGTGACCTCCTCGGCCGCGGCCACGGTGAGTGTGTAGATGATCCCGGAACCCGGCAACTCGCCCAGGTGGTCGGCGAGCCAGGCCATACGGTGTGCGGCGTCCGGCAGCCGCAGCACGCTCAGGCTCAGGCTCTCCCGGTCCAATGGGCCTCGCAGCACCAGGGCGTCCGACGAGGCCCCGGTGCCCAGCTGTTCGGCGACGTCGGCGGTCACGCGCGCGTTGGCGGTGGCAGTGGTCGCGAGCACCGGGACGCCCAGCGGGAGATCACCGAGCATGGTGCGCAGCCGCCGGTAGTCCGGGCGGAAGTCGTGCCCCCAGTCGGAGATGCAGTGGGCCTCGTCCACCACGAGGAGTCCGGTGGCGGCGGCGAGCTTGGGCAGCACCTGATCCCGGAAGTCCGGGTTGTTGAGGCGCTCCGGACTGACCAGCAGGACGTCGACCTCACCGGCGGCGATCTCGTCCTGAACGGTGTCCCACTCCTCGGTGTTCGAGGAGTTGATCGTCCGTGCATGGATACCGGCCCGTGCCGCGGCCTCGACCTGGTTGCGCATCAGCGCGAGCAGTGGGGAGACGATGACCGTGGGCCCGCTGCCCCGTGCCCGCAGCAGCGACGTCGCCACGAAGTACACCGCAGACTTGCCCCACCCCGTGCGCTGCACGACGAGCGCCCGGCGTCTGTCGGCGACCAGCGCCTCGATCGCCCGCCACTGGTCCTCGCGCAGCCGGGCCGCCCCCGTGGCGTCCCCGACGAGGCGGGCGAGGACCGCGTCGGCGGCCGCCCGGAGTTCCGCGTTGCTCGTGTGCTCCATGCACCCCATCAAACAGGACGGCACTGACAAGCCCGGCCAGGCCTGTGGGGGAAAGGAGGGCTTGACATGTCCCTGGCCCGACTTATCCACAGGGCAAACCGGAATATCGCGATCCGCGAGATCGTCTGCGCATGACGAATCACGGCGAAACCACTGGATCCCCCGAAAACGGCAAGGCCTCCGGACGTGAAGGCGCCGAGCGCCACGACGGTGACGGCGCACCCGGCCGACGGGAAAAGAACGTCGGCCCGGCCGCTTCGGACGACCACGGCGGACGCGACGCGCAGGGCACGTACGGTGCGCAGGGCACGCAGGAGGAGCGCCCGGGCGGTGCGGACCACGTCGACTGCACCGCCTACGACAGCCACGGCCCCGAGCACCAGGTCACGCTGCGCACCCCGGCCGAACTGGCCGATGCCCTTCCCTATCTGTTGGGGTACCGGCCCGAGGAAAGCATCGTCCTGGTCGCCCTGCACGACAGGGACGGCCGCGGCCGTTTCGGCGGCCGCGCCCGGCTCGGCATTCCGGCGAGTGCGGACGACTGGGCCTCCGTTGCCCAGCAGTTGGCCCACGGGCTCGTCACTGGCAGTGAGCGCAGGGGAACCCGGCCCGAACAGATGGTGGCCTACCTCTGCCAGGAGCCGGCAAAGGGCGAGTCGGGTCGGCAGGTCATGGAGCGGTTGCGCCCGCTGGCCCAGAAACTGCGCGTCGAGTGCGGTCAGCTCGATGTGCCGGTGATCGAGGCGCTGTGCATCTCGGACGGCCGCTTCTGGTCGTACTGCTGCGGGAACGAGGCGTGCTGCCCGCCTGAAGGCCTGCCCATGGGCCTGCCCGGCACCTCCGTGCTGGCCGCTGCTGCCACTTACGCCGGCCTGCAGGTACGGGGCACTCTGCGTGAGCTGCGGGCCAGGCTGCTGCCCTGGGAGACTGCGGCCGCCCTGGAGCAGGAGAGTGCCCTGGACGCCGCGAGCATGGCGTTGGTCCCCAGGATCCTCGACGGCGCCAGCCGCGAGGGTGTCGCCGAAGAGACACTGGAGCTGTCCGCGCAGATCATGCGCCGACTTGCGGGCGCACCGCCCGTGTCCGGCACGCTCACGGCGGATCTCCGCGATGACGAACTGCTCGCACACGACGAAGCCGCGACACTGATTCTCGGCTTGCAGGACCGTGCGACCCGAGACCGCGCGGCCGAATGGATGGAGGGCGAGGAGGCCGCGCTCGCACTCCGGCTCTGGCGGGCCCTGGCCCGCCGGTGCGTCGGACCCTACGGCGAACACGCGGCGGCACCGCTGACGCTGGCCGGTTGGGTCGCCTGGTCCACGGGTGACGAACTGGAAGCCCGGGAAGCCCTCGCCATGGCGCTCGGCGCGGATCCGGGGTACCTCTTCGCCCGCCTGCTGCACCAGGCCTGCAACGAAGGGCTGGACCCTGAGTCGATCCGCCGCTGCCTGCGCGCTGAGCGACAGGACCAGGGGCGGCCGGCAGCCCAGCAGTCGCACGGCAGCGAGGTAACCGCAGAGCCGGTGACGGCCCAGGCCATCGAGTCGGACCGGGCGTCGGACCTGGTGTCGGAGTCAGTCTCGGGACCGGTCTCGCAGTCGGTCGCGGTCTCGGAATCGGTGTCGGTGTCGGTGAAGGGAACTGCAGAGCCGGTGACGGCCCAGGCCATCGAGTCGGACCGGGCGTCGGAGCCGGTGTCCGACTCGGCCTCCACATCGGTGTCGGAGTCGGAGTCGGTATCCGAGGACGCTTCCCGCCCGCGACGCCGTTTCCGTTCCAGCGGCACGCTCCGCAGCCATTCCCGCTCGGCGGGGGCAGAGGGACGGGGGAGTGGTACGAGCGTCCCTCGCGCACGGACGGCAGTGGCAAGCGTCGGCCGTCCCGGCTCCGCACGGACTGGCCGCACGCGCCCGCGTACTCCCGGGAAGGGCGCCGCGCGCCGTGGCGACCAGTGCCCCGAAAGCCTGCGTCCCGGAAGCGACGGCACAGAGGAGGAGGCGTGAGCAGGTGCCGGGCGAGCGTTGGTCGGGGCGCCCGGATCGGCGGCAGTTGCGGGGCGCCCCGCGCGCGGGAACCAGAATTCGCCGGGGACGGTCAGCGTCGCCGTCGCCCGTCCGGGTGGGCTCGCCGCGGGCGTGACCCGGAGGACTGCTCTTCCGTTCACCTGAGTGGCGGAGCGCCTGGATGGGCGGGGCCGCCACACAGTCCACGTCCGTCCGGATCCCCCCACCCGGCGCCGCACACGCCCGAGGTGCACCGAGCGCAGAAGAAGCCACCCATGCATCAGCCGACTCCGCCCTCCGCTGCCGGCGACGACGCTCCCGGCTCAAGCCGGTCCACGCTGTCTCCCGGGGCGGGGGCCCGCCTGCCGACACACGCGGACCACGCCGCCCGGTGCGACGTGCGGTCCGCGGCCGACGCCACACATGCCTCTCCACCGAGCGGCCAGGGCTGGTACCTGCCTGGGGCGACGGAACGACCCGGGCCCGCAACCGGGGCGACCCATCAGGACCGACTCTCTGGCAAGCAGACCGTCCAGGGCCTCACCGCCGTCCGCCCGCCCGACGCGGGGCCGTGTGCACTCGAGCCGAGCGAGCCGGGCTGCTCCACGCCCTTGCCGACGCGCTCGGACCGACTCCCAACCGGGTCGGCCGACCGGGGCCGACCCTCCGACCCACTCACAGGCCGGCAACGCTCATCGCCGTCACCCGCAGGCCAGGCCCGGATTCTGCCCTCACCACCAGCCCAGACGCCCCGCTCTTCCGCCCTCCCGCCCCCAGGAGCAACTCCGTCGCCCCGAGCTGCAACGCTGCCGGCACCCCGCTGGTCCGTGGAACTGCCGTCCACGCATACCGCCATGATCTGCGTCGCGCTCCCGGGACTCGCCATCTCGTCGGAGCACGGGCAGATGACGGGTCAGGGACTGGAAGGGTTCTACCGTGCGGGCCGACGCGTGCTCTCCCGTTGCCAGGTCCGCGTGGCGGGGCGCGAACCGCTGGCGGTGCAAGCCCGGATGACCTCGGCCGACCGAGCCCGCTTCGTAGGCACGCTGCGTGCCTCGCCGCACTCCGGTCCGGACCCGGACGTCGTCGTCGAGCGCATTCGCCACGCGGACGGGACGGAGCGCATCACCTTGCGCAGTGCGGCCCGGCGCCCCCTGCGGGTGCCTCTCGAAGTCGCTCTCGGTACGGACCTGGCCGACCTGGGCGCCATCGCATCGGGTAGCGCTGGACCCGAACTGCCCGCCAGCGTCCACGACTCGGGCCTGCGCTGGTCCTGCGCCACCGGGAGCTCGTCGGTCACGGCAGATCCGCCGCCCGCGGACGCACTGGCCTCCGCCGGGCTGCTGCGCTGGGAGTTCGAGCTGTCCCCTGGCGGCAGCACAAGCGTGGAGCTGAGGGTACGGGCGGACGGAGCGGGGCCTGTCCGGGCCGCGAGCCGCACGGCCACGAGCCCACTTGCCGCCGCTCGGGCGTCCGGTGACGACCCCAGGGTCCAGCCGCTGCTGCAGACAAGCGTCGAGGATCTCCATGCCCTCCTGCTGCGCGACCCCGCGCACCCTTCCGACATGCAACTCGCGGCAGGAGCCCCCTGGCGCTGCGGTCCGGCCCCGGCCGAGGCACTGGCGGCTGCGCGGATGACGCTACCCCTCGGTACCCGGCTCGCCGCAGGCACGCTGCGTGCCCTCGCACGCACCCAACTCCGGGGCGCGGGGCCTCAGTCCGGCATGATCCCCGGGCCACGACGGGACGCGGGCATCCATCTGCCGCCGGGTTGTACCGGCACGGAAGCCACGCTGCTCTTCCCCGCGCTCCTCGCGGAGGCACGCCGCTGGGGCCTTTCCGAGGCCGAGACGGAGGAACTGCTGCCGGCGGCCGAGCGCTGTCTGGCCTGGCTGCGGACGACCGTCGGCGAGGGCACCTACCTGTGTGACCCGCATCCCGGCGGTCCCGTCCGCTGCGAGACGCAGGCCCACGCCCACCGCGCGGCCCTGCTGGGCGCCGACCTGCTCGATGACTGCGGGAGACCGGGCGGCCCCGAGTTGCGGCAGTGGGCCCAGATGCTGCGGGCGGAGTTCAGGGAGGACTTCTGGGTCGACGACCGGGGTGGCGGCAGGCCGGCCGCTGCTCTCGCCCCCGACGGCACCCCGCTGCCGTACCTGGGTGCCACCGCCGCCCATCTCCTCGACACCGGCCTGCTCGGCGGGGGCGAGCCGGCCCTTGGGCTGCTCGACAAGGTGCAGACCGAACAACTCGCCCGCTTGCTCGGCGGCCCGGGGATGGACTCGGGCTGGGGGCTGCGCGGACTGGGCGCGAAGGAAGCCGGATACAACCCGTTCGGCCACCGCAGCGGTGCCGTGCGGGTCCACGAGACGGCGATCGCCGTCGCAGGCCTGGCCGCCGCCGGCTACGAGAAGGAGGCAGGTTCGCTGCTGAGGGGGGCCCTGACGGCGGCCGAGAGCTTCGGGCACCGGCTGCCCGAGATGTACGCGGGGGAGCAGCGCACCGCCGGGAGCGCGCCCCTCCCGCACCCGGCGGCCTGTCGTCCGGCGGCCACCGCGGCGGCCGGCGGCGTACTGCTGCTGGTGACCCTCGCGGGTATCCGTCCGGACGCTCCGGCCGGGACGGTCACACTGCGGCCCATGCACAGTGCACCCCTGGGCGAGATCGTCCTGAGGGGACTTCGAATCGCCGGTGCTCCCTTCTCCGCACGGGTCAGCCGCCTCGGCCTCGCCATGGTCGAGGAGGCGGCCGACGGGCTGCAATTGGGAGTGTGACCTCGGACGACGTACCACCGCACAGCACCAAGAACCCGGGAGTGAGGCTCATACCGGACCGAAGTGGATCAGCCGTCGAAGCGGCCGACGAAAGGAGTGTTTATCGTCAGGCAGACGACTATGATCGCCGCATGCCCTACGACCCGTCAGCATTTCCGCCCTTCGCCGTCACCGTGGACCTGGTCGTGCTGACCGTGCGCCGTCACGCCCTGTGTGCGCTGGCGGTCCGCAGGGGTGAACCACCGTTCCAGGGACGCTGGGCGCTCCCGGGCGGCTTCGTACGGGCCGACGAGGATCTGGCGCAGGCAGCCGCACGCGAGCTGGCCGAGGAGACCGGGCTGCGTGCCCACGACCCTGCCGTTCCCACTCAGGACAACGGTGCACACCTGGAGCAACTCGCGACCTACGGAGACCCCAAGCGGGACCCGCGCATGCGCGTGGTCAGCGTCGCCCACCTGGCACTCGCCCCCGACCTGCCCGCACCCCGAGCGGGCGGCGACGCCAGCAATGCGCGCTGGGCGCCGGTCGAGGAGCTGCTGCAGCAGGGCGGTTACGGCCGAGACGGCGAACCGGTGGCGCCGCTCGCCTTCGACCACGCCCAGATCCTGTCCGACGGTGTGGAACGCGCCCGCTCCAAGATCGAGTACTCTTCCCTCGCCACGGCGTTCTGTCCCACCGAGTTCACCGTCGGCGAGCTGCGCCGGGTCTATGAGGCGGTGTGGGGCGTGGCGCTCGACCCGCGCAACTTCCACCGCAAGGTGACGGGCACGCCGGGCTTCCTCGTCCCCACCGGCGGGACCACCACACGCCAGGGCGGCCGCCCCGCCCAGTTGTTCCGGGCCGGCGGCGCCACACTGCTCAACCCCCCCATGCTGCGCCCCGAAGTGTGACGGCAGGGCGCCGGGCCGAGCGGTCACGGCCTGCAGAGCGGGCCACGCTATACCCGAAAAATCGGACATAGCGCGCTATCTTGCTTTGGGTGATCCAGGCCTACGGATTGACCAGCAATCCCCGCAAGGAGCTTCCGCCCGCCGTCGACGACGTCTCCTTCGACGTGCGCGCAGGCCGCGTCACCGCGCTGCTCGGCGCGCCGGGGGCGGGCAAGACGACCGCACTCAAACTCATGCTCGAACTCCAACAGGGCCGTGGCATCACCTACTTCAAGGGCCGCCCCTTGCACCGCATCGCCCATCCGGGGCGCGAAGTCGGCGTGCTCCTGGGTGATGTACCGGGGCACCCGGCCCGTACCGTCCGTGGCCATCTCCGCATGCTGTGCGCCGCCGCAGGAGTCCCCGCCCGCCGCGCCGACGAGGTCCTCGAGGTGGTCGGCCTCGTCAGCCTGCGCGACGAACGGCTCGGCACCCTCTCCCGCGGCATGGACCGCCGCCTCGGCCTGGCCTGCGCCCTGCTGTCCGACCCGCACACGCTCGTGCTCGACGAACCCGCCGCTGGTCTCGCCCCCCGCGAGGCCCGCTGGCTGTACGGCATGCTGCACGCGCACGCTGCCCAGGGCGGCACCGTCCTGGTCACCACGGCCGACCCCAAAGAGGCCGCACGCAGCGCCAACCGGGTCGTCACGCTGGAGCGGGGCAGGCTCGTCGCCGACCAGGACGCCGAGGAATTCGCCCGCACCCGGCTGCGCCCCCGCGTCGCCGTCCGCAGCCCGCACGTCGTGCGCCTCGCCGCCCTGCTCACCAAGGAGGCCCGCACCGCGCAGCGCTCCGTCGAAGTCGTACACGAGGGCGGCAACCGCCTCTCCGTCTACGGAAGTAGTTGCGCCGACGTCGGAGAGACAGCGTTCCGCCACGGCATCCTCGTACATCAACTCGCCGATGAGATCGGGGACATGGGGCCCGGAGCGGTGGAATACCCCGTCGGCGGACCGGAATCCGCCGACGGGCCGCAGGTGCGGGACGAGCCGCGTGCGGCGGACGCGGTCCCGGCATCCGGCGCGGCACAGCACTGCTCGGCCCCGGTTGAAGCGTCCCGGCCGGGAGGTGGCGAACCGACTTCCCCGACTGTGGCCGATGCGTCCCACGAAGCGCACCCCGCACCGCAATCCCCGGCTCCGGCTGAGACACCCCGTAACGTCGGCGCGCTGAAGTCACCCGTCAACGCACCCCAGTCAGGTGTGACGTCCGGGCGTTCCCCGACGCCGCCCGTACGCCCGACTGAAGCCGGCGCCCTCGACAGCCCTCCCTCGCTCCCGCCCCCCATCTCCGTCCGCCCGGCTCCCAGCCCCCTCCGCCCCCTGCGCTACGAAATCCGTCGCGCCGCCGGCATCGGCACGGGGTTCGTCACCGGGGCCGTCGTGCTCGTCGTTTCCGCCCTCGCCGCCGTCCTCCTGGCCCGGATCGGACACACCCCGCAGGCGCGCCTGCTGGCCGCGTGGCCGCGCGAGCTGCCGCTGCCGCCCGCCGCGCTCGGTGCGGGACTCCTCGGCGCGCTGGCCTTCGGTGACGAGTTCCGCCATCCCGCACTTGCGGCGGATCGCGGCACCGTGCCCCGTCGGCTGGGGCTGCTCGCCGCAAAACTCCTCGTCGCCACGGCGACCGCGCTGATGCTGGCCTTCCTCACGGTCGGCTGCGACGCCGAAGTGCTCTACATCGTCTACGGACGGGAGCTCATGCAAGTTCCCGCGGACTGGCTTTCGATGAGCGCGAGTTGGGTCGGTCTCGTCGTCGGATGTGCCTGGGCCGGAGTGCTGGCCGCGGGCGTCTTTCGGTCCACCACGGCAGGACTCGCGGCCGTGATCTCCGTACCGGTCCTCGTCGTTCCGCTCGTACAGAAGGCCTTGGCGGGATCGTCCGTGCGGATGGCTGCCGGGCTTCCACTGCGGTTGCGTGAGGTGTTCCTGCTGCAGTGGCCCTTCGGGGGAGAGCGCTATCTGTGGGCCGTGGCGAGGGTGATCGCCCAACCTGTGGGCGGTGCCCTGACGTTGTCGCTCACCGCTCTGCTCTGCGCGTATCTGCTCACCACCCTGCGCAGCAGGGTCCGATGACAACCGTCCGCGCGCTTTCGTCCTACCCTGCGCGCAACTCCCTGAGGAAAGCCCATTTCTTTCCGATAAGGCGTCAATTGCGACGGGGTGAGCGATCACCCTTTCGTGTGCTTTTCACCAAAGACCTCAAGGGAGTTGGAGACGGCGCCGACAAAGGATCCGTGAGTACCCTTGCGCACACCATGATGACCGCCGCCCGCTCCGCCGACTCCGGTCTGGCCGGCCCGGGCGATCTCGACCGCTACCCCTACGCCGAGGCCCACGTGGTCGACCGCGTCGGAGCCCCCGCCTGGGAGAGCGCGGACCCGGAGCTGGGCCGCGTGGGCCGGCGCGCCGCCGGCAGCCGCGGACGCGGGCTGCACGGCCAACTCGTCCAGCAGCTGGGCCAGATGATCGTCTCCGGCGATCTGGGCGCCGACCGTCCGCTGGTGCCCGAGGAAATCGGCCAGCGTTTCGAGGTCTCCCGCACCGTCGTCCGTGAGTCGCTCCGGGTCCTGGAGGCCAAGGGCCTGGTCAGCGCTCGCCCGAACGTCGGCACGCGTGTGCGCCCGGTCAGCGACTGGAACCTCCTCGATCCGGACATCATCGAATGGCGCGCCTTCGGGCCGCAGCGCGACGACCAGCGCCGCGAGCTGAGCGAACTGCGCTGGACGATCGAACCGCTCGCCGCCCGCCTCGCCGCCGGGCACGGGAGGGAGGATGTCCAGCAGCGGCTCGCCGACATGGTGGAGATCATGGGCCACGCCATGGGACAGGGCGACGCCATCACCTTCTCCCGCGCCGATGCCGAGTTCCACTCCCTGCTGATCCAGGTTGCGGGCAATCGGATGCTGGAGCACCTCTCCGGGATCGTCTCGGCCGCCCTCCAGGTCTCCGGCGGCCCGGTGACCGGCTGTGACCGGCCGAACGAGACGTCGCTGGCGCACCACGGCAGGATCGTCGACGCCCTCGGTGCAGGGGACGGCACGGCGGCCGAGTCGGCCATGCGCCAACTGCTGACCGTCCATCCCGAGGTGGAGCGCGTGGTGCCCGCGCCGCGCGAACACTGACCGCACCCCGCGGGCGGCGCGGCCGGGAGATGCCTCCCCCTCCTGGGGCATGGCTCGGCCGCCGAACCGCCTCCGTCGGACCCCGCAGGATCTCCGGGATCCTGCGGGGTCCGACGGCGCCACGGGCCGCGAGCACCTTGGGAAAGCCCCGATCTCACCCGCGAGTGACCCTTTCTGTCCCTGTCTGACCGCTTTTGTGTGCTTACGGGATGTGATTCGGACCACGCGGATTGGGCGTAACACTCGGGGAAACAGCGCGATGACCTAAGAGGTGACAGCCGAGGAGGGAATACGGACGCCGTTTGCGGCGCTGTGCATCTTCCCGGTCCCGCCCGCGCCGTCGGCCCAATCCCCAAGCCGGCGGTCGGCTCCTGTCCGTCCTGGACGGGGCCGGAAGCCGTTTTCCAACGTTCCGAGAGGTTGTTCGTGTCGGCCAGCACATCCCGTACGCTCCCGCCGGAGATCGCCGAGTCCGTCTCTGTCATGGCTCTGATTGAGCGGGGAAAGGCTGAGGGGCAGATCGCCGGCGACGATGTGCGTCGGGCCTTCGAAGCTGACCAGATTCCGGCCACTCAGTGGAAGAACGTACTGCGCAGCCTCAACCAGATCCTCGAGGAAGAGGGTGTGACGCTGATGGTCAGTGCCGCGGAGCCCAAGCGCACCCGAAAGAGCGTCGCAGCGAAGAGTCCGGCCAAGCGCACCGCCACCAAGACGGTCGCGGCGAAGACGGTGACCGCCAAGAAGGCCACCGCCACCGCCACCCCCGAGGCGCCCGCCGCCGACACGCCCGTCGAGGACGACGCCAAGCAGGTCGCTGCGAAGAAGGCGGTCGCCAAGAAGACGGCGCCCGCGAAGAAGACCGTCGCCAAGAAGGCGGCGGCCAAGAAGACCAGTGCCAAGAAGGACGACGCCGAGGTCGTCGAGGAGGAGGTGCTCGAGGACACCCCCAAGGGTGCCGACGAGCCCGAGGGCGCCGAGAGCGCGGGCTTCGTCCTCTCCGACGAGGACGAGGACGACGCGCCGGCCCAGCAGGTCGCCGCGGCCGGCGCCACCGCCGACCCGGTCAAGGACTACCTCAAGCAGATCGGCAAGGTCCCCCTGCTCAACGCCGAGCAGGAGGTCGAGCTCGCCAAGCGCATCGAGGCGGGTCTGTTCGCCGAGGACAAGCTGGCCAACGCCGACAAGCTCGCCCCCAAGCTCAAGCGCGAGCTGGAGATCATCGCCGAGGACGGCCGCCGCGCCAAGAACCACCTCCTGGAGGCCAACCTCCGTCTGGTGGTCTCCCTGGCCAAGCGCTACACCGGCCGCGGCATGCTCTTCCTGGACCTCATCCAGGAGGGCAACCTCGGTCTGATCCGAGCGGTCGAGAAGTTCGACTACACCAAGGGCTACAAGTTCTCCACGTACGCCACCTGGTGGATCCGTCAGGCGATCACCCGCGCCATGGCCGACCAGGCCCGCACCATCCGTATCCCGGTGCACATGGTCGAGGTCATCAACAAGCTCGCGCGCGTGCAGCGCCAGATGCTCCAGGACCTGGGCCGCGAGCCCACCCCGGAGGAGCTGGCCAAGGAACTCGACATGACCCCGGAGAAGGTCATCGAGGTCCAGAAGTACGGCCGCGAGCCCATCTCGCTGCACACCCCGCTGGGCGAGGACGGCGACAGCGAGTTCGGTGACCTCATCGAGGACTCCGAGGCCGTCGTCCCGGCCGACGCGGTCAGCTTCACGCTCCTCCAGGAGCAGCTGCACTCGGTACTCGACACCCTGTCCGAGCGCGAGGCGGGCGTCGTCTCGATGCGCTTCGGTCTCACCGACGGTCAGCCGAAGACCCTCGACGAGATCGGCAAGGTGTACGGCGTCACGCGCGAGCGCATCCGCCAGATCGAGTCGAAGACCATGTCGAAGCTGCGTCACCCGTCGCGTTCCCAGGTGCTGCGCGACTACCTCGACTAGGTCGCCCTCGTACGACACCGAAGGCCCGGTTCTCCCGCGTGGGGAACCGGGCCTTCTCGTGCTCTCGCGCAGGTGCGGGGTGTGACGGGCTGGATCACTCTGGGTCTCCCACGACCATCCCAGAGTGAGGAGCCCGTATGCGCCGTCCCTTTGTCCGGGCGCTGGCCCGGCCGCTGGCCCTTGTGGCCGCGGCGACCGCAATACCGTTGCTTTCCACTGCTCCCGTGGCCGCCGACAGCGTTGTCATAGGGAGTTTCCCGATCGACGTGTCCGAGAGTCCGTGGACGGTGGCGCTCTCCAGCCGTGACCGGTTCGGGGGTACGCGTGCGGGGCAGTTCTGCGGGGGTGTGGCCATCAGCCGTACGACCGTCCTCACCGCGGCCCACTGCATGGGCGAGGACGTCCTGGGGGCGCCGCCGGAGCGCGTCCACGACCTCAAGGTCATCGCGAACCGCACGGACCTGCTCTCGGGCCGCGGCCGGGAGATCTCGGTACGTGACGTCCAGGTGAGTCCGACCTTCGACAGCGACAGCAACGCCGAGGACTTCGCCGTGCTCACCCTCGCCAAACCGCTGCCGCGCCGGTCGGTCATCGCGATGGCGGCCGCCGGCGATCCTGCGTACAAGCCGGGCACGAGCGCGACCGTCTCCGGGTGGGGGGATCTCACCGGTGGCGGTGACTACGCACACACTCTGCGGGCGACACGCGTGCACGTGCTGCCCGACGCCCGGTGCGAGGAGGCGTATCCGGGCAGCGCCGACGGCACGTACCAAGCCAAGAGCATGTTGTGCGCCGGGGAGGCAGGAGGGGGCCACGACGCCTGCCAGGGGGACAGCGGCGGGCCTCTGGTCGCCCAGGGGAAGCTCATCGGGCTCGTGTCCTGGGGAAGTGGCTGCGGTCGTGCGGGCAGCCCCGGCGTCTATACGCGCGTGTCCGAAGCCCTACGAGGGATGAGCCGGCGGAGCGGGCCCGGCAGGGCCCACTGACGGTGCCTGGACGGCTTCTGCGGTACGAGCGCGGGCGGCGCGGTCCCTGAAGCAGGGGCCGCGCCGCCCGTACCGGCCTGTGCCGGAGCTGGCTCGTCGTATGTCCGAGGTATCAGCGCTCTTCTTCGGAGACGGATGCCGGAACGGACGTCAGCCGCTCGGTCTCGTCCTGTATCTCAGCGGCGATCTTCTTGAGTTCCGGCTCGAACTTGCGGCCGTGGTGGGCGCAGAAGAGCAGTTCTCCGCCGCTGAGCAGGACAACGCGCACGTAGGCCTGCGCGCCACAGCGGTCGCAGCGATCGGCGGCCGTCAGTGGGCTCGCGGGGGTCAGAACAGTAGTCACGTCGCCTCTTCTCTAGCTCGACGAGCTGTCGTACCAGGGTCAACATCCAACCAGCCCTAAAACGTTCCCGCCCCGGGCTTTTCCTCGAAAAAATCTTTCGAGGCCGGCTGTCTGCTGCCGGTTGGCGGCGAATGTGCCGTATTGCGTGTCTGTGTGTCGTACGGGTTCGCGCGGTCTGTCAATGTCTGGTCCTCCCGGCTGGCTTGCCGGTTGTTCATGAGGACGTGCCCGGAGCCTAAATGGTTCATGCCTCGAAGGGAACGTGATATGTACTTCACTCCATCGAGGGATCGAACATGCATGCGACTCTGGACTAGTCTTCCCTCCAGACGAGGGTGGCGTTACAACGGCTCTACCAGGCCTCGGTACCCTCTTGACGGCGACCGAAGCCGCGCCCTTACCCATAAGGGCCCCACCTGAAATTCAGCGAGGAGCGAACCGCGTGACCGCCGAGACGTCCGTGCCGTCCACAGCGCTGCTGGCAGGAGCAGACCGGGACGGTTCCAACTACACCGCGCGGCACCTGCTCGTCCTCGAGGGGCTCGAGGCCGTGCGCAAGCGCCCGGGCATGTACATCGGGTCGACCGACAGCCGCGGTCTGATGCACTGCCTGTGGGAGATCATCGACAACTCCGTCGACGAAGCTCTCGGGAACTACTGCGACCACATCGAGGTGATCCTCCACGACGACGGCTCGGTGGAGGTCCGGGACAACGGCCGGGGCATCCCGGTCGACGTCGAGCCCAAGACCGGCCTCTCCGGTGTCGAGGTCGTCATGACCAAGCTGCACGCCGGCGGCAAGTTCGGCGGCGGCTCCTACGCCGCCTCCGGCGGTCTGCACGGTGTGGGCGCCTCCGTGGTGAACGCCCTGTCGGCCCGCCTGGATGTCGAGGTGGACCGCGGTGGCCACACCCACGCGATCAGCTTCCGCCGCGGCGTGCCGGGTGCCTTCGCGGCGAATGGCCCCGACGCCAAGTTCGAGGCCGCCAGCGGGCTGCGCAAGGCCAAGCGGATCCCCAAGACCCGCAGCGGCACGCGCGTGCGTTACTGGGCCGACCGCCAGATCTTCCTCAAGGACGCCAAGCTCTCCCTGGAGAACCTGCACCAGCGTGCCCGTCAGACGGCGTTCCTGGTGCCCGGCCTGACCATCGTCGTCCGCGACGAGTTCGGGCTCGGCGAGGGCGGCAGCAAGGGTGAGGAGTCCTTCCGCTTCGACGGCGGCATCAGCGAGTTCTGCGAGTACCTGGCGAGCGACAAGCCGGTCAACGACGTCCTCCGCTTCTCAGGCCAGGGCACCTTCAAGGAGACGGTCCCGGTCCTGGACGACCACGGCCAGATGACGCCCACCGAGGTCACCCGCGAACTCGGCGTCGACGTCGCAATGCGCTGGGGCACCGGCTACGACACGACCCTGAAGTCGTTCGTCAACATCATCGCCACCCCCAAGGGAGGCACCCACGTCGCAGGCTTCGAGCAGGCGGTCACCAAGACGATGAACGAGGTGCTGCGCGCGAAGAAGCTGCTGCGCGTCGCCGAGGACGACATCGTCAAGGACGACGCCCTCGAGGGCCTCACCGCGGTCGTCACCGTCCGCCTCGCCGAGCCCCAGTTCGAGGGCCAGACCAAGGAGGTTCTCGGCACCTCCGCGGCCCGGCGCATCGTGAACACCGTGATCTCCAAGGAACTCAAGGCGTTCCTGACCTCCACGAAGCGGGACGCCGCCGCGCAGGCCCGCGTGGTCATGGAGAAGGCCGTCGCCGCCGCCCGGACGCGCATCGCGGCCCGCCAGCACAAGGATGCCCAGCGCCGCAAGACGGCTCTGGAGTCCTCGTCGCTGCCGGCGAAGCTCGCCGACTGCCGCAGCGACGACGTGGACCGCAGCGAGCTGTTCATCGTCGAGGGGGACTCCGCGCTCGGCACCGCCAAGCTTGCGCGGAACTCCGAGTTCCAGGCGCTGCTGCCGATCCGCGGCAAGATCCTCAACGTCCAGAAGTCGTCCGTGACCGACATGCTCAAGAACGCCGAGTGCGGCGCGATCATCCAGGTCATAGGAGCCGGCTCGGGCCGGACGTTCGACATCGACGCGGCGCGCTACGGCAAGATCATCATGATGACCGACGCCGATGTGGACGGCTCGCACATCCGGACCCTGCTGCTGACGCTGTTCCACCGGTACATGCGGCCCATGGTCGAGGCGGGCCGGGTGTTCGCCGCGGTGCCGCCGCTGCACCGCATCGAGATCGTCCAGCCGAAGAAGGGCCAGGACAAGTACGTCTACACGTACTCGGACCGCGAACTGCGCGACAAGCTGCTGGAGTTCCAGAGCAAGGGCATCCGGTACAAGGACTCCATCCAGCGGTACAAGGGCCTCGGCGAGATGGACGCCGACCAGCTGGCCGAGACGACGATGGACCCGCGGCACCGAACCCTGCGCCGGATCAACCTCTCCGATCTGGACTCCGCAGAGACGGTCTTCGATCTGCTGATGGGCAACGACGTGGCACCGCGCAAGGAGTTCATCTCCAGCTCGGCCGCGACGCTGGACCGGTCGCGCATCGACGCGTAGCCGCTGCGCCCGCCTGGGCCGGGGTGGGGCCCGGCTGGGGCGGCCAGGGTGGTCGTGCGTCGCCTCCACCCGTGGGTGGAGCCTGCAGCGGTTTGCGGGTCCACCCACGATCCACCCCTGCTCCGATTTGCTGACCTGCGGATTTCCGTAGCGTCGAGGGAGTCGACAGCATTCGCTGCCGACTCCCTTCTTCGCTCACGGAGGCTCTGATGTCCGGGCTCGTCAATGCGCTGGCGATCGCGGCTGTCGTCGTTCTTGTAGTCGTGCGGCAGTTTCGCGCGCAGCAGATCGGTGCGGGCAGGCGCTGGTGGCTGCTGCCCGTGATCCTCGCCGTCGTGGCCCTGCGTGAGCCCGGCATCGTCGACGCCCACCACCGCACGGAGTCGGTCGTCCTGCTGGGCGCCGAGCTGCTCATCGGCCTTGCCACCGGCGCCGGATGGGCCTGGACGACCCGAATATGGGTGGAGCCGGACGGCACCGTGTGGAGCAAGAGCACCAAGGCGAGCGTGACTGTCTGGGTGGTCGGTATCGCCCTGCGTGTCGGCCTCTTCGCGCTCGGCGTGGCCCTCGGCGTCCATCAGGACAGCTCCGCCCTCCTTGTAGCCCTCGCGGCCACCCTCCTGGTCCGCTCCGGAACGCTGGTCTGGCGGGCGCAGTCCGTGGCTCCCACGAGCGGTGGGGGCACGGCGTACGGTGACCCCGTGGTCCGCCCGGCGCGGAAGGAGCGCGTGTGACGCAGAACGCCTGGATGCGCTGGCCCTCGCGGGAGGCGCTCGGGCGGGCAGGCACCTCACGACCTCGGCGCATGCTCGCCTGGGTCGTGAGATTGTTCGCCCTCGCCATCCTGCTGTGGGGTGCCTTCAGCAGCAGTCGAGTCCACGGCTGGGTGACGGTCGTGGGTGGCCTCGGCGTGGTCGTGGCCGGAGTACTCGCCTGGGCCCTGTACCGGACCACGTTCCAGCACAGGCTCTGGCCCTCCCTCGGCATCCTGCTGCTGCTCCTGGGACTGGCCGTCGGGGCCCAGGCCGTGGGCTTCCGGGCACCGGCCCTCGTTCTCTGGTGCGGCTGCGCCGTCACCGCGCTGGAACGGCTGCCGCTGGCGGTCGCCCTGCCGACGGCGTCCGTGGCCCTCGCGTCCTACGCCGCGGTCAACAACGACGTGTGGCTGACCACCGCGGCCACGACGGCGGGCCTGGCCCTGGCCGGTTACGTCCTGCGCCTCGACGCCGAAGCCCGGGGCAGCGCCCAGCGTCTGCTCGCCCAGGAGCGCGCCGCCCGGGCCGCGGAGGCGGAGTCGGCGGCGCTCGCGGAGCGGGCCCGCATCGCACGGGAGATCCATGACGTGCTGGCGCACAGCCTCTCGGCCCAACTCGTTCACCTCGAGGCGGCCCGGCTGCTGATCGAGCGAGGCGCCGGCCGGGAGCAGATCCTGGAGCGGGTGGTGGCGGCAAGGGGGATGGCCCGTGACGGTCTCGACGAGACGAGGCAGGCTCTCTCTGCGCTGCGCGGAGAGCTGACTCCGCTGGAGGACTTCCTCTCGCAGCTCGTCGGTACGTCGGCCGGTGCCGAGGTCACCATTACGGGTGAGCGCAGACAGCTGCCCGCAGAGGCGTCGCAGGCCGTGCGCAGGGTCGCGCAGGAAGCCCTGACGAACGTGCGCAAGCACGCGCCGGGGGCCGAGGTGCGGATGCGGCTGGACTACGGCGTCCATCAAGTGACGCTGGATGTAAGGGACTCCGGCGGTGCGCCGGGCGAACTCGCAGGGGCGGGCGCCGGGTACGGTCTGCTGGGCATGCGCGAGCGTGCCGAGCTGTTGGGCGGCTCGCTGGAGGCCGGGCCGGACGAGGAGGGGTTCGTGGTGACGCTGAAGGTGCCCGTATGACGGAAGGGGCGGAGCAGCGGCCTGCGCGCGTGGTGGTCGCGGACGACCAGACCGTGGTGCGCGAGGGCATCGTGATGCTGCTGGGCCTGCTGCCCGGGATCGAGGTCGTCGGTGCCGCGGGCGACGGGGACGAGGCGGTGCAACTCGTCGCGGAACTCGCCCCGGACGTGGTGCTGATGGACCTGCGCATGCCGCGCTGCGACGGTGTGGAGGCGACCCGGCGCATTCGCGCGGAGTACCCCGGGACGCAGGTCGTGGTGCTCACGACGTTCGCGGATGACGAGTCCTTGTTCCCGGCGTTGCGGGCTGGGGCACGGGGCTATCTCACCAAGGACGCGGGTGGGGACGAAATCGTACGGGCCGTGCACAGCGTGCTGTCCGGGGACGCCGGTCTGTCGCCGAGCATCCAACGGCGGCTGCTGGAGCGGCTGTCCGGCCCGGAGCCGCAGCCGCCGGCCGTGACCGAGGCGCCGGACGGGCTCACCGCGCGCGAGACCGAGGTGCTGCTGCTGATCGCCGAGGGCCTCAGCAACCAGGAGATCGCCCGCAAGCTGCATGTCTCCACCGCGACCGTGAAGACTCACATCAACAACCTCTTCGCCAAGACGGGTCTCAAGGACCGTGCCCAGGCGGTGCGTTACGCGTATGCAAAGGGACTCGCGCGGCCACCGACGGGATGAGTCACCTGATGGGGTGAAGAGCGCGGAGAAGAAGAGTCGGGGATCTTTCCGTTCTGTCCATCCTTGGGCATGCAGTCAAGCAACGGTCGTCCCTGCGGAAGCGGGGGTGGCGCCGATGGTTCGGCCGAGCACCGCGATCACGACTCGTCCCCCGCAGAGGCTTCGGGAGGTGCGAGGTACGACGACCCGTGGTACGACGCACTTGCCTCCGGGTGGGGCGAGTCTGACGGCGTCGGCGGTCCCGTACCCGTGCCCGAGGCCGGGCCTGGGTGCCGGGCGAGCGAGGACGAGGCGGCCGCTGCGGCCGACGTGTATCTCGAGGTGCAGCGCAGCGCGGCGTTCCAGGAGGTGCGCAGCAGATACCTCAGGTTTGTCGTGCCGGGAGTCGCTGTCTTTTTCGTCTGGTACTTGGCGTACCTCGTGACCGCCACCGCCGCGCCCGGGCTGATGGCGCATCCCGTGGCCGGCGCCATGAACGTGGCGATGCTCGCCGGGCTCGGGCAGTTCCTCAGCACCTTTCTGTTCGCGTGGGCCTACGCCCGGCATGCGCGGCTGCGCCGGGACCGGGCCGCGCTCGAACTGCGGTGGAACACACAGGAGTTGACGCGCGTAGTTCGGGGTGGTGCGTTGTGACGGGCGGTCATCAGACGCTTGCGCTGTTTCTGTTCAGCGTATTCGTCGCCATCACGCTGGCGATCACGACGTGGGTGAGCCGTAACCGGCAGGGCTCGGCGGAGGAGTTCTACGCGGGCGGACGTCTTTTCTCGCCCATGGAGAATGGTTTTGCCATCGCGGGCGACTACATGTCGGCCGCTTCCTTCCTGGGCGTCACGGGGCTCATCGCGCTGTTCGGATACGACGGCCTGCTGTACGTGGTCGGCTTCCTCGTCGCCTGGCTGCTGGTGCTCTTCCTGGTCGCCGAACTGGTGCGCAACTGCGGGCGGTTCACGCTCGCCGACGTGGTCGCGGCGCGCATGAACGAACGGCCCGTGCGGATCGCGGCGGGAACTTCCTCGGTCACCGTGTCCGTCCTGTATCTGGTGGCGCAGATGGTGGGGGCGGGCAGTCTGGTCGCGCTGCTGCTCGGGGGTACGAGCGCGGCCGCGCGGGCCTGGACGGTCATCGGTGTCGGCGCGCTCATGGTGATCTATGTGTCGCTGGGAGGGATGCGGGCCACCACCTGGATCCAGATCGTCAAGGCGGTGCTGCTGCTCGCGGGTACGGTCGCGTTGACCGTGCTCGTCCTGCTGCGGTTCCACGGCGACTTCGACCGGCTGCTGCTGACGGCGGCCGCGCGCAGTGGTCACGGCGATGCTTTCCTGGCCCCGGGGCTGAAGTACGGCGGGGACTGGACCGCCCGCCTCGATTTCATCAGCCTGGGGCTCGCTCTGGTACTGGGCACGGCAGGGCTGCCGCACATCCTGTCCCGCTTCTACACCGTGCCCACCGCCCGGGCGGCGCGGTGCTCGGCACTCTGGTCGATCGGGCTGATCGGCGGCTTCTACCTGATGACGATCATCCTCGGCTTCGGGGCGGCAGCGATCGTGGGGCCGGATGCCGTACGCGGGTCGAACGCGGCCGGGAACACGGCCGTCCCGCTCCTGGCGCTCGCCCTGGGCGGTGGTGCGAACTCCACCGCAGGAACGGTTCTCTTCGCGGTCGTCGCCGCCGTCGCCTTCGCCACCATCCTCGCGGTGGTCGCCGGAATCACGCTCGCCTCCTCGGCGTCCGTGGCCCACGACCTGTATGCGTCACTGCGGCGCAGCCGTGCCGAGACGCGCAGCGAAGTGGCTGTGGCGCGCGTCGCCTCGGTCGGTATCGGCGTGGTCGCGATCGCCCTCGGCCTGCTGGCCCGTGACCTCAATGTCGCCTTCCTGGTGGGCCTCGCCTTCGCAGTCGCCGCGTCCGCGAACCTCCCCGTGCTGCTCTACTCGCTGTTCTGGCGCGGCTTCACCACGCGCGGTGCCGTGTGGGCCGTATACGGCGGGCTGGTCCCCGCACTCGCCCTCGTGGTGCTGTCGCCAGTGGTCTCGGGCAGTCCGGAATCGCTGTTCCCAGCCGTCGACTTCCAGTACTTCCCGCTCCAGAACCCCGGCCTCGTGTCGATCCCGATGGGCTTCCTCGCGGGCTGGCTCGGCACGGTCACCTCCGACGAGGTCCCCGACGAGGCCAAGCACGCGGAGACCGAGGTGCGGGCGCTGACAGGGGCGGGGGCCGCGTAGGGAGCGCCGCCCTCACCGTCGTAGGGCGCAGGCCTCATCGTCGCCGTGCGCCTGTCGCACAGCCGTACGGGACACAGCGCAGACTTCGGGCTACGGCGCCACCCACGCGTACAGGTGTTCAGGGCGCCCCGTGTCGCCGTACTTGAGGGAGAGGCGGAGGCGGCCGGCCTGTTCGAGGTGGCGGAGGTAACGCTGGGCGGTGGAGCGGCTCAGGCCGGTCTCCGCGGCCACCTCGTGGGCCGAGAGCGGGTGCTCGGCGTGGTGCAGGACCCGGCAGATCAGATCGGTCGTCGGTTCCGAGTGGCCGCTGGGCAGGCCTGGTGACGACGGCGCCGGCGTAGTGCGCAGGGCGCCGAAGATCCGGTCCACCTGCTCCTGGCCCGCGATGCCGCGGCCGCCGACCCGGTCGACGGTGCGGCGCAGCGCGGCGTACGAGTCGAGGCGGGTGCGCAGGGCGGCGAAGGTGAACGGCTTGACCAGATAGTGCAGCGCGCCGAGGCGCATCGCGGCCTGCACGGTCGCCACGTCACTGGCCGCGGTGATCATGATGACGTCCGTGCCGAGGCCCTGTTCCCGCATGCGGTGGACGAGTTCGAGGCCTGTCTGGTCGGGCAGGTAGTGGTCGAGCAGGACCAGGTCGATGGCCCCGCGCTGCACGCTGGCCAGCGCCTGGGCAGCGCTGTGTGCGCGGGCGGCGACCCGGAAGCCGGGAACCTTTCCCACGTACTTGGCGTTGATCTCGGCAACGCGGAAGTCGTCGTCCACGACCAGGACGTCAATCATCGGGCCTCTTTCTGTCAAGGCCTGGCGAGCGTTAAGCCCGTGTTTCGGCTCCGCTGTTGTAGCGCGCGCAAAACGAGCACAACAGGCTGTTGCAAGCAAAAGAACGGCATGCGCTCACAAGGCTGCTGCTGTGGCCCGGGCCACATCTACCGTCCCCGGCCATGAGCGCAGACACCAGCCCCGCCATCCAGCTACGGGGCGCGAGCAAGATCTTCAGGACCCCGTCGGGGGGTCTGCACACGGCCGTCAGGGAACTGGACCTCACGGTCGGGCGCGGCGAGTTCGTGGCGGTCGTCGGCCCCACGGGCTGCGGCAAGTCGACCACGTTGACCCTGGTCAGCGGGTTGGAGGAGCCCAGCGAGGGCGAGGTGCTGGTCGCCGGAGAGCCGGTTCGCGGCGTCGGCGACAAGGTCGGTTTCGTCTTCCAGCAGGACGCCACCTTCCCCTGGCGCACCGTGCTGTCGAACGTCATGGCCGGCCCGCGTTTTCGCGGTGTGCCCAAGTCGGAGGCGAAGGAGAAGGCGCGCGAGTGGCTGGCCCGGGTCGGGCTCGCCGCCTTCGAGGACCGCTACCCGCACCAGCTTTCCGGCGGCCAGCGCAAGCGCGTCGCGCTCGCCGCGACCTTCGTCAACGACCCCGAAATCCTGCTGATGGACGAGCCCTTCTCGGCGCTCGACGTGCAGACCAGGGCGCTGATGTCGGACGAGCTGCTCGAACTGTGGGAGGGCACCGGGGCCTCCGTGGTCTTCGTCACACACGACCTGGAGGAGTCCATCGCGCTGGCCGACAAGGTCGTCGTCATGACGGCCGGCCCGGCCACTGTGAAGCAGGTCTACGACATCGACCTGCCGCGGCCGCGCAAGGTCGAGTCGGTGCGTCTGGAGCCGCGGTTCATCGAGATCTACCGCGAGATCTGGGAGTCCCTCGGCGAAGAGGTCCGGATCACCCGTGAGAGGGGTGCCGCCAATGTCGCCTGATGTCATGCCCGAGGCGCAGGTCGCACCGACCGTGAGCGAGCCCGGCAGCAGGACGAGCCGTACGCACTCACGCGCGCGTGCCGCCCGCAGACGCAAGATCGTTGTCACGGTCACCCGCGTACTGCTCCTGGTCGCCGTCCTTGGCCTGTGGGAGGCGCTCTCCCGCTCGAAGATCATCGATCCGTTCAACTTCTCGATGCCCTCGAAGATCTGGGACCAGATCTGGACCTGGGTGATGCACGGAACGGCGCAGGGGTCCCTGGGGGAGCAGATCTGGTACACGCTCTACGAGGCACTGCTCGGCTGGGTGCTCGGTGTGGCCGCCGGTGTGGTCCTCGGGATTGCGCTGGGGCGGATCACCTTTCTCGCCGATGTCCTTGGTCCATACATCAAGGTGCTCAACTCGATGCCGAGGATCATCCTCGCTCCGATCTTCCTGATCTGGTTCGGCCTCGGCCCGGCCTCCAAAGTCGCCTCTGCCGTCGTCCTCGTCTTCTTCCCGGTCTTCTTCAACGCCTTCCAGGGCGCCCGCGAGGTGGACCGGAACCTGGTCGCCAACGCCCGCATCCTGGGCGCCAGCGACCGTCGGGTGACCCTTCAGGTCGTCATCCCGTCGGCCACTTCGTGGATCTTCACCAGCCTCCACGTCAGCTTCGGTTTCGCGCTCATCGGCGCCATCGTCGGCGAATACATCGGTGCCACCAAGGGCATCGGCCTGCTCGTCTCGCAGTCCCAGAACACCTTCAACCCGGCCGGTGTGTACGCCGCCATGGTCATCCTCGCCGTCGTCGCGCTGGCGGCCGAGGGACTGCTCACCTTCGTCGAGCACCGCGTCTTCCGCTGGAAGCCGACGAACTCCTAGCACCGGCCGCCCTCTTGGGTCCGCTTTCCCTCCCCGCACCGCCACTCTCACAAGGACGTGAACCCTCATGCGCAAGTCCGCCAGATACACCACCCTGGCCACCGTCGGCCTGCTCGCCCTTTCCTCCCTCACCGCCTGTGCCAACGACGCGGCCAGCACCACCTCCACCAGCAAGGGCGACGGCAAGGGGACGAAGGTCAAGATCATGGTCGGCGGCCTCGACAAGGTCATCTACCTGCCCGCCATGCTCTCCCAGCGGCTCGGCTACTTCGACGCCGAGGGCCTCGACGTGGAGCTGCTGAGCGAGCCCGCCGGTGTGCAGGCCGAGACCGCGCTCGTCTCCGGTCAGGTCCAGGGGGCTGTCGGCTTCTACGACCACACCCTCGACCTGCAGACCAAGGACAAGGCCGTGGAGTCCGTGGTGCAGTTCTCGCACGCGCCCGGCGAGGTGGAGATCGTCTCCAGCAAGGCGGCGGGCGACATCAAGTCACCCAAGGACTTCAAGGGCAAGAAGCTCGGCATCACCAGTCTCGGCTCGTCGACCGACTTCCTCACCAAGTACCTTGCCGTCAAGAACGGGGTGAACGTCAGCGACTTCACGCCGGTCGCGGTCGGAGCGGGACCGACCTTCATCGCGGCGCTCCAGAAGGGTGCCATCGACGGCGGCATGACGACCGACCCGACCGTCGCCACCGTCCTGGACAAGAAGGCGGGCAAGGTTCTGCTCGACATGCGCACCCCTGAGGGCTCCCAGGAGGCGCTCGGCGGCCCGTACCCGTCATCAAGCCTGTACATGCAGACGGACTGGGTCAACAGTCACAAGGACACCGTCCAGAAGTTGGCCAATGCATTCGTCAAGACGCTCAAGTGGATGTCCACCCACAGCGCGACGCAGATCGCCGACAAGATGCCCGCCGACTACTCGCAGGGCAACAAGATGCTGTACGCGGCAGCCATCGAGAGCACGCTGCCGATGTTCACCAAGGACGGCGTCATGCCCAAGGCCGGCCCCGAGACCGTCGAGAAGGTCCTCAAGGCGTTCAACCCCAACATCAAGAACGCCAAGATCGATCTGAGCAAGACGTTCACCACCGAGTTCGTGGAGAAGGCCGCGGGCTGAATCCGTATGTAGGGAAGGGGCACGGCCCCTTCCCCCGCCCCCACCGGCCGTGCCCTCAGGCGCGGGTCGCCCACACGTAACGGTGTTCAGGGCGGCCCGCGTCGCCGTATTTCAGGGTGAGCCGGGCCCGTCCCGTGCGCTCCAGGAGCTTCAGGTAGCGCTGGGCGGTCTGGCGGCTCACGCCGGTCCGGTCGGCGATCTCCTGGGCCGACAGCGGGCCTTCGGCGCTCATCAGGGACTGACGTACGAGCTCCGCGGTGGTGGGGGAGTGGCCCTTGGGCAGCCCCGGCTCCGAAGAGGCCGACAGGGCGCCGAAGATGCGGTCCACCTCTGCCTGCTCCGCCTCACCGCCGCCGTCGAGCGTGCGGCGCAGCTCCGCATACGCCTCGAGCTTGGCGCGCAGGCCCGCGAAGGCGAACGGCTTGACCAGGTACTGCAGCGCGCCGTGCCGCATCGCGGCCTGCACGGTCGACACGTCACGAGCCGCCGTCACCATGATCACGTCGGTCTGGTGGCCGCGCCGTCGCATCTCCTGGACGACCGCAAGACCCGTCTCGTCAGGCAGGTAGTGATCCATGAGGACCAGGTCCAGACGGGGCAGCGTCTCCAGCTGACTGAGGGCCTCAGCGGCGCTGTGCGCCTCGCCGGCGACGTGGAAGCCCGGCACCTTCTCGACGTAGGCGGCGTTGACGCGCGCGACCCTCATGTCGTCGTCCACGACCAGGACCTCGATCATCGCGACTCCTCCCTCACGGTCGTGTCCGTGGTGGCGGTCAGGGCGGGCTCCGGTGCCGGCTCGGTCAGTGCTTCCGGCAGGACGACGGTGAACTCCGCCCCGCCACCGTCCGCTTCACCCACCGTCGCGCTGCCGCCCTGCCGCTCCGCGAGCCTGCGCACCATGGACAGGCCGATGCCGCGCTTGCGGTGTGCGGGCGGCTCCTTCGTGGACCACCCGTCAGTGAAGATCAACTCGTGTTGTTCCGCCGGGATTCCGGGACCGGTGTCGCGCACCCTGAGGACGGCGGTACGCCCTTCGGCTCGCAATTCGACCTCCACGCGCGCGTGGAGGGTGCCCGCGACCGCGTCGAGCGCGTTGTCCACCAGGTTCCCGACGATCGTGACGAGCCCCCTGGGGTCGATCAACCGGTCCGGAAGCCGCGTCCGGTCCGAGACCCACAGGGCGACACCGCGCTCGGCTGCGACCGTCGCCTTGCCGACCAGGAGAGCGGCGATCAGCGGGTCCTGGATCTTCTCGGTGACCTGTTCCGCCGTGACCCGGTGGTCGCCGACCACCTCGCCGACGAACTCCACGGCGTCGTCGTACATCTCCAGTTCGAGCAGCCCCAGGAGCGTGTGCATACGGTTGGCGTGCTCGTGGTCCTGGGCGCGCAGGGCGTCGATCAGGCCGCGCGTCGAGTCGAGTTCCCGGCCGAGCTGCTCCAGTTCGGTGCGGTCGCGCAGGGTGGCCACGGCGCCGCCGTCGTCGGTCGGCATGCGGTTGGCGACCAGGACGCGCTGACCACGAACGGTGAGCAGGTCGGTGCCCGTCACCCGGCCGGCCAGGATGTCGGCCGTACGCCCTTCCCCGAGCGCCTCGTCGGGGGGCCGGCCGACGGCGTCTGCCTCGATGCTCAGCAGCCGGTGTGCCTCGTCGTTGAGGAGGCGTATCCGGCCGGCCCGGTCCAGGGCGACGACGCCCTCCCGGATGCCGTGCAGCATCGCCTCGCGCTCCGCGAGCAGCGCCGATATGTCGGAGAAGGCAAGGTCGCGGGTCTGCCGCTGGACCCGCCGCGAGATCAGCCAGGCGGCCAGTGCACCGACCGCCAGTGCGCCGCCGGCGTAGGCGAGCAGCCCAGGGATCGCGCCGATGAGGTCGGCCCGCACGCTGTCGTACTTGATCCCGACGGAGACCGCACCGATGATCTTGCCGTTGGAGTCCCGCAGCGGCACCTTGCCGCGGGCCGAGCGGCCCAGGGTGCCGCTGTCGATTTCCATGACCTCTTTGCCGGCCAGGGCGTCGCGGGGGCTGGTGGAGACAATGTGGCCTATCTCCGACGCCGTGGGGTGCGACCAGCGCACCTTCTTCCGGTTCAGCACCACGATGTACTCGGCGTGTGTGGCCCGCCGGATCCGCTCGGCCTCCTTCTGCACCGGGCCGTTCCTGGTCGGCGGGGTGTGCAGGACCCCCTCGGCGATCTGCGGGTTCTGCGCCGTGGTCTCGGCGATGGCCAGCGCCCGGCGCATCGCCTCCTGGTCGAGCTGCTTGCTCAACGGTGCCAGGAACAACCCGGTCGCGAGCACCGCGACTCCCGCGGCGATCGCCACCTGCATCAGCAGCACCTGCGAGAACACCCGCTTCGGCAGACCGAGGCGCAGACGGCGTGCGGGGGGAGTGGGGCTCATACCCACGACGGTACGTGGACGTGCCGGAACTGCCGTAGGGGTGTGGCATGCATCTCTTGATCAATGCCGAACCGAGCGGGACGAAGCATTGATCAGCGGGTCAACTCGCGAGCGCGGTCGTGCGCAGCTCGTGCACCGCCAAGACCTCCATATGCGCAGGTGAACCGAGAATCGACGTTCCGCAGCTCTCCGCGCGGGGCGGCAGGGAGGCGCCCTGGGCCACCTCGACGCGCCACCGGCGTCCGTCCGCGTGGACGACGGTCACCTGCCAGCGCGGCGCAGCTCCGTCCGTTCGTACGACGCTCAGGGCATCCGCGGCGTACTCGCGCGCGGCGGTGCGCACGGCCAGCTCGGCCGCCTGACCGGGCCGCTCCCAGGCGGAGCTCCCGCGGCAGCCCTCCACGACGATCCGTCCTTCCTGGACGCCGTGCAGGACCTCCATGACGGCGCGGGCCTCGGCGCGGCCGTACGCGTAGCCGTACGGAAGGACGAGCAGCGTGGGCGAGAAGCGATGGCCACCCAGATGAGTGACCTCCCAGACCCCCTCCACCTCGGAGGCGGCGAGCTCGGCCGCGAGCGGGCGGCCGAGCAGCGCACAGCAGCGGTCGCGCTTGCCGTTGGTGCAGACGAGCGCGAGCGGACCACCGGCGTCCGGTCCGGCACCGAGTGCCGAGTCGAAGGTGTGGTGCTCGCCCCCGCCGAGCGCCCCGAAGTCGAGGTCGAGCAGAGCCCGCGGATCGCGGACCGTGGCGGAGTGCAGCCATGCGTTGCCGGGTGCGGTATGGGCCGCGTACACCTGCCGCGTGGTGGGAGTGCCGCAGTCGGCGTGGCGTCCCGGGCGGCGGATCAGTGCGATGCGTACGCCTGTGCCCTTCGCGGCCGCTTCCAGGGCGCGGCCGAGTGCCGGATCGAGGTGGCTCGAAGTGAGCGCCGTGGCGCCCCAGGGGCCCGGCTGCTCCAGCAGCAGCCAGGTCCTCGCGGTGGCCGCGGTTCCCGAAAGGGGCTCGTCGAGCACCCGGGAGACGGTTGAGCACGTACTCACAGAGGTGAGCCTAACCTGACTCGGCTCACAGCGACTTCCGGCCGCGTCGGTGTCCTCGCCGCCGGGGCCGATCCTCTACGGCAGCGGTTGGGGCGGCTTCGGGCCGACGTAGTGTCCACTGGGCCGCATGCGCAGCGGGCGTTCCCCGTACTCCTCGAGTGCGTGGGCGATCCAGCCCGCCGTACGTGCCACGGCGAAGATCGTCTCGCCGGCGGTGGAGGGCATGCCCGAGGACGCGGTGAGCACGGCCAGGGCCAGGTCGACGTTGGCATGCAGCGAGGTGTGGCGGGCGCTGGTGGCCACGATGTCGCGGGCTGCGGCGAGGGCCGGAGCGGCTCGGGGGATCTCCGCCAGAAGGTCGAACAGGACACGCGCCCGTGGGTCCTCGCCGGAGTAGAGCCGGTGGCCGAGTCCCGGAATGCGGCGGCCCGCCCGCAGCTCTTCCGCGATGACGGGGGCCGCGTTGCCCTCGTCCAGCACGTCGAGCAGCAGCCGGTGGGCGAGGCCGCTGGCAGCTCCGTGCAGGGGGCCTTCCAGCACGCCGAGCCCGGCGGAGACGGCCGCGTAGGCGTGGGCGCGGGCCGAGGCGGCGACGCGCACGGCAAGCGTCGAGGCGGCGAGGTCGTGGTCGACGAGGAGGGCGAGCGCGGTGTCCAGCGCACGCAGCGAGGTCTCGTCGGGGTCGACTCCGCTCAGCCGCGTCCACAGACGGTGCGCCAGCGGACCCTCGTCCCGGTGACCGCGCCGGGCCGGCGGCAGGGCCGCGACCAGGGTGGGGATGAGGGTTCGTGCTGTGGCCAGCACGGCGTCCTCGGAGAGGTCGAAGCGCAGCGGGTCCGCCACCGCGGCGGCGATCGCCGCAACGCGCAACCGGTCGGTCGGGCTGGTGTGTTCGGGCAGCGCGTCGACGGCGCGGCGGGCCACGGCGACGGAGGACTCGGGTGCGGTGAACGCGGTGCCGGGGTGCAGCCGGCCGGTCCACAGCCACTCGGCGACCTCTTCGTAGGAGTGGCGCGTGGCCAGTTCGGTGGCGTCGACGCCGCGGAAGAAGTACCGGTCCGTCTCGATGAGCGTGATGCGGGTTCGCACGGAGAGTTCGCCGCCCGACGGTGAACTCCCGCTGCTCTCCCGTCTGTTGCGCCGGGCGAGTGCCTCCACCTCCTTGACGTCGAAGGTGCTGCCCCGGCCGCCGGGCACGCGTCGGCTGCTGAGCTGGCCGCGGCTCACGTACGCGTACACGGTCTCGGGCTTCACGCCCAGCAGTTCGGCGGCTTCCTTGGTGGTCAGCCGGCGTTCGGCGTGACCGGCGGGAGGGTCTTGATCGCGCATGGGGTCACCGTATCCGCATCACGACGCATGGATTCAAAGCATTGATTCAATCAATATTGACAGAGATTTAGTCAAGCATCGACAGTTGAATCAAGTCCAGGGAGGAAATCATGTCCGTCAACAGGTCAGCAGCCGCCACCGTCGACGTGCCGCGGGGGCTCGCCGGCGTCGTCGTCACCGACACCGAGATCGGCGACGTCCGGGGGCTCGAGGGCTTCTACCACTACCGCCAGTACTCGGCCGTCGAACTCGCGCAGACCCGTGGCTTCGAGGACGTCTGGCATCTCCTGGTCCACGGCGTACTGCCGGACGAGGCGCAGCGTGCGGCCTTCGTCTCCGGGACGGCGGCCCTGCGCCGGCTGCCCGACGAGGTGCGGGCGGCCCTGCCCGCCATTGCGGCGGCGAGCGGGCGCTCGGGTCCGCTGGCCGGCATGCGCACCGCGCTGTCGTTGCTCGGCGCGGCGAAGGGCTTCCGGCCGGTGTACGACATCGACGCGGCCGATCGCCGTCAGCACACCCTCGTGGCGGCCGCGGCCGTACCGACCCTGCTCACGGCGTTGCACCGGCTGGGCCGGGGTCTCGAACCGGTGGAGCCCCGGGACGACCTCTCCTATGCGGCCAACTACCTCTACATGCTGACGGGTTCGGTGCCGGAGCCGAAGCGGGCGCGGGCGGTCGAGCAGTACTTGATCTCAACCATTGATCATGGCTTCAATGCATCAACCTTCACGGCGCGAGTCATCGCTTCGACGGGAGCGGACGTTGCCGCGTGCCTGGTCGGAGCCGTGGGGGCGCTCTCCGGTCCGTTGCACGGTGGTGCGCCCAGCCGGGCGCTGGACACTCTGGACGCGATCGGCACCCCGGACCGTATCGACCCCTGGATCCGTGAACGCGTCCTCGCCGGCGACCGCATCATGGGCTTCGGCCACCCCGTCTACCGCACCGAGGACCCCCGTTCCCGGATGCTCCGCGAGGTGGCCCAGAGCTTCGGTGGGCCGCGCGTGGAGTTCGCTGTGGAGGTCGAGCGTCACGTCGAGACGATCCTGGCGGAACTGAAGCCCGGCCGCGAACTCCACACGAACGTCGAGTTCTACGCGGGCGTGGTCATGGAACTGTGCGGTCTGCCCCGCGAGATGTTCACGCCGACGTTCGCGGCGGCCCGGATGGTCGGCTGGAGCGCGAACATCCTGGAACAGGCGGAGGACTCGAAGATCATCCGGCCGGTGGCGCGGTATGTGGGGGCGGAGGCGCCGGTGGCGGTGCCGGGTGAGCCCGGCGGGGCGGGTCCGGCAGCATGAGCTGAGGCCGAACCCGATGATGCGACGGCGACCGCGACCGCCGGGCGACTGCATGGAGCAGCCCTCACTGGCGTCAGCTGAGAGGAATGTCCTTGCGGGCTCGGATCAGCGTCTCCCGGCTGATGACCACAATGCGTTCGTAGTCGGCCTTGGAGGCGTCGGAAGGCAGTTCGGCCTCCAGCTCTGCCGTGGCTTCCGTTCCAATGACTGCGTAGTTGCCGTCGCTGAGTTCGAAGATGTCGGGGCAGCTCTGTCCCGACATGCTGCCGCGCGTAAGGGGAGAGTCGCCGATCCGCCGTACGATTGCCACCATTGTCCAGGCCTTTCAGGCAGTGGCCTTGAAGCGATGACCTCGAGGCCATGGTGTTGGCGCCGGCGCATGCCCTGCAGTGCAGGGCGGCAGGGCATCCGCGGGCGTTGAAGTGCAAACGAAGACAGGCTGACTGAACGATCGAGTGTACGGAGAGAACGACCCCGTGGGCTATGCCTCGGGGATGTCGGCCTTGGCGTGAATGAGGGTCTCGCGGGTGACCACGACAATGCGTTCGTAGTCGGCTCTGGAGGCGTCGGCAGGGAGCTGGGCGTCGAGTTCGTCGGTGACGTCCGTGCCGATGACGGCGAACCTTCCGTCGGAGAGTTCGAAGATATCGGGACAATTGCACCCTGATGCGCTTCCCCGGGCGCTGGGCGGTGTACCAATCCGACGGATGATCTGGCTCACTGTTCTGATGTTCCCTTTGGTCTCGAGCTGGGTGCGCACTGGTGCAGCGCGGCGCGATACGGCCCGGTGGGGCCGTGGTCTCGACAACCGGGCGGCGAGGTTGGCGGTCGCGGGGATCGACCCGTTTCGCAGGATGCGCAGTAGTCAACCTTGTTGGCACCTGGGGAAACGCGGCGGTTTACTGGTTTGTTACCGCCCAACCGTGTGATGCGCTCAGGAGGGTGGCGTGCAGGGGTGTTTCACGCCCCCGGTGACGAGATACGGCTGGGGCTACTCGGGCGGCGGCTCTCCGACCACCCACCACTCGTCGATGTCCGTTTCCTCCAGTTGGGTCAGAAGTTCGTCAACCATGCGGCCGAGTGTGGCCTCATCCGATGTGCCGATCAGCGTTGCCCGATGCGGACGGGTTGCATACCAATACTCGCGGAACAGCGGATTTTGCAGCATGGCCCGAGCGAAGCCGAAGAACTCCTCGCGCGAGATGTTGCCCATGCGGTAGTAGCAGAACAAGTTGGTGTACAGGGCGTTGGCGAAGAGGAACTGCCGCTGCTTCCGGGGTGGAACGGTCCCGTTGTAGCCGTCCAGCACCTCGGCCAGGTCCGGATCGTCCATGGCCTTGCTCAGCAGCTCCCAGTGCAGGCGCTGCTGGTGGGCGAAGTTGGTCTGGCGCTGCGTCTGAGCGGCTTGTTCCAGATGCTCGATCCGTGTGCGCAAGGCATGGAGAGCGGGTCGCTGTGCGGCCAGCGTGACGGCGGCGCCCGCCGCCAGGCCCACACCTGCCGACGCGACGGCCCTCAGCCCCCGAAGCCCAAAGTTCCGTGTGGCCATGTCAACCCCCGAGTCAGGCGGCCGTCCGCCGGTCGTCGGAATGCGGGTCGACTGATGGGGACCGGCGAGCGGTGGGCGGCGCTTGCCGTCTCCCAGGGTGCCGAGCGGCTCTGATCGGCAGGGAGGCGGAGAGGAGGCGCACGGAGGGAAGCGAGGGTCGCACGCTCCGGCGCCTTGCCCAACGTCTGCCCCGCAAGTGCTGCTAACAATCGTTCACTTCGCGGTGATTATTCCGGCTCGTATCCTGGTCCGGCATTCAATCCTCCTATGTGCGCCGGGACCGCGATCCGGTGCACGCGTCGGTGTCAGAGAGGTCGCACGTTGAGTCAGCCGAGCCACAGCCACCGGCAGATCCCGGTCGTCGTCCTCGCCGGATTCCTGGGCTCCGGCAAGACCACCCTCCTCAATCACCTCCTCCACCGCAGCGGTGGCAGCCGTATCGGTGCCGTCGTCAATGACTTCGGCTCCATCGAGATCGATGCCATGGCCGTGGCCGGGGCGCTCGGCGATTCCACCGTCTCGCTCGGAAACGGCTGCCTGTGCTGTGCGGTCGACGTCAGCGAGCTCGACCTGTATCTCGAGCGGCTCGCCCGGCCCTCCGCCGGCATCGACGTCATCGTGATCGAGGCCAGCGGCCTCGCCGAACCCCAGGAACTCGTGCGCATGGTGCTCGCCAGTGAGCAACCGGGGATCGTGTACGGCGGCCTCGTCGAGGTCGTCGACGCCGCCGAGTTCGACGACACGCGCGTGAAGCATCCGGAGATCGACCGGCATCTCGCCCTCGCCGACCTCGTCGTCGTCAACAAGCTCGACCGGGCGCCGGAGGCGGAGGGCGTCCTCGGGCTCGTCCGCTCCCTCGTCGACCGTGCGGCCGTCGTCCCGGCCACCTACGGCCGCATCGATCCCGAGTTCCTCTTCGACTGCAGGCCGAGCGAGGAGCGCATCGGGCAGCTGTCCTTCGACGACCTGCACGAACACGGCGAGGACGCCCACGCCGATCATCTGCACACGGCCTACGACAGCCTGTCCTTCAGCTCCGAAGTGCCCCTGGACCCACGCCGGTTGATGGAGTTCCTCGACAGCAGGCCGGAGGGGCTGTACCGGATCAAGGGGTACGTCGACTTCGGGGCCCACGACGTCCACAACCGCTACGCCGTGCACGCGGTGGGGCGCTTCCTCCGGTTCTACCCGGAGGTCTGGGCGCCGGGCGATGCCCGCCTCACCCAGCTGGTTCTCATCGGCTCCGGCATCGACGCGCCCGCCGTCGCCAAGGAACTCGAGGCGTGCAACAGCGACGCCCCGCACACCGCCGACGAGCACGGTATGTGGGGCGTCCTGCGCTACGTACAGGAGCCGGAAGAGGATCTCGTGGAGCCGTCGGCCTAGACCGGTCCCGCCACCACCGAAACCGTCTTCGCCAGGGACACGCCCGAGCCGTCGCGGCGCGGGTCGAGCTCCGGGAGGTCGGCCGGGGTGCCGTTCTTCTGCGCCGCCTTGGCCGGGACGGTGCCCGCCCAGGCCAGGGAGAGACAGTCCTCGCCCTTCAGGAACCGCTGGCAGCGCACCCCGCCGGTGGCGCGGCCCTTGCGCGGGTACTGGTCGAACGGGGTCAGCTTCGCCGTCGTCTGGACCGAGTCGTCGAGCGTGCCGCGCGATCCTGCGACCGTGAACACGACCGCGTCGGCCGCCGGGTCCACCGCCGTGAAGGAGATGACCTTCGCGCCCTCGGTGAGCTTGATGCCCGCCATACCGCCCGCCGGACGGCCCTGGGGACGGACCTGCGCGGCCTGGTAGCGCAGCAGCTGCGCGTCGTCCGTGATGAAGACCAGGTCCTCCTCACCGGTGCGCAGCTCGACCGCGCCGACGATCCGGTCGCCGTCCTTGAGCGTGATGACCTCCAACTCCTCCTTGTTGGACGGGTAGTCGGGGACCACACGCTTGACGACGCCCTGTGCGGTGCCGAGAGCGAGGCCGGGGGAGGACTCGTCCAGCGTGGTCAGGCAGACCACCGTCTCGTCGTCCTCCAGGGACAGGAACTCCGACAGCGGCGCCCCGCCGGAGAGGTTCGGTGCCGACACCGTCTCCGGCAGCTGCGGAAGGTCGACGACGTTGATCCGCAGGAGGCGGCCGGAGGAGGTCACCGCGCCGATCTCGCCGCGTGCCGTCGCCGGGACCGCCGACACGATCACGTCGTGCTTGGTGCGCCGGGCGTCGGCGTCCTCCGGGAAGGGCTCGCCGTTCGAGGTGCGGGCCAGCAGGCCCGTGGAGGAGAGCAGCACCCGGCACGGGTCGTCCGCGACCTGCAGCGGTACGGCGGCCGCCGGGGCGCCCGAGGCCTCCAGCAGGACCGTACGCCGCTCGGTGCCGAACTTCTTGGCCACCGCGGCCAGTTCGGAGGAGACCAGCTTGCGCAGCTCCGCGTCCGACTCCAGGATCCGGGTCAGCTCCGCGATCTCCGCGTTGAGCTTCTCCTTCTCCGACTCCAGCTCGATGCGGTCGTACTTGGTCAGACGGCGCAGCGGGGTGTCCAGGATGTACTGGGTCTGGATCTCCGACAGGGAGAAGCGCTCCATCAGGCGCTCCTTGGCCTGCGCGCTGTTCTCGCTGGAGCGGATCAGACGGATGACCTCGTCGATGTCGACGAGCGCCGTGAGCAGGCCCTCCACCAGGTGCAGCCGGTCGCGGCGCTTGGTGCGGCGGAACTCGCTGCGGCGGCGCACGACCTCGAAGCGGTGGTCGAGGTAGACCTCCAGGAGCTCTTTGAGGCCCAGGGTGAGCGGCTGGCCGTCGACCAGTGCGACGTTGTTGATGCCGAAGGACTCCTCCATCGGCGTCAGCTTGTAGAGCTGCTCCAGGACGGCCTCCGGCACGAAGCCGTTCTTGATCTCGATGACCAGGCGCAGGCCGTGCGCGCGGTCGGTGAGGTCCTTGACGTCGGCGATGCCCTGGATCTTCTTGGAGCCGACCAGGTCCTTGATCTTGGCGATCACCTTCTCCGGGCCGACCGTGAAGGGCAGTTCGGTGATGACCAGGCCCTTGCGGCGGGCAGTGACGGTCTCGATCTCGACCGTGGCACGGATCTTGAAGGTGCCGCGGCCCGTCTCGTACGCGTCCCGGATGCCGGCGAGGCCGACGATGCGGCCGCCGGTGGGCAGATCGGGGCCGGGGACGTGCTTCATCAGGGTGTCGAGGTCCGCGCCCGGGTAGCGGATCAGGTGCCGGGCGGCCGAGATGACCTCGGCGAGGTTGTGCGGCGGCATGTTCGTCGCCATGCCGACCGCGATGCCCGACGAGCCGTTCACCAGCAGGTTCGGGAAGGCTGCGGGCAGGGCGACCGGCTCCTGCTCCTGGCCGTCGTAGTTGGGCGTGAAGTCGACCGTGTCCTCGTCGATCGACTCCGTCATCAGGCTCGTCGCCTGGGCCTGGCGGCACTCGGTGTACCGCATGGCGGCCGGCGGGTCGTCGTTGCCCAGCGAGCCGAAGTTGCCGTGGCCGTCGACGAGCGGCACGCGCATGGAGAACGGCTGGGCCATGCGTACCAGGGCGTCGTAGATCGACGCGTCGCCGTGCGGGTGCAGCTTGCCCATGACCTCGCCGACCACGCGCGCGCACTTCACATAGCCGCGGTCGGGGCGCAGCCCCATCTCGTTCATCTGGTAGACGATGCGACGGTGGACCGGCTTGAGGCCGTCGCGGGCGTCGGGCAGGGCTCGGGAGTAGATGACCGAGTACGCGTACTCGAGGAAGGAGCCCTGCATCTCGTCGACGACGTCGATGTCGAGGATGCGCTCCTCGAACGAGTCGTCGGGCGGCGGGGTCTTCGTGCTGCGGCGGGCCATCGCTGCCGGCTCCTCTTTTCTGGCTGCTCGCCTACGGGTCGCTCACGTCCCCTTCGGCTCGCTCATGCTGAAGCGTGAACGGTATCTGTCGCGGACCATTGTGGACCGCGGCACTGACAACGCGGCCCAGGACCCTGTGTCGGCGGTCCGGGCCGGTGCGCGGGGCCAACCTCGCCGCGACTGCCCGCAGGCTACGCGATCCGCTGTGGGCGTACGTCGCCCGGGAACTTCGCCGACCGTCCGCACGCTTGCATACAGTGGCAGGACCGGCAGGAAAACCGCGGTTTTTGAACCACCGCATCCGCGATCGAAGGGACGTACATGCCCATGGGTCACACGGCCACAGACCAGGCAGGCACCGGGGGCCTGACTGCGACCGAGCACCGCCTGGCCAACGGCCTGCGCGTGGTGCTCTCCGAGGACCACCTGACCCCGGTCGCGGCGGTGTGCCTCTGGTACGACGTCGGCTCGCGCCACGAAGTCAAGGGGCGTACCGGCCTGGCTCACCTTTTCGAGCACCTTATGTTCCAGGGCTCCGGGCAGGTCAAGGGCAACGGGCACTTCGAGCTGGTGCAGGGCGCCGGCGGCTCACTCAACGGCACCACCAGCTTCGAGCGCACCAACTACTTCGAGACCATGCCCGCCCACCAGTTGGAGCTCGCCCTCTGGCTGGAGGCCGACCGTATGGGCTCCCTGCTCGCCGCCCTCGACGACGAGTCCATGGAGAACCAGCGGGACGTCGTCAAGAACGAGCGAAGGCAGCGCTACGACAACGTGCCGTACGGCACCGCGTTCGAGAGGCTGACCGCCCTCGCCTACCCGGAGGGCCACCCCTACCACCACACGCCGATCGGCTCGATGGCCGACCTGGACGCGGCGACCCTGGAGGACGCGCGCGCGTTCTTCCGCACGTACTACGCGCCCAACAACGCCGTCCTCTCCGTGGTCGGCGACATCGACCCGGAGCAGACGCTCGCCTGGATCGAGAAGTACTTCGGGTCCATCACCTCGCACGACGGGAAGCCGGAGCCCCGCGACGGCTCGCTGCCCGAGATCATCGGTGAGCAGCTGCGCGAGGTCATCGAGGAGGAGGTCCCGGCGCGCGCCCTGATGGCGGCCTACCGGCTGCCGCAGGACGGCACGCGCGCGGCGGACGCCGCCGACCTGGCGCTGACCGTCCTCGGCGGCGGCGAGTCCTCCCGCCTCTACAACCGGCTGGTACGGCGTGACCGCACGGCCGTCGCGGCCGGATTCGGCCTGCTGCGGCTGGCCGGAGCGCCCTCCCTGGGCTGGCTGGACGTGAAGACCTCCGGTGACGTCGAGGTGCCGGTCATCGAGGCCGCCATCGACGAGGAGCTCGCCCGGTTCGCCGCGGAGGGCCCCACGGCCGAGGAAATGGAGCGCGCCCAGGCCCAGTTGGAGCGTGAGTGGCTGGACCGGCTCGGCACGGTCGCGGGCCGCGCCGACGAACTGTGCCGGTTCGCCGTCCTGTTCGGCGACCCGCAGCTCGCCCTCACCGCCGTCCAGCGCGTCCTGGAGGTGACGGCGCAGGAGGTTCAGGAGGTCGCCAAGGCCCGTCTGCGGCCCGACAACCGCGCGGTGCTCGTCTACGAGCCGCTCTCGCCCGAGTCCGCGGAGCACACCCAGGACGAGGACTTCCCCGAAGACCCCGAGTCCGAAGCCACGGTGGAAGCCACCGACCAGAACGAGGAGGCGGCCAAGTGACCGAGCTCGCCACGATGCAGTTCCACCCGCAGCCCCGGGCGGGCGAGGCCAAGCCGTGGGCGTTCCCGTCCCCCGAGCGCGGGGCGCTCGGCAACGGCCTGACCGTCCTGCGCTGCCACCGCCCCGGCCAGCAGGTCGTCGCCGTCGAGGTGCTCCTGGACGCCCCCCTGGAGGCCGAGCCGGCAGCCTTCGAGGGCGTCGCCACGATCATGGCGCGGGCCTTCTCCGAGGGCACCGACAAGCACTCCGCCGAGGACTTCGCCGCCGAGCTGGAGCGCTGCGGCGCCACCCTCGACGCGCACGCCGACCACCCGGGCGTACGTCTGAGCCTCGAGGTCCCGGCCTCCCGTCTCGCCAAGGCGCTCGGCCTGCTCGCCGACGCCCTCAGGGCGCCCGCGTTCGCCGACGGCGAGGTCGAGCGGCTGGTCCGCAACCGCCTCGACGAGATCCCGCACGAGCTGGCCAACCCCTCGCGCCGTGCCGCCAAGGAGCTCTCCAAGGAGCTGTTCCCGGCGACCTCGCGCATGTCGCGCCCGCGCCAGGGCACCGAGGAGACGGTCGAGAAGATCGACGCGGCGGCCGTACGCGCCTTCTACGACCGTCACGTCCGGCCCGCTACGGCCACCGCCGTCGTCGTCGGCGACCTCACCGGCATCGACCTGGACGCGCTGCTCGGCGACACCCTGGGCGCCTGGACCGGCTCCAAGGCCGACCCCCGCCCCGTGCCGCCGGTGACCGCCGACGACACCGGGCGCGTGATCATCGTGGACCGTCCCGGCGCCGTCCAGACGCAGCTGCTCATCGGCCGCGTCGGCGCCGACCGGCACGACCGCGTGTGGCCGGCCCAGGTGCTCGGCACGTACTGCCTCGGCGGCACCCTCACCTCCCGCCTGGACCGCGTCCTGCGCGAGGAGAAGGGCTACACCTACGGTGTGCGTGCGTTCGGCCAGGTCCTCAGGTCCGCCCCGGACGGCTCCGGTGTCGCGATGCTCGCCATCAGCGGCTCCGTCGACACCCCGAACACCGGCCCGGCGCTGCAGGACCTGTGGACGGTGCTGCGCACGCTCGCCGAGGGCGGCCTCACCGACGCCGAGCGCGACGTCGCCGTACAGAATCTCGTCGGTGTGGCACCGCTGAAGTACGAGACCGCGGCGGCCGTGGCCAGCACCCTGGCCGACCAGGTCGAGCAGCACCTGCCCGACGACTACCAGGCGACGCTGTACCAGCAGCTCGCCGCGACCGGCACCGTGGAGGCCACCGCGGCGGCCGTGAACGCCTTCCCGGTGGACCGTCTGGTGACGGTTCTCGTCGGGGACGCGGCCGCGATCAAGGAGCCCGTCGAGGCGCTCGGGATCGGCGAAGTCACCGTCGTGGCGGCCGAGTAGAGGCACCCTCAGCGGCACGCGCGCGTAGGGGCCCTGGTGACTGATGCGTCACCAGGGCCCCTCAATGTCCGAATTGAGGGAGAGGTTGCCTGTCTGCCCTGTGGCATGCGCTACAAAAGGCGTGATCCGTTTGGGGATTGAAAGTGCTCCCGCTTAGCGTCGTCCGGGCTGTCCGTCAGGCACCGCGCCGCATCCGCGGCACCGGACAGTCATCGCCGAGTCCCCGTACGGCGCGAGCCAGGGGAGCCGGGGACCCATCGCAGTCCCTGGGGTGAATCGGACGCCCGCGCGTGCAGCGAGGGGGTCCGTAGGAGACCTTCCTGCTCCGAACCCGTCAGCTAACCCGGTAGGCGACAGGGAAGGAAAGGACCAGCCACTACATGGCGTTCACGCGCGCCACCGGGAAGCACCGTCGTCCCACGCGGATGCACCGCACCACCACCCGCGCCGCCGGGGTCGCGGCCCTCGCCACCACCGGCGTCATCGGCACCCTGGCAGCCCCCGCGCTCGCCGCCGACACCTCCGTCGAGCAGACCGGCCTCACCCCCGTGATCAGCATCGGCGACACGATCGCCGACAAGATCGACGCGCAGGCCGACGCCCAGAAGCAGGCCGCCGAGGAGGCCGCGCTCAAGAAGGCGGCCCAGGAGGCGGCACGCGAGAAGGCCGCCGCGAAGGCCAAGCAGGAGCGCGAGGCCAAGGAGCGCGCCGCCCGCGAGGCCGAGCGCAAGCGCCTCAACACGTTCGTGGCGCCGATCTCCAACTCGTACGTCTCCACCGGCTACCAGGCCAGCAGTTCTCTGTGGTCCTCCGGCAGCCACACCGGCATCGACTTCCACGCCGCGAGCGGCACGACCGTCCACGCCGTCGGCTCGGGCACCGTCGTCGAGGCGGGCTGGGGCGGGGCGTACGGCAACCAGATAGTGATCAAGATGGCCGACGGTACGTACACCATGTACGGCCACCTGTCGTCCATCGGTGTCTCGGTGGGCCAGACGGTCACCCCGGGCCAGCAGATAGGCCTCTCCGGCGCCACCGGCAACACCACCGGACCGCACCTGCACTTCGAGGCCCGTACGACCTCCGAGTACGGCTCGGACATCGACCCCGTCGCCTATCTGCGTTCGCACGGCGTGAACGTCTGACGACGGATCGCAAGATCTACTGAAGCCCCGGCTCCCGAGCCGGGGCTTTCGGTGTTTCTGTCGCCCCGCTGTCCAAAAAATATCCATGGATTCCGGCCCGCCGTCGGAAATTCCGGCTCCGTGCAATAGAGTCACCGATACACGTCAATCATCGACGTTTCACGGGGATTAAGTCGGAGGTCGGTCATGCGTATTCCGGCGCACTCGGTGTGCACGGCGATCCGGGACGACATCGTCGCCGGTGTCTACGAGCGCGGCAGCCGGCTCACCGAGGAACTCCTCGCGCGCCGCTACGGCGTCTCGCGCGTCCCCGTGCGCGAGGCGCTGCGCACCCTGGAGGCCGAGGGCTTCGTGGTGACCCGGCGGCACGCGGGCGCGTGCGTCGCGGAACCGACCGAGCAGGAGGCCGCCGACCTGCTGGAGATGCGCATGCTCCTGGAACCGCTCGGGGCCTCCCGGGCCGCCCAGCGGCGCACCGATGCCCATCTCAAGGTCCTGCGCGGCCTGGTCAGACTGGGCCAGGAGCGGGCCAGGAGGGGCAACAGCGAGGATCTGCGCTCCCTGGGGGGCTGGTTCCACGAGACGCTCGCCCAGGCCTCCGGCAGCCCCGCGCTGACCTCGATGCTGACCCAGCTGCGCCACAAGATCGCATGGATGTACGCCGTGGAGGCACCCGCCAACCCCGTGGAGTCCTGGGCGGAGCACGGCGCGATCGTCGACGCCGTGGCCCGCGGCGACAGCGAGCGCGCGCGAGCGGTCACGACACTGCACACCGAGCGCTCGAGCGCGGTGCACCGGCTGCGGTTCGGCGGCCCGGAGCGGGCCAACGGTGTGAGGAACTCGCAACATGCCGTAAACATGTCGGGCCTGCGGCATTAACACGGGCGCCGTATACAAAGAGGGAACAATTCGCGGGGCATTATTTCCGCTGCCCGTGATCGGAAATTCGACCGCCCCTGTGCGGGAAATGCGAAGGGCTCGCCCGGCAATTCGGACGAGCCCTTCTGTGGTGCCGTGATCAGACGGTCTCGGGAAGCTCCTCGAGCCCCTCGGAGACCAGCTTCGCCAGACGGTCGAGGGCGACGTCCGCACCCTCGGCCTCGGAGGCGAGGACGATCTCCTCGCCGCCCTGGGCGCCCAGGCCGAGAACGGCCAGCATGGAGGCCGCGTTGACGGGGTTGCCGTCGGCCTTGGCGATCGTCACCGGGATACCTGCGGCCGTGGCGGCCCGGACGAAGATGGAAGCGGGGCGGGCGTGGAGGCCCTCGGCCCAGCCGACGTTGACGCGGCGCTCAGCCATGTGATGCTGCCCTTCAGAGTCTCAGGGTTGTCTAGACCAGTTTCCCACAACGTGAAGCCTCTCCGGAGCGGTCCTGTGTCCCGTCCGGGGTGGGCAGTCGGACCGCGGCCTCGGCCCGACTTCCGTCCTTGTTCTCTTCTCAACGGACTGCCGTGTTCTCCACAGACTGCCTCGCGCCGTTGTCGGACGCGAGCCGTACTCTGGGGCCCATGCAGACCTCGCCGGACCGGCACGAGTACCCCGCCCACTGGGAGGCCGACGTGGTGCTGCGCGACGGCGGCACCGCGCGCATCCGCCCCATCACCGTTGATGACGCCGAGCGCCTGGTCAGCTTCTACGAGCAGGTTTCGGACGAGTCGAAGTACTACCGCTTCTTCGCGCCCTACCCTCGTCTGTCCGCCAAGGACGTCCACCGCTTCACGCACCACGACTTTGTGGACCGGGTGGGACTCGCGGCCACGGTCGGCGGCGAGTTCATCGCCACCGTACGCTATGACCGCATTGGTGCCGACGGCATGCCCGCGTCAGCTCCGGCCGACGAGGCCGAGGTCGCCTTCCTCGTCCAGGACGCCCACCAGGGGCGTGGCGTCGCCTCCGCCCTCCTCGAACACATCGGCGCGGTCGCCCGGGAGCGCGGCATTCGCCGCTTCGCCGCCGAGGTGCTGCCCGCCAACAACAAGATGATCAAGGTGTTCACGGACGCCGGATACACCCAGAAGCGCAGCTTCGAGGACGGCGTCGTACGCCTGGAGTTCGACCTCGAACCCACCGACCGCTCCCTCGCCGTCCAGCGCGCGCGTGAGCAGCGTGCCGAGGCGCGGTCCGTGCGACGACTGCTCGCGCCCGGCTCCGTCGCCGTCGTCGGCGCCGGCCGCAGCCCCGGCGGCGTGGGCCGCAGCATCCTCGACAACATCCGTGACGCCGGCTTCACCGGGTCGCTGTACGCCGTGAACAAGGCGCTCCCCGAAGCCGTCAAGGAACTCGACGGAGTCCCCGCCCACCGCTCCGTCCGCGACATCGACGGCCCCGTCGACCTCGCGGTCGTCGCCGTGCCGGCCGAGCACGTCCCCGAGGCCGTCACCGAGTGCGGCGAGCACGGCGTGCAGGGACTCGTCGTCGTCTCCGCCGGGTACGCCGAGAGCGGGCCCGAGGGGCGCGAGCGCCAGCGCGAACTCGTGCGGCACGCGCGCACGTACGGCATGCGGATCATCGGGCCGAACGCCTTCGGGATCATCAACACGTCCTCCGAGGTACGGCTGAACGCCTCCCTCGCCCCCGAGATGCCCCGCCCCGGCCGCATCGGCCTGTTCGCCCAGTCCGGCGCCATCGGCATCGCGCTGCTGTCCCGGCTGCAGCGCCGCGGCGGCGGCGTCACCGGAGTCACGGGCGTGTCTACCTTCGTGTCGTCCGGCAACCGCGCGGACGTGTCCGGCAACGACGTCATCCAGTACTGGTACGACGACCCGGACACCGATGTCGTCCTCATGTACCTGGAGTCCATCGGCAACCCGCGCAAGTTCACCCGCCTCGCGCGGCGCACCGCAGCCGCGAAGCCGCTGGTCGTGGTCCAGGGTGCCGGTTCCGCCCCCCAGGGACATGCCGTACGGGCCACACGGCTGCCGCACACGACGGTGTCCGCGCTGCTCAGGCAGGCCGGCGTGATCCGCGTGGACACGATCACGGAGCTGGTCGACGCGGGCCTGCTGCTCGCGCGCCAGCCGCTGCCGGCGGGGCCGCGCGTGGCGATCCTGGGGAACTCCGAGTCCCTCGGGCTGCTGACGTACGACGCGTGCCTCTCCGAGGGGCTCAGGCCGCTCAGGCCACTGGACCTGACCACCGGGGCCTCGGCGGAGGACTTCCACGCGGCGCTGCTGAGGGCCCTCGGGGACGACGCATGCGATGCGGTGGTGGTGACCGCGATCCCGGCGATCGGGGAGGAGTCGCCGGGAGACGCCGAGCTCGCGGAGGCGCTGCGATCGGCCGCCGAGTCCGTTCCGGGCAAGCCCGTGCTGGTGGTGCACGTGGAGCTCGGCGGGCTCGCGGAGGCCCTGTCGGCCGCAACGAGCACCGCACCGCAGCCGGACACCGCGGCGACCGCCACCCGCCGGCTCCGCCCCTCACAGCAACTTCCCCCTCCGGTACGCGCACAGGAACCTGCAGCCCCCGCCACCTGCTCCCGCCTCATCCCCGCCTACCCCGCTGCCGAGCGCGCCGTCCGTGCCCTCGGTGAAGCCGTGAAGTACGCGCAATGGCGCCGAGACAGCGCCGACCCCGGCAAGGTCCCCGAGTTCGAGGACATCGACGAGAAGGGAGCCGTCCGTCTCATCGACGGGATGCTCGCGCGCGGGCAGGGGCTCACGCTCGGCACCGAGGAGACCTGCGAGCTGCTCGGGCAGTACGGCATCCCGGTGCGCAGGGCGGTGCCCGTGTTCACCCCGGACGACGCCGCCCGCGCCGCCGAGACCCTCGGCTACCCCGTCGCCCTCAAGGCCACCGCCCCGCACCTGCGCCACCGCGCCGACCTGGGCGGCGTACGACTGGATCTCGCCGACGAGGAGCAACTGCGGCGCGCCTACGCCGAGTTGACCGAGCTGTTCGGGAAGCCGGAGGAGCTGCGGCCGGTGGTGCAGGGGATGGCACCACGCGGCGTGGACACGGTGGTACGGGCCGTCATCGACCCCGCGGCCGGGGCCGTCCTGTCGTTCGGGCTCGCCGGAGCCGCCTCCCAGCTGCTCGGCGACATGGCGCACCGGCTGGTCCCGGTCACCGACCGGGAGGCGGCCTCGCTGGTCCGGTCGATCCGGACGGCGCCGCTCCTGTTCGGCTGGCGTGGCTCGACCCCGGTCGACACCCCTGCGCTGGAAGAGCTGCTGCTCAGGGTGTCCAGACTGGTCGACGACCACCCCGAGGTCGTCGCGGTGACCCTGGAGCCGGTCGTCGTCGCACCCCGTGGTCTGACCGTCCTCGGCGCCTCCGTCCGCCTCGCGCCGCCGCCGGCCCGCGACGACCTCGGGCCGCGCACCCTTCCCGTCTACTGAGACGTCCCCCGGAGACAGCGCTGACCGGTGCCTCGCAGTCAGTGCACCCCCGTAGGATGGACGTCATGGCCAAGACCAGTACGACGACCCAGGGGCTGCGCGCGGCGATCGAGCGCAGCGGCTACTACCCGGCCCTCGTGGCCGAGGCGGTGGAGGCCGCCGTGGGCGGCGAGCCCATCCGGTCGTTCCTGGTCCACCAGGAGACCACGTTCGACGCGAACGAGGTGCGGCGGCATGTCACGGTGCTCGTCCTCACCGGCAACCGCTTCATCGTCAGCCACACCGACGAGCAGGCCGCGGACACCACCTCCCCGACGCCGTACGCCACGACCTCGACGGAGTCCGTGAAACTCGGCCGGATCTCCTCGGTCGTGGTCAGCCGCGTGGTGGCCAACCCGGAGCAGTACCAGCCGGGCACCCTGCCCCGCGAGGTCGTCCTCACCATCGGCTGGGGTGCCGTCTCCCGCCTCGACCTCGAGCCCGCCGCTTGCGGCGACCCCAACTGCGACGCCGACCACGGGTACACGGGCAGCTCGACGGCGGACGACCTCAGCCTGCGCGTCAGCGAAGCCGGGGACGGACCGGAGACGGTGCGCCAGGCGCTCGCCTTCGCCCAGTCCCTCTCCGAGGCCACCGCGGACACGACCCGCTGATGTCGCAGTCCGCTCCCTGGGACACCCACCCGGAACCCCTCGCCGTCGACTCCGCACCACTGCCCGAGTACGGCAGCGGCTCCCTTGCCGACCTGCTGCCCACACTGGCCGCCGGCATGGCCGTGCCGGGCATGGCCGCCGCGATCACAGAGCTGACCCCCGCCGACCGGAACTGCGTGTTCCTGATCGACGGACTCGGCTGGGAGCAGCTGAAGGCGCACCCGGACGAGGCGCCCTTCCTGACCTCGCTCCTCGGCACCTCGCGCGGGGGCACCGGCCGCGCCCTGACCGCCGGCTACCCGGCGACCACCGCGACCTCCCTCGCCTCCGTCGGCACCGGCCTGCCGCCCGGCGCGCACGGCCTGCCCGGCTACACCGCGCGCAACCCGGAGACCGGCGAGCTGATGAACCAGCTGCGCTGGCGGCCGTGGACCTCGCCGCGCACCTGGCAGCCGTATCCCACGGTCTTCCAGCTGGCCGACCGGGCCGGGGTGCACGTGGCCCAGGTGACGTCGCCGACCTTCGAGAACACCCCGCTGACCCAGGTCGCACTCAGCGGCGGAACGTTCCACGGCAGGCTGTCCGGCGAGGACCGCATGGACCTCGCGGCCCGGCAACTGGCCGCCGGTGACCGTTCCTTGGTCTACACGTACTACGCCGAACTCGACGGCGCCGGCCACCGCTACGGCGTCGAGTCGGACACCTGGCGCGGCCAGCTCATGCACGTCGACCGCCTCGTCCAGCGCCTCGCCGAGCAACTCCCGCCGCGCACCGCGCTGTACGTCACCGCCGACCACGGAATGGTCGACATCCTCTTCGACGAAGAGCACCGCATCGACTTCGACGAGGACTGGGAGCTGCGCGCCGGTGTCGCGCTGCTGGGCGGCGAGGGCCGAGCGCGGCACGTGTACGCCGTGCCGGGCGCGGAGAACGACGTACTCACCTGCTGGCGCGAGGTGCTCGGCGAGCAGTTCTGGGTGGCCTCGCGGGACGAGGCGATCGCGGCGGGCTGGTTCGGACCGCACATCGACGAGCGTGTGTACGCCCGCATCGGCGACGTGGTCGCGGCCGCCCGCGACGACGTCCTGATCATCGCCTCCGAGCGGGAGCCCAAGGAGTCGGCGATGGTCGGCAACCACGGCTCGATGACCCCTGCCGAACAGCTGGTCCCCCTGCTCGAAGTACGCTCCTGACGCCCGCCCTCCGATCCACTCCACCGAAAGGTGCTCAACTCGCCATGCCCGAGCTGGTGTTCTTCTCCGGAACCATGGACTGCGGGAAGTCGACGCTGGCTCTGCAGATCGAGCACAACCGCTCGGCGCGCGGCCTGGCAGGGATGATCTTCACCCGTGACGACCGCGCGGGCGAGGGCAAGCTCTCCTCCCGCCTCGGCCTGGTCACGGACGCGGTGGAGGTCGAGGACGGACAGGACCTGTACGCCTACGTCGTCGACCACCTCTCGCAGGGCGGCCGCGCGGACTACGTCATCGCTGACGAGGCGCAGTTCCTGGCACCGCAGCAGATAGACCAACTCGCGCGCGTGGTCGACGACCTGGGCCTGGACGTCTACGCCTTCGGCATCACGACCGACTTCCGCACCAAGCTGTTCCCCGGCTCCCAGCGCCTGGTCGAACTGGCCGACCGTGTCGAGGTCCTCCAGGTGGAGGCCCTGTGCTGGTGCGGCGCCCGGGCCACGCACAACGCCCGGACGGTAGGCGGCGCCATGGTCGTCGAGGGCGCGCAGGTCGTCGTCGGCGACGTCAACCAGTCGGAGGCCGTCGGCTACGAAGTCCTGTGCCGCCGCCACCACCGCCGCCGTATGACGGCGACGACGTCCGGCTCCGCGGCCCTGTCCCCGGACGTACTGCCCGTGTCGCAGGCCTAGAAGGATTGCCCGGCTCTCACCGCGGGCTCTCGATCAGCGAGAAGCGGGCGCCCTCGGGGTCGGCGACCGTGGCCACGCGCCCGTGAGCGCTGTCCCTGGGGGACTTGAGGACATGGCCGCCCAGGTCCACGAGGCGGACGACGGCTTCGTCCGTGTCGGCGACTTCGAAGTACGTGATCCAGTGCGGTCCCCGGTCGCGCGGCAGGGCGGTGCCCACGCCGTGGATGCCGGCGACCGGGCGGCCCTCGATGTGCAGGCTCACGTAGTCGAAGTCGGCGGAGACGACCGGCTCCTCCTCGTAGCCGAAGACCGTCTCGTAGAACTTGGCCACGCTCGCCGACTCGAAGGTCAGCAGCTCGTTCCAGGCCGGGGTGCCGGGCACGCCCGTGAGTGCCGTGCCGAGGTGCTCGGCCGCCTGCCAGATGCCGAAGACGGCTCCGGCGGGGTCTGAGCCGATCGCGAGACGGCCGGCCTCGGCGGCGTCCAGGGGCCCCACCCCGATCGTGCCGCCGCACAGCCGCACCGTCTCGGCGGTCAGGTCCACGTCGTCCGAGGCGAGGTAGGGCGTCCAGGCGATCGGCAGATGGCGGTCCGGCGGCAGCTGGCCGATGCCGGCCACCTCGTAGCCGTCGAGCAGGGCCCGCGCGTACGGGCCCAGCTGCTGGGGGCCCGGCTGGAACTCCCAGCCGAACAGCGCACCGTAGAACTCCTGGGTCGCGGCCAGACCGTGCACCATCAGGCTCACCCAGCAGGGCGTGCCGGGCGCGTGCCGAGCGTGCGTCTCGCCGTTCGGGCCGGCCGACCCCCGTGCCTCCGTCATCGTCACTCTCTCCTCGACCCCTCGCGGTCGCCGTGTCGCTTCCGCACTCCGGATCTCCGTGCAGATGCTCGCACCACCGATGCGACCGCGCGCTCCGGGCGCGCCGCATGCCAAGAGGATGCCCGGTGTGCGGTTTGTCGTCCGTTTCTGTGCGATTGCCGACGGATGTCGATCAGCTGTACAGCATGTGCCCGAACCCGTACGCCTCGTGATCGGGCCTGTCCGGCCGAGCAGAGTAGCCGGACATGGACGCTGCGGCCACCCCGTGCGCAAGGATGGGGGCCATGAACGCCATCATCTCCGCTTCCGAACTCGCGAGCGCCCTGGCGGGGCCGCGCCCGCCCGTGCTGCTCGATGTCCGCTGGCAGCTCAGTGTGGCCAAGGCGGCCGGCGAGCCGCCCTTCGACGGCCGGGCCGAGTACGCGGCCGGGCACCTCCCCGGTGCCGTCTACGTCGACCTGGACTCGGAGCTGGCCTCCGCGCCCGGCGAACGCGGTCGCCATCCGCTGCCCGACCTCGAGGTCTTCGGCGCCGCGATGCGACGGGCGGGCGTCTCGGCCGGGACGCCGGTGATCGCGTACGACGGCGGGCAGGGCTGGGCCGCGGCCCGTGCATGGTGGCTGCTGCGCTGGACGGGTCACCCGGACGTGCGGGTCCTCGACGGCGGGTTGCCGTCGTGGGAGGGACCGCTGGAGACGTCGGCCCCTGCGCCGGCGGAGGGTGACTTCGAGCCGGTTCCGGGCGGTGCGGGGCTACTGGACGCCGACGACGCGGCGGTGCTCGCGCGGGCCGGGGTGCTGTTCGACGCGCGGGCGGGGGAGCGGTACCGCGGGGAGGTGGAGCCGATCGACCGGGTCGGCGGCCACATTCCCGGGGCGGTGTCGGCGCCCACGAACGAGAACGTGGGGGCGGACGGCCGGTTCCTGCCCGCGGAGGAACTCGCCGAGCGGTTCAAGGCACTTGGCGCGGCCGATGGTTCACAGGTCGGCGTGTACTGCGGTTCGGGCGTCTCCGGGGCGCACGAGGTGCTGGCGCTGGCGGTCGCGGGGATCGACGCGGCGCTGTACGTGGGCTCGTGGTCGGAGTGGTCGTCGGATCCGTCACGGCCGGTCGCTGTGGGGGCCGATCCTCAGTAGCCCTGGGTTGCGGTGCGGGCGGGGGCGCTCGTCGGCGCCGGCCGGGTGCCGCCTTTCCCTGGGCCGGGAGCCGCCCCACGCGGCACGAATCCCCGCAGCTACGCAGGGTCGGGCGCTGCCTGAAGCGATACGACTGCCCGCAGGCCACGCAGATGCATGAGTCAGGGGGCCGCGCTCTGCCGGCGCGGCCCCCTGACTCTCGTACAGCCGTCTGCGCGGCCGTACGGCCGGCTACTCCTGCTTCTTTCGCCGCGTCCCGAACACGATCTCGTCCCAGCTGGGGACCGCCGCGCGGCGGCCCGGGCGGACACCGTCGGCCTCGGCCTGGCGGTCCGTGGCGCCGACGAGGCGGTCGCGGTGGCTGGTGACGGAGCGGGGCATGAGGACGTCCGCGTAGGCGGAACCAGCCGAGGCCGCGGGGGCCGGGGGCTCCTCCTCCTCGGGTTCGGCGGTGACGGGCTCCTCCGGCGGTGGCGGCGGAGGCGAGGCCTCCGCAGGACGCTCCGGCACCACCAGATCGCCGCGGAAGCTCGGTACCGCCTCCAGCAGGCTGGTCAGCGAGTCCCGTTCACCGGTGCTCTCCTCGGCGGGCTCGGAGGCCTGCGCAGGCAGGCTCGGCCGGTCGAGGGAACGGTCCAGCGGACGGTCGCGCGGCAGCCGTGCGATGCGCGGCACGAACGGAAAGCTGGGCTCCGGCGCGGCGAGGTCCTCGGACTCGCCGATCAGCGAGCGCGCCTCCTCGTCGACGGCCTGGACGAGCCGCCGGGGCGGGTCGTACGTCCAGCTCGCCGAGTGCGGTTCGCCCGCGACCAGGTACACCAGCAGGACCTCCCAGGTGCCGTCGTCGCGGCGCCACGAGTCCCACTGCACGGTGTCCTTCTCGGCGCCGCGCATCAGCAGCCGCTCCTGGACGGCCTCGCCGAGCTGGGGTCCGGCATTCTCGCCGGGCCTGCGGACGGGCGTCTTGCGGGCCCGCTCGGCCATGAACGCGCGCTCCGCGAGCACGGGGCCCTCGAAGCGCCGTACGCGGTCGACGGGGATACCGGCGAGCTGGGCGACTTCTTCAGCGGAGGCACCGGCGCGTATACGCGCCTGGATGTCACGGGGGCGGAGATGGCTCTCCACCTCGATCTCGATCTGGCCGAGGCGGGGCCGGTCGCCGCGGACGGCGGCGCGCAGCCGCTCGTCGATCGGAAGCGTGTACTCCGTTGCGTCGGCAGCCTTGAGCACCAGCCGTGTGCCGTCATTCGAGACGGCCACGACACGCAGTTCGGGCATGGGGACCTCCCGGGTGGTGCCTGCCGACGTCACGTGCGTCGCTGCTTCCGCTAGTCGAGTGTGGCCTGCCCGGGTGCAGCCTGCCACAACCTTGCCGAGTTGCCCGGCGTGTCGGGCCAGGGCCCTGGATCGCCGTTATGGCACGGTTACCTATTCGCAACGCTAAGTGACCAACTCCGTCACCCTGTGCAACAAGCCCCCTCCCGGCGGTCCTTGAAGGTCACGGACGCCCTGGCGGGAGACCGGACCCAGGGCTCGCAACAGTACTCCATTCGGGCCACGTGCGTGGATTGGCGCGCCGTCCAACTTCTGGCAACGGACCGGACCCGGCCGCCCGTTGCGGGGTTTCCGGGATCTTGAACGTGGCGTACTTCACGGAATCGGCAGAAACGGAACCATTGGCTACGGCCCCAACACCCGCCGCAGGTAGTCGTTCTGGAAGCGCCGGTCCGGATCCAGCCGGTCCCGCAGCGCAGTGAACTCGCCGAAGCGCGGATAGACCCCGGAGAAGTACTCGGCGTCCCGCGTGTGCACCTTGCCCCAGTGCGGTCGGCCCTCGTGGGCCGTGAAGATGCGCTCGGCGGCGCTGAAGTACGCCTGATAAGGCGTCCCCCGGAACATATGGACGGCGACGTACGCGCTGTCGCGGCCCGATGCCGTGGACAGTGTGATGTCGTCGGCGGGGGCCGTGCGCACCTCGACGGGGAAGCTGATCCGCAGACCGGAGCGCTCCACCATCGTCTTCAGTTCGCGCAGCGTCTCGGTGAGGGCCTCGCGCCGGACGGCGTATTCCATCTCCACGAAGCGCACCCTGCGCGGTGAAGTGAAGACCTTGTACGGAATGTCGGTGTAAGTGCGGGCGGAGAGGGCCTTGCTGGAGATCTGGGCGATCGTCGGGACGGTCGCGGGCGCCGCGCGGCCGACCCACTGGGCCACCTGGAAGACGCCGTTGGAGAGGAACTCGTCCTCGAACCAGCCCGCGAGCTGACTCACCGGCTTCTCGGGGCCCGCGCTGCGGTTGTTGCGCTTGGTGTTGGTGGAGCCGGTGTGCGGGAACCAGTAGAACTCGAAGTGCTCGTTCTCGGTACACAGTTCGTCGAACTCGGCGAGCACCCTGTCGAAGGGCATCGGTTCCTCGCGCGCGGTCAGCAGGAAGATCGGCTCCACGGCGAAGGTGATCGCGGTGACGATGCCGAGGGCGCCGAGGCCGATCCGGGCCGCCGCGAAGACGTCAGGGTTCTCCTTCTCGGAACAGGCCAGCACCGAGCCGTCGGCCGTGACCAGCTCAAGTCCCTTGATCTGCGCGGCGATCGAGGCCGAATCGCGGCCGGTGCCGTGGGTGCCGGTGCTGGTGGCGCCGGAGACCGTCTGCTCCATGATGTCGCCCATGTTGGTCAGCGACAGACCCTCGCGGGCCAGCGCCATGTTGAGCCTCTTGAGCGGGGTGCCGGCCTCCACCGTGACCGTCATGGCGTCGCGATCAATCTTGCGGATTCCGGTCAACAGTTGAGGGCGGATCAACACACCGTCGGTGGCGGCGATGGACGTGAAGGAGTGGCCGGTGCCGACGGCCTTCACCGTCAGCCCGTCCTGAGCGGCCTGCCGTACGGCCGCGGACAGTTCCTCCACGGAGGCCGGCTCGACCTCCCGCGCGGGACGGGCCGTGACGTTCCCGCCCCAGTTACGCCACGTGCCGTTCTTCGCGCTCGTCGTGCTGCTCAACGGTGCCTCCCCGACGCGGAGCCGGCCTGCTGAGCCGGCGGTACCCCAGGAAACCGACCGCGACCGCGACGGCCCCGGACACCGCCGGAACCCCGTACCCGGCACGCGCGCCGGCCGCGTCGATGACCCAGCCGGCCACCGAGGAGCCGAGCGCGACACCGACCGCGAGGCCGGTGCTCACCCAGGTCATGCCCTCGGTCAACTGTGCGCGTGGTACGTGCTCTTCGATGAGGGACATCGTCGTGATCATCGTGGGAGCGACGGACATACCCGCGACGAAGAGCGCCACGGCCAGAAACGGCAAGTTTCCGACCAGTAGGAGGGGGATCATACTCACGGCCATCGCGCATATGCCCAGCAGCCAGCGACGCCCGGGCGCCCCCTTGAAGTGCATCAGCCCGAAGACGACCCCCGCCACGCAGGAACCCGCCGCGTACAGCGCGAGCACGATGCTCGCCGCGGCCTTGTGTCCCCTCTCGTCGGCAAACGCCACGGTGACCACGTCGACGGAACCGAAGATCGTCCCGGTCGCCACGAAGGTGGCCACCAGGACCTGCAGGCCACGCGCGCGTAGCGCCGTACCCCCGCCGTGCTTCTCCCGGGGGTGCGGCTCGGGCTCGGTGGCGCGCTGGGCGGTCAGCCAGAAGACGCCGGTCGCCAGGAAGCAGGCCGCGAGCAGCGGCCCCGCCTCCGGGAACCAGGCCGTGGACAGGCCGATGGAGATGATCGGCCCGAAGATGAAGCACACCTCGTCCACCACCGACTCGAAGGAGTACGCGGTGTGCAACTGCGCAGTGCCCCTGTACAGGGCCGCCCAGCGGGCGCGGATCATCGCGCCGAGGCTCGGCACCGAGCCGATGCCGGCGGCGCACACGAACAGCAGCCAGTCCGGCCACCCGAAGTGTGCGGTGAGCAGCAGGCCGGCCGCCGAGGTGAGCGCGACGAGCGTCGCGGGCCGCAGCACCCTGCGCTGCCCGTACTGGTCCACCAGCCGGGAGATCTGCGGTCCGATCGCCGCGGCCGCGAGCGCGATGGTCGCCGAGAGGGCGCCTGCGAGCCCGTAGCGGCCGGTGAGCTGGGAGACCATCGTGACCACGCCGATGCCCATCATCGACAGCGGCATCCGGCCGAGGAGGCCCGCGGCGGAGAAGCCCTTGGTGCCGGGGGCGGCGAACAGGGCGCGGTAGGGGCTGGGCACGGGGTCTCCGATGGCTACGGCTCAGAAAGGTGCTGGCTGGTGCTCAGTAAGGTGCGAATGCGGCTGATACAGCTTACGAGTGAGGTCACCCTAATGCACCCGGCAATTCGGCCGGTGAACGCGTCCGGAATGCGACCCGCCCCCGCTCGTCACCCCGCCGTTTCCCGGCTGTCAGTGCCGGGTGGCAGGATCGACCCATGTCAGACGCGCTCGATGCCACCCCCTACGACGCCCTGCTCCTGCTCTCGTTCGGCGGCCCGGAGGGCCCGGACGACGTGGTCCCGTTCCTGGAGAACGTGACGCGCGGGCGGGGCATCCCCAAGGAACGCCTGAAGGAAGTCGGGCAGCACTACTTCCTGTTCGGCGGGGTCAGCCCCATCAACGACCAGAACCGCGCCCTGCTGGACGCCCTCCGCAAGGACTTCGCGGACCACGGCCTGGACCTGCCGGTCTTCTGGGGCAACCGCAACTGGGCGCCCTACCTGACGGACACCCTGCGCGAGATGGTCGCCGAGGGGCACCGCCGCATCCTGGTCCTCGCCACCAGCGCCTACGCCTCGTACTCGGGCTGCCGCCAGTACCGCGAGAACCTCGCCGACTCGCTCGCCGAGCTGGAGGCCGAGGGCCTGGAGCTGCCGAAGATCGACAAGATCCGGCACTACTTCAACCACGAAGGCTTTCTGGAGCCCATGATCGAGGGCGTCCTGCAGTCCCTGGCCGATCTCCCCGAGGACGTCCGGGACGGCGCGCACCTCGCGTTCTCGACGCACTCGATCCCCACCGCGTCCGCGGACACCTCCGGCCCGGTCGAGGACCACGGCGACGGTGGCGCGTACGTCGAGCAGCACCTGGAGGTCGCTCAGCTGATCGCCGACGCGGTCCGCGAGCGCACCGGCATCGACCACCCCTGGCAGCTCGTCTACCAGTCACGCTCCGGCGCCCCGCACATCCCGTGGCTCGAGCCCGACATCTGCGACCACCTGGAGGAGCGGCACGCGGGCGGCGCCCCGGCGGTCGTCATCGCCCCCATCGGTTTCGTCTCCGACCACATGGAGGTCCTCTACGACCTCGACACGGAGGCCAAGGCGAAGGCCGAGGAACTGGGTCTGCCGATGCGCCGCGCGGCCACCGTCGGCGCCGACCCGCGCTTCGCCGCCGCGATCCGCGACCTCGTCCTGGAGCGGGCGTCCGTGGAACGCGGCGAGGAGGCCACGCCCTGCGCCCTGGGCGCGCTCGGCGCGAGCCACAACGTCTGCCCGGTCGGCTGCTGTCCGGCCCGAGCCCCCCGCCCGGCCGCCGCGGGCGTCGACAGCCCCTACGTGTGAGGAGCCCCGTGACCGACCCCCTGCATCAGGAACTGCTCGCACTGGCCCAGGAGGCCGCCCGCCGCGCCGGGGAGCTGCTGCGGGACGGCCGCCCGGCCGACCTCGCGGTCGCCGCGACCAAGTCGAGCCCGATCGACGTGGTCACCGAGATGGACATCGCGGCGGAGAAGCTGATCACGGACCTGATCTCCGAGCGCCGCCCGGACGACGGCTTCCTCGGCGAGGAGGGCGCCTCCACCGAGGGCACCAGCGGGATCCGCTGGGTGATCGACCCGCTCGACGGCACGGTCAACTACCTGTACGGGCTGCCCACTTGGGCCGTCTCGATCGCGGCCGAGCAGGACGGCGAGACCGTCGTCGGGGTCGTGGCGGCCCCGATGCGCGGCGAGACGTACCACGCGGTCCGCGGCGGCGGAGCCCGCGCCACGGGCGCCTGGGAGGGCGAGCGCGAGCTGGCCTGCCGCCCCGCGCCGCCCCTCGACCAGGCCCTGGTCTCGACGGGCTTCAACTACGTCACCGAGGTCCGCACCCACCAGGCCGAGGTCGCACAGAAGCTGATCCCCCTGCTGCGCGACATCCGGCGCAGCGGCTCGGCCGCCGTCGACCTGTGCGACCTCGCGGCCGGCCGCCTCGACGGCTACTACGAGCGCGGGCTGCACCCGTGGGACCTCGCGGCCGGCGACCTCATCGCCCGGGAAGCGGGCGCGCTGACCGGTGGACGCCCCGGAGAGCGCCCCGCACACGCTCTGACGATCGCCGGCACCCCGGGCGTCTTCGAGCCCCTCCAGCGCCTCCTGGAGGACTTCGGCGCCTGGCACGACTGACGGCACGGGCCCTCCAACGCCCACGGCACCGCCGGACACCGGCCGGGAGTGAGCCGGAGGGGGCGCTCCGGAGTCGAGAGGGCATGGGGGCACCTCCCGCTCGACCGAAGCCGAGATCGGGGGCTCGGGGAGGCGCGAAGCGCTGAGCACGATCGGCCTCTCGACACCGGCTGAGGCACCCCCGCAGGCGAACGACCCGGACAAGCGGGCCCCCGGCGCTGGATTCGCCGGGGGCCCGCTGTCGTACGTAACGCGCTGATCAGACGCAGACGCTAGGCGCCGACCTCCACACCGTGCTCGGCGGCGAGGCGGCGCAGGTCGTCGAGCTCGCCCTGCTCCACCTCGACGAGGAAGTCGTCGCCCTCGTCGCGAGCCCGCGTCAGGTCGGACTCGGTCGTCCTTATGCGCTGCAGAAGTCCTGCGGTGAATGCGTCCATGCTGCGCCCCCTCGTCCTGGGTCGTGGGTCGGTGGCACGGGGGTGTGCCGTTGGGAAGGGGCGATCACGTCTCCATCAGGTGCCCGGCACACGGGCGCCGGGGGTGGCGACGGTGCCGGACACCCACGCCCACTCTGCGGAAAGCGGATTGCGCCGTGCCGCATGGTGCTGCGGCACTAGCAGAGCGTGATCGCGGGGTATGAACCGTCCTCCCCCCGCTCCCTTCCACGGAAACCTCAACCCGGCGAGAAAATCTCGCATTCCCGGGTCTCACACCTGTCCTTCATCCTGCCCTCATCCTCTGCCCACCCGCCTTACCGCCGACTTATGACCGAAAAGGGCAGGATGGAGGCACACAGTCATGAAGACCCCTGCCCGCGTGTGCCCTTGCAGGCGCTACGCGGGTGGACACAGGAAGGACAAGCGACGTGCGCGTACTCGTCGTCGAGGACGAGCAGCTGCTCGCCGATGCGGTGGCCACCGGACTGCGCCGGGAGGCCATGGCCGTCGACGTCGTGTACGACGGTGCGGCCGCCCTGGAGCGCATCGGCGTCAACGACTACGACGTGGTCGTCCTCGACCGCGACCTCCCGCTCGTCCACGGCGACGACGTCTGCCGCAAGATCGTGGAACTCGGCATGCCCACGCGCGTGCTGATGCTCACGGCCTCCGGTGACGTCAGCGACCGCGTCGAGGGCCTGGAGATCGGCGCCGACGACTATCTCCCCAAGCCCTTCGCGTTCAGTGAGCTCATCGCACGCGTGCGTGCGCTCGGCCGGCGCACCAGTGTGCCGCTGCCGCCGGTCCTGGAGCGTGCGGGCATCAAGCTCGACCCCAACCGCCGCGAGGTCTTCCGCGACGGCAAGGAGATCCAGCTCGCGCCCAAGGAGTTCGCCGTGCTGGAGGTGCTGATGCGCTCCGAGGGCGCCGTCGTCTCCGCGGAGCAGCTCCTGGAGAAGGCCTGGGACGAGAACACCGACCCGTTCACGAATGTCGTGCGCGTGACCGTCATGACCTTGCGCCGCAAACTGGGCGAGCCGCCCGTGATCGTCACCGTGCCCGGCTCCGGCTACCGGATCTGATGCGCGATGGCCGCAACACCCGCTCTCCCCACGGCACCCCCCAAGCCCACCTGGGACCCCAGGAAGCCAGAGCCGCCCTTCCCCTGGCTGCGCCCGACCATCCGCATACGGCTCACGCTGCTGTACGGCGGCATGTTCCTGATCGCCGGCATCCTGCTGCTGTCGATCATCTATCTGCTGGCGGCCCAGGCCCTCCATGAGGGCAGCGGGCAGTCCTTCCAGATCAGCGGGGCCAACCTCAACATCACCAGCACGACCTGCCCCGCCGTGAACTCGGCGCCGAAAAGCGAGATCAACACGATCCTCAAGAACTGCGACGCCATCCAGCGCCAGCGCGCCCTCGACGATCTGCTCAGCCGCTCCCTGCTCGCCCTCCTCGGCCTCGCGATCATCGCCTTCGCCTTCGGCTACGCCATGGCCGGCCGGGTGCTCTCCCCGCTCGGCCGGATTCTCCGCACCGCGCGCGCGGTGGCCGGCTCGGACCTGTCCCGCCGGATCGAGCTGGACGGCCCGGACGACGAGATCAAGGAACTGGCCGACACCTTCGACGACATGCTGGAGCGCCTGGAGCGCGCCTTCACCGCCCAGCAGCGCTTCGTCGGCAACGCCTCGCACGAGCTGCGCACACCCCTCGCGATCAACCGCACGCTCCTCGAGGTGCACCTGTCCGACCCGAACGCGCCCGCGGAGCTGCATCAGCTCGGCAAGACGCTGCTGGCCACCAACGAGCGCAGCGAGCAGCTCGTCGAGGGCCTGCTGCTGCTCGCCCGCAGCGACAACCACATCGTCGAGCGCAAGCCGGTGGACCTCGCCGAGGTCGCCGAGCAGGCCGTCGACCAGGTGCGCTCGGAGGCGGACGCCAAGGGCGTGGTGATCCGCAGCGAGCAGAAGCCCGCCGTCGTGCAGGGCAACGGCGTGCTCCTGGAGCGGATCGCGCTGAACCTGGTGCAGAACGCCGTGCGGTACAACGTGCCGGAGGACGGCTGGGTCGAGGTCACCACCGAGGTCCAGCACGGTCAGGCGGTCCTGGTCGTGTCGAACACCGGCCCCGTGGTACCCGCGTACGAGATCGACAACCTCTTCGAGCCCTTCCGGCGGCTGCGCACGGAGCGGACGGGCAGCGACAAGGGCGTCGGCCTCGGTCTTTCCATCGTGAGGTCCGTGGCCCGGGCCCACGGCGGGCACATCTCGGCCCAGCCCCGTGAGGGGGGTGGACTCGTGATGCGCGTTGCGCTGCCGATCTGAGATCATGTCGCCGACACACGGGGATGTTCGCTTTGCGCGGAATTTTCTGGCCGCCGAACGGCGCATCCCGTGTGTGATCGATCACAAGGGCGATTTTCTGGCCATCTACTCTCCGTGATCATGGGGACTGCCGTAAAGCCGGGAAAATCCGGGTTTTCGGGTGTCCTGATCACGGGAAGTACAGGGTGAGGCGCCTTTGAAGAGCGGCAAGGGACCGTGTACGGTCCCGTTCGCCATCCAAGCCGATCACTCTTGAGGAGTCCGGTTGGGTGTCGATTGAGTAACAGACCTTGATGTGAGGCAAAATCTCCGCCTCGGGTCGGGCACAAGTCCGGCCTCTCACGCGTTACGTGCGCTGGAGACACCGCAGACACCCAGAGGGGGAGAGCGACATGGCAACGGATTACGACACCCCACGCAAGACCGACGACGACGTCGACTCGGACAGCCTTGAAGAGCTGAAGGCCAGGCGGAACGACAAGTCGACCTCCGCAGTGGACGTCGACGAGTTCGAGGCCGCCGAAGGCCTGGAGCTGCCCGGCGCGGACCTCTCGAACGAGGAGTTGGCCGTCCGGGTGCTGCCGAAGCAGCAGGACGAGTTCACGTGCATGAGCTGCTTCCTGGTGCACCACCGCAGCCAGCTGGCCCGCGAGAAGAACGGTCAGCCGATCTGCCGCGACTGCGACTGAGGCCGGGTCGGCCGTGACTGGCTCGACCCCACCTTGGAAGCGCCGCTCCCTCATGCCGGGAGCGGACGAAGGGCCGTCCGACGGCCCTCACGGCGCGCGTGATGACGAGCGGGGCCCGTCCGGTTCGACACCGGGCACCACAGGGCCCACAGGATCGGCCTCGCTCGAACCGGCGGCCGGCCGGGTTGACCTCCCGGCCCCGTCGCAGACACCCGTGCCCGTCGCCAGGCGACGGGCCGCGGTGTTCCGCGACAAGGCCAGGGAAGGCGTCCGCAAGGGCGGCAGCGCCGCCAGGGCGGGCCTGGCGTATGTCGCCGACCGGATCATCGAGAACGCCCCGCGGATCCCGGTACGGGATCTCGCGGCGCTCCGCAGGCAGTTCCCGGGCCTGGGGCCCGAGCAGCTCGCGGACAAGCTCGTGGCGGGCGCAGCGGCCGCCACATCGACGGTCGGAGCGGGGGTGGGAGCGGCGGCGATGCTGCCCGTACCGCCCGCGATGCCGGCGGAACTGGCCGCCGAGATCACCGGAGTCGCGGCGATCGAGCTGAAACTGATCGCCGAACTCCACGAGGTGTACGGCGTACGCCCGCCCGGCAACCTCAAGCAGCGCAGCACCGCGTATCTGAACTCCTGGTCGGGAGAGCGCGGGATCGACGTGACCAAGCCGTCGACCGTGAGTTCCGCGCTGAACGGACCCATGAAGCGCGAACTGCGCCAGCAGATCATGAAACGCATGGTCCGCGACCTGCCGAACCTCATGCCCTTCATGGTGGGGGCCGCCGTAGGGGCGGTCATGAACCGCCGGGACACGAAGAAGCTTGCGGCGCGGATCCGCAAGGACCTGAGAAAGATCCAGGTGCCGTGGGACGTGCTTCCCGAACTCCCGCCCCTGGAGGCCCCGGAGCGGCCGCTGGAGCTGGGGGACGGCTCAGCGGGCTGAGAGCTGTTACGCCACGGCCTCCCTGGCCGTCCTCAGCGCCTGAGCCAGGCGCTCCGGCTCCCGCGTCGACAGGTACAGATACGGCGTCGGGTCCTCGGGGTCGGTGACCTCCACGCGCAGGGCCGTGGGGATGTAGGCGCGCAGCAGGAGGAAGGCGCGGGTGTCGGCCTTGTAGGTGCGCCAGGCGCGCGCCTCCTCCGGGTCCAGGACCTCCGCCTCGCCCAGCGCCGTGACCGGGATCTTCGCCTCGCCCGCGATCAGCGAGTCACCCACCACACGGATGCGGACCGAGCCGTACGCGCTCGCCGCGACCGCCATCGCCGCCGTGCCGCCGACCAGACCGCCGAGCAGCGGCAGAGTGCCGAAGGGCAGCAGGATCAGGGCGAAGGAGACGCCCACCAGGAAGGAGATCAGCCACCACGAGCGGGGGGCGGTGAGGCGTTCTTCGTAAGGGGTGGCGGAGGGCTGCATGCAGCCAAGCTTGGCACGGTGTCCGGATATGGCGGACGCGCGGGTAAGGTCTGCGGCTGTGAGTGGTACTTCCCCAGCTCTTCAGCCTCCCGCCGACGCGGTGAAACCGGTGCGGCACCCTGATGCTCCCGCGCCCGGTGAGCTGCTCGGTGCCCACTACGAACAGTGTTTCGGATGCGGCGGCGGGCAGCCCCACGGACTGCACCTGGAGGCGCGGGCCGGCGAAGGCGTCACGATCACCGCGGAGTTCACCGTGCAGCCCGCTCACCAGGGGGCGCCCGGCCTTGCCCACGGCGGGGTGCTGGCCACCGCCCTGGACGAGACCCTGGGCTCGCTGAACTGGCTGCTCAGGACGATCGCCGTGACCGGACGGCTGGAGACGGACTTCGTGCGGCCCGTTCCGGTCGGGACGGTGCTGTATCTGGAGGCCGAGGTCACGGCGGTGGCGGGGCGCAAGATCTACTCGTCCGCCACCGGACGCATCGGCGGCCCGGACGGGCCCGTGGCCGTGCGCGCCGACGCGCTCTTCATCGAGGTGAAGGTCGACCACTTCATCGACAACGGCCGCCCGCAGGAGATCCGGGCCGCCATGGACGACCCGGACCAGAGGCGGCGCGCCCGCGCCTTCGAGGTGAACCCGTGAGCCGTGACCCCGTGAACGTACTGATCCGGCGCGTCGACCCGGACGTACCGCTTCCGTCGTACGCACATCCCGGTGACGCGGGCGCCGATCTGCGTACCACCGAGTCGTGTGAACTGAAGCCGGGCGAGCGGGCCGTGCTGCCCACGGGGGTGTCGATCGCCCTCCCGGAGGGGTACGCGGCCTTCGTGCACCCGCGGTCCGGGCTCGCCGCCCGCTGCGGTGTCGCCCTGGTGAATGCCCCGGGGACGGTTGATGCCGGGTACCGTGGGGAGATCAAGGTGATCGTGGTGAATCTCGACCCGCGCGAGGCCGTGCGGTTCGAGCGCTTCGACCGGATCGCCCAACTGGTCGTCCAGCAGGTCGAGAAGGTCCGCTTCCAGGAGGTCGCGGAGCTTCCCGGCTCGGCACGGGCCGAAGGGGGCTTCGGGTCCACCGGAGGTCATGCCGCGGTGGCCGGGACGAGCAGCACAAACGGTCAGGCCGCCATGGGCGGCACTACGGGTGGGAATCGATACGCTTCGGTCGTATCCGACCGGGAAGGACAGTGACGTGTTCGGACGTCGCAACAAGAAGGGTGCCGCCGAGGACGCGGCCGGCGAGGCCGAGCAGGTCGTCGACAGTGTCGACACTGAGGCGGACGACGAGGAGCGCGAGCGCGTGAGGCTCGAGCCCGAGCCGCGGCCGGACGGGCCGTGGGACGACTCGGAGGTGCGCGACCCGGCCGAGGGCCGCGTGGACCTGGGCGGGCTCTTCGTGCCCGGGGTCGACGGCATGGAACTGCGGGTCGAGGTCGCGGGCGACGCGATCGTCGCGGCGACCGTCGTGCTGCGGGACAGCGCCATCCAGCTGCAGGCCTTCGCCGCTCCCAAGCGCGAGGGCATCTGGGGCGAGGTGCGCGAGGAGATCGGCTCGGGCATCACCCAGCAGGGTGGGATCATCGACGAGGTCGAGGGCCCGCTGGGCTGGGAGCTGCGGGCCCAGGTGCCGGTGCAGCTGCCGGACGGCACGGGCGGCTTCCAGGTCGTGCGGTTCGTCGGTGTGGACGGTCCCCGCTGGTTCCTGCGCGGCGTGATCTCGGGCCAGGGCGCGGTGCAGCCGCAGGCGGCCGGTCTGCTCGAGCAGATCTTCCGGGACACGGTCGTGGTCCGCGGTGAGGGCCCGATGGCGCCCCGCGACCCGATCGTCCTGAAGCTGCCGAACGACGCCCAGATGGTTCCCGAGGGCGTCCAGCAGGAGGAAGGCTCGCGCTTCTCCGGCGGCATGGGGCAGTTGCAGCGCGGCCCGGAGATCACCGAGGTCCGCTAAGCGCTGCGCTGGGCTGAGCCGCGACGGGTTGTTGTTTGTCTGCGGCGCCGTCGTGGCTGGTCGCGCCCGCGCGGCGGAGCCGCATATCAGTCAGAGCCCCGCGCCCCTTCGGGGCGCGACTGTTCGAGAGCCGCACCCTTCGGGGTGCGGCTCTTTTGTGTGCGTGAACTCTTGACGGCCTATTGGTCTGTACCTACGGTCTCCGCTCAACGCGTCTGTTCATAGAGGCGCTTCACGTTCATATACGAGAACGGATGACCCCCACCATGCGCCGTACTGCACTCCTCGCGACCGCCTCCACGCTTGTCGTGGGCATGATCACCTGGCCTGTCGCCCGCCATGCCGACGCCGCCCCCACCGCCTTCGTGCACCCCGGAGTCACCGTCTCCAAGGCGCAGTTGGACTTCACCCGCAGCAAGGTCGATGCAGGTGCCCAGCCCTGGAAGAGCGCCTTCGACCAGATGGTGGCGAGCAAGTACGCCGACCTGAACCGCACCCCGAAACCGCGGGCGACCGTCGAGTGCGGCTCGTACTCGAACCCCGACTACGGCTGCACGGACGAGCGCCAGGACGCGATCGCCGCGTACACCGATGCACTCGCCTGGTACATCACCCGCGACGACCGGTACGCGAAGAAGTCGATCGCGCTGATGGACGCCTGGTCGGCCGTGATCAAGGAGCACACCAACAGCAACGCACCCCTGCAGACCGGCTGGGCGGGCTCCTCCTGGCCGAAGGCCGCCGAGATCATCAAGTACACGTACACCGGAAGCTGGGCGAACTCCGGCCGCTTCGCGACCATGCTCCGGAACGTCTACCTCCCCGAGATCATCAACGGCTCCAACTCCAACGGCAATTGGGAGCTGTCGATGATGGAGGCCGCGGTCGGCATCTCCGTCTTCCTCGAGGACCGGACGTCGTACGACAAGGCCATGGCGAAGTTCCGGACCCGTACGGCCGCGTATGTCTATCTCTCCTCCGACGGCGACCTGCCCAGGACCGTACCCAGTCAGAACCTCGACACCAGGGCGAAGATCGTGGGCTACTGGCAGGGGCAGTCCACCTTCGTCACCGGGCTCACCCAGGAGACCTGCCGCGACCTCACCCACACGGGCTACGGCATCTCCGCGATCTCGCACGTCGCCGAGACCAGCCGGATCCAGGGCCAGGACCTGTACGGCACCGACGTCGGCGAACGGCTGCGGCAGGCGCTCGGGTTCCAGGCCAAGTACCAGCTGGGTGCCGCCGTCCCGAGCCGGCTGTGCGGGGGCTCGCTGAAACTCGGGCTCGGGCCCGTCACCGAGGTCGGCTACAACGCCCTGCACAACCGCCTCGGCATCGCGATGACCAACACCCAGACGCTGACCCGGCAGCAGCGCCCGGCGGGCAGCAACAACCTCTTCGTGGCCTGGGAGACCCTCACCCACGGGGACAACCCGAGCTGAACCGTTGAACCGCCCGGCGCCGGGCGGTGATACTGACGCCCGGCCGACGGCTGCACGGGGGAGGGCGCATGAGTCAGGTGGTCACCGGGACCATGGTGCGGGTCGAGAACGTCCACAAGTCCTACGGCCAGGGAGCGGCCGCCGTGCACGCCCTGCGCGGTGTCTCCTTCGAGGTGCCGCGCGGCGAACTCGTGGCCCTCAAGGGGCGCTCGGGGTCGGGCAAGACGACGCTCCTCAACATCGTCGGCGGACTCGACGTACCCGACGAGGGGCGGGTGAGCGTCGACGGCCTCGACCTGTCCGAGCTCGGCGAGGACGGACTCCTGGCCCTGCGGCGCGATCGCGTCGGCTTCGTGTTCCAGTCCTTCGGGCTCATCCCGATCCTCACGGCCGCCGAGAACGTCGGCGTGCCGATGCGGCTGCGCCGGACCGAGGTGCGGGAGCGCGAGGAGCGCGTCGAGCTGCTGCTCGCCCTCGTCGGCCTCGCCGACCACGCGGCACAGCGGCCCGGCGAGCTGTCCGGCGGCCAGCAGCAGCGGGTCGCCATCGCCCGCGCCCTCGCCAACAGCCCCGCGCTCCTCGTCGCCGACGAGCCGACGGGCCAGCTGGACGCGGAGACCGGCCACGCCGTGATGGAGCTGCTGCGGGCCGTCGTCGACAGCGAACAGGTCACCGCCCTGGTGGCCACCCACGACGCGACCCTGCTGGACCTCGCCGACCGGGTGCTGGAGCTGGGCGACGGGGAGATCGTCGAGCACTGAGCGCCACGGCGTCAGAGTTCCGTCAAAGACGGCTCCGACGCCGCTCCCGGGACCTTTTGTCGCGATTGCTGGCCGTAAGGTCGACGCTGCGTGGGCAGCAGTGACCGGAAGACAATGGGGCCATGGGACGCGGCAAGCTTCGGATCTACCTCGGTGCGGCACCGGGCGTCGGCAAGACGTACGCGATGCTCTCCGAGGCGCACCGGCGGGTGGAGCGGGGCACCGACTGCGTGGTGGCCTTCGTGGAGCACCATGGCCGGCCGCGCACCGAGGTGATGCTGCATGGCCTGGAGCAGGTGGCCCGCAAGGAGCTGGCGTACCGCGGCACGGCCTTCACCGAGATGGACGTCGACGCCGTCCTCGCCCGCAGCCCCCAGGTGGCCCTGGTGGACGAACTCGCCCACACCAACGTCCCCGGCTCCCGCAACGCCAAGCGCTGGCAGGACGTGGAGGAGCTGCTCACGGCCGGCATCGACGTCGTCTCGACCGTCAACATCCAGCACCTGGAGTCGCTGGGCGACGTGGTCGAGGCGATCACCGGGGTACGGCAGCGGGAGACCGTGCCGGACGAGGTGGTGCGGCGGGCGGACCAGATAGAGCTCGTCGACATGTCGCCCCAGGCGCTGCGCCGGCGGATGGCGCACGGCAACATCTACCAGCCCGACAAGGTCGACGCGGCCCTGTCGAACTACTTCCGGCCCGGCAACCTGACCGCCCTGCGGGAGCTGGCCCTGCTGTGGGTGGCGGACCGGGTCGACGAGTACCTGAAGCAGTACCGCAGCGACCACCGGGTGTCGAAGATATGGGGCTCGCGAGAGCGGATCGTGGTCGGTCTGACCGGCGGACCCGAGGGCCGGACCCTCATCCGGCGGGCCGCGCGCCTCGCCGAGAAGGGCGCGGGCGGCGAGGTGCTGGCCGTCTACATAGCCAGCAGCGACGGACTGACGGCCGCCTCCCCGAAGGAACTGGCCGTGCAGCGCACCCTCGTGGAAGACCTCGGCGGCACCTTCCACCATGTCGTGGGCGACGACATACCGGCGGCCCTGCTCGCCTTCGCGCGCGGGGCCAACGCCACCCAGATCGTGCTCGGCGTCTCACGGCGCAAGAGCTGGCAGTACGTCTTCGGGCCGGGCGTCGGCGCGACGGTCGCCCGCGATTCCGGGCCCGACCTCGACGTCCATCTGATCACGCACGACGAGGCGGGCAAGGGGCGCGGGCTGCCGGTGGCCCGGGGGGCGCGGCTGGGCCGGTCGCGGATCATCTGGGGGTGGCTGGTCGGCGTGCTCGGCCCCGCAGTCCTCGCGGCGCTCCTGAACGCCGTCCACCTGGGGCTCGCCAACGACATGCTGCTCTTCCTGGCAGTGACGGTCGCGGCGGCGCTCCTCGGCGGCCTGCTGCCCGCGCTGGCCTCAGCCGCGGTGGGCTCGCTGCTGCTGAACTACTTCTACACACCGCCCCTGCACCGCTGGACCATCGCCGACCCGAAGAACATCGTCGCCATCGTGATCTTCGTGGGCGTCGGCGTCTCGGTGGCCTCGGTGGTCGACCTCGCCGCCCGGCGCACCCACCAGGCGGCCCGGCTGCGCGCCGAGTCGGAGATCCTGTCCTTCCTCGCGGGCAACGTCCTGCGCGGCGAGACCGGCCTGGAAGAGCTCCTCGAACGGGTCCGCGAGACCTTCGGCATGGAGTCGGCGGCCCTGCTGGAGCGGGCCGGCGACCACGACCCGTGGACCTGCGCGGGCCGCGCAGGCCTCGGCCCCGCGGTGCAGCGGCCGGACGAGGCGGACGTCGACGTGCCGGCCGGGGACCACATGGCGCTGGCGCTGACCGGCCGGGTGCTGCCCGCCGAGGACCGCCGGGTGCTGGCCGCGTTCGCCGCCCAGGCGGCCGTCGTACTGGACCGCCGGCGCCTCCAGGAGGAAGCCGAACAGGCCCGGGCACTGGCCGAGGGCAACCGCATCCGGACGGCGCTGCTGGCCGCCGTGAGCCACGACCTCCGTACCCCCCTGGCCGGGATCAAGGCGGCCGTGTCGTCCTTGCGCTCGGACGACGTGGCGTGGTCCGAGGAGGACCAGGCGGAGCTGCTGGAGGGCATCGAGGAGGGCGCCGACCGGCTCGACCACCTGGTGGGCAACCTGCTCGACATGTCGCGCCTGCAGACCGGCACGGTCACCCCGCTGATCCGCGAGGTCGACCTCGACGAGGTCGTACCCATGGCGCTGGTCGGGGTGCCCGAGGACAGCGTCGAGCTGGACGTGCCGGAGACCCTGCCCATGGTCGACGTGGACCCGGGCCTCCTGGAGCGGTCGGTGGCCAACCTGGTCGAGAACGCCGTCAAGTACAGCCCGCCGGACCGGGCGGTACTGGTCGCCGCCAGCGCCATCGCCGACCGGGTCGAGGTGCGCGTGGTCGACCGCGGCCCCGGCGTCCCCGACGAGGCCAAGGAGCGCATCTTCGAGCCCTTCCAGCGCTACGGCGACGCCCCGCGCGGGGCCGGCGTGGGCCTCGGCCTCGCCGTGGCGCGCGGCTTCGCCGAGGCCATGGGCGGCACCCTCACCGCCGAGGACACACCCGGCGGCGGCCTCAGCATGGTCCTCACCCTGCGCGCGGCCGGACCGCGCGCGCCCGAGCTTCTCCACCCGGCGGAACCCGAAAGGCAGGCCACATGACCCGTGTGCTGGTCATAGATGACGAGCCGCAGATCGTGCGCGCCCTCGTGATCAACCTCAAGGCGCGCAAGTACGAGGTCGACGCGGCCCACGACGGCACCACCGCCCTTCAGCTCGCCGCCGCCCGCCACCCCGACGTGGTCGTCCTGGACCTGGGCCTGCCCGACATGGACGGCGTCGAGGTGATCCGCGGCCTGCGGGGCTGGACCCGCGTGCCGATCCTGGTGCTGTCCGCCCGGCACACCTCCGACGAGAAGGTCGAGGCCCTCGACGCGGGCGCCGACGACTACGTCACCAAGCCCTTCGGCATGGACGAACTGCTCGCCCGGCTGCGGGCCGCCGTCCGCCGCGCCGAGCCGGTCGGCGCCGGCGAGGGCGACGTGACCACCGTGGAGACCGAGGAGTTCACCGTCGACCTGGCCGCGAAGAAGGTCAACCGGGGCGGGAAGGACGTACGGCTCACGCCCACGGAGTGGCATCTGCTCGAGGTGCTGGTGCGCAACACGGGCCGGCTGGTGAGCCAGAAGCAGCTCCTGCAGGAAGTGTGGGGTCCGTCATACGGGACGGAGACGAACTACCTGAGGGTGTACATGGCCCAGCTGCGCAGGAAGCTGGAGGCCGACCCCTCGCACCCGAAGCACTTCGTTACGGAGCCGGGGATGGGGTACCGCTTTGAGAGGTGAGCTGCGCGGGGGGCCGGGGGCCGGGGGTTGTCCCCCGGGGGATGCAGCATTGCAGAGCCGGGACGGGGTACCGGTTCGAGACGTGAGGGGCCTCGGTTCGGGCGCCGGGGTCGCGGGTACGTAGCTGTCAGTGCACCCCGGTACGCTTCAGATATGAGTGCTGTTCCTCGTTCCGAAAAGCCGGTGGGCCGGTTCCGGCGCATGCTCGACCGGCTCTCCTCGTCGCAGGAGGACCTGGAGTCCGAGGAGCTGCGGGAGGACACCGCGACGGCCGGATGTACCCGGATCGGTGACTGCCACGACCGACAGATCGTCACGGTTACTGGTACCTTGCGCACGGTCACCCTGCGGCCGCGTGCGGGCGTCCCGGCCCTGGAGGCCGAGCTGTTCGACGGTTCCGCCGCCCTGGACGTGGTGTGGCTCGGCAGGCGCTCCATCGTGGGCATAGAACCGGGGCGCAGGCTGATCGCATCGGGCCGCGTCTCGCTCAGCCGGGGCCGCCGGGTGCTGTTCAATCCGAAATACGAACTCAGACCCCTCGGACGGGAGTAGCCGGTGACGTCGCTCGACAAGCCGACCGAAGACACTCAAGCCGACGACGCCCGGGCGGTGACCGAGGCCGCCCTGTTCGAGGCGTTCGGCGGAGTGCGGGGCATGGTCGAGACGGTGCTGCCCGGCCTCCTCTTCGTCACCATCTTCACGATCAACAAGGACCTGCACTGGTCGGCCATCGCCGCCCTCGCCGTGTCCCTGCTGCTCGTGGTGGTCCGCCTGGTCATGCGGGACACCGTCAAGCACGCGTTCAGCGGTGTCTTCGGTGTCGCCTTCGGTGTCGTCTTCGCGATGATGACGGGCAACGCCAAGGACTTCTACCTCCCCGGCATGCTCTACACGCTGGGCCTGGCGCTGGCGTACATCGTCACGACCCTGTGCGGGGTGCCGCTGCTCGGGCTGATCCTCGGGCCGGTGTTCAAGGAGAACCTCTCCTGGCGGACGCGTAATCCGGGGCGCAAGAAGGCGTACGCGAAGGCCAGTTGGGCCTGGGGTCTGATTCTGCTCGCCAAGTGCGCGATTCTCTTCCCGCTGTACTGGTGGGCCAACACGGCGCAGTTGGGCTGGGTGCTGGTTGCGCTGAAGATTCCGCCGTTCCTGCTGGCTGTCTGGCTCACCTGGGTGTTCCTGGCGAAGGCGCCCGCGCCGATCGACGTGTTTGCGGAGATGGAGGCGGAGGAGCAGGCCGAGAAGGAGCGGGCCGCTGCGGATTCCGCTGCCGCGGGGGCTGAAGCGAGTGGCGGGCGGCACCGTCGGGAGGCGTAGCCCCTGGGGGCTGCGCCCCCAGCCCCCCGCTTGTCGGCCTGGACGGCCTCGTCCTCAAACGCCGGACGGGCTGAAAACAACAAAACGAAGGGCGCCCCTGGGTTCAGGAGCGCCCTTCGTCGTACCGGACGAGCGATCAGCTCGCCGTGTCCTCGCGCCGCACCGAGAGCAGATCCTCCAGCTGCTCCTCGCGGGCCTGGGCGGCCACGAACAGGAGTTCGTCGCCCGGCTCCAGGGAGTCGTCGCGGGACGGGGTGAGGACCCGGGTGCCGCGGATGATGGTGACCAGGGACGTGTCCTCGGGCCATTCGACATCGCCGACCTGGGTGCCGGCCAGGGCCGACTCCTCCGGCAGCGTCAGCTCCACCAGGTTCGCGTCGCCGTGGCTGAAGCGGAGGAGGCGTACCAGGTCGCCGACCGAGACCGCTTCCTCGACCAGGGCCGACATCAGACGGGGGGTCGAGACCGCCACGTCGACGCCCCAGGACTCGTTGAAGAGCCATTCGTTCTTGGGGTTGTTGACGCGGGCCACGACGCGCGGGACGCCGTACTCCGTCTTGGCCAGGAGCGAGACGACCAGGTTCACCTTGTCGTCGCCCGTCGCGGCGATCACGACGTTGCAGCGCTGCAGCGCCGCCTCGTCCAGCGACGTGATCTCGCAGGCGTCGGCCAGCAGCCACTCCGCCTGCGGGACGCGCTCGACCGAGATGGCGGTCGGCGCCTTGTCGACGAGCAGGACCTCGTGGCCGTTCTCCAGCAGCTCGCCCGCGATCGAGCGGCCGACTGCGCCGGCACCGGCAATGGCGACCCTCATCAGTGACCGCCCTCCTCTTCGGGACCCTTGGCGAACGACGCCTCGACCTTGTCGACCTCGTCGGTGCGCATCATCACGTGCACCAGGTCGCCCTCCTGCAGCACTGTCTGCGAGCTGGGCAGGATCGCTTCACCGAGCCGGGTCAGGAACGCCACGCGGACGCCCGTCTCCTCCTGCAACCTGCTGATCTTGTGGCCGACCCAGGCGGCGGAGGCGTGCACCTCGGCGAGCTGGACACCGCCCGTGGGGTCGCGCCACAACGGCTCGGCGCCCGAGGGCAGCAGCCGGCGCAGCATCTGGTCGGCCGTCCAGCGGACCGTCGCGACGGTGGGGATACCGAGGCGCTGGTAGACCTCGGCACGACGCGGGTCGTAGATGCGGGCGGCGACGTTCTCCACACCGAACATCTCGCGGGCCACGCGGGCGGAGATGATGTTCGAGTTGTCGCCGCTGGACACGGCGGCGAAGGCACCGGCTTCCTCGATACCGGCCTCGCGCAGGGTGTCCTGGTCGAAGCCGATCCCGGTGACCCGGCGGCCGCCGAATCCGGGGCCGAGGCGGCGGAAGGCCGTGGGGTCCTGGTCGATCACTGCGACCGTGTGCCCCTGTTGCTCCAGGGTCTGGGCAAGCGCGGAACCCACTCTTCCGCAGCCCATGATGACGATGTGCACGACCGTCCTTCCGGTGTCAAGAGTTACTGCTCGGCCACATCAGGGTCTCAGACCGACGCCCAAGCTACACACGCGCGGTAGGACGTCGGCACCCCTGTGCACGGTTGCCGCACGGCAGGTGACCTCAGCGACGGCTGATGCTGCGGACGCTGGCAAGAGTCAGGATTCCGAGGCCGACGAGGGCCGCCGCGGCGCCGATCAACTCTGCGGTGGCGTGCATGGAACCTCCAAGGGGCGGCAACTGGGGCGGTGATTGTCATATAGGCATGAGGGTGCAGCGGCCTGCGGAATCCGTCGCCGGAGTCACCTTCGTTTTCACCCGGAGGGCAGATGGGTGGGGGAGGGTGGTTGGGTGCCCGTTCGAACGCCTACGATTACCTGTTGTGTCCAAACTGACCGACGTGCCCAAACGGATTCTGATCGGGCGCGCACTGCGCAGTGACCGGCTGGGCGAAACGCTCCTGCCGAAGCGCATCGCCCTCCCCGTCTTCGCCTCCGACCCGCTGTCCTCCGTGGCCTACGCCCCGGGAGAGGTGCTGCTGGTCCTGTCCATCGCGGGCGTGTCGGCGTACCACTTCAGCCCCTGGATCGCCCTCGCGGTCGTCGTGCTGATGTTCACCGTGGTCGCTTCCTACCGGCAGAACGTGCACGCCTACCCCAGCGGCGGCGGCGACTACGAGGTCGCGACCACCAACCTGGGTGCCAAGGCGGGCCTGACCGTGGCCAGCGCGCTGCTCGTCGACTACGTCCTCACTGTCGCCGTCTCGATCGCGTCCGGCATCGAGAACCTCGGCTCCGCGGTCCCGTTCGTGGTCGAGCACAAGGTGCTCTGCGCGGTCGCCGTGATCGTGCTGCTGACGCTGATGAACCTGCGCGGCGTGAAGGAGTCCGGCAAGCTCTTCGCGATCCCGACGTACGTGTTCGTCGGCGGCGTGTTCATCATGATCGCCTGGGGTGCGTTCCGCGGGCTGGTGCTCGACGACACCATGCGGGCGCCGACGGCTTCGTACACGATCAAGGCCGAGCACCAGGGGCTGGCCGGTTTCGCGCTGGTCTTCCTGATGCTGCGCGCCTTCTCCTCCGGCTGTGCCGCGCTCACCGGTGTCGAGGCGATCTCCAACGGTGTGCCGGCCTTCCGCAAGCCCAAGTCGAAGAACGCGGCAACCACGCTCGCCGCGATGGGTCTGCTCGCCGTCACCATGTTCTGCGGGATCATCGTCCTCGCCCTGACGACCAAGGTCCGCATGGCCGAGAACCCGGCCACCGACCTGCTCAAGCACGGGGTCGGGGTCGGCGCCGACTACGTCCAGAACCCGGTGATCACCCAGGTCGCCGAGGCCGTGTTCGGCAAGGGCAGCTTCCTGTTCATCGTGCTGGCCGCGGCCACCGCCCTGGTGCTGTTCCTGGCGGCCAACACCGCCTACAACGGCTTCCCGGTGCTCGGCTCGATCCTCGCCCAGGACCGCTATCTGCCCCGCCAGCTGCACACCCGCGGCGACCGCCTGGCGTTCTCGAACGGCATCGTGCTCCTCGCGGGCGCGGCCACGCTGCTGACCGTGATCTACGGCGCCGACTCGACCCGGCTGATCCAGCTGTACATCGTCGGCGTGTTCGTGTCCTTCACGCTCAGCCAGACCGGCATGGTCCGGCACTGGAACCGCCACCTGGCCGTCGAGAAGGACCAGGCCAAGCGGCGCCACATGGTGCGCTCCCGCGCGATCAACGCCTTCGGTGCCTTCTTCACCGGCCTGGTGCTGGTCGTCGTCCTGGTCACCAAGTTCACGCACGGCGCCTGGGTCGCCCTGCTCGGCATGGTGATCTTCTACGCGACGATGACCGCGATCCGTAAGCACTACGACGGCGTGGCCGCGGAGATCGCGGCGCCCGAGGGCCCGAGCGACGACAGCGTACGGCCGTCCCGCGTCCACTCGGTCGTCCTGATCTCGAAGATCCACCGTCCCACGCTGCGTGCCCTCGCCTACGCCAAGCTGATGCGTTCGGACAGCCTGGAGGCGCTCACCGTCAACGTCGACGCGGCGGAGACGAAGGCGCTGAAGGAGGAGTGGGAGCGGCGCGGCATCGACGTACCGCTGAAGGTGCTCGACTCGCCGTACCGCGAGATCACGCGGCCGATCATCGAGTACGTCAGGGGCCTGCGCAAGGAGTCGCCGCGCGACGCGGTGTCCGTGATCATCCCCGAGTACGTGGTCGGCCACTGGTACGAGCATCTGCTGCACAACCAGAGCGCGCTCAGGCTCAAGGGCCGGCTGCTGTTCACACCGGGCATCATGGTGACGTCCGTGCCCTATCAGCTGCAGTCCTCGGAGGCGGCGAAGAGCAGGGCCCGCAAGCGGCAGGAGTGGAACGCGCCGGGTTCGGTGCGGCGCGGTCCGGCCGAGCAGGGCCGGCCGAAGCAGCCCTCGGGCTCCAAGGGCTGAGACACACCGGTCAACGGCCGGACGACACCCACGTAGACTGGTGGGCTGTTGTCCGGCCGTTTCCCTTTCGATGTTGTGGAGTCACCCCGCCATGCAGGCAGAACCGAAGAAGTCGCTGGTCGGGGAGGAGTACGAGGTCGAGATCGGCCCCGTCGCCCACGGCGGGCACTGCATCGCCCGTACCGCTGAGGGCCAGGTGCTGTTCGTCCGGCACACGCTGCCCGGTGAGCGGGTCGTGGCGCGCGTCACCGAGGGCGAGGAGGGGGCCCGGTTCCTGCGCGCGGACGCGGTCCAGGTCCTCTCGGCCTCCAAGGACCGCATCGAGGCGCCCTGCCCCTACGCCGGCCCCGGCCGCTGCGGCGGCTGCGACTGGCAGCACGCCAAGCCGGGGGCGCAGCGGCGGCTGAAGGGCGAGGTGCTCGCCGAGCAGCTGCAGCGGCTCGCGGGCCTCACGCCCGAGGAGGCCGGCTGGGACGGCACGGTGATGCCGGCCGAGGGCGACAAGCTGCCCGCGGGTGAGGTGCCTGCCTGGCGGACGCGTGTGCAGTACGCGGTGGACGCCGACGGCCGTGCCGGTCTGCGCCGCCACCGCTCGCACAAGGTCGAGGCGATCGACCACTGCATGATCGCCGCCGAGGGCGTCAGCGAGTTGGGCATCGAGAAGCGCGACTGGAGCGGGATGGCGTCGATCGACGCGATCGCGGCGACGGGTTCGCAGGACCGCCAGGTGATCTTGACGCCGCAGCCGGGCGCCCGCCTGCCGATCGTCGAGCTGGACAAGCCGGTCTCCGTGATGCGGGTCGAAGAGAAGGACGGCGGGGTGCACCGCGTCCACGGCCGCCCCTTCGTGCGTGAACGCGCCGACGGGCGGACGTACCGGGTCGGCAGCGGGGGCTTCTGGCAGGTCCACCCGAAGGCCGCCGACACCCTGGTGACCGCGGTCATGCAGGGACTGCTGCCGCGCAAGGGCGAGATGGCGCTCGACCTGTACTGCGGTGTGGGCCTGTTCGCGGGCGCCCTGGCCGACCGGCTCGGCGACAAGGGCGCGGTGCTCGGCATCGAGTCCGGCAAGCGGGCCGTCGAGGACGCCCGGCACAACCTCGCCGACTTCGAGCGGGTGCGGATCGAGCAGGGCAAGGTCGAAGCCGTACTGCCGCGCACCGGGATCACCGAGGTCGACCTCATCGTCCTGGACCCCCCGCGAGCGGGCGCCGGCCGCCAGACGGTCGCCCACCTGTCGTCACTGGGCGCCCGCCGGATCGCCTACGTGGCTTGCGACCCGGCGGCACTGGCGCGGGACCTGGGGTACTTCCGGGACGGGGGGTACCGGGTGCGGATGCTGCGGGCGTTCGATCTGTTTCCGATGACGCATCATGTGGAGTGCGTGGCGATCCTTGAACCGGCCGCGAAGGGCTCCTGACCTGCAGCTTTGCGCGTGCGCATGATGTGCGGTGTGGGCGTTACGGGTGATGTCTTGACGCTTGAAATGACGCTCGTGACGCTCACTTGACGCTCGTTCTGATGGGGTGTCAGGTGATGGGTAGTGCCTCGGTCCATCAGGATGCCGAAGGGCGGAGGGCTCCTTCTGTCAGAGCTCGCAGCTCCCGGGTGTGCCCTGGGGGCAGCCGCCTTCGCAGTTGCCGCAGAACGTCGCCACGGGTTCGAGTCCGCTGATGTCGGTCATGGGTCTCCGCCTTCGTGGGCCATGGGCGCGGCGCGCTGATTCCTGGGCGGTGGCCGCGGGGACTGCACGAGGGATACCCGGCGTGTCGTCGGTGGATGCGAGTTCGCACTGCGTGCCGACGAGTGGTGGGTGGACGGTGCGCACCGGCGCCCGTCGGTGCTTCTGCCGACCTCGATTTGGTCAGCGTGGCCGGAAACTGAGCGGTGTCTGCATCTGATTCGTAAGACCGCCGAGAGGCGTTCGTCCTTACGCAGTTGCTCGGCCTGCCCTATGCCGAGGCCGCCGCGGTCAGCGGCTGCCCGATCGGCACGGTCCGCTCCCGCGTTGCCCGCGCCACCGCATACGAGCCCCTTTATTGAGTCGGCTTGCCGCGTCATCCAGTTCCCGCATTTTGCCGAATTTCCGAGGCATTTGAAGCGCAAAGGGCACGCTGCGCTACGCCTGTGGAAAGTGCGTCGCGCGTCGGCAAGCCAAGTGATTTCTGCCCGGACAAGTGGGGTACGTCCTGTGTGCCTTCCGTACGGTATGCAGGGACAGTGGACTTCGAAAACCTGGAGACGTCATGACCCCGGAGATAGAGAACGCCTTCGCGGCGATCAGGAGTGAGTACGGTTCGGACTCGATCGTCAGGGTCGAGGAGATGATGGGATCCGGGAAGCAGCAGCGGCATCCGTTACAGAAGGGTGCCAAGTGGATCCTGTCTGGTATTTCGCAGCAGCCCTGGCACGACCTCTACGGGCACCCGGAGTTGGAACCCGTGATGCGTGCCTTCGAAGCGAATCACGCCACCATCAAGAAGGAGTTGGAGGATGCCTGGGCCGAGCGCAGGGCCGCGTTCTCCGATTACGAGCACTACCTCACCCGCCAGTCGGACTGGCAGGCTCTCTATCTCTTCCGCAACGGCGATCTGGTGAGCGAGTCGGCCGACACGGTGCCGACCGCGTTCGACGTGCTGAAGCGTGAGGCGGTCGACACCGGGAAGCTGTGCCCTCTGCTGGAGTGCCACTTCTCGACGCTGCTCCCCGGTGCGGCCATCGCCCCCCACTGCGACCTGTGGAACTTCAGCATCAACCTGCACCTGGCGGTCGACATCCCCGAAGCGTGCGGCATCACGGTCGCGGGGGAGACCCGCTCGTGGGAGGAGGGCAAGTGCCTGCTGTTCGACTACTCCTTCGAGCACGAGGCGTGGAACCACGGCACCCGCCCGCGCACCTGCCTCCTCGTCGACCTGTGGCACCCGGAGTCCACCGTCCCGGAGCGGCAGGCACTCGTCGTGCTCATCACCGAGATCCGCAAGTTGATGGGTGAGGGGTGAGCGACGGCGCCGTCCGTCCGGTTACGACTGTGCCGGGACGGCCACCGCATCGACCGTCATCTGCCCGGAGGTTCGGAACCACAGGTCGACGCGGATCTTGTTGCCCACGCTCAGTTGCGGCGGGTCGAGGACCATCACGTCGACGGTGAACGGCGTCATGCGTACTTCGCTCCGGGCAGGGATGGTGAGGGATTCGGTCGGCTCCATGCGGCCGACACCGTTCTTCGAGACGTTCCGGCCGAGCATGGCGATCCGCAGAGAGGGCGAGGACACGGATTCCAGCGTGTCCCCGGCGGCGCCGGTGTTCTTGATGTCGAAGAAGGCCGCGGTGCTCGCGTTGTTGAGCGGTACGAAGATGCGGCCGTTGCTGACACTGATCCTCGCCGGGGGTTCGCCCGCCGCTCCCGTCGTGGTGTAGGCGGTGAGGAGCAGGAGAGCGGCCGTGCACGCGAGAACGGGCACCAGGGCGGTGCGCAGGGCGCCGATGGCGCGGCTGCGCCAGGACGGCGCGGGGCCCTCGGGGGAAGCGCCGGACGTCGTGGACGTCGTACTCATCGGACTGCCTCCAGAAGGGGAGCGGTGCTCGTCCTCGTGGCACGGCTGGACCGACTCCCCGCGGGTGAAAAGGCCCGCAGGCGCAGGCTGTTGGCTACCACGAGGACGGAGCTGGCGGACATCGCCACGGCAGCGAACATCGGGTTGAGCCAGCCGGTGGCGGCCAGCGGCACCGTCACGACGTTGTAGCCGAAAGCCCAGGCCAGGTTGGCGCGGATGGTGGTCAGTGTCCGGCGGGTGAGGCGCACGGCCGCCACGACTGCCTGCATGTCCTCGCGTACGAGGGTGATGTCGGCGGCGCCGATCGCCGCGTCGGTACCGCCGCCCATGGCGATGCCCAGGTCGGCGGAGGCCAGGGCGGCTGCGTCGTTGACTCCGTCGCCGATGACGGCCACGCGGCACCCGTCCGCCCGTAGTCCGGCCACGATGTCGGCCTTCCCCTCCGGGGTGACGGCTGCGTGCACCTCCTCGATGCCCACCTGCTCGGCCACGGTCCGCGCGGCTACGGGTCCGTCGCCGGTGACGAGGATCGGTTCGATGCCCAGCTTGCGCAGCTGCCGTACGGCCGCGTACCCGTCGGGCCGCAGGGTGTCACCGACGGCGAGGACGGCGACGGGTCCGCCGTCGATTTCGACAACCACTCCCGTGCGCGCTGCGGCCTCGGCCCGGTCGAGGGCCTGCTGAAGCGTGTCCGGCAGCTCCGTACCGGGACGCAGGCGTCCCATGAGGACCTGGCGGCCCTCGACGGCGCCGCTCACGCCCGTGCCGGGGACGGCACGGAAGGCGGTCACCGGCGGCAGCTTTTCCTCGGGCGCGGCCTGGCGTGCGGCGGTGACGACGGCCCGGCCGATGGGATGCTCCGAGCCGTACTCGACCGCCCCAGCCAGCCGCAGTACCTCATCGGCCGAGGTTCCCTCGGCCACCGTGGTCTCGGCCAGCGTCATACGTCCCGTGGTCAGGGTGCCCGTCTTGTCGAACACGATCGTGTCGATGTCCTGCAGCCGCTCCAGGGCCTCCGGGCCCCGGATGAGCACCCCCAGCTGGGCGCCGCGTCCGGTCGCCGCCATGAAGGCGGTAGGCGTGGCCAGGCCGAGCGCACACGGGCAGGCCACCACGAGGACGGCGACCGCTGCCGTCACGGCCGCCCCGCCGTCCGCGCCGGCGCCGAGCCAGAAGCCGAGGACGGTGCACGCCACGGTGACGATGACCGGTACGAAGACGCCGGCGACGGTGTCGGCGAGCCGCTGCATACGGGCCTTGCCCGCCTGCGCGTCGGTCACCAGCTGGGTGATGCGGGCGAGTTGGGTGTCCGCACCGACCGCCGTGGCGCGCACGACGAGCAGCCCTCCGACGTTGACGGCGGCGCCCACCACCGCCGAGCGGGGACCGACCTCGACCGGTGCGCTCTCGCCGGTTACCAGCGAAAGGTCCAGTGCGGAGTTGCCCTCGGTCACGACCCCGTCCGTGGCGACCTTCTCACCCGGCCGCACCACGAACTCGTCGCCGACCCGCAGCTCGGAGACGGGGATTCGGCGCCCGTGGTCGCTGTCCTTCAACTCGACGTTTTTCACGCCGAGTTCAGCCAGGGCGCGCAGTGCCGATCCGGTCCCCCGCTTGGCGCGGTCCTCCAGATAACGGCCCGCCAGCACGAAGAGCGGCACGCTCACCGCGGCTTCCAGGTACAGGTGCGCACTTCCGTCGTCGGCGCCGGGCAGGAGGCTGAACGGCATGCGCATCCCGGGCCGGCCCGCGCCACCGAAGTAGAGGGCGTACGTGGACCAGGCGAAGGAGGCCAGCACGCCGAGCGAGACCAGGGTGTCCATGGTCGCCGTGGCGTGCCGCAGTCCCTTCAACGCACGCTGATGGAAGGGCCAGGCGCTCCACCCCACCACCGGCGCGGCGAGGTTGAAGCACAGCCATTGCCAGTGCGTGAACTGCAGGGCCGGGACCATGGACAGCACCAGGACGGGTAGCGAGAGCGCCGCGGTGATCAGCAGCCGGTCGCGTTCACCGAGAGGCGTGGTGCCCTTTGAGCCGGCGTCCGGTGCTTCCTCGTTCTCCGGTTCGGTCGGCGGTAGTTCGGCGGTGTAGCCGGCGCTCTCCACCACGGAGATCAGCTGCTCCGGGGACACCGACCCGGGGTGGGAGACCCGGGCTCGGCCCGTGGCCAGGTTGACCGATGCCGTCACCCCTTCCACCCGGCCCAGCTTCTTCTCCACCCGTCCCACGCAGGCGGCGCAGGTCATCCCGCCCACCAGCAGGTCGGTGGTCGCCGCCGTCCCGCCTGCCGTCGCCCGGCGATCGGTGTCCGTCATCGGCCCACCACCGCCCCGTCACCGACAGTGCTCAGGCCATGCATGTCCATCCCCGGCTCCTGGTTCTGTTCAGCCGGCACCGTTCTGTGCATCCCCGGAGCCACTGGCCCGGCCATGCGTCCGGCGCCGTACGACAGTCCGGTCAGGGCGACGAGGAGGACGACGAACCCGATCAGTGCCGGGGGTACGGGAAGACGACGCTTGGAACTTTCCATGGCTCCATACGGTAGGGGGGTATCGGTCGGATGACCGGCTTCGGGCGTGTGATAAAAAACCTCGCCGTCGCCGGGAACTGAAAGCGACCGCCATCCGACTCCCTATTGATAGGGATTTCTCTGGGTTTTCGAAATGTCGCACTCCGCATCGGTCGGAACGATATCGAAGGCGACGTCAACTGGATTATTAAGGTGCTGGAATCGGCCATCCATGACGCCGCCGGGATCGGCTTGAAAGGCTGGAACTGGAGGACGCGCTCGGGCGACTTGTCGAATAGGGAACCTCATCCTCCGCTGTCCGGTCGTGACCCTGTCATCGCTCCTGAGTGGCAAAAGTAGGCGGTCACCAGTGCTTTCTTGCTCATCGGCGAATGGGCGCACGGCCCGTAGTTCGGTTTTCAAGAAATAGGTGAGCGATTCCGGCAACCGGATCGCAAGCCAGTCCGAAATTGCGGTTAGGGTGCTTGTGGCGGCGCACGGAAGTGAGCCACGATCCCGTGGTGAGCCGCCGTCCTGATTCATGAGGGCGGATTCTTAGGGGGAACGGTTACGCAATGCCTGCAGTGGAATCACCGTGCATACCGTCACGACAGCGCCTCGGACTGCCGCTACTGATCCTGGCCGCCGCGCAACTGGTCATCTCGCTCGACTACAACATCGTCTATGTCGCCCTCCCCAGCATCGGCCGTGGCCTCGGGTTCTCCGGACAGGACCTGCAGTGGGTGGTCAGCGCGTATGTCGTGACCACGGGCGGGTTCCTGCTGCTCGGCGGGCGGGCGACCGACCTGCTGGGCCGGCGCCGGATCTTCGTCGTCGCCGCCCTGCTGTACGCGGTCTCCTCGCTGATCGGCGGTCTGTCGGAGTCGGCGGGAGTTCTGGTCGCGGTGCGCGCCGTGCAGGGAATCGGTGGTTCCCTGCTGTTCCCCGCCGCCCTGTCACTGATCAACACGCTCTACGACGAGGGCCCCAGCCGTAACCGGGCGCTGGCCGCCTGGGGGGCTGCCGGGGCCGGAGGGCTGTGCTTCGGTTCGCTGCTGGGCGGAGTGCTCGTGGATGCCTTCGGCTGGCCGGCGGTGTTCCTGGTCAATGTCCCGATCGCCGGTGCGATCTCCCTGGCCGGGGCGATCCTCTTCCCCGCGGACGGACCGCTGCCCCGGCAGCGGGACTTCGACCTCCCGGGTGCTCTGACCGCCACCGTGGGCATCACCCTGCTCGTCTTCGTCCTCATCCACGCGCCGGAGGCCGGCTGGGGCAGCCGTACCGTCCTGATCTGTGCGGCCCTGTCGGTGGTCTCGCTGGCCCTCTTCGCCGTAGTGGAGAGGCGAGTCGGCGCCCCGCTGACCCCCGGGCACTTGTTCGGCCACCGCAGCCTGCTCGGCGCCATGGCGTTGACCGCGCTGTTCAGCGCCACCTTCAGCTCGATGCCGTACTTCCTGACCCTCTACTTCCAGACGGTGCACGGCTACAGCGCGATGGCCACCGGAGCCGCCTTCCTCGTGCCGGCCCTTGTCGTGGCCGCCGGGACGAAGACAGGCGAGCGGGCCGTGTCCGCGCTGGGGCTGCGCACCACGCTGCTCGGCGGCATGGCAGTGGGGGCCGTCGGCGCGCTGCTGCTGGCACTGGCGCTCAGCGACCACGGCTCCTACGTGCGTCTGCTGCCCGGCATCGTGCTGCTGAGCCTGGGCCAGGGTGCGACCTGGACCGGCATGTGGATCGCGGCAGCCACCGGCATTCCCGCCGCGGACCAGGGTGTCGCGTCCGGGCTCGCCTCGACCACGCTGCAGGTGGGCAGTGCCGTAGGACTGGCCGTTCTCGTCGCCGTCGCCGGCACGGGAAGCCACGGCCTGACCACGACCGGTCTGCTCGACGGGGTCCGTGCGGCCGTGTACGTCATCACGGCCGGAATCTGCCTCGGCGCCCTCGCCCTGCTGTCCTTTCGGAGGCGCGCGGCTCGCTGACGGCCGGTCACCGCAGCCGTCGTACAACCGGTCGGGCCCTTCTCGCCCACACACCTGGCCACCCCCACCTAGGAGCCTCTGTGTCCATCACCTTTGACCAACCACTCGGTATCCCGATGCCGCCACCGACTGAACGGGCCGCCATCCTCTGCGGACTGGCCGGCTGGCTGCCTCAACGAGTCGTCACCAACGAGGAACTCTCCCAGCGGCTCGACACCACCGACGCCTGGATCCGAACCCGTACCGGAATCGGCCGACGCCACTTCGCCGACCCCGGACAGGCCACCTCCGACCTCGCGGTGGAGGCGGGCCGCCGAGCGCTCGCATCCGCGGGCAGGGAACACGTGGACGCCGTGATCGTCACCACGACGACCCCGGACCGCTCCTGCCCGGCCACCGCTCCGCTCGTGGCCAGCCGGCTCGGCCTGACGGGAGCGGCAGCCTTCGACGTCGGCGCCGTATGCACCGGATTCGTCTACGGCCTGGCCACGGCGGCGAGCCTGATCACGGCCCGGCTGGCCGACAGCGTCCTGCTGATCGGCGCGGACACCTACTCCACCATCGTCGACCCGCACGACCGCAGCAACGCGATCATCTTCGGGGACGGAGCCGGAGCGGTGGTCCTGCGCGCCGGACATGCCGAGGAGCCCGGTGCCGTCGGCCACTTCGACCTCGGCAGTGACGGCACCGGCGAAGAGCTGATCATGGTGGCCGCCGGCGGCTCCCGCCAGCGCTCGACCCCCGGGCCGGTCGACCCGCAGGATCGTCACTTCGCCATGCGCGGCAAGGAGGTCTACCGCCATGCCGTCACGCGTATGGCAGCCTCCGCCCGCGCCACCCTCACGATGGCCGACCGCAAGGTCGACGACGTCGATCACCTCGTCCCCCACCAGGCCAACCTGCGCATCCTGCGCACAGTGGCGGACGACCTCGGACTGCCCGCGGAACGACTGGTCACCAACGTCGAGTCCGTGGGCAACACCGGTGCCGCATCCATCCCTCTCGCCCTGGCGGATGCGGCCGCCGAGCACACCATCCAGCCGGGCGAACGGGTGCTGCTCACCGCGTTCGGCGGTGGCCTCACCTGGGGGTCCTGCCTCCTGACCTGGCCCGTCCTGCCCCGTACCGCCCACCCGCACGACTCAGGAGGAACGAAGGAGCCATGAGCACCACCTACGACCAGCTGGTCGAGATCGTCACGAAACTCCACGACGCACCCACGGACCGGATCAGCCCGGACATCACCTTCGCCCAGCTCGACGTCGACTCGCTGACCCTCGTCGAGATCAGCATCCGCATCGAGCGCGATCTCGGCGTCCACATCGACGACAACGAGCTCCAGGAAGACCTCACCCTCGGCGCGACCACGAAGCTCATCGATTCGAGGCTCGCCCAGTAGCCCCAGCCATCACCACTCCAGCCATTACCACCCCCAGCCCTTATCACCCCACAGAGAGCAGGGACCATGGAGATCACGGAACGCCTCGGGCAGGACATCGGCGCGACCGTCGCAGGGTTCGACCACGCGGTCGCCTCGCAGGACGACGTCGCAGCCATCAAGGCGGCGGTCTACACCAAGAAGATCGTCGTCCTGAAGAACCAGGACCTGTCACCCCAGCAGTTCCTTGAACTCGGCAAGCTGTTCGGCCGGCCGGAGACGTACTACGAGCCGATGTACAAGCACCCCGAGGTCGAGGAGATATTCGTCTCCTCCAACGTGCCCGAGGACGGCAAGCAGATCGGCGTCCCGAAGACCGGGAAGTTCTGGCATGCCGACTACCAGTTCATGCCCGACCCGTTCGGCCTCACCTTCATCCACCCGCAGGTCGTCCCCGAGAAGAACCGGGGCACCTACTTCATCGACATGGGCAAGGCGTACGAGGCGCTCCCCGAGGACCTGAAGAAGGAAGCGGCGGGGACCTTCGCCGAGCACTCGGTGCGCAAGTACTTCAAGATCCGCCCCACGGACGTCTACCGGCCGATCTCCGAGATCATCGATGAGGTCGACACGAAGACCCCGCCGGTGGTCAAACCCACCACTTTCACGCACCCGATGACCGGCGAGACCGTCCTGTACATCAGCGAGGGCTTCACCCTCGGCCTGCAGGACGAGGAGGGCAAGCCGCTGGAGACCGACCTGCTCCACCGGCTCTTCGAAGCCACCGGACAACTCGACGACGACTTCACCCACACCAACATCCACCTCCAGACCTTCGAGAAGGGCGACCTGCTGGTCTGGGACAACCGCAGCCTCATCCACCGCGCCCGACACACCACCACCCCGGAGCCCACCGTCTCCTTCCGGGTGACCGTGCACGACGAGCGCAAGCTCTACGACGAGGCCCCGTGATGGCCGTACGAACACCTCTGCAGCAGCGTCCGCTGCGGGACTACGAGACCGACGAGGAACTCCTGCCCCAGGTGCTGCGGCCGTACAAGGCGCACTGCAAGTACCTGCAGTCCGCGACGGTGAGCACCAGGACGGGCCTGGTCTCCGCCCGCTGCGAACTGGCGATCCCGGAGTCCTGCTACATCGACGACACCGGCCATCTCAACGCCGTCGAAGTCAACATCAGCTACAACCAGATGATGTATTACGCCGTCGCCAAGACGGTGAAGGAAGGGCTGCTGGACGAGTTCGCCGGCTGGACTCTGGACGACTACTGGCGACACCAGCTGCCCGACATCCTCATCGCCCGGTTCAGCGGCAACTTCCGGCGTCCGATCAACGCCCGTTCCTTCTCGGGGGAGATCGAGTTCCTCTCCGTGGAGCGGCGATTGCCGGGCGGGGAGCCGCTGCTCGTTGCCGACACCGCCTACCGGTACTGGGACGACGCGGGCGGCCGGTGCGACGGCACTGTGAAGCTCGCGTTCGTCAACACCCCCTGAGCAGCGACCGATTCACGGCGTGCCGCCACATCGCACCCTGCGGCGGCACGCCCACCGGCAGCCCGAGAGCAGTCCGAGAGGCAGGCCCCGCACATGGCCGAACCATCCGCGCACGGAACACCCGGCGAGAAGCTCCACCACCCCCAGCTGACCACCCTCGTCGAGACGGCGTACTTCCACGCCGCCCACCAGCCCGACACCACCGCCGTCGTCTGCGAGAGCCGCAGCCTCACCTACGCCGAGCTGCACCGCGAGAGCAACCGCATCGCCCACGCGCTCCGTGCCGCCGGGACGGCATCCGGCGCGCGCGTCGCCTACCTGGGCAAGGAGTCCGAGCACTACTACGCGATCCTCTTCGCCTGCGCCAAGAGCGAGACCGTCCTGGTGCCCGTCAACTGGCGGCTCACCGCACCCGAGGTCAGCCACATCCTGAAGGACTCCGGCAGTGAAGTGCTCTTCCTGGAGGAGGAGTTCGCCCCCGTCCTCGACCGGCTGCCGACCGAGCCGCCCAAGACGGTGGTCCGGCTCGGCACCGCCGACGGCTTCACCGACTGGAAGGCGGAGCACCCCGACACCGACCTGCCGTCCTCGGCCACGCCCGACACACCGGTCGCCCAGCTCTACACCAGCGGTACCACCGGCCTGCCCAAGGGCGTCGTCCTCGCCCACCGGAGCTTCTTCGCCATCCGCGATGCCCTGGCCGGCGAGAACCTGGACTGGATCGACTGGCGCACCGGTGACATCGCCCTCGTCGGCATCCCCGGCTTCCACGTCGGCGGCCTGTGGTGGGCCACCCAGAACTTCAACGCCGGCGCGACCGTGGCCGCCATGCGTGCCTTCGCCCCGCGGGACGCGATCGACCTCATTCGCGACAAGGGCATCACCACCGCCTGCGTGGTCCCGGCGATGCTGCGCATGATGCTCGCCGAACCCGGCGTCACCCCGGACGACTTCACCACGCTCCGCAAGATCGTCTACGGCGGATCCCCCATCTCCGAGACCCTCCTCGAAGACAGCCTCGCCATGTTCGGCAGCGAGTTCGCCCAGATCTACGGCCTGACCGAGACCGGCAACACCGCCGTGTGCCTGCCGCCCGCCGACCACATCCCCGGCCACCCCAGGATGAAGGCCGCCGGTCACCCCTACCCGGGCGTGGGCTGCAAGGTCATCGACGGCGACGGCAAGGAACTGCCGCCGGGCACCGTGGGCGAGATCTGCCTGGCCACCCCGGCCCGCATGGTCGAGTACTGGGGGCTGCCCGACAAGACGGCCGAGACCCTCGTCGACGGCTGGATCCACACCGGCGACGCCGGATACGTCGACGACGACGGCTACATCTTCATCCAGGACCGCATCAAGGACGCCATCCTCGTCGCAGGCGAGAACGTCTACCCCGCCGAGATCGAGAACGTCCTGGAACGCCATCCCGGCGTGGCCGAGGCGGTCATCGTGGGTGCCCCCGATGAGCGCTGGGGTGAGAGCGTCCACGCCTTCGTCGTGCCTGTCGCCGGCCAGGAACCCACACCGCGGGAACTGCACCGCTTCCTCGTCGACCGGCTGGCCGCCTTCAAGCTGCCCGCCCGCTACGAGTTCATCGACCACGTGCCGCGCAACCCCAGCGGGAAGATCCTCCGCCGCGAGCTGCGCGAACGTTTCTGGACCGACTCCGACCGCAAGGTCAACTGACCGGTACTTCCTTACCTGCGTATGGCCACCCGTGCAGCTACCAAGAGAGAACACCATGCCTGAGCCCCTGACGCTGGACACCTTCCGCACGGACCTGGCGGAGTACCTGCACCAGGACCCGGACGACGTCGACCTGGACGAGAACCCCCTGGACGCGGGACTGGACTCGTTGCGCATCACCACCCTCGCCGAACAGTGGCGGAGTGCCGGCGTGGACGTGAGTTTCGTGGACCTCGCCGAGCGCACCTCCTTCGCCCAGTGGTGGCAGCTGCTGTCCGAACGCCAGGCGGGAGTGCCCCATGCCGACGCCTGAGCGCCATGCCCTTCTGGCCGCACAGGAGGGCATCTGGACCGGCCATGCACTCGATCCGGACAGCCCCGCCTACAACACGGCCGAGTACGTACACATCCATGGCGCGGTGGACGCGACGGTCTTCGAGAAGGCCCTGCGTCACACCGTCTCCGAAGTGGAGGCTCTCAACGTCCGTTTCGTCACCGACGAGACCGGCCGACCCTGGGAGGTGAGCACCCCCGGCATCGAGTGGGCCCCGCACATCGCCGACCTCACCACCGCGGCGGACCCGCACGGCGCCGCCCTGGACCGGATGGCGCAGGACCTGAACCGCCCCGTCGACCTTGAGCGCGACCCGGTCTTCGGCCACGCCCTCCTGCGCATCGCGCCCGACGAATTCCTCTGGTACCACCGCGTCCACCACATCGCCCTCGACGGCTTCGGCCTGTCCCTGGTCGCCCGGCGCGTCGCGCAGGTCTACACGGCCCTGGTGGAGGACGCCCCCCTCGGCGAGAGCGGCTTCGGCACCCTGGAGTCCGTCCGGCAGGAAGAGGACGACCACCGCACGTCGGATCGCTTCACCAAGAACCGAACATACTGGGCCGAGCGCTTCGCCGACCGCCCGCACGTGGCCAGTCTCACCACCGAACAGGCCCTGCCGGCCCGCACCTTCCTGCGCCGTGTCGTCGACCTGGACACCGACGAGACGGACCGGCTGCGCGCCCTTGCCCGTGAAATGTCCGTGACCTGGTCCGACGCCGTGCTGGCCGTCACCGCTGCGTACATACACCGGGTCAGCGGTGCCCCGGAGGTCGTCCTCAGCCTGCCCGCCATGGGGCGCCTGGGCTCGGTGTCCCTGCGCGTGCCCTGCATGGTGCGCAACATCCTCCCGCTGCGTGTAGCCGTGGGGGAGGAGGACAGCCTGCGCGACCTGGCCACCAAGGTGGCCGCGGAACTCCGCGCCGGCCGCCCGCACCAGCGCTACCGCTACGAGCACTTGCGGCGCGACCTGAAGCTGGTCGGCGGCAAGCGACGGCTGTCGGGACCGGGCGTCAACATCATGCCGTTCGAGTACGACCTGCGCTTCGCCGGGCATCGCAGCACCGTCCACAACGTCTCCGCCGGTCCCGTCGACGACCTCGCTGTGAACGTGTACGACCGCGCCGAGGGCGCGGGCCTGCGGATCGCCGTCGATGCCAACCCCCACCTCTACGACGAGGCCGAACTGGCAGCACACCAGCAGGGGCTGCTGGAACTGCTCCGTGAGGCCGTCGGCGAGCCGGACCGGCCGATCGGCCGTCAGCCGGTCACCGTCCTCGACGGCGGGCCGCTGCCCCGTCCGGCCCGCCCAGTGTTGAGTCTCATCGCAGACCACGCCGCCCGGCGCGGCGGCGCCATCGCCGTCGAACACGACGGACGCACCATCACCTACGCCGAACTATTCGGCTCCGCACGGAAGTTGGCCCGACGACTCGCCGCCCGGAATGTCGGCCCCGGCACCGTGGTGGCCCTGGCCCTGCCGCGGGGCATCGATGCCGTCACGGCCATCCTCGGCGTCCTGCTCTCGGGCTCCGCGTACTGCCCCCTCGACCCGGCCGCTCCGGAATCCAGGACCCGGACCCTCCTGGACAGTGCGCAACCCGCCCTCCTCCTCACCAGCGAGCAGTACGCCGGTCGCTTCGCAGGACAGCCCGTCCTCCTGCTCGACGCTCAGGGCGAGGAGGAACAGGCGCCGCTCCCTCCTACCGCGGACGATCTGGCCTACGTCATCCACACCTCGGGTTCCACCGGCCGACCCAAGGGCGTGGAGATCGAGCACGGCGCGCTCGCCACGTTCGTCGCCGGTGCCGCACATCGCTACGGCCTGCGCCGCGAGGACCGCGTCCTGCAGTTCGCGCCCCTGCACTTCGACGCCAGCGTCGAAGAGATCTTCCTGACTCTGTGCACCGGGTCCACGCTCGTCGTACGCACCGACGAGATGACCGAGTCGGTGCCCCGATTCCTGCACGCGGTCGATCGGCAGCGGATCAGCGTCCTGGATCTCCCCACGGCCTACTGGCACGAACTCGCCTACACCGTCTCCACAGGCGCCGCCAACCTTCCCGCCTCGGTGGGCACGGTCGTCATCGGGGGAGAGGCCGCCCTGCCGGAACGCGTGGAGCGCTGGCGGGGCGCGGTCGGTTCGTCTGTACGGCTGTTCAACACCTACGGCCCGACCGAGGCGACCGTGGTGGCCACGGTCGCCGCCCTCCACGAAGCCCCGTGCGAGCCAGGCGACGTACCGATCGGCGTCCCCCTTCCTGGCACCCGCGCGGCAGTCGTCGGCGGGGAACTGCACCTCCTCGGCGGGGCCCTGGCCCGCGGCTACCGCGGTGCGGACGCCCCGGACGACGCCCGCTTCGCCCCGCTGACACAACTCTCCGACGCCCCACGAGCCTTCCGCACCGGCGACCTGGTCCGCCTCGGAGACGACGGGCAACTGCGCTTCCTCGGCCGGGCGGACGACGAGTTCAAGATCAGCGGACATCGCGTCCATCCCTCCGAGGTTGAAGCTGCCCTCCTCGCTCAGCCCGGCATCCGTGAGGCCGCCGTGGTCGGGCAGGTGCTGCCGGACGGGACCCGGCGGCTGGCCGCCCACGTGGTCGCCGACGAACCGCGCCCCACCGCAGGTGACGTACGGGAGCGGCTACGGGCGGCCCTTCCACCGGCCATGGTTCCCTCGGCCGTGGAGTTCACCGATCGGCTGGCCCGCACCAACACGGGGAAGATCGACCGGAACGCGCTCAGTGCCGTCGTACAAGAACAGCTTCCGGCAGCAGACACGGCAGACAGCTCCCTGGCAGAGACCATCACCCGAACATGGGCTCAGATCCTGGGTGTTGGGCGCTTGGCACCCGAGGACGACTTCTTCGACCACGGTGCCCAGTCGCTCCAGGCGATCCAGGTCGCCAACCGGCTCGGCGTCGAGCTCGGCCGGGACGTCCGCGTGGCCTGGCTGTTCGAGCACCCGACGGCCGCCGAACTGGCGCGCCGCCTGGAGCACCGTACGGATGCTCCTACGGCTGTTGCCGCTGCACTGCCCGAGACGGTGGCGGCCGACGCTGTCCTGGAGGACGACATCCGGCCCGTCGGCCCGCGCCGTGTGGCTGGTGCTCTGCGTACCGTCCTGCTGACCGGCGCCACCGGCTTCGTCGGCCCCCATCTCCTCGCGGGGCTGCTCCGGGCCACCGACGCCGAGATCGTCTGCACGGTCCGGGCCGCGACTCCGGCCGAGGCACACGACCGCATCCGTCAGGCCCTCGCCGTCCAGCAGATTCCCTTGCCGTCAGGCGCCGAGCGGATCACTGCAGTGCCGGCTGACCTTGCCCACCCGCATCTCGGGCTCGGTGCCGACCGCTTCGCCGAACTGGCCGAGACCTGCGACGCCATCGTCCACAACGCGGCGACGGTCAGCATCATGCGCGAGTACGGCAGCTTGCGCGCCGCCAATACCGAATCCACCCGCCAGTTGCTGAAGATGGCCTCGGCACACTCCATTCCGCTCCATCTGGTGTCGACCCTGTCCGTCGCTCCGTCGCGCAGTGAGGCTGCGGAGGTACCGGAGGCATTCCTTCCACCGCATCCCGGGCTGGTCAGTGGCTATCAGCAGTCCAAGTGGGCGTCCGAGCGGCTGCTGGAGCAGGCTGCCGAGCGCGGGTTCCCCGTCACCGTGCACCGCCTGGGCAGGGTGACGGGAGCGCCGGACACCGGTCTGGTGAACCGGCGGGACTTCCTGTGGAGCGTGCTTGCCTCCGGCATCCCGGCCGGGATCGTGCCGGAGTTGTTCGAGGCGGAGGTGTGGACGCCGGCGGACTACGTCGCCCGGGCCGTCGTACGGCTGTCGTTGACCGCTGACCCCGGCACCGTCTTCAACCATGCCCCCGTCGCGCCGGTGCGGCTGGCCGACGTGTACGACTGGGTGCAGGAGTACGGATACCCCGTCAAGCGCATCCCGTTGGCGCAGTGGCGCCAGGAGCTGCCCCGGTCCGCCGATGTGGCCGCGACGACCGGTGCGTTCTTCGACTCCTTCACGGACGAAGGTGAGGAGGAGCTGGAACTCGGACTGGGGTACGTCCGGGCGGACAACGTGCTGCGGGGGCTGGAGAACACCGGCATCTCCTGCCCGCAGGCCGACCGCGCTCTGGTCTTCCGATACCTGGACCACTGCGTAGAAAACGGAATACTCCCGCCACCCACAGGAGGGGATGTCTGACGCTTCGGGAACTTGGGCGGACTCCGCTCCGACTACTTGATCGGAGTCCATCCCACCCCGAGGAGCAAGTGTGCAGACGAAACGGCCCGTTGCCGTGGCCCTGGCCGGGGCGCTGTGCCTGGCCGCCACGGCATGCGGCGCCTCGACGTCCCCCACGGCGAACGCCGCGGCGGGCGCGAGCGCCCCCGGTTACCCGGTCACCCTCAAGAACTGCGGACAGACCACCACCTACACCAAGGCACCCAAGCGGGTGGTGGTCATGAACGGCGCCTCGGTCGCCGAGGTGTCCGCCTTACTGGCACTGGGGCTCGGCGACCGCATCGTGGCCAACGAGCAGTCGTACGGCCGCTCCGAGGTCCCGGGCCGGGCGGCAGCCATCAAGAAGCTGCCCACCGGCGACATCAAGCTCAACGACGCCTACGACATCCCGCGCGAGGCGATGCTGGGCCTGCGCCCGGACCTGGTGCTGTCCACCACGTCGTACGGCTTCGACGCGAAGAACGGCTTCGCCACCCGCGACGACCTCAAGTCGGTCGGCGCCAACACCTACATCTCCCCGCAGGGATGCGACCAGGACACCTCCCACATGACGATCGACGACAGCTACCAGCTGCTGCGCGATCTGGGGAAGGTCTTCCATGTCAGCGACCGCGCCGAGAAGCTCATCGCCGCCTCCCGCAAGACCATCGGCGCCGTCTCGACCAAGGTGAAGGGCGGGAACGCCCCCAATGTGATGGTCGTGTTCGCCAACATGAGCATGGGCGGCAATGACTTCAGCTCCATCGCGGCCAACGGCATCTGGAACGACATCCTCGCCGAGGCGGGCGGCCGCAACGCCTTCTCCTCCGCCTCCAAGACCGCCTTCGCCGATCTGAGCAAGGAGAAGGTTGCCGCCGAGCCGGTCGATGCCCTCGTGGTCATCAGTTACAACGACCCGAACCCCGAGGTATACGCCAGCAAACTGCTCAAGGAGTTCCCCCAGTGGCCGGCCGCGAAGAACAAGCGCTCCCTCGTGCTGTCCGACTCGATCTACCTCGGGCCCAGCAACGACCTGGCCGTCCAGAAGATCGCCAAGATGCTGCACCCCGACGCGTCCTGACGCAGCCGGGCCGACAAGGACCGAGGAAGCGGCTGAACGCGGAGCTGGTCCTTGTGCTGCTGCTGGCCGTGCTCGTCGCCGTCATGATCGTGGCGATCAGCATCGGAGCCGTCACCATCCCGGTGGACGAGGTGTGGCGGATCGTCTGGCACCACCTGACGGGCAGCCGAACGGCCGCCGACCCCGCCACCGACCAGATCGTCTGGAACTTCCGCACCCCGCGCGTCGTGCTGGCCGCCCTGGTCGGTGCGGGACTGGCCATCTCCGGTGTCGTGCTGCAGGCGGTCGTCGCCAACCCGCTCGCCGATCCCTACGTGCTGGGCGTCTCCTCCGGAGCCTCCCTCGGTGCTGTCGTGGTCATCACCGCCGCCGGTGGTGCCCTCGGCGGGTTCGGCGTGTCCTCGGCGGCCTTTCTCGGCGCCGGCGCGGCGGTCGCCCTTGTCTTCCTCCTCGGCCGCAAGGGAGGGCGGCTCGCCCCCACCCGCCTGGTCCTGTCGGGCGTGGCCGTCGGCTACCTGTTCCTCGCGGCCACCAGCTACCTCCAACTGCGCGCCACGCCAACCGAGTTGCGTACGGTGATGTTCTGGATGCTGGGCAGCGTCGCGGGTGCCCAATGGGGCCAGCTGCCCATCGTCGCGACCGTGGTCCTCACCACGACCGTGGCCCTGACCCTCTTCGGCCGACGACTCAACGCCCTGCTGGTCGGCGACGAGTCCGCCACCGCCCTCGGTGTGGACGTGCACCGGCTGCGCGCCGTGCTGCTGGTGCTGTCCTCCCTGGTGACCGGCACGGTCATCGCCGTCGCCGGCGGCATCGGCTTCGTCGGCCTGATGATCCCGCACCTGGTCCGCCTGATCACCGGCGCCGACCACCGCCGGCTGCTGCCCCAGGCGGCCCTGGTCGGCGCCATCTACCTGGTCGTCGTCGACCTGCTCTCCCGCACCGTCAACCGCCCCAACGAACTGCCCCTCGGCATTCTGACCGCCTTGTTCGGGGCCCCCTTCTTCCTGTGGCTGCTGCGCCGCAACAAGAGCCTGGACACCGTATGAAGCTCACCGTGGAAAAGATCCACGTCGAACTCGGCCACCGGCCGATCCTCCACGACGTGCACCTGGAAGCCCAACCAGGCGACATCGTCGGTCTCATCGGCCCCAACGGCAGCGGCAAGTCCACGCTCCTGCGCACCGTCTACCGCTCCCTGCGCCCGCACCGCGGCGTGGTACGGGTGGACGGCGACGACGTATGGGCCCTGTCCGCACGCAGCGCCGCCCGCCGAACCGCGGCCGTCCTCCAGGACGCGAGCAGCAATCCGACCGGCATGAGCGTCGCCGAGATCATCGCGCTCGGGCGAACCCCGCACCACGGCCTCCTCGGCCGCGACTCAGTAGACGACCACCGGGCCGTCGAGGAAGCCCTCGACCTGTGCGCGATCCGGCACATGGCCGAACGCGACGTCACCTCGCTGTCCGGCGGAGAACGCCAGCGCGTCCTGCTCGCCCGGGCCCTCGCTCAGCAGCCCCGGCTCCTCGTCCTGGACGAACTGACCAACCACCTCGACATCCGCGCCCGCTTCGAACTGCTCGACCTGATCCGCACCACCCGTATCACGACCCTCGCGGTCCTCCACGACCTGGACCTGGCCGCCCGCCTGTGCGACCACCTCGTCGCCCTCCATGCGGGTCAGGTGGTCGCCGCCGGCCCGGTCCTGGACGTGCTCACCCCCGGCCTGCTGCGCGAGGTCTTCGGCGTGGCCGCCACTGCCGAACGTCACGCCGACGGCATCGTCCGCATCACGTACGCGGCCCAGCCGCTCGCCCTCGAGCCGGTACGGGAGGCCAAGGTCAGCTGACGGGACGGTCGTACTGCATCCCTCGGCGCACCTCGTCCGCGGCCTCCGCACCGCCGAACCGCTCCACCAGGTGGAAGGCCATGTCGATGCCGGCGGACACGCCTGCGCTGGTGACGATGTCCCCGGCGTCGACGAAGCGTTCGGCCGCGCGCAAGTCGATCGTGCCGTCGATCTTCGCGAGCTTCTCGGCGAAGTCCCGGTGTGTGGTGGCCGGACGGCCCTTCAGGAGCCCGGCCGCGGCCAGCACCAGCGACCCGGTGCACACGCTCGCGAGCAGCACTCCCTGATCGTGGAGGCGCTTCAGCCGGTCGAGGTGCTCGCTGTTGTTCTTGAGTGCCCGTGTCCCGTCACCACCGGGATGGACCAGCACATCCAGGGCGGGAGCAGTGTCCAGGCTGTGGTCCACGCCGAGACGCAACCCCTTGGCGCAGCGCACCCAGCCTTCCTCACGGCCGACCGTCACAAGCCGGACCGGATCCGCGCTGACATGCGCGGCCCAGAACCCGAGGACCTCCCACGGACCGGCGACATCGAGCTCCTCGGCGTCCTCGAAGACGAAGACACCGACGGTCAGCGAAGACCCCATACCCACGAACTCCTCAACGCTCTGTGCCTGATGTGCAGTTCAGGCATGAGCGTGTCACGAGAACCTGGCTCGATACTCGAGAGGAGGGACGTGAACAACCCGAAGGAAGGACTTGTGCATGGTGGCCGCGGTGCCGAATCCGGTCTCGCGCGCTATCACTTCAGGGCTTTGTGGGCCCTCGATCAGGAGGCGGGCGGCAACGGTCACCCGGACCTGCTCCACGAACTCCCGTACCGTCATGCCGATTTCCGTGCGAAACCGGCGGCTGATGTGACGCTCGGACAGGCCGGCGAGCTGGGCCAGCGTGCGGAGGGTCCATTCACCTGAGGGATGGGCGAGGACCTGCTGTTGGGCCTGGCGCAGCGCCGGGCTCCGCGCCTCGGGAACGCTCAGCTGGGCGAACTGCGTCTGCCCGCCGGGTTTCCTGAGATGGGTGACGAGTCCCTGGGCGACACGCTGGGCGATGTCACGCCCGAGATCCTCTGTCACCAACGACAGCGCCAGGTCGAGTCCGGAAGCGGCTCCTCCAGCGGTCGTCACATGGCCGTCCTTGAGCACGGTGTCCCGTGGGTCCACCGTGACATCGGGGAAGCGGCGGCCCAACTCGTCGGAGAACTCCCAGTGCGTGGTCACCCGGCGGCCGCTGAGCAAGCCGGCTTCCGCGAGCAGGAAGGCACCCGTACCCACAGACGCGATTCGCCGAGCCCGGTCGGCCAGCGTACGGACCGATTCCGCGTCCGACACCGGGATCGCGTGCGCATCCGGTACGAGCAGCGTATCCGCCTCGCTGCTGCCCGCGAGACCGCAGTCCGGCAGCACCGTCAGGCCACTGGACGTACGGACCGCTGCGCCGTCGCGCGAAATGGTCCGTACGTCATACCGAAAGCGGTCCCCGGCCAGGGAGTTCGCAGCCGACAGGACATCCGCGACGGCGGAGAAACTGAGACTCTGCACCCCCTCGAAGAGGAAGATCAGCACGGCGTGGTGCCGTGGGCTGTCATCTGCCCCGTTCACGGGATGCATGCGCCTCCGTCCACTCGCTGAACGATGGAGCGGTAGATATCGGAATGCCCTGAGGAGAGGTGGGGCCGGTGCCCGCGCCCATGGCGGGCGCCAGCCCCACGACGTCAGGCCGCGACCGCGGCGACCGGGACGCCCGCCGTCACATGCGGCCGTAGGGCCGACGGCGGAATTCCGCCGTCCCTGGCCGGCTCTTCCGGCTCGGCGAGCAGGTCCAGAAGGGCGGTGCGGGCCCGGGACACCCGGGAGCGCACTGTCCCGACAGGACAGCCGGTGACATCGGCCGCCTCTGCATACGGCAGACCGACCACCTGAGTGAGGATGAAAGCCTCGCGGCGCTCGTCCGGCAGCGCTGCCAGCAGTTCGAGGAGCGCAATGCCCTCCTCGAATCCTGGTACGTCGACCGGCTGGGCCATTTCAGCCGCGCGGCGCCAGTCGTGCCGGTCCGCCAGACGAGGACGGGAGGCGGCACGGCGGAAGTCGTCGATCACCGCCCGGCGTGCGATGGACAGCAGCCACGCACGGGCCGAGGACCTTCCCTCGAACCGGTGCAGGCTGCCCAGCGCCCGGAGGAAGGTCTCCTGGGCCAGGTCGTCCGCCGACTGCGGATCCGCACTCAGATGGGCGACGTAACGCAGCACATCGCTGTGCAGTGCCCGGATGAACTGCTCGACGGCATCCTCGTCACCGCTTCGGGCGGCCAGCGCCCAGGAGGTGATCAACTCGTCGACCTCTTGTGTCTTGTCGTGTTTCCTACGTGTCTTGCGTGTCCCGCGTAACGCGGGCAGGGCAGGAGCAGGCACCTTGTGTCCTTCGCGATCGTGCGTGGAGCGGCGGCACACTGGCGCGCCCATCCAGCAGCAAGGGAACTGCGGTCGGCCGCATACGGGCACGACCGCTGCCCGAGGCTCGGCGTCGACGACACCGGAAACGACCCCGGGAAACCGGCTGTTCTAGACGACAGCGAGGGCGACGGGCGGTCCCCGAGTAGTGATCGCGTGGACAAGGTGCAGACGCCGCGGCACCCGACGCGAACGGCGCCTACGCCGCAGCACCCGCGGACGCCGTGGCAGCGCGGGCAGGGCGAGCACCAGCCGCAGTGGCGCGGCCAACCATCCCGCCACCGCCCGCAGCAGACGGAAGGCGGCACGCTCGCCGTAACCCAGCCACAGACCGCACAGCAGTGCCGCCACAAGGTGGGCCGAGTACATGCCTGACATCGACGTGCCGCTCAGCCAGTGCTCCAGGCCGACCGGAGCACCGGAGCCCAGGTGGACCGAATGATCCATTCCCATGGAATGCGGGTGCATGGGGCCCATGTCCATGGAATTCATGTGGTGACCCATGGATCCCATCGACGTGTCACCCGTGTCACCCACGGCGGTCGGGGGCACCGTCGGCTGACTGGCGGACTGTGCGAGGGAGAAGCTCCAGTGGAGCACCCCTTGAGTCACGACCACCACGGACACGATCAACCGAAGTCCGCGTTCACGGCCGGCCAGAGCCCAGCCCACTCCGCCTGCTCCGACTGCGCCGGCACCCAGCGCCCACCAGGGCACCAAGGCACCGGACATCATGGTGTGGGCCAGGGCGGAGAGCAGCACGCAGACGGCCGCGAACATCGCGGCCCGTACCGTACGCGTGCACCACCCGGCAGCCATGACAGGCTTCATCCTTGCACTCGAAGTCCGGTCGTTACGGATCAGGACGCAAAGTGGCCCGGCCTCGTGCTCAATTTGAAGCGGCGATCCAGCACTTGGCGAAACGCGGGAACTTATTGCGGGTACGCACCGACTTCCTCAAGGGCTCTTGTGTGTATGGCCCGATCCGTAATCGATCTTCCGGGTGATGTGCGTGACCCTTGTGCCTGGGTGTGCTGGCATATCGTCCTGCGGGTGACATACGCGACCAGTGCGGACCGGACTGACATCCCGGGTAGGGTTCTGGCCGAGCTGGCCGACGTCTTCGGTGTTGGAGAGGTACGGGAACCCCGCCACCTTGCCGACGGGCTGATGAACGTGAACTGGAAGGTGGACACTCCGGCTGGCGCGTTCGCCCTCAAGCGGGTCACCGACGTGCCTCTCGACCGGCTGAGCCGCAACCTCGGCATTCTTTCCGCGCTTGCCGAAGACGGCATCCCGGTCAGCGCTCCGGTTACGACCACAACTGGCGACCTGGTCGCTGAGGTTGGTGGCGGGGTCTGGTGCCTGTTTCCGTGGGCGGCAGGGGTTCACGTCCGGGGCATCGACCTCAGCCTGGCTCAGGCGGCTTTGCTGGGCGCCCACCTGGGGCGCCTGCATGTGGGCCTGGGCCGGGTCTGCGGTCGGGGGCTGCTGCCTGCCGTGCCCGATGCGGTTTCGGTGGACGTCACACTGACGGAGCGGGCCGTCGAGAAGTCCTTCCGGCTGTCCGAGGCTGTAGCCGCCACCGGGCTCGGCAGTGCCTTCGACGTGGCGGCCTCCGTCGCTCTTGATCACCGGCGGGCGCTGATCACCAAGCACGCTGGTCTCCGTCCGCAGCACGCGGTTCCTGAGGGCGTCCATGGATGGACGCACGGTGACTTCCAGTACCGGAACCTGCTGTGGGAGGACGAGGAGCTGTCCGCCGTTCTGGACTGGGACCGGGTCGGCGTGCGGCCGTACGCGGAGGAGGTCGTGCGGACGGCGCAGGTGCAGTTCGGGGTGGACGGGGTGTTCGACCTCGCCCGTGTGTCGGCGTTCGTCGGTGGCTACCGGTCGGTGATGCCGTTGGAGGTCACGGCGCTCGTGGACGGTGTCCGCAGGCTGTGGTGGAAGCGGATGACGGACTTCTGGCAGCGGGAGTTCCACTACGACGGCGGTGACTTCTCCTGCGATGAGCTGTTCACCGCGGATGAGGCGCTGCTGCGCTGGTGGACCGACCGGCTCGATCAGGTCGAGGACGCCTTCGCCGCCGGGTAGATCCCGAGGGTTTGAAGGGCGAGATCGGAGAGGAGCAGCGCGTGGGCCGGAGCCAGGTCGAGGGTGAGGACGCGCAGCGCAGCGGTCCTGCGGGCGTTGGGGGGTGAGGCTGTCCGCCAGGCCAGTGATCACGGCGGGGCCGAGGGTGAGGTAGTGCCGGTCGAAGTGGCTCCGCCACGCCCGCGCTCACCTGCGGCATCTGTTCCCGTACCTGCCCCAGCAGCCCGGCTACGACAAGCGCCTGCGCAAGGCCGTCGAGTTGCTCCGCCGGATCACCCGGCTGCTGGCCACGGACACATCCGTGTGGAGCGACGACGTATGGCTCGTGGACTCCACGCCCGTGGAATGCGGCCGCTCCCGCGCGACGGTCAGACGCTCCGAGCTGGCGGGATGGGCCGAGTACGGCTACTGCGCCGGCCACAGCCGCTTCTTCGGGGCCTGAGCCCGCACCTGGTGTGCACGCTCCGGGGACTGCCCGTCGCCTTCGCCCTGACCGGAGCGGAGGCCGGCGAGCGCGAGACGCTGCTGGATCTGTTCGACGCCGAACCGGAACTCCTCGTCACCCGGCCCGGACAGACCTTGCTCGGCGACAAGAACTACTTCGGCGGCGACTTCGAGGACCAGCTGGCCGAGCACGGCATCCGGCTGCTGCGGCCAACCCGCAAGGGCGAACCGGAGCGGCCCGGAGCCGCGCTGTTCAAACCACTGTGGCAGGTCATCGAGTCGGTCAACGAGACCTTCAAGGCCGGCTCAACCTCGAACAGCACCACGGCCACACACCCGCCCGGCGTCGTCGCCCGCGTCATACAGCGCATCCTCACACTGACCACCGCCATCTGGCACAACGACCGGAGCGGACAGCCCGTCCTGCGCTCACTGACCGCCTACGACCACTGACCCTAGGGACGGATCATGAGTTGGACGGTGCCAGGGTGCGCATGACATCGAACTCGTTGCCCTCGGGATCGGCCATGACCACCCAGCTCCGGCCGGGGCCCTGGCCCACGTCCACCTTGGTTGCGCCGAGGCCGAGCAGCCTGGTCACCTCGTCGTCGGTACTGCCGTCGACCGGGCTGACGTCGAGGTGGAGCCGGTTCTTCACAGTCTTGCCCTCGGGCACCCGGATGAACACCAGAGTGGGCGGCATCTGGCGGGCCCGGACCTCCTCGACGGTCGGCTCCCAGGAGCCGATCTCGACCTTGCCATCGCTCCGGTCGATCACCTTGAAACCCAGGACAGCGCACCAGAAGGCCGCGAGCCGCTCCGGATCATGGCAGTCGACAACCAACTCAGTGAACCTACTGGTCATTACTCCCCCAGAGAGTGCCGATGGGGGCTCAGCCTATGGGGCCGCGCCACCCCTCCGGTCCGCGGCCACCTGTAGGCCTCGGACTCCTGGCAGGCGCCTGCGAGCGGTCGTCCGGCAGCAGCGACCGTAGCGCCATCTTCGTCAGATCGGCCTCGACCGTGTCCCGGTCCGGGACGACGGCCGCGCGGAACGAGCGGCCGGCCAGCAGCGAGACGAGCCACCAGGCAGCGGTGTGCGGGTCGATGTCGTCCCGTACATCGCCGGTCGTCTGGCCGCGCCGGATCAGCTCCGCGAGCGTGTCGGCCAAGTGCCGGTGGACCTGGCGCAGGGCCGCGCCGAGGTCCGGGTCGTGGGCCAGGGCGGTGGCGTCGGCGAACAGGAAACCGTGCCCGCCGGGCTGGTGGAAGCGGTCCATGTGAGCCGGGTCGAGGAAGGCTGCCAGCACTTCGGGGACCGGGCGGCCCGCGTCGGCGGCGCGGTGCAGAAGTGCGGAGACCGCGTCGGTGGCGTGGTCGAGGGCCGCCCGGTACAGCGCCGACTTGGAGCCGAAGTTCTGGAAGACCACCGGCTCGGTGACCCCGACCTTCCTGGCGATGTCGGAGACCTTGCCGCGCTGGTAGCCGGTCTCCGAGAAGACCTCCGTGGCCGCGGCCAGGATCGACGCGCGCCGCTCGGCGGCGGGCAGGCGGGTGCGCGTGCGGCGGTGGGGGCGAGGGCGGGACTCCGTCACAGCAGCCATCGTATGCCTCCCTTGCCGTCTTTCTTAGTCGGGACTAAGTTGGAGCAGTACTTAGTCCCGACTAAGTTAGGGAGACTGCCATGAACCTCGGACATCTCATGCAGGGCAAGCCCCGCGCGGACACGCCCGGCGTGACCATCGCGGCCCCTCGCTCCTACGAATTCTTCGGTGACGTCTGCTTCCTCGGCCGCCGCAACCGCGCCTTCGTCCGCCTCGCCGAACTCAGCGATGCCGAAGCGGGCGACCGTGTCCTGGATGTCGGCTGCGGCACCGGCTACCTGAGCCGGCGCATGGCGGACCGGGTCGGCCCGGACGGGAAGGTGACCGGAGTCGACCCCTCGGCGCCGGTCCTGGAGTACGCGCGCCGCAAGAAGCCGCGCCCGGGCAGCGCGCCCTGCACGTACCGGGAGGGCATCGCCGAGTCCCTCGACTTGGCGGACGCCTCCTTCGACACCGTCGTCACCAGCCTGATGCTCCATCACCTGCCCGAGGACCTGCGGCCTGCCGCGCTGCGTGAGATGCACCGGGTGGTGCGCCCCGGCGGGCGGTTGCTCGTCGTGGAGTTCCGGCCGCCGAAGAGCCGGATCGGTCGTCATCTGGTGCACGGCGGAGCAGGTCACGCCATGGCCCACAACCGGGTCGACCTGCTGGATGGGCTCATCGCGGACGCGGGCTTCGAGGTGAGCGGGCAGGGCGAGGTGCGGCCCTGGCTGACCTATGTGCGGGCGACGCGGAGGCGGTAGCGACAAGTCGCCGCCCTGGGGCGCCCGTTGGGCCTGGCCGGCCCGTCCCTCCAGCCAGGGGGGACGGGCCGGCGTTCGGCGGTCAGTTCACGTGGAGCGTGAGGGCCGCGGTGTGCAGCTTGCCGCCGGTCTGGAACTGCAGGAAGAGCCGCCAGTTTCCGGACTGGGCGAACTCTGCGTGGAAGGTGAGCGCGGGCCCGCCGTGGTCGCCGTCCGCCTTGGTCTCCGGGTGGAGGTGGGCGAAGGCGAGGTCGCCCTGGTGGAAGGCCGTGAGGTGGGCGTAGGTGTCCAGGTAGGGCTGGAGGTCGGTGACCGGCTTGCCGTTCTTGGTGACGGTGGCGGTGAGCCGGTGGGCCATGCCGGCCATCAGGTCGCCCTTCACGGCGATCGTGTAGCCGTCGACGGTGGTGGTGCCGGACGCCTTGGGCAGCGACGTGGTCATCGGCATGCCGGACACCTTCACGGTGCGGCTGAGGACGAAGTCCTTGCCCTTGCCGGATCCGGTGGCCGGGGTGAAGGAGGCGTACAGCCGCCAGGTGCCCGGCCTCAGCGCGGCGAGTGGCGCGGTCCAGGTGCCGTTCTTCGCCATGGTGGGGTGCAGGTGCTGGAAGCCGGTGAGGTCGGTGCGGATGGCGTAGAAGTGCATCCGCTTGGTCTGGTCCACGGTGAAGTCGGTGACCGGCTTACCGGCCGGGCCGGTGACGGTGAAGCGGTAGTCGGCCGACCGGTCGGCGGGGACGTCGGCGGTCGGGGAGGTCATGCGGTAGCCGTCCTGGGCGGCAGCCAGGCCGTTGCCGGTGGAGGCCGTGTCCATGCCGGGCATCGACGCCATGCCGTCATCCGATGCGGAGGGGGACGGCGTGCTGCTGTGGTCCATGCCGGGCATGGCGGAGCTGTGGCCGGAGTCGGTGCTGGAACCGCAGGCGGCCAGCGCCAGGGTGAGTACCGAGGTGGTAGCAGCCGCCATGAGGAGGCGGCGGGGCGTCCGGGAGCGCTTGGACATGAGGTGTCTTTCCAGGTGGGCGCCGCGATACGGCGCGAATGACGAACGTGGGACCTGTGCCGGACCGGGCGATGAGCCGGTGTCCGGAGGCCGCGTCACGTCCGCGCGATGCACGCCTGGAGGAGCAGTTCGCGTCCACCTATGGGTGGTCCCCTGCGGCGGGTGCCCGCGTACGCCCGCGGGGCCCGTGGCAGCAGGGCGGCGGCGGGGAGGACCAGGGCGGCCGTGGCGAGCGGTGGCAGCGGGATCGCCGAGCGGGGCGGGGTGGCCAGGCACAGGGCGCCCCGCATGGTCTCGTCCGCGCGCGTGGTGGCCTTGTCGCCCATGGTCCTGGAGTGGTCGGCCGAGTGCGTCGTCATCGTGGCCGGTGCCGGTTGCGTGACCGTTGTGTCCGCCATGGCCCCGTGGCAGCCACCGTCGGCCGCGGCCGGGCCGCCGTGCATGAGGAACAGCCCGAGCAGCACCGCGACCAGCACGGCCGGCCGCACCACTCTGCGGTGGCGGGCCCCGGCCGTGCTCGGGGCGGGCTGCGTGGCGGTCACGGGTTCACCTTACGCAACCGGGCGCACTGCGCGTCGTGCGGCTGGGCCCGCACGGTGAAGGCGGCGGTGTGGGACCTCACCGGCGTGCTTGGGGGTGGACCTCACCGGCGTGCTTGAGGTCCAGGAACAGACGTTAGGTGCCGGTGCTGGGCACCGTGGCGGTGAACGGGATGTCCCGGGCCGGCCCGGCCGGGTCGTTCCGTCACCGAGCTCGCCGCCCGGGTGCACGTGCAGGTGGGCGAGGTCTCCGGAGCGCAGTGGCGCGCCAAGGATGCGGCCGAAGCGGCATCATCGCCGTCCACCGAGACCTGCTCGGGTCGTGGAACAGCGCTGCCCCGTTGCCCTCGCTGGGGGTGTCGGCGGGTAGGGACAGGGCGATGCCCGTCACCGGGCGCGGTGGCGGAAGACGTACGGGCGGAAAAGGCGACGTCCGGGCCGCCCCCTGCGGGACGGCCCGGACGTCAGTGGCCTTGCTCAGTGACCGAGCTCGGTGGCCGTGCGGATCAGGCGATGTCGAAGCGGTCCGCGTTCGACACCTTGACCCACGCCGCGACGAAGTCGTTCACGAACTTCTCCTTCGCGTCGTCGGCCGCGTAGACCTCGGCGAGCGCACGCAGCTCGGAGTTCGAGCCGAAGACCAGGTCGGCACGGGTGCCGGTCCACTTGACCTCGCCGGTCGCGTCGTCACGGCACTCGAAGACCGTCTGGTCCTCGGAGACCGGCGACCACGTGTGGTCCAGGTCGAGCAGGTTGACGAAGAAGTCGTTCGTCAGCTTGCCCGGGGTGTCCGTGAAGACGCCGTGCGCGGTCTGCTGGTGGTTGGCGCCGAGGACGCGCAGACCGCCGACGAGGACGGTCAGCTCGGGGGCGCTCAGGCCCAGCAGGTTGGCCTTGTCGAGCAGCAGGTACTCGGCCGGCAGACGGTTGCCCTTGCCCAGGTAGTTGCGGAAGCCGTCGGCGGTGGGCTCCAGCGCGGCGAAGGACTCCGCGTCGGTGTGCTCCTCCGTGGCGTCCACACGACCCGGGGTGAAGGGCACCTCGATGTCGTGACCGGCGTCCTTGGCGGCCTTCTCCACGGCGGCGGCACCACCGAGGACGATCAGGTCGGCCAGGGAGACCTTCTTGGCACCGGTGTTGAACTCCGACTGGATGCCCTCCAGGACGCGGAGGACCTGGGCCAGCTGGTCGGGCTCGTTGACGTCCCAGCCGGCCTGCGGCTGCAGACGGATACGGGCGCCGTTGGCACCGCCGCGCTTGTCGCTGTTGCGGTACGTCGAGGCCGACGCCCACGCGGTGGACACCAGCTGGGACACGGACAGACCCGAGTCGAGCAGCTTGGCCTTGAGCGCCGCGACATCGGCGGCGTCGATGGGCTCGCCCTCGGCCTGAGGCAGCGGGTCCTGCCACAGCAGGGTCTCCGCCGGGACCTCCGGGCCGAGGTACAGCGACTTCGGACCCATGTCACGGTGGGTCAGCTTGTACCAGGCGCGGGCGAAGGCGTCCGCGAACTCCTCCGGGTTCTCGTAGAAGCGACGCGAGATCGGCCCGTAGACCGGGTCGAAGCGCAGCGACAGGTCGGTGGTGAGCATCGTCGGGAGCTTCTTCTTCGACGCGTCGTGGGCGTCGGGGATGATCGCCTCGGCGTCCTTCGCCACCCACTGGTTCGCGCCGGCCGGGCTCTGCGTGAGCTCGTACTCGTACTCGAAGAGGTTCTTGAAGAACCCGTTGCCCCACTGGGTCGGCGTGGCGGTCCAGGTGACCTCCAGGCCGGAGGTGATCGCGTCGCCGGCCTTGCCGGAGCCGTAGGTGCTCTTCCAGCCGAGGCCCTGGGCCTCGATCGGGGCGGCCTCGGGGTCGGCGCCGACGTTGTCGGCCGGGCCCGCGCCGTGGGTCTTGCCGAAGGTGTGACCACCGGCGATGAGGGCGACGGTCTCCTCGTCGTCCATCGCCATGCGGCGGAAGGTCTCACGGATGTCGCGGGCCGCGGCGATCGGGTCCGGGTTGCCGTTCGGGCCCTCCGGGTTGACGTAGATCAGACCCATCTGGACCGCGCCGAGGGGGCTCTCCAGCTCACGGTCGCCGGTGTAGCGCTGGTCGTCGAGCCAGACCTTCTCGGGGCCCCAGTAGACGTCCTCCTCCGACTCCCAGACGTCCTCGCGGCCGCCGCCGAAGCCGAAGGTGGTGAAGCCCATGGACTCCAGCGCCACGTTGCCGGCGAGGATCATGAGGTCGGCCCAGGACAGGCTCTTGCCGTACTTCTTCTTGACCGGCCACAGCAGACGGCGGGCCTTGTCCAGGTTGACGTTGTCCGGCCAGCTGTTCAGCGGGGCGAAGCGCTGCTGACCGGCGCCGGCGCCGCCGCGGCCGTCGCTGATGCGGTAGGTGCCCGCGCTGTGCCAGGCCATACGGATCATGAACGGGCCGTAGTGCCCGAAGTCGGCCGGCCACCAGTCCTTGGAGTCCGTCAGGATCTCGGCGATGTCCTGTTTCACGGCCGGGAGGTCGAGGCTCTTGAACGCCTCGGCGTAGTCGAACTCCTCACCGAGCGGGTTGGCCACGGCAGGGTTCTTGGCAAGGATCTTCAGGTTGAGCCGCTCCGGCCACCACTGGCGGTTTCCTCCGCCCTGGGTCGGGTGCAGAGCGCGATCGTGCGCCACCGGGCACTTCGCTTCAGCGGCGTTGTTCTCAGACATGGGAATCCTTCCGGGGTTGGTGCTCAGGCCGTGCGAGCGGTGGAACAGTCGGGGCACAGGCCCCAGTAGATGACCTCGGCCTCGTCGATGGCGAAGCCTCGGTCGTCCGAAGCGGTGAGACAGGGGGCATGACCGACCGCGCAGTCGACGTCGAAGACGGCACCGCACGAGCGGCACACGAGGTGGTGGTGGTTGTCCCCGACCCTGCCCTCGAACCGGGCCGGGCTGCCCGGCGGCTCGATGCGGCGTACGAGTCCGGCCGTGGTGAGGGCGTGCAGTGCCTCGTACACGGCTTGCAGGGATATGTGGCCCACACGGTCCCGCACACCCGAGGCGATCGCCTCGACGCCGAGGTGGTCACCCTCGCGGACGGTCTCGAGCAGCGCGACGCGGGCGGCCGTCACCCGCAGGCCGGCACCGCGGAGCTCCTCGGCGGTGGTCGGAGTCTGGGGTGAAGTCATGGCGCCCAAGCTACCCGCACAAACACGAATGATTCAAGAAAACGAACGAGACAGGTTTGGTGGCCGGTCGATGACGTCCGGGGGAATCCCCGCAGATCAAGGGCTGGCAAGGGATTCGCACCACTGTTCACGCCTACGGGTGAATCGGTGAATGGATGTCCGGCCTGCGCCCGTTCCCTGCGCTGTGCTGGAGCGCGTGGGTGTCTTCGTTCTGTGCGCGTGGCTGCTGACCGCGGGGCTCGGCGGCTATCTGGCCTCGGTGTGGATCCGCCACGGCGGCCTGCGGCAGCGCACGCCGGGGGTGACGCGGTTGCCGCTGTGGCTCGTCGTGGGGCATGTCGTGCTGGCCGTCACCGGTCTGGCCTGCTGGACGGCCTACCTCGCGGGCGCGGTCCGGGGCACGGCCTGGGCGGCCTGCGCCGTGGTGCTGGTCGTCGCCGCGTTCGGGTTCATGATGCTGCTGCGCTGGCTGCCCAGCTCGGGACGGCACTCCCGGGGCGGACGGACCGCCGAGCGTTACTTTCCGCTGACGGCGGTCGTCGCCCACGGGGCGAGCGCGGGCGCAACCGTACTGCTGGTCGTGCTGGTGGTGCTGCGCCGGGCCTGAGGCCGGCGCGGCGCGAGGTCAGCTCGTACCCGGCTCCTCGTTGCGGGACGCGGCGGCCGAGCGGGAGCCGACCAGGAGCAGGCACAGGACAGCCACGCCCGCGACGACGCCGGTGAGGAGAAGAAGGGGGCTGAGGGAACGGGTGGCGGAGGCTGCGTTGTCCACGGGGGGCTGTGCTGCCGCGGGGGCGGCGGAGGCGGAGGCCGTGGGGGAGGGGGGCGGCGTCTTGGAGGCTCCGGGCGCGGCGGCCTTGGCGCTGTGGCCCGTGTGCATGGACGACGGCATCGCGGTGGCCGGCCGGGTGGTGGGTGCGGCGGCCGTCGGGTGCTGGTGCCGATGGACGGTGGGCGCGGGTGCGGCGGCCGCCTTCACGACGAGCTGGGCCGTCATGTCCGGATGCACGGTGCAGACGTAGCCGTAGGTCCCCGGCGTCGTGAACGTGTGGCTCCAGCTGCCGCCCTTGCTGAGCATCGGGGAGTGGACAGAGGCGGGACCGGAGGTGGTCTCGACGTCGTGGGGCGCCTGGTCCTGGTTGGTCCAGGTGACCGTGTCCCCGGCGGTGATGGTCAGGGTGCGGGGTGAGAACGCGTAGCCCGACATGAGGACTTGGTGGCCGGTGGCCGCCTGCACCGCGGGGGCGGGCAGGACGAGGGCGGCGCCCGCCAGGAAGAGGGCGCCGAGGAAGGCGGTCAGACGGGGCATGTGAACTCCGCGGCTACGAGCAGCCGGATGCGGTCTGCGGGACGGATGCGGGGCAGGGTGAGGCCGGTCGTACGGCGCAGGGGGCGGTACGGCAGCCGGAGTGTGCCGAGGACCAGGAGCCGGTCGGCGGTGCGCTCGACGACGCGGAAGCCGAATATGGCCGGGGCCGGATCACCGGCCAGGGCGAGTTCGCCGGGGACGTGCAGCCGGGTGGCCTCGTCCGTGGGCGTGAGGCTGGTGCTGACGAAGGTGAGCACCCTGCCGCCCAGCGGCCGGCCGGCCAGCTCCAGGCTCAGCACACAGTCGTCGGAGTCGGGCGCCACGGTGAGGGTCGCGTCCAGGGCGGTGAGCCGGCGGCGCAGGGTGGTCAACGGGCCGAATCGCGCGGTCAGTTCGACGATGCAGCGGTCAGGGGCGGCACCGTACGTGCCGGGGTCGGGCAGCCAGTCGGGGCCCGGGCGGGGCGGGGGCAGGACGGCGGTGGGACGGGTCTCGGTGGTCATCTCGGCACCTCGATGGGCGAGCGGAGTGACGGGCGGGGAGAATGGAGCGAGCGGCGGGCCGGCCGACTGCGACTCGGCCGGCCCGCCGCGTCCTGCTGAGGAGAAGCCAGCAGGAAGTGGTTCAGCAGGAGTTGGTGATGTAGTTCTCGGTCGGGGCGAGCAGGTGCTCGGCCCAGACGGTGTGCATCTTGACGTAGGCGTCGGGGTTGAGAAGGTCGGAGACCTGCTGGCCGAGCGACTCCTCCAGGTGCGCCTTGTTGATGTGCTGCAGGAGCACGCTGAGCGTGTCGTCGGAGACGCTGCCGGCGCCGTTCACCGCCGGGGTGATGATCGACTCCAGCCAGACGGTGTGCATCTTGAGGTAGTCGTCGAGCTTGAGCGCGTCCTGGACCTGCTGGCCCGGGGACTGCTCCAGGTGCGCCTTGTTGATGTGCTGCAGGATCGGCAGCAGGACCTGCTGGGCGCTGACGCATTCGTCGCCGCCGCCCGTACCACCGGAGCTGCTGCCCCCACCGGTCGATCCGCCCGTGGAGCCACCGGTGGAGCCACCCGTGCTGCCGCCGGTGGAACCGCCCGTCGAGCCGCCGGTGGATCCTCCGGCCGAGCCGCCGGAGCTGCCCCCGGTGGAGCCGCCCGTCGAGCCGCCGCCGCTGTTCGCGACCACGGTGACCGACGCCGTCATGTCCGGGTGGACCGCGCAGTAGTAGTCGTACGTACCGGCCTTGGTGAAGGTGTACGACCAGCTGTCGCCCTTCTGCAGGGTCCCGGAGTCGAACTTGGCCGGGCCGCTGGTGGTGGTGACCGTGTGCGGAGCGGAGTCCTCGTTGACCCACTTCACCGTGTCGCCGACCTTCACCGTCAGCTTCGGCTGGGCGAACTTGTAGCTCTTGATCTCGATGGTGTAGTCGGCCGCCGCGGCCTTGCCGGACGAGTGGTCCATGTCCGACATCGACTGGGCCTCGGCCGCCGGAGTGGCGGTCTGCGGGGCCGCGGCCCCGGCGGACGCCTGGAGCAGGCCGAGGCCGGCGACGGCGGCGAGGCCGGCGCCGAGGCCGGTGGCCAGCAGCACCCGGTTGCCCGCAGGGGAGCGCCGGTGGTGCGACGCGGGTGCGGTGGTTTCCTCTGTGTGCATGGTGGTGCTTCTCCCTTGTGAGATCCCCTGTGAGGGGAGGGTGGGGCAGGTGCCGGTCAGCGGCCGGGGGCGGACGTGACCAGCAGACTCGTCGCGGCGAGAACGACGAGGACGAGCCCCGTCTCGGCCGCGACCGAGTGGACGAAGGGCCGTACGGTGGCGCGGTCGCCGCGCAGCAGTACGGCGATGTCGAGCCGCGTCTTCACCCAGCCGCGGCTGCGCTGGGCGATCAGCAACACCGCGGCCAGTACGGCGAGTTTGAGCAGCAGGAGCTGCCCGTAGCCGGTGTGGAACAGGGCGTCGAAGGACCCGACCACCTGCCAGGTCAGCACCGCCCCCGCCGCCACGATCGCCGCGACCGACGCCCCGGCGAGCCGGGAGTAGCCGGACACGACGGCCGACAGTTCGTCGGGACGGCGCCGGGGCAGCACCCCGAGCAGCAGCACTGTCAGACCGCCGAGCCACAGCGAGACGCCGAGCAGATGGACCAGGTCGGCCACCGCGCCCCAACCGGGGTGCGTGCCCTCGGAGTTGTGGCCGGTCATGCTCGTCGTACGCAGCAGCCCGACGCCGACGGCCAGCGCCCCGACGCGCCAGCCGGGCGACCGTGCGGCCCGGTCCCCGCTCTGCAGCAGGGCGGCCAGCGCGATGGCGGCGAGCACCCACATCAGCACCCGGCAGGCGGCCACGATGCCGACCTCGGTGTTCAGCAGGTCGGTATAGGTGCCGGGTCGGAACACGTCGTCGAGCGTGCCCATCGTTCCGTACGCGCCCTGGAGTCCGGGCGCGAGCAGACTCGCCGCGAGACCGGCGGCCCAGGAGAGCGTGAGGACACGGCGGGTACGGCGGTCCCACGCGCCCTGCGGCCAGAGCAGCGCGAGGAACGCCAGACCGCCGACGAACAGGGCGAGCGAGAGATAACCGGCCCAGCGCACGGCGACCCAGGCGGAGTGCACCGTCTCGGACGGTTCCGGGATCGCCGCTGCTTCGGCCGAGTGGCCCGCCTTCGCGGTGAGGCGGAAGGAGAGCGTCCCTGACGTGAGATGCCCGTCCTCCATGTCAAGTACCTGCCAGACCAGGGCCAGATCGCCCCGGTCCTTGCTCTGTTCCTGCTCCGAGAGCTTCGGGACGGTGACCTCGACGGCGTTGTTGCCGTGGTCGCCCCGGGACACGGTCAGCTTCCTGCCCGCCGCCCTGATGTGGACGTCGGCAGGTTCGACCGGCTCACTGAAGGTGAGCCGCACGGTGGCGGGGGTGTGGGAGAGCCGGGCGCCGTCCTTCGGGGCGGAGGACTCCAGCTCCGTGTGGGCCGAGGCGGGGGGTGCGGCGAGCAGCAGGGTCGCGAGGGCGGCCAGGAGGGCGGCGAGCAGGGACGGGGCGCGGCGTCTCACGGAAGCACCTCCGGAATGACCGAGGGTGAGGCGGCGACACCGACGCACAGCGAGGAGAGGGTGCCGGTCGACGGCGACGGCGACGGGGAGGGCGAAGGGCTGGGGGAGGCCGGGGCCAGGAGCCCGTTCAGCAGGCCGGTGACCGGAGTGGCCACGCCGTTCAACAGCGGCTGTGCGAGACGGACTTCACCCTCGTCGCAGTGGTCCGAGGGGGTGGGGGTCGGGGTGGGGGAAGGCGAGGGGGTGGTTGTGTGTCCGCCGCCCGTTCCACCCGTACCGTGATCGTGGCCGTTTTCCCCGCCTGTGGACGGCGTGCCGCCCGCCGCGGGAATTCCGGCGCCGTTTCCCCCCGGCCAATAGCCGCCCGCCGGGACGGAGCCGTAATTCCCGGCGGCGGTGTCGGGAGGGCCGGTCTCGGAGCGGGCCGAGGGCTGGTGCGGCGTGGGAGAGGTCCCGGACGCCGGTGGGGATGCGGTGTCGATGGTCGTCGGTGCCTGGGCGCCGATGCCCGAGGCGTATCCGAGTACGACGACGACGGCCGCGACGAGCGCGCCCGCGACGAGCTCGTCGCGATGGTCTCCTGGCCAGGATGCCCTGGCGAAGAAGGACATGGTCCCTCCTGATGACGCTGTGCGTGAAGGACAGTGACCAGGAGTGGATCGGTGTGACGATTCCCACCCGCTACGCGTCAGTTAATCGGTCGTTTCGTTGCCTCATTTCCGTCCGGGGGGTGACTGTGAGAACGGACCTCCCCGCCCCAATGCACGCATTGCATTCCGGTGGTATTCCGTGGAGAAAACGAAGGGACCGTGAATTCGAACGCGCACGGCATTTCCCTGTCGGCCCTTGCCGGTTCTTACCGGTCGGTGCGCAACTCGACGCAGCAGATTCCCGGTTGGGGAGTCAGCACGGCAGTCGTCTCGGAATGGCCGGAGGCCGCGAGACAGCCGCTCAGGAAGGCCTGGTTCATGCCGCAGATCAGATCCGGTGCCTGGGCGGCGACAGGATGGAAGGGGCAGTTGTGCAGCACCGTGCGGCCGGCTCCCTCCTCGGCGGGCTCGAATCCGAGGGATTCCAGGGTGGCCATGATGTCGCCGGAACGGGCTTCGGCGCCGACGGCCTCGCCCCTTTTCCTGGCCACGCGCAAGGCCGCTTCCTGCGCGTTCTCCCCCTGCTTCTGTGCCGTCAGGGCCTCGGTCAGGAGCGAGGCCAGCAGGTCGTGGCGGCGCGGGGGGAGGCTCAGGGAGAGCGTGTGCGGGGTGGGCTCGTACACCTTCGGCGTGCGGCCGACCCGGCGCGGGCCGTGGCCGCCGTGCCGGGACTGCAGCAGGCCCGAAGCGACCAGCTTGTCGAGGTGGAAGGCCGCGAGCTTGCGGGAGATCCCGACCGCCGCCGAGGCCTCCTCCCGGGTCACCGGCCGCCGGGCCCGCCGTACGAAGTCCAGCAGCCGGCGCCGTGACTCGTCGCCGAGGACGGCGAGCGCGGCAATGGGGTCGGAGCCGGAGGTCACGGGCTCACCGTAACTCCGATTCGGGGTACTCGGCGTTCGTGGTTGACCTCTGCGCGAATAAGACCAACACTTGTTGGTGAAATACCTCTCAGGCGAGGTGGGCCATGACGGTCGACAGTGATCTTCGTCAGGCGAAGCAGCCGGTCAGCGGCGCGCTGGCGGGACCGTACGGGCATCCGTTCCATCCGATCCTGGTCACCGTGCCGATCGGGGCCTGGGTGTGCAGTCTGGTCTTCGACATCGCCTCCAAGATCGTCGACCGGCCGGGCTTCCTGACCCATGGCTCGGCCTGGCTGATCGCGATCGGTGTGCTCGGCGCCCTGGCCGCGGCGAGCGTCGGCCTCCTCGACCTGTTCGCCATCCCCACCGGGACACCGGCCTTCCGTACGGCGCTGGTGCACATGGCGCTGAACCTCGCCGTGACCGCGGCATACGCGGCGGGTTTCGCCTGGCGTCAGGGCGACGGCTACGCGGGAGGGCAGAGCGTCGGCAACGGGCAGCTGACGCTCTCCGCCGTCGCCCTGGCCGCCCTCGGTGTCTCCGGATACCTGGGCGGCAAGCTCGCCTACCGCTACGGCGTCCGCGTGGCCGCCGAATCCGTGCAGGCGGAGGGGTACCGCAGTACCCGTACGACGCCCTGACCAGAACCACCGGGCCCGCGCCACTGGAGCCGGACATGGACATCGCCGCTCTCGTCGCCTGGATCGTCACCGCCCTCGGCGGATTCGTCCTCCTCGTCCGCTGGATCTCCGGCGGCGGTCTGCGCCAGCAGCAGATCAGGACCACCCGCTTCCCGGCGCCGCTCGTCTTCGGCCACTTCCTGCTGGCGGCCGCCGGACTGGTGGTGTGGATCGTCTATCTCGCCGCCGACAAGGACGCCCTGGCCTGGACGTCCTTCGGGGTGCTCGTCGCCGTCGCCCTGCTGGGCTTCACCCTGCTCGCCCGCTGGATCCCCGTGTATCGCGCGGCCCCCGCCGGAACCGAGGCGATGACACCCGCCGAACGGCATCTGCCGGTGCCGGTCGTCGCCGCCCACGGTCTGCTCGGCGCGACCACCCTGGTCCTGGTGCTGCTGGCGGCCTGCGGAGTCGGCAGCTGACCTCTCACGCCCCGATCCGCCTGCCGGAACACCTCTCACATCGCCCGTCCGATTCCTGTGCGCCCGGCGTAACCCCTGATGACCGGCCCAGGAGACACCCGTGTAATGGGCATTTCGTACCGTCACGGAAGCTCCACCCGTACGGGACGATCATGAGAGGCAGGGGTGCCCGTGGCCGCGCCGGACTCGCGGAACGCCAACACGACGACGGCGACGAAGGTGCGGACGGTCTGCTCGTACTGCGGTGTGGGCTGCGGCCTCGTGCTGGACGTCGGGTTCGGACCGGACGGACGTCGTACGGTCCTGAAGGCGTCCGGCGACAAGGAGCACCCCGCGAACTTCGGCCGCCTGTGCACCAAGGGCGCGACCACCGCCGACCTGCTCGCCGCTCCCGGCCGGCTGACCACGGCCCTCGTCCGGCCCGAGCGGGGCGAGGAGCCGGTGCCGGACGCCGTCCGAGCGGCCGTCAGCGAGACGGCCCGGCGCCTGCGCGCCATCGTCGACGAGCACGGGCCGGACGCGATCGCCTTCTACGTCTCCGGGCAGATGAGCCTGGAGGCGCAGTACCTGGCGAACAAGCTGGCCAAGGGGTTCGTGCGGACCAACCAGATCGAGTCGAACTCCCGGCTGTGCATGGCCAGCGCGGGTACCGGCTACAAGCTGTCGCTCGGCGCCGACGGACCGCCCGGCTCGTACCAGGACCTCGACCGGGCCGACCTCTTCTTCGTCATCGGCTCCAACATGGCCGACTGCCACCCGATCCTCTTCCTGCGCATGATGGAACGGGTGAAATCGGCCGGCGCCAAGCTCGTCGTCGTCGACCCGCGCCGCACCGCCACCGCCGAGAAGGCCGACCTGTTCCTGCAGATCAAGCCGGGGACCGACCTGGCGCTGCTGAACGGGCTACTGCACCTCCTGTACGAGAACGGCCACACGGACCCCGAGTTCATCGCCCGGTACACCGACGGCTGGGAGGAGATGCCCGCCTTCCTCGCCGACTACCCGCCGGCCGCCGTCGCCGAGATCACCGGCATCCCCGAGCACGACATCCGGGAGGCCGCCCGGCTGATCGGCGAGGCGGGGGAGTGGACCAGCTGCTGGACCATGGGCCTCAACCAGTCCACGCACGGCACCTGGAACACCAACGCCCTGGTCAACCTGCATCTGGCGACAGGAGCCATCTGCCGTCCGGGCAGCGGCCCGTTCTCCCTCACCGGCCAGCCGAACGCCATGGGCGGGCGGGAGATGGGCTACATGGGCCCCGGTCTCCCCGGCCAGCGGTCCGTGCTCGTCGACGAGGAGCGGGCGTTCGTAGAGGAGCTTTGGGGGCTGGAACCCGGCAGCATCCGTGCCGACGGGGTCGGCAAGGGCACCGTCGAGATGTTCCAGAAGATGGCCGACGGCGAGATCAAGGCCTGCTGGATCGTCTGCACCAACCCGGTCGCCTCCGTCGGCAACCGCAAGACGGTCATCGAGGGCCTGGAGGCCGCCGAGTTCGTCGTCACCCAGGACGTCTTCGCCGACACCGAGACCAACGCCTACGCCGACGTCGTCCTGCCCGCCGCCCTGTGGACCGAGACCGAGGGCGTCCTCATCAACAGCGAGCGCAACCTCACCCTCGCCCGGCCCGCCGCCGACCCGCCCGGCGAGGCCACGGCGGACTGGCGGATCATCGCGGCCGTCGCCCGGGAGATGGGGTTCGCGCAGGGGTTCTCGTACGACAGCGCCGAGGAGATCTTCGAGGAGATCAAGCAGGCCTGGAACCCGAAGACCGGCTGGGACCTGCGCGGTGTGACGTACGAGCGGCTCCGACAGACGCCCGTGCAGTGGCCCGCCGCGAGCGGCGCCGGACCCGACCGCAACCCCGTCCGCTACGTCGGCGAGGACGGCTCCCTCACCTTCCCCACCGCGAGCGGCCGTGCCGCCTTCTTCGCCCGCCCGCACCTCCCGGCCGCCGAAATGCCCGACGACGACTACCCGTTCGTACTGAACACCGGGCGGCTGCAGCACCAGTGGCACACGCTGACCAAGACGGCGAAGGTGCCCAAGCTGAACAAGCTCAACCCCGGACCGTTCGTGGAGCTCCACCCGCAGGACGCCGCCGGACTCGACGTCACCGACGGCGACTCGGTGGAGGTCGCCTCACGGCGCGGACGGGCCGTGCTGCCCGCGGTGGTCACCGACCGGGTCCGGCCCGGGAGCTGCTTCGCGCCGTTCCACTGGAACGACCTGTTCGGGGAGTACCTGAGCGTCAACGCCGTGACGAGCGACGCCGTCGACCCGCTGTCCTTCCAGCCGGAGTTGAAGGTGTGCGCGGTGTCGCTGTCCAAGGTGTCGACTCCGGTGACGGTGCGAACGCCGGGCGTGGAGGCGGCAGTTGAGGTCGCCCCGGTTGCGGCTCCCGCTTCCGATCCCTTCGGGCTCGTGCCCGCTCCGCCGCCCGTGCTCACCGCGCAGGAACGGCAGTACCTCGTCGGGTTCCTCGCCGGCATCCCGTCCGGCGCCCCGGGCGTTCCGGTGCTGCCGCCCTCCGCGCCCTTCAGCCCCGAGCACGCCCTGTGGGTCAACGGGGTGCTGGCCGGCATGTACTCGAGGGCCGCCGACACCGCCGTACCGGCCACGTCATCACCCGGCCGTGAGGTCGTGATCCTCTGGGCCTCGCAGACCGGCAACGCCGAGGAGTTCGCCGCCGCCGTCGCCGAGCGGGTCAAGTCCGACGGGCATGCCGCGTCGCTGCTGGGCATGGACGAGGCCGACCCCGCCGCGCTGCCGTCCGGCGCCGACCTGCTCCTGGTCACCAGCACCTTCGGTGACGGCGACGCGCCCGACAACGGCAGCGGGTTCTGGGAGACCCTCGTCGCGTCCGACACCCTGCGCATGGACGGGCGGCGCTATGCGGTGCTCGCCTTCGGCGACTCCTCCTACGACGACTTCTGCGGCCACGGCCGCCGCCTCGACCAGCGCCTCGACGAGCTCGGCGGACTGCGCCTCGCCCCGCGCACGGACTGCGAACCCGACTACGAGGACGCGGCCCACGCCTGGCTCGACCAGGTGCTCACAGCCCTGTCCGGTACGCCGGAACGGCCGGCCCTCGCTCCGGCGGCCCCGCCCGCCCCCGCGCCGCGCACGAAGAAGCCCGCCCCCGTCACGGCCCGCCTCACCGGCAACCGTCTCCTGAGCCTCCCCGGCGCCGGCAAGGAGGTACGCCGGTTCACCTTCGACACCCGGGACAGCGAGACCCCGCTGCTCTACGAGGCGGGCGACGCGCTCGGCGTCCGTCCGCTCAACTCCCGTGACCTGGTGGGCGAGTGGCTGACCGCCACCGGCCTGGACGCTGGGGCGGCGGTCGAGGTGAAAGGTGCCGGCGAGGTGCCCCTCGGCGAGGCCCTGCTCCGGCACCTCGACATCACCCGCATCAGCCCCGACCTGCTCCGCTTCGTCGCCGAACGGGCCCGCGACCCGAGGGAGCTGAAGAAGCTGCTGCGCCCCGACAACAAGGGCGAGCTGGCGAAGTGGTCCTGGGGCCGGCAGGCCGTGGACGTGGTCGCCGAGCATGCGGTCAGGGCCGACGCCCAGGAGTGGGCCGACGCGCTGGGCCGCCTGCAGCCACGCCTGTACTCCATATCGTCCAGCCCGCTGACCGACCCCCACCTGGTCTCGCTGACCGTCTCCGTGGTCCGCTACGAGAACCTGCACGGCCGCCCCCGCCAGGGCGTCTGCTCCCCCTTCCTGGCCGACGCCGAGCAGGACACCCCGGTACCGGTCCACGTCCAGCGCTCCGCGCACTTCCGCCCGCCCGCCGACCCCGCCACCCCGATGGTCATGGTCGGCCCCGGCACCGGCGTCGCCCCCTTCATCGGCTTCCTGGAACAGCGCCGGGCCCTCGGCCACCGAGGCCCGGGCTGGCTGTTCTTCGGCGAGCAGCACCGGGCCACCGACTTCTACTACGAGGAGGAGCTCACCGGCTTCCTCGCCGACGGCACCCTGGCCCGCCTGGACACCGCCTTCTCCCGCGACCAGCGCGCCAAGGTCTACGTCCAGGACCGGATGCGCGAACACGGCCCGCTGCTGTGGTCCTGGCTCCAGGACGGCGCGCACTTCTACGTCTGCGGCGACGCCTCCCGCATGGCCAAGGACGTCGACCAGGCCCTGCGCGACATCGCGATGATGCACGGCGGCCTGGACGAGGCGGCCGCGGCGGCGTACGTCAAGCAGCTCGCGAGCGAGAAGCGCTACGTCAGGGACGTGTACTGACCTGCGGACTACGCTGGATCCATGCGTGCTGCATCATTCCGGGGCCGTGACATCAGCGGCTCCGCCGCGGGCCCCCGAGGCCCCCGGCAGCAGAGCGGGCGGCGGCGGTGGCCGGCGCGCACATCGCGAGGTGAACATGCGTGAACTGGCGGATACGGCACGACAGCGGGCGGCGCAGGGCCGTGCGGCGGTCCTTGCGCGGCCGCTCAGCGAGCGGGGCTTCGGGCCGCGGCATCCGGCCGACGCGATCCTCGTCGACGAGGACGGGAACTGTCACGGCCGGCTCTACCGGGGCGCCTTCGACCGGCAGCTGGTCGCCGAGGCGGCCTCGCTTCCGCCCGGTCACACCGCCCGGGTGGTCGCGGTGGCCGTGCACGAGGACGGCGTGAAGGAGGCGGGGCTGACCTGCGGAGGCCAGGCCGAGATCCTGCTGCAGCCCCTGGCCGCCGTTCCGGCCCGCTGGTGGCAGCTGCTCGGCGCGGGTGCCGACGCGGCCCTGGTGACCTGGCTGGACGAGCGGCGTACGCATGCCGTCAGCACCGTCGTCACCCTGGACGGCAGGGCCGACGGCCCGGACGTGCCGCCCCAGGCCGCCGCCAGCGCCCGCGACCTGCTCGCCCGCCACCGCGCCGGCCGCGAGGTGCACGCGACCGAGGCCGGACTCTGCCTCGTCGAGACCTGCCCCGCCGTCCCCCACCTCGTCATCGTCGGCGGCGGCGAACTCGCCGAACTCCTCGTCGCCCAGGCCGGGTTGCTCGGCTGGCAGGCCACGGTGACGTCGGTCGCCCGGGATGCGGGCGCGCTGTGTGCCGAGCGTCAGGCCGCCGCCTGTCTGATCATGCTCAGTCACGAGCCGGACGTGGACGTCCCGACTCTTCATGCCGCGCTGACCTCGGGAATCCCGTACGTGGGAGCGCTGGGCTCGCGTCACACGCAGGAGCGCCGGGCCGCCGGGCTGGTCGAGGCGGGCCTGGACGAGGAGCACCTCGGGCGTATCCATGGGCCGATCGGTCTGGACATCGGTGCGCGTACGCCGGCGGAGACCGCCATGGCCATTTGCGCGGAGGTACTGGCGGTGCTTGTCGCTCCGCGGGTTGCGCCGTGATTTGTCTGCGGCGCCGTCGTGGCTTGTCGCGCCCACGCGGCGGAGCCGCATATGAATACAGCCCCGCGCCCCTAAGGGGCGCGGGGAGGGACCGGCAGCGGTCCCTCCCCAGGGGTGTCAGCCCTTGCCGAGGAGCTTGTTCATCTCCGTGATCTCGGCGGTCTGGCCGGTGATGATGGCGTCGGCCATGGAGGTGGCGGGGGCGTAGGTGCCCTTTGCCTTCTCCGTGCCGGCCATCTGCACGGCACCCTTGTGGTGTTCGATCATCATGGTCAGGAACATGGTGTCGAACTCCGCGCCGGTCGCCTTCTCCAGCATGGCCATGTCCTTGCTGTCCATCATTCCGGCCATGCCCGAGTGGGCCGAGTGGTCCATGCCGGGCATCGCCGAGGGCACGGACTGACCCCAGGACGTCAGCCAACCGCTCATGGTGCGGATCTCCGGGTCCTGGGCCTTCTCGATGCGTGTGGCGAGATCCTTGACCTTGGTGGACGAGGCCCGGCCTGCGGCCAGCTTCGCCATCTCCAGGGCCTGCTGGTGGTGCGGGATCATGCCCTGCGCGAAGGACACGTCCTGCGCGTTGTGGGCGGCGGTGCTCGACGAAGGCGAGGACGAGGACGAGCCGGAGGTGTGGCTGTCGTGGCCGCCGCTCCCGCTGTCGCTGTTGCCACCGCAGGCGGCGAGGACGAGCCCGGCGGTGACGGTCGCGGCCACCAGGGCGGTGCGACGGGCCATGGATGTACGGGTGTTGCGCATGCTGGAACTCCTGCGTTGCTGCGTTAAAGGGATCCGGACGTGCCGAGGCGCACCGCGTATCCGGTCGTGCGTGGGCGCGGTGCAGGGCGGTGTCTAGATCCGCAGGAGCTGTAGTTCCGCCAGGGAGGGCGGCGCGCGTGCACCGTCCGGGGCCGTGCCCGCGTACGGGCAGGGGGCGTCGGAGAGTGCGGGTACGGCCACCGGGTCGGCGACGAGCGCGGGCAGCGTGGGCCCGCCGCTCAGGGCGCCGGACGCACAGGTCTGGTCGGCGTGATGGGCATGGCCGCCACCGCAGTCGCCGCCCGCACAGCTGCCGTCCACGGCGACCGCCGCCGTCATGTGCCGTGCGGCGGAGTGCTCGACGACGCCGCCACCGGGTGCCAGGCCGTGCATGGCGAACACCCCGGCCAGCAGCCCGAGCACGAAGAAGACCGAGCGAAGTCCCCTACGGTTCGGCAGCACCCGAAAGGGGCGCGGGGCGATATCCATGTGCGGCTCCGCCGCGGGGCGCGACCAGCCACGATGACGCCGCAGACGATCGACGGCCAATCGCAGCCCCGCCGCGAAGCCGTACATCGGCACAGCGCCTCGCACAGAAGGCGGCGGCGCATCGCGATGCTGTGCACGGGCTGTCACGGCGCCCATGGTACGCAGACCGCTGCGGGCGCCGGGCAGTTACCCCTGTCCCGCTGTCCAGGCGATGTGCGGTGGCACCACCCGTGCGCACAGCGGGTTTCCGCCGGCGTCGGTCAGCCGCAGGCGCCCCACCAGCAGTCCCTCGCGCACGGCGGTGTCGAGCACGTCGGCGGGCACGGCGTCCAGCATCAGCTTGGCGCGCCGGAACATGCCGAAGGCACCGGAGTCGTCGACCGTCCCCCAGGACAGATAGACGAACCGCCCGCCCGGACGCCCTTGAACATAGGGCCCCTTGACGTCCGTACCTGTGACCGTGCACTCCAGCGTCCAACTCGCGGTCACGGCGTCGCCGGGCTGCGGATCGAGCAGTTCGTCCGGCCGGTCCCGGCGCTGCACGGCCACATGGATGTCGGTGTACGACGGCATGCCGCCGTCGGGCCCGCACGCACGACCCGGCAGGTCGACGCCGTCGATACGGATGCGCAGTCCGGCCGTCACCCCGTCACCGCCTTTGCTCGGCACTTCTTCGTGGGTCTCCAGTCTGCACCTGTGCGCTTGGGGATCCGCCGGGCGGAGCCACCCCGGCGCATGGCAGGATCGGGCGCCATGACGGCGTCTCCTTCGGTACGCGCGCTGCGCGCGGCGGTGTTCGCCGCGCTGTGCGTGCTGCTCGCCGCCGGGGGACACGCGCTGGCGACCGGGACGGCACCGCCCGTGTGGGTGCAGGCCGCGGGGTTCGTACCGGTCTTCGGGGCCGGCTGTCTCCTTGGCGCCCGGGAGCGCTCGCTGGCCGCGATCGGCGCGGGCACGCTCACGGCCCAGGCCGGACTGCACCTCGCCTTCGACGCCGTACGCCCGCACCCCATGATGCTGATGCGCGGCATGTACGGCATGCACACCATGGGCGCCATGCACATGGGCCACTCGCACGCCCTGACCCCGCACGCCACCGCCGCCCACGTCGGTGCCGCGGTGGTGCTGACCTGGTGGCTGCGGCGCGGTGAGGCCGCGCTGTGGTCGCTGCTGCGCCGGACCGCCACGCTCGTACCGGGCCTCGCGGCGTGGTGGCGGGTGCGTGGCGGGGCGGGGACCCTGCCGGCCGCGCCGGACGCCGTACGCCTGGGTGCCGACGGCCCGCGGCCGCTGCGACGGCTGCTGCTGCGGCACGCGGTGCAGCGGCGCGGTCCGCCGCAGGGGATGTCGTACGCGATCTGACCTCGACATCCCTTCCTCAGTACGGAGATCAGCTCACCCATGTCCACTGCACGCACCGCCCTGCGCCGCGCGGGTACCGTCACCGCGCTGACCGCTGCGGGGCTCCTGGCCGCCGCGGGAATCGCGTCCGCGCACGTCACCGTCCACCCCGAGAGCTATGCGAAGGGCGCCACGGACGGCGTCCTCACCTTCCGTGTCCCCAACGAGGAGGACACCGCGAGCACCACCAAGGTGCAGGTGTTCCTGCCCACCGACCACCCCGTCCTCGGCGTGCTCGTGTCGCCGCCGCAGAACGGCTGGACGGCGAAGGTCACCAACACCAAGCTGAAGACGCCCGTCAAGACGGACGACGGCACCATCACCGACGCCGTCTCCGAGATCACCTGGACCGGCGGCAGGATCGGGGCCGGGCAGTACCAGGACTTCAACGTCGCCTTCGGCCAACTGCCCGACGACACCGGCCAGTTGACCTTCAAGACCCTGCAGACGTACTCCGACGGAAAGACCGTCCGCTGGATCGACGTGGCCCAGTCCGGCGCGGACGAGCCGGAGAACCCGGCACCGGTCCTCAAGCTGACCGCCAAGGGCGCCGAGGAGGGCAGCACCTCGGCCTCGTCGTCGGCGGCGCCCAAGAGCGCCGACAGCTCCGCGTCGAGCGCGCCCGGCAGCGACTCCACCGCCCGCGGACTCGGTGTCGCCGGGCTGGTCGTGGGCGTACTGGGCCTGGCGGCAGCGGCGTTCGCAATCGTCCGCAACCGCTCCGCCAAGGCCTCCTGACCGCGGCGGCCCTCACCGCCGCAGCCCGCGGGTCAGCCCCGCTGCGACGGCTGCCGCGCTCAGCCCGACCCCGGCAAGGGCGAGGGACTGGGCGCGGCGGCCCGGCGGGGCCGGCCGTACGCCCGCGCCGACGCCGTACGCGCTGCCGTGCGCACCGTCGGGCAGCGCCGAGGCCAGCAGTTCCGCGAGGTGCACCGCCTCATGGCCGCCGCTGTCGAACTCGTGGACCTGGGTGCGGCAACTGAAGCCGTCGGCCAGCAGGACCGTCGCCGGGTCCGTCTCGCGCAGCCGGGGCAGCAGCACGCGTTCCGCGCACGCCTCGCTGACGTCCAGGTGGCCGCGTTCGAAGCCGAAGTTGCCGGCCAGCCCGCAGCAGCCGGATTCCAGCTGCTCCGCGTCGACGCCGGCCCGGCCGAGCAGTTCGCGGTCGGAGTCCCAGCCGAGCACCGCATGCTGGTGGCAGTGCACCTGCGCCAGCGCCCGGGCCGAGCGGTCCGGCACCTGCGGGGGCTGGTAGCCGGGGGAGTGCTCGGTGAGCAGTTCGGCGAGCGTCACCGTCTGGTCGCACAGCCTGCGCACGTCACGGTCGCCCGGGAAGAGCTCGCTCATGTCCGAACGGAACACGGTGGTGCAACTCGGCTCCAGGCCGACCACCAGCCCGCCAGCCCGGACATGCCCGGCGAGACGGCGCACCGTGCGACTCAACACCCGCTCGGCGACGGCGAGTTGCCCGGTGGAGATCCATGTCAGCCCGCAGCACAGCGGTTCCCGGGGCAGCTCGACCCGCCAGCCCGCGTGCTCCAGCACCTCCACGGCCGCCTGCCCGACATGCGGGTGGAAGAAGTTGGTGAACGTGTCCGGCCACAGCAGGACGCTTCCGCGGGACCCGTCGCCGTACGTCTCACGGCGGCGGGCGAACCACTGCTGCAGCGTCCGCCCCGCGAACAGCGGCACCTCCCGGTTCTCGACCCCGGCCACCGCCACCGCCGCCCGGGACAGCGGCGGGGTGTGGGTGAGCGCGTTGACGAGCGGTCCGAGCCGGGCCCGCCCGACGGCCTGGGCGAGGGCCGGCAGCCAGCCCATGGACAGGTCGGAGCGGGGCCTGCGCCAGGGCCGGCCCGCGTAGTGGTGGGACAGGAACTCCGCCTTGTACGTGGCCATGTCCACATCGGCCGGGCAGTCCTTCTTGCACCCCTTGCAGGCCAGACAGAGGTCGAGCGCGTCCCGTACCGCCTGAGACCGCCAGCCGTCCCGGATCGCGCTGTCGCCGTGCCCGTCGAGCATCTCGAACAGCAGTCGCGCCCGCCCCCGTGTGGAGTGCTCCTCCTCCCGCGTCACCTGGTAGGAGGGGCACATCACCGAGCCGCCCTTGTTGGTCAGCTGCCGGCACTTGCCCACGCCGACGCACCGGTTGGCGGCCTCGGCGAAGGATCCGCCGTCGTCCGGGAAGCGGAAGTGCAGGTCACGGGGCGCGTACGGGGCCCAGTTGCCGCCCAGGCGCAGGTTCTCGTCCAGCCGGTACGGCGCCACGACCTTCCCGGGGTTCATCCGGTCGAGCGGGTCGAAGACCGCCTTCAGCCGCCCGAACGCCTCGACCAGCTCCTGGCCGAACATGCGCGGCAGCAGCTCACCGCGGCTCTGCCCGTCCCCGTGCTCCCCGGAGAAGGACCCGCCGAACTCGGCGACCAGATCCGCCGCCCGCTCCATGAACCGCCGGTAGGCCGCCACCCCGTCGGCCGAGTACAGGTCGAAGGGGATACGGGTGTGCACACAGCCCTGCCCGAAGTGGCCGTAGAGGCTGGGCCCGGTGTCGCTGAGATACCCGAACTCGTCGTAGAGGCGGCGCAGTCGGCGCAGATAGTCGCCCAGCCGCTCCGGTGCCACCGCCGAGTCCTCCCAGCCCTCGAAGGTGTCGGGCTTGCCCGGGATGTGCGCGGTGGCGCCGAGGCCGGCCTCGCGCACCTGCCACAGCTCCTCCTCGTGGGCGGGGTCGTCGAGGAAGGCGACCTCGGCGTCGTGCTCGGACTCGTGCAGGCCGTCGAGCATCCGGTGCGCCCGCTCGTCGGCCTCCTCGAGGGTGTCCCCGCCGAACTGCACCATCAAGAAGGCGTTGCCTTCGGGCATCTGGGCGCGGGCCTTCGGGTTGAGGTGCTTGATCCGCTCGTCCTTGATGAGCCGCGCGTCGACGCCCTCCAGCGCCATCGGCTCGTACGGCAGGATCGCCGGTACGGCGTCGGCGGCCACGGCGATCTCCGGGAACCCGAGCACGACCAGGGTCCGTTCCTTGACCACGGGTACCAGTTCCAGCTCCGCCCGCAGGACGGTGACCAGCGTCGACTCGCTGCCGACCAGCAGCCCCGCGACGTCGAAGCCGTGCTCGGGCAGCAGCGAGTCCAGGTTGTAGCCGGAGACCCGGCGCGGGATGTCCGGGTAGCGGCGGCGGACCTCGTCGCCGTACCGGTCCCGCAGGGCGCGCAACTGCCGGTAGAGAGCGGCCTGCAGATCGCCCTGCCGCTCGATCTCGGCGTACTCCTCGTCGCTCGTCTCACCGCACCAGAAGCGGGTGCCGTCGTAGAGCAGCACCTCCAGACGGGCGATGTTGTCCACGACCTTGCCGGTCGCCTGCGCGGTGGCGCCGCAGGAGTTGTTGCCGATCATGCCGCCGATGGTGCAGTTCATATGGGTGGCGGGCTCGGGGCCGTAGCGCAGGCCGGTCGGCGCGAGCTGCCGGTTCAGTTCGTCGAGGACGATGCCCGGCTGGACGATGCAGGTGCGGGCGTCCGGGTCCACCGACTCGATGCGGTGGCAGTACTTCGACCAGTCGATCACCACGCCCGCGTTGGTGCACTGCCCGGCCAGGCTGGTCCCGCCGCCGCGCGACAGCACGGGCGCATCGTGCTCGCGGGCGACGGCCACCGCCTCCGCGGCAGCCTCCGGGGTGCGGGGCACGACGACGCCGATCGGGGTCTGCCGGAAGTTGGAGGCGTCGGTGGAGTAGGCGGCCCGGCTCCCGGCGTCGAAGCGGACCTCGCCGTCGACCCGGTCACGCAGCGCGGCCTCGAGACCCGCCGTGTCGACCGGCGGCGCGGCTCCGCTGCGGACGACGGGTTCGGGCAGGTCCAGTGCGCCCATGGAGCCCTCCTGCGATCGCCTGCACGGGACCGCCGAGTACCCAGGAGCGGGCGGGTCACCCCGCGCTACGGCTGCTCGGACTCCTTGGCGAGCGCTGCCTCCTTGGGCTGTTCGGCCTCCTCGGCCGGCTCGGGCAGCAGACCGCACATCGCCTCGTGCTGGTCCGGGCCCATGACATGGGTCAGGGCTCGGGTGACCGTCGAGGCCAGGGCGCCGGAGGCCTCTTCCAGGAGGCGGCGGGCCTTGTCGGTGAGGGCCACCTCGATGCCCCGCTTGTCGCCGCAGACCGACTTGCGGGTGACAAGACCGGCGTGCTGGAGACAGGCGATCTGGTAGGTGAGCCGGGTTTTGGGGCGGCCGAGGAGTTCCGCGATCCGCGTCATGCGCAGACCCGTCCGGGGCTGCTCGGCGAGCAGGCACAGGATCAGGAACTCGTCGTGCGAGACGTCGAGGCGCTCCTTCACGACCGACCGCAGTTCCTGCTCCACCGCGCCCACTGCCCCCAGCATCACCATCCAGGCCCGGAGCTCCTTGGGCAGCAGGCCGCCACCCTGCGCGGACGGGCATTCGGGCAGGTCGGTGGGGTGCTCCTCGGGGTCGGCCATGGTGTCGAGTCTACCCATTGTTCAAATTTGGACCGAAAGGTTGTCCAGATTTGGATAATGGTCTACGGTCGGAGTCATCCAAATTTGAATCACTTGTTTTCCCTGGATCCCCGCTCCCCGCTCCCCGCTCACTGGAGAAGATCATGACCGTCGCCGTCGAAACCGGTGTCTGGCAGCTCGACGCCGCCGCTTCCACCGTCGCCCTGCGCCACAAGACGATGTGGGGCCTCGTCACCGTCAAGGGCACCTTCGCCGCCGTCGGCGGACAGGGCGAGGTGCAGCCCGACGGCTCCGCCACCGGCACCCTGACCCTGGACGCCGCCACCCTCGACACCAAGAACAAGAAGCGGGACGAGCACCTGCGCTCCGCCGACTTCTTCGACACCGCGAACCACCCCGAGATCACCTTCGCCGTCCGCAGTGCGAAGGCCGGCGCCGGTGACACCGTCGAGGTCTCCGGTCAGCTGACCGTGCGCGGCATCAGCCGCCCGCAGACCCTCACCGCCAGCCTGGCCGGCGCGGACGCCGACGCGCTCACGCTGGACACGGAGTTCACCGTGGACCGCGCCGAGTTCGGCCTGGGCTGGAACCAGCTGGGCATGATCCGTGGCCTGACCACGGTCGCCGCCACGCTCCGCTTCGTGCGTACGGCGGCCTGACGCCCGTCAGCCGGACCGGTCGGCCCGCCCGCCGGTTCCGCCCACCCGCAGGTGGAGGTCCATGCTGGACAGCGTCTGCGGTGTGGGTGTGAAGACCCGTAGCCGAAGGCTGCCGTGCGGCCCCGGCAGCGTGAACTTCCCGTGGACCGGCGGCCGGATCACATAGCCGGCCGTGGCGTGGGCGGGCAGGGTGGCCGGTCCCTTCAGGATCGTCCAGTACTGGTTCAGGCCCTGGCCGACGCTGAGCATGAAGTGCGGTTCCAGGGCGCTGTCGTCCGTGTTGGTGACCCGCAGCGTCAGCCGCGTGAGGACGTTCGCGTCCGCCGCCGTCCGGCGCACGGAGGCGATCTCCATCCTGAGCGGCGGCTTCCCGGTGACCGCCACGACGGCGCTCACCAGCGCCGGGGCGACCAGCAGCGCGGCCGTCGCGACCAGCGCCGGACGCCGGTACCGGCCGGTCAGCAGACGCGGGCGCGGCTGCCAGGCCCGCGCGAACTCGGACGGGGGCGCGGTGACGGCGGTCGCCAGCCACAGCGGCGTCATCATCAGGTAGTAGCCGTCCTGGGAGCGGGTCGCCAGATAGAAGGCGCACCAGGGCAGGACGGTCGCTGCCGGCCCCAGCCGGCGCATGAAAAGGATCAGCAGCCCGAGCAGGGCCGCGGCCAGCAGCATGCTCGCGTGCCCGTACCAGTCGACCCGGTCGCTGCCGTTCGTGTAGTACAGGGAGACGCCCACGAGGCCCTGCCCGTGCAGCGTCGCCCCCTGGATCAGAGGCAGCGCGATGCCACTGATCCAGGTGCCCGGCTCGCTCACGATGAAATACGTGTTGATCAGCAGCCACGCGGTCGCGGCGACCCCGGCGATCCGCGCCACCACCCGCGCCGCGGCCCGCCCGCCCAGCTCACCGCGGCGCACCGCGTAGATCCCGGCCAGCAGGAACGGCGCCAGGAACCAGGGCAGTTGCTGTGTGGCGCACGCGGCACCCAGACAGGCGGCCCGCGCCACACCGGCCGCCCCGAGCCGCCCGCCCTGCCCGATCCGTGGCCAGCGCACCACCACGGGGATCAGCAGGGCCAGTGCGGTGATCGCCGGGTAGCCCTCACGGCCGTACGTCGGCAGAAACCCGAAGCCGAGGCAAGCCATGGTCGCCGCCGACCGCCACTGAACCGGCAGCATCCGCCACAGCACCACCGTGCCGACGATCAGCGCGCCCGTGCTCACCGCCGTCGCCGGGGCACCGCCGTGGCCGATCCACAGCAGGGGCGCGGTGAGCAGCGGGGCGAGCGGGGGATAGCCGTAGGTGAAGTCGTAGCCGCCGTCGAACGTCGTGGTGAGGGCGATGCCCTTCCGGAAGAGCCAGGGCCACGCATGCCCGTAGACCTGGTGACCCGCGACGAGCTCCTTGGCGGCCTGGGTGGTCAGCACCGCCTCGTCCGAGCCGCCGTGGTTCATGGCCCACGCGCACAGAGCGAGCACCACGGCGGTGACCAGCACGGCCGCGTCGAGCCGCGCGAGCGACCGGGCCCGGCCCACGACGAGCGTCAGCACCCCGCACACCAGGATCGAGGCGTAGCACACCGAGATGACGGCGGCCACCGGTGGCCGGTGACTGGCCGCCTGGGCCCAGATCGTGCGCGTGCCGATGAACAGGCTGATGTTCGCCAGGAGCGTCAGGACGCGATGCCATTGCGCGGGAGGTTCCGGCACGGCGGACACCGCCGACTGCGTCCGCCGGCCGGGTGTCACCAGCTGTGTTTCTGCCAAGTGCACGTCAGGGGACGCTAGTCGCGCCCGGTGAGCAGGGCGTGGCCGGAGGTGAAGAGTCCGGTGTGAGGCGGGTAAGAAGCCCCGTTCGGGAAGGAACCGGTCCATACCTGACCGCTGCCCGGCGCCGCCGGAACGGTTGTGACGGTCGCGGACCGTGTCGCAGTTGGGCCGAACGGGTGACGTGGCGTAAGAATTGGCCGGTGCAGGCAATCAGTGCGAGTCAGTTCGGGGGGAGCCGGTGAACAGCCACGACGTCACCGATGAACAGTGGGAAGGGCTCGCCCAGGTCGTGCCGCTGCGGGGACGCGACGCCTGGCCGTCCGCGGTGGACCACCGCGCGCACCCGGAAGCGCTGACGGAGGCCCGTCGCCGTTTCGTGGTCCTCAGGGTCAACGTCTTCGCCGATGCTCGCGAGGTCGCCGAGACCCTGATGGCCGGCATCCCCGTCCTGCTCGACCTGAGCGGTGCGGAGAACGAAGTAGCCAAGCGTGTGCTCGACTTCAGCACCGGAGTCGTCTTCGGCCTCGGGAGCGGCATGCACCGCGTCGACCGCAACGTCTTCCTGCTGGCCCCGGCGGACACCGAGGTCACCGACCTGGTGGAGAGCGCAGGAGTGTCCGGCTCCTGACCCTGGTCCCCCGATCGTAGGAAGCTCCCGACGCCGTAACGGTTCACCTTCCGGGCCGGGCCCTACGGTCCGGACATGACCGTGTCATCCGTGCCGCCCGAGGCGTATCCCGATACGTCGTTCCCGATCCGTACCGTCGCGGGCCGCCCGCGCCCGGACCGGCCCTGTGTCACCGAGCTGCGGCTGTCCGCCTTCGCCGGGCACCGGCGGGCCGGGTTCGTGCTGGGGCCGGTCACCCTCTTCGCCGGGGGCAGCGGTTGTGGGAAGACGAGCGCGCTGCGGGCGTACGAGGCGCTGGCCCGGCTCGGTGGGGGTGCCGAGGTCGGGGAGGTGTTTCCCGACGCGGCCGACTGCGTGCCTCAGCGGGCGCGGCCCGATGCGCAGCGGCGGCGCGGATTCCGTATCGGCTGTACGGCCGACGGGCCCGAGGGGCCGGTCCGGCTCGACGTCGCCGTGCAGGCGGAGCCCGAACTGCGCATCGTGGGCGAGCGGTTGACCGCGGGCGGGCTGGTGCTCCTGGAGACCGCCCTGCGCGACCCCTCCCGCCGCACCGTGCAGGCCGCCTGGCACACCGCGGGTTCGGCACCGGTGACGCGGGCTCCGCTGCCCGACGACCGGCTCGGCACCGCACTGCTGCCGCTGCGCGTGGCCGGCAAGACCCACGGACAGCGCCGTGTGCTCGCCGCCGCCGAACAGATGGTGGTCGCCCTGCGGTCCGTCTTCGCCTGCGATCCGCGCCCCGGCCGGATGCGCGCCCCTGCACCGCTCGGCTCCGGACTGCTCCTCGGCGGCTGCGACAATCTCGCCGACGTCCTGTGGCGCACCCGCGCCGAGTGCGCGCGACGGCACGCCCAGCTCGTCGACACGGTGCGCGCCGGATGCGCGGGGCCGGTGGCCGACGTGCTCGCCGAGCCGCTGGGCGACGGGACCGTCCAGGCCCTGCTCGACCGCGGCGACGGTTTCCGGACAGCTCTGCGGCGCCTGGGCGACGGCGAGTTGCGCTATCTCGCCCTCGCGCTGGTCCTGCTGACCGGGCCGGGCGTCCTGGAGGTGGACACCGCGGGCGAGGTGCCCGCGGCCATGCAGACCCTCACCGTCCTCGCCGACGGCTTCGACCGCTCACTCGACCCACGGCAGCGACGGGAACTGCTGCGGCTGGCCCTGCGGACGGCCGGCCGCGGCCACATCCGCGTGGTGGCCGCGGTCAGCGACGCCTCGTGGGCCGCCGGGGTGGACGGACCGGAGCCCGTCACGGTGGTACACCTGGAGCTGTGACCGATCATCTCGACGTGGCGAAACTGCAGCGCAGGCTGGCCGACTTCGCCGCCGCCCGCAACTGGCGGCCGTACCACACCCCCAAGAACCTCGTCGCCGCGCTCAGCGTGGAGGCCTCCGAACTGGTCGAGATCTTCCAGTGGTTGACGCCGGAGGAGTCGGCCCGGGTCATGGACGACCCGGACACCGCGCACCGCGTGACGGACGAAGTCGCGGACGTGCTCGCCTACTTGCTGCAGCTGTGCGACGTACTGGACATCGACCCGCTCGTGGCGCTGGACGCGAAGATCGACCGCAACGAGCGGAGGTTCCCGGCGCCGTAGCCGGTCACGGCAGCCGCCGGGAGTGGTTCAGTCCACTTTCACTCTCCGGAGTCAAATTCCAGCCTGAAATCGATTTGTTGTCCACAGATTTCGGTCTTCCTCTGGCTTTTCGTCCCGCACACCCTCACTCTGGGTAGTGGACAACGGAGTTCGGGCGGACGTGCGGGCAGCGCGTCCAGACAGACGGGGGCAGCGGCATGGACGCTGTGCGGCTCATCGTGACGAGCAGACGTGCCCTTGCAGGGAGCGGCGACGCTCCGGAGACCATGACCGAGGTGTGGCAGGCGCAGGCCCTGGCGCAGGCGATAGGCAGCCGCCTCGCGGTTTCCGGCCCGCCCGAACTGCGCGGCGAGGCACTGGGGTTGACGGAGCTGGCGGGCCGCGGCTGCGGTGTCCTCGACACCCCGCACCTCCCCACCGAGGACCTGCGCGCGGCCCAGCTCACCGATCTGGGCGACGCCCGCCAGGCCCTTCTCTGTCTCGGCGGCCTCCTGGGCGAGGTCGGCATCGCCCTGGTGGGACTCGCCTGCGCCGCGGACGACGAGAGCACCTACTGGCAGTGCATGGAGGCCATCGACGCGGCGGACGAGTCCAGGGACCGGGTGCAGGAGATGCTGCGCAGACTTGCGGACCGGGAGGAGGCGTTACCCGAGAGGGAGGCAGGTTAGAGCCGGGGTCTCAGCCGGCCTCTCTCTCCTCCGCGCCCCGCCCCGCAGACTGCAGATCGGCGTCCAGGGCCGACAGGTCCGCGTTCAGCGCCGCCATCAGCTCCTCCATCTGCTGCAGCAAGCCCTTCGGCCGGCCGACGCCCCCGACCTGCTGCGGTACGGACTCTTCGGACATGACGGCCTCCTCGGCCCCGGGCCCCCTCGGGGAGGCCGAACGGGTGACATCCCGGCGACGACCGCCGGCGCGGGTGCCGGGCGGTCCGGCTCCGCACGAGCCAACGACCACCACCAGAACGGGTCACTGGCGCGGGTGTGTACCCGCCCGCCGATGACGGATTTTCACCCGACCGTGGACGGCAGTGCCCGGAGGGACCGGTGGGGTTGACCGGCACCGTGGCGTGCAGGATGGAGGTATGGATCTTCGCATCTTCACCGAGCCCCAGCAGGGGGCCTCCTACGACACGCTGCTCGCGGTGGCCAAGGCCACCGAGGACCTCGGTTTCGACGCCTTCTTCCGCTCCGACCACTATCTCCGCATGGGCTCCGTGGACGGCCTGCCCGGCCCCACCGACGCCTGGATCACCCTCGCCGGCCTGGCCCGCGAGACCAAGCGCATCCGACTGGGCACCCTGATGACCGCCGGCACCTTCCGTCTCCCCGGCGTGCTCGCCATCCAGGTCGCGCAGGTCGACCACATGTCCGGCGGCCGCGTCGAGCTGGGCCTCGGCGCCGGCTGGTTCGAGGAGGAGCACAAGGCGTACGGCATCCCCTTCCCGAAGGAGAAGGTCGGCCGTCTCGAGGAGCAGCTCGAGATCGTCACGGGGCTGTGGCAGACCAAGGTCGGCGACACCTTCGACTTCCACGGCAAGTACTACGACCTCACCGACTCGCCCGCGCTGCCCAAACCCGCCCAGGACAAGATCCCGGTCCTGGTCGGCGGCCACGGCGCGACCCGCACCCCGCGGCTGGCCGCACGGTACGCCGACGAGTTCAACATGCCGTTCGCCTCGATCGAGGACAGCGAGCGCCAGTTCGCCCGGGTCCGCGCCGCCGCCGAGGAGGCCGGCCGGCGCCCGGACGACCTCACCTACTCCAACGCGCTGGTCGTCTGCGTCGGCAAGGACGACCAGGAGGTCGCCCGCCGAGCCGCCGCGATCGGCCGCGAGGTCGACGAACTGAAGGCCAACGGCCTGGCGGGCACCCCGTCCGAGGTCGTCGACAAGATCGGCCGCTATGCGGAGACCGGCTCGAGCCGCCTCTACCTCCAGGTCCTCGACCTCGCCGACCTGGACCACCTGGAGCTGATCTCCGCCCAGGTCCAGTCCCAGCTGTCGTAGCAACCGCCGCAAAGATCCCTCGTAGCAATAAACAAGGGCGCAGGTCGGCCGCCGTATGCGAAGGTGAGACCGTCGTCCTGCCGAGCCCCCAGGATCACCACCTGGGGGCTTTCGTGCGTACGGCGCCCAAAACCGTCCACCCGTCGGAGAGTCTCCGCATGTTCCTGACCATCACCACCACCGGCACACCCGAACGCCCCGCCACCGACCTCGGTTTCCTGCTGCACAAGCGCCCCGAGAAGGCGCAGGCGTTCTCCACCTCCTACGGCACGGCGCACGTCCTCTACCCCGAGGCCGATGCCCAGCGCTGCACGGCGGCGCTGCTGCTCGAGGTCGACGCGGTGGCGCTGGTGCGGCGGGGTAAGGGCAAGGGACGCGGCGGTGCCCCCGACGCGGCGCTCGCGCAGTACGTCAACGACCGCCCGTACGCGGCCTCCTCGCTGCTCGCGGTGGCGCTGAGCGCTGTCTTCTCCAGCGCCATGAGAGGCGTGTGCAACGCCCGCCCCGAGCGCGCCGCGCAGCCGCTGCCCCTGCGCATCGAGGTGCCCGCGCTGCCCGCCCGCGGCGGCCCGGAGCTCGTGAGGCATCTGTTCGAGCCGCTGGGCTGGACGGTCACCGTCGAACCGGTGGCACTGGACACCGAGTTCCCCGAGTGGGGCGACTCGCGGTACGTGCGGCTCGTCCTGGAGGGCGAGGACCGCACCCTCGCCGAGGCCCTGCGCCACCTCTACGTCCTGCTGCCGGTCCTCGACGACGCCAAGCACTACTGGGTGGCGTCCGACGAGGTCGACAAGCTGCTGCGGGCCGGTGAGGGCTGGCTGCCCGAGCACCCCGAGCAGAAGCTGATCACCAGCCGTTACCTCTCGCGCCGCTGGTCGCTGACCCGCGAGGCGATGGAGAGGCTCGAGCTGGTGCGGCTCGCGGAGGCCGACGACAGCGAGGTCGAGGACATCGACAACGCCGTCGAGGCGGAGACCGAGACGGAGGGGAAGCCGACCCCGCTCGCCGTCCAGCGGCGTGACGCGATCATCGCCGCGCTCGGCGTGTCCGGTGCCGCCCGGGTGCTCGATCTCGGCTGCGGACAGGGCCAGTTGGTGCAGGCGCTGCTCAAGGACCCGCGGTTCACCGAGATCGTCGGCGTCGACGTGTCGATGCGCGCCCTGACCATCGCCTCCCGGCGCCTCAAGCTGGACCGCATGGGGGAGCGGCAGGCCTCGCGTGTCAAGCTCTTCCAGGGCTCGCTCGCGTACACCGACAACCGGCTCAAGGGGTACGACGCCGCCGTGCTCAGCGAGGTCGTCGAGCACCTCGACCTGCCGCGGCTGCCCGCCCTGGAGTACGCGGTGTTCGGCTCGGCCCGCCCTCGCACCGTCCTCGTGACCACCCCGAACGTCGAGTACAACGTCCGCTGGGAGTCCCTCCCGGCAGGCCACGTCCGGCACGGCGACCACCGCTTCGAGTGGACCCGGGAGGAGTTCCGCACCTGGGCGCACACGGTGGCGGAACGGCACGGCTACGGCGTGGAGTTCGTGGCCATCGGGCCGGACGACCCGGAGGTCGGACCGCCCACCCAGATGGCCGTCTTCACCATGAACAGCAACGCGACCGAGAAGGAGGCGAAGGCAGCATGACCGAGACAACAGAGAAGGCAGTGGAGCGCAAGGGACGGGTCCTCCCCGTCACCGACCTCTCCCTCGTCGTCCTCGTCGGCGCCTCCGGCTCCGGCAAGTCCACCTTCGCCCGCCGGCACTTCAAGCCGACCGAGGTGATCTCCTCCGACTTCTGCCGGGGCCTGGTCTCCGACGACGAGAACGACCAGAGCGCGACGAAGGACGCCTTCGACGTCCTGCACTACATCGCCGGCAAGCGCCTGGCGGCCGGCCGCCGCACCGTCGTCGACGCCACCAGCGTGCAGCAGGACTCGCGCCGTCAGCTGATCGACCTGGCCAAGCAGTACGACGTGCTGCCCATCGCCATCGTGCTGGACGTTCCGGAGGAGGTGTGCGCCGAGCGCAACGCGGCCCGCACCGACCGGGCCGACATGCCCCGCCGGGTGATCCAGCGCCACATCCGCGAACTGCGCCGATCCATAAGGCGCTTGGAGCGCGAGGGCTTCCGCAAGGTCCACGTCCTGCGCGGGGTGGAGGACATCGAGAACGCCTCCGTCGTCACCGAGAAGCGCTTCAACGACCTGACCCACCTCACCGGCCCCTTCGACATCATCGGCGACATCCACGGCTGCGCTTCCGAACTGGAGTCGCTGCTCGGCAAGCTGGGCTACGTCGACGGCGTCCACACCGAGGGCCGTACGGCCGTCTTCGTCGGCGACCTCGTCGACCGCGGCCCGGACAGCCCCGGCGTGCTGCGCCGCGTCATGTCGATGGTCGAGTCCGGCAACGCGCTGTGCGTACCCGGCAACCACGAGAACAAGTACGGGCGGTATCTCAAGGGCCGCAAGGTCCAGCACACCCACGGCCTCGCCGAGACCATCGACCAGATGGAGGGCGAGAGCGACGAATTCCGCGCTCGGGTGCGGGAGTTCATCGACGGACTGGTCAGCCACTACGTCCTCGACGGCGGCCGGCTGGTGGTCTGCCACGCCGGTCTGCCCGAGAAGTACCACGGCCGCACCTCCGGCCGGGTCCGCTCGCACGCCCTGTACGGCGACACGACCGGCGAGACCGACGAGTTCGGGCTGCCCGTGCGCTATCCGTGGGCGGAGGACTACCGAGGCCGGGCCGCGGTCGTCTACGGCCACACGCCCGTCCCCGAGGCCACCTGGCTCAACAACACCATCTGCCTGGACACCGGCACCGTCTTCGGCGGCAAGCTCACCGCGCTGCGCTGGCCGGAGCGGGAGCTGGTCGACGTACCGGCCGAGCAGGTCTGGTACGAGCCGACCAAGCCGCTGCGCACCGAGGCGCCCGGCGGACACGACGGCCGGCCGCTCGACCTGAACGACGTGCACGGCCGCCGGGTGGTGGAGACACGGCACGCGGGCCGGGTGTCCGTCCGCGAGGAGAACGCGGCTGCGGCCCTGGAGGTCATGAGCCGCTTCGCGGTCGACCCGCGCCTGCTGCCGTACCTTCCGCCGACCATGGCGCCGACGGCCACCTCGCATGTCGATGGCTACCTGGAGCACCCGGTCGAGGCCTTCGCGCAGTACGCGGCCGACGGGGTCGCGCGGGTCGTGTGCGAGGAGAAGCACATGGGCTCGCGGGCGGTGGCCCTGGTGTGCCGCGACGCGGAGGCGGCACGGACGCGGTTCGGTGTCGACGGTCCGACCGGGGCGCTGTACACGCGTACCGGACGCCCGTTCTTCGACGACGAGTCGGTGACGGAGGAGATCCTCGGGCGCGTGCGAACGGCTGTCGGAGAGGCCGGCCTCTGGACCGAACTCGACACCGACTGGCTCCTGCTGGACGCCGAGCTGATGCCGTGGTCGCTGAAGGCCTCCGGCCTCCTGCGGTCCCAGTACGCGGCCGTCGGCGCCGCCTCCGGCGCGGTGTTCCCGGGTGCGCTCGCCGCCCTGGAAAGCGCCGCGTCCCGGGGCGTCGACGTGACCGACCTGCTGGGCCGCCAGCGTGAACGCGCCTCGAACGCGGCCGCGTTCACGGAGGCGTACCGCCGCTACTGCTGGACGACGGACGGGCTGGACGGCGTACGACTCGCCCCCTTCCAGATCCTGGCCGTCCAGGGCCGCAGCCTCGCCGCGCTCCCGCACGACGAGCAGCTCGCCCTGCTCGACCGGCTCGTCGAGCACGACGGCAGCGGCCTGCTGCAGACCACTCGACGGCTCTACGTCGACACCGGCGACCCGGAGTCGGTGCAGGCCGGCGTCGACTGGTGGCTGGAGATGACCGGCCGCGGCGGCGAGGGCATGGTCGTCAAGCCGCTGGGCGCGCTGGTGCGATGGGGGTCCCCCCGCTCGAGCGAAGCCGAGAGTGGGGGAGGCGAGGGACGGCTCGTCCAGCCCGGCATCAAGTGCCGGGGCCGCGAGTACCTGCGGATCATCTACGGTCCGGAGTACACGCGCCCCGACAACCTCGTCCGGCTGCGCAGCCGCTTCCTGAACCACAAGCGGTCGCTGGCGATCCGCGAGTACGCCCTGGGCCTGGAGGCCCTGGACCGGCTGGCGGAGGGGGAGCCGCTGTGGCGGGTGCACGAGGCTGTGTTCGGGGTGCTGGCGCTGGAGTCGGAGCCGGTGGACCCGCGGCTTTGAGCCAATCGTGAGCCATGTTCACACAAGCTCCATGGAAACCTTGTGTCACACACGTAGCCCCGCCTAACTTGAACAACCTTGCGAATCGGGGTAGTTCGAGGAGGGCTGGGCAGACGTGGAGATCAAGAAGGTAGTGGTCCGGGAGGAAGAGAAAACCAACCGGCAGCCACGCATCGTGGAGAAACGGCCGACGCCCTGACCGGTCGGCGGGGCGGCATGGGCATCACGCTCGTGACGATGCCCTGGCATCCGATCGATCTGCCCTCGCTGCAGCTGGGCCTGTTGCACGCCCTGGTCTCGCGCACCCGCCCGCAGGACGAGGTGCGCGAGGTGCACGGCTCCCTGCGCTGGGCGGAGTTCCTCCTGGAGCGCTCCGGCGGCCGGCTGCGCCCGGGCGACTACGTACGGGTCGGCAGCGACTCGATCTTCCACGGCCTGGGCGACTGGGTCTTCTCCGGAGCGCTCTACGACGACCCCGACTGGGGCACGTCACGGCTGCGGGACTATGCCGTCCGGTACGGGATCGACGTGGACGTCGCGTGCGAAATGCGCACGTATGCGGCCGAGTTCATTGCTGACTGCGCGGACGCCGTGCTCGCCGACGAGCCGGACGTCGTCGGCTTCACCACCACCTTCATGCAGAACGTGTCCTCGCTCGCGCTGGCCCGTGAACTCAAGGCCCGCCGCCCCCAGTTGACCGTCGTCTTCGGCGGTAGCAACTGCGACGGCCCCATGGGGCACGCCCTGCACCGCAACCACCGCTTCGTCGACCATGTGGTGCGCGGCGAGGGGGAGTACGCCTTCCCCGCGCTCCTGTGCCATCTCGACGACGGCACACCTCCCGCGGACGTGCCGGGCCTGTGCTGGTGGGAGGGCGAGGTCTCGCGCGCCAACCCCGAACCGCGGCGCACGGTGGCGCCCGCCGACATCCCCTCGCCCGACTACGACGACTGGCAGACGGCGCTGGACGCCTCCCCGGTCGCCGAGTACGTGCATCCCAAACTGGTCGTCGAGGGGGCGCGCGGCTGCTGGTGGGGCGAGAAGCACCACTGCACCTTCTGCGGACTCAACGGCTCGGCCATGGCCTTCCGCGCCAAGCCCGGCGAGCGCCTGTGGTCCGAGGTCGACCACCTGGTCCGTCGGCACCGCATCCTCGACGTCGTCACCGTCGACAACATCATCGACATGGCGTACTTCAAGGACTTCCTGCCGCGGGCCGCGGCCAGCGGCTGGGACTTGCGCATGCACTACGAGGTCAAGTCCAACCTCACCCCCGAGCAGCTCGCCCTTCTCGCCGAGTCGGGCACCGTGCACATCCAGCCGGGCATCGAGAGCCTGGGCAGCAGGGTCCTCGACCTCATGGACAAGGGTGTCACCGGAGCCCGCAACATCCGCACCCTCCGCGAGTGCGAGAACCACTCGCTGACCTGCTCCTGGAACCTCCTCTACGGCTTCCCGGGCGAGACCGCCGACGACTACGCCGCCGTCATCGACCAACTCCCCGCGCTTGTCCACCTCCAGCCCCCGAGCGGCGCCCACCGCATCCAGCTCGAACGGTTCAGCCCCCACTTCAACGACCCCGGCCTCGGCTTCGGCAAGCGCAGCCCGGCCGAGATGTACCAGCACGTCTACGACCTCCCCGAGGACGAACTCACCGATCTCGTCTATCTGTTCGACACGGAGGACGCCGGCATCGGGGGAGAGGTGGAGGCACGGCTGAAGCAGGCCGTCGAGCGCTGGCTCAGCGACCACCCGGGATCACGGCTGACGTTCACCGAGGACGGAGACACCCTGCTGGTGGACGACCAGCGGGCGGGCCGGCCGCAGCGCACGCACCGCTTCACCGGCTGGCAGGCGGCGGCCCTGCGCCGACTGGAGGACGGCCGGACCGGGCAGGCACTGCACCGTCTGCTGGTCGAGGACGGTCATCGGCTCACGGTCGAGGACCTGGACGAGTGGCTCCTACACGCCCTGGAACTCGGCCTGTTGTTCCGTGACGGGCGGACATACGTCGCCCTGCCCACATGGGGCGTGCCGGTGCGACTGGACGAGCCGGGGTATGCCTGTCAGATGCTCTACCACCGGCGCGGCCCCGATTTCGTCATCGTCATGGACCGCAGGGACAAGGGGGTGTCGGCTCGCTACACACTCGACGACCCCGACGTGCTCGCCACCTTCGACACCCTTGAGGAACCCACACCGCTCGCCGAGTTGAGCGACAGACAGCTGCAAGCGGCGAAACTGCTGGCGGACGAAGGGCTGGCCCTGCTCGCCGATGGCCGGGCGGTCGCCCTGCCACCCCGTCTCCGGAGCTGGCCCGTGCCCTGCACCGGAATCTGACGGTGACCGCCCCGCCCGAGACCAGTCCCCTGCGACGCCACCGCCCCTTCGTCCTGCTCTGCGCGGAACAGACGGCAGGCTCCGTGGGCCGCCAGATCACAGCGCTCGCCCTCACTCTGCTCGCCGTGACGGTCCTGGACGCCGGGCCGTTCGCCGCCTCCGTGATCCTCGCGCTGACCTATCTGCCAGGCGCGGTACTGAGCCCCGTCGCCGGAGTGCTGGTCGACCGCGTACGCCTGCGCCGTCTGCTGGTCCTGGCCACCTCCCTCCAGGCACTGGTCGTCGGCTCCGTCCCGCTCGCCCGGGCCGCCGGGCACCTCACCTGGCTGCATCTCTACGCGGTCGCCGCGGTCTCCGGCACGCTGACCTTCACCCTCTCCATCGCCCTCCAGGCGGCGCTGCCCCGGGTCGTCGGCCCCGACCGACTGCTCGCCGCCAACTCCGCACTGACCGGCGCCCGTACCATCGGCCAGATCGGCGGACCGGCCCTCGGCGGCGTCCTCGTCGGCCTCACCGGAACCGGCGCCGCACTGACGGCCGGCAGCATCGCCTACGCCGTGGAGGCACTGGTGCTGTTCGCCCTGCCCGCCACCCTCGACACCCCGGCCGCACCGCAGAAAGCCCCCAGTACCTCGCCGACTGCCGCCCTGCGGGCGGGACTTGAGGTCGTACGGCGGGAACGGCGGCTGTACCGCATGGTGCTGGCCGGCGCCGGACTCAACCTCGGCAGCGGCGCCTCCGCCGCGCTCTACGTCCTGTACGCGAGCCGCGAACTGCACCTGCCTGCCTGGCAGTTGGGCGCGACGTACGCCATGTTCAGTGCGGCCACCGTGCTCGGGATCGTGGTGGCCGGGCGGTTCGGCGCGCGTCCGGGGCTGTGGCGGACGACGAGGATCTGCGGACCGGTGGCGGGCGCCGCGGGCTTCCTGGTCCCGGCGGCATCCGTCGGCCCCGCTTTCCCGCTCCTCCTCGTGTACCAGGTCTCGTACGGACTCGCCGTCACCGTCTGGACCATCTCCCTGACCACTCTCCAGCAACTGATCGCGCCGGCCGGGATGCAGGGCCGGGTCGCCGGCTTCAACCAGGCGGCGCTCCTGGCGACGGTGCCGGTCGGCGCGCTGGGCGGCGGGGCGCTGGCGGCGGCGCTGGGGAACGTACCGGTGCTGGTCGCGGCAGCGGCGATCGCGCTGGCCTCCGGCGCGACGCTGTGGGCGCCGATGCGGGCGCAGGAGCTCCCGCTACCCGACCAGGCGCAGTGACGTCCCCGCCACGCCCACCCGCACCGACTGCCCCCACGTCAGCTGCAGCGCGTCCCCCTCCATCCCGTCCCCGAAGGCGATCAGCCGCTCGGACTCGACGGTGAGAGTGAGACGGGCCGAGGCAGCGAGTTCGCCCGCGACCATTGATGTCCCGGTGGCCGGTGACGGCCACGCCTCCCGTACGAACCACAGCAGCCGGTCGTCGGTGGGGCGGGGGAGCGACAGGGCGGTCAGGGCGGCGCCCCGCTCCTGCCACACCGACCGGATCCATCCGGTCGCGCCGGTCCCCGTCCCCACCAGCACCCCGGACGAAGCCTGGGCCTCGACGACACCCCCGTCGCCCTCGAGGCCCAGGCGGTACCTGGCCGTCTGATGTCCGGCGGCGCCCAGGTAGATCTCGTTGAGCGCGACGATCCGCTGTGTGTCGTCGGCGACCGCCTCCACCATGGTGAGTTCGTCCACGGCGCTCGTGCGGACCGCCGGGAGCAGCGCCGCCGCGTCCCCGGGCCGGTGCCGCACCAGGACGCCCGGGTTGCGCCCGGGGTCCGTGTCGATGCCCACCACCGGCTGCCCGGCGAGGTACTTGGCGACGTTCGCCACCAGCCCGTCCTGCCCGACGACCACCACGACGTCCTCCGGTGCGAACAGGAAGCGGTCCAAGTCACCCCGCTCGACCAGAGTCTGACGCCAGGTCAGCGGAATCGCGGAGGTCACCTCGGCGAGCGCACGCCGGGTGCGGCGGTGCCGCTCGGCGACCTCCGCGATGTCCCGGCCCCTGGAGGAGAGGAAGAAGGCGGCCTGCCCGTGCGTACCGTGGTGGGCCACCAGTTCCTCGTACTCCGTGGTGCGATGGACGAGGACGACACGCGGGGCGAGGCTCACGCGGCACGCTCCACGGAGAGGACGGGCCGGTCGAGCGCCCCCGTCGGCGCGAAGACGGACGGCGACCGCCCGGCACTCGGGCGCTTGCCGCGGAGCTCGGCCGGGTCGGCCGACGGCAGGCCGATCCCTCTCGTGCCGGAGAGTCCCCTCTGTCCGGCTCCCGCGTTCATGCCCGCTCCTTGTTGCCGGTCCGGGGGAGCGCCCGCGTCGGTGCGACGAGGGGACGGCGGCTGCTCGGCGCCCGGGTGCTTGCCGCGGAACTGGGGCGGCTCGGCCGACGGCAGGCGGATCCCCGTCGCGTCGGAGAGTCCGGTCTGTCCGGCTCCCGCCTTCATGCCCGCTCCTGTACGCCCAGTTTGGCCAACAACCCCGTCAGCACGTCCGGCGAGATGGTCACGCTGTCGATGTTCGGCAGGTTCTCCGCCAGCCGGGTTCCGGCGAGGGCGTGCAGGGTCGCCACGTCCACCTCGGCATGCACCCGCAGCCAGGCCGCCTGCGCCTGAGCCCGCGCGTCCCCGACCTCACGTGCCCCTTCGGCCTCCGCCCGCGCGAGCCGGACGGACCGAGCCGCCTCGGCATCGGCCATCCGCACCGTCCGCGCCGCCTCCGCCTCCGCCAGCCGCTCGGTACGCCGCGCCTTGGCGTCCGCGAGCTGCACGGACCGCGTGGCCTCCGCCTCCGCCAGCTTCACCGTCCGTGCGGCCTCCGCCTCGGCCCGTACCGCATCCGCCGCCGCGTGCTCCTCGGCCTCCCGCCGGGCGTTCGTACCGCGCTGCTCGACCAACTGCTCCTCGCGCCGGGCCAGTTCGATCTGGCTGGCCAGCTCGTTCTCGGCGATCGCCCGCTCCCGCTCGACGGCCACGGCCCGCCGCTCGTACGTCGCCCGGTCGGCCTCCTGCTGGATCTGCTCGCGGGCCGGCGTGCGCAGGGCCCGCTCCACCTCCGGCTCAGGACGCAGCGCGACCACACGGACGGCGACCACCTCGATGCCGGTCGCTGGCAGCCGCGGCTCGGCGCCGAGCCCCGCCGCGACCCGCTCCCGCACCGCCGCCACGCCGTCGACCAGCGCCGACGACAGCGACGTACGGGCAAGGACATCCAGCGCATGCTGCTGTGCCGTCTCCGTCAGCAGCGTTCCCAGCTGTTCCAGCGGGGCACCCCGCCACACCCCCGAGTCCGGGTCGACGGAGAAGTCCAGCCGGGCCGCGGCGAGCCCCGGGTCGCTGATCCGGTACGTCACGGTCGCCTGCACCGCCACGTCCTGGAAGTCGGACGTACGGGCATGGAAGGTCATCGCCAACTCCCGGTCGTCGACCGGCACTTCGGAGAGCGCCGCGGTCAGCGCACGGAACCAGAAGCTGAGCCCCGGGCCGTCGTGCAGCAGCTTCCCGGCGCGGTGGTGCCGGATGTGCGCCGTCGGCGCCCCGCGCAGATGGCGCCAGCCCAGACGCCGTGTGATGTCGGCCATCGAACCCCCTCGGTTCTCGTCTGTTCGACGATAATCGCCGCGACCGTTTATCGTCAAGAGGACGAAAACAAGAAGGCGAAGAAACCGCCGACCGGCGGGTCAAGAAGCCCCCCGATGGTCAGGATGGAGGCATGGGAATGCATGTCGACTCCGAGGCCGGGCGGCTGCGCCGCGTCATACTCCACCGGCCGGATCTCGAGCTCAAAAGGCTCACCCCCAGCAACAAGGACGCCCTCCTCTTCGACGACGTGCTCTGGGTCCGCCGGGCCCGCGCCGAGCACGACGGCTTCGCCGACGTCCTGCGCGACCGCGGGGTCGCCGTCCACCTCTTCGGCGACCTGCTCACCGAGGCCCTGGAGATCCCGGCGGCCAGAACGCTCGTCCTGGACCGGGTCTTCGACGAGAAGGAGTACGGCGTCCTCGCCACCGACCACCTCAGAGCCGCCTTCGAGACCCTGCCCGCACCGGAGCTGGCCGAGGCCCTGGTCGGCGGCATGACCAAACGCGAGTTCCTGGAGGTCCACGCGGAGCCCACCTCCGTCCGCTTCCACGTCATGGACCTCGACGACTTCCTCCTCGCGCCGCTCCCCAACCACCTCTTCACCCGCGACACCTCCGCCTGGATCTACGACGGGGTCGCCGTCAACGCGATGCGCTGGCCGGCCCGCCAGCGCGAGACCGTGCACTTCGAGGCGATCTACCGCCACCACCCCCTCTTCCGTGACGAAACGTTCCACGTCTGGTCGGAGGGCCAGGCCGACTACCCGTCCACCATCGAGGGCGGGGACGTCCTCGTCATCGGCAACGGCGCCGTCCTGATCGGCATGAGCGAGCGGACCACCCCGCAGGCGGTGGAGATGCTGGCGCACAAACTCTTCGAGGCCGGCTCCGCGCAGACGATCGTGGCCCTCGACATGCCGAAGCGGCGCGCCTTCATGCACCTCGACACCGTGATGACGATGGTCGACGGCGACACCTTCACCCAGTACGCGGGCCTCGGCATGCTCCGCTCGTACACGATCGAGCCGGGCGCCGGCGACAAGGAACTCAAGGTCACCGACCACCCGCCGGAGCACATGCACCGCGCGATCGCCGCCGCCCTCGGCCTGAGCGAGATCCGGGTCCTGACCGCCACCCAGGACGTGCACGCCGCCGAGCGCGAGCAGTGGGACGACGGCTGCAACGTCCTCGCCGTCGAGCCGGGCGTCGTCGTCGCCTACGAACGCAACGCCACCACGAACACGCATCTGCGCAAGCAGGGCATCGAGGTCATCGAGATCCCCGGCAGCGAACTGGGCCGGGGTCGGGGCGGGCCGCGCTGTATGAGCTGTCCGGTCGAACGGGATGCCGTATAGGAGCTGTATAGAAATGCAATTCGTCGTATAGACTTCCAGCGATATACGTCCCCGCATTCCTGGAGCGCCCCCATGGCGACAGTCCCGACCGTCCTCGCCGGTCGCCACTTCCTCAAGGAGCTCGACTTCTCCCAGCAGGAGTTCCTCGGCCTGATCGAGCTGGCCGCCGAGCTGAAGGCCGCCAAGAAGGCAGGGGTCGAGACGCAGTACCTGCGGGGCCGGAACGTCGCGCTGATCTTCGAGAAGACCTCGACGCGCACGCGCTGCGCGTTCGAGGTCGCCGCCGCCGACCAGGGCGCCTCGACGACGTACCTCGACCCCTCGGGCTCGCAGATCGGGCACAAGGAGTCCGTGAAGGACACCGCGCGGGTGCTGGGGCGGATGTACGACGCGATCGAGTACCGCGGGCACGGTCAGGGTGTCATCGAGGAGCTGGCCGCATACGCCGGGGTTCCCGTCTACAACGGCCTCACCGACGAGTGGCACCCCACCCAGATGCTGGCCGACGTGCTCACCATGACCGAGCACAGCGACAAGCCGCTCAGCGAGACGGTCTTCGCCTACCTCGGCGACTCCCGCTACAACATGGGCAACTCCTACCTGGTCACGGGCGCCCTGCTCGGCATGGACGTCCGGATCGTCGCACCGCGGGTGCTGTGGCCGGACGAGACGATCGTCGAGGTGGCCAAGCAGCTCGCCGCCGCCTCCGGCGGCCGGGTCACTCTCACCGAGGACGTGAAGGAGGGCGTGCGCGACGCCGACTTCGTCGCCACCGACGTCTGGGTGTCGATGGGGGAGCCCAAGGAGGTCTGGGACGAGCGCATAGCGCTGCTCGGCCCCTATGCCGTGACCATGGACGTGCTGCGCGCCACCGGCAACCCCGACGTGAAGTTCATGCACTGTCTGCCGGCCTTCCACGACCTCGGCACGCGCGTCGGCCGCGAAGTCCACGAGCGGCACGGTCTGACGGAGCTGGAGGTCACCGACGAGGTGTTCGAGTCGGAGCACTCCGTGGTCTTCGACGAGGCCGAGAACCGTATGCACACCATCAAGGCGGTCCTGGTCGCGACTTTGGCGTGACGCCCGGCGCCGGACTCAGGCCCAACGCCGCTGCTGAGGCACCACCGGCAGGCGGAACCACACGGCCTTGCCGGACGTCGTCGGCCGGTGACCGCAGGACGAGCTGAGCGCACGGATCAGCAGCAGCCCGCGCCCGTGCTCCTGCCAGGGGTCGGGCGCCTGAGCGCCCGGGCAGGTGAGATCGAAGGGCGGCATCGGGTCGGGGTCGTGCACCTCGACCTGGCAGCCGTTCGGCAGCAGCTCCACCACGAGCTCTATCGGGGAGTCACCGACGGTGTGCTCCACGGCGTTCGCGACCAGCTCCGCCGTGAGCAGTTCCGCGGTGTCGCAGTCGGCCCCGTGCTCCAGCTCGGCCAGCGCCGTGCGCACGAGTGCGCGGGCCACGGGCACGGCCGCGGCGGAGTGCGGCAGTGCGATGCGCCAGGAAGCGGCGGAGGCGGAAGGGCGGTCGTACAAGGCGGGTCCGTTCATGAGCAGGCTGTCCTGCTTTCAACTTTTATGAATGGTACGGCGCCGCCCGACGAGAGGCCCGACGGGCACCGCGCGGAACCTTCGGCCCCGCTGACGGGCGGCTTACCCGTAGCAACGGCTTGCCTCGCAGCGCCGCTCCCACCGTTGCCTCCCTGTCGACGAGCCGTGACGAAAGTGACCGGGCCGGGTCGGATCCGCGGTGATGTCCGCACTCCACCGCAGGAGTTCTATCGCGCCGTCGTGACGACAGTCACGGATGGGTGATAGCTTCGAAGGGTAGAGCTCAGTGAGGCAGTGCCCGCCCCCCGAGGAGGCCGCACGTCATGAGTCCCTTCACCGGCTCCGCCGCCCGCACCTCCGAGTGGCGGCATCTGCGCGTGGAGCACGCCGACGGGGTCGCCACGGTCACCCTCGCCCGCCCCGAGAAACTCAACGCGCTCACCTTCGGCGCCTACGCCGACCTGCGCGACCTGCTCGCCGAACTCTCCCGCGAGCGGTCCGTGCGCGCCCTGGTGCTGGCCGGCGAGGGCCGCGGCTTCTGCTCGGGCGGCGACGTCGACGAGATCATCGGCGCGACCCTGTCCATGGACACCGCCCAGCTCCTCGACTTCAACCGGATGACCGGCCAGACCGTGCGGGCGATACGGGAGTGCCCGTTCCCGGTGATCGCGGCGGTGCACGGGGTGGCGGCGGGCGCCGGGGCGGTCCTCGCCCTGGCGGCGGACTTCCGCGTCGCGGACCCGTCCGCCCGCTTCGCGTTCCTGTTCACCCGGGTGGGGCTCTCCGGCGGCGACATGGGCGCGGCGTATCTGCTGCCGAGGGTCGTCGGCCTGGGCCACGCGACCCGGCTGCTGATGCTGGGCGAACCGGTCCGCGCCCCCGAGGCGGAGCGCATCGGCCTGATCAGCGAGCTGACGGACGAGGGCGGAGCGGACGAGGCAGCACAGTCCCTGGCCCGCCGCCTGGCCGACGGCCCGGCACTGGCGTACGCCCAGACGAAGGCCCTGCTGACCGCCGAACTGGACATGCCGCTGGCGGCATCGGTGGAACTGGACGCCTCGACCCAGGCCCTCCTGATGAACGGCGAGGACTACGCAGAGTTCCACGCGTCGTTCAAGGAAAAGCGCCCTCCCAAATGGAGGGGACGGTGACCATGGCTCCCTCAGGGGCGCGGGACTGTGTTGAATTTGCGGCTACCGCCGCGCGGCCGCGACCAGCCACATCGGACTCGCACCCGCCGACGAAGACCAGCCATCCCCTACGAGTGGCGATCATCGGCGGCGGCCCCGGGGGCCTGTACGCCGCCGCCCTCCTCAAACGCCTCGCCCCCGACCGGCAGGTCACCCTCTGGGAACGCAACGCCCCCGACGACACCTTCGGCTTCGGAGTAGTCCTCTCCGACGAAACCCTCGGCGGCATCGAACACGCCGACCCCGTCGTCTACGAGGCCCTCCAGAAGGACTTCATCCGCTGGGACGACATCGACATCGTCCACCGAAGCACCCGCCAGACCTCCTCAGGACACGGTTTCGCCGCACTCGGCAGAAAACGCCTCCTGGAGATACTGCACGACCGCTGCCGAGGCCTGGGCGTCGACCTGCGCTTCCGTTCGGAGGCCCCGTACCCCGACTGGCTGGCACAGGCATACGACCTGGTCATCGCCGCCGACGGAGTCAACAGCAGCACCCGCGAGGCCTACGCCGATGTGTTCGGCCCCCAGGTGGCCACCCACCACTGCCGCTACATCTGGCTCGCCGCCGACTTCGCCTTCGACGCCTTCCGTTTCGAGATCGCCGAGACGGAACACGGGGTGATGCAGCTGCACGGCTACCCATACGCCCCCGACGCCTCGACGGTGATCGTCGAGATGCACGAGGACGTGTGGCGTGCCGCCGGTTTCGAGGACCTCGACGAGACGGAGTCCGTCGAACGCTGCGCCAAGATCTTCGCGGAGGCGCTCCGCGGCCGCCCGCTGCGCTCCAACAAGTCGGCGTGGACCACCTTCCGTACGGTCGTCAACGAGCGCTGGTCCCACGGCAACGTGGTCCTGCTCGGCGACGCCGCCCACACCGCCCACTTCTCCATCGGCTCCGGCACCAAGCTCGCCGTCGAGGACGCCCTCGCCCTCGCCGCCTGCCTGGAGGAACAGCCCACCCTGGCCGAGGCGTTGACTGCCTACGAGGCGGAGCGCAAGCCCGTGGTCGCCTCCACCCAGCGCGCGGCCCGCGCCAGCCTGGAGTGGTTCGAGAACCTGGGGCTCTACCTCGACCAGCCGCCCCGCCAGTTCGCCTTCAACCTGCTCACCCGCAGCCGCCGCGTCACCCATGACAACCTGCGCCTGCGCGACGCCCGCTTCACCGGAGCCGTGGAGCGCGAGTTCGGCTGTCCGCCCGGCACGCCGCCCATGTTCACCCCGTTCCGGCTGCGCGGTCTGACCCTGCGCAACCGGGTCGTGGTCTCGCCCATGGACATGTACTCGGCGGTCGACGGCGTCCCCGGCGACTTCCACCTCGTCCACCTGGGCGCCCGTGCCCTCGGCGGCGCCGGCCTGGTGATGACCGAGATGGTGTGCGTCAGCGCGGAGGGCCGGATCACCCCCGGCTGCACCGGCCTCTACACCGGCCGGCAGGCGGAATCCTGGAAACGGATCACCGAGTTCGTGCACGCCCAGTCTCCCGGGACCGCGATCGGCGTGCAGCTCGGCCACTCCGGCCGCAAGGGCTCGACCAAGCTGATGTGGGAGGGCATGGACGAACCGCTGCCCGACGGCAACTGGCCCCTGGTGGCCGCCTCCCCGCTGCCGTACAAGCCGGACAGCCAGACCCCGCGCGAGCTGACCCGCGCCCAACTCACCGACATCCGCGAGCAGTTCACCGCTGCCGCCTGGCGGGCCGCCCGCGCGGGCTTCGACCTCCTCGAACTCCACTGCGCCCACGGCTATCTGCTCTCCGGGTTCCTCTCCCCGCTCACCAACCGCCGCACCGACGCCTACGGCGGCTCGCTGGAGAAACGACTCCGCTTTCCGCTGGAGGTCTTCGACGCCGTACGCGGAGTGTGGCCCGAGGAGAAGCCCATGACCGTCCGCATCTCGGCCACCGACTGGGCCGAGGGCGGCACGACGGCCGAGGACGCCGTCGAGATCGCCCGCGCCTTCGCCGCGCACGGCGTCGACGCCATCGACGTGTCGACCGGGCAGGTCGTGGCCGACGACCACCCGGAGTTCGGTCGCTCGTACCAGACGCCGTACGCGGACCGCATCCGCCACGACACCGGCATCCCGGTGATCGCGGTCGGAGCGATCTCCTCCTGGGACGACGTCAACTCCCTGATCCTGGCCGGCCGCACGGACCTCTGCGCCCTCGCCCGCCCCCACCTCTACGACCCCCACTGGACCCTGCACGCGGCAGCCGAGCAGGGCTACGACGGCCCCGGCGTCGTCTGGCCGGCCCCTTACCGCGCGGGCAGCCGCCGCCCCCAGACCGGCCGCTCGGACGCCCCCAAGCCCCGCCTGACGCTGGGGACTTGAGGAGACGCCGACGCGGATTTCCCACGACCGCGCCGTCACACGCCCGCGAACTCGGCCCCCGCGTCCCTCAGCCGTGCATGCAGTTCCCGGAAGACGGCGGCCGAGCGGACGCCGGGCCAGTCCTCGGGGAGGAGGCCGGCGGGCAGGCCGGGGTCGGTGTAGGGGAGGTGGCGCCAGGAGTCGAGGGCGAGGAGGTAGTCGCGGTAGGCCTCCTCGGGCGGGGTGTCCACCCGGTGCTCCCACTCGTGCAGCACGGGCGCGTGCCGGTCGAGGAACGCCTCGTGCTCCTTGGCGATCGCGGCCAGGTCCCACCAGCGGGCGACCGCCTCCTCGGTCGCCGCGAACCCGAGGTGCTCGCCGCGGAACAGGTCGACATACGGGTCGAGGTGCAGCCGCTGGAGCGTGTGCCGGGTCTCCTCGTACAGCCGGGCGGGGGCGATCCACACCCCGGGCGTAGCCGTGCCGAACCCGAGCCCCGCCAGCCGGGAGCGCAGCACGTGCCGCTTCTGCCGCTCCGACTCCGGTACGGAGAACACGGCGAGCACCCAGCCCTCGTCCTCGGGCGGGGCGGTGGCGTAGATGCGCCGGTCGCCGTCGTCGAGCAACTGGCGGGCGTCCGGCGACAACTCGTACCCGGCGGCGCCCTGCGCCGTACGGCCCGGCAGCAGCAGTCCGCGGCGTTTGAGGCGGGAGACCGACGAGCGCACGGAGGGCGCGTCCACGCCGACCGCGGCAAGCAGCCGGATCAGTTCGGCGACGGGCACGGGGCCCGGCGCGAAGCGGCCGTACGCGCCGTAGAGCGTGACGATGAGAGACCGTGGTGCATGCTGGTCGGACACGTTGATCATCTTAGGTCGTCGGCATCAGTGCTGGTCACCTTCGGTGTCACGTTCGACGACACCTTCGGCGGCTCCTTCGCGTCAGGTGGGGTGTCACGGTCGGTGCGCAGTCTGAAGCGCTGCAGCTTGCCGGTCGCCGTGCGCGGCAGGGCGTCCAGGAAGACGATCTCGCGTGGGCACTTGTACGGCGCCAGCTCGGACTTGACGAAGGTGCGCAGGGGTTCGGCGTCCCGCTCGGCGCCCTCCTTGAGGACGACGTACGCCACGACGACCTGTCCGCGCGCCTCGTCGGGGCGTCCCACGACCGCTGCCTCCACCACGTCCGGGTGGCGCAGCAGGGCGTCCTCCACCTCCGGTCCTGCGATGTTGTACCCGGCCGAGATGATCATGTCGTCGGCGCGGGCGACATAGCGGAAGTAGCCGTCGCTCTCGCGAACGTATGTGTCACCGGTGACGTTCCAGCCGTCGCGCACGTAGACGCGCTGGCGCGGGTCGGTGAGGTAGCGGCAGCCGACGGGCCCGCGAACCGCGAGCAGTCCCGGCTGCCCGTCGGGCAGGGGCCGGCCGTTCTCGTCCTGCACGCGCGCGTGCCAGCCGGGAACGGGCACGCCGGTCGTGCCGGGCCTGATGTGCTCGTCGGCCGCGGAGATGAAGATGTGCAGCAGTTCGGTGGCGCCGATGCCGTTGATGATGCGCAGCCCGGTCCGCTCGTACCAGGCCTGCCAGGTGGCGGCGGGCAGGTTCTCGCCGGCCGAGACGCAGCGGCGCAGCGACGAGGTGTCATGGGCGTCGAGTTCGTCGAGCATCGCCCGGTAGGCCGTCGGCGCGGTGAACAGCACGGAGACCCGGTGCTCGGCGACCGCCGCCAACAACTGCTGGGGATGGGCCTGTTCGAGCAGGAGCGCGCTGGCGCCGACCCGCATCGGGAAGACGACCAGCCCGCCGAGCCCGAAGGTGAAGCCGAGCGGAGGGCTGCCCGCGAAGACGTCGTCCACATGGGGTTGCAGCACATGCTTGGCGAAGGTGTCGGCTATGGCGAGCACATCCCGGTGGAAGTGCATGCACCCCTTGGGGCGGCCGGTCGTGCCCGAGGTGAACGCGATCAGCGCGACGTCGTCGGCCGCGGTGGCGACGGTCGGGTACGGGGTGTCCGGCGCCGGGCGGTGCAGGAGGTCGTCGGGGGCGTCGCCGCCGTACGTGGTGATCTGCAGGCCGGGTATCTCGGCCTTGGCGAGGTCGTCGACGGCGCGTATGTCGCAGAGGGCGTGCCGGATCAGTGCCATGTCACATATGACTTCCAGCTCGTGCGGCCGCTGTTGGGCCAGCACCGTGACCGCCACCCCGCCCGCCTTCAGCACCGCCAGCCAGCAGGCCGCGAGCCAGGGCGTGGTCGGGCCGCGCAGCAGGACGCGGTTGCCGGGGAGGATGCCGAGGTCCCCCGTCAGGACATGGGCGATGCGGTCGACGCGGGCACGCAGGTCGCCGTACGTCCACGAAGGCCCGGCAGGGGTGTGGAACACCGGGCGGCCGGGGTCGGCATGGTCCAGCAGTTCGGCGGCGCAGTTCAGCCGATCGGGGTAACGGAGCTCCGGCAGGTCGAACCGGAGTTCTGGCCACTCTTCGGGCGGCGGGAGGTGGTCGCGCGCGAAGGTGTCGACGTGGGCCGAGACGTTCATGGCGGTGCGCCCCCTTGCCGTTCGGGCGTCGTGGTGGGCTCGCGCTTCGAGCGTATCGTGTTGGTGACGACAGTCAACGGTGCGCGATATCGTCGAGGGGTGATGCCGAGAAAGGGGACCGCCAATGCCCGTATTCTCGCTCGATCCGGTACAAACCGCCTGGTGTGCCGAGCTGCGCGCCCTCGCTGCCGAACGGCTGCGCCCGCTCGTGGAGAAGGCGGAGAAGAGCGAGCCGGGGCACGTCAACCGCCCCTTGGTCGCCGAACTGGGCCAACTCGGACTCCTGGAGCGGCTGTTCACCTCGGGGGCCCTCGACCTCTGTCTGATGCGGGAGTCGCTCGCGTACGCCTGCACGGAGGCGGAGACGGCCCTTGCGCTGCAGGGGCTGGGAGCCCATCCGGTCCATGCGTACGGCACGCCGGCCCAGCGGGAGCACTGGCTGCCCCGGGTGAGCGAGGGGAGCGCGGTCGCCGCCTTCGCGCTGAGCGAGCCGGGGGCGGGATCGGATGCGGCGGCGTTGTCGCTGACCGCCCTTTCTGACGGCCCCGACCGCTGGCGGCTCACCGGCGAGAAGTGCTGGATCTCCAACGCCCCCGAGGCAGACTTCTACACCGTCTTCGCCCGCACCACCCCCGGCGCAGGCGCCCGCGGCGTGACCGCCTTCCTGGTGCCCGCCGACCGCCCCGGCCTCACCGGCAGGTCCCTCGACATGCTCTCGCCGCACCCCATCGGCGCCCTCGACTTCGATGCCGTGCCCGTCACGGCGGACGATGTGCTCGGCGAGGCCGACCGGGGCTTCCGGGTCGCGATGGGTACCCTCAACCTCTTCCGCCCCAGCGTCGGCGCGTTCGCGCTCGGCATGGCGCAGGCGGCGCTGGATGCGACCCTCGCCCACACGTCCCGGCGGGACGCGTTCGGCGGCAAGTTGAAGGACCTGCAGACCGTCGCCCACCAGGTCGCCGAGATGGCGCTGCGCACCGAGGCGGCCCGCCTCATGGTGTACGCGGCGGCGACCGCCTACGACGAGAACGCCCCCGGTGTCCCGAAGCGCGCGGCGATGGCGAAGCTGCTCGCCACCGAGACCGCACAGTACGTCGTCGACCAGGCCGTCCAGCTGCACGGCGCCCGCGCCCTGCGCCGCGGCCACCTCCTCGAACACCTCTACCGCGAGGTGCGCGCCCCCCGCATCTACGAGGGCGCGAGCGAGGTCCAACGCGGCATCATCGCCAAGGAGTTGTACGCCGACGCGGACGCAACGGAGGAATCCCGGTGAGCACCGAGCGCGTCAATCCGCCCGACCTCTCCCCGGCGACCGGCTTCTCGCACGCCGTCGTCGCCACCGGCACCCGCATGGTCTTCCTGGCCGGTCAGACCGCTCTGGACGCCGACGGGAAAGTCGTCGGCCACACCCTCCCCGAGCAGTTCGAGCGGGCCCTCACCAATCTCCTCGCGGCCCTGCGCGCGGCGGGCGGCACCCCGGCCGACCTCGCTCGCGTCACCGTCTATGCCACCGACGTGGCCGCGTATCGCACACACGCACCTGAACTGGGGCACATCTGGCGGGAGTTGGCGGGCCGTGACTACCCGGCGATGGCGGTCGTGGAGGTCGTACGACTGTGGGACGAGGAGGCGATGATCGAGCTCGACGGGTTCGCGGTACTGCCCTGAGCGGGGCTCACGCCGCGACGGCCAGCAGCTCCGCCGGTGCCCGGTGCGGTGCGACGGCCTTGCCGTCCGGCGTCAGCTCACCGCTGTCGTCGAACACGATCGCGCCGTCGCACAGGAGGCTCCAGCCCTGCTCGGGGTGGGCGGCGACGACGTGCACGGCGAGCTCGTCGAAGGAAGGGCACGAAGTCTGGTGGGAACACATGGCGCACCTCCACGTCGGTCGGGACCGTCCGCCGGTCCCTATGGGAGGAGCATCCTCCCCTCCCGCAGTGTCAATATGCGGCTCCGCCGCGGGGCATCGGAACGGCCGGACGGGAAGCGTGACAACACGCGGACAACACCAGGACGGTTCCAGGACCGTCGGGGCGGACTCGCCACCGAGTGGGTGACGGTCACGGCCGTGGGCGCGCCCGCCGGGTACCAGTGGAAGCCCCACCTACAGGAGGTTTCCGATGTCCAAGCGACCCGCCCTGGCTCTCGCCGCCGGCGCTGCCCTGCTCCTGCTCGCCGCTCCCGCCGTGACCGCGGCCCCGTACAGGCCCGCGCCCGTGGAGCTGGAGGAGACGGTGACCGTCGACCCGACGGGCCACGTCTCCGCGGACGGCACCGTCACCCTCTCCGGCACCTACCGCTGCACGGGCAGTACGGGCGCGGCCTTCGTCAGCTCCTCCGTGAGCACCACGAAGGCCTCCGCGACGCACGGCACCTCGACCCTGATCCAGGGCATCGGCGGCACGGTCGCCGTGTGCGACGGTGTGACACACCGCTGGGAGAACACCAGCAGACCGTCGCCTGCCATCGGCCCGGGCAAGGTCAGCGTGGAGGCCACGGTCGCGGAACTCCGCTTCGAGGGCATCCTGCCGCTGCCCCGCATCCACGCCGACGAGCGGCACGAGGTCACCCTGGCCAAGGGCTGACCACCACCGGTTCGCGCCGCCGGACCCGGCCGGCGGCACGCACCCGCTCGACACTCTACGGATGGGTCGCGCAACGACAAGATATTGTGTAGGCATGCCGAAGGATGCATCCGCACGGCCGGTGGTCAGCCGCCGCCGGGAGGTCGGTGACACGAGCGCCCGGTCGCTGCTGATGACCCTGCTCGGCGAGTACGTCCTGCCCCGCGGCCGCCCGGTGTGGACGTCCGCCCTGGTCGAGGCCCTGGCGCTGTTCGGGATCGAGGAGAAGTCGGCCCGCCAGGCGCTCGCCCGCACGGCCGCGGAGGGCTGGCTGGCCTCGGAGCGGGTGGGCCGCCGGGTGCGCTGGGCGCTCACCCCGCCGGGGCGGCGGCTGCTGACCGAGGGAGCGCAGCGCATCTACGACTTCGGCAGCGGGGAGCGCGTCTGGGACGGCACCTGGCTGGTGGTCCTCGTCTCCGTACCGGAGTCCAAGCGCGACCTGCGGCACCGCGTCCGCACCCGGCTCAGCTGGGCCGGCTTCGGCTCCCCGGAGCCCGGCGTGTGGATCACGCCCCGTACCGACCGTGAGGCGGAGGCGCTCGGCGTCCTGAAGGAACTCGGACTGGCCGACGGCGCGATGTCCTTCACCGCGGCCTACGGCGCCGTGGGCAGCGAGGCGGCCATGGTCGCCCGGGCCTGGGACCTGAGCGAGGTGGAGCAGCGGTACGAGGCGTTCATCGACGAGTTCAGCGGCCTGCGCCCGGCGGACGGTGACGCCGTCCTGCACGACCTGACCAAGTTGGTGCACGAGTGGCGCCGCTTCCCGTTCCTGGACCCGCGCCTGCCCCCGAAGCTGCTACCCACGGGCTGGAGCGGCGCCCGGGCGACGGAGCTGTTCCATGGCAAGCATGCCGAATGGGGGGCGGCGGCGCGCCGGCGCTGGGAGGAGCTTGAGGGCTGAGCCCACCGCGGACGATTGCGGCTCCGCCGCGGGGCCGCGGCCGCGGGCCGCGATGGCCGTCGATCATCTACAGCATCGTCGTGGCTGGTCGCGCAGTTCCCCGCGCCCCTTCAGGGCGCTGCCGAACCGCCGCTGGTCACGACTCCTCCTCTACGCCCTCGCTGACCATGCTGCGCAGCACGTTCCGGCGCATCTTTCCCGTCGGCGTACGAGGCAGCTCCGGCAGCCCGATGACCGCGCGCGGTCGTTTGAACGCGGCCAGGCCTTCCCGGCACCAGGCGATGAGTGCAGCCTCGTCGACCTCGCGGCCGGCGCGCGGCACCACGCACGCGACCGGCTTGTCCAGGCCGTCCGCGTCCCGCGCCCCGACCACGGCGGCCTCGGCCACGTCGGGATGGGCCAGCAGCCGCTCCTCGACCTCGGCGGGCGACACCCAGATGCCGCCCGCTTTCAGCAGGTCGTTGGTGCGCCCCAGGCAGGTGTAGGTGCCGTCGCCGTTGCGGACGTACATGTCGCCGGTGCGCACCCACTCGCCGAGGAAGACCTGCCGGCTGGTCTCGGCCCGGCACCAGTAGCCGGTGGCGGCGGACGCCCCGCGCACATACAGCTCGCCGGGCGTGCCCGCGCCCTCCACGACGCGGCCGTCCTTGTCCCGCAACTCCACGGCGTACCCCGGAACAGGTTCGCCGGAGGAACCGGGGTGGACCCGCCCCTGCCGGTTGGAGACGAAGATGTGCAGCAGTTCGGTCGACCCGATCCCGTCCAGGACCTCCACGCCGAACCGCTCCCGCATTCCCCGGTAGATCCGTGCCGGCAGTGCCTCACCGGCCGAGACACCCACGCGTACGGTCGCGAAGGCGTCGTCGGGGATGTCGGGGCTCGCGAGCAGCGCGCCGAGGAAGCCGGGCACGCCGAACAGGACCGTGGCCCGGTCGGCCGCCGCCCGCTTGGCGAACAGCGCGGGCGAGGGCCGGGCAGGCTCCAGCAGGGCCGTCCCGCCGACGGCCAGCGGGAAGAACATCGAGTTGCCGAGGCCGTACGCGAAGAACAGCTTGGCGACCGACAGACACCGGTCCTCGGGGCCGATGCCCAGCACCTGCCGCCCGTAGTTCTCCGCCACGAACGCGATGTCGGCGTGCCGGTGCATCGCCGCCTTGGGGGTGCCCGTGGTGCCGGACGTGTAGAGCCACAGGGCGGGAGAGTCCGGCCAGGCGGGATACGTCGTGCCGTCCGCGCCGGAGGTCTGCAACTCCCGCCATTCGTCGCCCAGTACGACCCGCTCGACTTCCGGGGCCTGCGTCACGGCCGCCCGCACCACATTGGCGAACTCCGCCGACCCCAGCACCACTCGGCTACGGCAGTCCGCCACCAGCCTGCCCAGTTCCGCGCCGGTGAGCATGGTCGAGGCGGGCACGGCCACCGCGCCGATGCGGAAGGCGGCGAGGATGCCGGTGAACAGTTCGATGTCGTCCGCCATGCAGAACAGGACACGCTCCTCGGGCCGTACCCCGAGGGCACGCAGCCCGGCGGCCACCCGCCGGACCTCGCCGGACAGCTCTTCGTAGGTCAGGCTCCGGGTGGGCGTGACGACGGCGGTGCGGCCGCCGTTCCCGTCTCTCACCTGCCGGTCGACCAGCCAGTCCGCCGCGTTGAACAGCTCGGGCATCAAGGCCGCCTCACACCAGTCGGACGTACTCGTAGTCGAACGGTTTGCCGTTGATGCCGTTCACCGGCGGCGCCACCCAGCTCGCGATCTTCCCGCGCTCGTACACCGGCTGCATCAACGATCGTACGAACGCCAGGTCCTCGGTGGTCGGCAGCCAGTGGTCGCGGCCCGCCTCCCAGGTCTTCTCGTCGACGATGGTGCCGTCGGGCGTGATGTGGTGTCCGGCGGCGAGGCCGACGTGGCGGTTGAAGCCGGGGTGCGGGAGCTGCAGCCGGAAGTCGATGCCGTGCTCGTCGAGGATGCGGTTCCAGCGGTTGACGCCGGTCCTGCAGTCGGCGATGTACTCGTCGCGCAGGTCGAGATTGAGGGCGAGCAGGGCCGGGACCTCGTCGACCGCCCAGGAACCGTCGCCGGCCGGCTTGTCCAACCGGACGCCGTCGTCGGTGAGCCGGTGGTCGTCCTTTCGTCGCTCCTCCTGCCAGCGGCCCTTGAGCCCCGCGGTGTAGTAGTTGGCCGCATTGGTGGAGGTCTCGCTGCCGAACAGGTCCAGGGACACCGTGTAGTGGAAGTTGATGTACTTCTGGACGATGTCGAGCGGGATGCCGCCGCAGGCGGCGATGTCCGACGTGTCGTGCTCGCGGGCGAGTTGGGCGCTCCTGGTCACCACCCGGTCGACGCCGGTCGTCCCGACCATCATGTGGTGGGCCTCCTCCTTCAGCATGAAGGTGCAGGTCCGCGACAGCGGATCGAAGGCGCTCTCCTTCAGCGAGCCGAGCTGGTACTTGCCGTCCCGGTCGGTGAAGTACGTGAACATGTAGAAGGCGAGCCAGTCGGCGGTCTCCTCGTTGAACGCGCCGAGAATGCGCGGCGAGTCGGGGCTGCCGGAGTTGCGGTGCAGCAGCGCCTCCGCCTCCTCACGGCCCTCCCGCCCGAAGTAGGCGTGCAGGAGGTACACCATGGCCCACAGATGCCGCCCCTCCTCCACGTTGACCTGGAAGAGGTTGCGCAGGTCGTACAGGCTCGGCGCGCTCAGCCCCAGCAGGCGCTGCTGCTCCACCGAGGCGGGCTCGGTGTCGCCCTGGACGACGATCAGCCGCTGCAGATCGGCGCGGTACTCGCCGGGCACCTGCTGCCACACCGGCTCGCCCTTGTGCTCCCCGAAGGCCACGCGCCGGTCGGGGGTGGGCTCCGCCAGGAAGATGCCCCACCGGTAGTCAGGCACGTTGACGTGGTCGAAGTGCGCCCAGCCGTCCCGTCCGACCGACACGGCCGTCCGCAGATAGACGCCGTGGTTCTCCAGCGCCGGACCCATCTCGCCCCACCAGCCCAGGAACTTGGGCTGCCAGCCCTCCAGTGCGCGCTGCAGCCGGCGGTCGTCGGCGAGGCCGACATTGTTGGGGATCTTGGAGTCGTAGTCGATGTCCGTCGGCATCGGGTCACACTCGCTTCCGGTCGTAGACCGCCCGCTGCCCGGTGCCGTAGCGGCGCAACGCACCTTCCGGACCCGAGGCGTTGGGGCGTACGAAGATCCAGTTCTGCCAGGCGCTGAGCCGACCGAAGATCTTGGTCTCCATGGTTTCCGGTCCGACGAACCGGTGGTTGGCCTCCATCCCGGTCAGCGCGTCCGGGCTCAGCGCCGCCCGCTGCTCCAGGACGAGACGGACCTCGTCCTCCCAGTCGATGTCGTCGGGTGCGTCGGTGACGAGACCCAGCTCGCGCGCCCGGGCGGCGCTCAGCGGCTGCCCGGCCTCCCGGCGCAGCCAGTCGAGGTGGTCGTCCCGGCCGTAGAACCGGGACTGGAGCCGGGACAGCCCGTTGCCCATGGGGAAGACCCCGAAGTTGGCTTCGGACAGGGCGAGTTGTGCCCTCTTCTCGCTGTCCGGGTCCTCGATCGGCGGCCCGTCCAGCATGTACTGCAGATCGCAGGCCAGGGCGAGCTCCAGCAGCAGCCCCGCAAAGCAGCTGCCCGGCTCGATCAGCGCGACGAGACTGCGGCTGGTGACGTCCAGCCGCTTCAGGGTGCGCTTGTAGTAGTGCAGGATCTCGTTCGCCAGCCAGTGGTCCCTCGTGCTCAGCAGGCGCTGTTCATGAGCCAGTACGAGCGCGGGGTCGCCCTCGGTGCGCAGTACCCAGGTGCCCGGCTCGGGCTCGTTCGTCCTCAGGTGCAGGATCACGTCGTCGAGTTCGCGGGTGAGGGTGAGCAGCCAGCCGTCCCCGCTGCCGTCTTCGGGTCCTCGTACGGTGAGATGGACGACCCCGGCGGGACCGTCGAACTCGGCCCGCACATACCGGTAGAAGACCCCTTGCTCATTGAACTCCCGTTCCAGCGGGTCGAGTCGGATCCCCCGAACATCCGCCGGACGGGGATTGCGGGCAGCCGCCTCCCTCGCCCGCTGCTCGACGACCGCACGGAACTCCCTCCGCGGCACGACCTCGTCCACCAGCCGCCAGTCCACCGCCGTCTTGCCCCGTACGCCGTCGCTGCGGGTGGCGAAGACGTCGGCCAGGTCCTTGCGCACCCGGCGCTTGTCGGTCAGCCGGGTCAGCCCGCCGGTGCCGGGCAGCACCCCGAGGAGCGGCACCTCGGGCAGCGCCACCGTCGAGGAGTTGTCGTCGATCAGCAGGATCCGGTCGCAGGCGAGCGCGAGCTCGTAACCGCCGCCCGCGCAGGAGCCGTTGACCGCGGCGATGAAGGTGAGCCCCGAGTGCTCGGAGGCATCCTCCATGCCATTACGGGTCTCATTGGTGAACTTGCAGAAGTTCACCTTCCACGTGTGCGGGGAGGCCGCGAGCATCCGGATGTTCGCCCCGGCGCAGAAGACCTTCTCCTTGGCGCTGGTCACCACCACCGCCCGCACCTCGGGGTGCTCGAACCGCAGCCGCTGCAGCGCGTCGTACAGCTCGATGTCGACGCCCAGGTCGTAGGAGTTGAGCTTCAGCTCGTACCCAGGAACCAGACCGCCCTGCTCGTCGACGTCCAGCTCGAGCCAGGCGACCGGCCCGTCGGTCCACAGGTTCCAGTGCCGGTACGTCTGCGGACTCCGGTCGAAGGACACCACCACCATGCCGAGCGCCTCCTCGCGCCGGTGCGGGTACCGATAGCTCGATGGTCTACAGAAGAACATCAGTGCGTCAAGGTTCTGTAGAACAAAAAGGGCTGAAACACCGCCGATGATGTGATCGTGAGTGTCGGGAAGAGACCGAGGAAAGGGCCATGGCGAAAGAGCGAGTGACGGTGTGCGTTCCCCCGTGCGATCCGGGGGACGTCGTCGAGGCCATCGGCGCGGCCATGGCGCCGTACGACTACAACCGAGACGCCGGAGTGGGCGATCCGGACGTCGAGACCTGGTGGGACTATTGGCAGATCGACGGCCGGGGCTGCGAGTTCCTGGTCGTCCCCGGTCATGAGGACGACCCGCGCCTCATCCGGGGCGCCAAAGCCCTGTCCGGAGAGCCGCGCAATGTCCCGCCGTCACTGTGCGACGGCGGGCCACGCGCGCTGCTGGACCTTGAACCGCCGCGTGCGCAGGCGGCTGCTCGGGCGCGGCGGGCGTTCGAAGCGTGGCAGGACTTCTCCGCCGCCTATCCGCCCGCCCTGCCGTCGAGCCATTTCTGGGCCAGGCACTTCGCCGACCCCGAGGGCTACCCGCGGGAACAGCTCCTGGAGGACTACCGCACCCAGCCGGCCATCGTGGCGCTCGGCAACAACCCCGATCTTGGGGAGCTGATCGGCCACGACCCGGTCGCCCGCCTGACCGGTGACGTCGAAGCGTACGTACGGTCAGCCGCCGACGAGGCCCTGCCCTCGAACGCCCTGCTGACCCTGGACGGACGGTGGCTGGACGTCGCGAACGCCCAGCGGCGCCGCCACTTCAACGACTACCTCGACGCCCTGCCGGCCGACACGCTCGTCGTGCGGGTCCTGTACCACGGATGAGGCGGTGGCTCAGATGTCCCGGAAGATCTCGATCTGAGCCCCCACCGAGTTCAGCCGCTCGGCCAGATCCTCGTAACCCCGGTTGATGACGTACACGTTGCGCAGTACGGACGTGCCGTCGGCCGCCATCATCGCCAGCAGGACGACCACCGCGGGCCGCAGTGCGGGCGGGCACATCATCTCGGCGGCGCGCCAGCGGGTCGGGCCCTCGACCAGTACCCGGTGCGGGTCGAGGAGTTGGAGGCGGCCGCCCAGGCGGTTCAGGTCCGTCAGATAGATCGCGCGGTTGTCGTAGACCCAGTCGTGGATCAGGGTCTTGCCCTGCGCCACGGCGGCGATGGCGGCGAAGAACGGGACGTTGTCGATGTTCAGGCCGGGGAACGGCATCGGGTGGATCTTGTCGATCGGCGCCTCCAGCTTGGAGGGCCGCACGGTGAGGTCCACCAGCCGGGTACGGCCGTTGTCCGCGAAGTACTCGGGCGTGCGGTCGTGGTCGAGCCCCATCTCCTCCAGGACCGCCAGTTCGATCTCCAGGAACTCGATCGGCACGCGCCGCACCGTCAGTTCCGACTCCGTCACCACCGCGGCCGCCAGCAGGCTCATCGCCTCGACCGGGTCCTCGGAGGGGGAGTAGTCGACGTCGACGTCGATCTGCGGCACGCCGTGCACGGTGAGGGTCGTCGTACCGATGCCCTCGACCTTGACGCCCAGCGCCTCCAGGAAGAAGCACAGGTCCTGGACCATGTAGTTGGAGGACGCGTTGCGGATGACACTGACACCGTCGTGGCGGGCGGCGGCCAGCAGCGCGTTCTCGGTGACGGTGTCCCCGCGCTCGGTCAGCACGATCGGCCGGTCGGGCCGCGCCGTCCGGTCCACCAGGGCGTGGTACTGCCCCTCGGTGGCGGTGATGTCCAGGCCGAACCGGCGCAGCGCGATCATGTGCGGTTCGATGGTCCGCGTGCCCAGGTCGCAACCGCCCGCGTACGGCAGCTTGAAGTTGTCCATGCGGTGCAGCAGCGGACCGAAGAACATGATGATGGACCGCGTCCGTACGGCGGCGTCGGCGTCGATCGCCGCCATGTCCAGCTCGGCGGGCGGCACGATCTCCAGGTCCACACCGTCGTTGATCCAGCGGGTACGCACACCGATGGAGTTGAGCACCTCGAGGAGCCGGTACACCTCCTCGATCCGTGCCACCCGGCGCAGCACCGTGCGGCCCTTGTTGAGCAGGGAGGCGCACAGCAGCGCGACACACGCGTTCTTGCTCGTCTTGACGTCGATGGCGCCGGACAGCCGACGGCCGCCGACCACCCGCAGATGCATCGGCCCCGCATAGCCCAACGAGACGATTTCGCTCTCCAGGGCTTCACCGATTCGGGCGATCATCTCAAGGCTGATGTTCTGATTGCCGCGCTCGATGCGGTTGACGGCACTCTGGCTGGTGCCGAGCGCCTCCGCGAGCTGGGCCTGTGTCCAGCCCCGATGTTGCCGGGCGTCACGGATGAGCTTGCCGATGCGTACGAGGTAGTCGTCTGCCATGGGGTTGAGGCTATCTCAGATATGAGATGAGGCACGCGAAGGGGGTCCATTCGGGTGACGGACCGTCAACGTCGCCTCCGGAAGGTCGGTGGGGCGGGCGCCTCCCTTCACGTCGGACGGACTTCCCCGTGGCAGGTCGAGTACCCAGGCTTGGCGCACTGATGGGCGCCCGCGCCATATATCCCCTTTTGTCAGATAATCGCCTGGCGGGGTCGGTCGCGCGAGCGCGGCGGGCGGAGTCGGCGGGGCGCAGTTGCAGGGAGGCCGGGCATGACCATCCCGGCCCCATGTACTAGAGTTATCTCGACATCGAGATATCTACCGAGGAGCACCGCAGCCGCACGTCGCCATCGAGTCCGACGGTAAGGGTTACCTAACTTAGCCTTACCTTAGCGGATCGGCCGAGATGCCGTGGCGGCAGGATCGTGGTGAGTACGCGCACATCAATGAAGGAGACTGTCGTGTCGGCGAACAGCTTCGACGCCCGCAGCACGCTGCAGGTGGGCGACGAGTCGTACGAGATCTTCCGGCTGGACAAGGTGGAGGGCTCGGCCCGACTGCCGTACAGCCTCAAGGTCCTGCTGGAGAACCTGCTCCGCACGGAGGACGGCGCGAACATCACCGCCGACCACATCCGCGCCCTCGGCGGCTGGGACTCCCAGGCGCAGCCCAGCCAGGAGATCCAGTTCACGCCCGCCCGTGTGATCATGCAGGACTTCACCGGCGTGCCCTGTGTCGTGGACCTCGCCACCATGCGTGAGGCCGTCAAGGAGCTCGGCGGCGACCCGGCGAAGGTCAACCCGCTCTCCCCGGCCGAGCTGGTCATCGACCACTCCGTCATCGCCGACAAGTTCGGCACCAACGAGGCCTTCGCGCAGAACGTCGAGCTGGAGTACGGCCGCAACCGCGAGCGCTACCAGTTCCTGCGCTGGGGCCAGACCGCCTTCGACGACTTCAAGGTCGTCCCGCCCGGTACCGGCATCGTCCACCAGGTCAACATCGAGCACCTCGCGCGTACCGTCATGGTCCGTAACGGCCAGGCCTACCCCGACACCCTGGTCGGCACCGACTCGCACACCACGATGGTCAACGGCCTCGGTGTCCTTGGCTGGGGCGTCGGCGGCATCGAGGCCGAGGCCGCGATGCTCGGCCAGCCGGTCTCCATGCTCATCCCGCGCGTCGTCGGCTTCAAGCTCACCGGTGAGCTCACGCCCGGCACCACCGCCACCGACCTCGTGCTGACCATCACCGAGATGCTCCGCAAGCACGGCGTCGTCGGCAAGTTCGTCGAGTTCTACGGCGAGGGCGTGGCCGCCACCTCCCTCGCCAACCGCGCCACCATCGGCAACATGTCGCCGGAGTTCGGCTCCACCGCCGCGATCTTCCCGATCGACGACGAGACCATCAAGTACCTGAAGCTCACCGGCCGCTCCGAGCAGCAGCTCGCGCTCGTCGAGGCGTACGCCAAGGAGCAGGGCCTCTGGCTGGACCCGAAGGCCGAGCCGGACTTCTCCGAGAAGCTCGAGCTGGACCTGTCCACGGTCGTCCCGTCGATCGCCGGCCCGAAGCGCCCGCAGGACCGCATCGTCCTCGCGAACGCCGCCGAGCAGTTCAAGCAGGACGTCCGCAACTACGTCGACACCGTGGACGAGGCGGGCCAGGAGTCCTTCCCGGCCTCCGACGCCCCGGCCATCCACCCCAATGGCGCCCCGTCCAACCCGGTCACCGTGACCGCCCCCGACGGTTCGACGTACGAGATCGACCACGGTGCTGTGACGGTCGCGGCCATCACCTCCTGCACCAACACCTCCAACCCGTACGTCATGGTCGCCGCCGCGCTCGTCGCGAAGAAGGCCGTGGAGAAGGGCCTGACCCGCAAGCCGTGGGTCAAGACCACCCTCGCCCCGGGTTCGAAGGTCGTCACCGACTACTTCGACAAGGCGGGTCTGACCCCGTACCTGGACAAGGTCGGCTTCAACCTCGTCGGCTACGGCTGCACCACCTGCATCGGCAACTCCGGCCCGCTGCCGGAGGAGGTCTCCAAGGCCGTCAACGACCACGACCTCGCGGTCACCTCGGTCCTCTCCGGCAACCGGAACTTCGAGGGCCGTATCAACCCCGACGTCAAGATGAACTACCTGGCCTCCCCGCCGCTGGTCGTCGCGTACGCCCTCGCCGGGTCCATGAAGGTGGACATCACCAAGGACGCCCTGGGCATCGACCAGGACGGCAACCCGGTCTTCCTGAAGGACATCTGGCCCTCCGAGGCCGAGGTCAACGACGTCGTGGCCAACGCCATCGGCGAGGACATGTTCAACAAGTCCTACCAGGACGTCTTCGCGGGCGACGCCCAGTGGCAGGCGCTGCCGATCCCGACCGGCAACACCTTCGAGTGGGACGCCGAGTCGACGTACGTCCGCAAGCCCCCGTACTTCGAGGGCATGACGATGGAGACCACCCCGGTCTCCGACATCACGGGCGCCCGCGTCCTCGCCAAGCTGGGCGACTCGGTCACCACCGACCACATCTCCCCGGCCGGTGCGATCAAGGCCGACACCCCGGCCGGCAAGTACCTCACGGAGCACGGCGTCGAGCGCCGCGACTTCAACAGCTACGGCTCCCGCCGCGGCAACCACGAGGTCATGATCCGCGGTACGTTCGCCAACATCCGCCTGCGCAACCAGATCGCGCCGGGCACCGAGGGCGGCTACACCCGCGACTTCACCCAGGCCGACGCCCCGGTGTCGTTCATCTACGACGCCTCGCGCAACTACATCGAGCAGGGCATCCCGCTGGTCGTCCTGGCCGGCAAGGAGTACGGCTCCGGCTCGTCCCGCGACTGGGCGGCCAAGGGCACCGCGCTCCTCGGCGTCAAGGCCGTCATCGCCGAGTCGTACGAGCGCATCCACCGCTCGAACCTCATCGGCATGGGCGTCCTGCCGCTGCAGTTCCCGGAGGGTGCGAACGCCGAGTCCCTCGGTCTGACCGGCGAGGAGACCTTCTCCTTCGCGGGCGTCGAGGAGCTCAACAACGGCACCACGCCGCGCACCGTCAAGGTCACCACCGACACCGGTGTCGAGTTCGACGCGGTCGTCCGCATCGACACCCCCGGTGAGGCCGACTACTACCGCAACGGCGGCATCATGCAGTACGTGCTGCGCAGCCTGATCCGCAAGTAAGCGGCGCAGCAAGGCAGTTGAGGGCCGCATCCCCGGTACGCCGGGGGTGCGGCCCTCGCCGCGTCCATGCCGGGAGAGCCCAGGTCATCACCCACCCTCAGGTGGAACACAGGGTTCCCTCAGCGGACCGGGACAGTATCGAGACATGTCAGGCATCTCCGCGTCCCGAACCGGCCGGGTCCGCGTCCTCATCGTCGACGACGAACCCGCGCTCACCGAAGTGCTGTCCGTCGCCGTCACCGAGGCGGGCCGGCGGCCCTACCCGGCCGCCGACGGGCACAGCGCGTTGCGGATCGCCCGCGGCTGCGCCCCGCACGCCGTCGTGCTCGACGGGATTGGCCAACCTGCTGGCCAACGCCCGTGTGCACACGCCCGCGGGCACGACGGTGGTCGTGGAGGTGGAGGCGACGCCGGAACGGTGTGTCGTCCGGGTGCGGGACGACGGGCCCGGCATTCCGGCCGAATTGCTCCCGAGGATTTTCGAGCGGTTCACCCGCGCGGACATGTCCCGTACCCGGGCGCCGGGGGCGGACGGCGGGTCGGGGCTGGGGCTGGCGATGGTGGAGTCCATCGTCTCGGCGCACGGCGGCCGCAGCGAGGTGCAGAGCGCCCCGGGGCGCACCGAGTTCACCATCGAGCTACCGCCGGTGGGCGTCGCGTCCGTGGAACAGACAAGAGCCGTTGCCTCCAGGTGACAACTCGATCACGCACTTCACCGGCGACATGGAACACTGGCAGGGGCGTGTTGACGTCGGAACGAGGTGCGGAAGATGGGCAGCGGGTTACTCGGACGCGCACTCCATGACCGCGGTGACCCGCCCCTGCGCCCTCTGCCCGACCAAGTGGCCCAGCTTCTGCGCGACTTGGACGCGCCGCCCCGCCTGGCGGCCCATCTCAGAGCCGTCCACGACGTGACGCACCAACTCCTGGACTGGATGGCGCGGGAGCATCCGTCGATCCGACTGGACCGCGATGCGACGCTGTTCGGGGCGGCCACGCACGACATCGGCAAGACGGCGCACCCCGCCGAGCTGTCGGGCCCCGGCTCGTCTCACGAGGCCGCCGGGCGGGAGCTGTTGCTGGCCCATGGCACAGCCCCGGCGTTGGCCCGGTTCGCGGCGACGCACGCCACCTGGAGCCGGCCGGACGTCGACCTCGAAGATCTGCTGGTGAGCGTCGCCGACAAGATCTGGAAGGGCAAGCGGGTCCAGGAGCTGGAGGACATGGTCGTCGCGCGTCTCGCGGAAGCGAGCGGACGGACGGTCTGGGAAGAGTTCCTGTCCTTTGACGACCTGCTCACGGCCATCGGCCAGGACGCCGACGCGCGATTGGCCTTCCAGGCGGCGTATCCGGTGGAGCGAGTGCGCTGAGCCGGCGGGATCAGAAGCCGAGGAGTGCGTCGAGGTCGATCTCGATGGGAAACGGCAGCTCGGTGACCAGCTTGTCGTGGTGCACCGGATGCGACGGCGCGGGAAAATACGAGAGAGTGTCCGCGTTGAGCCAGTACTCGTGCACCGCCGGCTTCTGGTCCCGGTCCAGTTCCACGCGCCAGTAGTAGGGGACCTTGCTCGCGGAGAAGAGCGCGGGCTTGCGTACACGGTCGTCCTGGCGGGAGCCGGGGGAGACGACTTCCACGACGAGCGACACCTTCCCTACCGGGACACACTCGAGCTCGAAGAAGTCCAGCTTCCGTGGATCGAAGACGATCACGTCGGGCTTGGGCGTGTTCTGGTCATCGACCATGACGCATTGCTCGGCCACGACCTTGTACCGCTCTGTGTGCGCCGCCTTCAGGGCAGCCACAATCTCGTCCCGCACCAGGTTGTGCCAGATCTTGGTCTGTCCTCGAACCACGATCCGTCCGTCCACGAGTTCCCAGTCGAAGGGCAGCTCCAAGTGCTTGACCTGGTCGAAGGTCCAGCCGTCGGCCGGCGGGAACATCCAGGTGTCCTCGGTGGCCCGTCCCTGCTGGGGTGTGGTCATCACTGCTCCCATGGACGCCAGTGCGGACGCCGATACGCGGCATGATCGTACGTACGAAGGTACCGCCACCCGAAGCGGATGGGGGTACCTCCCAGGCCCTTGAGGCACTGGGGGAGCCACGGCGCACGGTTGACGCGCGTCGCACCCCCGCCACGCCATACGGCCCCCGCGCCCCCCGTTTACAACTGACCCAACCAGCGCTATTTTCCCCCACACGCGGGGTGGGAGCGCTCCCATATGGCGACGGACCGGAACCCGCCGCCCTCGGGCCGCTCCCACCCCGCCCATACCTGCACACCCGCAACCACCCGGCCGTACCCGAAGGGCTCGGATGTCATGATCATGACAAAAAGGCGCCGACCGGCGCGCCGATCAACCACCAGGGCTCTCTTCTTCGTCCTCGTCTCGCTCCTCGCCGCCATCCCCGCCTTCGCCCTCGTCGTCACGGCAGGCGGCAAGGCGGAAGCCCACGGCACTCCCATGAAACCCGGCAGCCGCACCTTCCTCTGCTGGCAGGACGGCCTCACCAGCACCGGTGAGATCAAGCCGATCAACCCGGCCTGCAAGGCGGCCCAACAGGTCAGCGGCACCACGCCGTTCTACAACTGGTTCTCCGTGCTGCGCTCCGACGGCGCCGGCCGCACCCGCGGCTTCGTCCCGGACGGCCAGCTGTGCAGCGGCGGCAACCCCAACTTCACGGGCTTCAACCTCCCGCGCAACGACTGGCCGCTCACCCATCTGACCTCGGGCGCGACCGTCGACTTCTCGTACAACGCCTGGGCGGCGCACCCGGGTTGGTTCCACGTCTACATCACCAAGGACGGCTTCGACCCGACCAAGCCCCTCACCTGGGACGACATCGAGGACAAGCCCTTCCTCAGCGTCGACCACCCACCCCTCAACGGCACCCCGGGCACGGTCGAGGCCAACTACTCCTGGACGGGGCAGCTGCCCGCCACCAAGTCGGGCCGCCACATCATCTACATGGTCTGGCAGCGCTCGGACAGCGCGGAGACCTTCTACTCCTGCTCCGACGTCGTCTTCGACGGCGGCAACGGCGAGGTCACGGGCATCCACGACCCCGGCAACCCGACCGACCCCGTACCGGGCAAGTGCGAGGCCGTCCGCAGGACCACCAACAGCTGGAGCGGCGGCTACCAGTCCGAGGTGACCGTCACCAACACCGGCGACGTCCCGATGCTGGGCTGGATGGTCGACTGGACGCTGCCGAGCGGCCAGAAGGTCGACAGTCTGTGGAACGGCAACGCGACCTACGACGGCCAGGACGTGATGGTCCACAACGCCGACTGGAACGGCTCGCTGGATCCGGGGAAGAGCACGACCTTCGGATACGTCGTCGCGGGCGGCGGCGGTGACCCGGCGACGAGCCTGCCCTGCCGGGTCGGCTGAACGGCCGCTCAGGGCGGACCCGGTGGTGGTGGGTCGTTCCACCGGGTCCGCGAGCCGGTGCAGGCCGGGGGAGTACCTGCCCGGGGGGTGCTGGCTTGGGGCGACACCAAGTGCGACGACAACGTTGTCGCATCGCCTGCACCAAACCCTACCGCCTCAACCGACAACGCTGTCAAACCAGTTGACGCGGACAAGCCCCAATACGACCGCTCAGGCCAGCAGTTCGACCTCCGACATCACCGCCTCGCCGTCCAGGACCAGCCGGTACTTCCCGTACGTTCCCGGGGACCCCACGGTGAACGCGCGTGTCTGCCGGTCCCATGGGAAGGACTCGCCGGACCGCTTGTCGAGGGTCTGCCAGGTAGTGCCGTCGTCGTCCGAGCCCTGGAGCGTCCAGCCCGTCGGTGCCTTCGTGTGGTCGGCGGACGAAGTCACCGTGTACTGAAGGCCCTTGACCGGTCCGGAGACCGGCAGGTCCACGGAGGTGACCGTCGCGTCCGTCGCCGACGTGTTGTCGAACAGCGGCCCAACACCCTTCAGTACGTCCGCTCGCGGCGTCGGCACCTTGTCGTCCTGGGTGATCGACACGGGCGCCGCGTTCCTGCCGGTGCCCCAGGAGGAGGGCTTCGAGCTCATGTCGAACTCCAGGACCCCGCCCTGTGAGAGCAGCGAGTGCGGAAGCGAAGTCGACGTCCATGTACGGCCGTTGACCCGCAGTCCCTGCACGTACACGTTCCTCGTGCTGTTCCTCGGTGCCTTGACGACCAGGTCCTCGCCGTTCTCCAGATGCACCGTCGCCTTCTTGAACAGCGGGGATCCGACGGCGTACTCGCCGCTGCCCATCACCAGCGGGTAGAAGCCGAGCGCGGAGAAGAGATACCAGGCCGACTGCTCGCCGTTGTCCTCGTCGCCGTGGTAGCCCTGCCCGATCTCGCTGCCGGTGTAGAGCCGCGAGAGCACCTCGCGGACGTTCTTCTGCGCCTTGTAGGGCTGCCCGGCCGCGTCGTACATGTAGATCACGTGGTGCGCGACCTGGTTGGAGTGCCCGTACATGCCCAGCCGGACGTCCCTCGCCTCCGTCATCTCGTGGATGACACCGCCGTACGAGCCGACGAAGTCGGGCGAGGCCGTCTCGGGGGTGGCGAAGTACTCGTCCAGCTTGTCTGCGAGCTTGCCTCGGCCGCCGTAAAGGTTGGCGAGGCCCCGGCTGTCCTGCGGGGCGGTGAAGGCGTAGCCCCAGCCGTTGGTCTCCGTGTAGTCGTAACCCCACACCCGCGGGTCGTACTTGGCGGAGTCCACGCGCCAGTCGCCCTTGTCGTCCTTCCCCTGGAAGAAGCCGGCCTTGGAATCGAAGAGATTCACATAGTCCTGGGCGCGGTTGAGGAAGTACTCCGACTCCTCCTTGTAGTGCTTCTCGCCCGTCTTCTTGTAGAGCGCCTGGCCCATCTTCGCGATGCCGTAGTCGTTGTTGTAGCCCTCCATCGCCCACGACAGGCCCTCGTGGGTGTCGGTGCTGGTGTAGCCGAGGAACGGGGACGTCGACATCCCCTTGCGGCCCACACCGGACGCCGGGGGCACGACCGTCGCGTTCTTCAGGGCCGCGTCGTACGCCGCCTTCGCGTCGAAGTCCACGCCCTTGACGTACGCGTCCGCGAAGGCCACGTCCGAGGAGGTGCCGGTCATCAGGTCCGCATAGCCGGGGGAGGACCAGCGAGAGGTCCAGCCGCCGTCCTTGTACTGCTGCACGAACCCGTCGACCATCTCGCCCGCCTGAGAGGGCGTCAGGAAGGAGTACGCCGGCCAGGTCGTCCGATAGGTGTCCCAGAAGCCGTTGTTGACGTACACCTTGCCGTCCACGATCTTCGCACCGGTGTGCGTCGGGGTGTCCGGGCCCGGCATCGGCGAGAACGGGGAGGCGTACTGGTACTTCGAACCCACCTTCTCGAAACCGGAGTTGGGGTACAGGTACAGCCGGTACATGCTGGAGTACAGCGTCGTCAGCTGGTCCGGCGTCGCGCCCTCGACCTCGACCTTGCCGAGCAGCTTGTCCCAGGTGCGCTGGGCGCGGCTCTTGACCGTGTCGAAGGACGTGCCGTCCGGGATCTCCTGGCGGAGGTTGTCCTTGGCCTGGTCGACGCTGATCAGCGAGGTGGCGAGCCGGAGGGTGACCGTGTGGTCGTCACCCGCGTCGAAGCGCAGGAACCCCTTGACCCCGCTCGACGACCCGTCCGTCACGGGCTTGTCGAAGACGCCGTAGACGAAGAGCCGGGTCGCGCCCGTCGACAGCCCGGACTTCACGTCCGAGTAGCCGGTGACGATGCCGTTCTCCTTGTCGAGCGTGAGCCCCGCCTGCTCCGTCACATTGTCGAAGATCACGCTCGCGTCGTCGCCGGGATACGTGAACCGGAGCGCCGCCGCATGGTCGGTCGGCGTCATCTCGGCCTTCAGGCCGTTCTCGAACCGCACCCCGTAGTAGTACGGCCGCGCGGTCTCGTTCTCGTGCCGGAACGCCAGCTCACGCGCCTCCCGCCCGGTGTCCGGCGTACCGGACGCGGCGGACGGCATCACCTGGAAGGTCTGCCGGTCACCCATCCACGGGCTCGGCTCGTGGCTCGCGCTGAACGCCTGGATCGTCGGCAGGTTGTCGTCGTTGTTCGCACGCGCGTAGTCGTACAGCCAGCTCAGCGAGGACGCGTTGGTCACCGGCGTCCAGAAGTTGAAGCCGTGCGGCAGGGCGGTCGCGGGGAAGTTGTTGCCGCGGGAGAACCCTCCGCTGGAGTTGGTGCCGCGGGTGGTCAGCGCGTAGTCGGACAGGTGGGCCTTGGGCGGCTCGGGCGCGACCGGCTTGATCGCGATGTCGTCCAGCCAGCCGCGGAACTTCGCCGGGCCCTTGGGGGAGTCGTACGCCACCAGGATCCGGTCGACCGTCTTTCCGGCCGCGACCGACCCGATCCGCGCGGCCACGTTGTTCCACTGGTTGACGTAGAGGGCCTTCGAGGCGCCCTGGCCCTGCGGTGACAGCGTGAACCCGTGCTGGTCCGTCGCGCCCAGATCGCTCAGGTAGGAGCCGTCCGTGAAGGCGAGGTCCACCGACACGTTCGTGGCGTCGTAGTCGCGGTCCCCGTCCGCCATCGACGGGAAGATCCGGTACGAGAGCCGCGTGTCCCGGCCGACGGCCACGTTCACGTCGAAGACCTTGTTGTACGAGTACGCCCGCCCGTCGGCGGTGTGCCGTCCGGCGTAACGCAGAGCCCTCTTTCCGGTGAACCCGGCGCCCGCCTTCGCGGTGGGCGAACCGCTCGGGCCGCGGTCGACCAGCGAGAGCATGTCCTGCGGGACCGGACCGCCGCTGCCGCCCGTGGAGAACTGCACGTCGGCCAGTTGCAGGATGTCGTCCGCGCCGTTGTTCTTCGTGATGTCGAGCCGGAAGTGCTGGTACTCGGCCGGCTCGGCGAGGTCGTACGACTTGGTCTGGAAGCGCTCGGAGAAGGACTCGCCGGAGCGGGTGTCGACGGTCTTCCAGTCCTTGCCGTCCGTGGAGCCCTGCAGGGTCCAGTCCCTCGGGTCGCGCTCGGCGAAGTCGTTGGCCGAGGTGAGCGCGTACGTCACCAGCTTGATCGGCTTGTCCAGGTCGAACTCCACCCAGCCGGTGGGATCGAAGGTCAGCCACTTGGTGCCGGACTCGCCGTCGACGAGGTTCTCCTTCACCTCACCGCCGTCCGTGTTCTCGGCACTGGCGCGCACGTCCGTGACATGGTCGGTCACGTTGCCCGGGATGCCGGTGCTGTAGCCACCGTCGACGCCGGAGGCCCGCTTGCTGCCGTCAGCCGCGGTGTCGACGGTGTTGAGCCAGTCGGGTGCCGGATCGCCCGCCTCGAAGGAGGAGGCGAACTCCCGGTCGGCCTTGGGTGGCGCGCCGGGCAGGGCGACCGCTGCCCCCTGCGAGCCCACCGCCATGACAAAGGCGGCCGTGATCACGACCGCCGGACTCCATCTGTGCCATCTGTGCCGAGCTCTGTGCCGCATACGCCGACACCCTCCCTGCGCTCATGGACAACGTTGTCAACTGCGATGCGCAGAGACCAGTAGTGGACCAAGTGCTCAGTGATGTCAAGGGTGTTGGCTGTGGCATTCGGGGCGTATGTCGCGGATTTTTCCGGCAAGGTGGCCACAGGCGTCTCATATTTCCTGGAGGTCTCAACTCGGATAAGACCATTGGCCAACCTTGCATTCGATCTTGCTCCGTTGGCGGGAAGTGGACTATACCTGTCGGCGATTCACCCGATCCGTTCTGCACCATCCGCACTTCCTGCACGACCCTGCTGAACCTGACCGCGGTGCCGGGGAGGATCCGGTTCACCGCCTGAGTCCTGGAGAAGGCGAGGACTTGAGCATGGGATCCACTTCCGCCGAGAACAACGGCAGCGCGGGTGTCGGCCGCCGCGATCTGATCAAGCGGTCTGCCGCGCTCGGACTGATCTCGGTACCGACGATGAGCTTCCTGTCGGCCTGCGCGAGCAGTGGCGGCGACGACAACGGGAGCAAGGCCAAGGCGGGCAAGAAGACCGCCAAGAACCCGCTGGGTGTGAACGACACCGCGGGCATGGAGTTCGTCCTGTTCGACGGCGGCTTCGGCAAGGAGTACGCCCAGGACGCCGTGAAGATCTACGAGAAGAACTTCCCCAAGGTGAAGGTGAAGTTCTCCGCCACCCAGAAGATCCAGTCCACGCTCCAGCCCCGCTTCAACCAGGGCACCCCGCCGGACCTCATCGACAACTCCGGCGCCGAGCAGATGGACATGGGCGTCCTGGTCGGCAAGAAGCAGCTCGCCGACCTCACCCCGCTCCTTGACGCCCCGTCCTACGACGACCCGAACAAGAAGGTCCGCGACACGCTGCGCCCCGGCATCGTGGAGATGGGCCAGTTCGACGGCGACCCGGTCTGGATCATGTACTACGCCTACACGGTGTACGGCGTCTGGTACTCGCAGAAGGCGCTGGACTCGCTCGACGCCCAGTACCCGAAGACCTGGGACGAGATGCTCGCCGTGTGCGAGAAGGCCAAGAAGAAGGGCATGGCGGGCTGGACGTACGCGGGCAAGTACCCGTACTACATCCCCTTCTCGCTCTACCCGATGATCGGCAAGGTCGGCGGCCGGGAGGTCCTCGACGCCATCGACAACCTCGAGCCGAACGCCTGGAAGCATCCGGCCGTCAAGGCGTGTTTCGACGCCTACTACGAGCTCTACAAGAAGGGCTACATCCTCAAGGGCACCCCCGGCCTCGACCACATCCAGTCGCAGACCGCGTGGGCCAAGGGCAAGGCGCTGTTCATCCCGAACGGCTCCTGGGTGGAGAACGAGTCGGCGAACGTCATCCCCGCCGACTTCAACCTGGCGGTCTCCGCGCCCACCGGCATCGACAGCTCCGACAAGATGCCCTTCGGTACCATCTGGGCCTCCGGCGGCGAGCCCTTCATCGTCCCGGCCAAGGCGAAGAACCCCGAGGGCGGCATGGAGCAGCTGCGCATCATGCTCAGCGAGGCCTCCTCGAAGAACTTCACCACCAAGGTCAAGTCGCTGACCGCGTTCAACGGCGGCACCACCGGGATCTCCCTGACCCCGGGTCTCAAGTCCGGAGTCGCGGCGCTGAAGCTGGCCGGGGACAACGTGCTGAATCCGCGCCTCCAGGACTGGTATGTCCAGTTGCAGAAGGAGCAGATTGGTGTGGCGGGCCTCGGCGAGATGATGGCCGGCCGTATCACCCCGGCCGAAGCCATCAAGAAGATCCAGGGCTTCGCCGACGCGGCCGCCAAGGACACGTCGATCAAGCACTACAAGCACCAGTGAGGGTCCGTCACAGGGCCTGTCCGGCGGATCAGGCCGGCTGCAGGAGACTGCTCGTCTCGGCCGCCCCGCGACGCCGGCATGATCCGCCGGCCAGGCCCTGGGCGGCAGCACCCGCCCAGAGATCGGGGTAGGTAGTAATGCAGCACGGCAAGTACCGGTTCATCGTGGGGTTTCTGGCGCTGCCCCTGGGGCTGTATGCGCTGTTCGTCGTCTGGCCGTTCATCCAGTCCATCTACTACTCGTTCACGGACTGGACCGGCCTGAGCCCCGAATTCAAGATGGTCGGCTTCGACAATTACAAAAGGATGCTCGACGACGAGATCTTCTGGAAGTCGTTGCAGCACAGCCTGCTGTTCGCGTTGGTGCTGCCGGTGGTGACGATCAGTCTGGCGTTGTTCTTCGCATTCATGATCAATGTGGGCGGACGGAGACGGCGGGGCGGCCCGGTGATCTCCGGCGTCCGCGGTTCGTCCTTCTACAAGATCGTCTACTTCTTCCCGCAGGTGCTCTCGATCGCGATCGTCGCCCTGCTGTTCGCCTTCGCGTACAACCCGGACAGCGGCGCGATCAACTCCCTGCTGCGCGGGATCGGGCTCGACAGTGTCCAGCCGCTCTGGCTGGGCGACCCGAGCCTGGCCCTGTGGTGCGTGATGGCGGTGCTCGTCTGGTCCTCGGTCGGCTTCTTCGTGGTCCTCTTCTCCGCCGGTATGGCCTCCATTCCGGCGGACCTGTACGAGGCCGCACTGCTGGACGGGGCGAACCGCGTCAGCACGTTCTTCCGGATCACCCTGCCGCTGCTGTGGGACACCGTGCAGTCCGGCTGGGTCTACATGGGCATCCTCGCCCTGGGTGCCGAGTCGTTCGCGGTCGTACAGATCATGACGACCGGGCCCGGCGGTCCCGACTACTCGACCACCGTCATGGTCCTGTACGTGTACCAGAAGGCGTTCCGGGACGGACAGGCCGCCTACGCGACCACCATCGGCGTCGCCCTGCTCATCGTCACGCTGGCCTTCGCGGCAATCGTGATGCGGCTGGGCCGGCGCGAGCGGCTGGAGTACTGATCAGATGAAGACGACCGATACCCCCGCCTCCGTACCGGCCGGCTCCGGTGCCTCCGTCTCCAAGGTCGACGTGCCGTCCACGGCGCCCGCCAAGGAGAAGAAGGAGGGCAACGTCCTCAACGTCTTCTCCCACGGGATGCTCGTCCTGTGGGCGTTCATGGTCGTCATGCCGCTGCTGTGGGCCGTGATGACGTCCTTCAAGGACGACAACTCCATCTTCAGCTCGCCCTGGGCGCTGCCGGACAAGCTGCACTTCGACAACTGGGCGCGGGCCTGGACCGACGCCAACATGAGCGACTACTTCCTCAACACCATTCTGGTGGTGGGCGGTTCGCTCATCGGCACGCTGGTGCTGGGTTCGATGGCGGCGTACGTGCTCGCCCGGTTCGACTTCCCGGGCAACCGCTTCATCTACTACCTCTTCATCGGTGGCATGAGCTTCCCGATCATGCTGGCGCTGGTCCCGTTGTTCTACGTCGTGAACAACATGGGTCTCCTGAACACCATCCACGGTCTGATCCTGGTCTACATCGCCTACTCGCTGCCGTTCACGGTCTTCTTCCTGACCGCGTTCTTCCGCACCCTGCCGACCTCTGTCGCGGAGGCGGCCTTCGTCGACGGGGCCTCGCACAGCCGGACGTTCTTCCAGATCATGCTGCCGATGGCCAAGCCAGGCCTGATCAGCGTGGGGATCTTCAACTTCCTCGGGCAGTGGAACCAGTACATGCTGCCGACGGTGCTCAACACCGACCCGGACAAGCGCGTGCTCACCCAGGGGCTGGTGCAGCTGGCGGCCAGCCAGGGGTACAAGGGCGACTGGTCCGGGCTCTTCGCCGGCCTGGTAATGGCGATGCTGCCGGTGCTGGCGGCGTACATCATCTTCCAGCGGCAGGTGGTGCAGGGGCTGACGGCGGGCGCGCTGAAGTAGCGCTCCGACGCCCGGCGTGCGCGCCGTACCCCGGATCCCGGGGGACGGCGCGCACACGTCTGTCTGCGTGCGTCCGTGTGTGTTCAAGCCCCCGGAAACAGTTCAACCTCTTGACGGGAGGCGACCCGAACGGCTCAGCTTAGAGTTCACTAGTTGGACATAGACGGGGCCTCATTGAAGCGGTCCCGCGCGCAGGAGGTCGTCGTGGAGACTCCGGGGTCGCAGTCGTCACTGCACCGAGCCAACCTGGAGCGGGTCGTACGGGCCGTCCGGCTGGCCGGGTCACTCACGCAGGCGGAGATCGCGAGGACCACAGGGCTGTCCGCGGCAACGGTCTCCAACATCGTCCGCGAGCTCAAGGACAGCGGAACGGTCGAGGTCACGCCCACATCGGCGGGCGGCCGAAGAGCCCGCAGCGTCTCCCTCAGCGGTGACGCCGGGATCGTCATCGGCGTGGACTTCGGGCACACGCATTTGCGCGTCGCGGTCGGGAACCTCGCCCACCAGGTGCTGGCCGAGGAGTCCGAGCCGCTGGACGTGGACGCCTCCTCGGCGCAGGGCTTCGACCGGGCGGAAGAGCTGGTCAATCGCCTGATTGCAGCAACCGGTGTCGACCGGTCCAAAGTCGCGGGCGTGGGCCTCGGCGTGCCCGGCCCGATCGACGTCGAGTCCGGCACCCTCGGCTCGTCCGCGATCCTTCCCGGCTGGGCCGGTACCAAGCCCGCCGAGGAGCTGCGGGGGCGGCTCGGCGTGCCCGTGCACGTGGACAACGACGCCAACCTCGGCGCCCTCGGCGAGCTGGTCTGGGGCAGTGGCCGGGGGGTCAGGGACCTGGCGTACATCAAGGTCGCGAGCGGTGTCGGCGCAGGTCTGGTGATCGACGGGAAGATCTACCGGGGACCCGGCGGCACCGCAGGAGAAATCGGACATATTACACTCGATGAATCCGGCCCCGTCTGCCGCTGCGGAAACCGGGGATGCCTGGAAACCTTTGCGGCAGCACGCTATGTGCTTCCGTTGCTCCAGCCGAGCCACGGCACCGACCTGACCATGGAAGGCGTCGTGCGGCTGGCCAGGGACGGAGACCCGGGCTGCCGTCGGGTGATCGCCGACGTCGGCCGTCACATCGGTTCTGGAGTCGCCAATCTCTGCAATCTGCTGAACCCGAGCCGGGTGGTCCTGGGCGGTGATCTCGCCGAGGCCGGTGAGCTGCTGCTCGGGCCCATCAGGGAGTCTGTCGGCCGCTACGCCATCCCCAGTGCAGCGCGTCAACTGTCCGTTCTCCCGGGGGCACTTGGGGGCCGTGCGGAGGTGCTCGGAGCGCTCGCTCTCGCACTCAGCGAGATGGGCGATTCGACCCTTTTGGACGGCACCTTGTCCACCGCGACACCTGCCTTCACTTAGAGAACGCATGACGCCGTTGCCATCTCGTTAAGTATTTACTTCTTGACGTCGCACGTGTGGCCGAGTTGACTTCCAGCCACCTCGGCCGCAGCGTTGCGGCCCTGTCAGGGAGGCACCCCCAATGAACGCAACGATGCGTAAAGTCGTGATCGGCACGGCTGCGGTTTCGATGGCACTGTCCATGGCCGCCTGCGGCAAGGCCGGTGACAAGAAGGACGACTCCGGCAGCTCGAGCTCCGGCGGCACCAAGGCCTCGATCGGCCTGCTTCTTCCCGACAACACGCAGACCCGCTACGAGCAGTTCGACCGGCCGCTGTTCGAGGCCAAGGTCAAGGCCCTGTGTTCGGACTGCTCGGTGCAGTACGCCAACGCCAACGCTGACGCCGCCAAGCAGGCGCAGCAGGTCAGCAGCATGATCACCAAGGGTGTCAAGGTCATCGTGATCAGCGCCCAGGACTCCGCGGCCATCAAGTCCTCCATCCAGACCGCGGTGAACAAGGGCATCAAGGTCGTCGCGTACGACCGCCTCGCGCAGGGCCCGGTCTCCGCGTACATCTCCTTCGACAACGTCAAGGTCGGCGAGCTGCAGGGCCAGGCGCTGCTCACCTCGCTGGGCTCCAAGGCGACCAAGAGCTCCAAGGTCGTCATGATCAACGGTGACGACGCCGACCCGAACGCCGCGCAGTTCAAGAAGGGCGCGCACCAGGCCCTCGACGGCAAGGTCAACATCGCCTACGAGCAGTCCGGTCTGTGGAAGGACACCGTGGCCGCCCAGAAGATGTCCGCGGCCATCACCCAGCTCGGGGCCAAGAACATCGCCGGCGTCTACTCCGCCAACGACAGCATGGCCGGTGGCATCGCCAACACCCTGAAGGGCGCGGGCATCGCCGGTATCCCGCTGACCGGTCAGGACGCGGAGCTCGCCGCCATCCAGCGCATCCTCGCGGGCAGCCAGTCGAGCACCGTCTACAAGGCCTACAAGCCGGAGGCCGAGGGCGCCGCGACGCTCGCCGTCGACCTGGCCCAGGGCAAGAGCATCTCCTCCCTCGCCACCACGACGCTGACCAGCGGCTCCGGCGACAAGGTGCCCTCCCAGCTGCTGACCCCGGTCTCGGTCACCAAGGACAACATCAAGGACACGGTCGTCAAGGACGGTCTGTACACCGTCCAGCAGATCTGCACCTCCGCCTACGCCAAGGCCTGCGCGGCCGCCGGCCTCAAGTAGGCGAGTACCCGAGTGACTGCCCGGACCCCTGGGCAGTCACCCGAGCCGCGACCGCCCAGCGGTCCCGCGAAGCCTGTCCGGCGCCCGCCCCGGCCTTCATACCCCGCTACCGGGACGGGCGCCGGACGGAACCGTTGCCAAGGGCAGCGGATTCGCGCATGTTCATCCTGTAAACCTCGTGCGTTTTCGCACATCCCTCCGCGCACTACCCCAAGCGCGGCATCCCCGCCGGTCAGGCGGCGAAGGAGATGGTTCACGTGTCCGCTACGCCCGTGCTGGCGTTGCGCGGAGTCTCCAAGCGATTCGGTGCGGTCCAGGCCCTCACCGATGTCGAACTGGAGGTCCACGCCGGAGAAGTCGTCGCTTTGGTCGGCGACAACGGCGCAGGGAAGTCGACCCTGGTCAAGACGATCGCAGGTGTCCACCCCATCGATGACGGCGTCATCGAGTGGGAGGGCCGGCCGGTCAGCATCAACAAGCCGCACGACGCCCAGGGACTCGGCGTCGCGACCGTCTACCAGGACCTCGCCCTGTGCGACAACCTTGACGTGGTCGGCAACCTCTACCTCGGACGCGAGCTGCTGCACCGTGGTGTCATCGACGAGGTGTCGATGGAGAAGAAGGCCCGGGAGCTGCTGAGCACGCTCTCCATCCGCATCCCGAGCGTGCGCATCCCGATCGCGAGCCTCTCCGGTGGCCAGCGCCAGGTCGTCGCCATCGCCCGCGCCCTGATCGGCGAGCCCAAGGTCGTCATCCTCGACGAGCCCACCGCCGCCCTCGGCGTCGAGCAGACGGCCCAGGTCCTCGACCTCGTCGAGCGGCTGCGCGAGCAGAACCTCGCCGTCATCCTCATCAGCCACAACATGGCCGACGTGAAGGCCGTCGCGGACACCGTCGCCGTCCTTCGCCTGGGCAGGAACAACGGTTCCTTCCCCGTGAAGGACACCAGTCACGAAGAGATCATCGCCGCGATCACCGGAGCCACGGACAACGCCGTGACCCGTCGTGCGGGGCGTCGCAGCACGGAGGCGGCACAGTGAGCGACACGTCCAAGGTTTCCAAGACGGACACCGCACCGGAGCAGGGGACCGCGGCCCCGGCCGACGACCCGACGGCAGCCGGTGTCGCCGTCGTCGACCCGCGACTGCTGGTCCGTGAAGAGGGCCTCAAGGGCTACCTCACCGAGTTCAAGCGCAAGGTGAAGGGCGGCGAGCTGGGCTCGCTGCCGGTCGTCATCGGCCTGATCATCATCTGGACGATCTTCCAGCTGAAGAACGACCGTTTCCTCAGCGCCGACAACCTCTCCAACATCAGCTACTACCTGTCGGCCACCGGCATGCTCGCCATCGGCCTGGTGTTCGTGCTGCTGCTCGGCGAGATCGACCTCTCCGTCGGCTCTGTCAGCGGCCTGGCCTCGACGATCTTCGCCGTGTTCGTGGTCGAGCACGGGATGAACGACTGGCTCGCTCTGGTCCTGACGATCCTGACCGGTATCGGCATCGGTGCACTGCACGGCTTCTTCTTCGCGAGGATCGGCGTGCCGGCCTTCGTGGTGACACTCGCCGGCTTCCTGGGCTGGAACGGTCTGATGCTGTGGCTGCTGGGCTCCAGCGGCACCATCAACATCCCGGCCGACACCGGCCCCGTGCACCTCTTCGGCCAGAACTCCTTCTTCATGGACCAGGCCATCATCGGTGCCTATCTGCTGGCCGGCCTCGGTGTCCTCCTGTCCCTCGTGGGCCAGTTCAACGAGCAGCGCCGCCGCCGGGCCGCCGGGGTGCCCTTCCGTCCCACCAGCGAGATTCTGGTGCGCGTCGTCCTGCTCGGTGCGGCGTCCTTCGTGGCCGCGGCCGTGCTGAACAACGCCGCCGGTGTCTCCAACGCCCTGGTGATCTTCCTCGCCTGCCTCGTGGTCGTCGACTTCGTGCTGCGGCGCACCACCTACGGCCGGAAGGTGTTCGCGGTCGGCGGTGGCATCGAGGCGGCCCGCCGTGCCGGTATCAGCGTGCCCATGGTCCGCATCACCGTGTTCGCCATCTCCGGCATGTTCGCTGCGATCGGCGGCATGTTCTTCGCCGGCCAGACCGCGAGCGCGACGCTGACCGCCGGTGGCGGCAACACCCTGATGCTCGCCATCGCCGCTGCGGTCATCGGCGGTACGAGCCTGTTCGGCGGCCGGGGTTCGGTCTGGTCCGCCCTGCTGGGCATGCTGGTCATCCAGTCGATCCAGACCGGTCTTGACCTGCTCAACATGAACACGTCCATCCAGTACATGATCACGGGTGCGGTTCTGCTCGGTGCGGTTGTTATTGACTCCGTCTCTCGTCGTAGTCAGAAGGCTGCGGGTCGCGCGTAGCGCGGTCGCGCCATGGCGGTGCGGGGGATCTGCGGGTGCCGGCCGATTGTGGCTGGTTGCGCAGTTCCCCGCGCCCCTGGAGGGCGCCTGTGGCGACCCTCCCCCATATCTGTGCCCGGTACCAATGGCGGTGCCGGGCACAGTCATGTCATAGGGCCGGCGGATCTTGGGTACAGCCGATCGCGTGACCTATCACGCACTGCCCGGGCGTCGGCCGCACAGGCGGAACATTAGACTCGACAAGCCCGGCAACAGCTCTACTGCAAGGAGGCACGGGTGCCGCTGCTGACCCGCATCAGGGGACCGCGCGATCTGGACCGGCTCAGCCTGGAGCAGCTGGACCAGCTGGCAGAGGAGATCCGGACCTTCCTCGTCGACGCCGTCTCCAAGACCGGCGGCCACCTCGGCCCCAACCTGGGCGTCGTCGAGCTCACCATCGCCCTGCACCGCGTCTTCGACTCCCCGAAGGACAAGGTGCTGTGGGACACGGGCCACCAGTCCTACGTGCACAAACTGCTCACCGGCCGCCAGGACTTCGCGAAGCTGAAGCAGAAGGGCGGTCTGTCCGGCTACCCCTCGCAGGCCGAGTCCGAGCACGACGTCATCGAGAACAGCCACGCCTCCACGGTGCTCGGCTGGGCCGACGGCCTCGCCAAGGCCAACCAGATCCTGGAGCGCGACGACCACGTGGTCGCCGTGATCGGTGACGGCGCGCTGACCGGCGGCATGGCCTGGGAGGCCCTCAACAACATCGCCGACGCCAAGGACCGCCCCCTCGTCATCGTCGTCAACGACAACGAGCGCTCGTACGCCCCGACCATCGGCGGCCTGGCGAACCACCTCGCGACTCTTCGTACGACCGACGGGTACGAGCGGTTCCTGGCCCGCGGCAAGGACCTGCTGGAGCGCACGCCCGTCGTCGGCAGGCCGCTCTACGAGACCCTGCACGGGGCGAAGAAGGGCCTCAAGGACTTCATCGCGCCGCAGGGCATGTTCGAGGACCTCGGCCTGAAGTACGTCGGTCCCATCGACGGTCACGACATCGAGGCCCTGGAGTCCGCCCTCGCGCGCGCCAAGCGCTTCGGCGGCCCCGTCATCGTCCACTGCCTCACCGAGAAGGGCCGCGGCTACCAGCCCGCCCTCCAGGACGAGGCCGACCGCTTCCACGGCATCGGCCCCATCCACCCCGACACCGGCCTGCCCGTCAAGGCCTCCGGCGCCGACTGGACCTCCGTCTTCGGCGACGAGATGGTCCGCCTCGGCCAGGAGCGCAAGGACATCGTCGCCATCACCGCGGCGATGCTGCAGCCGGTCGGCCTGAAGAAGTTCGCGGACGCCTTCCCGAAGCGGATCTACGACGTCGGCATCGCCGAGCAGCACGCGGCCGTCTCCGCGGCGGGCCTCGCCACCGGCGGGCTGCACCCCGTCTTCGCCGTCTACGCCACCTTCCTCAACCGCGCCTTCGACCAGGTCCTGATGGACGTCGCCCTGCACAAGTGCGGTGTCACCTTCGTCCTGGACCGGGCCGGCATCACCGGCACCGACGGCGCCTCCCACAACGGCATGTGGGACATGTCGATCCTGCAGGTCGTGCCCGGACTCAGGCTCGCCGCCCCGCGCGACGCCGACCAGGTGCGGGCGCAGCTGCGGGAGGCCGTCGAGGTCAAGGACGCGCCGACCGTGGTGCGCTTCTCCAAGGGCGCCGTCGGCCCCGCCGTGGCCGCCGTGGGACGGGTGGGCGGCATGGACGTCCTGCGTGAGCCGGGGACGGACACGCCGGACGTGCTGCTCGTCTCCGTGGGTGCCCTGGCTCCCATGTGCCTGGAGATCGCCTCCCTGCTCGACAAGCAGGGCATCTCCACCACCGTCGTCGACCCGCGCTGGGTCAAGCCCGTCGACGAGGCCATGGCGCCCCTCGCGGAGCGGCACCGCGTGGTCGTCACCGTCGAGGACAACTCACGGGTCGGCGGCGTCGGTTCGTCGATCGCGCAGGCCCTGCGCGACGCGGGCGTCGACGTACCGCTGCGCGACTTCGGCATCCCGCCGCGCTTCCTCGACCACGCCTCCCGCGCCGAGGTCATGACGGAGATCGGGCTCACGGCACCCGACATCGCCCGCCAGGTCACCGGCCTCGTGTCCAGGCTCGACGGCCTCCCCCACTCTCGGCTTCGCTCGAGCGGGGGGACCCCCACCAACCGTGAGGAGGCGGAGGTCGACTCGGTGGAGCCCGCGCGCGATTGACCAGCCCGAGACGACCGGATGGGCCGCTTTCACCACCGCGAAGGGTGGTGAAAGCGGCCCATCTGCGTGAATCCGCCCGCGCCGGGGCATACGCAGTACGCCCCCTCTCGATCATGTCGAGGACGACGAAGTGTGGGAGGTAAGCCCGTGAGCAGCACCCTCTTCCGGACGAAGAAGGTCGAGCAGTCCATCCTCGATACCGAGGAACCCGAGCACGCGCTCAAGAAATCCCTGTCCGCGCTCGATCTGACGGTCTTCGGCGTCGGCGTCATCATCGGTACCGGCATCTTCGTTCTCACCGGCACGGTGGCCAAGAACAACGCCGGCCCCGCCGTCGCCCTGGCCTTCGTCGCGGCCGGCGTCGCCTGCGGGCTCGCCGCGCTCTGCTACGCCGAGTTCGCCTCCACGGTCCCGGTGGCCGGCTCTGCCTACACCTTCTCGTACGCCTCCCTGGGTGAACTGCCCGCGTGGATCATCGGCTGGGACCTGGTCCTGGAGTTCGCGCTCGGTACGGCGGTGGTGGCCGTCGGCTGGTCCGGGTACATCGCCTCGCTCCTCGACAACGCCGGCTGGCATCTGCCCGAGAGGCTGAGCGGCAGAGAGGGGGCGCACGGCTTCGGCTTCGACATCCTCGCCGCCGCCCTCGTCCTGGTGCTGACCGCGATCCTCGTGATGGGCACGAAGCTCTCCGCGCGGGTCACCTCCGTCGTCGTCGCCATCAAGGTGACCGTCGTCCTGACCGTGATCGTCGCGGGACTCTTCTTCATCGAGGGTGACAACTACCAGCCGTTCATCCCGAAGTCGCAGACAGTGGAGGCGGGCGGCAGCCTCAAGGCCCCGCTCATCCAGCTGATGTTCGGCTGGGCACCCTCCAACTTCGGCGTGATGGGCATCTTCACCGCCGCGTCCGTCGTCTTCTTCGCGTTCATCGGCTTCGACGTCGTCGCCACGGCGGCCGAGGAGACCAGGAACCCGCAGCGGGACATGCCGCGCGGCATCCTCGGTTCGCTCGTCATCTGCACGGTGCTGTACGTCGCCGTGTCGATCGTCGTCACCGGGATGGAGCACTACACCAAGCTGTCCGTGAGCGCCCCGCTCGCCGACGCCTTCAAGGCCACCGGGCACCCCTGGTTCGCGGGCTTCATCAGCTTCGGCGCCGCCGTCGGACTGACGACGGTCTGCATGATCCTGCTCCTCGGGCAGACCCGGGTCTTCTTCGCGATGAGCCGCGACGGACTGCTGCCGCGCTTCTTCTCGCACGTCCACCCGCGGTTCAAGACCCCGCACCGGCCGACCATCCTGCTCGGCGTGATCATCGCGATCGTGGCGGGCTTCACCAGCCTCAGCGAACTCGCGGAACTCGTGAACATCGGCACGCTCTTCGCGTTCATCGTCGTCGCGATCGGCGTGATCATCCTCCGCAACACCCGCCCCGACCTGCACCGCGCCTTCCGCACCCCGTGGGTCCCGGTCATCCCGATCCTGTCGGTGTGCGCCTCGCTGTGGCTGATGCTCAACCTGCCCGCCGAGACCTGGCTCCGGTTCGCCATCTGGATGGTGATCGGCTTCTTCGTGTACTTCCTCTACGGCCGCTCCCACAGCCGTCTCGCACGCGGCGAGCAGACCGGGGTCGGCGAGGTCCTGAAGCCGCCGGGCCGGGAGGGGGAGTAGCCGACTCCCTTGTCATGCAGGCCTGACGGTACGAGGTCCCGAGACCTCAGCCCCCAACTCCTGCACCCTGCGCCGCAGTTCCCGGTCCGCTGTCACCACCAGGACCGGGCGTTCCCCCGCCCCGGCGACCAGGTCGACCATGTGGTCGTCCCCGCTGCCCGGCGCCGACTCGACCTGGACGCCGGGCACCGTCTCCACCCCGCGCGCCGCCCCCTCCACCACGAGGACGATCTCCACGGGACCGGAGTGACCGGGAAGACCGTCGGCCGCGAGCCGGTCGCGGAGGCGTTCCGCGGCCCCCCGCCGGTCACGCCACCAGCCGTCGGGCACCGACCCGACGACGTTCGCGGCGTCGACGATCACGAGCAGGGGGTCGCTCTCACTCATGCGGCAAGGTTCGCACAACCGCCGCTGCCGGCTGCTCAGTCCACCGGCTTCTCGTCGAAGCTGGCGTAGTACGCGGCGGCCATGTCCTCGTCGCCGTGTCCCTGCGCGGCGGCCCGCTCCATGCGCTCGGCGGTCGCGGCGGCCACGTCCAGGCGGACACCGTTGTGCAGACCGGCCTCGACGATCAGACGGGCGTCCTTGGCGGCCGTGGCCACCGCGAACTGGGCGGGAGACAGCTGGTCGTTCAGGACCAGTCCGGCCTTGGCCTTGAGATAGCCCATGTCGAGCGGACCGCCCGCGATCAGGTCGAAGAAGTTCTTCGGGTCGACACCGAGCGCCCGGGACAGGGCCAGCACCTCACCGGTCGCCGCGGTCGCGGCGAGGACCCAGCTGTTGGCGACCAGCTTCAGCCGGGTCGCGCTGCCTGCCGCCCCGTCGTCCCCGGTCCACAGCGTGCGGGCGCCGACCGCGTCGAACACCGGCTCCACCGCCGCCCGGCCCTCGACGGGCCCGGCGGCCAGCACGGTCAGCTGCCCGGCCTCCGCGGGCTGGCGGGTGCCGAGCACCGGGGCGTCGAAGAAGACGAGGCCGTGCTCGTCGGCGAACGCGGCCAGTTCCGCGATCGCCCCGATGCCGGCCGTGGTCGACTGCACCCATGCGGCGCCGGGGCGCAGCGCGGGGGCTGCCTCGCGCATGACGTCCAGGGCGGCAGGACCGTCGTAGAGGATGGTCAGGACGACATCGGCGCCCTGGACGGCCTCGGCGGGCGTGCCGGCGATGTGCGCTCCGTCGGCGGCGAGCGGCTCGGCCTTGGCGCGGGTGCGGTTCCAGACGCGGACCAAGTGGCCGGCGCGGGCGAGGTTGCGGGCCATGGCGGCGCCCATGATGCCGGTGCCGAGGACGCTCACGGTGAGCTGGTCGGTCATGAGATCGGCTTCCTTCTCACTGTTGCTGTGGTTGCTGAGGAACAGCCTGCCCGCTCGGCGTCCGGCCGCACGCACCAGGACGCAGGGGCCGGGCCGCGGCCCGCGTGTCGCCCCGCTTAGAGTGAAGCGGTGAACGGCGACTGGCTCCTACGCGGCCGTGACGGCCGGCTCAGTGTCTACCTCCCCACGGACGACGCCCTCCTGTGCCGGGCGGAACGCTCACCCGGCGGCCCCTGGACGGACGCGCACCGGGTCGGCGGCGAGCAGAGGCTGCACCCGTCACCCGCGGTCGGACAGGGCAGCGACTCCTACGCCCATCTGGTCTCCTGGCGGCCCACCGTGTCCGGCGAGGCGGGCCTCGTGCACTCCACCCACTTCCGGCCCCGGCTCGCGGCCCTCGACTGGACGCCGGTCGGGCACCCCGACAAGAAGGGAGCCCGCACCGGCCCGCCCGCCGTCGCGGTCGACGCCGAGGGACGTGCCCATGTATTCGTCCGCAACAACGGCGGCGGGGTGAGCATGGTCGCGCAGAGGGAGAAGGGCGGCTGGGACCCCTGGCGGGACCTCAAGGGGCGTGACGTACAAGGGGAGTTGGCCGCGGTGACGGGGGAGTCGGGGCGCGTCGAGGTGTACGCGGCCGTCCCCGGCGGCATCCTGCACTGGCGGCAGGAGGAGGCGGGCGCCCAGCCGGGCCTGGAGGAGGCGATGGAGGCGCCGGTCCGCCCGGACACCCTGTACGCGCTGGCCACCTCCCCGGACGGTACGACTCTCTTCTACACCGACGAGTCGGGCGACCTGTGCGCCTGGCGCCCCGGCACCAAGCCCGTCACCCTGCTGCCCTCCGCCGGGCCCGGCCCCGTCTCCGCGGTGCGCTGCGAACTCGACGGCCACGACTGCACGTTGCTCGCGCAGCGCTCGGCGAGCGGCCGGGTCGCCTTCGCCGCGTACCCGACCGAGCAGGAGTCGGCCGGTGCCTGGTGGACCGAGTCGGGCCCGGCCCTTCCCGCGGACGCCGCGGTGTCCCTCGCGGTGGACGAGGACGGCCGCGTGGTGGCGGCAACGTTGTCCCCGTCGACCGGACAGCTCCTGCTCACCCGCCGCAAGGACGAGCCGGGACTGGCGCTGGAGGCCTGGCGGGAGGTCTGACGCCCTGCGGTTCAGCGCCTCGTCGGCTTCCGCTTACCGCTGCGGCCGGTTCCTGCCGTCGCCTGGCGCGTGACCCAGGTCGTTCCGTTTTCCAGCCGAACGGGATCACATGGGGGCAGTTAGTGACAGGAGACACCCAAGGTATGGAAAAGGTTGTACAGATGTGTGCGTGACAAGAGGCACTTGAAGCGCTTGTGGTGACGATGTGAAGATCTTGTTAGCCTTCCCCAACTTGTTCGATTTTCTTCGCGCGGGTGGCCGAGAGCCACCCGCGCTTCTGTTGCCGTGCCAACGGGGTTGGGAATGATGTCGTGAGCAGATCCTCTGCGGTGGATCTTGTCGTTGTCGGGCTCGGTTACGTAGGACTCCCGCTGGCCCGCTCGGCCGCCGCGGCGGGGCTGAAAGTGATCGGGCTCGACCGCAGCCGGAACGTCGTCGACGGTCTGAACTCCGGCCGCTCGCACGTGGACGACATCACGGACGCCGAGGTCGCCATGATGCTTCGGCAGGGCTTCGAGGCCGTGGACCGGCCGGAGGTCATCGCCGGGGCCGCCGCCGTCGTCATCTGTGTGCCGACCCCGCTTACCGAGTACGCCCCGGACCTGACCGCGGTGAACGCCGCTGTCGAGGACATCGCCGCCCACCTGGCGCCGGGCACCCTCGTCGTGCTGGAGTCCACGACGTACCCCGGCACCACCGACGAAGTCGTCCGCCCGCGCCTGGAGGCCGGCGGTCTGAAGGTCGGAGAGGACTTCCACCTCGCCTTCTCGCCCGAGCGCATCGACCCGGGCAACGCGGACTTCGGCCTGGAGAACACGCCCAAGGTCGTCGGTGGCGTCACCGCCGACTGCACCAAGGCCGCCCGCGCCCTCTACGAGCGGTTCGTGACACGTGTGGTCGAGGCCAAGAGCACCCGCGAGGCCGAGATGGCCAAGCTGCTGGAGAACACCTACCGGCACGTGAACATCGCCCTCGTCAACGAGATGTCGATGTTCTGCCGGGAGATCGGCGTCGACCTGTGGGACGCGATCCGCTGCGCCTCCACCAAGCCCTTCGGCTTCGCGCCCTTCTACCCGGGCCCCGGAGTCGGCGGGCACTGCATCCCGATCGACCCCAACTACCTTTCGTACAAGGTCCGTTCGCTCGGGATCCCGTTCCGTTTCGTGGAGCTCGCGCAGGAGATCAACCAGCGCATGCCCGTCCACGTGGTCAACCGGGCCGCCGATCTGCTGAACGACCAGGGCAAGGCGGTGCGCGGCGCCCGCATCCTACTGCTCGGCGTCACCTACAAGCCCGACATCTCCGACCAGCGGGAGAGCCCGGCCCTCGCCGTCGCCGAGAACCTGCTCGCACGCGGCGCCGAACTCGTCTACTTCGACCCGCGCGTCGAGAACTGGACGGTCGCCGGCAGCCCGGTCGAGCGGGCCGAGGACTACCTCGCCGCCGCCGAGACCGCCGACCTCACCATCCTGCTCCAGCCCCACCGGGAGATCGACCTCGGTCTGCTGGCCGACCGCGCCCGGGCGCTGTTCGACACCCGGGGCAAGTCCGCCGAGCATCCGCGGGTGGTCAAGCTGTGACTGCCGACGATACGTACATACCGAGCGCCGTCGACTCCGGCGGCCGCCGCGCGCACCGAAAGCGCCGGCACCTGAAGGTCTCGTACTTCGTCTTCCTCGCTCTCGCCGCGCTGATCGTCACCCGGCTCGACGCGGGCTCCCTCCACCTCTACTCGCTGGGCGCCATGGGCCTGCTGGCCCTCAAGATGTTCGGCGCCCTCTTCTACCGTCCGGCCAAGGCCGGGCGGGAGGAGCTGGAGTACCTGGAGAACGCCTGGGTCACCGCGGTCATCCCGATCTACAACGAGGACCCGGTGATGTTCGAGCAGGGCATGCGCAGCCTCCTCGCGCAGAGCCGCCTGCCGAACGAGATCCACATCATCGACGACTGCAGCGCCGATGCCGGCGGCATCCGTGCCGCGAAGAAGATGCGCCGCGAGTTCGAGGCCCGCGGTGTGAAGTACACCGTCAGCGTGCAGCCCGAGAACAAGGGCAAGCGCGAGGCCCTGGCACTGGGCTTCGAGGCGGCGCCGTACTCGGACATCTTCCTGTGCGTGGACTCGGACACGATCCTGTCCCGGGACACCGTCCGCGAGCTGCTGCTCCCGCTGGCCGACGAGAAGATCATGGCCTCCACCGGCATGGTGCTGGCGCTCAACCACGACAGCAACATCTTCACGCGACTGCAGGACCTCAGGTACGGCAACTCCTTCCTCTTCGAGCGGGCCGCGTACTCCCGTCTGAAGTCGGTCCTGTGCTGCTGCGGCGCGCTCTCCGCGTACCGCGGCACGCTGGTGCGCAAGTACCTCCCGGACTTCCTCAACCAGCAGTTCCTGGGCAAGCCGGCCGTCTTCGGTGACGACCGCCGCATGACCAACTACTGCCTCATGGAAGGGCAGGTCGTCTTCCAGGAGACCGCCGTCGGCTACACGGCCGTCCCCGAGAAGCTGCCGCACTTCCTGCGCCAGCAGGTCCGCTGGAACAAGTCCTTCTTCCGCGAGTCCCTGTGGGCCTTCACGCACCAGAAGAAGTACCGCCCCGCCTTCTGGCTGACCTGTATGGAACTCGCGCTGTGGCTGGTCTTCGGCACGGCGATGTTCTACTCGATGGTCATCACGCCGATCATGCATCCGGACCGCTTCGTCGCCCACATCGGCGACTACCTGGTCTTCATGGTGCTGATGGGCTACCTCCGCAACGTCCGCTACCTCGACTTCCCGCGCCGTGGCATGGGCTTCATCAAGCGCTTCGGCATGTTCCTGCTCGCGCCGGTCTACGGCGTGATCCAGCTGACGCTGCTGACCCCGCTCCGCTTCTATGCCCTGCTCACCCTGCACAAGGGCAGCTGGGGCACCCGGCAGGCCGGCGTCGAGGTGTCCGTGGCCGGCGATCACGAGGCCGACATGACGGAGATCTTCGAGGAAGAGGACCCGTACTCCGACAAGAAGGTCACCGAGACGCTCCAGCTGATGCGTCTCGAGGGCGCGGCCCTGCGCCGCACGGCCCACCGCGTCGCCCCCGCCATCCCCAGCCAGCCGCAGCCGCTGACCGGCTACGACGAGCAGCACGCCTACGCGCCCCAGCAGCGGGTGTCCTGGGGGACCCCGGAACCACAGTGGCAGGGCGGACAGCACGACCCGTACCACAACGGGCAGGACCTCAACCACCAGGACCACCAGGGCCAGTACGTCGATCCCTCCTGGCAGCAGGGCGGCCAGGGCTGGTGAGCGTGAGGGGGCGGCTGTGGCCGCCCCCTCGGCCGTTCCCTACGTGTAGTACGCCATCGCCTCGGCCACCGTCAGCACGGGAATCCCCCGGTCGGCGATCGCTTTCATCAGCGTGTCCAGGCCCGCCCTGCTGATTTCCGTGCTGGCCGCCGGAGCCCCGTCCACCACCCGGTGAAGACAGAGGATCAGCCAGTCGCCGCTGTGCGCGCACCGGTCGAGCCGGCCGCCCGCCGCGGTCAGGTTCGCCAGCGCCGTACCGCCGATTCCCGAGCCGTCGTTGATGCCGGTGAGCGCCTTCAGGCGGTACGGCATCGCGGGCGCGAAGGACTCGATGGTCTCGGAGACGATCGACCGGGCCGTGGTGAAGTGCCGGCTCGCGATCTGGTCCACCGGCACGCCGTCCGTGGTCTTCTCGAAGGCGCCGTGCGGATAGGCGAAGTGCTCGCTGGTGAAGCCGTTGCCGACGAGCCATTCCCGCAGGGTCCGCAGATCGTCGTCCACCTGCTGAGCGGTGAGGGTGCTGTAGCTCGCCGTGTGGGCGCTCGTCGCGTACGCGTGCCCGGCCATCTCCCAGCCCGAGAAGTCCTGCAGCGACCGCATCTGATCAAGCGTCAGAAAGGAGCCGCTGCCGATGGCGTCCGCGATGTTGTAGACGGTGCCGGAGCAGCCGTACGCGTCCATCACCGGCCGGGCGAGCCCGTGCACGGAGGTGTGCGAGTCGTCGAAGGTGATCGAGACGACGCCCTTGGGGAAGACGGACGAGGTGTCCGGGATCAGCTCGACGGCCTGGAGGTGGTACGTCACCGGGCCGCCCGCGTTGTCGTACACCGCGAAGGACATGTCGGTGAAGCCGGTCGTGGTGGACGGCACTCCGGCGGACGAGATCGAGTACGTCCCGGCCGCGCTCGTGACGTCGGCCCACTGCAGGTGCACCGTGACCCATTCGCCGGACTGCACGTAGTTCGTGGCGGTGGCGGAGTGCGTGTGGAACTGCCAGAGGAAGTGGTTCGCGAGTGAGCCGGTGCCCAGGTAGAAGGACATCTTCGACAGGTGGGCGGTGTCGTCGACCCGCAGGACGAGCCGGACCGCCTTGCCGGTCAGGCTCGTCGCCGCACCGCCGAGCCTGCGGACGTACGACTGTTTTCCTGCGCCCGTGGTGGTCACCCGCACCGACTGGGTACCGCGCACGAACAGCGATGTGTCGTTCACGTCGGCGGAGGAGGTGCCGGTGCCGGCGGCACTCCAGCCGTGCCCGGACTGGAACTGCTGTGACCAGGTGGCGCGCCGGTATCGGGGACGGCGACCGGAGGGAGCGTATGGCGGTGGTGTGCCCAGGCTCCCCAGGCCGGCAGCGGCCGCCGGGCCGGCCGAAGCGGTACTGAGCGAGGCACCGCCGGCCGTCACCAGCCCCGCGGTTCCGGCCAGTCGCAGTGCGGACCGGCGGCTCAACCCCTGTGCGTCCAGGGCCTTTTCACGGCTCATACGTGCCCCCCATTCATACTGGCCCCCCGGCTCAGGATGTGGTGTTGAAGTAGTTCAGTCCGTTCTCGCTGTAGTTCTTGACCGCCGCGTCGACGTCGTCGAGCGACATCGCGTCCTTGGCGTTGTAGTAGAGCCAGTCGACCTTCATGTCCCAGGCGCGCTCGCCGCCCTTGAAGGGCAGGTCGATGAACCAGGTGTTGAAGTTCACGGACATGCCCGCGCGCGGGGCGTACTTGCCGCCGGCGCTGTAGATCTTCTTGCCGTCGACGCGGTAGGTCACCACGCCGTCCTTGACGGTCATCACGACGGTGTGCCAGCCGGCCAGGCTCTTGACGGTCGTGTTGTACACACGGTCCTCGACGGTGTGCCAGGTGACGTTGTCCAGCTTGGGGCCGAGCCGACCCCAACCCCCGTTCGGCAGGTACTCGTTGTCGAGCTCGCTGTATGCCGAGCCCTTGCCGCCGATGGTGTAGAAGGTCTGGTTGACGTGGTCGCCGTTCCTGCCGGACGTGGGGTCGTCGCTGAAGTGGATCCGGGCGGCATACGTCCCGGAACGGAACTCGCGCCCCGAAGTGCCCACACTGGCCTGCTTGGTGCCGGCCTTCGTACCGTCCGTGCGGGCACGGAGATTGAGCACCTGGCCGTCGCCCAGGGCGTCCTCCTCGGAGGGGAAGGTGACGCCGTCGGCCGACCACGTGTCGTGGATGCCGGGCCCGCCGTCGCTCGTGCGGACCAGCCAGCCGTGCTTGAACAGCGCGGGGTCCTTCGGGCCGGTGTAGTGGAAGTTGTCGAAGAGGACACCGGAGGGGACGGTCGGCAGGGGGCGGCCGGCGGTCTTCGAGGCGCTCTTGGAGTCGTCGGGCTTCGTGCCGTCCGGCTCCTCGCCCCAGGCGAGAGTCCCGCGCTTGTACGCGGTGACCGTCTTCGACTCCTTGTACGTCGTCTTCTCCGCGTCGAAGGAGCGGTCGTTCGACTGGTCGAGCTTCTTGTGGTCGACGCGGTACAGCTGGACGTCGATGCCCTTGCTGTTGGCGCCCGGCTGCAGCGTGCCCGCCCCGTCCGCGAACCTGAGCTCGAGGTAGTGGTCGGCGGTCCCGGTGGGCTTGTCCAGCTCGACGACGCTCCCGGCGATGCCGGAGCAGCCGAAGGCGGCCTGGACGCAGTTGAAGGCGTACGAACCGCCGTCCGCGGTGAAGTAGTACCGCAGCGTCACCTCACTCAGCGGCAGCGGCTTGTCCGAGTTGTTGAAGACCTCCAGCGAGGGCTCGGCCGCCGTGGCCGCCGCGGGTGTGGCCGTCCGGTACCGGACGGTGAGCTCGGGCTGGTCCGGATTCGCCTTGCGCCAGATCGGATACAGCGCCGTGGCGCCCGCGGCCACAACCGCAACGAGAAGGAGCAGCTTGACCTTGGGCCACACCCGACGTCGGGGTTGTTGGCGGCGGCGGGTGGACGCCACGGAGTTCCTCCGCAGGAATCGATACGTTCCGACCCGTCTCTGATCAGGAACGGCAAATGAATGTGAAGAATGTGATCTGACTGTGTGGAGATCCTAACGGTAAACGCACGGCAAAGGGGGCGGGCCGCCCGGATCGATACCGGGCAGCCCGCCCCCTTTCAGGGCAGTGCCGTTACGCAGGGACGCTCGCCACACCCGGCGCCAGGAACTTCTTGCCGTTCACGCGCTCCGAGACACCCTCGCGGTCCAGGTACGGCGTGATGCCGCCCAGGTGGAAGGGCCAGCCGGCGCCCGTGATCAGGCAGAGGTCGATGTCCTGGGCCTCGGCGACGACGCCCTCGTCGAGCATGAGCCCGATCTCCTGGGCGACGGCGTCGAGGACGCGGTCACGGACCTGCTCCTCGGTCAGGACGACGTCGCCCTGCTTCAGCAGCGCGGCGACCTCCGGGTCCAGCTCCGGCTTCCCGCTGTCGTACACGTAGAAGCCGCGCTTGCCCGCCTTGACGACGGCCGCGAGGTTCGGGGAGACCGTGAAGCGGTCCGGGAAGGCCCGGTTGAGGGTCTCCGAGACGTGCAGACCGATCGCGGGACCGACCAGCTCCAGCAGCACCAGCGGGGACATCGGCAGACCGAGCGGCTCGACGGCCTTCTCGGCGACCTCGACCGGCGTGCCCTCGTCGATGACGTTCTGGATCTCGCCCATGAAGCGGGTGAGGATGCGGTTCACGACGAACGCCGGGGCGTCCTTGACCAGAACCGCGGTCTTCTTCAGCTTCTTGGCGACGGCGAAGGCAGTGGCCAGCGACGCGTCGTCGGTCTGCTCGCCGCGCACGATCTCCAGGAGCGGGAGGATCGCGACCGGGTTGAAGAAGTGGAAGCCCACGACCCGCTCGGGGTTCTTCAGCTTCGACGCCATCTCGGAGACGGACAGCGAGGAGGTGTTGGTGGCGAGGATCGCGTGCGCCGGGGCGACCGCCTCGACCTCCGCGAACACCTGCTGCTTGACGCCGATCTCCTCGAAGACGGCCTCGATGATGAAGTCGGCGTCGGAGAAGCCCTCGGCCTTGTCCAGCACACCGGTGACCAGGGCCTTGAGGCGGTTGGCCTTGTCCTGGTTGATACGGCCCTTGCCGAGCAGCTTCTCGATCTCGGCGTGGACGTAGCCCACACCCTTGTCGACGCGCTCCTGGTCGATGTCGGTCAGCACGACCGGCACCTCGAGGCGGCGCAGGAAGAGCAGGGCGAGCTGCGAGGCCATGAGGCCCGCGCCCACGACGCCCACCTTGGTGACCGGACGGGCCAGGTTCTTGTCCGGCGCGCCCGCGGGGCGCTTGCCACGCTTCTGCACCAGGTTGAACGCGTAGATGCCGGCGCGCAGTTCGCCACCCATGATCAGGTCGGCGAGGGCCTTGTCCTCGGCGTCGTAGCCCTGCTGCAGGTCGCCGTTCTTGGCGGCGGCGATGATGTCCAGGGCGCGGTAGGCGGCCGGAGCGGCGCCGTGCACCTTGCTGTCCGCGATGAAGCGGCCCTTGGCGACGGCCTGGTCCCAGGCCTCACCGCGGTCGATCACCGGACGCTCGACCTCGACGTCGCCCTTCAGCACCTGAGCGGTCCAGATCAGCGACTGCTCCAGGAAGTCCGCGCCCTCGAAGATCGCGTCCGCGATACCGAGGTCGAAGACCTGCTGACCCTTGAGCTGCTTGTTCTGGTTCAGGCTGTTCTCGATGATCACCGAGACGGCCTTGTCGGCACCGATCAGGTTCGGCAGGATCGTGCAGCCGCCCCAGCCGGGAACCAGGCCCAGGAAGACCTCGGGCAGCGAGAACGCCGGGAGCGCCTTCGAGACGGTCCGGTACTTGCAGTGCAGACCGACCTCGACGCCACCGCCCATCGCGGCGCCGTTGTAGTACGCGAAGGTCGGGACCGCGAGGGCCGACAGGCGCTTGAAGACCTCGTGGCCGCCCTTGCCGATGGCGAGCGCGTCCTTGTGCTCCTTGAGGAGCTCGACGCCCTTCAGGTCCGCGCCGACGGCGAAGATGAACGGCTTGCCGGTGATGCCGACACCGACGATCTCGCCGGCCGAGGCCTCCTTCTCGACCTGGTCGATGGCGGTGTTGAGGTTCGCCAGCGAGGCCGGGCCGAAGGTGGTCGGCTTGGTGTGGTCGAAGCCGTTGTCCAGCGTGATCAGGGCGAAGCGCCCCGCGCCGAACGGCAGGTCGAGGTGGCGTACGTGCGCGGACGTCACGACCTCGTCCGGGAACAGCTCGGCCGCGCCCTTCAGGAGTTCGGTGGTGCTCACTTGTTGCCTCCGGCGTCCTTGTGGTTCGGGTTCTCCCAGATCACCGTGGCGCCCATGCCGAAGCCGACACACATGGTGGTGAGGCCGTAACGGACCTCCGGCTGCTCCTCGAACTGGCGGGCCAGCTGCGTCATCAGACGGACGCCGGAGGAGGCCAGCGGGTGGCCGTACGCGATCGCGCCGCCGTACTGGTTCACACGGGCGTCGTCGTCGGCGATGCCGTAGTGCTCCAGGAAGGCGAGCACCTGGACGGCGAAGGCCTCGTTGATCTCGAAGAGGTTGATGTCCTCGATCGACAGGCCCGCCTTGGCGAGGGCCTTCTCGGTCGCCGGGATCGGGCCGTAGCCCATGACCTCCGGCTCGACGCCCGCGAAGGCGTACGAGACCAGGCGCATCTTGACCGGCAGGTTGTTCTCGCGGGCGAAGTCCTCGGAGGCGATGATCGAGGCGGTCGCACCGTCGTTCAGCCCGGCCGCGTTACCGGCGGTGACCCGGCCGTGGACACGGAACGGCGTCTTGAGACCGGACAGGTTCTCCAGCGTCGTACCCGGGCGCATCGGCTCGTCGGCGGTGACCAGACCCCAGCCGGTCTCACCGGCCTCCGCGTTCGTCCGGCGGACCGAGATCGGCACCAGGTCCTGCTGGATCTTGCCGTTGGCGTACGCCTTGGCGGCCTTCTCCTGCGAGCGCACGGCGTACTCGTCGGCGCGCTGCTTGGTGATCGTCGGGTAGCGGTCGTGCAGGTTCTCCGCGGTCATGCCCATGAACAGCGCGGACTCGTCGACCAGCTTCTCGCTGACGAAGCGCGGGTTCGGGTCCACGCCCTCACCCATCGGGTGGCGGCCCATGTGCTCGACACCACCGGCGATGACGGCGTCGTACGCACCGAAGGCGATCGAACCGGCGGTGGTGGTGACCGCGGTCAGCGCACCGGCACACATGCGGTCGATTGAGTAGCCCGGGACCGACTGCGGCAGCCCGGCGAGGATGCCGGCCGTGCGGCCGAGGGTGAGCCCCTGGTCACCGATCTGCGTGGTCGCGGCGATGGCGACCTCGTCGATCTTCTTCGGGTCGAGACCGGGGTTGCGGCGCAGCAGCTCCCGGATCGCCTTCACGACGAGGTCGTCGGCGCGGGTCTCGTGGTAGATGCCCTTCGGGCCCGCCTTGCCGAACGGGGTACGGACGCCGTCGACGAAGACGACGTCCCTGACGGTACGAGGCACGATGGCTCTCCTCCAGATGCGGGATGGCACTGCTGCACGGCGCAAGCGCAAGCGCTGAGCGCGCGCTCAGGCCCATGCTACTTGCGGGTAACGTGCCTGCACACCCCTGACGGCTGGAGCGGTGAACGTCACACTCGTGGGGGTGCCGTCGAGCCGCGCGGAGTGAGGACGGGAGTGGGTACGGGATGTGATCCCGGTCCTTCTCCGGTGATCACGCCGAACAGCGTGCGGGCCGCGTCCGCACCGAATCCGTGCACGTCATGGCTCATGGCTGACAGCGTGGGGTGGGTGAGCCGGCACAACTGCGAGTCGTCCCACGCCAGCAACGAAACGTCCCCCGGCACCGACAACCCCCATCTCCGCGGCCACGGACAACCCCGCCACCGCCATGATGTCGTTGTCGTACACGATCGCCGTCGGCCGATCAGCCGCCGCAGCGGACAGCAGCGACCGAGTGGCCCGCGCCCCCGACTCCCCGGAGTAGTCGGTGGTCACCTGCCACGCCCCGGCCAGCTCCAACGCCCCCGCCGCCTCGTCGAACGCCGCCGTCCGCGTCGCCGTGTGCCCCAGCGCCGCCGCACCCCCCACCCGCGCGATCCGCCGTGTCCGCCAACGTCTCCCTCGCGGGCGTCTCGGTCTGGCGCTACACGGGCCTGAACTTCGTCCTCTTCCTGGGGGCCATCCAGTCCATCCCGGGGGAGCTGTACGAGGCCGCCGAACTGGACGGCGCGAACCGCTGGCAGCAGTTCCGCCACATCATCGCGCCGGGCATCAGGCCGGTCCTCGCGCTGACCGTGATCCTGTCCGTCTCGGGCTCCCTGTCGGCCTTCGAGATCCCGTACATCATGACCGGCGGTGCGACCGGCACCGAGACCTTCGTGATCCAGACCGTGAAGCTGGCCTTCCAGTTCAACAAGACGGGGCTCGCCTCGGCGGCTGCGGTCGTGCTGCTGCTGATCATCCTGGCGGTGACGTGGCTGCAGCGCCGCCTCGTCCCGGACGACAAGGTGGACCTCGTATGACACGCCGAGCGGTCGCCCGCACCCTGATGTACCTGTCGCTGATCGCGGCGTCCGTACAACTACGTGACGGCGTTCCAGGACGGCCGCATGCTCTCGGTGTTCGCCAACACGGCGATCATCCTGGTCTTCGCCATCGGCGGCACGGTCCTCATCGGCTCGATGACGGCGTACGCCATCGACCGCTTCACCTTCCGCTTCAGGAAGCCGGTGGTGGCACTCTTCCTGCTGGCCGCCCTGGTCCCCGGCGTCACCACCCAGGTGGCGACCTTCCAGATCGTCAACAGCTTCGGGATGTTCAACACCCTCTGGGCGCCGATCGCGCTCTACATGGGCACGGACATCGTCTCGATCTACATCTTCCTGCAGTTCGTACGATCCATCCCGGCCTCCCTCGACGAGGCGGCCCGCATCGACGGCGCCAACGCCTTCACGATCTACCGCAAGATCATCTTCCCGCTCCTGAAGCCCGCGATCGCCACCGTGGTGATCGTGAAGGGGATCACCGTCTACAACGACTTCTACATCCCCTTCCTGTACATGCCGTCCCAGGATCTTGGCGTGATCTCGACATCCCTGTTCCGCTTCAAGGGCCCGTTCGGCGCCCACTGGGAAACGATCTCGGCAGGAGCAATTCTGGTCATCCTGCCGACACTGATCGTCTTCCTGTGCCTGCAGCGCTACATCTACAACGGCTTCACGAGGGGGGCGACCAGGTGAGGTGTTCCTAGGCGGACAACGCGGCGACCAGCACCGGCGTCACCTGCTCGATCTGCCAGGTCCGTGCTCCGAAACCTGCGAGCGCCGCACCGACCGAGTCCGCATCGACGACCTTCGGCGGCTCCCAGCACACCCGCCGCACCGTGTCCGGCGTGATCAGGTTCTCCTGGGGCATGTTCAGCTGCTCGGCCAGGGCCGACACCGCCGCCCGGGCCGCCGACAGGCGCGCCGCAGCAGCCGGGTCCTTGTCGGCCCACGCGCGCGGCGGCGGGGGCCCGGTCACCGGCTGCCCCGGCGCCGGCAGCTGCGCCTCCGGCAGAGCCTTCGCACGGTCCACCGCGGCCTGCCACTGCTCCAGCTGCCGCCGCCCCATCCGGTTCCCGAACCCGTTCAAGGCGGCCAGCGCGTGCACATTGCTCGGAAGCGAGAGCGCCGCCTCCACGATGGCGGCGTCCCCGAGCACCTTCCCCGGCGACACGTCCCGGCGCTGGGCGATCCGGTCCCGCGTCTGCCACAGCTCCCGCACCACGGCGAGCTGCCGGCGTCGCCGCACCTTGTGCATGCCCGACGTGCGCCGCCAGGGGTCCTTGCGGGGCTCCGGCGGCGGAGCCGAGGCGATCGCGTCGAACTCCTGCCGGGCCCACTCCAGCTTGCCCTGCCGGTCCAGCTCCTTCTCCAGTGCGTCGCGCAGGTCGACGAGCAGCTCGACGTCCAGCGCCGCATAGCGCAGCCACGGCTCGGGCAGCGGGCGGGTCGACCAGTCGACGGCGGAGTGGCCCTTTTCGAGTACGAAGCCGAGGACGTTCTCGACCATGGCCCCGAGGCCGACCCGGGGGAACCCGGCGAGGCGTCCCGCGAGCTCGGTGTCGAACAGCCGCGTCGGCACCATGCCTATCTCGCGCAGACACGGCAGGTCCTGAGTGGCCGCGTGCAGCACCCACTCGACGCCGGAAAGCGCCTCACCGAGGGCCGAGAGATCGGGACAGGCCACGGGATCGATCAGCGCGGTCCCGGCGCCCTCGCGGCGCAGCTGCACGAGATAGGCGCGCTGGCCGTAGCGGTAGCCGGACGCGCGCTCGGCGTCGACGGCGACGGGGCCGGAACCGGCCGCGAAGGCGGCGACCACCTCGGCGAGCGCGTCCGCGTCGGCGATCACGGGCGGAATGCCCTCGCGCGGCTCGAGCAAAGGGATCGGTTCCGGGCTCGGTTCTGCGTTCGGCGCCCCCGTAACAGATGTTCCGCCGTCTTCCGGAGGGGCGCCTCCGGTGGTTCGCAGTGAGCTGTCTGCTGCGGTCTCTTGGGCGTCGGTCACGTGTCAAGGGTATCTGTGTATGGACAGCGCCCGCCGACGTAACGTTCCGTCGACGGGCGCCTGGGGGTCGTAAACCAGTCAGGTCGGTGAAAGATCCGGTTCACGACAGGTGGGACACGGGCGGAGAATCAGCGGCCGATCCTGTTCACGTCCGTGAATGGCAGAGATGTACAGGGGAGAGAGGCGAAGAGGGGAGGGGGGAGGGGGGAGGGGGGAAGAGGCAGAGGTAAAGGGCGGAGACGTACGGGTCAGTGGATGATGCCGGTCCGCAGGGCCACCGCGACCATTCCGGCGCGGTCGCCCGTGCCGAGCTTGCGGGCGATGCGGGCGAGGTGGCTCTTGACGGTCAGCGCGGACAGGCCCATCGAAACGCCGATCGCCTTGTTCGACTGGCCCTCCGCGACCAGTCGCAGCACCTCGACCTCACGGCCGGAGAGCTCGCGGTAGCCACCCGGGTGACTCGGGGCACCCGGGGGGCGGCGGTGCATACGTGCGGCGGCGGATCCGATGGGGGCGGCGCCCGGCCGGGTGGGGAGCCCGACGTTGGTACGGGTGCCGGTGACGACATAGCCCTTGACACCGCCCGCGAGGGCGTTGCGCACGGCACCGATGTCGTCGGCGGCCGACAGGGCGAGGCCGTTGGGCCAGCCCGCCGCGCGCGTCTCCGAGAGGATGGTGAGGCCGGAGCCGTCGGGCAGGTGGACGTCGGCGACGCAGATGTCGCGGGGGTTGCCGATGCGGGGACGAGCCTCCGCGATGGACGAGGCCTCGATGACGTCGCGCACACCGAGCGCCCACAGGTGGCGGGTGACGGTGGAGCGGACGCGCGGGTCGGCCACGACCACCATGGCGGTCGGCTTGTTCGGGCGGTAGGCGACCAGGCTTGCGGGCTGCTCGAGGAGAACGGACACCAGGCCTCCTGGGGTGCGGGACGGCTTTCAAGGTCACAGTCGTCTTCGGCACCAAACCCGAAGTCCTTTAGGGAAAGATCACGATTTAGTGAGTATCAATTCGTGCAATTCGGACACGCGATCGATCGCGGAGTGAACGAATCGGCTCGTTCGTGGCCCTGTTCGTGACCGAAAGTGGCCGTATCGACAAAGTGATGGTCAAGGTGAGGGTCAGCGTGACTGCGGGTCCCGCCGCTGCGGCAGCGTCACGACCGACGCATCACCCGGACCGGCCGGCGGCAGTCCCGCGACCTGGGCCAGCAGATCGCACCAGGAGGCCAGGTGGGATGCCGTGTCCGGGACCCCGCCCAGGCCCTCACGGGGCGTCCAGGAGGCACGGATCTCGATCTGCGAGGCGGCCGGGCGCTCCGCCAGACCGCCGAAGTAGTGGGAGCTCGCCCGGGTGACGGTGCCGCTCGCTTCGCCGTACGACAGGCTGCGCGCCTGCAGCGCGCCGGTCAGCCAGGACCAGCAGACGTCCGGCAGCAGCGGGTCGGCGGCCATCTCCGGCTCCAGCTCCGCACGCACCAGCGTCACCAGCCGGAAGGAGCCCCGCCAGGCGTCGTGCCCGTCCGGGTCGTACAGCACCACCAGGCGGCCGTCGGCCAGGTCCTGGTCGCCGTCGACGACGGTGGCCTCCAACGCATACGCGAAGGGCGCGAGCCGCTTGGGAGCCGGCGCCGGCTCGATCTCGATCTGCGGCCGCAGCCGCGCGGTCCGCAGCGCGTCGACGGCAGCCCGGAAGGGCAACGGAGGCGTACTGCCGCCATTCCGATCCCCCTCCTTGGTGTCGTCCATTCCGTCAGCGCCGTCCGACAGTCGTCCCTGAGCCGCAGCCATGCGGGGAAGATTAAGGGGAACCGGGGCTTCGCGCAGGGAGGGACACCCGTGCGGGGTCCGCATGTCCGGATAGTGCTCCATGAACCCCTGCCTTCGGCGCTCCGGCGCCGTGCGAGACTTGCGGTCGTGAGTGCGAACGAGAGCCCCGCGGGCCAGGCCCAGACGCAGCCGGCAGCCACGTACGAATCGGCCTTCCTCAAGGCGTGCAGGCGCGAGCCCGTGCCGCACACGCCCGTGTGGTTCATGCGGCAGGCCGGGCGCTCCCTGCCCGAGTACCGCAAGGTGCGCGAGGGCATCCCGATGCTCGAGTCCTGCACGCGCCCGGAACTCGTCACGGAGATCACCCTCCAGCCGGTGCGCCGGTACGGCGTGGACGCGGCGATCTACTACAGCGACATCGTCGTCCCGCTCAAGGCCATCGGCATCGACCTCGACATCAAGCCCGGGGTCGGCCCGGTCGTCGGGCACCCGATCCGTACCCGCGCCGACCTGGCCCAGCTGCGCGACCTCACCCCCGAGGACGTCTCGTACGTCACCGAGGCGATCGGCCTGCTGACCCGCGAGCTCGGCTCGACGCCCCTCATCGGTTTCGCCGGGGCGCCTTTCACCCTTGCGAGCTACCTCGTCGAGGGCGGCCCGTCGCGTACGTACGAGAACGCCAAGGCCATGATGTACGGCGACCCCGAACTCTGGGCCGACCTGCTCGACCGCCTCGCGGAGATCACGTCCGCGTTCCTGAAGGTACAGATCGAGGCGGGCGCCTCGGCCGTCCAGCTGTTCGACTCGTGGGCCGGCGCCCTCGCTCCCGCCGACTACCGCCGCTCGGTGCTCCCCGCCTCCGCGAAGGTCTTCGACGCGGTCGCCGGGTACGGCGTCCCGCGCATCCACTTCGGTGTCGGCACGGGCGAGCTGCTGCAGCTGATGGGTGAGGCGGGCGCGGACGTCGTGGGCGTCGACTGGCGTGTCCCGCTCGACGAGGCGGCCCGCCGGGTCGGCCCCGGCAAGGCGCTCCAGGGCAACCTCGACCCGACCGTCCTGTTCGCCTCCACGGAGGCCGTCGAGGCCAAGACCCGCGAGGTCCTCGACGCGGCCGCGGGCCTCGAGGGCCACCTCTTCAACCTCGGCCACGGCGTCATGCCGTCCACCGACCCGGACGCGCTGACCCGGCTCGTGGAGTACGTCCACACGCAGACGGCCCGCTAGACCTCTCTTCGACGGCTCACCACGTGTGCCGGGGCCGCGCCCTCCTGCCGAACAGCAGGCCGCGCGGTTCCGGCGGCGGGGGCGTGCCCGGTTTGAGGGGCCAGGCGAGCAGCATGCCGACGAGGAAGCCGACGACGTGCGCCGCGTACGCCACCGTCCCCGCGGTGGAGACGCCTTCGCCGGACGAGTACAGGGCCTGCAGCACGAACCAGAAGCCCAGCACCAGCCAGGCCGGCAGCCTCAGCGGCAGGAAGACCAGGAACGGCACGAGGACCCAGACCCTGGCCTTCGGATACAGCACCAGATAGGCGCCCAGGACCCCGGCGATGGCCCCCGACGCACCGATCAGCGGGTCGGACGAATCGGCGTTGAGCAGCGCGAAGCCGTACGACGCGGCGTAACCGCAGACGACGTAGAACAGCGCGTACCTGATGTGCCCCATGCGGTCCTCGACGTTGTTGCCGAAGATCAGCAGGAAGAGCATGTTGCCGAGCAGGTGCAGCCAGCTGCCGTGCAGGAACATCGCGGTGAAGACCGAGACGGCGGGCGACTTGTCGTAACTCGGCGGGGCCACCACACAGCCCGCTCCGTGGGTGCCCACCCCTACGTCGCCCGTGGGGACCACCCTGGGCATCTGATGGTGGATCAACTCCCGTGGTACGGCGGCGTAGTGGTCCAGGAACGCCTGCAGGTGGCACAGCTGGGACAGGCTGCTGTCGCCCGCCACGGAACCGGCGAGGCCGGGCGTGGACAGGAAGACGTACACGTTCGCGGCGATCAGTGCGTAGGTCACCCAGGGGGTGCGGCGCACCGGGTTCACGTCATGGACGGGTATGACCACAAGGAATTAGTGCCCCCCGTGGACCGGCCGAATCGGTGAACGCGGCCACGCGCGCGTGCGTATGTCTCGTCAACCGCCCGCGGCACGGGGAAGGCGGGTCGCGGGGACGACGTGAGGAACAGGCGATGAACGACCGAGTTACTCCTCCTATGCACGCCACGCCCGACGGGGAGGCGGAGATCTCCCTGGTGGTGAAGTTGCCGTGGGAGGACGTCGCCCGGCTCGGCCAGGAGGCCGGACGGCTGGCTTCGCAGATGCAGCGGCCGGTGACGCTGGACGAGGCGGTGAGCCACCGGTTGCGGTCCGTACGGAGTGCTGCGCATGCCAAGCCGGCGGGGGAGCAGCCGGCGGCTGTGACGTCGACGGCGTCGGTGTCGTCGTTGCCGCCGAGGCCTCCGGCGGAGCAGGCTCGGCAGGCGATCGAGCGGATCAACGGGTCGGCGTAGGGGTTCGCCGTGGAGGTGCGGGGCGCTGCCGGCTGCGGGTCCGTTGTGGCTGGTCGCGCCCACGCGGCGGAGCCGCAAATCGACACCGCCCCGCGCCCCTTCAAAGCCGCTGCTGCACCGCCTTTGATGCTTTGCGCGCGGCCACCAGTACCGGGTCCCAGACCGGGCTGAACGGGGGTGCGTAGCCCAGGTCCAGGGCCGTCATCTGTTCCACCGTCATTCCGGCCGTGAGGGCGACCGCTGCGATGTCGACGCGCTTGCCGGCGCCCTCGCGGCCCACGATCTGCACGCCGAGCAGGCGGCCAGTCCGCCGCTCGGCGAGCATCTTCACCGTCATCGGGGAGGCGCTCGGGTAGTAACCCGCCCGGCTCGTCGACTCGATGGTGACCGTCTCGTACTGCAGTCCGACCCTGCGCGCGTCCTTCTCCCGCAGGCCCGTGCGGGCGATCTCCAGGTCGCAGACCTTGGACACCGCGGTGCCGACGACGCCGGGGAACGTGGCGTAACCGCCGCCGACGTTGGTGCCGATGACCTGGCCGTGCTTGTTGGCGTGGGTGCCGAGGGCGATGTGGCGCTCCTGTCCTGAGACCAGGTCGAGGACCTCCACGCAGTCGCCGCCGGCCCAGATGTTCTCGTGCCCGCGCACCCGCATGGACAGGTCGGTGAGCAGGCCGCCGTGGGTGCCGAGGGGCAGTCCGGCCGCCTTGGCCAGCGCCGTCTCCGGGCGTACGCCGATGCCCAGGACCACCACGTCCGCCGGGTACTCGGCGTCCTCCGTGGCCACCGCCCGCACCCGGCCGTCCTCGCCGGTGTGCACCTTGGTCACCTCGGCGTCGTCGACCATGGTGATGCCCATGCCCTCCATGGCCTCGTGCACCAGGCGGCCCATGTCGGGGTCGAGCGTGGACATCGGCTCGCTGCCGCGGTTGACGACGGTCACCTCGTAGCCGCGGTTGATGAGGGCCTCCGCCATCTCCACGCCGATGTAGCCCGCTCCGACGACCACCGCGCGACGGCCACGCGTGCGCGTGAGCGAGTCGATGAGCGCCTGGCCGTCGTCCAGCGTCTGCACGCCGTGCACACCGGGGGCGTCGGCGCCCGGCATGTCCGGACGGATCGGCTGCGCGCCGGTCGCGATCACGAGTTTGTCGTACGGCGTCCAGGACTCGTCGCCGGAATCGACGTCACGCGCGCGTACCCGGCCGCCCGCCACGTCGATCTCGGTGACCTCCGTCCGCATGCGCAGGTCGATGTCCCGCGCGCGGTGCTCCTCGGGCGTACGGGCGATCAGCTGGTCCCGTTCGTCGACGTCGCCGCCCACCCAGTACGGGATGCCGCATGCCGAGTAGGAGGTGAAGTGGCCGCGCTCGAACGCCACGATCTCCAGCTCGTCGGGGCTCTTCAGCCGGCGTGCCTGCGACGCCGCGGACATCCCCGCGGCGTCGCCGCCGATCACGACCAGTCGTTCCCTCGCAGCGCTCATGTCCATGCGAACACGCTACGGGGGCGCGGCATTTCAGACCCGTACTCGGGCCTCGTCAGCGGGTCCGGTGCGCTGGTCGCGGGTGCGGGTGCGGGTGCGGTGGCCGGGCGGTGGGGCAGCCGGGGTCGGACCAGCCACAGCCGCGACGGCGCGACTGCGGCTGTTGCAGGCCTGTGCCTGGGCTTGTCAGTCCTGGTCGTTGTCGTGCGTGCTCGGGGCCTGCGGTGCCGGACGGGCCGTCGGCAGCGGGCCCAGTGCGCTGGTAGCAGGTGCGGGGGCCGGGCGGCGCGGCAGCCGGGGCCGGACGAGCCGCAGCCACGCCAGCGCGATCAGGGCCGCCACCGCGGCGAACGGCAGCACCGCGCCGAACGCCACCGCGAGCCAGCGCAGCATCGTCAAGAACGCGTTCCAGCCGCCGGCCAGCGCGTCGACGAACCCGGGGCTGTCGTCCTTCGCGGCCGCCTTCACCGGTGTCTCCGAAAGGGACAGGGTGATCGTCGCGAGGCTCGTGCGGTCCTTCAGGGATGCCTGCTGGGCGAGCAGAGCCTCCAGGTCGGCCTCCCGGTTGCTCAGCTCGCCCTCCAGCTCCACCACGTCACTGAGCTTGGTGGCCCGGTCCATCAGCTCCCGGACCCGGGCCACGCTGGCCCGCTGCGACTTGATACGGCTGTCCACGTCGACGACCTGGTCGGTGACGTCCTCGGCCTTCGCGGTGCGGTCGAGGAGCTTGCCCGCGCCCTGGAGGCCGGCGAGGACCTCGTCGTACTTGTCGACCGGCACGCGCAGGACGACACGGGTGTGCTCGCGGCCCTTCTCGTCCCGGCTGGTGGTCTCGTTGCCGACATATCCGCCCGCGTTCTCCGTGGTGGTGCGGGCCTCGTCGAGTGCCTTCGGTACGTCTTTGACCTGCACGGTCAGCGAGGCGGTGCGGATGATGCTGCTCGCGGTGAGCTTCGGCGCCCGCTTGGCCCCGGCGCCGCTCGCGTTCTTCTCACCGCCCGGCGCGGCTGCCTTCCCGTCGCTCTGGACGGCCTTGTCGGCGGCGCTGCTGCCGCCGGAGTCGGAGTTGCTCCCGCTGCATCCGGTGAGCGCGAGTGCCGCGGCGAGCAGGATCGCGGCCAGGGCCGGGACGGGTCGTACGGGACGTCGTGCGCGCATGTGGGTGTACCCCCGAGGTTCGTGACGATCGTGACGACTGACGCTCCTTCGACGCCCGGAGGGGCCGGGACGTTGGACCCGGACGGTCCCGATGCGGTCACGGTCGGGACTCGTGAAGGACACCGGGGCGCGGACCGGCTGTCAGAGGGGTCTGAGAGGCTTGAGGACATGCGCGAAGTGGAGAGTCGTACGGGCACCGGGCGGGTCGTCGTCGTCGGAGCCGGGATCGCCGGGCTGGCCGCGGCCCACCGGCTGCTGCAGCGTGGTGCGCGGGTGACCGTGCTGGAGGCGTCGGACCGCGTCGGCGGCAAGCTGCTGCCCGGCGAGATCGCGGGCGCGCGGGTGGACTTCGGCGCCGAGTCGATGCTGGCGCGCAGACCCGAAGCGGTGGCCCTCGCGCGCGAGGTGGGCCTCGACGACCGGCTGCAGCCGCCGGCTACGGCGACGGCCTCGATCTGGACCCGCGGCGCCCTGCGTCCCATGCCCAAGGGCCATGTCATGGGCGTCCCCGGCACCGCCGCCGCGCTGACCGGTGTCCTGTCCGACGAGGGCCTGGCCCGCATCGAGCGCGACGCCGACCTGCCGCGCACAGAGGTCGGCGACGACGTGGCGGTCGGGGAGTACGTGGCGGCCCGGCTCGGGCGCGAGGTCGTCGACCGCCTGGTGGAACCCCTCCTGGGCGGCGTCTACGCGGGCGACGCGTACCGCATCTCGATGCGCTCGGCGGTCCCGCAGCTCTACCAGGTCGCGAAGACCCACGACTCGCTCACGGAGGGCGTCCGCGAGCTCCAGACCAGGATGGCCGCCGCCCAGCAGACCGGCCCCGTCTTCATGGGCATCCAGGGCGGCATCGGCAGCCTGCCCCTCGCGGTGGCGGACTCGGTCCGCGCGCGCGGCGGCGAGATCCTGACCGGGACGCCGGTGACCGAGCTGCGCCGCGAGACACCCGGCGGCTGGCGTGTCGTCGCCGGAGGCCGAGTGCTGCACGCGGACGCCGTCGTCGTGGCCGTCCCCGCCCCCGCGGCCGCCGGCCTCCTGCGCCCGGAAGCCCCGGAGGCCGCCACGGAACTCGCCACCGTCGAGTACGCCTCCATGGCCCTGGTCACCCTCGCCTACCGCCGTACCGACACCGCCCTCCCGCAGGGCAGCGGCTTCCTCGTCCCGCCGGTCGACGGGCGCAGCATCAAGGCGTCGACGTTCGCCTCCCAGAAGTGGGGCTGGATCGCCGAGGAGAACCCGGACACGGTCGTCCTGCGTACCTCCGTCGGCCGGTACGGCGAGACCGAGATCCTCCAGCGCGAGGACGCCGGCCTGGTGGACGTCTCCCGTCACGACCTGCGCGAGGCCACCGGGCTGGACGCCACGCCCCTGGAAACCCGGGTCACGCGCTGGACCGACGGCCTGCCCCAGTACCCCGTCGGCCACCACGCGCGCGTGGCCCGCATCCGCGAGCACGTCGCCAAGCTGCCCGGCCTCGCCGTCTGCGGCGCCCAGTACGACGGCGTCGGCATCCCGGCCTGCATCGCGAGCGCGTACGCCGCCGTCGACCAGATCGGCGGCGACCTGAGCGGGGTGGAGGAGCTCACCGCCAACCCGGTGCAGAGTCTGCACGGCGGAGCGGGAGAATAGCCGCATGAGTGACGACGCCCCCACCACCGCCCCGGACCGCATCGCGAACAAGGGCAAGCTGGCCAAGGACCTCAACGAGGTCATCCGCTACACCCTGTGGTCCGTCTTCAGGCTGAAGGACGTGCTGCCCGAGGACCGCGCGGGCTACGCCGACGAGGTCCAGGAGCTGTTCGACCAGCTCGCCGCCAAGGACGTGACGATCCGCGGCACCTACGACGTGTCGGGCCTGCGCGCCGACGCCGACCTCATGATCTGGTGGCACGCGGAGACCAGCGACCAGCTGCAGGAGGCGTACAACCTCTTCCGCCGCACCAAGCTCGGCCGCGCCCTGGAGCCGGTCTGGTCGAACATGGCGCTGCACCGCCCCGCAGAGTTCAACCGCTCGCACATCCCGGCGTTCCTCGCCGACGAGACGCCCCGCAACTATGTGAGCGTCTACCCCTTCGTGCGCAGCTACGACTGGTACCTGCTGCCCGACGAGGACCGCCGCCGCATGCTTGCCGACCACGGCAAGATGGCCCGCGGCTACCCGGACGTGCGCGCCAACACGGTCGCCTCGTTCTCCCTCGGCGATTACGAGTGGATCCTGGCCTTCGAGGCCGACGAGCTGTACCGCATCGTCGACCTCATGCGCCACCTGCGCGCCTCCGAGGCCCGGATGCACGTCCGCGAGGAGGTCCCGTTCTACACCGGGCGCCGCAAGTCCGTGTCCGAGCTGGTCGAAGGGCTGGCCTGATCGAACGCGTTGCCTGGTGCCCGGCCGGGGGTCCGGGGGTTGGCCCCCGGGAGATGCAGCACCGGGCGCCGCAAGTCCGTGTCCGAGCTGGTCGAAGGGCTGGCCTGATCGAACGCGTTGCCTGGTGCCCGGCCGGGGGTCCGGGGGTTGGCGCCCGGGAGATGCAGCACCGGGCGCCGCAAGGACATCGCGGAGCTCATCGCGGGTCTGGCGTAGCCGGCGCCCGGTGTCGGGTGGTCAGGGACGGGCGGTCTTTCCCTTCAGGTTCTCCTTGACGGGGGCCGGGCGGGAGCGGCCGCCCGTTGCGGCCGGGTTCGGCTCCGCGTGCGGGGCGCAGGACGCCTGCTCCACCGGCAGCCGGCCCTCCAGCAGATACGAGTCCAGGTAGCCGTTGACGCACCGGTTCGGGCCGCCCGCGATGCCGTGTGTGCCCGCCTCCCGCTCGGTCACCAGGACCGAGCCGCTCAGCCGCCGGTGCAACTCCACGGCGCCGTCGTACGGCGTCGCCGCGTCCCGCTCGGCGGCCAGGATCAGCGTCGGCGGCAGCTCACCCGGCCCGGTCCGCACATCGAGGGGCTGCTGCCGGGGCGCCGGCCAGTAGGCGCACGGCAGGTTCATCCACGCGTTGTCCCAGGTCTCGAACGGCGCCACACGCGCGAGCTGCGTGTTGTCCTCGTCCCAGACCTTCCAGTCCGTCGGCCAGGGCGCGTCGTTGCACTCGACGGCGGTGTACACCGCGTTGGTGTTCTCCGCCTCGGCGGCCGTCTCGGTGGCCGGACCGGCCTGCTCGACCAGCGGCTTCGCATCACCCTTCAGATACGCCGACAGCGCCTTCGCGCGGGTCGGCCAGTAGTCGTCGTAGTACCCGGCCGACAGGAACGCCGCCTGCAGTTCCGCCGGCCCCACCTTGCCGCCCGCCGGTTTCGCCGCAAGCTGCTCGCTCGCCTTCTCGTAACTGGCCTGCACCTCGTCGGCCGTCTTCCCCAGACCGAACGCATCGTCGTGCCGGGCGATCCACTCCCGGAAGTCCGCCCAGCGCTTCTCGAACGCGGCCGACTGGTCGAGGTTGTTGCGGTACCAGATCTGCTCGGGAGCCGGGTTCACCGCCGAGTCGAACACCATCCGCCGCACGTGCGAGGGGAACAGCGTCGCGTACAACGCCCCGAAGTAGGTGCCGTACGACGCACCCATGAACGTCAGCTTCCCCTCGCCCAGCGCCGCCCGTACGACGTCCAGGTCACGGGCGTTGTTGAGCGAGTTGAAGTACTGCAGCCCGCCACCGGACCGCTTGGCGCAGCCCGTCGCGTAGGCCTTCGCCTGCGCGACGCGCTCCTGCTTGTACGTCTCCGAGGGGTACGTCGGCGCCTGTGAGGGTGCCTTGAAGAAGAGCTTGGGTTCCTCGCAGGACAGGGGCGAGGACTTGCCGACGCCCCGCGGGGAGTAGCCGACCAGGTCGTAGGCCGCCGCGAGGCGCTTCCACTCGGGGAGCATCCCGACGAGCGGGAAGTACAGGCCGTCGCCGCCGGGCCCGCCGGGGTTGTAGACCAGGGCGCCCTGCCGGGGCACCCGTCGCTTGCTGTTGTGGGGGTCCTTGTGCGTGGCCGTCACCCGGCTGACGGTCAGTTTGATCTGCTTGCCGCGGGGATGCGCGTAGTCGAGCGGGACGGACACCGTGCCGCACTCCATGGTGCCCGGCATGTCCTGCGCGGCGGAGCACTTCCCGAACTCGATGCCTGCCGCCCTGGCGCGCGCGGCGGCCACCGCCGTTCCGTGCAACTGGGCCGCGTCCGGGGCGACAGGGGTGCTGCCCGCCGGGGCGGCCGCGAGGGCGGTCAGGAGCAAGGATCCGGCGGCCGAGTACAGGGCGGCAGCTCTCATGACGTATCCCTTTCGGTGCATGGCAGCGACAAAAGGGATGTTTCGTTCGGTGCATGCAGAAGGCAAGCACCGCCCCGGCGGTGTCGGCCTCAATGCCCCCTATGCGCCCCTGGCGTGTGGTTCACGCCAGGACTGGTCGCGGTGCGCGAAGGCCGCGCGCAGGTCCGGTTCGCCGATCGCGCGGACGCCTCGCACGGCGACGGTGGTGAGGTACGTACGGTCGTCGCCGTACGAGACGCGCCGGGTCAGGGCGCCGAGCAGTCGCTGCCCGGCCGGGGAGGCCCAGCGCGAGTACGGGTGGGCCTCGACCCGGGCGATGGCCAGGCAGCTCAGTGTCAGCGCGAGCGGCAGGGCGAACCACAGGGCGACCAGGCCGCGCGGCATGTCCGGCTGCGCGGGCACCAGCAGTGCGATCGCGCCCAGCACGAGCACGGCCACCGCGGCGAGCTGCACCTGGCGCACTGCGGCCGCGACGGTGGTCCGGGCGCCGGCGGGCACGGCCAGGCCCGCGTCGACGAGCCGGTCGCCGAGGCCGGCGACCGCGTCCGCGGAGGCCGCCGCGGCCCGGACCGGGGCGATGCGGCTCTGTCCCTCGGGCCCGATGGCCCCTATGACGGACCGCTCCATGTCGTCCCGGCCGCGCGGGTCGACCACCGTCGCCCAGCCCGTGTGGGCGAGCAGCAGGCGCCGCTGCCGGGCCATGGAGACCATGGTCAGATCGGCGACCCGGCCGGGCCCGCCGGACAGGAAGGCGGCCTCGTAGAGCGTCAGGTCATGACGCCGGGCATGCGCTCCGACCTCCCCGTCGCCGGCCGCCGCACGTACGGCGGCCAGGCACAACCGCGTGCACGCGGTGCCGGCGGCGGCCCAGGCCAGCAGCAGGAGAACGACCCAGAACATGCCGTGTTTCTATGCCAGATGCCCGGGGAAAATCCATGCCCTGTTCACGATGCGGACGGAGTGTTGTCGGTATGTGACGTTCCGTTTGATGGTCCGGCAGAGATCACTGCGGCGGGCTGGTGGCGGCCGGCGGGAGCGTGTAGGTCGGGGAGGAGGACGGCTCGACCGGGACGACGGAGCCCGGGTCCGCCGTCGGACCGGGCGGGGCCGGGGAGGCCGTCAGCGGGGGAGTGCTCGAGGAGGCCAGGTCCTGGGCAAGCGCGTCCCAGTCGATGTAGCCCGTGGCCTCCAGGACCTTGATGTGGTCCAGCACGGTCGTGTTCGCGTCGTCGGCGAGCGCGCGCACCAGCGAGTTGCGGGTGCTCGCGCGGACCTGGGCGACGACCGAGAACACCTTGCCGTGGGCCAGTCGCAGAATGTTGGCGAACTTGCTGTCGTAGTCCGTGCCCTGAGCCGCGTTCAGGGTCGCCAGCCACTGCTTCTGCTGGTCGTTGGGTTCGTTGGGCAGCTGCAGCCCGAGCTTGGCCGCCACGTCCCGTACCCGCTGGTCGAGGAAGGTGTGCCCCAGGACGAGATGCTGCCCCGCGGTCCGTACGGCCTGGGTGGTGCCCTTCTGCTCGGCCTGCTGCCCGGCGGGCAGCTCCCACAGGCCGGCCAGCCGGACCTTCGTGATGAAGTCGCGGTCGAGCGCGGACAGCGGCCCGTACTGCGTCGACACGGTGTCGGCGTTCAGCACGCTGACGCCGGTTCCGGACCGGTCGGCGTACGACCAGATCGGGAAGATCAACGCCAACAGGGTCGCCGTCAGGCCGATGATGATGACCCCGGTGCCGCTGAATATGCCTCGGCCGGTGACGGGTGGTCGCGGTCGCATGGTGCCTCCTACGGCACCGCATATTACTAAGGAGTTCGAACGCCTTCGAGGGACGGCGGGCTCAGCGGTGCAGCAGCACCCGCCGCGCCGCCCTGGCCATCCTCACCGCCGGCCGCTGCGAGCGCGGTACGGGCCCCGACCGCTCCAGCCACCACTGCCTGAGCTCCCGCCGGGCCCGCCCCTCCTCCAGGCGCCCGTCGAGCAGCAGCTGCCCGGCGAAGTCCAGGGCGTCCCGGCGATAGCCGCCGGTCATCGGGTGCCGGTGGGCGTACGCGAGGAAGGCGGGCCGGTACGTGTCCCCGAGAATCTCCGGCAGCTCGGGCGCGACCTTGGCCACCACGTCCGCCCGCTTCCCGGCGAGCGCCCGCGCCTGCACCCCCAGCCGCACCCGGTCGAACCCCTCCGGCACGGGCGTCCCGGCGACGAGCGCGGACAGCAGGGCGGCCTGAGCGAGCCCGAGCCGCTGACGGGCGGCGTCGGAGGCAGGAGAGACGGAGCCCGCGACCGCCACCGCCTCCGCCGCAACCTCTGCCGCTGTCTCTTCCCGTATCGCCCGTCCCTTCTCCACGGCCCCCCGGATCGCCTCCAACTCCCCCTCCAGCACGGCCGGTTCGGGAAAGTTCTCGTCCCTCTCCAGCAGGACCCCGGGCGGCGAGACCCGAGCGGCGAGGTCGGTCAGGATGTCGAGGACCGGCTGCGGCACCGGGTGGGCGTGGCTGTCGTGCCAGACGCCGTCGCGTTCGAACCCGCCCGCGACATGGACGTACGCGATGGCCTCCAGGGGGAGTTCCGCGAGCGCCTTGGCCGGGTCCTCGCCGCGGTTGAGGTGGTTGGTGTGCAGGTTGGCCACGTCGATCAGGAGCCGTACGCCCGTCCGGTCGGCGAGCTCGTACAGGAACTGTCCCTCGGTCATCTCCTCGCCCGGCCAGGAGATCAGCGCGGCGATGTTCTCGACGGCGAGCGGCACCGGCAGCGCGTCCTGTGCGATGCGGACGTTCTCGCACAGCACGTCGAGCGCGTCCCGGGTGCGCGGCACGGGGAGCAGATGCCCGGCCTCGAGCAGCGGGGACGCCGTCAGCGGCCCGCCGGCCCGTACGAACGCGATGTGCTCGGTGACCAGCGGCGCGCCCAGCGCCTCGGCCCGCTCGGCGAGTGCGGTGAGCCGGTGCTCGTCGGGCCGGTCGGCGCCGCCGAGGCCGAGCGAGACGCCGTGCGGGACGACGGTCACCCCACGGGCGCGCAGCCGTCGCAGCGACTCGGGGAGGTGCCCGGGGCACACGTTCTCGGCCACGGCCTCGACCCAGTCGATGCCCGGCATGCGCTCCACGGCGTCGGCGATCTCCGGCCGCCACCCGATGCCCGTTCCCAGTCGCTCCATGGTCCGTCCCCCTCCTCGGCGTTCATCCGGTCCGCCCTGCGGTCGTCTCCTTCGACGTCGTCTTCTCGGACGTGACGGGGGTATGGCCCCGGCGACCGGCGGCGAACCCGGCCCCGCGCACCTTCAGAGGAAGATTTGAGGTTGGGGCCCGCCCGGGCCTCCGTCCCGGTCCGCTCACTCCAGCACGCCCGCCGAGTCCTGCGGATCCGGCCGGTTCGTGTTGACCGTGCCCGGCGCGCCCGGCGACGGCCGGGAGGTCGTGCCGATGTCGCCGGTGGCCTCGGCGGCCGGCGCCGAGGGCGCCACCTGGCCGGGGACCGGCGCCGGCGGCCCGGTCGGGCTGGCGGTCGTGGCGCCCGCCGCGTCGTTGGCGATGGCGTCGAAGTCGACCCGGCCGGTCTTCTCCAGCACCGTGATGTGGTCGAGGACCGTCTGGTTGGCGTCCGAGGCGAGCTGACGTACGAGCGTGTTGCGGGTGCTGTTCCGGACGGTGCCGATGGCCGGGAAGATCTTGCCGTGCGCCGAGCGCAGCAGGTTCACGAACTTGTACTCGTACTCCGTTCCCGTCGCCGCGGTCATCTCCTGTAACCAGCCCTGCTGTTGCTCGTTCGGCTGGTTCGGCAGCGCGACGCCGAGCTGGGCCGCGACGATCCGCACCCGCTTGTCGAGGTCGGTGTGGCCGACGACGAGATGGTCGCCCGCCTCCTTGATCGCCTGGCTGGGCGCGCGCTCGACCGCCTGCTGCCCGGCGGGCAGCTCCCACAGACCGGCCAGCCGCACCCGCACGATCAGATCGCGGTCGGCGGCGGTCAGCGGACCCCACTGGGTGTTCACGGTCCCCGCCGCGACGTTCGCCTGGCCGGTGCCCAACCGGTCGGCGTACGACCACATGGGGAACGCGATTGCTCCGAGGGTGACGACGATGGCCGCGACGAGCAGGGCCGTACCGTTGATCCGCATGCCAGGAGGTACGCGCGGGACATCCACGTTGTTCAAACAACAGGTAAAAAACCAAACGGAATGGTAAAGTTGCACGTCCAGTGCGGTGTGTCCAGCACGTCAATCCGGGTCAGCGCAGCGCCGGATGATCGGCCACCACCGTGCAGGAGCCGGGCGCGATCTCCGTGAAGCCCGCGTCACGCACCAACGGCAGCCCGCTCGTGGTCAGTTCGGCCCAGCGCCCCGGGTCGGCGCTCCGTACGGCGAGCGGGAAGCCCGCGTCCCGCCAGGCCCGCCTCTCCTCGTCCGACAGCTCCCACCAGGCCAGTTGGGCGCCGTGCCCCGCCTGTGCCATCGCCTTGCCGGCGGACATGTCGAGGTCGGGGTTGAGCCACAGCACGGGCGCCGCGGGATCCGCCTCCGCCGGCGGCTCCGGGTCGTCGAGATCGGTGCCGGAGACCTGCAACTTGGCCAGGTCCTTGGGCCATCCGTCGAGCGGTACGGGCGGAAACACCCGTACCTCCGCCGACTTGCCGCTCACCGTGATCCCGGGCAGCGCCCCGGCCCGCCGCCACTCGGCGCCGCGGGCGCGCCGCACCACCTTGCGGATCCGGGCGTCCTGCCAGTCCCGCATGACCTGGGCCCACTCCCCGTCCCCGAGGGACCGCTCGTCGCTGAGCATCACCAGTACCGCCCGGGCCGCGGTCTCCAGCGCGTCGGTACGGGCGGGCGGCGCGGCCTTTTCGATGTGTACGACGAGAGGCAGCACGAACTGCGGTGCCTGATCCCGCTCGTTGGGCTCGGACCGGAAAGGGCTGTCACTGGTGGACGTCACATCTTGGCTCACATCAGCCAACCTTAAGGGGGTGCCGGGCAGTGCCACTTTGCGAAGATGCCGCTATGCGACGTGATCTTCGGCTCGACAATGTCGGCCGCCGCTACGGCATCCGCGGCCCCTGGGTCTTACGCGGCGTCCACCTCGCGGTGACGCCGGGCACGCTGACCCGCGTCGAAGGACCGAACGGCACCGGCAAGTCCACCCTCCTGCGCCTGCTGGCCGGCCTGGACGCCCCCAGCGAGGGCCGCATCACCGGACGCCCGCGCACGGCCTACGTCCCCGAACGCTTCCCCTCGGCCCTCCCGTTCACCCCGCACGGCTACCTCACCCACCTCGGCACCATCCACGGTCTCTCCCGCCGCACGGCGACCCGCGCCGCAGACGAATGGCTGGACCGCTTCGGAGCCTCCGCCTACGCCCGCACCCCCATGGCCCAGCTGTCGAAGGGCAGCAGCCAGAAGGTCGCCGTCGCGCAGGCCCTGCTCGCCGAGCCGGAGCTGCTCGTCCTCGACGAGGCCTGGACCGGCCTGGACGCCGCCGCCCGCGGCGAGCTGGAGCGGGCCGTCGCCGACCGCACCGCCGCGGGCTGCGCCGTGGTCTTCGTCGACCACGACCCGCGCAGGCTGTCGGGCGCGCCCGACACCACGTACACCGTGCGCGACGGCGGCCTCGAACGCCGTACACGCGAGACCACCGCACCGGCCGACAGCGGCCCGCAGGTCGTGGTCGAGGTGCAGGGCCCGCAGGGCGGGCAGCCGCCCGTCGACGCACTGGGTGCCCTCGTCGCGGCGGAGGAGGCCGCGCCGGGCACCTACCGCCTCACCGTCCCCGCCTCCCACTCCGACGTCGTGCTGCGCACCCTGCTGACGGCCCGCCCGCCGTGGCACGTGGTCAGCGTGCACGCCCTCGACAAGGACAGCCGCCGATGACAGCTCTCCTGCGCTACCAGGCCGCCCTTCTCCTGCGCTCGCAGCGCTGGCTGCCGCCGGTCATCCTGTACGCGGCGTTCCTCGGCATCGGTGTGCAGAGCGGGCAGCCCGTCCTCGACTCGCTCGGTTACACGGCCGCGGCCCTGCTGCCCGTCGCCGCCTGGCTGGTACGGATCTGCGTCACCGTCGAACCGCCCGCGGCACGCGCGTGCGTGGCCGCGGCCTCCGGGCCGGGGCGGGCGCATCTGGCGCGGCTTCTGGTGGCCCTGATCGCGGCGGCGGCACTCGGTACGGCCGCGGTCCTCGTCGTGACCCTGATCAGCGCCCCGGTGAGCACCGACAACCGGGCCCGGATCGCAGTGCTCCCGGCTGCCTTGGCCGGGCTCCTCGCCGCGCAGGCCTGCGCGCTGCTCGGCACGGCCGTCGGCGCGCTCACCAACTGGCCGGTGCTGCGGGCGCCCGGCCGGGCGGTCCCGGCGATGCTGCTCACGGCGCTGCTCTCGGTGGTGACGACGGGCTCACCGGCGCAGGCGGCGGTCAGTGGCCTGGTCGCCGGCTCGCAGTCCGGCAGGGTCCCCGTACCCCTGGTGCCACTGGCCGCGGCAGCCGTCATCGCGGCGGCGGCGATCGGGGCGGCCTGCGCCGTTACGTCCCGCCGCTCGCCCTGAGCGGGCGCTCCGCTGGAAGCGCAGATGCTGTAGCGAGTGCGGCTCCGCCGCGGCGCGTGCCGGTGGGGGGCTGGTCGCGCCCACGCGGCGGAGCCGCATATCGACACAGCCCCGCGCCCCTCAGGGAGCGCGGCGGCCTGCGCCCTTACGTCCCGCCGCTCGCCCTGAGCGGGCGCTCCGCTGGAAGCGCGCAGATGCTGTAGCGAGTGCGGCTCCGCCGCGGCGCGTGCCGGTGGGGGGCTGGTCGCGCCCACGCGGCGGAGCCGCATATCGACACAGTCCAGGGCCCCTCAGGGAGCACGGCGGCCCCTGCTCTTTGACGTCCCGGCGCTCACCCTGAGCAGGCGGTGCGCTGCGCCTCCTGCCACTCGCACACCGGGCACAGGGTGATCCCCTTGTACGACTCCGGGTACTCGGTCGGCTCGCGGCAGAGCACGCACTCGGCATACGGCGGCCCGTCTGCCTCGGGCGGCTTCGGCGCGTCGCGGGTGGTGCAGTAGTCCTCGCTCACACCTCCAGCGTAAGCCGCTCACTGCTGCCCCCTCGTGGCCCCGATCAGCTGGGACACCTTCACGAACCGGAAGCCCTTCCTGCGCAGCTCGGGCACGATCCGGCGGACTGCCTGCTCGGTCACCGGGGCGGCGCTGCGGGTGCAGTGCATCACGACGACCGAGCCCGGCCGCACCCCCTCCAGCACCTGCCGGGCCACCGCGTCCGCGTCCGTCGCGAACGCGTCCCCGCTCACCACGTCCCACTGCACGGCGGTGACGCCGGTCGCGGCCAGCGCCCGCAGGGCCTGCCGGTCGTAACAGCCGCCCGGGAAGCGGAAGTACGGCATCGCGTCCGGCACCCCGGCCCTGCGGAACGCGGCGTACGCCCGCTCCACGTCCGACCGCATCCGGTCCTCGGAGACGGTCGGCAGGCCGTAGCAGTCCCCGGTGAAGCTGTAGTGGCTGTAGGAGTGATTGGCGACCTCGAAGAGCGGGTCCCGCCCGATGGACCGCGCCTGCACCGGGTACTCGTCCGCCCATCGCCCGGTCATGAACACGGTCGCCGGAACCTTCAGCGCCCGCAGTGTCGCGATCAGCTCCGGATTGTCGAACCGCTCGCCGGCCGCCGCTCGCGCCCCCTGATCGGCGGTCATGTCGGCATCGAAGGTGAGCGCGACCGTGCTGCCCTGCGTGCGCGGGCCGTTCTTGAAGACGGGGGTGAGACCGGCGGGGCCGGGTGCGAGGGTCGGGGGCCGGGACGGCACGGCGGAGGCCGCGGAGGGGGCCGGTTGAGCGGCGTGGGGCGCGTCGGGTGCGCCACAGGCGGTGAGCACGACGCCGAGTGCACAGGCGGCGGCTGCATGGCGTACGCGTAGAGGTCGTACGAGACTGATCATCGTACGAACATAAATGGATGAAACGGGCGAATCGCGTATCGCCGCACCACTCCGTGGTCAGTGCCCGGCGGTCAGCGCCCGTAGCGGCCGGTCAGGGTGCCCGAGGCCGCCGTATGGCCGCTCAGTGAGCGCCTGACGTCGTCGGCCGTGGCGTCGGCGGACACGGTGAGGGCCTTGTCGGTGGCGTAGACCGAGAAGACGTAGTGGTGGGGCTTGCCCTTGGGCGGGCAGGGGCCGCCGTACGCGTTCTTCTTGAAGCCGTTGCGGCCCTGGGTGGCGCGCTTCGGTACCTCTCCGGCGGCCCAGTGGGTGTCGTGCGGGTCGATTCCCCACATCAGCCAGTGCACGAAGGTGCCGTGCGGGGCGTCCGGGTCCTCGACCAGCACGACCAGTTCGGCGGCGGTGTCCGGGACGCCGGACAGGTCCAGCGGCGGTGAGACGTCCTCCCCGTCGCACGTGTACCGGCGGGGGACGGTGCCACCCTCGGAGAAGGCGCTGCTCGTCACGGTGATCCGCCGCGCGGCGCTGGGTGCGGGGACCGACGTACCGCCGCCGTCCCCGCACCCCGAGGCGAGCCCCACTGCCGCCGCGGCGGCGACGATCACGAGCCTGCGGTGCATGTACGAAACGCTAGTCGCGCCCCTGTGCCCCCGCTACCTGCGCCAGGGCCCCGTCACCGCGAACGTCGTGCCGGGTGTGTAGCAGTTGACGTACATCGTGCGCCCGTCGGGGGAGAAGGTGACGCCGGCGAACTCGCCCCACTCCGGGGCGTCCGGCGTGCCGCCCGCCGCGGTAGCGGCTGATGTGATCGCCTGTCTCCCGCGCGCCATCGCGTACACCTCCCCGCCCCTCGTCACGCCGAAGACGTGCTGGGCGCCGTTGCCGTCCTCGCAGACCATCAGGCCGCCGCTCGGGGCGAGGCAGATGTTGTCGGGGGACTCGCCGGGGAGCTGGACGTCGGTGTCCGGGCCGAAGACGATCACGAGGGTCAGGCGGCGCGCCGAGGGGTCGTAGCGCCAGATCTGGCCGTAGTGGTCGGCCGCCGAGCCGTCGGCGCTGTGCGCGAACGACGACACGAAGTACACGCACCGCCCGCCCCAGTAGCAGCCCTCCAGCTTCTGCGCGTGGGTGATGCCCTTCGGGCCGAAGTCCTGCAGGCGGACGGGGGTTTGGGTGGCGAGAGGGTCCGGTACGTCGACCCATTCGATGCCGTCGAAGGTCGCGCCGGTCTCCTGGATCGTGGAGAGGTCGGGTACGCCGGGCACGCGCATCGCCTGCAGTCGGCCACCCGCGCGCAGTGAACCGACGCCGCCCAGGGGCTTGTTGGGCAGGAAGCGGTAGAACAGGCCGAACGGCTTGAGGAACGCGTCCTCGGTCTCGTAGACGATCCCGCGCTTCGGGTCGATCGCGATCGCCTCGTGCTGGAAGCGGCCCATCGCGGTCAGCGGGACGGCGCCCGTGCGGTGCGGGTCGGACGGGTCGACCTCGAAGATGAAGCCGTGGTCCTTGGTGTAACCGTTGGTGCCGGCCCTGTCCTCGGTCTCCTCGCAGGTCAGCCAGGTGCCCCAAGGGCTGGGCCCGCCCGCGCAGTTGACGGCCGTACCGGCGATGGCGACCCGTTCGGAGAGTACGTTGTTGTGCGAGTCCAGGGTCAGGGCCGTGCAGCCGCCCTTGCCCGCCGGGTCGTAGGTGAGGCCTGCGATCGTCGGGACGGCGTACGTCGCGGTGGGGCGGTTCTCGTGGTTGCGGACCAGGTGGACGCGGCCGCCTCTTGCGGGCAGTGCGGTCATGCCGTCGTGGTGGGAGGGCACCGGGCCCTCGCCGGAGCGGAGCTGGTCGCCCTCGCGGGAGAGGACCCGGTAGCGGAAGCCCTCGGGCAGGTCGAGCAGGCCGTTCGGGTCGGGGACCAAGGGGCCGTAGCCGGTGTGGCCGAGGTCCTGGGCCGCGGCTGTTCCCGCGAACAGTTCGGACAGGGCCCCGGTGAAAGCGATGCCCGCTCCCAGGGCACCGGAGCGGGCGAGGATCTGACGTCGTGTTGCAGACATGAAGGGTGCAACCTTCCTGTTGGCGGACAGGAACTGTGACGTCGTTGTGTCTATCACCCGGCGCGCGGCGCGGGAACCACGCGCGTAACACGTGTCACTGCTCAATGGTCTTCCGCGGCGGCGCCTGCTGTGGCGTCTCCTGCGGTGTCTGAGCCGCCCTCTCCAGGAAGCGCAGCAGCTCCACCGGGAAGGGGAGCACCAGCGTCGAGTTCTTCTCGGCGGCGACCGCCACCACCGTCTGGAGCAGCCGCAGCTGGAGCGCGGCGGGCTGCTCGGACATCACACCGGCGGCCTGCGCCAGCTTCTTGGAGGCCTGCAGCTCCGCGTCCGCGTTGATGACCCGGGCCCGCCGCTCCCGGTCGGCCTCCGCCTGCCGGGCCATCGACCGCTTCATCGATTCCGGCAGTGACACGTCCTTGATCTCCACGCGGTCGATCTGCACGCCCCAGCCGACGGCTGGGCTGTCGATCATCAGCTCCAGGCCCTGGTTGAGCTTCTCCCGGTTGGACAGCAGATCGTCCAGGTCGCTCTTGCCGATGATCGAACGCAACGACGTCTGCGCCATTTGCGAGACGGCGAAACGGTAGTCCTCGACGTTGATGAGCGCGGCTGCCGCGTCCACGACCTTGAAGTACACGACCGCGTCGACCCGCACGGTCACGTTGTCGCAGGTGATGCCCTCCTGCGCGGGCACGGGCATCGTCACGATCTGCATGTTGACCTTACGCAGCCGGTCCACACCGGGGATGATCAGCGTGAACCCCGGCGGACGCACCCCGCCGCGCAGCCGTCCGAGCCGGAGGACCACCCCGCGCTCGTACTGCTTGACGACCCGTGCCGCGGCCGAGACATACACAAGGCCCGCGGTGCCGGCGGCCACGGCCACTCCCACCAGCTCTTCGACCATCACGACCTCCTCGTCGAGAGGCCCTTCGCGTCCGCGCGCGCCGCTATGTGCGCTCCTGTAACGATATGCCCGGTCCGAGACTCTGGGCGAGTTTCGGACCGGGCATTGTCATACGGCTACTGCGCCGTGACCCGCACAGGTTCGGTGCCGACCGCGCTGTGCCGCTCGGCCCAGTTCTCCAGGGCCGTACGGCAGGCGTGGTCGAGGTGGTGCAGCCCGGACAGGTCCAGCTCCACCGGGCGGTCCTGGGGCAGCGCCTCCAGGCTGTCGAGGATCTTCGGCAGCCGCAGGAAGGTCGCATTGCCCGAGAGGTACGCCTGGACGGGCCCTGCGCCCTTGTCGACGACCTCCAGCTTGATGTGCGAGGCCTCCCAGGCGGTCTTGACGACCGCGAGTGCCAGGCCGATGAGCACGCCCTCGAACATGCTGACCGCGACGATCGACACGGCCGTGACGACCAGGATCAGCGACTCGCCGCGGTGCTCGCGCCACAGCGACACGATCTCGCGGACGGGGATCAGCTTGGCACCGGAGTACACCAGGATGCCCGCGAGGGCCGGGATCGGGATGTAGCCGAGGACGTTCGGCAGCAGCGCGGCGAACAGCAGCAGCCACACGCCGTGCATGACGCGCGACGCCTTTGTCCGCGCGCCCGCCTGGACGTTCGCCGCGCTGCGCACGATCACCGCGGTCATCGGCAGGGCGCCGAGCACACCGCACAGCGCGTTGCCCGCGCCCTGCGCGACCAGTTCCCTGTCGTATTCGGTACGCGGCCCGTCGTGCAGCCGGTCCACGGCCGCCGCGCTGAACAGCGACTCGGCGGACGCGATCAGGGTGAAGGCGACGATCGTGCCGAGCAGACCGATGCTCGCGAGGTCGCCGAAGGCGCTCAGCGGGGGCGGCTGGATGGAGCCCAGCAGACCCTGCACCTCCACCGTGGCGACCGGCAGCGAGAACACCACGGCGGCGGCGGTCGCGAGTCCGACCGCGGCCAGCGGACCGGGGACCGTGCGCACCTGCTTCGGCATCCGCTTCCACAGCACGAGTACGGCGATGGTGCCGGCGCCGAGCAGGAGCGAGGCGAGGGCGTCCGTCTTCCCGACGGCGTCGAAGAGCGCGCCGGGGAGCTCGGCTATCTTCGCCAGGCCGGAGGCGGGTGCCTTGGCGTCCGCCATCGAGTAGAGCTGCCCGGCGATCAGCACGAGTCCGATGCCGGCCAGCATGCCCTCGACGACCGAGACCGAGATGGCCCGGAAGTAGCGCCCCAGCTTCAGGGTGCCCATGAGGATCTGGAGGACGCCGGTGGCGAGGACGATCACGCCGAGGGCCGGCAGCCCGAACTCCTGCACGGCCTCGAAGACCAGCACGGTCAGACCCGCCGCGGGCCCGGAGACCTGGAGGCTGCTGCCGCGCATCAGGCCCGTGACGATGCCGCCCACGATGCCGGTGACCAGGCCGAGTTCGGCCGGGACACCGGAGGCGACGGCCACGCCCACGCACAGCGGGAGAGCGACCAGGAAGACGACCAGGGAGGCGGCGAAGTCCTGCCGCAGATGAGGGTTCCTCGATATCACGGTCATCATGGCGCTCACAGGGCCTTGAAGACGTCGGAGGCGGTGTCGTGCGCCAGGACGGCGCCGGTGTGGACCTCGTAGTACCAGGCGTGCAGGGACAGTTGACGGTCCTTCAGTTTCTTCTCGATGAACGGGTAGGAGCGCAGCCGCAGCAGCTGCGTCAGGACGTGGCTCTGCACGCCCTCGGTGACGGCCGGGTCCTCGACCGCGCCTGCCGGCCGCGGGGTGGCGTGCGCGAGCCAGTCGCGCACGGCGGGGACGGCGGTCAGGTCGTCGCCGCGCACGAGGGCACCGACCGCGCCGCAGTGCGAGTGACCGCAGACGACGATGTCGTCGACCCCGAGCACCTCCACCGCGTACTCGATGGTGGCCGCTTCGCTGGTGGGGTGCTCGGAGGCGAACGGCGGGACGATGTTGCCTGCGGTGCGCAGCTCGAAGAGCTCGCCCGGGCGGGCGCCGGTGATCAGGGCCGGGACGACCCTGGAGTCGGAGCAGGTGATGAACAGCACCTGCGGGGACTGGCCTTCGGCGAGTTTGGCGAACTCCTCAGGGCGCTGTCCGAACGTACGGGCGTTGTCGATGAGGGGCTGCATGATGTGGTGACTCCTCCTGGCGCGCCGCGACGGCGCGTCGGTGTGGGCAGGACAGGTGTGGGGTAACTGCGCTGTTCTGCTTCTCTCTCAGCAGCGGAAGACCTGAAGTGCCGCCGGAGAGTGGGATGCCGAAGGTCTCGGCAGATGATGGGTGCGGTGCGCGACCGGCATGTGGACCGAGGCCGGGTCCTGCGCCGGCAGTGGGCGCTCGGGCTCCTCCGGCGTGCATCCGGTGTTCACATGACGCTCGCGGGGGCGCAGGGGGCCGGTCGGGGCCCCGGAGACTCCACAGTCGCGGAACGTCGCGGCCTCGTCACGCAGCGCCTTGCCCGAGAGCTTGGTTCCGGGCAGATCCTTGGCTACGGCATGACGGACCGTGTGCGCGGCTGCGAAGGACGTGGTGGGTGCGAAGAAGGTGAGGGCGAGCAGAGCGGCGGCGAGCAGAGCCAGGACCGTACGGGTCGTCGTACCTCGGAACATGCGCCCCCCCTTCCTGTCGCCCACGTCTCTTGCATCGACCAAGGGATGGTCAATCACCGGTCAAGAAACACGTTAACCCTGCAAAGTTGTTTGCAGGGTTAACTTAACGTTTCCAGCTGAAGAGAGCCTGAAATGCGCTGGTGGGGTGGCGTGAACTAGTCGCTCTCGGCGAGTCCCTTGCCATCCCGCGCCAGCGCGGTGAGCCGGGAGATCGCCCGGAAGTACTTCTTGCGGTAGCCGCCGTTCAGCATCTCCTCGCTGAACAGCCGGTCGAAGGGCAGCCCGGAGGCCAGCACCGGTACCTCGCGGTCGTAGAGCCGGTCCGCGAGCACCACGAGCCGCAGGGCGGTCGACTGGTCGGGGACGGGGCGGACCTCGGTGAGGCAGACCGCCTTCAGTCCGTCGGTCAGCGCGCCGTACCTGCTGGGGTGGACCTTGGCGAGGTGGTCCAGGAGGTGCGGGAAGTCGTCGAGCGAGGCCCCCGGGGTGGCGTACGCCGCCTTCGTCACCTGCTCGTCCGAGAAGGGCGCCGGCGCCTCGGGCAGGCCGCGGTGGCGGTAGTCCTCGCCGTCGATGCGCAGGGCGCGGAAGTGGGCGGACAGGCCCTGGATCTCGCGCAGGAAGTCGGCCGCCGCGAAACGGCCCTCGCCGAGCTTGCCGGGGAGGGTGTTGGAGGTGGCGGCGAGGGCCACACCGGCGTCGACGAGCCTGCCGAGCAGGGTCGATACGAGGACCGTGTCGCCGGGGTCGTCGAGCTCGAACTCGTCGATGCACAGGAGGCGGTGGCCGCTCAGGGTCTGCACGGTCTGCTGGAAGCCCAGGGCGCCGACCAGATTGGTGAGCTCGACGAACGTGCCGAACGCCTTGAGCGCGGGCTCCGCCGGGGTGGCGTGCCAGAGGGAGGCGAGGAGGTGGGTCTTGCCGACGCCGTAACCGCCGTCGAGGTAGACGCCGCGGGGGCCGGCCGGGACCTTCGGCGCCTTGGGCTTCCCGAATCCGAAGAAACCGCGCTTTCCGCCGCGGATGGCGTGCGCCCCGCCGAGGCCGCCCGCGAAGCCCTCGAGGACCCGCACGGCCTCGGTCTGGCTGGGCTGGTTCGGGTCCGGCATGTAGGTTCTGAAGCGGACCGAGTCGAAGCGCGGCGGCGGCACCATCTCGGCGACCAGGCGGTCGGCGGGGACGTGCGGTGCGCGGGCGCACAGGGACTGCGGGGCCGCGTCGGCTATCGGGCTGAGGCCGGGGGCGGAAGGGGAGGACGACACGGTTCCCCATGCTAAGGGCCGTGCCACACTGCACGACATGCGACGCCTGTTCCCTGTGACCGACGAGACAGTGCCGAAAGCCCCTGCATCTCCCGGCGAGGAGGGTGTGACCGGTGGGGCCGGTGTTCCCGAAGTCCCGGCCGACCGCGAGTGGAGCCTCCCCGAGCTCGCCGCCGCCTATGCCTACCCCGAGCCCACCGCCGGCGGACGGCCCGTCCCGTGGCTGCGCGCGAACATGGTGTCCACGCTCGATGGGGCCGCCCAGCACGACGGACGGTCGCAGCCGATCTCCAGCGCGGCCGACATGCGGATCTTCGGAACCCTGCGCGGGCTGGCGGACGTCGTGGTCGTCGGTGCGGAAACGGTACGTCAGGAGGGGTACCGGCCCGCACGCGCGCGTGCGGAGTTCGCGGAGCTGCGGCAGGCGGCCGGGCAGCCGCCGGCGCCGGCGATCGCGGTGGTCAGCGCCAGCCTGGACCTGGACTTCTCCCTTCCGCTGTTCACCTCGCCGGTGGTGCCGACCCTGGTCCTCACGGGCGCCGCGGCGGCCCCGGACCGGGTCGCCGCCGCCGAGAAGGCCGGCGCCCGGGTGGTGATCGCCGGTGACGGCGTCGGCGTGGAGCCCGCCCGCGCCGTACGGGCCCTGGGCGACCTCGGGTACACCCGGCTGCTGACCGAGGGCGGCCCCCGGCTGCTCGGCCAGCTGGTGGCCGCCGGAGTGCTCGACGAGCTCTGCCTCGCCGTCTCCCCGATGCTCACCGCCGGCGACGCGCAGCGCATCGCCGGCGGGCCGTCGGTCGCGGTTCCGCAACGCTTCGTCCTCGCGTCGCTGCTGGAGGAGGAGGGGTTTCTCTTCACCCGCTACCAGCGGCCCTGACAATCGTTCAGCGGTACCGCCGGTCCCGAAAACGGCGGAACCTACCGTTCCGCTTTGCTCGGGGCGGGCACACTGAATCTCGCAGTGCCCCGTGACATCACGGGGCAGGATGGTTTCCGCAGAAGGGGCGCCCGGTGTTCACAAGCGTATTGATGATCGAGAAGGCCCTGACGTCCGCAGACGTGGAGTTCGTCACCAGCTTGCACGGGGACGAGGAGGTCTCCTTCCACGTGCTGCTCCAGCCCCGCGGCGACCAGGCGGACCGCCTGCTGCGGGCCATCGACGACGTCGCGCTCGGCGAGCTGGACGAGGTCGCGCGCGAGCGGGACGTCCCCGAGGGGGAGGCCGCGAGGCCCTTCGGGGAGCGGGCGTTGGAGGTGTCGCTGCAGGCGCTGCATGCCGCAGGCAGCGGGGCGGAGGGGCGGCTGATCGAGGATCATCCGCTGGATGCGCTCAAGGCCCTCGTGGACGAGGTCGACGCCGATGAGGTGATCGTGCTGACCGATCCCCACTACGTGGAGGAGTTCTTCCATCGGGACTGGGCGTCTCGGGCTCGGCACAAGGTGGGGGTGCCGGTGTTGAAGCTGTTCTCGCACAGTAAGGCCTAGACGCCGTCGGGATTTGGTGCGTTTGTGGGTGCGGGTCCGATGTGGCTGGTCGCGCCCCGCGGCGGAGCCGCTGATGTCACAGCCCCGCGCCCCTGGGGTGGTGCAGTCCCCGGCGTCCAATGGTCGGCGGCGGTTGGCGTACCGAATAGGCTGGGGCGCTGAACGTCCGCCGTATCAGTAAGCACAGGGAGACACGCATGGCACCCGGCCTTCCCCCCGCCATGGACCGACCGCATTTCATTGGCATCGGCGGGGCCGGAATGTCGGGGATCGCGAAGATTCTTGCTCAGCGTGGGGGCAAGGTGGCGGGCAGTGATGCGAAGGAGTCCGCCACCGCCGAGGCGCTGCGGGAGCTGGGTGCGACCGTGCATATCGGGCATGCGGCGGAGCATCTCGCCGACGACGCCAGTTGCGTGGTCGTGTCGTCGGCGATCCGCAAGGACAACCCGGAGCTGGCCCGCGCGGCCGAGCTCGGGATTCCGGTGGTGCACCGGTCCGACGCCCTCGCCGCGCTCATGGACGGCCTGCGGCCGATCGCGGTCGCCGGTACGCACGGGAAGACGACCACGACGTCGATGCTGGCCGTCTCGCTGAGCGAGCTGGGGCTGAAGCCCTCGTACGCGATCGGCGGCGACCTGGACGCGCCCGGCTCCAACGCCCTGCACGGCGAGGGCGAGATCTTCGTCGCCGAGGCCGACGAATCGGACCGCAGCTTCCACAAGTACGCGCCCGAGGTGGCGATCGTCCTCAACGTCGAGCTGGACCACCACGCCAACTACGCGTCCATGGACGAGATCTACGAGTCCTTCGAGACGTTCGCCGGACGGATCGTGCCGGGCGGCACGCTGGTGATCAACGCCGATCACGAGGGTGCGCGGGAGCTGACCCGGCGGCTGGCCGGTTCGGTGAAGACGGTGACGTACGGAGACGCCGAGGACGCCGACGTACGTGTCCTGTCCGTGGTCCCGCAGGGGCTGAAGAGCGAGGTCACGGTCCTGCTGGGCGGGCAGGAGCTCACCTTCGCCGTCTCCGTGCCCGGCCGGCACTACGCGCACAACGCCGTGGCCGCGCTCGCGGCGGGCGTCGCGCTGGGTGTCCCCGCCGCCGAGCTGGCCCCGGCCCTGGCCGCGTACACCGGTGTGAAGCGCCGACTGCAGCTGAAGGGCGAGGCGGTCGGAGTCCAGGTCATCGACTCCTACGCCCACCACCCGACGGAGATGACGGCCGACCTGGAGGCCATGCGCGCCGCGGCGGGCGAGGCGCGGATCCTGGTCGTCTTCCAGCCGCACCTGTTCTCGCGGACGCAGGAGCTCGGCAAGGAGATGGGGCAGTCGCTGGCCCTCGCGGACGCGTCGGTGGTCCTCGACATCTATCCCGCCCGCGAGGACCCGATCCCCGGTGTGACGAGCGAGCTGATCATCGAGGCGGCGCGGGCCGCGGGCGCGGACGTGACGCCCGTCCACGACAAGGCGGGGGTGCCTGAGGTCGTGGCGGGAATGGCGAAGGCGGGTGATCTCGTTCTCACCATGGGCGCGGGCGACGTCACCGACCTCGGACCGCGCATCCTGGACCGTCTCGCGAAGTAAGGGGCTGAGCTTCATGTCGTACGACGTCGAAAAGCCGGACGAGCAGTGGCGTGCGGAGCTGACCCCGGCCGAGTACGCCGTGTTGCGCCAGGCCGCGACCGAGCCCGCCTTCACGGGTGAGTACACCGACACCAAGGCGACGGGCGTGTACTCGTGCCGCGCCTGCGGCGCCGAACTGTTCACCTCCACCACGAAGTTCGAGTCGCACTGCGGCTGGCCGTCCTTCTACGACCCGAAGGACACCGACGCGGTCGAGCTGATCGAGGACCGCTCGCACGGCATGGTGCGGACCGAGGTGCGGTGCGCGCGGTGCGGGTCGCATCTCGGGCACGTCTTCGAGGGCGAGGGGTATCCGACGCCCACGGACCAGCGGTACTGCATCAACTCCATTTCCCTGCGTCTGGCCGCTGACGAGGGCTGACCGTCCTAGTCCGCCGTCCTGGCGTACGTGTAGGGGGCGGCGACGGCGCCGCTGTGGTGGTCGGCCGCACGCAGGGCGGCGGTGAGGCGTTCGCGTGGTTTCATGCCGAGGCCGGCGGTGGCGTGGAGGGCGCCGAGGGCGTACTCGTCGCCACAGCCGACCGCGGCGTACCCGTCGGCGGACTCGCTGACCTGGTAGTCGCCGTGGATGGCGAAGAGCCGGCCGTGGACGCCCACGAGGAAGCTGCCGGCCTGTTCCTGCTCGGACTCCTTGCGCGCCCAGCCGCCGTCCTTGAGGCAGGTGCGGACCGCGTTGACGAAGGTCGTGGCCATGAAGCGGTAGAGGGCACCTTCCGGGTGCGGGGCATCGAGGCCGTAGTGCAGCAACTGCCCCATGCGGAAGGACGTGGTGTACCCGAGGACGTAGGGTCCGTTGGTGAACACCTTGGGGTCGCGGCAGATGGTGAGCCGATATCCGTCACTGCCTGCGGAGTCTCCGGCCAGATGTACTCGCTTGCGATTGACCAGGCCGACGATGACCGTCAAGTCAGCACCCCCGTCACGGTGTTGAGGCGTCGGTGTCCGCCTTGGGGGAGTTCTGCCCGCCCGCGGCGCGGAGTCACCGCTTCCGTTCAGCGGTACCGCCTCAACAGCTCTGCGGTGCGTCCGACTCCGCACGACGGCTTTGCGGGATCACGGGGTGCGGCCGGCCCTGTGCCCCGCGGCCATGGCGTCTGCTGCGGGGCGGGCGTTGGGGCCACCAGAGGACGTAGGCGGCGGAACCGGCCGCGAAAGCCAGGCGGATGAGGCCCTGGACGGAGTCCGAGGGGACGAGCAGGGCGCTGCCGTACAGGGAGATGAGGGCGAGCCAGCTGACCCAGGGGACCAGCCGGCGCTGGCCGATCGAGTCCCAGATCAGGGTGCCGAGGAGGACCGAGGCGTTGTAGTACGTGTACACGCTCGGGTCCAGGACGATGCGGGCGTCGGCGGCGAGCAGCACGACGGCCGGCCAGCGGTGCCGGCGGACGGCGAGGGCACCCAGGGCGATACCGAGGGCCATCTGGGCGGGACGATCCCACCAGGGGGTGGCGGCGTCGTGCACGCCGAACCAGCGCAGGGCCGAGGCGGGCTGGTTCGGGATGGTGAAGCGGGCGGCGGCCAGGGTGTCCAGGTGGGTGAGGTAGAAGGGCAGCCACGCGGCGGCCACCAGGCCCATGGTCCAGGCGGCGGAGCGCAGGCGGGCGGGGCGCGGCAGGGCCAGCAGCAGCGGCAGGAAGCCCACCGCCCAGGGTTTGGAGTCCACCGCGAGGGCCAGGAAGACGCCGACGGCCGTCGCCTTGCCGCGGACCAGGGCGCGGACGGCGAGGGTGGTGAAGAACAGCGCCAGGACGTCGTCCAGGTGCGCGAAACGCACCGATACCTCCACCCACATGGGGATGAAGGCCGCTCCGGCGATCAGTACGCGCTGCTGGAGGCGTTTGTGGTTGAGTCCGGTGCCCCGGTAGTGGTCGGCGGCGGCGCGGCCGACCAGCACCAGCATGTACAGGCCCAGGCCGGACATGAACGCGTCGGCGAGCTTCTCGCCGAGTTCGGCGGGGAACGGTGCGAACAGCCCGGCGACCAGGAAGCTGACCGGGCCGATCTGCAGGTCCGGGTGGTTGGCGTAGAGGGCGAGGCCGCCGCCGGGGACCTGGTGGAAGAGCAGTTGCTGCCCTTCCCGCAGATAGTGCCACGACACGGCTCCGTGGCGTTCGGCCACGAAGAACCAGACGGTCGTCCACAGCGCCAGCAGGGCGTTGTGCCAGCGCACCGGATAGCGGCCGATACGGCCGATCCGTGCCCCGTCCCCGGGCACGGCTGTCACCGTCTTCCGCTTCCCCACGTTCCGTCCTCCCCCTAGGGCCTGGTCATCCCTGTAGAGGGGGGCTCGGCGCTGTGGGTTGCCTGTCCGGGGCCGCGAGCCGGGCCCTAGACGAGGGACACGAGGGCCGTACGGGCGTCGACGACGGTGGGGTTGCCGACGGAGGCGAGCAGGCCGAGGCCGTCGGTGCGGGTGCCGTAGCCGAAGCAGTCCAGGGGTGCCGCGCCGTGCTCGGCCGCGGCGCGGACCGCGGCCCGGGTCTTGGCCGCCGCCGTCATCGGGTGGCGTACCTCGCCGGTCAGGCACCCCTCGGAGTCCACGACGGGTTCGGTGCACAGGACGAGGTCGGCGCCGAGATCCTCGCGCAGCGGGGCCAGGCAGGGCGTGAACGCCTCGGAGACCAGGGCGGTGAGGTGTCCGGCGTCCTGGTGGGCGCGGAGCGCGGTCAGGGTCCGGGCGACGAACGGCGGACCTATGCGGCGTCCCCGGCGGACCTCCTCGTACCAGCGCCGCCCCTGTTCCATCAGCTCGGCCGACGGGGTTCCCGCATAGAGCCGGTAGTACGCCCGCAGCAGGTCGGCAGGGTCGATGCCGAGTGCGGCCATGGCGCCCAACTGGTCCACTTCGTAGGCGTATTGCGTCTCGCCGAGCCGGTAGCGGAGGAAGTCGTACCGCGCGGGGGTGGTGAGCAGTGTTTCGTCCACGTCGAAGAACGCGATCACGGGGGACGGGCGACGGATCTTGATGGTCAGGTCCTTCCAGGGTGGAATCGGCGGGCAGGGGCACGAATCTTCTGCACGCTTCGTGCACGGATCTGACACATACAGAAGCGCAGAGTGACCATTCGATGTCACTTCGGCCATCGCCCGTGGACGGCATTGCGCCAGACCTGATCCGGCCGGAAGTCGTCGTTGCCGTCTCGACTGGCGGTACGGCACCTGCTCGTCACGCCGGCCTTGGGAAGCACGCCGCAGGCAACCGTGCAGGTCGGACGCCTGACCGCAGGTCGGCCGGATGCGCGCTTGCCCGCGCCGTCACCCCGCACGTCCGACCGGTCGGACACCCGTGCGTAACGGCCAGAACGGCCGAAGCCCGACGGTCTCCTCACAGCACCTTCCGCTGCACCAGCGCCGACAGCACCAGCGCCCCCGGCAGCAGCGGCAGCCAGACCGTCAGGACGCGGTAGCCGATGACGGCGGTCGCCGACACGTCCATGGGTGCGCCGAGCGCGACCATGGCGAACACGACCGCCGCGTCCACGGGGCCGATGCCGCCCGGTGCGGGCACGGCCCCGACCGCCGTGCTCGCGGCCAGGAACGCGAAGGCCACCTGCATCCACGACAGCGACAGGCCGAGTGCCGCCCCGACCGCGAAGAGGACGCTCGCCTGGATCAGCGGGGCGGCGGCCGCCCCGCCCCACAGGGCGAGGATCCGCGCGGGCCGGGTGTGCAGCAGCCGTACGTCGGTCAGGGCGCAGCGCAGGGCGTCGAGGAGGGGGCGGCGCAATGGCCGTACGGTCGTCACGAGCAGGGCGGTTCCGGCGAGGGCGAGCGTCACGGCTCCGGCGATCAGGAGCGACGTCCGGTGATCCGGCACGAGTTTGCCGGTGAGCAGCAGGTCGGGGAAGGCCACCAGGAAGACGAGGAGCACCAGCGTCCTCGCGATCGGCTTGACCGCCGAGTAGAGGGCGAGCGAGGCGGTGGCCCGGGCCAGGGGTATGCCGCGGCCCTGCAGGAAGCGCAGGGTGACGGCGTGCGCGCCGATACTCGCCGGCAGTACGTGATTGGCGGCGCCGGCGGCGAACTGCGAGGCGATCAGCAGCCCGGCCGGGAGCCGTTCCGGCAGCGCGCCCTGGCGGATGCAGGGCGCGGACAGCCAGCCCAGGCAGGTGAAGAACAGCGCGACCAGCAGCCACCAGGGGTCGGCGGAGCCCAGGCGGGCGGTGCCGTCGTACACGGTCCGCCAGTCGACCGCCGCCCAGGCGCCGATCAGGAGCAGGGGCAGCAGGACCAGGGCGCTGCGGAGGAAGCGTGGGGCGTCGAAGCGTTTTGGGGACGGGAGGGGGAGACCGGTGGGGAGCCGGCCGGGGGCGTCGTCGAGCGGGAGCAGGGACACGGCGGAACCGTTCCCGCCGGGTGTGACGCCCTGGTGTCCGGGAGCCTACGGGGTGCGGGCGGGCGGGCGACAGCCATCCTGGCGATGAATCATTCATCCAATGAAGTGTTGACGTCAGGATGAATAAGCCAGAACAATCCATTGGGTGACCTCCGAGCAGCTGTCCGCGGGCCCGGCCCTGTCCTCCGTCTCCTCCGACCTGGACGAGGCGGTCCACCGCTGTCTCGTCGCGGGCTTCGAGGGCACGACGGCCTTCCCCGACACCCTCAAACGGCTCATCGACCGCGGTCTGGGCGGCGTCATCCTGTTCACCCGGAACGTGCGCGACGCGGAGCAGGTCCGTGAGCTCACCGACGCACTGCGGGCGATACGCCCCGATCTGCTGGTCGCCATCGACAACGAGGGCGGCGGCATCGGTCACCTGGTCGGCGCGGGCGCCCCCGAGGTCCCCGGCTCCTACGCCCTCGGCGTCGCCGACGACCCGAACCTGACGGCCCGCTGCGCCGACGCCCTCGCCGGCCACCTCGCCACCCTCGGCATCACCGCCTCGTACGCACCCGTCGCCGACCTCCAGCGCAGGGCGGACAACCCGATCGTGCGCACCCGCTCCTTCGGCGCCGACCCCGGGCTCGCCGCCCGCCATCTGCACGCCTGGATCACCGCCACCGAGGCCCGCTCCATCGCCTCCTGCGCCAAGCACTTCCCCGGCCACGGTGGCACCGAGACCGACAGCCACCACGACCTCGCCGTCGACCCGCGGCCGTCCGACGAACTCCGTGCCGACCTGGAACCGTTCCGCGCGGCCGTCGCCGCGGGCGTGCCCATGCTGATGAGCGCGCACGTCGTCTATCCGGCGCTGGACGCCAACCGCCCCGCCACCCTCAGCCGCCGCATCCTCGGCGACCTGCTCCGCCACGAGATCGGCTTCGACGGTGTGCTGGTCAGCGACGCCCTGGAAATGAAGGCCATCGCCGACCGCTACGGCGAGGCGGCCGGGGCGCGCATAGCCCTCGCCGCGGGCGCGGACCAGGTGATCGTCGCCGTGCCGGACCTGGAGGTCACGCTGGGCTGCCGGGACGCGGTGCTCGACGCGGTGGACTCCGGCCGGCTGTCCGAGGAGCGGATATGGGAGGCGGCCGGGCGGGTACGGCGGCTCGCCCAGCGGTACGCGACCCCCGCCGGGGTGGTGGCCGCCTGGGACGCCGGGGCCGGTCTGGAGGCGGCGCGGCGCGCCGTACGCAGCAGGGCCCTGCCGCGTGCCGTGCGCGGCGCCCACGTCGTCGACCTCTTCCCGCCCCCGCATCCCGCCCTCAACTGGGGCGGCGAGGACCTCCTGACCGAGCTGCGCCCCCTCGACCCCACGGCGAACGGTACGGCGGTGAGCGGGGAGCCCTGCGATCAGACTGCGCTGGTCGACGGCATCTTGCGCCTGGCCGCGGATTCGCCGCTGGTTGTCGCCACGTGTGACGCGGGGATCCATCCGTGGCAGGCGAACTTCCGCGAGGCCCTGCTGGCCCGGCGTCCGGACGCGGTACGCGTGGACACCGGGCTGCCGGAGGGGGGTGACCTGTGCTCCTATGGGCGGGGGCGGGTCAATCTGCGGGCCGTGGCGGAGGTGCTGGGCGCTCCGCTGTGAGTGCCGGGATGGGCCGTGGGTCGTCTGCCGGCCCGTCGTGGCTGGTCGCGCCCACGCGGCGGAGCCGCATATCGACACAGCCCCGCGCCCCTTTGGGGCGCAGCGTCCTACGGCAGTTGTACGGTCTGCGTGATTCCCCGCGTCGCCAGGTACGCCTGGTCGTCCGCCCGTTCGGCCAGTAGTACCGCCGGGCGCTCGCCCTGCTTGCGCAGGAGCATCCACGCATCGAAGTACGTGCCGCCCGGACCGGAGACCGAACGGGTCGAGGGCGTGCAGTCCAGCACCAGGGCGGTGGTGCGCGGTCGGGGGGAGACGGGCTTCGCGCGCAGCTCGGCGACCGTCTCCGCAAGGGCCTTGGCGATCGGCTTGGGGCGGCCCGTGGAGTCGAAGAGACCCAGGGTGTACTCCAGCTCCGGATAGTCGGACAGTGAGCGGTCCACGTCGTGGGAGCACCACCAGGTCACGCCCCAAAGGCCTTCACAGTCGGCCGCGTTGAGGACCGTGGCGCGGGCGAAGTCCGGGGCGTCGGCCGCCGGGATGTGCGGTTCGGGAGCGCCCGTCTCCTGGACCCAGACAGGGCGGGACGGATCGTCGGCGTAGGCCTTCGCGAGTTCCGTGCCGTACTCGGCGAGGTGCTGCACCTCGAAGGAGCCGGGCCCGTAGCGGCGGGCGCAGTCGGCGGAGAACACCCAGGGGTGGACGGTCGTCACGTCGCCCTTGCGGGCCGAGGCCTCGGGAGTGAACGGGTGGTCGTCGCCGTACCAGGCGGCGTCGTACGCGGAGTGCGTGGCCAGCTGCCCGGGGCGCAGGCCCTCGCGGGCGGCCGCCAGCAGCGTGTCGAGGTAGTGGTCGACCTCGGCCGGCGTCACCGGGTTGTGCTCGACCAGGTTGTTGAGTTCGTTGCCGAGCTGGAGACCGATGAGGTTCGGGCGGTCGGTGAGGGCGCGGGAGAGCGTGCGCAGCAGCTCCGCCTGGGCTTGGACGGCCTCCGGGTCGGTGAAGACGTTGCGGTGGTGCCAGCTGCGGGTCCACTCCGGGTAGAAGTCGAAGCTGGACAGATGGCCCTGCACGCCGTCCACCATGACGTCGAGGCCCGCCTCGGCCGCCAGGTCGACGAGTTGTGCCAGCTGGTCGACGGCGGCGGTGCGGATGAGGGTGCGGTTGGGCTGGAGCAGCGGCCAGAGGTGGAAGACCCGGATGTGGTCGAGGCCCAGCCCCGCGATCTGGGCCAGGTCCTCGCGGGCGTGCTGCGGGTCGAAGTCGTGCCAGGCGTGGAACCAGCCGCGGCGGGGCGTGTAGTTGACGCCGAAGCGGAGCGTAGGGATGGGATCCTCCTCGGGGCGCCGACCCTGCCGGGTCGGGGGCTTGTCCTCGCTGAATGTATCAACCACCATGGTCGATGATGAATAACGATTTCAACCAGGAGTCCGGTGGCAATCGGAACTCCGGTGAACCGGAACTGGTGGTCGGCCTCGACGCCGGCGGCACCCGCACCCGCGCGGTTCTGGCCGCCGCGGCGGACGGCCGCGTGCTCGGCGAGGGCGCCGCCGGTCCGGGCAACGCCCTCACCGTGCCGCTGCCCCGGCTCACCGACCACCTCGCCGAGGCCGTCGCCCAGGCGGTGCCGGAGTCCGCAAGAGGCCGGGTCGCGGCGGTGGCCGGCGGTTTCGCGGGCGCCACGGGGGCGACGGAGGACGACCCGGGCCGCCTCAACGCGCTCACCGCCCTGACCGCCGCCCTCCGCCGGGTCGGCATCGCCACCGGCCCGATCGGCATCAGCAGCGACATCGAAGCGGCCTTCGCCTCCGCCCCCGGCACCCCGGCCGACGGCCTCGCCCTGGTCGCCGGCACGGGAGCGGTCGCCATGCGCATCACCGGCCGCCGCTGCACGGCCACCGTCGACGGCGACGGCTGGCTCCTCGGCGACGACGGCAGCGGCTTCTGGATCGGCCGGGAGGCGGTCAGGGCCGCCCTGCGGATGGCGGACGGGCGGGGCGGGGCGACGGCGCTGGCGGGGACGGTGGGCCGGGCGCTGGGGCTACCGGGCGAGGTGCTGCCGTACGGCGGCTCCGGGGCTCCCGAGAACTCCGGGGCTCCCGAGAAGCCGTACGAAGGCGCCCCCTACTGGTCCCGCACCCGTCGCGAGGCCTACCGCATGCGTCTGCTCCCCGCCGTCATGGCCGAACCCCCGACCCGGCTCGCCCGGCTCGCCCCGCTGGTCGCCGAGTCGGCCCGGGAGAAGGACCCCGTGGCGGAGGCGATCCTCGTCGAGGCGGTGGAGCGGCTGACCGACACCATCAGGGCGCTGGAGCCCCGTCCCGGGGAACGCGTCGTCGCCACCGGTGGTCTGCTCGGCCCCGACGGCCCCCTGACGGCACCCCTGACCGCCGCGCTCCGGAACCACCTCGGACTCACCCTCGACTGGGTGGCCGACGGCTGCGGGGGCGCCGTGGCCCTCGCCCGCCTCCTCGTCTGACTGCCCACGCGAACTCCTCGTCCGACTGCCCACACGAAAGGAACGGCCGCATGCCGACTCCGGAACCAGCGGCCGACCGCGCCGAACGCACTCACCGGGACCGCCTCCTCTACCGCGACCCCACCGCCCCCCTCGACGCCCGCGTCCATGACCTCCTCGCCCGTATGACCCTCCGCGAGAAGGCCGGTCAGCTCAACCAGCGGATGTACGGCTGGGACGCCTACCGCCGTACCCCCGACGGTGGCTACGAACTCACGGACGCCCTGTACGCCGAGACCGACCGTTTCGAAGGGCTCGGGGCTCTCTACGGGCTGATGCGGGCCGACGCCTGGTCCGGTGTCGACCACGGTACTGGGCCCGGCGGCCAGGACAGTGCGGCTCTCGCGGAGCTGGTGCAGCGGCACGTTCTCGAGCGCAGCCGGCTCGGCATACCCGCGTTGTTCGTCGAGGAGGTGCCGCACGGCCACATGGCCCTGGACGGCACGGTCCTCCCCGTCAACCTGGCGGTCGGCGCCACCTGGGACCCCGAGCTGTACGAGCGTGCCGCCGCGCACGCCGCCGCCGAACTCCGTGCCCGTGGCGGCCACTTGGCGCTGGTCTCGGCGCTCGACCTCGTCCGCGACCCCCGCTGGGGCCGTACCGAGGAGTGCTTCGGCGAGGACCCGTACCTCGCCGCCCGGCTGACGGAGGCACTCGTGCGAGGCATGCAGGGGGAGCCCGCCGAGTTCTTCGCCGACGATAGGGCACCCGTCGTCCTCAAGCACTTCGCCGGGCAGGGAGCCACTGTCGGCGGCCGCAACTCCGCCGAGTCGGAGCTCGGCTGGAGGGAGCTGGACGAGATCCACCTCCTTGCGGCCCGCGCGGGCGTCCGCGCCGGGGCCGCCGCCGTCATGGCCGCGTACAACGAGGTCGACGGGATGCCGTGCTCCGGCAACCGCGCCCTGCTCACCGGGCTGCTGCGGGAGAACTGGGGGTTCGACGGGCTGGTCATGGCCGACGGGCTGGCCGTCGACCGGCTGGCTCGCATCACCGGCGACAAGGTCTCCGCGGGTGCCCTCGCCCTCAACGCCGGGGTGGATCTGAGCCTGTGGGACGAGGGCTTCACGCATCTGGAGGAGGCTGTGGAGAGGGGGCTCATCGAGGAGTCCGTCCTCGATGCCGCCGTCGCCCGCGTCCTGCGCCTGAAGTTCCGCCTCGGGCTCTTCGAACGGCCCTATGGCGGCGGTGAGTTGCCGTCCGCCGAGAAGGGGCGCGCGCTGAGCACCGCCCTCGCGCGTGCCTCGGTCACGCTCCTCCACGACAGCGGGGGCGCCCTCCCGATACCGGCGACCGTCTCCCGTATCGCCGTCCTGGGACCCCAGTCCGCCACCTCCGCCCACCAGTCGGGCGACTACACCGCCCCGCAGCGCACCGGCAGCAGCGTCCTCGACGGGCTTCGCAAGCTCGCCCCGCCCGGCACCGACATCCGGCACGCCCGCGGCTGCGACCTCACCGGAGCCGACCTCTCCGGCATCCCCGAGGCGGTCGCCGCGGCCGCCGCCTCCGACGTCGCCGTGCTGGTGCTGGGCGGCAGCAGCGCCCGCAGCCCCGAGACGGACTTCGCCGCCAACGGGGCCGCGCTCACGGCCGTTTCGGAGATGACCTGTGGGGAAGGCGCCGACCTCGCCGGACTGCGGCTGGGCAGGGCGCAGTACGTCCTCCTGGACGCCGTCGTGGCGACGGGCACACCGACCGTCGTCGTCCTCATCCAGGGCCGCCCGCACATCGTGCCCGAGACCGCGGCCGCCCTGCTCACCGCCTGGTACCCGGGCCCCTGGGGCGGCGACGCGATCGCCGAGGTACTGCTCGGACATGCGGCACCCGTCGGCCGGCTCCCCGTCTCGATGCCCCGCTCGGCGGCCCAACTCCCCGTCCACTACAACCACAAGGACACCGAGTACGGCGGCTACGTGGACGAGAGCGCCGAGCCGCTGCACTCCTTCGGACACGGGATGTCGTACACGAGCTTCGCGTACGGGCCGCCCCGCACGGACGGGCACACCGTCACGGTCGACGTCACCAACACCGGTGCGCGGCAGGGCCGTACCGTCGTGCAGGTCTATCTGCGGCGGCTGATCACGTCCACCTGGCCGCGCACCCTCGAACTGTTCGCGTTCGAGGGTGCCGACCTGGTGCCCGGCGAGTGCCGTTCGGTCACCTTGCCGCTCGACAGGGGCCGACTCGCCGGGACCAGGACCGTGGAGATCCGGGTCGCCGAGTCCGCGCGGGCCGCGCTCACCGCCGTACCCGCCGTACTGGATGTCAGAGCTTGACGGCTCCCGCCGAGACGCCCTTGTAGAACCAGCGCTGGGTGATCACGAACAGCACAAGCACCGGGATGACGGAGATCACCGAACCGGCCATGACCACCCGCTGGTCGTAGCCGAAGGACGAGCTCTGCAGCCGGGACAGGCCCAGCGTCAGCGTCATGTGGCTCTCCGAGCGGAGCACGATCAGCGGCCAGAGGAAGTCGTCCCAGGCGCTGATGAAGGTGTTGATGGTGACCACCATGATCGCGCCCCACGCGGACGGCAGATACAGGTACCTGAACCGCTGCCACTCGTTCGCGCCGTCGAGCATCGCAGAGTCCTCGATCTCGCGCGGTACGGCCAGGAACGCGCCGCGCATCAGCAGGACGTTGATGGCGCCGACGAACCCGGGCAGCCACACGCCCGCCAGGTTGTCGACCAGGCCCAGGTCGCGGATGCTCAGGAACAGCGACACCATGATCGACTCGAAGGGGAACATCATGGAGGCGACCAGCACCACCCAGACCGCCTTGCGGCCCTTCCAGCCGGGCTTGGAGAGCATGTAGCCGGCCGTGGTGGAGAAGACGAGCTGGCTGACGATCGACAGGACGACCACGATCAGGCTGTTGCGGATGTACGTCGCCACCGGCACCTGGGAGAAGACCTCACGGTAGGCCCGCAGGGTCGGGTGGTGCGGCAGCAGCGAGGCGTCCGCGCCGAAGACGTCCTCGCCGACGCCCTTCAGCGACGCGAGGAACTGCCAGACCAGCGGGCCGACCGTGATGCCCAGCACGAAGAGCAACAACAGGTAGCGGACGACCAGTTCGCGGGGGCGGCCGTACTCCCGCCAGCGCGGCATCAGCCGCCGGGGCTTCTCGACGGCGGTCGTCATGCCTCGTCCTCCTTCGTCAGGCGCTGTGCGAGCAGGGTCAGGCCGAGGGTGAGTACGAACAGGGCGACGCTGACCGCGGAGCCGTAGCCGGCGTTGCCGGTGATCGGATCCAGACCGACGTCGCGGATGTAGAAGGGCAGGGTGCGGTCGGCGCCGCCGGGGCCGCCGGTGGAGCTGCCCAGCATGAAGATCTCGGTGAACACCCTGAGACAGCCGATGCCGGTGAGCGTGCCGACCAGCATCATCGCCTGGCGCACGCCCGGCACGGTGATGTGCCAGAAGCGCCGGACCGCGCCGGCGCCGTCCATCTGCGCCGCCTCGTGGAGCTCCTTGGGCACGTTTCCGAGCGCGGCCAGGTAGAAGATCATGTACCAGCCGAGTCCCTTCCACAGCGTCAGGCCCATCGCGGAGAAGAGGATGAGCCAGGAGTCGGAGAGGAAGGGGACGGCGGACTTGATCAAGTGGGCCTTCTGCAGCCAGGTGTTGACCAGCCCGTCGTCGGCCAGCAGCCACTGCCAGCTCAGGCCCACGACCACGCTGGAGGCGAGGACGGGCGTGTAGAAGGCAGAGCGGAAGAAGCCGATGCCGGGCAGGTTCCTCTCCACCAGCACGGCCAGCATCAGCGGCAGCAGCACCATCAGCGGGACGACGATGACGGCGTACAGGATGCTGTTGCGGGTGGCCAGCCAGAAGTCCGAGTCGTCCAGCATCCGGGTGTAGTTGTCCAGCCCGACGAAGCTCGCGGCGCCGCCGAGCGGCTTGGCGTTCGTGAACGACAGCAGGACCGTGTTGAGGAACGGGAACACCCCGAACACCACCGCGCACACGATCGCGGGCGCGGTCCACAGCCAGGGCAGCCACCAACGGCGGTACAGGGCCGCGCCGTTGGCGCCCGGCACGGGGCCGGGGAGCACAGCCCTGACGAGGCGGCGGATAAGGGACGGGGCCGTGCCCGGCACGGAGGCAGTGCGCTCCGTACCAGGCACGATCACCGGCTCAGCGGTCTCGGTCGCCACGCTCAGCCCGCCTGCTTCAGCAGGTCGTCGGCCTTCGCCTGAGCGTCCTTCACGGCCTGCTCGGGGCTCTTCTTGCCCTGCATGGCCAGCTGCACCTGTGCCACGATCGCGTTCTGGACGGCCGGGGAGAGGTTCGTCTGGTTGGTGTCGGCCGTCTTGAGCTGGTCGGCGACGAGCTTGCGGGCCTGGGAGAACGGGTCGCTTCCGGTGACGTTCTGGAAGAACGGGTCGTTCAGCGAGTCCGTGGTCGTCGGGAAGATCACCACGTTCGGGTCCTTGCACCAGGCCGTCTGGTTCTCGGCGTTGGTCAGGTACTCGGCGAAGGCGAGCGCCACGGGTGCGTGCTTGCTGGTCGCGGCGACCGATACGTACTGGGGGGCGCCGGCGGAGGCGCGGCCGAGTGCGTCATAGGGCTGCTGGCCGACAGCCGTCCTGTCGTAGATCGAGGGGCTGTTCTGCTTCACGAAGCGCACGAAACTCGGGTTCGTCGAGCCATAGGCGACCTTGCCCTGGCTGTACAGCGTGGACGGGTCGTTGCTGGAGGACAGCGAGTCCTTCGGCATCGCGCCCTCCTTGTACAGCTTCGCCATCCAGGCCACCCACTGGGTAGTCCTCGGATCATTGGCGAAGACGGCGGACTTGCCGTCCGCGGAGAGCGTCTTGATGTTCATCTGGTCGAAGTCCGCCGGGATCCGCCAGATCGGGTTGGCCATCGTCGCGTAGAACTTGCCCTTGCCCGCCTTGGCGATCTTCTCGTAGTCGGCGAACAGGCCGAAGAGCGTCGTCGGCGGCTTCGCCGGGTCGACCCCGGCCTTGTTCAGCAGGTCCTTGTTGTACGTCAGCAGGACGCCGCCGGTGTACCAGGGGAGGGTGGTGTGGATGGCCTTCCCGGAGGCGTCCTTGAAGGTGGCGGACTTCCAGAACGACGGGACGAAGGGCTTCGCGACCTGCGGGTCCTTCACGCTCAGGTCGAGCAGGTAGCCGGCCTTGGTGAGGGCGGTCGCGGTCGGGGCGTTGACGTTGATGACGTCCGGCAACGTACAGGCCTGGGCGTCGGCGACGGTCCGCTGGGTGAAGGTGTTGTCGCCCGGGTCGTCGATCCACTTGACCTTGGCGCCGGGGTGGGCCTTCTCGAAGGACTTGATCACTCCGTTGAAGAAGCCCCCGAAGTCTTTCTTCAGGTTCGTCGTCTGGAAGGTGATCTGTCCCTTGACGTCACCCGTCAGCTTGCCCGAGCCGACGTTGCCCTTGTCCACCTTGCAGCCCCCGGCGGTGCCGTCCCCGCCGCCGGAGCCGCCGGACAGGCCGCAGCCGGCCGCCGTCAGCGTCAGGGCGATGATTCCCGCCACGGATGCGGTGAGTCTTCCAGCGCGCATGTCCACCCTCCTGGGACCAGCCGAGCGGCTGGTTCAATCAACCAACTTCGACTCCGATTGATGAAAAGGTGGACCAGAATTCATCGGAGGTCAATGGTTTGCCGTGTTGCGTTTCTGTTCCGCCCGTGACTCAGTGGCGGTGCTCGTGGTCCGGGTGTGAGGGGTCGCCGGGGTGCTCGTGGCCCGCGGCGTACACCACGTCGGCCCGTGCCCGGTCGAACCAGGCGAAGAAGGCGCGCCGGCCCGCCGCGTGCCTGAGCTCCCGTGCGATGCCCTCGCGGGCCTGTTCGTACGGCAGGAAGTCCTCGGGTGCGGTCCGCCGGAACGGGTCGACTCCGCGCCGTAGCGCGTCCGGGGTGAGGTAGCGGTCCCGGTTGCGGTCGTAGTAGTCCCGTACGGCTTCCTCGGGGATGTCCTGCTCGGCCTCCAGCTCGGTGAGGAAGGCGCGGGCGGCGGGGGAGTGGGCGAGGGCTGCGGCGATGATGCTGCCGAGGTCTGCGACGTCTTTTTCGGCCACGGCCAGCAGTCGTGTCGGGGACACCTCTGCTACCGGGGCCAGCCCCCGTTCTGCGCATGCCCGCCGGGCCAGTTCGTCGGCTACGACCACCTGGGTGGCCCAGCGCCTTCGCTGCCGTTGGGCTTGCGCCGAGAGCGCCGCGGGGGGTGCCGCATTATGTCGCTTGGCGTCTGCGGCGCCGTTGTGGCTGGTCGCGCCCCGCGGCGGAGCCGCTGATGAATACAGCCCCGCGCCCCTACAGGGGCGCTCCGGTACCGTCTGCAGAAAGGCGTCTACGCGGTTTTTGGGAACCGGTTCACCGTGTACGACGGCTGCGTGGTCCGTCATGGTGTTACCTCCAGCTCCACGGCCTTCGTGTAGGCGACCCGGCCGTGCCAGGCGATCTTTGCCATCAGCCAGTACGAGCCCGGCGGGATCGCCGCGCCGTCCACGTCGATGGCGCAGTCCAGTTGCTGCCCGGCTGCGACCGTGAAGCCCTGGCAGCCCGGGGCGACCCCCGGCCAGGTGCCCCAGGAGGACACGGCCCACAAGGTGCCGTTGATGGGGCCGTGGGTGGTGTTGTGCAGTGTCACCGGGACTCGGACGCGCTCGCCTCTGCTGACGGTGATCCGGTCAACTGCCAGATCGGCCAGCAGGGTTGGCCCGGCCGGCTCGCCCGGTACGTCGACGGCCACGACGTCCTCGTACGTCTGCCCCTCGTACGACAGCCTCGCGGCCAGCCAGTGTCGGCCGGGCGCCGCGTCGGGCGGGGGCGTCACCGTGAGCTCGGTGAGGGTGAAGCCGCCGGGGCCCAGTGCGTACGGGAGGGCGGCGGGCTCGGTGGACCAGCCGGGGGGTGCCTCGACGGTCACCGTGCCCGAGACGGGTGCGTCGGTGAGCTCCGAGGAGATCCGGACGGTCGCGTTGAAGGGGCCGCCGGAGGCGGTGAGCGTCGTCGGTGAGATGTACACGGCCACCGGCATGTTGCCGCGGGGTGCGGGGCCGGAGTTGTGGAGCCAGTAGCGGGTGTGGACCGGCTGCGCGGGCTCGTGGGCTGCGATGCCGGGGTCGTACGAGCTCCGGGGGCCCTCGGTGGGCGTGGCCAGGACCGTCGCGACCTCGAACCCGGTCAGGCCGACGGAGAGTACTCCCTGGTCGTCCGGCGCCAGTTGCTCCCCGGGTTTTTCCAGTACGTCCGTGCGGGCTCCCCGTGCCCAGGCCCGTGGGCCGTGCACTCGCGCCCGTACCGGACGCCCGTTGACCTCGTGCATCCGCACGACGACCCCGCGCTCCGGCTCCGCCGACGCCGCGCTCCCGCGAGCGAGCGGTGAACCGGCCGGCTTGAGAGCGTCGAGCAGGACCTCGCCCGCCGGTTCGAGGCGCAGCAGGCTCAACTCCCTTGGCAGGGAGGCTATTTGCGACGTCTGTCGTACTCGGGCGCTCAGTGGGTGGTTGAACTCATGGCCGACGCGGGGCAGTTGCTGCTCCCGCCAGTCGCCTTCGCCGCCGACCACCGCGTACTCGAAGGTGTGGGACCAGCGCTGGAGCTGGAACCCCGAGCCGTCGGGGGCCGTGCGGCGCGGCGGGTCGACCCAGATGCCGGACGGCCAGCCCGTGCAGGAGCGCATCAGGGACATGTAGAGGTCCCCGGAGGAGGTGACGACACAGCCCGGCGTGCCGCGGTTGAGGACGGCGAAGCCGCGCCCGTCCCAGGCGTCACCCGGTGGCAGCGCCTCGCCGCCGCCGGCTGCCGTGGCCGTGACGGTCGCGTCGTCCAGGTCGGCGATCAGCGCGTCGACCGCCTTCGCATCACCCTCGGCATTGGCACCCGCCACCACCAGCAGCGGCAGCCGTTCAAGGTCGCGCAGGTCGGCCCCGGGCACCCACTCCTCGCGCAGCGAGGCGCGCGGCGCGACCCAGACGGCTGCCACGCCGCCCTCGGCCAGTTGCCGCTGCAGTTCGCGCCCGGCGGCCGGATCCCAGCCCAGCGCCTCGGCAACGAGGGAATTGCGGTCCGGGCCGCCGACGGCGATCCGGATGTCGGGCAGGTTGGAGTCGACCTCCAGGTCGCCGTAGCGCGGACCGTCGGCGATCGTCGAGGTCGCCGTGACCCCGGCGCGCACCAGGGCGGCCGCGAGCGGCGTCCCCAGCTCACCGGCCTCGTCCCAGGAGGCGTACACCAGCTCGGCGACCCCGATCGACCGCCGGCCGAGCAACGCGCCCGTGTCGTCGCGCAGTTCGACCCGTGCCGTGGACCCGAGCCCGAACCAGGTGTTGGCCGGGTTGTCCAGCGTCCACGGGAACTGCTCGCTGTCCACGTCGACGAAGCCGAACCCGCGCCCGATTACCGCGTCCGCCACCTCGTGCACCGGCAGTCCGCCCTGCACGTCGGAGGGCCAGCGGACGCGGATCAGCCGGTCGGCGCCTTCGTAGCCGTCGACGGTCGTCGTCACGTCGACGCGCGGAACGCCGGTCCACAGCGTCAGACGCTGTGTGTACCGGAACAGCCCGAGGTCGGCGCGGACGGTGATCCGTGCACCGGCGGGAGAGTGCTCCACCTCGGCCTCCGCCATCACGTCACGGCTGCGGGCGGCGGTGGTGCCCGTCGGCGTGAGGTGCCAGGGGCCCTCGCCGAAGCGCGGGTGCCTGGGGTACTCCTCCTGTACGACGAGCTCGTTGCCGATGTCCCCGGCGCGCAGCAGCTCCCGGCCGCCCTCGGTCAGCGCGCGGAGGCTGCTGACGCCGCCGCCGCGCGCGGGGTCGACCGTGACCTCGTAGAACTCGTTGCGGATGGTGGTGCCCTCGCCGGGTGCCCACTCGGGGACGGTGCCCTCGGCGAGGGGGAGGGCCTTGAGTCCCATGCCGGGCAACTCCGGTACGACGACGTGGAGTTGGCCGTTCTCACGGACGGCGGGGAGGCCGAGGGGGACGAGTCCCGGGTCGTCGACCGTCAGCACGTCCCGCCGCTGGCAGGTCGCGGAGTTGAAGACGACCAGGTCGGCGCCGTCGCCCGGGGTGACGTGGTCGGCCAGTGCCTGCGTGGCGTCGGTGTGCACGGTCTCGGCCAGGTCGGCCAGCTCGCGCCAGCCGGTCATCAGGTCGATGTAGACCTGGTCGGACTCGGAGCCCGTGATGGCGTCGTGGTGGGCGCCGTAGATCAGCTGCCGCCAGGCCTTGTCGAGCGCCGCGTCCGGGTACGGGTGCCCGGTGACCAGCGAGGCGAGCGTCGCCCAGGCCTCCGCGTCGGCGAGCAGCGTCTCGCCGTACCGCTGGGCCTGCTTGGTGTCGATGTAGGAGACGTCCTTGCCGGTGTAGACGGGGTTCATGTCCCGCGTCTGCGGGGACGCCTTGCGGCCCTCCGCGTCGAGCTCGGCGCGCACGGCGGCGAAGAAGTCGCGCGGTGTGCCGCTGATGAAGCGCGGCCAGACGTAACGGGCGTTCCAGTCCCGGTGGATGTCCATCACCCAGCGGCACGGCGGCGCGTAGTCACCGCCGACCGGGAGCAGGACGTTGCGGGTGAGGGCGACCGACCTCAAGCCCCGGAACAGCTTGAGGGCGGCCGCCTCCGCCGCCGGCAGGGTGGGCGCGTTGTCGATCGCCCAGCCGGCGCCGTAGTGGTTGACCATGTAGGCCGTCAGCAGCCCGCGCCCCGACGGAGCGATCCAGCTGAACTCGGCCGGGAACTGCATCCGCCCGGGATCGCGCGGCTCCTCGCCGAAGACGGAGAGAGTGGGCCCCCACTGGTGGAACGGCCCGCGCGCCCACGAACTGGAGCTGATCCCCGCGTCCGCCATCAGCCCCGGGAACTGCGGATCGTGCCCGAAGGCATCCAGCTGCCAGGCCGTCTCCGGCGACGAGCCCATGATCCCGCGCTGGAACCCGTCGCCGTACAGAGCGTTGCGTACGGTGGCCTCGGCGCCGGTGAGGTTGGTGTTCGGCTCGTTGTAGGTGCCGCCCATGATCTCGACGCGGCCGGTGCGGATCAGCTCGCGCAGGAAGGCGCGCTCCTCCGGGAAGGAGTCCCAGTACGGCTTCAGGTAGTCGACCTCGGCGAGTACGAAGGTGTACGCCGGGTCCCGGCGGGCCAGGTCGCAGTGGGCGCGGACCAGGCTCATCCCGGACTGGCCCCGTGAGTCGAAGGTCCGGGCCGGCAGACCGGTGGAGGCCGGGTCGTCGGCGACGTCCCAGGTCTCGGTGTAGGCGGCCTGGGTGTTCCACCACACGGGGTCGTAGTGGAAGTGGCTGACCATGAACATGGTCCAGCCGGGCTCGGCGGCCGTGAAGGGGACCGTGAGCGCACCGGTCTGCTTGGGGTCCACGGCATCCTCGGCGGTGACCGTGACATGGGTGCCGTCGCCGGGGGCGAGGTCGGTCGTCACGGGTATCTCGGCGCGGACCGTGCCGTCGTCGCCCGTGGTCGCGACCGTCGTCCCGGAGACGCCCGGGCCGGCGACGACGATACGGACCGTGCGGCCCGGGGCGTGGCTCAGCTCGACGGCCATCACCTGATGCGGATGCTCGGTCGTCCCGACGAAGAGCTCGGTCGACTCGGCAGAGGTGACGCGCATGGGTCTCCTACGAGGATGCTCGGGGGAGCCCCATCCTGGCATCGCCGGGATGATTCAAACAACCACCCTTACGCATTATCGGTGGTTCATCCATGCAGCCGCGTCCGGTTTCACCTCGTCCGGCGCGACTTCACCGCATGCTGCGGGGCGATGTGGTCCGTGAGGGCGAGCGAGGCGCTGGCGCGCTGGTAGGAGAGCTGGCCGACCCGGACGTAGAGGCAGTCGACGATCATCAGGACCGAGTGGCGGCCGCCGATGCTGCCCGTGCGGAAGCTGGTCTCCGACGTGGCCGAGATGAGCCGGATGTCGGCGGCCCGGGCGAGCGGCGAGCGCGGGTCGGTGGTGATGGCGACGGTGGTGGCGCCACGCTCCTTGGCCATCTCGAAGGGTTCGAGGGTCTCGCGGGTGGCGCCGGAGTGGGAGATGCCGATGGCCACGTCCGCCGGGGTGAGCAGCGCCGCGGAGGTGGCCGCCCCGTGCACCTCGGTCCAGCCGCGGACCGCGCAGCCGATGCGGAACAGCCGGGTCTCGGTCTCCTGCGCCACCGTGCCGCTGCCGCCGACGCCGTACACATCGATCCGCCGGGCCTTGGCCAGCGCCTGGGCCGCGCGCTCGACTGCGTCGAGGTCGATCCGGTCGATGGTCTGCTGGATCGCGCGCAGGTCGGCGCTGCCGACGACCTGGACGACCCGCTCCAGGCTGTCGTCCGGCGAGATGTCCGGCCCGATCTCGGCGGAACCCCAGTCGGAGACCTCGCCGCGGCCGCGCTCCTGGGCCAGCTCGATCAGCAGATGCTGGTAGGAGTCGAGCCCGATGGCGCGGCAGAAGCGGGTCACGGTCGCCTGTGAAGTGCCGGTGCGGCGGCCCAGTTCGGCGGCCGAACAGTGGGTCACGGCGGCCGGATCCTCCAGGATGAGCTCGCCGACCTTGCGGAGGGATCCGGCCAGCCGGGGAAGCTCCGTGCGGATCAGTGTGGTGACGTCCGTCGAGGGCATGAGGAGAAGGTACCAGCCACCCGTCAGGGTGCGGATTGAATACCAGTACCACAGAGGTGAGCGACGTTCGCACGTTGGGCCGTTGCATTGCTCGCTGCATGACCCATGTGATTTATTGATTCACCTGTGGAGTCGGATGGGGTGGTTCAATCCACCAGTGGGGAGTGTCGCGTGTCCGTCGAGTCTGTGAGCGCCGAAGGCTTCGCGAGGGAGAGCCTGGCCGTCCTGGCGAACATCACCGAGTCCGCACGCGAAGAGGTGGCGGGCGCCGCCGGACTGATCGCCGACTGCGTCCGCTCGGACGGCGTGATCCAGGCCTTCGGCACCGGACACTCCCAGGCCATCGTCCTCGAACTCGCGGGCCGGGCAGGCGGGTTGGTGCCGACGAATCGGCTGAGCATCGCCGACCTCGTTCTTTACGGCGGCGACGACCCGAGTGTCCTCGACGACCCGCTCCTGGAACGCAGCGAAGGGGTGGCCGAGCGGCTCTACCGCCTCGCCGGGCCGAGCCCGCAGGACCTCTTCGTGATCATCTCCAACTCGGGTGTCAACAACGTGATCGTCGAGATGGCGCTGCAGGCCAAGGAGCGGGGCCATCGCGTGCTCGCCGTGACCTCCCTCGCCCATACGCGGGCCGTCCCTGCGGGACATCCGAGCGGGGAGAAGCTGGCCGATCTGGCTGATGTCGTGCTCGACAACCGGGCGCCTCGGGGGGATGCGTTGTTGGAGCTTCCGGGGGGTGGGGCTGTCTGTGCGTTGTCGACGCTCACGGGGGTGATGTTGGTGCAGATGGCTGTCGCCGAGGCCTCCAGGATGCTCCTGGACTCCGGTGAACGTCCGCCCGTCTATGTCTCGGCCAATGTTCCCGGCGGGTTCGAGGGCAATCTGGAGTTGGAGAAGCGGTACGCCGGGAGGATTCGGCGTACCGCCAGTTGAGGGCTCCGGCTTGAGGGTTGTGTGTCGACTGCGGGGTAGTGGGGGCTTGTCGCGCCCACGCGGCGGAGCCGCATATGGACACAGCCCCGCGCCCCTCAGGGGGTCAGTGCTACCGCCAGGGGATATGTGCCGGTGGGGAGGGGTGGCCCCGCTGTCCCCGAGGCTGTGTCGATCGGTATCAGGGCGTTTTCGTCGGCTGTTGTGACGTAGGCCCTGGTGCCGTTCCAGTTCAGGGCTACGTCGAAGGCCGACTTGCCCACCGTGATCTGTTTGCCGGGGGCGCCCGTCACCGTGTCCACCGGGGTTACGGAGTTGCCGTTGCTGGGGCTGACCCAGAGTGTGCGGCCGTCCGGGGAGAGGGCGAGGCCGTAGGCCTGGCCTGTGACGAGCAGGGTTGGTTCGGTGTCGTTCGTGGCGGTGTCGATCGGGGTGATCGTGGAGCCGCCGGAGTCGGAGACGTACACCGTCCTCCCGTCGGGCGCGGCGACCACGTTGAAGGGGCTCGGGCCGACCGGGACGGGGGTCTCGGCCTTGCCGGTGGTGAGGTCGACCGGCGAGACCGTGTTGTCGTGGATGTTGGCGACGTACAGGGTCCTGCCGTCGGGTGTGATCGCCATGTTCTCCGGTCCGGAACCGACCGGGACGGGTGTCCCCGCTGTCAGTGTGGTCGTGTCCACGGGCTGGACCGTGCCGTCCGTGTAGTTGGCGATCCAGAGCGTACGGCCGTCAGGGGTGAGGGCAAGCCCGGCCGGGACGCGGCCCACGGAGACCGTCGCGGTGACCTTGCCGGTGGTCACGTCGATCACGCTGACCGTGTTCGAACCCTGATCGGCGGCGTAGGCGGTGCGCCCGTCGGCGCTCACGACCACCTCACCGGGGTTGGCGCCCACGGCGATGTCGGTGCTCTTCCCGGAGGAGAGGTCGATCGAACTCACCGATGCACCACTGAAGTTGGCGGTCAGTGCCCTGGGCGTTCCCGTCCCGTCGGTGACCCGGACCGGGAGTGCCCGGCTGAGGATTCCGGTGCCGGACACCACGAGCGAGCCGACTTGCTGGGCCGTCCCGGCGGTGACCGTGACGGTCGCCGAGGCGCCGCCCCCGGCCGGGACGGTGACACTGCCCTCGGTGGGCGAGGCGGTGACGCCGTCGGGCACGGCGAGCTTCCAGGAGACCGTGCGGGACGCGGTGGAGCGTTTGTCGGAGAGGTTGAGCGTGACCGTGCCGGTCGCGCCCGGCTCGAGGCTCAGCGAACCCGGGGTGAAGGACGCGTCGACGCCGGGGTCGGGTGCCGTGTCCAGCATCGTCGTATAGAGGAACTGGTCCATCACGCCCGGCGAGACCTGCTGGGGGATCGCGTCGAGTCCCTTGCGCTCGGCCCTCAGCCGGTTCCAGTACGTGGTGACGGCGTCGGTGTCGCCCTTCTTGTCGGCCAGCAGCAGGGCCACGGCGGTCCGGCCCGCGGTGCCGTAGCGGCCGAGCTTGTCCAGCCAGGCCGAAGTCTCGTCCAGGAAGGCCGAGTTGGATAGGTGGGCGCGCAACTCGGCGGGCGTGGCGGCCATGTCGGTGAAGTACGCCGTCAGTGCGGCGGCCGCCCGGTCGAGGCCGTCGTCGTCGGCGTAGGCCTTGCGGAAGGCTGCGATGAGCTTGGTGAGCGTGGGTGATTCGGTCGGGTCCAGCTGGGAGGAGTAGTTGTTCTCGGCGAAGATGCGCAGCCTCCCCCACAGCCGGAAGGGCGTGGGAGGTGCCCCCATCGCCGCCGAGGGCCCTGCGAGATCGCGGACGGAGGCGAGGAAGGCCGCGCGGGGGTCGTAGGCGTGCGGGTTCCAGAGGTATGCGGCGGAGGTGAACAGGGCCAGGCGGCTGGCTTCGCCCTGGATCATCGGGTTGGCGGTCACGCCGACCGCCTCGCTCGCCACACCGGGTTCACGGCCGGTGTAGGGGCCGAGCAGGAGGCGGCTGGTGACGTAGTCGTTCACCGGATAGTTGTCCCAGACCAGGATCGGGTGACCGTAGACCGTGCGGGCCTGCTTCAGTTGCTCGGTGGTGATGGTCGGCGCGATCACGCCGACGCCGGTCCATTCCACGACCACGGACGGATCCAGCTTCTCGCGCAGCGCCTTCTTGTACGGGGAGTCGGCGAGGTCGGAGTACTCGGTGGGGACCATCTCCAGGGGCTGGAGGCCGGTGTGCCGGGCGGAGAAGTCCTTCCACGCCTGGTTGAGGAGATGCGCCTGGGCCGTGCCTGCCGCACCCCCTCCCGTGCCGAACTCCTTCTCGTCGGCGTCGCAGTTCCACTTCGTGTAGCTGATGTCGTCCAGCGGGATCGCGAACGACCGCACGCCTATGTCGTACAGCGAGTCGAACTTGCGGGTGAGGGCGGCGATGTCGGACGCGGAGGAGTAGCAGACCGACAGGCCAGGGGAGAGGGCGTAGGTGAAGCGGACGTGGTTCGCGTCGGCGCGGTCGACCAGTTCCCTCAGCCGGGCCAGCTCGGCGGCCGGGTACTCGTCGCGCCATCGGGCACGCAGGTAGGCGTCGTCCTTGGGGGAGTAGACGTAGACGTTCTGTTTCGTACGGCCGTAGAAATCGAGCTGGTTGAGGCGCTCGGTGTGTGTCCAGGGGGTGCCGTAGAAGCCCTCGACGACTCCGCGCAGGGCGGCGGTGGGCCAGTCGCGGACGGTGACCTGGGGCAACTCGTGCCGCCCGGCCATCAGTTGGCGCAGTGTCTGGGCGGCGTAGAAGGTGCCGGTGGTGTCGACGCCGGACAGGGCGAGGATTCGGCGGCCTGAGGCCAGGGTGTAGCCGCCGGAGGGGAGGGCCGTCGGGGACTTGGCGTGCAGCTTCTTCAACGCATCCGTGGTGGCCGGGTTTTCGGAGGGGCCACCGAGAAAGACGGTGAGGCCGGCCTTCGGAGGTTTGTCGTCGGCGCCGACTTCGATGATGTGCTTGGCGCCGGCTGCGCGCAGCAGGGACTCCACGAGGCGTCGGGCGGACCGGTCGGTGCCGGAGCCCACGACCTCCACCACCCTTGTCGGGACGGTGAGTTGACCGGGTCCGGTCTCGATCTGTCGGGGAGTCGGCCATACCTGGGGCTGTGTTGCTGTCGTGGCCGCCGTCGCCGAGGTGATGGCCGGGGCGGTGAGGCCGGCGGCGAGTACGAGGGCGGCGGACGCAAGGCACCACGGACGTCTGGCTGGGAACATGTATTCTCCTGAGCCAAGGGTGAATCTATTCGCCGCAAGATGCTAGAGATGCTGAATGCATCATTCAATGGGCGTCGGTCCGCTGCTGCGGCGGACCACCAGTTCCACGGGGGCCGGCGGCTCGACCGGCACCGGCTCCCGAACGCCGAGCGCCAAGTGCTTGATGTTGTGGTGTGGGTCACAGCAGGGCTAGGGTGAAAACGCTTGGAGGACCACGCCCGGGCGTACCGATCGGCGGCGCGCGACCGGGCCTGCTCCAGGTGAGGAAGTGATCTCGGTGTCCGTCGCCTGGGACGACATCGGCGGACTCGTCGATGCCCACGAACGTTTCCTGGCAGGTGCGCGGGTCGAGGCGGACGTCCGGGGTTCGGTGCTCGAATCCTGGAAGCGCTGCCGCTCCGCGGGGCTCGAACCCGGCCATCTGCTCGTCCCCTACGAGCAGGGCGTGACGCTGGACGAACGGTTCCTGCGCGCGGCCGACCCGGTGCTGACGAAACTGAGCGCCTCCCTGGCGGAAGTGGGCATGTCGATCGCGCTGTGCGACGCGCGGGGCCGCATGGTGCGGCGCCTCGACGGCGACCTGCGGCTGCGCGACCGGCTGGACGAGGTGAACTTCGCCCCGGGGTTCGACGCCTCCGAGCCGGTGGTCGGCACCAACGGCGTCGGCACCGCACTCGCCGAGCGCGGCCCGATCTATGTCGTCGGCCGTGAGCACTTCGCCGACTGTCTGCAGCCCTTCGCCTGCGCGGGCTCGCCCGTCCGCAATCCGCTGAGCGGCCGGATCGAGGCCGTCCTGGACCTCACCTGCCTGCGCGACGACGGCGACCCCACCATGCTGCGGCTGGTCCGGGCGGCCGCCCGGGACATCGAGGACCGCCTCCTCGAACAGGCCACGGAACGAGAACGCGCACTCCTCGCCGCCTACCGGCGGGCCGCCCTCGACGTGCGCGGGGCAGCACGGCCGGCCGACCGTCCGGCGCCGGGCGACGGACACGACGGCGACGGCCTCGGCCGGATCGACCTGGCCGTACTGCGCGAACGGGCCGAGGAACTCATCGCCTCGCCGGTCCGCACCCTCGACGAGGTTCCGCTGTCGGGCGGCCGTATCGCCACGCTGCTGCGGCGTCAGGTCATGGGCGCGGCCGGGGAGACGGGCGTCGCGGTGGAGGCGCGCATCCCGGGCGGGCCGCGGCTGAGCGGGCTCGGACTGCCGACGTCGCCACCGGTCGCCGGGCCGGTGCCGGTGGCGACCCCGGGGGCAAGCGGGCCGCCGGTGACCGCGCGCGAGGCGACGGCCCCGACAGTGGCCCAACCCGCCGTCGTCGTACGGGCCGTCGTGCCGCCGCCCCAGGCCCCGGCACCACAGCCCGCCGAAACCGTCGGCGACATCCTCGACGGCGCCGAGAGCCGGCTGCTGCTCGTCGGGGAACCCGGCGTCGGCCGGCTGGCCGTACTCGCGCGCAGGCGGCTGGAGTTGCTGCATGACGCAGGGTTGCGGATCGGCACCACCCTCGACGTCACCCGTACCGCGGAGGAACTGGCCGAGGTGACCGTGCCCCGGTTCGCCGACTTCGTCGCCGTCGACCTGCCCGACGCGGTGCTGCGCGGCGAGGAGCCGGTGGTGCTCGGCGGCCGGACGCCACTGCGTCGGGTCGCCATCCGCGCCGTACGCAAGCAGCCCGCCCATCTGTACGACGTCGGCGACACCGTCGAGTACGTCCCGTCCACGCCGCAGGCCCGCTGCCTGGAGCTCACGCAGTCCGTCATGGAACCCGTGCTGGCTCAGGCGGGCGGCTGGATCGCACAGGATCCCGAGCGGATGGGGCGGGTGCTCGCGGCGGGCGTCCACTCCTTGATCACCGTGCCGCTGCGCGCCCGCGGCACCACGCTCGGCGTGGTCAGCTTCTACCGCTCCGAGCGGCCCGCTCCCTTCGAGGACGACGACCTCTCCCTCGCCCAGGAGCTGGTGCTGCGCGCCGCGACCTGCATCGACAACGCCCGCCGCTACACCCGCGAGCACAACACCGCACTCGCCCTGCAGCGCAGTTTGCTGCCCAAGGGCCGCCCCGAGCAGAGTGCCGTGGAGGTCGCCTACCGCTATCTGCCCGCGCAGGCCGGCGTGGGCGGCGACTGGTTCGACGTCATCCCCCTGTCCGGCGCCCGTGTCGCCCTGGTGGTCGGGGATGTCGTCGGCCACGGCCTGCACGCCGCCGCCACGATGGGCCGGCTGCGCACCGCCGTGCACAACTTCTGCTCCCTGGACCTGCCGCCCGACGACCTCCTCACTCACCTCGACGACCTGGTGGTGCGCCTGGACCGGGGCGAGGGCTGGGCGGTGGAGAGCACCCAGGCCGACTCCGGCATCGTCGGAGCGACCTGCCTCTACGCCGTCTACGATCCGGTGTCCCGGCGCTGCACCCTCACCCGCGCCGGGCACCCCCTGCCCGCGGTCGTCGCCCCGGACGGCACCGTCGAGTTCGTCGACCTGCCCCCCGGCCAGCCCCTCGGCCTGGGCGGCATGCCCTTCGAGACCGTCGAGCTGGAACTCGCCGAGGGCAGCCAACTCGTGCTGTACACCGACGGGTTGGTCGAGGACCGGCTGCGTGACATGGACTCCGGCCTGGACCGGCTCCGTACCGTTCTGGCCGTTCCCGGCCGGGCCCCGGAGGACACCTGCGAGGCCGTCCTCGACGCGCTGCTGCCGGAGCGGCCGAGCGACGACGTGGCCCTGCTGGTCGCCCGCACCCACGTTCTCGGCCGGGAACGGGTGGCCGAGTGGGTCCTGCCCAGCGACCCGGCGGTCGTCTCCCGCGCCCGCACCGCGGTCACCGGACAGCTCGCCGCCTGGGGGCTGGACGAACTGGCCTTCACCACCGAACTGGTCGCCAGCGAACTCGTCACCAACGCCATCCGTCATGCCACCGGGCCCGTGCAGCTCCGTCTTCTGCGTGACCGGGCGTTGCTCTGCGAGGTCTCCGACGGGAGCAGTACGTCGCCGCGGCTGCGGCGCGCTCGTACGGAGGACGAGGGTGGGCGGGGGTTGTTCCTGGTTGCTCAGCTCACTGAGCGGTGGGGGACTCGGTATACGCCTTACGGCAAGGTGATTTGGACAGAGCAGTCGTTGCCTTGACACCGCGCGCCGGTGGGGGCTGGTCGCGCCCACGCGGCGGAGCCGCATATCGATACAGCACCGGCCTTCGACGCCGCCGCTTGGTCACCAGCCCGTCAACAGCAAATGATTGACGAGCAGCGCCAGCACGGCCTGCGCCGCCAGCCAGCCGCGTGCCCCCGTCAGGAATGCGCAGCTCGGTAGCAGCCACATCGCGAACGGGAGCCAGATTCGTTCCGTCTCTGCCTTGCTCATGCCGGAGGCGTCGGCGATGAGGAGGGCGAGGAGGGTGGCGGCCACCAGGACGGCGAGGCGGAAGGCGGGGGCCTGGGTACGGTGGGTGAGGGTTGTGGCCGTGCGGCGCAGGCCTGCGGCGGTGGCCGGGCCGACGATGAACACCGTGCAGGCGAGGTTCGCCCACACCCAGTAGCCGTACGGGCGGACGCCACCCGCGCCCTGGTAGTAGCGGGTGACCAGCAGGCGGTAGGCCTCCCACCAGTTGAAGCCCAGCGCCGTGAACACGGCCGGGACGACTGCCAGTCCGGCGAGGAGGAAGGGGAGGGGACGGGGGATGGGGGTCCCCCCGCTCGAGCGGAGCCGAGAGTGGGGGAGGCCGCCGAGGAGGAGGACGGCGGCGGCGATCAGGGCGAAGAGGGTGAGGCCGTAGGAGAGGTAGGCGGTCAGGCCGAAGAGGAGGCCCGAGGCGAGGCCGGTCCAGCGGGGGTGGTGGCCCGTCACCGCCAGGGCCAGGAGCGCGACCGCCCAGGCGGCGACCGCCGTGAAGTAACCGTCGGCGGAGGTGCCCACCCACACCGCCGCCGGGGCCAGGGCGAGGAAGGGGGCCGCGCGCCGGGCGAGGTGGTCGTCGGTCAGTGTCCGTACGGCGATCAGGACCGCCATCGTCGCGGTCGTACCGACGGTGATGACGAAGGCGCCCGCCCAGCCACCGCCGCGCAGCCCGATGTGGTCGAGGAGGACGAAGGTGACGGTGGCTCCCGCGGGGTGCCCGGCGATGTGCGCGGGCCAGTTGTCGGGGGAGCCGATCAGGATGTGGTGGGTGAAGTCGCGCAGGGCGCTGGGAATGTCGTTGAAGCGGCCGATTACCTGCAGGTATTCGTTTCGCGTAGTCAGCTGTTGGGCGATGCCGCGGTACCAGCCGTCGACCAGGGCGAGCGACCACGTCCAGGCCAGTGCCGCCCCCCAGGTCGCGAGGAGCAGGGGGCGCCAGGGGAGGCGGGCGGCGAGGGCGGGGCCGTACGCCACGACGGCCACCGCGACGGCGATCGCCGCCGGGGTGCCGGGGCCGACGTGCGGCTCCCAGGTCGCCAGGAGCGGGGGCCAGCCGACGCGGAGTGAGCCGTTGCGGTGCTCGATGCCGGTGCCGACGGCCGCGGCGGTCACAACGAGCAGCGCGGCTGCCGCGGCGGCGTACAGGTCTCGGCGGAGGTCGCGATTCACGGCGCACACGCTAGGCCGCGGGGCCTCCCCCGGACGGCTGACATGCACAGACGTCAGAGTTTCGTCATGGTTCGCGGAGCCGTTTCCGGGGTGCGTCGGACCTACGGTCGGGGCATGAGACGGACTCCCTTCTCGCCCTCCTTCTGGCGCAGCCCTCTTCGCGGCCCCTGGTTCACCTCGGTCCTCGGCATCGTCCTGCTCGGCGGCATCACGGTGCTGTTCGTGACGGGACTGCTGTCGTACGCGGCCTACAACCCGGACCTGGCGCGGGTGAACGACAAGACCCCGGACAAGGGGATCCTCGGCTTCTATCTCTTCTCCTGGCCGACCGATCCGCACTGGCTGTACCGGCTCACCCAGGGCGTCCACGTCACCCTCGGGATCACCCTGATCCCCGTCCTGCTGGCCAAGCTGTGGTCGGTGGTGCCGAAGCTGTTCACGCTGCCGCCCGCCCGCTCCCTCGCGCACGCGCTGGAGCGGATCTCGTTGCTGCTGCTGGTCGGCGGCGGCCTGTTCGAGTTCGTCACCGGCGTGCTGAACGTCCAGCTCGACTACGTCTTCCCCGGCTCCTTCTACCCGCTGCACTTCTACGGGGCGTGGGTCTTCTTCGCCGTGTTCGTCGCCCATGCGGTGCTGAAGACTCCGGCGGCCCTGCGCAACCTGCGCGGTATGCGTCAACCGCCTCAAGTGGCGGAGGAAGAGCGCGAGTTGGTGTCCCCCGACCCCGATCCGCCGACCGTCTCCCGGCGGGGTGCCCTCGGGCTGGTCGGAGGCGGCTCGCTGCTGCTGTTCGGCACGACGGTCGGGCAGGGTTTCGACGGGCTGCGTTGGAGCGCCGTTCTCGCCCCGCACGGGGGCGCCGAACCCGGCAGCGGACCGGGGGGCTTCCAGATCAACAAGACGGCCGCTTACGCCGGCATCAGTGCGGCGGAGCGGAGCGAGGAGGCGTGGCGGCTGGTGGTCTCCGGGCGCACCGGTACCGTCCGGCTCAGCCGTGCCGAGCTGCTCCGACTGCCCCTGCACAGCTCGGCTTTGCCCATCGCCTGTGTCGAGGGCTGGTCGACCTCCGACCAGTGGTGGCGCGGCGTGCGGCTGCGGGACCTGGCGGCCCTCGTGGGGTACGACGGCGATCCGCCGGACGTCTTCGTGGAGTCGCTGCAACGGCACGGCGCGTTCCGGCGGGCCGCCCTGCGCGCCAACCAGGTCGCCGACTCGCGTTCCCTGCTCGCCCTGTTCGTCAACGGCGAGGAGCTGACCCCCGACCACGGCCATCCGGCACGGGTCATCGTGCCCGCGGCGCCCGGTGTGCTCAACACCAAGTGGGTGGCGCGGATGACGTTCGGAGACCTGTGATGAGGCGCCCCCGGTTCGCGCTGCCGCTCGGCAGCCCGCTCCAGATCCTGCTGCTGGCCTGCTCGTTCGCACTCGCCGCCTATGCGGGGGTGCAACTGCTCGCGGGGGACTGGTTCGGCGTCGCGCTGTGGTTCGTGGGGGCGGCGCTGCTGCACGACCTGGTGCTGCTGCCGCTGTACGCGGCGGCGGACCGCGCCCTCGTGCAGGCGGCGGGTCCGCGGCGCAGGTGGGTGGGGTACGTCCGGGTGCCGGCCGCGCTGTCGCTGCTCCTTCTGCTGGTCTGGTTCCCGCTGATCAGCGGCCAGGCGACGGCGCGCTACGCGTCCGCCACCGGCCTGTCCGCGGACCGCTTCCTCTCCCGCTGGCTGCTGCTGACGGCCGTACTCTTCGGTGGCTCGGCGGTGTTGTTCGTGCTGCGGCTGCGTAAGGCGACGAAGCAGCGGCCGCCGGTCGTTCACTGATCGGCGGTATGGCTGCCGTCGTGGTGTGTGTTGCAGGGGGGTGGCCTGGTGGCGGGGCGGAGTGCTTCGCGAGCGGCCTGTCCGCCGGTGGCTACTTTGTTGCCTGTTGCCTGTTGCCTGTTGCCTGCCGGCTGCCGGTGACGGCGCTGCTGTCCCTGCTGCGGGTGCGCAGGCCGACGAAGCAGCGGCCGCCGGCTGTCCACTGATCGGTGGCATGCCAGCCCGCGTGGCGCGCGTGCCGCAGCAGGGCCGGGGTGCCGAGCCGGGCCCATGGGAAGGGGCTGCCGGCGGCGCCTCGCGCGTCGGTGACATGCACCCGGACCCGCTCGTCGACGTCCGGGTCCGGGACCGTCTCGGCGATCAACAGGCCGCCGGGGGCGAGTAGTTGGGCCATGCGGTCGAGCAGGGTGCGCGGGTCGCCGCCGATGCCGACATTGCCGTCGAGCAGGAGTGCGGTCCCCCAGCGGCCCTCGGCGGGCAGCGGCTCGAAGACGGAGCGGCGCAGTGCCTGTCCGCCGAGGGCGACCGTCCGGGCCACGGCCGCCTCACTCACGTCGATGCCGAGTACCGGCAGCCCCCGCGCGCCCAGGGCGACGACCAGTCGCCCGGGCCCGCACCCCACGTCGAGCACGGCGCCCTCACACCGCCGCAGCACCTCCAGATCGACGGCATCGGCCTCCGCACACCACCGCTCGACCTCCAGCAGAAGCAGCCAGCCGTCGGCCCGGCGCAGGAACAGCGGGCCGCGGCCGGTCCGCAGAGCGTAGGCATAGGGGTCGGCGGACCAGGTGTCGTCGTCCGCGGGGGCGAGTGGTGCCGGAGGGACGACGCCGGGGTGCCGGCGGACTGTGGCGGGGCTCGGTGCGTGGCGCCACGGGGCGTCGGTGCCGGTGCCGGAGCCGGAGCTGTCGGCCTGCGTGGCCGGCCTTCGCACGGCCATGGGGCCGCTCGCTGCCTCCGCGTCGGCGCTTGCGTTCGGCGGTCGCGTGGCCGATGGGGAGCCGTCCGTCTGCTCGGCCGGTCGGGAGTGCGCTGTGCCGGTGCCCGGCTGGCGTCCGATCCGTGTCGTCAGCTCTGGGGCGCCGCTCATCGGTCCGCCGCCGCGAGGTGGGCCAGCTGAGCCGCGAAGCGGCCGGTGGGTGCGGTCTTGGCGACCCGTTCGGCGTCGTGGGCCGTGTCGACGTCCCGCAGGCGCGGCAGGTCCCGTACACGAAGTCCTTCCAGCCGGGCGCGCTGGACGGCGCCCGTGTGGGGTGTCGACATCGGGACGCCGAGAAGGAGCGCCGGGTCCGGGTCGGCCAGGCCCAGGGCCCAGAAGCCGCCGTCCTCAGCGGGGCCGAAGTACGCGTCGCAGTCGGCGAAGTCCACAGCGAGCAGCCCGGGTGTCACCTGAGGGGTGTCCATTCCGATGAGCAGGGCCGGGCCGTCGCAGTGTGCGAAGGCCGCGGCCAGGCGCTCGTCGAGGCCGCCCGGGCACTGCCGTACGACCTCGAAGCCTGGCGGCAGCCAGGGGCCTGGTTCACCCTCCAGGACCAGGACCCGGCGGTGGGCCGGGGTGCGTGCGACGGTGTCCAGGGTGTCCGCCAGTGCCGCTTCGGCGAGCGCGGCCGCCTCCCGAGGGGTGAAGGGCGGTGTCAGCCGGGTCTTCACCCGCCCGGGCCTCGGTTCCTTCGCGATGACCAGGAGCGTGGGCAGGGGGGTCATGGGCGGACTCCTTCGCGCACCTGCGGTTCCACCGACGGCTCGGCCAGGACCCGGCTCATGTCCCGCACCGCCTGCCAGGTGCCGCGCCAGGTGCCGGTCACCTTGGAGGCACCCGCGCGCGGGCGGTACGGAACGTCGTACTCGGCGATCCGCCAGTCCGCATCGGCGGCGCGCACGACCATCTGCAGGGGGTAGCCGCTGCGGCGGTCCGTGAGGCCCAGGGACAGCAGCGGTTCGCGGCGGGCGGCCCGCAGCGGCCCCAGGTCGTGCAGGCGCAGACCGGTGCGGCGGCGGAGGAGACGGGCGAGGGCGAGGTTGCCCGCGCGGGCGTGCAGCGGCCAGGCGCCGAGCGACTGCGCGCGGCGCCGGCCCAGCACCAGGTCGGCCTCCCCGGCCCGGATCCGCTCCACGAACGGCACCAGGTCGGCCGGGTCCAGCGAGGCGTCGCAGTCGCAGAAGCAGACGACGTCCGCCGTTGCCGCCGTCAGACCCGCGTGGCAGGCGGCGCCGAAGCCGCGCCGCGCCTCGTGCACGACACTCGCGCCGAGCGCGCGGGCGATGTCCGCCGAGCCGTCGGTGGAACCGTTGTCCACGACGAGCGCACGCCAGCCGGACGGCATGCGATCGAGCACCCAGGGCAGGGCCTCGGCCTCGTCGAGGCAGGGGAGTACGACGTCCACGGACGTCGCGCCCGGTTCTCGTACGTCTCTTGCGTCTCGTACGTCGGGTACGTCTTTGTCGGTAGGGGGCGTCACGGCACTCACCCTACGAATGGGAATCGGGCAAATCGGGCTTCGGCTCCTTACGAAACACGGACGTCAGGACCAGACGGCGGCGTACACGCGTGCGCGGTGCGAGGCTGGCTCCATGGAGCAGCAGCAGTACGGACAGGGCGGCGCCCGGGTGCTCGTCGTGGACGACGACCCCACCGTCGCCGAGGTCGTCACCGGGTATCTCGACCGCGCCGGGTATGTCGTGGACCGGGCGGGGGACGGGCCCGACGCCCTCGCCCGAGCCGCCGCCCACTGGCCGGACCTCGTCGTCCTCGATCTGATGCTGCCCGGCATGGACGGCCTGGAGGTGTGCCGGCGGATGCGGGGGCACGGACCGGTGCCGGTCATCATGCTCACCGCGCGCGGCGACGAGGACGACCGCATCCTGGGTCTGGAGGTCGGCGCCGACGACTACGTCACCAAGCCGTTCAGCCCCCGCGAGCTGGTGCTGCGCGTCGAGTCCGTGCTGCGCCGCACCCGGCCCTCCCAGCCGTCGGGTCTGCTGCGGGCGGCCGGGCTCTGCGTCGACCCGGCGTCCCGCCGTGCCCTCAAGAACGGCGCCGAACTCGCCCTCACCATCCGGGAGTTCGACCTCCTCGCCTTCTTCCTGCGGCACCCCGGCCGGGTCTACAGCCGCGAGGACCTGATGCGCGAGGTGTGGGGCTGGGACTTCGGCGACCTGTCGACCGTCACCGTCCATGTGCGGCGGCTGCGCGGCAAGGTCGAGGACGACCCGGGCAGGCCCCGGCTGATCCAGACCGTGTGGGGCGTCGGCTACCGCTTCGACGGCTCCCAGGACGCCTCTGAAGACGTCTCCCGAGCGGAGGCGTGACCATGCACGACAACCTCCTCATCGCCCTGTTCGCCTTCCTCGGCGCCGCCGCGGCCGGACTGCTCGGCGCCTGTGTGCTGCTGCTGATCCGGCGTCGCTCGCTCGCCCTGCACCTCGGTGTGGTCGCCGCCGTCGCCGTCACCGCGATGCTCGCCGGCACCCTCGCCGTCGCGCAGGCCATGTTCCTGTCCGGGCACGACCTGAAGGTCGTCACGACCGTCGTCGCGATGGCCGCCGTGGTGTCCCTGGCCACCGCCCTGCTGCTCGGCCGCTGGGTCGCCGCGCGCAGCCGCGCCCTCACCCTCGCCGCCCGCTCCTTCGGCGACGGCGGCGACTTCACTTCGCCCGTCGGTCCCGCCACCGCCGAACTCGCCGCCCTCAGCCGGGAGTTGGAGGCCACCAGCGCCAAACTCGCCGAGTCCCGGGAACGCGAACGCGCCCTGGAGTCCTCCCGCCGCGAACTGGTCGCCTGGATCTCCCACGACCTGCGCACCCCCCTTGCCGGACTGCGCGCGATGTCCGAGGCACTGGAGGACGGCGTCGCCGCCGACCCCGGCCGCTACCTCAAACAGATCCGCACCGAGGTCGAGCGGCTCAACGACATGGTCGGCGACCTCTTCGAACTCTCCCGCATCCACGCGGGCACACTGGCGCTCAGCCCCAGCCGCATCTCCCTCTACGACCTCGTCGGCGACGCACTTGCGGGCGCCGACCCCCTGGCCCGCGAGCACGGCGTACGGCTGGTCGGCACCCGGGTCGAGCCGCTACCGGTCGAGGTGGACGGCAGGGAGATGAGCCGGGTGCTGGGCAATCTGCTGGTCAACGCCATCCGGCGGACTCCGGCCGACGGCACGGTGGCGATCGCCGCGGAGCGCTCGCCGGACGGTGTGGTCGTGTCCGTGACGGACGCCTGCGGCGGCATCCCGGAGGACGACCTGCCCCGCGTCTTCGACACCGGATGGCGAGGCACGCATGCCCGGACTCCCCCTGCGGGCGCGGGACTCGGCCTCGCCATCGTGCGGGGCATCGTGGAGGCGCACCAGGGACGGGCGAGCGTCCGCAACATCCCGGGCGGCTGCCGGTTCGAGGTGACCCTGCCGGTGGCGGAGGCGTGAAAGGTCACCTTTCGGGGCGGCACTCGATGTCGGTCGGCGACACGCTGCGGCAGGTGAGCCCGCTCCCGGGGCCGATGGCATGGGAGAGGAACGGTGCGATGAGTTTCTCGCAGGACGGACCCGCGCCGTCCTCGGAGTCCTCGCTCGCGTGCTTGCAGGCCCTGTCGATGACTTCGGTGCTGTCGATCTTCTCGCCGGGCGGCGGCGTGTCCGCGAACGCCGACGGGGCGAGGAGGAACACGCCGGCCATCGGTGCGGTGAGCAGTGCGGCGATCCGGGTGCGGGTGGGCTTGAGAGTACGCCGGAGCATTCTGCGGTCCTTTCAACTGATTTGTGCCGAACAGCGCCATGATCGACGACAACGACGTCGTCCAGGCGTGGACACGCTCAGTGCGTCCGCGTGAACTCCGGCATCCCCTGTTTGTGGTGGTGCTGCCCGCTGCCGCTTCGTGAATGCGGGCAGCACCACCGGTCTGTGGGCGCCACTGGTCCATCGGCGCCACCGGTCCGTCGGGGGCCTAGCCCTCACGCATTCCGGCCCGCGCGAACTCCCGCATGCCCTCCTCGAAGCCCACTTCGGCCTTCCAGCCCAGCTCGGCCCGCAGCCGCGCCGAGTCCGCCGTGATGTGCCGTACGTCGCCCAGCCGGTACTCCCCGGTGACGACCGGCTCTGGACCGCCGTACGCAGCGGCCAGCGCCCGGGCCATCTCGCCGACCGTGTGCACCTCGCCGCTGCCCGTGTTGTACGCGGTCAGCGCCCCCTCGCGGGAACCCGCCTCCAGCGCCGCCACGTTGGCCGCGGCCACGTCCCGCACATGCACGAAGTCCCGCCGTTGACGGCCGTCCTCGAAGACCCGCGGGGACTCGCCGCGGGACAGCGCCGAGCGGAAGAAGGAGGCGACGCCCGCGTACGGGGTGTCGCGGGGCATCCCCGGCCCGTACACGTTGTGGTAGCGCAGCGACACCGCCGAGCCGCCCGTGGCGCGTGCCCACGCCGCCGCCAGATGCTCCTGGGTGAGCTTGGTCGTCGCGTACACGTTGCGCGGGTCGACCGGGGAGTCCTCCGCGACCAGGCCGGGCGACAGTTCGGCCCCGCACACCGGGCACGGCGGTTCGAAGCGGCCCGCATCCAGGTCGGCCACGGTGCGCGGGCCCGGCCGTACCACCCCGTGCCGCGGGCAGCCGTACCGTCCTTCGCCGTAGACCACCATCGACCCGGCCAGCACCAGCCGCCGTACGCCCGCCTCGGCCATGGCGGTGAGCAGGACGGCGGTGCCGAGGTCGTTGTGGGAGACGTAGTCGGCCGCGTCCGCGAAGCCGGTGCCGAGTCCGACCATCGCCGCCTGGTGGCACACGGCATCGACACCGGTGAGGGCGCGGCGGGCGGCCGTGGGGCTGCGTACGTCCGAGGCGGGATCGGCCCGGACGTCGTACACGACGGGCTCGTGCCCCTGTGCCTCCAGTGCCCGCACGACTTGGGACCCGATGAACCCGGCACCGCCGGTGACCAGTACTCGCATGCGGCCACGCTAGGGCCGTGAACAGGCGGGACGCGTGGGCCGCGCCCGGGACGTCACGGGTCCGTAAGACCTCCGGGGCCCCTGGAGCTAGCCGCGCACCGGCAGCGACACCGTGAACACCGTCGACCCCGGTTCACTGCGCAGCTCGATCGTGCCGCCGTGGGCGCGGACCAGGGAACCGGCGACCGACAGCCCGAGCCCGCTGCCGCCGCGGTCCCGGCTGCGGGCCTTGTCGACGCGGTAGAAGCGGTCGAAGACCCGCTCCTGGTCGGCGGCCGGAATGCCGGGGCCGGCGTCCTCGACCCGTACGACGGCCTGGTCTCCGGCCACCTCGACCGCCAGCGACACCGGCGTACCGGCCGGCGTGTGCACGGCCGCGTTGGTGAGCAGGTTGTCCAGGACCTGGCGGATGCGGTGCGGGTCCAGACGCAGCTTCAGCGAGGGCGGGCCGGACGTCACCTTCAGGGGACGCTGCGGACGGCTCGCCCGGAAGGCGGCGGCCGCCTCGTCCACCAGCTCCACCAGGTCCGTGTCCTGCATCCGCAGCGGCGCGTCCACCTCCGCCGCGTCCAGGCGGGCGAGCAGCAGCAGATCGTCCAGCAGGAAGCCCATCCGGGCCGCCTCGGCGCGCAGCCGGGCCAGATGCTTGTCCCGTTCCTCGGGGGCGTTGGCGGCGGCGTACTGGAAGAGGTCCGCGTAGCCCCGCACGGACATCAGGGGGGTGCGCAGCTCGTGCGAGGCGTCCGCGACGAAACGGCGCAGGCGCTGTTCCGCCTCCGCGCGGACCGCGAGCGAGTCGTCGATGTGCTCCAGCATGGTGTTGAAGGCGGTGCGCAGCTCCTCCACCTCCGGGCCGCCGCCCCGCTTGTCGGCGCGCAGCGGCAGCCGGGCCGCCGACTCGGTCAGGTCGTGCGAGGCAATGCCGTGGGCCGTGTGGGCCATGTCGCTCAGCGGGTTCAGGCCCCGGCGCAGCATCCGCCGGCCCGCCAGCACCAGCGCCAGCAGGGCCAGCCCGAAGGCGACCACCTGGACCGTGACCAGCCGCCGTACCGTGTCGTCGATGTCGACCGTCGGAGCCCCGCTGACCAGGATCACGCCGGGTTTGACCTCGCAACTGCGCAGCCGGTACTCGCCCTGGCCCGCGATGTCCTCGGTGCGCAGCACCTCCGTGTCCGCGGAGATCTGCGCCTTGGCCACGGCAGTGAGGCCGGCGACGTCCTTGGGCAGGTCGCCCGGCTCCTCGGGCTCGCGAAGCACGGGGGAGCCGTGCGACACGTCGTACACCGCGTAGTACCAGCCCCAGTACTTCTTGCCCGCGAGCGTGCCGGTCTCCGCGATGCTCCTGGACTGGGCGACCTGGGCGAGCCCCAGCTGGTCGTCGAGCTGGTTCGACAGATAGTCCCGCATATACGTCGTCAGGGCCGTGCCGACCACGGCGAACACCACCAGCGCCAGCGCCCCGAGCCCCAGCGCCAGCCGGGTGCCGAGCCGCAGCCTCCGGTACGACTGCAGGAACCGGCGGATCACTCGGCCGCCTGCCGGATCACGTACCCGAAGCCCCGTACCGTCTGGATCAGCGGCTCGCCCGTGTCGTCGAGCTTGCGGCGCAGCCGGCTGACGACCAGCTCGACGACGTTCGAGCGGCCCCCGAAGCCGTACTCCCACACATGGTCGAGGATCTGCGCCTTGGTCATCACGGTCGGCGACTTGCGCATCAGGAAGCGCAGCACCTCGTACTCGGTCGGGGTGAGCGTGAGCAGCTTGTCGCCGCGCCGCACCTCGCGGGTGTCCTCGTCCATCGTCAGGTCCGCCACCCGCAGCACCGACCGCTGGAAGGACGGCCCGGCGCTGCGCCGCAGCACCGTCCGCAGCCGCGCCATCAGCTCCTCCACCGCGAACGGCTTGACCAGGTAGTCGTCACCGCCCCGGGTCAGGCCCGCCACCCGGTCGGCGACGCCGTCCCGCGCGGTGAGGAACACCACGGGCACCATCATGCCCGAGGCACGCAGCCGGTCCAGGACGCCGAAGCCGTCCAGATCCGGCAGCATCAGGTCGAGCACCACGATGTCCGGGTGGAACTCGCCGGCCCTCCGCAACGCCTCCTCACCGGAGTTCGCGGTGGCCGCGTCCCAGCCCTCGTAACGGGCGACGGTCGCGACGAGATCGGCAATGGGCGGGTCGTCGTCCACGACGAGGAGGCGTACTTTTTCCACCTGCTCATAGTGCGGCACGCGACTGGTGAGGCCATGTGGTCCGGGGCACAGCGGGCACATCGATAACTACTTGAAAGTTGTCCGACAGCTTATCGACAGCTCCTACCCGCCAAGCTCTGTCCTACCAGGACCCGATCAAGGAGCTGCCGTCCCGTGACGACCGTCCAATCACCCCCTGCGCCCCCCACGGCGATACGCCCCAGGGTGGTGGCCCGCACGGGCCTGTACGCCGTGCTCGCCGCCAACGTGGCCGCGGTCGCCTACTTCTTCGCCCAGGCGGGCTTCGCCTCCAACGCCCTGATCGTCATCGGCCGCCTCTTCGGCCTCTACGGCGCCCTCGTCATGGCCTTCCAGCTGGTGCTGGTGGCCCGGCTGCCCTGGCTCGACCGCCGGATCGGCATGGACCGGCTGACCTCCTGGCACCGCTGGACCGGCTTCGCCCTGCTGTGGACGCTGCTCGCGCACGCCGTCTTCATCAGCTTCGGCTACGCCGACGGCGCGGGCGTCGGCCCCGTCACCGAGCTCGTCGACCTCGCCGAGACGACGGAGGGCGTGCTCCGCGCGATCGTCGCGCTCGGCATCATCCTCGTGGTCGGCGCCGTCTCCGCCCGCTACGCCCGCCGCCGACTCGCCTACGAGACCTGGCACTTCATCCACCTCTACACGTACGTCGCCGTGGTGCTCGCGTTCACGCACCAGGTCGCCGTCGGTACGACGTTCACCGCGTCGTCCGCCGCCAAGACGTACTGGTACGGCGTGTGGGGCGTGGCCCTCGGCGCGGTGGTCCTCGGCCGCCTCGTGCTGCCGCTGTGGCGGAACCTGCGCCACCAGCTGCGGGTCTCCGCGGTCGTCCACGAGTCCGACAACGTCGTCTCGATCTACATGACCGGGCGCGACCTGGACCGGATGCCCGCGCAGGCCGGCCAGTTCTTCCTGTGGCGGTTCCTGACCCGCGACCGCTGGTGGCAGGCGAACCCCTTCTCCCTCTCGGCCGCCCCCGACGGCCGCACCCTGCGCCTCACCGCCAAGGCGGCGGGCGACGGCAGCGCCGCCCTGCGGCATGTGAAGGTCGGCACACGTGTGTTCGCCGAGGGGCCCTACGGCGCCTTCACCACGCTGCACCGCACGAAGCCCGAGTCCCTGCTGATCGCGGGCGGTGTCGGTGTCACCCCCATCCGGGCCATCCTGGAGGACATCGAGGGCCACGCGGTCGTCATCTACCGCGTGGCCTCGGACCGTGATGCCGTCCTCTACGACGAGCTGCGTGAACTCGCCCTCGCCAAGGGCGCCGAGCTGCACCTGGTGACCGGCCCCGCGGTCCCCGACAAGCTGGCGCCGAGCGAGCTGGCCCGGCTGGTGCCGGACATCGGCGAGCGGGACGTCTTCCTGTGCGGGCCGCCGCCGATGATGAACGCGGTGCTGCGCAGCCTGGACGAGCTGGGCGTGCCCAAGCAGCAGATCCACTTCGAACGCTTCAGCCTGGCCGGATGAGGAAGACGGGAAAGACATCGTGAAGCGAGCCATACCTGTCGTCGTCCTCAGCATCGCGGGCCTGGTCCCGGTCTGGCGCTACGAGCCGTCCGTCGGCGGGACCACGTCCACAGCCGAGTCGGCGTCGACATCGTCCGGATCCTCCTCCGGCACCGTCGTCAAGGGCACGACGATCAACACGGAGAAGGGGCCCGTGCAGGTCCAGGTGACCTTCTCCGGCGAGAAGATCACCGCTGTGAAGATGTTGCAGCAGCCGAACCATCCGCAGACGACGGCTGCGGTGCCGAAGCTGATCGCGGGGACGTTGAAGGCGCAGAGCGCGCACGTCGACACGGTGTCCGGTGCGACCATCACCAGCAACGCCTACCGGAAGTCCCTCCAGGCCGCCATCGACTCCAACGCCTCGAACGGCACAAGCGCGAAGTCGTCGCAGCCCGCGTCCGGCTCGGACACCGTGTCGGGCCCGACGGTGCCCACCTCCAAGGGCCCCGTGCAGGTGCAGGTGACCTTCGACGGCGACGACATCACGGCTGTGAAGATGCTGCAGCAGCCGAACCATCCGCAGACGACGGCTGCGGTGCCGAAGCTGGTCGCGGAGACGCTGAAGGCGCAGAGCGCAGACATCGACACGGTGTCGGGCGCGACGATCACCAGCGAGGCCTACAAGAAGTCCCTCCAGGCCGCGATCGACGCGAAGGGCTGATCCGAATGCACCGCGTCGAACACGTCATGGGCTTCCCCGTCTCGCTCCGGGTCGACGACGAGGACGTTCCGGAGTCGGCCGCCGACGCGGTCTTCGCGTGGCTGCGCGACGTCGACGCCCGGTTCAGCCCGTTCAGGCCCGACAGCGAGGTGTCCCGCCACGGCCGGGGCGAGCTGGAGTCTCACGAGCTCAGCGACGACCTCGTCGAGGTCCTCGACCTGTGCGAGCACTACCGGATAGCGACGGGCGGAGCCTTCGACGTACGGCTGCCCGGCCGCGGGCTCGACCCCTGTGCGGTGGTCAAGGGCTGGTCGGTGCAGCGGGCGGCGGAGCTGCTGACGGCGGCCGGCGCGAAGAGGTTCGTCCTGAACGCCGGCGGTGACGTGGTCGCCGCCGGCGGCCCCTGGCGGGTCGGCGTACGCCACCCCGAACACGCCGACAAGTTGTGCACCGTCCTCGAGCTCACCGACGGGGCGGTCGCGACCTCCGCGCGCTACGAACGCGGCGACCACATCATCGACGGCCGTACGGGGCTCCCGGCGACCGGGCTGCTCAGCCTGACCGTCGTGGCCGCCACCCTGACGGAGGCCGACTCGGTCGCGACGGCCGCGTTCGCGATGGGCGTGCAGGGCATCGAGTGGGCCGCCGCACTGCCTGGCTGCGAGGTGTTCGCTGTGGACGCCGGGGGGCAGGTGCTGCGGACGGAGGGGTTTCCGGTCGCGGGGGAGTCCTCGGCGGTCGCGTGACCGACACCCTGGGGGCTGCGCCCCAAGACCCCTGCTTTCGGCCTGGACGGCCTCGTCCTCAAACTCCCCCAGAGGGGGTACCCCCAGACGGGCTGAAAGACTGACTAACCTGGCGCGGTGACCATCGAGTTGACGCTGCTGTCGTCCGTCTCCCACCGGGGGCAGGAGATCACCGCACCCCGGCTGCGGGGACTGCTCGCGCTGCTGGCGGGGGAGTTGCGGGCGGGGTGCGGTGCCGGGCGGCTGGTCGACGGGCTGTGGCCGGACGAGCAGCCCGAGAACCCGGTCAAGGCGTTGCAGATCCTGGTGTCGAGGGCCCGCCGTCAGCTCGGCGCCGAGGTCATCGCCAGCACCCCCACCGGCTACCGGCTCGCCCTGCGCGAGGACCAGGTCGACACCTCCGCCGTCCTGCTGTTCGCCGCCGCCTGCGCCGAGAAGGGGCGGGCAGGGGACCACGCGGGCGCCCTCGCCGAGGCGGAGGAGGGGCTCGGGCTGTGGGACGGCGCCCCGGTCGAGCAAGCGGGCAGCTTCGGCGATCCCGTCGGCGAGCTGCGCGCCGAGCGGGCCGTGACCCACCGCGCGCTCGTCCGCTCCCGCGCGCTCTCCCTCGCCCGCACCGGCCGCCGGGACGAAGCCGTCGGCCCGCTCACCGAACTGGCCGCCGAGCGGCCCCACGACGAGGAACTGCTCCTCGAGCTGATGCGCTGCCGGACGGCCGTCGCGGGACCTGCCGCCGCCCTGGCCACGTACGACGCCCACCGCCGCCGTCTGCGCGACGAGCTCGGCGCCGACCCCGGGCCCGCCCTCCAGGAACTCCACCAGGAACTGCTGCGTGGCGAGGCCCCCGTCGTACGGCGGGGGGTACCGCACGAGCCCAACCCCCTCCTCGGCCGGGACGCCGATGTCGCCGCCGTCACCCGGCTGCTGCACAGCGCCCGCGTCACCTCGGTCGTCGGACCCGGCGGCCTCGGCAAGACCCGCCTCGCGAGCGCTGTCGCCCGGGACGCCGAGCAGCGCGTCGTGCATCTGGTGCCGCTCGCCGGTGTCCGCCAGGACGCCGATGTCGCCGCCGAGGTCGCCTCCGCACTCGGCGTCGGCGAGAGCCTGCGTCCCGCCGCGGGTGGGGATGCGATCACCGGCATCGTGACTGCCCTGGGCTCCGGGCCTGCGCTGCTCGTCCTGGACAACTGCGAGCAGGTGGTCCGCGGGGTCGCCGACCTCGTGCAGGCCCTGGTGTCGCGGACCGGGGACCTGCGCGTCCTCACCACCAGCCGCGCCCCGCTCGGCCTGACCTCCGAGACCGTCTATCCGCTGCCCGAGCTGGACCTCGCCGCCACAGTCGAGCTGTTCGAGCAGCGTGCCCGTGCCGCCCGGCCCGACGCCGACCTGCCCGCCGACACCGTGGCCGTCCTCTGCCGCCGCCTCGACGGCCTGCCCCTGGCCGCCGAACTCGCCGCCGCCCGTGTGCGGGTGATGTCGGTCGCCGAGATCACCCGCCGCCTGGAGGACCGCTTCGCGCTGCTGCGCGGCGGCCCCCGCGACACCCCGCAGCGCCACCGCACCCTGCACGCCGTCGTCGACTGGAGCTGGAACCTCCTCGACGAGGAGGGGCAGACCGCCCTGCGCACCCTGTCCGTCTTCCCGGACGGCTTCACCGCCGACGCCGCGGAGCAACTCGCCGACGGCTTCGACGCGTTGGAGGTCCTGGCGGATCTCGTCGACCAGTCGCTGCTCAAGGTGGCCGACACCGCGTACGGCACCCGCTTCCGGATGCTGGAGACGGTACGGGAGTTCGCCGCCGCCCACCGGGAGCGGGCCGGCGAGGAGGCCGCCGTCACGGAGCGGTTCCTCGGCTGGGCCAGGGACTTCGGGGTCGTCCACCACGACTCCCCGTTCGGCGCCCATCCCTTCGCGTCCTGGCAGCTGATCCGCGCCGAGCAGGACAACCTCGTCCACGCGCTGCGCCTCGCGCTGGCCCGCGAGGACCTCGACACCGTCGTTGCGGTCTCCGCCGTACTCGCCGGCCTGTGGACCACGGAGGCCGACTACCCGCGGCTGATCGCCCTCACCGAGGACTGCGCCCGGCCGCTTTCCCACTACCGGCCCGGCCCCGCATACGTAGAGCCGACTCGCACCGCCGCCGCTCTGCTGGCCGCCAACCTGTTCCTGGGCGTCGGGCCGGGTGCCGCCCGCACCCTGGTCACCCTGCGCCGCCTGCCGCCCGCCGAGCCGGACACCCTGGTGCGGGCCGTCGCGGCGGTGCTGCGGGCGTTCCCGCAGGTGCTGACGGACCGGGACGCGCTGGCCGAACTGTGCGCCGCCGAGCAGCCGCTGCTCGCGGGCGTCGCCGGCTGCGTCGCCAGTTACGTGTGGGAGGGCGAGCACCGGCCGGACCTCGCCCTCGCCGCCGCCCGCCGCATGGTCGAACTGCTCGGCGACCGGGACATCCCGTTGCTGCGGATCTGGCCCGCCTCCCGGCTCGCCGAACTCTGCCTGCAGACCGAGCGCGGTGCCGAGGCCCTGGTCCACCTGCGGGCGGCGCTGAACGCACTGGAGGGCCTCGGCGGGTGGAACGACGCGATCGGCATGCGGTGGGGCCTGATGCTCGCCCATCTGCAGACCGGCGACCTCGAAGCCGCCGAGCACTGGCTGGAGGAGGCGCTGCGGCACCAGCCGGAGGGCGCCGGCTCCGATGCCTTCACCCCCGACCTGGGCGCCCGCGCCGAGATGGCCCTCGCCCGCGGCGACGTCGAGACCGGGCTCGGCCTGTGGCGCCGGGCCCTGGAACGGCTGGAGAACGGCCGCGCGGCCCCGGTCTTCGGCGACGAACTCCTCATGGAGGGCTGGGTGCTGGAGCTCCAGTCGGTCGCCCTCGTCGCGCACGCCCGGCACGGTCGCACCGACCTGGTGGCTCCCCTGGCCGCGGCGCTGCCCGGCCGCCTCACCACCCTGCTGACCCGTCCCAGGCCGGCCCCGCAGCAGGTCACCGCCGAGTACCCGGTGTGCGGCGCCATGCTGCTCGCCCTGGCCACGGTCGCCCTCGAGGACGGCGACAGCGGGCGCGGGGCGCGGCTGACCGCCCTCGCCGAACGCTTCCGCGCCCTGCGCAACTTCCAGCCCACGATGTCCTCGGCGCGCGCCCGCGAGGCCGCCCGGAACGCCGACAAGGCGGCGTACGAGGACGCGGAGTCCACGTACGCCGCCCTGGACGGGGACGGGATGCGCGAGGTCGCCCTCGGCCTGGTGCGGGCCGGGCTCACAGCCTGACCGGCAGGCTCAGCAGATGGAACCCGTCGCCGGGCCAGTGCCCGAACCGCACGTCCGCGCGGTCCACGGCCAGCTCCGGTGCCGCTGACCGCCGTACCAGCAGCTCCTCGAACACGACACCGGTCACCAGCCGGCCGAGCGCCGCGCCGATGCAGTAGTGCGGGCCGTGCCCGAACGCCAGGTGCCCGTCCCCGCGGCCGAACTCCCTGGCCACGTCGAGACGTTCGGGGGCGTCGTACGCGGCCGGGTCGTGGTCCGCGGCGAACAGCGCGACCGTCACCGCCTCGCCCTTCCTCAGCCGGGTGCCGGCGAACACGAAGTCCTCGGTGGCGTACAGGGTGGCGCCCATGCGCACCAGGGTGACGTACCGGAGGAGTTCGGGGACCGCGCGGCCCAACAGCTCGGGTTCGGCGCGCAGCCGCTCCAGCTGGTCCGGGTGGTCGATGAGGGCCAGGACGGCGTGGGCGAGGAACAGGGCGGGAGGAGTGATCCCGGTGTTGATCAGCAGGAAGAAGACGGTGACGATCTCGTCGTCGGTCATCCCGCCGTCCGCCAGCAGCGCCGACACCAGGTCGTCCGCGGGCTCCGCACGCCGCCGGGCCACCAGGTCCTTGGTGTACTGCACGACACCGCCGAGCCCTTCGAGGACGCGGCTGCCGTCGCCGTATGCGAAGTCCCGGATCCATCCGCAGACCCTGTCCTGGTCGGCCGCGTCCACGCCGACGAGCGCGCAGATGACGGCGGTGCTCAGCGGGTAGGCGAACTCGCCCAGCAGATCGGCCTGTTCGCGCCCGGTGAGGGACTCGATCAGCTCCTGTGCGGTCTTCTCCACGAAGGGGCGCAGTGCGGCGACCCGGCGGGCGGTGAAGGCGCGGGTGAGCGGGTTGCGGCGTCTGGTGTGCTCGTCGCCGTCGAAGAGCGCCAGGTGGCCCGAGAGGTACTGCGCGTACTCGGGCGGGAGGCCGTCGGCCCCCTGGGCCAGCAACTCGGCCTGGGGATCCGGCATTTCGGAGTCCGGGATCGTCGAACGGTCCCGCACCAGACGCGGTTCGGTGAGCGCGGCCTTCACGTCCTCGTGGCGGGTGACGAGCCGTACGGCGGTGTCCAGGCCGGGGAGGACGACGTGGCCGAGGCCGGGGCGGATGCGCAGGGCGGCGTAGGCGCCGACGGGGTTCTCGACGAGTTCGGGGGTGAGACGGAGGGCGGAGCTGGTCATGTCGGTTGCCTTTTCCGGTAGTTGGAGAGGGGTCAGCTGGGGTCGCGGTCGAAGAGGCGGAGCGACCATAGAAACCCGAGGACCGCGATCCCCGCGCTCCACGCCACCGCCATCCAGCCGTTGTGCCCGATCCCTGTTCCGGTCAGCAGTCCCCGCAAGGTCTCGATGACCGTGGTGAACGGCTGGTACTCGGCGAACCAGCGGATCCAGGACGGCATCGAGTCGACCGGTACGAAGGTGCTGCTGACGAAGGGCAGCAGGAACGAGATCGGCAGCGGGGCGTTGCTGGCCCCCTCCGGCGTCTTGCTGATCAGCCCGAGGGCGACCGACAGCCAGGTCAGGCCAAGGACGAAGAGAACGATCAGCCCGATGGCCGCCAGCCACTCCAAGGGGCTCGCGTCGGGACGGAAGCCGATGGTGAGGGCGACGACGGTCACCAGGACCAGGTTGATCATTGTCTGGATGACACTGCCGACCACGTGGCCGACGAGGATCGACTCCCGGGAGATCGCCATCGTGCGGAAGCGGGCGACGATGCCCTCGGTCATGTCCGTGCACACGGCGACCGCCGTCGGCACGCTTCCGGTGCCCGCGGTCATCAGCAGGATGCCGGGGACGAGGTAGGCGAGGTACGCGGTACGGCCGCCGCCCTGGCCGATTCCGGCACCGAGCGCCGAACCGAAGACGTATACGAACAACAGCAGCAGGAAGACGGGGATGAGCGCGACCTGGAGCGTCATCGAGGGGTAGCGGCGGGCGTGCAGCAGATTGCGCCGCAGCATGGTGAGCGAGTCGCGGACGTGCGGGGCGGGCGGGGCGGCGGTGGTCATCGGGCCTGCACCTTCTCGTGGCCGGGGCGGTCGGTGACCGCGAAGAAGACGTCGTCGAGGTCGGGGGTGTGCACGGTCAGGGAGTCGACGTCGACGCGGGCGCTGTCGAGGGCGTCGAGCAGGGCGCGCAGGGTGTGCACGCTGCCGTCGCCGGGGACCTGGAGGGCCAGCGCCTCGTCGATGGGGGTCCCCCCGCTCGAGCGAAGCCGAGAGTGGGGGAGCAGTCCCAGGCCCAACACCTCGGCGGCGCGGGCGAGTTGAGCGGGGTCGAGGAACCGGAGCCGGACATGGCCGCCGGGGACCAGACGCTTGAGCTCGTCCGGCGTGCCCTCGGCGACGATCCGGCCGCCGCTGAGCACCGCGATGCGGTCGGCGAGCTGGTCGGCCTCCTCCAGGTACTGCGTGGTGAGGAAGACGGTGACTCCGCCGTCGACGAGATCGCGGATGATCTGCCACATCGTGTGCCGGGAGCGCGGGTCGAGACCCGTGGTCGGCTCGTCGAGGAAGATCACCTCGGGGGAACCGACGAGTGTCATCGCGATGTCGAGGCGCCGCCGCATACCGCCGGAGTAGGTGGCAGCGGGCTTCTTCGCGGCCTCCACCAGGTCGAAGCGCTCCAGGAGTTCGGCGATGACGCGCCTGCCCTCGAGGCGGGGGAGATGGTGCAGGTCCGCCATGAGCGCCATGTTCTCCTCGCCGGTGATCAGGTTGTCGACGGCGGAGAACTGGCCGGTGACGCCGATCGCGGCCCGTACCGACTGCGGTGCGGCGGCGACACCGTGCCCGGCGACCCGGGCCTCGCCGCCGTCGGCGCGGATCAGGGTGGAGAGGATCTGGACGGTGGTGGTCTTGCCGGCTCCGTTCGGACCGAGCAGCGCGAAGACCGTGCCGCGCGGGACGTGCAGGTCGATGCCGTCGAGGACGACCTTGTCGCCGTACGCCTTGCTCAGGCCGGTGGCTTCGATGGCCGGTGGTGTCGTCGGGTTCATGCCGCAGAGCGTGCGGGATGCCGGATTCAGGACGGCTTCACTGCGGTTTCAGCGGGCCGGACGCACTGAAACCCGGGGCATGGGAAAGGGCGGGCCGCCGGTAGGGGAGTCCGGCGGCCCGCCCGCTGGGGGAGGGGGGATGGAGGTCAGCTGACGTCGGAGGCGTCCAGGCGGTACAGGCCGCTGTAGGCGCTCACGGCCGTGCCGTGCTTCTTGACCCAGGTGGCGATCTCGGAGCTGGTGCCCTGGCCGCCCTGGCTGCCGACCATCACGTAGTGCAGCCTGCCCGACTTCACCAGGCTCTTGAGCCCCGCGAGCGTCATCGCGTTGTCACTGCCGGACCAGCCGCCCATCGAGATGACCGGCTGACCGGACTCCAGGATGATCGAGGACGCCGTTTGGTCCGTGGCGACCGCCACCAGCCACGTGGCGCCGTCCTGGTGCTTCTTCAGATATGTGATCATCGCGGAGCTGACCTGACCGCCCATGCCGCCGCCCGTGCCTGAGGCGGTACGACCGGTCTGCGACTCGCTGCTTCCCCTGGTGGCGGTGCTTCCCGTACCGGAGGGCGGCTGCCCCATGGACTGTCCACCGGAGCTTCCGGAGCCACTCGGGGCGTTCCCACTGGGCTTGCTGCCGCTCCTGCTCGGCGCACCGCCCTTGCTGCCGCCCATGCCGCCCCCGGTGTTCGGCCCGGCCGTCGGGTTGGTGCCGTTGCTGCTCGCGGTCGTCGCTGCGGAGGCGGAGTACGCGGCGGGCCCGGCGAGCAGGGCCACGATCGCGGCCAGCGCCGCGAAGCCGACCAGCTTCTGCCGCTGCATGAACCGCCCGGCAAGCAGACCGAGCACCGCCGCCGAACCCGCGACGCCGACCACGATCTCCGCGACGGTGTACAGCGTCCCGGAGCCGGAGACCCGCTGCAGCAGGATGATCGCCCAGACCGAGCTGACCGCGATGGCGGCCGGGAGCACCCAGCCCCTCCCCCACGCTCGAATCCGCTCGCGCGGGGGGACCCCCACCGCGGCCGAACCCTCCTTGAAGGCGCGGTACAGCATGACCCCGCCCGCGCCGGCCACGGCCGCGATACCGGGGGCCATGGCGGTGACGTAGTACGGGTGGAAGGTGCCCTCGGCCAGGGAGAAGGTCAGGTAGTGCAGCACGAACCAGCCGCCCCAGAGCATGAGCGCCGCCCGCCTGGCGTCCGTGCGCGGGGCCCGGCCGCGCAGCACCAGCCCGCCGACGAGGGCGATCGCGGCGAAGGGGATCAGCCAGGAGATCTGGCCGCCCATGATGTCGTTGAACATCCGGTAGATGCTCGCGCTGCCGCCGAAGCCCGCACCGTTGCCCTGCGAGCCGACCGACGAACTCGCCCCGAAGATACGGCCGAAGCCGTTGTAGCCGATGACGAGGTCCCAGACGGTGTTGTCCGTCGAGCCGCCGATGTAGGGCCGGTCCGCAGCCGGAATCAGGTCGACGATCACCATCCACCAGGCACTGGAGGCGATCAACGCCACCGTGCCGACGGCCAGGTTGCGCATACGGCGCCCCAGCGAGATGTCCGCGGCCCACAGATAGACCAGGAAGAACGCGGGCAGCACGACGTACGCCTGCATCATCTTCGTGTTGAAGGCGAAGCCGATCGCGACGCCGGACCACACCAGCGGCATCAGCCGGCCGGAGCGCACGGCCTTCAGCAGGGCCGCGGCGCCGAGCAGCATCAGGAAGACCAGGATCGGGTCCGGGTCGGTGTCACGGTTGATGGCGACCGCGATGGGGGTGAGGGTGAGCGTGAGCGCGGCGATCGTGCCGGCCACGACGCCGAAGTCCCGCTTGACCAGCCGGTACAGCAGGGCCACCGAGCCCGTGCCGACCGCCACCATCGGCAGCATCAACTGCCAGGTGCCGTACCCGAAGACGCGGGCCGAAAGGCCCATCACCCACAGCGCGAACGGCGGTTTGTCGACCGTGATGAAGCTGCCGGAGTCCAGCGCGCCGAAGAAGAACGCCTTCCAGCTCTTGGTGCCGGAGTAGACGGCCGCGTTGTAGAAGGTGTTGCCGGTGATCGAGGACAGGTTCCAGGCGTACAGGGCCGTGGCCAGGACCAGGATCGCCCACAGCGCGGGGCGGGCCCAGCGCGGGTCCTCGGGGGCGCCGGCGAACAGCCTTCTCACCCGGGAGACGGGCGGAGTCGAGGCCCGGTGCCTGCCCTCCTGGGCGGGCGCGGGGGGCGGGGCGAGGGTTGTCTCGTTCATGGCCATGACCATCGGGGCCGCGCCTGTGGGATCACTGAGCGCGTTCTGAGCGAAGGGTGAGAATCAGCGGACTCACAGGCCGGGCACAGCCGGGTGAGGGCGGATACCGAGGCTGGGGCCGGATCTGGCCAAACTCCCGAAGGAAACGTGAAACACAGGAGGTCTAGACTCTGCCTGCAACTGCCCAGACCGAAGGGTGTTCGGCGTCTTGATACGCATAGATTCAGTCACCAAGCGCTACCCCGACGGTACGGTCGCGGTCGACAACCTCTCGCTGGAGATACCCGACCGCTCCATCACCGTCTTCGTCGGACCGTCGGGCTGCGGCAAGACGACGACCCTGCGCATGATCAACCGGATGATCGAGCCGAGCGAGGGCACGATCACCCTCGACGGCAAGGACATCACCCAGCAGCCGGTCAACACGCTCCGGCGGTCCATGGGTTACGTCATCCAGAACGCCGGCCTCTTCCAGCACCGGACGATCGTCGACAACATCGCCACCGTGCCCCGGCTGCTCGGCTGGAGCAAGGACAAGGCGCGGGCGCGGGCCCGGGAGCTGATGGAGCGGGTCGGACTGGACGGCGCGCTCGCCAAGCGCTACCCGTACCAGCTGTCCGGAGGCCAGCAGCAGCGCGTCGGCGTGGCGCGGGCGCTCGCCGCGGACCCGCCGGTGCTGCTCATGGACGAGCCGTTCTCGGCCGTCGACCCCGTGGTGCGCAAGGGGCTGCAGGACGAACTGCTCCGAATACAGGACGAGTTGGGCAAGACCATCGTCTTCGTCACCCACGACATCGACGAGGCCGTCAAGATCGGCACCATGGTCGCCGTGATGCGTACCGGCGGCCACCTCGCCCAGTTCGCGCCGCCCGCCGAGCTGCTGTCCAACCCCGCGGACGCGTTCGTCGAGGACTTCCTCGGCGCGGACCGCGGCATCCGGCGGCTGTCGTTCTTCTCCTCCGCCGGACTCGACCTGCTGACCACCCCCATCGTGGCCGTCGACGCCACCGCCGAGCAGATCGCCGAGCGCAGCGCGAAGGGCGCGCCGTACCTGCTGGTCACCGACGTGGACGGCAAGCCGCTCGGCTGGAGCGAGCCGGACGCCCTGACCGCGGGGTCCATCGACCCCGCCCGACTGCTCGCCCACGGGCGCCCCTTCGAGCACGGCAAGGACTCGCTGCGCGCCGCACTCGACTGCGCCGTGCTCTCGCCCACCGGGTGGGCCGTCGCGGTGGGCGCCGACGGCCGGGTCGCCGGCGTCGTATCGCAGCAGACCATCGGCGAGGCAATCCGCACCGCCCACGCCGAGGGCAGCAGCGGCGCAGATGACGCGGACGACGCAGAGGTCGTGGGATGAGCGGCGGCTTCTTCGACATACCGAGCGACCTGCAGAACACGTACTGGGGTCTGGTCGGGCTGCATCTGCGCGAGGCGCTGGTCCCCGTCGTGGCCGGACTGGTCGTGGCGCTGCCCATCGCCCAGCTGTGCGTGCGGCTGCGCTGGCTGTACCCGCCCGTGCTGTGGGTGACGACGATCCTGTACGCGATCCCGTCGCTCGCCTTCTTCGTCGTCCTCATCGACTACACCGGCCAGACCGAGACGACGGTGATGATCCCGCTGGGCGTCTACAGCCTGGTGGTGTTCGTCCCGGCGATCGTGGACGGCGTCCGGTCCGTGCCGCAGGAGACCCTCGACGCGGCCACGGCGATGGGCCTCGGGCCCGTACGCCGCTATTTCCAGGTCCAGTTGCCGATCGCGGCGCCCGCGATCATCGCCGGACTCCGGGTCGCGACCGTGTCCAGCATCTCCCTGGTCAGCGTCGGCATGCTGATCGGCAACCAGGGCGGCCTGGGCAATCTGCTCAACGACGGCATGATCTACCACCAGCCGCGCCTGGTCTGGCTGTCCGTCGTCGGCACGGCTGTCCTCGCCATCCTCGCGGACGCCCTGCTCGTCCTCGTCCGCGTCCTCGTGACCCCCTGGATGCCGCGCGGCACTCGCAAACCCCGTCCCGTCGACGAACCCGAACCGATGCAGGCTGCACTGGAGGACGCCGCCCGATGAACGTCCTCCACTTCATCAACGCCTTCTTCAGCGACAGCGCCCACTGGCACGGCTACGACGGCATCCCCACCCGGCTGCGCGAGCACTTCCAGTACTCGCTGACCGCGCTCGCCATCGCCGCCGCGATCGGTCTGCCGGTCGGACTGCTCACCGGCCACACCGGCCGCGGCGGCAACACCGTGGCGTTCATCGCCACCGCGGGCCGGGCCCTGCCCAGCTTCGGCCTGCTGGTGCTGATGTTCGTGCTGCTCGGGCTCGGCCTGACGCCGGTGATGATCCCGCTGGTCGTCCTCGCCGTCCCGCCGATCCTCGTCACCACGTACGAGGCGGTGCGCTCCGTCGACCCGTCCCCGGTGGACGCGGCCCGCGGCATGGGCATGGCCGAGCCGCGCGTCCTCTTCCAGGTCGAACTCCCGGTCGCACTCCCACTGATCCTCAGCGGGCTGCGGTCGGCGGCGATCCAGATCGTGTCTACGGCCACGATTGCCGCGTACGTCTCCCTCGGCGGCCTCGGCCGGTACATCGTCGACGGCCTCTACCAGCGCAACTACGAGAAGGTGGTGGGCGGCGCGACCCTGGTGGCCGTCCTGGCCCTGATCACGCTCGGGTTCTTCTGGGCGGTGGCGCGGTTCACGGTGTCCCCGGGCGTGCGTCGCGGCAACTGACCCCGGAACGCCACTGCGTGGCGGGCAGTGACCGGTCCGGGTTCGGGCCCGCCCGGTCCGGATCGATGCGGTCGATCGCCGTCATGTGCAGCGTGGCGCTCTTCCCCGAACCGCTCGGCCCCAGCAGGGCCACCCTGCGGTGCTCCCGCACCAGCCGCGCCACCGGATCGTGGCCCTCGGGGCGCTGGTAGCGGAACTCGCTGTGCTGGGCACGCAGCCGCGCGCCCAGCGGACAGCCCCGGTCCGGCAGCTCCAGCAGGCGGAGCGGGTGGTCGGCCGGGATGAAGTGGTACAGGTCGTCGTCGAAGTCCGAGGAGCCGTGACCGATCAGGTACAGCACCAGCGTGGCGCCGGCCCGGGAGGCCGCCGCGAAGGCCTCCCGGATCCGCTCCTCCAGGACCTCCCTGGCCGGGTTCCGCAGCACCCGCAGCCCCGCGACCGCGGGCTCGCACGCCCCCAGCACCGGGTCGTACAGGGCGTCCGCGACGACCTCCGCGGCCTCGTGCACATACGTCTGCTCGTCGTCGTACGCGAGCCATCGCGCACTGACCACCAGCCCCACCCGCCCTGACCGCCCCACGGCACCCCCTGGGCGGCAACGACCCGAAACGCGCCGCCGGTTGGCGACTGTAACGGACGGTACGGGCGGGTGTACCCGGCTTTCGGAGGTCAGCCTTCCGTGCGTGCCAGCGCCAGCTCCAGTACGACCAGCAGTGCGTCCCGCACCGAGCCGCGCTCGCGGGCGTCGAACACGATCACCGGGACACGCTCGGCCACGTCGAGCGCCCAGCGAACCTCGTCCAGGGTGTGCTCGACCTTGCCGTCGAAGGCGTTGACGGCGACCGCGAACGGGATCTGGCGGTGCTCGAAGTAGTCGACGGCGGCGTAGCAGTCGTCGAGGCGGCGGGTGTCCACGATGACCAGGCCGCCGACCGCGCCCTCCACGATGTCGTCCCACATGAACCCGAACCGCTCCTGCCCGGGCGTGCCGAACAGATACAGCTTCAGCGTCGGGTCGATGGTGATGCACCCGAAGTCCATCGCCACCGTGGTCGTGGTCTTGCGCGGGGTGTGGCTGAGGTCGTCCACGCCCGCCGCGACCTCCGTGATGGCGGCCTCGGTGGTCAGCGGCTCGATCTCGGAGATCGCACCCACGGCGGTGGTCTTGCCCACGCCGAAACCGCCCGCGATCACCATCTTGACCGGCAGCGGCGGTCGTACGGCGGCCCCCTGGTCGGCCGGGGCGAGGGTGGCCGGTTCAGTCGGTGTCACGCAGTACCCCTCGGGAGTTCGGGATGGCGCGGAGGCCATCGATCACCCTGCGCAGGACGGATGCGTCGTGGGTGACGTCGACGTCGGGCACGTACACCGTCAGATGCCCGGCGGCGCGCAGGTCCTCGGCGAGGACCCGCACGACGTTGAGGTGCAGCCGCAGCCGGGCCGCCAGTTCCGCGACGGACTGCGGCAGGCGGCAGGCGGCGACGATGTCGTGCTGCTCGAAGGAGAGCCCGTCGAGGAGGGCGAGGCCCTCGGCGGTGGCCACCACCTGGGTCTCGACCGGCATCGGCCGGCCGGACGCCGTCGGCGCCACCCGGCCGGCGGTGACCAGGAAGGGCCGTACGGCGGGGGCCGGACCGACCGGGTCCGGGCCCGGAGGTGGGGAGCCGTCCGCCATGGGTCTTCTTCCTCCTCGACCGGTTCTGCCACGCCCCTGAAAGGGGCGCGGGGCAGTGGCATATGCGGCTCCGCCGCGATGGGGGTCCCCCCCGCTCGAGCGAAGCCGAGAGTGGGGGAGCGACCAGCCGCAACGGTGCCGCAGTTGAACAACCACCCCTCGCGGCACGTCCGGCGGAGCGCTACCGTGCCGACGCGGTGCCGACGCTGTTCTTGAGCTGGAGCACGAGCTGAGGGCTGAGCGCGCTGCCGGCCCGGTTGGCGAACAGCGTCATCTCGTAGGCGATGTTGCCCAGCTTGGCCTCCTTGTCGGTGACGACGCCGAGCACGGCGCCGCTGCCGATCGCGGAGACCAGGACATGGCCGCCCTCCAGGTCGATGATGACCTTGTTGAGGCCGCCCAGGCCGTAGTTGCCGGACGCGCCGGCGGCCAGGCTGGTGATGCCGGAGACGATCGCGGCCAGCCGCTCGGAGTCTGCGGGTTCGCGCAGCTCGGACACGGCGATGAGCAGCCCGTCGGACGACACCGCGATGGCGTCGACGACGCCCGCGGTCTCCGTCGCGAAACGGTTGAGCAGCCAGGTGAAGTCGGCTGCGGCGGCCTGCAGTTCGGCGGGGGTGGCGCCAGTCGGCGTGCTCACTGCTCGGCTCCTTCCGGGAGGTGGTTCTGGTCGTGCGGGGCGGTGGTCGCGGGCCGGCCTGCGGCGGCGCTGTCGCGGTGCGCGCGCTGCACGGCCGCCTCGAACTCGTCGAGCGCGTCCCGCACGGCGTCCGCATCGGCGAGCCGCGGGGCCTGCCGCGCCGCCTGCTGGGCAGTGGCGTCGACGGTCGTACGGAGAGTGGCACCGCGGACACGGCGCCGCAGAGGCCGCGAGGAGCCGTCGCCCACGGGCGCCCGGCCGGTCCCGCCCGGGGCGGACAGCGTTGGCGCGCCCGAGGTGACCTGGGAAGACGATACCTCCGGGCCAACCCCCGAAGCGCGTCCGGGGGTTACGTCCTCGGACCGCGAGTGACTCACACCGCCGGACGCATCGACACGGGCTTGGGGAACCTGTCCGGAGCCGGACGGCGAGCGAAGAGCACCCCCGGAACCTGCCGACGGGCCCGGGACGGGCGCGCTCGGTGCCGCGTCCGCGGCCTTGTCCGGCACGCGGGTGCTCGCCGCCGCGTCCGGCGCCGCCCCCATGGGGGTTGGGGTCGGTGCTACGTCCGCTGCGGGGTCCGGGACGGGTGCGCTCGGTGTCGCGTGCACGGCGGGGCTCGTGGGCGGTGCGGTGCGTGCGGCGGCTGGTGTCGTTCCTGTGGTGGGTGCGGCTGGTGCCGTGTCCAGCGCCGCCCCCATGGGGTGTGGTGTCGGTGCTACGTCCGCTGCGGGGGCGGTAGTTGTCGTGTCCGCCGCCGTTTCCGGCGCGGATGCGCTGGGAGCCGGTGCGGTCGTGCTCGGAGTTTCGGCAGGGTCCGGCTCGCGGCGGGGCACGCGGCGCGGGAGCGGCCCCGGGTGCCCGGGGCGCGTGGCCTCGTTCGACGCTCCCGCGGCTTCGGCTGCCGCGGCGGGTCGGCGCGGGCCGGAGGCGGTGCCGGACACCGGCAGTTCGGCGGCCGGCCGGCCCGCCGGTACTTCGCCGCGGTCCACCGTGGTACCGACCGGGCTCATCGTCAGCAGCAGTGACGAGGGGACCGTCACCTCCGCCGTCATGCCGCCGCCCGGTGTGCGGGACAGCAGGACGGTGACGTCCCAGCGGCGCGCCAGGGTGCCGACCACGAACAGGCCGAGCACCTTCGTCGGCACCACGTCCAGCCGCTCGCGGCGGATCAGGCGGGCGTTCTCCTCGGCGAGCCGCTCGGCGCTCATGCCGAGGCCGTGGTCGGAGATGACGATGGAGGCACCGCCCGTGAGGGCTGCTTCCTCGCCGGAGGTGTTCCGTACGTACACCTCGACCGGGCTGTCCGCGGGCGAGAACGACACGGCGTTCTCGAGGAGTTCCGCCACCATCAGCGTCAGGTCGCCGATGATGTCGGGCTCCACCATGACCTCGGTGCGCGCATGCAGCTGTACCCGCTGGAAGCCCTCGATCTGTCCGAGCGCGGCGCGTACGACGTTGGTGAGGGCGGTGGGCCCGGAGTCGAGGACCGTCTCGCGGATGCCGGCCAGCAGCATCAGGCTGTCCGCGTTGCGGCGCAGACGGACCGCGATGTGGTCGATGGAGTAGAGGCGTTCCAGGAGGGCGGGGTCCGTCTCGCCTCGTTCCACCGCGTCGATCAACGCCAACTGGCGGGTCGTCAGGTTGCTGACGCGGCGGCCGACGTTGCCGAACATCTCGGCGACGTTGCGCCGGCTGAGCACCTGCCGTTCCAGCAGCGCGATCGCGGTGGTCTGCACGCGGTTGAACACCTCGGCCAGCTCGCCGATCTCGTCGTCCGCGGTGACCGGCATCTCGCGCAGCTTCGGCGGGCTGTCGTCCTCGGCGTCATCGTCGGCCACCCGGGCCAGTTCCCGGCCCGCCACCTCGGCGACCTCCCGCGCGGCGCCGGTGAGGGCCTGCACCGGCCCGACCACCGAGCGGCGCACCAGCACCGAGAAGGCGAGCCACAGGACGAAGCCGAGCAGGGCCCCGGCCAGCAGCAGACCCGCGCGCCACCAGGCCTTGGTGGAGGCCTGGTCGGCGCCGTCGGCGATCTGGCCGATGAGCGACGAGGTGATCTTCAGCCGGGTCGCGGCCTGCTCCGGGTAGTCGGGGTAGTCGCTCAGGGCTTTCTCGAACGCGGCCTTGATCTCCGCCGGCGTGGTGGCCTGCAGGGTGCTGGGGGCGACCTGCAGCTCGGCGTACGCCTCGGCGATGTCCCGCTGGGCACTGGTGTGCTCGATGCCGGAGAGCTCGTCGGCCTGCTGCTCGGTGGCGAACCGGGAGAAGCGTTCGGCCTGGTTGGTGTAGAGCTGGTACGCGCCGACCGCGGTCGTGAACTCGATCTGCGCGTTCGTGTCACCGCTCGTCGCGGAGAACACGCCGGTCTCGAAGGAGCCGTGCGCGGCGTCGGCACGCAGCAGCGAGTCCAGCAGGTTGCCGGTGAAGGTGGCCGCCAGCTCCGCGTTGCGGTCGAGGCCCAGACCGTCGATCACGGTCCTTGCGGCGTTGTCGTACGCGGGGTCGATGTTGCTCGCGGGCAGATAGCTCTGCTCGACCGTCCCGCGCAGGCTGGTGAGGCCCTCGACCTCCTTCAGCGCCTGCGCCTCGCTGCCCGGCAGTCCGTCGCCGAAGGACGCGCGCACCTTCGCGATCTGCGTGTCGACCTCGTCCTGCGCCTTGCGGTAGGCGGTGAGCGTGGACTGGACGCCGCGGCCTCCGGCCTCGTAGCGCACGGAGAGCAGGATCGCCAGCTGGTGCTCGCTCTCCAGGTCGTTGACCAGCGAGACCACCTGCTCGCTGCTGCGCACGAGGTCCGCCGCGGACGCCGCGTCCCGCGCCTGGCCCACCTGGCCGGCGATGAGATAGGAGAGCAGGGCGGCCACGACCGCCAGCGGTACACCGACCAGGAGGTTGAGCTTGCGTCGGAACGACCACCGGTCGGCGAAGCCCCGTATGCCGGCCACCGGGCCTCCTTTTGACCGATTCTGATCGCCAACTGCGTGGAGAGTACCGTCTCATTGAACGATCAAGCACGTTGCCCTCAGTCAAGAATCCGTTACAAAGAGCCTCCGGTCCGGCCCGGTCTGTTTACGCAGCATTCACAACCGATCACGCATTGACGCCAATTGGTGACCCGGCTGCTCTTGACTGAGTAAAACAGGCTGGATTGGATCAGTTCCAGAGCTTGCTTCTCATCAATCCCCAAGGTCCGGAACGGGAATCGTGACTTCCAACGCCCCACGCAGCAGGTCCATCAGGAGCTACCCCGCGGCGGCCGTCGCGCTTGCCGCGACCACGGCCCTGCTGGCGGGATGTGGCTCCTCCGACGGCAACAAGTCCTCCGATCCGCTCCAGGGCGGGGGGTCCGACGGCAAGACCGTCGTCGTCGGCTCGAACAACTTCGCCGAGAGCATCCTGCTCGCCGACATCTACGGCGAGGCCCTGAAGGCCAAGGGTGTCAAGGTCACCTACAAGCCGAACATCGGCAGCCGCGAGACGACGTACGGGCTGCTGAAGAACGGCTCCATCACCGTGCTGCCGGAGTACAACGGCGCGCTGCTGGCCTACCTCGACCCGAAGGCCGCACCGAAGACCGTCGAGGCGACCACCGCCGCGATCGAGGCCAAGCTGGACTCCAAGCTGACGCTCCTCGACCCCGCCGCCGCGCAGGACAAGGACTCGGTCACGGTCAACAAGGCCACCGCCGACAAGTACAAGCTGACGTCCCAGTCCAGCATCGCGGACCTCAAGGACATCGCGAAGAACCTGACCATAGGAGCCTCGCCGGAGTTCCAGACCCGGCAGCAGGGCCTGGTGGGCCTGAAGTCGGTGTACGGCCTGGAGTTCGAGTCCTTCAAGGCGCTGGACGCGGGCGGCCCGCTGACCCAGGCGGCGCTGAAGAAGAACACGGTGCAGGCCGCGGACCTCTTCACCACCGACCCGACCATCGTCAAGGAGAAGCACGTCGTCCTGCAGGACCCGAAGAACCTCTTCGGCTTCGAGAACGTGCAGCCGCTCGTCTACAAGAGCGGCCTGTCCTCGGCGGGCACCGCCGCGCTCAACGCGGTCTCGGCCAAGCTCGACACCAAGGCCCTGCTGGACCTGGACTCCCAGGTGCAGCTCGACAACAAGGACCCGCTGGACGTCGCCAAGGCCTGGCTGAAGTCGGTCGGCCTGGGCTGACCCCCGAACGACTGCGACGCGGGCGTCCCCTCTCCGGGGGCGCCCGCGTCGTATGCGTGGACCGGCTCAGTAGCCGACGTAGAAGGTCGCGTCCTGCTTCTCGGTGGTGGTCGAGACCGGGTCGATGCGCAGGACGTAGTCGTAGTGGCGGATGTACCGGGTCGGGTTGTTGTACGAGCGGAAGGACGACCAGGAGGAGTCGGCGAGGCCGGCGGTCCTGTAGAACGTGGCGTCCGCGGCGAACGTAGACGTGCCGTCGTTCACGTCGAGTTGGAGCGCGTAGTTGTAGTGCCGCAGGTAGCGGGTGGGGTAGTTGACCGACTGGAAGGACACCCCCGAGCTGTCGGCGAGGCCCGGCACCAGCTTCCACTGGGAGTCGGTGTACGGGTCGAAGGCGTACGGGTCGATCCGGCCGACGTAGTCGGCGTGGCGGACGTAACGGGCCGGGAAGTTGTAGGACTTCAGCCGGTTCCAGGCGGGCGTGCCCCACTTGGCGAGCAGGTTGTTGTACTCGGTCGAGGTGATCGGCTGGATGCCGCAGTGCTTGGAGTTGAGCGGCTGGGTGTAGGTCTTCTGGTCGAGGGCCGTCCAGGTGCCGGCGGCCAGATCGCTGGTCTGCCAGGCGTAGAAGACGCCGTTCGGCGACCACGTGTCGCCCCACAGGTACCAGGTGCTGCTCGACGTGAGGGACTTGACCAGGGTCGGGGCCTCGGTGCCGCCGTGCGAGACGGCGGTGCTGAACGGGGTGAAACTGCCGGGGTTCAGTGAGGTGGAGCGCGCGCCGACCAGGGTCGAGTTCTTCTTGAAGTAGAGGTAGTTGACGCCGTTCACGCCGATCGCGAGGTCGCCGTCGATGATGTCGTAGCCGGGGTCGAAGAAGACCTGCGGGCTGCCCGCGGTCACGAAGTCGCTGGTGTAGTTCACCATGATCACGTTGTGGCCGCTGGAGTTCACGGCCGAGTAGATCACGCCGTACGTGCCGCGGCTCGCGTCCCAGAAGGCCTCGGGCGCCCAGCTGTGGGTGTTCATGTCGTGCAGCTTCATCCGCCGGTAGCCGGTGAAGGTGCGCAGGTCGGTGGAGTCCCAGACGTGGATGTACTGGCTGACGTACGTCCAGTCGGTGCCCTTGAGGTCGGTGGCGAGGACGACGAACGTACCGTCCTGCTTGCGCAGGATGAACGGGTCGCGCAGGCCGAGGGAACCCGCGGTGGGGGTGGCGACGGGGTTGTTCTGGTTCAGCGGGGTCCACTGCAGGCCGTCGGGGCTGACGGCCAGGTGCAGGCCGTAGTTGGCGGCCAGCATGTCCGGCGACTCGGTGAAGTAGCACATGACATAGGCCGAGTTGGTGGCGGCCCGCGCGGTTCCCGCGCCGAGGGCCAGCGCACCGGTGGCGGCGAGCGGGACGGTCGCCGCCATGCCGAGGAAGGAACGGCGGGAGGGATGGGGGTGCTCGGGGTGCGGCGTCGCGTTCATGAGTGCTCCATGGGGGCGTGCGGGGTGCCCGACATAGCGGCCCTGTTGGTCGATATCTCGAACTAAGTTCGGTAAATCGATCAGAAGTTAAGGAGGTGGCGCGTGTGCGTCAATGAAACGGTCGTGCTTGGCTGATTTTCGCCGTTCACTTTTCCGCCGGCCGTGGACCACCTGTGTGGACCGCCGTCGCGATCAACTGGTCGATCAGGGCGATCAGTACGTCCCGGGACGACTCCCGCTCGCGTGCGTCGCACAGCAGCACCTGGACGTGGTCCGGGAGGGCGAGTGCCTCGCGGATCTCGTCGGGCGGGTAGGGGTGGTCGCCGTAGAAGCCGTTGACGCCGACCACGAAGGGGATGTTCCGGCGTTCGAAGAAGTCGATCGCGGCGAAGCTGGTCTCCGGGCGGCGGACGTCGATCAGGACGACCGCGCCCAGGGCGCCCAGGGCGAGGTCGTTCCACATGAACCAGAAGCGCTGCTGGCCGGGCGTGCCGAAGAGATAGAGGACGAGGTCGCTGCCGATGCTGATGCGGCCGAAGTCCAGGGCCACGGTGGTGGCCTTCTTCTCCTCGATGCCGTCCAGGTCGTCCACGCCGAGGCCGGCGGCCGTCAGTGGTTCCTCGGTGCGCAGCGGGGCGATCTCGCTCACCGAGCCGACCATGGTGGTCTTGCCGACGCCGAAGCCCCCGGCGATCAGGATCTTCACCGTGTCGGGCGCCGCCCGGGTGATGACGTCAGAGCCGGCCAAGGCCGTCCCTCACTTTCTGCAGCAGGTCCAGGTCTTCCGGTTTGCAGGAGACGGGGTGCGGGGGACGGGCGGTGATTCGGCCACTCTCCAGCAGATCGCAGAGCATGATCACGACCACGCTCACCGGCAGATCGAGCAGTGCGGCGAGTTCCGCGACGGCTACCGGCTCGGCGCAGCGGCGCAGGATGCGCTGGTGCTCGGGCTGCGGTCGGGTGGCCCAGGTCGGCGGCGGGTCCACCGCGGTCACCGTCGTGATGAGCGTGAAGTCGGCACGGCTGGGCCGGGTCCGTCCTCCGGTGAGCGCGAACAGCCGTACCAGGCGGCCGTCCGTGTCGCCTCCGCTCACCTCACGCGCCGGACTCGGCGGTCGGGCCGAGACCCGCCCGCGGTGCCGCGCTGAGGTGCTCGCCGATCTTCTTCACCAGCATGTTCATCTGGTACGCCACCACGCCGACGTCCGCGCCCTGGCTGGTGAGGACGACGAGATGGGCGCCCGGTCCGGCCGAGGTCAGTATCAGATAGCTGTGCGCCATCTCGATCAGCGCCTGCCGCACCGGGCCGCCACGGAAGTCCATGCTGACGCCCTTGCTCAGGCTCATCAGACCGGACGCGGTCGCCGCCAGCCGCTCGGCGTCGTCGCGCAGGAACCCGGTGGACTTGCTGACGACCAGCCCGTCCTCGGAGAGCACCACGGCGTGGTTCACCTCGGCGACCCGCTCCACGAGTCCGGTCAGCAGCTGGTCGAGCTGGGTATGGGTGGCTGGGATGGGGCGTGTCATGGCGGTGTTCCTTCGTCAGCGGTCGGCGGGCGGAGTCGAGGGGACGGTGCTGCCTTCTTCGGCCAGGTGCGCACCCGGTTCCCGAGTGACGGGTGCGTCCTCCTGACCCTGGTCGTACTGCGTCTCTGTGTCGTCGTCACGTGCCTGGAGCGTGCCGCGCTGGAAACCGGCCAGCGAGGCGGCGGCCCGCTCGGCGGTGAACTCCTCGGCGTGGCCGTCCTGTTCGTCACCGGGCGCCTCCTCGCGCAGCTCGGCGGCCAGGCTGGTCTGGGGGACCCGGCGCGGCAGCGGGGCGAGGCCTCCCCCACTCTCGGCTCCGCTCGAGCGGGGGGACCCCCATCGCCGGGCGGAGGGCGCAGCGGCGGCGGTGGCGGTGCGTGCCGGGGCGGCGGGGCGGGGCTCCCGTACGGGCTGAGCTGGCTCCTCCGCAGGGGCCGGCTCCTCCGCGGCGGGGATGTCCTCTGCGGGGGCCGGGATCGGCTCCCGTACGACGATCTCGTGCGGGAGCAGCACGATCGCCGTCGTTCCGCCGTACGGCGACGGGCGCAGGGTGACCGCGATGCCGTGCCGGGTGGCGAGGCGGGCGATCACGAACATGCCGAGCCGGAGGTCGTCGGCCAGCGCCACCACGTCGAACTGCGGCTGAACCGCCAACTGCGCGTTGAAGGAGGCGTAGTCCTCCTCCGACAGGCCGAGACCGCGGTCCTCCACCTCCACGGCCAGACCCTTGGCCACCATCGCGGCCCGCACGTCGACCGGCGCCGGAGAGGGCGAGTACGCGGTCGCGTTGTCGATCAGCTCGGCCAGCAGATGGATCACGTCGGCCACCGCGGGCGGCGCGATGTACACGTCCTCGTCGGTGTGCACCTCGACCCGCTGGTACTCGGCGACCTCGCCGACGGCACTGCGCAGGATGTCGATCAGGGCGACCGGCTCCCGCCAGCTGCGCCGCGGCTGCTCGCCGCTGATGATGACCAGGTTCTCCTCGTAGCGGCGCAGCTGGCTGGCCGTGGAGTCCAGTTCGTACAGGCCCTTGAGGACGTCCGGGTCGGAGTGGCTGCGTTCCAGCGCGTCCAGCTTGGTGAGCTGCAGGTTGACCAGGTTCTGGCTCTGCCGGGCGATGCCGAGGATGACCTTCTGGAAGCCGCGCCGGGTGTCGGCGAGTTCGACCGCGGTGTGCACCGCCGTGCGCTGTGCCTTGTTGAACGCCCGGGCCACCTGGCCGAGTTCGTCCCCGCCGTAGTCCAGCGGCGGGGTCGCCAGGTCCGCGTCGACCTTCTCGCCTCGGTCGAGGCGGGCCACGACGTCCGGCAGCCGTTCCTCGGCCAGGCTCAGGGTGGCTTCCCTGAGGCCGCGCAGCCGCCGCGACAGGGAGCGGGTGATCCGCCAGGACATGCCCACGCACAGCAGCAGTGCGATCAGGCCGCCCGCGCTCAGCGAGGCGGCGGTGAGCAGCAGGCTGTCGGACTTCTCGGCGCTGCGGTCGAGCAGCCCGGAGGTCTGGTCCTCGATCAGCTTCGCGTACTCGTCCCCGACCTTGCTGAACGCGGCCGCCCACTGCTTCTGCCGCTGCGCGTCGGGCAGCGGGACCTTCCCGCCGGCGGCGGACGACCGCGCGGCGAGCACCTGGTCCTCGATGTCCTGCACGGTCTGCCACTCGGGGCTCTGCAGGATCCGCTCGGTCTGCGTCTTGGCGCTGCCCTTCAGCGAGGGGACGATCTGGTCCTCGACGAGCCACCGCCGGGTGCTCACGAGCTGCGCGAACGTACTCCACGTCTTCTCGCCGAGGTGCCCGCTCGGCCAGGCCAGCGTGAGCTGGGTGTCCTCCTGGGAGGTCAGCTCCGCCGCGTGCTCCAGCGCGACGAGCGGGCCGGCCTGCGAGGTGAGGTCGCCGTCGTCGACCTGGGAGAGCTCCTGGAAGGCGTGGATCTGGTCGTCGATGATCGAGCTGTACTGGTCCAGCGCCTGGGCGGCGGTGATGTCGGTGGGGTCGTCGATCTGGCCCCGGTAGTACTCCAGGCTGCCCACCGAGCCGAGGACCGAGTACAGCCGGTCCGAGATGCGCGCGGGCGCCCTCTTGATCGCGTCGGACTGGCCGACCAGCTTCGCGACCGCCTTGTCGGTCGCCTTGCGCTGGGTGTCCAGCGCGGCCCGGGAGCCGTGCGGGTCGGCCAGCCAGGCCGCCGACAGGCTGCGCTCCTGCTGCAGCGCGAGCGTCGCGTCGGTGCCCATGGCCCCCGTCGACCGGCTCAGTTCCGTCTGCCCCCGCAGCCGCAGCCCCTCGTCGAAGATCTGCGTCGTCGTCAGGGCCCACATCGCGGCGAGGGTGACGCTGGGCACCAGGGCCAGCAGGATCAGGGAGAGACGTATGGAGCCGAGACGGCGCCGGGCACCTGTCCGTGGAGACATCGTCGTCCTAGGCGGTCAGCGGAGCGGAGGGGGCGGAGGGGGAAACACGGGGGTGGCCGTGAGCGGGGAGAGAAGGGGTGCACAGGATGCTATCCGTACAAGTGACCGCACGTGCCACAGGTCTCCGAAACTTTCGCGACATTGAGGTACGAAGTGTCGCTCGGCGTGCGGCTCAGCGTGTGCCGCGCGCCGCGTACCTGGCGACGGAGGCCACGTTCGCCTTGGTCACGAAGGCGGGGCCGGTGAGCACGGGGGACACTCCACCACCGCTGGTGTTGCCGTTGGTCCTGTACAGCCACAGCGCGTCCACCGCGAGATAGCCCTGCAGATACGGCTGTTGATCCACCGCGAACTGCACGGCACCGCTCTCGACGGCCTTCACCAGGTCCTGGTTGAGATCGAAGGTCGCGACATGGGCCCTGCTGCCCGACTGCTGCACCGACTTCACCGCGGTGAGCGCGAACTGGGCACCCAGGGTGATCACTTCGTCGATCGTCGGGTCCTGCCGCAGCTTCGCGGTGATCGCGGCGGCGGTCGCGTTCGCGTCGGTGCCCTCGACGTAGAGCATCTCGGTCCTGCCGTCGAAGGTCTTCTTCACGCCGGCGCAGCGGGCCTCCAGGGCGACGTTGCCGCGCTCGTGGATCACGCACAGGGCGTGCTTGGCCCTGAGGGCGTCCAGCTTGTCGCCGACGGCCCGCCCGGCGAGGCTCTCGTCCTGGCCGAAGAACTCCAGCACCCCCTCGGACTGCCAGGAGTCGATGCCGGAGTTGAGGCCGACCACGGGTGTGTCCGCGGCCTTGGCCGCCGCTATCGGGCCCTTCATCGCCTGCGGCTTGGCGAGCGTCACCGCGATGCCGTCGACCTTCTGGCGGACCGCGTCCCGGACCAGCTCGGCCTGCCCCGCCGCGTCGGAGTCATTGGCGTAGGTCAGGTCGATGTCGTCCTTCGCCGCGGCGTCCTCGGCGCCCTTCTTCACCAGGTCCCAGAAGGTGTCGCCCGGCGGGGCGTGCGTGACCAGGGCGACCTTGAGTCGGGCGGTGCCCGCCCTGCCGACGCCGCCCTTGGCGGAGTCGGACGTGGCGTCGGCCGCGGAGCAGCCGGCCGCGAGCAGGCACACGGCCGCGACCAGGGCGGCGACGCGCGCGGATCTGTGGTGAGCGAGCGGTGGGGGAGGAGTGTTCATGAGGGTGCGGCACCTCGCTGTGCGGCCGAGCAAGCGGAACGGCGAGAGGAGTCCCCGAACGGCGTCCGACACGTCGTACACCGTCCGGATGACTCTCGCTGGCCGGAGCCAATCGCGTGTGACCGCCGGTAGTCAAGTGATCAGCAACATTGAGTGAGTTGTTGCTGCCGCATCGTGATGATGCATACCGGCTGGCAGGGGGGATCCACGGCCTGCGGGCCGCGGCGGACCTCGTCACGGCTTGCGGGCCACCGCCCCGTACATGGCGATGTCCTCGTCGCGGATCACTTCGCCGTCCGTCCCCTCCGGATGCCACTTGTGGACCTGGACGATGCCCGGCGCGACGAGTTCGAGGCCCTCGAAGAACTCCTCGGCCTCCGCGAAGGTGCGCAGCCGCATCGGCATGTCGCGGGCCGCGTACTCACGGGCGACCCGGCCGACCTCCTCCGGTGCGAACTCGGCCGTACCGATGGACATCGCGAGATGGCTGCCCGAGGGGAGGGGTTCGAGGAGGCGGCGGACGATGCCGACGGCGTCGTGCTCGTCGAGGAGGAAGTGGACGATCGCGACGACGGTCAGGGCGACCGGCTCACCCAGGTCCAGGGTGTCACGGAAGGCGGCACTGCCGAGGATGGCCTGCGGATCGCGCATGTCCGCCTCGACGTACGCAGTCCTGCCCTCCGGGGTACTGTTCAGCAGCCCCTGGGAGAGGGCGAGGACGAGCGGGTCGTTGTCGACGTACACGACCCGCGAGGCGGGGGCCGCCGACTGGGCGATCTCGTGGATGTTGGGTGAGGTCGGAATGCCGGTGCCGATGTCGAGGAACTGCCGTACCCCCGCCTCCTGGGCCAGCCACCGCACGGCACGGTTCATCCAGTCGCGGTTGGCCCGCATGTGGATCGGCAGGGCGGGCCACTCCCGGCACATGGCGTCGCCCGCCTCCTGGTCCGCGGGGTAGTAGTCCTTTCCGCCCAGGATGTAGTCGTAGATCCGCGCGGCGTGCGCGGTGCTTGTGTCGATGCGACCGATCGGCCGGGCGCTGTCCTCGGGCACGGCGGCCCCTCCCGTAACGTCGTCGATCTCCACGAAACCTTGACAACTAACTTCGTCAACTCAGGGGCGGTGCAAACCACTTGGGCCACAGCAGTCACGTGACCAAGCGGTGCGGGCTTACGGCCGAGGGGGCGCGGGCGAGAGGGCCCCGGGGGTGTGGGAAATCAACACCGCGGACGCCTTTGACGGACGAAATCTTCCCCCTGGGGCCGCTGGCTGGAGGCTCCTCTCCGCCGACTCCACGCTGAGCCGTGGCCGGTCGGATGCCCTGGTCGATGGGGTGCCGGCCGAGGTTCTACGACGGTGGAGAGGAACCCCGATGACTGCTGAACGCGTGCTGACGCCGACTCCCACGGCGTACCGATGGCGGTGGCCGGCGCTTGCCGCCCTGCTGCTCGGTGAGGCGATGAACCTGCTGGACGCGACCATCGTGCAGGTCGCCGCGCCGGCCATCCATGCCGATCTGGGCGGGTCGGTCTCCGACATCCAGTGGTTCACGACCGCCTACACCCTGCCCTTCGCGGTGCTGCTGATCACCGGTGGGCGGCTGGGCGACATCGCCGGCCGCAAACGGCTGTTCGTGATCGGTGTCACGGGTTTCATGCTGGCGTCCGTCGCGTGCGCCATGGCGCCGTCGGTGGGGCTGCTGATCGCCTTCCGGGTGCTGCAGGGCGGAGCGGCGGCCGTGATCATTCCCCAGACCATAGGGCTGATCAAGGCCATGTTCACGGGGCCCGAAATGGCCAAGGCTCTCGGCAGCATCGGCCCCGTGATGGGACTGGCGGCGGTCTGCGGACCGGTACTCGGCGGTGTGCTCACCCACGCCGACCTTTTCGGCTCCTCGTGGCGCGCGGCGTTCCTGGTGAACGTCCCGCTCTCACTGGTCGTGCTCGCGCTCACGCCCAGGCTGTTGGAGAGCCGCGCGCCGCAGCGGCCCACCCTCGACCTGACCGGCACCTTGCTGGCCATGGCGGGGATCGGGCTCGTCGTCCACCCGCTGATCGGCGCCGACCTCGCCGCGTTGTCGTGGTGGAGTTGGGGAGCCGTGGCGGCCGGGCTGTGTCTGATGGCGGTGTTCGCGGTGCACCAACGAAGGGTGGCCCGGGCCGGGCGCAGCCCGCTGGTGGAGCCGAGCCTGTTCGCGCACCGCGGCTTCCCGGCTGCCCTTGTGACGTCGACGTCCTTCTTCGCGGTCACCAACGGTCTGATGACGGTTGTGGTGCTTCAGCTCCAACTGGGCGCGGGAGTCGGTGTGCTGAAGGCAGGGCTGACGCTGGCGCCGTGGTCGGCGGGGCTGGCCGTGGCGTCCTGGATCGCCGGAGCGCACCTGGTCAAGCGGTACGGGCAGCGGGTGATGTCGTTCGGTCTCGCGGTGCTGTCCGCGGGTGCGCTGTCGGCCATCGCGGTGTACCGGGCGGCGGACGCGGACCCGGGCTCCTACCCCACGCCACTGCTGTTCGCGCTGGGGGCCGTGGGTGTGGGCGTGGGCCTCTTCACCCCCGCCTTCTTCACCATCGCGCTGAAGCCGCTGCGGCCTCAGGAGATCGGCTCGGCTGCGGGGCTGCTCAATGCGGTGCAGCAGTTGGGGGCAACGCTCGGGGTTGCGGTGCTGGGCAGCGTGTATCTGGGCAGTACGCACTCCGGTGACGCGGCGGCGGGGCTGCGGGCGGTGCAACTGGCGGTTTGGGGGGCGGTCGGGTTGGTGGTGGTGAGCTTCGGGGCGAGCCGGATGATGGTTGACGCGAGCGCGTCTGCGGATGCTGGGACGGGGCGGTGACTGGCCCTGCCGGGCTGGCTGCGGGAGCTCTGGCGCCCGCCTGGGCCTCCTCGCCCCCGCCGCCCTCACCCATCCCCAGGGGCTCCGCCCCTTGGACCCCACCAGGGGCTCCGGCGGGGACTGCGCCCCCTGCGGACCCTGCCCCCCGTTTCGGGGCTCCGCCCCGGACCCCGCTCCTCAAACGCCGGAGGGGCTGGGTTTGCCCGCCGGGGCGTGGACTTTGCAGCCCGTCCGGTGCTTGAGGACGAGGTCCCTTCAGGGCCGAACGGGGGGCCGGGGGCGGGGTCTCGGCAGGGCCGTCATGATCGGGCTTGCTGCCTTGAGGTTCTGGAGGACCGGGCTGGTCTCCAGGGTGTGGATCGCGTGCAGGGAGCCGAGGCGGTGGACCAGGTAGTGGTGCAGGTCGGCGGGGTCCCGGCAGAGGGCCTGGGCGACCAGGTTGGTGGGGCCCGTGGTGGCCGCGACGAAGGCCAGTTCGTCGTGGCCCGCCAGCGTTGCCGCCACGCGGTCCAGATGGGCCGGGCGCACCGCCATCCACAGCAGCGCCCGCGTGTTGACACCGAAGTGGCCGGCATCCACCTCGACGTCGAAGAAGACCGTGCCGCCCGCCCGCAGATCCGCGAGCCGACGCGCCACGGTCACCGGGGACCAGCCGGTCGCCTGCGCCAGCTCGGCGTGCGTGGCCCGCCCGTCCTTCTGCAGGGCGAGCAGCAACTCGGCGTCCTCGATCGCGAGTTGGCGCGGAACCGGCACGTAGGACGTGTCGGCCGCCTCATGCTCGCGCAGGACGCGCTGTTGCCGCTCGTCCAGCGTGCTCGCGCTCCGGCGCCAGTTCGTCGGTCCGCCCAGATAGGTGTGCAGCAGGCAGTGCGCGGACACCGCGGTGACGGCTCCGGTGCGCGGAATGTCATGCAGGAGGAGGGAGTTGCCCGCCCCCTCCGAGTCCGTCGGTGCGTGGATGACCGTCACGATCTCCGTACCACCGGAGGCGAGCTTCACCCACGACGTGTCCTGACGGCGCACCAACGCATACGCCAGATCCCGCGCGGAACTCGCCACCACGGTGAGCCGGACCAGCCACTGCGTCTGCCCCGCCCGGTGCGGGTCCGACAACCCCACCACCCGCAGTGACACCTCCGCACGCAGCCGCCGGTAGCGCCGCGCGACCGTCTGCGGGGAGACGTCGAGCGCGGCGGCGATCCGGCTGAACGGTGCGCGGCCGTCGATGTGCAGCGCATGGATCAGGGCACGGTCCAGGTCGTCCAGCATGTGCACATTCTTCAGTCCCGTTCTCCAGCGACGCGGGCCGGGCCCCGGCACTCGCCCACGGGCCGACCTGCACCCCTCGGGCGAGCGCCGGGTCCCGGCCCGGCGTGGCTACAGCTGCACGGCCTCGTGCACGGTTCGTGCGGCCTGAGCGGCCCGCGCTTCCTTCCTGCGCTGCCGGCGGCCGACCCGCGGCTCCTGGTCCGGCAGCCAGCCGAAGGCGAGGCAGCTTCCGACGGCTCCCAGGAGCAGACCGACGAAGAAGCCGCCCAGGTTGGAGGTGAGCCAGGTGCCCAGGGAGGTCAGGACGCCGATGATCGAGTAGAACAGGCGCTGCGTGGGGTTGAAGAGGATCAGCAGCCCGCACAACAACATCACGGTGGGCAGGAGGTAGCCGGCCAGGTTCTGTGCGGCGGCGTGCATCATGACCTTCACAGAGGCCTTCTCGGTGAGCAGGATCTCCGCCCCGCCCAGGGCGAGCAGCAGCCCGCCCCAGAACGGACGGCGGGCCCGCCACTCACGAAAAGCGGGCTGCGCGTCTTGCTTCGGACTGTCCGACATCAGCAACCCGAGTCGCTGAAGCTGAGTTTCAGGCCCGGCAGCTTGAACACGCCGGCCGTCGTCGCATAGTTGGTCTGCCGCAGGTTGTCGATGTGCACGGTGTCGGCCTGCTGGCTGAAGACGCCCTTCGGTCCCTTGACGCCGGCCTTGGTGAGCGTGCTCGCGTCGTTGCCGATCTCGATGTTCTTGAAGGCGGCGTCGCCGGTCAGCTCGGTCGAGTCCGTGGTCAGGTCGGTCGCCTGCACCTTCGACGAGCCGCTGCCCGCCTTGATCAGCAGGTTGGTGCCACCCAGGTCGACACTCTGGCACAGGCTGTCCAGTGTCGCGTTCTTGATGGCGGAGGTGACGATCAGCACCTGACCGCCGGTGTCACCCGCGTTGGGGCTGTTGTCGATCATGCTGTCGAGCCCACCGAACTGCTCGAAGCCGGTGCCGTCGAGCGACTTGGCGGTCACCGTGAAGGGCATTCCGGAGATCGAGAACGAGACCCCCAGCGCCCCCTCGGCGGTCATGATCGCGAGGCCGGCCGCGACCGCGACGGCCGGGACCGCCATCACAGCGGCGCGGCGCAGCCGGACCCGCCCGCGTCTCGCGGGGTCGGGCGAGGAACCGCTTTCTGGGTTCCCAGTGGTGAGTTCGGCGGACGAGGCCATTTCTGCTCCCATGTGCATAGTCAGTGCGGGTTGGGCATCATCGGCGCGTTGTCCTGGCGCGGACAGCGGCTGCAGGCGCACGCCTCCTCCCAAACTCCCGGCGAGTGGAAGGGCTTTCTCGTACTCCGCAGTAGCCAGCGAGGAAGTTACCCGTGGTTACTTTCAAGGGTCAAGGGAGTTGTGAAAAAAGGGTGTTGGTTGTGCCCCACCTGTGGCTCAGCAGGTCGGGCAGGTTGCACCAGGTTCTTGAACGATCGTCAACTCCCTTGTTCCGCCTTGACGTTGACTGACACTCAGGTCTACAACTGCCCCTGGCTTCCCCCAGATCCGTGGCGCCGGATCCAGCCACGCGGCCCTGTCCGCGTCTCCCGGACCCCTCCTGTCCGCACGGGCCCTTCACAGCCCGAGATCCCCCAGACGGTCCGGTACGGGCCCTTCCCCCCTGGTCCACGCCAGACCGTCGCTTCCGCCCGGCCCGGCCGGAGGCCCACCCCCCGGGTCTGCGGCCGGTCACCGGCCGGTCGTCGTTGCCGGTCCGTGGCGTACGGAGAAGGCGTCACGGACCGGCATCGGCGGACGCCGACCGGCGTCCCCCCACCATCCTCGCGCCACATCGGAAGCCCCCAACCCTCGAACCCCGCACCAGAAAGAGGTACGTCCGCATGCGCACTCGCACCCTCCTCACGCTCGTCGGCACCGTCGCCGCCCTCTCGATCCCCGCGGCCGTCCCGGCCTCGGCGGCCGACACCCCCGTCCTCACCACCGGTTCGGCCGGCGGCACCGCCGTCGCGGTCGGCGACGTCCTTTCCGCACCGCTGGCCAGCGGCACCAGCGCCACGCTGTACTCCAGCGCGACCGGCACCAGCGGCGTGAGCTGCACCTCCTCGACGTTCACCGCCACGGTCACGGACAACCCGGCCGCGCCGGGCACGGCCACCGAGTCCGTCGGTGCGCAGACCTTCGACAGCAGCAGCTGCACCAGCAACGTCCTCGGCGTGACGGGTGTCACCAGCATCACGGTCGACAACCTGCCGTACACCACCAGCGTGGCTTCCGGCGGCTCGCTGACCGTGACCCCGGCGAGCGGCTCCACCATCCAGACCACGGTCAAGCTCAAGACCCTGCTGGGTTCCATCAACTGCGTCTACCAGGCCCCCAGCCTGACCGGCACGACCAGCAACAGCGACGCCAGCATCAACTTCACCAACCAGCAGTTCACCAAGACGTCCGGCTCGTCGCTCTGCTTCAGCAGCGGCTACTTCACCGCCAAGTACGCCCCGGTGACCGACAACGGCGCGACCGTGTACGTCAACTGACGTTCAAGCAGGCGTAGTTCAGCGTCGACGTAGACGCAGCGCCAGGGCGGCGCCGCCGGTGAGCACCAGCACCGCAGCGGCGCCGCCCGCAAGCATGGGCGCGGACGGTCCCGAGCCCGCGGCGGAGGTCGAGGCCACCGGGGTGCTGTCGGGATCGGTGGACTCCTGTCGTGGACTCGCGGCCGCCTCGGCCGTACGGGAAGGGGTCGAACGGGGTTCGGGAGTGGCCGCGGGGCTGCTGCCCGCGCTCTTCCTGCCACCGCCCGCGGACGTCGACGCCGACGATGCTGCCGCACCGCCACTCCTGCTGCTCCCGGCCGTCCCGAACACCACGTCGGAGCACGAGTAGTACGTGTCCGTCGTGCTGCTGTTCTGCCAGATGGTGTAGAGCACGTGGTGCCCGGTCCGGTCGGACGGCAGCTTCGCGGTGATGCGGTACGCGCCGTTCGTCAGTGCCGGGTCCTTGACCGAGGCGAACGGCCTGTCCGGTAGCTCGGCCCAGGTCAGCGGCTTCTTCGGGTCGTAACCGGGCTTGGTGAGGTAGAGCTTGAACGTGCCGGTGTGCGGGATCGTCGAGGCGTATTTCATCGCCAGGGTCGCGCCCGGCTTGAGGGTCGTCGACGGCCAGTCGGAGCGGGCGAGGTCGAGGCCCTTGTAGGCGGGCAGGCCGCCGCTGCACAGCTTTCCGTCGGGGATGACCTGCCGGTCCCTGCCGCCCACGTCCGCGACCCGCAGGTTGTCCCAGAACGTGAAGGGGGCGCCGTTCGCGGCGACGGCCGCATTGCAGGCCGCCGACTGCGCGTCGCTGCCGCCGTCGGGCGAGCAGGCGTAGGCCCTGCTGACGGGATCCGTGGGCGCGCCGTGCGCCTGCGCGGGGCCCGCCGCCCACAGGGGCAGCAGGAACGGGGTCACGAGGGCGGCCGCCAGGGCGGTGCGGTGTGCGGTCATCCGGGGCATCCGGAACGTCTCCTCGGCCGGCGTGGAACAATGTGCTCCCGTGAAGTACGGGCGACCGGCCCTGTGCGTTCAGCGTGTGACGCTTCGGGAGTGTGGTCCGGAGCGAACAGCTCCTTGAACCTTGACCGTTCACCTGCTCGTACGCCCCTCGGACCCACCCCGGCCACATTGAAAACCAACCGGTCGCCTCGTACTCTGGCGGTCGCCGGCACGGACACTTCGCCGTCTGGTCTGTCATCCGTTTCCGGGGACCGAGGGAGGGACATGCCCCAACCGACCATGCCTCGACCGGCCTTGACGGCCACCGTGCCTCGTCAGCTCGTCCACAGCACCGCCGTAGCGGAAACGTTTCTCACCGACTGGGAGCCCAGCGGCCCCGACCGGTTCACGCTGTTTGCACAGTGGCCGCGAGCACATCAGTTACACGTGTCGCCGGACCGGTCCGTCGCCGCCGTGCCCGCCGAACCCGTCCTGCATGTCACCGTGTCCGGCGTCCGCCGTCGCGCCGGCCGCCCCACCGCACTTCGCTACGACACCGACGTGCGCCTCGGCGGCGAACGCGTCGCCACCGCACACGTCGCCGTCAGCTGGACCAGCGAGTCCGTCTACCGCCGACTGCGGGGCGGCCGCACCCCGGCCACCGTCACCGCGCTGCCGCTCCCGCCCGCTCTGGCCGGCCGCCGCCGTGGACTGCGCCCTGCCCGCGGACGTCGTGCCGGCCCCGACAGACCTACCCGGCCGCTGGCAGCTACAAGTAGATACCGGTCATCCCGTTTTCTTCGACCATCCGCTCGATCACGTCTCCGGCATGCTGCTCCTGAAGCCGCCCGCGTCCGGGCCGCCGGTCCGGTAGGGGGTGGGTCTTTCCATGTGCCTTCCATCAGTATGCTGAGCTGGACAGACCCACCTGGATCGAGGTGACCGACGAGACCCGGACGGGTCTGGAGGCCCGCGGATTCCAGGGTGGGTCGACCGTGTGCGAGTGCGCCGTCGGTGCCACCGTACGGTGAGATATCGTTCACTGGGAGTGAGAAAAACAAACAGTACGGTCCGTTTCCAGCCCCAGGAGTGTTCAGTCGATGGCGAGGCAGTTACGCGCCGAGCAGACCCGCGCGACGATCATCACGGCCGCAGCAGACCTGTTCGACCGCCGCGGCTACGAATCGACCAGCCTGAGCGACATCGTCGAACACGCCCAGGTCACCAAGGGCGCGCTCTACTTCCACTTCGCGGCCAAGGAGGACCTCGCCCACGCCATCATGGAGCTGCAGTCCAAGGCCTCGCGCGAGGTGGCCAACGAGGTGGACGGCCGGGGTTACTCCTCGCTCGAAACCCTGATGCGCATCACCTTCGGCATCGCCCGTCTCGCCGTCGAGGGCCCGATCCCACGGGCCGGGCTCCGGCTCGCCACCGGGGAAGTCGCCGTGCGGCCACCGCTCCAGCACCCCTTCACCGAGTGGCGGGACATCGCCACTCGCAAACTCCTCGGCGCCGTCAAGGAGTCCGACGTCCACCCGGACATCGACGTCGACGCCGTCGCCCACTCCCTCGTCAGCTTCTTCGTCGGCACCCGCGTCGTGGGCCGCTCCCTCGAGCCCGTCGCCCACCAGCCCCGCAGACTGGCCGAGATGTGGCACCTCACGATCCGCGGCCTGGTCCCGGTGACCCGCCGTGCCCGCTATGTGAGCCTCGCCGCCCGGCTGGAGCGGGAGCGCTCCGCTTGAGGCCGCGAGGGGTTGTTGTTCTTCTGCCGCGCCGTTGTGGCTGGTCGCGCCCGCGCGGCGGAGCCGCAGACCGACTCAGCCCCGCGCCTCTTGCGGGGCGCTTTCGGCCGGAGCGGATCTCGCTCGGGCCGCCTAGGGTGGGCGCATGCCCCATGACCCGTCCGCGCCCGTGATCCTCGGCAACGAGCCGGGGTCGTTCCCCCACAGCGTGCTCGCCGAGCGGCACCCCGCGATCATCCGGCAGGTACGGGAGGCCTTCCCGTACGGCCCCGCACAGCACCGCGCTCTCGACGCGCTCCTCGCGAGCTGCACCAAGGGCGTCGTCGAACCGCTCCCTGCCGACGCGCACGACCGGGCCCGCTGGGAGGCGTGGGGGATGGCCGACTACGCCGGGCGTTCCTGGTACGACATCCCCTGGCTCTGGTCGGAGAGCTACTTCTACCGCCAACTCCTCGACGCCGTCGGCTACTTCGGACCCGGGCCCTGGCAGGGCATCGACCCGTTCCGTCCCTTCAAGCTGGCCGAGCTCGACTCCCCTGAGACGGACGAGGAACTGGCCGCCCTCGACGCCCTGTCCGCCGACGACCGGGACCGCGCCCTGCTGCACGGCTCCCTCTGGGGCAACCGCGCCGACCTCGGCTTCCGCCTCTCCGCCGCCGGCGCCGGCACCGCGGAGACCGCCCCGGGCCTGGTCGCCGACGACAGCGAGGCCCTCTGGTCGCTGCTCCCGCCGACCGGCGCGGGCACGCTCTGCCTCATCGCCGACAACGCGGGCCGCGAACTCGTCCCCGACCTGCTCCTCATCGCCCACCTCCTCGAACGCGGGCGCATCGGGCGCGCCGTCCTGCACATCAAGCCGTACCCCTACTACGTCTCCGACGCGACGACGGCCGACGTGCTCGACGCGCTCAGGAGACTGACCGGGGCGCAGGGCGCAGCCCTCAAATACGGCCGCATCCTGTGGGCTGCGATGACCGAGGGCCGCCTCAGCCTCCGCGCCCACCCCTTCTCCGCCGGACCGCTGCCGTACGCGGACATGCCGGGCGACCTGCGCGCGGAACTCGCCACGGCCGCGCTGACCGTCGTGAAGGGCGACCTCAACTACCGTCGCCTGGTGGGCGATCGGCTGTGGGCCCCGACCACACCCTTCGCGGACGTCACGGCCCACTTCCCCGGCCCGGTCGCCGCCCTGCGCACCCTGAAGTCCGACGTGATCACCGGCCTGGACCTGGACACCGAGGCCGCGCTCGTGGCGGCAGAGGACCAGCGGTGGCGGACCGGCGGCACCCACGCACTGATCCAGGTGCGGACCTGAGGGCTTCGCCATCGAACCTCAAGTCACCTGCACCGGCAGCGACTTGAGCCCGTTGATGAAGTTGGACGTCAGCCGCCTGGCCGGCCCCGCCGTGCGCAGGACCGGCAGGGCGCGCAGTGCCTCCCCGTACAGCACCCGCAGCTGCAACCGGGCGAAGTGCGCGCCCAGGCAGACGTGCGGACCGTCCCCGAAGGAGACGTGCGGGTTCGGCGTACGGGACAGGTCGAGGCGGTCCGGCGCCGCGAAGACCCTTTCGTCGTGGTTCGCGGAGGCATGGAAGACGACCACCTTGTCGCCCGCACGGATGCGCCGCCCCGCCAGCTCGGTGTCGCGGGCGGCGGTCCGGCGGAAGGTGAGGACGGGCGGATGCCGACGGAGCAACTCCTCCACCGCGACGGGCAGTTCGGCCTTTCCTGCGCGTAGCAGCTCGTACGCCTCCGGGTGCTCGGCCAGGGCCAGCAGCCCGCCGGGGGCCGCGCTGCGGACGGTGTCGTTGCCCGCGACGGTGAGCAGGAAGAAGAACATCTCCAGTTCGGCGTCGGCGAGTTCGGGGTCCTGGGCGAGCGTCGTCATCACGTCGTCGGCGGGATGGCGGCGCCTGTGCGCGGCGAGCTGCTGGGCGTAGGCGAACATGTCCCGGAGCATCGCGGGGGAGCGCGGGTTGACCGGTTTGCCCGCCGCGTCGAGCACGGGGGTGCCGGCCTCGTCCGGGTCCTGGTAACCGATGACCCGCTGCGTCCAGTGCAGCAGCAGGCCGCGGTCGCCGTCCGGGACGCCGAGCAGGTCGGCGAGGTTGAGCAGGGCGTAGTCGTCGGTCACGGTGGCAACGAGGTCGACGGTGCCGTCGGCGGTATGGGCTGCCTCCAGCGCCTGCGCGAACAGGGCACGGGCACGCTCCTGCGCGACCGTCGTGAAGCGGTCGATGCGGCCAGGGGTGAAGGCGCGGCTGACCAGTCGCCGCAACCGCCCGTGCTGCGGCGGGTCCTGATTGAGCATCATGCGGCGAATGAAGGGGAGGTCGGCGGGGTCGGGATCGCGGATCTGGGTCGCGCCGAGGTGCGAGGAGTACGTGGCCGAGTCCTTGAGGACACGTACGACGTCCGCGTGCCGGGTCACCGCCCAGAATCCGGGCCCGGCCGGCCATCCCAGCACCTCGGGCTCGTCCTGCCAGGCCACGGGGTGGTGGTCGCGCAGCGCGCGGTAGGCGGCGTGGGGCACCCCGGCGGCGTACTGCCGCGGATCGAAGACGTCCGGGACCGGCGGGGCCTCTCGCAGATTCATGCGACCACGGTGAGGTTCCCTGCGGGGCTTCGGCAAGGGAACGCGGAGCGTTTCGCAAGATGTGTGGCGCCTGTGGTGATCATGACAATAATCGGGTAGTCATGGCGCATGGCGTTACGGGGATTGCGGACGGGAATCGGAAGAACGGTGGCTGTCGCGGCCGCCCTGACACTGCTCCTCGCGGCCTGCGGCGACGACGGCGGGGGCTCCACCTCCGCCGGCGGACGCACGAAGATCACTGTGGCCGCCCTGCCGCTGACGGACTCCGCGGCGCTCTACCTCGCACGGGACCGCGGGCTGTTCACCAAGGAGGGGCTGGACGTCAGGATCCAGCCCGTCCAGCAGAGCATCCAGGCGTTGCCCGCCCTGGGCAAGGGTCAGGTCGACGTGATCGCGAGCGCGAACTACGTGACGTTCCTGCAGGCCGACGAGAAGGGCACCCTCGACCTCCGTATCCTCGCCGAGGGCGTACGGGTTGCGCCGCACATGATGGACGTCCTGGTGCCGAAGGACTCGGGCATCAAGAGCGTGGCCGACCTCGCGGGCAAGAAGGTCGCCGTCAACATCCTCAACAACATCCAGTCGCTCACTCTCAATGCGATCCTCGACGCGAAGGGCGTCGGCCGGCCCGTCTACCGGCAGATCGCCTTCCCGCAGATGGGGCCGGCCCTGGAGCGGGGGCAGGTGGACGCCGTGCACGCCGTGGAGCCCTTCGACAGCGCGATCCAGGGGGAGTTGAAGGCGAAGGTGCTGATGGACGGCGGGTCGGCGCCCGTCCAGTCGCTGCCCATCAGCGGGTACGTCACCACGCAGAAGTTCGCCGCCGGGCACCCCAAGGAGGCCGCGGCCTTTCGGCGTGCCATAGAGGCTGCCTCAAGGATCGCGGCGCAGGACCCGAGCGCCGTACGGGAAGAACTCCCGAAGTACACCAAGGTGACCGCTGACCAGTCCAGGTCGATCCGGCTGCCGGCGTATCCGGCCGCCACCGATGCGGCACAGCTGCGGCGGCTGACCGAACTCATGGCGAAACAGGGCCTGTTGAAGAAGGCCGTCGACCCGGCGACGCTGCTGGTCAAGTGACGCACACGTGAAGCAACTGAAACGGCCAGGACGGCTCGCACGGCATCAGGAGCTGTGGCTCGGCCTGCTCGGGGTGCTGCTGGCCTTCGGGGTCTGCGAGGCGGTGGGCAGGGCGGGCATCGTCCGGCGCAGCTACCTTCCGCCTGCCTCCGAAGTCCTCGCCCGTGCCGTCGAGTTGGCGGGTGACGGCGCCTTCCTGGACGGGATCGGCGCCACCCTGCGGGCCTGGGCGCTGGGGCTCGGCCTCGCCGTTGCGATCGCCGTCCCGCTCGGGCTGCTGCTCGGCAGCATGCCGGTCGTCGACTCCGCCGTACGCATGATCGTGGAGTTCCTGCGGCCGCTGCCGTCGGTCGCGCTGATCCCCCTGGTCTCGCTGCTCCTCGGCACCGGCACCGAGACCAAGGTCGCGCTGATCACCTACGCGTCGGTCTGGCCCGTCCTCTTCAACACGATCTACGGCCTCGGCGAGACAGACCCGCTCGCCAAGGACACCCTGCGGGCCTTCGGCTTCGGCCGGCTGTCGGTCCTGCTGCGGGTCGAGCTTCCCGGCACGGCCCCGTTCATCGCCGCCGGCATCCGTATCTCGGCGGCCGTCGCCCTCATCCTCGCCGTGGCCACCGAGCTCCTCTCCGGCTTCGGCGAGGGCCTCGGCATCTTCATCGCCCAGGCGAGCCTGTCCACCGACGGCACCCGGGACGTCCTGGCCGGGGTGGTGTGGGCGGGCGCCCTCGGCTTGGTCATCAACGGTGTACTGGTGCGGGCCGAACGGTGGTTGTTTCCTTGGACGCCGGACAGGCGCGCGGAGGGCGGCGGGACGCGGTCGGGTCCGGGGCGTGAGGCGCGGCCTGGCACAGGGCGCCGGGTCCGGCCGGCCCCGGAGCGCGGGGTGCGGTCATGAAGCGAACGCCCGCCCCGGCGGGGAGCCGGGACAGCAGCGCGCCGCGCGGGGCAGCGATGAAGGCTGTAGGGGGCACGCGGCACCACCTCCTCCTGCGCCTCGTCGTCCTCGTCCTCGTGCTCGCCCTCTGGCAGTTCACCGCCCAGGCCCACGGCAGCGTCTACTTCCCGCCCCCGGGCCGCATCGCGCACCGCGCCTACGAGTTGTGGTTCTCGGGACCCGTCCGGCGCGCGTTTCTCACCGAGGCCGCCGTGGGGGACGTACTGCCGAGCCTCGGACGGATGGCGGCCGGGTTCGGTATCGCCGCCGTCGCCGGGATCGGGGCGGGGGTCGTGGTCGGACGGTCGCGCCGGGCGTACGCACTCTGCAATCCCGTCCTGCAGTTCGCGCGGGCCGTGCCGCCGCCCGCGCTGGTGCCCGTCTTCGTCGTCGTCCTCGACTTCGGCACGCCGATGCAGGTTGCGTCGATCGCCTTCAGCGCCGTCTGGCCGGTGCTGGTCAACACGGCGGAAGGGGCACGCAACACCGACCCGCTACGGCTCGACGTCGCCGCCGTGCTGCGCCTGAACCCCGTCGAACGGCTCCGCTTCCTGATCCTGCCCTCCGCACTGCCCCGCATCTTCGCGGGCCTGCGCCTCAGCCTCTCGCTCTCCCTCATCCTCATGGTGTTCTCCGAACTGCTGCCGGGCACCGCCAACGGCATCGGCTACACCCTCACCGACGCCCAGTCCCGCTCCGACCTGCTCACCGTATGGGCGGCACTGCTGCTCCTGGGGGTCCTCGGCTACCTCCTCAACGCCGCGCTGCTGGCGGTCGAGAAGCGGTTCCTCGGACGGGGAAGGAGCACGGCATGACGCTCCGCCTCGACTCCCTCGGCCAGCGCTACGGCGACCGGCGAGTCCTGCACGACATCACCCTCACCGTGCCCGACGGCCAGCTCCTGTGCGTCGTGGGCCCGTCCGGATGCGGCAAGTCCACGCTCCTGCGCACCGTCGCGGGACTGCAGCCCGCGCACGAGGGCACCGTCACCGTCGACGGAACCCCGGTCACCGGCGTACCCGACCAGCTGGCCGTCGTCTTCCAGGACTACGGCCGCTCCCTCTTCCCCTGGCTCACCGTCCGCGACAACGTCGCCCTCCCGCTGCGCCGCCGCGGCCTCGCCCGGGCCGAGCGCCGCGCCGAGGCCGAGCGGATCCTGGAACGCGTCGGCCTCGACGGCGCCGCCCGCCGCCACCCCTGGCAGCTGTCCGGCGGCATGCAGCAACGCGTCGCCATCGCCCGCGCCCTGGTCTGCCGCCCCTCCCTGCTGCTCATGGACGAACCCTTCGGCTCCCTGGACGCCCAGACCCGAGAGGACCTCGAGGACCTCCTCCTCGAGGTGCACCGCACCGACGGCGCGACCATCGTGTTCGTCACCCATGACATCGACGAGAGCGTCTACGTCGGCGACCGCGTCGTCGTCCTCTCCCCGGCCCCCGCCTCCCACGTCGTCCTCGACCTGCCCGTCGAACTCCCCGGAAAGCGTGACCAGATCGCCACCCGGGGCCTGCCCGAGTTCGTGGCGCTGCGGGCGGAGGTGGGGCGGGCCGTGCGGGGTTCCTAGGGCCGCCCTGTTCCCGGTTCGCCCCTGATTCACGCGATGGTGTGATCATGCCCCGGCCCGCGGATGGTGCCGGAGGGTCACGGGTAGGGCCCCGGCCATGACGCAGCAGCCCTTCGAACTCCCGCACTTCTACATGCCGTATCCCGCGCGGCTGAACCCGCATGTCGACGAGGCGCGTGCCCATTCGACCGAGTGGGCACGGGGGATGGGCATGCTGGAGGGGTCCGGGATCTGGGAGCAGGCCGACCTCGACGCGCACGACTACGGCCTGCTCTGCGCCTATACCCACCCCGAATGCGACGGCCCCGCCCTCTCCCTGATCACCGACTGGTACGTGTGGGTCTTCTTCTTCGACGACCACTTCCTGGAGACCTTCAAACGCAGCCAGGACCGCGTCGGCGGCAAGGCCTACCTGGACCGGCTGCCCCTGTTCATGCCCCTCGACCTCGCAACTCCCGTACCGGAGCCCCAGAACCCGGTCGAGGCCGGGCTCGCCGACCTGTGGGCACGCACCGTGCCTTCGATGTCGGTGGACTGGCGCCGCCGCTTCGCCGTGGCGACCGAACACCTTCTCAACGAGTCCATGTGGGAGCTGTCCAACATCAACGAGGGGCGGATCGCCAACCCTGTCGAGTACATCGAGATGCGCCGCAAGGTGGGCGGCGCCCCCTGGTCCGCCGGGCTCGTGGAGTACGCGACCGCCGAGGTCCCCGCGTGCGTGGCCGGTTCGAGGCCGCTCAGGGTGCTGATGGAGACGTTCTCGGACGCCGTCCACCTGCGCAACGACCTGTTCTCCTACCAACGCGAGGTCGAGGACGAGGGCGAGAACAGCAACGGCGTGCTCGTCCTGGAGACCTTCTTCGACTGCACCACCCAGGAGGCCGCCGACACCGTCAACGACGTCCTCACCTCCCGCCTCCACCAGTTCGAGCACACCGCCCTCACCGAAGTGCCCGCACTGGCCCTGGACAAGGGCCTGACCCCGGACCAGGTCGCCGCCGTCGCCAAGTACACCCAGGGCCTGCAGGACTGGCAGTCCGGCGGCCACGAATGGCACATGCGCTCCAGCCGCTACATGAACGCCCGCGCGCAGGCCACGCATCCGTGGCACGGCCTGACCGGCCCCGGCACCTCCGCCGCCGATGTCGGTGCCCTGCTCGCGGCGGCCGGCGCCGAGCGCCTGCGCGCCTACACGCACGTGCCGTACCAGAAGGTCGGCCCCTCCCTGCTGCCCGACTTCCACATGCCCTTCGAGGTGGAACTGAGCCCCCACCTGGACGGCGCCCGCCACCGCCTCACCGACTGGATGCACACCATGGGCATGCTCCAGGAGGGCGTCTGGGACGAGGACAAACTCGCCGCCGCCGACCTTCCCCTGTGCTCCGCGGGCCTCGACCCCGACGCGACCCCAGAGGCCCTCGACCTCAGCTCGCAGTGGCTTGCCTGGGGCACGTACGGCGACGACTACTACCCGCTGGTCTACGGCCACCGCCGCGACCTGGCCGCCGCCCGGCTGACCACCCGGCGCCTTTCGGACTGCATGCCCGTCGACGGCGAGGAGGCCCCCACCCCGCTCAACGGCATGGAGCGCGGCCTCACCGACCTGTGGGCGCGCACCACGGCGCAGATGACCCCCGACCAGCGGCGCACCCTCAAGGACGCGGTGAACGTCATGACCGAGAGCTGGGTGTGGGAGCTGTCCAACCAGCTGCAGAACCGCATCCCCGACCCGGTCGACTATCTGGAGATGCGCCGCGCCACCTTCGGCTCCGACCTCACCCTGAGCATGTGCCGGATGGGCCACGGCCCCGCGGTCCCGCCCGAGGTCTACCGCAGCGGCCCCGTCCGCGCCCTGGAGAACGCCGCCATCGACTACGGGTGGCTCATCAACGACGTCTTCTCGTACCAGAAGGAGATCGAGTACGAGGGCGAGATCCACAACGCGATCCTCGTCGTGCAGAACTTCTTCGGCATCGACTACCCGACCGCACTCTCCGTCGTCCACGACCTGATGACCCAGCGCATGCAGCAGTTCGAACACATCGCCGCACACGAACTGCCCGTCGTCTACGACGACTTCAAACTCTCCGGCGAGGCGCGCGAGGCGATGGAGGGCTATGTGAAGGACCTGCAGAACTGGATGGCGGGCATCCTCAACTGGCACCGGAGGGTGGACCGTTACAAGCCGGACCATCTGGCCCGCCGCACTCACGGCTTCCTTCCGGACCGGCCTGCCGTCATGACCGCGCACTGAACCTTTTCGTGCGGAACGGGACATTCAGGGAACTTGGGCGAGGCGTCGGGAGTCTTCTGAGGTAAGGGGAACAGACCACAGAACACGGGGGTGTTCGAACCTTGACCGAAATCATCGAGAGGATCACCGAGGGCGGCACGGGGGAGACGGCGCCGGCTCCGGACGAACTGGCGCCGTACGTCGCGCCGTTACCCGTCCCTCCCGTCGTGCGTCCCGCATCCGGTGACGTCCTGCGGGAGACGGAGATCGCCCTGCGCCCGACCTGGGTCCGGCTGCACCCGCAGCTTCCGCCGACCCTGATGTGGGGGTACGACGGGCAGGTGCCGGGCCCGACCATCGAGGTGCGCCGCGGGCAGCGCGTCCGCATCGCCTGGACCAACCGCATTCCCAAGGGCAGCGAATACCCGGTCACCTCCGTGGAGGTGCCGGTCCGTGCGCCCGGCACCCCGCCGGCCACCACCGAGCCCGGCCGCGAGGGCGTCGAGCCGAACAAGGACGTCGCCGCCCTGCCCGCCTGGTCGGTGACGCACCTGCACGGAGCACAGACGGGCGGCGGCAACGACGGCTGGGCCGACAACGCCGTCGGATTCGGCGACGCCCAGCTGTCGGAGTATCCGAACGAGCACCAGGCGGTGCAGTGGTGGTACCACGACCACGCCATGAACATCACCCGGTGGAACGTGCACACGGGCCTGTACGGCACCTACCTCGTCCGTGACGACGAGGAGGACGCCCTCGGGCTCCCCTCCGGGGAGCGGGAGATCCCGCTGCTGCTCGCCGACCGGAACCTCGACACGGACGAGGACGGCCGGCTCAACGGGAGGCTGCTGCACAAGACGGTGATCGTCCAGCAGCAGAACCCGGAGACGGGCAAACCGGTCTCCATCCCGTTCTCCGGCCCGTACACGACGGTCAACGGCCGCATCTGGCCGTACGCCGAGGTGGACGACGCCTGGTACCGCTTCCGGCTGGTCAACGCGTCCAACGCGCGCATCTACAGCCTCGTCCTCGTCGACGAGGACGACAACCCGGTGCCGGGCGTGGTCCACCAGATCGGCAGCGACGGGGGACTGCTGCCCCGCCCGGTCCCGGTGGACTTCGACGACGCGCTGCCGACGCTGACCGCGGCCCCGGCCGAGCGCTTCGACCTGCTCGTCGACTTCCGGGGCCTTGCGGGCCGGACGCTGCGCCTGGTCAACAAGGGCCGCGGACAGGCACCGGGCGTGCCCGACCCGGTGAACGACGTGCGCTACCCGGCGGTCCTGGAGTTCCGGGTGGGCGAGAGCGCCTGCACGGACACCTTCGAACTGCCCGAGGTGCTCTCCGGCTCCTTCCGCCGGCTCACCCACGACATCCCGCACGGCCACCGCCTGATCGTGCTCACCCCGCCCGCCACCAAGGGCGCCGGCGGACACCCGGAGATCTGGGAGATGACCGAGGTCACCGACCCCGGCGACATGCTGGTCCCCACCGACGGCATCATCCAGCTCAAGGGCACGGACGGCACGACGAAGACGTACCGGCGCACGTCCCGGACGTTCAACGACGGCCTCGGCTTCACCATCGCCGAGGGCTCCTACGAGCAGTGGAGCTTCCTGAACCTCGCGCCGATCATCCACCCGATGCACATCCACCTGGCCGACTTCCAGCTGCTGGGCCGGGACGCGTACGACGTCTCGGGTTTCGACCCGGCGGTGGGCGGCACGCGCGCGCCGATCGCGTACGACGCGGGCACGCAGATTCCGCTGGCGCCCAACGAACGCGGCTACAAGGACGTCTTCCGTGTGCCGGGCGGTCAAATACTGCGCGTCATGGGGAAGTTCGACGGCGCGTACGGCCGGTTCATGTACCACTGCCACCTTCTCGAGCACGAGGACATGGGCATGATGCGGCCCTTCGTCGTCATGCCCGAGGAGGCGATGAAGTTCGACCACGGCGGCGCGCACGGCGGCCATGGGGAGGGTCACACGGGCTGAGCCTGGCCGCTGTGCCACCGCGGCTCGCGCCCGCGCCCGGACCGCCGGGTGCGGGTCCGGGCCGTCGCAGTCTCACTCGTTCGTGGCTCGTCGGGCGGCGGGGCTCCGGGTAGAGCTCCAGCCGGAGGCGATCCATGGAACAGACTGCGTTGCGTCCCAAGCCGATGCCGGGTGGGGAGCCCGGCGGCGGCACCGAACCCGGCACCGCCCGGCGCCCGCACGCCGCGCGCCGGCGCGGCCGACGGCTCAGGGCCGCGCTGTTCGGCCTGCTCGTCGGAACGGTCCTGGTGCTGTCCGGGGTCGGCCTCGGCACGGTCGGCGCCACGGTGATCGGCATGAGCAAACTCGCCGACCTGCAACGCCAGGCGCAGGGCCCGGGCAGCCCGTCGGCCACGGCGCACCCCAGTCCGTCGTCCCCGACAGCGCCTGCGTCCCCGGCGCCCGCCGCAGCGACCCTGGGCCTGGAGGCCGTGGACGCGTACAAGGCGGGCGCCCTGGTCGTCGGCGTCCACGTACCCGGCCCGGGCTATACGGCGGGCCTCGTCCGGGGAGACGTACTCCTCGCGTTCGGCAGGACCCGCATCGACTCGGCCGCCGACCTCGCACACGCCGTCGCCCGGGCCCGCCCGGGCGTCGGGATCACGCTGACGGTCCGTCACCGAAGCGGCGGCTACCAGCAGTTGACCGCGATTCCGGGGGTCGTCACGTGACCATCCGGAAGTGGGTGGTGAGCCGCCTGTCGTCGTCCAGCACATGAAAGGCAAAGCCCAACGGAGCGTCCCGGGCGGCGATCTGCTCGCCCTCCCCGAGCAGCCGCAGCGCCCAGCTCACGCCGGGCCCCACCATCAGCGGCCGCCCGGCGAACACGCTCGCTGCAGGCGTGTGCGCATGACCGGTGATCAGCCCGCGATCTCCGGCCGCCGCTCCAGCAGCGCAGCCGGCCGGCCGGGCTCGCCCAGCTGGTACGAGTGGGTGCGTCCGCCTCGCCCAGCCCACGGCCGGTCGCGCACCCGCTCGGCGCGCTCCGCCGCTCGCGCGGTCCCGTCGAGACGGACATCGCTGATGTGTGCCAGTACGAGCACGGTCGTACGCCTCTCGGAATCGGTGACTAATGATGTAAAGGCATCCGAGCATTAGTTCTAATGGTGTGGCGTCCTGCACCCGTTGCTGCCGCGGGAAATCGCTGGTCCCCGTCCACGGAGTGGGCCACGATGAGCCGCATGCTGAGCACCTTTCTTGCCTTCCTCGGCGCCTGCACCCTGATCGCCGCCTCACCCGGCCCCAGCACGGTGCTGATCATCAAGCAGTCGCTGCGCAGCCGGCGCTCCGGTTTCCTGACCGTGCTCGGCAACGAGACCGGCGTCTTCGTCTGGGGTGTGGTCGCCGCGTTCGGGCTGACCGCGCTGCTCGCGGCCTCCGAACTGGCGTACGGCGTGATGCGGATCGTCGGAGCGGTCGTCCTGGTCGGCTTCGGCATCCAGGCGCTGCGGCAGGCGCGGCGCACCAAGGAGGCCCCGGACGGCTGGGAGGGCGCAGAGAAGAGCGGCTGGGCCGCCTACCGCGGCGGGCTGCTGCTCAATCTCGCCAACCCCAAGGCGGCGATCTTCGCCATGTCCTTCCTGCCGCAGTTCGTGCCGCAGGGCGCCCCGCACCTGCCCTGGGGGCACCTCCCACGCCCTTAAGGCAGTGGGGGCGGTGGGTCTAGCCGCGCTCTGGGCGGTCTACGAGGTCGGCTACTACGGCCTGTACGTGTGGTTCGTCGGCCGGATGCGGGCCGTCCTGTCCCGCGCCGGGGTGCGCCGGCGCCTGGAGCAGGTCTCCGGGGGCGTGCTGCTGCTCCTCGGTGCCCGCCTCGCCCTGGAGAGCTGACGCCATGGCCGACGGAGCTTCCGAAAGAACCGCAGACCGGTCGCGCAGCACCCGCGGTACGGGCAGGATGCTGCCCGTAGTCCCTTGTGGTCCCTTCACCCGCCCAGGGAGGCCCGGATGACCGGCAGCACACACGCGCCCTTCACTGCCGACGACTACCGGGCCCGGATGGACCGCGCCGCGCGGGCCGCCGCCGACGCCGGTCTCGCCGGGCTGCTGGTGGCACCGGGCCCGGACCTGGTGTGGCTGACCGGCTACGCGCCCACCGCGGTCACCGAGCGGCTCACCCTGCTGGTCCTCGTCCAGGGACGCACCCCCGTCCTGGTCGTCCCCACCCTGGAGGCCCCGGACGCCGCACAGGCCGTCGGCGCGCCTGCCCTGGCCCTGCGCGACTGGACCGACGGCAAGGACCCCTATGCCGCGACCGCCGCCCTGCTCGCCGGCACCGGCCGCTTCGGTATCAGCGACAACGCCTGGGCGATGCACCTGCTCGGACTGCAGCGGGCGCTGCCCGGCACCGACTACGCCTCCCTCACCGACGCCCTGCCGATGCTCCGCGCCGTCAAGGACCCGGCGGAACTGGAACTGATGGCGGCCGCGGGCGCGGCCGCGGACGCAGCGTTCGAGGAGATCCGCAAGGTTCCCTTCGCCGGCCGCAGGGAGTCCGACGTGGGCGCGGACCTCGCCGACCTGCTGCGGCAGTTCGGCCACTCGCAGGTCGACTTCACCATCGTCGCCTCCGGCCCGAACGGCGCCAACCCGCACCACGAGGTCGGCGAGCGCGTCATCGAACGCGGTGACATGGTCGTCCTCGACTTCGGCGGACTCAAGGACGGCTACGGCTCCGACACCTCCCGCACCGTCCACGTCGGCGACCCCACCGACGAGGAGCGCCGTGTGCACGACCTGGTGCGCGAGGCCCAGGAGGCGGGCTTCCGGGCGGTCCAGCCCGGCGTCGCCTGCCAGGAGGTCGACCGCGCGGCCCGGGCGGTCATCGCGGAGGCCGGGTACGGCGAGTACTTCATCCACCGCACCGGGCACGGCATCGGCGTCACCACGCACGAGCCGCCGTACATGATCGAGGGCGAGCGGCAGCCGCTCGTGCCCGGCATGTGCTTCTCCGTGGAGCCCGGGATCTATCTGCCCGGCCGCTTCGGCGTGCGCATCGAGGACATCGTCACGGTCACCGAGGACGGCGGCCGCCGCCTCAACGACACCGACCGCGAGATGGTCATAGTGGACTGAGCGACCCCAGGAGCCCCAGCACACCTTCGAGTGACTACGGCGCGACCATGACCCAGGCACCGACACCCACCGCGGACACCGTCCGCCGGCTGGTCAGTTCTCTGATCAAGGAGGGCACGACAAGGGAGGCCACCGCCGCCGGACCCGAGGTGCGGCCCGTCGCCGAGGGCGGCGAGCACTCCACCTGGTGGGTCGGCGCCCGCCATGTGCTGCGCCTCGCCCCCGACCGCGAGGCCGCCCTGCGCCAGCGCCGCGAACTGCGCCTGCGCGACCTCGTACGCCCGCATCTGCCGGTCGCCGTGCCGACCAGCGTGGCGCACGGCGAGTGGGCACCCGGGCTGACGTACACGCTCGACACCAAGGTGCCCGGCGGGACGGCGGAGCAGCACGACGTGTCCGCCGTCGGCGAGACCGACCTCGCGGGGCTGCTCACCGGGCTGCGCGAGGTGCCCGCACGGCAGGCCGAGACGCTCGGCGTCCCGCGCACCGCCCCGCGCTCCCTGGAGGCGCTGCGCCGAGCCGCCGCGCGGGCCGCCGAACGCCTCGCCGCGGCCGACGAGTTCGACCCCGTCCGCCTCCACCAGCTCACCCCGCAGGCCGCCGTCCAGCTCGCCGCGCAGCCCGGCACCGCGGTCCTCGTCCACCACGACCTCAGGGGCGAGCACCTCGTGGTCAGCGCCGACGGCCGGGTGCGCGGCATCCTCGACTGGACCGACGCGGCCGTCGGCGACCCCGCCGAGGACATCGCAGGACTCGCGATCGCGGTCGGCTCACCCGCCGCCGTCCGCGCCGCCACACTCGCCGGCTACGCAGCCCGCCCCTGCCTCCGCGGCCTCTGGCTGGCCCGCTGCGACACCGTCGTACGCCTGGCCGAACACCTCGGAGGCCATGACACCGGCCCCCTGCCCCTCCTCAGGCTCCAGCTCCGGCGCGCCTGGGAGGCGATCCTGCTGGAGAGGGTGACGGAGTTCCGGGACGAGGACGCGGACGACGAGGTCTAGGCGGGTCCAGGCGGCCTCGGCGACTCCGGTGCGGTTCGGTAGCGCCCCGAAGGGGCGCGGGGCAGTGTCCATATGCGGCTCCGCCGCGCGGGCGCGACCAGCCACGACGGACCCGCAGACGTCAGACGGCCGATCGCGGCACCGCCCGCGGAGCGCCCAGCAGCCGTTTCACGCCTGCAGCAGCACCACGGCCGACTCCGCGGGCACATGCAGCACCCCGTCCGCCCCCGGCGCCTCGACGGGCTCCCATGCGGCGAGCACGCGCGCGTGGCGGGGGCCCAGGGGGATCGCCGCCGGCTCCTTGGCGAGGTTCACGGCCACGCGGACGTCCCCGCGGCGGAAGGCCAGCCAGCGCTCCCGTTCGTCGAACGCCACCTTGGTGTCGGCGAGGTCGGGATCGGTCAGGTCGGCCTGCTCGTGCCGCAGGGCGATGAGCCTGCGGTACCAGTCCAGCACGCGCGCGTGGGGCTCGTCCGCGAGCTCCGCCCAGTCGAGGCAGGAGCGGTCGCGGGTCGCCGGGTCCTGCGGATCCGGAACGTCCTCCTCGGCCCAGCCGTGCGCCGCGAACTCCCGCCGCCTGCCCCGCCGTACGGCCTCGGCGAGTTCCGGATCGGTGTGGTCGGTGAAGAACTGCCAGGGCGTACCCGCCGCCCACTCCTCGCCCATGAACAGCATCGGGGTGAAGGGCGCGGTGAGCGTGAGGGCGGCCGCGCAGGCGAGCAGGCCGGGGGAGAGGACTGCCGACAGGCGGTCGCCTTGGGCGCGGTTGCCCACCTGGTCGTGGGTCTGGCTGTAGCCCAGCAGCCGGTGGGCGGCCACCCGCGTGTTGTCCAGGGGGCGCCCGTGGTGCCGGCCGCGGAAGCTGGAGTACGTGCCGTCGTGGAAGTAGCCGCGGGTGAGGGTCCGGGCCACGGCGGCGAGTGGAGCGCGGCCGAAGTCCGCGTAGTAGCCCTGGGACTCGCCGGTGAGCGCGGTGTGCAGGGCGTGATGGAAGTCGTCGTTCCACTGGGCCTGCAGCCCCAACCCGCCCTGCGCGCGGGGCGTGATGAGCCGCGGGTCGTTGAGGTCGGACTCGGCGATCAGGAACAGCGGCCGGCCCAGGTCGGCCGCGAGGGCGTCCACGGCCGTCGACAGTTCTTCGAGGAAGTGGCACGCGCGCGTGTCCGCCAGGGCGTGCACTGCGTCCAGGCGCAGCCCGTCGATCCGGTAGTCACGCAGCCACGCCAGTGCGCTGCCCAGAAGGAACGCCCGCACCTCGTCCGAGCCGGGGGCGTCCAGGTTGACCGCGGAACCCCAGGGCGTGTGGTGCGTGTCCGTGAAGTACGGGCCGAAGGCGGGCAGGTAGTTGCCCGACGGACCGAGGTGGTTGTGCACGACGTCCAGGACCACGCCCAGGCCGAGTTCGTGCGCCCGGTCGACGAACCGTTTCAGCGCCTCGGGGCCGCCGTACGGCTCGTGCACGGCCCACAACGAGACGCCCTCGTAGCCCCAGCCGTGCCGGCCCGGGAAGGGGCACAGCGGCATCAACTCGACGTGGGTGATGCCCAGTTCGACCAGATGCCCGAGTCGCTCGGCGGCCGCGTCCAGGGTGCCTTCACGTGTGTACGTGCCCACATGGAGCTCGTACAGCACCGAACCCGGCAGCGGACTCCCGGCCCAATCGGTGCGCCAGGTGTACCGCTCGTGCTCGACGACCGCGCTCAGCCCGTCCGGGCCGTCCGGCTGCCGGCGCGAACGCGGGTCGGGCAGCACGGGGCCGTCGTCCACCGCGAACCCGTACCGCGAGCCGTCCCGCGCCGCGGCCTCCGTCCGCCACCAGCCCTCCCGGTCCGGATCGCGCTCCAACGCGCGCGTGGCGCCGTCGCACTGGAGCGTCACTCGGCCGGCCTGCGGTGCCCACACCTCGAACTGCACGGACGGTTCCCCTTCGTCTGCTCACCGTGATGTAGCCCGTCCATGGTGCTTCAAACGAGATCAATCCGCTTTTGAATCACCCCTTTTACGGCGGGTGTCGTCAGGTACGCGCGCGTGGCGGCCGTTTTCTCGTTTTCTGGACACCCGCGGTTCACTGACCGACAATCACGAACGTGACGTCGTCTTTCGAGTTCAACACGTACCCCGCGCGGCTGTCCGACGTGGAGCGCGACAAGGCGCTGAAGGTGCTGCGTGACGGCGTCGCCATGGGACGGCTCTCGCACGACACGTTCATCCGCCGGATGGAGCTGGCCCTCGCCGCCCGCCGCTCCGACGAACTCGCCGCACTCACCGCCGACCTCCCGCAGGAAAGCCGTGTCGCGCGCCTGGTGTTCGGCACCGTGGAGGCGGTCTCCGGCTTCACCGTACGGCTGCGCAGGGCCTGGCAGGCCGAGCGCCTCCCCAAGCTGCTGCTGCCCCACCCGGCGAGCGGCTACCCGCTGCGCATAGGACGCGATCCGGCCAACGGACTGCGCCTCACACATGAAACCGTGTCCCGCGTGCACGCCGAACTCAGCCGCCAGGGCGGCATGTGGGTGCTGCGCGACCTCGGCTCGACCAACGGCACGACGGTGAACGGCCGGCGGGTCATCGGAGCCGCCGTCGTGCGCGAAGGCGATCAGGTGGGCTTCGGGCGGATGGCGTTCCGGCTCGCTGTCGACTGAGTCCCGACTGAGTCACGCCTTAGCTTTGGCCTGAGCATGACACCGCGTTGACGTGCGGTGATGGCGTAAATCGCTTTCCCTTCCATGGTGTTGACGTACCCCTCAAGTCGTGACTGACTGTGCGTACGCCATGCACATCAGGTGAACCGACGGCGCCACATTGTGGAGGTGTGCCCTGCCGCCCCTCCTCCGCTACCCGACCGTCGACGAGCTCGGCGCGCGGGCGGCAGCACTCGTCTCCCGGCGTCCGAGCGACGCCCGTCTGCGCCGCGTAGGCACCTCGCGCGCGGGCACCCCCATGTGGCTGCTTTCCGTCGGTCACGGCAGCCGTCAGGCCCTCGTCGTCGCAGGGCCCCACGCCAACGAACCCGTCGGCGGCGCCACCGCGCTGCGCCTGGCCGAACGCGCCCTCGCCGACCCCAGGTTCACCGAGGGCGCCGACGCCACCTGGAACCTGCTGCTGAGCCTCGACCCCGACGGTCTGCGCCGCAACGAGGGCTGGCTGCCGGGCCCGTACTCCCTCGGCCGGTACTTCCGGAACTTCTTCCGGCCCGGCTTCCTGGAACAGCCCGAATGGCTGCCCGACGGCGCGGCCGGCGCCGCCCTGCCGGAGACCCGCACCCTGATCGACCTCCAGGACGAACTGCGGCCCTTCCTGCAGTGCTCCCTGCACGGCGTCGACGTCGGCGGCGGCTTCGTCGAGCTCACCCACGACCTGCCGGGCCTCGCGGGGCGCGTCGCGCACACCGCCGCCCGCCTCGGCATCCCGCGCGAACTCGGGCCCTACGACACCTTGTACTGGCCGAGCCTGGGACCCGCCGTCCACCGCATCCCGCCGCCCCGCATCGGCGACCTGGCCGCGGCCATCACCGAGGCAGCCGTCGAGTCGACCTGGTTCCACCCCTACCGGCACGGCACGGTCACGGCGGTCGTCGAGGCGCCCATGTGGGGCGTGGCGGCCGTGGAGGACGGCTCCGCGCCCGCCGACGCGGCCGCCGTGCTGCGGACCGTCAGCCACACGCTGCGCCACGACGCAAGGCTCCTGGAGGTGCTCCTCGCGCGGCTGCGGCCTCATCTCGCAGGTATGCCGGACGCGGCCCGCCTGCTCGCCCCGGTGGACGACTATTTACTGGTCTGCCCCGGGCTCGCCGACGCATGGGACCCCGACGTCGCCGACGGTGCGCGTCCCCTCCCGCCGCTCAGCACCGCCCACCTGGCCGCCCTGCGCATCGCCGGACGGCGCCTGGCACTGCGCACGGCGGGGCTGCTGCACCAGCTCGTGACCCGCGCCGGCCGCGACCCGGCCGGTGTGCTGCCGGACCTCGACCGTCTCATCGACGACTGGTGCGCCGACTACCGCGACGGCATGGGGGCGCGCTGGATACCGGTCGCACGCCAGGTGGAGTACCAGTCGCGCGTGGTGCTCGCCGCGTTCGAACTCGCCCTGCGGTACGCGCCCGCATGCTCCCGTTCGGGTGAGTCGGGGTGGGGTTCCCAGGCCGCCGTGCCGATGCATCGGGAATGACGATCAGCACCACAGTGAAAGCGGTACGGGGCTCGCTGCTGGCGGCCGCCCTCCTCCTCGCCGGCGCGGCCCCGGCACAGGCTGCCTCCCCGGGCTTCCCGCCGACCGACTGGCTCTACCTCACGGTCACCAAGGGCGACGCCCGGTCCCCGCACACGCGCGACACCCTGCTGCTGTGCGACCCACCCCAGGGGCACGCGCGAGCGGCCGACGCGTGTACGGAGCTGGCGGCGGCGGAGGGCGACATCGCCCGCATCCCCTCGAAGAAGAACATCTTCTGCCCGATGATCTACGCGCCGGTGACCGTCCACGCGCGCGGGGAGTGGAACGGCCGGCGGGTCGAGTACACACAGACCTTCTCCAGCGCCTGCGTCATGGCCGGACGCACCGGATCGGTGTTCGCCCTGGACGCCTGACAGCGGCACTGCGGCGGCCTGCTCCGCGCGTGACAGAGCAGGCCGGGCGAGGTCCGCTGCGGTTCGCCCGTGCCCTGAAGGGGCGCGGGGCAGTGTCCATGTGCGGCTCCGCCGCGCGGGCGCGACCAGCCACGACGGCGCCGCAGAAGACTGACGGCTCGTCCTTCGGCACCACCGGCGGAGCGCTTCGCGCAGGTCAGGCCGCCCGGTCGCGCGCGTGCAGCGCTGCCGCGACGACCGTGCGGGACTGGTGCTCGACCTGGTGCTCCAAAGGCACCCAGCGCGCGCGGAAGCGCTCCGCGAAGGCGTCGCTCCAGGTCGCCACCAGCCGCTCCAGGCCCGGGGCCGCCCGGTCGTCGGTCTCCTGCAGGACACGCAGCAGCATGGCCGCCGCCCGCAGCGGCAGGCGGCGGCCGAACGCGTCGACGCTGCCGACGTACGCCATCGTGTTGTCGGCGGGCGGCGTGTGCATCCAGTCCGCGGCCAGGCCCGGAACCAGCTCCAGCGCCCACTTGGCGGCCCGCAGCAGCGGACCGTCGAGGCCCTCCAGACGCGGCAGCGCCTCGGCGAGCACCCGCTCCACCTCCAGCGCATCCCGCAGCAGCCGGCGCGCCAGCCGTCGCATCGCTGCGGCCGGAGCGGGATGCGGAGCGGGGTCGTCCACCAGGTCGCTCGCCCACATCGGCACCTCGACCACCGCCGTCAGACCGCCGTGGCGGTGGGGTTCGTACCAGGTGCTGTGGCGGGCGTCGTCCGGCATGCTCGGATATGCGGCGCCCGCACCGGGGGAGGGCATCACATGCACCCCGGGCCCGGACGCGGCCCAGCCCGCGGCGTCCGATGCGCCCGTCTCCACCGGGATGTGCAGCTCGGCCGCGGACTTCGCGAACGGCTCGGCGAGACCCGGTATGTCCTTGGTCAACTGGACCCAGCTGCCGCCCAGGTCGGTCCCGTGCAGGGTCGCCTGGAGGTAGGGGCGCAGCTCGTCGATGACCCGGGTCAGCGTGCGCGTCTCGGGCGGCAGCCGGTGCGGGGGCAGCACCGACGGCGACCACTCCGGCTGCTCCTCGGCCGCCGGCCGGAAGAACCCGAGGTGGTAGTCGAACAGGCTGCGCGGCGCCGGGGTGCGGTGCAGGCTCGCCCCGTCGGGGTCGGCGCACAGCAGGAAGTGCCAGGACGTGTCTGCACGCAACTGCCGCTCGGACAGCACCCGTTCGGCGAGCGCGAGCAGCGTGGGACCGCCGGTCGGCTCATTGGCGTGGGCGCCCGCGACGACGAGCACGGCACGCCGCGCGTGGCCCACGGACAGCAGGTGCAGGGGTCTGCCCGCCCGGGAGACGCCGACCTGCCTCAGTGTGCACAGACCGGGCCTGTGAGCGGCCAACGCGCATGCGGACGCGACGAGTTGGGTCACGGTGGGGTAGCGCAGCTGCGGCAGGAGACTCACCCCCGTCACGTCCGCCCGGCTTCGCAATCCGCAGTACCCCACGCTCTAGGTGAACTGTCAATAACGCCTAGGGGGAGGCTCCAGGGGGCGCCCAGATGCATTCACCGCCGACGACAAGGGGCATTGCTGCCGACGGGGGGCGCGGACACCGGGGCTCACTGCTGGTGCAGCCCGCGTCCGGCCAGCGTCAGGAAGGTCTCGCCGACCGCCTCCGACAGCGTGGGGTGCGGGTGGATGTGGCGGGCCACGTCCGAGGGGTACGCGTCCCAGCCGACGATCAACTGGCTCTCCGCGATCATCTCGGACACGTGCGGGCCCACCAGGTGCACACCGAGCACTGGTCCGCCGTCTGCCTCTGCGACGACCTTCACCATCCCGCCCTGCCCGTGCACCATGCCCTTCGCGACCGCCGTCAGGGGCATGGTGTTGACGGCCACCTCGTACCCACGCGCGCGTGCCTCCGCCTCGCTGAGGCCCACGGCCGCGGTCTGCGGCGACGAGTAGGTCACCAGGGGCACGGCCGCGTAGTCGACCGGCACGGACGCCACGCCGGCCAGCGTCTCGGCCACCAGCAGGCCCTCCGCGAACGAGGCGTGCGCCAGGCCGAGTGACGGCGGCGGCAGCAGGTCCCCGACGACGTGAACGCCGTCCACCGGCGTCTCCATCCGGCCCCAGTCGGCCGGTTCGACGAAGCCGCGCGCGTCCGCCGCGAGACCCGCCGCGGCCAGGTCCAGGCCGTCGGTGACCGGGGCCCGGCCGACCGCCACCAGGAGCCGCTCCACCTCGACGGTACGGGTCTCCCCGCGGGCGGTGCGCACGCGCGCGCGTACGCCGTCCTCGAACAGCTCGGCGTCCAGCAGCCGGGCGCCCGCCTGCACGTCGATGCCGCGCTTCTTCAGACCACGCGTCAGGTGACGGCTCACGTCCGCGTCCTCGAGCGGCACGAGCCGGTCGGCGGCCTCCAGGAGGGTGACCTCCGCACCCATCGAGCGGTGGAACGAGGCGTACTCCACGCCGATCGCGCCACCGCCGAGCACCAGGACGGACGCCGGCAGACCCGGTGCGAAGAGCGCGTCGTCGCTCGTCACCACGCGCCGGCCGTCCGGCTCGAGCCCCGGGAGCGTGCGCGGCCGTGAGCCGGTGGCCAGGACGATCCCACGGCGTGCGGCGAAGTCCCGCACACCCGACGCGCGTTCACCGTCCGGCCCCTGCACACGTACGGTGCGCGGCCCCGTCAGCCGGGCGCTGCCCCGCACGACCCGTACGCCCGCCTGTGCGAGATGCGCCTCCACGCCACGGTGGTTGCGCGTCACGATGTCGTCGCGCGTGGCGACCAGTGCCGGCCAGTCGACGGCGTCCAGGCTCGCCTTCACCCCCCAGCGCTCGCGCGCCTCGGCGATGCCGTCGACGAGTTCGGCGGCGTGCAGCATCGCCTTGCTGGGGATGCAGCCGCGGTGCAGGCAGGTCCCGCCGACCTTGTCGCGCTCGGCGAGCACGACATCGAGCCCGAGGGCGGCGGCGCGCAGGGCGGTGCTGTATCCGCCGGTGCCGCCGCCGATGACGATGACATCCGCAGTGCTCAGATCCCGTGTGTCGTCCATGCCCCCAGCCTCCGTCCATCTCTTGCCATAAGTCCAAGGCAATGTTCTTGTGGAACCGATGCAGGATGTTTATGAGAGGTGGGTCATGAGTCTGCGGCAGATGGAGTACTTCCTGGCGGTCGTCGACGAGGCGTCCTTCACACGCGCGGCCGAGGTCCTGCATGTCTCGCAGCCGGCGCTCTCGCACCAGATCAAGGCCCTGGAGCGGTCGGTCGGCGGTGCCCTTCTTGAGCGTATGCCGCGCGGAGTGCGCCTCACGCCGATGGGCCGCGCCTTCCGGCCGCACGCCGAACGTGCCGTGCGCAGCGCCGCCCAGGCCCGCCGCGCGGCGCGTGCCGCCGCCGACGCCGAGGGCGGCGAACTGCACATCGCCGCCGTCCACTCCGTCGCGGTCGGCGTCCTGCCGGACGTGTTCGCCCGCTGGCGCGCCGCCCACCCCCACGTGGTGCTTCACCTGCACGAGTACGCCACCTCCCAGGCACTGGAGGAGGAGGTCGAGCGCGGCACCGCGGACCTCGCCGTCGGTCCCGCACCCGCCGACTGGCCCGGCACCGTCGTGCCGGTCGGCGAGGAGGAGGCCGTCCTCGTGGTCCCCTTCGACGACCGCTTCGCGGGCCGCACGACGGTGACCCTGCCCGAACTCACCGAGCGCCACTGGATCCGCTGCGCCATGGAACCCGTCGTACACGGCGAACGCTTCCTCGACTGGGCCTGCGGACTGGCCGGTTTCGCCCCGCGCACGGCCGTGTGGACCGAGCACACGTCGACGGCCGTACGGATGGCCGCGGCCGGAGTCGGCGTCTGCGTCGCACCCTCGCACATCGTGCGCGGAGCGGTAGGCGAGGACTGCACGGTCCTCTCCCACGCCCCGTCCTGGCGCCGCCCCATGACCGTCTTCGCCCGCGTCCCACCAACCGGCGCCGCCGAGGCCTTCGTAGAGCTCCTCAGGACGTCATGGCCGACGCCGGCAACGTCGACCTCCCTGACAGCCCAACCAGGGTGACCAAGGCCCACCCGGACCGGCAGCGCCCTGAAGGGGGGCGCGGGGTTGTGTCGGTGTGCGGCTCCAGGGAGGGGGCGCGACCAGCCACGACGGCGCCGCAGATGATCGACGGCGGCAGCGCCCAAAGGGGGGCGCGGGGTTGTGTCGTGTGCGGCTCCGCCGCGGGGGCGCGACCAGCCACGACGGGCCCGCAGACGGATGGACGCCCAATCGCCCCACCCCGCGGCGGAGCCGCAAAGCGGCACAGCCCGCGGGCCGCTCAGTCGGCGTCAACCCGCTCCAGCAACACCACCGGCAGCCGTTCGAAGAGTTCCTCCACGCGCGCGTGCCCCGCAAACTCCCGCCCGGGAGACAGCACATCGGACCAGCGCCCGGCCGGCAGCGGCAGCACGGTGTCCCGCCAGCCGCCCGCCTCCGCCAGCCGCAGCGACAGCCGCGTCACGGCCGTGACGACCTCTCCGGAACGCGCGAACGCCACGCAGTGGGCCGCCGCCGGGCCCTCGGCGGTCAGCGGCGCGTACGTCGCCGCGTCCCCGAAGGCGCCGGGCCGCCGCGCGCGAAGCCGCAGCGCCGCCGCGGTCACCTCGCCCTTCTCGCCGGGGTCCGCCGAGGGCGGGAACCGCACGGGGCGCCGGTTGTCCGGGTCCACCAGCGCCAAGTACTCACCCTCGGTGCCCTGGTAGACGTCCGGCACGCCCGGCATCGTCAGATGGACCAGGGCGGTGCCCAGCACGTTCGCCCGGATGTGGGGCTCCAGCGCAGCGCGGAGGGCCACCACGTGCTCACCCGGAGCCCCGCACGGCCCCGCCGAGACGAACGCCGCCACCGCCTCCTCGTAGGCGGGCTCCTGCTCCGTCCAGCTCGTCAGCAGCCCCGCCTCGCGCACATGCTTCAACAGGGCCTGCTGAACGCGCTCCTCGGCCGCCGCCCCGAGCCCGAACACCGTCTGCCACGCCGCCCACGCCACCTGGGCGTCCGGCACGCCCTCACCCGCCCGCGTCACCTCCGCCAGCACGTCCGCCCAGCGCTGCGGGCACTCGGTGAGCACGGCCAGCGCCGCCCTTACGTCGGCACTGCGCTTCGTGTCGTGCGTCGACGCGACGGTCCCGCTCGCAGGCCAGTCGCGCTGTACGCGCGCGCAGTAGGCGTGAAAGTCCTCCGGGGACACCGCCGGGCTCCCGGGGTTCCCGCCCACCTCGGTCGCCGACAGCAGCGGCACATAGCGGTAGAAGGCCGTGTCCTCCACGGACTTGGCCCGCAGCGCGGAGGCGGTCTGCGCGAACCGTGCCCGGAACTCCACGTGGTCGGGCCCGTCGCCGTGGCGCCCGAGGACCAGATTCCGTACGACGTCGACCGCGCCGGACTCCTCCGGGACGACGAAGGCGAGCCGGGCCTCGGCCGCGGCCTCCTCGGTGACCACGGCGGCCGCGTCCCCGGAGGCGTACGGCCGGTAGACGTCCAGGCGCACCAGAAGCTCCTGCAGCGCCGTGCGCAGCGCCCAGGGAGCGCGGTCGCGCAGCGCGGGGTCCGGTGCGGCGGCGCACAGTCTGCTCGCCACCCGGGTCAGCCGGTCGATCTCGGTGGCGAGCTCGTGCGTGAGCACCTTGTACGCCGCCCGCCGTACCGTCGCCGCCCAGTCGCCGCCGCGGTCGGTCTGCGGGGCCGCGAACCGCCGGTACTGGCCGAGGAGTTCCCCGAACCCTGCTCGGTCCGTGAAGAGGCCGTCGATGTGCCGCAGGGCGTCGTAACCGGTGGTGCCCGAGACGGGCCAGGAGACCGGCAGGGGCTCCCCGTCCGAAAGGATCTTCTCCACGACCGTCCAGCGGCCGCCGGTCGCCTCGTGCAGCCGCCGCAGATACGCGTCGGGGTCGGCGAGCCCGTCGGGATGGTCGACACGCAGCCCGTCGAGCACGTCCTCGTGCAGCAGCTGCAGGATCTTCGCGTGCGTGGCCTCGAACACCTCCGGGTCCTCGACCCGCACCCCGATGAGCTCCGAAATGCTGAAGAAACGCCGGTAGTTGAGCTCGGTGCGGGCCAGCCGCCACCACACCGGCCGGTACCACTGCGCGTCCAGGAGCTGCGGCAGCGGCAGCCCCTCGGTGCCCTCGCGCAGCGGGAACACATGGTCGTAGTAGCGCAGCACGTCCCCGTCGACCCGCAGCTCACCCATGACCGAGCCGAGCGGGCCGCCCAGCACCGGCAGCAGCACCTGGCCGCCCTGCGCCTCCCAGTCGATGTCGAACCAGCGCGCGTACGGCGACTTGGGGCCCTCCCGCAGCACCTCCCACAGGGCGTGGTTGTGGCGCGGAGCCATGGCCATGTGGTTCGGCACGATGTCCACCACCAGGCCGAGACCGTGCTCCCGCGCGGTGCGCGCGAGCGTACGCAGGCCCTCCTCGCCGCCCAGTTCCCCCCGCACGCGCGCGTGGTCGACGACGTCGTAGCCGTGCGCCGAGCCCGGTACGGCCTCCAGGACGGGGGACAGGTGCAGGTGCGAGACGCCGAGCGAGGCCAGGTAGGGCACGGCGGCCGCCGCGGCCGCGAACGGGAACTCGGGCTGCAGTTGCAGCCGGTAGGTGGCCGTGGGCACCAGGGGGTCGGGTCGCTCAGGTGTCATGCAAACCTACGTACCCGCCCTGCCGCCCTTCGTGTCATCGTCCCCTCCACGGGTGCACGCGCGCGTGGCTAGCGTCGAACGATGGGGAGCACCGGGCGAACGTACCAGGACGTCATCGGCCTGACCGGGCCACTGCTGCCGGTGGTGTCCTTCCTGGGACGGCTGCCGACGGCCACGATCCAGTTCGGCAGCGTGCTGCTCGTCGCCCGGACCAGCGGGTCGCTGACCGCCGCGGGGCTGACAGGCGGGGCGCTGGCGGCCGGGCAGGTGGCCTGCGGCCCGCTGGTGGGGCGGCTCGCCGACTGGCATGGCCAGCGGGCGGTCGTGCTCGCCTTCTCCCTCGCCAACGCCGCCGCGATCGCCGCGCTCGTCGCCGGGGCGCTCGCCGGCCTGTCCGTCCCGTTGCTGGCCCTTCTCGGGGCCGTGGCGGGCGCGACCGTGCCGCTGATCGGTCCCCTGGGCCGCGCCCGTCTGGTGGCGCTGGCCCGCCGGTCCGCAGCCCCCGAGTCCACGGTCGGCGCGGCCCTCTCCTTCGAGAGCACCCTCGACGAGATCTCCTTCGTCCTGGGCCCGGCCCTGGTGGGCCTGGCCGCCGTGCTCGCCCACCCCGCCTACGCCCTGGGCGCGGCAGCACTCCTGGTGGCCGTATGCGGCAGCGGCTTCGCACTGCACCCGACGGCGAGGGCGACACGGCGCGGCCATCCGGCCGGGAGCGTCCCGCGCTCCCGCATGCCCCGCTCCGTCCGCTCCCTCCGCGCCGCCCTGGCCCTCCAAGGAGCGATGTTCGGAGCCTGTCAGGCCGGTATCACCGCACTCACCGAGCGGCTGGGACAGGAGGAGCAGGCCGGTCTCGTGTACGCCGCCATGGGGGTGATGAGTGCAGTGGCGGGCCTGTCCATGGCCGCCGTGCCCGCGCGCATCCCCCTCACGGTCCGCTGGCGGATGGCGACCGCGGCCGCGTTCCTGCTCTCGCTGCCCCTGCTGTGGACGCAGAGCATGGGGGGCCTCTATGCGGTCGTCACCGTCCTCGGTGTCGCCTATGCCCCGCACCTGGTCACGGTGTTCGGCCTCACCGAGCGCGCGGTGCCGCCCACACGGCTGGCGGAGGCGATGGCGTTCGCGACGAGTGCGATCGTCGGCGGGCAGGCGCTGGCGGTCGCCGTCACCGGCCGCCTCGCCGAGACGTACGGCCCCGCGGCCGCCTTCGCCGCGGCGAGCACGGCTGCCGCACTCGCCTGCGCCATCGCCTTGACGGCGCGCCCGTCCTCGTACACCGGGCCCGCCACCGAACCGGCCCTCCACGCGCGCGTACCCGGCCGGCAGCCGACCACACCGACGCACGAACAGGACCTGGAGCAGACCTAGACCGGCCGCTGCAGCACCGTCAGGCTCCGGTCCACCAGCGTCAGCCGGTCGCCCGCCTGCACCTTCGGGCCGGTGTGCGGCGGCACCCCGTCCGAGCGGGCGGTGTCGACCACCACTTCCCACTGGCGGCCGTGGTTGACGGGCACCACGAAGTCGAGCGCCCTGGGCGAGGCGTTGAACATCAGCAGGAACGAGTCGTCGGTGATCCGCTCCCCGCGCGTACCCGGCTCGGAGATCGCGTTGCCGTTGAGGAACACCGTCAGTGCCGAGGCCGGCGCCGAGTCCCAGTCGCGCTGGGCCATCTCCTTGCCCTCCGGCGTGAACCAGGCGATGTCCGACAGCTCGTCATGGGTGCCCTCCACCGGGCGTCCGTGGAAGAAGCGGCGCCTGCGGAAGACCGGATGGTCCTTGCGCAGCCACACCATCGCGCGCGTGAAGGCCAGCAGCTCGCTCTCGGCGCCGTCCTCCTCCGCCCCGGGGGCCGGCCATTTCACCCAGGCCAGCTCGTTGTCCTGGCAGTACGCGTTGTTGTTGCCGCGCTGGGTGCGCGCGAACTCGTCGCCGTGGCTGATCATCGGCACGCCCTGGGAGAGCATCAGCGTGGCGACGAAGTTCCGCATCTGGCGCGCCCGCAGCTTCAGCACCTCGGCGTTGTCGGTCTCACCCTCCTCTCCGCAGTTCCAGGACCGGTTGTGACTCTCGCCGTCCCGGTTGTCCTCGCCGTTGGCCTTGTTGCGCTTCTGGTTGTACGAGACGAGGTCGTGCAGGGTGAAACCGTCGTGGCAGGTGACGAAGTTGATCGAGGCGAGCGGACGCCGCCCGTCGTCCTGGTAGAGGTCCGAGGAGCCGGTCAGCCGGGACGCGAACTCCGCGAGCGCGCGCTGCTCGCCGCGCCACATGTCCCGTACGGTGTCGCGGTACTTGCCGTTCCACTCGGTCCACAGCGGCGGGAAGTTGCCCACCTGGTAGCCGCCCTCGCCGACGTCCCACGGCTCGGCGATCAGCTTCACCTGCGAGACCACCGGGTCCTGCTGCACCAGGTCGAAGAACGACGACAGCCGGTCCACCTCGTGGAACTGCCGGGCCAGGGTCGCCGCGAGGTCGAAGCGGAAGCCGTCGACGTGCATCTCCGTGACCCAGTAGCGCAGCGAGTCCATGATCAGCTGCAGGACGTGCGGGGACCGCATGAGCAGCGAGTTCCCGGTGCCCGTGGTGTCCATGTAGTAGCGCGGGTCGTCGGTGAGCCGGTAGTACTGCGGGTTGTCGATGCCCTTGAAGGACAGCGTCGGGCCCAGGTGGTTGCCCTCGGCCGTGTGGTTGTAGACGACATCCAGGATGACCTCGATGCCCGCCTCGTGCAGCGCCCGGACCGCCGACTTGAACTCCAGGACCTGCTGGCCGCGGTCGCCCCAGGAGGCGAACGCGTTGTGCGGGGCGAAGAAGCCGATCGTGTTGTAGCCCCAGTAGTTGTTCAGGCCCATGTCGACCAGCCGGTGGTCGTTGACGAACTGGTGCACCGGCATCAGCTCCAGCGTCGTCACGCCGAGCTCCACCAGATGCTCGATGATCACCGGGTGCGCGAGCGCCGCGTAGGTGCCGCGCAGCTCCTCCGGCAGCCCCGGGTGCTGCATGGTGAGGCCCTTGACATGGGCCTCGTAGATCACCGTCTCGTGGTATCCGCGCCGCGGCCGCCGGTCGTCGCCCCAGTCGAAGTACGGGTTGACCACGACCGACGTCATCGTGTGCGGCGCCGAGTCCAGGTCGTTGCGCCTGTCGGGTGCGTCGAAGTGGTAGCCGTACACCTCCTCGCCCCAGCGGATGGAACCGCTGATCGCCTTCGCGTACGGGTCGAGCAGCAGCTTCGCCGAGTTGCAGCGCACGCCGCGCTCGGGGGCGTACGGGCCGTGCACCCGGAAGCCGTAGCGCTGTCCCGGCATGATGCCGGGCACGTACGCGTGCCGCACGAATGCGTCGCTCTCGCGCAGTTCCACCGCCGTCTCCGAGCCGTCGTCGTGCAGCAGACACAGCTCTACTCGGTCCGCGGCCTCCGTGAAGACCGCGAAATTGGTGCCGGCGCCGTCGTACGTGGCACCGAGCGGATACGCCTCGCCAGGCCAGACCTGCATGGATACGACTCTTTCAGGTGGAGCGCGCCCCAGGGGGCGCCTTGGCGTCGAGTGTCCCCGAAAGTGATGGAACCACCTATGACTTACGTCCCTCTTACCGATCGACCTGTGCATACGCCGTATGCCAACGCCGTATGCCAATCAGTGGGGCAGAAAAGTACTCCCGGGGACGAAGGGGGAGTAGGGGGCAAATGTGCGCAAGATAGTGCACCGCCATCTGGGCAAGGTGGTGGCCGGTGCGGCCATAGCGGTCGCCGGAACTGCCGTGATGGTCGGGATCACGCTGCCGGGGACGGCGGGGGCCGACGATTCGGGGGGGACCAAGGCAGGGCAGGCCCAGCAGGCGGCTCAGGCGAACGGCACGCCCGCTCCGGGTGTCGTCGAGCAGGCGCCGGCCGAGGGCGAGAAGGGCAAGGGTCTCGACCCGCTGACCGACGACGAGACGAAGCGCGTCGAGAAGATCGCGCTGAACCGGCAACTGCTGAACACCGGTGAGAACGTCAAGGGCGCCCGCGGACCGCAGCGCCTCACCGTGGAGCTGACCGAGCCGGACACCGACCAGCCGGACAGCGCGAACGCGCCCCGGCGCGCGAACGTGACGTTCTACGACTACCGCAGCGACAGCGTCGTCACCAAGACCGTCAACCTGGACACCGGCAAGGTCGAGGAGACGAGCACCCAGCACGACGTCCAGCCGCCGCTCGGCGTCGCCGAGCAGAGCGAGGCGGCCCGGCTGCTGATCGCCGACCCGCTGGGCGCGGGCCTGAAGGCGGACTACAAGGACGCCACGGGCAAGGAGCTCACCTCCCCGGACCAGCTGACGCTCACCAGCATGGTGTTCCGGGCGACCCCGGGCGTGCAGCCGGCCGAGCTCGGCAAGTGCGGCGAACACCGCTGCACCCGGCTGTTTCCGAAGGTCAAGAACGGCGCCTGGATCGACACCCGGGACTTCGTGATCGACCTGAGCGCCCGCAAGGTCGTCAAGCTCGGCTGAACCGGGCTCCGTTCACTTTTCACACTTGCTTCTCCTGTAAGGGAGTCACCTCGTCATGCACGTCAACAGAGACAGCCGTGCCCGCCGCAGCGCGCTGCGCAGGCGCGCCATGGTGGGCCCGCTCGCGGTCGGGCTCGCCCTCGGCGGCACGGCAGCGGCACCGGCCTTCGCCCAGCACAAGGAGGCGACCGCCGCCGCGGCCCCCCAGTGCAGCGCGGCCTACCAGATCGAGCAGAAGCTCTCCACCGGTACGACCTGGCGGATGTGCTGGCGCTTCGAGAGCAGGTCCGGGGTCATCCTGGACGACATCTCCTACCAGCCGCCCGGCGAGTCCCAGCCGATCAAGGTCCTCAACAGCGCCAAACTCGCCCAGATCGACGTGCCGTACGACGACGGAAGTGTCGAGTACAACGACGTCACCGACTACAACTTCGGCAACGGCCTGCTGAACCTCACGCCCGCCGAGTGTCCGGGCGGCACCATCAAGTCGGTCAAGGTCGCCGAACCCTTCTACTCGGAGTCGCAGAACGTCAAGGGCCTGTGCGCCACGACCCGTTCCCGCGGCCACGCCTACCACCTGCTGTCCGACGCCAACAAGACCTACCAGGCGCAGGGCAAGGACCTGCTCCTCTACACGGTCAACAAGGTCGGCTGGTACGAGTACATCACCGAGTGGCGCTTCCAGGACGACGGCACGATGAGCATGAACGCCGGCGCCACCGGCAGCCTCTCGCCCGACGACTACGACGCGGGCGACGGCCGCGGCTGGCCCCTCGGCAAGGGCGCCAAGGCCTATGCCACCAGCCACAGCCACAACGTCTTCTGGCGGCTCGACTTCGGCCTCGACGGCTCCTCCAAGACCAAGGTCGAGCAGTACGACTCGAAGGTCAGCGCGCCGGTCAACGGCCAGCAGGCGCCGACCAACAAGACGACCCTCACCAAGGTCACCAAGGAACTCGCGGGCGACGCCAAGGACATGCGCTGGTGGCGCGTGGTGAGCACGGCCGGCAAGAACAAGGACGACCACCCGCGCTCGTACGAGATCGTCCAGGGCCCGACCGCGAAGTACCCGGGCCGCAGCTTCACCAAGCACGACGTGTACTTCACCGAGTACAACAAGTGCGAGCAGTACGCCAGCGGCAACCCGCTCAACTGCGGTGCCGGGCACGGCAAGTCCGTCGACACATGGGTCAACGGGCAGACTCTCACCCACCCCATAGTCTGGGTGAATGTGGGCTTCCACCACATAGCCCGGGACGAGGACCAGCAGCCGATGCCGGTTCACTGGCAGGGCTTCTCCATCGCCCCGCGTGACGTCACGGCTATGAATCCGCTCACTCCGGCCGCCCTTGCCGGTCAGAACGGGCACTGGCACTAGGGCAGTTGAGAATCGACCTGTCCATCCGGCTGCACCGCTGACTGCTCCCGGAGTACCCTTCCTTGATCGTTGACACGGGGATGCTCGGGGGAGCGGAAGGCGGTGCGCGGGTGGGGTCGGGAGGGCTGGAGTTGCCCCCTGGTGACGAGGGTCACGAGGGGAACTCCACAGATGTCCCGCCCGGCACGGTGTCCCTGGCCCGGCCGATGGCGACGAGTTCCATCGGGCCGGAGCTGGACTGGGATGCCGACGCCTGGCGCGAGGTGCGTACGCGCGCCCAGCGAGCCGGCCGGGCCTACATCTGGCTGAACCTCGTCGAACAGCGGCTGCGCGCGGTCGTGGCCGCTGTTCTGCGGCCCATCTACGAACCCGTCCACGGCGACGACTGGGTGGTCGCCGCGGCCGGGCCGGCCGGCCAGGAATGGGTGCAGCGCGCGGTCGCCGTACGCGAAGTCAGCCGCCGCAAGGGCTATTTGCTCGACCCGGCCGACGACAACGTGCTCAGCTTCCTCACGCTGCCGCAGCTGCGCGAGCTGATGGTGCAGCACTGGCCGTGCTTCGAGCCGTACGTCGACGACCGCCGCGACGTCGAACTCGCTCTGGACGAGCTCGAGGTCACCCGTAACGTCGTCTCCCGCAACCGGGCCCTTTCCGAGGCCGTCCTGGGCCAGGCCGAGCGGGCCTCCGCGAAGCTGCTGGACGTCCTCGGCGCGGCCGGGGACGTGCCGTCGGCCCGTCGGCTGCCCGTGGACGCGGTGGAGGAAATGGTCGGCGACCGGTACGCGGACGTGGTCGCCGTGCACCCCGACCGGGTGCGGCTGCTGCGCCAGTTCCCGGCCGAGGACATCTTCGGCGGCGCCCGCCGCCTCGACGCCGTCGGCATCGGCCTCAACCTGCTCGTGCAGAACTTCTCCGGGCGCCGGCTGGTGCGTCTGGCCGAGGCGGGCTGCCGTGTCCGGCTGCTGTTCCTCAACCCGGCCTCCAGCGCCGTCAAGCGGCGCGAGCGCGAACTCGGCATGAAGCGCGGCGAGTTGAGCCGCGCTGTCGAGATGAACATCCTGCACATGCGGCGCGTCCGGTCCAGGCTGCGCGACCCGGCCGCCTTCCAGATCCAGGTCTACGACGAGACCCCGCGCTTCACGGCCTACCTCGTCGACGGCGACGGCTCGGACGGCGTCGCCGTCCTCCAGTCCTATCTGCGGCGCTCGCGCGGCATGGAGGCTCCGGTGCTGGTCCTGCGCAACGGCAGCCGGGTGGTCAAGCCGGACGACATGGACAAGGGAGTCGAGAGCGGGCTCTTCCCGACATACCGCGAGGAGTTCGAAACCTCCTGGGCGGATTCGCGACCTGTGTCCTGAACTGTCGCCGGGGCCAAGCGGAATGCAGTCCTCGGATTGTCAGTGGCCCATGGGAAGGTGGAGACCACTGGGGGAAAGCACCACCAAGAAGGGGGGCCACGCATGGGCTGGCACCGGGAGCTGCTGATCGGCTTCGACCTGGAGACGACCGGGACCGATCCGCGTGCGGCGCGCATCGTCACGGCGGCCGTGATCGAGGTCAGGGGCGGACAGCCCCTGGGGCGCCGGGAGTGGCTGGCGGATCCGGGCGTGGAGATCCCGGCGGACGCCGTGGCGGTCCACGGGATCAGCAACGAACGCGCGGCCGCCGAGGGCCGCCCGGCCGACGAGGTGGCGGACGCCATCGCGGACGTCCTCACGACCTACTGGAAGACGGGCGTCCCGGTCGTCGCCTACAACGCGGCCTTCGACCTGAGCCTGCTCTCCGCGGAACTGCGCAGATACGGACTGCCGTCCCTGCGCGACCGACTGGGCGGCGTCGACCCGGCTCCGGTCATCGACCCGTACACCATCGACCGCTGGGTCGACCGCTACCGCCGCGGCAAGCGCAACCTCGAAGCGGTCTGCACGGAATACGGCGTCACCCTCGACGCCGCCCACAACGCCTCCGCCGACGCCCTGGCCGCAGCCGGCCTGGCCTGTGCAATAGCCACCCGCCACCCCAAGATCGCAGCCCTCGGCCCGGCGGAACTGCACCGCCGCCAGATCGAGTGGTACGCCGAATGGGCGGCGGACTTCCAGAAGTTCCTGCGCGGCAAGGGGGACGCGACCGCCGTGATCGACGGGACATGGCCGCTACGGGAGCTGACGGACGAGCCGGTCTGACTCACAGGGCGCGGGAGACGCCCGAAAGGGGCGCGGGGCCGTGTCGATTTGCGGCTCCGCCGCGTGGGCGCGACCAGCCACAAGAGACCCGTAGCCGCCCGATAACAACAACCCCCGGATCAATAGGCGCTCAGAACGAATACCACCGCACCGCCTCGTCCCCGTCCCGCAACGACGCCACCCGCCGCTCGAACTCGGCCAAGGCCTTGGGGTTGCTCGGCGCATGCTGCGCAACCCACGCACAGCTCGCCGTCTCGCGCGCACCGCGCAGCACACCGCAGCCCTCCCACTCCCGCACATCCCACCCGTACGCCTCGGTGAAGGAGTCGTAGGCCTCGGCCGGCATGCCATACCGGTCGCGGGAGAGTGCCATGACGACCAGATCGTGCTCGCGCAGGTCCGCGGAGAAGGTCTCCAGGTCCACCAGGACAGGCCCGTCCGGGCCGACATGCACATTGCGCGGCAGCGCATCGCCGTGGATGGGCCCAGGCGGCAGATGAGGGGTGAGCGCGGCGGCGGCCGCCGTAAAACCGTCGCGGCGCTCGCGCAGATACGCCGCGTCCGCGGGGCCGATCGCGTCGCCCGCGAGCCGCAGCCAGCGTTCCACACCGCCCAGCAACTCGCGGGGCGGCAGTTCGACGGAATCGACAGGGGGAGTGGGCAGTGCGTGGACGACCCGTAGCAGTTCGGCCAAATCCCGGGGCTCGGCCGGCCGTACGGCATCCGGCATCCGGTGCCACACCGTCACCGGGTGCCCCTCGACCAGCAGCGGCTTGGGCTCCGCCGCCCGCACCGCGGGCACGCCCGCCTCGGCGAGCCACAGCGCGATGTCCAGCTCGCGGCGCGCCCGGTCCAGGAGTTCGGCGTCACGGCCCACCTTGACGACCAGGTCGCCGGAGGCGAACACCGCGTTCTCGCCCAGGGCGAGGAGCCGCGCGTCCCGCGCCGGGCCGGGCAGTACCCGCGCCGCGGCCAGTACGTCCCGCGCCCGTGACTCGTCCATCGCCTTCCTCCCACGTCCGCGTGTGCATCGGTGAACGGCGTCGAGATCGCGCCACCCACCGGCCCAGTCTCGCATTCGCACAGGTCGGACCGTGTGCGTACTGCCTTGACGGCGCATATCCCCTTCACGACCATGACCAAGGCCCGCCGGGTCCGAACGTCACGAGCCGCGCAAAGGAGCCGATCACGTGACACTGGTGACCGCGACGAGGCGGTCGGCGCAGGGCGCGCCACGCACCGCCGGGGACCGTAGGATCCCGGACCGCGGGGCCTGGGTCCTGGTGCTGCCCGCGCTGATCCCGATCCTCGTGCTGAGCGTCGGACCCCTGCTCTACGGGATCCTGCTGGCCTTCACCGACGCCCAGTCGGGCCGCACCCGGTCCACCCAGTGGGTCGGCGGTCTCAACTTCCAGGACCTGCTGCACGACACGCTGTTCTGGGAGTCGTTCCGGATCGGGCTGGTGTGGGCGGTCGGCGTGACCGTGCCGCAGTTCCTGCTCGCGCTCGGCCTCGCCCTGCTGCTCAACCAGGACCTGCGGCTGAGATGGCTCGCCCGGGCCCTCGCGATCGTCCCGTGGGCCATGCCCGAGGTCGTGGTCGGCATCATGTGGCGGCTGGTCTACAACCCGGACGCGGGCGTCCTCAACGAGACCCTGCACGACCTCGGCCTCGGCGACGGGCGGGACTGGCTCAGCGGCCTCGGGTCCGCCCTGCCCGCGGTGATCGTCGTCGGCATCTGGGCGGGCATGCCGCAGACCACGGTGGCGCTGCTGGCCGGACTGCAGAACACCCCGCGGGAACTGCACGAGGCGGCGGCGGTCGACGGGGCGGGTGCCTGGCGGCGCTTCCGCACGGTCACCTGGCCCGCCCTCAGACCGGTCGCGCTCGCCATCACCGCCCTCAACCTGATCTGGAACTTCAACTCCTTCGCCCTGGTCTATGTGCTGACGGGCGGCGGGCCCGGTGGCCGCACCCGCCTGCCCATGCTGTTCGCCTACGAAGAGGCCTTCCGCTACGGGCAGTTCGGGTACGCGGCGGCGATGGGATGCGTCATGGTCGCCTTGATCTCGGTGCTCCTCGCCGTCTTCCTGGCCGGCCGGCTCAGGGGAGGGGACGACACATGAGGACCAGGACCGGCACCCGCGTCGGCCAGTACGCCGCCCTGCTCGCCTATCTCGTCTTCCTCGCGTTCCCCTTCCTCTGGCTGGTCTCCACCGCCTTCAAGTCGCCGCGCGAGCTGGGGAGCCTGCACCCCACCTGGATCCCCCGGCACCCCACCCTGGACAACTTCCGCCAGGCCTTCGACGAGCAGCCACTACTGCACGCCGCGCTCAACTCCCTGCTCGCGGCGGCCGGGGCTGCGGTGATCGCCGTACTGATCGCGACCCCGCTGGCGTACGTCATGGCCCGGCACCGCACTCCGCTGACCCGGGCCGCCACCGGCTGGGTGGTCGTCAGTCAGGCGTTTCCGCTGGTCCTGGTGATCATCCCGCTGTTCCTCGTGCTGAAGAACCTGCGCCTGATCAACTCGCCGGCGGGGCTGACGCTGGTGTACGTGGTGTGGGCGCTGCCGTTCGCGCTGTGGATGCTGGCCGGGTATGTCCGGGCGGTGCCGGCCGAGGTCGAGGAGGCGGCCGCGGTCGACGGGGCGGGGCGGGTGCGGACGCTGGTGTCGGTGGTGGCGCCGCTGCTCGCGCCCGGGATCGCGGCGACGGGGCTGTTCGCGTTCGTCACCGCATGGAACGAGTTCTTCTTCGCGCTGGTCCTGCTGAAAACGCCGGACAGACAGACCCTGCCGGTCGTGCTCAGCCATTTCATCGGAGCAGAAGGCGTCGCGGATCTCGGCCCGCTGGCGGCTGCCGCGTTTCTCGCCACCCTTCCCTCACTGGTCGTCTTCGCGGTCATTCAGCGGCGGATCACGGGCGGCATGCTCACCGGGGCGGTGAAGAACTGATGCCCAGCAGAACCGGATTCAGGGGACACGCAGGAGGTGTTCTGGCCCTCGTCCTCACGCTGCTGCTGGCCGGCTGTACCGGCGGCGGCAGTGGCCCGGCGAGCGGACGGATCACTCTCCGTTTCCAGTCCCTGGCCTGGCAGCAGGAGTCCGTCGAGGCCAACAAGGAGCTGGTGAAGGAGTGGAACGCGAGCCATCCGGACGTCAAGGTCGAGTATGTACAGGGGAGTTGGGACAGTGTCCATGACCAGCTCCTCACTTCCTTCGAGGGCGGTGAGGCGCCCGACATCATTCACGACGCCTCGGACGACCTCGCGGACTTCGCCTACGGCGGCTACCTCGCCGATCTGACCGACCTGCTGCCCCAGCGGCTCAAGTCGGACATCCCGCAGCGGAGCTGGCAGGCGGCGACCTTCGGCGACGGCATCTACGGCGTGCCCTTTCTCCAGGAGCCGCGCGTCCTCATCGCCAACGCGACCTGGCTGAAGGAGTCGGGGGTACGGATACCGACGCCCGAACGGCCATGGAGCTGGGCGGAGTTCCGGAATGTGACGAAGAGGCTGAGCGGCAACGGGAAATACGGTGTCGCCTGGCCGCTCAAGGAGCCCGTCTCCGCCACCCTCAACCTGTCTCTGTCGACGGGCGGCCGGCTGTTCCACCGGGGTACGGACGGCAAGATCACGGTCCGATTCGAAGCGGCCGACCAGGTCGTGCCGCGCACGGTCCACGACCAGGCGAACACCGACCACAGCGCCTCGCCCACCACCCTGGGCAGCGGCGGCTCGGACACCCTGCCCGGCTTCTTCGGCGGTAAGTACGCGATGGTGCCGCTCGGCTTCTCCTACCGCCAGCAGATAGTGCAGCAGGCGCCGAAGGGCTTCGACTGGCAGGTGCTGCCCGCCCCGGCCGGCACCGACGGACTCACCCAGGGCGTCAGCCCGCAGACGCTGTCCGTGGCAGAGGACAGCCCGCACAAGAAGGAGGCCGCCGAGTTCGTCGACTACCTGCTCCGGCCGAAGAACATGGTGCGGCTGGCGCTGGGGGACTGGATGCTGCCGACGGGCACCCAGGCGCTCAAGGACCCCGCCCTGCACTCGGCCAAGAACGGCTGGGCCACCGGCACCGCCCTGGCCGCCCACCTCCGCTCGGCGCCCGCCCAGTCCGTCCGCGGCTACCCCGAGTGGAAGGACAAGGTGGCGACCCCTGCGTTCCAGGAGTACTACAGCGGGGCGATCGGCCTCGGCGAACTGCGCAGACGGCTGGAGAAGGACGGCAATCTGGTGCTGGCGCGGTACCAGCGGTGACAGCCGGCAGCCGGGCGGCTGTCACGGAAAACCCGTTGCCCGGCGTACGGCCGTCCGCCTAGCGTGCCGTTCGTGGCAGCGAACAACGCGATCATCAACTCCGGTCTCGGCCGGGGCTGCACGTACTCCATCCGGATGCGTCGTGGCCTCGGAGCCCTGACCGGCCCGGGGAGCCCCACCCGCTGATCACACGCGGTGCGATCCGCCCCCGTTCTTTCTCTTCTTTTCTTGCCTTCCGGTCAGGGCCTTCGGCTGCCCGTTCCCCCTTCCCGGAAGACAAGGACCGCAGGCCATGGCCCGCCCCAGCCCCGTTTCCCGCGCGCTCTCGCAGAACTTTCTCGCCGACCGCGCCACCGCCGAACACATCGCCCGGCTCGCCGTCCCGCAGGGACGTCAGGCCCCCCTGCTGCTCGAAGTCGGCGCAGGAGAAGGCGCGTTGACCGAACGGCTCGCCCCGCGCTGCCGCGAACTGCGCGCGTACGAGATCGACCGAAGGCTCGTCCCCGTGCTGCGCACCCGGTTCTCCGGCACGGCCCGGGTGCGGGTGATCGGCGGGGACTTCCTCGCCGCGCGGCCCCCGCGCACCCCCTTCTCCGTCGCCGGGAACGTGCCCTTCTCCCGCACCGCGGCCATCGTCGACTGGTGCCTGCGGGCCCCCGCGCTCACCGATGCCACCCTGCTCACCCAGCTCGAGTACGCCCGCAAGCGCACGGGCGACTACGGGAGCTGGACCCTGCTCACCGTCCGCAGCTGGCCCCGCCACGAGTGGCGGCTGGTCGGCCGCGTGGCCAGGACACGGTTCCGGCCCGTGCCCCGCGTCGACGCCGGGATCGTACGCATCGAACGGCGCCGCACCCCGCTGCTCGAACCCGCCGCGTACGACAGCTGGCGGTGCCTCGTCGAGCTGGGTTTCTCGGGCGTGGGCGGCTCGCTGCACGCCTCGCTGCGACGTGCACATCCGAGGCGCCGGGTGGACGCCGCCTTCCGGGCGGCGGATCTGGATCCCCGGGTACTGGTCGGGGAAGTGGCACCGAGGCGGTGGCTGAGGCTGCACGAGGTGCTGACGGGATGACCTTCAAATCAATTGGACGAGACGTATCGTCTCGTCTACTTTCGACGGCATGTCTACCAAGACCCCCACACCCCGTCCCGCCCACGTCGCCATGTTCTCCGTCGCCGCCCACGGCCATGTGAACCCCAGCCTCGAGGTGATCCGCGAGCTCGTCGCCCGCGGACACCGGGTCACGTATGCGATCCCGCCGGCGTTCGCGGAGAAGGTCGCCGAGACGGGCGCCGAGCCGATGCTGTGGAAGTCCACGCTGCCGGGGCCCGACGCGGACCCGGCGGCGTGGGGGAGTGAACTGCTGGACCATGTCGAGCTGTTCCTCGAAGACGCGATCCAGGCGCTGCCGCAGCTGGCCGAGGCGTACGACGGGGACGTACCGGACCTCGTGCTGCACGACATCACGGCGTATCCGGCCCGCGTCCTCGCCCACCGCTGGGGCGTCCCCGCGATCTCGCTCTCGCCGAACCTCGTCGCCTGGGAGGGGTACGAGGAGGAGGTCGCCGAGCCGATGTGGGCGGAGCCGAAGAGCACGCCGCGCGGACAGGCCTACTACACCCGCTTCCAGGCCTGGCTGGAAGAGAACGGCGTCACGCAGCACCCGGACCGCTTCGCGGGCCGCCCCGACCGCTCGCTCGTCCTGATCCCCAAGGCGCTTCAGCCCAACGCCGACCGGGTCGACGAGACCCGGTACACCTTCGTCGGCGCCTGCCAGGGCGACCGCACCACGGAGGGCGACTGGCAGCGGCCGGCCGGAGCCGGGAAGGTGGCGCTGGTGTCGTTGGGCTCGACCTTCACCGACCGGCCCGGCTTCTACCGGGAGTGTGTCGAGGCGTTCGGCGGCCTGACCGGCTGGCATCTCGTCCTGCAGATCGGCAGGCGCGTGGACCCCGAGGCGCTCGGGGACGTACCGGCGAACGTGGAAGTGCGTTCCTGGGTGCCGCAGTTGGCGGTGCTCCGGCAGGCCGACCTGTTCGTCACCCACGCCGGGGCGGGTGGCAGCCAGGAGGGTCTGGCCACCGCCACACCGATGATCGCCGTACCGCAGGCCGTCGACCAGTTCGGCAACGCGGACATGCTGCAGGCTCTCGGCGTCGCCCGTCAGGTCCCCACGGCGGAGGCCACCGCAGACACCCTGCGCAGGACCGCCCTCGCCCTGGTCGACGATCCCGAGGTCGCCCGCAGACTGAAGGAGATCCAGGCCGACATGGCGAAGGAGGGCGGCACCCGGCGGGCGGCCGATCTGATCGAGGCCGAGTTGAACGCGCAGCGGGCATGAGCGAGGGCCCGCCGGCTCCCCTGTGGCCGGCAGGCCCTCGGTCGGTGAGGGGTCAGACGCCCAGTCGCTCACCCTCGTCGCGCCGCACCGAGTGCGTGATGACCTCCGCCGACTCGTCGTGCGTCAGGTCCGGCAGCCGGTGCAGCCACCTCGGCAGATACCAGTTGCGCTCGCCCAGCAGCGCCATGACCGCCGGGAGCAGCACACCCCGGATGATCGTCGCGTCGATGAGGACCGCGGCCGCGAGGCCGACGCCCATCTGCTTCATGGACTGCATGGACAGCGTGCCGAAGATCGCGAACACGGCGACCATGATGACCGCGGCGCTGGTGACGACACCGGCCGTGGTGACCACACCGTGCTGGATGGCATCCCTGGTCGTACGGCCGCGCAGCCGCGCCTCGCGGATCCGCGAGACCACGAACACGTGGTAGTCCATGCTCAGCCCGAACAGGATCACGAACAGGAACAGCGGCAGCCAGGTGATGATCGCGCCGACCCCCTCCGCGCCCACCAGCGAAGCACCCCAGCCGTGCTGGAAGACGGCGACGAGGATGCCGTAGGCCGCGCCCACCGACAGCAGGTTGAGCAGGATCGACGTGATCGCGACCGTCAGCGAGCGGAACGACAGCAGCATCAGCAGGAAGGCGAAGACCACGACGAACGCGAACACCGGGATCACGGCGCCGCCGAGCTGGTCGTTGAAGTCCTGCGAGCCGGCGACCTGTCCGGTGATCGGCGCCTGGACGCCGTCGACCGTGCCGAGTGTGGCCGGCCGCACCTCGTCGCGCAGCTTCTCCAGGCTGGCGCCCGCCTTGTCCAGGTCGGAGCCGCCGACCAGCGGGACATAGACGTAGGCGATGTTCTGCGCGTCGTGCAGCGTGATCTGGACCGGGCCGCGGGAGGCGCCCGAACTGATCGCCCGCGCCTTGAAGTCGGCGAGCGCCGACTTCACCTCGGGCGCGTTGATGTCCTTCGCCTTGACGACGACCTCGGCCGGCTCGGAGCCGCCCGGGAAGGCGTCGTTGACCCGGTTGTACGTCTGCACGATCGGCAGCGAGTCGCCGAACTCCTGGTCCAGTGTGAGGTTCTGGGTCTTCATGCCGAGTGCCGGAGCCGCGATGGCCAGCAGTGCACCGGCCGCGACGAGCACGGAGACGAGCGGCTTGGCGAGCACACCGCGCAGGACCGCGGTCCAGAACCGGCTCTCCCCGCCCGTGCGGGCGGCCCGGCGCTCCATCGCCTTGCGCAGGAAGGGAATCCGCCCCTTCTCGACCCGCTCGCCCAGCAGTGAGAGCAGCGCGGGCAGCACCGTCACCGACCCGACCATGGCGACCGCCACGACGATCAGCGAGGCCAGACCCATCCCCTGGAACGTGACGAGCCCGGTGAACAGCATGCCCGCCATCGCCACGCACACGGTGATGCCGGAGACGACGATCGCCCGGCCGCTGGTGGCGGCGGCGATCCGCAGAGCGGTCTGCGCGTCCCTCCCGGCCGCACGCTCCTCGCGCTCACGGCGCAGATAGAACAGGCAGTAGTCGACGCCGACCGCCAGACCGACCAGCAGCATCACGGAGTTGGCGGTGTCGCTCATCGGCATCACATGGCTGACGACGCCCATCAGGCCCATCGTCGCCATGATCGCGGTGATCGCCAGCGCCACCGGCAGCAGCGCGGCCACCAGCGCGCCGAAGGCGATGAGCAGAATGCCGAGAGCCACCGGCACCGCGGAGAGTTCGGCCTTCTTGAAGTCGTCGCCGAAAGCGTCCTTGAACGTCTTGTTCATACTGGCGCTGCCGATCTCCTCGATCCGCAGCGTCCCGTGCTCCTTCTGCGCTCCCGCGACGGCCTTCAGCACCGGCTCCACGCGCTCGTACGCGGTCTCGGCGTCGCCGCGCATGTCGAACTGCACCAGCGCGCTGCGGCCGTCCTTCGAGATCGTGTTCGTGACGTACGGCGACTTCACGTCCGTGACCTTGCCGGTCCCGTCGACGGCCTTCACGACTGCGTCGACGGCGGACTTGAACTCGGCGTCGGTGGCCTTGAGCTGGCCGCCCTTCGCCTGGATCAGGACCGTCTCGCTGGCCGGTTCCTCGATCCCCGCATCCTCGATGATCTTGGCGGCGGTGTGTGTCTCACCCTTGAGCTGTTCGCTCTCCTTGACGTCGACCCGGCCGGCGGCCGAACCGAGCCCCATCGCCAGGACGACGAACAGCAGCCAGATGCCGACGGCAGCCCATCGGTGCCGGGCGCTCCAGCCGCCGGCCCGGGCGGCTATGCCCCGCACCCGCGAATCTCCGTTCCCCATGATGGGCTTGCCCCCTCGTATCCGGTGACAGCCCCCTGCCGCCACCTTTCGCTTCGAAGGTATGGGCCGGATAAGCGCGTCTCGTCGTGCTGCCTGGTGAAGTGCGGCGGGAGCGGGTCCTCCCGTCGGACGCCGGTGTCTCATCGCTGGGGAGGACGTTGGCCCCTTACATCTATCGGGACTTCTCGGGGATGAAGATCAGGGATGGAGATCAGGTGTCCGGTCCGTCGGCATCGCTCCCCTTTGTTATTGCTCGTTATTACGAAACCTTGTTGAACAAGTCACAGGTGCGTGTATCGGTTGATCCGCACCCTCGGGTTCGGACAGAGTTTCGGGCAGTCCGCCCCGCGCGGACGCGACGGCCGTCGTGCCCACCCCCACGGGGCACGACGGCCGCTTTATGGTGTGCGCCATGACGACGACGTATGCGGCGCTGCTGCGCGGGATCAACGTGGGCGGCAAGAAGAAGCTCCCGATGGCCGAACTGCGGCAGCTGATGGACGGCCTCGGCTATGACGGCGTACGCACCCATCTGCAGAGCGGCCAGGCCGTCTTCGCGTCCGACCACGGCGACGAGGAGTCCCTGGCCGCCGAACTGGCGCAGGCGATCCAGCAGCACTTCGGGTTCGCCGTCGACGTGATCGTGCGCGACCACGCCTACCTCAAGGCGGTCGCCGAGGCCTGCCCGTTCCCGGCCGCCGAACTGGAAGCCAAACAGCTCCACGTCACCTACTTCTCCGGCCCGGTCGACGCCGAACGGTTCGCGGAGATCGACCGGGAGGCCTATCTCCCGGAGGAGTTCCGGCTCGGCGACCGCGCCCTGTACCTGTACGCGCCGGACGGTCTAGGCCGCTCCCAGCTCGCCGTCCACCTCGCCAAACCCCGTATCAACAAAGGCCTGATCGCCACGAGCCGCAACTGGAACACCGTCGTGAAGCTGGTGGAGCTCACGGCGGAGTGACCGCGCGACCCGGCCCTTCATGGCAGGTACACACGACTGTGCGAGGCTCGTCCCATGCGTTACATCATCATTGGAGCGGGAGCCGTCGGCGGTTCGATCGGCGGGCGTCTCGCGCAGGCGGGGCACGAGGTGGTTCTGGTCGCGCGGGGCCCGCAGCACGCGGCGCTGCGGGACGGCGGGCTGCGGCTGAAGGTGCCGGACGGCGAGTACACCTACCGGCTGCAGACCGTCGAAGGGCCGGGCGAGCTGGGCGAGTTGAGGGCCGACGACGTGCTCATCATCGCCGTGAAGACCCAGGACACGGTGAGTGCGCTGCAGGCCTGGGGCCCGGCGCCGGTCGCGGGCGGCGGCACGGCGGCCGAGCGATTGCCGTTGTTCTGCGCGCAGAACGGAGTGGAGGGCCAGCGGCTCGCCCTGCGGGTCTTCCGGCGGGTGTACGGCGTCTGCGTCTGGCTGCCGTCGACGTTCGTCGAACCGGGCGTGGTCTCCGCCGCAGGCGCCCCGCTGACCGGCATCCTGCACCTGGGCCGCCACCCCCACGGCACCGACGAGACGGTCCGACTGGTCGCCGCCGACCTGGAGAAGACGGGGTTCTTCGAGACGCCGGTCGTGCCGGACGTCGCGCGCTGGCAGTACGCCAAGCTGCTGTCCAACCTGGGCAACGCGCTGGAGGCGGTCGCCGGGCCGATCGCCGGTGACGAGGCCGTGGCGCTGTACGCGCGCGTGCGCGCCGAAGGCGAGGTCGTGCTCGACGCTGCCGGGATCGCCTACGCGAGCGCTGAGGAGCAGAAGGCGGTACGCGGCCACAAGGTCGACCTCCTTCCCCTCGACGGCGCCCCGCGCGGCGGCGGCTCCTCCTGGCAGTCCCTCACCCGCGGCACCGGAACCATCGAGGCCGACCACCTCAACGGCGAGATCGCCCTGCTGGGCCGCCTGCACGGCGTACCGACCCCGCTCAACGAGCTCCTCCAGCGCCTCGCAAACACCTTCGCGCGCGAGCGCCGGGCACCCGGCTCGATGTCGATCGGCGAACTCGTCCGTCTCGCCGACGACGCTGTCGCGTTTGTTCAAGAAACCTGAGTGGCCGCCTCCCTAGCGTGTAGTGCATGACGTACGACGACCCTAAGCACCTGCACACATACATGACCGAGTGTGCCGCCGAGGCGGCGCGCGTTGCGCGCGGCGTCCCGGCGGACCGGCTCGGCAATCCCACCCACTGCGGCGACTGGGACGTCCGCGCCCTGGTCAACCACTGGGTCCTCTACACCTCCCACGGCCTGGAGCACCGCGCCCTGCGCAAGCAGCTCCCCGAGGAGCTGACCGCCCGCGACTTCACCGCCGACCCCGACTGGCCGGCCGCCTACGCCGCCCAGCTGGACCGCGCGGTCGCGGCCTGGGCCGATCCCGCGGTGTGGGAGGGCGAGGTCGACCTCGGCATGGCGAAGATGCCCGCCGCCGAGATCGCCTCGATGGTCATCAAGGAGATGGCGGTGCACGGCTGGGACGTCGCCACCGCCACCGGCCAGAAGTTCCACGTCTCGGACGACGCGGCCCGCTTCGTCCTCGACGTGGTCGAGAAGCACGGCGAGCTCTACCGGCAGTACGACGGCTTCGCCGATCCGGTACCGGTGCCGGACGACGCCCCGATGTTCGACCGGGCGCTCGCCGCCAGTGGGCGGGACCCCGAATTGGGCCAATGAGCAAGCCTTGAATTGGGCCGGGACACTGCACCACCTGGCCACTAGCGTCGACTCCATGACGAACACCTCGCCCGCCGCCTCTCCCACCCGAGTCGACTTCTGGTTCGACCCCGCGTGCCCCTTCGCCTGGATCACCTCCCGCTGGCTCCTGGAGGTCGAGCGCGAGCGCCCGCTCGACCTCCGCTTCCACGCGATGAGCCTCTACCTGCACAACGTCGGCAATGAACTCCCCGACTGGTACCGGGAGTTGGTCGACAAGTCGATCGGTCCGGTACGGGTCGCGGTGGCCGCCGCCGAGCGGCACGGCGAGAAGGTCCTGCGTGACCTGTACACGGCTTTCGGCACCCGTATCCACGAGCGCAAGACGGACGACTTCGACGCGGTGATCACCGATTCCCTCGCCGAACTCGGCCTCCCCGCGGATCTCGCGTCCGCCGCGCACGACCCGTCGTACGACGAGGCCGTACGCCGCAGCCACGAGGCGGGCACCGAGCCGGAATCGGGCGGCTATGTGGGCACGCCCACCATCCATGTCGACGGAACGGTGTGGTTCGGGCCCGTACTGCGGGCCATTCCGCGTGGCGCGCGAGCGGCCGAACTCTTCGACAGCTTCCGGGTGTTGGCCAGCCACCCCGACTTCTTCGAGCTGAAGCGCACCCGCACGGGTGGGCTGTCCTTCGACTAGCCCCAGTCGCCCCTCAGGCGCTCGCCCGCACCGGCAGCAGCGCACGAGCGGACGCCTCGTCGTACCTGTGCAGGAGCACCCGTGCCACTTCCGGTGCCGCTCCCAGCACGTCGGCGAGAACATCCGCCTCCGCCGCGCCCCGTGCGATGCGGTCCGGCAGGAAGCCGGGTGCCAGGACGTACGGCGCCACGGCCACCTGCTTGCAGCCCAGCGCCCGCAGTTCGCGGACCGCGTCCTCGGTGCGCGGCAGGGATGCGGAGGCGAACGCAGGCCGCACGGCGCACCAACCGGTGTGCCGCCACTCCCGCGCGATTTCTGCGATCACTGCGATCGCCTCCGGGTCGGTGGACCCCGCCGAGGCCAGCACGACCCCGGTCGAGGACTTGTCGGCAGGGCTGAGCCCCGCCTCGTACAGACGGCGCTCGAGCGCCGACAGAAGCAGCGGGGACGGGCCGAGCACGTCCGCCTGGCGGATGCGGAGCGACGGCGGCGCATCCCGCAGGACCGCCGGGATGTCCGCCTTCGCGTGGAACGCGCGCGTCAGCAGCAGGGGGAGGGCTACGACGTCACGGACGCCCTCCGCCGCCAGGGACTCCAGCACCCCGTGCACCGAGGGGACGTTGAAGTCCAGGAAGCCCGTCTCCACCCGTACGTCCGGGCGCAGCGAGCGCACCCGGCGTACGAGATCGTGCACCGTCGCGGCGTGCCGCGGGTCGCGGCTGCCGTGGGCGATGACGAGGAGGACGGGCTTCGAAGGGTGCATGGGACTCAGCTCTTCACCAGCAGACCGCGGCTGCGCAGCACCCACCGCTCCAGCGGGCTGAAGATCAGCAGGTCGATGGCTATGCCGACGAACAGGATGAGCAGGATGGCGAGGAAGACCGTCGCCATGCTGCTGTTGGTGCGGCCCACCTCCAGCAGCTGGCCCAGACCCATGCCCATGTCCGGGGACTGGGCGATGATCTCGGCGGCCATCAGCGAGCGCCAGGAGAACGCCCAGCCCTGCTTCAGGCCGGCCACATAGCCGGGCAGTGCCGCCGGCATCACGATGTGCCAGGTGCCGCTCAGTCCCGTCGCGCCCAGAGTGCGGCCCGCGCGCAGGAACAGCGGGGGCACCTGGTCGACGCCCGACACCAGGCCGTTGGCGATCGAGGGGACGGCGCCCAGCAGGATCACCGTGAACATCACGGAGTTGTTCAGGCCCAGCCAGATCACCGCGGGCGCGACCCAGGCGACCGAGGGCAGCGACTGCAGGCCGGAGAGGATCGGGCCGATCGCCGCGCGAACGAACCTCACCCGCGCCACCAGCAGGCCCAGCGGCGTACCGATGGCCAGCGCGAGCAGGAAGCCCAGCAGACCGCGGGAGACACTGCCCCAGATGTAGTCGAGCAGGGTCCCCTTGAGCCACTGGTCCTCGACCTCGGCCCACACAGCGCCGGGGGAGGGCAGCTTCGACGGGTCGTCGACGACCGGGTAGAGGAGGCTCCAGGCCACCAGCACCACGGCGATGGCGATGATGGGCGGCAGGATCTTGTTCTTGAAGGTCTGGCTGAAGGGTGTACGGCCGGTGGCCGTGGTCTCCAGCGCGTCGAGGCCCGCCTCGACGCTTCCGGCGTCCTGGGCCGGCGTCGTCTCAGTGCTGGCCATGACGGCGGATCTCCCCACGCAGTACATCGGTGATCTCAAGGGACAGTTCGGCCACGGGGGCGTCCTCGATGCGCCGCGGCTGCGGGATGTCGACCGTCCACTCGCGCGCGATCCGGCCGGGGCGCGACGACAGCAGGATGACCCGCTGCGCGAGCCGTACCGCCTCGCGCACGTTGTGCGTGACGAAGAGGACGGACACACCGGTCTCCGCCCAGATGCGGGTCAGCTCGTCGTGCAGCACATCCCGCGTGATGGCGTCGAGGGCCGCGAACGGCTCGTCCATCAACAGCAGGTTGCTCTCCTGGGCGAGTGCGCGGGCCAGCGCCACGCGCTGGCGCATACCGCCCGACAGCTCGTGCACGCGCTTGCCGTACGCGCCCTTCAGCCGCACGAGCTCGAGCAGGTGCTCGGCCTTGTCGCGGCGCTCGTTCTTCGGAACTCCCCTGAGCTTGAGGGCGAGTTCGATGTTCTTGCCCGCAGTCAGCCACGGGAAGAGGGCGTGCTCCTGGAACATCAGGGCCGGACGGCCATCGGTCGCGATCGAACCGACGGTCGGCTTGTCCAGCCCCGCCACCAGGTTCAGCAGCGTGGACTTGCCGCAGCCCGAGGCTCCCAGGAGGGTGACGAACTCGCCCGGAGCGACATCGATGCTGATGTCGTCCAGGACGAGCTGCTGCCCGCCTGGTCCCGCGAAGGACTTCGAGACGTGCTCAAGCCGCGCCGCGTACTCGACGGTCGCGTCGGCCTTGGCGAGGGTCGTGGCCATGGTCGTCACCTCCTGGGAACTCATCGGGACTTGTCAGCTGCTGCCGAGACCGGCGTCGGAAACACTGGCCCCGCCCTCGGCCTTGAGTACCTTGTTGAGGATCGTCAGGTCGTAGATCCCCTTCAGGTTCGGCTTGTCCAGCAGACCGGCCTTCACCGCGTGAGCCGCCTCGGTGTTGAGGGTGGCGGCCAGCGGGTCGTCGGTGAACTGGATGGACTTCCACGCCGGGTCGAGGACGTTCGCCTTGAGCGCCTTGCCGGAGTCGGCCTCCAGCTGCTTGTTCGCCACCGCCTTCGCCTGGTCCGAATTGGCGTTGATCCACTTGTTGGCCTCGACCGAGGCCTTCAGAACGGCCTCGACGGCCTTCGGGTGCTCCTTGAGGAACGCCTGCCGCACGACGATGTTCGTGATCACGAACTTCTTGTCCGGCCACAGCGACGCCTCGTCGAGCAGCACCTTGCCGCCCTCGGCGACCAGCTTGGACGCGGTCGGCTCCGGCACCCAGGCGCCGTCGATGGCACCGGACTTGTAGGCATCCGGGGTGATCTTGTTGTCGGTGCGGACCACCGAGACATCGCCCTTGCCGGTGTTCGCGTCGACCTTCCAGCCCTGGTCCGCGATCCAGTTGAGGAACGCCACGTCCTGCGTGTTGCCGAGCTGCGGGGTGGCGATCTTCTTGCCCTTGACGTCCTTGAGGGACTTGATCTTCTTCGGGTTGACGACCAGCTTCACTCCGCCGGACGCCGAACCGCCGATGATCTTGAGGTTGGTGCCCTTGGACTTGGTGTAGCCGTTGATCGCCGGGGACGGGCCGATCCAGCCGATGTCGAGGGAGCCGGAGTTGAGCGCCTCGATCTCGGACGGGCCCGCGTTGAAGATCTGGTAGTCCGCCTTGGTGGCGCCCAGCTCCTTCTGGAAGAGGCCCTGCTGACGCGCGACGAGCGCGGTGCCGTGGGTCAGGTTGCCGAAGTAGCCGATCTTGACGGAGTCGAGACCCTCGACCTTCGACGACCCGGCGGCGACCTTCTCCTTGGAGTTGTCGGTCGTGGACTTGGACCCGTAGCCGCAAGCGGCCAGCGTGAGGATGGGGAGCGCGGCAAGGACCGCGAAGGTGCGGCGACGAGCGGATGTAGCAGGCACGGGAGGTGTTCCTCTCGGAGGCCCGGCGGTCACGGTCTCTCAGGTCGTGGCCGGGAGGTCGGCAGGTTGCGTCTACGGCGGTGGGGGGTGAGGGCGCGCAGGCAGTGCGCGTACGTCAGCGCACACATCGCGCCACTCCGCCCTGCCCGCTGCCGAGCGCACCGCTGCCGACGCGGCCGCCCTCCTTCGCGAACGTGGAGTAGTAGTCCGGGGAGTTCATGTCAGAAGTCCCAACCGTCGTCTTCGGACTCGTCCTTGACCGGCTCCGGGGACGCGAACGACTCGCCGACCATGCCCGCGGTGAGCGTGGTGCCGTCGTTCGGGTCGATCAGGATGAAGGAGCCCGTGCGGCGCGAGTCGGCGTAGGAGTCCACCGGCAGCGGTTCCGCCGTGCGGATCTTCACGCGGCCGATGTCGTTGGCGACGAGCTGTCCCGGGTGCGGGTGCAGGGACAGGTCGTCGAGCGTGAGCCGGGACGGGATGTCCTTGACGATGGCCTTGACCGTGCGGGTGCCGTGCTTGAGCAGCACCCGGTGGTTGACGGTCAGCGCCTGGTCCGCCACGTGGCAGACGGTCGCCTCGATGTCCTGAGTGGTAGCCGGGGCGTCCTTGCTGGGCACGATCAGGTCGCCGCGCGAGATGTCGATGTCGTCCTCCAGGAGGATCGTCACCGACTGGGTGGTCCAGGCGACGTCGACCGGCTCGCCGAGCAGGTCGATGCCGGAGATGCGGGAGGCACGGCCCGAGGGGAGCACCGTGACGGCCTCGCCGACGTGGAAGGACCCGGCCGCGATCTGGCCCGCGTAACCCCGGTAGTCCGGGTGCTCGGCGGTCTGCGGGCGGATCACGTACTGCACGGGAAGGCGCGCGTGGCAGTGGCTCAGGTCGTGGGTGACCGGGACCGTCTCCAGGTGCTCCAGGAAGGTCGGGCCGCCGTACCAGTCCATGTTCGCGGACGGCTCCACCACGTTGTCACCGGCGAGCGCCGAGATCGGGATCGCGGTGATCTCCGGGACGCCCAGCTCGAGCGCGTACGCCGTGAACTCCTCGGCGATCGCCGCGAAGACCGACTCCTGGTACTCGACCAGGTCCATCTTGTTGACGGCGAGGACGACGTGCGGGACGCGCAGGAGGGCGGCGATCGCGGCGTGCCGCCGGGTCTGCTCGACGACGCCGTTGCGGGCGTCGACCAGGATCACGGTCAGCTCGGCGGTGGAGGCACCCGTCACCATGTTGCGGGTGTACTGCACATGGCCGGGGGTGTCCGCGAGGATGAACCGCCGCTGGGGCGTGGCGAAGTAGCGGTACGCCACGTCGATCGTGATGCCCTGCTCGCGCTCGGCGCGCAGACCGTCCGTCAGCAGCGCGAGGTCCGGGGCGTCCTGGCCGCGGCTCGCGGAGGCGCGCTCGACGGCCTCCAGCTGGTCGACCAGGACCGACTTGGAGTCGTGCAGCAGCCGGCCGACGAGCGTGGACTTGCCGTCGTCGACCGAACCGGCGGTCGCGAACCGCAGAAGGGTGGTCTCGGTGAGTTCCGTGGTGGTGCTCATGCTTAGAAGTACCCCTCGCGCTTACGGTCTTCCATCGCGGCCTCGGACATCTTGTCGTCGGCGCGGGTGGCGCCGCGCTCGGTGAGCCGGGAGGCGGCGATCTCCGTGATGACCTGCTCCAGCGTCACGGCGTCCGAGTCGACGGCACCCGTGCAGGACATGTCACCGACGGTCCGGTACCGGACGAGCCGCTTCTCGACGGTCTCGCCGTCCTTGGGCCCGCCCCACTCGCCCGCGGTCAGCCACATGCCGCTGCGGGCGAACACCTCGCGCTCGTGCGCGAAGTAGATCTCCGGCAGCTCGATGCCCTCACGGGCGATGTACTGCCACACGTCCAGCTCGGTCCAGTTGGACAGCGGGAAGACGCGGACGTGCTCGCCGGGTGCGTGGCGGCCGTTGTACAGGTTCCACAGCTCGGGGCGCTGGCGGCGCGGGTCCCACTGCGAGAACTCGTCCCGGAGGGAGAACACCCGCTCCTTCGCCCGGGCCTTCTCCTCGTCGCGGCGTCCGCCGCCGAAGACCGCGTCGAACTTCTCCGCCTGGATCTTCTCCGTCAGCGGCAGCGTCTGCAGCGGGTTGCGGGTCCCGTCCGGGCGCTCCTTGAGCACACCGCGGTCGATGTAGTCCTGCACCGACGCGACATGCAGCCGCAGCCCGTGCTTCGCCACCGTCCGGTCGCGGTACTCCAGGACCTCGGGGAAGTTGTGCCCGGTGTCCACGTGCAGCAGCGAGAAGGGAACCGCGGCCGGCGCGAAGGCCTTCAGCGCCAGGTGCAGCATGACGATGGAGTCCTTGCCGCCGGAGAACAGGATCACCGGCCGCTCGAACTCGCCCGCCACCTCGCGGAAGATGTGCACCGCCTCGGACTCCAGCGCGTCCAGGTGCGAGAGGGCGTACGGGGCGGCCGTACCCTCCTCGACCGCAGCGACGGTCGTCGTCATGCCAGTCCCCTTTCGGTGAGCAGCGCGTGGACCGCGGCCGCGGACTCCTGGACGGTCTGGTCCTGCGACTCGATGCGCAGGTCCGGGGACTCGGGCTCCTCGTACGGGTCGTCCACACCCGTCAGCCCCGTCAGCTCGCCGGCCGCCTGCTTGGCGTACAGACCCTTCACATCACGTACGGAGCACACCTCGACCGGAGTCGCCACATGCACCTCGATGTACGCCGCCCCGCCCTCCTGGTGGCGCTTGCGCACCGCCTCACGGCTGTCCGCGTAGGGCGCGATCACCGGGACGAGCGCCTTGACGCCGTTGCGGGCGAGCAGTTCGGCGAGGAAGCCGATGCGCTGCACGTTGGTGTGCCGGTCCTCGCGGCTGAAGCCGAGGCCCGCGGAGATGAACTCGCGGATCTCGTCGCCGTCGAGCACCTCGACGAGGTGGCCCTCCTCGCGCAGCCGGCCGGCCAGCTCGTACGCGATGGTGGTCTTGCCGGCACTCGGCAGACCCGTGAGCCAGACGGTGGCTCCGGTCGTCACGTTCGTCTCCTGAATCGTCGTGGTCATCCGTGCAGCCCGCACTCGGTCTTGGCGCTGCCCGCCCAGCGGCCCGCGCGCGCGTCCTCGCCCTCCAGGACGCGGCGGGTGCAGGGCGCGCAGCCGACGGACGCGTAGCCGTCCATCAGCAGCGGGTTGGTCAGTACGCCGTGTTCGGCGACGTAGGCGTCCACGTCGTCCTGGGTCCAGCGGGCGATCGGGGAGATCTTGACCTTCTGGCGCTTCTCGTCCCAGCCGACGACCGGGGTGTTCGCCCGGGTCGGGGACTCGTCGCGGCGCAGACCGGTCGCCCAGGCCACATAGTTCTTCAGGCCCTGTTCCAGCGGCTGGACCTTGCGCAGCTTGCAGCACAGGTCGGGATCGCGGTCGTGCAGCTTGGGGCCGTACTCCGCGTCCTGCTCGGCGACCGTCTGACGCGGGGTCAGCGTGATGACGTTGACGTCCATCACGGCCTCGACCGCGTCACGGGTGCCGATGGTCTCCGGGAAGTGGTAGCCGGTGTCGAGGAACACCACGTCCACACCCGGCATGGCGCGCGAGGCGAGGTGGGCGACCACCGCGTCCTCCATGGACGACGTCACGCAGAAGCGCTTGCCGAAGGTCTCGGCCGCCCACTGGAGGATCTCCAGCGCGGAGGCGTCCTCCAGGTCGCGGCCGGCCTGCTCGGCGAGCGCCTTCAGGTCCTCGGTCGCCTTCTCTTCCTGAACCGCGGTCATATGTCGTCTCCCCCTGCTTCGGAGTGCTGAAGACCCCGGGCGAGCAGCCCGAGGAACTTCAGCTGAAAAGCCCGGTTGCACGCGGCGCATTCCCACGCGCCATGGCCCTGCTCGGACGGACGGAGGTCCTCGTCGCCGCAGTAGGGGCAGTAGAAGGGGGCGGCCCGCTCGCTCATGAGAGGGCCTCCTCGGAGGCACGGGAGGCCCAGGCGGCGAACCGCTCGCCGTCCTCGCGCTCGGCCTGGAACCGCTTGAGGACACGCTCGACGTAGTCGGGCAGCTCCTCGGAGGTGACCTTCAGGCCACGGACCTTGCGGCCGAACCCGGCCTCCAGGCCCAGCGCACCGCCGAGGTGCACCTGGTAGCCCTCGACCTGCTCGCCCTGGTCGTTGAGGACGAGCTGGCCCTTGAGACCGATGTCCGCGACCTGGATACGGGCGCAGGCGTTCGGGCAGCCGTTGAGGTTGATGGTGATGGGCTCGTCGAACTCCGGGATGCGGCGCTCGAGTTCGTCGATCAGGGACGAACCGCGCTGCTTGGTCTCGACGATGGCGAGCTTGCAGTACTCGATGCCGGTGCAGGCCATCGTCCCACGCCGGAACGGGGAGGGCTTCGCCGTCAGGTCCAGTGCCTCCAGGGCCTCGACCAGCGGCTCGACCTGCGCCTCCTCGACATCGAGGACGATCATCTTCTGCTCGACGGTCGTACGCACCCGGCCCGAGCCGTGGGCCTCGGCGACCTCGGCGATCTTCGTGAGCGTGGCGCCGTCGACGCGGCCGACGCGCGGGGCGAAACCGACGTAGAACCGGCCGTCCTTCTGCCGGTGCACACCGACGTGGTCGCGCCAGCGGCCCGAGGGCTCTGCGGGTGCCGGACCGTCGACCAGCTTGCGCTTCAGGTAGTCGTCCTCCAGGACCTGGCGGAACTTCTCCGGGCCCCAGTCGGCGACCAGGAACTTCAGACGGGCGCGCGTACGAAGGCGCCGGTAGCCCCAGTCGCGGAAGATGCCGACCACGCCGGCCCACACCTCGGGCACCTCGTCCAGCGGCACCCAGGCGCCGAGCCGGACGCCGAGCTTCGGGTTGGTGGACAGACCGCCGCCGACCCACAGGTCGAAGCCGGGGCCGTGCTCGGGGTGCTCGACGCCGACGAACGCGATGTCGTTGATCTCGTGGACGACGTCCAGGAGCGGGGAGCCGGAGATCGCCGTCTTGAACTTGCGGGGCAGGTTGGAGAATTCCTTGCTGCCGATGTAGCGCTCGTGGATCTCGTCGATGGCGGAGGTGCCGTCGATGATCTCGTCCTCGGCGATTCCCGCGACCGGCGAGCCGATGATGACGCGCGGTACGTCGCCGCAGGCCTCGGTGGTGGACAGCCCGACCGCCTCCAGGCGGTTCCAGATCTCCGGGACGTCCTCGATGCGGATCCAGTGCAGCTGGATGTTCTGCCGGTCGGTGATGTCCGCGCTGCCGCGCGCGAACTCCTCCGAGATCTCGCCGATCACACGCAGCTGCTGGGTGGTGAGGCGGCCGCCGTCGATGCGCACCCGCAGCATGAAGTACTTGTCGTCCAGCTCCTCCGGCTCCAGGATCGCGGTCTTGCCGCCGTCGATCCCGGGCTTGCGCTGGGTGTACAGGCCCCACCAGCGCATACGTCCGCGCAGGTCGTTGGGGTCGATCGAGTCGAAGCCGCGCTTGGAGTAGATCGTCTCAATGCGTGTCCGCACATTGAGACCGTCGTCATCCTTCTTGAACTGCTCGTTCCCGTTGAGCGGGGTGTGGTGCCCGGCGGCCCACTGACCCTCACCGCGGTGACGGCTCACCTTGCGGCGGGGCGCTGCGGCTGCAGGGTTCTGCGGGGTGGCGGCCATGGTTCTACGTCCTTCGGGACAGGCGGGAAAGCGGCTCTGACCTGCGCGTTCGGGCGCATGGGCATACGTGCGCGTCGTTGCGCGATCGGACTGAGGAAGAGATGTCGGCTGTGCTGCGCCCGCGGCCGGAGGCCGCTGATGGGCTACGTCAGCTCGCCGGACAGATGGCGCTGGACATGCGGCCGAGGTCGACGTGCCGCCGACTCACCAAGGCAATTCCAGTTCCAGACATGACGGAAGCGTGTCATGGCAATCTGGACACAGTCCAGCTTCGTCCATGATGCGGACATCCTTGTCCCGGAATGTGAGACAGGGGTGTCGTCGATCACATCGGCTGCCGCCGGTCTTGTCCGTGCAGGTCAGGCGCGGTATGCCCCGGGCCACGGGCCGGGCGCCGCCACCTCCGCCTCCTCCTCGACCTTGGTGTCGAAGAGCTTGAAGCCCCGGCGCAGATAGTTGTCCATGGCGTGCTCCCCGTCCAGGCTGCACGTATGCAGCCAGACCCGCTTCGTCTGCGCCAGTGCGGGCCAGCGCTCCGCCAGGTCCCAGGCGCGGGCGGCGCCGTACGACAGCAGGTGTCCGCCGATGCGCCGGCCCCGGAAGGCGGGCACCAGACCGAAGTAGACGATCTCCACAACCCCGTCGTCCTGCGGGTCCAGCTCCACGTATCCCGCGGGCGTTCCCCGGTCGTATGCGACCCAGGTCTCCACGCCCGGCCGGTCCAGGTGCTCCTGCCACTGCGCGTACGTCCAGCCCAGCCGGTCGATCCAGCGGATGTCGCCGCCGACGGACGCGTACAGGAATCGGCTGAACTCGGGCGAGGGGACCTCGGAACGGACGATCCGCACGTCCCCCTCCGGCGCGGCGGCCGGAAGCAGGTCGGTCGGGGCGGTCTGCTCCAGGGACCAGGTGGTCACGGGAATGTTGGTCATGGCGGTCAGGGAATCATCCGGCCCGTAGATCTGTCGATCGCGATCTGTTCCGGGGAATCGCGATCTGAGCGGCCCTGGCGAAGGCCGGCGGTTCGGTAGCGCCCCAAAGGGGCGCGGGGAACGGCGCGACCAGCCACGACGGTCCCGCGGACGAACGACGGCACATCGTGGCACAACCCGCGGAGCGACTAGCCCAGCGACCCGTCGATCGAGCCCAGCGGCAGCGCATACAGCATCCGCCCGGACTGGGACCAGACCTCACCGGTCTCCTCCCAGTAGGAGAGGGAGCCGGCCCGTCCGGTCCAGCAACGGTTCGTCCCGTCCGAGCCGCACCGGGTGGCCTTCGCCGCGTGCGCGTTCTGCCGCCACAGGGTGCCGTGGCCGTCCGCGGTGTCCGCAGCGCGGGCCAGGTACCACTGTGAGCCGTACGACAGGACGCCGCCGACGCCTGCTGTCTTCGTCTCGTACGCCTCGGTCGCGACCGCGTGTCCCGCGGCGTCGGTGGCCAGCAGGCCGGCGCGGGCCGGGTCGCTGCTGAACGCATAACGCCACAGCCGGGTGTGCCGTCCGCTGTCCGCGGGCACCCACTCGCTCGCCACCAGGCTGTCGGGCGCGGTGCTGCGGTCGAGGGAGATCGCCGCCGGGCGGGCGGCCTTCCCCGTGAACCGGTAAGAACCCACGGCCGGCAGGACGTACCGCGCGCCGTACGCCGCCCAGCCGCCGCGCACCCTGCCGACCGCGCCGCTGTCGACGGTGGCCCGCTGGATGCGGTGCATGTCGTACACGTACAGCCCGTCGGCGGCGGTGACCAGGAGCTTGCCCTGGTACCAGACCATGCCGGATACGGGGGAGGTCAGCCCGCGGTAGTCGCGGCCGCCGTCGACCGGGACGGCGAGGGTCGCCCAGGCGTAGGTGAGGCGGTCGGGGTCGCTCACGTCGACGAGGGCGACCCGGGCGAGGCCGGGCTTCGCCGACCCGCCCGCCTGGTGGGTCCAGCCGGAGAGGATCACGCGGTGGGTGCCCCAGTGGCCGTCGTCGTCCGCGTCCCCGGAGGTGGTGACCGCGCCGGCCCGCCAGCCGCGGGTGTCGGCGGCGTCCCAGCAGTACGCGCGCGTGGCCGCGGGCGCCACGGGCAGCGCCGTGCGCTCCGTGGTCGTACAGTCGGCCGCGCCCAGCAGGGAGTGGTCGGCGTCGTCGAGGACGGTGCTCACGCCGACGGGCCTGCCCATGGCGGCGGCGAGCCGGTCGAGGGTGCTCTGCGGCACCAGACGCTCCTGGAGCCGCAGCCCGGCCGTCCGGTCGGACGCGGCGAGCGTCTTCAGGGCCCCCGGCCTGTCACCGACCGTGGCCTGCGAGGCGCTGATCATGGTGGCGGCGGCGGTGAGTGCGAGGGCGGTCCCGGCGAGGAAGGCGCGCAGCGCACGGCCCCGCTTCTGCCTGCGGTGTCGGCCACGTTGCTTCATACGTCCTCCCGAGGCGGGCCAACTGCGGCCATTGGTCCGTGTGTTGACCAAAGAAGCAGGTGGGGTGGCCCGTAGAGGGATGCTACGGCAGTCCGGCTCGCTCGGGGACGAAGACCGTGCAAATATGCGGAAGATACGGCCGTGTGGTCACTCAGGGGTATGTGTCGGACACGTTCAGGGCAGGTCGGCCGGCTGCCGTACGTTGTTCACCGCCGGTGCCGTCGACTGCGGCAGCAGATCGCGCGGGTCGGCCGGCAGGAGCAGTTCGACCTCCGCGTCCTCCGCGAAGCGGTACGGCCGGTGCTCCAGCAACCCGCCGAGATAGCGCCGTACTCGGGACATCTCGGCGCGCACCGTCACCGTACGGGCCGGGTCGCCGAACACCTCCTCGGCCAGGCCCGCCGCGCTGCGGCCGCTGCGGTGCAGGGCGAGCAGATACAGCAACTCGGCGTGCCGGGGGCTCAGTTCATGACTCCAGGAGCCCGCGGCCCCGGACACCGTGACCGACCAGCGGCGCGGCTGCGTCAGGTCCAGCACGATACGCGTGGCACCGCGCGGCACCGGCTCGTCCGTGGCCCGGACCAGCCAGCCCTCGGCCAGCGGCTCCACCGAGCACAGACCGAGCGGCGGCAGCCACCGGCGGCCCGCCGTCAGCGACTTGGGCAGGGCGATCCGGCCGGTGTACGGCATCCCGGTCACCGCGGCGGTCCAGCCGTCCCGGTCCACCGCCAGGGCCCGGCCGCCCACCCGGGCCAGCACCGGTGCGGCCACCGCGCGCAGCCGCTCCAGCGAGGTCAGATGCAGCTCGCGCAGCCGGGCCTCGGCGAGCTTGGCCACCGAGTCCACCCAGGCGAGCGTGGACGGGTGCATCGTCTCCAGCGGTCCGCTGATGTCCACGACGCCGATCAGCCGGCCGTCGCGCGGGTCGGTGATGGGCGCGCCGGTACAGGTCCAGGAGGTCTGCGAGCGCACGAAGTGCTCGGAGGCGAAGACCTGCACGGGGCGGCGCACCACCGCCGGGGTGCCGATGCCGTTCGTCCCGACGACGTCCTCCCGCCAGTCGGCACCCAGTTCGAAGCCGAGCCCGTCCGCCTTGCGCAGTACCGCCGAACTGCCCTCGCGCCACAGCACCCGGCCGTCCTCGTCGGCGACCACCATGATGTGGTGGGCGACGTCCGCGACCGACAGCAGCCCCTCCCGCAGCACCGGCAGGACGTGCCGCAGCGTCGTGGACTCCCGGCGCCGCCGGACCTCGTCGGAGGGCAGCAGCCCGGAACGGTGGTCGCGTTCGGGGTCGATGCCGCTGCGCAGCATGCGCCCCCAGGACTGCTCGATCACCGGGCGCGGCGCGACGGGGGTGCGCCGCCCGGAGAGTCTGGCGGCGCGGACCTCGCTGAGTACCCGCGCCGCGCGCGCCGTGTCGACCACGGCGAGCTGCGTCACGTCCGTCGGCGGGTGCACCACTTGGCCTCCCGGAAGAAGGGCTCGGGACAACCGGTTTCTCGTCGCGTTTCGGCCACGGAGCCGGAGTCGTCCGTACTGTCCGTCTCATAGTGCCGTTCGTTCCCGGCGGACGGGTCCAGTCCAGCCCCAGACAGCAGCAAGTTGCAACCCCTTGCAACCCTGGTGGACCGGCTCCTGCTTGATTGAATATTGAGCAACGCCGTCCCGAGCGGCGTTCGTGGCCTCGAACGGGCCGGTTGTGCGGGGGTGGTGCCGTGTCGGCGCAGCACCACCCCCGTTCTGCATGATCCCAGGTCAGGACACCGGTCGGGCCCGCTCGACCACCGACGCCAGGTCCAGGGTGTGGGGCAGTGTCCCGAAGGCCGCGCCCCCGTCGCCGCCCAGCCGTGAGGCGCAGAAGGCGTCGGCCACCTCCGGCGGGGCGAACCGGACGAGCAGCGAACCCTGGAGCACCAGGGCGAGCCGTTCCGTCAGCCGCCGGGCGCGCCCCTCGATCCCGTCCAGGTCGGCCAGCTCGGTCAGCAGGTCCTTGATCGCGCCGTCCAGGCGGTGGTCGGCGCCGCGAGCCTGCCCGACTTCCTGGAGGTAGGCGCCCAGGGCCTGCGGCTCCCGCTGCAGGGCGCGCAGCACGTCCAGCGCCTGGACATTGCCCGCACCCTCCCAGATCGAGTTGAGCGGCGACTCGCGCACCAGCCGGGGCAGCCCCGACTCCTCGACGTACCCGTTGCCGCCCAGGCACTCGGCGGCCTCGACCGCCACCGGCGTACAGCGCTTGGTCACCCAGTACTTGGCGGCCGGTACGGCGATCCGCAGCAGCGCCTGCTCCTGCTCGCCGCCGTCGTCACAGGCGGCGGCGAGACGCAGCGCGAGGGTGGTCGCCGCCTCGGACTCCAGCGCGAGGTCGGCCAGGACGTTGCGCATCAGCGGCTTGTCGACCAGCTTCGCGCCGAACGCCTCCCGGTACGTGCAGTGGTGCACGGCCTGCGCGACCGCCTGCCGCATCAGACCCGCCGAGCCCAGCACGCAGTCCAGCCGGGTCGCCGCCACCATGTCGATGATGGTCCGCACCCCGTGCCCCTCCTCGCCGACCCGGCGGGTCCAGGTGCCGTCGAACTCGACCTCACTGGAGGCGTTGGAGCGGTTGCCGAGCTTGTCCTTGAGCCGCTGGATCAGGAAGACGTTGCGCGAGCCGTCCTCCAGCACGCGCGGCACGAGGAAGCAGGTGAGACCGTCCGGAGCCTGGGCGAGCACCAGGAACCCGTCGGACATCGGGGCCGAGCAGAACCACTTGTGCCCGGTGAGCTCGTACGTCCCCTCCTCGGCGAGGGGCCGTGCGGCCGTCGTGTTGGCGCGTACGTCGCTGCCGCCCTGCTTCTCCGTCATGCCCATCCCGAACAGCGCCCCGGCCTTGAGGCGGGCGGGCCGCAGCTCGCGGTCGTAGACCATGGAAGTGAGCCGCGGCTCCCACTCGGCGGCGAGGTCCGGGTCGGTGCGCAGGGCGGGGACGGCGGCATGGGTCATCGACAGGGGGCAGAGGTTCCCGGCCTCGACCTGTGTCCACACCAGGAACGCGGCGGCTCTGCGGACATGGCCGCCGGGGCGGGCCCAGGCCGCTGTCAGCCCCGCGGCGACACCCTTGCCGAGCAGGCGGTGCCAGGCGGGGTGGAAGTCGACCTCGTCGACACGGTGGCCGTGGCGGTCGTGCGTCCGCAGCCGGGGCGGGTTCTCGTTGGCCTGGACCGCCCACTCCTGCAGCTGTGCGGAACCGGAGGCCCGGCCGAGCGCGGCCAGGTCGCCGTGTGCCTCGTCGAGCAGCTCGGGGTCCAGGTGCCGTTCGACGGCCGCGGTGAGGGCACGGTCGGCGCCGAAGAGGTCGTAGTCGGCCAGGGGTGGGGGCTGGTTGGTCACGGTGTGGGTGCGGCCTGCCATGCGGCGAAGGTACCCCCGGGCGGTGTCGTGGGCCACCAGGGGGCTGCGCCCCCCCGTCGGCCTGAACGGCCTCGTCCTCAAACTCCCCCACTCTCGGCTTCGCTCGAGCGGGGGGCCCCACGACGGGCTGAGTTGCACCGGCCGGCGTGAAAGAAGCACCGACCGGCCTCGAAGGAGCTATGCCAGTCGTGCCATCGCCGGTGTCGCCTCGTGCTCGATCGCGTCCGCCGGCCAGCCCTCCCGGTACACCGTGTCCAGATAGCGCTCGCCGAGGTCCGGGGCGATGGCCACCGAGGTGAGGCCCTGGTGGCCGTGTTCGGCGAGCCACTGGCCGGCGCCGCTGATCACGGTGCCCGTGGAGCCGCCGAACATGAAGCCGCGGGCGGCCAGGCGGCGGCAGGCGAGGACGGCGTCGCTCTCCTCGACGCGGACCAGGTGGTCCACGTACGACTCGTCGAGCAGCGCCGGCGGCACGCTCGTCCCGAGCCCCGGGATCATCCGGCGCCCCGGCGTCCCGCCGAAGCTCACCGAGCCGACGCTGTCGACGGCGACGATGCGCACCCGGCGCCGCCACTGCCAGAACCAGCGGGCGCAGCCCATCAGGGTCCCGGTCGTGCCGGCCCCGACGAACAGGACGTCCAGGTGCGGGAAGCGGCGGGCGATGGCGGGGGCCGTGGTGCGGTAGTGCGCCTTCCAGTTGCCCTGGTTGGTGTACTGGTTGAGCCAGATGTATCTGTCGTCGGACGCGCACAGCGCCCGCACGTACGAGAGCCGCGCGCCCAGGAAGCCGCCGCGCGTGTCCGGTTCCTCGATGACGTGCACCTGGCTGCCGAGGGACTCCATCAGCCGGATCGTCGGCTGGTTGCAGCGCGCGTCGGTCACGCACAGAAACCGGTAGCCCCGGCTCGCCGCGATCACGCTCAGCGCCACGCCCAGGTTCCCGGACGACGACTCGACCAGGACCGAGCCGGGCCGCAGCAGACCGTCGCGTTCGGCGGCGTTCACCATCTCGGTGGCCGCCTTGAGCTTGATCGAGCCGGCGAAGTTGAAGCCTTCGCACTTCAGGTACAGCGGCAGCCCCAGTGCGGCCCGGAGGTCGACGTAGAGCTCCTCCTCGTTGAACTGAACGGGATCAGAAATGACGGGCATGATGCCCCCCTCCTCATGCGCCACGATGACCGGCAGGTCAGCCGTGCCGGCGCAGCTCGTGGAAGAACCCGTCCACGACGTGCAGCCCGCCCCTGTGGGCCACTTCGTCGTGGACGAACTTGCCGACCGCGAGGTCGAGCACCCCCAGTCCGAACGGGGAGAACACCACCGTCCGGTCCTCCGGGACGGTCGCCCGCCCGGTCAGTACGTCGTTCAGCGTGCCGTCGAGGAACTCCCGGTTCCCCGTCAGCTGTTCGGCCAGGTGCGGCGAGGTCTGGGCCTTGAGGCAGTGCTCGACGTCGTCGACGTAGTTGGCCGACGCGAGCAGGATCGCCGGGTCCAGGTCGCGCAGCGACACGTGCAGCACCAGCGGGTGGTGGGAGAACCACGACGGATCGTGGATGTGCGGCGCGGACGCGACCGTGGCGAACACCAGCAGGTCGGAGGAGCGGACCAGGGATTCGGGGGCGTCGTGCAGCGTGACGTTGCCCTTGGCGCCCGAGCGCTCCAGGTAGCCGCGGAAACCGGCCGCGCTGTCGGGCGACAGGTCGTACACGCCCGTCTCCTCGAACTCCCAGCCGGTGGCGGTGAGATGGGTGTGGATGTAGCGGGCGATGAGACCGGTGCCGATGAAGCCGACCCGGGCCGGACGCGGGCGGGTCCGGCTCAGTCGGTCGGCGGCCAGCGCCGCCGAGGACGCCGTGCGCGTCGCACTGATCACCGAGCTCTCCAGGCAGGCGAACGGGTAGCCGGTGTCCGGGTCGTTGAGGATCAGTACGGCGGAGGCGCGCGGCAGGCCGGACTTCGTGTTCTCGGGGAAGCTGGAGATCCACTTCAGGCCGTCCACCCGCAGTGGTCCGCCGAGCGAGGCGGGCAGCGCGATGATCCGGGAGGTCGGACGGTTCGGGAAGCGCAGGAAGTACGACGGCGGGTTCACCGAGTCGCCCGCCCCGTGCAGCCGGTACACGGCCTCGACGAGTTCGGCGATCTCCGGCTCCCGCCCGTGCAGCACCGACTGCACCTGCTCGCCGGAGATCACCGCGAACGGCGGCGCGCCCAGGCCGCTTTGGGCTGTGCTTTCCGTGCTGGTCATGCAGTCCTCACCTCGATGGTCGGCGCGCAGTCCGTCAGCCGCACCGAGTCGCCCAGTGCGGCCAGCACCTCGCGCGGCCCGTCGAAGGGCTCCCTGCTGTGCGCGGTGCGGATGTTGTCGACGAGCAGCAGGTCACCGGAGTGCCAGGGCTCGCGCAGGGTGTGGGCCTCGTAGACCTCGTTGACGGTCCGGACGATGTCCTCGTCGAGCGGATCGCCGTTCCCGAACCGGGTGTTGAACGGCAGGCCGTCGGGGCCGTAGACGTCCACCAGGTACTCGCGCACCTCGGGGTCCATCGTCCACTCGTTGAGGAAGGCGATCTGGTTGAACCAGCAGCGCCGGCCGCTCACCGGGTGGTGCACGACGGCACTGCGGTGCTGGCGGGTGTGCAGCGAGCCGTCGGCCTGCCAGGAGAACTCGATGGCGTTCGTACGGCAGTAGCGCTCGACGGCGGCCCGGTCGTCGGTGCCGAAGGCCTCGGCGACCGACGCCCCGATCTCGTCGTTGTACGTCCGTGTCAGCAGCCAGCCCTCCCGCTCGAACCGTTCGACCAGGCCGGCGGGGAGCGCCCGGAGCACGGTCGGGCTGTCGGCGACCGCGGTCGCTCCGCCCGTCTCCGGTGCCACCAGACAGGCGAAGAGCAGCAGACCGGGGAACTCCAGGGCGTAGCTGAGCTCGTGGTGCATGCACATCTGCTGGTTGGGCGGCCACTTGGAGGAGGAGTACACGCCGTCGGCGTAGGAGCGGCGGGGCGCGAAGGGCTCCCGGTCGGCCATCAGACGGCCGCTGGAGAGGTGCCGGAACACCTCCTCCGTGGCCGTGGGTCCGGTCAGGCCCAGTCCGCGGACCAGCAGGCTGCCGTGCTCGGCGACCGCGGCCCGCAGCGCGTCGCGGTGCTCCGCGACCCAACTCGCGGGGTCTCCAACGGACTTGGCGTGCAGGAGTGGTGGGCGCCCGAGGGTCTGTTCGATGTCCGGTAGAAGGGCTGGGGACGAGTGCGTCATTGCACGGGTTCCTTTCAGTGGTGCCGGCTCCGTGTAGGTCGGGCGAGGTCGGGGATGGTTCGGTGGCGCCCTGAAGGGGCGCGGGGCTGTATCGGTCTGCGGCTCCGCCGCGCGGGCGCGACCCGCCACGACGCGTCCGCAGATACTCACCGGCCCGCGGCGGAGCCGTAATCGGGTACAGCCCGCGGAGCGCCCAGCAGCCCCGCCAGGTCGGCAAGGACCGGATTGTGGTTGACGTCCTTGAGGGTGATCGCCCGGTCAAGGGCGATAGCGAGCCTCACGGCGGACAGCGAGGTGCCGCCGCGGTCGAAGAAGTGGTCCAGACGGCCGATCCGCTCGGCGGGAATGCCGAGCACCTCGGCCCACGCCGCGGCCAGCCGCCGTTCAGCGGCCGTCCCCGGCGCACCGGAGTCGCCCGCGTCGAGCTCCTCGGCGAGCGCGGTCAGCGTCTTGCGGTCGGTCTTGCCGTTGGCGGTCAGCGGCAGCCGCTCCCGCCAGTGCACGACCGCCGGGACCATGTACGGCGGCAGCGAGGCGGCCAGCCTGCCCTGCACCTCGTCGGCGCCCACCGGCTGCGAACCGGTGCAGAACGCCACCAGCTGCGTACCCCTGACGACGACCACGGCGCCGTCCCGCACGCCGGGCACCCGCAGCAGGGCGTTCTCGATCTCGCCGATCTCCACGCGGAACCCGCGGAGCTTGACCTGGCTGTCCCGGCGGCCGAGGAACTCCAGTTTCCCGTCGGGCAGCCAGCGCCCGTGGTCGCCGCTGCGGTACAGCCGCTCGCCGGGCCGGTACGGGTCGTCCGTGAAGGCCGCCTTCGTGCGCTCAGGGTCGTTGACGTACCCCCGCCCCACGCACACCCCGGAGAAGACGATCTCGCCGGGCGCGCCCAGCGGTACGGGTACCAGGTCCTCGTCGACGACGTACACCCGTACGTTCGCGATCGGCCGCCCGAGCGGCACCCGCTCCTGGTCCGGCGCCCGGTCCATGACCTCGTGGTTGGTGTCGTCCGAAGTCTCCGTCAGGCCATAGGCGTTGACGAGCCGGATCCCGGGCACGGCGTCGAACCAGCGCTGCACCAGCTCCTTCCTGACCGCCTCCCCGGTGACCGACACGCAGCGCAGGTCGGGCAGTTCGCGCGGCCGCTGCTCCAGCTCGGCGAGCACGGCCTCCAGATACGACGGCACGATCTGCAGCACGTTCACCCGGCCCCGTACGACCGTGTCCACGAACCGTGGCACGTCCAGGATCGTCTCCTGCCCGACCAACAGCGTCCGCCCTCCGACGAGCAGGGCGGAGACCAGCTGCCACAGGGAGATGTCGAAGCACTGCGGCGCGGTCTGCGCGACCGTCCGCCCGGCGCCGATCCCCAGGTCGTCGATCTTGGCGAGGACGTGGTTGACGAAGCCGGCGTGCTCGCACATGGCGCCCTTGGGCTCGCCGGTGGAGCCGGACGTGAAGTAGATGTACGCGAGCTGGTCGGCAGCGACGGCGATGCCCAGGTCGTCGTCGGCGTGGCCCTCGGCGTACGCGGTGTCGGCGAACAGCTTCCGGGCCGCCCGGTCGACGTTGCCGTCGCTGCCGCGTTCGGTGAGGACCAGCTCGCAGTCGGCCCGGGCGAGGGTCCGCGCGATGCGGTCGGCCGGGAAGTGCGGCTCGACCGGCAGATACACGCCGCCCGCCTTCAACACGCCGAGCACGGCGGCCGCCCAGTCCAGGTTCCGCTCCATCACCACCGCGACCACGCCCTCACGCCGCAGGCCGCGTTCCAGCAGCGCCCGGGCGACGCGGTTCGCGCGGGAGCCGAGCTCCCGGTAGGTCCACTGCCGTCCGCCCTGCACGACGGCCACCGCGTCCGGGTGCAGGGCGACCCGCTGCTCGAACAGCTCGTGCACCCGCCACTCCGGTAGCTCCCTCGCCGGGCCCGCCAACTCGTCCAGCTGGAAGCGGAGTTCGTCCTCGGAGAGCAGGGTGGGGCGGTCGGGTTCGGTGAGCGCGGTGAGGTGGTAGCCGGTGATGCGGGCGGCGGCCTCGGCGTCGAGGACGTCGGTGCGGTAGCGCAGGCGCAGGATGCCGTCCGTGACGGTCACCTGCAGCGCGGGGTCGTAGTCGGTCTGTTCGCCGGTCAGTGCGGCCAGCACCCTGGCGTGCGCGGCCGCCAGGTCGGGCGGCTGCACCGATGTGCCTTGTGGCAGCGGGACTTGGTGTTCCGCGAGGCCAGGGACCGGGTCGAGCGTCCATCGCGGGATCGTTTCCATGAGTTCGGTTCCCCCTGTTGTCATGCGTGCCGCGGCGCGACCGCCGGGTTCCCGCCCCAGCGCGCCCCGGGCGGCATCTCCTCGCCCTTCATCAGGAAGGAGTCGGGCGCGAGGACGGCGCCGTCGCCCATCGAGACGCCGTAGTGCACGAGTGCTCCGGTGCCGAGCGTGCAGCCGGCGCCGATGCTGATGTGGTCGGACTTGAAGGTGCCGTCCTCCTGCGAGTGGGCCTGCACCTTGGTGTGTGCGGCGAGCGTGCAGTCGTCGCCGATCGCCGTGAGTGTGCGGTCGGTGAGGTAGCAGCCGTCGTCGAAGACCCGGCGCCCGATGCGGACGCCCAGCAGCCGCCAGACGAAGCTCTTGAACGGTGTCCCGTTGAACACCACGAGGTGGTTGTCGGGCACCTTCCACAGACGCTCCACCCACCAGAAGTGCGGGTCGTAGATCGACACCAGCCGCGGCTTGAGCGGCCGGAAGCGGGTGATCAGCCGCTCCACCAGCACGTAGTAGCCGGTGCTGAACGCCAGGCCCACGATCAGGGACGCGCCGATCAGCAGACCGCCGACGGTGCCGCCACCGCCGTACAGGTCGAAGGCGGCGAAGCCGATCACACTGAGGGCGAACCAGTGCAGCCAGCGCACGAACAGGAACAGGCCCATCGAGCGCAGGTTGTAGCGGTTCTTCGCGGCCAGCCGGCGGTGCAGTTCCGCGCCCTCGCGCAGATGGTCGAAGCGGCTGTCGCGCTCCACCGAGCGCGGGATCTCGAAGGCGGGCGAGCCCAGCAGACCCACGCCCTCGCGGAGGTGGCCGTCCAGCGGGACCATCACCTTCGTCGCCAGCAGGACGTTCTCGCCGGTGCGGCCGCCGCTGGGGTAGGCGATGTTGTTCCCGAGGAAGTTGTGCGGTCCGATCGTCGCGCGCGAGACGCGGAAGGACGTACCGGAGAAGTCGGCGTTCACGATCGACAGGCCGTCGGCGACCATCGTGCCGCTGCCCACGGTCACCAGGTGCGGTGTCTCGTGCTGGACCTCCGTGCCGAAGTTCGAGCCGGTCTGCTCGACGTACGAGAGGTCGTAGCCGATGGACCTGAGGTAGTGGACGATGTAGGAGCTGTCGCCGCACAGCCACTTGAAGAACTTGACGTTGCTGATGCGGGCGATCGCGCGCTGCACCGAGTAGTGGAAGCCGTAGAGCGGGTAGACCCGGTCGGGGCGCAGTAGTGTGCCCAGCAGGCGCGGCAGCAGGGACACGGCGGCGAGGCCGAGGACCAGGAAGCCCGCGTAGACGGCCAGCGAGAAGCCCAGCGCCTCGCCGTAGAACGCGGCCGAGCCCAGGTCCCCGGTGGCCGGGTCGAGCAGCGTGTGGAGGGCGGGCACCACCGTCAGCAGCAGATAGGTGCCGCCGACCGCGACGGGGACGTAGACGACCAGCATCTGCAGCAGCCCGCCGAGGCCGTACACCGTCCTGCGCAGGGTGGAGACACGGGACGGGGGCACGCGGACGTAGTCGAGGTCCGTGGGCTGGGCGGGGGAGCCGTGCCGGCGCTCGCCCGCCGGGACCGAGGCGCCGCCGTACAGGGCGGAGGAGTGGCCGAGCTGGGCGCCGTCACCCATCGTCGTACCGATGTCGAGGACGGACTTCTCACCGATGTACACGTCCCGGCCGAGGGTCACCCGGCCGGTGCGGATACGGCCCGCGTGCGCCTGGTAGCACAGGACGAAGGAGTCCTTGCGGATCACCGAACCGGCGCCGACCGTCAGCAGGTCGGTGCAGACCGGCACGGTGTGGGTCAGGATCGTGACGCCCTTGCCGATCCTCGCGCCCAGCGCCCGCAGATACAGCACGTACAGCGGGCTGCCGGTGAACAGGATCAGCGGGTTGGCGTGCAGCAGCGCCTTGACGGTCCAGAAGCGGACGTAGGCGAGGCTCCACACCGGGAAGTCGGTCTCCTTCCAGCGGCCGACCAGCAGCCACTTGGCGGCGATCGGGACGAGACAGGCGCCGACGAAGACCGCGGCCCCGAAGACCAGCGACCGCAGATAGATGTCGGCGACCCCGTCCACGGCCGAGATCCACTCGTAGCCCCGGTCCATGACGATTCCGGCGAGCGCGCAGTAGGCGGCGAAGACCAGAAACTGCAGCGCGCCGCACAGGAAATAGCGCGGGGTGCTGCCGGGCACGGGCGCGGGCGCCTCGATCTCCGCCGACGCAGGGGCGGGAGCCGGTGCGGTGTCGAGGGCCGCCGCCAGCCTGCGGATCGTCGGATGGCCGTACACGTCCTTCATCGACACCGACGGAAGATCCGGGTGCTTTCTGACACGGGCGCAGAAGTGGGCCATGGTCAGCGAATTGGCGCCGAGATCGTCGAAGAAGTGGCTGTCGACCGGTATGTGTTCCTTGCTGACGACACCCGACAGAACCTCGGCCAGGACATTTTCGGTGCCGGTGTCGATTTTTCCCACCACGGGCGCTCCTTACAGGTTTTACAGGCTTTACGACTTTTGCCGCCCGCCCGGTTCCGGCGCCGACCGGGCTGTTGCCGGGAGCGGACATTCCGCTGCCCGGCGCGCACGCAGCGAGTCGCACGCATGTACGGGGAACATCCCGATCAGGGCCGACCCGCGCCGCCTCGGTGGCTTTTCGGTGGTGTACGCGTCAACGAATGTGGAGCCGGCATGAAAATTCCCCCGAGACCAATACGGCGGAACTCCGCCCGCTGTTCACGGCGGGGCGGAATTCAATAACAGTGGGAAGCGATGGGATTCGAGTTCGGAATGTTGCGGAAGGGTGTGAAGTGGCCGCGTGAAAATGACGCAGGGCAGCACGGCGTGATCCGCATGGATCCCATGCGGATCACGGGTAACGCGGCTGGATGGGATGCCTGGTCCCAGGCCCTTGAAGTCCCCCGTGCCGTGTGCGCCCGAGTCGTCCTCAGCGTGCACGACGAATGCAACGCGAATTATTTCGGAAACTCCATGAACGGTTCAAGGAAATTTCGGTCGATGGCGATTTCGCAACCCCATGGATTTTCCGATCAGGCTGACGGCGTGGGCCGTTTACACGGGCGGCCGGATGGAAACCGGATCAATCAGGCCAACGCGGACATGACAGAAAAATCGTCCGATTGCTCCGGCGGCCGCAGGGGACGGGGATGAGTGCAGTCGGCCTCGGCGGATACCGTTAGGTCGTGCAGTCAGCAAGTGAATCGCCGCAGAGCCCTTCCGGGCGTCTCCACCGGGCGCGTGCCCTCTATCGGAACGTCTCGAAGCGCAGGACTGCCTGGCTGCTGCTCAAGGACACCGTCAACTCGTGCATGGAGTACCGCATCCTGGGCCTCGCGGCCGAGGCCGCGTTCTTCACGCTGCTGTCCGTGCCACCGCTGCTGCTGAGCCTGATCGGTCTGCTCGGCTACGTCGACGACTGGACCGGCGCCGACTCCATCGCCAGCCTGGAGAACAACCTTCTGGAGGCGTCCCGCACCGTCCTGTCCGACAAGGGCGTGTCGGAGATCGCCCAGCCGATCCTGCACGACGTCATGAAGGGCGGCCGGCCCGACGTCATCTCCATCGGCTTCCTGTTCGCCCTGTGGTCGGGCTCCCGCGCCGTGAACGTCTTCATCGACACCATCACCGTGATGTACGGCCTCGACGGCGTCCGGGGCATCGTCAAGACCCGCCTGGTGTCCTTCGTGCTGTTCATCGTGGCGCTGCTGATCGGCTCGATCGCGCTGCCCCTGATGGTGGCCGGGCCGGACGCGGTGGTGAACGTCGTGCCGTGGTCGACGACCGTCGTACAGGTCCTGTACTGGCCCGTCGTCATCGTCCTGTCCATCGCCTTCCTGACCACGCTGTACCACGTGTCCGTGCCCGTCCGCTCCCCGTGGATCGAGGACGTGCCCGGCGCCCTGGTCGCCCTCGCGATGTGGGTCCTCGGCAGCTTCCTGCTGCGCATCTACCTGACCAGCACGGTCGAGGGCCCCACCATCTACGGCTCGCTCGCCGCGCCCGTCGCCGTGCTGCTGTGGATCGGTGTGTCCGCGTTCGCCGTCCTCGTCGGGGCCGCGGTCAACGCCGCGATCGACCGGGTCTGGCCGGCCGCCGCGACCGCCGCGGCCCGCGCCGCGAACGAGCGGCTGCGCGAGGTGCAGCTGGCCGAGCACGTGGCCCGCGCCGCCGCCGGCCACGAGACCGACCCGGGCGACCCGGACATGCCCTCCGAGTTCCCGGAACGCTGGTCCCGCTTCCTGCCGCCGGAGGACGTGACATCGCGCTTGCGCACGCATGTGAAGAGCACCCATCCGCACCACAAACAGGACGGTTCGGAGGCGCCCTGAAGGAGCGCGGGGCTGTATCGATATGCGGCTCCGCCGCGTGGGCGCGGTCAACCACATACAAGCGGCACTCCACAGACGTCCGCACCTCGATGGCGCGACCCTCTACACCTTCCACACCCCCGCTGCCGCAGCTTCCCTCACGAACTCCCCGAAATCACGCGGCGCACGGCCAAGAACCTGATGCACACCATCCGTGAGGTGCGCATTCCGCCCGTCGAGCAGCCCCTCGAATATCTCCACCAGGAACTCCGCCTCCTCGGGCGGAACCCCGAAACCGGTCAGCGCTTCTCCATAGACGCGCGCCGGAACCGGCGTGTACTTGAGCTCCCTGCCGGTCGCCTCGGAGATCTCCGCAACCGCCTCGCGGAAAGACAGCAGCCGCGACCCCGTCACCTCCACCGTCCGCCCGGCATACCGCTCCCCGGACATCAGCACGGCCACCACCACGTCCGCGATGTCCCGCACATCGACGAACGGCTCCCGCACCTCGCCTGCCGGAAACACCAGCTCCCCCCTGCGCAACTCCTCCACCAGCGGCCCCTCACTGAAGTTCTGCGCGAACCACGCGGCCCGTACCACCGTCCAGTCCGCACCCGACGCCTTCAGCGCCTCCTCGGTCACCAGCGCCTGTTCCTCGCCGCGCGCCGACAGCAGCACCAGCCGCCGCACCCCGAGCCCGACCGCCTCCCGGGCGAGCGCCGCGACGCCCGCCGTCGCCGCGGGGGCGCCGACGTCGGACGGGTACATGAGGTACGCCGCGTCGGCGCCCCGCAGGGCCCCGGCCCAGGTCGTCGGGTCCTCCCAGTCGAAACCGTGGGCGCGGGAGGCGGCCCGCACCGCGAGCCCCGCCGCCCGTGCCGCCTGCGCCACGCGGCTCCCGGTGCGCCCCGAGGCACCGGTCACCACAACCGTCATGTCCTGTGTGTTCGCTGCGTTGTCCGCCATGCCTCCAGTCAAGGGCCGCACGCCCCAGGACCCCATCGCTGAACGGCTCATTCCCATGCGCGGGCGTCTACGCTCACCGCATGGACCCCCTTGCAGGTCTCCTCGACGGACCCCGTGCGCGGGGCGCGTTCATGATCCGGGCGTGTTTCGAACCGCCCTGGTGCGTGCGCATCGAGGACCGCGCCCCGCTCACCGTCATGCTGATGGCCCGCGGCGAGGCGTGGATCATGCCGGACGCGGGGGAGCGGGTGCTGCTGCGGCCCGGCGACCTCGCCATCGCCCGCGGCCCGGACCCGTACACCTGCGCCGACGCCCCCGAGACGGAACCGCAGGCGCTGATCCTGCCGGGTGCCGAGTGCCGCTACCCCGACGGGCGTTCCCTCAACGGCGTGATGGACCTCGGCGTGCGCACCTGGGGCGACCGGCTCGACGGCTCGGCCGTCATGCTGATCGGCACCTATCTGTGGCAGGCCGAGGTCAGCGGGCGGCTGCTGGACGCCCTGCCGCCGCTGCTGTCCCTCACCCCCGAGGTGTGGGACTGCCCGCTCACGCCGCTCCTCATGGAGGAGATCGTGCGGGACGAGCCGGGCCAGGAGGTCGTCCTGGACCGCCTCCTCGACCTGCTGGTGATCGCCGCGCTCAGGGCCTGGTTCGCCCGCCCGGAGGCGGCTGCACCGGCCTGGTACCAGGCGCTGGCGGACCCTGTGGTGGGCCGGGTCGTCCGGTTGCTCCACGACGACCCCGCCCACCCCTGGACGGTCGCCTCGCTCGCGGCCAAGGCGGGAGTCTCCCGGGCGGCCCTCGCCCGCCGCTTCACCGGCCTCGTGGGCGAGCCCCCGATGACATACCTGACCGGCCGGCGCCTCGCCCTGGCCGCCGACCGGCTGCGCGACACCGACGACACCCTGGAGGCGATCGCCCGCCAGGTCGGCTACGGCAGCGCGTTCGCACTGTCCAGCGCCTTCAAGCGGGTGTACGGCGTGAGCCCGCAGGAGCACCGGACGCGGACGGCGTAGCCTTCCGTACGTGTACACGGAGAGGGCGTCCCGGCTGACCGGGGCCGTCGTGTGGACGAACACCCCGTCCGAGGCCGGAGTCGGACGTGTGCTGCCCGACGGCTGCATGGACCTGCTGTGGCACCAGGGCCGGCTGCTGGTGGCGGGGCCCGACACGCACGCGTACGTCACCGCGGGCGAGCCCGGAGTGTGGGTGGGCGTCCGCTTCTACCCCGGCACCGCGCCCGCCTTCCTGGGCGTGCCCGCGCACGAGCTGCGCGACCGGCGTGTTGCGCTCACCGACCTGCGGCCGGCCGCGGAGGTCCGCCGTCTCACCGCGCGCGTGAACGCCGCCGCCGAACCGGCAGGCGGGCTGGAGGAGTTGGCGCTGCGGCTGGCCGCCGACACCGAACCCCCCGACCCGCTGCTACGGCACCTGGTGACCGCCCTCGGCGAGGGCCGCCCGGTCGCGGCCACCGCCGACGAACTCGGCCTCGGTGCCCGCCAGTTGCACCGCCGCTCCCTGGCCGCCTTCGGCTACGGTCCCAAGATGCTGGCCCGCGTGCTGCGGCTGCAGCGGGCGCTGGGGCTGGCCCGGGAAGGGCTGCCGTTCGCGGAGACCGCGGCCCGGGCCGGGTTCGCCGACCAGGCCCATCTGGCCCGGGACGTGAAGGAGCTGGCGGGGCTGCGGCTCGGGCAGCTACTCGGCCGTGGGTAGCTGCGCGAACAGGTCGACGCCGTTGCCGTCCGGGTCCTGCACGACGGCGTACCGCATCCCCCAGAAGGCGTCCCACGGCTTCAGCTCGCCGTGGTACCCGGCGCCCACGAGGTCCTCGTAGACGGAGTCGACCTCGGCGGGCGACCCGCACCGGAAGGCGAGCGAGATCCGGCCGCCGGCGGACGGCGGCTGCCACCCGGGGTGGAAGGAACGGACGGTTTCCTCGGGGTCCAGGGCGAGGGTCAGCCCGCCGGGCAGTTCGGCCTCGACGTGCGGCTGGTCCTCGGAGCCCTCGGGGAAGACGAGCCCGAGACGACGGTAGAAGGCGAGCGAGGCGGCCATGTCGGAGACGACCAGGCCGACCACGGCGAATCGTGGAGTCATGCCGTCACCGTAGGCAGCACCCCGGCGGCCGGTCTTGAAGGAATCGGACAGGCTCAGCCGAAGGTCACCGGCCCACGGGGCGTGTCCACCGTGAACGAGAGACCCACCGGCCCCTCGGTCACGACGAGCTCGGCACCGACGGCGGACAGCAGGGGCCGTATCTCGTCGGGGTCCGGGGCGGTGGCCGACAGCCGGAGCAGGGGAGTGACGGGCAGCCCCGTAGCCGTCGGGTGCGCCGAGGACCCCCAGTCGATGAGGAAGGGGACGAGACCGGAAGGGTGCGCGGTGTCGCCGTCGGTCAGGCGCCACTCCAGCAGCGTGCCGTCCGGCCGCCGGCGGCTCATCGGGCGTACCGGCCCGGGGTCGTACCCCCGCGCCCGCGCCGCCACGACCGCCGCGTCCAGGTCCGGCGGACTGATCGCCCAGGTCACCGTACGCGCGGAGACCAACTGGTCGACGTCGAACGGGCGCGGGCCCTGAGGCCCGGCCTGCTCCGGATCAGGGCCGATGATCTCCAGATAGCTGGACCCGCCCAGCGACACCAGGTGGTTGCGGGTGCCGAAGCCGACATGGGCACCGCCGGGCGCGGGCGTCACACCGGTGCGCCGAGCGAACTCGGCGACTGTCGCCGCGAGTTCGGGCGTGGCAAGCACGAGATGGTCCAGGTGCGCGGGAATGGCGTTCATCGAAGCCGAGGCTACGCAGACAGCCTCCACAATGGAACGCCTGTGCGGCGGAACTGATGCAGCCAGGCGGTTCAGCAGCGCCCCTCAAGGGGCGCGGGGCTGTGTCGATATGCGGCTCCGCCGCGTGGGCGCGAGCAACCACGACGCACCCGCAGACAACCAACGACGCAAACCGGCACTACCGCCGGGGGCACCCCGTGCTGGCCCGCTCCACCAGCCGCGTGGACAGCTCCGTACGTGTGCTCTCCGGGCGATCCCCGGCCATCATCCGCACAAGCAAGTGCAACGCCCCCGCCGCCATCTCCGACAGCGGCTGCCGGATCGTGGTCAGAGCGGGAGCGATCCAGCGGGACTCGGGCAGGTCGTCGAAGCCCACCACGCTGATGTCGTCCGGGACCCTCAACCCCCGTACGGCCAGGGCCTTGTACACACCCAGCGCCATGTGGTCGGAGCAGACGAAGACCGCCGTCGGCGGCTCGGGCAGGTCGAGGAGGTCCAGCATGCGGCGGTGCGCGAGGGTCTCGTCGAAGCCGGCGTGCCGGACGTACTCGGGCCGGTGGCGGACGCCCGCCGACGCGAGTGCCGAGCGGTACCCGGCGACCCGGGCGCTGCTGCACATCTTGCGCTGGTGACCGGCGATGACGGCGATGCGTTCGTGGCCGAGGGAGAGCAGGTGCTCGGTCGCGGTGACCCCGCCCTGCCAGTTCGCTGCGCCCACCGACACCACGCCCGGCGGCGGTTCGAGGATCGGGTCGATCAGGACGTACGGGATGCGGTGCGTGTCCAGCCAGGCGTACTGCGACGGCGTCAGCTCGGCCAGGTTGAACAGCACTCCGGACGAACCGCGCGCGATCAGCTTGTCCAGCCAGCCGCGCTCCGGGCGCCCGCCACGCGTGCGGGTGAGTCCCGCCGAGACGACCACCTCGAGACCCACGTCGTGCGCCGCCGCCTCCACGCCGTGCAGCACCGCCCCCGACCAGGAACTCTCCAGCGAGTGCACGACCAGGTCGACCAGCCCCGGCGTCTTCGCCGCGTCGAACCTGGGTCTGCGGACATAGCCGAGCCGGTCCAGTGCCTCGGTGACGCGGCGGCGCGTCTCCGGAGCCACGTCCTCCCGACCGTTGACCACCTTGGAGGCGGTCGGCACGGACACGCCCGCCTCGCGGGCCACGACCGCAAGCGTCGGCCCGGCCGCCACGCTCGCACTCCCCGTGCGGACCATCGGGAACCACCTCTCCGGCCCGCCCGAGGGCCATGAAAAGTTTCGACCAGCGCGGAAACAGTAAGCGCTTCCTACACTAAGTTCACCGGATCACATCGGGAAGAGGCCGGACTTCGCAGGTCTTTGCGGTTCCGAACTTTCGAAACTTCGAACGCGGCGACGGCCGCTGGGAGATGAAGGCCACAGCCGCCCGCAGAGGACTGCGAGGGCTACCGGCAGATCAGCCGAAAGCCGGTGAAGTCGGCCGTGAACGCCGCGTCCACCAGGTCCACGGCATGGATGCCGGCCATCGCCCCGGTGAAACGGAGCTTGGATCCGTGGTCGTCCGAGAGCCTGCCGAAGTCCAACGGCTCCCCGACGGGCACACGCACCCCGCCGCGCACCCACCAGAACCGAGCCTCGGCCCCGTCGGTCGTCACGCCCAGCGTCACCGGAGCATCCGCGTCGACGTCGACCACGGCCACCGTCCGCGTGCTCGCCTCGTCGCGCTCCACGAGCCGCAGGACGGTACGGCCGCCGCCCCGCCACTGCTGCCCGCGCTGCCCTTCACCCTCGGGCTCCGCCCAGGTCAGGTCCAGGCTCAGATACGCCTCCGCGTTGTACCGGAGCACCATCCCGGCGGCCTGAGTGAAGCTGTCCGGCCGCGCCTCTACGGTGACCTCGGCCTCCGCCCGGTGCTCCGTGATCCGCTGGGCCAGCAGACTGTGCGCCCACCGCGACTCGGGCCCGTGCCGGCCGCGCAGCCGGATCCACCCCGGACGGCTCGTGGTGTCCGCCCAGGACGGATCGGGGGCCGCCCGCAGGGTGCTCCACGGCCAGCCCAACGGCTCGTCGGATTCGGTGAGTTGGGTAGGCAGCGGCTCGGGATCGGTGCCCGTGGGTCGAGGCGGCCGCGGCTCGGGATCGGTGCCCGCGCGTCGAGGCGGCAGCGGCTCGGGATGAGGCGGTACGTCGACCTCGACGGCCGGATGCCAACCCCCGTGCGGCATCCTCGGCCAGCCGTCCTCATCCCAAGCCACCGCCTGGACCGCCGTCTCCCGGCCCAGCGTGCAGCGCGGGCCCTCCGGCGTCCGTACCGGGCGGGCCGTCAGGTGGCTGAGCACCCAGTCCCCGCCCGGAGTCTGCACCAGTTCGCCGTGCCCGGCCTTCTGCAACGGCAGCGACGCGTCGTCGCGCGATGTGAGCAGCGGCCGGTCGTCGAGTTCGTACGGGCCTGTGATCGCGCGAGCGCGTGCCACCCGCACCCCGTGCTCGAAGCCCGTGCCGCCCTCCGCCAGGACCAGGTAGAACCAGCCCTCCCGCCGCAGCAGCTTCGGGCCCTCGACGAGCCGTTCGTGCTGCAGCAGCAAGTGGGTGCCACCGACCGGGTTCAGCGTCTCCCGGTCCAGCTCGTTCAGGACGATCCCGGCGAACCGGCGTCCACCCGGTCGGTGGTCGTTCTGCAGGTTGAGCAGCCACAGCCGCCCCTCGTGGTGGAAGAGCGCGGGATCGAAGCCATGGCTCCCGACCCGTTGCGGGGTCGTCCACTTGCCACTCACCTCGGTGGCCGTGCTGACGTACGTGTCGGTGTCGAAGTACGGCGTCCCCACCGACCGGACGACCGAGTACACCACCCAGAACCGCTCACCGTCCCAGCTCAGCGACGGCGCCCAGATGCCGCCCGAGTCCGGCACACCGGCCAGCGAGTCGCCGGGGGCGGCACCGCGCACATGGCCCGCGTACTCCCAGTGGGCCAGGTCCCGCGAACGGTGGATGGGGATGGTCGGGAACCACTCGAAGGAGCTCGTCGCCACGTAGTACCAGTCGCCGGCTCGGACCAGCGAGGGATCCGGAGCGAAGCCGCGGATGACGGGGTTGTGCAGCAGCGTCACGTCAAGGCTCCTGAGGGAACGGTCACTTGAGGGCCCCCAGGGTGACGCCGGTCCGCCAGTAGCGGCGCATCGCCACCATCATGATCGCCATCGGCACGATGGACAGCAGCGCGCCGGTCAGCACCAGACTGGTCAGGTCCACTCCGGACTCGAGGCGTTTGCCGGACCAGTTGTACAGGCCGATGTTGAGGGTCCAGTTGTTCTCGCCGCGCAGAACGGTCAGCGGGAGGAAGAAGGCGTTCCAGGTGTTGACGAAGGCCAGCAGGAAGACGGTGGCCCCGCCCGTCGTCATCATCCGCAGCACGATGCTGAAGAAGATCCTCAGCTCACCGGCGCCGTCGATCCGGGCCGCCTCCAGCAGCTCGTACGGGATCGTGGCCTCGGTGTAGACCTTGGCGAGGTACACGCTGAACGGGTTGATCAGGCAGGGGATCAGCATCGCCCAGGGCGTGTCGACCATGCCGATCTGCGAGAACAGCAGATACAGCGGCAGGGTGAGCAGCGCGATCGGGATCAGGAACGAGCCGACCACACACGCGAACACCAGGTTCCGGCCGGGGAATTCGAAGCGGGCGAGACCGTAACCCGTGGCGAGGGCGAGCAGGGTGCCGCCGAGTGAGCCGACCCCTGCGTACAGGAGGGAGTTGGCGGTCCAGCGCAGGAAGATGCCGTGCTCGTAGGTGAACAGCTGGCGCAGGTTGTCCCAGAGGTGCCAGCCGGAGAACCACAGGCCGTTGCTCTGGTAGAGGCCGACGCGGTCCTTGGTGGCGGCGACCATCAGCCACCACACGGGGAAGAGGCTGTAGACACTGGCCAGCGCCAGGCCGACGAGGAGAAAGCGCTGGCCGCCGCGGGAACGGGCCGCCGGGTCGGGGCGGTTGAGGCGCCGGACGGCATACGGCTTGGTGCGCTCTTCGGTGAGCGTCATCAGTCCGCCTCCTTTGCGGTCAGCCGGTAGAAGAGGAAGGAGGCGACGCCGAGGATGAGGGCGAGCAGCACCGACAGGGCCGCGGCGTAGTGGTAGTTGCCGGCGTTGAACGCCTGGTTGTAGATGATCATGATCGGGGTGAAGCTGTCGCTGACCGTCTGCGGGGTGATGTTCCGGAACAGCGCTGGCTCGTTGAAGATCTGGAGCATCTGGATGATCGAGAGCATTCCGGTCAGCACCAACGCGCCCCGTACGAACGGGATTTTGATGCTGAGCGCGATCCGCCCCTCGGAGGCGCCGTCGAGCCGCGCCGCCTCGAACAGCTCGCGCGGGACGCCCCGCAGCGCCGAGTAGATGATCACCATGTTGTAGCCGACACCGTGCCAGGTGAGCAGATTGCCGATGGACGGCCACACCATCGACGGCGCGAAGAAGTTCCAGTCGAAGCCGAACACCTTGCCCAGCGGGGTCAGCGGGCCGACGTCCGGGCTGTACAGGTTGATCCACACGAGCGCGGCGACCACGCCGGGGATCATGTACGGCACCAGGAGCAGGATCCGGAACCGCCCGGCGACCTTCGAGGTCAAGGTGTCCAGGAACAGCGCCAGTACGAGGCTGATGAGCAGCATCACGGGGATCTGCACGCAGGCGAACAGCACCACCCGCAGCACCGAACCCATGAACGCCGAGTCGGTCAGGCCGTGCTGGTAGTTGTCCAGCCCGGTGAACTTCTGCGTCGAGCCGCCGAGCCCCAGCCCGGACTGCTGCTCGCGGTACAGCGACTGGTAGACCGCGTAGCCGATCGGGAGCAGATAGAGGAAGACGAAGCCGAGCTGGAAGGGCACCGTGAAGGCGGCACCCTTCCAGCGCAGTGAGCGAATCATCGGTTCTCGCCCCCGGCCTCTAGCCCTTGACGCTGATGCCGCGGGACTTCAGGTCCTTGACCGTCCAGTCCTGCATGTGCGCCAGCAGATCGGTGACCTTCTCCTGCTTGCCCACGACCTTCGCCCAGCCGGCCTGCATCTCGGTGAACATGGCGGTCCAGTCCGGCCCGAACGTCCAGTCCGTGGTGATGGTGTTCAGGCTGTCGGTGACCACCTTCCGGGCGGGCTGGTAGTTCTTGCCGAGCAGCTTGTCGGAGACCGCCTCACCGACGTACGAGTTGGAGTCGGCGAGCGCCGGCATCACGCCGTTGCCGGTCGTCGGGCTCGCCATGGTCTTCACCGCGCCGGCGTCGGTGGACATCCACAGCGCGGCCTCGGCGGCCTGCTTGACGTCCTTGCACTGCTTGGTCACCAGCGTCACGCTGCCGGTCAGGTTGGTGCCGGCCGGCGTCTTGGCGGCCTCGCCCTGGTACGTGGGCCACGGCGACAGCGCCCACTTGCCGAAGGACTTGGTGAAGTTCTGCACCATGCCGGCCATCTGCCAGGTGGAGATCTGCCGGGTCGCGGTTCCGCCGTTGTCGTAATTGCGCTGCACGGCCGCGTAGTCGGCGAAGGACAGCTTGGAGTTGAGGTCGTTGTCGATGATCTCCTGGATCACCTTCGCGGCCTTCAGGGTGCCCGCGTCCTGGAAGTCGACCTTCCAGGAGTTGCCGTCGATCGCGTACCAGTGGGCGCCGGCCTGCATGGCGAGCACCTCCAGGGTGCTCGGGTCCTCACCGGCGTAGTTGGTGATCTTGATGCCGTGCTTCTTCAGGACCTTGCCCGCGGCGATGAAGTCGTCCCAGGTGGCAGGGGTCTTGATGCCGTACTTGTCGAAGATGTCGGTGCGGTAGATCGTGAAGTTGGGCGCGGAGCTGGTCGGGACGCCGTAGCTCTTGCCCTGCACCTGCGCGCTCGCCCAGGAGCCGGAGTTGAACTTGTCCTTGCTCGACGAGACGTACTGGCTGATGTCGGCGAGCGCGCCCTGCGAGACCCAGCTGGTCACGTACTCGGCGGTGTTCTGCACCAGGCAGGGCGCGTTGCCCGCCTTGACCGCGTTGGTCAGCTGCTTCTGCATGGTGAGCTGGTCGGTGACCTTGGTGTACTTGAGCTTGACGTCCTTGTGCGAGGCGTTGAACGCCTTGGCGACGGCTTCCTGACCGTTGGCCCAGCCCCAGAAGGGGAGGGTGACCGGGCCCGACGACTTGGCGTCGTCCCGGGAGTCCGATCCGCCGCAGGCGGAGAGCAGACCTGTGAGTGCGAGTCCCGCGACAGCGGCGTGGGCGAACCTTCTCCGGGGGCTGGTGAAGTTCATCTGACCGTGTTCCTTCGGAAGTTGGGCGTCTGGGAACGAGCGGACGGCGGCTCGGTGCAGGCCGGGAACGGCGGCCGGAATCCGTCGGCTCGCGGCTGAGGGGGGTCGGCCAAGCGGAAGCTGTAGTAAGCGGTTGCCGCGAAGGTAGGCCGATAGGTCCGGCCGTAGCAAGGGGTGTGCGCGAACTTCTTACGTCAGCCAGAGAGAAGGGCAGGTAGGCGACGGAAACCGGTTACGAAACGATCGCTTCGTGAGTGGAGCGTCAGCGCCTGGTGGAGGGTGGCTGTACGGAGTTTCGTACGACGACATGGGTGCCCAGCACGAGATGGTCGCCGTCGGTGCCCTTGCGGCGGCCCGCGCCGCCCTCGCGCCGGTCGGCCACCGCGCGCAGGGCCACCCGGCCCATCTCCTCGTACGGCACGTGCACGGTGGTCAGTTGGGGTGTGAGCTGGGAGGCGAGCGGGATGTCGTCGTAGCCGACGATCGAGACGTCCTCCGGCACGCGCAGCCCGGCCGCGCGCAGGGCCTGCATGGCGCCCGCGGCGACCACGTCCGTGCCCGCGAGCACGGCCGTGAAGTCCGGCGTCTCGTGCAGGGCCGTCTCGACGGCGCTGTACCCGTGCTCGTCGTCGTACGGCCCGTGCCGCACCATGCCCGGGTCGAAGGGCACGCCGTACGCCTCGAAGGCCCGCTCGGCACCCCTCAACCGGCCCTGGGCGGTGGTGAGTTCGGCGGGACCCGGGAGCAGCAGGACCCTGCGGTGCCCGGCCGACAGCAGATGGCTGGCCATCGCGTAGGCACCGCCCTCGTTGTCGTAGTCGACCGTGGTTGCCGGGACGTCGCCCTCCAGGGGCGGCCTGCCCACCAGGACGAGATGGGAGCCTGCCGCGTCGAGGGAGCGGGCGAAGCGGGCCATGCGCAGCTGGTACTCGTCGTAGTCGTAGGCGCCGCCGAGCAGCACCACCGCGGCCACGCCCTGCTGGCGCATGAGGTTGACCAGCGCGAGCTCCCGTTCGGGGTCGTCGCCGGTGGTGCCGACCAGGGACAGCCAGCCGCGCAGGGTTGCGGCACCCTCGACTCCCTTGGCCACGTGGGCGAACGCGGCGCCGGTGATGTTGTTGATGAGGATGGCGACCGTCGGGGTGCCGCCCCCGGCGAGGGAGCGGGCGTGCGCGTTGGTGACGTAGTCCAGGTCCCGTACGACCTTCATCACCCGGCGGCGCAGGTCCTCCGACACGGGGTAGTTGCCGGACAGGACGCGCGAGACGCTCGCGACGGAGACCCCTGCACGCTCCGCCACGTCGCGGATGGTGGCCCGTCCGGCGTCCCCGGACGCCTTGCGCTGACTCACCGTTGCGGCTCCTTCACCTCAAGAACTCCCCATGCCGGACACCGAGAGGGTGCGTCTCTGGGCAACCCGGGCGAGGTCTGCTGTCGGCCGCGCCCGGGAGGGGCGCGGGGCTGTTTTGATATGCGGCTCCGCCGCGTGTGCGCGACCAGCCACGACGACGCCGCAGCCGGTCGACAGCCACATCCCCCGCGACGGAGCCGCACATCCGCACGGCCCGCGGAGCGCACCGTGCGGAAACCGTATCCCATTGTTTCCCCGGGGTGCGGGGCTGTGGATGACCGGGTGGAGCGGTACTCGTGGCAGGCGGGCCGAGAGCCGCTGCCCGAACCCCGGCCGGGCCGCGGCACCGCCCCTCACGCGACCCGCGCCAGGTCCGAGTGCCGTACCTCGTGAGCCGGTGGCAGGCCCGCGGCCAGGCGTTCCAGTTCCTCCACGACGATTCGGCCGAGACGCTCCAGCTCGTTGCCGAGCGAGCCCGCGATGTGCGGGGTGAGGAAGACGTTGGGCAGGCGGTAGAGCGGGGATCCGGCGGGCAGCGGCTCCGGTTCGGTGACGTCGAGGATGGCGTGCAGCCGGCCGGAGACCAGCTCGTCGGTGAGTGCGTCGGGGTCGACGAGGGCGCCGCGCGAGGTGTTGATCAGGACGCCGCCGTCCCGGATCAGCGCGAGCCGGGCGGCATCCAGCATGCGGTAGGTCTCGGGGATGTCGGGGGCGTGCAGCGACACGATGTCGCTGTGCCGCAACAGGTCCTCCAGCGGCAGGAGTTCGGCACCCAGGGCGGCGGCCGTGGCGGGGCTGACGTAGGGGTCGTGGAGCAGGAGCGTGAAGTCGAACGGCCGCAGCAGCTCCAGCAGCCGGCGGCCCACGCGTGAGGCGCCGATGATGCCGATCCGGCGGCCGACGTTGCCGGTGTGCGCGGTCTCGGCGTCGGTCGGGTAGGCGTGGGTGGTGCGGAAGCGCTCGCGGTGGGTGAAGGTGTCCTTCCCGGCGAGCAGGATCATCGCGAGGGTGTACTCCGCGACCGGCAGGGCGTTGCCCGTCACCGCGCTGGACACCGTGATCCCGCGCTCCCACAGGGCCTCGCCGACCAGCGAACGCACCGAGCCCGCGGCATGCAGGACGGTGCGCAGCCGGGGCGCCGCGGTCAGCACACCGGCGTCGAGGCCGGGGCAGCCCCACCCGGTGATCAGCACTTCCGCCCGGGCGAGGGTCTCCGCGGCCGCCGGGTCGGCGAAGTCCCGTACGACGAACCCGGGATCGAGGTCGGACGCCTGCTTCAGCCGGGCCATGAGCGGCGGGGGGAAGAGCAGCGGGAGGTGCACCGGGTCCATCGCGAACACGGCCCTCGGCGGCTGGGGGTTGGGCATGGCTCTCCTGAACGCTGGACGACTTGGCTGGACGGGATGGAAACAGTTTCAGAAAGCGCCTTCTACCGTAGATCTGCGGTGAAGCGGTGGTCAATCGCCGGGAAGGGTGGTGTGTGGGCGGCCTTCTCCGGCGGGGTGCGGCCCTTGATCTGGCTCTGGGGCGAAATCGGTTACTGCGATTTCCAGATCAAGGTCACGCCGCGAGTGGGGCGCGACAACCGGTTGTCGCTCTGACCAGCACCGTAGCCACTTGAACCCCATGTATCCGGCGGTCCCACTGTTTTCGAAAGTTCGTCATGCCTCTTGACGTGCCGTGCTCTCCGACGGAAGCTCCGTGACACCGCGCAGCAACCGGTTCCCGAAACATTCGCACGCCGCATCCATCCCCGTCGCGTGCCCCGACTCCCGTCATCCATCTCAGCGAAGAGAGTGGGTAGTTCATGCACTCCCAGGCCGGTGCTCCCGTGAGCCGCCGCCGCTTTCTCGCCCTCTCGGCGGGCGGCGCCGTGGGTGGTGCGGCCGCGCTGAGCGGCTGCGCCCTGCAGGTGTCGTCCGGGGTCAGCGGCTCGGGTGAGAACGTCACCGTGATGGTCAACTCCGGTGACATACTTCCGGAGCAGGTCAAGCAGGCTCAGAAGGACCTGGGCATCAAGATCGCCCTGGTGAAGTTCGACGTCACCAAGCTGATCGCGATGCTCACCAGCGGCAACCCGCCTGACCTGGTGCGCGGCGTCGGCGCGGTGGACGCGCCGTTCTATGCGGCGCGGGACGTGGCCGAGAACCTGGACCCCTACTTCGCCCGCAGCAGCATCCTCAAGCCCGACGACCTGGACCCCGTCAACGACCTGTGGCGGTTCGACGGCCGTACGCAGGGCAAGGGCCCGCGCTACGGCATGGCCAAGGACTTCTCCCAGGACTCCATGTTCTGGTACGACACCGCGGCCTTCGACAAGGGCGGCGTCGGCTACCCGCCCGAGACCGAACCGGTCACGTACGAGGAGTGGCTCGACAACGCCAAGCGCCTCGTGCAGCGCAAGAACGGCCAGACGACCGTCTTCGGCGGCAGCTTCAACGGCCTGACCCGGTCCACCCTGCTGGCGACCATGACGGCGTCCGCCGGCGGCAGCCTCTTCAGCGACGACTTCTCCCGCGTCGACTTCACCACCCCCGAGGCCCGCAAGGCCCTGACCTGGTACATCGACTACTGCAGGACCAAGGTCGGACCGAGCCTCATCCAGCCCGACCCCAACGGCTGGGACGGGCCCACCTACCAGGCCGGCCGGCTGGCCATGTCGAACGCCGGCTACTGGATGGGCGGCATGATCTACCCCGACAAGAAGCTGGCGCCGGTGTCCCGCCTGGCGCCCGCCCCGGTCTTCGCGGGCGGCCCGCGGATCAGCGCCTGCCAGGGCGGCACGGGTCTGTGGATGCCGCGCAGGGCGAACAACAAGGACGCGGCCTGGCGGGTCTTCGAGTGGTTCTTCGGTGAGGAGCCGGCCAAGGCACGCGCGTCCGGCGGCTGGGGCATCCCCACGCTGAAGTCGCTGCGTTCCCTGATGCCGGACCAGGAGAAGTACCAGAAGCGCGTGCTGAAGGTGCAGAACAACGAGCTGAAACACTTCTCGGTCGTCTCCTTCACCCCGTACACCAGGGCGGACGCGATCGACGCCCTCTTCAACCAGATCGCCCCCGCCGCGATGAACGGCCAGATCTCCGTCGACACCCTCGCCGGACGCCTGAACTCGGCCATCAACGAGCAGATGAAGCGCGGTAAGGAGCAAGTGGGATGACCGTCGACCAGATCTCCTCCGTCGCGGACCGGCCCGGCGCCGCCGCGAGCACCGGACGCGCACCGGCCGCGGCCAGGTCGCGGACCTCCATGACCGCCCGCCGGCACCGGGCGTTCTACATGTTCACCTCGCCCTGGATCATCGGTTTCCTGCTGCTGACCATCACGCCGATGGCGTACGCCCTGTGGCTGAGCTTCACCACGTTCGACGGCATCTCGCCCCACTGGCGCTATGTGGGACTGGGCAACTACCGCGAGCTGCTGAACGATTCGGTGACCTGGGACGCGCTCGGCCGCGCGGGTCTGTTCGCGGTGACCTCGGTGCCGTTGTCGATCATCGCGGGGCTCGCCCTAGCCGTCCTGATCAACCGGCCCGTCAAGGCACGCGGTGTGTTCCGCACTCTGCTGTATCTGCCCGCGGTGGTGCCACCGGTGGGCGCGGGTCTCGCCTTCAAGTCGCTCTTCGACCCGAACTCCGGCGCCGCCAACGGCGTCCTGACGTTCTTCGGGTTCGACGCCGTGGGCTGGCTAGGCGACCCCTACGCCCGCTACGTACTGCTGATGACGGTGCTCTGGGCCGCCGGAAACGTCATGATCATCTCGCTGGCCGGCCTCCAGGACGTACCCCGGGAACTCCACGAGGCCGCCCGCATCGACGGGGCGAGCGCCTGGCGCACCTTCCGCAGTATCACCGTGCCGCTGCTGTCACCCGTCCTGCTCTTCCAGACGGTGACCGGCATGATCGCCTCGGTGCAGACCATCATGCCGCTGCTGCTGGCCCCGCTCGGCGACACCAGCGGCATCACCACGGTTCCGCAGTCCAACTACCTGTACATGATGCACGTCTTCGCGCAGTACTTCGCGCTCGGGCGCTACGGATACGCCTCCGCACTGCTGTGGGTGCTCTTCGTCCTGATCCTCATCGCCACCGGACTCATCTTCAAGTTCACGTCCGGCGTGGTGTTCTACAACGTCGACCCGGAGGCGAAGAAGTGACCGCCACCAGCCTGCCGCCCAAGTCCCTGAGGAACGACCTGCGCGTGCGGGTGCGCACCAAGCGCCTCGTCCTCTACACGGTCCTCGTCTCCGTCACCGGGCTGTTCCTGGGTCCGTTCGGCTGGCTGGTCCTCTCCGGCCTGAAGACCCAGGGCGAACTGGCCGCCTCGCCCGTGCACTGGCTTCCCGACGTCTTCCAGTGGCACAACTTCGCCGACGCCTTCACCCAGATCGACTTCCTCGGCTACGCCCGCAACTCCCTCATCATCTCCCTCCTCTACGCCACGCTCGTCACCGTCAGCTCGGCCTGGGTCGGCTTCGGCTTCGCCCGGCTCGACGCGCCCGGCAAGAAGGTGCTGTTCGGTGTCCTGCTCGGCTCGATGATGCTGCCCCAGATGGTCACCCTGCTGCCGACCTACCTCATCTTCGCCAAGGCCGGCATGGTCGACACGTACTGGCCGTGGGTGCTGTGGGGCCTGTCGGCGGCGCCGTATCTCGTCTTCCTCTTCCGGCAGTTCTTCGCGGGAATGCCGCGCGAGCTGGAGGAGGCCGCGATCGTCGACGGCTGCGGATACATGTCGGTCTTCTGGCGGATCTTCCTGCCGCAGTCCTGGTCCGTGCTGTCCGCGGGCTTCATCATCTCCTTCACCTGGACCTGGGGTGACTACATCGCCCCGCAGCTGCTGCTGTCCACCGACCGCACCACGCTCGCCGTCGCCGTCATGACCACCTACGTCAACGAGGGCGGCGCGCCCGTCCCCCAACTCCAGGCTGCCGCCTCCGTCATGTACGTCGTCCCCATCCTGCTGATCTTCCTCGTCGCCCAGCGCGGTTTCGTCGCCGGGATGTCCACGTCCGGCCTCAAGTAGCCCTCGCTGTCCCGCCTGTTCAAGGAGCCACGTATGAACACGCCCCTGTCCCGCCGCACCGCGCTCCAGGCGGCCGGTGCCACCGTCCTCGCCGCCGGACTCACCAACCTGACCGCCACGGCGGCCCGTGCCGACGACGCGAGCGACAACTCGGCGCCGAAGCTGGTCACTTACCCCCGCCCGGCCACCATGCCGACCAACACCAGCTTCAAGGTGCGGGTGCGCACCGCCCCCGACGGCGACTGGCAGACGCTCGACATCTACCGGCCGCAGCTGGAGGAGATCAACGCGACCACCGGCTCCGGCAAGGTCTACAACACCTCGATGGTGTACTTCGACTTCCAGGGCTCCGTCGAGATCGAGGTCACCTACCTCAAGGGCGGCACCACCAAGGCCCGGGTGAGACCGGACTCGCTGGGCATCAGGCCCGAACTCGGCGGCGACACCCTGGTGTTCACGCTCGACGAGCCGAAGGACGTCGTCGTCCAGATCAACGACGAGATCTTCGACTGTCTGCACGTCATCACCAACCACATCTGCCCCAACCCGCCCTCGGCAGACGACCCGGACGTCATCTACTTCGGTCCCGGTGTGCACACCGTCAGCGGCAACGTCCTCACTGTCCCCAGCGGCAAGACCGTGTACCTCGCGGGCGGCGCCGTCCTGCAGGCACAGGTGTTCTTCAAGAACGTCGAGAAGGCCGCCCTCACCGGCCGCGGGATGCTCAACGCCGGCCCCGGCGGCATCCTCTGCGAGGGCAGCAAGAACATCCGCGTCGAGGACGTCATCATCATGAACCCGAACGGCTACGCGGGCACGTTCGGCATGAGCGAGAACGTCCACGTCAAGAAGGCGCGTTCGTTCAGCTCGAAGGGCAATGGAGACGGTTTCGACGTCTTCTCCTCGACCGGGATCACCTTCGACGGCTGTTTCATGCGCAACTCCGACGACTGCTTCGCCATCTACTGCCACCGCTGGGACTACTACGGCGACACCCGCGACATCACCATCCAGAACTGCACGCTGTGGGCCGACGTCGCGCACCCGATCAACGTGGGCACGCACGGCAACACCGACAACCCGGAAACGCTCGAGAACCTGGTCATCAGGAACATCGACGTCCTCGACCACCGCGAGCCGCAGATGAACTACCAGGGCTGCATCGCGCTCAACCCCGGCGACTCCAACCTCATCAAGAACGTACAGATCGAGGACGTGCGCATCGAGGACTTCCGCTGGGGCCAGGTCATCTACATGAAGGTGATGTTCAACCCGAAGTACAACACCTCGGTGGGCCGCGGCATCCAGGACGTCTACGTCAAGAACCTCAGCTACACGGGCACCCACGCCGAGCCGTCGCTGTTCCTCGGCTACGACGCCGAACACGCCATCGACAACGTCACCTTCGAGAACCTGGTGATCAACGGGGTCGTCGTCGCCGACTCGATGAAGAAACCGAAGTGGTACTACACCACCGACGCCATCCAGTGGTTCTACAACGAGCATGTGACGAACCTGAAGTTCCTCACGACCGCCGAGGCCGAGGCGGCCGCCGCGTCATGATCACCCCCGCGACCAGCCGCCGGGGCTTCCTCGGCGGCGCGGCAGCCCTGCTGCTGGCATCGGGTACGAGCGGACTGCTCGTGCCGACCGCCGCCCGGGCCGCCGACCGGAACGACACCGGTTCCAGAGCCTTCACCCACCCCGGCCTGCTGCACACCGCCGACGACCTGGCCCGTATGAAGGCCGCCGTCGTCGCGAAGCAATCCCCGGTCTACGACGGCTACTTGGCGTTCGCGGCGCACGCCCGCTCCTCGGCCTCGTACACCATCCAGAACACGGGCCAGATCACCTCATGGGGCCGCGGCCCCACCAACTTCCAGAACCAGGCCGTCGCCGACTCGGCCGCCGCCTACCAGAACGCCCTCATGTGGGCGGTCACCGGCAACCGGGCGAACGCCGACAAGGCCCGCGACATCCTCGACGCCTGGTCGGCGTCCCTGACGGCGATCACCGGCGCGGACGGTCCGCTCGGCGCGGGGCTCCAGGCCTTCAAGTTCGTCAACGCGGCCGAACTCCTGAGGCACAGCGACTACGACGGCTGGGCGCAGGCGGACATCGCCCGCTGTGAGCGGTCCTTCCTCGACGTCTGGTATCCCGCCGTGTCCGGCTACATGCTCTACGCCAACGGAAACTGGGACCTGACCGCCCTGCAGACCGTCCTGGCCATCGGCGTGTTCTGCGAGGAGCCCGTGCTCTTCGAGGACGCCCTGCGCTTCGCCGCGGCCGGCGCCGGCAACGGCAGCATCCCGCACCGCATCGTCACCGACGCCGGTCAGGGCCAGGAGGCAGGCCGCGACCAGGGCCACGAACAGCTCGCCGTCGGCCTGACCGGCGACATCGCCCAGGTCGCCTGGAACCAGGGCGTCGACCTCTGGGGCTTCGAGGACAACCGCATCCTCGCCAACTTCGAGTACGCCGCCCGCTACAACCTCGGCGGCGACGTCCCCTTCACCCCCGACCTCGACCGCACCGGCAAGTACATCAAGAAGACGGTTTCCGCGACCGCCCGCGGCAACCTCCCGCCGATCTACGAGATGGCCTACGCCCACTACGCCGGCGTCCAAGGCCTCGACACCCCGTACACCAAGGCCGCCGTCTTCCGTGGCACCGGCGGTGCCCGCGTCGTCGAGGGCAGCAACGACGACGTCCCCAGCTGGGGCACCTTCGCCTATGCGGGCGCGACGGCCACCTCGTCGACGGTGCCGAAGGCTCCGGCGGGCGTCACCGCGGTCGGCGACGGCAGGTCCGTCACCGTGAGCTGGCTGCCGTCCGCGTGGGCGAGCACGTACACCGTCCGCCGGGCCACCAAGCCCGACGGCCCGTACGAGGAGATCGCCACGGGGCTCGACAAGCCGACGTACAGCGACGGCGACGCGCGCCCGGGACGGACGTACTACTACACGATCACTTCTGCCAACTCCCAAGGCAGCAGCGGCGATTCACGCACGGTCTCCGCCGCCGGCGGCCTTCCCGCCCCCTGGTCCACCCAGGACCTCGGCGACGTGAAGATCCCCGGTTCCGCCGCCTTCGACGGTGAGCGCTTCGTGCTGGAGGCGAGCGGCACCGCCGACAGCTACCGCCTCGCGCACCTCCCACTGCCCGGCGACGGGACGGTCACCGCGCGGATCGTGTGGCCGCTCAGCTCGCAGTACTCCAAGATCGGCGTCACCCTGCGCGACTCGCTCGACGCGCCCGCGGCGCACGCATCCATGCTGATCCAGGGGCTGCCGCTGCACACCTGGAGCGGCGTGTGGAGCGTGCGGCCGACGGCGGGTGCCGACGTCTCGGCGACCGGCAGCACGCCCGTCCCGCCGTCCCAGCAGGACGCGATCACGGTGAACGCGGCCTTCCCGATCTCCCGTCTCGGCACCCTCCCGGAGTCCGCGACCCCGCTCGTGGCCCCGTACGTCGAGGGCGCGGGCGACGGCTACCGGCTGCGGGCGCCGTACTGGGTGCGGGTGACGCGCAAGGGCCGCCGCTGCACCGGTGCGATCTCCCCGGACGGCATCCGCTGGACTGAAGTAGGCTCCACCGAGGTCGAGTTGGGACACACCGCTTACGCCGGTCTCGTCCTCACCTCCTGCCTCGGCGTCGACGAGGACTATGCCGAGACCGGCACCGGAGCCTTCGACAACGTCACCGTCACGTCGGCCTCGGGCGAGGTGTGGTCGGTGTCGCGCCCGGCCGCTGTCGCCACCGGCCTCGCGGCGACCGCCGGCGCCGACGCCGTCGAACTGGCCTGGACCGACCCGGACCTCTCCGCCCGCTACAAGGTGCTGCGCTCCACCGACGCCGACGGCCCGTACCACACCGTCGCCACCGGCATCGGCCCCGTCGGCTTCGGCACCCGCATCCGGTACGCCGACGCCACGGGCACGCCCGGCACGACGTACCACTACGTCGTGGCGAAGACCAACGCCGCAGGCCACGGCCCGCTCTCGGAGTCGGCGACGGCACCCATGCCGACCCCCGGGCCACCCCAACTCACCTCCTCCGCAACGGCGTTCGCAAACCAGGGCGTCCCCTTCCGGCACCTCCTGCGTGCCTCGCACGAGCCCATACGCTTCACCGCGGACGGGCTCCCGGACGGCCTGCGCCTCGACAGACGCACCGGTCTGATCTGCGGAACCCCGAACGAGACCGGTCAGTTCACGATCACCACCACCGCGGGCAACGTGGCCGGAGACGGCACCGGCACCCTCGCCCTCACCGTCGGCACACCCCCGCCCGGCCCCTGGACCTACGGTGACCTGGGTGACGTGATCCTCGACGACCGTGCCTACGGGACGTTCGGCGTGGTCGCGATCCGCACACCGGGGAGCACGTCCTACGACGGCGGGACCTTCACCGTCCGCGGCGCGGGCGTCGACCTGACCGTCAACAACCAGGGAATGACAGGGCAGTTCGTACGACAGCCCGTCACCGGCGACTGCACGGTCACCGCCCGGCTGGTGTCCCGCACCGGAGCCACCGCCGACCGGGTGGGCCTGCTGATGGCCAAGTCGCTGTCCCCGTTCGACCAGGCCGCCGGAGTGATCGTCACCGGCGGGACCTCCGTGCAGCTGATGCTGCGCAAGACCGTCGCCGGTGCCTCCGCGTTCTCCGGCACCGCGACCGTGCAACTGCCCCTGCTGCTGCGGCTGAAGCGCGCCGGGACCGCCTTCGCCGCCGCGGTCTCCACCGATGACGGCGCCACCTGGACCGCCCTCGCCTCCGGCGAGATACCCGGCTTCGGTGACGCCCCCTTCCACGTGGGCCTGGTGGTCTGCTCGCGCAGCCCCATGGCCCTCGGTACCGCCCAGTTCGAAGAGGTGAGCATCACCCCCGACTGATCCCCCCACGGATTGGAGTCGCACAAGATGAGCCGCATCTCCCCCCACCAGAGCCCTGATCAGGGCGAGTTGAGCCGCCGCGGTCTGCTGAGGACCGCGGGCGGTCTCACCGCCGCACTCGCCCTCGGGGGCTCCGCGGCCGCGCTGGCGGGTCCCACCGCCGACGCGGCACCGGCGACCTTCACCCACCCCGGCATGCTCCACAACGCCGGAGACATCAACCGCGCCAAGGTCAAGGTTGCCGCGAAGGCCGACCCCTGGCTGTCCGGCTGGAACAAGCTGACCGCCAACTCCCACTCGCAGTCCTCCTGGACGCCCAACCCGCAGGCCACGATCATCCGCGGCGGCACGGGCGAGAACTACGGCATCCTCTACAACGACATCGCCGCCGCCTACCAGAACGCCCTGCGCTGGGTGGTGGGCGGCACGGCAGCCAACGGCGACACCGCGGTGAAGATCCTCAACGCCTGGTCGTCCACGCTGACCACCCTCACCGGCAACGCCGACCGGTTCCTCGGGGCCGGGATCTACGGCTGGGAGTTCTGCCAGGCGGCCGAGCTCATGCGCGGCTACGCCGGGTTCGACCTCGCCGCCTTCCAGAAGATGATGGTGGGCGTCTTCTACCCGCTCAACAACAGCTTCCTGACCAACCACAACGACGCCTGCATCACCAACTACTGGGCCAACTGGGACCTGTGCAACATGGCCTCGATCATGGCCATCGGGATCCTCACCGACAACGCGGCCAAGTACGACCAGGCCGTGAACTACTTCAAATCGGGTGCTGGCAACGGCTCCATCGCGCACGCGGTCCCCTACCTGTACACCGACTCCGACGGCTACGACCTCGGCCAGTGGCAGGAGTCCGGCCGCGACCAGGGGCACACCATCATGGGCATGGGCCAGATGGGCGCCCTCTGCGAGATGGCCTGGAACCAGGGCGACGACCTCTACTCGTACGACAGCCGCCGCTTCATGAAGGCCGCCCAGTACGTCGCCAAGTACAACACCGGCCAGGACGTGCCCTACACCACCTACACCTGGGGAACGGGACAGAACTGCGCCCAGTCCTCCCAGACGGTGATCTCCTCCGGCTCCCGCCGCCAGATCCGCCCGGTGTGGGCGATGCTCCACTTCCACTACAACCGGCGCCTGTACCTCGACGACAAGTACATCTCGGCCATGTACTACGACCTCGTCGCCCCCGAGGGCGGAGGAGGTGACTACGGTTCCACCAGCGGCGGCTACGACCAGCTCGGCTTCGGCACCCTGATGTACGCCAAGTAGTCGCCGAATCGCGCTCTGCACCGGAATACCGGGCCGATCTGTGGTGCTCTGGTGTTACCGGTGCAGGAGCGCGGTGAGGAGGCTGATGGTCGTATGACGGCAGCAGTCCAGGCAGACCCGGTGGTGAGCACGCCGTACGGGGCCGTACGAGGCCGGTACCAGCACGGCATCGCGGTGTTCCGGGGCGTCCCGTACGCCGCACCTCCCTTCGGCCCCCGCCGGTTCCGGCCGCCCGTGCCGCCCGAGCCCTGGGACGGCGTGCGTGACGCGGGCGCGTTCGGGCCGACACCGCCGAAGCCGCCGTACTCCGAGGCCTTCGAGAAGTACCTGTCCGACCCCGTCGTCCCTGGTGACGACTGCCTCAATCTGAACGTGTGGACGCCGGAGCCGGGCCCCGGGGCCCGGCTCCCGGTTCTGGTGTGGCTGCACGGCGGCGCCCTGACCAGGGGATCATCCGCGGTTCCCGTGTACGACGGGCGTAACTTCGCCCGGGACGGAGTCGTCCTCGTCTCGGTCAACTACCGACTGGGCGTCGAGGGCTACGGACTCTTTCCGGACGCTCCCGCCAACCCCGGCCTGCGCGACCAGCTCGCCGCCCTGCAGTGGGTGCACGAGTCGATCGAGGCCTTCGGCGGCGACCCCGACCGGATCACCCTCGCCGGCCAGTCCGCGGGGGCGATCAGCATCGGCGCCCTGCTGGCCGCCCCGCAGGCGCAGGGGCTGGTACGGCGGGCGGTCCTGCAGAGCGGGCCGCCCGAGGCGTTCGAACGGGACAAGGTACGGCGCATGGTGCGCCGCATGGCCACCCGCCTGAAGATCCCCGCCACCGCCGCGGCCTTCGCCGACGTCGACCGCGAACTGCTCCTGCGCACCCAGGCCGACGTGGGCAAACTCAGCAGCCCGGTGCTCGGCGGCCCCTCCTTCGGCATCGTCATCGACGGCGACATCGTGCCGCGCGACCCCTTGGAGGCCCTGGTCGACGGCGACGCGGCCCGGGGCGTCGACCTGATGATGGGCTGGACCAGCGACGAGTACCGCCTGTGGCTCGTCCCCGGCGGCCTCGTGGAACGCGTCAACCGGCTCGGCGCGGTCGCCCTCGCCGGCGCCATGGCCCGCTGCCACTGCAACACCGAGGTACCCCGCGGCTACCGAACCCTGCACCCCGAGGCCGGCACCGCCGAGATCGTCGGCCAGATGGTCACCGACCACCTGCTGCGCCTCCCCATGCACCGGCTGGCCGACGCCCGCCCCGGCACCTCGTACGTGTACGAGTTCGCCTGGCCCTCCAACCTCCCCGACCTCGGCTCCTGCCACGCCCTGGAACTCGGCTTCGTCTTCGACACCGGCGACGTACCGGAATCGCGCAAACTGGCAGGTGAGGGCGCACCTCAGGAGCTGGCCGACACCATGCACACGGCGTGGGTGCGGTTCGCGGCCGACGGGAACCCCGGCTGGGAGCCCTGGGACCCCAGGCATCCGGTGCGGATCTTCGACGCGGGCGAGCCCCGCACCGTCCACGGGCCGCGGGACGCCGAAATCGCGCTGTGGACCGCCGACGCCCTCAGGACTCCGCCATCCACACCCGCATCGGTCCCGGTCGACGGCTCGCCCCTGCGCAGCACGGAACTGCGGTCCGTCGTACGGCGGCTGCGTCTGCCCGGCTCGGTCCGCCGGCAGTGACCACCGGGCGTGGCTACCGCCGCGCTGCCGCCACCGAGTCCCGCACCACCACATGCGTCCCCAGCAGCAGATGCTCGTCCGGAGCGTCCGCGGTGCGGCCCAGGGCGGTACGGACGGCGAGACGGCCCAGTTCCTCGTACGGGACGTGCACCGTGGTCAGGGCGGGATGCAGGTCACGGGCGAACGGGATGTCGTCGTAACCGGCAAGGGAGACATCACCCGGGACGTCCAGGCCCGCCTCGTGCAGAGCGGTCAGGGCGCCGGCCGCGACCATGTCGGTGGTGGCGACCACGGCCGTGAACTCCAGCCCGTCCTTGAGGGCTTCGCGCATCAGCCGGTGGCCCGCGTCACGGGTGAAGTCGCCGTGCAGGAGCAGCGCCGGGTCGGGCTCCAGGCCGCGGGCGCGATGGGCGGCGAGATAGCCGCGCTCCCGCCCCTGAGCCGTGGTGTGGTCCGGTTTGCCGCCGAGGAACAGAATCCGCCGGTGGCCCTGGGAGAGCACATGGGCGACCAGGGCGTGGGCGCCGCCCTCGTTGTCGTACTCGATGACCGTGACGGGCGCGCCGGGCCCGAGCGGCGGCCGGCCGCACAGCACCAGCCGCGACCCCGCCGACGCCAGGGAGTCGGCCATGCGGCGGGTGCGCTCGCGGTACTCGGCCGTGTCGGCGGCGCCACCCACCAGGATCACGGCGGCGGCGCGCTGGGCCCGCATCATCTCCACGAACTCCAGCTCGTGCTGCACGTCCCCCTCCGTGCTGCACACCAGGCACAGATGCCCGAGCCGGGTCGCCTCGCGCTCCACGCCGTACGCCATGTGCGCGAACGACGGCCCCGTGATGTCCTCCAGCACAAAGGCGAGAGTGGGCGTCCCGACCCCGGCGACAGCCTTGGCCCGCGCGTCGGCGACGTAATCCAGCTCCCGCACGGCCCGCATCACCCGGCCACGGGTCGCCGAACTCACCGGATAAACCCCGCCGAGCACCCGCGACACCGTCGACGCGGACACCCCCGCCCGGGCCGCGACATCCCGAATCGTGCTCCGGCCCGCGTCCTCACTCTTCCTCGTCACCCGACCCCCCACCCCTGGACAACAGCGGAAACCCTACGGCAACCGGTTGCCACCGGCGAGGGGAAGCTCCCCTTCAGGGGCGCGGGGCTGTGTCAATATGCGGCTCCGCCGCGGTGGGCGCGAGCAACCACAACGAAGCCGCAGTCGCGAGCCGACAGAAGCCCTACGGCGAAAAGGCGAATCGCTCAGCCGGCGGAGCCATTCAGCACCGCGGCGATACCCGCGATGGCCGAAGGCCCCACCCTGCAGCACCCGCCAATCAGCCGCGCCCCGGAGGCACGCCACCCGGACACCTGCTCGGCGGTGAAGGAGGAGCTCCCTGCCCAGGCACGCGCCTGCGCATCCCAGGCCTCCCCACTGTTGGGGTAAACGACGACAGGTTTGCCAGTGACCCGGACGGCAGTCCGAACCGCCCCGTCCACGTCCTCCGGCGCAGAGCAGTTGACGCCAACAGCGATCACCTCGTCCACATCGGCCGCAAGGCCGAAGGCCTCCTCCAGTGGCTGGCCGGCCCGAGTCCGTCCGCCCTCGACGGAGTAGGAGAGCCACGCGGGCACCCCCAGCCCGCGAACCGCCCGCAGCAGCGCCGCCGCCTCGTCGGAATCCGGCACCGTCTCCAGCGCCAGCACGTCCGGACGTGCACCGGCCAGCACCTCCAGCCGCGGCCGGTGGAACCGCTCCAGTTCCTCGACGCTCAGCCCGTACCGCCCCCGGTACTCGGAGCCGTCCGCGAGCATCGCCCCGTACGGGCCGACGGACGCGGCCACCCACAGCGGCCGCGCGACCCCCTTCGCCTGCGCCTGCCGCGCCGCCTCGCGCGCCAGCTCCACGCTCAGGGAGAGCAGTTCGGCGGCCTTCTCCCGTCCGATCCCGCGCCCCGCGAACCCCTCGAACGTTGCCTGGTAGCTCGACGTGATCGCCACGTCCGCGCCCGCCTCGTAGTACGCGAGGTGCGCCTCGGTGATCGCCTCGGGCCGCTCTGCGAGCAGCCGCGCCGACCACAGTTCGTCGCTCAGGTCGTGCCCGGCGGACTCGAGCTGGTTGGACATGCCGCCGTCGAGCACGACGGTTCCGGAGGCGAGGGCTTCGGCGAGAGTGGTGTTGCTGGTCATGACATGACGCTAGTCGACGTGCCCGTGAGAGGCCGGTTGTGTCCAGTACATGAACAGGTTGCCCACCATGTGGGATACCGGGTTACGATCACGCCCTTCCCCGTCCCCGCTCCACCTCCTGGAACCGCCATGACCGCCCCCAGCCCCGCCGAGGCCGCGGACCCGTCCGCGCCCAACGAACCCGCGGCGAAGCCGACTCCCCGCCGCACCTTCGGCCCGGCCGCCGCCACCGCGCTCGTGATGGGCAACATCATCGGCGGTGGCATCTTCGCCCTGCCGGCCGCCGTCGCCCCGTACGGCACGGTGAGTCTGCTCGCGTTCGTCGTGCTGTCGGTCGCCGCGGTGCTGCTCGCCCTGCTCTTCGGGAAGCTGGCCCGGCGCAGCCCGGTCACCGGCGGGCTGTACGTGTACCCGCGCGACGCGTTCGGCCCGTTCGCCGGGTTCCTGTCGGCCTGGTCGTACTGGACGATGTGCTGGGTCAGCATCGCCGCGCTCGCCGTCGCGGTCGTCGGCTACGTCGACGTCCTGATCCCCCTGCACGGCAACCACGCCCTCGAAGCGGGCGTGGCCCTTGCCGCGCTGTGGCTGCCTGCGGCCGCGAACTTCGCCGGGACCCGCTGGGTCGGTGCGGTCCAGGTGGTGTCGACGATCCTGAAGTTCGTGCCGCTGCTGCTCGTCTCCACGATCGGGCTCTTCTTCGTCGACGCGGACAACTTCGGCCCGTTCAACGCCTCCGGCGAGAGCACGCCCGGCGCGCTCGCCGCCGCGGCCGCCCTGCTCCTCTACAGCTTCCTCGGCGTCGAGTCGGCCGCCGTCAGCGCGGGCGAGGTGGAGAACCCGGAGCGCACCGTCGGCCGGGCGAGCGTGCTCGGCACTCTGGGCTCCGCGCTCGTCTACCTCCTCGGCACGGTCGCCGTCTTCGGTCTCGTCCCGCACGACAAGCTGGTGAAGTCCGGGGCCCCCTTCGCCGACGCCGTGAACGCGGTCACCGGTGGCTCCTGGGGCGGCACGGCCATCGCCCTGGTCGCCGTCGCCTCGATCACGGGCTGCCTCAACGGCTGGATCCTGATGGCCGCGCAGATGCCGTACGCCGCCGCGCGCGACGGCCTCTTCCCGGCACCGTTCGCCAAGGTCGGCAAGGGCGGGGTGCCCGGCTTCGGGGTCTGGGCCGTCACCGTCCTCGGCACGCTCCTGATCGCCCTGAACTACACGGCGGGCCCCGACACCACCTTCCGCGTCCTCGTCCTGATCACGACCTTCACCGGCTGCGTGCCCTACCTTCTGTCAGCCGCAGCGCAGCTGTACTGGCTGGCCCAGGGCACCCGCGAGCTCGTCCGCCCGGCCGGACTCGCCCGCGACCTGATCGTCGCCGCCCTGTCCTTCGCGTTCTCGTTCTGGCTGATCGCGGGCGCCGGTTACGCGGCCGTCTACCAGGGCGTGCTGTTCCTGTTCGCGGGGATTCCGGTGTACGTGTGGCTACAGGGGCGGAAGCGGGAACCGGCGGGGGAGACGTCCGCGCTGTCCGTGTGAGGCGGTGAAGCGGCGGCTAACCGTGCGCCGCATGCCGTCCACCCCTCCGCTGCCCACCCCGCCCGCGCTTGACCGCGGGCACCACGAGCCCGACGAGCAGCCCCGCCGCGAGCACGTACGGCCAGCAACCGAGGCCGCTGCTCGCGCTGTTCGCGGTGCCGGCTGCCGCCGCGCCGGACGATGCCCTGTCCGGGTGGGCGGCGGCCGGGGAGGGGCTCCGGTGGGTCGCGGTCAGGGTGACGTCATTGCCGTCGCCGCCGCGGTAACTGATCCGGTACGTGATGTCGGCCAGCTTCAGCCGTGTGCCTTCCTTCAGCCCCCTGAAGGCACCGGTGGTCTTCGACTTCCCCGAGTGCTCGATGACGGTGATCGCACGGGCGGGCTTCGCTCCGGCGGCCGACAGGTCGAGGTCTCCGGCCAGTCGGACCGACGATCCCTTCACCTTCAACGGCTCGGCGCCCAGGACGAGTTCGCCCTTCGCGCTCTGCGTGTAGCTCCCGGAGACCGTGACCCCGCCCGCCACGACACCGTCGTTGGTCACCGACCCCTCCACGGTGCCCTTGCCGGTCAGCGTGGTGGCCACGCGCAGTCCGGACGGCCCGGCGTCGAGCCGCGAGCCCGTCGAGCTGAGTCTGATCGCCCTGCTGTGGACGAGGTTTGCGCCGGAGCGCAGCGCCAGGGTGCCCTTCTTGACCGTCGTCGTGCCGGTGTACGTCACCCCGCTTCCCGTCAGAGTCGCCGTGGCGGACCCGGCCTGCGTCAGCGACCCGCTGCCGCTGATCCGGGACAGGGTCAGGGCCTTGCCCGTGTTGTTCAGCACCAGCGAGCCGTTGTCGACCACCTTGTAGAGGTCACCCTTGGTGTAGAGCCCGCCGTCCCCGCCCCGCTTGCCGCTGCCCAGTCGCAGTACCGCGCCCTTCTCGACCGTCGTCGAGCCGTTGTAGTACTGGACGGCGGCGAAGGTCACGTCGTTGCCCTTCGTCCCCTTGATGACGATGTCCCCGGCGCCGGGCGCGGCGAGCGTGTCGTGGAACCTGCCGCCGCCGATGGGGGCGCCCAGCGTCACCGGCCCGTCGTAGTCGAACGTGAGCAGCGAACGGGAGCGCGCCGCAAGCAGGTTGATGTAAACGGTCTCTGCCGTGCCCGGCATGAAGATCTTGTCGGTCGTGCCGTCGCCCCACTGGACGTTCGCGCCCTTGATGTTGGTGCCGCGCTTGTTGACGTTCTTGTGCGCGGGCGTCCAGTTCAGGGACGGGTCGCTGAGGGAGGGGTTGGTGTCGCCGCCCTGGTTCGACCAGCTGTACTGACCGGTCAGGACCACCTTGCTGCCGGGCCGGGACTGGACGTTGATGTCACTGCCGTACTCGCGCTGGTAGAAGTCCATGCCCATGGTGACGGTCTGACCGAGGGGCGTGTCCACGGTCCAGGTGCCCTGGTTGAGGACCTTGCGCACGTTCGGCAGCGAGGTGGCGAACTCCGGCGCGCCGGCGCTGAGCTGCGTGCCGTTGTCGATCACCCCCGAGAAGGAGTGGGTGCCCGACAGGGCCCAGCTGCCCCACAGGAAGCGCGGCTGCGTGATCAGGCCCGAGCCGCTGATCGTGCCCAGGTTGTAGGCGCTCGTCAGCGACAGCCGCAGCGTGCCGTCGACCCGGATGTTGTCCTGGTTGAGCCGGAACGCCGGGGTGTTGTACGGGAAGTGCCCGATCAGCCCGGTCGTCCCGCCGGTGCCGTACTGCAGGGTCGCGCCCCGCTCGACGGTGATCGCGGGCGGGTCGGCGTCGGCCGTGGTGACGTACGGGTGGTTGCCGCCCTGCGTCTTCACCACCTGCCGCTGACGTGACCTGGGGAGCGTGAAGTCGCTGTCCTTGGTGAGGACCAGCGTCCCGCCACCGCGCACGGTGAGTGTGCCCTCGCCGCGGAACACCCCGTCGTACGTCGTCGTCCCGGACGGCACGGTGACCACGGTGTCGCCGGTGAGCGTCACGTCCCGGTCGGCGAGCACATCGGCGGTGACGTCACGGGGACCGGCGGCCGCCGCGGGGGGAGCGGTGGAGAGCAGGGCGGCGACCGCCGCGAGGGCTCCGGCGACGGCTGCTGTCTGGTGGGTATGGCTGCGCACGTCAGAGGAGACGGGTCGGGAGGGCTGCGGATAACAGAAAATCCGCGGTGCGGCGGAAATTGCGAAAGCGCTCTCTGTCAGTCGCGTCAGACCCGTTGACCTCCTCGTTCCACACCCTTACCTTTTCGGCGTTCGTAATGACAGATGGTGTTCGCTACCTCGAACGTCCCCCTGAGAGGCAGCCGCATGAGCCGCAACAACGACCTGCCCCAAGTCCCGAGCCGCCGCCTGATGCTGAAGGGAGCCGCCCTCGCCGCGGGCGCCCTGGCGGCCACCCCCTCCGTGGCCACCGCCGCGCCGGCCCCGAAGGCGGCCCCGTTCGTGAACCCGCTCGTCCGTCAGCGTGCCGACCCCTACATCCACCGCCACGCCGACGGCCACTACTACTTCACCGCCACCGTCCCCGAGTACGACCGCATCGTGCTGCGCCGCTCCCGCACCCTGAACGGCCTCGCGACCGCCGCCGAGTCCGTCATCTGGACCAAGCACGCCACGGGTGTGATGGGCGCGCACATCTGGGCGCCGGAGATCCACCGCATCGGCGGCAAGTGGTACATCTACTTCGCCTCCGCGCCCGCCGAGAGCATCTGGGACATCCGCATCTGGGTCCTGGAGAACGCCAACGCCGATCCCTTCAAGGGAACCTGGGTGGAGAAGGGCCAGGTGAAGACCGCCTGGGAGACCTTCTCCCTGGACGCCACCACCTTCAGCCACCGCGGCACCCGCTATCTCGTCTGGGCCCAGCACGAGCCCGGCATGGACAACAACACCGCCCTCTGGCTGTCGAAGATGGCGAACCCCTGGACCCTGACCGGGCCTCAAGTACGGCTCTCCACCCCGGAGTTCGACTGGGAGACCGTCGGCTACAAGGTCAACGAGGGCCCCGCGGTCCTCGCCCGCAACGGCCGTCTCTTCCTCTCCTACTCGGCCAGCGCCACCGACTACCACTACTGCATGGGCCTGCTGACCGTCGACGCGAACGCCGACCTGCTGGACTCCGCCAACTGGTCCAAGTCGCCGACCCCGGTCTTCACCAGCAACGACACCACCAAGCAGTACGGCCCCGGCCACAACTGCTTCACGGTCGCCGAGGACGGCCGCAGTGACGTCCTCGTCTACCACGCCCGCCAGTACAAGGAGATCACCGGCGACCCGCTGAACGACCCCAACCGCCACACCCGGATCCAGAAGCTGGGCTGGAACCCGGACGGCACCCCCCACTTCGGCATCCCCGTGGCCGACACCATCGCCGGCTCGGTGGCCGACTCCGCGAAGGAGAGTGTGTGAGATGAGACGTGCGTACGCGGTGTTGCTCGCCCTCTGCCTGGGTCTGTTCGCCGCCCTCGCGACCGCCGGCCCGGCGCAGGCCGCCGCCCAGACCGTCCCCAACGGCGTCCAGTTCACGGACACTTCGGGCAACGCCGTCCACGCCCACGGCGGCGGCGTCATCAAGGTCGGCTCGTACTACTACTGGTTCGGCGAGGACCGGAACAGCGACAACACCTTCAGGTACGTGGACGCCTACCGCTCCACCGACCTGAAGAACTGGGAGTTCCGGAACCACGTCCTGACCCAGTCGTCCGCCTCCGAGCTCGGTACCGCCTACATCGAGCGCCCGAAAGTCATCTACAACGCCTCCACCGGCAAGTTCGTGATGTGGATGCACAAGGAGAACGGCGTCGACTACAGCCAGGCCCGCGCCGCCGTCGCCGTCTCCGACACCGTCGACGGGAACTACACCTACCAGGGCAGCTTCCAGCCGCTCGGCCAGTACATGTCCCGGGACATCACCACGTTCGTCGACACCGACGGCACTGCCTACATGGTCTCGGCCGCCAACGAGAACTACGACCTGCACATCTACAAGCTCACCGCGGACTACACCGGCATCGCCGGTCTGGTCGCCAACCCGTGGCCGGGCGGCCACCGCGAGGCCCCGGCCCTCTTCAAACGCAACGGCGTCTACTTCATGCTGACTTCGGCCGCCACCGGCTGGAACCCCAACCAGCAGCAGTACGCCACCGCGACCAGCCTCTCCGGCCCGTGGACCTCGATGACGAACGTCGGCGACTCCACCGCCTACGGCTCGCAGACCGCGTACGTCCTGCCCGTCCAGGGGACTTCGGGCACCTCGTACCTCTACATGGGCGACCGCTGGGGCAACTCCTTCGGCGGTACGGTCAACGACTCCCGGTACGTCTGGCTGCCGCTGACCTTCCCGAGCTCCACCTCGATGTCCATGTCCTGGTCCCCGGAGGTCACCGTCGACACGGCCGCCGGGACCGTCACCGGCACCAGCGCCACGTACAACACGCTGATCGCACGGCACAGCAGCAAGTGCGCCGACGTGACCAGCCAGTCGCTGTGGCAGAGTGCCCAGATCAAGCAGTACGACTGCAACGGCGGCACCAACCAGAAGTACTGGTTCAAGTCCCTCGGCAGCGGCTACTACCAGCTGGTGGTCAGGAACAGCTCCCTGTGCGTGCAGGAGAACGCGAGCACGGTCACCCAGGAGAACTGCAGCAGCTCGGCCACCATCCAGCAGTGGTCACTGACCACCTCGGGCTCCTACGTCAACGTCAAGTCCCGCGCGAGCGGCAAGTGCCTGGACGTGTCCGGCGCGTCCACCGCCAACTCCGCCGCGATCATCACGTACACCTGCAACGGCGGCACCAACCAGCAGTGGACGCGCGGGACCTGACGTCAGGTCAGCAGATCGATCGCATCGATTGACGTTCCCGCACTGAGGAAGGAGGTCGTCCCCGAGCCGCTGACCACGTTGATCTTCAGCACGTTGTACTGGCTGGTGTCCGTGAGCCAGGCACTCGCCGGCACGCTGTAGGTGAACGTGTAGTTGTTGCCCCGGTAGGAGCCCACGGTCAGCGACCGGGTGCTCGGCTGGGAGGGCGGCGAGGGGATCGACGACGTCCAGTCGTTGACGGAGATCTGCGGCCGGCCGTTCGCGTAGGCCGTCGTCACGCCGATGCGCAGGGTGTGCGCGGCGGCGGCCTGCGCGGCGGTCAGCTTGAAGTAGACGACAATGCCGCTGTTGACATCCTTCCAGAGATAGCAGGGGAAGGCCGAGGTCTCGGTGCCGCTGCCGATGACGACGTTGCCGGTCCAGGACGCGGCCCGGCTGTCGGACGGGTGCGCGTACGTCATCAGGTCCGCGTTCTTGAACCCGCTCGGCGAGCCGTTCCAGTCCCCGATCCGCCAGATCGCACTCGCGTTGCCGGGGTCGTTGGAGGACGGGATCGCGATGGAGTTGAGGGTGGTCGTACCGCCCGCGGTGACCGTCACCGAGCTGGTGTATACGGCCAGTTCACCCTTGAAGACGGTCAGGGTGTACGTCCCCGGCAGTACGCCCGGGATGGAGAAGTAGCCGTCCGAGGAACGGGCCGAACCCCAGTACTGGGCGGCCGGGTTGGCGAGCCCGACGGTGTACGGGAACGCCGTGTTCCGCCCGGTGATCCCGACGCCGGCGACCTTGCCGCGGCCGCTCGCCGCGACGTATCCCGAGATGCCGAGCGAGTCCGCCCACGAGGTCGTGAGGTTCGCGTGGTACAGCCCGGAGGAGGGTGCGCCGCCGTCCGTGAAGGCGATGACGTACGGGCCCTGGAGGCCGAAACGCTGGGCCTCCGTCTGGTTCTCTCCGTAGTAGAGGATCTCGTACAGGCCGCCGCCGCCGGCGCTCTGGTGCCGCAGGAGGGAGCGGTAGAAGGGGCCGCCGGAGGCCTTCTCGTGGTTGGAGCGGACCACGTACAGACCGACGCTCCCCGTCGACCAGCCGATGTAGTCGTAGTCGATGACCCGCAGCTTCGAGTAGTGCTTGGAGCGGGTCTGGCCGTCGGACTTCTCGAACACGTCCGAGGCCTCGATGGTGGTCGGCGCGTAGGTGTACGAGTCGGGCTGGTCGTTGAGGAACATGCCGGCCTTGACGCGCACGATGTAGCGGGTCGCGCTGACCGAGTCGTCCGCCTTGTTGGTCCACAGGTAGACGTTGTTCTCGCCGCTGCGGGCCGCGTAGTAGTGCTTGAGGGTGCCGTGGGCGACGGAGATCAGGATCGTCGGACCGGACTGTTTGACGGTCACCGTGGAGGTGCCGAGGCCGGACTCGATGTGCGAGTTCTTGCCGCCGTAGCCCTGGTACTCGGTGCCCTTGTAGACCAGCGAGGTCAGGTCGCCGTTGGTCTTGCCGACCTTGAAGACCAGGCTCGCGCCGGTGTCGACGACGTAGTTCGACCCGTCGTCGGAGTAGCCGAAGCTCGCGGCCGACGCCGGGGCGGCGAGCGGCCCGGCGAGGGCGGCCGTCCCGGCGGCAGCGGCGGAACCGAGGACGAAGGTGCGGCGGCCGACCGGTCTGTTCGCGGGTTCGGACATGGGGGGTGCCTCCTCCGGAAGCCATGTGGGGGTGGTGCGAGTGGTTGTGAGGGTGACAGTTGAATCGATTTCGCGAAAGGGCTTTCGCGCGTAGGAGGTTGGCAATCTTGTGAAATCGATCCAGAGTCTAGAAAGCGCTTGCGGAGAGCGGTACGGTCCCTGCCGCCAGGCCTTGTCGTCCGGTCGTTTCTCGGAGGGACACGCGAATGAGACGTTTCAACCTCGCCCTGCTGGCGGCGCTGACGCTGAGCGTCGGCCTTGTGGCCGTACCGGCCCAGGCCCACGAGGGGCACCGGCCCCTCGGCATCGAGAACTGCACCGCCGGCGCCTGCCACTTCGACGTCCCGCCGGGCACGTACGACGTGAAGGTCCTCCTCGGCGGTGAGGCCGCATCCGGCACGAGCATCAGCGGCGAGACCCGGCGCTCCCTGCTCCCCGAGACACCCGCGGCGGCCGGCGAGCGCGTGGCCCGCAGCTTCAGCGTGAACGTCCGCACACCGCAGGGCGAGCCGACGGGACCCGACGGAACTCCCGGCCTTGACCTGGCGATCGGCGGCTCGGCACCCGCCCTCGCCGACATCAGCGTCACGCCCGCCCGGCACGCCCGCCAGATCCTCCTGGTCGGCGACTCCACGGTCTGCGACCAGCCCGCCGACCCGTACTCCGGCTGGGGCCAGCAGCTGCCGCAGTACCTCCGCAAGGGCCTGTCCCTCGCCAACTACGCGGACTCCGGCGAAAGTACGGTGACGTACCTGCAGAACCCGCAGCTCTGGGCCACCGTGCAGCCGCTGATCCGCCCCGGCGACCTGGTCCTGATCCAGCTCGCCCACAACGACAAGACCACCGACGAGGCGACGTACCGGGCCAACTTGGAGACACTGGTGGCAGGTGTACGGGAGAAGGGCGGCGAACCGGTGCTCGTGACTCCCATCGTGCGGCGCTGGTTCAATGCGGACGGCACTCTGAACAACAACACCGCACTGCTGGTCAACAGCCTCGGAGTGGACCATCCTGCTGTCATCCGCTCGGTCGCCGCGGCCGAGAAGGTGCCGTTGATCGACCTGACGGCCGAGACGAAGGCGCTGGTGGAGTCCCTGGGCGTCGAGGGCTCCAAGGCGGTCTATCTCTACAACGAGAAGAAGGACAACACCCACACCTCCGTCCACGGCGCCACGGTGTACGCAGGACTTGTCCGCGACGCACTTGTCGCCGAGCATCTGGTACCGGAGGGTCTGGTGCGGGTGGGATGAACTCCTGGGGCGTCTCGACCGGAACCGGGGCGCCCCAGGTCCGCCCCCTCGTTCGTCGCCGCTCGGCGCTCCGCCGACTGTGTCGATGAGCGGCTCCGCCGCGGGGCCGCGATGTGCCGTCGATCGTCTGCGGCGCCAGCGTGGCTGGTCGCTCCCCCACTCTCGGCTTCGCTCGAGAGGGGGGACCCCCATCGCGGCGAAGCCGCATATGGAAACAGCCCCGCGCCCGTCGGGGCGCTGCCGAACCGCGGCGGAGTTCGCCCGACCCCGTCAGTCCCGAAAGAGAGCCGATGCACCTGCCCCCCGACGACCTCACCCTCAGCCCGCACACCGGCTACACCCGTGCCCACTGGGAGGCGGCCGCGGACGCCCTGCTCGCCGCGGTCGAGCCGTACGCCGCGGAGGGCGGCGCGCTCTACCACCTCCCCGGCGACCGGACGAGCTGGTCCGGCCGGCTCTCCGACGGCCTGGAGGGCTACGCCCGTACGCTGCTCGCCGCGGCCTTCCGCCGCGACGAGACCGCGCTGCAGCGCTACGCCGACGGGCTCGCGGCCGGTGTCGCGGGCGTCTGGCCGCGGATCGAGAGCCGCAGCCAGCCCCTGGTCGAGGCGGCGTCGATCGCCCTCGCACTGCGGCTGACCCGCCCGTTGCTGTGGGACCGGCTGGACGACGGCGTACGACAGCGGACGGCCGCCTGGCTCGGGGACGCGCTGACCGCCGAAGCCTGGCCGTGCAACTGGGAGTTGTTCCCGGTGACGGTGGGCGGATTTCTCGACGAGATCGGCTACGAGACAGAGGCGTCCCGCAAGGCGGTCGACCGCGGCCTGGAGCGCATTGAGGCGTGGTACGTCGGCGACGGCTGGTACACGGACGGCGACGGCCGCAAGTTCGACTACTACAACGGCTGGGCGATGCACCTGTACCCGGTGCTGCACGCATGGCTGGCGCACGACCCCGCACTGCTCGACCTGTACGGGAGCAGGCTCTCGCGTCATCTCGAGGACTACGCCCGTCTGTTCGGCGGCGACGGCGCCCCGATGCACCAGGGCCGCTCGCTCACCTACCGCTTCGCGACGACGGTCCCGCTGTGGCTGGGCGCGCTGACGGGGCACACGCCGCTGCCGCCGGGGGAGACGCGGCGGCTGGCGTCGGGCGCCCTGAAGTACTTCCTGGAGCGGGGCGCGACGGACTCCCGCGGTCTGCTCACCCTCGGCTGGCACGGCCCCGCCCCGGCCGTCCTGCAAGGCTATTCGGGCCCCGCCTCCCCGTACTGGGCGAGCAAGGGCTTCCTCGGCCTGCTCCTGCCGCCGGACCACCCGGTGTGGACGGCACCGGAGGAGCCGGGCCCGGCGGAGCGCTCCGACGCTCTCACCCCGATCGCGGCCCCCAACTGGCTTCTGCAGTCCACGAGTTCGGACGGCGTCGTCCGCCTCCACAACCACGGCAGCGAGGACGTCCGCTACGACCCGTACTACACGCGCCTCGCCTACTCGACGGTCACGGAGCCGGCTTCGTCGTACGACAACAGCGTGATCGTCGGCGACGATCCGAGCCGCACGCGGATCGAGCCGTTGGGCGTCGGCGACGGGTGGGTGGCGTCGCGGCACACGGCGGGCGGGGGAGCGCTGGTGACGAGTGTCGTGCTGGCGCGCGGGGCCGTGGAGGTGCGGGCTCATCTCGTGACCGGTGCCGAGCCGGGGACGGCGGTGCGGGTGACCGGGTGGGCGGCGGCAGAGGGGCTGCGGGCCGAACTGTCGCCGGCCGTCGGACTCTCCGACGAGCTCACCGGGGTCTGCGGCGAGGGGGACAGCCTGTTCGTCGCGCTGGTGAGGCTCACCGGTGAGGAGGATTCCGTGCCGTTGGGGGAGATGGTGAGCGTACGGGCGGACGGAGCGGGGCAGTTGACGGTGCGGTGGATCGAGGGGCCCGAGGTGCGGGTGTCGCTCGGCGGGCCCGGGGCCGAGATCGTCGTGGAGGAGTCCCGTCCCGCAGGATGAGGCCCCGTGACGAGGGGGGAGCGACGAGCTCACGACGCGGTGGCGGCGCGCAGGACTGAACCCCGGGCCGGGAACAAGGCCGTGTCCTGCCTCGTCCTCGCCAAGCCCTGCGACAACGCGCCGGCCGGTCTGCCACTGGGTGTGTGGCAGTGGTGGCCGGACAGCCTCACCTGCCCGGACCACTCCGGCGGACACCCGTTCTTCGCCCTGACGGACCTGCGTCCGTCAGGGAGTCAGTCGGGCGATCCTCAGCGTCTTCGAGGTCGGGGACGCACCGTTGAGCGCAGTCGCGTACGACGGTGTGGCCGGCACGTACGCCCAGGTCAGGGCGCCGTTCGCGGAGACGGCGATGTCACCCGTGATGCGGGCCTGGACCACCTTGTCCGCGCTCTGGAACTTCCCGGTCCAGCCGATGAGCCGAAGATGCGTGCCCGTGAAGGTGCCGGTGCAGGTGCCGTCCTTGCACTTGGCGTTCTTCAGCGACTCCCAGGACAGCAGGAGCTTGTCCTTGCCGTACGGGGCGAGGTGGACGTTCATGTGCTCCGTGCCCTTGGTGTTCGACAGGTGGGTCGCCTTGCCGGGGCCGGAGTTGCGGTTCTTGAGGAAGGCGACCGCGACCTGGTGGGTGCTGGTCTTCGGGGTGACCGACCAGCCGCGGCCGGAGGAGTCGGCCGGGTTCTTCTTGGCCGAGGCGGCCCCGCGGGAGGCGAAGGCGGTGGCGTAACGGCCGGTCGCCGACCTCACCAGGTCGCCGGTACGGCTGGGGAACGTGCCGCCGCAGTAGCCCGCCCAGCACTGCTCGCGCTGCACGACCGGAGCCACGTCCGGGGCACCGATGCCCGTCGACACGAACAGGCCCGAACGCCAGTCGTCGAAGCACAGGGAGGTGAAGGCGCCGGACTTCTCGGCGTGCAGCGCGACGCCCTCGTTGTGGCTGCAGCCCCAGCTCCAGCCGCCGCTCAGTTTCGTGCCCTTGGCGCTGATGTACGACAGCTTGTCGCCGTAGTGCCCGTCGGCGAAACCGCCCGCGCCGTGCACGACGAAGTACGCCCCGTACTTGGAGCCGTTCCAGGTCAGCCGGCCGTCGAGCGTCGGGGACGCGTCGTGCGAGGAGGTGCCGGTCAGCTTGGTGCGGAAGGTCTGCCTACCGTTCGTGTAGCGGACGATCGCGGCCGCCGTGTCATGCCACTTGTTGGTGTCGGCGACCCGGGTGAGCAGCGCGAAGCCGTTGTTGTGCGCGACCAGACCGCCGACCTCCTTGGCACCCTTGACGCCCGTGTCGGCCCCTGAGCGCTTCCCGACAGAGGTCAGCGGCGTGACATGGATACCGTCGGAGGCAGGCCAGGCCACGGGCAGGGTGCCGTTGGGGGCGACCGCGGTCGCCGTCCGCGTCCACTCGCGGCTGTTGTTGTAACCCGCGGACAGATAGGGGAACTTGGCCGGCAGACTCACCGAGGCGGTGGTAGCCGAGAGTCCGCCGCGGCCGTGGTCGAGGCACCGGCCGTGGCGTACCAGGCACCGACGAGCGCGGCGGTCGCGGCGAGTCCGGCGACGACGGGCTTGCGGGCGGCCCGGACCCGGCGGTGCGTTGTCGTACGTCTTGCTGACGTCATGTCCCCTTGTCGCCGCGGGCCGGCAAGGAGGTTGCCGCCCCGGTTTTCCGGGGCGGCGGGCACGGATGTCGTCGTCGAGGTCAGCCGCCGAGCACGGGCAGGGACAGGCCGCAGTCGACGGGCTGGGCGTGGGCGGGATCGAGGGCGTTGCGCACGAGTTGGGCGGCGTTGGCGTCGTACGCGATCGAGACGTGCTCGGAGAGGTCCTGGGGGCAGACGTTCTGGATCAGGATGTTCTTGACGGTCGCGCCCGGTCCCGGGGTCAGGAACTGGTGTGTGTAGGGGGTGACTACCTCGTCGAACTTGGTGGAGATGACGGTGTAGGAGACCCCTGGCTGGGTGTCCCCGCCCCGGTCCAGCGTGGTGTTCACCTGGGAGCCGACCATCTGGTCCTCGTACGCCTCGCCGAGGACCAGCGACACTGGCTTGTTGAGACCCAGCTTCGTCGTCAGCGTGCCGAGCCCCATGGCGGTGGTGCCGTGGTTGGACGGGGCCAGCCCGATGAGGCTGTGCACCTTGTTCCGCTTCGGATGCGCGGGGTTGGTGCCGCCGTCGAACCGCAGATACCAGCGGGGCGTCAGACCGCCGCCCTGGGAGTGGCCGACGAGGTCGACCTGATGGGCGCCGGTGGCCTTGAGGACGCGGTCGACGTAGACCGCGATCTGCTGCGCGGACACCGGGATGTGCGCGGTGGCCTTGATCGGATTGCCCGGTGTGCCGCCGTAATTGACGGCGAAGACGCAGTAGCCGAGCTGCTTCAGGTACGGGGCCATCACGCCCCAGTTGAGATAGGCGTTCGCCCAGGTTCCGTGCACGAGGACGACCGGGCGCGGGTGCTCACGCGTCGGCTTGCAGTTCCAGTCGTTGGCCCCGGACGGCGAGGCCTCGGGGTTGAGGAGCCCTCCGGCGGCCGCCAGGGGGAGGGAGAGGATGTTCCGTGGTGGCACCGGAGGCGCGGAGTTGCCGGAGGCGGACGCCTCGCCCGGCTGCCCCACGGCCAGCGTCAGTGCGAGCCCCGCGCAGACCGCGGCCCACTTGGCGCGCCGCCGGCCCGACCGCCTCCGGGAAACCATCCGATCCGACATCTGGCCCTCCTCGTCTCAGAATCGGCCGAGCGCCGACGCCGAGATGATCGAGGAGCGGCATGCGTGCGGTGGGCGACAGCCGCGCGCGACACCTCTCATGGAGCAGCCCGTTTTCACCCGTTCACCTGTCCCGACCGTCCTCGGCGTGAACGGTTCGGCCGGGACCGAAACGATGCGCTCCTAGCCTGCCGGTATGAGCGAAACCCCGCAGGAAACACCCGCACGGGCCGTCACCGGCATGGTCGACCACGTCCTCGAACTGGCCGCCACCTGGACGAACTGGGACGGCAAGCCCGCCCACGCCGACGACCGCGTCCACACCCCGCACAAGGCGATCCGCCGCGTTGCCGACCATCTCGTCGACCACCTCGCCGAGCTGGAGGCCCGGTTGGCGGGCGAGGAGCCGCAGCCGGATCACTGGCACGCGTCCGCCGTGACGACCGAAGCGGACCTCGTCCCCTTCACTTCGGAGGACCTCGACGAGGCCCGCAGCCGCCTCACCCGCCTCGCCCGCATCTGGGCGAACCGCCTCGACGCCCTCACCGACGACCAGCTCGACCACTCACCCGGCGAAGGCTGGAGCTTCCGCGAACTCGCCCTGCACCTCAAGGGATCGACGTACTACGCCGACTCGGTCGGCGACCTCTCATGACCCGGCTCACAGCGCTGGGCGGAGAGTCCTTGGTAGGGTGGAGACTTTCTTGGGTATCAGACCCTTTGGACTCATCTCCGGCGAGGGACCGAGGAACCATGGACATGGACATCCCCGGCGACAAGCGACTGGCGGCTGCCGTCGTGATGGACGACGAGGGCCGGGTGCTCCTGGTCCGCCGCAGTGAGACGGAGAAGTTCCTGCCGGGGGTGTGGGGCGTCCCCTGCGGCAAGCTCGATCCGGACGAGAGCGCCCGGGACGGCGCGCTGCGGGAGCTGAAGGAGGAGACGGGGCTCCTCGGGGAGGTCGTCCGCAAGGTCGGCGAGTCGTCCTTCGTCAGCGAGTACCGAGGGCACGAGATCAAGAACTGGCAGGAGAACTTCCTCGTCAGGCCGTTGAGCGAGCAGATCACCCTGCCCCGGACCGACCAGTCCTATGCCTGGCTCGCGCGCTCCGAGCTGACCACGGTCGAGATCGACGAGTACAACCTCGACATCGTCGACCAGGCCTTCATGAACTCATGAACTCCTGAGAAGCTCGGCGAGTCCGTCCAGCGCTGCCAGATAGTCGTCCGTCTCCAGCGGCACCTTCGGCACGGCGCCCGGATGAGGGCCGGCCGCGGTGAACACGTCGGTGTGCTGCCGCCGTCCGCTCCCCGTCTCCAGGAACAGCGTCACCGTGGGTACGTCCGTGTCGCACCAGGCGCGGTGCAGGGTGTGCGCGGGCAGGGCGTATGCGCTGCCCGCCGCGTACTGCCCCACATGCGTCAGCCGCAGCCGCGCCGGACCGGCCGGCTCCAGCAGCCAGTCCGCCGAACCCGTCTTCAGCGACTCCTCGTACCGGGCGGCCGGGATCCCGTCCCCGCCGCCGCCCTCGACCTCGTACAACTCCATGGCGAGCCGCCCGCGCACCACGTAGGAGGCGAGCGGGGAACGGTGGTTGTGGATGTCCTCCTTGCCGATCGCGCCGACGCCCGGGTGCCACAGGTGGGCGCGCAGCATGTGCCGCGGTCCGCCGTCGATCAGCAGCAGCTTGTCGAAGCCGAGGACATGCCGGTACGAGAGCCGGGCGCACCCTTCCGGATCGCCCTCGCCGGAGGCCAGTTCGGCGACCAGCTCCAACAGCCGCTCGGGTGAGCCGAGTTCGGCGACGACGCAGCGGGCCGCGGCGATCCTTTCATGTTCGGGCAGTTCACCGTCCAGCGTCCCGGCCAGCAGTCGTCGCGCCGCCAGAACCTGCCGACCGCCCATGCACACGTACCTCCGGGTTGACTGCTCTCGGGTCACTGCTTCCGGTTCATTCTTCCGGTCGATACATCCATACGGCATGTGCCCGCAGCGCCGAAAGACCCTGATAGGTCATCCACATGGGATGCCGCAGCTCACTGCTGTCGGTGCGGCCCCAGGACCAGATGCCGTCCGTCTGGCCGGCCCACACGGCGGCCGCCGCACCGTCCAGCCGCTCCCGCCACGCCTCCTCCAGCCCGTCCTGCACCGCGACCTCGCGGGCGCCCGGCGTCATCAGGGCGCGCAGCACCCAGGAGGCGGTGAAGTGCCGCACGTTCAGCACCTCGTGGCGCTCGGGGTCGTCGGAGCGGGGGCGGCGCACCTCCTCGCGCAGGTTCCGCAGGTCCGGGCAGCGGGTGTGGCCCGCGCCGGTGCAGGCCAGCAGCCAGCGGACGCCGTCCTCGCGGGCCGAGCGGGCGCCCGCGCCCTCGGGTTCGTCCAGCACCCGGGCGGCCCGGTCGAGGGCCACGACCGCCTGTGCCGTGTGCAGTGCGGAGGGCATGCCGTACGGCGGGTCGAGACGGTAGCTCCAGCAGCGCAGGTGCTCACGGCGCGGATCGCTGATCGCGCCGTCGGCGAGGGCCTCGCGCAGCACGGGCAGGACGGCGGAGTCGGGCGCGGCGCGCAGCAGTCCGCGCAGCACGGTCGTCACGACGTGGGTCGACTCCCGCCCGGCGCGGTCGAGTTCGCGGGTGAAGCCGGCCGTGCAGCGGCCCACCTCCTCCGCCAGCCGCTCGCCGGACGCCCCCGCCCGGGCCAGCGCACCCAGCACCAGCGCTGTGACCTCGGGCCGTGCCTCCGAGCCCTGCGACCGTGCGGACCAGCCCCCGTGGGGCAGCCGCAGCCGCCACAGCGTGTCCACGAGATCCCCGGTGCGCAGCCGTCCGTCGGGCACGCCGAAGTCGAGCATGATGTGCAGGCCGTACGCGGTGCCGACGGAGGTGGGGCGGGGCGGGCTGCTCTCTCCGAGGGAGTGCGACCAGCCGGTGAGCCGCCCGCGGGCCGGGTCGTCGACCACGCACACCTTGTCGACGAGGGTGCCGTACGCGGCGCCGAAGACCTGGGGGAGTGGGCCCGGCCCGGAGGGCTCCGCGGCGACGGGGGCTGTGACGGCGGGCCGGGAGGGTCCTGCCGCGGCCCGGGCCCGGAGCAGTGCCGCCGCGAGCCAGGCAGCCACGCCGGTGCCGATCCCGCTGACCCCTGAGACCAGGTATTTGGCGGCCTCCCCGCCGAGGGAGCCGGGCAGCACCCCGAACAGGAACTGGAACACGGCATACCCGGCGGCAGCGCAGCCGAGGCTCCCCAGCCAGCCGACGAACCGTGCGGTCTCGCTCGGCCCGCCGGGTTCCGGTGCGGTGCCGTCCGATCTCAAGGGACCGCGTCCCAGCTGCTGTTGAGACAAGGCACGCTCCCTCCCCCGAAGCTTCCAGTCTAAGTGGTCAGCGGGACGGGTGTGCCGCCACCTCCGACCAGCGTCTCGGCGAGCAGCTCGGCGAACGCAAGAGGATGCTCGGCCAGACCGACATGCCCGCCGGGGAACTCGACGAAGCGGCTGCCGCTGCCGGTGTGCCGGGCGAGGAACTGCGCTGTGTGGTGCAGGAGTTGTCCGTGGGAATCGGCGCCTGCGGCGAGGGCGAGGCGGGCGGCGGAGGCGGTGAGCGCGGGGAGGTCGGGGGCGTACGAGGTGAACTGCCGCAGGACATGGGCGAGGAAGACGGCCATCGGGACGCCCAACTCCTCCTCACGTGAGAGGGGTTGACCCGACGGGTTTTCCTCCGGCTCCTGTCCCGCCAGCACGGCGCCCAGCCGAACGGCTGCCGCCTGCAGCCCGGCGGCGCGATAAGTGTCGTACACCTCCCGGAACATGGCCTGCAGGCGTGCCCCGTCCGGGAGCACCCCCACGCACGGTGGCTCGTGCGCGACGACGTGGCTCAGCCGTTCAGGGTGGCGGGCGAGCAGGTCGAGGGCGGCGATACCGCCGGAACTGGTCCCGAAGACGTAGGCGGACTCGCCCTCGGCGAGAACCTCGTCGAGGACGCGGTGCGCCCCGTCGCTCCACTCCTCCACCTGCTGGTCGCCGACGGGTTCTCCGAGCCGCCCGTGGGCGAGTCCGAGGGGGTCGTACGTCACGACGGTGAAGCGGTCGGCGAGCACGTCCGTCATCGGGGCGAATCCCATGGGGTGCCCGGCACCGCCGGGGACGATCAGCAGGACGGGCCCCTTGCCGCGTACGTCGTAGTGCAGGTCCTCAGCCATTGCTGTGCTCCTCGCTGTTCTTCTTGCTGTTCTTCTTGCTGTTGTTCTCCCGGGGCCAGTTCTCGAGCGTCACATGCAGGGCGTCGACGGCCTTGTCCCAGGACTTCTGCACATCGCGTGCGGCGCCGAAGCCGCCGGTGGCCTCCAGGGCGCAGTAGCCGTGGAAGGTGCTGCGCAACAGGCGGACGGCATCGGTGAGATCGGGTTCCTCGAGGCCGTAGGCGCGGAGCATGCCGTAGGTGATCTCGGCGGTGCGGCGGAAGTCGGGAGAGGCGGCGATCAGGGCCTGGTCCATACGGATCTGGGTGGCGGCGTACCGCCCGGGCCGCTCCAGCGCGTACTCCCGGTAGGCACCGGCGAAGGCGGCCAGCGCGTCCTTGCCGGCACGTCCCGCGACCGCGACGGCGATACGGTCGATCAACTCGGCGCCCGCGAACAGCGCGAGGCGCGTGCGGAGGTCGTCGAGGTTCCTGACGTGCGAGTAGAGGCTCGCGTCCTTCACACCGAAGTGGCGCCCCAGGGCGGACAGGGTGACGTTCTCGAAGCCGACCTCGTCGGCGAGGTCGGCTGCCGCCGCGACGACACGGGCGGGGGTCAGGCCGGCTCTGACCATGGATGCGACCTCCGAAGTCTGATGGTTCCCGGGAGCTCGTTCCTAGGGCTCCTAGGAAGAAAGCTAGTAAGCCCAGCCAGTTCTTGGCGACCGAATTACCTCCCGTGTCACAGGCGGCCGGGCTGTCTCGTCCCAGGTCTCGAAGACAGGCTGAAGACAGGCTTCGGGATCAGGAAGGTGATGGTCATGCGGGTGTTCGTGGCAGGCGGGAGCGGGGTCCTCGGGCGGCGGCTGGTGGGGCAGTTGGTGGCCCGGGGGCATCAGGTGACGGCGACGACGACGAGTCCGGCCAAGCTGGACCTGCTGAGGCAGCTGGGCGCCGAAGGGGTCGTGATGGACGGGCTGGATGCCGTGTCGGTCGGCCAGGCGGTGGCCGGGGCCCGGCCGGAGGTGATCGTGCACCAGATGACGGGCCTTTCCGAGGGGCACGCCGGCAAGCCCGACATGAGGAAGGCCGAGCGGTTCTTCGCCACCACCAACCGGCTCCGCACCGAGGGGATCGACCATCTGCTGGCCGCTGCCGAGGCCACCGGCGTCTCCCACGTCGTCGCGCAGAGCCACGCCAGCTTCAACGGGAACCGCGAGGGCGGCTGGATCAAGACCGAGGAGGAGCCGCTGCAGGTGGTGGAGGGGACCAAGGCGATCAGCCACCTCGAGAACGCCGTGGTGGGGGCGGGCGGCGCGGCCCTGCGCTACGGCGCGTTCTACGGGCCGGGCGCCAACGACGACCAGGTCAGGATGGTGCGCAAGCGGATGTTCCCGCTCGTCGGGGGCGGCACCGGCTACACCTCGTGGGTGCATCTCGACGATGCGGCGAGCGCCACCGTCCTGGCCGTGGAGCAGAAGGCCATGGGTGTCTTCAACATCGTCGACGACGAGCCGGCACCGGTCCGTGAGTGGCTGCCCTACCTTGCGCAGTGTGCCGGTGCCAAACCGCCGCGGCGGCTCCCGGCGTGGCTGGCGCGGCTGCTGGCCGGCGAGATGGTGGTCGGGATGATGACCGAGGGCCGCGGCTTCTCCAACGCCAAGGCGAGGCGGGAGCTGGGCTGGGAACCGCGGTACCCGTCGTGGCGCCAGGGGTTCCGCGAGGAGTTGGCGTGATCACCGCCCACTGTGGACGGTGCCGAGCTCTCCGACCGCCGCCCGTACGTGCTGCGGGTCCCGACCGGCTCCGGCGCAGCGCCACACGGGCCGCCCCTCCGCCTCGCCCAGATGCATCCCGAGGTCGTGCACGGTGCACACCGGCCAGGCCTGCCACAGGCACTCGGTGAGGGTGTCCTGCGCCGCCTCGGCGACGGCGGCGACGGCGGCAAGGGCGGTGAGGGGTTCCTTGCGGGGGGAGTCGGGGAAGCCTGCCCACAGCTCGTTGCCCCACCACTCCCCGTTGGGCAGGGTGACGTACACGTTCTCCGGTTCGCCCTCCTCCCAGTGCGGCAGGGCCATCAGCCGGAGCGGCCCCTGATCCGGCAGGGTCGCGGCGACGTCCCGGTTGACCACGGCGAGGGCCTCGTCCAGCGCGGGGTACTCGCCGGGCTGGACCTGACGGGGCGTGGGGTTGTCGAAGGGCGTGTACATGGCCCCATCCTGTGCGGCGAGTGCCACCCCGCCTATGTGAATGTGACCTACGGCACATCACTTGGGAGGCGCATCAAGTCACGTTCGCGCAAACGGCGTTCGAAGTTCTTCGCTTTCGGTGGATGCGCAGTTCGGCAGGGGTGGCGCATGAGGCGCGAGGGCTGGCGTGCCATGGCGGTGCGCGCCTGTGAATTCGCCCCTGCCCAACAGTCAGCGGAAAGCTACCCTCCGTTAGAAAGATCTGTTCGAAGGACTGCACGTTTCCCGGGTCGCGTCCGCTTATCTGTTTCCCAGAGCAACGAGGCTCTAGGTGCCAGGCCCGTCCAGTGCGGGGGACCGGGCGGTAACGGCACTGTCCGAAAGAGAAGGAAAACAGTCACTGTGAACTACGACGTAGTCAGCCTCGTGCTGGCCTTCGCCGCCGTGGCGCGCTCGTACGCGCCCGACGTGTGGTTCTTAGTGCGGCGTCTGCTCGGCGCCGGAGTCCGCGTCGGGGCCCTCGCCCTGAGCGAACAGCAGCCTCCCCCCGCTCCGACACCCCCCGCCCCGGCCTCCTGGAGCGAAGGAGGCCACCGATGACCGGCCCGCAACCCGATCCCGCAGGACGCACGAGGCGCAGTTCCGACTTCGTCATGCCGCCCGAGTTCTGGGACTTCCACGCCCGCTACGACCGCGCGTGCTTCGAGTACAGCCGCATCCACCTCGGCGGCAACGCCCTCGCAGCCCGTCGGCTGGTCAACCGCACCTTCCTGTACCTGGCCACGATCTGGCCCCGCCTGGAGGCCATGGAGAATCCCGGCGCCTACGCCTGGGCGCTGTTCAAGCAGCGCGTCCACGGCGAACTCACCGCCCAGGGCCGCAGCCCCGCCACGACCGAGACCCTTGCCTTCGGGCGGGCCATCCGCGCGGCCAGCGCGCCCCTGCTCGGTGCCTTCCGCAGCGCCTTCCAGGCCGAGTACGGAGAGGAGATCGCCGAACTCGAGGAAGGGCTCGGCCTGTTCCGGCAGATGTCACGGCTGAGCGAGCGCCAGTTCGACGTGATCCTGCTGCGTGACGTGCTCGAGTTCGACACCAAGGACACGGCGCTGATCATGGGCATCCGTGAGGCCACCGTCCGGTCCACCCGGCGCACCGCGATCCACCGGCTCGCGACCGCCATGGGATACCGGGCCGAGAACGCCACCGCTGCGGACACCGCCGACGAAGAGAAGGAGTGACCCACCCGTGAACCGCACCCCGCGCAGCATCGAGGAGGCCCTGCGCCGTTCCTGCGTCTTCCGGGGCGAGTACAGCTACGCCGACCTGGAAGCCGCCCGGCACGACCTTGCCCGCGACCTGCACGAGCTGCGCTGGATGCGGTTCCTCAACACCGCCGCGCACTGCGGCCACACCGCCGGGGCCAAGCCGCCCCCGGCCGCCCTGCACGAACAGGCGGCGCACGACCTGCGCCTGCTGTGCCGCGGCACCGTCCACCACCACGGTGCCGCCCGCCGCATCACCGCTTTCGACACCGACCGCGACCCCGACGGCGCCCTCACCTTCGCCTGTCTGCTGTACCTCGCCGACCAGGAGGAGGGCGCCCAGTTCTGGTGGCGCTACACCGCAGGCTCCGGCAATGTCACCGCCGCCCTGTGCCTGTATCTGCTCCATCTGCGCTGCGGTGACATGCGTGACGCCCAGCACTGGGCCGACCAGATCCACCGCCTCAACAGCCTCGACTGGGCCAGCTACACACCCGTGGCGCACCATGCCGACACCACCCCTCACGCCTGCGACGGCCCGGGCGTCCGCTACACGCTTCCTCCCGTGCCGTCGGCCGTCTCCGAACGGGCCGTCAAGAACGCGGTCGACGAGCTCGAGGCGCCGTACGACGGAGGCCTCGGCCCCGTCCCGCAGCCCATTCCCGCGCTCGCCGACCACTGGGACGACCTGGTCACCGCGTGAACGGCGGCCGAGCGTGGCTCAGGCGTTCGGATGTCATCCCTGGGCCGTCGCCGACGGAAAATCGGTTGCCGGGGAGGGAGACCGGCATAGGGTTGCCGGGCCCAGGGGGAGCACGAGGTGGCGAGGGGGGAGCGCGTGACGCGCGAGGCGCGCAGGCAGGAAGGCGAGCCGGACAGCGGTGACGGAGAGCGCGACATCCGGAAGCCGGAGAGCAGCGCTCCCGAGACCACACCCCTCACCGCTCGACCCCTGTGGCGGCAACGGGACTTCGGTATCTTCTGGACCGCCCAGACCCTGTCCGTCCTCGGCGACTCCTTCGCTCTGATCGCCCTGCCCCTGCTCGTCCTCCAGGCCACCGGGTCGGTCGCGCGCATGGGTCTGCTGACGGCGGCGGGCTCGGCCGCCGCCGTCCTCGCGGCGGTGTTCGCCGGGGTCGTGGTGGACCGTGCCGACCGCCGCAGACTCCTCATCGCCTGCGACCTCGTACGGATGCTGCTGTACGGACTGATCCCCGTCGTGTGGTTGTTCGGCCCGCAGCTGTGGCTGCTGTACGTGGTGCTGCCGCTGTGCGAGGCCGTCGGCACGTTCTTCGCCGTCGGCTACGTCACCGTCGTCCGCAGCCTGGTCGACAGCGACCGGCTGACGGAGGCCAACGGGCGCCTGAACGCCACGGCCGCCGGAGCCGGGGTACTGGGACCGCTGGGCGCGGGACTCGTGGCCGCCTGGACCGGGCCGGCCGCCGCCGTCGGCGTGGACGCGGCGAGCTTCGGGGTGTCGGCGGCCTGCATGCTCCTCGTACGCTTCCGCGCGCGCCCCGCCGACGACCGGCCACCCGAGCGCACCGGCCTCTGGCGGGATCTGCGCACGGGGGTGTCCTTCCTGTACGGCCATCCGGTCCTGCGGTCCCTCACCGCCCTTCTCTTCGTCTTCAGCTTCCTCACTCTCGGCCTGACCGACCTGGTCATCTACCACCTCAAGCACGACCTCGGCCGCGACGACGGCACGGTCGGCACCGTCATGGCCTGCGGCGCGCTCGGCACCATCACCGGTGCCCTGCTGGTCGCCCGGATCCGGCGCCGGCTCGGCTTCGGGCGGACCTGGACGGGCGCGGTCGCGGTGTGTGGGCTCACCTTCGCCGGCCTGGGCTGGGCTCGGGACGTACGCGTGGTGGCCGCCCTGGGCGCGGCCTTCCTGGCCTGCATCGCCATCGCCGGCACCTGCTCCATGTCCCTGCGCCAGGAGGTCACCCCCGAGCCCCTGCTCGGCCGTGTCACCTCCGCGTTCTGGACCCTCCACTACTCCGCGGCGCCGATCGGCGCGGCCGTCCTCACGTGGTCCGCGGAACGGCAGGGGACGGCCCCCGTGGGTGTGGTGGCGGGCGGCTGCTGCGTACTGATCGCGGTCGCGGCCCTGTTCACGCCGATACGACGGTCAGGGCGCGGTGGCTGATCGGCATGCGGGCATGCGCATGCGGTGGCTCAGGTGCCCGGCAGCACCTGAGCCACCGTCAGCAGCGCAGCGGCCGGCCCCGGCGCGGGAGGTGGTCGGAACATCGACGACAGGCCGCTGGTGATCGAGGAGACGAGCCCCGGACCACCCGCACGTCGAGCTGGTCCAGTGAACGAGTCCGACGCGTAAACAACCGCAGGCAGGAACTTTCGGGCGGGGGTGCGGACCGGCTACCAGCCGACCTCCGCCCTGCCGCACCCTGGCCGCCGCGGGCAGAGGCCGGGCGCTCCTCATCGCCGCCTCGGCGGACTGCGCCGTTGTGCTGAGCGGTGTGGTGCTCGTCGTCCGTCGCCGCAGGGATTCGCACTGAGCGTCGGACGAAGCGAAAACGAGCAGGAAGGCTGAACCAGCAGCCGGTTCAGCCAACCCTGCCCGTTTCAAAGGGAGTTGTATGTCGGTTTACGGTCGTTCGGCTGCCAGCAGTGCCGGGAATGCTTCGTGCAGGGCCTGGCGCCAGTCGCGGATCGGCTCGATCCCGGCGGCCGCCCATCGGTCGTGGCCGAGGACGCTGTACGCCGGCCGGGGGGCCGGGCGGACGTAGGCGGCGCTGGTGGTGGGGCGGACCCGGTCGGGGTCGGCGCCGAGGAGGCGGAAGATCTCCTGGGTGAGGCCGTGCCAGGTGGTTTCGCCGCCGCTGGTGGCGTGGTAGATCCCGGCGGGGGCGGTGCCCGTCAGTGCGGCGTGTCCGAGGCGGACCAGCCGGTCGGCGAGGTCGAGGGTCCAGGTGGGCTGGCCGCGCTGGTCGTCGACGACGTCGAGGGTGTCCTTGACGCCCTCCAGCTTGATCATCGTACGGACGAAGTTGGGGCCGCCGGCGCCGTAGAGCCAGGCGGTGCGGACGACGTACCCGCGCTCGATTCCGAGGACCGCCTTCTCTCCGGCCAGCTTCGTGCGGCCATAGGCGCTGCGGGGGGCGGTGGGGGCGTCCTCGGCGTACGGCTTGTCTGCGTCGCCGGCGAAGACGTAGTCCGTGGAGACGTGCAGCAGCACGGCCCCGGTGCGGGCGCAGGCCGCGGCCAGGTTCCGGGGACCGTCGCCGTTGATGCGCAGGGCCTCGTTCTCACGGGTCTCGGCGTCGTCGACGGCGGTCCAGGCGGCGCAGTTGACGACGACGGCGGGCCGGTGCTCGGTGACCGCGGCGGTGACGGCGTCGGCGTCGGTGAGGTCCAGCGCCTTGCGGTCGAGGGCGACATACCGCTTCCCCGCCCGGTCCAGCTGGGCCAGGACGTCCTGGCCCAGCATGCCGCCCGCGCCCGTGATCAGCCAGGTGCGGTTGTCGGTCACAGCGCGGCCCGCTCCTTGAGGGGCTCCCACCAGGCGCGGTTGTCGCGGTACCACTGCACGGTCTCGGCGAGGCCTTGCTCGAAGCTCTTTTGGGGCTGGTAGCCGAGTTCTTCGCGGATCTTGGTGCAGTCGACGGAGTAGCGGCGGTCGTGGCCCTTGCGGTCTTCCACGTACTCGACGCTGGTGTCCCAGTCGGCGCCGCAGGCCTTCAGCAGGAGGCCGGTGAGTTCCTTGTTGGACAGTTCGGTGCCGCCGCCGATGTTGTAGACCTCGCCGGGGCGGCCCTTGGTGCGCACGAGCTCGATGCCCTGGACGTGGTCGTCGATGTGCAGCCAGTCGCGGATGTTGCCGCCGTCGCCGTAGAGCGGGACCTTCTTGCCGTCGAGAAGGTTGGTCACGAACAGCGGGATGACCTTCTCGGGGAAGTGGTGGTGCCCGTAGTTGTTGGAGCAGCGGGTCACGCGCACGTCGAGGCCGTGGGTGCGGTGGTAGGACAGCGCGATCAGGTCGCTGGACGCCTTCGCCGAGGAGTAGGGCGAGTTGGGCTGCAGCGGGTGGGTCTCGGGCCAGGAGCCTTCGTCGATGGAGCCGTAGACCTCGTCGGTGGAGATGTGCACGAAGGTCTTGATGCCGGTCCGGTGGGCGGCGTCGATGAGGGTGTGGGTGCCGACCACGTTGGTGCGGACGAACTCGGCGCCGCCGTCGATGGAGCGGTCGACGTGGGACTCGGCGGCGAAGTGGACCACCTGGTCGTGTTCGGCCATCAGCTTGCCGACCAGGTCGGGGTCGCAGATGTCGCCCTGGACGAAGGCGAAGCCGGGGTGGCCCTGTACCTCGTCGAGGTTGGCAAGGTTGCCGGCGTAGGTGAGCTTGTCCAGGACGGTGATCGCCACGTCGCCGGGGCCCTGGGGGCCGAGCAGGGTACGGACGTAGTGGGAGCCGATGAAGCCGGCTCCGCCGGTCACCAGGATTCTCGTGGTCATGAGGAGATCTGTACCTTGCTGTGGTCGCCGAGGACGAATCGGTGGGCTGCGGGGTTGCGGGGCGCGGGGGTGACCTGGACGTTGCGGCCGATGAGGGAGGCCTCGATGCGCCGCACGCCGGTGATGGAGGACTCGCGCAGGACGATGGAGTACTCGACCTCGCTGTCGTCGATGCGGCAGTCCTCGGAGATGGAGGTGAAGGGGCCGATGTAGGAGTCGCTGATCACGGAGCCGGGGCCGATGACGGCGGGGCCGACGATGCGTGAGCCGCGGACCTGGGCGCCGGCGTCGATGCGCACGCGGCCGATGATCTCGCTGGAGGCGTCGACGGTGCCCTCGATGCCCGGCTCGAGGGATTCCAGGACGGAGCGGTTGACCTCGAGCATGTCGGCGACGTTCCCGGTGTCTTTCCAGTAGCCGGAGATGGTCGTCGAGCGGACGTCCTTGCGCTGGTCGATCAGCCACTGGATGGCGTGGGTGATCTCCAGTTCGCCGCGCCAGGAGGGCTCGATGCTGCGGACGGCCTCGTGGATGGCGGGGGTGAAGAGGTACACGCCGACCAGGGCGAGGTCGCTCTTGGGCTGTTTGGGCTTCTCCTCCAGGCCCTTGACGCGGCCGCTCGCGTCGAGTTCGGCGACACCGAACGAGGTCGGGTTGGGCACCCGGGTGAGCAGGATCTGGGCGTCGGGGTGTTCGGTGCGGAACTCGTCGACCAGGCCGGTGATGCCGCCGACGATGAAGTTGTCGCCGAGGTACATGACGAAGTCGTCGTCGCCGAGGAAGTCGCGGGCGATGAGTACCGCGTGGGCGAGGCCGAGCGGCTTGTCCTGGGGGATGTAGGTGACGTTGATGCCGAGCTTCGAGCCGTCACCCACGGCTTCGCGGATCTCTTCGGCGGTGTCGCCGACGATGATCCCGACATCCGTGATGCCGGCGTCGGCGATGGCCTCCAGCCCGTAGAACAGCACGGGCTTGTTGGCGACGGGCACCAGCTGCTTGGCCGATGTGTGGGTAATGGGGCGGAGACGTGTGCCCGAGCCACCAGAGAGAACGAGAGCCTTCATGAGCGGCATCCTAACCGGGGACCTGTCAAGCAACGCGCCGTGTGTTCCGCCACAGTTCTTCAAACCATTCCCCGGATTTTGTGATCCGTTTGTGCCCGGGGCTGCAAGTTTCCGTGCCCTTGGTGTGACCATCACACGTTAGCCTTGTTCGAACGTGTTCTGGGCGGCGTCGTGCGCCGGGCCGTCACGAAGTCACTCCCAGTAACCGAGGCGGAAGAAGACACATGCCCATCAAGGTGAGCGTGGTGATCCCGGTCTACAACCCGGGCAAGTACATCGAGGACTGCATCGCCTCCCTTCTGCGCCAGAGCCTGCCGGACGACGAGTACGAAGCGATCTTCGTCAACGACGGTTCCACCGATGAGACGCCCGGGCGCCTGGACCGGCTGGCCGCCGAGTACCCGCACATGCACGTCATCCACCAGGAAGCGTCAGGCTGGTCGGGCAAGCCGCGCAACGCCGGCATCGCCGCCGCCAAGGGCGAGTACATCCAGTTCGTGGACAACGACGACTGGCTGGGCGACGAGGCCCTGGAACGGATGTACAACTACGGTGTGGAGAACGGCGCCGATGTGATCGTCGGCAAGATGGCCGGTAAGGGCCGTCCGGTCCCGCTGGAGCTGTTCCGCAAGAACCGGCCGCACGCGAACGTCGAGAACGCCCCGCTGATCGACAGCCTCACCCCGCACAAGATGTTCCGCAAGGCCTTCCTGGACAAGCACAACCTCCGCTACATGGAGGGGCGCCGCCGTCTGGAGGACCACGTCTTTGTCACCGAGGCCTATCTGCGGGCCGAGAACGTCGCCGTGCTCAGTGACTATCTGTGCTATTACCACGTCAAGCGGGAGGATGCCTCCAACGCGGGCTTCCAGCGTTTCGACCCAGTCGGCTATTTCAAGAACCTGCGTGAGGCCCTGGATGTCGTCGAGGAGCTGACCGAGCCGGGTCCGCTGCGGGACCGGCTTTTTCGCCGCTGGCTGCGCAACGAGATGGTCGAGCGGATGCGTGGTCAGCGGCTGCTGAAGCTGCCGGAGGACTACCGTCAGGAGCTGTTCGACGAGATCCACAAGGTGGTCGTCGAGCGCTTCGGGCCCGGTGTCGCCGCGGGCATGCAGCCCACGCAGCAGATCGTCGCGGGTCTGATCGCGGCGAACCGGCTCGCCGACGTCGAGGAGTTCGCCCAGTGGGAGTCCGGGATCAAGCCCTCCGGCGTCCTCGAGAACCTCGGCTGGGACAACGGCAGGCTGACGATCGGTTTCACCGCCGAGTACCAGTCGGGCGGTGAGCCCATCACCTTCCGGGCCGAGGGTGACAAGGACCTGCTCGCCCCGCCGCTGCCGAAGACCAGCCTGGACGCCATCGCGCTGCTGGGCGCGGACACCTCCGCCCCGCTGGGCAAGTCCAAGGTGGACCTCGTCGTACGCGAGCGCGCGACGGCGGCGGAGTTCTTCCAGCCCGTCGAGCTGACCCGGGAGAAGGTCGCGGTGGCGGGCCGGGAGGGTTATTTCCGGCAGGTGCTGCGGGCCACCGCCGAGGTCGACCCGCTGTCGGCGGCGAACGGTGCGGGACTGGATGCGGGGATCTGGGATGTCCTCATCCGCATCAGTTCCTGCGGCTGGACCAAGGAGACCCGCCTGGGTTCCGTGCGCGGCGAGGAGGCCGGGCGCGGGCGGCGTGCTGCCGTTGTCGGCTCCCCGGCGCGGCTGGTGTTGCCGTACTGGACCGATCCGCACGGCAACCTCTCGCTCGACGTGGGCCAGAAGACCAACCGGATCTCCTACGAGTTCGCCGGTCTCACCGCCGCCGACGTCACGGTGACAACGGACCCCGGCCGCATCGCTGTTGCCCTGCCCTTCCACGTCCAGGGCGAGAGCGAGGCAGCCCTGAAGCTGACGAGCGCCTCGGCGGGCCGTTCGGTCGACCTCACGGCCACGCTGACCGCCCGCGGCGCAGACAAGGCCGAGCTGAGCGCCGGCCTTCCGCTCGGTGAGCTGGCGGACGGCCAGTGGCGGCTGGAGCTGACCGTGCCCTCGACCGGAGGCGGCAAGCCGGTGGCACTCCCGCTGGCGCTCGATGTCTCCGCGAGTGGTGGTGCCGTGGTCAAGCCGCTCGCGGCCGCTGCCGCCGACCTGGCAGCCAAGGACCCCGCGCGGCGCAAGCCCGCCGCCCGCCCCGCGGAGCCGACGCTGCTGCGCCGCGCCGCGGGCAAGCTCCGTCGAGCCCTGAAGAAGTAACCGAACCACGCGAGGCAAGGATCAATACGTGCGACCACTGGGAATTGAGGGTGCTTGGGTGCTGGAGCCCAAGGTCTTCCCCGACGACCGCGGCAGCTTCCACGAGTGGTTCCGCGGCGCCGAGTTCCGCGATGCCACGGGCCAGGACCTCACCCTCGCGCAGGCCAACTGTTCCGTCTCCAAGCGGGGCACGCTGCGGGGTATTCACTTCGCGGATGTTCCGCCGAGCCAGGCCAAGTACGTCAAGTGCGTGCGCGGCGCGGTCATCGACGTCATCGTCGACATCCGCGTCGGCTCCCCGACCTACAAGCAGTGGGAGGCCGTCCGGCTCGACGACGAGAGCCATCACGCCGTCTATCTGTCGGAGGGCCTCGGTCACGCCTTCTTCGCCCTGACCGACGACGCGACGGTGGTCTACCTCTGCTCCGAGGGCTACGCCCCCGAACGCGAGCACGGCATCCACCCGCTCGACCCGGACCTCGCCATCGAATGGCCCGCCGGCATCGAGCCGCTGCTGTCCCCCAAGGACGAGCAGGCACCGACACTCGCCGAGGCAGAGGCACAGGGCCTGCTCCCGGCGTATGAGGATTGCGTCACATACCGCAGGACTCTCCGCGGCGACTGACAGCCGCTCATGTCTGGAACCGGGCTCTTCCGTAAGAACACGGAAGGGCCCCGTTCTTTTTCCTTTTAGCACCCTTTGGGGAACGCGGAAGGGTCCGCAGCCCTCCTTCTGGGTGACGGAATGACCATGGGTGAGGAAACCGGGGACTGAGTGGCATGGGCTTGACCAGCGAGACGACTGTGTACGTGATGGCGGTGGTGGCCGCTGTTTGTGTGGCGCTGTTGGTCTGGCTGTGGCCACGGCTGGCCCGGCAGAGTGTGGGGCAGGTGCTGGGACGGCTGGCGGCCGTCGGAGTGACCCAGGTGACGATCATCGCGGCGTTCGCGTGCTGGCTGAACTCCTCGTATCAGTTCTTCGGCTCGTGGGGGGAGCTGTTCGGCAGCGTCGACACCGCTCCCGTCGGCATCACGCAGGCGGGCGGCACCAACGACGGCGGGGGCATGACGGGTGTCTCCGTCAAGGGCGCCCTGATACAGCCCGCCGGCGATGAGCAGTTGAGCCGGGTCAGCGGTCTGCCCACCGGCCCCGCGGCGGTCAACGGGCGGGTGGAGTCCGTGAAGGTGATCGGCCGGCGCACCGGCGTGGTCGACCCGGCGTTCGTGTATCTGCCGCCGCAGTACTTCCAAAAGGCCTACCACCGCCAGCGCTTCCCGGTGATCGTCGCGCTCAGCGGCTACCCGGGCAGCATCTTCAACCTCGCGCAGTACCTGCGGGTGTCCCAGACCGCCGGACAGCTGCAAAAGAGCGGCCAGATGCAGCCGACCATCATGGTGATGATCCGGCCCACCATCGCTCCGCCGCGCGACACCGAGTGCGTGAACGTGCCGGGCGGACCGCAGACCGAGACCTTCCTGGCCAAGGACCTGCCCGACGCCCTGAAGGCCAGCTACCGGGTGGGCCACGACGCCAGCGCCTGGGGAGTGATGGGCTACTCCTCCGGCGGCAGCTGCGCCCTGCAACTGACCATGCGCAACCCGCACGTGTACACGACGGCGGGCGCCCTCTCACCCGACTACAAGGTCAAGGACGACCCTACGACCGGCAACCTCTTCGGCAGCGGGCTGGGCCGGGTCAACCGGATCAACGGGCACGACCTGATGTGGCGGCTCAAGCACCTGCCCGTGCCGCAGGTCTCCGTCCTGGTCGCGGACAGCAAACACGGCGAGAAGGGCTACCCGCAGACCCTGGCGTTCATCAAGGCCGTCAAGGCACCCATGCGCGTGGCGTCGATCCTGCCCGAGAACGGCAGCCACAACTTCCCCACCTGGGTACGCGAGATGCCGGCCACCCTGAAGTGGATGAACCAGCAGCTGACCTTCCCCCAGGACGTCGTACCCCGCCACGTCCACAAACCCGGCCGCACCTCGGTGAACGCCTCCGGCCCGGAACCCTCCGAGACCCCCACCCGGCGCAGGTAACGGACGGCTGCTAATCCTTCGGCACCTGGATATCGGTGCTGCTCAGGGTCTGCGGTCTGTCCGTGAAAACCCTCAGTCGTACCCGCAGGTGGGCCCGGTGGGGGAGGGAGTAGCGTCCACCGCTCGCCACCAGTACGTAACGCGCCGACTGGTGCGGGCGCAGCACGGCCGGGCCGCTGCGTACGGTCCAGTACCCGGACGCGCTTTCGCCGGTACTCGACGCGAAGTGGGGGGCCAGTGCGGTGTCACCGGTGTTCGTCGCCAGCAAGGTGAGCCCGCTGATACCGCCTCTGTCCCCCCGGACATCGTTGATCACCAGTCGGATCGGTGGCCCGCTCGCAGCGGCGATGGTCACAGAGACGGCGGCCGGAAGCAGCACGGCCGCTGCCACGGCCACATTGATCGCACGCCGTCGGCCCAGCGGCAAGCGGGGCTGCCAGGCGGACGCGAAGGCGGACCAGGGAGCGGTGGCTGCGGCCGCGACCCACAGCGGGGTCATCATCAGGTAGTAGCCGTCCTGCGACCGCGTGGCCATGTAGAACGCGCACCACGGCAGTACGACGGCGGCCGGGCCCAACCGCCGTACGAACAGCATGAACAGCACGAGCAGTCCGGCGGCCAGCAGCATGCTGCCGTACGAGTAGAAGTCCAGTCGGCTGCTGCCGTTCGAGAAGTAGTAGGACAGGCCCATGATGCCCTGGCCGTGCAGCACCCCGTGCTGGGTGAAAGGCAGGATCAGCCCGGAGATCCAGGCCTTTGGGCTCTGCACGATGAAGTAGGCGTTGGCGGCCAGGGCCACGACCGCAGAGATTGCGGTGAAGCGTGCGACCACCGCGAGAGCGACCCGCCCTGAGAGCTCACCGCGTCGCAATGCGTACAGACCTACCAGCAGGAAAGGAGTCAGAAACCAGGGCAGTTGATGCGTCGCGCATGCGGCGCCGAGAAGCCCTGCGCGAACCACGTCCCAGCGGCGAAGCCGCCCCCCGGCACCGATGGACGGCCAGTGAATGACGACGGGGATGAGCAGGACGAGCGCCGGGATCGCCGGATACCCCATGGCCGCGTACCCCTTGAGCATGGGGAAGCCAAGGCAGACCACCGTCGCCGCCGACCGCCAGGGCACCGGCAGCAGAACCCACAACACTGCTGCGCCGACGATCAGCAGGACTGTCGGGACGAACGTGGCCGCCTTGGCCCCGATCAACGCATATACGGGAGCGTTGAACACCACTGCCAGCGGCGGATACGCGAAGGCGTAGTCAGCACCGCCCGACATGGTCTTCGTGACCGCGACGTGGTGGTGCTGGAACACCCACGGCCACTCCTGCCCGTACACCGCATGCCCGTGCACCAGCTCGTGCGTGGCCTGGGTCATCAGCACCGTCTCGTCGTTCATTCCGCCGCCGAGGGCGTACGAGCACAGCGCCAGGGTGATGGCGACCAGCAGGGCGCCCGCGTCGACGCGCACGAGGGCGCACCGACTGCGTACCGCGAGGGCGAAGATCCCGAGGACCAGGATTCCGGCGTAACTGAGGGTGATGACAAGCCCGATGGCCGGACGTGTCGCAATCGCGGTGTTCCAGTCGGCGCGCGTGCCTATGAACAAGCTGATGACGGCGAGCAGCGTGATCGCGCGGTGCAGCAGTCCCGGGTCAGCCGGTGACGACAGACCCGGACGGCCGGTCGTGGCGGCGGGTACAGCAGCGGCGTCGGTCGTCTGACTCATGCGAGGAGCCCCTTGGGCGAGCGAGCCATGATCAGACGAGGGAGCTCTTGTAGTAAAGACTCGCCATTTTGTCGGTATCGGTGGCTGAGTTTTCCGAGGCGAATCCCATGACCAGTCGGCAGGCGGCCATGTTGCTGGTGTCCGGAATCTGAATGGCAAGACCTTCGGGTTCTCGGTAGTAGAGGCTCTGGCCGGCCTTGGTGAGCTGGCGGTCGCTGACGGACCCGGTGTTCCAGTCGATTCTGGTGATGTACGTATTGCCGTCGGGATTGTTGGGTGTCGTCGTCGTGTTGTTGGCGTACGTGTAGGCGTTTCCGTCGATCATGTACAGGTACTGGCCGAGGCTCGTGAAGCCCTGGAAATCGGAATAGGCGCTACCGGTCGGCTGCGTGACCGTGGCCAGCGGGGTGAACGTGCCGGATTTGAAGGTGGCCAGGTCATAGAGGCTGAACTTGAAGACATTGCTGGCCCGATAGCGCACGGCCAGACGGCTGTTGACCGGGTCGATGGCCACGGTGGTCCGGTCGGCTCCGGAGACCGGACTGAACTTGGTCAGCTGCGATGAACCGGTGGTGAGAACCGCGCCGTTGGCGAATTTGAAACGGGCCAGCTTGGTGCCCCAGCCGTTGGTGTTGTTGTTTGCATCGGTTTCCGCCACGGCGTCGGTCTCGGTCCACAGGTAGGCGCTGTTTCCGGAGGGTTCGGCGGCTATCGAGACGCCATGCCCGAATCCCTTGAGGTACATGCGCCCGATTTCGGCACCGGTGAGGTCCAGACGAGTGACGACCAAGTCGCCGTTGGCCGAACGTTCGGCATTGGTGTATTGGCGGGATTCCCCGGGGAGTTGCCTGTATTCCTGGACGAGGCCGACCGTGTAGATGTGCTTGTTGGCGTTGTCGAAGGAGAAGGACTGCAGGACGCGGACGTCTTGGAGGTCTATCTCCCGCAACAACTCGCTCGACGGTGCGGTGAGGTCGAACTTGGTGGATGTGGCGACGGCCGCGGACGCGGTGCCGCCGGCCAATGCGACGGAGCCGACGGTGGCCGTTCCCAGCATTCCCCCGGTCCATCTCATCAGTTGCCTGCGGCTCATGGTTGCAAGTGCGTCACGCATCCTGTCGACAACCCCCCTGAAATCTCCTTGAGTGAGGGGGGATTGAAGCATCACGTGATCAGTCGACGCCAGACCTGTCTCACAGTGGTTCCCAAAACACGTGAAATGTGATGGACATCACAGAGTGGATCTGTCGTTTGTTGCCATCATCTGTCGATCAATGTCCGTTTCATTGATCTTTCCCTGGCGTTTGGTGGCCGATTAGGTTCCGGATCGCTCTGTGACCGGGCTGTGGTCTTCGCGTGAAGCCACAGGTCGGGCGGGGGCCTTTGAGGGGTTGCCGGGGCGCCGGGATGTTGCGGCCTCTGTGCCATGTCTGGTGGGGGTTGCGCGATGTCGCGGTCGAAGAACCTGGTGCTGCTCGTTTCCGGTGCCTTGATAGCGGGCCTCCTGTCCGGGGTGCCGGCGGCGGCTTCGCCGCAGTCGTCGGCGTCACAGTCGTCGGCGTCGCATGTCACGCGCACGCCGCCGGTGCCGACGCAGTCCGCGGCGGCTGCCCGCAAGGACGAGCCGGACCCGGCCCCCACCAAGCCGGTCAAGTCCAGTTGGCCGAAGGCGACCGGCGCTCTGGTGGACCTCAACGGCGTCAAGCCCGGCAAGGCGCTGGCGGTGGCACCCTCCGGTGCGGTGGTTGATGCGGCCGGGACCAGCGCCGACGCGAAGGCCGCGGTCGTCACGGTCGGCCCGGCGCCCTACCGGGATCTGCTGAACAAGGCTCCGGATCCGGGTTTGTTGGGCGGTTCGGGGGCGGCGAAGGCGAAGTCGGCGGCGCCTGCCTCGGTCGACGTCGAGGTCCTGGACCGCAAGGCGGTGGCTCCGGCGGGCGGTGTCGGACTGGGCGTGCAGCTGACCCGCAAGGACGGTGTCACATCGGCGGGCCTGGTAGAGCTGAGCCTGGACTACTCGGGCTTCAAGAACGCCTACGGCGGTAATTTCGCGTCGCGTGTGCGGCTGGTGAAGTTCCCGGCGTGCGCGCTGACCACGCCGAAGGCCAAGGGATGTTCGCCGGGCGACCGGAAGATCGTGGAGGCGACCAACGACGTCAGGACCGGCACGCTGACGGCGACGGTCCAGGCGGACGGTGACCCGTCGGGCGCTCTGCTGGATCAGCAGCCGCTGAACGGCCTGACCTCGGGTGTGTCGACGCAGTTGGCGCGCTCGGCGCCGCTGGCGGCGACCACCGCCTCGTCGGGGACGGTGTACGCGGTGGCGTCGGGGTCGTCCGGTGATGGGGGAGATTACCGGGCGTCGTCGCTGAGCCCGTCTGGTTCGTGGAACGTCTCCACCGGGTCGGGTGCGTTCACCTACAGCCTGCCGATCCAGCTGCCGAAGCCGCCGGCGGGGTCGGCGCCGGCGCTGTCGTTGTCGTACAACTCGCAGGCGGTGGACGGTCTGACGTCGGCGGACAACACGCAGGCGTCCTGGGCCGGTCTGGGCTGGGATCTGAACGTCGGCTACATCGAGCGCCGTTACCGCAGCTGCCAGAGCGATGGCACCGGCAACGGCACGGTCGGTGACCTGTGCTGGGACTCCCCGAACACGGCGCAGGAGCCGGACGGCGCCATCTATGTGATCAGCCTGAACGGGGTGAACTCCGAGCTGGTGCAGGACAACACCGGTGCGGGTTCGTATCACGTGCAGGACGATCCGGGCTGGCGGGTGCAGCATCTGACCGGCGGGCACGGGGCGGACGACGAGTACTGGGTGATCTCCCAGCAGGACGGGACGCGCTACTACTTCGGCTGGGGCCGCTCGGAGCGCACGGACCCGGACGCGAACTGGGACAAGTACACGCATTCGGTGCTGACGGTGCCGGTGGTGGGCAACAACTCCGGTGAGCCGTGCTTCTCCCAGTTCCCGGAGCCGTGCACGCAGGCCTACCGGTGGAACCTGGACCGGGTGGTGGACGCCAACGAGGTGGAGACCTCGTACTTCTACGAGAAGCAGCAAAACCACTACCGTTCGGTGATCTCCACGGATATGGCGCGGGCGTATGACGCGGCCTCGTATCTGACGCGGATCGAGTACGGGTGGGCGTCGCAGATCCCGGGCGCGCAGCTGCCCGCCGAGGTGACGCTCTCCCATGTGGGCCGGTGTTCGGAGCGGATGACGGAAATGGACCCGCTGAAGAACGCGGTATCGCCCTGCCCGTCGATCTCCGACCACCCGAATTCCTATCCCGACGTGCCGACGGATCTGATCTGTGATGGCACGGCGGCGGACGACTCCTGCAGGAGCATCACCGGGGTGACGTATTCGCCGACGTTCTTCTCCACCGACATGCTGTGGGACATCCACACCTGGGTGCGGGACAACGACGCCTCGGCGTGGGATCCGGCGATGCAGTACCAGATGAAGTACGGCCTGCCCGACCCGTCGGGCACCATCGGGCATCAGCTGTGGCTGGACTATGTGGAGCGCAGAGGGTACGGGGACGGCGACGACATCACGCTGCCGACCATCAACTTCAACGGTGAGTGGAAGGACAACCAGGTCGGCTCCAGCCTGCTCAACTTCCGCCGGGTCAACGAGGTCCACGGCGACCTGGGCTCGTTCGTCGATGTGACCTACGTGCAGCCGGACGCCTGCGACATCAACAACCTCCCGAGTGAGTCGTCCAATACGCAGGACTGTTTCAAGCAGACGTGGACGCCGGAGGGCGATACCACCGAGCACACCGGCTGGTTCAAGAAGTACCTGGTCAGCAAGGTGACTTCGGATGCCGGTGTGGGCAAGGGCGCCGACGACGACGGTGATCCGGTGATGACCGCCACGTATGAGTACCACGGCGGTGCGGCGTGGGCGTTCCCCAACGACCCGCTCACCCCGGACAGCAAGGAGTCGTGGTCGGACTGGCGCGGCTACCAGCAGGTGGAGGTGTTCACCGGCACCAAGGCCAACGCGGCCTCCACGTATTACTGGCTGTATCAGGGCATGGACGGCGACCGCACCGACAAGTCCGACTCCTCCAAGACCCGCAGTGTGAGTGTGACCGACGGAAACGGCACCACCTACGTCGACCATCCCTGGCTGAGCGGCTATGTGCTGGAGTCCAGCCAGCGTGACGGCTCAGGTCAGTCGCACCAGCGTGTCTGGCACGACTACTGGTCCTACGACACGGCCACCTACATTGGGCTGCCCGATGCCCGGTTCGTGCGGGAGTCCAAAACGACAACCGACGAACTGATCTCCGGCGGCGCCTGGCGCGAACACGTCGTCAACAACGTCTTCGACAACTCCTCCTCGACCAGCACCAGCTACGGTCTGCCGGTGCGCACCGAGGACATGGGCGACAGCGCGGTCACGGGCGATCAAAGGTGCACGGTCTACGGCCGGGCCTACAACACTGACACCTTCCCCGACTCCGATGTGAAGCGGTGGATGGTGCTGCCCGACGAGACGATCCACCACTCCACCGACTGCACCAGCCGCAGCGACTCCAACATCGACAGTGACACCATCACCCTGTACGACGGGGCGACGTCGCTGGCCACGGACAAGCCGACCGACGGCAACGTCACCTCCGCGATCACCGACCTCGACGCAACGCACTCCCGCAAGGTCACCAGCACCTACGACAACGCCGGCCGCATCCGGTCCACGACGGACGCCAAGGGCAACGCCACCAACGACCAGGCGAACCACACCACGACCACGACGTATTCGCCGGAAACGTCCTGGCCGACCAGCGGGGTGAAGGTCACCGGCCCGGACCCGGACGGCAACGGCCCAGGCACCGCGCTGTCCACCACATCCTGGTACTCCAGGTTGTGGGGCAGCCCGTACAAGGTCCTGGACGCAAACGGGCAGACCACTCGCATCGACCACGATGCGGTCGGACGCACCTGGAAGGTGTGGCGGCCGACCGAGATGGGCGGCTACGACGCGGGCACCACGCCGTCGATGCGCTTCACCTACACCATCACCACCGCGACCAACTCCGACGGCGTGCCGTATCTGGTCAACCGCACCGACGCGCCGCCGGTGGTCGAGAGCGAGACCCGGCAGTCCGGCAGCACCTACGTGGCCTCCTACGCATACGTGGATGGCCTCGGCCGGACCCGGGAGACCCAGGCGACGGCCCCCGGTACCACGGGACGGACCGTGGTCTCCACCCGGTACGACACCTCGGGCAATGTCACCGGCACCTCGGCCCCGTTCTACAACTCCAGTGGCGCCGGTTCCGGGATGGTGAACCCGACGGTCGCCTCCCTGCCGTCGTACACCGACCTGCTGATCGACTATGCCGGGCGTACCACCCAGTCGCGGATCATGGTCAACGGCAATCCGCAGATCCAGGGCCAGACGATCACCAACTACCACGGTGACTACACCACCACCATGCCGTCGGTGGGGGAGCGGACCAACACCTACACCGACGTGTACGGCCAGACGTCGAAGGTGGTCGAGTTCGGCCCGTCGACCTACACCACCACGTACCAGTACACGGCGACCGGCAAGCTGTCGCAGATCACCGACGCCAAGGGCAACATCACCCGCTACACCTACGACTGGGCCGGCGAGCGCAAGACGACCACGGACCCGGACGCCACCACCGACCCCACCACCAACGCCGGCTCCTCGTCGACCACGTACGACGACAACGGCAACATCCAAACGACGACCGACGCCACCGGTGCCACGGTGACCTACTCGTACGACAACCTGAACCGGCCGCTGACCGTGAGCCAGGGCAGCACGGTGCTGTCCGCCCACACCTATGACACGGCATCGGGCGGCCGGGGCCAGCCCGCGACGGCGACTTCGTACTCCGGTGGCAAGGCATACACCACGGCGGTGAAGGGTTACGACGCGAACGGCCGCGCCACCGGCATCACGGACACGTTGCCCAGCGACGCCATGGGCATGGCCGGCAGCTACACCTACGACTACGGCTACGACGCCGCAGGTCACCAGACCAGCGTTCACTACCCCGCCATGGGCGGCCTGCCTGAGGAGACGGTGACCACCGCCTACGACGGCCTCGGCCTGCCGACCACAGTCACCGGCGTCCTGGGCAGCGGCGGCAACACCACCAACGTCACCTACGTGGATGCCACCAACTTCGACACCCTCGGCCGCCTGACCGGACGCACTTACGGCACCACCGCCACCACCACGACGACCGCGCGGCGCAGCTACGCCTACGACGACGCGACCGGCACCGGCTGGCTGAGCAACATCACCACGACCACCAGCAGCAAGGGCACCGTCCAGAACGACACCTACACGCGTGACGCGGGCGGTCAGACCACGGCGCTGAAGGACAACCTGACCGGTCAGAGCGAGTGCTACACCTACGACGAGCTCAACCGCATCACGAAGGCGTGGACCACCGAAGCCTCCACCGGCTGCACCGGCCCGTTCACCCCGGACCTGACCAGCACCACCCTCTCCCCCTACCAGCAGGACTACACCTACGACGGCATCGGCAACCTGCAGAAGGTCACCAACACCACCTCCTCGGGTGCCAGCGTCCGTGACTATGTCTACCCCGGCTATTCCGCCGACCAGTCGAACTACACCGCGGGCAAGGCCCAGCCGCACGGCGTGACCAGCATCATCACTTCCAGCGGCACGGACACCTACCGCTACGACGCCGACGGGCGGATGAAGTCCCGCACCGAATCCGGCATCTCCACCGACTACGCCTGGAATCCGCTCAGCCAGCTCACCCAGACCACCCTCCACGCCACCGGCGGCGACAAGACCACCGGCTACATCTACGACGCCGACGGCAACCTCCTGGAACGGGCCGCCCCCACCGAGACCGTGCTCTACCTCGGCGGCCAGGAATTCCACAAGGCCACCACCAGCGGCGCCACCCCGATCGGCACCCGCTACTACAACGACGCCACCTCGACCTGCGCCATGCGCGTGGCCGGCACCGGCACCGGCACCCTGACCTGGCTGATGTCCGACCCACAGAACTCCAGCCAACTCACCGTCGCCACCGACACCGGCACCCCCACCCGCCGCCGCTACCTCCCCTTCGGCGCCCAACGCACCGGCTCGCTACCCACCAGCACCGACCGCGGCTTCCTCGGCAAAACCGAAGACGATTCCACCGGCCTCGACATCCTCGGCGCCCGCGCCTACGACCCCACCCTCGGCCGCTTCCTCACCACCGACCCCCTCAGCGCTCCCTACAACCCCCAAGGGCTCAACGCCTACACCTACTCCCTGAATAATCCGACGAACCTCAGCGACCCCACGGGTCTGGAAAGCTGTGGGCTGGAACACTACTGCTCAGGCAGTAACGGCACGTACGGCACCTATCACGCCGAAAACGACCCCGGGTCCAAGAAGTACAAGGGCTCGAGCCACTACTGCGATACGCACAAGTGCTCTGGAGGCGGCGGCTGCAACGGCAGCTGCGTCCAGGCTCTGGACTCCCTTGTCGGCAGCGAGAAATCCGGCATTCACAGAGAGCTGGCCATTCAGCTGCAGAAATACATCCTGGCCACCGCTGGAAACACGCGCCCGTGCACTGCGGGAGCCTCGGTCAACAGCGGTGAAGCCGCCGCATGTAACTACCTCAGCGGCCAGTCTCCGCAGCTCAGCTGGGTGGACCTCTTGGCCCTGTGGGCCGACGGGAAGGGCGATGTGAACAACATCCCCTTCGATGACGGAAGTCCATTGACTCAGGAGCTCATGTTGGACGCGTCCCACACGGCGATAATTGAAAATCTGGCCCGAAAGATCATCGGGGCTGGCTTCGAAGCCTCGGCGAGTGAACTCGGCGGCAGTGCGGATCATGCGGACGCAAAGTCGAACATAGGAAAGGATCTGCTTGGTATGGCTACAGACGGAAAGGCTGGAAGTGAAACTCCCGCCGCCTTCCTCGGTAGCTACAACATTGAGTACCAAGTGATCGCCCAGTCGAAGGAATCTCGTTCCTTCACAGTTGCTTTCGCTTCGTACAACAAGACCGGGGTATCCTCCCTGACACATGCCCCCTTGGTGAAGGATGTTCCTTCCGGTCATGCCTTCGCCAGTATCGCTCAGGAGTTTTACGGGACGGTGACGGTTCGTGTCCAATGACTCCAGTATCGCCGGCCGGGTCGAAGTTGCGACATTGTTGACCAGGACAGCACGACTCGTGGCACTGTCAATCCTGTTCACGTCGTATGTGGCCTTCCTGTGTCAGGAGTTCCCGATTCCGAGTACTCAGGAAGACCTGTTGAAGGCCCTTCGGTCGGACAGGCCCCCGGTGGTCGAGATTGGGTACGACGATCACGGAGTGAAACTGTTCTGGGAGACGGCTCCACTGATCTACCGCGAACTACGCACACATGTACCGGGCGAGTTCGGCGACCGTGAAGTCGCCGCTGTGGAGGAGGCGGTCGCCGCCAAGGCGGACGTGCGCGTCAGGGATCTCCCGTTCCGGGGCCGGCAGACTGACCGCGAACCAGGCGGCCTGAGTGTTCTGCTGCCCGCGAGCTATCCGCTCTTCCTTCGGTCCACCGCCCTGCGTTGGGCTGTGGCCGGTGTGGGCGTGGCCGTGTTGACCGCGGCTTACGCTCTGCCACGCAAATACCAGCGGGTGAAAAACCGTGGGGTGTGGTTCACCGTCTGCCTGACCACCGGGTTCGGATTCTTCACGTTTCTGTGGCTCGAACGTTGTGTGGCTCCCGGTACCGGCGAGCCGACCGAGCTCAAGCCGCGGTACGTGTGGGGGGCGTCGCTCGCGACAGGGGTGGTACTGGCGCTGGGTGGCTGGGGGCTGGTCCGTGTGACGTGGTGGCTGGCAGGGGGGATCTAGGCGGACCAAGGCGCAGGCCCGTGGGACGGTTGATCTCGCTGCCTGCGCAACAAAGGCACAGAGTCGGCACACGTTCGCTACGGTGTTACTTGGGCAGTCGTCCCTGTGGGCGGGCTGACGCCGGTACCGGGAGGCGGTTGATCGGAGTTGGAACGACTCGACGCGGACCGGCGCACTGCCACTGAAATCGTGCTTCTTGATGCCAGGAAAGCAGTCATAGGACGGCTCCGCTTCCGTACCTGTAATGACTGCCGCACAGGACGGATCCTGAGCGTCTGGGTCCACGATACCTGGCAGCGTCAGGGGCTCGGGCGAGAACTTGTCAACGCCCTCCTCGCACGCCGCCCAGGCTTTCGATGGAGTACCACCGGACAGACTCCGCTGGGCCGGTCCTTCTTCTCGGCGATGGCCGAGGAAACCTCGGTCTCCTTTCCTCAGAGCGGCGCATTGTGCACGCATTTGGCAGGGCGGTTCACACGCGCATGGCGCCGTCTGGTCAGCCGATGGCGGCCCGCTTCTGCCGACACTACGATCCACTTGCCATAATCAGGTCCGTTCCGTTTCCTGGAGAGTTCGCTCGCTGACGTGACGCCTTCAGGGTGCGCAGACGGTTCTTGCGAAACTCTGCGGTGATCTCGGCGGCAGGTACTGAGGGCTGTTGCGTCAAACATGTTCTGGTCGGCGATGGTGAGTCCGGCGAGCAGCAGGCACCGACGATTAAGGAGAGTCGGTAGGGTTCGTTGCCGGCAGGCTCGGCGGTGAAGGGTAATGCGGATCCACGCCCTGATTTTTCCACTCATGGCGACAAGCTGGAGTTCTCCTGGCTGCCCCGCGACGCCATGGAGGCCCGCAAGAAGGCGCTTGATATCCGCAGCCAACGCCGCGCGTGTGCCAAACCAGGTCGGAACGAACGGACAGCGCGCCCGAAGTGTCAGCCGGATCAGCCTCGACCAGGTAACCCACTTACGACAGCGGCGCGCTGGTTCTCGCCGCGTGGCATCCGTGAGGTGAGGGCCCGCAGCGAGGCCGGTGCACCGCGCTGGGAGGACGGGCGGCTGGTGGCCGACGTCACCGCTCGGTCGATCTGCGGCCCCCCCCCGCAAGGCCACGGCAGGAGGTTAGGCCCGCCGGGCCCGATGTCGGCGCTGTGCCCGGGGCATCCGGGTGCGAGAGGTGCCGCGGCCGCGGCAGTCCCGGCTCCGCGCCGAGCCGTATGCCGTCGCGTTCGTCGTCATCCGTTCACCCCCGTGTAGTGGTCGAGGCTCCAGCGCCACAGCAGCCGTGCTCCGAGGTACGCGAGCAGGCCGAGCAGCGGGGAGGCAGCCGCCAGCCAGTACGGGACACCCGTGTCGTGCCCGTGGCCGGTGAGCACCGCCGCCGGGAAGTAGGCGACGAACGCGAGCGGGAGGCCGAAGGTGAGGAAGCCGCCCACCGCCCTGGGCAGCACGTTCAGCGGATAGCTGCCGAAGGTGCCGAGCAGCTCCTCCAGCCAGCGGCCCCAGTAGTCGGCGGCCGGGAAACGGAGCGCGGCACAGGCAACCGCCGTGAACAGGGCGGCCTCCAGCAGCATGCCGCCGAGCAGACAGGCGATGAGGTACGTGATCCGTCCCGCCGTCCAGTCGAGGTGGCTGCGGGACAGGGCGCCGGCCATCAGGCCGACGGCGACCGTCAGGTCACCGAAGGCGTTCGTGGGGAAGAACTGCAGCTGCACCTGACGGTGGACCGGCATCGGCCGCAGCAGATAGATGTCGATCTTCCCTTCCTGGATGAACCGGCCCAGCTGGTGCACGCGGCCCAGGCAGAGCACGAACAACCCGTGTGCCAGCATCCGTGTCGCCGGGATCAGCAGCACCTCCGAGCTGTCCCAGCCGCCCATCCCGGTGAACCGGGTCAGCAGCACGGTCGCGAACACGATCACCGACACCTGCCAGATCGCGCCGATCGCGATGTTCAGCAGGAACTCGATGCGGTACTCCATCTGGGCGCGAATGTTCAGGCGTGTGATGCGCCAGGCGATCCGGACGGCATTCATAGGCATCAGCCTCCCTGGGAGATGACCCGGTGGGCGGCCCGCCGCCACAGGAACCGGGTGAGGAAGAAGAGCAGGACGACCCAGACGGCCTGGATCGCCAACTGCCCGCCCGCGTCGGCCAGTTGGATCCGGCCCACGTACAGCGACAGGGGCACGCTGAGCGTCGCCTGGAAGGGCAGGAAGGTGCTCATGGTGCGGAACCAGCCGGGGAAGAACCACAGCGGGGCGTACACCCCGGACAGCAGGTTCTGCGCGAAGAGCAGGATGAGCATCGCGGAGGAGTTGCGGATGGTCCAGAAGCACAGCTGGTCCAGGAGCAGCATCACGAAGTAGAGGACCAGCTGGCCGAGCAGCAGGCTGACCACGAACACCCCGGCCACGGCCGCCGACCCGGGCGGCTCGATCACCCCGGCCGCCAGGCACACCGCGTATCCGGCGAGCGCCCACGCGGCCCCGTAGACCTGCTCGCCGAGCGCGCGCAGCGCATGGTAGCGGGCGGGCGGCAGCGGACGCAGATACCAGTAGACGATGGTGCCGAAGTGCATGTGCTGCAGGACCGTGTCCCGGCCCGCGTACTGGTCCAACTCCCGCAGCCGGGAGGCGAGTACGGCCAGCACGGCGTAGGTGATGGCCTGCTCGCGGGTCATGCCGGCGGTGGCGCCGGCGTGCGCGTACAGGCCGCTCCACAGGGACGCGACCAGGACCACCTGGACGGTCAGCCGGACCAGGACTGCCGTCATCCGGGGCGGGGCGTGCAGCTCGCCGAGCGGGGTGACGCGGGCGGCCCGCCACGCGTGCAGAACGGCCATGTCAGACCCCTTCTGCCGCGGGCTCCGCATGCGCGTACGCGACCCGCATCACGTCCTCCAGGTCCGCCTCGTCGATGGCGATGCCCGTCACCTCGTACCGCTCGATGACCGCCTTGAGCGCCTGGTGGACGGTGGGGGCCTCGGGCCCGTCCGGGCCGAACACCACCTGCGGGCCGTCCTGCCGCAGCAGTGCGATGCCCGGGGGCGGTACGACGTCGCCGTGCCCGTCGGCGAGCGTCGCCCGCACCTGCCAGGTCGAGCCGAACTTGCGGCGGATCTCGTCGAGAGAGCCGTCGAGGACGAGCCGCCCGTGGTTGATCAGCACGACCCGCTCGGCGAGCCGCTCGACCTCCGTCATGTCGTGCGTCGTCAGCAGCACCGTACGGCCGCGCTCCTCGACCTGGTGGCGCAGGAACTCGCGGACCTGCTCCTTGACCACCACGTCCATGCCGATGGTCGGCTCGTCGAGGAAGACGACCGGCGGGTCGTGCAGCAGCGCGGCGGCCAGGTCGCAGCGCACGCGCTGGCCGAGGGAGAGGTGGCGTACGCGGGTGTCCCAGAAGGCGGACAGTTCGAGGATGTCGTCGAACTCCCGCAGCCGCGCGGCGTGTTCGTCCTTCGGCACGTCGTAGATGTCCCGCAGGATCGCGAAGGACTCCTTGACCGGCAGGTCCCACCACAGCTGGGTGCGCTGCCCGAACACGGCACCGATGTTGCGGGCGTTGCGCTCCCGCTCCACGTACGGCACCACACCCGCGACCCTGGCCTCGCCGGAGGTGGGGGTGAGGATGCCGGTGAGCATCTTGATGGTGGTGGACTTGCCTGCGCCGTTCGGGCCCAGCAGGGCGAGGAGTTCGCCCGGTGCCACGTCGAAGCTGATGTCGGAGACGGCGTGCTTGACGGCCCGCTCCGGGTTGACGAGAGATCTGAGTGTGCCGGCGAAACCCGGACGGCGCACGGTGGTGTGGAAGGAACGGGAGAGGGAGCGGACCTCGATACTGCCGATCACTCGATGGACCTCCGGGTGAGTTGGATCAGCCAGACGGTCGCCGCGAGGGAGGCGGCGGAGAGTCCGGTGAGCAGCCAGGGGACGGCGTGGATGCCCGAGGCCTCGATGCCCGCCCCCAGCAGCGGGGGAGCCGCCACTCCGCCGATCATCGACGCGGCGATGACCCAGGCACCTGCGCGCCTCGCCTGGGGAAGCGCCCTGTTCAGCCAGGGCAGTCCGGTCGGGAAGACCGGCGCGATGAACAACCCAACACCGGCGTAGGCCACCGGCGCCACTCCTTTTACACGTGCCAGCAGCAGACACACGGTCATGCCGGCCGCGCAGATCGTCAGGATGCGCTCGGGGGAGTACCTCAGGGTGATCGGTACGACGAGGAAACGGCCCGCCGTCATCATCAGCCAGTACACGGAGGTCGCCGAGGCGGCCACGGTCGCGCTGTAGCCGACGGTCTCCAGATGCGTGGGTTCCCAGCCGCCCACGCCCGCCTCCACGCCGACGTTCAGGATGTAGAGGGCGAGGAAGCCCACGAGGATGCGAGGGAGGCGGCCGCCCGGCGATGGAGGTTGCTGCTGCTTCTCGGACGGCTCAACAGGGCGTGTACATACGCCACTTGAGCCCAGAGGGACCAGTGCGGCCGCCAGCACCGCACACGCCCCGAAGGCGTACGCGTACGCGTCCGGACCCAGCCATGCCACCACCGCCGGGCCGAGCACCGCCCCGATGCCGAAGTGCGCATTGAGCACGTTCAGCATGGCCGTGGAGCGGTCGCCGAAGCCGACCGCGAACAGCTGGTTGAGGCCGTAGTCGATACCGCCGAAGCCGAGGCCGCCGAGGAAGGCGGCGGCGAGGGCGAGGGGCCAGTCGGGGGCCAGTGCGAAGCCCGCGCCGCCCAGCGCCATCAGTCCGTAACTCGCAGCCAGCAGCGCCCTGTTGCTGATCCGGGAGTGGATCGCGTTGAAGGCCAGAACGCCCGCGACACCGCCCGTGAAGTGCAGGCTCAGACCGAGCCCGGCACCGGACGGCGCCAGGCCGAACTCCGCGCGCAGGCCCGGCACCGCGGGGCCGTACAGCGCCTGGAGCATGCCGATGAGGACGAAACCGGCGCAGGACGCGACCGCGGCCGGCCGACTGAAGAGCCGGCCGGCCGCAGTGGACCGTATGTCCGTGTCCGTCAACTGATCTCCGAGAAGACGAAGGAGAACTCGGCCGGCTCGGCGTGCAGCTGGTACTGCGGCAGCACGCCCGGCCCGCAGGACCCGGTGCCGATGCCGTGCAGGCCGTGGTCGAGGTTCACCCACACCGTGTCACTGGGCGTGAGGTCGGTGCGGTGGGTGGCCGCGTCCAGCTGCTCGGTGGTCCAGCGGCGGGCGGTGAGGAAGAACTCCGGGTCGCCCTCGATGCGCAGCCCGCCGAGCTCGGCCCAGCGGACGTCGGCGCGGGCGCCGTTCTCCTGCGGGCGGAGGTACGGGGTCTGCAGTCCGTCCACCGTGGACTCCCAACGACCCACCTTGGAGGCCGCCTTGGTGTCCGGGTAGCCCTCGCCGGGCCCGCCGCCGTACCACTTCACAGCGTCGGCCTGCGCGAGACCGAACCGCACGCCGAGGCGCGGCAGCGGCACCGGCCACTCGCCCTCCGGGCCCACGGACACGGTCAGCCTGAGGCGGCTGCCGTCCGAGGTCCAGCGGTACACCGCGGCGAGGCCGAACTCCCAGGCGGCCGGGGCGACCCGGGTCCGCACGGTCAGGGCGTCGTCGCCGATCTCCACGCCGTCGAGCCGGTGCCGCATGCGGTGCAGGCCGTACTTGCGCCACAGGGTGGCCCAGCGGGTGTCGGTCTGCCACTCGGCGCCCTCGTCGTTGTCGGTGGTCGCCCGCCACACGTCCAGGCGCAGACCGCTCACCCCGACGCCGCCGATCGTCTTCAGTGCACCGGTGCGGGCGTCGAAGGAAGCGGGTCCGAGTGTGATCACACCGTCGCCGGCGACCGGCCCGTCGGTCGCGGCGACGGACGGCAACGTCCGTGCATTGACCGGGACCTGCCCCCAGGCCACCTCGTGGCCCTTGGGCCCCCAGTCGGTGTCGGCGGCCAGCAGCGCCCGTACCGTCCACTGCGTCTCGCCGCCACCGTGGTCGGCGGCCGGCTCGGGCAGCTTGACGTCCGTGGACTCGCCCGGCGCGAGCGCGGGCAGCGACAAGGAGCCCGACTCGACCGTCTCGCCGTCCACTTGGTAGGACCACTCGAAGGCGAACGCGGACAGGTCGGCGAAGTCCTGCTTGTTCGTGATCCGTACGGCAGTGTCGGCGCCCTCGATGGAGACGGGCTCGATGACCTTCTTGAACTCCAGCAGGCCCGGCGAGGGCTGCCGGTCGGGGAAGATCAGGCCGTCGCAGACGAAGTTGCCGTCGTGCAGCTCCTCGCCGAAGTCGCCGCCGTAGGCGTAGCCCAGCTCCGGGTGCCTGACGCCGTGGTCGATCCACTCCCAGATGAAGCCGCCCTGGAGCCGCTCGTACTTCTCGAACAGCTCCTGGTAGTCGGCGATGCCGCCCGGGCCGTTGCCCATGGCGTGGCCGTACTCGCAGAGGATGAAGGGGAGTTGGCGCCGCTTGTGGGTGCCGCCGTCCAGCTCCTTGCCGATCTGCTCGACCTCGGCGTGATTGGCGTACATGCGCGAGTACATGTCCGTGTCACGGGAGTTCCAGTCGCCCTCGTAGTGCACGAGGCGGGAGGCGTCCCGGCCGTGGATCCACTCGGCCATGGCGGTGAGGCCGCGTCCGGTGCCGGCCTCGTTGCCGAGCGACCAGACGACGACCGACGGGTGGTTCTTGTCCCGCTCGACCATGCGGGCCGCGCGGTCCAGGAGGGCCGGGGTCCAGCGGTCGTCGTCGACCGGGTTGTCCCGCCAGGCCTGCTCGGTGAAGCCGTGGGTCTCCAGGTCGCACTCGTCGATGACCCACAGGCCGTACTCGTCGCACAGGTCCAGGAAGGCCGGGTGCGGCGGGTAGTGGGAGGTGCGTACCGCGTTGAGGTTGTGCCGCTTCATCAGCAGCACGTCCTCACGCATGGTCGCAAGGTCGAGCGCGCGGCCCTTCTCGGGGTGCCACTCGTGGCGGTTGACGCCCTTGAAGAGCACCGCCTTGCCGTTGACCTTGATGAGGCCGTCGGCCAGCTCGACCGTGCGGAAGCCGATGCGCAGCGGGACGCGCTCGCCCTCGGTGACCAGCTCGCCGTCGTACAGCTTCGGCGTCTCGGCCGTCCACGCCTCGACCGGGACCGTCACCGGCTCGCCGGTCGCGACATCGATGTCCAGTGCGGGCACGCTCACCCGCCCGTCGACGTCGGAGTCGACGCGCAGGGTGCCCTCGCCCGTGAGGTGGTCGTAGGAGGCGTGCACGAAGAAGTCGAGGGCGCTGCCCGCCGGGCGGTGCAGCAGCGTCACGTCACGGAAGATGCCGGGCAGCCACCACTGGTCCTGGTCCTCCAGGTACGAGCCCGCGGACCACTGGTGCACGCGTACGGCGAGCACGTTGCCGCTCGGCTTCAGCAGGTGCCCGACCGCGAACTCGTGCGGCAGCCGGGAGCCCTTGAACTCGCCGATGTCCGTGCCGTTCAGCCAGACGCGGGCGCAGGACTCGACACCGTCGAAGCGGATCACGGCCCCGCCGTCGGCCGGCCAGTCCTCGGGCACGTCGAAGACGCGCAGGTGGTCGCCGGTCGGGTTCTCCGTCGGGACGTGCGGCGGGTCGACCGGGAAGGGGTAGAGATGGTTGGTGTAGATGGGCAGGCCGAAGGCGCCGTCGCCCTGGAGGACCCAGTGGCCGGGGACCGTGACCTCGGGCCAGCCGCCGGCGTCGAATCCGGGCTCGGCGAAGGAGTCGTCCTCGGCGTCGATGGTCGGTGACACGCGCAGGCGCCAACTGCCATTGAGTGAGAGGGACGCGGCGTCGGAGGACGCGTACCAGGCACGGGGCGGTAGAGCGCCGCTGCCCGGGGAGACGTCCTCGACGTAATCGATGGCTGTGGTGCGGGTAGTCATCGGTCTCCAGGTCGTGGTGGTGAGGTGGGCGGGTCAGCCCTTGATGCCGGTCTGTGCGATTCCCTGGACCAGCCAGCGCTGGAGGAAGAGGAACACGAGCACAAGGGGCAGGATGGAAATCGCGGTGGCCATGAAGATCAGGTGGTAGTTGACCGTCTGATTCGTCATGTACGAGGAGAGCGCGACCTGGACGGTCCAGGCGCTCGGGTCCTGGCCGATGACCAGCGGCCACAGGAAGGCGTTCCAGCCGTTGATGAACGTGATCGTGGCCATCGCGGCGAAGAAGTTCAGCGAGTTGGGCACGACGATCCGCCAGTACGCCGTCCAGTAACCCAGTCCGTCCACCCGCGCCGCCTCCTCCAGCTCCTTCGGGAACCCGAGGAAGTACTGCCGAAAGAGGAAACAGGTGAAACCGCTGAACAGGCCCGGAATGATCAGACCCCGGTAGGTGTCCACCCAGCCGAGGGACGAGACGAGCACGAAGCTGGGCACGAACGTGACGGCCGTGGGCACCATCAGGGTGGCGAGGACCGCGTAGAACACCTTGTTGGCGTGCCGGTAGGGGATGCGGGCGAGACCGTATCCCGCCAACGAGCAGACCAGCAGGATGCCCGCGGTCATGAGAAGGGCGACGACCAGCGAGTTCCACATGGACCGGGCGAAGTCGACGGTCGGGTCGTCGAACAGCTCGGAGATGTTGCCCCATTGGAGACTTGTGGGGAAGAACTGCCAGTTCTCGCCCGTGATCTCCTGGTCCGTGGACAGGGCGTTGCGGACGATCAGATAGAACGGAATCAGGAAGAGCAGCGCGGCGATGCCGACGGCGACGTAGAGACCGGTGTTGCCGAGGAGGCCTCCGCGCTTGGGCCGGCGTTCCTCGCCGACCTGGGGTGCGGTGGTGGTCACTTGGACTCCTCCCCCCTTCCGAAGCCCATGAACTTGCCCTGCAGCAGGGTGACGACACAGATCAGCACCGTCAGGATGACGGCGCCGGCGCTGCCGGAACCGTAGTCCTGGTTCGCGCCGAGAGCTGTCTTGTAGAGGACCATCAGGGGCGTCTGGCCCCAGGTCGCCCTGGTCGTGATGATGTTGTAGAACTCGTCGAACGCCTGGTAGGCGGCGACGAGCAGAAGCAGGATCACCGCGGTCGAGGTGGCCCGCAGCTGGGGCAGCGTGATGTAACGGAACGTCTGCCAGCCCGGCTTGGCCCCGTCGATCGCGGCGGCCTCGTACAGCTCTGCCGGGATGTTCTGCAGCGCCGCCAGGAAGAGGATCATGTAGAAACCGGCCTGCAGCCACAGGCGGACGGTCAGGATGACCAGCCAGTACCACGGCGGGCTCGGATTGGAGACCCAGGCGACGTTGTCGGCGCCGAACCAGCCGATGACCGTGTTGGCCAGGCCGAAACGGACGCCGTTGAAGATGGACATCTTCCAGATCAGCGCGGCGGCGACATAACTGCACGCGGTGGGCAGGAAGAAGACCGAGCGGAAGAACGCCCGCATGAACCGCAGCCGGTGCACCAGCAGGGCCAGGCCCAGTGAGAGTGCCCAGGTGGTGGGCACGATGAACGCGGCGAAGACGGTGAACGTCACCAGCGAGCCGGTGAAGTCGCTGTTCGTCAGCATCTGCCGGTAGTTGTCGAAGCCGACGAAATGGCTGGGCGTGACCGTGAAGCGGGCGTCGAAGAAGCTGAGCCAGATGCTCCAGCCGATGGGAACGAAGACGAAGATCACCAGGCCGATGAGGAACGGGCCGGTGAAGAGCCAGAAGTTGAGAGTATTGTTCGCCGTGAGCCCCCGCCGCGGCCGGGCCTTGGAAGGCTTGGCCGCGGCGGGGCGGGCGACCCCGCGGGTGGTGGTGGTCGACATGTCCTTTGTGTCCGTCCGCCGGCCTATCCGAAGAGCTTCTTGAGCTCGCGGGTGACGGTCTGGTCGGCCTTCTCGAGCGCGGCCTTCGGGTCCCCGCCCTTACGGACGCTGTTGGCGATGACCGTGTCCATGGCGCTCCACATGGCCTGGGTCCAGCCGATGTTGTCGAAGTGCCCGTAGGTGTTGAAGAGCTTCACGCCTTCAGCCGGCAGCCCCGACTGGAGCTTGGTGGCCTGCTGGGCGATCGAGGTGCGCGGCGGGATGTGGAAGCCGTAGGAGGTCGCGAAGTCCTCCTGGTACTTCTTCTGGTCGATCCACAGCCACTTCACGTACTCCTTGGCCGCCTCGACGTTCTTGCCCTTGGCGTTGACGAACATCGACCAGCCGCCGTTGTAGACCGAGAGCCGGCCGGCGCTGCCGACCTTCGGGAAGGGGAAGACGCCGAGGTCGTCGCCGAGTGCCTTCTGCATCACGGGCATCGCCCACATGCCGCAGAACTGCATCGCGCACAGGCCCTGGTTGAGGGCGGAGGGGTCCCAGAAGTCGGCCGGGGCGTCCAGAAGCAGGTTGCCGCTGGTGAACAGCTTGCGCAGCTGGCTGAGGCCGCCGGCGACCGCGTCGGTGTTGAAGCCGACCTCGTTCTTGGCGGTGAGGGTCTCGGCACCGGCCGACCAGATCAGAGGGGCCTCGATGGCGTGCAGGTCGTTGCCGAGGAAGAGACCCTTGACCTTGGAGGTGGTCAGCTTGGCGGCGGCCTCGATCAGCTCGTCCAGCGTCGTGGGGACGGCGACGTTCGCCTTCTCCAGCATCGACTTGCGGTAGAAGAAGAACTGCGGGTCGTCGATCATCCGGACGCCGTAGATCTTGCCGTCGACCGTGTGCGAGGCGATGTCCGCCTTGTTGAAGTCGTCCTTGACGGGCTCGATGATGTCCGTCAGGTCAGCCACCTGGCCGCTCTTGACGAGCTGGATCTGCGGGTGGAACTCGAAGACGTCCGGCGCCTGCTTGGTGAGCAGGGCGGCGAAGAGCTTGGTCTCGTAGTCCGAGCCGGTGATCCACTGCGTGGCCACATCGGCCTTGGTGTACCCCTTCGCGTACCGCTTGACGGCCTGCTCCACGCCCGCCTCGCCGTAGGCGTGGAAGTACTGGGTCAGGTTCGTGCCCGAACCCGACCCACCCCCACGGCCGTTGTTGCTGCCGCACGCGGCCAGCGTGCCGGCGGCGGCCATGCCCGCGGCGGCCCGGAAGATTGACCGGCGGGAGAAGTTGCTGTTGCTCATTGCCGACATGCTGACGTCCTTGTCTCGATTCCGGCTGCGACTGAGGCTGCGGCTCCACGGCTTCAGCGCGAGGTGGCTCAAATTGCGTTGCGGTGCGGGGACGTTAACCTTCGGCTAAGGCTTCGGCAAGGGGTTGGACGAAGTCTGTTCGAAGCGTTAAATCCGGTTCGGAATCCCGAACATGGGGGTGGTGCGGGGGTGAGGGCCGCCGGGTCAGGGTGTGGCCGGCGGCCCCCGGTACGGGGGACTAGGCCTTGTTCCAGACCTCGTTGGTCCCGCCGTTGCAGCTGTACAGGATCACTTTGCTGCCGTCGGCGGTCGCCTGCCCGCTGACGTCCAGGCACTTGCCGGACGCCTCGCTGAGGATCTGGCCGTTGGCGTTGAGCAGCCAGCGCTGGCCTGCGTCACCGGTGAAGTCGGCGGTCGTCGTCAGGCCCGAACTCCCGGCCGTGAGATAGCCGTTCGCGCCCTTCAGGGCGCCCCTGCCGTCGTACGACCACGACTGCTCGGTCCCGCCCGTGCACGTGCTGATGGCTGCCCCGGAGGTGCCCGCGGTCAGGCACTTGCCGGACTGCTTGCCCTGCAGCGCACCCGCGACCGCGGAACTGCCGTGGCCCTTCTGGTCGAAGACGTACGTCGTGACGGAGCGGGCCGCGAGGGTCGTGGACGCCGTGCCGCCGCTCACCGTCGGCCTGGCGACGTTCGCCCAGTCCTCGGTGGCCGAGGTCCGCACGGCCTTCTCGGCCCGCACCGGCGTCTTGTTGTTGAAGTGCAAACTCAGCGGCGTGTCGCTGGAGTTGTGGTTGTTGACCACGACCACCCACTTGCCGCCCTTGTCGTACGACGACACCTCGACGCCGTCCGGTGCGCCGGTCACGTTGTGCGCGACCGAGCCCGGCCGGACGAACCTGCTGTACTGGCCGAGCGCGTAGTACCGCTTGGTGAAGTACAGCTTCTGGTTGCCGTTCGTCGCGTAGTCGGGGTCGTAGTAGATCAGGCCGTCGTTCCAGCCCGTGTCGTTCCGCTCCGTGGGCGAGGTGCCGTAGCCGCTGGCCAGGGCCACCCACCACTGGAACGCCGAGTCGTGCGAGCTCGCGAAGTCCTTGTAGATGATCCGCGACATCAGCAGGGCGTTGTCGATGGTGGGGTCGTACTCCTGGTTCCAGCCCGTGCTGCCCTTGCCGAAGCAGCAGATCTCGGTGGCCCAGGACTTCTTGCCGACGGTCCTCGACGTCTCGTAGACGTTGCCCAGCTGGCCGTCGTTGGGGTTGTTGTACGTGTGGTGCGCGAGCGCGGACACATACTGCGCGGTACCCGGCTGCGAGATCCACTGCGGCAGCTCGTCGACGAACTGGGTCGTCTTGCTGGACTCGTCGGCGATGATCGACGTCTGCTGCTTCCGGGCCCGCTGCTCGGCGCCCAACGCCCGCACGATGTCGTCGCGTTGGTCGGGCGTGACCTTCATGCCCTCCTGGCCGCAGTCCCCGAAGTCGTTGTCCGGCTCGTTGAACGGGCTGATGTAGTCGAGCTTCACGCCCTGCTCGGCGAAGTGGTCGGTCACGTCCGCCACGTACTTGGCGTAGTCCGGCTCGTTCTCCGCCTTCAACTGGCCGCCGCAGCTCTGGCCGTTGGTCGTCCACTGCGCGGGCGCGCTGTTGACGAAGCCGATGAGGTCCTTGACGCCGTACTTCGCGGCGTACTCGAGGAACGTACGGCCGCCGTTGTCATTGCTCCAGTTGTACGAGCCGTCGGGGTTGAGGAAGTCCTGTGCGGCGCGGGCCGGGGTGGTGACCGCGGCGCCGCCACCGCCGATGTTGTAGCGGTAGGAGGAGAGGCCCAGGCCCTGCTGGGAGAAGAGCAGGTCTGCGACCCGGGCCTGCACCTCGGGCTTGAAGTGCTGCAGGTCGTTGACCCACCAGGCGCCCGAGGCACCGATGTCGTCGATGGTCTGGGCGGCGTGCGGGGAGACCTCGGCCGCCGTGGGGGTGGCGGCCGAGGAGGGCGGGGCGGATATCAGGGGACCTGCGACGGCGAGCGCGGCTGCTGCCGTCAGGAGGACCGATCTGCTGGGGTGGGGGTGAGTCACGTGCATCCCTTCCGTCGTCATGAAGGTGGTGCGGTACGGCTCCTTGCGGGGGTGCGTTTCGCATTCCTCTGCCCGACGGACTGCAGTGCGCCTTCCAGCGCGAACGTCGCCGCACCCAGGCAGGCCGGGTCGGTGGGGATCGGGGAGAGGACGATCTCGGTGGCGGCCATCGGCCGCGGCAGCGCGTGCCGGGCGACGGCCTCGCGCACCTCCGCGACCAGGGGCTCGCCGAGGGCGGCCGCGACCCAGCTGCTGAGCACGACCACCTCGGGGTTGAACAGGTTGACCAGGTCGGCGATGCCGGCGCCGAGGTAACGGGCGGTGTCCCGGACCACCTTGACCGCCACCGGGTCCTGCTCCCGCATCCCCTGGGCCAGCGCGGCGATGGTGGCCGTCTGGTCCTCCGGGTGCAGCAGCGGGCTGCCGGCGCTCAGCTCCCGCAGGTTCAGCATGATTCCGGGCGCTCCGACATACGTCTCCACGCAGCCGTGGTTGCCGCAGTGGCACAGCCGGCCGTCGAGGACGATCGTGTTGTGGCCCCACTCGCCGGCGCTGTTGCTGACTCCGCGGTGCAGCCCGCCGCCCAGGACCAGCCCGGCGCCCACACCGGTCCCGAGGGTGACCACGACGGCGTCCCCCCGCCCGCGCGCGGCCCCGAACCACAGCTCGGCGACCGCGACGGCACGCAGCGGGTTGTCCAGGTACAGGGGGTAGGCGATGTGCTCGGCGAGCAGGTCGAGCAGCGGCACGTCGTGCCAGTCCCAGTTGGGCGCGTACTCCGCGATGCCGGTGGCGCGGTCCACCTGCCCCGGCACGCTCACGCCCACGCCCAGCACCCGAGCGCCCTTGATGCCGGCCTGCATGACCACCGAGCCGACGGCGGCGGCGACATGGCCCACCAGCTGCTCGGGGAGGCTCTCGCCGGGGCGGACGTCCTCCTCGGCGCGGGCCAGCACGTTCAGCGCCAGGTCGAACAGCTCGACATGGACGTACGTCTCCGCGATGTCAACGCCGATCAACGCGCCCCCCGACGCGTTGACCGCCACGAGCCCCCGGGGGCGGCCGCCCGCCGAGTCCTCGAACCCGACCTCGGTGATCATCCGCAGATCGAGGAGCTCGCCGACGAGCGTGGCGACCGTGGCGAGGCTCAGACCGGTGGCGGCCGCCAGCTCCTGCCGGGAGGTGGGAGACGCGGCGATGATCTGGCGCAGCACCTCGTAGCGGTTCGCGGTGCGGATGTCACGTGATGTGCGCTTCACAGGTCGGTCGCCCCCCGGTTCTTTCAGGCCAAGGGCACCGGGCACGTCGGCACCGGCGCGGCGCAAGGCTATGGCCTGCGAGGGACTTTCGACAAGGGGTTAGGAAAGGGGGTTTATAAAGCCCTCCGGAAATCAGTCGCCCAGTACCGTCCGCACGAAGGGGTTGGCGAATTTTCCGTCCGGGTCCAGGGCCCGCGCAAGCACCCGGAAGTCGGCCAGTCGGGGGTACCGGCCGCGCAGGACCGCCGCGGGCGTGGTGAAGACCTTGCCCCAGTGCGGGCGGGCATCGAACGGGTCCAGAGCCTCCTCCACCCGCCGCACCACCGGCAGCACGGCCTGCGTGTCCTCGACCCAGGTGAAGTGCACCGCCACGGTGTCCCGCCCGTACGCCGGGCTCAGCCACTGCGGGTCGGCGGCGACCGTGCGTATCTCGCAGGTCTGCAGCACGGGAGCCACCGTCGTCCGGATCCCGTCGAGGGCGTGCAGCACGTCGACGGCGTGCTCTCGGGGCAGCAGATACTCCGACTGCAGCTCGGCCCCGCTGCTCGGCGTGAACTCGGCCCGGAAGTGTGGCAGCCGCTCGTGCCACGGCCCCGGCACCCCGAACTGCTCCGTGCAGTTCACGGCCGGCATTCCTGGCACGGGGTGCAGCTTCTCGGTCGCGGGCGCGGCCCACGGGAAGTCCGGGAGCGGCTGGTCGGTGCGCCGCTTGAGCCACACCTGCCGGAAGCCGGGCTCCCGCCAGTCGGTGAACAGGCTCACGCTGTACGCCGCCGCCGCGATCGTCTCGTACGCCTCCAGGTCCAGCCCCGCGAGGGGGAGTTCGGTGAACACGTGCTGCTCGACCTCGAAGGCCGGCTCCAGGTCGAGGGTGAGGGCGGCCACGACGCCGAGCGCGCCCAGCGAGGTGACGGCGCCGTCGAACCGCGCGTCGCCCCGCCCGATCCGCACCGTGTCCCCGTCGGCCGTGACCAGCTCCACCTCGCGCACCGGTGCCGCCAGCGATCCGTTGGCCACCCCCGAGCCGTGCGTGCCGGTCGCCACCGAACCGGCCACGGAGATGTGCGGCAGGGACGCCATGTTGGGCAGCGCGAGCCCGTGCGTGTGCACCACGCGGGCGAGTTCCGCGTACCGGACGCCGCCCGAGACCCGTACCGTGCGGGCCGTGGTGTCCACGTCGATCACCGGCGGCAGTCCGGCGATCGAGAGCAGGGTGCCCTCGGGGCCCGGCTCGGCGATCTCGTTGAAGGAGTGGCCACTGCCCAGCACGCGGACCTTCGCGCTGTCGGCCACGAGCGTCCTGAGCGCGTCGAGCGAGTGGGGCCGGTGCAACTCCTTCGCCGCATAGGTGATGTTGCCTGCCCAGTTGGTGACCGTCTCCGTCATTCCCTGTCGTCCCTCCGGCGAGTGCGTGTGCATTGACCCTCTCATCTGCCGCGACCTACCGTGGAGAGCGTTTTCTACAACTTCCTCGCCGAAGCCGGAGGGCCACCCCCTTGCCCGAGCGTCCCCAGGCTCTGTTCGCCATGACCGCCGAGAACCTGCCGCTCGTCTTCCCTCCGAGTGTCCTCGCGCGACTGCGCGAGGCGGTGGACATCGATCCGGACCTGATTGCCGAGGACTTCACCGAACCGCGCGTCCGTGAGGTGCTCGCGCGCACCGAGATCCTGGTCACCGGCTGGGGCTGCCCCCGCCTGGACGCGGCCGTCCTCGACGCGGCTCCGGAACTGCGCGCGATCCTGCACTCGGCCGGCTCGGTCAAGGGCTTCACCACGCCCGAGGTCTGGCGGCGCGGCATCGCGGTCTCCTCGGCCGCGGCGGCCAACGCGCTGCCGGTCGCGGAGTACACGCTCGCGATGATCCTGCTCGCCGGGAAGGACCTCCTCGGCGCTCGGGAACGCCTGCGCACCACACGGGCCCATCCCGGCTGGGGCGTCGTCCCCGGCATCGGCAACCACGGCCGCCGCGTCGGCGTGATCGGCGCCTCCCGCATCGGCCGCCGCGTCATCGAGTTGCTGGCACCCTTCGACCTGCGCGTGAGCCTCGCCGACCCGTATGTCACCGAGCCACGAGCAGCCGAACTCGGCGTACAGCTCCTGCCGTTGGACGACCTTCTGTGCACGTCGGACATCGTCACGATCCACGCGCCCGAAACCCCTCAGACCCACCACCTGATCGGTCACCGGGAACTCGCCCTCATGCCCGACGGGGCGACCCTGATCAACACCGCGCGCGGCGGCCTGGTCGACCACGAGGCCCTGGTCGACGAGGTTCGCACCGGCCGTCTGAACGCCGTCCTCGACGTCACCGACCCCGAGCCCCTCCCCGCCGACTCTCCCCTCTACGACCTCCCGGGCGCCTTCGTGACGCCCCACCTCGCGGGTTCCCAGGGCAACGAGCTGTCCCGCCTCGGCATGACGGTCGCCGAGGAGGCCGCACGTCTGGTGGCGGGCGGAGGGCTGGCCCATCCGGTTGATCCCGGGGCCCTGGAGAGAGAAGCGTGAGCTGCGGATTTCGTCGAAATCGGCGCACTGGACGAGCTTTTCCGTAAATACCTGGCACAGCAGCAGCGATATCGGTAGCGTCCACTCGTGTGACGCTCGAACCGCTCCCCGAGACCGACCTCACCCGCCACCGCCGCCTGCGCGAGCAGGGCAGCCTGGATCGTGCGGACCTGGACGCGATCCTCGACGCCGGGTTCGTCTGCCACCTGGGTGTGGTGGTCGCGGGGCGTCCGCTGGTCGTGCCGACCGTCTACGGGCGTGACGGACGGCAGCTCTATGTGCACGGTTCCGTGGCCAGCCGCAGCCTGGCGGGCGGCACCCCGGTCTGTGTCACCGTCACGCACGTCGACGGCCTCGTCCTGGCCCGCTCGGTCTTCGAGCACGGCGTCAACTACCGCAGCGCGATGATCCACGGCGAGGCCCGCAAGGTCACCGACCCCGAGGAGAAGCTGGAGGGCCTGCGCCGGCTCACCGAGCACGCGGCGCCGGGCCAGTGGCCGTACGCCCGCCTGCCGAACCGCAAGGAACTCGCCGCCACCACCCTCCTCGCCCTGTCCCTCGAAGAGGCCTCGGTCAAGATCCGCACCGGCCCGCCCGACGACGGCGACGGACCCGACGCCGAGCTGGGCCTGTGGGCCGGAACCCTGCCGCTGACCTCGGCCTGGGGCACCCCCGTGCCCGACCCCCAGCTGCCGCCGGGCACCCCCGTACCAGGACACATCGCGCGCCGCGGGGGGACCCGGCACGGCTGACCCGCACGCGGGGGCATACCGTGAGGAGCTGAACGCCTGAGCCGGAAGGAGAGTCGGGATGGGCAGCCGTACCGCACTGGTCGAGGATCTGATGGAGCGGTTCCCGCACGTACCGCGGGAAGCCGTCTTCAAAGAGGACCTGCTGCGTGGAGGCGTGGCCTTCGACCCGTCCGCGCTCAGCGACAACGAGTCCGGCGAGGTCAAGCCGAAGTCGTACTTCATCTTCTCCTTCGACCACGGGACCCTGCCGGAGCTGGGCGAGGCCGCGCTCAGGCGTCCCCCGGAGGAGATCATCCTCACCGGCGGCCCGTACGACCTGCGCCGTACCGTCGTCTCCGTACGCGTGAACCCGACCTCGCCCTACCGCGTCGCCGCAGACGACGAGGGGATGCTCGGGCTGTACCTCGACGGCAAACGCATCGCGGATGTCGGTGTGCCGCCGATGCCGGAGTACTACCGGCACACCCTCTCCAACGGGAAGTCGGTCATGGAGGTCGCCCCGACCATCCAGTGGGGCTACCTGATCTACCTGACCGTCTTCCGGGTCTGCCAGTACTTCGGCGCCAAGGAGGAGTGCCAGTACTGCGACATCAACCACAACTGGCGCCAGCACAAGGCGGCCGGGCGGCCGTACACGGGAGTCAAGGACGTCGACGAGGTCCTGGAAGCCCTGGAGATCATCAACCGTTACGACACGGCGAAGGCATCCACCGCCTACACCCTCACCGGCGGCGCCATCACCTCCAAGCTCCAGGGCCGTGACGAGGCCGACTTCTACGGCATGTACGCCAAGGCCATCGAGGAGCACTTCCCGGGCCGCTGGATCGGCAAGGTCGTCGCCCAGGCGCTGCCCAAGGACGACGTGCAGCGGTTCAAGGACTACGGCGTGCAGATCTACCACCCCAACTACGAGGTGTGGGACGAGTATCTGTTCAAGATGTACTGCCCGGGCAAGGAGCGTTACGTCGGCCGGGACGAGTGGCACAAGCGGATCCTGGACTCGGCGGACGTCTTCGGCGCGCGCAACGTGATCCCCAACTTCGTTGCGGGCGTGGAGATGGCGGAGCCCTTCGGGTTCAAGACGGTCGACGAGGCGATCGCCTCGACCACCGAGGGGCTGCGCTTCTTCATGTCGCACGGCATCACGCCCCGCTTCACCACCTGGTGCCCCGAGCCCACCACCCCGCTCGGCAAGGCCAACCCGCAGGGCGCGCCGCTGGAGTACCACATCCGGCTGCTGCAGGCCTATCGCCAGACGATGGACGACTTCGGGCTGTCCTCGCCCCCCGGTTACGGTCCGCCCGGACCCGGTCGCGCGGTCTTCTCCGTCAGCTCGTTCATGGACAGCCTTCCGGCGCAGGACACGGCAGAGGTGTGAGTGACGGCCGGGGACGGTGAGTCAAACGCGGTCCCCGGCCGTACAAGAGGCTGGAGTTGTGCCTCACGGTCGGTTCGCAGGGGTCTGTCAGGGTTCTGCCAGGACAACTGAACAGAGCGCTTGTCAGTTGTGTTGAAAACGTGAAAGGCTCCTGCCCTGCCGCGAGGTTCCCCCCAACTCCTCCGCCGAAAATGGTGAGTTGACCTCGCTTGTGGATGCAGGAGACTCATGCCCGACCTGCCGACCCCGAAGGACGCCGCCGAGGCCGCGCTGTTCTCCGAGTGCTGGGACGCGGTGCTTTCCTACGCCGATCTGTGCACGGCCGGCGCCACCGCGGCCACGCAGCTGGCCACGGAGGCGTTCGCGCTCGGAATGCGCGAGGTCCGCGCCGCCGAGACCGGAGCCGCCCGGAGCAACGGCCGCCGCTCGCCCCGGCTCCCCGTGATCCCCCTGCTGCTGACCGCCGTACGCACCACGGCGGCGGCCTGGGAGGCCGACGGACAGGGCGACGACCTCGACCCCGACCTGCGCCTGTGGCTCAACTCGGACAAGGGCGCCCGCTACACCGGTCCACCGTTGCGCCGCCCGATCGCCCTGCGCGGTCTGCGCGACCTGCAGGAGGCGGATGCCGCGCTGCTGTGGCTGGCCGAGGTGGAGTCGTTGCCGCGGTCCGTGGTGGCCCGCCGGCTCGGCCTCGACCCGGCCCTCGTGGGCGACGAACTCGACCAGGTGCGGGGCCTGTTCAGGGACCGCTGCCACCGCAACCATCTCGACACGCCGATGGACGCGCAGTGCCGCAGCTATGCGCGCCTCCTCGACGCGATCACCAGGTCGCCCGCCGCCGACCTCCCGCCGGACCTCTCGCGGCACCTCGCCACGTGCGTGGACTGCGCGGAGGCCGCCGCCTGTCTGCGTCCGCAGGGCGGCGGGCTGCCCGCGGCCCTCGCCGGCGGTGTGATCGGCTGGGGCGGCCTCGCCTACCTGGAGCGCCGCCGCCGGGCCGCCGAGGTGCGCCTCGGTGTCGGGCGACCGGAGGCGGCAGACGGGCAGAGCGGCGAGCCGAGGACCGTCACCGACCGCGCACGCGTCATCCGCGGCGGGCTGCTCGTGGCCGCCGTCATGGTGTCGCTGCTGGCGCTGGCCACGTCGATGATGCCGTTCGGCGGCAGCGAGAACGAGGCCGCGAGCGGCGACTCACCGACCGACAGCAGCCCGGTGGCGGCCCCGCGCCCCTCCCTGCCGTCCGCCACTCCGACGCCGAAGAGCGACTCCCCGACCCCCTCCGCCATCACCCCGACGAAACCCGGCGGGGGCAAGCACTCCGACCCGGAACCCCAGGGCACCTCCGCCACCACGCAGAGCAGCGCCCCGGATCCCGCCAAGAGCGCGTCCGCCACCTGCAAGGCCGCCTACCACCTCGACAACCAGTGGACGGACGGCTTCCAGGCCACCGTCACCGTCACCACCGTCGACGCCCTCGACACCTGGCGCGTCGCCTGGTCCTACCGGGACGGCCAGAAGGTCGGCCAGATGTGGGACGCGAGCGTCGCCCAGAACGGCTCCCGGGTCACGGCGACCGCAGCCGACTACAACAAGGCGGTCCCCGCCGACGGCAGAATCACCTTCGGCTTCCTCGGATCCTGGCAGGGCAGGAACTCCTCGCCGTACGACTTCACGCTCAACGGACAGGCCTGCGCGAAGAGCTGACCTCGTACGGCCCGTGACAGGCGCCGCGACCGGGTGAACTCGACCGAGTCACCCGGTCGTTCGGCGCCGCCCGTCAGCAGCCCGACTTGTAGAAGTACTTGCTGACCGACGGATCGTTCATGTTCGCCTTCGTGATGGCGACCATGTTGGTGCCGATCGACTTCTGGACGCTCTTGCCCTCGAAGGCGGCCGCCAGCTGGTCCACAGCCTCCCTGCCGATCGCCGCCGGGTCCTGGGCGACGAGGACCTGGAGCGTGCCCGCCTTGAGCGAGGCGACCTCGTCGGGTTCGGCGTCGAAGGCGGCGACCTTCACCACGCCCTGCTTGCCTGCCTGCTTGAGGCCGGTGGCGATGCCCTGGCCGGTGTTGGTGTTGCCCGCGAAGACACCGCCGAGATCGGGGTGGGCCGCCAGCGTCGACTGGATCTGGGAGGCGGCGGTCGCCGGCAGGTCGTTGTCGTAGAGCGTGGGCAGCAGCTTGATCTCGGGGTACTTCTTCATCTCCTCCGTGAAGCCCTTGATCCGGGCGTCAGTCGTCGAGACGCCTGGCTTGACGCTGATCACGATGGCCGAGCCCTTCTCGCCCATCAGCTTGGCGAGCGCGTCGGCGGCGACCCGGCCGCCCTTCTCGTTGTCGGACGAGATACGGGTGATGCCGATCGAGTCGTCGGTGACCGTGGTGTCGACCAGCGCGACCTTGGTGCCGGCCGACTGGATCTGCTTCAGCGACGGCGTGAGCGCGCTGGTGTCCACCGGCGAGATCATCAGCCCGTCCGGCCGGGAGGCCGCCACCGAGTCCAGGAGCGGGCGCTGCACCGACACGTCCCACTGCGCGGAACCGTCCGCGCCGAAGTCCATGCCCTTCGCCTTCGCCTCCGTCTTGGCCGCGCAGGTCATGGTGATGTAGAAGGGGTCGCTCTTCACGCCGGTGATCAGCCGCACCTTCTTGTGCGCGGCCCCGCCCGACGACCCCGACCCGCCACCGCTGGACGAACTGCACGCGGCGGCCCCGGTGAGGGCCAGTACGGTGCCCGCGGCGACCAGTGCGCTGCGCCTGCTGCGAATGCTCAACATCGAGACATCTCCTTAAGCTTGCTCTCGGGTCTTCCTGCGCATCTGGTCGACGTAGACGGCCGCGACGAGCACGACGCCCACCGCGACGTCCTGCCAGTACTGCTGAACGCCGATGACGATCAGTCCGGTGGTGAGCACGGCGGGGATGAACACACCGATCACGGTGCCCAGCACCGAGCCGCGCCCGCCGAAGAGGCTGGTGCCGCCGAGCACCACGGCAGTGATCACCTTCAGGTTGTCGGTGGAGTGCCCGGCGATCGACGTGGTGCCGTACGAGGCCAGCCACATCACCGCGCCGAGCCCGGCCAGCAGCCCCATCAGGCCGTACACCTTCACCAGGTGCCGTCCCACGCCGACTCCCGCGCGCCGTACGGCAGTCGGATTGGAGCCGATCGCCAGGGTGTGGGTGCCGAAACGCGTCGCGCCCAGCACCAGGCCGAAGACGGCCGTCACCACCGCGGCCAGGACCACCAGCCACGGAATGCCGAGCACCTTGCCGAAGCCGAGGCTGTTCTGCAGATGCGTGGCTGCCGCACCGGCCGGGTCCTGGCCCCCGGTGGCGAGTTCGGCGATCCCCAGTGCCGCCCCCAGACCGCCGAGCGTCACGATCAGCGGCGGCACCTTCCCGGTCGCCACCACCGCGCCCTGCAGCACACCCCAACCGGCGCCCACCGCAAGGGCGATGACCACACAGATCGCGACCGTGCCCCAGCCGGCGTCCGGCCCGCCGTGGTGGATGTTGTACTCGCCCGCCGCCACCGCGGCCAGCACCAGCACCGAACCGATCGACAGATCGATCCCCGCCGTGATGATCACGAACGTCATGCCGACGCCCAGCACCAGGTAGATGGCCGCGTTCACGGCGATCTGCGTGAGGTCGTACTGGGTGAAGAACTTGCCCGGCGCGGCGATGGTGAAGAACGCGACCAGCACCACGAGGATCACGAAGGTCCACAGTTCGCTGATACCGGCCGCCCGCCGCAGCCAGTCGGGTACGGTCCGGTGCGCACCCTCCGACGCGGGCGGGTCCTGCTGTGCCGCGGTCGGCCGGACTTCCTTGCTGTCGGCGGTCATCGCCCGTCCTCTGCTTTCCTCAAGGACCCGTTCTGCGGGCCGGGTTCGTCCAGCGACCCGGTCATGGCCCCGACGAGCTCCTCGATCGTGGTGTCCGCTGCGGTGAACGAGGCGACCCGTCGCCCGAGCCGCAGCACCTCCACCCGGTCCGAGACCGACAGCACCTCGGGCATGTTGTGACTGATCAGCACGACACAGATGCCCCGGTCGGCGACCCTGCGCACGGTCTCCAGGACCCGGGCGCGCTGCACGACACCCAGCGCGGCCGTCGGCTCGTCCATGAAGATGACCTTGTTCGCGAACGCGACTGCACGCGCTACGGCCACCGACTGTCGTTGACCGCCGGACAACGTTGTCACAGGAGCCGTCACATCTTTCAGTTCGACGCCCAGCTCGGCAAAGGCCTTGACCGCCTCCTGCCGCATCGCGGGCCGGTCGAGCACTCCCAGGCGGCCGAGCAGTCCGCCGCGCACAACCTCCCTGCCCAGATACAGATTGGCCGCCGCATCCAGATCCGGTGCGAGCGACAGATCCTGGTAGACGGTCTCAAGTCCGTGCCGCTGGGCGTCCATCGGTCCGCCGAACCGCACCGCCTGCCCCTCCACCCGCACCTCGCCCTCGTCGGGTGCGAGCACTCCCGACAGGACGTTCACCAGAGTCGACTTGCCTGCGCCGTTGTCCCCGATCAGGGCGACGACCTCGCCCGCGTACGCCGTGAAGTCGGCGCCCTGCAGCGCCTGGACGTGACCGAAACGCTTGACCACACCGTGCGCCGCGAGAAGTGGTTCCCTTGCAGAGGCCATGTTGTGCCTTCGCGTTGGTATCGTTAACAGTTCGTCGATTCTGGGAGCCCCATGGGTGGGCGTCAAGGGTCGTGTGTGACCCGTTCTCAAGAGGTTGCACAGCGGCCCGGAGCCGCCCGCCCGACTGCCGAGGAGGACTGCGGCGTGGCCGGCCGCCCCACGATGAAGGACGTCGCCGCCGAGGCGGGCGTCAGCGCGATGACGGTGTCCCGGGTGGTCAACGGCGACGGGAGCGTGGCACCGCGGACCGCCGCGAGAGTCGAGGCCGCCGTCCGCAAACTGGGCTACCAGCGCGACGAGTTGGCACGTCAGCTGCGCCGAGCGGACCAACCGAGCCGGACGATAGGCCTGTTGGTCGACAACGTGGCCGATCCCTTCATGGCCGCCGTCGCCTCCGCCGCCGAGGACGTCGCCCGCCGGCGCGGCAGCGTGGTGCTGATCGGCTCCAGCCGCGCCGACCCGCGGCGGGAGCGCGAGGTCGTCGCCGCCTTCACCGCCCGCCGCGTCGACGGCCTCATCCTCACGCCGGCCGCGGGCAGCCACCGTTTCCTGCGCCCGGCCCAGGCGCAGGGCACCAAGATCGTGTGCGTGGACCGGGCCGCACCCGGCCTGGAGGCGGACACCGTGGTGGTGGACAACCGCGCCGCGGTCGAGGAGGCCGTACGGCACCTGATCGCGCACGGCCACCGTCGCATCGGCTACCTCGGTGGCCGGCAGGACATCTGGACCAACGGCGAGCGCCACCGGGGCTACCGGGCGGCACTGCGGGCCGCGGGCATCGCCGCCGACCCCGGCCTCATCCGCCACGGTCTGCGCTCGGCGCCGTCCGCCGCCGAGGCCGTCACGGCCCTCCTCGCCTCCGACGAGCCGCCCAGCGCCCTCCTCGCCGACAACGAGAACCTCGCCTTCGGGGCGCTGACGGTCCTGCCGCCCGGGATCGCCTTCGTCGCCTTCGACGACTTCCCGCTGGCCGAGCGGCTGACCCCGCCCGTCACCGTCATCGCCCAGGACCCCGTCGCGCTCGCCACCACGGCCGCGCACGTGCTGTTCGCCCGCATCCACGGGGACACCTCACCGCCCCGCACCGTCGTCATGCCGACGGAACTGATCAGGCGGGGGTCGGGGGAGGTGCCCGGGCCTTTTATGGGGCAGGGCCTTTGAGCCGGGGCGGGGGCTGTTGAGAGGCTTCCGGAATATTCCGTGGCGCCCGGCGGACGTACGGCTCTATGGTGAGCGGGCATTGAGCGGTGGCCGGTGGCCGCCGCTGCCGAACGAGTGCGGAACCGGGAGGTGTTGACCGATGGCTGTCTTTGCGACGAGCGCTGCCCGCATCCAGATCATCAAGTCCACCTCCGTGGCCGTCGGCTCACCTCAACTCCTTTCGCCGGGGCCACCCTTGTGAAGGGTCACCCTTGACTTCCAGCTCAGCTTCCCCTGCTTTCTCCGCGCTCGCCCCCTACGGCTGGGACGACGCATGGGCGGACGAGTTCGCCCCCTACGAGCCCGAGGGGCTCCTGCCCGGACGTGTGATCCGGGTCGACCGCGGCCAGTGCGACGTGGTCACCGCCGACGGCGTCCTGCGGGCCGACACCGCGTTCGTCACCCCGCACGACCCGATGCGGGTCGTGTGCACCGGCGACTGGGTCGCCGTCGAACCCGGCGGCAACCCGCGCTACGTACGGACGTATCTGCCGCGCCGTACCGCCTTCGTGCGCTCCACCTCCTCCAAGCGGTCCGAGGGGCAGATCCTCGCCGCCAACGTCGACCACGCGATCGTCGCCGTGTCCCTTGCAGTCGAACTCGACCTCGGGCGCATCGAACGCTTCCTGGCCCTCGCCTGGGAGTCGGGCGCGCAGCCGCTGGTCGTGCTCACCAAGGCCGACCTGGTGCCGGACGCGGTGACGCGGGCGCATCTCGTCCAGGACGTCGAGCTGTCGGCGCCGGGCGTGACCGTGCTGACGGTCAGTGCCGTGGAGCGGGACGGGCTCGACGTTCTCGTCGGTCTTGTCTCCGGCGGTACGTCCGTGCTGCTCGGGCAGTCCGGTGCGGGCAAGTCGACCCTCGCCAACGTGCTCCTCGGCGCCGAGGTGATGGAGGTGCAGGCCGCGCGGGACGTCGACGGCAAGGGACGTCATACGACGACCACCCGCAACCTGCTCGCACTGCCCGGCGGGGGTGTCCTCATCGACACACCGGGGCTCAGGGGCGTCGGCCTCTGGGACGCCGAGAGCGGGGTCGGGCAGGTCTTCTCCGAGATCGAGGAACTGGCCGAGCGGTGCCGCTTCCATGACTGCGCGCATGATGCGGAGCCGGGGTGTGCGGTGCGGGATGCTGTCGAGTGCGGTGAGTTGTCGCATCGGCGGCTGGAGAGTTATCGCAAGCTGATGCGGGAAAATCAGTGGATCGTGGCGAAGACCGATGCGCGGGTCCGTGCGGAGCTTCGGCGGGAGTGGAAGCGGAAGGGCTCCGCCGGGCGGGCGGCGATGGAGCTGAAGCGGGGGCGGCGCTAGGTTCCGGGGGTGGGGGCGCCGTCTGGGGGCTGCCGCCCCCAGGCCCCCGCTTCGGCCTGAACGGCCTCGTCCTCAAACGCCGGACGGGCTGAGATGGGCTGATGTGGCCTCGTCTGTGCACGTCGGTCGGGCCGGGATGGGCTGATGTGGCCTCGTCTGTGCACGTCGGTCGGGCCGGGATGGGCTGATGTGGCCTCGTCTGTGCACGTCGGTCGGGCTGAGATGGGCTGATGTGGTCTCGTGTGTGCACGTCGGTCGGGCTGGGATGGGCTGATGTGGCCTCGTGTGTGCCCGCTGGACGGGCTGAAAATGCCGGCCGGTGCTGGCAGTGCTGATCGGCGGTTCAGCTCCACGTCCGATTTCCGCTAGCCCGGTTGTCCCGTCCGGCGGAGACTGGAGGGCGTGATGGACGAAGACAGCAGGTACGAAGCCGTGCGGAGTCGGGATGGCCGGTTCGACGGGGAGTTTTTCTTCGCTGTCGCGACTACCGGGATCTATTGCCGGCCCAGTTGCCCGGCGGTGACGCCGAAACGGCGCAACGTTCGGTTCTTTGCCACGGCCGCCGCCGCGCAGGGCTCGGGGTTCCGGGCCTGCCGGCGGTGTCGGCCGGATGCCGTGCCGGGGTCGGCCGAATGGAATGTACGGGCGGACGTGGTGGGGCGGGCCATGCGGCTCATCGGGGACGGGGTCGTCGACCGGGAGGGGGTCACGGGGCTGGCCGCGCGGCTCGGGTACAGCGCACGGCAGGTGCAGCGGCAGCTCACCGGTGAGCTCGGTGCCGGGCCCGTCGCCCTCGCCCGGGCCCAGCGGGCGCACACCGCGCGGGTCCTGGTGCAGACGACGGAGCTGCCGATCACGGAGATCGCATTTGCGTCCGGGTTCGCCAGTGTCCGGCAGTTCAACGACACGATCCGGGAGGTGTACGCGTCGACGCCGAGCGAGCTGCGGGCGGCCGCTCCGAGGGCCGGTCGGCGGGCCGCCACCCCGACCGCGGGGATTCCGCTGCGGCTCGCCCACCGAGGGCCGTACCAGGCCGGTGCCGTCTTCGATCAGCTCGCGGACGAGGCCGTGGACGGTGTCGAGGAGGTCAGCGGGGAGCGCGGGCGGCGGACGTACCGGCGGACCCTGCGGCTTCCGCACGGTACCGGCATCGTCGCCGTCGACGAGCGGCCGGGGGCGGCCAGATCCGCGTCCGGTGCCCATCCCGGTGGCTGGCTGGACGCCCGGCTGCAGCTCACCGACCCCCGTGATCTGACCACCGCCGTGGGGCGGCTGCGGCGGCTTTTCGATCTCGACGCCGATCCGTACGCCGTGGACGAGCGGCTCGGCGAGGACGAGCGGCTCGCGCCGCTGGTCGCCGCCCGACCGGGGCTGCGGTCGCCGGGGGCCGCCGATCCCGAGGAACTGGCCGTGCGCGTGCTGGTGGGGCGGGCGGAGGCCGAGCGGCTCGTACGGCGGTACGGGAAGGCGCTCGACGCACCGTGCGGCAGCCTCACCCGACTGTTTCCCGAGCCCGGCGTCCTCGCGGAGGCCGAACCGGACGGCACCCTGGGCGCGCTCACCGCCGCCCTCGCCGACGGCGCCGTACGCCTGGATCCGGGCGCCGACCGCGACGAGGCCGAGGCCGCGCTGCTCGCCGTGCCCGGCATGGACGCCGGTACGGTCGCGGTGATCCGCACCCGGGCGCTCGGCGATCCCGACGTCGCCCCGCCCGGGCCGGACGTTTCCGACAGCTGGCGCCCCTGGCGCTCGTACGCCCTGCAACACCTGCGCGTAGCAGGAGAGTTGGACTGACAACGATGAGTGTTCTCTGGAGCCGCTTCGACAGTCCTGTCGGGCCCCTTCTCCTCACCGCCGACCCGGCCGGTGCTCTGACCTCGGTGTCCGTGCCCGGACAGAAGAACGGGCTTGTGCTACAGGCTGGTTGGCGGCACGAGCCCGCACCCTTTCGTGCGGCCGAAGAGCAGTTGGCGGCCTACTTCGCCGGTGAACTGAAGGAATTCCGGCTGGAGTTCAGCACGGCCGGGAGCGAGTTCAGGGAGCGGGTGTGGGCCGCTCTCGACAGCGTTCCCTACGGGGCGACCACCACCTACGGGGAGATCGCCACGCGGATCGGCGCCTCACGGGCCGCCGTACGGGCCGTGGGCGGCGCGATCGGCGCCAACCCGCTGCTGATCGTCCGGCCGTGCCATCGCGTGATCGGAGCGGACGGTTCGCTGACCGGGTACGCGGGCGGCCTCGAACGGAAGGTGCAGCTGCTGACGCTGGAAGGTGTCCTCCGGCCCCCGTCGGCCCCTCCAGCTCAAGCCCTCTAGTCCTCAAGCTCAAGTCCTCTGGTCCTCCAGGCCCCAGCTGTGGATCCGTCGCGGGTGGATGCGGATCAGTTCCTCGCTGAAGTGCGGGCCCAACTCGTGGGGGCCGGTGAGGAGTTCGGCCTCGCCTCGGATGTCGACGCCTCGTACCTTCCACGGGCGCAGGCTCACGATGTCGTCGACGACCAGGGCGACCTTCGGGTTCTGCTGGAGGTTGCGCCACTTCTTGGTGCGGCCCATGGCGTAGCCGCCGATCAGGATGGTGCCGTCGTCCTGGGGGAAGAAGCCGACCGGGTTGGCCTGCGGCTGCCCGTGCGGGTCGACGGTGGCCAGCCGCCCCAGGCGCTGCGACTTCAGGTACGCGCGTTCCGCCTCGCTGAATTCGGTCATGGGAGCAGCGAAACACGCCCACCCCGTTCCACACATCGGATCCTCGGCGTAGTCCTGCGGCCCTAGGTCAGCCCCAGATCACCGCGCCGAGCCATGCACCCGTGATCAGCAGGCACGTGAACAGCTCCGCCAGCACGCTGGAGCCGCCCGAGCGCATCGCGGTGCGCAGCGCCGCCATCGCCTCGCCGTGCCGGCCGAGGCGGAGGCGTTCGCAGAGGTAGATGCCGCCCATGAAGCCGGGGATCGCGCCGAGCACGGGTACGAGGACGAAGCCCAGGAATGCGCCCGCCCCTGCGTACACCCCCATCCGGGGGGTGGCACCGCTCTCGCGCAGCCGTCTGGGCGGCAGGGCCCAGCGCACGACCTGGGAGAGGAACATCGCGAGGGTCGTGCCCACCAGGATCCACCAGGACACCGGCTGTGTGGCCTTCAGCGCCCACCACAGGACCGCGGACCACACGAGCCACGATCCCGGCACCCCGGGCACCAGCACTCCGCACAGGCCGAGCAGGAGGACCAGTCCGACCAGCAGGAGGTCCCACACTCCCATCTCACCAGAGTGCCGGAGGGAAGGAGGAGACGCAGGTCAGCCTTCCGGGCCCTGGGCACCCGTTCGATGACTCACTCCCCGATGCGCGCGCGACCTGGGGTGCTGTGCCGGATTTTCCTGATGCCCCGTTTTCATACCGCCCATGCGGTGGACAATTAGGGGCATGAGCCAGCAGGGGGGAAGTCCCACCGGTCATGAGGACGACTGGTGGGGGCAGCTGTACGACGACTCCACCGAGGACACGGGCCCCGCACCCGCACCCGACACCGTGGACGACCGGTTCGCCTCGGTCGCCGGGGCCGTGGGTGCCGAGGCCGGGGCGGAGGCCGCGGACGAGGGGTTCGCCCAGCCGCGGGTGGAGCGGGACCCCCCGGACCCGCCCGGCGGTCGTATCTCCACGGAAACGCCCGTCACGACGGTGCCCGCATCGCGCATGCCCCCCGAGGCGACCAGCCCCGGCGGCGGGGCGGACGTGGACCCCGCCCGGGACGGCTCGCCGGCCGCGGAGCACCGCGCGCCCCATGCCGCAGACACCCCTTCGCCGCAGGTCGCTGACGGTACGCTCCCGCACACCGCGCGTCATCGTGCCGCCGCCGGGAAGCCCGTCCCGCAGCAGGCCGCCTCCTCACCGACGCCGGCCCCCGCGGCGGACGCCGCACCCGCCCGTACCGCCACCCACCTCGACCTGCCCACCCTCCCCCCGGCCGCCGTCGACTACGTCGGCTCCGGCCCGCCCACCTACGACGCCGAACCCACCGCGCTCCCGCCCGCCGACCCCGACGACCTCGACGACCTGGTCGCGGACACCGTGCTGGACGGCGCCCGCTACGGCGCCTGCACCCTCCGTGCCGTCTCCGTCCGCGGGGACTCCGCCCGCTACCGGGGCGAGCCGCGCCGGGACTCGCTCCTCACCGCCCGCTTCGGCACCGGAGAACACGCACTGGTCCTGGTGGCGATGGCCACGGGCGCCCGCGCCACACCCGGGGCGCACCGGGCGGCCGCCGAGGCCTGCCACTGGATCGGCCGGGCCGTCGGCCGCAGTCACGCCCGGCTCGCGGAGGACATAAGGGCGGCCCGGCGCGGCGACCTCAAATCGGGCCTGCACCGCCTCACCGACCGCAGCCTCGGCAAACTCCGCGCCAGCGCCGCCGAGCAGGGCATCGAGCCCGAGGAGTACGCGGCCACCCTGCGCTGCCTGCTCCTGCCCGCGGACCCCGATTGCCGTACGCGCGTCTTCTTCGGCGTGGGCGGAGGCGGCCTGTTCCGCCTCCGGGACGGCGACTGGCAGGACATCGAGCCGAGGGTCAGCGATGTCACCGGCGAACCCGTCGTCGGCTTCGGCTCGCTGCCCGCCGAGACGCCCGAGGGCGACCGGCTCACCATGGACCTCGGGATTCCGACCCCGCCGAGCCCGTACGAGCCCGCTCCCGAGCCGCCTCGCGAACCCTTCCGGTTCCGTGCCTCCGTCGCCCACCCGGGGGACACGCTCCTGATGTGCTCGGACGGTCTCGCGGAGCCGTTGCGCGGCGAACCCGATCTGTGCCGGTATCTGACGACCCGGTGGTCCGGGCCCACCCCGCCCGGCCTCGCCGCGTTCCTCGCCGACACCCAGGTCAGGGTCAAGGGGTACGCGGACGACCGTACGGCTGCCGCCGTTTGGGAGGCGTGACCGCCCGGCGTATGAATTCATGGACCCAGAGGGATCCGCGGAGACCGAAGGGCATGAGTGCGCCATGGCCAAGCAGAACGTCGCCGAACAGTTCGTCGACATCCTCGTCCGCGCCGGAGTGAAGCGTCTCTACGGCGTCGTGGGCGACAGCCTCAATCCGGTCGTGGACGCGGTGCGCCGCAACGCCGCCATCGACTGGGTGCACGTCCGGCACGAGGAGACCGCCGCCTTCGCGGCCGGCGCGGAGGCGCAGATCACCGGGAAGCTGACCGCGTGCGCCGGTTCCTGCGGCCCCGGCAACCTCCACCTCATCAACGGCCTGTACGACGCCCACCGTTCGATGGCCCCGGTCCTCGCCCTCGCCTCGCACATCCCCTCCAGCGAGATCGGTCTGGGGTACTTCCAGGAGACCCACCCCGATCAGCTGTTCCGCGAGTGCAGCCACTACAGCGAACTCATCTCCAGCCCCAAGCAGATGCCGCGGCTGCTGCAGACGGCCATCCAGAACGCCGTCGGCCGCAGCGGCGTCAGTGTCGTGTCCCTGCCCGGCGACATCGCCGACCAGCCCGCCCCCGAACGGGCCGCGGAGACCGCCCTCGTCACCTCGCGGCCCACCGTCCGCCCCGGCGACGCAGAGATCGACCGTCTCGTCGAGATGATCGACCAGGCGGAGAGGGTCACGCTGTTCTGCGGCAGCGGCACGGCGGGCGCGCACGCCGAGGTCATGGAGTTCGCCGGGAAGATCAAGTCACCGGTCGGACATGCGCTGCGGGGCAAGGAGTGGATCCAGTACGACAACCCGTACGACGTCGGAATGAGCGGGCTGCTCGGCTACGGCGCCGCCTACGAGGCCACCCACGAGTGCGACCTGCTGATCCTGCTCGGCACCGACTTCCCGTACAACGCGTTCCTCCCCGACGACGTCAAGATCGCTCAGATCGACGTCAGGCCCGAGCACTTGGGCCGCCGCTCCAAGCTCGACCTGGCCGTGTGGGGCGACGTACGGGAGACGCTGCGCTGTCTGATCCCGCGGGTCACGGCGAAGGAGAACCGGCGCTTCCTCGACCGGATGCTCAAGAAGCACGCGGACGCGCTGGAGGGAGTGGTGAAGGCCTATACGCGCAAGGTGGAGAAGCACGTGCCCATCCACCCCGAGTACGTGGCGTCCGTACTCGACGAACTCGCCGACGACGACACGGTCTTCACGGTCGACACCGGCATGTGCAACGTCTGGGCCGCCCGCTACATCTCACCCAACGGCCGCCGCCGCGTCATCGGTTCCTTCTCCCACGGCTCGATGGCGAACGCGCTGCCGATGGCGATCGGGGCCCAGTTCACCGACCGGAAGAGGCAGGTCGTGTCGATGTCGGGCGACGGCGGGTTCTCCATGCTGATGGGCGACTTCCTGACCCTGGTGCAGCACGACCTCCCGGTGAAGGTCGTCCTCTTCAACAACTCCTCGCTGGGAATGGTCGAGTTGGAGATGCTGGTCGCGGGGCTTCCCTCGTACGGCACCGCGAACAAGAACCCCGACTTCGCGGCCGTCGCCCGTGCCTGCGGCGCCCACGGCGTCCGCGTCGAGAAGCCCAAGGACCTCGCCGGCGCCCTCAAGGAGGCCTTCAAGCACAAGGGTCCGGCCCTCGTCGACATCGTCACCGACCCCAACGCCCTGTCCATCCCGCCGAAGATCAGCGCCGAGATGGTGACCGGGTTCGCCCTGTCCGCCTCGAAGATCGTGCTGGACGGCGGGGTCGGCCGGATGCTGCAGATGGCCCGCTCCAACCTGCGGAACGTGCCGCGGCCCTAGCTTCCGTACGGGACCCACTGACGTACTCCGTGGCCGTTCGTGCCGTACCCGTAGTGAGGCAGGCCCTTGATGCTGCTGGTGCGGAACGGGCGGCCGTGGTCGTCGATGCGTATCGTGCCGGTGCGTCCCTGCGAGGACCAGTCGAGTTCCAGGTACCAGTTGCAGTCGTACGTCTCCGTCGTGGCGGTGACGAGCAGGACCTCCGGGTCCTGGGCGGAGACACGGTAGGGGAACTGCACGGCGGGGACGGTCCCGCCGTTGTCATTGTCGTTGCCGGCGACCGAGTGGGCGATGGGGCGGTCGATGTCGAGGTTCACATCGAAGTAGCGGGGAGTGAGTCCGCCGCCGCAGCCCTGTTCCGTGGAGTAGGCGTTTCCGGGGGCCGGCGTGGTGCGGCCGGCGATCCGGACCCGGAGCGCCTCCAGGACCACGGCCGTGGACGACCGTCCTTGCACGGAGATCTGCACCATCGTCTGCCGCCCGTGCACCGCGCCCTGCGTCGCCGCCCAGGGGCCGGCGTCCTGCGGCAACGGTGGCGGGGGGACCTGCGTGGGCGGCTTGTCGATGACGTAGTTGTGGCCGCAGCCGCCCTCCCAGATCTGGGAGTTGGCGCTCCAGGTCAGGGGCACGCCGACAGTGGTCTGTCCGGTGCCGGTGCCGGTGCCCTTGGTCGGGGCGGTCGAGCCCGGGCCCTTGCCCTTGTCCTGGGAGTGCGGTGAGGGCGACGTCCGGCCGGGGGAGGGGGAGGAGCTCGCGGACGGCTTCGACGAGCGGTGCGGTGCCGCCGGGGCCGTCGTGCCGGGCCGTCCGGAAGGGGACGCGGCCGTGTCCGAGGAGCCGCGGTCGGCCGACAGGGCGGACAGGCTGCTCAGAGTGGCGAGCAGCGCGCAGGCGACGGCGGTCGACGCGAGGATCCGTCGGCGGCGGTACCAGGGGCGGGGAGCCGGGGCGGCGGCGGGCTCGGGGTTCTCGACGGTCTCCGGCACGGTGTCGTCCTCGGCAGCGGGCGCCTGGGCAACTGCCTCTTCGGAGGCGGGCGCCTGGGCCACCGGCTCCTCGTCCGCCGCAGTCCCCGTACGCCCCCGCTGCCGCGCCGCCACCGCGAGCAGCCACAGCCGGTGCAGTTCGAGGCGTTCCTCCGGCGTCGCCCGGCAGAACGCCGCGAGTCGTTCCAGCGGTGCGAAGTCCTGCGGTACGGCTTCGCCCGCGCAGTAACGGTGGAGCGTGGAGGTGTTCATGTTGACGCGCCGGGCCAGGGAGCCGTAGCTCCGGTCCGTGCGGTCCTTCAGCTGCCGTAACAGCGCCGCGAACGCCTCGACGTCATCCCGAGTCTCCATTGTTCCCCCGTCGTCCAACGCATCCCGTATCCCAGGCACTCAATGTATCTGCACGTCAGAAGGGCTGGGATGGTTCCACCGTCGCGGATGGGGCGCCGGCCGTTGCGTCCGCCCATTGCGACCACCGATGCTCTTGGTGTCGCACCGACCAGGGGCGGACCGACCATTCGTCGTCGGGCGACATCCGACACCCATGCACTCATTCACGGGGGACATCCATGCCCAAGCGCACCAGAGCAGGCGCGCTCATCGCACTGACCGCCGCAGGCCTCGCCCTCGGCACCGCGCTCGCCGCACCGGCGAACGCCGCCACGAAGGCACCCGGCTTCCTCGCGGCCAAGGACCTCCCGCCGCACCCCTCCTCGTCCTGGACGGCCGGCAAGGTCACCGCCGGCCTGCCGGAGGCGGTGGAAGTGGACCGCTGCCTCGGCATGGTGCTCGACGACGACCGGGACTCCTGGTACCGGGACTTCCGGACCGACCTCGACACGAGCGCCCGTCAGGTCAGCGTCGAGTCGTCGAGCGCCGACGTGGCGAAGGACCGGTTCTCGCGGCTGAACCAGGACATCAAGTCCTGCGCGGCACGGACCGAGAAGGCCGACCCGGACCTTCAGGTCACGTTCAAGGACTACGGCACGCTTCCCGTTGAGGAGGGCGCCCATGTCTACGGCCTGCACACCGAGACCTCCTGGGGCGCGAGCGACATCCGCCTCCTCGCGGTCGGACGGGACGGCAGCACCGTGACGGTCGTCGACTGGGGGCAGATGGGCGGCTTCCAGGACGCGCCGGTGAAGGCCTTCAAGAAGACGGCCACCACGGCCGTGAACAAGCTCCACTGACTGCACGACCCGGGCCGCCCTCTCGCCACGGGGGTCGGGAGGGCGGCCCACCGACCCGCACAGCCACCACCACACACTTCGGAAAACGGGGAACCCACATGAACAGCAAGACCCGCACCGCCCTGACCGCCGGCGTCCTCGCCGTCGCCCTCGGCCTCGGCGCCACCGCCCAGGCCTCCGCCGGCGCCGGCGCCGCGCACAGCGTCAGCGGCAAGCCGTCCGACAACATCACCCGTATCGCCGACTTCTACGGCGCCTACATCGACGCGGTGACCGACGAGGACAGCGGCAACCTCGGCGAGGCGCTGCGCGCCCACTACCTCACCCCTGCCTTCCAGAAGGAACTGGCGGCCTGGGAGGACAGGGAGCACGCCGACGGTGTCCTGCGTGCCCAGAACGTCCCGCTCGCCTGGAAGGTCACCGACAACGGCAGCACCGCGAACCGCACGGAGGCTGTCGTCACCCTCACCTGGAGCCGGAACACCACCACCAAGCTGGTCGTCGACATGACGCGCGACAGCCGCAAGATCTTCCACATCGGCGAGAAGGGCGCGGCAGCCAAGTAGTCACGCCGGTCGCAGCCGCACCGTGAGGATCTGGAACGGCCGTAGCTCGAAGCGCAAGTCGCTTTCGTGCTGCGGCCGTTCCAGCAGGTCCGTCAACTCGGCCCGGCCCACCGGGAACCCGGGCGCCAGCGTGGCCCGCGCCCGCCCGCCCCGGGACTCGTACAGCCGTACCACCACATCCCCGCTGCGGTCCTCCGCGAGCTTCACCGACTCCACGGTCACGGCGGGGTGGTCGACGCGGACCAGCGGCTCCACGACCGGCGCCTGCGCCACCCGCACTGGCAGGTTCAGCGCGAGCCCCTCCGCGACCGCGTGCCCGACGTCCCCGCCCGGCAGCAGCGCGTACGTGAACCGGTGCGGGCCCAGATCCGTCTCGGGGTCCGGGCTGTGCGGGGCACGCAGCAGCGTCAGGCGTACGGTCGTGCCGAGGCCGACCGCGTGCGGGGTACGGGTCACGTCGTGGCCGTACGTCGAGTCGTTGAGGACCGCCACGCCGTAGCCCTCCTCCGCGACCCTGAGCCAGCGGTGCGCGCAGATCTCGAAGCGGGCCGCGTCCCAGGACGTGTTGGTGTGCGTCGGCCGGTGGAGGTGCCCGAACTGGATCTCCGCCGTGGAGCGTTCGGCGTGCACGTCGAGCGGGAAGGCGGCCTTCAGCACCTTCTCGGACTCCTGCCAGTCGACGTCCGTGACGATGTCGAGGCGCCGGGCACCGGCCGCGAGCCGGATCTCCTGGGTGATCCGCGACTTCCCGAAGGTCCGCGTCACCCGCACCGCCGCCGTCAGCGGCCCATGCTCCACGAGCTCCACCGACTCGGCGTCCGTCAGGTCCGTGTGCCGGCGCCGGTAGTGCCGGTCGATGTCCCAGGCGTCCCAGGCGTTGGGATGGTCGGGGTGCAGCTGGAGGAGATTGCCGGGACCGGACAGCACCTCGCGGTCGGCGGCCAGGTCGCGTACGGAGGTGAGCAGGCCGTTCGCGTCCACGACCACCCGCAGTCGGGAGTTCTCCAGCACATGGGTGCCGCCGTCCCGTTCGGCGCGTACGGTCTGGTCCGCGCCGTCCGCCACCGGTGCGCTGCCCAGCCCCGGCACCGTCACCAGCCCTTCCTCCACGACCTCCGTCCGCCGGTACGGCGAGGCGTTGAACACCGCCGGTCCGCCCGTTCCCAGCGCCGCCACCGCCCCTGCCGTGATCATCTCCAGCTCGGCCAGCACCCGCGCGTACGTGTCCCGTGCCTCCCGGTGCACCCAGGCGATCGACGACCCGGGCAGGATGTCGTGGAACTGGTGCAGCAGCACCGTCTTCCACAGCCGGTCCAGGGCGTCGTACGGGTAGGTGTACGACGGATTGCGTACGGCCGCGGTGGCGCACCACAACTCGGCCTCGCGCAGGGCGTGTTCAGAGCGCCGGTTGCCCTGCTTGGTCTTCGCCTGGGTGGTGTAGGTGGCCCTGTGCAGCTCCAGATAGAGCTCGCCCGACCACACCGGGGCCTCGGGCCCGTACTCCTGCTCGGCGGCTGCGAAGAACGTGGACGGCTTCTCGATCTCGACCCGCGGTGAGCCCTCCAGAGAGCGCAGCCGCCGGGCCTTCTCGAGCATTTCGCGGGTCGGGCCGCCGCCCCCGTCGCCCCACCCGAACGGCACCAGCGACCGGGTGGCCCGTCCCTTCTCGGCGAAGTTGCGTTCCGCGCGGGCGAGTTCGCGGCCGTGAAACTGCGAGTTGTAGGTGTCGACGGGCGGGAAGTGCGTGAAGACGCGGGTGCCGTCGATGCCCTCCCACCAGAAGGTGTGGTGGGGCATCTTGTTCGACTGGTTCCAGCTGAGTTTCTGCGTGAGGAACCATCGGATTCCGGCCAGTTTCGCCAGCTGCGGGAAGGCGGCGGTGTAGCCGAAGGAGTCCGGCAGCCAGATCTCCTCCGTGTCCACCCCGAGTTCCTCGGCGAAGAACCGCTTTCCGTGCACGATCTGCCGGGCCAGCGCCTCACCACCGGGCATGTTGGCGTCGGACTCGACCCACATCGAGCCGACGGGCGCCCAGTTGCCGTCCGCCACCGCCTTCTTGATGCGCTCCCAGATGTGCGGCTGGTGCTCCTTCACCCAGGCGTACTGCTGGGCCTGTGAGCAGGAGAAGACCAGCTCGGGGTAGTCGGCGGCGAGCGCGGTGACGTTGGCGAAGGTGCGCGAGGCCTTGCGGACCGTCTCGCGCAGTGGCCACAGCCAGGCCGAGTCGATGTGCGCGTGCCCGGTCGCGGAGATCCGGTGCGCGCTCGCCGAGGCCGGTCGGGACAGTACGTCGGCCAGCGCGGCCCTGGCTGCGCCCGCCGTACCGGAGACGTCGTGCAGGTCGAGGGCGTCGAGCATGTCCTCGAGGGCGCGCAGGATCTCGTGCCGCAGGGGCCGGTCCATGGGCAGCTCGTGCATCAGTTCCGAAAGCACCTCGACGTCCAGCACCAACTGCCACACGGCTTCGTCGAGTACGGCGAGGTCGGCAGAGCGGAATCGGTAGACGGGCCGATCCCCGGCGGTCAGGACGTCCCCCAGGTGCGTAGGTTCGAAGCCGTGCAGCACGGCCGGATTGGCGGCCGCCTCCAGAAGCAGATGCACCGGTTCGCCTCCGCTCGCGGGGGAACCGACGGGGAGGTGACGGTTGCGCGGGTGAATGCCCTTCAGGGGGACGCCCGCGGCGTCGTAGAGCAGTCCCTCGGCCTGGAAACCGGGCCCGTCGCCCGTGAACCCGGGGTCGATCACCGCCTCGACCCGGCGCCCGGCCCACTCCTCGGGGACCCGCCCCGTCAACCGGAACCAACTCGTCGACCAGGGCTTTCCCCAGGCCGTTCCGGTTGTGAAGGTCTCGTAGTCGGCCTGCAGCGCCCGGTCCACCGGCACCGGCTCGCCGGGCACATGCCACACGGACAGCACCAGCGGCACGCGCTGCGCGTACTGCGCGGGCCGCACGAACTGTCCCATGGCGCGCTCCAGGCGCGCCTCCACCAGCGTTCGGTCGTCGTGCACGGCGGCTCCCTGGGCGCTCGGACGGCACTGTCACCTCTCTCCAAAGGGTCCCTCTACCCGGCCGGAACAGCTGCACCCGTGGCCGAACACCAGGCCGCCCGAGGATTCGACATGAGTGCCGCGTGCCCAGAGGGGCATGGATCCCGTGAACGTGTTCGACAAGGAGGGGACCGACATCGGCACGCGGGCGGGGGTCATGAAGAGGCAGGCACGAGGGGGCGGTCCCATAGCGATCGGGGCCTTCTCGGCGAAGACGGAGGAAAAGACCGACGGCGACGCGGACCAGGCGCAGCCGTCCCAGATACGGAAGCTGCGGCAGAGACTGGGCCGGGCGGACCTGAAGGCGGTGCCCGAGGCACGGCGGGCGCTGCGCGAGCTGCTACGGCAGTGGGGCAGGCCCGGCCGCTCGGAGATCGCGGAGCTGCTCACCAGCGAACTCGTCACCAACGCACTCATCCACACCGACCACGACGCGGTGCTGACCGCCACCGTCGGACCCCGCGGACTGCGGGTGGAGGTGAGGGACTTCGTGGGCCGCAGGCCCAGACTGCGCGTACCGAACGCCGACGACGGCACGCACGGCAGAGGCCTGGTCCTGGTGCAGTCCCTCGCGGACGCGTGGGGGGTACGGGCGCACGGGGTGGGAAAGGTGGTGTGGTTCGAACTCGACGCCGGACCGGCGTAGCACGGGAAGGGGGGCGCGGCCCACAGGCCGCGCCCCCCTTCCCATGTACGGCCGTTCTAGCCGAACTGCTGCTCGAGGTCCTTGAGCTTGCGCTCCAGGGAGTCGAGGCGCGGCAGGGCCATGGTGTCGTCCTCCGCGGTGAGGTCGACGGTCACCGGTTCAGAACCGGCCTTGCGGACGGGCTGCAGGGACGGGCGTGAGCGCACGGGCAGCGGTTCCGCGCTCGATATGGCAGGCTCCGCGGAGACCGAAGCGGAGGCTCGCTCCAGGGCCTGGGGCTCCACCTGACGTCCCCCGCCGCCGCGGCCGATGAACCCGCGGTGGCCCCGGCTGATGGCCTTGAGCTGGGCGCGTTCCAGGCGGTCCGCCTCGCGGCGGCGCAGCCGGTTCGTCTCCTTCTGCCGCTGGTCCTCGCGCACCTCTTCGACTGCCTCGTCCAGGCTGCGCACGTTCTCCAGCAGCATCAGCGACCAGGCCTTGTAGGTCTCGCGAGGGGCCCGCAGCCAGCGGACGATACGGATCTGCGGCAGCGGACGCGGCACCAGACCCTGCTCGCGCAGCGCGGCCCGGCGGGTCTGCTTGAGTGCGCGGTCGAAGAGGACGGCCGCAGACAGGGACATGCCGGAGAAGAACTGGGGCGCACCGTCGTGACCGATGCCCCTGGGCGCGTGCACCCAGTTGAACCAGGCCGCGGCGCCCGCGAACGTCCACACAAGTATCCGGGAGCCGAGGGCCGCGTCACCGTGGCTGGCCTCGCGCACCGCGAGCACGGAACAGAACATGGCCGCACCGTCCAGGCCGAACGGCACCAGGTATTCCCAGCCGTTGGTCAGGCCGAGGTTCTGCTGGCCGAAGCCGACCAGACCGTGGAAGGAGAGGGCGGCAGCCACTGCCGCACAGCAGAACAGCAGGACATAGGAGGCGGTGCCATATATGGCCTCCTTGCGCCGGCGGCGCTCCTCGCTGCGCTCCCACGAATCGTCCGTCTTCGCGTGCTCCCCGGACCGCTTGCTGCGCGCGAGCACCGCCACCGCCGCCAGCATGCCCAGGAGCAGTACGGCGCCCGGAAGCAGCCAGTCCAGCGATATGTCGGTCAGTCTCATCTGGGGTCCCTTGCATTGGGATAGGGCGTAACGCCCGCCATAGTGGCCCAATCCCACCGGCCCTCAGGGGGTTTCGGGGCAAGAGGCCGCCAAGGAAGTGCAAGGGGATGCCCAGGGCGACGTTCTGCTCGAACTGCCGCTTGAGGGGCGGGAGTTGAGTTCGAATAAGACTACCCGTACGGATGGTTCCACGGAAAGTTCCTGCGGCAAGTGAGGAAGTTGTGAATTGCCTGTAACCGGGCGGGCGCCTTGTTCCCGCCGATCTTACGGGACGGTCCAGGGCCGGTGCGCCTGAGGGTGCCTCAACTTGCGGCGGCGGCCGACGGGTTGCCGACCCGGTCCGCGTCACAGGCGCGCGGGCAGGCGGCATAGGTGTCCTCGGTGCGGACCGTGCAGAACATGCAGCAGCTCACCCGGTCCCGGGTGGGCAGCGGCGCCCCGTCCGGGCCGTTCAGTCCCCGGAAGGCCGCAGACCCGGCGTACGGCTTGGTGGTCCCCGGCGGCAGCGCCTCCAGTTCGCGCAGGCCCGCGGCCCCTCGTCGAGCAGCTGGGCGACGTACCAGAGCCCCTCCATGACCTCGTCGGTCTTTTCCACTCTCGGCTTCGCTCGAGCGGAGGGGGCCCTCATCGCCCCACACGCTCGGCCACTGCGGCCCGCACCTCCCCCCCCTCGCCGTGCCTCCTCGCCGTCGGCGACGCGTGCGCCGGGCAGTGCCGCGGCCGGATCGCCCGGCAGGCAGGCGAAGCCTGCGGGCTGCATGGCCATGCGGCCGATCGGGAGGCCGGGGACGGTCCGGTCGTACGAGACGTGGCCTACGGGCAGACGGGGCACCCGGCGGTGCAGGAAGCACGGCACGGTGATCAGCAGACAGGCGGGCCACGCATGCCGATGCAGCCCGAAGCTCGCGACGACGTCCGGCCGGGCGCGCACTCCGTAGTCGCGCAGCACCTGTGCGTCGTCCCGCGCCAGAAATGTGTCGAGACCGACCCCACCCTCCGTGAGCGAGCCGGCGGAGGCCCATCCACCACCCATCGGGACGCCTCGTCGACGCCCACCTCCATGGCGGCCGGCCCGGGAAAGGCCCTGTTCAGACGGTCGTAGGGGCCGCTGAGCGCCGCGTGGCGCGCAGGTGTGCGAGGACCACCGATCCACGTCGGATGCATGACGAATAAGAAGGCAAGCCTACCCTTACTCAAGCTGAATGGGATTTGAACTGATGACAACTGCGCCTAAGGTGCTTGACGGACGAGTAACAACCCGCCGTAATGACCCCAAGTACCGACACGTCCGGAGGAGGACCCGTGCAGCAGAGCATCCACGGCTCCGCGGGGACGGGGGTTCCGGAGGCCCGGCCCGGCGGGGTGCCCCGGGTTCCGCCGCAGCCCAGGGCCCAGGACGTGGACCGGGAGCGGGGCGTCGCCGCGGGGGCCACCCGTGGCGAGCACACGCACAGTGAGCCGCCGATGCCCCGGCCCCGCCTGGTCCAGCGGGCGTCCGTGCGCGGGCAGATCCTCGATGCGCTCCGCACCGCGCTGGTCGCGGGCGAACTGACGCCCGGCGAGGTGTACTCGGCGCCCGCGCTGGGGGAGCGGTTCGGGGTCTCCGCGACGCCGGTGCGGGAGGCCATGCAGCAACTTGCCCTCGAAGGCGCCGTCGAGGTCGTGCCCAACCGGGGCTTTCGGGTGGTCGAGCGCGGGGCCCGCGAACTGGCCGAGCTGGCCGAGGTCCGCGCACTGATCGAGATCCCCGTGATGCTGCGCCTGGCTCGCACGGTGCCCGCCGAACGCTGGACCGCACTGCGCCCCCTCGCCGAGGCGACCCTCCGCGCCGCGTCCTCCGGCTGCCGCGCGACCTACGCCGAGTCCGACCGCACCTTCCACCGCGCCCTGTTCGCCCTCTCCGGCAACCAACAACTGGTCCAGATCGCCGACGACCTCCACCGCCGGGCCCAGTGGCCCCTGGTCGGCGCCCCGTCCTCCCGGGCCCGCACCGACCTCCTGACAGACGCAACCGAACACACGACCTTGCTGGACGCACTGATCGCCCGGGACCTGGACGTGGTGCGGTCACTGGTGGGCGGGCACTTCGCGGGTACGTCCTGAGGGCGGTCTGAGCGGTCTGAGCGGCCTGGATGGCCTGGGTGGCTTTCTCTCAGCGCCGGCCGCATCTCTCAGCCCGTCCGGCGTTCGAGGACGAGGCCGTTCAGGCCGATAGCGGGGTCCAGGGGGCGGAGCCCCCTGGCGGCTCCGCCGCGGGCGCCGTCGGCTAGGCCGTCGCCGCCCCGGCCGCAGGCGGCGCCAACTGCCGCGCCAACCACGTAGGCACACCCCCGAGCAACTGGAACAGCCGCCGGGCCTCCTCCCGCAGACGCGAAGCCTCAGGCTCCGCCTCCGCATCCGCGAGGGACACCAGCGCCGGCGCCGTACCGACGAGATACCCCAGCTCCTCACGGATCCGCAGAGACTCGGCGAACCCGTGCCGCGCCTCCGCCAACTCCCCCTCCCGCAGCGAGAGTCCCGCCAGATGCCGCCAGGTGAACGAGAGCAGCAGCAGATCGCCGTGCGCGGTCGCACCCGCATGGGCGCGGCGGAACGCGGCACGTGCCGCCTGGGGCGCGTCGGCGAGGTTCTGCGCCACCAGCCCGCGCCGGAAGTCCAGCAACGCCCGTCCAGCCGCCCCCGGAGGGATCAGCGCCGCCGTCCGCCCGAGCGCGGCGCGCGCCTCGTCGGCCCGGTCCCGCACCCCCAGCAGCGTCGCGGCGTACGCCAAGTACCCGCGTTCACAAGCGGCCGCGCCCCGCTCGTCATCGGTGTGGGCCAGCGCCTCGGCCGTACGCAGCGCGTCCTCGGCCTCCTCCCAGCCCTGCTCGGTGTACAGACACCGCTCGACCAGCAGCGCGGCCCGCTGCAGCGCGGCGTCCGCGGTGCGGGTCTGGAGCAGGGCTGCCGCGTCGGCCCAGCAGGCGCGTGAGCGCAGCCGCCATACCGCGGTCTGGAGGGGATCGTCACCTGCGGTCGTTCCGTTACCAGACATGGCGGTATGCGCCACGTTGCCCTCCCCGAGCACGCCATCGAGCTATGAGTGGTGGCGGCATCTCAGCACGAATCGCAGCGCCCGGCCAAGGGGGTGGGTGAAGGATTTCACAAAGTCGTGGGACAGCGACGGCACTTGGTGCCTCCCCCAACTCTCGGCTGCGCTCGAGCCGGGGGGACCCCCATCCGCGGCATGCCCGGGTGACCTCAGCTCATGCGCAACGCCAGGAAGAAATCCAGCTTGTCCTCCAGCCGGGACAGGTCACGGCTCGTCAACTGCTCGATCCGCCCGACCCGGTAGCGCAGCGTGTTGACGTGCAGGTGCAGCCGGGTCGCGCAGCGCGTCCAGGAGCCGTCGCAGTCGAGGAACGCCTCCAGGGTGGGGATCAGCTCGGCGCGGTGCCGGCGGTCGTAGTCCCGCAGCGGGTCCAGCAGCCGCGCGGTGAACGCCCGCCGCACGTCGTCCGGGACGAACGGCAGCAGCAGGACGTGCGAGGCCAGTTCCTGGTGGCCCGCCGCGCACACCCGCCCGGGCCGCGCCGCCGCCACCCGCCGTGCGTGCCGCGCCTCCTCCAGCGCCCCGCGCAGCCCCTCCGCCGAGTGCACGGCCGCGCTGACGCCCAGCGTGACCTGCCCGTCGCCGTCCAGACCCGCCGACAGCGGGTCCCGTACGGACTCAAGCAGCGCATCCGCGAGGATGCCGGACTCCGAGCCGTCGTGCTCGGTGGAGACGGCCGGCAGCGGTACGAGGGCGATCGCCTCGTCGCCGGTGTGGGCCACGGCGATGCGGTCGGAGGGCTCGGGGCCTGTGGCGAGCGGGTCGACGAGGATCTCCTCCAGGAGCGACTGGGCGACCGGCCCCGCCTCGATCTCGCCCCCGTCCCACTCGACCCGGGCCACGACCACCTGCCAGTGCGGGGCGGCCCCCAGGCCGGGCAGCAGCACCGGCGCGGCCACCCGCAGCCGGGCGGCGATCTCGGCGGGCGCGGCACCCGTCTGCACCAGCTCCAGGACCTCCTGCGCCAGCCGCCTGCGCACCGTGCGCGCCGCGTCCCGGCGGTCCCGCTCGACCGAGATCAGCTGGGTGACGCCCTGGAGCAGGTCCAGGCGCTCCGCGGGCCAGTCCCCGGCGTCCGCCTCGACGGCCAGCAGCCAGTCCGACAGGACCGTCTCGCGCACGTCCCGGAAGGCCTGCGGGGAGCGCCCTGCCCCGGCCGACACCGGGCGGTGCCCCGAGCTGCGGATCGGGAAGAGGCTGTAGGTGGCCGGGCCGAGCGTCACCCGGTGGGGTCCGCGGCGGCCCGTGCGGGCGGCGGCGAGGTGCTCGGCGGCCAGCTCGGCGCAGGTGTCGGCGGGCAGCCCGGGGCCGGCGACCTTCGGGCCGGCGATCAGCCGTCCGGTGGGGGACAGCACCCAGGCCCGCAGGTCCAGGTCGGAGCCGAGCAGGTCGAGGACCACGTCCGGGCCGCCGCCCGCCGGGCCGGAGGTCATCATCCGCCGGTGCCGGTCGACGACGGCAGCGAGGTCCCCGGCGCGCTCCCCGGACACCTGCCGCACGACGTGCTCGGTGATCGTCGCGAACGCCACCGACTCGTGCACCGCGAACAGCGGCAGGCGGTGCCGGGCGCAGGCCACGACCAGGTCGTCCGGGATGTCCCCGAGCTCCGCCTCACCGGCGGCCAGCGCGACCACCCCGGCCTGCGCCAGGATCCGTACGAACGCCTCGGAGTCGTCGGCGTCGCGGCGCCAGGCCAAGCCCGTGAGGACCAGCTCCCCGCCCGAGAGGTAGCGGCTGGGATCCCTGAGGTCGGTGGTCATCACACCGCGCACGGTGCGGTCCAGCTCGTCCTCGCCGCCGAGCAGCCGCAGGCCCAGCGCGTCGGTGTCCAGCAGTGCGCGCAGCCGCATTCTCGTCGCCGCCGTTCTTTGTCTCGAAATCTACGATGAGTGGTGAGGATGGTCGGTGGGAGGAGCCCGGCGACCGGTGCGCACGGCGCATCCTTTGATTGCCAGGCTGTTTCCTGCGTTTCTACAGGAAAACGAAGAGGTTACTGATGACCTCCGTTCATACGAATCTACAAGATGCCCGGCCTGGCCAGCCAACTCCTTCATGGTTTCCGTGACTGACCTGGGTGGAGCACGGCGCTGTGTACTGGCTCCAATCCGCGTAAACAGCACATGAACAAGCCGGGCCCGCCGCACCAGATCTGGCTTGATACGTACGACTCACGAGACGAAGAAGAGAGCCGGTCATGGACTTCCTTCGCCCCGCCAGCTGGGAGGAGGCGCTCGCCGCCAAGGCTGAGCACCCCACCGCTGTGCCCATTGCGGGCGGCACCGATGTGATGGTCGAGATCAACTTCGACCACCGCCGGCCCGAGTACCTGCTCGACCTGAACCGCATCGGCGACCTCTACGAGTGGGAGGTCGGCGACGACACCGTGCGGCTGGGTGCCTCCGTCCCGTACTCGAAGATCATGGAGAGCCTCCGCGCCGAGCTGCCGGGGCTCGCCCTCGCCTCGCACACGGTCGCCTCCCCGCAGATCCGCAACCGCGGCGGCGTCGGCGGCAACCTCGGCACCGCCTCCCCGGCCGGCGACGCCCACCCCGCGCTGCTCGCGGCGGGCGCCGAGGTCGAGGTCGAGTCGGTGCGCGGCTCCCGGCTGATCCCGATCGACGAGTTCTACACCGGCGTGAAGCGCAACGCGCTCGCCGCCGACGAGCTCATCAAGACCGTGCACATCAAGAAGGCCGACGGCCCGCAGCAGTACTCGAAGGTCGGCACGCGCAACGCGATGGTGATCGCCGTGTGTGCCTTCGGCCTCGCCCTGCACCCGTCGTCGCGCACGGTCCGCACCGGCATCGGCTCGGCCGCCCCGACGCCCGTCCGGGCGAAGGCCGCGGAGGAGTTCCTGAACGCGGCGCTCGAAGAGGGCGGCTTCTGGGACAACGGAAAGATCATCACCCCGTCGGTCGCCAAGCAGTTCGCGGAGCTGTGCTCCGGCGCCTGCAACCCGATCGACGACGTCCGGGGCACGGCGAGCTACCGCCGCCACGCGGTGGGCGTCATGGCGCGCCGCACGCTGACCTGGACCTGGGAGTCGTACCGCGGCGCCCGCCGCACCACCGAGGGAGCTGCGTAATGCGCGTCAACTTCACCGTCAACGGACGTCCGCAGGAAGCCGACGACGTCTGGGAGGGCGAGTCCCTGCTGTACGTGCTGAGGGAGCGCCTCGGGCTTCCCGGCTCCAAGAACGCCTGCGAGCAGGGCGAGTGCGGTTCCTGCACGGTCCGCCTGGACGGCGAGCCCGTGTGTGCCTGCCTGGTCGCCGCCGGTCAGGTCGAGGGCCGTGAGGTCGTGACCGTCGAGGGTCTGGCGGACTACGCCAAGCAGCGCGCCGAGCACGGCGGTTGCGCCACCGGTGCCTGCGGTACGTCTCTCCAGGACGCCCAGCAGTGGGCCGCCAAGGGCCAGGACTCGCAGACCGGAGAGGGCACCGAACTCTCCCCGATCCAGCAGGCGTTCATCGACGCCGGTGCCGTCCAGTGCGGCTTCTGCACCCCGGGTCTGCTGGTCGCCGCCGACGAGATGCTCGAGCGCAACCCGAACCCGACCGACACGGACATCCGCGAGGCACTGTCGGGCAACCTGTGCCGCTGCACGGGCTACGAGAAGATCATGGACGCGGTCCGCCTGGCGGCCGCCCGGCAGGGAGAGGCGGTCTGACGATGCCCAGCAACGGTGCTCCACTCGGCACTCCCACCAAAGTCACCCAGGGTTCGAAGACCAAGGGCGGCATCGGTGAGTCCACACTCCGCCCGGACGGCACCCTCAAGGTCACCGGCGAGTTCGCGTACTCGTCCGACATGTGGCACGAGGACATGCTCTGGGGCCAGATCCTGCGTTCCACCGTCGCGCACGCCGAGATCGTCTCGATCGACACCAGCGAGGCGCTGAAGACGCCGGGCGTCTACGCCGTCATGACGTACGACGACCTGCCGACCGAGGTGAAGAACTACGGCCTGGAGATCCAGGACACCCCGGTCCTCGCGCACGGCAGGGTGCGGCACCACGGCGAGCCGGTCGCCATCGTCGCCGCCGACCACCCGGAGACCGCGCGCCGCGCCGCCGCCAAGATCAAGGTCGACTACCGCGAACTCCCGGTCATCACCGACGAGGCCTCCGCGACCGCGCCGGACGCGATCCTCATCCACGAGAACCGCGACGACCACCACATCGGCCACGTCCCGCACCCGAACATCGTCCACCGCCAGCCGATCGTGCGCGGCAACGCCGAAGAGGCCGCCAAGAAGGCCGACTTCATCGTCAGGGGCGAGTACACCTTCGGCATGCAGGACCAGGCCTTCCTCGGCCCCGAGTCCGGTCTCGCGGTCCCCTCGGAGGACGGCGGTGTCGACCTCTACATCGCCACCCAGTGGCTCCACTCCGACCTGCGCCAGATCGCCCCGGTCCTGGGCCTGCCCGAGGACAAGGTCCGGATGACGCTCGCCGGCGTCGGCGGCGCCTTCGGCGGCCGCGAGGACCTGTCGATGCAGATCCACGCCTGCCTGCTCGCGCTGCGCACCGGCAAGCCGGTCAAGATCGTCTACAACCGCTTCGAGTCCTTCTTCGGGCACGTCCATCGCCACCCCGCCAAGCTCTACTACGAGCACGGGGCGACCAAGGACGGCAAGCTCACCCACATGAAGTGCCGGATCGTCCTGGACGGCGGCGCCTACGCCTCCGCCTCCCCGGCCGTCGTCGGCAACGCCTCCTCGCTCTCCGTCGGCCCGTACGTCATCGACGACGTCGACATCGAGGCCATCGCCCTCTACACCAACAACCCGCCCTGCGGCGCCATGCGCGGCTTCGGCGCGGTCCAGGCGTGCTTCGCCTACGAGGCGCAGATGGACAAGCTCGCCGACAAGGTGGGCATGGACAGGGTCGCGTTCCGCCAGCTCAACGCGATGGAGCAGGGCACGATCATGCCGACCGGACAGCCGGTCGACTCGCCGGCCCCGGTCGCCGAACTGCTGCGCCGCGTCAAGGCGATGCCCATGCCGCCGGAGCGCCAGTGGGAGTCCAGCGAGGGCTCCGACGTACGACAACTGCCCGGCGGTCTGTCCAACACCACCCACGGCGAAGGCGTCGTGCGCGGTGTCGGCTACGCGGTCGGCATCAAGAACGTCGGTTTCTCCGAGGGCTTCGACGACTACTCCACCGCCAAGGTCCGCATGGAGGTAGTCGGCGGCGAGCCGGTCGCCACCGTCCACACGGCCATGGCGGAGGTCGGCCAGGGCGGTGTCACCGTCCACGCCCAGATCGCCCGCACCGAGCTGGGCGTCTCGCAGGTGACGATCCAGCCGGCGGACACACAGGTGGGCAGCGCCGGTTCGACGTCCGCGTCGCGGCAGACGTACGTCACCGGTGGCGCCGTCAAGAACTCCTGCGAGCTGGTGCGCGAGAAGGTCCTGGAGATCGGGCGCCGCAAGTTCGGCTCGTACCACCCGGCCTGGGCCACCGCGGAACTCCTGCTGGAGGGCGGCAAGGTCGTCACCGACGGCGGCGAGGTCCTCGCCGACCTGGCCGACGTGCTGGAGGGCGAGACCGTCGAGATCGAGGCCGAGTGGCGGCACCGCCCGACCGAGGCCTTCGACCTGCGCACCGGCCAGGGCAACGGGCACGTCCAGTACTCCTTCGCCGCGCACCGCGCCGTCGTCGAGGTCGACACCGAGCTCGGTCTGGTCAAGGTCATCGAGCTGGCCTGCGCCCAGGACGTCGGCAAGGCACTCAACCCGCTGTCCGTCCTCGGCCAGATCCAGGGTGGCACCCTCCAGGGCATGGGCATCGCGGTGATGGAGGAGATCATCGTCGACCCCAAGACCGCGAAGGTCAGGAACCCCTCCTTCACGGACTACCTGCTGCCGACCATCCTCGACACGCCGATCATCCCGGTCGACGTGCTCGAACTCGCCGACGACCACGCCCCGTACGGGCTGCGGGGCATCGGCGAGGCCCCCACCCTGTCGTCCACTCCGGCCGTCCTCGCGGCGATCCGGAACGCGACCGGGCTGGAGCTCAACCGCACGCCGGTACGTCCGGAGCACCTCACCGGAACGGCGTAGGCACCGTCTCTCCGGGCGGCGCCGGGAACGTCACACTTCGCCGCGCCGCCCGGAGTACTCAAGCACCGCACCGCTCGCGGCACTTGAAGCACCACGGCACCACAGCACCACCGTCAGTACCAGAGAGTTCGTTCGTCTCGGGCCGTCCCCCGGGTCGTGCGGCCGAAGCACCTTCCCAAATCCCGCAAACCCAGAGAACAACCGCGGGTGCCCCTGTGAACCTTGGGAGTAGGCCCACATGACCCAGCAGTCACTTGAGCCGTCGACCACCGCCGACGATGCGGGTGAAGGAACCCGTATCCCGGCCGGCAGGTCCTGGCTCGACCGGTACTTTCACATATCCAAGCGAGGATCCACGGTCGCGCGCGAGGTGCGCGGCGGCATCACCACCTTCATGGCGATGGCGTACATCCTCCTGCTCAACCCCCTGATCCTGTCCGGCAAGGACGCGGCGGGGGACACGCTCGGCCAGAAGGCCCTCATCACCGCGACCGCGTTCGCGGCGGCCTTCACCACGCTGCTGATGGGCTTCTTCGGCAAGGTGCCGCTCGCCCTCGCCGCCGGCCTCTCCGTCTCCGGTGTGCTCTCCTCGCAGGTGGCACCCCAGATGACCTGGCCGCAGGCCATGGGCATGTGCGTGATGTACGGCGTCGTCATCATGCTGCTGGTCGTCACCGGCCTGCGCGAGATGATCATGAATGCGATCCCGCTCGCGCTCAAGCACGCGATCACCATGGGCATCGGCCTGTTCGTCGCCCTGATCGGCCTGGTCAAGGCGGGCTTCGTGCACCAGGGCAAGGCGACCCCGGTCACCCTCGGCCCGACCGGTGAACTCGCCGGCTGGCCGGTGCTGCTCTTCGCGGCCACCCTCCTCGTCATCTTCATGCTCCAGGCGCGCGCCGTCCCCGGCGCCATCCTGATCGGCATCGTCGGCGGCACCGTGATCGCCGTACTGCTCAACGCACTTGGCGTCATCGACCCGAAGCAGTGGGCCAGCGGCGCTCCCGAACTGCATGGCAGCGCGGTGTCCATGCCGGACTTCTCGATCTTCGGGAAGGTCGAGTTCGGCGGCTGGGGCAGCGTCGGCGCGATGACAGTCGGCATGATCGTGTTCACGCTGGTGCTCGCCGGTTTCTTCGACGCCATGGCCACCATCATCGGCGTCGGCACCGAGGCCAAGCTGGCCGACGAGCAGGGCCGTATGCCGGGCCTGTCCAAGGCGCTCTTCATCGACGGCGCGGGCGGCGCGATCGGCGGCGTCGCGGGCGCCTCCGGCCAGACCGTGTTCGTCGAGTCCGCCACGGGCGTCGGCGAGGGGGCCCGTACCGGTCTCTCCTCCGTCGTCACCGGCCTGTTCTTCGCGGCCTGTCTGTTCTTCACCCCGCTGACGGCGATCGTCCCCGGCGAGGTCGCGGCCGCGGCCCTCGTGGTCATCGGCGCCATGATGATGATGAACGCCCGCCATGTGGACTGGGCCGACCGCGCCACCGCCATCCCGGTCTTCCTGACCGTCGTGATCATGCCGTTCACGTACTCCATCACGGCGGGCGTCGCGGCCGGAGTCATCTCCTACGTCGCCATCAAGATCGCCCAGGGCAAGGCGCGGGAGATCGGGGCCTTCATGTGGGGCCTGACGGTCATCTTCCTGGTCTACTTCGCCCTCAACCCGATCGAGAGCTGGATGGGCGTTCACTAGACGTCCTTGAATGGCCCTCCACACCAACCCCGTTAGGAGACCGAGAGATGCTGGACATCGCCGAGGAGCTGAACCGGTGGGTCGAGCAGGGACGTGACTTCGCCGTGGCCACCGTGGTGGCCGTCGGCGGCAGCGCACCCCGCCAGCCGGGGGCCGCCCTCGCGGTGGACGCCGACGGCACGGCGATCGGCTCGGTCTCCGGCGGCTGTGTGGAGGGCGCCGTCTACGACCTGTGCAGGCAGGCGCTGGAGGACGGCGAAACCGTCCTGGAGCGCTTCGGGTACAGCGACGAGGACGCCTTCGCAGTCGGCCTGACCTGCGGCGGCATCATCGACATCCTCGTCACGCCGGTACGGGCCGGTGATCCCGTCCGCCCGGTGGTCGCGTCCGCGCTGGCCGCCGCCGCCCGTGGGGAGGCGGCGGCGGTGGCGCGGATCGTGTCGGGACCGGCCGAACTCCGGGGCCGGGCGCTCGTGGTGCGCCCCGACGGCTCGTACGAGGGCGGCTTCGGCGCACATCCGGAACTCGACCGCACGGTGGTCGGGGAGACGGCGGCCTTCCTGGACGCCGGGCGGACCGGCACCCTGGAGATCGGTGAGCAGGGCTCACGCTGCGGAGCCCCGCTCATGGTCCTGGTGGAGTCCTCCGTCCCCCCGCCCCGGATGATCGTGTTCGGTGCGATCGACTTCGCGTCCGCTCTGGTGCGGATCGGCAAGTTCCTGAACTACCACGTGACGGTGTGCGACGCGCGCCCCGTCTTCGCGACGAGGACCCGCTTCCCGGAGGCGGACGAGATCGTCGTCGAGTGGCCGCACAAGTACCTCGAGCAGACGTCCGTGGACGCCCGCACCGTCCTGTGCGTCCTCACCCACGACGCCAAGTTCGACATACCGCTGCTGCAGCTGGCCCTGCGCCTCCCGGTGGCCTACGTCGGCGCAATGGGCTCCCGCCGCACCCACCTCGACCGCAACGAACGCCTCCGCGAGGTCGGCGTCACCGAACTGGAGCTGGCACGGCTGCGGTCCCCGATCGGACTGGACCTCGGTGCCCGTACCCCGGAGGAGACGGCCCTGTCGATCGCCTCCGAGATCGTCGCCAACCGACGTGGCGGCAGCGGCGTTTCACTCACCGGGGCACACACGCCGATCCATCGCGACACGGCGTCCGCACCGGCGGGGCGGATCGGGTCGGTGGCCTGAGAGCCGCTGCACTGCCCGCCGGCCGTCGGCTCAGTCGTCCTGTGCCCGCAGCACGAAGACACGCAGCCCGTCCGGCTCCAGGTCGTACCAGAGTCCCCGGCTCCAGCCGCACAGAAGCCCGCCGGCCTCGGCCGCCGTGAGCCCGATGCGCCGACGTTCCGCGGGCAGCCGCTGAGCAAGCGAGGTCGTGACCACCCACGCCCCGCCGGGCGCCAACAGTCCGCGCACGCGCTCGGCGGCCGCCTCCTTGTCCGCCATGAACGCGAAGACGAGCCGCATGGTCACCAGGTCGAAGGCCGCACGCGGCAGGCGCGCCGTCGCGTCCTCGAAGTCCAGCCGGGCGACCTCCAGCGAAGGCTCCAGGTCCGCGTACCGGTCCCGCGTCGCCGCCACCGCCGCCTCGGCCCAGTCGACAGCCATGGTGCGGTAGCCGAGGCCGGTCAGTGCGGCGGCGTACGTGCCCAGGCCGCAGCCGACGTCCAGGGCCCGGGCTCCGCGGCGCGGTCGTAACGCCTGGCCGAGCAGACGTATCTCGCGGGCGTCGGCGCGGAGGAAGCCGTTGCCCGCCGCGAAGTGGTCCTCCCAGTGGTCCCGGCCGGCGGGCATCACGGCATCCTGAGGAGGCGGTTCGCCGCTCGCCCGAAGACGTACCGGGCCGCCCGTAGGAGGAGCGGATCGAGGAACCCCGGCAGCAGCCGGACCCCGAGCTCCTCCCGCCAGACCACCCGGCTGCGGCCCCCGGGCCCCGGTCGCACCTCGATCTCCGCCCAGCCCGTCACGACCCGCCCCCGCTTCTCCAGCCGGCACAGACCAGGTGCGTCGTCCGTCGGCGGCTGCCACACCGTGATCTCCATCCGGTCGTCGAAGGCGAGCGGCCCGAGTCCCGAACGGGCCACGACGATCGTGCCCTCGCGGGTCGGCGGGGGAGTGGCCACCGTGACACGGGTCAGCGGGACCACTTCGCCGTGCCGGGGCCACTCGGTCAGGCGGCGCCACGCCTCGTCGAGAGGGAGCGGTGCCGTGCGTTCGAGGAGGAAGTTGACCACGTGACGAATCGTAAGGAATCAAGGCTGCTCAGAGGGGTGTTCATCGGCGCGTCACGCACTTGGCCCAGCGGCGTAATGCCAGAAGGCGTAGACAGGACGGTGGCTGCGGAATGCCGCAAGGGTGGGGTCACATAAGTCCCATCCCCCTACCATTCCTCACATGGGCGGGCAATCCGCCTGCCCCCGGGGGAAGTTGGACGTCATGCCACTCAAGGCCTACGGCGTGCTGATCGCGCGCGCCGTCGACACCCGGCGCGAGGGTGCCACCAACACACCGCACTACCAGATCCACCTCCAGGACGACGCCAGCACGAACTACCGCGCCGCCGTCAACGTCCTCTCCCAGGAACGGCCCTCCGAACTGCTCTACCTGGTTGACGAGGACCTCCGGCACCCGGTCACCGCCCGCCTGGACGGCCTGCCGAGCGGCTGGAACACCCTGCCGCCCGGCCCCGGCGGCCCGAACCTCGACTTTGTGCGCGGCAACCTCTTCGACCCGGCGAAGATGCGCACCCTGCCCCCGGACGCCTCCGGCCCCGACAACGACCTGGCCGACCTCCTGGACCACTACGTACGCCGCGCGGTCGACGACCAGCAGGCCCGGCTGTACGTCTTCGGTGAACGCTTCGGCCCCGAACCGGCCGTCAGGGACAAGGTGTTCGGCTTCCTGCCCGGCAACGGCGTCCACGACATCCACATGAACCAGGGCAACAGCCGGCAGTTCCAGGGCGACGACGGAGTCTGGCAGGACGGCGGGCTGCTCCTGCACTTCCCGGCGCAGGAACGCTGGGTCGGCATCTTCCTCGCCTTCCAGAGCCAGTCCTGGCACACGGATGATGTCACCGGCCACGCCCTCGACGACGTCGACGGCAACCGTCCGCAGCCGGGCACCCAGCCCGTCCGGATCGTCGCGGCGCTGGTCAACCCGGCCGGTCCGGCGCCCGAGTCGGAGACGGTGACCCTGCTCAACGCCTCGCCCGCCCCGGTCGATCTGACCGGCTGGCGCATCGTCGACCGCATCGGTCAGAGCTCCGCCGTGCCGTCCGGCCCGCTCGCCGCCGGTGCCTGCCTGCTGGTCCCCCTCATCGCCGGCGCCCAACTCGGCAACCACGGCGGCGAGATCACCCTGAAGAACGCGGACGGCCTCAAGGTGCACGGGGTGTCGTACACTGCCGACCAGGCCGCCCGCGAAGGCTGGTCCGTGGTGTTCTGACCGCACCCGGAAGCCCTCTACCGCACTCGCACGCCCGTACGGCACGATGAGCCCGCCCCGCACCACCGTCGGCCGGGAGGGTGTCCCATGGACCGCGAACTGCACGGCAGACTCGACGAGTTGCAGCGTGATCCCTACCCGCACTACGAGCGGGCGCGACGTGCCGAGGGCCTGACGTACGTCGCCGAGCTCGACGCCTGGCTGGTCGCCCGGGACGCCGATGTACGGGAAGTCCTGCGCCGGCCCGAGGACTTCTCGTCGGCGAACGCCCTTGTCCCCGACGTGCTGCCCGGGTCGGCCGCACTCGCCGTCCTCGGCGGCGGGTTCGGCGGGCGGCCCGTCGTCGTCACCGCCGACGGCGCCCGGCATCAGCAGTTACGGGCGCCGATCGTCCGCGGGCTCTCACCGGCGCGTGTCGCGGCCGTGCTGCCGTACGCCGCCGAGCGGGCCGCAGCCCTGGTCGACGCCTTCGTGAAGGACGGGCACGTCGAGCTGATGTCGGCGTATGCCGGGAAGCTCCCCGGAGACGTCATCGGTCGTGTCGTCGGCCTCGACCCCGCCGACGTGCCCGCCGTCGTACACGGCGGCCATCGTGCCGAGGAACTGCTGTTCCGCCCGCTGGCGGAGGGCGAGCAGATCGCCGCGGCCGAGGACGTGGTCGCGATGCAGCACATTCTCGACCGGTACGCCCGGGAGCGGCACGCCGTGCCCCGCGAGGACCTGTGCACGGAGCTCGTCACATCGGTCGTCGGCGAGGGCGAGCTCACCCTGGAACACCGGCACGAACTCGTCGCCCATCTCCAGAACCTGCTGATCGCCGGGCATCTGACGACGACGGCCCTCATCGGAACGGCCGTTCTGCATCTGCTCCGGCACCCCCGCCAGTGGGAGCTGCTGTGCGCCGAACCCGAGCAGATCCCGGCGGCGGTCGAGGAGGCCGCCCGCCATGACACCGCCTTGCAGGGCTTCCGCCGTATCACCACCGGTCCGGTCACCCTCGCCGGTACCGAACTCCCGCCCGGTGCAACGCTGTTCGTGGCTTTCGGCGCGGCCAACCGGGACACCTCCCGGCACCCTCGCCCCGACGAGTTCGACATCACCCGAACTCCGGGACGTCACCTTGCCTTCGGCTTCGGCGTGCACGGCTGCCCCGGCTCCCAGCTGGCCCGCGAGCAACTCCGCCTCACCCTGGCGGAGTTGACCCGCAGGCTGCCGGGCCTGCGACTGGCGGACGACCGTCCGGTCACCATGCGGCCGACGATGATCCACCGGTCACCGGAGAGCCTGCACCTCACCTGGTGACGCGCAGCTCTGTCCGTCTACTGGCCGTAGAAGGTGGCGTCCCCCGTGTCCGTGGCCGTGCTCGGGGTCCGCACGTACAGCAGGTAGTTGTAGTGCCGGATGTAGCGCCCGGCGTAGTTGTACGACTCGTAGGAGATCCCGGCGGAGTCGGCGAGACCGGCCCGCTGGTGGAACGTCGCGTCGGAGGCGAACGCCGTCGTCCCGTCGTTCTTCTCCAGCCACACCTCGAAGTTCTTGTGCCGCAGGTAGTAGCCGGGGTAGTTGGCCGACTCCAGCGAGACGGTGCCGCTGCCCGCCAGGCCCGCCACGACCCGGAACTGCGAGTCCGCGAGCGGGCTGACGTTCGCCTCGATGCGGGCGCGGTAGTCGTAGTGCCGGATGAAACGGTCCGGGTCGTTGTACGAGGAGAAGCGCTGAGAAATCGGGTCTCAGGTGGTGGGGACGAGTCGCCACTGCTGGCAGGCGTTGTTCAGCCAGGTCCACTGGCGTACGTCGGTGCCGTTCGCGGTGGAGCAGTCGGCCACGTCGGCGACCTTTCCGCTGCTCTCGTTGACGATCCGCACGTAGTCACCGGTGGCCGTGAAGACGAGCCGGGAGCGCTGGCACTTGTTGTTCAGCCAGGACCACTGCCGGAGGTCGGCCCCGTCGGCGGCCGAGCAGTCGGCGGTGTCGAGCACCTTGCCGGTGGCCACGTTGACCAGCCGGCTGGTGTCGTCGCCGAGGTCCTCGACCTTCCACTTCTGGTTGGTGCCGCCGTTGCAGGTCCACTGGAGGACGTTGGCCCCGTCGGCGGTGTTGCCGCCGTCGACGTCCAGGCACTTGCCGCTGTTGCGGTTGACCAGGGCGTACGAGGTCGGGGTGGCCGCCGTCTCGCCGGACGGGCCGGGGAGGGAGGTGCCGAGGACGACCGGGGTGCCGAAGTTCGGGGTGCCGTCGGCGTTCCACGTGAACTTCTGTGCGCGGGTGGTGCGTCCGTTGCCGCAGCCGCCGCTCGACGAGGAGTTGGCGTGGTAGACGATCCAGTTCTCGGTGCCGTCCGGCGAGGTGAAGAAGCCGTTGTGTCCGGGGCCGTACACGCCGCCCGTGTCACTGCGCTGGAAGACCGGCGTCGACTTCTTGGTCCAGGAGGCCGGGCTGAGCGGGTCGGAACCCGTCAGCTCCAGCCGGCCCAGCTTGTAGTCGGCGGTCTGGCAGTAGCCGGCCGAGTAGGTGAGGAAGGTGCGGCCGTTGTGGTAGAGCGGCTCGGGGCCCTCGTTGACCGGCACACCCGACTTCTCCCAGTCCAGCGTCGGGCTGGAGATGACGGTGAAGGTGCTGCTCGCGAGGGTGTACGGGTTGCTCATCGGCGCGATCACCAGACTCTGCGCGCTGCCGTTCACAAAGCCGCTGCCGACCAGGTACAGCTTGCCGCCGGTCTGCAGCACGCTCGCGTCGATCAGCCAGCCGTTGGGGGAGAGATCGGAGTCGCCTCCGCTTTACACCCGCTTGGCCCGGAGCCGGGGCCCCTCGTACCGGCCGACACGGGCGAGGGCGCTCGCCGCACGCAGACCGGGACCGCCCATGACTGCACGACAGGGCCGTCGGCTACCTTGACCGACGTCAATGCCCGACGATCCGCCGTAACGACCGCCGAGATGCGGGAAGCAGGAACACCGTATGCCGCTCATCTGCCTCGTCCGCCACGGCCAGGCCTCCTTCGGTGCGCAGGACTACGACGCGCTGTCGGCCCTGGGCCGCGAACAGGGCACCGCCGTCGGCAGGGAACTCGCCCGCCGCGGCCTGCGCGACCCGCAGGTCGTCTCCGGCACGCTCACCCGCCAGCGCGACACAGCCCAACTCCTCGCCGAAGCAGCGGGTTTCGAAAAGCCCTCCCCCGAGGATCCGCGCTGGAACGAGTACGACCACACCGCCCTGATGTCCCGCTATCACCGGCACCCGGGGCCCGACGGCCAGGCGGACTCCCGGGCAGTGCAGGTGGTCCTCGACCAGGCCCTGGGGCGGTGGATCGAGGACACCGCCGAGACGGGCCCCACCGGCTGGACGGCGTTCGCGGGCGGCGCGAGCGCGGCGCTGGCCGAGTTGACCACGACCCTCGGGCAGGGCCGCGACGCGGTCGTGGTCACCTCGGGCGGCGTCCTCGCCGCGCTGTGCGGCACCCTGCTGTCGCTGCCGGCCGCCTCGGTGGTCGCCCTCAACCGCGTCGTCGTGAACGCCTCCGTCACCACCCTCGTCGTGGGCGGCTCCGGGACCAGCCTCCTCACCTTCAACGACCACGCCCACTTCACCGGCGACGGCCGCCGACTGCTCACCTACCGCTGAGCTGTAGGAGCCCCCGCCGCTTCGACGGTCGGTCAGTGGTGCGGTTGGGCGTGATAGAGGTGGTCCAGCACCGAGACGGTGGAGGCGGCACTGCCGACCAGCATGGGGGTGGTGCGGAAACGCCCGCCCACGACCACAGTGGGCATTTCGGCCACCTGGTAGTGCTCACGGAGCGCGGGTGCCGCCTCGACGGAGGCGTCGACCTCCTTGGACGTGTAGGCGGCTCGTACCGCCGCCACGTCGAGCCCCTCTGTGGCCGCCCATCTCACGACAGTCCGCTCGGAGGTGAGCTCCTTGCCCTCGTCCCGCACGGCCTGGAAGACGGGAAGCGCCTCCTTCTCCGCGAGGTGGAGCTTGTCCAGCGTGTAGAACAGACGGGCGTACGCGACCATGTCGGCCTGGTCCGCCCAGACTGCGGGGATCCGCACCAGCTTCACCGCGGGGTGCTGCTGTGCGGCCCACTCCTCCAACGGCTTCTCGAGCTCGTAGGAGTGCGGGCAGTCGTAGTAGAACACCTCCGCCACTTCCCGGGGGGCGACGCCGGTGACCCGGTGCTTGAGCTTGAGGTACTGCTCGCCCTCCTTCGGCTGGCCGTCGGCGGCGCCGAGCAGGCAGGTCAGGACGGTCGACAGCGCGAACAGGCGCATGATCTTCTTCTTCATGGCGGCCACCTTGGCGCTCCGTGTCCCGGCGCACCCCGCTGACACACGCAATGTCCCTCGTTCGGACCGCCCGACCACCCGGAACCGTCCTGGAAGAGCCTTGGAAAAGGACATCCGGCCGGAGATCGCCGAGGCGCACCCCTTCTGGCCGCTCGGCCTGCCGGGCTGGGACGACACCTGGATCGCCCAGGGACTGCGCGGCCCGCAGTCCACGTTCGTCACAGTGTGGCGCAGGGGCCCCGCCGACGAAACGAGCCGCGAGCTCACCGTCCCCCACCTGCGCGGCGCACAGCTCCACCCGTCCGTGCTCCACCCCACCGCGTCCGACAGGACCGCACAGTGGAACGCGGCGGAAGGCAAGCTCACTGTCTCCCTGCCCCGCTCCGACACGGCCGTCCTCCTCCGGCTCAGCTGAAGATCACCTCGGCGCTCGCGTGCCGGGCCTCGCGAGGGGTGGCGATGTGCAGTTGGGCCTGCCCGTCGGAGGGCGTGCCGTCGGCGAGGAGGTGTTCGCCCACGAACGCCGGACGGTGCAGCCGGTAGGACAGTGACCGCACCTGCCGCTTGGGGGCGTTCCTGCGAACCAGCTCCAGCATCAGCAGCGCCAGCAGCGGGCCGTGCACGACGAGGCCGGGGTAGCCCTCGACGTCACGGCAGTACGGGGTGTCGTAATGAATGCGGTGAGCATTGGCTGTGAGCGCACTGAAGCGGAAGAGCAGGGTTTCGTCCGGCTGCAGGCGCAGGTGCCACGAGCCCTCCGGCTCCGGTACGGCCGAGTCGTCGAGGGCGGCCGGGTGCCGGGGAGCGGAGCCCGCGCCCGACCTGTAGACGATGTCCTGCTCCTCGACCAGACAGGTGCGGCCGTGCTGCCGGAACTCCTGGCGTTCGGTGACGAACAGCAGCTCCCCGCTGCGGCCCTGCCTCGGGGCGACCGCGGCCAGACTGCTGACGCGCTGGGCCGGTTCGCCGAGGCACAGGGGCTCGCTGATCGTGCAGCGCCCGCCGGCGAACATCCGCCGACGGCTCGGGACGGGCGGCAGGAAGCGCGCGTCACGCAGATGCCCGTCCGGGCCGAGGGACTCCTGCGGCGGCCAGTGCAGGAAGTACAGCCACTGCCACAGTGGAGGCAGCGGATCACCGTCCTCGGTGGCCGTACCGGGCAGGTCCAGCACCGCCGACAGAGCCGCCGCCGGCCCGGCCGGCAGAGCGTCCCCGTCCGTGACCGGCTCGGGATGCCAGGACTCGACGTAGGAGGCAAGGGGGGCGGGGGAGGAGGACATGGGCTTGATTTCCTCAGGTCGGCGGGGCGGTTGGCAAGCTCACCGGAGCCAGTCGCAGGTGAGTGGCCGTGGCCCGCAGTTCCCTCACGCAGGCGCGCACGACTGCCGCTCCGGCCAGTTCGGAGCTGGTGACGTAGCCGACCCGGCGCGTCGGGCGCTCGGGGCCGAGATCGGCGATCGCGACCGAGTCCGGTGCTCCGACCAGCGAGAGCGCGGGCATGATCGCCATTCCATGCCCTCCGCTCACCAAGGAGAGCACCGCTCCGTCGTCCTCGGCCTCGACGGTCGCCTTCGGGATCCAGTCCTGTGCCGCCCACCAGTCACGGGTGTACGAACCGCAGTTCTCCGCCCAGTCGACCAGCGGCAGCGAACGCGGGGCGGCGTGTCCCGCCGCGTGCACCAGGGTGTACGGCTCCTCGAAGAGGCCGCCGGCGACCAGACCCGGCGGCAGCGGCGCGGAGCCGCCCAGCGTGGCGATGGCGATGTCGGCCTTCCCGTCGGCCACTTCGCCCGCGGTGCCGCGCCCCACCTCCCGGACGATCCGCACCCGCGGCTCGATCCCGCGATGCCGGGCGCGCAACCGCTCGAGGACGGGTGGAAGCAGATGGAGAGCCGCGCTGCGGAAGGCCGCGATCCGCAGCGGCCCCTCCGCCGCGTCGGACATGGCCGCACCGCGCGCCTCGGCGGTCAGGACGTCCAGCAGGCGCAGGATGCGGCGTGCGTGTGCCACGGCCTTCTCCCCGGCAGGAGTGGGGCGGGCGCCCGCGCGGCCGCGGTCGAAGAGCACGGCACCGATCTTGCGCTCGCTGCCGCGCACCGAATGGGAGACCGCGGACTGCGTCAGACCGAGTGACCGGGCCGCGGCCGAGAAGCCGTCGGTGTCCGCGACCGCCACCAGGACGCGCAGTTCGTGCGGGGCGAGATCGGAGTCGGTCGTGCGGGCCACGGGGCGCTCACCTCGACGTATGAGAACTGCTCATGGAACGGGGCGTCGCATGAGCCCAACCGGCTGCCCGGCAGGGGCATTCCCGCCCTACGGTCCGCTCATGAACGAGACCGCACTCACCGTGCACCAGACGGGCCGCCCGCACGGCTTCCCCACCGCCGAACATTTTGCTTTCGTGGAGTCCGCGCTTCCCGCCCCCACCCACGGCAGCGCGCTGGTGGAGAACCTCTACTGGTCCGTCGACCCCTATCACCGCGAGATGATGGACGACGTGCCCGGCGGCTTCGCGCTCCACGCACCCCTGGAGGGCCGCACCATCGGGCGGGTCATCGCCTCGCGCACGCACCGGCTGCCCGAGGGAGAGATCGTGTTCCACCGGCAGGGCTGGCGCACGCACGCGCTCGTCACGCCCGAGGAGATCCGGCAGCTTCCCCGCTTCGACGGTGTGCCCCCGACCGCGTACCTGAGCATCCTCGGTGGCACCGGCCTGACCGCGTATGTGGGCCTGACCCGGATCGCCCGGCTCCGGGAGGGCGAGGACCTGTTCGTGTCGGCCGCGGCGGGCGGGGTCGGCACGGCCACCGGGCGGTTCGCGCGGCTCCTCGGCGCCGGACGGCTCGTGGGCAGCGCGGGCTCGGCGGCGAAGGCCGACCACCTCACGCGGGAGGTCGGCTACGACGCCGTCTTCGACTACCACGACGGCCCCGCCGCCGGCCTTCTCGGCAAGGTCGCACCGGACGGCATCGACGTGTTCGTCGACAACGTCGGCGGTGAGCAACTGGCCGCGGCCGTGGGGGCGTTGCGCGAGTTCGGGCGCATCGTCCGCATCGGCACGATCAGCCAGTACAACACCCCTGACGCGCCGCCGCCGCGCTTCGACCACGCGGACATCGTGGAGAAGAGCCTCCGCATGGAGGGCTTCCTGGTCAGCAACTACCGCGACATGCAGGAGGAGTTGTACGCGTTCGCGGTACCGCATCTGCAGAGCGGCCGGCTCGCTCTGGACGAGACGGTGGTCGACGGGTTCGAGCACATCGTGGACGCGTTCCTGGGAATGCTGCGCGGCCGGAACACCGGCAAGATCATCGTGCGGGCGAGTTCGGCGGTACTCGGAGCCGGTCCCGCCGCTTGAAGATCACATGCAGACCGGTGCATACAGCAAGATCACATGCAGACCGGTGCATACAACCGCCGTCGGGCCCGATGGCGAAGGGATGCCCCCGGAGCGGCTCGTACTCCGGCAGCCCGAGGAGTTCGGGAAAGGCTGATGCGGTCTAGTTGCGCATCAGGCCGACCTGCTGTGCGGTGACGAAGACGTCGGATCCGTTGTCCATGCCGTTCGCGATGCGGTGGGCGATGGGGCGGAACCGGGAGGCCTCGGTGATGGCCATGATGTAGCGCAGCATGCCGCGGGCCTGGGCCGTGCGGTCCGTGCCGCGGACGCCGAGGTCCCTGAGGCTGTTCTCGAGGCTGGACTCGCTCAGGTTGACTTCGGTCAGCGACTGGTTCGCGACGCGGGCGAGGGCGTCGTAGCCCTGCTTGCCGAGGGACCAGTTGTCGTCGGTGGCGTCCTCCTTGTCCGGGACGTCGGAGGCGAGGTTCAGGGCGACGTTGTGCGGGGTGTCGCTGGAGAAGAACCGCACGACGCAGAAGTCGCTGAGACGCACGATCGCATGCACCGCGGGGATGTGGTTGCCGCTGCTGATCACGACGTCGGCGAAACTCCGGGTCTCCGTGTCGTCGGTGATGACGGAGTCCGCCCCGGTGTCGACGTTGGGCATGACGCGGCCGTCGGCCGAGGTCTCGGCGAGGTTGCGCAGCTCGTCGAGCATGGTCAGATAGGCACCCGAGCCGCGCTGGATGTTCCAGTGGACCTGTGGGAAGTCGATGTGTTCCCTGCCGGCGACGGTCTCGGAGTTGATCGTCACCTGGTCCGCCGCCGTCGAGGCGGATGTGTCGGTGTCCCTGGGCGCCAGCATGATCACCAGGAATCCGAGAAGGACGGACAAGGCGACCACCATGAGGACGCTGGTGGGCATGGTGTGCTCCGGTTGTTCGACGTGCAGCGATGTCACGACCGACGCTCACGGCCGGCAGGTTGTTTGGCAGGCCCCTTTTGCCGCCGCAGACAAATCCGGAGGATCGAGTTCCGCATTGGTTGTCCGGACGTAACGCTGTCGTTGCTCCACGTCTCTACCTCACTCCCGCCGCGAGGCTCGGTATCGACACCGTCGAGCAACAGCCGGCGGGCGAACGCTGATGCAGGACGCCACCGACGTACGGCGGCTGCTCGACGCCCCGCCCGCCTCTTCGCGCCGGGCGCCGAAGCCCTCGCCCGCGCGGTCGCCCCGCGCACGTTTCCCGGAGCGATGGCGGCGCCTTGCGGCAAGACGGGAGGCCATGGCGTCACAGCCGCGTTGTGCCGGTGGGGATGCCCACGGTCGCGCCGGTCGGCCGGGCCGGCCGGGGGAGGAGCGGACCGCCCGACCCGCTCCTCCACCAGTGCCCTGACCGAGCCGACGGTGATCTTGCGGTTGCGGCGTCGCGGTGGCCCCGGCGCGGGCTGTTGAGGCGCTCTCGATTCGGGGATCGTCGTCGCGTCCGTGGCGGACATGCGCTGTTCCTCGGATGACTCGGTGTGCCGGCAGCCGGCCTTGCTGCACCGACGCTCGCAACCGGAATGTTGTTTGGCACCTCCCTTTTGCCAGGTCGGACAACCCTGTGGACGTCGGCGGACCGGCCGGCGGCAGAGGCTGGGATTGTCCGACCTGGTGGGACGGCTGGAGGGACAACTCCCGGGCCCCTGAAGATCGGCCCGTCGCTGCCTCGGTCCGACTCCCCCCTCGGCCGGGGCAGCAGCCCGACCCGGTCTGCGGGTCGAGGAATCCGACGGGAGAGCTGTCCATGATCCGGAAGACCGTCCGCCGCCGAGCGGCCGTGCTGGCATCGGCCCTGTCCCTCGCGGTGATCCCCCTCTCCACGGGGACGGCCGGCGCCAACACCAGTCCTGGCCGGTCCGCCGGCGTCTCGCAGACCGAGAAGCGGGAGGTGGGCAGGATCGGCGCCACCACCACGCTCAGTGGACAGGTCAAGAAAGGTGAGGCGGGCGAGTCCCGGTTCGCCCCCTACTGGCGCAAGTCCCAGGGCTGGGTCGAGGTCCCCTACGGCAAGCGCAAGAGGGGCCCCTGCTGCCGGTACCACCCACGGAGACGGTCAGGGGCAGATCCGCCTGTAGGGCCGGTCCGGAACGTAGGTGCGCCACTGTGCCCGGGTCAGCTCCGTGTTCCCGGCACGGGCGCACACAAGGGATACCGCTCGGTCCGGATCCACCACGTACCGCTGGAGCGGGACGTGCTTCCCGCCCGCGTACAGCAGGGTGCTGTCCGGGCTGAAGGCGAGGGTGTCGATGCTCCCACCGGGGGTGGGCAGCGGAGGACCGAGAGGTTGCTGGGTGGCAATGTCCCAGAGTTGGACGGTGCCCGCGTCGCCGCCCACGGCGAGCGTACGGCCGTCCGGGCTGAAGGCGAGAGCCGTGATCGCCTCGGCTGAGTCGGAGGACGGATCGACGGGCGCCGGAAAGACGTTCTTCAGGATGCCCGCGCGGTGGCGGAGGTCGCCGTCCCAGAGGGCCACCCGCCCGGTCCCGTCGCCGGCCGCCAGGCGGGAGCCGTCGGGGGCGAAGGCGATGGCTCCGATGCCGTCGCGCTGGACGAGGTCATGGGAGTCGGACCGGCCCGCTCGGACGACGCGGTTGCCGGTCACGAGGAGCTTGCCGTCCGGGCTGACGGCGAGATGATCGCCGCCCGGGCCGGGGAGCAGCGCCGTCCTCCGCTGCCGCATCGTGTCCCATGTCTCGTTGACGAAGCCGTCGGAAGCCACCCGAGCGGTGAGGAGCGTACGACCGCCGGGTCCCAGGGCGATCCTGTCACGAGGCTCCAGGTACGCCGCCGCGGGCTTCACGGGCGCCATCACCAGGTCCAGCGTGGTCTTGACGTGTCCGGCGGCCACGTCCCACACCGTCAGACGCCGAGGCGACGTGTCCTCGCTGCCGGAGACGAAGACTCCGTACGCCAACGTGCCTCCGTCGGGGCTGAAGGACAGCAGGGGCTCGGTGTCGTCCGCGAGGACCGTCGGTGTTCCGGTGCGTCGGCCGGGAAGTGGCGGGGTGGGCAGGGTGCGCAGCAGACGGCCGTCGCGCGTGTTCCGCAGCTGGAAGATGTAGCGGTCACCGTTACGTTCGGCGGTGGCGAGCGTCCTGCCGTCGGGGCTGAGCCGGACCCCGGCGAGCGGACTCTTGCGCCACGCGCGCGTCAGAGTCGTGGTGAGGTCGAGGGTGTGGACCGTGCCCCCTTCGAGATACCGCAGCAGGGGCCGCGAGGGGTCCCAGGCGAGACCGGAGAGCGACTCGTTGTCCAGGGAGTGCCGGAAAACGGGGTCGCCGCGCTTGGCCAGACGCCACACTCTGATCTCCTGGCTGCCGCCGGTCGCCAGAAACGAGCCGTCCGCGCTCACGACGGCCGAAAAGGCACCCGGGTGGGCGACGTCGGCGAGCTCTCGTCCCGACGTGGTGTCCCATACCCGCACCCGGCCCCCGGTGAGAGCGAGGAGCCGGCCGCCGGTGAGGCTGAGGAAGGTGTCGTCACCACAGACGCCGCGAGCGCTCGTCCAGGCGCCGGACCGGACGCTGCGCGCGGTGGTGTCCCAGACCTGCGGGGACCGGCCGCGCGGGCAGACGGCCAGCAGCCGGTCGTCGTCGGCCGCCGCGGCGGCGAGCTCCCCCCTGCCGGCCGACGGGGTCCGGAAGACCAGATGGCCGTCGGTGAGGGAGTAGAGCCCAGCCCGGTCGTCGAACATGCTCGTCACCAGGTAATTGCGGCCACTTGCCCCGAAGCTCACGATGTCCCCGAGCGGCAGGGGACCCCCGATCCAGCGCCTCGTCCGGGTGTCCCACAGCCGCTCGGTCCTGGCGGTGGCCGAGATGACCAGCACCCGGCCGCCCGGACCCGCGCCGAGTATCGCCCCGTGAGGTAGCGGCCCCGAGGCGATACGGCGGTGGGTGCCTACATCCCACGTCCGCCAGCCGGTGTTGTCGGTGGTGCTGAGCAGAGTGCGCCCGGAGACGTCGAGGAACCGCGTCGGGGTGTCGCCGGGCGCCGGGTCGGTGAAGGTGTCCAGTTCGGGCTGGGCGAGCGCGCCCAGCAGGGCTCGGCGGGACTCCGGCAGCTCAGAGATGCGCCATGCGGCGACGCCGAGCAGCATCGCGGCGCGCGGGTCGGTCGTACGCAGCGAGTCGGCGACCGCGGCCACCCGGCGGGCCGCGGTGTCGGTGGTCTGCTTCTCGCTGTCCTGACGCAGTCGCAGCGCGGTCAGGCCGACGACCAGGGCCACCGCCAGCACGGCGCAGAGCGAGGCCGTGAGCGTGCGGCTCCGGCGCCGGGCCCGGGTGGCGGCCCGCTGCTCCGCCGCCCGCTGCTCCGCCGCGGCGACCAGGAAGGCCGACTCCTCGGACGTCAGACCGTCGTAGCCGCGGTCGTCGCCCGCGAACAGTTCCTCGGCCCGCGCCAGGCGGGTGCCCCGGTAGAGCGTGCCCGGGTCGCGGTCGTGCTCCAGCCACGTGCGGGCGGCGTCGGTCAGCTGCCGGTGGTGGCGCAGCCGCTCCCGGTCCGCGTCGATCCACTCCCGCAGCCGCGGCCAGCAGGTGATGAGCGCCTCGTGGGCGAGCTGCACTCCGTCGTCGTCGGTGGTCAGCAGCCGGGCCCGGGTCAGCCGCCCGGCGACGGCTCGCACCTCGGGGTCCTCCCACCCGGCCATTTCCTCCCAGCTGAGCGGGCGGCGCGTGTCGGCGTTGCCCTGGCCGGGCTCGACCATCCGCAGGAGCAGGTGCCGGGCAGCGTGCGCCTGCGCCGGTGAGAGTTCCCCGTACGCCTCCTCGGCGCTGGCCGCGATCGCGCCGCGCACCCCGCCGGCCGCTTCGTACGCGGCCAGGGTCAGCATCCGTCCCTTGCGCCGCCGCCAGGTCTCCAGCAGGGCGTGCGACAGCATCGGCAGTCCGCCGGGCTCGTCGAGCACGTCCTCGACAATCCGTGCCGTCAGCGTCCGCTCCACGATGAGCCCGGCCGCCTGCGCGGGACCGACCACCGCCTCGCGCAGTTCGTCGGCGGTCATCGGCCTGACCAGGAGCCCGCTGCCGTGCAGCGCCTCCGCCAGTCCTGGGTGTTCGGCGCACCGCGCATAGAAGTCGGAGCGTACGGCGATGAGCACGCGCAGTCGGCTGCCCGGGTCGCGTGCGGCGAGCAGAAGGTCGAGGAAGCGGTCACGCTCGGCGCGCTCGCGGCAGAGGGTGAAGACCTCCTCGAACTGATCGACCACCACCCAGCTCTCCGGTTCGTCGGCCTCGGGCGTCAGCAGATGGCCGTAGGTGGTGGCGGGCCGGGCTCCCGGAGTGAGGATCCGAAGGACCGCCGTACGCCCCTGCTCCGCGATCTTCTCCCGCAGCAGGGGGATCAGACCGGCCCGCAGCAGGGAGGACTTGCCGCTGCCGGACGCCCCGAACACCACGGCGAACGGGGACCCGGACCCCAGCTCGCTCAGCTCGTCGATCAGCCGGTCCCGGCCGAAGAACAGCTCACGGTCATCCGGCTCGAAACGCGCGAGGCCACGGTAGGGCGGGGCGGCGTCGGCATCCTCCTGCCTCTCCTCCCCGGCCAGCGCCTCGGCCTCCGCCCACCGTGCCTCCCACGGAGCGGGGTCCTCCCCGCACGCCTGGACGTACGCCTGGAGCACGGCCAACGACGGCAGCCGCTCGCCGCTCGCGGCCTTCGCCAGGGTCGTCACCGAGAAGCCGGCTTTCTTCGCCATGGTCCGGTACGACACGCCACCCGCCGAACGGCGCAGCTCCCGAAGATCATGGGCGAGCCGCTGCACCGGACCGGCCGCCGGGTCGACCGGTAGTTCGGGACGCCCCACCGCGAAACCTCTTTCGCATACAAGAAGAAAAGCTGATCAGCGGTACAAGGTACGTTTCGTCTCCCTCGGGCGAAAACCCTTTCCGACTGTGATGTCCGTCGGAGAGGTTGCCGCGCGGACCACGTGCGGCCGGACGTCGTCAGGCTCTTCACCGAGCGCGCCGCCGAGTACCGCGCCGCCGTGGTGCGCGTGCGGCGGCCGATGCCGCGGCAGCCGTCGCGCGCGCCGGGCCGGCACCGGAGCACGGTCCGTGGTCCTGCCGCCCGGACTCCCCGAGGACCCGGTGCCCGATGGGTCCTGGTCGCTGCTGACGGACATCCCACCGCTGACGGTCGGTCGGCTCGACGCGAGGGACGCCGTGATCACCACCGCCGCCATCGCCGTCACCGTGCCCCCCGACCACGGTCCCGGTCGGGGGCGCAGAGCCCTGACCCCGCTGCCGGGCTAGAGCCAGTCCCGCCGCTTGAAAATCACATACAAACTCACGCAGACCGCCCCCATCAGGCCGATCGCGAAGGGGTATCCGAAGCTCCAGCTCAGCTCCGGCATGTGCTTGAAGTTCATGCCGTAGATGGTTCCCACGAGTGTAGGAGCAAAGAGAATCGCCGCCCACGACGAGATCCGCTTGATCTCCTCGTTCTGCTCGAACCCCGCCTCCGCGAGCGCCCGCATCTCCGCGTTCTGCTGCTGGGTCACCAGCGTCGCGTTCACCGTGAGGATGTCGGTGAGGGCCTGGCGGAAGCCGTCGACGCGTTCGCTGGTGTGGGTGACGTGGTCGGCGACGTCCCGGAGGTAGCGCTGGAGTTCGTCGTCCGTGCCGTATTTGGAGAATCCGGCGATCAGGCCGTGCAGCATGCCGACCAGGGGGCGGGTGGCGCGCTGGAACTCGACCATTTCGCGGGAGAGTTCGTAGATGCGGCGGGAGACCTCCGGGTCGCCGCGGAAGACCTCGGTCTCGATCTCGTCGATGTCGTTCTGGACGCCGGCGACCACCGGGGCGTAACCGTCGACGACCGCGTCGAGTATGGCGTACAGGACGGCCTCCGGGCCCAGCTTCAGCAGCTCCGGCGACTCCTCCATACGGCGGCGGACCGCGGAGAGGTCGGGGGCGGCGCCATGGCGGACCGTGATGACGAAGTCGGGTCCCACGAACACGTGCAGCTCGCCGAAGTCGACCTCCTCCGGGGCGTCGAGATACCGGGCCGCCCGCAGTACGACGAAGAGCGTGTCGCCGTATCGTTCCAGCTTCGGGCGCTGGTGGGCCTCCATCGCGTCCTCGACCGACAGCGGGTGCAGGTCGAACTCGGCGGCCAGGGAGAGGAGTTCGCCCTCGGTGGGGCGGGCGAGGCCGATCCAGGCCATGCCGGACGGCTGGTCGCGCAGTTCGCGGAAGGTCTCGGCGAGGGTGGCGGGGGCGGAGACGCGGACGCCGTCCCGGTACAGCGCCGCCTGGACGACGCTGGCCACCTCCGACGGCTCCGGGGGCGGCGGGTCGGTGGGGGCCGGTGTGCTGTTCGACGCCGGCGGCTGCGGTGGGGTCAGCGCACGGCGCCAGACGGATTTCCTCCCATTATTGGAGGCCATGGGGGTACCTCCCGCTCGAGCGAAGTCGAGAGTGGGGGAGGGCGCGTCGCTCGGACATGCGGCTGCCTCCCGGGTCGAACCTGCGGCTGCGTGATCCCCGGCAGGATATACGGGGCAAACGGCGCCGGGGTGACCTGGGCGTCCGGGACTCGGTGAGAGTTGCGGACAGCAGGTGTCCGCAAGCACGGCTAGCGTGCGGGGCATGACGAAGACGACAGCGACGGCTCCTGTGCTCGGCACCCGCGCTCTCAATCGTGCGACCCTCGAACGGCAGCTGCTCCTGCGCCGGTCGCCGCTCTCCGCCAAGGCCGCCGTCGAGCATCTTCTCGGGCTCCAGGCGCAGAACGTCAAGCCGCCGTATTACGCGCTCGCCGCCCGCCTCGACGGCTTCACCCCCGAGGAGCTGTCCGGGCTGATGGCGGACCGCGAGGTCGTCCGTATCGTCACCATGCGCTCGACCATCCACACCCACACCGCCGACGACGCCCTCACCCTGCGTCCGCTCGTCCAGCCGGCCCGCGACCGTGAACTCACCAACTTCCGCAGGGGACTTGTGGGCGTCGACCTCGACCGGCTCGCGGCCCTCGCCCGCGATCTCGTCGAGGCCGAGCCGCGCACCATGAAGCAACTGCGCGATGCCCTGCAGACCGAGTGGCCCGACGCCGACCCACAGGCCCTCGCCATCGCAGCCCGCTGCAAGCTCCCGCTCGTCCAGGTCACCCCGCGCGGCCTGTGGGGCAGAAGCGGCCAGGTCGCCCTGACCACCGCGGAGCACTGGCTGGGCCGCGGCCCGGCCGCCCGCGCGACCGCACCGGCGGCGACTTCGCCAGGAGCGACTCCGTCGAGCTCGGCTGCGTCGGGCTGGCTTCGCGCGCCGTGGATGCGCGGGGTGCGGCTTCGGCGGGTGTGTCCGCATTGGGCGCGAGCTCGTCGACTCCGACTGCGTCGGGGGCGGCTGCGTCGGGCGGGGCTTCGCGCGCCGTGGATGCGCGGGGTGCGGCTTCGGCGGGTGTGTCCGCATTGGGCGCGAGCTCGTCGACTCCGACTGCGTCGGGGGCGGCTGCGTCGGGCGGGGCTTCGCGCGCCGTGGATGCGCGGGGTGCGGCTTCGGCGGGTGTGTCCGCATTGGGCGCGAGCTCGTCGACTCCGACCGCGCGGGGTGCGGCATCGTCGGCTGCGGCTGCGACTCCGTCGAGCTCGGCTGCGTCGGGCGGGGCTTCGCGCGCCGCGGATGCGCGGGGTGCGACTCCGTCGAGTGCGGCTGCGTCGGCCGCTACTCCGTCGGCGGCCACCGGCCCGGCCCCGTCCACCTCGCCCGCCGAAGCCGTCCCGTCTCCCGATGCCACCGTGCTGCGCTATCTCGCCGCCTTCGGTCCCGCCTCCGTCAAGGACATGCAGACCTGGGCCGGTCTGACCCGGCTGCGCGAGGCCTTCGAGCGGCTTCGTCCGCAGCTCGTCACCTTTCGGGACGAGAGCGGCGTCGAGCTCTTCGATCTGCCGGAGGCACCGCGTCCCGACGCCGACACTCCGGCCCCGCCCCGTTTCCTCCCCGAGTTCGACAACCTGCTCCTCTCCCATGCCGACCGCACCCGGGTCGTCCCGGCCGAGTACTGGGGCCGCAGCTGGGTGGGCAACCAGGCCTACTGCACGTTCCTCGTCGACGGCTTCCTGGCGGGGGTGTGGAGGCTGGCGGAGGGCGCGCTCGTCATCGAGCCGTTCGGCACACTCACCAAGGCCCAGCGTGCGGACCTCGTGGAAGAAGGGGTGCGGATGCTCGACACCATGCATCCCGGGTCGTCGTACGACATCCGCTTCGGGACCGTGGTTCCGTGACCCTCAGTCCGCCCGGCCCGTCACCGCCACCGTCAGGCCGAGCCCGATCATCGCGAAGCCGCCCGCGCCGCCGATCATCGACAGACGGCGGTCGGAGCGGGCGAACCAGGTGCGGGCGGCCGAGGCGGTCAGGCCCCACAGGGTGTCCGTGACCAGGCCGATCGAGATCGGGATCAGGCCGAGCAGCAGCATCTGCAGCGGTACGTGGCCCGCCGCGTGGTCCACGAACTGGGGGAGTACGGCGGCGAAGAAGACCACTCCCTTCGGGTTGGTCACCCCGACGAGCACACCGTCGAGCACCGTGCGCAGATCGCCGCGCGCCGGTCCCGCAGGCTGCGTCCGGATCGCCGACGCCTTCAGCCGCCCCCGGTGCCGGACGGCCTGCACACCCAGGTACACCAGATAGGCGGCGCCTGCGAGCTTCACCGCCAGATACACCGCCACCGAGCGCTCCACCAGCGAGCCGATACCGATCGCGACCGCCACCACCAGCAGATACGAGCCGAAGACATTGCCCACGGCCGTCGCCACCGCCGTACGGCGGCCGTGGGCGAGCGCGCGGCCGATGACGAACAGGACGCTGGGTCCCGGGATCACGATCACCAGCAGGGACATCGCGGCGAAGGCGAGGAAACGGTCCGTGGACACCATGCGTATCGCTCCCTCGGGTCGGTCCCTTCCGGCGCTCATTCAAACAGCCCCCCGCCGGGCCCCTCTAGAGTCGGGCCCATGGAACTGCGGCAGCTCACCTATTTCGTGACCGTCGCCGAGGAGCTGCACTTCGGACGGGCGGCCGAGCGGCTGCACATCGTGCAGTCCGCGGTGAGCATGCAGATACAGCGTCTGGAGCGGGAGCTGGGCGCCGAGCTGTTCGACCGGACGCCGCGCCGGGTGCGGCTCACGGCGGCGGGGGAGCGGCTGCTGCCCGAGGCGCGGGAGGTGCTGGCGGCGGCCGACCGGGCGCGTGCCGCCGTCGCCCCGCCGCCCGGCCTGAGGATCGGCACCAGTACGGGACTGGGCGCGCATCTCGACCGTGTGCTCGCGGCGTTCGCGCGCCGTGCGCCGGACGTGCCCGTCGAGCTGTTCTCGCTGCCGGTCGCCGAACGCCTGGCCCGGGTCGCGGGCGGCCAGTTGGACGCCGCTTTCGTACGGGCCGTCGAACCGGTGCCGGGCGTACGCGTGCTGCCCCTGTGGCCCGACCCCTTGGTGGCCGCCCTCCCCGCCACGCACGCCCTTGCCGGCCGCGAGGAGATCGGCATCGAGGAGCTGGCCGAGCTGCCCCTCGCCCTCACCGAGCGCCGCAACAACCCCGCCCTGGTCGACCTGGTCGTCGGCGCCTGTCACGAGGCCGGGTTCGAGCCGCTGCCGGGACCGGCGGGCGGTTCCCTCCAGGACACCCTCGCCACCATCGGCAGCCGTCCCCTGTGGACCGTCGTGTACGCGTCCCACGCGCGCGTGCTGCACAGCCCCCGCGTCGCCTTCGTGCCGTTCCGCGCGCCGGGCCTCGCCCTGTCCACGGGCCTCGTCGTGCCCGTCAGTGCCCCGCCCTCGCACCTGGACACCCTGCTGCTGGCCTGCGGCGATCACGAGAGCTGATCGCTGCGGTCGCGGTCTGATTCTTGGTCGCGGGCGCCCGACGCGATGGACTGGTCCCACCGAAGAGGAACCGCTCACAGCGGGTCCGAACAGGCAACGTATTCAAGGGAGTTCAGCCATGCCGATCGTCACCGTCCAGCAGGGTCCCCGCGACACCGAGCTCAAGCGGGACCTCGTCAAGCGCATCACCGATGCCTTCGTCGACGCGTACAGGATCCCGGCCGAGACCGTTCAGGTGTGGATCCACGAGGTGCCGACGGACAGCTGGGGCGCGGCGGGGAAGCTCACCGCCGACAAGTAGTGCCACGTGCACGACAAGTAGTGCCCCCATGCGCCACAAGTGGCGCATGGAAAGGGGGCGCTGCGAGCTGCTCGTGGTAGCCCGCAACGCCCCCTTGTCTCTCACCTGAGGGGTGCTCAGGAGATCTTCTGGGGTCCCCGTCCTACGAGTTGACCTGTGCGGTCACCAGGCTGGAGAAGGTGGTCAGCCGGGTGTAGACACCCGGGTACCCGGCCTCCGCACAGCCGTTGCCCCAAGAAGTGATCCCTGCCAGGACGCCCCCGATGAGCAGGGGACCGCCGCTGTCGCCCTGGCAGGTGTCTACGCCGCCGGATGTGTATCCGGCGCAAACCATGTCGGTCTGGACGAACTCAGACCCGTAGGAGCTCTTGCAGCTGGAGTCGGCCGTGATCGGCACGGTCGCGGTCCGCAGCTGGTTGGAGGAGCTGCCGTTCTCCGAGGTGGTGCCCCATCCGAGGATGCGGGCGGTGGTGCCGGCCGCGTACACCGAGGTGTCCGACGACGAGACGTACGAGGCCGTCGTGTACGGCATCGACGTCGACAGCGTCAGTACGGCCACGTCGTCGCCGTTGGTGGCGTCCGTGTAGTCCGGGTTGATCCAGATCTTGCTGACCTTGCTGACCGTGCCGTTGGTGCCGTTCAGATAGGTGCGGCCGCCGACGACTCTGACGCTGCTGGGGGTCTCGCCGACCATGCAGTGAGCGGCGGTGATCACCTTGGTGGCCGAGACGAGGGTGCCGCCGCAGAACTGGTTCTGCGAGGCGTCCGTGATCTGCATGACGAACGGGTAGGCCGTGGTCGTGGTCGTGGTGCCGCCCACGATGGGCTGGGGCGCGGCTGCCGCGGAAGGAGCGCCGAGCAGTGCGGTGGCGGCCGCTGCAGCGGTCGCCGTGAGTACCGCGGCGGTCTTCCTGGCACGGTTGGACCCGAACATGAGTCTCCTCAGTGGGGGTTGCCGGTGGGGGGTCGCGCGGGTGTGGGGGGTTGTGCACGGGGGTCGCGGGACCGACCCCCGTATGCCCGGGCGAGCGGCACGTCCTTAAGCTAGGACGCGGAACCCCCGGCTCCCAATGAGGGAACCCCCTTGGGGGTTGAGTGAGGGAAAACCCTCGGTCGGGTTCAGTTAACCTGGCGCGCCGTCACTTCGCTCGCCGTGCCGCCGCCAAACGGACGATATCCACGCGCGAGCGGATCCCCAGCTTGCGGTAGACCCGGGTCAGTGTTGCCTCGACGGTCTTCACGCTGATGAACAGCCGCGCGGCGATCTCCCGGTTGGTCGCGCCCTCCATGACGAGCGCGGCGACCTGACGTTCCATCGCGGCGAGCCCTTCCAGGCCCTCTGACGCGGCAGTGGCGGGGATCGGTTCCACCGGGTTCGCCACGGCGGCCGCCTCCACCTGACGCACCCACGGCAGCGCCCGGCAACGCCGGAACAGCCGGGCCGCCTCGTCGTACGACGTGCGTCCCGGACGGCCGGGACGCAGCGACGCCAGTGCGAACGCGGCGCGTGCCTCCTCCAGGCCGTACCCCAGTTTGGCGAGCCGGTCCTGGGCCGACGTCAGTTGGGTGAGTGCGGCCTCGTGCTCCCCGCGTGCGGCCCGCACCAGTGCCTCGGCCCGGTCCAGCACGGCCAGCACGCCCTCGCGCCCGAGCCGCAGGGCGTGTTCGCGCGCCACGTCGAGGAGTTGCTGCGCCTCGTCGGTCTCGCCGACACGGACGAGGGCCTCGGCGAGGTCGCCGTGCCAGCGGCCGCGCGCGGGGTCGGTGATGCCGAGCCCGTTCTCCAGGTCCCGCACCCGGCGCAGGGAGCGGACCGCCCCCTCGGCGTCACCGGCGACCAGCTGGGCGTGGCCGAGCGCGGTCAGCCCCCGGGAGATGTACATCTGGTCGCCGGCCCGCTCGGCCAGCTCCACCGCCTCGCGGCCCAGCGTCAGCGCCCGCTCCACGTCCCCGCCGGAGGCCTCCGTGAGGGAGGCGAGCACGGCGGAGGACGCCTCGCCGATCCCCGAGTCGCGAGCCAGCCGCATGCTCTCCCGGGCCAGGTCGAGGGCCCGGCCGCAGTGCCCGGAGCGCAGTTCGGTCTCGGCGAGCAGACGCACGAAGTGCACCTCGCTCTCGACCATGCCGCGTCTGCGGGCCTCGCGCAGCAGCGCGCTGACCGTGGAGCGGGCCTCGGGCAGCTGGTCGCTCATGATCAGCCAGCGGTAGCGGGTCGCGCCCGCCCCGTTGTGGTGGCAGGCCACGTCGGGGAGCTGAGGTTCCTTCAGCGCGCGTTTGATGGTCGCGGGGGCGTCCGGGTGACCCATCAGGGTCTCGGTCGTCGCCTGGAAGGCCAGCGCGAGGAGTTCGGTGCGCCGGTCGCCGGCCCGGGCCGCGAGCTCGGCGGCGTGCGCGGCCTCCTCCCGGCCGATGGCGAAGTCGCCCTCCACGACCAGTCCGCGCCAGGCCAGCTGGTAGTGGACCTGGGCCAGCAGCCCGGGGTCGTCGCCGGCGTCGGCCAGCGCCTGCGGGTAGACGGTGTCGACCTCGCCGAGGGCCTGCCCCGCGGCCTCGATGACGACCATCCACGCCCGCACCCGGTCCGCGGGCTCGGCGGCCCGGGTCAGCACGTCGCGGGCGATGTCCCGGGCGAGGTCCACCTCGCCGGCGGTGATCGCGTCCTCGGCGGCCTGCAGCCGGTGCTCGTCCGGGCCCGGTTCGTCGTCGGCCGGGGTGTGCCGGGCGGCGAGCAGTCCGAGCGACGCGGCGACCGAGGGGGCCCCGCGGTCCCGGGCCAGGGCGGCGGCCTCGGCGAGGCGGGCCGCGGCCTCCGGGTCGGTGCCGGTGGTCGCGAGCGCGAGATGGCGGGCGCGCTCGATCGGGTCGGAGGCCGCCGTGGACAGCGCGGCGTGCGCGGCGCGCCGCTCCTGCGCGGGCGCCTCCGCGTACAGGGCGGCCGAGATCAGCGGATGCGCGAAGCGTACGGCGGGGCCCTCCGGCTCGGTGGCCAGCAGCCCGAGTTCGGCAGCCTGGGCGGTCTCGGCCTCGGCGTTCTCCCGGCCGGCGTCGTGCAGCAGGGCCAGGGTGGGGCGGGCGCCCACGCTGGCCACCAGGAGGGTGCGGCGGGCCTCGACGGAGAGCATGTCGAGCCGGTTGAGGACGAGGGCGCGCAGCGAGGTGGGCACCGGCAGCGGCTCGCCCGGCCGCGGCGGGGTCGGGCTCTCGGCCAGGGCGCGGCCCAGTTCGAGGGCGAAGAACGGGTTGCCGCCGCTGGTGCGGTGGATGTCCCGGACCGTGGACCGCGGCAGGCCGGTGTAGCCGCGGTGGTCGAGCAGCGACGACACCTGTGCGCGGGAGAGCGCGCCGAGCCGTACGGCCAGGGTGTCGGGCGGCGACGCGTGCAGGTGGCGGTCGTACTCCTCGCCCTCCGTGCGTACCGCGCACAGCAGTTGCACCGGGGTGTCGCCCAGGCGGCGGGCCGCGAAGCCGAGGAGCTCCGCGCTCGCCGGGTCCAGCCACTGCAGGTCGTCCGCCACGACGAGGACGGGGCCCTGCGCGGCGAGCGCGCGCAGCGCGGACAGGACGGCCAGGCGCAGGGCGAGGCCGTCGCGCTGGAGGGTGGACTCGCCGCGGCCGGTGAGTGCCGACTCCAGTGCCGTGCGCTGGGCTGCGGGCAGCTTGTCGTACACCTCGTCCACGACCTGGCCGAGCAGGTCGGCGAGGGCCAGGAACGGGAGGTGGGATTCGGACTCGGTGGCCGAGCAGCGCAACACGGTGCGGGCGGCTGTCCCGTATTCGGATGCCAAAGCCCGCAGAGCGGTCGACTTTCCTATTCCGGCGGGGCCGTGGAGCAGCACGCTGCCGCCCCGCGCGAGCTGCTCGCGCGCCGCGCTGAGCAGCTCGTCCCGGCCGATGACCAGGTCGGGGTGGCGTCTGGCAGGCTCCCTCAAGTCCCCTCGCACGGTCACCGCTCCCCTCCAAGTGTCGTGTTCGGGCCAAATTCTAGGCAATCTCTCTTTGAAATTCGGACGGACGCCGTGGTGAGGGATATAACAACGGCCAGGCATGGAGAAATTCAAAGCGCCGGTGAATGAATGGACGGCTACGGCAGCAGCCCCGCCCGACGCGCCGCGACCACCGCCTCGCCCCGCGTGTGAGCACCCAGTTTCCGCATCGCCGACCGAAGGTACCCCTTGACCGTCTCGGCACGCAGACCGAGCCGCTCGGCGGCCACCGCGTTCGTGGCACCCGCTGCCACACAGGCCAGCACGTCCAGCTCACGGGGGGCCAGGTCCAGCCCCTCGGAAAGGCCACCCCGGGCCTTCGGGGCCAGCAGCCCGCACACGCCGAGCAGTTCCGCGCGCAGCGCGGGGTCCGCGATCCGCGGTGCCAGCGCCCGCAGGGCCGCATGGGCCTCCCGCACCTGCTCCCAGGCGGCGCCCGCCGCCGGATCCCGGTCCGGCTCGGTGTGGGCGGTCGCCACCAGCAGTCCCCGCGCCTCGTCCCCCACGGCCAGCGCCTGCTCCACGTCCCGAGCGGCCTCCATCGCCGCGCCCAGCGTCCGGTCACCGAGCGGCTGCGCCGTGCGCAGGGCGCCGTAGAGCACACCCCGCACGCGTCGTCGTACCACCACCGGCACCGCGAGGATCGAACGCAGTCCCTCCGTGGCGACCGGGATGTCGTACTCGTGGCTGATCTGCCGCGACGAGGAGTAGTCCGTCACCGCGCACGGCCGGGCGAGTGCGACCGCCCGGCCGCCCAGGCCGTTGCCGGAGGTCACCGGCAGTCCGCTCAGCGCGGGTGTCTCGGTGCCGCTGAGTTCGCTGATGCGCATGTGCCGGCGCCCGGGCTCCACCAGGCCGCCGAAGGCGACCGGGAGCCCGGTCGTGCGCCGCAGCCGTACCAGCGCATTGCGTATCTCGACCGCCCCGGCCGCGTCTGCTGTCACCTGCTTGCCCTTTCCCTGCAGCGCACACCCCCGTTCGGGGGTAGTGAGACCTGCATCACGGATTACACGATGGCAGAGAGCCGCCCGGCAATGGTCCGGTGATGAGGAGGAACGACGATGACGACGGCGACGGAGCTCTTCCGCAGTGCGCGGGACTTCCTGCTGGAGCACCGCGAGGACTACGCGAAGGCGTACGAGGGTTTCAGCTGGCCCCGGCCCGAGCGTTTCAACTGGGCGCTCGACTGGTTCGACGTCATCGCCGACGGCAACGACCGGACCGCCCTGCACATCGTCGAGGAGGACGGGAGCGAGGTCCGGGTCTCGTTCGCGGAGATGTCCGACCGCTCCGACCGGGTGGCGAGCTGGCTGCGCGAGCGCGGCGTCCGCGCCGAGGACCGCATCCTCGTCATGCTCGGCAACCAGGCCGAGCTGTGGGAGACGGCCCTCGCGGCGATGAAGCTGCGCGCCGTCGTCATCCCGGCCACCCCGCTGCTGGGCCCCGCCGACCTGCGCGACCGTGTCGAGCGGGGACGCGTGAAGCACGTGATCGTACGGGCCGAGGACACCCCCAAGTTCGACGACGTCCCCGGCGCCTACACCCGCGTCTGCGTCGGTGGGCTGCCGGAGGAGGGCTGGGAGCCGTACGAGGACGCGCACGCCCTCGCCCGCGCCGAGTTCCTCCCCGACGGCCCCACGCTCGCGGACGACCCGCTCATGCTGTACTTCACCTCGGGCACCACCGCCCGGCCCAAGCTGGTCGAGCACACCCACACCTCGTACCCGATCGGCCATCTGGCGACCCTGTACTGGATCGGCCTCAGGCCCGGCGACGTACACCTCAACATCTCCTCGCCCGGCTGGGCCAAGCACGCCTGGTCGAACCTGTTCGCCCCGTGGAACGCGGAGGCGACCGTCTTCATCCACAACTACACACGCTTCGACGCGGGCCGGCTGATGGCCGAGATGGACCGCGCAGGGGTGACCACCTTCTGCGCCCCGCCCACCGTGTGGCGGATGCTCATCCAGGCCGACCTGACCCAGCTGCGCACCCCGCCGCGCGAGGTCGTGGCGGCGGGCGAGCCCCTGAACCCCGAGGTCATCGAGCAGGTCCGGCGCGCCTGGGGCGTCACCGTCCGGGACGGCTTCGGGCAGACCGAGACGGCCGTGCAGGTCGCCAACAGCCCGGGGCAGGAGCTCAAGACCGGCTCGATGGGGCGGCCCAGCCCGGGCTACAAGGTGGAACTCCTCGACCCGGTGACGGGCGCGCCCGGAGCCACCGAGGGTGAGATCGCCCTGGACCTGTCGGCGCGGCCCGTCGGCCTGATGACCGGCTACCACGGCGACCCGGACCGTACGGCGGAGGCGATGGCCGGCGGCTACTACCGCACCGGCGACATCGGCTCCCGTGACGCCGACGGCTACATCACCTACGTCGGCCGCGCCGACGACGTCTTCAAGGCCTCCGACTACAAGATCAGCCCCTTCGAGCTGGAGAGCGCACTCCTTGAGCACGAGGCGGTGGCCGAGGCGGCCGTCGTTCCCGCCCCGGACGAGCTGCGCCTCGCCGTCCCCAAGGCGTACGTCGTCCTCGCCGAGGGCTGGCAGCCGGGCCCCGACACCGCGAAGGTGCTGTTCGAGCACTCCCGCGAGGCCCTCGCCCCGTACAAGCGGATCCGCCGCCTGGAGTTCGCGCCGCTGCCCAAGACCGTCTCCGGCAAGATCCGCCGGATCGAGCTGCGCGAGGCGACCGCCGCGGGCTCGGCCGACGAGTACCGCGAGGAGGACTTCCGGTGACCGGACTGTCGTACACGCACGGTACGAGCCCGACCGTCCTGCTCGGGGACACCATCGGCGCCAACCTGGACCGGGCGGTGGCGACCTGGCCGGACCGCGAGGCGCTCGTCGACGTGCCGTCCGGGCGGCGCTGGACGTACGCCCGATTCGGCGCGGACGTCGACGAACTGGCGCGGGCGCTGGTCGCGAGCGGGGTCGCCAAGGGCGATCGAGTGGGCATCTGGGCGGTCAACTGCCCGGAGTGGGTGCTCGTCCAGTACGCCACCGCCCGCATCGGCGCGATCATGGTGAACATCAACCCGGCCTACCGCACCCACGAGGTCGAGTACGTCCTCAAGCAGGCCGGGATCTCACTGCTCTTCGCCTCCCTCAGCCACAAGACGAGCGACTACCGGGCGATGGTCGACCAAGTGCGGGGCAGCTGCCCCGAGTTGCGCGAGGTCGTGTACATCGGCGACCCGAGCTGGCGGGCGCTGCTCGGCCGCGGGATGGCCGAGGCCTCGTACGAGGAGCTGTCCTGCGACGACCCCATCAACATCCAGTACACCTCGGGCACGACGGGTTTCCCCAAGGGGGCCACCCTCTCCCACCACAACATCCTCAACAACGGCTATTTCGTGGGTGAGTTGATCGCCTACACCGAGCAGGACCGGATCTGCATCCCCGTGCCCTTCTACCACTGTTTCGGCATGGTGATGGGCAACCTCGCGGCGACCTCGCACGGTGCGTGCATGGTGATCCCGGCGCCGTCCTTCGACCCGAAGGCCACGCTGGAGGCCGTCCAGCAGGAACGCTGCACATCTCTGTACGGCGTCCCCACCATGTTCATCGCGGAGCTGAACCTCCCCGACTTCGCGAGCTACGACCTCTCCACCCTCCGCACCGGCATCATGGCGGGCTCGCCGTGCCCGGTCGAGGTGATGAAGCGGGTGGTCGCCGAGATGCACATGGAGGAGGTCTCCATCTGCTACGGCATGACGGAGACGTCCCCGGTCTCCCTCCAGACCCGCAGGGACGACGACCTGGAACACCGCACCGGGACGGTCGGCCGGGTCCTGCCGCACATCGAGGTGAAGGTCGTCGACCCGGCGACCGGAGTGACCCAGTCCCGCGGTGTCCCGGGCGAGTTGTGCACCCGCGGCTACAGCGTGATGCTCGGCTACTGGAACGAGCCCGAGAAGACCGCCGAGGCCGTCGACCCCGGCCGCTGGATGCACACCGGGGACCTGGCGGTGATGCGCGAGGACGGCTACGTCGAGATCGTCGGCCGCATCAAGGACATGATCATCCGGGGTGGTGAGAACATCTACCCGCGCGAGATCGAGGAGTTCCTCTACGGCCACCCGAAGATCGCGGACGTCCAGGTCGTGGGCGTACCGCACGAGCGCTACGGCGAGGAGGTCCTCGCCTGCGTCATCCCGCGCGACCCGGCCGATCCGCCGACCCTGGAGGACGTGCGCGCCTTCTGCGAGGGCCGGCTGGCCCACTACAAGGTGCCGAGCCGGCTGCAGATCCTGGAGGCCTTCCCGATGACGGTCTCAGGGAAGGTGCGGAAGGTGGAGCTGCGGGAGAAGTACGCCCTGTAGCCCGGCGGCCGGAATCAGACAGCCGGAATCATGCGGCCGGCTGAAGCAGCACGCAGCATCGCCCGTCCTGGGGGGCGAGACAGGCTTCGTAGCCCGTCTCGCCCCCCAGGCCGTGCAGCACACCGCGCAGCAGATGGAGGTTCATCCCGCACACCGTCTCCGTGTGCTCCCGGGCCAGCGCGTGGAAGGGGCAGTTGGCCAGGACGATCGTGTCGTCCTCGCGCCGTGGTTCGAAGCCGTGCCGCTCCAGCAGGTCGACGAGGCCCGCGGAGTCGTGCTGTCCGCCCAGGTGCGAGCCGAGTTCCTCCGCCTTGCGGTGCAGTACGTCCCGCACCGGCTCGCCCGTCGTGCCGGACTCCTCGACCGCCTGGGCGAGCAGCCGTCCGGCCAGTTCGTAGCGCCGGTCCGGCAGGCTGACAGCGACCTGCCGCGTGGAGCGGCGGTAGAGCTTGGCCGGCCGGCCCGCGCCGGGTCCGGTCCGTCCGCTGCGCCGCTCGTAGACCACGTCGAGCAGGGACTCCTCGGCCAGGCGGTCCAGATGGAATGCCGCGGTCTGCCGCGCCAGCCCCAGCGCCGCGGCCGCCTCGTCCCGGCCGACCGGGCCCGGCCGGCGCACCACATGCTCGTACAGCCTCCTGCGCGTCGGCTCGTCGAGCGCGGCGACGGCCGAGACGTCGGCGGCCTGTGCGTCGGGGTCGGGTACTTCCTTCGAGGCATCCACGAACACCAGTGTAAAACCCACGGCCATTGACTAAAGAGGGATCGCCCGCTTCTATAGACAATGAATGTTGTCTATAGAAGGAGTCGTCATGGCCTCCTCCGCAACCACCAGTCATGCGCCCGCCGCATCCCGGCATGCGACGCTCGCCGACCCCGGCTACCAGGCCTTCCTGATCCTGCGCATCGGTTTCACGGTGGCGCCGGTCCTGTTCGGGCTGGACAAGTTCGCCAACCTGCTCGTCGACTGGCCCGGCTACCTCGCGCCCTGGATCGACGGCATCGTTCCGGGCAGCGCCCAGGCGGCCATGTACGCGGTGGGGGTGATCGAGATCGTGGCCGGTGTCGTCGTGGCCCTCGCCCCGCGCTTCGGCGGGTGGCTGGTGGCCGGATGGCTGGCGGGCATCATCGTCGATCTGCTCACCATCCCGGGCTACTACGACATCGCACTGCGGGACTTCGGGCTGCTTCTCGGCGCGGTGGCGCTGGCGCGGCTCGCGGTGCGGTACCGCGGCGAGCGGAGGCAGTGAACCCGCAGTGCCGTGAACGTCGTTCGAGCGGGGGTGCCCACGGCGCCCCCGCCTTTTCCGTGCGGAACTACCGCACCCCTGTGGCGTCCAGCTCGTCGGCGAGGCCGTTGACCGGCTGCGGGGTGCCCGTGAGGTCGAGGACGAACAGGGGGATGCCGAGGGTGTCCGCGCGGGTGCGGGCGTCGGTGGCGTAGCCGGCCAGGGAGAAGTACACGCAGGCCGCCGACTCCGTCATGGCGGTCAGCCACAGGCACTCCACGTCCCGCAGCGAGGCCGGTCGTACGGTCGGGTCGACCTGGGCCAGCAGGCCACGGGCGGCGATTCCTATGCCGGACGGGGGCCGCTGGTCGGCCCGGCGGATGTCCCGGCAGCCGAGCCAGCGCAGATACACGGCAGCGGCCGTCACCGCGTCCCGGGCGGTGCGGATGGTGACGGGCTGGAAGGGGCGGCGGCGCCTCGGCGGGGCCGGTGCGGCCCCGGTGCCCACCTCCGCCGTGGCGGTCTGCCCGGCCACCGCGATCCGCAGCACCGTCCCGCACGGACAGCCCAGCTCCGGTCGCGGCCACTGGTCCAGGCGGCCGCAGGAGCCGCACTGCAGCGTGACCCAGTCCTCCGCCCAGGCCCGATGGGTGACGGCCGTCGCCGTCCCGTGCCGGTCCAGCTGTGGGGCGACGGGCGCCCCGCAGGTGCACGGATACGACGGCGCCGCATAGAGGTGCTCGCGCCGGCAGGCCGGACAGCGCACCGAGACGCTCTCTGACATGGCCCACATCGTCCCCCAGTGGGCCCCCGCTTGTCCGTCTCTTGACGGCCTTCCCTCGCCCACCTACATTGTTTCCAGATAGTAGAAAATAGTTTCCACAATGTGGAAACTAGATAGGGAAGTCGATTACGGAAGAGCTCACCGCGGGGCGCGACGGGAGGGCTGGTCCGACAGCCGAAGCAGGAGTACTCCATGGCACGTATGACCGCTGCCCGTGCGGCAGTTGAGATCCTCAAGCGCGAGGGCATCACCAACGCGTTCGGTGTGCCCGGCGCGGCGATCAACCCGTTCTACGCGGCGCTGAAGGCCTCCGGCGGCATCAACCACACCCTCGCCCGCCATGTCGAGGGCGCCTCGCACATGGCCGAGGGCTACACCCGCACCCACACGGGCAACATCGGTGTCTGCATCGGCACTTCGGGGCCCGCGGGAACCGACATGATCACCGGCCTGTACTCGGCGATCGGGGACTCCATCCCGATCCTGTGCATCACGGGCCAGGCCCCGACCGCCGTGATCCACAAAGAGGACTTCCAGGCCGTCGACATCGCCTCGATCGCCAAGCCGGTCGCGAAAATGGCGGTCACGGTGCTCGAGGCCGCACAGGTCCCCGGCGTCTTCCAGCAGGCCTTCCACCTGATGCGCTCCGGCCGTCCCGGCCCGGTCCTCATCGACCTGCCGATCGACGTGCAGCTCACCGAGATCGAGTTCGACCCGGAGACGTACGAGCCGCTCCAGGCGTACAAGCCGGCCGCGACCCGCGCCCAGATCGAGAAGGCGATCGGGCTGCTGAACGAGTCCGAGCGGCCGCTGATCGTCGCGGGCGGCGGAGTCATCAACGCCGACGCGGCCGAACTCCTCGTCGAGTTCGCCGAGTTGACCGGCACCCCGGTCGTCCCGACTCTGATGGGCTGGGGCGTCCTGCCCGACGATCACGAGCTGAACGCCGGCATGGTCGGCCTGCAGACCTCGCACCGCTACGGCAACGCGACCTTCCTGGAGTCCGACTTCGTCCTCGGCATCGGCAACCGCTGGGCCAACCGCCACACCGGCAAGCTGGACGTCTACACGGCCGGCCGCAAGTTCGTCCACGTCGACATCGAGCCCACCCAGATCGGCAAGATCTTCGCCCCGGACTACGGCATCGCGTCCGACGCGAAGGCGGCTCTTGAGCTCTTCGTCGAGGTGGCAAGGGAGCTTAAGGCGGCCGGCAGGCTGCCCGACCGCTCCGCGTGGGCGGCCTCGGCACAGGAGAGGAAGGCAACTCTCCAGCGCCGTACGCACTTCGACGACATCCCGATCAAGCCGCAGCGCGTCTACGAGGAGATGAACAAGGCCTTCGGACCCGAGACCCGCTATGTCTCGACGATCGGCCTGTCCCAGATCGCGGGCGCCCAGATGCTGCACGTCTTCAAGCCGCGCCACTGGATCAACTGCGGCCAGGCGGGGCCCCTCGGCTGGACCATCCCGGCCGCGCTCGGTGTCGCGAAGGCGGACCCGGAGGCACAGGTCGTCGCCCTGTCCGGCGACTACGACTTCCAGTTCATGATCGAGGAACTGGCGGTCGGCGCGCAGCACAGGATCCCGTACGTCCACGTCCTCGTGAACAACTCCTACCTGGGCCTGATCCGGCAGGCGCAGCGGGCGTTCGACATCGACTTCCAGGTCAAGCTGGAGTTCGAGAACATCAACTCGCCCGAGCTCGGCGTCTACGGCGTCGACCACGTCAAGGTCGCCGAGGGCCTGGGCTGCAAGGCGATCCGGGTGACCGACCCGAACGAGCTGGGTGCGGCCCTGGAGCAGGCCAAGAAGCTCGCCGCCGAGTTCCAGGTGCCGGTCGTCGTCGAGGCGATCCTGGAGCGCGTCACCAACATCGCCATGTCGACCACCAACGACATCAGCAACATCGTCGAGTTCGAGGAGCTCGCGACGGAGCCGGGGCACGCCCCGACGTCGATCAGGACGCTGAAGGTCTGACCCGGCCGACAGCGAAGGGGCGGTCCAACCTGCCGGTTGGGCCGCCCCTTTCGCGTGCCCGGCTCCCAGGAGCCGTCCCCCGTTTCCCCCGTGCGATCCCCCGTTTCCCCCGTCATGGGGCCCGCCGCCCCCGTGCCGACGGGCCCCATGTGACGTGAATATGCCCTCGGGTGGGGGCGGCTGAAGCCTCTTGAACCATGTTCAGAGCTGGATTTGAGGTTTGCGTAGACGTCCTACGTTCCCGGATGTACGTACGTGTTCACGGCCCCTCGTGGTGTTCCGACAGCCCCGGCCAGTCGTCCGGGCCGCCGCCCTGCCACTCGATGAGGTCGCTCTCCTCGACGTCCGTGACGTACAGGTCGGCCAGGCGCAGGATCTCGCTGACGTCGTCGACGTGGGTGGCGATCCCCAGCGTCTCGTCGCCCTCCGTCACTCGCCGGGAGCCGTCCAGGGCCGGCGAGTGCACCACGATGTGCGGATGCTCCGTTGGATGTGCCATGCCTTCAGCGTCCTGCGGGCCGCGCCGATCCGCACCCCCACGAACGCCGAAAGGCGCCGGATGCGGGACCGTCCGCATCCGGCGCCGCTCGGCCGGTGAGGTCTTCGGTTGTGGCCGTCCGGCGGTGCGAGGCTGGGCGCGACAGGACGTTCGCGCCGCCGGACGGAGTCGTTGGGTTGGGGGGAAGGTGGCTGGGACCGCGGCGGGTGCGACGGAACCGCGGCGCTGCTTCCCTCAGGTCGAAGAAGCAGTGCCCGGGACCTTCACCACCGCACTGGCTCGCACGCCGCCGCGGTCCTTGCCTCGCCCGCCACCGCCGCCGGCCACCCCTCATCCGGGCCGTCCGGCGGTCGCGGGCCGCCTGTGGGTCAGTCCTCGCGCAGGGCGCGGACCGCCTCCTCCACGCGCCGGCCGTACTCCGGGTCGGCGGCGTGGAAGTGGGCCAGGTTCTTCTCGATCACGTCGTCGCGGGAGACCTGGGAGAGGCCGCCGGCGATGTTGGCGATCAGACGGGACTTCTCGTCCGCGGACATCAGGCGGTACAGCTCGCCCGCCTGGAAGAAGTCGTCGTCCTTGGTGTGCAGCGGGGCCTCGTGGGTGCCGGTGTGACCGGTCAGCGCCAGCGGGGCCGACAAGGGGCGGCCGGTCTCCACCGGGCCGTCGTAGGAGTTCGGCTCGTAGTTCTTCGCCCCGCGGCCCTGGGAGTTGGTAGCCATGAAGCCGTCGCGGCCGTAGTTCTGCGCGGTCGTCGCCTTCGGCGCGTTCACCGCGAGCAGGGTGTGGTTGACGCCCAGGCGGTAGCGGTGGGCGTCCGCGTAGGCGAACAGGCGGCCCTGGAGCATCTTGTCGGGCGAGGGGCCGATGCCCGGCACGAAGTTGTTCGGGGAGAACGCGGCCTGCTCGACCTCGGCGAAGACGTTGTCCGGGTTGCGGTCGAGGACCAGGCGGCCCACGCGCTGCAGCGGGTAGTCCTTGTGCGGCCACACCTTGGTGAGGTCGAAGGGGTTGAAGCGGTAGTCCGCCGCCTCGGCCGCCGGCATGACCTGCACGTACAGCGTCCAGGACGGGTTCACCCCGCGCTCGATGGCCTGCAGCAGGTCCGTCTGGTGCGAGTTCGGGTCCTTGCCCGCGATCTCGGCGGCCTGCTCGGAGGACAGGGAGCGGACGCCCTGGTTGGTCTTGAAGTGGTACTTGACGAAGAAGGCCTCGCCGTCGGCGTTCGTCCACTGGTAGGTGTGCGAGCCGTAGCCGTTCATGTGGCGGTACGAGGCCGGGATGCCGCGGTCGCCCATCAGCCAGGTCACCTGGTGCGTGGCCTCGGGGGCGTGCGCCCAGAAGTCCCAGACGTTGTCCGGCTCCTGGCGGCCGGTGAACGGGTCGCGCTTCTGGGAGTGGATGAAGTCCGGGAACTTGATCGGGTCCTTGATGAAGAACACCGGGGTGTTGTTCCCGACGAGGTCGTAATTGCCCTCTTCGGTATAGAACTTGACCGCGAAACCGCGCGGGTCGCGGACCGCGTCCGCACCGCCCAGCGAGTCGGCCACCGTCGAGAAGCGCAGGAAGACCTCGGTGCGCTTGCCGACCGTGCTAAGGAAGTCGGCGTACGTGAACCCGGTGACGTCGTCCGTCACCTCGAAGTAGCCGTACGCGCCCGAGCCGCGGGCGTGCACCACGCGCTCCGGGATGCGCTCGCGGTTGAAGCGCGCCAGCTTCTCCAGGAGGTGCTGGTCCTGGAGGAGGAGCGGTCCGCCGATGCCGGCGGAGGCGGAATTCTGGTTGTCGGCGACCGGGGCGCCGGACTCGGTCGTGAGCACGCGCTTCGACATCGTGGACCTTCCGTGCGGTAGCACTTCCGTGCGGGTGGCAGCGGAAAACATCTTCCGCTTGGTGGAGCCTAGAAGTGGGAGAAACTGAACGTCAACAGTTTGTTGAAGTTGATTCCGGGCCGCGGCGCCGCCTGGGCGCGACAGGACAGATGTCAGCGGCGCCGCGACCCGGAAGTCTCAGAGCTGAGCGCCGGAGAGGCGCTCCACGGCCCGCAGCAGGGCCGAGTGGTCCAGGCCGCCGTCGCCCTGCGCGCGCAGGCTGGCGACCAGCTGGGCGACCACGGCACCGACCGGCAGGGCGGCGCCCACATTGCGGGCGGCGTCGGTGACGATGCCCATGTCCTTGTGGTGCAGGTCGATGCGGAAGCCCGGCTTGAAGTCGCGGGCGAGGAAGTTGTCCTTCTTCCGCGTCAGCACGGTCGAACCCGCCAGGCCGCCGTTGAGGACGTCCAGCGCGGCCTTGAGGTCCACGCCGGACTTCTCCAGGAAGACCACGGCCTCGGCGCACGCCTGGATGTTCACTGCGACGATCAGTTGGTTGGCGGCCTTCACGGTCTGGCCGGAGCCGTGCGGACCGCACAGCACGATGGTCTTGCCGAGCGCCTCGAGGATCGGCTTCGCCAGGTCGAAGTCGGCCTGCTCGCCACCGACCATGATCGACAGTACGGCCTCGATGGCCCCGGCCTCACCGCCGGACACCGGCGCGTCCAGCACCCGGATGCCCTTGTCCTTGCCGGCCTTCGCCAGGTCGACGGAGGTCTGCGGCGTGATGGACGACATGTCGATCAGCAGCGCGCCGGAGCGCGCGTTCTCGAGGATGCCGTCGGGGCCGTACGCGATCGCCTCGACCTGCGGCGACGCGGGCACCATCGTGATGATCACGTCGACGTCCCGCACGGCCTCGGCGATCGAACCGGCCGCGGTACCGCCGGCGGCCGCCAGGCGGTCCAGCTTGTCCTGCTCCAGGGTGAAGCCGGTGACGTCGTAACCCGCCTTGATCAGGTTCTCGGACATGGGGGAGCCCATGATGCCGAGGCCGATCCAGGCGATCTTGGGGAGGGTGCTCATGATGGGGGTACCTCTCTGAACTGCGGTGCTACGTCTGTGAATTGAGGCCGGACGGCGGCACTTCTTGGCGCCGGTCGGCGAAATCCAGCCCGTCCGGCGTTTGAGGACGAGGCCGTTCAGGCCGATAAGCGGGGGTCTGGGGGCGCAGCCCCCAGTCGACGGCCCCGTCAGCGAGCGGCGCGGTACTCCACCGGCAGCCAGCCGAAGGCCTCCGCACTGGGCCGGTCGCCCGGCTTGTACTCCAGCCCGACCCACCCCTCGTAACCGGACTTCTTCAGCTGGTCGAGGAGCTCCTCCAGCGGCAGCGAGCCCGTTCCCGGCGCCCCGCGGCCGGGGTTGTCGGCGATCTGCACATGCCCCGTCCTGGCGGCGTACTGCTCGATCACCGAAGGGAGGTCCTCGCCGTTCATGGACAGGTGGTAGAGGTCCATGAGGAACTTCGCGTTGCCGAGGCCCGTCGCATCGTTGACCTTGTCGACGATGCCGATGCCGGCCGGGGCCGACACGAGCGGGTACCGCGGCGACTCGGGCTGGTTGAGCGTCTCGATCAGCAGGATCGCGCCGATGCGGTCGGCGGCACGGGCCGCGAGGACCAGGTTCTCCAGGGCCAGCGCGTCCTGCTCTGCCGGGTCCACGCCCTCGACGCGGTTGCCGTACAGCGCGTTGAGTGCCTTGGTGCCGAGCGAGTGGGCGAAGTCCGCCGCCACCTCGATGTTGGCGCGGAACTTCTCCGACTCCTCGCCCGGGATCGACAGGGCGCCGCGGTCGGGGCCGGGGAGCTGCCCGGCGTAGAAGTTCAGGCCCGTGAGCTGGACGCCCGCGTCCTCGATCGCCTTCTTCAGGGCGTCGAGCTCGGACTGCTCGGGGGTGGGGGAGTCGACCCAGGGCCACCACAGCTCGACCGCCGTGAAGCCCGCGGCCGCGGCGGCCGCGGGGCGCTCCAGGAGCGGGAGTTCCGTGAAGAGGATCGACAGGTTGACGTTGAAGCGCTGCTCTGCGAATCCCATGGGGGTCGGCGCTCCCTTCCGTGGCGACTGTGGCTGCTTCGGCTATTCCGTATAGCGGAAGTTGGTTTCTGCTTAATGGAAGACTGCCTGTGGGTGGGGAGGACTGTCAAGACCGTCCGCCGAAGCGCGGACAAAAAAGTGCCCCCGCGCGGAATGCGCGGGGGCACGGTGAAGCGGCTGATCACAGGGCGTCGACGGCGCTCACCTTCCAGCCCTCGGAGGTACGGCTCATCGTCATCCGCACGCGGTTCAGATCCAGCCGGGAGCCCGAGACCTGGGTGCTCTGGGTGACCTGGTTGACGAAGAGCAGGACGGTGACCCTGTCCGACGACCCCGAGGCGACGGAGGCCGCGGGGACGGTCGCCTTCACCACCCCGTGGTACTTCTTCGCCGTCGGCCCGACCACCGTCCTCGTGGTCTTCCCGTACTGGTCCTTGAAGTGCCCGGTCAGCAGCGTGCGGGCCCGGGCGAAGTCCCGGTCCAGATGCCGGTAGTCGTACGACAGCACGACCGGCGCCGCCTGCTTCGCGGCCGCGAGCGCCTGCGACCGTGCGCTCTCCGCCTGCCGGTCCTGCGCGTACTGCCGGCCGAGCAACGAGGCGGCGACCAGAGCCGCCACCAGCAGGGCGCCGAGTACCGCAGTGAGCAGCCTCCGCCCCGGCCGGGGCGGAGGTGCGCTCCCCTCCGGCTCCGCCAAGGTGTCCGGGTCCTGTTCCGGAGGCTCCGGCGAGGGCACCGGCGGGTCGTCCCAGCTGTCCGGGGCCGGCGGCTCGGGCCGCTTCAGGTACTCCACCCGCTTGGCGCGCTTGGCCGCCGCACGGGCGGCCGCGCTCATCGTGCGGCTCCGGGTGGTCGGGTTCGCCATGGTCGTACTCCTCACTGGGGCCCGTCAGCCCACGAACTCGACGTCGGACGTCAGCCAGCGCCCGCCCCGGTACACCAGGTCGAGCTGCAGCCGGTAGGTGCGCGCCTCCCCCTGGGGCACGGCGGTGTTGGTGACCTTGCTGTCGGCGACCACCAGGACGCGGCCCGAGTGGGCGTCGGAGCGGACGATGCCGGCATCCAGGACCTGCCCCTCGGACACCGACTTGTTCTGGGCGACGAGCTTGGTCAGCTGTGCCGTCTGCGCGGTGAACTGCTTCTTGAAGTCACCGGTGGCGCCCTTGAGGACGTTCGCGCTGTCCCGGTCGTAGTGCCGGTAGTCGAGCGAGGTGAAGTTCAGCGCGGACTGACGGGCCGCGGCCAGGATGTCCTGGCGCCGCTGTTCCGTCTCGTGCCGGTCGTGCAGGGCGAAGCCCAGCCGGCCGGCGACCACGGCGGTGAGGACGGTCGCCGCGACCAGCCCCACCGTCAGGACCCTGTTCATGCCATCGGGCCGACGAGCAGCCATTGCCACGACTCCTTTCCGAACACCGTCTGCTGGCCGCCCGTCGAGCCGATCTCGACGGGCCTTCCGTCCGGACCGGTCGCGGTGCCGGACTCCGGGTCGTACGGCGTGACGTACGCCGCCTGGTTCGCGCCGCCGGACGACGCGCCGGGGGCGTTCTGTGCGCCCCGCACCGACGTCTTGCCGCCGCGCGGGGCGGCGCAGTGCGCGGCGGTGTTGGCCTCGCGGGTGCTGGTGTCCGAGGGGTCCCGCCAGGTGGTGCCGTATCCCTTGGTGCACGGAGGCGGGTCGCCCGCGTTCACCACCAGCCCGAAGTGGGTGGTCCCGTCGCCCGGGACGACCGTGTAGCTGCCCGCGACCAGCGCCGGGAAGGTGACGAGGGCCTGCTCCACGCCGGGCAGGTGTGCCAGCGTGACCCGGCCGCCGCTGATCAGGTTGGCCAGCAGTACCGACAGCCCGGGGCCGGTCGACTTCAGCAGCGAGTCGACCTGCTGGGCGGCCGGTGTCGCGTTGCCGATCACCTTGCGCAGGTCCCCGTCGCTCGATTTCAACTGCGCGCTGAGCGCGGCCAGATCGTGCGCGAACGACTTGATGGACGAGCCCTGGTCGGCCTGCGTCTTCAGGACCTTCCGCGAGTCCTCGATCAGCGAGATCGTCTCGGGCAGGGACCGGGACGCCGACTCGACGAGCGCGTTGCCCGAGTCCACCAGTCGGCTCAGGTTCGGGCCGGTGCCGTCGAAGGCCTTGCCCAGCTCGTCGACGGTGACCCGCAGGTCGTTCTTGCCGACCGAGTTCACCAGCCGGTCCAGGCTGAGGACCAGGTCCGTCGTGGGCAGCGGCACGCGGGTGCTGCCGCGCGGGATGGCGCTGCCGTCGAGGAGATACGGGCCGTGGGAGGTGCGCGGCTGCAGATCGACGTACTGCTCGCCCACCGCCGACCGGTCCGCCACCACGGCCAGGGTGTCCGCCGGGATGCGCGGCGCCCCGTCCTTGATGTCGAGGGCGACCGAGACGCCCCCGGAGCCGCTCAGCCGCAGCGCGCCGACCTTCCCCACGGGCACCCCGCGGTAGGTGACCTCCGCGCCGGGGAAGATGCCCCCGGAGTCCGCGAAGTCGGCCCGCACGGTGTAGCCGCGGCCCAGCACGTCGTCCACCAGGCCGGTGTACTGGGCGCCGACGTACGACACCCCGACCGCGGTGACGGCGGCGAAGGCCACCAGCTGGGCCTTGACCGTACGAGTGATCACGGCTGGACCCCCTTCAGCATCAGCTCGGCGAGCGCGAGGTCGATGCCCTCGGGCGGCTCCGCTCCGGTGGTGTAGCTGCTCGTGCAGACCGGCGGGCACAGCGGCCCTCCGCCGCCCGACGGTGACGACGGCACCGAGGGCGACGACGGCAGGCTCGGTGCGCTCGGCAGCGGGGCCGGCGTCGGGACGCTCGGCACATCCGGGAGGCCCGGCGCGGCAGAGCCGCCGGGTGTCGGCGAACTGCCGTTGCCGTGGCCGGAGTTGCCGCCCGCCGCATTCCCGTACAGGTCCGCCAGATCGAGATCCGCGGTGATGTGCAGGTTGACGTAGTCGCCCTTGACGGCGTCCACCGCATTGCGCGGGAACGGGTAAGTGGTCAGCAGCTCGAGGGAGTTGGGCAGGTCGCTGCCCGACTTGTTCAGCTGTTGCAGGATCGGCCGGAGCTTCTTGAGGTTCGCGACCGTGTCGTCGTGCGAGGCATTGACCACCTTGGTGCCCGCCTTGCCGAGCTTCGACAGGGAGGTGAGCATCTTCGTCAGGTTGCGCCGCTGGTCGGCCAGGACCTTCAGGGCGGGCGGCATCGTGTCGACGGCCTCGGCGATGGTCTTCTTCTCCTTGCCGAGCCGCCCCGCGAGCCGGTCGACGGCCTTGATCGCGCGGACGATGTCGGCCTTCTGCTTGTCGAGTCCGCCGACGAACGTGTTGAGCTCCTTCAGCAGCGACCTGACCCGGTTCTCCCGGCCGTCCAGGGCCTTGTTCAACTCCACGGTGATCGTCTTCAGCTGGGCGACCCCACCCCCGTTGAGCAGGGCGGACAGTGCGGAGAGCACCTCCTCGACCTCCGGGTTGCGGCCGCTGCGGGAGAGCGGGATGCGGTCGCCGTCGCGGAGCCGGCCCACGGGGGCGGTGCCGGTCGGGGCGGCGAGCGCCACGTACTTCTCGCCGAGCAGACTGGTCTGCCGCAGCTCGGCGACCGCGTTCGCGGGCAGCTTCACCGAGTCGGCGACCCGCAGCCGTACACGCGCGTGCCAGCCGTCCAGCTCCACCTTCTCCACCGCGCCGACGGTGACGTCGTCGACCTTCACCGCCGACTGCGGCACCAGGTCGAGGACGTCACGGAAGTCGACGGTGACGTGGTAGGCGTGTCCGTCGTCGGCCGCGCCGCCGGGCAGCGGGACGTCGTACCAGCCGTTGAACTCGCAGCCGGACAGCAGCAGCGAACCGACCGCCGCCCAGGCGAGTGTCCCGGCCTTGCGTCGTGTGCTCATGCGCTCGCCCCCAGGATCCCGCCGAGCGTCCGGTCGACCGTGCCCGTCACCGCGGTGCCCTGCGTGGGCAGTTCGGGCAGCGAGTCGAAGAGCTTCTTGAGCTGCCTGCAGTCGGGGTTCCTGCCGCCCTCGTCGCCGGTCGTCCGCAGGATCGAGCACAGCAGCGAGGCGGGATCCTGCGCCTGCTGGGCGTTGTTGCGGGTGTCGAGGGTGCCGGAGGACGGGTTGTAGGCGTTGTTGAGGTTCGACATGCCCGTGGGCGCGACCCGCAACAGCTCGTCCAGGGCGGCCCGTTGGGTGACGAGCACCTTGGTCACCTTGCTGAGCCCCTTCACGTCCGTGGTCAGCGACTTCTTGTTGTTCTTCACGAACGCGGACACGTCGCCGAGCGCCGTCCCCAGGTTCGTCAGCGCGTCCGCCAGGTCCTGACGCTCGCCCGAGAGCTGCTGCGCGACGTCGGCGAGACTGGTGTTGAAGGACCGCACGCTCTTGTCGTCGGCCGCGAGTGCGGCGGTGAACACCTGAAGGTTCCGCACTGTCCCGAACAGGTCCTTGCGCCCGTCGGACAGTGTGGTGACCGCCTGCGACAGGTCCTGGACGGTCCGGTTGAGGTTCGCGCCCTGCCCGTCGAGGTTGTCGGCGCTCACCCCGAGCAGCCGGGAGAGGGAGCCGTCCTTGTTGGCGCCCTTGGGGCCCAGCGCCTCGGCCGTGGTGTGCAGGCTGTCGAAGATCCGGTCCAGTTCCACGGGCACGGCGGTGCGGTTCTCGGGGATGACGGCACCGCTGTGCATGACCGGGCCCTTCCGGTACACCGGCAGCAGCTGCACGTAACGGTCGCTGACCACCGAGGAGTTGATGATCGCGGCCTGGGCGTCGACGGGGACCTTGCGCCCGTGGTCGTACTCCAGCTCCACCCGCACCCGCTCTCCCTCGGGCGTGATCTTCTTGACCTCGCCGATGCGGACGCCGAGGACACGGACGTCCGAGCCGGGGTAGATGCCGATGGTCCGCGGGAAGTACGCGGTGACGTGCACCGGCTCGGGCCGCGGCCACAGCACATAGGTCAGGGCGGCGACCAGGACCAGTGCGGTCAGCACCGCCAGGCGTCTCGTCAGGCGCTTCACGGGGTGCCTCCCGTCCGCGGCGTCACCGGAGCGGCGACGAGGTTCTGGACGTAGGAGTCGAACCAACGGCCGTTGCCCAGGGCGTTGGTGAAGACCCGCACATACGGCGCGAGCAGCTGCACGCTGCGGTCGAGGCTTGCCTGGTTGCGTTCGAGCATCTGCACCACTCGCTTCAGGCCCTGCAGCGCGGGCCCGATCTCCTTCTCGTTGTCCTGGACCAGGCCGGAGAGCTCGATGCCGAGCGCGGCGGAGGTCTTCAGCAGCTTGTGGATGGCCTCGCGCCGCCTGCTGATCTCCTTGAACAGCTGGTCGCCGTCCTTGACCAGGGCGGTGAAGTCCTTGGAACGGTCGGCGAGCACGCCGGTCGTGCCGTTCGCGTGGTCGAGGAGTTCACCGAGGGCCTGGTCGCGGGAGGCGACCGTGCGGGAGATCTCCGACAGGCCCTTGATGGACGCGCGCACCTCGGCGGGCGAGTCCTGGAAGGTGGCGGAGATGGTGTCCAGGGCCTTCGCCAGCCGCCCGGTGTCGACCTTCTCCGTGGTGGTGGTCAGGTCGCTGAACGCCTGCACGACGTCGTACGCCGGGACGGTGCGCCGCAGCGGGATCTCGCTGCCCGGCCGCAACTGGCCCGGCCCCTTGGGCTGCAGCGCGAGGTACTTCGCGCCGAGGATCGTCTTGATGCGGATCGACGCGCCGGTGTCGGTGCCGAAGCTCGGATCGCCCTTGACCTTGAAGGTGACCTTGACATGGCCGCCGTCCAGGTCGACGTCCTCGACCTTGCCGACCTTCACCCCGGCGATCCGCACCTCGTCACCGGGCTTGAGCCCGCCCGCCTCCGAGAAGGCCGCGCTGTACGTGTTCCCGCCGCCGATGAACGGCAGGCTGTCGGCGTTGAACGCGGCCACGGTCAGCAGCGCGAGGACGGTGAGACCGACGGCTCCGATGACGACGGGGTTGCGCTCACGGAACGGGATCAGGCGTGGCCGCCGTATGCGGATGCGCGGCAGCCTGGGCGGGTCGATGCGCACCTTCATCATGGGCTGCGGGCGCGGTGGCGCCGGGAGCGGCTGCGGCAGCGGCTGCGGCTTCGGGCGCCGCAGGCGAGGCGGGTCGATGCGCACCTTCATCAGCGGTTCCGGCTTTTGCGGCCGGGGCGCACGACGGGGCAGCCGTGGCCTCGGCAGCTTCGGCCGGTCGATGCGCACCTTCACCAGCGGCTCCGGGCGGTTCCTACGGGACGTACGCGTCATGAGCCGCACCTCGCCCTCGCCACGTGCAGGTCGGGGGTGAGCGCCTGCTTCGTCTTCGGCAGCACGATCCGGCCGTCGAAGTCGCAGAGGTAGAAGTTGAACCAGGAGCCGTAGGACGCGGTCCCCGTCAGTGCGTTGAGCTTGTTCGGCAGCCGCTGCAGGACGCCCTCCACGGTCTTCTCGTTGTCGTTCAGCGTGCCGGTGAGATCCGTCAGCCGGGCGATGTCGTCCTTCAGCGGCGGCCGCGCGTCCTTCAGCAGCCCCGAGGTGGCATCCGTCAGATCGCCGATGCTCGCCAGCGACTGGCCGATGGGCTTGCGGTCGGCGGACAGACCGGAGATCACGCGCCGCAGCTGCCCGATCAGTTCGGAGAAGCGGGTGCCGCGCTTGTCCAGCGTCTTCAGCACGGTGTTGAGGTTGTCGATCACCGAGCCGATCAGCTTGTCCCGCCCGGCCAGGGTCGTGGTGAGCGAAGCGGTGTGCGCGAGCAGGCTGTTGACCGTGCCGCCCTCGCCCTGCAGCGTCTTGATGATCTCGGTGGCGAGCTGGTTGACGTCCGACGGGCTGAGCGCGGCGAACAGCGGCTTGAAGCCGTTCAGCAGCGCGTTCAGGTCCAGCGCGGGCTGTGTCCGCTTCAGCGGGATCGTGCCGCCCGGCTTCAGCGGGGTGCCGTCGCCCGCGCCCTCGGTGAGGGCGACGTACCGCTGCCCGACCAGGTTGCGGTAGCGGATGACGGCATGGGTGCTGGTGAGCAGCGGCCGGTCGGCACCCACGGTGAAGGTGATCTCCGCCAGCGTACGGTCCTTGATCCGGACGCCCTGGACCTGACCGACCCGCACTCCGGCGACCCGGATGTCGTCGCCCTTCTCCAGGCCGGTGACATCGCTGAAGACGGCACTGTAGGTGCGGTCGGGGGAGAAGGAGAGATTGACGATGGTGGCGGCGAGCAGGCCCGTCGCCACGATCGTCACCAGCGCGAAGAGGCTGAACTTGATGAGGGGAGCGGCGGTCTGCCGCGCTGCCGAGGTCCTCATACGACGCTCACCGCCGTCCCGCGGGCCATCGGCCCGAACAGCAGGGTCGCGACCGGCGGCACCTCGTCGGCGGGCACCCCCAGCACGGGCGACACGAGCGAGTCGACGGCCCGCTGTTCGGCCCGGGTGGCGGAGACGCCGAGCGGACCGGACGAACTGCCCTTCCTGGAACCGTCGTTGAGGTGGAACCCCGGGGCGGGCACCGAAGGGTGCGGCAGATCCCGGCAGTTCGGCCCGGACCGGTCCGCGTACCGAGGCTCCTCGCCGGGCTGGTACGCCCCCTGCTGCCGTACGACCTCGAGCGTGATGTGCATCTTGCCGCCCCGGAACGCCTGCTCGGAGGCCTGCTCCTCGTGGACCAGGCCCGCGAAGAGGCACGGGTACTCGGGGGAGTAGCGGGCGAAGAGTTCGAGGGTCGGGCGGGAGACCTGCCCCAGGGTGATCAAGCGGTCGCCGTTCTCGTCGAGGAAGTCCTGTGTGGTGCCGGCGGCGCCGGCCGTCGTGGTGAGGGCCGACGCGAGCCGGTCCCGCTCCGCGACCAGCGTGCGGCTGGTGGTCACGGTGTTGCGCAGGATCTCCATCAGGTCCGGCGCCGCGTCGCCGTACACCTGGGCGACGTCGGCCAGCCGGGCGAAGTCCTCGGTGAGGGACGGCAGATGAGGATTGAGGCGGTGCAGATAGTCCTCCACGCGCGTGAGGTTGTCGCCGATCCGGTCGCCGCGGCCTTCGAGGGCGGTGGCGAACGCGGAGAGCGTGGCGTTGAGCTTGCCGGGCTGCACGGTCCGCAGCAGCGGCAGCAGGTCGTTCATCACCTGCTGCAGCTCGATGCCGACGCGGGTGCGGTCCTGGGTGATCACGTCACCGGCGTGGATGGGCCGGGCCGAGGAACGGGCGGGCGCGACCAGGTCGACGTACTTCTCGCCGAACAGCGTCTTGGGCAGCAGCCGGGCCCGCACGTCCGACGGGATGTCGGCGGCGTACTCCGGCTTCAGCGCGATGTCGAGCGTCGCCTTCCGCCCGTCGGCATGCACCGAGCGCACCTCACCGACCAGCAGGCCGCGCAGTTTGACGTCGGCGCGCGGGTCGAGCTGGTTGCCGAGGCTGTCGGCCTCCAGCCTGATCCGTACGGCCGGGGTGAACGCCTGTTGGTACACGGCGACGGACAACGACAGCAGCAGGGCGAGTACGGCGAGGAACACCACGCCGTACAACCGCAGTCTCCACACCCTCATACGGTTCACCCCGCAATCCGCACGGTCGTGTTGGCGCCCCAGATGGCCAACGAAAGGAAGAAGTCAAGGACGTTGATCGCCACGATCGAGGTCCGCACGGCACGCCCCACCGCGACGCCGACCCCCGCCGGGCCGCCGCTCGCGTAGTAGCCGTAGAAGCAGTGCACGAGGATGATCAGGACGGCGAAGACCAGCACCTTCCCGAAGGACCACAGCACGTCGACCGGTGGCAGGTACTGCTGGAAGTAGTGGTCGTAGGTGCCCGCCGACTGGCCGTAGTAGCCGGTGGTGATGGTGCGCGCGGCGAGGTAGGAGGACAGCAGCCCGATCACGTACAGCGGGATCACTGCGACGAACCCGGCGATCATCCGCGTGGTCACCAGGAACGGCAGCGAGGGCACGCCCATGACCTCCAGGGCGTCGGTCTCCTCGCTGATCCGCATCGCTCCGAGCTGGGCGGTGAAGCCGGCGCCGACGGTCGCGGACAGCGCGAGCCCGGCGACCAGCGGGGCGATCTCCCGGGTGTTGAAGTACGCCGAGAGGAACGCCACGAAGTTCGAGGTGCCGAGCTGGTTGAGTGCCGCGTACCCCTGGAGCCCCACCTCGGTGCCGGTGAAGAAGGACAGGAAGGCGATCACGCCGACCGTGCCGCCCACGACGGCGAGGGCACCGCGGCCGAAGCTCACCTCGGCGAGCAGCCGCAGGATCTCCTTCTTGTACCGGCGCAGGGTCCGGCCCGTCCACGCCAACGACCGCCCATAGAAGGAGAGTTGACGGCCGAGCTCCTCCAGGCTCCTCAAGACTGCCATGTCTGTGCCTCAGCCCCTCTGCGGGACGACCTGGAAATACACCGCGGTCATCACGAAGTTCGTCACGAACAGCAACATGAAGGTGATCACCACCGACTGGTTCACGGCGTCGCCCACACCCTTCGGACCGCCCTTCGCGGTCAGTCCCTTGTACGAGGCGACGATCGCCGCGATCGCCCCGAAGACCAGCGCCTTGATCTCGGCCGCCCACAGGTCGGAGAGCTGGGCGAGGGTGGTGAAGGAAGCGAGGTAGGCGCCCGGGGTGCCGTTCTGCAGGACGACGTTGAAGAAGTAGCCGCCGGCGACGCCGACCACCGACACCAGCCCGTTGAGCAGCACCGCCACCACCATCGAGGCCAGCACCCGCGGCACGACCAGCCGGTGGATGGGGTCGATGCCGAGGACCTGCATCGCGTCGATCTCCTCGCGGATCTTCCTGGCCCCGAGGTCCGCGCAGATCGCGGTGCCGCCGGCGCCCGCGATCAGCAGTGCGGTGACGATCGGGGAGGCCTCGCGCAGCACGGCGAGCACGGAGGCGGCTCCGGAGAAGGACTGCGCGCCCAGCTGCCGGGTGAGGCTGCCGATCTGCAGCGCGATGACAGCCCCGAAGGGAATGGACACGAGCGCGGTCGGCAGGATGGTGACGCTCGCGACGAACCAGGCCTGCTGGATGAACTCCCTTGCCTGGAACGGCCGTCGGGGCATCGTCCGGACGACGTCCAGCGCCATCGCGAACAGGTTCCCCGACTGCCGCAGCGCTCCGGTCGGCGACAGTCTCATACGTCCGCCACCGCCTTCCGGCGCCGCAGCTCGGCCTCGCGCCGGGCGATCGCCTCCCAGCGTGGTGGCCGGGTGATGGCGGGCCCCGGCAGCAGGCGGGGAGTCAGAGCCTGGCTGCCGGGTGTCTGTGCGTGCTCGCTGCCGCCGAGCGCGGCCAGCTCCTGCTCGACCTGGGCCGCGTCCTTCTCCTCCGCCATGCCGATCGGACCCTGCATCCGCCCGTGCAGGAACTGCCTGACGACCGGCTCGTCACTGGTCAGCAGCTCCTCCCGCGGCCCGAACATCACCAGCTCGCGGCGGAACAGCAGCCCGATGTTGTCCGGTACCTGGCGGGCGGAGGCGATGTCGTGCGTGACGATCAGGAAGGTCGCGTCGATCTGGGCGTTGAGGTCGACGATGAGCTGGTTGAGATAGGCGACGCGGACGGGGTCGAGGCCGGAGTCGGGCTCGTCGAAAAGAATGATCTCGGGATCGAGGACCAGCGCCCGCGCCAGCCCCGCCCGCTTCCGCATGCCACCGGATATCTCCCCGGGCAGCTTCGGCTCCGATCCGATGAGCCCGACCATGTCCATCTTCTCCAGCACGATGCGCCGGATCTCGCTCTCGGACTTACGGGTGTGCTCGCGCAGTGGGAACGCGATGTTGTCGTAGAGGTTCATCGAGCCGAACAGCGCGCCGTCCTGGAACAGCACACCGAACAGCTTCCGCACCTCGTACAGCTCGTGCTCGCGCAGCCGTGTGATGTCCCGCCCAGCGATCTTCACGCTGCCCCGGTCCGGCTTCAGCAGCCCGACGAGCGTCTTGAGGAACACCGACTTGCCGGTGCCGGAGGGGCCGAGCATGACGGACACCTCCCCGGCGGGCAGCGTCAGCGAGACGTCCTGCCAGATGACCTGGTGACCGAAGGACTTGGTCAGCCCTTCCACACAGATCTCGACACCCATCCGGTCCACCTCTCGGCCTGTGGAGCAGCTCCGACATCTGCTCTACGGGGACGGACGGGGGGTCCGTCGCGGGGGAGGCGGATTTTTTTCAGAGGGGCGTCTAGCGGGGCTGAGGGGGCGGGTGCGGTCGGCTGGTTCGGTCCGCGCCGGATCTGCGTAACGGCCGGGGGCGCGGCAAGGGACCGAGACCGGTACGGACGGCGTGGCGGGAGTCTCCAAGAGGCTGCGCCGTGTCGGCGCGGACCGCCTTGAGGCCGGCCTCGGCGACCGCCGCGGACGCCTGCACCGACTCCATGATCGCGACGGCGGACGCGGTGGGCCCGGCGGGCCGGGCGCACTCGGCAGGTTCGACGTACCCCGAACGCGGGGGTGGCCCGGACCGTTGGCAGCCAGGTCCCTGGGAGGGCGCGGCAGCGAGCGGGCTTGATGCGGTCTGTTGCCCAGGTGCGGGGGACTCCGGAGGAGTGGGGGTGTTACGGCAGGTCGGTCGGCGTCGGGGTGGGGACCGAGACCGGTAGGGACGGGGCGGCGGGAGTCTCCGAGAGGCTGGGCAGGGTCGCCGTTGGGGTGGGGACGTCCGGCAGGGGGGAGAGGTCGGGGGTGCTCGGCAGGGCCGGGACGTCGGGGACGGCCGGGACCGGTGACAGTGACGCCTTCGGGAGCGGCGGTACCGACAGGGGGAGCAGAGGGCGGTCGTGGGTGCCGGTCGACGGTGTCGATGTGGTCGACCGTTCGCGACCGTTCGCGGCGGGCGTGCGGCCGGCGTTTTCGGGGCGTACCGTTTCGGCGGCTTTCCCGGCGGCGGGGGACGTGGCGGGCGGGCTGGTCGTGGCCGGGCGGCCGCCGTCCAGGGCGTACGGCAGGACGAAACCCGCCACCGCCAGCGTGGCCGCCGTCGACGCGGCCGCCACCGCCTGCGCCTTGCCGCCCGCCCGCAGCCGCCCCCGCCCGAACAGGAACAGCACGAACCCGAGCGTCCCGGCGAGCGAGGCGCGCAACGTCCGCCGGGCCCGGGCCAGCAGCGACTCGACGGTCCGGTAGCTCAGCCCCATCCGCACGGCGACCTGGCTCACGTCCAGGTCCTCGGACTTCAGCCGCAGCGCCTCCGCCTGCCGCGCGGGCAGCTCACCGTGTCGCACCGCCAGCCACTTCGCCTCCGCCCGGTCGCACACGGCCTCCTCCACCGGCACCGGTCCGGGCGCGATCAGCGTCGGGCTGGTGCGGACCTCGGCCTCCCGGTTGACCTGCCGGTACCGGTCCACGCACAACCGCATGGTCACCGTCGTCAGCCACGCCCCGAGCCGCTCGTCGTCCAGATCCGGCCGCTCGGCCGCGCGCAGCATCGCCTCGTGCACCGCGTCCTCGGCGTCCTCCTGGCTCATCGACCTGCGCCGGGCCACCCTGAGCAACTGCTCACGGTGGCTCCACATGCGCCGCCAACGTTCGTCGCCAGCTCTTGCCTCCGCAGGCATCTCCGTCGCCATGAGGGCCCCTTTGCGCTCACCCACCGGTCTCGTCCCAGCCCGGCGGATGGCGACATTACCGCCCGGTAGCGGCGGTTGTGGAGGGGGGAGCGGTCATCGAGTCCGCCCCGTTACTGGTCAGCCACTGGTCAGCGGGAGGCCGCTGGGCAGCACGTTCTCGGTCGGCAGGTCGACGGACGGGGTGGGCATGGGGGCGATGGGCTCGGGTGAAGTGCCAGTTGCCGGACGGGAGTTGGAGGGGGTCGGAGAGGAGGGCGCGGACGGCGTGGTGCTCGGTCGAGGGGACGGTTTCGGCGTCGGTTTCGGGGTGGGGGTCGGTTTCGTGGAGTGCGAGGGATCGGGATGCGCCGAGGGCCGTACCGACGAACCCGCGGATCCGTCCGGCACCACCGTGTGCCCCTCCAGGAAGTACGCGTACCAGGCCCTCACCGTGCGCAGATAGGCCTCCGAGTGGTTGTAGCCGAGGATCGCCCGGTCCAGTCCCGCGGGCTCGGACAGATCCCCTCCGGCCGCGCACAGATACCGTCCGGCAGCGAGCGCCGCGTCGAAGACGTTGCCCGGGTCGGCCCGCCCGTCGCCGTTCCCGTCCGCTCCCCAGCGGGCCCAGGTGGACGGAATGAACTGCATCGGGCCCACCGCACGGTCGTACACCGCGTCCCCGTCGTACGCGCCACCGTCCGTGTCCGGTACGACGGCGAAGGCACCGCCGTCCAGACGCGGGCCCAGGATCGGCGTCACGGTCGTGCCGTCCGCGGTCACCCGGCCGCCGTCCGCCTGCCCCGACTCCACCTGCCCGATCGCGGCCAGCAGCTGCCAGCGCAGCCCGCAGCCGGGCGCGGTACGCGCGAGCTCCGCCTGGGCATGGCGGTACGCGGCGAAGACGGTCGCGGGCACCGCGCCGCCCGCGACCGCCGGTGCCCCGCCCTCGTGGCCCTCGTGCTTCCGCGCGAGCGGGGGCAGCTCCGTGCGGTACGGAGTGTCGCCGGACACGCTCGGCCCGCGCTCCGCGGGCTGCGCCACCGGCGCCTGTGCCCCTGCCGGGGTCGCCCCCGGCGCCTGCGACGCGGTCAGCGCCGCCATCGCCGCCGCTGCCACCGCCGTACCCCTGACCCGTCTGGCCCTGCGCCCTGTCACCTTGCGGTCCCCTCCCTGCGAGCTCCTGTCATCTGCTCTACGGGGGAGGACGGCACGTCCGTCGCGGCGTGCCTACCCTGAAGGTGTGGCCCGGTCCAACGACGAGGTCGCCGCGCTGCTGCAGGAGTACGCGGACCTGATCTCGATCACCGGAGGAGACGCGTTCAAGGCACGCGTCTACGAGAAGGCTGCCCGGTCGGTCGGCGGCCACCACGCCGACGTCGCCACGCTCGACCTCAAGGGCCTGCAGCAGATCCCGAACGTCGGCAGGTCGATCGCCCAGAAGGTGCTGGAGTACTTCGACAACGGCAGCGTGTCCGCCGTCGAGGAACTGCGCGCGAAGATCCCCGCCGGGGTCCGGCGGCTGACCACCATCCCCACGCTCGGCCCGAAGAAGGCACTGACGGTCTACGAGGAGCTGGGCATCTCCTCGGTCGACGAACTGGCCGACGCAATCCACGAGGAGCGGCTGCGCGACCTGAAGGGCTTCGGGCCGAAGACGGAGGAGAACATCCTCCACGGCATCTCGCTCCTGCAGTCCTCCGGGGGACGCGTCCACATCGACCTGGCCATGGGCCTCGCCGACGACATCGTCGCCGAGCTGTCCGCCGTGCCGGGCTGCCTGCGCTGCGCCTATGCGGGGTCGCTGCGGCGGATGCGCGAGACGATCGGCGACATCGACATCCTCGCCGCGGCGAGGAAGCCGGCCCCGATCATGCAGGCGTTCACCGAGCTGCCGTACGTCACCGAGGTGATCGGCACGGGTGAGAAGAAGACGTCCGTGCGCACCAGCAAAGGCCTCAATGTCGACTTGCGCGTCGTACCACCGGATGCCTGGGGTGCGGCACTGCAGTACTTCACCGGCTCCAAGGCGCACAACATCCGTACCCGTGAACTGGCCGTGCACCAGAAGCTGAAGCTCTCCGAGTACGGGCTCTTCGACGTCGAGAGCGGCAAGAAGATCGTCTCCGAGACCGAGGAGGAGGTGTACGCCCGGCTCGGGCTGCCCTGGATCCCGCCGACGCTGCGCGAGGACCGCGGGGAGATCGAGGCCGGGCTGCGCGGCGAGCTGCCCGACCTGGTGACGGAGGCGGACCTGCGCGGCGATCTGCACTCGCACACCGACCTCACCGACGGGCTGGCCCCGCTGGAGGAGATGGCCGAGGCCGCCGCCGGGCGCGGCTACGCCTACTACGCGATCACCGACCACGGCCCGGACATGGCCATGCAGCGCATGACCGACGAGCGGATGCTGGCCCAGCGCGAACGCGTGCGCGAGCTCGACGGGACGTACGCCACCCGGGGCAGGCGCGGCGGTCTGCGGCTGCTGCACGGCGTCGAGCTGAACATCGGGCCGGACGGCGAGGTGGACTGGCCCGGGGAATTCCTCGCCGGGTTCGACCTGTGCGTGGCCTCCGTGCACTCGCACTTCAACCAGGGGCGCGAGGCCCTGACCCGGCGGATCGTAAGGGCCTGCGAGAACCCGTACGTCAACATCATCGGCCACCCCACCACCCGCATCATCGGCAAGCGTCCCGGCATCGACGCCGACCTCGACGCGATCTTCGCCGCCTGCGCCCGCACCGGCACGGCCCTGGAGATCAACGCCCATCCGGACCGTCTCGACCTGCGCGACGAGGACATCCTGCGGGCCGGGCGGCACGGTGTGAGGTTCGCCGTCGACAGCGACGCGCACGCCGTCCCCCACCTGGCGAACATGCGCTACGGCATCGGCACCGCCCAGCGCGGCCGGCTCACCCGGGAGGACGTCATCAACACCTGGCCGGAGCGTCGGCTGCGGGGCTTCCTGCGGAAAGGGCGGCAGGCCCCCTGAACGGCCCGTAGGTGACAGGTTCTGGTCAAGGCTTGTCCAAAAAGCGGACGTCTTCCACCACTCATGATCGGGTCTCCTGCGACGGCTGTACGACCCCCGTTCGGGAGGATCTGGTGTCAGCACCAACCCGTAAGAGACGATGGTTCACGATCTGTGCCATCACCGCATCCGCCGCACTCGTCGCGACACCCGCAGGCGCCGCGTCCGGCAGGACGACGACGCCCTTCGGAGCCCGCACCCTTGCTCAACTCGCCGCCGAGCGAACGCAGTCGGTCGGCACGATGAGCCCTCGGCTGAAGGGCGAGGACGGCGATGACGGCAACGAGGCGGACGAGATAGCCGAGGGCGCGGACCAGTACGCCGAGGCCCGCACCTCACCCGGCATCGTCGCCCCCGGCGCGTACGGCGCCGCCTGGACGAGCCTGACCAACCTGCCGAGCACCGGCGGCAGTTGGCGCAACATCACCGACCTGCCGTACAACTCCGACGACTCCCGCTACCGGGACATCGACTCCAACTCCAGTGGCGGGTCCGGGAACGTCACCGGTCGTATGGCCGCGCTCGCCGCCGATGACGACGGGTATGTGTACGCGGGCAGCGCGGGCGGCGGCGTATGGCGGTCCAAGCGGGGCGGCGGGCACTGGAAGCCCATCAGCGACAAGCTGCCCTCGCAGTCCACCGGCGCGCTCGCGCTGGACGGCGGCGGACGCCTGTGGCTGGGCACCGGCGAGGCGACCACCAACGCGGACGCCTATCTCGGCAGCGGCGTCTACGTCCTGTCCCAGCCGCACCACGGCACCTTCTCCGCCCGCAGCCGGGTCGGCGGCGACGAGCTGGAGTCCACCACCATCCACGAACTGCGCTTCGGCGGCGGCAAGGTGTGGGCGGCGACCAGCGAGGGCGTGTGGAGCCACTCCACGAAGACGCTGAAGGGCGCCTGGAAGCTGGAGTTCGCACCCAACCCCGACTATCTGCCGCGCGGTTCGAAGGCGACGGACGACTCGGCCGCCTACAAGAACATCGCCAACGACATCGCGATCGACCCCAAGGACCCGTCCAAGGTGATCCTGGCGGTCGGCTGGCGCAGCGGTGACGACTACAACGGCTTCTACACCAAGGACTCGAGCGGCGCCTGGAAGCGGATCACCAGTGGCTTCGGCGACCTGCCGACCGACGCGGACAACGTCGGCAACGTCACCTTCGCCCGCTCCGCCGACGGCTCGCGCTACTACGCCATCGACCAGTCCCCCGAGCAGCTGAACACCAACCCGGACAGCGGACTCGAGGGCATCTACAGCGCCGCCTCGCCGTTCGGTCCCTGGGCGAAGATCGCCGACTACAAGGGTCTGGCCGCCGACGGCTCCGCACTGACCACCAGCGGCTACATGCCCGGCGTACAGGCCTGGTACAACCAGTTCCTGACCGTGGACCCGAGCGACCCCAAGCACGTCTACGCGGGCCTGGAGGAGGTCTACGAGACCAAGGACGGCGGCTCCACCTGGTCGACCGTGGGCCCGTACTGGAACTTCACGTTCCCCTGCTGGAGCATCGACCCGGCCAAGCAGACCGGTGACTGCAACCAGACCACCCACTCCGACCAGCACGGCGTCGCCATCGGCAGCTACCACGGCAAGAGCTTCGTGTACGTCGGCAACGACGGCGGGGTCTACAAGCGGCCGGTCAACGGCTCGCAGGACGCCTCCGGCCACGCCACCGACTGGACCTCCCTCAACGACGGCACCATCGACACCCTCCAGTACTACTCGGTGGGCATCGGCAAGGACCTCGACCACGGCGGCGTCTCCGTCACCGGCGGCCTGCAGGACAACGGCCAGTCGGTCCTGCGCAGCAACGACAAGGTGATGGGCTCCAACTTCGGCGGCGACGGCGGCGACACCCTCACCGACCCCGCCAACGGCTGCAACATCGCCGAGGAGTACGTCTACCTCGCGATCCAGGTGACCCAGAACTGCGCAGTCAACGACGGCAGTTGGACCACCGACGCAACCAAGGCCACCTCGTACAACGTCGCCCCGGCCGACAACGCCACCAGCGAGGCCCGCTTCATCGCCCCGCTCGCGACCGACCTGAAGAGCTCCTCGACGTGGATCGCGGGCGGCCGGCACGTATGGGTGCAGACCCACGGCTACGCCATCCGCAGCGGCAAGGAGTGGACGAGCGTGTACGACCTCGGCGCCGGCCGCACCGCGACGGCCGTGGCGGCATCGGGCGGCAAGGTGTACGCGGCCTGGTGCGGGCCGTGCAACAACCAGGGCTTCGCCCGCGGCATCTCCGTCGGCAACGCGGACGGCACCGGCTGGCACGACATCACCCTGCCCGTCGACGGGACCGTACCGAACCGCTACCTCAGCGGCTTCGCCATCGACCCGAAGAACGCCGACCACGTCTTCCTCGCCGTCAACGGCTTCTCCCGGCACTGGACGGAGGGCCCCGGCGCCGGCGTCGGCCATGTCTTCGAGTCCACCGACGGCGGCACCACCTGGAAGGACGTCTCCGCGAACCTGCCCGACGTGCCGACCAACTCCGCGATCGTCACGCCCAACGGCGGCCTCGCCGTCGCCACCGACCTGGGTGTCGTCTACCGCGCCCCGGGCCACACCAAGTGGCAGCGCGTCGGCTCGCTCCCGGCCGTCGGCGTGCTCCAGCTGAAGCTGGGCCCCGACGGCAGCACCCTGTACGCGGCCACCCACGGTCGCGGCATCTACACCATCAAGGTGCGCGACTGCGACTGACCAAGGTGCGTGACTGCGACTGACGCACACCGCATGGTGAGAGGGGTGCCCCCCGTGTTCTGCGGGGGCACCCCTCCTGCGCTACACCGGATGATCGAGGTCAGCCCGTCCACGCTCAGAGGCATGAGGCGGAACGGCACCGGAGATCGCCGTCCGGGAAGGCGTCGGCCGGCTCAGCCTCTGATCCGTGTCACGGGCGCGGGTGGGTTTCGTACATGCGGGTCGCCACGACCAGGCCGGATACGGCGGTGAGGGCGGCGACCGTCCAGACCGCGGTGGTCAGGCCGTAGGCGTCGGCCAGGATTCCGGCGAGCAGGGCGCCGACCGCGAAACCCCCGTCGCGCCACAGGCGGTAGACGCCGACCGCGCGGGCCCGCCAGGCGGGGTGGGCGACGTCGCCGATCACCGCGAGCAGGGTCGGATAGACCAGGGCGGTGCCGACACCCAGGAGGATCTGGGCCGTTGCCCAGAGAGGGAAGGTCGTGCCGAGGGCGACCAGGGCGATGGCGGCAGCCTGGATCAGCATGCCGGCGGTGATGAGGTGTTTGCGGCCCACGCGGTCGGACCACCAGCCGGTGAGCAGCTGGCCGAAACCCCAGACCGCCGGGTAGAGGGCGCCGAGGATCCCGATGCGGGCGACGGACAGCCCGTGCGCGGCGAAGAGGAGGGGGAAGACGCCCCAGGCGAGGGCGTCATTGAGGTTGTTGACCATCCCGGCCTGGCTGGCGGCGGACAGCGCCTTGTCGCGCACGCTGGTGATCCAGGCGATGCGGGCCGTGGTCAGGTGCTCGTGGTGGTCCGATCCGGCCGGGCTCGGGTGGTCGGCCGCCTCCAGGCGGGCGTGGCCGCGGGTCTCGCGCACCACCAGCAACGACAGGCCCAGGCCGAGGGCGGCGTACGCGATGCCGAGGAGGAACGGCTCGGGGCGCAGTCCGGCGCGGGCGGCGATGGCGCCGGTGGCCATCGCGGTGGCGGCCAGGGCGACATAACCGGCGGCCTCGTTGAAGCCCATCGCCAGGCCGCGGCGGGCCGGACCGGCCAGGTCGATCTTCATGATGACGGTGGTGGACCAGGTCAGCCCCTGGTTCATGCCGAGCAGCACATTGGCGGCGACCACCCAGCTCCAGGCAGGCGCCCAGATCAGCAGCAGCGGCACGGGCAGGGCGATCAGCCACCCCGCGACCAGGACAGGCTTGCGGCCGTAGCGGTCGCAGAGCGTGCCGGCGAAGAAGTTGGTGATCGCCTTGGTGGCGCCGAAGGCCGCGATGTAGGTGAGCGAGGCGGTGTAGGCGGAGAGGTGGAAGACGTCGGCGGCGAGCAGGGGCAGGACGACCCGCTCCTGGCCGAGCATGCCGCCGACCAGGGCGTTGACCGCGACGAGCAGGGTGAACTGGGCGAGGTTGGCGCGCAGCCCGAGCCGTATGCCGTGCTCCGGCACGGTCGCGGTCACGTGCCCTCCACCAGCGGGTGCCCCGTGGCCTCGGCCCAATCGTCCGGTCCGCCGGCCAGGACGGCCAGGTCCTTGTGCCCGGCGCGCTGAAGGAGACTGGCGGCGGTCATGGCACGCTCGCCGTGGCCGCAGTGCACGACCGCCCCGGCGGGTGCCTCCTCGGCGTGGGCGGGCAGGTCGCCGAGTTCGATTCCCACGGCACCGGGGATGTGCCCGGCGGCGCGCTCGGCGTCCTGGCGGACGTCCAGGACAGGTCGGCCTTCGGTCATGCGGTCCGCGCCGAGCAGCTCAACGGTCTGCTGTTCGCCACCGTCGGCGATCCACGCGGCCATCGGCAGGTGGCCGACGAGGCGTTCGTATCCGATCTTCACGGCCTGCCAGGCGAGTTCGGCGAGGTCCTGGCCGGGGGCGGTGACGAAGACGAGCGGGGCGTCTTCGGGCAGCAGCCAGCCGAGCCAGGTGGCGAACTGGTCGCGCAGCGGGTTGGAGAGCGCGCCGGGAATGTGTCCGGCAGCGAAGTCGGCGATGGGCCGGACGTCGACCAGCTGAGCTCCCTGGCCGACCAGGCGGCGGATTTCGGCGACCGTGAGGGGCGGGAGGCCGGGGTCGCTCTCGAGGAGGGCGGGGCCGCGCCGGTTCGCCTCGGCGAGACGGTCGAAATACGCGGGGTAGGAGCCGAGGCCGCCCAGCAGTCGTCGTACGAAGGTGTCCTCGTCGGGCGCGCCGAGGAGCGGGTTGGACTGCCTCTGGGCGCCGATGGTGGTGGTGCGTTCGGCGCCGGACGGGGCGGAGCAGAAGGAGCCGGCGCCGTGCGTGGGCCAGACGGCCACCTGGTCGGGCAGCTCGGCGAGGCGGTGCAGGGAGCGGTACTGGGCGCGGGCAAGTTCCTCGGCCCTGTCGGCGCCGAGCAGGTCGGTCCGGGCGGCCGAGCCGACGATCAGAGAGCCGCCGGTGAAGACCCCCAGCGCCCGGGAGCCGTCCAGGAGAAGGAAGGACAGGTGCTCGTCGGTGTGGCCGGGGGTGGCCAGCGCGCGCAGGGTCAGTCCGCCCAGGTCGATCTCGTCGCCGTCGGTCAGGGCCCGGTGCGGGAAGCCGCGATGCCCGGTGGCGGAGGCCAGCACGGTCGCCCCGTCGTCGGCGGCGAGCTGGAGCGCGCCGGAGAGGAAGTCGGCGTGCAGGTGGGTGTCGGCGGCGAAGGCGACCCGCAGCCCGTGCCGCCCGGCGGCGCTGCGCAGCGCCCTCAGGTCCCGGCTCGCGTCCACGGCCAGCGCCCCGCCGTCGCCCAGGTCGACGAGGTAGGCGCTGTTGCCCAGACCGCTGTCGACGAGCGGTATCAGGTGATCGTCGGCGAAGCCCATCGGATCCTCCGGATTCCACGGCAGGGCCCGGATCGCTCCGGCGCCCACTCTCATCTACAATATTCCATGGATTTATGGAGGATGCCATGGGAGATGCCGCGCGCAAGGCCGCGCTCTACGAGGCCTTCGCCCGTACGGGCAAGGCGCTGAGCAGCGGAAAGCGCCTGGAGCTGCTGGATCTGCTGGCCCAGGGGGAGCGCACCGTCGACGCCCTCGCCAGGGTCGCCGGCCTGAACCTGACGACCGCCTCGGCGCACCTGCAGACGCTCAAGCAGGCCGGTCTGGTCGTCACCCGGCGGGACGGCGTGCGCATCCACTACCGGCTCGCGGGAGACGACGTCGCCGCCCTGTACGCATTGCTCCGGCAGGTCGCCCAGGCCCACCAGGACGCGGTCGAGCCCGCCCGGGCCGCCTACCTCGGTCCCGCCGACGGGGAGGAGGTCGGCCGCGAGGAACTGCTCGCTCGTGCGGCGGCGGGCGAGGTCGTCGTCCTGGACGTGCGGCCCGCCGCGGAGTACGCGGCCGGCCACATCCCCGGCGCGCTCTCCGTCCCGGTCGAGGAACTCGCCGACCGCATCGCCGAGTTGCCGCAGGACGTGGAGGTGGTGGCGTACTGCCGGGGTGCGTACTGCGTGCTCGCCCACGACGCCGTACGACTGCTGCACGCACGCGGCCGCAGGGCGCTGCGGCTGGTGGACGGGATGCTGGAGTGGCGGCTCGCCGAGCTGCCCGTCGAGACGGAGCGCGCTGCATGATCCCCGCGTTCGACAGTGTGCGTGGCTTCTCGGGTGAGGGCGGCGTGGCGACTGCGGGCCGGAGGGATGCCATGGTCGGTCAGGGTCGCCTCGTGGCGGACGAACCGGCTCCGGCGCAGTGACCTTACGGAACCGTCTGCGGGGCTGGAACGCGAGCGACGGGCCGAGGCCGTCGACGATGCGGTCGGCCGCCGACTTCGACACCCCGAACAGCGGCGCCAATTGGCGCAGGAACCCGGTGGCCGGTCGCGGACACCGCCGCGCCGATCTCACCGACCGCTGCGCACACGCGCCATCGCATCGGGATGGTCCTCGACCTGCGGGGCCGGCACTCGTGCAGCGGCGGACGCTGCCGTCTCAGATAGGGGCACCGGCTCCCGACAGGGTGCCTTCGACCACGTCGCGGAGCTGAGAGCGGGCGGTGATGCCCAGTTTGGGGAACACCCGGTAGAGGTGGGAGCCGACCGTGCGCGGTGAGAGGAACAGCTTCTCTCCGATCTCACGGTTCGTCAGGCCGCGGGCCGCGAGCTGGACGATCTGCTGCTGCTGAGGACTGAGTTCGGTGAAGGCACTGGGCACTACGCTGCCGGCGGCCTCGATGCCGGCGGCGCGGAGTTCTGCCTTGGCCCGCTCGATCCATGGCCGAGCGCCCAGCCGCTGGAAGGTTTCCAGGGCGGCGCTCAGCAGCGGACGGGCCTCGGCGATACGGCGCCGCCGCCGGAGCCATTCCCCGTAGTCGAGCCGTGTCTGCGCCCGCTCGAACGGCCACTGCTCACCTGTATCGTCCGCCAGTGCCGCCTGGAAGTACGGTTCCGCGTGCTCCGGTTCGGCGAGCAGGGCGCGGCCTCGGTCGAGCAGTGCGGTGAGCCGTGCCGATATGCCCGTACCCAGGCGCCGCGCCGATCGTTCCAGCAGTTCGGCGGCGTCCTCCTGTCGGCCTCGGCGGACGGCCGCCGCGGCGAGTTCGGCCAGGACGGTGTAGGAGACGTGGTAGTGAACCGGATCACCGTCGTCGGTGAACGCGGAGCGGAACTGGGCGTACGCGGTGTCGTAGTCGCCGTCGGCCACCGCCGCCAGGCCCAGGGCCCGACGCGCGAAGACCGCGACGGAGCGGCTTTCCAGCGGGTCGACAAGGGTCAGCGCCTGCGCGGCTCGCCGTCGCGCGTCGGCCGACTCGCCGAGCAGGGCGAGCACCGTGGCGTCGAGTGCCTGGGCACACGCCTCGGCGTGGTCGAGTCCGGCCGCTGACGCCACCGCCGAGATCTCGGCGGCCACCGAGCGGGCCCCGGCCCATCGGCCCTGCTCCAGGAGGGTCCAGCCGGCCGCGCATCCCAGTCCGTCCGGGAGCGGTCCACGGGCCTGCCACTGGTCGAATGCCTCGTCGAACGTCCTGGCTGCGAGGGTGGTCTGGTCGAGCAGCCAGGCGACGATGGCCAGCGCGGTCAGGCGACCGGCGTCGCCCTTGGCCTCGGCGATGAGCCCGGGCAGCACCGGTGCGAGGGAGGCTCCTGCGCTGCTGGGGTCGGAGACGGCCAGTACCCAGACGTGCAGGGCCGCTCCGGCGGCATCGTCGGGCAGGCGGGAGAGCAGGCTCTGGATCTGCCGCTGTTGGGACTCCTCGCCCGAGTAGTAACGGACCACCGCCGCCGCGGCCAGCGCGTCGAGTACGAGGGGCGACCGGGCGTCCGCCGCCTCGTCGGCGACACGCATGAGCCGGGCGAAGGCTGCTGTGTGATGGGGGCCCAGGGACATGAGCTGTCCGGTGGCCAGCGCGGCCTTGCCCAGCAGTGCCTGGTCGTCGGTGCACTCACGGACTGCGGCGGCCAGGTGTTCCACCCAGCCGAGTTGACCGGTGAAGACGGCGGTGGCAGCGGCTTCGGTCAGAAGACGCGCCCGGTCCTCGCGACGCGGGCTGAGTTCCGCGGCGCGCTCCTGGGCCGCGGCAGCGGCCGCGAAGCCACCCCGGCGCCGTGCCCGGTCGGCCGTCTGCTGCAGGGCGGCCGACACGTCCTGGTCGGGGCGTACGGTCGCGGCGGCGAGGTGCCAGGCGCGGCGGTCGGGCTCCTCGCGCAGCAACTCCGCGAGAGCGAGGTGGGCCCGGCGGCGTTCCTCGAACGACGCGGCATGGTAGACGGCGGAGCGGACGAGCGGGTGACGGAAGGAAATCCCGGATCCGTCCTGGCGTACGAGACCGGCCCGGTCCGCGGGTACCCATGCCTCGTCGTCCGTCTCGGGAAGTCCCACGGCCGCCGCCTGAGCGTCCGCCGCGTCGGCGGCCGCGAGCAGCAGCAGGATGCGGCGGGTCGGTTCCGGCAGATCCGCCGCGTGCCCCACGAAGATCCGCTCCAGTCGGTCGGTGACCGGCAGCGGGCCCTCTACGCCACTGTCCTCGGGGTGCCGCCGGATCGCGGTGGCGTGGGCGAGTTCCACCAGGGCCAGCGGGTTGCCGGCCGCCTCCTCCAGGATCCGCACCCGGGTTCGGCCGGTGGGCGGCGCAGGCTGCCGGTCCAGCAGCCGGTTGGCCGCCTCGGCGTCCAGCGGGCCGAGTTCGAGGCGCTCGTATCCCTTGTCGAAGCCGGGCAGCGCGTCCGCGGTGCGGACTCCGACCAGCAGCGTGACGGGCTCGCTGTCCATGCGTCGCGCCACGAAGGAGAGAACGTCCAGTGATCCACGGTCGATCCACTGGGCATCGTCGACCACCACCAGCAGCGGGGAGGTTTCCGCCAGGTCCGACAGCAAGGTCAGGACCGCCAGACCGACGAGCAACGCGTCGGGAGTCTCCGCATACTCTTCGAGCCCCAGGACGGCACGGAGCGCGGAGCGCTGCCGCGACGGCAGTCCCTCCGCTTCACCGAGTACCGGGCGCAGCATCTGATGAAGACCGGCGAATCCGAGGTGCGCCTCGGATTCGCTCCCCACCGCCCGCAGCACTCGGCCACCCGCACCCCGTGCGCGCTCGGCCGCGAGGTCGAGCAGCGTGCTCTTTCCGGCACCGGGATCACCCGTGACGATCAAGACGTCGCTGTGGGACCGGTCAGCGCCCACACGCCGGATGATTTCTGCGGTCTCGGTTTCTCGGCCCACCACCGCCAGACCGGAATTCCGCATCGAGGACTGGTCCCCACGGGCCCTTGCATCGTTTTCCACGGATGCTCCAAGGAATCGAGCTACCCCCAGACACTAGCGTGGGGGAACAGCCGCAGCGCCCGCAGGAGCGGCTTCGAACCCGCTCGAGAGCGGCGGGACAACGGGCAGATGTATACGCCACGCCCCTGTGCACGAACAGCGCCGATGCGCCTTGTCTCGTTTCACCGTCAGACCACCGCGAACTACGCGACGGTTCTCCGCCTGCGTGCTGCAGCACCTCCGAGAGCAGTCACCTGACGCATACCGGACGCAACCCCCGCGCACCGAGACTGGCGACGCGGGCGGTGGCCGGCCAGAGCCTCGAACCATCCCTCACGGCCGTGCACCGGCGAAAGGACGTACGGAGATCACGATGGTGGCAAGGACAACGGCATCGCTGTGGGACCGCTTCGCCGCCTCTGACCCCGGGCTCATACGTCTGACCTCCGCGATGCGCGCCGTGCTCGGCTCAGTCGCGGCCCTTGCGGTGCTGACGGCGCTGGGAGCGCCCGAAACGGCGCTGGTGGTCGGCGGTTTCACCGCGATGACGACGTCTCTGGCGATCAGCGACCTGCATCCGCGCAACCAGCTCATCACCCTCGGACTCGGCGCTCCGCTCTCTTTGGTGTCCCTGGCCGCCGGAGCCGTGCTGACGCCGTACCCGACGGCAGCCAAGCTGATCTTTTTGGTGGTGATCCACCTCGCCGTTCAGGCCCGCCGGTTCGGCCCCCGAGGGCTGGGCCTGGGGATCTTCGGTTTCATGGCCTTCCTGCTGTCTCAATTCACCCAGGCGCGAGCGGACCAGCTTCCCCAACTCGGGGCATCGGTACTTGTGGCTTTCGGGGCCGTCACGACCGTGTGGTACTGCGCCGGCCCGATCACGGAGGCCGGAGCTCTGAGGCGGCTGCGGCACGCATTCGACGTGCGTCTGCACGACGTCCTGCGGGACACGGCCTCGATGGTCGTCACCGGGCAGGACGACGGCACCCGGAGCCGCTCGTTGCAGGACCGCCTCGACACACTGCACGCATCCGTGCTGCTGATCGAGGGCTTTCTCGACGAGCGGCCCGTCGACGAGGGCACCGTGGCCCTGCTGCGGCGTATTGGTCGTGTGGAGGTGGCCGCTCAGCGCCTGGCCGTACTCGCGGTCCGCGCGGTCCGCACACCGGCGGCCCGCGACGATCTGGCGGAACGGACGGCGCGACAGCGGCTCGCGCAGCGGATCCGGGCTCTCCGGCACCAGCTGACCGGGGGAACGGCTTGTACATCCGAACAGTGCGAGGAGCGGTACGAAGGCGGGCCGGCGAACCGGCCGACCGGCTCCGCACATGTGCAGGACTGCTTCCCAGCGGTCGACGAACTCGCCGCAGCACTGCGGGTTCTCGGCCCACGCGGCCGCCCGGCAGGGTTCGGGACACCTCCTCACAAGCCCGCCCCACCAACCGTCGGGGCGGTGCCGCGCAGGGACGCTGACACCGAAGGCCTGAAGCGTCAAGCGACCCGTCAGGCGTTCCAGGTGACAACTGCCTCGGCTCTCGCCGTCGCGGGCGGCCATCTCCTGTCTCCGCACCTGTGGTACTGGGCCGTCGTGACGGCATGGGTCGTCTTCATCAGGACCGAGAGCACCGGCGAGGTGCTGCTCCAGAGTGCCCGGCGGCTGGCGGGCACTGTCCTCGGCGCGGTGTTCGGCTACGGCCTTGCCGCCCTGGTCGGCGGAGACGGCCCTGTCCTCCTGATCCTGCTCCTGCTGTGCATGTTCGGGATGTTCTACACCCCGTCACAGGCCTATTGGGCCGTGACGTTCTTCATCACCGGCACACTCAGCATGCTGCTCGCGCTGATGGACACCTTCTCGACGCACGTGCTGCTCCTGCGTGTCCAGGAGACCGCACTGGGAGTGTCCTGCGGGATCCTTGCCGCTGTCCTCGTACTTCCCACCACGGTCCGCCGGGCCAGTGACGAAGAGCTGGTCGGTCTTCTGCGCGTCCTCGACCGCCTCCTTCGGGCCATCGCGTCCGGAAGCACGGACGCGGAAACCCCGACGAGCTGGGTGCGCGCGGCACACGACCTCGACCAGGCACTGGAGTCCTTCAGCAAGGCCTGTCTGCCTCTCACCCATCCGCTCAATCCGCAGCGCGGCCGACGTCACCACGTCCGCCACCTGCTGGAACTTCTTGAGGCCGGCGCGTACCACGCACGGAGCCTGGCCGCCGCGGCCGAGCGTCTGCCGGCGGGCCGTGTCCCGGAGTGCGCCCCCTGCCTCACTGCCGCGGCCGACCGTGCGCACGAGACCGTGGCCCACCTGATCCGCGTCACCGGCCATCGATCGGGAATCTCCTCACACACGGCACGCCCCAGAGTCGTCAGGGCACTGTCCCTGCTCTCGGAGGAGCGGCGTGTGAGCCGCAGCCGGCCCTCGCCGGAGTATCGCCTGCTGCTGCACATCAATCGCCTCGACGCGACCTTGACCGCGCTCGCGCGAGCCCTGGACCCGCTCGTCTCGGACCCCGGCGGCCCCACCATGGTTCCGTCCGAGAGCGCCGACATTCCGTCGCCGCACGGGCCGGTCCCGGCTGCCGCGGTGCGTTGCGTCGCTCTCGCGGACCAGTGCGAAGGTGCCCAAGCCGTCTGACACCCCGCCAGAACGCATCACGGGTGACCGCACACCCTTGTATTTCGCTGATCGGCAGGCGTCAAAGCCGCCGACGTGAAAGGCGGGGACGGGGTAGCCGCGTGCTCGTCCACGAGGTATCCGGGAAAAGAAATCGGAACGGGGAGCCGCCTCGCCTTTCACTTGGCCTGCAAAGGGAAACGCCCCTTTTCAGAGCTGCGTGCACAGGTGCAGTCACCTGACGGATACCGCGCTCGCCGGGGCTGATCGTACCGTTCCGGTAATGCCTCCGATTCCTCAAGGAAGCCCCATGGAACAGATCACGCTCGGCAACGTCTCCATCACCCGCGTCTGGGAATACTACGGTTCCGTCGAAATGGATCCCCACGCCTTCTTCCCGGAAAGCTCGCAGGAAGTCTGGAAGGACGGCGCCCACTGGCTGGCCCCGCATTTCCTGGATTCCGAGACCAACATCGTGAATTCCGCGATCCAGACCTGGCTGCTGCGTAGCGGGGGCAAGACCATCCTCGTCGACACCGGTGTGGGTAACCACAAGGAGCGCCCGTACGCGCCGGTCTGGAGCCACCTGGAGACGGACTTCCTGGACAACCTCGCCCGGGCAGGCGTCCAGCCCGAGGACGTGGACATCGTGATCAACACACATCTCCACATCGACCACGTCGGCTGGAACACGTACCTGGACGGGCGGCAGTGGGTTCCCACCTTCCCCAACGCCACGTATCTGATGCCCAAGGACGACTTCGACTTCTGGAACCCGGCGAACGGCCACCAGCCGCTGCTCGGCCGCGGCAACCAGAACGTCTTCGAGGACAGCGTGGCCCCGGTGCACGAGGCCGGCCAGACGCTGCTGTGGGAGAACAGCCACCAGATCGACGCCGACCTGCGCCTGGACGCGGCCCCCGGACACACCCCCGGCTCCTCCGTGCTGACCCTCAGCTCCGGGACGGACCGCGCGGTGTTCGTCGGTGACATGCTGCACAACCCGGTGCAGATCGTCGAGCCGGACGCCAACAGCTGCTTCTGCGAGGACCCCGCAGGCGCCCGCGCCACCCGCCGCAAGGTGCTGGGCTGGGCGGCCGACAACAACGCGCTCCTGATCCCCGCGCACCTGGGCGGCCACGGCGCCGCCGAGATCGTGCGGAACGGCAACACCTTCGACATCAAGGGCTGGGCGCCCTTCGCCCCGTACTCCGAGCAGGGCTGAAACCCGCGGAAAGGCATCGCTGTGAGCAACCAATCCGACCCCGTCGTCACCACCGCACAGGGAGCCGTCCGCGGCCTGCGCCAGGACAACGGCACCGCCACCTTCCTGAACATCCCCTACGCCGCTCCTCCGCTGGGAGCCGGCCGGTTCGCCCCGCCGCGGCCGCACGAGCCCTGGGACGGCGTACGGGACGCCACCGCGCCCGGCCCCAACGCCCCGCAGTCCGAGCGCAAGCTCGGCAGCATCGACATGGCCCCCTACTTCGGCGCCGGCTGGAGCCGCGGCGAGGACTACCTCACCGTCAACGTCTTCCAGCCCGCGGCCGGTGACGGCGACCTGCCCGTGATGGTGTTCGTCCACGGCGGCGGGTTCGTCGCCGGGTCGACGCGGTCCGCGCTGTACGACGGTTCCGCCTTCGCCCGCGACGGCGTCGTCCTGGTCACCCTCAACTACCGGCTCGGCATCTCCGGGTTCCTCGACATCCCCGGGGCGCCCGCCAACCGCGGCCTGCTCGACGTCGTCGCCGCACTGCGCTGGGTGCGGCAGAACATCGCCGCCTTCGGCGGTGACCCGGACAACGTCACCCTCTTCGGCCAGTCGGCGGGGGCGACCGTCGTCGGCGGCGTCCTCGCCACCCCCGACGCCGCGGGCCTGTTCCGCCGGGCGATCGTGCAGAGCGGCAGCGGTCTGGGGGCGTTCACCACCGAACAGGCCGCCCGGGTCACCAAGGCCGCGGCCGAGGAACTGGGCATCGAGCCGCACGTCGACGCCTTCGCGGGCATCTCCGACGAGCGCCTGGTGGAGGCAGCCTCCAAGCTCGCGGGCATCGACCTGCAGACCGCCACTCACCACGACCCACTGATCGGCCTCAGTCCCTTCAGCCTGGTGCTCGACACGCAGCCCGCCGTATCCGTCGCCGCCGGCCTGAGCGCCGATGTCGACCTGCTCGTCGGGACCAACGCCGAGGAGGGAAACCTCTACCTGGTCCCGGTGGACAAGTACGCCACCTCGACCGCCGGGGACGTCGACGACACCGCGGCGCGCTCGCACCCGAAGCCCGCGCAGCTCGTGGAGACGTACCGCAACACCCGCCCCGAGGCGTCCTTCGGCGAGCTGCGGTCGGCCATCATGGGCGACGCGCTGTTCGGCGCGGGCAGCTGGGCCCTGGCCGGCGCACATGCCGCCCACCCACAGTCCGCCACGTTCAGCTACGAGTTCGCCTGGCGCTCGACGGCCCTGGGCGGAGACCTCGGCGCCACCCACGCGATGGAGCTCCCCTTCGTCTTCGACATCGCGGAGCTCCAGCAGCTGGCGGGTGAGGGCGCCCTGCTCGGCCCCGACAAGCCCCCCGCGGACCTCGCCGCCCGCACGCACGAGGCCTGGATCCGGTTCGCCAGAACCGGCAACCCCGGATGGGACCAGTACGACACCACACGCCGGGCCACGATGCACATCGACGCCGAGTGGACCCAGGTCGACGACCCCCGCAGCCAGGAACGACAGGCCTGGGCCTGACCCCCTCGCACAGATCGCTCTGTGCACCCTTCCGTCAAGGACACACCATGACAAGAGCCGTCATCACCACCGAGAACGCACCCACTCTGGCAGCCCCCCTGTCCCAGGGCATCCGCAAGGGACCGATCCTGCAGGTCTCCGGGCAGCTCCCGTTCGACCCGGCCACCGGCGCGGTCGTCGGCACCACGGTCGCAGAGCAGACCACGCAGACCCTGCGCAACGTCACCGCCGTACTCAAGGCGGCCGGCGCCGGCCTGGAGGACGTCGTGATGCTCCGCGTCTACCTCACCGACCCCGCCCACCTGCCCGAGCTGAACGAGGCGTACGCGGCGGCCGTCGGTGAACCCTTCCCCGCCCGCACCACCGTCTACATGCAGCTTCCTCCCGGACTGCTCGTGGAGATCGACGCCCTGGCAGTCCTGGACGACTGACTCGGCTGCAGCTCGACGCCGGTCTGGCGTGGTCCCCGGGGGACCACGCCAGACCGGCGTCCACCTCTGAGAGAGGACGGGGGGCTCTACGAGGAAGGTAATGGGCACGATGGATGATCGTCTGTCGAAGGCGTGCGTCAACCTGAGGGTTGTACCGGTGGACCTGCTGGATGCCTTGTGCTCCCTGTCGGGGCGCCCTTCACCGCCCTCCGGTTCTCATCCGGTACGGCGCGTCTACGAGCACGTGCTCCACGCAGCGGCCTCACTGCCGCTGGGCGCGCTGCAACCGGGCGACGTGAGCGCGGCCACCGAGGTGCGCGCCGGCCTCCTGAACGCCGACGTGCCGCCCCCGTCGGACGCGGCCGCCCGCTGCATCCAGCACACGGTCGACGACCTGGGACCCGCCGACCTGTGGACGCTGGTCCACGGCACCGCCATGACCCGCGACGACCTCGCGTGGGGCGCCGCCGCGACTCTGGCGCGGGAACGCCTCGAACAGCCGGACTCTCTGGGCGAAATCGCCGCGCAGGCCATCGTGGACGAATTCGCCGAACGGACCCCATGCCGGTGGGGCCGTCACCACAGCGACGCGGTTCGTTCCGCGCTGTACCGGACTCTGGCCGACCTCGCCGATGTCCTCCTGGAAGTGTCGGAGTCCTCCCCGACACCCCTGGCCTGGAGCACCCATGACGACGTAAGGCGCGCCTCAGCGGTGATCGGCGGAGTGGTCCACGACGTACTGGTCCAGAATGCGGAGAACCCACCCTCCTCCGCACAGCCCGTCTGGCAGCACCCCCTGCCCCCTGCCACGCGCACCGCCTGGCAGTGGCGTATCACGAACGGACCGGCATGCCGTGCCTCCCACGGTTGCGGGCCCTTCCCTTCCGCGCTCGCGGCACGGCATGCCGCCGAGTGCGCGATCACGGCACTCGCCGCGGGGAGATGCAGCCTTTGAGGGGCATCGGCATGTGCGCAACTGCCCCGTACCGCGCACGGCCGCGAACGTCGAGCGGTGTCTGCGGATCCACGCCTATCCGGTGTTCGGTGACCGTCGGCTGGTCTTGATACGGCCGAGTGAGATCCAAGCCTGGGCCACAGGGCTCGTCGAGGTAATCGGCTTCACGGCGCAGACAGCCCGGCACAGTGCTGCCAAGGTGAAGCAGGTCTTCAATGCCGCGGTTCGCGATGGGATGGTTCCGCGGAGCCCGTGTGCAGGTGTCACACCGTCCTCGGTGCCGCACGTCGAAATTGTGCCGCCGGCGGCTGGCCAGGTGAGCGATTTGGCCGGCGCTGTACCGCACAGATATCGCGCCCTCGTCATCCTGGGGGCGGGCACCGGTCTCCGCCCCGGAGAGCTTTTCAAGCTGTAAGTGAAGAACATCGACTTCCCTCGCCGCATGGTCAAGATGGAGCAGCAGATTCAGCGAGTGCCGGGTCGAAAGGGGGTTCGCATGCCCACCCATCTCTGCTGATTGCCGCAGGGGAGTCCGTTAAGGTCGTGTCGGAGCGGTTGGGGCACACCAACGCTGCGAGGACCCTGAACGTCTACAGCCATCTTTTCCCTGAGTCGGAGGTACGGACCGGGGCGGCGGTGGACCGGGCGTTCGGTGTGGTGCCCCGGATGTGCCCTCTCAGTCGGAGGACTGAGGGAACGCGCAGGTCAGAGCGATGCCTTGGGGGCACAGTGCGATTGAGAGTGGAGTTCACGACCGAGCCCTTCGACCTCGACGAGGCGCCCGCGCACGCGGTGGTCGCCCGCCAGGTCATCGAGGCTGCCGAGCTGGACGAGGTGGACGTCGGCCCGTTCGGCAACACGGCGGAGGGCGCCGCCGACGCCGTGCTGACCGCCGTGGACGCGCTGCTCCGCGAGACGCTCCAGGCCGGTGCCACCCGGGTCTCGCTGCAGGTCAACGTCGTCGGCGCCGGCGAGGGGGACGCGAAGTGACCGGCACTGGCGACGAGCCGTTCATCACGGCCGTGAAACCACTGGTCGACGCCATGGGCGGCGAGCTGCTCCCGCCCGACGAGGCCGGGCCCGACGACGTCGTGCTCGCCTGGGAGGGCGCGGACGTGGTCGCCGTGCGCCTGCCCCAGCTCGCCGACTCCCTCGACCACATCCTCGCCGCGATGGAGCGCAAGCAGGGCAAGCCCCTGGCCGACCTGGACCGCAAGGCCAAGCAGGAGGTCGTACGGATACTCGAGGCGCGCGGCGCCTTCTCGGTACGGCACGGCGTGGAGACCGTGGCGGGGGCGCTCGGCGTCAGCCGGTTCACGGTCTACAACTATCTGAACCGTGAGAAGGAGGGCTGAGGCCCTCCAGGGGGCGCCGCCCGGCCGGGTTTGTTACCCCGAATTTTCAACAAAGTGTTGACGTGGCGTTGCGTGGGGGCGTTAGCTAACGGCAGCCCGTTCAGCACGAAGGCCGTTCTCGCGGCCACGGAGGCACCCGTGACGTCGACTTCCACGCCCCCGGGCCTGGCCCGGTTCAACGTACTGGAGGAGCACGCGGCCTTCGCCGCCCTCCACGAGGCGTGTGCCTCCACCACCTGGGCGCGGCGGCTGCTCGCCGCCCGCCCGTACGCCACCGCCGACGCCCTCTTCGCCGCCAGCGACGCCGCCATGGCCGAGCTGAGCGCCGAGGACCTGGCCGAGGCGATGGCCGGGCACCCGCCGATCGGCCGCCCCAAGCCGGGGGACCCCACCTCGGCCCGGGAACAGCGCGGCATGGCCGGCGCCTCCGAGGAGCTCAAGTCGGAGATGCTCGAACTGAACCTGGCCTACCAGGACCGGTTCGGCCATGTCTTCCTCATCTGCGCCACCGGCCGGACCGGCGAGCAGATGCGGGACGCGGTCAAGGAGCGGATCGGCAACTCGCCGGAGCAGGAGCGGGAGATCGTCCGCACCGAGCTGGGCAAGATCAACCGCATCCGACTGGCCCGACTCGTCGAGGAAGACTGAAGAGGAAGCCTGACACCATGAGCACCAGCACCACCGCCTCCGTGTCCACGCACATTCTGGACACCAGCATCGGCCGCCCCGCCGAGGGCGTCGCCATCGAGCTCTCCGCCCGCACGGGGCGGGACGCCGTATGGCAGGCGCTCGGCGGTTCCGCGACCGACGCGGACGGACGGTGCAAGGACCTGCCGGCGCTGCCGGAAGGGACGACCCACGTACGGCTCGACTTCGCGGTGGAGCCGTATTTCGAGAAGAAGCAAGCCGATGCGCAGCAGGACGCCCCCGCGAATCGGGACAGCGGTGCCGCGTTCTTCCCCGAGGTGGCGATCACCTTCGCCGTCAAGCCCGGGGAGCACTACCACGTACCGCTGCTGCTCAACCCGTTCGGCTACTCCGTATACCGAGGGAGCTAGCTAAATGCCCACGATCCTGGGACAGAACCAGTACGGCAAGGCCGAGAACCGAGTCGTAAAGATCACGCGGGACGGCGCCACCCACCACATCAAGGACCTGAACGTGTCCGTCGCGCTGAGCGGCGACATGGACGAGGTCCACTACTCCGGCTCCAACGCCAACGTGCTGCCGACCGACACCACCAAGAACACGGTGTACGCGTTCGCCAAGGAGCACGGCATCGAGTCGGCCGAGCAGTTCGGCATCCACCTGGCCAGGCACTTCGTGACCAGCCAGGAGCCGATCCAGACGGCCCGGATCCGTATCGAGGAGTACGCCTGGGAGCGGATCGCCGCGTCCGACGCCAACTCCCAGTTCATCGGCGCGGACGAGGTCAAGCACTCCTTCGTCCGCAAGGGCCAGGAGACCCGGCTGACCCAGATCACCTACGACGGCTCGTCGTGGGAGGTCGTCTCCGGTCTCAAGGACCTGACGGTGATGAACTCGACCAACTCCGAGTTCTGGGGCTACGTCAAGGACAAGTACACGACGCTGCAGGAGGCGTACGACCGCATCCTGGCCACGTCGGTCTCGGCCCGCTGGCGGTTCAACTGGACCGACGACGAGCAGCGGATGCCCAACTGGGAGAAGTCCTACGAGCAGACCAGGAAGCACATGCTCCAGGCCTTCGCCGAGACGTACTCGCTCTCGCTGCAGCAGACCCTCTACCAAATGGGTTCGCGCATCATCAACAACCGCAGCGAGATCGACGAGGTCCGCTTCTCACTGCCGAACAAGCACCATTTCCTCGTCGACCTGGAGCCCTTCGGGCTGAAGAACGACAACGAGGTGTACTTCGCCGCCGACCGCCCCTACGGCCTGATCGAGGCGACGATCCTGCGGGACGGCTGCGAGCCGAAGATCCCGGTGGACCTCACCAACCTCTGAGCACCTTCCGGGCAGCTCGATATTCGGCACCCGTGACCGGGGAACCCGCCTCCCCGCCTCCCCGGTCACGGCACTCAAAACTCCTAGGGTCCTGCCGTGCCCTCTCCACAAAGTCCACTGAGCGAAAAGGACGAATCATGGCAGCAGCCCAGCGCATCGTCATCGAGAACTGTTCGATCGCAACGGTCGACGCCAACGACACCGAGTACGGACACGGCCATGTCGTCATCGCCGGCAACCGCATCGAGGCGCTCGGCGCGGGCAAGGCCCCCGAGGGCCTGGAGAACGTCGTACGCCGTATCGACGCCTCCGGTCACCTGGTGACCCCCGGCCTGGTCAACACCCACCACCACTTCTACCAGTGGATCACCCGGGGCCTGGCCACCGACCACAACCTGTTCAACTGGCTGGTCGCCCTGTATCCGACCTGGGCGCGCATCGACGAGCAGATGTGCTACTCGGCGGCCCAGGGTTCCCTGGGAATGATGGCCCGCGGTGGCGTGACCACCGCCATGGACCACCACTACGTCTTCCCGAAGGACTCCGGCGACCTGTCCGGGGCCATCATCCGCGCCGCCCGCGAAATGGGCGTCCGCTTCACCCTCGCCCGCGGCTCGATGGACCGCAGCGAGAAGGACGGCGGCCTGCCCCCGGACTTCGCCGTCGAGACCCTCGAGGGCGCCCTCGCCGCCACCGAGGCGACCGTCAAGGAGCACCACGACGCCTCCTTCGACGCGATGACGCAGGTGGCCGTCGCGCCCTGCTCGCCCTTCTCCGTCTCCACCGAACTCCTGCGTGAGGGCGCCCAGTTGGCCCGCCGTCTCGGCGTGCGTCTGCACACCCACGGCTCGGAGACCGTCGAGGAGGAGCAGTTCTGCAAGGAGCTGTTCGGCATGGGCCCGACCGACTACTTCGAGTCCACCGGCTGGCTCGGCGAGGACGTGTGGATGGCGCACTGCGTCCACATGAACGACTCCGACATCGCCGCCTTCGCCCGTACGAAGACCGGTGTCGCCCACTGCCCGTCCTCCAACGCCCGCCTCGCGGCCGGCATCGCCCGGGTCCCCGACATGCTGGCGGCCGGCGTCCCGGTCGGCCTCGGCGTCGACGGTACGGCGTCCAACGAGTCCGGCGAGTTGCACACCGAGCTGCGCAACGCCCTGCTCATCAACCGTCTCGGCGCCCACCGCGAGGCCGCCCTGAACGCCCGGCAGGCGCTGCGCCTCGGCACCTACGGCGGCGCCCAGGTCCTCGGCCGCAGCGCCGAGATCGGCTCCCTGGAGCCCGGCAAGCTGGCCGACCTGGTGCTGTGGAAGCTGGACACCCTCGCCCACGCCTCCATCGCCGACCCCGTCACCGCGCTGGTCTTCGGCGCGGCCGCCCCGGTCACCGCCTCCTTCGTGAATGGCCGGCAGATCGTCGAGGCGGGCCGACTCCTGCATGTCGACGAGGACGCCATCGCCCGCTCCACGCGGGCCGAGGCCCAGCGCCTGGCGCAGATCGCCGCGCAGGCCTGAGCGGTCGAAGATCTCCGGTCGAGGGGGACGGCCCTCGACCGGTAGCCGTGGACCCCAGTGGTTCCATGGCGGCCGTCTCCGGGGCGCGCATGGACGTGCGCGCCCCGGAACGGTCACCGTCACTTTCCTGACAGGCATCCCCGGTCCCGCACGACCGCGCACCACCTCCAAGAAACCCACGTCAGAGCCGACGTGTTAGCTGACCCGGAGGAACCGCCGTGACCGCCCACCCCGTTGACGAAAAACTCCCCGCACTCAAAATGGCCACCACCGGCCTCCAGCACGTGGCCGCCATGTACGCGGGGGTCGTCGCCCCGCCCCTGATCGTCGGCGCGGCCATCGGCCTGACCGGCAGCGAACTCACCTTTCTCACCGGTGCCTGCCTCTTCACCGCGGGCCTCGCCACCTTCCTGCAGACCCTCGGCATCTGGAAGATCGGCGCCCGGCTGCCCTTCGTCAACGGCGTCACCTTCGCCGGTGTCGCCCCCATGACCGCGGTGGTCGCCTCCACCAAGGACAAGTCCGACGCCCTGCCGATCATCTTCGGTGCGGTCATCGTCGCCGGGCTGCTCGGCTTCATCGCCGCCCCCTTCTTCAGCAAGGCGGTCCGCTTCTTCCCACCGGTCGTCACCGGCACGGTCATCACGCTCATAGGCGTGTCCCTGCTGCCGGTCGCCTTCGGCTGGGCGCAGGGACCCGTCCCCACCGCCGACGACTACGGCTCCACGACCAACCTCGGCCTGGCAGCCGCAACGCTCCTGATCGTGCTGGTGCTGCGCCGCTTCACCCGCGGCTTCGTCAAACAGATCGCCGTGCTGCTCGGCCTGGTCGCCGGCACCCTCCTTGCGATCCCCCTCGGTGCCACGGACTTCGGGCCCGTCACCGACGCGGCCGTCATCGGCTTCCCCACCCCGTTCCACTTCGGGGCGCCGCAGTTCCAGCTCGCCGCGATCCTCTCCCTGTGCGTGGTGATGGTGGTCTCGATGACCGAGTCCACCGCGGACATGCTGGCGCTGGGCGAGATCGTCGAACGCCCGGCGGACGAGAAGACCATCGCCGCGGGCCTGCGCGCCGACACTCTCGGCTCGGCCCTCAGCCCCCTCTTCAACGGCTTCATGTGCAGCGCCTTCGCCCAGAACATCGGCCTGGTCGCGATGACGAGGATCCGCAGCCGCTACGTCGTCGCCACCGGTGGCGGCTTCCTGGTCCTGATGGGCCTGTGCCCGATGGCCGCCTCGCTCATCGCCGTCGTACCGCGCCCGGTTCTCGGCGGCGCGGGCGTCGTGCTGTTCGGCTCGGTCGCGGCCAGCGGCATCCAGACCCTCGTCAAGGCCGGCCTGGACAAGGACAACAACGTCCTGATCGTCGCCGTGTCATTGGCCGTCGGCATGATCCCGATCACCGCGCCGGACTTCTACCACGCCTTCCCGCAGACCGCGAAGATCGTCCTCGACTCGGGCATCTCCACGGGCTGCGTGGCGGCGGTGCTGCTGAACCTGGTCTTCAACCACCTCGGCAGGAACCGTGACGACCAGGACGTCACCCACCCCATGGAGGCCGGCGAGCAGATCGCCGCCGCCCACTGATCCGCCGGGGCGGGGCACGGTAATGGCCGTGCCCCGCCCCGGTGATGGGGCAGTCTGTCTCCCATGAATGAGTCCGGTCGCGTCGAGGCCTTCAGCGACGGCGTGTTCGCCATCGCCATCACCCTGCTCATCCTGGAGATCAAGGTCCCCGAGGTCGGCGAACACGGCGGCCTGTGGCACGCGCTGGGCGCGCAGTGGCCCTCGTACGCCGCATACGTCGTGAGCTTCCTGGTCATCGGCATCATGTGGATCAACCACCACCAGTTGTTCAGCTACGTCGCCCGCGTCGACCGCACGCTGATGTTCCTGAACCTGCTGGTTCTGATGGTGGTGGCCGCGGTGCCGTGGCCGACCGCGATGCTCGCCGAGTATCTGCGCGAGGACGCGGCCTCGCATGTGGCGGCGGCCGTCTACAGCCTGGTCATGGTCCTCATGGCGCTCACCTTCCAGGCCCTGTGGTGGCATCTGACCCGCACCGGTCACCTCTTCGACTCCCGTGTCGACGTCCCGGCGGCGCGGGCGACCCGCGCGCGCTTCGCGCTGGGCTCCCTGGCGTACCCGGTCACGGTGGGCCTCGCCTTCGTGTCCGCACCGCTCACCCTGGCGGCCCACGGCCTGATCGCCCTGTACTACGCCTTCAATCAGGTACCGGTGCCGACGCATCCGGACCCGGCCAGTTCATGAGGTTGACCAGCAGCTCGGCCTGCTCGACGGCGTCGTCGAGGGCGTGATGTGTGTGCCGGCGCCGGGACAGCAGATGGCGCGGCATCGTGCCCTTCGCGACCGCCCGCAGCGGCAGCCCCGCCTTCGTCGCGTACAGCGTCTTCATGTCCAGGCAGCCCGAGTGCCCGAAGGGGCTCGCCCCGGTGAAGCGGATCAGGTACCAGTACAGAAACGTCCAGTCGTACGGGGCCGGGTAACCGCACATGACTGGCTGCGCGCCGGAGCTGACCTCCCGCACCCACTCGGCGAACTCGGCGAGCGCGACGGCCGGTTCGGCGCCCTCAGCCTTCAGCCGCTCGCGGTCGAGCCCGCTGACCGCGAGCGCCTCGGGCACGAACTCCTCACCGATCGGGCGCAGTTCGCGGTAGAAGGTCTGCTGCTCGGGGTCGGCGGCGGTGAACCCGTCGGCGTCCTGCGTCCCGGCGACCGCGGCACCGAGGCTCAGCATCGAGTACGGACCCGGGATGGGGCCGTCGGCCTCGATGTCGACGGAGATGTAGCGGCTTGGTTTGACGCGTCGTGCTCTTTCGGCCATGACGGTGGAGCATCGCAGGTGGGCGGTGTCGCCCGCATCCGGAATTCCGTCCCGGCGGAAACGGGACTCAGCTCCGGCGGATCGCCTGGCAGGGCGTCGCGTCCGGCAGACGGCCGGTGAAGTACGAGCGCGGCGGCACGCCCATCAGGGTGCGGAAGTCGGTCGTCATGTGAGACTGGTCGTAGTAGCCGGTCGAGGCGGCCAGGTCGGCCCAGGGGCGGGTCGCCGCGTGGTCCAGCACCGTACGGACGCGGTTGATCCGGGCGTAGTGCTTGGGGGAGAGGCCGACTCCCTCGGTGAACAGATTGCGCAACTGCCGCTCGCTGACGGCGAGTTCACGGGCAACCTCGGCCACCTGGGCCGGCGTGCGGCCGGTGCGGACCGACATGGCGTCGACGCCCGCCCGCACCAGTTCGGTGCGGGAAGGGTCCGCGGCGGCCGCAAGTCGTTCGGGGAGCACGTCGGCGAGCTGGGACAGGGCATCCTCGGGCTCCAACCGGCGCAGTGCTTCGGCCAGTTGGCGTGCGAACGGGTCCGGAAGCTCGGCCAGCTGCACCGCACGGCCGACGAGGTCGACGGCCGGGATGCCGAGCAGGGGGCGGACGGTGCCGGGCGCGAGCCGCAGCTCCACACAGGACGCGCGACGCTTGCCGCGGTGGTAGGAGGCGCGGGCGCGCGGGCCGACGACCAGGGCGCTGCGCGTGCCGTGTTCCCCGGTGCGCACGACCACCTTGGTGGCGGCCTCCGGGAGATGGACGAAGGGCTCCGACGGCACGTCACCGACCCACACGGACCCGATGCCCGCGATCCACGGGCGCAGCACCTCGGGCGTGGGCAGGACCTCTCGGGACACGATGTTCGTCACCCCTCCACCGTAAGCGCGCCGCACGGCCGCCCGGGCGCCGAAGCCGTGCCGGAATTTCCAAGAGATCCGGGCCGTCCGCCGCCCACTGTGGTGGACATGATCCTTGTGACGGGTGCCACCGGCACCATCGGCAGTGACGTCGTACGACAGCTCGTGGCACACGGTGCGAAGGTCCGCGCCCTGAGCCGGGACCCGGAGAAGGCGCGGGTGCCGTCCGGAGTGGAGACAGTGCCGGGCCACCACCGCGACCGGTCCTCGGTCGAGGCCGCGATGGCGGACGTCGAGGCCGCCTTCCTGGTGGGTGTGTTCGGGCCGGACGACGCCGAGCACGACCGCGCGCTGGTGGCGGCGGCGCGGGCCGCGGGCGTACGGCGGATCGTGAAGCTCTCCTCGATCGGCACCGGCGACCCCGAGCTGGGCGTGTTCGCGACCTGGCACATGCCCGGCGAGGAGGCCGTGCGGGACAGCGGCCTGCAGTGGACGGTCCTGCGCCCCTCCTCCTTCGCCTCCAACACCCTCAACTGGGCCGCGGCGGTCCGCGAGGGCACGCCCGCGCCGAACATGATGGGCGACGGCAGGCAGGGTGTCGTGGACCCGCGGGACGTGGCCGAGATCGCCGTGGCCGCGCTGCTCGACCTCCGGCACGCGGGGCGTACGTACACCCTGACCGGTCCCGAGACCCTCAGCGCCCACGAGCAGGCCGCCGTCCTCGGCGAGGTCCTCGGCCGTGCGGTGCCGCTCCACGACCTCTCGCCGGAGGAACGCCGCGAACAGCTGCTCGCGGCCGGCCTGGGGGAGACGTACGCGGACAGCCTCATGGCCGCCGCCCGGTTCATCCAGGAGGGCGGCAACGACGTCGTCACCGAGGACGTGGCGGAGGTCCTGGGCCGGCCGGCGCGGACGTACCGGCAGTGGGCCGAGGACCACCGGGACGCTTTCGCAGCGGCCGGCTGAGACCCGGCGGCGGCCGTCAGTCACGTACCGGCTCGGTACGGGGCCTGAGCACGGCCGCCGCCAGCACCAGCGCCCCCGCCGCGACCAGTGCCGCCGTCCGGAACGCCAGCTGATACCCCTGTGCCGTGGCCGGTACCAGCTGCGCATCCCGGCCGAGCAGCCCCGCGGTGTGGCTCGCCGCCAGCGTCGACAACGTGGCCAGGCCCAGTGAACCCCCCACCACCTGCGTGGTGTTGAACAGCCCGGACGCCAGCCCCGCGTCCTCCTCCCGCGCCCCCGACATGGCGAGCCCGGTCAGCGGGGGCATCGCGGCGGCGAACCCGGCGGCCAGCAGGAGCATCGGAGGCAGCACGTCGGTGACGTACGAGCCGTGCACGGGAGCCCGGCTCAGCAGCGCCATACCGACGGTGATCAGCACCAGCCCGGCGAGCAGCACCCGGTACGCCCCGAAGCGGCCGGTCGCCCGCACGGACAGGCACATCATCAGGATGCCGATCGCGACGGGGGCGGGCAGGAAGGCGAAGCCGGTCGCCAACTCCCCGAAGCCCAGAACGCGTTGGATGTAGAGCGCGCCGATGAACTGGAAGCCGTACATCGTCGCGATCATCAGGATCTGGACGGTGTTCGCGCCGGTGAGCAGACGGGATCGGAACAACCTCGGCCGCAGCAGCGGGTCGGTGGTCCGCATCTGGCGCACGGCGAAGCCCGCGAAGAGGGCGAGGGCGAGGGCCGCCAGGAGCAGTGTTGCGGTCGGACCGCGGTCGCCGGAGCCGACGATGACGTACACCGTGAGCATCAGCGCGGCGGTGACCAGTGCCGCTCCCGGGTAGTCGGCCCCGTTGCCGAGGCCGGCACCGCGCTCCGGCGCCAACACCCGCAGCGCCGCCAGCCAGGCGACGACGCCGATCGGCAGGTTGATCAGGAAGATCCAGTGCCAGCTCAGGGCCTCGGTGAGCGCCCCGCCGAGGAACGTCCCCAGCGTCGCGCCCACCGAGCCGACCGCGCTGAACACGGCGATGGCGCGCGCCTGTTCGCGCGGCTCGGGGAACAGCGCCACCAGCATGCCGAGCACCACCGCCGAGGCCATCGCCCCGCCGACGCCCTGCACGGCCCGGGCGGCGATCAGCAGGCCCTGGCTGTTCGCCGTCCCGCACAGCACGGACGCCACGGTGAAGACGGCGAGCCCGGCAGTGAACATCCGTTTGCGGCCCAGCAGGTCGCCCAGCCGCCCGATCAGCAGGAGCAGCCCGCCGAAAGGGATCAGGTACGCGTTGACGACCCAGGCCAGTCCGGCCGGGCTGAAGCCGAGGGCGCTCTGGATGGCCGGCATCGCCACGGTGACGATGGAGCCGTCCAGGATCGTCATCAGTGCCCCCGCGCACAGCACGACGAGGGATGCCCAGCGGGAGTACGTTCGCTGCGTGCGGCGCGGTGTCTGCGTCGAGGACTCAATGAGGGCCGTCATGGCGGCGTGGCCTCCGTATTCTCCATGGGAACCATAGGTGCACGACTTGTAACGGAGTACATCGTGAGTGACCATGGAGGGCGCCGTAAGGAGGCAGCCCAATGTCCCAGAGGAACACCGGTGTTACCGCCCAGGTCGTGAACGCGCACGCGTGCCCGGTCCGCGAAGTTCTTGACAGGGTCTCCGGGAAATGGAGCGTGCAGATCCTCGTCGCCGCCGCGCACGGCCCCATCCGGTTCACCGAACTGGAGCGCAGCATCGAGGGCATCAGCCGCCGCATGCTGACCCTCACCCTGCGCAACCTGGAGCGCGACGGCCTCGTCACCCGCACCGTCCACCCGACGGTCCCGCCGAAGGTCGAGTACGAACTCACCCCGGTGGCCCGTGAGTTGCACGAGACCCTGCAGCGGCTGACCGACTGGGCGGAACGCAACCGCGTCTACATCGCGGAGTCCCGCGCGGCCTACGACGGCGAGCACAGCCCGGAGCTGTTGGACGCGTAGGCCGCGCGGGCTGCTACAGCCCGAACAGCGCCGGGTCCGTGGACAGTTCCTTGAAGAACTCCCGCGGGTTGGGCACCAGCCGCCGCTGCCTCAGATCCATCAGGCCGACGACCGCGGTGACCTCCGCCGCCACCGTGCCGTCGGCCTTCCGTATCGTCTGCTCGATGTGGAACGTCTTGCCGCCGCCCCACTCGAAGGCACAGGTCACCTCGACCTCGTCGCCGGCGACCAGCTCACGCCTGAAGCGCAGGGTGGTCTCCAGGGCCGCCGGGCCCACGCCCTTGGCCACCAGGGTCGCCTGGGTCATCCCGGCCGCATGCAGTAAGGACCAGCGGGCGTGCTCCGCATAGTTCAGGTACACGGCCTGGTTGAGGTGCCCCAGCACATCGGTCTCGTACCCGCGCACGGTCACCGGGACGGAAAACGGTTCGGTCACTGCTTTCTCTCCTCGTACAGCTCGCAGTACAGCTCGCACTGATGGACGATGTGACCGACCGATCTTGGCATGCCTGGCTATGCGCGGCGGGGCGACGCCAGCACATAACGCGCCCTGGAACGTGGGTCGTTGTGCTCGCCGACCTGCCATCCCGCCGCCGCCAGCGTGGCCGCGCACTCCCGCAGCGCCCCCGGATCCGGCTCGTGCACGGCGACGGCCTCCGGCTGCGGGGTGGCGCGCACCCGGTACCCGACCAGGTCCGCACCCGCGGGACGGTGACCGGCCGCCTCCAGGGCGAGCGCGGCGGCCTGTACCAGATGCGTACGCTCCCAGCCGCACGGCCGGTCCGTGGCCCCGTCCGGATTGGTCATGCGACGCAACTCCAGCAACCCCTCCCAGGCGCTGCGTACCTCGCGCTCGCGGGCGGGACCGGCCTGCGGCGGCTCCCCGTCACCGCCGATGCGCGCGGCGAACACACCGGTGGCGGCGGGCTTGGGCTCGGGGCCCGGCGCAGGTGGCCCCGGCGCCTCGGTCTCCCGTATCCGATGCCCGGCGGGCGTCAGAAAGTGGTCGTGCGGGGGCCGCGGATGCCGGAAGGCGAACCCCCACTTCACCAGTGCCGCCAGCTGCGCCTCCGTACCCCGCAGCCGCCCGGTCACCGGATCGGCAGCATCGATCACACGCCGCTGAGCGGCGGTCGGCGGTCGTGTCACGGCATGCTCCTTCCCGTCGCCGGGCCCCCTCTCCCACCTCCTCCGAGGCTACGACGAGGGTCTGACAACGCCGGTGCGGCCGGCGACCGGCGATCATGCCCCGGGCCGCACGTTCCAGCCGGCGATCACCGGCCGCCCGTGCTCCGTCCCGAGCCGGCACACGGTCCCCGTGGCCAGCTGGAACAGGGCCCCGCCCGAGGGCGGCAGCCCAAGCCGACGGGCCGTGAGCACCCGTAGAAAATGACCGTGCGCCACGAGGACCACACAGCCCTCGGTGTTGGCGAGGGCCGCGTCCACCTTGGCCAGCATGCGGTCCGCGCGCTCGCCGACCTGCTCGGGGGTCTCCCCGGGGTGGTCCGGAGGCCCGGGCGCCACCCCGTCCCGGAACAGGAACCAGTCCGGCCGGGTGTGCTGGATCTCGACGGTCGTGATCCCCTCGTAGCCGCCGTAGTCCCACTCCCGCAGATCCGGGTCGACCCGTACGTCCTGCAGCCCGATCAGCTCCGCCGTCTCCCGTGCCCGTTGCAGCGGACTGACGAACGCGGCCCCGATCCGGTGCGAGCGGATCAGCGGCACCAGCTGCCGGGCCTCCGCACGGCCGCGCTCGGTCAGCGGCACGTCCGTCCAGCCGGTGTGCCGCCCGGACCGCGACCACTCGGTCTCACCGTGCCGGACGAGAAACACGTCGCTCATGCCCGCACCCTTCCCGCTCGGCTCCACCGGACACGGCCGTCCGGGCCTTGCAGCCTGATCACATCCGTGGACGGGCGCATGACGCCTGGCACGCACGCTCCCCACGCTGAACAACCTCGCGTGGGGGACCACCATGACGCCGCGCGCTCATCCGGCCGGGGATGTGACACAGGTTCTCACCGGCACCGTGTCACACGCCCGAGGCGGCCCGCAGTACGGCATCGGCCAGACGGCCGTTCTCGGGGGACGCGCCGACGCCCGAGGGGAAGGCGAAGCGGCGCCGTGTGTAGGCGTAGGCCACCCCGCTCGCCGGGTCGGCGAAGGCGAGCGAGCCCGTGGCGCCGCTGTGTCCGAAGGAGTCCTCGCCGAGGAGCGGGTAGCGGCCGGCCAGGTACTCGAAGCCCACCGCGAAGTGGTCGTCGCCGCCGGTCACCAGGTCGGGGCCGGGCGTCCGCAGTCCGCCGAACAGGGCCGCCGTCTCGCGGGTGAGCAGGGGCGCCCTGCCGTCCACCGTGCTGATCGCGGCCGCGTACATGCCGGCCACCCCGCGCGCGTTGCCCACACCGCCCGAGGACGCCGGGCCGAGGGCCCGCGTCCGGCGGTCGTTCGCGAAGGCGAGCAGGTCGGTGGGCTCGGGAGCGTTCAGGTTGAAGGCGATGAACCGGATGCTGCCGGGGGCGGCCGCCCGCGCCGCCAGCGCGGCGGCCTCCTCGGGCGTGGGAAGGAGCGGCTGCACCTCCTGCCACCGCGGCTCCAGCGCCTCGGGCAGGCCGAGGTGGAAGTCGAGGCCGTAGGGCGCCCGGACGCGCTCCTCGTACAGCTCCTGGACCGACTTCCCGGTGACCCGGCGCACCACCTCACCGGTGAGCGCGCCGATGACGAGCCCGTGGTAGCCGTATCCGCTCTCCGGGTCCCACAGCGGTTTCTGCCCGGCGAGCCGTGCCGCCATGAGCCGGTCGTCGGCCAACTCCCGTGTGCTGAAGCCGCCGTCGGGGATGCCGACCAGCCCGGCCCGGTGCTCCAGCAGTTCGCGCAGTGTCAGCCGCTCCTTGCCCTCCACCCCGAACTCGGGCCAGTACGCGGCCACTTCACGGTCCAGATCCAGCACGCCGTCCTGCACCAGCAGCGCGACAACCAGATGCGCCGCCCCCTTGGTGATGGAGAACAGACTGGTCAGCGAGTCCCCGTCGGTCCCCTCCCCGGCCCACAGGTCCACCACCCGCCGCCCGTGGTGGTACGCCACGAGCTGCGCCCCGGGCTCGTCGCGCTCCCCGGCGAGGAAGGCGGCGAACTCCTCGCGCACGCCCTCGAATCCCTCGGACACCGTTCCCTGTACGTCGTGCGACATGCAAAGCCCCCTGTTCGGTGATCGGATACGGAGTCCACCAACAGGGGGCCGCGGCACGGCATTCCCGCTACTGGCGGTATCCGCTGAGGAACCGTCCGATCCGCCCGATCGCGGCCTCCAGATCGTCCGCGTAGGGAAGCGTCAGGATCCGGAAGTGGTCCGGTGTCGGCCAGTTGAAGCCGGTGCCCTGCACCACCTGGATCTTCTCCCGGAGCAGCAGGTCCAGGACGAACTTCTCGTCGTCGTGGATCCTGTGCACCTTGGGGTCGATGCGCGGGAACGCGTACAAAGCGCCCTTCGGCTTCACACAGGACACACCCGGGATCTCGTTCAGCTTCTCCCAGGCCACGTTGCGCTGCTCGTACAACCGCCCACCGGGGGTGGTCAGTTCGCGGATCGACTGGCGGCCGCCGAGCGCGGCCTGGATGGCGTACTGGGCGGGCGCGTTGGCGCACAGCCGCATGGAGGCCAGCATCGTCAGGCCCTCCAGGTAGTTGCGCGCGTGCTGCTTCGGCCCGGTCACCACCAGCCAGCCGGAGCGGAAGCCGGCCACTCGGTACGTCTTGGACAGGCCGCAGAAGGTGAGGACCACCAGGTCGGGGGCGAGCGCGGCGGCCGAGTGGTGCACGGCGTCGTCGTAGAGGATCTGGTCGTAGATCTCGTCGGCGAAGACCATCAGCCCGTGGCGGCGGGCGAGGTCGAGGATGCCCTCGATGATCTCCTTGGGGTAGACCGCGCCGGTGGGGTTGTTCGGGTTGATGATGACGACGGCCTTGGTGCGGTCGGTGATCTTCGACGCCATGTCGTCCAGGTCCGGGTACCAGTCGGCCTGTTCGTCGCAGAGGTAGTGCACGGCCTTGCCGCCGGCGAGGGTCGTCACCGCCGTCCAGAGGGGGAAGTCCGGGGCGGGGATGAGGATTTCGTCGCCGTCCTCGACCAGTGCCTGTACGGCCATCGAGACCAGCTCGGAGACGCCGTTGCCGAGGAAGACGTCGTCGACGTCGACCGCCAGGCCCAGGGTCTGGTAGCGCTGGGCGACCGCGCGGCGGGCGGAGAGGATGCCGCGGGAGTCCGTGTAGCCGTGCGCCTGCGGAAGCATCCGGATCATGTCCTGGAGGATCTCCTCCGGCGCCTCGAAACCGAACACCGCGGGGTTGCCGGTGTTCAGGCGCAGCACACTGTGGCCCGCCTCCTCCAGCGCGTTGGCGTGCTCGATCACCGGGCCGCGGATCTCGTAACAGACCTCGCTGAGCTTGTTCGACTGCCGGAACTCCATGCTCGCTCGCCCCTCCGGTTTCGTGTGTTGCTTGGTTTTACCAAGTTCGAGCTTGGAAAGTCCAACAACATGTCTAGACTGCGTCGCATGTCACGACGCCGAAGCTACGACCAGTACTGTTCCGCCGCCCGCGCCCTCGATCTCGTCGGTGACCGCTGGACCCTGCTGATCGTCCGCGAGCTCCTGGCGGGCCCGCGCCGCTACACGGACCTGCACGCGGATCTGCCGGGCGTCAGCACAGACGTACTCGCCTCACGGCTGAAGGACATGGAACGCGACGGGCTCAGCACTCGCCGCCGGCTGCCCCCGCCCGGCGCGGCCTACGTCTACGAACTCACCCCGCGCGGGCGGGAGTTGCTGCCAGTGCTGCAGGCGCTGAGCCTGTGGGGCCAGGGGGAGCTGGGGGAGCGACGGCCCACGGACGCCCTGCGCGCCCACTGGTTCGCGCTGCCCTTGCTGCGCTCGCTGGAGGGGGAGGGGCTGGTCGAGGTCCGGCTGGAGGAGGGGGACTTTCATCTCTACGTCGGCGCCGAGGACGGGCCGTTGTACGGCGACGGGCCCGCCCCCGGAGAGCCCGACGCGCGGCTGGCCTTGGACGCGGAGACGGGCGCGGCCCTCGCGCGTGGGGAGCTGAGCCTTCCCGAGGTGGTGCGGCAGGGTCGGGTCACCGTCACCGGCGAGGGCACCCCGGCGAAGGCGCTGCGCGAGGCCTGAGACGGCAGAAGGCCCGCTTGTGGCGGGCCTTCTGTTGGGGCGTCAGGCGCCTGGTGGCACCCGCGAGGGCCGTCCCGAACCGCGTGTCAGCGCATACCCGCCGACGCCGGCGAGTGCGGCCAGCATGCCGCCGATCGCGGTCCACACCCACCGGTCCGACCACCAGCCGGACGCCCAGCCGTCCTCGGGCTCGATGCTCGACAGCACGGCGGACTTGGACGAATCCCCGTCCTCCGCCTCGGACTTGGAGGTCACCGCGATCCCCGGTACCAGCGGTTTCGCCAGCGATCCGTCCACCGCCGCCGAGCCGCCGATGTCCTTGGAGCCGACCCGGACCGAGGCGCGGATCGGCTGGCCGAGGTCGGCCGGCGCCAGGTTCACCACCGTCAGCCGTATGTAGTACGTCCCCGGCAGCGGGTCATCGGCCCACGGCTCCGACCAGGCGCGCACGGTGCGCAGGGTGCAGGCCAGGTCGACCGAGGGCGTGCCCTGGGCCGCGGTGCGCGTCTGCGCCCCGTACTGGCAGGCCTGGCGGCGCCGCAGTCCGTCGTACACGTCGATCTGCCACGTCTGCGCGGCATGCGTGTCCGGCAGCTTCACCGTCGCCTCGACGGTGGGGCGCTGACCGGCATCCGCGGGGAACGACCAGTACAGGTAGTCGCCCGCGGAGCCGACCGCCGTGGCCTGCTGCCCCTGCTCGAACTCGGTCGCCGTACGGAAGGACGTACCCGCCGAGGTCGGCGCCGAGCTGCCGTCGGAGGCGCTCGGCGACGGCGAGGAGTCCGCGACGGCCGGGGAGACGGTCAGTCCGAACAGCAGCGCAGCCGCGCCCAACACACGTGTGATCCGCATCAGTTGGTCCTCCAGACCGCGACCCGCCAGCGCGACAGCCAGCCCCAGATCAGACCGGCCAGGAAGCCGACCAGCACCAGTACGCCAAGTAGCCACCAGCCGCGGCCGAGGCCGAAGGAGGCCACGTCGCCCGAGTGGGACGGGCCGTCGACCACGTCCACGGTCAGCTCCAGCGGCAGACCGGGCGTGGTCTTCACACCGGAGGCCGCCGAGAAGGAGTTGGTGACCTGAAGGCACACAGTCTCCGCGGCGGGCTTGTCGCTGTCGTCGTCCCGCTCGGGCTTGGGGTAGCGCAGGCCGGTGGAGATGACGTCCGTACGACCGTTGCCCGCGGCCTCCCCGCGCACGATCTCGCGGCCGTGCACGGTGACGGCCCGCAGCAGCGCCCCGTAGTCCGGACCGACGGCCCGGTCGGCCGCCACGCTCACCGAGGCACGCAACTCCTGTCCCGCCATGACCTCCACGCGGTACCAGCGCTGCTGCCCGAACTCCTCGCGGTCGGTGAACAGACCCGACTTCAGGGTCGGCGCGTCCGTGCACTGCGCGGCGCCCTCGGTGGCGACCGGAGTCACCACGGGGTCGGCCGCCCGGTCCACCAACTGGTTGACCTTGTCGGTGAGTTCGGCGGTGTGCTCGACCGAGGTGTAGGTGCCGCCGGTCGCCTCGGCGATGCAGCTGAGCTGCTTGTTCAGCTTGGTGTCGGGGACCAGGCCGAGGGTGTCGATGGTCATGCCGATGCCCTTGGCGGCGATCTCGCGGGCCACCTCGCACGGGTCGAGCGGGGCGCACGTGTCCTCGCCGTCGGTGATCAGCACGATCCGCTTGGAGCCGTCGCCGCTCTGCAGGTCGTCGGCCGCCTTGAGGAGGGCCGGGCCGATCGGGGTCCAGCCGGTGGGCGAGAGGGTCGCGACCGCCGTCTTGGCCTCGGTGCGGTCCAGCGCGCTGACCGGGTAGAGCTGCGCGGTGTCCTTGCAGCCCGTCTTGCGGTCGTTGCCCGGGTAGTTCGCGCCGAGCGTGCGGATGCCGAGCTGGACCTCCTCGGGCGTCGCGTCGAGCACCTCGTTGAACGCCTGCTTCGCCGCGGCCATCCGGGTCCCGCCGTCGATGTCCCGGGTCCGCATGGAACCGCTGACGTCGAGGACGAGATCGACCTTCGCGGTCGCCTCGCCCGTGGGTTCGCCGGCGGTCGCCGCGGCCGGGAAGGCCATCCCGGCCGCCAGGGCGGCGAGCAGGGCGCACACCCCAGCTGCCAGCCGTTGTCTTCTGATCATCGGCGGATCTTATTGATCAGAGGTGCCGCGCTCCAAAACGAGCGTCAGCGGGCCTGCGGGCGCAGGGGATTGGGCAGCTCAGCCCACTGGTCACCGGGAGTCCCCGGCGACATCCGCATCAGCGTCAGCGCCTTCGCGGGCAGCGGCTCTTCGAGCAGCGTGCGCAGGTCGGGGGTGCGCGGCAGATCCCGTACGGCCGTCTCCAGCGCCGTCCCGAGGGCCTGCGCCGAACCCGCCGTACCGGCCAGGGCGCCCGCCACCAGCGACCCGAACAGCTTGCGCCGCAGCGTCGTGACGTCGTCCGTGACGATCCGTCCGGACAGGTCCGGGGCCGGGATGCCGTGCCGGGCCAGCCGTGCCGGGCTGACGCGGATGTCGGCGAGATCGCGGTACACCAGCCGCAGCGGGGCACCCGTCGCCGACAGGACGACCAGGAGGTTCTGGCCGTGCGCCTCAAGAGCCACACCCAGCTCCAGCAGGCGCAGGCCCACGGTGAGGGTGAGGCGGGTGAAGTCGGCGAGCCAGGCAGGGGATTCGGGCAACGCGGTGGTGGCGAGCGCGGCCACCGGCACGACCCGCTCGCCGCGGGCCGTCGAGGCGTACGTCTGCGGCGACTCCCGCAACACAGCGGCCAGGTCCGCGGACTCGGCCGAGGCCGCACCCAACGTGCGCGTGACGTGCAGCAGGCCGTCGGAGCGCGCCGCCAGTGACTCCGCGAACGCCGACAACGTCGCCGACAGCGCGATCGAGTAGAGCGAGATGTCCCGCACCGAGGACGTCAGCCGGGCACTCAGCGCCGTCTTGACATGCGGACCGCCGGGCACCGCGAGCGTGCGCAGGGACATCAGCGGGTGCGCGGTGAGCCGCTCGTCGCAGGTCCGCTTCAGCACATGCGCCGCCTGCCACGGGTGCACCGGCAGCAACAGCCGTTCCCCGTCCCTCATGTCGTCCGGCCACACCCCCGTCACCAGGCACTCGTCGACCCGGACCGGCAGCATCCCCAGCTCGACCCGCGGCCGGTGCTCCGGCCCGTAGGCCAGCTGCTCGGCCACCGAGAAACCGGGCCGGGAACGGCAGCCCGGATGGAAGGGGTGCCCGTCGACCACCCGCTGCTCCCACTCCCAGTCCTGCGCGGGCCACTCGTCCGTGGGGCGCTCCTGACCGGCCCGCGACAGCGCCAACGACGCCACGCTGTGCCCGAGTTCGGCCGCGAAGTCGACGCAGTGCGGCACCGCGAGGTCGGTCATGAGCCGCGCCGGATGGTCGTACGCCACGCTGTCCAGATGTACGGCGGTGACGTAGGCGGCGGTGGCGTACGGATCCGCGGCCGGCCCGTGCAGCCGGCGCCCGTCGCGAAGACGCAGGGTCAGGCCCTCCCGGTCCCGGTCCCGGCCGGTGATCCACGGCAGCGGCTCATGGGCGAGCGCCCGCCACAGCCGGGTCAGCACGGCCGCCCGGGCACCGGGCAGCTCGGCCGCGTACCGTGACTCAAGCGCGGGGCGTACGGCGGCCAGCTCGTCGGCGACGTCGGCCTCCGCGGGGTGGGGACGGTGCACGGGCGGGCTCCTCGGGTACGAGTAGGGCGTCACGGACGGGAGGTGACGGCATACATACTGATCGTCTCCGCCCGAACGGACCTCAGGGAACGAGTGGATCGCGTGGATCTCATCCCCCCGCATGCCGGTGACGACCCCGCCGACCGTGCCGACGCATACGCGGCCGCACCGCTCCTCAACTGCCTGCTGCGCGAGGTGGCGGAGCCGATCATGGAACCGGCCGCGCCCCGCCCGGCCGGGCTGTCCGGCGCGGGTGCCGGGGCGAGCAGCGGGTCCGCGTGGTCCGGTCCGGACATCGCGACCGACGGCGCGCCCGTGTGGTTCGGCCTGGACCCTGCGACCGACGGCGCGCCCGTGCCGTCCGCCCCGGACACCCGCGCCCTCCGCACGTACCGCCTGCCCGGCACCGGCCGCCTGCTCCGGGTGCGCGGGGAGCGGCGGCCCGCCGACCCCGAGGTCTTCGCCGCCGGCCACTGGCACCACATCGGGCACACCGAACTCGTCAAGCTCGTCGCCGAGGAACTGCGCCGCCACACGGGCCTGTCCAACCACGAACTCCCCGCCGAGATGATCGACAGCCGGGACGCCGTGGCCGCACTGCTGGCCGCCCGAGCCAGGGCTACGGCGCCCGAGGACCCGTACCAGTGCTCCGAGCAGTCCCTGATCACCGGCCATCCCTACCACCCGGCCCCCAAGGCACGCGGCGGCGGCCCGGTCGCCGGATGGCTGCCGTACGCCCCCGAGGCCCACGCCCGCTTCCCGCTGGTGCTGCTCGGCGTGCGTGAGGACCTGGTCGTCGAGGAGGGCGACACCGCGGCGCTGGACGCCCTCGGCGAGGCCCCGCCCGGCTACCGCCTGCTGCCGGCCCACCCCTGGCAGCTCGACCTCCTGGACCTCGCGCCCGCCTTCGCCGACGGCCGCCTGATCCGGCTGGGTACGACCGGCTTCGAGGCCTGGCCGACGGCCGCGATCCGTACCCTCCACGTCCCCGGGCGCGACCTCTTCCTGAAGTTCAGCCTCGACGTCCGCATCACCAACGACATCCGGCGGCTGTGGCGCCACGACCTGCTGAAGCTCCGCCGGACGGACACGGCGGCGGCCGCCGCCATCGCCGCAATGGACGGCCCGGCGGCCTGGCTCGGCGACCGCGGCTACCGCACCGCCGACTTCGCCTTCGAGGAACTCGCCGTCCTGGTCCGCGACGGACTGCGCCCCCATCTGCTGCCCGGCGCGACCCCGCTGCTCGCCGCGGGCCTGGTGGAGGGCTTCGCGGGCAGCCCGCTCGACGGGACCTCCGACCCGGAGGCCTGGTGGGAGGCGTACCTGAGGGCCGTCGTGCCCCCGGCCCTGGCCGCCTTCGCCGACCACGGCGTCGTACTCGAAGCCCACCTGCAGAACACGCTGGTCGCCGTCGACACGGACGGCACCCCGGTACAGGCGCTGTTCCGGGACGCCGAGGGTGTGAAGCTCCTGCCGGACGTGTCGCGCGAGGCCGGATGGGAACGGCTGGTCTACTGCCTGGTCGTCAACCACCTCACGGAGGTCGCCGCCGCCCTGGCCGAACGTCACCCCGGCCTCGACCCCTGGCCCGCCGCACGCCGCGAACTCGCCCGCCACGACCTCCCCGAGACGGCCGCCCTGCTCACCGCACCGACCCTCCCCGGCAAGACGAACCTGCTGCTGCGCTGGACGGGCGCGGACGGCGCGGACGCCCGCTACCTGCCGCTGCCGAATCCGCTGGCCGGGTGAAGGCCGGCCTACATGCCCTGGCGGGTGTGCTGCGCGATGTGACTGCTGTTCGATACGTGACCCCGTTGCGGTCCGGTGGCTCCGTGCCCGGAGTGCGGCTGCCCGGAATTGGGGGTCGTGGAGCAGTTGCCGGGCGAGGAGGTGCACCGAGCCCCTTGCGACGTCCTGGGTACGGATCGACAGGCCGGCGCCGAGCTCGACGACGCGCCGGGCCACCATCGGCTGATCGGCACCCTGGGGGACCACCAGCAGTGGAACCCCGGCGTACATGGCCTCGTTGACGCTGTTCATCCCGCCGTGGGTGACGAACAGCGCCGCGCGGGCCAGCACCTCCGGTTGGGGCACGGAGCGGCGGCCGAGCACGTTGGCCGGCAACGGACCCAGTGCTTCGGGGTCGGTCTGCCCGGTGGAGACGATCACGGTGCCGCCCAGCGGGGCGAGCGCGGTGGCCAGGCTGCGCAGCAACTGGGGGTCGGCGTTGGACACAGTGCCCAGCGAGGCGAACAGCACCGGGTCCCGCAGCCGGTCGGCGGGGAAGGACGGGTCGGCCGGTCGGGCGCCGATGCTGGGGCCGACGAACCGGTAGGACTGGTCGAAGTCCTCGACGGCAGGCTGGAACGGCCGTGAGGTGTAGACCAGGTTGAGTGGCTGGCGGATGTTCGCGAGGTCGAGCAGAGGCAGTCCGCGCGCGTCGAAACGGCGGTGCAGCGCCCAGCGGGACCGTAGGTAGCCCTGGACACTGCGGGGTTGGGCCGTCGCCGCGGTCAGCAGGTCCCAGGAGCCACGGGTGGGGCTGGGGACGTGCCGGTTGAGGGCGAACGTGGTGAACGAGGAGGCGGCCGGCACCCCGAGTTCGTGGGCAGCCACCGCACCCCACAGACAGGCACTGTCGTGGACGATCAGGTCGGGTCCCGCGCGGCGCAGGTCGGTGAGCACAGCGGGCAGCAACTCGACGGCGGTGCTCGCGAGTGACTCCATCCATGTGACCGGCGTAGGGGGATCGGGGAAGGGCTGGTCGCCGCCGGGGTACAGGTACACGGTCGCGCCGGCACCCACGGTGCGGGCCAGGCTTCGATGCCGGTCGGCAGTACGACGGTCGGGAGGTGCCGGGACACCTCGTGCAGATCACGCTCGATCTGGTGGTGCAACAGCGGCAGCCCGGCCCTGGCGGCGATCGCACTGGCGCGCCGGCGCGGAACGGTGGGGCGCAACGGCGAGCTCTCCGGCCCGGTTGCCACCACGACCACGCTGGCTGCCCCGGCCTGCAGGGCCGCCAGCACCGGGACATAGGCGATCAGCCCGCCGTCGATGAGCATCCGGCCCGCACGGTCCACCGGGGGAAGCATCCCGGGGATGGCTGCGCCGGCCAGCAGCGCGGACTCGAGGTCCCCGCGGTCGAGCAGTACCGGAGCACCGGTGACCAGGTCCGTGGCCACCGCCGTGAACGGGACCGCCAACTTCCTCGATGCGCGACGGCAGCCCGGCCCGGGCGATCAGCCGACGCAGGCCGCGATCGGTGAACACGCTGGTCCGTGAGGACAGATAGCCGAGCGGATACACGTCACGGCGACGCAACTGGGTCCACACGTGCTCCAGCCAGGGCGCGGCCCGGTGGGGGTGGGCGGCCGCGATGGCCCCGTTGAGGGCACCCACCGACGTTCCGATGATCATGTCCGGGACGAACCCATGGCGCTCCAGCGCGTACCCGACACCGATGTGGGCCGCCCCGAGCACGCCACTGGCGCCCACCACCACGGCCACGGGACGGGGAAGGGTGTGCAGACCCGCCGTCCCAGGGTTTCCCCTCATGATCCACCTTTTTCGCCATGACGTGTGACACCGTTGGCCACCGACCTTCCGGGACAAGACAGGTGTCCGGTGCTCCGTGTCAGTGATGCATGAGCAGTACGATGGCCATGCCCATGGCCGTCGATCCGTGCCAGAAGCGCTCGCAGGGCCCGCCGAGGTCGGTGGAGATGCCGACGCTGCCCGGATCCCCGCGCAGCGTGGGCATGTCCCGGGTCAGCGACCGGAGAGCGTAGGCCAGCAGACAGAGCACCAGCACGCCGGTGACCACGTCGCCGGTCCGCGCGTCCGTCACGCCGCCGTGCCGCACCGGCATCCACGCCATGGCGACCATGCCGACCGCGTGCGGCGACCTGCGCACGAGGCCGACCAGTCTGGGGCCACGGAGGCCGAGGACCGCGGTCAACGGGAACCACAGTGCCGCGGCGGCGAAGAAGAAGGTCGTCCGCCCTGGTACCGGCCCTCCGCCCATCCCGTGCCACGGCATCACCGCCATGGCCGAGGCCATCACGGTGTGCAGCAGACTGTCACCTCGGCCCCGCCATCCGGACCCTCGTGCGAGCACGGCCTGCCGCAGCGCGTAAACGGCCGCGGCCGCGAACAGAGCTGTCAGCATGCCGTGCACGACATCAGTGGCGCCCACGCCTCACCACGCCCTCCCACGGAGCGGACGGGTTCCTTCGCAACCGCCTTGTAGAGGGCGGGCAGTGCGCGGTCAGTCGGTGGGCCGTGGGGCGCGGAGATGGGCCCGCTGGGCCAGTTCCTCCTCCTCGACCAGTTCCACCATGGGCCTGCCCGGCGCGCACAGCATCGTCACGACGAACCGGGTGCGCGCGTCGGGCAGCGCGTTGCCGTCCTGGTAGTGGATCGCGTCGCCGCCCGGTTCCCAGAAGGTGCCGCCCGCCTCGATCACGCGCTCGGGCTCGCCCTCGAGCTCGAAGCGGACGGCGCCCTCGAGGACGTAGCCGAACGCCGGTCCCGGGTGGCGGTGGGGCGGGGTTCCCGGGTCTCCGGGCTCCCACTCGACGAAGATGGTCATCGCTGACGCGCCCTCAGGGACCGTGAGCGGAGCGGTGTCCTGCAGCATCTTCGCCGCCGTCTTCCATCCCTCCGACTGGGTCTGCACTCCGGTCCCCTGCGCTGAGTCCTTGTCCGACATGTGTCGGCCTCCCTTGGATCCACCTGGATTCACCCGGCCATGACCGCCATGGCCCTCTCCAGTGATGACCGGACTCCGGACGGATCTGTGACACCGGCGACCACATCAGTGTCACAACGTTGGCACGAGTCCTGTCCTAGGTGTTGTGAGGGACCGACATCACCGCCCCCTCACGAAGCCATCAGCGGGGTCACCGACCCCTCGACGGGAAGGGGCCCGGAATGCGAGTCGTTGTAGCAGGAGCCACCGGTCTGATCGGTTCCAGGGCGGTCGCCAGGCTTCGGGACCACGGTGTGGAGGTCGTACGCCTGTCACGCGGTGAAGGCGTCGACGTCACGACCGGGCAGGGCCTCGACGAGGCCCTGCGCGGCGCCGATGCAGTGGTGGACGTCACCGACACGCCCTCCCGCGGGGAACTGGAGAGCCTGGAGTTCTTCGGCACGGCGACCCACAACCTGCTGGAGGCCGCCGCGAGGGCGGGCGCCGGACATCACGTGATCCTTTCCATCGTGGGGGCCGAACGCCTGAGGGCGGGCTACTTCCGCGCGAAGGCGCTGCAGGAGGAGCAGGTGCGGCGCTCGCCGATGCCCTACTCCATCGTGCGTGCGACGCCGTTCTTCGAGTCGGTGGAGTACATGTCGCGCGCGGCGACGTACGGAGACGTCGTCCATGTCGCGCCCGTCCTGATCCGTCCCGTGTCGGCGGACGACGTCGCCGCCACGGTCGCCCATGTCGCCGTGGGAGTACCGCTGTTCGGTGTTCTGGAGGTCGCCGGCCCGGAAGAGCACCGCCTCGACGATCTCACCGCGAAGCTGCTGGCCGCGCGCGGCTACCTGCCGGACGTGGTCTCCGATGCCCACACCCCGTTCTTCGGAGCGACGCTCGGGCAGCGGGCGCTGCTGCCCGGGGCGGACGCCCACCTGGGGCACGAATCCTTCTCCGAGTGGCTCGCGCGGCGATGACGTCGTCGGCACCCAACCGTCTCCCCGCACCACGCCCCGACAGGAAACACTCATGAGCGAGCTCGACCAACTACCCGACCAGGACACCGAGGAGACCGCCGAATGGCAGGCGTCGCTCGACGCCGTCGTGCGGAACGCGGGGCCGGAACGGGCCGTGTACCTGCTGCGACGTGTGCACGAGTTCGCGGCCCGGTCCGGTGTGTCCCTTCCCGGGCTCCTGACCTCCGACTACATCAACACCATCCCGGCGTCGGCGCAGCCGGCCTTTCCCGGTGACGTCGCCATGGAGTCCAGGATCACCGCCCTGAACCGGTGGAACGCGGCGGCGATGGTGACCCGCGGCTCCCGCTTCGGGCTCGGCGGCCACATCTCCACCTACGCTTCGGCGGCCTGGCTGTACGAGATCGGATTCCACCACTTCTTCCAGGGCAAGGACGGGGCCGGCTCGGGCGACCAGCTGTACTTCCAGGGGCATGCCTCGCCCGGCATCTACGCCCGTGTGTTCCTCGAAGGGCGCCTGAGCGAGGCGCAGTTGGACGGTTTCCGGCGGGAGGCCGATGGCCATGGGCTGCCGTCCTACCCGCACCCCCGACGGCTGCCGTGGCTGTGGGAGTTCCCGACCGTGTCCATGGGCCTCGGTCCGCTCGCCGCCGTCTACCAGGCCCGGTTCAACCGCTACCTGCACGCCCGCGGCATCAAGGACACCTCCGCGTCGCGCGTGTGGGCCTTCCTCGGGGACGGCGAGACGGACGAGCCGGAATCGACGGCCGCGCTGGCGCTCGCCGCCCGCGAGCGTCTCGACAACCTCACCTTCGTCGTCAACTGCAACCTGCAGCGCCTGGACGGGCCCGTGCGGCCGAACTCCAAGATCGTGCAGGAACTCGAGGCCAGGTTCCGCGGTGCGGGCTGGAACGTGGTCAAGTCCCTCTGGGGCGAGGCTTGGGACCCCGTCCTGAGGCAGGACACCACCGGTGCCCTGGTCCACCGCCTCGGCGAGGTGCCCGACGCCCAGCTGCAGACGTACGCCGTCCGGGACGCCACGTACATCCGCGAACACTTCTTCATGGGCGACGCGCTCTCCGGTCTCGCCGCCGGGCTGAGCGACAGCCTGCTGACCGAGTTGTTCGAGAACTCCCGGGGTGGGCACGAACCGCTCAAGGTCTACGCCGCCTACCGGGCCGCTGTCGAGCACCGGGGCGCGCCGACGGTCGTCCTCGCCCAGACGGTGAAGGGGCACACGCTCGGCTCGGCCTTCGAGTCGCGCAACGCCAACCACCAGATGAAGAAGCTGACCATGGCGCAGTTCCGCGAGATGCGTGACGTGCTCGAACTCCCCATCCCCGACAGCGCGTTGAGCGGCGATCTGGTGCCGTACTGGCACCCGGGCGAGAACTCGGAGGAGGTGCGGTATCTGCGTGAGCGGCGAGCGGCGCTGGGCGGTCCGGCCCCGGTGCGCAGGGTGGTGGCCAAGCCGCTGAAGCAGCCGCCGGCCCGTCCCTTCGAAGCGCTGGACAAAGGCTTCGGCCATCAGGAGGTGGCCACCACCATGGCCCTGGTCCGGCTGGTCAAGGACCTGATGCGCGATGAGGAGACGGGACCGCGCTGGGTGCCGATCATCCCGGACGAGGCCCGCACGTTCGGCATGGAGTCGCTGTTCCCGACGGCCGGGATCTACTCGGCGGACGGCCCGACCTATGAACCGGTGGACGCGGACCAGCTGCTCTACTACCGGGAGGCCAGGAACGGCCAGTTGATCGACGAGGGCATCACCGAGGCCGGTTCCATGGCCGAGTTCACCGCCGCGGCGACGTCTTACGCCACCCACGGCGAACCCATGATCCCGTTCTACATCTTCTACGCCATGTTCGGCTTCCAGCGCACCGGCGACCAGTTCTGGGCGCTCGCCGACCAGATGGGGCGCGGGTTCGTCATCGGGGCGACGGCAGGCCGTACGACGATGACGGGCGAGGGACTGCAGCACGCCGACGGGCATTCCCATCTGCTGGCGTCCACGAATCCGGCCGCCGTGAGCTACGACCCGGCGTTCGCATACGAGATCGCGGTGATCGTGCGGGAGGGGCTGCGCCGCATGTACGGCGACCGGCCCGAGGACGTCTTCTACTACCTGACGGTCTACAACGAGCCCAGGGAGCAGCCGGCGATGCCCGCCGGGCCCGGGATCGAGGAAGGCATCCTGCGGGGCATCTACCGGTTCCGGCAGGCCGAGCCCGCCGGAACAGAACCACAGATCCAGCTGCTGGCCTCCGGTACGGCCATCCACTGGGCGCTGAACGCCCAGGAGTTGCTGCTGTCCCAGTGGGGCGTCCATGCCGACGTCTGGTCGGTGACCTCCTGGACGGAACTGCGCCGCGACGCGCTGGACGCCGACCGCGCGATGCTGCGGGGCGAGGAACGCGTCCCCTATGTGACGGCGGCGCTCGCGGACGCGCCCGGACCGGTGCTGGCGGTCAGCGACTGGATGCGGCAGGTGCCCGACCAGATCAGCCAGTGGGTCGGTCACGACTACTCGTCGCTGGGAACGGACGGGTTCGGGCTGTCGGACACCCGGGACGCCGTAAGGCGCTATTTCCGCGTGGACGCCGAGTCGATCGTCGTCGCCGCCCTGGACCGGCTGGCGCGCGCCGGCTCGGTCAGCCCGGAGGCGGTCGGGCAGGCACGGGAGTGGTACGGATGGCGCGGGTGACCATCGTGAACCCGCCGCCGGTGGATGCTCCCGGGCGGGAGCATCAGGACGCCTATGCGGTCAGTGCGGAGTTCTACGACGTTCTGCAGGCGGAGCGGGACGAGGCCCGGGTGCACTCGCTCTACCGCGACGACGTGCGCAGGGCCCGCGTCGGTGTGCTGGACGTCGGCGCGGGCACCGGGCGTGTCACGCTGATGAGTCTCCTGGAGTCACGGGTCCCCGTGCACGCGGTGGAGCCCGCCCGGTCCATGCGTTCCCCGCTGATGACGCGTCTGGCGTCCCTGGGCGCGGAGCTCACGACGCGGGTGACCGTGCATCCGCAGGTGCTCGAGGAGGCGGGGCTGCACGGGGTCGCGGACGTGGCCGTGTGCCACAACACTGTTGCCTGTCTGCACCCGACGTCGCGCCGGGCGCTGTGGCCGGCCGTCGCCGAGGCGCTCGTGCCCACAGGGGCGTTGCTCGTCCAGCTCCCACCGGCTCGCCTGCCGCGTCGCAAGACCACCCATGTGCTGCCGGTCCGGACGGTCGGCCGGCACGAGTACGGGGGCCGCATGGTGACGTCGGCCGACGTGGACCGGATCCGGGCACGATTCGACTATTGGGTGCGCGGGGACGGGCGGGTGCTGCGCCGGCACAACGAGACGTTCTGGATGTGGCCGGCCTCCCGTGTGGAGATGATCGCGGAACTGGAGGAAGCAGGTTTCATCGCCCTGCCCGAACGGCCGGATCCGTCCGTGCTGGCCGTACGACTGGCACGACAATGACGTGCTCCGCCCGGTCGTGACCCGCCTGCGTACCATGGACCGGCGCTTGCGCGAACGGGTCGGAACTGAAGGCGGCACGCATGGGTATGAGGGACGGCACGGACTCCCTCGACGGCACGGACTCCCTCGACGAGGCGACGAAGGTGTTCATGGCGGTGCGGCCCCAGCTCTTCGGCATCGCCTACCGCGTGCTCGGCAGCACCGCGGAGGCCGAGGACGTCCTCCAGGAGGCGTGGCTGCGCTGGCAGCACACCGACCGTGGCGTGGTCCGCGAGCCGAAGGCGTTCCTCGCCACCGTCACCGCCCGGCTGGCCATCAACCTCGCCCAGTCCGCCAGGGTGCGCCGCGAGTCGTACACCGGTCCCTGGCTGCCGGAACCGATCGACACGCGCGCCGATCCGCAGTTGGGTGCCGAACGGGCCGAGGCCCTCGACCTGGCGGTCCTCTTCCTCCTCGAGAAACTGAACCCCGTGGAACGGGCCGCCTATGTGCTGCGGGAAGCCTTCGACTACCCCTACCAGCAGATCGCGGACATGCTGGAGACCAGCGAGGCCAACACGCGCCAGCTGGTGAGCCGCGCGCGCAAGCGCATCTCCTCGGAGCGCCGCAAGCCTGTCGACGCCACCGAGCACCGACGGCTGATGGAGGTGTTCCTCACCGCGGCGCAGACCGGAGATCTGGCCGTGCTGGAGGACATCCTCACCGAGGACGTGGTCAGCTACACCGACGGGAACGGGCTGCGCGGGGCGTCCCGGATTCCGGTCGTCGGCCCGGTGCACGTCGCCAGGTACCTTGCCGCCTTCGGCCCGCGCTTCTGGCCGCGGAAGGAGATCCACTGGGTCGAGGCCAACGGCGGGCCGGCCGCCCTCGTCTCGGCCGGCGGGACGGCCGTGGTCCTGCTGACCCTCGACATCTCCGAGCGCGGCATCGAGCGGGCCATGTGGGTCATGAATCCGGAGAAACTGGCACGTTACGTGGCATCGCTCGGCAACTGAACAGGCCGGATCGTCACACCACCGGGCGCTCGTCGGTCAACCAGTGGTCCGAGACCCCACACACAGAGGTGCGCTCGATGACCGAGCCGATCCAGCCGCCCGACCTGTCCACCGAGAAGGACTTCGACGGGGACTCCTTCGCTCCCCTCTACACCACGACCGTGACCGTGACCGGCGGGACGGCGGCCCACGGGAGAGCCTCGGGGAGGGCACGCTCGGACGACGGAATCCTCGACCTCGACCTGCGCCTGCCCGCCGAACTGGGCGGAGACGGCCGGGGAACCAACCCCGAGCAGCTGTTCGCCGCCGGGTTCGCGGCCTGCTTCCACGGCGCGCTGAGCCTCGTCGCACGACAGGCCGCGCTCGACCCCACCGCGATATCCGTCGAAGCGACCGTGTCGTTCGGCCGCAGTCCGCAGGACGGCGGGTACGTCCTGCACATCGACCTGGTCGTCGGCTGGCCGGGCGTCACCCCTGAGATCGCCACCCCGCTCCTGCAGCGGGCCGACGCACTGTGCCCCTACGCGAGGATGGCCTGGCACGGCACGCCGACCACCATCACGCTGGCCTCCTGAAGCCACGACGGTGGTGTCACAGATCGCGGGACTGCCCGGTCGTACTGGATGAAGACCCAAGCGATCGGAGTGGGACCGTGGCTGTCACCGAACAACGTCTTGCCACCATGGTGCTGGTGATCGGCACCGGAGGTGCCGGTCTGCGCGCGGCGATCGAACTTGCCGAGGCCGGCATCGACGTCCTCGCCGTCGGCAAGCGGCCCAAGGAGGACGCCCATACTTCACTGGCGGCCGGCGGCATCAACGCGGCGCTGGCCACCATGGACCCCGAGGACAGCTGGCAGCAGCACGCCGCCGACACCCTCAAGGAGAGCTACCTCCTCGCCGATCCCCGCACCGTGGAGATCGTCACCCAGGGCGCCGCCCGGGGCATCGACGACCTGGAGCGCTACGGCATGGCCTTCGCCCGTGAGGAGGACGGCCGGATCTCGCAGCGCTTCTTCGGCGCGCACAAGTTCCGCAGGACCGCCTTCGCCGGTGACTACACCGGCCTGGAGATCCAGCGGACGCTGATCAGGCGTGCGGAGCAGCTCGACATCCCGGTGCTGGAAGGGGTGTACATCACCCGGCTGCTGGTGCACGAGGGCGCCGTGTTCGGCGCGTACGGCTTCGACCTCACCAGCGGCAGGCGCTACCTGATCCACGCCGACGCCGTCGTCCTGGCCGCCGGCGGCCACACCCGCATCTGGCGGCGCACCTCATCGCGGCGCGACGAGAACACGGGGGACTCCTTCAGGCTGGCCGTGGAGGCCGGGGCCCGGCTGCGCGACGCCGAACTGGTCCAGTTCCACCCGTCCGGGATCATCGAGCCGGAGAACGCGGCCGGCACCCTGGTCAGCGAAGCCGCCCGCGGTGAGGGCGGCATCCTGCGCAACGCACTCGGCGAGCGCTTCATGGCCCGCTACGACCCCGAGCGCATGGAGCTGTCCACCCGCGACCGCGTGGCCCTGGCCGCGTACACGGAGATCAAGGAGGGGCGGGGCACGCCCAAGGGAGGTGTGTGGCTCGACGTCTCGCACCTGCCCCGGCAGACGATCATGACGCGTCTGCCCCGCGTCTACCAGACCCTGCTGGACCTGCAGATGCTGGACATCACCCGAGAGCCGATCGAGATCGCGCCCACGGCGCACTACTCGATGGGCGGGGTGTGGGTGCGGCCGGAGGACCACAGCACGGACGTCCGTGGCCTGTACGCCATCGGTGAGGCGTCGAGCGGGCTGCACGGGGCCAACCGTCTCGGTGGCAACAGCCTCATCGAGCTGCTGGTGTTCGGCCGCCTCACCGGGCAGGCCGCCGCCGCGTATTCGCAGTCCCTGAAGGCACAGCCGCGGTCGGCGTCGGCCATCGCCCAGGCCCGCGCGGAGATCGACGAACTCCTCGCCGCCGACGGGCCGGAGAACGTCCGCGCTCTGCAACGCGCCATCCGCAACACCATGACTGAGCACGCGGGCGTCGTACGCGACGAAGACGGCCTGCGCGCAGGACTGGCGGAACTCGCGGTGATCGAGAAGAGGATGCAGGACGTCGGCATCCACCCGGACATCGCCGGATATCAGGACCTCGCGCACGCCTTCGACCTCAGGTCCGCTGCGCTGGCGGCCCGGGCCACCCTCGAATCGGCGCTGGAGCGCCGGGAGACGCGTGGCTGTCACAACCGCAGCGACTACCCCGGCCTGGATTCCGCTCTGCAGGTGAATCTCGTGTGGTCCCCGACGACGGGCGTCACCCGGGAGAGTATTCCGGCCGTCCCCGACGAGATTTCCTCCCTGATGGAGGACGTCTCGACCACGGGAAAACTCGTCGAATAGAAGGTGTCACAGACAGAGCCGGTTCCCGGTCTCTACTGATACAGGCATCAGGGAAACCAAAATAAACTCGAAAGGAATTCCGTCATGAAGGTCGTAGTGATCGGTGGAACCGGGCTCATCGGCTCGAAGGTGGTCGCCGGGCTCGGCGAGCACGGGCACGAGGCGGTCGCGGCGTCGCCCAACACCGGCGTCAACACGCTGACGGGCGAGGGGCTGGCCGAGGTCCTGCAGGGTGCGTCGGTGGTGGTCGACGTGTCGAACTCGCCCTCGTTCGAGGACGAGGCCGTCATGGAGTTCTTCCGCACCTCGACGACCAATCTGCTGAAGGCGGAGACCCAGGCCGGCGTGGCGCATCACGTGGCGCTGTCCGTGGTCGGCACCGACCGCCTGCAGGGGAGCGGGTACTTCCGCGCCAAGCAGGTCCAGGAAGACCTGATCAAGGCGTCCGGCAACACCTACTCCATCGTCCACGCCACCCAGTTCTTCGAGTTCGCGAAGGGACTCGCCGACGGGCTCACCGAGGGTGACACCGTGCATCTGCCCGACGCCAAGATCCAGCCCATCGTCTCCGACGACGTGGCCGCGGCCGTCGCCCGCACCGCGGTCGGCGCCCCGGTGGGCGGCGTGGTGGAGGTCGGCGGCCCCGACGTGTTCCAGCTGGAGGAGTTCATCCGCATGGGGCTGACCGCCCTGGACGACCCGCGCAAGATCGTCACGGATCCGCAGGCGACGTACTGGGGTGCTCCGCTGCAGGAGAACACGCTCCTGCCCGGCCCGGACGCGCACATCGCCGGGACCAGGTTCGCCGACTGGCTCGCACGGCAGAAGTAATTCCTCGGGGTGGCCCTCTCCGAAAGGAGAGGGCCACCATTGCCCGTTGACGACCGGCACGCCCCTTCATTACAGCAGGTAAATGGCTCGCGCTGCTCAAAAACAAATTCATGGAGACACGATGTCCGTAATCGCTGAGGACCGCGTCGATGTTGCTGCCACATTCGAATCGCTGACCGCCGAAGCCGCCGAGCTTCGTACCCGGGTCACGGAACTGCGCCAGGAACTCGCGGACCTCGGCGAGCGCATGAACGTCATCTCAACCGCACTGAACCGGCATGCGGCCTGCCGCTGATCTCCTCGGCCGGAGCACGGCCGCCGCCCTGTCGAAGGCGGGCGCCCGGGTTGCTTTGGCGAGATGCTGATCCTGAAACTGGACGGGGCCGACTGTCGGCCGGTGCAGGACGCGGCGGAGGTGGCCGTCGGGCGCTTCTAGGCGCTGGACATCCTGGTGAACGACGTGGGCGTCATGCTGAGCGGACCGATCCCGGTGCCGACACCGGGGAGTGGACGAGCATGCCCGCCACCGAACGGCTCCATGTACGCCGTCCACACAGTCCTGCTCACCTGCCGGGAGCCCTGCCGGGGAGCGAGGGTGCCGCGGTGCAGATCTCCTTGACTCGCGTCGTACGGCCACGGCCGAGAGCGTTGTGCAGCGGCCATCAGGTTCGGGATCACTACCTCCTCAGAGGCGTTGCGGCAGGAGACGACGGCGCGGGGGGTACGCGTCGTCGACGTCGAGCCTGGATTCGTCGCGACGGAGCTGAGCCCGAGGACAGCGCCGATGTTCCTGTACGCCGTCACCCGGCCCGAGCGCGTCGCCGTCGACGAGATCCATGCGCCCGCCCGGCCAGACCCGCTGATACCTGCCGCAGCGGTCACCGCTGATCGCCGGCATCGGTCGACAGCACCCTTTCCAGGTGCCTGAGGTCACCGGTCTGGGCCGCCGAGAAGAATGCCTGAACGAGACGCCGGTGCGCGACGGAGTCGACCTGCTGCCTGCGGCGGTCCCCGGTGAGACGCCGCTGGGCGCGTGCGACCTGCTGCCTCGAGTTGACGACGCTGAGGTGCAGGATCTCGGCGATCCGGTCGTACGGATAGCCGAAGCCCTCCCGCAGGAGGTACGCGGCGCGTTGCCTCGGAGTCAGGGTCTCCATCAGCAGGAGAACCGCTCGCTCGACGGCGTCCTGTCGCTCGGCCACCTCCTCAGGGCCCGCGTGGTGGTCCATCCGCTCCGGGAGCGAGGGGCTGTCACACGACTCCCGACGCTTCCAGGCGGACTGCACGACGTTGATGGCCAGCCGGACGGTCGTCGTTCTGAGCAGTGCCGGCGGATTGGAGACGGCCGTGCGGTCGGCGTCCTGCCACCGCAGCCACGTCTCCTGGATGACGTCCTCGGCTTCGTGCGCGTTCCCGACGATCTGCCTGGCGAGGGTGAGCAGTCCGGGCCTGGCCTGCACGAACACCCAGGTCGCGTCGTCCAGCGCGATGACGGATGTGCCCGCAGTCTCCCGGTTCTGCCCGGTCTTGGTCAGATGTGTGTCCATGTCCGGCTCCTCTGCTTCGTGGGTCAGCAGCTCGAAGGGCAGCCGGCACCAATGTCGCGCCCGAGGGCAGCCCGGCGCGCCCTTGGAAGGCCGTAGGGGACTGCGTGGTCTGCGTGGGTGGTCCGTGGCCGACCCGTCCGGACCGTCGTTGCGGACGGCACTCGATCCACCACGTTCACTCAAAGTCGGAAGTTTTCCGCTTTCACAGCCGTTTACGATGGATCCGGCTCGCCTCGGTCGCACCATGGCCGCCGTGATCCAGCTACGCACCGGCCGACGCGCCGCCTGGAGCATCTGACGTGGGAGGCTGCCATGACGAGCCGCGGTTCAGGAGCCGGACTCCTCGGCAGGCAGAACGAGCGTCGGGCCCTCGACGACCTCCTGGCGGGCGCCAGGGAGGGGCGCAGCGGAGTCCTGGTCCTGCGGGGTGAGGCGGGGATCGGGAAGACCGAGCTGCTGAAGTACCTGCTGGGGCGCGCCACCGGATGCCGCACCGTCAGCGCCGTCGGCGTCCAGTCCGAGATGGAGCTCTCCTACGCCGGCCTGCACCAGCTCTGCGCGCCACTGCTGTCTGGACTCGACAACCTCCCGGAGCCGCAGCGCGACGCACTGCGCACGGCGTTCGGGCTGCACGGCGGGCGCGCGCCCGACCGGTTCCTGGTCGGGCTGGCCACGCTGAGCCTCCTCTCGGAGGCCGGCGGGAGCGAGCCGCTGGTCTGCGTCATCGACGACGCGCAGTGGCTGGACCGGGTCTCCGCACAGACCCTGGAGTTCGTCGCCCGCAGGCTGCTGGCGGAATCGGTCGTGCTCGCCGTCGCCGTGCGCGAGCCGACCACCGGTGAGATGTTCACCGGCCTCCCCGAACTGCCCGTGACCGGGCTGTTCGAGGACGACTCCCGAAAACTTCTCGCCTCGGTCGTCACCGGCCCGCTCGACCGCAGGGTGCGTGACCGCATCGTCGCCGAGACCCGCGGCAACCCACTTGCCCTGCTCGAACTGCCGCACACGCTCACCGCGTTGGACCCGGTCGGCGACATCGGGCGCCCCGGCGCGGGGTCTGTGGCGAACCGGCTGGAGCAGGACTTCCTCCGCCGCGTCCAGGCGCTGCCGGCCGAGACTCAACGCCTGCTGTGCATCGCCGCCGCCGAACCGGTCGGCGACGCGACGCTGCTCAGGCGTGCAGCCGAGCGGCTGGGAATCGCCGTCGACCCGGCCGCGGCGGACGCCGAGGCGTCGGGATTGATCACCCTCGGCGCCTGGGCGCGCTTCCGTCACCCGCTGGTGCGTTCGGCGGCCTATCGCGCGGCAGGCCCGGACGACCTGCGCGAGGTGCACAGAGCTCTCGCGGACGTGACCGACGCCCGGCTCGATCCGGACCGTCGGGCATGGCATCTGGCGCGTGCGACGGCGGGACCCGACGAGGCGGTGGCCGCCGAGCTGGAGCGTTCGGCGGACCGGGCGCAGGCACGTGGCGGAGTCGCCGCGGCGGCGGCCTTCCTCGACCGGTCCGCCCAGTTGACGCCCGACCCCACGCGCCGTGGAGGCAGGGCGCTGGCGGCGGCACACGCCAAATACCAGGCCGGCGCTTTCGACGCCGCGCGGGAACTGGCGGGGGCGGCCGAGCTGGGTCCCCTCGACGACCTCGGAGCCGCACGGTCGACCCTGCTGCGCGGTCGGATCATGACCGCGTCCCACAGCGCCGGCGCCGGCCTGCCGCTGCTGCTCGAAGCGGCCCGGCGACTGGAGCCGCTCGACGCCGGGCTCGCCCGCGAGACGTACCGGGACGCGATCTACGCGGCCCTCACGGCTGGCCGGCTACCGCAGGGCAAGGGGATCCTCGAAGTCGCCCAGGCCATTCTCGCAACGCCCGCGCCCGCCGAACCGTCACGCGACGATCTCCTTCTGTACGGCCAGGCGCGGCTGACCACAGAGGGCTACGCCGCGGGCGCGCCGATGCTGCTCAGGGCGCTGGCGGCGTTCCGCGACGGCGGGATCTCACCGAAGGAAGGGCTCGGCTGGCTCCCGCTCGCATGCCGCCTGGCCCACAGCACATGGGACTTCGATAGCTGGTCGGTGCTCTCGGCACGGCTGGTCGACCTCGCGCGCGAGACGGGAGCCCTGTCGGTGCTGCCTTCGGCACTGCTGCTCCGTCTGTCGAACCGGGTCTTCGCCGGTGATCTCGCCGGTGCCGGCTCTCTGGTTGCGGAGGCGACGGCGATCGGTGAGGCGACCGGCAGCAGTTTCTTCGCGCACTACAGCGCGCTGGTCGTCGAGCCCTGGAAGGGCAGGGAGTCCACGACCCGACAGGCGATCGACGCGGTCACCCAGGACCTGCTCCTGCGCGGGGAAGGCAAGGTGGAGACCGCCACGCAGTGGGCTGCGGCGTTGCTCTACAACGGCCTGGGCAGGTACGCGGAGGCGTACGCGGCCGCCCTACGGGGCTGCGAGAACCCGCAGGAACTCGGTCTCTCCCTCCAGTCCACGGTCGAGCTGATCGAGGCTTCCGTACGACTGGGCAGACCCGCGGACGCCGTCGCGGCGGTGCGCAGAATCAGCGACATGGCGCAGGCCGCCGGTACCGAGTGGGCTCTCGGCACCGCGGCAGGCGTCCATGCTCTGGTGAGCGAAGGGCAGGTCGCCGATGCCCTGTACCGTGAGGCGATCGAGCGGCTCGGTGGCACCGGGGTGCGGATGGACCTCGCCCGGACCCACCTGCTGTACGGGGAGTGGCTGCGCCGCGAGAACCGCCGAGCCGACGCCCGTGCTCAACTGGGCATCGCGCACGACATGCTCAGCCACATCGGAGCCGGGGCATTCGCCGAACGGGCGCGCCGCGAACTTCAGGCGACGGGAGCGAGGGTCCGCAGGCATTCCGCCGCGACGCAGGTGGCCCTCACCCCTCAGGAGGAGCAGATCGCCCGCCTGGTCCGGGACGGTCTCACGAATCCCGAGATCGGCGCCCAGTTGTTCATCAGCCACCACACGGTGGAATGGCATCTGCGCAAGGTGTTCTCCAAGCTCGGCATCACCTCCCGCAAGGAGATCCGCACCATACGGCTCGCCGGCGAGGCGGCGTCGGCCTAGGCATGGTCGTCGGTGCGCCCCTTGTGCAGCGCCTGGTATTCCTGCGCGGTCGGCTTGTCGATTTGCGCCCCTTCTCCGTAAAGGATCTCGCTGATCAGGGAACGCAGCTGCTGGGTGAGGCGGACACCGAGAACGAGCGGCTTGTACTGCTCGTGCTGGGTGAGGACGTGGAGTTGTTCCTGGCTGAGCGGCTCGTGCACCTCGACGAATTCACCGTTGGGCATGCGTTTGATGATGCCGGTCTCACGTCCGTGCAGGACTTTGTCGCGATCGCTGCGCTGAAGGCCGAGCGTCAGTCGTTTGGTCAGCGCATAAGTCGCGACCGGAACGACGATGAGTCCGATGCGGACCGCCCAGGTCACCGACTCGACCGGGACATGGAAACGGACGGCGATGATGTCGTTCGCGGCGCCGATCAAGGACACCAGGTAGAAACTGAGCCATGCGACGCCAAGTGCCGTTCGTACGGGACGGTTACGTGGTCGGTCCAGAAGGTTCTGCTCACGCGTGTCGCCGGTCGCCCAGGACTCGATGAACGGATATGCGCCCAGGGCGAGGAAGAGACCGACACCCACAGTCAACGGAATCAGGTTGTCGAGCGCCAGGGTATGACCCCAGAAGCTGATTTCCCAGCCCGGCATCACCCGAAGCAGTCCGTCCGCCACGCCCATGTACCAGTCGGGCTGCGACCCGGCCGAAACCTGGTCGGCACGGTAAGGCCCGTACTGCCAGACGGGGTTGATCTGCGCGACCGAGGCCATGACGAAGATGGCACCGGTCACCAGGAGGAAATACCCGGAGGACTTGACTATGCGTACCTTGGCCGGCACTCCCACGACATTGCTGTTGGTACGTCCACGGCCCGGGTACTGGCTGTGCCCGTGGTAGAGCATGAGGGCCAGATGGGCGGTCAGCAGTCCCACCATGAGGCCGGGGATGACCAGCACGTGGATGGTGTCGAAGCGGGCCACCAGCTCGCTGCCGGGGAACTCGCCTCCGAAGAGGAACATCGACAGGTACGTTCCGACGACAGGAATGGACAGGATCGTTCCGTTCACCACGGCGAGACCGGTCCCGGAAAGCAGGTCGTCCGGGAGGTCGTATCCCGTCAGTCCGGCGAACATGGCGAGGACCAACAGCAAGAATCCGAACACCCAATTGAGTTCGCGTGGCTTGCGGAAGGCGCCCGTGAAGAACACCCGCATCATGTGGGCGAGCAGGGCGGCGACGAAGACCAACGCCGCCCAGTGATGGGCCTGCCGGATCAGCAGACCGCCGCGGACGTCGAAGGATATGTGCATGGTCGAGTCGAAAGCCTCCGACACCATCTGGCCGCGCAGGGGTGCGTAACTTCCGTTGTACTGCACCTCCTTCATTGACGGATGGAAGTAGAAGGTCAGATACACGCCCGTGACGATGAGAACGACGAAGCTGTAGAGACAGATCTCCCCCAGCATGAAGGACCAGTGGTCCGGAAACGCTCGTCGTGCCTTTTCTCTGACCAGTCGGCGGACGCCCAAGCGCCCGTCGGCCCAGTCGGCGACCCTTTCCCCCGTGTTCATTTCACTGCCACCCGGGTCTCGATTCCACGCATCACTCGGCGTTCGCTTTCCGTCGTTCCGCCCCAGATGCCGTCCACGCGTCCCGCCCGCACGGCCCAGTCGAGGCATTGCTCTGCGACGGGACAACGGCCGCAAACAGCCTTCGCCTCGTCGATCTGCCGGAGTGTGGGACCGCTGTTGGATATGGGGAAGAAAAGCTCGGGATCTACGCGCAGGCAAGCTGCCCGTTCACGCCATTGCATGGCATGGTCACCTCGTTCAGCAGTCAAGGGAAAAGAAGTGTGTCGCTGTCCTGTAGGACCGGGCAGCCGTCGCATGTGTGACACACGGCCGCGACGAGCCCGTGTCACACGATCCGGGAGTTCCCGGTCTTACGGGTTGAGCCGACGCCCCTGCCGCGTGCGGGGCAGCGCGAGCGAGAGCGAGGATGCCCCATGGACCGGAGCGATGCGGTGCCGATCGACGAGCTGTGGGAGGAGCGTCGGTTCCTGCTCGATGTCGCCCACTGGATGCTGGGCGACCCGGGCGCGGCGGAAAGCGTCGTCGACGAGGCATATCACCGGTGGTACGGGCTGTCCGACGCGGCACGTCGGCAGGTCACCGTCCCCCGGTCCTGGTTGGCGAAGACCGTGGGCGGGATCTGCCTGGACCGCCTCGCACGGCCCGGCCGGGGTGAGGCCGGCCCCGAGGAGGGGCACGGGGCACGGCCGTCGGAGGTGGAGGAGGAGGCCGGGCGGGTCGTCCTGAACGCGCTGGAATCGCTGCCGTCTGCCGAGCGCGCCGCGTTCGTGTTCAGTGCCTTCGGGATGGCCCCGGGCACGGTCGCCGCCATCGTGGGCCGCACGGAGCCGGAGCTCGCCGAACTCGCCGAACGGGCCCGGCAGTGGCTGCGGCTGCGGCGCACCCGCTCCACGACACCGCGGCAGCATGACGCCGTCGCCCGCGCCGTGCGCCGGGCGTGCGTCGCCGAGGATGGCGAGCTGCTCACGTCGTTGCTGTGCTCGGACGCGACGGCGTTCTTCGACGGTGGCGGCAAGGTACGGGCGTTGACCGGACCGGTCCACGGCTGTCGGCCGGTCGCCGACAGCCTGTTGACACTCCTGACCCGAAGCCCGCACACCACCCTGACCACCCATTCCGTCAACGGCCGGACCGGCCTCGTCGCCCGCTACGGCTGCCGGGTCGCCGCTGTCATCAGTCTCGATGTCTCGGATGACCGTGTCGCCCAGGTCTGGGTCATGCTCAATCCCGACAAGCTGCGGTCCTGGAACCAGCGCCGTACGTGAGACCAGGGGTGGCTGCGAAACGGGAACGCGAATCGAGGAAGGCGGCGATCTTGCTCGGCGTGAACACCCACAGCACCTGGTGAATGCCGTGTTTTGAGGCGGACGCGGTCATGAAAGCGAGGGTCCGGCCGTCCCGGTGGATCAGGACGCCCGTAGCGCCGTTGGCATCGATCAGCTCGGGCACAGTCTCGCGCCACAACTGCCGGTAGACCGAGAGCCTGGCCACCCGGGCACGGCCCAGCACAGGTACCCGGGCACAGCCCCGCATGCCGTTGCCGTCGGAGAGGCTGACGACATCCGGCGCGAGCAGGGCTTCCAGTGATGCCACGTCTCCCGTTCTGGCCGCTGAGACGAAGGCGCTGAGGAGGCGTCGGTGTTCGGCCGCGTCCACGGTCTCCCGCCGCTCGTCCAGCAGGTGCCGACGAGCACGGCTGACTATCTTCCGCACATTGGCGAGGCTGACCTCGAGCATGTCGGCGATCTCGGCGTAGGCGTAGTCGAACGCCTCGCGCAGTACATAGGCGGCGCGCTCGACGGGAGTCAGTTTCTCCAGCACCAACAGCAGCGCCATCTCCACTGCCTCCGCGCGCACAGCACCGACCTCGGGGTCCGCGCTCGTGTCGACGGGTTCCGGCAGCCACGGTCCGATGTACGTCTCCCGACGCACGCGCGCCGACTGCGCGACGTTGATGGCCAGGCGGGTCGTGGCGCTCGACAGGAAGGCCGCAGGACTCAGTACCACCGAGCGGTCGGTCTTCTGCCAGCGCAGCCACACCTCCTGGACCACGTCCTCGGCCTCGACCGTGCTGCCGAGTATGCGGTAGGCGATCCCGAAGAGCCGCCTGCGGTGGTGGACGAAGACGGCGACAGCGTCCTCGAGGTCGTCAGGTGTGGTGAGGGACGGTTCGACATACATGATCCATTGGCCTCCGTTGTTACGGTTCATCCGCTGCAGGGACCGCGTCCGACGGGCGCTTGTGACAGAAATGGACGATGCTCTTTCACGGGCCCGCGAAATCCCACTGTTCGAGACACTGAGATGCTCTGTCTGACACTCGAAGCACTGCATATGATGTCGACAAGGGTTGAGGAGGGGAAAACTCATGGTCTCCGCGAGCCGTGCGGCACACAGCATCGAGGTCACCGCCGAGGGGCTTCAGGAGGAACTGGCCCGGCTGCAGTTCCAGAAGCAGGCGCTGGAAAGGGAGTTGGCGGCGGTCGTAGCACATCTCGGCTCAGTACAGCGGGCCCTCGGCGCTCTCGAGAGCGCGCTGGTCACTCCGCGCGCCGCTGCCCAGGTGGACGAGCACACCGAGCCCAGCGCCTCACGGACGGACACCGATGCGGACGCGGACAAGCAGTACGGAAAGCTGACCGAGCAGATCATGGCGTACTTCGCCAAGGTCGGTGACGTCGAGGTACGTGCCCGTGAGGTCGCGGCGGCGCTCGGCCGTGACGCCGACAGCGGAAGCATCAACGCGGTCCGCAGCACACTCGATCGCCTCGTCGCCTCCTCCCGCATCCAGCGCGCCGGCCGGGGCCTGTATCGCACCGGGCGTTCCTAGCGCTCGGCGGTCACCGCGACGATCCCAGGATCACCACGACGCACGCGATCATCGCCAGGGTGATCAGCGCCATCCCGGTGAGTGTTCCCCGCAGCCATTGCCGGATCCTGACGTGGTGTTGCGCTTCCATCGCATCGACGCGCTCGGTGATGTGATCGGTCACCATGCGGGCGACGTGTTTCTGCTCTTCGACGTACCACTGCTCGATGTCCCGCTTCTGCTCGGGGGTGAGTCCCTCCACACGCGCGGTGAATGCCGCCACGCGGCGGAGGGTCGCTCCCCTGTGAGCCTCCCGGTACAGGAAACCCTCGATGTCGGGCAGGCCGCGGGCGGCCTCCTCACGCGCGGCCATGGCGTACCCCCTATGGAAACGAGAACCCCACATGGTCATGCTGTGCTGCCTTCCTTCGCGCGGCGGCCACTTGGGTTCTCCGTCCGCCCACCTGTGACGAAGGCGTCCCGCGGGTGCTGGACGGAGGCGAGAGACACGAGATCCCGGCCTGTCAGGGCCGCGGTGAGCCACACCGCCAGAACGCGGATCTTGCGTTCCCAGCTGGGCACCGCGAGCACGTGATAACCCCGGTGCATCAGCCACGCCGGGAATCCCTTGATGACGATGCCCTTGTACTGGAAGATGCCCCGCCCCAGTCCCAGCGTCGCCACCACGCCCAGGCTGCCGTGCCGGTAGTTCCTCACTCGCCGCCCGCGCAGGTCGGCCACGAGGTTCCTGGCGAGACGCCTGCCCTGTCGCACGGCGTGCTGGGCGTTCGGCACCGTGCGCGCGCCCGGCACCGGCGAGGCCAGATCGGGGATGGACGCGTCGTCGCCGGCGGCCCACACGTCCGGCACGGGTTCGGCGTCGGTGCCTACGCGTAGATCGGCGCGGACCAGCAGCAGGCCGCGCTCGTCGAGAGGCAGGTCCGTATGGTTGTGCACGACCGGGTTCGCGGCGTTGCCGGCGGCCCAGACGATCAGCTCGGAGTCGTACTCCGCTCCGTCGGAGAGGACGACGTGGCCGTCCTCGGCGGACAGCAGTTGCGTGTTGAGATGGACATGTGCGCCGCGGCGTTCCAGGTGGTGTACCACCCAGGCACCCGGCTTGTCGCTCACCTCGGGCAGGATGCGGCCCCGGGCCTCGACCAGATGGAAGGACAGGTCGTCGACGGTCAGTTCCGGATAGGACCTGAGCATCCCGGTTGCCAGTGAGAGCAGTTCACCGAAGCCCTCGACGCCGGAGAACCCGCCTCCCACGAACGTGACGGTGAGCAGCTTTCGCCGTTCGGGGCCGGCCGGCAGCGACGCGGCCTGGTCGAACGCGGTCATCAGCCGGTCCCGGATCGCCACGGCCTCCTCCACGTGCTTGAGGCCGATGGCCTTCTGCGCGAGTCCGGGAATGGGGAAGGTGCGGGTCACGGCGCCGGCGGTGACCACGAGGATGTCGTAGCGCAGTTCGTAGGCGTCTCCGCGCACCGGGCGGATGGTCACCGTACGGTCCGCGTTGCTGATCTCGGTCACGGTGCCCGCGATCAGCCGGGTGCCGCACAGGTGCCGCCTCAGTGAGACGACGGCGTGACGTGCCTCCACCGAACCGGCGGCCACCTCGGGCAGGAAGGGCTGATAGGTCATGTACGGGCGCGGGTCGACGACCGTGACCCGCGCCTCGCCCGGACGCAGCTTCTTCTGCAGGCCCCACGCGGTGTAGAAGCCCGCGTAGCCGCCGCCGACGATCAGAATCTCTCGCATGACTGCCTCTGCTTGTTGTCCGTCACCATGTAGACCGAGCGGGCCGGGCCGATGTGACATGCATCGGCGACTCAGGCCGTGCTGGTGGGCACCTGCTCGGCGTTCTCGCCGGTGTCCGTCTCACCCGCGGCCACGGCATTCACCGCTCGGTGGATCTCGACGGTGAGCGTGTGGACGAGTTCCGTGAGCTGCGTGTTGTGACGCAGTTCGAGCTCCTGCGCCTCGTAGTCGTGATCGGCCTTCTTGCGGGTGAACTCGGCCTGTCGGTTCTGGCCGATCATCACGAACGTGGACGGGAAGATGGCTTCGAGTGAGACGATCAGTGTGAGCGTCGGCCACGGGCTCTTCTCCGCCCAGACGATCCACACCGCGAACACGACCACGTGGATGTAGACGAACCACATCGATCCGGCGAACCGGGTGATCCAGTCGGCCATCCGCAGCTGGACGTCCTTGGCGCGCTCGTTCTGCACCTCGAGATAGGCGGGGTGCCTGTGGGCGGCCGCTGACGGGGTCCGCGACCTCGTACGGCGTCGGTCCGTCCGGCCCGGACGGCCCCTATCGAAGCGACTCACCGGGGCCGCTCAGGAGTTGGTGGACGGCTCCGTCCATGTCCAGGTGGCACTCCTCGGTACCGGTGGGCACCACCGCGAGGGTTCGTCGCAGAAAGGCCCCGAGGGCTCGTGCCGAGGTGGTCACCACGACCGCTTCCTGCTTCGGACACGGGCACAGTGCGATGTGCACCTGGTCCGCCCCCGGGTCCCGACAGGGCCAGACCTGGACGTCGCCGACGCCGGTGAGCTTCCCCAGCCCGTCCAGGAGAAGATCGCGACCGATCACCCAGCGCACGGTCGTGTCAGTGCACATGTGGAACGTCAGGGACACCGCGTAGGGATCGGCTGCGTCGTAGGACAGATCCAGCATCACCTGCCGGTCCACTCCTTCGGCGACGATCAGGCGGACAAGCATCCGGCACACCACCGGCGTACAACTGTCGGGTTCTCTCATCACATCACCGCTCGTTAGATCTGTGGGATCGAGGGAGGTTCGGAGGGCACACGGTGTGATGCGTCCTGCGCCGCTCGTGTGATTCAGGGACATCTCGATTCTGCGAGACCCTCAAGGGCTCGCACCATCAGTCAAATGACCCGCACGTCGCCGCGCAGTCACGTGACTGATGTTTGTCCTCGCCGGCCGGTGCACGGTGAGCCCAAGCCTTCCCGCCATACAGTGGGAAGGGCGGCGCAAACGTACGGAGTACCCATGTCACTCGGCTCGCGCGTCGAACGGTTGCCCAAGACCCCTGCTGCGGACGCCGGTCAGCCCTCTGAGGTGGTGGGGCGTGCGCGGCACCTCCGGGAGATCACGGCGCTGCTCGGGCAGGGCTCGGCCGCGGGCCGTGCGCTGCTGCTCTCCGGGGAGCCGGGCGTGGGCAAGAGCGCCCTGCTCGGTGAGGTCGCCGGGGGCATGTCCGGGGCGGGTGCCCGGGTGCTGTCGGCCGTCGGGGTCAGGTTCGAGGCCGAGCTCGCCTACGCCGGACTTCATCAGTTGCTGTTGCCGCTGAACGACCGGATCGAGCGCTTGGAGGACAGGCATCGGAGGGTTCTGCGCAGTGCGCTGGGCTACGGGGGCGATCCGGTGCCCGACGGTCTGCACGTCTCCGACTCGGTGATCTTCCTGCTGCGCCAAGTGGCCACCGAACGCCCTGTGTTCATCGTCGTGGACGACCTCGGCTGTTTCGACCGGGCCAGTTCGGCGGTGCTGGGCTTCGTCGTCCATCGGCCGGCGGGCAGCCGTATCGGATTCCTCGCCGCCTGCAGATCGGGAGCCGAGACCTTCTTCGAGCGAGCCGGGCTCACCGAGTACGAGCTGCCGCCGCTGGATCGCGACGCGGCCGTGGAACTGCTCGCAGTCCGCTTTCCGGGGCTGGCCGGACCGGCGCGGGACCGAGTCCTGGCGCAGGCGCAGGGCAACCCGCTGGCGCTCGTGGAGCTGGCCGCCGCGCTGAGCGGCCCGCAACGCGACGCGCTGACCGATCTGCCCGACGTACTGCCCCTCTCCCCACGCCTTCGCAGCCGCCACGCTTCGCGCGTGGCCCGCCTTCCGGCCGAGTCGCGCCGGCTCCTGCTGCTGCTCGCCCTCGACGGCACCGGAGATCCGGGCGTCCTCCGTGCCGCATCGGGCGACCCGAAGGCTCTTACGGCACTGTCAGCGGCGGAATCGGATCGTCTGATCACCTTCGACGACACGAACCGTCGGGTCGCCTTCCGTCATCCGCTGATGAGGGCCGCGGTCGTCGAGGCCAGTACCCTGACCGAGCGCTGCCAGGCCCATCGCACGCTGGCCGAGATCCGCGCGGAGGCACCCGAGCGGCGGGCCTGGCACCTGGGACGGGCAACCCTCGTTCCCGACGAGCGTGTCGCCGCCCTGCTGGAGGAGGCCGGGCATCGTGCCGCCCGGCGAGGTGACGCCACGGCAGCGGTCGCCACCTTTACCAGGTCCGCCGAACTGAGCCCTCGCCGCGCGGACCGCGCACGCCGACTGACCCGGGCCGCATACCTCGGTGCCGACGCGACCGGTGAGCTGAGCGCGGCGTCGGAACTCCTCGACCGCGCCCGGTGCGCGGACCCGGATCTCACCGGGTCGCCGTTGACCGCCGCCACGGCGGCTCTCCTCCTGCTCAACGGCGGTGACGGCGACATCGACATGGCCCACCGTCTCCTGGTGGAGGCCATCGAGACGGGCAGGCACGGATACGACGCCGAGGACGACGCCCTCATCGAGACACTGCGCATACTGGAGTTGGTGTGCTGGTCCGGGGGTCGGGATACCTTGTGGAAGCCCTTCCACGCGGCTCTCGACCGTCTGAAGCCGGCTGCACCGCCGCTGCTCTCCACCTGCGGCAGGACGTGGAGGGACCCGGCCGGCGCCAGCTCGGTCGGCCGTCACGACATGGCCCCCGTCCGCCTCGACCGGCTCACGGAACTGCGGGACGTCTCTTGGGACGCCGTCCGTCGGGGACGCCGGGGCGGCCATGTGCGCCGGCACATCGACGCGCTCATGCACCTGTGCCTGCAGGATTTCCCGGCCGGCCGGTGGGAGGAGGCCGAAACGCTGGCCGCCGAGGGCCTGAGGATCTGCGAGGAGCGCCAATACCCCTTCTTCTCCTGGTATTTCGAGTACCACCAAGCCCTGCTCGCCGCCGTCCACGGGCACTTCGAAGAGAGCCGGAGTACGGCCGACCGAATCGCGCAGTGGGCCGTGCCTCGCGGAGTCCTGGCGGCGGCGGTCTTCGCCGACCATGCGCGGGTCCTCGCCGAACTCGGTGCCGGCGACTACGAATGCGCGTACCGCCACGCCGTGGCGATCAGCCCTGCGGGCCGACTCGCGCCCCACGCTCCGTACGCGCTGTGGTTCTGCATGGACCTGGTGGAAGCGGCGGTGCACACCCGGCGCACCGCTGAGGCGGAGGCACACGTGCGTGCGATGCGGGAGGCCGGTGTCGCGGCTCTCTCCCCGCGGCTGGCGCTGCTGGTGGCGGGCTCGGCCGCGCTGGTCGCACCCGATGAAGGCGCGGTCGGGTGCTTCGAGCAGGCGCTGGCCCTCCCGGGAGCACAGGACTGGCCCTTCGATCTGGCACGGATCCGGCTGGCCTACGGGGAGCGTCTGAGGCGCATGCGCTTCGTCACGGAGGCCCGAGCCCAACTGGACGCGGCGGCCGAGGTGTTCGAGTACCTGGGCGCCCGGCCGTGGGCCGACCGGGCCACGGGCGAACTCCGTGCCACCAGCCGGTCCCGCACCGGAGCGAAGCACGGTTCCGTGACCCTCACCGCACAGGAGCAGGAGATCGCCGCACTCGCCGCTTCCGGGTTGACCAACAAGCAGATCGGCGAACGTCTCCACCTTTCGCCGCGAACCGTTGGTACGCACCTCTACCAGTTGTTCCCGAAACTCGGAATCGCCTCACGTGCAGCACTGAGGGACGCGCTTGCGTCCCTTCCGGGAAGCAACGCCTTCTAGGTCTGCGAAGAGGTGGGAGACCGTTCCGTCCGGGACTGCTCAGGCAGCAGTGCGGCGAGGGCCTCGCCGAGGGTGACACGCGAGGTGATGCCGAGCTTCCGGAAGATCCGGTTCAGGTGGGCCGACACGGTTCGGTGGGAGAGGAACAGACGTTCGCCGATCTGCTTGTTGGTCAGCCCGGTCGCGGCGAGCGTGGCGATCTGGTGTTCCTGCTCCGTGAGCGGACTGGCCCTCAGGTCCTGGTGGGCCTCCCAGGTGGCGTTACGGCCAGTCGCCCGCAGCTCTTCGGCCGCCCGCGCGGCCCAGGGGGCGGCCCCGAGACGGCGGAAGGTCTTGAGGGCGGCGGCGAGGTGCGTCCGGGCGTCCTTGGCGGCCCGTGTGCGACGCAGGTGCTGTCCATATGCGAGGCGGACCCGGGCGAGGTCGAAGGGCCAGCGCTCGGCACCGGGAACAGCGAGCGCTTCCTCGAAGGCGTCGCCAGCCCGGTCCCCGGGGGCGGCGACCGCGGCCGAACCGGCGGTGACCAGTGCCAGGCGGCCGGAGATACCGGGAAGGCCGGTCTGCCGCATCACGGCGACATGGGCGAGTGCCTCGGCTCGGCGTCCGCTGCGCACGGCGGCTTCCACGAGGTCCATGGGGACCCACAGAGCCAGCGGGGCATGGGGGGCCAGCACGCCTGAAGGGCTGATCGCCGAGGCGTCGAGGTAGGCGTCCTCGTGGTCACCGCGGCCCAGGGCGGCCAGTGCCGTCATGTGCCGCGCGAAGTGCTCGACGGTCCGAGCGCCGCGGGGTGCCGCCCACTCCGTGATCCTCTCTGCCAGCTCCTCCACCGTGCCGTCGTCGCCCCGCGCCGCGGCCAGCAGGCCCTGGGCCCGGTGGAACTGCTGGGCCAGCATCTGATAGCCGTGGGCCTCGCACAGCGCCAGCCCCTCCTTCGCGAGACGGCCGCACTCGTCCCATCGACCCGTCATGAAGTCGTCCAGGCACAGCACCACCAGCGCGATGAGCGCCGACGTGACCGCGCCGCCTTCGCGCCCGTCCTCGACGACGGGCCAGAGCGCCGCACGGCACCCGGTCGCCCGGTCCACGAAGAGTGCTGCCATCGCGACCCGTTCGATCCGGCTCGGGTCGGTCTCCCGGTGCAGGTCGTGGATGACCGCGTCGAGCAGGCCGAGGGCTGTCGGGGAGGAGCGTGCCGGGTCGGAGTAGACGTCGCCGAGCAGTTCCTGGAGGGGAGGCATCGGCACGGTCAGCTGCGACACGGCGGCCTGGTACGCGTCCCAGAACTCGGGTCTGCCCGCGCACAGACACACCCTGCGCAGGGTGCACAGCGCCTCGAAGAGCGCCTCGTCGTCGCCGTCGGACCTGCCCTCGCGGGTCGTGATCGCACCGACCAGCAGCCGGTGCGCGGTGTTGACATCACCGTCGCGGTTGAGCAGCACCTGGGAGGCCGCGGCCGCCGCCCGCAGCGATCCCCTCAGTTCCGGGTCGGCACGCCGGGCCTCCACAAGCAGTTCGGCCGCCGTGCGCAGCTCGCCGGCGACGTCCGCGCCCACGAAGGCGGCTTCGGCGAGCCGTCTGCCACGGTCCGCGGGGCCGGGCGTGAGGTCGGCGGACCGTACCAGCGCGTTGAAGGCGCCGACGGCGTCGCCGCGCCGGCGGGCCCGGTGTGCGGTGTCCTCGAGGAGCGCGGCGACCTGCTCGTCGGGATCCGGCGTGGCCTCGGCCAGGTGCCAGGCCCGGCGATCGGGTTTACTGGTCAGCGCTTTGGCCAGCGCCTGGTGGGCGTCCAGGCGCTGACCGCTGGTCGAGCCCGACACGACGGTCGCGCGGATCAGCGGATGGTGGAAGGACAGCCGCCCCAGCCCTCGGTGTTCGATCCGCAGCAGCTGCGCCCGCTCCGCGGGAGCGAGAAGGGCCAGTACGTCCTCGCTGGGGGCGGCGGCCCGCAGGACCGACAGGTCGCCGCCGCCCTCCAGCGCGGCCAGGAGCAGCAGCCGGCGGGTGGGGGCCGGCATCTCCGCGACCCGGCAGCCATACAGGTCCCGCAGTCGACGGCTGAGCGGGAGCACCCCGGACAGCGGCACTCCCGCACTGCCTCGCGAGTCGCCGAGCGCGGCCGGCAGTTCCAGCAGCGCCAGCGGGTTGCCCCGCGCCTGCGCGAGGACGCGACGCAGCTCCTGCCCGGCGAGCAGCGGGAAGCGGGTGCCGACCAGGGCGGCTGCCGCCCTGTCGTCCAGTGGAGACACGGTGAGCTCGGGAAGCCCCGCGCGTTCGAAGAAGCTCTCGAACCCCGGCCGCGAGGCCGCCAGAAGGCCCACTCGGCTCCCAGTCAGCCGCCGGGCGACGAACGCGAGCGCCGCGGCGCTCGCCCGGTCGACCCATTGCAGGTCGTCGATGACCAGCAGAACGGGACGGCTGCTCGCCGCCCGGCGGAGCAGCGCCAGTACCGCCCCGTAGAGGACCAGTCGATCCACCGGGGCACCGTCACCCGCGCCCAGCGCCACGGTCAGGGCCTCGCGGTGCACCGGGTCAAGCCCGCCGTACTCGTGCAGCAAGGGTTCGAGTACGTGGTTGAGTCCGGTGAAGCTCAGATCCGCGAGGAACTCGACCCCGTCGGACCGAAGGACCAGCGCACCGGCCGCCGTCGCCGCCGAAGCCGCGGCATCCAGAAGCACGGACTTACCGACACCCGGCTCCCCGGACAGCACCAGAACCCCACCGCGCCCGAGCACCTGGTCGACGTACGACCTGAGCAGCTCCAGTTCCCGGTCGCGTCCTACCAGCACCTCGGTCGTGCTGCGCGGCACCGACCCATGACCGGCCACAGCGGCCCCCTTCGAGATCTGACGCGGCGGACTCGCGTCACCGGGCCGTGGTTCAGTCGGCGGAAGGCCGCGGGGCTCGCAAGTGGGCCCGTTTCGACAGCTCCTCCTCTTCGACCAGCGTGAGCATCGGCCGGCCGGGCGCGCACAGCATGATGACGACGTACTTGGCCGGCGTGTCCGACAGGGCGTTGCCGTTCTGGTAGTGGATCACGTCACCCCCCGGCTCCCAGAACGTCTCACCGGCCTTGATCACCCGCTCGGGCTCGCCCTCGAGTTCCCACCGGACGGCGCCTTCGGTGACGTATCCGAAACATGGCCCCGAGTGGCGGTGCGGCGGCGTCCCGGGGTGTCCCGGAGGCCACTCGACCACCACAGTCATCGCCGAAGCGCCCTCCGGCACGAAGGGCGGCTTGATGTCCGCCAGCATCCTGGGCCCGGTCCCGTCCTGGCTCCCGTGCTCGTCGACTCCGCTCATTGATTCCTTGTCCAACACCGTGTCACACCTCCGGTCGATCCGACTTGGTTCGCTTTAGAAGACAACGCACGGCCCGGATGTGTGACACAGGAAGCGACAAAGACCGGGACGCAGTCGAATGACTCATGCAACTCGGGACCGGATTACGGAAGCTGAGCCTGTAGTCGGGCCCGGCTGCGAACCGCCGCCTCCCGGGTGCCGAAGCCCCCCTGCCCGGTGTTCGGGCTGGTGGCGAGCCGACTTCCCCCTCCTTCACACGCAACCACAACGTTAGGAACCACACCATGTCTCACGGTCCCCTCAGCCTGCAGCGGTCAGGCGGACACAGACGTCGGCACGCGCACCGTCGGTTCGACGGCATGGGCGGTGCCGCATGAACGAGCAGAACGGCGGTCTGACCGTTGGCGTCGATCTCGGCGGCACGAAGATCGCCGCCGGGACGGTCGACCCCGGCGGGGAGGTTGTCTCCCGGGTGCGTGTCCCCACCCCTCACGACCCGGACCGGATCGCCGGGGCGATCGCCGAGGCGGTCCAGCGGGTCCGCAAGGGCTGGGACGACGTCCGGGCGGTCGGCGTCGGAGCAGCCGGATACGTGGACGCGGACCGCTCGACGGTGCGCTTCGCACCCAACCTGGGCTGGCACGACAAGGAGATCCGGGACATCGTCCAGGAGGCCACCGGGCTTCCGGTCGTCGTCGAGAACGACGCGAACGCCGCCGCCTGGGGCGAGTTCATCCATGGAGCCGGTGCCGGGCACAACGACATGCTGATGGTCATGGCGGGCACCGGCCTGGGCGGCGGCATCATCAGCAGGGCCCGGCTCTTCCGCGGCCGCTTCGGCATGGCCGGCGAGATCGGCCACTACCGGGCGGTCCCCGACGGGCTCCCCTGCCCCTGCGGCCAGCACGGCTGCATGGAGCAGTACGCCAGCGGAGCGGCCCACACCCGCCGCGCCCGCGACATGGCAGCCGCCGATCCCGGGCGTGCCGCGGCGGTGCTCGCGCTGGGCGACGGCACCCCCGCCGGTATCCATGGCCACCATGTGACCGAGGCCGCCCGGAACGGCGACTCCTTCTCTCTCGAAGTGTTCGCACAGTCGGGCCGCTGGCTGGGCCAGGCCCTCGCCGACCTCGCCTCCATCCTCGACCCGTCCGTCCTCGTCATCGGCGGCGGCCTCGGCGACACCGGCGAGCTGATCAGGCGTCCGGCCGAGCTCTCCTACCGTCGGGCCCTCGGCGGCGGCGAGCACCGCGTCTACGCCGAGGTCCGCACCGCCACTGTGGGATCGGACGCCGGCCTCATCGGCGCGGCGAACCTCGCCCGCCTGCACGAACTGCTCTCGGCCCCGGTGGCCGGCGTTTGAGCGGCGGCACGCTCGCCGACCGGCACGACGACCGGTGCCCGGTCACCAGCGCAGACGTCCATCCGATCCACGTCTTCTACGACTGTTACGCCCACCTGGCCGGGAGCTCCCGGCTGCGCTGGTGCGCACCGGTCCTGTGAAGGAGTCCTTGTCCATGACCGCGAACGCCTCTTCCGCGGGGCGGGCCCACTCAAGGGCCGCGCTCCGCCCCACCAACCTACGGCGCGTCACCTACATCTCGGCGGCCGCGTCGATCGGCGGCTTCCTGTTCGGCTACGACAGTGCCGTCATCAACGGCGCCGTCACCGGAATCCAGCACCGATTCGATGTCACCTCCAGCGAGACGGGCACCATCGTCGCCTCCGCTCTGCTCGGTTCCGCCTTCGGAGCGGCCGTCGCCGGTCGTCTCGCCGACCGCATCGGCCGTCGGCGCGTGATGCACCTCGCCGCGGTTCTCTTCGCGATCAGCGCGCTCGGCTCGTCCATGCCCTTCTCCGTCTGGGACCTGGGCGCCTGGCGCATCGTCGGAGGTATGGCGATCGGCCTCGCCTCGCTGATCGGGCCCACCTACATCGCCGAGGTCGCGCCGCCCGACCATCGCGGGCGGCTGGCCTCGTTCCAGCAGGCGGCCATCGTGCTCGGCATCACCGCTTCCCAGCTCGTCAACTGGGGCATCGCCCAAGGGGCCGACGGCAAGAGTGAGAACCCGCTGGGTGCCCTGCATGCCTGGCAGTGGATGCTCATGGCCGCGGTCGTACCGGCACTCGCCTACCTGTTCCTCACCCTGCGCATCCCGGAGTCGCCGCACTTCCTCGTCGCGAGGGGCCGTGAGGTCCAGGCCCTCGCCGTGCTGCGCGACCTGCAGGGCACGTACGCGGGCTCGGAGGAGCGGATCGCCGAGATCCAGCATGCTCTCAAGACCGATCACAAGCCGCGGGTACGCGATCTGCTCGACGGCCGCTTCGGGCTGCTGCCGATCGTGTGGGTCGGGATCGGGCTGGCCGTCTTCCAGCAACTCGTGGGCATCAACGTCATCTTCTACTACTCGTCGCTGCTGTGGCAGTCGGTGGGTATCGACCAGGCCAACTCCCTTCTGATCAGCCTGTCCACATCGATCGTCAACATCGTCGGAACCGTCGTGGCGATGCTGCTGATCGACCGGGTCGGCCGGAAACCACTCGCACTGACCGGTTCCGCCGGCATGGCCGTGTCGCTGGCCTTCGCGTCCTGGGCCTTCTCGTACAAGACGGGCAGCGGTGGCAGTCTGTCGATCCCGGACACCGAGGGCACCGTTGCGCTGGTCGCCGCCCACGCCTTCGTGTTCTTCTTCGCGGTCTCCTGGGGCGTGGTGCTCTGGGTGATGGTCGGCGAGATGTTCCCGCTGCGGATCCGCGCCGCCGCGATGTCGGTGGCGACCGCGGCCAACTGGATCGCCAACTGGGCGGTCACCGAGAGCTTCCCTCGCATGTCGGACTGGAACCTGTCGTCCACCTACGCGATCTACGCGGGCTTCGCCGTGCTCTCCTTTGTCTTCGTCGCCGTCAGGGTGCGCGAGACCAACGGCAGGAAGTTGGAGGAGATGGGATGACAACGCCTCGTACCCCTCAGGTGAACAACCGTGCCCTGCCCGTGCGCCCGGCGGCGGGCTGGTCGCCGGCCGCGGCCTGCCGAGGTGCCGACGTCGAGACCTTCTTCCCCCCACCGGGCGACCTGGCGACCGTCCGACAGGCCCTGATGATCTGCGATGGGTGCCCGCTGCTGATCCCGTGCCGCCGGTACGCCCTCGACCACCGGGAGCGGTACGGGATCTGGGGAGGTCTGACCGAGGAGACACGGGAGACACTCATCCGCATCGGGCCGCCGCCGGCCGTGCCCTCGCTGCCACAGGAACCCGTCGCCGAACCCTTTGCGGAACGGGGGGTTCGCCCTGCTGGAGTCGTCGCGGGGCGCGCGGTGAACACGGAACCGGCCCGACTCACCGGCTCGGCCGGTTCTGCCGTGTGATCTGCTTCGGATCCGGGCCTCGGTGCGGTGACGCAGACGAGACTTGAGTCGTTGTACTGATGGTGTGATCGCACCGACGGTGTAAGGGGCCGCGGCTAGGATGTCGTGCGACGGGACTCCCTGCACGGAGGAAGCCGCACATGCTCAGCCCACCAGCCGGGGCCCTCCTGAGGCCGAACCGTATACACGCGCGATGATCGGCCGGGACGCGGAGCTGCGAGTCCTGCGCGGGCTGCTGGCGGACGCTGCGGCCGGACGCGGCGGTGCGCTGCTGATCCACGGCACGGCCGGCGTCGGCAAGTCGGCTCTGCTGCGCTCGGTCGGCGCCGAGGGCACCGAGGGCGGTTTCACGGTGCTGAGCACGGCCGGTGTGGAGACGGAGTTGTGGCTGCCGTTCGCGGCTCTGCAACTGCTGCTGCAACCGGCCGCCGACGGCATCGGGAAGCTGCCGTACCCGCACCGGAGCGCGCTCGTCGACGCGTTCAGCGCCACGCAGACCGAGCCCCACATCTTCCGGGTCGCGCTCGCAGTGCTCGAACTGCTCGCCGAGGAGGCCGACCGGCAACCGCTCCTGCTGCTCATCGACGATCTGCAGTGGATCGATTCGTCGAGCCGGGACGTCCTCAGATTCGTCGCGCGGCGCATCCGTGATCTTCCCGTACTGGTCGTCGCAGCGTCTCGGCTCCACTCTCCCGACTCCTACGCCGTGAGCGCGCTGCCGGACCTCCCTCTGCAACCGCTCGGCCGGTCCGCCGCCGCCGAACTGCTCGACGCGGGTGCACCGCACCTGTCGGCGCCGCTACGGGCCCTCATCCTGGAGCGCGCCGCGGGCAACCCGCTGGCCCTGGTCGAGTTGCCCAAGACGGTGCAGGACATCGCACCGCAGCTGGACGATCTGCCGCTGACCCAACGGCTGGAGGACGCGTTCGCCGCGCGTACGGACTCGGCGAGCCCCGAGTGCCGAACGCTGCTGCTGGCCCTGGCCGCCGAGCCCAACGCGCCACTGAACCGGCTGCTGGAGGTGTCGAGCCGTCTGACAGGCACGACGGTTTCCGTGGACGCGGTGCAGGAGGCGATCGACGCGGGCCTGGTCGGTCTGGTCGGCCGTATCCTCGAATTCCGGCATCCGCTGATGCGGTCGGCGATCTACACCCGCGCCACGGTCGCCGACCGGCTGGCCACCCACCGCGCCATCGCCGCGGCAATGGCAGACACCCCCGAGCGCCGGCTTCTCCACCTGGCCGCCGCGACGCTCGGCCCGGACGAGGAACTAGCCGCCCAACTGGAACGTTCCGCCGACGCGGCGCTGGCCCGGGGCAAGGTGGCCTCCGCCGTGCCCGCCCTACGCCAGGCGGCCGAGCTCGTCCACGACCCGCGCCGCAGGACCGAAATCCTGGTCCGGGCGGCCGAGTCGGCCAGCGAGATCAACGACCGCGTGCACACGCAGTTGCTGCTGGACCGGGCCGACTTGAGCGAACTCGGCCCGCTGGAGCGGGCCCGCCTCATGGTCGTGTCCGACAAGGCGGCGTTCGAACCCGACGAGCCGCAGCGCCGGATCGAGGAGATGGTGACCACAGCGGCCGGCGCTTTCGACGACGGCGGCGTGCAGGTCGCCGAGAACCTGCTGTGGCGGGCGGCCGCCCGGTGCTTCTTCCAGGACGGCGACGCACGGGTGCGCACGCTGGCCGCGGCAGAGCTGGACCGATGGAACCCCGATCCGGACGCTCCCGTCGTGCTGACGGTGCGCGCGTACACCGAACCCTTCCGGTACGGCGCCGAGGTGATCGCACGGCTCGGCAGCCTCCGGCCGGACCGCAGGGACGGCCGGATCATGCATTTCCTCGGCAGCGGCGCGATGGTCCTGGGCGACGCCACCCTCGCCGCCCGGTACCTGTCACTGGCGGCCACGGCGTGGCGGTCGCAGGGCAGGCTCGGGCTGCTCGCCCGGTCACTCGCGGGCAGCTGGCCGCGGGTGTACCTCGGCCAGCTCGATCGGGCCCGTGAGGAGTCCGGTGAGGGACTCGCCCTGGCCGAGGAGACCGGGGAATGGATCGTCTGGCTGGGGGTGAAGGCGACGGGGAGTCTGGTGGCGGCGGTGCGCGGGGAGACCGAGGCCGCGGCACGGATGCTCGGCGAACTGCGCGCCCACCGGCTGTTCCCCGGTATGCCGTTCGCCGCCGTCATGGCGCAGCAGGTCGAGGGCCTGCTCGCACTCTTCGATGGCCGCACGACTGAGGCGTACGACGCACTCGCGCGCGCGTTTGATCCAGCGGACCCGCATTACCACTCGGTCAGCCGCTGGCTGCTCGCGCCGGATCTGGCGGACGCCGCAGTGGCCGCGGGCACCGTGCCGCAGGCCCGGGAACTCCTGGCCGGGCTCCCCGAGTTGGCCGCCCGACTGCCCTCGGAAATGATGGTGGTGGCCCACGTCTACACCGAGGCGGTGCTGGCGCCGGACGACACGGCGGAGGAGCACTACACCGCGGCACTGGCCGCGCTGCCCGCCGGCTGGGCCCTGGCGCGGGCCCGGCTGCACCTGCACCACGGCCGACGGCTGCGTCGGCAACGGCACAACGTCGACGCCCGGAATCCGCTGCGCAGCGCCCGCGACGAGTTCGACCGGGTCGGCGCGCGGCCCTGGGCCGAGATGGCTCGCGAGCAGTTGCGCGCCGCCGGCGAGTCGAGCGGCCGGCGGCATGCGAACACCAGCGACCGGCTGTCGGCCCAGGAGATGCAGATCGCGGTGCTCGCGTCGCAGGGACTGAGCAACCGGGAGATCGGCCAGCGCCTGTTCATCTCGCACCGCACCGTCGGAGCCCACCTGTACCGCATCTATCCCCGCCTCGGCATCACCAGCCGGGGCAAGCTCGCTGCCGCACTTGCCGCACTCCAGGACGGACACCCGGCGAGCGACTCATCAGGCGCCGACGCCGGCTGACCTACGCACGCTCAAGGCGTCAGAGGTGTTCTCGGCGGAATGTCTCCAGGTCGCAGGGCTTGATCCCGGGCATGCAGACAGAGCGCGGATGCCTCGTCCTCGGAGGCCGTAGGACGCCTCGAGGTCGAAGTGCGAGCCCGCAGGCGAGCCCACTCGTCACGGTCGGCCACGGGCGCGGCGATCAACAGACGGATTACCATACTCAGCGAAGATTCCTGACAAGGGAGCTGCCATGGCGAGGCGCGGTTCACGGGCCGGGCTTCTCGGCAGGGAGAGTGAATGCAAGGCCCTCGACGATCTCGTGGCAGGGGCCAGAGCCGGGCGCAGCGGTGTCCTGGTCCTGCGTGGCGAGCCCGGGATCGGCAAGACCGAGCTGCTGAGACATCTCCTCCGTCGTGCCACCGGATGCCGCACCATCAGAGCAGTCGGCGTCCAGTCCGAGATGGAACTCTCCTACGCCGGCCTGCACCAGCTCTGCGCTCCTCTGCTCGCCGGTCTCGACCAGCTGCCCGAGCCTCAGCGCAATGCGCTCGGCACGGCCTTCGGCCTGCGCGTCGGCGCCGCGCCCGACCGGTTCCTCGTTGGCCTGGCCACGCTGAGTCTCATCGCGGACGCCGGAAGTGACCAGCCGCTGGTCTGCATCGTCGACGACGCGCAGTGGCTGGACCAGGCGTCCGCCCTCACCTTGGAGTTCGTGGCCCGCCGACTGCTCGCAGAATCGGTTGTGCTCGTCTTCGCCGTCCGTGAACCCAGTGCCGGCCACGCGTTCGGGAACCTCCCCGAGCTGCCCGTCACGGGACTGACCGAGCGCGATTCCCGGACACTTCTCGACTCGGCCGTCACCGGTCCGCTCGACGAACGGGTACGCGACCGCATAGTCGCCGAGTCACGCGGCAACCCGCTGGCACTGCTCGAACTGCCGCGTGGGTTGACCGTGGCGGAGATGGCCGGAGGGTTCGAACCCCCGGACGCATGGCCGTTGTCGAGCCAGATCGAGCAGGGCTTCCTCCTCCGTGTCCAGGCACTTCCGTCCGAAACCCGACGCCTGCTGATCATCGCCGCAGCCGAACCACTGGGCGACGTGGCACTGCTGAGGCGCGCGGCCGGGCGCCTCGGGATCGACGCCGACACGGCCGTGTCGCACCAAGGCGCGGCGGACCTGATCACACTCGGCACCCTGGTGCGGTTCCGGCACCCGCTGGTGCGCTCGGCGGCCTATCGAGCGGCGGGCCCGAGCGAACGTCGAGAGGTGCACAAGGTGCTGGCCGACGCCACCGATGCCCGGCTCGACTCCGACCGCCGTGCCTGGCACCTGGCCGACGCCGCCCCGGAGCCCGACGAGACAGTGGCCGCCGAACTGGAGCGCTCCGCGGGCCGGGCCCAGGCACGCGGCGGCATCGCCGCAGCCGCCGCATTCCTCCAGCGTGCGACCGTGCTGACACCGGATTCCGCGCGACGCGCGCAGCGCGCGCTGGCAGCCGCGCAGGCGAAACTCCAGGCAGGGGCGTTCGAGCCGGCTGCCACCCTGCTCGCCACGGCGGAGGCCGGAACCCTCGACGAACTGGGCCGCGCGCAGATCGAGGTACTGCGCGCCGGGCTCGCGTTCGCCCAGAACCGCGGCGGCGAGGCCCCGCCGCTGCTGCTCGCCGCCGCTCGCCGGTTCGGACGGCTCGATGTCGCGCTCGCCCGTGAGATCTACCTGGACGCCATCGCAGCGGCGATATTCGCCGGCCGCCTGGCGCGCGGCCCAGGACTGCTGGAGGTGGGCGAGGCCGCCCGGGAGGCACCGCCGGCCCGGCAGCCACAGGTGTCCGACCTGGTGCTGGACGCCCTCGCCGTGCGGCTCACCGACGGTTACCCGGCGTCGGTGCCGATGATGAAGCGAGCACTGGAAGCGCTCTGCGACGAGCGGCTCCCCGTACCGGAGCAGCTGCGTCGTCTCTGGCTCGCGTCGGTCATCGCCTCGGATCTGTGGGACGACGAGCACTGGCACGCGGCCGCGACGCGTCATGTGACGATCACCCGCGAGGCCGGGGCGCTCAGCGCTCTCCCCGACGCCCTCGACTCCCGCGCGTTCGTGCACCTCATCGCCGGGGAACTGGCGGCGGCCGAGTCGTTGATCGAGGAGACCGCAGCGGTGTGCGCGGCAACCGGCAACAGCAGCCCGGGCCGCGTGGGCCCCCTCGGCCTGGCTGTGTGGCGTGGTCGCGAGGACGAGGCCCGTGCATTGATCGAGGCGAACCTGGGCGACGCGGTGCCGCGTGGCCAGGGGGCCACCGTCACCGTCACACGCTGGTACGAGGCGGTGCTCTGCAACGGGCTCGGTCAGTACGCGCAGGCGCTGGCCGCGGCCCGGGAGGCGGCGGCCGAGCAGCGGGAGTTCGCCTCGCCGCGATGGGGCCTGGTCGAGCTGATCGAGGCAGCCGTACGGAGCGGTTCACCCGAGCAGGCCACCGAAGCGCTGGAGCGGCTCTCGGAGGTGACGCGAGCCAGCGGCACAGACTGGGCGCTGGGCGTGGAAGCGCGCTCACGGGCGCTGCTCAGCGAGGGCGACTCCGCGGAGCGGCTCTACCGTGAGGCGATCGAGCGGCTCGAGCGGACCCGGGTCCGCATGGATCTCGCCCGTGCGCATCTGGTGTACGGGGAGTGGTTGCGCCGCGAGAACCGCCGCGATGACGCCCGTGCCCAGCTGGACCTCGCACACGAGATGTTCAGCCGGTTCGAGGCCCAGGCGTTCGCCGAACGCGCGCGAGGGGAGTTGCAGGCCACGGGGGCCAAGGTCCGCAACCACACGGTCGCGACGCCCACGGCTCTCACCCAGCAGGAGGCGCAGATCGCCCGACTCGCCGGGAAAGGGCTCACGAACCCCGAGATCGGCGCCCAGTTGTTCATCAGCCGGCACACGGTCGAGTGGCACCTCCGCAAGGTGTTCTCGAAGCTCAGCATCTCTTCCCGCCGGGAGATCCGCGCCATCCAGTTCGAAGACGAGGCGACATCGGCCTGATCCGCGACTGGAGTGACCCCCGAAATCCGAGACCTGAACGCTGGATGCTTCGTATCCAGGGGACCCTCACGGACATGGCCCGGAGCCTGGGTATGACACACGTCAGCGGGTCCGCGACGACAAGCGGCAGTGCCGCCAACCCGGCCTCCGAGCCTCATGAAGGCCACGAGCCCGAACCGGGCTCTACGACGAAGGTGATGGGCAGCGTGGAGCCTTCTTCTTCGCCGACATGAAGTGACCAGTCCTGTCACAGAAGCTCGGGGTGCCTGGTCATCCCTTCAAACGGTTGTGTGAGCCGCGGAATGTGACGGCCGCCGTGCGCGCGTTCCGTGTGGACCTATGGGTGCAGCACGAGGGCGCACTGGCCCAGCAGATCCACCTGTGCGCGCCGCATCCCACGATCTGACATGGAGGCAACATGTTCGAGCACCGGACAGAGGCTGAGATGAGGCTGTACTCCGAGAAGATGGCCAGGGAACTCGCCCTGAAGAGGCGGCAGAAGGAGAGTGACGTCAAGAACGACCCCACCGAGAAGACAGGCGCAGTGAACGGCGACAGCAACGAGAACGATGACGTCGTCGATACGCCGCCTTGGGCCGGCGATACGCCGCCTTGGGCCGGCGAGACGCCGGCGACCACGGGAACGACGGGCACCACGGACCCGGAGTGAGCAGACTGACATCCGGTGCGGGCAGCGGGTTCCATTGCCGCGGGAGGGAATCGGCGAGGGACATGAGTCGCGACGCGAGCCGGAGGTCGGAGCGAGCTGGGTCTCTCGGAGGGTCACTTGAGTCCGCTCGTTCATCGGTCAGAGTAAGCGCGCGCTGTCGCTTGTGACGCTCATTTGACGCTCCGGCCGTTTCCCGGCCTGCCTCCGGTGCTGGAAAATAGGGTTTGACCTGGGTGTTTTCCCATCGAGCCTCCCCATGACAGCTTTGCGATGACGCATCACGTGGAGCACCGGGTGATCCGCCGCCCAGCCCCCGGACAGCCTCTCGGTCTCGGCACAAAGTCCCAGAGAAGTCCCACAGAATGCCGCCTGACCCTCCTGGCTTGCATACATGCAGGTCAGGAGGGGGGTAGCGGCGTTGCTTCTGAAGACCTTCAGATGTCCCGGAAGAGGCCAGTGGGCGCCGTGACCTGCCGGGATGGGCGACTGTGGGTCTCTGAGCTGTGCGAATGGACTTTCGGCTGTTTCACGCTTGTGTCCGTTGCCGCAGCCGGAAGTCCCAGAAAAGTCCCAGGGGACTCCGGGTACCCGCGGCCATTCTTTCGGCTCTGCACCGGGTGCGAGGAGGGGTATGAGCCGGTGACCGTGCATCCGTGGCATGCCGCGAATGAACACAACGCGCGCTTCTCGAACAGGTCGCGGCCGGTGAAGACCCCGCTCCCTGGGCGCCGGGTGACTGGCGGTCGGCCTACGATCTGCGCGACCGTGGACTTCTGACAGTCGGGCCCGGTGGCAGAGCGGGGCAGGCAGAGGTCACCGATGCCGGCCGGTTCCACCTTCGGCATGGTCATCATCCCGACGCCCAGTCGTTCACGTCCGCCCAGGCCCGGTGGCGGGCCGTGAACGCACCTCATCTCGTCGCTCTCGTCCGTGCCGGGGCCCACTTCGAACGCGGCCAACTCGTCGAACGACCCGAGACGCTCGCGGCATAACCAAGTCCCGCCGCAGAAGGCCTGAATCTGCCTGAGTGGGGAGTCTGGCTTTGTCGCTGAGAACCGGTCTCTGGCACAGATCTTGGGGAGTGGTCACGGAGGGTGGCCGCAGTGTTCGATTGCGATACATCGAGCGGGTGTGAGACCGCGTACGCCGTGCCGCCAAACAGCAGGAGTGACGCTCCGTCAGGTGTCCGTAGATCTCCTTCGTGTGCGGATGTGGCCGGTGACAGTGCTGGTCATGCAGGCCGACGTATCGTTCTGGGACTCGCTGGTGTTCGACGGGATCGCCTCACAGGCTTCGCACTCCACTTGCTCAGGGACCTCGACGCGGTGACCGCCGGCCTCACCCTGCGCTGGAGCTCCGGCGGTACGGAAGGTGCCGTAAACCGCATCAAGAAGATCAAAAGGCAGCTCTACGGACGAGCTGGATTCGAACTACTCCGCAAGATGATCCTGCTTCAGTGACCGCCGTAGCACGTTCTCCGAAGCAGGGCAGCCGACGTGGCACCCGTCACTCCCGGGACGTGGCGTCTCGCGACCAGCCGCGTGTCTCGCCCTCGTCGATGAGGCGTCGCCCAGCCCTCCACAGGGAGGCGGATGCCTCCCCGATCACCGCCTTGCGGGCCCGGACGTCGTCAGAGGTAACGCCCGGAGTACGCCACGTACCACCGCGCGCCATCCAGTTGAGAAGCAGCGGCTGCAGCCGGTCCATTGCCTTGGCGAATCTGGCTTCGGGAGTGCGACGTTCCTCAAATTCGTCCCACAGAAGCCGCATGCGCTGAGCCTGATCCGCCGGAAGCAAGCTGAAGAGCTCATCGGCAGCCGCAACTTCCCGTTCGCGCTGATCGTTCCCCGCGGCACTGTCGTACAGGGGGGTGTCGCCAGCGTAGATCTCCACCAGATCGTGCAGGAGAACGAGCTGAATGGTATGACCTACGTCGATGGGTTGGTCGGAGTGTTCGGCGAGGATCACAACCATCATGGCCAGGTGCCACGAGTGCTCCGCGTCGTTCTCACGGCGGTCCGCCGCAGCAAGGGGAGACTGACGGAGGATGGTCTTGAGCTGGTCGATCTCGACCAGAAAGGTGAGTTGGGCATGCAGGCGATCATCGAGGTCGTCGGGGAAGGGTGTCTTCTCGGCAAGTAAGCCGCGCCGCTCATCGCTCACGGACTCATCGTGGCATGCGCCGTCCCGCTCGCAGGGTGAATCTTGGCCCACAACGACCAGACGAACGCAGCATCAGGTGACGACCGACTTGGGTAACCCTCCGCGACCGCTCCCCAAGATCTGTGCCAGAGCCGAGAACCGACAGCGCATGCAGGTGAGTTTTGGCAGCACTTCGTGACCGGTTAGCGGAGGAATGTCGGTCAATTCAGGCAGCACCAAAGCTCTGCCCGGCCGGTTGGCCGGGTGCGATGATCATCCTCGTGTCTTCACTGCCTGCCGTGGAGTGAGAGGACGAGAAGACGTGGATGTGTATGAAGCCGTGGACAGTCGCAGGGCTGTGCGGGCGTTCAGCGATGAGCCGGTGCCCAAGGAGGTTCTCGAACGAGTGCTGGCGGCAGCGACGCGGGCTCCGTCGAGCGGAAACCTCCAGCCATGGCATGTGTATGTCGTGACCGGCGAGCCTTTGGTCGAGCTGAAGAAGCGTGCGACGGCCAGGGCACTGGCGCGAGACCCGGGTGATGAGCGGGAGTATCCGATGTACCCGGCCGGACTGGCGTCACCGTATCTGGACCGATTTTCCGCCGCGGCCGCCCAGCGATACGAGGCACTGGGAATCGAGCGTGACGACCCCGACAGGCCCGTGAAGATCGCCGCCTTGAACTCTGAGGCGTTCGGGGCGCCGGTCGTGCTGTTCTGCTACCTCGATCGGACGATGGGGCCGGGGCAGTGGGGGGACGCGGGGATGTACTTGCAGACGGTCATGCTGTTGCTGAGGGCGGAAGGGTTGCACAGCTGCCCGCAGGTGATGTGGACGATGTATCGCGAGACCGTCAGCCAGATGGTCGGAGCCGATGACGAACTCGTGCTGTTCTGCGGTGTCTCGGTGGGATTCGAGAAAGAAGGCGTGCCCCGGCTGCGTACCGGGCGGGCGGACATGACAGAAACGGTGAGCTTCGTCGGAGCGTGACCCGCTGAGCGGTGATCCTCCCAGCAGACGGGTCGTCAGTCGGTGTCGCTCCGCTCATTGCGGGCTCGGGTTTGGGAGAGGAGCAAGGAGTCGATACCGCTACCCGATGAGACCCGGTGGTGTCGTCGCTGACCGACAGGTGGTGTCACTACTCACGCACACAGCCAGGAGTCGGGCGTCCGCTTGTTCCTAAAGGTCCGCTACGAGAAGGCGGTAGCCGACGTCCAGTGATTCGCGGTCGAGCAGGTCAGCATGCCCACAGCGTTCGGGAACAGCACGTCCTTCAACCCAGACAGAACCTCCATGACCAGGGCATTCCCGCCGTCAAACGTAAGGCGCTAGGCCGACGACCGTGACCGTCATGAAAATCCGACCGGACCCGATTTCAAAGGTCGCCATCAGCTGGCGCCCTACTCGTACGGCAAGGGCTTCAAACACGCCATCGACCGGGTGAGATGCGGCGGCACGTGGATGGGTGATGGCTATCTTGCAACCACCAAGGGCGGAGCGTAAGGGCTGCCCCGGGCAGGGAGCAGGAGTCGGTCGATGGGGCAAAAGTATCTTCAGCGTTTCGTCTATGCCGAGGGCGTCACCAAGCCTGCACTCGATGAGGCGTGGGGCGAAGCCTTCAAGGCGTTCGCCCGGTCGGGCAACTGGGGCGATGTCGACAGCGGCATCGTGCACCACCAGACGTACGGCACCGGATGGGGCGGGTACGCGCTGATCGAAGTGGAGGACCCCGAGGCCTTCGGGCGCTACCAGATGTTCCACAACCAGACCTACGGCCACGTCGTCCACGTCACCTTCGAACCCCTGTGGGACATGGATCGGGCGTTCGAGGCGACCATCCGCGAGCTGAAGTGAATGTACGACGCAGACGGTGGTCCCTCCCCGGGCACAGGCGAGGGACCGCTGTGAAGTGCGTCAGCCGGTGAAGCCGGCCCGGTGGCCGAACTCGCCGGCCTCGGCGCCCCGTGTGGGATGCGGGGTGACAGCACTGCTTCCGCCTCGCCCAGGCACATGCCCAAGGCGATGAAGCGGTGCCGTCGGCATCCGGTGAAGTCCTGGTCCAGGGCGAGGACTTGGGCCGCTGGGCGCTGGGCCCAGACGTGCCGCCGCGGCTATCTCCTGGCTGCCTGGGTCCGGGAGGCCGAGACCAACGGACCAGGTCCAATACAGGGCTTCGCCGGATTCCTGCGCCAGGACTGGGACGCCGTCCTCGCCGGCATGACGCTCGCCTGCAACTCCGGCGTCGTCGAGGGCCACGTCAACCGTTTACGACGATCAAGCGGCAGATGCACGGCCGGGGATCCTTCAGACTCCTCCGCACCCGCGTCCTGCTGCGATCGTGACCGTCACGAAATTCCGACCGGACCCGTTTTCAGGAATCGCCATCACCGCTGCGGGACGCGGTCGAGCAGTGCATGCGCGGCCTGCATACGGGCGTCGGCATCCCGGACACCGCACGACCATGATCAAGTGGTGGGCGCGGCGCTGCTGTCCGCCGTCGGCTACCTGGTGTCCGCCACCTCCCACTCGGCAGCCCAGCTGATCACCGGCCAGGCGATCTCCGGCATCGGAGCCGCCGCGCTCTTCCTTGCCTCCTTGTCCATGATCACCGCGATCACGACCACCCCGCCTTCGCGAGCCAAGGGCCTGGCCTCCTGGACCACGGCCCTGTCGCTCGGCGCTTTCCTCAGCCCCGCTGATGTCCGGCGGGATCGTCGAACACGCCTCCTTCCAGTGGGCGTTCGGCGTGACCGGCATGCTCGCCGTGATCACCGCGGTGGGTGCCTGGCTGCTGGCCGCCGAGTCCAGCTCCCCCGAGGGCCGCTCGCTCGACTGGCCGGGACAGATCACCATCGCCGTGGCCATGCTCACCCTTCTGTACAGCATCATCCAGGGCCCGTCGGACGGCTGGAGCTCGGCACCCGTCGTCGCGTCCTTCGTCGCCTTCGCCGTGTTCCTCGCCGCGTTCGTGACAGTGGAGAGCCGCAGCGCGGCCCCGATGCTGCGCCTGGAGCTGTTCCGCATCCCGGCCTTCGCCGCGGGGGCCGCGATGGCGGTGATCGGCATGTTCGGCTTCCTCGGCCGCGCGTACGACCTGAGCATCCGCCTCGGCGTCATCCAGCACCAAAGCCCCTTCCAGGCCGCGGTGCCCTTCCCTCCCGTCCGCCGGACGGAAGTACCCATGACCAGGTGTTTCTCTGCGCCCCCGGCAGCTTTCGAACCTGTGACACCCGCTTTAAACGATACGACGGTGTTGCTAGGTCTCGACGGGGTGTCCGTCGCCCGGGTCGAGCGGCTGGCGGATGGGACACGCCGAGTCCACTTGATCACGGCCGATGAGAGGGCCCGGGCCTGCCCGGCCTGCGGAGCCTTCGCCACCCGGGTAAAGGGCTCCGCGACCACCCGGCCCCGCGATCTGCCGTACGGCGAGAGCGGACTGGAGTTCCGCTGGCACAAGCGCCGCTGGTGGTGCCGGGAGCCCGGCTGCCCGCGCCGGTCCTTCACCGAGCAGATCCCGCAGCTACCGGTCGGCGCGCGGATCACCATGCGACTGCGCGGTGCCGCCGGGCGGCGAATACGCGACGCCGCCTCCACCGTCATCCAGGCCGCCCGGGATCTGCACCTGTCCTGGCCGACCGTGATGGACGCCTTCCGCGCCGCACGCGAGGTGATCGAGGCACCGCCGCCCGAGGTGCGGGTGCTGGGCATCGACGAGACCCGGCGGGGACGGCCGCGCTGGGAACAGGACCCCGCCACGGGAAAGTGCAGGCTGACGCGCGATCGGTGGCACACAGGGTTCGTCGATGCACTCGGCACCGGCGGCCTGCTCGGCCAAGTCGAAGGCCGCACCGTCGCCGATGTGCTCGCCCGGCTCGCCACCATCCCGCTGACCTGGAGGAAGAGCATCGAGTACGTGGTCATCGACATGTCGACCACCTATCGTGCCGCCGTCCGCACCGGTCTCCCGCACGCCACCGTCGTGGTCGACCACTTCCACGTCGTCCAACTCGCCAACAAAGTGCTATCCATGGTCAGGCGCCGCACCACCGCAGAGACCCGCGGCCGGCGCGGGCGCGCAAGTGATCCGGAATGGAAAGCCAGGCGACGCCTCCTGCGCAACCGCGAGGACCTCACCGACGAACAGTTCGCCACCATGTGGAACGCGCGGCTGGGAGAGGGACCGATCGGACAGACCCTGCTGACGGCGTGGATCGCCAAGGAGAACCTGCGCAACCTGCTCGCCCTAGCCCGCAGCAGTGTCGACCGGCAGCAAGTCGGCCAGGCCCGCTGGGAGTTCCTCACCTGGTGCGCGGACTCCGACATCCCCGAGGTACGGCAGCTCGCCGTCACCGCCGACCGCTGGTGGCCGGAGATCGAAACATTCATCGACACCGGGCACAGCAACGCCAAGAGCGAAGGCATCAACCGCGTCATCAAGCTCGTCGCTCGCAACGCCTTCGGTTTTCGCAACGCCGACGACCAACGACTACGGACACAGTGCGTCACCACACACCGGGCCCGCGGACACCTCCGCACCGCTCAACTTTGAAGACCCGGATTAGGCAAGGTAGTTGATCACCCTGGACCTGGCCGTGCTCAGCTTCCTCGGCCTCGGTGCCCAGCCCCCTTCCTACGAATGGGGCCTGCTACTCGCCGAGAACCAGCCGTATGCCGGACGCGTCCCCTGGGCCGTCCTTGCCCCGGCCGCCGTCCTGGCCCTTCCGTGCTGCTCGTCGTCGACGTGGTGTTCGGCCGGGTCGAAGGTGTGATCGCGGGGAGTGCGACGCTGCTGGTGTGCGGCGGTCTGTGGGGGGTGTTGCCGCAGTTCGTCCGGCGGCACGCCGCACGGTTTGAGGCCCGGGCTGTCTCGGAGCCGTCGGCCGGATCGGACTGAGTGCTTCCGTCAGCAACACAGCCGCCGCGGTTGGCCGGTGTGGTTCACCTACCGGTTTCCTGCGGAGGCTGTGCTTCTTGCGGGGAGGACGGTGTCACCGGTCGGCGGGTGCTGACATGTGCAGCAGTCGTTCGGTGATCTCCCGGTACTGCCTGAGTGCGAGCCGTAGTTCCTCGGTCTGTGCTTCGGTGTCCTGGTCCTGCCAGCTCGCGCGCAGGACGCGGCGCCGTTCCGTGAGGCTGTCGGTGAACTGGGTGGCGACATCGTCGAAGACGGTGTCGGCCTCCTCCACCGCCTGGCGCGGGCTGTCGACGAAGGTGTTCAGGGCCTGCTGGAGGCGCAGGGTGAGCTTGTCCCGGTCCTCCTGCGGGACCAGGTCCGGGCCGGGCTTGCGATCGGGGCCGTCGGCGCTGGTGCCGGGCTCAGGCAGTGCGTGAGCGGGTCCGGTGCGGGGTGCTTGCGGGGCGCGCTGCATCGTGCGATCCGGGCCCCCGGTCTGGGGGCGCGGTGTGTGTTCGGCGTGGTGGGACATCAGGTGCTGCTTCCCTTCGCGTGGCGTCGGTTCAGTGCCCATGGCGCGTGGCCCTGGTCGTCGCGGGACGACGCGTCGCGCCGGTCCGGGTCAGCCGGCTGTTCCCTGACCAGTGCCTCGAAGAGGCTTCGGGCCTCGACCATGGCTTCCCGCATCTCCTCGGTGCCGCTCTGGCCGCGTGCCGCCGTGTGCATGCTGCGGTAGCCCTGGACGTAGTGGGCGTGGTGGACGGACAGGGCGGCGAGCTGCTCCTCGAACTGCTCGCCGTCGGGGAAGCCGCGGTCCCTCGCCAGGCCGGCAAGGAGTGCGTCGGCCGCGGTGACGGCCTTCTGCGGCGAGTCGACGAACTGTTCCTGGATGTCGGCCCACTGAGCCCTGTACTGCGCGCGGGCCTCGGGGGACAGCGGCTGCTCCGTGAGGGAGCCGTGTTGCTTGACGCGCTCGCCGAGTTCCCGCTCGGCAGCCTTGGTGTCGCCGTCGTGGTCGGCGACGGCACGGTCGTACTCGGGTCCGAAGCGGTGCTTCAGCCCGCGCCCGCCGCCGGCTCGGATGCGTCCGCGTCCGACGACGAAGAGGATGACCGCCGCGATGACGATCACGGCGGTGATCACGATGGTGAGCATGGCGGCCTTCTCTGGCTCTCGGCTCGTGAGTTGCGTTGTTTCATTGCCGCACCCGTCACTTCCTGTGGGGCTGATTCCGCGTTGGCCTGCCGGGTGGCGTCCACGCGACGTGGGCACCACCCGGGGCGTCTGTGGTCAGTGTCTGAAGGCGTCCTTGGCCTTGTCTCCGGACTGCTTCAGGTTTCCGGAGATCCGGTCGGTCCCGCCTTCGCGCTGCAGTCGCCTGTTGCGGGTGGTCCGGCCGAGGCGTTCGGTGACCCGGCCCTTGAATGCCCGGGTCTTGTGCTTGATCGTCTGTCCGACGCTCATGGCCGGCCTCCTACTGGTTTCGCTGGATGGGCTCCCGCGCGTGATCGCCGTACAGGCCGCCGTTCCCGCGGGCGGGAGAACGCGCTGGTGTGGACTATCCGCGACTGCGGCCGTACCGGCGTCCGCCGCCACGTCCACCGCCGCGCCCGCGCATGGCGAAACCGGCGATCCAGAGGACCAGGAGTACGGCGGCAACCCACCAAAGGGTCTGCATGGTGAAGCCGAACCCGAACACCACCAGGATCAGCAGAAGGAGAAGAATCCACAGGATCATTGCCGGGCCTCCAGATCGCGGGACGTTCCTGATTCCGCGGGGTCCGGGCGAAGCGGGAAGGTGGAATGCTTCGGCCGAACGATCCGGAGTGGCATAGCCCTACGCCGTGCTGTCAGTCAACGCCTGGCAACCTCCCTTGTCAACGCGGTGCCGGCACGGGGGAGTTCGGGGAACTGGGCAGGGGCCGCTGGGACAAACGGAGCCTCGGCGGGAGCGTCGGCCGGCGGGGCCGGCAGGATGTGGTCCTCCCACCGGGACAGGGCCATCACGGTGGCGAGCAGGACGAAGGGGGTCGAAGCGGGAACGAGTAGTACGTACATGCGTACCGCCCGCGGGGGGATGCGTGCGACGCGGCGGGCGTAAATGGGGGATGCCCGCATGGGGCGCATACCGTGCCGGGATCGGGCGGCGATGGTGGGTGTGGGAACGGCCCGTTGGCAAACGGGGCGGGTTCCGGCACTGATGCGCGAGGTGCGCCCTCGAAGGAGCGCGAGAGGTGATCGACGCTGCCGGGGGCTCGGGCCGTACCGTGCACGCTAGCCCTCGCCGCACCCCCTGAACAGACGGCAAGTGGCCATCCGTTCCCGGCGGAAGACGCTGACGTGGGTAGCTGTCCGCAACCTCTGGGGAGGGCTACGCTGTGCGCACAGGCCCCGGCCCCCGGCAGTGATGCCTTGTTCCGCTCCGGGGAGGCCCGCCGTGTTCGTTCTGCTTCTCATCCTCATCGTGGTCTTGTTCGGCCTCGGCTTTCTCCACCCGCTCTGGTGGGTGGTCGCGGCCGTGTTGGTGTTCGGTGCCACCCGGCACGGCCGCGACCGTGGCGGAGGCTGGGGCGGCGGTGACGGTTCCGATTTCGGGGACTACCGGGACTACCAGCAGCGCCGGGATCGTCAGGACCGCTGGGACCGCCGCTACAGCCGTCAGCACCGGGCGCGCTGGAGGCGCGAGGACCGTCGGGACCATGAACGCCGCGGGTGACCGATGAAGTCGCCCGATATGAGAGGTGGATGTCATGCATCGCACAACCTTGCTCCCGGAGAATTGGTGGGGCGTGGCGGCTGAGACCGCGGTGGGGAATGCGGCCGGTCGGGATGTCGTGGCGCTGCGCGCCGAGAACGATCAGCTGCGGCGGGCGCTGGCCGGCCGTGCGGTCATCGATCAGGCCTGCGGCATGGTGATGGTCCTGGCACCCTGCGGCCGTGGGGCGGCCAGGAACCTGCTGGTGGATATCTCGCGGCAGTGCAACGCCAAGCTTCCGGACGTGGCCGTGGCCGTGGTCGCCGCCTGGGAGGGTGACCCGCTCTCGCGGCTGATGCAACGGGCGCTGCGGCATGCACTGCGGCAGCTTTACGCGGACAACCGAGGATGCGACTCACCATCGGCGGGGTGAGCCGTCCGGGTAGGGAGAGGCCATGATTCACGCGGCCGACGTCCGGGAATGGCGCAACCGCGATGTCGTCGACAGCGAAGGCCACAAGGTCGGTGTCCTGGAGGCGGTCTATGTGGACACCACCAGCGACGAGCCGGCCATGGCCACAGTACGGACCGGACTGCCCACCCGGCACCGTCTGGTCTTCGTATCTCTCGATGACGCGATCGCCGGGCCGGACCATCTCAAGACCGGCTATGGCAGGCACTGGTGAAGCAGGCCCCGTCGGTCAGCACCGACCGCGTGCTGCCCGCCGAGCAGGAGGAAGCGATCTTCAGGCACCACGGACTGGCCTACCAGCCCGGTACGGCCGGCGAACGGCGACTGGCGCGCCGCTGACCACCTACGGACGGAATGACTGCCCTGTGAGGTACGCACCATGCGCCAGCTGACCACGCCCCGCGAAAAACAGTGGCTGTTGATGGCCGCGGCATCGGCGGAAGACACGGCTCTACTGGCCGAGGTCGTCGAACTACGCGCCACAAACGAGCAGTTGAGCCGCGCGCTGGCGAGCCGAGCGGTGATCGACCAGGCACGCGGCATGGTGATGGCCCTGGCACCCTGTTCCAGCGAACGGGCCTGGGACCTGCTGGTGGACGTGTCGCAGCACTGCAACATCAAGCTCCGGGACGTGGCCGCGGCCCTGGTCGCCACCACGACCGACGAAACGCTTCCGGAACCGATGCAGCGGGAGCTGCGCCGAGCACTGAGACGCCTCCATCTGGAGGACCGGAGATGACGGTGTACATGCTCCAGCGGACGGCACCGGGAGCTGTGAGTTCAACTCGCCGGTGCCTTCGCCCAGAACGGCCGTCGGACGCCTCCGTTGGGTAGCCCGCCCGGTGGAGCTCAAACACCGACCTGCCCCTTCCCTGACCCCGTAGCCGTTGAACAGGCAGAACGCTCGAAGCGCGCCACCCCGCCGGCGGCGTCACCGCTGTGGTGGCAGGTAGACGGTGAGCGTACCTATCGCTTTGTCGAGGTGGAGCGTGCCGGCGGCCGGGCTCACTTCGCCGTCACGGGTGTAGTCCTCTTCCTCGCCCATTCCGTCGATCCGCAGCCGGGTGACCATGGTGGCCCGGTAGACGCGGGAGCGGGCGAGGGTTCCGGTGAGGAAGGCGGTGACGAGCCGGGTGCGGGCGAAGGGGTGGCTGCCGTCCACGGTGCGGATGTCGAGGAGTCCGTCGTTGAGGCTACGGCGGTAGGAGGGCGCGAAGCCGGGCGGGTCGTAGCGGCTGTTGCCGGCGAAGAGCAGCCACAGCCGTCGGTGCCGCCCGTCGACGGTGACCTGGCTGGGGGTGCCGTCGGCGAGGACGCGGAGCAGGCCGATGCACAGGGCGGGCCACTTGCCCAGGCGCCTCTCGCGGGCTTCCCGGGCCCGGACGAGTTCGGGGTAGACACCGATACTGAACGTGTTGAGGAAATACGTGCCGGCACCGTCTGCGGAGGTGACCCGGCCGAGATCGACGGCTCCGCCGCAACCCGCCTCCACGGCGTCGGCGGCGGACTTCAGGGTCGCAAGGCCGAGGTCGGCGGCGAAGTGGTTGAGGGTGCCGGCGGGGAACACGGCCAGTGGCAGTCCGCTCTCGGTGGCCCGGACCGCTGCCGCGTTGACCGTCCCGTCGCCGCCGACGACGCCGAGCGCGCCACCTCGGGCGAGCACGTCCTTGGCGGCTTGGTCGAGCACCAGGTGCAGGTCGACGCCACTCCCGCAGATCCGTATGTCCGCCATCGGCAAGAGGATCCGTAGTTCGGCTTCGGCCGGGGTGTCGCCGCCCGCGTCGCTGTTGACGACCGCGATCAGCCCCTGCCCTGCGGGAAGCGCCGGAACAGGGACGTTCGGCCGGGCGGCATGCGCGGGCTCGTCCACGTGCAGCGGCCACCAACGGCACGTCGCCGCCGCGACACCGGCCCCGAGTACGGCACCGGCGAGGACATCACCGGGCGAACGCGTGCCGGTGCGGGCGCGACAGACGGCGGCGGCTGCGGCAAGCGGGACGAGCGCGGCGCCCAGCAGCGGCGACTCCAACGCGACGGCCGACGCGAAAGCCGCGACGGCGACCGCATGCCCGGACGGCAATGCCCGGGTGGCGGGCCGAGGCAGAAACCGGTGGCTGGAAGCCGACTTGGCGGCGATACCGACGGCGGCGGAGGCCAGAGCCAGGGAGCCGGTGCCACGCAGAGCGGCTCGGCGTGCGCCACGGTTGCCGGACAGGCCCATCACGGCCGCGCCGGCCAGCCACGGCAGCATGGGGTGGGCAGAGGCGACACGCGAGAAGAGCCGTGCATCGGGTGCGCGGAGGTGTCTCATGCCGACTGCGTACCCGTAGCGATGGCGACCACGCGGCCGCCTGCCCACACGAATCGGTCAAGGGCGCCTGCCGCGCTGCCGGTTGGCCATCTGGTTCGGGACGAGACCGCCCAGGGTGGTCTCGTGCGGCGGGTGCCCAGAGCGTGTTTGAAGGTGGGCTGCTCGGGAACCCGTCCGCGGTGCTTCAGACCGGAGGCACGCCCGTGGGAGCAGTTGTCGCTGCTCCCCAGCGTGCTGCGGCCTGCCGGCTCCCACGGTGAGCGACGCCACCGATGAGGGAGACACGCGCCCATGCCGTACGCACGCACTCAGAGGGCACCAAGCGCACGCCCCTACGACGACGCGCCGGACACCGATGCCGCGTTCCGCCGTATCGCCGCCCTGCCGGACGGCCCGGAGAGGTCCGCGCTGCGGCAGGAGGTGGTGTGCGCCTGGATGCCGATGGCCGTACGGCTCGCCCGTCGGTTCCGTCACCGCGGTGAGTCCTTCGAGGACCTCAAGCAGGTCGCCCAACTGGGCCTGGTCAAGGCGGTGTTCCGCTTCGACCCCGGTCTCGGCACCGCCTTCCCGAGCTTTGCCATACCGACGATCCTCGGCGAAGTGAAACGGCACTTCCGGGACCACCTCTGGGGCGTGCACGTGCCGCGACGCGTACAGGAGCTGCGCGGCCGGGTCCGCTCCGCCGGCCAGGAGTGCGCTTCGCTCTACGGCCACGAACCCTCCGTCCACGAGATCGCCGCGCACACCGGCCTCACCGACGCGGAGGTACGGCTCGGCCAGGGCGCGCTGGAGAGCTTCACCGCGCTGCCCCTGGATGCCGTACCCGGCCGCTCCGAGCACAGCCACCCGCTGACCGACACGCTCGGAACCATGGAGCCCGGCTTCGACCTGATCGTCAATCGTGAGGCGCTGCGCCCGCTGCTGCGGGCCCTGCCCGAACGCGAACGGCAGATCCTCTACATGCGGTTCTTCTGCGAGATGACGCAGAGCCGCATCGCCCTGCAGCTCGGTCTCTCGCAGATGCACGTCTCCCGTCTGATCACCCGCATCTGTGCATGCCTGCGCGACCAGGTCATGGCCGACACGCACGCCATGGGGAGGGCATCGTGACCTCGTCTCACACGCAAGGACGCGGCCGGGCCGCGAAGTCCGCGGCCCGTTCCACGCAGAACGAGACGCTGACTGCCGCGGGGCGAGCGGGCTTTGTCGCCCGGGGCATCGTCTACGTACTGATCGGGCTGCTGTCCATCCGGATCGCCGTCGGGAGCGGAGGCGGCCAGGCGGACCGTCAGGGCGCGCTGCACGAGATCGCGGCGCAGCCCTTCGGCAAGGCAATGCTGTGGGCGTTGGTGGTGGGCTTCGCCGCCATGGCCCTGTGGCGAGGTGCCCGCGCCGTGCTTTCCAAGGGCCCTCGACGGAAGGTGAGCTCGCGGGTGCTGGACGGTGGCCGGGCGGTCTTCTACGCCTTTGTCTGCTGGGGCACGGCGACGTATGCCGCCGGGGGCGGGCAGGGCTCCAGCGGCAACGCGAAGTCTCAGGACTGGACGGCATCGGCGCTCAAACTGTCCTACGGCCAGGTGCTGGTGGGTGCCGCGGGCTGCCTGCTGATCGGTATCGGCGCGGTACTCGCGGTCCGGGCGGCCATGCGGCGCTTCCTCAAGCAGCTGGACACCGGCACCATGAGCCATCGTACGAAGCAGGTCGTCACCGCTTTGGGCGTCGGCGGGGGCGTGGCGCGTGGCGTGGTGTTCGCCGCGGCGGGAATCTTCGTCCTGGCGGCGGCCGTCCGCTTCGACCCGCACGAAGCCAAGGGCGTGGACGCGACGCTCCGCAGCTTCGCGCAGACACCGGTGGGGCCGTGGCTGTTGGTTGCCGTCGCGATCGGGCTGATTCTCTTCGGTGTCTTCTCCTTCGCCTCGGCCCGCTGGCGCCGTCTGTGACACGGCGGACGACAGCCGGGTCGGCGAGGTTTCAACGCTGCTGTCAGGGCTAGTCGTTGGACATGTCCAGACGCTACGGCGGAAATCCCGCGGGGACGGTCATCTCCCTCATCGCGGACATCGCGGCACTGATTCTGATCCTGTGGATCGCCTTCTACCTGTTCGACGCCAACGCCGCCAACAGCGCGGTCTCCTGGGTCCACGACGCGGCGAACTGGCTCTCGGGCTGGTCGCACAATCTGTTCACCATCGACTCGGACAACTGGCGCACCGTCGTCAACTACGGCCTGCCCGCTGTTGTCTACCTGCTGATCGGTCACGCGGTGGCCGGCCGGGTCAACCGGACCTAGCCTCCCTTCCGCCGACGCGCAGCCGCGCGTAGAGCGTCGCCATCGCCTCCAACGAGTGGTTCTCGGGACGGACGAAGACCGTCACCGATCCCGGTTCTGCGCTGCCGTCGTCGACCGGCTGACCTTCGACGGCGCGATCATCCAGACCGGTACGGAGTCCTACCCTCTCGCCCACACCAAGGCACAGGCCGAACGCGCCGCAGCGAGCTGACCCGACACCCGGGAGAGAGCGGCCGTGGAGGTGTCGGTGCCATGACGTCCAAAGCCGCCCGTCATCGGCCGGTTCGACCGGAGAGGGTGCAGCCCTTGCCGTGATGGCCGGGAGAGCCGGACGGGGCCGCCGACACAGCTCGTACACGGTGTTGTGTCACTCGGTCAACGCCACGAGCGCCCACAAGCACGTATGAGGGCGCGATGGCCTGCGGAATCAGGTCGTCTGCCGGTAGTGCCTGCGTCCGCCGACCACGTGATCGACTACACCCGGACTCCACAGGATGACCCCAAGAGCGATCATGGTGTCCTCCGCTCTTGCCCTACCTCAACTCCAGGGTAGGCGCAACCTCTGGCGGTGGCCTGCCGGGCAGGACGGCTCTACCGTGGGGAGAGGAAGTACATCCCAGGAGCACGTCATGATCATCCTCGGACTCGTCATCCTCGTCGCCGCGGTAGTCATCGGTGTCGCCGGCGTTCTTTCCAACAGTGGAAGCGCCCACGAGTTCACCGGCGGATTTTCGGTCTTCGGTGTCGATGTCACCGGCTCCACCGGCACGCTCTTCCTCTGGGGCATCGTCGTCGGGGCGGCGGGTCTGCTCGGGCTGAGCCTGATCCTGACCAGTACACGCCGCACCGCTCGCCGCGCCCGCACCGCACGTCGTGGGCTCAAACCGTCCCGGCGCGAGTCTGCTGCAGCCGAACGGGAACGCGGCGGCCCGACCAACGAACCCGACACCGCCCGCACGCAGACGGCGCAGGCGGAGAAGGATGACGCAGATCCCGCCGGACCGGTCGAACGCCCCCGCCACAAGCAGCACTGGCTCCACCGCCGGGCCGCTCCCCGCTGACGATCCCGCAGACAACCTCGACACAGACCTCGGTTGACCTGGCGGGCACGGTGCCGGTGGGACGCAGAGAGCGGGTGTTGCTCATGGAATGGCTGCGAAGGCTGCCTGTGATCGGGAAGCTGATGCGTACGCACGCCGGGCGGGCGTTGGAGCGGCTGGATGCAGTCCACTGGGCCCGGCTCGCCGCGGCCGTCACCTTCACCAGTTTCGTCGCGCTCTTTCCGCTGATCACCGTCGGCGCGGCGATCGGTGCCAAGCTGCTGAGCGACGACCAGCTCGGGAAACTCCAGGACAAGATCGCCGCCCAGGCGCCGGGCCTTTCCGACCTGCTGGACCTGGACAGTCTCGTCGCGCATGCCGGATCCGTCGGGCTGATCGCGGGAGCCCTGCTGCTCGTGGTCGGCATCAACTGGGTTGGCGCCCTGCGCGGGTGCCTGCGCGTGGTGTGGGAGAAGGAGCAGGACCCCGGCAATCCGTTCCTGCTCAAGCTCAAGGACTCCGTGGTGCTGGTTGGTCTCGGCGCGGTCGGGCTGGTCGCGATCGGTAGTTCGGTGTTCGCGAACACCGCCGCCGGCTGGGCCGCCGACAAAGCCGGTATCGAGGGCGGGGCGGGACGGGCCCTGCTGTTCTTCGCCGGCCTGGCCATCGCCCTGGTTGTCGACTTCCTGCTGCTGGTCTACCTGCTCACCCGGCTGGCGCAGGTGCATCCCGGCCGACGTGCGGTCGTGGTCGCCGGGCTGATCGGTGCGGTGGGCTTCGAACTGCTCAAGTGGTTGCTGACCGGCTACCTGCAGGGCGTTGCGGGGAAGAGCATGTACGGCGCCTTCGCCGTGCCGGTCGCCGTCGTGCTGTGGATCAACCTCATGGCCAGGCTGCTGCTGTACAGCGCCGCGTGGACAGCGACAGCGGCGGGGACGGCGGTGCGGTCCGGCGAGACAGCCGAGGGCGAGGGCCCGGAGCCCGGGAACAGCCCCGCAGCCGACGCCGCACCACAGCGGGCGCCAGCCGACAGCGGCGCACCAGCAGCACCGCGCCTCCAGAAGCACGGCCCGTGATCCGAGCGTGGTTCTTCGTGCCTGGGCAGCTGCGTGCGGTCATCGTCTCGGCGACGGGATCAGGCCACCAGGCCGGGGAGCGGTTCGGAGTTGTCGATGAAGGCGCGGGCCACATCCGACAGCCGCCGGTTGTGGGAGCGGGCGTAACCGCGCAGCGCGCTGAACGCCTGCTCCATGTCCATGTTCTGGCGTTCGGCGAGTTTCCCCTTGGCCTGTTCGATCAGCACGCGGCTGTTCAGCGCGGTCTGCAGCTGCTCGTTGAGGACCGTGCTGCGCTGGGCGGTGCGTTGTTGCAGCAGGCTGATGGTGGCGACGTCGGCCAGCGCCTGGGCGATGAGTGTGCCTGCCGGGTCGAAGGGGCCGGGGGCGGCATGGAAGAGGTTCAGGGCGCCGACGACCTCGTCCCGCAGGCGCATGGGCAGCGCCTGAACCGCCCCGAAGCCGCTGCGGTGGGCCGCCGTGACGAAGTGCGGCCAGCGGTCGGCATCCCGGGTCAGGTCGGGGACTGCCACCGGTGTGCCGGTGCGGAAGCATTCGAGACAGGGGCCTTCGTCGTTCTGGAGCTGGAAGAGCTCCAGCAGGCGTACCCGTTCGTCGGAGGCGGCCATGACGCGGAGTTTGCCGTCACGGTCGGCGAGCAGCACCCCGGCTGCGCTCGCATCGAGCATGCCGACGCAGCGGTCGGTGAGCAGGCGCAGGAAGTCGATCAGGTCGAAGTCGGCGACCAGATTGTCCGCCAGCTCGACGAAGGTCTTGGCCAGGAGCTGCTGATTCATCGTGTCACCCTCGATTGAGACTAGTCCCGCCGGAAGGGGGCGGGAAGCACGGCACATTCATCGGACGGCACCGGTGCGTCAGGATTCCTCGTCGGTCCGTCTCGGTTCCGTGCCCGGGGAGAAGCGGAGCCGGTGGGCCACCACGTCGGCGGCCACGTCGGCGAGCCGTCGTCCCTGCGTGGAGGCGTAGGCGCGCAGCCGGACGAAGGCTTCGTCGATACCGACGCCGAGTTGGACGGTGAGGATGCCAGTGGCCTGGTCGATCTCCGCCCGGTATCCGCCCAGGTCCTCGAAACCGCGATCTGCCAGTGCTCCGTCGAGCGGTCCGCCCGTCTCCTCGATCCGCGCATCAAGCAGGAGCAGCGTGGCGAGATCGGCGAACGCCAGCGCATCGGCCAACTGCTCCGTGTCCAGCACGGTGGGGACGTCGGCGTACAGGTCGAGGACTCCCGGGCTGATCGCCCCCATCTGCAGAGGGAGCGCGAAGACGGCGCGTGCCCCGGCTTCCAGGGCCCCATCGTCGAACACGGTCCACCGGTCCTGCAGTGCACTGGTCAGCAGATCGGGTGTCAGGACGGCGGGCCCGTGCGTGGAGGCGTCCACGCACGGGCCCTCGCCCAGGGTGAGCTGGAGTTCCTCCAGTTGTTCGCTGATGTCGTCGGTGCTGCAACAGCGGGTGGCTTGCGGCGGTCTTGGACATCGCTGATATCCCGGCTCCGCCGACCGGCAGCGCGGCCACGGCCGCGGTGCACACATCGACCACGCCGACCCGGGCGCCACGTCGGGCCGCTTGTTTGGCGACCAGCACCAGGATGCGGGCCGAGCGGCTGTCGGACCTCACCCGGGCCACCGGGTCCAGGCATCGCGGGCGAGTCCCGTCAGCCTCGCCGTGGTTCGTTTCCCGAGGGGGAATACCAGCGCGCGGAACATGGTCGTGCCCACCGGCCGCCACACCTCTCCGACGTCCAGCCATCCCCAGGAGCGGAGCGACGCGAGGGCCGGGTGATCGTCCGGATCCACCAAGGTGGCGCCGAGGGACGCCTGGTGGTCGCTCAGCAGCCGCTCCTGCAAACGGCGGGCCACGTCCTGGTCCTGCGGGTGTGGCTGGACCAGGATGCTGGTGATCGCGAAGACGCCACCGGCCGCGGTGAGCTGCTCGATGCTCTGCGGCAGTGCTCCGTCGAACCCGAGCCACCAGAACCCGTCACTGCGCACCGGGAAGCCGAAGGCGCATCCCACCAGGTGGTCCGTCTCCGCGATCACCATGGCGAACCCCGGCCGCCGGATGTCACCGGTGAGACGGTTCAGGAAGTCCAGGCGGCTGCGGCTGCGGTACGCCTCAGCGGCGGACGTCTCGCGGGAGTCGACGTGCAGATCCGCCAGCTCCCCGACCAGGCCCTGCGCCAGCCAGCGGTTCACCCGGCGCAACCGCAGAGCATCCAAGGTGGACGACTCGCCTGCCTGGGGCGTGTGTGGCTGCCTCTGCTCTGGCTGGGCCGTCATCACACATCGCCCGAGAGGGCAGCCACCAGCGGAACAGTCCGGTGTGGCGGGGCTGTAACGGCCGGGGCGGGGGCGTCATCGAGGGACGGTGGCAGATGCCCGAGCGGCAGGCCGACAAGCAGGAACCCGCAGCCGGTGAGGTCGAGGATTCGGCCCAGTGTCGGTGGCGGGTTGTGCAGTCGCAGGATTCCGCCGGCCTCCGTGGTGCGCTGCGCGGCGTAGAGGAAGGCATTGAGGCCGCTGCAGTCGCAGAAGGTCACGGGGGCGAGGTCGGCATCGGCGATGCGGATGCCGTCGCTCAGGCACCGTGCCAGTGCCGTGCGCACCAGCGGTGCCGAATCCAGGTCGATCTCGCCGGCCAGAGCGATCAGTGCCGGGTTGCGTCGGTCGCGACGGTAGATGGTGAGCTGTGGGAGGGGCATGACGCCTCGGTTCAAAAAGACCATCCGGCAGCGAGGTGGGGGCCGGGTTTCCCGGCCTCTCTTGGCGCGCTGTCGGCAGGGGCGTACGTTCGGCGGAGGCGGAACGAGGGCCAGTCCGAGGGCCTGGGCAACAGGACAGGGGACCCACCCGGTTCCGTCCAGGGATGTGCCGGGTGACGGACGAAAGGTCCGCTCCCCGCGGCCATCTGTGTCGGGCAACGACAAGCCGCCGGGGTCTGGGACGCCTGGGCAGCAGCATAGTCCTGGCCCAGTGCGCCAGGTGGTCCGTAGCCGCATAGTCTCAGAATCTGGACGGTGTCAAAGGCCGGTGGCGCGTGCATGTCCGGTGCCCTGCACGGTACTTGGGAGAGCGGTACGAAGATGGCGGCCGACAGCCGCTCAGGTATGGCAGTCCGTCGACTGCCCGAGGAGGTGGCTTCGGATGACGGAGCCGAACGGTTCAACCCTGCACAAGTCCGATCCCGATGAACCGAGCAGCGGCGTGGGCACGACGCTGCAGACCGCACGGACCGGGCCGCAGGAACCGCTGGCGACCCGCGGCCGGACGACCATCGCGGACGGGGTGGTCGAGAAGATCGCCGGGATCGCCGCACGGGAAGTACCCGGGATCAACGCGCTGGGCGGCGGATTCACTCGCACCGTGGGCGCCGTACGCGACCGGGTCCCCGGCGGGCACGCGAGCGCGGGGCGCGGCGTCAAGGTCGAGGTCGGCGAGAAGCAGACCGCCATCGATCTCCAGGTCGTCATCGCATACGGGGTGAGCATCCGCGAGGTTGCCGCAGAGGTCCGCGAGAACGTGATCGCCGCGGTGGAACGCATGACGGGCCTGGAAGTCGTCGAGGTGAACATCGCCGTCAACGACGTGCACCTGCCGGAGGAGGACACGTCGGAGACCAGCGGCGACCGCGTGCTCTAGTCGCGAGGCGGGCAGGGGTAAGGACTCCATCCCGTCGCTCCTCTGCGGCATAGGGGCAGCCACCGATTGCAGGCGGTGATCGTCCGCTCCGGGTGCAACTCGGCCCGGCTGGTGGGAAATCCGCGGTGGCCCCGCGTTCGGATCCGTCGGCGAGAGGAGGGAATACATCGCTTTGCTCAGCGTCGACTTCCGCTTCTGCGAGTGGAGCTTCCGCGGCTGGAACTTCGCCAGGTGGACCAGCCTGACCCCACGCCGGCCGAGTGCGCAGCGAGGAAAGCAAGCCCGACGAGCATGAGGCTCGTCGGGCTGAAGATCACGTCGGTCGACGTTCCGGTGACACGGATGATGAAGGCGATGGCGAAGAGTGCGGCGGCCACGAATGCAAGCATCTGTCTACCCCTACCGGTGGACGACGAACCACACGTGATCCCGGTGGCTGCGCCGCTCCCTGCCGGGTTCCCCGGACGGCGCCGATCAGTCGCGTACATCCCGCGCCGGAGTCGGCGGCGACACCCCTTCGCCCGACCTGCTGATGGTGTGGACGAGGCAACCGGGACTGCTGATACCACGGGCTTTCGGGCCGCCCGGTCCGCACGTCGACCGATTTGAGATGGCGAGGTGATGAACAGATCCGGTAGGTCGTTCCACCGACGCGATCCGTGCAAGTATGGGAAGCGGACAGGCCGACACCGAGCACCTGGACACTGATCGGCTGCCGCGGTCGGCCGTCTGCGACAGTGAGGAGCGCCCCCATGGGCGCGAACACGGCCGAAGCCGCGGTACCCGACGCCATTCAGGAGCTGACGGACCGACTGACGACGTCCTACGCCGACCTGCTGACGGCCGCCATCGTGCAGGGTGTGGTGCAGGACTGCTACGAGCCGCTCAGCAATGCTCGTATCCCCAACTACGTGCCGATCCTCGTCGAGCACAGCAGCCGCACCAAGCTACGACAACTCACCCGACGCGATCCCACGGTTCTCCTTCGCGAGCACTCCGACGGGACACGAGGCCACTCCATCACGAGGGCCTATCGAAGGGTTCGAGTCGCCCTGACCCGCTCGCCATAGGCACGGCGCTCATGGAAGGACACTTGGCACACGGGCCCGCGCGACCATTTTTGCCACGCCAGTTCCCGGTCCAGGTCGCATGTGGAATGCGTCCTGGCGATGGCCGGTAGGCGCCATGGAAACGGCCCGAAGAGGAAAACGGCCCTGAGGAGCTACTCGATCCTCTGGTGTAGTGACCCACCTCTGCCGACGCGGAGACCGCGCACACGGTTGTTTTTGTTCGTTTTCGGCATGAAAAGGAGCCGGGCCACTATTGCCTGCGTGGACCGCTGCTGAGAACAGCGGGGGTATCCGGGATGCTGCGGGGACGACGAGGCGGGCAGTGCCGGGACGGCGGCTCGCGGTCAGCAGGGCCCCGGTCAGCAGTCGGTGGCGCCGGGTCAGCCGGGCCCAGGCGCGCTCGTAGTCGTCCGGGCGGTCCGCGGCCAGGCAGCGGATGGCTGCCCCGGCCGTGGCCAGCGCGAGGGCGATGCCTTCGCCGGTGAGGGCGTCCAGGTAGCCAGCGGCGTCGCCGACGAGCAGGACCCGGCCGGCGGTTCTGCGCCGCACCCGCTGCCGCAGAGGTCCGGCGCCGCGTACCTCCGTCGCGGCCGGTCCGCGCAGCGAGGCGGTGAGGGCCGGGAAGTCGGCGAGATGTTCGTCGTAGCCGCGGCGGTTGCGGCTGAGGATCGCGACGCCCACCAGGTCGTCGCCGACCGGTGTCAGATCGGCTTCGCCGTGCCGGGACCAGTGGACCTCCACGAAGTCCGTCCACGGTTCGACGTGGTAGTGCCGACGTAGTCCGTAGCGGCCGTGGGGGCGATTCGGCAGTTCCAGCCCCAGGCTGCGGCGCACCGGGGAGTGCAGGCCGTCGGCGGCGATCAGCCAACGGGCCGTGGTTCCGGCGGCCGTCACCGTGTCCGCGTTCTGGCGCACCTCGCCGACCTTGCCCGGCAGCATGCGTACGCCGAGGTCGAGGCCCGCGCCGCATTCCTCAATGTGAAGGACGCCGCCGAGTACCTCGGCCTCACCCCGCACCCTCTACGTCTGGCGCCACCGACGCCAGGGCCCGCCGAGTTTCCGCATGGGTCCTCGCGGTCGCGTCATGTACCGCCGGGAAGCCCTCGATGCCTGGATCCGTGAACAGGAGCAGGCCGACTCCCGGTCCAACACCGTCCTGAGCCCGCTGAGCGCCACCCCTCAGCAACGGCCCATCCGTAGTTCCAACGCCTGACGCGCCTCGCCCAGATCGCCATTTCCCCCACGACGAGGAGGCTCAACTGCCCGGCCACATCGAAGATCGATGGCTCAAAAAGAAGAAGGACCCGATAACCGGGAAGAGGGAAAGAACCGCCCGCTACGGCAAGGGGAAGCGGTACAAGGTCACCGGCATCCCCGGGGTCCGGGACCGTTCCTTTGACATCCTGGAGGACGCCAAGGCGTGGCTCCGTCGGGCAGCTACCGACGAGGAGCGCGGCGAGTTCGTGGACCCGCGCGACGGGTCCATCACGCTGGCCGACTACATCACGTTGCACTGGGCGCCGGGCAGAGGAGGCGTTCCGAAGACTCAGGACAACCAGGAGCGGAGAGCGCGCCTTCACATCGTTCCGCATCTGGGCGAGTTCCCGCTCAGGAACATCACGGCGTCGGAACTCCGCACGTACATCTCCACGTTGGAGGCGACAGTCTCCTCGGTCGACTACCGGCGCGGCATCCTGTCCGAGCTGTCCAGCATTCTGGAGGCGGCCGTCGATGACAAACGGCTCCTCACGAACCCCATGCACGCGAAGTCCGTCCGGTGGCCCAAGGCGCCGAAGGAGCGACGCGAAGCGTGGTTGTTGGAGAGGGCGCTCCATGTCCGGGATGTGATCAGCCCACGGCACCGGATATCCGTCGTACTCGGACTGGGGTGCGGACTTCGGCAGGGTGAGGTTTTTGGGCTGAGCCCGGAGGACATCGACTATGCCCGAGGTGTCCTCCATGTTCGTCGCCAAGTTCAGGCGATCAAGGGGAGGCTGTGCTTCGCTCTGCCGAAGGGCGCCAAGACACGCATCGTCGACATGCCCCTCTCGGTGGCTGAGGAGCTGAAGCGTCACGTCGAAGCGTTCCCGCCGGTGGAGGTGGAGCTTCCGTGGGGAAGGCCGGACGCGGACAAGAAGCGGAAGAAGTTCTCCCTCCTGCTCACTACCCGATTCGGCAATGCCGTGGCGGTCAACACGTGGAATTCCTACACCTGGAAACCGGCGTTGGCCAAGGCCGGCATCATTCCGCCGCGCGCGAAGGGCGCGAAGGACTGGCAGTGGGAGGCGGCGCCGAAGGACGGCTTCCACGTGCTGCGGCACACCCATGCCTCGATCATGCTGGAGTCGGGGGAGTCCGTGGTGACGCTGGCGCGATGGTTCGGACAATCCTCCCCGGCTGTCACGCTTGGTTACTATGCTCACTTCATGCCGGAGGCCGGAAGCAGGGGCCGCACCGCCATTGACGGGCTGCTGGGGAGGCAGGGAGACGAGCGTGCCGATCGAAACTCCCCAGATTCTCCCCAGGGGTGATCGGGGACGTTTCCTCGGATTGCACCGCACGAGAGCTTGCTGTGGAATGCAAGGTAAATGAGCGATGGGGCCTTGGAAGATGCTGAGAAAGGTAGCTGCAACTCGCTACATTGCGCCCTTGCGGTCCGGCGGTTCCGTCCCCGGAGTCGTCGAGGCCGACGACCTGGGGACGTACGTGGTGAAGTTCACCGGGTCCGCGCAGGGCCGCAAGGCGCTGGTCGCCGAGGTGATCGTGGGCGAGCTGGCCCGCGCGCTCGGGCTGCGCTTCCCCGAGCTGGTCCTTGTGCACTTCGACCCGGCGATCGCCGACGGCGAGCCCCACCAGGAGGTGCGGGAGCTCCACAGCGCCAGCGCGGGCATCAACCTCGGCATGGACTACCTGCCGGGCGCGAGGGACTTCACCCCGGAGGTCGCGAAGTCGTTCCCGGTCGATGCCCTGGAGGCGGGCCGGATCGTCTGGCTGGACGCGCTGACCGTGAACGTGGACCGTACCGTCCACAGCTCGAACCTGATGGTCTGGCCGACGCTCGGCATCGCGCCCCCGCGCCTGTGGCTGATCGACCACGGGGCGGCCCTCGTCTTCCACCACCGCTGGGACAGCTCGGACCCCACCAAGGCGTACGACTTCCGGCATCACGCCCTCGGCCACTACGCCCCCGACGTGCGGGCGGCCGACGCGGAGCTGGCGCCGAAGGTGACGCGGGAGCTGCTGCGGGACATCGCCGCGGAGGTCCCCGACGCCTGGCTGGCCGGGGAGGAGGGCTTCGCGGCCCCGGACGACATCCGGGCCGCGTACGTGGACTACCTCCACGCGCGCGTGCAGGCCTCCGCGGCCTGGCTCCCCACGGACTTCCCCACCCGGGAGGAACTCGCCGCCGAAGAGGCCCTGCGGATGGCGCGTACACAGGAAGGCCGCCCGAACTGGCTGAAGCGGGTCCCCGACCTGCACGGCAAACCGGCGGCGGAACAGGATTGGTCGGTGCACCTCGGATGAGCCCCGTCGTACAGATCGAGTACTGCACCCAGTGCCGCTGGCTGCCCCGCGCGGCCTGGTTGGCACAGGAGCTGCTCACCACCTTCGAGGCGGAGCTGACCGAGCTGTCGCTCAAGCCCGGAACCGGCGGTGTCTTCGTGGTCCGGGTCGACGACGAGGTGGTCTGGGACCGCCGCGAACAGGGCTTCCCGGAGCCGACGGCAGTGAAGCAGGCCGTACGCGACCGAGTGGCCCCGGGAAGGTCCCTGGGCCACTCGGACAAGGCGTCTCAGGAGTAGGTCAGCCCTTGAGCTGCTCGTACGCGGGCAGCGTCAGGAAGTCCGCGTAGTTGTCGTCCAGGGAGACCTGGAGCAGCAGGTCGTGGGCCTGCTGCCAGTGACCGGCCGCGAAGGCCTCCTCGCCGATTTCCTGGCGGATGTCGGAGAGCTCCTCGGCGGCGACCTTGCGGGCCAGCTCCGGGGTGGCCTTCTCGCCGTTCTCGAACTCGACGCCCGCGTTGATCCACTGCCAGATCTGCGAGCGGGAGATCTCGGCGGTCGCCGCGTCCTCCATGAGGTTGAAGATGGCGACCGCGCCGAGACCGCGCAGCCAGGCCTCGATGTAACGGATGCCGACCTGGACGGCGTTGACCAGGCCGTTGTACGTCGGCTTGGCGTCCAGCGAGTCCACGGCGATCAGGTCGGCGGCCTCGACGTGGACGTCCTCACGCAGACGGTCCTTCTGGTTGGGCTTGTCGCCGAGCACCTTGTCGAAGGACTCCATGGCGATCGGGACCAGGTCCGGGTGCGCGACCCAGGAGCCGTCGAAGCCGTCGCCCGCCTCGCGGTCCTTGTCGGCGCGGACCTTCTCGAACGCGACCTTGTTGACCTCGGCGTCCCGGCGGGAGGGGATGAACGCCGCCATGCCGCCGATCGCGTGCGCCCCGCGCTTGTGGCAGGTGCGGACGAGGAGTTCGGTGTACGCCCGCATGAACGGAGCCGTCATCGTGACCGCGTTGCGGTCCGGCAGCACGAACTTGGCGCCGCCGTCACGGAAGTTCTTGACGATGGAGAACAGGTAGTCCCAGCGGCCCGCGTTCAAACCCGAGGCGTGGTCGCGCAGTTCGTAGAGGATCTCCTCCATCTCGTACGCGGCCGTGATCGTCTCGATCAGGACGGTGGCGCGGACGGTGCCCTGCGGGATGCCGACGTAGTCCTGCGCGAAGACGAACACCTCGTTCCACAGGCGGGCTTCGAGGTGGGACTCCGTCTTCGGGAGGTAGAAGTAGGGGCCCTTGCCGAGGTCGAGCAGCCGCTGGGCGTTGTGGAAGAAGTACAGGCCGAAGTCGACGAAGGCGCCGGGGACCTGGTTGCCGTCTGCGTCGACGAGGTGGCGCTCGTTCAGATGCCAGCCGCGCGGGCGCATGACGACCGTCGCCAGCTCCTCGTTCGGGCGCAGGGCGTACGACTTGCCGCTCGCCGGGTCGGTGAAGTCGATGTGGCGGGTGTACGCGTCGGCCAGGTTGACCTGACCCAGGATCACGTTCTCCCAGGTCGGCGCGGAGGCGTCCTCGAAGTCCGCGAGCCAGATCCGCGCGCCCGAGTTGAGGGCGTTGATGGTCATCTTGCGGTCGGTGGGGCCGGTGATCTCCACGCGGCGGTCGTTCAGGGCGGCGGGGGAGGGGGCCACCTTCCAGGAGTCGTCCGCGCGGATGGCGGCCGTCTCCGGGAGGAAGTCGAGCGTGGAGGTGCGGGCGATCTCGGCGCGGCGCTCCGCGCGGCGGGCGAGGAGTTCGTCACGCCGGGGCGTGAACCGCCGGTGCAGCTCGGCCACGAAGGCCAGGGCCGCCTCCGTGAGGACCTCCTCCTGCCGCGGCAGCGGCTCGGCGTCGACGATGGCCAGCGGGGACGGCGCTGGTGCGGACATGAGCTGTCACTTCCTTCAGCGGTGGCACCGGGTGCCAGTCGAACCGGGTACGGCGAGCGGCGCCCTTGGAGCGGTAGGGCGCTTCTGAACAGTGGATACTAGTTTCCTCATTGTGGAAGTTCAATGGTTTGTTGATGTCGAGATTCTCCGGGTCGAGGGAAGGTGGCGCTCAGTGCCACCCTGCTCACTCAAGGTTCACTCAAGGTGGACCAGATCGGCTTCCGTGTCGATGTCGTACGGCTGCGCCACGTCCCCGCACTCGACGAGCGTGATCGCCGGCTCGTGCGCCTTCAGGTAGGCACGGGCCCCGCGGTCCCCGGTCGCGGTCTCGGCGATCCGTGCCCAGTGGGCGCTGCCGAAGAGGACGGGATGGCCGCGTACGCCGTCGTAGGCGGCCGAGGCGAGGGACGTCTCGTCCCGGTACGCGGCCAGTACCCGCCCTGCTGCCTCCGATCCGATCCCCGGCTGGTCGACGAGCGAGACGAGGGCGGCCCGGGCCCCCGTCCCGGCGAGCGAGTCCAGCCCGGCCCGCAGCGAGGTCCCCATGCCCTGCTCCCACCGCGGGTTCTCCACGAGCACGCACCCCTCCAGTTCCGCCTGCTCCCGTACGGCGTCGGCCCGCGCCCCCAGGACCACGTGGACGCGGGTGCAGCCGGCCGCGCGCAGCACGCCGACCGCGTGCTCGACGAGCGGCCGTCCATGGTGCTGAAGCAGCGCCTTGGGGCGTCCGCCGAGCCGCCGCCCGCCGCCGGCGGCGAGGACCAGCCCGGCCACCTGCTGTTCGTTCTCCGTCATGGGTCCTGCATACCTGACGCCAGGGCGAGTGCCCGGTTTCCGGGGGCTGAATTTCCGTCCGCACAGTGGCGCACCGGGTATCGGGTGGCGTTTACTGACCCGCGTCCCCCGGCGCCCGACCAGCGCCACGGGGCTTTGCGGGAGCACGAGGAGACTGCGCACGAGGGCGTGCGAGGGGGAGAGCTGTGTTGCGGAGCTTGGGGCAGAGGCCAGTGACCGGCAGCGACGAGGACCCGAGAGTGGCGGAACTGCGGACCGCGGTGTCCCGGCTGCGCCGCGAACTCGCCGCGCACCCCGCCGAGTTCCCCGACCGCGGCATAGCCGAGGACGAACTCGCCGCCCTCGCCGCGATGACGATCGACGGCGCCCCCGAGATCCCCCGCCTGCGGCGGTCCCTGCTGCTGATCGCCGGGGCGATCGGCTCCGTGAGCGCGCTGGCCAGGGGGTTGTCGGACGTACGCAACGCCGTGGACCTGTTCGGGGAACCACCGCGCTGAGTGCTACGTCGTGCCGGGTCAGGTGTGCGGCGGCTGCAGGCCGGTGCGGGCCGGCCGTGTCCCGCGGCGGAGCCGCGGATCGACCCGGCCCCGTGCCCCCGGGTGGGTGGCCGAGGTCCGTTGCCCTTGGCTGATCAAGTGACAGCTGCCGTCGGACCGAGGACCGATGCCTTCAACGCCGGCCCCGGCCACCCGTCGAACCCGACGCGCTGCATGAGCCCCCCGCCGGGGGCCGCGTCGGCGTCGCGGCCCTTCACGCCGGATTCTGGCTGACCAGTGCCTCCGACAGCTCCACCGCCACCTGCTGCAGCACCGGCACGATCTTGTCCGTCGCCGCCTCCGTGACCCGGCCCGCGGGTCCCGAGATCGAAATGGCGGCGGCGGTGGGGGAGTTGGGCACGGAGACGGCGAGGCAGCGCACCCCCATCTCCTGCTCGTTGTCGTCGACCGCGTAGCCGTCCCGGCGCACGTCCTCCAGGGCGGCGAGGAAGCCCTCCGGCGTGGTGATCGTCCTGTCCGTCGCGGCGGGCATGCCGGTGCGGGAGAGCAGGGCGCGCACCTCGTCGTCCGGGGTGTTCGCGAGCAGGGCCTTGCCGACGCCCGTGGAGTGCGGGAGCACCCGGCGGCCGACCTCGGTGAACATCCGCATCGAGTGCTTGGACGGCACCTGGGCGACGTAGACGATCTCGTCACCGTCGAGCAGTGCCATGTTCGCCGTCTCGCCGGTCTCCTCGACCAGGCGGGCCAGATAGGGGCGCGCCCAGGTGCCGAGCAGCCGGGCGGCGGACTCGCCGAGTCGGATCAGGCGCGGGCCGAGTGCATACCGGCGGTTGGCCTGCTGGCGGACGTATCCGCAGGCCACGAGCGTGCGCATCAGTCGGTGAATGGTGGGCAGTGGCAGTCCGCTGCTCGCGGAGAGCTCGCTCAGCCCGACCTCGCCACCCGCGTCCGCCATCCGTTCCAGCAGATCGAAGGCGCGCTCGAGGGACTGGACGCCGCCGCCGTTGGATTTGGCGGCGTCGGTGGTGCTGGCGCTGGACGTCGGCACGGCGCGTTCCTTTCGGGACTGGCGGGAAGGGCAGAAGCCTACCCGCCGGTCGGTTGACTCCCCGCTTGTACGTAGCTACGTTCTGCTTGCTGGAATTCTAATTCCGCTTTGTGGAAACGTCCAGAGTGGGCCCGGGGGTGCACTGTGGAGAAGTGTGCCCTTGACGGCGCGGAAGCGGGAGTGAAGACTCCTTCAACAGAAAGTTGAATTCCGTTACGTGGAAGTAAATCGCGGCGGCTGAGAGGGGTCCGGGTGTCCGACACAGAGCTGGTGCTGCGCTCGACGCGCGTCATCACACCCGAGGGAACGCGTCCCGCCACGGTCACGGTCGCCGGCGGCAGGATCACGGCCGTACTGCCGTACGACGCCGCCGTACCCTCGGGCGTCCGGCTCGAGGACTTCGGCGACGACGTCCTGCTGCCCGGCCTCGTCGACACGCACGTGCACGTCAACGACCCCGGCCGCACCGAGTGGGAGGGCTTCTGGACCGCGACCCGCGCGGCGGCGGCCGGCGGCATCACCACCCTCGTCGACATGCCGCTCAACTCCCTCCCGCCGACGACGACGGTCGACCACCTCCGTACGAAGAAGGACGTCGCCGCCGACAAGGCGCACATCGACGTCGGCTTCTGGGGCGGCGCCCTGCCCGACAACGTCAAGGACCTGCGCCCGCTGCACGAGGCAGGCGTCTTCGGCTTCAAGGCGTTCCTGTCGCCGTCCGGGGTGGACGAGTTCCCGCACCTCGACCACGACCGGCTCGCCCAGTCCCTGGCCGAGATCGCCTCCTTCGGCGGCCTGCTGATCGTGCACGCCGAGGACCCGCACCACCTGGACGCGGCTCCGCAGCACGGCGGCCCCAAGTACGCCGACTTCCTGGCCTCCCGCCCGCGCGACGCCGAGGACACGGCCATCGCCCAGCTCATCGACCAGGCGAAACGCCTCAACGCGCGCGTGCACGTACTGCACCTGTCGTCGAGCGACGCGCTCCCGCTGATCGCCGAGGCGAAGGCCGAGGGCGTGCGCATCACGGTCGAGACCTGCCCCCACTACCTCACCCTCACCGCCGAGGAAGTACCGGACGGCGCAAGCGAGTTCAAGTGCTGCCCGCCCATCCGCGAGGCCGCCAACCAGGACCTGCTGTGGGCGGCACTGGCGGACGGCACCATCGACTGCGTGGTCACCGACCACTCCCCGTCCACGGCCGACCTCAAGACGGACGACTTCGCGACCGCCTGGGGCGGCATCTCCGGCCTCCAGCTGAGCCTGGCCGCGGTGTGGACCGAGGCGCGCAGGCGGGGGCACGGCCTGGAGGACGTGGTCCGCTGGATGTCCTCGCGCACGGCGGAACTGGTGGGCCTGGACGCCCGCAAGGGCGCCATCGAGGCGGGCCGCGACGCCGACTTCGCGGTCCTCGCACCCGACGAGACGTTCACCGTGGATCCGGCGGCCCTCCAGCACCGCAACCGCGTGACGGCGTACGCGGGCAAGACCCTGTACGGCGTCGTGAAGTCGACCTGGCTGCGCGGCGAACGCATCGTCACGGACGGCGAGTTCACCGAGCCGAAGGGGCAGCTGCTCACCCGCGACCACTGACCGAGCCTTCCGCACCCGCAGCGGCCGACCCCGAAAGGACGATCTGATCACCGTGACGGCGCAGCATCCATCCCGTTTGGCCAGTTTCACCGGCGACGCGAACCCGTACGGAGGCGGTGACCCGTACGCCGACTACCGCACCGCCGACTTCCCCTTCACCCAGTACGCCAACCTCGCCGACCGGCGCCTCGGGGCCGGCGTGATCGCCGCCAACGACGAGTTCTTCGCCCAGCGCGAGAACCTGCTGGTGCCCGAGCGGGCCGAGTTCGACCCCGAGCACTTCGGGCACAAGGGCAAGATCATGGACGGCTGGGAGACGCGCCGCCGCCGTGGCGCCTCGGCCGACCACCCGTGGCCGACGGCCGAGGACCACGACTGGGCGCTGGTCCGGCTGGGAGCGCCGGGTGTCGTACGGGGGATCGTGGTCGACACGGCCCACTTCCGCGGCAACTACCCGCAGGCGGTGTCGGTCGAGGGCACCTCGGTACCCGGCTCCCCGTCCCCGGAGGAGCTCCTGGGCGACGACGTGAAGTGGACACCCCTCGTCCCGCGCACCCCGGTGGGCGGCCACGCGGCCAACGGCTTCGCCGTCTCGGTCGAGCAGCGCTTCACCCACCTCCGCGTCAACCAGCACCCCGACGGCGGCATCGCGCGCCTGCGCGTGTACGGCGAGGTCGTCCCGGACCCCGAGTGGCTGGCGACCCTGGGCACCTTCGACGTCGTCGCCCTGGAGAACGGCGGCCGGGCCGAGGACGCCTCCAACCTCTTCTACTCCCCGGCCACGAACACCATCCAGCCGGGCCGCTCCCGCAAGATGGACGACGGCTGGGAGACCCGCCGCCGGCGCGACCAGGGCAACGACTGGATCCGCTACCGCCTGGCGGCCCAGTCCCAGATCCGCGCGATCGAGATCGACACGGCGTATCTGAAGGGCAACAGCGCGGGCTGGGCGTCGGTGTCGGTGAAGGACGGCGAGGACGGTGACTGGCGCGAGATCCTCCCGCGCACCCGTCTGCAGCCCGACACCAACCACCGCTTCGTCCTGCCGGCCGCGGCTGTCGGCACCCACGCGCGCGTGGACATCTACCCCGACGGGGGCATCTCGCGCCTGCGGCTGTACGGCTCCCTGACGGAGACCGGCGCGACGGGGCTGGCGGCCCGTCACCAGGAACTGGGCGGCTGACACAGGCTCTTTCTCGCCCCCGCCGCCCCTGCCCGTTCCCGTCCCCTGGGGGCTGCCGCCCCCAGACCCCCGCTTTCGGCCTGAACGGCCTCGTCCTCAAACGCCGGACGGGCTGAAAGACCAGCCCCTCCGGCGTTTGAGGAGCGGGGGTCCGGGGGCTGGCCCCCGGTACGGGACGGGTAGGGGCGGCGGGGGCGAATCACCACCACGGCATCACGCCGCATGACCCCCGTCCACCGCGAACTCCGCGCCCGTGACGTAGTCCGCCCCCGCCAGATACGCGACCATCGACGCCACCTCGTCCGCCGTCCCGAACCGCCCGACCGCGGTCATCGCCACCTGATCCGCCGCAAACGGCCCATCTGCCGGATTCATGTCCGTGTCCGTCGGCCCGGGATGCACGATGTTCGCCGTGATCCCACGTCCGCCCAGCTCCCGGGCGAGCGCCTTTGTCAGGCCGACCAGGGCCGATTTGCTGGTCGCGTACAGCGTCCCACCCGCCCCCGGCACCCGCTGAGTCATACACGTACCGATCGTGATGATCCGTCCCCCGGACGGCATCCGCGCGGCCGCCGCCTGCGAGGTGAGGAACACACCCCGGACGTTCACCGCCAGGACCCGGTCGACATCGGCGAGCGCCAGACCGTCCAACGGTCCCAGCACGCCCACGCCCGCGTTGTTCACGAGGACGTCCAGACCGCCCAGCGCCTCCGCGGTGCGCTCCACCGCCCCCGCCGCCTCGTCCGCGTCCGCGGAGTCCGCCCGCAGGGCCACCGCCCGCCGCCCCAGCGCCTCGATCCGCCGTACGACGTCTTCAGCCGCCTCCTTGTCGTTCACGTACGTCACGGCCACGTCCGCGCCGTCCCGGGCGAGCCGCAGCGCCGTCGCCGCGCCGATGCCGCGGCTGCCGCCGGTGACCAGGGCCACCTTGCCGTCGAGAGTTCCGTAAGTGGTTGTCATGGGTCCATCCCAGCGGCGACCGCGCGGCGACGCCGGCGGCGAACGGACACCGAGATCGAGTGGCCGGAACACAACCGGATCAGGCCGGAACTCTTTCCTCCACCTCCCGCGTTCTCCCCACGTGACACTTCAGCAAGAGATCGTCGGCAACGCCATGCAGATGGCGGTCGTCAACCTGCGCCCCGGCCAGACCGTCTACTGCGAGGCGGGCAAGTTCCTGTTCAAGACGGTGAACGTGACCATGGAGACCCGCCTCTCCGGTCCGTCGAACAGCGGCGGGCAGTCCCAAGGCGGCGGAGGCGGCGGCATGGGCGGCATGCTGCGCCAGGCCATGGGCACGGCCATGCAGGTCGGCCAGCGCATGCTCGCGGGCGAGTCGATGGCCTTCCAGTACTTCAGCGCACAGGGCGGCGAGGGCACCGTCGGCTTCGCGGGCGTGCTCCCGGGCGAGATGCGCGCCCTGGAACTCGACGGCACGCGCGCGTGGTTCGCCGAGAAGGACGCCTTCGTCGCCGCCGAGTCCACCGTCGACTTCGGCATCGCCTTCCAGGGCGGCCGCACCGGCATGAGCGGCGGCGAGGGCTTCATCCTGGAGAAGTTCACCGGGCACGGCACGGTGATCATCGCGGGGGCCGGCAACTTCATCGACCTGAACCCCGCCGACTTCGGCGGCCGCATCGAGGTCGACACGGGCTGCGTCGTCGCCTTCGAGGAGGGCATCCAGTACGGCGTCCAGCGCATCGGCGGCCTCAACCGCCAGGGCATGATGAACGCCGTCTTCGGCGGCGAGGGCCTGTCCCTGGCCACCCTGGAGGGCAACGGCCGGGTGATCCTGCAGTCCCTCACCATCGAGAGCCTGGCGAACGCCCTGAAGAAGGCCCAGGGAGGCGACAAGCAGGGCCCGACGGGCGGTCTGTTCTCGACTCACGCCGGATGACGCACGCCGGATGACGGACGCCGGGTGAGGTGCCGTAGGACCGACCGATGAGTTGCGGGCGCCGGTGGGGTCTGAGGTGATGACAACAGACCCCACACCAGGAAGCAGGCACCCGCCATGGGCAAGCTCGTCTCCACGATCTTCGTCACCCTCGACGGCGTCTACCAGGCACCCGGCGGCCCCCAGGAGGACACCCGGGGCGGTTTCGAGCACGGCGGCTGGAGTTTCGTCTACGGCGACGACGACTTCGGCCGGTTCGTCGGCGAGGTCTTCGAGCGCCCCGCCGCGTTCCTCCTCGGCCGCCGCACGTACGACATCTTCGCGTCGTACTGGCCCAAGGTGACCGACCCCGCCAACCGCATCGCCTCCCAGCTGAACGCGCTGCCGAAGTACGTCCCGTCGTCCACCCTCAGCGACCCCGCCTGGTCCGGCACGACGGTGATCAGCGGCGACCTCGCCAAGGAGGTCACCGCCCTCAAGGAGCGCACCGAGGGCGAGCTGCAAGTGCACGGCAGCGGCGCCCTCGTGCAGTCCCTGCTGGACCTGGGCCTGGTCGACACCCTCCACCTGGTGACGTTCCCGGTGGTGCTCGGCACGGGCCTCCGTCTCTTCAGGGAGGGCGCCGTACCGACCAAGTTCCGCCACACGGGCGGCCGCACCACCCCCGCCGGGGTCTCCATCCAGTCGTACGACGTGGCCGGACGACCCGACTACGGCTCGTACGAGCTCCCCGAAAACGCCTAGCTGGCGATCAGCCGCGCCGGTACGGTGATCGCTCCCCGTAGGAGCCGCCGACGTCTCCGCACACCCGACGGAGACCGGGAGAGCCGCCCCCATGTCGTCGATCGCCGTACCACGCCCGCTCGCCCCCCGCCGAGCCTGGCTCACCGACCTGCCGGTGCTTCTCGTCGCGGTCGTATGGGGCGCGAGCTACCTCGCCGCCAAGGACATCACCACCGCGCGGACGGTGCTCGCCGTCCTGGTGCTGCGTTTCGCCGTCGTCCTGCCCGTGCTCGCCGTCGTCGCACGGCGCTCCCTGCGTGCCCTCACTGCCGCCCAGTTGCGCGGCGCCGCTCTGCTCGGGCTGATCCTCGGCGGGATCTTCCTGCTGGAGACGTACGGCGTCGTCCACACCTCGGCGACCAACGCCGGCCTCATCATCAGCCTCACGATGATCTTCACCCCGCTCGCCGAGGCCGCCGTCACGCGCGTCCGGCCCCCGCGGGCGTTCCTCGCGGCAGCAGGCCTCTCCGTGCTCGGCGTCGTCCTGCTCACCCAGGGCGGCGGCTTCACCCGCCCCTCCCTCGGCGACCTGCTGATGCTGTTCGCCGCCCTCGCCCGCACCGTGCACGTCCTCGCCATGTCCCGCATCAGGGCCGTCCGGGGCGCCGACGCGCTGTCGCTCACCGCGGTCCAACTGGGCGCCGCCGTCGCGGTGTTCGCGGTCCTGTCCGCGGGCGCCGACACCACGCCGTGGGGCACGGCGGCCGGATTCGGGGCGCGGGAGTGGGCCGGGCTGCTGTTCCTGTCCGTGTGCTGCACGCTGTTCGCGTTCTTCGTGCAGATGTGGGCCGTGCGCCGGACGTCCCCCTCGCGCGTCAGCCTGCTGCTCGGCACCGAACCCCTGTGGGCCGCCGCGGCCGGCATCGCGCTCGGCGGGGAACGACTCGGTGCGCTCGGACTGGCCGGCGGCGCGCTGGTGCTTGTGGGGACCGCGTGGGGACGAAGGGCCGCAAGTTAACGTGCGGAAAACTCATCGGACTTGACGGGAAATTCTCCGGACTTGACATTGACATGCCACTGTCTACGCGCGTCATCATGAGGGCATGACATCCCCCACACGCACCACTCGCATCGGTGCCGCAGCCGTTCTTCTGTCCGCCCTCCTCGTGGGCGGCGCCGTCACCGCCACCACTGCGGACGCAGCCGCCGACTCCGTCGGCAGCATCTGCTACAACTCCCTGCCCTCCCAGGCCCACGACACCCTCGACCTGATCGCGCAGGGCGGGCCCTACCCGTACTCGCAGGACGGCACCGTCTTCTCGAACCGTGAAGGCGTCCTGCCCAGCCAGTCGTCCGGGTACTACCACGAGTACACGGTCATCACGCCCGGTTCGCCCACGCGCGGAGCTCGCCGCATCGTGACCGGCGAGCAGTCCCAGGAGGACTACTACACCTCGGACCACTACGCCACGTTCGACCTGATCGACTTCGGCTGCTGAGCGACTTCCCCCGCTCAGTCACTCCGAGGGAACAGTGCGACCAGCCGGAAGTCCGGTCGGCGCTCATCCGGACTTCCGGCTGGTCGCGGCGGCGAACAGCGCGAACGCCAGCACCACCAGGGCGACGCTCGTGTAGACCCCGTAGCCGTCGAGGAAGCCGAGCCGTTGCACGAGACCCACATGCCAGTGGGTGAACTCGTGCACCAGGCCCAGCACGCCCTGCACCAGGGCAATGAATCCGACGAGTTCCAGCAGCTGCTTCATGCTCCGACCCTCGCCCCGCGGACCCCCCACAGACATCGGCCGCGGGGCGAGTCGTCCCCGACGGAAGTCCACCGTCCGGCGGCGGTGCGCGCCGAAAGTCTCCAGTGGTGCGACTTTGGTCGGGGATCCTCCGCATGGAGGGGTGGCGGCACGGCTCACTGCGTAGATTTGTCGACCGTGAGGGATGACAAGCCGACACCGGCCGCAGGGGTCATCGGCCGCAGATGGCTGTTCCCGTCGGCCGTACTGCACGAGATCGACCCCGACGCCGGGCGATCCGGGCGGCCCCGGCGCACAGCACGCGACTGGGTCGTCGATTTCACCTGCTTCCTGCTCGCCGTCGCCATCGGTCTGGCGGCCGCGGACACCCTGAACAACGACACCCACACCCCGTACGCCCTCGCCGTCGTCGACCAGTTGCTCGGTGCGCTGGCCTGCGCCGCGGTGTGGGCGCGCCGCCGCTGGCCGCTCGGGCTCGCCGTCGCCATGATCCCCGTCGGCTTCCTGTCGAACACGGCGGGCGGCGCCGCCATGGTCGTCATCTTCACCCTCGCCGTGCACCGGCCCTTCCGGTACGTCGCCTGGATCGGCGGCATCTCCCTCGCGCTGATCCCGCTCTACTCCTGGCTGCGCCCGGACCCCGACCTGCAGTACGCGGGGGCGGTCGCGTTCGCAGAGCTGCTCACCCTCACCGTCATCGGCTGGGGCATGTTCGTACGGTCCAAGCGCCAGCTCATGGTGAGCCTGCGCGACCGCGCCCGGCGGGCCGAGACGGAGGCGCAGCTGCGCGCCGAGCAGGCGCAGCGGCTCGCCCGCGAGGCCATCGCCCGCGAGATGCACGACGTCCTCGCGCACCGGCTGACGCTGCTGAGCGTGCATGCGGGCGCTCTGGAGTTCCGGCCCGACGCACCTCGGGAGGAGGTCGCGCGGGCGGCCGGCGTCATCCGTGAGAGTGCGCACGAGGCCCTCCAGGACCTGCGGGAGATCATCGGTGTCCTGCGTGCGGGCGAGCCCGACGACGCGGGCCGTCCGCAGCCGACGCTCGCCGCGCTGGACGGGCTGGTCGCCGAGTGCCGCGAGGCCGGCATGAAGGTCACCCTCGCCAGCCGCGTCACCGACCCCGCCGCCGTCCCGTCCTCCGTCGGCCGCACCGCGTACCGCATCGCTCAGGAGGCCCTGACCAACGCCCGCAAACACGCCCCCGGCACGGAGGTCACCGTCTCCGTCACGGGCGCCCCGGGCGAGGGCCTCGTCGTGGACGTGCGCAATCCCGCGCCGGAGGGGGAGGTGCCCGCCGTGCCCGGCTCCGGGCAGGGCCTGATCGGGCTGACGGAACGGGCCACCCTGACCGGCGGTCGGCTCGAGCACGGGCCGGAATCGGACGGCGGGTTCCGGGTGCGGGCCTGGTTGCCCTGGGGATGAAGCGACCCGGGCGCGGCGGCCCCGCCCGCCGTGATTACGTAAGGCCCATGACTGCGATCAGACTGCTCCTCGTCGACGACGACCCCCTGGTGCGGGCCGGGCTGTCCCTGATGATGGGCGGCGCCGACGACATCGAGATCGTCGGCGAGGCCGCCGACGGCGCCGAGGTCGAGGAACTCGTCGACCGCACCCGTCCCGACGTGGTCCTCATGGACATCCGGATGCCGTCGGTGGACGGCCTCACGGCCACCGAGCGGCTGCGGGACCGCAAGGACGCCCCGCAGGTCGTGGTCCTCACCACCTTCCACGCCGACGAACAGGTGCTGCGCGCCCTGCGTGCGGGCGCCGCCGGATTCGTCCTGAAGGACACCCCGCCCGCCGAGATCGTCGACGCCGTGCGCCGGGTCGCGGTCGGCGACCCCGTGCTGTCGCCCACCGTCACACGGCAGTTGATGGAGCACGCCGCGGGCTCCGGCGCCGACACCCGGCGCACGCACGCGCGCGTGCGCATCGACGCCCTCAACGACCGCGAACGCGAGGTCGCCGTCGCGGTCGGCCGCGGCCTGTCCAACGCCGAGATCGCCGCCACGCTCTTCATGAGCGTCGCCACCGTCAAGACCCATGTCTCCCGCATCCTGGCCAAGCTCGACCTCAACAACCGTGTGCAGATCGCCCTGTTGGCGTACGACGCGGGCCTGCTGGAGGAACCGGACGGCGACGGGCACTGAGCGCTCCGCGGGTGGTGCCGATATGCGGCCCCGCCGCGGGGCGGTGATGGGTTGTCGACCGTCTGCGGCGTCGTCGTGGCTTGTCGCGCCCACGCGGCGGAGCCGCATGTGTCACAGCCCCGCGCCCCTTCAGGGCGCGGCCGAGCCGCAGCGGACTCCTGGAGCGCGCCCCCACCCTGTCGCTCGAGGGCCTGCCCGGCGACTGGCTGCCGGGGATGCTGATGCGGGGGTGCGCGGCCTGCCGGTGTGTTGGCAGTCGGGCTACGGCCAATGGGTGCGGCGGCTTACCGGAAGGCGGTTTCGGTCCGGCCCGGGATCTCCGCGAGCGCCACCTGTCTGCGTTCCCGTCGGGAGACCTCGCAGGCCTCGGCGATCCGTGGCGCCTGCAGGGCCTCGCGGCCGTCGTAGGGGTTGGCCGGCCGGCTCCGTCCTGTCGCTCGACGGCCCGCTCGGCGACTGGCTGCCGGGGATGCTGATCCGGGGGTGCGCGGCCTGCCGGTGTGTTGGTAGTCGGGCTACGGCCAATGGGTGCGGTGGCTTACCGGAAGGCGGTTTCGGTCCGGCCCGGGATCTCCGCGAGCGCCACCTGTCTGCGTTCCCGTCGGGAGACCTCGCAGGCCTCGGCGATCCGTGGCGCCTGCAGGGCCTCGCGGCCGTCGCAGGGGTTGGCCGGCCGGCTCCGTCCTGTCGCTCGACGGCCTGCCCGGCGACTGGCTGCCGGGGATGCTGATGCGGGGGTGCGCGGCCTGCCGGTGTGTTGGCAGTCGGGCTACGGCCAATGGGTGCGGTGGCTTACCGGAAGGCGGTTTCGGTCCGGCCCGGGATCTCCGCGAGCGCCACCTGTCTGCGTTCCCGTCGGGAGACCTCGCAGGCCTCGGCGATCCGTAGCGCCTGCAGGGCCTCGCGGCCGTCGCAGGGGTTGGCCCGCTGCCCCAGGACGACCTCGACGAACGCGGCCAACTCGGCCTCGTAGGCAGGGCCGAAGCGCTCCAGGAAGCCGGACCACGGCTTGTCCGCGGCGGGCGGCCCGGTCGGCTCCGTGGACGCGATCGGCGTACGGTCGTCCAGGCCGACGACGATCTGGTCGAGTTCCCCGGCCAGCTCCATGCGGACGTCGTAGCCGGCGCCGTTCAGCCGCGTCGCCGTGGCCGTGGCGAGGGTGCCGTCGTCGAGCGTGAGCAGCGCGGCACCTGTGTCCACGTCACCCGCCTCCCGGAACATCGGTGGTCCCGCGTCGGACCCGGCCGCGTACACCTCGACGACCTCGTGCCCCGTCACCCAGCGCAGCGCGTCGAAGTCGTGGATCAGTGCGTCCCGGTACAGCCCGCCTGACAGCCGGAGCCACCCGGGCGCGGGAGGAACCTGGTCGGACGTCACCGCCCGTACGGTGTGCAGCCGCCCGAGCCGGCCCGCGAGAACCGCGTCGCGCGCGCCCGTGTAGCCCGCGTCGAAGCGGCGCTGGAAGCCCATCTGCAGAATCGTCCCGGCCGCCTCGACCTCGCCGATGGCATGCAGTGTGCCGGGCAGATCCAGCGCTATGGGCTTCTCGCAGAACACCGGGAGCCCCGAACGTGCTGCCCGACCGATCAGTTCGGCGTGGGCCGACGTCGCCGTCGTGATCACCACGGCGTCCACGCCCCACCGGAAGATCTCGTCCACCCCCGGTGCCGCCGTCTCCCCGAGGCGGAGGGCGAGCTCCTGGGCCCGCGCCGGATCCACATCCGTGAGGATCAGCGACCCGACCTCGCGGTTGCGGCTGAGCGTGTTCGCATGAATGGTGCCGATGCGGCCTGTACCGATGACCCCGATGCGCATGGAAACAAAGTGAGGGTTCGGTGCGTACGCTGTCAATGCATATGTCCGGACAATCGAACTACACAACTTCCCGTCAACAACATGTGGAGCTACGCTCGGCCCGTGCCGAAACCAGAAGTGGACCCGACCGCGTCGCTCGAGCTCAGGGTGGACCGGAGCTCTCCCGTGCCGCTGTACTTCCAGCTGTCCCAGCAGCTCGAAGCGGCAATCGAGCACGGAGCGCTCACCCCCGGCAGCCTGCTGGGCAACGAGATCGAGCTGGCCGCACGGCTCGGCCTGTCCCGGCCCACCGTCCGCCAGGCCATCCAGTCGCTCGTCGAGAAGGGCCTCCTGGTGCGCCGCCGCGGTGTGGGCACACAGGTCGTGCACAGTCAGGTCAAGCGCCCCCTGGAGCTCTCCAGCCTCTACGACGACCTGGAGGCGGCCGGCCAGCGCCCCGCCACCAAGGTGCTCGTCAACACGGTCGTACCCGCGACCGCCGAGGTCGCCGCATCCCTCAACGTCGCCGAGGACAGCGACGTCCACCGTGTGGAGCGCCTCCGGCTCGCCCACGGCGAGCCGATGGCGTACCTGTGCAACTTCATCCCGCCCGGCCTGCTCGACCTGGACACCGCTCAGCTGGAGGCCACAGGCCTCTACCGCATGATGCGTGCCGCCGGGATCACCTTGCACAGCGCCCGCCAGACGATCGGCGCCCGCGGCGCCACCGCCGCCGAGGCCGAGCGCCTCGCCGAAACAGAGGGCGCCCCGCTGCTCACCATGCAGCGCGTCACCTTCGACGACACGGGCCGCGCGGTCGAGTACGGCACTCACACCTACCGGCCGACGCGTTACTCGTTCGAGTTCCAGCTGCTCGTACGGTCCTGAAGATCTGCCTGGGCGGAGTCGGGTTCGTCGCAATGTCAGGACAATGAAGCGGCTGTTCTGCTCGCTTATGAGATGTGACACCGGGTGGATGCGCCCCGCAGAGGCGCGCAGAACTGCGCGACCAGCCACAACCCACCCGCTTCCGGGCACATATCGCGTACCCCCCATTGCTCCCCCGCACAGCACCCTTACGCACGGTGAGGCACAATCGGGCCTTGATGAGCACCTACGGCAACTTCACCGCCCCCATAGGCTCCCGCCGTGCCCCCGCGCTCCGTACGGTCGGCACGAGGGAGCGCCGGTCACACCTGACCGCACCCCGTGTGCCGACGGTCGGCATCGACATCGGCGGCACAAAAGTGATGGCGGGCGTCGTCGACGCCGACGGCAACATCCTGGAGAAGCTCCGCGCGGAGACCCCGGACAAGTCCAAGAGCCCCAAGGTCGTCGAGGACACCATCGTCGAACTGGTCCTGGACCTCTCCGACCGGCACGACGTGCACGCGGTGGGCATCGGCGCGGCCGGCTGGGTCGACGCCGACCGCAACCGCATCCTGTTCGCCCCCCACCTGTCCTGGCGCAACGAGCCCCTCAGGGACCGCCTCGCGGGCCGGCTCGCGGTACCGGTCCTGGTCGACAACGACGCGAACGCCGCCGCCTGGGCCGAGTGGCGCTTCGGCGCCGGCCGCGGCGAGGACCACCTCGTCATGATCACGCTGGGCACCGGCATCGGCGGTGCGATCCTGGAGGACGGCCAGGTCAAGCGCGGCAAGTACGGTGTCGCCGGTGAGTTCGGCCATATGCAGGTCGTGCCCGGCGGCCACCGCTGCCCGTGCGGCAACCGCGGCTGCTGGGAGCAGTACAGCTCCGGCAACGCGCTGGTCCGCGAGGCCAGGGAGCTGGCCGCCGCCGACTCGCCGGTGGCGTACGGGATCATCGAGCACGTCAAGGGCAACATCGCCGACATCACCGGCCCGATGATCACCGAGCTGGCCCGCGAGGGCGACGCGATGTGCATCGAGCTGCTGCAGGACATCGGGCAGTGGCTCGGCGTCGGCATCGCGAACCTGGCGGCCGCCCTGGACCCGTCCTGCTTCGTGATCGGCGGCGGTGTCTCGGCCGCCGACGACCTGCTGATCGGCCCCGCGCGGGACGCCTTCAAGCGTCAGCTCACCGGCCGCGGCTACCGCCCCGAGGCCCGTATCGCGCGCGCCCAGCTCGGCCCCGAGGCCGGCATGGTCGGCGCCGCCGACCTCGCCCGCCTGGTGGCCCGCCGCTTCCGCCGCGCCAACCGGCGCCGGGTCGAGCGGCACGAGCGCTACGAGCGGTACCTGGAGACCCGCCGCTCCACCCGGGACACCGCATGACCGCCTCGCTGCCGCGCCAGGCCCTGCCCCCGGACGAGCCGCCGAAGCCGGCCGAGGACCGCCGGCACAAGATCCGCCGCAGGGCGCTCACCCTGCTCATCATCGTGCTGCTCATCGGCGTCCCGGCCGGCTATCTGGTGATCTCCGCCAACCAGAGCCGCGACAGCGGCAAGGACAAGGAGGCCAAGTACGCGGCGACCGGCCTGACCAAGGGCTGGCCGTCGAAGGTGCAGCGCCGCCTCTACCAGGTGCCGATGCCGCACCCCTCGGGCAAGGTCGCGAGCTACGAGACGAACAACTGGAAGACCAGCCGTCTCTACGTCCAGTTCCAGACCCCCCTGCGCAACCTCGACGTCTTCCTCCACGACATGGGCGTCACCCGCGCCGATCTGAAGCGGGGCGACATCACCATCAGCGCACGCGACCAGAAGATCACCGGCTGGGACTTCACCAGCCCGGGCCCCTGGTACGGCCTGGTCCACGAGCAGAAGGCACCCAAGCCCACCCAGTACGTCATGATGAGCCTGGGGAACAGGAACAACCCGTTCTTCTACGTCGTCTCCCGTACGGTTCCCTGACGCGACCGGCCTCGGCGCGGCCGCCGGAGCCGATTGTCAGACCCCGCCCGTAGAGTCGAAGACGTCTGATCCGACACACGGGGCGGGAGGTGACAGGTCGTATGAGCGACACGGCTGCGGTGGCCGGGCGAGCGGGGGAGCGGGAGCAGGGCGCGGGGGGATCCGTGCCCGTCCGGCTCGCGGCCGTCTTCCTGCCCGCCCCGCTGCCGCGGGACGGGCGGATCGCCTTCTGGGACCCGGAGGGCGGCCCACTGACCGCCGGGGAGGCCGAGCTCACGGTCGTGCGACCGCACGGCGCGGGAGTACGGCGCAGGACCGCCCCCGCGCTGTCCATCCCGGTCGGCGAGGCGCTGCCCCACCTCGTCCGCGCCCGGCGCGACCCGGCCGCCCACCCCGCCACCGCCTGCTGGGGCGCAGCCGCACTGCACGCGCTGCGGCTCATCGCGCGCGGACGCCTGCTGCCCGGCCTGACGGCCGACGGCCACGACGCCTGGCGGGCCGGGCCCCTGGACCCGGACGACATCGCGCACATCCGGTCGGTCGCCGCGGCCCTGCCGTACGAGGGCCACGCGGTCCCGCTGCCCGGACCGGGCCCGCTGCGGCTGCCCGAGCCGGAAGCCCTGATGCGCTCCTTCATGGACGCGGTCGCCGACACCCTCCCGCGCACCCCCGCCGCACCGCACGCCTCCGGCAGGCCCTTCGCCGATCGCCGCCCGCAGCGCCTGCCCGGGGCCCGCGACTGGGCCGCCGAGGTCGCCGCCGGCATGGACGCGGGCGTACGCATCTCGCTCCGCCTCGACCTGTCGGCGTACGAGCTGTTCGACCGGGACGAGTCGGTGCGCACCGCGGGCGCGGCGATCGTCCAGGTGCACAGCCTCGCCGACCCCACGCTGATCGCCGACGCGGCGGCCCTGTGGGCGGGCGAGGCGGACGCGGTGTTCGGCCCCCGCGCACGCGTGGACGCGGCCCTCGCCGTGCGGCGCGCGGCCCGGATCTGGCCGCCGCTGGACCGGCTCTCCGAGCAGGACGTGCCCGACGTCCTGGCGCTGTACGACGAGGAGCTGGGCGAACTGCTCGGCGTGGCGGCAACCCGGCTCGCAGCCGCCGGGGTCGCCGTGCACTGGCCCCGTGACCTCGCCCAGGACCTGAGCGCGGCCGCGGTGGTACGGCCCGCGCCGGGCTCCGCGACCGACGGCACCGGCTTCTTCGAGAGCGAGGAACTCCTGCAGTTCCGCTGGCAGTTGGCGCTCGGCGGCGACCCTCTCAGCGAGGCCGAGATGGACGCCCTCGCCGAGGCCCACCGTCCGGTGGTGCGCCTGCGTGACCGCTGGGTCCTGGTCGACCCCGCCCTGGTCCGCAAGGCCCGCAAGCGCGAACTGGGCCTGCTCGACCCGGTGGACGCGCTCTCCGTCGCGCTCAGCGGCAGCGCGGAGGTGGACGGCGAGACGGTCGAGGCGGTACCGGTCGGCGCCCTGGCGGCCCTGCGCGACCGCCTGACGGCAGGGGTGCGCCCCGCCGAACCGCCCCCGGGCCTGCGCGCCACCCTCCGCGACTACCAACTGAGGGGCCTGTCCTGGCTGGACCTCATGACCTCCCTCGGCCTGGGCGGCTGCCTCGCCGACGACATGGGACTCGGCAAGACGATCACCCTCATCGCGCTGCACCTCAAGCGCGCCCGCAGCGAGCCGACCCTCGTCGTCTGCCCCGCCTCGCTGCTGGGCAACTGGCAGCGGGAGATCACCCGGTTCGCACCCGGCGTCCCCGTCCGCCGCTTCCACGGCCCGGACCGCACCCTGGACGACCTCACCGACGGCTTCGTCCTCACCACCTACGGCACGATGCGGACGACGGCACCGCGACTGGCCGAGCAGCGGTGGGGCATGGTCGTCGCGGACGAGGCGCAGCACGTCAAGAACCCGTACTCGGCGACGGCGAAGGCCCTGCGCACCATCCCGTCCCCGGCGCGTGTGGCCCTCACCGGCACCCCCGTCGAGAACAACCTCTCCGAACTCTGGGCCCTGCTCGACTGGACGACCCCCGGACTTCTCGGCCCCCTGAAATCCTTCCGGGCCCGGCACGCGCGCGCCGTGGAGAACGGCGAGGACGAGGAGGCGGTGGCCCGCCTGGCCCGCCTGGTCCGTCCCTTCCTCCTGCGCCGCAAGAAGTCCGACCCCGGCATCGTCCCGGAGCTGCCGCCCAAGACGGAGACGGACCACCCGGTGCCGCTCACCCGCGAACAGGCCGCCCTTTACGAAGCGGTGGTGCGGGAGTCCATGCTGGCCATCGAGACCTCGGACGGCATCGCCCGCCGGGGCCTGGTGCTCAAGCTGCTCGGCGCGCTGAAGCAGATCTGCAACCACCCGGCGCTGTATCTCAAGGAGGAGACCGCCCAGGGCGAACGGCTTCTCGCGCGTTCCGGCAAACTCGCCCTTCTGGACGAGCTGTTGGACACGCTGCTGGCGGAGGACGGTTCGGCACTCGTCTTCACCCAGTACGTGGGGATGGCCCGCCTGATCACCGCGCACCTGGCCTCCCGGGCGGTCCCGGTGGACCTGCTCCACGGCGGCACGCCGGTCCCGGAGCGTGAACGGATGGTGGACCGCTTCCAGAGCGGCGCGACCCCCGTACTGGTGCTGTCGTTGAAGGCGGCCGGCACCGGCCTGAATCTGACCCGCGCGGGCCATGTCGTCCACTTCGACCGCTGGTGGAACCCGGCGGTCGAGGAACAGGCCACCGACCGTGCCTATCGCATCGGCCAGACCCAGCCGGTCCAGGTACACCGTCTCATCACCGAGGGCACGGTCGAGGACCGCATCGCCGAAATGCTGGAGTCCAAGCGGGCGTTGGCCGACGCCATCCTCGGCTCCGGCGAGTCGGCCCTCACCGAACTCACCGACCGCGAACTCACCGACCTGGTCACCCTCCGGAGGCCGACATGACCCCGGGCCCGGCCGACGAGGCCCGCCGGGCTCTGAGGGAGGCACGGGAGCACGGCACGGAGAACCGAGAGGGCGGCGCACCGGGGCAGGGGAGGGCCGCTGACGGGAAGCCGGTCGCGGAGAGCGGTGCGGGGGACGAGCCGATGCGGAAGCTGAGTCAGCGACCCGAACACGGAGAGGCATCCGAGACGCCCGACCCCGGCGCGGCCCGACCCGCAGACGCCGCCCGCGCGGCACTGCGCCGCGCGATCTCGGCAAAGCGCGAAGCAGGCGGCACGGACGGGGCCACGGACGCCGGACCCTCCGGGGCGGCGTCGGGTGGCCTGGGCGGGGACGTATCGGATGTGGCGTCCGGCGGGAAAGCGAACACCGAGGGGGCTGCCCGGGCTGCGATCGCCGCGTTGCGCGCTGCGCGGGCGGAGTCGCGGCAGGCTCGGGTGGATGCCGAGCGTGCCGGAGCCGAGGCCCGGCGTCGGCCGCGGCGGGCGGCGGACGGGAGTCGCGGCGAGGCGTCCCGCCGGGCTGCCGGCGTCCAGGGACGGGATCTGGGGGAGTTGCTCGGCGACGCCTTCCGCATGCCTTCCCCAGCGGCCGGGCAGGGACAGGAACGGAACGACAACGACCCTGCACCGAAGACGAGTTCGGGTTCCCGGACGTCTCCGTCCGCGTCCACACCCACGTCCAGCGACCCGCAGGCAGCCTGGTCCGCCGAACACCTCGCCGAAGTCCAGCGTCCCGGAATCGCCCACTCCGCCCCGATCCCCTCCTCCGGCGAATCCCCGACCGGCCCCACGGCGCTCCGTCCCCACTCCATGGCCGCCCCCGCCCGCGACAGCGAATTGCGCCGTACTTTCCCCGCATTCCCGCCCCGCGCCTCCGGGTCCCCGGCCTCCGCGGGCTCCCCAGCCTCCGCGGCTTCCCCCGCCGACGCCAGCTTCGCGGAGACATGGTGGGGCAATGCCTGGGTCACGGCGTTGGAAGAGGGGGCGCTGGACGCCAAGCGGCTCGCGCGTGGCCGTAGTTACGCCGAGCAGGGCCATGTGGACGCCATCACGGTGACGCCCGGACTCGTGCTCGCATATGTGCAGGGCAGCCGCCCGCGCCCGTACCGCGTGCAGGTGCGGCTGCGCACGCTGGACGACGCCGACTGGGAGCGGTTCCTGGACGCCGCCGCCGAGCGGCCCGGGCACATCGCGGCGCTGCTCGACAAGGAGCTCCCCCAGTCCCTCGCCGACTGCGGAGTGCCGTTGCTGCCGGGCCCGCGCGACCTCGACCCGCACTGCAGCTGCCCCGACCGCGGCCACCCCTGCAAACACGCCGCCGCCCTCTGCTACCAGACGGCACGCCTCCTCGACGCCGACCCCTTCGTAGTCCTCCTGCTGCGCGGCCGCGGGGAACGCGAGCTGCTCGACGCCCTCTCCCGCCTGAGCGCCACGCGCGCGGCCCGCGCCGCCCAGGAGCAGGAACCGGCCCCGCTCCCCGGCGTGCGCGCGACCGAAGCCCTCCTGCCCCGCCAACTACCGCCGCTCCCGGCCCCGTTGCCCGTCCCGCCGCACCCCGAGCAGCCCCCGGTCTACCCGGCGGCCCCGGGCGGCCCCGACCCCTTCGCGCTGGACCAGCTGGCGACCGACGCAGCCGCCCGTGCCCACGCCCTGCTCAGCACGGGTCGTGACCCGGTGGCGGAGCTGACGCTGTGGCAGGACGCCGTCCGGCTCGCCGCCGCCCGCCCCGGCTCCGGCCTCACCGCCGGCACCCGCGCGCTCTACGCCTCGCTCGCCTCGGCCGCCGACCGCACCCCCGCCGAGCTGGCCCGAGCGGTCGCCGCCTGGCGGCAGGGCGGACTCGAAGGCCTCGCCGTCCTAGAGGAACCCTGGGACCCGCCCGCCGGACGCTTCGACCGCGCCCGCCCCCTCCTCCTCGCCGCCGACCTCCCCGCCTTCAGACCCTGGCGCAACCACCTCACCCACCCCCGCGGCCACGTCCAGCTCCGCCTCGGCCGTGACGGCCTGTGGTACGCCTACGAGTCGGAGCCGGGCCACGACGACTGGTGGCCCCGCGGCACCCCGGACCTCGACCCGGTGGGCGCCCTCACCGGCCTGGGCACACCGAACGACCTCTGAGCGGAAGCGGCACGCGCAGTCGCCAACTGCGGCCAGGAGTCAGCGGATTGCGCCGGCCGGCAGCGTGTAGTGTCCGGTTGCGTGCTGGCTGAACGACGACACCAACTCATCCTGCAGGTCCTGCGCTCCGGCGGCACCGCCTCGGTGACCGACCTCGCCGAACAACTTGATGCCAGCGCGGCGACCATCCGCCGTGACCTCCTCAAGCTGGAGGCGGACGGGCTGCTCACCCGGGTGCACGGCGGGGCGGTCGTCGAGGAGGACCAACCGTCGTTCAGCGAGGCCGCCGCGGTTCAGGTGGACGAGAAGGACGCGATCGCCGCCCGGGCGGCAGCAATGATCGAGGACGGCCAGTCGGTCATTCTCGACAGCGGTACGACGGTCCACCGGCTGGCGCTTCAGCTGCGCGGGCGCCGCCTCACTGTGATCACCAACAACCTCGCGGTGTATGACGAGCTCAACGACGACGAGAACATCGACCTGATGTTGCTCGGCGGCATGGTCATCCGGGAATCACGCATGCTGGACGGCTTCATGGCCGAGGACAACCTCCGCCAAGTCCACGCCGACTGGCTGTTCATGGGCGCTTGCGGCCTCCGCCCCGGCGGCCAGGTCATGGACACCACCGTGGCCGAAGTGCCCGCCAGACGAGCCATGATCACCGCCGCCGACAAAGTGGTCCTGTTGGCCGACAGGAGCAAGTTCCCCGGAACCGGCATGGTGAAGATCTGCGGCCCGGAGGACCTGTATGCCCTCGTCACCAACGCATCGGAGGACGACACGACGTGCACGGCCCTGCGTGAGGCCGGCGTGACCGTGATACCGACGACTCAGGCCCCAGCCGACACCTCACCCAGCGACTTGTACGGCCGGTGAACGGCTCTCCCGTCACAGCGGCCGATGGGAGACGGTGAGCAGATAGGTGCCGTAGAAGAGGGAGACGACGGCGAGGGCGGTGAACAGGATGACGAGGGTGCGCAGGCGGCTGCGCGCCAGATGCCGGGCGAGCGGGAGCAGCAACGGGAAGGCCGGCAGCAGGAACCTCGGCTTGCTGGTGAAGAAGTGGGCGCCGCCGACGGCCATCACGACGAGGACCGCGCAGTAGGCGAGCAGGGGTAGGGGCATCCTGTTCAGAACGCAGAAGACGAACAGCAGCAGGAAGCCGAGCACGAGCGCGGCGGTCGCATAGACGACGAGGGTGTCGTGTCCGACGATCAGGTGCTTGAACGTGCGCGCGGTGAAGCGGCCGAAGTCGAACCGGGAGCCCCACAGACTCTGCACGTGGAAGTAGCCGAGCGGGTCGTGTGTCCGAAGCCCCACCCAGCCTATGTAGCCCAGCCAGCCGAGGGGAGCCACTGCGGCGGCCGCCCAGGCGCGCGGCGCTGTCGGTGCACCGGCGCGGCGCAGCTGCCAGAGATGAATGACGGCGCCGGTGATGACGGCGGCCGCCACCGCGAGGCCGTTGGGACGGCTCAGCCCGGCCAGCACCGCCAACGTCCCCGCGGTCAGCCAGCGGCGGGTCAGTACCGCGTAGAGCCCCCAGGCCGCGAAGGCGGTCATCAGTGGTTCGGTGTACGCCATCGTCAGGATGATCGCGTGCGGCAGCATCGCCCACAGCGCCACGAGGAGGAGCCCGACGCGTCGTCCGTGCAGCAGCTCGCCGACCGCGTACACGCCCCAGGCCGCCACCAGGGCGGCACTCCATGCGATGAGCAGAGCCACGTTGACCGGGCCGATCGGCAGCACCGTGTCCACTGCGCGGATCAGGCCGGGGAAGAGGGGGAAGAACGCCAGGTCGTTCCAGACGGCGTGGCCCCCCTCGGAGTGGACGATCAGGCCGTAGCCGTACTGGGATATGTGCCAGTACCAGTGGCCGTCCCATGCCAGGCCGCCCACGGTTCGCGGGTGCCTGCCGAGGTGCATCGACCACAAGGTCGCCATGATCACCCCGGCCAGCCGCACGGAGACGAACAACGTCAGTGCCGGCAGTGCCTTTCCCAACTCGACACGCCACGGCCGCTGCTGAGGCGGTGGATCGAGTCTCGGCGCGAACCGCCGTGTGAGCGCGTTGCTCGTCTTCATGGGGCTGTCGCCCATTTCGACCTCCTTCACTGCCCTGCATGAGGGAGCGGCCGGAGGCCAGGTTCCATTGATGAGAAATCTCTTACTTCGTGAGAATCAGTGAAATTCTTCGTTAACGCGGACGACAACCTTCGGGGCATCTCGCGCATCACATGTGCATGAAAGCCAAGTGCAGCGTGTTCGGGGCTGGGTCGGCCGCCGTGGTCCTCGCTCTGGCGCCCGGCGCAGCCGCCGTGGCCGGCGGTCCGTCTGCGACACCGTCGCCCCTGCCGACGCAGGCGTACGCCACGATCGAGGCGGAAAAGCAGCTCAACGTGGGGTCGGCGCCGCGGTCGACCGGTGTGAACTGGATGTTCTCGGACGCAGGGGCGCAGGTCCCGGCCCCCACGAACGACACGCTTGTCATCGACATGCGTGACCTGACCGGTATCGCGAGCATTGTGGTCGACGACCCGAGGTGCAAGGCCGACGGGCGGATCATCACCTGCGTCAACACAGGTTCCACACAGAGCCGTTCGGTCCTTTTCGGCGTGCGTGCGGACGCGGGCGCCGAGCTCGGCGAGAGCGGCACGATCAAATACACCCTGACCCCCCACCATGCCACCGGCGCCACCGTGAAGACGAAGGTGGTCGTCGGCATTCCGAAGCTGGTCGTCGGCAGGATCGCAGATGTGTCCCACGCCAGGACCGGGTCCCGGATCGCCTTACCGCTCCAGCTCCGCAACACCGGGGACCTGGCCACCGACCGGCGCGTCATGCTGCAGTGGGAATCGGAGGGCGGTTTGGCCTTCGACCGGAAGTTCTCCAACTGCACCTACGGCGGAGGGGACGATGCCGTCGAACCGGGCGGCCACGCATCCGTCACCTGCATCTTCAAGGCCTCCGTCCCCGCCGGTGCCACCGTGGAGCTGAGCAGCCCCCTGACCGCCACCGTCGGCAAGCGTGTCCTGTCCGCCGTGACCGACTACTCGGTCACACTCATCAGGCCGGACGTGCAACCCGGCGGCGGCAGTGAGCGGGGTACCGGACCGGCAATCACCCTGGTCCCGGCTTCCGGACCGGGAAACGGTTTCGAGACCGGCGTCAACGGCCGGTTCACCGTCTCGGCCGACAACTCCGCGGATCTCGCCGCCACCGCCACCGCCAAGCCCGGCCGCCGCCCGGGTGAATGGACCCTCGATCTCAACGCCGTCAACCACGGACCCGCCTCCGTGTACAACACCGTCAGAAAGGCCGTCGCCCTGGTCGACGTCGTCCTGCCCAAGGGCACGGTGGCGACGGGCAACGCCTTCGAGGAGGGCGAGGACTCCCCGTACGGCCAATGCCTGCTCCGGGTCGGCAACACCGGCACGGCACCTTTCGAAGCGGGCCACCGGCACTACGTGTGCCCGGTGCCGTTCGGCGTCGCCGCCGGAAAGAGCCAGTTCTTCGAGCTGTGGGTGAAGACGGCCAAGGGGTACGACGGGGCCAAGGGCACGGCGACCGTGCGTCCCGGCCCGGCAGGCCTCGCCCTCCACGACCCGGACGCCTCCAACGACAAGGTCACCTTCACCTTCGGTACGTCGGCCACCCCGACTCATGCGGCACCGTCCAGCGGCACCCTGGCCGCCGCGGGCAGAGACCGCACGCCCCTCATCGCCACCGCGGCTGGCAGCGCCGCTCTGCTGGGCGGTGTGGTGCTCGTCGTCCGTCGCCGCAGGCGCTCCTCGACGCCCGCGCGCCGACCCCTGTCGTAGACGAGCGGGGTTGTCCGAAACCAGCGAAGGATTCGGCCAACCCTGCCCGTTTCAAAGGGAGTTGTATGTCGGTTTACGGTCGTTCGGCTGCCAGCAGTGCCGGGAATGCTTCGTGCAGGGCCTGGCGCCAGTCGCGGATCGGCTCGATCCCGGCGGCCGCCCATCGGTCGTGGCCGAGGACGCTGTACGCCGGCCGGGGGGCCGGGCGGACGTAGGCGGCGCTGGTGGTGGGGCGGACCCGGTCGGGGTCGGCGCCGAGGAGGCGGAAGATCTCCTGGGTGAGGCCGTGCCAGGTGGTTTCGCCGCCGCTGGTGGCGTGGTAGATCCCGGCGGGGGCGGTGCCCGTCAGTGCGGCGTGTCCGAGGCGGACCAGCCGGTCGGCGAGGTCGAGGGTCCAGGTGGGCTGGCCGCGCTGGTCGTCGACGACGTCGAGGGTGTCCTTGACGCCCTCCAGCTTGATCATCGTACGGACGAAGTTGGGGCCGCCGGCGCCGTAGAGCCAGGCGGTGCGGACGACGTACCCGCGCTCGATTCCGAGGACCGCCTTCTCTCCGGCCAGCTTCGTGCGGCCATAGGCGCTGCGGGGGGCGGTGGGGGCGTCCTCGGCGTACGGCTTGTCTGCGTCGCCGGCGAAGACGTAGTCCGTGGAGACGTGCAGCAGCACGGCCCCGGTGCGGGCGCAGGCCGCGGCCAGGTTCCGGGGACCGTCGCCGTTGATGCGCAGGGCCTCGTTCTCACGGGTCTCGGCGTCGTCGACGGCGGTCCAGGCGGCGCAGTTGACGACGACGGCGGGCCGGTGCTCGGTGACCGCGGCGGTGACGGCGTCGGCGTCGGTGAGGTCCAGCGCCTTGCGGTCGAGGGCGACATACCGCTTCCCCGCCCGGTCCAGCTGGGCCAGGACGTCCTGGCCCAGCATGCCGCCCGCGCCCGTGATCAGCCAGGTGCGGTTGTCGGTCACAGCGCGGCCCGCTCCTTGAGGGGCTCCCACCAGGCGCGGTTGTCGCGGTACCACTGCACGGTCTCGGCGAGGCCTTGCTCGAAGCTCTTTTGGGGCTGGTAGCCGAGTTCTTCGCGGATCTTGGTGCAGTCGACGGAGTAGCGGCGGTCGTGGCCCTTGCGGTCTTCCACGTACTCGACGCTGGTGTCCCAGTCGGCGCCGCAGGCCTTCAGCAGGAGGCCGGTGAGTTCCTTGTTGGACAGTTCGGTGCCGCCGCCGATGTTGTAGACCTCGCCGGGGCGGCCCTTGGTGCGCACGAGCTCGATGCCCTGGACGTGGTCGTCGATGTGCAGCCAGTCGCGGATGTTGCCGCCGTCGCCGTAGAGCGGGACCTTCTTGCCGTCGAGAAGGTTGGTCACGAACAGCGGGATGACCTTCTCGGGGAAGTGGTGGTGCCCGTAGTTGTTGGAGCAGCGGGTCACGCGCACGTCGAGGCCGTGGGTGCGGTGGTAGGACAGCGCGATCAGGTCGCTGGACGCCTTCGCCGAGGAGTAGGGCGAGTTGGGCTGCAGCGGGTGGGTCTCGGGCCAGGAGCCTTCGTCGATGGAGCCGTAGACCTCGTCGGTGGAGATGTGCACGAAGGTCTTGATGCCGGTCCGGTGGGCGGCGTCGATGAGGGTGTGGGTGCCGACCACGTTGGTGCGGACGAACTCGGCGCCGCCGTCGATGGAGCGGTCGACGTGGGACTCGGCGGCGAAGTGGACCACCTGGTCGTGTTCGGCCATCAGCTTGCCGACCAGGTCGGGGTCGCAGATGTCGCCCTGGACGAAGGCGAAGCCGGGGTGGCCCTGTACCTCGTCGAGGTTGGCAAGGTTGCCGGCGTAGGTGAGCTTGTCCAGGACGGTGATCGCCACGTCGCCGGGGCCCTGGGGGCCGAGCAGGGTACGGACGTAGTGGGAGCCGATGAAGCCGGCTCCGCCGGTCACCAGGATTCTCGTGGTCATGAGGAGATCTGTACCTTGCTGTGGTCGCCGAGGACGAATCGGTGGGCTGCGGGGTTGCGGGGCGCGGGGGTGACCTGGACGTTGCGGCCGATGAGGGAGGCCTCGATGCGCCGCACGCCGGTGATGGAGGACTCGCGCAGGACGATGGAGTACTCGACCTCGCTGTCGTCGATGCGGCAGTCCTCGGAGATGGAGGTGAAGGGGCCGATGTAGGAGTCGCTGATCACGGAGCCGGGGCCGATGACGGCGGGGCCGACGATGCGTGAGCCGCGGACCTGGGCGCCGGCGTCGATGCGCACGCGGCCGATGATCTCGCTGGAGGCGTCGACGGTGCCCTCGATGCCCGGCTCGAGGGATTCCAGGACGGAGCGGTTGACCTCGAGCATGTCGGCGACGTTCCCGGTGTCTTTCCAGTAGCCGGAGATGGTCGTCGAGCGGACGTCCTTGCGCTGGTCGATCAGCCACTGGATGGCGTGGGTGATCTCCAGTTCGCCGCGCCAGGAGGGCTCGATGCTGCGGACGGCCTCGTGGATGGCGGGGGTGAAGAGGTACACGCCGACCAGGGCGAGGTCGCTCTTGGGCTGTTTGGGCTTCTCCTCCAGGCCCTTGACGCGGCCGCTCGCGTCGAGTTCGGCGACACCGAACGAGGTCGGGTTGGGCACCCGGGTGAGCAGGATCTGGGCGTCGGGGTGTTCGGTGCGGAACTCGTCGACCAGGCCGGTGATGCCGCCGACGATGAAGTTGTCGCCGAGGTACATGACGAAGTCGTCGTCGCCGAGGAAGTCGCGGGCGATGAGTACCGCGTGGGCGAGGCCGAGCGGCTTGTCCTGGGGGATGTAGGTGACGTTGATGCCGAGCTTCGAGCCGTCACCCACGGCTTCGCGGATCTCTTCGGCGGTGTCGCCGACGATGATCCCGACATCCGTGATGCCGGCGTCGGCGATGGCCTCCAGCCCGTAGAACAGCACGGGCTTGTTGGCGACGGGCACCAGCTGCTTGGCCGATGTGTGGGTAATGGGGCGGAGACGTGTGCCCGAGCCACCAGAGAGAACGAGAGCCTTCATGAGGCGGGATTCTAGTTGGGGGTCCTGTTAAACGACGTACCGTGTGGTCCGGCACAGTCCCAGAGCACATTCCGAGTGCTTTTTTGGTCGATTTACACCAAGCGCTATCCTTTCTCATAACCGCGGCTTACCTGCTGTCTCTAATCTTCGCCGAGCGCTTACCGAGCGGCGTCGCTCGCCGGGAGGTGGCGCCGTGGCTCCCGGCAACCGAGGCGGAAGAAGGCGCATGCCGATCAAGGTGAGTGTGGTCATCCCGGTCTACAACCCGGGCAAGTACATCGAGGACTGCATCGCCTCTCTTCTGCGTCAGAGTCTGCCGGACGACGAGTATGAAGCGATCTTCGTCAATGACGGTTCCACGGATGAGACGCCCGGGCGCCTGGACCGGCTGGCTGCGGAGTATCCGCATATGCACGTCATTCACCAGGAGGGGTCGGGGTGGTCGGGCAAGCCGCGCAACGTGGGTATCGAGGCTGCCCGGGGTGAGTTCATCCAGTTCGTGGACAACGATGACTGGCTGGGCGACGAGGCTCTGGAACGGATGTACGACTACGGTGTGGAGAACGGCGCCGATGTGATCGTCGGCAAGATGGCCGGTAAGGGGCGTCCGGTCCCGCTGGAGCTGTTCCGCAAGAACCGGCCGCACGCGAACGTCGAGAATGCCCCGCTGATCGACAGCCTCACCCCGCACAAGATGTTCCGCAAGGCCTTCCTGGACAAGCACAACCTCCGCTACATGGAGGGGCGCCGCCGTCTGGAGGACCACGTCTTTGTCACCGAGGCCTATCTGCGGGCCGAGAACGTCGCCGTGCTCAGTGACTATCTGTGCTATTACCACGTCAAGCGGGAGGATGCCTCCAACGCGGGCTTCCAGCGTTTCGACCCGGTCGGCTATTTCAAGAACCTGCGTGAGGCCCTGGATGTCGTCGAGGAGCTGACCGAGCCGGGTCCGCTGCGGGACCGGCTTTTTCGCCGCTGGCTGCGCAACGAGATGGTCGAGCGGATGCGTGGTCAGCGGCTGCTGAAGCTGCCGGAGGACTACCGTCAGGAGCTGTTCGACGAGATCCACAAGGTGGTCGTCGAGCGCTTCGGGCCCGGTGTCGCCGCGGGCATGCAGCCCACGCAGCAGATCGTCGCGGGTCTGATCGCGGCGAACCGGCTCGCCGACGTCGAGGAGTTCGCCCGGTGGGAGTCCGGGATCAAGCCCTCCGGCGCACTGGAGAGCCTGGGCTGGCAGGACGGTGGGCTGTCGATCGGTTTCACCGCCGAGTACAGGTCGGGTGGTGAGCCGATCGCTTTCCGGGCCGAGGGTGACAAGGATCTGCTCGTTCCGCCGTTGCCGAAGACCAGCCTGGACGCCATCGCGCTGCTGGGCGCGGACACGTCCGCCCCGTTGGGCAAGTCCAAGGTGGACCTGGTGGTGCGGGAGCGCGCGACGGCGGCGGAGTTCTTCCAGCCCGTCGAGCTGACCCGGGAGAAGGTCGCGGTGGCGGGCCGGGAGGGTTATTTCCGGCAGGTGCTGCGGGCCACCGCCGAGGTCGACCCGCTGTCGGCGGCGAACGGTGCGGGACTGGATGCGGGGATCTGGGATGTCCTCATCCGCATCAGTTCCTGCGGCTGGACCAAGGAGACCCGCCTGGGTTCCGTGCGCGGCGAGGAGGCCGGGCGCGGGCGGCGTGCTGCCGTTGTCGGCTCCCCGGCGCGGCTGGTGTTGCCGTACTGGACCGATCCGCACGGCAACCTCTCGCTCGACGTGGGCCAGAAGACCAACCGGATCTCCTACGAGTTCGCCGGTCTCACCGCCGCCGACGTCACGGTGACAACGGACCCCGGCCGCATCGCTGTTGCCCTGCCCTTCCACGTCCAGGGCGAGAGCGAGGCAGCCCTGAAGCTGACGAGCGCCTCGGCGGGCCGTTCGGTCGACCTCACGGCCACGCTGACCGCCCGCGGCGCAGACAAGGCCGAGCTGAGCGCCGGCCTTCCGCTCGGTGAGCTGGCGGACGGCCAGTGGCGGCTGGAGCTGACCGTGCCCTCGACCGGAGGCGGCAAGCCGGTGGCACTCCCGCTGGCGCTCGATGTCTCCGCGAGTGGTGGTGCCGTGGTCAAGCCGCTCGCGGCCGCTGCCGCCGACCTGGCAGCCAAGGACCCCGCGCGGCGCAAGCCCGCCGCCCGCCCCGCGGAGCCGACGCTGCTGCGCCGCGCCGCGGGCAAGCTCCGTCGAGCCCTGAAGAAGTAACCGAACCACGCGAGGCAAGGATCAATACGTGCGACCACTGGGAATTGAGGGTGCTTGGGTGCTGGAGCCCAAGGTCTTCCCCGACGACCGCGGCAGCTTCCACGAGTGGTTCCGCGGCGCCGAGTTCCGCGATGCCACGGGCCAGGACCTCACCCTCGCGCAGGCCAACTGTTCCGTCTCCAAGCGGGGCACGCTGCGGGGTATTCACTTCGCGGATGTTCCGCCGAGCCAGGCCAAGTACGTCAAGTGCGTGCGCGGCGCGGTCATCGACGTCATCGTCGACATCCGCGTCGGCTCCCCGACCTACAAGCAGTGGGAGGCCGTCCGGCTCGACGACGAGAGCCATCACGCCGTCTATCTGTCGGAGGGCCTCGGTCACGCCTTCTTCGCCCTGACCGACGACGCGACGGTGGTCTACCTCTGCTCCGAGGGCTACGCCCCCGAACGCGAGCACGGCATCCACCCGCTCGACCCGGACCTCGCCATCGAATGGCCCGCCGGCATCGAACCGCTGCTCTCCCCCAAGGACGAGCAGGCACCGACACTCGCCGAGGCAGAGGCACAGGGCCTGCTCCCGGCGTATGAGGATTGCGTCACATACCGCAGGTCCCTCCGAACGGCTGACGGCTGCTGAGGTCGTATGACGGGCCCTTCCGTGGAAACAAGGAAGGGCCCGGGGCTTTGTCCCATTAGCGTTTCTTGGGGAACGCGGAAGGGTCCGCAGCCCTCCTTCTGGGTGATGGAATGACCACGGGCAAGGAAACCGGGGACTGAGTGGCATGGGTTTGACCAGCGAGACGACTGTGTACGTGATGGCGGTGGTGGCCGCTGTTTGTGTGGCGCTGTTGGTCTGGCTGTGGCCACGGCTGGCCCGGCAGAGTGTGGGGCAGGTGCTGGGACGGCTGGCGGCCGTCGGGGTGACCCAGGTGACGATCATCGCGGCGTTCGCGTGCTGGCTGAACTCCTCGTATCAGTTCTTCGGCTCGTGGGGGGAGTTGTTCGGCAGCGTCGACACCGCTCCCGTCGGCGTCACGCAGGCGGGCGGCACCAACGACGGCGGGGGCATGACGGGTGTCTCCGTCAAGGGCGCCCTGATACAGCCCGCCGGCGATGAGCAGTTGAGCCGGGTCAGTGGTCTGCCCACCGGCCCGGCGGCGGTCAACGGGCGGGTGGAGTCCGTGAAGGTGATCGGCCGGCGCACCGGCGTGGTCGACCCGGCGTTCGTGTATCTGCCGCCGCAGTACTTCCAAAAGGCCTACCACCGCCAGCGCTTCCCGGTGATCGTCGCGCTCAGCGGCTACCCGGGCAGCATCTTCAACCTCGCGCAGTACCTGCGGGTGTCCCAGACCGCCGGACAGCTGCAAAAGAGCGGCCAGATGCAGCCGACCATCATGGTGATGATCCGGCCCACCATCGCTCCGCCGCGCGACACCGAGTGCGTGAACGTGCCGGGCGGACCGCAGACCGAGACCTTCCTGGCCAAGGACCTGCCCGACGCCCTGAAGGCCAGCTACCGGGTGGGCCACGACGCCAGCGCCTGGGGAGTGATGGGCTACTCCTCCGGCGGCAGCTGCGCCCTGCAGCTGACCATGCGCAACCCGCACGTGTACACGACGGCGGGCGCCCTCTCACCCGACTACAAGGTCAAGGACGACCCTACGACCGGCAACCTCTTCGGCAGCGGGCTGGGCCGGGTCAACCGGATCAACGGGCACGACCTGATGTGGCGGCTCAAGCACCTGCCCGTGCCGCAGGTCTCCGTCCTGGTCGCGGACAGCAAACACGGCGAGAAGGGCTACCCGCAGACCCTGGCGTTCATCAAGGCCGTCAAGGCACCCATGCGCGTGGCGTCGATCCTGCCCGAGAACGGCAGCCACAACTTCCCCACCTGGGTACGCGAGATGCCGGCCACCCTGAAGTGGATGAACCAGCAGCTGACCTTCCCCCAGGACGTCGTACCCCGCCACGTCCACAAACCCGGCCGCACCTCGGTGAACGCCTCCGGCCCGGAACCCTCCGAGACCCCCACCCGGCGCAGGTAACGGAAGCCGCTCCTTTCATCCACGCGTGGGTGTCGCCCAACGGAGACGAGGCAGAGGAGGCGGGCGCGCGTGATGGACGCCCACCGCGCCGGCCTCGGGCCTGATGCCGGCGTTGCCATACGGACCAGCCGAGCCGGTGGGCCGCGTCGCGCACGGGCCTGACTACGAACGCCGTGAACCACCGTGGATCTCGTTGCAGCTGAGCGGGACCACGAGGTGAAACGGCGAACCTGGTGCTCGGCCCATCCGACGAGGCCCTTTCCGGCCCGGAAGGTCTCCTCCACCCGCCATCTCGACCCGGCGACGCGTACCAGCGTGGCCAGTGGCAAGCTCCTGCTCTTCCCGTAGATGCCGGCTGATCGCGGTGTTCAATCAGCGTTCTTGAGGATCCGGCGGTCCGCCGTGCGGTGTGCCAGCCACTGGGCGACCGCCGCGGAGATCGGCTGTGCGGTCTCCAGTTCGACGAAGCCGAACTGGCCGCCCTGGTTGCACTCCAGGAACCACCACACGCCGTCCTCGTCCTCGGCGAAGTCGAAGGCGGCGTACGCCAGGCCGGCGAGGCGGACGTACTCGCGCACCGTGCCCGCGATGCGTTCGGGCACGGTGACCGGCTCCCAGGCGTGCTCTGTGTCGCCGTAGCGCCCGTCGACCTGGCCCGGATCGGCCGTCTTCCGCGCGGCGAACAACCGTGCGCCCACGCAGGTCAGCCGGATGTCGGCACGCTTGGGCACGTACCGCTGCAGCAGCGCCGGACCGGCCGCGACGGCGGAGAAGTCCGCGTCGGGGCCGATGAGCGTCGTGGGCAGGGCCACGCCGGGTTCACCGGGCGGCGGCCCCGAGGCGGACTTCACCACCACGTCCCGGTGGTCCTCGGCGAACTCCCGCGCCAGGCGCGGTGATGTCGTGAACACGGTCGGCGGCACGGCGAAGCCGCTGAGGTGGGCGACCCTCAACTGCCATGGCTTCAGGCGGGCCCGGTCCGCGTTGCCCGGGTGGTTCATCCACCGAGCGGGAGCGGAGTGCAGCATGCCGAACAGGGCCTGACGGGTCTCGGCGGTCAGCCACTGCGAGGGGTGCGCCGCGTGCGCCGCCGGTTCGCCGGGCCTGCGCACCCATATGGAGCGCAGGCCGCTCATGCTCAGTACGTGCCCGTTCACCGAGAGGTGGCCGGTGAAGTCGCCGTGCGCGTACTCGGCGGACAGTACGGCCTTGCCGGGCAGGTCGGCGGGGTCCAGACGCAGTACGGGGGTCCCCGTCTCGTGCAGCCTGGCCACCACCATGTCCGCGGTGACGTCCTCCTCGGACGTGAGGATCAGTACGGTCATGCGGTCACGGATCTTCAGTCGTCGAAGTGCGTCTGGGAACCCGCGGTCGACGTCGTCGTGCCGGCCGCGAGGAGGAGTGCCCGGTCGGTGACGGCCGGGCGGCCGTCGGGCAGCACGTTCAACTGACGCGAGGCGTCGAAGTGGTACGGCGTCACCACGGTCGTCAGCCCGCTGGGGAAGGCGTAGTTGAGGGTGAACGGTCGCACTCGAGAACCTCCAAGGTCGCGTTGGCCTGCTTGCAGTCCCTTACGCGCCGATTGCGTAAGGAATTCATCACTTTCTGCTGCATCGTGGTGAAGGTCGTCACATCACCTGCATCATCTGCATCAAATACATCGTGAGTAACACCAGCCCCACACATAACTCATCGGACGAGGGGCCGTAGGTGTCACTGCGTCAGCCGGTCGTCCCGCAGTTCGCCGAAGAGCTTCTTCGCCTTCGCCGCGTCCCACTGCACGGCGTCGCCCTCGGACGTGCTGATTCCGGGGCCGGTCACGGGGACGCTGAGCTGCCTGCCGCCGCCGGAGGAGACGCTTCGCATCGCCTGGAACAGCGAGACGAGGGTGCGCAGTTGCATGTCCTTGTCCACCACCAGGGTGTTGAGCGTCGAGTCCAGCAGGGGGTAGGCCCGGAACGGGTCGAGTGCGGTGTCCGGTGTGGCCGCCTTGTGAGCCAGCGCGGCGAGGAACTTCTGCTGGTTCCTGCTGCGCCCCAGGTCGCCCTGGGCCTCCTGGTGCCGCTGGCGGACGAACGCGAGCGCCTGGGCGCCGTCCAGGGTGTGGCAGCCCTTCGTCAGGTCGAGGCCCGACTTCTCGTCCTTGATGTTCCGGTCGACGCACATGTCGACGCCGCCGACGGCGTCCACGACACCGACGAAGCCGCCGAAGCCGATCTCCGCGTAGTGGTCGATGCGGACGCCCGTGTTGAACTCGATGGTCCGCACCAGCAGTTCGGCGCCGCCCAGAGAGTAGGCCGCGTTCAGCTTGTTCTTCGCCGGGCGGTGCCGCCGGCCGGTCTCCGGGTCGAGGTACGGCGGGAGGGTCACCCAGGAGTCGCGCGGCAGACTCACCAGCGTGGTGCCGTGGGCACCGGTGTGCAGGAGCATCATCGAGTCGGTGCGGCCGCCGCCGCCCCCGCCGGCGTGCAGATCCTTCCTGGCCTGCTCGGACAGGCCGTCACGGCTGTCGGAGCCCACGATGAGATACGTGGTCCCGGTCCCCTGCGGCGGACGGTCCGCTACCTTGCCGAGGTCGACCGCCCGGTCGAGCTCGAAGTCGGCCCAGGCGTACGTGCCGCCGCAGGCGAGGAGCAGCGCGCAGAGCAGGAGTGCCAGCAGGCGTGCGATACGGCGCCGCCGGCTGGGGCGCACCCAAGGCGGTCGCGTGCTGTGGGTGTGACCACCGCCGGGCCGCACCTCGTACGGGCTCGGGGCATGTTCCTCGGACGGCCGTATCTGTTCCGTCTGTACCTGTTCCGTGTGTGCGATGACCTGTCCCGTGATCACTCGGGGCGCCTGCGTGTTTCCGTTCCAGTCGTTCATGGGTTCCACCCCCTGATCACCTCGACGACAACTCCCGTGCGGCGACCGGCTGTCTCAGCTGCTCCGTGGCGGCCGTACCGGAACGCTGCATGCGGTGCCACTTCAGCCGGGTGCCGCCCAGGAGGGCGAACACGGACTGGATGACGACCAGGTACATCAGCTGCCGGTAGACGAAGAGCTGGAACGGCATCGACCACAGGGTTCGCAGCCTCTCGCCGTCCAGGCGCAACGCGTAAGCGGCGCACAGCAGTTGGACGGCGAGGAAGGCGAACCACACCCCCAGCGACTGCACATGGTCCTGGAAGAGGACTCCGTACAGCGCGAAGAGGTCGACGACCGGGGCGATCAGGGGCAGGACCACCTGGAAGAGCGTCAGATACGTCAGTCCGCGGCGGGCGAAGCGTCCGGACGGGCCCACTTCGAGGAGGGCTGCGCGGTGCTTCCACATCGCCTGGAGCGTGCCGTAGCACCAGCGGTAGCGCTGCCGCCACAACTGCCGCAGTGAGGTGGGCACTTCGGTCCAGGCGACCGCCGACTCCTCATAGACCACCCGCCAGCCGGCCCGCCACAGCGCCATCGTGAGGTCGGTGTCCTCGGCGAGGGTGTCCTCGCTGACTCCGCCGACCCCCAGCAGCGCGTCCCGGCGGAAGGCGCCGATGGCGCCGGGGACCGTCGGCATGCACTCCAGCACCTCGAACATCCGCCGGTCGAGGTTGAAGCCGAAGACGTACTCCAGGTGCTGCCATCTGCCCAGCAGCCCGCGCCGGTTGCCGACCTTCGTGTTGCCGCTGACGGCGCCGACGGCGGGGTGTGCGAGGGGCTGGATGAGCCGGCGGATCGCGTCGGGCTCGAAGACCGTGTCGGCGTCGACCATCACGACGATGTCGTACGAGGCGTACCCCAGGCCGGTGTTGAGTGCCGCGGCCTTGCCCGAGTTGGGCTGTCGGATCACCCGCACCCGGGGGTCGTTGATCCAGGTGGCGAGGTCCGCAGTCTGGTCCGTCGAGCCGTCGTCGATCACGATGACCTCGAGGTACGGGTGCGTGGACGCGAGCAGGGAGTGGACGGTGGACTCGATGCCGGCCTCCTCGTTGTACGCCGGTACGAGCACCGTCACGGGTGCGTTGACCTCCCGCAGCCAGGGTGCGCCGGGGCGTAGGCGGGTCAGGCGCCGGACGTGGGCGCGGGCGAACACTGTCAGCATCACAAGCCGCAGCACGCCCAGTACACCCAGCGCGAGCAGCACCCAGGTCATGGCGTTCGTGAACGCGTGGCCGGCGGCCGTGGTCCAGATCAGCGCCCTACCCTGCCAGCGTTGGGCGGTGGACACCCGGGTGTCGGCCGAGGGCATGCCGAGCGCGTCCGTCACGGTGGTGAACCGGCGGGCGTGCCGGTTGCCGAGCAGGGCCTTCGTCTCCTGGTACGCCAGGTCCGTCTGGCTGAACTGGCGGACCATGCCGTACGCCGGGTCGCGGTCCGGACGGTTCGCGGAGACCAGCACATACCCGTCGGCGGAGGCGCGCCGGGCCGCCGTCCACTCGGCGCCGCACAGCGTGTCCACCTGGGTGGTCAGCGGCATCCGCAGCAGGCTGGTGCGGATGCCCGCCGTGCCGGCGAGGGTCTTCTGGGTGAGGGTCAGCTCCATCGCGGTGCGCACGCGCGAGGAGGAACCGAGGTCGGCCCCGGTGTAGGTGTTCGAGCCGATCTCGTGGCCCTCGGCGAGGATCCGGCGTACCAGTTCCGGGTGGCGGGCCGCCTGCGCGCCGAACAGGAAGAAGGTCGCGTGCGCATGGTGCTTGCGCAGCAGGTCCAGGAGGCGCGGGGTCCAGACGGGATCGGGACCACCGTCGAAGGTGAGCGCGACGGTGTGTGCGGGCATGGCCGAGGACACGACGTCGTCCCCGCTGACACGGCGCAGCACCGGACCGCTCTCGCCGACGGCCTTGGGCGCGGGCCTCGTGCAGGGGATGCGCGACTTGGCGGCGTCGACCTCATGGATGGTCCAGCCCTCGAAGAGCAGGGCGGCGAAGACGACGGAGAGTGTCAGGGCCAGCAGCCGCCAGTGACCGCGGGGCTCGCGGGAACGGGCGTGCCGGCGTCGTGCCGAGCGACTCACACCACGCTCCCCGGAGTGACCTTAATCACAGCTGAATCGGCAGCTGTGCGGCGGGAGTTGAGGCCGCCTGCAAGTGCTCCGAGTGTGGTGCGGACAGGTGTGTCGAGCTGGTGCCGGAGGCCGCGTGAACCGACGGGAGACGTCGGCCTGACGGTGCGGACAGCGGCGAGCGGGGTGGTACTCCACGTGCTCTTCACGGGGTTGTCGAAGGTGTCGGCACCTGGTGAAGGGGCGTGCGTTATCTGCTGGTTTGTCTTCCGGCCGAGCTGTTGCATGGGCGGCGAGTGTAGCCACGAGTGAGGCAGCGGGTGTGTCCGAAACGGGCGGGCGGCCACTGTGCCCCGAAGGGTGTGACAGTCGGCCGCTGTGGTGCGCTGGACGAGGTGGTTAAGGGGAAGTGGGCCCACAGGCGCCCTCCCCGGAGGCGGATTTCCTGGAGGGTGCACCCTGTCTTCGCCGACTGTTTTCAGCCACTCGACCGGTGTACGGTGCCGGGGCACCGAAGTCGGCGAAGGAAGAACAGCCTTGTGACGGCGATCCAGCACAGCCGGGCAGGAAGACGGCAGGCCATGCGCCGGATCCGGCCCCGGCGGTCTCCCGCGGCACCGCTGCTGGTGCTCGGCTGGACGGGTGCGGCCGCCGTGCTGTGGTTGTGGTGGCACAACACCCCCGCCGTCGCCGCGACCACCGCCGACCGGCTGGTCAACGCCGGCCGGATCACCGGACTGCTGGCCGGCTATGTGATCGCTCTGGTGATCGCCCAGATGGCGCGCGTCCCGGCCCTCGAGCGTCGGGTCGGGTCCGACCGCGTGGTGCGCTGGCACGCGAGAAGCGGCCGCTACGCGCTGACCCTGACCCTCGCCCACGTCGTGCTGATCCTGTACGGATACGCGCTGCAGGCGAACACGGGCGTCGTGGCGCAGACGGTCTCCGTCGTCACCGACTACCCGAGGATGATCGAAGCGGCCGTCGGCACGCTGCTGCTGTTCTTCGCCGGCTTCGTGTCCGCAGGTGCCGTACGGCGCCGTATGCGCTACGAGTTCTGGTACTACCTGCACCTGCTCACGTACGCGGCGGTCTACCTCGCCTTCTGGCACCAACTCGCCACGGGCAACGAGTTCGCCGGCCACCCCGCAGCCCGTACGGCCTGGTACGCCCTGTACATCACGGTCGGCGCCCTCCTGCTGTGGTACCGCGTGTTCACCCCGGTGCGGCTCAACCTCCGGCACCGCATGCGGGTCGAGTCGGTGGTGCAGGAGGCGCCGGGGGTGGTCTCCGTGCTGATCCGGGGCCGGCGGCTGCACCGGTTGGGCGCCGAGGCGGGGCAGTTCTTCCGCTGGCGGTTTCTCACCAAGGGGCTGCGGTGGAGCGCCAACCCGTACTCGCTGTCCGCGCCGCCCCGCCCCGACCTGCTGCGGATCACGGTCAAGGCCGTCGGCGGACACAGCGCGGCGCTGGCCGGGCTGCGGCCCGGCACGCGCGTGTGGGCGGAAGGCCCGTACGGGGCGATGACCGCCGGCCGCCGCAGCCGAGGCAAGGTACTGCTGCTCGCGGGCGGGGCAGGCATCACGCCGCTTCGAGCCCTGTTCGAGACGCTCCCTGGCGCACCTGGAGACCTGACGCTGCTCTACCGGGCACGCACGGCCGAGGAGCTGGCGCTGCGGGACGAGCTGGAGGAGATCGCCGACGAACGCGACGCCCAGCTGCTGTACGCGGTCAACAGCCCGGACGGGCGACGACCCGCGATCACCGCCAAGATGCTGCGCAGGATCCTGCCGGACATCGCGCGTCACGATGTGTACCTGTGCGGGCCGCCCGGGCTTGCCGAGGAGTCGTACGCCGCCCTCCGCGAGGCCGGCGTTCCGCACCGCCGCATCCACCACGAGTCCTTCGAGTTCTGAGGCGCTGCTGTGACGCCCCGTACTCCTGATGCGCTGGAACTCCCATGAGGAAAAGGCACCCGTTCCGCCATGCGCTGCTGGCCACCGCCGGCACCGTCTCCGGCATCGTGCTGCTGCTCGCGCTCAAGCCGACCACGGACCCGGCACTGGCCAAGGCCGACACTCCCACGCCGACGATCACAGCGCAGGCGTCCGCGTCCACCTCCCCGTCCGCGACCTCGCACTCCCCATCCGCATCGGCCTCGCCGTCGAAGACACCCGAGAAGAAGCGCACCGCTTCTTCCCCGAGCGTGTCGCGGTCGGCCGCCCCCACAAGAACCAGCAGTGCCCCCTCCGCGCCGAAGACCACCTCTGCCGCACCCACCAGCCGCAGCGTGACCGGGGCCACGGCCCAGACGAAGTACGGTCCGGTCCAGGTGCGGATCACCCTCACGGGCAGCAGGATCACCGGGGCGGCCGCCGTGCAGTCTCCCGACGAGACGGCGCGGAGCAAGGACATCAACTCGACGGCCGTCCCCAAGCTCAACCAGGAGACGCTGCAAGTGCAGAGCGCGCACATCGACACGGTGTCCGGCGCCACATACACCAGCGCGGGCTACAAGCAGTCCCTGCAGAGTGCCCTGGACCAGGCCGGCGTCTGAATACCCCAACCTGAGGCAGGTACCCCTACAACCACCGTCGCCGGGCCACCCCCGGCCCAGGAGGCAAGGTGCCGGGCGGAGGCGAACCGGGTGTGTTCCTCGGGCCCCTGCCTGCCCGAGCGGGGGCTACCTGCCCTTGCCGTTGTCCTGGCCGGCGTTCGCCTGGCCGTTTCCGAACGTGCCGTTGCCGGAGGTGCCGTCGGAGTCCGCGGCAGCCTTGCTGGACTTGCCCGCGGTCGACCTGCTCGGTGTTGCCGTCGAGGCGGCCAGCTGCTCGGAGCAGTAGGCGTCGACCTTGTCCTCGCTCCCGGCGGCCGCGACGAGTTGCTGCCAGGCTGTCGCGTCGAGCGCCTTTCCGTGGCCCTGGACCTGCTCGTAGGCGCGGCAGTGGGCTTCGGTGTCCTGGGCAGGGTCGGGTCCGTCCGCCGACCGTGCGCTGCCGGCGGACGGCGACGAGCCCGCGCCGCCCGGCCGGTCCGGGGCGACCGCCGAGGGGTGCGTGGTGACCGGGCCGCCGTCGGTGGAGGAGCCGGCGGAACCGATGGCCGCGACCGCCCCACCACCCAGGGCGAGACAGGCGAACGCCACGCCGCACGTCAGCTTCAGAGGGCGTCCGGCCCGCCGCTGCGCCGCCGGTCGCCAGTCGTCCCGGCGCCGGGTGCGCGCCGGGTGCGCGCCCGCGGCGTGGGCGGCCCGGAAGGCGGCCACGGCCTGCTGCTCGGCCCCGGGCGCGAGATCGGCGGCGCGTATCGCGGCGGCAAGGACCGATTCCAGCGCGTCCGTGTCACGCACGCCCGTACGGCCGGACAGGACACCACCGGACTGCACATGCTGACGGCCCGGTACTCCCTCGCCGCTCAGCCGCTCACCCATGCCCTTTTCCGTTCTTGTCCGACCGTTTGGTTCGGTGTGCTGGATCTGATGACTTTCCGTCGATAAGTGCACAACCGTCGTTCATTTCGACTCCCCCAGCGTGCGGGGAGTCTCATCCGTCACACCCGTCTCCGCCTCGCCGCCGATGCCCAGCTGAGAGGCGAGGCGTTTCAGGCCCCGGTGGGCGGCCGAGCGCACCGCTCCCGGGCGCTTGCCCAGGACTCGTGCGGCGGCGGGACTGTCCAGGCCGACGACGACCCGCAGGAGCACGGCCTCGGCCTGGTCCCGCGGCAGGCCACGGACCAGTTCCAGGGCCCACTCGGTGGAGAGGGACTCCAGGGCCTGCTCGTGGGTGTTGTGCGGGCCGGCCAGGTGCAGCACATCCTGGTCGGTCCCGCCTGCCTGGGGACGCACGCGCCGGCGGCGCAGATGGTCCAGTGCCCGGTGCCGGGCGATGGTCGCGGTCCAACCGCGGAAGCCGGGCCCGTCGCCCTTGAAACGTCTGATGTCGCGGGCTATCTCCAGCCAGGCGTCGGATGCCACGTCCTCCGCGTCGTCGCCGACGATGCCATGGAGGTAGCCGAGCAGGCGCGGCTGCACGATCCGGTAGGCGACCGCGAAGGCGGCCTCGTCGCCGTCCTGGGCCCGCGCGACCGCCGCGCCCAGTTCCCCGTCGTACGCCTGTACGCGCCGGGGTTGCCGTACCTGGCCCAAGATTGCCCTCGTTCGCGCCGATCACAGCTGAGTCCACACCGTCCGTCGTGCTCCGGTCGCGTCGACGGCCCCATGGTGACCAGCGTGTGTTCTCACAGAAGTGTCACAACGTCCCACGAGCCCTTCACTCTGCCGCCTGTGCCCGGCCACTGGATTCGGTGTGCGGTGCGGGATCGGGGCCCGACCGGCACTGTCCGGGCCGGGTGACGTTTCCCGAAGGCCGCGCGCTGGAGGAGTAGGCCGGGCTCGGTACCGCCATGGGCGGAGGCGACCGTCCCCCGACGCCGGCGCCGCAGCCCGCCCCGGGCCCCTCTCCGTGCCGTTCGTGTCTCCCCCCGTGAGCGGTACGGAGAGGTCGGGGCTGCAAGGGTCCCGGTCGGCGCACAGGATTCCGGCTGCCCCGTGTGCCTGTCGGACCGGCCGCAGAGGGTCGCACGCGGGTCACGGCCCCCACCGCGCCGCGGCCGCCCCGCTCGGGCGGGCTCCTCCGGGCACGGTGGGACGGGCGAGGTCAGCGCCCGATCTGTCCACCGGCCCGCCCGGCCGCGTGATGCTTCGGCGCCCCGTTGCGCTACACCTGGCATGAGTGCGTACCTCTGTCTGCGAGCGGTGCCGGCCCCGGCGCTGCGCAACAGTCCGGCCTGGCTGGAACGGCTGTTCGCAAGCGGCCCGGAGACCCTCCGGCACCGGGTCGGCGTGAACTGCGAGGAGGTGCTGGACAGGCGTTGCCTGGACCAGGAGCACCTCTACGCCGACGCTCTTCCGCACGGTCCCGGGGACCGGCCCCAGGCCCAGGTGGTCCTCGGCGGCCGGCCCGTGTTCCGTGCCGACCGGCACAAGCCGCCGCTGCTGGTGCTGACGGCGGCCCAGGCCCGTCGGGTGGCGGGGTTCCTGGCGACGGCCGACTTCGACGCGCTGTGGGAAGCCGCCCGGGAGGCCCTGCTGCCCCGCTACGGGGGTGTGACCGCGGAGCCCGAGACGTGGTGTGCGTTCGCCGCGGCCCACCAGGAACTGAGGGCGTTCTACACGCACACGGCGGACCGCGGAGACGCGGTGGTGAAGTGGCGGTCCGAGGTGTGAGGGCGGCTGTCCGAAGAGGTGAATGTGGTGATCCGAAGGGGATTGCGTGACTGCCTGAGGTGGGAGGTGTAACAGTTTCGGCCCGCCGCGCTCTTTCCATGCGGACGACCGTGTCGGTCAGCCAGGACAGGGGGCACGACTCGTGCAGTGGACGGACAAGAGCGGTGGAGCATACGGCGAGGATCCGTACGGCGGTGCCGGGGACGCGTATGCCTACGGTCACGAGGCCGGTGGTGGCATCACCACCGACACGGCCACGTTCTCTTGGGACCCCGCACACCTCGCCCGGTGGACGCCCCCGGCAGGTGATTTCGCCGCCATGGAGCCGGAGCCCTGGATCACCGGCATGCCGCATCCAGGAACCGGGCAGGACCCCCTCGCCACGACGGAGTGGAACTCTCCATACGGTGACGTCATCACCGTTCTGCCCCCGGACCTGGAGCCGTCCGGCCGTCCCGTGCCCGACCGGGACACGCCGGAGAACGATCCGGCGCGCCCCGTCTTCGTGGATGCCTCGGGCCGCCGCCAGCGCCGGGTACGACGCACCGCACGGCTGCTGCTGATCCCCACCGGCGGCTATGTCGCCCTGCTGATCAGCACGATGCTGGGCGGCCCCACGATCAGCGCCCCGTTCGTCCCGTCACCGGACACCCCGCACCCGACCACGCCCAGCGCGACCGCCCCCGACTCCCCGTCCGGTGCCGGCCCCGCGGCAAAGGACGCGACCTCCGGCGCGGCGGACGGGAACTCCCGTGCCGCGGCCGGGCAGTCGACCGCCTCCTCGGCCACGTCCGAGCCCACCGCGACGCCGACCGGCACCACCTCCCCGACCGCCGACGCCACCGCCGGTCCCACCGCGGCCCCGACCGTCGCGCACGCCACCAAGGGGCACGGCATCGCCTCGTCCCACAGACCCGCGAAGTGATCCAAGGCCCTGACGTGACCGATCGCCGACACCGCGCCGCCCCGCCCCGCACGCGCGGCCGTACCCGCCAGGTCACCCCCCGTACCCACTGGCTGCTGCTGTGCGTGCTCGTGGTGACCCTGGCGGCGGCTCTCCTGCTTCAGGGCTACACGCACCACATGTTCCGGATCACCTCGGACGACGTGACCGGCCCCCGTGGCCGTGACCAGGCGGTGCCCAGCCGGGTGACCCAGGGCGGCCCCGTGATCGCGAACGCCGCCACGTCCCCGCACACCGCCCGCCCGAAGGGCCGTACCATCGCCCTCACCTTCGACGACGGCCCCGACCCCGTCTGGACACCGCGCATCCTCGACGTGCTGCGCCGCAACCATGTGCAGGCGACCTTCTTCGTCGTGGGCACCGAGGTCGTGGCCCACCCCGAACTGGTCCGCCGGATCGTCGCCGACGGCCACCAGATCGGCATCCACACCTTCACCCACCCCGACCTGGCCCGCCTCGCCCCGTGGCAGCGTTCCCTCGAACTGCGCGAGACCCAGCTCGCCGTGACCGGCGCGACCGGGGTCACCACCGCACTGCTCAGACCGCCCTACTCCTCCGGGAACGACGCGCTGGACGACGCCGACTGGTCCGTCCTGAAACAGGCCGACGCGGACGGGTACGTCACGGTGCTCTCCACCCAGGACGCGCAGGACTGGCAGCGCCCCGGTACGGATCGCGTCCTGGCGAACGCGACACCGCGCGGCCACGCCGGGCAGATCCTGCTGATGCACGACGGCGGCGGCGACCGCTCCCAGACCGTTGCCGCGCTGAGCACGCTGATCCCCCGGCTCAAGGCACAGGGCTTCCGGTTCGCCACGGTCGGTGCCGCGGTCGGCATGGCCGGCCCCGTCCAGCGCGCCGGGCTGAGCGACCGTCTGCAGGGAATGGCCCTTATCGGGCTGTTGCGGGCCGGCGACCAAACCGTGTGGCTGCTGGGCGTGCTGATGTACGTGGCCGGAGCGGTCAGCGTGCTGCGCGCGGCGGTCGTGCTGTTCGCGGCGCGCCGGCACCGGCGGCAGCGGAAGAGGCGCCGGGGCAGGACCTGGGGGCCCGCGGTGACCGAACGGGTCAGCGTCATCGTCCCCGCGTACAACGAGAGCGCCGGCATCGAGGCGGCCGTACGGTCCCTGGTCGCCTCGGACCATCCGGTCGAGATCATCGTGGTGGACGACGGCTCCACCGACGGCACCGCCGACCTGGTGGAATCCCTCCGCCTGCCCGGGGTGCGGGTGATCCGGCAGCGGAACGCAGGCAAGCCGGCCGCACTCAACACCGGTCTCGCGGCTGCCGGCTGCGACCTGGTGGTCATGGTCGACGGCGACACGGTCTTCGAACCCGACGCTGTCCGCACCATCGTGCAGCCCTTCGCCGACCCCCGGGTCGGCGCCGTCTCCGGCAACGCGAAGGTCGTCAACCGCGGTGGCCTCCTCGGCCGTTGGCAGCACATCGAGTACGTGGTCGGCTTCAACCTCGACCGCCGCCTGTTCGACCTCGCCGAGTGCATGCCGACCGTGCCCGGCGCGGTCGGCGCCTTCCGCCGCCGGGCGCTGCTCGCCCTCGGCGGCGTCAGCGACGTCACCCTCGCCGAGGACACCGACCTCACCATGGCGCTGTGCCGGGCCGGCTGGCGCGTGGTGTACGAGGAGCGCGCGGTGGCCTGGACCGAGGCGCCCGCGTCCCTGAGCGCCCTGTGGCGGCAGCGATACCGCTGGTGCTACGGCACCCTGCAGGCGATGTGGAAGCACCGCGCCGCACTCACGCAGCGCGGCGCCGCGGGCAAACTCGGCCGCCGGGGTCTGGGCTACCTCCTCCTCTTCCAGGTCCTGCTGCCCCTGCTCGCGCCCGTCGTCGACGTCTTCGCCCTCTACGGCCTGGTCTTCCTCGACCCGCTCCGGGTCACGGCCCTGTGGCTCGCCTTCCTGCTCCTGCAACTCCTGATGGGCCTGTACGCGTTTCGCCTGGACGGAGAACGCCCGGGCCCGCTGTGGAGCCTGCCGCTGCAGCAATTCGTCTACCGGCAGTTGATGTACCTGGTGGTCATCCAGTCCGTCTTCACCGCGGTGGCGGGCTCACGGCTGCGGTGGCAGCGCATGGAGCGTTACGGCAGCCTGCGGGCACCGGTCGGCGCGGAGACACCCGGCGACGACGTTCCTCCGCAGGTCCCGGCGGCTTCGACACCGCAGGTGTGACGAGGTCTCACCGACGTCTGGTACGTGGCCCGGCACGGGACGGGGCGATGTCCGCGCTGCCGGTGCTGCTGGGCTTCCATCGCGGCCGCGATGGTTCCGGCGACCTTGTGGACCCGGTACCTCCGTCGGGGCCCCCTTGACCCCCGCGACAGCACCACCGCAGCGCAATGGCCGTCGGCTTGGCTTCCACAAAGCCCAGGTCCGGGACGACGGCTGCGCGGAAGGAACGCCCGACAGGAGCGAGACGAGCCACGAGGCAGGGCTGGGCGGGTCGGCGACATACAGGCGACGCTGACGCGGTAGCCCGCCGCGGGCGGCGAGCACACAGCCCTCGGCATCGGTCATGTCGTTCGATGGCGAGGCGAGAGGGCTCGCCAGGACCGGTTTGATTGCGGCCTAGGCGCGGGCGGGCTGGAACAGTTCGATGAGGTTGCCGGCAGGGTCGGCGATGAGGACCTGGCGTCCACCTGGGCCGGAGACGACGTCGCTGCGGAAGGTCAGTCCGGCGGCGCGCAGTTGGTCGATGGTGCTGTCGAGGTTGTCGACGATCAGATGGATGCGGTTGCGGCCCGCGGTGGCGGCGTCGCCAGGGGTGGCCCGGGCGCCGGAGCTGGCCGCGCCGGAGAGCAGCAGCCGCAGCGGCCCGCGCGTGACGTCGGCGAAGGCGGGTGCTGCGCTGGTGCGCAGCGTGAAGCCGAGGTGGGTCGTGTAGAAGTCGATGGCGGCTTGGACGTCGTCAACGATGTAGCGGACACTGGCGAGTTGGTCGGTGGTCGTCACGGCTGGGCCTCCTGTGTCTGGGCGAGGATGGGCAGCAGGTAACGGATGCGGGTGTCGATGTCGGCCGCTGTGCGCTGGAAGGCGGGGTAGCCCGCCCGGTCGGTGTCGCCGGCGGTGGCCGGGTCGGGGACGCTCCAGTGCACTCGGCGCGGGCGTTCCGGAAACTCCGGGCAGACCTCCCGGACCTTGTCGCACAGGCTGATCACGTGGTCGAACCGGTGCCTGATCACCGTGTTCAGATGTCGCGGTCGCCGGTCGGCGATGTCGATGCCGAAGTCGTCGCGCAGTACACGTACGGCGTTGGGGTGCAGACGGGATTTCGGGTGACTGCCGGCGCTGATGACCTCGACGAAACCGGCGGCACGGTGGCCCAGCAGGGCTTCGGCGATCGGTGAGCGGGCGCTGTTGCCGGTGCACAGAAACAGCACGGAGGGACGGCGCGAAGGCTCGGTGGCGAGCCCTGGTGGTGGCACCGTTCCCGTGCGCAGTCTCGGGTGCAGGGCGGCGCCGGTGTCGGAGAGCGCTTGCGCGCAGCGCTCCAGATCCAGGTGGTAGTAGCTGTCCCGGCCGTCGTAGCTGCTGCGGGTCGCGGTGACCAGCCCGCTGTTGCGCAGCAGTCGTAGGTGGTAGGAGACCAGGTTCTGCGGCTCGCCGACGAGTGTCACGAGTTCGCGTACCCGGTAGTCGCTGTCGGCGAGTGCGGTCAGCAGGCGCCAGCGCACCGGGTGAGCGGCCAGGTGCACGAACTGCGGGGCGGCTTGGCCGGAAGGCGCCATGGCGCCCATAATACATCAAATGGCATTGATGGAATCTTGGGCGTGACGCCCGCCCCTGGGCCTGCTGGGGTCTCGGAGGATCGGCGGGCAATCCGTGGTCTACGGTTCGACCACGTTTTGGACAACGTGCGGCGATATCGTCGACCGATACCGGGCGGTACGTCACACTGAGTCGCGGAGGGGGGACAGGCGCGGCGGCGGTATGCCGACGTGCCATCCCGAAGTTCGCGCTGCTTTGGGGAAGGTGGCGTCGGGACCAGCGGGGGGATGGATGACGCAGTCGCTTCCGGGGCAACGCCCTGCCCGCGAGCGGGTGTTCACCGGGCGCGGAGGTCTTCCGGTCGTCATCGTGGGCGCGGGTCCGTACGGGCTGTCGGTGGCCGCGCATCTGCGGGCCGAGGGGGTGCCGGTCCGTATCTTCGGTGACGCGATGGGCAGTTGGCGTCATGCCATGGCCACCGGGATGTTCCTGAAATCGACCCCGGACGCCACCGATCTCTCGGCGCCCGGGCCGGGTGGGCGGCTGGCGGACTTCCGCAGCCTGCACGGTGAGCCGGAGCTGACCGAGCTGACGCCGATTCCCTGTGATGTGTTCGTGCGCTACGGGCTGTGGTTCCAGAAGCAGTACGTCGGCGAAGTGGACCCGGCCCGGGTGGTCGGCGTCGACCGTGCTTCGCCGGGCTCGGGCTTCAGCGTCCGCCTGGACGACGGGCAGGAGATCGCGGCGGCAGCCGTGGTGGTGGCCACCGGTCTCAACGGTCTCGCCCACATCCCCGCGGAGCTGCGGCGACTTGCCCCGGAAGGGCCGGGGAACGGTGCCCTGGTGTCCCACACCAGCCACCACACCGACCTGTCGCCCTACGCCGGTCAACGTGTCGCCGTGATCGGGGGCGGCCAGTCGGCCCTGGAGAGTGCCGCCCTGCTGCACGAGGCCGGTGCCGAGGCGCAGGTCCTGGTCCGGGAGCCGCGCGTGCTGTGGGGGATGAGGCCCGACCTGGCCCGCCCCTGGACCCAGCGGGTGACCAAACCTGCCTCGCCGCTCGGTACGGGCTGGATTCTGGCTGCGGTCTGCAGGGCGCCGGGAGGAGTACGGCGGATGCCTGCGGCTGCACGCCTGCTTTTGTTCCGCCGGGCGTTGGGGCCGTCGGGCGGATGGTGGCTGCGGGACCGTGTCGAGGGCATCGTGCCGGTCCGAACGTCCTGCCATGTCACACGGGCCGAAGCGGATCAGGCGGGGGTGCGCCTGGAACTGTCCGGGCCCGGTGGGCCGGAGGCCATGACCGTCGATCACGTGTTGGCGGCGACCGGCTACCGGCTCGACCTGGACGCGGTGCCGTTCCTGTCGCCCACGGTCCGCGGCGCCGTGGCGTGCGTGCGCGGTTCGAGGGCACCGCACCTGTCGGCGAGCCTTGAGTCCTCGGTACCCGGCCTGTACTTCACCGGGTCACTCGCCGCCCCGATGTTCGGCCCGATGATGCGGTTCGTGGCCGGCACCGAGTTCGCCGCCACGCGCATCGCCCGTCACGTCTCCCGGAGGGCCACAGTCGGCTGAGGGCGGTCCGGACTCCCGTCTGCCACTGCCCTGCTGCCCCGTAGGATCGATTGCCGATATCGGTGTCGTGACCGCCTGTCGGGGCGTGGAGGTGGCCGGAGTGCGGGAGTTCCAACGCGGCGCGGTGCGGCTGCACATCCTGCATCACGCGGCCCAAGGCGAGATCCACGGTGCCTGGATGACCGAAGAACTCGCCCACCACGGCTACGACATCAGCCCCGGCACGCTGTATCCGACCTTGCATCGGCTGGAAGCCGAAGGTCTCCTCACCTCGGAACAGCGCCTCGTGGACGGTCGAACCCGCCGTATCTACACGGCCACCGAAGTCGGCAGGCAGGCCCTGGCCGAGGACCGTAGGGCACTCGCCGAACTGGCCCGCGAGGTCCTGGGCGACGACGCTTCCTGACCAGGGGCGAACAGCGTGGGCGAGTCGCGGTTCTACGACTCCCCGCGCGCGGTGATGCCACGGCGCACCCCATAGGCAGCAGCCCCGAGGAGCAGGACGGCCGCGCCCCAGGCCACGGACGAGGCGGGCAGGGTGAAGGCGAGCAGAAGGCAGCCGGCCAGTCCCACGACGGGGACGAGGCGCGGCGGTCGGTTCTCCTCCTCGGTCAGCGTCCAGGCGGAGGCGTTGGCCACGGCGTAGTAGGCGAGCACGCCGAAGGAGGAGAAGCCGATGGCGCCGCGTACGTCAGTGGTGGCGGCGAGGATCGCCACGACGGTGCCGACCAGGAGTTCGGCGCGGTGCGGGACCTTGAAACGGGGATGCACGGCGGACAGGGCATGGGGCAGATGACGGTCCCGGGACATGGCCAGCGCGGTGCGTGAGACGCCGAGGATCAGGGCGAGAAGTGACCCGAGTGCGGCCACTGCCGCGCCCACACGCACCACTGGAACCAGTCCCGGAACCCCGGCCTGCCGCACTGCCTCGGCCAGCGGTGCGTTCTCACCGGCCAGTCCGCCGGGGCCCAGGATGGTCAGTACGGACACCGCCACCGCCGCGTACACGACGAGGGTGATGCCCAGGGCAAGGGGAATCGCCCGCGGAATGGTCCGCGCGGGATCGCGTACCTCCTCGCCCAGGGTGGCGATCCGTGCGTACCCGGCGAAGGCGAAGAACAACAGACCGGCCGCCTGCAGCACCCCGCTGACGGAGGCGTCCGAGCCGATGGCCAGCCGTCCCGACCCAGCGTCGGCGGAGGTCAGGCACGCGACCACGACCGCCGCGAGCACCGCAAGGACCACGGCGACGATCGCCCGCGTCAGCCACGCCGCCTTCTGCACACCCACGTAATTGACCGCGGTCAGGGCCACGACAGCGGCCACCGCAACGGCATGGGCCTGCTCCGGCAACACATAGGAACCCACGGTCAGTGCCATCGCCGCACACGACGCGGTCTTGCCCACCACGAATCCCCAGCCGGCGAGGTATCCCCAGAACTCGCCCAGCCGCTCGCGGCCGTACACATACGTCCCCCCGGACTGCGGATATCGGGCCGCCAGCCGCGCCGAGGACGTGGCGTTGCAGTACGCCACCGCAGACGCGATCGCCAACCCCACCAGCAGCCCCGAGCCCGCCGCACGCGCCGCCGGTGCCAGGGCAGCGAAGATCCCCGCCCCGATCATGGATCCGAGCCCGATGACGACAGCGTCGAAGACACCCAGCCGCCGCTCCAACACAGCCGTCGTGCCGTCCTGCGACGCCTGGTCCATGGTGCACCCGCCCCTCTATCGCTCACCGATATCGGGTGACGATATATAGCGGGGATGAACGTCAGGTAGCGCTGACGGGACCCGGCTCACGTGAACCGGGCGCCGTCAGGACCGCAAGGCGGTTGCGATGGATCCTCCTCCAGGCAGGCCGATACATCCCGTCGGTTCATCAGGCCGCTGAACCGCTGTCCGACCTGCCGCGCCTACGGCGGTGCGCGCGACGGCCCCAGACCGACAGGACCGTGACCTTCAGGACGACCGCTGCAAGGACACCCCAGGCGGCCCAGCCCGTCCACCGCGGCGCGGAGAGCAGCGCATCGGCAGCGCCCAGATGGATGGCGACGACAAGGATCGCGAGGGTTGCGATCCCCGCCCAGGTGAGGTGCCTGCGGCGTGCCGGGATCGGGTGCTGGGCCGAGCGCACGGTGGCGGTCTCTTCCGTCGGCCGGGCAGCAGGCGTCGTCTCCAGCCGACGCCACTCCACCCGCAGATCTTCCCGCCTGCCGAACCGGCCGATGTGCGCGGCCAGGAGCTCCTGGAGTTGCCGCAGTCCCTCTTCGTTGTCGGCCTCGGCGCGCAGGACAAGCGCGTCCGTTTCGGCGTCCATCGTGCAGCGGCCCCAGGGCAGGCGGAGCACGCCATGGGCGTCGGAATACTCGACGTGGATCTGGTCCGGCTGAATGCCGGGGGGCATGTGGGTCTCGGCCGATGCCGTCACATCACCGCCGTGGTGAGGCCGCGGACGGTGGCCGAGGTGGCGGCCCTTGTTGGCGAAGTGCTTGCCCAGCTGGACCAGGTACCGGCTGGGACGGGCGGTGTGTATGCGGGCTTCTGTCGTCGGCATGGCAATCCTCGGGGGTGGCGGGTCGGCGGTCAGGTTCTGGTCAGGGCGACGAGCCATGCCTCGACATGACCGGGGTCGCCGATGAGGTGGATGGCGGACGGCTCGACGGAGTCGATCCGCCAGCCGTCGGAGAACGCCGCCTCGACATCGCTCCGGCTCGCCCGGTGCACCGTGCCCCAGTCGCCGCGCTCCCGGTCGCTGATGCAGAGCAGGAAACAGCGCCTACCCGACCGCAGTACGGTCCGCAGGCCGGCGACGTACGCGGTGCGGACCTCGCCGCCGAGGACGTGGAAGAGGCCGCAGTCCAGGGCCGTGTCGAACTGCTCGCTGAAGGTGGCCAGTTCACGGGCGTCGTACCGCAGGAATCGAGCGGTCCGTCCGCGTACCCGGGCCTTGTCCTCGGCGGTTCGCAGGGCGCGGGAGGCCAGGTCGATGCCCGTGGCGTCGAGGCCGAGGCCCGCGGCCATGAGGGTGTGCTCGCCGGTGCCGCAGCCCGCATCCAGTACCCGGCCGCGGATGGCGCCGGCCTCGGCGTGGGCCGGCTGCACCGGGACGGTGCGGTGAGACGGACATGGCGTCCTCCCTGCGCGGGGGTCGGCCGGACCTCACGCGAGTCCGGATCCGTAGGCTGTCGTCAGGGTTATCGATACACGGTGTCTCTGTCAATCCAAGGTGTATCCAATGCGGTCACCTCGTACACTGCACGTGTGCCGAAGCTGTGGAACGAGACGATCGAGGAGCACCGCCGCGCGGTGCGGGAGACAGTGCTCGAGGTCACCGCGGCCCTGGTGGCCGAGCACGGGCTGCGCGGGGTGACGATGTCCCGGATCGCCGAGGGGACCGGGATCGGGCGGGCGACGCTGTACAAGTACTTCCCGGACGTCGAATCGATCATGACGGCGTGGCACGAGCGGCAGATCGCGGGCCATCTGCAGGAGCTCGTCGCCTTGCGCGAGCGTCCCGGCAGCTTCGGCGAGCGGCTGACGGCGGTGCTCGACGCCTACGGCCTCATCCAGCAGCGGCGCCACGGCCACGACGCGGAGATCGGTGCGGCCCTGCACCGCGGCGACCACGTGGCCCATGCCGAGCAGCATCTGCTCCGTTTCATCGGTGACCTGCTCGCCGAGGGAGTGGAGGCGGGTGAGGTGCGGGACGACGTGGCCACCGACGAGTTGGCGGCCTACTGCCTGCACGCGCTCGCCGCGGCGGGCGGACTGCGGTCCGAGGACGCGGTACGCAGGCTTGTCCGGGTCGCGGTGGACGGTCTGCGCCCCTCCGGCTGAGGGTCCCGGTTCTGTGAAGGGGGCCGGGGGCGGTGTGGCCACCGGCCCCCGGCTGCAGGTGTCAGCTCTTGCCGAGCATCTTGTTCATCTCGGTGATCTCTGCGGTCTGCGTGCTGATGATGCCGTCGGCCATTCCCGTGGCGGGGCCGTACTTGCCCTTGCCCTTCTCCGTGGTGGCCATCTGCACGGCGCCCTTGTGGTGCTCGACCATCATGGTCAGGAACATGGTGTCGAACTCCTTGCCGGACATCTTCTTCAGCTCGGCCATGTGCGCGCTGCCCATCATGCCAGGCATGTTGGCCATGCCCGAGCCGCTGGAGTCGTCCATGCCGGGCATGGAGCTCATGGAACCGTCCGAGGACGGGACGTCCTTGCCCCAGGACTTCAGCCAGCCCGTCATGGTGTTGATCTCCGGGTCCTGCGCCTTCTCGATGCGCGAGGCGAGGGCCTTGACCTGTGCGGAGGAGGCACGGTCGGCGGCGAGTCCGGCCATCTGCACGGCCTGCTGGTGGTGCGGGATCATGCCCTGCGCGAAGGCGATGTCCTGGGCGTTGTGGGCGCCGGCGGTGTCGCTCGCGGACGACGAGTTGCTGTGGCCCTCGTTGGCGCTGCCGCTGTTGTCACTGCCTCCGCCGCAGGCGGCGAGGACGAGCGAGGCGGTGGCGGTGGCCACGATGAGGGCGGCACGGCGGGTGAGGTGGTGAGGGGTGGTGGACATGCTTGAACTCCTGCTGTGCGGAAGTGGGGATCAGGGCGTGCGAGGCCGTCGCGCCGGTTCGTGGCGCGGTGCCGGAAGTGCCTCTAGATCCGCAGGAGTTGGAGTTCGGCAAGGGATGGAGGTGCGCGGGCACCGTCCGGAGCCGCAGCCACGTACGAGTACGCCGCCTCGGCCGCGGCGGGAAAGGCTGCCGGATCGGCCGTGAGGGCAGGCAGTCGCGGCCCTTCGCTCACGGCGGCCGACGCGCAGACCGTGTCCGCGTGCTGGGCGAGGCAGCCGCCGCACTGCCCGTCGATGCAGTCACCGTCCCCGTTCATGGTCTCGGCGACTGCCATGGGGCGGGTGTGGCCATCGCCCGGGGTGAGGCCGCCGGGTGCCAGGGCGTGCATGCCCAGCAGCCCCACGAGCAGCAGCCCGAGCACCAGCAGGGCTCGCCACCGCCGCAGCGGTGGTCGCGCGGGCTGCTGCTCGGAACTGGTCATCGGGCTCATCCTGGGCGGGGGGACAGGTGGGCGGGCTTGTGGTGCCCGTGATTCATACGGGTCTGGTCTTCCTCGCGTTCAGAAAGGCGCCCGCGGGACAACCTGATGGCCTTTCGGACCTACGTTGCCACGAGCTCGGACCGGGGGGCGGTGAGGTGTCCGCGCCGGGCGAGCGCGGCGACGGAGGCCGCGCAGGCCAGTCCGGTGGCGGTCGGCGCCGCCCAGGTCAGCCAGAGGGCATCGTGTCGCAGCGCGAAGTCCCACAGGGCGCCGTTGACGAGGTTGCCCAGGGCGATGCCCGCGCCGGAGACGGTGTTGTAGAGGCCGTAGTGCGTGGCGACGAGGCGAGTGCCGGACAGGGCGACGACGGTGGCCATCTCCAGCGGGTAGACCACGGCGGACCCCGCCGCGAGCAGGACCACCGCCACGACCAGAGAGGCGAGCACCACGAGAGACGAGCCGTGGGAGGTGACGGCGAGCGGCAGGAACGCAGGTCCCATGACGGCCAGTCCCCGCACCAGCGCCTGTTCGGGCCGCCGGCGCGCCTTCGCCCAGCGGGTGAGGCGCAGTTGCCCCGCGACGGTGACCGCGGCCGAGACCACGAAGAGCCCACTGGTCACCGTCGAGCCGCTCGCCCCGAGGGCGTTCGCCGCGGCGAGGGGCAGGGCGAGATACACCTGGAAGGCCAGCACGTACGAGCCGATCATCGCCACGGCGAAGAACAGGAAGGGCCGGGATCATGCCGTCCAGCTCTTTCGGGCGGACGTTCGCCTTGGGGGTGCTGCCGCAGCCGGTCCCGCGCTGTGGTGATTGGGGTGAGGTCACGGCTCTACGAGTCGTCTTCGCACCGTACCGCGTCGCCGGAGGCGGGCCCGCTGGCGTCGAGGCCGAGGCCGTGGTGCATCTGGTCGGCGATCCAGGCGGCGTACTCCCGCTCGCTCCAGCCGCATGCCCGGACCAGGGACCGGTAGTGGGAAGGATCGTTGAACATCCACACGACGTCCACGGCCCGCTCGTGGTCGAGGCCGTGCGGCAAGGCGCCAAGTGCCTCGACGCGGTCGATCACCATGGTGGCTCCAGCGCGTCGGTTGCGCTGCATCGTGCCCCACAGTTCAGCCAGCTCGGGGCCTTGATCCGCGGCCCGGCGCACCACCTCGAAGATCTCTGCGGCGCGCTCGCCGATGATGCGGCAGACCTCGGCGTAGGCGTCCAGGACCGCCTGTGGGGTCTGCGCTTGGCGCACGGGCCGGAACCAGGGGCGCTCGGCCACCGGCACCGGCTCGTCGTCGCCCGCCAGTGCCTGGTCCACCACTTCGCGAAGCAGCGCGGCCTTGGAGCCGAACGCGGAGAACACGGTCGGCCGCGCCACGGCGGCCTCCCTGGCGATGTCGGCGAGGGAAGCGGCCGCGTAGCCGCGGACGACGAAGAGCCGGTTCGCTGCCGCGACGATCGCCTGGCGGGTCTGCCGGGCCTGTTGGTCGCGCAGCGGCGAGTCGTATCGGCGCCGCCCACGGTCGGCCGGACTGCTCTTGACGCCCATAACCCGACATACTAGCGTCATATTAACCAGACGTTGTCTCTCCAAATGGGAGGCGGCCATGCCGTCCGACAACCGTCCCTACATCCTGGGGAGTGCCGAGGGGCAGGCTCTGTGGTTCCTGGGCAACCTCGTCACCGTCAAGGCCGCGGGAGCGCAGACCCGGGGCCGGCTCACCGTGGCGGAGTTCCTCAACCCGGTCGGCTTCGCCCCGCCGCTGCACCGGCACCTCGAAGAGGACGAGATGTTCTACATCCTGTCCGGCACGGCCCGCTTTCTGTGTGACGGCGAGGAACTCACAGCCCGCCCAGGGGACTTCGTACTGCTGCCGGTCGGCCTGCCCCACACGTTCGTCGTCGGCTCCGAGGAACCACTGCGCTGCCTGCAGATCACCACGCCGTCCGGCTTCGAGGATTTCGCCACGGATGTCGGGGCCCCGGCCCGCGAGCACCGGCTCCCCGATCCGGGGCCGTTCGACCCGGCGGCCCTCGGCCATGCCGCCGCACGCCACCACATCGAGATCCTCGGCCCGCCGCCGAGCACCCTGGAGTCTCCACGCTCTGTAGGACAGTGAGTAATCCTGCCCGATCCGATTCAAGAAGCTCCCACCGAACGCGAAGGGGCAGATCCGATGCCGGTTCGTGGTCGGCGCAGCATCGCTGACCGTCGCCACGAAGGGACGTTCGTACCGCCAAATAACCGTGGATGAAATGGGCCGTTCAGGCCGGGCGGGTCCGGGGCGGTAAGGCCGGTACCCCGCTCTCCCTGACCAGCGTGGACATGACCCTGCTCGACTGAACACCACCGACCCCGGCTGCTGCATCGCCGCTATGAACCGAGCGGTTACGCGTCGATTGGTGACCACCAAGAAGTGGTACGTGAAGCCGAGCGCGGAGGATCTTCGCGGAGCCGCCACAGTGTGGGACGGCTTGCATGGGGTTGCGACCCCCACGCGTGAGAAAACGTGAGATGTGAGAGCGTGCAGGGCGTGAGTGAGACACCGACGAACCCCCTGCAATACCGCTTTGACGGGCCAGAAGACGCTCCGGTCCTGATCTTGGGTCCCTCACTGGGTACCACATGGCACATGTGGGACCGCCAGGTGCCCGAGCTGGCGAAGCAGTGGCGCGTCTTCCGCTTCGACCTGCCGGGGCACGGCGGCGCGCCCGCCCACCCGGTGGGCTCGGTGGGTGAACTCGCCTCCCGGCTGCTGGCCACGCTCGACGCGCTCGGCGTGCAGCGCTTCGGCTACGCGGGCTGTGCATTCGGCGGTGCGATCGGTCTCGAGCTGGCCCTGCGCCACCCCGAGCGGCTCGCCTCGCTCGCGGTGATCGCCGCCTCGCCCCGCTTCGGCACGGCCGACGAGTTCCGGCAGCGCGGGGTGATAGTCCGCACGAACGGGCTCGACCCGATAGCCCGTACCTCGCCCGACCGCTGGTTCACCGGCGGGTTCGCCGCCGCGCAACCCGCGATCACCGACTGGGCCGTGCAGATGGTCCGCACCACCGACCCCGGCTGCTACATCGCCGCCTGCGAGGCCCTGGCCGCGTTCGACGTACGGCCCGAACTCGGCCGCGTCGGCGTGCCCACCCTCGTCCTCGTCGGCTCGGAGGACAAGGTCACCGGCCCCGCTGAGGCCCGCACCCTGGTCGCCGGCATACCCGACGCGCGCCTGGCCGTCGTCCCCGGGGCCTCCCACCTGGTGCCGGTCGAGCAGCCCGCCGCCGTCACCGACCTGCTGGTCCGGCACTTCTCCACCGCCTGGCAGCCCGGCTACGTCGAGTCGTCCACGGGCCAGATCGCCATCCCGGCGGCCCCCGTCAAGCCCGTGATCGCACCGTCCCCGCAGCCCCATCAGCCCGCGCCGATCGCCGAGATAGCCCCGGCCGCCGTCGTACCCCCACCGGTGAACGGACGTCCCGACCCCTACGACGCGGGCCTCAAGGTGCGCCGCGAGGTGCTCGGCGACGCGCACGTCGACCGCGCGCTGGCGCAGGCGGACGAGTTCTCCGGGGACTTCCAGGAGTTCATCACCCGGTATGCGTGGGGTGAGATCTGGGACCGTCCCGGTCTCGACCGGCGTGCCCGCAGCTGCGTGACGCTGGCCACCCTGGTCGCGGGCGGCCACCTGGAGGAACTCGCCTTCCACACCCGCGCCGCCCTGCGCAACGGCCTCACGCCGAGCGAGATCAAGGAAGTACTGATGCAGGCGGCCGTCTACTGCGGCGTGCCGGCGGCGAACAGCGCGTTCAAGGTGGCCCAGCAGGTCATAAGAGAGGAAACGACCCCCACCGAGTGAGCACCTGGCGATCATCCACTGATCGTCAGCCGGGCAGCGAAAGCACCAGTCTCAGCCGCCCGAGCCTCCCGCGAACGGGGCAGGATGGTGGCCATGAAGCTCACGAAGAAGTCGCACGCCTGCGTCCGTCTCGAGAAGGACGGGCGCACGCTCGTCCTCGACCCCGGCGGGTTCAGCGAGCAGGACGCCGCGATCGGCGCGGATGCGATCCTCGTCACGCACGAGCACCCCGACCACTTCGACGAGGGCCGGCTGCGGGCGGCCATGGAGGCCGACCCGGCCACCGAGATCTGGACCCTCGCCTCCGTCGCGGAGCAGATCTCCGCCGCCTTCCCGGGCCGCGTGCACACCGTCGGCCACGGTGACACGTTCACCGCCGCGGGCTTCGACATCCAGGTCCACGGCGAGTTGCATGCCGTCATCCACCCGGACATCCCGCGCATCACGAACGTCGGCTACCTCGTCGACGGCGGCAAGGTCTTCCATCCCGGCGACGCCCTCACCGTCCCCGACCACCCGGTCGAGACGCTGATGCTCCCGGTGCAGGCGCCCTGGAGCAAGATCTCCGAGGTCATCGACTACGTCCGCGAGGTCAAGCCGCAGCGCGCCTACGACATCCACGACGCCCTCCTCACCGACCTGGCCCGCCCCGTCTACGACCGCCAGATCGGCGGGCTCGGCGGCTCGGAGCACCTGCGGCTGACTCCGGGGGACTCGGCGGAGGTCTGAGGACGGGATGCCCGGCGGGCGGGCCGGCCGCGTTGTCAGACCGGCCCGGTAGGTTGTGAGGCATGCGCATTGCGACCTGGAACGTGAACTCGATCACCGCCCGCCTGCCGAGGCTCCTGGCCTGGCTGGAGAGCAGCGGCACGGACGTGCTCTGCCTCCAGGAGGCCAAGCTGGCCGAGGAGCAGTTCCCGTTCGACCAACTGCGCGACCTCGGCTACGAGGCAGCGGTGAACGCGACCGGCCGGTGGAACGGCGTGGCGGTGCTCTCCCGCGTCGGCCTCAAGGAAGTGGTCAAGGGCCTGCCCGGCGACCCCGGCTACGACGGCGCCCCGGAACCCCGCGCCATCTCGGCGACCTGCGGCCCGGTCCGCGTCTGGTCGGTCTACGTGCCGAACGGCCGCGAGGTGGACCACCCCCACTACGCCTACAAGCTCCAGTGGTTCGAGGCCCTCAAGGCCGCAGTCGCCGGCGACGCGGGCGGCAGCCGCCCCTTCGCCGTGCTCGGCGACTACAACGTGGCCCCGACGGACGACGACGTCTACGACGTGGCCGCCTTCGAGGGCCTCACCCACGTCACCCCCGCCGAGCGCGCGGCCCTGGCGTCCCTGCGCGAGGCCGGCCTCTCGGACGTGGTCCCACGCCCCCTCAAGTACGAGCACCCGTTCACCTACTGGGACTACCGCCAGCTCTGCTTCCCCAAGAACCGCGGCATGCGCATCGACCTGGTCTACGGCAACGCCCCGTTCGCCAAGGCGGTCACGGACGCCTACGTGGACCGCGAGGAACGCAAGGGCAAGGGCGCATCGGACCATGCACCGGTGGTGGTCGACCTGGAGGTGTAGAGCGTCGCAGGCGGGCAGGGCCGGCTCAGCATGTTCAGCCCGTCCGGCGTTTGAGGACGAGGCCGTTCAGGCCGAAGCGGGGTCTGGGGGCGCAGCCCCCAGGCGCTCACGGCACCAACGCACGCAGATCCACCGAGCGGGCCATCGCGGCGAGCCCCGCATCCCCCGGATGCAGATGATCCCCACTGTCGTACGCAGACAGCATCCGAGCGGGCCGCCGCGGATCCCGCACCGCCACGTCGAAGTCGAGCACGGCATCGAACACCCCGGAGCCCCGGATCCACGCGTTCACCGCGGAGCGCTCCGCTTCGACGGCAGCCGTGCACCGCGCCTGGCCCCCGCAGGGCAGGATCGTGGCCGCCAGCATCCGCAGGCCCCGCGCATGCCCCCGGTCCGCGATCTCCTGCAGCCCCGCGACGATCTGCTGCGCCGTGGTCTGCCCCCGCAGGTCGTTCACGCCCTCGAAGACGACCGCCGTGCGCACCGAGGTCTGGCCGAGGACGTCACGGTCGAACCGGTTCAGGGCGCTGACCCCGGCCATGTCCGTGGAGACCCCGTCACCGGGATACCGGTCGGTGACCACACGGTTCCCGGAGATCCCCTGGTTGAGCACCCCGTAGCGCGGGACCACATGCTGCCTCAGCAGCCGTCCGGCCAGCACGTCGGGCCACCGCCGGTTCGCGCCCGTCGTGGACTTGTCCCCGTCGGTGATCGAGTCCCCGAGCAGCACCACCGACCCCGGCCCACCGCCCACATCCACCCCCGTCAGCAGCGGCCACCTGGTCAGGGTCGTGGTGTACGCCGCCCCGGAGCCCTCCGCCGTATGGTCGCCCGCCGTGCTCACATACGACCGCTGCACCGCCAGCTGGTGCACGGGCGCAGCCGCCACCGGCCCGGGCAGATGGAAACTGACCAGCAGATTCGCGTCCGAAGGCACCACGAAGCCGAGCGGATCGCTGAACGCCTGAGCCCCGGCCGGGATCTCGACCCCCGCCGTGCCCCGGAACGACAGCGGCACCGGCACTCCCCGCGCCGTAGCCCCCTCCTGCTGCACGGCCACCGTCGCGGCACCGATCCGTACCGGCGCCGCCGCGAAGGTGTTGTCGAACCGCAGCCGTACCCGCGGCCCGCCCACCGACGTGTGCACCACCAGCCGTACCGTCCGGTCACTCCACGGCCCCACGGCCCGGACACCGGAGGTCGCCGCCGCCCAACTGCCGGTCCAGCCCCCGCCCGAGGCCCGCACGGCCAGTGCGAAGACATGCAGACCGGCGGCGCGCGGCAGCTGCACGGAGGCGACCTGGAGTCCCCGGACCAGCGGCACGGTCACCACGTACAGCCGTGCCTGCTCGGTGAGTTGACCGCCGGGTGTGTTGATGTGCGGCAGTGCCACCGCCTTCGTGGCGAGCGGGCCGGCGCGCCAGTCGGGAGCGGTCAGTGCGTACGAGGAGCGGGTGCCGTCCCGGTACGAGACCGAGCCCGTGCCGCTTGCGCCGGCCCCGCCCGTGCCCGCCACCAGGAAGGCGAGCGCGTCGCCGCGTCCGCCGAGGCGCACGGACTGTCCGTCGGCGAGTACGTTGTCCGGCTCGCCCGGCAGCCGCCGCGGCCAGGTCAGCCGGGCTCCCTGCACGGTGAGCGCGCGGCCGGGCGTCCAGCCCGCGGCCTGCAGGTCCTGTGCCGACAGGGAACCGCCGTAGCCGTCGAGGTTCGCCAGGCCCGAACGGGTGTTGTCGCTGACCGCGACGCTGTCGAAGAGCCGCTCCAGCGGCTGTGGTTGTGTCCTCTCGTCGGCAGCAGCCCGTGCCGACACGGCCGGCGCCAGGAAGGCGAACGAGACGATGGCAACCGCGAATCCCCGCACATGTCGACGCACGGCCGACTCCTCCCGCTCACCGGTGGGACGAAAGACGCATCGCGAAGCTAGAGAGACGTGAGGGACCCGTCAACGAGCCATGCACGGAGTCGACGCGAAATCGCCCCGAAGTGAGCGCCCGCGCGCCTGTGGTGCGCACGCCGGTACGAATGACACGCTGGGGGGTATGAAGATCCCTTTTCTGGGCCACCGGCATGAGAAGCCCGGCATCCCCGACCCGGAGGGCATCGCCGAACTCCTCTCCGAGTGCGAACTCCTCCGCTCGCAGGCGTCCCAGGAGGGCGTCCAACTCGACGATTCCGCAGCCTCGTTGGAGGCGCTCGACCAGCTGCTGCCGCGCTGGCGGGACGACCCCGAGGTGCTGCACTGGCTCGGCAACGACGCGGGCCTCTATCTGGGCACCGTCATCGTGCGTACCGTGCCCGGCGCCGCCTGGAAGATCTGGCCGGACGGCCAGCCCGTCGTACGGCTCGCCTCGGGCCGTGAGTTCGACGTCGTGACCTCCGGGCACGAGTGGGCGTCCAGCGGGGTTCCCGAGCTCTCGCAGCTGTACGGCGAGGTCGCGGAGACATGAGTGGAGCGACCGACCTAAGATCGACGTAAATACGGCTTATGCCCGAAAAGTGCGTGTCGTGACGTAAGTCAACTCCCGTCCGGATAGTTTGCGGCAACCACGACACAGCTGAGAGTGAGTAGGGCTGCGAATGGCCGTCGATCCGCTGATCGAGCTGCATGACGTCAACAAGTACTACGGGGAGTTGCATGTCCTGCAGGACATCGACCTCACCGTCGGCAAGGGGGAGGTGGTCGTGGTCATCGGCCCGTCCGGGTCGGGAAAGTCGACACTGTGCAGGACGATCAACCGGCTGGAGACCGTCCAGTCCGGCACGATCCTGCTCGACGGGCAGCCGCTGCCCGAAGAGGGCAAGGCCCTCGCGCGGCTCCGCGCGGACGTCGGCATGGTCTTCCAGTCGTTCAACCTGTTCGCCCACAAGACCGTTCTGCAGAACGTCTCGCTGGGGCAGATCAAGGTCCGCGGGCGCAAGAAGGAAGAAGCCGACAGGCGCTCCCGCCGGCTCCTCGACCGCGTCGGACTTGCCGACCAGGCGCCCAAGTTCCCTGCTCAGCTCTCCGGCGGCCAGCAGCAGCGCGTGGCCATCGCCCGCGCCCTCGCCATGGAGCCCAAGGCGCTCCTGTTCGACGAGCCCACCTCAGCGCTCGACCCCGAGATGATCAACGAGGTCCTCGAGGTCATGCGGCAGCTGGCCCGCGACGGCATGACGATGGTCGTCGTCACCCACGAGATGGGCTTCGCCCGCTCTGCCGCCAACCGCGTCGTGTTCATGTCCGACGGCCGCATCATCGAGGACCGCGCCCCCGAGGAGTTCTTCACCAACCCCAGCAGCGAGCGCGCCAAGGACTTCCTGTCCAAGATCCTCAAGCACTGAGCGACAGAGCCATGCCCGGCCGGCGGCAGCCGGAGATCACTGCTTGCGCAGCGGAATCGACACGTACGACGGGTCGTTCGCCGGCGAGGAGAAGGTCAGCTGAGCGCCGGACGGGTTGTGCTCGATGTAGAGCGGGTCGACCGTGTCGACGACCAGGGCCAGCCGGTGCCCTGCCGGGACGTCGTAGGCCGTGGAGAACAGATCCAGGTCGAGACCGAACGGCTCTCCGGGCGTGCGCCCGTGGAAGGTGTACGGCGCGTTGCTGACCAGCTTGCCGAGGCCGAGCGGCCCCACGTCGTAGAGATAGGCGACGAGGGTGCCGCTCTCCTTGGTCGGGGTGACCGTGGTGTGCAACTCGGCCGTACCGCGGATCTGCTGGGCGGCGGCGTACTTCTCCGACTGCCATACGGCGGCCCAGCGGCGGGGGAGCAGCGGGATCGAGGCCATCGGGGGCAGCTGGGCGACCTGGTCGAGGATGCTCGACAGGAAGACGATCCCGCCGTCCGCCCCGGAGTCCACGTTCGTGTGGATCGTGGTCGTGCCGGCGAGGGCGATCTTCCGGTCGGTCGCGGCCACCGACTTCCAGTCCGGGTAGCCCTCGTAGCCGCCCGCGGAGCGGGACTTGAGCTGCACCGGCTCCTCGCGGTTGATGCCGTTGTCCTCGCCCTTGAGGTAATGGCCGAACCAGCGCTCGGTGTCGGTCCACACGTCGTTGGGCAGTCCGAACAGCCCGGTCAGCTCGGCGGTCGCGTGGTCGCCGGGGCGGAACTCGAGCCGCTTCGGGCCGGTCAGCTTCTCGTAGAAGTCCGCGTACTGGTTGGGCGAGAAGACCGTGTCGCCCCAGGCGTTGGCCATCATGACCGCGGCGCCGTTCTTGTTCAGTTGATCCACGTATGTTGCGGCCGAACGTTTCTTCCCCCAATTGATCATGTCCTGTTCCTTGGACAGGTTGGAGGCGTAGAAGTCGTCGAAGATCTGCCGGATTTCGGGGCTCTGGCGGCCGGTGACCAGGCTTGCGCCGTCGAGCAGGGCCGCGGCCTGGACATGCTGGGTGCGGCCGGAGTAGATCGAGTCGATCAGGTCGGCCCAGCCGCTGAGGGAGGCGACCGCCTTGATCCGCTTGTCGTGCGCGGCGGCGATCAGGCTGATGCCGGCGCCGTACGAGACGCCCGCCATGCCGATGTGGCCCGAGTCCGCCGGGGTGTTGGCGAGCGCCCAGTCGATGACCTTGGACGCGTCGGCTATGTCCGGGGGTCCCGCCACTTCTATCTCCCCGCCGGACTGCCAGAAGCCCCGTACGTTGTAACTGACCACGATGTAGCCGGAGTCGGCGAGCTTCTGGGCCTGGGCGAGGTACTCCACCTGGGGCAGGCCCCAGCTCGTGGGGAGCACGAGCAGCGGGTAGCGGTGCGCGCCGTCGGCGCCCGCGGGCATGACGACGTTCGCCTTGAGGACGGTGCCGCCGTCGCCGGTGATGTCGACGAAGCGGACGGCGTCCGCCGCCTGTGCGGCGGGGGCGAGCCCGAGGGCGCCACCGGCGATCAGCGTCGCGGAGACGGCGCCCACGGCGGTCGTGCGCAGGGCCTTGCGATGGGTTCCCACGGGTCACTCCTCACTCGTGTCAGTGCAAAGTGACCAGACGGTAACCTCGCTCCTTTACCGGAGGTAACCCGTCGGTAAGTTACGTGCCAGTAACGATTGTTGTCGTGTGAATGAATTCAGGAGGCACGGTGGGAGTTGCGGGGAGCGGCGGGTGTCGGCAAGGGTGCCTGTGCCGCCCGGGTCACGTCCGCGACGAGCTCGGCGACGTCCGGGCCGTACGCCTGTGAGTTGACCACCTTCAGCAGCAGGACGAACGTGTTGTTGCCGTACTTGCGGGCCAGCCGTTCGTGGTTGCGGGCGAGGTAGCGGGTCGCGGCCTGGTTGGTGATCGCGGTCTGGCCGCTGAAGAGGAAGACGGGGCGGGTCAGGCCGGGCTGTCCGGCCGTCAGCCGTGCCAGCAGCACGTATTCGGACAGGCCCTTCTCCATGCGGTAGCGCTCGCTGCCGATCTGGAACGCCAGCCGGTCCGGGCCCGGCTCCGGGTCGGTGTTCACCCGCACTCCGGGCAGCATGGCATGCATGTGGGCCGCCATGCGCCGGTTCGAGCCCGGACCGCCGACGCAGAACTCGGTCCGTTCGCCGAAGCCCTGCCGGGCCGCGTCCTGGGTGATCACCTCGGCATGTGCGCCGCAGTCCTTGATGAGCGCGGCGAGTTCCAGGAGTGCGAACACGTCGTAGCGGTGCACCGCGAGGTCCGGGCTGCCGGCGTCGCGGTTGACGACGAGCAGCGACTCGGAGTGGTCGGGCAGCCCGAAGAACGCCTGCTTGCGGCGGAGTTTCCGCTTCCACAGGTAGGTACGGGCCAGCCAGCCGAGCGCGGCACTGATGGCCGCCGCGACCACGCCCAGGACGATGTTGCGCAGGTCGTCATTCATGGGCGCGCATGCTAGCGGGCCGATATGGCTGGTACGTACCGGTGTTCGATCCGTGGCATTCGTATGACAGCAGCCGGAAGGGGGCTGTTGGGGCCCCGGACGATGCGGTTACGCTGCGCGGACGTCCCTGACTGGAGGTACGGATGCGTCGCCCTGTCGCGCGGAAACTCTCGGTCCTGGCGGTCTCTGCCGCCGTGGTGTCGATCGGGGCGGCAGCACCGCCGACCACGGCGACGACACCGCAGAAGGTGCCCGTCGCCGTCGGGTACGGCGGCGCCGTCGCAAGCGTCGACGCGGACGCGTCCGCCGCCGGCATCGAGGTCCTGAAGAAGGGTGGCAACGCGGTCGACGCGGCCGTCGCCACCGCGGCCGCGCTCGGCGTCACAGAGCCCTACTCCTCCGGCGTCGGCGGAGGCGGCTACTTCGTCTACTACGACGCCAAGTCCCGTACGGTGCACACGATCGACGGCCGCGAGACCGCGCCGCTGACCGCCGACTCCAATCTCTTCGTGGAGAACGGCAAGCCGCTCGCCTTCGCCGACGCCGTCAGCAGCGGCCTGAGCGTCGGCACGCCGGGAACGCCCGCCACCTGGCAGAAGGCGCTCGACAACTGGGGCAGCAGAAGACTCGGCACGGTGCTCAAGCCCGCCGAGCGGATCGCCCGGGACGGCTTCACGGTCGACGACACCTTCCGTTCGCAGACCGCCTCCAACGAGACCCGGTTCCGCTACTTCCCGGACACGGCCAAGCTGTTCCTGCCGGGCGGGCAGCTCCCGGTGGTCGGCTCCACCTTCAAGAACCCCGATCTCGCCCGCACCTACGAGGAGCTGGGCAGGAAGGGCGTCGGCGCGATCTACGACGGTGACCTCGGGGACGACATCGTCCGCACCGTGAACAAGCCGCCGGTGGACCCGGGTTCCGGCTGGAACGCCCGTCCGGGCAAGCTGTCCGACAAGGACCTCGCGGCCTACCGCGCCAAGCTCCAGGCGCCCACGAAGACCTCGTACCGAGGACTCGGCGTCTACTCCATCGCGCCCTCTTCCTCCGGCGGCACGACCGTAGGCGAAGCCCTCAACATCCTGGAGAAGACGGACCTTTCGAAGGCGAGCGAGGTCCAGTACCTGCACCACTACATCGAAGCCAGCCGGATCGCGTTCGCGGACCGCGGGCGCTGGGTCGGCGACCCCGCCTTCGAGGACGTACCGACGAAGGAACTGCTCTCGCAGAAGTACGCCGACTCGCGTGCGTGCCTCATCAAGGACGACGCGGTGCTGACCAGCCCGGTGGCGCCGGGAGATCCGCGGAATCCCGCAGCGTGTGCATCCGGCGGTACGGCGGCCCCGACGACGTACGAGGGGGAGAACACCACCCACCTGACCGTGGCCGACAAGTGGGGCAACGTCGTCGCCTACACGCTCACCATCGAGCAGACCGGCGGCAGCGCGATCACCGTGCCCGGCCGTGGGTTCATCCTCAACAACGAGCTGACGGACTTCTCCTTCACCCCGGCCAACCCGGCCGTGCACGACCCGAACCTGCCCGGGCCGGGCAAGCGGCCGCGGTCCTCGATCTCGCCGACGATCGTGCTCGACAAGCACAACAAGCCGGTGGTGGCGCTCGGTTCGCCCGGTGGCGCGACCATCATCACCACCGTGCTGCAGACGCTCACCGAGTTCCTCGACCGCCATCTGCCGCTTGTCGACGCGATCGCGGCGCCGCGGGCCAGTCAGCGGAACGCTGCGCAGACCGAGCTGGAGCCGGCGCTCTACAACGACACCGGTGCGGGTGGTGTGCGGGCGCAGCTGGAGGCTATCGGGCACTCGTTCAAGTTGAACCCCGAGATCGGTGCGGCGACGGGTGTGCAGCGGTTGTCTGGGGGGAAGTGGCTGGCGGCGGCTGAGACTGTGAGGCGTGGTGGAGGGTCGGCGCAAGTGGTCGATCCTGCGCCGTAGGCGGCTGCGGGTGCGTGGGGGCTGGTCGCGCCCACGCGGCGGAGCCGCACATCGATACAGCCCCGCGCCCCTAAAGGGCGCGCCACGCTCCGTCGGCCCGTCACAACTGCGGCGGGGACCCCGCCAGCCGTTACAACTCCGGGGCGATCGGCAGATCCTCCGTACGGAAGGCCAGCCGGCCGTCCTCGACGTCCACCGTCACCCGGCCGCCCTCTACGACCCGGCCGTCCAGCAGCAACCTCGACAGCTCGTTGTCGACCTCGCGCTGGATGGTGCGGCGCAGGGGGCGGGCGCCGTACTCGGGCTGGTAGCCGCGTTCGGCGAGCCAGTCGACGGCCGGGTCCGTGAACTCGACCGTGACGCCCTGCGCCTGCAGCAGGCGGCGCGTCTTCTCCAGCAACAGGTCGGTGATCTGCCGCAGTTGGTCGCCGGTGAGCTGGCGGAAGACGACGATCTCGTCGATGCGGTTGAGGAACTCCGGCCGGAAGTGCTCGCGCAGCGGCCGGAGGATCTGCTCGCGCCGGGCCTCCTCGTCGGCGTCGGCACCACCCGCCCCGAAGCCGATGCCCGCGCCGCGCCGGGTGATCGCCTCGGAGCCGAGGTTGCTGGTCATCACGATGACCGTGTTGGTGAAGTCGACTGTGCGGCCCTGGGAGTCGGTGAGACGGCCGTCGTCGAGGACCTGGAGCAGGATGTTGAAGACGTCCGGATGTGCCTTCTCCACCTCGTCGAGCAGCAGGAGCGAGTACGGGTGCCGCCGCACGACCTCGGTCAGCTGGCCGGCCTCCTCGTGGCCGACATACCCGGGCGGGGCGCCCACCAGGCGGCTGACGGTGTGCCGCTCCTGGTACTCGCTCATGTCCAGGCGGACCATGCGCTCCTCACTGCCGAAGAGGGCCTCCGCGAGGGCGCGCGCCAGTTCCGTCTTGCCGACGCCGGTCGGGCCGAGGAAGAGGAAGCTGCCGATCGGCCGGTCGGGGCTGGCGAGTCCCGCGCGGGAGCGCATGACGGCCTCGGCGACCACGGCGACGGCCGCTTCCTGCCCGACGACCCGCTTGTGGAGGTGCTCCTCCAGGCCGAGCAGCTTCTCCTTCTCCTCCTGGGTGAGGCTGGCGACCGGGATGCCCGTCTGCCGGGACACCACCTCGGCGATCGCCTCGGCGGTCACCTCCAGCTGCCCCTCGTCGGCCTCGTCGCCGCCCGTGGTGTCCGCGATCCGCTTCTTCAACTCGCCGATGCGGTCGCGCAGCTGCGTCGCCTGCTCGTACTGCTCGTCGGCGACCGCCTGGTCCTTGTCGCAGGTCAGCTGCTCGACCTCGCGCTCCAGGGCCCGTACGTCGGTGCCTTTCGTCCGTGCCCGCAGCCGTACCCGCGCGCCGGCCTGGTCGATGAGGTCGATGGCCTTGTCGGGCAGGCGGCGGTCGGTGACATAGCGGTCGGAGAGTTCTACGGCGGCCACCAGGGCCTCGTCGGTGTAGCGGACCTGGTGGTGGGCCTCGTAGCGGTCGCGCAGGCCGCGCAGGATCTCGATCGTGTCCGGTACGGAGGGTTCGGGCACCAGGATCGGCTGGAAGCGGCGGGCCAGCGCCGCGTCCTTCTCGATCCGGCGGAACTCCTCCAGGGTGGTGGCGCCGACGATGTGGAGTTCGCCGCGGGCGAGCGCCGGCTTGAGGATGTTGCCGGCGTCCATCGACCCGCCCTCGCCGCCTGAGCCGGCTCCGACGACCGTGTGCAGCTCGTCGATGAAGACGATCAACTGGTCGGAGTGCGTGCGGATTTCGCCGACGATGTTGTTGAGGCGTTCCTCGAAGTCACCGCGGTAGCGGGTGCCCGCGACCACACCGGTGAGGTCCAGGGCGACCACCCGGCGCCCGATCAGTACGTCGGGCACGTCCCCGTCGGCGATGCGCTGCGCGAGCCCCTCCACGATGGCGGTCTTGCCGACGCCCGCGTCACCGATCAGCACCGGGTTGTTCTTGCCGCGCCGCGACAGCACCTCGATGGTCTGCTCGATCTCGTCCTCCCGGCCGATCACCGGGTCGATACGGCCCTGCCGGGCCAGTTCGGTGAGGTCCCGGCCGTACTTGTCCAGGGTGGGCGTGCCGGTGGCGCGTGCGTGCTCGGTACGGGGCTGTGTGGTGTCCGGTGCCTCGGGCGGCAGCCCGGTGGGCGCGAAACGGGCCGAGTGGAGGATGTGCCCGGCCGCCGAGTCGGGGTTCGCGGCCAGGGCGCTGAGCACGTGCTCGGGGCCGATGTAGCCGGCGCCGCTGGCCCGCGCCAGGTCGTGGGCGTCGAGCAGGGCCCGCTTGACGGCGGGGGTGAGGGAGAGCGAGGTGGGAGGGGGCGCTTCCTCCGCTGTGTGCTGGACCGGGCCGGAGCGTTCGTCGATCTCCGAAGCCAGCGAGTCGGGATCCGCGCCGGCCCGGCTGAGCAGACTCCGGGTCGGCTCGCTGGCCAGCGCGGCCCGCAGCAGATGCTGGGTGTCCAGGTCGCGGCTGCCGTGCTCGGCCGCGTACTGGGCGGCCCCACGGACCAGTTCCCGGGCGGGCTGACTGAGCAGCCTCCCTATGTCGATCTGCCGGGGGCCCGGGCGCGGGCCGCTGAAGAAGCGGGCGAGGAATTCTCCGAAGGGGTCGTAGCCCTCAGGACCACTGAAGCCGCTGGTCATGGCCTTCCGTTCCGGCGTCCCGACGGGCGGACCGGGACGCGCTCGCTGATCGACGTGCCGGCCCGTGCGGGTGCCCCAGCAGGGCCCGGTCACACCACCTTCGCACGACCGCCGGACGGGGGCACGTCCAGAAGCGCGGGGCGTTGCGCCCCGGCCGTCCGGCACCAGGGCGGGCGCCCGTGCCATGGCCACTCGCCGGCGCCGGGACGGCCGTAGGGGATGTCGGTCCCGTCAATTCCGGGCGGTGAGGATCCTCGGTCCGGCGTCCGTGATCGCCACCGTGTGCTCCACGTGGGCCGCGCGTGAGCCGTCGTTCGTGCGCAGGGTCCAGCCGTCCGCCGCCGCGTGGTAGTCGTCCCGGCCGCCCGCGATGAGCATCGGCTCGATGGCGAGGGCCATGCCGTGGCGCAGGGGCAGGCCACGCCTCGGGCGGCCCTCGTTCGGGACCCCGGGGTCCTCGTGCATACGGCGCCCGATGCCGTGTCCGCCGAAACCGTCCGGGATGCCGTAGCCCGCCGCGCGGCACACCGAGCCGATCGCGTGCGCGATGTCGCCGATGCGGTTGCCGACCACCGCCGCCTCGATGGCCGCCGCAAGTGCCTGTTCCGCCGTATCGATCAGCCGTACGTCCGCCGGGCGCGGCTCGCCGACCACGAAACTGGTCGCCGAGTCGCCGACCCAGCCGCCCAGTTCGGCGCCGCAGTCGATGGAGACCAGGTCGCCGTCGCGCAGCCGGTAGCCGGTCGGGATGCCGTGCACGATCGCGTCGTTCACCGAGGCGCAGATGACCGCGGGGAAGGGGACGGGGGCGAAGGAGGGGCGGTAGCCGAGGAACGGGGAGGACGCCCCCGCCTCGCGCAGCACCCCGCGGGCCACCTCGTCCAGCTCCAGCAGGGAAACACCCACGTCGGCGGCCTTTCGTACGGCCGTCAGCGCGCGCCCGACCACCTGCCCCGCCTCGTACATGGCGTCGATCGATGTGTCTGTCTTCAGCTCCACCATGCCAATTACTATACCGGTATTAGAATGACGGTATGGTGCGCACCCCTCTCACCCCCGAAGAGCGCGAACGCGGCGAGCGGCTCGGGCGACTGCTCCGCGAGGCCCGCGGCGGGCGGAGCATGACGGACGTCGCGGCGGACGCCGGAATCTCCGCGGAGACCCTGCGGAAGATCGAGACGGGCCGGGCCCCGACGCCGGCCTTCTTCACGGTCGTGGCACTGGCCCGAGCGCTCGGCCTGTCGATGGACGAACTCGCCGGGGCCTGCGCGCCGGTCACGGTGTGAGTTCCCCAAGAGCTCCCCGCGCGCACGTCACGTTCCGGCATGCAGGGCGTACTCTGCGTTCCGTCGGAAAACTTCTCGTAGCGCTCCTGTAACACGGCTCGTGTTGTCTAACGGACCGGAGTGCTCCGGTCTGGCAGGAGTTGGGCGATGGCTGTGGATCAACTCCCGGGCCGGGTACGGGAGTTCGTGAACTACCTGAACGGCCTGCTGGCGCGCCTGGATCAGGGCGGCGGCTGGTGCGCCGTCTTCTGGCAGCGCGACCCCGACGGGATGCGGGCCTGTCTCGAGGGGCGGGAAGTGCCGCCCTGGGACGTGCTCGAGGCCCTCCTGCAGGACCTCGCCGCGGAGTACGGTCCGGCTGCCGTCGCCCAGGAGAAGGAGCGGGCCCGCGGGCTGCACACCGCCGCGCTGGCGGCGCACGACGCCCGGCCCGGCGGCCGGGACGCCCTCGGTGACCGGCTCGACGTCATGCTCCGCGAGCAGCGCTACGCCGCGGAACGCCAGGCGGAACTGGGCCACCGGCTCGCCGCCGCCACCACCCAGCAGGAGGCCGACGCCCTCCGCCTCGACCTGGCCTGGGCCCGCGACGACCACGAACGGGCCACCGCCCGCTGCGCCGAACTCCGGTCCCGGATGGCCGACTTGGACAGCCGCACGGCAGACGGCCGGGCGGCGGCGATCCGCCGGGCCCGCATCGCGCAAGGCGCGGTCTACCGCATCGACAGGGAGTTCACCCCCGACGAGACGCCGTCGACCGACACCCCTTCGGACGACCGCGAGTCCCACAACCCGGCCTTCCCGCACCAGCGCGGCTCGTACGACCCCGGCCCCGCAGACGGGCAACAGGGGCCGTACGAGGCCGGCACCCCGGCCCGCACACAGCCGCCCGACACGCACGGCGGTGGCCCTGCGTGGGCCCGGAGCGAGCAGGCCGGCCCCTACGAGGCCGCTGCCTCCGGTGCGGCGGGGCCGTACGAATCGCGCGACCGTGGTCCTGCGGGGGCGGGGCAAGGTTCGCGCGGCTCGGGTGCCGCGGGGGTGCGCGGTGGTGCGTTCGAGCGCGGTGGCGTGGATGGGTTGCGGGGTGGCCCGTTCGGGGCGGGTGCTTCCGGTGCGGCGCGGCCGTACGAGTCGTATGGCCGTGGTCCCGCAGGGGCGGGGCAAGAGGTGCGGGACTCCGGTGCTGCAGTGGCGCGCACAGGTGCCGCAGACGGGCTGCGTGGCTCCTACGAGTCCGGTGCCCGTGGGGCGTCAGAGCACCGTGGCCCGTTCGAGGCGGCGCGTCCTGCCTCGTACGACGGCGGCTTTCCGAGCGCGCCCCAGCGTGACGCGCACACGGATCCCGCGGACGGCCCGGGTTCCTCCGGCGCGGCACAGCCCGCCCCTGAACCCCCCGCCCCCAAGCAGCGCAAGCGCCGTCGAGGCAGTGCCCGGTTTGCCGGGATGGTCGAGGAAGCGACCGCTCCCGTAGTCGTGCCGCCGACCGATGCGTCCGTCCTGCCCACTCCCAAGGCCACCGGCCGTACCCCGCGCGGAGCGCGGTTCGCAGGGGCTGCCGAGGTGGCGGAGCGGCCGCAGCAGCCGGAGGCCGAGCCCTTGGACACGGCGGGGCCGCGGGAGGTCGTCGGAACCGTCGAGCGGCTGGTGCAGCTGCGTGCCGAGGGGCGCAGCGGCGAGGCGCACGCCCTGCTCGTCGACGCCGCCCACTGGCCCGCCGCCCGTTTCCCGCTGCTCGCCGCGGAACTGCAGCGCGCCGGGCTCGGCGCCGACTGGGCTTCCCTGCTGTGGGAGGCCGCCTCGCTGCCCGCCGACCGGCTCGTGGCCGCCGCGGACGCCCTGGTCGCGGCCGGGCGCGGGAACGACGGGGAGCAGATCCTGCGGCAGGGCGTCGCCCGCCCCGCCACCGAGATAGGGCGGGCCGTCCTGGGACTGGCCGGGGAAGGGCGCGACCGCGAGGTGCGCGCGCTGCTCGACGCATACGTCCGCGTCCGCACCCCCGAGGAGGCGGCCCGCAGCGCCGAGCCCGACCCGGGGGCTCTCGTACCGCTGCTCCTGGAGGCGGCGCAGGGCGTTTCGGAGGAGCGACACTGGGATCTGGTGCACGCTCTCCGGGTCGCCGGCTTCACCGCCTGACCCACCTCCTCCACCCGTCCCACCGGCCCCTCCGCTCCTCCACCGGAGTGCGAAACGTGATCGACTCCGCGGGTTAACGGCGATGGTCTTGGCAAGGCTCTCCCGGAGGCTTACGTTCATCCCTCTACGGCCTGTTCTACGGGCGTAGAGGCTCTGACGACCCGCCGAAGGAGCAGCTCATGGCCAACGTCGTACGTGCCGCTCTGGTCCAGGCCACCTGGACCGGCGACACCGAGTCCATGGTGGCGAAACACGAGGAGCACGCCCGCGAGGCGGCCCGCCGGGGTGCGAAGATCATCGGGTTTCAGGAGGTCTTCAACAGTCCCTACTTCTGCCAGGTCCAGGAACCCGAGCACTACCGCTGGGCCGAGCAGGTGCCCGAGGGGCCGACCGTGAGTCGTATGCAGGATCTCGCCCGCGAAACAGGCATGGTGATCGTCGTGCCGGTCTTCGAGGTCGAGCAGTCCGGCTTCTACTACAACACCGCCGCCGTGATCGACGCCGACGGCACCTTCCTCGGCAAGTACCGCAAGCACCACATCCCGCAGGTCAAGGGCTTCTGGGAGAAGTACTACTTCAAGCCCGGCAACGTCGGCTGGCCCGTCTTCGACACGGCGGTCGGCAAGGTCGGCGTGTACATCTGCTACGACCGCCACTTTCCGGAGGGCTGGCGCCAGCTCGGCCTCAACGGCGCCCAGTTGGTCTACAACCCCTCCGCCACCCACCGCGGCCTCTCCTCCTACCTGTGGCGGCTGGAGCAGCCCGCCGCGGCCGTCGCCAACGAGTACTTCGTCGCCGCGATCAACCGGGTCGGCATCGAGGAGTACGGCGACAACGACTTCTACGGGACGTCGTACTTCGTCGACCCGCGCGGCCAGTTCGTCGGTGACACCGCGAGCGACAAGACCGAGGAACTCCTCGTCCGCGACCTCGACTTCGACCTGATCGAGGAAGTGCGGCAGCAGTGGGCGTTCTACCGTGACCGACGACCCGACGCCTACGAAGGGCTGGTGCAGCCGTGACCGACCTCTACGCCCGCCACAAGTCGGTACTGCCCGACTGGCTCGCCCTCTACTACGAGGACCCGCTGGAGATCACGCACGGCGAGGGCCGGTACGTCTGGGACTCGGACGGCAACAAGTACCTCGACTTCTTCGGCGGCATCCTCACCACGATGACCGCGCACGCGCTGCCCGAGGTCACCAAGGCGGTCAGCGAGCAGGCCGGGCGGATCCTCCACTCGTCCACGCTCTACCTCAACCGCCCGATGGTCGAACTCGCAGAGCGAATCGCCCAGTTGAGCGGCATTCCGGACGCCCGCGTCTTCTTCACCACCTCCGGCACCGAGGCGAACGACACCGCCCTGCTGCTCGCCACCACCTACCGGCAGAGCAACACGATCCTGGCGATGCGCAACAGCTACCACGGCCGCTCCTTCAGCGCGGTCGGCATCACCGGCAACCGCGGCTGGTCCCCGACCTCGCTGTCACCCCTCCAGACGCTGTACGTCCACGGCGGCGTCCGCACCCGCGGCCCGTACGCCTCCCTCAGCGACGACGACTTCATCGCGGCCTGTGTCGACGACCTGAAGGACCTGCTCGGCCACACCCGCCCGCCCGCGGCCCTGATCGCCGAGCCCATCCAGGGCGTCGGCGGCTTCACCTCCGGGCCGGACGGCCTGTACGGGGCGTTCCGTGACGTCCTCGCCGAGCGCGGCATCCTGTGGATCGCCGACGAGGTGCAGACCGGCTGGGGCCGCACCGGCGACAACTTCTGGGGCTGGCAGGCACACGGCCAGAGCGGCCCGCCGGACATGCTCACCTTCGCCAAGGGCATCGGCAACGGCAGCTCCATCGGCGGTGTCGTCGCCCGCGCCGAGATCATGAACTGCCTCGACTCCAACAGCATCTCCACCTTCGGCGGCACCCAGATCACCATGGCCGCCGGCCTCGCCAACCTCTCCTATCTGCTGGAACACGACCTGCAGGGCAACGCCAGGCGCGTCGGAGGGCTGCTCATCGAGCGGCTGCGGGCCGTCGCCGCCCAGGTCCCGCACGTACGGGAGGTGCGCGGCCGCGGCCTGATGCTCGGCATCGAGCTGGTGAAGCCGGGAACCGACGAGGCCGACCCGGACGCCGCGTCCGCCGTCCTCGAAGCGACCCGCGCGGACGGGCTGCTCATCGGCAAGGGCGGCGGCCACAACACCAGCGCCCTGCGCATCGCCCCACCCCTGTCCCTCACGGTCGCGGAGGCCGAGGAGGGCGCCGCGACCCTCGAACGCGCTCTGAGGAGCCTTACGCAGTAGTGCGCTGAGCAAGGGAAGACCGCCATGACCACCACTTTCGGGAGCCTCGAACCCGCCCTGTCGGTGCGCCAGGTGCTGACTCTGGAACGGGTTCTCGCCGGGGAGCCCGAGGTGGTGGCCGGCGCGGCCCAGCTCGACCGGCCCGTGCGCTGGGTGCATGTCGCCGAGGCGCCCGACGTGGGCGTCATGCTCAGCGGCGGCGAGATGGTGCTCACCACCGGCGTGCTGCTCGCCGGCGACGAGGAGAAGCAGGCCGAGTACATCCGGTCCCTGCACCGCGCCGAGGCCGCGGCCGTCGTGCTCGGCCTCGGGCGGGCCTTCCCCTCCCCACCGGACGTGATGCGCAGGGCCGCCGAGCGCTGCGGGCTGCCGATGATCGTCCTCCACCGGCCCTTCCCGTTCGCGGAGTTGACGGAGGAGGTCCAGGCCCGGCTGGTACGGCGGAAGTTCGCCGCCGTGAGTCTGTCGGAGTCCGTCCGCACGGCGCTCACCGGACTCATCACCGCGGGCGCCCCGCTGCAGCGGCTCCTCGACGAGGTCGCCCAGCACAGCGCCTGCCCGGTCGTCGTCACCAACCTCGCCCACCGCGTCCTCGCCACGGCGGGGGAGCGGCCGGCCGTGGACGACGTGCTGCGCGACTGGGAGCGCATCGCCCGGCAGGCCGGCGGCAGCGAGGGCGACGGCTGGATCCGCGCCGAGCTCGGCGGGCGCGGCGAGCGCTGGGGCCAGATCATGCTGTGCGGCTACCGCGGCGACACCGCCACCGGACGCCTGCTCGCCGACCGGGCCGCCGAGGCCCTCGTCCTGCACCGTATGCTCGGCGGCACCTCGGCCCACACCTGGGAGGAGCAGTCCGCGCAGAGCCTGCTCACCGACCTGGTCAGCGGGGTCGTACCGGCCAGGCAGCTGCTGCCACGTGCGCGTGCCGCCGGACTGCCGGTCAACCGGCGCACCTTCGTACCGCTGGTGGTACGGGACGGCGATCTCGCTCAACTGGACCGCGTGCTGCGCATGTTGGGCCTGTCGGGCCTCGTCGCCGAGCTCGCCGACGAAGCCACCGCCGTGCTGCTCAGCCTCGCCCGCGACCAGGACGCGGCCGCCCTCACCACGCACTTCGCGGCCCGGCTGCGTACGGAATCGGGGTCGACGAAGACCGTGGTGGCCGCCGCCGACCCGCGCACCGCCTGGGACGACGTGCCCGCCGGACTGCGCGAGGCGCAGCACGTCGCCGACGCCGTGGCGGACTCCTCGGCCGCCCTCGACCTCCCGGCCGTCGTACGCCTCAAGGACGTACATCTGCGCGGCCTGATCCGGCTGCTGCGGGACGATCCGTATGTGCAGTCGTTCGCGGAGCGGGAGCTGGACGGGCTGCTGTGCTCGGCCGACGAGGACCTGCTGTCCGTGCTGCGCACCTATCTCGCCACCGGCCGCAACAAGTCCCGCACCGCCCAGCTCCACCATGTCTCCCGGCCTGCCCTGTACCGCCGCCTGGAGGCCATACAGGGTCGCCTCGGTGTGGACCTCGACGACTTCGAGCAGGCCGCCTCGGTGCACATCGCGCTCCTCGCGCACGACGCGCAACAGGGCTGAAACATGCCACGACCTGGGAAAACGGCGGTGAAACATGGGCTCGGGAAAGGGTGACAGCGTGGCACGCCGCACGACCGCAGACGTGACAGCGTGCAACTCAACGCCGGTTTTCGGACTTCCTAGTCTTCTGGGGCGGGCGTCGGAAGTTCCGTCTGCCCCGCGACGCCCGGCACGCACTCTCGACGCACCGCGCACAAGCCCGAGTACATCCAGTACGAGGGCTTGCGCGCGGCACGCCGAGAGCACGCACCGGACGCCGCAGGGCCCGCCCTTCGGGCGGACGACGGCACTTCCGACGCCCGCCCCAGCACACCGAGCGACCGGAGGTCCCGATGAGCAGAGTGATTCGTGCCGCCCTCTTCCAGACCGCGTGGACGGGCGACAAGGAGTCGATGATCCAGGTACACGAGCAGGCGGCCCGCGACGCGGCCGCGCAGGGTGCTCAGGTCCTGTGCTTCCAGGAACTGTTCTACGGGCCCTACTTCTGCCAGGTCCAGGACAAGGCGTTCTACGAGTACGCGGAAGCGATCCCGGACGGCCCGATCGTCAAGCGCTTCCAGGCGCTCGCCAAGGAACTGGGCATCGTCCTGATCCTGCCGATGTACGAGGAGGAGCAGCCCGGCGTCCTCTACAACACGGCCGCGGTGATCGACGCGGACGGCTCGTACCTCGGCAAGTACCGCAAGCACCACATTCCCCAAGTACCGGGATTCTGGGAGAAGTTCTACTTCCGCCCCGGCAACGTCGGCTGGCCGGTCTTCGACACCAAGGTCGGGAAGATCGGCGTCTACATCTGCTACGACCGCCACTTCCCGGAGGGCTGGCGGGCGTTGGGGCTCGCGGGCGCCGAGATCGTCTTCAACCCGTCGGCCACCTCGCGCGGCCTGTCCGCCTATCTGTGGCAGCTGGAGCAGCCGGCCGCGGCCGTCGCCAACGAGTACTTCGTCGGCGCGATCAACCGGGTCGGTGTGGAGGAGCTGGGCGACAACGACTTCTACGGGACGACGTACTTCGTCGACCCGGAGGCCCAGTTCGTGGGCGAGGTGGCCTCCGACAAGGAGACCGAACTCGTGGTCCGCGACCTGGACCTGGCCAAGCTCCGCGAGGTCCGCGACCGCTGGCAGTTCTTCCGAGACCGCCGCCCCGACGCGTACGCACCGCTGACCGCTCCCTGATCGCCGCCGAGCGTCACCACCGCAGGCCCGGTGCACAGGGATCGGGCCTGCGGGGCACGAGGGGCTTTCAGCACCGTCCGTCATAAGGAGAGGGAGAATGAGCAGCCGTACCGTCATCCGTGGTGGCCTCGTGATCACCGCGTCCGACGAACTCCACGCCGACGTCCTCATCGAGGACGGCCGCATCGCCGCCCTCGCTGCCGCCGGCACTTCCGCCGCCGAGGCCTGGACGGCCGAGCGGACCATAGACGCCACCGGCAAGTACGTCATCCCGGGCGGCGTCGACGCCCACACCCACATGGAGCTGCCGTTCGGCGGCACCTTCGCCTCGGACACCTTCGAGACCGGTACCCGGGCGGCCGCCTGGGGCGGTACGACCACGATCGTCGACTTCGCCGTGCAGAGCGTCGGCCACTCCCTGCGCGAGGGCCTCGACGCCTGGCACGCGAAGGCGGAGGGCAACTGCGCGATCGACTACGGCTTCCACATGATCGTCTCCGATGTGAACGAGGAGACGCTCAAGGAGATGGACCTGCTCGTGGAGGAGGGTGTCACCTCCTTCAAGCAGTTCATGGCCTACCCGGGTGTCTTCTACTCAGACGACGGTCAGATCCTGCGCGCCATGCAGCGCTCCGCCGAGAACGGCGGCCTGATCATGATGCACGCCGAGAACGGCATCGCCATCGACGTGCTGGTGGAACAGGCGCTGGCCCGCGGCGAGACCGACCCCCGCTACCACGGTGAGGTCCGCAAGGCCCTGCTGGAGGCCGAGGCCACGCACCGCGCCATCAAGCTCGCACAGGTGGCGGGCGCCCCGCTGTACGTCGTGCACGTCTCGGCCATGGAGGCAGTGGCCGAGCTGGCGCGGGCGCGCGACGAGGGGCTTCCCGTCTTCGGCGAGACCTGCCCGCAGTACCTGTTCCTGTCCACCGACAACCTTGCCGAGCCGGACTTCGAGGGTTCGAAGTACGTGTGCAGCACGCCGCTCCGCCCCAAGGAGCACCAGGCCAAGCTGTGGCAGGGGCTCCGGACCAACGACCTCCAGGTCGTCTCCACCGACCACTGCCCCTTCTGCTTCGTGGGCCAGAAGGAGCTCGGCCGAGGGGACTTCTCCAAGATCCCCAACGGTCTCCCGGGTGTCGAGAACCGCATGGACCTCCTCCACCAGGCCGTCGTCGAGGGCCACATCTCCCGGCGCCGCTGGATCGAGATCGCCTGCGCCACTCCGGCCCGGATGTTCGGCATGTACCCGAAGAAGGGCACGATCGCGCCCGGCGCCGACGCCGACGTCGTCATCTACGACCCGAACGCCGAGCAGGTCATGTCCGTCGAGACGCACCACATGAACGTCGACTACTCGGCCTACGAGGGCAAGCGCACCACCGGCCGGGTCGAGACGGTCCTCTCGCGCGGCGAAGTCGTCATCAACGAGCGGGAGTACACCGGACACGCCGGCCACGGTGTCTACACCCCGCGCTCCACCTGTCAGTACCTCAACTAGGAGTGGCGCACATGGACTTCGGACTCGTCCTGCAGACCGACCCGCCGGCCTCGAAGGTCGTCAGCCTGATGAAGCGCGCCGAGCGCAACGGCTTCACCTACGGCTGGACCTTCGACTCCGCCGTGCTGTGGCAGGAACCGTTCGTGATCTACAGTCAGATCCTGTCGAACACCACCAAGTTGACGGTCGGCCCGATGGTCACCAACCCGGGCACCCGCACCTGGGAGGTCACCGCCTCCACCTTCGCCACCCTCAACGACATGTTCGGCAACCGCACCGTCTGCGGCATCGGCCGCGGCGACTCCGCGATGCGCGTCGCGGGCCGCAAGCCCAACACCCTGGCACGCATCAGCGAGGCCATGAAGGTCATCCGGGCGCTGGGCCGCGGCGAGGAGGCCGACCTCGGCGGCACGGTGATCAAGTTCCCGTGGATCAAGCCGGGCGCCGAACTCCCCGTATGGATGGCGGCGTACGGCCCCAAGGCCCTGAAGATGACCGGCGAGGAGGCCGACGGGTTCATCCTGCAGCTCTCCGACCTCTACCTCACCGAGTACATGGTGAAGGCGGTCAAGGACGCGGCCGTCGCTGCGGGTCGTGATCCCTCCGACGTGAAGATCTGCGTGGCCGCCCCGGCCTATGTCACCGAGGACGACTCGCCCGAGGCGCTGGCTCATGCGCGCGACCAGTGCCGCTGGTTCGGCGGGATGGTCGGCAACCACGTGGCCGACCTGGTCTCCAAGTACGGCGAGCACTCCGCCGCCGTACCCGACGAGCTCACGGACTACATCAAGGCGCGCGAGGGGTACGACTACTCCCACCACGGGCGCGCAGACAACCCGGACACCCAGTTCGTACCCGACGAGATCGTCGACCGGTTCTGCGTCATCGGCCCGGTCGAGAAGCACATCGAGAAGCTGAACGCGCTGCGCGAGCTGGGCGTCGACCAGTTCGCCGTGTACGACATGCACGACGCACAGGAGGCCGTGATCGACGCGTACGGCACGCAGGTCATCCCCACCGTCAACTCCTGACCCACACCGCTCGGTTCACCTCCCCACCCCCCACTCCAGTTCTCCCCTCCCCCTCCCCGGGGAGGGGACCGGAGACCCGCACGGCCTTTCCGGACCCACCCCTCATTGATTGGCCTGCCCATGACCGACACCGCTCCCACGGCCATACCGCCGACCGCTCAAGTCACCCTCGACGACGGGCGCGTGGAGATCGCGCCGGGGTCCCCGCTGCCCAGCGGCCCGTACGCCAACGAGGACCTGCTCCCGGTCCCGGTCGAGAAGCGCACCTGGACCACGTACAACTTCTCCGCCCTGTGGGTCGGCATGGCCCACAACACGGCCTCCTGGACCCTGGCCTCCGGTCTGATCGCCGTCGGCATGGACTGGAAGCAGGCGGTGCTCACCATCGCCCTGGCCAACGTGATCGTGCTGATCCCGATGCTGCTCACCGGGCACGCGGGACCCAAGTACGGCATCCCCTTCCCGGTCTTCGCCCGTGCCTCCTTCGGCATCCGCGGCGCCAACCTCCCCGCCGTCGTACGGGCGTTGGTGGCATGCGGCTGGTTCGGCATCCAGACCTGGATCGGCGGGGAGGCGATCTACTTCCTCGCCGGGAAGCTGATCGGCAACGGCTGGTCCGACGCCGGGAAGGTCGGCGGGTACGCCTGGACGATGTGGCTGTCGTTCGCGATCTTCTGGGTGATCCAGGTCGCCATCATCTACCGGGGAATGGAGACGATCCGCCGGTTCGAGAACTGGGCGGCGCCCTTCGTCATCGTCGGCGCGCTGGTGATGCTGATCTGGATGAGCAACAAGGCCGGCGGCTTCGGCCCGTTGCTGGACCAGCCCTCCAAGCTCGGCTGGGGCGGCGGCTTCTGGAAGCTGTTCTGGCCGTCCCTCATGGGCATGATCGGCTTCTGGTCCACGCTGTCGCTGAACATCCCGGACTTCACCCGCTACGGGAAGTCGCAGAAGGCGCAGACGTGGGGCCAGGCGCTCGGTCTGCCCACGACCATGACGCTCTTCGCGCTGCTGTCCGTGCTGGTCACCTCCGGGTCGCAGGCCGTGTACGGGCAGACGGTCTGGGACCCGGTCCAGCTCGCCGCCAAGACGGACAACGTCTTCGGCCTGCTGTACGCGCTGGTGACCGTGCTGGTGGCGACCCTGTCCGTGAACATCGCGGCCAACCTGGTCTCGCCGGCCTTCGACTTCTCCAACATCGCGCCCCGGAAGGTCAGTTTCCGGGCAGGTGCGCTCGCCACCTGCGTCATCGGCGTACTGATCTTCCCGTGGAAGCTGTACTCCGACCCGCAGGGCTACATCTTCACCTGGCTCGGCCTGGTCGGCGGACTGCTCGGCACGGTCGCCGGCATCCTCATCGCCGACTACTGGATCCTGCGCCGCGGCAGGCTCGACCTCGTCGACCTGTACCGGGCGGGCGGCCGCTACTGGTACGAGGGAGGCTGGAACTGGCGGGCCGTCGTGGCCTTCGTGGCCGGTGGTGTGCTGGCGATCGGCGGCGCCAGCTTCAAGCCGCTGATCGACGGGCGGCCCGTCCCGGCGCTGGAACCCCTTGCGGACTACGGCTGGGCAGTCGGCCTCGGCACCTCGATGGTGCTGTACGTGGTGTTGATGCTGCTGCGCGGAAGGGACCGACTCGAGGTCTGAGCCTTCGCCTTCGCGCCTCGGAGGGCAGCCGGTCCTACTGGCTGCCCTTCAGCGCTGTCACGGCGTCCTTCGACGCCTTGATCGCACCCTTGTTGATCTCGTCCGTGCTGGGCGCTTTCTTCGTCTCGAAGTCGCTGCCGTTGTACGTGACGACCACCAGCACGTTGGAGACCTGGGCGAACACCATGCCCTCGCGGGTCTGCTGCTTGTCCTCGGTGGTGAGATTGACGACGGAGTAGGCCTGGTCACCGAGTCCGGGAACCGCCCCTCCGCCGCTCTTCTCTCCAATTCGCTGCTTGTATGTGCTCTGTGCCGTTTCGTCCGATTTCATGACCTCGAAGGAGACGTCCAGCCACCGGTAGTCGTAGCCCTTGAGCGCGTTCCAGGAGCAGGTGCGGCGCAGTTTCGCGTCCGTCGACTGGATTTCCTTGCCGGCCGTCTTGGCGCCCGGAACGAGCGCCTTGAGCGTCTTCTCGGCCACGCTGCCGCACGGTGCGGGGGCGGCGGCGTACGTCTTGGTCTGCGCGGTCGTGGAAGGGGCGGAGGCCGACTGGTTGCCGGTCTTCGCTGCGTCCTTGTGCTCGGCGGTCGTCGTCGCCGCGGGGCCGGAGGTCAGTGCCCAGCCTGCCGCGGCCAGCACGACGACCGGGGACAGACGCGCGGTCAGAGCGAGCGGCAGAGGAAAATCGCGCACGGCACACTTTTCGGTGGGGGACGGTGTGCGGAGGGGGTCCGCACTGCGGACGGGGCGCCAGTCTCACATGAGTCCCTGTGAGACGGAAGTGCCAACTCGCTCCGTGGCCGCGCGGTTACTTTTCAGTCAACATCGGTCGGCATGCGGCGCGGCCGTTCGGCGGTGACGAGCCGGACGCCACCGCGCATCCCGACCTCGACGTTCTCCCATCCCTCCAGTACCACCCGGATGCGGTCGGGGCCGGAGCGGGACCCGGGCCACACCAGCGCCAGTCGGCCGCCCGGCATCAGCGCCCGCGCCAGATTGCGGAAGGTCGCCGCAGCGTCCGCGAAGGACAGCACGCCGCCCCGGCTGACGATCACGTCGTAGCCACACGGTGGGAACGGGTGGACCTGCGCGTCCGCCACCTGGTACGAGGCGTTCGAGACCTTCTCGGCGGCCGTCAGCTTCTGGGCCGTGCGCAGCAACGGCGCCGAGATGTCGACGCCCACCGCGTGCCCCCGCGAGGCCAGCCGGGCGGCGATCCGGGTCGTGGCCCCGGTGCCGCAGCCGACGTCGAGGACACGGTCGGCGGGCTTGACGGCCGCCGCCGCGAAGAGCGCGACGTGGACGCCGTTCCAGGTGTATGGCTGCCGGATGTCGGCGATCGCGGTCATGACGTCTCCCGGGCGGCATGCAGACTGAACGAGCTCTCCATGCGGTCCACGGCGGCGAAGGCGCCGTAGGAGACGAGGTGGACGAGGCAGTGGTCGGTGTGCTCCGGCCGGCGCCAGGCCGTCACGTCCTCCTCGGTGATGCGGTACGGCGCGAGGGCGGCAAGCAGCGCGAGCCGCGCTCCGGGGTGCTCTCGGCGGTCGGGGAGCCCGGCCCACGCGAGGGGCGGGTGCGAGCCGTCCCAGTCCCACAGGGTCTCCCGTACGAAGGCCTGCTCGTCGGCGTCGAGCAGGCCTTCGCCGGCCGCGGTCGCCGACCGGAGTGCGGCGTAGGCCGGGCCGACGGTCGTGCCGGCCGCCCACGCCGGTCCCGGGGCCGGATCGTCGAGGAGGGCGAGAGCAGCGCCGGGCACGGGGGTCCGGCGTACGGTCCGGGCGAGCGAGCGGCCCGCGATGCTGCGTACCGGGCGCCACCGCTGGGCGTTGCCCGGCAGCAACTGCTCGGTCAGCAGGGCCGACACGATCCGGTTGATGAAGTGGAAGGCGAGCGCGGTGCCGATGTAGGCCGGGGCGTGCTCGCGCGGGAACGGGTACGGCATCAGGCCGGCGCCCGGCACGCGCGTGTGCTGCCCCCACGCGAGCACGCGCGCGTGCTCCTCGCGCTCCGGCTGCTCGCCCCGGGCCAGCCGTTCCGCGAGGGCGTGGTCTCCGGTGGCGTGCAGCAGGACCGTGTGCGCGTCCACGCAGAACGGGCACTTGTTGGCGCGCGACACCCCGTAGGCCGCCAGCTCCTTGCCGGTGCGGCTGCCCGGGCCGGCGATCAGTGACTCGCGCATCAACGCCCAGGTGGGGGCGAGGATTTCGGGCGCGGAGGACAGCACCACGAAGGTGGCCGCCCTGTCGATGCCGAAGTCGCGGGCGAGCTGCTCGTACACCTCGGCGACGCGGCCGGTGGCCGCCCTGGGCGGCAGGGGTTCGGTGAAGCGGAAGGGTGTGGACATGGGCAGCAGCGTGCGCCTCGGGGGCGGGCGCGGTCGTCGTACGGGCGAAGACAGTCCGCACTGCGACTGCGGGGCGCGGCGGGCCCGGGCACTACTACGGGAGGAGTAGCCGGAGAGCCGTCCACAGGTCTGACGCCGTTGTCGGTGCCGCCGTCTACTGTGCGTGCATGGGCGGGCATCCGGTCTCACGCAGGTACCTCGCCGACGTGGCCCTCGCGGTCGTCGTCGGCGCCCTCGTCATGACCACGGCCGCCTACGACTCGGACACCACCGCCGTCGACTACGCGCTGATCGCGCTGGGTTCGGCCGCCCTGTCGTTTCACCGTGCCGCCCCGCGCGCGGTGCTGGCCGTGGCGGCGGCGAGCGGCAGCGCCTACGTCCTGCATGCCCACCCGGGACCGGTCTCCGCGCTGCCTGTGTTCGCGGCCGCGCTCACGGCGGTCCGCCTGGGCCACCGCGGGTATGCGGCCGCCACGAGCGGCGTGTTCCTGGCGGCCTACTTCGCGACCGGGCCGACGACCCAGGAGGTCGTCGAGCGAACCGCGCTGCTCGCGGGCTGGTTCCTGTCCGCGGTGGTGGCGGGCATGGCGGACCGCAACTGGCAGGCGTATCTGCGCCAGACCGAACAGCGTGCCCTGGAGGCCGAACGCACGCGGGAGGAGGCGGCCCTGCGCCGTGCGGGGGAGGAACGCCTGCGCATAGCCCGCGAGTTGCACGACTCGCTCACCCACAGCATCTCGATCGTCAAGCTTCAGGCGGGAGTCGCGGTGCACCTCGCCCGCAAGCGCGGCGAGGAGATACCGCCCGCGCTGCTCGCGATCCAGGACGCGAGCGGTGAGGCCATGCGCGAACTGCGCGCCACCCTGGAGATCCTGCGCACCGACGAGCCGACCGGCACGCCCGCGCTGCTGGTGGAGCGGGCCTGCGCGGCGGGCCTCGCGGTGGAGCTGACGGTGACCGGTGAGGAACGGCCCCTGGCGGCGACGGTCGACCGTGCGGTGTACCGCATCGTCCAGGAGGCCCTGACCAACGCGGCCCGGCATGCGGGGGCCGCCAAGGTCGGCGTCCAACTCATCTACGAGGACGACGACTTGACGATACGGGTCGAGGACGACGGCACCGCCGACCCGGACCGCCCGCCCGCACCCGGTGTGGGCCTGACGGGCATGCGCGAGAGGGTGTCGGCGCTGGGCGGGACCCTGCACGCCGGCCCGAGAGCGGAGGGCGGCTTCGAGGTGCGGGCCAGGCTGCCCCTGGGGGAGACGCGATGATCCGGGTCGCCCTCGTCGACGACCAGGCGCTCATGCGCGCCGGATTCCGGGCCCTGCTGGAGGCCGAGGACGGTATCGAGGTGGTCGGCGAGGCCCCGGACGGCGAACAGGGGCTGGCGCTCGTGCGCGCACAGCAGCCGGACATCGCGCTGATCGACGTGCAGATGCCGGTGATGACGGGCATCGAGGCGACCCGCCGGATCGCCGCCGACCCCGCCCTGTCGGCCGTACGCGTCGTGATCCTCACCAACTACGGCCTCGACCAATACGTCTTCGAGGCCCTGCGGGCAGGTGCCAGCGGCTTCCTCCTCAAGGACACCGAACCGGCCGACCTGCTCCAGGCCATCGAGGTCGTGGCCCATGGCGAGGCGCTGCTCTCGCCGTCGGTCACCCGCACCCTGATCGGCGAGTTCGTCTCCCGCCCTCCGGACCGGTCGACGGCGCCCGGCCTGGACTGCCTCACCCGCCGCGAGCGCGAGGTGACGGCCCTGGCGGCGCGGGGCCTGTCGAACGAGGAGATCGCCGCACACATGGTCATCAGCCCGCTCACGGCGAAGACCCACATCAGCCGGGCGATGACGAAACTGGGGGCACGGGACCGGGCCCAGTTGGTGGTGTTCGCGTATGAGTCGGGGCTGGTGGCGCCGCGGGGTGGGGATCACTGGTTCGAGTGATCACCGTGCTGGATCGTCCTGGGGGTGTGACGGACTGCGGTGGACCGGGGACAACTGGACACCTCGGAGCTATGACGGTCTTCATCGAGGGGACGCTTGCCCACGGTGGCAGGCAGCGGCCGTGAGCAGGCGTCCCCGGTGTCGCTAGGCTGCCGCGCCACCCGCATAGTCGCTGTTGAACGTCGTCTCGACGGTCGTGGCCACCGACTGGGCCACTCCGGTGCCCGTGAGGATGATGCCCAACTCCCGGTTGTTGGACAGGGAGTTGCTGCTGATGTTCATGGAGCCCGCCTCCACCTCCTGGGTGGACAGCCCGTAGTCGGCGACCATGGCCTTGGCGTGGATGTAGAAGCCGTTGGGGTCCGAGTAGCCGACGACGGTGCCGCCCGCCGCCTCGATCTCGGAGACCTCGCCCGAGTAGTCGCCCGGTGTCTCCAGGACCACCCGCACGGTCACACCTGCCTTCGCTCTCGCCGCGATGGCGTCGACCACCGTGCTGTCGCTGAACTCCAGTTCCTCGACGTCGAGCGTCTTGGTGGCGGAGTTGATCACGGACAGCAGGCGGCTGCGGGAGTCGTTGGGCGACCAGAGCAGGTGGTCGCCGTCGGTCGGGGTGATCGAGGTGCCCGCGTAGTCGGCGTTGAAGACCTTCTCGATCGCGGCGACGTCACGGGTGTCGTCGGTGAAGACGCCGTAGTCGCGGCCGGTCGCGTAGTACTGCGAGGTGAGATTGCCCGTGAGGACCAGCGACCTGGTGGCGTCCACCGTGATCGTCTTCTGGTGGGTGTAGACGAAGCTCGACGACGACCACACCACCCCCACTCCCGCGTTAGTCAGGGCGGTGTACGCCGAGTTGTCGGCGGTCTTGTGCTGGCGGTCGAGGATCACCCGCACGGTGACGCCCTTGTTCTCCAGCGCTATGAGGTCGTTGACGGCCGTGGTGTCCTCCAGCTCGTACATGGTCATGTCGAGGGAGGTGGTGGCCGAGTCGATGAAGTCGTAGATGTCCGGCTGGCTGCCACTCTGGGAGAAGGCGAACGCGGTGTAGCTCGCTGCGTTCGCGGGGACGGCGGTGGCGACGACGGCGGCGCCGGCCGCCAGGGCGACACCCGCGCGCCCGATGACCTTCCACAGCATGCGTGACTCCTGGTCGAGTTGATGCCCACGTGGGGGGTGGGTGAGCGTGGGCATGACACCACGCGCGTAGAACGCCCAGGAAGAGAAGGTCGGTGAACACGGGATTACCAGCCCGAAGCACAGGCGGACAAAGGGGACTTCAGGCAGGTGGGAGACGGTTCATGCGGTCCCCGCGAGTTCGCAAAATCTTCGTAGGGGCTCACGGTGGAATGCAGCGCATGGCGTCGCTGCCGGGAAGTCCCGCAGAACGCCATGCGACCCGCACCCGGCAACTCAGCCCTTGACGGCCGAGCTTGCCACGCCCTGGACGAACCAGCGCTGGAAGAACGCGAAGACGACCAGCACGGGCAGGACGAGGAGGACGCCGAAGGCGAGGACCTGGCCCCAGTCGACGGGCATCTGGCCCTGGAAGACGCTCATCTCCAGCGGCAGCGGGCGCACCGACGGGTCGGAGATCATCAGGACCGGCCACAGGAAGGCTCCCCACTGGGTGAGGAACGTCAGGATCGCGACCGAGGCGAACACCGGCTTCGACATCGGGACGATGATCGCGAAGAAGGTGCGCCAGGGACCGGCGCCGTCGATGCGGGCGGCCTCTTCGATGCTCGGCGGGATCGCGCGGAAGAACGTGGCGAACTGGTAGATGGAGAAGGCGTTGGCGATGAAGGGGACGGCCTGGATGTAGACGGTGTTGCGCTGGTCGTTGAGCATGTAGAACAGCGGGACGGCGACCGCTTCGAACGGCACCAGCATCAGCAGCAGGACGAGGGTGAAGACGGCGCCCTGGCCGCGCCAGCGCAGGCGGGTGAGGCCGTACGCGGCCATGGAGTTGACGATCAGGTTGCCCAGCACCACGACCGTGGCCACGAGCAGTGAGATGCCCATGAAGCGCCAGAAGTAGCCGGTGGCGTCGGAGTCGAAGCTGCTCAGGACGGCGCGGTAGTTGTCGAACGACATGTGGGTGGGGAGGAAGCCGGTCAGGCCGCTGAGGACCTGGTCGGACGGCTTGAAGCTGCCGAGGACCAGGTAGAGGACCGGCAGGACGAAGACGAACGCCAGGACGCTGAGGACGGCGTAGTCGAAGAAGCGGCGCAGGGGTGTGCTGGTCATGATCAGTCCTCGTTGCCGGAGCGGACGACGCGGCGCTGGATGAGGGTCAGAACGACGACGATCAGGAAGAAGACGACGGTGATCGCGGACGCCTGGCCGATGTTGTTCTGGTCGAAAGCGGTGGTGACGGCCTGGTACATCACGGTGCGGGTGGCGTCCTCGTCGAGCCCGCCGCCGTGGACCAGGACGTAGACCTGGTCGAAGACGCGGAAGGAGAGGACGGAGGTCAGCATGGCCACGAAGACGAGGGTGCCGCGGATGCCGGGCAGGGTGACGTTCCGGAACTGCTGCCAGCGCGAGGCACGGTCGAGTTGGGCGGCCTCATAGAGTTCGCCGGGGATCTGCTGGAGACCGGCGAGCAGGATGACCATCTGGAAGCCGACGCCCTGCCACACGGACAGCACGATGATCGAGGCCATGGCGGTGAGGCCGTCGCCGAGCCAGTCGAAGGAGCCCCAGTTGCCGAAACTCACCGCGTGCAGCGCGGAGTTGAGCAGGCCGTCGCCGCTGCGGGCGAGGATGAGCCGCCAGATGACCGCGACGAGGGCCATGGGAAAGACGACCGGCAGGAAGAACAGGGAACGGAAGACACCGATCGCCTTGAGCTTGCGGTTGAGGAGGATCGCGAGGGCGAGGGCGAGTCCCGTTTGCAGGGGTACGACGACCACGGCGAAGGTCAGGTTGTTCAGCAGGGCCCGCAGGAACGGGCCGGACATGTCCGGGTCGGTGAAGATGCGCCGGTACTGCTCGATGCCGAAGAAGCGCGGCGGGAGCGGGGAGCCTAGCCGCACGTTGTAGAAGGACAGGACGACGGCGTACACGAACGGCACGGCGACGAAGGCGATCAGTCCGGCGAGCGCGGGTGCGGACATCAGCAGTCCGTGCACCCGGTCGCGGTTCGCGCGGCGAGGCCGTACGGGCTGGGCGGACGGCGGTGGTGGGCTCGGCTTCCGCCGGTCGGGCGTGGCGGGTGCGGGGTTCACGGTGGTCACGGTAGGTGTCCTCTTCCGGGCCGGGAGGGACGGGCGCTGTCAGAGTGGGTCCGTCCCTCCCGGCTGCTGGATGCCGCTACTGCAGCTTGTAGCCGTCGTTGTCCGAGAAGTCCTGGTCGATGGCGCGGGCGGCCTTGTCCAGGGCGGACTTCGGGTCGGCGCCGCCGTAGACGTCGCTCAGCGCCTGCGAGAACTTGGCGGTGACCGTGGGGTATCCGGCGGTGACCGGGCGGGTCACGGCGACGCAGGACTTGTCGATGTCCGTGTCACCGCAGGCCTTGGCGAGCTGGTCGGCGTAGAGCTGCAGGGGGCCGCCCTGCTTGTACAGCGTGCTCTTGGCCAGCGCGGTCCTGGTGCCGGGAGGGGCGCCGTTGGCCGTGGTCATCGCGGTGACGTTGGTGTCGTTCAGGAGGGAGTCGAGGAAGGCGCCGGCGGCCTTGCCGTTCTTGGTGTCGGCGCCGATGCCCCACGCCCACGAACCCTGGCCGGTCTTGGGGCCGTTGCCGAAGTCGGGCAGCGGCAGCACGACGAGGTTCTTTCCGAGGGCCTTGCCGTAGGCGGGGTACATCCAGTGGCCGACCCAGCTGAGGGCGACACGGCCCTTGGCGAAGGCGTTGCCGTCGGTGTTGGGGTCGACGTACTTCTTCCAGGACTGGAAGGTCTTCAGCGCCGAGACCACGGCAGGGGTGTCCAGGGCGCCTTCGGCCTTGCCGTTCTTCAGCAGGGAGCCGCCCGCCGACCAGACGACCGGGGCGAAGCCGTAGGTGCCCCACTCGTTGGCGAAGCCGCCGCTCTCCTGGAGGTCCAGGCTCTTGCCGTCGGAGTCCTTGGCGGCCAGCTTCTTCACCGCGGTGGTGAACTCGGCCGCCGTCCAGTCGTCGGACAGACCCGTGGGGTACTTGACGCCGGCCGCGTCCAGCAGCTCCTTGTTGCCGTAGATGCCGAGCCCGGAGTCGTACATGCCGAGGCCGTACTGCTTGCCCTCGAACCGGCCCTCGGCCTTGATGGCGGGGGTGGCGTTGGACAGCGTCGTGGCGGAGACGTAGCTGTCGATCGGGGCGAGCTTCTTGTTGTAGACGAAGTTGGCCATCGTCGGGCCGTCGAACTCCATCACGTCCGGCAGCTTGGACGCCTCGGTGGCGGTGATGGTCTTGGTGTAGTCGGTGTCGGGGATCAGTGTCAGCTTGACCTTGACCTTCTTCTGCGAGGAGTTGAAGGTCTTCACCGCGCTCTGCAGGGCGGCCGCCTCACTCGCCTGACCCTGGTGGGCCCAGACGGTGATGGTGCCCGTGCCGCTGCCCTGCTCGGCGGAGGTGCCGGTGCCGCTGCCCCCGCCGCAGGCGGCGAGCGCGGCCAGCGGAAGGGCGAGGGCCAGGGCCGTACAGGCCGTCCGGCGGGCTCTTGTGGTGCCGGCGTTCATCGTGGGTGCCTCCGGTGTGTGGTGCGGGCGAGGGTGGGTGGTACTCAGGTGCATGGGGGGATTCGGGATCGGCACGTGCCGGTACGGCGACGTGGGCGATGACTCCGTCATGTGGGCTGCCCCTGGGGCAGTTCGGGACCGGCGCTCGGCTCCTTGACCACGAGGGGCAGCAGCTCCCAGGCGTCGACCGCGTGGCTCAGGTGCGCGCCCGGCGCGGTGTGGGCCTGCAGCCGCCAAGGGCCGTTTCCTGTCGGATAGAAGCGCAGGGTGAGCACCTGACCGGTGGAGGTCAGGAAGATCTCGGCGAGGGAGTGGTCGACGACCAGGCGCAGTTCGACCGGCTGTCCGGTGGGGCAGGGCATCCGGTAGGAGCCGCCGTGGGCGCGGGCGTCCAGCGAGGCGTGGTCGCGGTCGACGACCAGCTCGCCCGCGGCGCTGTCGAGGCGGATGTCGAGGTACTCGGAGCCCTCGGGGTCGGTGAGCAGGCGCAGGCTCGCCGCGCCGGTCGTCTCCAGACGGGCCGTCAGGTCGAAGGCGCGGCCCACACCGCCCAGTTCCACGGGCTGCGGGCCTTGCGCCACGCCCTTCGAGTGGAGCGCCAACTCGCCGCGCAGGGCAAGGAGTTCGGTGGCGGGCTGCTGGTGCAGTGTGCCGTCGGCAGCGACCGAGATCTCGCGCGGAAGGGTCAGTACGCCGGCCCATCCGTCCGCGACCGCCCAGTCTTCCTCGCGGGCTTCCGGGGACCAGCCCCACAGCAGCCATCGGTCGCCCGGTGCGCGCAGCAGAGCGGGCGCGTAGCAGTCCGGGCCGTGGTCCACGAAAGCGGGCGGCCCGGCCTCGAAGGCGTGGCCGTGTTCCTCGCCGACCAGGGCCGTGACGCAGCGCGCGCCTTCGTGGTCGTTCCACGCGCTGAAGATCAGGGCACCGGGCCGTCCGGACTGCGGCGGCAGGTACTGGGGGCACTCCCAGCCCTCGCCGGTGTGCAGGCCGCTGTCGCCGACCGGCTCCTGCGCGCGGGCGTCGAAGGGGCCCAGGTAGGTCCAGGTCTCCAGGTCGGGCGACTCGTACAGCAGGGCCGCGCCGCGGCCGTCCGCGAGAGCGGCGCCGACCAGCATCCGCCACCGCTCGCCGTCCCGCCACACATAGGGGTCGCGGTACATGGTGCAGCCCTCGGGCCATGTGGGGATGACCAGTTGGCCCCGCGGGGCGAAGGTCCGGCCGCCGTCGCCGGAGGTGGCGGTGGTGACCGGCTGGTGCTGGGGCGAGCGGTCCCAGCGGTTCGCGGAGTAGAAGGCGACCAGCCGGTCGCCGTCGGAGACGGCGTTGCCGGAGAAGCAGCCGTCGGCGTCCACGCCGCCCGGGGTCGGGGACAGGGCGATCGGCAGCGGCTCCCAGCTCAGCAGGTCGGGGCTGCGGAAGTGGCCCCAGTGCATGTTCGCGTGCGTCACGCCAGAGGGGTTGTACTGGTGGAAGACGTGGTAGTGGCCGTCATGGAAGACCAGCCCGTTGGGGTCGTTGATCCAGTTCCGGGGCGGGCGCAGATGTGCGACGGGCCGGTACGGATCGCGGGGCGCGGTGGACACACGCGTGCCTTTCGGTATGTGCAGCGGAGCATGCGAGGGCGGACGGTCACCGGACACGGCCGGCCACGATCCCCTCGTGGAACTCGGTGAAGGCGCCTTTCACCCTGTACTCGCTGCCGGCCCTCGTGGCATGGCGAGGGAAGCCGGGTCCGGCGTGCTGCCGGCGGCGAGGTGCGGGAAGGCTGTCTGAAGCGCCGACGACTCGTCGGCAGGAAAGGCGCGGCTCAGTACTCCGAGGCGCTGTCGGGCATCAGGCGGGAATGCCGCCTCGATCGCTCATTGAAAAGCTCAGGGGACATGTGTGTACCCTCACTGTGTTCTGAGTACTGGCAGGACCGACGACCGGTTGCGACGGTCGCCTGTCACGGTGCGATTGCTTCGCCGTCCCGGGGTCAGAGTCGGGGCGGCGAAGTGACCGATGCCCGCGCCACCAGCGGGCAAGGCAGCAATTCCTGGGTGTCCGGGCCCGGTGGCCGGCCCGGAGTCTTCGTGAGCGCGAGCAACTGGGCCACGGCCCGTGCCCCCATCTCGTAGTGCGGGAGCTGAACCGTGCTCAGCTGCGGGTGCACCGACTCGCAGACGAGCTCCTGGTTGTCGAATCCGATGACCGACAGATCGCCGGGGACGGACAGTCCCAACTCGGCGGCGGCCCGGTAGGCACCGGCGGCCATCCGGTCGTTGAAGCAGAACAACGCCGTGGGGCGCTGCTCCGCCGTCAGCAGCCGCCGCGCTGCCCGGTAGCCCGTGTCCACGTCACCGCCGACCGTGTTGAACGGCACCGCCGTCTCCGCGGCGACCAGAGACGGGTCGTAGGCGACACCGGCCTCGGCCAGCGCCTTGCGGTAGCCCTCCAGACGGCCCTGCCGGGCGGGAAGGTCGACGGTCTGTACGGTCACGCCGATCCGGCGGTGGCCGTGGTCGAGCAGCTCGCGCACCGCCGCGTAACCGCCCTGGACCTCGTCGGGCACCACAGACGGGACGGCGGGGTCGGCCGAGCCCGCGTCGAGCAGCACGGTGGGCGTCGTACGCAGTGCCTCCGGCAGTTCCACGATGCGGTGGTACATGGCCGCGTACACCACGCCGTCCACCTGCCGCTGGAGCAGCATCTCGATACTGGTGCGCTCCAGCTCGGCATCGCCGCTCGTGTTGACCAGCAGCAGGACCAGGCCCGCGGCCGCGGCGGCCTCCTGGGCACCCAGGATCATCCGGCCCGCGTGGGGGGTGGTGGCGATCTGGTCGCTGACGAAGCCGATGGTCTGCGACCGCTGCGTCCTCAGCCCGCGGGCCAGTCCGTTCGGCGCATACCCGAGCTCGTCGGCGGCCTTCCAGACGCGTTGCCGCGTCTCCTCGCTGATCCGCTTGCCCTCGACGCGGTTCAGGACGTGCGACACGGTCGCGGTCGACACACCTGCCGCCGCAGCCACGTCCTTGATCCCGATCCGGCGCGCCATTGCCCCTGCCCAAAGTGGAGGATTCCGGGTTGCCTAATCGTTTAGCCAACCGTGTGGACATGAGAGTGCCCCCAGCCGGAAGCCACTGTCAATGGCTCGTAAACGAACTCTTGGCCACGGCATGTCGCGGACGGCGGCAGGAAGGGCGGCCGGGCCGAGGGGCATCGGAACAGCATTCCGTACTCAGCCGGGTTCTGTCCCTGTTTCTCCCTGTTCCACCAGGTCCGAGGGGTTCGCCTCGCTAACATGGCTCTCCCGACGGGCCGTTGGCCTGCGGTGGGGTGCGCGCCAGGGGGGAGGCGGCTCATGGTTGAGGCGGCGGAGGTGGCCGCGCCAGGGAGCGGGGCGACCCGGGCCCCGGCTGGGCGGCTTCGGCTCGCACCACAGGCGGAAGCGGTCGGGCTGGCCGTCGGCGGGCTCGCTTTCGGGGTGTATGTGCTGGTCGTGAGCGCGCCCGGGCGGTATGTCACGACCACCACGACCTGGTTCTCGGGGGCGGTTGGCGGTCTGTATCTCGGAGCGGGGCTCCTCGCGCGGACGCGGCGGCCGAGCAACCCGGTCGGGCTGCTGATGCTGTGGGTGGGCATCGGGTGGTTCGCCGAGGACCTGCAGATCAGCCCGGCTCCGGTGGCGCACACCGTGGGGCTGCTCGTGCGGTCGGCGTCCAGCGGATTCCTGATCCCGCTGCTGCTGATGTTCCCCGACGGGGTGCTGCGTTCGCGGCTGGAGCGGCTCCTGGTGACGGCCGGTTACGCGACGGCGTTCGGGCTGATCCCGCTGAGCACACTCTTCTACCACTCGGTGGTACGGAACCTGCTGCTGGTGCACGCCGTGCTCTGGCTGCCCGAGGTGGTCGACCGGGTCCAGTTCGTCATGAGCGCGGCCGTCGTCGCCGTCCTGCTGGGCCGGTGGGTGAGGGCCACACGTCCGGCGCGGCGGGTGCTTGCGCCGCTGTTCGTCACGGGACTGGTCGGCGGGCTCGCGTCCACGCTCGACGCGATACTCGGTACGGGACCCGACTCGCCGACCCATCCACCGCTCATCGCCGTCGCGCACGTGGCGGTGCTCGCGCTGCCGCTGGCCTTCCTGGCCGGCGTCTGGCATGTCCGCATGGGGCGTACGGCCGTGGCCGACCTCCTGCGCTGCATGCCGACTGCCACCGGAGCGCAGTTGCGCGACGCGCTCGCGCGGGCGCTCCGCGACCCGTCGGTGCAGGTCGGCTACCCCGCCCCCGACGGGTACGTCGACAGCCGGGGCACCGTGCTCGCCGTGGCGCCCGGGCGGCAGGTCAGCCCGCTGGAGCGGGACGGCCGGCGCGTCGGGGTGCTCGTCCACGACCCGGCGCTGCGCGAGGACCGCTTCGTTCTGGAAGCCGTCGTCTCCGCGGCGGCGCTGGAACTGGACAACCAGCGCCTGGCCGCCGAGGTGCGTGCCCAACTGGCCGAGGTCCGCGCGTCACGGGCCCGTATCGTCGAGGCAGGCGACGAGCAGCGCCGCCGGATCGAGCACGACCTGCACGACGGGGCACAGACGACCTTCGTCACCGCACTGGTGACGTTACGACTGGCCCGGCAGAGGTTCGCCGGCCGGGAGGCGCCCGATCCCGAACTGGTCGGCCTGCTCGACCGGATCGCGGCGCTGATGGGCGAGGGCATCGACCAGCTGCGCGACCTCGCGCACGGCATCCATCCCGCCGTACTGACCGAGACGGGCGTGGTGGCGGCCCTGGAGACGCTCGCCGCGCGGGCGCCCTGCCCGGTCGAGGTGACCGCGGGCACGGTTCCCGGTCTTCCGCCGCCGCTCGCGGCCACCGTGTACTTCGTCGCCGCGGAGGCCCTCACCAACGCCCTGAAGCACGCGCAGGCGCGGACCATAGGCATCGACGTCCGCCACCGGGCCGAGGACGGGGTGCTGTGCCTGACGGTTGCCGACGACGGTGTCGGCGGCGCCGACCCGGGGGGTGGCACCGGGCTGCTCGGGTTGCGGGACCGGGTGGCGGTGTTCGACGGCACCATGACGGTCCGCAGCGAGCGTGGGCGGGGGACCGTGGTGGCGGTGGAACTTCCGCTCTGTGTACGGGACTTGGCCCCTGTGGCGGCTGCGGCAGAGGCGGCTTCCGGCGTGTGTGGCGAGGGGGAGGACGGACGGTCGTGACGGAACACGAGTCGGCGAGGACCCTTCCGGGGCCGGGGGGCTCCCCGCGCGGAGGCAGCACCTGCGCCCGGCCCTCGCCCAGGCCTCTGCGGATCGTGCTCGCCGACGACGAACGCCTCTTCCGGGGCGCCCTCGCCGCGCTGTTGGCGAGCCGCGGGCACGAGATCACCGCCCAGGTCGGCGACGCGGACGAGCTGCGCGCCGCGGTAGCCCGCACGGTCCCGGACCTCGCCGTGATCGACATCAGGATGCCGCCGACGAAACGCCTGGAAGGACTCCAGGCGGCCGTGGACATCCGGCAGTCCCACCACGACGTGGGGATCCTGCTGCTGTCCCAGAGCGTCCAGGTCACCCACCTCGCCGAGTTGACGGCATCCGATGTCCGGGGCGTCGGCTACCTGCTCAAGGAGCGCGTCGCCGGCGAGCACTTCCTCGACACCGTCGGCCGGATCGCCGACGGGGAGTGCGAGTTCGACCAGGAGGTGCTGCAACTGCTCCTCAACGGCCCCCGTCGGCGCGGCGGTCTGGCCACGCTCAGCCCCCGCGAACTGGACGTGCTCCGGCTCATGGCCCAGGGTCTGACCAACCCGGCGATCGCCGACCAGCTCGTCGTCACCGTGAAGACCGTCGAGACCCACGTCGGCAGCATCTTCCGGCGGCTCGAACTGCCCGACGAGAGCGAGGGGGAGTACCACCGCCGGGTCCTGGCCGTGCTGAAGTACCTCCAGTCCCGTGACTCCTGACGTGCTGTCACGGGTTCACGGTCCCCGGTCGGCGAGGTCCGACAGGGCCCTGACCGACAGCCGGTCCTTCGCCAGGAAACCGGCGGCCGGGGAGCGGGCGATACGCGCGGCGAACTCCTCGGCCTCGCGCACCGAGCACAGGACGAGCACCATGTCGGCGGCCAGCTCGTTCAGCTCCCGCGTCACGGCGAAGACGTTCTCCCCCGGCAGCCCCAGGTCCAGCAGCACGATGTCCGGCCGCTCTCCCCGGGCGACCGCCGCGACCGCCGCCGCCCCCGAGGCCGCCTCCGTCACGGCATACTCCCCGTCCGCCTCCAACAGGGCCCGGACGGCGGCCCGGTAGGCGGGGTCGTCGTCGACGATCAGCACGCTGCGGCTCATGGCCCCATGCTGACGGTCCGCCGGTGACCAGGGCATCAGGGCAGACCCTGAGAAGCCCCCGCCGGCGGACCGGTGCCCGCCTGGATGTTCCCGGCCCCTGCCGCGCGAAGACTGGGCGGACGACTCATCAGGGAAGTCGGGGAATCGGGGGAACATCATGCGGGGGAACACACGCGGAAAGGCATGGGGAAAACCTGCCGGGCCGCTCGCCCTGGTCGTGCTCGCGGCGCTGCTCGCGACCGGCCTGGCCGGCTGCAAGCCGGGTCAGGGCTCGGCGACCGTCAAACCGGCGTTCCTGCCGGTGTCGTTCACGATCGACTCGGCGGGCAACATCAGTGTCTCCGCCGACGCGAAGATCGTCACGCCGCTCGGCGAGGTCTCCGTCGGCGGATTCCAGCAGCGACTGGTCAGCGGCAAGAATCTGGTGGTCCTGATCCGGCACCTGGCGCACGCCGCGACAACCACCCGGAGCGCCGCGTTCGTTCAGACACGGGGAGCAGAGGGCACTGGATACGTCTACTCCGCGTACGAGATCCACACCAAGGGCCGCCATGTCCAGCCCTCCCTGGACGGGCGGGACCTCGCGCTCGCGCAGGGCGGCACGGTGCTGGTCGACGCGACCCGTGCGCAGCCCGGCAAGGTGACGCGTCTGCAGATCGCCGACGCCCCGAAGCAGCAGGACTCTCCCGTGCCGACCGGTTCGGCGTCCTCCTGCGCCGCCGGCCCCGGTGACATCGGCGTCACCCTGCCCGAGGTGACCGCCGGCGCCGACGTCGACGACACCGTGGCGCGGCTGGCCGCCGACTGTCTCCAGGTGCAGTACGCGGCCGAGCCCGCGGACGGCGTCGAGGAGGGCACGGTCTCCCGGGTCGTCATCCCGACCGCCGGCGCCGCCGGCACCGTACAGCTTCCGCCCGCCGACGACGCCGCGCCCCGGCCGGGCGACCGGGTGACAGCAAGCCGCCGTACGCCGACGACGGTGTACGTGGCCGCGACGGCGCCCGCGCCCTCGGACCCACCGACGGACTCTCCGGCCCCCACACTCACGGACACACCCACCGACACCGCAACTCCCGGAAGCACGGCGGTCACCGGCGCCGTGACGGCACCCGTACGCACCGGGCCCAGTACCGCAGACACGCAGATCAGCTACGTCGAGGCGGGCGGCTCGTACCAGGCGCTGTGCGTGGCACACGGCGACCCCGTGCAGGCGCACGGCTACGACAGCGATCTGTGGGTCGAGTTGCTCCGTGCCACCGGCGGCACGGGCTGGGTCACGGCCACCGCGCTCACCGGCGGCCCCGACGCCCTGTCGCTCCCCGACTGTGCCGAGCCCTCCGGCCCGGCGCCGGACACCACGGCCCCGGCGACGGTCACTCCGTCCGACGGCACCCCGACCCCGACCGCGACCGAATGAGGGACGACGAACAGCGATGAGCAGAACGAAGAAGAAGGTCGGCGAGATCCGCATCGCCAAGCGGATCGTCACCATCGGCCACGAGACCTACCCGCTCGCCAACATCTCGCGGGTTCAGACCCTGCGCGTGGTCTGGCGCGGCAAGCTCGCGACGCTCTACCCGCTGCGCGAGATCACCGTCCTGCTCCTGCTGGGCGGTGCGATCGCCCTGGTCCTGCAGCGCGCCGGGTCCCGGCTGGCAGGCGCCGACGCCGAGACCGTGCGGCGGATCGGCGCGGCCTTCCTCGCGCTGCTGGCCGTCCGGACCGCGTACCTGCTGGGCGTGCTGCTCTACCGGCTGCTGTTCCGGCGCAAGCGGTACGCACTGCTCATCGAAACGGCGGGCACGCAGTACACCGCGCTGTCCGGGACGGCCCGCAACGAGATCCACCGCATCCAGGCGGAGATCGTCGCCGCGATCGAGGACCCGCCGGCCACGGAACGGATCCTGCACGTGGGAGGGGATCTCGTCGTCGGGGACAAGTTCGGCGGCGACAAGGTCGGCCGGGACAAGAACGTCCAGAGCGGATCCCCCGCATGACCCACAACATCACCGTCACCATCACGAAGAGAAGCAAGAAGGAGCCACGGATGTCCGACTACGTCTACGGGGACAAGTTCGGCGGCGACAAGATCGGCCGCGACAAGAACGTCCAGACCGGCGGCAGCGGCAACACCTTCAGGATCGACAACTCCCCGGGGGTCTCGCCTGCCGAGCTGGACGCCGCCGTCGGTGAACTGCGCGCCTTCGTGGCCCAGTTGACCCGAGAGGGGGTGGTGGCGGCGGACGGCAGCGTCACCGACGCCGGTGCGGTCGTCACGGCGGTGCGTACCCGGCCCGAGCGTCTGCGGGCGCTCGCCCGTGCGGTCGCGGGCGGCGCCTCGGACGCGGTGCTGGCAGCGGTGCAGGGCGGGGTGGCGACGCTGGTCACGGCGCTCGTCGGGGGGACGTGAGCAGGCCGGGCGTCAGGTCGCAAGCAGCCCGCGGCCGTACCAGTCCCTGGTGTCGCGGACGCCGGGCAGGGCGTAGAAGTAGCCGCCGCCGGTGGGGGAGATGTAGTCGACGAGGGGCTCGTCGATCAGGCGGGTCTGGGTGGCTTCGAACTGGCGCTTGACGTCCTGCTGGTAGCAGCAGAAGACCAGGCCCATGTCGAGGTTGCCGACGTTGTCGATGCCGCGGTCGTAGTTGTAACCGCGGCGCAGGATGCGGGAGTTGTCGGTCCTGGACGTGCGCGGGTTCGCCCGGCGGATGTGCGCGTCCAGTGGGATCGCTGTGCCGTGCGGGTCCCTGGCGTAGTTGGGGATGTCGGTCTCCTTGGCGCCGTCGAGCGGGGCGCCGGTGTCCTTGCGGCGGCCGAACATCAGCTCCTGTTCGCTGAGCGAGACCCGGTCCCAGAACTCCACCAGCATGCGGATGATGCGGATCACCTGGTAGCTGCCGCCGGTCGCCCAGGCGGGCTCGCCCTGACCGTCGCCGACCCAGATCAGGCGGTCGGTCTCCCGGGTGGAGGTGACGTCCGGGTTGGCTATGCCGTCCTTGAAGCCGAGCAGGTTGCGCTGCGCACCGGTCGGGCGCGGTGCGTTCTGGAAGCCGTCGATGCGCCATTTGATCTGCATGCCGCCACGCGTGTGCTTGGCGATGTCCCGCAGGGCGTGCAGCACGGTGTCCTGGCGGTCGGCACAGATCTGCAGGGACAGGTCGCCGTGGCACTCGGCGGGTTTCAGATTGTCGTTGGGGAAGGTCCGCATGGCCGTCAGGCGGCGGGGCTTGGCCTTCGCGAGGCCGTAGCGGTCGTCGAAGAGGGAGGCACCGACGCCGACCGTGACGGTGAGGCCGTCGGCGGGGACGGTCGGGCCGAGGATGCCGTTGTCGGCGGGAGGAGCGCCCACGCCCAGGTCGGCCGGGGTGCCGCCGGAAGTGAGGAAGCGGGCGCGGGTGGTGATGGTCCGCAGCAGCTCGGCCAGTTCGTCGCGGTCGTCGGCGATGACGTCGAAGGACACGAAGGTGGCGGCCGCGGGAGCGGGGGTGAGGATGCCGGCCTGGTGGGCGCCGTGGAAGGGGACCTTGGCGGCGTTCTCCGTCCGGGTGGCCGCCTGCGCGCTGCCGCTGCTCTCTGCGAGCGCGAGGCCGCCGCCGGTCAGGACTGCTCCCGCGGCCCCGGCGCCGAGGGCCGTCTTCACGAAGGAACGGCGGCCGGCACCGGCGGGGCAGCCGTCCTGCGGGGCGGGGGATTCGGCGGACGGCATGGGGGCGTTCCCTTCGCTGCGTACAGGGTCGTGGCGGTGCGGGGTTGTCATCAGGCGGACTTCCGGATCTCCAGCAGGTCGGGGACCGGGGCGAGGTCCTCCACGAGCCGGCCGGTGGCTCCGTCCAGGCGGGCCCGGGCGGTCGGGTCGAGCCGGTTCACGGGGGTCCAGGAGCTGCCGTGGTGAGCCGCGTCGAGGAGCTGCTGCAGGCGGCTGATGTCCGCGTCGACGGTCGGCAGCAGGCGCGGGGAGCGGCTGGTGAGCAGGGGCCTGAGGACGGTGAGCAGTACGCGGGTGCCTGCGAGGTTGGCGTCGGCGGTGGCGAGGTTGGTGCCACTGCCCTCGTCGGTGTCGCCGGTCAGCTCGAACTGCAGGGTGTTCTCGAGGATCTCGTGGGCGCGCAGTGGCAGGTCGGCGGGGGCGAAGTCCTGGCGCGGGAAGGCCTTGCGCAGCCCGGCGGTGTCGGCGGCCAGCTGTCGGGCCGGAGCGGTGAGCGAGGTCGCCGACTCGTCGTGCCACAGGCCGTACTCCAGGCGGTGGAAGCCGGTGAAACCCTTGTCGTGCACGCCGTCCGGCAGACCGTCGGCCCTGCCGTTGATCTTCTGGTCGAAGTCCTCGAAGGTGCCGTAGGCGGCGCCGAGGGAGGCGTAGGTGCGGTGCGCGACGAGCCAGTCGGCGCGAGCCCGGCCGAGCTGGTTGCCCTTGATGTCGGAGGCGAGGGTGCGGGTCTGCCGGACAAGAGTGGCCAAGCCCTGGCCGACGTACGCCTTGTACTGGCCGAGTGGGCCTGCGAGGTCCTGCTCGGTGACGGGAACGACCGGCTGCGAGGCTCCCCCGCCGGTGACGCGGACCGCCTTGGAGGTCACGGCTGTGCCGCTGGTCGGGACACACCGCCACGCGTACGTGCCGCCCGCGACGGTGGCGACCAGCTCCCGGGTGGTTCCGGGCGCCAGGCCCTCGACCTCTCCGTAGACGGCGTTCGTGGCCGGGTCGACGAGGTAGACCTCGGACGTCTTGTCGCCGGTGTTGTGCATCTGGAAGGTCTGCCGGCCGGGCTCGGGCGCACTGAATCCCTTGCCGCAGTCCTTCTCCGAGACGGCGACGGTCTGGGATGCGGCCGATTTGGGACGGCCGAAGGCGACGGCGACGCCCGCGATCACCGCTGGCACGGTGACGACGGCCACGGGGACCACCCAGGCGGGACGGCGCCGGGCGGGCGGGGCACCCTGCCCTTCCTGGGCGGACGTCACTTTGTCGGCAGCGGGCTGCTTCGGTGCCGTGGCCCGCACACCGCGCACGAACAGCGTCATCACCACGGCGAGGTAGCCGCCGTAGCCCACGACCTGCAGCCAGGTCATGGCCGGCGTCAGATTGAACACGCCCTGGAGCAGGGTGCCGTACCAGGAGCCGGCGTCGATGCTGCCGCTCAGGTCGAACGCGTACGCCGTGCCCCCGGGCAGTACGCCGCCCTCCTGCAGGTCGCGCAAGCTGTAGCCGAGGACACCGGAGGCGATGACGATCAGGACGACGCCGGTGGCGGTGAAGAACCTCGTCAGGTTGATCTTCAGCACCCGCCGGTACAGGCCCCAGCACAGGGCGGCCGACAGCAACAGGCCGACGGCGGCGCCCGTGAGGGGGCCCGCGGACTCGCCGGCCGCCTGCGCGGTGGTCCACAGGAACAGGGCGGTCTCCAGGCCCTCCCGGCCCACGGCGAGGAAGGAGGTGACGACCAGGACACCCGCGCCCATGCCGAGCGCGCTGGTGACCTTCTCCTTGATCTCGCCGGACAGACTGCGCGCCGAGCGTCGCATCCAGAACACCATGGCGGTGACGAACGCGACCGCGATCAGGCTGAGCGTGCCGCCGAAGGCCTCCTGGGCGGTCGCGGACAGGGACGCGGCCGTGAAGGTGAGGACCGCGCCGAAGCTCATGGCGAGCGCGATCGCCGCGAGGACGCCCGTCCACACCTGCGGCAACCGGGAGCGGGCGTCGGCCCGCACGAGCGTCGCGACGAGGATGGAGACGATGAGTCCGGCTTCGAGTCCTTCCCGCAGTCCGATCAGGAAGCTCGGAAACGCGTCATCCCACATGCGGCCCTCATTAGCGTAGGCATGCCTAACCAAACGCGGACCATCATGACCTGCGGGTATGCAATCAGTCAGTCGTGGGAGAGTAATTCCGAGGCCAAAATCCCCAGCTGACGCGTCGTCACCGGTATGCCGATGGGGTGGCGGCGTGCGGTCAGCGGGATGCCGTCTGGTGGATCCCGGGGATGTCCAGTTCGTCGGCGCTGAGGAACTGGTTGTACGCGGTGACGTTCGTGAAGAAGATCGGGATGGGAAGGGTGAGCCCCGGTGGCAGTGGGGGCGGCATGCTCGGGGTGAACGTGACGGGGAGCAGGCCGAGAAGGTTCCCGCTGAGGACCTTGGTCAGCAGGACCACGGGCTGCCCGGTGGCCACCGTCGTGCTGGAGGGGGCGTCCGTCTCCAGCGTGCCCTGGCAGGGATACCAGGGGCCGGGGGCGGACGGGTCCACGCGGCCGATGCCGGGGATGCCCATGTCGAGCAGCGGCAGCCGGAGGCCGGGCAGACCGTGGAAGGGCGGAGCGGGCGGCGGGGGCTGGTTGCGGCCGCATCCGGGGGCAAGGAGAGGGGCCGTCTGGCGCAGGCTCGCAATGTCGACCCGGTACGCCGTGAAGACCAGGACCTCCTGGGGGCCGTACGCCGTCGGCACCTCGGTGATGCCGTGATAGGTCAGGCCGGTGAGCACCAGCAGCGGGGTGACGACCCGGAACGGCTGGGCGGCGGTGCGTACGCGGTACGCGGCGGCATCGACACCCAGCCTGAGGGAGATCAGGGGCTGCGGAAGGCACCAGCGCGAGTGCTCGTCCCGCCCGGAGCCGGCGCCCAGATCGATGTGCAGTGGCAGCAGCGACAGCGGCCCGTCCATCCGCCCGTCGGCAGGCAGCGGCGGGATGTCCAGGCGCAGGACGGACGGCGTGACGTCGTCGGCGGACCTGCTCGGCTGCCTGTCCGACGTGCCCGGCCCGGCGGCGTGGTCGGGCTTGCTGCGCTGCGGTGGGCCGGCGGGGCGGGCCGGCCGCGGCGTTGCACGGTCGTGCCGGGCAGCCGGGTCGTTCTCGTGTTTGTCGGGTGCGTCGGGTGATCCGTGCAGGCCGAGCAGGTCGGAGACCGAGCCGAGAAGGCCCGCTCCGGACGAAGCCGGGGGAGCGGGTGCGGGCTTGACGGAGGCCGGTCCGCGTGCGGGCCTGTGTCTGTCGTTCGTCTCGGTACGCGGCTTCGGCACAAGAGAGACGAGGGGGGCGTGCGGGCCGTGCGGGCCGTGTACTGCGGAGCCGGCGCCCGGGATGCGGCCTCCGGTGCCGCTCGTGGGAGGTGCCGCCCCGGCCAGCAGTCCGCCGAGCAGAGAGCAGACGGTCAGGTGCGGGGGAGTGGTGTCGTCGACGGCGCTCCCGAGCACGCTCGGGGGATCGGCGCGGCTCGGCAGCACTCGGGGGAGGTGCGCCGGGGCCGGTTGCAGGCCGCCGGTCAGCAGGGCCCCGATCGGAAGCACACCGAGCGCCCGCATACGGCTGGTGCGCCAGGTCAGACCGTTCGGGCGCGGGCTGCCGCCGGATTGTCCGCCGCCGACCGCATGACCTCCGCCGCCTCCCCAGCCGTCCGGTTCACCGGAACCGCCGGGGTCACCGGAGCCACCCGCCCCACCGGGACCGCAAGAACCACCGGAACCGCCCGAATCACCGGGGCCACCCGGACCGTCCGGCCCTTCAGGATCGTCCGATCCTCCAGAGCGGCCCGAGCCGTTGCCGCGACGCCAGTCCGGCCAGATCGGCGGCCGGACCGGAGGCCGCTCGTACGGCACCCAGCTCACCGCCATCGCGCCGCCGGTGATGCCCAGCAGAAAACCGATCAGGAAACCGCCGAAATTGGAGAGCACGAGCGAGGCGACCGCCAGCACCAGCGTCGCGATGCCCGCGAACACCCGGTGGCCGGGCGACAGCCACATGCTGAGCGCGAGGACCACCAGGAAGATCCCCATGAGCGACCCCGCAACGCCGGCGATGCCTTCATGCATCATGACCGGCAACGGCGCGAACGGGATGGAGAGGATCTCGACCCCGGCCAGCAGCGTCCACACCCCGGCCCAGAACGGGCGGCTGCGCCGCCAGTCGCGGAAGGCGCTCCACCATCCGCGGCGCGTCCCGTCAGCCTCTCCCTTCCTCCTGCCTCCGAGGTGCAGCCACGCACTACTCACTTCGATCCCCCGGAGTGTGGTGGTGTCCGTGATCCGCACCGGACGAGTCGTGACCTGCGTGATCCGCATCAGAGGAGTGGTGACCTCCGTGACCGGCATCAGAGGAGTGGTGACCTCCGTGATCGGCACCAGAAGAGCCGTGACCCTCGTGATCCGCACCAGAAGAGCCGTCGTCCCCCTGATCCGCATCAGCATCGAAACACGGGTTCGAGCCGACCTGCACGCTCAGGTGGAGCCCCGGCAGCCGGAACGTCGCCGCACTCACCGAACGGGTCTGCTGCCGCAGGTTGTCGATGCGTACGGTGTCGGCCTGCTCGCCGAAGCCGCCGGGCGCGCCGTGCACGCCCGGCACACCCTGCACGGTCGCGGCATCCTGACCGATGTTGATGTTGTGGAAGAGTGCGTCGCCCTGCAGGTCGTGGCTGTCCGCGACGAGCCGGTCCGCGTGCGCGGGGGTCCCGCCGCTGCCCGAGGTCAGCCGCAGGGTGACGGGGCCGAGGACGGGCACGTCCTGTACGACGGACTGGCACAGGTCGTACAGGTCCGCGGACCGGATGCCGGAAAGAGCTTCCGGGTACGAGGCATGAGCGCCGCGGTCCAGCACACCGAACTGAACGAACCCTTGCCCGTCGAGCGTGCTGGCCGAGATCTGGAAGCTCTCGCCGGAAACCGTGAACGAGTTGGGTGACACTCCGAAGGACGCGGCCAGGGCGCCACGCGCCATCGCTGTGCACAGCGCCGCGGAGGCCAGCAGGGTGGGCACCATGGCCACGGCCAGGCGCCTCCATCGGGTGTGGCCCGTGAGACGTGTGCTCACGGTGGTCTGGGTGGCACTGTCGGCGATGCTTGTCATCCCTCTCCCCGTCAGACAATCCGGGCCGGCCCGTCAGCGGGCCGAGAAGCCCCAAATTCCCGAGTCTCGGGCGGTACGCATCGCCAACTCCGGCGGAACCCGCGGGTGACTCCGAGAATCAGCGGCGGGACCCCAATGGACGGACGCATTCACCCGCGCGGCTCAAAAGGGGAGGGGGAGGGTGTTCAGTAGCAGGGCTTGGATCCGGCCTTCACGGTGAGGTGCAGGCCCGTGAGCCGGAAGGTCGCCGCCTTCACCTCTCGGGTCGACTGCCGCAGGTGATCGATGCGTACGGTGTCGGCCTGCTGTCCGAAGACTCCCGCAAGGGAACCGGAACCGTCTTCGAAGGTCGAGGCATCCTGGCCGATGACGATGTTGTGGAACTCCGCGTCGCCGCCGAGGTCGTCGGTGTGGACGACGAGATGGTCCGCGTGCGCGGGCTTGCCGCCCCCGCCGGCGCCGATCCGCAGGGTGGTCTCGCCGACGACGGGGAGCTTGACGACCATCGACTGGCACAGGTTGTACAGGTCGGCCGAGTCGATCCCGGCGATGGCCTCCGGGTACGTCTGGGACTTCGACCGGTCCGTCGCGACGTACTGGGTGAACCCGGTGCCTTCCAGCCGGTCGGCGGTGATCTTGAGGTTCTGTCCCGAAATCGCCATGGACTGGGCCGAGACCGCGAGCGAGACAGGGAGTATGCCGCTGCCGACCCCCACCAGGAGCAGCGCGGACACCACCAGCGTCGGCACCATCACCAGGCCGAGCCGCCCCCACCGGGTGTGACCCGCGGGGCGGGGACCGGGCTCAGGGAACGTCATCACTGCCTCCCCGGCTCGAGCGGGGCCGAGCGGGGGTGGGACACCACCTGCGCCGCTGGCTGCGGCCGTCGGGCCACAGCCTCATTGCAACCTGCGGTGTGGGGGTCGGCAACCGGAGCCGGTTCGCAGTGAGCAACCCAGACTTCGGGCGCCCGGGAACGGCCAGCGCGCCTCGCGTGGTCTTTCTCCCCCGGTTTCGTCTGGGGTTGGATGGGCCTGGCCCATGCCCGCAAACATTGAGGTCAGAGATGCATTTCACGACTCGTCCCACCCTCCAGGGCACCTTCGGGATGGTTTCCTCCACCCACTGGCTGGCTTCGCAGTCGGCGATGGCCGTCCTGGAGGACGGCGGCAACGCGTACGACGCGGCCGTGGCCGGGGCGTTCGTGCTGCACGTCGTCGAGCCGCACCTCAACGGGCCCGGCGGTGAGGTGCCGATCCTGCTCGCCCCGGCGGGCGGCGAGGTGCAGGTGCTGTGCGGCCAGGGCGTTGCACCCGCCGGAGCGACGGTCGCGCACTACCGGGGACTCGGGCTGGAACTCGTCCCCGGCACCGGGCCGCTTGCCGCCGCCGTGCCCGGGGCGTTCGACGCCTGGATGCTCCTGTTGCGCGACCACGGCACCAAGCCCCTCGCCGAGGTCCTCAAATACGCCATCGGGTACGCCGAGCACGGGCACGCGCCCGTGGAGAACGTCGGCGCGACCGTCGAGTCGGTACGGCAGCTGTTCGAGACGGAGTGGACCTCGTCGGCGGAGGTCTACCTGCCGGGCGGGAAGCCCCGCGCCCCGGTGAGCTGCTGCGCAACCCCGCGCTCGCCGCCACCTGGAAGCGACTGCTCGCGGAGGTTGCCGGGGCGGGGGACCGGGTCGCGCAGATCGAGGCGGCGCGGGAGGTCTGGCGGTCCGGGTTCATAGCCGAGGCCCTGATACGGCAGGCGCAGCGGCCCACCATGGACACCAGCGGCGAACGCCACACCGGCACCCTTACGGCCGCCGACCTCGCCGGCTGGTCCGCGACCTACGAGGCAGCGGCGACCTATGACTGGCACGGCTGGACCCTGTGCAAGGCCGGCCCGTGGAGCCAGGGCCCGGCCTTCCTCCAGCAGCTCGCTCTACTCCCGCCCGAGTTGCCCGAGTACGGGTCCGCAGACTACGTCCACCTGCTGATCGAGGGCTGCAAGCTCGCCATGGCCGACCGGGAGGCCTGGTACGGGGACGCCGCCGAGGTCCCGCTCGACGAGCTGCTGTCGGCGGACTACAACGCGGCCCGGCGCGACCTCGTCGGCGACAAGGCCTCGTACGAGCTGCGTCCCGGCAGCCCTGGCGGGCGGACCCCGCGGCTGAGCGGGCACGCGCGCGTGGTCGTCTCCGACGACCCTGGGTTCGACCCGATGGGCGCAGGTGAGCCGACGGTCGCCAAGCCGACCACGTCCCCGGTGCCGGGTGAGCCACGCGCGCGTGCCGGGGCTGCATTTCCCCGGGGGGCAACCCCCGGGCGGCCGGCAGAAAAGCAGGCAGGCCCCCATGACCGGCTCGGACGTCGCGACGCAGACCTGAGTGAACCCGAGGTGCGCGCCGACGGCGCCACCCGCGGCGACACCTGCCATCTCGACGTCGTCGACCGTTGGGGCAACCTGGTCGCGGCCACGCCCAGCGGCGGCTGGCTGCAGTCCAACCCAGTCGTGCCCGAGCTGGGCTTCCCGCTCGGCACCCGGCTGCAGATGACCTGGCTGGAGGAGGGCCTGCCGAACTCGCTGACGCCCGGCCGCCGGCCCCGCACCACCCTCACGCCCTCGATCGCCCTGCGCGGCGGCGTCCCGGTCATGGCGTTCGGCACCCCCGGCGGGGACCAGCAGGACCAGTGGCAGCTGCACTTCTTCCTGGCCGTCGCCCTGCGCGCACCGGTCCGCGGCGGTCTCGACCTGCAGGGCGCCATCGACGCCCCGAACTGGCACAACGACGGCTTCCCGGGGTCGTTCTACCCGCGCGGCATGCGGCCGGGAAGCGTGACGGTCGAGTCCCGCACGGACCCCGGCGTCGTCGAGGAACTGCGGCGCCGCGGGCACGACGTGACCGTCGGCGACCCCTGGTCGGAAGGACGGCTGTGCGCGGTCGCCCGGGACCCGGAGACCGGCATCCTGTCCGCCGCCGCGAACCCGCGGGGCATGCAGGGGTACGCGGTCGGTCGCTGATCGCGCACCGGGCCGCCGACCGAGCATGCCGAGTTCACGCCGATTCCACCGGGGATCCACCGGCACGGCGGGGATTGTCAGTGGCGCGTGCTCTCATGGAGCCATGATCGAAGACAAGGAAACCATCGACGAGTTTCTCGCCCGCCACTCGGCCGACGTGGAGGAGGCGGTCCGCAAGGCCGCCGCGGCCGAGATCATGCCCCGCTTCCGCCGACTGGCCGCGCACGAGGTCGACCAGAAGGCGGGACCTCACGACCTGGTGACCGACGCCGACCGCCTCGCCGAGCAGTACCTCACGGACACCCTCGGTGCCCTCCTGCCCGGTTCGGTCGTGGTCGGCGAGGAGGCGGTGCACGCCGACCCGGTGACGTACGAGGCGATCCAGGGCGACGCCCCGGTCTGGATAGTCGACCCGGTCGACGGGACACGCCAGTTCGTGCGCGGCGAATCCGGATTCTGCACGCTGGTCGCCCTCGCGCACCGCGGAGTTCTGCTCGCCTCCTGGACCTACGCACCCGCGCGGGACCAACTGGCCACGGCCACAAGGGGCCAGGGCGCCTTCCTCGACGGCGAGCGGCTGTCCGCGGGCTCGCCCGTCCCCGGCCAGGACCTCCAAGTGGCCACCTCCCACCCGGACTACACGACCGACGAGCAGAAGCGCGCCCTGCTCGGCCTGCGGACCGACGGTGTCGCGTTCCGGTCCTGTGGCTCGGCGGGCCTCGAGTATCTCGCCATAGCCCGCGGCGAGTTGGATGCCGTCGCCTTCTCCTGGGAGGCGGCGTGGGATCACGCGGCGGGAATCCTGCTGGTCGAGGAGGCGGGCGGCGCCCACCTCACCCTCAGCGGGGAGCCCTTCCGCATCAAGGGGGGCAACGTCCTTCCGTTCACGGCCGCACGCGACACGGCGACGGCCCACCGGGTGCACGGGCTGCTGTCGGGTACGACCTGATCCAGGCACCCGTTCAGGCCGGCCCAGGGGCCTGATCAGCGTGGACCACCCGCCGCCGGAGACTGTCAGTGCCCCGGCATATCCTGATCCTCAGAGGCCATCGGCTGACGAAGGGGTCCGAAGGTGCCGTCGATGCTCGATGCTGTCGTGGTGGGTGCGGGGCCGAACGGCCTGACGGCCGCCGTGGAACTGGCCCGCCGCGGCTTCTCCGTAGCGGTGTTCGAGGCCCGCGACACCGTCGGCGGAGGAGCCCGTACCGAAGAGCTCACCCTGCCCGGCTTCCGGCACGACCCGTGCTCCGCGGCCCACCCCCTCGCCATCAACTCCCCGGCGTTCCGCGCCATGCCCCTGGAGCGCTACGGCCTGGAGTGGCTGCACGCCGAGCTGCCCATGGCGCACCCCTTCACCGACGGCACCGCCGCCGTGCTGTCCCGCTCCGTCGCGGAGACCGCCGCATCCTTCGGCCCACGGGACGCGGGTGCCTACCGCAGGCTGGTCGCGCCCTTCCTCCCCAAGTGGGACACCCTGGCCCGCGACTTCATGTCCCTGCCGCTCACCGCGCTCCCGCGCGACCCGGTGACCCTCGCCCGCTTCGGCCTGGTCGGCCTGCCCCCGTCGACCTGGCTGACCCGCCGCTTCCGGGACGAGCGGGCGAAGACCCTGTTCGCGGGCCTCGTCGCGCATGTGATGGCGCCGCTGAACGGCTTCGCCACGGGCGCCATCGGTCTGGTCTTCGCCCTCGCCGCACACGCTCGCGGCTGGCCCGTGGCCCGCGGCGGCTCCCAGTCCATCTCCGACGCGCTCACCGCGTACCTCAAGGACCTGGGCGGCCTGGTCCACACGGACTACGAGGTCAAGCGCCTCGACGACCTGCCGCCCGCCCGCGCATACGTCTTCGACACCTCACCCACCGCCCTGGCCCGCATCGCGGGCTTCGGCCGCTACTACGAGGGCTACAAGTACGGCCCCGGAGTCTTCAAGGTGGACTACGCGCTGGACGGCCCGGTGCCGTGGACCGCCGAGGAGGCCCGCGCCGCCGGCACCGTGCAGATCGGCGCGGACAGCGCGGAGATCGGCGCCGCCCTGACCGCGGCCTCCCGGGAGGGCAGAGCACCCGACAAACCCTTCATGATCACGGTCCAGCCCGGTGTCGTCGACCCCAGCCGTGCCCCCGAGGGCAAACAGGTCTTCTGGGCCTACGGTCACGTCCCCAGCGGCTGGACCGGCGACCTCACGGAGGCCATGGAGCGCCAACTTGAGCGCTTCGCCCCGGGGTTCCGTGACCGCGTCCTCGCCCGCGCCACCGCGGGCCCGCCCGAACTCGCCGCCCGCAACGCCAACTACATCGGCGGCGACATCGCCTCCGGCGCGGTCTCCGGACTCCAGATCCTGCTGCGCCCCAAGCTCTCCCTCTCCCCGTACAGCACCCCCCACCCGGCAGTCTTCATCTGCTCGTCGGCCACCCCACCCGGGCCCGGGGTACACGGCATGTCCGGGCACAACGCCGCGAAGGCGGTCTGGAGAAGGCTGAGGCAGACATGACGCCGACCATCACGCTCGCCAAGGGCGACATCACCCGCGAGAGCGCCGACGCGATCGTCAACGCCGCGAACTCGTCCCTGCTCGGCGGCGGAGGCGTCGACGGTGCCATCCACCGCCGGGGCGGCCCTGCGATCCTCGAGGAGTGCCGCAAACTCCGCGCCTCGCAGTACGGCAAGGGCCTGCCCACCGGCCAAGCGGTCGCCACCACCGCGGGCGAGCTCGACGCACGCTGGGTGATCCACACGGTGGGCCCGGTCTGGTCGTCCACCGAGGACCGCTCGGAGCTGCTCGCCTCCTGCTACCGGGAATCACTGCGCGTGGCCGACGAGCTGGGTGCCCGGACGGTCGCGTTCCCGGCGATCTCCACTGGCGTGTACCGGTGGCCGATGGAGGATGCCGCTCGTATCGCGCTGGGGACGGTGAGGGACACACCGACCGCCGTCGACGAGGTGCGGTTCGTCCTCTTCGATGACCAGGCGTATGACGCGTTCGCACGCCAACTGGGCTGAGGGAAACCACGGTGGCGCTCGACCTCGACGTGATCCACGCGTGGTGGTCGTTACGAAGCCTGCGGGTGGTTCGCCGGCTGGTCGAGCACGGTTTCGACATAAGGTTCAGCACCCCCTCGGCCACGAGAGCTTCCGGAAGCAAGTGCGGTGAACGGCGACATCACCGAGAACGACGACGACGTCGATACGCCGCCTTGGGCCGGCGAGGCGCCCGCCACCACGGACCCGGAGTGAGCGGACTGACCTCCGGTGCGGGCAGTGCGGGCGGTCGTGGCCCTCTACCTGAACTTTGGCCCCGTGCTGCCGCGGGCATGGCAGCTTCGCGACCCCCGGGGACGGCTGGGCAACTCGTCCAGGCCCTCCGGCAACCCAGAAACGGCCGGAGCGTCACATGGGCGTCACGAGCTGCAGCGCGCGCTCGCCCTGACCGCCGCACGAGCAAACTCAAGTGCCCCTTCGAGGGACCCAGCGGCGCCGGATCTGCTCCATGAACAGGGGGGACTCTGGGCGTGGCTCCATTGCCGCTGGAGGGAAGCGGCGAGGGACATGAGGAACGAGCCGGAGGTTAACCGACTGCATGCATAGTGCAATCATGTAGGCCTCCGGCCCTCCGAAGAAGTGCCGCTCCGCTGACCTGATCGGCTGCAGCGCCATGGGTTTTGTCGTTCCTCCACAGCGCGGCCGATGAGTTTGTGGCTTCCGGCCGGTCCAAGCTCGTGACACCCCAGGAAAGGACACCGCCATGTCGGAGCTTCTCGTCGACTTCATCACCTCCCTCGACGGCTACGCATCGGGAGAGGGATGGCCCGGGTTCTGGGGCCTCGAGGGCCCGGAGTACCTCGCATGGCTCGGCGAGCAGCCCGAGGCCACCTACCTGATGGGAGCGAACACCTACCGCCTGATGTCGGGCTTCGCCGCAGGCGAGGTCCCGAAGGGCCAAGACGAGTTCAGGCCCGAAGAAGAGGCGTCCGTCGACGAGCTCACGCAAGCGTCCAAGGTGGTGTTCTCCTCCTCACTCGAGGAGCCACTGACGTGGGCCAACTCCACACTCGTCCGCGACGACGCCGTCGAGGCGGTCCGGGCCATGAAGTCGAGTGGTTCGGGGCTCCTCAGCACGATCGGCAGCCTCAGCCTGTGCCGGTCCCTGCTACGAGCCGGACTCGTCGACCGCTTCCGGGTCGTGATGTTCCCGGTGATCACCGGGGCCACGGGCGAAGAACGCATCTACGACGACTATCCGGACGTTGCCCTCGAGATGATCGAGCACCGCACCTTCGACGGCCGCATCCAGCTGGTCGAGTACAAGCCCCGCGTGCTCGAGCACCCGCCGCTCGGCGTCCCTGCGTGACGTCGCCCCGTCCGCCCGTCTGGACGGCCGCCGGGCCGGCGCCGGCGGGCGCGGAGCAAGACCTGATAGAGGGCGAACGGCCAACATCAGGACGCCCGGTCCAGGGGCGCGTGTTCCTGGGGGCGGGGGTTGGTTCAAGGGGACTTGCCGTACCCGGCGTCGCGGAACTCCTCACCGCTCCTGACGGCGACCTGGCGCCGTGCCGATCCCTTGCCCGCCGACGTCCCCGCGGGCGCGGCGGTGCAGCACACCGCCGACTGGGCCATGCTCCACCATGCCCTGCGTACGGTCGACTCCGACGCCCTGCACGCCCCGGTCCGGTCCGAGCTCCGTGCCGTCCTGCGTGAACTCGCCCCGGTTCTGCGGCAGAAGGGCGGCGGCCACCACGAGGAGGCGGCCGAGCTGATCACGGCCTACCCGGCCGCCCCGGACTCCGTCCGGCTCGACCTGCCTCCGCGTGTGCCGCCGGGGGCGCCCAACTGAAGCCCCGGCCACTCGGGAGTGGAGCAGGAGCGTGAAACGACCAGCGGGCCCACGAGGCGTTCGCCGCGCAGGCCCGCCGGGCCGTCAGCCGTCGATCCGATGCTCAGCCGTCGATCCGACGCTCAGCCGTCGATACGGTGCGTGCTCCAGAAGGACGTCAGGTCCGTGGTCGTCGCGGCCTGCGCGGCCGCCTTGAACTCGGCCGTGGTCGAGACGCCGTACCAGTGTGAAGTGGCGTAGTCCTTCAGCAACTTGGTCATCGCCGTGTCGCCGATCAGCCGTCGCAGGTCGTGCAGGGCGCACTTGCCGTAGCCGTAGACGACGGTGGAGTAGCGGGACGAGTGGGCGTCCCAGTAGGCCATGGAGTTGGTGATCTTCTCCGCGGACGAGGCCCAGGAGACGCTGTTCCAGCAGCTGGTGCCGGCCTTGCCGAGCGCCAGGTCGGTGGCGTAGTCGGTGAACGCCTCGTCCAGCCAGGGGTTGTTGTACTCGTCGTCGCCGACGATGCCGTACCACCACTGGTGACCGATCTCGTGGGTGAGCGCGGTGGTGCTGACGAGGTCGAGGACGAACCCGGGGTACTCCATGCCGCCGAACCAGTAGTTGTTGTCGATCACCGCGTCCAGCTCGCCGTACGGGTATGCCCCGAAGCGCGCCGCATGGGCGTCCACGGCCGACTTGGCGGTGCTGAGCATCGACTGGGCGTCGGAGGAGCTGATGCCCGAGACGGAGTAGATGTTGATCGCGGTCCCGGCCGTGGAGGTGCCGGAGATCTTGCTGAACGGGCCGGCCGCCCAGGCGAAGTCACGCACCTTGGAGGCGTTCGCGGTGGTAACGGTACGGCCGCTGGAGCCTGGCGTGTCGGTCGAGGTGCCGGTGGCCGGGACCAGCAGGGTGCTGGGGTGGTCGAGAGTCACCTTGAAGTCGGCGGCCAGGGAGTAGAACGACTCGCCGTTGTTGGTGTACGGGTCCAGGTGCCAGCCCGATCCGTCCTTGACCGCGAGGACGGGCAGCGCGTTGCCGATGAAGCTGAAGGCCCCGTCGTGGCCGAAACGGTCCGCGCCGCTGGGCACGGTGATGCCCAGGTCGAAGCCGATCGTGGCGGACTGCCCCTGCGCCAGCGGTGTCGGCAAGGTGATCTGCAGGGCCGTGCAGCCGACGGACAGCGAGCCCGCCGTACCGCCGCTGACGTTGGTGACCGTGATCGGCATGGCGTCGCAGGTGCCGTGGTAGTTGTCCCACAGCCTCAGGTACACCTCGCTCAACGCGGTCGAGGAGGCGTTGGTGAAGGTCGCGCTCTCGTGACCGGTCCACACGGTGCCGCTGGTGTTGCTGCTGAGGCTGACCGTGTACGAGGGCGTGGCGGGCGTGCGTGTGGAGTCCGCCGGCGGGGTGCTGCTCCCGGAGGTGTCCAGGGCGATGTCGTCGAGGACGAAACTGGTCTGCAGGCTGGAGTCCTCGGTGCCGGTGAAGGCGAGGGTCACGGTCTGGCCGGCGAACGCCGAGACGTCGAGCGTCTTCTTCACGTACCCGGTGTTCTTGTCGAGGTTCGAGTACGTCGCCAGCGTCGTACCGCCGATCTTCGCCGTCAGCTTGTCATACGCGATGGACGAGGTCGTCTCGGTGGTGTCGATGTGGAGCCAGAAGGAGATGGTGGCGGTGCTGCACCCGGACGGGATCGTGACGCTCTGGGAGAGGGTGTCGGTGTGGGTGCCGCCCGTTCCGTCCAGCCAGGCGTAGCTCGTGCCGCCGTGTGCGGTCTGGCCGGAACGGCTGGTGATGACGCTCGTCGAGGACTGGGTCCACGGTGAAGTGCCGCTCTCGAAGCCGCCGTTGGTGACCACCTGCGCCGGGGTGCAGGCTGCCGCGGCCGACGGGGCGGCTGCCGCAGGGGCGGCGGGCAGGGAGACGGCGGCCAGCGCGGCGACTGCCAGTGCGCGCACGGCGATGGATCTGTGGGGGGTCTTTCTCACGCGAAACTCCTTTGCGGCGGCCGGGATCCCGGCCTGCTCGGTGCCGCCCGGTCGGCTGGGGTGCGCCTGGGGGCGGCAGTGGGCTGCGTGTATCGGTGGTGCGACCGCTGTAGCGTGGCAGATTTGTCGGGGGCATGCCATGAAAAGGGGGTAAAGCGGGGTTGGGGTGATCGCCGGGAAATCGCCACCGAGGGGGAGGACCATGGGCCTCGGGGACGGCAGTCTTCGCCTGTCGACGAGAGGACCGGCTGGTTATGGCACGGGTCGGAGTGAACGGCGTGGAGCTCTACTGCGAAACGGCCGGGGACGGCGATCCACTGGTCCTGGTGCACGGATCATGGGGCGATCACAACAACTGGACCCCGGTCCTCGGCGCTCTCGCGGAGCGATTCCGGGTTCTCGTCTACGACCGGCGCGGACACAGCCTCAGCGAACGCCCGCCCGGGCAGGGGAACCGCACCGAGGACGAGGACGACCTTGCGGCACTGATGGAGACCCTGGGGTACGCGCCGGCATACGTGGCGGCCAACTCCTTCGGAGCCTCGACCGCACTGGGCCTGGCCGCCAGACGTCCCGAACTCTTCCGGGGGCTCATCGCCCACGAGCCTCCGCTTCTGGGCATCGTGGCCGACGTACCCGAGCTGCAGCCGCTGATGACGGACGCCGCGAAGAAGATCGAGTCCGTGATCGCCCACCTGCGCGCGGGCGAAACCCTGGCGGGAGCACGCGAGTTCGTGGAAGAGGTCGCGCTGGGCCCCGGCATGTGGGAGCGGCTGCCGGACCCGGTCCGGGAGACCTTCCTGCGCAACGCCCCCACCTTCGCCGACGAGCAGTCCGATCCGAACTGGGCCGGCCTCGACCTCGACCGCCTCGCCGGCTACACCGGGCCCGCCCTGCTGTCGAAGGGCACCGAGAGCCCGCCGTGGTTCGCCACCATCGTCAGCCGGCTGTCCGCGGCCCTGCCGCAGGCACGGACGCACACCTTCGAAGGCGCGGGGCACATCCCTCATGTGACGCATCCGGACGATTACGTCGACCTCGTGACCGGTTTCGTCGAAGGGGCGGCCCGCCGGTCTCCGTGACCCTTGGGGCTACGGGGCTACCAGGTCTGAGCGGAGTCAGTCGCCGTCGCCGAAGGCCGCCTGCCCCTGCTGTCCCTGCTCACCCTGGGCGACCTCGATGCCGGTGTGCAGATCGGTGGCCGCGTCCAGAGCCGCCGTCGCCGATACGGCCACGCACGCGAGGAGCAGGCAGGCCAGGGACCGGGGGAGCAGGCGGGTGGCGGGCGCGGGGGTGCTCAGGAGGGCGGTGACACGGCGGGGGACCGGGCCCGCCGTGGCGGTCAGCGACAGGCGGGGGCGGGCGGAGGAGCCTGCCGCACGGGCCGCAAGGGCGGCGCGGCCGACGGCTCGGGCGGTGAGCGCGCGGTCCCCCGTCGCCTGCGCCGCGGACTCGTCCGCCCAGCGCTCCAAGGCGTACGAGAGGGGCGCGCGCAGACCGCGCAGGGCGGGGTGCAGCGCGACGGCGAGCTCGGCGGCCGCGAGGAAGACGTGGTGGCGGCCGGTGAGGTGGGCGCGTTCGTGGGCGAAAAGGACCTCGCGTTCGTCGGCGCTGAGGGCGCGCAGCATTCCGGTCGTCACCACGATGCGGCCGGGCCGTCCGGGCAGGGCGTCGGCCTCGGGCCGGTCGTCGTGCCGTACGCAGAGGTCGCCGGCGCTCGTCCCGCTGGGGAACTGGCGGTGTGCGGCGCGCAGTTCGCGCAGGTGGCGGCGGGTCCGGTCGAGGACCAGGACGCCGAGAGCGGTCAGCGCGAGGGCCGCGAGGACTGCGGCGGGCACGGTGGCGGGCGAGCCGTCGCCCAGCAGATGCGCGGAGAGGTGGGCCGCCCGGGCGACGAAGGACAGCCGCAGCGCGCCGGCCAGGGCGAGCATGCCCAGCGCCGCCGTACTGGAGAGGGCGAGGACCAGCGCGAGAGCCGTCAGCGCCCCGGCGGCCGTCCGCGGCCGCAGCTGCTCGGCGCCACGCCGGGCCACGGGCACGGCGAGGAACGGCATGAGCAGCGGGAGCCACACGGCGTAGATCACGGGTTTCCTCCAGGGGCCACCGGACCGTAGTCGACCAGCCTGCGCGCCGCAGCCGACAACAAGATCCGTAAGGCGCTGTTCACACGCTGTCCTCACCGCCCTCGGGGCCGCCCTCCAGGAGCGTGCGCAGGAGTTGTTCGTCCTCGGGGCTCAGATCGGAGACGAAGCGGGCGAGGACGGTGCCGCGGTCCTCGTCCTTGTCGAGTTCGGCGTGCATACGGCGGGCGGTGAGACCGGGGGAGTCCTGGGCCGGGGCGTAGGCGTAGCCGCGGCCGGAGCGCGCGCGGGTGACCGCGCCCTTGGCGTGCAGACGCGTGAGGATCGTGGTCACGGTGGTACGGGCGAGACCGCCGCCGAGCTCCAGCTGGACGGCGCCGGGCGTGAGCGGTGCGTCGGCGGCCCACAGTGCGGCCAGCACGCTCGCCTCGAGCTCGCCGGCCGGCCGGCGGTCCGTGCGCCCGTCGACCGGGCCGCCGGCCGGCTCGTCAATCTGCCCCTCGGGCATGGGAACACTCCTCGGCTCCGATTCGTCTACAGTTCAGTAGACGGTCTACATGACTGTAGTCGCTAGGTGCGGGTCCGTGCCCGCTCCGTCCACGTTCCAGTATGAGAGGGGTCGCCTCCGTGGCAGTTGCCCAGTTCGCCGTCGCCCAAGCGGTGAACGTCCTGGATGCCGGATCCCTGCTGTCCGCCTTCGGCGCGCTCGGCATCGCGGTCGTCATGTTCGCCGAGACCGGCCTGCTGGTCGGTTTCTTCCTGCCCGGCGACTCCCTGCTGTTCACGGCCGGGCTGTTGTGTGTCCCCGGCGTCCGTGGATCCGTGCACCTGTCGCTTCCGCCGGTGCTGGCCGCCGCGGTGGTCGGCGCGCTGCTCGGTGCCCAGACGGGGTACTGGCTCGGGCGGCGGGGCGGCCGCGCGCTGCTGGCCCGCAGCCGTGCGAAGAAGCTGCACGAGGGCGCGGCGCGGGCCGAGGAGCTGCTCGGGCGCTACGGGCATGCCAAGGCGGTGGTCCTGGCCCGCTTCGTGCCGGTGGTGCGCACGGTGCTGAACCCCCTGGCCGGTGCGCTCGACGTGCCGGTGCGCGTCTTCACCCTGTGGCAGGTGATCGGCGGGCTTGTCTGGACGGTCGGTCTGGTGCTGGGCGGCTACGCGCTGGGTTCCTCGGTGCCGAACGTCGACCGCTACCTGCTGCCGCTGGTCGCGCTGGTGGTCCTCCTCTCCCTCACCCCGATCGCTCTCGAGGCCCGGCGCGCACGTGCCCGCCGCGCCTCCGAGGGGACCCCCTCGTGACCGGCCTCGCCTGCGGCGACGCCACGGTGGACGGCGGCGCGTACACCTGGATCACCGGCCTCGCCCGCCATACCCCGCACGCCGTGAACACGGTGATCGCCGTCTGGTCGGACTACGGCCTCGCGCTGTTCGGCGTCCTGATGCTCGCGGCGTGGTGGCGGGCCCGCAGCGCGGGGGAGGCAAGGATGGGCCGGGCGCTGGCGGCACCGGTGGTCGTGGTGGTCTGTTACGCGGTCGACGTACTGGTCAAGTCGGCCGTGGCCGAGCGCAGACCCTGCCGGACGCTGCACACCGTGACGGTCGAGGCGTGCCCGGCCGCGGGCGTCTGGTCGTTCCCCAGCAACCATGCGGTGGTCGCCGGAGCCGCTGCGGTGGCGCTGTGGCTCGCGCACCACCGCCTCGGCCCGATCGCGGCCGTGGCCGCCGTCCTGATGGCCGCCTCCCGGGTCTGGACAGGCGCGCACTATCCGCACGACGTGGCCGTCGGGCTGGCATTCGGGGCGGCCCTCGCCTGGCCCCTCATGCTCCTGGCGGACCGGGCCGCCCCCCTCGTCGACCGCGCAGCCGCCACTCGGCTCAGGCCGCTGGTGACGGCTTCATGACGGGGCCGGAGGGGGAGCGGGACGTGCGGGGCGGGGGTTCGGCTGGAGCTGGGGGCGCTGCTCGACGTGGCGCCGGCGCGGGACACGATGGGCGTGTCGGCGGAAATCCGAGCGGGCGAGGGCCGAGCGCCAACCGGAGCGGGCGCGGGCCGGGGCGAACCGGCACAGGGCCGGGCGTGCACCGGACCGGTCAAGGTCCGGGGCTGGACTGGACCGGACGGGGGTCGGGCTTGCACCGGACCGGACGAGCGCCGGTGCTGCTCGCCGTCGTCTGTGCCCTGCTGTTCGCTGCCCTCGCGACCGCGGTGGCCCTGCGCCACGGCGCTCTCCTGCCCGGGGACGCGGCGGCCCACGCGTGGGGGCTTGCGCACCGGCCCCCGGAGGCGGTCGCGCTCGCGCGCGGGATCACGGGGACGGGGACCGGGCCCTGGCCCTACGTAGTCGTCGTGATCGCCGGGTTCCTCGCGGGGAGCACCGCACGTGAGCGGATCCGGACCGCCCTCGTCGTCCTGATCGTGCTGGTCGCCGGGCAACTGGTCCGCACCGGCCTGATGGAACTGTTCGCGCGGGCCCGCCCGGACCCTGCTGACTGGGCGACGCATGCGTCCGGCTTCGCGTTCCCCTCCGGTCACGCCACCACCTCGGCCCTCACCGCCGGTCTGCTGTGCTGGGCGACGACTCGTCGCGCCCGCGTGGATCTCGCCCGTACGACCTGCATGCTCGCGGTGTGCTGGGCGGTAGCGGTCGGCCTGACCCGCGTGTACCTCGGGGTGCACTGGGCCAGCGACGTCATCGGCGGCTGGCTGCTCGCTGCCGTGTGGCTGAGCCTGTGGTGGGGCTGGGCCCGCCGGCTGCCCGCGGAGTCGAGCGGGCGCGATGGGCCCGGGGCGCCTGGTGCGGGTACGGCGCCGGATGCTTCGGACGCGCCACCGTCCTAGGAAACCCCCACCCACCGCCCCGCGCCCCACCCCCAACCCCCGCACACCGCCCAACCGATACCGCACAACCGCCGATGGAGGACCATGCCCCCCAAGATCCTGGTCGGAGCGGGCCTGGGGCTGCCGCTGGCACGGCGCCTGGCCCGCTCCGCGTGGGGCGAGGTCTCCTACGACCCCGAACTCACCCCTGGTGCACGCTTCGTGGTCAGACTGCCGTCCGGGTGACGCCGCCCGCAGGACGCCGCTCGCGTGCGTGGGCGTACCCCATCAGCCCGACCAGTACGGCCAGCAGAACCGCCGAAGATCCAGCCGTGCCGAGGTCGAGGCCGCCCTTGGAGACGGGCTTGGTGAGGAAGTCGCCGGCCGTCGCACCGAGCGGCCGGGTCAGCACGAACGCGAACCAGAACAGCAGCACGTTCGGCACCATGGGCGTCTTCATCAGGGCGACCAGGACGGCGAGCACCCCGCCCACGAGCAGCGCACCGCCGGCATAGCCGAGGCCGGAGCTGTCGGAGAGGAAGTCGCCCATGGAGGTGCCGAGCGTGTTGGACACGAGGATCGCCGACCAGAACAGCGCCTCGCCGCGGAAGGTGACGATGTCCCGGATGACGAACGTCATCCCGGTCAGCTTCCACACGGCGAAGATGACGGCCAGGAGCGAGATCAGGGTCGCGGCGCCCGCCGGATAGCCGAGGCCCAGGCCCTGCGGCCCCCAGCCCAGCGAAGTGGCGCCGCCCGAAAGGTACTTGGTGCTGGCGTCGCGGTTCATGAAGTCGGACATCGTGGCGCGCCGGCCATGCTGGTCGACAGGATGACGGTCCAGTAGAGGAACGGGTTGTAGCGCCGCGACCTGAGCTGGACGACCAGCGTCACGACGAAGACCAGGAACAGGGCGATCGTGGTCAGGAAGTAGCCGAGCTTGAGGGTCTGCGAGAAGAGGTCGCCCGCTGTCTCACCGAGGGTGGTCGCCGCGATCTTCATGATCCAGAAGGCAAGGGTGACCTCCGGGAGCTTCTTCAGTACATCGCGCCGGCCGACGGCGTCGAGGTCGCTGAGGACCGTCGACTCCGCCGCCTGTGTGGGGGGTTGCCGGGTCATGTGGTGGGAGCTCCTGTCGTCGTTGTGGTTCGGTGACGTCCTTGCGGGTGATCGCGAGGAAGACGACCAGGCCGAGGATCACCGTGAGGAACAGCGCGCTCGTCACCACGGTGCCAAGGCCCAGGCCGCCGTCCCCGGTGGGCTGGGAGAGGTGGTCGCTGACCGAGGCGCCCAGCGGGCGGGTCAGGACGTAGGCGATCCAGAAGCTCCACACCGCGTCCGGGCCGAGCGCGAAGCGCGCGACGGCGACCGCGGCGATGGTCGGCGCGAACAGTACGGCGGAGACCCAGTAGCCTCGTTCAGCAGGTCGGCCGCCGTCTCGCCGACGGTGGTGCACGGCACCTTGATCACCCAGAAACATACGGTGACTTCGGGAACCTTGTTCAAACGCAGCCGCGATCGGCGGCAGGTGGGTGGCGCGGCGGCGGTGCCGTGCGCATACGACGCAGCGGCCTGAGCTGTCCCGGACGTATCTGATGTCATACGGCCGACGCTGTCACCGGAAACCTGAACGCATCCTGACTGCGGTGCCCTCACAGGGCTCTCGAACGGACCAGTCCGGCCAGCACCAGCAGCCCCGGCACCAGCGGCAGCCAGACGGTCAGCAACCGGTAGCCGAGCACGGCCGACACGCTCGCCGAGCCCGGGGCGCCCGCCGTGGTGAGCGCCCAGGCGAGCGCGGCGTCCAGTGAACCGAGGCCGCCGGGGGTCGGCAGCAGGACGGCGGCGCTGCTCGCGGTGAGGTAGGCGAGCGCGATTCGCCCGGCGGGAAGAGGTACGTCCAGGGCGTGGACCACGGCGACCACGACCGCCGCGTGCAGGGCCGCGAAGGCCAGCGAGCCGCCCCACAGGGCCGCCGCCCGCCGAGGGTTCTCGTGCACGGCACGTACGTCGGCCGTCGCGCAGGCCAGCGCCCGCCGCAGACGCGTCCGCCGCACGAGCAGCACGGCCACGGGCAGCGCCGCCGCTGCCGCAAGCGCGCCGGCCAGCAGCTTCGGTCCGCCCACCGACGGCAGCCGCAGCACGCCGGGGCAGGCCAGGGCGAGCACCGCCATCAGGGCGATCCGCACGACGGCTCCGGCGGTGGATTTGACCGCGAGGGCCGTGGCCGCCCGGCCGGGTGGCAGCCGGCAGCGCATCAGGAACCGCACATTGACCGCTCCCGCGCCGAGCCCGGCCGGCAGTAGATGGTTTGCCGCGGACGCCGCGAACTGCACCGTCACCAGCCGCCCGGCGGGCAGCGCCTCGCGCACCGCGCCCTGTTGCGCGAGTGCCGCGCACGCCCAGGTCAGCAGGGTGAGCAGGGCTGCCAGCAGCAGCCAGCCGCGGTCGGCGACGGCCAGGCGGTCGACGCCCGAGTCCAGTACGGGCCAGTGCAGGGCGGCGAGGCCTGCGGCGCCCGCGGTGACGACGAGCGCTGCCACCGAATGCCATGGCGCGAAGCGCTCCTTGGGCTGTGCCGCTGCGCGGCTCCGCCGTGGGGCCGCGATATGCCGTCGGTCGTCTGCGGCTTCGTCGTGGCTGGTCGCGCCCCGCAGCGGAGCCGCAGATTGATACAGCCCCGCGCCCCTTTGGGGCGCTGCCGAGCCGCACGGGCCTCCGCCGACGGCGTTCGTACGTGCCGTCCCGTTCACGGACGTGGTCATCCCTGACCGCCCTTCCGTACGGCACCGGGAGCGAGGTACGCATAACCGCCCGTCAAACGGTGTGGCTGCCACGTGCGGGCGTACGGCGGCGGGTGGACAAGGTGCGTGGTGAGAAGAGCTACCGGCATCCGGTGGGCCGTTCGGGCGAGTTCCGCGCCCGTGGTGTTGGCGTCGTGGCCGCCGGTGTGGGCGGAGGCGCAGCCCGCGGCGAAGGCGACCGGTACGGATTCGGCCCCGGTGACCAGGCATGGTGGGTGTACGCCGAGACGGCGCAGGTCGGCGGCGGTACGGCCCCAGACCCGGTGGTCGGCGGTGGTTCGGGACACGGCGCGCTCCAACACGGCGAACTGGACGGCCAGATGGCCCGCGAGCCCCACGGCCATCAGCGTCACGGCCACCGTCCGCCAACGCCCGCTCGGCGCGGTGACCAGACGGGCCAGGGCGTCCGCGACCGGGATCGCGAGCAGCGCGTAGGCGGGCAGCAGGAAGCGGGGTGCGGCGTAGCCGATCAGGAAGAGGTACGGCACGGCAGCGGTCGCCGCGCAGGCCAGCGGCAGCAGCGTGGCCGTCGTGCGGCGGGCCCGTACCGCGATCACCAGCGCGGCGGCGGCGAGGAGCGGCAGGACGACCCACCAGGCGATCACCGGCGGGCTCGCGATCGCCCCCGTGCAGGGGCGGCACAGGGCCCGTCCGCCGAGGCTGCGCAGCTGGTCGGCGACGGCGTTGTGCAGGCCCAGGCCGCCCTGGATGCGGGAGCCCGCAGCCAGCCGGGCGCCGACGCCGCCGTAGTCGACGTACGCCTCGACGATCCACTCGGTCGCCCCCGCGGCAAGGCCGGTGACCAGAGTCGTCAGCAGCCGCAGGTGGCGGCGGGGGCGGACGCACAGCACGAGCGCGAGCAGCGGAAGCGTGACCCAGACCGCGTCCGTGGGCCGCATCCACGCCATCAGTGCCGTACCCGCGGCCACGCCCCACAGGGCGCCGCGCCGGCCGCGGTCGGCGCGGGCATGCAGGAAGAAGCCCACGGTGGCCGACGCGCCCACGGCCACCCAGTAGTTGGGCATGGCCTGCGGGCCGTAGAAGAGGGTGATCCACAGCGAGGCGAACAGGGCGCCGCCGGCCGCGATCACCCGTACCGGGAACAGGCCCCGCCACGCTCGCAGGGCCCAATACAGACCGAGCCCGGACAGGACCGCCAAGTACACCCGCAGCAGCGCGGTGGACGACGACCAGGAGGCGACGGGAGCCACCAGCAGGGTGATGCCGCGGGCGCGCGGTGCGCTGAAGAAGGCTGCCGGGGCGTGCGTGCTCACCTGGCTGACGTACACCGCCTCGTCCCAGCCCAGGCCCATCCCGGGCCGCACCAGGGCGAGTTGGAGCAGTGTGAAGGCCGCCGCCACGGCCGCGAGCCACCACTCGCCCGCAGAGCGCCACGGCGGCCGGGCGGCCGGCGGCGGCCCGTGCTGGGTGGCGCGGGCCGGAGCGGCGTTGGAGGTCCTCGTCATCGTTCACCCATCCAGCCCTACAGGTTGTAGGGTTGATCTCACCCTACAGGCTGTAGGTCGGTGCGAAACCGGAGCTGGGTAAGGGGTCGGTGTGACTTGGTGACCGTTGGACCCTACGCGCCGTAAGGTGGTGGCCATGGCAGGCACGACTTCCCGAGGCAGGGGCGAGCGACGCAGCCCCGGTGAGCTGGAGAGCGAGGTCCTCGCCACCCTCTGGGCGACGGACCGGGCCCTCACGCCTGCCGAGATCCAGGCCGACCTCGGCGGTGACCTCGCCTACAACACCGTGCACACGATCCTGCGGCGGCTGCACGACAAGAGCCTCGTCCTGCGGGACGCCGACGGCCGGCGCGGCGCCTACCGCCCGGCGAAGAACGCGGCGCAGATGACGGCCGAGGCCATGCACCAGGCCCTGGACCGTGGCCCCGACCCGATAGCCGCCCTCCAGCAGTTCGTCACGGGCCTGAGCCCGGCGGAGGAGGCCGCGCTGCGCGCACTCCTCGGCGAGAGCGGTGCGTGAGGCGGCAGCCGCAGGCGCAGTGGCAACGGGAGCAGCGGGCGAAGGGAGGCGGGGCGGGACATGAGGATCGACGTCTACACCCCGCTCCTGCTGTCCCTGCTGCTCGCCTTCGTCAGCCCGCAGGTCGGCCTGCGCCTCGCGCCCGCTCCGGCGGCCCGGGCCCTGACCGCGGCCGCCGTCCTCGCCGCGGGCGCCACCACCTGGGCGCTGGTCCTGCTGACCGTCACGCTCGTCGACGAGGCGCCGCCGGTCGTCGCCGACGCCCGTGAGGACGGCCGGGTGCTGCCCGATCCGGTCCCCGAAGTCGTCGCCCTCGCCGCGCTCGCGGTTCTCGCGGTCGCCGCCTGCCGGGTCCTGCGGGCCGTCCGCGCCGAACGCGCCACCCGCCGCACCCTGCGCCGCCTGTGCGAGGGCCACCCGGACGGCACCGAACTCGTCGTCGCGGCCTCACCGACCGCGCAGGCGTTCGCGGTGCCCGGAACCCCGGGCCGGATCCTGGTCACCTCCGCCATGCTCGCGGCCCTGCGCCCCGCCGAACGCCGTGTCCTGCTCGCCCACGAGCGGGCCCACCTCGCCCATCGCCACTCCCTGCTCGTCCACGCGGTCACTCTCGCCGCGGCGGCGAACCCGCTGCTCGTGCCGGTGCGGACGACGGTCGCCTACCTGGTGGAGCGCTGGGCCGACGAACAGGCCGCCACCGCGGTCGGCGACCGCCGGACCACGGCCCAGGCCCTGGCCCGAGCCGCCCTTGTCGCCCACCGCCCCGGCTGTGCACTGCACTTCTCCGACCGCGCCGTCACCCGCCGCGTCGCCGCCCTGCAGACGGCCACGCCGCCCCACCTGCGCCCGATCGCCGCGGCGGTACTGGCCCTCGGAGTCCTGCCCGCACTCGGCGCGGCGGACGCTACGGGGGATCTGCTGCAGCTTCTGGGGAGCGCGCTGACGTAAGGCGGGCACCTGCCCGCGCTGATGGCGGCCATGCGCTCGCCTGGACTGGACGGGGGCGGGTGCTTGCCCGGCCCGGATGGCGGGTGGGCTCTTGCCCGGAGCGGGCGGGGGAGTGCCTGCCCGCTCCGGTTGGGGGCGCGGGTGCTTGCCTGGTCCGGGCGGCGGGCGGGCTCTTGCCCGGAGCGGGCGGGGGTGCTTTCCCGGGTCGGACGGGGGCGGGGGTGCTTGCCTGGTCCGGGCGGCGGGCGGGCTCCGGCCTGGAGCAGGCGGGGGGTGCTTTCCAGGGTCGGACGGGGGCGCGGGTGCTTGCCTGGTCCGGATGGCGGGCGGGCTCTCGCCGGGAGCGGCGGGGCGGGTGTTTGCCCGGGTCGGTCGGGGGCGCGGGCGCTTGTGCCTGGCGAAGGAGGCGGTGCGGGTCGGACGGGGGGCGGCGGGTGCTTGCCCGGGTCGGAGGGGGGCGGGTGTTTGCCCGGGCCGGAGGCATGCGCTTGTGCGGAGCGGACGGGGGCGGGAGCTGCCCCAGCGTGGACAGCGTCTGCGAGCTGCCCGGCCTGGGCGGCGCGAACAGCGTGCGTCATGCGGTCGGCGCCGCACCCGCCTCAGCGCGCCCCGGCCGTCCCCTCCGTACGCCCGCCGCAACCGCCGCCGCCAGGCCCCCCAACACGACCGCCAACGCCCCGAACCCGTACGTCAGGGTCGCTGCGGCTGCCACCGCCGCCACCAGCAACGGCCCGCCCGCATCCCCCAGTTCGCGCCCGAGTTCCGCCGCGCCCATCGTCTGCCCGAGCCGTTCCTGCGGGGCGGCCGAGGCCAGGGTCGCGAAGCCCAGTGGGGTGATCAGGCCCGTGCCGGTGCCGATGAGGGCGGCGGCGAGCAGGACGCCGGTCAGGCCGGGCAGCATCGCGCAGGCCAGCCCGGCCGCCGCGAGCAGCAGCCCGGCGGTGAGCCCGGCGCCCGCGGTGAGCCGTCCCGCGTCCATGGCCCGCCCGGCACGCGGCTGTACGACCGCCGCGCAAGCGGCCAGCACCGACACCGCGGCACCCGTCGCCACCGTCCCGAACCCCGCCACCGCACCGGACACCGGCAGAAAGCCCACCCCGGCCGACAGCGCGGCGGTGGCCCCCGCGAGCGCGGCCGTCGGCACGAGAAACGCCTGGTCCGTCAGCCGCCGCGCCAGATCCAGCACCGTCTGCCGGGCGCGGGGGAGCGGTGCTACGACGGGTACGGCGACCAGCGCCCACACCGCGACGGCGGCACCGAGCAGCGCCAGTACGGCGAACAGCAGCCGCAGCCCGCCCGCCCACACCAGCACCCCGCCCAGCAGCGGCCCGAGCGTGTAGCCGACGGACTTGTAGAAGCCGTAACTCCCGAAGACCCGCCCGTGCTTGGCCGCGGGATTGAGTCGCGCCACCAGCGCGGACGCGGCCGGCGAGAACGCGGACGCCGCCGCCCCCTGCCCGAGCCGCGCCGCCCACAGCCACCCCGGGCTGTCCGCGAGGACGTACACCGCGGACGCGGCGGCGAACGCCACCAGCCCGCCGAGCAGCACCGGCCGCGCCCCGACCCGGTCGGCCACCGTGCCGAACACCGGCTTCAGCACGACCTCCGCACCGTCGTACAGCGCGAGCAGACCACCCAGGACGAGCAGCGAGGTGACCGCGCCCTTTCCGGCACCCCCGAGGTTCGCGGCGATACCGTGCGCCCCGAAGGCGGTGGTGAACCCCGCCGCGTACAGCGGCCACATCGGTCGCTGCCGTCCACGGTCCATGGAGGGCAGCGTACCCATCACGCACCTTGAAGAGCAGAGGGTGATCCGGACCGCTCCAGCCCACACCACCTTGATGTCGGATTCTCGCCAGCCCCCGCCCCGCCCATCGCCGATGCTGGACGCATGCAGAACGGGATGCACACAGACCGAGAGCGCTGCGTACGCGCCGTCCAGTCCAAGGACGCCCGCTTCGACGGCTGGTTCTACACGGCGGTCCTGACCACCCGCATCTACTGCCGGCCCAGCTGCCCGGTGGTACCGCCCAAGCCCGAGAACATGACCTTCTACCCGAGCGCGGCCGCCTGCCAGCAGGCCGGATTCCGGGCCTGCAAGCGCTGCCGCCCCGACACCAGCCCGGGCTCCCCGGAGTGGAACCGGCGCGCCGACCTCGTGGCCCGCGCCATGCGCCTGATCGCCGACGGCGTCGTGGACCGCGACGGCGTCCCCGGCCTCGCCGCCCGCCTCGGCTACAGCACCCGCCAGATCGAACGCCAGCTGCTCGCCGAACTCGGCGCCGGCCCCCTCGCCCTGGCTCGCGCCCAACGCGCCCAGACCGCACGCCTGTTGATCGAGACGACCGCCCTCCCCATGGCGGAGATCGCCTTCGCCGCCGGCTTCTCCTCGATCCGCACCTTCAACGACACCGTGCGCGAGGTCTTCGCCCTCGCCCCGAGCGAACTGCGGGCCCGGCTGCCCAAGAAGAGGAACCCCCAGTCCGCCACGCCGGGCACGCTCACCCTCCGCCTGCCGTTCCGCACCCCCCTCAACCCCGACAACCTCTTCGGCCACCTCGCCGCCACCGCCGTACCCGGCGTGGAGGAGTGGCGCGACGGCGCCTACCGCCGCACCCTCCGCCTCCCCTACGGCCACGGCATCGCGACCCTGGCCCCCGAGCCCGACCACATCGCCTGCCGCCTCACCCTCAGCGACCTGCGCGACCTGCCCGTCGCCATCAGCCGCTGCCGCCGCATGCTCGACCTGGACGCCGACCCGGTCGCGATCGACGACCAGCTCCGCACGGACCCCCTCCTCGCCCCGCTGGTCGACAAGGCCCCCGGCCGACGCGTCCCGCGCACGGTCGACGAGGCGGAGTTCGCCGTACGTGCCGTGCTCGGTCAGCAGGTCTCCACGGCCGCTGCCCGCACCCACGCCTCCCGCCTGGTCACGGCGCACGGCGACCCGATCGACGACCCCGAGGGCGGCCTCACCCACCTCTTCCCCACTCCCGAAGCACTCGCCGCACTCGACCCCGAGTCCCTGGCCATGCCCCGCACCCGCCGCACCACCTTCACCACCCTGGTGCGCCAACTCGCCGATGGAACCGTCCACTTGGGCCCGGAGAGCGACTGGCCCGAAACCCGCGCCCAGCTCCTCGCCCTCCCCGGCTTCGGCCCCTGGACCGTCGACGTCATCGCCATGCGCGCCCTCGGCGACCCCGACGCCTTCCTCCCCACGGACCTCGGCATCCGCCGCGCCGCCCAGGACCTGGGCCTCCCGTCCACCCCGTCGGCCCTCACCGCCCGCGCGGCGGCCTGGCGCCCCTGGCGGGCGTACGCGGTCCAGTACCTCTGGGCGACCGACAGCCACCCGATCAACTTCCTTCCCGTATAAGGACGTTCGCGATGAGCCCCGTGAAGCACCACACCGTGATCGACAGCCCGTACGGCCCCCTCACCCTCGTAGCCGAAGACGGCACCCTCTGCGGCCTCTACATGACCGAACAGCGCCACCGCCCGCCGGAGGAGTCCTTCGGCGTACAGGACGACACGCTCTTCGGCGAGACGGAGGAACAACTGGAGGCCTACTTCGCGGGCGAGTTGAAGGAGTTCACCGTCGAACTCAGCCTGCACGGAACGCCGTTTCAACGTTCTGTCTGGGACCGACTCCGCAAGATCCCCTACGGCGAAACCTGTTCGTACGGCGACCTTGCCGAAGCCCTGGGCAACCCGTCCGCCTCCCGCGCGGTCGGCCTCGCCAACGGCAAGAACCCGATCGGCATCATCGTCCCCTGCCACCGAGTCGTCGGGGCCAACGGCAGCCTCACGGGATACGGCGGCGGCCTGGACCGAAAACGACGACTACTCGATTTCGAGCGGGGAACCGCCCTGTTCTAGCGGTAGGGCGTTTGAAATCCGCTGTTCAGGCCGGGTCACCCTGATCAGGTATGAACCTGACCCCGAATCAGTTGTCAGGGATGGTGAGGGGTTACTCGGGGACGCTCCTGATGAACGGGGCTGCCGGGGCGCAAGAGACTCGTGGTCGGGCCGGACGTTCGCCGGTCCGACCGTCACCTTGGGAGAGCCCTGCCGTGAACTGCTCCGTGCGTCGTACCCGTTGGTCCACCGTGGCAGCCGCCGGCGCCGTGGTGGCCGCCCTCGCCGTGAGCGTGGCCGCCCCCGCCTCCGCAGTGATCCCGGCTGCGGCGCCTGCGGCTTCGGCGGCCAAAACCCCGCTGCCCGCGCTCGACCCGGTCAAGCTCAGGGCGGCCATCGGCGGTCTGCCCAGCGCGGACGTCACCGGCGCCCTGCTGCGGATCACCGGCAGCGCCGGCCACTGGTCGGGCACCTCGGGTGTGGGCGACCTGGAGACCGGTCAGGGCGTCCCGCGCAACGGGCACTTCCGGATCGGCAGCATCTCCAAGGTCTTCACGGCGACCGTCGTGCTCCAACTCGCCGCCGAGCACCGGATCGACCTGGACACACCCGTCCAGCACTACCTGCCGGGCGTTCTGCCCGCGGACCTTCCGCCGGTCACGGTGGGCCGGCTGCTCAACCACACCAGCGGCCTGCCGCGCGCGGCCGACAGCCCGGACTTCGGCGACGGCAGCCCCGAATGGTTCGCCGCCAACCGTCTGAAGAGCTTCACCCCGCAGCAGGTGATCGACCTGATGGCCGGTCAGCCGATGCAGTTCGCGCCGGGCACCGCGCAGCAGTACAACGGCATGAACTACTACGTCGCCGGCGTGCTGATCGAGAAGATCACCGGGCACACCTTCGCCCACGAAGTGCAGTCCCGGATCACCCGCCCCCTCGGCCTGCACGACACCTACGTCCCCGACGCGGACGACCCGACCGTGCCCGGCCCGCACGCGCACGGCTACCTGATGGTCAAGTCCACGGACGGCACCAGGCACCCGGTGGACGTCACCGAGCAGAGCCCCTGGCCCTGGGCCGAGGGAGGCATGATCTCCACCCCCGCCGACCTCGACCGCTTCATGACCGAGCTGTTCCGCGGCCGTCTCCTTCCGCCGGCCCAGCAGGCCGAGCTCTTCGCGGTTCCCGACGTCCCCAGCCACCACAGCAGCCAGTGCCGCACCCAGACGGACGCCGGCCGGGCCTGCATGACCATGGGCCTGATGCGGGTCAAGGCCTCCAACGGAGTCGTGGTCTGGGGCAAGACCGGCTCCAGCCCCGGCTGCACCGGCGGCGTCTTCGCCACCCGCGACCTCTCCCGCAAGATCGTCTACTCCCTCAACCCCAACAACCTCGACGGCACCGAGATGCGCTACATCCAGCAGATCGCCGCAGCCTCCTTCGGCACCATCGTCCCGGCCGGGAGCTGACACGGTGTCCGTCGTAGCCGCGCCCGACGGCGGCCCGGGCCCTAGCTGCGGCTCTCCGCGTTCAGCCGGTCCAGGAGTTCGGGCAGTGCGGTGCCGATGGGTTCGTGGATCACTTCGTCGGCCCGGTCGTCGTACGGCGTCGGGTCGGCGTTGACGATGACGAGCCGTGCGCCGTGGTCGGCGGCGACGCCGGCGAGTCCGGCCGCGGGTTGCACCTGCAGGCTGGTGCCGACGGCGATGAACACGGAGCAGGCCTTGGTGATGGCGAGAGCCTCACCGAGGACCACCGGGTCGAGCCGCTCGCCGAACATCACCGTCGCCGACTTGAGAATGCCCCCGCACTCCAGACACGCCGGGTCGTCCTCCCCGGCCTCGACCCGGGCGAGCGCGTCTCCCATCGGCCCGCGCGCATGACACCCGGTGCACACGAAACTCCGCGCTGAGCCGTGCAGTTCGAGCACCTTGCGGGCGGGCATCCCGGCGAGCTGGTGCAGCCCGTCGACGTTCTGCGTGATCACCCGCACGGGCACCCCGGACCGCTCCAACTCCGCCACGGCCCGGTGCGCGGCGTTGGGCTCGGCCTTCAGAGTCCGGTTCTTGCGCCGCATCTGCCACGACCGCCGCCGGATCTCCGGATCGCCCATGTAGTACTCGTACGTCACGAGCTTCTCGGCCTCGGGATCCTTCCGCCACAGCCCGTTGGGGCCGCGGTAGTCGGGGATTCCGGAGTCCGTCGAGATACCGGCACCGCTGAGGATCGCGACGAGGGGCTTGCTCATGGCACCGAGGGTAGGACGGCGGACCGGGTGGGGCGAACGGATATTCGTGCGCGCCGTCCGGTGCTAGGTTCCGGCCATGGCCAAGGTCACCGTCTCGCTCGATGCCGAACTCGTCGTGGAAGTCATGGTCCTCGCGGGTGCCGGCAACCCTCAGGACGCCGTCGAGCTCGTCGTCCGCGACTACATCGAGCGCGGCCACCGGACCGAGGCCCGGGTTGCCGCGCGGGACGAAGCGCTGCGCGACGTGGACGTCAAGCCCCGCGACCCCGAGGGGTGAGCCGACGCCCGGTCAGGCCACCCGCTGCCCGTTCTCCAGCTCGGCCGTGCCCGAACCCTCCGCGAGGACGTCCAGGGCGACCCGGACACGGTGGCCGAGGGTGCCCAGCAGGTAGTCGTCGAGTTCCTCACGGGGGACGAGGCGCCAGGAGAGCAGTTCCTCCTCCTGGAGGCGGATCGCCTTGAGGTCGTCCTCGTCGAGGACACCGCCGTCGTACAGGTAGGCCACCAGCGGCGGCCAGCTCGGCTTGTACACCCAGTCGACCGCGAGCAGCCGGCCCAGTTCGCGGTCGAGACCGATCTCCTCGAGGGTCTCGCGGCGCGCGCCCTGGCGCGGGGTCTCGCCGTCGTCGGACTCGATCGTGCCGCCGGGCAGCGCCCAGCCCTCACGGTAGTTGGGCTCGACGAGCAGCACCCGGCCCTCGACGTCGCGGAACAGGGCCGCGGCCCCGGCGAGAATGCGGGGGAGGCCGGCGAGATACGTGGCGAAGTCTGGCGTGGTGGTCATCCAGGAAGGGTAACCAGCTTGCGCAGCCGCCTTTCGCCCTCACTGCCCGGCCGGGCATGTGACTGACCAGTCTCGGCCTTCGGCTAGATCTCCGCCTCCGCCAGCTGCAGCGTCCGCTCCGCCAGCTCGCTGATCCGCACCCCGTCGAAGCCGAACACCGCGCTGCGGACGGTGTCCTCCAGCGGCTCCTTCCACTGCGCCGGAATCGCGTCCGCCCCGGTCAGCACGCCGGCCACCGAGCCCGCCGTCGCCCCGTTGGAGTCGGTGTCCAGGCCGCCGCGGACGGTGAGCGTGATGGTGCGGGTGAAGTCGCCGTCGCCGTACAGAAGCCCTGCGGTGAGTACGGCGGCGTTCGGGATGGTGTGGATCCAGCCGAGCCCGGCGGTCTCCTCGGCGACCGTCGTGAGCGTGTCCTCCCAGGTCATCCGCGTGTCGTGGAGGGAGACGACCCGTCGCACGGTACGGGCGAGCCGGCTGCTCGCCGGGATGACGGCCAGGGCCTGGTCGACCGCGTGCCGCACGGTGGGCGCGGTGAACGCCGCCGCGATCAGCGCCGCCGCCCACATCGCGCCGTACACCCCGTTGCCGGTGTGCGACAGCACCGCGTCCCGGCGGGCCAGGAAGGCGGCGCGGCGCGGCACGCCCGGGCACGTCCAGCCGTAGATGTCGGCGCGGATGAGGGCGCCGATCCACTCCTGGTACGGGTTGTCGTACGTGGCCGTCAGCGGCGGCTTCAGCCCGTTGGCGAGATTGCGGTACGTGGCCCGCTCCGCCGTGAAGGTCTGCAGATACGGCAGCCGCAGCAGCCACAGCTCGCCGACCTGCTCGGTGCTGAAGTCGAAGCCGTGCGTCTCCAGGAGGTCCAGGCCGAGGATCGCGTAGTCGACGTCGTCGTCGCGGCAGCTGCCGTGGATACGGCCGCGCACGCACTGACGCCACTCGGGGCGCAGCTCGAAGCCGTCGCTCTCGTCGGCGGGCTCGGGAAGATAGTCGGTGAGGGGCAGGGCGGCGGCCTGCCGCAGATAGCGGTCGATACGGTCCCGCGTCCACAGGTCGCCCTGCTCGACCGGCTTGCCGAGCATGTTGCCCGAGATCCGGCCGAGCCAGCCCCCGAGGATGCGGTCTCCGAGCTCTGGCTCAGTGCCCACAGGGGTCATAGCAGAAGGTTTACCCAATTTGGCCGCCGGCTGCGCGGGGCCGCACATCGGCGCATCCCGCGGCGCGCGGAGTGTCCCAGGCACCGGTCACCGAATGACGCCGGGGTCATCCTCCGGTTAAGGTCGCAGCGGCGCGACTGGCCTTGACGTGCGCAAGGCCCGGAGAGCAAGGGGAAACAGGTGACACAGCGCGTGCTCATCGCCGCGGACAAGTTCAAGGGGTCGTTGACGGCCGTGCAGGTCGCCGAGCGGGTGACGGCCGGGCTGCGCCGGGTCGTACCGGAGCTCCAGGTGGAGTCGCTGCCCGTGGCCGACGGCGGTGACGGGACCGTGGACGCGGCGGTCGTGGCCGGTTTCGAGCGGCGGGAAGTGCGCGTCGCCGGGCCGCTGGGCGACGAGGTGACGGCGGCCTTCGCACTGCGCGCGGGCACGGCGGTCGTGGAGATGGCGGAGGCGAGCGGGCTGCAGCGACTGCCGGCCGGCGTCTTCGCACCGCTCACTGCGTCCACGTACGGCTCCGGCGAACTGCTGCGGGCCGCGCTGGACGCGGGCGCACGCACGATCGTCTTCGGCGTCGGCGGCAGCGCGACCACCGACGGCGGCGCCGGCATGCTGTCCGCGCTGGGGGCACGGTTCCTGGATGCGGACGGGGAGCCGGTTCCCCCGGGCGGCGGCGGACTGGGCGAGCTCGCCTCCGCCGACCTGTCCGGCCTGGACCCGCGCCTCGCCTCCGTCGAACTGGTCCTGGCGAGCGACGTCGACAACCCGCTGACCGGCCCGAAGGGCGCACCCGCCGTCTACGGCCCGCAGAAGGGCGCCTCCCCGGACGACGTGGAGACCCTGGACACGGCCCTCGCGCACTACGCGAAGGTCCTGGAGGAAGCGGTCGGCGCGAAGGCGGCGGAATTCGCCGCGTCCCCGGGCGCTGGCGCAGCGGGCGGCATCGGCTACGGCGCCCTGCTCCTCGGCGCCCGTTTCCGCCCCGGCATCGAGGTGATGCTCGACGTGCTCGGCTTCGCACCGGCGCTGGAGTGGGCCGACCTGGTGATCACCGGCGAGGGCTCCCTGGACGAACAGACCCTGCACGGCAAGGCTCCGGCGGGGGTCGCGGCAGCCGCGCGTGCCGCCGACAAGGAGGTCGTGGCGGTGTGCGGGCGGCTCGCTCTGCCGCCGGACGCGCTGGGGCGGGCGGGAATCCGACGGGCGTACCCGCTGACTTCCGTGGAGCCGGACGTCGCCAAGTGCATCGCGGATGCGGGGCCGATCCTGGAACGGGTGGCGGAGCAGATCGGCCGGGACTTCCTGACCTGAGACCAGGCTTTTTCCGCCCCCGCCGCCCCTACCCGTCCCGACCCGGGGGCCGGCCCCCGGACCCCCGCTCCTCAAACGCCGGAGGGGCTGAATTTTGCGGACTGGTGCTGAATTTCGCCCACCGGGATGTGATCATTCAGCCGCCGACCGGGATGTGATCTTTCAGCCGCCGGCCGGGGTGTGATCTTTCAGCCCGTCCCGCGTTTCAGGACGAGGCCGGTCAGGCCGAAGCGGGGGTCTGGGGGCGGCAGCCCAGGACGGCGCCCACATACGAAGGGCCCCGAACCCAACAGGTTCGGGGCCCTTCGCCGTCGTAGAAGAGCCGCTACGGCAGCTGCGCCGCCCGCGCCTCGCGCCGGTTGTCGCGGAAGTTGTTCACCCGGCGAGCCGTGGCGAACAGGGGAATCACCGCACCGGTGACCAGCTGGAGTGCACACCCCGTCTGGAGCAGCAGCTGGCCGCTCGGGGCGTCGAACGCCCAGGCCGCCAGCAGGCCCATCGACACGACGATCCAGGACAGCATCGCCACCGCGAGACGGCCCCGCGGCTTCGGGTACTCGACCCGGCTCACCATCAGCCAGGCCGTGCCCAGGATCGCCAGGAGGGTCGCCACGAAGGGCAGCTCGAGGAGCACGATCGAGACCACCGTCAGCGCACCGAACGGCGAGGGCATGCCCTGGAACATGCCGTTCGGGACGGTCACGCACGAGAATCTCGCCAGCCGCAGCACCACGGCCAAGAGCACCACGATTGCCCCGACCGCGGCCACCCGCTGATGTGCGTCGTCCGCGACCATGCCGTAGACGAGGACGAAGTACGCCGGCGCCAGACCGAAGCTGATCAGGTCCGACAGGTTGTCCAGTTCCGCGCCCATGGGGGAGGAGCGCAGCTTGCGTGCCACCAGGCCGTCGAACAGGTCGAAGACCGCCGCGCACAGCATCAGGATCACCGCCGTGGCCGCGCTGTGGCGGGCCATGCCGGTCTCCTGGTCGCCGGTGAGGTGCGGGATCAGGATGCCGGTGGTGGTGAAGTACACCGCCATGAAGCCGCACGTGGCGTTGCCGAGGGTGAGGGTGTCCGCTATTGAGAGGCGGAGAGAGAGGGGCATCTCCTCCTCTTCGTCCACCTCGTCGGCCTCGGGCACCCAGCCCGCCTGGGTATCAGGATCAATCACGGTCAATGCGAGTCACCCCAGCCACGGTCTTCTGGCCGACCTCGACCGCGACCTCCACGCCCTCGGGCAGGTAGATGTCGACGCGCGAGCCGAAGCGGATCAGACCGATGCGGTCACCCTGCTCGACCTTCGTCCCCTGCGGGATGTACGGCACGATGCGGCGGGCCACCGCGCCGGCGATCTGGATCATTTCGATGTCGCCGAGTTCGGTGTCGAAGTGCCAGACTACGCGCTCGTTGTTCTCGCTCTCCTTGTTGAACGCCGGAACGAACCCGCCGGGGATGTGCTCGACCGACGTCACCGTGCCGGAGAGCGGCGCCCGGTTGACGTGGACGTTGAGCGGGCTCATGAAGATCGCGACGCGGGTACGGCCGTCCTTCCACGGCATGATGCTCTGCACCACACCGTCGGCGGGCGAGATGACCCGGCCCGGGGCGATCTCGCGCTCGGGGTCGCGGAAGAACCACAGCATGCCCGCCGCGAGCGCGGTGGCGGGCACGGCCACGGCCTTGGCGACGCCGGAGCGGCGCGCCCGGGCCAGGCTGAGGGCTGCGGTGGCGACGGTCGGCAGAAGCCACGGCGATGCTCCGCGCGCGAGGCGTACGCCGGCCCGGCTGTCGCGTGGTGCAGAGGTTTGGCTGTGGGGCATGGATGACCTTCGTAGCGGATGATGCCGCGCTGTAACGGGGGACGGCGGCTTTCCCGGGATGGTACCGGTCGCGGGCCGCAACTGGGCAAGCCAGGAAGCCGAGTCGGCGGCTGAAGAGTGCTGACGGGGTGTGATCTTCTTCTCCAAGAAAACACCCCGTATCCGGACATCTAACCCTGGAACCGATACTCTTCGAGCAGCCTGCGACCGATGATCATTTTCTGGATCTCGGCGGTACCTTCACCGATCAGCAGCATCGGGGCCTCACGGTAGAGGCGCTCGATCTCGTACTCCTTGGAGAAGCCGTAGCCGCCGTGGATCCGGAAGGCGTCCTCCACGACCTCCTTGCAGTACTCGGAGGCGAGGTACTTCGCCATCCCAGCCTCAAGGTCGTTTCGTTCCCCAGAGTCCTTTTTGCGTGCCGCGTTCACCATCATCGCATGCGCGGCCTCGACCTTGGTAGCCATCTCGGCCAGCTTGAACTGGATGGCCTGGTGCTGGGCGATCGGCTTGCCGAAAGTGTGACGCTGCTGGGCGTACTGGACGCCGAGTTCGAACGCACGCTGAGCGACGCCGCAGCCACGCGCCGCCACGTTCACGCGGCCGACCTCCACGCCGTCCATCATTTGGTAAAAACCTCGGCCGGTCTCGCCGCCGAGCACACGGTTGGCCGGAATCCGCAGGCCATCCATGATGAGCTCGGTGGTGTCGACGCCCTTGTAGCCCATCTTGTCGATCTTCCCGGGGATGGTGAGGCCGGGGCGGACCTCTCCGAAGCCGGGCTCCTTCTCGACCAGGAAGGTCGTCATCGACTTGTGGGGCGCGGTGCCCTCGGGGTGTCCTTCATCACTTCGGACCAGTACGGCGACCAGACTTGACGTTCCGCCGTTCGTCAGCCACATCTTCTGGCCGTTGAGGACGTACTCGTCGCCGTCCTTGACAGCCTTCGACGTGATGGCCGACACGTCCGAGCCGAGGCCCGGCTCCGACATCGAGAAGGCGCCGCGGATGTCGCCGGCCGCCATGCGCGGCAGGAAGTGGTCCTTCTGCTCCTGCGTGCCGTGCTGCTTGAGCATGTACGCCACGATGAAGTGGGTGTTGATGATGCCGGACACCGACATCCAGCCGCGGGCGATCTCCTCGACGCACAGGGCGTAGGTGAGGAGCGACTCGCCCAGACCCCCGTACTCCTCGGGGATCATCAGGCCGAACAGGCCGAGTTCCTTGAGGCCGTCGACGATCTGCTGCGGGTACTCGTCGCGGTGCTCCAGCTCGGTGGCGACCGGGATGATCTCCTTGTCCACGAAGTCGCGGACGGTGGAGAGGATCTCCTGCTGGATGTCGGTCAGACCGGCGGTCTGGGCGAGACGGGCCATGGCTTACTTCTCCTGCTGCTTGAGCTCGGGGCGGCCGGGCTGCTCGCCGCCGCGCTCCTTGATGTACGTCTCGGTGGGCACCATCACCTTGCGGCGGAACACGCAGACCAGCGTGCCGTCCTGCTTGTAGCCCTTGGTCTCGACGTAGACGATGCCGCGGTCGTTCTTCGACTTGGACGGCCACTTGTCGAGCACGGTCGTCTGGCCGTAGATCGTGTCGCCGTGGAAGGTCGGCGCCACGTGCTTGAGCGACTCGATCTCCAGGTTGGCGATCGCCTTGCCGGAGATGTCCGGCACGGACATGCCGAGCAGCAGGGAGTAGATGTAGTTCCCGACGACGACGTTCTTGCCGAAGTCCGTCGTCTTCTCCGCATAGTTGGTGTCCATGTGGAGCGGGTGGTGGTTCATGGTGAGGAGACAGAACAGGTGGTCGTCGTACTCGGTGACCGTCTTGCCCGGCCAGTGCTTGTACGTCGCCCCGACCTCGAACTCCTCGTAGGTGCGTCCGAACTGCATCGCGCTCAGGCCTCCGGGATCTCGAACTTCGACGTGCGCTGCATACCCGCCGCACGTCCCTTGCCGGAGATGACGAGCGCCATCTTGCGGCTGGCCTCGTCGATCATCTCGTCGCCGAGCATCGCGGAGCCCTTCTTGCCGCCCGCCTCGGACGTGTAGTAGTCGTACGCGTCCAGGATCAGCTCGGCGTGGTCGTAGTCCTCCTGCGAGGGCGAGAAGATCTCGTTGGACGCCTCGACCTGGCCCGGGTGCAGCACCCACTTGCCGTCGAAGCCGAGCGCGGCGGCGCGCTGGGCGACCTCGCGGTAGCCGTCGATGTTGCGGATCTGCAGGTAGGGGCCGTCGATCGCCTGGAGGTTGTTGGCGCGGGCGGCCATCAGGATCTTCATCAGGATGTAGTGGTAGGCGTCCGCCGGGTAGCCGGGCGGCTGCTCGCCCACGACCAGCGACTTCATGTTGATCGACGCCATGAAGTCGGCCGGGCCGAAGATGATCGTCTCGACGCGCTGGGACGCCGTCGCGATCTCGTTGACGTTGTTGAGACCCTGGGCGTTCTCGATCTGCGCCTCGATGCCGATCTTGCCGACCTCGAAGCCCATCGTCTTCTCGATCTGCGTCAGCAGGAGGTCGAGGGCGACGACCTGCTGGGCGGTCTGCACCTTCGGCAGCATGATGCAGTCGAGGTTCTGGCCGGCACCTTCGACGACGGTCACGACGTCGCGGTACGTCCACTCGGTCGTCCAGTCGTTGACGCGCACGACCCTCGTCTTGCCGGTCCAGTCGCCCTCGTTGAGGAACTTGACGATGGTGTGCCGCGCCTCGGGCTTGGCGAGCGGGGCGCACGCGTCCTCGAGGTCGAGGAAGACCTGGTCGGCGGGGAGGCCCTGCGCCTTCTCCAGGAAGCGGGGGTTGCTCCCGGGGACCGCGAGGCAGGAGCGTCGCGGACGCAGACGGTTGACGGGCGTGGTCATGCGGGGACCTCCAGGGGGTCGAGCTTGTTCGCTTTCCGGATCTCGTCGACGATGCGGCCGATGATTCCGGTGATGTCGAAGTCCTTCGGGGTGAAGACCGCGGCCACTCCGGCGGCCCGCAGCTGTTCGGCGTCACCATTGGGGATGATGCCACCGGCGATCACCGGTATATCTGTGGCACCGGCCACACGGAGGCGTTCCAGCACGTCCGGGACCAGCTGGGCATGCGAGCCGGAGAGGATGGACAGGCCGACCGCGTGCACGTCCTCGGCGAGGGCCGCGTCCACGATCTGCTCGGGCGTCAGGCGGATGCCCTGGTAGACCACCTCGAAGCCGGCGTCACGGGCCCGCACGGCGATCTGCTCGGCGCCGTTGGAGTGCCCGTCAAGGCCGGGCTTGCCGACCAGGAAGCGCAGCTTGCCGACGCCGAGGTCCTTGGCCGTCAGGTCGACCTTGCGGCGGACGTCGGACATGGCCGATCCCTCCTCGGCGGGGATCGCCACAGGCGCGGACGAGACACCGGTGGGGGCGCGGAACTCGCCGAACACCTCGCGCAGGGCCCCGGCCCACTCGCCGGTGGTGACGCCCGCGCGGGCGCACTCCAGGGTGGCCTCCATGAGGTTGGCGGTGCCCTTGGCGGCCTCCTTCAGCTTCTCCAGCGCCTTGCAGGGGCGCGGGTGGTTGAAGGGCGGCTGGTAGCGGGTGTCGCGCCAGTGCTGGAGCGAGGCGATGACACGGGCCTCGACAGCCGGATCAACTGTCTGGATGGCTGTATCGAGATCCGCGGTGAGCGGATTGGGCTCGGTCGTCTCGAAGATGTTGACGCCCACGATCTTCTCTTGACCGGACTCAATACGGGCGCGGCGCTCGGCGTGCGAGGAGACGAGCTGCGACTTGAGGTAGCCGGACTCGACGGCGGCCATCGCGCCGCCCATCTCCTGGATCCGCTCGATCTCGGCGAGCGACTCCTCGACGAGCTTCGCGACCTTCGCCTCGATGACGTGCGAACCCTCGAAGATGTCCTCGTACTCCAGCAGATCGCTCTCGTGCGCCAGGACCTGCTGGATGCGCAGGGACCACTGCTGGTCCCAGGGGCGGGGCAGGCCGAGCGCCTCGTTCCAGGCGGGCAACTGCACGGCACGCGCGCGTGCGTCCTTGGAGAGGGTCACGGCCAGCATCTCCAGCACGATCCGCTGGACGTTGTTCTCCGGCTGCGCCTCGGTCAGTCCGAGGGAGTTGACCTGGACGCCGTAGCGGAAACGGCGGTGCTTGGGGCTCTGGATGCCGTACCGCTCGAGCGTGATCTTTTCCCAGATCCGCCCGAAGGCCCGCATCTTGCACATCTCCTCGACGAAGCGGACGCCCGCGTTCACGAAGAAGGAGATGCGGCCGACGACGTCGCCCATGCGCTCCTGCGGCACCTGGCCGCTGTCGCGCACGGCGTCGAGGACGGCGATCGCGGTGGACATCGCGTACGCGATCTCCTGGACCGGCGTGGCGCCCGCCTCCTGCAGGTGGTAGCTGCAGATGTTGATCGGGTTCCACTTCGGGAGGTGGGAGACCGTGTACGCGATCATGTCCGTCGTCAGACGGAGCGACGGCCCCGGCGGGAAGACGTGCGTCCCGCGGGACAGGTACTCCTTGACGATGTCGTTCTGGGTCGTGCCCTGGAGCTGGGTGATGTCCGCACCCTGCTCCTCGGCGACGACCTGGTAGAGCGCCAGCAGCCACATGGCGGTGGCGTTGATCGTCATCGAGGTGTTCATCTGCTCCAGGGGGATGTCCTGGAACAGCCGGCGCATGTCACCGAGATGCGCGACCGGCACTCCGACCCGGCCGACCTCGCCGCGGGCGAGGATGTGGTCGGAGTCGTAGCCGGTCTGCGTCGGCAGGTCGAACGCGACCGACAGGCCGGTCTGGCCCTTGGCGAGGTTGCGCCGGTACAACTCGTTGGACGCCTCGGCCGTGGAGTGACCGGCGTACGTGCGCATGAGCCACGGCCGGTCCTTCTCCCGCCTGCCTTCGGCGGGCTGACGCTCAGTCATCTATGACCTCGGGTGTCTCAGATGTTGCGGAAGCGGTTGATGGCGTCGATGTGCTTGGCGCGCAGCTCCTCGTCGCGCACGCCGAGGCCCTCCTCGGGGGCCAGGCACAGCACGCCGACCTTGCCCTGGTGGAGGTTGCGGTGCACGTCGTACGCGGCCTGCCCGGTCTCCTCCAGGGAGTAGACCTTCGACAGCGTCGGGTGGATCTTGCCCTTCGCGATGAGCCGGTTGGCCTCCCAGGCCTCGCGGTAGTTGGCGAAGTGCGAGCCGATGATCCGCTTCAGGGACATCCACAGGTAGCGGTTGTCGTACTCGTGGTTGTAGCCCGAGGTCGAGGCGCAGGTGACGATGGTGCCGCCCTTGCGCGTGACGTAGACGGAGGCACCGAAGGTCTCGCGGCCGGGGTGCTCGAAGACGATGTCGACGTCCTCGCCGCCGGTCAGCTCGCGGATGCGCTTGCCGAAGCGCTTCCACTCGCGCGGGTCCTGCTCGTGCTCGTTCTTCCAGAACTTGTAGTCCTCGGCGTTGCGGTCGATGATCGCCTCGGCGCCCATCGCCCGGCAGATCTCCGCCTTCTGCGGCGAGGACACGACGCAGATCGGGTTGGCGCCACCGGCCAGTGCGAACTGCGTGGCGTACGAGCCGAGACCGCCGCTCGCGCCCCAGATCAGGACGTTGTCGCCCTGTTTCATGCCGGCGCCGTTGCGGGAGACCAGCTGGCGGTAGGCGGTGGAGTTGACCAGGCCCGGAGCGGCGGCCTCCTCCCACGACAGGTGGTCCGGCTTCGGCATCAGCTGGTTGGACTTGACGAGCGCGATCTCGGCGAGGCCGCCGAAGTTCGTCTCGAAGCCCCAGATGCGCTGCTCGGGGTCGAGCATCGTGTCGTTGTGGCCGTCCGACGACTCGAGTTCGACGGAGAGGCAGTGCGCGACGACCTCGTCACCGGGCTTCCAGGCGTTGACGCCGGGGCCGGTGCGCAGGACGACGCCCGCGAGGTCGGAGCCGATGATGTGATACGGCAGGTCGTGGCGCTTGGCCAGCTCGTTGGTGCGGCCGTAGCGCTCCAGGAACCCGAAGGTGGACAGGGGCTCGAAGATCGAGGTCCACACCGAGTTGTAGTTGACCGAGGAGGCCATGACGGCCACCAGGGCCTCGCCCGGGCCGAGCGCCGGCAGCGGAACCTCGTCCAGGTGGATCGACTTGCGCGGGTCCTTGTCGCGGGTCTCCAGACCCGCGAACATCTCCGTCTCGTCCTTGTGCACGGTGATCGCGCGGTACGACTCGGGGAGCGGCATGGCGGCGAAGTCGGCCGGCGTCGAGTCCGGCGACTGGATCGCGTCCAGGATGTCCTTCGTGGTCACGGTGTTGCCTCCGGCGATACGCGTCCTGAGGGAGGGACGCTGAGGGTTACGTCGGTGCTGCTGAGGGTTTTTTGAGAAGTGCCGTCGGTTCGGCGGTGGTGCTGTTCGGCAGCGCTTTGTGGCGCGGGAGGTTGCCTGTGACGCAGGCGTCCGGGCGCGCAAGCCATGGGCTTGAGGGGACAGCCGACGTGCGGTAGGTCTCTGCACGCCGGCCGCCCGGACTCCTTCAACGTATGACACCGCGTGTCACCCCGCAAGGCACTGAGTGCCAGAGATTGCCCTCAGGTGAAATCTTTACGTAACAAATGAGCGATGATCGATCGAAACGGGGGTTGAAAGGTGTGGGAAAAGGGGCTCTGACATGCCAAAACGGCCACCCCGAAGGGTGGCCGTCATCACAGGCGTGGAGAGCCCTCAGCGCTCCTTGAGTGCCTGCTCGATGGTCCGCATGACCTCGTCCAGCGGGGCGTCGGTACGTGCGACGGTGACCAGGACCTCGCCCTGGGTGGAGACGGCCGCGGGAGCCGTCGGCTTCGTTGCCGTCGTGCTGCGCCCCGCCCCGATGCCCGTCCCGAACGTCTTGCGCACGATCGCGAAGGCGTGGTCCAGCTGCGCCTCGACGTCGCCCTGCCCGCCGGCCCGCAGCCAGCGTCTGAGGACGTGGTTGTGGGCGGTGACCACGGCGGACGCGGCGACCTCGGCCAGCAGCGGGTCGTCGTTGGCGTCGTCGTCGTGCGCATGCTCGTCGAAGTGGCCGAGGAGGTAGCGGGTGAAGAGGCGCTCGTAACGGGCCACCGACGCGATCTCTGCCTCGCGCAGGGTGGGCACCTCACGCGTCAGCTTGTAGCGGGCGACCGAGATCTCCGGCCGCGCCGCGTACATCCGCATGACTTCCTTGATGCCGCGGCACACCGTGTCGAGCGGGTGCTCGTGCGCGGGAGCCGCATTGAGCACGGCCTCCGCACGGATCAACGTGTCGTCGTGGTCGGGGAAGATCGCCTCTTCCTTGGAGCGGAAGTGGCGGAAGAAGGTGCGCCGTGCGACCCCGGCCGCGGCCGCGATCTCGTCGACGGTGGTCGCCTCGTACCCCTTGGTCGCGAACAGCTCCATCGCCGCGGCCGCCAGTTCGCGGCGCATCTTGAGCCGCTGGGCGGCCGCGCGACTGCCTGCGGCACTTTCCGGCGCGTCGGGCGTAGCTGGTGTACGTGAGGACTTGGCGGGCTGGGACATGACCCGAACGTACTGCATGTGCGCAGCTTGTTGCGCATGTACGGGGGTGACCCCGCCCGGTGCGGGCGGGGGTCCTCCGGCGGGGCCGAGCAGACCGCCCCAGTCCGTCTCGCCTCTGAACCAGTCGCCGGCGCCGTCAGCGGCGGGCATATTCGCGGAAGCCACGGCCCGTCTTGCGGCCGAGGCAGCCCGCGGCCACCAGGTGCTCCAGGAGCGGCGCCGGGGCCAGGCCCGGGTCGCGGAACTCGCGGTGCAGGACCTTCTCGATCGCCAGGGAGACGTCGAGCCCGACGACGTCCAGGAGCTCGAAGGGGCCCATCGGGTAGCCGCCGCCCAGCTTCATCGCCGCGTCAATGTCGTCAAGAGATGCATAGTGTTCCTGCACCATCTTGATCGCGTTGTTGAGGTAGGGGAAGAGCAGTGCATTCACGATGAAGCCTGCACGGTCTCCACAGTCGACCGCATGCTTCTTGATCCGTCCACACACCTCGCGCACCGTCGCGTGGACGTCCTCGGCCGTCAACACCGTGCGGACGACCTCGACCAGCTTCATCGCCGGCGCCGGGTTGAAGAAGTGCATGCCGATCACGTCCTGCGGGCGCGAGGTGGCGCGGGCGCAGGCGACCACGGGCAGCGAGGAGGTCGTGGTGGCCAGGACCGCGCCCGGCTTGCAGACCTTGTCCAGCGCCTGGAACAGCTGCTGCTTGATCTCCAGGTCCTCGGCGACCGCCTCGACGGCCAGGTCGACGTCGGCGAAGGACTCGTACGAACCCGCCGCGGTGATCCGGTCCAGGGTCTGCGCGGCGGCCTCGGCGGTCATCCGCCCCTTGTCGACGGAGCGCGACAGCGACTTGCCGATACGGGCCTTGGCGGCCTGCGCCTTCTCCTCGCTGCGGGCGGCGAGGACGACCTCGTAGCCGGCCTTGGCGAAGACCTCGGCGATGCCGGACGCCATGGTGCCGGAGCCCGCGACGCCGACGGAGCGGACCTCGCGGCCCGGGGCGAGGGCGGCGCCGTCCAGCGGCGTCAGCGCGTCCCGCACGACGGTGGCGCTGCCCGGGGCCTCGTACGTGTAGAAGCCGCGGCCCGACTTGCGGCCGGTCAGGCCCGCCTCGCTGAGCTGCTTGAGGATCGGCGCGGGGGCGTGCAAGCGGTCGTGGGACTCGGCGTACATGGCCTCCAGGACCGTGCGCGCGGTGTCGACACCGATCAGGTCGAGCAGCGCGAGCGGGCCCATCGGCAGACCGCAGCCGAGCCGCATCGCCGCGTCGATGTCCTCGCGGGAGGCGTACTTGGCCTCGTACATCGCGGCGGCCTGGTTGAGGTAGCCGAACAGCAGCCCGTCGGCGACGAACCCGGGCCGGTCGCCGACCGCGACGGGCTCCTTGCCGAGGTCGAGGGCGAGGTTGGTGACCGCGGTGACGGCCGTCGGCGCGGTGAGGACGGAGGAGACGACCTCGACCAGCTTCATCGCGGGCGCCGGGTTGAAGAAGTGCAGGCCCAGCACGCGCTCCGGACGGGCCGAGTCGGCGGCCAGACGGGTCACGGACAGGGCGTTGGTGCCGGTCGCCAGGATCGTCTCCGGGCGGACGATCCCGTCGAGCTCACGGAAGATCTGGTGCTTGATCTCGTACGACTCCGGAGCCACCTCGATGACGAGGTCGGCGTCGGCCGCGGCCTGCAGGTCGGTGGAGATGCGGACGCGGGCGAGGACGTCCGCGCGCTCCTGCTCGGTCAGCCGGCCCCGCTCCACGGCACGGGCAGTGGCCGCCTCCAGAGTGGCGAGGGCCTTGGCGGCCGCGGCCTCGCTGATGTCGATGCCGACGACCTCGCGGCCGGCCTTGGCGAGGACCTCGGTGATACCGGTGCCCATGGTGCCGAGGCCGACGACGGCAATGGTCGTGAGCGAAGAGGAAGGGGTGTGGGACAGGGGAGTGGCCATCGCGGGACTCCAGGCATGAGGGTGACGACTGGGAGAGCGCCCGGGTGCGCCGAGGGAAAGCCGGCCGAAGCCGGACCTGGCGCACCGGGTGCGTGAAAGGAATGCGGGTGTTGTTGCCGGGCTGCAAGCGCACACGCCCGATGCCGTCGCCGTGGGCGCGCACACGCCTGGAGCGAACGGTGAGAAATCCGACCGGCCCTGTCCCGTGGCCGGGTCGTGCTGCGGTACCTGATGTACCGAACCGACTGCTCTTACGACGGCTGCGTCACCAGGCCGCCGCAAGGGAATGCGAGTGGGTAACTCGCTCGTCTGAGCTTAACCGGCGGGTAACGAGCGCGCTAGTCCCCGTGTTTGTGATGTACGTCCCGAGAGATCGGCGTCCCCTTCTAATCTTCGGTGTCATGGACGAAGAGTTGCGATCGCTCACGGAGCGTTTACGGGTGGAGTCGGGGGCGACGGCCGCATACGACCGTCTCGTGGCCACCGAGGACGCCGATGAGCTGGCACGGGTGCTCACCGAGCCCGGGCAGCCGCTGTGGGCCAGGGAGCTGGCCGCGTTCCGGCTGGGGCTCGCGGGTGACCGGCGTGCCTTCGAGGCCCTTGTCCTGTTTCTGAACCACCGCGATCCGCAGCGCTGTGCCTCGGCCGCGCACGCCCTCGCCCACCTCGGCGACCCGCGCACCGCCCGCGCGGCGGCAGCCCTCGCCACCAACGAACTCCGTGTCGCCTACGCCCTCCACCCGGTCCGGCTCCTTGCGGAGCTGCGCGCCCCCGAGTCCGTGCCCGCGCTGATCACCACCCTGGAGCGCAGGCTGCGCCCGCACGACCCGTACCGCCGGGTGGCGCTCGCCTGCGTGGAGGGCCTCGGCGCCCTGGAGGACGCCCGCGCCAGACCCGTACTCAGCGAGGCGCTGGCACATCCGGCCCTGGCACAGGCGGCGGTCCGGGCGCTGGCCCGGATCCCGAGACAGAGGTGACGCCACGTCAGCCCGTCAGGTCCCTGACGTACCGCACCTCCGGCACCTCGGCCCCGTCCACGGCGAAGGACTCCTCGGCGCCGTCCGGGTGGAAGCCCGACCGCTCGTAGAAGCGGCGGGCACGCGCGTTCTCCTTCAGCACCCACAGGTGCATACGCGCGTGCCCGGCGGCCGTGCACCGCCGTACCGACTCCTCGATCAGGGCCCGCCCCACGCCCAGGCCGTACGACTCAGGGGCCACGTAGAGCGCGTACAACTCGAGCTCCCCGGTGCGCACTTCACCGACCCGGTACGGGCCGTGGCAGACCCATCCGACGATCTCCCCACCTTGCTCGGCGACCAGGTTCACCACCTCGGCGTTGCTCTCCAGGAAGCGGGTGCGGCGGCGCTCGGCGTCCTCCCGCATGCTCATTGCGTCCAGGTAGGACTGCGGGATGATCCCCCGGTACGCGGACTGCCAGCCGCCGACTCGGATCTCCGCCACGCGCTCGCAGTCCGCGAGCGTCATCTCACGGACCAGGAGCCCACTCACGCACCCACCACCGCGAACGCCTCGATCTCCATCAGGAACTCGGGTCGGACCAGGGCGGCGACCTGTACCGCGGAGGCCGCGGGGAGGCGGTCGTCGGGTATGTGGGTGGCGCGGGCCGTGCGGATTGCGGGCAGGTGTGCCGTGTCCGTGACGAAGTAGGTGAGTTTGACGACGTCGTCGAAGCTCGCCCCGGCGGCGGCCAGGCAGCGGCGGAGGTTCTCGAAGACCTGGCGGGCCTGGGCCTCGGGGTCGCCCTCGCCGACGAGTTTGCCGTCCTCGTCCAGCGCGAGCTGGCCGGCGATCGCGACGAAACGGCCCGTGCCCATGACGACATGGCTGTACTGCGCGGCGGGGAAGACCCCGTCGGGGGCGGTGATCCTGGTCAGCTCACTCATGCGTCCATCGTGGACCATGCGTCTGACAACGCCTCCGACGGGACCTCACCTTCGGGTCGTGCTCAGCCGCGGAAGCCGATCAGGCCGTGCAGCGTGGCGCCGCCGTCGGACGTCGACGTCGCCTTGGTACTCATCGCCGCCTTGGTGCTCAGCGGCTTGGGATCGGGCGTCTTCGGGCACACCGCGTCGACCGGGCCGCCGCTGCGCGGCACCGTGCCGTCGGACAGGTACGTTGCCAGGTACTTGTCCAGGCAGGCGTTCCCGCTCAGCGTGATGCCGTGGTTGCCGCCGCCCTGCTCGACCACGAAGCTCGAGCCGGCCAGCAGACGGTGGACCGTCACGCCGCCCTCGTACGGGGTGGCCGCGTCGTTGGTCGCCTGGAAGAGCAGTACCGGCGGCAGCTTGTCGTTGGCGACGTGCACCGGCCGCAGCGAGTCCGTCGGCCAGAAGGCGCACGGCGCGTTGTACCAGGCGTTGTTCCAAGCCATGAAGGGCGCCTTCTCGTACACCGCCCAGTTGTCCTTGCGCCACTGGTTCCAGTCGCGCGGCCAGGAGGCGTCACGGCACTGCACCGAGGCGTAGATGCTGTAGCCGTTGTCCCCGGAGGCGTCGACAGCGGCGAACTTCTCGTACGCCCCGACCAGCGGGTCGGAGTTCTTGTCGTTCACATACGCCGCGAACGCCTGGGCCAGTTGGGGCCAGTAGCCGTTGTAGTAGCCGCCGGGGACGAACGTGTCCTCCAGCTCGGAGGCCCCCACCTTGCCGCCGGCCGGCTTCTTGGCGACCGCCTTGCGCATCGCGTACCACTTGGCCTCGATCCCGGCCGGGTCGGTGCCGAGCTTGTACGTCGAGTCGTACTTGGCGATCCAGGCCAACAGGGCCTTCTGGCGGGCGTCGAAGGCGTAGTCCTGCGCGATGTTGTCGTCGTACCAGACGCCGGTCGGGTCGACGATCGAGTCCAGGACCAGGTGCTTCACGTGCTGCGGGAAGAGCTTGGCGTAGACGGCGCCCAGGTAGGTGCCGTACGAGTAGCCGAAGTAGCTGGTCTGCCGTGCGCCCAGGGCCGCGCGGATCGAGTCCATGTCCTGCACGGCCTGAATGGTGTTGATGTACGGCAGCAGGCTCGCGTACTTGGTGCCGCAGGCGGCGGCGAAGGACTTCGCGCGGTCGAGGTTGGCCTTCTCCAGGGCCGGTGTGCTCGGCACGGTGTCCGGGCGCACCGGATTGAAGTGGCCCGGCTTGCAGTCGAGGGCGGGCTTGCTCTTGCCCACCCCGCGAGGGTCGAAGCCGATGACGTCGTACTGGGCCGCGACCGCCTTGGGCAGGGAGGACGCGACGAATCCGGCGAGCGAGAGGCCGCTGCCGCCGGGACCGCCGGGGTTGACCAGCAGCGGGCCCTGGCTCTTCTGCGCGGTGTGTTTCACGCGCGAGAGCGCAAGCGTGATCTGCTGCCCGCGCGGGTGTCGGTGGTCGAGCGGCACGTCGAGCGACGCGCACTGCAGCGTCGGATAGTTCGTGGTGGCGCAGTTCTTCCAGGTGAGTTTCGCGGCTGGAGCGGACTGCGGGGACTGCGCGGTGCTCGCGCCGGCGGGGAGAGCAGTGAAGCTCCCGGCCACGACGACGGCGGCACCGCACAGCACCGCTGCGCGTTTTCTCATGAAGTCCTCCCAGGACGGAGGGTTTCGGACCGCGAGGCTCACGGTCCTCGCCGCATCGTCCCGGAAGGCCGCCCCGGAAGAACTCGTTCTGGCAAGACTTGACCCAATTGGGTCGCGGGATGCGCTCGTATGCTCTCAAATGAGCGTCAGTTGGGTCGGTTCGGACACCGTCGCCTCGGGTGCCTCGGGTGCCTCGGGCGGCCGGATCCGCCGTGGCATCCCCGCGCGCGTGGGGCCGATCCCGTACTCCTGGGCCAGCTCGTGGACCTGACGGGTGATCCGGCGCTGGTACCACTTCGGGGCGTATGAGCCGTCCGCGTACAGACGCTCGTAGCGGCGCACCAGGTACGGGTGGTGCTGGGCCAGCCAGGCCATGAACCACTCGCGGGCGCCGGGGCGCAGGTGCAGCACCAGCGGGGTGACGGAGGTGGCCCCGGCAGCCGCGATCGCCCGTACGGTCGCGCGCAGTTGGGCGGGCCGGTCGCTCAGGAACGGGATCACCGGGGCCATCAGGACGCCGCATCCGATGCCGTGCTCGGCGAGTGTGCGGACCACGTCCAGGCGGCGCTCCGGGGCGGGCGTGCCCGGCTCCACCGTGCGCCACAGCTCGGGGTCGGTGAAGCCGACCGACACCGAGATGCCGACATCCGTCACCTGGGCCGACTGCACCAGAAGGTCGAGGTCGCGCAGGATCAGCGTGCCCTTCGTCAGGATCGAGAAGGGGTTGGCGTGGTCGCGCAGGGCGGACAGGATGCCCGGCATCAGCCGGTAGCGCCCCTCGGCGCGCTGGTAGCAGTCGACGTTCGTGCCCATCGCGATGTGCTCGCCCTGCCAGCGGCGCGAGCCGAGCTGGCGGCGCAGCAGCTCCGGGGCGTTCACCTTGACCACGATCTGCGAGTCGAAGTCGATCCCCGAGTCGAGGTCCAGATAGGTGTGCGTCTTGCGGGCGAAGCAGTACACGCACGCGTGCGAGCAGCCGCGGTACGGATTGACCGTCCACTCGAAGGGCATGCGCGAGGCGCCCGGCACCCGGTTGATGATCGAGCGGGCCCGCACCTCGTGGAAGGTGATTCCACGGAATTCGGGCGTGTCGAAGGTACGGCTGACCACCGCGTCCGCGCCGAACAACGCGGCGTCCGCCGCCCGGCTGTGCCCGCCGGACTCCACTGTGAGGTTCTCCCACCGCATGACGCCTCCTCGGTAGCGCTGCCCCGAGTGAAACACGTGTTCGATTTCCCGTGCAAGGCCTGTTTCCGATCGCTCCGGAAGCCCCACGGGCGTCCTGGGTCACCCCGATTTGGGCGGCCGTGGGCGGGGGTGGTTGGCTTGCCCCAACCCCGAGAGAAGCAAGTCCTGGAGGAAACCGATGGCGCAGGTCGAGGCCACTACCGAGCGGGTCGTCGCGGCAGACGCGGAGAAGGTGTTCGACGCCCTCGCCGACTACAGCGGCACGCGCGCGAAGGTGCTGCCCGAGCACTTCAGCGAGTACGAGGTGCGCGAGGGCGGCGACGGCGAGGGCACCCTCGTCCACTGGAAGCTCCAGGCCACCAGCAAGCGCGTGCGTGACTGCCTCCTGGAGGTCAGTGAGCCCACCGACGGCGAGCTCGTCGAGAAGGACCGCAACTCCTCGATGGTCACCACCTGGCGGGTCACCCCGGCGGGGGAGGGCAAGTCCCGCGTCGTCGTGACCACCGTCTGGAACGGCGCCGGCGGCATCGGCGGCTTCTTCGAGAAGACCTTCGCGCCCAAGGGCCTCGGTCGGATCTACGACGCCGTGCTCGCCAAGCTCGCCACCGAGGTCGAGAAGTAAGTCCCGGCCACTCGGGGGCCGTTGACGCCCCTCACCGGTTCGAGTGGATCTCCTTGCGCCGCACCGGTCCGCCGTAACTCGTCGCGCTTGCCCGTAGTTGCCGCCTTGAGCGGAATTGTGTGGCAGCGCGGCGAGGGGAGCGGTACGTGAGCGGGACGACGGTGCAGGGCGGGCTGCGGGGCGAACCCGCCGTGGCGCCCCCGCAGACCCCCGCCGCACCGCCCCACCCGGTCGAACCGAGCCCGCGCCGGGTGCGGTTGGTCTTCCTCGGGCTGATGCTGGCGCTGCTGCTCGCCGCCCTGGAGCAGATGATCGTCGCCACCGCGCTCCCGAAGATCGTCGGTGAGCTGCACGGCCTGGACAGGATGTCCTGGGCGATCACCGCCTACCTCCTCACGGCCACCGTGGGCCTCCCGGTCTACGGCAAGCTCGGCGACCTGCTCGGCCGCAAGGGCGTCTTCCAGTTCGCCATCGTCGTCTTCGTGATCGGCGCCGCGCTCGCGGGCCGGGCGCAGAGCATGGACCAGCTGATCGCCTTCCGCGCGGTCCAGGGTGTCGGCGCGGGCGGGCTCATGATCGGCGTGCAGGCGATCATCGCGGACATCGTGCCGCCCCGCCGGCGCGGCCGTTTCATGGGCCTGATCGGCGCCGCGTTCGGCCTCGCGTCTGTTGCCGGCCCCCTGTTGGGCGGGTACTTCACGGACCACCTGTCCTGGCGCTGGTGCTTCTACTTCAACGTCCCCTTCGGCCTGCTCACCCTGGCCGTCGTCACCGTCGTCCTGAAGCTTCCGAAGCCGCAGGCCAAGGCGCGGCTCGACGTGCTCGGCGCGCTGCTGCTCGCCGCCGCCTCCACCTGCCTCGTCCTGCTGACCAGTTGGGGCGGCACCGAGTACGCCTGGGACTCGCGGGTGATCCTCGGTCTCGGCGCGGGAGCGGCGGCCGCCACCGTGCTCTTCCTCGTCGCCGAGCACTTCGCCGCCGAACCCCTCATCCCGCTGCGGCTGTTCAGGGACTCCGTCTTCAACGTCACCGGTCTGGTGGGCCTCGTGATCGGCGTCGCCCTGTTCGGCGCCGCCAGCTATCTGCCGACCTTTCTGCAGATGGTCGACGGGGCCTCCGCCACCGAGTCGGGTCTGCTGATGTTGCCCATGATGGGCGGCATCGTCGGGGCCTCGATCGTCTCCGGCCAGCTCATCAGCCACACCGGACGCTACAAGATCTACCCCGTCCTCGGGTGCGCCGTCTCCGTCGTCGGCATGTGGCTGCTCTCCCGCCTCCAGGTCGACACGCCCCGACTGGACTACAGCCTCTGGATGGCCGTCCTCGGTGCCGGCATCGGCATGGTGATGCCGGTCCTGATCCTCGCCGTGCAGAACTCCGTGCGCCCCGCCGACCTCGGCACCGCCACCAGTGCCAACAACTACTTCCGGCAGATCGGCGGCAGCGTCGGCGCCGCGGTCTTCGGCACCCTCTTCGCCGACCGGCTCACCGACGCCCTCGCAAAACGGCTCCCCACGCGCGCGGGTGCACAGCTTCCCGACCCGGAGTCCATCACCCCGCAGCTCGTCCACGCGCTGCCCGCGCCGCTGCGCGACGACTACATCCGGGCGTACGCCGACGCCATGCCCCGGATCTTCCTCTACCTGGTGCCGGTGCTCGCCCTCGGCCTGCTCATCGCGTTCTTCCTCAAGGAGAAACCCCTGGTGTCCTACAACGCCGCCGAAACCGAGCCCGCGACCGCCGCGATCCCGCAGGCCCTCCCCCACCCTTCGGGCGGGGGGACCCCCATCTCGCTTCGCTCGCCGTACGCCGCCGGAGTCCCCGTCTGCGGCACGGTGCAGCACCCCGACGGCACCGTCGTCCCCCGCGCCGCGCTCACGCTCATCGACGCCGCCGGACAGCAGATCGGTCGGGGCGCCAGCGGCGAGGACGGGCGGTACGCGCTGTCCACGCCCGGCGCGGGATCGTACGTCCTCATCGCCGCCGCGGGCGGCCACCAGCCGCAGGCCGTCTCCGTCACCGTCGGCGAGCGCCCCGTCGAGCTGGATGTCGTCCTCGGCGGCGCCGGACGCCTCGCCGGCGGCGTGCTCACCGCCGACGGCACCCCCGTGCGCGACGCCACCGTCACGCTCACCGACGTACGCGGCGAGGTCGTCGCCACCACCCGCAGCGGACGCGAGGGCGGCTACGTCATCACCGAGCTGGTGGCCGGCGAGTACACCCTCGCCGCGAGCGCGCCCGGGTTCCGCCCGGCCGCGCTCCCGGTCACCGTCCAGGCCTCACGGGAGACCCGCCAGGACGTCGAACTCGCGGGCGGCGCCGTGCTGCGCGGCACCGTGCGCACCAGCGGCGGGCGGCTGGTCGACGACGCGCGCGTGACCCTGCTGGACGCGGCGGGCAACGTGGTGGACACGCTGACCACCGGACTCGACGGAACGTTCCGGTTCGTCGACCTGTCCTCCGGCGAGTACACCGTCATCGCGGCCGGTTACCCGCCGGTCGCCACCGTGCTCCAGGTCGCGGGAGGCGGCCGGACCGAGCGGGACCTGCAACTGGGGCACGAAGACTGACGCAGCGTCACGCGCTCCGGCGCGCGCCCCCGCGCGCGGGGCCCGTTCCGTTGCACCAATTCCCGCATTGCCGCACATCACCACCGGCCGGAGCCGTACGGTGGAGCAGGCGGCACAGATCTTGCGGAGCCGTGGGGAGAGAGGGCCTGGGCCATGGACAATGGCACCGACCGTGGCACCGAGAGGGATGCGCCTCCCAGCCGCGGAGCTGGGAACGGCGCGGCGACGGAGTCCGCCGCGGCCGGCCGCATCCCGCTGGCCGTGGTCGTAGTGGACCGTGACGGCCTCGTCTCCCACTGGAGCAGGGGCGCGGGCCGGCTCTTCGGAGTCCCCAAGGACGACGCGATAGGGCGCGCGGCGGTGGACCTGCTGCCCGTCTCCGGCGCACTGCCCGAGGACGATGACATCACCCCGTACGGGGCATACGGCGCGTACGACGGACTCGGCCCCGACCTGGAGTCGTCCCTCGACGGCAGGCTCTCCTACCCGGCCGCGGGCCGCGCCCGCCTCACCGTCCCCGAACACGACAGCCTCCATGCGCGCGTGGACGTGCTGTGGTGGGCCTACCCCCTGGTCGGACCGGGGCACGAGCGGCTGCTCGTGCTCGCCGCCGAAACCGCCGGTCTCCGTCAGGACGAAGCAGACGGCAGCGAAGGAGATCTGGCGTTCGAGCGGATCGCGCCCGGCTTCGCCCTGCACACGGACTTCCCCGGCGCCGAGGAGCTGGCTCGCCGGCTGCCCGAGATCCTGCCCAGCATGAGCGTCGACGAGAGCGCCCGCATCGTCGCGCAGGTCCTGGAACTGGGCTATCCCGTCCTGGAGTTCAGCCAGAACGACCGGGTGCCCGTCACCCCCGACTGGGGTGTGCCGCGGCGCATCGAGCGCAAGGCCCGCCGCGAGCGGGCCGCGCGGGCGGCGGCCGAGGGCCTGCCGGTACCGCACGAACTCGCCGACGACGCCGAGGACCTCGAGTACGCCGCCGTACGCGAACACCTGGAGTTCCTCAACGAGGTCAGTGGGAAGATCGGCACCTCGCTCGACCTGTCGACGACCATCATCGAGGTCAGCAAGGCAGTCGTCCCGCGCTTCACGGACGTCGCCGGCACCTATCTGCGCGAACAGGTCGTCGCCGGCGAGGGGTTCCCGGACGGCGTTCCGGACACGACCACCATGTGGCACCGGGTCGCCCTCGAGCACACCGACGAACCCGGCCGCTGGGACGACGTCGTGCCGGTCGGCGAGGCCATGCCCTTCCCGGCGCACACGCCGTTCTTCCAGTGCATGACCAGCGGTGAGCCCGTCCTGGTGCCGCGCATCAGCGTGGAGATGGGTCACGCCATCGCCTCGCAGTTCGAGAAGCGGGACATCCGGCCGCTGATCACCAACCGCTCCATGCTGATCGTGCCCCTGAAGGCACGCAACGTGGTGCTCGGATTCATGATCCTGCTGCGCCACCCGGAGCGCGTCGAGTTCAACGACATGGACCGGGTCACCGGCGCCGAACTCGCCGCCCGCGCGGGCCTCGTGCTCGACAACGCGCGCATGTACACGTACCAGGAGAGCGTCGCCGAGACCCTCCAGGACAGCATGCTGCCGCACATCCCGCCGCGCATGGCGGGCTGCGACATCGCCACCCGTTATCTGCCGGGCACGCTCCTCGGACGGGTCGGCGGCGACTGGTTCGACTCCGTGAAACTGCCCGGCGCCCGCACGGCGCTGGTCGTCGGCGACGTCATGGGCCACGGCCTCAACTCGGCCGCCATGATGGGCCAGTTGCGTACGGCCGTGCAGACCATGGCCGCCCTCGACCTGCCGCCCGCGCAGTTGCTCCGCAACCTCGACGACCTCGCGCAGCGCCTCGGCGACACCTACCTCGCGACCTGTCTGTACGCCGTCTACGACCCGATCGCGAGCGAACTGCACATCGCCAACGCAGGCCACATCCCACCGGTGCTGGTCCGCGCGGAGGACGGCCGCAGCGAGCTGCTCGACCTGCCGACGGGCGCACCCATCGGCGTCGGCGGAGTGCCCTTCGAAGCGGTACGCGTGCGTGTGGAGCCCGGCGACCGCATCGTGATGTGCACCGACGGACTCGTCGAGGTGCGCGGCGAGGACATCGGCGTGGGCCTGGCGACCCTCAGCGAGTCCGCCGCCCACCCGGCCGCGTCCATGGACGACGCCTGCGACTCCATCATCCGCGCCCTCAACACCCGCGGCGGCCGCAAGGACGACGTGGCCCTGCTGATGGCCCGCCTCAACGGCATCGAGCCGGACGACGTCGCCGAGTGGCGCCTCGCCCCCGACCCGATCGAGGTCGGCCGCGCGCGTACCGTCGTCCGCGAACAGCTCCACGACTGGGGGCTCGCCAAACTCGCCCCGGGCGCCGAGCTGTTGGTCAGCGAGCTCGTCACCAACGCCGTACGGCATTCCCACAGCCGCCCCGTCGAACTGCGGCTCGTCCGCGGCGACACCCTGCTGTGCGAAGTGGACGACGACGACCACGACCTGCCGACCCTGCGCAGCGCCGGCCCGGAGGCCGAGTTCGGACGCGGACTGCGCGTGGTCAGCGCCCTCGCCCGCGAGTGGGGCACCAGCCGTACGAAGGCGGGCAAGACCGTCTGGTTCGAACTGACCCTGCCCCGGCGCTGACCGCACAACAGACCTGTGCTGACTGCACATCAGGAGTGTGGGGGCGCCCGGGGGCGTACGCCCCTCGAATGCGGAGTGAAGGAATGCGCCGCGCGCTTGTAGCCGTGACCGGGGCGCGATAGACCGTACTCGCCCGTCACTTGAATCGGGCCAGTACATCGCACCCTGGGGAGTGGGCATGAGCGTGACGAGTCGGTACCGGGAGGCCTGGGAGGGCTTCTGGCGTGCAGCCCCGGAGGAACAGGGGGCCGTGTTCTGGGACGCGGAGCCGACCCTGACCGTCGGCATACACCTGGGCCTGTTCGAGCCGCACCTCGCCGACCCCAGTCTGGCGATGGTGGACCTCGGCTGCGGCAACGGCACCCAGACCCGGTTCCTCGCCGACCGGTTCAGGCGCGTGGTCGGCGCGGATCTGTCCGCCGCCGCCCTCGACCGCGCTCAGCACGCCGACCCTGCCGGACAGGCGACGTACCGCGTGCTGGACGCCGTCGAGAAGAGCGAGACGGAGACGCTGCACGCCGAGATCGGCGACGCCAACGTCTATATGCGCGGCGTCCTGCACCAGGCCGAACCGGAGGACCGGCAGCCCATGGTGGACGGGATCGCCGCGCTCGTCGGCGAGCGCGGCCGGGTCTTCCTCGTGGAACTCTCCGAGGCCGCCAAGCCCGTGCTGCTGGGCCTGGCACAGAGCCCCACCGGACCGCCGGCCAAGCTCGCACCGATCTTCCAGCACGGCATCGCCCCGGGTGAAGTGGCCGACGACGCCGTGCCCGAGTATGTGCGCACGGCCGGCCTCACCGTCCTGGCCGGCGGCGAACTCCCGCTGACCACCACGGAGTTCGGCCCCGACGGCGATCGGATCGTGCTGCCGTCCAAGTGGCTGGTGGCGGGGCGCACGAGCTGACGGCCGACACCGTGAGGTGAGGGTGGGGCGCAGGGGAACTCCCGCGGACAGCGGTTCGTACATGCGAACACAATTCGAAAACTCGGCCAATGCCGGGTCATCGAGTCGCCAAGGTTTGCAAAGTTCACTGGTTCGCCGAGTCCCACCCCCACGTCATGGAGGCCCGAACCATGACCCCGAACCACCCCCGCCCGTCCCGGCGCGCCCTGCTCGGTTCAGCGGCCCTGGCCACCCTCGCGGTGGCGGCCGGCGCGGGCACGGCGAGCGCGGGCCCGTCCGCGGCCAGAGCCACCTGGCCGGCCGAGTTCCCGCTCCCCGACGGCTGGCTCCCCGAGGGCATCACGATCGGCGGCAAGCCTTACGCCTACATGGGCTCGCGCGCCAACGGCGCCATCTACCGCACCGATCTGCGCACGGGCGAGGGCGGGGTGCTTTACGCGGGTGCCACCGGCCAGGTGGCCGTGGGCCTGAAGCTGGACCGCGACGACCTGCTCTATGTCGCGGGCGGCACCGGAGTCGCCCGTGTCCACGACTCCCGCACCGGCGAACTCCTGAGCACGCACCAACTGACCGACGCCACCGGTCACTTCATCAACGACGTCACCCTGCTCGGCGACCGCGCCTGGTTCACCGACTCGCGCGACGCCGTCCTGTACGGGGTGCCGCGCGGCCGCGACGGCCAGGTGCGTGCGCTGCCGCTGACCGGCGACTGGGTGCAGACACCCGACGTCAACAACGCCAACGGCATCGTCTCCACCCCCGACGGCGGGGGTCTGATCGTCGTCAGCAGCACGCCTGGCCGGCGCGAACAACGTCGCGGGTGGCGACGGTCTGTGGCGCATCGGCCGCACCCTCTACGTGGTACAGAACCGCCTGAACCTGATCAGCGTGTTCGAGCTCGACGCCAAGGCCACCGCGGCCACCCTGCGCCGTACGATCACCGACCCGCGCTTCGACGTCCCCACGACCGCCGCCCGGTTCGGCGACCGCCTGTACCTCGTCAACGCGCGCTTCACCAGCCCGCAGACGCCGGAAACGACGTTCAACGCGGTCGCTGTATCGCTCTGAAGACCTCGTCGAGCAGGTCGGCGATGTACAGCACTCAGGCCACGGAGCGGCACTGGGCGGTGCTCCTTGACCTGCTCCGTCGTACGCTCCGGCCCCCTGCTTCCTGGCCGGTTTCCCCCGCGGCGCGTAACGTGACGCACCATGAAGATCCTGATCAGCGCCGACATGGAGGGTGCCACGGGGGTGACCTGGCCGGCCGACGTGCTGCCGGGGACACCGCAGTGGGAGCGGTGCCGCTCGATGTTCACCTCGGACGTCAACGCCGCCGTGCTGGGGTTCTTCGACGGCGGGGCGGACGAGGTCCTCGTCAACGAGGCCCACTGGACCATGCGCAACCTGCTCCTCGAGCAGCTCGACGAGCGGACGGAGATGCTCACCGGGCGACACAAGTCCCTCTCCATGGTCGAGGGCGTGCAGCACGGGGACGTGGACGGCATCGCCTTCGTGGGCTATCACGCCGGTGCCGGGATGGAGGGCGTCCTCGCCCACACCTACCTCGCCAACTCCATCACCGGGGTGTGGCTGAACGACGTACGCGCCAGTGAGGGCCTGCTCAACGCGCACGTCGTCGCCGAGTACGGAGTGCCCGTCGTCCTCGTCACCGGCGACGACGTGGCCTGCGAGGACGCCCTCGGGTATGCGCCCGAGGCACTGAAGGTCGCGGTCAAGGACCATGTGTCGCGGTACGCGGCCGTGTGCCGTACGCCGGCCAGGACCGCATCCGACATCCGGGCCGCCGCCAAGGACGCGGCGCAGCTGGCGGTCCGTCACCAGCCCGTTCAGGCAGGGCCGTTCACCGTCGCCCTCGAATTCGACGCGGAGCATCTAGCCATGGCCGCCACCGTCGTGCCGGGTGTCGGCCGGATCGGGGAGCGGAAGGTGGCGTACACCAGCGAGACGATGTACGAGGGGATCCGTACCTTCAAGGCGGTCACCACGATCGTCTCGGCCGCCGTGGAGGAGCAGTATGGCTGACCAGCAGGCTCTGGACGAGGTCGTCCGGTTCACCTCCGACCTCATCCGTATCGACACCACCAACCGCGGCGGCGGCGACTGCCGGGAGCGGCCCGCCGCCGAGTACGCCGCCGAGCAGCTGGCGGGGGCCGGACTCGAACCCACGCTCCTGGAGCGCACCAAGGGACGTACGAACGTCGTCGCGCGCCTTGAGGGGACCGACCCGGCCGCCGACGCGCTGCTCCTCCACGGTCATCTGGACGTCGTACCCGCCCGGGCCGAGGACTGGACCGTGCACCCCTTCTCCGGGGAGATCCGCGACGGGGTGGTGTGGGGGCGCGGCGCCGTCGACATGAAGAACATGGACGCCATGATCCTGGCCGTGCTGCGGAGCTGGGCGCGGCAGGGCGTGCGGCCCCGGCGTGACATCGTCGTCGCGTTCACCGCCGACGAGGAGGACAGTGCCCGGGACGGTTCCGGGTACCTCGCCGATCAGCACCCGGGGCTGTTCGAGGGGTGCACCGAGGGCGTCAGCGAGTCGGGGGCGTTCACCTTCCACGACGGCAGCGGGCGGCAGATCTACCCGATCGCGGCCGGTGAGCGCGGTACGGGCTGGCTGAAGCTCACCGCGCGCGGGCGCGCCGGGCACGGCTCCAAGGTGAACAGCGAGAACGCGGTCACCCGTCTCGCCGCCGCGATCACCCGCATCGGCGAGCACGAGTGGCCGCTGCGGCCGACTCCGACCGTGTGGGCCGCTCTGGCCGAGCTGGCCGCGCTCTACGGCTTCGACGTCGACCCGGACGACATCGACGGGCTGCTCGAAAAGCTCGGCCCTGCGGCCAGGCTCGTCGAGGCGACCGTACGCAACAGCGCCAACCCGACCATGCTGGAGGCCGGTTACAAGCTCAACGTGATCCCCGGGGAAGCCGTCGCGTATGTCGACGGGCGGTATCTGTACGGCGGCGAGGACGAGTTCCGCACGACCCTTGACCAGCTCACCGGACCCGACGTGGAGTGGGAGTTCCACCATCGTGAGGTGGCCCTCCAGGCGCCGGTGGACTCGCCGACGTACGCAAAGATGCGTGCCGCCGTCGAGGAGTTCGCGCCCGAGGGGCACGTGGTGCCGTACTGCATGTCGGGTGGCACGGATGCCAAGCAGTTCTCGCGGCTCGGCATCACCGGATACGGGTTCACGCCGCTGAGGCTCCCGGAGGGGTACGACTACCAGGCCATGTTCCACGGGGTCGACGAGCGGGTCCCGGTCGAGGCGCTGCACTTCGGTGTCCGCGTCCTCGACCGCTTCCTGCGGACGGCCTAGGCGAGTTGGGGGAGAACGTGCAGAGACTGCCGTACGGTTCCTGGCCCTCGCCCATCGACGCGGCGCTCGCCGCCGCGCACGACGGGCGCCCCGAGTACGTGGGCTTCGTGGGCGACGAGGTGTGGTGGACCGAGCCACGGCCCGCCGAGGGCGGCCGCCGCACCCTGGTGCGGCGGCGCGCCGACGGCCGGGAGGAGCCGCTGCTGCCCACGCCGTGGAACGTCCGCAGCCGCGTCATCGAGTACGGCGGGCAGCCCTGGGCCGGGACGGTCGTGGACGGACGGCCGCTCGTGGTGTTCGTGAACTTCGCCGACCAGCGGCTCTACCGGTACGAGCCCGGAAGCGACCCGCGTCCCCTCACGCCCGTGTCGCTGGTGGGCGGTGGACTGCGCTGGGTGGAGCCGCAGTTGCAGGTCCAACGCGGTGAAGTGTGGTGCGTGCTGGAGGAGTTCACCGGCGACGGGCCCACCGACGTGCGCCGCGTCCTGGCCGCGGTGCCGCTGGACGGCTCGGCGGCCCAGGACCGGGATGCCGTACGCGAACTCACCGACGGCCGGCACCGGTTCGTCACTGGTCCCCGGCTCTCGCCCGACGGACGCAGCGCGGTCTGGCTCGCCTGGGACCATCCGCGGATGCCGTGGGACGGCACGGAACTGGCCCTGGCCGGGGTCGCCGAGGACGGCACGCTGAGGGAGGCACGCACGCTCGCCGGCGGTCCGGACGAGTCGATCGCCCAGGCGGACTGGACCGCCGACGGCTCGCTCCTCTATGTGAGCGACCGCACCGGTTGGTGGAACCTCTACCGCGACGGCGTACCGCTCTGTCCGCGCGAGGAGGAGTTCGGCGGGCCGCTGTGGAAGCTCGGGCAGCGCTGGTTCGCCCCGCTGGACAGCGGACTGATCGCCGTGGTGCACGGCCGCGGCGCCACCGCGCTCGGCATCCTCGACCCCGAGACCGGCGAGGTCGTCGACGCCGCCGGCCCCTGGACCGAGTTCGCGCCCACGCTCGCAGCGCACGGCGAGCGTGTTGTCACCGTCGGAGCCAGCCCGCGCAGCGCCTACGAGGTCGTGGAACTCGACACCCGGGCCGGCCGGGCCCGCGTGATCGGCGCCGAGCACGAGGACGCGGTCGACCCCGCGTACTACCCCGAACCGCAGATCCGCACGTTCACCGGACCCGCCGGACGCGACATCCACGCACACATCTACCCGCCGCACAACCCGCGCTGCGTCTCGCCCGGCGACGAGCTGCCGCCGTACGTCGTCTGGGCGCACGGCGGCCCCACCAGCCGGGCGCCGCTCGTGCTGGACCTGGAGATCGCCTACTTCACCTCCCGGGGCATCGGCGTCGCCGAGGTCAACTACGGCGGCTCGACCGGGCACGGGCGCGAGTACCGGAACCGGCTGCGCGAGCAGTGGGGCGTCGTCGACGTCGAGGACTGCGCGGCCGTCGCGCTCGCCCTCGCCGACGAGGGGACAGCCGACCGCGAGCGGCTCGCGATCCGTGGCGGCAGCGCGGGCGGCTGGACCTCGGCCGCCTCCCTCGCCGCCACCGACGTCTACGCCTGCGGCACGATCCTCTACCCCATCCTCGACCTCGCCGGCTGGGGCTCGGGGGAGACCCACGACTTCGAGTCGCAGTACCTGGAAACCCTGGTCGGGCCGCTCGCCGAGGTCCCCGGCCGGTACGCGGAGCGGTCGCCCGCCGAGCACGCCGACCGCATCACCGCACCCTTCCTGTTGCTGCAGGGCCTGGACGACGTGATCTGCCCGCCCGCCCAGTGCGAACGGTTCCTGGCGCGGATGGAGGGCAGGCGGGTGCCGCACGCGTACATCGCCTTCGAGGGGGAGGGGCACGGGTTCCGGCGGGCGGAGACCATGATCCGTGTCCTGGAGTCGGAACTCTCCCTCTACGCCCAGGTCTTCGGGCTGAACCCGCGCGGTGTCCCGACATTGGAGCTGACCAAGTGAGAGAACTCCTGCGGCCGTCCCGACTCGCCCCCGGCGCCCGCGTGGCCGTCGTCGCGCCCAGCGGTCCGGTCCCGGAAGAACGGGTGCAGGCAGGGCTCGACCTGCTGCGGGGATGGGACCTCGACCCGGTCGTGGCACCCCATGTGCTGGACCGGCACGGCGAGTTCGACTACCTGGCGGGCACGGATGCCGACCGGGCCGCCGATCTGCAGGCCGTCTGGTGCGACCCCTCGGTGGACGCGGTGCTGTGCGCGCGGGGCGGGTACGGGGCGCAGCGGATGGTCGACCTGCTCGACTGGGAGGCGATGCGGGCCGCCGGACCCAAGGTGTTCGTGGGCTTCAGCGACATCACGGTGCTGCACCAGGCGTTCGCCAACCGGCTGGGCCTGGTCACCCTGCACGGACCGGCGGCCGCCGGTGTCGACTTCATCAAGCACGCCCGCGCGCAGGAACACCTGAAGGCCACCCTGTTCGCTCCGGAGAGGGTTCGCACCCTCGTCTCCGATGGCCCCGCTCTGGTTGCCGGGCGGGCGCGGGGCGTCACGCTGGGCGGCTGTCTGAGCATGCTCGCCTCCGATCTCGGGACGCCGCACGCCCACGACGGTGCCCGCGGTGGGCTGCTGCTGATCGAGGACGTCGGCGAACGGGCGTACCGCATCGACCGGATGCTGACCCAGCTGCTGCGCAGCGGATGGCTCGACGGCGTCACCGGGATCGCACTCGGGTCGTGGGTGAAGTGCGGTCCCTACGAGGAAGTGCGCGCCGTCCTCGTGGACCGGCTCGGAAGCCTCGGCGTGCCCGTCGTCGAGGAGTTCGGATTCGGGCACTGCGAGGGCGCGTTGACCATCCCCTTCGGCGTGAGCGCCGAACTCGACGCCGACGCGGGCACCTTGACGCTCGATGAGCCTGCACTGCGCTGAACCGCCTCTCCCGGGCCGTCTTCACTGAATATCCGTCAAGAACACTCGTCTGGGCGATTGACCTCGTATGACACGTGTCACACCATGACAAGCGGTGGTTACTTACTGGTCGGTAAGCAGAGCTGTCCTGAGTGTGGAGGTCTCAGTGTCCCGACGCGTGTTCAGATCCCGGGCTCCGCTCGCTCTCGCCCTGGGCGCGGCGCTCGCCGCACCCCAGGCACTCACCGATCCCGTGTCCGCCGCAGGCCAATACAGCGTCACGGCACTGAAGTTCACCGTCCAGGCGGGCGGCCGCCGCTGCGCGGTCGACGCCGATCTGTACCGCCCGGCGGGCGTCGACAGCGCCCACCGCGCCCCGGCCGTCCTCGCCACGAACGGCTTCGGTGGCAGCAAGTCCGACGGCACGACCGACGCCATCGGCAAGGCCCTCGCCTCACGCGGCTATGTGTCCCTGATCTACTCCGGGCTCGGCTTCGGCCGCTCGGGCTGCCTGATCTCGCTCGACGACCCCGGCATCGACGGCACCGCGGCCTCCCGGCTGATCGACTTCCTGGCCGGCAGGCGTGCCGCCGACGACGGCACCAGGGCCGACTTCGTCACCCTCGACGGCGCGGGCGACCCGCGGGTCGGCATGATCGGCGGCTCGTACGGCGGAGCCGTCCAGCTGGCGACGGCCGCCGTCGACCACCGGGTGGACGCGCTGGTCCCCCTGGTCACCTGGAACAGCCTCGCCTACGCGCTGGACCCCAACAACGCCGGCGGCACCGTCCCCGGCGCCTTCAAATGGCAGTGGACCAACGGGTTCTACCTCCTCGGCGAGGGCCAGGCACTGACACAGCCCAACCTCGACCCGTCCCGGATCAACTCCCTCACCTGTCTGCACTTCGTCACCCGGGCCTGCGCCACCATCCGCACACTGAACTCCGGGAGCTACCGCGCGGGCCCCACCGCCGCGATGCTCGCCTACGCCCGCAGTGTCTCACCGGCCTCGTACCTGAACCGGGTCCGGGCGCCCACCCTGCTGATCCAGGGGCAGGCCGACAGCCTCTTCAACCTCAACGAGGCGACGGCGACCTACAAGACACTGAAGGCCCAGGGCACACCCGCCGCGATGATCTGGCAGTCCTGGGGGCACAGCGGCGGCATGGTGGACGGTGAACTCAACCTCACCCAGGGCAACTTGGACACCAGCTACGTCGGCAGGCGGATCCTGTCCTGGTTCGACCGCTACCTCCGGGGGCAGCACACCGACACCGGACCGGCCCTCGCCTACTACCGCGACTGGATCACCGACCCCGGCCACACCTACGCCACGGCCGACCGCCTCCCCGCCCTCAGCCGGAAGCTCTACCTCTCCGGGGACGGCAAACTCGTCGACAACAGCAAGAAGGTGGCCCTCGGCAGCCGTACGTACGCCAACCGGCTGACTCCGACGAGTCATTCGGAGACCTCGCTGGCCGCGATCGGCGGGCTGCCGGACCCGGCGCCGTTCGACACCGAGGGCACCTACCTCGGCTGGACCGGTGAACCGCTCGCCCGCACCACCGATGTCGTCGGCGCGCCCCGGGTCACGCTCAGGGTCGACTCCCCGCAGGCCGCGAAGGCCCAGAACTCCGACAACGCCGCCGACCGGCTCGTTCTGTTCGCCAAGCTGTACGACATCGCCCCCGACGGCACCAAGACGCTGGTGCACCGGCTGGTCGCACCGGTCCGGGTCCCGGACGTGACCAAGAGCTTCACCGTGAGCCTGCCGGGCATCGTGCACCGGTACCAGAAGGGGCACCGGCTGCAGTTCGTGATCGCGGCGAGCGACGACGCCTACTTCGGCAACCGCGGGATCAAACCGGTGACCGTGGCCAGTGAGCCCGGGAACACCGGGGTGCTGGAGCTGCCCGTGCTCGGCGGGTGAGGCCTCCCACGGGCAGTCCTCACCGTGCGTGAGGGGGTCTTCGGGCGCATCCTGGTGGCATGAGCCCGAAGACCTCCGAGCCGGGTGCCAGGCACAGCGGCGAGAGGGGCCCAGCCGTGACGCCCGGCCGGGTCGCCGTCCTGCTGCTCGCCGTCTTCGCCCTGGTCTTCATCTTCCAGAACACCCACCACACCAGGATCCGCCTCCTGATCCCCGAGGTCACGATGCCGCTGTCGACGGCCCTGCTCGCCGCGGCCGCCATCGGTTCGTTCTTCGGGGCGTATTTCATGAGGCGGCGACGTTAGACCGCCGTAGGGTGACGGGATGCCGCACACCGCATCCGGTTACCTCGCCGAAGGCCCCCGCGTGGGTATACGTCACTTCACCTACGAGGACGGTGCCGAGTTCACCGCCCGTGCCCGCGAGAGCAAGGACCTGCACCACCCCTGGCTGTTCCCGCCGGACACTGCGAGCGCGTACACCGCTTACGCGGGCCGGCTGATCGAGGACCCGGCCAAGGCCGGATTCCTCGTCTGCGAGAAGGACGGCGCGCAGGGGGCCGGGGCCATCGCCGGGTACATCAACATCAACAACATCGTCGAGGGCGGCTTCCAGTGTGGCGCGCTCGGCTACGGCGCCTTCGCGCACGCCGCCGGGCGCGGGCTGATGCGGGAGGGGCTGGACCTGGTGGTGGGGTACGCGTTCGGGCCGATGCGGCTGCATCGGCTGGAGATCAATGCGCAGCCGCAGAACGCGGCGTCGATTGCGCTGGCGCGCGCGTGTGGTTTTCGGCTTGAGGGGTTCTCGCCAAGGATGATTTTTATTGACGGGGACTGGCGGGATCATGAGCGGTGGGCGATCACCGTCGAGATGCGGGGCGCTTCGCGCGGGTAGCGCCGTGAGGGGTTGTCGGTTGTCTGCGGCGTCGTAGTGGCTGGTCGCGCCCACGCGGCAGAGCCGCATATCGATACGGCCCCGCGCCCCTTATGGGGCGCTGCAGGTCCCCTTTGCGGAATCCTGACCGGTAGGTCCCCTGGTCAGCTCACCGGTGAGCGGCTTCCATGGTGATCGTGACGACCATCCGACGTGAGGTACTGACGTTGCCCGCCGCGGAGTTGGGGCCGGACAATCCGCTGCCCCCGTTGCGGCTGCTGCACGAGGTTCACCGCATCGAGGACCGGGACCGGGACGAACTGCCGCGGGACATCGCCCGGCAGGCCGGCTACGAACCCCTCCGCAGCCTGCTGCCGGTGCGGGTGCGCGACGGGTACGGGCGGGCACGCCAGCCCCGTGAGTTCGACGCCCTCGTGATCGAGAACGGCCGGCTGCGCGCCACCGTACTGCCCGGTCTCGGCGGCCGTGTCGCCTCCCTCCTGCACAAGCCCACCGGCCGTGAACTCCTGTACCGCAACCCGGTGTTCCAGCCCGCGAACTTCGCCCTCAACGGCGCCTGGTACTCCGGCGGCATCGAATGGAACATCGGCGCCACCGGCCACACCACCCTCTCCTGTTCCCCGCTGCACGCCGCCCGCGTCCCCGCCCCCGACGGCGGCGAGATGCTCCGGCTGTGGGAGTGGGAACGCCTGCGGGACCTGCCCTTCCAGGTCGACCTGTGGCTGCCGGAGGACTCCGACTTCCTGTACGTCGGCGTCCGCATCCGCAACCCGCACGAGCGGCCCGTGGCGACGTACTGGTGGTCCAACATCGCCGTGCCGGAGGAGCGCCGGGTGCTGGCCCCCGCGGAGGAGGCCTGGCAGTTCGGGTACGAGCGGCGCCTGCGGAAGGTGCCCGCACCCTCGTGCGCCGAGATACAGCAACTCCCTTACGCCGCCGACTACTTCTACGACCTGCCCGATGCGCGACGGCGCTGGATCGCCGCCCTCGACGAGGACGGGCACGGTCTGGTGCAGACCTCCACCGACCTGCTGCGTGGACGCAAGCTCTTCGTCTGGGGGAAGGGACCCGGCGGGCGCCGCTGGCAGCAGTGGCTCACCGAACCCGGCACGGGCGGCTACTCGGAGATCCAGGCCGGGCTCGCCCGCACCCAGCTGGAGCATGTACGGCTGGAAGCGGAGAGCGAGGTGTCGTGGCTGGAGGCCTACGGTCCGCTGAGCTCTCCGGAGGCGGCCGACGCAGGGGAAGCCCGCCTGGAAACCGCACTCCCGCGCGCCGCCGTCGACGCCGCCCACGCCGCCTGGAAGCCGCACGCCGACACCGAACCCGGCGAGATCCTCGCCGTCGGCTCCGGCTGGGGTGCGCTCGAAGTGCTGCGCGCCGACTGGAAGCTGCCCGGCACGCCCTTCGACGAGGGCACGCTCGGCGAGGCCCAGGAGCCCTGGCTGCAACTGCTGCGGGCCGGTGCCTTCCCCGAGCCGCGCCGGGTGCGGCCGCCCGGCGAGACGCTGGTCGCTCCGCACTGGCGGGACATGCTGGAGACCGCGCCCGCGACCCCGCTCACCGAATACCACCTGGGTGTCGCCCAGTGGTACGCCGGTGACCTGGCGCAGGCGGTGCGCAGCTGGGAGCGGGCCCTCGAACTCGCCCCGTCGCTCTGGCCGTTGCTGCGCTGCCTCGCCGTCGCCGACCAGGAGAGCGGCAACCACGAGCGGGCCGCGGACCGGTACGCCGACGCCTTCGACGACCTGTGCCACGAGCGGCGCGACGGCGGGGAACGGTGGACGGCGGCCACGGCCGCGCTGGGCCGTGAGGCGATCGAGGCCCTGCTCGCCGTACGCCGCACCGCTCAGGCGCGCGGGGTCTGGGAGCGGCTGCACCCCGCCACCCGGGAGCGCGGCCGGTTCCGGCTGATCGAGGCGGGGCTGCTGCTCGCGGAGGGGCGGCGGGAGGAGGCACTGGACGTCTTCCGGGCGGGCTTCGAGGCCGCCGATCTGCGGGAGGGAGCAGAGGCGATCGGCCGACTCTGGTCGAGGCTGACCGACGAACCGCTCCCGGCCCAGTACGACTTCCGTATGCGCCCGCCGGAGGCGTAGGGACCTACACGTTGCGGTCCACGTACTCGTACACCATGCCGTCCGGATGCATCGCGATCAGGTTGCGGCCCCCCGGCGTGGGAACCGGCCCCGCGACGATGTGCGCGCCGAGCCCGGTGAGCACCCGGTGGGTTTCCTCGACGTCCTTGACGGCGATCGTGGCGGAGATCTTGCGCAGCACCTCCAGCTCGGCCTCGGGCCCGCTCATCAGCAGGAAGCAGCCGACCGCGGCCACCTGGACGCCGCCGCGTTCGAAGCGTTGGGCTCTGCCGCCCGCCAGCCGTTCGTAGAAGGGGACCGCGGTCTCCAGGTCGTCGACGCAGATGCGCAGCGTGGCTCCCAGAATGTCCATGCGGAAAGCCTAGTTGGGGCGGCCGGGCGAGGAGATCACTTCCGATCGTTTCGGGAGATCGTCCTCGACCCGACCGCCCCCGGGGCGTGGATCAGCCCATCGCCTTGCGTACGACGTCACGCGTGCGGTCGACGACGGCCGCGACCGGGCCTACTGCCACGTTCTTCAGGGCGGTGTCGGTGCCCGGGTGCGGACGCGTGGGTGCCAGGGCCTCGGCCGCCTGCACCGCACGGGCCAGGGTCTCCAGCCTGCCGCGGTCGGCGACCCGGCTGAAGTGGGCGAACTCGTACCGCTCCTCGTTGTCGGCGTGTGCGAGCACGTCCTGGCGCAGGGCCGCGAACTGGTCCAGGAACTCGGGCGAGTCCGGATCCATGTCGTCCAGCCGGGACAGGGCCGCCTTGGCCTTCTCCTCCTCCTCGATCCGGTCCTTCACGACCAGCTCGCCGCCGTCGATGTTCTTGCGGGCGAAGGGATGGACGACCTCCTCCTCGGCGGTCTCGTGCACCGCGAGGAGCCGGACGAGATCGTGGAAGTGCCGCTTTCGGTCCGCGCCCTTGGTGTTCGCCACCTCGTCGAACAGTTCTCGGATCCGGGTGTGCTGCCCCTTGAGCAGCTCCACCACATCGGTGCGCTCGGTCATCCTGCAACTCCTGTAAAGGGGTCAGTGAGGGTTTTGGTCGTGCGGTCGTGCGAGCGGGCCGGGTACCCGGCGGCCGTGGGCTGACGCACCGCTTTCCAGCCGTGACGGACCGCGTTATCCGTACGCCCGTACGGGTACTCGGCGGGCATGGAAGGCTTGGATCATCTGGAGCACCTGGACAGGCACCTGGTCGACGAGCTGGCGCAGGTGGCGCGCGAGACCGTGCGCGACGAACTGCGCGAACAGACTCGCAAGCAGCGGCGTAGGGCCATGCTGTACGCCGTGTCCGGCGCCGTCGCCCTGTACGCGGGCGCGGCCCTCGCGCTCACCCTCGGACTGGCCCTCGCGATCGGCCTGCCCGACTGGGCCGCGGCACTGATCACCGGGGCGGTCCTCGGCGTCATCGCCTACGTCCTGCGCGGCATGGCCCGCCCCGCCACGTCCCGGCCCACGTCGGAGCGGGAGGCGGAGCTGGCCGCGAGCCAGGGCGACCCCGTCGTCGGCGGCCGGGCACCCGCAGCGCCGCCGAGCGGACTCGGGGCGCCGTATCCGCCGATGCCGCCGGTCGCGCCCGGCGGTCTGGGCGGGGCCGCCGGTGCGCCCGTCGCGGGCGAGCCGGGCGGTGCGGGCACGCCCGCGCCGAGCCAGGACGACATCGACCCCGAACAGCCGCACCACCGGGCGTGATGAGGCGTGCGCAGCCGTTGGGGTCTGCCCGTGCCGGGGGGCCGTAAAGCCGTCGTCGTGACCGGGGCCAGCGGCGGCGTGGGGCGGGCCACGGCCCTGGCCTTCGCCGCCCGGGGCGACCGTGTCGCGCTGCTCGCCCGCGGACGTGAAGGCCTCGCCGCGGCCGCCGACGAGGTGCAGCGTGCCGGGGGCGAGGCCCTCGTCGTCACCGTCGACATGGCCGACGCCAAGGCGGTCGACGACGCGGCCCAGCAGGTCGCCGACACGTTCGGGCACATCGACGTATGGGTCAACAACGCCTTCTCCGGGGTGTTCGCTCCGTTCACCGAGATCACCCCGGACGAGTTCCGGCGGGTGACCGAAGTGACGTATCTGGGCTGTGTGTTCGGCACCCGGGCCGCGCTGCACCACATGCTGCCGCGCGACCGCGGCACGATCGTGCAGGTCGGCTCGGCGCTCGCCTACCGCGGGATTCCGCTGCAGTCGGCGTACTGCGGGGCCAAGCACGCGATCCAGGGGTTCAACGAGTCGCTGCGGTGCGAGCTGCTGCACACCGGCAGCGGCGTCCGCACGACGATGGTGCAGCTGCCGGCCGTCAACACCCCGCAGTTCGACTGGGTGTTGAGCCGGATGCCGGGGCGGGCCCGACCGGTGGCACCGGTGTTCCAGCCGGAGGTCGCGGCCCGCGCGATCGTGCACGCCGCCTCCCACGGCCGGCGGCGCGAGTACTGGGTCGGAAGCTCCACGGTGGCCACCCTGCTCGCCAACGCGGTGGCTCCCGGAGTGCTCGACCGCTATCTCGCACGCACCGGCTTCGACGCCCAGCAGGACGAGGGCGAGCACGGCGAGATCGGCAACCTGTGGACCCCGGCGGACGGCGCGCACGGACGGGACTTCGGGGCGCACGGGCGGTTCGACGACGAGTCCCGGCCGGACGGTGCGCAGGAGTGGATCTCCCGGAACCGTGGTCGGGTGGGGACGGCGCTCACCGTCGGCGCCGGCGTGGTGGCCGCACGGAAACTGACCCGGCTCGCCCGCCGTTAGGCCCTGTCGGTTGGGCCAGGCCGGCTGCAGGGAGCGGTGCCTTGCAGCCGCCTGGAGCCGAGCGGGGTCTGGGGGGTGCAGCGACGACGCCGCTGGGGGTTTCCCCACGCCTTTGAGGCGGTGGGGGAGTGCGTGCCAGGCCTCGCGACGCCGAGGTGATCCAAACGACAGGCCCTAGCCGACCCGGTATTGCTCCACCTCGTCGGTCCGCAGGGTCAGCCCGTGGCCCAGACCGGCCAGCGGGCGCACCGTGCCCCCCGTCGGGTCCAGCGCCCCGTCGAAGAACATGTCCTCGATGCGTACGTGGTCGTGGAACCACTCCATGTGGCGGAGGTTGGGGAGCGAGGCGGCCGCCGCGGCGTGGGCGTGCGGGGCGCAGTGGGTGGAGACCTCCAGGCCGTGGGCCTGGGCGAGCGCGGCGGCGCGCAGGAACTCGGTGATGCCGCCGCAGCGCGTCGCGTCGATCTGCAGGCAGTCGACCGAGCCGGCCGCGATCATACGGGCGAAGTAGGGGAGGTCGTAGCCGTACTCGCCGGCCGTCACATCGCACACCAGGGCGTCACGGACCAGGCGCAGACCCGTCAGGTCGTCCGAGGAGACCGGCTCCTCGAACCAGCCGACACCGTGCTCGGCCAGGGCACGGCCGACGCGGACGGCCTGTTTGCGGGTGTAGGCGCCGTTCGCGTCGACGTACAACTCGGCCTCGGAACCGATGACATGGCGTGCCGCCCGGACGCGGGCCAGGTCGCGGGCGGCCGCACGGCCCCAGGTCTCCCCGATCTTGATCTTGACGCGAGGGATGTGCTGCCCGTGCACCCAGCCGTTGAGCTGCGCGGCCAGATGCGTCTCGTGGTACGTCGTGAAGCCGCCGCTGCCGTAGACCGGGACCCGCTCGCGGCACACGCCGAGCAGCCGGGCCAGGGGGAGTTCGAAGAGGCGCGCCTTGAGGTCCCACAGCGCGATGTCCACCGCGGAGATCGCGCCCGCGGCGATCCCGGGGCGGCCCGCGTTGCGGACGGAACGGCACATCGCGTCGTGCACGGCGGGGATGTCGAGGGCGGAGCGGCCCTCGACCAGCGGGGCGAGGTGGTCGCGCAGGAAGTCGCCGGCCGCCGGCGGGCCGTACGTCCAGCCCGTGCCGGTCTCGTCGCCCGTCGTCACCTCGGCGATCACCATGGTCGTGGAGTCCCAGGCCAGCGTGCCGTCGGCCTCGGGAGCATCGGTCGGCACCGTGTAGACGGAGACGACGGGGCGGTGGAGTTTCATCGCTGATCCCTCAGGACTGCTGCAGCTGCGGCAGGACCTTCGTACGGTAGAAGTCGAAGAAGCCGCGCTGGTCGGGGCCGATCTGGTTGACGTAGACCCGGTCGAAGCCGGCGTCGGCGAAGGCCGCCAGGGCCGAGACGTGCTCGTCGACGTCGTCCCCGCACACCGCCTTCTCGCGCACCATCTCCTCGGTGACCAGCGGCGCCAGCTGCTCGAAATGGCTCGGCGAGGGCAGGATCTGGCCCATCTCGCCCGGCAGGAACTGGTTGAACCACCGCTGGTGCACCGTGCGTACGGCCTCGTCGCGGTCGGTGCCGTAGCAGAGCTTGGTGCCGCCGATCACCGGCTTGCCGCCGCCACCGCCCTTGCGGAACTGCTCGACCATCGACGCGTCCGGCATCATCGTGATGTAGCCGTCGCCCACCCGTCCCGCGAGCTGCGTCGCCGCCGGGCCGAACCCGGAGATGTCGATCGGGACGGGCTCCTCGGGGACCGTGTACAGGCGGGCGTTCTCCACCGTGTAGTGGGTGCCGTGGTGGCTGACCTCCTCGCCGGTGAAAAGGCGGCGCATGATCTGGATCGCCTCCTCCAGCATCTCCATGCGGACGCTCGCGGGCGGCCAGACGTGCCCGAGGATGTGCTCGTTGAGGGCCTCACCGGTGCCCACCCCGAGCCGGAAGCGGCCGTTCAGCATCACCGCCGAGGTCGCCGCCGCCTGGGCGACCACCGCCGGGTGGATGCGCACGGTCGGGCAGGTGACCGCCGTTTCGACCGGCAGCGACACCGCCTCCGAGAGCGCGCCGATCACCGACCACACGAAGGGGCTCTGGCCCTGCGCGTCGTTCCACGGGTGGTAGTGGTCCGAGATCCACAGCGACTGGAATCCGGCCTGCTCCGCCATCCTCGCCTGTTCGACGAGTTCCGCGGGACCGAACTCCTCGCACGAGAGGAAGTAGCCGTACTCGGGCATGGGGGACACCTCCGGGAGGCACTGGGCGTGGGGGCCGGTCCGCTCCGGGTACCCGGAGCCCGCAGCGGAAACCGGCGGACGTTTGGGGGTCTGGACCAGGGGGACGCGGAAGGCTCCGCACGACGTACGCGACAGCGCCGGAGGCGAACCGTGAGTCGACCCCGCATCGTGATCGTCGGTGCCGGATTCGCCGGGTACCGGACGGCCCGCACCCTGTCCCGGCTGATGCGGCACAAGGCCGACGTCACCCTGCTGAATCCGACCGACTACTTTCTGTACCTGCCCCTGCTGCCCCAGGTCGCCGCGGGGATCCTGGAACCCCGCCGGGTGTCCGTCTCCCTCTCCGGCACCCTGCCGCATGTCCGGCTGGTGCTCGGCGAGGCCGACTCCGTCGACCTAGACGGGCAGAGCGTGCACTACACCGACCCGGAGGGCGGGGGCGGCACGCTCGCGTACGACCGGCTCGTGCTCGCCGTCGGCAGCGTCAACAAGCTGCTGCCCATCCCGGGCGTGGCCGAGTACGCGCACGGCTTCCGGGGGCTGCCCGAGGCGCTGTACCTGCGCGATCACGTCACCCGGCAGGTGGAACTCGCCGCCACCGCGGACGACCCGAAGAGCTGCGCCGCGCGGTGCACCTTCGTGGTGGTCGGCGCCGGATACACCGGGACGGAGGTCGCGGCGCACGGGCAGATGTACACCGACGCGCAGGTCCGCCGGCACCCCCTGCGGCACGGCATGCAGCCGCGGTGGATGCTGCTCGACATCGCGCCGCGCGTCCTGCCCGAGATGGACGAACGGCTCTCGCGCACCGCCGACCGGGTGCTGCGGCAGCGCGGCGTCGAGGTGCGCATGGGGACGTCCGTGAAGGAGGCCACGCCGGGCGGAGTGCTGCTGACCGACGGCGAGTTCGTCGACACCCGCACCCTGGTGTGGTGCGTCGGCGTACGGCCCGATCCGCTCGTCGAGAGCACCGGGCAGCCGCTGGAACGCGGACGGCTCCTCGTCGACCCGCATCTGCAAGTACCGGGCCGCCCCGAGGTGTTCGCGTGCGGTGACGCGGCCGCGGTGCCGGACCTGAACAACCCCGGGACGTACACGCCGATGACCGCGCAGCACGCCTGGCGGCACGGAAAGGTCGCGGCGCAGAACGTCGCCGCGTCCCTCGGGGTCGGTGAACGGCGCACCTACCGCCACCGCGACCTGGGTTTCGTCGTCGACCTGGGCGGCACGAAGGCCGCCGCCAACCCGCTGGGCGTCCCCCTGCCCGGCCCGCTGGCCGGAGCCGTCACCCGCGGCTACCACCTCGCGGCGATGCCCGGCAACCGCGTCCGCGTCGCCGCGGACTGGCTCCTGGACTCCGTACTCCCGCGCCAGGCAGTCCAGTTGGGGCTCGTACGGTCGTGGTCGGTCCCCCTGGACACGTCATCACCGGAACTGGCCCGCGTACCGGGCGGACCGGAACCCCGGGAGACGGCCCCGGCCGGCTCGGGCCCGGGCGCGGCCACAGCGGCGGACACGGCCCCCCAGGGCGCCGCGCCGCCGGGGCACACCACCGAGCCTGCGAGGAATCAGCCGGGCGGTGGGCCTGCGAGGAACCACCCGGGTGGTGAGCCCGCGAAGAGCAAGCCGGGTGGCGTGCCGGCGAAGAACCAGGCGGGTGGTGGGCCCGCGAAGGGTCGGCCAGGTGGTGAGCCCGCCAAGGGGCAGCTCGTCTCCGAGTCTGCCGGCGACCAGCCCGGTCGCGAGACGGCCAAGAACCAGCCAGGCGGCGAGCCGGCCAAGAACCAGCCAGGCGGCGAGCCCGCGAAGAACCAGCCAGGCGGTGAGCCCGCGAAGAACCAGCCGGGCGGTGAGCCCGCCAAGGGGCAGCCCGTCTCAGAGCCCGGCGAGGAGCTGGGCGGCGGTGAATCGGCCGAACCTCCGGGTCCAGTGAAGCGACGTCCCGACATTCCCGCGGAAGGAGACTCATGAATACCGACGAACTCGTGGAGCTCGCCCAGCAGTTGCGTGTGGACAGTGTGCGCGCAGCCGACGCCGCGGGGTCCGGGCACCCGACGTCCTCGATGTCCGCCGCCGACCTGATGGCCGTACTGTTCGCGCACCACTTCCGCTACGACTTCGACCGGCCCGCCCACCCCGGCAACGACCGCTTCGTGCTCTCCAAGGGGCACGCCTCGCCCCTCCTCTACGCCGCCTACAAGGCGGCCGGCGCCATCGAGGACGGCGAGCTGCTCACCTTCCGCAAGCTGGGCAGCCGCCTCGAGGGGCATCCGACACCGCGCAGGCTGCCGTGGGTCGAGACGGCCACCGGGTCGCTCGGCCAGGGGCTGCCCGTCGGCGTCGGTATCGCGCTGGCCGGCAAGCGGCTGGACCGGGGCGGATACCGCGTGTGGGTGCTGTGCGGGGACAGCGAGCTGGCCGAGGGGTCGATCTGGGAGGCCGCCGAGCACGCGGCGTACGAGCATCTGGACAACCTCACCGCGATCGTCGACGTGAACCGGCTGGGACAGCGGGGGCCGACCCGGCACGGGCACGACCTCGACGCCTACGCCCGCCGCTTCCAGGCGTTCGGCTGGCACACCATCGAGGTGGACGGGCATGACGTGGATGCCGTCGACCGCGCGTACGGCGAGGCGCTCTCGACCACCGGGCAGCCGACCGTGATCCTCGCCCGCACCCTCAAGGGCAAGGGCGTCAGCTCCGCCCAGGACCGCGAGGGACTGCACGGCAAGCCCCTCAAGGACGCCGACGAGGCGATCGCCGAACTCGGCGGCCCCCGCGACCTGCGCGTCCACGTCCACGAGCCGACCGCCACCCGCATGCTGCACGCCGTGCGCGCCGGGCACCTCGAACTGCCCCGCTGGGAGAAGGGAACCCCCGAGAAGGGGGTCGCCACCCGCGACGCCTACGGTCAGGCGCTCACCGCCCTCGGCACCGGGCGCGGCGACATCGTGGCCCTCGACGGCGAGGTCGGCGACTCCACCCGGGCCGAGCTCTTCGCCAAGGAGCATCCCGACCGGTACTTCGAGTGCTACATCGCCGAACAGCAGATGGTCGCCGCTGCGGTGGGCCTCGCGTCCCGCGGCTGGGTGCCGTACGCCGCCACGTTCGCGGCCTTCCTGACCCGCGCGTACGACTTCGTGCGCATGGCGTCCGTCAGCGGCGCCGGCATCAACCTCGTCGGCTCGCACGCCGGCGTCGCCATCGGCCAGGACGGGCCGTCCCAGATGGGCCTGGAGGACCTGGCGATGATGCGGGCGGTGCACGGCTCGACCGTGCTGTACCCGTGCGACGCCAACCAGACCGCGCAGCTCGTCGCCGCGATGGCGGGCTGCGAGGGCATCCGGTATCTGCGCACCTCGCGCGGGGCGAGCGAGGTGATCTACGGCCCCGACGAGGAGTTCGCCATCGGCGGCAGCAAGGTGCTGCGCTCCTCCCCGCACGACCGGCTGACCCTCGTCGCGGCGGGCGTCACCGTGGCCGAGGCGCTGGCCGCCGCCGACGCTCTGGACCGGGACGGCATCCAGGCCCGCGTCATCGACCTCTACTCGGTCAAGCCCGTCGACCGGCGCACCCTGCGCCGAGCCGCCGAGGACACCGGGTGCCTGGTCACCGTCGAGGACCACCACGAGGAGGGCGGCCTCGGCGACGCCGTCCTGGACGCGTTCCTCGACGGGCGGCCGGTACCGCGGCTGGTACGCCTGGCCGTCCGTACGATGCCGGGCTCGGCCGCCCCGGACCAGCAGTTGCACGCCGCGGGCATCGACGCCGAGTCGATCGCGGCGGCCGGGAAGCTGCTGGTGGAGGAGGCGGTCGTGCGGTGAGCGACGACAGCGTCCGCACCGTGCGGGCCGGGCGCCGCACCGTGGAGGTCCACCGGGCCGACAAGGTGCTGTTCCCCGGCGACGGCCGTGCGAAGGAGTACACCAAGGGCGACCTCGTCGACTACTACCGGTCCGCCGCCCCGCTCATGCTGCCCCATCTGCGCGGCCGCCCACTGATGCTGGAACGGCATCCGGACGGCCTGGACGGCCCGCGCTTCATGCAGAAGAACACCCCGGAGAACTACCCGGAGTGGATCACCCGCATCGAGGTGCCCAAGGAGGGCGGCACTGTCTGCCACACCGTGTGCGACGACTCGGCCACCCTGCTCTACCTCGCCGACCAGGCCAGCCTCACGCTGCACCGCTGGCTGTCCCGGGTCGGCCACCTCGACCGGCCCGACCGCATGGTCTTCGACCTGGACCCGGCCGGTGACGACTTCGCGGCGGTGCGTGAGGCGGCCCTGCTGCTCGGGGAACTCCTCGACGAGCTCGAACTCCCCTCGGGACTGATGACCACCGGCTCGCGCGGGCTGCACGCCGTCGTGCCGCTCAACGGCCGGCACGACTTCGACGAGGTCCGCGAGTTCGCCCGCGACGTCGCCGACACCCTCGCCGGGGCCCATCCCGACCGGCTCACCACCGCCGCCCGCAAGAAGGAGCGCGGCGACCGGCTCTACCTCGACGTGGGCCGCAACGCCTACGCGCAGACCGCGGTCGTACCCCTCACCGTCCGCGCCCGGCCCGGCGCGCCCGTGGCCACCCCGATCACCTGGGACCAGCTGGACGACCCGGAGCTGACCGCCCGACGCTGGACCATCGCCGACGCCGTCGAACAGGCCCGCACCGATCCCTGGGCCGGTGTCATGCGCAAGGCACGCGCCCTGGGACCCGCCAGGCGCAGGCTCGACGCGTTGCGCGGCTCGTAAAGGTTTGGCCCGTGGCCATGGGGCCACCCGGAGGTGGCCATGTCGAACACAAGGAACACGCAAGAGTCACAAAGTTCACGGAACTCCGACTCGCAGCGGAGCACAGACAAGGAAAACAGCGTGGCGGACAAGAGGCCGAGCCCCATGGAGGTGCTGCGCAATGCGTGTGCGCAGCTTGCGGAGCTCACCGGCATGGCCGTCGAGGGCGCCTCGGCCTTCGAGCAGACGGAGGACGGCTGGTCGCTGGAGGTCGAGGTCCTGGAGCTCGAAAGGGTGCCCGACACGATGAGCCTGCTGGCCAGCTACCAGGTCGAGCTCGACACCGAGGGGCAGCTCACCGGCTACCGGCGCGTTCGCCGTTACGAACGCGGGCGGTCCGATCCGCACGGGCACGGCGCCCGGTAGGTCGTCCGCATGGAACACACATCCGTTTACCAGTTCACAGACAAGGAGGCGCGGTCGGTATGACCGTTGTCCCGGCACAGCAGACCGGCGGAGGGGGCGGCAGCAGTGGCCTGTACGACGTTCTGGAGCTCGTCCTCGACAGGGGTCTGGTCATAGACGCGTTCGTACGAGTCTCCCTGGTCGGCATCGAGATCCTGAAGATCGACGTACGTGTCGTCGTGGCCAGCGTCGACACCTATCTCCGCTTCGCCGAGGCGTGCAACCGCCTCGACCTGGAAGCGGGGCCGCGCAAGGACCCGGGTCTGCCCGACCTCGTCGGCGAGATCACCGAGTCCGGCAGCCGCGGCAAGTCCAAGGGCGCGCTCTCCGGAGCCGCAGAGACCATCTCCGACGCCTTCAAGCAGGCACGTGACGAGGGCCGTGAGAAGGAGACCGAGTCCCGGCCCCGTGCGCGCAAGACCTCGTCATCGGCGTCCTCGCGCAGGAAGGAGGAGCAGGAGTGAGCACCTACGTGTACGGCATCACCGCGAAGTCGCATCCCGCGCTCCCCAGGGACATGGGCGGCGTCGGGGACCCGCCCCTCCCGGTGCGCGTCCTCGAGGCGGGTGAACTCGCGGCCGTCGTGAGCGACGCCCCCGAGGGTCTGCGGCCCAAGCGCAAGGACCTGCTCGCCCACCAGAACGTGCTCGCCGAGGCGGGCGCGGCCGGCGTCGTGCTGCCCATGCGGTTCGGCAGCGTCGCCCCGGACGACGACACGGTCACCGGCGTGCTCGCCGACCGCGCCGAGCACTACAAGGAGCGCCTGCAAGCCCTGGACGGCAAGGTCGAGTACAACGTCAAGGCCACGCACCAGGAAGAGGCCGTTCTGCATCGCGTGATGTCCGAGAACCCGGAGATCCGCGCCATGTCCGACGCCAACCGGCAGGCGGGCGGCGGCAGTTACGAGCAGCGGCTCAGGCTCGGCGAGATGGTCGTCGCCGCGGTGAAGGACCGGGAGGCCGAGGACGCATCCGAATTGCAGCGCGCCCTGGAGCCGGTCGCCGCCGATGTGAGCGCCGGCCCCGAGTCCAGCGGCTGGCTGGTCAACCTGTCCTTCCTCGTGGACCGCGACTCCGCCGAGTCGTTCCTGGCGGAGGTGGAGCAGGTTCGCAAGGGACATCCGCACATCGAGCTGCGCGTCAACGGCCCGCTGCCGCCGTACAGCTTCGTCGAGCCCGGTCCCGCCGAGCACGCGGGTAGTGCCGCCGGCCCGGGAATCGCCCAGGAGTGAGGCCGTGGGGCTGATCAAGGAGCTGGTCCTGCTGCCCTTCGCCCCGGTACGCGGGAGCGGGTGGGTGATCGGACAGGTGCTGCAAGAGGCGGAACGGATTTATTACGACCCGGCCACCATCAGGGCCGAACTCGCCCAACTCGAGGAGCAGTTGGAGGCGGGCGAGATCGACGAGGAGGAGTTCGACCGACAGGAGGACGAACTTCTGGACCGGATGGAAATCGGCCTGCGCGGTGGCGCGGCCCCTGGGAACTGGACGAGACGATGAACCGAGTGGGACTCGGCCTCGCGATAGGGGCCGGATACGTCCTCGGACGTACGAAGAAGATGAAACTGGCGTTCGCCGTCGGAACCTTGGTGGCCGGCAAGCGGATGCATCTCAGCCCGCGGGCTCTCGCGGACCTGGCATCCCAGCAGCTGCAGAACAATCCGCAGTTCAAGGAGATCGGGGACCAGCTGCGCGAGGACCTGCGTGGCGTCGGCAAGGCGGCCTCGGGCGCGATGGTGGAGCGGCAGATCGACGCCCTTGCCGACCGCCTCCACGGACGCACCGCCCAGGTCCGCGATCAGCTCTCGGGAGTGACGGACGGGGCGACGGACCTCCTCGAGGACGACGAGAACGAGGAGTCGGAGGAGAACGAGGACGAGGAGCCGCAGGACGAGTACGAGGACGAGGAGCCGGGCAACGAGGAGCCGGACAACGAGGAGCCGGACAACGAGGAGAGGGACGAGGAGGAGAGGGACGAGGAGTCGGAGGCCGAGGAGGAGCCTTCGGCCGAAGAGACCGAGCGGGTTCCGGCGAGGAAGACCGCCAAGAAGGCCGTGCAGAAGACCCCTGCCAAGAAGACGGCCGCAAAGCGGGCTCCTGCCAAGAAGGCTCCCGCCAAGAAGGCCGCGACGAAGCAGACGACGGCGAAGAAGACCGCCGCCAAGAAGACGGCCGCCCGCAAGACGGCCGCCGCCAGGGGCGGGGCCCGCTCAGCCCGGGCCCGCCTGCCGAAGGGAGGCGGTGAGCGATGACCGAGACACTTGGATCGGCGACCTCCGCGGCGCGCGGCGCCAAAGGGGCGACCGGCCCGCTGACAGACATGGCGAAGAGCGAGGCCGCCGATCGGCTGAAGGCCGAACTGCAGGAGTACCTCGCCACACAGGTCACGCGCCTGCTCGTCGGCGTCGGCCGCAAGCTCGGCGAGACCACCGGCAAGCTGAACGACATCGCCGAGGGGAACAGCCCGGGCTTCGCCAAGCTCGCGCTCGACGGCGGCCGCAAGCTCGCCGAGGGCAAGGGCCCCCTGCGTACCGCGCTGGAGGTCGGCGCCACCCGTGCCAAGGACAACGTCGTCGGTGCCTTCAAGAACCTCGGCGGCGGCAAGGGCAAGCGCAAGGGCGGGGCGGGCAAGAAGCCCACCGTCATCCTCGAGTACATCGACGTCGGCGTGCCGCTGCGCACGGCCTACGACCAGTGGACCCAGTACCAGGACTTCAGCACCTTCGCCAAGGGCGTGAAGAGCGCCAACCGCGGCGACGACACCCAGTCGGACTGGCAGCTGAAGGTCTTCTGGTCCAACCGCAGCTGGAAGGCGAAGACCACCGAGCAGGTGCCGGACGACCGGATCTCCTGGACCTCGGAGGGCTCCAAGGGCACCACGAAGGGTGTCGTCTCCTTCCACACGCTCGACGACAGCCTCACCCGCATCGTGCTGGTCATCGAGTACTACCCCAAGGGTCTGTTCGAGAAGACCGGCAACATCTGGCGCGCCCAGGGCCGCCGGGCTCGCCTGGACCTCAAGAACTTCGCCCGCTTCGTCACCCTCAAGGGAGAGGCGGCGGACAGCTGGCGCGGCGAGATCCGCGACGGTGAGGTCGTCCAGAGCCACGAGGACGCGATCGCCGAGGAGGAGGCCGCTCAGGAGGGCGACGAGTCGTACGAGGACGAGGGCGAGGAAGAGAACGGCGAGTACGAGGAGGAAGAGGAGGCCACGGGGGAGGACGAGCCCGAGGAGGAAGAAGCGGGCCGAGCGGAACTGGAAGAGGGCGAGGAGCCCGAGGACGAGTACGAGTACGAGGAGGAGGGCGAGGAAGAGCCTGAGCCCGAGTACGCCGACGGCGGAGGCCGTCGATGAGCATGGCCGGCCGGCTGCCCGAGCCCTACGGACAGGGGTCGGGCGCCAACCTTGCCGACATCCTGGAGCGCGTTCTCGACAAGGGCATCGTGATCGCCGGTGACATCCGCATCAACCTGCTCGACATCGAACTCCTCACCATCAAACTCCGTCTGATCGTCGCCTCGGTCGACAAGGCGAAGGAGATGGGTATCGACTGGTGGGAGGACGATCCCGCGTTGTCCTCCGGTGCCCGCCGCAAGGAACTCGCCCGGGAGAACGCCGAGCTGCGCGAGCGCCTCGCACAGCTGGAGCCCGGCCGCGAGAGGCGCGAAGAGAGGCGCGAAGAGAGGCGCGAAGGCAGGCGCGAAGAGAGGCGCGAAGACAGGCGCGAAGACAGGCGCGAAGAGGAGGCCCCATGACCGGACTGCGGTACGTCTACGCCGTCTGCCGCCCCTTGGGTGCGCCCCTGCAGTCCCAGTTGAAAGGCGTGGCGGGCGACCCGCCCAGACTGCTGACCCACCACGGTCTGATCGCCGTGGTCAGCCATGTGCCGGAGCGGGACTTCGCGGAGGAACCGCTCCGCAGGCATCTGGAGGACCTGGAGTGGCTGACCGAGACGGCGCGGGCCCACCAGAGCGTGATCGACGCACTCACCGTCGTCACCACGCCGCTGCCCCTGCGGCTCGCGACCGTCTTCCGCGACGACAGCGGTGTCCGCGTGATGATGGAGGCGCGCGAGGACGACTTCCGGCGCACCCTCGACCGGCTGGAGGGGCGCGTGGAATGGGGCGTCAAGGTGTACGCCGAAATCGAGCCCGCGGAAAGCGACGCACCCGCACAGAAGGCGGCGTCGGGCCGGGACTATCTGCGCCAGCGGCGTATGCGGGTGCGGGCGAACGAGGACATGTGGAAGCAGACCGAGGAGTTCGCCGAACACCTGCACGCGGCGCTTTCCGCGTACGCCGATGATTCCCGATTGCATGCTCCGCAGAATCCCGCACTGTCCGGAGTCTCCGGCCGGAATGTTCTCAACGCCGCCTATCTGGTGTCCCGGCGTGATTCCGAGGAATTCGTGGAGCTGGTGGACCGGAGCAAGGACGAAACAAAGCTGAACAGTCCGGCGATACGAGTCGAACTCACCGGCCCGTGGGCCGCCTATTCTTTTGCGGGGGAAGAGTCGTGACGGTCGTCGAACGCCGTGAGATCGCCCTCGTGGACCTGCTCGACCGGCTGCTCGCCGGCGGGGTCGTCATCACCGGGGACATCACTCTGCGCATCGCGGACGTCGATCTCGTCCGCATCGACCTCAATGCGCTGATCAGCTCGGTCAACGAGCAAGTTCCGTCGCCCTGGGGGGAGTTGACATGACCCAGCGCCGCAACCGGCTGGACCTGGAACCCGACACCGTCGAACGCGACCTCGTCAAACTCGTCCTGACCGTCGTGGAACTGCTGCGCCAGCTCATGGAACGCCAGGCGCTGCGCCGCTTCGACACCGGCGAGCTCAGCGAGGACCAGGAGGAGCGGATCGGGCTCACCCTCATGCTCCTGGACGACCGCATGACCGAACTGCGCGAGCGGTACGGACTGCGGCCCGAGGACCTCAATCTGGACCTCGGGCCGCTCGGACCGTTGCTTCCCAGGGAATAACTCCCGCTTAACTCACCACCGGTACCAGCGGCCCCGGTGTCCGGCCGCTGTCGTGCCGCGTACCAGGAATCCCAGCAGCCACACCACGAGAACCGCCAGTGCAATCCACCACAGTGCCTTCAGTGCGAATCCTGCGCCGAAGAGAATCAGCGCCAGGAGCAATACGAGCAGGACGGCAACCATAATTTGAACCTCCTGTTCTTCGGGTATCCCGAAAACAGGGATTCAGGCGCTCTTTCGGCACAGAATCTCTCCGTGCAGTACGCAGAACCAGCCGTCGTCCCGGCGCCCCCATTCCCGCCAGGCGTCCGAGACGGCCGTCAGTTGCTCCACCGTCGCGTGTCCGCCCTCCGTGGCCCGCTTCGCATACGCCGACGCCAGCGTCCGGTCGGCCCACAGCCCGCTCCACCACGCGCGCTCCTCGGCCGTGGAGAAGGTCCAGGTGCTGGAGGTGGCGGTGATGTCGGTCAGGCCCGACTGCAGCGCCCAGGCCTTCAGCCGCCGCCCGGCGTCCGGCTCGCCGCCGTTGGCGCGGGCGACCCGCCGGTACAGGTCCAACCAGTCGTCCATCCCCCGGGACGCGGGATACCAGGCCATGGCCGCGTAGTCCGAGTCTCGGACGGCGATGAACCCGCCCGGTTTCGTCACCCGCACCATCTCGCGCAGCGCCTGCACCGGATCGCCGACGTGCTGCAGCACCTGGTGCGCGTGGACCACGCAGAACGTGTCGTCGGGGTAGTCCAGGGCGTGTACGTCCGCGACCGCGAAGTCGACGTTCGTCAGGCCCCGTTCGGCGGCCGTGGCCCGGGCCTGATCCAGGATCCCCGGCGCGTGGTCGACGCCGGTGACGTGTCCGTCGGGGACCAGCGCCGCCAGGTCGGCGGTGATGGTCCCCGGGCCGCAGCCGATGTCCAGGATCTTCATGTGGGGCTTCAGTGAACCGAGCAGATAGGCCGCGGAGTTGGCGGCGGTCCGCCAGGTGTGGGAGCGCAGCACCGACTCGTGGTGCCCGTGCGTGTAGACAGCGGTCTCCTGCGGCTTCGACATGGCTGAACTCCCCTGTTCGACGGCTTGTCGGTACGCATCACCGTACGCCCGCGTGTCGAATGGTGAGACCAGCGTTTTGAAATGTGGACTGACAGGGTGTCAGCCACCGGTGAGGGGGCGGTACACCGTGAGCGCCTCGGGGAGCTTCTCCAGCGTCACCTCACCCTCCGCCTCGGTGACCTCGCCGTCATGGGCGAGGAGCGTGCCGGGGGCGACTCCCTCCAGGTGCAGGCGGCCCACCTGGACCGCCGCATGGGCGGGGGAGCGGGTCAGCGGGCCCGCCAGGGCGGCCGCGAGCAGCCGCAGCGCGGGACGGCGGCCGCCGTGCACCACCCGTACGTCGAGCTGCCCGTCCGCGAGGTCGAGTCGGCGGCCGGGCGCCAGGCCCATCCGGTGGTAGGTGCCGTTGCCGACGAACAGCAGCCACAGCGGGCGGGTCTGGCCGCCGAACTCGGCCTCCAGCGGATGCCGGCCCGTGCGCAGGACGCGCAGGACCGCGAGCACCCCGGCCGGCCAGCCGCCGATCCGGCGCGACCAGCGGTCCCGCACGCGCACCAGCTCCGGATAGACGCCCAGGCTGCAGGTGTTGAGGAAGACGCCCTGTTGCTTGCCGCAGACGAACCGGCCGACGTCCACGCGCACCGCCTCGCCCTGCTGGACGGCCCGGCTCAGAGCGCGGACGTCCTCCACCCCCAGGTCGTAGGCGAAGTGGTTCAGGGTGCCGCCGGGCAGCACCGCGAGCGGCAGGTCGTGGCGCAGGGCGACCTCGGCGGCCGTGTTGACCGTGCCGTCGCCGCCGCACACGCCGAGCACCCGGGCGTGGGTCGCGGCCTTCTCCAACTCGGCGCGCAGATCGCCCGGTTGGCACTCGACGACCTCGGCGGCCGGCAGGCTGTCCCGCAGGGCGCGCACCCGGTCGGCGGTGCCCGAGCCGTTGTTGGCCACCATGACCAGGCCCTCGCCGTCCGGCAGCGCCGCGACCTCGGCGCGGGGCCGGGCCGGCGGGACGAGCTGGGCGCGGGTCGGCACCAGACCCCGTACGGCGTAGGCGGCGCCCGCGCCCAGGGCGGCACCCGCGAGCACGTCGCTCGGGAAGTGCACCCCGGTGTAGACGCGGGAGAGCGCCACGGACCAGGCGACCGGGGCCACCGCCGCACCCCAGGCCGGTGACTCCAGTGCGACCCCGGTCGCGAACGCCGCCGCCGACGCGGAGTGCCCGGAGGGGAACGAGGTCGTGATCGGCTGCCGCTTCAGCTGCCGCACCAGAGGCACGGGATCCAGCACCGGCCTGGGGCGGCGCACCGAGCGCTTGCCGAGCGTGTTGATCGTCAGGGAGGCCAGGCTGAGCGAGGCGAGACCGCGCGCGGCGGCCCGCCGGGCCCGCGGGGTACGGCTCGCCGCCATGGCGGCGGCTGCTGCGAACCACAGCACACCGTGGTTCGCGCTCCGGCTCAGCCGGGGCAGCACACGCTCGGCGGCCGGCCAGTTCCGCTCGGCGGCGAACTCGAAGAGACGGCAGTCGAGGGCGAGCAGCCGGCTGCGCAGCGGGTGCGGGCCGGGCTTCGGGACGGTGAGGTCGACGTCGGGGCTCATGTGGTGCCGGGTACCCTGAAGTGCCCGTTTCTTGTCCCGCGGGCGGTGATCGACACCCGGAGGGCCCCTGTATGCGTCTGCTCCTCATACGCCACGGTCAGACCCCCTCGAACGTCGATTTCCTGCTCGACACCGCCGTCCCGGGGCCGGGCCTGACCGCACTCGGCGAGCAGCAGGCCGCCGCCCTCCCCGCGGCGCTCGCCGACGAGGACATCGAGGCCCTGTACGCCTCCACCCTGGTCCGCACGCAGCTCACCGCCGCTCCGCTGGCCGCCGCCCGCGGCCTCGACGTCCTGGTCCGGGACGGCATCCGCGAGCTCACCGCGGGCGACCTGGAGATGCTGCCCGGCGACACCGAGCAGGGCGCGCTCTACATGAAGACCGTGTTCGCGTGGGTGGCCGGCGACACGGAGCTGCGGATGCCGGGCGGCGAGAGCGGCGCCGAGGCGCTCGCCCGCTACGACGCCGTCGTCGCCGAGGCCGCGGGCAGCGGCGCCGGGACGGTCGCCATGGTCAGCCACGGCGCGGCGATCCGCATGTGGACCGCGGCGCGCGCCGACAACGTCGACGTTCCCTTCGCCGCCGCCCGCCCCCTCGACAACACCGGCGTGGTGATCCTGGAGGGCTCGCCCGCCGACGGCTGGAAGGCCTTGTCGTGGGCGGGCGCCGTGGTGGCCCCGGCAGGCGAGGGCGGACCCGCGGGCCGCCCCCTCGACGAAACCGCATAAGCGTTTGCCCGACCCCCGGCACGGCCCGCAGAATGCCTCCTCATGGGACATCTGGAAGCCGCGCACCTCGAGTACTACCTCCCCGACGGGAGGGCGCTGCTCGGCGATGTGTCGTTCCGGGTGGGCGAAGGGGCCGCCGTGGCCCTCGTGGGGCCCAACGGCGCAGGGAAGACGACGCTGCTGCGGCTGATCTCCGGCGAGCTGAAACCGCACGGCGGCACGGTGACCGTCAGTGGCGGCCTTGGCGTGATGCGGCAGTTCGTGGGGTCCGTACGGGACGAGACGACCGTACGGGACCTGCTGGTGTCCGTGGCGCCGCCCCGGATCCGCGAGGCCGCGCAGGCCGTCGACAAGGCCGAGCACCTGATCATGACGGTCGACGACGAGGCGGCCCAGCTGCAGTACGCGCAGGCCCTTGCGGACTGGGCCGAGGCGCGCGGGTACGAGGCCGAGACGCTGTGGGACATGTGCACCATGGCCGCGCTCGGGGTGCCGTACGAGAAGGCGCAGTTCCGGCAGGTGCGCACGCTGTCCGGCGGTGAGCAGAAGCGGCTCGTGCTGGAGGCGCTGCTGCGCGGCACGGACGAGGTGCTGCTGCTGGACGAGCCCGACAACTACCTCGACGTGCCCGGCAAGCGCTGGCTGGAGGAGCGGCTGAAGGAGACCCGCAAGACGGTTCTCTTCGTCTCCCACGACCGTGAACTCCTGGCTCGCGCCGCGGAGAAGATCGTGTCGGTGGAGCCCTCGCCGGCCGGGGCGGACGCCTGGGTGCACGGCGGCGGTTTCGCCACGTACCACGACGCCCGGCGCGAACGCTTCGCCCGCTTCGAGGAGCTGCGCCGCCGCTGGGACGAGAAGCACGCCCAGCTGAAGAAGCTGGTCCTGAACCTTCGTCAGGCGGCGTCCATCAGCCATGAGCTGGCGTCGCGCTATCAGGCGGCGCAGACCCGCCTGCGCAAGTTCGAGGAGGCGGGCCCGCCGCCGGAGCCCCCGCGCGAGCAGGACATCACGATGCGACTCAAGGGCGGCCGCACCGGCATAAGGGCCGTCACCTGCAAGGGACTTGAGCTGACGGGCCTGATGAAGCCCTTCGATCTGGAGGTCTTCTACGGCGAGCGGGTCGCCGTCCTGGGCTCCAACGGTTCGGGGAAGTCGCACTTCCTGCGGCTGCTGGCCGGCGACGAGGTGGCGCACACGGGGGAGTGGAAGCTCGGGGCGCGGGTCGTGGCCGGGCACTTCGCACAGACGCACGCCCACCCCGAGCTCCAGGGCCGCAAGCTGCTGGACATCCTGTGGCAGGAACACTCCCAGGACCGGGGCGCGGCGATGTCCCGCCTGCGCCGCTACGAGCTCACGAACCAGGCCGAGCAGACCTTCGACCGCCTCTCCGGCGGCCAGCAGGCCCGCTTCCAGATCCTGCTCCTCGAGCTGGAGGGCGTGACGGCCCTGCTGCTGGACGAGCCGACCGACAACCTCGACCTGGAGTCCGCCGAGGCGCTCCAGGAGGGGCTGGAGGCCTTCGACGGGACGGTGCTTGCGGTCACGCACGACCGCTGGTTCGCTCGGTCCTTCGACCGGTATCTGGTCTTCGGCAGTGACGGGCGCGTCCGCGAGACCGCCGAGCCGGTGTGGGACGAGCGGCGTGTGGAGCGCGTTCGGTAAGCACCACTCAGCCCGACCTGCGTTGGAGGACGAGGCCCGTTCAGGGGCGAAGCGGCGGCCCCCAGACGCTCACGTCCAGCGCAACAGTGCGCCCAGGCCGCCCGCCGGGATCTGGCCGCCGCTCGCCTCCGCCGCCGGTGCCACCGACAGGGCCGGGGCGCCCGTCGTCACCGCCGATCGGATCAGGGCGTCGTCCGCGCGGGCCGGCCAGGAGCGCTGTTCGCCGAGGATCTTCAGGTCCGTGCGGCGGACCGCCAGCTGGTCGGGGTCCTCGCCGATCCACACCTCGCGGTGGGCGTCGGGTCCGTCGGGACGGATCAGCAGCTCGTCGATGCGGTGCTCGCGGGCGGCCTCGACCAGGGCGGGAACGCCCTCCACGGCCCCGGAGCGCCCCTCGGTGTCCGGTTCGCGGGCTGCCAGGAACCGTTCCAGCTCCCGTTCCGCCCGCTGCCGTACGTGCTCCGTGCGGGCCTGCTCGACATCCTCGTCGAGCAGCCTGCTGCCGGTGCCGTGCGGGGCCTCGACGACCATGTCCTGCAGCCGCCGGGGCAGCCGGTCGTGCACCGCCCGCTTCTCCCGCTCGTTGCCCACGAGAACCAGCAGGTCGGCGTGGGTCTCCTCCTGGCAGACGACGAGCGCGTCGGCGATCTCGGCCGCGTTGTGCTCCCAGGTGTTCTCCACCTTCAGCTGGAAGTGCCGCACCGACCAGTCCCGCGTGCTCGTACGGTGGACCGGCCACTGCCGCCCGCTGACCGTGCCGGCCTCCTGCTGGCCCAGCGAGGTGCGCAGCTCGAAGTCAGCGCCCTTGCGGTCGATGTACGCCACCACGCAGGCCGGGTTCTCACCGGCCAGCTCCAGCAGGGGTGCGGTGTGCGGCAGCGGCGCCCAGTGGGCGCTGTCCTGCTGCGGGGGCCGGGCCAGCGGCGGGTCCAGCACGACCTCGCCGGCCCTGGCGAACAGGGCTCGCCCGTTGGGCTCGGAGGAGTGCTGCAGCTCGTCGAGGGCCTCCTGGACGGCCCGGCACGTCGCCTGGTCCGCCCCCTGCCGGTCGAGGTCGCGGGCGAGCGCCGCGGCTGTCAGATGCCGTTCGTGGGGCGTGTCCTCCGTATGCCGGGAGGTGTCGACGTACACGGAGGCCCAGGGGCCCGGATGTTCGTAGAGTGGATGCAGGAAAGCGAGATCCATGGCTCCCTCCCGGATGCCGCTTGGGACTGGCGTTCACCGGGCGGGTACCCGGACCGCATGGACGAACACGACGAGCGGGGTGCCACCATGACCGGAGTCGACCCCAGCCGGCTGGACGACCAGCAGCTCATGAAGGAGCTGGAGACGATCCACCGCACGCGCCACGACACGCTGCTGTACGCCTCGACGGACGCGCTGCGGGCCCACAACGATCGCATGGCCCAGCTGGAGGGCGAGTACCTGCGCCGCAACCCGCAGCGCATGGTGGCCGCGGGCCGCACCCGTGAAGGTGCACGGGACCGCCGGTGCGGGGAGTCGGCGACGCCCTGAATCACGGCGCCTCCTCAGTGGTGCACCGGCGGCCGGCCCCCATGCCGGTGCGCCGCCATGGCATCGACGAACGCATGTGCGAACTCGGGTTCGCGGTGCCCGGTGACGTGTCCGTCACCACGCCCCGGTCGGACACCGTGCGCCGGTTCCCGGTGGACGGTCGGATGCCCTCGGGTTCCAGGGTGGACAGGACCCACGCCCGAGCCGAGCGTGCCCACCGCCTTGCCGTGCGGGCGGGCGTCCCGCACTTAGCTCAGGGCGTCCGGGTCCTTCGCCGCCGCCGGGGCTCCGTACTCTCCGCCGGGCAGCAGGGCCGCGTCGTACCGCACGGAGGCGACGGTCGGCAGGGCACGGTCGACCGTGTACTGGGCACCGTCGGAGCCGGTCACCGCGCCGTCCGTCGGCGCCGGCGCCTCGACGATCGCACCCTCGGCCGCCGGCGCCTCCCGTACGGAGGTCACCTGCTGGCGTCCACGCCGTCCGTGACGAGCACCGCGATCTGCAGGGTGCGGATCGAGCCGTCGCCGCGCAGGGACTCGAGGCTGAGCGCGGGCGAAACGAGCTTGTACGTTCCCGGCCCGGTGCCGTCCTGCTCCGGGACCCCGGCGCCGCGCGCCACCTCGCTCGCCAACCCGCCGTCCACCTTGGCGAGTTGCTCGACGGCCCGGGTGCCGCGGTGCTGCAGCTGATGGCGTTGTGCGGCTCCGGCTTCACCGCGTGCACCAAGTCCGGGCCTGCACCGTCGAGAACCGCACGAAGACCGGCGTCTGCACGGAGGGGGCCTGCAGAAAGGCCGCACGCGTGAACTCCGCGCAGGACTCGTACGGTTCGAAGTAGCCATACGAGTCCTGCGCCTCGGGCGTGCACCACCCGCTCGGGGATGCGTTCGTGGTCGAAGTGGGTCAGCTTCTCCCGGAAGTGGCCCCTTTTAATTGGTGGTCGGCGGGGGAGCGCATCAGCCGGCCCCCTCTGCGAACACATGCAGGAAGGCGTCGCAGAACGCCTTCAGGTCGTCCGGCTTGCGGCTGGTGACCAGCTTGCCCGTGCCGTTGTCGTCGATCTTCACCTGTTCGTCGACCCAGGTGCCGCCCGCGTTGCGGATGTCGGTCTTCAGGCTGGGCCAGGACGTCAGCTCACGGCCCCGTACGACGTCCGCCTCGACCAGCGTCCACGGGGCGTGGCAGATCGCGGCGACGGGCCGGCCCTGGTCGAAGAAGTCCCGTACGAACGCGACGGCCTTCTCGTCCATGCGCAGGAAGTCGGGGTTGGCCACACCGCCCGGCAGGACCAGTGCGCCGAAGGACGCCGCCGAGGTCTCGCCCACCACCTCGTCCACGGGGAAGGTGTCCGCCTTGTCGAGGTGGTCGAAGGCCTGGATCCGGCCGGACTTGGTCGACACCAGCACGGGTTCGTGGCCCGCGTCCTTCGCCGCCTGCCACGGATCGGTGAGCTCGATCTGCTCGACGCCCTCGGGTGCGGTCAGGAATGCGATACGCATGATGGTTCAACGTCCTTTCCCAGCACGCCAGTTGGCCTCGTCGGTCGTGGCGCGCTTCTTGTTGCGGCGACCCGCGCGAACACAGCGCACGAGCTCCTCGCCGTACGGCAGCACCACACAGGTGCCGATCGCAGCGGCGATGCCCGCGAGATAGCCGCGGGACAGCGGGCGGCGGCGTGGCACCAGACGCCAGGCGTCGGCGCGGCCACCTCCTCCGCGCAGCAGTGCCTTGACCTGGTCGGCGTGCAGACACATCAGCGCGGACAGTGCCCCGTACGGCAGCGACTCCAGGAAGCTGTGGATGTGCTGCTCCAGCGGGGTGACCTCGCGGTCGCTCTTCACCGCCGTACGCACGTCCCACAGCGCGGTCGCCTCATGCACCGCGGCGCCCCCCAACTGCACCGTCAGGAGTAGTGGGTTGACCTCGTAGCGCAAGGTCAGCGCGATGGGGATGCCGACCTCCGCCATCATCAGCGAGTGGATCAACGACTCCTTGGTGCCCGCCGTGTCCTCGATGCGGCTGCGCCGGTGCATCACCCAGTCGGCGAGGCCCGGCACGAACCAGCCGGGCAGCAGCCCGTACAGCAGATAGCGGGTGGTCACGTCACCGACGTCGACCTTGACCCCGGCGGCGCTGATCTCGGCGGCCTGGTCCCGGCTCACAGGCTGCCCCGGCCGTCCGGCACGGCAAGGCTGATCTCGGCGAGCGCCGAGTCGGGGTCCTGCACCGTGGCCAGATCACCGAGGCTCACCATCCCGACCGGCAGCCCGTCCTCCACGACCGGCAGCCGGCGTACGGCGTGCGCGCGCATGAGCGCCACGGCGGCCGAGACGGGATCGTCCGGGCCGACCAGCACCGGATCCGGGGTGCACACGGACTGTGCGCTCACCGTCAGCGGATCGGCGCCGTCCGCCACCGCCCGCACCGTGATGTCACGGTCGGTGAGCACCCCCACGACCTGCTGCCCGTCGGCCACCAGCACATCGCCGATGCCCTGTGCCCGCATCAGCTGCGCCGCCTCGACGAGTGACGCGTCCGGGCGGACGGCGACCACGCCCGGCGTCATGACCTCCCTGACGAAATCCGCGCTCACTGCCATCACTGTGGGTCCTTCCTCCGTTCCCGGCCCGTGGCCGTCGTCGGGGTGACGCCGCCCGCAGTACCCCTGGGCCCGGGGCCTATGCGTCACGGCGGCCCCTCGTCCTCCGGCAGGCCGCAGGATCCGGCCGGTGTCTACGCCCGTCGCTCCCGTCCGGTCCCCGCGAGGGCCTCCGCCAGCTCCTGGACGGTGGCGTAGCGCGCCGAGCGCGGCAGTCGCTCCACGGGGTCGATCAGGGCGTCGGGCGCGTAGGCCCGGCGCAGCGCGTGGACGAGCTCGCGGGGGCTTGCGGGGAACACGTGGCGGTTCAGGTGCCGGGCCAGTTCCGTGCGGACCGCGGCCAGGGACGCGCGGGAACGTCCGGGTGCGATCGGACCGCCCGCGACCTCCGGGTCGTCGTCGGCGGTGGGCTCCGGGTCGTGCCATTCCTCGGTCCGAGTGGGGTGCCCGGACCGGAGCAGACCCTGCAGTTCGTGCTTCATCTCTTCGTCACGGTGGACGCTCAGCCGGTCACTGCCTCGCTGCATGACTCACTCCAGATCCTCAGGGTGGGCACCGCGTACCCGAAGACCGGAGGCCGACACAGGGTTTGCGCCCCGAAAGCCGGGAACCCGTCAAACGCCCTCCACGCACATCCTCGGGGAGGAAACGGCCATGGCACTGCTCGCCGTGATCATCCCGCTTCTCATGCTCGGCATGGTGCTTGCACTGGGCCGTTACGAGGAGCTTCTGCTGCCCATGAAGAAGGCCGACCCGAGCGATGACGCCCCGGTCGGCCCACTCGGCGCGACAGTGCCACTCCCGGTCCTGCGGGTCCCGCGACGCCCGGTGCGAGTGGTTGCTTCAGGAACGAGTGCGGTCAGGCCCGCGCGGCGGGGGCGCCGCCGCCACCCTGCCCCGCGCTCTCCTCGCTGACCCTCAGCCCCGCCGCACGGTCGCCTTCAACAGGGCCTCCAACTGCCGCAGCGGCTCCGCGCCCGCGATCCGCAGGACGACCGTGTCCGCGCCGGCCGCCGCAAGCTCGCCGATCCGTTCGGCAGCCTGCGAGGCGGGACCCGCGACGGTGAACACCTCCTCCTGCGGGCGGCCGAGCCAGGCGGCGTGCCCCTCGATGTACGGGCGCAGGGCGCGGGCCACCTCGTCGGCGTCGTCACCGACGGAGGCGAAGGCGAGGACCGTCAGGGTGTGGTCGGGTGCGGCGCCGCCCTTGGCGGTCAGCGCACGGGCGTTCTCCAGGTCCGCGGGGCCGTGCCCCTCGGTGATCACGGTGCCGTCCGCGACCCGGCCGGACAGTTCGAGCGAACGGGGCCGTACGACGCCCGTGACCACCGGCGGCACCTCAGCCGGCGGATGCACCAACCCGACGTCCTCCAGGCGGACTTCACGTCCGGCGAGCTCCACCCGCTGCCCGCGCAGCAGGGCACGCACCGAGGTGACCGTCTCCTCCAGCAGGGCGAGCGGCGAGCGCGGCGCGACGCCCACCTGGGCCATCCACTCTCGCACCCCGTGCCCGATCCCGGCCACCAGCCGCCCCGGGAACACCCGTGCCAGCGTGGCCAGTTCCATCGCCAGCAGCGCCGGGCTGCGCAGCGGGGCAGGCGTGATGCCGATGCCCACCCGGATGCGTTCCGTCGCTCCCAGGGCCACGGCCGCCGCCGACACGCCGCCGTTCCACCCGAGGTCCTCGACCACCCACAGGTCGTCCACCCCGAGCGCCTCGGCCCGCCGCGCGAACCCGGGCAGCTCTTCCGGCGCCCAGTCGCGGTCGTACATCACGCCGATCCGTATGTTCGTCATGCCCGGAACCTATGTGCCGGTGGCATGCCGATCAACGGCGTTCCAGCTACCGAGTCCGATGGGGTCTACTGCTTCTCCCGCCCCGGCAGGAACTCCTGCACCTTCGCCTTCAGCCCCTGCTTGATCATGGAGCCGCGGTCCGCGTCGCCCTTCAGGATCGAGGCGGCCGTCGCCTCCATCTGCTCCCAGGTGGCGTGCGGCGGGATCGGCGGGACCGCCGGGTCGGTCAGGAACTCGATCACCGCGGGGCCGTCCGCCTCCAGACCGGCCCGCCACCCCGCCTCGACGTCCTCCGGCTTCTCGACCCGGATGCCGGTCAGACCCAGCGAACGGGCGAACGCGGCGTACTGCACGTCCGGGATCTCCTGCGAGGGCAGGAAGGACGGAGCACCTTCCATGGCCCGCATCTCCCACGTCACCTGGTTGAGGTCGTGGTTGTTGAACACGGCCACGACCAGCCGCGGGTCCTCCCACAGATCCCGGTACTTGGCGGCCGTGATCAGCTCCGCCATGCCGTTCATCTGCATCGCACCGTCCCCGACGAGCGCGATCGCGGGCCGGTCCGGGTGCGCGAACTTCGCGCCGATCGCGTACGGCACCCCGCAGCCCATCGTCGCGAGCGTGCCGGACAGGGAGGAGCGCATGCCCGGCTTCATGGTCAGGTGGCGTGCGTACCAGTTGGCCGCCGAGCCGGAGTCGGAGCTGACCATCGCGTCGGCCGGCAGCAACGGATCCAGCACATGGGCGACGTACTCCGGGTTGATCGGGTCGGCCGACAACTCCGCCCGCCGCCCCATCACCTCACGCCAGCGCGTCACGTTCGCACACACCTGGTCGTGCCACTCGCGTCCGCGGTCCGCACTCAGCAGCGGGATCAGGGCCTCCAGGGTCGCCTTCGCGTCGCCGACGAGATTCACCTCGTACGGATAACGCATGCCGACCATGTGCGGATCGATGTCGATCTGCACCCCGCGCGCCTTGCCGAAGTCCGGCATGAACTGCGTGTACGGGAAGGAGGAACCGATGGTCAGCAGGGTGTCGCAGTCCCTCATCAGCTCGTACGAAGGGCGCGTGCCCAGCAGGCCGATCGAGCCGGTCACGTAAGGGAGTTCGTCGCTGAGGACGTCCTTGCCGAGCAGCGCCTTGGCCACGCCGGCCTTCAGCAGTTCGGCGATCTGCTCGACCTCGGCGCGTGCCCCTGCGGCGCCCTGGCCGACCAGGATCGCCACTTTGTCACCGGAGTTGAGGATCTCGGCCGCCCGCTGGATGGACTCCTCGGACGGGATCGCCGTCCAGGTGGAGCGGTCCAGGCTGGAGGGCACCATCTTGAACTCGTGCGTGGGCGGGGAGTAGTCGAGCTCCTGGACGTCCCCGGGGATGATGATCGCGGTGGGGGCGTGGCGTGCGTACGCGGTGCGGATCGCCCGGTCGATGACGTTCGGCAGCTGCTCGGGGACCGTCACCGTCTCGATGAAGTCCGAGGCGACGTCCTTGAACAGGGTGTGCAGGTCGACCTCCTGCTGGTACGAGCCGCCCATCGCCGTGCGGTGCGTCTGGCCGACGATCGCCAGCACCGGCACATGGTCGAGCTTGGCGTCGTAGAGGCCGTTGAGCAGGTGGATCGCGCCGGGGCCCGAGGTCGCCGCGCACACTCCGAGACGGCCGCTGAACTTGGCGTAGCCGACCGCCTCGAACGCGGACATCTCCTCGTGCCGGGACTGGACGAAACGAGGCTTGTTCTCGGCCCGGCCCCAGGCGGCCAGCAGACCGTTGATGCCGTCTCCTGGGTAGCCGAAGACATGGTCCACACCCCACTCGCGCAGTCGCTGCAGGACGTGGTCGGAGACCTTGGTGCTCATGTGTCGACCTCCCGGGCCTTGACGTGATCGGGCAGCTGTCGTCTGCGGGCCGAGTCACCCGGTGGGCCCCCGGAAAACATGCGGGGGTGTTTGCGGCTCAGGGCCCGGGGCAGGCGCAGTTCCAGTGCTTCGGACAGGAGGCACGTCCGTGGGAACGGCCCCTGAGCCGCCCAGGCCGCGCCTGTCTCGAGCGCGCGGCCGCACTCCCACGGTGACCGTCCACCCCAGAGCACCTTCAAGGGAGTTGCGACGCACCATGCCCACCAAAGTGAGCGCGAAGCACCACCCGCACGACGACGCCCCCGACACCGCCGACGCCTTCCGCAAACTCGCCAAGCTCCCCGCGGGCCAGCAGCGCGACACGCTGCGCGAGCAGGTCGTCGAGGCCTGGCTGCCGATGGCGGAACGCCTCGCGGGACGCTTCCGCAGCCGCGGCGAGAGCTTCGAGGATCTGCGGCAGGTGGCCGCCCTCGGTCTGGTCAAGGCCGTCGACCGGTACAACCCCGACCTCGGCAACGCGTTCGAGAGCTATGCCGTGCCCACCATCACCGGTGAGATCAAACGGCACTTCCGCGACCACATGTGGACCCTGCACGTACCGCGCCGGGTGCAGGACCTGCGCAACCGCGTCCGGTTCGCCAGCCAGGACCTCTCCCAGACCATCCCGGGCCGCAGGCCCACCGTCGCGGAGATCGCCGAGCACGCCAACATGAGCGAGGAGGACGTCCTGGTCGGACTGGAGGCGCTGGAGAGCTTCACCGCGCTCTCGCTCGACGCCGAACTGCCCGGCAGCGAGGACGGCTACTCGCTGAGCGACGCCCTCGGCTCGCCCGACCCCGCGCTGGACACGGTCGTGGACCGCGAGTCCGTCAAGCCCCGGCTGGCCGCGCTGCCCGAGCGGGAGCGGGCCATCCTGTACATGCGGTTCTTCGGCGACATGACGCAGAGCCGGATCGCCGAGCAGCTCGGCATCTCCCAGATGCATGTGTCACGACTGATCAGCCGGTGCTGCACTCGGATGCGGGACCAGATCATGCGCGAGGCCGCATAGCCAGTGCCAGATGGCGGGACATCAGGTCCATCGCCTGCGCCTCCGCCATCGAGAACGCCAGCCGGGGCCCGCACCGGAACAACGTGAGCACGCCCCGCACGGCGTCCCCGTCCTTCAGCGGCACGCACAGCAGTGAAGTGACGTCTGCTGCTACGAGGACGGGGGCGCCCGTCGCGGTCCGGCCGAGGGCGTCCGGGTCCGGCGGACGGATCTGCAGCGCCGGGGACCCCGTCCGGGCCGTCTCGACGACCAGGGGGCAGTCGGCCGGATCCTGCCCTTCGAGCGCGGTCGCGTCCCCGTCCGGCGGGGCCAGCACGGTCGTACGCGCCAGGCCGTCCGCCCCCGCGTCGGCGATCACCCAGTCGGCGAACCTGCCGTGCAGGACCCGCGCCGCCGCCTCCAGGGCGCTCTGGCGGTCCGTGGTCAGCAGGACCGTGGTCATCGCGTCCAGGAGGTCCATCACGGCCGCGTGCCGGGTGGTCTCGGCGAGGTCCGGGAGCTGCCGTGCCGGCGGGTCCACCGGCGTGGCGGGGCCGCTGGTTCCGCCGGGCTGGAGGACGACAAGGACCGTTGTGCGGGGCTCGCTGCTCGGGCGTACGGCCGCCAGCGTGGCGTGCACCGGGACGGACGGCTGCTGCTGGAGGCGGACGGTGAGACTGCGGTCGCCCTCGCCGCGGGCCACCGCCGCGGCCTGCGAACGGAACGCGGCCCGGTCGGCGTGTGCGAGGAAACCGGTCAGCGGGCGGCCCGTCGCATAACCGGCGCGCACACCGGTGAAGGCGGTCGCCGCGCCGTTCAGCCGCCGCACCACCGTCTCCTTGTCGACCAACGCGACCGGGAGCGGGAGGCGCTGGAACACGGTGCGCAGCAGCTGCTGCTCCTGACGGTCCGCCGAGGCGCGGGTGCGGGCCGGGCCTGCTTCCGTCAGCCGCTCGTACCGGGGCCACAACTGGCCGACCACATGGTCGAGTTCGAAGATCGCCGCGTCCAGCACCGTGGGCAGGTCCCCACCCGACACCGATCTCGCCGTCTTCAACTCCGCGACGCGGCGCACAAAATCCGCGAGGTCTTCCCCGAACTCGTCCGTCTGCGTCATGCGACGAACGTAGCGCGACTCCCGTTCGAGACCACCGTTTTCGGACCGGGCGAGCGGGAAGGTGCGCGGGTGAGAGGAGGAGTGCACCATGCAGGACACCGGGCATCACACCGGCCGTTGGGGCGCGGAGGAGACCGAGCCCGCTCTCCCGGGGCGGCGGTTGTCGGAACTGGTCGAGGAGGCCGTGCGCTGCACCGTCGAGTGCTGCGGAGCGAGCGGACTGGTGGCCGAGGGCGGCAGCGAACGGCCCGCGGCCGTCACCCATCCCGACCTCGCCCCGCTCGTCGCCGTGCAACTGCGCTCCGGGGACGGACCCATCCCGGCCGCCCTGGAACGCGGGGAGCCCGCCCGTTGCTCCGACCTGCTGCGCGAGGACCGCTGGCCCGAGTACCGCGCCCTCGCGCTCGACTCCGGGGTGCGCTCCAGCGTCACACTGCCCTTCCGGCGCTCCGGCCTGGCGGTGACGCTCAGCCTCTACAGCTTCCGGCCCGGCGCCCTGGAGGACGCCCCGCACGGGCCGGCCCGGGCGCTCGGCGACTTCGCCATGACGTGCCTTATCCGCGACCGTTCCTACCGCGCCGCGCTCACCGAACTCGACCAGCTCGGCACCGCACTGCGCTCCCGTCCCCTCGTCGACCAGGCCTGCGGCATCGTCATGCACGTGCTCGGCTGCGACGCGGACGCCGCCTTCGGGGTGCTGCGCCGCATCTCGCAGGGCAGCAACCGCAAGCTGTCCGACGTGGCGGCGGGGGTGGTCGAACGGCGGGGGAGGGGGCTGGAGAGGGACCTGGCCGCGCTTCTGAACTGAGGTCCCGCGAACCGGGGTCCTGACACCTGGGCGAGACGCGGGCTGTGTCACCCGCTCGGCCGCCCTTGTAGCGCGAATGGGGCTCGGCCGCGCGCGCCTGGCCGCCGGGCGGGCTGTGATGGGCTATGGGGCACGACTCCGTGCTCCTGAGAAGTCACCCGTCGAAGGAGCCCTCCCCATGCCCCGCACCGCCCGTGTCCTGTCCGTCGCCGCCCTGGCCGGTGCCACCCTCGGCTTCGCCTCGGCCGCCTACGCGGACTCGGCCGCGGAGGCCGGCCCGAGCAGTTCCTCCCCGGGCGGCAGCGTCACCGTCTCGGTCGCCTGCGAAGCCACCGGCGGAGCGCCGCCGGCCACCGTCGACGCCGTCTCACAGGCCAACGCCCGGCGCGGGAACTCCGCGACCGCCGACGGCACCTGCGCGACGGCGCCCGGCGGCAAGGACAAGGCGTGGAGCACCGCTTCCCGCGTGAACCGCGGCGACGGCAGCGAGGGTGCCGGGCGTGGTGACGTCGGGGGTGACGGGGGTCTGGCCGGCGACGACGGTGGTGGCGGGCGTGGCGACGGCGGGGGCGGTGCCGGCGGACTTGGTGACGACGGCGGCGGTGGCGGCGGAAGTGGAGACGCCGGCGGCGGTGGCGGCGCCGATCTCGGCGGCGGCGGTGTCGGCGACGGTGGCGGCCATGACCAAGGCCGGCCCTGCACCGATCCGGACGCCGACTTCTGCGGCGGCGCGGGGATGCAGAACGGAACGGAGCACGGCATGCAGAACGGCAGGCAGCACGGGGTGGAGGCCGGTGCGGGCGGCACCTTCTCCGACTCCGTGCCCGCCCTCGTCGCCGGCGGCCTCCTGATCGCCGTCGCCCTGGGCGCCGCCGCCTACCGGCTGTGGCCCAAGGACTCAGCCTGGGACCACTGACCCGCGGGTCGACCGGCGAAACCCGTGCGCACTCCGATGCCGCAGCGGCACCCTGGGTACTCGGAGCACAGCGACGGACACGGCACAGGGACTGCGCGGAGGCACGCATGCGGCGGACGGACCCGGAAGGCCACGGACCCGTCCGCTACGGGCCGCCGCTGCCGGAGGACGGGCTGCCCGTGCCGCCCGAACTCACCGCCGTGCTCGCCGCGGCCGCCGCACGGGCCGACGGGGAGCCGATCGGCGGCGGACCCGAGCTGATCGAGGCCGCGTGCGGCTACTGGGAGCGACGCGGTCTGTCCGCCCCACCCGACCGCGTGGCCGCCGGCCCCGGCGCCCCCGCCCTGCTGCTCGCGCTGACCGCCGCGCTCGGCGGTGACGTCCTGGTGCCGAGGCCCTGCGCGGCGTGGTGGGCGCCGTACGCACGCCTGTTGGGCAGACCCGTCTTCCATGTGGCGACGCCGGCCGAGTGCGGTGGCGTCCCGGATCCGTACGCCCTCCTGGAGACCGTGCGCAGGGTGCGCACCGAGGGCGGTGATCCGCGGCTGCTCGTGCTGTCCGTCGCAGACGACCCGACGGCCACCGTCGCCCCGCCCGAGTTCCTGCACGAGTGCGTAGAGGCCGCCGTAGGGGAGGGACTGCACCTGGTCAGCGACGAGACCTGGCGCGACACCCTGCACGCACCGCACGCCACGGTGCTGCTCAGCCCCGCCGAGATGCTGCCCGGCCACGTCACCGTCGTCACCGACCTGGCGGGCGCGCTGCTGCCGCCCGGCTGGCCGGCCGCGATGGCCCGATTCCCGGCGGGCGACACGGGTCGTGACCTCCACGCGCGCGTGCTCGACGTGCTCACCGCAATGGGCGCCCGTATCGCCGCCCCGGTCGCCGCCGCGGCCGCGTACGCGCTGGGGGAGCCGGAGCCGGTCACCGCGCGCGTGGCCGCCACCGTGCGCCTGCACGCGCGCGTGGCCGCCGCCGTGCACGCCGCGGTCGTCGCGGCGGGCTCCCTGTCCCGTCCCCCGCAGGCCGGCCGCCACCTCTACGCCGACCTCGGCCCGCTGCGCTCCGCGCTCTCGGCGCACGGCGTGGGCGACGCGCAGGAACTGGAGGACTTCCTCGCCGCCCGGCTCGGCATGCCCGCACCGGGCGGCCACCGCTTCGGCGACGAACTCGGCGCCCTGCGCGTCCGCCTGTCCACCGGCCCGCTGCTGGGCCGCACGGACGAGGAGCGCGCGGAATGTCTCACATCACCCACGCCGTTGGAACTGCCACACGTGCAACGCGCGTTGAGCCATGTGAAGTCGGTCTTCGACGATCTCCGCGACGACGCTCAGCGATGGGAGCCTCCTCGATGACGCAGCAGTCCGAGTCGACCACCACCACGAGTACGAGTACGGCCACCCGGGATGCCGACGAGACGGCGTCCAGGCCAGGGTTCGCGCCCGCCCTTCCGCCGCTCGCCGAACCCCGCCCGCTGGGCGAGCGCAGGGTGTGGCCGCGCACCTTCCACGACCGCCTGACCGCCCCGCTGCCCGGCCTGAAAGCCATGGCACGCTTCGCCCGTGAGGGCTCCATCCGCCCCGGACGCGAAGGCCTGGCCGACATCCCCCGGCTCCCCTTCGCACCCGCCCCGCTGCCCCGCGTCGACGCCCGCACCGTCGCCGTCTCCTGGGCGGGACACGCCAGTTGGATCGTCCGGATCGGCGGCCTGACCGTCCTGACCGACCCGGTCTGGTCCCGCCGCATCCTCGGAACCCCCGCCCGCATCACCCCGGTCGGAATCCCCTGGGAGTCCCTGCCGCCCGTCGACGCGGTCGTCATCAGCCACAACCACTACGACCACCTGGACGCCCCCACCCTGCGCCGGCTCCCGCGCACCACCCCGGTGTTCGTCCCGGCCGGCCTCGCCCGCTGGTTCCACCGCCGCCGCTTCACCGCCGTCACCGAACTGGACTGGTGGGAGGCGGCCGAACTGAACGGCGTCCGCTTCGACTTCGTCCCAGCCCACCACTGGTCCAAGCGCACCCTCACCGATGCCTGCCACTCCCTGTGGGGCGGCTGGGTACTGACGGCCCCCGACGGCCAACGCGTCTATTTCGCGGGCGACACGGGATACGGCCACTGGTTCTCCCGGATCGGCGAGCGCTACCCGGACATCGACCTCGCCCTCCTCCCCATCGGCGCCTACGACCCCCGCTGGTGGCTCAGCGACGTCCACTGCGACCCGGAGGAGGCGGTACGGGCAGCCCAGGACCTGGGCGCGCGAAGGATGGCCCCGATGCACTGGGGCACGTTCGTGCTGTCGGCGGAGCCGGTCCTGGAACCACTTACACGGGTTCGAACGGCCTGGGAGAAGGCGGGCCTGGCCCGCGAGGACCTGTGGGACCTCCCAGTCGGAGCCTCCCGGGTCCTGTAACCGCCTGTTTTTAGGGGCGCGGGGCTGTATCGATTTGCGGCTCCGCCGCGTGGGCGCGAGAAACCACGACGCACCCGCGCCCCGCAACGCACCCTCACCCGGCAGATCGAACCCGTCTCCACAAACTCGGCACGACACTGATGACCACGGTCAACGCAACCGCAGCCACCACGCCTTCCCAAGGCTCCGGGAACAGGGAACCACCCAGAATCCCAATCACTTGATACGTCGCAGCCCAAGCCAGGCACGCCGGCAAGTTGCCCCGAGCAAACCGCCGCAACGGCCACTCGGCCATGAGACAAGCCAACATCACCGGAATCCGCCCGGCCGGCACCAGCCGGGACAACACCAGCACGGCAACCCCGTGCTCGGCCAGCTTCCCCTGCGCCTGCGCAAGCCGCTCCTCCGCCGCCCGCGCCCGAATCGCCTCCAGCCACCGCGACCCGTTCTTCGACCTCATCCCGCGCCGCCCCAGCCAGTACAGCGCTGCATCCCCGAGAAACGCTGCCAGTGACGCGGTCACGAACACCAGGGCCAACGCGAACGGCGCGGTCTGATGAAAGGCCACCACGGCCGCCGAACTCACCAGCGCCCCCGTGGGAATCACCGGCACCAGCGCCCCGAACAGCACCAGCAGAAACAGCGACGGATAGCCGATCGCCCGCTGGGTCGACTCGGGAGGCACGATCGCCGCCGTAGCGGCAAGCCACGTCACCGCGCGACCTCCAGGCGCACGCTCTCCCCGTGCCCGAGCCGGTGCACCGCGACATCCGGCGCGTGCTCGGCCGCGAGGCGCACGAACTCGTCGCCGGGCGCGTGGAATTCATGGGGGCGCACGGCGTCCATCCCGATCGGCCAGTACGTGCCGTAGTGCACCGGCACCGCACTGCGCGGCGCCAGCCGGGCCAGTGCCTGGGCCGCCCGCCCCGCATCCAGATGTCCGGTGCCGAGGTACGGCCCCCAGCCGCCCACCGGCAGCAGCGCCACGTCGACCGGCCCGACCTCCTGCGCCATCGCGTCGAACAGTCCGGTGTCCCCGGCGAAGTACGTGCGCGCCTCGCCCTCGATGACGTACCCCAGAGCGGGCGAGCGGTGCGGTCCGAGCGGCAGCCGCCGCCCGTCGTGCCATGCGGAGACGGCCCGCACGACCACGTCACCGACCGTCACCCGGTCCCCGGGCGCCACCTCGCGCACCGTGAGATGGGTGAGCCGGCGCAGCCCCGGCACGGCCCGGGGTGCGCCCCGCGGCACCAGCAGACGCGTGCCCTCGGCGAGCCGCTCCAGAGACGGAACATGCAGGTGGTCGGCGTGCAGATGCGACACCAGCGCCACGTCCGCGCGCCAGGCGCCGGGCGGCGGCAGTGCCCCGCGACGGCGGCGGAGATGGGCGAGACGGCGCGCGAAAAGAGGGTCGGTGAGCAGCCGTACGCCCGAGTCCGCGACCGTACAGGTCGCGTGACCCCACCAGGTGATCTCCACCGGCACCTCTTTGCCTCCTTCGCGCGACTCCCCGAAGCCTACGGGCAGGAGTAGGGTCGGCGCCGAAACCCGGAGGTGAGGGGGACGCCATGGGACCGGTGAGGGTCACGGCGATCGCGAGTCTGACGCCGCTGCAGGAGCTGGACGCCGATCCCTTCCTGGTGGACTCCCGCAGCCAGCACGCGATGTGCGCCCGCTGGGCCGCCGAGCGGGGCTACATCGTCAGCCGGGAACTCCTGGTGCGGGGAGTGCGGGCCGACCACTGTGTGCTGTGGGACGGCGTCCGGCCGGGGATCGACCTGTTCGTGGCGCCCAGCCGCCGGGTGCTGGAGAGCGCGCTGTCGTCCGTCGAGGAGTTCACCGCGGAGTGCGCACGGCGCGGGGTGCGGGTGGAGACGGTCGGGTTCGAGGAGCCCTGCTACGACGCCCAGATGAAGGCCCGGGTGCACCGGCGGCTGTCGATGCCGACGGCCGGATACGACGGGCGCTGAGCGCTCCGCGGGTTGTGCGGCTTTCGTCTGCGGCATCGTGTGGCTGGTCGCGCCCCGCGGCGGAGCCGCATATCGATGCAGCCCCGCGCCCCTTTGGGGCGCTGCCGAACCGCACCTGATCGCCGGACCGCCCGTTGCCGGAACCCGTTGTCGGACCACTGTGACAGTCTGAAGTACAGGCCCGCACCGACGACGGGCCAGGACGTGAGGTGGGCTGGGCGTGCGTGGCGGGCGTTGGCGGCGGGTCGCCAGTCAGACGGGGCGGAGCGTCGCGGTGTGGGCGGTCTCCACCGTCACCATGCTCGTGCTCGCGGGGATCCTGCCGGACTTTCGCCTCCAGTCCGCCGACGGCGAGAGCGCCACCCACATCGCCGTCACCGCCGCGTTCGGCGCCGGGGCCTTCGGTGTGCTGTCCGCCCTGGTCTGGCCGCTGCTCGTACGGCTGTTGCTGCTCGTGCCGGCGCTGGTGCTGGGACTGCTCGTGTTCGTCCTGAACGGGTCCCTGCTGCTGGTGGCGCTGCGGCTCAACCCGTCCAGCAGCGCCGAGGCGGCTCCGGAGACGGCCGTGGTGGTGGCCGCCGTGATGTCCGCCGTGGCCTCCGCGACCGGCGCCGCCCTGGCCGTGCGCGACGACGACGCGTACCGGCGGCGCCTCTACCGCCTCGCCGACCGCCGCCGCAGACGTCTGCCGCCCGGCCCGTCCGCCCCGGGCACCGTCTTCCTGCAACTCGACGGCGTCGGCCACGACGTACTGCTGGCCGCGGTCGATAAGGGCGTGATGCCCACCGTCGCCCAGTGGCTGGGGTCGACCCACCGGCTCACCCCCTGGCGCACCGACTGGTCCAGCCAGACCGGCGCCAGCCAGCTCGGCATCCTGCACGGCAGCAACCACGACGTCCCGGCGTTCCGCTGGTACGAGAAGGACACCCGCGAGGTCATGGTCTGCAACCGGCCGACCAGCGCCGCCGAACTCCAGCGCCGGGCCGTCGAGCACACCGGCGACGGCGGCCTCCTCACCGCCGACGGCGCGAGCCGCGGCAACCTCTTCAGCGGCGGCGCCGACGAGCAGGCCCTGGTGCTGTCCATCGCCACCCGTCGCCGCGGCCGGGAGAACCGGTCCCGGGCCGGCTACTTCGCGTACTTCTCCGACCCGGCCAACGCCGTGCGCACCGCCCTGTCCTTCGTCGCCGAAGTCGGCCGCGAGACAGCCGAGTCCACCCGGGCCCGGATCAGACAGCAGCGCCCGCGCGTCGCACGCGGCGGCCTCTACCCCTTCGTCCGCGCCTTCGCGACCGTCGTCGAACGGGACGTCGTCGTCGCCGCGGTGATGGGCGACATGCTCGCCGGACGCACCGCCGTCTACGCCGACCTCGTGGCGTACGACGAAGTGGCGCACCACTCCGGGCCGACGAGCCGCGACGCGGAGAAGGTCCTCGAACGCCTCGACCGCGCACTCGCTCTGATCGCGAACGTCGCCGAGCACGCCCCGCGGCCGTACCGGATCGTCGTCCTGTCCGACCACGGCCAGAGCCCCGGCGAGACCTTCCGCGCCCGCTACGGCCTGGGCCTCGGCGATCTGGTGCGGGCCGGCTGCGGGCTGCCCGTGCCGCGCAGGGCGCAGCGCACGCACAGCGGGGCCGAGGCCCGCGCGGCCGTGCGCGCGGCGCTGCGCCGGCCCGTCGAGGAGGGCGAGGAGCAGCATCGTCCCTCCCGCCGCTCGGAGCCGCTCGTGCTGGCCTCCGGCAACCTCGGCCTGGTCTCCTTCCCGGACGTCCCGCACCGGATGAGCAAGGAGGAGATCGACGCCCGCCATCCCGCGCTGCTGACCACCCTCGCCAACCATCCCGGCGTCGGCTTCCTGCTCGTCCGCAGCGAGGAGCACGGCGGGGTCGTGATGGGCGCGTACGGCGCCGAGATCCCGCTCGACCAACTCGAGGACAAACCAGGCCCGTTGGAGGTCTTCGGGCCCGGCGCCGCCGACGCCGTGCGCCGCACCCACTCCTTCCCGCACACCGCCGACATCATGGTCAACTCCTTCCACGACCCGGCCGACGGCGAGGTCCTCGCCTTCGAGGAACAGATCGGCTCGCACGGGGGCCTCGGCGGCGCGCAGGCAAGACCTTTCCTGCTGTCGCCGGTCGTCTTCTCCGAGCCGGTGCAGGCAGGGCGGGAACTGGTCGGCGCCGAGGAGGTGCACCGGGTGCTGCGGCGGTGGCTGCGCGAGACGGACGGTCCTCAGGTACCGGTCACCGACGAGGGCGAGCAGGAGCGGGCCGCCTAGCGCGGGCGCCGACGAAAACCATGTGACGGCCGTAACCATGAATTGAGAACCTCGATGGCGAGCAACCACGTCCGCGAGAGCGGCGCCGGTTCAGGCGCAAAGAGAGGAGCCCGCTCTTGCAGGCTGCCGTATCCGTCACTCCCGCCCGCATCCCCGAGCTGCTGCTGGGCCTGGCCACCGTCCGGCCGGTCTTCATCTGGGGCGCCCCCGGCATCGGAAAGTCCTCCCTGGTGAGGGCGTTCGCCGAGTCGCTGGGTCTGGAGTGCGTGAGCCTGCTCGGCACCCAGCTCGCCCCGGAGGACCTGATCGGCGTCCCGCAGATCCGTGAGGGGCGGTCCGTGTTCTGCCCGCCGGAGGCGATCGCCCGTGACGAGCCGTACTGCCTGTTCCTGGACGAGCTGAACGCGGCCACGCCCGATGTGCAGAAGGCGTTCTACTCCCTGATCCTCGACCGCCGGATCGGCAACTACGAGCTGCCGAAGGGCTCGATCGTCATCGGTGCCGGCAACCGCGCCACGGACAACGCGCTCGCCCGCCCCATCGCCTCCGCCCTCGTCAACCGCCTCACCCACGTCCATCTGGAGGCGTCCGCCAAGGACTGGCTGACCTGGGCCGCGGACAACGGCATCCACCCCTGGATCCTCGACCACCTCACCGACCGGCCCGACCACCTGTGGTCCAAGCCGCCGAAGACCGAGGAGCCCTTCTCCACACCCCGCTCCTGGCACATGCTCTCCGACGCGCTGCACTCCTTCGGTCAGGGCCTCGACGAGGAGACGCTGAAGGTCCTCGCACACGGCACGCTCACGCCGAGGCACGCGACGGCGTTCTGCGGCTACGTCAAGATCGTGCGCAGCCAGTTCGGCATCGAGGCCGTCATCAAGGGCGACGCCCGCTGGCCGGGCCGGCCGGAGGACCGCGACCTGCTCTACTACCTCGCCGACTCCTTCCGCGGCCGCCTGATCAAGGAGCTGCCGGCCAGCAAGGAGCACATGTCGGCGAACGGCCGGCAGACCGCGTACCGCGCCAAGTCGCTGCTCGTGCAGCTCGCCGAGATCTCCGTCGAGGTCGCGCAGACCGTCATCGCCTCCGACGCCGACGGCAACCCCGTCCTGCCCTCCTGGTTCCTCATCGAGGCGGCGCGTGACATGCCGCGGCTGGTGGAAGCGCGGCGATGAGCAGCCGTACCCGGGGCAAGGGACAGAAGAAGCGGGACCCGGCGGCCGAGGCGTTCGCCGAGGGGCTGCGGCTGGTGAAGGCCAACCCGGCGCTCGCGGCCGTGAACTTCGACGTCTGCCGCCAGGAGGAGTGCAGGTTCGCGCCCCGCGACGGGCTCGTGGTCGTCGACTCCGACGCCGACCTGCACGTCCACCCCAGCCGGCTCGCCGAACCGGCCGCCTGGGCCTGGGCGCTCGCGCACGCCGTCCTGCACCTGGGCTTCGGACACGTCCCGGCGGCCAAGGGCGAGCGCACCCGGCCCGACCGGTTCGACCTCGCCGCACGCTGCGTCGTCGTCAACCGATTCCTGCTGAACTTCACCATCGGCGAGACCCCCGAGGCGCTCCCCGCCTCCTACCCCGACGGCGACGAGGAGCAGCTCGCCGCGCGCTGGCGGCGGGACGGTCTCCCGCCCGCGTACGAGCACTGCGGCACCGCGGGCCACGAGCCCGACCAGCAGCTCCTGCCGTGGGTGGGCTGGTCCCAACCCCCGGACCACCAGCTGGCCTTCGCCACCGCCCTGACCCGGACCGTGTCGGCGGCGATGGACATGGCGGGCGGCCGCCGCGACTCCCTCGACGGGGAAGTGGTCCCGCCACGCCCCTGGGAGAAGGCCCTGAGCTGGTTCATCTCCTCCTACCCGCTGCTCGGCGGCATCGCGGCCGGCATCACCCTCGTCGCCGACGCCGAACTCGCCCGCGCGCACGGCATCTCCGTGGCCGCGGTGAACCCGGAGGCAGCCGAGATCTACATCAACCCGCTGCGCCGGTTCGACGACGAGGAATGGCGGTTCATCCTCGCCCACGAGATGCTGCACGCCGCCCTGCGCCACGGCGACCGCTGCGGCACCCGCGACCCGTACCTGTTCAACATCGCCTGCGACTACGTCATCAACGGCTGGCTCTGCGAGATGCAGGTCGGCACGATGCCCGAAGGGCTGCTGTACGACCCGGAGCTGAAGGACCTGTCCGCCGAGGAGGTCTACGACCGCATCGCCGGCGACCTGCGCCGGATGCGGCGCCTGGCCACGCTGCGCGGCAAGGGCGTCGGCGACATCCTCGGCGGTCCGCTCGGCAGCCCGCGCGACTACGTCGACCTCGACGAGTTCTACCGCCGTGGCCTGAGCCAGGGCCTGGACCTGCACCAGCAGCAGGAGCGCGGCTTCCTCCCCGGCGGCCTGGTCGAGGAGATCCGCGCGCTCAGCCACCCGCCCCTGCCCTGGGACGCCCGACTCGCCCGCTGGTTCGACGAGTTCGTACCCAGCCCACAGCCCGTGCGGTCGTACGCCCGCCCCTCCCGCCGTCAGTCCTCCATCCCCGACATCCCCCGTGCGGGCCGCTACTTCCCGCCTGAGGAGACAGCCCGCTGCACCTTCGGAGTGGTCCTCGACACCTCCGGCTCCATGGACCGCACCCTGCTCGGCAAGGCCCTCGGAGCCATCGCCTCCTACGCCGAGGCCCGCGAGGTGCCGGCCGCTCGCGTCGTCTTCTGCGACGCGGCCCCGCACGACGCCGGCTACGTGCCGGTCACCGAGATCGCCGACCGGGTACGGGTCCACGGCCGCGGCGGTACGGTCCTGCAGCCCGGGATCGACCTCCTGCACCGCGCGGACGACTTCCCGCCCGGCGCGCCCGTCCTCGTCATTACGGACGGCTGGTGCGACGTGCTGCGGGTGCGGCGCGACCACGCGTATCTGATCCCTCAGGGGGCGCGCCTGCCGTTCTCCGCGCGTGGCCCGGTGTTCCGGGTGCAGTGAGCCGGAATGTGATCGGATGGTGTCCTACAGGAACAGGCAGAATTCGAAGGGATTCATCGTGGCAACCACGCGCTCCGCACACACCGTCTGGGAAGGCAACCTGCTCGAGGGCAACGGTGTCGTCTCCTTCGACTCCTCCGGTGCCATCGCCGAGCAGCCGGTCACCTGGGCCTCGCGCTCCCAGGACGCGAACGGCAGGACCAGCCCCGAGGAGCTGATCGCCGCCGCCCACTCCAGCTGCTTCTCCATGGCGCTGTCGCACGCCCTGGCCGGCGCCGGCACCCCGCCCACCAAGCTCATCACCTCGGCCGACGTGAACTTCCAGCCGGGCGAGGGCATCACGGGCATCCACCTGACCGTCGAGGGCACGGTCCCCGGCATCGACAACGACGCCTTCGTCGCCGCCGCCGAGGACGCCAAGAAGAACTGCCCGGTCAGCCAGGCCCTCACCGGCACGACGATCACCCTGTCGGCGAAGCTTGCCTGACGCCCCCGTGCGTCCTTGACGTCGTCCGGTGCCGCGCTCCCCGAGACAGGGGGCGCGGCACCGTCGTTTCCGGGTACGTCGTTTCCGGGTACCCGGAGTACGCGGCATTGACAACAGCACACTCAAGTTTTGTGCTGGTGTGTGAGGAGTGCCCTGGCGGAAGGGGACGGAGATGGCACGTGCGGTCGGGATCGATCTGGGGACCACGAACTCGGTGGTGGCCGTGCTGGAGGGCGGCGAACCCACCGTCGTCGCGAATGCGGAGGGGGCCAGGACCACACCCTCGGTCGTGGCCTTCGCCAAGAACGGCGAGGTGCTCGTCGGGGAGGTCGCCAAACGGCAGGCCGTGACCAACGTGGAGCGGACCGCCCGCTCCGTGAAGCGGCACATGGGCGACACGAGCTGGCGTTTTCCCGAGCAGGGCTCCGTGGACGGCACCCGCTACCGGGCGCAGGAACTGTCCGCGCGGGTGCTGCAGAAGCTGAAGCGGGACGCGGAGTCCTACCTCGGCGAGGATGTGACGGACGCGGTGATCACCGTACCGGCGTACTTCGACGACTCCCAGCGGCAGGCGACCAAGGAAGCCGGGGAGATCGCGGGCCTCAAGGTCCTGCGGATCATCAACGAGCCGACGGCCGCAGCCCTCGCCTACGGCCTCGACCGCGGCGAGGAGCAGACCGTGCTGGTCTTCGACCTCGGCGGCGGCACCTTCGACGTGTCGCTGCTGGAGATCGGCGACGGCGTCATCGAGGTCAAGGCGACCAACGGCGACACCCACCTCGGCGGCGACGACTGGGACCAGCGGATCGTCGAGCACCTCGTCAAGAAGTTCAAGGGGCAGTACGGCATCGACCTCGGCAACGACAAGATGGCCGTGCAGCGACTGCGCGAGGGCGCCGAGAAGGCCAAGATCGAACTGTCCAGCTCGTCCGAGACGACGATCAACCTCCCCTACATCACCGCCTCCGCCGAGGGGCCGCTGCACCTCGACGAGAAGATGACCCGCGCCCAGTTCCAGGAGCTCACCGCCGACCTGCTCGACCGCTGCAAGGCCCCCTTCCACCAGGCGGTCAAGGACGCCGGCATCAAACTGTCCGCCGTCGACCACGTCATCCTCGTCGGCGGCTCGACCCGGATGCCCGCGGTCACCGACCTCGTCAAGGAACTCACCGGCAAGGACCCGCACAAGGGCGTCAACCCCGACGAGGTCGTGGCCGTCGGCGCGGCCCTCCAGGCGGGCGTCATCCGCGGCGACGTCAAGGACGTGCTGCTCCTCGACGTCACCCCGCTGTCCCTCGGCATCGAGACCAAGGGCGGCATCATGACCAAGCTGATCGAGCGCAACACGACCATCCCGACCCGGCGTTCGGAGATCTTCACGACGGCCACCGACAACCAGCCCTCGGTGGGCATCCAGGTCTACCAGGGCGAGCGCGAGATCGCCGCCTACAACAAGAAGCTCGGCGTCTTCGACCTCACGGGTCTGCCCCCGGCCCCGCGCGGCGTCCCGCAGATCGAGGTCGCCTTCGACATCGACGCCAACGGCATCATGCATGTGTCGGCCAAGGACCTCGCCACCGGCCGCGAACAGAAGATGACGGTGACCGGCGGCTCGGCGCTCCCCAAGGACGACATCGACCGGATGATGCGGGAGGCCGAGCAGTACGCCGAGGAGGACCGCAAGCGCCGGGAGGCCGCCGAGACCCGCAACCAGGCCGAACAACTCGTCTACCAGACGGAGAAGTTCATCCGGGACAACGAGGACCGGATCCCCGCCGACACCAGGTCGGAGGTGGAGACGGCCGCCACGGAGCTCAAGGGCCTGCTGGAACGGAACGCGGACACCAACGAGCTGCGCACCGGCGTCGAGAAGCTCGCCACCGTCAGCCAGAAGATGGGGCAGGCCATGTACGCCCAGGCCGACCAGGGCGGCTCCGGCAGCGGCACCGAGCAGGGCGCCGCACCGCAGGACGAGGAGGGCGTGGTCGACGCCGAGATCGTCGACGAGGACCGCGACACGAAGGGCGGCGCGGCATAACCGTCAGACGCCCGTCCTCTCCCAGCCACGCCGCTCCGGCCGCGACCCCAGCTGCCTGGGGTCGCGGCTCCGGTACACCACATACGGCCGGAACAGGTACTGCACCGGCGCGCTGAACATGTGGACCAGGCGGGTGTACGGAACCAGGGCGATCAGAGCCATGCCGATCGTCGCGTGGACCCGGTACAGCACCGGCACGCCCTCCATCAGGTAGGTCTTCGGCTGGAGCGTGAACAGGCTGCGGGCCCAAAGGGCAATGGAGGCGTGGTAGTTGTATCCGTCGCCGGTGCTGTGGGTGAGCTTGGCGGCCATGCCCATCGCGATGGCGGCGAGCAGGACGACGTACATGAGTTTGTCGTTCACGGTCGTCGCCCGGAAGATCGGGGCGTGCGTGCGTCGGCGGTGGACGAGCAGCAGGGCCCCGGCGACGGCTAGCGCGCCGGCCGCTGTCCCGCCGTAGAGCGAGAACACGTGGTACGTGTGCTCGCCGACGCCGATCGGGTCGGTCCACGACTTCGGGACGAACAGGCCCACGAGGTGGCCGGCGAGTACGAAGAGGATGCCGTAGTGGAAGGCCGGGGAGGCGATGTTCAGCAGCTTCGAGTCGTGCACCTGCGACGAACGCGTGGTCCAGCCGTACTTGTCGTAGCGGTAGCGCCAGATCAGGCCGGCGACGAGCAGGGCGAAGGCGACGTACGGCAGGACGCCCCACAGGAGCGTGGTCATGAGCGAACCTCCGGGTGGGGGATCGGCAGTGTGGCGCATACGGCATCCAGGACGGACGCGTACGGGGTACCGAAGGCGGTGAGCCCGGCCCGGAGCTGCCCCAGGGCCTCGTGGTGCTCCGTGAGGATGTCCGTGTTCCCGGTACGGGCCGCGAACTCCAGAACGGCGGGCAGGAAGTCGGGCAGCTCCTCGCCGGTGAACTCCAGGCCGGCGGCGCGGTAGACGTCCTTGAAGCGGACCAGCGACATGCCGCGCCGCCGGGTGTCCCCGTCCCGCCACCAGCTCAGATAGAGGCTGTGCCGGTTCTTGAAGTCGAAGACCTGGACGTAGTGGGCGGCCAGTTCACAGGGCGGCGTGACGGCCGCGTGGTCGGTGAACTCCCGCAGCTGCGGGGCCGCTTCGCGCAGCAGCGGCAGCCGGGCGCGGAAGTCGTCGTCGGGATAGGTCAGGCAGAGCGCTGCCGCCTGGTACAGCACGGCGTCCGAGGGCATCAGGTCTCCTTGGTCTCATCCGTGGTCCGGCGTCCGCGCAGGGCGTGGAAGTTCTCCACCGACACCGACACCGGCAGCCGCCTGCGTCCCGGGTCCCGGCCGAACGGCCCGTCGCCGCCCGCACCGGCGCCCTGGTAGTCGAGGCTGCAGCCCTGCAGCCCCCTGCAGCACCGGGGCGCCGATGAGCGAGTGGAAGCGGGCGCCCGTCGCGTGCGACACGATCGACATCGCGGGGATGGGGGAGGAGCCGGCGATGCGGTCGGGGCCGTACGTCCTGATGGTGTGGACGTGCGCGGCGGCGACGATCTCCACGGCGTCGTCCCAACTCGCCTGCACCAGGCCGCCCTTGAAGGCGGCGCCGCGCGGGCAGCCCCGGGGTTCGTACTCGGGCCGGTCGGGGTCCACCGACGGGTAGTCCGTCTGATGGAAGGCGTCGGCCTGGCGTCCGCCGGTGAGCGCGATGCTGAGCCGGTCGGGGGCGGTGGCTCCGGGGCGGAAGCACCGTCCTGCGCGGAGCAGGGCCGCTCCCGGCTCGGCGGGCGGTATTCGCGTGTCGGCCACGTGCGTCGCTCCCTTGCTCGCCCTGTGCTTCGACGCTAGGGGCGGGCGGGGGAACGCACCTGTTCATGGCACCCGTACGGGTGCTGGGGGGAGGCGGCCGGTGGTATGTGACATACCACCGGCTGTGCCATGTCACATACCACCGGTGGTGCTATGTCATGCAGCACGGGCCGTGCTATGTCGCGTACCACGGGACAGTGCTATGTCATGCAGCACGGGCCGTGCTATGTCGCGTACCACGGGACAGTGCTATGTGACATACCACCGGGCAGTGCTATGTCACACACCACTCGACGTCACCTCTTGACGGCCACCCCCGCGTACACAGGCACGACGCCCTCCGCCTGTGCCGCCACGTCCTCCGCCTCCGGCCGCCACCCGGTCACCGGGATCACGCCCGGCCCCAGCAGCTCCAGCCCCTCGAAGAACCGCTGGAACTCGGTGATCGAGCGCGGATAGAAGGGGGTGCCACCGGCCTGGAAGGCAGCGGCGGCCTTCGCGATGGCCTCCGGGTTCAGGTCGGGGGTGACCTGCGACAGGATCAGGTAGCTGCCCGGGGCGAGTGCCGCGACGTACTTCTGCAGCAGGCCGTGGACGTCGTCGCCGTCGGCCTCCCCGCCCAGGTAGTGGGTGAGCGCGACCAGCGACAGCGCGACCGGCCGTGAGAAGTCCAGCGACTCGGCGGCCTGCTGCAGCAAGGTGTCGATGTCCCGCACGTCCGCGTGCACATAGTCGGTGCGGCCCTCCTCGGAGCCGCGCAACAACGCCTGGGCGTGCCGCAGCACGATCGGGTCGTTGTCGGCGTACACGACCCTGGACTCCGGCGCCACGTCCTGCGCCACCTGGTGCAGATTGGGTTCGGTGGGGATGCCCGTGCCGATGTCCAGGAACTGGCGGATCCCGGCCTCGGCGACGGCGCGGACGGCCCGGCGCATGAACCTCCGGTTGGCCCGCGCCCCACGCACCGCGCTGCTGTCCAGGGCGAGGATCTTCCGGGCCAGCTCCTCGTCCACCGGGTAGTTGTCCTTGCCGCCCAGCCACCAGTCGTACACACGGGCAGGGTGCGGCCGACTGGTGTCGATCTGTGGTGCGGCGTCGGATCCGGTCATGCGGCGTCTTCTCCTCCAGTCGGACAGGTGCGGTGCGTGACTCAGCAGTCCTCGCGGTGCTCCCGCAGGATCTTCTTGGTGCGCTGGGCCGACGCGGCGCGCGCCGTCATGTGGTCGAGGACCTCCAGATGCGCGGAGACCTCCTTGCGCGAGTCGAGGTACAGGGCGCCGGTCAGATACTCGGTGAAGACCATGTCCGGCAGCTCGGGCTCGCCGAAGCGGAACAGGGTGAAGGGTGCGTATGTCCCCGGGTGCGGGCCGTCCTTGAACTCCGCGATCTGCAGCGTGACCCGGTCCCGCTCGGCGAACTCCAGCAGCTTGTCCAGCTGCTCGCGCATCACCTCGCCGCGGAGGCTCACCGGGCGCCGCAAAACCGTTTCATCCATGATCACCCACAGGTGCGGCGGGTCCGGGCGCTCCAACAGCCGCTGCCGGGCCATCCGCAGCGACACATGCCGGTCGATGGTCTCCGGACCGGTCTGCCCGACCGTGCCCGCCTCCATCACCGCACGTGCGTAGGCCTCGGTCTGCAGCAGCCCGGGAACGAAGTGCGGCTCGTAGGAGCGGATGATGCCGGCGGCGCCCTCGAGGCTCACATACAGGCTGAACCAGTCCGGCAGCACGTCGTGGAACCGCTGCCACCACCCCGGCCGGTTGGCCTCCTCGGCCAGGGCGACGAACGCGGCCGCCTCGTCGTCCGGCACGCCGTACGTCTCCAGCAGCACCTGGACGTACGGGATCTTCAGGGCGACCTCGGCCATCTCCATCCGCCGTACGGTCGCGGGGGCCACCCGCAGGACGCGTGCGGCCTCCTCGCGCTTGAGCCGGGCCGCCTCCCGCAGCTCCTGCAGGCGCCTTCCGAGCACCACTTGGCCCACGGTGGGCGCGGGACGCCGCTCACTCACGCCACGCCTCCCCTACGCGCCGAAGTAACCGCGCAGCAGTGTGCCATGTTCCGGTGACAGTCTCGACGGTTCGGTGGTGAGGCGCTCGCCACGCGGGCCGTCCGGAGGACACCCGTCAGGGCATCAGCGACTGGAGGTACTTGACCGTCGCCGGGTCGGCCGGAAGGAGCGTCTCGATGGCCAGCTCGGCGACCGTCACGTCCATGGGGGTGTTGAAGGTGGAGATGGAGGAGACGAAGGACAGCGTCCGGCCCTCGTGCTCGATCTGCATCGGGAGCGCGAAGTAGGGGACGGGTTCCGCAGGTTCGTGGTCGTGGCTGTGCTCCGGATCGGGCACCGGGTAGGCCGCCACCTCCTCGTACAGCGCCCGCAGCGGCGCGGAGCGGTGCAGGGCGATCTCCCGTTCCATCTGGGCGAGCAGATGCCCGCGCCACTCCGGGAGGTTACGGATCCGCGGCGCGAGACCCTCGGGGTGCAGCGTCAACCGCATGGCGTTCAGCGGGGGTTCGAGCAGCGACTCCGCGACGCCGTCCAGGAACATCATCATGCCCCGGTTGGCCGCGACCACGTCGTACACCGAGTCGACCACGAGCGCCGGGTAGGGCTCGTAGCACTGGATGAGGCGTTCCATGCCCTGGCGCAGGGCGTCCAGCGCGGGCGAGTCGAGCGGGGTCTCCGGGTAGTGCGGGGCGTAACCGGCCGCCAGCAACAGGGAGTTGCGCTCCCGCACCGGGACGTCGAGATGCTCGGCGAGCCTGAGCACCATCTCCTCGCTCGGCCGCGAACGGCCCGTCTCGATGAAGCTGATGTGCCGCGCCGAGGAGTCGGCCCGCAGCGCCAGCTCCAGCTGACTGATCCGGCGGCGCTCCCGCCAGGACCGTAGGAGGGGGCCGACGCCCTTGTCGGTGGGGGCGGTGGCCGAGGCGCTGGTTCCCGTCGCGACAATGGTCATACGTACGACCGTAGTCGAGGAGCGCAGATCATGAGCTGGCCGCAGAAGAACCCGACCTTGGAGGCGGCGGCGGTGTACCGGGCCAGAGTGCGGGGGTGTCTGCTGGGCGGGGCGGTCGGGGACGCGCTGGGCTATCCGATCGAGTTCCTGTCCCTGGACCGCATCCGCACGGTCCATGGCGAACGCGGGGTGACCGGGTTCGTGCCCGGTGCGCAGGGCGCGATGGGCCTGATCAGCGACGACACGCAGATGACGCTGTTCACCGTCGAGGCCCTGATCCACGCGCACGCCCGGGAGCGGATCAGGGGGATCAGCGGCGCCTGGGCACAGATGCTGCGCGAGGCGTACGAGCGCTGGCTGAAGACCCAGTCCAGGCCGGGCCCGGAGCAGGGCGCCCCCACGGGCGGTCTGATCGACGAGCCCTGGCTGTACGCCCGCCGTGCGCCCGGCAACGCCTGCCTCTCCGGGGTCGCCCAGGCCTACACCCCCGACCCGTGGCTCGCGCTCGACGGCAAGCCCGGCCAGGTCAACCCCGACTCCAAGGGCTGCGGCACCGTGATGCGCTCGGCCCCCTTCGGCCTGATCAACTCCGCTGAGGGGGCCTTCGACATGGCCGCCCGCGGCGCCCAGATCACCCACGGCCACCCGACCGGGTACTACGCGGCCGGCGCGCTGGCCGCGACCGTGGCGTATGTCGTCAAGGGGGACTCGTTGGAGGGCGCGGTAGTGCGCACGCTCCGACTGCTGGCACGTCATCCCGGCCACGAGGAGACGACGGCCGCCCTGGAAAAGGCCCTCGACCTGGCCGCGCAGGGACCGCCGACGGCCGGAAACGTCGAGAACCTCGGCGCCGGCTGGGTCGCCGAGCAGGCCCTCGCCATCGGCGTCTACTGCGCCCTCGCCGAGCCCGACGTCAGGGCCGCCCTGCTGCTCTCCGTCAACCACTCCGGCGACAGCGACTCCACCGGGTCCATCTGCGGCAACCTCGTCGGTGCGGTGCACGGAGACGTCCGCCTGCCGCACGAGTGGGTCGAGCAGGTCGAGGGCAGGGCCAGGATCGCCGCGATCGCGGACGACCTGGCGGCGGAGTTCCTGCACCAGTGGCTCTGAGGCGCCCGGGGCAGCCGTTCCTCTCCGCCCGGAGGTGTCCCCGGCCTGCCCCCGGGGGACCCTTCTGACCAGGACCGCAGTCAGTGGCTGTGGCACGCTGAAGAAGCACCCGGTGCCGAGAAAGGAGCGAGCCCATGCCCGTCGAACCCCTGTCGCTGAAGGAGATCGAGGACCGACTGGCCGAGCTGCCGGGCTGGTCGGTCGAGGACGACCGGCTCACCCGCTCCTACCGGCTCGGCACGCACTTCGCGGCCACCGCGATGGTCATCCACATCGCCCAGGTCCAGGACGAGCTCGACCACCACTCCGACCTCACCCTCGGCTACAACACCGTCTCCCTGTCGGTGAACACGCACAGCGCGGGCGGCAAGGTCACCGAGCTCGACTTCGGCCTCGCGCAAAGGGTCGAGGAACTCGCACCGGCACACGGGGCACACTGACCCGCGTGCTCGACTACGACAAGGAAGCCGACGCGTACGACGCCACCCGCGGCGGTGAGCCGAGGGCCGCGGCCGCCGCCGACGCCGTACTCGGCCTGATCCCGGCAGCCGCCGGCCGGCTCCTCGACGTGGGCTGCGGCACCGGGATCGTCACCCGGCGCCTCGCGGCCGCGCGGCCCGCCACCCGGGTGACGGGCGCCGACCTGACATACGGCATGGCCCGCGTGGCCGCCGGACGCCTGCCCGGCTCCGTCCTGCTGGCCGACAGCCGCCGACTGCCGTTCCGCGACAGGACGTTCGACGCCGTCACCAGCGTCTGGCTGCTGCACCTCCTCGACGAACCCGAGGACGTGCGCGCCGTCGTCGCCGAGTGCGCCCGCGTCCTGAAGCCCGGCGGCGTGTACGTCACCACCGTCGACAAGGCCGCCGCCCACGACGTCGGCAGCGACATCGACGCGGTCCTCGCCCCGCGCCCGCGGCGCCCGGCCCCGGACGCCGCCCCGCTCGTGGAGTCGTACGCCGCCGCGCACCGCCTGCACCCGGCGGGGCAGGCCCGATTCCCGGGCCTCGGTCAGGGCCGCAGCCCCCGCCGCACGGCCGCCGATCTGCGGCGCGGCTGGTTCACCCAGCTGCCGCCCGGCGACCCGCTCACCGAACGGTTCGTCGCACGCCTCCAGGCGCTGCCCGACCAGGAACGACCGCGCGCCGACCCGGACTTCAGCCTCCGGGCCTTCAGGAAGCCGGCGGCCGACTGAAGTCCATGGTCCAGTTGGTCACCCACGTCCGGCCCTCGTCGACGGAGAACGCCTGCTCCCAGCGGGCGGAGACAGGCGACACGTCCGCCCACACGAACCGCACCCGCACGTCCTTGCCGATGGGGGTGCCCCCGCTCGAGCGAAGCCGAGAGTGGGGGAGTGTGTCGTCGCCGTAGAACTCGCCGCGATCGCCTTCGAAACGCCCGATCACGGGCGGGAAGAGCTTGCCGCTGCGGTTGGAGGACCAGTTCAGCGACCACTCCTCGCGCTCCACGTCGAACAGGCGCAGGGTCAGCCCCTTCGCGCCGAGGTACGGCATGTCGATCTCGTCGATGTTCGCGGCACCGTCGAACAGCGGGCGGCACCAGTTGGTGCCCGGAAACTCCACCCAGTCGCTGTCCGGGTCGAGGAAGTCGGTGCGGCGGCGGTTCGCGACCTGCCACTCGCCGTGGAAGAAGTCGAAGTCGTGCGGGCTGCTCATGAGCGGTCTCCTGTGGTTCCTGTGGTTCCTGCGGGCAGGGAGTCGGTCAAGTAGGCGTCCAGGTCTGGCACTTCGGGTGCGAGCATGTGCCGTACCCAGGCGTCCCGTTCGTGCTGGATCGGCGGCAGCTCGAAGACGCAGCCGATCCAGGGGAGTTCGGGCCTGATGAAGTGGGTGGGGTCGCTGTCCGGGCAGCCGAGCACCGGCTGGCCCGCCGCCGCGTTCGCGTAGTGCAGGACGTTGTCCCACACCCAGCTGTAGGCGTTGATGTACGCGCCGTCGTCGTTTCCCCGGTGAACGACGACGAACGTCGCCGGCGCAGTGCCGTCCGGCTCCGGCAGCAGCTCCGGCAGGATCGCGTACGCCGCCTTCTCCACGTCGGCTGCGATGCCCGTCGGGTCGGCCGTGACGTGGTAGCGCTTGATCAGCCGTCCAGCCACCTCGACGGGCGGCGGCACGGTCAGGAATTTCTCCGTGAAGGCCATGGACAGGACGTTAGGCCGACTTCACTGACATCCTGTGTCAGTGAAGGCCGGCCGACTCGTCTCGATCCTTCTCCTGCTCCAGACCCGGGGCCGGATGACCGCCGCCCAGCTCGCCGAGGAGCTGGAGGTCTCGGTCCGCACGGTCTACCGGGACGTCGAGGCGCTGGGCGCGGCGGGCGTCCCGCTGTACGGCGACGCGGGCCACGCCGGCGGCTACCGGCTGCTCGACGGCTACCGCACCCGTCTGACCGGCCTCACCGCCGACGAGGCCGAGGCCCTCTTCCTCGCCGGCGCGCCCGGCCCGGCCGCGGAGCTGGGCCTCGGCTCGGTGCTCGCCGCCGCCCAGCTCAAGGTCCGCGCCGCCCTGCCGCCGGAGCTGCGCGCGCACGCCGACCGGATCAGCGGCCGCTTCCACCTCGACGCCCCCGGCTGGTACGCGGACGCCGAGGAGGCGCCGTATCTGCCGGCGGTGGCCGACGCGGTGTGGAACAGCCGCGTCCTGAACGTCCTGTACCGCCGCTGGGCCGACCCCACCGACGTGGAGCGCCGCCTGGAGCCGTACGGGCTGGTGCTGAAGGCCGGCCGCTGGTACGTCGTCGCGGGCCCCGGCCCCCGCACCTTCCGCGTCGACCGGATCCTCCGACTCGCCACCTCCGACGAGGAGTTCGCCCGCCCGGACGACTTCGACCTGGCCGCCTACTGGGCGGCGTACCAGCGCGACTTCCACGACCGGCTGTACCGCGGCGAGGCACTGGTCCGGCTGGCGCCGGGCGTGCGGCTGCCGAGGGCGGTCGACAGCCGCACGGACGCCGACGGCTGGACCCTGGCCACGGTCCCCATCGAGTCCGTCGAGCACGCCCACGGCGAGTTCCTGCGTCTGGGCACGGACATCGAGGTGCTTCAGCCGCCCGAACTACGTGAGCGCATCGCCCGTACGGTGGCCCAACTGGCGGAAAAATACGGCAACTTGGCGGAAAGCGGCGGCGACTGAGGGGACAGAACCCGTCCGTCCTCATCTGGAGGTTCGTCACGTGCAGCACCCGCACAGGCACCGCAGACGCCGTGTCCTCCTCGCGGCGGTGACACCAACCTGGTCAGCTGGCGCTGGCTGGGCACCGACCCGAACGACGTCTCCTTCAACGTCTACCGCGCCGGCACGAAGGTCAACGCGGCCCCGATCACCGGCTCCACGAACTTCTTCCACGCCGGCGCCCCCGCCCAGGCCGACTACACGGTCCGCGCGATCGTGAACGGCGCCGAGCAGGCCGACTCGGTGCACGCGATCCAGTTCCGCACGGGCTACAAGGACGTGCCGATCACCCCACCGGCAGGCGGCACCACCCCCGACGGGGTCACGTACACCTACACGGCGAACGACGCCTCCGTCGGCGACCTGGACGGCGACGGTCAACTCGACTTCGTCCTCAAATGGCAGCCCACCAACGCCAGACAACTCCCAGTCCGGCTACACGGGTGACACGTTCATCGACGGCATCAAGCTCGACGGCACCCGTCTGTGGCGCATCGACCTGGGCCGCAACATCCGCTCCGGCGCGCACTACACGCAGTTCCAGGTGTACGACTACGACGGCGACGGCAAGGCCGAGGTCGCGACGAAGACGGCGGACGGCACGGTCGACGGGACGGGCACCGTCATCGGCAGCTCCTCCGCCGGCTACCGCAACTCCAGCGGGTACGTGCTCTCCGGGCCCGAATACCTGACCATGTTCAACGGCCAGACGGGCAAGGCGATGCAGACCGTCGACTACGTCCCGGCCCGCGGCACCGTGTCCTCGTGGGGCGACTCGTACGGCAACCGGGTGGACCGCTTCCTCGCGGGCACGGCGTTCCTGGACGGCTCCCGCCCGTCGCTCGTCATGGCCCGCGGCTACTGCACCCGCACGGTGATCGCCGCCTGGGACTGGCGGGGCGGCGCCTTCACCCGCCGCTGGACCTTCGACACCAACTCCTCGACCAACTCCGGCAAGGGGTACGACGGTCAGGGCAACCACCAGCTGTCGGTGGCCGACGTCGACGGCGACGGCAAGGACGAGATCGTGCACGGCTCGATGGCCGTCGACGACGACGGCAGCGGCCTGTGGACCACCCGGAACGGCCACGGTGACGCGATGCATGTGGGTGACCTGGACCCGTCCCGCCCGGGCCTGGAGGAGTTCAAGGTCGACGAGGACGGCTCCAAGCCCGCGTCCTGGATGGCGGACGCCAAGACGGGTCAGATCATCTGGTCCACGCCCGCCGACGGCGACAACGGCCGGGGCGCCTCGGGGGACATCTGGGCCGGAAGCGCGGGCGCCGAATCGTGGTCCTCCCACGCGGACGGCGTACGGAACCCGAACGGCACCGTGGTCGCGAGCCGCAAGCCCTCAAGTATCAACTTCCTGTCCTGGTGGGACGGAGACACGGTCCGAGAGCTCCTCGACGACACCCACATCGACAAGTACGGCACCTCGTCCGACACCCGCCTGCTGACCGGCTCCGGCGTCCACTCCAACAACAGCACCAAGGCGACGCCGTCCCTGTCGGGCGACATCCTCGGCGACTGGCGTGAGGAGGCCGTCTGGCCGACGACCGACAACACGGCCCTGCGCATCTACTCCACGCCGTACGAAACGAGTACGAGGATCACGACCCTGCTGCACGACATGCAGTACCGCACAGCTCTTGCGTGGCAGAACACCGCGTACAACCAGCCGCCGCACCCGAGCTTCTTCATCGGCGACGGGATGGCGACCCCGCCGAGACCGACGGTCCGCACCCCGTGACGCGGAGGCGGTCGCCCACACCGATCGCGGGCGACCGCCTCATCTCACCGGGCCGGCTTCAGCCACCCAGGACGCCACCCAACAGGCCGCCCAGGAGGCCGGTCACGACGCCCAGAAGGCCCGAGAGCCCGTCATGGTGGTCGCCGTTGTCGCCCTTGGACGAGACGCATGTCTGGTGGCCCAGGAGGGAGATGTGGATTGTTCCTTCGCACTTGGCTGGCGCCGGAGCCGCGGAGGCGCTCGGCGCCATGAGGGTCAGGGCGATTACGGGAGCGGCGAGGACCGCCGCGACGCGGGAGCGGGTCGATTTGCGTGTGCGCTGCGACATCACTGTCCTTTCGACGAGCATGTGGGACCGGACCTTCCTTGATCAGGTTCAATCAGATTCAGGTGGCCCTCTGCGCTCCGCAACTCGAGGATCACTCCGGGCGACCGTTCGGCCCAGTCAGGCGACCGTGCAGGTCTGGTCGCCCAACTTGAACGAGGTCGGTTTCGTGTTCGCGCCCGACCAGCTGCCCGTGAACCCGAAGCCCACGGACGAATTGGCCGCCACCGTGCCGTTCCAGCTCACGTTCTTCGCCGTCACCGCCGCGCCCGACTGGGTGTGGTCGGCGTTCCACAGCTGGGTGATCTTCTGGCCGTCCGCGAAGGTCCAGCCGAGTGACCAGCCGCTCCAGGCACTCGCACCCGTATTGGTGAGCTGGACGTCGGCCTGGAAGCCGCCCGCCCACTGGTTGGTGATCTTGTACGTCACCGTGCAGTCACCGGTCGGCGTCGGGTCCGTGCCGCCACCGCCGTTGTCGCCGCCTCCGCTCGTGTCGGAGGTGTCGCCGTACATGACACCCCGGCCGTTCGTCGAGACGTACACCCGTCCGTAGACACGCGGGTCACCGGTGATCGCCCCGCCGGTCCAGCCCCACTGGTGGGCGTCGTCGTTGATGCGGGTCCAGGTCGCGCCCTTGTCGGTCGAGCGGAAGATGCCGCGGACGCCGCCGATCTTCGCGCTGGTGTAGAGGGTCTGGTACGAGGCCCCCGTCGCCGCCTTGCCGAAGCCGATGGTGTCGGCCTGCTCGACGCCGGACAGCTTGGTGAAGCTCGCCCCGCCGTCCGTGGAGTGCCACAGTCCGTACGCTCCGTCGGAGGCGCCACCCGCGAGCCAGATGTCACCCTTCACGCCGGGCAGCGCCTTGAAACGCACGCTGTCGCCGCTGGGGAGGCCGGTGGCCGAGGACGCGCTGAAGGTTGTGCCACCGTCCGAACTCACGTAGAACTTCCCGGACTTGAAGCCGTAGAAGGTCTTCGGGTCGACCCGGTCGGACTCGACGGTCGCGCCGGAGGGGATGCCGCTCGACGCCGCCCAGGACGAGCCGAAGCCGGTCGTGTACTGCACGCCGGTGCCGGCCGGGCTCCAGACGAACCGGCTGCCGTCCGAGGCCGCTGCCGCCGTTCCGCCGCCCGAGACGCCCGAAGGGTCCGTCCCGGCAAACCAGTTGGCCCCGTTGTCCGTCGAGAACGCGATGTGCGGACCGGAGTCGAGGTTGCCGACCCGCACGACCGTGTTCGGGTTGGCCTCCGCGAAGTCGAGGCTGGTCGTCGTGGTGAAGGCCGGCGAGGTGAACATCATGGAGGGGACCTTGGTCAGGTCCGTGTGCCGGAAGCCGCCGATGTCACCGAGGGCGCTGAACAGCTGGGCGCCGCCCGACGGGGGAGAGGCGAGGTCGTTGACCGCCGTCTCCTCAAGCCCCTGCACCATGGGCTTCACGGTGAACCGGCCCCCGCTGTCCCACTTGGTGAGGTCCTCGGTGCCGTAGAGCGTCGCCCCCGTCCCGTACATCATGCGGTCCGAGTTGAACGGGTCGATCTCCAGCGACTCCGTCATCCAGCCCAGTTTCGGGGCCTGTTCGGGGGGTGAGGGGTTCGCGTTGAAGGTCAGCCAGGGGGACGACGAGACGTCCATCGTGTAGCGGTTCGAACGGGTGGGGTACGACGTGTAGTCCCACGCCTTCGTCCAGGTGCCGCCGCTGTCGGTGGAGCGGAAGATCTGGGTGTCCGGCCACCAGGAGCTGTAGGCGGTCGTCATGACCGTGCCGGGATGCTGCCGGTCGACAGTCAGTCCGCTGAAGCCGTAGTACGTGTCGGCCTCGGCGACCGGGCTGATGTCGGTCCAGGTGCCGCTCGCGGTCGCGTACCGCCACAGCCGGCCCTTGCCGCCGTCGTAGGGGCCGCCCTTGTCGCTGTAGGCGAGATACAGACAGCCGTTCTTCGCATCGAGCACGCCCTTGTGCGCCAGATATCCCGTCGGCTGCCCGGCCAGCCGGGTCCAGGTGGCGCCCGCGTCCGTCGAGCGGTACACCGCGTTGTCCTTGTCGGCGACACCGACGTAGATGGTCCTCGTCGCCGTGCCGGAGGTACCGGTCGACTCGTCGAAGGTGACCCAGACGATTCCCTGGTTGTCGGAGGCGTACCCGCTGGTGTCGCTCGGATCCTGCACGTAGTTGCCGACGTTGGGGAAATTGCCCACCTGCGACCAGGTCGCGCCGGAGTCCGTCGACCGCCACAACCCCTTGCCGCTGGGCGCCCCCAGATACAGCACGCTGTCCTTGTTCGGGTCGATCGCGAGCCGCTCGCCCATGCCCCGGCCGGGCATGTTGCCGCCGAGCTTGAACGGGAGATCCGCCTTCTGCCAGCTGGCACCGCGGTCGGAGGACCGCAGCACGGCGCCGTTCGTCGGGTCCCAGCTGTTGGTGTACGTCCCTACGGCCGCGTACACCTTGTTCGGATCGACGGAGTCGGAGGCCAGGCTGACCACCCCGGTGTGCCCCCACTCGTCCCAGCCGACCGAGTCCAGCAGCGGCGTCCAGGTCTTGGTCGACTCCTGCCAGCGGTAGGCCCCGCCGATGTCGGTGCGTGCGAAGGCCAGGTTCTTCTCGCTGCGGTTGAAGACGATGCCGGGAACGAAACCGCCGCCGTCGATCCGGGCGTTCTTCCAGGTGTAGGTATCTGCGGCGAGCTCCACCTTCGCGCCACCGTCGGCCGCAAGTGCAGGCGGCGTGCCCGCCAGCAGACCGGCGGCGAGCGCGAGGACAGCCGTGAGGATGCGGGTTCTTCGCACGGGGGTCCTTTCCGGGATGTGGGGTTCCAGGAGGGGAGGGGAGGGGCAAGCGCTTTCTGAATGTCACGCGAGCGCCGGGCGACCCCCAGTGCGGGTGGGGGCCGCCCGGCGATGGCCCCGACGTCAGGTGCCGGGGCCACGTACGCAGAGCCTTCAAGCGGTTCCACGGAACCGGGCGGTGGGTAGCGCCCCCTTCAGGGGCGCGGGACTGCATCGATGTGCGGCTCCGCCGCGCGGGCGCGACCAGCCACAACCGACCCGCAGCCCAAACACGGCCCAACCCGCGGAGCGCTTCGCGGGGACTATTCGAGAAGCTCCGCGTACGAACCCATGGCCAGGGCGATGTCCGCCTGGGCCCAGAACCGGTGATACGTGAACGACGGCGCCGCCCCACCCGCCAGATACGCCTGGATCTTCGACCAGGCAGGGTCGTTCTTGTAGAACGACCGCAGCGAGGAGAACGTCGACGACGAGTTGATCGCGTCGCCGTTCGGCATCTTGCCGCTCCAGCCGCTGGGCACGTACACGCTGTCGGCGAACCGGCTGTAGTCGGTACGGGTCTCCGGCACGGCGATGCCCAGGCCGTCCTGGTAGTTGCTCCACATGCCGTCCAGCAGCGCCTTCGCCGTCGACTTCGCGGTGACGTCCCCGGACTTGGCGGCGTAGTACGTCAGGACCTTGGCGTACGCGGCCGCCACACCGACATCATTGGTGTAGTCGGCGACGGTGACGTGAAGTCCGCTGTTGGAGCCGGGACTTGACGCGTTCCAGGTGTCGGGCTGCCCCGACCACTGAAGCGTCGCCGGAATCCGGTAGGTGCCGTCCGGGTTGATCGTGGTCTTGGACAGCGCCCACTTGACCCACTTGTCGAGGACCGCCTTGGCCTGCGCGTTCCCCGTCTGCTGGTAGTACTCGGCGACCCGCTCCATCGACCACGCCTGGAAGCCGAACCACTGGTTGGACGGCGGGTCGTGGTAGACGGGCTGCTGGTCGTAGTACATGCCGTAGAAGGTCGACGTACCGGACGGCGGCGTCGCGTACCGGCCCGCCCAGCTGTTGGTCGCGCCGCCCGCGATGGCGCCCTCGTCGGACTGCAGCCAGCGGTAGAACTCCAGCTGCCGGGTGAGCGAGGTACCCCAGTCGGAGGCCCCCGTCGAGGACTTGGGCTTCAGGTCCGCGTAGGAGCTCAGTGCGTACGCGGCGAGCGGGTTCTGGTAGCCGCCGTGCACATGACTGGATCCGATCCGCCAGGCCCAGCCCGCGCTGGTGTCGGTCGCGCCGCCCCATGCGTAGTACCAGGACAGCAGATAGGACGAGGCGTCCTTGCCGGTGCCGGCCGCGCAGGTGGACGGCCCGACGCAGTTGCCGATCTTCTTGAAGTACTTGTCGTACATGGCGTAGCGCAGATAGTCGCCCATCTTCGCCGCCTTGCCGACGGTGGCCGACACATCGCTGCCCTTGCCCTGTCCCTTGGCCCAGACATCGGCCCAGTACGCGGCCTGCACCGCACGCGCGTCGGCGTCCGGGGCGTCGGTGTACTTCCACTGCTTGGCGTACGACGAGTCACCCGTGAACAGGTCCAGGTACCCGTTCGTGCCGCCGTACTTGAAGGCGTCGCAGGTCGGCTGCGGCACCGTCTCCCACACCGACTCCTGCGCGCCGCGCTGGAAGGTGTTGATGTACGACGGGCCGGTGGCCGTCGGGCCTGCCTCGCACTTGCCCGGCTCGTTGCCGTACCCGTAGACGTTGTCGACGTCCTGCAGCCAGTGCATGCCGTACACGTCGTCCGTGCCGTACGCGCTCTTCAGCTCGCCCGCGATCGGATCGGAGCCGACCGAGACCGACGTGTCGAGCTTCGCCGGGTACTCGTTCGGGGTGTCCAGCTCGGGTGCGTACGTCGCCGGCTTCGAGGCGTTGTAGAAGGAGCCGGTCGGCTGGTCGGCGTGGGTGGGGATCATGTACTTCTCCATGAGAGCCCAGGCGCCGTTGAACTTGGACCAGTCACCGGTGACCTTGCCGTACATCGCCTGCAGCCAGAGCAGATAGCTGTAGGCCTCCGAGGTGGTCTCGTGTCCCTGGTCCGGAGCCTCGACGATCAGCGTCTCGACCGAGTGGTAGGGGATGCCCTCGGGTGAGAAGTAGCCGTTCGCCGGATTGGTGATCTTCCCGTAGAGGTCCAGGAAGCGGGCGTCGTACGCCTTCGAGGCCGCCAGCTCCGTCACCGTGACCGTGGCCTTGGTGTGGCCCGTCGCCGTCGACTCGAACGACGCCGAACCGGTGCCGGAGGCGTCGGCGGTGATGGTCACCTTCTGCGCGGTGCTCCAGTTGGAGGGCGTGAAGGTGAGCGTCGCGCCGCCGGTGACCGACAGGCCAGAGGCGCCGCTCGCACGGGCCGTCGTCACGGTCACATTGGCGCTCGGCTGCGTCGACAGCTTCACGTCGTACGTGCCCGTCTTGCCCTGCTGGACGCCCAGTTGGGTCGGCGAGGCCACCACGGCGGGACCCGAGGCGACCGTGATGCCGACAGGCGTCGACTCCGCGGACGCGCCCAGGCTGTCGTAGGCCTTCGCCACCAGTGAATGACTGCCCACGGACAGTCCAGAGGCCGAGAGCGTGTAGGGCGCGCTGGTGTCCGTGCCCAGCAGGGTCGTGTCGTCGTAGAACTCGACCTTGCTGATCGTCGCGTTGTCGGCCGCTGCCGCGGTCGCCGCGAGCGGCACCGCGTCGCCCTGCGTGTAGAGCGCGCCCGCGGTGGGACTGGTCAGCACGGTGACCGGCGGCTGGTGCGCGCCGGCGCAGGTGGTGCCGTTGATCGCGAAGCTCGTGGGGGCGGTGTTGGTGCCGCTGTAGGTGAACTGCGCGCCGGTGGAGACCGCGGCGCCTGCGGCGATCTTCGCGTTGTACCCGGCGTCCTTCACGGTGACCGACTGGCCCGACTGGGACCAGGTGCCGTTCCACCCGTTGCTCAGCTTCTGGTTGCCCGAGTAGGCGTACGTCAGGGTCCAGCCGTCGATGGCGTCCGTGCCGCGGTTGGTGAGGGTCAGGTCCGCGGTGAAGCCGGAGCCCCAGTCGTTCGTCTTGTAGTCGACGCTGCACTGAAGTGCCGCAGCATGAGCGGGAGTTGTACCGGTACCGAGCATGGTGAGCGGAAGAGCGAGGGCGGCCACCATGGCGGTCCACAACCGCCGTGTGGTTCTGCGTCTCCTTCTGGGCTGCATGTGCTGGTTCCTCCTTGCGGCTCGGAAAAGAGTGGGGGAGGGGAGGAGCAACAAGCCTTGAACCAGTGGGAGCGCTCCCATAGTGGGGACGAGGGTGAGGGCGGTCAAGGTGCTTGAAGAGTCGAAAAGATTCGATGCGTTTTAGCTGAGGGAAAGTCAGGAAAGTCTGTGACTCCCCTGTCCTTTGCCGTCACTTGGCGCTAGCTTCATGGACACCAGTGGGAGCGATTCCATCAGTCGACGCGTCCGTCACGGCGCGCCCGAACTGCAAGGAGTCGCTCATGCGACACCCCCCGCGTTCAGGTCTTTTACTTGTTGCCGCAGCCGTGGCCCTGGTGGGCACGGCGGTCGCACCGGTCGTCACGGCACAGGGAGCCACCCCCGCCTGCTCGGTGGAGTACTCCGTCACCAGCCAGTGGGACACCGGCTTCCAGGGCGCCGTGAGGATCACCAACAACACGGCGGCCGTGAGCAGTTGGAGCGTCAGCTTCGACTTCGCGAACGGCCAGAAGGTCAGCCAGGGCTGGAACGCCAAGTGGTCCCAGTCCGGTACGACGGTGACCGCGGCCAACGAGAGCTACAACGGCTCGCTGGCCACCGGCGCGAGCGTCAGTGCCGGGTTCCTCGCCTCCCGGTCGGGGACCAATGCCGTACCGACGTCGTTCAAGCTCAACGGGACGACCTGCAACGTCGATTCGGACCCGTCCCCGACACCGACCGAGCCGCCTGCCAGTAGCACCGCACCCGCCCTGCATGTCTCCGGGAACAAGCTCGTGGACGCCGACGGCAGGAACCGCCGACTGCTCGGCGTCAACCGTTCCGGCGGCGAGTTCATGTGCGTGCAGGGTCGCGGCATCTGGGACGGCCCGGTCGACGACGCCGCAATCAAGGCGATCGCCGACTGGAAGGCGAACGCCGTCCGCATCCCGCTCAACGAGGAGTGCTGGCTGGGGCTTTCCAACATCAAGCCCGAGTACGCGGGCGCCAACTACACGGCCGCCGTCAAGGACGTGGTGGCCAAGGCGGAGGCGCACGGCATGACGCCGATCCTCGACCTGCACTGGACCTACGGCCAGTACACCGGCAACTCGGCGGGCTGCTCCGACGTGCACGCCACCTGCCAGAAGCCGATGCCCGACATGCAGTACACACCGTCGTTCTGGTCGTCGGTGGCCAGCACCTTCAAGGCCGACCCGGCGGTCGTGTTCGACCTGTTCAACGAGCCGTATCCGGACCGGGCGACCTCCACCACCACCCAGGCCTGGCAGTGCTGGAAGGACGGAGGCACCTGCCCCGGCATCGGCTACCAGGTCGCCGGGATGCAGGACCTCGTCGACGCCGTGCGCGGCACCGGCGCCAAGAACGTCGTCATGGCCGGCGGTCTGGCGTACTCGAACGACCTCGGCCAGTGGCTGACGTACAAGCCCACCGACCCGACGGGCAATCTCGTCGCCGCCTACCACGTCTACAACTTCAACACCTGCGCGAACGAGAGCTGCTGGAACTCCACCCTCGCCCCCGTCGCGGCCCAAGTGCCGCTGCTGGCCGGGGAGATCGGCGAGAACACCTGCTCGCACTCCTTCGTCGACCAGGTCATGAAGTGGTTCGACGACCGGGGCCTGTCCTACCTCGGCTGGACCTGGAACACCTGGGACTGCTCCTCCGGTCCCTCCCTGATCTCCAACTACGACGGAACCCCCACGTCGTACGGCACCGGGCTGCGCGATCACCTGCGCGCCATCAACCCGTAAGTCCCGTATCCCCGTAAGTCCCGTATCCCCGTAATTCCCGCATCGGAGAAGGAAACCCGCACTCATGAGTCGTACCAGAACAGCGATACTCGCCGCCCTGGCGCTGGTCGCCGGGACCGCCGGGACAGCGACGGCCGTCGTCCCCGGCGGCGTCTCCGCGGCCGCCGTCCCCTGCACCGTCGACTACAAGGTGCAGAACGACTGGGGCACCGGCTTCACCGCCGCCGTCACGGTCACCAACAACAGCGCCACCAAGAGCAGTTGGGCGGTGAAGTGGTCGTACGCAGGCAACCAGAAGGTCACCAACTACTGGAACACCAAGCTCACCCAGAGCGGGACGGCCGTCACCGCCGCCAACGAGACCTACAACGGCTCGCTGGCAACCGGCGGTTCGGTCAGCTTCGGGTTCCAGGGCTCCTACAGTGGCACCAACGCGATTCCGGCCACGTTCACGCTCGACGGCGTGACCTGCAACGTCGATGACGGCAGCGGGGGAGGCGGCGGGGGCGGTGGTACCGACCCGAGCGGTCGAGTCGACAACCCGTACGCCGGCGCCAAGGTGTACGTGAACCCCGAGTGGTCCGCGCATGCCGCCGCAGAGCCGGGCGGCAGCCGCGTCTCCAACCAGCCCACCGGCGTCTGGCTCGACCGCATCGCCGCCATCAACGGCGTGGGCGGCGGCATGGGTCTGCGCGCGCACCTCGACGCGGCCCTGCAGCAGAAGGGCAGCGGCGAGGAAGTCATCCAGCTGGTCATCTACGACCTTCCCGGACGCGACTGCTCGGCCCTCGCCTCCAACGGCGAACTCGGTCCGACGGAGATCGACAAGTACAAGACGCAGTTCATCGACCCGATCGCCGCGATCCTCGCGGACAGCAAGTACAGCTCACTGCGGATCGTGACCACCGTCGAGCTCGACTCGCTGCCCAACCTGGTCACCAACACCGGCAGCCGCTCCACCGCCACGCCGGCCTGCGACACCATGCTCGCCAACGGCAACTACGTGAAGGGCGTCGGCTACGCACTGGCCAAGCTCGGTGCGATCCCCAACGTCTACAACTACATCGATGCAGGCCACCATGGCTGGCTCGGCTGGGACGACAACTTCGCGCCCTCCGCCAACGTGCTCAAGCAGGCGGCGACCAGTGAGGGCGCGACCGTCGACGACGTACAGGGCTTCATCACCAACACGGCGAACTACAGCGCCCTGAAGGAGAACAACTTCACCATCAACGACACGGTGAACGGCACCTCGGTGCGCCAGTCCAAGTGGGTGGACTGGAACCGGTACGTCGACGAGCTGTCGTACGCGCAGGCCTTCCGCAACGAGCTGGTCTCCGTCGGTTTCAACTCCGGCATCGGCATGCTGATCGACACGTCCAGGAACGGGTGGGGCGGCACCGCCCGGCCGGCGGGCCCCGGTCCGACGACCAGTGTGGACGCGTACATCGACGGCGGGCGCTACGACCGCCGTATCCACGTCGGCAACTGGTGCAACCAGTCCGGGGCCGGCCTCGGTGAGCGTCCGCAGGCGAACCCGGCGACCGGGATCGATGCGTATGTGTGGATGAAGCCGCCGGGCGAGTCCGACGGCTCCAGCTCCGCCATCCCGAACGACGAAAGCAAGGGCTTCGACCGCATGTGCGACCCGACGTATACGGGCAACCCCCGCAACGGCAACAGCATGTCGGGCGCGCTGCCGAACGCTCCGTTGTCGGGGCACTGGTTCTCGGCGCAGTTCCAGCAGCTGATGCAGAATGCTTACCCGCCGTTGTAGAGCTGAGCGAGTGGCCAGTGCTATGTCACATGCCACCAGACGGTAGACAGTAGACAGTGGAATGTGACATAGCGCTGCCGCGATCCGCCGGGTCAGCCCTCCCGGGCCAGCCCCCGGCGGATCGCATACTCCACCGCCGAGTAGTCGCCGTCCGGCCGCTCCAGCTCATACGGAACGGCCGGCATCAGCGGCGGCTGCGCCATGAAGCGGGGCCGGGTGCCGTGGTGCGGCTGGGCCGCGTGGACCAGGAAGGGGTGGCAGAGGTAGACGTCGCCGGGACGCCCGGTGGCGTAGGCGAGGGGGCGGTGCGCGGAAGCCTCGACGATCTGCGGGGCGACCTTCAGCATGGAGACGCCCTCCTCGCCGTACGGATCAAGGACGGGAGGTATGTCGAGGTGTGAGCCGACCCGGATGCGGGTGGGCGCGTCCTGCTCGGTGACCTCGGAGAAGAGGAACAGCATCAGCAGGGCGCGATCGCGTGAGCGCAGATTGGTGTGGTGCCAGCGGGACTCGACGCCATCGGGCAGATAACTCCCCTCGATGTGCCAGCCCGCGTCGTCCGGCTCCTCCTCGTGCGGGAACCGCAGCGGGAAGCTGCCCAGGGAGTAGCGCGGCATCCAGCGGCCCTCGCCCACCAGCAGGTCGAACGCCTCATGCAGGGCAGGGGAGTTGACGGCTGCGGCGAACGGTCCCTGGGCCATGCCGCCCACCCACACCACCGGGTCCTTCCAGGTTGCGGGGTCCTCGGGGTCGTACCCCGTCTCCTTCCACAACAGCCGCGCGCAGTCCTCGGCGACCCGCGGCGGAAACGCCCCCTCGATCTTCACGAACCCGTCCGTGAGGAAGCTCTCCACCAGTTCGTCGTCCATCGGGCCATCGTGGGTGACACGGTCGGCCGCACGCACCTGATTTTTGCCGCTGCTTTTTGCCATGACGGCAACAGCGCTGGCCCTCTTGCGGTGCGTCGGCGCACTCTGGGCGGCACCCGGAGAGAGGCTGACCCCCATGGCGCACGGACACCACCAGCACGGCGATCACGACCACGGCACGCACGACCACGGCCACCACGACCACACCGACATCGACTGGGCCGATATGGCCCCGCTGCTGGAATCGCAGGCGGAGCTGTTCACATCCCTCTACGAGCGGGCCATGACCTGGCTGACCGACAAACAGACCGAACCGGGGCTGATCGTCGACGCGGGCAGCGGACCCGGTGTCGTCTCCTGTCTGCTCGCCGAGGCCTTCCCAGGGGCCCGGGTCGTGGCGGTCGACGGCTCGGCGCCGCTCCTGGAGCGGGCCCGGGCCCGGGCCGACCGGCTGGGGGTCGGTGATCGCTTCGGTACGCTCACCGGTGAACTGCCCGGCGTGCTGGACGAGTTGGACTATCCGGCCGATCTGCTGTGGGCCAGCCGCAGCCTGCACCACATCGGCGACCAGCGGGCCGCCCTGGCCGCCTTCGCCGCGCGGCTCGCGCCCGGCGGCACACTCGCTCTCATGGAGGGCGGTCTGCCCGCGCGGTTCCTGCCGCGCGACATCGGGATCGGCCGCCCCGGTCTGCAGGCCCGCCTCGACGTGCTGGAGGAGGAGTGGTTCGCCGAGATGCGGTCGAGCCTGCCCGGCGCGGTCGCCGAGACCGAGGACTGGCCGGCCCTGATGGCGGCCGCGGGCCTCAGGCCCACCGGCACCCGCACCTTCCTGCTCGACCTGCCCGCCCCGGCCAAGGACCGCGCCCGCGCCTATGTCGCCGCCTCCCTCTCCCGCCTCCGTGACGGTCTCGGCGACCACCTCGACGCCACCGACCGCGCCACCCTCGACCAGCTCCTCGACCCCGACGACAAGGCGAGCGTGCATCACCGCCCGGACGTGTTCGTACTGGCGGCGCACACGGTGCACACGGCTGCCCATGCCATGTGAGGGGCAGTCCGACTGACCTGCCCAGAAGGTCAGTCGGACTGCCTTGAAGCTTGCGTGCCCCGTGGCCTCAGTTGTTCTGCAGGAACTTCTTCGCCAGCTGATCCCCCAGCGAGACCGCCGCGCTGTGGCTCTCGATGGGGGACACCTGCGAGTTCTTGAAGAGGATGTAGGTCACTCCGGAGTCGGTGCCGCCCGTCTCGGGGTTGGAATCGATGCCGAGGGCGTGGGCGGTGGCGTATGACGCCTCGCCGATGATCTTCGTGGGACCGGTGTCGCCGACGACGGCGTACTCGACCTTGTTGTTGTAGATCACGGCGACCACGCCGCCGCCCTTGATGCCGGCGCTGGAGTAGTTCCAGATGCTGCTGGAGCTGGGCACGACCACGTACGGCAGTGAATCGGCCTTGAGCGGCTTGCCGTTGGACTGGTGGAACGCCGTGTCGTCCTGGTACCAGGGGTCGGTGTTCTCGTTGCACTTCGAGGTGCGCTGTCCGTCGCAGTCGATGTCCATGTCGGCCTTCCAGAAGACCGCGCCGTTCTTGCCGCAGACGGGGATCGTGGCCGACGTCTCGTCGTCCGTCTTGTACTTGCCGTGGGAGATCTGCTGACACGACGTCACCTTGGCGAGCAGGTCGGCCGCGCTGACCGAGCCCTCCTGGGTGGACGCCGGTCCTGCCGTACCGGAGGCGTTTGCGGGGAGCACTCCGGCGGCGAGCAGCGCGGCCCCGGAGGCCGCGGCGAGGGTCAGTGTTCGTATGCGCACTGTGGGGGACCCTTCTGTTAGGAAAGTTTCCTTACTCGGGTGCCGTACAAGGTGGCCCTCTTTGCGTGTCCTCGTCAACCCCTTGGTCCGGACTTCCGTGCCACGACGCCGTATCCGGCCCTGATTGCAGCGGTTTGCCCGGAGGGGAAGACTGGAGAGGCGGAATATCCAGATATGCGCCCGACTTCTGGGAGGCGAGACGTCATGTTCGTTCGCACGGTGTATGCGACCGGGGATCCCGCGAAGGTCGACACGGCCATTAGGGCCTTGAACTCGCAGGGGCGGGAGCTGCTGGAGGAGCGTCCTGGCTATCGCGGTGCCGGCATCTTCGTGGACCGGGAGCTCGGCAAGCTGCTGGCGGCGAGCTGGTGGGAGTCCGAGGACGCCCGGCGCAACAGCGACGAGGTCATGCGTGAACGGCGCGGCGCGCTGCTGGAGCCGTTCGCGGCGACGACCGCGGTCGAGAACTACGAGGCGGCTGTCTTCCATCAGATACGGCAGCCGGAGGCGGGCGGCGGACTGCGGATCACGAGGCTGGAGTTCGATCCCATGGACGCGGATCTGCTCGCCGAGACCTTCCGCGCGTCGGTGGTGCCCAGGCTCGACGCCCTGTCCGGGCTGGCCAGGGCGGTGCTGCTCATCGACCGGGAGCGCGGACGCGGCCTGGTCGGCACCACGTTCACCGACCGCGGCTCCCTCGCCGCGTCCCGCGGGCCCCAGGCGTCTGCCCGGCACGAGGGTGCGGCCAAGGCGCATGTGACCGTGATCGGACTGGAGGAGTTCGAGGTCGTCTACGCGGATGTGCGCGGCAACTGACGGGTCCCGTACGGGAGTTGTCCGGCGCGCCGGCTCCGGTACACGGGTCGGCCCCCGCCGAACGGCGGGGGCCGACCCGTGTACCGAGGCGGCCGTCAGGCCATGTTGAACGTCGACGGGTCCGGCCCGAGGCGCCGGTCCTCGTTGAGCGCGCTGATCGCGGCGAGGTCCTCGGTGTCCAGGCTGAAGTCGAAGACCTCGATGTTCTCCTTGATCCGGGACGGAGTCACGGACTTGGGGATCACGATGTTGCCGAGCTGCAGATGCCAGCGCAGCACGACCTGGGCCGGGGTGCGGCCGTGCTTCTGGGCGATGGCGACGATCGCCGGGACCTCCAGGAGGCCCTTGCCGGAGCCGAGCGGTGACCAGGCCTCGGTGGCGATGCCCTGCTCCGCGTGGTACTCGCGGGCTGTGTGCTGCTGCAGGTGCGGGTGCAGCTCGATCTGGTCGACCGCAGGGATGACCGACGTCTCGGCGATCAGCCGCTGGAGGTGGTCGGGCTCGAAGTTGGAGACGCCGATCGCCCGGATACGGCCGTCGGCGTGCAGCTTCTCGAACGCCTTGTACGTGTCGACGTACTTGTCCCGGGCCGGGGTCGGCCAGTGGATCAGGTACAGGTCGACGTACTCCACGCCGAGCTTGGCCAGCGACGCGTCGAAGGCGCGCAGCGTGGAGTCGTAGCCCTGGTCGCTGTTCCAGAGCTTGGTGGTGAGGAAGATGTCCTCGCGGGGGACGCCGGAGGCGGCGATCGCCTTGCCGGTGCCCTCTTCGTTGCCGTAGATCGCCGCTGTGTCGATGCTGCGGTACCCGGCCTCCAACGCGGTGGCGACGGCCCGCTCCGCCTCGTCGTCCGGCACCTGCCAGACGCCGAAGCCCAGCTGGGGCATCTCGACGCCGTTGTTGAGGATGATCGGGGGGACCTTGCTGCTCACGAGCTCTTGATCCTTACGGTTGTCGTCAGGTGTTACTCCCATCGTCAACGATCACGGGCGGTAATGCATTCCTGACGGGAGAATCCGCGCGAACTGACCGATGAGTCAGTTGAGGGATCCGAGGATTGTCCGGAAATGCATCCGACGTCTTCGGTCCGGACCATTGACGCCGGGCCTTCCTCCCGCAACTCTGGATCGCGCCACCGAACGAGTTCATGAACTCGGTGCATGCATGTGAACACCTCGCACCTGTCTGGGCCCCCTCAACCCCCCACCCCTCAGGAAAGCAGGTACTGCCACATGAACGACACGCTCCCTCCCGCCCTCCGTACGGAACGGGCCCTCCCGGAAGAGCGGGAGACATCGGATGAAAACGCCTGGCAAAGGCCTGGCTATGAGGTGGTCGAGACCGCTCTCGAAGTGACCGCGTACGCCCTCGGCGACCGCTGACCCCTCGTACGGCGACCGCACCGTGACCACGACAACCGTCCTCCCCCACTGCCTTAAGGGCGTGGGAGGTGCCCCCATCGACGGCGCCACCGCCTGGGGAACCGCCGAGTTCACCGAGCGGCTGCGCGCCGTCGCGGCGGAGCGCTACCACGACCGCCACCCCTTCAACGTGCGGATGCACCGCGGTGAACTGAGCCAGGCCGAGTTGCGCCGCTGGATCGCCAACCGCTTCCACTATCAGCGCCACATCCCCGTCAAGGACGCCCTGATCCTCGCCAAGCTGGACCGGCCCGAGCTGCGCAGATCCTGGCTGCGTCGCATCCAGGACCACGACGGCACGGCCGAGCGGGAGGGCGGGATCGAACGTTGGCTGCGGCTCGGCGAGGCGGCCGGCCTGCACCGAGACGAACTGTGGGACGGCTCCCGGGTGCTGTCCGGCGTCCGGTTCGCGGTCGACGGATACGTCAACTTCTGCCGCCTGCAACCGACTCTGGACGCGATCGCCGCCTCGCTGACGGAGCTGTCCGCACCCGACCTCATGCGCACCCGCATCGCCGCCTTCGAGCGCCATTACCCCTGGATCGACCCGGACGGCCTCGCCTACTTCCGCACCCGCATCGACCAGGGCGGCCGCGACGGAGCCGAGGCCCTCGCCCTCGTCCTGGATCTCGCCCGCACCCGCGAGCAGCAGCAACGCGCGCTGGCCGCCCTCGAGTTCAAGTGCGAGGTGCTGTGGTCGCTGCTGGACGCGGTGGACGGAGGCGGCCCATGACCTGGCGTCCGGAACTCTCCCGCGGTGTGGTCCTGCGCCACGACCGCGTGCGGGACACCGATCTGCTGCTGCTCCCCGAGCGGGTGGTGGTGCTGCGCGGCAGCGCGGGCCCTGTCCTCCGCCTCTGCGACGGCACACGCGCGGTGGACGACATCGTCGCCGAGCTCGGCGAACGGCACCCCGGCGCGCCCGTCGCCGACGACGTCCCCGACTTCCTCGACACGTTGCGAAAGGAGGGCTGGCTCGCATGACCGTGGACGCCCCCTGGGCGCTGCTCGCCGAACTCACCCACGGCTGTCCGCTGCGCTGCGGGTACTGCTCCAACCCTGTCGAACTGATCGGTCGGTCAAGGGAGCTGGACGCCGGGCAGTGGTCCGACGTGTTCCGCCAGGCCGCCGACCTCGGCGTCGTGCAGACACACCTCTCCGGCGGCGAACCCCTGCTCCGACGCGATCTGCCCCGTATCGTCGCGGCCGCCGACACCGCGGGCCTCTACACCCAGCTGGTCACCAGCGGGGTGGGCCTGAGCGAGCGGCGCACGGCGGAGCTCGCCGAGGCCGGGCTGCGCAGCGTCCAGCTCTCGGTGCAGCACGCCGACCCGCGGGCCTCCGAGCGCATTGCCGGCGCCCGCTCGTTCGCGGCCAAGGAGCGCGCCGCCCGGCTGATCCGCGCCTCCGGGCTCGCCTTCGGCCTCAACATCGTGCTCCACCGCGCCAATCTCGACGCCCTCGACGACCTGATCGCCCTCGGTCTTGCGTGGGGCGCCGACCGCATCGAACTCGCCCACACGCAGTTCCACGGCTGGGCCCTGCGCAACCGGGCGACCCTGCTGCCCACCCGTGAACAGGTCGAGCAGGCCCGCGCGTCGGTCTCCCGCTGGCGCGAACTCCTCGATGGCGCAGTGGAGTTGGTGTGGGTGGCCGCGGACTGGGTGGACGCCACCGCGAAACCCTGCATGGGCGGCTGGGGTGCGGTCTCACTCACCGTCGCCCCGGACGGCACGGTCCTGCCCTGCCCGGCGGCGGCCGCCCTGCCGGACCTCGACCCGCCGAACGTGCGCGAGCACCGACTGGCCTGGATCTGGCGGGAGTCGAAGGCCTTCAACGCCTACCGCGGCGATTCCTGGATGCCCGAGCCCTGCCGCGGCTGCGCCCTGCGCACCAGCGACCACGGCGGCTGCCGCTGCCAGGCCCACGCCCTCACCGGCGACGCCGGCCGCACCGACCCCGCCTGCCGGCACGCCCCCGATCATCACCTCGTACGCGATCTCGTGCAGGGGCCGCGCGGCGACCTCGCGTACGCCTACCGAAAGGGAGGAACATGAGCCCCAGACGTCTGCGGACGGCACTGACGACCCTCGCCCTCGTCACCGCCGGCCTCGTCACCCTGCCGGCGGCGACACCGGCTCCGCCCGCCGCTCCCGTGTCCGCACACCTGCGGGCCGCCGCCCCCGACTGGTCCGTGGCCGTCGTCGACTCCACCATGGCCCGCTACACCCCGAGCACCATCGGCGGCTGGTCCTACCCGGTCGGCCTCTACCTCTACGGCCAGTACCTCACCTACAGGCGCACCCATGACGCCCGCTACCTGACGTACATCAAGAACTACGTCGACCGGTTCGTGAAGAGGGACGGCTCCATCGACCAGTCCTTCAACAGCCTGGACAGCATGCAGGCCGGCCGCCTGCTCGTGATCCTGCACCACGAGACCGGCCAGGACCGCTACCGCAAGGCCGCGAAGAAGATCCTCGACCGGCTGGCCCGCTACCCGCGCACCGCCGACGGCGGCTTCTGGCACGCGGACTCCGCAGGCCGCGCCCACCAGCTCTGGTCGGACGGCGTCTATATGGTGAACCCGTTCCTCGTCGAGTACGGCAAGGAGTTCGGCGACAGCGCGTACACCGACGACGAGGCGGCCAAGCAGCTGTATGTGTACGGCAGTCATCTGCAAGTGGCGAACGGTCTGCTGAGGCACGCCTACGACGAGTCGAAGAGCGCGAGCTGGGCCGACCCGCAGACCGGGCTCGCCCCCGAGCACTGGTGCCGCGCGGTCGGCTGGTACTCCATGGCCATCGTCAATGTGCTGGACGCGCTCCCTGCGAACCATCCGCGCCGACTCCAACTCCTCGGCATCTTCCGGGAGTTGGCGGCCGGTCTGGAGAAGTACCAGGATCCGGCGACCGGCCGCTGGTTCCAGGTGATCGACAAGGGCGGCCGGAGCGGCAACTGGACCGAGACGTCCTGCTCCAGCATGTTCACCTACGCCCTGTCGCGCGGAGCTCAGCAGCACTACCTCGACCCCCACTACGCGGAGGTGGCCCGCCGGGGCTACCAAGGCGTGCTCGCCAAGCTCTCGACCGGCCCGGACGGCCGTACCGACCTCGCCGACATCTCCGTCGGCACGAACGTCGGCGACTACGCGTACTACGTCGCCCGCACCCGGGCCGCCAACGACTTCCACGGGTTGGGCGCCTTCCTGATCATGAACGAGCAACTGCGAGGTGATTAGTGTCATGAGCACATCCAGAAGGGTGCTGTTGGGCGCCGCTCTCGGTGGCGCGGCCACAGCGGCGGTCGGCGTGCCGGCCACCACCGCCCACGCCGCCTCCTGGCAGCAGAAATGGGCACCGTCCGCGAGCGGCGACGGTCTCGGCGCCTTCGAGACGGTCGAGGACGACCGCGCCGACTCGCACCCCGCCGGTCATCCGCACATCTTCGCCACCGGCAACAACTGGCGCTTCAACATGCACACCGTCGACCGCGACACCTCGACTGACCGCCAGCGCCAGGAGGTCACGGGCCTGCGCACGAGCGGCAGCAGCTATCTCAAGTGGACGCAGGGCCAGACCTGGCGGCTCACGTACTCGATGTACATCCCGAGCTCGCTGAAGGCGACGACGACCTTCACGCACATCATGCAGATGAAGCAGCCGGGCAACGGCACCTCGCCCATCGTCGTGCAGTCCCTCCGCCGGGTGAACGGCAGGTCGACCATCGAGCTGAAGCTCGCCATCGACGACATCCTCGTCGGCCGCACCGACCTGGACCCGCTCCACGACAAATGGACGGACGTCGACTTCCAGATCAAGGTCGGCAACGGCTCCGCGGGCTCGGTCCGCTGGATCCTCAAGTCCGGCGGCTCCACCGTCATCGACGCGTCGAAAACCGGCGTCGACACCTTCCTCGCCGACCGCGTGCGCCCGAAGTGGGGCATCTACCGCTCCCTCGGCGACACCTCCGGGTCCCTGCAGAACACCTACCTGCTGCTCACCAATCTCCGCGGATACCAACTCGTCTGAGGAACCGTCATATGAGACCCCCCACCGCACAGCGGACAGGAGCGGCGGCGATCGTGTTCTTCGTCATCGCCGTCGTCCTCGGACTCGCCCACCCCGCCGCGCTCGCGGCCCCGCACCCCGCCCCGCACACCGCCACCGTCTACGACGTCCGTGACTACGGGGCCAAGGCGAACGGCTCCGCCAACGACACCCCCGCCATCAACAAGGCCATCACGGCGGCGAGTTCGGCCGGTGGCGGCGGCATCGTCCGCTTCCCCGCCGGCGCCTACAAGTCCCAGAGCACCATCCACATGAAGAGCCATGTGACGCTCCAGCTCGACAAGGGCGCCACGATCCAGGGCGCCGGCGCCGACACCTACGACAAGGCCGAGGCCAACCCGTACGACGCCTACCAGGACTACGGGCACAGCCACTTCCACGACGCGATGATCTACGGCGACAGGCTGACCGACATCGGCTTCGTCGGGCAGGGCGTCATCGACGGCATGGGCAACCTGATCACCGGCAACCCGAAGTCCGGCGAGGCCGACAAGATCATTTCGCTCACGCGCTGCGACGGACTGCGCATCGGTGACGGACTCACCCTGCGCCGCGGCGGTCACTTCGCCGCGCTGGTCAACGGCTGCAAGAACGTCACCTCGGACCGTCTGACCATCGACACCGCGAGCGACCGCGACGGCTGGAACATCATCTCCACCACGAATGTCACGGTGACGAACGCCGACATCAAGGCCAACGACGACGCGCTCGTCTTCAAGAGCGACTACGCCCTCGGCGCCAAGCTCCCCAACGGCCACGTACGCGTCAACGACTCCCACCTGTCGGCCCGTTGCTGCAACGCCCTGATGTTCGGCTCCGAGACCTGCGGTGACTTCTCGGACTACCGGTTCGAGAAGATCCGGATCGAGGGCGCGGACAAGTCCGGCCTCGGCATGGTGTCGATGGACGGCGCGAAGATCTCGGACGTCCACTACCGCGACATCACGATGACCAACGTCCACTCACCGATCATGCAGAAGATCGGCACTCGGAAGCGCTGCGGCAACCATCCCGGCGTCGGATCGATCAGCGACATCACCTACGACAACATCACGGCCACCGGCAACAGCCCGTCCTTCAGTCCGACCCTCTGGGGCGAGACCGGCCACCGGATCGAAGACGTCACCTTCAACAACGTCCACATCACCGTGCCCGGCGGCCACGGCACCATGTCCACCGCCGTGCCCAGCAACGACCCCAACGACTACAACCCGAAGGCCATCGGCACCCGGCCGGCGTACGGCTGGTACCTGCACAACGCCGACCACGTCCAATTCGCCGACAGCTCCGTCAAGTTCGCGGCGGACGACGGCCGCCCCGCGGTCATCGCCAACGCGGCCGGCGACATCCGTTTCACCGACTTCACCGCGGGGCGCGGCTCCGGCTCGCCGTACGACATGGGCTTCCAGGACGTCGACGGGTACTGCCTGACCGGCGTGACGCTGCGGGTGTCGAGCAGTGGATCCACCGAGAACTGCGCGAGCGCCGTGCGGCCGCGCGACCTGGACAACCCCCGGCAGGACTTCCTCCGCAACTCCGTCGGCGGCCTCTTCCTGCACTGGGGCCTGCGCACCGCACCCGCCCACACCAGCTGCACCGCCTGGGAGAAGGACGTCACCAGCGGTGGCTGGACACCGGACTACTGGGTGAACGAGGCGAAGAAACTGCACACCCAGTACCTCGTCCTCGCCACCTTCCACAGCCGCCTCGGCTACGCCCGCCCCTGGCCGTCGAAGATCCCCGGATCCTGCTCCACCGAGCGGGACTTCCTCGGCGAGCTGGTCACCGCCGCCAAGGCCAAGGGCATGAAGGTCATCCTCTACATGACCGACGACCCGAAGTGGCACGACGAGGGCGGCCACGAGTGGCTCGACTCGGCGGCCTACTCCGCCTACAAGGGCAAGAACGTCGACCTGACCACCCGCGACGGCTTCGGGCAGTTCAGCTACGACAACTTCTTCGAGGTCATGGACCGCTACCCCGACCTCGGCGGCTTCTGGATCGACAACGACAACGCGTACTGGGAGAGCCACGACCTCTACCGGCAGATCTACCAGAAGCGCCCGGGTTACACGCTCAGCAACAACAACGAAGACACGCCGATCATGGACATGATCAGCAATGAGCAGAAGACGGGGATGACGCCCGCCTACGACTACCCGCAGGCGATCTACACTGCCCAACCCCGTCTGACCGAGGCCGACTTCAAGCTGCCCTCGACCGGTGCGTGGTGGTACGACGGCTCCGACCCGGCCGTCGACAAGAAGCTCACCCTCGGCCGGCTGATCACCAACGCGGGCTCCTCGGTCAAGGCCCTGATGGCCGAGACCGCCCAGGTCAACGGCAGGTTCCCGGCCAACCAGGCCGCCTTCAACACCTTCGCCGACTCCTACCTCGACCCCATCTGGGAGTCCCTGCACGGCACCGAGGGCGGCGGCTACATGTACGGCGGCCTCAAGCCCGGCTTCTGGAACGACGGCGCGCACGGCGTGACGACCATCGCCAAGGGTGAGCCGAACCGGCAGTACGTCCACGTCCTGACCCCGCCGAGCACGAGTACCCTGCGCATCCGCGACAACGGCTACCGCATCGCCTCCGTCACCAACCTCCGTACTGGAAAGGCGGTTTCGTGGTCGCAGTCGGGCGGTGTGCTGACGCTGACCGGCCTCGGCGACTGGGACCCGTACGACACCGTCTTCAAGGTCACCACCGCCGGCCGCCAGGGCATCCTCACCGGCGTCAAGGTGACCGCGAGCGCCTCCGCGAGCGGACATTCCGGGACGGCCGCTGGCGACGGCGACTTCCTCACCTACTGGGACAACGACAAGACCCTGCCGGTCAGCCTCACCTTCGACCTCGGCTCGGCCAGGAAGGTCCAGTACCTCGGGCTCAACCAGCGCGAGGACTCCGTCGCCTACGCCCGCTCGGACACCGAGCAGTCGGCGCGGATCAAGGACTACAAGGTGTACCTGAGCAACGACGGCACGACCTGGGGGAGCGCGGTCAAGGCCGGTCAGCTCCCAAGTCGCCGCGGAATCCAGGGCATTGACCTCACCTCGGCCAAGGCCCGCTACGTCCGCCTGGAGATCGACACCACCTGGGCCGCCTCCACCGACACCACCCGCTACCAGCGGCTGCGGATCGACGAGGCGTGGATCGGCACGTCGTACGCCACACCGGCGGCCTTCACCCCCATGTCGGACAACGGGCAGTCCCTGCGCCCCGCCATGGGCTGGAGCAGCTGGAGCTTCGTGCGCCGCTCACCGACCGAGGCGAAGATCAAGGCGCAGGCGGACGCGCTGGTGTCGAGCGGCCTGAAGGACCACGGCTTCGTGTACGTCAACCTGGACGACTTCTGGCAGAAGTGCGACTCCAACGGCTTCGTCGTCGACAACTACGGCCGCTGGGCCGTCGACACGGCCAAGTTCCCGGACGGCATCAAGGCCCTCGCCGACTACATCCACTCCAAGGGCCTGAAGTTCGGCTTCTACGTGACGCCCGGCATCGCGAAGAACGCCGTCACGAAGAACACGCCGATCGAGGGGACCTCGTACCACGCGAAGGACATCGCGGACACCTCGAAGACCGAGAAGAACTACAACTGCAAGAACATGTACTACATCGACTACTCCAAGCCGGGCGCCCAGGAGTTCGTGAACTCCTGGGCCAGGCAGTTCGCCTCCTGGGGAGTCGACTACCTGAAGATCGACGGTGTGGGCAGCCAGGACATCCCGGACGTGCGGGCCTGGGACAAGTCGCTGCGGGCGAGCGGACGGCCCGTCAATTTCGCGCTCTCCAACAACCTTCCGATCTCCGATGCCGCCACCTGGCGGGGGCTCGCCAACAGCTGGCGCACCCAGGGAGACGTCGAGTGCTACTGCGGCCCGGGCCCCAACGGCAGCGGCTATCCGCTCACCGACTGGCCCCATGTCTCCGCCCGCTTCAACACCGCCGCCTCCTGGCAGCCGTACGCGGGACCCGGCGGCTGGAACGACCTGGACTCCCTGGAGGTCGGCAACGGCGACCAGGTCGGTCTCACCGCCGACCAGCGCCGTTCTCACTTCACCCTGTGGGCGATGGCGGCCTCGCCGCTGCTGCTCGGCACCGATCTCACCCACCTCGACTCCGTGGACAAGGCGATGCTGACCAATGACCGGCTGATCGGTGTCGACCAGGACGGGGTGGCCGCGAAACGGGTTGTGAACAGTGGGGTCAGGCAGGTCTGGAGCAAACGCGAGAACAGCGGTGACTACGTGGTGGCGCTGTTCAACACCGGTACGTCCGGCAACTCCACGGTCACTGTGAACTGGTCGCAGGTCGGCTTCGCCGGCTCCGGCGACGTCACCGACCTGTGGTCCGGTTCGCACAAGGGGACGGTCGCCGACACGTACAGCGCGACCCTGCGCCCGGGAGAGACACGGCTGATCAGGGTCAGGCCCGTCAACTCCCTCAAGGTCTTCGTCCCGTACACGGGCTGAGGGGAACACCCATGAAGCTGAAGAGAGTTCTGCCGTACGGCGTCGCCGCGGCCCTCGCCCTGCCCCTCGCGGGGCTGAGCCAGGGCACCGCACTCGCCGCCACCGACTACCAGGCCGAGGAGGCGGCCATCTCGCAGGGCACGGTGGCCACCAACCACACCGGATACACGGGCACCGGCTTTGTCGACTACACCAACGTCAAGGGCTCGTCCGTGGAGTTCACGGTGAGCGCGGCCTCCGCGGGCACCGCCTCGGTGGCCCTGCGATTCGCCAACGGGACCGCCACCGACCGCCCGATGGACCTCTCCGTGGACGGCACGGTGGTCGCCTCCGCCGTGTCCTTCCCGGCCACCGCCGACTGGAACACCTGGGCCACCAAGACCGTCGACGTCCCGCTGGCCGCGGGCACCCACAAGCTCCGCGCCACCGCGACCACCGCCAACGGCGGCCCCAACCTCGACCGCATCAGCATCGGGACGGCGACCGACACCCAGGCCCCGACCCGTCCCGGCCAACCCGGCTGCTCGGACATCGGCGAGAACGGCCTCACCCTCAACTGGGGCGTCTCCACCGACAACGTGGGCGTCACGGCGTACGACATCTACGAGCACGGCAACAAGATCAGTGATGCGCCGGGCAGTTCGACCAGCAAGGCGCTCACCGGGCTCACGCCCGACACCACCTACAACCTCACCGTCATCGCCCGCGACGCGGCAGGCAACACCTCCTCGGCCAGCCCGGTCGTCGACTGCACGACCAAGCCCAGCTCCGACACCACCCCGCCGACGAAACCGGGCACGCTCTCCGCCTCCGACGTCACCGCGAACAGCGCCCAACTGACCTGGGGCGCCTCGAGCGACGACCGCGCAGTCGTCGCATACGACGTGCGCAGCGACACCACGGTCTACAAGACGGTCACGAGCGGTACGTCGACCACTCTCACCGGGCTCGCCTGCAACAGCCCGTACACGCTGAACGTCGTCGCCCGAGACGCGGCCGGCAACACCTCCGAGCCGAGCAACACCGTCACCTTCACGACCAAGGCGTGCGCCACCGACGGAGGCGTACCGAGCTCCATCTCCACGCTGTCGACCGGCTGGACGATCCCCTGGGGCACCTACTGGATGCCTGACGGCCAGACCGCGCTGGTCACCGAGCGGGACGACTTCCGTGTCTGGAAGGTCACGAAGAGCGGCACGCGGACCCAGGTCGGCACGGTGCCCAATGCGGTCACCACGAACGGCGAGGGCGGTCTCCTCGGCGTCGCCGTCGACCCCAAGTGGGAGAGCAACCACTACGTCTACTTCATGCACACCGCAGCCGAGGGCAATCGCGTGGTCCGCATGACCTACGACGGCACCTCGCTCAGCGACTACAAGATCCTGCTCCAGGGCATCAAGAAGAACCGCTACCACAACGGCGGCCGCCTCGCCTTCGGCCCCGACGGCTACCTCTACGTGTCCACCGGCGAGGCCCAGACGCCTGACCTGGCGCAGGACAAGAACTCCCTCAACGGCAAGATCCTGCGCATGACGACGGACGGGAAGCCGGCCCCGGGCAACCCGTTCGGCAACTACGTCTACAGCCTCGGCCACCGCAACCCGCAGGGTCTCGCCTTCGACCGGGGCGGCCGCCTGTGGGAAGCGGAGTTCGGCAACAGCTCCAAGGACGAACTCAACCTGATCAAGCCGGGCGCCAACTACGGCTGGCCCATCTGCGAGGGCACCTGCAGCACCGCCGGGATGACCAATCCGAAGGCCACCTGGAACGTCTCCGAGGCCTCGCCCAGCGGTATCGCGATCGTCCGCAACGTCGTCTACATGGCGTCCCTGCGCGGCGAGCGGCTGTGGCGGATCCCGATCAACGGGGACAACGAGAGCGTCGGCACACCGACCGCGTACTACGTGGGAACGTACGGCCGTCTGCGGACCGTGACCAAGGTCCCGGGCGCCGACCAGCTGTGGCTGTCGACCACCAACTGCGACAACAACGGAAACCAGCCGGACGGATCGGACAAACTCTTCCGGATCAACATCAGTTGACGGGACGTCAGGACTGGCTCAGGCCCGGTAGAGCGCCTCGACCTCGTTGGCGTAGGCGTTCTCGATGGCCTTCCGCTTCAGCTTCAGGGACGGGGTCAGCAGACCGTGTTCCTCGGTGAACGGCTGGGCCAGTATCCGGAAGGTGCGGATCGACTCGGCCTGCGAGACGAGGGTGTTGGCGGCGACGACCGAGCGCCGCACCTCCGTCTCCAGGTCGGCGTCCCGCACCAGCTGGGCCGGCGACATCGGCGGCTTGCCGCGCATGGTCAGCCAGTGCTCGACGGCCTCCTGGTCGAGGGTGACCAGGGCGGCGATGTAGGGGCGGTCGTTGCCGACGACGATGCACTGGTTGACCAGAGGGTGGTCGCGCACCCGCTCCTCCAGCAGAGCGGGGGAGACGCTCTTGCCGCCGGAGGTCACCAGGATCTCCTTCTTGCGGCCGGTGATCGTGAGGAAGCCGTCCTCGTCGAGGGAACCCAGGTCGCCGGTGGCCAGCCAGCCGTCGTGCAGGGTCTCGTCGGTGGCCTTCGGGTTGTTGAGGTAGCCCTGGAAGACGTTGGGGCCGTGCAGCCAGATCTCTCCGTCGTCCGCGATGTGCACGGTGACGCCCGGGATGGGCTGGCCGACCGTGCCGTAGCGGGTTCGCTCGGGCGGGTTGGCGGTCGCTGCCGCCGTCGACTCGGTGAGGCCGTAGCCCTCGTAGATCTGCACTCCCGCGCCCGCGAAGAACAGGCCGAGCCGGCGGTCCATCGCGGAGCCGCCCGAGATGGCGTTGCGGATGCGGCCGCCCATCGCGGCCCGGAGCTTGGAATAGACAAGCTTGTCGAACAGCTGGTGCTGCACGCGCAGGCCCGCCGACGGACCGGGCCCGATGCCCCAGGCCTTGGCCTCGACGGCGTCCGCGTACTTCACGGCGATCTCGACCGCCTTCTCGAACGGCCCGGCCTTGCCTTCCTTCTCGGCCTTGCGGCGGGAGGCGTTGAACACCTTCTCGAAGATGTATGGCACCGCGAGGATGAACGTCGGCTTGAACGCCTGCAGGTCGGGCAGCAGAGTGGCGGCATTCATCTGAGGCTGGTGGCCGAAGCGGATCCCGTGACGGATCCCGGTGACCTCCACCATCCGCCCGAAGACGTGCGCGAGCGGCAGGAACAGCAGTGTCGCCGCCTCGTCGCCCTTCTTGGAGTGGAACACCGGCTCCATGTGCTCGGCGACCGTGTCCGCCTCGTACATGAAGCTGCCGTGGCTGATCACACAGCCCTTGGGCCGGCCCGTGGTGCCCGAGGTGTAGATGATCGTCGCGGTCGATTCGGGGGTGACCGCCTGCCGGTGCCGGTGCACCACGTCGTCGTCGATGTACGCGCCCGCGTCGTACAGCTCCTGTACGGCCCCGAGGTCGAGCTGCCACAGCTGGTGCAGCTGAGGCAGCCGGTCGATGACGCTGGCGATCGTCATCGCGTGGTCCTCGTGCTCCACGATCGCCGCCGAACACTCGGCGTCGTAGAGCATCCAGAAGCACTGTTCGGCCGAGGACGTGGGGTAGATCGGCACCACCTGGGCGCCGATCGTCCACAATGCGAAGTCGAACAGCGTCCACTCGTAGCGGGTACGGGACATGATCGCGACCCGGTCGCCGAAGCGAATGCCGCGGGCCAGCAGCCCCTTGGCCAGGGCCAGTACCTCGTCCCGGAACTCCGCCGACGTCACATCGCGCCACTGCCCCTGGTCGTCCTTGCGGCCGAGGCTGATGTGCAGCGGGTCTTCCTGGGCACGCTCGAAGACGACGTCGGCCAGGCCGCCCACCGGCGGCGACAACGTCAACGGAGGGTTGGTGAACTCGCGCAAACCCCGCTCCCCGCTCCTCAGCGCCCGATTTAGTGCTACTCCGCAGGGCGTGAAAGCTACCCCAGACGGCGACAGGGCGGGAGGGGGGCCGAATCCGAGCAGTGCTCCGGTACACGCTGGTCACGGCCGGAAAATGCGCTCACATCCGGAAGGGTCGGACAGAAAACTGACGGTTGAGTAAGTTTCGGTCCCGTAATCTCCACCGAATCTGTACGACCTGGTAACCGCCCCCGGCGCCGGTCAGCGGCCCTGTCCGAGGGGTGCCGTCCTCTCCTCCGTCAGCGTCGGAGCGGAGGATTCCGTTACTTCCGTCCGGGTGGGGCGCGCCGTCCTGACCAGGACGATCACCAGCGCTCCGGCGACCGTCGCGGTCAGCCCCGCCACCACCGCCGCCGTGTTCAGCCCCGACGCGAAGGCCGACCGCAGCGCATGCTCGGAGAAACCGCCGCGCAGGGCTCCGGCCGCGCCTCCCGCCAGCGCATGGGCCGCGTCGTGCGGCAGCGTGCTTTCCATGTGCGACGTCAGCACAGTGCCGTAGACGGCGATGCCGAGCGCGAGGCCGAGCTGCCGGAAGGTGTTGACCGCGCCGCCCGCCATCCCGGACCGCTCCGGCGGTACGGCGGCCAGCGCCGCGCCCGCGATCCCGGGCGCCACCAGCCCCGTACCGACACCGACCAGCACCATCCCCGGCGCCAGCACGGACGCCGTCGACCCCGCGTCCAGCACCGTCATGCAGAACTGTCCCGAGCCGACCAGCAGCAGCCCGCCGCCGACCGTGATCCGCGCCGGCACTCCGTGCAGCAGCCGCCCGCCGGCCGCCGCGACCACGAACGCCGACAGCGACATCCACAGGAACACCGCACCGCCGCGCACCGGGCTTATCCCGAGCAGCGACTGCATCCATATCGAGTCGTACGCCATGAGACCGAACGCCCCCGCGTTGAAGGCCAGCGCGCCCAGCATCACGACGGAGAACGCGGGCTTGAGGAACAGCCGCGGATCCAGCAGCGGGTCGGCACCGCGCCGCTCCACAGCGACGAAACAGACCAGCGCCACGACCGCCGCGGCGAACGTCACGAGGGTGCCCGTCTCACCCCAGCCGTGCTCCCCGGCCCGCACCGCCCCGTAGGTCAGTCCGCCTGCGAAGGCGGCGAACGTCACCGTGCCCGCCCAGTCGAGGCGGCGCTCACGCGAGCCGTGCGACTCCGGGACGACCCTCAGCGTCAGCCACACCGCGGCCACGCTCACCGGCAGATTGACGTAGAAGATCCACCGCCACCCCGGCCCGTCCGTCAGCACCCCGCCGAGCACCGGCCCCACCGCGGCCGCCGCCCCGCTGACCGCACCCCACACGCCGAGCGCCACCGAACGCCGTTTGCCCTGGTAGACGGAGCCCAGTAGTGGCAGCGTGGTCGCGAGCATCGCGGCCCCGCCGAGGCCCTGCAGGGCGCGCGAGGCGATCAGCATCCCCGGCCCGCCCGCCAGCCCGCACAGCAGCGAGGCCGTCGCGAACACCACCACGCCCACCACGTGCACCCGCCGCCGGCCCAGGATGTCGGCCGCGGCCCCTGTCCCGAGCAGCAGCGCGGCCAGCGCCAGCGCGTACCCGTCCATCACCCACTGCAGATCGCTCAGCGACGCGTGCAGCGAACCCGCCATGTCCGGCAGTGCGACCACCGCGATGGTCACGTCCAGCAACAACATGAACGTGCTCAGGCACACGGCCGTGAGCGGCCCCCATGTACGCATGTCCTTCAACTCCCCGTGCTTTCCGTACGCCGAATGCGCAACGCTCCGTAGGATGGGGGGTGAGTGGCAGATTGCAACGGTAGCCAGGCGCCTGGTGACGGAATCCGACGGGAGCGGCCGGGATGGAGATGGAATCCCACGTCTTCGACAAGCTCGACCTGCAGCTGCTGAGCGCTCTGGAGGTCAACGGCAGGGCCTCCTTCAGCCGGATCGGCGGGGTGCTCGGGGTCTCCGACCAGACCGTCGCGCGCCGCTACCGGCGGCTGTGTGCCGAGGGCGCCCTGCGCGTGGTCGCGGTCCGGGACGGCGACGTACTCGACCTGGACCACTGGACGCTGCGGCTGCGCTGTGTCCCCGACAGTGCGCCGACCATCGCGGACGCTCTCGCCAAACGGCCCGACACCAGCTGGATCGGCCTCGCCTCCGGCGGCACGGAAGTCGTGCTCGGGACCCGGCCGCGCAACGCGGGCGACCGTGACGACCTGCTTCTGGGCAAGCTCCCGCGCACCCCGCACGTGCTGGAGATCCGCGCCTACCAGCAACTGCACCGCTTCTTCGGCGGCCCGCAGGGCTGGCTGCAGAAGTTCGCGGCGCTCGCCCCGGACCAGATCGAGGCCCTCACCCCCGATCCCGTGCCCGACCCGGGCCCCGCCCGCATCGACCCCGAGGACGAGCCCCTGCTCGCCGTCCTCGAACGCGACGGCCGCGCCACCTACCCCGAACTCCAGCGCGCGACCGGCCGTTCGGAGTCCGCCGTCAAACGACGCCTGGCCACGCTGATCGCCTCCGGGGCGATCTACCTCGACTGCGAATACCGGGTGGAGACCATCGGCTACCCCTTGTACGCCGCTCTCTGGGTCACCGTCGCCCCCGCGGCTCTCCACTCCGTCGGCGAGGCTCTCGCCGCCCATGCCCCGATCGCCCATGTCTCCGCGACCGCGGGCCCCACCAACCTCACGGCGACGGCGGTCGTCCGGAGCACCTCCGATCTGTACGCCTACCTCAGCGGCCCCCTCGGTCATCTGGAGGGCGTCCAGCACGTGGAGGCGACGCCGTTCCTGCGCCAGGTCAAGCAGCTGACGTACCGGCCGCGGCTTCGTTAAGCGCCCCAAAGGGGCGCGGGGCTGTATCGATATGTGGCTCCGCCGCGCGGGCGCGACCAGCCACGACAGCGCCGCAGACAACAGACGGCCTATCGCGGCTCACGCCGCGGAGCGCGTTGCAGCCGGTCCCCGCCCGCCAGGATCGTCGCCGCCAGCGCGTCCGCCGCGCTCTGCGCCGAGGTGCGGCGCGTGCCGTGGACCAGGACGAAGTCGACGCGGCCGAGTTCGGGCAGGCCGAAGCGGTCGGGGACGCGGACCAGGCCCGGCGGGACGAGGCCGCGGGAGTGCGCCATGACACCGAGGCCGGCCCGGGCCGCCGCGATCAGGGCGCTCAGGCTGCCGCTCGTGCAGGCGATGCGCCACGGCCGGCCCTGACGCTCCAGGGACTCGAAGGCGAGCGCGCGCGTGATCCCCGGCGGCGGGAACACGATCAGCGGCACCGGCCGGTCCGCGTCCAGACGCAGCCGCTCCGCACCGATCCACACCAGCTCGTCGTGCCAGACCAGCTCGCCGCGCGGGTCCTCCGGGCGACGCTTGGCCAGCACCAGGTCCAGCTTCCCGGCGGCCAGCTGCTCGTGCAGGGTCCCCGACAGCTCGACCGTCAGCTCCAGGTCGACCTCGGGATGGTCGTGCCGGAAGCCCTCCAGGATCTCCGGCAGCCGGGTCAGCACGAAGTCCTCCGAGGCGCCGAAGCGCAGCCGCCCGCGCAGCCGCGTGCCCGTGAAGAACGCCGACGCCTGCTCCTGCACCTCCAGGATCCGCCGCGCGAACCCGAGCATCGCCTCGCCGTCCTCCGTCAGCTCCACGGAGTGGGTGTCCCGGGAGAACAGCTGGCGCCCGGTGGCGTCCTCGAGGCGCCGCACGTGCTGACTGACGGTGGACTGCCGCAGCCCCAGCCGCCGGGCGGCCTGCGTGAAGCTCAACGTCTGGGCCACCGCCAGGAAGGTCCGCAGGTGGGAGGGGTCGTACATGGGAACAAGGGTAGCCGCTTATCGCGAAACGCGATGACAGTCAGAGCGGTATGACGGATTCCCGATCGGCTGCCGGAGGAGGACGATGAACGGGGGCCCTGCGGCCCCGGACAGCCACCGGGCACAGCTCCCGGACCGCCGACAGCAACAAGCAAGTGGAGCACCGTGAAACGCCTGCAATGGCCGAGTTGGATGCCGATCGACCCGTACATCCTGCTGCTGCTCGGGACGGTGGGCATCGCAGCCCTCTTCCCGGCCCGCGGGACGGCGGCCGACGTGGCCTCCGGTGCCTCCACGGCCGCGATCGCCTTCCTCTTCTTCCTGTACGGCGCCCGGCTCTCCACCCGCGAGGCGCTGAACGGACTCAAGCACTGGCGGCTTCACGTCACGGTTCTGGCCTGCACGTTCGTGATCTTCCCGCTGCTGGGTCTGGCTGCCCGCGGCCTCGTCCCGGTCTTCCTGACCCACCCGCTCTACCAGGGCCTGCTCTTCCTCACCCTCGTCCCCTCCACCATCCAGTCGTCGATAGCCTTCACGTCGATCGCCCGCGGCAACGTGCCCGCCGCGATCTGCGCGGGCTCCTTCTCCTCCCTCGTCGGCATCGTCATCACCCCCCTGCTCGCCGCCGCCGTCCTCGGCAGCAGCGCCGGCGGGTTCTCGGCCGACTCGCTCGTCCAGATCGTGCTGCAGCTGCTGGTGCCGTTCCTGGCCGGGCAGGTGCTACGCCGCTGCGGAGGCAAAAGGAGCCGCGCGAAGCGCGTCGAGCAGGGTGGTGGTGGGCGACGGGTGGGCGGCTTCGTCGCCCGGCACAAGAAGGTCCTCGGTCTGGTCGACCGCGGCTCGATCCTGCTCGTCGTCTACACCGCGTTCAGCGAGGGCATGGTCCAGGGCATCTGGCACCAGGTGAGCCCGCTGCGGCTGGGCGGCCTGCTGGTCGTGGAGGCCGTGCTGCTCGCGGTGATGCTCGTCCTGACCTGGTACGGCGGCAAGGCGCTGCGCTTCAACCGCGAGGACCGCATCGCCATCCAGTTCGCCGGCTCCAAGAAGTCCCTCGCCTCCGGCCTCCCCATGGCGAGCGTCCTGTTCGGCGCCCACGCCTCGCTGGCCGTACTGCCGCTGATGCTCTTCCACCAGATGCAGCTGATGGTCTGCGCGGTGATCGCCAAGCGCCGCTCGAACGACCCCGTGGAGGAAACCGCCGAGGTCACCGCGACCGCGCCACCCGCACCGTCACGAACCGAGGTCGGTACAGGGTCACGTTCGCGTTGATGCTCGCCGAAGCGCCGCTCGTCTCCAGCCAGTTGACGTCGTAGCTCAGCACCAGCCGCCCGTCGTCGCTCAGCTCGGGATGCACCTGCGGGTTGTACGCGGCGACACCGGCCGTGGGCAGAGAGGGGCTGAAGTTCCTCGTCGGACCGTGCCACGGCCCGGCGGGGGAGCAAGCCCAGTACGAGGTCACCGTGGTCAGCCCCGCCGTCCCCGCGGCCATCGTGAACAGCACATATGTCCCGCCCACCCGCACCACCGAGAACGCGCTGCCCACCTTCGCCCCACTCACCGGCCGCGGCCGCACACCCCACCCGGAACCGTCCCAGTACCGCCAGGCGGCCGCGTCCCCGAGCCGCCCCTCCGGCACCCGCGCCACATACGCCGACGAGGCCGGCCGGGACGCCGCCTGCCCGTCGTCGCCGCCGAAGACGTACGTCCAACCGCCTTTCTCCACCAGCGTCGTACCGAACAGGATCCGACGCGACGGGTCGGGCACCAGGCTCTGGTCGAGCACCCTCACCACCGACTCGACCCGCAGATCCGGCAGGGAGAGCGTGGCGACCTCGGTCGCGGTGGGCACCCCGTAGATCCACGGGGACTGCCCGGCCGCCCGCACCCACAGCAGCACCCGGAGGACCTTCTCGGAGGAACCGGGAGAGCGCGGCTCGACCCGGGCCGCGACCGGCCAGCGCCACTGGTTCTGGCCGGGGTCCGGGAAGAGCGGGGTCGGGAGAGTGCGCTCCAGGCGCCCCCTGCCGTCCATCACCACGGCCGAGTTGCGCACCAGCGGGGCCGTCGTGTCCCGCCAGGCGTACGACTCGCCGACCGGATTGGGCGGGCGGTGCACCTGGCCGAGATAGGTGTCCGAGAACAGCCACAGCACCCGCCCGTCCGGCAGCCGCACCGAATGGGTGCCGTCGCCGCCGGTCCAGTCGTCGTTACGGGTCGCGTCGTCGCCGTAACGCGCGAACTCACCGGTGAGACGGTCGTCGGCCGACCACGAGGAGACCGTGTGCGGTGTACAGGCGCCGCCCTCCCGTCGACCATGGTCCGGGAGGGCGGTGAGCAGCACGGCCCCGAGAACCAGGGCCAGCAGCAGGCCGAGGCCGGTTCCCGTCCGCTGTCGTGCTCGTACGTCGTCGGGCACCCACGGGACGTTAGTGGCTGTTGCTCACATGGTCCATGGGCAGCCACAGCACGGTGTCCTTCATGGAGGTCGTGGAGGTGTCGCGGGCCGCGAGTTCCGCGTCGCTCAGCGCCCGGTCCCACACATGGACGTCGTCGATCGCGCCGGTGAAGAAGGCCCGGCTGTCCATGCGCTGCCCGATGTGCACACCGAACGGCGAGTTGCGGCTCACCGAACCGGTCACGTCGGCGGTGCTGAGCTCCGTACCGTCGACGAACAGCGTCAGCTGCCCTCCGCCACGCCGCAGCGCCAGGTGGTGCCACTGCCCGTCGTTGTACGCCCCGCTGGTGCGGACGGACGCCGACTGCGGGGCCAACGCACCGTTGCGCACGGTGATCAGGCCCTGGATGCGGTTGCTCGCGGGCTCGCCGCGCAGCCAGACCTGGGGCTGCGTGGTGCCGATCCCGCCCATCCACAGCAGCGGTTGCTCACCGGAAGTGGCCGTGTACCGGAACCACAGCGAAGCAGTGAAGTCCTTTGTCCCCAGCGGGAGTTCCTCCCGATACGGCAGGCGTACGGCGTCGTCGACACCGTCGAACTCCAGCGCCCCGCCGAACACGCCGTCCGTCTCCTCGGCACCGCCGAGCACGGCCGCCGGCCTGGTGTACGGGGCCCGGTCGACGGTGATCGGGTCCGGGCCGCGGCGCGGCTGCAGCCACTCCTCGGTGAAGCGGGCGAAGCGGATCTCGTCACGCGCGTCGACGGCACCGCCCTCGTACAGCAGCCCCACCGTCTCGCGGTCGACACGCACCATGTCGGAGTAGCCCGACCAGTCCGTGGTGACCACCGTGCCGCGGTCCACGCTGTCCCAGGTGCGTCCGCCGTCGTACGAGGAGCGGATCATCATGGTCCGGCGGCGGTCGGGGTCGCCGGGGCAGGCCAGCAGGATGCGGTCGCCCAGACGCAGCATCGAGCCCTGCACCTGCGGCGTGTAGAGATCCGGCCGGTCGCGGAACGGAGAGGCGAAGCTGTCGCCGCCGTCGCGGCTGACCGTCTGGGTGCGGTGGCCGAGGTCGGTGCCGTCCTGCTCGCGGCCGCTGACCAGGACCGAGCCGTCGGAGCGCTCGGCGAGCGTGACCTCGGAGGGCTTCTGCCGGAAGGTCCCGTCGTCCGCGATCGGCCAGGAGTCGGTGGCGCCGATCCGCCAGTGGTCGCCGCCGTCGTCGCTGACGATCAGCGCCGCATGGTTGGCGGTGACCCTCCCCCAGCCTTCGGCCGGGGTGACCCCCATCTCGCTTCGCTCGCCGTTCCACGTCTCGGTGTTGACGCCGAAGACCAGCCGCCCGGCATGCTTGCCACGGGTGAGCTGGATGCCGTGCACGGGCCCGGTGGCGTACCAGGAGTTCCAGTTCGCGGGCAGGATCTCGGAGCTCAGGTCACGCGGCTCGGACCAGGTCAGCCCGTCGTCGTCGCTGTACTGCAGATGCGGGGTCCGGTCGCAGGGCACCGGGCAACTGGAGCCGTCCGCACGGCCCGTGTTGTACGTCTCGGCCAGCAGAACGCGACCCGTCAGGCGGTCCACGACCGGCGCCGGGTTGCCGTGCGTGTCGCCGCCGCCGTGGTTGACGACCTGGAGCGGACCCCAGGTGCGGCCGCCGTCCGTGGAGCGCTTGAGGACGATGTCGATGTCGCCGGCGTCCCCGCAGTTGCGGACACGGCCCTCGGCGAACGCCAGCAGCGTGCCGTCGGCTGACTTCACGATCGCCGGTATGCGGAAGCAGGCGTAGCCGGGGTCCTGGGAGGCCTTGAAGATGACCTGCTGTTCGAAGTCGGATGCTGCGGTGAGGGGTTGGGCTTGCGCGGTATGCGGCGACACGGCCAGTGCGGCGGTGACGACGACTGCCGCGACGAGGGTTCTCAGACGGGCGCGAAGACGTGACGGCATGGTGCGAACCTGCCCTTCAGAGGTCTGGACATCTGGACATCCCACGTCCAATGTCCGTGTCTCAGAGGCTAGTTGGGGTCTCCGGAGCCTCACAAGGACCGTGCAGCTACTCGACAGGATCGCGGCGGCGGAGAACCGGGAGGATCGGAAGTACGGCCGCGGGGCCGGTACTCGGAGCCGGAGCGGCCGCCTTGCGGCAGACCAGGGCGTCCGGGTCGGTGGCGGGGACCTGGAGGGTGTAGCCGTCGGGGCAGGCGGGGCCAGATTCACTCGTGGGGCTGAATTCGCCCTTGGGCCCCCTTTCTCCCTTCGGGCCGCTACTGGCCTCGCGTGCATGTCAGTAATGGATCCCACATACCCGTACCGGGATGCCCCTCAGCCCCGCCGCCTGCCTTGAGCTGTTGCTCGATCACGCGGGCGATCAGCCGTTGACGCGAGGTGAGATCATCGGCCTGCTGGAGAAGGTTCACGCTGCGCGTGGCGGCGCGTTCAAGGAGGCCGGGCATCTGGTCGGGGCCGTCAAGAAGGCGTTGTCCGTCGGGAAGCGAACTGGAGTGCTGGCAAACCCGCGCCAGGGCTACTACATGCGGGTGAGTGAAACGGCGGCTCCCGATGCCTCGCAGGAGGACTACCTCGGGCCGCCGGCGGACGGCTTCGGCGCAGCCGTGGGTACCGGGCAGGGGAGCGTGTACGTGTGGTATCTCCCGGCCTACCGGGAGCGAGCACGAGCCAGTGGGGCAGCGATCTGGGAGCGCAAGATCGGCATGAGCGCGTACAGTGCCGCGCGGCGAGTAGCGGAGCAGGGATACATGCCGGAGAAGCCGGTGTGTGCCCTACTGGTACGCACCGATCACGAGCGGGACCTCGAACGTTACGTGCACTCGACTCTGGATGGGCGAGGGCGCCGGGTCGAGGCGGCGGTGGGGACGGAGTGGTTCTTCACCAACCCGGGCGAAGTGCTGAGCATCGCCCGGGAGACGCGGTGGATTGCCAAGAGACAGCTCAGCCAGTGACGAGCCGAGCAGGGTGGTGCCGGCATCCAAGTGACTGCCTCCTACTTGGTGGATCTCCTGCTTGGACGACGGGCCGCACCGGCCGCGACCTGTTGAACCACCGGGCACAACGAGCCAGTCGCCGCCTGGGGTGTGCCGTGGCCGCCGACTACACCGGATGGGTGGTGACGGAGGGTCAGGGCTGGCGCATAGATGCAGATTTCAGGGGCAGCCGCAGATTTCAGGGGCGCAGAACCACCTTGCCCAGGTTGCTCCGCGACTCGATCACCGCGTGCGCCTTCGCCGCGTCCTCCAGCGCGAACTCCCCGTGCACGGCGGGCTTCAGCACGCCCTCCATGAACAGTTGCCACAGCTCCTGACGCCAGCGCTCGTACAACTCCGGCTTCCCGCGGGCGATCCGCGCCATCTGGAAGCCGATCACGGACTTGGCGCCGACGAGGAGGTCGTACGCCTGGATGGTGCCGCCGCCCGAGCTGTAGGCCACCAGCCGTCCGCCCGGAGCGAGTGCGGCGACGGCCGGGGTGAGCAGTTCGCCGCCGACGGCATCCAATGCGTAGTCGACAGGATCTCCCCAGTTGTCGTCGCCGTACGTGACGACATCGTCTGCGCCCAGGGAGCGTACGAAGTCCGCCTTCCCCGCATCGGACACGGCACCCGTCACCCGGGCCGCGCCCCGCACCTTCGCCAACTGCACGGCCAGGTGGCCGACTCCGCTGGCGGCGGCCGTGACCAGCGCCGTCTCACCCGGATCGGGGCGCGTGGCCGTCAGTGCGCCGAGGGCGACGAGACCGCTGCGGACAAGGGCGACAGCGTCGACCGCTGAGGCGCCGTCCGGTACGGGGGAGGCCATGGGCTCGTGCAGGAGCGCGAAGTCGGCGTAACCGTGCCCGAAGCACAGCCCGGTCACGCGGTCGCCGGTGCGGAAGCGGGTGACACCGTCGCCGACGGCCACGATCTCGCCCGCGATCTCACCGCCCAGCGGGATCGGCTCGGCGGCCTCGGTGACCTTGCGGACGACGGGGAGCGTGACGCCCACGGCCTCGCAGCGGACGAGGAGTTCGCCGGGGCCGGGCTCGGGGACCGGGGCTTCCTCCAGAAGCAAAGGGCCGCCGGTGGACTCGTAGCGGACGCGGCGCATCACACCTCCAGCAATTCGTTCCGACTCCCAACGGATTCGTTGGGAGTCCCAATGATAATTCGATGTTCATTGGGAAGTCCAATGACTTTTCGCTAGGCTGCCCCCATGCCCGAAGCGCCCCTCGCCGAGATCCGTTCCCTCCCCAGCTGGCTGCTCGGCCGTGCCGCCGCGCGCGGCCGCGCGCTGGTGGCCGAGGCGCTGGCCGCGGAGGGCCTGAAGATGTGGCACCACGTGGTGCTCTCCGCCGTACGCGACCTCGGCCCCGTCGCCCAGGCCGACCTCGGGCGCAGTGTGCAGCTCGACCCGAAGGACCTGGTCGGTGTCCTCAACGACCTGCAGTCCGCGGGCCTCGTCGTACGTGAACCGGACCCCAAGGACCGGCGCAAGAACGCGGTGTCGGTCACCGGGCAGGGCGCACGCCTGCTGAAGCGCTGCGAGCGCGCGGCGCGCGCAGCCAACGACGAGCTGCTCGCGCCGCTCTCCGCGGCCGAACGCGACCAGTTCATGAGCCTGTTGATCCGGATTTCCGGTACGGAGGGCTGACGGCAGATAACGTTCCGTCATGGCCGTATCCCTCGCCCTCGATCCCGCGCGCAGCGCCCTGGTCCTCGTCGATCTGATGGACCGGATCGTCGCGCTGCCCCTGGAGCCCCGCAAGGGCACCGAAGTCCTGTCCGCCGCCGAGGAGTTGGCGACCACGTTCCGCTCGGCGGGCGCGACCGTCGTCCTAGTCCGGGTCGAACGCCCCGGTGTCGCCGAACAGCCGCCCGGCAGCGGGCTGGTGGCCGGCCTGGCCCGGGACGGCGACCTGGAGGTCGTGAAGCGGAACATCGGCGGCTTCCAGGGCACGGGACTGGACGACCTCCTGCGCGGCCGCGGCGTCAGCACCCTCGTCTTCGGCGGGATCGCCACCAACCTCGGCGTCGAGTCCACCGCCCGTGCCGCCGGAGACCTCGGCTACGACCTGGTCTTCGTCGAGGACGCCATGGCCGCGCTCACAGCCGCCGAGCACGAGGCGTCGGTGCGGCTGGACTTCCCGCGGCTGGGCACGGTGGTGACGGCGGCCCAGGTGCGGTTCGTGGCCTGAGCGTCAGACGAGGGTTCCGCCGCCGTCCACCGTGACGACCGAGCCGGTGCTGTAGCCGCCGCGCATCAGATAGAGGTACGCCTCGGCCACGTCGCTCGGCTCGCCGACCCGGCCCACGGGGAGCGAGTCGGCGGCGGACACGTACAGGGACTCGCGTTCTTCCCGAGGCAGATCCCGCCACAGCTCGGTGCGGATCACACCGGGCGAGACGACGTTGACCCGGACCGGGGCGAGCTCCAGGGCCAGCGCGCGGGTGAGCGACTCCATCGCCCCGCACAGGCTCGCCGCGACGGTCGTTCCGGGCATCGGGCGCCGCCCCGCCGTGCCCGTCGTCAGCACCACCGAGCCGCCGGCCCGGATGGCCGGGGCGCCGTGCCTGACGGCCGTGTACGCCCCCCACAGCCGGGTGTCCAGGAAGCGCCGGGCCCGCCCCAGGTCGGACTCGGCGAGGCTCTCCATCAGGATGGACTCGCCGGCGGTGTAGACGAGGTGGTCGAAGCCGCCGACCCGGGCGAAGAAGGCGCGTACGGACTCCTCGTCGGTCGCGTCCAGGACGTACCCCTCGGCCCCCTCCGGCAGCCGCTTCAGCGCCGCGTCCACGCTCTCCTGCCGGCGCGAGGCGACCACCACCTCCGCGCCGTCCCGGGCGGCGCCCTCCGCGACCGCCAGTCCGATCCCCGCCGTACCGCCGATGACGACGATCCGCTGTCCTTGAAGGCTCATGCCATTCTCCTCACACGATGCATGCGCTGCACGCGATTGCTCGACGTCATCCAGCCTGCGTTCGCACCCGACCTGCCGTCCAAGACCTCTTCCGGCGTCGGCGATACCCTGAAGGCATCGCCGACAGAAGGGGCGGCCGTGGACCTCGACCTGCGGAAAGTGCGCTACTTCGTGGCGGTGGCCGAGCTGCTGCACTTCGGGCGCGCCGCCGAGCGGCTGCACATCGCGCAGCCCGTGCTGAGCCGTCAGATCAGGGCCCTGGAGAAGGACTTGGGTGCCGAGCTCTTCCAACGGAACAGCCATGGCGTGACCTTGACGGCGGCTGGGCGCCAACTCCTGGACGACGCCGTCCCCTTGCTTGCCGCAGCCGACGCGGCCCGGCGCCGGGTGCGGCGCACCGCCCGGGGCCCGCGCCGGCTCGTCGTGGGGTTCCGCGCGGGGGTCGTTGTCACGCAGGCCCTGCGGGCCTTCGGTGCCGCGCACCCCGACGTCGACGTCCAGGCCCGCCGTGTGGAGTGGGACGACCAGGAGCGCATGATCCTCGACGGGACCGTGGACCTCGCCTATGTGCGCAGGCCGGTCGACGAGCGCGGCCTCAGGCTGCTGCCGCTGTTCACCGAGGCCCGGGTGGCGATGCTGCCCACCGAGCACCGGCTCGCCGGCAAGCAGGAGCTGGCCTTGTCCGACCTGGCCGGCGAGACCTGGCTGCGCTACGCCGACCCCGGGCCCGACGACGTGCCGATTCGCAGTGTCGAGGAGAAGTTCGAGAGGGTGGCGGCGGGCACGGGCATCACGCTCGTGCCGGTGTCGATCGCCGAGCAGTACTCCCGCCCGGACATCACCTACGTGCCGGTGCCGGACGCGGAACCCGACCAGGTGTTCCTCGCGTGGGAGACGGGCCGGCGCTCACCCCTGATCACGGCGTTCGCCGAGGCGGCGCAGTCGCTCGTCTGAGGCGGGGCCCCTGCGGCGCAGGGGGCGCTCCCCGCCGGCCGGGGCCCCGCCGCCGTGTCGCGGAGAGCCGGTCACCCCTGGGCGGCCGCGGTCCGCAGAGCGATGCGGTTCTCGCCCGCGTACACGTTCATGGAGCTGCCCCGCAGGAAACCCACGAGGGTCAGGCCGGTCTCCGCCGCCAGGTCGACGGCGAGGGACGAGGGTGCCGAGACCGCCGCCAGGACCGGGATCCCGGCCATGACCGCCTTCTGCGCCAGCTCGAAGGAGGCACGGCCCGAGACCAGCAGGATCGTGCGGGACAGCGGCAGGTCGCCGTTCTGCAGGGCGCGGCCCACCAGCTTGTCGACCGCGTTGTGCCGGCCCACGTCCTCCCGTATGTCCAGCAGCTCGCCGTCCTCCGTGAACAGGGCCGCCGCGTGCAGGCCCCCGGTCCGGTCGAAGACCCGCTGGGCCGCGCGCAGCCGGTCGGGGAGGCTCGCGAGCAGCTCGGGTTCGACGCGGACCGGGGGAGTGTCGGCGATCGGCCAGCGGGCCGTCGTACGGACCGCGTCGAGGCTCGCCTTGCCGCACAGACCGCAGGACGAGGTGGTGTACACGTTCCGCTCGAGCGTGATGTCGGGGATCGCGACCCCCGGCGTGGTCCGCACGTCCACCACGTTGTACGTGTTCGAGCCGTCGACCGTGGCGCCGGCGCAGTACACGATGTTCTGGAGATCGTCCTGCTCGGCGAGCACGCCCTCGCTGACCAGGAAGCCCGCCGCCAGCGCGAAGTCGTCGCCCGGGGTGCGCATGGTGATCGCGAGCGGTTTGCCGTTCAGCCGGATCTCCAGCGGTTCCTCGGCGACGAGCGTGTCCGGGCGAGTGGAGACCACCCCGTCGCGGATGCGGATCACCTTGCGTCGTTCCGTGACTCGTCCCATGTCGTGTCTCAGTCCCGGTTCTGTACGTGCTGGTAGCCGAAGCGGCCCTTGATGCAGAGGTTGCCGTGGGTCACCGGGTTGTCGTGCGGTGAGGTGACCTTCACGATTTCATTGTCCTGCACGTGGAGGGTGAGGTTGCAGCCCACTCCGCAGTAGGCGCACACGGTGGTCGTCTCCGTCTGTGCCGATTCGTTCCACGTCCCCGCCGCGCGCATGTCGAACTCCGACTTGAACGACAGGGCCCCCGTCGGGCACACCTCGATGCAGTTCCCGCAGTACACGCATGCCGAGTCGGTGAGCGGGGCGTCGTGCTCGACGGCGATCCGGGCGTCGAAGCCGCGGCCGGAGACCGAGATCGCGAAGGTGTTCTGCCACTGGTCGCCGCAGGCGTCCACGCACTTGTAGCAGAGGATGCACTTGTCGTAGTCGCGCACGTACAGATCGTTGTCGACCTTGGGTTCCTCGTCGAGGCGGGCCGCGTCCGGGCCGAAGCGGTCCGGCTTCGCCTCGTACTGCTTGATCCATTCAGCGACTTGTGGAGTCGTCGACAAGTCGACCGAGGAGGCGAGGAGTTCGAGGACGATCTTGCGGCTGTGCCGGGCGCGCTCGGAGCCGGTCTGTACGACCATGCCGGGCTCGGCCTTGCGGGAGCAGGCCGGAACGAGGGTCCTCGCCCCTTCCACCTCGACGACGCAGACCCGGCAGGCGTTCTTGGGCCTGAGGGTGTCGCCCTCGCAGAGGGTCGGGATGTCCTTCCCGGCGGCACGGCACGCGTCGAGGATGGTCGAGCCCTCCGGGACCCTGGCCTCCTGGCCGTCAAGCGTGAACTCCAGCAGCCGGCGCGGGATCCCCAGCGGTGTCACGGTCATTCGTACGCCCCCAGACGGTCGATGGCGGATTCCACGGCGTTCCACGCGGTCTGTCCCAGGCCGCAGATCGAGGCGTCCCGCATCGCGCGGCCGACCTCCCTGAGCAGGGCGATGTCGGCGGCGGCCGCCGCGCCGGTGCGCTCGGCGATCCGGTGCAGCGCCTCCTCCTGGCGCACGGTCCCGACCCGGCAGGGCACGCACTGGCCGCACGACTCGTCGCGGAAGAACTCCGCGATGCGCAGCAGCAGCCGAGGCAGCGGGACCGTGTCGTCGAAGGCCATGACGACACCCGAGCCGAGCGTGGTGCCCGCCTCGCGGGTGCCTTCGAAGGTGAGCGGGACATCCAGTTCGTCCGGCCGTACGAAGCCGCCCGCCGCGCCGCCCAGAAGCACCGCCCGCAGACGGTCTCGCACCCCGGCCCGGGTGAGCAGGTCGCCGAGGGTCGCCCCGAACGGCAGCTCGTAGATGCCCGGCCGGTCCACGCTGCCCGAGACGCAGAACAGCTTCGGCCCGGTGGACCTCCCGGTGCCGATCGCCGCGTAGGCCGGAGCACCCATGGTCAGGATCGGCAGAACGTTGACCAGCGTCTCCACGTTGTTCTCGACCGTGGGCTTGCCGAACAGGCCCTTCTCCACCGGGAAGGGCGGCTTCGAGCGCGGCTCGCCCCGGTAGCCCTCGATGGAGTTGAACAGGGCCGTCTCCTCGCCGCAGATATAGGCGCCGGCACCGCGCCGGATCTCGATGTCGAAGGCGTAGCCCTGGCCGAGGACGTCATCGCCGAGGAAGCCACGCGCGCGTGCCTGCGCGATCGCGTGCTCCAGGCGGCGCAGGGCCCGGGGGTACTCGCCGCGCAGGTACAGGTAGCCCTTGTGCGCGCCGGTCGCGTACCCGGCGATCGTCATCGCCTCGACCAGCGCGTACGGGTCGCCCTCCATGATCACGCGGTCCTTGAAGGTGCCCGGCTCCGACTCGTCGGCGTTGCAGACGAGGTAGTGCGGGTGGTCGGGCTGCGACGCCGTGGCCTGCCATTTGCGGCCGGTGGGGAAGGCGGCGCCGCCGCGCCCGACCAGGCCGGAGTCCGTGACCTCGCGGATGACTCCGGCGGGGCCGAGCTCGAAGGCCCGGCGCAGGGCGGTGTAGCCGCCGTGGGCCCGGTAGTCGTCGAGACTTTCCGGGGTCACCGCGCCGACCCGCCGAAGCAGGACCAGCCCGTCCTGTCCGGCCTGGGGCACCGCCATCGCCGCCGCCGGTTCCTCCGGCGCCGAGTCGGGCACGCTCGCGGCGAGTACGGCCGCCTCGACCGTCGTCGGCGCCGACACGGCCGTACGCACCGGGTCGCCCGCCTTGATCGCGAGGGCTGCCGGGGCCCGCTCGCACAGGCCGAGGCAGGGGCTGCGCAACACGCTCACCCCGCTGCCCGGGCCCAGCCGCGCCTCGATCCCGGCGCACAGCCCGGGTGCCCCGACGGCAGCGCAGGCCAGGTCCGTGCAGACGTGGAGCACGGTGGCGGGGCGGGGCTTCACCGAGAACATGGCGTAGAAGGTGGCGACGCCGTACGCCTCCGCCGGCGGTACGGTCAGCCGCCGGCACAGGTAGTCGAGGGCGCCTTCGCTGATCCAGCCGATCCGGTCGTTGATCGCGTGCAGCCCCGGCAACAGCAGGTCGCGCCGCTCCCGGGCCTCGCGGCCGCCGCGGGCCCACCTCAGGTCGGCGTCGGAACGGTCCGCGCCCTCCCACGAGGACTCCGGAGGGCCCAGCAGGGCGTCCACGGCGGACCGTTCGTCGTCCGTCGGCTTGCTGTCGCCGAAGTGCAGATCCACCAGGTCACCTCACGATGGTCGCGACGGGGAGCTTCTCGATGCGGATCGCCGACGCCTTGAACTCCGCCGTCCCCGCGATCGGGCAGTTGGCCTCGATCGTCAGCTGGTTGGTGTCCACCTCGTCGGGAAAGTGCATGGTCATGAAGGCGAGCCCGGGCCGCAGCGCCGTGTCCACCCACACGGGCGCGACCACGGAACCCCGCCGCGAGGACACCTGGACCTCCTCGCCGACCACGACCCCGTAGCGCTCGGCGTCCTCCGGGCACAGCTCGACGTACTCGCCGCGCCGGAGCGGCGACGCGAAACTGCCGCTCTGCACACCGGTGTTGTAGGAGTCGAGGCGCCGCCCGGTCGTCAGCCGGATCGGGTACTCCTCGTCGGTGAGGTCGACGGGCGGATCGTGCTGGACGATCCCGAAGGGCGCGGGCATGCCGCGCCGGGCCGGGTCCTTCTCCCACAACCGGCCGTGCAGATACGTCGGTTCGAGCTCGTCGGTGCTCGGGCACGGCCACTGGATGCCCTGGTGCTCCTCCAGGCGTTCGTACGTCATCCCGTAGTGGTCCGGTGAGACCGAGCGCAGCTCGTTCCAGACGGCCTCCGCGTCGGCGTACTTCCAGTCGTGGCCGAGGCGTGCCGCCAGCTCGCAGATGATGTCGATGTCCTCGCGCGCCTCGCCGGGCGGGGTGACCGCCCGGCGCACGCGCTGAACCCGCCGCTCACTGTTGGTGGTCGTGCCGTCGGTCTCCGCCCAGCCGGCGGTCGCGGGAAGGATCACGTCCGCCAGCTCGGCCGTCTTGGTGAGGAAGATGTCCTGGACGACGAGGAAGTCCAGCTGCCGCATACGGCGTACGGCCTGTTCGCTGTCGGCCTCCGACTGCGCCGGGTTCTCGCCGATGCAGTAGACGGCCTTGAGCGTGCCCTCCTCCATCGCCTCGAACATCTCGGTCAGGTTCAGCCCGTAGTGCGGCTGGATGACGGTGTCCCAGGCCGACTCGAACTTCAGCCGGGAGTCGGGGTCGAGGATGTCCTGGAAGCCGGGGAGCCGGTTGGGGATGGCGCCCATGTCGCCGCCGCCCTGCACGTTGTTCTGGCCGCGCAGGGGCTGCAGCCCGGCGCCGTACCGGCCGACCTGGCCGGTCAGCAGGGAGAGGTTGATGAGCGCGCGGACGTTGTCGGTGCCGTTGTGGTGCTCGGTGATGCCGAGGGTCCAGCACAGCTGGGCGCGCTCGGCGCGGGCGTAGGCATGCGCCAACTCCCGTATGGCACGCGCCGGTACGCCCGTCACCTTTTCGGCGAGCGACAGCGTCCACGGCTCCACGAGCTTCTTGTACTCCTCGAAGCCGGAGGTGGCCCGCTCGATGAACGCCTCGTTGGCCAGGCCCGCGTGGATGATCTCCCGGCCGATCGCGTGCGCCATCGGGATGTCGGTGCCGACGTTGAGGCCGAGCCAGCTCTCCGCCCACTCGGCGGTCGAGGTGCGGCGCGGGTCGACGGCGTACATCCGGGCGCCGTTCCTGATCCCCTTCAGGACGTGCTGGAAGAAGATCGGGTGCGCGAAGCGGGCGTTGGAGCCCCACATCACGATCACGTCGGTGTGCTCGATCTCCTTGTACGAGGAGGTGCCGCCGCCGGAGCCGAACGCCGCCGACAGGCCCGCGACGCTGGGCGCGTGGCAGGTGCGGTTGCAGGAGTCGACGTTGTTGGTGCCCATGACGACCCGCGCGAACTTCTGTGCCACGTAGTTCATCTCGTTGGTCGCGCGGGCGCAGGAGAACATGCCGAACGCGCCTCGGTTGCGTTCGAGGCCGCGGGCCGCACGGTCCAGCGCCTCCTCCCAGCTCGCCTGCCGGAACGGCTCGTCACGGGAGTCGCGGACCAGGGGGTGGGTGAGCCGGGTGTAGGTCTTCGGGGTCCGGTCGCGTTTCCTCATACGACACTCCTCATGCGGCGCTCCTCAGCGCGAGCAGGTCCGAGATGGCGTGCACGGTGCGCAGGGTGGGCACCTGAACGCCGGTGATCTCCGCCAACTCGACGACGGCCGTGAGGAGTACGTCGAGTTCGAGCGGTTTGCCGCGCTCCAGGTCCTGGAGCGTGGAGGTGCGGTGGTCGCCGACGCGCTCGGCGCCGGCGAGACGGCGTTCGATGGAGACGCCGACCTCGCAGCCGAGGGCCCGGGCGACGGCGAGCGTCTCGGCCATCATGGTCTCGATGACCTTGCGGGTGCCGCCGTGCAGACACATCTGCCGCATGGTGGCGCGGGCGAGAGCGCTGATCGGGTTGAAGGAGATGTTGCCGAGCAGCTTGATCCAGATGTCGCCCCGCAGCTCCGGCTCGACCGGGCACTTCAGGCCACCGGCGACCATGGCCTCGCTGAAGGCCAGGCAGCGCTTGGACACGCTGCGGTCGGGCTCGCCGATCGAGAACCGGGTACCTTCCAAGTGCCGTACGACACCTGGTCCTTCGAGCTCGGTGGCCGCGTAGACGACACATCCGACGGCCCGTTCGGGCGCGAGCACCGCGCTGACCGCGCCGTCCGGGTCCACGCTCTCGATGCGGTGCCCGTCGTGGGGGCCGCCGTGCCGGTGGAAGTACCACCAGGGGATGCCGTTCTGGGCGGCGATCACCGCCGTGCTGTCGTGCAGAAGGGGCTCGATCAGCGGCCCGCACGCCGCGTACGAGTTGGCCTTCAGACCCAGGAAGACGAAGTCGACCGGGCCGATCTCGGCCGGGTCGTCGGTGGCGTGGGCGTGCGCGGTGAAGTCACCGCGCGGGCTGAGCACCCGTATTCCGTGCTGCCTCATGGCCGCCAAGTGCGGTCCACGGGCGACGAGATGCACATCGGCGCCGGCGCGATGGAGCGCGGCACCGACGTAGGCGCCGATCGCACCGGCGCCGAGAACTGCGACTTTCATGACGAGGGAGCTCCGTTCGGTCGAGGGATACCGCGGAGATGACCGCACCGTCGAACTCTGTCGACTGAATATTGTCTACAGTATGGGGATGGGGGCGGCAAGAGTTCGCGCACGGTTCGGGAAACCGGTCGGTAGGACCGTTCGGCGCGTCCCGCATACCGTTCATCGCATACGATCGACGTGCCGCCTTCTCAACTCCCTTGCCGCTCCCTTACGTTCGGGATCATGAGTCCCCCTGTCGCACCGGCCGGCTGGAGCCGCTGGCTGGTTCCCCCCGCCGCTCTCTCCGTCCATCTCTCCATCGGCCAGGCCTACGCCTGGAGCGTGTTCAAGCCGCCCCTGGAGTCCTCGCTCGGCCTCAGCGGAACGCAGAGCGCGCTGCCCTTCCAGCTCGCCATCGTCATGCTCGGTCTGTCGGCCGCGTTCGGCGGCACGCTGGTGGAGCGCAACGGGCCGCGCTGGGCGATGACCGTCGCCCTGGTCTGTTTCTCCTCCGGCTTCCTGATATCCGCGCTGGGCGCGGCCACCGAGCAGTACTGGCTGATCGTCCTCGGCTACGGTTTCGTCGGCGGCATCGGCCTCGGCATCGGCTACATCTCGCCCGTCTCCACGCTGATCAAGTGGTTCCCGGACCGGCCCGGCATGGCCACCGGTATCGCGATCATGGGCTTCGGCGGCGGCGCGCTCATCGCCTCGCCCTGGTCCACGCAGATGCTGGAGTCGTTCGGCGCCGACAGCTCCGGGATCGCGCTCGCGTTCCTCGTGCACGGGCTGTCGTACGCCGTCTTCATGTCACTGGGCGTGCTGCTGGTGCGGGTGCCGCGCAGCGAGCGGCCGGTCGAGGGCGCACCGAGCGCCTTCCAGGGGCCGCAGGTCTCCGCCAACACGGCCATCCGCACGCCCCAGTTCTGGTGTCTGTGGGTCGTGCTCTGCATGAACGTGACCGCCGGCATCGGCATCCTGGAGAAGGCCGCGCCGATGATCCAGGACTTCTTCAAGAACACGTCGACGCCCGTGTCCGTCTCGGCCTCGGCCGGTTTCGTGGCGCTGCTCTCCGCCGCCAACATGGCGGGCCGCATCGGCTGGTCGTCCACCTCCGACCTGATCGGACGCAAGAACATCTACCGCGTCTATCTGGGCTTCGGTGCGGCGATGTACGCGCTGATCGCGCTGTTCGGCGACTCCTCCAAGCCGCTGTTCATCCTGTGCGCGATGGTGATCCTGTCCTTCTACGGCGGCGGCTTCGCGACCATTCCGGCCTATCTCAAGGACCTCTTCGGGACCTATCAGGTCGGCGCCATCCACGGCCGGCTGCTCACCGCCTGGTCCACGGCCGGCGTCCTCGGACCGCTGATCGTGAACTGGATCGCCGACCACCAGAAGGATGCCGGCAAGAGCGGCGCGTCCCTGTACGGACTCTCCTTCGTCATCATGATCGGCCTGCTCGTCGTCGGCTTCGTCGCCAACGAACTCGTCCGGCCCGTCAACGCCCGCCACCACATCCCCGCCCCCAGGGAGGAGACCGTCGATGTCGAACGACAGCAGCCGGAGTCCGCATGACCGGCGCCCTCTGATCGCCTTCGCCTGGCTGTGGGTGGGGGCACCGCTCGCCTACGGTGTCTACGAGCTCGTGCAGAAGGCGACGAAGCTGTTCACCGGGTGACTGTTCGGGAAGTGTTCGGGCGTCCGAAGGCCTGACAGAAGCCGACAACCCTGGCGCCCGAATCCTGTCGCCTCGGCTGCCGTCGTACCCGTGAGTCACTGATCAGACTGGTGGATCCCGCTACCCAGGCAACGAGGGGGACCACCCAATGAACGGCTCGCGCATCGCCGCCGTCGGCCACTACCAGCCCGCCAAGGTGCTCACCAACGAGGACCTGGCGGGCCTGGTCGACACCAGTGACGAGTGGATCACGTCCCGGGTGGGCATCCGCACACGCCACATCGCCGGGCCCGACGAGCCGGTCGACGAGCTGGCCGCCCACGCCGCGGCCAAGGCGCTCGCGGCGGCAGGCCTCGCGCCCGGCGACATCGACCTGGTCCTGGTCGCCACCTCCACCGCTGTGGACCGCTCGCCCAACATGGCCGCCCGGGTCGCCGCCCGGCTCGGCATCCCCTCGCCCGCCGCGATGGACGTCAACGTCGTGTGTGCCGGGTTCACCCACGCCCTGGCCACCGCGGACCACGCGGTCCGGGCGGGTGCCTCGATGCGTGCGCTGGTCATCGGCGCCGACAAGATGTCCGACGTGACCGACTGGAGTGACCGCACCACCTGCGTGCTCGTCGGCGACGGCGCGGGGGCCGCCGTCGTGGAAGCCGCGGACGAGCCCGGCATCGGACCCGTACTGTGGGGCTCTGTGCCCGAAATGGGGCATGCCGTACGCATCGAGGGCACGCCCGCCCGGTTCGCGCAGGAGGGGCAGAGCGTCTACCGCTGGGCCACCACCCAGCTGCCGCCCATCGCCCGAAAGGCCTGCGAGCGCGCCGGGCTCGCCCCCGAGGACCTCGCGGGGGTCGTACTGCACCAGGCGAACCTGCGCATCATCGAGCCCCTCGCCGAGAAGATCGGCGCCGTCAACGCCGTCGTCGCGCGGGATGTCGCCGAGTCCGGGAACACCTCTGCTGCGAGCATCCCGCTCGCGTTCTCCAAGCTCGTCGAGCAGGGCGCCATCTCCACCGGGGACCCGGTGCTGCTGTTCGGCTTCGGCGGGAACCTGTCGTACGCCGGCCAGGTCGTCCGCTGCCCGTGACCTGCGCGTACGGTCCGATGTGACGCACTCGACCCCCCGTACCCCTGGCCGCTGTGCGCCGTAGACTGTAGACGAAAGACAATCCATACTGGCTTTCCGGCTGCAGTTGCTCCGCGCTGCTCAGGAGGGGGACCGACCGATGTTGTCGACAGGACTGCCGCAGGGCGCGGTACCCAAGCTCGAACGGCCCGGCCCGCTGCGCGACCGCGTCTACGAGGCGCTCCTCGAACTGATCACCACACGCGCCCTGCAGCCCGGCCAGCACCTCGTCGAGAGTGAACTCGCAGGCCACCTCGGGGTGTCCCGGCAGCCCGTGCGGGAGGCGCTGCAGCGGCTGAACACCGAGGGGTGGGTCGATCTGCGGCCCGCCCAGGGCGCGTTCGTGCACGAACCCACGGAGGAGGAGGCCGACCAGCTCCTCACCGTCCGCACGCTGCTGGAGGCCGAGGCGGCCCGGCTCGCCGCCGCCAACGCCGGCAGCGCCGGCATCTCGGTGCTCGAGGAGCTGTGCGCCGAGGGCGAGAAGGCCGTCGCCGCGGACGACGTGGACGGGGCCGTCGCCATGAACGCCCGCTTCCACGCCAAGATCATGGACCTCGCCGGCAACGCGGTCCTCGCCGAACTCGCCGCCCAGGTCGACCGCCGGGTGCGCTGGTACTACACCCCGGTCGCCCGGCAGCGCGGACAGCAGTCCTGGATCGAGCACCGGGAGCTGATCGCCGCCATCTCCGACCGGGACGAGCAGCGGGCCACGCAGCTGATGCGCGAGCACACGGAGCACACCCGGCGGTCGTATCACGACCGGGCGAAGTCCTGAGGTCCCGGGCTTTTGCCGCTGCACCAGCGGGCCTCCACCGCCAGCATGCCCACCAACACGCCCACCAGGGCGAGGAGTTCGGCGACCGCTGAGACGTGGACGCCGATCAGCGTGGCGGCGAGGGCGACCGGTGCCGCGGTGGCCCGGAAGCCGACGGGACGCAGGCGCAGGACCGCGCGGAAGATCACGTCCCCGGCGAGGAAGAGCGCCACACCGCCCGCGAGGGCCAGCGCCGGGCCCGTGTGCAGGTGCTCGGTGAGGTGGCCCAGCGTCTTCTTCACACCCGCGGCCAAGTAGGCGATGCCGAGCAGCATCGGCAGGAAGGCGTAGTAGTACGCGTTCATCGCCAGACGCCAGCGGTTCGGCGCCGGCGTGGCACGGAACGCAGCCTCGGCGGCCTCCTCGTCACGCACGAAGTACGCCCACCACAGCGCGATCGCGAGCGCCAGCGAGAGAAAAGCGCCGCCGAACAACCCGGCTGTGAGCGGCAGTTGGCCGATCCCGGTGCCGATCGCGATGACGGATTCACCGAACGCGACGATCAGCAGCAGACCGTGCCGCTCCACGAAGTGCGCCGGGTCCAGGCTGCCCAGCTGAACACGCATGACGGCGGCCGACCGCCCGTCCGCCCTGCCCGGCCCGTGCTCGGCCAGGAGCGGTGTCACGGACTGCAGGACCAGCGCCAGCAGCCACAGCCCGTCCGCCGCCAGTCCGTCGAAGAAGCCCGCCGCCGTCACCGACAGCGCGGCCAGCCCGTTCGGCACGCCGTACCAGATCGCGTCCCGGCCGTGGCTGCGGGTGTAGAGCGCGGTGTGCACGACCACGACCGCCAGAAAGCCCAGCCCGAAGAGCACGCCGGTGTCGTCGAAGACACGCGGGACGGCCAGCGCGCACACCAGGAAGGCACCCATGCCGAGCATCAACAGCAGGCGGCGGGAGGGCCGGTCGGGCGGCACCTGGTTCGTCAGGTACGCATAGGCGCCGTACATCCAGAACAGCACCACGAAGATCAGCGCGACCCGGCCCGCCGTCGCGAACGTCAGATCGCCGGCGAGCAGGACGGTGAGCTGGGTGAGCGTGAAGACGAAGACGAGGTCGAAGAAGAGCTCGAGGGTCGTGACCCGGCGGCCTTCTTCCTGCTGCGCGGTGCTCTCCGGCATGGCGATGTCCACGTGTCCCCCTGAACCGACGTTGATCAGATGGTATGCGGCACTCCGGGGTCGAGTGGGGGATGGCGGACGCACCGTCCTTTGTCCTGAGAGTGGAGAAAGTGGCTGCCAATTCACGCACGACTTCTTCCCAGGTTCGGCCGCCACTGCTACGTTCCCCTCGAAAGCCCGAACAATGGCGGCCGATTGAGGCGGGGAGGGGCACGTGAGACGCATGACGGCACGACCCGCGAACGCCCATCAGGCCAAGCTGCTCAAGCTGTTGCGCGACGGAGGACCCAACTCCCGTGCACAGCTGGGCGATCAGGTCGACCTGTCGCGGTCCAAACTGGCCGTGGAGGTGGACCGGCTGCTGGAGACGGGCCTGGTCGTGGCCGACGGACTCGCCGCCTCGCGCGGCGGCCGCCGTTCCCACAACATCAGGCTCGCACCCGGCCTGCGCTTTCTCGGCGTCGACATCGGCGCGACCTCGGTCGACGTCGCCGTCACCAACGCCGAGCTGGAGATCCTCGGACATCTCAACCAGCCCATGGACGTACGCGAGGGCCCGGTCGCGGTCTTCGAGCAAGTCCTGTCCATGGCAGCGAAGTTGAGGGCCTCCGGCCTGGCGGAGGGTTTCGACGGCGCCGGCATCGGCGTCCCGGGACCGGTCCGCTTCCCCGAGGGCGTACCGGTGGCTCCGCCGATCATGCCGGGCTGGGACGGCTTCCCCGTACGGGAGGCGCTCAGTCAGGAACTCGGCTGCCCGGTCATGGTCGACAACGACGTGAACCTCATGGCCATGGGGGAGCAGCATGCGGGCGTCGCACGCTCCGTGGGCGACTTCCTCTGCGTCAAGATCGGCACCGGCATCGGCTGCGGCATCGTCGCCGGCGGTGAGGTCCACCGCGGGGTGACGGGCAGTGCGGGCGACATCGGGCACATCCAGGCCGTGCCCGACGGACACCCGTGCGCCTGCGGCAACCGGGGCTGTCTGGAAGCCCACTTCAGCGGGGCGGCCCTCGCCCGGGACGCCGTGGAGGCGGCCGGGCAGGGGTTGTCGGAGGAACTCGCCTCACGGCTCGCGGCGAACGGCACGCTCACCGCCGTCGACGTCGCAGCCGCGGCCGCCGCGGGCGACGCCACCTCCCTCGATCTGATCCGCGAGGGCGGCAACCGAACCGGCCAGGTCATCGCCGGACTGGTCTCCTTCTTCAACCCCGGCCTGGTGGTGATCGGCGGCGGGGTGACCGGCCTCGGCCACACCCTGCTCGCCGCGATCCGCACCCAGGTCTACCGTCAGTCGCTTCCCCTCGCGACGGGCAACCTGCCGATCGTCCTGGGGGAGTTGGGCCCGACCGCCGGCGTCATCGGCGCGGCCCGGCTCATCAGCGACCATCTCTTCTCGCCTGCGTGACCAACCCGTTCCTGAAGATCACCAGTACGGCGTCCTGCTTCGCCCTGCCCTGAACACGCCTGCCCGAAAGCACCCTGAAACCGGCCCGCACGCCCGCCAAGGGGACCTCATGGCACCAGAACCAACGCTGCTCAGCATGTCCGGCATCACCAAGTCGTTCCCCGGAGTCCGGGCCCTCGACGGCGTCGACCTCGACGTCCAGGCCGGTGAAGTGCACTGCCTGCTCGGCCAGAACGGAGCCGGGAAGTCCACCCTCATCAAGGTCCTGGCCGGCGCCCACCAGCCCGACACCGGCACCATCCGCTGGCGCGGCGAGGAGGTCACCCTCCGCTCGCCGATCGCCGCCATGCGTCTCGGCATCGCCACCATCTACCAGGAACTCGACCTGGTGGAGCACCTGTCGGTGGCCGAGAACGTCCACCTCGGCCATGAACCCACGGCCGTCGGCTTCGTCGTACGCGGAAAAGCCGCCAAGGCAGCAACTGCCGGACTTCTCACGCGACTTGGGCATCCCGAGATCGACCCGGCGCGGCTCGTGGGGGAGCTGTCGGCGGCCCAGCAGCAGATCGTGTCCATGGCCAGGGCGCTCTCCCACGACGTACGGCTCATCGTGATGGACGAGCCGTCCGCCGCCCTCGACCCGGACGAGGTCGACAACCTCTTCCGTATCGTCGGCGACCTGACCGCCGAGGGCGTCGCCGTCGTCTACATCTCCCACCGCCTGGAGGAGATCCGGCGCATCGGCGACCGCGTCACCGTACTGAAGGACGGGCGCGCGGTGGCGGGCGGACTGCCGGCGAAGTCGACGCCGACCCGCGAGGTGGTCGCGCTGATGACCGGCCGCAATGTCGAGTACGTCTTTCCCGAGCGGCCGGCCTCGGCTGCGGACGGCGCACCGGTGCTGGAGGTCCAAGCCCTCGCCCGGGAAGGGGAGTTCGCGCCGTTCGACCTGGAGGTGCGGCCGGGCGAGATCGTCGGTCTCGCCGGGCTGGTCGGCTCGGGCCGCTCGGAGATCCTGGAGACGATCTACGGCGCCCGCAAGGCCACTTCCGGTCAAGTCCGCGTCGACGGAAGGGCGTTGCGGCCGGGCAGTGTGCGGGCCGCCGTTCGCGCCGGGCTCGGACTCGCCCCCGAGGAGCGCAAGGCGCAGGCCCTGCTGATGCTGGAGTCCGTCACCCGCAACGTCTCGGTCTCCTCCATGTCCCGTTTCTCCCGCGGGGGTTGGATCGACCGCGGCGCGGAGAAGGGGGCGGCCCGGGCGGCCACGCGTGAACTGTCACTGCGCCCGGACAACCCCTCCGTGCCGATCCGCACCCTGTCCGGCGGCAACCAGCAGAAGGCCGTCCTGGCCCGCTGGCTGCTGCGCGGCTGCCGCGTCCTGCTCCTCGACGAACCGACCCGCGGCGTCGACGTCGGCGCCCGCGCCGAGCTGTACGCGGTGATCCGCCGCCTGGCCGACGAGGGCCTCGCCGTCCTCCTGGTCTCCAGCGAAGTACCCGAGGTGCTCGGCCTCGCCGACCGCGTCCTGGTGCTCCGCGAGGGCCGCGTCGTCCACACGGCGCCCGCCCGCGAACTCGACGAACACCGCGTACTCGACCTGGTCATGGAAGGAAGCCCGGCCTCATGACGCAGCATGCCTCCCCGCCACGGGACAACACCGACAAGGTGCCGACGACCGGCCAACCCCCCTCCTGGCGCGGCCTGTTGGCCCGAGCGGACGTCCGCACCCTGTCCCTCCTGGGCGTCCTCGCCGCGCTGATCCTCATCGGCGGGATCACCAAGCCCGACGAGTTCCTCGACACCCGCAACCTCCAACTCGTCCTCACCCAGGCCTCGGTGATCGGCGTCGTCACCGTCGGCATGACCTTCGTCATCACCTCCGGCGGCATCGACCTCTCGGTCGGCGCGATCGTCGCCCTGTCCTCCGTGTGGGCGACGACGGTGGCCACCCAGGATTACGGTTTCGCGGGCATCCTCTTCACCACGGTGATCGTCGGCCTTGGATGCGGCCTGGTCAACGGCCTGCTCATCGCATACGGCGGAATGGTCCCGTTCATCGCCACGCTCGCCATGCTGGCCTCGGCGCGCGGGCTGGCCCTGCAGATCACCGACGGCAAGACGCAGATCGTCACCGTCAGCAGCATCCTCGACCTGGGCGAGCGCGACGCCTATGTGCTCGGCGTTCCCCCGCTCGTCATCGTCTTCGCGATCGTGACGATCATCGGCTGGCTGATCCTCAACCGCACCACCTTCGGCCGCCGCACGGTCGCCGTCGGCGGCAACGCGGAAGCAGCCCGGCTCGCCGGCATCGACGTACGGCGACAGCGCCTCTACCTGTACCTGCTGTCCGGGCTGTGCTGCGGCATCGCCGCCTTCCTGCTGATCATCCTGTCCGGCTCCGGCCAGAACACCAACGGCAACCTCTACGAGCTCGACGCCATCGCGGCCGCGATCATCGGCGGCACGCTGCTCAGTGGAGGGCGGGGGACCATCACGGGCTCCGTGCTCGGCGTCCTGATCTTCACGACGATCACCAACATCTTCGCCCTGAACAACCTGCAGAGCGACGTCCAGCAGATCGCCAAGGGCGCGATCATCGTGGCCGCCGTGCTGGTTCAGCGCCGTACTGCCCGCTCTACCTGAGGAAAGGGTCAGTAATATGTCACATTCCACAAGTGCTGTGTCGCGCAGTGCTATGTCACATACCACCAGCCGTAGAGGCCTCCTCTTCGGAACCGCAGCCGTCTCCGCCACCGCCTTCCTCGCCGGTTGCACGAGTAACGAGTCCAAGGACGAGAGCCCGGCCGCGAACGACCGGTCCGCTGCCGACGACAAGCCCGGCAAGCACGTCACCATCGGCTTCGCCGGACCGCAGGCCGACCACGGCTGGCTCAACGCCATCAACGACAACGCCAAGAGCCGGGCGAAGAAGTACTCCGACGTCACCCTGGAGATCACCGAGGGCTCGAACGACACGGCCGCGCAGATCGGCCAGATCGAGACCCTCATCAACAAGAAGGTCGGCGTCCTGGTCGTCCTGCCCGCCGACGGCAAGGCCCTCACCCAGGTCGGGCTCAAGGCGATGCGCGCGGGCATCCCCGTCGTCAACCTCGACCGGATCTTCAACTCCCCGCAGGCGTACCGCTGCTGGATCGGCGGCGACAACTACGGCATGGGCCTCAACGCCGGCACGTACATCGGCGAGAAGCTCAAGGGGAAGTCGAACGCCAAGGTCATCGAACTGGCGGGCCTGGACAACCTGGAGCTGACCAAGCAGCGCACCCAGGGCTTCGACGACGCCCTGAAGAACTACCCCAACATCAAGAAGGTGGCCCGCCAGGCCGCCGAGTTCACGGTCGAGTCCGGGCAGGCCAAGATGGCCCAACTCCTTCAGGCCCAGCCCAAGTTCGACGCCCTGTGGAACCACGACGACGACCAGGGCGTGGGCGCCCTGCGCGCCATCGAGCAGGCCGGCCGCGACGACTTCCTGATGGTCGGCGGGGCAGGCGCGCTCTCCGCCTTCCAGGCCATCAAGCAGGACAACGGCGTGCTGAAGGCGACCGTCCTGTACCCGCCGACGATGGCCGCCTCCGCGATCGACCTGGCCCGCGCGCTCGGCCAGGGCAAGGGCGTCAGCGGTCTCGCCGAGTTCGAGATCCCGGCCTCGCTGACGCTCTACTCGGCCGTCGTCGACAAGACCAACGTCGACCAGTACATGCCCACCGGCTTCCGCTAGGCCGCACCCCGCCCCGCACCCCCCACGGCGCCATCACGACGAGGACGAGGAGGACATCCGTATGGGACAGCCCCAGCAGTCGGACGGATCGGAGGCCGCGAAGCCGCCGCTGCGCGTAGGCATGGTCGGCTACGCGTTCATGGGCGCCGCCCACTCCCAGGGCTGGCGCACCGCGGGCCGCGTCTTCGACCTGCCCCGCCGCCCGGTCCTGGCCGCGATCTGCGGACGTGACGCCGGCGCCGTGCGCGCGGCAGCCGACCGGCACGGCTGGGCGTCGGCCGAGACCGACTGGCGGGCCCTGATCGCCCGGGACGACATCGACCTCGTGGACATCTGCACCCCCGGCGACAGTCACGCCGAGATCGCCCTGGCCGCCCTCGCCGCCGGCAAGCACGTGCTGTGCGAGAAGCCCCTCGCCAACACGGTGGAGGAGGCCTCGGCGATGACCGCCGCAGCCGAAGAGGCGTACAGCCGCGGCCAGTTGGCGATGGTCGGTTTCAACTACCGCCGGGTGCCCGCCACCGCGCTCGCCCGGAACATGGTCGCCGAGGGCAGGCTCGGCGCCCTGCGGCACGTCCGGGTGACGTACCTCCAGGACTGGCTCGTGGACCCGGAGTTCCCGCTCACCTGGCGGCTGCGCAAGGACCAGGCCGGCTCGGGCGCGCTCGGTGACCTGGGTGCGCACATCGTCGACCTCGCGCAGTACCTGGCGGGGGAGCGACTGGGCGGGGTCTCCGCCCTGACGGAAACCTTCGTACGGGAGCGGCCGCTGCCCGTCGGCGCCAGCAGCGGCCTGTCCTCGGTCGCCTCGGCCGGCACGGGACAGGTCACCGTCGACGACGCCGCCCTGTTCACCGGCCGCTTCACCTCGGGCGCCCTCGCCTCCTTCGAGGCGACGCGCTACGCGACCGGCCGCAAGAACGCCCTGCGCATCGAACTCAACGGCGAGCGCGGCTCGTTGGCCTTCGACCTGGAGCGCCTCAACGAGCTGTCGTACCACGACGGTACGGAGCCCGGGGTGCACGCCGGTTTCCGCCGCATCCTCGTCACCGAATCCGACCACCCCTACCTGGAGGCCTGGTGGCCGCCGGGTCACGGTCTCGGCTACGAGCACACCTTCGTCCACCAGGCCCGCGACCTCGTCCACGCGATCGCCGAGGGCCGCAGGCCCGAACCCTCCTTCGCCGACGGCCTGCAGGTGCAGCGCGTACTGGCGGCGGTGGAGGAGAGCGCCGAGAAGAACTCCGTCTACACGCCCATCGACGTCTGAATCGTCTGAATCGCCTGAATCGCCGTCCGAGAAGGGTTCGCAGACATGCCGCGTCAGTTCACGCTCTTCACCGGCCAGTGGGCGGACCTCCCGCTGGAGGAGGTCTGCCGTCTCGCCCGCGACTTCGGTTACGACGGGCTCGAACTCGCCTGCTGGGGCGACCACTTCGAGGTCGACAAGGCGCTCGCCGACTCGACGTACATCGAGTCCAGGAAGCAACTGCTGGACAAGTACGGCCTCAAGTGCTGGGCCGTCTCCAACCACCTGGTCGGCCAGGCGGTCTGCGACGCCATCATCGACGAGCGTCATCGGGCGATCCTGCCGGGCGAGGTGTGGGGCGACGGCGACCCGGAGGGGGTGCGGCGGCGCGCGGCGGACCGTATGAAGGACACCGCGCGGGCAGCGGCCGCCTTCGGAGTGAACACCGTCATCGGCTTCACCGGATCGGCCATCTGGCACCTGGTCGCCATGTTCCCGCCCGCCCCGGAGTCGATGATCGAGCGCGGCTACGAGGACTTCGCCGAACGATGGAACCCGATTCTCGACGTCTTCGACGAGGAGGGAGTCCGGTTCGCGCACGAGGTCCACCCCAGTGAGATCGCCTACGACTACTGGACAACCGGGCGTGCACTGGAGGCAGTTGGCGGGCGCCCGGCCTTCGGTCTGAACTTCGACCCTTCGCACTTCGTGTGGCAGGACCTCGACCCGGTCGGCTTCCTGTGGGACTTCCGCGACCGGATCTACCACGTCGACTGCAAGGAGGCCCGCAAACGCCTCGACGGCCGCAACGGCCGGCTCGGCTCCCATCTGCCCTGGGGCGACCCGCGCCGCGGCTGGGACTTCGTGTCGGCCGGGCACGGTGACGTCCCCTGGGAGGACGTCTTCCGGATGCTGCGCTCCATCGACTACCAGGGCCCCATCTCCGTGGAGTGGGAGGACGCCGGCATGGACCGGCTCCAGGGCGCCCCCGAGGCCCTGACCCGACTGAAGGCCTACGACTTCGAGCCGCCGTCAGCCTCCTTCGACGCGGCGTTCGGCGGCAACGACTAGACCAACTTCGTTCTTTCTTCCGTGAGTTCCGGGATGACGGCGCATCCCGGCGTACCGCACCCGCCCGTACAACCGGCCCCTCACTGGAGGCATTCGTGCACGGGAACGACCGCACCACCAGCACCGACAGAATCGAGACCCACAGACGACGCCCGTCCTTCCGTAAGGCAGCCGCCCTCTTCAGTGGCGTGTTGCTGGCGGGCGCGTCGCTGACCCTCACCGCTCCCCAGGCCGGCGCAGCCGTCGCCGACCCGGGAGCGGCCCCCGCGGAAGCCGCCGCGGAGGACTTCCAGCAGGTCACCCTCGCCAAGGGGGAGGCAGAGGTCGGCGAACCCATGTCCCTCGCCGTCCTCCCGGACCGCTCGGTCCTGCACACCTCGCGCGACGGCGAGCTCCGGCTCACGGACGCGGCCGGAAACACACGGCTCATCGGCAAGCTCGACGTCTACTCCCACGACGAGGAAGGTCTCCAAGGCGTCGGCGTGGACCCGGACTTCGCGACCAACAGGGCCATCTACCTCTACTACGCGCCACCGCTGAACACGCCGGCGGGCGATGCCCCGGAGACCGGAGCCGCGGCCGACTTCGCACCCTTCGACGGCGTCAACCGCCTCTCCCGCTTCGTCCTCAAGGCCGACGGCACCCTCGACTCCGCCAGCGAGAAGAAGGTCATCGACATTCCGGCCTCCCGCGGCCTGTGCTGTCACGTCGGCGGCGACATCGACTTCGACGCGGCCGGCAACCTCTATCTGTCGACGGGTGACGACACCAATCCCTTCCAGTCGGACGGCTACACCCCGATCGACGAGCGCGCCGACCGCAACCCGGCCTTCGACGCCCAGCGCTCGGCGGGCAACACCAACGACCTGCGCGGCAAGATCCTGCGCATCAAGGTGAGCGCCGACGGCTCGTACTCCGTCCCCGACGGCAACCTCTTCGCGCCCGGCACGGACAAGACACGCCCCGAGATCTACGCGATGGGCTTCCGCAACCCGTTCCGCTTCAGCGTCGACAAGAAGACCGGCATCCTCTACGTCGGCGACTACGGCCCCGACGCAGGCGCCGCCGACCCGGCCCGCGGCCCCGCCGGCCAGGTCGAGTTCGCGCGAGTGACCGGCCCCGGCAACTTCGGCTGGCCGTACTGCACCGGAGCCAACGACGCCTACGTCGACTACGACTTCGCAACCAAGACCTCCGGCGCCTCCTTCGACTGCAACGCCCCGAAGAACAACTCTCCGCACAACACCGGACTCACGGACCTGCCCCCGGCCCAGCCCGCCTGGATCCCGTACAACGGACCGTCCGTACCGGAGTTCGGCGACGGCTCCGAGTCCCCGATGGGCGGGCCGGTCTACCACTACGACGCCTCGCTCGACTCGCCGGTGAAGTTCCCCGAGGCCTACGACGGGAACTTCTTCGCCGGGGAGTTCGGCCGCCGCTGGATCAAACGGATCGTAAGCGACGGCAGCGGAACCGTGCAGTCGATCAACGCCTTCCCGTGGACCGGCACTCAGGTGATGGACATGGCCTTCGGCCCCGACGGCGCCCTGTACGTCCTCGACTACGGCACCGCGTGGTTCGGCGGCGACGACCACTCGGCCCTGTACCGCATCGAGAACGCCACCGACGGCCACTCACCGGTTCCGCAGGCGGCGGCGAGCAGGACCTCCGGGCAGGCACCGCTGAAGGTGCAGTTCTCCTCCGCGGGCACCTCCGACCAGGACGGTGACGCCCTCACGTACAGCTGGGACTTCGGCGACGGCGGCAAGTCGACGGCGGCGAACCCGGCGTACAGGTACAAGAAGAACGGCACCTACACCGCGACCCTGACCGCCAAGGACCCCACCGGACGCACCGGCAGTGCAAGCGTGCAGATCGTCGTCGGCAACACCGCGCCCAAGGTGACGCTCGAACTCCCCCAGGACGGACAGCTGTTCAGCTTCGGTGACGCGATCCCGTTCAAGATGAAGGTCACCGATCCGGAGGACGGGACGGCCGTCGACTGCTCGAAGGTCAAGGTCAACTTCATCCTGGGCCACGACACCCACGGCCACCCGCAGACCTCGGCGAGCGGCTGCACCGGCACCATCCAGACCAGCGCCGACGGCGGTCACGACGAGGACGCCAACATCTTCGGGGTCCTCGACGCCGAGTACACCGACGGCGGAGGCGGCGGCCAGGCCCCGCTCACCTCGCACGACCAGAGCGTCCTGCAGCCCAGGCACCGCCAGGCCGAGCACTTCGGCGACGCCTCCGGGGTCTCCGTCATCACCAAGGACACCGCGCACGGCGGCAGGACGGTCGGCGACATCGACAACGGCGACTGGATCTCGTTCACGCCGTATGTGCTGAGCAACGCCAAGAAGATCACGGCGCGGATCGCGTCAGGAGGCGCCGGCGGGACGCTCGAGGTCCGCGCCGGTTCCTCGACCGGCACGCTGCTCGGCAAGGCGACCGTCCCGGTGACCGGCGGCTGGGAGACCTTCCAGGACGTCAGCGCCGACCTGTCCCGCGCACCCAGGGGCACCACCAAGCTCTACCTGGTCTTCAAGGGCGGCACGGGTGCTCTGTTCGACGTGGACGACTTCACCTTCACGACCGGCTGAGAGGAGGGAACGCAATGCGCTCAACAGGCCGACTGACAACCGCTGTTCTGGGTGCCGCCCTGCTCCTCGGCTGCGTCTCGGGCCCAGCCGCCTCCAACCCCGGGCAGGACGGGAAGCGGGTGCTGGTCTTCTCCAAGACGGCCGGCTTCCGGCACGACTCGATCCCCACCGGCGTGGAGGCGGTGAAACAACTCGGCGCCGACGCCGGCTTCACGGTGGACGCGACCGAGGACGCTGGCGCGTTCACCGCACAGAACCTGCGGCGCTACGACGCGGTCGTGTTCCTGTCGACGACCGGAGACGTCCTCGGCGACGCCCAGCAGAGCGCCTTCGAGGACTACATCCGGCACGGCGGCGGCTACGTCGGCGTCCACGCCGCCGCCGACACCGAGTACGACTGGGCGTTCTACGGCGGCCTGGTCGGCGCCTACTTCCAGGGACACCCGGCGATCCAGCCCGCAACGGTGAATGTCGAGGACCGCGCCCACCCGGCGACTTCGGCACTGGGGCGGACCTGGGACCGTACGGACGAGTGGTACAACTACCGCTCCAATCCCCGCGACCGGGTCCATGTCCTGGCCTCGCTCGACGAGTCCTCGTACACCGGCGGCACCATGAACGGCGACCATCCGATCGCCTGGTGCCAGAACTACCAGGGCGGCCGCGCCTTCTACACGGGCGGCGGCCACACCAAGGAGTCGTACACCGAACCTGCCTTCCGACAGCACCTGCTGGGCGGGCTGCGCTGGGCGATCGGTGACGCCCAGGCCGACTGCCGCGCGGAGAACGGCTACCGGCCGCTCTTCGACGGTACGGCCGCCTCACTGGACGGCTGGAAACAGGCAGGCCCGGGCTCCTTCACCCTGACCGAAGACGGCACGCTGACGTCGGCGGGCGGCATGGGACTGCTCTGGTACGCCACGTCGGGCTTCTCCTCGTACTCACTGAAGCTCGACTGGAAGATGGCCGGCGCGGACGGTGACGACAACTCCGGTGTGTTCGTGGGCTTCCCGCCCTCGGACGACCCCTGGTCGGCCGTGAACAACGGCTACGAGATCCAGATCGACGCCACCGACGTACCCGAGAAGACGACAGGGTCCGTCTACGGCTTCCGCTCCGCCGACCTGAGGAAGCGCGACCGTGCGCTGAACCCGCCGGGGGAGTGGAACACGTACGAGATCCGCGTGGAGGGCGAACGCCTCCGCGTCTGGCTCAACGGCGTGAAGATCAACGATTTCACCAACACCGATCCGGCCCGGAGCCTCGTCGACGGACACCTCGGCATCCAGAACCACGGAGCCGACGACCAGGTGTCCTTCCGCGACATCCGGATCAAGGAACTGCCCGTCAAGGGCAACTGAGCGGCGGCGGGCGGGGGACGCCGGACCTCCGCCCGCCGTCTTTCCCCTCTCTTCCCGGGGCTCAGTCATGACGCGTTCGACAAGGAGGCTGCCCATGTCCGCGTCCGAATCCGTTTCCGTCTCCCCCCAGGGCGTCGGTGTATGGCTGATCGGGGCGCGCGGATCCGTCGCCACGACGGTTGTCGCGGGCTGCGCCGCCCTGACCGCGGGCCTGCACCCGCCGACCGGCATGGTCACCGAGACCACCGCGTTCGCGGGCACCGGGCTGCCGCCCCTGTCCTCCCTCGTCTTCGGCGGCCACGACACACTCGACTGTCCGCTGCCCAAGCGCGCGGAGGTACTTGCCGCCGGAGGCGTCCTCCCACCCGGCCTCCCCGCGGCGGTCGCGGCCGAACTGGCCGCCGCCGACCGGGAGATCAGACCCGGCGGCCCCGTCCCGGGCGACACCCGCACCGAGGACGAACTGATCGCCGCCTTCGCCGAGGACATGACCGATTTCCTACGGCGGTGCGGCCTGGCACGGGCCGTGGTGGTGAACGTCGCCTCCACCGAGCCCCCGGCCACGGGCCGTGCCCTCCCGCCAAGCTCCCTCTACGCGGCGGCGGCCCTGCGCGCGGGCTGCCCGTACGTCAACTTCACCCCCTCGACCGGCCTCCACCACCCGGCCCTGGCAACCGCGGCGGCTTCGAGCGGTCTGCCCTACGCGGGCCGCGACGGCAAGACGGGGCAGACCCTGCTGCGCTCCGTCCTCGGCCCGATGTTCACGCAGCGCGCCCTGGCGGTCCGCGCCTGGTCCGGCACCAACCTGCTCGGCGGAGGCGACGGTGCCGCCCTGGCCGACCCGGCCGCCGCCGCGGCGAAGAACGCCGGCAAGGAGCGCGTCCTGGCCGACACCCTCGACACGACCCCCGAGGGCGAGGTCCACATCGACGACGTCCCCGCACTCGGTGACTGGAAGACCGCCTGGGACCACATCGCCTTCGACGGCTTCCTCGGCACCCGCATGATCCTCCAGACCATCTGGCAGGGCTGCGACTCGGCCCTGGCGGCTCCTCTGATACTCGACCTGGCCCGCCTGGTCGCCCGGGCTGAGGAGGTGGGGTTGTCCGGCCCCCTCGGCGAGCTCGGCTTCTACTTCAAGGACCCGGTGGGGGACGGGCCTTCGTCCTTGGCGGAGCAGTATGCGGCGCTGACGGGGTTTGCGGGGCGGTTGGCGGGCGAGCGGGAGGACGAAGCCGCAGGGGGCGGGGGTGGCCGGGGCGGCCGGGGTGCGGGTGCGCGGAGCGGTGGCTCGGGGCGTTCCGGTCCTGACGCTCCTTCCGGCCGACCGGGGGAGTCGCGGTGAGCGGCGGCGCCGTGATGACGCGGCGGGTCTCCGAAGCGGGCGGGGCAACCACGGCGGGCAGGGCACCGAGCCCGCAGCGGACAAGCACCGACCACCCGGGCGGCAGGCTTGCCTGGGCCGAACTGCTGCGTGTCCCGGCGCTGTTCACAGTTCCGGGCGATGCCCTCGCCGGGGCGGCAGCGACCGCCGCCATCCCGAACCCCCGCACCCTGCTCGCCATCGGTTCCTCCCTGTGTCTCTACGAAGCGGGCATGGCCCTCAACGACTGGGCCGACCGTGAGGAGGACGCCGCCGAACGCCCGCATCGCCCCCTCCCCTCCGGCCGCATCCACCCGGCCGCCGCCCTGTCCGCCGCCTGCGCCCTCACGGGGGCCGGACTCGCCCTCGCCGCCCGCGCAGGCCGCCCCGCCCTCGCGGTCGCCGCACCCCTCGCGGCCACGGTCTGGGCATACGACCTCGCCCTGAAGCACACCCCGGCAGGGCCGGTCGCCATGGCCACCGCCCGCGGACTGGACCTGCTCCTCGGCGCCGCTGCCACCACGGGCCGCACCCGCGGGGCGCTGGGTCCCGCGGCGCTGCTCGGCACACACACCCTCGCCGTGACAGCCGTGTCCCGCCAGGAGACGAGAGGCGGCACACCCCTGACCCCCTTGGCCGCCCTCGCCGCCACGGGCCTGCTGACCCGGCTGGTCAGTCGCCGGCCTGCCGTGGCCACCTGGCGTCGGTCGACGGTGCGGGCCGACCGGATGCCGGCCACCGCCGTCGGGGCACGCGAAGCCGCCCCGGGCCTGCCCGGCGCCCCAGCCACACCCCACGCAAGCGGCCTCGCATCCGGTGCCGGCCCACGGAGCCGGCCGACGTATACCCACGCACCGCAACCGCCTGACGCAGCTCTCCGGGTGGCCCTTGCCGCCGCCTACGCAGCCACCGCCGTGCGCCCCTACTTCCACGCCACTCTCAACCCGTCACCCCCGCTCACCCAACGAGCCGTCACCGGCGGCATCCGCGCCACGATCCCCCTCCAAGCCGCGCTCACCGCGCGCTCCGGCGCCGGGGCCACCGCCCTGCTCGTCGCTGCTCTCGCCCCGCTCGGCAGGAGGTTCGGGAGGACGGTGAGCCTCACATGAGCCCCGGAACCCGGCCTCGAAGGGACAGCGAGGCCCATGACCCGCCCCGACGCACCCACCCCGCCCCCTCCCTCCGCTTCGGCTACGGCACCAACGGGCTCGCCGACCTCCGTCTCGACGACGCCCTCACCCTGCTCTCCGACCTCGGCTACGACGGCGTCGGCCTGACTCTCGACCACATGCACCTCGACCCGCTGGCGCCCGACCTCGCCGCCCGCACCCACCGGCTCGCCGGACGGCTGGACGCGCTCGGGCTGGACGTCACCGTGGAGACGGGAGCCCGCTATGTGCTCGACCCGCGGCGCAAGCACGCCCCTTCGCTGCTGGACCCGGATCCGGACGAGCGGGCCCGACGCGTCGGCCTCCTGGTCCGCGCGGTCCAGGTCGCCGCCGAGCTCGGCGCCCACGCCGTGCACTGCTTCAGCGGACTCACACCGGCGGGAACGGACGCCGACACGGCGTGGAAACGCCTGGCCGAGGCGCTCACCCCCGTCCTTGACGCCGCCGCCACCGCCGACGTGCCCCTCGCCGTCGAGCCCGAACCGGGCCACCTCCTGGCCACCCTCGCCGACTTCCACCGCCTCCGCCGCATCCTCGGTGACCCGGAGAACCTCGGTCTGACCCTCGACATCGGTCACTGCCAGTGCCTCGAACCCCTCTCTCCCGCCGACTGCGTACGCGCCGCCGCCCCGTGGCTGCGGCACGTCCAGATCGAGGACATGCGCCGCGGCCTCCACGAACACCTCCCTCTCGGAGACGGGGAGATCGACTTCCCGCCCGTCCTCGCGGCCCTGGCCGCCACCGGCTACCAGGGTCTGACCGTCGTCGAACTGCCCCGCCACTCCCACGCCGGCCCCCATTTCGCCGAGCACTCCCTTCCGTTCCTCCACCGCGCGGCAGGAACGGCCCTCGCCCTGTCCGACCCCGCCCCACCTCACGGCGATCCCTCCGCCACCCCCGAAGGGAGCACCACCGCATGACGCACCCGCACACCGCCTGGGACACCTCCGCGGCGGACCTCAGGGGCACCACCCCCGCCCTCGCCTCGCCGGCCGACCTGCACGGCCACCTCACGGCCCGACTCGGCGGAGCCGCCCGCGCCTGGCTGGACCAGGCCCTCGACGAGGCCGCCGCCCAGCCGGGCATCCATGGGCCCATCTCCGTATGGGAGTTGCGCCTTGCCGAAGCCGGGCGACGATGCGGTCCCGAACACGCCGACGCCGCCCGCGTGCTGATCCTGCACACCGCCCGCGCCGGCACGGACGCCCTCACCCGCGTCTACTTCCAGGGCACCGCCGCCGAACGCCGCGCCGTCCTGTACGCCCTGCCCCACCTCGTCCCTGGCCCCGACGCCCTCCCGCTCGTCGAGGACGCCCTGCGCACCAACGACACCAGGCTCCTCGCCGCCGCCGTCGGCCCCTACGCAGCCCGGCACCTCGCCCCCCACCCCTGGCGCCACGCCGTCCTGAAGTGCCTGTTCACCGGCGTTCCCGTGGACGAGGTCACCGACCTGGACCGGCGCGCCCACGCCGACTCGGAACTCGCCCGCATGCTCGGCGACTACGCCGCCGAACGCACCGCCGCGGGCCGTCCCGTGCCCGAAGACCTGTACCGCGTCCTGACCCTGACCGACCCCACGGCCACCCCACCCGCGCAGGCCTCGCCACAAGGCGCCCGCGGCATCGACGGCAAGGAGTCCTGATGCGCATCTTCGACCCCCACATCCACATGACGTCACGGACCACCGACGACTACCAGGCCATGCACGCCGCCGGCGTCCGCGCCGTCGTCGAACCCGCCTTCTGGCTCGGCCAGCCCCGCACCTCATCCGCCTCCTTCTTCGACTACTTCGACTCCCTCCTGGGCTGGGAGCCCTTCCGCGCCGCCCAGTACGGCATCGCCCACCACTGCACGCTCGCCCTCAACCCCAAGGAGGCCAACGACCCGCGCTGCGTGCCCGTCCTCGACGAACTGCCCCGCTATCTCGTCAAGGACCAGGTCGTCGCCGTCGGTGAGGTCGGCTACGACTCGATGACCCCTGCCGAGGACACCGCCCTCGCCGCCCAGCTCCAGCTCGCCGCCGACCACGAACTGCCTGCGCTCGTCCACACCCCGCACCGCGACAAGCTCGCCGGCCTGCGCCGCACGCTCGACGTCGTGCGGGAGTCCGCACTGGCCCCGGACCGCGTCCTGGTCGACCACCTCAACGAGACCACCGTCAAGGAGGCCAAGGACAGCGGCAGTTGGCTCGGCTTCTCCGTCTATCCCGACACCAAGATGGACGAGGAGCGGATGGTCGCGATCCTGCGCGCGTACGGCACCGAACAGGTGCTCGTGAACTCCGCAGCCGACTGGGGCCGCAGCGATCCCCTCAAGACCCGCAGAGTCGGCGACCTGATGCTGGCCGAGGGCTTCACGGAGGACGAGGTCGACCGCGTGCTGTGGCGCAACCCCGTCGCCTTCTACGGGCTCAGTGGCCGCCTGAACCTCGACATCACGGCCACGGAAGCCACCCACGAGGGCAACTCGATCCTTCGCGGCGGTGCGTGAGCCATGCGCTTCCGCCATCCCGACGGCTCCACCGTCCACCTCGCCTACTGCACCAACGTCCACCCGGCCGAAACCCTCGACGGGGTCCTCGCCCAGCTCCGCGACCACTGCGAACCAGTTCGCCGCCGCCTCGGCCGCGACCGCCTCGGCATCGGCCTGTGGCTCGCCAAGGACGCCGCGCACGCCCTGGTCACCGATCCGTCCGCGCTGCGTGGCCTGCGCACCGAACTCGACCGGCGCGGCCTCGAAGTCGTCACTCTCAACGGCTTCCCCTATGAGGGCTTCGGCGCCGAGAAGGTCAAGTACCGCGTGTACCGGCCGGACTGGGCCGACCCGGAACGCCTCGACCACACCACCGCCCTGGCCCGCGTCCTCGCCGGGCTCCTTCCCGACGACATCACCGAGGGCACCGTCTCGACGCTGCCGCTCGCCTGGCGCACCGCCTATGACGACGCCCGCGCGGAGAAGGCCCAAGCAGCCCTCCTCACTCTCGGCGAACGCCTCGACGCCCTCGCCGAGCTGACCGGCCGCTCCATCCGCGTCGGTCTCGAGCCCGAACCCGGCTGCGTCGTCGAAACCACCGGCGACGCCCTCGCCCCGCTCACCGCGATCGCCCACCACCGCATCGGCATCTGTGTCGACACCTGCCACCTTGCCACCTCCTTCGAAGACCCGGACACCGCCCTGGACGCGCTCACGACGGCCCGCGTCCCCATCGTCAAGTCCCAGCTCTCAGCGGCCCTGCACGCCGAGCACCCCCATCTCCCCGAGGTCCGCGCAGCCCTCGCCGCCTTCGACGAACCCCGTTTCCTGCACCAGACCCGCACGTCCCCCACTCTCAACTCTGTTCGAGCGGGAGGGGCCCCCATCGCCTCCGGTCTGCGCGGCACCGACGACCTCGGCGAGGCCCTCGAAGCCGGCGCCCTGCCCGACGCGGCGCCCTGGCGCGCCCACTTCCACGTCCCGCTGCACGCGGCCCCCGCCGCGCCCCTCACCTCAACGCTCCCTGTGCTCAAGTCCGCACTGACCCGGCTCGTGGGCGGCCCGCACCCGCTCACCCGCCACCTCGAAGTGGAGACCTACACCTGGCAGGCCCTGCCTCCCGACCTGCGGCCCCGAGGCCGCACCCAGCTCGCCGACGGCATCGCCGCCGAACTCACTCTCGCCCGCGACCTGTTGACCGACCTCGGCCTGAAGGAACTCCCATGAGCGCCCACCGGGCCGGACCGGACCCCACCCCCCTACTCGTCCTCGATGTCGTGGGCCTCACCCCCCGTCTTCTCGACCACATGCCCCACCTCAAAGAGCTCGCCCAGTCCGGCTCCCGCGCCGCGCTCGGCACCGTCCTGCCGGCTGTCACCTGCGCCGCCCAGTCCACGTTCCTCACCGGCACCCACCCGTCAGAGCACGGCATCGTCGGCAACGGCTGGTACTTCCGCGAGCTCGGCGACGTACTCCTGTGGCGGCAGCACAACGGACTCGTCGCCGGAGACAAACTCTGGGACGCCGCCCGCCGCGCGCACCCCGGCTACACGGTCGCCAATATCTGCTGGTGGTACGCCATGGGCGCCGACACCGACATCACCGTCACCCCCCGTCCGGTCTACTACGCCGACGGCCGCAAGGAACCCGACTGCTACACCCGGCCCCCGGTCCTGCACGACGAACTCACCGACAAACTCGGCACCTTCCCCCTCTTCCACTTCTGGGGCCCCGGCGCGGACCTGGTCTCCAGCCAGTGGATCATCGACGCCACCCGCCACGTCATGCGCACCCGCCACCCCGACCTGACGCTCTGCTACCTCCCTCATCTCGACTACGACCTGCAGCGCTTCGGCCCCGACGACCCGCGCTCCCTGAAAGCGGCCGCAGACCTGGACACCGCCATGGCCCCGCTCCTGGACGACGCACGCGCCGAGGGCCGTACTGTCGTCGCGCTGTCCGAGTACGGCATCACCCGCGCCGACCGCCCCGTCGACATCAACCGGGCCCTGCGCCGCGCCGGCCTTCTCGAAGTGCACACGCAGGACGGCATGGAGTACCTCGACCCGATGGCCTCCCGCGCGTTCGCGGTCGCCGACCACCAGATCGCCCACGTCTATGTGCGCCGGCCCGAGGACCTCGAGGCCACGCGGGCAGCCCTGGCCGACCTGCCCGGCATCGACCAACTCCTCGACGACGAGGGCAAGAAGACCCACCACCTCGACCATCCGCGCTCGGGCGAACTGGTCGCCGTCGCGGAGCCGGACGCCTGGTTCACGTACTACTACTGGCTCGACGACGCCCGCGCGCCCGACTTCGCGCAGCTCGTCGAGATCCACCGCAAACCCGGCTACGACCCGGTCGAGCTGTTCATGGATCCGCTCGACCCCTACGTCAAGGTCAGGGCAGCCACCGCCCTGGCGCGCAAGAAACTCGGCATGCGCTACCGCATGGCGGTCGTGCCGCTGGATCCCTCACCTATTCGCGGCAGCCACGGCCGCCTTCCTGCGAGCGACGACGACGGTCCGCTCCTCATCTGCTCCACCCCCCGCGCCGTCGGCGACCGCCTCGCGGCCACCGACGTGAAGTCACTGCTGCTCCAACTGGCCGGTCTTTCCTGACTGGTCACAAGTGAAGCACTCGCCACTGACAACGCCCTCCGACACCGAGGAGTTCCAGGCATGAGCCGCATCTCCCAGACCGATCCCGAACTCACGCACCGCCTCACCAGACGAGGCATGCTCGGTGTGGCTGCGGGCGCCACCGCCGCCGCACTGCTGGGCGCCGCCACGGCCCCCGCCACCGCCGCCGAAACCTCTGCCGCCGGCGGTGGACGTCCGGTCCTGCCGCCCGGGCGGCTCGGCATCCAGCTGTACAGCCTGCGCGACAAGGTCTCCACGCTGGGCTTCGCGCCCGTCTTCGCCGAACTGGAGAAGTACGGGTACGACGAGGTCGAGTTCGCCGGATACACCCAGGGTTCGGCGGGCCCCATCACCCTCGCGCAGCTCAGGCGGCTGGCGAAGGACCACGGCCTGAACCCGATCGGCAGCCACGTCGGCTACTACTCCAGCGACCCGAGCGCCTACACCTTCGCCCAGAACCTCACCAAGGTCCTCGACGACGCCCAGGCCCTCGGCCTCAAGCACATCGGCACCGCATCGGGCCCGGGCCGCTACGGAAACACCGTGGACGCCTGGAAGCGGGCCGCCGAGGAGTTCAACGCATACGGCGCGGCGGCCAAGGCGCGCGGCATGAAGTTCTACCAGCACAACCACTCCGACGAGTTCGCGTTCGCCACCGACAACCCCAAGGTGCGTCTCTACGACGTGCTGCTCGCCGAGACCGATCCGGGCCTCGTGTACCTGGAGATGGACATCTTCTGGGCGTACGCGGGCCAGTTCCGCTTCTCGAAGCGGCCCGACGGCAGCCCCGCCCCCTTCGAACCCCTCGACTACGTCCTCAAACAGCCCCATCGCTACCCGCTCTTCCATGTCAAGGACGGGGTGAGCGACCCCTCCAACCAGTTCGGCTACCGCATGGTCGACGTCGGCGACGGCGACATCGACTACCAGCGCTTCATCGCCGCCGTGACCCGGCTGCGCGGCGAGCGCCTCGCCCACCACTGGCAGACCGAACACGACCAGCCGACCGAGTCGTTCACCTTCGCGCGCCGCTCCAGCGCATACCTGCACTCACTGCGCGAGAAGTGCTGACGGCGACGTAAGGGCGCACATGTGAGGAGGCCCTCCCTGTATTCCCGGGAGGGCCTCCTCACGCGCGCGTGCCGGCAACCGTCAACCTGCGGGCTGCGGCTGTGCAGTCAGCGCATCCGGACTGCTGTGCCCCGGCTGCCGCAGCAGCAGAGCGGTCGCCGCCGCGACCATCGAGACGCCGCCGGCCAGCGCGTACGCCCCGTTGTAGCCCCAGGCCGCGACCACCATGGAGCCGAGGCCGCCGCCGAAGAGGCCGCTGACCAGCTTTCCGCTGTACACCAGCCCGTAGTTGGTGGCGTTGTAGTTCTCCCCGAAGTAGTCCGGCGTGAGCGCCGCGAACATCGGGTAGAACGCGCCGCCGCCGAAACCGGAGAGGAAGGCGAAGAACAGGAAGAGCCACTCGCTCTTCATCTCGCCCGCCAGGATCACACCGAACTGGGCCAGTCCCAGGACGACGATGACGAACACCAGGGTCGACTTGCGGCCCCACTTGTCGGACAGCCAGCCCACCACACCGCGTCCGATGCCGTTGATGACCGCCATGACACCCATGGATGACGCCGCCACCAGGGGGCCGAATCCGACGTCCTTGGCGTAGTCGACCTGGAAGGAGATACCGAAGATCGACACACCGGCGGTCATCACGATGGAGATCCACATCAGGGGCAGCATGCCCGTCCTGATGGCCTCCTTGGGCGTGTACTGCTTCGTCGCGGGCGGGTTCTTGGCGAGGCTCTCAGCGCTCTTCTGGGCCCCGGAGAAGGTCAGCGGGTCGATGTCCGCGGGCCACCAGTTCTTCGGCGGGTCCTTGAAGAAGAACGCACACCCGAACACCACGATCATGATGTAGCAGCCGATCAGGTCCAGGACGCGGTGGTAGTTCCCGGTGTCGAAGGCGTAGTTGAAGATGAAGATGAACGGCAGCGACCCGTAGGCGAAGCCGCCGTTGACGAAGCCGGTGCGGGCGCCGCGGCGCTCGGGGAACCACTTGCCGACCATGTTGATGCAGGTCGCGTAGACCAGGCCGGCACCCAGCCCGCCGACGACACCGAAGCCCAGGATCGCCAGCCACACGTTGCTCAGGTGCGACAGGGCGAGGAATCCGACCAGGCACATGCCCGAGCCGATGGACATGGCCCGGCGGGCCGTCAGGATGCCCTTCTCGCGCAGCCAGCCCGCCGGGAAGGCGATGCCGGCCTGGAAGAACACCCAGACGCTGAGGATCCAGAAGGTGTTGGACTGCGTCCAGCCGTGCGCGTGGGACAGCGTGTCCTCCGCGGAGCCGTACGCGTACTCGAAGACGCTGATGGCCATCATGGCGATCCACGGGAGGTACACCATGAACTTGCGGGAGTGGCCGAGGATGTCCCGGTCGGTCTCGCCGATGCGGTAGACGCGGCCACGGGCGTCGGTCACTTCACGGTAGGGACGGTTCGCGGCTGTCGGATCGGCCGAAAGCGGGTCTGCTGTCATGCTTATGCCATCTCCTCGCCGAGCGGGTGCGGGTTGGGGACGATGCGCCGGGCCTTCGGCCGGCCCGGAGACTTCAGGAAGAGCGCCAGCACCGCGGAGGCCAGGCCGATGGAACCCGCCAGCACGAACGCACCGTGGTAGTGCCAGGCGCCGACGACGACCGCGCCCAGGCCGGAGCCGACGAGCCCGGAGATCAGCTTCGAGCTGTAGACCATTCCGTAGTTGGTGGCGTTGTTGTTCTCGCCGAAGTAGTCCGCCGTCATGGCCGCGAACAGCGGGAAGATCGCCCCGCCGCCGAAACCGGAGACCATGGAGCAGAACAGGAAGAACGGCATGCTGCCCATCTGGCCGGAGACCAGCACGCCGAACTGCGCCGTGCCGAGCACGATGCAGACGATGATCAGTGTGTTGCGGCGGCCGTAGCGGTCGGAGATCCAGCCGATGACACCGCGCCCGGTGCCGTTGACGATGGCCTTCAGGGACATCGCGGTGGCCACGATCCCGCCCGCGAACCCCATGTCCTTGCCGAACGGCACCTGGAAGGCGATGCCGAAGATGTTGATGCCGGCCGTGCACAGCAGACAGAACCACATCATCCACAGGACGGGGGTACGGGCGGCCTCCTTGGGGCTGTACTGCTTGACGGCGGGCGGGTTCTTCTCCAGGGCCCGGCGGATCTTCGGGTCGTCGGTCATCCTCAGCGGGTCGACGTGCGCGGGCCACCAGTTCTTCGGCGGGTCCTTGAAGAACCAGCCCGCCGCGGCCACCACCAGGCACAGTCCGACGCCCACACAGGCGAGCACGGTCCGGTAGTTACTGAGGTCCATGTACGACGTGAACAGGAAGACGAAGGGCACGGACCCGTAGGCGAAACCGCCGTTGACGAAGCCCGTCTTGCCGCCCTTGCGCTCCGGATACCACTTGCCGACCATGTTCACGCAGGTCGCGTAGACGAGACCGGCGCCGATGCCGCTGCACATGCCGAAGCCGAAATACGCGACGGCCACGTTCGGCGCGTACGCCAGCGACACATAGCCGATCATCGTGCCCACGGCGCCGATCATCATCGCCGTACGGGCGGGCAGCTTGCCGCTCTCCCGCAGCTGCCCGGCGGGGAAGGCCACGGCCGCCTGGAAGAACACCCAGACGCCCATCAGCCAGAAGATGTGTCCGCTGCTCCACAGATGAGCCTCGTGGAGCGTGTCCTCCGCCGACGTGAACGCGTACTCGGCGGAGCTGATGCCCATCATGCCCACCCAGGGCAGGATGACCATCCACTTGCGTGTTCGGCCCATGACGTCGGTATCGGACTCACCGATCCGGTACACGCGGCCGTTGCGATCCGTCACCTCCCTGTAGGGGACGGATGTCGTGTGGTCGGTGGTTGTCATCGCTCAGCACCCCTTGCATCGAAAGCTCTGGCCAGCGCCCCCTGTCCAATGCCTTTCGCGTGCGCACGGGTCCCGGGGCCGGCCGACCGCACTGCCGGCCGGCCCCGCGCTTCGCTCACCTCATGAACCGCCCCCCAACAGGCCCGCCGCCCGCGCCCAGCGATACTTCGCACCGAGTACGGCCACCGGCTTCTCGGTCGTGTACGGGTAGGCCACGACCCCTCGCTCGTACAGGTACTGGCAGGCTTCCTCGACCTCGACGTCGCCCGCGAGCGAGGCCACCACGGGCTTCTCGATGCCGCGCTCCCGGAACTCGGCCACCACGCGCGCGGTGAGCTCCGCGAAGACCATCGGGGGAGTGACGATGGTGTGCCAGTAGCCGAGGACGAGCGCATGGATGCGCGGGTCCTCGAGGCCCAGCCGGATCGTCGCCTCGTACGTCGACGGAGGCTCGCCCCCGGTGATGTCGACCGGGTTGCCCGCGGCCCCGAAGGGCGGGATGAACTTCCGGAAGGCCTCGTCCAGGTCCGGGGGGATCTCCATCAGGGACAGGCCGTTGTCGGTCACCGCGTCGGACAGCAGCACACCGCTGCCACCGGCACCGGTGATGATCACGACGTTGTCGCCCTGGGGGGCCGGAAGCACCGGCAACGCGCGCGCGTACTCGAGCATTTCGTTCAGCCCGGGCGCCCTGATGACACCCGCCTGCCGGAGGATGTCGTCGTAGACGGCGTCGTCGCCCGCCAGCGCCCCTGTGTGCGAACCGGCGGCCTTCGCACCCGCCGCCGTACGCCCCGCCTTCAGGACGACGACCGGCTTCTTCGGCACGGTCGCCCGTGCGGCTTCCACGAAGGCGCGGCCGTCCTTGAGGTCCTCCAGGTGCATCGCGATGCACTCGGTGTGCGGGTCCTCGCCGAACCAGGTCAGCAGGTCGTCCTCGTCCAGGTCCGACTTGTTGCCCAGGCCCACGATCGCCGACACACCCGTCTTCGTGGTGCGCGCGAAGCCCAGGATGGCCATCCCGATACCACCGGACTGCGAGGTCAGCGCGACGCCGCCCTTGACGTCGTACGGCGTGCAGAACGTGGCGCACAGGTCCTGCCACGTCGAGTAGTAGCCGTAGATGTTGGGCCCGAGGAGGCGCACGCCGTGCCGTTCGGCGATCGCGACGATCTCCTCCTGGAGTTCGTGCTCACCGGTCTCCGCAAACCCGGAGGGGATCAGCACGGCGTTCGGGATCTTCTTGCGTCCCACCTCCTCCAGGGCCGGGGCCACGGACTTGGCGGGGATCGCGAAGACCGCCACATCCACCTCACCGGGAACGTCCGTGACACTCTTGTACGCCTTGCGGCCCAGAATGTCATCGGCCTTGGGGTTCACCGGATGGATCTCTCCGGCGAAGCCGCCGTCGATGAGGTTGCGCATCACCGAGTTGCCGATCTTGCCCTGCTCGTTGGAGGCACCGATGACGGCGACCGACGAGGGCTGCATCAGACGGCGCATGGAGGTGAGGATCTCCTCGCGCGTGTAGCGGCGGCGCTGCTTGGCTGGCGCCTCGGAGAGGATCACGCGGATGTCCGCCGCGACCGCGCCCTCAGGGGTGGCGATCACCGGGTTGAGGTCGACCTCCGCGATCTCAGGGAAGTCCGCGACCAGTTGGGAGACCCGGCGGATCTGCTCGGCGATCGCCCACCGGTCCACGCCCGCCTGTCCGCGCACCCCGTGCAGAATCTCCGCCGAGCGGATCGAGTCCAGCATGGACAGCGCCTCGTCGGCGCTCACGGGCGCCAGCCGGAACGTGACGTCCTTGAAGACCTCGACGAGCACCCCGCCGAGCCCGAAGGCGACGACCTTCCCGAACGTAGGGTCCGTCACCGCGCCGACGATGACCTCCTGCCCCTGGGGGAGCAGCTCCTGGACCTGTACGCCCTCGATGCGCGCGGACGCGTTGTACGCGCGCGCGTTCTCGATGATTTTGTGGAACGCGGCCCGTACGTCCGTGGCGCCCTCGACGCCGACGATCACACCGCCGGCGTCGGTCTTGTGCAGGATGTCCGGGGAGACGATCTTCATCACGACGGGCCCTCCGAAGCGCGCGGCGTACGAGACGGCCTCGTCGACGTCGGTAGCCAGTTCCTCGCCGGGTACCGCGATCCCGTAGGCGTCGGCGATCACCTTGCCCTCGGGCGCGGTGAGCGCGGTGCGCCCCTCGGCCCGCACAGTGTCGAGGAGCGACCGCACCCTCAGCTCCCGGTCTTCGGCCATCACGTCAGATCACTCCGTTCGACTTGAGCAGGCGCAGTTCCTCGTCGCCGAGGCCGAGTTCGCCGATGTAGACCTCTTCGTTGTGCTCGCCGAGCAGAGGTGAACTGGTCACGTCCACCGGCGAGTCGGAGAGCTTGAGCGGGCTGCCCACCGTCGTGAACTCGCCGCGCTCGGGGTGCGGGACGGTGACGACCATCTCGTTGGCGATCAGCGAGTCGTCCTCGATGATCTCCTTGGTGGACAGGATGGGCCCGCACGGGATGTTGTGGGCGTTGAGCCGTTCCAGCACCTCCCACTTGGGAAGCGTCGAGGACCACTCCTCGATCAGCTGGAACATCTTGTTGAGCTTGGGCAGCCGGGCCTGAGGCGTCGCCCACTCGGGGTCCTCGGCCAGCTCGGGCCGGCCGATGAGCTCGCTGAGCGGCTTCCAGCCGACGGGCTGCACGATGACGTACACGTAGTCGTTGGGGCCGCCCGGCGCGCACTTGACCGCCCAGCCGGGCTGGCCGCCGCCGGACGCGTTTCCGGACCGGGGAACTTCGGTGCCGAAGTCGTCGTTGGGATATTCAGCGAGCGGGCCGTGGGCCAGGCGCTGCTGATCGCGCAGCTTCACCCGGCAGAGGTTGAGCACAGCGTGCTGCATGGCCACGTTCACCCGCTGACCGCGCCCGGTGTGCTCCCGCTGGAACAGCGCCGCGAGTATCCCCGCCACGGCGTGGACACCGGTCCCCGAGTCCCCGATCTGGGCCCCCGTCGCCAGCGGCGGCCCGTCCTCGAAACCGGTGGTCGACATCGACCCGCCCATGGCCTGCGCGACGACCTCGTACGCCTTGAAGTTGGTGTACGGGCCGTCCCCGAACCCCTTGATGGAGGCGTAGACGATCCGCGGATTGATCTCCTGAATGCGGTCCCAGGTGAAGCCCATACGGTCGACCGCGCCCGGTCCGAAGTTCTCGACCATGACGTCGGAGCGCCGGATCAGCTCGGTGAGGATCTCCTTGCCGCGCTCGGTCTTGGTGTTGAGGGTGATGCTCCGCTTGTTGCAGTTGAGCATCGTGAAGTAGAGGGAGTCGACGTCCGGGAGGTCGCGCAGCTGCCCCCGCGTGATGTCACCGGTCGGAGCCTCCAGCTTGACCACGTCCGCTCCCAGCCAGGCGAGCAGCTGGGTGGCGGAGGGCCCGGACTGGACGTGGGTCATGTCGAGGACGCGGATGCCTGCGAGGGCCTTGGTGGGCGTTCCAGTCATGCGGGCCACCTCACTTGTACATCGTCTGGTTCATGGTTCCGGGGGCGTACGCGTCCGGGTCGACCCAGACGTTGATGAGCGACGGCTTGCCCGACTCACGGGCACGCTGCAGCGCCGGGCCGATGTCGGCGGGGTCGCGGACCTCCTCGCCGTAACCGCCCAGCATCTGCGCGAACTTGTCGTAGTGGACGTCGCCGAGGGTGTTGCCGACCCGCTCGCGCTCCAGGCCGTACTTCTGGGCCTGGCCGTAGCGGATCTGGTTCATGGAGGAGTTGTTGCCGATGATGCCGACGAAGGGGAGGTCGTAGCGGACGAGGGTTTCGAAGTCCCAGCCGGTGAGCGAGAAGGCGCCGTCGCCGAAGAGGGCGACGACCTCCTTGTCGGGCCGTGCCTGCTTGGCCGCCAGTACGAAGGGGACACCGACGCCGAGGGTGCCGAGCGGGCCCGGGTCCATCCAGTGCCCGGGTGACTTGGGCTGGACGACCTGCCCGGAGAACGTGACGATGTCGCCGCCGTCGCCGATGTAGATGGAGTCCTCGGTGAGGAAGTCGTTGATCTCGCTGACCAGGCGGTACGGGTGGATTGGAGAGGCGTCCGACCTCAGACTCGGCAGCCGCTTCTCGAGGGCGGTCTGCTCGGCGGCACGCAGCTCGTCGAGCCATTCCTTGCGCTTGGCCGCGCCGCCGTTGCTGTATCCATTAAGAGCGTGCCCGGAGGCGGCCTCGGCCACCGACTTCAGCACGAGCCCGGCGTCGCCCACGATCCCGAGGTCGATGTCGCGGTTCTTGCCCACCGTGCGGTAGTCGAGGTCGATCTGCACGACGGTCGCGTCGGGGGAGAGCCGCTTGCCGTAGCCCATGCGGAAGTCGAAGGGCGTGCCGACGATCACGATGACGTCGGCGTTGGAGAAGGCGTACCGGCGGGACAGCTGGAAGTGGTGCGGGTCGCCGGGCGGCAGGGTGCCGCGGCCCGCCCCGTTCATATAGGCGGGGATGTTGAGGGTCCGCACGAGGTCGATGGCCGCCTCGGTGCCGCGGGTCGTCCACACCTGGCTGCCGAGCAGGATGGCCGGCCTCTCGGCGTGCACCAGCAGATCGGCGAGCTTCTCGACGGCCTCGGGGTCGCCGGCCGAGCGGGTCGAGGCGCGGTAGGCGCCCTGCTTCGGTACGCGTGCCTTGCTCACCGGCACCTTGGCGTCCAGCACGTCGCGCGGGATCTCCAGGAAGGAGGGGCCGGGCGCACCGTGGTAGCACTCGCGGAACGCCATGGACACCATGTCCGCCGCGCGGGCCGTGTCCGGCACGGCCGCCGCGAACTTGGTGATCGGCGTCATCATGTCGACGTGCGGCAGGTCCTGCAGGGACCCCATCTTGTGCTGGGTGAGGGCCCCCTGGCCGCCGATCAGCAGCATCGGGGACTCCGCGCGGAAGGCGTTGGCGACGCCGGTGACGGCGTCCGTCGTGCCCGGACCCGCGGTGACGACGGCGCAGCCGGGTTTGCCGGTGAGGCGGGCGTAACCGTCGGCGGCATGGGCGGCGACCTGCTCGTGGCGGACGTCGACGACCTCTATGCCCTCGTCGACGCAGCCGTCGTAGATGTCGATGATGTGGCCGCCGCACAAGGTGTAGATGCGGTCGACCCCCTCGGCCTTGAGTGCCTTGGCAACGAGATGACCACCGGAAATCAGGTCCTGGGTGTCGTCGGGCATGGCGAAGTCCTGTCCCTTCGTAGGGGGTTCGAACTGCTCTCGCGGTACATTGCATACAGTCGACGAATACTGTATGAACCTTGTTATCCCGCATCCGATGGGTGGTGTCCAGGGGGCGTGCGGCACTTTTAAGTCAGGAGCCGAAATGGACCTGTACGAACACCAGGCAAGGAAACTCTTCGAGGAACACGGCATCGTGGTGCCGAGGGCCGAGGTCACCGACTCGCCCAAGGAAGCACGTGAGATCGCCCGCCGACTGGGTGGGCGAGTGGTGGTGAAAGCCCAGGTCAAGATCGGTGGCCGCGGCAAGGCGGGCGGGGTGAAGCTCGCCGCGGACCCGGCCGCCGCGGAGCTCACCGCACGTCAGATCCTCGGTATGGACATCAAGGGGCACACGGTCGGCAAGGTGATGCTGGCCCAACCCGTCGACATCGAGAGCGAGTTCTACGTCTCCTATGTGCTCGACCGCGCGGCGGGCCGCTTCCTCGCCATCGCTTCCGCCGAAGGCGGCATGGAGATCGAGGAGGTCGCCGCAAGCCGGCCGGAGGCGGTGGCCCGTATCCACATCGATCCGGCCGAGGGCGTCACCTCGGCGAAAGCGAGCGAGATCGCCGAGGCGGCCGGACTGCCGGCGCAGACCGTCGACGTCCTCGTACGGCTCTGGGAGGTCCTGGTCCGCGAGGACGCCGTCCTCGTCGAGGTCAACCCGCTCGTGCGGACCACGCAGGGGCGGATCCTCGCCCTCGACGGCAAAGTCACCCTCGACGGCAACGCCCTCTTCCGGCAGGCCCGTTGGGGCGGGGAGGGCGTGGAGCACGACGACCCGCTGGAGGAGGCGGCCGCCGCCAAGGGCCTCAACTACGTCAAGCTGGACGGCGAGGTCGGCATCATCGGCAACGGCGCGGGCCTGGTCATGTCGACCCTCGACGTCGTCGCGGGCTGCGGCGCCCGCCCCGCCAACTTCCTCGACATCGGCGGCGGAGCCTCCGCCCAGATCATGGCCGACGGCCTCTCGGTCATCCTGTCCGACCCGGCCGTGAAGTCGGTCTTCGTCAACGTCTTCGGCGGGATCACTGCCTGCGACGCGGTCGCCGACGGCATCGTGCAGGCCCTGGACAGCGTGCAGTTGACCAAGCCGCTGGTCGTGCGGCTCGACGGAAACAACGCGGCCCGCGGGCGCGCCATCCTCGACGAGCGCGCGCATCCCCTGGTCCAGCAGGCCACCACCATGGACGGCGCTGCCGGCCGTGCCGCCCAACTCGCCACCAGCGGCTGAAGGAGCCCGACATGGCCATCTACCTCACCAAGGAGAGCAAGGTCCTCGTCCAGGGCATGACCGGCGGCGAGGGCATGAAGCACACCCGGCGCATGCTCGCGGCCGGCACCACCATCGTCGGCGGCGTCAACCCGCGCAAGGCGGGCCGCACCGTCGACTTCGACGACCGCAGCCTTCCCGTCTTCGGATCGGTTGCCGACGGCATACGGGCGACCGGCGCCGACGTCACCGTCGTCTTCGTGCCGCCCGCCTTCGCGAAGGCGGCCGTCGTCGAGGCCGCCGACGCCGGTATCGGCCTCGCGGTCGTCATCACCGAGGGCATCCCCGTCCACGACTCCGTCGCCTTCCACGCATACGCGAAGTCGAAGGGCACGCGCGTCATCGGCCCCAACTGCCCGGGCCTGATCACCCCCGGCCAGTCCAACGCGGGCATCATCCCGTCCGACATCACCAAGCCGGGACGAATCGGCCTGGTGTCCAAGTCCGGCACGCTCACCTACCAACTCATGTACGAACTCCGTGACATCGGCTTCTCGACATGCGTCGGAATCGGCGGCGACCCGGTCGTCGGCACCACCCACATCGACTGCCTGGCAGCCTTCCAGGACGACCCCGACACCGAACTGATCGTCCTCATCGGGGAGATCGGCGGCGACGCCGAGGAACGCGCGGCCGCATACGTCCGCGAGCACGTCACCAAGCCCGTCGTCGGCTACATCGCCGGTTTCACCGCCCCCGAGGGCAGGACGATGGGGCATGCGGGCGCGATCGTGTCCGGCTCCTCCGGCACCGCACAAGCGAAGAAGGAGGCTCTGGAGGCGGCGGGGGTGAGTGTGGGAAACACACCGACCGAGACGGCGAAACTTGTGCTCGAGTGTCTCGAACGCGGGCGCGCGGCCGCTCATAGTTGATGTGAGGAGACCGTGACGCACCACCGCGTGCGTCACGGCGTCCTTCGTACGACGTCCGCGCACGGCAGTGCGAGCCGGCGCGCGACGAGCCATGCACCCCCCGCCCCCGACTGTGCACCGAGAGCGGAGAAAACCCTATGGCAACAACCCTCACCCTCAAATCAGGCACGTCCTGGGCCGACGCCTGGCAGCGCTGCCTGTCCGTCGCCCCGGAGGCCTTCCAGGACGACCGCGTCCTCAACCTCTGGAACTCCACCTGGCAGGCCGACGGCAGGGCCCTGCCCGCCACCAGCCCCGTCGACGGCAGCCCCATCGCCGGCCCGCCCCGCCTCGACCGCGACACCGCACACCAGGCCGTGCGGGCCTCGCTCGACCAGCACCGCGCCTGGCGACACGTCCCCCTCGCAGAGCGCCGCGCCCGTGTCGCGGCCACCCTCGACGCCCTCACCGAGCACCGCGAACTGCTCGCCCTGCTCCTGGTGTGGGAGATCGGCAAGCCCTGGCGGCTGGCGCAGGCGGACGTCGACCGGGCGATCGACGGCGTGCGCTGGTACGTCGACGGCATCGACCCGATGCTCGAGGGGCGCACCGCGCTGGACGGCCCGGTGTCCAACATCGCGAGCTGGAACTATCCGATGAGCGTGCTCGTTCACGCAATGCTGGTCCAGACACTGGCAGGCAACGCGGTGATCGCCAAGACCCCGACCGACGGCGGCGTCGCCTGTCTGACCCTGGCCTGTGCGCTCGCCGCCCGCGAGGGGATTCCCGCCACCCTCGTCAGCGGCAGCGGGGGCGAGCTGTCTCAGGCGCTGGTACGGGCGCCCGAGATCGGCTGTGTCTCCTTCGTCGGCGGCCGAGACACCGGTGCGGCGGTCGCCACGGCCGTCGCCGACCTCGGCAAGCGCCATGTACTGGAACAGGAAGGACTCAACACCTGGGGCATCTGGAACTACTCGGACTGGGACGCACTCACCGCCGTGATCCCGAAGCTCTTCGACTACGGCAAGCAGCGCTGCACGGCGTACCCGCGCTTCGTCGTCCAGCGGCAGCAGTTCGACGAGTTCCTGGCGGCGTACCTCCCGGCGGTGCGCACCCTCAGGGTGGGACACCCGCTGGCGGTCGAGCACAGCGACGACCCGTATCCGCAGCTGGACTTCGGGCCGGTCATCAACGCGGCCAAGGCCAAGGAGCTGCGCGACCAGGTCGCCGAGGCCATCGACCGCGGCGCAGTCCCGCTGCACCGCGGCAACGAGAGCGACGGCCGTTTCCTGCCCGGCCAGGACACCTCGGCGTACGTGCATCCCGTGACACTTCTCAACCCGCCGCGGTCCTCACCCCTGCACCACGCGGAACCGTTCGGCCCGGTCGACAGCATCGTCCTGGTCGACACGGAGGCTGAGCTGCTGGCCGCGATGAACGCGTCCAACGGCGCGCTGGTGGCCACCCTGTCCACGGACGACGGGGCGACCTTCGACCGCCTGGCCCCGCAGATCCGGGCGTTCAAGGTCGGCCACGGCAAGCCGCGCTCACGCGGCGACCGCGACGAACTGTTCGGCGGGTTCGGCGCGTCCTGGCGCGGCGCCTTCGTCGGCGGCGAGCTCCTGGTGCGCGCCGTGACCCAGGGGCCCGCTGGAGAGCGGCTGCCGGGGAACTTCCCGGACTACCACCTCATGCCGTGACCGCAGGCCGGGGGGCGTCCCCGTCCCGGGGGCGCCCCCCGGAGTTCATGCCCTGCCGACGGACGAAGGAGTCACGGAGTGACCGTGTAGGTCTGGACGTCGAAGGTCTGACCGAGCGAGTTCGTCGGCGCGACCGTCACCGAGGTGCCGTCCACAGTCACCTTCAGGAAGTGATACACCTGCGCGTCGTCCGTGGGCACCGACGCGGCGCCGCAGGCCGAACCCCGGTTGCGGCTGTAGGACCACCCGATGCCGTAGGCGTCGGTGGCAGAGCAGCCGTTCTCGCCGACGGAGTGCACATCGGCCCCGCCGCCACCGGTGACATACGACGCGATCCGGCCAGCGGCCGCGCTGTTGCGCTCGTAGAGGTGCGAGTGGCCGTTGAAGACGAGGTCCACCCCGCCGTCCAGGAGGGTCTGCTCGACGCCCGTGAGGAAGGTGTCGCTGGGCTCACTCGCGCTGTCGGAGCGCAGCGGGAAGTGGAAGAAGGCGAATTTCGGCACGCCGGGATGGGCGGCGAGGTCGGTCTTCAGCCAGGCGTACTCGGCGGATCCGTCCTGCCAGTGGGCGTGCGCGTCCTGCTCGTAGATCGCGCAGTGCGAGCCGCACGAACCGCCCGTGGCGTCACCGGTGTTGGAGTTCCCCCACGCGGTGTCGAGCAGGTAGAAGCGGACGCCGCCGGTGGTGAAGGCGTAGTACGCCGTCGGATAGCTGATTGCGTTCGAGGCCAGGTACGACGGATAGTCGACCAGCGCCCACACGCCGCCGGAGGCCGCCGCCAGCGCCGACTGCTTCCACACCTGCAGATAGGTGTTCGTCATGCTGTGGTTGCCGACGGTGCCGATGAGCGGTAGGCGCATGCCCGGCTGCGTCCAGTACGACGGCCCGAACCAGGAACTGACATCCACACCCGTCTGGTTGAGGTCGCCGTACTGGGTCTGTGAGGTGCCCGGATGGGTGTTGTCGCCGGTCTGGACGACGAACCGGGCGCCGCTCGCGGCGATCTGGCTCATCACGTTCGCCTGGTTCACATTCAGTGAGCCGTTGTCGACGCCGGCGTTGGTGGTCTCACCGGTGTCGCCGAGGACGTCGAAGGTGAACGGCGTTGTGGAGCCCGCGGATTCGGGGGTGGTGAAGCCAGGGGTCGGCAGGGTGCCCAGCAGGTCGGTGCCGGATGCGGTGTAGACGCGGTAGCAGTAGGCCGTGCTCGCGCTCAGACCCGTCACCGTGACCGAGTTGGTGTACTCCCGGGTCGAACCGACGGTGATCGGGCTGCCCAGGGCCGTCGAGGTTGCCGTGTTCGCCGCGCAGTTGCCCAGGGTGCCGTAGCGGACCGAACCTCGGCTCTGCGTCGTGGTCGCCCAGCTCACCTGGACGGACGACGTCGTGGCGTCGGAGAGGTAGGGGGCGCGTGTCAACTGCGCGTCGGCACCCGGCAGATCGGCCTGCGCAGCCGGAGCGAACGACAGCGCCGTGCCCGCCCCCAGAACGAGGGCGAACACGGCGCTACGAGCGTGCCTCAAGGAGAGTCTGCGGTGCTGGGAAGAGAATCTTCCGGTCATGTTCTTCCTGCCTTTCTCATCCTGATTACGCGCTGCCAGGCCAGGGCCGCGACGGCGGCCACCAGCAGTACCGCGCAGCCGGTGATCCGCAGCAGGCCCGGCCAATAGCCGAGCGGGTCGTGCCGGGCGGCTGAGGAGGAGGGCGCCGACGGCGTGGCCGACGCGGGCAGGCCGCGCAACTCCCGTAGCACGTCCATGGATTGACTGCCCTGCCGTTCCGAGGGCTCCACGTGCGAGTTCTCGCTGAACTCGTTCCAGCTGATCAGCCCGAGCACATCCGGGCCCGAGGCCATGGCGGCTGCGTACTCGGTTCGCAGCGTCCGGCCGCCGTCCCGTGGTACTGACTTCGTGCCGCCCACCATGCGGGCATCGAAGCCCGGGGCGAACGGCGCCATCCAGTAGCCGTGCGCCGCGTGCGCGGTGGCGGCCATCTCGCGCAGCTTGGTCTCGTGCCGGTCGTTGGTGTCCGGGTTGACCGACGACCAGTAGTAGGCGTCCCCATCGGTGACGTGCGCGAGCCTGCGGATGCCCTGCGCGTTCTTCTCGGTGGCGAGTACCAGCATCCCCTTGCGTACCGGCCCGGTGATGCGGGCGATGTCCGCGGTCGAGTACTGCCATGTGCCACTGAACACCGTCAGCGGCTTGCCGTCGAGGCGGAAGAAGACCGGGTCGCGGGCGTAACTGCCGTACAGCAGACGGAAGTCGGCAGCGACCCGGTCCGTCGTGAGCGGCCGGCGGTGGAAGTCGAGCCCCTGATAGATGACCGCCACCTTGAAGTCACGCGCCCGCGCGACGTCCAGCAGCAACCGCAGCCGTCGGTTGTTGACGGCCGAGGACTTCCAGCTCACCACGAAACCGTCGATGCCCGCCGACTTCGCCCAGTCGACATGCGTGCGGATCACGGAGGCGTCGTCGCTGGAGTAGTGGCCCAGACGCGGATAGTCGGTCTTCGCGCGCTGCCACGACGACGGCTCGAACCACTGGTAGTAGTACGCCAGCAGGGGCGCCCGGTGCCCCTCGGCCGAGCTCGCGGACGCCGGGAACAGCCCCGCCAGCACCAGCACCAGCACGGCCAGCAGCCCCGATCTCCTCACCCGCGCTCACCACCCCGCCGTCGCCGCATCCGCCGCCCGACCAGCAGCAGTCCGGCCGCCAGCACACCCACCGTGCCCGCCGCCAGCGCCAGATCGGCTCGGCTGACCACCCGGACCTGCATGCTCTGCGTCCGCGACAGCCGGACCTGCTGCACGGCTCGCAACCCCTGGCCGCCGGTCACCTCCACCTCGTACTGCCCGTGCGGCAGATCTCGCAGCGTCGCCGAGCGGCCCGTGCCGAACGGCACCTCGCGCACCGATCCGTCCGGCAGCGTGATCCGCGCCGCCCGCCCGGACGCCGACCCGAACACGGCGTCCCGCGCCGAGACCGTCAGATCGTGGAACGGCGTCGTGAAGACGACCTCCTGATGCGAGGCCGGCTGGAACCGCTGCCGCCCGGCGTCCACCGTGTTCGTGCCGTACGCGTCCGCCGACAGCAGCGCGTATCCGACCTTCCGCGAGGTCAGCACGCTCTTGCGATACACGGGCAACAGCCCGTCCAGCCAGACGGATTGGCCCACCGACAGCCGCTGTGTGTGCCCGGTGTCGCTGCGCACGGTCACATACGGCACCCGGTCACGGGGCACGGCGCGACCCTCCTGGTCGACGCAGCGCACCGTCACCCGGAAGCGGGCCGTGAACGCCGCCGTCACCGTGTAGTCCCGGCGCAGCGGCAGCCCCTGGACCGTGCGCCGGAACGCCTGGTCGGGATCGCGCTGCCCGGCCCACCGGGAGAACGTGAACTGCCGCCCCTCCGAGGCCAGTCCGTGGTCGTCGACGGCCAGCGCGTGGGGCGCGAAGTCGTGCGCACCGGTGAAGCTCACGGTGCCGCCCGCCCCGGTGACCGCCCTCTGCCCATCGAACGTGAAAGGCACGCCGACGAGTCGGGGTGTCGTCCGCACGGTGACGGTGATCTCGGTGACGGCCACCGCCGGACTCGGCGCCACCCCCACCAGCACGACCCCGACCAGCACCAGCCACCTCACGACATACGCCATTTCGGCCGCACCGCCCCCCACAGCAACCCCGCCACCAGTAACGACGCCGCGCCGTACACCCCGTACACGGGCACCGGCGACGGCCGCCGCGCCACCGGCAGCGCCGGCTGCCGCACCTCCGCCGGAATCAGCTCGGCCCGCCGCGGCCCCGCCGAGAAGTCGAAGGCGTCGGCGAGGCTCCGTGCCTGCGCCGTACGGCCGCCCAGTGGCCGCAGCCGCCAGTTGTCCACCACGAACCGCAGCGCACTCGCGGCCTCGAATTCCCCGTGCTCCACCTTCCCCTGTGCCACATACGGGCTGACCAGCAGCGCGGGCACCCGCAGCCCCCGCCCGTCCGGCGGCTTCACATGGTCGTACCAGCCCCCGGAACCGTCGTACGACCACAACAGCGCCGACGACGCCCAGTACTGACTGGCCATCAGCTGCGTGGTGAGCTCCCGCACCAGCCGCTGCCCGGCCGGCACGGAGCGTGCCGACCGCTCACCCGCACCCGACGACGCTACGAACGCCACCGAGGGCAGCATCCCGCGGTCCATATCCCGGTAGTACTCGCCGAGGTCGACGATGTGCGCGCTCAGGTTCCGGTTGTCGACGAAGCGCGGAAGGTCGAGGAGGGGTACGCGGACGGTCTGGGTGGTCGAGTCGTCGGCGGAACGGTAGTTCTGCTTCGGGTCGTAGTTCTGGACGTAGAACTTCCAGCTCACGCCCGCCTCTTCGAGCCGGTCGAAGACGGTGGGGCCCGTCAGGTCCGGCGTGCCCGTCACCCAGTGGGCGCGGTTGGCGCGGGTGCCGTCGAGCGAGGACGCGTAGAAGTGGTCGAAGAGCTCGTAGCGGTCGGCGGCGTTCCAGTAGAAGGGCAGGTCACGGCGGTCGTAGTGCCCCATGGCTACGCGTCCGTCGCGGCCCTGCCGCTCGAAGGCGCCGACGAAGCCGTCCATCCGCCCGCCGTCGTACTGCTGCCGCACCAGACGCGGCCCGGCACCGGGGGACACGGGCGGCGAGCCGTGCAGCGAGTACGGCGCCACCGCGCCCGCGGCTGGATGCGCCGGGTCGCGCGGCTGGCCGGCCCCCGCGGGCAGACCGTCGGCTCCGGGATAGGTGCCGAAGTAGTGGTCGAAGGTGCGGTCACCCTGCATGAGATAGATGAAGTGCCGAATGGGCGTACGTGGGTGGGGAGTTGATGTCGTTGCCGTCCCGCTGCCCGTCAGTAGCAGGACCAGTGCCACCAGCAGCACCCTCATGACGCCCTCACCCGGTAGACCTCGACCACCTTCACCCCGTCCCCGTTGCGCGCCGTGAACACCACCGTCCCGTGGTAACGGCCCACCAGGCCCCGCAACTCCGCGGTGAAGAACGGCGTACGTCGGGCGGTGTACGCGTCCCACACCAGATACTGGAAGTCGCCGTCCCTGAGGGCCCGGTCCGGGTTCGCCACCGCCCGGTAGCTGGGGTTTCGGCGTGCCGGGTTGGGCGAGACGGAGAGCGCGGAGACCGGGCAGAAGCCGTAGTACTGCACCACGTTGGCCATGGACGGGCCGATCGCCAGCAGCCGAGAGCCCTCCGGCGCGTGCCCGCGCACCCACAGTCCCGCCTCCCGGCCTCCCGGCAGCCCGCCCGTCCCGGCAAGGAAGCGGGTGCTCGTCTGCGGCTGGATCCGTATCCAGCACGGCACCGCCAGGGAGACCACGACCAGCCAGATCGCCGCGGCCGCCGCGATCCGCTGCAGGCGCACGACCCGCGGAAACGACGCGAGCGTCCGCCCCGCCAGCACCGCGAACACCGGTGCCACGGGCAGCAGATACTGGAAGCCCTTCACCGGCCATACCGTGAAGAACAGCGCGGGCACCACGACCCAGCACACCAGCAGCCGCTCCCGCCAGGTGTTCTCCCGCCGTAGCCACACCAGCCCCGCCACCGCCGCCACGACCACCACTGGGCCGACAGCCCACGGGACTTCATCGCCGTAGAAGAAGTAGGGGTGATTGGCGCGGCGGAACATCTGCCACAGCAGGTAGTTGCCGCCCGCCCGCGCATGCCCGGCCAGCAACTGCGACAGCGGATGGGCCACCGCCACGACCCCGATCACGCCCAGCGCCGGCAGCAGATGCCGCCAGCGGGTGCGCACGGCCGGGGTCAGCGCGAAGAACGCGTACAGCGAGCCCAGGAAGACGATCGACGTCTCCTTCGCCAGCACCGTGAACCCGAGCATCCCGCCGGCCGCCAACAGCCATCGCGGGGACGGCGATTCGGCGTACCGCACGACGCAGTACAGCGCGCCGGTCGCGCACAGCGTCATCGGCGCGTCCAGCAGCACCTGGCGGCTGACCACCACGTGATACGGCATCACCGCCAGCAGCAGCGCCGCGACCAGCGCGGCCCGCCGCCCGTAGAGCCGCCGCCCCAGCCCGTACGTCACGGCCACCGTCGCCACGCCGAGCAGGGCCGGCACCGCACGCGCCGCCCAGTCGCTCTCGTGGACGCGCAGCGCCAGCGACACCAGCGACTGGAACAGCACCGGATGCGCCCTGAACACCGGGAAGAGCGAACCGAGCCGGTCGTCCCCCGCGAGTGAGGCCGCCGTCCCCGTGTACACCGCCTCGTCGCTGTTGAACCCGGTCGCGGTGAGCTGCCACAGACGCAGGAAGGCCGCCAGCAGCAGTACGGCGGTCAGGGGTGCGGCAGCCCGCACCCCGGCGCCGGAGGGGGCCGGCGCCGGGGCGGTGCGGGATGCTCCCCTGGGGAGCACGAACCGGTCGGTCATGCGGCCGAGCCGGCCTGCAGTCCCCACCGCGGCCAGGCCTCGGCGGCGGCACTCACCGACGAACGGTGTTCCTCGCCCGCCAGCAGCCGCGGTATCTCGTCGGCCCACCCGAAGCAGTCCGAGGCGAGCACCCGGGTACGGACACCGGACAGGAACCCGGCGAGGATCTCCCGCTCCCGGGCGCGCAGTTCGGCATGGTCGAGCCCGTCGATGCGCAGTGCGGGCGCGAGGTAGCGGTAGGGCGGGAAGCCGTACGCGTCCTCGGTGTTGACCAGCATCCGCTCCAGCGCCACATCGCCGTCGAGGTCGTACAGGTCGGGTGCACCGCGTTCGATGATGAACAGGTCGCGCACGTCGGTGCTCGAGCCCAGTCGGCACGGCACCAGGCGGTCGACGCTGTACTTCGGCGGCGGCACCAGGATCTGCGTGAGCGCGTTGATGCCCATGATCGGCAGGTTGAAGCGGGACAGCATCAGCGCGATCGAGCGGCCGCCCTTGGAGTGCAGCCGCGACTGCAGGTTCAGCCGTCGCCACTCCTTCTTCGTCAGGTCCTCGGCCTGCACGGCACGGAGCGTGTGGGCGCTGATGGTGAGCGGCTTCGGGAAGCACACGGCCCGCCCGCTCGCGTCCACGACCGTCATGTCGTCCGACAGGAACCGTCCGCCGTGCTCGCGCAGCAGCCTGAGGACGGTCGCGGTCTTGCCGGTGTCGGTCAGCGCCGACAGCATCACTCCGCGCCCGTCGAGCTCCACGCACGCGGAGTGCAGCAGCATCCGCCCGCGTGAGATCAGTACGAACCGCAGCAGCGCCTCGACGACGTTGGTGTATACGACGTGCGGTGAACGGGCCAGCAGCGGGCCGACCTCCACCGTGATCGGCGGACCCAGCCGCACCCGGAAGTTCGCGCCGAAGCGGCCCAGGTGCTCCTCGTAGCGCAGCGCCGCCGTGTCGCTGTGGTCCTCCGTCAGCGCCGCCCGCCCGCGCGGCCTGCGCCGCCCGACGTCCCCGACGCGCACGGCGATGTCGACGTCCGCGTCCGGGATCCACTGTGCCCGGAAGAACTCCAGCTCGGGCAGCCGGATCTGGGAGCCGATGGTGACGGTCCCGGCCACGTCGTAGCGGTAGGGGAGGTACACGGACCGCTTCCTGCTCACCGGCGCGGTCGGAGCAGCGGCGTCGACGAGCATCTTCACGGGATCGCGCCGCTGTACCTTCTTCTCGCCGCCGCTGTAGATCATGCGGTCGCTGATCAGGAACCGCAGGACGAAGAGCAGGACGAGGGTCAGCGCGTTGGCGGTCAGGACGCCCACGCCGGCGACGACAAGCCACTGCAGCAGCGGGAGCCGGGCGATCAGCAGCAGGTTGTTCATCGCGAAGAAGCGGCCTGCCCGCCCGTACCAGGTGCCCTTGCGCTGCCCGTGCCGATAGACGGCGGCATCGGTGAGGAGGAAGTTCCAGGCCGTGGAGAACTGGGTCGCGAGCGCCGCCCCCACCAGGTGGTGCACCCCGAGCACGTCGAAGAACAGCCACAGCGCCGCCGTGTTGACGGCGATCCCGGACGCGCCCACCAGCCCGAACGCGGCCATCCGCATCAACTGCCGCTGTCCGCCGGCCACCGAGCGCCGCAGCCGCACGACATGCTGTACGAAGGCCAGCCCCTCCTTGACGGAGGCCTTGGACCGGCCAGCCTCGCGGGGCGCGAAGGTGTACGCCACCTCGGCGACCCGGGCGGCCGGATGCCGTACCAGGATCTCCAGCAGGATTTTGAAGCCGACCGGCCGCAGCCGCTCGGTATCGATCGCGTCCCGGCGGAACGCGAACAGCCCGCTCAGCGGATCGCTGACGGTGGCCAGCCGACGCGGGAAGGCCGCCTTGACCAGGCGGGTCGCGGACGACGAGGTCGCCTGCCGGCCCGCGCCCGCGAGCCCCTCGGACTGGCCGGTCCCGGCGTACCGGGTGCCGACGGCGATGTCGACGCCCTCCCGCATCGCGGTCCTGGCCAGCAGCGCGGCGGCCTGCGGCGGATGCTGCAGGTCCGCGTCCATGACCAGCACCCAGGCCCCGCGCGCGGCACGGACGCCCGCGACGACGGCCCCCGACAGACCGCCGGCGCGCAGGCCGGAGGGCCGGTGCAGGGCCCGGACCGGGACGGGACAGCCCGGCGCGAGTGCGGCGATCTCCGCGACCGTCCCGTCGTCGCTGTCGTCCACGAAAAGGATCTCGGCCCCGAGCGGGGCGAGGGCAGGCCCGAGCCGGTCGAGCAGCAGTGGGACGCACTCCTGCTCGTCGCGCGTGGGTATCAGGACGGTCAGCCGTGGCGTGGCAGCGTCGCCGTCGCCTCCGCCGCCGAGTTCCCGGACACCTGTCGGCACCCCGTCATAGGCAGCCGAAAGAGAATCGATCATGTGCGCCATGGAGTCCCCCCAGAACGCGTGCCGTCGGCCGAGCGGCGCGACGGACACCGAAGACCGCCCAGGAAAACGGGCGGAGGAATGAGCGGTGGCCCTCGCGGGCGTACGGTCTCGACGCGGCGCGGGGAGGTACGGGACGTGCCGGCGGTGCGCAAGGAAAAGGCGAACGCGCACCAGGCTCCACGGTCAGGAGCGGATGCCAGAGGCTAGCAGCGGATTTGATGCGTTCGCCGGACATTCGACCTGTATCCGTCGGTAATTATCCTGCTGTTTACCTGGTTCGACCGCATTGTGCCCCAGGCGTGCACTGCGTTCCCGTCCGTCACGGTCAAACGTAGCCAGATCTACGTCTTGATTACGCGGAGGTGAAAGTCACCGCATTCTTCACAGACCCCCTGCTGAACCTGTGATTCCGCGACAACCATGGCGCACATGTCTTACGACGGACCACCGGGTCTCACGCCCCGAGAGGGCGGGGACCACGCGGCCACCCTCATGGAAGCAATGCGTGCGGCACTCGCCCTGATCGACGACGTAGAGGCACTCAGAGTCGAAAACCGCCAGCTCAGAGAGGCCCTGGAGGGACGCGCCCTGATCGAGCGCGCCAAGGGCATGCTGATGGCCCGCCGTGGCTGCGACGAGGCAGCCGCCTTCGAGGTGCTCGTCGCCCTCTCCCGGCAGCAGCGGCGCAAAGTGCGGGCAGTCGCCGCGGACTTCGCGGAAAGCGCCGGGATCCAGCCGCGCATGTGAAGCGCCCGAGGTGGCGCGATCCGGCCAACGGCCGTAGTCGTGCGGTCACCCTCAGGTGACGCGTCCTGCCGCCCGCCCCCGGCCGCCCGGCGGGGCCGCCCAAGGGGTGGATATGCAGGTGAAAGGCACTCCGAAACCTTGGTATTGTTGTCCATGTCGCCGCGGGGAACACCCCCGGTCAGGCGGCAGACACCTGGTCCGGGTGGCGGAATGGCAGACGCGCTAGCTTGAGGTGCTAGTGCCCTTTATCGGGCGTGGGGGTTCAAGTCCCCCCTCGGACACCAGTGAGACCCCTGCTCAGCAGGGGTCTTTCGCGTTTCTGGATGCGGTGGCGTCAGGACAACGCCGCGCGGGTGTTCCGTCGGAACGCCCACTCCATGGTCGGCTCCACCGCGAAACGGAAGATCCGCCGTACGGGCGGTGTGCACAGCACGGTCACGATGGCCGCGGCCGCGAGCGTGACGGTGATCTCGCCGAGCGGCCCGTGGATCCAGGCGGGGGAGTACCAGCCCCAGAACTTCGATCCCTGGGCGACGAAACCGTGCAGCAGGTAGCCGTACAACGTGCCCGCGCCCAGGGCGGTGAACCACAGGCGGCGACCCGGTACCCAGGCCAGGAAGCAGGCGACCAGAACCATCGAGCAGCCGAACACGGCCAGCGTCATCACCGGCCCGTACCAGGCGGGCGCGCCCAGCTCCTGGGCGCTGTCGCGGTGGAAGAACCAGGCGCCGGTCATCCGCGGCACCGCCCAGTACGACGCGGCGAGCGCACAGACGAACACGGGTACGGCCAGGACGCGCACCTTCCAGCGGCGTACCAGCCGGAAGTGCTCCGGCCGCAGGCACAGACCGACCACGAAGTACGGCAAGAACTGCAGCACCCGCTGCAGATCGAGGTCGTTGCCGATGGACGGGGAGACGGTCGCCAGCATCGCGACGACGAGAGCCACGGGCAGCGGCCGGCGCACCTTCTGCCAGAGCGGGGTGGTCAGCCGCCAGATGAACAGCGCCACCAGGAACCACGTCAGGTACAAGGGGTCCAGGATGGTGATCGGCCGGTCCGGGACACCGTCGGTCCAGCGGGTGAAAAGGGTGTATGCCGTCTCGACGACGACATAGGGAACGGCGACGCCGGTCACAAGTCGTCTGATCTTGGCCGGGCTCGCGTCGAACCCGCGGGAGAAGTAGCCGGAGATCACGATGAACGCCGGCATGTGGAAGGCGTAGACGAGGTTGTAGAGCGCGGTGACCGTCCGGCTGCCGTCCCGCAGCGGCTCCCACGAGTGGCCCATCGCCACCAGCACGATCGCCAGATACTTCGCGTTGTCGAAGTAGGCGTCGCGCTGTTTCACCCGCCCTTGCTGCACACCGCGTGGGGAACCTGCGCTCTCTGATGCGTGTCTTACCTGAGTTACGGCTGTGGTCTGGGGGTGGGACATCCCACGCGCCTCACCAGTTCTGCGCGACGTAAACCACCCGGAGAGGTGAGCCTGCATCTCACTACGATGAAGCGGCATTGAGCGCTGCAGCGCGCGGGCCGCTCCTTCGCGCGGACGGCCGCCGCGGACGAGGCGGGGCTCGCCGCGCACCGCCTCCGCCAGGTGCTGGACGGCGAGCCTGACCGGGAGGCGGTGCCGGCCGGCCTCGTCTCCTCATTTCCGCCCCAGGACGAGGAACTGCTGCGCAAGCTCCTTCAGGAGACCGAAGAGACGAAGTGGGCGAGCCGGAAGTAAGCAAGCCGGGTGCGCCGCAGATCAGGGAAGAGGCCGGATCAGAGGTCGAACTCGTGCGGCGGCAGGTCGAGGGTGAAGCACGCCTCCCGCACCACTGCCTGCTCCGTCTTGTCGAAGTCGCCGTCGGCGCCTCCGATGACGATGCCGATCTGGATGACGGCACGGGCCTCGGCGGGCTTCTTCTTCGCCTTGGCGATCTCCTGCAGCACACTGACCTTGCCGAAGGCGAAGTCCGTCGTCAGCTTGTTCAGGTTCTCCTCGAAGCGGCGGCGCAGATCGTCGGCGGGGAAGTTCTGCAGGACCTCGTTGGTGGCGATCAACTGGGCCACGCGCTGCCGCTCGGCCGGGTCGATGGTGCCGTCGGCGGCGGCGACCAGGGCGCACATCGCCATGCTGGCGTCGCGGAACGCTCCACTCTTCAGGTCGTTCTTCTTCGCCACGAGCTGGGTCTGCATCGTCGTCGCGGATTCCTTGATGCGGTCCCACAGGGCCATGAGAACTCCATGTGTTCGGTGTCGTAAGAGATCTACAGCACCGTGGAAACTAGTGGCGCGGCAGAGAAGTTCCGGACGTTTCAGGAAAGTTCACTTGCTGCGCGCCGCCGGAAAATCGGGTGCCCCGCGCCCTCGGCGCTCCCTACACTCGCCACGCACCGTGCGTCGCCGTGACGCGCGGGACGAGTGAGGAGGACGGCCGTGCGTTACTGCATCGCAGTCGTCGTCCCCTGCTCGCAGTTCGAGGTGATCCTCGTGTCCCCGTCCGTCCGGTGCCCGCTGCGCGGCCGGTACCGGATGCCCGTGACGAACGTCTGACGCGGCCTGCCGTATTCACCGGCGCCCGTGGTCGAGGCCGTTCGCCCGGGAATCGCGCTGCCCTGTTCCGATCATCGCCGATGATCAGCGATCACCAGAAAGGCCAACGGGCCGTGCGCACCAACCTCAACACTCTCGCCCTCGTCCGCAACCTCGGCATCCTTGCCCATGTAGACGCGGGCAAGACCACCGTCACCGAGCGGATCCTGTACGCCACCGGAACCACACACCGGCGCGGTGAGGTTCACGACGGCACCACCATCACCGACTTCGATCCGCAGGAGCGCGATCGCGGGATCACCATCTTCGCCGCGGCGGTCAGCTGCGCCTGGGAAGGCCATCGGATCAACCTCATTGACACCCCCGGACATGTGGACTTCGCCGACGAGGTGGAGCGCTCGCTGCGGGTGCTCGACGGGGCGGTCGCGGTGTTCGACGCCGTCGCCGGGGTCGAGCCGCAGAGCGAGTCCGTGTGGCGGCAGGCCGACCGGCACGGCGTGCCGAGGATCGCGTTCGTCAACAAGCTGGACCGCGCGGGCGCCGACCTCGACACGGCCGTCGCGTCGATCCGTGAGCGGCTGCATCCGGCGCCGCTGGTCGTGCAGTTGCCGATCGGAGCGGAGGACGGGTTCCGCGGTGTCGTCGACCTCGTCCGCATGCGGGCACTGGTCTGGGACGACGGCAGCGACACGGCCGTGGAGGGGCCGGTGCCTCAGGAGCTGCGCGAGGAGGCGCAGCGGCGTCGGCGGCTGCTGGAGGAGGCGGTGGCCGAGCTGCACACCGGCGCACTGGAGGAGTTCTGTATGCGGGCGGCTGTGTCCGCGCAGACCTTCGTCGCCGCGCTGCGCGACCTGACCCGCAGCGGTGACGGCGTGGTGGTGCTGTGCGGCTCGGCCTACCGCAACCGCGGCATCGAACCGCTGCTCGACGCCGCCGTCTCGTACCTGCCCTCGCCGCTCGACGTGCCCGCCGTACAAGGGACGTTCGACGGTACGGAGCAGGAGCGGGCGGCCGATCCGGCGGCGCCGTTCGCGGCGCTGGCGTTCAAGGTGAATGCCACCCCCACGGGGCGGCTGACGTATCTGCGGGTGTATTCGGGAACGATCGAGAAGGGAGACGCCGTGTGGGACGCGGGCGTGCGCCGTACCGAGCGGATCGGGCGGATCCTGCGGGTGCAGGCCGACCGGCACGCACATGTGGACCGTGCGGTCGCCGGGGACATCGTCGCCGTGGTCGGACTGAAGTCCGCCCGCGCCGGCTCGACCCTGTGCGCCCCTGGCGCGCCGATCGTGCTCGAACCGCCGGGCGTCGCCGAGCCGGTGGTCTCCGTGGCCGTGGAGGCCCGCAGGTCCACCGACGCCGACAAGCTGGCCTCGGCGCTCGCGCGGCTGGCCGAGGAGGACCCCTCGCTGGTCGTGCGGACCGACCCCGAGACCGGCCAGACGGTGCTGTCCGGGATGGGTGAACTGCACCTGGAGGTCGCGGCGGAGAAGCTACGGAGCACCCACGGTCTGGAGGTCAACGTCGGTCGCCCGAGCGTGAGTTACCGCGAGACGGTCGACCGCGGGGTGTCCGGGCTGGTCTTCCGGCACGTCAAACAGGACGGCGGAGCAGGGCAGTTCGCGCATGTCGTCCTCGATGTCGAGCCCCTCGACGAAGGGTTCGAGTTCCGCTCGGCCGTCGTCGGTGGGCGGGTGCCGCAGGAGTACGTCCGCGCGGTCGAGGCCGGCTGCCGGGACGCACTCGCCGAGGGACCCCTCGGTGGTCATCCGGTGACCGGGCTGCGCGTGACCCTCAGTGACGGGGCGACCCACGTGAAGGACTCTTCGGAGACCGCCTTCCGTACGGCGGGCAAACTCGGTCTCCGAGAGGCCCTGCGGGCCTGCGCGATGGTCCTGTTGGAACCCGTCGTCGAGGTCACGGTCACCGTCCCCGAGGACGCCGTCGGCGGCGTGCTCGGAGACCTCGCCGCCCGCCGCGGCCGGGTCTCGGGCTCGGCCACGCGCGGCGGCGCGGCGGTCGTCACGGCCACCGTGCCACTGGCCGAACTCTTCGGCTACGCAACCCGGTTGCGCAGCCGGACGCAGGGCCGCGGCACCTTCACGGCCCGTCCCACGGGCTACGCTCCGGCGCCGGCTGCGACAGCGGTCCGGTGACTGAGAAGGCGGCCCCTCCCGTACGCGGGCGGGGTCGCCGCTCAGGGATATGACACCGCCGTGGACGGTACGGTCGGCGTCCCTGACGTCGGTGCGCCGGTCTTGTTGATGACGAGCCGCGACCGCGGTTCGGTGACCGACACGGCGGCCCCGCTCCTAAACGGGCGGGGCCGCCGCTCGATCACGGATACGAGACCACCGTGGACGGCACCGTGGAGGTGCCCGACGTGGGCGCGCCCGTGTCGTTGATGACGTGTTCGTACTGGCCCTTGCCGCCCAGGGAGACCACCAGCAGGTCGTGGAAGCGCACTCCGGGGCGGTTCGGCGCGGCGAAACCGTTGTGCTGCACGATCGTCGGGTCGACGTTGTAGTAGCAGTAGCTGCCCAGGCCCCAGCCCTCGTGCGCGGTGACGCCGTCGCCGACCTTGTAGGCCGCGTAGCCCTTGACCGAGCCGTTCTGGATCGCGGCCTGGTTCGGGGCGTCGTAGGCCTTCTCGTTCTGGAAGAAGATCGTGCGGCCCCGCTGGCCGTACCACTGCACGTCGTACTTGTTGAAGTGCTCGACGAACAGGCCGGTGCACAGCACGTCGTCGCCGTTGACGACGATCCCGTAGTCGGCCCGGTTGGTGTCCCAGCCGACACCCGTGCCGTGGTCGGCGCGCCACACCCAGGTGTGGTCGACGATGGTGTGCCGGCTGTTGATCACCATGCTGGTGGTGGCCTTTCCGGCGCCCGCGCCGCCGATGCGGACGAACACGTCCTGCACGGTGGTCGGGTTGGCGGAGTGGTCCCGCCAGGCGCCGCGCGGGCCGACCTGCAGCAGCGTGGGGGAGTTGACCGGTCCGGCGTCGATCAGGAACCCGGCCAGGCGTACGCCGTCGACGTCGGCGACGCGCAAGGCGGTAACTCCGTTGTCGGGTATGAGAGTTGCGTAACCCAGGCCCAGGACGACCGTGTTGGGGCGGTTCACCTGGATCGGGCGGTCGAGGTGGTAGATCCCCGGCGTCAGCAGCAGGTGAAGCCCCTGCGTGAGCGCCTGGTTGAGGGTGGCTGCGGAGACGCCCGGCTTGGCGACGTAGAACTGCGACAGCGGGAGCGAGGTGCCTCGCGGGGTGCCGTTGCCCCAGGTCACCCCGCGGGCGTTGGTCCTCTTCTCCGGCAGGAACACGTGGAGGCCGGAGGCGCCGCCGGCGTACAGGAAGGGCTTCTCGCGGGAGACCGGGGTGGTGTCCAGTGAGGTGTACGGCGGGTTCGGGAAGCTCTGCGCCGGAGCGCCCTCGACGCCGGAGAACACCATGTTCCAGACGCCGTTGAGCCAGCTGCCGATCGCGCTGTCCCGGGTGTACCACTGCTGCTGCGAGTACGGTCCGACCTGGCCGTCGATACGGCTGTCGGCGATGTAGCCGCCGCTGGCCCAACCGTAGCCCGTGGGCGAGAGGTTGAGGCCGCCGTGGACGTGCATACGGCGGAAGGGTGCCGCCTGTGCGACTGCCCACCGGTTGGTGCCGTTGGCCGGAACCAGGGCCAGGTTCTCCGCCGAGCGCCAGAAGTTCTGCGTGGCGTTGCCGTTGAACGAGCCGGCGTCGACGGTGACGTCCCCGTTGATGGTGGTGTCGTCGGGGGAGAGTCCCAGGCCCATGATCGAGGTGTAGAAGCCGAGTTGGGCGTTGAGGCCGTTGTAGGTGCCGGGCTTGAACAGCAGTGCGTAGCGGCCGGTGCCGAACTGGGCCGACTCCTGCTGTGTGAACACCTCGTCCAGCTTGGCCTGGATGCCCGGGGTGGACGGGTCGAAGACCAGGACGTTCGGCCCGAGGTCGCCGCCGCCGGGGAGGAGCCGCGGCTTCTTGGCGGAGGGGGCGGCGGACGCGCGGGCGGACAGACCGAGCACCGCGGGGGCGGATGCGGCGGCTGCGCCGAGGACGGTTCTGCGGCCCAGGGCGGGCAGGCCGGAGTCAGGCAGGGGCATGGGGCGGCTCTCCTGTTCAGAAAGTGAACGAGGTGGGGTTTGGGAGCGCTCTCTCGCCGGTGAATGCTTCAACTACCCGAACGGGCGCGTCAAGGGGTGCGACCGGAGTTCCGCAAGGGTTGCCGTACCCCTTGACTAGTCCATCCCTTGAGGTTTAACTCACGTCCTAAATTAAGTCATGAGTGCAATCCCCGAAGGGACACCGGGAGCCATGCGCAGCATCCGAGCCGCGGCCGTAGGCGCCGTCACCATGTCACTCGCCCTTGCCGCCTCGGCCTGCGGAGGCGGTTCGTCGACGGGCGGGTCCAACGACTCGCCGAAGACGCTCACGTACTGGGCCTCCAACCAGGGCGCGAGCATCGCCGTCGACAAGAAGGTCCTGCAGCCGGAGCTCGACAAGTTCGAGAAGCAGACGGGCATCAAGGTGAAGCTGGAGGTCGTCCCCTGGTCGGATCTGCTGAACCGGATCCTCACCGCGACCACCTCCGGCCAGGGCCCCGACGTCCTCAACATCGGCAACACCTGGAGCGCCTCCTTGCAGGCCACCGGTGCCCTGCTGCCCTGGGACGCCAAGAACCTCGCGAAGATCGGCGGCAAGGACCGCTTCGTCGACTCGGCACTCGGCTCGACGGGCGCGGCGGGCAAGGACCCCGCGGCCGTACCGCTGTACTCGATGGCCTACGCCCTGTACTACAACAAGCAGATCTTCGCCGACGCGGGCATCTCCAAGCCCCCGGCCACCTGGGACGAACTGGTCGCCGACGGCAAGAAGATCAAGGCGAAGGGCAAGTCGCCGCTCGGCGCGGAGGGGGCGAACCTCGCGGAGAACATCCACCACGTCTTCGTCTTCGCCAAGCAGCACGGCGCCGACTTCTTCACCGCCGACGGCAAACCCGACTTCACGGGTGACGGCGTGGTCACCGCCGTCAAGCAGTACGTCGACCTGATGGCCAAGGACAAGGTCATCCCGACCGGCGACGCCGAGTACGCGCAGAACCAGTCCGTGAGCGACTTCGCCAAGGGCAAGCAGGCCATGCTGCTGTGGCAGTCCGCCGCCGCCAACCTGAAGTCCCAGGGGATGAGCGAGAGTTCGTACGGTATCGCGCCCGTGCCCGTGCAGTCCGGCACCCCCGGCACCGGCACGCAGGTCAACTCGATGGTCGCCGGCATCAACCTCGCCGTCTTCAAGAACACCCACAACCTCGACGGCGCCACGAAGTTCGTGAAGTTCATGACCAGCGACGCCGAGCAGAAGATCCTCAACACGGCGTACAGCTCGATCCCGCCCGTGAAGGCCGCCCAATCGGATGCCGCGTTCAACAGCGCGTCCAACTCCGTGCTGAAGCAGACGCTCGCGACAAGCGCCGCCGCGCTGCCGCAGGTCGCCGACGAGTCGCAGTTCGAGACGGCGGTCGGCACGGCCGTCAAGGACCTGTTCGCGGACGCGGCGGCCGGGCGCGAGGTGACCGCCGGCTCGGTGAAGGCGGCGCTGGAGAAGGCCCAGCAGCAGATGCCGGCGAAGTGATCCGATGACGACCACCGCCCTCAAGGAGCCTTCGGTGAGCGGGAGTTCCCCCGGGGCGGCGGCACGCGAGCCGCGTGACCGCCGCCCCGGCCGGATCCGCCGTATCGGACTCCCTTACCTGCTTCTGCTGCCCGCTCTGATCCTCGAACTCCTGGTCCACCTCGTGCCGATGGTCATCGGCATCGTGATGAGCTTCAAGGAGCTCACGCAGTTCTACATCCGGGACTGGGGCACCGCGCCCTGGTCCGGCCTCGGCAACTACAAGGTGTCGGTGGACTTCGACGCCCCCGTCGGCGAGGCACTGCTGCACTCCTTCTTCGTCACCGTCGGCTTCACGCTGCTGTCGGTCGCCCTGTGCTGGCTGATCGGCACGGCGGCCGCGGTCTTCATGCAGGACACCTTCCGCGGCCGCGGCCTGCTGCGAGCGCTGTTCCTGGTGCCGTACGCACTGCCGGTCTATGCGGCCGTCATCACCTGGGTGTTCATGTTCCAGCACGACAACGGCCTGGTGAACCACGTCCTGCACGACCAGCTGCACGTGACCGACAAACCGTCCTTCTGGCTGATCGGCGACAACAGCTTCTACGCGCTGCTCATCGTGTCGGTGTGGAAGGGCTGGCCGTTCGCCTTCCTGATCGTCATGGCCGGCCTGCAGAACATCCCGCGCGAGCTGTACGAGGCGGCCGCCCTGGACGGTGCCGGGTTGTGGCAGCAGATCCGCCGCATCACGCTGCCGTCCCTGCGCCCCGTGAACCAGGTCCTGGTCCTGGTTCTCTTCCTCTGGACCTTCAACGACTTCAACACGCCGTACGTCCTGTTCGGCAAGGCGGCCCCCGAGGCAGCGGACCTCATCTCGGTCCACATCTACCAGGCGTCGTTCGTCACCTGGAACTTCGGCACAGGGTCGGCGATGTCCGTACTCCTGCTGCTCTTCCTGCTGATCGTGACGGGCGGGTATCTGGTGCTCACCTCGCGCGGAAGGAGGACGGCCGATGTCTGAGGCCCAGAGGATCAAGTCCCCGATGGCTCCGCCGAGTTCGTTCCTGTGGTCCCGGCGGATCTTCCTCGCCCTGCTCGCCGGCTTCGTCCTGGTGCCGGTGTACGTCATGGTCTCCAGCTCGCTGAAGCCGCTGGCCGACGTCACGGGCAAGTTCCGCTGGCTGCCCAGCGGTCTGACGATCCGCCCGTACATCGACATCTGGTCGACGGTCCCGCTGGCGCGCTACTTCGTGAACTCGCTGATCGTGGCGGGCTCGGCGACCGTCTGCTCGGTGGTGATCGCGGTGTTCGCCGCCTACGCCGTCAGCCGCTACGACTTCCGGGGCAAACGCGTCTTCACGGTCACCGTCCTGTCCACGCAGATGTTCCCGGGCATCCTCTTCCTGCTCCCGCTGTTCCTCCTCTACGTCAACATCGGCAACGCCACCGGCATCGCCCTGTTCGGCTCCCGCGGCGGCCTGATCCTCACGTACCTCACCTTCTCCCTCCCGTTCTCGATCTGGATGCTGATCGGGTACTTCGACTCGGTGCCGCGCGACCTGGACGAGGCGGCGCTGGTGGACGGCTGCGGGCCGCTGGGTGCGCTGCTGCGGATCGTCGTACCGGCCGCGATCCCCGGCATCGTCGCCGTCGCCGTCTACGCCTTCATGACCGCCTGGGGCGAGGTGCTCTTCGCCTCCGTCATGACCAACGACACCACCCGCACGCTCGCCGTCGGCCTCCAGGGCTACTCCACGCTCAACGACGTCTACTGGAACCAGATCATGGCCGCCTCGCTGGTCGTCAGCGTGCCCGTGGTGGCCGGCTTCCTGCTGCTGCAGCGCTATCTCGTCGCCGGGCTGACGGCGGGAGCCGTCAAGTGAACCGTCGGGAAACCAACTCCACCGATTCCGAAGGGACTTCCGTGTCCGACCGCATCGACCTCGCCGCCTTCCCGCCCGACTTCCTGTGGGGCACGGCCACAGCGGCGTACCAGATCGAGGGAGCCGTCGCGGAGGACGGCCGCTCCCCGTCGATCTGGGACACCTTCTCCCACACGCCCGGCAAGGTCGCGGGCAACGACAACGGCGACGTCGCGTGCGACCACTACCACCGGTGGCGCGAGGACATCGGCCTGATGCGTCAACTGGGCACGAACGCCTACCGGTTGTCGATCGCCTGGCCGAGGGTGATGCCCGGCGGGGACGGACCGGTGAACCCCAAGGGCCTCGCTTTCTACGACGAGTTGATCGACGCTCTGCTGGCGGCGGGCATCATGCCGTCCGTCACCCTCTACCACTGGGATCTTCCGCAGACCCTGCAGGACCGCGGTGGCTGGCCCGAGCGGGATACCGCGCTGGCCTTCGCCGAGTACGCATCGGTCGTGGCAGAGCGCCTCGGCGACCGCGTGTCGCACTGGGCCACCCTCAACGAACCGCTGTGCTCGGCCTGGATCGGCCACCTGGAAGGCCGGATGGCTCCCGGCCTGACCGACCTGACGGCCGCCGTCCGCGCCTCCTACCACCTGTTGCTGGGCCACGGCCTCGCCGTCGGAGCGATCCGCGCCGCGGCCCCGTCCGCGCAGGTCGGCCTGGTCACCAACCTCTCCACGGTGCATGCCGCCACCGACCGCGAGGAGGACGTGCGGGCCGCCCGGCGGCAGGACGGCCACGTCAACCGCTGGTGGCTGGACCCGGTGTACGGCCGCGGGTTCCCGGCCGACATGCGCGAGGTGTACGGGATCGAACTCCCGGAGCAGGAAGGCGACTTGGCGACGATCGCCGCTCCGCTCGACTGGCACGGCCTGAACTACTACATGCCGGCGACCGTCGCCGACGACCCCTCGGCTCCGGCACCCCACGTGCGTTCGGTCCGCCGCCTCGGCGTCCCGCGTACCGGCATGGACTGGGAGATCGACGCGAACGGCATCGAGACGCTCCTGCTCCGGCTCACCGAGGAGTACGGCGCCCGGCGCCTGTACGTCACCGAGAACGGCTCCGCCTACCCGGACGTCGTACGCCCGGACGGCACCGTCGACGACCCCGAGCGCCAGGAGTACCTGGAGCGCCACCTGGCGGCCTGCGCATCCGCGGCCCGCAAGGGCGCCCCGCTGGCCGGATACTTCGCCTGGTCGCTGCTGGACAACTTCGAGTGGGCGTACGGCTACGACAAGCGGTTCGGGCTGGTGCATGTGGACTATCGGACGCAGGTGCGGACGATCAAGGGGAGTGGGTACCGGTACGCGGAGATCGTGCGCAGGCACCGGGGACAGTCGGCGAAGGCTGCGTGAACCCGCCGGGCGCGTGGATCAGGGCAGCGCCGACCTGATCCACGCACCCGTCATGGCCCGCAGAATGACGGAGTCCGACGCGTTTCGCGAAGCGGACCGTGGACCCGTATCTCGTCACCTTGGCCGACGAAGCCGGAACGACAACAGTGACCCTTCTCGTGAGCGAGGAACGGCAGCAGGCGCGGCGAGACCTGCCAGCACCGACCGCACACCCCTCGTCGCTCACCGAAGCCGACCGTCACGAGTTCTGCGTTTGACGACAGCCCGGCACGGGGCTGCACTGGATTCATGGACGCTGCCGCGACTCCGTCCTAGGGAGAGCAGCGATGACGACCATCGAAAGTTTCAACCTGCTACAGCCGTACAAGATCGCCGAGGAGACATTCGTCATCCCGTGGGCCCTTGAGGCCCCACCGGTCGGCCACTTCCCGATGAATTCGATGGTGATCCGGGGAGCCGAACCGGTCCTCGTGGACACCGGGGCGCCCGCGGTGCGCTCCCAGTGGCTGGAGGCAGCCTGGTCCGTCGTGGATCCCCTGGACGTACGGTGGATCTTCCTCACCCACGACGACCGCGACCACGCCGGCAACCTCCTGGCGGTCCTCGCGGAATGCCCGAACGCGACCCTGCTGACGACATGGTTCTCCATCGGCCGCATGGCCGAGGAGTGGGAGACCCCCATCAACCGGTGCCGCTTCATGACTGACGGCGACACGATCGACACGGGCGACCGCACCCTGGTCGCCAAGCGACCGCCTCTGTACGACAACCCCACAACCCGCGCCCTGTTCGACCCGAAGACCAACGTCCTGTGGGCCGTCGACACCTTCGCCACGAACGTGCCGACCCCCATGCCCGAAATGGCAGCGCTGTCGCCAGACGAATTCCGCGACGGCCAGTTCTTCGGCGGAAGCCTGGTCTCACCCTGGGTCGCCCTGCTGGACGCCCACAAGTTCGGGACGGTCGTCACCGACTTCCAACACCTGAACGCCGAGGTCATCGCCGGCTGCCACTGCCCGGTCCTGCGCGGCCCGCAGATCCCCGAGGCCTACGACCTCCTCCGCCGGCTCCCCGGAATCCCGCCGTGGACAGAGTTCACCCAGTCCGACCTGGACCAGTGGATGGCGGTTGCCGAGAGCTCGGTTCCGCCGGAGCAGCCGCGGCCGTCGGGGACGTGAGCGGCGCCGCCGCGCGCCGTTGGGATTTGCTGCACTCCGGGCACCAAAGCGTGTGCTGGTGTACGGCTCCGTAGCCCTCAGCTCATGTTCCGTGACGGTTTCGAATGCCGCTGCATCCTCTGCCATGACTACGGCGACCGCGCTGAAGCAGACCGGCTGGAGGAGACCGTCATCGACAACGTGCGGCGGCATGGCTGGCACGTGCTCATGGTTCCCGAGGACGAGATCGGACCGGGGTTCGCGCACACGATCGGCCTCTCACACACGCATGGCGCCGCCGAAATGAGCATCTTCGGCCCGGACATTCACGAGATGCATCGCATGCTCAACGTGCTCGGCGACCGGGTTGCCGCCGGCGACGCACTGGAGGACGGACCAGAGCTCAACGGTGTGAGGGAGGGCCGACCGGTGAAGCTACGGAGCGTCGACATGCGCTGGTAACGGATGTTCTTCGGCAGAGCCACCGGGTTATACCGGCGGCCTCCGTTCCGGTTCCTCCAGGCTGCCTGGCCCGACGCGGGTGAGCACTTCCACTGGATGAGCGGGCTGGCCCAGGCCACCGGCAGTCGCAGCCTCAGCTGTGGCTGCCGCCGAGAACACCGTCGAACGGTGCATCAACCGCCTCAAACAGTGGCGCGGCCTGGCCACACGGACCGACAAACTCGCCATCGCCTACCAAGCCGCACTCCACCTCGCGGGCATCCTCATCTGGACCCGACGCTGACCAAAGAGACAGAACCTAGGCCTCGGCCGGAGTCGACAGCAGGAGCTCCGCCCATACGGTCTTCCCGGGCGCGGTCGGGCGCGGGGTGACGCCCCAGCCGTCCGCGAGTGCGTCGACGAGAAGGAGGCCTCGGCCGGACTCGACGTCCGGGGGTGGTGTGCAGCAGTTCCTGCTGGTCGGGGAGAAGCGGAACGTCGAGATTCAGGTGATGCCTCTCTCGCGTGCGGAACATGCTGGATTGGCTGGCCCGTTCACCTTGATGGAGACGAAGGATGGGCAGAGGATCGCCTACACGGAGGTCCAGGGTGACAGCCGCGTCCACACCGAGCGTGGGAAGGTTCGGGAACTTGAGGCTGCGTACGGCATTCTGCGGGCCCAGTCGCTCACCCCGGCCGAGTCGCTGGCACTGATCGAGAAGCTGTTGGGAGCGATGAACGGGGAAGTGGCCAGGGCGGACGTTGCCGATCTGGCTTGGTTGAAGAGCAGCTACAGCGCGGGCAATGGCGGCGAGTGCGTTGAGGTGGCCGCTGCCGGCGGCGTCTTGCATGTGCGGGACTCGAAGGACAAGGCGGGGCCCATGCTGAGCCTTGTGCCGAACGCCTGGGCGGAGTTCGTCGGGTTCGCCGCTCGGCACACGGCGTAGAGCCAAGCGTGACCGTGGCAGCGCCCCGTGACCGTTCAAGGTCGGTCACGGGGCACTGGTGTGGTCAGGGGCCCAGCGGCTGGTGGAGGTGCCTCCGTGACCGAAGCGGCCGAGCAGCTCGACTCCGCCGAGTTCGGTTGCCTTGCCTGATTGAGCCCGTCCGGCCTCAGCAGTCCCGGAACTCCGGCGACTGGTTCAGCACCTGCGACCGCAGCGACGTGAACCGCCCGTACGTCTCGCCGTCCCGTGCTCCCGGCCGGAACGCCGCCACCCGATGGCAGTTCTGGAAGGCCAGTTTCACGCCGAAGTGGCGTTCCAGGCTGCCGCGGATGGCGTCGCTGGCGAGGGCGCGGAGGAGCTGTCCGCGGTCCTGCTCGGAGGGGGGAGGGGTCTGGTTGTCGGTGAACTCGGCCGTGCCGCCCTTGAGTTCGGTGGCGAGGGAGGCGATCAGGTCGTAGGCGTACGGGAGGGACGTGCGGACCGTGTCCACGAAGTCCTCCTCGCGGATGTCACCGGACTCGGCTTCGGCGAGGAGCTTCGGGGAGACGTCGAGAGACATGAAAAGGGGCGTCCGTTCGAGGAGTTGGTGGATGTGCTTGACGGTGGAGGGAGGGGTCAGGTGAGCGCCGATGGGCCCGGGACGAACCCCGGGTCCACCTGGTCGGCCAGGTCCAGGCCCGTCGCCTGGTCCGCCCACGCGCGGGCGTTGCGCAGGTGGAACTCGACGGCGTGGCGGTGGAGGGCGGGCCAGTCCTTGGGGTGGGCGTCGACGGTCTCGCGCAGGAGGTTCAGGGCGTGGCGGTTGTGCGGCTCCAGGGTGTCCAACCCGCCCTCCGTGCGGCCCTGTTCGGCCGCCCGTACCCAGGGGGAGTGGACCAGGTGGGTCAGGAGGTCGTCGCCCACCTGCTCCTTCAGGAACAGCAGGTCGTCCTCGCCGGTCACCTTGTTGCCGATCACGGCGATACGGATCCCGAACTCGCGGGCGTGGTCGCGGTACTGGCGGTAGACGGAGACGCCCTTGCGGGTCGGTTCGGCCACCAGGAACGTGAGGTCGAACCGGGTGAACAGGCCCGACGCGAAGGCGTCCGCGCCCGCCGTCATGTCGACCACGACGTACTCGCCGGGGCCGTCGACCAGGTGGTTGAGATAGAGCTCGACGCCCCCGAGCTTGGAGTGGTAGCAGGCCACCCCGAGGTCGCTCTCGTCGAACTCGCCCGTCACCATCAGCGGTACGTCACCCACGCGCCGGACGTGGCGTGCGTGCAGTTCGTCGTCGCCGAGCAACCTCAACAGGCGGGACCCGCGGCCGGGCGGCGTCGTCTTGATCATCGCCTCGTGGGAGGTGATGCGCGGGTTGGTGCCTCGCAGATAGTCCTTGATCTCAGGCAGGTGGGCGCCCAGGGGCGGTGCGTCCAGATGGGCCTCGTCGTGTCCCAGTGCCTCGGCCAGGTGCTGGTTGATGTCGCCGTCGATGGCGAGTACCGGCGCGCCGGAGCGGGCCAGATGACGGGTGAAGAGCGCTGACAGGGTGGTCTTGCCGCTGCCGCCCTTGCCGACGAACGCGACCCGCATTACCGGGCCGACTTCATTTTGAAAATGAATGTCATGTGGCTAGGTTTTAGGCAGCTTCCGACGGTCTGTCAAATCGGCGGGAGCCGGAGGGTGATGGGGTGGCGATCAAGGAGACCTGGCTTAATGCATATGATGTGCAAGTGCTTGACTACTGCATCAGGGCGGCGGGCCCGGACGACCTCGACGGTGCGCGAGCCGTGATGCTCGACACCGTCCACCGTGACTTCGGCACCGGCTACGTGCCCCGTTGGCACGGCGACATCCTCGATCCGGCCGCCGCCTATCTCGCCTCTCCCCGCCACACTCTGCTGGTGGCGCTCGACCCGGCCGACGGAGATGTCGTCGCGACCGCCGCCCTCGACTCCCGTGGTCCCGCCCACCCGCCGAACCCGCGCCACCTCGCCGCGCGCTTTCCCTCCGGCGAGACCGCGCAGCTGCGCCGGATCTACGTCCGGCACGAGCACCGTCGGCGCGGCCTCGCCCGGCGCCTCGTCGGCGAACTGCTCGCGTTCGCGGCCGCGGAGGGCGGTTACCGCGCCGTCTACCTGCACACCGACCCGACGGTCCCGGGTGCGGAGGCCTTCTGGCGGTCGCTCGGCAAGGTCGTGCACGACGAGCGCGAGGATCCCGGTGGCGGGCAGGGGATCGTCCACTTCGAGATACCGATGGGGCGATAGCCGCCGTGCGCCGTTTCCGACAGATCCTTGCCCTCCTGCTCGCCCCGGCCCTGACCGGCTGCTTCGCCCCCGAAGGCTCCGGCGGCTCCGGCAGCGCGGCGGGTGACGCAACGGCCGGCGCCCGGTTGCGGGTCGCTCTCGCCTTCCCGCCCGCCGAGAATCTCTCGCCGTACGGCGACGACGCCACCATCCTCAGCCGCCTCGGCGTCACCGAAAGCCTCACCGCCCTGGACGCCAACGGTGCCGCGACCCCCGCGCTCGCCGCCTCCTGGCGCCGGGAGAACGACCGCACCTGGCTGTTCACCCTCGGCGAGGCCACCTTCCAGGACGGCACGGACGTCACCCCGTCCGCCGTCGCGGCCTCCCTCACCCACGCCACCGAGGCGAAGCCCGCCCCCGCCGCTCTCTCCGGCGTTCGTCTGGAGGCAGAGACGGAAGGCAGCACGGGCGTACGGATCACCACCGGCAGCCCCGATCCCGTACTGCCGTTGCGCCTGTCCAGCCCGAGCCTCGCGATCTTCGCTCCGAAGGCCTACGGCGCAACAGGCCGTGTCGACCCGATCGGCACCGCCACCGGCCCCTTCGAGCTCACCAAGGTCACCGGCACCACCTCCGCCACGCTCGACCGCTTCGCCGACCACTGGGGCGGACTGGCCCGGTCCTCCGGCATCGACGTGAAGTTCATCGCCGACGGCACCGCCCGCACGGCGGCCCTGCGCACCGGACAGGTCGACCTCGCCGAGGCCGTCCCCGTCGCCCAGGCCGCCACCCTCGCCGGCGCCACCCGCAAGGAGACGGCCACGACCCGCACCACCAGCCTGCTCCTCAACACCCGGTCCGGAACCTTCAAGGACCCCGGGCTGCGGGCCGCCGCGCGCCGGGCCGTCGACAGCAGCGCGCTCGCCGACGGCGTCTACGAGGGGCACGCCGATGCCGGAGCCGGTATCTACGGCCCCGCCGTCACCTGGGCCGAGGGCAAGCGCAGGCCGCCGGTCGGGCGTGCGAAGGCCGCGGCCCCCCATGGCACGAAGCTCACCCTCGCCACGTACGACAACCGGCCCGAACTCCCGGAAGTCGCCCAGGTGTTGAAGGAGCAACTGGAGAAGGCGGGGTTCGAGGTCGAACTGGAGGTGCGTGAGTACTCGCGGCTGGAGACCGAGGCACTGGACGGAAAGTTCGACGCGTTCGTACTCGCCCGCAACACGCTCGTCGACACCGGTGATCCCGTCGCCGTCCTGGCGAGCGACTTCACCTGCGACGGCGGCTACAACCTGGCGTTGCTGTGCGACGAGGGCGTCGACCGGGCGGTGGCGAAGGCCGAGCGGGCCACCGACACCGCGCAGCGGCAGGACGCGGTCATGGCGGCCGAGGCGGACATCCTCCGCACCGACGCCGTCGTGCCGCTCGTCCACCAGCGCGTCATCACCGGCGTCGCCGGCTCGGTCCGCGGTGCGCTCCTCGATCCGTACGAGCGCACCCTCGTCGGCACCGGAACCCGGCGCTGACACATGCGGCACCTAGCCACCGCGGTCCTGTGGCGCGCCGGGCTCGCCGTCGCCCTCGTGTGCTGCGTCGGCCTGCTGCCCTGGCTCTCGCACACCGACCCGGCGTTCACCGTGCTCAGGGCCCGCTCGGCCGAACGCAACCCCAGCCCTGAGGTGCTGGCCGACATCCGTGCCCAACTCGGCCTGGACGATGGCCCGTTGAGGTTGCTCGGGCAGTGGTTCGGCGGGCTGTGGCGCGGGGACGCGGGGCGGTCGTGGATCTCCGGCGCCGAGGTCACGCCCGCCGTGCTCCAGGCCCTCGGTGTCTCCCTGCTGCTGATGGCCGTGGCGCTCGTGGTCGCGGTCGTGACGGCGGGGCTGGTCTGCGCCCGGACCCTGTGCCGGCGGGAGCGCCGAGGCGGCTCCGGCTCCGCCGTGCTCGCCGCGCTGCCCGAGTTCCTCATCGCCTCGGTGCTCGCCACCGTCGTCGGCGTGCAGCTCGGCTGGCTGCCCGCCCTCGGCTGGTACGGGCCCCGCTGGACCGTGCTGCCCGCGCTCGCGCTCGGTCTGCCCGCCGGGGCCGTGCTCGGGCGGCTCCTCGACGACCTGCTGCCCGGCGCCTTCGCCGAACCCTGGACGGCGGCCGCCGCCGCCCGCGGACTGCCCCGCCGGAGCATCGCCCGCCAGGCCGTACGCCGCTGCCTGCCCGGACTGCTGCCCAACGCAGGGCTGTTCGTGGTCGGGCTGACCGGCGCCTCCGTCGCCGTGGAGCAGATCTACGACATCCCCGGGCTCGGCCGGGCGACCCTCCAGGCCGCCCTCGCCCAGGACCTGCCCGTCCTGCAGGCCGGAGTGCTCGTACTCGTCCTGCTCGGCGCCGTCGCAGCGGGCGCCGCCCGGCTCGCGGCCCGTCGGCTGATCGGACCCGCCCTGCGCGACGGGGCCCTGCCCACCCTGCACCGGCCGTCGGCGCCGGTCCGCGGGATCCGGCTTCCTGCCCACGGTGGGCTGTTGCTCGTCGTCATCGGGCTCGGTCTGCCCCGCGACCCGCTCGCGCTCGACACCGGTCAGCGGCTCCAACCTCCCTCCTGGACCCACCCGTTCGGCACGGATGCGCTCGGCCGGGACATGCTCGCCCGGGTCGCCCACGGTGCCCTCGACACCCTCCTGCTCGCCCTCGTGATCGGCGCCGTCGCCCTGGTCGCCGGCGTACTGCTCGGGCTGCTGCCCCGGCTGTCGGGGCCGCTCGTCGACACCGTCAATGCCGTACCGCCGGTGCTCGGGGCGCTTCTCGTCGCCGCCGTCGCGGGCAGCGCAGCGGCGACGCCCGCGCTCGCCGTGAGCGCCGTCGCCTGGGCGCCGCTCGCCGCGCACACCTCCGCGCTGCTGCGGCAGGAGCGGGCGGCCGTGCACCTGACCGCCACCCGCGGCCTGGGTGCCGGCCGCTGGTATCTGATGCGCAACGGGCTGCTGCCGGCCATCCTGCCGCCCGTCACCCGCCACGCCCTGCTGCGCCTGCCCGGCACCGCGCTCGCGCTCGCCTCGCTCGCCTTCCTCGGCCTGGGCGCCCAGCCGCCCTCCCCGGAGTGGGGCCTGCTGCTCGCCGAGAACCAGCCCTATGCGGAACGTGCGCCCTGGGCGGTTCTCGCCCCCGCCGGCGTGCTGGCCCTGCTCGGTGTGCTTGCGGTGAGCGCGGGTGGGGGAGTGCGGCGGCCACGGCGTCGTACCGCCGATGCCGTCGCTGCTGAACAGCCCGCCGATACAAGGGAGTCGGTGGAAGCCAGGTGAGCAAGGTGACGTCATCGTCGATCGGTCCGCGTCACCGTACGGAGGGCGGTGTTCGGCTCACGCCCCTCCTCCGGCTGCTGATCCTCACACAACTCGCCTTCAACATCGGCTTCTTCGCCGTGCTCCCGTTCCTGTCCGAGCATCTCGGCCGGGCGATGGGGATGGCGGGCTGGCTCGTCGGGTTCGTGCTGGGGCTGCGGACCTTCAGTCAGCAGGGGTTGTTCGTGGTGGGCGGGGCGCTGGCCGACCGGTACGGGATCCGGCCGGTGGTGCTTGCCGGTTGCGTACTGCGGATCGTCGGCTTCGGCTGGCTCGGGTACGCCGGGGAGACCTGGGCGGTCGTCGGTGCGGTGCTGCTGATCGGGTTCGCCGCAGCACTGTTCTCACCGGCCGTGGAGTCCGAAGTCGCCCGGCAGGCGGTGGCGTTGGAGGAGGCGGGCGGGGTCTCGCGTACCCGGGTGCTGGCGTTGTTCACCGTGGCGGGGCAGGCGGGGGCGTTCGTCGGGCCGCTGCTCGGTGCGCTGTTGCTGGCGGTGGACTTCCGTGCGGTGTGCCTGGCGGGCGCCGGGATTTTTGTGTTCGTGCTGGCCGGGCATGTGTGGCTGCTGCCGCAGCACATCCCCGGGCGGGCGCGCACCCCAGGGAGGGGTGGGTTGCGCGTGCTGCTGCGCAACCGCCGCTTCCTGGCGCTGTGTTGTGCGTACGGCGTCTATCTGCTCGCCTACAACCAGCTCTACCTCGCGCTGCCCGCGGAGGTGGAGCGCGCGGCGGGCTCGCAGGCGCCGCTGGCCTGGCTGTTCGCCCTGTCGTCGTTGCTGGTGGTGAGCGCCCAGCTGCCCGTCACCCGCTGGGCCGGGGTGCGGCTCACGCTGCGGCGCTCCATGGCGGCCGGGCTGTTGCTGATCGCGGCCGGGTTCGCGGTCGTGGGGTGTGCCCGTCCAGCCGGCTGGACGGGCACGGCAGGCCTGCTGCCTGTCGCCGGGTTCGTCGTTCTGCTCACCCTCGGCCAGATGCTCGTCGCACCCGTCGCCCGCGCCTGGGTTCCCGACCTTGCGGAGGAGGGACGGCTCGGCCTGTACACGGGAGCGCTGTCCTCGGTGTCCGGTCTCATCGTCCTGGCCGGCAGCTCGGCGACCGGGACGCTCCTCGACATGGGGTTGCCGGTGGCCGTGCCCTGGCTGGTGCTGGCTGCCGTGCCGGCCGCGGCGGTCGGGCTGTTGCCGCGCCGATAGGGTCGGCGCCATGAAGCTCGAGGTGGAGATCGCCCGGCAGGCGGACCAGGAACTCGTGGAAGTCTTCGGCCGACTGCTGACGCAACAGTCGACGTCCGCCGAGCCGCTCGACGCCGAGGCGGTCGGGCGCATCGTGGCCTGCGATGCGAACACGGTGCTCATCGCCCGGGCCGAGCGCGAGATCGTCGGCACCCTGACCCTCGTCATGTTCCCCGTACCGACCGGGCTGCGGGCTCGCGTCGAGGACGTCGTCGTGGACGCAGTGGCCCGAGGCCACGGAGTGGCCGGACTGCTCATGGAGAAGGCCCTGCAGATCGCCCGCGACGCCGGGGCCCGCACTGTCGACCTCACCTCCCGGCCCGACCGCGAGGCGGCGAACCGGTTGTACGAGCGGCTGGGATTCCTGGCGCGGGAGTCGACGGTGTAACGGTTGGCGTTCGACGGCTGAACGGGCCCCGGGCGGCGGGCCCGAGGACGCAGCCGTCGCCGGGTGGACGGCGGCTACGGGAGACGGCCGTTCAGGACGCCACCGTCTCGCGTTCCGACTCCAGTTCCAGCATCTGCTCCACCTCGCCGTCGCGGACCCGCGACGTCCGCCGCAGCCACAGGACGTCACGGCCGAAGGACCAGATCAGTGAGCCCAGGGCCAGTACGACGACCCCGAGGGACGCCATGGGCGGCAGGTAGCCCGAGGCGGCCAGGAGCAGGCAGATGCCCTGCATCGCGGCGACCGTCTTGCGGGCCGTGCTCGGCGGCAGCGAGGCGTTCAGCCACGGCCAGACGCGGGCCGCGGCGACGAAGGCGTAGCGCATGCCGCCGATGAGCAGAACCCACGGGCCGAGCTGCATGGAGACGTAGACGCTGAGCACGAGGATCAGGAACGCGTCGACCTCCATGTCGAAACGGGCGCCCAGGGGAGTGGAGGTGCCGGTGGCGCGGGCGACCTTGCCGTCCACGCCGTCCAGGATGAGGGCGACCGCCGTGAGGCCGACGAGGGCGGTGACCGGCGGGGAGCTCTCGAAGGAGTCCGCGACCAGGGCCGTCACACCCCCCACCAGGGTCGCCCGGCCGAGCGTCACGCGGTTGGCCGGGCCGAACGAGCGTGGCCGGGTGCGGTGCAGTGCCCGCGAGAGCACCGCCCACATGGCGATGGCGAAGACGAGGCCGGTCAGCCAGCCCGCCGGACCCATGCCGATCGCCGTGCCGAGCAGGGCCAGCAACAGGATCTGAACGCCCGCTCCCACAGCGGTCTCCTGCTGGACCAGCCTTGCGTCGTAAGTGTTGTTCAGGGCCACCGCACACCCTCCGGCCGAATGACAAAGTCGATCAACGCCGCGTACTGTGCGCGGCCTGTGCACATGTCGGTACGTGAACAACTTCCCGATCGTTCAGGAGGAGGCCGGATGAACCGCATCGCACGCGCGTTCTGGCTGAGTCGTCCGGGTCTCGGCGAGATCCGGAGCGTCCACCTGCCCGAACCCGAGGAGGGCGAGGTGCTGGTGCGCTCGCTCTTCTCCGGAGTCAGCCGCGGCACGGAGACGCTCGTCTTCCGCGGCGGCGTTCCGGAGAGCCAGCACGCGGCCATGCGGGCGCCCTTCCAGGAGGGCGAGTTCCCCGCACCCGTGAAGTATGGCTACCTCAGTGTGGGGAGGGTGGAGGAGGGGCCCAAGGAACTGGTGGGGCGTACGGTTTTCTGTCTGTATCCGCACCAGACGCGGTATGTGGTGCCGGCCTCCGCCGTCACTGTCGTGCCGGAGAAGATTCCTGCCGAGCGGGCCGTCCTCGCCGGGACCGTGGAGACCGCCGTGAACGCCCTGTGGGACGCCGCGCCACTGGTCGGCGACCGGATCGCGGTGGTCGGCGGCGGCATGGTCGGCTGCTCGGTGGCCGCGCTGCTGGCCCGCTTCCCGGGTGTACGCGTGCAACTCGTCGACGCCGACCCGGCCCGCGCCAAGACCGCCGAGGCCCTCGGAGTCGACTTCGCGCTGCCCGAGGACGCGCTCGGGGAACGGGACCTCGTCGTGCACGCCAGCGCCACGGAACAGGGACTTGCCCGGGCCCTGGAACTCCTGGCCGCCGAGGGCACCGTCGTGGAACTGAGCTGGTACGGCGACCGCAAGGTGAGCCTCCCGCTCGGCGAGGCCTTCCACTCCCGGCGGCTGACGATCCGCAGCAGCCAGGTCGGCACCGTCTCCCCGGCCCGCGCGAACCGCAGCTACGCCGACCGGCTCGCCCTCGCCCTCGACCTGCTCGCCGACCCGGCGCTCGACGCGCTCATCACAGGGGAAAGCGCGTTCGAGGAGCTGCCGGAGGTGATGCCCCGGCTGGCCTCCGGTGAGATTCCCGCGCTGTGTCACCGTGTGAGGTACCCCGAAACGGTCTGACCTGAGAAAAGGGTGAGACTTGGCTGAACGCGGGGAAGCGAAGAGCCGTACTACACGGCATCCTCCGGCGGCCAACGGCCGGAGGACCAGACGCGCCGCACCTGGAGGGTCGTCCGTTGTTCAGTGTCACCGTCCGCGATCACATCATGATCGCCCACAGCTTCCGCGGCGAGGTCTTCGGACCCGCGCAGCGCCTGCACGGAGCGACGTTCCTGGTGGACGCCACGTTCCGGCGCGAGCAGCTGGACGACGACAACATCGTCGTCGACATCGGACTCGCCACCCAGGAACTCGGTGCCGTCGTCAGCGAGCTGAACTACAGAAACCTCGACAGCGAGCCCGACTTCGCAGGCATCAACACCTCCACGGAGTTCCTGGCCAAGGTCATCGCCGACCGGCTCGCCGAGCGGATCGAGAAGGGCGCGCTGGGCGAGGGCGCCAAGGGCATCGCGGGCATCTCGGTGACCCTGCACGAGTCGCACATCGCCTGGGCGAGTTACGAGCGTGCCCTGTGACCGACGTGACCTTGGAGAAGGTGGAGAACGCCCCGGGGGAGGCGGAGATGCCGTCGCTCACCTATGTGCCCGTGCAGCACTCCGCCCTGAAGAACGCCGAGATCATCCCCATGTCCCTGCGCTCCGTGTACTTCGTCATGCCGGGCGGCGTCGACGACCCGGCCGCGCCGAGCGGCGGCAACGCCTATGACCGGCGGGTCAGCCTGGACCTGCCCGGCTTCGGCTGGCAGGTGCACAAGCACGCCGTGGCCGGCGAGTGGCCCCGGCCCGGGGTGGCGGCCCGTGCGGAACTCGCGCGGACGCTGCGGGAGTTGCCGGACGGCTCGGTCGTCCTGCTGGACGGGATCGTCGCCTGCGGGGTCCCGGAGATCGTCGTCCCGGAGACGGAGCGGCTGAACCTCGCGGTCCTCGTGCACCTTCCCCTCGGGGACGAGAGGGGTCTCGAACCCGCCGTGGCCGCCGAGCTGGACGCCAAGGAGCGTGACGTGCTGCGGGCCGTGCCCGCTGTCATCGCCACCAGCGACTGGGCGGTACGACGCCTCGTCGCGCACCACGGTCTCGCGCCCGAGCGGGTGCATGTCGCCGCCCCCGGCGCCGACATCGCGCCCCTCGCCTCCGGCACCGACGGCGTCTCCCGGCTGCTGTGCGTGGCCGCGGTGACCCCGCGCAAGGGCCAGCACCGGCTGGTGCAGGCGCTGGCCGCGGCGGCCGACCTGCCGTGGAGCTGCGTCTGCGTCGGCGGGCTCGGGCACGACCCCGAGTACGTCGCCCATCTGCGGCTGCTGATCAAGGAGCACGGTCTGGAGGACCGCATCGAACTGGCGGGCCCGCAGGCCGGTGCCCAGCTCGACGCCAGCTACAACGCCGCCGACCTCATGGTCCTCACCTCCTACGCGGAGACGTACGGCATGGCGGTGACGGAGGCCCTCGCGCGCGGTATCCCCGTGCTGGCCACAGATGTCGGTGGTCTCCCGGAGGCGGTCGGACGCGCCCCCGACGGCGGGGTGCCCGGCATCCTCGTGCCGCCGGAGGACCCCGCCGCCCTCGCCGCGGAACTACGCGGCTGGTTCGGCGAGGCCGACGTACGACGCCGGCTGAAGGCCGCCGCCCGGGGCCGGCGGGCCGCCCTGGACGGGTGGGCGACCACGGCCCGAAGCCTTGCCGGAGTACTGGGCCGGCTACCGAGCGAACCCAGGAGGGCGGCATGAACAGGACGGCACAGATCGACGGGAAGATCCCGGCACAGCCCGGCGGACGGGGCGGCTCCGAACCGGCCGATCGCGACGGCTCCGAGACGGCGGACTCCGTGATCCCCGGCGCGGGCCCCGCCCCGCGGCCGGGCGAGCGCGCCACCGTGCGGCTGCGGGACACCGGGCCCGAGGAGCCGCCCCGTTACGCGCCCGAGTGGCTGGAGCTGCGCGAACCCGCCGACGCGGCCGGGCGGGCGCACGAGTTGCTCGATCCGCTGCGGATCCGGCTGGCCAACCTGCCGGGCAAGGCCGGGATCGTCATCCACGACCTGGGCTGCGGCACCGGCTCGATGGGCCGCTGGCTCGCACCCCGCCTGGACGGTCCCCAGCACTGGATCCTGCACGACCGCGACCCGTACCTGCTGCACTTCGCGGCCGTCGCCTCCCCGCGCTCCGCCGCCGACGGCAGCAGGGTCACCGTGGAGACGCGCCGCGGCGACGTCGCCCGGCTCACCCCGGACGCGCTCGCCGGCGCCTCGCTCGTGACGGCGTCCGCGCTGCTCGACGTGCTCACCCGCGAGGAGATCGAGACCCTCGCCGACGCCTGCACCGGGGCCGGCTGCCCCGCCCTGCTGACGCTCTCGGTGGCCGGACGTATCGAACTCACCCCGTCCGACCCGATGGACGAGGAGATCACCGAGGCGTTCAACGCCCACCAGCGCCGCGGCGGCCTGCTCGGCCCGGACGCGATCACGGTGGCCTGCGAGGCCTTCTCGGAACGGGGCGCGACGGTACGCGTCGACCCCAGCCCCTGGCGCCTCGGCCCCGGCGAGGCCGCGCTGACGGCCCAGTGGCTGCGCGGCTGGGTCAGCGCGGCCGTCGAGGAACGCCCCGAGCTCAAGGCCCGTGCAGAACGGTATCTGCAGGACCGCCTGGCCGCCTGCGAGGCGGGCGAACTCCATGTCGTGGTCCACCACAGCGACCTGCTGGCACTGTCCCGGCCGACGGGCGGCGCGTCATGAGCGTGGAGACGGTGCGGGCGCTCGTGGTGCGGGCCGACCGGCGCGGCGCCGTGGAGGCCCGGCGGGGTGTGGACGTCGTGTCCGGGGCGCCGACGGGCGTCGGTGCCGAGGTGCGGGCCGGATTGCCGACAGGGGCTGGTGCTGAGGTGCCGGCCGAATTGCCGACGCGAGTCGGTGCCGAGGTGCGGGCCTCTTTGCCGACGCGAACCCGTGCCGGGGCGCGGGCCGAAGGCGCCGTCCGCCCGGCAGCTGCGGGTGCGGCCGGCGGTGCCGCCTCCGTCGCGGTCGAGGTGTGGGAGGACGGCCTGGCCTGCCTCGCCGCGCGGGACGCCGCTCTGTGGGCGCGGGCCGATGTCCTCGCATCCGCCGCACCCACCGGGCCCGCCGTCTCGGAGGCGCGTATCGGCGTGATCGTCTCCTCGGCCCGGCCCGAGCCGGCCACCGCGCGGGCACCCTGGTGGCGTGCCGCCCTCGCCCGGCTCAACTCCCGTGCCGTACGTACCCACTTCGGCACCGTCGCGGGAGTGGTCATCCTCGGTGCGCTGCTGTGGCGCCTCGGCACGGGCGTCCTGCTGGACGGGCTGCGCAGCATCGACGCGACGACCCTGGTGGTGTCCCTGCTGATCGGCGTCGCCACCACCGTGCTCAGCGCCTGGCGCTGGGCGCTGGTGGCTCGCGGCCTGAAGATCCACCTGCCGCTCGGACCGGCCGTCGCCGACTACTACCGCGCGCTGTTCCTGAACGCCGCCCTGCCCGGCGGCGTCCTCGGCGACGTCCACCGGGCCGTCCGGCACGGACAGAGCGCCGGCGACCTCGGGCGCGGAGTGCGCTCGGTGGTGCTCGAACGTGTCGCCGGACAGGTCGCGTTGACGGTCGTCGGTACGGCGACGCTGCTCACGATGCCGTCACCGGTGCTCGGCGAGGTACGGCACGTCGCACCGCTGGCCGGCCTTGCGGCCGTGGGCGCACTAGCCGTCGTCGTCGCCCTGCGAATGAACAAGGCGCCGTCCCGTCGCGGAACGGCTCTGCGCTCGACGCTCGCCGAGGCGCGCGAGAGCCTGCTGTCGCGCCGCAACTGGCCCGGCGTCACCGTCTCCTCGCTGCTGATCCTGGCCGGGCACCTCGGGATGTTCGTGCTCGCCGCGCGGGTTGCCGGCTCCGGCGCCTCCGTCGCCGTCCTGCTGCCGCTGGCCGTCCTCGCCCTGGTCGCCATGGGACTGCCGCTGAACATCGGCGGGTTCGGCCCCCGGGAGGGCGTCACCGCCTGGGCGTTCGGCGCGGTCGGCCTCGGCGCGAGCAGCGGTGTGGCCGTCGCCGTGGTGTACGGCGTGCTGAGCTTCGTGGCCGCCCTGCCGGGCGCCGTCGTCCTCGTCGCCCGCTGGTACACGGGCCTGCGGGCGGGTTCCGGGGCGACGGCGCCGGAACCCGGCACCGCTCAGCCGCGGGCGCTGCCCGCTTCCCCGGAGGCGCTCGCGGAACGGTCGGAATCGGCGGACGCGTCCTGCGAGGTGAGCAACGAGAAATACGCGCCGAAGGAATCCGCGAGGCTCGCCAGCAGTTCCTTCCCCTTTTCCGCGGAACCGAGCGAAGGGCGTCCGATGACGCCCGAATCGGTATAGCCGGACATACCGAGGGTGAGCAGATGACGCCGGTCGTCCGCGACGAAATCGGAGGTCTCATAACCGGGGCGGAGCAATTCCGGGTGAGCGTGCAGAAGGATGGAGGTCTCGATTTCTCCCGCGTGCATGTCGGTCAGCAGCGAGGTGATCACCCCCGACCGCTGCCGCGCCGCTTCCCAGTCCTCCGCGGCCGGGAACAGTGCCATTCGCTCGCCGCGGGCAGACGATTCCTGAACGACGTTGCCCAGTACGTAGTTTCCGCCGTGCCCGTTGACCACCACCAGGGCGTCGACGCCGGAGCGGCGCAGCGACTGTGCAATGTCACATACCACCGCATGAAGGGTCACCGAGGAGATGCTGACGGTACCGGGCCAGGCCGCATGCTCGTGCGAGCAGGAGATCGTCACGGGCGGGAGGAGGTGCACCGGGTACGCCGCGGCGATCTCCCGGGCCACGGCACAGGCGACGAGCGTGTCGGTCGCCAGCGGAAGGAACGGACCGTGCTGCTCGAAGCTCCCGACCGGAAGGACGGCGACCTGCGTTGAGACACCCGCCGCCCTGGTCCGTACCTCTTCCGTAGTGTCCGCCGGCACCAGCCCGTATGCCGCCGTACGCGCGCCCGAAACACTCATTTCTTCACGGCCTTTCGTCTCTGCTTAGGAATCAGATCATGACAGATAAAATCGGCGTCCTCGGCAAGAAGTCCGCACAGCGCACGGGCGTGGAACGTGTTGTGAATGCCCCGCTGCCCACGGTGTACGGGCAATTCCGGGCGGTGGGTTACATGGATCACGACCGCGGCGACGAGCAAGTGGCCCTCGTCCATGGTGACATCGGCACGGAGGGCGTCCTCACCCGGCTGCATTCCGAGTGCCTGACCGGTGATGCGTTCGGCTCCCAGCACTGCGAATGCGGCGACCAGCTCGCCTCCGCGCTGAAGGCCGTCGTCGCCGAAGGCAGCGGCATAGTCGTCTACTTGAGGGGCCACGAGGGCCGCGGCATCGGTCTGCTCGCCAAGCTGCGGGCGATGGCGCTGCAGGCGGAGGGCCTGGACACCGTCGAGGCGAACCTCGCGCTGGGGCTGCCGGTGGACGCCCGCGACTACGGCGTCGCCGCCAAGATCCTGCAGGACCTGGGCGTGAACTCGGTGCGCCTGATGTCCAACAACCCGCGCAAACAGGAGGCGTTGGTCCGGCACGGCATCCAAGTGGCGGAGACGGTCCCGCTGCTGATCCCGCCGTGCGAGAGCAACATCACCTATCTGCGCACCAAGCGGGAACGGCTCGACCACGTCCTGCCGCACCTGGACGCGGTGGCCCACCTGTCCTGAGCAGGATCGCGCACCGCCTCGCCGACACCGCCGGTCGGCGAGGTGTTCCGGTCGCGGCCCCGAGGCACGTTCAGTCCGTGACCGCCTCGTGGACCATCCGCTTGAGGTCCGGGAAGAGCCTGAGCGACGACTTCGGCCGGACCTGTGTCATGAACTGCACGGTCAGATCGCGGCCGGGGTCCACCCAGAAGGTCGTCGTCGCCACCCCGCTCCAGCCGAACGTCCCCAGACCCGAGGGCGCCTGCGTGCGGTCGGGGTCGATGACGACGGAGACACCGAACCCGAAGCCGACGCCGTCGTTGCCGGGCTCGTCGTGGGCCGGGCGGCTGCCGAAGGCGCGCAGGTCGGCGCCGCCGGGCAGCTGGTTACGGGTCATCCGGTCCACCGTCTCGGGGGCCAGGAGGCGGACGCCGTCGAGCTCGCCGCGCCGGCGCAGCAGCTCCATGAAGCGGTGCACGTCGTACGCGGAGGCCACCATGCCGCCGCTGCCGGACAGGAAGCGGGGCCGCCCGCGCAGCGGCAGCCCGGCGATCGGCTCGATGCCGCCGGCGTCGGTCTCGCCGTACAACTCGGAGAGCCTCGGGGCCTGTTCGTCCGTGACGCAGAAACCGGCGTCGGTCATGCCGAGCGGGCCGAGGACGCGCTCGGCGAAGAAGACGTCGAGCGGCTGCCCGGACACGACCTCGATCACTCTGCCGAGGACATTGGTGGCGACCGAGTAGTTCCACTGCGTGCCCGGCTCGAACTGCAGCGGCAGGCGCGCGTACGCGTCGACGGTCCCGGCCAGGTCCGAGCCCGGCAGCACGGCCGAGTCCAGGCCCGCCTCGCGGTAGAGGGCGTCGACGGGGTGGTTGTGGTAGAAGGCGAAGGTCAGGCCCGCGGTGTGGGTCAACAGGTGCCGGATCAGCGGGGGTTGGGCAGCGGGGCGGGTCCGGAGGCCGGCGCCGGATCCGCTCTCGTAGACCTGCGGGTCGGAGAAGGCCGGAAGGTGGCGGGCGACCGGGTCGTCGAGCGACAGGCGGCCCTCCTCCACCAGCATCAGCGCGGCGACCGAGGTGACCGGCTTGGTCATGGAGTAGATCCGCCACAGGGTGTCGGCCTCGACGGGCAGACCCGCCGCGACGTCACGCAGACCGTGGGTGGTGAGGTGGGCGACGCGTCCGCCGCGGGCCACGGCCACGAGATAGCCGGGCAGGCGCCCGTCGTCCACGTAGTGGGCGAAGTGCTGGTCGAGGCGGTCCAGCGCCTTGGCGTCCAGGCCGACCTCGCCCGGGTCGACCTCTTGTCGCAGCTGTGTCATCGCTCTCCTCCGAAACGCACTCCGGTGTGAGTGCCGCGACAGACCGGCAGTGGGCCGCGGCATCTCTGTGGCTGGTCGTGCCCACGCGGCGGAGCCGCATAAAGATACAGCCCCGCGCCCCTTCGGGGCGCGTCGAACCGGAGCGGACTCGCCTGTTCTGCCTGGTCTCATCGTCGCTCAGGAACGCCGGCGATGGCCCCCGGTTGACCGTGATTGATCGTTTCGGCGGAACGTTCCGGCAGTGCGCGGCCCGCCGCCGCCCCGGCCAGGGCCACCACGGCGAGGACGAACAGCGGCAGCCCGTACCCGTGGCCCAGCCCCATCAGCGTCGTCGCCGCGGCCACGCCCAGCGCCGGGCCGACGTTCATCGCGGTCTGCTGCAACCCGCCCGCCACCCCGGCCGACCCGATGGCGGCCTGGCGTACGACGACATGAGTGGCCGCCACCATCACCGTGCCGAACCCGGCCCCCAGCAGCGCGAACCCGATGCAGAAGCCGACCGTGCCCGAGGCCCGGCCCAGCACCAGGATCCCGGCGGCCAGGACGGCCATCGCCGACACGGTCGTACGGCGGGCCCCGACCCGGCGCAGCAGTACCGCGCACCCCGGCGCGGCGACGATCATCAGTGCCGCGAGAGGGAGGCTGAGCAGGGCCATGTGCACCGGGTCGAGACCGAGCGTGTCCTGGAGCAGGAAGGTGGCGACGAACAGCGTGCCGTTCAGGGCGGCCGACGCGGCGACCAGCATGCCGAGCGCGGAACGGACGGCGGCCGAGCCCACGACGTCCGGCGGCACCAGCGGGCTTGCGGTCCGCCGCTCATGCCGTACGAAGGCGGTACCTGCGACCGCTGCCGACGCCAGGCCGAGCGCGCTCGCCGTCGTCCATCCGCCATCCGGCAGCGTGACCAGGGTGTGGACCAGACCGGCCAGGGTCGCGGCGAGCAGGAGCGCGCCGGGCACGTCCAGACCGGCGGGGGAGGACTGGTGGGGACGCGGGCCGCGCAGCGTGAGCGCGAGCAGGCCGAAGACGAGTGCCGGTACGACGTTGAGGAAGAACACCGCCCGCCAGCCCGGCCCGGCCACCAGCGCCCCGCCCAGCACGGGCCCCGCCGCGGCCGCCACCCCGATCGCGCCGGCCCGCACGGCGACCGGCATCCGCAGCCGGTCGGGCGGGAACGCGGCCCGCAGCATCCCGAGCGTGGCAGGCTGCAGCAACGCACCGAACACACCTTGCAGGACCCGCAGACCGATCACCCAGCCGGCACCCGGCGCCAGACCGATGCCCGCCGACATCACCCCGAAGCCCAACATCCCTGTGGCGAAGACCCGTTGATGCCCGTACCGGTCGCCGAGCCGCCCCGAGAACACCAACAGGGCCGCCACCGCGATGAGATAGCCGGTGCTGGTCCACTGGACCTGCGTGAAGGACGCGCCCAGGTCCCGTTGCAGGGTGGGCTGCGCGACGGTGAGGACCGTGCCGTCCAGGGCGACGATCACCGCCCCGACCACACTGCACGTCAGCGTCAGCGCGCGGTGCCCGCTCATGCGCCGTCCCCCAGGTGCGCGTCGAGGGCCGAACGCAGCAGAAGTACGAAGTCGTCGGTGCCCGTGGCGAGTTGGAGGCTGCCCCAGACCCACAGCTGGGCGATGCCGTGCAGGTTCGCCCACAATGCGCCCGCGACGACCCGGGCGTCCGCGTCGGGCCGGACCCGCCCGACCAGCTCCACCAGCCGCCCGAACAGCGGCAGGCTCGTGTCGCGCAGCCCCAAGTGCCCGCTTTCCAGCAGATCATGACGGAACATCAGCTCGTACATGCCGCGGCTGTGGACCGCGAACTCCAGGTAGACCTTCGCCAGCGCCGTCAGCTGCTCGCGCGGGGTCGCCGTGCCGTCGCCGGTCGCCGCCGTCGCTCGCTCGGACAGTTCTGCGAAGCCGCGGCGGGCGATGGCGGACAGCAGCTCCAGGTGGGTGGGGAAGTAGCGGCGGGGCGCCCCGTGCGAGACGCCCGCCCGGCGCGCGATCTCCCGCAGGGTGAGCGCCTGCGCGCCTTCCCTTGCGACCAGATCCACTCCGACGTCGACCAGCCGGTCCCGTAGTCCACTCTCCGATGCATCCATAGACACTGTCTACCAGCCGCTCGTAGACAGTGTCTACCCGACGGGAATGCGGAGATCGGTCCGATGGGTTAGCTGGGTATGACTCACGACACACTGCTCGAGCTTCTCTCCGACGAACGCAGCGGCGTGCTGGTCACGCTCAAGCGCGACGGCCGGCCCCAGCTGTCGAACGTCAGCCATCACTACTACCCGGACGAGGGCGTCATCCGGATCTCCGTCACCGACGACCGGGCCAAGACCCGCAACCTGCGCCGGGACGCGCGGGCGTCGTACCACGTGTCCACCGCGGACCGCCGCGCCTACACGGTCGTCGAGGGAACCGCCGAGCTCGCACCCGTCGCCAAGGACCCGCACGACGACACGGTCGAGGAGCTGATCCGCGTGTACCGCGACGTCCTGGGCGAGCACCCGGACTGGGACGACTACCGTGCCGCGATGGTCCGCGACCGGCGCCTGGTGGTGCGGCTGAAGGTGGAGCGGGCGTACGGCATTCCCAAGGGGGCCAACCGGGGCTGACGGAGCCCGGCAGGGCTGAAGGACATGAACCCGTCCGGCGGGTCCGGAGCCCGAGCCGGGTGATGCCCTGTCATGTCCCGTTACTACGGCTAGGGTTGATCACTGCGAGCGACAGGTGGAACAGCCGAGAACGGAAGACGGGGAGTGCACGGCATGGTGGATCCGGTTTCGCTGGGCGCCATCGGCGCGGTGCTCGGAGCCGTCGGATCGGGCATGGCGAACGAAGCCGGCAAGTGGGCGTGGGAGTCGGCGGGCGGTCTGGTCCGCCGCATTGCCGGGGCCGAGGTGACCGCCCCCACCACTCCCGGGCAAATGGACGACGTGGTCCGCCTGGTGCACGAGCGCATACATCAGGATCCCCAACTGGCGCATGCCTGGGCGCAGTTCGCCAGCCGTGTGCCAGCTCCCGGCACCGGTTCGGGACCGCACCGCCCCTGCCTGCCGACCGCCCCGCACTTCTTCACGGATCGTCAAAAGGCCCTGAAAGTACTGGACAAGGAGGCGACGCGCGCCTTCGGCGGACGCCCCCGGCTGGTGCTCCTCCACGGCCCCGAAGGCATCGGCACCAGCACCCTCGCCATCCACTGGGGCTGGCGGCAGACCGCCCGCTTCCCCGACGGTCAGCTCTACGCCGACCTGCGCGCCCGCGCGCCCGAAGCGGTTCTCGGCACCCTGCTGCGCGGACTCGGCCTGCCCGACGAGGAGGTGCCCCCGGCCGCCGCCGACCGCGCGGAGCTCCTGAGGCGCTGTCTGGCCGACCGGCAGCTGCTGCTCGTGCTCGACCACGCCCGGTCCGCCGCGCAGCTCCGGCCGCTGCTGACCTCGGCGCCCGGTGTCTTCACCATCGTCGTCGCCCGTCAGCCGCTCTCCGGCCTGGACGCCCTGCGCATCCCGGTCGGCCCGCTGGCCCGGCGGGACGCCGTACGGCTGCTCACCGACCTCGTCGGCAGACCGGCGATCAGCGCTGCCCGCGCCGCGCTGCCCGCGCTCCTCGACCGCTGCGCCGGCTCGCCCTACGCACTGCGCGCGGCCGCACCCCGCCTGGCCGCGCACACCGAGCCGCCCGCCGGACCCGGGAACGACCCCGTCCGCGCGGCCGCCGAGGACTCCTACCGTCTGCTCACACCCGCCGCGGCCCGTCTCTACCGGCTCGCCGCCCTGCGCGACTGGCCCGCCCTCGATCCCGCCGCGGCCGCCCGCGCTGCGGACCTCGACGAGGGCGAAGCCGCCCGCCACCTGGAGGAACTCGCCGAGGCCCTCCTCCTGGAACGCACCGACGCCGGCCGCTACCGCTACCGCCCCGCCGTCCGTGCCCACGCCGAGCACACGGCGGCCGCCCTCGACGGCATAGCGGCCTGCTCGGCCGCCGTCACCCGCGTCGTCGCCGGCTACCGGGACCTGGCCGTCGGTGCGGCACGGGCCGCACTGCCCGAGAGCTGGCGGGTGCCCGCCGCCGACTCGCCCGTGTCCTTCCCGGACCGGGGCACGGCCGTCGCCGCTCTGGCGGCCGAGGCGCCCGGTCTCGTCGAGGCGGTGCACGCGGCGGAGGACTTCCGGGACTGGGCCACGGTCGTCCTGCTCTGCCAGGCCTTGTGGCCGCTCCAGCTCAAGGCCGGCCACCACGACGTCCTGCTGCCCGCACTGCGCGCCGGAGCACGCACCGCCGACGAGCACTTCCCCGGCACCCGCACGGCCGGCGCACTGCACGCCCAACTCGCCCATACCTTGACGGAGCTGCGCCGCTGGGACGAGGCCGAACCCGAAGCGCTCGCCGCCGCCCGGGACGAGCAGACGGCCGGCCATGTACGCGGCCACGCCTCCGCGGTCGAGTTCCTCGGACTGCTGCGGCTGCGGCAGTGGCGCTTCGAGGAGGCGTACGCATGCTTCGAGGAGGCGTACGGCATCCTCGACGGCATCGGCCCCGAAGACGAGGGCGCTGCCGACCTCCCGCGCGCCCGGGCCCTGCTGGAACGCCACCGGGGACGTGCCCTGCGCGGCCTCGGCCGCCGCGAGGAGGCGGTGCAGCGGCTGGACCGCGCCCTGCGCTTCTTCCGCGACACCGGCGAGGCCTACAACACCGCCCGCACCCTCACCGACCTCGCCGAAACCCACCTGGACGGCGGCGAATCGGAGACCGCACGACCACTGATCGACGAGGCGCTCACGGCTCTCGGACGTGAGAACGCCGAATACCAGGTGGCGTGGCTGCGGGTGCTGCGGGAACGGTGTGTCAGCCCGGAGTGAGTCGTACGGGGTGGGGTGTTCCCGATCTGGGCGGTCAGCCTCTGTCCGGCCGGCGGTTCGGCGGCTTGTCTGCTGTGAGCCATGCGTATTGGGGAGGCGCTTGAGGCCTGGGGTGGGGGACGCCGAGTATCCGGTGGCGTGGTTGCGGGAGCGGGTGTCACGCCGGAGTGAGCCGTACGGGGTGGGTCAGTTTCCCGATCCGGACGGTCAGCCCTTGCCTGGCCGACAGCTCCAGTGACTTGCCCGCCGCCAGCCACGCGTGCAGGGCGGAGGCGTACGCGGCCGGATCGGCGTCCGCGCCGGGACCGGCGTCCAGGCGTATTGACGTGCCCGATCGGGTGCGGACGACGCACGAGCCGGGGCCCGTGACGTAGGCGGCCAGCGCGCAGTGCGGGTGCCGGGCGAGGATCTCTGCCGTCCAGTGGGCGGGGGAGACGAAGCGTGGGTCGTTCTCGTCGCCGTACCTGAACACCACGTCGGCCAGGGGGAGTTGCTCGCTCTCGAGGGTGTCCTCGTGCACCGCCGTGTGGGCCTCGCCCGCGTTGTCCGGTGCTGGATGCGGGCCCGCGTACCGGGTGACGGAGACCTCGCCGGAGCCGAGCAGGCGGGTGAGGACCAGCAACGGGACCGTGTGCGTCGCGGGTTCGTACGGCGGGAGAGGGAGTGGTTCGAGGCGGGCGGGTGCGTCCGGTTCGGGGATGCCGATGCGGTCGTAGAAGAGCCGCCGCAGTCGGGTCGCGGACTCGCCGGGTGCGGAGCTGACGAACTCGGCGGGCTCGGACGGTGGTTGGTGGTGGTCGACGAGCGCGTCCAGCTGTGGGCGCAGGGGCCGTGCGGGGTCGAGGCGGGGTGCGGTGCGGACGAATGCGTGGACCGGGGCCTCGGGGTCCAGGCCTGCGAGGGGTGCGGCGCCGAGGAGGACCGGTGTGCCGAGGGCGGCTGCGTAATAGGTGACGGAGCCGTGGTCGCCGATCACGGCGTCGGCGGCGAGCAGCGCCTGGCGCCAGCCCTCCAGGGGGTCGATCAGGGAAAGTCCCGCGCGGCGGGCGCGGTCGAGCCAGGCGCGGATCTGGCCGGGGCCGTGACCCTGCCAGACGTTCGGGTGCAGCACGGTCGCGAGACGGTACTCGTCGGCCGGGAACTCCGAGGTCAGACGGGGGAGGAGGGAAGGGAGTACGTCATCGCCGCCGCCGTCGCCGAAGAGCGACTCGGGGTTCCAGGTGGAGTTCAGGACGATCAGGCGCTGCCCCCGGCCCACCCCGAGGGCGCGGCGGAAGCGGTCGCGGTACGGGCGGGCCGCCAGTATGCGGTCCCAGCAGGGATCCCCGGCGAGCACGGCTGTGGGCGCGGCTTCGGGGCAGACGGTGCGCAGCCGCTGGTACTGCTCGGGGTGCGAGAGGACGAGCGCGTCCGCGATCGGCTTGTCGTTCTCGTCGAGAAGCCACTCCGGCGACATTCCGAAGACCGGATCCGACCGTTCCTGACCGCTGCCCGGTGTCGGGTGTCGGGTGTCGGGTGTCGCCAGTGTTTTAGTGTATCCGACACCGTGTGACAAGACGGTCAATACACCGGAAAGTGACCGGAGTTGACCGCCGAAGCTCGCCGACACGGCCAGCGCGACCGGCGTCTCGACTGCCTGCTCCCACGGCAGTACGGGCACCCCGGTCCCGTCCAGCAGTTCGACGACGCCCGCCCGGAACGCCGACGAGCCCGGGCAGGTGGCCAGCAGCTGCACCCTGAAGTCGTCGTGGAAGAGCGGCAGGACGTCCAGCAGACGGGTCGCCGCGGTCACGTTGTGGACGACGAGAAGCACCTTGTGGCTGCGCCCGCGGGTGGCCCACCGTGCGGCGTCGTCGCCGACCGGCACCCGTATCCACCCGGCCCCCGCCACGTCCTCGTCCGCCTCTCGCCGCCCGCTCGTGTGATCGGGCAACGATAGTCAACGTCGGTCCGCGCACCCCGGCCGCCCCTGAATCCGGCCGGAGCGCGCGGAGGTTCCTCATGATTACCGCAGTGCGCGCAATGCCTCAACAGCGCCTTTCGCCCGGAGGCCGACGAAAACGGCGGGTGGGGACCTAGGTCCCTGGGTGCAGGGCGGACGACCGATGGTTCGCGGATCACGGACTGCCTAGGCTGCGAGGAAGGATGCCGCAGCTCAGGAAGAGGTCACGATGCCGGTCGACGGCCGCAGCCACATCCGTATCGCCCGCCCGTCCCGCGACCTTGCGGCCGCCGAGCGGTTCTGGGCGCAGGGGCTCGGGCTGAGTGTGGTGTGGCGGACCGAGGGCGGTTCCGAACCCGGCGAGCACGACCTGCTGATGCTCGGCTGGCCGGACGCCGGATGGCATCTGGAGCTCGTTCATGAACCGGTGCGGCCCGTCGAGCCCCGGCCCACCGAGGAGGACCTCCTCGTCGTCTACGTCGACGGGCCGGTGCCGGAGGACCTGGTGGGCCGGCTGGAGGAGCACGGCGGCAAGCGGGTGCCGTCGCCCAATCCGTACTGGAACCGGTGGGGCGTGACGATCGAGGATCCGGACGGATACCGGCTGGTGTTGTGCGAGCGGGGCTGGTCGAACGCCTGATCAGGCTCCGGCGGCGGTCCTGCTGTCAGTGGTGCGCAGTACGGTCGTCGCATGGCAGCCACCTTCGATCTCACGCTTGACTGCGCGGACGCGCGGCTCCTCGCCGAGTTCTGGAAGACGGCGCTCGGCTATGTCGACGAGCCGCCGCCCGCTCCCTTCGCCACGCGCGAGGAGTGGCTCGCGCAGTTCGACCTGCCGGAGGACGACTCGGCGGACGACGGCGCGTGGCTCTGCGATCCAGACGGCGTGGGTCCCCGGCTGTCCATCCTGAAGGTCCCCGAGCCCAAGACGGCGAAGAACCGCCTCCACATCGACGTCCGCGTGCCGGGAGGCGGCAGTCCCGACGAGCGGTGGGCCCGCATCCGGGCCGAGTCCGAGCGCCTGGTGAAGGCGGGCGGGAGCGTCCTGGAGGAGTTCGGCGGACACCACATCCTGATGGCCGATCCGGAGGGCAACGAGTTCTGCGTGGCCGCCTCTTCCACATGACCGACCGCGCGCCGCCCTTGCCGTGCCCCGGGCCGGGGACCTAGCCTCCGCGCGTGATCAATGGTGCACATGTGGTGATCTACACCCGCGACGCCGAGGCGGACCGCGCCTTCTTCCGGGACGTCCTCGGCTGGGCGCATGTCGACGCCGGCCACGGCTGGCTCATCTTCAAGGCGCCGCCCGCAGAGGTCGCCTTCCACCCGGCTGAGGGCGAGCCGTCGCACGAACTGTTCATGATGTGCGACGACATCGACGCGACAACCGCCGAACTCGCCGAGAAGGGCGTGGAGTTCACCCGTCCCCTGCAGGAGGAACGCTGGGGCCAGTTGACCGGCTTCCGGCTGCCGGGCGGCGGCGAAGTCGGCCTCTACGAGCCACGTCACCCACGAGCGTAGGGTGGCGGGGCTGGGCCTGGCGGAGGCCGGCGGCACGGCAGGCCCCGACCACTGGCGGGAGGCCGGTGCGGTGGTACGCGAGCAGGCTCGGGAGGGGTTCGCGCCGGAGCGTGTCGCGGAGGCGTGAGTGGTGCTGCCGGCCAGTGGCTGAGCGTGCCCTCCGCGGGCTGCCGTCGGTTGTCTGCGGCGCCATCGTGGCTGGTCGCGCCCACGCGGCGGAGCCGCACATCGATACTGTCCCGCGCCCCTTTCAGGGGCGCCGGAACCCCCGGGTGCCGGAGCCGGTGGGGCATCCGGGGCCCGGGGGCGTTCGTGGACGCGTCAGGCGGTGACCGTCTCCGGCTGTGATGCTCCCTGGGTGGCCCGGTCGCCCAGGTGTTCCGTCGAGATCCTGTGGGTCTCGCGGGCCGAGAGGGCGGCGATGACCGGTGGGACGCAGAGGGCCGCGGTGAAGAGGGCGACCGAGGACCAGTCGTTGCCGTCGGGGCCCGCGATCTGCGCGGCGAAGGTGACCGCGAAGCCGGCCACGGCGAAGCCGATCTGGGTGCCGATCGCCATGCCGGACAGGCGGACGCGGGTGGAGAACATCTCGCCGTAGAAGGAAGGCCAGACGCCGTTCGCGGCGCTGTAGACGATGCCGAAGGCCACGATGCCCAGGATCAGGGTCAGCGGGTAGTTGCCCGTCGAGATCGCCCACAGGTAGCCGAACATGGCGATGGCGCTGCCCGCCGCGCCGATCAGGAACACCGGGCGGCGGCCGATGCGGTCCGACAGAGAGGCCCACAGGGGGATCGCCGCGAGGGCCACGAGGTTGGCGAGCGCGCCCACCCACAGCATCGAGGAGCGGGACATGCCGACCGAGTCGCTGGTGGCGTAGGACAGGGCCCAGACCGTGAAGATGGTGGAGACGGAAGCGATGAGCGCGCCGCCGATCACCCGCAGCACGTCCGCCCAGTGCTCACGCAACAGCACCGCCAGCGGCAGCTTCACGACCCCCTCGGTGGCCGCCTGCTTCGCGAAGGCCGGTGTCTCCTCCAGCTTGCGGCGGATGACATAGCCGGCGACGGCGACCGCGACGCTCGCCCAGAACGGAACCCGCCAGCCCCACGACAGCAGCTGGCTCTCCGGGAGCGCGGCCACCGGGATGAAGACCAGGGTGGCGATGAGCTGGCCGCCCTGCGTGCCGCTGAGGGTGAAGCTGGTGAAGAAGCCGCGCCTGTTCGGTGGCGCGTGTTCCAGGGTCATCGAGTTGGCGCTTGCCTGCTCGCCCGCCGCCGAGATGCCCTGCAGGACGCGGCAGGCGACCAGGAGGACCGGCGCGAGGCCCCCGACCTGGGCGCGGGTGGGCAGACAGCCGATGAGGAACGTCGACAGGCCCATCAGGATCAGTGTGAAGACCATGATCTTCTTACGGCCGACACGGTCACCGAAGTGGCCGAGGAAGAGCGCGCCGACCGGCCGGGCCGCATACGCGACGCCGAACGTGGCCAGGGACAGCAGGGTCGCGGTGGCCGGGTCGGACTCGTCGAAGAAGACCTTCGGGAAGATCAGCGCGGCCGCGCTGCCGTAGATGAAGAAGTCGTAGTACTCCAGGGCGCTGCCGATCCAGGCGGCGGTGGCCGCCTTTCTCGGCTGCCCGACGGCTTCGGCGGGGACGGACACGGCTTGCTCCTTCGAGGGAACTCCAACGTAAGCGGAGTGAGCGGCGGGGGAGAAGTGCCGGATCCCTGGGGTGACGGGACGGCCGCGCCGGGCGCTACCCGGCTAATTAACCCACTGGATAGTTAGTAGTGGTTGGCTACGGATGTTGCGCCCACGTTTCCCGGGTGTCAAGGGGCGGCGTCGAAGGATCTTGCCGCTGTCGTGCGGGTGATCGGCGTGATCAGTTCGTCGCGCGGTCCGCCGTCAGGTACGCGATCACCATGTCGCCCAGCATCGTCCGGTAGTGCTCGCGCTGGGCGGGGTCCACCAGGTCGCGGCCGAACAGGGCGCCGAACGTGTGCCGGTTGGAGACCCGGAAGAAGCAGAAGGAACTGATCATCGCGTGCAGGTCGACCGCGTCGACGTCGGCCGTGAACAGGCCCGATTCCTGCCCGGCGGCCAGGATGCGGCGGATCACGTCGAGCGCGGGGGAGCCGATCCTGCCCAGCTTCTCGGAGGCGGCGATGTGCTCGGCACCGTGGATGTTCTCGATGCTGACCAGGCGGATGAAGTCGGGGTGCTGCTCGTGGTGGTCGAAGGTCAGTTCGGCGAGACGCCGGATGGCCGCGACCGGGTCCAGGTGCTCGACGTCCAGCTTCTGCTCGGCCTCGCGGATCACGCCGTACGCCCGCTCCAGAACGGCCGTGAACAGCTGTTCCTTGCCGCCGAAGTAGTAGTAGATCATCCGCTTCGTGGTGCGGGTGCGGGCGGCGATCTCGTCGACCCGGGCGCCGTCGTAGCCCGCCCGTGCGAACTCCTGTGTCGCCACGTCGAGGATCTCGGCCTGGGTGCGGGCGGCGTCGCGGATCCGCCCGTTGGGTCGTGCCGGTTCGTCGACGCTGGTCATCGGGTTCCTTCGGGAGTGCGGCCAGTGCCGCAGATTCTAGAAGGCGGGCCGGGTGGCGTCGGCGAGGTCTTCCCAGGCAACCACCGGGCTGATATAGCTAACGTACTAGTTCGTACATTAGCGCTCGGCTCAGGAGGCCCCGTGGCCAAGGACTCGTATCTCGTCGGACTGATCGGTTCCGGCATCGGCCCGTCGCTCAGCCCGGCGCTGCACGAGCGGGAGGCGGACCGGCAGGGCCTGCGCTATCTGTACCGGCTCATCGACATCGACACCCTCGGCGTGCCGCCGGAGGCGGTCGGCGACCTGGTGCGGGCCACCCGGGACCTCGGCTTCGACGGGCTGAACATCACGCACCCGTGCAAGCAGCTGGTGATCGAGCACCTGGACGCACTTGCTCCGCAGGCCGAGGCGCTGGGGGCGGTCAACACCGTCGTTTTCGAGGACGGTCGCGCCGTCGGCCACAACACGGACGTCACGGGTTTCGCCGCGTCGTTCGCGCGGGGGCTGCCGGACGCTTCGCTGGAGCGGGTGGTGCAGCTGGGTGCCGGCGGGGCGGGGGCGGCTGTCGCTCATGCGACGCTCACCCTGGGGGCGGAGCGGGTCACAGTCGTGGACGCGTTGGCCGATCGGGCCGCGGAGCTTGCTGCTTCGCTGAACCGGCACTTCGGGGTGCGGCGGGCGGTTGCGGCAGCCCCGGACCGGCTGGCCCAGTTGCTCGGCTCGGCCGACGGGATTGTGCATGCCACGCCAACCGGGATGGCTGCGCATCCCGGGCTGCCGTTTCCTGCGGAGCTCTTGCACCCCGGGCTGTGGGTTGCCGAGGTTGTCTATCGGCCGTTGGAGACCGAGCTGCTGCGGACCGCGCGGGCGGTTGGCTGTGCCGCTTTGGACGGGGGCGGGATGGCTGTGTTCCAGGCTGCGGATGCGTTTCGGTTGTTCACCGGGCGGGAGCCGGACGCTGTGCGGATGCTTGCCGACTTCGCGGAGATTGCTGTGGAGAGCTCGGTCGGTGAGGCCGTGTGACGGGTGCGGGTTGTTTGTGGTTGCTCGCGCTCACGCGGCGGCAGCCGCAAATCCAACACAGCCCCGCGCCCCTATAGGGGCGCTGTCGTACCCGGCAGTTTGAAGGAGCAGGCCCCATGCTTACGTCCATTGCCACCGTGTCTCTCAGTGGGTCTCTGACCGAAAAGCTCACCGCCGCCTCGCGGGCCGGGTTCGACGGGGTTGAGATCTTTGAGAACGACCTGCTGGCGAGTCCGCTCAGTCCCGAGGAGATCCGGGCCCGCTGCGCCGATCTCGGCCTCAGCATCGACCTCTACCAACCCATGCGGGACATCGAGGCCGTCCCGGAGGACGAGTTCGCGCGTAATCTGCGTCGGGCCCGGCACAAGTTCGAGGTCATGCGGCGGCTGGGGGCCGAGACGGTCCTCGTCTGTTCCAGCGTGAGTCCCCTGGCCGTGGACGACGACGCCCTCGCCGCCGAGCAGCTGAGTCAACTCGCCGATCTGGCACAGGACTCCGGGATCCGCGTGGCCTACGAGGCGCTTGCCTGGGGGCGGCACGTCAGTACGTACGACCATGCGTGGCACGTCGTCGAGACCGCGGACCATCCCGCGCTCGGCACCTGTCTCGACAGCTTTCACATTCTTTCCCGTGGGTCCGATCCCAAGGGCATCGAGGACATTCCCGGCGAGAAGATCTTCTTCCTGCAGCTCGCGGACGCTCCGCTGCTTGCGATGGACGTCCTGCAGTGGAGCCGCCACTATCGCTGCTTCCCGGGGCAGGGCGGCTTCGACGTCGCCGGGCTCGTGCGGCATGTGCTGCGCACGGGGTATGCCGGGCCGCTCTCCCTGGAGGTCTTCAACGACGTCTTCCGGCAGGCCGAGGCCGGGCCGACGGCCGTGGACGCGCAGCGGTCGCTCCTGGTCCTCCAGGAGGCGGTGGGGCCGGCCGAGCTGCCCGCCCCTGTCGTTCCCACGGGGGTTGCCTTCGCCGAGCTGATCACTCCCGACGCCGAGCCGGTGAGCGAGGTGCTCGGGGCCCTGGGTTTCGTCCGGACAGCGCGGCACCGCAGCAAGCCGGTCGATCTGTGGCAGGCGGGGGAGGCCCGAGTGCTCGTCAACACCGGGCCGGCCGCCCGACGGGACGGCACCGGGCTCGCCGCGATCGGTCTGGAGTCCCCGGACCCGGCGGGCGCGGCGCGGCGCGCCGAGGCGCTGCTGGCGCCCGTGCTGCCGCGCCGTCGCGCGAGCGAGGACGCACCGCTGGATGCCGTGGCGGCCCCGGACGGCACGGAGTTGTTCTTCTGCGCGACCGGTCGGCCCCAACTGCCCGACTGGCGTGGTGACTTCGAGGACGCCGAGCATGCCGGGCCGGTGTCCCCGGGTGTGCGGCGCATCGACCATCTGGCTCTTGTGCAGCCCTGGCACCACTTCGAGGAGGCCACCCTCTTCCACCGCAGCGTCCTCGGTCTGTCCGCCCAGGAGAGCGTGGACGTCGCCGACCCCTACGGCCTGTTGCGCAGCCGCGCCGTCGCCGCCGCCGACGGCAGCGTCCGTATCGCCCTGTCCGTCGGTGCGGCACCCGCCGACGACACGGTCCATGCCCAGCACATCGCGCTGGCGACGGACGACGTGGTGGCCGCGGCGCGCCGCTTCCGCGAGGCGGGCGGGCTGCTGCTGGCGATGCCCGCGAACTACTACGACGACCTGGCGGCCCGGTTCGAGTTCGCCGAGGGGGAGCTGGAGACGTATCGCGAGCTCGGGATCCTCTACGACCGGGACCGCTACGGGGAGTTCCGGCACTGCTACACGCGGACCGTGGGCCGGGTCTTCTTCGAACTCGTCCAGCGTGACGGCGGGTACCAGGGGTACGGCGCCCAGAACGCACCCGTGCGTCTGGCCGCGCAGCATGCCGCGCGGCGGCTCACTGGCGGCTGACGGTTCTGGTCACGCCGGTGACGACCGTCGTGGCCAGGATCCAGCCGGTGATGATCAGGGCGTAGGCGAGGTACTGGTACCAGCCGTCCGGCGCGAACGCCTCCTCCTGGCCGAAGGAGATCACCGGCAGCAGCAGGTCGAGGGTGTAGAAGACCGGGTTGAAGTGCGGGGCCTCCGACGCCTTGAGCGCGTGGGGGTGGTGCAGGGCGTAGGCGGTCGAGCCGATGGCGAGGAGCGACAGCAGCCATACGGCTGCGCGCAGCGGGCGGAAACCGTAGCCGACGGTGGCGTCCTGGACGTAGCCCCAGAGGCGGCCGTACCAGGCGCGGGTGGAGCGGAGACGGCGCTGCTTGGCGAGCTGGACCAGGCGGGCGGCGTGGTCGTCGCCGACGCGGCGGTAGGCGGTGGCCAGTTGCTCGTAGGCGTGCGGGACATAGCCCTCGGCATCGCGTTCGAGCATGGGGAGGCGGCGCTCGGCGGGTTCGTGGGGTGTGAGAGTGGTGTACACGAGGCTGCTCAGATAGACCTCGTCGGGCACCACCTCCGGTTCCAGGAACAGGACGTCCACCTGGGCGCGGCGCAGGTTGAGCCGTCCTTCCAAGGGCGGCCCCTTGCGCAGCCAGAGTTCGCCGATGGTGCAGCTGCTCGCCCGCAGGGCCGAGTCGTCCGGGTTCGACAGACGGGAGTACGACAGGTCGAAGCGACCCGCGATGCGTGCGCCGCGCAGGCCGATCCAGCCTGTCGCCTCCACGCGCCGCATCAGGAGGTCGCCTTCCACGACGAGGGTCTGGGCGTCGAGGACGGCGTTTCCGGGGTGGTGGAGCCGGGCGTCGTTGAGGTCGACCGATCCGGCGACGGCGGCCCCGTCGAGTCGTATCTCGCCGTGGGTGCGCAGCCCGGGCGCGCACAGGTCGTCCTCGATGGTGACGTGGCTGAGCCGCAGGACCGGCCCGGTCTCCGACACGGCGGCGAACCGAGCCCGTTCGAGGAACAACACCCCGGAGATGTGCGATCCGCCCAGGTGTACGACTCCGGTGAACCGGCAGCGCGTCAGCCGGACGCTGCCGTCCACGCGGGCCCGCGCGATCATCAGGCCGGGCAGCACGGAGTCACGCAGGTTGAGGTAGGGGAGGTGGGCGCCGGAGAGGTCCGGGGCGTCGGTGAAGTGACAGTGGCTCAGATGGACGATGCTGTCGACCGTCGCGTGTCTCAGGTCCAGGGTGCCGGTGACCCGCGCCCCTTTGACCTTCAGCGCGGCCACTTCCCCCGGCACTCGGGGGCCGTTGAGGAGCAGTGCCCGCAACACCGTTGCTCTTATGCTCCGTTCGGGCCCCCACTGCGCGCCCTCCGCCGTGTCCTCGTCGTCGCCCCCCTCCCGGAAGTCGACCGTCGCCCCCGTCGAAAACGCCCGCCACACCCGCTGCTCGGCCGGCGTCAGATCGTTGATCTCCACAGAGCGGGACTCTAATCCCAGAGCTCCGCATGCCGCCGGTGGGTGTCGGTCAGCCCGTTCACGAAGAACCGCTCGTAGTACTCCCGTTCCACGTGATGGGTCTGCAGCCAGATACCCGGGACGTGGATCGCGTCCGTGTGCGCCGGGAACCTGCGGTGGGTGCGGATCACGTACTCGCAGATGTCGCGGGCGCAGTCGATCACCCGCTCCTCGTACTCGCTCGCCTCCGCGAGATAGCGCTGGCCGTAGTCCTCCTTGTAGATGCGGGTGAAGACGTCCTTGTCGGTGTAGATGCCGCCGGTGCCGAACTTCGAGCCGATCACCGAATCCACCGCGTCCGACATCGACTTGTGCGCGGGCGGACAGGCGGCCGCGATCAGCGCCTCGCCGTCCCGGGAGGTGAGCCCCACCGGATGGGAGCGCAGGGTCGCGTACGCCGGGAGCGGGACGTGCCAGCGCCACACGTCCGCAAGCCGCCAGCGCGGGGTGACGAAGGTGAAGCCGAGCATTTTGCCGTACATGCGCGAGAACTTCGGGTCGCCCAGGGCTATTTGGGGGTTGATCGACGCATGGATCCAGGCGCCGAGGCCCATCGCCTCCGCCGTGAGCATGAGGTTCTGCAGCAGCAGGTCCGCCTCGATCTGGGTGCGCATCGGCCCGAGTGCGCCGAGCGGGAGCTTCAGATCTCCGTTGAGGAAGCCGTTCTTGACCCACTTCTTCACGCCGGCGGGGCGGTAGAAGTTGCGGTCGTCCACCAGCGTCGGGCGTGCTCCGTCCGGCTGGGTCAGCAGGTACATCAACGCGTTGATGTACTGATGGGAGAGGTCTACCACCGGGAAGAACACCGTCGTCCCCGCCAGGTTGGACAGGAAGCGGTTCGAGTCCAGGTACGCCGGGAAGTCCCGTTTGTTCTGGGGTACGTCGAGACGGTGGTCGAGGACCTTCACCTTGGACTGCGCCGCCCGCGCCGCCAGCGTCTCGGCGTCGAAGGGCGCTTGAGGAGCCGGTGGCAGCTTCCGCAGGTAGTACGTACCCGTGTCGTTGATCATGAAGAAGTGGGTGCCCTGCGCGTTGTCCGGGCTGCCCGCCGTGCGGCCCGCCATGGTCAGGTTGGGCTTGGCCATGATGGGTTTGCCGTCGCGCGGGTCCTCGAAGGGGCGGTCCGGCATGGTGAGGCCCGTACAGCCGGTGATCGCGATCAGCACCGCCTCCTCCAGCTCCGACAGCGGCTGCTGGGCATGCGGGGAGCTGTAGCTCATCGACCCGGCAGGCACCGAGGCGCCCCGGCTGACGCGGTGGGTGCGCCGGTGCCAGACCGTGTCCAGCAGGGGCCGGCCGAACAGGTCGGCCAGCCCCGGGTGACCGCCGACGGTGCTCATTCACGGCCTCCGTGCATGTCCCCGTCGCTGGTCGCTCGCACCGTCCGCCACGGCGCGAACGCGCTCGCCCCGCGTGGCAGCAGCGCCGCCAGCTCCGGGCAGTGCCGCAGGATGACTGAGTTCATGCCGCCCCGCTCCACCCAGTCGATACCCAGCGGCGTGTACACCTCGGGCCGGTAGTCGACGTTGAGGAAGCGGTCGGACTGCAGCCGCCGGCTCGCCATGAGGATGAAGATGCGGAACGCCGTGTCGCTGAAGCCGAAGCCGGTCGGCGGGTTCTCCCCGAACAGGCCCACCACCGTGTCGATCTCGTCGACCGAGCGGTAGACGTCCTTCAGCCGGGCCAGGGTCTCGGCGTTCTCCGTGAGCTCCTCGAAGGAGCGGATGCGCTGCTTGTGCAGTCCCTCGCGGAAGTCGTTGTAGCGCGGCACGCCACGACGCCGGGTGCGGACCAGGTCCACCACCGACAAGTCGATGATCTCGCCGTCCCGCTCGAACTGCTGCAGTGCGCGCGGGTAGTTGTGGAGCGTGATCGCGCCGGGATGCGCGATGCCGAACGAGTAGAGGGTGTTCGACAGGCCCGTCTTGCGGATCTGCGACTCGGCCGCCCCGCCCTGGATGTCCAGGAAGCCCACCGTCTCCAGGCGCTGCCCGAAGTGGTGCTCGCGCAGCTCGAAGTCGTCGGGGACCAGCGGGTGCATGCGGTAGACGGTGACGAAGTCCTCCGTCAGCGAGTACGGCGCCGTGTGGTGGTCCGGGAGGGTCTTCGGGATGCCCGTCAGCGAGTGCGCCTCGAACAGCCACAGGCCCAGCTGGTTGAGCCAGTTCTTCGGCGGGCCCTGCCAGTTGGTCTTCAGCGCGATGTCGATCGCCTCGGTGGCGAGGATCGCCGGCGTCCACTCCACCGTGTGGATCTTCGCGATCAGCGCGGAGACCACCAGCCGGGCGGTCTGGTAGATGCGCTCCTCGCTCATCGCCGGGTACTCGGCGCGCAGCGCGGCGCACACGGCGTTGTGCTCGCGGGCGAAGAGGGTGTGCATGGCGCTCAGGCCCATCCACCAGCTCTCGTTGAAGCCGGTGAGCGGGATGTGACCGTTGCTGCCGCCGGGCAGGTGGCCGTCCTCCAGGCGGAGTTCGGCGCGTCCGTCGGCCTCGCGCAGGAAGCGGGCGGTGTGCTCGTCCTCGCCGTACACCTCGGAGCCGTCCCACCAGTGGGAGGCGTTGTTGCCGAAGAGGATCGGGGGCCGGCCCGGCACTTCGATGCCCTCGTTCTCCGCGAACCGCATCACGTTCTCGCCGGGTCCGCCGGGCGTGTTGTGCCAGGGACCGCTGCCGGGCGGCAGGGGCACCTCGACGCTGCGCTCGCCCGGCTTGTAACGGCGGTGGTTGACCCAGTCGTGCACCTGGAACTGGATCCAGGCGGCGGCCAGGATGTTGAGGGAGGTCGCGGGCACGAAGCTCTCGCGGTACAGCAGCTGCCGGCTGACCGTGACCGGGTTCGGGGTGTCGAAGAGGTCCGGGCGGTACTCCGGCTTCAGGTTGCGGCCGAAGGTGGCACCCACCGCGCCCGTCTTCGGGGCCGCCAGATCGTTGTACGTCCCCTCGTACGACCGCTCGCCGCGCAGCTGCTCCGGGATCGGCGCCGGCACCCGCTGGGCCCGCGGCGGCGCCTCACGCGGCTCGGTGTCCATCAGGTTGCGGCGGCGCAGCACCTTGCGCAGGAACACCAGGTTCAGCAGGCTCAACTGCAACGGCAGCCGGTGCCACGGGACATAGCGGTTCAGCAGCGCGAAGGTCGCTTCTATCGGGCGGCCCAGGATGCGGTTGCGCAGGGGTTCCTCGGTGACGAACCTCAGCCCCAGCCGGTGCGCGCTCGCCGCCTGGTACGCGGCCTTCCGGGCCCGGTTGATGTTGCCGAGCGGGCGGAAGTCGTCCGTGGTGTACCAGGGGTTGAAGGCGAGGTCCTCGATCCGGCGGGCGGTCGCGCGGGCCTCGGCGGTGTTCAGGTCCTGGCTCGGAATCGTCAGCCGGGCCACCGCGATCGCGGGCGACACGCCGTCCTTCCACTCCACCGAGGCGTCCTCGACCGGAGTGCGCCGCTCGTCGACGAAGCGCTGCACGCACAGGTCGTAGCTGACCTCCCCCTGCGCCAGCCGGTGCGCGAACTCCCGGTGCAGGGCGTCCGCGTCCCGGCGGTCCGGAGCGGGCGCCGGCGGTGTGCCGGGCGCGGGCCGGAACAGGAACCGCACCGGTCCCGCCTCGCCCCACAGCACCGCGCCGCGGCTCCAGAACGTCTCGTTGGCAAGGGAGTCGACGGTGTGCCGGGTGGCGGCCTGCACATTGCGGCGCATCCGGTTCGCGGTGCCGAGGCCCACGGCCAGCGGCAGCTTCACGAACAGCCCGAACGCCTTCTGCACGGGGCTTTTTGCGCCCGCCATGGCCTTCGCGAAGGCCACGAACTCCCGTGCGTTGCGGGCGTGCGAGACGGGATAGCTGGTTGCCAGCAGGTCGTGGCTCTCCTCGTCCGACACCTGCACGCGTACGGCCGCCCCGCGCAGGTCCGGCGAACCGTCGCCCTGCCGGATCCCGCTCGCGTTGGACAGCCGTACCGTCGCCGGATACTCGGCGCCCGGCTGGGCGAACCCCACCCGCAGTGCGGCGGGGAGATCGTCGTGGAAGCGCAGCCGCGCGTTGTCCACGGCCACCGGCGCCTTGGCATGGAAGGTCCGGGCGATCCCGCCGCCCCCCGCCCGCCGGTTCTTGACCTGCACCTTCATCAGTTCGGCGGCCAGCTGCTCGAACACCAGCCGCTCCGCTTCGGGACTACCGCCTTCGTACCGCTCGTACTGCGGTTCTTGCTGCCCGGTCTCGGCCATCGGTCGTTTCCTCACGCGCACGTTGCGTACGGGACAGGGCCCCGCACGCTACTGGCGGCCGACGCGCGCTCACAGCGATGGTTCGCGCCGATGTGCGCCATCTTGCGCCCCATGCGAACAATTGCACGGTGAACGGCATTTGGGCACGTCAGCCGGGCCTGTGAGAGAGCCGTAACCTGCTGTGCCCGCACCGCGGGCGTTCCCGCTTCCCAGCAACCCCATCCGGCGCCCCCGCCGTGGCCGGGGAACGACTCCTTCCCGGTGACGGTTCGGGGCCATGGTGGGTGCCCACCACCCGCAGACGTCCCGGGGGAGGTCCCAGATGCGGGACACATACGTCAAAGGGCCCAGCTACGCCGCGCTGCGCCCGTGCAAGCCCGAAACCGATCCGAGCAGCTTCCCGGTCTACCCGGACCTGGTGGAACGGCTCGTCGAGGACAAGCACCAGCCCGACCCGGACGGAGTCGTCCCGCATGTGCTGGCGACCTGCGCGGCCTACTCGTACGCCGGGTTCGAGCAGCACAGCGACGTGCAGACCGTTTCCATGATCATGGCGCGGCTCGGTCTGGAGGAGAACGACTGCCGGGCCTTCGAGCAGCGCGTGGACGCCCTGTACATCGCGTCCGCCGCCTATCTGATCCAGGACAAGGACCGCAGGGTCGCGATCCTCTGCTACCGCGGCACCCAGCCCGAGGACATCATCAGCATCCTCACCGACGCCGACGTACGGCCGGAGATGCTCACCGTCGAACTGGAGGGCCGCAAGTACGAGGTCCACGCCGGCTTCTACCGCAACGTCCGTGCCACCCGCCATCTGATCATCGAGGCCCTGGAGCGCGCCGTGCGCGGCGAGTCCCTGAATCCCAGGGAGCAGGGCACCCGAGGCGGTGGCCTGGAGGCCCTCTACATCACCGGGCACAGCCTCGGCGCGGCCATGGCCGCGATCATGGCGGTCACCCTCGTCCACGAGCCGCGCTACCGGCACATCGCCGAGAAGCTCAAGGGCGTCTACACCTTCGGCCAGCCCATGGTCGGCGGCCCCGATCTGGCCCGCGCCTGCGAGGAGACACCCGGCCCGCACCACAACTACGTCCTGCGCGACCGGCTGATCCGCTACATCTTCGACCGGGACGTCGTGCCCGCCCTGCCGCCCCGGCCGGTCGGCCCGTACCAGCCGTTCGGCCGCGAGTTCCACTACCGCAGGCGGCACGGCCTGGTCGACGCCACGCTCACCTTCGTCGCCGACTCGGCGATCGAGGGCCTGACACTGCCGAGCGACCTCCTGCGCACGGTCGTCGACCGGGACTGGGGCGGGCTGCTGGTCCGCGTCACCGAAGGGGTACGACGGTCGGTACGGCCCCTGCTGCGGGCCGGCGGTGAGGGCTGGACCGAGGTCACCGAACCGGGCCTGCACTACCCCCAGATGGACAGCCTGGCGGGTCTGGCCGTGGTGGCGCCGCTGGCGTTCTTCACGACCCGCCTGGCGCTGACCCGCACCATCCCGTTCAAGTACTCCTTCGACGACCACGGCCCGGGCCACTACGTCAACGCGCTTGCTCCGCCGGGGGTGTTGAGCGAGTTCGGAGACGTGCTTTAGTCGCTCCGCGGGTTGTACCGATGTGCGGCTGTGCCGCGGGGCCGCGATGTTCCGGCCCCGGCGCGGGCTGCGATGTGTCGTCGATCGGGTGCGGCGCCGTTGTGGCTGGTCGCGTCCGCGCGGCGGAGGCGCATATAGATACAGCCCCGCGCCCCTTCTGGGGCGCGTTCGCTGTGCCGACGTGCGGCTGCGCCGCGGGACCGCGATGTGCGGCTGCGGGCTGTGATCTGCCGTCGATCGGGTGCGGCGCCGTCGTGGCTGGTCGCGCAGTTCCCCGCGCCCCTTCAGGGCGCCGTCGTGGCTGGTCGCGGCCGCGCGGCGGAGGCGCATATATGTGCAGTCCCGCGCCCCTTCAGGGCGCGGGACAGAAGACCTCGCCCGACCTGCTTGGCCCGGAGCCCCGGGGTTCAGGGACGGGTGTTCCACTCGGCGATCACCGGGCGGTCGTGCTCGGTCGACAGTCGGCTGACGGTGCCCGTCGCCAGTTGGAAGAGACGGCCGTCCGCCGGAGGAAGACCCAGCCGTCGGGCCGTCAGCACCCGGAGGAAATGGGCGTGCGCCACGAGGATCACGTCCCCGTCGGGGAGCGCCGCGTCCACGCGGGACAGTACGCGGTCGGCGCGCTGCCCGATCTGTTCGGGGGACTCCCCGGGGTGTCCGTCCGGGCCGGGCGGCACGCCGTCGGTCCACAGGTACCAGTCGGGGCGGGTGCGGTGGATCTCGACGGTGGTGATGCCCTCGTAGGCGCCGTAGTCCCACTCGTGCAGGTCGGGTTCGACGAACGTCCCGGTGATGCCCGCGAGTTCGGCGGTGCGTATGGCGCGGCCGAGCGGGCTGGTCAGGGCGAGTGCGTAGGTCCGCTGCGAGAGGAGTGGAGCGAGGGACTTGGCCTGCTCCTCGCCGTGCTGGGTGAGGGGCAGGTCGGTCCAGCTGGTGTGCTGTCCCGACACGCTCCACTCCGTCTCGCCGTGGCGGACCAGGAGAAGGTCCCCCACGGCAGACCTACTTCGATTCGACGGCGTGTCCGCCGAACTGGTTGCGCAGGGCCGCGATCATCTTCATCTGCGGGGAGTCGTCCTGGCGGGAGGCGAACCGCGCGAAGAGGGAGGCCGTGATGGCAGGCAGCGGCACGGCGTTGTCGATGGCCGCCTCGACCGTCCAGCGGCCCTCGCCCGAGTCCTGCGCGAAGCCCTTCAGCTTGTCCAGGTGCTCGTCCTCGTCGAGGGCGTTGACCGCGAGGTCGAGCAGCCAGGATCGGATGACCGTGCCCTCCTGCCAGGAGCGGAACACCTCGCGGACGTCGGTCACCGAGTCGATCTTCTCCAGCAGTTCCCAGCCCTCGGCGTAGGCCTGCATCATGGCGTACTCGATACCGTTGTGGACCATCTTGGAGAAGTGCCCGGCGCCGACCTTGCCCGCGTGGACATAGCCGTACGGGCCCTCCGGCTTGAGCGCCTCGAAGATGGGCTGGAGCCGCTCGACGTGCTCCTTGTCGCCGCCGACCATCAGCGCGTAGCCGTTCTGCAGGCCCCACACACCGCCGGAGACGCCCGCGTCGACGAAGCCGATGCCCTTGGCGCCCAGCTCCTCGGCGTGCTTCTCGTCGTCGGTCCAGCGGGAGTTGCCGCCGTCGACGACCGTGTCGCCGGGGGAGAGGAGGCCGCCGAGCTCGTCGACGACGGACTGGGTGGGGGCGCCCGCCGGGACCATCACCCACACCACGCGCGGCGCTTCGAGCTTGTCGACCAGTTCGGCGAGGCTGGCCGCGTCGGAGAGGTCGGGGTTGCGGTCGTAGCCGATGACGGTGTGGCCGGCGCGGCGGATCCGCTCGCGCATGTTGCCGCCCATCTTGCCGAGCCCGATGAGTCCGATCTGCATGGTCAGTTCACTTCTTCCTGAGCGTTCTTGAGCTCGCGGTACGCGGCCACGAGAGCGGTGGTGGAGGGGTCGAGGCCGGGGACGTCCGCGCCATCGGTCAGGGCGGGCTCGACGCGCTTGGCGAGGACCTTGCCGAGCTCGACGCCCCACTGGTCGAAGGAGTCGATGTTCCAGACGGCACCCTGGACGAACACCTTGTGCTCGTAGAGGGCGATCAGCTGGCCGAGGACGGAGGGGGTGAGTTCCTTCGCCAGGATGGTGGTGGTGGGGTGGTTGCCCTGGAAGGTGCGGTGCGGCACCTGCTCCTCGGGGATCCCCTCCGCGCGCACCTCGTCGGCGGTCTTGCCGAAGGCGAGTGCCTGGCCCTGCGCGAACAGGTTGGCCATCAACAGGTCGTGCTGGGCCTTGAGTTCGTCGCTGAGCTCGTCGACCGGGCGGGCGAAGCCGATCAGGTCCGCGGGAATGATCTTGGTTCCCTGGTGGATCAGCTGGTAGTAGGCGTGCTGCCCGTTGGTGCCGGGCGTGCCCCACACCACCGGACCGGTCTGCCAGCCCACCGGGCGTCCGTCGCGCTGCACCGACTTGCCGTTGGACTCCATGTCCAGCTGCTGCAGATACGCCGTGAACTTGGAGAGGTAGTGCGAGTACGGCAGCACCGCATGGGACTGGGCGTCGAAGAAGTTGCCGTACCAGATGCCCAGCAGACCCAGCAGAAGCGGAGCGTTGGCCTCGGCGGGCGCGGTGCGGAAGTGCTCGTCGACGATGCGGAAGCCGTCGAGTAGCTCCCGGAACCGGTCCGGGCCGATCGCGATCATCAGCGACAGGCCGATCGCCGAGTCGAAGGAGTAGCGGCCGCCGACCCAGTCCCAGAACTCGAACATGTTGTCCGGGTCGATGCCGAACTCGGAGACCTTGCCGCCGTTGGTGGACAGGGCGACGAAGTGCTTGGCGACCGCCTTTTCTCCCCCACTCTCGAATTCGCTCGAGCGGGAGGGGCCCCCATCGTCGAGCCCGCGCAGCAGCCAGGTGCGCGCCGAGGTCGCGTTGGTGATCGTCTCGATGGTGGTGAAGGTCTTGGAGGCGACGATGAACAGCGTCTGTGCCGGGTCGAGGTCGCGGACCGCCTCGTGCAGGTCGGCTCCGTCCACGTTCGACACGAACCGGAGGGTCAGCGACCGGTCGGTGAATGCCCGCAGCGCCTCGTAGGCCATCGCGGGGCCGAGGTCGGAGCCGCCGATGCCGATGTTGACGACGTTCCTGATCCGCTTGCCGGTGTGGCCGGTCCACTGCCCGGAGCGGACCTGCTCGGCGAAGGCGGCCATCTTGTCGACGACGCGGTGGACGCCGGGCACGACGTTCTCGCCGTCCACCTCGATCACCGCGTCCCGAGAGGCGCGCAGTGCGGTGTGCAGGACGGCCCGGTCCTCGGTGACGTTGATCTTCTCGCCGCGGAACATGGCGTCGCGCAGCCCGAACACGTCGGCGGCGGTGGCGAGTTCCTGCAGCAGGGCCAGGGTCTCGTCGGTGATCAGGTGCTTGGAGTAGTCGATGCGCAGGTCGCCCACGCGCACGACGTACCGCTCCGCACGCCCGGGGTCGGTTGCGAACAGCTCACGCAGCACCGGCTGACCCTGGGCGCGGTGGTCCTCCAGAGCGGCCCACTCGGGGCGCCGCGTCAGCTGAGGGGAGTCAGACATGAGAGACGGTCTCCTTGGTGGCCTCGCCCCGCAGGGCGACGGCGTACATCTCGTCCGCGTCGAGGCGCCTGAGCTCCTCGGCGATGAGTTCGGAGGTGGTGCGGACCTTCAGCGCGAGGGTGCGCGAGGGCTGGCCCGGCAGGGTGAGCGTGGCCAGCGGGCCCTCGGGGCGGTCGATGACGATCTCGCCGTCCGCGGTCCCGAGCCGCACGGCCGTGACGACCGGGCCCGCGGTGACCACGCGGTCGATCTTCACGTTCAGCCGTGCCTCCAGCCAGCGCGCCAGCAGCTCGGCCGCCGGGTTGTCGGCCTCGGCCTCCACGGCCCCCGACACGATCCTGGTGCGGGCCTGGTCCAGGGCCGCGGCCAGCATCGAGCGCCAGGGCGTCAGCCGGGTCCAGGCGAGGTCGGTGTCGCCGGGCGCGTAGGAGCGGGCCCGCTGCTCCAGGGTCTCGGCCGGGCTCTCGACGGCGTACAGGTCGGTGATCCTGCGCTGTGCGAGGGCGCCCAGCGGGTCCTTGGCGGGCACCTCGGGTGCGTCCACCGGCCACCACACGACGACCGGGGCGTCCGGCAGCAGCAGCGGCAGGACGACCGAGTCGGCGTGGTCGGACACCTCGCCGTACGTCCGGAGGATGACCGTCTCGCCGGTACCGGCGTCGGCGCCCACCCGGACCTCGGCGTCCAGCTTGGAGGCCATGCGGTCGCGCGGGGTGCGGGCCTGCCGCCTGATGACGACCAGGGTGCGCGAGGGGTGCTCGTGCGAGGCCTCCTCGGCCGCCTTGATCGCGTCGTAGGCGTTCTCCTCGTCCGTGACGATGACCATCGTCAGGACCATGCCCACGGCGGGTGTGCCGATGGCGCGGCGGCCCTGCACCAGCGCCTTGTTGATCTTGCTTGCCGTGGTGTCGGTCAGGTCGATCTTCATGGCCTGCGCCAGCTCCGTCCGTCTCGTGCGAGCATCTCGTCGGCTTCCTCGGGTCCCCAGCTGCCCGAGGGGTACTGCGCGGGCTTGCCGTGCCGCGCCCAGTACTCCTCGATCGGGTCGAGGATCTTCCAGGACTCTTCCACTTCCTGGTGACGGGGGAACAGGTTGGCGTCGCCGAGCAGCACGTCCAGGATGAGCCGCTCGTACGCCTCCGGGCTGGACTCCGTGAAGGACTCGCCGTAGGCGAAGTCCATCGACACGTCCCGGATCTCCATCGAGGTGCCCGGCACCTTGGAGCCGAAGCGGACCGTCATGCCCTCGTCGGGCTGGACGCGGATGACGATCGCGTTCTGCCCGAGCTCCTCCGTGGCGGTGGAGTCGAAGGGGGAGTGCGGGGCCCGCTTGAAGACGACCGCGATCTCGGTGACCCGGCGGCCCAGCCGCTTGCCGGTGCGCAGGTAGAAGGGGATGCCCGCCCAGCGGCGGTTGTCCACCTCCAGCTTGATGGCCGCGTAGGTGTCGGTCTTCGAGTTCGGGTCGATGCCGTCCTCCTGCAGATAGCCGAGGACCTTCTCGCCGCCCTGCCAGCCCTCCGCGTACTGCGCGAGAACGGTGTGCTCGCCGAGCTTCTCCGGCAGCCGCACCGACTTCAGCACCTTGAGCTTCTCGGTGAGCAGCGACTCCGCGTCGAACGCGATCGGCTCCTCCATGGCGGTGAGCGCCATCAGCTGCAGCAGGTGGTTCTGGATGACGTCACGGGCGGCGCCGATGCCGTCGTAGTAGCCGGCCCGGCCGCCGATGCCGATGTCCTCCGCCATGGTGATCTGGATGTGGTCGACGTACGACCGGTTCCAGATGGGCTCGTACATCTGGTTGGCGAAGCGGAGCGCCAGGATGTTCTGGACGGTCTCCTTGCCCAGGTAGTGGTCGATGCGGAACACCTGGTCCGGCTCGAACACGTCGTGCAGGAGCGCGTTGAGGTCACGGGCGCTCGCCAGGTCGCGTCCGAACGGCTTCTCGATCACCGCGCGCCGCCAGGAACCCTCGCGCGGGCTCGCCAGACCGTGCTTCTTCAGCTGCTGGACGACCTTGGGGAAGAACTTCGGCGGTACGGAGAGGTAGAAGGCGAAGTTGCCTCCGGTGCCGCGGGAGGCGTCCAGCTCGTCGACGGCCGACTTCAGCTGCTTGAACGCCGTGTCGTCGTCGAAGTCGCCAGGGATGAACCGCATGCCCTCGGCGAGCTGCTGCCAGACCTCCTCACGGAACTCGGTGCGCGCGTGCTCGCGGACGGCGTCGTGCACGACCTGCGCGAAGTCCTGGTCCTCCCAGTCCCGGCGGGCGAACCCGACGAGCGAGAAGCCCGGCGGCAGCAGCCCGCGGTTGGCGAGGTCGTAGACGGCGGGCATCAGCTTCTTGCGGGACAGGTCGCCGGTGACGCCGAAGATGACGAGCCCGGACGGGCCCGCGATGCGCGGGAGCCGGCGGTCGCGCTCGTCGCGCAGGGGGTTGGTCCAGTCGAGCGCCGACTCGACCGTGGCGTGCTCGGTCATTCCGTCTCAACTCCCTTGCTGTCGAGGGACTTCGTGACGGCGTCCAGCAGGTCCTGCCAGGCCGTCTCGAACTTGGCGACGCCCTCGTCCTCGAGCTGCTGCACGACCTGGTCGTAGGAGATCCCGAGGGCCTCTACGGCAGCCAGGTCGGCGCGGGCCTGCGCGTAGCCGCCGGTCACCGTGTCGCCGGTGATCTCGCCGTGGTCGGCGGTGGCGTTGAGGGTGGCCTCCGGCATGGTGTTGACGGTGCCGGGCGCGACCAGCTCGTCCACGTACAGGGTGTCCTTGTACGCGGGGTCCTTCACGCCGGTCGAGGCCCACAGGGGGCGCTGCTTGTTGGCACTGGCACCGGCGAGGGCGGTCCAGCGCTCGCCAGCGAAGACGTCCTCGTAGGCCTCGTAGGCGAGACGCGCGTTCGCGAGCGCCGCCTTGCCCTTGAGGACGGAGGCCTCGGGGGAGCTGAGGCCGTCCAGCCTCTTGTCGATCTCGGAGTCGACGCGGGAGACGAAGAAGGAGGCCACGGAATGGATGGTCGAGAGGTCGAGGCCCTTGGCCGAGGCCTTCTCCAGGCCCGCCAGGTAGGCGTCCATGACCTCGCGGTAGCGCTCCAGGGAGAAGATCAGCGTGACGTTGACGCTGATGCCGAGGCCGATGACCTCGGTGATGGCCGGGAGGCCCGCCTCGGTCGCCGGGATCTTGATCATGACGTTGGGCCGGTCGACCAGCCACGCCAGCTGCTTGGCCTCGGCGATCGTGGCCTTGGTGTGGTGGGCGAGGCGCGGGTCGACCTCGATGGAGACCCGGCCGTCGCGGCCGCCGGTGGCGTCGTACACGGGCCGCAGGATGTCGGCGGCGGCGCGGACGTCGGCGGTGGTCATCATCCGTACGGCCTCTTCGACCGTGACGCCGCGGACGGCGAGGTCGGCGAGCTGCTCCTCGTAGCCCTCGCCGGAGCCGATGGCGGCCTGGAAGATGGACGGGTTGGTGGTCACGCCCACCACGTTGCTGTTCTCGACGAGTTCGGCGAGGTTGCCGGACTCGATCCGCTTGCGTGACAGGTCGTCCAGCCAGATGGAGACGCCCTCGTCGGACAGGCGCTTGAGTGCTCCCGCGGTCGCGGTTGCTTCGGTCACTTTGATCATCTTCTTTCTGGCGATCGGATCAACCGCGGGCGGCGGCCAGGGATTCCCGGGCTGCGGCGGCGACGTTCTCAGGGGTGAAGCCGAACTCGGCGAACAGGGTCTTGGCGTCGGCGGAGGCGCCGAAGTGCTCGAGGGAGACGATGCGTCCTGCGTCACCTGTGAAGCGGTACCACGTCAGACCGATCCCGGCCTCCACGGCGACGCGGGCCCGCACGGACGGCGGAAGGACGCGCTCGCGGTACTCCCGCGACTGCTCCTCGAACCACTCCACGGACGGCATCGACACGACCCGGGTGCCGATCCCCTCGGCCTCCAGCTGCTCGCGCGCGGCCACGGCGAGCTGGACCTCGGAGCCGGTGGCGATCAGGACGACCTCCGGGGTCCCGGTCGAGGACTCCTTCAGGACGTAACCGCCCTTCGCCGCATCGGGGTTGGGGGCATACGTCGGCACGCCCTGGCGGGTGAGCGCGAGACCGTGCGGGGCCGGGTCGGTGGCGTGCCGCTTGAGGATCTCGCCCCAGGCGATCGCCGTCTCGTTGGCGTCGGCAGGGCGAACGATGTTGAGACCCGGGATGGCGCGCAGGGAGGCCAGGTGCTCGACCGGCTGGTGGGTCGGCCCGTCCTCGCCCAGCCCGATGGAGTCGTGGGTCCAGACGTACGTGACCGGCAGCTGCATGAGCGCCGACATCCGCACCGCGTTGCGCATGTAGTCGGAGAACACCAGGAAGGTGCCGCCGTAGATCCGGGTGTTGCCGTGCAACGCGATGCCGTTCATCTCCGCGGCCATCGAGAACTCGCGGATGCCGAAGTGGACGGTGCGGCCGTACGGGTCGGCCTCCGGGAGCGGGTTGCCCTTCGGCAGGAAGGACGACGTCTTGTCGATGGTGGTGTTGTTCGAACCGGCCAGGTCCGCGGAGCCGCCCCACAGCTCGGGGACGATGGCGCCGAGGGCCTGCAGCACCTTGCCGGAGGCGGCGCGGGTGGCGACCGCCTTGCCCTCCTCGAAGACCGGCAGGGCGTCCTCCCAGCCCTCGGGCAGCTGGCCCGCGACGATCCGGTCGAACAGCTCCGCGCGCTCGGGGTTGGCGCCGCGCCACTTGTCGATCTGCTTGTCCCACGCGGCGTGCGCCTCGGCGCCACGGTCGAGGGCCTCGCGGGCGTGGGCGAGCACGTCGGCGTCGACCTGGAAGGACTGCTCGGGGTCGAAGCCGAGGATGCGCTTGGTGGCGGCGATCTCGTCCGCGCCGAGCGCGGAGCCGTGGGAGGCCTCCGTGTTCTGCGCGTTCGGGGCGGGCCAGGCGATGATCGTGCGCATCGCGATGATCGAGGGCCGCTCCGTCTCGGCCTGCGCGGCCTTGAGGGCCGCGTACAGGGCGGGTACGTCGATGTCGCCGCCGAGCGAGGGCTCGACGCGCTGCACGTGCCAGCCGTAGGCCTCGTAGCGCCCCAGGACGTCCTCGGAGAACGCGGTCGCGGTGTCGCCCTCGATGGAGATGTGGTTGTCGTCGTAGAGGAAGACCAGGTTGCCGAGCTTCTGGTGACCGGCCAGCGAGGACGCCTCGGCGGAGACGCCCTCCTCCAGGTCGCCGTCGGAGACGATCGCCCAGATGGTGTGGTCGAAGGGGGAGGTGCCCTCGGGCGCCTCGGGGTCGAACAGGCCGCGCTCGTAGCGGGCGGCCATCGCCATGCCGACGGCGTTGGCGACGCCCTGGCCGAGCGGCCCGGTGGTGGTCTCGACGCCGGCGGTGTGCCCGTACTCGGGGTGACCGGGCGTCTTGGAACCGTGCGTCCGGAACGCCTTCAGATCATCGAGCTCGACCTCGTATCCCGCCAGGAACAGCTGCGTGTAGAGAGTCAGCGAGGTGTGGCCGGGGGACAGAACGAAACGATCCCGACCGGTCCACTCGGGGTCGGCGGGATCGTGACGCATCACCTTCTGAAAGATCGTGTACGCGGCCGGGGCCAGGCTCATCGCCGTGCCCGGGTGGCCGTTGCCGACCTTCTGCACGGCATCGGCGGCGAGCAGACGGGCCGTGTCCACGGCGCGCCGGTCGAGTTCGGTCCATTCGAAGCTGTCCGGTGTCTGCGTGCTCATCTTCAAGAAGTCCTCGATCGAAGCGGCTGAACTGCTCTGATGCGTTCAAACTTAAAAGTCTGACTTTTACGGGGGAAGGTCGCTGTGTGTCAGCCTGTGGTGAAAGTGGGACACCGACAGCGCGACCGAGGCGGCACGAGTAGGACATGGCGGGCAGAACCATCCAAGGTGGAGACGGTGACGGCGGGGTGGACGGCATCCGAACGTTCCCTTTCCCGGTCGAGCTGAGTCTGGGCGGTGTCGGCATGCGAGTCGGCCCGATGGGGGCCGGTCGCACCTGGCACGCCGAGGGGGCGGCGCCCCTGGAGCGTGTGCACCGGATCGACTTCCACGTCGTGATGTTCTTCGACGACGGCCCCGTCCGCCACATGATCGACTTCGCGGAGTACGAGGCCTCGCTCGGCGACGTGCTGTGGATCCGCCCCGGCCAGGTCCACCGCTTCTCGGAAGCGAGCGAGTACCGCGGAACCGTCCTGGCCATGCAGCCCGGCTTCCTGCCCCGTGCCACGGTGGAGGCGACCGGCCTCTACCGCTACGACCTGCCGCCCCTGCTCCACCCCGACCAGGCGCAGCTGACGGCCCTGAAGTCCGCCCTCGCCCAACTGCAACGCGAGTACGAGGACACCACGACCCTGCCGCTCAGCCTGCACACCGCCGTGCTGCGGCACGCCCTCACGGCCTTCCTGCTGCGGCTGGCGCACCTGGCGGCCAGTTCGGCGGAGGCGGTGCGCCGTCAGTCGGACACGACGTTCACCCTGTTCCGGGACGCCGTGGAGAAGCACTTCGCCACCAACCACAGCGTCAGCGCCTACGCCGACTCCCTCGGCTACTCCCGGCGCACCCTCGTCCGCGCGGTCCGCGCCGCGACCGGTGAGACACCCAAGGGTTTCATCGACAAGCGGGTTGTCCTTGAGGCGAAGCGTCTGCTGGCCCACACGGAGATGCCGATCGGCCGGGTGGGGGCGGCCGTCGGTTTCCCCGACGCCGCGAACTTCTCGAAGTTCTTTCATCAGCACACGGATGTGACGCCGGCGGCGTTTCGCGCGGAGCTGCGGTAGGGCTGCGCCGGCTGTGCGGAAATGCGGTTCCGCCGCGGGGGTGACGTGCGTCGGCGTCTGCGGCTGCGTCGTGGCTGGTCGCACCCACGCGGCGGAGCCGCATATCAATACAGCCCCGCGCCCCTACCGGGCGCGGGGAACCCGCAAGCCTTCTCAGTGACCGAAGTCGAACCAGTTCACGTTCACGAAGTCCGCCGGCTGGCCGCTGGTGAAGGTCAGGTAGACGTCGTGGGTGCCGGTCACCGCGCTGATGTTCGCCGGGACCGTCCTCCAGGACTGCCAGCCGCCCGTGTTGGCGAGGGCGAAACTGCCGATCGGGGTGGCGGTACGGCTGTCCAGGCGTACCTCGACAAGGCCGCTCACCCCCGACGCGGCGCCGCTCGCCACGCGTGCGTAGAACTGTGTGGCCGCCGTGGAGCCGAAGTTGACGCCCTTGTAGAGGGCCCAGTCGCCGTTGGCCAGGGAGCCGATGTCCTGGCCGCCGCCGGTGTCGGAGGTGCTCTCCGTGGCGGTGCCGGACTGGCTGTCGTACGACTCCGCCTGGATGGCGCTGTAGGCGTCCCGGTTGCCGGAGGGCGGGGGTGTGGTCGTGCCTCCGCTGCTCGACAGGACCTGGACGTAGTCCACGAGCATCGGGTGGCCGGATTCCGTGGCGCTGGTCGGGCCGCCGCCGAACGCGGCCGGGAAGGCGCCGCCCATCGCCACGTTCAGGATGACGAAGAAACCGTGGTTGGTGGCGTTGGCCCAGGTCGTGGCGTCCATCTGACCGGCCGTGACGGTCTGGTAGTTGACGCCGTCGACGGAGAAGCGGATCGCCTCGGGGGTGACCGAGCGGTCCCACTCCATCGTGTAGGTGTGGAAGCCGGACTGGCACGTCGTGTTGGGGCATGCCGTCGAATTGCCGAGGCCCGTCGTCTCGTTGCACGGGCCACCCGGGTTCGTACCGCAGTGCATCGTCGCCCAGACCTTGTTGATGCCCTGGACGTTCTCCATGATGTCCAGCTCGCCGACGCTCGGCCAGTTCTGGTAGTTGCCGCGATAGGGGGCGCCCAGCATCCAGAACGCCGGCCAGTAGCCCGCCCCCGCCGCGCCGGTGACGTTGGGCATCTGGAGGCGGGCCTCGACGCGCAGCTTGCCGCCGGCCGGGGGCTGGAAGTCGGTGCGGTTGGTCTCGATACGGCCCGACGTCCAGTTGCCCGCGGAGTCGCGCAGCGGGGTGATGCGGAGGTTGCCGCTGCCGTCGAGCGAGACGTTGCTGGTGCTGTTCGTCATCGTCTCGACCTCACCGGTGCCCCAGTTGGCGGCGCCGCCAGGATACGAAGTACCGGTGTCGTACTGCCAGTTGGAGCTGTTGACGCCGGTTCCCGCCGAGCCGTTGAAGTCGTCGAGGAAGACCTGCGTCCAGCCCGACGGGGGTGTGGGCGCCGAGGCGTCGGCGGACTGGGTGGCGGCCGTGGCGAGCGCGGCGGCCAGGCCGAGCGTGCTGAGCACGGCGAGGAGCGCGCGTCGCCGTCTGGGTATGCCGGAGGTTGCACTCACGGGGGTGCCTCCCGGTTGCGGAGTGATGGGCTGCGGGGTGCCTTTGAGAGCGCTCTCAAAGTGGGCCCAATGTGCTCTCCGCCACCAGAACCGTCAAGAGTTAAAGCAAGGAAAGTGCTTTCCGGCGGCGGAAGTTCACCCCCTGAACGGTGCAAACGTGCTAAAGCGCGCTCCCCGCCTTCCACTCCGACCATGACAGATTCCAGCCGTTGAGCCCGTTGGCCGGGTCGACGGTCTTCTCGCCGGAGTTCTTGACGACGACCACGTCACCGAGCATCGAGGAGTCGTAGAACTTGTAGCCCGCCACGGAGCTGTCGTTCGCACCCTTCGCGTCGTGCAGGCCCACGCAGCCGTGGCTGGCGTTCTGGTGGCCGAACACCGAGGTGGACGCCCAGTAGTTGCCGTGCACGAAGGTGCCGGACGTGGTCAGGCGCTGGGCGTGCGGCACGTCGGAGATGTCGTACTCGTCGCCGAGGCCGACCGTGGAGGACTCCATGCGGGTCTGCTTGAACCGCTCGCTGATCACCATGATTCCTGACCAGGTGGTGTGCTGGGGGTTGCCGCCGCTGACCGGGTAGGTGGCGAGCCTCCCGCCGTCCCGCTCGACCACCATCTCCTTCGTGGCCAGGTCGACCGTACTGATCTGGGCGCGGCCGATGTGGAAGGTGACGTCCTTGTTCTGCACGCCGTAGACGCCGCCTGCGCCCTCGACGTCCTTCAGCCGCAGGCTGAGGGTGATCTTCGTGCCGGAGGCCCGGTAGGTCTCAGGGCGGAAGTCGAGGCGAGTGTCGCTGAACCAGTGGCCGACCACCTCGACGGCGGGCTCGGCGGTGACGGTGATGGCCTTCTGCACGGCGGCGCGGTCCGTCACGGCGTGCGTGAAGTTGATCGACACGGGCATGCCGACGCCGGAGGTGGAGCCCGCCTCGGGCGTGAAATAGCCGACGAACGTCTCGCCGGGTGACCTGGTGGTGAAGGTCGCAGTCCGTGTCGCGGCGCCCTCCGGGGTGGCCGTCACCGTGTACTTCGTCCCGGAGTACGGGTTCTTCGCCGACGTCCACCTGGTCTTCGCGTCGTTGAGCGAACCGGCCAGTGCGGAGCCGTCGTTGCCGGTGACCTTCACCGAGGCGAGGGTGCCGTCGGTCACGGTGACCTCGACGGGGCTGGTGAAGGCGGCCTTCCTGGTGCCGTCGGCGGGTGTGACCGAGACGGTCGGTTTCTTCGAGGCGGCGGCCGCGGATTCGCCGGACCTCGTCGTCCCCTCGGAGGCGCCCGCGGAACTGCTGCATCCGGTCAGTGCCGCGGCAGCGGGCACCGCGCCCAGCGCGCTCAGTACTCCACGCCGGGACCAATTCTGCGACTGCAGAGACCGGTTCGATATGTGCGAGACGCCCACGGCAGGCCTTTCTGGGATGTCCACCTTTTCCGGGTGCATCCTGCGCCGCCTGGATTTGTTGATCCTTTGAATTTCCCGGCTGATTCCTGAGATTCCTGTGAGGAATCGCGGTGAGAAGGACCGAAACCACGGTTGTGGGGGGCCCGGGGATTGTGAACAGAGTATGAGCGGCCCGACCGGGACCGACCGACCACCGCCGGAGGTATACGTGACCGAAGTCCGCGAGCAGCACACCGTGGCCGTCGTCGGAGCGGGCGCGGCGGGCACGCTGACCGCCGTCCAGCTCTGCGAGACGGCGACGCGCCGCCGGACACCGCTCGGCCTCGTCCTTCTCGACCCGGCCCCGGAGGCGGGCCGCGGCACCGCGTACGCCACGCGCGACCCGCGTCACCGCCTCAACGTGCCTGCGGGCGGCATGAGTTGCTACCCCGACGACCCCGGCCACTTCACCCGCTGGCTGTGCCGCCACGGCGAACCGTCCGTCACCGCCGCCGACTTCGCCACCCGCTACCGCTACGGCGCCTACCTCGCCGACACCCTCGCGCAGGCCATCGTCCGGGCTCAGGGCACGGTGACGGTACGACGGCTGCGCACCCGGGCCGAGAGCTGCACCGGCACCCCCGAGGGCCGGCCGGCGCTCCACCTCGCCGACGGAGGACACCTCACCGTCGACAGCGCGGTCCTGGCCACCGGGCCCGCCGCCCCCTCCGCGGCCTGGGCCCCGCCGGCACTGCGCGCCTCGGCCCGTTTCGTGGCCGCGCCCTGGGCCACGGGCGCGCTGGACGGCCCGCTCTCCGACACCGCCGACGTCCTCCTCGTCGGCACCGGACTGACGGCCGTCGACCTCTCCCTCACCCTCGACCGTCCCGGCCGCACGGTCCACGCCCTCTCCCGCAGCGGCCTGCTGCCCCAGCCGCACGCCCTCACGCCGGCCGGCCCGATGGACCCGCCCGAGAACCTCGACGACACCTCGCTGGGCCGCCTCCGCCGGGCCGTCTACCGGCACATCAGCCGCTCCGTGCGCACCCACGGGGACTGGCGCCCCGCCGTCGACAGCCTGCGCCCGCACACCGCCCGCCTCTGGGAGAGCCTCACCCCCGAGGACCGGGCCGAGTTCCTCGCCCGTGAGGGCGCCCTGTGGAACACCCACCGCCACCGGATGGCCCCCGCCACCGCCGAGTCCGTCGCCCGGGCCCGTACGGCTCGACGGCTCACCGTCCACACCGGCGCGGTGACGGACGCGGTGGAGCACGACGGTTCACTCATGCTCGCCTTCTCCAACGGCCGTACTCTGCACGTCGGTTGGGTGATCGACTGCACCGGCCCGGGCCGACGGTTCGACGACCCCCTGTGGCATTCCCTGTTCGCGTCCGGGGCCGCGGTGCCGGGCCCGCTCGGCATGGGCGTGGCCACCCGCGACGGGCGGCTGCTGGACTCGGAGGGCCGCGCGGACCGGCCGCTGTTCACGCTGGGCGCCCCGCGCCGCGGCGAACTGTGGGAGACCACCGCGATCCCCGAGATACGCGTCCAGGCGGCAGCCCTGGCAGGGCAGTTGCTCGCCCCGCTGACGGGGAGGACGGGCAGGCCCCGCACTTCCCGCCGTCCCGTCGACGGGCACGGGCTCGCCCTCTCCACCCACGCCGAGGCGGCCGCCGCGTACCGCGCCGGCCTCAACCGGGTCCTCAAGGTCCGCGCCGGCGCCGGGGACGCCTTCGCCCGAGCCGTGGCCCTCGACCCCGGGTTCGCGCTCGGCCACGCGGCCCTCGCCCTGCTCGGCCACGAGTGCGGCGCCGCCGTCGACGTACCGCGGGCACTCGCCGAGGCGCAGCGCTCCGCGCGCGAACACGCCGACGAGCGGGAGCGTTCCTTCGTGGACGTGGTCACGCGCCGGGTGCACGGCGACGACGGCGACACAGCCCTCGTACGCCACCTCGACGCGCACCCCGCCGATGCGCTCGCGCTGGCCGCCGCCGTGCCCACCATCGCCTTCTCCGGCGTCACCGACCTCGACGACGACCACGCACTGCGGCTGGTCGAGCGGACGTCCCCCGCCTACGACGGCCACTGGTTCCACACCTCGCTGCTCGCCTTTCTGCGGCAGGAGCAGGGCCGGCTGCACGAGGCCGGGGAACTCGCCCACCGCGCCCTGGCCCTGGAGCCCGCCTCGGGGCATGCCGTGCACGCGCTCGCCCACGTCCACTACGAGTCAGGCGTGCACGAGGCGGGCCGCGACTGGCTGGACGGCTGGGTGTCCGGGCAGGGCCGGGGCGCCGTCCACCGGGCCCACTTCTCCTGGCACATCGCCCTGCACGAACTCGCCCTCGACGACCCGGCGGCGGTGCGCAGGCGCTGGTTCGCACAGCTCGCACCGGGCCGGGTGGTGACCGGGGTGCGGGCGCTGGTCGACTCGGGGTCGCTGCTGTGGCGGGCCCGGCTGAGCGACAGCTGGCGGGGCGAGCTGCCCGCCGGGGACGTCCTGGACACGGTCGCCCGGGACGTCCTGGAACGTCCGGCGACCGCCTTCACGGCCCTGCATGCCGCTGTGGCGCTGGCCGCTGCGGGGGATCTGGCGGCGCTGCATCGGTTGCGGGACCATGCGGCGGGCGCCGACGCCGTGCAGCGGGAGGTGATCGTGCCGTTGTGCGAGGCCTTTGCCGCACTCGTCGAGGAGCGCTTCCACGAGGCCGCGCGCGAGCTGGACGGGTTGCTGCCGGTGCTGCACAGGGTCGGCGGCAGCGCCGCCCAACGCGAAGTCGTCGAGGAGACGCTTCTGTACGCTCTGGTGTCGGCGGGCCGCTGCGACGCCGCCCGCCGCCTGCTGGACACCCGCCTGGACCGCAAGGAGGCGCCGCGCGATCGGCGGATGCGGGCCGGCCTGTCGGCCTGAGGGCTGCGTATGCGCCGCTGGAAGTGCCGCGATGTGTTGTCGGGCGTCTGCGGCGCCGTCGTGGCTGGGCGCGCAGTTCCCCGCGCCCCTTCGGGGCCCGGGGAACTGCGCGCCCAGTCCTCAGCTGTGCGTCAACTCCCTTTGCGAGACTGCCTCTTCCCTCAACCCGTACCGCTCGTGCACCCGCCGCAGCGACCCCGGTGCCCACCACGCCCGGCGTCCCAGCAGTGTCATCGTCGCCGGGACCAGCAGCATGCGTACGACCGTCGCGTCGATCAGGACCGCGAGGGTGAGGCCCAGGCCGATCTGGAGGATGGGGGAGAAGCCGCCCGTCATGAAGGCGCCGAAGACGACGGCGAGGAGCAGGGCGGCGCAGGTGACCACGCGGCCGGAGCGGCGCAGACCGGTCACCACGGCCTCCTGGTCGTCTCCGGTTAGGCCCCGTGCCTCCCGCATCCGGGCCAGGATGAACAGCTCGTAGTCCATGGCCAGTCCGAAGGCGATCGCGACGATCAGGGGCGGGGCGGTCAGGCTCAGCGCGCCCAGGCCCTCGGCGCCCAGCGCGCCGGCCAGGTGGCCGTCCTGGAAGACCCAGACCACCACGCCGAGCGCCGCGCCCAGACTGAGCAGCGTGGTCAGGATCGTGCGCAGCGGGATCAGCACCGAGCCCGTGAACGCGAACAGCAGGATGAAGATGCCGGCCAGCACGGTCAGGGCGGCCCAGGGCGCCCGGTCGGAGAGCATCGCGCGGAAGTCGACCAGACGGGCGGCGGGCCCGGTGACCTGGACCGGTGCTGTGCCGCGCAGGTCCCGTACCTGCTTGACCAGGTCGGTGGCCTCCTTGCCGTCGACCCTGCCGGACGGCTGGAGCTGTACGACCGTGGCGCCGCCGGGCAGTTCGCGGGACTGCGCAGTGGGAGACAGGGCGCGGATCCGGGCTGCGGTCGAGGAGTCGGTGCCCGGCTTCAGGACGACGGTGACCGGCGAGACCCCCGTGCCCGCCGGGAAGTGCGCGTCGACCGTGTCGTACAACTGCCGTGCCTCGGTGCTCGCGGGCAGCTGGGTCGCGTCGCCGATCTCGATCTTCATGCCGGTGACGGGCAGCGCCAGGACGAGCAGGGCCGGGACGACCGTGGCCAGGACGGCCACGCGGCGGCGGGCCGAGAAGCGGGCCACGCGGGCGAAGAAGCGGCCCTCCTCACCCTCCGGCAGGGCCTTCGCCGGGGCGATCTTCGCGCCGAACCTGGCCAGCAGCGCCGGCAGCAGCGTCAGCGCGGCCAGCATGTCGATGACGACCACGGCGGCCACCGCCAGGCCCATGCTGCGCAGGAACACGCTGGGGAAGACGAGCAGACCGGTCAGGCTGACGGCCACCGTGAGCCCGGAGAACAGCACCGTCCGCCCGGCGGCTGCGACCGTCCGGTGCACCGCCTCCACGACATCCTCGGTGGTGCGGCGCTCCTCACGGAAGCGGACCAGCATCAACAGGGCGTAGTCCACGGCGAGTCCGAGGCCCAGCATGGTGGTCACCTGGATCGCGTACACCGAGATGTCGGTGATTTGGCTGAACCCGAACAGTGCCAGGAAGGCGCCCGCGATCCCGCTCACCGCGATCACCAGCGGCAGCCCGGCCGCGCGCAGCCCGCCGAACACGACGAGCAGCAGGGCGAGTACGACGGGAAGCGAGATCAACTCGGCGTGCTTCACGTCCTGTTGGGCCCGCTCACCGAGCTGCTTGCCCAGCAACGGGCCGCCGCTGACGTGGACCTCGGGCGCGTCGATCTGCTTGATCCGGTCGGCCGCCGCGTCCACCGCCTTCTCCTCGGCGTCGTCGCCGAGACCGCCCTTGAAGGTGACGGGGACGATCAGGGCCTGCCCGTCGGCGGCGGTCAGACCGTGGGTCCGGTACGGGTCCGGGACCGCGGCGACTCCGGCGACACCGCGTACGTCGGCCACGGCCCGCTCGACCTGCTCGCGCAGTCCGGGGTCGGAGACGGCGGTCCCCGCGACGACCGCGGTGATCGACTCGCCCGTCGGGTCGACGCGGTCCAGGTACTGGGCGGCCCGCTCCGACTCGGTGCCCGGCACCTCGGGCACGTTGTCGGAGAGCCGCCCGAAGACGCCCGTCCCCAGCCCGAAGCCGAGCAGCAGGAAGAGCACCCACAGAAGGATGACGGTCAGCGGGCGGCGGGTAGCTGCCCGGGCGAGTGTGGAGAGCACGGTCCCTCCCGGCGGGTCGTCGTTTGCCATCGCCCTCAGGCTCGTGCCGACGGGGGGTGTACCGAATCACCGGAGGGAGCGGTTTCGAGGCCTCGGTCGTGCGGGGGAGGCGGGACCCCGGCTCCCTCCGGAGAGGGAGCGGCGGGAATCGTTCGTACGGTTGGGGCGGTTGTCGGAACGAAGCAGCCGCGATCTTCGAGGAGCCCGTATGTCCGGCGAACCCGCTGTCCGTGAACTCCGTCTGGTCGTCACCGCCGACGACTACGACGAGGCACTGCGCTTCTACCGCGACGTCCTCGGCCTGCCCGAGCGTGCCGCGTTCTCCTCGCCGGACGGCCGGGTCACCATCCTCGAGGCGGGGCGGGCCACCCTGGAGCTGACCGACCCCAACCATGCCGACTTCATCGACGAGGTCGAGGTGGGCCGACGCGTGGCCGGGCACATCCGGGTCGCCTTCCAGGTGGACGACTCGGCCGCCATCACGGCGAAGCTGGCCGCGGCGGGAGCCGAAGTGGTCGCCGAACCGACACGCACCCCGTGGAACTCGTTGAACTCCCGGCTTGAGGCCCCGGGCGCCCTGCAACTGACCCTCTTCGAGGAGCTCGGCGACGAGGGAGACGAGGGAGACGAGGGAGACCAGGGAGAGCAGGGAGAGCAGGGAGAGCAGGGAGACTAGGCGGAACCCGGCGTCACCAGCCCCGTCTCGTACGCGCAGATCACCGCCTGCACCCGGTCCCTGAGCCCCAGCTTGCTCAGCACGTTGCTGACATGGGTCTTGACGGTGTGCTCGCTCACGAAGAAGGCCGTGGCGATCTCGGCGTTGGACAGGCCGCGGGCCAGCAGCCGCAGCGTCTCCACCTCACGGGCGGTCAACGCGTCCAGCCGCTGCGGGGTGACCGAGGCGGCGGCCTGCTCGCGGCGCCGCTGCACGAGGTCCGCGACCAGCCGCCGCGTCACCGTCGGCGCGAGAAGCGAGTCGCCGGCCGCGACCACCCGTACGGCGTGCACCAGGTCGTCGCGGCGCACGTCCTTGAGGAGGAAGCCGCTGGCGCCCGCGTACAGCGCCTCGTACACGTACTCGTCGAGGTCGAACGTGGTCAGCATGACCACCTTGCAGCAGGACTGCGCGCACACCCGCCGTGCCGCCTCCAGCCCGTCCATGACCGGCATCCGGATGTCCAGGAGCAGCACGTCCGGCGTGTGCTGCTGGACGGCCGCGACCGCCTGAGCGCCGTCGCCGGCCTCGGCGACCACCTCGATGTCCTGCTGCGCCTCCAGGATCATGCTGAAACCGCTGCGGACCAGTTCCTGGTCGTCGGCGACGACCACCCGGATGCTCACCCGAGGGCCGCCTGACGGTCGGCGGCGGCAGGCAGGCGTACGACGACCCGGAAGCCGCCGTCCGGTCCGCGTCCGGCCTCGGCGCTGCCCCCGCAGGCGGCGGCCCGTTCCCGGATGCCGATCAGCCCGTGCCCGCCGCTTGGTGCCGCGGGGCCCTGTCCGTCGTCGGTCACCGTGAGGGTCAACAGGTCCTCCGTCCAGTCGAGTTCGACGGTCGCGCAGGAAGCGTACGCATGCTTCACGGTGTTGGTCAGGGCCTCCTGCACCACGCGATAGGCGGCGACCTCGGCGTCCGCGGGCAGGGGGTGGGGTCGGCCGGTGGTGTGCAACTCGACCCGCAGGCCCGCCGATTCGCCGACCTGGCGCAGCAGTCGCGGAAGCGCCGCCACGCCCGGCTGTGGTGAAGTGCCGTTGCCCTGCTCCTCCTTGAGCACCCCGAGGATCCGGCGCAACTGCGCCATCGCGTCCCGCCCGGCCGCTGCGATCGCGTCGAAGGAGGCCTCCGCACGCTCCGGATCACTGCGCACCACGACCGGGCCCGCCTCCGCCTGCACCACCATCAGACTCACGGCATGGGCGAGGATGTCGTGCATGTCCCGGGCGATCCGGGCGCGTTCCTGAGCGATGGCTCGCGCGGTGTCCGCGGCGCGCTCCCGCTCCACCCGCCGGGCCCGGTCCTCCAGCTCCGCGGTGTAGGCGCGCTGGACGCGGGCCAGCCATCCGAGGGCGTAGGCGCAGGCGATGCACAGCAGATGGAAGGCGTACTCGAAGGGGCGGGCGTCCTCCTTGTGCTGCATGGTGACGGTGGTTCCGATCGCCCAGCCGACCAGCATCACGCGCCGCTGCCAGGGCAGGCCCCGGGCGGCCATGGTGTAGAGGACGACCAGCCCGCCGTACATCACATCCGGCGGGGGCGCGTGGTAGACGGCCATCGCGGGCGTGGCCGCCGACACGGCCCACGCGGTCGCGAACGGTGCCCGCCGCCGCCACACCAGCGGCACCGCCGTCGCGGCACCCAGCAGCCAGCCCTGCCAGGTGAGCCGGTCGTCCCCCTCGTCGGGGAAGAGCCACTGCAGCGAGACGGCGAACAGGACGAGCGCGGCGAGGGCGGCGTCGACGGCGTACGGATTCGCCGTCCGCAGGCGCGCGGCGGCCTGCGTGAACCAGGACTGCGGGGACATGGGCGGCTCCTCGGGACAAGGGCCGTTCCAGTATCGCGAGGGGTGCGGGGGCGGGGCCTCGCCGGTGAGAGGGATATCCGGCGCCGGTCGGGCGCTAGTCAGCGGAGCGCAGCCGGGCCGTGCGGGTTTGTCATCCCTTAACTAGCAGTGCTCACCTACTCGTTCGTAATCTCGCGGCCTCACTCATCGCGCAGAAGGGACGTTGTGATGGTGACGGCACAGAGGACGAAGAGGAAGCCGCGGAAGGGGAGAGCCGCACTCATCGGGGCCGGAGCCCTGCTCGGCGGGCTGATAGCCGTTCCGGCCGTGGCCGCTTCGGCCGGGACGAGCGGGGCGTGTTCCGATCCCGACGACGCGATCTACCGGCCACCGGTGAGCGCGACCGCCGCCCCCGGCGACGTCATCGCCTGCCGTACCGTCGACTCCCTGCCCATGGTGGGAAGCGGCACCCCGATCAACGCATGGAAGGTGCAGTACGGCTCCACCGACGGCCACGGCAGGAAGGACGCCGTCGCCGGCACGGTGATCGTGCCCCGCGAGGCGTGGCAGGGGCCGGGCGAGCGGCCGCTGGTCGCGTTCGTGCCCGGCACCCTCGGCATCGGACCGCAGTGCGCCTTCTCCAAGCAGCTCGCCGGCGAGTACCAGGACGCCTACGAGGGGCCCAACATCGCGGCGCTGCTCAAGGCCGGGTTCGCCGTCGCGGCGACCGACGGCGCCGGATACCTGGACGGCCAGGTCCACCCGTACGTCTCCGGCGCCGACGCCGGACACGCCGTCCTCGACGTCGTACGCGCCGCCTCCCGGCTGCCCGGCAGCGGGGTGAGCCCGGACGCGCAGGTCGGGATCTGGGGCTACTCGGAGGGCGGTGCGGGCAGCCTGTGGGCCGCGCAGCTCGCCACCTCGTACGCCCCCGAGGTGAAGGTGGCCGGTGTGGCGTCCGGAGGGGTTCCGGGCGACCTGAAGCAGGTGGGGAACGCGCTCGACGGCGGGGCGTTCGCCGGGTTCCTGGTGGACGCGGTGATCGGACTGTCGGTCACCCACCCGGACATGCCCTTCGACGGACTCCTCAACGACACGGGCCGCAAGGCGGTCAAGGACGCCGAGTCGCTCTGCGCGGTCGGCACCGTCGCACGCTTCACCGGCGCCCACATCGAGAACTACACCAAGGACAGGCTCACCCTCGACCAGCTCTACGCCCTGCGCGGCCCCGACGGCACGACCTGGGGCGAGATCGCCGACACCGACAAACTGGGCGTCGGCGTGGGCCCGTCCGGATCCGGGGCCCGATACGAGATCGGCTTCCCGGTCCTGCAGTACCGCGGTCTCCTCGACGAGGTGATCCCCGCCGAGACCGGCCAGGGCACGCGCCGCGCCTACTGCGACGCGGGGATTGCCACGCAGTGGACCTCGTACGCGGGCGACCATCTCCTCGGCGACCCGCAGGCGATCGGCGACTCGGTCGACTGGCTCACCGACCGCTTCGCCGGCAAACCGATGCACGGCAACTGCTGAGCGACCTCTACGGCTCCTTCGCCGGCCGCCACCCCAGGGCCCGCGAAATGCCGCGTGCCGCAAGCCGCACCGCGGGCGCCAGCACCGGTACCTGTGCGTCGGCTTGCGGCACCACCACCGACACGGCGGCGGCCACCGCCCCGCCCGGCCCGCGCACCGGGGCGGCCACCGACAGAGCGTCGTCGGTGACCTGCCGGCTGCTCACCGCGACTCCCGTGCGCCGCACCTCGGCCAGCACCCGGCGCAGCCGCGCCGGCTCGGTGATGGTGTACGGCGTGAACGACGCGAGCGGGCCCGCGCAGTACTCCTCCTGCATCTCCGGACCGCAGTGCGCCAGAAGCGCCAGCCCGACCCCGGTGGCGTGCAGCGGCCAGCGCGCCCCGACGCGTATGTGCACGCCGACGGCGCTGCGACCGGAGATCCACTCGATGTAGACGACCTCCCGTCCGTCCCGCACCGCCAACTGCACGTTCTCGTGCGTCGCCTCGTACAGGTCCTCCAGGTACGGCAGCGCGATCTGCCGCAGCGCGAGTCCGCGCGGGGCCAGTGCCGCGACCTCCCACAGTCTGAGCCCGACGTGGTAGACGCCGGATGCGTCCCGCTCCAGGGCGCCCCATTCGGTGAGGGCGCCCACCAGACGGTGGGCGGTGGTGAGGGTCAGCCCGGCCCGCCGGCTGATGTCCGTGAGGGACAGCGCCGGGTGCTCGTGGTCGAACGCGGCGAGCACGGCGAGCAGCCGGTCGGGGGCGGAGCGGGTGGTCATGGCCGGGCGATCTCCCACAGCATCAGCGCTCAGCCGAGTCCGTCCTCGGCGATCCGCAGCAACAGTGCGTGCAGCGTCTCGCGTTCGGCCGGTTCGAGTGGCTCGAAGAGCTCGTTCGTCGCGCGCAGGCCCGCCTCGTCGCTGTCGCGCAGGAAGGCGCGGCCGCCCTCGGTGAGGACGACGATGCGGCTGCGGCGGTCGTCGGGGGAGGGGCGGCGCTCGGCGAAGCCCAGCTTCTCCAGGTCGTCGACCAGGCCGACGATCGCGCTCGGGTCGTAGCCGAGGCGGGTGCTGAGTTCGCGCTGCAGGGCGCCGTCGGAGGTGGCGAGGAAGCGCAGGACCGCATAGTGCCGCAGGCGCAGCCCCGACTCCTGCAGGAAGGCGTTGAACAGCTGTCCGGAGCGCAGGCCCAGGCGGTAGAGCAGGTAGCCCGTGTCCGCGTGCAGCCCACGCATCCATGGCTCGTCCGCGTCGATCGAGGCTGCGTTCGTGGCGTGCTGACGGGTGATGGCGGGCTCCCTGGTCTCGGCCCCTCGGGGGCGCGGTTCTTCGTGCAGATTCCAGCATGTCGCACCCGGAGGTCTTCAACAACTATTGACGTCAACAATTATTGCTCTTAGCTTCGATCTCGAAGCCGCAGTGCGGAACGTCGCGGTGCAGCAGCCGCACCACCCGCATCACCTCGTGAAGGGACCCACCCGTGCCCAGCATCGATCTCACCGGCAAGGTCGCCGTCGTCACCGGCAGTGGCCGGGGCCTCGGCCTCGCCTACGCGCACGCCCTGGCTGCCCACGGCGCGTCCGTGGTCGTCAACGACGTCGACGAGGCGGTGGCCGAGGCGGCCGTGAAGTCCATCGCCGAGGCAGGCGGCAAGGCCGTCGCCGAGGTGGTCCCGGTCGGTACGACCGAGGCCGCCGACCGGCTCGTGAACCGGGCGGTCGAGGAGTTCGGGCGGCTGGACATCCTGGTCACCAACGCCGGCATCCTGCGCGACAAGGTGCTGTGGAAGATGTCCGACGACGACTTCGACGCGGTGATCACCACCCACCTCAAGGGCACCTTCACCTGCGCCCGCGCCGCCGCGATCCGGATGCGCGAGCAGGGCGAGGGCGGCACTCTGATCCTGGTCGGCTCCCCGGCCGGGCAGCGCGGCAACTTCGGGCAGACGAACTACTCCGCCGCCAAGGCCGGCATCGCCGCCTTCGCCCGCACCTGGTCGATGGAGCTGGGCCGCGCGAACATCACCGTCAACGCGATCGTGCCGGTCGCCGCGACCGCGATGACCGAGACCATCCCCGCCTTCGCCCCGTACATCGAGGCCATGAAGAACGGCGAGCCGCTCCCGGACTTCCTGCGCAAGGGCGAGGGCTTCGGCACCCCCGAGGACTGCGCGGCCCTCGTCCCGTTCCTCGCCTCCGAGGCCGCGCGCGGGATCACCGGCCAGGCCATCGGCATCGGCGGCGACAAGGTGGCACTCTGGTCGCATCCGCAGGAGATCAAGGCGGCCTACGCCGACGGCGGCTGGACCCCGGACACCCTGGCCGCCGCCTTCCCCACCTCGGTCGGCGCCGAACTGCAGAGCGTCGGCGTCCCCGCCCCGAAGTTCCCGGAGGCCTGAGCATGACGACCCTCAATGTCGAGGAACTCGTCGCGATCGACGTCCACACCCACGCGGAGGTCTCCTCCAAGGGCCACTCCTCCCTGGACGACGACCTGCACGACGCGTCATCCGCCTACTTCAAGGTCGAGGGCAAGCGGAAGCCGACCCTGGAGGAGACGGCCGCCTACTACCGCGAGCGGAAGATGGCCGCCGTGATCTTCACGGTGGACGCCGAGTCCGCCACCGGCACCGCGCCCGTCCCGAACGAGGAGGTCGCCGAGGCCGCGGCCGCCAACGCGGACGTCCTCATCCCCTTCGCCTCCATCGACCCCTTCCGCGGGAAGGCGGGCGTGAAGCAGGCTCGCCGCCTCGTCGAGGAGTACGGGGTGAAGGGGTTCAAGTTCCACCCCAGCATCCAGGGCTTCTTCCCCAACGACCGCTCGGTGGCGTACGACCTCTACGAGGTGATCGAGGAGACGGGCACCATCGCCCTCTTCCACACGGGCCAGACGGGCATCGGCGCCGGCGTCCCCGGCGGTGGCGGGATCAGGCTCAAGTACTCCAACCCCCTCCACGTGGACGACGTCGCCGCCGACTTCCCGCACCTCAAGATCATTCTGGCGCACCCGTCCTTCCCCTGGCAGGACGAGGCCCTCGCCGTCGCCACGCACAAGCCGGGCGTGCACATCGATCTGTCCGGCTGGTCGCCGAAGTACTTCCCGCCGCAGCTCGTGCAGTACGCGAACACGCTGCTCAAGGACAAGGTCCTCTTCGGCTCCGACTTCCCCGTCCTGACCCCCGACCGCTGGCTCCGCGACTTCGAGCAGCTGTCGATCAAGGACGAGGTGAAGCCGAAGATCCTCAAGGAGAACGCCGCCCGCCTGCTCGGGCTGACGAAGCCGTAAGGGGCCGTAGATGCGCAACGAGGGACTCGGGTCATGGCCCGCACGCCGGGCCCGCAAGACCCCGCACCGCACCGCACTGGTCCACGGCGGCACGACGCTCACCTACGGCGAGCTGCACACCCGCACCACCCGCCTCGCGCACGCCCTGCGCGCCCGGGGCGTGCGGCGCGGCGACCGGATCGCCTACCTCGGGCCCAACCACCCTTCCTTCCTGGAGACCCTGTTCGCAGCGGGCATGCTCGGCGCGATCTTCGTACCGCAGAACACCCGCCTGGCCGGCCCCGAGATCGCCTACCAGCTCGCCGACTCCGGCGCGAAGGTCCTCGTCTACGGCCCCTCGCACGGGGGCCTCGTCGCCGGGCTGCCGGGCAGCACGGACGTACGCGTGTATCTCGAAGTCGGCCCGGAATACGAGGAGTTGCTCGACGCGTCCACGGACGAACCGATCGACGAGCCCGTTGCCGCCGACGACACCTGCCTCATCCTCTACACCTCGGGGACGACGGGCCGCCCGAAGGGTGCGATGCTCTCGCACGCCAACGTCACCTGGAACTCCGTCAACTTTCTCATCGACAAGGACCTCCACGCCGACGAACGCGCCCTGGTCTCCGCCCCGTTGTTCCACATTGCGGGCCTTACGGTGCTCACCCTGCCCGTGCTGATGAAGGGCGGCACCTGCGTCCTCGTCGAGGCCTTCGACCCGGGCGAAACCCTTGAACTGGTCGAGCAGCACCGGATCACCTACATGTTCGGGGTGCCGGCGATGTTCGAGCAGGTCGCCCGCCATCCGCGCTGGGCGGAGGCGGACCTGTCCAGCCTGCGCATGCTCAGCTGCGGCGGCGCCCCCGTGCCGACCCCGCTCATCGAGACCTACCAGACACGCGGCCTGGCCTTCCTGCAGGGCTACGGGATGACCGAGGCGCTCGGCGTGCTCTTCCTCGACGGGGAGCACTCGGTCAGCAAGGGTGGCTCGGCCGGTGTCCCCCACTTCTTCAGCGACGTGCGCGTGGTCGGACCGGGCCTCTCCCCGGTCGCACCGGGGGAGAACGGCGAGGTGCTGGTGCGCGGGCCCAGCGTGATGTCCGGCTACTGGGGTCTGCCGGAGGAGACGGCGGCCTCCTTCGCGGACGGCTGGTTCCGTACCGGGGACGCGGCGCGCGTCGACGAGGACGGCTACGTCTACATCGTCGACCGCATCAAGGACATGATCATCTCCGGGGGCGAGAACATCTACCCCGCCGAGATCGAGGACCGCCTCCTCGCCCACCCCGACATCGTCGAGTGCGCCGTCATCGGCGTGCCGGACGAGAAGTGGGGCGAGGTGCCGCGCGCGGTCGTCGTGCCGCGCGAGGGCGCCACGATCGACGCCGACGAGATCCTCGCCTCCCTCGCCGGACAGCTCGCCAAGTACAAGATCCCGAAGTCGGTGGTCCTCGCGGACGAACTCCCGCGCACCGCCTCCGGAAAGCTCCTCAAGTCCCGTGTGCGCAAGCGCTACGGCACCAATTCCTGAGACTCCCGAGTAAGGACAGCTACATGAGCGTCACCGTCAACGGCATCGACGAACTGAAGAAGCTCGCGGGCAGCGACCTGGGCACCAGCGAATGGATCGAGGTCACCCAGGAGCGCATCAACACCTTCGCCGACGCCACCGGCGACCACCAGTGGATCCACGTGGACCCCGAGCGTGCCGCGGAGGGCCCCTTCGGTGCCCCGATCGCCCACGGCTACCTCACCCTCTCCCTCTTCATCCCCCTGTTCACCGAACTCCTGGACGTCCAGGGGGTCACCACGAAGGTCAACTACGGCCTGAACAAGGTCCGTTTCCCCTCCCCGGTGAAGGTCGGCTCCCGTATCCGCCTGGTCGGAAAGCTGGCGGAGGTCGAGGAGGTGCCGGGCGGCGTGCAGATCACCGTGGACGGCACGATCGAGATCGAGGGCGGCACGAAGCCCGCGGCCGTACTGCAGAGCCTGTCGCGGTTCTACGCCTGATCGGGGCGTACCGGCATCAGGTCGAGAAGGCGCTCCGAGGCATCCCGTGCGAGCGGCGTGAGCCGGTCGTACACCGCCCGGAACGTCTTCTCGGCCCGTTCCGCCGGCCAGTCGTCCGGCAGGTGCTTGACCGGGAGGCGCGGGTCGCGGCGGATGACCTGCAGCCACTCGGCCTGCAGCCGCAGCCGCAGGGCGAGGGCGTCGTCGGCGTCCGGCAGCCGGCGCTCCCACGCCTCCCAGCGCCGCACGAACTCCTCGTAACGCGCGGCCAGTTCGGACAGCTCCCAGGTCTCCTCGATCATCGCGCCGATGTCCATCCCGGCGTCGGCATGCGCACGGAAGACCTTCACATGGGCCGCGAGCCCGAGCTCGGACACCAGCTCCGCCACGTCGACCTCGCCCGGCGCGATCCACAGACCGCTGAACAGCGGGCCGAAACCGCCCCAGGTGAGCTTGGAGCGCAGATCGTGGCGCTGACGCTGCCAGGACTCGGGCAGTGAGAACCCGAGCAGGGTCCAGGTGCCGTCCCAGTGCCGGTTGACCGCACCGGTCTGCCAGATGCGGTGCTCGCCGTCCCGCAGCACCGCCGCCGAGTGCTCGGTCAGCCCGAAGTACATCTTGCGGCCCTCGCGCTGGCGGCGCAGCAGCCCCCGCTTGACCATCCGGGTCAGCGTCGAGCGGGTCGCCTGCTCACCGACCCCGGCACGCGCGAAGACGTCGATCACGCTGCCGGAGTACACACAGACGTCCCGCCCGAGCACCTGGTCACCCAGGAAGGTGAGCAGCAGGGACTGCGGCCGCAACGACTCTTCACCGGTCATGCGGCCACGGTACGACGCGATGGATCACTTCGTGACCTGGCGGTACAAGTGGACGGCCGGTCAGGCCCCTGCCACGTCGACGAAAACGGGGTTCGAGTAGAACCAGGTGTCCGCCCACGGATCACCGTTGCCGGGCTCGTGCGGAATCGGCCCGTGCGGGTCGACCGAGGCGCCCAGGTACCCCACCCCGTGGCGGTTGCCGTCGCTGCCGCGCAGCCGGACGTAGAAGGACTCGTCCCCGGCGGTCAGCGGGATGCGCAGGGTGTACGTCCCCTTCCGGCCGGACACGTCCTTCGTCTGTACGACCTTGGTGTCGGGCGCCTTCCAACCGTCCCGGTCGGTCACCGGGCCGCGCACCGCGCCCCGGATGACGTCCACGTGCGCCAACTCGGGCAGGATGCCCTGCGGGTTGGCCCGGGAGGCGGTCGTGACGGTGACGTACAGGGTGATCTTCTCGCCCTTGCGGACACGCAGTCGGCCGCCGAGCGTGACGCCCCGGCCCGCGTCGCAGTCCCGCTTCAGGCGGACGTCGAGGCCGTCGAGCAGATGCCCGTGGTCGAGCCAGACGCGGCCCGCGCGCAGGCCCGCCATCACGGCGCGGTAGCCGTAGCGGGTCACACCGACGTGGGTGCGGCTGAACTCGCCCGGCCAGAAGTCGCTGCCCGGCTGCGGGGTGTCGGTGTTGACCGGGTCGGGCAGCCTGCCGGTGTTGTCGAAGTTCTGGCCGGTCGGCCAGTCCCCGTTCTTCCAGGTGTCGAAGACCGTGCGGTGGTTGTCGGAGTTGGTGGTGATCGAGAACAGCCGGCCCTCGGCCAGCATCGAGTCCCACAGGCCGCCGACGGTCGCCGTCGCCCAGTCGAAGCCGCCGTACGTCAGATACGCGTCCGCCGGGTAGCCCGCCCAGGACTGCGCCGACGGCTTGTTCTCGTACTCGCCGCGGATCGAGGTGGCACCGCGCCAGCCGGGGATGGCCGCGCCCTGGGCGCCGGGTGCGCCCTCCATGCCGATCATGATCTCGGGGGCCGCGTCACGCCAGTTGCGCATCTCGTGCGGGGAGTCGATGCCGAGGCGCAGGGGGTGGTTGGCGAGGACGAGGACGTCGTCGACGTAGCCCGAATTGCGCTGCTCGGCCAGCCACTTGATGGCCTTGACGGCGTGCGCCTCGTTGCGGGCGGTGTCGGTGCCGGTCGCGGAGCCGTCGGTGTAGCCGAGGAGCTTGCCGTCGTAGGCGAGCTCGAACTGGGTGAGCAGGTCGACCTCGTGGGGGCCGGGCGCGGCGAACACGGTGCAGTGCTCCGCGGCCGGGATGTACCACTCCAGGCCCTGGAAGATCAGCTGACGCGGGTTCTCGGCGCGGGCCTTGAGGATCTCCTGGTGCTCCAGGGCGGCGCCGTAGTGGGCGTGGCCGAAGTTGGAGTGCTCGTTGAACACCATCCAGTCCAGGCCGTACTTGGCGGCGGCCTGTGCCTGCTGGGAGAACGTGTACTTGGCGTCGTGGCTGTAGACGGAGTGGACGTGGTGGTCGCCGACGAGGTACGCGAGGCGCGGATCGGCACCGCCGAAGCCGCGGTCCGTGGCTGCGGCCGCCGGGGTGGCGGCACCGCCGAGGGCGAAGGCGGCGCCGAACAGGCCCGCGCGGCGCAGGAGCCCGCGGCGGGAAACGCCCTGGGCGTCGAGGTGGGCGGGGGAGACGGACGGGTCGGCCCAGGCGGGCAGCTGCTGCTCGGTCATCGTGAGTCCCTGTCGCGGGTCAGTGGTTCATGAAGGAGGTGACGGGCAGCGCCCGCGAGACGATCCGCACGTCGCCGAGGCGGCCGTGCAGAATCTGGTCGATCTTGCCCGCGTACTCGTAGCCGCCGAGCAGCCACGGCAGTCCGACGGAGGTGATGCCGGTCGCGGCGGCCTTCGGGTTGCGGACGACCGGGCAGCCCTCGACGTAGAGGGTCGTGTGCTTGCCGTCGTTGACCACCGCGAGGTGCCACCACGTCTCCAGCGGGGTCTCCTGGCCCCAGTTGGTGGCGATGCCCTGCTGGTTGAGCGGGCGCATCGCCCACTGCGGTTCGCGGTCGTTGGACAGGGAGAGGGTGGCGAGGGGTTCGTCGGGGTCGTCGGCCGTCTTGCCCGCCGCGCCGCCCGTGCCGGTGCGGCTGACGATGCCGGACCAGGCGTGGTGGTCCGGGTCCCAGTCGGCGGGCAGACGGTAGAACGCCTCGATGGTGTAACCGTCCTTGAACGTCGCCGAGTTGAGCGGGGCGCCGTCGACCGTCTTCAGGTACGCGCCCTTCAGCGGCGACTTGAAGCCCTGGAACTCCAGGCTGCCGTGGCCGGGCTGGTCGGGGTGGTGGTCGGACGACCAGGTGAGGGCGCCGCCGCCCACCGTGACCAGGCTGAGGTCGTTGCCGCGTCCGGACAGGTCGCGGACGGTGCCGCTGACCGGCGTGGCGTCGCCCCTGTCTTCGTGGCTGTCGAATCGCCAGTACGCGACCGTGCCGGGGATGACGACCTTCGAGGCGGGGCGGGCCGGACGTGCGGGGACCGGGGCGAATCCGGCGAAACGTTTCTCGAAATCGATCTCCACCGAGAAGCGGTCCGCGTCACCGCTCAGCTCGATCTCCTGCCGCTCCAGCTCGTTGAGGCCCTTGCCCGCCCGGCCGAGGATCCACGGGGAGACGGTCTCCACGTCGATGACGTTCCGGTCCAGGTCGAAGCGGTAGAGACGGATCATCGCGGCGCCGCCGAAGTAGCGGTTCTGGTAGTTCGTGAGATGCAGGTGCACCTCGTTGCCCGCCGCGTTCTTGCGGGTCGCGCGGCCCGCGGGCCAGTAGTGGCCGTTCAGGGTGAGGAAGATCTGGTCGTGCTCCTCGACCAGCTGGTCCCACAGCTGCTGCCCGTACGCCGACAACTGGTCGTCCTCGACGACGAGTTCGTGCGTGGTGAGGACGACCGGCGTCTTCGGGTGCTCGGCGAGCACCTCCTTCGCCCAGGCGTACCCCTTCGCCGACAGCCGCCAGTCCAGCGCGAGCACCAGCCACTCGCGCCCGGCGGCCCTGAACAGGTGGTAGGTGTTGTAGCCGTCGTCGGACGCGCCGCCGAACGTCTTCTTCCCCTTGAAGCGCTGCGGCCCGAAGGCGTCCAGGTACGGCGTCGAGCCGCGCTGGTCGTCCGTCGAGGACCTCACGTCGTGGTTGCCGGCCAGGACGCTGTAGCCGACGCCCTTGCGGTCCAGCAGCCCGAACGCCTCGCTGATCGCGGCGAATTCTTCCTTGGCGCCGTTCTGGGTGAGGTCGCCGAGGTGGGACAGGAAGACGATGTTCTCGTCCTTGCCGTGCTGCAGCAGATAGCGCAGGGAGGCCTCGACCGGTGCCTTGTCGATGCTGGGCCCGTCGAAGAGGTACTGGGTGTCGGGCATGACGGCGAGCGTGAAGCGACGGCTGCGGGCGTCGGGCCGCCAGCTGTCTGCGCTCGCCGGAGCCGCCTCCGCGACGGCCGGCAGCGCGACGCCGGCGCCGGCGGCGGCGCCGAGGAGGGCGGTGGCTCTGAGGAAACTGCGTCGTGCGGCACCGGCCTGTGCGGCCTCGCCCTGGTTGTGGTCATGCGAAGTGCACACGTGTGCTCCGTGAGATGTGACATGTCACATGTGACATAGGACTGGAAGGCGGGAGTTTGAGGCAGGTCCAGCGGGAGGTGAGGCGGGTCCAGGCAGGGGCGGTGAGGCAGGTTCAGGCGGGGGTTCAGAGCACGCGCAGCGTCCAGCTCCAGCGGTGGACACCCGGCGGGATCAGGTACGAGGCGGAGGTGTCGGGGCCGCACGACGCCGTGCCGAGCCCCCGGTGCGCCGCGTCGAGGTGCACCACGCACCCTGAGCGCGGCACGAGCTCGTCGTGATGCGAGGCGGCGGTCAGGTCCTCGACGCGGTGGCGGGTGACGGAGACCTGGCGCGGTTCGTCCAGCACGACCGCGAAGCCGGTCGCGTCCGCCGCGGACAGCGTGAAGTGCCGTACACCGTGCCGGCCGCCGCTCTCCTGCGGACGCAGATAGGGGGTGAACAGCGCGTCGACGGGCACGGAGTGGTGGCCGACGGGTGCGCCGACGCTCCGGTCGGGATACGACTCCCACGGGCCCTGCCCGAACCACTCCAGCAGGTCCAGCCCGGGAACCGTCTCGAAGACCGAGCCGACCCGCGCCACGTCGTGGAACTCGTCGGGCAGATCGGCCTCCTCGACGATGTGGATGCCGCCCTCGACCGGCGTGAACACCTGCCGGTGCCGTACGACGCCGACCGTGCCCGCGTACTCGGCGTCCACGGTGACCCGGGCGCCGTCCTGCCGTACCGACACGACCTTGCGGACGATCGAGTCGAGCCCCCAGGTCCGCCAGCGCAGCGCGATGCCGCCGAGCTCGTCGTTGTCGGTGGGCGCGCGCCACAGGGAGAGCGTGGGGGCGGCGGTCAGCAGCGGATGGACCAGGAGGCCCTCGTCGTCGACCTCGACGGCGCCGTCCACGGGGACCTCCCAGGACACGGACGGCCCGCGCAGCCGGACCTGCGGCGCGCAGATGTCCGTGCCGCGCGGCGCCCATGGCTGGTCGTCCGCGGTCGTCACCCGCAGGGTCAGCCAGGCCTCGCCGCCGTCGCGCGGGAGGTCGAAGGGCAGCGGAACGGCGGCCGTCTCGCCGGGCCGCAGGGCGGGCAGTTCGGCGGGTGCGGTCAGCGTGCGGCCGTCGGCGAGGGACAGTTCCCACTGGCCGGACAGCCACTCCAGGCCCCGGAAGTGCTGGTGGTTGCCGAGCACGATGCCCTCGTGCTTGAAGCACTCGATGCGCACCGGCGCCGCGATCTCCCGGTGCTCGTACAGCACCGGTTTCGGGGTGCGGTCCGGGAAGACGACTCCGTCGGCGATGAACGCTCCGTCATGGATCGTCTCGCCGAAGTCGCCGCCGTACGCCCAGCGGTGGCCGGGCGCGGCGACACCGTTGTCATAGAGTCCGGCGCCCCCACGCCCGACCGCTCTGCCGTCGTTCACATGCTGGAGAATGCCGTGGTCCGAGAACTCCCAGATGAACCCGCCCTGAAGACCTGGCGTTGACTCGATGGCCGCCCAATGGTCCGCCAGGGTGCCGTTGCTGTTGCCCATCGCATGGGAGTACTCGCACTGGATGAGGGGCCGGGTCTGCCGGCCCGACAGCGCGTGGGCGACGCAGTCCTCCAACGGCGCGTACATCGGGCAGGCGATGTCGGACGCGTCGTCCGTCGCCGCCCAGTCCCGCTTCGCGGCTCCCTCGTACTGGATCGGCCGCGTCGGGTCGTGCCGCCGTACCCACCCGGCGGCCGCGTCGTGGTTCGCGCCGTAGTCGGACTCGTTGCCCAGCGACCAGATGATGACCGACGGGTGGTTCTTGTCCCGCAGCACCATCCGTGAGACCCGGTCCACGAAGGCGCCCAGATAGCGCGGGTCGTCGGCGATCTCGTGGGCGTGGTCGTGGGACTCGATGTCCGCCTCGTCGACGACGTAGAAGCCGAGCTCGTCGGCGAGGTCGTAGAGCGTCGGATCGTTCGGGTAGTGGGAGGTGCGGACCGCGTTGAAACCGAACCGCTTCAGCAGGACGAGGTCCGCGCGCATGTCGTCGTACGACACCGTGCGGCCGGTGAGCGGATGGAAGTCGTGCCGGTTGACGCCCCGAATGAACACCCGCTCGCCGTTGACGAGCAGGTCCCGTCCGACGATCTCGACGTCGCGGAAGCCGATGCGGTGCCGCGAGGTGTCGGCGACCGTTCCGTCGGCGCGGTGCAGGCGGACGGTGAGCTCGTACAGCTCGGGTGTCTCGGCGTTCCAGGTGCGCACCTCGGGGACGGTGGTGTGGATGCGGGCCTCGCCGAGGAAGTCGGAGACACGCTCGTCCTCGGCGTTGGCGCGGTCGAACTCCCGCTCCTGGCCGAGGAGTCGACCCTCCAGCTCGCCGCTGACGTACCACCCGTCGGGCAGCGCACCGCGCGCATCCCGCACCCGGCAGTCGACGCGCAGCTCGCCGTCGTACGACGCCCGCACGGTCACGTCGGCCAGGTGCAGGGGATCGGTCGCGTACAGCAGCACCGAGCGTGTGATGCCGCCGTGCCACCACTGGTCCTGGTCCTCGATGTGCGAGGCGTCCGACCACTTCACGACGGTGAGCCGTACGGCCGACTGCGCTCCGGCCCGCACCACGTCCGTGAGGTCGAACTCGGCGGCCAGATGGGAGTCCTTGGAGATCCCCACGGGCCGCCCGTCGACATGCACCAGCAGCACGCTCTCGGCGGCCCCGACCTGGAGCACGATCCGGCGTCCGGCCCAGTCCGCGGGGACGTCCACCTCGCGCTCGTAGACGCCGGTCGGATTGGCGTCCGGTGAGCCGGGCGGGAAGTCGGCAAACGGCATGCGGACGTTGGTGTACTGCGGCAGGTCGCCGGCGCCGGAGGACTGCATGGTCCAGACGCCGGGGACGTACGACGAGGACCAGTCACCGCCGACCGGCGCGTCCGGAGCGGGAAGCAACTGGAAACGCCAGTCGCCGTCCAGGGAGAGGGCTCCGGAGCGCCGGTCGACGGCGTTCATGGGGAGGCGGCCCCAGGAGGTCACCTCGGGTGCCTGCCAGGGGCGGAGGGCGATCAGGGGATCGGCGGGGAGTGCGTCGGTCATGACCTGTCCGATGTCGGTGCGGTGGGCCGGGGGAGGACGCGGCCCTGCAGGCCCCAGGCGGGGTCGACGGGGATGCCGAGCCGGTCCAGGACGGTGGGGGCGATGTCGATGAGGCGGGGGGAGTCGAGGAGGGAGCCGTCGGGCCTGCCGGGCTCGGCGAGGATGACGAAGACCTCCCGTTCTGCGGGTGTGTCGCCGCCGTGGCCGCCGTTGTCCAGGTGGCCGTGGTCCGTCGTGACCAGCACGGTCCAGCGTTCGCCGGCGCGGCGCGGGTCGCTGCGCCGGGCGTCGATCGCCTCCAGCAGCCGCCCCAGGTGGGCGTCCTGGGCGAGGAGGGCACGGTCGTAGGCGGGGGAGAGGGGGCCGGTGTCGTGGCCGGCCTCGTCGGTGGCGCCGAAGTAGACGAACACGACGTCCGGGTCGTGCTTGGTGAGCCAGTGCAGGGCGGTGCGGGCGACGCGGCGGTCCGCGGTCCGGTAGCCGCGGAACTCGCCGTTGTAGCGCCGGCGCCGGTCGATGGCGGCGCCGAGGACGCCGCGGCGTACCAGTTGCGGCCAGGACACCGCGGCCGCGGTGCGCAGACCGGGGCGGACCGCGGCGGCGCGGGTCAGGAAGTCGGGGTAACGGGCGTAGTCGGCGCCGACGAAGTCGTTGCCCCTCACACCGTGACGGTCGGGCCACACCCCGGTCAGGATGCTCGACCAGCCGGGCCCGGAGTCGGTGTAGGCCATGCTGGTCGACGGGCCGTTGTCGGCGTGGCCGTCCGCCTCGCCGTAGGGGAGCAGGCTGGTGCCGACGGCGCCCGCGGCCATCAGGCGGTGCAGCACGGGCGCGTTGGACGGCGAGCGGGTCAGGCGGTCGTAGCGCAGGCCGTCCATCCCCACGACGAGTACCTTGCCGTGCCGACCTTCGGCGTCCCTCACTGTCCACCTCTCTCGTCGCACGTGCTTGCTGAATCGGCCCCGTACCCAGAGTTCGGGGCGCACTGCCGGTTCTTGGCCGCGGGCCCGTTGCGGCTCGTCGCTCCCCCACTCTCGGCTTCGCTCGAGCGGGGGGACCCCCATCGCGACGGAGCCGCATGTCGACTGTGACATCAGCCGCTGGCGCGGCGGGACCCCCGCCCCTGTCGGGCGCGGCCCTCCCGAGCGTCAACTGCCCTGCACCGCCCCCTCCGTGGCCCCCGCGATGAACCCGCGGGCGAAGATGCTGAACACGATGACCAGCGGAAGCGCCGCCATCAGCACACCGGCCATGACCATGCTGTAGTCGGTGGTGTGGCCGACGTTGAGCTGGGCGAGCTCCACCTGGAGCGTCACATGGCCGGGGTTGGTCAGCACGACCAGCGGCCAGATGTAGTCGTTCCAGCAGTTGACGAAGGCGTAGATGGCGAGGAACGACAGCGCGGGCCTGATCATCGGCAGGGCGATGTTCCAGTACTGCCGGAAGAACCCGGCGCCGTCGATGCGCGCGGCGTCGAGGAGTTCGTCGGGAACGCCGTTCTGGATGTACTGGTGCAGCCAGAAGATGCCGAAGGCGTTGGCGAGGGAGGGCAGGGCCAGCGCCTTGAGCATGCCGACCCAGCCGATCTTCGACATCAGGATGAACTGCGGCAGGATCGCCAGCTGCAGCGGCAGCATCATGAACAGCAGCAGCGTGCCGAAGAGCAGCTTGCGTCCGGGGAAGTCGAACTTGGCGAAGGTGAAGGCCGCCAGGGAGTCGACGAACAGCACCAGGACGGTGGTGACGGTCGCGACCATCACCGTGTTGAGCATCGACCCGAAGAAGTCGATGGTGTTCAGCACATGCCGGATGTTCTCCAGCAGATGGGAGCCGAAGGTGAACTTCGGCGGGCTCTTGTAGATGTCCTGGGTGGTGTTCGTCGCCATGACGATCGTCCACGCGAAGGGGAAGACCGAGATCAGGACGGCCACGACGAGGATGATGTGCGCCGTCAGGCCCCTGGGGCGGCGCAGCCTCCTGCCGCCCGTGACCGGCCGCGCGGTGTCCACTGCCGTCATGCCTTCCTCCCTCGTGTGGTGATGCGCCAGTTGACGGCGACGAGGATGATGATCAGTACGAAGAAGGCCCACACGATGGCCGCGCCGTAGCCGTAGTCGTTGTTGAGGAAGGCCGACTGGTAGAAGTACAGCAACGTGGTCAGACCGGCCTGGCCCGGTCCGCCGAGGTTCGCGTTGGCGGCGTTGCTGCCGAACAGGACCTGGGGTTCGCTGAAGCTCTGCAGACCGTTGATGGTCGAGATGATGACCGTGAACAGGATGATCGGCCGCATGATCGGGATCGTGATCTGGAAGAACGTGCGGACGGGTCCCGCACCGTCCATCTTCGCCGCCTCGTAGATCGAGTTCGGGATCGCCTGCAGACCGGCGAGATAGATGATCATGTTGTAGCCGGTCCACTGCCAGGTCATCAGCAGCGCGATGACCAGTTTGATCAGCCACGGGTTGCTCAGCCACGGAACCGGCGAGATCCCGACCATGCCCAGGATCGCGTTGACCAGACCGAAGTTGTTGCTGAAGACCGCGCCGAAGAAGATCGCCACCGCGACGATCGAGGTGACGTTCGGGACGTACAGCGCGATGCGGTAGAAGCCCTTGAAGCGGCGTACCGAGTGCAGCAGCGTCGCCAGCATCAGGGCGCCGAAGAGGGTGGGCACGGTGGACAGCACCCAGATCACCAGGGTGTTGCGTATCGACAGCCAGAAGACCGGGTCGTCCCACAGGAACCTGAACTGCTGCAGGCCCACGAACTGCATGGTGCCCATGCCGTCCCAGCGCTGGAAGGCCAGGTACAGCGAGTAGAAGACGGGGAAGAAGGAGAACGCGGCGAAGATCAGGTAGAACGGCGAGATCGCCAGGTACTGCCGCCAGTACGACAGCGGCCCGCGCCGCCTGGGCCGAGCGGAGCCCGCGGGCGGGGTGCGCCGCGGGCGGAACCGGGCCGGGCCCGGCCCGCCGAGGCGCTGCGGCACCTCGGCGGAACCGGTGACCGGTGGGGACGTCACCTCAGCTCACCCCCTGCCGGCGGGCGATCTGCTTGGCCTGGCTGACGGCGTCCTTCCAGGCGTCGTCGGGCTTCTTGCCCTTGGCCTCGATGTTGGTCAGTTCAATCTTGTAGGGGGCCATGACCGCGGCGTCGGCCGGGGCCTCGTACGCGAGCGGCACGGCCTTGGCGGCCGGCCCGAAGATCTCGATGATCTTCTGTCCGCCGAAGAAGGCGTCGGGGCCCGTCATGGCCGGCATGGTGTAGGCGGCCGGCGCGGCGGGGAAGATGGCGGCGTCGGTGAAGCCGCGGGCGTCGTTGGCGGGGCTGAGGATCCAGCTGATGATCTTGAATGCTTCTTCGGGGTTGCGGCACTGCTTGGGCAGCGCCAGGTAGGAGCCGCCCTGGTTGGCCGGTCCGACGGGCATCGGGCACACCCGCCACTTGCCCTTGGTGCCCGGTGCGGCCTGCTCGATGTCCAGCGCGTGCCAGGCCGCGCCGAGCTCGGTGAGGAGGGTTTTGCCGACGGCGGCGTTCCAGGTGTTGTCGTTGATCTTGGCGTCGAGGCCGAGGGTGTAGGGACGCACCGATGTGGTCCATGCGGCGCGGATGTGGTCCTGGTCGCCGATGAAGTGGTTGTTCTTGTCGATGAACCGCTGGGTGCCCTGGCCGACGGTCATGTCGAACATGGAGCCGATGTTGTTGACCAGGTAGGTGCCGGGGTTCTTCTTCTGCAGCTCGGTGCCGAGCGTGAAGTAGTCCTCCCAGGTCTTGACCAGGGCGGCGACCTTGTCGGGGTCGGTGGGCACCCCCGCCTTGGCGAAGAAGTCCTCGCGGTAGAAGAGCGCGGTGGGGCCGATGTCGATCGGGAAGCCGATCTGCTTGCCGTCCTCGGTCTGGGCGAGCTTGGTCTTCCAGTCCAGGTACTGGGACGAGAGCTTCTTGAAGCCCAGGTCGTTCAGGTCGAGGAAGCGGGAGGCGTTGGGCAGGAAGGACGCGATGTCCTCGCCCTTGATGCCGGTGATGTCGGGCACGGAGGTGCCCGCCGCGATGGTGGTGGTGAGCTTCTGCTTGAAGTCGCCGCCGATGGAGGCGGAGGTCAGCTTGACCGTGCTGCTGAAGTGGGTCTTCGCCTCCGCGACCACCTTGTCGCTGAGCGCGCCGCCCCAGTACCACAAGGTGAGGTCCTTGCCGTTCTTGGTGCCGCCCGAGCCCGAGCTGCCGCCGCATGCGACGGTCAGGCCGGAAGCGGCCGCGGTGAGCGCGGCGGCCTGGAGGAAGCCTCTACGAGAAAGGTCCACGGGTCACTCCTGTTGTTCCTGTTCGACGTGGAGAGGGGGTTCGAGGGATCACTGCCGCCGTTCGGAGGCGTGTGGGCCGACGGGCGTGTGGGCGGGCGGGGTGACGGGGGCGTGCTGCACCGGCGGTCCGGGGTCGGCCGGGATCCGGTCGGCCAGGAAGCCGTAGGCGCGCCGCAGTTCGGGGTCCTTCAGCGACCGCCACCAGCGGTCGACGCCATACCAGCCGGGAGCGGCGAGCGCCCCGCCGTGGTGCCGGACGGACAGGCCGGCCGCGAGGACGGCGAACCGCAGCCGTTCCTCCAGGGGCCAGCCGCCCAGCGAGGCCGCGACGAAGCTCGCGCCGAAGACGTCCCCGGCGCCCGTGGCGTCCAGGACGTCGACGTCGAGGGCCGGGACCTCGGCGTACTCGCCGGTGATCTGGTCGGCGGCCACGGCGCCGTCGCCGCCCCGCGTGACCACGGCCACCGGCACCAGCTCGGAGAGCGTGCCGAGCGCGGCGACCGCGGTGTCGGTGCGGGTGTAGGCCATCGCCTCGGCCTCGTTGGGGAGGAAGGCGTGGCACAGCTTCAACTGGTCGAGGAGGTCGGTGGACCACTCCTGGGTCGGGTCCCAGCCGACGTCCGCGTAGATCCGGGTGCCGTTCGCGGCGGCCTTGGCGAGCCACTCGCGGGGCTCGGCCTCCAGGTGCACGAGGGCGGTGCGCGCCTCGGGCGGGTCGCCCATCAGCGTGTCCTGCGAGTACGGGGGTTCCTGGCCGTGGGTGACGAGGGCCCGGTCGTGACCGGTGGCGAGCGAGACGGTGACGGGGGTGGGCCAGGCGTCCGCGGTGCGGGAGAGCGAGAGGTCGATGTCCTCCTGGTCGCACAGGACGTCCCGGCAGTACTCGCCGTAGAAGTCGTCGCCGAAGACCGTGGCCAGCGAGGTGCGCAGACCGAACCGGGACGCGGCCACCGCGAGGTTCGCGATGCCCCCGGGGCCGCAGCCCATCCCGCCCGTCCAGATCTCCTCGCCCGGCGTCGGCGGCTTCCCGAGCCCGGTGAGGACGAGGTCGTAGAAGAGCAGCCCGGTCAGGAGCACGTCGGGCCTGTCGTCGTCCACGCGAAACAGCCTCTCGTCAAAACTCGTCATTTTCGATGACCGGAATCGTGCGCTGATCCACGAGATTGGTCAATACCCGAGCAGAACTGAGCATGGATTTGATTGAAGATGACGAGTAGTGTTCACGCCGTGCTGGCAGAACGACGACACCAACTCATCCTGCGGGCCCTGCGCTCCGGCGGGCCCGCGGCTGTGACCGACCTCTCCGAGCAGCTGGGTGTGAGCCCCGCCACGATCAGGCGCGACCTGGTCAAGCTCGAGGAGGACGGTCTGCTCACCCGTGTGCACGGCGGCGCCGTGGTGGACGAGGGCGACCAGCCCTTCGCCGAGGTCGCCGAGGTGCGGGTGTCCGAGAAGGACGCCATAGCCGCGCATGCCGCGGCGATGGTCGCCGACGGCCAGTCGGTGCTGCTCGACATCGGCACCACCGCCTTCCGGCTCGCCCGCCAGCTGCACGGCCGCCGCCTCACCGTGATCACCAGCAACCTGGTGGTCTACGAGGAGCTCGCCGACGACGAGGGCATCGAGCTGGTGCTGCTCGGTGGCATGGTCCGCCGCGAGTACCGCTCCCTGGTCGGCTTCCTCACCGAGGACAACCTGCGCCAGCTGCATGCCGACTGGCTCTTCCTCGGCACCAGTGGAGTGCGTCCGGGCGGGCAGGTGATGGACACGACGGTGGTCGAGGTGCCGGTCAAGCGCGCCATGATCAGAGCGAGCGACAAGGTCGTCCTCCTCGCCGACCAGGCGAAGTTCCCGGGCACGGGTATGGCGAAGGTCTGCGGTCCCCAGGACCTTGACGTGGTGGTGACGAACGCCCCGGTCGACCCGGCGACCCGCTCCTCCCTGGAGGAGGCGGGCGTCGAGGTGGTCGTGGCAGGAAAGGTGCAAGGGTGAAGCTGACGATTCTGGGCGGCGGCGGGTTCCGCGTGCCGCTCGTGTACGGGGCCCTGCTGGGCGACCGCGGCGAGGGCAGGGTCACCGAGGTCGTCCTGCACGACCTGGACGCGGGCAGGCTGTCCGCGGTGACCCGCGTCCTCGCCGAGCAGGCCGCGCAGGTCGCGGACGCCCCCCAGGTGACCGCCACGACCGACCTGGACGAGGCCCTGCGCGGCGCCGACTTCGTGTTCTCCGCGATCCGCGTCGGCGGCCTGGAGGGCAGGGCGAACGACGAGCGCGTCGCCCTCGCAGAGGGCGTCCTCGGCCAGGAGACCGTCGGCGCGGGCGGCATCGCCTACGGCCTGCGCACGGTCCCGGTCGCCGTCGACATCGCCCAGCGGGTCGCGCGCCTGGCCCCGGACGCCTGGGTCATCAACTTCACCAACCCGGCCGGCCTGGTCACCGAGGCCATGTCCCGCCACCTCGGCGACCGCGTCATCGGCATCTGCGACTCGCCGGTCGGCCTCGGGCGCCGTATCGCCCGCGTGCTCGGCGGGAACCCGAAGGAAGCCTGGATCGACTACGTCGGCCTCAACCACCTCGGCTGGGTGCGCGGACTGCACATCGCCGGCCGCGACGAGCTCCCGCGTCTGCTCGCCGACCCGGACCTGCTCGGCTCCTTCGAGGAGGGCAAGCTCTTCGGCGTCGACTGGCTGCAGTCCCTGGGCGCGATCCCCAACGAATACCTGCACTACTACTACTTCAACCGCGAGGCCGTCCGCGCCTACCAGCAGGCCGAGAAGACCCGCGGCGCCTTCCTGCGCGACCAGCAGGCCCACTTCTACGAGGAAATGCGCAACCCCGGCGCACACGCCCTCGCCGCCTGGGACCGCACCCGCGCCGAGCGCGAGGCGACGTACATGGCCGAGAACCGGGAGAGTGCCGGCGCCGGCGAACGCGACGCCGACGACCTCTCCGGCGGCTACGAGAAGGTCGCCCTCGCCCTGATGCGGGCCATCGCCCGCGACGAACGCACCACCCTGATCCTCAACGTCCGCAACCGCAGCACCCTGTCGGTGCTCGACGCCGAAGCCGTCATCGAGGTCCCCTGCCTGGTCGACGCCAACGGCGCGCACCCGGTCGCCGTCGCCCCGCTGCCCGAGCACGCCACCGGCCTGGTCTGCGCGGTGAAGGCGGTCGAGCGGGAGGTGCTGGCCGCGGCCGAGTCCGGTTCCCGTACGACGGCGGTGAAGGCGTTCGCACTGCACCCTCTGGTCGACTCCGTGAACGTGGCCCGACGGCTGGTCGAGGGCTACACCGACGTGCACCCCGGGCTGGCGTACCTTAGGTAGGTGCGCCACCGGAAAGCGCTTTCTCCCTGCCCGTCCTCGGACCGCCTGTCCGCCCGACCCGCTGCCCGCCCGCTCACTCCCTCCCTCTCGGCTCCCTGGTTTTCTGGAGACTTCCCATGCACGACGAACGCCGCCGGATCGAGGAGCGCGCCGAGCGCCTCCACAACCAGCGCATCAAGACCGCGATCTACGCGGCCACCGTCCCCCTGACGGTCGAGGCCTGGCAGGCGCCGGGCGAGCCTGTCCCGTTCGAGGAGGCCGCGGCTGCCTCGTACGAGCCCTTCGCGATGGACACCCCGTGGGGGCCGCCCTGGGGCACGACCTGGTTCCGGATGCGCGGGCAGGTGCCCGCCGAGTGGGCCGGCCGGCGCGTCGAGGCGGTCATCGATCTCGGCTTCGTCGGCGACTGGCCGGGCAACCAGGCCGAGGCGCTGGTCCACCTCACCGACGGGACGCCGCTGAAGGCGGTCAACCCGCTCAACCAGTACGTGGCGATCGCCAACCCGGCGACGGGCGGTGAGGAGATCCACTACCTGGTCGAGGCGGCCTCGAACCCGGACATCCTGGCGAACAACTTCTCCGAGCCCACCCCCATGGGCGACATCCTGACGGCCGGCAACAAGCCGCTGTACACCTTCCAGCGAGCCGACCTCGCCGTCCTGGACGAGGAGGTGTTCCACCTCGACCTGGACCTCCAGGTACTGCGCGAGCTCATGGTCCACCTCGGCGAGCACGAGCCGCGCCGGCACGAGATCCTGCACGCCCTGGACCGGGCCATGGACGCCCTCGACCTGGACGACGTCTCCGGCAGCGCCGCCGCCGTCCGCGAGGTGCTCGCGCCGGTCCTCGCCAAGCCCGCGCACGCCAGCGCCCACACCGTCTCCGGCGTCGGCCACGCGCACATCGACTCGGCCTGGCTGTGGCCCATCCGCGAGACCAAGCGCAAGACGTCCCGCACCTTCTCCAACGTCACCTCGCTCGCCGACGAGTACGACGACTTCATCTTCGCCTGCTCCCAGGCCCAGCAGTACGAGTGGGTGCGCGACAACTACCCCAAGGTCTGGGCGCGCATCCAGGAGTCCGTGAAGAAGGGCCAGTGGGCGCCGGTCGGCGGCATGTGGGTCGAGTCCGACGGCAACCTGCCCGGCGGCGAGGCCATCGCCCGCCAGCTCGTCCACGGCAAGCGGTTCTTCATCGAGCACTTCGGCATCGAGACCAAGGGCGTCTGGCTGCCGGACTCCTTCGGCTACAACGCCGCCTACCCGCAGCTCGCCAAGCTCGCCGGCAACGAGTGGTTCCTCACCCAGAAGATCTCCTGGAACCAGACCAACAAGTTCCCCCACCACACCTTCTGGTGGGAGGGCATCGACGGCACCCGCATCTTCACCCACTTCCCGCCGGTCGACACCTACAACGCCCGCTTCAGCGGCGAGGAGATGGACCGCGCGGTCCGCAACTACCAGGAGAAGGGCGCCGGTACGCGCTCCCTCGCGCCCTTCGGCTGGGGCGACGGCGGCGGCGGCCCCACCCGCGAGATCATGGAACGCGCCCGCAGGCTCGCCGACCTGGAGGGCTCGCCCAAGGTCGTCGTCGAGCACCCGGACGACTTCTTCGCCAAGGCCCGCGAGGAGTACCCGGACGCCCCGGTCTGGAACGGCGAGCTCTACCTGGAGCTGCACCGCGCCACCTACACCTCCCAGGCCCGCACCAAGCAGGGCAACCGCCGCTCCGAACACAAGCTCCGCGAGGCCGAGTTGTGGGCGACGACGGCCGCACTGCACGCGCCGGGCTACACCTATCCGTACGAGAAGCTGGACCGGCTGTGGAAGACGGTGCTGCTGCACCAGTTCCACGACATCCTGCCGGGCTCGTCGATCGCCTGGGTGCACCGCGAGGCGGAGGCCGAATACGCGCGTGTGGCGAAGGAGTTGGAGGAGCTGACGGCCGAGGCGGTCGCCGCCCTGGGCGGTGGCGCGGCCCGGGTCTTCAACACCAGCCCCTTCGACCGGGCCGAGGTCGTGCGTACGACCGAGGGCGCACCGACTTACGTCGAGGTGCCGGCGAGCGGCAGCGCCCCGCTCGCGGCCGCCGAGTCGCCGCAGGCGGTGACGGTGGCCGGAAGGGTGCTCGACAACGGCCTGGTGCGCGTCGAGGTCGCCGAGGACGGCACGCTGGCCTCGGTGCGCGATCTGCGCGCCGGAGGCCGCGAGGTCCTCGCCGACAAGGGCAACCTGCTCCGTCTGCACACCGACCTGCCCAACTACTGGGACGCCTGGGACATCGACAAGCACTACAGGAACCGCTACACCGACCTGCTGGATGCCGACTCGGTCGCGGTCGTCGAGGAGGACCCGCTGCTCGGCGCGATCCGCGTGGAGCGCAGCTTCGGCAAGGGCTCCAAGCTCACCCAGACGATCACCCTGCGCGCCGGCAGCCCCCGTATCGACTTCGAGACCGACATCGACTGGCACGAGGCCGAGAAGATCCTCAAGGCGGGCTTCCCGGTCGACATCCGCGCCCCGCACTCCTCCGCGGAGATCCAGTTCGGCCACATCCAGCGGCCCACACACACCAACACCAGCTGGGAGGCGGCCCGTTTCGAGGTCTCCGGCCACCGCTGGGTGCACATCGCCGAGCCCGGCTACGGCGTCGCGGTCATCAACGACTCGACCTACGGCCACGACGTCTCCCGCACGGTCCGCGAGGACGGCGGTACGACGACCCGGGTCAGCCTCAGCCTGGTCCGCGCCCCGCGCATCCCGGACCCGGAGGCCGACCAGGGCCGCCACCGCTTCGTCTACTCCCTCCTCCCCGGCGCGAGCATCGAGGACGCGGTCGCGGAGGGCTACGCCCTCAACCTCCCCCTGCGGGTGGCGGATTCCGCGGGCGCGCCGGAGCCGGTCGTGTCGGTGGACGGGGAAGGCGTGACGGTCGAGGCCGTGAAGCTGGCCGACGACGAGTCCGGCGACGTGGTCGTCCGGCTCTACGAGTCCCGCGGCGGCCGCGCCCACGGCGTCCTGCGCACCGGCTTCCCACTCGCCGGCGCCCAGGTCACCGACCTGCTGGAGCGCCCGCTGGAGGACGCGGACGTCGAAGCCGGCACGGTCCCGGTCTCGCTCCGCCCCTTCCAGATCCTGACCCTCCGGCTGCGGAGGGGCTGACGCATGGCCATGCAACCCTGGTTCACCGACGCCAAGTTGGGGATCTTCGTCCACTGGGGCATCTACGCCGTCGACGGCGTCCAGGAGTCCTGGTCGTTCTACGACGACATCGTGCCGCACGACCGGTACATGTCCCAGCTGGAGCGCTTCACCGGCGCCAAGTACGACCCGAAGGCGTGGGCGGACCTGTTCGCCCGCGCCGGCGCGAAGTACGCGGTACTGACGAGCCGTCACCATGACGGCGTGGCCCTGTGGGACACGGAGTACGGCGACCTCAACCTGGGCAAGGACTATCTCGGCCCCTACGCCGAGGCCCTGCGCGAGAAGGACCTCAAGGTCGGCTTCTACTACTCCCACTCCGACTGGAACCACCCGGACTACGCGTCCACGCGCAAGCCGGGCCGCCCGCCGGAGCTGGAGGACAACCGCTACTCGGAGGTCGCCGCCGAGGACGAGGACCTTGACGCCTGGGAGCGGTTCATCGCCTACCGGGACGGCCAGATCCGCGAACTGGCCTCCCGCTACCGGCCCGACCTGATGTGGTTCGACGGCGAGTGGGACCGCAGCGAGGAGCAGTGGCGCATCCCCGAACTCGCCGCACTCATCCGCTCGTACGTGCCCGACGTCGTCTTCAACGCCCGCATGCTCAGCGAGGGCGACTACGCGACGCCCGAGCAGGGCGCCCCCATCGTGCCACCGGACGGGCCCTGGGAGCTGTGCCTGACGATCAACGACTCGTGGGGCTACCAGCACCAGGACCACAACCACAAGTCTCTGGCCCAGCTGATCCGCTACTTCACCGAGACCATCGGCGGGGGCGGCAATCTGCTCCTCGACGTCGGCCCCATGGAGGACGGCACCATCCCGCAGCCGCAGGTCGAGCGGCTGGAGGGGTTGGGGGAGTGGATCCGCAGGCACGCGGAGGCGGTGTACGGAACGGTGCGCGGGCTTCCGGCCGGGCACCACTACGGGCCAAGCACCCTCTCCGCCGACCGCCGCACCCTCTACCTCACCCTGTTCGACATCCCGCGAGCAGAGATCGGCGTCCGGGGGCTGGCGACGGCGGTCCGCAAGGTCACCGTCCTCGGCACCGGCACCGAGCTGGGCCACCGGGTGGTCGGTGGGCTGCACGACGCGGTGGGTGTGGTGTGGATCGATCCGCCGGTGGAGGCGGACCTGGACCCGTACGCGACCGTGCTCGCCGTGGAGCTGGAGGGGGAGTTGGAGCTGTACCGGGGGTCGGGCCGCTTCTGAGACCCGCTCACATATAGCCGTCCCGGTTCTCGTCACGCTGCTTCCGGGCTTCCCGCCGTCCTTGTACGAGTTCGGTCAGGGGAGCCCGGAGCGCGTAGATACCGACAAGGGCGCCCGCGATGCCCGCCGCCGTGTACAGCCAGTTCTGCATCGATGTGAAGCGGTGCGACCAGGTGTTGTAGACCTTCAGATGGATCTTGATCGGTGGGTCGAGGGTCGCCAGGGCACGGTTCGTCTCACCCTGGTAGGTGATGACGGTGAGAGCAAGGTCGTAGGCGCCCGGCTCGTCGGCCGACACACTCCACTGCCACTGAGCGGTCTCTCCCGGCGCGGCGATGGCATGCTTCTCCGGGCCGTGCAACACCGTCTTCACGTCCGGGTCGTCTGCCGACAGCCCGGCACCTTGCCATCCGCCCACCCGTAAGACCCGGGTCTCCAGGGCGGCCTGCGCGGCGCGGCGCGACGACTTCTCGCCGCGCGCGGTGAGGATGACGGCGTAGGTCAGATGGCCACCGACGGACATCGAGATGTACGGGGTGTAGGTGAGGGACCCGTCGAAGAGGTGTTTGCGGTCGTTGCGGATCGAGGCCTCCAAGGCGGCCTGGCCCAGCCCCGCCCCCGAGCCTGAGTCGCTGGGCACCCCGCACGCGGCGAGGCCGAGCGTGAGGAGGAGCAACAGACACCAGGCGACCGCGATCCTCGTCCTCACGCCTGCGCCGCCCCCGGTTCCCGTCACGTCGAACCACGAGAAGGCCCCCGCGGCGGGACAAGATTCTTCCCGCCGCGGGGACCCGGGCGCCAGCCCTTCTTCCAGCCTCCTCAGTCCCGCCTCAGTTGCTCCTCAGCCGGTGAAGCCGGCCGTGATCGAGGTGAACTGCCAGTTGTTCTGGCTGATGCCGGAGCAGTTGCTCACCACACCGCCACCCGGGCACGGCCGGTCACGGTTGACCGACCAGAAGGCCAGCCGGGCGATGTGGTGCGAGTTCGCCCAGTCCTTGATCTGGGTCCAGATCGCCGGGGTGGTGGTCTCCTGCTGGTCGGACAGGCCGTTCATGCCGGAGATCCCGATGTGGGAGTAGGCGGTGGCGTCGTCCCACCCGAAGGTCGACTTCAGCTTGGCCTTCAGGCCCTCCGCCGCGTTCACGGTGTTGCCGTACATGTCGGAGCCGCCGCCGAAGTCGAACGGCATGATCGTGAAGACGTCGATGTTCGCGCCCAGCGACTGCGCCTGCTCGATGAGCCGGTTGCCGTAGTACGTCGGGCCGGTCGTCGACGTGCCGAACGTGACGATGGTCTTCAGGCCGGGGTTGTTGGCCTTGACCGTCTTCAGGGCGGTGAGGATCTTCGCCTGGACGGCCTCGTTCTCGAACTCGTCGGAGTTCTCGATGTCCATGTCGATCGCCTTGAGCGAGTAGGCGTCGATCACCTTCTGCAGGGCCCCGGCGAGCGCGCTCGCGGAGGAGCAGTTGGCGCCGAGCTTGCTGCCCTGCCAGCCGCCGAACGACGGCACGATGTCACCGCCGGCGGAACGGATGGCGTTGATCGCGGACTGGTCGGCGCCGCCGGTCAGCGGCCGGCTGCCGTCCCAGGCGGGAGTGCAGCCGCCCGAGTCGAGCACGAAGGCCATCGTGAACCACTTGACGCCGGTCGCGCTCATCACCGTCGAGGGGCTCGGCGGGTCGCCCCAGCCCTCGTACAGATAGGGCGCGGCCTGCTTGAATCCGGTGCCGCCACCGCTGCCCGCATCCGTGGTCACGGAGAAGGAGTTGGAAGCCCCGGAGGTGTTACCGGCCGCGTCCCGCGCTTTCACCGTGAAGGTGTACGACGTGCTGGGCGAGAGCCCGCTGACCGTGGCGGACGTACCGGAGACGGTGAGGACGTTGTTCGAGCCGCTGTAGATGTCGTATGCCGTGACACCGACGTTGTCCGTCGAGGCGTTCCACTTCAGCGACACGCTCGACGAGGTCTTGCCGGTCGAGGTCAGCCCGGTCGGCGCGGTGGGCGCCTGGGTGTCCGAGCCGCCGCCCCCGCCGCCGGGGCCGTCGAGGCTGATGTCGTCGGCATAGTAGGTGCCCTGGGCGTACCAGCCGTGGACGTAGATCGTGGCGCTGGTCTGCGAGGCACCGGTGGTGAAGGACACCGACAGCCGGCTGTACGCCGACGGGGACGTCGTCCAGGTGGAGGCGCCGCCGTTCACGCCGAGGTAGACGTAGGAGCCGCGCACCCACCCGCTGAGCGAGTACGCGGTGTTCGGCTGGACGGAGACGGTCTGGCTGCACTGCGCGTTGTCGCTCGAACTCACCGCCCCCGCAAGGGACTTGGAGCCGCCGTGCACGGGGGAGGAGGCGACCGAACCGAGGTTGCCGGTGCAGGTCCAGGGGGAGAGACTGCCCGACTCGAAGCCGGGATTCGTCAGGATGTTGGCCGCTTGGGCCGTACCGGGAAGGGCGATGGCTCCGGCGAGCGCGAGAGCGGCGGAGCCGAGTAGTGCGAGTAGCCGACGTCTGGAACGTCTGAGTGTGTTGCGCACGCGATCTCCCTGGGGAATGGGGGTGTTCGGGAGTGCAGAGAGAACTGCAGAGGGGTGCGCAACCAAGTTGGTATGGACCAATCTCGGTGTCAAGGTCTGACGCCGAATTGGTCCATACCGGTGGGGTAGCGGCCTTTAGGGGCGCGGGGCTGTATCGATTTGCGGCTCCGCCGCGATGGGGGTCTCCCCGCTCGAGCGAAGCCGAGAGTGGGGGAGCGACAAGCCACAGACAACCCGCAGTCGGCAGACAACCTAGAGCGGCAGGGCCTGAGCCGAGACCTCCACGGAGTCAACGGGCGCCGGCACTGCGGGCAACAGAGGCTCCGCCTCAACCCTCTGCTGCGGCAGCGACACCGGACGGAGCGGCCGCGGCCCCGACACCACCGTGTAGTCCTGCCCCAGGAACGGCGGAGCCATCTCACCCGGGTCCTCGCCGAGCGCCAACTGCACTGCTGCCCAAGGGACGTTGACGCCACACAGGGACAGCTGATGCAGGCCCCCCGCCGGGCGGGTGTTGACATCCATGAGGACCGGCTCGTCGCCGAACATCCGGAACTGGATGTTGGACAGATAGTGCAGCCCGAACCCCTCCGCGATCCGCCGCGCCGGCTCCAGCCACTGCTCGTGCAGCGTGAACCCGCGCCGCCGGCCGTTCTTGGTGCGTCCGATCGCCAGCCGCACCCGGTTGTCCGGCCCGGTGAGGCAGTCCACCGAGACCTCCGGCTGCTCCAGACGCGGCATCACCAGCCAGTCGACGGGCTCGTCGGACTGCTGCAGTGCCTCCACGACCAGATCCAGCGGCACATGCGGGCCCGGGAAGCCGTTGAGGTGAACGAGCGAGAAGGGGGCGCGCGTGACGATGCGGAAGCCCACCCCGCCAGCGCCGGACGCCGGCTTGAAGCACGCCTTGTGCCCGCCCGCCTCCAACTCCTCCACGGCAGCCACGAGTTCACCCGCGGTCCGCACGCGCCACCACGGTGGCACGGGCACCCCGATCGCCTGGACCGCCTCGTACGCGATCACCTTGTCGTGGAAGACGGCCACCGCCTCCGGAGGCGGCGCCAGCAGCGCCGTACCGACCGCCTCGAAGTCGGCGCGGTGCGCCACGATCGCCGACTGCTGCAGCCGGGGCACGAACACGTCGATGCCGCGCCGCTGGCACTGGTCGAGGGCGTACTCGACGTACGCGGCCGGGGACAGGCCCTCCGGCTCCAGATCGGCGGTGTCGGCGGCGGCCAGCACGGGGGAGTCCGCGTCCCCGTGCGTCGCATGGATCTCCACGGCCCGATCGCTGGGATTTCGCCGCAGCTGATCCATGAAGAACACGTTCTCCGCGTACGTGCGGTTGAGCCAGACGCGTACGCGAGAGACCATGCAGGGCCGTCCTTTCACGGTTCGCGGGCACGGCTGAGCAGCCCGTGCCCGGGCAGGGGAGTTGGAGGGTCACCAAACCGCCCTTGAATGAAGGGAAGTTCATGGCGGTGGTGTTGGGGCGATCATACGGCTTCCCAGAGGCCGCGCGTGCAACGTACGTGTTACGGATTCGACGATCTTGCTGCCTTGTCGGTGAGCCGGGAAATGTGTTCTCGTGGTCCCATCCGTGGGACCGCGGGTGCGCAGCGTGTACGGAGGGGGCGGAAGGTGACGTCGACGGCCGGTGGTGCCGGACAGCTGCTGGCCATCAGCGACCTGCACATCGGATACGCCGAGAACCGCGCCCTCGTCGAGGCGATGCGCCCCGAGTCGGACGAGGACTGGCTGCTCGTGGCCGGCGACGTCTCGGAGAACGTGGCCGACATCCGCTGGGCTCTGAAGACGCTTGCGAGCCGTTTCCGCAAGGTCGTCTGGGCGCCGGGCAACCACGAGCTGTGGACCCATCCGAAGGACCCCGTCACCCTGCGTGGCGTCGCCCGCTACGAGCACCTGGTCGCCATGTGTCGCGAACTCGGCGTGACGACACCCGAGGACCCCTACCCGGTCTGGGAGGGCCAGGGCGGTCCGGTGGCCGTCGCACCGCTCTTCCTCCTCTACGACTACTCGTTCCTGCCGGCCGGCTGCACCACCAAGGAGCAGGGCCTTCAGTACGCGCACGGCACCGGCATCGTGTGCACCGACGAGTACCTGCTGCACCCCGACCCCTACCCGAGCCGCGAGGACTGGTGCCGGGCCCGGGTCGCCGAGACCGAAGGCAGACTCGCCGCGCTCCCCGCCGACCTGCCGACCGTCCTGGTCAACCACTACCCTCTGGACCGGCACCCCTGCGACGTGCTGTGGCATCCGGAGTTCGCCATGTGGTGCGGCACCGAACTGACCGCCGACTGGCACCGCCGCTTCCGCGTCGAGACCATGGTGTACGGGCATCTCCACATCCCGCGGACCACCTGGCACGAGGGTGTCCGCTTCGAGGAGGTGTCCGTCGGCTACCCCCGCGAATGGCGCAAGCGGCCGCAGCCGCCGGGGCAACTGCGCCGCGTGCTGCCGAAGGAGGTCAGGGCCGGGTGATCGAGGAGCTGCTGCCGGACGAGGTGGTGGCCGTGGAGGTGCACGGCGACGACGGGAGCGAGCCCGCACCGCTGTATCCCGAGGAGGCGGAGGCCGTGGCGCGGGCGGTGCACAAGCGCCGCCGTGAGTTCGCCCTCGTACGGGCCTGCGCGCGCCGCGCCATGGAGAAGCTCGGCGTGCCGGCGCAGCCCCTCCTGCCCGGCGAACGCGGCGCACCGGGCTGGCCGCCCGGCCTGGCCGGCAGCATGACCCACTGCGAGGGCTACTGCGCCGCCGCCCTGGTCCGCGCCACCGACCTGGCCTCCGTCGGTATCGACGCCGAACCCCACCGGCCGCTCCCGGACGGAGTCCTGGACGCGGTGGCCCTGCCCGCCGAGGCGGCCAGGCTGCGCCGCCTGGCCGTGCGGCACCCCGAGGTCCACTGGGACCGGCTGCTGTTCAGCGCCAAGGAATCCGTCTACAAGGCGTGGTTCCCGCTCACCGGACTGTGGCTGGAGTTCACCGAGGCCGACATCGAGGTCAGCGTCGACCCCGACGAGCGGCTGCACGGCGGCTTCCGCGCCGAACTCCTCGTCCCCGGCCCGCTGGTCGGCGGCCGTCGGCTCGGCCACTTCGAGGGCCGGTGGACCGTCCAGCGGGGGCTGGTGGCGACGGCGATCGCCGTGCCGCCCACCCGGTGAACCCCCGCCCGGCGGCCGCCGGCCGTCACGGCTCCGGGCACCAGCTCTGCAGCAGCCGGAAGAACTCCTCCTCGTTCCCCGCCAGACCCGCCGCCGCCAGTGCCTGCTCCGCCTCGGCGAGCACCGCGGGCGGTACGACGGGTGGGCGCGGGGAGCCGGGGGGACCGTCGAAAGCGGCTCGTACGGTGTGCAAGAGCCGCAGGTAGGCCTGTACGGCGGTGCGCTCGTGGTCGGTCAGTACGGCAGTGGGCATCGGTCGGCTCTCCCCGCTCGGCTTCGTCGGTCACACCCCCGTACAAGGGGGCGCAACTCCAGCTTGCCGCCCGCCACTGACAATGGGGTCCGGGCACCGGTCCGTTCGCCCGCTTAGCGGAGGCGAAACCTCCTCGAAATCCGTTGTGGGAAAGCAGTTCTACGCTGGAGGACAAGGGCTTTCGGCCGCTTGTGCGCGGCCCTGGAACGGGGAGGCGAGTGCGTGGTCGACGTCCCACTACGGCGCCCGATGCGCGCCGTACGACTGCGCCCGGTGGGCGACGGAGAACTCGAGTTGCAGTACCGCGTGGTGCACGGATACCGGCGCGCCTTCCGCATGGCCGGCGAGGGCCCGGCACTGGTGCTCATCCACGGCATCGGCGACTCCTCCGCGACCTGGGCCGAGTTGATCCCCGACCTGGCCCGCACCCACACCGTGATCGCGCCCGACCTGCTCGGCCACGGCGCTTCGGACAAACCGCGCGCCGACTACTCGGTGGCCGCGTATGCGAACGGCGTACGGGACCTGCTCACCACGCTCGGCATCGAGTCGGCGACGCTGGTCGGGCACTCGCTGGGCGGGGGCGTGGCCATGCAGTTCGCCTACCAGTTCCCCGAGCGCACCGAGCGGCTCATCCTGGTGAGCGCGGGCGGGGTGGGACGCGAGGTCAATCCCGTGCTGCGCCTGGTCTCCCTGCCGGGCGCCCACCTGATGCTGTCCACCCTGCGGTTGCCGGGGATGCGGCTGCAAGTGGGGCTCGCGGTGCGTCTGATGAAGCTCCTGGACACCGATCTCGGCCAGGACGCACCCGAACTGCTCACCCTTGTCGACGCCCTGCCGGACGAGACCTCCCGCAACGCGTTCATCCGCACCCTGCGCGCGGTCGTCGACTGGCGCGGCCAGGTCGTCACCATGCTCGACCGGTGCTATCTCACCGAGGGCATGCCGACCATGCTGCTGTGGGGCGACCGGGACAGCGTGGTGCCGGTGCGGCACGCGTACGGGGCGCACGAGGCGATGCCGGGCAGCCGGCTGGAGATCTTCGAACAGGCAGGCCATTTCCCGTTCCACAGCGACCCTGCGCGGTTCGTGTCGCTGGTCGAGGAGTTCACGGCGAGCACGCAACCGGCCGGCTGGAGCCGGGAGCGCTGGCGTGAACTCCTTGTCGGGGGCCGGCCGGGCACCAGCGCCGGGCGCCCCGACACCCCCCGCAGCCGCGCGGTGGAACGCGATATGAGAGAGGCCAGCGAACGCAGTGCGACGTGACATATCACTGCTGGTCGCGACCGGCGGCGAGTGGATATTGCCTCGACCGCTCAGGTGACCGGTCGGTAGCCTCGGCTCTTATGAACCGTCGGCGGCAGAAGAAGCTCTCGGGTCGGCTCTTCGCGGCGATCTGGAGGGGCGACACAGCCCGCGCGAGGGCTCTCCTGTGGGCCGGGGCCGATCCGGAAAGAGCCGACGGCGAGGGCACCACGCCCCTCTATGTGGCATCAGTGCACGGCGAAGCCGCCATCGTCCGTCTGCTCCTGACGTGCGGCGCCGCCCCGGACACCGAGAGCCGTGGAATCGGCGCGGAAGGCACACCGTTGTGCGCTGCCGCGTGCTGGGGGCACACGAAGGCGGTGCGCGAGCTGCTGGCACACGGCGCCGACCCGAATCTCCGCGAGGACCACGGCACCGGTTGGTCCCCGCTGGACTGGGCGAACAACGGCCCTCACCCCGAAACCGCCGCTCTCCTCACCGCGGCGGGTGCGACGGCCCGTCTGCGCACCACGTGACGGAGCCGACCGGCGCGTACTCAGCCCTGCGGCCCCAGATACCCGAGCGACGCCTCGATCCGCCCCGCCAGATGATCGCGCTGCACCGGCCCCCGAACCCCCGAACCCGCCAGCCACGTACGGCACTTGCTGGCCAGCAGCAGCCCGAAGGACTCGGCCTCCTGCTCCTCGGCGAGGTCGAAACGGCTGCGGGCGGCCACCTTGCGGACGGTGTCCCGCAGGTCCGCGCCGTCGCTGAGCAGGCGGGCCGCGACCTTGGCGCCCTCGACGTGATGGCCGCAGTGGCCGGCCTTCATGTGCCACAGCTCGTGGCCGAGGATCACCAACTGGTGGTCCGGCGCGGTCCGTTCCTCGACCACCACGAGGTCCTGGTCGGTCATGTCGAGCCACAGCCCGCTCGCCGTGCCGGTGGGGAAGGCGGCCGTGCGGAAGTGGACCGGCCGGCCGCGCCGTCTGCTCATCGCCTGGCACAGCGCGCCGTACAGGGCCTCGGGCGGTGCCGGTGCGGCAAGGGTGAGCTCTGCGACCAGCTCGCCGCACAGACGGCGCATTTCCCTTCCGATGCCCACAGCTCTCCCCAGGCTCACGACTCGGGCCGCTTGACGCTCTCCAGAAGCATGTCCAGCCACTCCGCGACCTTGTCGCGGTGCTGGTCGGTGGGCAGTTGCGCGGCCCGCCAGGCGATTCCGCGGACCCCGTGGTCCTGCAGCAGCCGCTCCAGCGGGTCGTCGGCGGCCGCGGCAGCCTCCCGCTCCGCGAGCTTGTGCAGGAGTTCCTGCTCTGTGCTCTGCAGGGCGCCCGTGAGGGCCTCGGGGTCCTCGGCCGTGAGGAATCCGGCGTGCACCCGGAAGAAGCGCTGAATGGCGTCGCAGTGCTCCATGGTGGGGCGCCGGTCGCCGTTGATCAGCGCGCCCGCCTGCTGGCGCGACATGCCCGCCCCGTCGGCGATCTCCTGCTGGGTGTACTTGCGCCCGTTGGGCTTGAGCCGGGTGCGGCGCAGCAGGTCGAGGCGCTGCAGAAACCGCTCCTGCACATCGGGCTCGCCCGCGGGACGGCCGCTCAGCAGGGCTCTGACCACGGGCTCGGGCACGCCCGAGGCGGCGGACAGGCGGCCGGTGTCGAAGACCTCCACGTGCGGCACGCCGAGCCGGTCGGCGAGCGCGGTGACGCGGGCGACGACGGCCGGCAGCGCAGCGGTCGCAGCCGAGGTGCCCGGACCCTCGAAGCCATCCGTCACCGACAGATCTCCTACGTTTCTCACAGGCTTCTCACAAGCGGTTGCCGTGAACTCGACGGAGATTACCGGGTAGTTCGAACTCACATCCAGGTGTCGCCACAACTGTGGCCAATTTCAGCCGTCAACAAGCACGAAATGCCACGATAGTTGACACGACTCGATCCGGGGCCGCAGGATCAAGGCGCCGCGTGAAGGCCGCAGAGGCAAGAGGGGTGACCTCCCGATGGCGTATCAGGCAGGAGGGCAGCGTCCGGCACCGCGGCCCGTCCCCGAGAGTCTCGAGGCCCAGGCGTATCTGCAGGACTACGCCGCCCTCCTGGAGGCCGTTCCCTTTCCGTCCGTCGTCCTCGACCACCGCTGGGACGTCGTTCTCTCCAACAATGCTTTCGCGTCACTTTTCCGCGAGGTGAGCCCGCATCCGACGGCGATGCCCGGCGACAACTTCCTCAGATTCGTCCTGTTCCACCCGGACGCGGGCACGGTCCTCGGCGAGCACGAGTCCAGCTGGTGCCTGCCGATGCTCGCGCACTTCGCGGCCGCCGTGGAGCGCTACGGCCACGACCACGGACTGCAGTCCATCCGCCGCGACATCGCCCAGGATCCGATCATGGAGGCCGCCTACGGGCAGGGCCTGCCGCACTGGATCCGCGCGGTCGGCGAACAGGCCGTGGCGCACGACGGCGCCGTACGCCCCCTGACGCACCCCGATCCGCGCTGGGGCGCCACCGACTGCCGCGTGGTGGACGAGACCCCGAGGACGCTGCAGGACATGGGGTACACACGGATGACGCTGGTGCTGCGGGAGACGCGCCCCGCCCGTCCCCGGGCCCACAAGGCCCGCCACGCGGCGGCGCACCTGAGGGTGGTGCCGGCCCCCGAGGCCTGACGGCCGCCACCGTCAGCGCGGGGAGATCACGAGCACGAGGGGGATGTCCCGGCAGGGGACCAGCCGCAGTCCGCGGAACCTTCCGGGCCGTGCCCGCCGCAGTACGGCGGCGAAATCGGGTCCCTTGGTGAGGGACCCGGCGAGATGGGCGGGGTCGGCGGAGGCGGTCACCCGTCCGCGGGCGTTCACCAGATGGGCCGGCCCGGGCAGCCGGCGCAGCATCGGCAGCACGGCCGCCTCGAAGTGCCGCAGGTACACGTCCGCCGCGGCCACTCCGGCGAACCGCCCCTCCATCTGCACCGGCGCGGACAGCGTGAGGCTGTACTCGTCGGAGCAGAGATAGTCGACGTACGGTCCGGCCACCGCGCGCTCCCCGGTGTCGCGGGGCAGGGCGAACCAGTCCCAGTGCGTGTAGTCCGCGTACGCCGACTGCTCGGGATCGAGGTCCAGCAGCAGCGGCCGTACGTCACCGTCCGAGCCGCTCTGCCACCACTCAAGCCAGGCCGGTACATCGGTGAGCAACCCCGGTGCGGCGACGAAGCCGACGCCGGAGACCAACTCGTTGCGGGCCAGGCGCAGATGGAGGCCGGGGCGCAGGGCGGCGAGGTCGACGGTCGCGGGGCGGCGGCCCTCGGCGGCCACCTTGGCCAGCAGGTCCGCGGTGTCGGTGCGGGTGGCGGCCACGGCGTCGAAAACGCTCTCCAGGGCGGAGCGGACCGCTGCCGCGACCTCGGGTGCCGTACCGGCTGCTGCCGTCGCGAGGCTCATGGGTGCCCTCCAGCGGACGGGGACCGGTCGCGACGCCTACAGGGTCAGGCGCAGGGCGACGAGCCGCGCCGTGGAGTCCTGGACGCACCGCTCGGCCAGTTCCCTGGCCGTTTCGTGGGCCCCATCCTGCACCGCCGAGATTACGGAGCGGTGACGGTGTGCCACCTCTTCACGATATTCGTCGTCCCCGAGCACAAGACACAGCAGCGCCCCGATCTCGGTCTGCAGCGCGACCTGTTCCCGGGTGAGGCGGGCGGACTGCGCCGCGGCGGCCAGCTCCACATGGAAGCGGCCGTAGACGCGGCTGCGGGCGGCCGCATCCGCCGCCTGCGTCAACTCCTCGGCCGTACGCCTCAGTTGTACGAGGTCGTCCGGCTCCGTGCGCTCGGCGGCGAGCCGGGCCGCCGTGCCCGACAGGGCCGCCCAGTGGTCGCCGAGGTCGCGGAGCTCCTCGGTGCTCCAGCCGCGCAGGCGCACCTTGAGGCGCTCCTCGCCGGGGACCTCGGGCAGGGAGACGAAGGAGCCGCCGCCGCGGCCCCTGCGGGTGGTGACAAGGCCCTGCTGGCGAAGGGCCATGAGGGCCTCCCGCAGGGTCACCGTGGACACGCCGAGCTGCCCGGCCAGCTCGCTCTCGCCGGGCAGTTGCTCCCCGTCGGCGAGCAGTCCGAGCTCGATGGCGTCGCCGATCCGCCGGACGACCGCGTCGACGCGCGCCCGGCTGTCCACCGGGGCGAAGACGGCTTTTCGGGCGCCGCCGTTCATCTGCTGCTGCTTCACGGCCACCACCTGGTGCATTGACTCAAGCTTTACCCTAAGGGCCTCTTGAGCTTTGAACTATGACTTCATATCTTTCCGTGCAACGTAGCAACGTACGAGAACGCCAGAAAGGTTCCCGTCCATGGAGGGAATTGCGATCCGGCTGCAGGATCTGCGGAAGTCGTTCGGGGAGACGACCGCCGTGGCCGGGATCGACCTGGAGATCCGCGACGGCGAGTTCTTCTCGATGCTCGGCCCCTCCGGCTCCGGCAAGACCACCGTCCTGCGCATGATCGCCGGGTTCGAGATCCCCACCGCGGGCCGTATCGAACTCGCCGGCCAGGAGGTCACCGGCCTCGCCCCCTTCGAGCGGGACGTGCACACCGTCTTCCAGGACTACGCCCTGTTCCCGCACATGACCGTCGAGCAGAACGTCGCCTACGCCCTCAAGATCCGCAAGGTGCCCAAGGCCGAACGCCTGGTCCGCGCCCGCAAGGCCCTCGCCGAGGTCCGCCTCGAAGGCTTCGGCAAGCGTCGCCCCGCGCAGCTCTCCGGCGGCCAGCGCCAGCGCGTCGCCCTGGCCCGCGCCCTCGTCGGCCGCCCCCGCGTCCTGCTGCTCGACGAACCCCTCGGCGCCCTCGACCTCAAACTGCGCGAGCAGATGCAGGTCGAACTCAAGGCGTTGCAGCGCGAGGTCGGCATCACCTTCGTCTTCGTCACTCACGACCAGCAGGAAGCCCTGACGATGAGCGACCGCATCGCCGTCTTCGACCAGGGCCGCATCCAGCAGGTCGGCACCCCCGCCGAGATCTACGAACGCCCCGCGACCCCTTTCGTCGCCTCCTTCGTCGGCACCTCCAACCTGCTCGAGGGCGAGTCCGCGCAGCGCGTCGTCGGCACCCCCGGCATCTACAGCATCCGCCCCGAGAAGATCCGCGTCCTCAAGGAGTCCGCCGAGGCCGACCAGCCGGACCACGCCACCGCCACCGGCACCGTCGCCGAGGTCGTCTACCTCGGCGACGCCACCCGCTTCCTGGTCGACCTCGACGCCGGCGGCCGCCTCACCGCAGTCCAGCAGAACCTGGAGACCTCCGCCGAGGACGTCGCCGCCTACCGCGGCACCCGGGTGCGTCTGCAATGGCACCACCGCCACACCGTCCAGGTCCCCGACGCCCGCTGAAGCCCTTTGTCCCGTAGGGAGAAACGTCGTGCGCCCCACCCGAACCCTCCAGGCCGCAGCTTGCGCCGCCGCGCTGCTCCTCGCCGCAACCGCCTGCGGATCCTCCGGCAACGGCGGCGGCTCCTCGGCCACCGGCCTCAACCCCCCGGACCTCAAGGCACCCACCAAGCTCGGCAAGTCCGAGGGCAAGGTCAACCTGATCGCCTGGGCCGGCTATGTCGAGGACGGCTCCAACGACCCGAAGGTCGACTGGGTGACCCCCTTCGAGAAACAGACCGGCTGCCAGGTCAACTCCAAGGTCGCCGCCAGCTCCGACGAGATGGTCAAACTGATGAAGACCGGCGAGTACGACGCCGTCTCCGCCTCCGGCGACGCCTCCCTGCGTCTGATCGCCTCCGGCGACGCAGCCCCCGTCAACACCAAGCTCGTCCCGAACTACAAGGACATCTTCAGCGGCCTGAAGAACGGCAGCTGGAACTCGGTCAAGGGCCAGATGTACGGCATCCCGCACGGCCGCGGCGCCAACCTGCTGATGTACAACACGCAGAAGGTCACCCCGGCTCCGACCTCGTGGGCTGCCGTGTTCGACGACGCCTCGAAGTACAAGGGCCACGTCACCGCGTACGACTCGCCGATCTACATTGCCGACGCGGCGCTGTATCTCAAGGCCACCAAGCCCGAGTTGAAGATCAAGGACCCGTACGCGCTCGACCAGAAGCAGTTCGACGCCGCCGTCGCGCTGCTGAAGAAGCAGAACGCGAACATAGGCGAGTACTGGAGCGATTATCTGAAGGAGATCTCCGCCTTCAAGAGCGGGGACTCCGTGGTCGGTACCACCTGGCAGGTCATCGCCAACCTCGCCGCCGGCGAGGGCGCCAAGGTCAAGGCCTTCGTACCCAAGGAGGGTTCGACCGGCTGGTCCGACACCTGGATGGTCTCGGCCAAGGCCAAGCACCCCAACTGCGCCTACAAATGGCTGGACTGGATCGTCTCCCCGAAGGTCAACGCCCAGGTCGCCGAGTACTTCGGCGAGGCCCCCGCCAACTCCAAGGCGTGCGAGCTGACCAGCGACAAGAACTTCTGCACGACCTACCACGCCGCCGACGAGAGCTACTGGAAGAACATCGCCTTCTGGAACACGCCCATCGAGCAGTGCCTCGACGGGCGGACCGACGTCAAGTGCGTGCCGTACGCCAAGTGGGTCCAGGCCTGGACCGAGATCAAGGGCTGAGGCGTGGCCGTACTGACCCGGACAGCGGGGGCGCTGCACCGCCGCCCCCGCCTCCGGCTGACCCTGCTGCTGACAGCGCCACTGCTGTGGCTGGCCGTGCTCTATCTCGGCTCGCTCGCCGTGCTGTTCGCCTCCGCGTTCTGGACGACGAACTCCTTCACCTCCGAGGTGGTGAAGGTCTGGTCGACCGACAACTTCCACGAGCTGTTCACCACGCCCGTCTACCGCCAGGTCGTCTTCCGCAGCATCGGCGTGGCCCTCGCGGTCACCGCCCTGTGTGTGGTGATCGCCTTCCCGGTGGCCTTCTACACCGCCCGGGTCGCCACGCCCAGGTGGCGTCCGCTGCTCGTTGTCGCCATCCTCACACCGCTGTGGGCGAGTTACCTGGTCAAGGTGTACGCCTGGCGGCTGATCCTGTCCGAGGGCGGCCTCGCCGACTGGATGCTGAAGCCGTTCGGGCTGAGCGGGCCGGGGTTCGGCCTGCCGGCCACCGTCCTGACCCTGACGTACCTGTGGCTGCCGTACATGATCCTGCCGATCCACACGGCGCTGGAGCAGCTGCCCGCCAACCTGCTCGACGCGTCGGCCGACTTGGGCGCGAGGGGCTGGCGGACCTTCCGGTCGGTGGTGCTGCCGATGGTGCTGCCGTCCGTCGCCGCCGGGTCGATCTTCACCTTCTCGCTGAGCCTCGGGGACTACATCACCGTGCAGATCGTCGGCGGCAAGACCCAGCTGATCGGCAACGTCGTCTACTCCAACATCGAACTCAACCTGCCGATGGCTGCGGCGCTCGGCACTGTGCCGGTCGTCGTCATCGTGGGGTATCTGCTGGCGATGCGGCGCACGGGTGCGCTGAGCAGCCTCTGAAAGGCCTGTGCTATGTCACATTCCACTGGAAACGGGTGCTATGTCACATGCCACTGACCCGCTCCGCGCGCATCGCCCTGCGCACCGCCGCCGGCATCGGCTTCGCGCTCATCTACATCCCGCTGCTGCTCGTCCTCGTCAACTCCCTCAACCCCGACCGCAGCGCGAGCTGGCCGCCGCCCGGCCTCACCCTGCACTGGTGGTCCGTCGCCTGGCAGAACTCCGGTGCGCGGGAAGCCCTTTGGGTCTCCGTCAAGGCGGGCCTCGGTGCCACGGCCATCGCCCTGGTCCTCGGCACCCTGATCGCCTTCGCCGTGGCCCGGCACCGGTTCTTCGGCCGCGACGCCATCTCCTTCGTGGTCGTCCTGCCGATCGCCCTGCCCGGCATCGTCACGGGCATCGCCCTCAACTCGGCCTTCGGCACGGTACTTGCGCCGCTCGGCCTCGGCCTCGGTCTGTTCACGGTGGTCGTCGGACACGCCACCTTCTGCATCGTCGTCGTCTTCAACAACGTCGTGGCCAGGCTGCGACGCACCGCCGGGTCGTACGAGGAGGCGGCCATGGACCTCGGTGCGAACACCTTCCGCGCCTTCGCCGACGTCACCTTCCCGCTGGTGCGCTCGGCACTGTTCGCGGGCGGGCTGCTCGCCTTCGCGCTCTCCTTCGACGAGATCGTGGTGACGACCTTCACCGCCGGGCCCGGCATCGAGACGCTCCCCATCTGGATCTTCAACAACATGACACGCCCGCAGCAGGCACCTGTGGTGAACGTGGTGGCGGCCGTGCTCGTCCTGCTCTCGGCGATTCCGATCTACGTCGCGCAGCGGCTGTCGGCGGACACGGCGACCGGGAGCCGGGTTTGACCGCACCCCAGCGGGCGCTCGGCGAGCGAGCCACCTGGTGAGCAGGCGCGCGCCGGAGGCCCGGACGAGACTCCCCCACAGGACGCGCGGATCAACGGGTTCGTCTCGCTGTGGCTGGTGCCGCTGGTCTTCGGCGGGCTCGGGCTGTTGGCCGCGGGGATCGGCGCAGCCGTCGCGTTGGTGACGCGGCGGCGCTCCCAGGCCGCCTGATCTCTGCTGGTGATGTCCGCGTCAGCGGCGGCGCGAGGTTGATTACGGTCAGCCGTGTGCACGCCATGTTCAGAATCAGTGGTATGTGACATAGTACTGATGTGAGTCAGCCACTGACCTGCGATGTCGTGATTGTCGGAGCCGGCATGACAGGCGCCGCCTGCGCCCTCTACGCCTCCCGCGCAGGCCTGGACGTCGTCGTCGTGGACCGTGGCCCCGTGGCCGGCGGCACCACCGGCGCGGGGGAGGGCAACCTCCTCGTCTCCGACAAGGAGCCCGGCCCGGAGCTCGACCTTGCGCTTCTCTCCAACCGACTGTGGTCCGAGCTGGCGCAGGAGTTCGGGGAGGCCATCGAGTACGAGGCCAAGGGCGGCGTGGTGGTGGCCACCTCCCCCGGCGGTCTCGTCGCGTTGGAGGACTTCGCCGCGGGGCAGCGAGCCGCCGGAGTGACCGCCACGACAGTCGCGGCCACCGAGCTGTACGAACTCGAACCCCATCTCGCCCCCGGCCTGCCCGGCGCCGTCCACTACCCGCAGGACTCCCAGGTCATGCCCGCCCTGGCCGCCGCCCACCTCGTCCGGGCGTCCGGCGCGCGCCTGCTCACCGGCCGGACGGTGACGGGTGTTCTGCGGACAACTGACGGGCAGGTGTGGGGAGTTCGCACGAACAAGGGCGATATCCGCACTCCGGCCGTGGTCAACGCGGCCGGTACCTGGGGCGCCGAACTCGCCGCCCTCGCGGGTACCTCCCTGCCCGTCCTCCCGCGGCGCGGCTTCGTCCTCGTCACCGAACCGCTGCCCCGCAGGGTCCACCACAAGGTGTACGCCGCCGACTACGTGGCCGACGTGGCCAGCGACTCGGCCGCGCTGCAGACCTCGCCGGTCGTGGAGGGCACGGCCGCGGGACCGATCCTGATCGGCGCGAGCCGGGAACGGGTCGGCTTCGACCGGTCGTTCTCGCTGCCGGCCCTGCGGGCCCTCGCGGCGGGCGCGACCCGGCTGTTCCCGTTCCTGGCCGAGGTCCGCGCCATCCGCTCCTACGCCGGCTTCCGCCCGTACATGCCCGACCACCTGCCCGCCATCGGCCCCGATCCTCGTGTCCCCGGCCTCTTCCACGCCTGCGGGCACGAGGGTGCGGGCATCGGCCTCGCAACCGGCACCGGGCACCTGATCGCACAGACCCTGACCGCGAAGACACCCGACCTGGACCTCGCCCCGTTCCGCCCCGACCGCTTCCCCGAGGAGACCCCGTGAGCTCTCCGCTGGACCTGGCACAAGCCCACCCGCGCCCGGCCTTCACGGTCACGCTGGACGGCCGCGAGATCGACGCGCTGCCCGGCCAGACGATCGCCGCCGCGCTCTGGGCAGCAGGTGTCACCTCCTGGCGCACCACCCGTGACGGGGGCCGCCCGCGCGGCGTCTTCTGCGGGATCGGCGTCTGCTTCGACTGCCTGGTGACCGTCAACGACCGTCCCAACCAACGGGCTTGCCTGGTCTGCCTGCAGCCGGGCGACGCGATCCGCACTCAGGAGGGGACCGGTCATGACGACTGACCGACCCCACCTCGCCGTCATCGGCGCGGGCCCGGCGGGCCTGGCCGCGACCGTGGCCGCCGCGGCACACGGCGTGCGGGTCACGCTCCTCGACGCGGCCGCACAACCGGGCGGCCAGTTCTACCGGCAGCCCGCCGCCGAACTGCGCGTGCAGCGCCCCCAGGCGCTGCATCACGACTGGCGGACCTGGGAGCGACTGCGGGACGGGCTCCACACACACGTAAAGGCAGGTGCGGTAACACATTTGACGGACCATCACATCTGGTTCGTCGAACGGCACGCAGACCGCTTCACCGTGCACGCCCTGCTCGGCCCCGAGCAGGAGGACCCGGCTGCCGTACACGCCGACGCCGTGGTCCTCGCCACCGGCGGCTACGAGAAGGTGCTGCCCTTCCCCGGCTGGACCCTCCCCGGCGTCCTCACCGCGGGCGGCGCCCAGGCCATGCTCAAGGGAAACCTCGCAGCGCCCGGACGCACCGCCGTGGTCGCCGGCACCGGACCGCTGCTGCTGCCGGTCGCGACCGGCCTCGCCGCGGCGGGAGTGGAAATCGCCGCGCTCGTCGAGTCCGCCGACCCCAAGGCGTTCGTACGACGGTCCCGGGCGCTCGCGGCGCAACCGGGCAAGCTCGCCGAAGGGGCCGGATACGCGGCCCAGTTGCTCCGGCACCGGGTGCGCACCCTCACCCGGCACACCGTCGTCGAGGCGCACGGCACCGAGCGGCTGGAGGCGGTGACCGTTGCCGCGCTCGACGGCGAAGGGCGGGTCCGGCCCGGCACCGCGCGTCGCATCCCTTGCGACACTCTCGCCGTCGGCCACGGCATGCTCCCGCACACCGACCTCGCCGAGACCCTCGGCTGCCGCCTCGACGGCATGAACGTGCAGGTCGACGGCGAGCAGCGCACCGACGTCCCCGGCGTCTGGGCCGCAGGCGAGACCACCGGCATCGGTGGTTCGGCCCTCGCCCTGGCCGAGGGCCACATCGCCGGACGCTCGGCTGCGGCCCGCCTGGCGGGCCGTGCACCGGACCCGCACGAGTGGGCCGCGGCCGCCAAGTCCCGTACCAAGCTGCGGGAGTTCGCTGCGGCGCTCGACGCCGTGTACGCGCCGCCCGCCCACTGGAGCGAGCTGATCACCGACGACACCGTCGTGTGCCGCTGCGAGGAGGTCACCGGCTCCGCGATCCGCGAGGCCGTCGCGGAGCTCGGCGCCGGCGACGTCCGCACGGTGAAGCTGCTGACCCGGGCCGGCATGGGCTGGTGCCAGGGCCGGGTGTGCGCGCCCGCGGTCGCCGGGCTGGCCGGATGCCAACTCACCGCTTCCAGACGGCCGTTCGCGCGTCCCGTACCGCTCGGTGTCCTCGCCCGCGAGGACACGCACCCCACGGAGAGAGGATCCTCATGACCGACCACCGTCCCTGGCGCGGAGTGCTCGTCGCCACCGCGCTGCCGCTGAACGACGACCTCACGGTGAACCACGACAAGTACGCCGAGCACTGCGCCTGGCTCGTCGAGAACGGCTGCGACGGCGTCGTCCCCAACGGCTCGCTGGGGGAGTACCAGGTGCTCACCCTCGAGGAACGCGCGAAGGTCGTCGAGACGGCCGTCGCCGCTGTCGGCGGGCAGCGCGTCATGCCCGGCGTCGCCGCGTACGGGTCCGCGGAGTCCCGCCGCTGGGCCGAGCAGGCCCGCGACGCCGGCTGCCAGGCGGTGATGCTGCTGCCACCCAACGCCTACCGCGCCGACGAGCGTTCGGTACTCGCCCACTACGCGGAGGTCGCGAAGGCGGGCGTGCCGGTGGTGGCGTACAACAACCCGATCGACACCAAGGTCGACCTCGTGCCGGAACTCCTCGCGAAGCTGCACGGGGAGGGGTACATCCACGCCGTCAAGGAGTTCTCTGGGGACGTCCGCCGCGCCTACCGGATCGCCGAACTCGCCCCGGAACTCGACCTGTTGATCGGTGCCGACGACGTCCTGCTGGAGCTGGCGATCGCGGGTGCGAAGGGCTGGGTGGCCGGTTACCCGAACGCCCTGCCCGCCGCGAGCGTGGAGCTCTACCACGCGGCCGTCGACGGCGACCTGACGACCGCCGATCACCTCTATCGTCAGCTGCATCCGCTGCTGCGCTGGGACTCCCAGGTCGAGTTCGTGCAGGCGATCAAGCTGTCCATGGACATCGTCGGGCGACACGGGGGGCCGGTCCGGCCGCCCCGTATGCCGCTGCTGCCCGAACAGGAGGCGGCCGTCCGGGCGGCCACCGAGAAGGCCGTCGCCGCCGGACTGGCGTAACCCACAAGGAGACCGGTCATGCGCAGCAGACTCGTCCTGCACGCCGTCGACTCGCACACCGAGGGCATGCCGACCCGTGTGATCACCGGCGGGATCGGGACCATCCCCGGCGCGACGATGAACGAGCGGCGGCTGTACTTCCGCGAACACCGCGACGACATCAAGCAGTTGCTGATGAACGAGCCGCGCGGGCACTCGGCGATGAGCGGCGCGATCCTGCAGCCGCCGGCCCGGGCCGACTGCGACTGGGGTGTCGTCTACATCGAGGTGTCCGGCTATCTGCCGATGTGCGGGCACGGCACGATCGGCGTCGCGACCGTGCTCGTCGAGACCGGCATGGTCGAGGTCGTCGAACCGGTCACCACCATCCGCCTCGACACCCCGGCCGGAGTCGTGGTCGCGGAGGTGGCGGTGGAGGGCGGCGCGGCCAGGTCGGTGACGCTGAGGAACGTGCCGTCGTTCGCGGTGGGGCTCGACCGGAAGGCGACGCTGGCTGACGGGCGGTCAGTGACATATGACATGGCATACGGCGGAAACTTCTACGCCATCCTCCCCCTGGACCAGTTCGGCCTCCCCTTCGACCGCACTCGCAAGGATGAAATCCTCGCGGCGGGGCTGTCGTTGATGGACGCCATCAACGCCGAGGACGAGCCCGTCCACCCCGAGGACCCGTCCATCCGCGGCTGCCACCACGTCCACCTCTACGCGCCCGGCTCCGACGCCCGCCACTCCCGGCACGCGATGGCGATCCATCCCGGCTGGTTCGACCGCTCGCCGTGCGGCACCGGAACCAGCGCGCGCATGGCGCAGCTGCATGCGCGCGGCGAACTCCCCCTGCACACCGAATTCGTCAACGAGTCCTTCATCGGCACCCGCTTCACCGGCCGCCTCCTCGGCACCACGGAGGTAGCGGGCTGCCCCGCCGTCCTGCCCAGCTTCACCGGGCGTGCCTGGATCACCGGAACCGCCCAGTACCTGCTCGACCCGGAGGACCCGTTCCCCGCGGGTTTCGTGTTGTAGCGGCCCGATAATGTCCGGTAACCCAAGGAGGACGATCACCATGGCCCAGCAGCACCGCCCCGCCATCCCCTCGCTCGGCGGCAGGAAGCCCAACTTCCGGGAGAAGGTAGTGGACGTGCTGCGGGCCGCACTGATCTCCGGTGAACTGCGCCCCGGCCAGGTGTACTCGGCGCCGGCCCTCGCCCCCCGCCTGGGCGTCTCCGCGACCCCGGTGCGCGAGGCGATGCTCGAGCTGGTGAAGGAGGGCATGGTCGAGATCGTCCCGAACAAGGGGTTCCGGGTCACCGAGGTCTCAGAGAAGCAGCTCGACGAGTACACCCACATCCGGTCCCTGATCGAGATCCCGACGACCGTCGGCCTCGCGACCACCGCCGGCCTCGACGACCTGAAGGCGCTGCGCCCGCTCGCCATGGAGATCGTCACCTCGGCCACGCGAGGCAACCTCACCGACTACGTCGAGGCGGACCTGCACTTCCACCTCGCTCTGCTCGCCCTGGCCGGCAACGACCATCTCGTGGAAGTCGTACGGGACCTGCGGCAGCGTTCACGGCTGTACGGACTGACAGCCCTGGTCGAGACCGGACGGCTGAAGGCCTCGGCCGAGGAACACCTCGAACTCCTCGACGCGCTGCTCGCGCGGGACACCGAGGCCGTGCGCGAGGTGATGACGCGGCACCTCGGCCACGTCCGGGGGCTCTGGGCAGCCCACTGAGAGCCCACGTTCGCCATTACGCAAGTCGTTTGCATTTCTTGCGCTATTCTTGCGTGCATGACGCGACGACTTGCTGAGGTGGCGAAGAAGGTCGGGGTCAGCGAGGCCACGGTCAGCCGGGTGCTGAACGGCAAGCCCGGGGTCTCGGAGGTCACCCGGCAGGCGGTGCTCAGTGCCCTGGACGTCCTCGGCTACGAGCGGCCCACGCAGCTGCGCGGCGAGCGCGCCCGCCTCGTGGGCCTCGTCCTGCCCGAACTGCAGAACCCCATCTTCCCGGCGTTCGCCGAGGTGATCGGCGGGGCCCTCGCTCAGCTCGGCCTGACCCCGGTGCTGTGCACGCAGACCAAGGGAGGCGTCTCCGAGGCCGACTACGTGGAGCTGCTGCTGCAACAGCAGGTCTCCGGCGTCGTCTTTGCCGGCGGCCTGTACGCCCAGGCCGACGCCCCGCACGAGCACTACCGCCGGCTCGCCGAGCGCAACATCCCGGTGGTGCTGGTCAACGCGTCCATCGACGACCTCGGCTTCCCGGGCGTGTCCTGCGACGACGCGGTGGCGGTGGAGCAGGCCTGGCGGCATCTGGCCTCGCTCGGGCACGAGCGGATCGGGCTGGTGCTGGGACCGGCCGACCACATGCCGTCGGCCCGCAAACTGGCCGCGGCGCAGAGCATGGGGGAGCTGCCCGACGAGCGTGTCGCCCGCGCCATGTTCTCAATCGAGGGAGGTCACGCGGCCGCCTCCCGTCTCATCGACCGGGGCGTCACCGGCATCATCTGCGCCAGCGACCCCCTGGCGCTCGGCGCGATCCGGGCCGCCCGGCGGAAGGGCCTCGGCGTCCCCTCGCGGATCTCGGTCGTCGGCTACGACGACTCCGCGTTCATGAACTGCACCGAACCCCCGCTGACGACCGTCCGCCAGCCCATCGAGGCCATGGGGCGGGCAGCCGTGGAGCTCCTGAATGCGCAGATCAACGGCAGTGCCGTAGCGCCCGAAGAGCTGCTCTTCGAGCCCGAACTGGTGGTCCGCGGTTCGACCGCGCAAGCAACCCGTCCCTGAGGTCCATCGATCTGTCGAATAATTACAGATACTGCGCGACATCTTGCGGACGGATGTCGGCGGTGCTTGAGTGTGCGGCGCCCACCGCTCCTGCCACGAGGGGTCCACCGATGACAAGCACCGGGTTCCGCCGTACGTTCGTCGCGCTGAGCGCCTGTTCTCTCGCCCTCGCCGCCTCCGCCTGCGGATCGGGCGACGACGGATCGGCGAGCGGAAAGACCCGTATCACCGTCAATTGCGAGCCGCCCAAGAGCGCCAAGGTCGACCGAGGGTTCTTCGAGCAGGACACCGCCGCCTTCGAGAAGCAGCATCCGGACATCGACGTCGTCGCGCACGACGCGTTCCCCTGCCAGGACCCCAAGACCTTCGACGCCAAACTCGCCGGCGGGCAGATGGAGGACGTCTTCTACACGTACTTCACGGACGCCAGGCACGTCGTCGACATCAGGCAGGCGGCCGATCTCACGCCGTACATCAAGGAGTTGAAGAGCTACGACACCATCCAGAAGCAGCTGCGCGACATCTACACCGTCGCCGGGAAGATCTACGGCATCCCGCGCACCGGCTACTCGATGGGCCTGATCTACAACCGCAAGCTCTTCCAGAAGGCCGGCCTCGACCCCGACAAGCCCCCGGCCACCTGGGACGAGGTCCGCGCCGACGCCAAGAAGATCGCCGCACTCGGCAACGGCACCGTCGGATACGCCGACTACAGCGCCCAGAACCAGGGCGGTTGGCACTTCACCGCGGAGCTGTACTCCCAGGGCGGCGACGTCGTCGGCGCCGACGGCAAGCAGGCCACCGTCGACACACCCGAGGGCCATGCCGTGCTGCAGAACCTGCACGACATGCGGTGGGCCGACGACTCGATGGGCAGCAAGCAGCTCCTGGTCATCAACGACGTGCAGCAGATGATGGGTTCGGGCAAGCTCGGCATGTATCTCTCCGCCCCGGACAACATCCCGATCCTGGTGAAGGAGAAGGGCGGCAACTACAAGGACCTCGCCCTCGGCCCGATGCCCGGCGGCAAGGGCACGCTCATCGGCGGCGACGGCTACATGTTCAACAAGCACGACACGCCCGCCCAGATCCGCGCCGGCCTGAAGTGGCTCGACCACATGTTCCTCACCCCCGGCACGGGCTTCCTCGGCGACTACGCCCGCGCCAAGAAGGCGAACGCCCCCGTCGGCCTGCCCGAGCCGCGCCTGTTCACCGACGCCGCCGACGCCAAGGACCAGCAGGTAAAGAAGGCCAACGCCAATGTGCCCGTGGAGAACTACCAGGCCTTCCTCGACGGCAACCACACCCTCCAGCTGAAGATCGAGCCGCCGGACGCCCAGCAGATCTACTCCGTCCTCGACTCCGCCGTCTCCGCCGTCCTCACCAAGAAGGACGCGGACATCGACCAGCTGCTCAAGGACGCCTCCGGCAAGATCGACGGCATCCTGGCGCGGGGCTGACGACATGACGAAGACGGCCGAGCGGCAACCCGTCCAGACGGCCGCCGTCCATCCGGTCCAGGCGCCGTCCCCGGCAGGGGGCCGGGGGCGGCGCCGCCTAGCCGACCAGGCCCGCGCCTACGCCTTCCTCCTCGGCGGCCTCGTCTGCTTCGCCCTGTTCTCCTGGTACCCGGCGATCCGCGCCGTCGTGATCGCCTTCCAGAAGTACACGCCGGGCTCACCGCCCGAGTGGGTCGGCACCGCCAACTTCACCCGTGTCTGGCACGACCCCGAGTTCACCGCCGCCTGGCGCAACACACTCACCTTCACCCTGCTCGCCCTGCTGCTCGGCTTCGCGATCCCCTTCGTCATGGCCCTCGTGCTCAACGAACTCCGCCACGCGAAGGCGTTCTTCAGGGTCGTCGTCTATCTGCCGGTGATGATCCCGCCGGTGGTCAGCGCACTGCTGTGGAAGTGGTTCTACGACCCCGGAGCCGGCCTCGCCAACGAGACACTGCGCTTCCTGCACCTGCCCACATCGAACTGGTCCAACGGCACCGACACCGCCCTCATCTCCCTGGTCGTCGTGGCCACCTGGGCCAACATGGGTGGCACCGTCCTGATCTACCTGGCCGCACTCCAGTCCATCCCCGGCGAGCTGTACGAGGCCGCCGAACTGGACGGCGCGAACCTCCTCCAGCGCATACGGCACGTGACGATTCCCCAGACCCGCTTCGTCATCCTCATGCTGATGCTCCTGCAGATCATCGCGACGATGCAGATCTTCACCGAACCGTTCGTGATCACGGGAGGCGGCCCGGAGAACGCCACGGTCACCGTCCTCTACCTGATCTACAAGTACGCCTTCCTCTACAACGACTTCGGCGGCGCCTGCGCGCTCAGCGTCATGCTCCTCGTGCTGCTCGGCGCCTTCTCCGCCGTATACCTGCACCTGACCCGCTCCGGAGAGGAGGACGCATGAGCGCCACCCGCACCCTCGTCTCTCCGGCGGCGCTCGCCCGCCCGCGTGGGAAGACGGTCTACTGGACGGTGTTCACCGTCGTCCTCGTCCTGTTCGTGCTGGCCTTCCTGTTCCCCGTCTACTGGATGGTGACCGGTGCGATGAAGTCGCCGGACGAGGTGGCGCGGACCCCGCCCACGATCGTCCCCGAGCACTGGCGCCTCGGCGGCTACACCGACGCCTGGGACCTCATGCAGCTGCCGCAGCACCTGTGGAACACGCTGGTCCAGGCGGCCGGCGCCTGGCTGTTCCAGCTGGTCTTCTGCACGGCCGCCGCCTACGCCCTGTCCAGGCTCAGACCCGCCTTCGGCAAGCTGATCCTCGGCGGCATCCTCGCCACCCTCATGGTCCCGGCCCAGGCGCTGGTCGTACCGAAGTACCTGACCGTCGCCGACCTCCCCCTGATCCACACCAGCCTGCTCAACGACCCCCTGGCCATCTGGCTGCCCGCCGTCGCCAACGCCTTCAACCTCTACCTGCTCAAGCGGTTCTTCGACCAGCTCCCGCGAGACGTCCTGGAAGCGGCCGAGATCGACGGCGCCGGGAAGCTGCGCACACTGTGGTCGATCGTGCTGCCCATGTCGCGGCCGGTGCTCGGGGTCGTGTCGATCTTCGCGCTGGTCGCCGTGTGGCAGGACTTCCTCTGGCCGCTGATGGTCTTCTCGGACACCGGCAGACAGCCGATCAGCGTGGCACTCGTCCAGCTGTCGCAGAACATCCAACTGACCGTGCTCATCGCGGCGATGGTGATCGCCAGCATCCCGATGGTCGCCCTGTTCCTGCTCTTCCAGCGGCACATCATCGCCGGCATCAGCGCGGGCAGCACCAAGGGCTGACGCCCTCCCTCCGACAGAAAGGCAAGCACAGTGGGACAGCCCCGCCATGCCCCCACGGAGTGGTGGCGCTCCGCCGTCATCTACCAGGTCTACGTCCGCAGTTTCGCCGACGGCGACGGTGACGGCACCGGTGACCTCGCCGGCGTCCGCGCCCGACTGCCCTATCTCGCCGAACTCGGCGTGGACGCCCTGTGGTTCAGCCCCTGGTACCTGTCACCGATGAAGGACGGCGGCTACGACGTCGCCGACTACCGTGCGATCGACCCGGCCTTCGGCACCCTGGCGGAGGCGGAGAAGCTGATCGCCGAAGCCCGCGAACTCGGCATCCGCACGATCGTCGACATCGTCCCGAACCACGTCTCCGACCGGCACCCCTGGTTCCACGCCGCCCGCCTCGGCGGCCCCGAACGAGAGCTGTTCCACTTCCGCGCCGGCCGCGGCGTCCACGGCGAACTCCCGCCCAACGACTGGACCTCCCAGTTCGGCGGCCCCGCCTGGACCCGACTGCCCGACGGCGACTGGTACCTGCACCTCTTCGCCCCCGAACAGCCCGACCTCAACTGGGCACACCCGGCGGTCCGCCAGGAACACGAGGACATCCTGCGGTTCTGGTTCGAACGGGGCGTCGCCGGAGTCCGCATCGACTCGGCCGCCCTCCTCGCGAAGGACCCCGACCTGCCGGACTTCACCGAGGGCCGCGACCCGCACCCCTACGTCGACCGGGACGAACTCCACGACATCTACCGCTCCTGGCGCGCCGTCGCCGACGAGTACGACGGCATCTTCGTCGGCGAGGTCTGGCTCCCCGACACCGAACGCTTCGCCCGCTATCTGCGCCCCGACGAACTCCACACGGCCTTCAACTTCGCCTTCATGACCTGCCCCTGGGACGCGCGCAGGCTGCGTACGTCCATCGACGAGACCCTCGCCGAGCACGCACCCGTGGGCGCCCCCGCCACCTGGGTGCTGTGCAACCACGACGTCACCCGCACGGTCACGCGCTACGGCCGCACGGACACCGGCTTCGACTTCGCCGCCAAGGCCTTCGGCACCCCGGCCGACCTCGCCCTCGGTACCCGGCGCGCCCGCGCGGCCGCCCTGCTGTCACTCGCCCTGCCCGGCGCCGTCTACCTGTACCAGGGCGAGGAGCTGGGCCTGCCCGAGGCCGACATCCCCCTCGGCCGCATCCAGGACCCGATGCACTTCCGGTCGAACGGCACCGACCCGGGACGCGACGGCTGCCGGGTCCCGCTGCCATGGGTGGCCGGGGCGCCGTATGCGGGATTCGGCAGCCGTGAGGAGCCCTGGCTGCCGCAGCCGGCCGGCTGGGCGTCGTATGCCGTCGACCGCCAGGCCGCGGACGCCGGCTCGATGCTCGCCCTCTACCGCACGGCCATCGGGCTGCGCCCCGTGTTCGGCGACGGGCCGCTCAGCTGGCTGACCGCACCCGAGGGCGTGCTCGCCTTGAGCCGGGCCGGCGTCCGGTGCCTGGTGAACCTCGCCGACACCCCCGTCGACCTTCCCGCCCACACTCAACTCCTCCTCGCCAGCGGGCCCTTGGATGTCGAGGGACGACTGCCGAGGGACACCGCGGTCTGGCTGCGCGTCTGAGCCTGCACCGCACCCTCCCCGCTATCCCCGCACCCCCACCACGAAGGGATCAGCACATGCACAGAACCTTCAGGGGCATGCCAGCAGCGATGGTCGTTGCCCTGTCCGCCGGTCTGCTCACGGCCACGGCCCCCGCCGCGCACGCCGCCTCCGGCGCCACTCTGCCCTTCACCTCGGTCGAGGCCGAGTCGGCCTCGACCACCGGCACCAGGATCGGCCCCGACTACACCCAGGGCACCCTCGCCTCCGAGGCCTCGGGCCGCCAGGCCGTACGTCTTACTTCGGGCCAGCGCGTCGAGTTCACCGTGCCGCGTGCGGCCAACGCCGTGAACGTCGCCTACAGCGTCCCCGACGGCCAGTCCGGCACCCTCGACGTGTACGTCAACGGCCAGAAGATCGCCAAGACGCTCGCGGTCACGTCCAAGTACTCGTACATCGACACCGGTTGGATCCCGGGCGCCAAGACGCACCACTTCTTCGACGACGCCCGGCTGCTGCTCGGTCAAAGCGTCCAGCCCGGTGACAAGATCGCCTTCCAGTCGACCGGCACCCAGGTCACCGTCGACGTGGCCGACTTCGAGCAGGTCGACGCCGCAGCCACCCAGCCCGCCGGTTCCGTCTCGGTCACCTCCAAGGGCGCCGACCCCAGCGGCAACGGCGACTCCACCCAGGCCTTTCGGGAGGCGATCTCCGCCGCGCAAGGGGGAGTGGTGTGGATCCCGCCGGGCGACTACAAGCTGACGTCCTCGCTCAGCGGCGTCCAGAACGTCACCCTGCAGGGCGCCGGCAGTTGGTACTCCGTCGTGCACACCTCACGCTTCATCGACCAGTCGAGTTCCTCCGGCGGCGTGCACATCAAGGACTTCGCGGTGATCGGCGAGGTCACCGAGCGCGTCGACTCCAACCCGGACAACTTCGTCAACGGCTCGCTGGGGCCGAACAGTTCGGTGTCCGGCATGTGGATCCAGCACCTCAAGGTCGGCCTCTGGCTGATGGGCAACAACGACAACCTGGTCGTCGAGAACAACCGCATCCTCGACACCACCGCCGACGGACTCAACCTCAACGGCAACGCGCGCGGTGTCCGCGTCCGCAACAACTTCCTGCGCAACCAGGGCGACGACTCGCTCGCCATGTGGTCGCTGTACGCGCCCGACACGGACAGCAGCTTCGAGAACAACACCATCTCGCAGCCGAACCTCGCCAACGGCATCGCGATCTACGGCGGCACCGACATCGCGGTGAAGAACAACCTGGTCGCCGACACCAACGCCCTCGGCAGCGGCATCGCGATCTCCAACCAGAAGTTCCTCGACCCGTTCTCGCCACTGGCCGGCACCATCACCGTCGACGGCAACACGCTCGTGCGCACCGGCGCGATGAACCCCAACTGGAACCATCCGATGGGCGCGCTGCGCGTCGACTCGTACGACAGCGCCGTCAACGCCACCGTGAACATCACCAACACGACCGTCACGGACAGCCCTTACAGCGCCTTCGAGTTCGTCTCCGGGGGCGGGCACGGCTACCCGACCAGCAATGTCACCGTCAGCGGCGCGACCGTGAAGAACACCGGCACGGTCGTCGTCCAGGCGGAGACGCAGGGCTCGGCGAAGTTCAGCAACGTCCAGGCCACCGGGGTCGGCGCGGCCGGCATCTACAACTGCCCCTACCCGTCCGGCTCCGGGACCTTCACCCTCGACGACGGCGGCGGCAACACCGGCTGGAGCAGCACCTGGGCCGACTGCTCGACCTGGCCGCAGCCCGGTCAGGGCAACCCCGACCCCGACCCGAACCGCAACCTCGCCAAGGGCCGCCCGGCCACCGCGACCGGCTCGCAGGACGTCTACACGCCGGGCAAGGCGGTCGACGGCGACGCGAACAGCTACTGGGAGTCGACCAACAACGCCTTCCCGCAGTCCTGGACGGTCGACCTCGGCTCGGTGCAGGCCGTGCGCAGGCTGGTGCTGAAGCTGCCGCCGTCGTCCGCCTGGGGCGCCCGTACCCAGACCATCACCGTGCTCGGCAGCACCGACGGCTCGACCTACTCGACCGTCGTCGGCTCCACCGGCTACCGCTTCGACCCGGCGACCGGCAACACGGCCACCGTCTCCCTGCCGGCCGGCACCAACCTGCGCCATCTGCGGCTGACCGTCAGCGCCAACACCGGCTGGCCCGCAGGGCAGTTCAGCGAGGTGGAGGCGTATCCGGCTTCGTGACCGCGTCCTGCGGGGTTCCGCGCTTCGCCGTCTGGATCTGCTCGTACACATGGGTCCGCAGCTCGGCGAAGCGCGGGGCCACCCGGGTGTGCAACTGGTCCCGCTCGTCGGGCAGATCGACCTTCAGCTGTTCCTGTACGACGGTGGGGGAGGCGGAGAGAACGACCACCCGTTCGCCGAGGTAGACCGCCTCGTCGATGTCATGGGTGACGAACAGGATCGTCATCCCGCGCTCCCGCCACAGCCGTCGTACCAGGTCCTCCAGATCGGCGCGGGTCTGCGCGTCGACCGCTGCGAACGGTTCGTCCATCAGCAGTACGTCGGGCTCATAGGCGAGGGCCCGGGCGATGGCGACGCGCTGCTGCATACCGCCGGACAGCTGCCACGGGTACGCTCCCGCGGCGTCCGCCAGCCCGACCGACTCCAGTGCGTCCGCGACCAGCTCCTTGCGCCGCGCCTTGCTCAAGTTCTTCTGTTTCAGGGGAAGTTCGATGTTTTCGGCCACCCGCATCCAGGGGAAGAGACTGCGCCCGTACTCCTGGAAGACGAACGCCATCCCGGGAGGCGGCCCGCTCACCGGCTTGTCCGCGAGCAGTACCTGGCCCGCGGTGGGGGTGAGCAGACCTCCCACGCACTTCAGCAGTGTCGTCTTGCCGCAGCCCGACGGGCCGACGAGACAGACAAGTTCGCCGGCCTCCACCGTGAAGGTGAGGTCGCGGACCGCCTCGACGCGGCGGCCGGACCCCTCGTAGACCTTCTTGAGGCCGCGTACGTCGAGCATGGATCGCCCTCTCACGATGTCAGGACCGCCGGGTGGATGCGCGCAGGCCGTGGTACCAGGCGAGCACTCTGCGCTCGACGGCCTGGAAGACCACGGACAGCAGGAAGCCGAGCAGGCCGAGGACGAGGATCCCGGTCCACATGTCGGGAATCGCGAAGCTGCGCTGGAACTGGACGACGGTGAAACCGATGCCGTTGCTGGCCGCGAACATCTCGCTGATGACCATCAGGATGATGCCGATGGACAGCGCCTGGCGCAGGCCCGCGAAGATCTGCGGGCTCGCCGAGCGCAGGACCAGGCTGCGCAGCCGGGCAAGGCCCGTGATGCCGTAGGAGCGGGCCGTTTCCAGCATCACCGGGTCGACCGCGCGCACGCCCTCCACCGTGTTGAGCAGGATCGGCCAGACGCAGCCGCCGGCGATGACCACGATCTTCATCGTGTCGCCGATGCCCGCGAACAGCATGATGACGGGGATGAGGACCGGGGGTGGCACCGCGCGCAGGAACTCCAGGACCGGCTCGCAGACCGCCCGCACCCGCCGGTAGGAGCCGATGACCGTGCCGAGTGCGATGCCGACGACGGCCGCCGTGGCACAACCGGCTGCCAGTCGCACGATGCTCGGCAGGACGTCCGAGCGCAGCCGGTCGGCGGTCCAGACGTCCGGGAAGGTCTGGAAGATCGTGCGCAGGGGAGGCCAGAACGGGTCGGTGCTGCCGTCCGACGCGGCCCACCAGACGGCCACCAGCACCACGGGCAGGGCGAGCACGAAGAAGAGCCGGAGGACTGCGCGCCTCACACCGCCACCTCCCCGCGCACCGACTGGTGCCAGGCCAGCGCCCTCCGCTCCACCGTGCGCGCACCGACGTTGATCAGCAGTCCCAGCAGCCCGGCGACCACGATCAGCGCGTACAGGTCGGGCACCGCCTGCGAGGCCTGCGCGACCGCGATCTGCCGGCCCAACCCCGGTGCGCCGATGACGAGTTCGGCGGTGACGGCGAGGATCAGCGCCACCGCCGCGGCGAGCCGCACGCCCGTCATGACGTACGGCAGCGCGCTCGGCCACAGCACATGGCGCACCCGAGCCCAGGTGCCCAGGCCGTACGAGCGTGCCGTCTCCTCGGCGACCGGGTCGACGTCCTGGACGCCGTACAGGGTCTGGATCAGCACCTGCCAGAAGGACGCGTACACGACGAGCAGCAGCACCGACTTGAGTTCGGCGCCGTACAACAGCACCGCCAGGGGGATCAGGGCGACCGAGGGGATCGGGCGCAGGAACTCGATCGTCGAGGCCGTCGCCTCGCGCAGATACGGCACGATCGAGATGACCACGCCGACGACGACGCCCGCGCCGACCGCTATCGCGAGGCCGATCGCCCAGCCGGTGAGGGTGTCGCCGAGCGCCGACCAGAACGCGCCCTCGGTGACCTCGTCCCACAGCGCGGAGGCGATACGGCTGGTGGGCGGGAAGTAGGCCTCCTTGACGAGGCCGAGCCGCGGCGCCGCCTCGCCCAGGGCGAGGAAGGCCGTGAGCCCGGCCGCGCCGAGTGCTGCGTTCGCGCCCCTCATGGCAGCAGCGTGTCCAGGTCGGGAGTCTTCTTGAAGAAGCCGAACTCCTGGCCCAGTTTCTCCTGCGCCTCGATCGAGGCACGGTTCGCCTCGGCCGGCCACTTGGGCAGGGTCACCTTGGCCAGCACCGAGGCGGGGACCTTGGTGTACGTGGTGACGATCTGGCGGACCTCGTCCGGGTGGGCGTTCGCGTAGGCGAGGGACTCGGCGGTGGCCGTCCGGAACTTCTTCACCACGTCCGGGTTCTGCTGCGCGTACCGCGTCGACGTGAAGTACATCGCGACGGTGAGGTCGGGGGCCACGTCGACCAGCGGCGAGGCGATCTCGCGGCCGCCCTGGTCCTTGATGGTGGTGAGCGCGGGCTCGACGGCCATGGCGGCGTCCACCTGGCCCTTGTCGAGCGCCGCGGGCATCTGGTCGAAGGGGATCTCGACGTAGCTCACCTTGTCGGGGTCGCCACCCGCCTTCTTCACTGATGCGCGCATGGACAACTCGACGATGTTCTTGAGGGTGTTGACGGCGACCTTCTTGCCCTCGAGGTCCTTCGCGGTCTTGACGGAGCTGTCCTTCTTCACCAGGGCCGCCCCGAAGTCCTGCCCCTGTGAGCCGGTTGAGGCGACTCCGTTGGAGATCGCCTTCACGGGCACGTTGTTGGACTGGGCGACCATGAGCGAGAACACGTTGGAGAAGCCGAACTGGTACTGGCCGGAGGCCACGCCCGGCACGATGGCGGCTCCGCCCGCGGCGAGCGTCGGCGACAGCTTCAGGCCCTGCTTCTCGTAGAAGCCCTTCTTCTCGCCGAGGTAGAGGGGTGCGACATCGACGATCGGGATGAGCCCCACCTTGACGGTGGTGATGCCCCCGGACGACTCACCCGCTTTCGACGAACTCCCGCCGGACGAACCGCAGGCCGTCGAGACGAGCAGGAAGGCGCCGGCGGTGAGACCGGCGAACAGACGGCGCATGGCTCCTCCTGTACAGAGAACGGTGCAGTTCGCGGTGCATCGGTGTTCCGACAGGTCGTGCGCAAGGCGCACAGTAGTGCGCGGACTTGCTGAGCGGGAAGGTAGAAGCCGCAACGGGTGCGGTCAATGGGTTCGCCGACAACATTGTTGACACTTTTTCCGGCTCGCCCGTACGCAGCTGAGCCCCCTGACGGGTGCTGCGTCAGGGGGCGCCATCGTCGACCAGGAGCGGGCCGGCCTCGGAGTCACAGGTCCAGCACGAGCTTCTTCCCACGGCAGCGGGACACACAGATCATCATCGTCTCCCCGCTCTGCTGTTCCTCGGCGCTGAGCACCGAGTCCCGGTGGTCCGGGGTGCCGTCGAGGATGTCGGTCTCGCAGGTGCCGCAGGTGCCCTCCGTACAGGAGAACAGCACCTCCACGCCGGCCGCACGGACGGCATCCAGCACGGACACGTCCGGCGCGACCGTGACGGTACGGCCGCTCTGCGCCAGCTCGACCTCGAACTCGCTGTTCTCGCCGTCCTCCTGGGCCTTGGGCGAGAACCGCTCGACCCGCAGCCGCTCGGCCGGGCACCGCTCCTCGACCGCATCCAGCAGCGGCCCGGGACCACAGCAGTACACGAGCGTGCCTTCGGGCAGGTCGTCGAGCACCGAGCCGAGGTCGAGGAGCCCGGTCTCGTCCTGCGGGCAGACGCGGACCCGGTCCCCGTACCGTCCCAACTCCTCGGTGAACGCAATGGAGTTGCGGGTGCGGCCGCCGTACAGCAGTGTCCACTCGGCGCCCGCGACCTCCGCGGCCGCCAGCATCGGGAGGATCGGGGTGATGCCGATGCCGCCCGCGACGAACCGGTAGCGCGGCGCACTCTCCAGCCGGAAGTGGTTGCGCGGCCCGCGCACGCGCACCTTGTCGCCCTGCCCCACCTGCTCGTGCACATGGGCGGATCCACCGCGCCCGTCAGGCTCCCGCAGCACCGCGATCCGCCACACCGAACGGTCCGCGGGATCCCCGCACAGCGAGTACTGCCGCTCCAGCTCCGGCCCGAGCACGACGTCGACATGGGCGCCCGGCTCCCAGGCCGGCAGGTCCTCGCCGAGCGGATGGCGCAGGGTGAGGGCGAGTACGCCGTCGGCCGCGAACTCCCGGCGGTCGACGACGAGTTCGGCTTCGTACACGGTCATGAGCTGTTTCCTTGCGGCTCGTGCCCTCGCGGCTGGTGTCCTTCGGGGTGGCCGAGCATCCACTCCCACATCTCGATCGGATCCTGGGCGCTGTGCTCGGCGCCGCAGTGACAGGTGCCGTGCAGGATGTCGGTGCCCGGCAGCCAGTCGATGCGGTAGATCTCGCCGGTGGAGCTGCTCACAGGACCTTCTCCACGGGCTTGTCGCCCTCCTCGACCAGCCGGGCGAGGATACGGCGGGCGGCGAGGCCGCCGGTGTCGATGTTGATGCTGAGTTCCTGGTACCCGGTCCGCTCCGTGCCGAGCGTCTTGTGCAGCAGGTTGAGCGCGACCACGTCCTGCATGACCACGGTGTGGTTGTTGCTCCGCATGAACTCGGTGACCTCTGTGCTCTCCGTCGCCCAGTCGCGCGAGACGGCCCAGAAGTCGTACACCTTGCCGTCCGTCGACGGCGTGATCGCGTAGGTGATCTCGGTGTGGAAGCCGTTCGGGTCGCTGCCGTCGGCCTCGGGCAGCACGCCCACCGGCGCGATCCGGCTGTGCAGCAGATACAGACAGGGCGCGTGGTACTCGATGTCCTGCCAGCGTGTGATCCGGCCCTGGATGCCGGTGGAGTTGGCGTAGAACGGCGGGCACTCGGCGTCGTCCATGTGCCGGCTCACCCGCACGATGCCCGCGCCCTCGTCGACCTCGGTGGTGATCGGTGTCTCGGCGACCTCGGGGGTGCCGATGTAACCGCCGTGCAGATACGTCTCGTGGGAGAGGTCGAGGAGGTTGTCGACGAGCAGTCCGTAGTCGGCGTCGATGGGCTCCATGCCGCGGACGGTGACCCAGCCGGGCGCGTCCAGGTGCCGGGCCCGGGGGATGGTCTGCGCATCGGCTAGGGCCGGGTCGCCGATCCACACCCACACCAGGGAATCCAGCTCGACCACCGGGTAGGAGGCGACCCGGGCGGTGCGCGGGACGCGCTTCTGACCGGGCACGTACACGCAGGTACCCGTCGTGTCGTACGTGAACCCGTGGTAGCCGCACACGAGTTTGTCACCGTCCAGCCGGCTGGGCTTCTCGTGCAGCGGGAAGCGGCGGTGCACACAACGGTCGGCGAGCGCGACCGGAGTCCCGTCCTCCTCCGTCCGGTAGAACACGAGCGGTTCACCGAGGATGGTCCGGCCGAGCAACTCCTCGCGCCCGACCTCGTGGCTGTAGGCGGCGACGTACCACTGGTTCCTGGCGAAGGCGGTCATGTGAGGCATGGGGTTCCCGTCCCTGTCGGCGGGGCGCCGTCGCCCCGCGTGCCGTGGTTGCACTCAGCGTCCTGACGGCTGCGGTGGGCGCGCAAGACGGCTTCTGCCAGGCGGAAGCGTCTCTGCGAAAGAACTGGTCAGGGCCTTGTCGCGCGTCGTGCTCAGCACGGGCGGGGGCTGCGCGGTCGCGCCGCCGGGTGGATCACTCGTGAGGCGGCTGCCGGGTGCCCTCATCTGCACTTCGGACTGGCTGGAGCGAAGCACCGACTCCGATGCGAGCTACGGCGCCCTCAGGGCTGGGGGAGGTTCTGCGCGCACCAGATCGTCTTGCCGTTGGTCGTGTGCCGGGTGCCCCACCCCTCGGTGAGCTGGGCGACGAGGAGCAGGCCCCGGCCGCCCTCGTCGAAGGCGCGGGCCCGGCGCAGGTGCGGGGCGGTGTTGCTGGCGTCGGAGACCTCGCAGATCAGGGAAGTGTCGCGAATCAGCCGCAGTTTGATCGGCGGCTCGCCGTATCGGATGGCGTTGGTGACCAGTTCGCTGACGACCAGCTCGGTGACGAATGACGCCTCCTCCAGGCCCCAGGCGTCCACCTGGTCGACGGCGAACTTCCTGGCGCGCGGCACCTGCGCGGGGTCGGGCTCGACGTCCCAGTCGGCGACGTGGTGGGGATCCAGCGCGTGCGTGCGAGCGAGCAGGAGGGCGGCGTCGTCTGTGCGGCGATCAGGGAGCATGGCGTCGATCACCGTGTCACACAGGGCCTCCAGCGAGGTGGCCGAGTGGTTCAGGACCTGCCGCAGTTCGACGACCCCCGAATCGACGTCGCGCTCGCGGCTTTCCAGCAGTCCGTCGGTGTAGAGGGCGAGCAGGCTGCCCTCGGGCAGCTCGAGCTCGGTGGCTTCGAAAGGCAGCCCGCCGATGCCGAGCGGCGGTCCCGGGTGGGCGGGTACCGGGGTCCCGGTGCCGTCCGGGGAGATGATCAACGGCAGGGGATGACCGGCGCTCGCCAGCGTGAAGCGCCGGGAGACGGGGTCGTAGACGGTGTACAGGCAGGTTGCCCCGGTCTCGCCGGTCGGCTGGAAATGGCCGGTGGGCTGGAGGTCGCTGGCGAGATGAAGGACAAGGTCGTCCAGGTGGGTCAGCAGTTCGTCCGGCGGCAGGTCCACGTCGGCGAGGGTGCGGACCGCGGTACGCAGCCGGCCCATGCTGGCCGAGGCGTGCAGCCCGTGACCGACGACGTCGCCGACGACCAGGGCGACCCGGGCCCCGGACAGCGGAATGACGTCGAACCAGTCACCGCCCACTTCCGCGCCGGTCCCGGCGGGCAGGTAGCGGGTTGCGACCTCGACCGCCTCCTGGTTCGGCAGCCCCTGCGGCAGCAGGCTGCGTTGCAGGGTCAGCGCGGTCGTGCGCTCGCGCGAGTACCTGCGGGCGTTGTCGATGGCGACGGCGGCCTTGGCGGTCAGCTCTTCGGCGAGGATCAGGTCGTCGGCGGTGAAGGCCTCGGGCCGGTCGAGACGGGAGAAGGTGACGACGCCGAGCAGTGCGCCGCGCGCCCGGAGCGGCACGGTGATCCGGCCGGTCAGCCCGTCCGCGGCAAGGGACTCGTCGATCACCGGGTTGCCCGGCGGCCAGTGGGCCGGGTCGGAGGCGAGCCCCGGCCCGAAGGCCCACTCGCCGCCCTGGCCGGGCTCGGCGGCGAGCTCGACCGTGGACCTGCCGGTGGTCATGCAGCGGGCGGCGACGGAACCGGGAGTGTGGCTGACCGGCGTCGTGGGCCCGGGAGTCCGGTCGGTGTCCTCCTTCGCGTCGTGCTGGGCGGCACGGCTGAGCGCGATGGCCTCGCCGGGGGCGAAGGCGGACACGGAGGGCGGTTCCTCTCCGCGCAGCACCTCGTCGAAGAGATCCACGCTGACGAGGTCGGCGAATCCCGGCACCGGGATCCCGGCCAGTTCATGGGCGGTGCCGATCACGTCGAGTGTCCGGCCGATGCCGCCGCTGGCCTTGTTGAGGAGGAGCAGGCGTTGCCGAGCCCAGTACTCGGCGCTCATGTCGAATCCCCAGTTGGCGATCGCGCGGACCCTGCCCTCGGCATCCCGGACGGGCCAGATGCTGGTGGCCCAGGCGTTGGCGTAGTTGCTGCCGAGCGGGCGGAAGACGGTGATGAGACGCGTGGGCTCGCCCGTCCTCGCCACTTCGGCCAGCGCGTCGGTGTAGGGCTTGTCGTCCCTTTCGGGAAACAGCGTGCGGTCGAATTCGGGGAGCACCTCGCGGTACTTCCTGCCGAGCACCTGCTCCTCGGAGTGCGCGATCACCCGGCCGGAGGAGGCGTTGATCCACAGGAACCGCAGATCGGGGTCGTAGACGCCCAGAGCGAACGGGCACTGCTCGAAGGCCCGGTCGGCGATCACCGGGCGGCGTCCCCAGCGCTGGACGGTCACCGCGTGACCCAGCAGCCGCCCTCCAGGGCCGGCCAACGGGTGGGCCGCCACCACGGCGTCCACCGTGGAACCGTCCCGGTGGCGCAGGGAGATGAACCCCGTGGTGTCGGGGCCGGCGCCGTAGCCCTCGGGGAAGCCGGGTGGCGGGGGACCGACCAGCAGGTCGGTCACAGGGCGGCCGACGGTGTCCTCGGCCGTCCAGCCCAGCAGCAGCCGGCCCCCCTCGCTCCAGCCGCTCACCATGCCGTCCGCGTCCACTACGGCAACGGCAGTGGGTGCGTCCTGCTTGTCGGCCATCTCCACGCGCCACGCCTCCGTCCGGACAGCCGTGCCCGTCAGGGCTGGTTTCCAGCGGCTGCTTCCAGCCTAGATCGACCCCCGCTCCACGGCGCTCCCACCGATGCGTTCGGGCTGCCAGGTGCCGGAGTGAACGGGGCTCGGGCCTTCGCGCCCCCGCTCGACAGCAGTCGCGACGCCCCGAAGTGAGCCCGCCTCCATGCCGTACGTCACGGGGGCACTGGTCGGGGTCGGGGCGTCTCGGAAGCACCTCCGAGGTGTCGTGCGCGACACCTGGCCGGCGCGATCGCGAGCGGGCGGCGCGCCGCTTGACGAGTCCAGCCCGCCCGGCCGCCCGCCACGACGGTGGCCGGGCCGCAGCGCCGTCGCCCATCCAGCGCAACAAGAACCGCCGCGGCCTCCACGGGGGACCAGGGGCGCAGGCGGCGAGGAACTCCCCGTGCGACCCATGCCCGGCGCGGGCCCGCTCGGCCGGACGCTCTACGGGGGCAGCCAGCGGGTTGCTCGAAGCGCTGCCGCAGGTCCTGACCCTGCAGGTGGCCGTCGGCGACCCGCTCAGGGATGTGATCGCCCTGCTCTCCCACGAGCTTGCCCCCCGAACCTGGCCGGCCCACTGTGCTCGACCGGCTCCTCGACGTCCTCCTCGTACTCGCCATCCGCAGCGACTTCCGCCGCAGCCCGAACGCACCTCGCTGGCATCGGGCCCCGGCCGGCCCCCGGCTGAGCGCGGCGCGCCAGGCGATGCGCGAGGACGTCGGCCACCCCTGGTCCGTTCCCGAACTCGCCGCGATCAGCGGCCTGTCCAGAGCCGCCTTCGCACGCACCTTCCTGGCGGCACTCGGCCAGCCCCCATGCAGTACCTGACCGACTGGCGCATGGCCCTCGCACGCGAGCACCTCCGCACCGGCGAACTCGGCATGCCGGCCATCGCCCGCAGCGTCGGCTACAGCTCGCCCTACGCGTTCGCAGCCGCCTTCCGCCGCCACCACGGCGAACCCCCGGGCGCCTGGCGACAACGAGACTCGACGCGCGACAAGGAGCACCGCCCGGACGCTCCCCACATCCACGGACACCCCGGACCCTGGATACTTGCCCGATGCAGGTCTCTAGGGGTCCCTGGGTCAACACCACGCACGACTGGTCCAGCACCGTCGATCTGGACCATCTGGCATCCATTCGACAAGCTGCGGAGGAGTTCGCGCCGGGCGGCGCGTGGCATCTTCTCCTCGAGGTGCTTGCGTACGCCGCCGACGAAGCATCCAGCAGGGGCGGCGGACGCTGCCTCGTCACCCTTTGTCCGGACGGGTCCTTGTCCGTGGCGGACGACGGGCGGGGCACCGATACCCGGGCGGACGAGCACGGTCGGTCCGTCAAGAAGCCCGTCATGGCGTCGAAGGATCTCCGGTTCTTCGACTCCCCGGACGCGGAACGGCTTCCGGACGGCCATCCGCGTCGGGGCATGTCCGTGGTTGCCGCGCTGAGTGAATGGCTCGTCCACACCAACCGCCGTCTCAACGGTGCCTGGACCCAACGCTATGAGCGCGGCATCCCGGTCACCGACCTGGAGCCTGTCGAGGCCGACGGCACCACCGGCACACTCGTCCACTTCGGGCCGGACGCCCTGTTGCGTCCCGTGGAGGTGTCGACGGGGGACGAGCTCAGGCGTCTGGCAACAATGTGGCCGGACCTTGACCTTCAGGTCGACGACCGGCGCAGTACCGGAAGTTCACGGCTGGGCGAGGACGCGGGTCCATAGGAACCGAGCGATGCCCGCTACACCTCGGCGGCGGCGAACAGTTCGAGGTGTCCGCACTTGGGGCAGCGGTACGCCTCTATCTGCCGGCGGGGCCGCCCCATCCGCTTGGCACCCCCGAAGATCCCCCGCTCCAACGCGCCCTCGATCCAGCGCGCGTACCCGCGCGAGTGCTCGCCGCCGTCCTCGATGAAGCCCGGCGCCAGACCCACGGTGCCGCAGTGGGTGCACGTGTAGTTGTTCATCCCGTGAGTGTAAGGAAGGTGCGGTCAGGCGAGATCAGGGGGACTTTCGACCGGTGAAACGCCTCGCCGCCCGGGCTGGGACGCATGGGCCGCGCTCATGCAGGGCATCGATTGTTTCCGGGCCTCACCGACCCGATCGGCGAGGTGGGCAGCACGGCCCTGATGCTGGAGTACTGCGGCCTGCCGGAGCAGACGGCCCGCCTCAACCAGGCGATCGAGGCGACGACGGCCGCGGGCATCCTGCCCCGCGACGTCGGCGGCACAGCTGCCACCGAGGACGTGACCAAGGCCCTGATCGACGCCCTGACCGCCTGATCGCGAGGGCACGCGACAGCTCTGCGGCCGCCGCCGGGCCCGACGAGCTCACCGAGCATCGCCTCGCCCTTCCGCAACCAAGTGGCACTGCCTGCCGCTGAGTTGCCGCCGACGGCCCCTCTCCCCCCGCCCGCCCGACCAACCGGCCGGCAGACGCGGCCGTCGCGGCACACCTCGCGTACCGACGACTTTCACATTGGCGCCACCGGACCCTTCCCTGACGTTTGGTGCTCTTGGAACACTCGCACCGCGCACAATCCGTCATGTTCCGGCCGTCCGTACCAGGATGAGAGGCACTCACCCATGCCCGAAGTCAACCGGCGCCGATTCCTGCAACTCGCGGGCGCGACCACCGCCTTCACCGCCCTGTCCAACAGCATCCAGCGCGCCGCCGCGCTGCCCGCGAACCACCGCACGGGATCCATCGAGGACGTCGAGCACATCGTCGTCCTGATGCAGGAGAACCGTTCCTTCGACCACTACTTCGGCTCGCTCAGAGGCGTTCGCGGCTTCGGCGACCCGCGTCCGGTGGTGACCCGGCAGGACGGGAAGCCGGTCTGGTACCAGGCGGACGCGAGCGGCAAGGACATCCTGCCCTTCCACCCGGACGCCGACGACCTGGGCCTGGCCTTCATCCAGGACCTCCCGCACGGCTGGAACGACGGACATGCCGCCTTCAACGGGGGCAAGTACGACAAGTGGGTTCCCTCCAAGGGGTCCACGACGATGGCGTACCTGACCCGCGACGACATCCCGTTCCACTACGCGCTCGCCGACTCCTTCACCATCTGCGACGCGTACCACTGCTCGTTCATCGGCTCGACCGACCCGAACCGCTACTACATGTGGACCGGCTACACGGGCAACGACGGCCAGGGCGGCGGCCCGGTCCTCGGCAACGACGAGGCCGGCTACAGCTGGACCACCTACCCCGAGCGCCTGGAGAAGGCCGGCGTCTCCTGGAAGATCTACCAGGACGTCGGCGACGGCCTCGACGCAAACGGTTCCTGGGGCTGGATCCAGGACGCCTACCGCGGCAACTACGGCGACAACTCGCTGCTGTACTTCAACCAGTACCGGACTGCCAAGCCCGGCGACCCGCTCTACGACAAGGCCCGCACCGGCACCGACGCCCGCAAGGGCGAGGGCTTCTTCGACCAGCTGAAGGCCGATGTGAAGGGCGGCAAGCTGCCGCAGATCTCCTGGATCGTCGCCCCCGAGGCCTTCACCGAGCACCCCAACTGGCCCGCCAACTACGGCGCCTGGTACGTCGCCCAGGTCCTCGACGCGCTCACCTCCTCGCCCGAGGTGTGGGCGAAGACGGCCCTGTTCATCACGTACGACGAGAACGACGGCTTCTTCGACCACCTGGTCCCGCCGTTCGCACCGGGCTCCGCGGCGCAGGGCAAGTCCACGGTGGACCCCGCCCTCGACCTGTTCAAGGGCGACAGCAGCCACCCCGCAGGCCCCTACGGGCTCGGCCAGCGCGTGCCGATGATCGTCGTCTCGCCCTGGAGCAAGGGCGGTTACGTCTGCTCCGAGACGATGGACCACACCTCGATCATCCGGTTCATGGAGCGCCGCTTCGGTGTCCACGAGCCGAACGTCTCGCCCTGGCGTCGGGCGATCTGCGGCGACCTGACCTCCGCGTTCGACTTCTCCCGCACCGACACCAAGCCGGTCGCCCTGCCGGGCACCGACGGCTACCAGCCGCCGGACCACAACCGCCACCCCGACTATGTGCCGACCCCGCCCGCCCACCCGGTCCTGCCCAAGCAGGAGCGCGGCCTGCGCCCGGCGCGTCCCCTCAAGTACGCCCCGTATGTGGACGGTTCGGTGGACACGGCCGCAGGGAAGTTCACGCTGAACTTCGCCTCGGGAGCCAAGGCGGGCGCCGCCTTCCTGGTGACCTCCGGCAACCGCACGGACGGCCCGTGGAGTTACACCACCGAGGCCGGCAAGACCGTCTCGGACGCCTGGAACTCGGCGTACTCGAAGGGCTCGTACGACCTGACCGTGCACGGCCCGAACGGTTTCCTGCGGGTCTTCAAGGGGCCGAACAAGACCGCGGGGCCCGAGATCACCGCCCGCCACAGCGGCGACGACATCGAGCTGACCTTCACCAACAAGGGCGCCGGCACGGTCCGTCTGAAGCTGACGGGTGGATACGGCTGCAAGCCCCGGACCTTCACGGTGCGGCCCGGAGCCACGGTGAGGCACACCGTCGACCTTGCGGCGAGCCGACGCTGGTACGACCTCGCCGTCACGTCCGAGGCGGACGCGACGTTCCTGCGGCGGTTCGCCGGACATGTCGAGAACGGGCGCCCGGGGGTGAGCGACCCGGCGATCATCACCGGCTGAACTGTCGGGTAAAGGCTGGTGACAGCGGATCGCGGGGGACTGGCCAGGAGCCGGTGGGCCCGGGGTAGTGTGCCCCGGTGACCACGCATTCGAACACTCCTGCAGGCTGGTACCCGGATCCGCACGGAGCGCCCCAGACCCTCCGCTACTGGGACGGCGCCCAGTGGACCCAGCACACCAGCCCGGACCAGGGCGCCCAACAGGCCCAGGCTGCCCAGCAGGTACCGCAGCAGGCCGCCGGGCCGGACCCGCGTGTGCAGCGTCAGGTGCAGCAGCAGGCCGGGGTCGCCGCCGGCGGCCCCGGCGGCGGCAGCCTGTTCACCGAGCCGGTCCTGGTGGTCAACCAGAAGGCCAAGCTGATCGAGCTGACCAACGAGTACAAGGTCATGGATCAGAACGGCACCGAGATCGGCTCGGTGATGGAGGTCGGGCAGAGCACGCTGAAGAAGGTGGCGCGCTTCGTCTCCAGCCTCGACCAGTTCATGACCCACCGGCTGGAGATACGTGACGCCTACGGTCAGCCGCAGTTGGTGCTGACCCGGCCCGCGAAGGTCTTCAAGTCCAAGGTGCTGGTGTCCCGTCCGGACGGTTCGCCGGTCGGTGAGATCGTCCAGCAGAACATGATCGGGAAGATCAACTTCGCGATGAACGCGGACGGCCGGCAGGTCGGTGCGATCAAGGCGGAGAACTGGCGGGCCTGGAACTTCGCGATCGTCGACCACTCCGACAACGAGGTCGCCCGGATCACCAAGACCTGGGAAGGCCTTGCCAAGACGATGTTCACCACCGCGGACAACTACGTCCTGCAGATCCACTACAAGCTGCCCGAGCCGCTGTTGAGCCTCGTCGTCGCGACGGCGCTCACCGTTGACACGGCGCTCAAGCAGGACTCGCGAGGTCTCGGCTGACCCTGCTCCAAGTGGCGTTCACAGTGGTGTGAGGTGCCCCGGCTCGGCGGACTGCCTGGGCACCAGAGCCGGTTCCGGCGTGGCAGTTTCCGGCTTCAGGGCCAGGACCGCGGCCACGGGGTGCTCCTCGTCGACCGTTGTCACCGCAGCATCCGGAGTGACCGCAGCGGGTGTCGCCCGGGTCAGCAGTACGACGCCCCATGACGCCAGTGCCGCACCCGCGAGGGCGAGCAGGATGCCCTCCGGGCCGCCGCGCAGGCCCTGGCCGAGCAGGGTGAGGCCGATCACCGAGGCTGCCACGGGGTTGGAGAGCGTCACCATGGCGAGGGGGGCGCCGAGCCCGCCCCGGTACGCCGTCTGGGACAGCAGGAGCCCACCGACCGCGAAGGCGGCCACCAGCACCGCCACCAGGACGACCTGCAGGCTCAGTGCGGAGCCCGACCGGTCGGTCGCGGCCACCGTCACGGTCTGCGTGAGTGCCGACGCGACACCCGAGGCGAACCCCGACGCCGTGGCGTGCCGCAGGCCCGGACGGGCTCCCGGCCGCGACAGCAGCCCGATCAGCGCGGCCGTGGTGCCCGCGACCGCCAGCGCCTCGGTCAGGCTCAGCACCTGCTCGGGCGCCGACCCGGACGCGGTGACCAGCAGCGCGGCCAGCCCGGCCAGCGTCAGCGCGGTGCCCCGCCACTCGGTCGCGCTGACCCGCCGCCCGGCCGCCCGCGCCCCCATCGGAACCGCGGCCACCAGCGTGAGTGCGCCGAGCGGCTGAACGACGGTGAGCGGACCGTACTTGAGGGCCACGACGTGCAGCAGCGCCGCGCCGGCGTTGAGCCCGACCGACGCCCACCAGGCGCCCGTGCCCAGCAGCCGCAGCATGCCGGTGCCGGAGCTGCGGGAGGCGAGCCGCTCCTGGGCCACGGCGGCGGCCGCGTACGCGACGGCGGAGACCAGCGAGAGGGCGACGGCGACGAGTGTGGCGGTCATCGGCCCGCTCCTACGAGGACGTGGTCGTCGGCGACGGGTGCGGCGAGCTTCTCGCTGCCGCGCCCGGCCGTGGTGAGCGTGCGGTGCGGCCGGTGAACGAGTGCCAGGGCGGCACCGAGCATGGCGGTCGCGACGATCGCGTCGAGCCAGTAGTGGTTCGCCGTGCCCACGATGACCAGCAGCGTCACCAGCGGATGCAGCAGCCACAGCCAGCGCCAGCGGGACCGGGTGGCCGCGATCAGGCCGATGGCGACCATCAGCGCCCAGCCGAAGTGCAGCGACGGCATCGCCGCGAACTGGTTGGAGAGGTGGTCCGAGGACGGCGGACCGTAGACCGACGGCCCGTACACGTGCGCCGTGTCGACGAGGCCCGTTGCGGTCAGCATCCGCGGCGGTTCGAGCGGGAACAGGAAGGGCAGCACCAGGGCCGCGGAGGTGACCGTGGCGAGGACCCGGCGGGCCCACACGTAGTGCGCGGGGCGCCGCAGATAGAGCCAGACCAGGAAGGCCGCGGTGGCCGGGAAGTGGACGGTCGCGTAGTAGGTGTTCGCGAGGTGCACCAGCGTGTCGCTGTGCAGCAGTGCGGACTGCACCGAGCCTTCGCCGGGCAGATGGAGCGTCCGTTCCAGGTCCCACACGCGGTGCGCGTTGTGCAGGGCTTCGCCGGTGTGGCCGGTCGCCAGCTGGCGGCCGAACTTGTAGACGAGGAAGAGCCCTGCGACGAGCAGGAACTCACGGACGACCGGAGGCCGCGCCATCACGCCGGTCTCTTCGGTCTGTCCTTCTGCAGGCTCGGTGCGGGCATTCATCCCCCGGCCCCTTCGCTGACGGTGGTGCGTGTGCTGGTACGTGGTGAGACCCGGGCCGGAGCCCGAACTCATCGGTACGCTTGCGTGCCGAAACGAAAGCGTTCCGATACGGGAGTGTACCGATACGCGGCCGTTCCGGTACACTGGCGTATCGATTGAGGTACGACACACTGGAAGCCGGGAATAAAGCGCGAATAAAGCCGGCGCTCGGAGTGAGGGAGAAGAGCAGATGACGTCGCAGGCCGCGGACGGACCGCAGACGGTCGCCGCCTCGCGCCGCTCCAAGATCACGCGTGAGCGTGAGCAGGAGTTCTTCGACGCCGTCCTGGAGCAGATCCGCGAATGCGGATACGAAGCCGTCACCATGGAGGGGGTCGCCGCCAGCACGCGCTGCAGCAAGTCCACGCTGTACCGGCAGTGGAAGACGAAGCCCCAGTTCGTGGTGGCCGCCCTGCGCTCCCGCCGCAAAGCCCGCTTCGAGGGCATCGACACCGGATCACTCGCGGACGACCTGCGCGAGGCCGCGCGGGCCGTGGGTCGCTGGTCGCAGAACGACACCAAGCTGCTGCAGGCCCTCGGGCACGCCGTCACCCAGGACGCCAACCTCGCCAAGGCGCTGCGGGAGGCGCTCGTCGACCCGGAGATCGCCGCGCTGAAGGAGATGCTCAAGCGCGGGGTCGAGCGCGGCGAGGTCACCGCCGGCCATCCGGCGCTGGAGTACATCCCGGCGCAGATGTTCGGCGTCGTACGCGCCCGGCCCGTCGTGGACGGCGAGTACGCCGACCCCGACTACCTGGTCCGCTTCGTGGAGGCCGCGGTGCTGCCGGCACTGGGCCTCACCTGAGAATCAGGTCGCCGTCCGTGGGATGACTGGACGGTGACCTGCTCGCGCCGCACCGTGGGGACGGGGGCGGCGCGCACCCCCCGGCCGGGTGGGGCTCCTCTTGAGCGGAGGGGCGCCCCACCCGGCCGACCGGTGTGCGGGGCGGTTCACACCGTCTGGCCGTTGCCGCCGCCGGTCGACACCTTGATGCCCTTGGTGATGTCGTCGATGACCGACTGCTTCTCGGCGACGTCCACGCCGAAGCGGACCACGACGATCTGCGCCGGGTTCGCGGGGGAGGGGAAGGCGAGCGACTCGACGTAGCCGTCGGAGCCCTTGCTGGTGACCGCCTGCCAGCGGACCAGGTAGCCCTTCTGCCCGGCCACGGTGACCGCCCTGGAGTCCACCACCTTGTGCGAGGTGATCGAGCCGTAGCTCTTGCCGCCGTAGGACTCCTCGGCGTTGGCCTTGATGTCGGCCTTCGCCACCTCCTCGGCCGTGCTGCCCGCGGTCTTGAGGACCGCGGCCGGCGCCGAGTACGCGCCGCCCTTCGTGCAGGTCTTGGAGGTGTCCCCGGGGCATTTGTAGGAGTCGTTGGACGTGATCGACGCGCCCACCGCGATCTGCTGGCCGTACCAGTCGTCCGGGATGGGCAGGGTGATCCCGCTGATCGGATCGGACACCGAACCGCTCTCGATCTTCGGAGCCTCGGACTGGCCGGGGCCGGGCGACTGGGATCCGCCCGAGCCACCGGAGCCACCGGACCCGCCGCCCGGACCGCCCTGACCGCCGCCCGGGCCCCCTTGGCCGCCGGTGCCGCCCTGCCCCTGTTGCGAGTTGACGGTGCCGCCCGAACCGTCGTTGCCCGCCAGCGCGTACACACCCACACCGATGCACGCGAGGACGACCACAGCCGCCCCGACGGCGATGCCCGTGCGCAGACCGCGCCGCGGAGCGGCCGACGGCTGGGCAGGGTAGGCCGGATAGTCCGGGTATCCCGCATAGGCCGGGGCCGCCGGAGGGACAGCGCCTGCCGGATCCGCCCCGGCCGTCGGCGTCTGCGCCGGGGGACCCCATACGGCGGTCGACCCCGCGGGGCGGGTCCGGTCCGTCCATGCCTTGCCGTCCCACCAGCGCTCGGTGGCGGGAGCCTCACTTGTCTGCCCGGGGTCGGGATACCACCCGGGAGGAGTCACCTGCGTCATGCCCCCACCGTATGAGGCCTCGGTGAAAGCGGCATGAGAGGAATCCGGCTTCAGGCCACCACCAGCCGTTTCGGCGCCTGCGCACCCGACGGCGGCAGCCGCAGCCCGTCCCGGCCGGGTGTGATCGAACCGAGCACGCTCGCATGCCGCGCCCCGGTGCTCGCGGGCTCGGTGCCCGCCAGACCGTGCGCGGTCAGGAACCCGAGCACCGCGAACGCGTACGCCTCCTTCGCGTCCGACGCCAGCCCCAGCTCGTCGGAGGCGCGCAACAAAATCCCCGGCAGCCGCTGCTCCAGCATCCCCATGAGCACCGGGTTGCGGACCCCGCCACCCGAGGCGATCACCTCCCCGGCGCCCAGGGCGAGCACGGCGTCCGCGACCGTCCGCGCCGTCAGCATGGTCAGCGTGGCGACCACGTCCTCGGCCCGCAGCGTCCCGAACCCGGCCAGCGCGTCCCGCAGATAGCCGAGGTGGAACAGTTCCTTGCCCGTCGTCTTGGGCGCGGGCAGCGCGTAGTACGGCTCCTCCAGCAGCCGCCGCAGCAGGGGCTCGTGGACGGTGCCGCGCGCGGCCAGCGCGCCGTCGACGTCGTAGGCCATGGTCCCGCCGCTGAACCCCCGGGCCGCCGCGTCGATCAGCGCACACGCGGGCCCGGTGTCGAAGGCCGTGCCGTCGGGGGCGGTGAGGTTGGCGATGCCGCCGAGGTTGAGGGCGACGGGCCTGCCCGGGCGGCCGCGCAGCCACAGCAGGTCGACCAGGCCGACCAGGGGCGCGCCCTGGCCGCCCGCGGCGATGTCCCGCGGCCGGAAGTCGGCCACCACCGGCAGCCCGGTCGCCTCCGCGATCCAGGCGGCCTGCCCGAGCTGCAGGGTGCCGTGCGCCTTGCCGCCGTCCGTCCAGTGGTAGCCGGTCTGCCCGTGCGAGGCCACCAACTCGGCCTGTCCGCCGCACAGTTCACGGTCCGCCCGCACGGCCGCCGCCGCGAAGGCCTGCCCGATCCCCGTGTCGAGCCGGCACACCTCCGCAAGCGATGTCGCCGCCGGCGGCAGCGCGGCCGCGAGCGCCTCCCGCAGCTCCTCGTCGTACGCCTCGCTCACCATCCCCAGCGGCTCCAGTACGAGGCTGTCGCCGTCGAGCCTCAGGTCGGCCGCCGCCGCGTCGATGGCGTCGTAGGACGTGCCCGACATCAGGCCGATCACCCGCATCCGGTCCACCCCGCCTTCCGGTGCGGTGTCGTGGTCAGGGCGAGGATGCCTGGCGTGCGGGCCTTCACCGCGCGGGCCCGCCGGATCGTCATGCCGCGTCGGGAGACTTCCGGCGGCGGGGCGATGCCCGACGACAGCGTGGCTGCGAGCACGTCCTGCACCTCCTCCACCGGCGTCAGGCCTCTCCACCGCATCTGCTCAACCCGCCTTCCGTTTCGGTGCCTTGGCCAGGGCGAGGACGCTCACCGCGCACGTCGCCGCCGCGTAGTACCCGGGGATGTCGACGCTCCCTGTCCGCTTGACGGTTTCCGTAATGATGAGCCCGGCACAGCCGGAGAACACGGCATTCGAGAGGGCGTAGGCGAGTCCCAGGCCCGTGTGGCGCACGTGCGTGGGGAAGAGTTCCGAGAGCATCGCCGGTCCCGGCCCCGCCATCAGCCCGACCACCGCACCCGCCCCGAACACCGCCGCACCCTTCACGGTGTTCGAAGTTCCCGGGTCCTGAAGGAGGTTGAGCAGTGGCAGGGACAGGAGCGCCACGAGCAGCGCGCCCGTCAGCATCACCGCGCGCCGCCCCACTCGGTCGCTGAGCAGACCTGCCGGGACGATCGTGACCGCGAAGCCGAGGTTGGCCAACATGGTTGCGATCAGCGCCTGTTGGAAGCCTGCGCCCAGCGTGCTCTGCAGATACGACGGCAGGACGACCAGGAAGGTGTACCCCGCCGCCGCCCAGCCCATGATCCTGGCCGCGCCCAGCGCGATGGCGCCGGCCACCTCGCCCGGAGGAAGCCTCACGGCCTCGGTCTCCTGCCGGAACGCGGGCGTCTCCTCCAGCCGCAGCCTGAGCCACAGCGCCGCCAGCCCGAGCGGCAGCGTCAGCAGGAACGGCACCCTCCAGCCCCAGTCGCCCAGCTGCCGCTCGGTGAGCAGAGTCGCCAACAGCGCCGCCACCCCCGCACCGCCCAACAGCCCCAGCGCCACCGTGAACGACTGCCACGACCCGTACAGCCCACGCCGTCCCGGCGGCGCGAACTCCGTCATCACCGCCACCGCCCCACCGAACTCGCCACCCGCGGACAGCCCCTGAAGGGCCCTCAGAAACGTCAGCAGCCACGGTGCGAGCCCCCCGACGGCCGCATACGTCGGCAGCGCGCCGATCAGGGTCGTCGCACCAGTCATCAGCACGATGACCAGGATCAGCACCGGACGCCGGCCGATCCGGTCGCCCAGCCTTCCGAACAAGGCAGCCCCCACGGGCCGGAAGAAGAACGCCAGCGCGAACGACGCATACGTCCTCACCAGCGCCTCGGCCTCGCTGCCGCCCTCCGGGGTGAAGAACCGTGCCGCGATCACGGTCGCGAAGCAGCCGTAGACCCCGAACTCGTACCACTCCACGAAGTTGCCCACGGAACCCGCCGCCAGCGCCCGTACCGCAGACGAGTCCGGCACGGCCCGGCGTTGTCCGAAAAACAGCGTCATTTCAGCGCCTTTTGACTGTCGGTTACCTTCACACAGGCAGATGACAGGCTTCATGCGTCGCCTGCCCGCACCCGCTGTCACCCATCCCGGCAACAGCTACCCGGACCCCCCTCCACTTCTGCAATCGGACGGCTACGCTCGATGTCTGTACGTCGTTCGGGCGACTTGGGGAGGTAGCGGGATGACGGAGGTCCGGCCCATGGAGGCCGCCTCGGCCTCCCTGTGGGAGCGCGACGAGGAGATCGCCGCCGTCAAGCAGGCGATCGACATGCTGTGCGCCGACCGCTCGTCCTCGGGCAGCGTGCTGGTGGTCCGGGGCGAGGCGGGGCTCGGCAAGACCGCTCTGCTGGCCGAGACCCGCCGCATCGCGGAGCGGCGCAACTGCACGGTGTGGTCGACCCGCGGCGGGGAGACCCTCCGATCCGTTCCCTTCAACGTGGTACGGCAGTTGCTGCAGCCCGCGCTGGTGTCCCTGATGCCGGAGGAGGCCCGCGAATACCTCGGCGACTGGTACGACATCGCAGGCCCCGCCCTCGGCCTGACGGAACCGGGCGAGCGCCAGGCCGACCCGCAGGGCGTGTGCGACGGCCTGGTCGCCGGGGTGCGCCGGCTGGCCCGCCGGGACTGGCCGCTGGTCCTGCTGATCGACGACGCGCACTGGGCCGACCAGGAGACGCTGCGCTGGCTCGCCGCGTTCGCCGAGCGTCTCGACGACCTGTCCGTCCTGGTCGTCGTGGCCCGCCGGCCCGGCGAGGTCGGCGGCGAGAGTGCCCGTCACCTCGAAGCGATCGCCGCCGCCTCGGGCCATCCCGACGCCAATCTGAGCGCCCTCACCCCGGACGCCACCGCAGGCCTCACCCGCGCCACCCTCGGCGCGCACGCCGACGCCCCGTTCTGCCGCGAGGTCTGGGCCGTCACCGGTGGCAACCCGTACGAGACCGTGGAACTCCTCGCCAAGGTCCAGGACAGCGAGCTGGAGCCGACCGAGACCGCGGCCGCCGAACTGCGCGCCCTCAACCGCTCGGCCCGCGGCGGCGGCCTCGTAGCCCGCCTCGAGGAACTCGGCATCGACGCCACCCGCTTCGCCTGGGCTGCCGCCATCCTCGGCACCGGCATCTCCGTCGACCTGGTGGCCGAGCTCGCCACCATGGACCACGACGAGGCACTGCGCTGCGCCGAACTGCTGCAGGACGCCCGCATCCTCACCGAACCCGACCCGGCGAGCGCCCAGGCCGACGACGGCGACCTGGAGTTCGTGCACCCGCTGATCGCCACCGCCGTCTACAACTCCATCCCGGACGCCCTGCGCACCGCCATGCACGGCATCGCAGCCCAGGTCGTCACGGAGTCCGGACGCGGCGCCGCCATGGCCTCCCGGCACCTCCTCCAGGTGCACCCGGACGACGACGAGGAACTCGTCGAGCAGCTGCGTGAGGCAGCCCGCGAACACCTCGCCGTCGGCGCCCCCGACGCGGCCCGCCGCTGCCTGGAGCGCGCCCTGCTGGAACCGCCCCTTCCCGAGGTCCACGCGCGCGTGCTCTACGAACTCGGCTGCGCCACCCTCCTCACCGCGCCCGCCACCACCATCGACCACCTGCAGTCCGCGCTCGGCATGCCCGGCCTCGACGGCGACGAGCGCGTCGACGCCGTCTTCCGCCTCTCCCAGGCCCTCCTCCACAACGACCAGATGGAGGAGGCCGTCCGCACGGTCGAGGCGGAGGCCGCCCGGCACGCGGAGGGGCCCGCGAAGATGCGGCTGCAGGCCGTGCAGTACATGTGGGAGAGCCTCTACGCGGGCGAGACGACCTCGCAGGACCGTTCCCAGCGCCTCGCCGAGCTCGCCTCGACCTGCACCGGCCGCGACAACTCCGAGCGCGCCCTGCTCATGCTGCGCGGCTTCGACGCCCTGATCCGCGGCGAGAGCGCCGAGGAGGTCGTCGAACTGTGCGACCGCGCCCTCGTCAACGGCCGCCTCGCCCCCGGACTCGGCTGGACCGACACCGAGTGGGGCATCGAACTCCTGCTGATGCTCGGCAACTCCTACACCTACACCGACCGCCTCGACCGCGCGGAGAGCCTCTACAACGAGGCCCTGCGCACTTACGCGAGTCGGCCGGCTGGAGCGGCGGCCATCTCGCCCTGGCCCACGCGCACGTCGGCATCGGACACCGCAGGCGCGGCCGCCTGCGGGAGGCCGAGGCCTCCCTGCGCGAGTCCCTGCGCCTCGCCGAGCCCGTCGGCCGCGGACTGCCCCTGTACTGGTGCGTCACCTGCAACCTCGTCGAGGTCCTGCTCGCCCGTGGCCATGTCGACGAGGCCTGGGCGATCGCCGAGCAGTACGGCTTCGCACCGCCCTACACCTCCGGCATGGTGATGCCGGATCCGCGGTCCGTGCGCGGCCGGCTGCTGCTCGCCGTCGGCCGCACCAAGGACGGCATCAACGAACTGGAGGAGGCCGAGAAGGCCGTGGCCGCACGCGGTCACCACAACCCGGTGCTCGTCCCCTGGGCGCTCGATCTGGCCCGGGCCCTCGCCTCCGAGGACCCGGCCCGTGCGGCTCGGCTCGTCGCGGACACCCGCCGGCAGGCCGAGCGGTTCGGCACGGACACCGCCATCGGGGAGGCTCTGCGGTGCGCTGCAGCGCTGGAGACCGGGCAGCGGGCCGTTCGGCTGCTGGCGCAGGCTGTGGCGTATCTGGAGGCTTCGCCCTGCCAGTACGAGCATGCGGCGGCCCGTATCGAGTACGGGATCGCTGCGAGGTCCGTCACTGAGCTGAACCGGGGGTTGGCGTTGGCTCGTTCGTGCGGGGCGGACGGGTTGGTGGCGCAGGCCCGGGAGGCGCTGGAGGTTGGCCGCGGGGTGCGCTGAAGAGCTCGGGGCGCAAGGTGGTAGGGCGGCTGCAGGTTGGTTGTGCTTGATCGCGCACGCGGCGGAGCCGCATATCGATAAAGCCCCGCGCCCCTGAAGGGCGCTACAGCGCAAGCAGTTGATCAGTGAACGTCGACAGACGTTTCTGTATCTCGCGGTCGTACGTTGCCTCGTGTGCCCTGGACCGACTGGTTCCGTCGAAGTAGCCGCCCGTGCCCACGTCCTGAGTGGCCAGGGCCAGTACGCCCGGGGCGCCGTCTGCGACCGTGTTCCAGGGGGTGACTCCGCCCTCGCGGACCATGGCTGTGTCCATGAAGGTGGCCGGGTGCAGGACGTTCACCGAGACTCCGGTGTCTGCCAACTCCTCGGCCAGGGCGAACGTATGGGCCGCGAGGGCGAACTTGGCGCGGCGGTAGGCGGCGAAGCCGTCGTACTGGTGCCTGAACTCGATGTCGTCGAAGTCGAGGGGGTCCTGGCCGACCGAGCCGACGTTGACGATCCGGGCGGGTGTGTTCGCGCGCAGCACCGGGAGCAGGGCGCGGTTGAGTACGACCGGTGCCAAGTAGTTCACGGCGAGCCGCAGTTCGTGCCCGTCGGCGCTCAGCTCACGCCCGGCGCCGGGCGCGCCCGCTCCCACGCCCGCGTTGTTGATCAGGACATCGAGGTCGGGGTGGGCGTCGGCGACGTGGGCGCCCAGCTCGCGCACCTGCGTCAGCGAGGCGAGGTCGGCGACGAAGCCTTCCGCGTCGCCCTCGGCGCGCAGCTCCTCGACCAGCTGCTCCGTACGGCCCGGATCGCGGCCGTGTGCGAGGACGACGTGTCCCGAGCGGACCAGCTCGAAGGCGACGTAGCGGCCGAGGCCGGAGGTGGCGCCGGTGATCAGGATGGTGGACATGCCTCCACCGTAGGCACGCGGTGGAGGCATGTGCGAGGTGCTGCTGAAGGTACTACCAGCAGGGTCACCCTCAGAGACCGTCCTCCTCCGCCAGCACCCGCTGGGCTGCCGCGAACGCGGAGTTCGCTGCCGGGACCCCGCAGTACACGGCCGTCTGCAGCAGTACGGCGCCGATCTCCTCGGGGGTGAGCCCGTTGCGGCGCGCCGCCCGCACGTGCATGGCCAGCTCGTCGTAGTGCCCGTGTGCGACCAGTGCCGTCAGTGTGATCATGCTGCGTTCGCGGCGGCTGAGTGTCGGGTCGGTCCAGATCTCGCCCCAGGCGTAGCGCGAGATGAAGTCCTGGAAGCGGGCGGTGAAGGGCGTCTGCCGGGCCTGGGCCCGGTCCACGTGCGCATCGCCGAGTACTTCCCGCCGTACCTCCATGCCGCGCCCGGCAGCTCCGCCGAGGTGGGTCCGGAGGGCTGTCAGCACGGCTTCCGGGCACTGTGCGGGCGCCAGATGCGCGGCGTGCGGAAGCTCGACCAGGGTGGAGCCGGGCACGGCGTCCGCGATCTCCCGCAGATGCGGTGGCGGAGTCGCCTTGTCCTCGCGCCCGGCGATCAGCAGCGTGCGCACGGTGATCTCCGGGAGCCGGTCGCGCAGGTCGAAGGCGGCCAGCGCGTCACAGCAGGCGGCGTACGCCTCGGGGTCGGCCTCTGCCTGGTCCCGCACCAGTTCCGGCACGGTGAACCCGGGCGTGAACCACCGGGCGTCCGCGCTCGCCACCAGCGAGCCCAGCCCCTCGCGCCGCACCAGCTCGGCCCGCTCCTCCCATGGCTTGGAGCCGTTGAAGTGTGCCGACGAACAGATGACGGCCAGCGACGACACCCGCTCCGGGTGGTGCAGGCCCAGATGCAGTCCGACGGCACCGCCGAGCGACACCCCCGCATACGCGAACCGCTCAATGCCCAGCGAGTCGGCGAGTGCCAGCACCAGATCGGCGAGGTCACCGACGGTCGCGCCGTGACCGATCAGGCCGGGTGCCGACCCGCCGTGCCCCGGCAGGTCCCAGCGAATGACCCGGTGGGTGACGGACAGCTCGGGTGCCACCTTGTCCCACAGCGCGTACGACGTCCCGAGCGAGGGCCCGAGCAGCAGCGGGGGAGCGGAAGTGGGCCCCTCGGTACGGTGGTTGAGGAGTTTCTCGGTCAACGTCGCTCCAGGGCACGGTCGGTGAGGACTCCGGCGGAGCCGGTGTAACGGGCGGGATCGGTGAGCTCGTCGAGGTCGATGACGTCCTTCAACTCCGGTTCCGCGGCGAGCAGTTCGGCCAACGGGCGGCCCTCCGTGTACGTGCGCCTGGCGAGGTCGGTGAGCAGGGCCTTGGCGCGGGCACGGCCGAGCACGGGGGCCAGTTCGGCTGACAGTCGTTCCGAGACGATCAAACCGTGTGTGAGACCCAGGTGTTCACGCATGACGTCCGCGTGCACGCGCAGGCCTTCGGCCAGTTCGGCGGCGTCCCGTGCGGCACCGCCGACCAGCCGCAGCAGATCCCGCAGCGGCTCCCACTCGGCGTGCCAGGCCCCGGCCGGACGCTCGTCCTCGGCCGCCAGCGATCCGTACAGCGTGGCCGCGAGCTGCGGAGCCCGCCGGGCCGCGGCCGCGATCAGCGTGGACCGTACGGGGTTCGCCTTGTGCGGCATGGCCGACGAGCCGCCGCCGCTGCCCTCCGCGACCTCGGCGACCTCGGTGCGGCCGAGGGCCAGCACGTCCGCGGCGACCTTGCCCAGCGCCCCGGCCGCGAAGGCCAGGCATCCGGCGAGGTCGGCGATCGGTGTGCGCAGGGTGTGCCAGGGCAGGAGCGGTTCGCGGAGCCCGAGTTCGCGGGCGTAGGCCGCCGTCAGGGCCTGCGTGTCCCGGGCGCCGTACACGGTGAAGGCGGCCAACGTCCCGGCCGCGCCGCCGAGTTGGGCGGGAAGTGAGTTCCGTACGGCCTTGATCCGGTCCCGCGCGTCGAGGACGAGCGACCGCCAGCCGGCCGCCTTCAGCCCGAACGTCGTCGGTACGGCGTGCTGGGTGAGCGTCCGTCCCGGCATCGCGGTGTCACGGTGGTCCGCGGCCAGCCGGGCCAGCGCCCGTTCGGTGCGACCGAGGTCGGCGAGGACCAGGTCCAGGGTGCGCACGGCGACCAGCATCGTCGCCGTGTCCATGATGTCCTGGCTGGTCGCGCCCCGGTGGACGTACGGCCCGTACTCCTCGCCCACCGCCTTCGTCAGGTCGGCGACCAGGGGGATGACCGGGTTGCCGCCGGCGCGGGCGCGCTCGGCGAGGGAGCGTACGTCGAAGCGGGTGGCGTCGGCCGCCTCGGTCACCGCGACCGCCGCCTCGGACGGCGCGAGGCCGAGCGAGGACTGGGCCCGGGTCAGGGCGGCCTCCGCGTCGAGCAGGGCCTGCAGAAAGGCCGCGTCGCCGGTCGCGGAGGCGGCGGGGGAGCCTGCCCACCCGGGGGCGAGCAGGCCGGTGTCGTCAAAGCCGACAGAAGTCACTGGAACTCCAGGAAGACCGTCTCGCCTTCGCCCTGAAGGCGGATGTCGAAACGGTATGTGCCCTTGCCGTCGTCCTTCGCGATCAGCGTGCCGCGTCGCGCGTCCGGCACCTGGGACAGTACCGGGTCGGCGGCGAGCGCCGCCTCGTCACCCGGCAGGTAGATCCGGGTGAACAGGTGCACCAGCAGCCCGCGCGCGAACACGCACACACTGATGTACGGCGCGCTCTGCCCGCGCGCGCCGGGCCGCAGCGTCCGCGCGTACCAGTGGCCGTTGGCGTCCGTCTGGATGCGTCCCCAGCCGGTGAACTCCACGCCGTTGCGGCCCAGGTAGCCGCCGCTGGCAGGGTCGCGCCGGATCGAGCCGTCGACCTGCGGGATGTTGCCGTCGGGGTCGGCGCCCCACAGCTCGACGAAGGCGTCCGGCAGCGGGCTGCCCTCGCCGTCGTAGACGTACCCCTGGACGGTGATGGTGTCCGGGTGGCCGACCGGGGCGATGTCGCCGCCGCCGGGGAAGGGCAGGGCGTGGCCGTAGAAGGGGCCGACCGTGTGCGACGGGGTCGGGAGCACGGTCTCAGGACGGCTCGTGTCGATCTTCGTCATTGCGGGTCAGCGCCCTTCTTCGATCCAGGTGGCGTTCGGCCCGTCGAGCACGATGTCCCAGTGGTAGCCCATCGAGAACTCCGGCACGGACAGGTTGTGGTCGTACGTCGCGACCAGCCGCTCCCGGGCCGCGTCGTCGGTCACCGACTGGATGATCGGGTCGTACGGGAACAGCGGGTCGCTCGGGAAGTACATCTGCGTCACGAGCCGCTGCGTGAACGCCGTGCCGAAGAGCGAGAAGTGGATGTGCGCCGGCCGCCAGGCGTTGAGGTGCTGACGCCACGGGTACGGGCCCGGCTGCACGGTGGTGAAGTGGTAGTGCCCGTCGTCGTCGCTCAGCGTGCGGCCCACGCCGGTGAAGTTCGGGTCCAGCGGGGCGTCGTGCTGCTCGCGCTGGTGGGCGTAGCGGCCGGCCGAGTTGGCCTGCCAGATCTCGATGAGCTGACCGCGGATCGGCCGCCCGTCCCGGTCGAGCAGTCGGCCGGAGACGGTGATGCGCTCACCGATCGGCTCGCCGGTGTGCTGCCGGGTGAGGTCGTTGTCGATCTCGGTGATGTCGCGCTCCCCGAAGGCCGGGGAGGAGAGCTCCACCAGCTCCGGGTCCTTCGTCACGTCGATGGTGATCGGCGGCTGCTTGGGATGCCGCAGGACGGACGAGCGGTACGGCGCGTAGTCGCGTCGCGGCTGGTGCTCCACGGGCGCCCCGTCGGCGATCCGCTTCTCGTACGCGGCGTGCTCGGCCGCGATCTCCTGGTCGATGTCCTGCTGGGTGAGAGTCATGGGAGTCCCTGGGGCTTCCTGGGTGTTCTTGACGCCTGGGTGTTCTTAACGTTCGAGGACGAGGGCGAGGCCCTGGCCGACGCCGATGCAGAGGGTGGCGACGCCGGTGCCGGAGCCGCGGCGGGCGAGCTGGTGCGCGACGGTGCCGGCGAGCCGGGCACCGGAGGCGCCGAGCGGGTGGCCGAGGGCGATGGCGCCGCCCTGCGGGTTGAGGATCGCGGGGTCGAACTCGGGCCATTCGGCGACGCAGCCCAGTACCTGGGCGGCGAAGGCCTCGTTCAGCTCCAGCACGGACAGGTCGGCGAAGGTCCTGCCCGCCTTGGCCAGGGCCCGGTTGACCGCCTCGACCGGGGCGAGACCGAAGTAGTGCGGGTCGACGGCGTTGACGCCGGTCGCGGAGACACGGGCCAGCGGCTCGCGGCCGACCGCTTTCAGGCCCTCCTCGTCGACCAGCAGCAGGGCGGCGGCACCGTCGTTCAGGGGCGAGGCGTTGCCCGCGGTGACCGTCCCTTCGTCCTTGCGGAAGGACGGCTTCAGCCTGGCCATCGCGGCGAGGGAGGCGTCCGGCCGGACGCACTCGTCGGCGGCGAAGGCGACCGGGTCGCCCTTGCGCTGCGGGACCGGGACGGGTGCCAACTCGGCGTCGAACAGGCCCTGTTGCTGGGCTGCGGCGGCCTTGCGGTGGGAAGCGAGGGCGAACTCGTCCTGCTGCTCCCGGCTGATCTTGTGCTTGTCGGCGATCAGTTCGGCGGACTCGCCGAGCGGGATGGTCCACTGCGGGTCCATCTGCGGGTTGACCATGCGCCAGCCCAGCGTGGTGGAGTACAGCTCGGTGTGGGTGGCGGGGAAGGGCTTGTCGTTCTTGGGGAGCACGTACGGGGCGCGGGTCATCGACTCCACGCCGCCGGCCACGGCGATGTGGGCGTCGCCGACCGCGACGGCGCGGGCGGCCTGGATGACCGCCTCCAGGCCGGAGGCGCACAGCCGGTTCACGGTCACCCCCGGCACGGAGGTCGGCAGCCCGGCCAGCAGTGCGGCCATGCGGGCGACGTTGCGGTTCTCCTCGCCCGCCCCGTTCGCGTTGCCGAAGTAGACGTCCTCGATCCGGGAGGGTTCCAACTGCGGCGTCCGGGCGAGGAGTTCACGAATCGCGTGGGCGGCAAGGTCGTCCGGCCGGACGGAGGCGAGGCCGCCGTTGTAGCGGCCGATCGGGGTGCGCACCGCGTCGACGATGTAAACCGTGTTCACAGCAGGTCCTCCGCGAGGGTCAGCTTGGCGCCGGTCCGGGTGATGACGTCATCGACACTCACGCCGGGGGCGACCTCGGTCAACACGAGTCCGTCCGCTGTCACATCGATCACGCCGAGATCGGTGATGACCCGGTTCACACACGACTTGCCGGTCAGCGGCAGCGCACACTCCTCGAGGATCTTCGCCGAGCCGTCCTTGGCGGTGTGCGTCATCACCACGATCACCGTGCGCGCGCCGTGCACCAGGTCCATCGCCCCGCCGATCCCGGTGATCAGCTTCCCGGGGATGGCCCAGTTCGCCAGGTCACCACGAGCGGAGACCTGCATCGCGCCCAGCACCGCGACATCGATGTGCCCGCCGCGGATCATCGAGAACGACAGCGCCGAATCGAAGAAGGAGGCACCCGGCAGAACGGTAACGGTCTCCTTGCCCGCGTTGATCAGATCCGGGTCGACGGCGTCCTCGGCCGGATACGGGCCGGTGCCGAGGATCCCGTTCTCCGACTCCAGCACCACCTCCACCCCCGCCGGCAGGTAGTTCGGGATCAGCGTCGGCAGCCCGATGCCGAGATTGACGTACTGCCCGTCCTCCAGCTCGCGCGCGGCCCGCGCGGCCATCTGCTCGCGTGTCCAGGCCATCAGCTGCTCACCGTCCGCTGCTCGATCTTCTTGTCGCCGGCCTGCTCCGGTGTCAGGGCGACCACCCGCTGCACGAAGATCCCCGGCAGATGCACTGCGTCCGGATCGATCTCCCCGGGCTCCACCAGCTCCTCCACCTCGGCGATCGTCACCCGCCCGGCCATCGCGGCGAGGGGGTTGAAGTTGCGGGTGGACTTGTTGAACACCAGGTTCCCGTGCCGGTCGCCCTTCGCCGCCCGCACCAGCGCGAAGTCGGTCCGGATGCCCCGCTCCAGCACATACTCGGTGCCGTCGAACTCCCGCACCTCCTTCGGCGGCGACGCCAGCGCGACCCCGCCCTGGCCGTCGTAGCGCCAGGGCAGCCCGCCGTCGGCGACCTGCGTGCCCACCCCGGCCGGGGTGTAGAAGGCCGGGATCCCGGCCCCGCCCGCCCGCAGCCGCTCCGCCAGCGTGCCCTGCGGGATGAGCTCCACCTCGAGTTCCCCGGCCAGATACTGCCGCGCGAACTCCTTGTTCGCCCCGATGTAGGAGCCGGTCACCCGCGCGATCCGCCCGGCCGCCAGCAGAACCGCAAGCCCCGTCTCCATCGCCCCGCAGTTGTTGGAGACCACGCTCAGCCCGGACACGCCCCGCTCGTACAACGCCCCGATCAGCACGTTCGGCACACCGCTCAGGCCGAACCCGCCCACCGCCAGCGACGCACCCTCCGGCACATCCGCCACCGCCTCAGCGGCTGTGGCGACCACCTTGTCCATCCGTGAAGCCCCATCCCGTCCGAGCGCCCGGTCACGAATTAATCAGGGCACTGAGTATTTCAGTGAAGTTTCCTTCACGCTGCCACCCGAGCCGCTGGACGTCAAGACCCCGAAGAACAGCAAGGTCAGTAGCGGCGTGCAGCTGTACAGACAGTCGACTGGCCGACAGGTATCGTTCAGTGCACAAACGAATTCGACCTCGGGAGCACGCATGGCCGCGGTGGACCTCACCACCCATCCCGGGCACCTGGCCCGGCGGCTGCAGCAGGCCCACTACCTGCTGTGGAACACGATGGTCTCGGAGGAGATCACCTCGCCGCAGTTCGCGGTCCTCAACACGCTCGTCGCCGAGCCGGGCCTGGACCAGCGCACGGTGGGGGAGCGGGTGGGTCTTGACCGGTCGACGATCGCCGAGGTGATCAGCAGGCTCGGGCGTCGTGGGCTGCTCGACAAGGTGCGTGATCCGCAGGACGGCCGTCGTTTCCTGCTGCGTCTCACCGACGACGGTGTGCGCACCCACCGCAAGCTGACCGTGCGCACGGCCCGGATGAACCAGGTCTTCCTGGCCCCGCTGTCCGCCGAGGAGCAGTCGGTGTTCTTCGATCTCATCCGGCGGGTCGCCGATGCGGCCGAGGGGCTCCGCAACCCGGCGGAACCCCTCGTGGCGCAGGGCTGAGCGCGCCGGACCTATCGCGGTGCCTTCGTCAGTAGCACCCACACCTGACCCTTCGCGAAGTTCACCGGCCTGCCGTCCTTCGTCGTGAACTGCGTGCCGTCGGTGGCTTTCCTGCGCTGCCAGTTGACGTCGTAGACCCGTCCGTCGCGCAGGAGCTGCGCCTTCCCGGAGCCGACCGTCTCGGTGTACGGCGTGTTGTTTCCGAGGCGGTCGTGGAAGGCGGACTGGCGCACCTGCACGTACTGCACGACGACCGTGGCCGGCGCCACCCGCTTTCCGTCGGCCGTCATGGTGGGGCTGCCGTCCATCGCGACCAGATAGCGGTGCAGGCCCGCGGACCAGGTGAAGGTGAAGCCGGCGGCGGGGAAGCGGATGGTGCGTGTGTTCTCGGGTCTGCCGCCGGCCGGTGCGGCGCCGTAGCGGAAACCGGTGGTCAGCGCCTTCGTGCCCGGTGGCGACGGCATCAGTCGGGCGGGGCGCAGGAAGAGGTTGTGCGGTGCTGGTCTGCCGGTGCCGCGGAAGTAGGCGCCGGACGCCTTTTCGGGCGGCTCCGCCTGCAGCGGGGCACTGTTGATCAGCGGCAGCAGCTTGTGCTGCGCCCCGGAGAAGGCGAGCGTCGGATTGTGGAACTGGCGCAGCAGCTCCAGATCCGACTCGCGGGCGCTGCGCACCGGCCCGACGGCTCTCGGCAGCGTGCTCGCGTACACCGCCATCAGACGGCTCAGCCCGCCCTCGACCTGTTCCGCGTACACGACGTCCGCCGAGTCGAGTCCCGTCTGGGGCCGGGCCGCGGGGGAGTTGTCGATCTTCACTGCGAGTACGGGGGTGCCGCTGACGATCTGCTCGGGCTGCCTGGGCGCCTGCGTCCGGCCGCGTCCGTCCTGCGCCGGGCCGTGCTGATCCGTGCAGCCCGCCGCCAGCGCGGCCGTCGCCGTGGCGGCCAGCAGCGCCACTGTCATCGAGGCGCGTCGCGGACGCGCCAACCGTCCCGTGCTCACCGTGGCCACCACATCCCGTGTCAATGATTGTGCGCTTATACGTTCATTGATGGCCATACCCGCTTGGTTCTGATTGCGCGCGTTCGATACACCCATTGGCCCTGGCCCTGGTCCGGCTGCGGGCCCGGGGGCCTGCTTCCGGCCTTGCTCCTGATCCCGCTTCGGGAAGCGGCGGGGCGGGTACCCGGGCGGCACCGCAGGGGCAGATACACCGATGCGATGGAGGGAGCGCCACGCGATGAAGGCTGTGACCTGGCAGGGGAAGCGGGACGTACGGGTGGAGGAGATGCCCGATCCCAGGATCGAGGAGCCGACCGACGCCGTCATCCGCATCACCTCGACGGGGCTGTGCGGCTCCGATCTGCATCTGTACGAGGTGCTCACGCCGTTCATGACACCGGGCGACATCCTCGGACACGAACCGATGGGCATCGTCGAGGAGGTCGGGGCCGGCGTGCCGGACCTCGCGGTGGGCGACCGGGTCGTGGTGCCGTTCCAGATCGCCTGCGGCAACTGCTGGATGTGTCTGACCGGGCTGCCGACCCAGTGCGAGACCACACAGGTGACCGGCGAGGGCATGGGCGCCGCTCTCTTCGGCTACACCCGCCTGTACGGCGCGGTGCCGGGCGCACAGGCCGAGTACCTGCGGGTGCCGCAGGCGCAGTACGGGCCGATCAAGGTCCCGGAGGGTCCGCCCGACGACCGTTTCGTCTATCTCTCCGACGTCCTGCCCACCGCCTGGCAGGCGGTCGAGTACGCGGGAATCCCGGAGGGCGGCAGCGTCGCCGTGCTCGGCCTCGGGCCGATCGGTGACATGGCCTGCCGTGTCGCTCAGGTGCGCGGTGCCGGGCGGGTGTTCGGGGTGGACCTGGTGAGCGAGCGGCTGCGCCGGGCGAAGGCGCGGGGCGTGGAGACATACGACCTGCGGAGCTTCGACAGCGAGAAGGAGCTGGTCCAGGCGATCCGTGACGAGACTGATGGCCGCGGCCCCGACGCCGTGATCGACGCGGTCGGCACCGAGGCCCACGGCAGCGCGGCCGCACGGCTGGCCCAGCAGGCCTCGGCCCTGCTGCCCCGCAAGCTCGCCGGGCCGCTCGCCGAACGCTTCAGCATCGACCGCCTCGCCGCCCTGCACACCGCCATCGAACTGGTCCGCCGCGGCGGCACGCTCTCCCTCGTCGGCGTCTACGGCGGCACGGCCGATCCGATGCCCCTGCTCACCATGTTCGACAAGCAGATCCAGATCCGCATGGGCCAGGCCAACGTGCGCCACTGGACCGACGAGATCCTCCCGTATCTGACGGACGAGGACCCCCTCGGCGTCGACGACTTCGCCACCCACCGGCTGCCGCTCACCGACGCGCCGCACGCGTACGAGATGTTCCAGCGCAAGCAGGATGGCGCAGTCAAGGTGCTGATGACGCCGTAGGGAGCAATTCAGCCCGTCCGGCGCTTGAGGACGAGGCCGTTCAGGCCGAACGGGGGTCTGGGGGCGGAGCCCCCAGCGCAGCCGCGGCACCGCCGGTCAAGCCCCAGCCCCGAAGACCTCCGCCAGGTCGTACCGCACCGGCTCCTCCAGCTGCGCGTAGGTGCAGCTCTCCGGGGTGCGGTCCGGGCGCCAGCGGCGGAAGCGGGCGGTGTGCCGGAACCGTGCCCCGTTCTCCATGTGGTCGTACGCCACCTCGGCCACCCGCTCCGGTCTCAGCGGCACCCAGGACAGGTCCTTCTTGCCCGACCAGCGGCTGGGCGCGCCGGGGAGCCGGGCCGTCTCGTGCGCCGCTTCGTCGGACCAGGCCGCCCAGGGATGCCCCTCGGCGTCCTTCATCCGCAAGGGCTCCAGCTCCTCGACCAGCTCCGCGCGCCGCTTCATCGGGAACGCCGCCGACACGCCCACGTGCTGCAGGGCGCCCCGGTCGTCGTAGAGGCCGAGCAGCAGTGAGCCCACGATCGGGCCGCTCTTGTGGAAGCGGTAACCCGCGACGACGACATCCGCCGTGCGCTCGTGCTTGATCTTGTACATGGCGCGCTCGTCCTGGAGGTAGCGCCCGGTGAGCGGCTTGGCGATGACGCCGTCCAGGCCGGCCCCCTCGTACTGCTCGAACCAGCTCTGCGCCACGTCGATGTCGGTCGTGGCCGGCGCGAGGTGGACCGGCGCGGTCACCTCGGCCAGCGCCCGCTCCAGCAGCGCCCGCCGGTCGGTCAGCTGCACGTCCAGCAGCGACTCGTCGGCCAGGGCAAGCAGGTCGAAGGCCACGAACGACGCCGGGGTCTTCTCCGCGAGCATCCGCACCCGGGAGTCCGCCGGGTGGATACGCTCGGTGAGCGCGTCGAAGTCGAGCCGTCCCTCCCGGGCGATGACGATCTCGCCGTCCAGCACGCACCGCTCGGGCACCCGCTCCTTCAGCGCCACCACGACCTCGGGAAAGTACCTGGTCAGCGGCTTACCGGTGCGACTGCCGAGCTCGACCTCGGCCCCGTCGCGGAACACGATCGCCCGGAAGCCGTCCCACTTCGCCTCGTAGTGCATGTCCGGCGGAATCTTCGCCACCGACTTGGCGAGCATCGGCTTCACGGGCGGCATCACCGGCAGATCCATGGTTCCGATTCTGCTCGCATACGCCGCTTGCCGCCCGGTATGCGAGGTTTACCGGGTGCGCCTACCGTGGCCGCATGGGTGAAGCGGTGGAACTGGAAGCGGGCGGCCGTACCGTCCGCCTCTCCAGCCCGGACAAGATCTTCTTCCCGGAGCGCGGTTTCACCAAGCTGGACCTCGCCCGGTACTACATCGCGGTCGGCCCCGGCATCCTGCGCGCCCTGCGCGACCGGCCCACCACCCTGGAGCGCTACCCGGAGGGGGTGACCGGCGAGAACTTCTTCCAGAAGCGGGCGCCCAAGAACATGCCCGACTGGATCCCGACCGCCCACATCACCTTCCCCAGCGGCCGCAGCGCCGACGAGATGTGCCCCACCGAGGAGGCCGCCGTCCTGTGGGCCGCCCAGTACGGCACGCTCACCTTCCACCCCTGGCCGGTGCGCCGCGACGACGTCGACCGCCCCGACGAACTGCGCATCGACCTCGACCCGCAGCCCGGCACCGACTACGACGACGCCGTCCGCGCCGCCCACGAACTGCGATCCGTCCTCGACGAGTTCGGCGGCCTGCGCGGCTTCCCCAAGACCTCCGGCGGGCGTGGCCTGCATGTCTTCGTGCCGATCGAGCCCCGCTGGACCTTCACCCAGGTCCGGCGCGCGGCCATCGCGGTGGGCAGGGAGCTGGAGCGGCGCATGCCCGACCACGTCACCATCAAGTGGTGGAAGGAGGAGCGCGGCGAGCGCATCTTCGTCGACTACAACCAGACGGCCCGCGACCGCACCATCGCCTCCGCCTACTCCGTACGGCCCCGCCCGCACGCCCCGGTCTCGGCGCCCCTGACCTGGGAGGAGGTCGGGGTTGCCCACCCCCGGGACTTCGACATCGCGACCATGTCCGCGCGCTTCGCCGAACTCGGCGATGTGCACGCGGACATGGACGACCGGCGCTTCTCCCTGGAGGCCCTGCTCGAACTCGCCCGCCGCGACGAGCACGACCACGGGCTGGGCGACCTGCCGTATCCGCCGGAGTACCCGAAGATGCCGGGCGAGCCGAAGCGGGTGCAGCCGAGCAGGGCGAAGAAGGCGCCTGAGACCCAGGCGCCTCCGTCGGGTCCTACAACTCCTTGATCCGGATGTCCCGGTAGGAAATGACATCCGTCGTGCTGTGCACCTGCAGCCCGATGTAGCCGGAGGCGAACCGCCGGCCGTCCGTGCCCGGGTCGTCCGAGCGCGGCGGGGAGAAGACCTGGCCGCCGGTGTTGTCGAACTCGTTGATCAGCACGCCGTTGCGGTAGACCGAGTAGTGCTGGTCGACCACGCGGATCTCGTAGTCGTTCCAGGTGCCCTTCTGGGTGACTCCGGCGCCGGCCAGCCCGACCCGGTCGAAGCCGTAGATCGAGCCCGTCTTGTACATGTCGCCGTCGGGCCGGTCGAGCACCTGGACCTCGTGCCCGTACTTGATGGCGACCCACTCCGGCCGTGACTCCTCCGGATGGTCGTGGACCCATGGGAAGCGCACGAACACGCCCGAGTTGGCGTTGCCGGTGCCCGGGGCGTCGTCACGCCACTGCAGCTTCAGCGAGAAGTCGCCGTACTTGCGCTGCGGGAACCACAGCATGCCCAGACCGTCCTTGGTGGTGCCGCTGGTGATCGAACCGTCGACGTTCAGCCCGAACGAACCGCCGCCCACCTGCTCCCACTTGGCGAGAGAGTCTGCCGTCCCGTCGAAGATCGTCCGGTAGCCGTCGGTCTGACCGGGCCTGCCGATCCCGGACTGCCGTGCGGCCTTCTGGATGGCGTTGCACTCGCGCTGGTCGACGGCCCCTTCCTTGACGAGTCGGTCCAGGACCGTCTTCACGTGCTTGAGGAACAGCGCGTGGGACGTCCACTCCTTCTCGTCCTCGATCAACTCGTTGATACGGCAACGGTTGTTGGTGACCCGGTTCGGCACACCTGAGTCGACCGTTCCGACGATGACCGTCAGACGCTCGTCGTACTCGGGGCAGTTGGGAGGGGGCACCGGACTCGACACCACGGTGAAGCTCACCGTACGGGCCACGGCGGTGTTGCCGGCCTTGTCGGTCGCCCGGTACACCACGGTGTGGGCGCCCGCACGGCCGACCAGCACCGGAGCGATGTAGGCCAGATACGGTCCGCCGTCGAGCGAGTACTCGATCCGGTCGACACCCGACCCGCCTTCGTCGACGGCCGTCACGGTCACCTTGGCGGTTCCCACGTAGGCCCCGTCGGAGTTCTTTGTCCCCTCGACCTGCACACCCGTCACCGGCGCAGTGGTGTCCTGCGCGGGAGGCGACACGACCGTGAACTCCACGCTCTTCTCGGCCGATACGTTGCCCGCCTTGTCGGTGGCCCGGTAGCGCACGGTGTGCGTGCCGAGCTGATGCACCATCACGGGCGCGGTGTACGGCTGCCAGGAACCGGAGTCGACCGCGTACTCGATCGTGTTGACGCCGGACCCGGTGTCGGACGCGGAAACGGTGACCGTGGCCATGTCGACGTAGTTCCCCTCGGGGTTCTTCTCCCCGCTGACCGTCGCCGAGGTGTCCGGCGCGGTCGTGTCGTCCGACGGCGGGGCCACGACCGTGAACTCGACGCTCTTCTCGGCCGATACGTTGCCCGCCTTGTCGGTGGCCCGGTAGCGCACCTTGTGAGTGCCGACCTGGTCGACGACGACCGGGGTGGTGTACGGCTGCCAGGCCCCGCCCTCGCCGCTCGCGTACTCGACGCGGTCGACGCCGGAACCGCCCGCGTCGCTCGCCGTGATCGCCACACTCGCCGAACCGACGTACTGGCCCTGCGCGTTCTGCGTACCGCTCACCGCCGCCGAGGTCTGGGGCGCGGTGGTGTCCTCGCCGCTGCCCTCGGTGACCACCAGGATGCCCTGCATCTGTCCGTGCCCGGGGATCGTGCAGTGGTAGAAGTAGCGGCCCGGAGTGAGTGTGACCTCGGCGGTGTGGCGGCCGCCCTGGTCGTCGTTCGGGTTGGCGAGGATGTTGAGCTGGACGTCGTTGTTGTACTCGGGATCCGAGGTCTCGAACGTCAACGTGTGTGGCATTCCCATGGTGTTGCCGGTCACCGCGCTGTTCTCGAAGACGATCGTCGTCGTACCGGCCAACGCCGTCGTGGGCGCGGACGCGTACTTGGTGATGTCGTCGCCCGCGGTCCAGGTGAGCACCTGGGCGGCGGCGGCCTGTTCGGGCTGTGCGGTCGAGGTCGTCTGCAGCCCCAGCAGCATCAGCAGGGCGGCCAACAGGGCCGTCAGGATTCTTCGTTGCCGCATCATTGGCCTCCCCTCGCCAATTGGGCGGCGGCCGGGGTCGGCCCGCCGCCCGTGTAAGTGATCCGCCACAGCGCCGACTTGGCGTCCGAGGTGAAGAAACCGCGCCCGTAGTCGAGGACGTAGAGCGCTCCGTCCGGACCGAACTTCCAGTCCATGAGGTTCTTGATGCCGTCGTTGCCGACCGGCACGATCTTCTTCAGCGACTCCGAGTGCACCGGCAGACCGCCGTCCCCTTGCGTCTTCGGATCGGTGAGGACCGCGTTGCGCGGCTGGTCGGCGTCGTAGAAGTCGCCGACGAACCACTTGCCGTCCCAGTACGCGGGCCACTTGGTCGCGCTGGTGCTCGCCGCGTCGTAGCGGTAGACCGGCCCGTTCATGGCCGCCTGGCCGCCGCCCTTGAGCCACGGCAGCAGATAGGTGGCCTCCTCCTGCCTGTAGGAGGGGATGCCGTCCGCGTCGCGCGGGTAGTCGGGGGCGCCGCCCTGGGGCGAGTACCAGATGTTGTTGCCGGTGACCGGCGGGAGGTTGACCAGGCCGTCGTTGTTCGGCGACTCGTTCTTCGGGTGGTCGCAGTCGTACCAGCCCAGCGGCTTGGACGGGTCCGGCAGATTGCGGTCCCGGTAGGGCTGCTTGTTGCCCATGCAGTACGGCCAGCCCCGGTTGCCCGCCCTGGTGATGGCGGCGAACGTGTCGTACTTGGCCGGTCCCCAGGTCGTCGACGGCGCGCTCGCGTCCGGGCCGACCCAGCCCGCGTAGAGGATGTCGGTCTTCTTGTCGACGAAGATCCGGGCGGGGTTCCTGACGCCCATCACATAGATCTCGCCTCGCGTCTTGCCGCCGCCCTCGTCGGTCTCCCTGCCCGTGAAGAGGTTGCCCTCGGGGAGGGTGTACGTCCCGTCGGGCTCCGGGTGGATGCGCAGGATCTTTCCGTTGAGGTTGTTGGTGTTGCCGGCGGTGCGGCGCGCGTCGGCGAAGGAGACGCCCTTGTAGCTGGGCTGCGGGTTGTTGCCGGAGTAACCGCCGCTGAACCCGCTGGAGTTGTTGTCGCCGGTCGCGATGTACAGGTTGCCCTTGGAGTCCCAGGTCATCCCGCCGCCCGCGTGACAGCAACTGTGCACCTGCACCGGCCACTTGAGCAGCACCTTCTCACTGCCCAGGTCCAGCTTGTTCGTGGCGAGGTCGAGCGTGAAGCGGGAGACGCGCCGCTCGGCCGTCTGGGTGTCGCGGTTGAGCTGCGAGTGGGGTGTGTAGTGCAGGTACACCCAGCCGTTCTGCTCGAAGTGCGGGTCGAGCTCGATGCCGAGCAGGCCCTCTTCGACCTTGGTGAGTTCGTCACCGCCGCCCTTGTTGCCGAAGACCGTCAACTCGCCTGCGAACGTGACTTTCTTGGTCTTCGGGTCATAGACGTGGATCTGACCCTTGCCCTTGCCGACGTCCGGGTTGTTCCAGTCGGTGATCACTGGCTGAGAGGAGTCCGCGCCGCCGCGGCCGATGTAGAGCACCCGTCCGTCGGGTGCCGCCACCAGGCCGTGCGGCTCGCCGATCTGGTCGTTCTGCCCGGGCTGGTTGGGCTGGGTCAGCCGCTCCGCCTTGTAGTTGGCGTTGATCGTCGCCTTGCAGTCGGCCTGCACCAGCCGCGTGGTCCACAGCAGCGCGCCGCGCAGATGGTCACGGAAGTCCGTCTCGTCGTACGACGACACCGTGCCGCCCATGCCCGTGTAGAAGGAGCGTCCGCCGTCGTAGTCGCGGCACCAACTGACCGGATGGTCCCAGCCGTTGGCGCTCGCACCCGGCTTGTATGTCGACTCGCGCACCCGCGCCACGGTGTGCACGTCACCGGACGGGTTCTTCGCCCAGTTGAACCACTGGTCGGGTCGCTTCCACTGCAAGGGCAGGCCCTTGGCCGCCGGATGCTGCCGGTCGCCCACCTCAACCACCGCGCGCTGTACGTCCGTTGGGCTCGATGCGGCGGGCCGGGCGCCGATCAGACCGGTGAACCAGTCCGAGTACGGCTCCGCGCGCGCCGCGTCGTGGACGCCGAGGAACCCGCCGCCCGCCTCCATATAGGCCTCGAGCCCCGCCTCCTGCTCGGGGTCGAGGACGTCGCCGCCGCCGGTCAGGAACGCGATCGCGTTGTAACGGCCCAGCCTGGTCCCGTCGGTGAAGACCGAGGCGTCGTCCGTCGCCTCGACCTTGAAGCGCTGGTCCGCCGGCCCCGACAGACCGATCTTCTCGATCGCCTCGATACCGGCGTTCACGACCGGCGACTCGTCCCCGGCGGCCGCGGAACCGTAGAAAATCAGCACCCGTACATTCGCGCCGCCCGGCGGCGACTTGACGGACATCGTTGTCAGGGGCGGCTCGGGGGCCGGGCGGGCGTTGGCCACTGTGCCCGAGAGCAGTCCGGCGCCGAGCACCCCCGCCGTGACGGTGGCCGCCCAGACCCGTCTCCTCGCGCCGGCCGTGGTTCTTCTGCCATCTGTGCTCAACCCTCGTAAGTGCATGGGCACCTCCTTGGTCACAGCAACAACGCCAAGGAAGCTAGACCCCTTTGCATCACTCGCCAATACCTATGACCGCAATCGCACGAACTTTGTCCTGGGTGTGGATAAACGGCTCGACGGCCGGTACCGTCTCACAGGTTCATCACAGGTACGTCTCCGCAAATCCCGTATCGACGTGGGGAGTTCTGCATGGACGGACACGGGTTCAACCGGCGGCGCGTGCTGCTGGGCGGCGCGGCCGTCGCGACATCGTTATCGCTGGCCCCCGAGGCCGTCAGCGCCACGGGGCCGGCCAGGACCGCACCGGCCGGGGGAGAGGTCAAGCACATCAGGCTGTACGCGGAGAAACTCGCCGACGGGCAGATGGGCTACGGCTTGGAGAAGGGCAAGGCCACGATCCCGGGGCCGCTCATCGAGCTCAACGAGGGCGACACCCTGCACATCGAGTTCGAGAACACGATGGACGTGGCGGCAAGCCTGCACGTGCACGGCCTGGACTACGAAGTCTCCAGCGACGGAACGAAGTTGAACAGGAGCGACGTCGAACCCGGCGGCACCCGCACCTACACCTGGCGCACCCACACCCCCGGCCGCCGCTCCGACGGCACCTGGCGCGCGGGCAGCGCGGGCTACTGGCACTACCACGACCACGTCGTCGGCACCGAACACGGCACCGGAGGCATCCGCAAGGGCCTGTACGGCCCGCTGATCGTGCGCCGCAAGGGAGACGTCCTGCCGGACCGGACGCACACGATCGTCTTCAACGACATGACGATCAACAACAAGCCGGCGCACTCGGGGCCGAACTTCGAGGCCACGGTGGGCGATCGGGTCGAGTTCGTGATGATCACGCACGGCGAGTACTACCACACGTTCCATCTGCACGGGCATCGCTGGGCCGACAACCGCACAGGCATGCCGACCGGCCCGGACGACCCCAGCCGGGTCGTCGACAACAAGATCGTGGGGCCGGCGGACTCCTTCGGCTTCCAGGTGCTCGCGGGGGAGGGCGTCGGCGCCGGTGCGTGGATGTACCACTGCCATGTCCAGAGCCACTCCGACATGGGCATGGTCGGGCTCTTCCTGGTGAAGAAGCCGGACGGCACGATTCCGGGGTACGAGCCGCACGAACACTGAGGTCATGGGCGGACGACTCCTGCATCCGAGGGATCCCGGTGATCCGAGAGCGCTCTCACGACACCGCTTGCCCGGAGCTATCCTGATCGGCAACCGCCGAGCAGGAGCAGGAGCCCGAAGTGACCGACACAGCGCCGCGCCCCACACTGGAGGCCGTGGCCGCCCGGGCGGGCGTGTCCCGGGCGACCGTCTCACGCGTGGTGAACGGCGGCGACGGAGTCAGGGAACCCCTGGTCGCACGGGTCCGGCGGGCGGTGGAGGAACTCGGATACGTGCCCAACCAGGCCGCCCGCTCTCTCGTGACCAGGCGGCACGACGCCGTGGCCGTGGTCATCGCCGAGCCGGAGACCCGGGTCTTCGCCGACCCCTTCTTCGCGCTGCAACTGAGGGGCATCAGCAAGGAGTTGACGGCACACGACAGCCAGCTGGTGCTGCTGCTCACTGAGGGCCGCGACGACCACGCCCGCGTCGGCCGCTACCTCGCCGGGGGCCATGTGGACGGCGCGCTCGTCTTCTCCCTGCACCTCGACGACCCGCTGCCCGGCCTGATCCAGCACGCGGGCGTGCCGACCGTGTTCGGCGGGCGGCCCGGCTGGAGCGACGGCCGCAGCGGGGTGGTGTACGTCGACAGCGACAACCGCGGCGGCGCCCGCGAAGCCGTACGCCATCTCGTCGGGCTCGGCCGCACCCGGATCGCGCACATCACCGGGCCCCTCGACCAGACGTCCGCGGCGGACCGGCTCGACGGCTTCCGGGACGTCATGGTCGACGCCGACCCGGGGCTCATCGTCGAGAGCGACTTCACCCCGGCCGGTGGTGAGCGGGCGATGCGGGAACTCCTCGAGCGCCGCCCCGACCTGGACGCCGTGTTCGCCGCCAACGACCTCACCGCGGCGGGTGCGCTGCGCGTGCTGCGTGAGCGCGGGCGGCGGGTGCCCGACGACGTCGCCGTGATCGGCTTCGACGACATGCTGCCCGTCGCCGAGCAGGCCGATCCGCCACTGACGACGGTCCGTCAGGACATCGAGGAGATGGGCCGGCTGATGGCCCGGCTGCTGCTGCGCCGCCTCGGTCCCCGCGGCACTGGCCAGGGCGTCGCAGGCGCGCCGTCCAGCGTGGTCCTGCCGACGACACTGGTGCGACGGGCCTCGGCCTGAGCCGTATCGACATGCCCCTCCGCCGCGCGCGGGCCGGCTGGGGGCTGGTCGCGCCCACGCCCCGGAGCCCATATCGATATGGCCCGCGCCCCTTGCGGGGTGCGGTACCGCGCGGACTTCACCGACACCGCTCAGCCGGGGGGTGGCGCCGTCAGGCCGTGGCGTGGGGCCGTGTGCCGTCGGGGGAGCCGGTGGAGCGGGCGGCCTCCGCCTGCACGAGCAGGGAGAGCAGTGATGCCACGGTCAGGCCTGCCTCGGCGGGATGGCGCAGGACCTTGCTGGGATCGATCCGGTAGGTGTTGGTGCGTCCCTCCCTGGTGTGGGAGAGGTAGCCGGCTTGTTCGAGGTCGGAAATGATCTTCTGGACGGCCCGTTCGGTGAGGCGGCAGTGCGCGGCGATGTCACGGATCCGGGCGCTGTGGTTGTCGGCGATGGCCGCCAGTACGCGCGCATGATTGGTGACGAACGTCCATCCAGTGTGTGGCTCGGGCACTCCATCCATGTCCCAACTGTAGCGAGTAAGTATTCGCGCATTCAAAAGCACGAACCTGATTTCATGTATTTCTTGACGTGTGCGGCGGAAGAGGGGAACCTGGGAGCGGAGGTAGACGAGCACTCGAGGGAGAGAGGCCATGTCGGAGCCTGCGCAGTCCGCGCAGACATGCCTGGTGACGATCGACGTCGTGCCGGACGGCGATCGCATGTACGTCCGGGTGTGCGGTGAGCTCGACCACGGCGGCCGACAGCTCGAACGCGGCCTGGACGAGGCCCTGAACAGCTCGGCGAGCGGTATCGACCTGGACCTGAGCGCCATCGGTTTCTGCGACTGCTCCGGTCTCAACCTTCTGCTCGGTCTGCGGCGGAAGGCGCTCGACGAGGGCAAGACAGTCACCATCTGCGCCAGCGGCCCTTCGGTCGACCGGCTGCTGGCGCTGACCGGAGCCCGGGAGTTGTTCGTGCACCCTGTCTCCGAGGCCGGGAGCGCCGAGCCGGACACCGCCGGTGACAGCCTGAAGTCCCCTGATGCGGTCGATCAAGAGCTGCGGAAGGAGGTCGCCGAGCTGCGAAGGGCGATGCAGACGCGGCCTTCCATAGATCTGGCCCGCGGCATCCTGATGGCCTCCTTCAGCCTGAGTCCCGAGGTGGCGTGGACCGTGCTCGTCACGGCCTCCCAGAACACCAACACCAAGCTGCACCGCCTGGCCGAGGACCTCGTCGGCACCGTTCAGGGCACGCCGCTGCCCGAGGACGTGCAGCAGCAGCTGGCGGCCGCGGTCGCCCAGGCGCGCGCGGCTGCCCCGCTGGCATGACCGTCCGGCGTTGCCATTCCCTCATGTCTGCGGCGGTGCGCTCTTGATCACCGCGAAGCGGGCGCCGTAGGGGTCGGCGAGCTTGGCGAAGCGGCCCACGCCCTCGATGTCGGTGGCGGGGACGCGGATCTCGCCGCCCAGCTCGCTCGCCCTGGCGACCGTGGCGTCCGTGTCGGCGACCTCGAAGTACGGCAGCCAGTACGCGCGGTCCTCCGACGGGTCGTCGGCGAGCGGGACGATGCCGCCGAACATGGAGTCCTCGCCGCCCCCGGCGGGGTTGACGGTGGTGTAAGTGCCGCCCGGGAAGTCCACCGCCGCCGTCTCCAGGCCGAGCGTCTCGTGGTAGAACCAGGCGGCCGCGGCGATGTCCGGGGTGTACAGCTCGACCCAGGCCAGGGCGCCGGTCTCGTTCGCCACGTCCACGCCCTTGGTCCGGCCCGGCTGCCAGATGCCGAAGGGCACGCCCGCCTTGTCGGCGAGGATCGCCATGTGTCCCTCGCCCATCACGTCCATGGGCTGCATCAGCACACTGCCGTGCGCCTGCTCGGCCGCCTTGGCGGTGGCCTCGGCGTTCCCGCTCTGGAAGTACACGGTCCACGACGGCGGGCCCTGCTCGGGCGTGGTCTGCACACCGCCTGCCGCGGTCTTCCCGTCCAGCTGGAAGAAGCCGTATCCGCCGGCGTCCGGCCCGGCCGACTGGAACCGCCAGCCGAAGAGGCCGCCGTAGAAGGAGATGGCGCCGTCGATGTCGGAGGTGCCGACGTCGATCCAGTTGGGAGCGCCGTTGACGAAACGGGTGGTGAGCATCTTCGCCCTCCTCGGAAGGGTCCCGTTCTCTGCACTGCCGAGTCTTGCACCGCCCACTGACAATCGCTGCCGGAGCGCTCTTTCCCGTCGCCTTCCGCGCGCCGCCGTGCGCCGCGGTGTGTCAGGGCGCCACCATCAGGGTGGCCGGGGGTCCCGCCGGGCCGCGTTGATGACGCGTTGATCGAACGTTTTTCGGCCCCCGGCACGATCTCGTCCATGCACATCGACACCATCACCCCGGCCGACTCCGCCTGGCAGGCCCAGGCGCTGTGCGCGCAGACGGGGGCGGACTTCTTCTTTCCCGAGCCGGGCAGCTCGGTGCGTGAGGCCAAGCGCATCTGCGGCATGTGCGAGATGCGCCCGGCCTGCCTCGAGTACGCCCTGCAGAACGACGAACGCTTCGGCGTCTGGGGCGGCCTGTCGGAGAAGGAACGCCTGGAACTCAGGCGGAGGACACACTGACGCGGCCGGTACGCGTGTGCGTACCGGCCGCGTCATGGCCCGCAGTCGGGTGGGTGTGCCGTCAGCCGGCGGCGCGCGCCGCCATGCGTGCCTTGCGTGCCGCGAGCTTCTCGTCGAACTTCAGGGCCTCCGCGTCCAGCCCGCCCATGAACAGGCCGAGTTCCTCCTGGGCCTTGAGGCCCTCGGGGCCGAGGCCGTCGATCTCCAGGACCTTCAGGTGGCGCAGGACCGGCTGGAGCACGTCGTCGTGGTGGATGCGCAGGTTGTAGACCTCGCCGATCGCCATCTGGGCGGCGAACCGCTCGAAGCCGGGCATGCCGTGGCCGGGCATCCGGAAGTTCACCACGACGTCCCGGACCGCCTGCATGGTCAGGTCGGGAGCCAGCTCGAAGGCGGCCTTCAGGAGGTTGCGGTAGAAGACCATGTGGAGGTTCTCGTCGGTCGCGATCCGCGCCAGCATGCGGTCGCAGACCGGGTCGCCGGACTGGTGGCCGGTGTTGCGGTGCGAGATACGGGTCGCGAGCTCCTGGAAGGCGACGTAGGCGACCGAGTGCAGCATCGAGTGGCGGTTGTCCGACTCGAAGCCCTCGCTCATGTGGGCCATGCGGAACGCTTCCAGCTTGTCCGGGTCCACCGCGCGCGAGGCGAGCAGGTAGTCGCGCATCACGATGCCGTGCCGGCCCTCCTCGGCGGTCCAGCGGTGCACCCAGGTGCCCCAGGCGCCGTCACGGCCGAACAGCGAGGCGATCTCGTGGTGGTAGCTGGGCAGGTTGTCCTCGGTGAGGAGGTTCACCACCAGCGCGATCCGGCCGATCTCGGTGACCTTGGACTGCTCCTTGTCCCAGGCCTCGCCGTCCTCGAACAGACCGGGGAAGTTGCGGCCGTCCGACCACGGCACGTACTCGTGCGGCATCCAGTCCTTGGCGACGCCCAGGTGCCGGTTGAGTTCCGTCTCGACGACTTCCTCCAGCGCGTACAGCAGCCGTGCGTCGGTCCAGGCGGAGGACGGGCTGCTGAGGTGAGGGGAAGTGATCGTCATAGGAACTCCAGGGGGCGTACGACCTGAGCGGAACAAACCGGCGAGCGGTGCCGGAACCTACGTGAGCGTAGGCTACGAAACCGTAGGTTACGTTGCCGTAGGTTAAGTCCCGTGTAAAGATCCCTGATCAGACCATGTTTTCTAGGACTTCCAAGCAACTGCAGGAAGAACCCAGGACCGCAGGTCCCAGGGCTGAAGGGGCGATCGGCTCACCCATCAGGCGTACAGGTCCCTGAGGCGCACCGAGAGACAAGTCACACAGCCCTCCAGCTTCTCGAACTCGCTGATGTCCACCACGACCGGATCGTGACCGAGATCGGCGAGCAGCTCCGCGGACTTCGGCGCGCTCGCCGCCATCAGCAGCTTGCTGCCGCCCAGCAGCACCACGTGCGAGCCCGACTCCTCGGGCACCGACAGGAAGCGCGGGAACAGCGACGGCCGGTCCACCTTGGGGATGTTCCCGATGACCGTCCCGTCGGGCAGCGCCGTGACCGCCGACTTCAGGTGCAGCACCTTGGTCACGGGTACGGCGACGACGCGCGCCCCCAGCGGCTCGAAGGCGGCCCGCAGCTGCTGGACACCGGCCGCGTTGGTGCGGCCGCCCCGGCCGACGTAGATCGTGTCGCCGATCTTCAGCACGTCGCCGCCGTCCAGGGTGCCCGGCTCCCAGATCCAGTTCACCGAGCAGCCCAGGCGCGCCACGGCCTCCTCGACGCCTGCCGTCTCGTCCCGCCGGGACTCGGCGCCGGGCCGGGTGATCAGCGCGACGTTCTTGTACATGACGACCGTGTCCTCGACGAACACGGAGTCCGGGCAGTCGTCCTCCGGGTCCACCTCGACCGTCTCCCAGCCGTGCTCGCGCAGGGCCTCGACGTACGCCTCCCACTGCTCGACAGCGAGATCGAAGTCGACCTTCTCCCGCTCGATGTGCGTCACGAGCCCTTCGGCGAGGCGGGGGCTCGGGCGGCGGACGAGGGCCTTCTTGCTGGGCACGACGGAACTCCGAATCGGCGGGACGGCAGACCGGGCGCCCATGACGCGACGCCCGGTCCGCCATCATGCAGCGCCGATCCACGACGGCAAAACCCTCGTTGCCAGGCTGTGCCCCTCCTGAGACGCGCAATCGGGAGCTATCCGATCGCCTCCGGCGTCGTCTCCTGCAGCTCGCCGTCCAGCAGCAGCCACCGGGTGATCCCGATCGACTCCAGGAACGGCAGGTCGTGGCTGGCCACGATCAGCGCCCCTTCGTACGACTCCAGGGCCGACGTCAGCTGCCGCACGCTCGCCATGTCCAGGTTGTTCGTCGGCTCGTCGAGCATCAGCAGCTGCGGTGCGGGCTCGGCCAGCATCAAAGCGGCCAGGGCCGCCCGGAAGCGTTCGCCGCCGGACAGGGTGGCCGCCTTCTGGTCGGCGCGGGCGCCCCGGAACAGGAAGCGGGCAAGGCGCGCCCGGACCCGGTTGTTGGTGGCGGCCGGGGCGAACCGGGCCACGTTCTCGGCGACCGACAGCTCGTCGTCGAGCACGTCGAGGCGCTGGGGCAGGAAACGCAGCGGCACGTGCGCGTGCGCCTCGCCCGCCACCGGGGCCAGCTCCCCGGCGATCGTCCGCAGTAGCGTCGTCTTGCCCGCGCCGTTGCGCCCGATCAGCGCCACCCGCTCAGGGCCGCGCAGATCGAGACCGCCGGCCACGCGCGCGCCGTACGCGAGCTGCAGGTCCATGAGGGTCAGGACGGTGCGGCCCGGCGGGACGGCCGTGTGCGGCAGGTCGACGCGGATCTCGTCGTCGTCCCGTACGGCGTCCACCGCCTCGTCGAGCTTTTCCTTCGCCTCGGTGAGCCGCTCCTCGTGCATGATGCGGTGCTTGCCCGCGGACTCCTGCGCCGCGCGCTTGCGCGCCCCCATGACGATCTTCGGCTCGCGCTTCTGGTCCCACATCTTCTGCCCGTATCGCTTGCGCCGGGCCAACTTGACCTGGGCGTCGACCAGTTCACGCTTCTGCCTTTTGAAGTCGGCCTCCGCGACCCGCACCATCCGCTCGGCCGCCTCCTGCTCGGTGGCGAGCGCCTCCTCGTACGCGGAGAAGTTGCCGCCGAACCAGGTGACCTCCCCGGAGCGCAGATCGGCGATCTGGTCGACCAGTTCCAGGAGTTCGCGGTCGTGGCTGACCACGACCATCACACCCGGCCAGGACTCGACGGCCGCGTACAGCCGCCTGCGCGCGTACAGGTCGAGGTTGTTGGTCGGCTCGTCCAGGAGCAGGACGTCCGGGCGGCGCAGCAGCAGTGCGGCCAGCCGCAGCAGCACCGACTCGCCGCCCGAGACCTCGCCGATGGTGCGGTCCAACTCGATGTGTCCGAGGCCGAGTTCGCCGAGTGTGGCGAGCGCGCGTTCTTCCACGTCCCAGTCGTCGCCGACCGTCTCGAAGTGCTCCTCGGCCACGTCGCCCGCCTCGATGGCGTGCAGCGCGGCGCGCTGCGCGGCGATGCCGAGGGCCCTGTCGACGCGCAGCTGGGTGTCGAGCGTGACGTTCTGCGGGAGGTAGCCGACCTCGCCCGCGACGCGTACGGCGCCGTCGGCCGGGGCGAGCTCACCGCCGATCAGCTTCAACAGGGTCGATTTCCCGGACCCGTTGACGCCGACGAGCCCCGTTCTGCCGGGACCGAAGGAGACATCGAGGCCCTCGAAGACAGGGGTGCCGTCGGGCCAGGTGAAGGACAGGGACGTACAAGTGATGGAAGTAGACATGCGGGCCTCGCGGTTGCTTGGTGCGGTCATGGGCAAACGCGTATCGAGACACCGGAGACCAGCGGCGGGAGAGGAGAACCCTGGAGTACGGGACCGGGGCACGAAAAAAGCCCTGCTCCGTCGGGACGGCTCGACTGCCGAGGTCGCACGCAGCGCACACACCTCACGTGTGTGACACGGTGTCTCAGGACCTCAGACGAGCAACGTCCTTCTCCAATCGACGGCAACAGAACCGCTGTACACCGTAGGAAGCGGTGGGCGGGCTGTCAACGGATTAACGTGATCCCCGCCCTCACCGCACGAAGGAGTCTCCGTGCCCAACGGCCCGCTCTCACTGCCCGCCCGGCTCTACCTGCTGGCCTGGGACACGAACACCACCGAGGTCACCGCCGCCGCCCGCCTCCACCACCTGGTGCGGGCCGGCGCGCTCACCGAACTGGCCCAGCGCGGTCTGCTCGTCGACGACGACGGCATCGCCACGCCCGCCGACATGGACTCCCTCACCGGGGACGCCGTCCTCGACGGGCTCCTGGAACTGGTCCGCGAGTCCCGGCCGCACCGCTGGCAGACCTGGGTGACGCTGCACGCGCGCGTGACGCTCGATGCCGTACGGGAGCAACTGACGGCGCAGGGCTGTCTGCGGGCGGAGCGGAAGCGGGTGCTCGGAGTCTTCCCGAGCGTGGAGCACGTGCTGGCGCGGGCGGACCTCGTGGACGCGCTGCGTGCGGAGGCGCGGCAGGTTCTGGAGGGCCCGGTGCCGGTGGCGGAGGTCTCCGAGCGGGACGCGGCCGTCGTCGCCCTCGCCGCGACCGCGGAGCTGCCCACGCTGGTGCCGGGCAAGGACCGTCAACGCCACCACGTGCGCGTGGCGGAGCTGACCGAGCGCAGTGGGGCGGCAGCGCCCGCGCTGCGGAAGCTCGTCACCGAGGTGCACACGGCGCTGGCCGCGTCGCTGACGCCGGTCGCCGCGGCGACGGGCGACTGAGGTCGCCAACACCAGCGCGGGGCTCTCCTGGGCCCTCGGCTCGACGGACGACTCTCGATTGGACGCCCCTGGTCCACCGCGCCACCCGGGAGCTGGTGGAGGCGGGGACGTACAGGGGCGCGCTGAGCACCCTTAGGGGAGCGGGGCTGTATCGATTTGCGGCTCCGCCGCGTCGGCGCGACCAGCCACGACGTGCCCGCACACGACCTACCGCCTGTCGCGCCCCACCCGCGGAGCGCTCAGCAGGCGTCCCGGATCAGCTCCGCCAGGTCATGGTCCAGATCGAGCTGGAGATGCTCCAGCCCCACGGGCACCAGCGCGCTCGTGGCGTCGAGGAACCGGCGTATCTCGTGCGAGCGGACGTGCACGACGGCGGTGCCCTCGGGGGCGTGGAACTCCAGGACGGTGCGCTCGTAGCCGTACGGCCGCACGCGCACGTCGCCGTGGCCCTCGGGCTCGTGCAGACCGGCTGCGAGGAGGTCGCGGGCGAACGTCCAGCAGACCTCCACGCCCTCCAGGGTGGCCGGGGCCGGGAAGGTCATACGGACCGCGAACGGGTCGCTGCGGTCGTAGTGCAGCTTCGCCGGGATGCTCGGCATGCGCGGCGCGGCGGCGACGAGGCGGGCCTCCACGGGTTGTTCGATGACGGTGGACAACGCCTTGCTCCCTTGTGACGTCTGGACGGGCTTCCGGGTGGATTGGGCGGGGCACTGCTAGAGACGCTGGAATCAGCCAATCCGTGCACACCGATTTCGAGTGACCTGCGTCACCGCGTTCATGCACAGGAGTGACGCAGTCCATTTCCCGTGCCACGACGGGCAGTTGTGGCGGGAGCCGCCATCTGGACGGAGTCCGGGGCGTCGGCTAGCTTCGCCCGCCATGAGGCGTATGGGGAACACGCGACGACTGAGGCGTACGTTTCGGACAGTGGCCGCAGGGGCGGTGTGCTCGGCGGCGCTGGCCGCCCTGACCGCCGTACCCGCACAGGCACGGGAGCCCGGGCACCGGGCGCCGCACTGGGAACTGAAGGACACCGGCGCGACCGGCGTGCGCTTCCGGGGGCTGTCGGCCGTCAGCCGGGACACCGCCTGGGTGGCCGGAACCGGCGGCACCGTGCTGCGCACCACCGACGGCGGGGCGAGCTGGCGGAACGTCTCGCCACCGGGCGCCGGCGAGCTGCAGTTCCGGGACGTCGAGGCGTTCGACGCGCGCCGTGCCGTGGCGCTGGCCATCGGCGAGGGCGAGGCCTCCCGCGTGTACCGCACCGACGACGGCGGCACGACCTGGACCGAGTCCTTCCGCAACACCGACACCAAGGCCTTCTACGACTGCCTGACCTTCTTCGACCGCCGCCACGGCCTCGCCATGAGCGACCCGGTCGACGGCAGGTTCCGCATCCTGTCGACCGGCGACGGCGGCCGCTCCTGGAAGGTGCTCCCCAGCGACGGCATGCCGGCCGCGCTGGACGGCGAGGCGGGCTTCGCGGCGAGCGGGCAGTGCCTGGTCGCCTCCGGCCCCTCGGACGTCTGGCTCGCCACCGGCGGCGGTGCACGCGCGCGCGTGCTGCACTCCGCCGACCGCGGGCTCACCTGGACGGTCACCGACACACCGATCCCGGCCGGCGACCCGGCGAAGGGCGTCTTCGCGCTCGCCTTCCGCGACCGCACCCACGGCCTCGCCGTCGGCGGCGACTACCGCCCGGACCAGACCTCCCCGCAGGCGGCGGCCGGCACCTTCGACGGCGGCCGCACCTGGCAGCCCGCCGCCACCCCGCCGCCCGCCTACCGCTCCGGCGCCGCCTGGCTCCCGCACAGCCGCACCGCCGCCCTCGCGGTCGGCCCCACCGGCACCGACCTGACCACCGACGGCGGCCGCACCTGGCGGACGGTCGACACGGGCTCGTACGACACCGTGGACTGCGCCCCGGATCTCGGCTGCTGGGCCGCGGGGGAGCAGGGACGGGTGGCTCGCCTGGAACGATGACGCATGGGACTCGGATGCGGGTACTCGGGCGCTGACTGCGAGAGGAGTGAGCGACGATGCCCGCAGGTTCCAGCTCCAAGCGTGAGCGCCAGTACGAGCACATCAAGAAGAGCGCGCAGGACCGGGGGGAGAGCACCGGGCGCGCCAAGGAGATCGCGGCGCGGACGGTGAACAAGGAGCGCGCCCGGTCCGGTGAGTCCAAGTCCGCCAGCCGCAGCTCCACGAAGGACATGTCATCCGGCAAGCGCGGTGGCCAGCGGTCGGGCCAGGGCTCCCAGGGCCCCACCCGCGACCAGCTGTACAACGAGGCCAAACAGCGCGGTATCGAGGGCCGTTCGAACATGAACAAGGGGCAGCTGCAGCGTGCGCTGAACGCGAAGAAGGGCTGAGCTCTCGTCCCCCGCGACAGCGAGGACCATGCCGCCGTCGCGGGGGTTCTTGCGCCCGGCGTCGAACGTCCGCCGCCCGCTCACGGGCCGTACGCTCGTCCCCATCATGACGACCGTACGCATTCCCGCGGGCTGGCCCGCGACCGAGGAACAGGCCCGCGCCGTACAGGACGAACTGCGGACACAGGTGGTGCTCGACGAGCCGGGACCGCCGCCCGGCACCGGCCATGTCACCGGCGTCGACGTGGCCTACGACGACGAGCGGGACGTCGTCGCGGCCGCGGCGGTCGTTCTGGACGCGGCGACCCTGGAGGTCGTCGCGGAGGCAACGGCGGTGGGCCGCATCTCCTTCCCGTACGTCCCCGGCCTGCTTGCCTTCCGTGAGATCCCCACGGTCCTCGCCGCCCTGGACGCCCTGGCGTGCCCGCCCGGCCTGGTCGTCTGCGACGGCTACGGGCTGGCCCACCCCCGCCGCTTCGGCCTCGCCAGCCACCTCGGCGTCCTGACGGGCCTGCCCACGATCGGCGTCGCCAAGAACCCCTTCACCTTCGCCTACGACGACCCGGGCGCCGCGCGCGGCAGCACGTCACCGCTCCTCGCGGACACCGAGGAGGTCGGCCGCGCTCTGCGCACCCGCGACGCGGTCAAGCCGGTCTTCGTGTCCGTCGGCCACCGCATGGACCTCGCCAACGCCTGCGCCCACACGCTGGCCCTGACCCCGAAGTACCGGCTGCCGGAGACGACGCGCAGGGCGGATGCGTTGTGCCGAACTGCGTTGCGGGATGCCGCCCCGAGGTGACCACTTGCCGATCCTGCGGCGGCGGATTCTGCCCGGCCGTGGGGACGCGCCCTGTTCGAGCGGCAGTCCGACCCGATGACCTGGGCGGGCCGTGTACTGCGGGCGGCGGCCGACGGGCACGGGCGGACGCCTGAGATCGAGAGGGCTCTGGAGCTCGCGGCGGACCGGGACCGGTGGAGCCGCGGACGTGAGGTGTTCGAGCTGGTCCGCCGAGGCTCGGCGGCCGAGGAGCAGTGCGCGCAGGAGCAACGGATCCTCTTCCGCCTCGCCGAGCTGGTCGGCAAGGTCGCCCACAACGAGGCCGGACCTCCGCCGTTCTTCGACCAGCACGCGGGGTGGCAGATCGGCCCCCTTGCCTGGCAGCTCGCCATCGTCGAGCCCGACCCCGCTGTACGGGACCGGATCGCGGATGCGCTGGGCGACCGGCCGCCCCTGCCGCTCGACGGGTGAGCTGAGTACCCGGACTGAGTACCCGTACGGATGTGGGTGCGGTGCGCCGGTCGGCAGGCTGTGCCGCATGACGACGCACCGCGCCCCGAAGCCCCTCGCCGATCCCAACCGTCCCGTCGAGCGTGCCGTGACGGCCGCGCTGATCCTCGCCGTGCTGGCGGGACTCGGCTGGATCGCCGGGATGCTCTACACGGTGGCGGGGTGGTCCTAGCTCCTGTTCGGCGGCCTGCGACAGCGCCGACTCGGCGACCATTTTGGCCGTCTCGTCGTAGCCGGGGTCGCCGCCCGCGACCTGCCTGAGCACGAGCTGGCCGCCGGCCACAGGTGCGCACGGGACCTCGACCGCGCGCTCGACGGGCAACCCGATGCGCGCTGAACATGACGTCAATGGGCCAGCGCGTAGGCACTCTTTCCCGCCAGCAACAGGCCGACCACGACACTGCCGTACACGATCGCCTGTTCCGCGTGGCCCTGCATCCAAGAGCGCAGTTCCCGCAGTCGGTGTCGGGCGGACGCCGGCTTGAAGACCACATACAGCTCCGCGGCGAGCAGCGTGGCGGTCGCGACGATGCAGTACGCGATCAGTACCAGCCAGGTCGTGGGGTCGGAGCCGTCGGCCTCCACCACGGTCACGGCGCCGGCGGCGACGAGGGCCCACGGCTGGAGAAGGACGGCAAGTCCCGCCGCCGGCCAGAGTGCGCCCCGGTCCATCCGGGAAGTGAGGAAAGAGGACGATCTGCCGTTCGGCGCCGAGGTGACGGTGGGGGACGGATCGTGGTGACCGGCCTTTCGGTGCCGGTGGATGCCGTACACGACGAGCGACACTCCGATGGCGACCTTGATCGCGAGGTTTGCCGTGGACGGAGGCGACCTCCGGTCCGGGGGCTGCCCGCCGGTCACCGTCAGGACCAGAACGATCACCGCGACGAAACACGTCATCCATCCCGAGATGAAGGCGAGCCCCGTCCGAACGCCTCTGACGGATGCCACCACCAGGACGAACGCCATGAGGGGGAGCGGGTCGAGCGTGATGGCGAGGGCGATGAGCAGGAGGTCGAAGACCATGGGCGATCCCATCAGGCACCGTATGGGCCGAGCCTATGCACGGCTGTGACCCACCGCATCTCATGTGACGGTTGAGCCGTCCTTGCCCCGTGCGCGCGGCAGGGTGCCGTGGCCCGCTTCGTCGCGCACTCTGGAGATGGAAGGGGCGACGATGGAGACTCGCGGCTGATGCGGCGCCGGGATGCGGGCACGGACTCGCGTGCGTCACGGTGGCGTGGCCGTCTCGGAGAACTGACGGCCTGCCTGAAAGCCGTCCACGCGCGGCTGGAGATCCGCTTCCCCGTCATCACAGCACTTCTGGACCGCATGGTGTCGGTGAACATCTTCGACTCCGCCACCCGCATCGCGGCGCAGTGCTTCCTCACCGCGGTCCCGTTGCTGTTCGTGCTGGACGCGTACGCGCCCGATACGGTGCAGACCCAGGTCGTCAAATCGGTCAGCGCCGTCTTCGGTCTGACCGGGCAGTCGAAGGCCGAGGTGGAGCGGGCGTTCCAGCCCCCGACCGACGATGTGCGCCAGGCGATCGGCGTGGTCGGCGGGCTGATGGTGCTGCTGTCGGCCACCGCGGTGAGCCGCGCGGTGCAGCGGTTGTGCAGACGGGCCTGGCAGCTGCCCCACGGAGGAACGAAAGTCGCTCCATGGAGGTGGCTGTCATGGATCGGCCTGTGGCTCGGCGCCTTGGTCGCACAAGGGCTGTTGCGCGACGGGTTCGGGCTGGGGGCCTGGCTGGGAATTCCGATCGTCCTGGTCGTACAGACGGCGATGTGGTGGTGGACCCAGCATCTTCTGCTGGGCGGGGCAGTCCGCTGGGCGCCCCTCCTGCCAGGGGCCGTCCTCACGGCGATCGCGGTCGGCTGCCTGTCCGTGACCGCCCATTTCTACATGCCACGGGCGCTCAACCGGGCACTGTCCGACTACGGTTCCGCGGGTTCCGTCTTCGTCCTGCTGTCCTGGCTGATCGTCGTCTCCGTGGCCATCGCCGTCGGGCTCAGCGTGGGCGCCGTACTGTCCCAGGAGCCCTTCCTGCGGCGGCGCCTCGGAACCCCGACCTCGCCACGCTGACGGGACACCCGTCGGAACCCGCTGGCAGGTGCCGCCGACCAGGATGTGAGGTTGAGGGCGGTCGGCCAGTCGGGCGCTCCGTCGTGGCGGCTCCCCGGTTGCTGCAGTACCGGGTGTACGCCGCCTCGGTGGCGGACCCGGTGCCGGGTCCGCCACCGGGTCCGCTCGCTGTTCGCGGTTGACTACCTGCACGCCAATGCCGCGGGCCGGGTCAGACGACGAGGGTGCACCGTTCCCGCGCCCCCGCCCGGCCCGGGCCGGGCGGGTGGACGGGATGCCGAGCGCGGTCGCGCGCCGGTCCTGCTCGTGCCTGCGTCTCAGCCGTGCCGATTCACCGGCTCGACGCCACCCTGAAGGTGATCCCCGCCCGTCGCAGCCGTTCCGTGAGAGCGTCGCCCATCGCGACCGCCGTGGTGACCTGGCCGGCCGTCGGCGGCAGGTCGTCGAACGCCAGCGACAGCGCCGACTCGGCGAACATCTTCGCCGTCTCGTCGTAGCCTGGGTCGCCGCCCGCGACCTCCGTGAGCACCTGGCGGCCACCGCCCTCGCCCACGAAGCGGACCCGGAACCAGCTCTTCGCCCGCTTCTCGGCGCTCGGCCCCTCGCCGGGCTTGAGGCGGTCGGACAACCAGCGCCGCGCCGGCGGCAGTTGGGCGGCCGCGAAGAGGCCGCCGACGGCCGCGATCCCGCCCACGGCGACGGGCAGGTGTCGTACGGCTGCGTAGTGGCGGTAGCGGAAGTCGGGGCCGTAGCGCTCCAGGGCCTTCGCGGAGCGGCCCACGATCTGCGCGTCGATGGTCGGCAGCGGCAGCGCCCACGCACCGACCTCCTTCGCGAACCGCGGCACACCGGTGGGCGCGGCCGCCCGCCGCCCCACCAGGCGCGGCTCGTGCCGCTTGCGGTCCCGCTCGGCGGCCAGCATCGGCCGCACTCGCGAGAACTGGTTCAGCGCCGACGCGAACGTACCGCCGGAGAAGGTGGCGTCCGCCGTCACGAACCCGTCCACTGTCAGCGGCACCCCCTCGGGCAGCTGCCGCACGGTGAAGTACGCGCCCAGGTCGTGGGGGATCGAGTCGAACCCGCAGGCGTGCACCAGCCGCGCACCGGTCTCACGCGCGCGTGCATCGTGGCGGACGTACGTCAGGTCCACGAACTCGGGCTCACCGGTGAGGTCGAGATAGTCCGCACCGCTGTCCGCGCAGGCGGCGACCAGCTCCTCGCCGTACGTCACGTACGGCCCCACGGTCGTGGCCACCACGCGCGCGTGTTCCGCGAGTTCGCGCAGCGACACCGGATCGGCCACGTCCGCCCGCAGCACCCCGACCTTCCCGGTGCCGGGCAGCCGCTCGCGCAGCTGCTCCAGCTTCCGCTCACTGCGGCCGGCGATCGCCCAGCGCAGGTCCTCGGGCGCATGCGCGGCAAGGTACTCCGCGGTGAGCGTCCCGACGAAGCCCGTGGCTCCGAAGAGCACGAGGTCGTACGGACGGTCCGTCCTGTTCAGCCTGCTCATGACACCCCTCGGTCCGCAGCACGCGCCGTTGTCGGTGGCCGAGGCTAGCGTGAAGGGTGCGGAGCCCGACGACGAGCCCGGAGGTAAGCGGTGTCCGTGCCGAAGAACGCCCTGAACAAATGGGAGAACGTGCGCGAGTTCGCCCTCGGGCTGCCGGTGAAGCTCAGGGACGAGGCGGCCCACGCGTACCTCGCCGGTCGCGGAATGCGCCGGATACGGCCCGGCAGGGCCGGCTGGGTCCGCGTCCCGCTGGATGCACGCTGATCCGCATGCCTCCTCCGGCACAACTTGGCTAAGCGCTTGCTCTCCCGGGTCTTGTGTCCGCTGGAACGTGTTCCTAACATCACTAGTGTTACAGCAGTTGTGTCACAACTCCTGGGGACTGCATGGCAGAGGCAAAGACGCCTGGACACGGCCCGCTTTCCGGCGTGCGCGTGGTGGAGCTGGCCGGTATCGGGCCCGGCCCGTTCGCCGCCATGCTCCTCGCCGACCTGGGCGCCGACGTCGTCCGCGTGGACCGCCCCGGCGGCGTCGGACTCGCGATCAACACCGAGTACGACATCACCAACCGCAACAAGCGCTCGGTGATCGTCGACCTGAAGTCCGCGGACGGCCCCGCGTGGGTCCTCGACCTCGCCGCACGCGCCGACATCCTCATCGAGGGCTACCGCCCCGGAGTGGCCGAGCGCCTGGGCGTCGGCCCCGAGGCCTGCCACGCCCGCAACCCGGAACTCGTCTACGGCCGCATGACCGGCTGGGGCCAGCAGGGCCCCCTCGCGCACCGCGCCGGCCACGACATCGCGTACATCGCCCTCACCGGCACCCTCGGCATGATCGGCAGCCCGGACGAGCCCCCGGCCGTCCCCGCCAACCTCCTCGGCGACTACGCGGGCGGGGCCCTCTACCTGGTCGTCGGCGTCCTCGCCGCCCTCCACCACGCGCGCGCGGGCGGCAGCGGCCAGGTCGTCGACGCCGCCATCGTCGACGGCACCTCCCACCTCGCCGCGATGATCCACGGCATGCTCGCCGCCGGCGGCTGGCAGGACCGGCGCGGCGCCAACCTCCTGGACGGCGGCTGCCCGTACTACGGCACATACGAGACGGCCGACGGCAAGTACATGGCGGTCGGTGCCCTGGAGCCGCAGTTCTACGACGAGTTCGTGCGCGTCCTCGGCATCCCGGAGCACGCCGACGCCCGCAAGGACTGGACCCGCTGGGGCGAGCTGCGCGAGGCGGTCGCGGCCCGCTTCACATCCCGCACCCGGGACGAGTGGACGGCGCTCTTCGAGGGCTCCGACGCGTGCGTGGCGCCCGTGCTGTCCCTGCGCGAGGCCCCGCACCACCCGCACCTCGCCGCCCGCGGCACCTTCACCGACCACGGCGGCATCACCCAGCCCGCGCCCGCCCCCCGGTTCTCCGCCACCCCCACGGCCGTACGCACCGGTCCCGCGCAGCCCGGCGCCGACACCGCCGACGTGGCGCGCGACTGGGACGTACCCGACCTCCTGAAGGGCCTCGAATGAAACGGCAGATCTTCGCCCCCGAGCACGACGCGTTCCGCGCGACCGTGCGTGCCTTCCTGGCCAGGGAGGTGCTGCCGTACTACCAGCAGTGGGAGAAGGACGGCATCGTCTCGCGCGACGCCTGGCGGGCGGCCGGGAAGCAGGGCCTGCTCGGACTCGCCGTGCCCGAGGAGTACGGGGGCGGCGGCACCTCCGACTTCCGCTACGCCACCGTACTGGCCGAGGAGTTCACCCGCGCGGGCGCGCCCGGGCTCGCCCTCGGCCTGCACAACGACGTCATCGGCCCGTACCTCACCGGCCTGGCCACCGATGAGCAGAAGCGGCGCTGGCTGCCCGGCTTCTGCGACGGCTCCCTCATCACCGCCATCGCCATGACCGAGCCGGGCGCGGGTTCCGACCTCCAGGGCATCCGTACGCACGCCGAGGACCGGGGCGACCACTGGCTGCTGAACGGCGCCAAGACGTTCATCTCCAACGGGATCCTCGCCGACCTGGTGATCGTCGTCGCGAAAACGACCCCGGAAGGCGGCGCGCACGGACTGTCGCTGCTCGTCGTCGAACGCGGCACGGAGGGCTTCGAGCGCGGCCGCAACCTCGACAAGATCGGCCAGAAGGCACAGGACACGGCCGAGTTGTTCTTCACGGATGTGCGCGTGCCCAAGGAGAACCTGCTCGGCACGCTCAACGGTGCCTTCGGCCACCTGATGACCAACCTCGCGCAGGAGCGCCTCAGCATCGCCGTCTCCGCGATCGCGGCCGCCGAGCACCTGCTGGAGCTCACCACCGAGTACGTCAAGGAGCGCGAGGCCTTCGGCCGACCGCTCGCCACCAAGCAGCACATCCGCTTCGAGATAGCCGAGATGGCCACCGAGTGCGCCGTCACGCGCGCGTTCCTCGACCGCTGCGTCGAGGACCACTCCGTCGGCACGCTCGACGCCGTGCACGCCTCCATGGCCAAGTGGTGGGCGACCGAGTTGCAGAAGCGGGTCGCCGACCGCTGCCTCCAACTGCACGGCGGCTACGGCTACATGACCGAGTACCCGGTCGCCAGGGCCTTCACCGACGGCCGCATCCAGACCATCTACGGCGGGACCACCGAGATCATGAAGGAGATCATCGGCCGTTCCCTGCTGGGCTGACGCTCTTTGCCCGGCTGACCCACACCCCGAAAGGCTTTCCAGTGAGCACCGAAGCGTACGTGTACGACGCGATCCGCACCCCGCGCGGCCGCGGCAAGGCGAACGGCTCCTTGCACGGCACCAAGCCCATCGACCTGGTCGTCGGACTCATCCACGAGATCCGCGACCGCTTCCCCGGCCTGGACCCGGCGGCGATCGACGACATCGTGCTCGGCGTCGTCGGCCCGGTCGGCGACCAGGGCTCCGACATCGCCCGCATCGCCGCCGTCGCCGCGGGCCTCCCGGACACGGTCGCCGGCGTACAGGAGAACCGCTTCTGTGCGTCGGGTCTGGAGGCCGTCAACATGGCCGCCGCCAAGGTCCGTTCGGGCTGGGAGGACCTGGTCCTCGCGGGTGGCGTCGAGTCCATGTCGCGGGTGCCGATGGCTTCCGACGGCGGCGCCTGGTTCAACGACCCGATGACCAACCTTGCCGTCAACTTCGTGCCGCAGGGCATCGGCGCCGACCTGATCGCCACCATCGAGGGCTTCTCGCGCCGTGACGTCGACGAGTACGCGGCGCTCTCGCAGGAGCGGGCGGCGACGGCCTGGAAGGAGGGCCGCTTCGACCGCTCCGTCGTCCCGGTCAAGGACCGCAGCGGCCTGGTCGTCCTCGACCACGACGAGCACCTGCGCCCGGGTACGACGGCCGACTCCCTCGCCAAGCTGAAGCCGTCCTTCGCGGACATCGGCGACCTGGGCGGCTTCGACGCCGTGGCGCTGCAGAAGTACCACTGGGTCGAGAAGATCGACCACGTCCACCACGCGGGCAACTCCTCCGGAATCGTGGACGGCGCCTCGCTGGTCGCGATCGGCTCCAAGGAGGTCGGCGAGCGCCACGGCCTCACCCCGCGCGCGCGGATCGTCTCCGCCGCCGTCTCGGGCTCCGAGCCCACGATCATGCTCACCGGTCCCGCGCCCGCCACCCGCAAGGCGCTCGCCAAGGCCGGCCTCACCATCGACGACATCGACCTCGTCGAGATCAACGAGGCCTTCGCGGCGGTCGTCCTGCGTTTCGTGCGCGACATGGGCCTGTCCCTGGACAAGGTCAACGTCAACGGCGGCGCGATCGCCCTCGGCCACCCGCTCGGCGCGACCGGCGCCATGATCCTCGGCAGTCTGATCGACGAACTGGAGCGCCAGGACAAGCGCTACGGACTCGCGACCCTCTGCGTCGGCGGCGGCATGGGCATCGCCACGATCGTCGAGCGCATCTGAACACCCGGCGGAACCAAGAGACTTCAGAGACTTCTACGGAGACACCCGTCATGACGCAGAGCACCACCATCCGCTGGGAACAGGACCGCACCGGCGTCGTCACCCTCGTACTGGACGACCCGAACCAGTCCGCGAACACCATGAACCAGGCGTTCCGCGACTCCCTCGCTGTGATCACCGACCGCCTGGAGGCCGAGAAGGACTCCATCCGCGGCATCATCCTCACCTCCGCCAAGAAGACCTTCTTCGCAGGCGGCGACCTGCGCGACCTCATCCGGGTCACCCCCGAGACCGCCCAGGACCTCTTCGACGGCGGCCTGGCGATCAAGCGCAACCTGCGCCGCATCGAGACCCTGGGCAAGCCGGTCGTCGCCGCGATCAACGGCGCGGCCCTGGGCGGCGGCTACGAGATCGCGCTGGCCTGCCACCACCGGGTCGCACTCGACACCTCCGGTGCGAGGATCGGCTGCCCGGAGGTCACCCTCGGCCTGCTCCCCGGGGGCGGTGGCGTCGTCCGCACCGTACGCCTGCTGGGCATCGCCGACGCGCTGCTGAAGGTGCTGCTGCAGGGCACCCAGTACAACGCGCAGCGCGCGCTCGACAACGGCCTGATCCACGAAGTGGCCGCCACCCAGGACGAGTTGCTCGCCAAGGCCCGCGCCTTCATCGACGCCAACCCCGAGTCGCAGCAGCCCTGGGACAAGCCCGGCTACCGCATCCCGGGCGGCACCCCCGCCAACCCGAAGTTCGCGGCCAACCTGCCCGCCTTCCCGGCCAGTCTGCGCAAGCAGACGAACGGCGCGCCCTACCCGGCGCCCCGCAACATCCTCGCCGCGGCCGTCGAGGGCTCCCAGGTCGACTTCGAGACGGCCCAGGTCATCGAGGCGCGCTACTTCGTGGAGCTGGCCGCCGGCCAGACCTCCAAGAACATGATCCAGGCCTTCTTCTTCGACCTCCAGGCCGTCAACTCCGGCGCCAACCGTCCCAAGGGCATCGAGTCGCGTCCGGTCCGCAGGGCCGCCGTCCTGGGCGCCGGGATGATGGGCGCGGGCATCGCGTACTCGTGCGCCCGCGCGGGCATCGACGTGGTCCTGAAGGACGTGTCGCTCGAGGCGGCCGTCAAGGGCAAGGGCTACTCCGAGAAGCTGTGCGCGAAGGCGGTCTCCCGGGGCCGTACGACGCAGGAGAAGGCGGACGCACTGCTCGCCCGCATCACGCCGACGGGGGACCCGCAGGACGTGGCCGGCTGCGACGCGGTCATCGAGGCCGTGTTCGAGAACCCGGAGCTCAAGCACAAGGTGTTCCAGGAGATCCAGCACATCGTCGAGCCGGACGCGCTGCTGTGCTCCAACACCTCGACCCTGCCGATCACCGCCCTCGCCGAAGGCGTCGAGCGCCAGTCCGACTTCATCGGCCTGCACTTCTTCTCGCCGGTCGACAAGATGCCGCTCGTCGAGATCATCAAGGGCGAGCGGACGGGTGAGGAGGCCCTCGCGCGCGCCTTCGACCTGGTCCGCCAGATCAAGAAGACCCCGATCGTCGTCAACGACTCCCGGGGCTTCTTCACCTCCCGCGTCATCGGCCACTTCATCAACGAGGGCGTCGCGATGGTCGGCGAGGGCATCGAGCCCGCGTCCGTCGAGCAGGCGGCGGCCCAGGCGGGCTACCCGGCCAAGGTGCTCTCCCTGATGGACGAGCTGACGCTCACGCTCCCGCGCAAGATCCGCAACGAGTCGAAGCGGGCCGTGGAGGAGGCGGGCGGCACCTGGCCGACGCACCCGGCCGAGGCGGTCATCGACCGCATGGTCGACGAGTTCGGGCGGACCGGGCGCAGTGGGGGAGCGGGCTTCTACGACTACGACGAGGCGGGCAAGCGGGCGGGGCTGTGGCCCGGGCTGCGCGAGCACTTCACCGAGCCGGGGCACGAGATCCCGTTCCGGGACATGCAGGAGCGGATGCTCTTCTCCGAGGCGCTCGACACGGTCAAGCTCCTGGAGGAGGGTGTCCTGACGTCGGTGGCCGACGCCAACATCGGCTCGATCTTCGGGATCGGCTTCCCCGGCTGGACGGGCGGGGTCCTGCAGTACATCAACGGCTACGAGGGCGGGTTGCCGGGCTTTGTGGCACGCGCGCGTGAGCTCGCGGACCGTTACGGGGAGCGGTTCACGCCGCCCGCACTGCTGGTGGAGAAGGCGGAGAAGGGGGAGCGGTTCGCGGACGCGTGACCCCTGGCGCCGGCGGCTTTTTCGTCCCCGCCGTCCCTTCCCATTCCCGTCCCTGGGGGCTGCCGCCCCCAGACCCCCGCTTTCGGCCTGAACGGCCTCGTCCTCAAACGCCGGACGGGCTGAGATTGGCTGCGCCAAATTCAGCCCCTCCGGCGTTTGAGGAGCGGGGGTCCGGGGGCTGGCCCCCGGGTCGGGACGGGTAGGGGCGGCGGGGGCGAGATCCGTCGGTGGGGCGTACCGCTGAGCGACACGCCCCCTTGCCTCCCGCGGAAGCGCCCCGCACGCTGATCAGCGAAAGGCTCACACGGCCGCCGCCCCCCGAGGAGCCCCCATGGGATACCGTCCCGCCCTCGCCCTCCTGGAGATCCTGCGCGGCGAGGGCGTGGACCGCGTCTTCGGCAACCCCGGCACCACCGAACTCCCTTTCCTGGCCGCCCTGGCGGACGCCCAGGACGCCCCCGAGTACGTGCTCGGCGTCCACGAGGGTTCCGTCGTCTCCATGGCCGACGGCTACGCCCGCGGCACCGGCCGCCCCGCCTTCGTCAGCCTGCACATCGCCGCCGGCCTCGCCAACGGCCTGATCGGCCTGCTCAACGCCCGCCGCTCCCGTACGCCCCTCGTCGTGACGGCAGGTCAGCAGGACCGCCGCCACCTCCAGCAGGACCCCATGCTCTCCGGCGACATCATCGGCCTGGCGGCCCCCGCAGTGAAGGCCACGTACGACGTCCAGCACGCCCACGACCTCCCGCTCGCCCTGCGCCGCGCCTTCGCCCTGGCCCAACGGCCGCCCGCCGGACCGGTGTTCCTGTCCGTGCCCACGGATCTGCTCGGCGAGGACACCGAGGTCGAAGTCCCGGCCCGCACCCCCACACCCCCGCCGGGACCGGCCCCCGGCCTCGAGCGCGCGGCCCACCTGCTCGGCGCCGCCGCCCGTCCCGTGATCGTCGCCGGGGACGGGGTGGGCCGCGAGGACGCCGTCGCCGCGCTCGTGCGCACTGCGGAGGCGTGCGGTGCGGTGGTCCACCACCAGCCGATGGCCGACTGCCTCAACTTCCCCACCACACACCCCCTCTACGCCGGGATGCTGCCGCCCCGCCACGACGCCATCCGCGAGGCCCTCGCCGCGTACGACACCGTGCTGATCGCCGGAGCGCACGCCTTCACACCCCACCACTACACCCCGGGGCCCGCGCTGCCGCCCGGCCTCACCGTCGTCCAGCTCGACTCGGACCCGCACGAGATCGGCCGCAACTTCCCGGCCACCGCCGGACTCGTGGGCGCCCTGGGCCCCTCCCTGCACCGCCTCGCCGAGCTGCTGCCCGACCGTGTGCCCGCCCACGCCGCCAAGGCCCGCGCCCTGCGCGCCGGTGAACGGCACACCGCCGAACGCGACCGCGCCGAGTCCGCCGCCCGCGCCGCCTACTCCCCGGCACCCCTCGCCCCGTGGGCCGCCGCCCACGCCGTGGCCCGCGGACTGCCGTCCGACGCCGTGGTCGTCGAAGAGGCCATCACCGTCGGCCTGTTGCTCCGCCGATTCGTCCGCCTCGACCGCCCCGGCAGCTACACGCACACCGTCGGCGGCGGCCTCGGCTGGGGCATCGGCGCCGCCGTCGGCCGCGCCCTCGCCGAGCCCGGCCGCCCGGTGGTCGCCGTCCTGGGCGACGGCTGCACCCTGTTCGGCCTCCAAGGCCTGTGGAGCGCCGCCCGCCAGAACGTCCCTGTCCTGTTCGTGGTGATGAGCAACGGCGCCTACCAGACCGTCCAGGACACCTACGGGGCCATGGGCAACCAGGGCGTCTGCCCCGGGACGGAGCTGGGGCCACTGGACTTCACCCACGCGGCGCGCTTCTTCGGGGTCGACGCGGTACGCGCGGACAGCGCGGACCACCTGCGTGAACTGGTTGCCGGGGCGGGTGAGCTGACGAGGCCGCTGCTGGTGGACGTACCCCTGCGACAGTGACGGCCCGAGCCGTGCGCGCCCGGACACTCCCGCCCGCCTTCTGCCACCTAGCCTCCTTGTCGGCCCACCCGGAAACGACGAGTTCATCCGCGACCGGCAGGACGCTCAACGTGTCAGGAGGATCGGCCTTCCTCCGAGACGCCTTCCTCGGAGATGCCTTCCTCGGAGATGCCTTCCTCAGAGAGGTCGAGTGAGACGTCGAGCCACTGGTGCACTTCCTCCCTGAGCGAGCGCTGGAAGGTCGTCAGCAGCGCCTGCACCACGATGGGCTGCATGTGCGCGGACAGCGACTTCACGTCCTCCTCCGCCCGCTCGGACACCTCGCCCCGGAACAGCTGTGACAGCTCGTGCGCGGCGGCCCGCGAGTGCTCGATCAGCACCCTTCGCGCCGCGAGGATCGCCTGCTCCGACAGCGGTACGTCGAGGAGCTGCACGGCGAGCCGGAGCAGGCCGGAGTCGACGCGGTACGACTCCCCGTCGCGCCGGATCACGTTCATGGCGCACAGCCGCTCGACCTCGTCCTCGGTCAGCGGCCGCCCGGCGCGGCGCCGCAGCTCCGCCGCGCTGACGGTCTCCACGGTGTCCGGTGCCCAGGACGCCACCACGGCCCGGTGGATCGCCAGGTCGTGGTGGCTCAGACCGGGCGGCAGCTGTGCCATGTAGCGCTCGATCGCCGCCAGCGTCATGCCCTGGTGCTGCAGTTCCTCGATGAGCGCCAGCCGGGCCACGTGCTGCTGCCCGTAGCGGCCCACCCGGCGCGGACCGATCACCGGCGGCGGCAGCAGTCCCTTGGTGCCGTAGAAGCGGACCGTGCGGACCGTGACGCCTGCCCGCGCGGCCAGTTCGTCGATCGTGAGCGTCGGCTCCGCGGTGTCGCTGTCGGTGTCGGTGTCCGTCGTCATGTGCAGCAGTATCGCTGTCACACCAGTACTGCGAAACCCGCTGGGTGGGGCCGGTGGGGCTTGTGAGAAGTACGGCTCTGTGATCTATGCCATCGCATGCGCGCCGCCACCTGGGGGAAGGTGCCGCGTTGGTCTGCGCCCCACCGAACGCGCCGACCGAGTACGTCCGGACACCCGAGCGCGACCCGCTCGGGCGCACCAGAGAGTGGAACCACCTGTGAGCAAGGACGCCGTGGACACGGCACAGGCCGCCACCCGGACCGACGTGGCCCAGGTGCCCGCGGACGCGGGCGACGCCGGCTACAGCAAGGACCTCAAGGCCCGCCACGTCAACATGATCGCCATCGGCGGCGCCATCGGCACCGGCCTCTTCCTGGGCGCCGGCGGCCGTCTGCACAACGCGGGCCCGGCCCTCGCGCTCGCCTACCTGGTGTGCGGGATCTTCGCCTTCTTCGTCGTCCGGGCGCTGGGCGAACTGGTCCTCTACCGCCCCTCCTCCGGATCCTTCGTGTCGTACGCGCGCGAGTTCCTCGGCGAGAAGGGTGCGTACGTCGCCGGCTGGATGTACTTCCTGAACTGGTCGACGACGGGAATCGCCGACATCACGGCGATCGCGCTGTACACGCACTACTGGAGCATGTTCACGAGCATCCCGCAGTGGGTGCTCGCCCTGATCGCGCTGGCCGTCGTGCTCGCCGTGAACCTGATCTCGGTGAAGATCTTCGGCGAGATGGAGTTCTGGTTCGCGATCATCAAGGTGGCCACGCTCGTCGGCTTCATGCTGATCGGCATCTTCCTGCTGGCCACCCGGCACGAGGTCGGCGGCCACACACCGGGCCTGTCCGTGATCAACGACCACGGCGGAGTCTTCCCGCACGGCCTGATGCCGGTCGTCCTCGTCATGCAAGGCGTGATCTTCGCGTACGCCGCCCTGGAACTGGTCGGCGTCGCCGCCGGTGAGACCGCCGAGCCGGAGAAGGTCGTCCCGCGCGCGGTGAACTCGATCATGTGGCGGGTGGGCCTCTTCTACGTCGGCTCGGTCGTCCTGCTGGCCCTGCTGCTCCCGGGTTCGGTGTACTCGGCGGACCAGAGCCCCTTCGTCACGGTCCTGTCGAAGGTCGGCATCCCGGCGGCGGGCGACGTGATGAACCTGGTGGTCCTGACGGCCGCGATGTCCTCGCTGAACTCGGGCCTGTACTCGACGGGCCGCATCCTGCGCTCGATGGCGACGGCGGGCTCCGCCCCCAGGTTCACGGCCCGCATGAACCGCAGCCAGGTCCCCTACGGCGGCATCCTGCTCACCTGCGCGGTGTGCGTGCTCGGCGTCGGCCTCAACTACCTCATGCCGAGCCAGGCCTTCGAGATCGTGCTGAACGTGGCCTCGCTCGGCATCGTCTCGACCTGGGTGATCATCATGATCTGCCACCTGGTCTTCGTCCGCCGCGCCAAGGCCGGCCTGGTCACCCGCCCGTCCTTCCGCCTTCCCGGCAGCCCGGTCACGGAGATCACCACGATCGCCTTCCTGCTCGCCGTGCTCGCCCTGATGTGGAACGACCCCGAGGTCGGCCGCAAGACCCTCCTCCTCATCCCCGTGATCGCCGCAATGCTGGTCGCCGGCTGGTTCGCGGTACGGCGCAGGGTCACCCGGGACGGCGACCGGGAACTGACCGAGCTCACGAAGTAGCGGGGGCGCTCCGTAAGGGGCGCGGGGCTGTATCGATATGCGGCTCCGCCACGTGGGCGCGGGCAACCACGCACGACCCGCAGACACCCACTGCCCGGAGGGCTTGCGGCGAGACGGTCCGCCCTGCCCGGCGGAGCGAGACGCCTCGGATAGGGTGCGGTCTGGCCGGCGGCGCATGGCCGCGTGTCGAGCCACCGGTCACGGAGCGACCGGTGAAGCGCGGCATCAAGGTCACGGTCTCTGACCATGGGGAGGACTGCAGTTGAGCAGGGAGACAGACGTCCTCGTGCTGGGCGGCGCCGGCGTGGATACCATCGTGTACGTGCCGGAGCTGCCGCTGCCGTACGCCGACAGCTACATGATCGAGTCCGGGATCCGTACCCGTGCCGGACAGACCGGCGACTTCGTGGCCCTCGGCCTCACCGCCCTCGGCCTGCGCGTCCATCACCTCGACATGCTCGGCGAGGACCCCGAGGGCGACCTGGTCCGCGCCCTGCACCGGGACAACGGCATCGCGCTCACCGCCGTCCCCCACCCCGCCGGCACCAAGCGCGCGGTCAACCTGGTCGGCCCCGACGGCAGACGCCTGTCGCTGTACGACGTGAGCCGCACACAGGGCGAGGACCGCTTCCCCAAGGACACGGTGCGCGCCCTCGCGGCGGCGAGCCGCCACGCCCACGTCGCCATCACCCAGCCCTGCGCCCACGCCCTGCCGGTGCTGCGCGAGGCCGGCGTGACCGTGTCCACCGACCTGCACGACTGGGACGGCAGGAACACCTACCACGAACCGTTCGCGTACGCGGCGGACGTGGTGTTCCTGTCCGCCGCGGCCCTGGCCGACCCCGAGCGCACGATGCGCCGGATCGCGGACCGCGGCCGGGCCGAGGTCGTCGTCGCCACGGCCGGTGCCAAGGGCGCCTACCTCCTGGCCGACGAGGAGCTGACCCATGTACCGCCCTTCGCACCGCCCGCCCCGGTGGTGGACTCCAACGGTGCGGGCGACGCCTTCGCCGCGGCCTTCCTCCACGGCTGGCTGAACCGCGAAACCCCACAGCGCTGCGCCCTGTACGGCACCGTTGCCGGCGCCCACGCCTGCACGATCCCTTCGACGGAGACGGAGGCGATCAGCCGGGACGCACTGCTCGCCCTCGTGGCGGGCACGGAGCCGCGGCCGTAGCGCAGGGGGAGCCGGAGGCTGCAGAACTGGCAGTCCGAACTCCTCGCGTGGCCTCCATGGCCGTCCTGTCGATCTACCTCCGCCGACGCGGCTCGCCGGATTCCGAGCCGGTCGGGGCGGCCCCCACCTCGACAGGTGTCGAGGATGAAGGACCGCCCCGCCGTCCCCCGCCCTACTGCGCGCCGCGCCCTTGCCCGTGCACGTCGTTCGTCGCCTCGATCTTCTTCCACGACTTCGGCTGCACGTCAGCCGCCGCCGACTTCGCGATCGACGCGGAACGCGCCGCCGGCGCGGCCGGCTTCGACGGCTGGAACAGCCACGCGTCGAACAGCGCGCCCAGCGACTTCCCGGAGACCTTCTCGGCGTAGGCCTGGAAGTCGGCGACGGACGCGTTCCCGTACGCGTGATCCCGCGGCCACCCCTTCAGAATGGCGAAGAACGCGTCATCGCCGACTGCGTTCCGCAGCGCCTGAACCGCCAGCGCACCCCGGTCGTAGACAGCGATGTCGAACTGGTTGTCAGCACCGGGGTCACCCGGCTTGACCGTCCAGAACGCGTCATCCGCCGGGTGCGAGGCGTACACGTAGTCGGCGAGCTGCTGCGTCGTGCCCTCGCCCTCGTGCTCGGACCACAGCCACTGCGCGTACCGCGCGAAGCCCTCGTTGATCCAGATGTCCTTCCAGCCCTTCAGCGACACGCTGTCGCCGTACCACTGGTGCGCCAGCTCGTGCACGACCACCGAGGTGTTGGAGCCGTTCGCGAACTGCTTCGGGCTGTAGTACACACGGGTCTGCGTCTCCAGCGCGTACCCGGTGGTCGTGTTCGGCACGTACCCGCCGGCCGAGCTGAAGGGATACGGCCCGAAGTAGCCGCTCAGCCAGTCGACGAGCTCCCCGGTGCGCTCCACGCTCGCCCGCGCGGCGCCGTCGTTGTCGCCGAGGTCCTTGCTGTAGGCGTTGACGACCGGCACGCCGCCCTCGGAGGTGCTGGTCGTGATGTCGAACTTGCCGACCGCCAGCGTGGCCAGATAGGTCGCCTGCGGCTTGTTCTCCCGCCAGTTGTAGCGGGTCCAGCCGAGCTTCGAACTCGTCGACTGCAGCGTGCCGTTGGAGAGGGCCTGGGTGCCGTCCGGCACGGCCACCGACACGTCGTAGGTCGCCTTGTCCAGCGGGTGGTCGTTGCTCGGGAACCACCACCAGGCCGCCTCGGGCTCGTCCGCCGCGACCGCCCCGTCCGGCGTGCGATGCCAGGTGTTGAAGCCGTACGCGCTCTTCGTCGACGGCACCCCGCTGTAGCGCACGACCACGGTGATCGGCGAGCCCTTGGCCAGCGGCGTCTTCGGCGTCACGACCAGCTCGTGCTGGCCCGAGGTGGCGAAGGACGCCTTGACGCCGTTGACCCGCACCTCGCTGACGTCGAGCAGGAAGTCCAGGTCGAAGCTCGACAGATCCTGCGTCGTCCTGGCCAGAATCGTCGCCGTACCCGCCAACTCGTCGGTGGCGGGCTGGTATTGGAGACGCAGGTCGTAGTGGGAGACGTCGTATCCGCCGTTGCCGTAGGCCGGGTAGTAGGGGTCGCCGATGCCCGGTGCGCCGGGGGAGTAGCTCGCGGCCGACGCCGGGATCGCCAGCATCAGGGACGCGGCAGCGAGTGCGCCCGGCGTGATGATTCTGCGGTGCACGAAAGCTCCAAGTCGTAGGAGTACGAGGTCTGTTCGGAGCCTATTCAGTCCCTGTGTCCCCGGGCATGTCCATGGCCCCACGTGTCACACGATCGCCATTCGGCCGACATGAGCAGCAGCCCCCCGTTCCTCACGGACCTCGTAGGCGTCCGATTGCACTCTTCTGTACGGGAGTTGACCGTTGTACCGTCCGCGCATGTCCATACGCATGCGCTTCACGACCTGGAGACCGCTCGCAGCGGCGGCCGTCGCCGCCCTCATGGCAGCGTTCCTCACCCCCGCGGCGGCTCACAGTGCCCCGCAGGAGAGCCGCCCCGTCTACTCCTACGACAACGCCATCCGCGAGGCCGTATGGGTGGACACCGGACTCGACGGGGACGGCGACGGCAAGGCCGACCGGGTCGCCGTCGACATCGTCCGCCCCCGCGAACCCGCCCGGCAGGGCCACAAGATCCCGGTCATCATGGACGCCAGCCCCTACTACTCCTGCTGCGGCCGCGGCAACGAGAGCCAGAAGAAGACGTACGACGCGAACGGCAACGTCGTCCAGATGCCGCTCTTCTACGACAACTACTTCGTGCCCCGCGGCTACGCCTTCGTCGGCGTCGACCTCGCCGGCACCAACCGATCCGACGGCTGCGTCGACGTCGGCGGCCGCAGCGACATCCAGTCCGCGAAGGCCGTCGTCGACTGGCTGAACGGCAGGGCCAAGGCGTACACGACCCGCACCGGCACCACCACCGCCAGGGCGACCTGGACCAACGGGAAGACCGGCATGATCGGCAAGAGCTGGGACGCCACGATCGCCAACGGCGTGGCCGCGACCGGCGTGCGGGGTCTGAAGACCATCGTCCCGATCAGTGGCATCTCCTCCTGGTACGACTACTACTTCGCCAAGGGCGCCCCGCTCTACGACTCCGGCCCCGACTGGCTCTCGAACTACGTAGACAGCCCCGACGCGCAGGCCAAGTGCGCCGCCGTCCAGAAGAAGATCGTCGACGGGGCGCCGCGCACCGGTGACTGGACTGGCTTCTGGACCGAGCGCGACTACGTCAGGAACGCGAGCAAGGTGAGGGCCAGCGTCTTCCTTGTGCACGGCATGCAGGACCTCAACGTCCGCACGAAGCACTTCGGCCAGTGGTGGGACGCCCTCGCCAAGAACGGCGTCGAGCGCAAGATCTGGCTCTCCCAGACCGGCCACGTCGACCCCTTCGACTTCCGCCGCGCCACCTGGGTCGACACCCTGCACCGCTGGTTCGACCACGAGCTCCTCGGCTACGACAACGGCATCGACCGCGCGCCCATGGCCGACATCGAGCGCCACCCCGACCAGTGGGTGACCTCGCAGTCCTGGCCCCCGAGCGGCACTCGGACCACGACCCTGCGCCCGGACCAGGGCACCCAGGCGGGCGTCGGCACCCTCGGCCTCACGAAGGGCGACGGCACCGAGACCTTCACCGACAACCCGCAGCTGAGCGAGACCGACTGGGCCGCGAAGATCGACACGTCGACTCCCGACAAGGCCGGATTCGTCACCAAGCCCCTCACCCACGACCTGCGCCTGTCCGGCTCCTCCAAGGTCACCGTCACCGCGACCCCCACCACGAAGACGGCCCACCTCTCCGCCGTCCTCGTGGACCTCGGCCCCGACACCATCCGTGACTACGCCGACTCCGCAGAGGGCATCACCACCCTCACCGACCGCACCTGCTGGGGCGCGAGCACGGCGGGCGACAGCTCCTGCTTCAAGGCCACCGAGGCCAAGAAGACCGCCGTCGACTACACGGTGTTCAGCCGCGGCTGGGCCGACCTCGGCAACTATGCCTCCGACCTCAAGGGCGTCCCGCTCACCCCGGGCAAGGCGTACACCATCACCCTGGACCTGGCGGCCACCGACCACGTCGTCCCGGCCGGCCACCGCCTCGCGCTGATCGTCGCGGGCACCGACAAGGACCTCATCGACCCCCCGACCGACAAGCCGACCCTCACCCTGGACCTGACCCGCACATCGGCCAGTGTCCCCCTCGTCGGAGGCGCGCCGGCATTCACCCGGGCCACCTCCAGCAAGTCCCCGTCCGCACCTGCGGCCACGTCCCTGAAGGGCGTACGCAACCCGAGCGCCGCCCACCGCATCCCCATCGGCTGAGCAGCGGCTTTCAGGGGCGCGGGGATGTGTCGATATGCGGCTCCGCCGCGATGGGGGTCCCCCCGCTCGAGCGAAGTCGAGAGTGGGGGAGCGACCAGCCACGACGGAGCCGCACACGACAGACGGCCCCTCGCGGCACCCCCGCGGAGCGCTATGCGGCCGGGCAAGCCAGCCCGGCCGCCTCCCCCGCACACCCCCAGGCCACGGTCACCCCGGCCCCGCCATGACCATAGTTGTGCACCAACACCCGCCCGTCCGGCAGGACTTCCCGCTCCAGCCGCACCGCATCCCGCGCGGGCCGCAGCCCGACCCGGTGCTCCAGAACCCGCGCCCCCGCGATCTCGGGCCGCAGCGCCGCACACCGCCGCACGATCGCCTCGGCCACCGCCGGATCCGGCTCCAGCGACCAGGCATCCTCATCCGCCGTACCGCCCAGCAACAGCCGTCCGGGCTGCGGAAAGAAATACGCCATCTCCCCGTCCGCGTCAGTGGAAGTGAGCCACGTGCGGATGCCGGGGTTCTCCACCACGACCAACTGCCCGCGCACGGGCCGCACGGACGCATCCGGAACGAGCGAACGCGCGCCAAGACCGGCGCAGTTGACGACCACCGGCGCGTCCACCTCCGCGAAGTCGCCGACCGTACGCTCCTCGACCACCCCGCCCGCTTTCACCAACCGCTCCCGCAGCCACGGCAGATGAGTCGACATGTCGATGAGCGGCAGCCGCGCCCACAGCCCACTCCCGGCGTACTCCTCCGCCGTCGACGCCCGCAGCCCGCGCACCCGGGCGGACGCCCACGCCTCGGCCCGGTCGAGATCCGCCTCACCCAGTACGCCTTCGACCATGCGTACGCCGGTGGACTCGGGCCGCGTCGCCAACTCCTCGTACACGTCGAGCGATTGCAGTGCCCAGGCGCGCGCCCGCGCGACCGGCTCGATCCGGTACGGCCACCACAGTGCGCCCGCAACCGCCGAGGTGGTCGCCTCCACGGGATCCCGCGTCCACACCCGCACCCGTATGCCGCGCTCGGCGAGGACGACGGCCGTGGTCAGCCCCATGACCCCGGCGCCCACCACGATGACATCGTTGTTCCGCAGGCTCTCCACGCGGGGACGTTAGCGGAATGTGTCATGCCGTGCTCAGACAGCTCCCACTCTGGGGATACTCACAGCATGTCTGCCGAGTACGCGACCTTCGGCCTGGCACCGGCGATGCGTGCCGGTGGAGTCCTCGCCAACGGTGACTACCAAGTGCACCGGGACTTCGTGGACTTCATCGTCGACGGACGCCCGCTGCTGTTCCGGCTCTCCGACCTCGACGCCGTCTCCCCGCTCGCCTCCGACATCCCACCCGCGATCTTCACCGAACAGGTCCGCAGCCTCCTTCTGGAGGCGGACCCGCCGCTTCCGGACGGCCGTTACGTCATCTACGGCTGCCCCGAGTGCGCCGATCTGGCCTGCGGCGCGGTCACCGCGATCATCGAGCAGGACGGCGAGGACTACGTCTGGCGGGACTTCGCCTGGCAGACCGACGAACACGCCGACCTCGAACTCAACGGTTACCACGGCATCGGGCCCTTCCGCTTCCACGGCGCCGAGTACCGCGAGGCGCTGGCCGCCCTCCTCGACGGCGAGTCCCCGGGCGCCCGCCGCCGCGTCCTGCTCATCGGCGCCCGAGTCGCCCTGCTCGCCAAGCTCGCCGCCGCCCTGCGCACCATCGGCATCGGCGCCGACATCGCCCACGACGCCGACGGCGTCCCCGCCGACGAACTGCGCGCCTACGGCGCCGTCGCCTTCGGCCGCGCCATCACCCGGGAACAACGTGCCGCCGTACGCAGCTCCTTCGAGCAGGCGGGCGTCGACGTGGTGTACGTCGAGGGCCTCGCCCCGATCGTCCCGCTCCTCGTCGCCCAGATCGAACACGCCCTGGACCGCAGTCCGGCGGAGCAGCGCCGCCTGACCCGCCTGGTGGCGGCCGACGGCGAGGCGGGCGTCGAGGTCACCTCACCCTGCCGGGTCCGCCTCACCGCGTACCGCCTCGACCGCCTCTACCGCACCCACACCCACGAGGTCTTCGACGGCGTCCTCGAACCGGGCCGCCACCGCATCGCCCTGGACGCCAAGGCGGTGAAAGGGGAGTCGTTCGTGGTGGCACGGACGGCGGGGAGCGTGCTGGTGGAGGCGATGGCGCGATAGCGCTCCGCTTTGGGGGCCGCGACGGGAGAGGGGGTGCCGCGAGATGCCGTCAGCCGTCTGCGGGTTCGTCGTGGCTGGTCGCGCCCCCGCGGCGGAGCCGCATATGGATGCAGCCTCGCGCCCCTTCGGGGCGCGTCCGACCCGACCCGCCCATTAGGATCGCCCTCTGTGACCGCCACTCTCGTCGCCAAGAACCTCGCCGCCGGCCACGGCGACCGCTCGCTCTTCTCCGGGCTCGACCTCGTCGTCGCGCCCGGAGACGTGATCGGGCTGGTCGGCGCCAACGGCGCGGGCAAGTCCACGCTGCTCAGGATGCTCGCGGGGCTGCTCGCGCCGGAGCAGGGGGAGCTCAGGCTCTCCCCGCCGACCGCGACCGTCGGGCACCTCCCGCAGGAGCCGGAGCGGCGCCCCGGCGAGACCGTCCGGGAGTTCCTCGCCCGCCGCACCGGCGTCGCGGAGGCGCAGCGCGTGATGGACGAGGCCACGCAGGCCCTGGTCGACGGCGCCCCCGGTGCCGACGACGCGTACGCGACCAGCCTGGAGCGCTGGCTCGACCTGGGCGGAGCCGACCTGGAGGAGCGGTCCGAGGAGGTCGCCGACTCCCTGGGCCTGGCCGTGGACCTGGACCAGCCGATGACCTCCCTGTCCGGCGGCCAGGCGGCACGCGCCGGCCTCGCGTCCCTGCTCCTCTCCCGCTACGACGTCTTCCTCCTCGACGAGCCGACCAACGACCTCGACCTGGACGGCCTGGAACGCCTGGAGCGATTCGTCTCCGGCCTCCGCGCCGGCACCGTCGTCGTCAGCCACGACCGCGAGTTCCTCACCCGCACCGTCACCAAGGTCCTCGAACTCGACCTCGCCCAGCAGCAGATCACGCTCTACGGCGGCGGCTACGAGGCCTACCTGGAGGAGCGGGACGTCGCCCGCCGGCACGCCCGTGAGGACTACGAGGAGTACGCCGACAAGCGCGCCGCCCTCCAGGACCGGGCCCAGATGCAGCGCTCCTGGATGGACAAGGGCGTCAAGAACGCCCGCCGCAAGGCGAGCAACGACAACGACAAGATCGGCCGCAAGTTCCGCAGCGAGGCCAGCGAGAAGCAGGCCGCGAAGGCCCGGCAGACCCAGCGCATGATCGAGCGGCTCGACGTGGTCGATGAGCCCCGCAAGGAGTGGGAGCTGCGCATGGAGATCGCGTCGGCCCCGCGCTCGGGCGCCGTCGTGGCCACCCTGCGGGACGCGGAGGTCCGGCGCGGCGACTTCACCTTCGGCCCGGTCTCCCTGCAGATCGACTGGGCGGACCGGGTGGCGGTGACCGGGGCGAACGGCGCCGGCAAGTCGACCCTGCTGGGCGCCCTGCTCGGCCGGATCCCCCTGGACGCGGGCCATGCGAGCCTCGGCTCCGGCGTCCTGGTCGGCGAGGTCGACCAGGCCCGCAAACTGTTCCACGGCACGGAAGCCCTGATCGACGCCTTCTGCGCCGCCGTACCGGACACCGAGCCGGTCGAAGTACGCACGCTGCTGGCCAAGTTCGGCCTGAAGTCCGATCACGTCCTGCGCCCGGCGGCGACCCTCTCCCCGGGCGAACGCACACGCGCCGCCTTGGCGCTCCTGCAGGGCCGGGGCGTCAACCTGCTCGTCCTGGACGAGCCGACCAACCACCTCGACCTGCCGGCCATCGAACAGCTGGAGTCGGCCCTCGACGCCTATGAGGGCACCCTCCTCCTGGTCACCCACGACCGCCGCATGCTGGACGCGGTCCATGTGAACCGGCGGCTTGAGGTGGCGGACGGAAAAGTCACGGAGCGCTGAGCAGGAGCAGGCCGGGGGAAGTCCGCTGCGGCTCGGGGTAGCGCCCTGAAGGGCCGCGGGGCTGTTGCACAGGCGGCCCCGCCGCGGGGGCGACCAGCCACGATGGTGCCGCAGGTGATCGACGGCCCATCGCGTCACAAGGAGGGGCCATGGGTTCTGAGGCGAAGCGGCCGGCCGTGCGGATCGTGCACGAGCAGGACGTCGTTGCACGGATGCGCGGCACCCAGGACCGGATCGCGGACGCGATCACCGCCTTCGCCGGGACCATGGCCTTCGTCTATCTGCACGCCCTGTGGTTCGCGGTGTGGATCGTGTGCAACGAGGGGGCCTTCGGCAAGGGGGCGGTCTGGGACCCGTACCCCTTCGGACTGCTCACCATGATCGTCAGCCTGGAAGCGATCTTCCTGTCCACCTTCGTGATGGTGAGCCAGAACCGCCAGGCCGCCCGCGAGAACGTCCGCGCCGACCTGGACTTCGAGACCAATGTGCGCTCGGAGGTGTGGGCCGTCCACATCGGCCGTTCCCTCGGTGTGGACCCCGTGGAGGTCGAGCGGCGCGTTCAGGAACTGCTCGCGGAGAACCGCGCCCGGATGAACGGCGGCACCGCGCCGCCTCCCAAGCAGAGCTGAGCGGGCCGGCGCAGAGCTGAGCGGATCGGCTCACATCCAGTCGTCGGGCCCTGGGTCGCCGCCCGCCGCCACCGTGGCGAGTCGGCCGGTGTAGTGCGTCCAGCCCTCCCGGTGCGCGGCAGACGCCTCGGGGGACGGCAGGTCGCGGTGGACGAGGCGGAGGAGGGTGCCCTCGGCGACCGGTTCCAGGGTGATCTCGACCGTGGTGGAGCCGGGCGGCACGGGCATCTCGCCCTCGGCCCAGCCCCAGGTGAAGACCACCCGCTTCGGCGGGTCGATCTCCACGAAACGGCCCTCCGCGACGTTGTCGCCGTTGACCCGCGTCCGGTAGGCGCCACCGGGCTCGAAGCTGAACGTGCCGTCCGCGCCCATCCAGGACAGCCACTTGTCCCGGTCGGTGAAGAAGGAGAACACCGTCTCCGGTCGCGCGGCGATGAGCCTCTCCAGGGTGACCGCATTGACGCTCACGTGTCCGTCCCTTCGCCGCGCTCCGCGCGTTCCGCCGCCTCGGACAGTTCGGCGAGCGTGTCCAGCCTGTCCGCCCACATGGACTGCAGATACGCGGCCAGCGGACCGAGGGCTTCACGGTCGGCACGGTAGAACCGCTTCTTGCCGTCCTGGCGCAGCGTAACCAGACCGGCGTCCCTGAGCACCTTGAGGTGCTGGGAGACCGCGCCGAACGTGACGTCGAACCGGTCGGCGATCTCACCCGCCGACCGCTCCTCGTCCCACACCAGGCGGAGGATCTCGCGTCGCCGGGGTTCGGCGACCACCTGTACCGCGTCCATGGAGTTCATTTTAGTCACCACTTGAATTTGCCGGAGCCTCGGGACTACATTTTAGTCATCACTAAAACGAAGGTCTCGGAAGTTCCAGGCCTGAGCGCCTGCGGAAGGAACACACGTCATGCCCGACATCGCGATGCAACTGACCATCGAGGCCGACCCGGAGACCGTGTACACCGCCATCTCCACGGCCGACGGGATCCACGGCTGGTTCACCACCACGGCCGCTGCCGGCGAAGGCGTGGGAAGCCTGCACGAGCTGGAGTTTCCGGGCGTGCCCGGGGCATGGCGGCTGCGCGTCACGGAGGCGGAGCCCGGCAAGCGGCTGGTCCTGGCGGGGGAGAACGGCCCCTGGACCGGAACCGAGCAGGTCTACGAGCTCCTGGCCCGCCCGGAGGGCGGCGTCACCCTGCGCTTCACCCACAGCGGTTTCCCCGCCGTCGACGACGCCTACCGCGACTTCACCTACGGCTGGGCGACGAAGTTCGTGCAGCTCAAGCGGTACGCCGAGACTGGCGAACCCGCCCCGTTCTTCACAGCCTGACCGCAACCGCAACCGCAACCGCAACCGCAACCGCAACCCGGCCGGCCCGTCAGAAACCACCGCAGGGAGAGAACCCGTGAACGCCACCCAGCACAGCACACTGCACCCCGCCATCCGCGAATGCGCCGAAGCCGTCGCAGCGACGGCCTCCGGCATCCGCGAGGAACAGCTCCAGGACCGCACCCCGTGCGAGAAGTTCACCGTCGCCGAACTCGTCGACCATCTGGGCGGAACCCTCCTGTCCGCCGCGCGCGCCGCCCGCAGGGAGGCGCAGCCCGGTGAGGACTCCGCTGCCCCGGCCATGACACCGCAGGCGCTGGCCGACTCCGCGGGCCGGGCCGCGGCGGCCTGGTCGGACCCGGCTGCCTACGACGGCACCACCGAGTTCGGCCCGGGGGAGATGCCGGCCTCCCTGGCCGCCTCGATCACGCTCCACGAACTCGCCCTGCACGGCTGGGACTTGGCCCAGGCCACCGGCCGCTCCTTCGACCTCAGCCAGGAGACCGAGCGGGCAGCGGTCGGCGTGGTCGAGCAGCTCGCCGAGCAGGCACGCGGCAACGGCAGCTACGGCCCGCCCGTGCCGGTTCCCTCCGACGCCCCCGCCTTCCACCGGGCGCTCGGCATCAGCGGGAGGAACCCCGCCTGGAACGGCTGAGAGCGCGGCTTCAGCGCAGGCGCGTCGCCAGCCCGGGATAGTCGACGACGCAGCCCTCCGCGTCGAACTCCAGGTCACTGCGGAACTCGCCGGATGCGAACCGGACATGGCCGCCGCCGTTGGTGCGCCCCAGGTGGGTGTAGGTCTGCTGCGACGGCCGCACCACCAGGCCCGGCACCGACACCCACGCCATCAGGAACTCCCGCTCGCCGGGCGCCCGATGGAGGTCGTGCCGCAGCACCGGCATGGTGTTGGTGAGCGGGCACAGTCCCAGATCACAGTCGAGCGCATCCTCGACACCGGGCACCGGTTCGCCGTCCGCGGTCCACCGCCCGGCGTCGTCGCGCCGCAGATCGAGGGTGCGGGTACTGGTCTCGGTCTCCGCAGTGACCACCAGCCGCCGGGTCACGAATCCTTCACCGGTCTCGAGCTCGTACGAGATCCAATACGGCTCCGGAACGGTCCCGACGGCCCGGCCGTGGGCCCGCAGAGAGCCGTCGGCGAACTCGACCCAGGCGGTCTCGTACCCCCGGCTCTCCAGCACTTCCCAGGTGACGGCGTGCGCAGCGACCATGCCAGCCACTTTAGGTCTGAAAGGGCGCCCCGCGCCCCTTCTTCAGGGGCGCGGGGCTGCGTCGATATGCGGCTCCGCCGCGATGGGGGTCCCTCCGCTGGAGCGAAGTCGAGAGCGGGGGGAGCGACCAGCCACAACCGGCCCGCAGATTCCCCACGACCTCCCCTTCAGCTCACCGCTTACCCTTCGGATCAAGCAACCCGGCCCGGCGCAGAGCATCGGCCATCGCACTGTTGGCAGGCGCCGCCGCCTGCCGCGAACCTCCGCCCTGTCCGCCCCGGCCTCCGCCCTGTCCGCCGCGGCCTCCGCCCTGCCGTTGCTGCTGCCGCTGCTGAGGCGGACGCGCTCCCCGCTGCCGACGGTCGCCGCCGTCACCCTGCGGTGCGGCCTCGTCGTCCAGCCGCAGCGTCAGCGAGATCCGCTTGCGTGGAATGTCGACGTCCAGCACCTTCACCTTGACGATGTCCCCCGGCTTCACCACATCCCGCGGGTCCTTGACGAACGTCTTGGACAGCGCGGAGACGTGCGCCAGACCGTCCTGGTGGACACCGACGTCGATGAACGCCCCGAAGGCCGCCACATTGGTGACCACGCCCTCCAGGACCATCCCGGAGGCCAGGTCGGAGATCTTCTCGACGCCCTCCTTGAAGGTGGCCGTCTTGAACGCGGGCCGCGGGTCGCGTCCGGGCTTCTCCAGCTCCTTGAGGATGTCGGTGACGGTCGGCAGACCGAACGTCTCGTCCACGAACTCACCCGGCTTCAGCGAACGCAGCACGCCCGTGTTGCCGATGAGCGACGCCACTTCCTGCCCGGACGTCTTCACCATGCGCCGGACGACCGGGTAGGCCTCCGGGTGCACGCTGGAGGCGTCCAGCGGGTCGTCGCCGCCGCGGATCCGCAGGAAGCCCGCGCACTGCTCGTACGCCTTCGGGCCGAGCCGCGCCACACTCTTGAGCTGCGTACGCGACTTGAAGGGGCCGTTGGCGTCGCGGTGCGCCACGATGTTCTCGGCCAGCCCCGAGGTGATGCCGGAGACCCGGGCGAGCAGCGGGGCCGACGCCGTGTTGACGTCCACGCCCACGCCGTTCACACAGTCCTCCACCACCGCGTCCAGCGAGCGCGACAGCTTCACCTCGGACAGGTCGTGCTGGTACTGGCCGACGCCGATCGACTTGGGGTCGATCTTCACCAGCTCGGCCAGGGGGTCCTGGAGACGGCGCGCGATGGAGACGGCGCCGCGCAGCGACACGTCCATGTCGGGCAGCTCCTGCGAGGCGAACGCGGACGCCGAGTACACGGACGCGCCCGCCTCGGACACCATCACCTTGGTGAGGCCCAACTCGGGGTGCTTGGTGATGAGTTCACCGGCGAGCTTGTCGGTCTCGCGGGACGCCGTGCCGTTGCCGATCGCGACCAGCTCGACCGCGTGCTCCTTCGCCAGGCGGGCCAGCTTGGCGATCGCCTCGTCCCACTTGTTCGCCGGGACGTGCGGGTAGATGACGTCCGTGGCCACCACCTTGCCGGTGGCGTCGATGACGGCGACCTTCACACCCGTACGGAAACCGGGGTCCAGGCCCAGCGTCGCGCGCGTGCCGGCCGGGGCGGCGAGCAGCAGGTCGCGCAGGTTCGCCGCGAACACCTGCACCGCCTCGTCCTCGGCGGCCGTGCGCAGCCTGAGGCGCAGGTCGATGCCGAGGTGCACCAGGATGCGGGTGCGCCAGGCCCAACGGACCGTGTCCGTCAGCCACTTGTCGGCGGGACGGCCGCGGTCGGCGATCTGGAACTTCGAGGCCACGATGCCCTCGTACGACGAGGGGCCGTCCGTGGGCTCCTCCGGCTCCAGGACGAGGTCGAGGACCTCCTCCTTCTCGCCGCGCAGCATGGCGAGAATGCGGTGCGAGGGCAGTTCGGTGAACGGCTCGGCGAAGTCGAAGTAGTCGGCGAACTTGGCGCCCGCCTCCTCCTTGCCGTCCCGCACCCTGGCCGCCAGTCGCCCGCGCACCCACATGCGCTCACGCAGCTCGCCGATCAGGTCGGCGTCCTCGGAGAACCGCTCGGTGAGGATCGCGCGGGCGCCGTCCAGGGCGGCCTGCGGGTCGGCGACGCCCTTGTCCGCGTCGACGAACGCGGCGGCCGCGGCGAGCGGCTCGACCGTCGGATCGCTGAGCAGGCCCTCGGCGAGCGGCTCGAGCCCGGCCTCGCGCGCGATCTGCGCCTTGGTGCGGCGCTTGGGCTTGTACGGCAGGTAGATGTCCTCGAGCCGCGCCTTGGTCTCCGCGCCGCGGATCTGCGCCTCCAGTTCCGCGGTCAGCTTGCCCTGCTCGCGCACCGACTCCAGGATCGCGGTCCGCCGCTCCTCCAGCTCCCGCAGATAGCGAAGCCGCTCCTCGAGCGTGCGCAGCTGCGCGTCGTCGAGCATCTCGGTCGCTTCCTTGCGGTAGCGGGCGATGAAGGGCACCGTCGAACCGCCGTCCAGCAGTTCCACGGCAGCCTTGACCTGCCGCTCCCGTACGCCGAGCTCCTCGGCGATCCTGCCTTCGATGGTCCCGACTGCGCTGGACCCGGGTGTCGTCACGATCCCGTACCGCCTTCTCACTGAGGTTGCGCCGCAATTGTGGCAGGCGGCACCGACAGTCGGGGATCAGGGCGGCAACCGGCGAGGCGGGACGGCGGGATCAGGCCCTGTGGCCCCGCGCGGAACCAGAGGCTCCGCCGAAGAGCCGGGCCAGTGCCCGGAAGGGCAGTGTGACGACGGTGGCGATCGCTCCGGCGATCTGCCGCAGCACGTCTGCAATGGCGCGGAACACGAAATTCCCCTTTCTGATCCGGTTTCCCGCCCGACCGCGGTGGCCGGGCGAGGTCCGGGTACCCGGCTTTCGTCAGCGCTTGCCGATCAGATCCGCCGGGTAGGCCCCGGCGGCGAATGCGGCCCGCGCGAACCCCGTCCCCAGCTCCGTCAGCCGGGCGACGCCCTCCGCCCCCAGGTGCTCGTACGGCGCCCGGTCCAGCCGGTCCGTCTCCGCCTCGATCTCCGTCCGCAGCGCGATGCCCCGCTCCGTCAGCTCGCCCGCCTCGTCCAGCAGCCCGCGCTCCCGCAGCCGCCCGCAGGCCGCGTCCCAGTCCTCCTGCTTCCAGCCGCGGCTGCCGAACACCCACTTCGGTGCCATGCCCTTGCCGGTCGCGGTGTGCGTCACCACGGCCTCCAGGCCGTCCAGCTCCGCGGACATCAGCACGGCGAGATGCCCGTCGCCGCGGTGCTCGCGCAGCAGCGTGGTGGCGTGGAAGTACGCCAGATGCGGCTGGTCGGGCACCGGCAGGTCGGCGTGCGCGGAGTACAGCGGCCGGGCCGCGCGCGAACAGGCCTCCGCGGCCCGCAGCGCCAGCCGCGCCGCTTCCGCCATCTCCTGGGACGCCACGGTGTCCTCGCCGAGCAGGCGGCGCAGGGTCGCATCGACGGCACGCGCGCGTGCGGCCAGGATCTGCGCGGGCGCGGCGCTCTCCCAGACGGCGGGCACATACCGGGCCACGAGCTCGTACTTGTAGTTGTAGAACGTCGCCGTCACCGTGCCCGGCCCGACCGCGCCCAGCGCTGCCGCCCGCGCGGCGAGGTTGACGGCCCTCGGGTGTGTGATGCCGAGAGCGCCCAGTTCCCTGCTCAGGTCGGGCGAGAAGTAGTACGTCGCGTGCAGGGAGTTGAGCGCGTTGTGGCAGCGGCGGCCGGCGTGCGGATCAAGGGCGGCAGTAGTCATGCCCGGCAGGTTACCGACTGGTCGGTACGGGCTCCAGTGCCGTGCTCCGGATGGCAGGAAAGGTGGGGAACTCGTCATTGCGGCCATCCGCCCGGCTGCCAAGAATCGTGGGTATGCCGCAGCGAACCGTCCTGCTCGTCCTCTTCGACGGCGTCCAGAGCCTCGACGTCACAGGCCCCCTGGAGGTCTTCGCGGGCGCCGAGCTGCACAGCCCGGGCACCTACCACCTCTGTACGGCCTCCCTGGACGGCGCGCCCGTACGCACCTCCAGCGGCCTGACCCTTGTACCGGACCAGAGCCTCGCGGACGCGCCCGCCCCGCACACCCTTCTCGTGCCGGGCGGCCAGGGCACCCGCCGGCCGGAGCGCGACCCCCGGCTGACCGACTGGCTGCGCGAGTGCGGCCCGCGTGCGGAGCGCCTCGTCTCCGTCTGTACCGGTGCCCTTCTGCTCGCGGAGGCGGGTCTGCTGAACGGCCGCCGCGCCACGACCCACTGGGCGTACTGCGACAGGCTCGCCCGCGACCACCCGTCCGTCGAGGTCGACCCGGACCCCATCTATGTGCGTGACGGACACGTCTTCACCTCGGCCGGCGTCACCTCGGGCATCGACCTCGCGCTCGCCCTGGTCGAGGAGGACCTGGGCCGGGAGGCGGCGCTGACCATCGCGCGCCACCTGGTCGTCTTCCTGCGCCGGCCCGGCAACCAGGCGCAGTTCAGCGCCCAGCTCGCCGCCCAGACCGCCCGGCGCGAACCGCTGCGCGAGGTCCAGCAGTGGATCACCGAGCACCCGGGCGCCGACCTGGACGTCGAGTCCCTCGCCACCCGCGCCGCCCTCTCGCCCCGCCACTTCGCCCGCGCCTTCCAGGCGGAGACCGGCATGACACCGGGCCGCTACGTCGACCGCGTGCGCCTCGAACACGCCCGCCGCCTGCTGGAGGACACGGCCGACGGCATCGAGGAGATCTCCCGCGCCAGCGGCTACGGCACCCCCGAGGCCATGCGCCGCGCCTTCGTCAGAACCCTCGGCACGGCCCCGGCCGAGTACCGCCGCCGCTTCCGCCCCGTACCCACCCGCTGAAAGGAACCCGATGCAGATCGCCATCGTGCTCTTCGACCGCTTCACCGCCCTCGACGCCGTGGGCCCGTACGAGACCCTGGGGCGCCTCCCGGACGCGGAGACCGTCTTCGTCGCCGAACGGACCGGCCCCGTCCGCACCGACACCGGGAACCTCGCGATCGTCGCCGACCGGACCCTGGCCGAGGTGGCGAGCCCCGACATCGTGATCGTCCCGGGCGGCCCCGGGCAGACCCCGCAGATGGAGAACGAGACCCTCCTGGACTGGCTGCGCACCGCCGACACCACCAGCACCTGGACGACGTCCGTGTGCACGGGATCCCTGCTCCTGGCCGCGGCAGGCCTCCTGCGGGACCGCCGCGCCACCTCCCACTGGCTGGCCCTGGACTTCCTGAAGCAGTTCGGCGCCGAGCCCACGGGGGAGCGGGTGGTCCTCGACGGCAAGTACGTCACCGCGGCCGGTGTCTCCTCCGGCATCGACATGGGCCTGACCCTGCTCGGCCGGATCGCCGGTGACGAACACGCCCAGGCCGTCCAGCTGTTGACCGAGTACGACCCGCAGCCGCCCTACGACGCGGGGTCGCCCGAGAAGGCGCCCGCGCACCTCGTCGAGGAGTTCCGCTCCAAGAGCCGCTTCATCCTGACGTAGTCCAGGTGAAGCGCGGCTGCCTGCGCTCCAGGAACGCGGCGACGCCCTCCACGGTGTCGCCACTGCCGCGCGCCTGCTCCGTCCAGTACGCGTCCCGGTCGGTGCGCCCGTTCGCGAACTCCTTCGCCGCGGCCTGGGTGAGCTGCGAACGCGACACCAGGATCCGGGTGAACTCCGCGACCCGCTTGGCGAGTTCGCCCTGCGGCAGCACCTCGTCCACCAGGCCGGTGCGCAGCGCCCGCTCCGCGTCGATCAACTCGCCCGAGAACAGTAGGTACTTGGCGGCGGCCGGACCCACCAGCGACACCAGCCGGCGCGTGGAGGAGGCCGGATACACGATGCCGAGCTTCGCCGGCGTCACCCCGAACAGCGCCCCCTCCATGGCGAACCGCAGATCGCAGGCCGCCGCCAGCTGCGACCCGCCGCCCACGCAGTGCCCGCGGATCGCGGCGAGAGTCGGCTTCGGAAAGGCGGCCAGGGCCTCTTCGGCCCGCACCGCGAGCGACTGCGCCTCCTCCGGCGACCCCTGCAGCGTGGAGATGTCGGCCCCCGCGCAGAACGTCCCGCCTTCGCCGGTCAGCACCAGCGCCCGTACGCCCGGGTCGGCCGCGAGGGCGTCGAGCAGCGGCGGCAGGGCGGCCCACATCGCGGCCGTCATGGCGTTGCGCTTCGCCGGGTGGTGGATGACGACGGTGGCGACCGAGTCGGTGACGCTGTGCAACAGCTGGGGCTCCATGGCCGGATGCTAGCCGCCGAGCCGGGCACGTGATCAAGAAGGGGGCGCCCTAACCCGTACAACCCGAAGAGTTCGCGAAGTCGGCTGAAGGGTGAAAAGACCAGTCCCACAACTGACCGTGTCATACGCAGGCGGTCATAAGTGCTCGATACCTGCTGACTTGTGTTCAGTCATCCGGAGTGCTGCGGGTCGTTCCCAACACTCGACGTGTGGTGACAATCGAGCGCAAGGGTGGCGACCGGACGATGGACAACCATGGGCGCGGGTCCGGCCCACGCCCAGAAGGCGGCGCCGCCGAACCCCGCGACCCGGGGCCGCCTGCGGAGCCGCTGCCGTACGAAGGCGTCTGGCGGTTCACCGCGCCCGCCATCGAGGCTTCGGTCCCGCAGGCGCGGCACGCCGTACGGGACCTGCTCTACCGCCAGGGGGTGCCCGTCTCCGAAGACCTGGTGCACGGCCTGCTGCTGATCGTCTCGGAGCTGGTCACGAACGCCGTCCGGCACGCGGCGCTGCTGTCCCCGATGCTCGCAGTGGAGGTCGCCGTCGGCGCCGAGTGGGTGCGGGTGTCCGTGGAGGACAACCACCCCTACCGCCCGACCGCTCTGGAGACCGATCACAGCGGCGAGGGCGGCCGAGGGCTCCTCCTGGTCAGCGAGGTCGCCCGGGAGGCGGGCGGGGTGTGCGACGTCGAGCACACGTCGAGCGGCGGCAAGGTGATCTGGGCCGCCCTGCCGCTCAAACCCCTGAGGGTGCTCTGACGGAGGTCACCAGCCGGCCGACGGGCCGGTCAGCTCCCTGACGGCCGGGCGGGCCGCGTCCAGCACGGTCATGAACCAGGACGAGAAGGTGTCCTTGGCGTGCCGCTCCGCAAGCTCGGCGGGCGTCACGAACGCCGTCGCGCCGACTTCCTCCGGGTCCGGCCGCAGCGGCGACTGCACCATCCCGACGAACAGGTGGTTGTACTCCTGCTCGACCAGGCCCGAGTCCGGGTCCGGGTGGTTGTAGCGGACCGTGCCCGCCTCGGCGAGCAGCGAGGGGGACACACCCAGCTCCTCGTACGTGCGCCGGGCCGCCGCCGCGAAGGGCGCCTCGCCGGGGTAGGGGTGGCCGCAGCAGGTGTTGGACCACACACCGGGGGAGTGGTACTTGCCCAGCGCCCGCTGCTGCAGCAGCAGCCGGCCGCGCTCGTCGAAGAGGAAGACGGAGAAGGCGCGGTGCAGCTGACCCGGCGGCTGATGGGCGGCGAGCTTCTCCGCGGTGCCGATCGTGACGCCGTTCTCGTCGACCAGTTCCAGCAAAATCGCGTCTGCGGCGCCGTTCGACGAAGTGTGCGTCGCGGTGGCAGGTGTGATCGGCATACCCATCCTTCACATCGGTCTTCGCGCCCCAAGTCTGCCGTACGAATCCGGCACTCCCGGCACTTCGCGGCGCGCCCGCATGTCCCGCGCGCGGCGCGGGCACGGCCGTCACCGGTTGAAGACCGGAAGAGGGGCCCGGTAGTTGATCGTGCCCGTAGTGCTCGGCAGGGAACCGTTCCAGGGCATCGCTGTGAGGCTTAACGACGCCGGGCCGCGCCGGACGGCTGCATTCCGGCCAAGATGCGGCCCACCTGCCTCAATGGCACACCCTCGCCTCGTGTTCCGCATGCCCGCCCGGTTCCAGCTGGAAGGTGCAGTGCGCCACGTCGAAGTGGTCGCCGAGGCACTCCTGGAGCTCGTGGAGCATCTTCTCGTGGCCGATCGCGCTGAGCACGTCGGAACGCACGACCACGTGCGCGGACAGCACCGGCATCCCGGACGTGATCGTCCAGGCGTGCAGGTCGTGGACGTCCTCGACCCCGTCCAGGTCGAGGATGTGGGCCCTTACGTCCGCCATGTCGACGTCCCTGGGGGCCGCCTCCAGCAGGACGTCCAGGGTCTCGCGCAGCAGCTTCCAGGTGCGCGGCACGATCATCAGGCCGATCACGAGCGAGGCGATCGGGTCGGCGGCCTGCCAGCCGGTGGCCAGGATCACCAGCGCGGAGATGATCACTGCGAGGGAGCCGAGCGCGTCGGCAGCGACCTCCAGGAACGCGCCGCGCACGTTCAAGCTCTCCGCCTGGCCACGCACCAGCAGCGTCAGCGAGATCATGTTCGCGACCAGGCCGATCGCACCGAACACGATCATCAGCCCGCCCGCGGTGTCGGCCGGCGTGAGGAACCGCTGGATCGCCTCGTACAGGACGTAGCCGCCGACGCCGAGCAGCAGCAGACAGTTGGCGAGCGCCGCGAGGATCTCGGCGCGGGCGTACCCGAAGGTGCGGTTGCCGCTCGGTGGCCGGTTGGCGAAGTGGATCGCGAACAGGGCCATGCCCAGCCCGAGGGCGTCGGTCGCCATGTGGGCTGCGTCCGCGATCAGCGCGAGGGAGTCCGCGAGCAGACCGCCGACGATCTCGACCACCATGACGGTGAGCGTGATCGACAGCGCGACGCGCAGCCGCCCGCGGTACGCCGCCGCGGCCGTACCGGTGGGCGGGGCATGCGAGTGCCCGTGCCCGTGATCGTGCCCAGCCCCCATGGCAGCCGCCCTCCTGTGTTGCGCCCGGGATGACAGTGAACTACGGGCGGGGGGTATCGGGCAACGCGGCACTGAACACCGTTGTCATGTGCCCTGACCTGCGGAAACGATATGCAGGTCAGGGCAGCCTCAGTTCCCTTGCCGTGCTGTCACTTGCCATGGTGCAGCAGCCAGCCCCGCCACGCCGACCCGACCATCTCGGGCACCCCGCGCCGGGCCGTCCAGCCCAGCTCCTCGGCGGCCCGGGCGGCGGAGGCGACCGCACGGGGCGCGTCCCCGGGCCGGCGGCCCTCGACGAGGGCCGGGCGGCGGTCGCCGGTCACCTCGCCGATGACGGTGATCAGCTCGCGGACGGAGACACCCTCGCCGCGGCCGATGTTCACCGTGAGGTCACCGCCGCGGCCGCCGAGCCGCCGTGCCGCGGCCAGATGCGCCTCGGCCAGGTCGGCGACGTGGATGTAGTCGCGGATGCAGGTGCCGTCCGGCGTCGGATAGTCGTCGCCGAAGATCCGCGGGGCCTCGTCACGGGTGAGCCGGTCGAAGACCATGGGGACGATGTTGAAGACGCCCGTGTCGGCCAGCTCGGGTGCGGCAGCGCCCGCCACGTTGAAATAGCGCAGACAGACCGTGGAGATGTCGTGTGCGCGGCCCGCCGCCCGGACCAGCCACTCGCCGGTGAGCTTGGTCTCGCCGTACGGGTTCACCGGCGCGCACGGGGTGTCCTCGGTGATGAGGTGCACATCGGGGTTGCCGTAGACGGCCGCGGACGAGGAGAACAGGAACTTCCCGACCCCGGCCTCGGCGACCGCCTCCAGGAGCGTCGCGAGACCGCCGACGTTCTCCCGGTAGTAGCGGGTGGGCTGCGCCACGGACTCGGCGACCTGCTTGCGCGCGGCGAGGTGGACGACGCCGGTCACCCCGTACTCGGCGAACACCCGCTTCAGCAGGTCGCCGTCGAGCGTCGAGCCCTCGACGAGCGGCACGTCTGCCGGCAGCCGAGCGGGGAACCCGGCCGAGAGGTCGTCCAGCGCCACGACGTGCTCCCCGGCGCCGGTCATGGCCCGCACCACATGGGCCCCTATGTATCCCGCTCCGCCTGTGATCAGCCATGTCATGGTCGCCCACCCTATGCCGACGGCACCCGGCGATCCCCAATGTCCCGGGATGCCTGATCTGGGCAGCGCGGTTTGTCGGCGGGACCCCGGATCACCGATGATGATCGCGGCAAAGGCCAGTGGAGACGGCGTTGATCGGCCCGTGAACGGGCGGTGAACTCCGCTCTCCGGGCATCCGATAGCCTCTGCCGACATGCCGCCCGCCTGGTGCAGCCAAGGGGCGCCCACCATGCACATGACCGGCGCCGGCGCGCCGGCACCCAGGGAGTGAGTTCGGTTGTCGACCGCCATCCTCACCGGTCAGCCGGTCCCCGGATCGTCGATCGAGGGTGATCTGCGGTCCCTCGGCTTCGACGTACGGACCGCCTCCGACACCGCCGACGCCGAGACGCTGCTGGCCCAGGCCCCCGGCGACCAGCGGGTCGCCGTGGTGGACGCCCGCTTCGTGGGCCACCTGCACGCCCTGCGCCTCGGCCTCACCGACCCCCGCTTCCCGCTCGCCGCGATCCCCGGCGCGGTGACCGCCCAGCCGGCCGGCCGCCAGGCCCTGACCCGTGCGATGGCCCGCGAGAACTCGGCCGGCGGCGGCACGGCACTCGCCGTCGACAGCCTCGCCGACCGCATCGTCACCGCCCTCGACAGCGACGGCGCCGACGTGCACCACCCGGAACTCGGCAGCCTGGTCGCCGCCGTCCCCGCCGACCCGCAGTCCCGCAACGAGGCACGGCAAGCCGTCGCGAACGTCGACGACGAAGCCGTACGTCTGAAGTCGGCCGTGAAGTCCCGCGACGGTTTCTTCACCACGTTCTTCATCAGCCCGTACTCCCGCTACATCGCCCGCTGGTGCGCCCGCCGCGGTCTGACCCCGAACCAGGTCACCACCGCCTCCCTGCTCACCGCGCTGATCGCAGCGGGCTGCGCGGCCACCGGCACCCGGCTCGGCTTCGTCGCGGCGGGCGTCCTGCTGATCGCGTCCTTCGTACTGGACTGCACCGACGGCCAGTTGGCCCGCTACTCCCTGCAGTACTCCACGCTCGGCGCCTGGCTGGACGCCACCTTCGACCGGGCCAAGGAGTACGCCTACTACGCCGGGCTCGCGCTGGGAGCGGCCCGCGGCGGCGACGACGTATGGGCCCTCGCGCTCGGCGCGATGATCCTGCAGACCTGCCGGCACGTCGTCGACTTCTCCTTCAACGAGGCCAACCACGACGCCACCGCCAACACCAGCCCCACAGCGGCCCTTTCCGACAAACTGGACAGCGTCGGCTGGACGGTGTGGGTGCGCCGCATGATCGTGCTGCCGATCGGCGAGCGCTGGGCGATGATCGCGGTCCTGACGGCGGTCACGACGCCCCGCATCACCTTCTACGTCCTGCTCATCGGCTGCGCCTTCGCCGCGACCTACACCACTGCGGGCCGGGTGCTGCGCTCGCTGACCCGCAAGGCCCAGCGGACGGACCGGGCGGCGCAGGCGCTGGCGGATCTGGCGGACAGCGGGCCGCTGGCCGAGCTGCTGGGCCGCGCGGCCCGCGGCGAGTCGCGTCACTCGATGGCCTATCTGGCCTTCGTCGGCGCGGCACTGGTGACGCTCTCAGCCCTGCTGTGGGGCGCCGGATGGCAGACGGTCCTGTGTGGCGTCGGTTACGTGCTCATGTCGGCCGTCACCGTGCTGCGCCCCCTCAAGGGCCCCCTCGACTGGCTGGTTCCCCCACTGTTCAGGGCCGCCGAATACGGCACCGTCCTGGTACTGGCGGCCAAAGCGGACGTGAACGGAGCGCTTCCCGCGGCTTTCGGGCTGGTGGCGGCCGTCGCCTACCATCACTACGACACGGTGTACCGCATCCGCGGCAACGCCGGAGCGTCCCCGGCCTGGCTGGTGCGCGCCATCGGGGGGCACGAAGGGCGGACGCTGCTCGTCACCGTCCTGGCCGCGGTGCTCACCGCCTCGCAGTTCAAGGTCGCGCTCGCGGTGGTTGCCGTGGCCGTCGCCCTGGTGGTGCTCGTCGAGAGCATCCGCTTCTGGGTGTCCTCCGGGGCCCCCGCCGTACACGATGAAGGAGAACCCGCATGATCGGCCTCGTGCTGGCGGCCGGCGCCGGACGGCGTCTGCGCCCCTACACCGACAGCCTTCCCAAGGCGCTGGTGCCGGTGGGGCCCGCGGGCATAGAGGGCGAACCCACGGTCCTGGACCTGACGCTCGGCAACTTCGCCGAGATCGGTCTGACCGAGGTCGCGATCATCGTCGGCTACCGCAAGGAGGCCGTCTACGAGCGCAAGGCCGCCCTGGAGCAGAAGTACGGCCTCAAGCTCACCCTCATCGACAACGACAAGGCCGAGGAGTGGAACAACGCCTACTCCCTGTGGTGCGGCCGTGACGCCCTCAAGGACGGTGTGATCCTCGCCAACGGCGACACCGTCCACCCGGTCTCCGTCGAGCAGACGCTGCTCGCCGCGCGCGGCGAGGGCAAGAAGATCATCCTCGCCCTCGACACCGTGAAGTCGCTGGCCGACGAGGAGATGAAGGTCGTCGTCGACCCCGAGCAGGGCATGACGAAGATCACCAAGCTGATGGACCCCGCCGAGGCGACCGGCGAGTACATCGGCGTGACCCTGATCGAGGGCGACGCCGCCCCCGAGCTGGCCGACGCCCTCAAGGCCGTCTGGGAGACCGACCCGCAGCAGTTCTACGAGCACGGGTACCAGGAGCTCGTGAACCGCGGCTTCCGGATCGACGTGGCGCCGATCGGCGACGTCAAGTGGGTCGAGATCGACAACCACGACGATCTCGCCCGCGGACGGGAGATCGCGTGCCAGTACTGACCCGGCTCATCCCCTCGCCGCTCGTCGTGGACATCCGCCCGGGTGCCCTGGACGACCTCGCCGGTGTGCTCGCCGACGAGCGCATCTCGACATCGGGCAGGCTCGCCGTCGCCGTCAGCGGCGGCTCCGGCGCCCGGCTGCGCGAGCGCATCGCCCCGACCCTGCCCGGTGCCACCTGGTACGAGGTCGGCGGCGGCACCCTCGACGACGCGGTGCGGCTGGCCGGCGAGATAAAGGCCGGCCGCTACGACGCGGTCGTGGGCCTCGGCGGCGGCAAGATCATCGACTGTGCCAAGTTCGCCGCGGCCCGGGTCGGCCTGCCCCTGGTGGCCGTGCCGACGAACCTCGCGCACGACGGCCTGTGCTCGCCGGTCGCCACCCTCGACAACGACGCCGGCCGCGGCTCGTACGGCGTGCCGAACCCGATCGCGGCCGTCATCGACCTCGACGTCATCCGCCAGGCCCCGGCGCGCTTCGTGCGCGCGGGCATCGGCGACGCCATCTCCAACATCAACTCGATCGCGGACTGGGAGCTGTCCAACCGCGTCAACGGCGAGAAGATCGACGGCCTCGCCGCCGCCATGGCCCGCCAGGCGGGCGAGGCGGTGCTCCGCCACCCCGGCGGCATCGGGGACAACGACTTCCTCCAAGTGCTGGCCGAGGCGCTGGTCCTCACCGGCATCGCGATGTCGATCTCCGGCGACTCGCGCCCCGCCTCGGGCTCCTGCCACGAGATCAACCACGCCTTCGACCTGCTCTACCCCAAGCGCGCCGCCAGCCACGGCGAGCAGTGCGGCCTCGGCGCCGCCTTCGCGATGTACCTGCGCGGCGCGCACGAGGAGTCGGCGTACACGGCCGAGGTGCTGCGCCGGCACGGGCTTCCGGTGCTCCCGGAGGAGATCGGCTTCACGGTGGACGAGTTCGTCCGTGCCGTCGAGTTCGCTCCGGAGACCCGGCCCGGCCGCTACACGATCCTCGAACACCTCGACCTCACAACCGACCAGATCAAGGACATTTACGCCGACTATGTCAAGGCCATCGGTAGCTGAACTCCGCCCGGTCGTCCACCCCGCAGGGGTCAAGGACCGGCGCAGCGGTGAGCACTGGATGGGACGCCTCTACATGCGTGAGGTGTCCCTGCGGGTCGACCGCTACCTGGTGAACACCAGGGTCACGCCCAACCAGCTCACGTATCTGATGACCGTCTTCGGCGTGCTCGCCGCCCCGGCCCTGCTGGTGCCGGGGATCACGGGCGCCGTGCTCGGCGTGGTCTGCGTGCAGATGTACCTGCTGCTGGACTGCGTCGACGGCGAGATCGCCCGCTGGAAGAAGCAGTACTCGCTGAACGGCGTCTACCTGGACCGGGTCGGCGCCTACCTCACCGACGCAGCCGTCCTCGTGGGCTTCGGACTGCGCGCCGCCGACGTGTGGGGCAGTGGCCGTATCGACTGGCTGTGGGCCTTCCTCGGCACGCTGGCCGCCCTCGGCGCCATCCTGATCAAGGCCGAGACCGACCTGGTCGGCGTCGCCCGCCACCAGACGGGCAAGCCGCCGGTCCAGGAGGCCGCCGCCGAGATGCGCTCCTCCGGCATGGCGCTGGCCCGCAAGGCCGCGTCCCTGCTGAGGTTCCACCGGCTGATCCTCGGCATCGAGGCATCCCTGCTCATCCTGGTCCTGGCGATCGTCGACCAGATGCGGGGCGACCTGTTCTTCTCCCGGCTGGGCGTCGCGGTGCTCGCCGGCATCGCCCTGCTGCAGACCCTGCTGCACCTCGTGTCCATCCTCGCCTCCAGCAGGCTGAAGTGAGCGGCATGCGAGTCGGCGCGGTGATCATCACCATGGGCAACCGCCCCGACGAGCTCCGCGCCCTGCTCGACTCGGTCGCCAAGCAGGACGGCGACAGGGTCGAGGTGGTCGTGGTCGGCAACGGCTCGCCCGTCCCGGACGTCCCCGAGGGTGTCCGTACGATCGAGCTGCCCGAGAACCTCGGCATCCCCGGCGGCCGCAATGTCGGCATCGAGGCCTTCGGCCCCAGCGGCCGCGACGTCGACATATTGATGTTCCTCGACGACGACGGACTCCTCGCCCAGCACGACACCGCCGAGCTGTGCCGCCAGGCCTTCGAGGCCGACCCGAAGCTCGGCATCATCAGCTTCCGCATCGCCGACCCCGACACCGGGGTCACCCAGCGCCGCCACGTGCCGCGCCTGCGCGCCGCCGACCCGATGCGCTCCTCCCGGGTCACCACCTTCCTCGGCGGCGCCAACGCCGTCCGCACGAAGGTCTTCGCCGAAGTCGGCGGGCTCCCGGACGAATTCTTCTACGCCCACGAGGAAACCGACCTGGCATGGCGGGCCCTCGACGCGGGCTGGATGATCGACTACCGGTCCGACATGGTGCTGTACCACCCGACGACCGCGCCCTCGCGGCACGCGGTCTACCACCGCATGGTCGCCCGCAACCGGGTCTGGCTGGCCCGCCGCAACCTTCCGGCCCTGCTGGTCCCGGTCTACCTCGGGGTCTGGCTGCTGCTCACCCTTGTCCGCCGCCCCTCGCGGCCCGCCCTGAAGGCATGGTTCGGCGGGTTCCGGGAAGGCTGGACCACTCCGTGCGGGCCACGCAGGCCGATGAAGTGGCGTACGGTGTGGCGGCTGACCCGGCTGGGCCGACCTCCGGTGATCTGACAAGCTCGTTCCTGTGAGCAATCGGCCCCACCCGGGCCCCAGGCTCTTGCCCATGCCCGCACAGGCTGCGCATCCCGAAGACGAAAGTTTCCACCAGTGAGTGAGACAACGCACGACGGCACGGTCGCCCTGGGCGCGGCCATGCCGCCCGACGAGGGCCTCCCGGCGAGCCGGCTGGCCGAGAAGTACGGGCTGACCGTGAGCGGCGCCCGGCCCTCCCTTGTCGAGTACGTCCGCCAGCTCTGGGACCGGCGTCACTTCATCCTCGCCTTCTCCCGGGCGAAGCTGACCGCCCAGTACAGCCAGGCCAAGCTCGGCCAGCTGTGGCAGGTGGCCACGCCGCTGCTGAACGCGGCCGTGTACTTCTTCATCTTCGGCATGATCCTCAAGGCCAACCGCGGACTGCCCCGCGAGGTCTACATCCCGTTCCTGGTCACCGGCGTCTTCGTGTTCACCTTCACGCAGAGCTCGGTGATGGCGGGCGTGCGCGCGATCTCCGGCAACCTCGGCCTGGTCCGCGCGCTGCACTTCCCGCGCGCCTCCCTGCCGATCTCCTTCGCACTGCAGCAGCTCCAGCAGCTGCTGTTCTCGATGATCGTGCTGTTCGCCGTGGCGGCCGCCTTCGGCAGCTACCCGGACCTGTCCTGGCTGCTGATCGTCCCGGTGCTGGCCCTGCAGTTCCTGTTCAACACCGGCCTCGCGCTGATCATGGCCCGTGCGGGCGCCAAGACCCCGGACCTCGCCCAGCTGATGCCGTTCGTAATGCGGACGTGGATGTACGCGTCGGGCGTGATGTTCTCCATCCCGATCATGCTGGCCGACAAGCCGCAGTGGCTGGCGAACGTCCTGCAGTGGAACCCGGCCGCCATCTACATGGACCTGATGCGCTTCGCGCTCATCGACGGCTACGGCTCGGAGAACCTGCCCGACCACGTCTGGGTGGTCGCGGGCGGCTGGGCCGCCCTGATCGCCCTGGGCGGGTTCGTGTACTTCTGGAAGGCGGAGGAGAGGTACGGCCGTGGCTGAGCAGACCGACCAGCAGACCGGGGAGCGGATCCCCACTGTCATCGCCGACGAGCTCCACATCGTCTACCGCGTGCACGGCGCCAAGACCGGCAAGGGCAGCGCCACCGCCGCCCTCAGCCGCATCGTCAAGCGCGGCGAGGAGCGCGGGGTGCGCAAGGTGCACGCCGTCAAGGGCGTCTCCTTCGTCGCCTACCGCGGCGAGGCCGTCGGCCTCATCGGCTCCAACGGCTCCGGCAAGTCGACGCTGCTGCGCGCCATCGCCGGCCTGCTCCCGGCGGAGAAGGGCCGCGTCTACACCAACGGCCAGCCCTCGCTGCTGGGCGTGAACGCGGCTCTGATGAACGACCTGACCGGCGAGCGCAACGTCATATTGGGCGGGCTCGCCATGGGGATGACCCGCGAGCAGATCAGGGAGCGCTACCAGTCGATCGTCGACTTCTCGGGCATCAACGAGAAGGGTGACTTCATCACCCTGCCGATGCGCACCTACTCCTCCGGCATGGCGGCCCGCCTGCGCTTTTCCATCGCCGCCGCCAAGGATCACGACGTCCTGATGATCGACGAGGCGCTGGCCACCGGCGACCGAAAGTTCCAGAAGCGCTCCGAGGAACGCATCCGTGAGCTGCGCAAGGAGGCCGGCACGGTGTTTCTCGTCAGCCACAACAACAAGTCGATCCGCGACACCTGCGACCGCGTCCTGTGGCTGGAACGCGGCGAGCTGCGCATGGACGGGCCGACCGAAGAGGTCCTCAAGGAGTACGAGAAGTTCACCGGCAAGTAGTCCACCCCGGCCTGGACACACCGGCCAGGACGGATCGCGGGGCCCCACCGCAACCTCTGCGGCGGGGCCCCGCGTCTGCAAAGGAAACGTCAACTCGGTTTCGCCCAAGGAATCTTGACACCAATCGGTGTGTTGTTGTGATGTGCAGGACACCCCAGGGATCCCGGCTGCGTTGTACAACGTAAGCTGTACCGGTCCCGAAACGCGGCAAACTGGGGCGATAATGCGCGACAGCCTCAAGCGGGACAGCCGCGCGGACGGCCGGGCGGCGTGTCCGAAATAGTATGCATTGGGTCGGCAGTGTAGAACGGGAGATGTGACGGCAATGGCTACGGAAACTCCCCAGCTGAACGCAGCATGTGCCGTCCCCGCCCCGGGCAGTCACCGGTGACGGGAACCGGCATGTCGCACGCCGTTGATCCGGAGCGCGACACGCTCGACAAGGCCGCGGGCGAGAACTTCCCCGTGGCACCTTTCTTCCTGCCCAGGGCCTGGCGCGCCGACCTCATGGCCGTGTACGGCTTTGCCCGCCTCGTCGACGACATCGGCGACGGTGATCTGGCCCCCGGCGGCGCCGACGCCCGTCTGCTCGGCGTGTCGCCCGAGGACGCCGAGGACCGGCTGCTGCTCCTGGACGCCTTCGAGGCCGACCTGAACCGGGTCTTCGACTCGACCCCGCGCCACCCCCTGCTGCGCCGCCTCCAGCACACGGTCCGCCGCTGCTCGCTCACCCCCGAGCCCTTCCTCGGCCTGATCGCCGCCAACCGCCAGGACCAGCTCGTCAGCCGCTACGAGACCTACGACGACCTGCTCGCGTACTGCGAACTGTCGGCCAATCCCGTCGGCCGCCTGGTCCTGTACGTCACCGGCACCTCGACCCCCGAACGCATCCGCCTCTCGGATGCGATCTGCACGGCCCTCCAGATCGTCGAACACCTGCAGGACGTCGCCGAGGACCTCGGCCGCGACCGCATCTATCTGCCCGCCGAGGACATGAAGCACTTCCATGTTCAAGAGGCGGATCTCGCCACCTCCACCGCGGGGGCATCGTTGCGCGCACTGGTTGCATACGAAGCACAACGCGCCCGCGATCTCCTGAATGAAGGCGCCCCCCTCGTGGGTAGCGTCCACGGCAGGTTGAAGCTGCTGCTTGCGGGATTCGTGGCGGGGGGAAGGGCGGCGATCAAGGCGATCGCCGCCGCGGAATACGACGTACTTCCCGGCCCGCCCAAGCCCGGCAAGGTCCAGCTGCTGCGCGAGGTGGGCGTGACTCTGCGAGGAGAGGGGTGATCCGGACCGTGGAGTCGGAACAACACGCGTCCGCACCGGTACTCGCCGCCTACAGCTACTGCGAGGCCGTCACCGGACAGCAGGCCCGTAACTTCGCCTACGGCATCAGGCTGCTGCCGACGCCCAAGCGCCGCGCGATGTCGGCGCTCTACGCGTTTTCCCGGCGCGTCGACGACATCGGCGACGGCGCGCTGGCCGGCGAGGTCAAGGCGGCAAGACTCGAGGACACCCGGGCGCTGCTGACCCGGGTGCGTGAGGGGTCGGTCGCCGAGGACGACATCGACCCGGTCGCCGTCGCGCTCGCCCATGCCGCCGAGACCTTCCCGATCCCGCTCGACGGCCTGGACGAGCTGATCGACGGCGTGCTGATGGACGTACGCGGCGAGACCTACGAGACCTGGGACGACCTGAAGGTCTACTGCCGCTGCGTCGCGGGCGCCATCGGACGGCTCTCGCTCGGCGTGTTCGGCACGGAACCGGGGGCGCGCGGCGCCGACCGTGCGCCGGAGTACGCCGACACACTCGGGCTCGCGCTGCAGCTCACCAACATCCTCAGAGACGTCCGCGAGGACGCCGAGGGCGGCCGCACCTATCTGCCCTCCGACGACCTCGCGAAATTCGGGTGCTCGGCCGGGTTCAGCGGGCCGACCCCACCGGAGGGCTCCGACTTTGCGGGCCTCGTGCACTTCGAAGTGCGACGGGCCCGCGCCCTTTTCGCCGAGGGGTACCGGCTGCTCCCCATGCTGGACCGGCGCAGCGGCGCGTGTGTCGCCGCGATGGCCGGCATCTACCGCCGGCTGCTCGACCGCATCGAGCGCGACCCGGAGGCCGTGCTGCGCGGCCGGGTCTCGCTGCCCGGCCGGGAGAAGGCCTACGTCGCCGTACGCGGCCTGTCCGGACTGGATGCCCGGCATGTGACGCGGAGGACCGTCAGGAGGCGCGCCTGATGGACAAACAGGGCCAAGGTGATGTCACCGGCGATAAGCGGCACGCAACCCTCCGGGCGGGGACGGCGTCCCTGACTGCAGCGGTCTGCCGTGCACCGTTCAACCACGGCGGCCGCGCAGGGGAGGGTGCACGATGAGCGACGACGGCACGCGGGCGGACGAGCCGCTCGCGGATCCGGCGGGGCGTTCCGCAAGGGACGCCGTCGTGGTCGGTGGCGGGCTGGCCGGGATCACCGCCGCACTCGCACTCGCCGACGCGGGAGTCCGCGTCACCCTGATCGAGGGCAGGCCCCGCCTCGGCGGCCTCGCCTTCTCCTTCCAGCGCGGCGACCTGACCGTCGACAACGGACAGCACGTCTACCTGCGCTGCTGCACCGCCTACCGCTGGTTCCTCGACCGCATCGAGGGGACGGCGCTGGCACCGCTGCAGGATCGTCTCGACGTGCCCGTACTCGACGTCGACAAGCCCGTTGGGCGGCGGCTCGGCAGACTGCGGCGCGACGCGCTGCCGGTGCCCCTGCACCTGGGGCGCAGCCTCGCCACGTATCCGCATCTCTCGCTCGCCGAGCGGGCCAAGGTGGGCCGGGCCGCGCTCGCGCTCAAGGGGCTCGACCTCGCCGATCCGGACCTGGACACCCAGGACTTCGGCAGCTGGCTGACCGCGCACGGTCAGTCGGCGCGTGCCGTCGAGGCCCTGTGGGACCTGGTCGGGGTCGCCACCCTCAACGCGGTCGCGGGCGACGCCTCGCTGGGGCTCGCCGCGATGGTGTTCAAGACCGGTCTGCTGTCCGACCCGGGCGCGGCCGACATCGGATGGGCGCACGTCCCGCTGGGCGAACTGCATGACCGGCTCGCCCGCAAGGCGCTCGACTCCGCGGGCGTCCGTACCGAGGTCCGTACACGCGTCACCTCCATCTCCACTGACGAAAACGGGCGCTGGAGCGTTCAGGTTCCCGGCGAGACCCTCGCCGCGGACGCCGTCGTGCTCGCCGTACCCCAGCGCGAGGCGCATGACCTGCTGCCTCAGGGCGCGCTGGACGCCCCCGAAAATCTTCTGGAGATCGACACCGCGCCGATCCTCAACGTGCATGTCGTCTACGACCGCAAGGTGCTTGAGAAGCCGTTCTTCGCGGCCCTCGGCACCCCCGTGCAGTGGGTCTTCGACCGCACCGACGCCTCCGGACTGCGCGAGGGCCAGTACCTCGCCCTGTCCCAGTCGGCGGCGCAGGACGAGATCGACGAGCCGGTCGCCGTGCTGCGCGAGCGCTATCTGCCCGAGTTGGAACGGCTGCTTCCGGGTACGCGCCGCGCCGAAGTGAAGGATTTCTTCGTGACCAGGGAGCGCACGGCCACCTTCGCTCCCACCCCCGGCGTCGGACGGCTGCGGCCCGGCGCCCGTACCAAAGCCCCCGGCCTCTACCTGGCCGGAGCGTGGACCGCCACAGGGTGGCCCGCGACCATGGAGAGTGCGGTCCGCAGTGGAGTGAGTGCGGCGGACGCCGCCCTCACCGCCCTGGGCCGGCCCCGCCCGAGTCGCCTCTTCGAGCTCGAGGAGGCGGCGTACTGCATCTTCCCGGGGGACAACCCCCGGACCCCCGGCCGAAAGCTGGAGGGGACCGGCGCTTCACTGCGAGGTGGGCGCCAGTGAAGGTCGATCAGCACCCGGCAGGCTCCCGCACCCCCGGTACCGCAGAAAAAGGAGAAACTGTGCCCACTGTGCCCCCGGCCGAAGCGGCCGCTGAGAGGACCGCGGTGGACGTGACCGCGCTCCTGGAGCGCGGCCGGACCCTTGCCACACCGGTACTGCGGGCGGCCGTCGACCGCCTGGCCCCTCCCATGGACACCGTTTCCGCCTACCACTTCGGCTGGATCGACGCCGAGGGCAACCCCGCCGACGGCGACGGCGGCAAGGCCGTGCGCCCCGCCCTCGCGGTGCTCTCCGCCGAGGTCACCGGCGCCGCACCCGAGGTCGGCATCCCCGGCGCCGTCGCCGTCGAACTCGTCCACAACTTCTCCCTCCTGCACGACGACCTGATGGACGGCGACGAACAGCGCCGCCACCGTGACACCGTCTGGAAGGTGCACGGCCCCGCCCAGGCGATCCTCGTCGGCGACGCCCTGTTCGCCCTCGCCAACGAGATCCTGCTGGAGCTCGGCACCGTCGAGGCGGGTCGCGCCACCCGCCGCCTGACCACCGCCACCCGCGCCCTGATCGACGGCCAGGCGCAGGACATCTCCTACGAGCACCGCGACCGCGTCAGCGTCGAGGAGTGCCTGGAGATGGAGGGCAACAAGACCGGCGCCCTGCTCGCCTGCGCCTCCTCCATCGGTGCGGTCCTCGGCGGCGCGGACGACCGCACCGCCGACACCCTGGAGAAGTACGGCTACCACCTCGGCCTCGCCTTCCAGGCCGTCGACGACCTGCTCGGCATCTGGGGCGACCCGGTCTCCACCGGCAAGCAGACCTGGAGCGACCTGCGCCAGCGCAAGAAGTCCCTGCCGGTCGTGGCCGCGCTCGCGGCGGGCGGATCGGCCTCCGAGCGGCTCGGCGAGATCCTCGCCGCCGACGCCAAGAGCAGCGACTTCGAGAACTTCTCCGAGGAGGAGTTCGCCTCCCGTGCCGCGCTCATCGAGGAGGCGGGCGGCCGGGAGTGGACCGCCGAAGAGGCGCGCCGTCAGCACAACACCGCCATCCAGGCCCTGCACGCCATCGACATGCCCGACCGGGTGCGGGAACAGTTCACGGCGCTCGCCGACTTCGTCGTCGTACGAAAGAGATGATCACTATCGGTCGAATAGCCCTCGCGTAGTCGCCGGCCGGTGTCGCGGGAACACGAGCACCGGCCGACGGCGGACCCACAGCAGCACGATGTGTACGACTGCACGAAGGGGAAGCCATGACAGCGACGACCGACGGAAGCACCGGGGCCCTGCCGCCCCGGGCAGCCTCGGCCAGCGAAACCGACAGCACGAGCCCCGTGGCGGCGGGGGTGCGCGATGCCGCCGTACGCGCCGTACAACGCTCCACCGACTTCCTGCTGTCCCGGCAGGACGCCCAGGGCTGGTGGAAGGGCGACCTCGAGACCAACGTGACCATGGACGCCGAGGACCTGCTCCTACGGCAGTTCCTGGGCATCCTGGACGAGGACACCGCGCGCGCCGCCGCCCTGTTCATCCGCGGCGAGCAGCGCGAGGACGGCACCTGGGCCACCTTCTACGGCGGACCGGGCGAACTCTCCACCACCATCGAGGCATACGTCGCCCTGCGGCTCGCGGGCGACACGCCGGACGCCCCGCACATGGCGCAGGCCTCCGCCTGGATCCGTGAGCAGGGCGGCATCGCCGCGGCCCGGGTCTTCACCCGGATCTGGCTAGCCCTGTTCGGCTGGTGGAAGTGGGAGGACCTGCCCGAACTCCCGCCGGAGCTCATCTACTTCCCCACGTGGGTACCGCTCAACATCTACGACTTCGGGTGCTGGGCCCGGCAGACGATCGTCCCGCTGACGGTCGTCTCCGCGAAGCGGCCGGTGCGGCCCGCGCCCTTCCCGCTCGACGAGCTGCACACCGACCCCCGTAACCCGAACCCGCCCAAGCCCCTTGCCCCGGCGGCGAGTTGGGACGGTGCCTTCCAGCGCCTGGACAAGGTGCTGCACCAGGCGCGCAAGGTCATTCCGCGCAGACTGCGCAAGGCGGCCATGAACTCGGCCGCCCGCTGGATCATCGAGCGGCAGGAGAACGACGGCTGCTGGGGCGGCATCCAGCCGCCGGCCGTGTACTCGGTGATCGCCCTGTATCTGCTGGGATACGACCTCGAACATCCGGTGCTACGCGAGGGGTTGGCGTCGCTGGACCGTTTCGCCGTGTGGCGCGAGGACGGGGCCCGGATGATCGAGGCCTGTCAGTCGCCCGTGTGGGACACCTGCCTTGCCACCATCGCTCTCGTCGACGCGGGCGTGCCCGCCGACCATCCGCAGCTCGTCAAGGCGGCGGACTGGATGCTCGGTGAGGAGATCGTCCGGCCCGGCGACTGGGCCGTCAGACGGCCCGGGCTGCCGCCCGGCGGCTGGGCATTCGAGTTCCACAACGACAACTATCCCGACATCGACGACACCGCCGAGGTGGTCCTCGCGCTGCGCCGCGTGCAGCACCACGACCCGGAACGGGTGGAGAAGGCGATCGGGCGCGGGGTGCGCTGGAACCTAGGGATGCAGTCGAAGAACGGGGCGTGGGCCGCCTTCGACGTCGACAACACCAGCCCCTTCCCCAACCGGCTGCCGTTCTGCGACTTCGGCGAGGTCATCGACCCGCCGTCCGCGGACGTGACCGCGCACGTGGTGGAGATGCTGGCCGTCGAGGGCCTCTCGCACGACCCGCGCACCCGGCGCGGCATCGAGTGGCTGCTGGCCGAGCAGGAACCGGACGGCTCCTGGTTCGGGCGCTGGGGCGTCAACTACGTCTACGGCACCGGATCGGTCGTACCCGCCCTCGTCGCAGCCGGATTCCCCGGCTCGCACCCGGCGATCCGGCGGGCGGTGGCCTGGCTGGAGTCGGTGCAGAACGACGACGGCGGCTGGGGCGAGGACCTGCGCTCCTACAAGTACGTCAAGGAGTGGAGCGGCAGGGGTGCCTCCACCGCCTCGCAGACGGCCTGGGCGCTGATGGCCCTGCTGGCCGCGGGGGAGCAGGACTCCAAGGCCGTCGAGCGCGGTGTCGAATGGCTTGCGGCCACCCAGCGTGACGACGGTTCCTGGGACGAGCCGTACTTCACCGGAACCGGCTTCCCCTGGGACTTCTCGATCAACTACCACCTCTACCGACAGGTCTTCCCGCTGACCGCGCTCGGCCGGTACGTCAACGGCGAGCCCTTCACCAAGAAGCCTCTCGCCGAGGCAGAGGGGGGCTGATGAGCACCCAGCCCGCCCCGGCCCCGCTGCTGATCGCCTGCGCGCTCGGCATCGAGCACCTCGCCCTGCGCGCCGGGGACCGGGGCGGGGCCGGCGGGCCCGTGACGATAGTCCGTACGGGCATGGGGCCCAGGGCGGCCGAGCGCTCCGTCACCCGGATGCTCGCGGACCCGGCCTGGAGCGGGGCGGCCGTGCTGGCCACCGGCTTCTGTGCGGGGCTCGCCCCCGGCATGCACCCCGGGGACCTGGTCGTCGCCGAGGAGACCCGGGATCCGGACGGAACCGTTCCGTGCGTGGGGACCGACCTGCTCGTCAAGGAGCTCGGGCGCGCGGTGCCCGGGCGCACCGTCCATACCGGCCCCGTCACTGGCTCCGATCATGTCGTGCGTGGTCACGAACGGTCGGATCTGCTCGCGACCGGCGCAATCGCGGTCGACATGGAGTCCGCGGCGACGCTTCTGAGCGCCGTGCGCACCGGCGCGCGCCCGGTTGCGGCCGTGCGGGTGGTCGTGGACGCTCCTGAACATGAACTTGTTCGAATCGGCACGGTCCGCGGTGGAATATCAGCTTTCCGTGTCCTTCGTGCCGTACTTCCAGCTTTCTTCGAATGGCACCGTTCTTTGCTGCTCCCCAGGAGGTGAGCCAGATGGCCATGCCGCTGCGTCAGTCCATCAAGGTCGCTACGTACTTGGCTGAACAAAAGCTCCGCAAGCGGGACAAGTTTCCGCTGATCGTGGAGCTGGAACCGCTCTTCGCGTGCAACCTGAAGTGCGAGGGCTGCGGCAAGATCCAGCATCCGGCGGGTGTGCTCAAGCAGCGCATGCCGGTAGCGCAGGCCGTCGGGGCGGTCCTCGAATCCGGTGCCCCCATGGTGTCCATCGCGGGCGGCGAGCCCCTGATGCACCCTCAGATCGATGAGATCGTGCGGCAGCTGGTGGCGAGGAAGAAGTACGTCTTCCTCTGCACCAACGCGATGCTGCTGCGCAAGAAGATGGACAAGTTCAAGCCCTCTCCCTATTTCGCCTTTGCCGTGCACATCGACGGGCTGCGCGAGCGGCACGACGAGTCGGTGGCGAAGGAGGGTGTGTTCGACGAGGCCGTGGAGGCGATCAAGGAGGCCAAGCGGCGCGGCTTCAGGGTCACCACCAACTCGACCTTCTTCAACACGGACACCCCGCAGACCATCATCGAGGTGCTCAACTTCCTCAACGACGACCTCAAGGTCGACGAGATGATGATCTCGCCCGCCTACGCCTACGAGAAGGCGCCCGACCAGGAGCACTTCCTGGGCGTGGAGCAGACCCGCGAGCTGTTCAAGAAGGCCTTCGCGGGCGGCAACCGCAGGAAGTGGCGGCTGAACCACTCGCCGCTGTTCCTCGACTTCCTCGAGGGCAAGGTCGACTTCCCGTGCACCGCCTGGGCGATCCCGAACTACTCGCTCTTCGGCTGGCAGCGCCCCTGCTATCTGATGAGCGACGGGTATGTGCCGACGTACCGCGAACTCATCGAGGAAACCGACTGGGACAAGTACGGCCGCGGCAAGGACCCGCGCTGCGCCAACTGCATGGCGCACTGCGGCTACGAGCCCACCGCCGTCCTCGCCACCATGGGCTCCCTGAAGGAGTCCCTGCGCGCGATGCGCGAGACGGTCTCCGGAAACCGGGAGTGACGTCATGACCGCCATCTCCTTGGGCGTCCCCGAGGTACCGGCCCGGCCGATCGCCGAGCGGCGCGTGTCGCGGCAGATCCATGTCGGGCCGGTGGCGGTCGGGGGCGGGGCCCCGGTGTCGGTGCAGTCGATGACCACGACCCGTACCTCGGACATCGGCGCCACCCTGCAGCAGATCGCGGAACTCACCGCGTCCGGCTGCCAGATCGTCCGCGTCGCCTGTCCCACCCAGGACGACGCGGACGCCCTCGCGACCATCGCCCGCAAGTCGCAGATCCCGGTGATCGCGGACATCCACTTCCAGCCGAAGTACGTGTTCGCGGCGATCGAAGCGGGCTGTGCGGCGGTGCGGGTGAACCCCGGCAACATCAAGAAGTTCGACGACCAGGTCAAGGAGATCGCGCGGGCCGCGAAGGACCACGGCACGCCGATCCGGATCGGGGTCAACGCCGGTTCGCTGGACAGGCGGCTGCTGGAGAAGTACGGCAAGGCGACCCCGGAAGCGCTCGTCGAAAGCGCGCTGTGGGAGGCGTCCCTCTTCGAGGAGCACGGCTTCCGGGACATCAAGATCTCGGTCAAGCACAACGACCCGGTCGTGATGATCGAGGCGTACAAGCAGCTCGCCGCGCAGTGCGACTACCCGCTGCATCTCGGCGTGACCGAGGCCGGGCCCGCCTTCCAGGGCACGATCAAGTCGGCGGTCGCCTTCGGCGCGCTGCTCTCGCAGGGCATCGGCGACACCATCAGGGTCTCGCTCAGCGCCCCGCCCGCCGAGGAGGTCAAGGTCGGCCTGCAGATCCTGGAGTCCCTGAACCTCAAGCAGCGGCGGCTGGAGATCGTCTCCTGCCCGTCCTGCGGCCGCGCGCAGGTCGACGTCTACAAGCTGGCCGACGAGGTCACGGCCGGCCTGACGGGCATGGAAGTCCCGTTGCGGGTAGCCGTGATGGGTTGTGTGGTCAACGGCCCGGGTGAGGCGCGGGAGGCGGACCTGGGGGTCGCCTCCGGCAACGGCAAGGGGCAGATCTTCGTCAAGGGCGAGGTCATCAAGACCGTACCCGAGTCGAAGATCGTGGAGACCCTCATCGAGGAGGCGATGAAGATCGCCGAACAGATGGAACAGGACGGTACCGCGTCGGGGGAGCCGGCCGTCACCGTGAGTTGAACAGCACGGACCGAAGGGGGCCCGAGCGTGACCATTCTGGAGAACATCCGGGGACCACGCGACCTGAAGGCGCTGTCCGAGACGGAGCTTCGCGAACTGTCCGAAGAAATCAGGGAGTTCCTGGTGCACGCGGTGGCCAGGACCGGCGGACACCTCGGGCCCAACCTGGGGGTGGTGGAACTCTCCATCGCGCTCCACCGGGTCTTCGAGTCGCCCGTCGACCGCATCGTCTGGGACACCGGCCATCAGAGCTACGTACACAAGATTCTGACGGGTCGTCAGGACTTCTCCAAGCTGCGCGGCAAGGGCGGCCTGTCCGGCTATCCCTCGCGCGAGGAGTCCGAGCACGACATCGTCGAGAACAGCCACGCCTCCACGGCGCTCGGCTGGGCCGACGGCCTCGCCAAGGCCCGCCAGGTGCAGGGCGAGAAGGGACACGTCGTCGCGGTCATCGGCGACGGCGCCCTCACCGGTGGCATGGCCTGGGAGGCGCTGAACAACATCGCGGCCGCCAAGGACCGCCCGCTGATCATCGTCGTCAACGACAACGAGCGCTCGTACGCGCCGACCATCGGGGGGCTCGCCAACCACCTGGCCACCCTGCGCACCACCGACAGCTACGAGAAGGTGCTCGCCTGGGGCAAGGACGTGCTGCTGCGCACGCCCGTCGTCGGCAACACCATCTACGAGTCCCTGCACGGCGCGAAGAAGGGCTTCAAGGACGCCTTCGCCCCGCAGGGCATGTTCGAGGACCTGGGCCTGAAGTACGTGGGCCCGATCGACGGACACGACATCGGGGCCGTCGAGTCGGCGCTGCGGCGCGCCAAGCGCTTCCACGGACCGGTCCTCGTCCACTGCCTCACGGAGAAGGGCCGAGGCTACGAGCCCGCGATCGCCCACGAGGAGGACCACTTCCACACCGTCGGTGTGATGGACCCGCTCACCTGTGAGCCCCTCGCCCCTTCCAACGGGCCTTCCTGGACCTCGGTGTTCGGGGACGAGATCGTCGCGATCGGGGAGGAGCGGGAGGACGTCGTGGCGATCACCGCGGCCATGCTGCACCCGGTGGGGCTCGGCAAGTTCGCCGCACGCTTCCCCGACCGGGTCTGGGACGTCGGCATCGCCGAGCAGCATGCCGCCGTGTCCGCGGCCGGCCTGGCGACCGGCGGGCTGCACCCGGTCGTCGCCGTCTACGCCACCTTCCTCAACCGTGCCTTCGACCAGCTGCTGATGGACGTGGCGCTGCACCGCTGCGGGGTGACGTTCGTGCTGGACCGGGCCGGCGTCACCGGCGTCGACGGGCCGTCCCACAACGGCATGTGGGACATGTCGATCCTCCAGGTCGTGCCGGGGCTCAGGATCGCCGCGCCGCGCGACGCCGACCAGCTGCGGGCGCAGCTGCGCGAGGCCGTCGCCGTCGACGACGCGCCGACGCTGGTCCGCTTCCCGAAGGAGTCGGTCGGCCCGGAGATCCCGGCGATCGACCGGGTGGGCGGCCTCGACGTCCTGCACCGCGGCCCGGACACCCCCGATGTGCTGCTGGTCGCCGTTGGCGTGATGGCGCCCGTCTGTCTGCAGGCCGCCGAGCTGCTGGAGGCGCGCGGCATCTCGTGCACCGTCGTCGACCCCCGCTGGGTCAAGCCCGTCGACCCGTCGCTCCCGGGCCTCGCCGCCGAACACCGGCTGGTGGCCGTGGTCGAGGACAACAGCCGCGCCTCCGGAGTCGGCGCCGCGGTCGCGCTGGCGCTCGGTGACGCCGACGTCGACGTCCCCGTACGACGCTTCGGCATCCCGGAGCAGTTCCTCGCGCACGCCAAGCGCGGGGAGGTGCTCGCCGACATCGGCCTCACGCCGGTCGAGGTGGCCGGACGGATCAGCGCGAGCCTCGCCGTCAAGGAGGCCGAGGACACCCTGGCCGTCAAGGAACAGCTGGACGGCACAGTCAAGGAGAAGGCTGAATGACCAAGGAGTTCGACCTCGGCGCACTCCTGGCCGAGCGCGGAGCCGAGCGCTACGAGCTGCACGGGAAGTACCTGAACCACCAGCTCCCGCGCATGCTGCACACCATCGGCTTCGACAAGGTCTACGAGCGCGCCGAGGGCGCCCACTTCTGGGACGCGGACGGCAACGACTACCTGGACATGCTCGCCGGGTTCGGGGTGATGGGCCTGGGCCGCCACCACCCCGTCGTCCGCAAGGCGCTGCACGACGTCCTGGACGCCCAGCTCGCCGACCTCACCCGCTTCGACTGCCAGCCGCTGCCCGGGCTGCTGGCGGAGAAGCTCCTCACGCACAGCCCGCACCTGGACCGCGTGTTCTTCGGCAACAGCGGTACGGAGGCGGTGGAGACCGCGCTGAAGTTCGCCCGGTACGTCACCGGGAAGCCGCGGATCCTGTACTGCGACCATGCCTTCCACGGCCTGACCACCGGGTCGCTGTCGGTCAACGGCGAGGGCGGCTTCCGCGACGGCTTCGCCCCGCTGCTGCCCGACACGGCCGTACCGCTCGGCGATCTCGGCGCCCTGGCGCGGGAGTTGAAGAAGGGCGACGTCGCCGCCCTGATCGTCGAACCGATCCAGGGCAAGGGCGTGCACGAGGCCCCGCCCGGCTATCTGCGCGCCGCCCAGGACCTGCTGCGCAAGCACAAGGCGCTGCTCATCGCCGACGAGGTGCAGACGGGCCTGGGCAGGACCGGCGACTTCTACGCCTACCAGCACGAGGAGGGCGTCGAGCCGGACCTGGTGTGCGTGGCCAAGGCGCTCTCCGGCGGTTATGTGCCCGTCGGCGCCACCCTCGGCAAGGACTGGATCTTCAAGAAGGTCTACTCGTCGATGGACCGGGTGCTGGTCCACTCGGCGAGCTTCGGGTCCAACGCCCAGGCCATGACGGCGGGCCTCGCCGTGCTGTCCGTCATGGAGAACGAGCAGATCGTCGCCCATGCCCGTGTCGTGGGCGAGCAGTTGAAGTCCCGGCTGGCGGCGCTGATCGACAAGTACGAGCTGCTCGCCGACGTACGCGGCCGCGGCCTGATGATCGGCATCGAGTTCGGCAGGCCCAAGTCGCTGAAGCTGCGCAGCCGTTGGACGATGCTGCAGGCCGCGCGCAAGGGCCTGTTCGCGCAGATGGTCGTGGTGCCGCTGCTGCAGCGGCACCGGATCCTCACCCAGGTCTCCGGCGACCACCTGGAGGTGATCAAGCTGATCCCGCCGCTGACCATCGGGGAGCAGGACGTCGACCGGTTCGTCGACGCCTTCACCGCCGTCATGGACGACGCGCACAGCGGCGGCGGCCTCATGTGGGACTTCAGCAAGACGCTCGTGAAGCAGGCGGTCGCCAACCGGTAGGCCGCCCTGCAGACCGGGCTCCACCGGGCCCGGCCTGCAGGCCCCCCACCCGAATAATCGATCGCATGAACGATCACCGGGGGGCACAATCGCCGGATGCCGACCACCGCGGAGCAACTGCTCTCCGCACTTGAACCACTTCCGTTCCCGGCCCGCCTCGCCCTCACCGCCACGACCGCACGCCGGCTCGTCGCGGAAGGCCGACTCGCTCCTCTGCTCACCGACCTCGACGCGCGCGGCCCCTACGAGCGGCGCCTCGCCGCGCTGGCCGCCCTCGTCGGCCGGGACGCCGGCTTCCTCGCCGAGCGGCTCGCCGACCCCGACACGGTCGTCGCTGGTTACGCGCAGCGCGGCGCCCGGATCCTGCCCGTGCCGGACGAGGCGGTGGCGGCGGCATATGACAACGCATCGGCCGCACTGCGTCGGCGGCTGGCCCGCCTTCTCGCCGCCGGTGGCCGTACGGCGCTCGCCGAGCGGCTGGTGGCCCGGCTCGGCTCGGAGTGGGGCGAGGCCGAGGCCGCCCGGCTGCTGGCCGCCTGCTCCACCCCGTTCGTCGCCCGGGAGCTGCCGCGGCTCGCGCACGCCGTCGACGGCTGGACCCGGCTTGCCCGGCGCCACCCCGGGCCCGTCCTGGACCACGCCGAACGCGCCCTGTCCGAGCGCTCCGACGGGCGGGAGCGGGAGGACTGGTGGCGCCTCAACGCCACGACGGTCGCGGCCCTCGCCCCGCACCGTCCCGAGGCTGTCCTGGCACTGCTGGAGCAGTACGGGCCGCCCGGCATGCCGCCCGGCCTCTTCGGCGGCCTCGGTGCGCTGGTCGACGCCGACGCCGAGCGTGTAGTGCGCTGGATCATCTCCCCCGACCGCCACACCCCGCGCAACCCGGCCACCCCGCCGCCCGGTGTGCTGCGTCGGCTGGCGCGGGCCGAGCCGCAGTCGTTGCCGCTGCTGGGCCGCCACTGGCTGCACCACGGCCGTCACTTCGCGGGGCTGCTGAAGGCCATGGCCCCGGGCAGGCGGGCGGCTTTCCTCGACGCGGTGACCGCCGACGGGACCGGCTGGGACCCGGCTCTGGCCGTACTGGACCTGCTGCCGCGCGAACGTCGCTGGGCGGCGGTGCGGCGTGCGGCAGCCGACTTCGGCGACCGGGGCGACTGGTGGGACGACCTCGACACGCTCGCTCACGGTCCGTACGACGAGGCCCGCTCCGCGCTGCTCGCCGCGATCCGGCGGTCCGACGCGGACGACCGCGCCGCCGCCTGGCCGCTGCTGGTGGCCTGCGCAGCCCGGGACGGCGGCCGGGAGTCCGTCACCGAGGTGCTCGGCACGGCTGCCCGCCTGCGCAACGACCAGGACCCCGTGCGGGCCGCCGCGTTGGAGGCACTCGCCGAGGTGCACCCGCGGCTGTTCGCCCCCGAGGACGCCGAGCCGCTGGACCGGATCGCCGTCGACGCCCTTGAAGCCCGGGACTGCTCGGCCGCGAGTCTGACGTCGCTGCGCACCCTCGCCGAGCGCGTGCTGGTCGAGCACGCCGGGGACGGTGAAACGGCCCTGCGGGCCTGGGCGTTGAACACCCTGGAGCGGATGACGGGCCGGGTCGGCGTACCGGACTTCGGGCCGCTGCACCGGGTCCTGCGGCGCGGCCAGGAACACGAGGTGTTCGAGGCGCTGCGCCCCTGGCTGGAAGCCGCGGCGGCCAGATCCGACTTCCGGCTGCTGCTCGGCCTGGCCGCCGCGTTCGGTCCGCGGGCCCGGCGGATGCCCGCGCTCCAGGACATGCTGGCCACGACGCTGGAGCGCGGCGACGACATGACGTTCGAGGTGGCCGCGAAGCTGTGGCTGGCCGCCCCGGCCACCCGTGGGGAACGCGCGGCGGTGATCGTCGGGCAGGAGCCGTCCGCCGTCGTCCTCGCGCCGGTGCGCCGCGTGCTGTCCCGCAGCCGGACGGACCTGCTGGACACGCTGCTGGCCGACACCCCGCCGTACGGGCGTTTCCTGGTCCCCGGCGCCGCCCGGCCGCTGCCGGACCTCGGTTCCGCCGACCGCTGGCTGCCCCGCCAGCAGCGGGCGGCGGCACACCTCGCCGAGCAGGTGGCGGCGGACCGCTCGCTCCCGCTGGACGACCGGGCCGCCGCGATCCGCACCGCCGCGCCGGTGCCGGAGCTGGGTTGGGCTCTGGCGACGCGGCACCGGGACGACGAGGAAGTGGTCGTCGCCGAGGCCGCGCTCGCCGCGCTGCCCTGGACCGACCGCCCGCAGGACGCCCTGCCGGTGCTCCTGGAAGAGGCGGGCGGCGACCGGGCCCGCGTCGCCGTGTACGCGGCGACGCGCGCCGCCTGCTTCAGCAGCCCCTCCGAACTCGCCCCGGCGCTCGGCGCGTTGCTGACCGGGGAGCGGCCCGTGAAGGTGACCTCCCGCAAGGAGGCCGTACGCCTCGCGGCCCGGTTCCTGCCGCCGAGGCAGGCGGTGGCGCTGTTGGCCGGCGGCTTCGCCCCCGACTCGCACCCCGATGTACGGTCCGTCGTGATCCGTGCGCTGCCGCCGCTGCTGGGCGTACCGGAGGCCTGGAGCCTGCTCGACACCGCCGCACACGACGACTCCCCGGGCGTGCTCCGGGCCGTCGTGGAGGTGGGGCCGTGGGAACTGGCCGAGGCGCAGCGCCCCAGATACGCGGCGGTGGTCGACGCGGTCTACGACGCCGGGCTGGCCTCGTGCGAGGGCTTCACCGGATACGGCTTCCTGCAGGGGCTGGCCCCCTGGGCCCGGTACGCGCCCGGGCTGGCCGACCGGATCTCCGGCACCGTGTCCGATCTCGGCAGCCGCGCGCACTGGCAGTACGCGACCTGGGTGCTGCGCGACCTGGCGTTCTCCGACCTCCCCCACCCGGTGGGCGGCACCGAGGCCGGCAGCGCCTTCCACGGTGCGGTGACCGGCCTCCTGGCCGCGATGCACACGCCCGAGGGAGGGGGCGAGGCGCTGGCGGACCGGGACCTGCCGGCGCTGCAACGGCTGCGGACCCTGGTGTCACCGTCCTTCAACGTGGCCGGGCGGCCCGAGGGGCTGGCGACGATCGCCGCACTGCTGGCGCCGGAACCGCTGTTGGTGGCCGAACGCGCCGCGCTGCTGGGGCGGTTGGTCGAACGGACCGAGGAGCCGGACCGGCTGCTCGGGCGGCTGCTGGATCTGGCGCAGGCGCTGGAGGGCGCCGGAAGAGCGGTCGCCCTCCAGGTTGCGGGGCGCCTGCCGACGGGCGGGGCGCACCGGGCGCAGCCGGAGCGCATCGCGGCTCTGCTGGCGGCGGCCGAGCGGCTCGCCGGAGACGGTGGCACCGTCACCGGTCTGCTCGCGGTGCAGCTGGTGGCCGGGACGGCCGGCACCCTCGGCTGGCCGAAGGAGTGGCGGACGCTGCTGCGGCAGCTGCGCACACATCAGGACCCCGATGTACGGCACCAGGCACATCAGACGGTGACGGCGTCGGAGTGACAGCGCGCACGTGAGGCAGCCTTTTTGCCTCTGAGGCAAGAAATTTGCCGCACGGGTAATCCTCCGGCTGAATGGAGAGCATGAGCTCTCCCGAGACCGGGCCCGCCTCGGCGGACGCGTCGGCCGCGCCGGACGAGATCCTGCCCGTGGTCGCACCCCAGCTCCGCGCCCTGCGCCGCCGCGCCTCCCTCACCCTGGAGGCCGCGGCGCGCACCGCGGGGCTGTCGGCCGCCCATCTCTCCCGGCTGGAGACCGGGCAACGCCAGCCTTCGCTCCCGGTGCTGCTCGCCCTCGCCCGTATCTACGGTACGACCGTCTCGGAGCTTCTGGGCGAGACGGTCGCCGGACGGGACGCCGTCGTGCGTGCGGCCGACATGGAACCGACGGCGGCCGGCGGCTGGACCTACTGGCCGGCCGGTGCGCCCGGACGCGGAATGCAGGCCCTGCGCGTCCACGTACCGCACGGCTCCCAGGGCGACATCGTGCGCGTGCACCCCGGCGAGGAGTGGCTGTACGTCCTCAAGGGGCGCATGCGGCTGCGCCTTGGGGACACCACGCACCGGCTCGCCCCCGGCGACAGCGCGCACTTCGACTCGCTGACCCCGCACCGGATCGCCGCCCAGGACGCCGACGGCGTGGAGCTCCTGTTCGTCCACACCCTGCTGCAGAGCCCCACGGCCACGCTGTGCCTGGGCCCGATCACCGGAGAGATGCCATGAGCAACAGCAACATGGAGGAGAAGTTCCCCCGCGCCCTGTGGGTGCGCCTGATCATCTACATCGCCGTGGGGCACCTCTTCGCGGCCTTCATCTACCTGCTGTTCGAGCTCGGGGCGAAATAGCCGCCCGACTCGGTCGAGAGAGAAACGGCCCGGCTCAGTCCAGCAGCCGCTCGCGCAGCAGCCCGCGGAGTTCCGGGGTGAGCCCGAGGCCCTGCTCCAGGTAGGTGTCGACGTCGCCCCACGTCTCCTCGATCGTCTCGAAGGCCGCGGTCAGATACTCGGCCCGCGCCTCGAACAGCGGGCTGAGCAGTTCCATCACCTCGGGGGAGTAGGCCGAGGCGGAGCTGCCGCTGCGGTGCACCTTGTAGCGGCGGTGCTTGGCGTTCGACTCCAGGTAGTCCGCGACGATGGCCTCGCGCTCGACACCCAGGGCGAGCAGTGTCACGGCTATGGACAGGCCCGCGCGGTCCTTGCCCGCCGCGCAGTGCATCAGGGCGGGCACACTGTCGTCGGCGAGCGAGCGCAGCACGCGCGCGTGCTCGGCCGTGCGCTCCTTGATGATCGTGCGGTAGGAGACGATCATGCGGTTCGCCGCCTTGCCGTCGCCGAGGATCTCGCGCAGCTGCTCGATCTCGCCCTCCCGGACCATCTTCCAGAACCCGGATCCGTCCGCCGGGTCCGACAGCGGCAGGTTCACATTGCGCACGCCCGGCAGCTCGACGTCCGGGCCCTCCAGCTTCTGGTCCGCCGCGTTGCGGAAGTCGAAGATCGTGTGCAGCCCCAGGGAGGACAGGAACTCGGCGTCCTCCTCGGTCGCGTGCGCGAGGTGGCCGCTGCGGAACAGCACCCCGTAGCGCACCCGCCGTCCGTCCACGGTCGGAAGTCCACCCACGTCGCGGAAGTTGCGGACTCCGGCCAGCTCGGGCTCGGTCGACGGGATCTGCTGCGTCACGGGGGCTCCTCCCACTCCGCCCGGCCGGCGCGGCTCGTCGTCGGGCACCCTCCCGACCATACGACATGGATTCCTGAGGCAATGAGTTGTCCACAGGCGTTGCGACCAGGGCACATGTGGCTTGATGATGTTGGGGATTGGTCGCGCCTGTTCGGATGTGTGAGGGCTTGATGCTGGAGATCGCAGACAACGGCCGTACGTGGCTCCTCTCGGGGCCGGCCAGCAGTTACGCCGTGCACCTCACCGAGGACGACGAACTGCTGCACCTGCACTGGGGCCCCCGGATCGCGCTCGCCGACGCCGAGGCACTCGCCGTCCGCCCGCTGCCGGACTACCGGCCCTTCGAGTCCCCGCTCGACGGACGCGAGGAGTACCCGGTGGAGGGCGGCCCCCGCTTCGCGCGGCCCGCCCTGTCCGTGCGCACCGGCGAGCGGCGCGGCACCGAATGGCGCTTCGAGACGTACGAGGCGGACGACGATCACCTCCGGCTGGCCTTCCGGGACGGCGGTCTCGCGATCACGCTGCACTACCGGATGCGGCACGACGTCGTGGAACGCTGGGTGACCCTCGACAACGAGGGGTCCGCCCTGGAGCTGCTGCGCGCCGACTCCGCCACCTGGACGCTGCCCGAGCGCGAGGAGTGGCGGCTGTCCCAGCTGCACGGCCGCTGGGCCGCCGAGTCCCGGCTGACCGCCTCGCAGCTCACCTACGGTGAGAAGATCATCGGCAGCCGCCGCGGCCACACCGGACACCAGCACCTGCCCTGGGTCGCCCTCGACACCGACGCCACCGAGGAACGCGGCGAGGTCTACGGCTGCGCTCTGGGCTGGTCGGGCTCCTGGCGGATCGCGGTGGCGCAGCTCCCGGACGCGCGCGTGCAGATCACCGGCGGCGCCGGTTACGACGACTCCGGGCTGCTGCGCCTGGAGTCGGGGGAGTCGTACACGACCCCCGTCTTCGCCGGGCTGTGGAGCGACGGCGGCTTCGGCGGCGCGAGCCGCGCCTGGCACGCCTACCAGCGTGCGTACGTCATCCCGGACGCCGAGCAGGACCGGCCGGTGCTGTTCAACTCCTGGGAGGCCACGGAGTTCGACATCTCCGAGGAGCAGCAGGGAACCCTGGCGCGGCGGGCCGCGGCGATCGGCGTCGAGCTGTTCGTGGTCGACGACGGCTGGTTCGGCAAGCGCACCAGCGACCGCGCCGGCCTCGGCGACTGGACGGTCAACCGGGACCGCTTCCCGAACGGCCTCAAGCCTCTCGCGGACTATGTGCACGCTCTTGGCATGCAGTTCGGCATCTGGGTCGAGCCCGAGATGGTCAACCCGGACAGCGAGCTCTACCGAGCCCATCCCGACTGGGTGCAGTTCCAGCCGGGACGAAAGCGGACGGAATTCCGCAATCAGCTCGTACTGAACCTCGCCCGGGAGGACGTCCAGGAATACCTGTGGGAGCAGCTCCACGCGCTCCTCTCCAGCGCCCCCATCGACTATGTGAAGTGGGACTTCAACCGCTGCTTCACCGATGCGGGCTGGCCCGGCGAGCCCTACCCGCAGCGCCTTTGGGTCGATCATGTCCGCGCCCTGTACGCCCTGCTGGACCGGCTGCGGGCGGCCCACCCGAATGTCGCCTTCGAGTCCTGCTCGGGCGGCGGCGGACGGATCGACCTCGGGATCATGAGCCGTACGGACCAGGTGTGGACCTCCGACAACACCGACCCGCTCGACCGGCTCGCCATCCAGCACGGCTTCAGCCAGGTCCACCCCGCACGGGTGATGGCCGCCTGGGTCACCGACAGCCCGAACACCCAGCTCAACGGCCGGGTCAGCTCGCTGCGCTTCCGGTTCGTGAGCTCCATGGCCGGCGTGCTCGGGGTCGGCGGGGACCTCACCCGGTGGACCGAGGAGGAGCTGGCCGAGGCCGGCCAGTGGGTGGCGCTCTACAAGGAGATCCGGCCGCTGGTGCAGCACGGGGACCTCTACCGGCTGCGGCCGCCGCGGGGCGGACTGAGTGCGGTGCAGTATGTGCGCGGGGACGAGGCGGTCGTCCTCGCCTGGCTCCAGGCGCAGAGCCACGGCGAGCCCGTGCCGGCGCTGCGACTGCGGGGCCTCGACCCGACAGCCTCGTATGAATGCCCTGAAACGGGCGAAATCCACAGCGGTGCCGTATTGCTGCATCACGGACTGCGTACCGGATTGCGTGGTGACCTCGACGCGGCAGTTTTCCGTCTGCGGCGTATCTGAGTCTTCTGTCCGGATTGGCGCTCCTTCTGCCTCTTTATTCCAACTCGCTCCTGAATGGGGGATCCTGGAGCAGGGGCACGTGAGGAGCGTCATATCCATGACGGTGCGTGGCGCGTCATGTCCACGTAATTCACGTGCTTTACAAGGGTGTTTGGTCGAGACGATCACCCCCGAATCAACGCAGGGTTACCGGGTTTTCTCCCAAGGGATCAATAGAAACGCATTCACGGGGAACCGGCACTTGTTGCTTTGCGTCTTGGTCGCTTACGTTCGCCACCAATCCGGACGGACGCCCAATCCTGCCGCCGCCCGGTGCCCGCACAACTCACCCGTGAACGGCAGGAGCGGGGGACCCACAGGTACAACTGCCTGTTCCGGTCTCCGGAACGGCTAGGGGTAAAGCCGCGTCGCATGCGCGGCCGGGCATCTCCAGCCCGAACCCGACAGCTCACCTCGCAGGCGCCGGAGAGGAATTCGTCATGCCCGCGAAGGGTAAACACCGCCGCCCGAAGCCCCAGCGCTTCACCCGCTCCATCGCCGTCGCCGGAACCGGTGGCGCCGCACTCGCTCTCCCGCTCATGGGGGCCACCGGCGCCCATGCCGCCACAACCCAGTCCGCTTCCCAGACGGTTTCGGAAAAGGCCGTCCAGTCCCTTCCGGTCACCGCGAAGAAGGCGGCCCAGAAGAGCGCCGCCGGCAATGCGGGTGTGCGGACCTATTCAGTGCGGGCCGGCGACTACCTCTCGAGGATCGCCGACGAGCAGCATGTCTCCGGCGGCTGGCACAAGCTCTACTCGGACAACCGCCGGGCCGTCGGCGACGACCCGTCGCTGATCCACCCGGGCCTGAAGCTGACGATCGGCCGGAAGGCCGCGACGGACACCACCAAGTCGTCGTCCTCGTCCGCTTCGTCCGCCTCGAAGACGTCCTCGTCCGCCGGCAGGGCGACCGCCACCAAGGCCTCGGAGTCCGCCCCCACCGGCTTCACCCTCCCCGTGGCCGGAGGCACCGTCGGCACCGGCTACCACGTGCCCGGGGGTATGTGGTCCAGCGGCTACCACACGGGTGTCGACTTCGTCGTCCCGACCGGCACCGCCCTCAAGGCCGTCGGTGCGGGCACGGTCGTCTCCGCCGGTTGGGGCGGCGCCTACGGCAACCAGGTCGTCATCAGGCTGGCCGACGGGTACTACGCCCAGTACGGCCACATGTCCCAGATCTCCGTCTCGGCCGGCCAGACCGTGACCGCGGGGCAGCAGCTCGGCCTCTCCGGCGCGACCGGCAACGTGACCGGCCCGCACCTGCACTTCGAGATCCGCACCACGCCCGACTACGGCTCCGACGTGGACCCGGTCGCCTACCTCCGCTCGAAGGGCGTCGGCGTCGGCTGACATCCCCTTGGAACCACCTGCCTGACACGCTGCCGAAGGCCGGACCCCGATCCCCGGGTCCGGCCTTCGGTGTGTCCGGCTGCGCTCATGTTTGCCGTATTGCGTTCTTGTGGCGGGGGCTGCACGGGTGTCGACAGCGGGGGGAGGTGAGGGCACAGTGATCTCCGTAGCGATGAAAGCGCTTTCCCTATCGCCTTCCCAGGTCTGTGGAGGTTCCCGTGCCCGGCGTCGGTCGACGCACCGCCAGGCGGCATCGCTTCGGCGGTGATCGTGGCCGCCCAGGTCTACGTGCAGGTCGGCGACGGCCGGAAGCAGTTGTACGCCGTCGAGCTGTCCGTCAAGACGTCTTCTCACCACCAGCGACACGGCCTTCGGCTCGGCCGAGTTCCCGGCCGCCTGCCGCGACCTACCTCCCCGGCTGCGGGAAGCCGCGCCGCACGCCCGCATTCTCGCGCTGGGCCCCTTCAGCGGAGCGCACGCCGACGGCATCGCCGCCGCGGTCGGTGAACTGGCCGACCCGCACACCGAGTTCGTCGACACCACTGACTGGCTCTCCCCGGCGGACGGGGACTTCAACTGCAACGTCCACCCCGCGTTGAGGGCCACCGCAAAGTGGCCGACCACCTGCTCACCCTTCTCGGATCCACCCTCACTGCACCCGAAGGAGCCGCCCCGTGACGAGTACCCGTAGAGCATTCGGAGCCCTGGCTGCCGGCGCCGCCCTGGCCGCCCTCGCCCCCGCGCCGGCCGCCACTGCCTCGCCCCGCGGCCGCCTCATCGCCCGCGACGACTTCCGCCACGGCCTCGGCAAGTGGGCGGTCGAACTGGAGCAGGGCGGCACCGTGACCGCCTCCCGAGGGGTGCTGGAGGTCGACGTACCCGCCGGGGCGACGGTCTGGTTCAGACAGCGGCTCGAAGGGCCGTACGTCATCGAGTACACGGCGACGCCCGTGTCGCAAGGCGGCGCGAACGACCGCGTGTCCGACCTCAACAACTTCTGGAACGCCACCGACGTCCGCTCCCCGGACGACCTCTTCGCCACCCGCCGCAGCGGGGCACTGGCCGAGTACGACTACCTCAAGACGTACTACGTGGGCTACGGCGCCAACACGAACACCACGACCCGTCTGCGCCGTTACGTCGGGGAGCCCGGGGTCCGCCCGCTGATCTACGACTACACGGAGCCGCTCCTCGTCGCGAACGAACCCAACCGCGTCCGTATCGTCTCCGACGGCTCGGCGGTCCGCTGGTGGAACAACGGGCGGCTCGTCTTCGACTACACCGACCAGCAGCCGTACACAAGGGGGCACTTCGCCTTCCGGACCACCTGGAGCCACTTCCGGATCACCGACTTCAGGGTCCGCCGGCTCGTCCCGCACCGTCTCTGACGCCTTGACGACGCTTCAACGTCGCTGATGGAAGGGGTATTCCGGGCTTGGCGAACACTTTAGAAGTGGCTTATCTCACCGCACGTCAACCCTTTCCTACGGTCGCGTAGGTCACATTCGAAGGTGAATCATGGTCGATGTGACAGACGATTCGAAGAGTGACAGCAGATCAGTGATCGGGTCGTACGTTGCGGTGGGGGACAGCTTCACCGAGGGCGTCGGCGACCCCGGCCCCGACGGGAGATTCGTCGGCTGGGCCGACCGGTTCGCGGTGCTTCTCGCGGACCGGCGACCCGAGGGCGACTTCGGCTACACCAACCTCGCCGTGCGCGGCAAACTGCTCGACCAGATCGTGGAGGACCAGGTCCCGCAGGCCGTCGAACTGGCGCCGGACCTCGTCTCCTTCTGTGCCGGCGGCAACGACATCATCCGTCCCGGCACCGACCCCGACGAGGTCGCCGAGCGCTTCGAGCGGGCGGTTGCCCGGCTCACCGAAGTCGCCGGCACGGTCATGGTGACCACCGGCTTCGACACCCGTGGCGTCCCCGTGCTCAAGCACCTGCGCGGCAAGATCGCCACGTACAACGGCCATGTGCGGGCCATCGCCGACCGGTACGGCTGTCCCGTGCTCGACCTGTGGTCCCTGAAGACCGTTCAGGACCGCAGGGCGTGGGACGGCGACCGCCTCCACCTCTCGCCCGAGGGGCACACGCGCGTGGCGCTCCGCGCCGGGCAGGTCCTCGGCCTCGAGGTGCCGGCCGACCCCGACCAGCCCTGGCCGCCGCTCCCGCCGCGCGGCACCCTCGAGGTGCGACGGGACGACGTGCACTGGGCGCGCGAGTACCTGGTGCCGTGGATCGGCCGCCGGCTGCGCGGCGAGTCGTCCGGGGACCACGTCACGGCCAAGGGCGCACTGTCGCCGGACGACATCAAGATGCGGATCGCTTCGGTGGCGTGACAGCCGCCTGAGACCGTCCTGGGCCGAGCCCTCGAAATGGCTTGAGAAGGGCCCTCGCCGGGCGGGCGGAGCAGCGGCCCGGTGGCACTGAGCCCCCGCCGAGTGCGGGGGCTCAGTGCTGCGAAGCCGTCAACGCCGCCCGCTCCAGTCCCAGTTCCCGGGCCAGCGCCTCGTCCACCCACTCCTGCGCCCGCGCCCGCGACACCGCACCGGCGTACGAGGTCAGCTGCACGGCGAGCCCGTCCAGCAGGGCGGTCAGCCGCAGGGCCGCGCCGTGCGGGTCCGGGCAGCGGAACTCGTCCGCGGCCACACCCTCCGCGATGACCTCGGCGATGGCCGCCTTCCACCGCTTGTCGAGGTCGCGCGTGACCTCCTGCAGCGCGGGCTCGCGCAGCGCCGCCGCCCAGCCCTCGATCCACAGCCGCCAGCCCTTGGCCTGGCCCGTCGGCGCGTACCAGCGCACCGCCGACCGCAACCGCCGCAGCGCGGTCGTACGGCGGCCCAGAAGCTTGCGCAGATGCCCGAGGTCGTCCTCGGCCGCGAAGGTGAACGCGGCGGCGACCAGCTTCTCCTTCGTCGAGAAGTGGTACAGCACCAGCGCGTTGCTCACACCGAGCGCCGAGGCCACGTCGGCGATCCTGACCGCCGCCACGCCTCGCGCCTCGATCTGCCCGATGGCGGCCCGCAGCAACTCCTCGCGCCGCTCGGCCACGCTCAACCGCACTCTCGCCACGCGGTCACCCTATTCCGTCGCCGCTGGTGACGCCGGGCGAGGTCAGCAGTTGGCGGGTTCGAGCGGGTGCGCGCTGCGGCAGTACAGCCGCTCGTACTCTCCGAGCGGCCGGATGTCCGGCACGGATGCCCGGACCGTCGTCACCGGTACCAGCCGAACCGTTCCGCGATCACCGGCAGCCGGTCCGCGACGATGGCGTGCGCGGCGGCGCGCGGGGTCGTCCCGTCGGCCTCCGCGCGGGCCAGCATCTGCTCGGTCAGGGCCCTCATCGAGCGGCGGGTGTGGGCGAACGCCTCCTCCGCGTCCGGGCCGATGTCGCCGAACAGGGTCCACCACCACCAGGCGTTCGTCCCGGAGTTGACGACCACGTCCGGCAGCACGGTCACCCCGCGCGCGGCCAGCAGCTCCTCCGCCTCGGGCAGTACGGGCATGTTGGCCGCCTCGACGATCCAGCGGGCGGTGATCCGCTCCTGGCCGGCGGTGTCGATCGCGTACGAGACCGCCGCGGGTACGAGCACCTCCGCCTCGGCCGACAGCCAGGCCTCGCCGGGCAGTTCACGGTCGCCGGGGCGCAGGGCCGCACGGTCCACGGTGCCGTACGCGTCCCGCGCGGCGAGCAGCGCCTCGACGTCGAGGCCCGCCGGGTTGGCGATGGTGCCCTTGATGTCGGCGACGGCGACGACGGTGAGCCCCGCCCGCGCGAGGAAACGCGCCGTCGCCCCGCCCATCGTGCCCAGGCCCTGCACGGCGACCCGCGTCCCCGTGTACGGCACGCCCGCCCGGTCCAGGGCGGCCAGCGCCGACTCGGCGACCCCGCACCCGCCGACCAACTCGTCCAGTCCGATCCCGTCCACCTCGATCGCGAACGCGTCCGCGAGCCGACGGCGCGCCGCCGCCTCGTCGTCGAGCAGCGGATACACGGCCTGGACGGACGACACGAGCCCCGCCTCGGCCACCGCCCGGTCCACCAGGTCCTGGCTGAGACCGAGGTCCTCCCCGGTGGTCCAGAAGCCTTCGACGTACGGCTTCATGGCCCGCAGGTAGCGCACCAGGAGGGCGTACGCCCCCGGGTCCTGGGGATCGCAGTCGATGCCGCCCTTGGCGCCGCCCAGGGGGACGTAGCGGCCCTCGGGGTTGTAGTGCAGTGCCTCCTTCATGGTCATCCCGCGCGCGAGCCCGGCGACCTCGTCCAGGGTGCAGCCCGCGCGCATGCGCAGTCCGCCGCTGGAGACGCCGCGCACCAGCCGGTCGACGACCAGGAAGCCCTGGCGGCCGGTGAGGTGGTCGGTCCAGGTGACCGACATCAGGGGGGTGGTCATGCGATCTCCTCGCGGATGGTGACCAGAGGCGGCGACGGGGGCGAAGGTCCCCCGATTACTGAATCGTCAGTCAGTATCGGAATCGGGGGCACCCACTGTCAACGGGCGGATCGATCACCCCGGCGCCGGCAGGAGGACGGGAATGGACGCCGACGGTCCGCGGTTCACCAAGCGGTCGGCAATCTTTGGGCTTTCCTTGGAATGAGCCCGCAGCGACGCGGACGACACAGGTGTTGTCGGAGCAGCCGACCATAATGGAATGCCTCGTCGACTCCATCTGGAGGTACCGTGTCCGGTTTCCGTTCCCTGAGCTCCGGGCTCCGTGCGCTGCAGCCCGCGGGCTTCGGCGCGGACCCGAGCGGTGAGCGTCTCGCACGCATCCGCAGATCGCCGCACTTCAAGGACGGGGTCTTCCAGAATCCCGGAGGCACCGCCCGGATCCGGCCCTCCGGCTCCACGCTGGACTTCGCGAAGGTCTTCTTCGACAAGGACGAGCGGCCCCGGCGCGCCCCCAAGGGCACGGTGCCGGTGCACCCCACCACGCTCGCCGACATCGCGAAGCCGCCGGCCACCGGACTGCGGCTGACCTGGATGGGGCACTCCAGCGTGCTTGCCGAGATCGACGGACAGCGGGTGCTCTTCGACCCCGTGTGGGGCGAGCGCTGCTCCCCGTTCTCCTTCGTCGGCCCCAAGCGGCTGCACCCGGTGCCACTGCCGATCGCCGCGCTCGGCCCGGTCGACGTCGTCGTCATCTCGCACGACCACTACGACCACCTGGACCTGCCCACCATCAAGGCACTGGCCGACACGGACACGCTGTTCGCCGTCCCCCTCGGCGTCGGCGCCCACCTCGAACACTGGGGCGTCTCCGCCGACCGGCTGCGCGAGCTGGACTGGCACGAGGCGACCAAGGTCGGCGGCCTCACCCTGACCGCCACCCCGGCCCGCCACTTCTGCGGCCGCGGCCTGCGCAACACCCAGCACACCCTGTGGGCCTCCTGGTCCGTCGCCGGGGACGAGCACCGGATCTTCCACAGCGGCGACACCGGCTACTTCGACGGCTTCAAGGACATCGGCGCCGAGCACGGACCCTTCGATGCCACGATGATCCAGATCGGCGCCTACTCCGACTTCTGGCCGGACATCCACATGACGCCCGAAGAGGGCATGCGCGCCCACCTCGACCTGCAGGGCGGCGAGCCGCACGGCGTGATGATGCCGATCCACTGGGCCACCTTCAACCTGGCCACGCACCCCTGGGCGGAGCCCGGCGAGGGCACCGTCGCGGCCGCCCGCGCCACGGGCTCCCGCATCGCCCTGCCCCGCCCGGGAGAGCCCTTCGAGCCCACTGCGGAGACGGTTCCGTCCGAACCGTGGTGGCGGGCCGTCGCCCAGGCCCCGGCCGGCGGCTGGCCGACGGCGGACGTGCTGACGAAGGCGGCAATCAAGACGGCCGCCGATTCCGGAGCCGAGGCCCGGACCGACGCCGACGGCAAGTCCGCGGAGGGCACAGGGGAGCCCGAGACGGTATCGGCGGGCTGACCTCGACGGGGGAGGCCGTGACCCGACCCGGCATGCTGGGAGAGGATCCCGGCATGAGCCATCAGCAGACGGTGACGGTCGGGGTCGACCTGGCTGCCAGTGCACGGCGTACCGCCGTGTGCCGCGTGCTGTGGGCAGCCGACGGCGATCTGACGGCGGAGTTCGTCGTGCCGGAAGGGGACGAGGACCTGCTGGCGCTGGTCCGGGCCGCCGACAAGACCGGCCTCGACTGTCCGCTCGGCTGGCCGTCGAGCTTCGTGGCCACGGTCCTCGCCCACCACCAGGGCATACGGCTGCCGCCGCAAGCGCGGTTCCAGGAGCGCACGGACGGCCGTCCCGGCCTGGACGCGCTGCGGTTCCGGCTGACCGACGACCTCACCTGGAAGACGACCTCGATGCGCCCTCCGCTGTCGGTGTCCACCGATCTGCTGGGCGTCGTGGCGCTGCGTGCCGCCCGTCTCCTGGACGCGCTCGCGGCGGCTGACACCCCTGTGCCCCGGGACGGGTCGGGCCGGGTCGCCGAGGTGTACCCGGCCGCCGCGCTGCGGCGGTGGGGCATCCGCCCGGCCCGCAGCTACAAGAGCGCCACGCCCGAAGCGCGCGAGGTCCGCGAGCACATTCTTCTCGCGGTCGAGGAGGGCCTGGGACTGGTCCTGCCCGAGCCGGTGCGTTCCACGTGCGCCGACAGCCACGACCATCTCGACGCCCTGCTCTGCGCTCTGGTCGCCAGGGCCGTCCTGGTCGGGGACACCCGGTGGCCGCGCACCGCGGACGAGTGTGCCGCCGCCCGGCAGGAGGGCTGGATCCACCTGCCGGGCGGGGACCTGGCCGCCCTTCGCTGACGACACCGACGGCCGGAGTGGGCGGAGTGGGCGGAGTGGGCGTCTCAGCCCTGTGCGGGCCCGTCCACGTTGAACGTGGACTGCCCCGTCCCCGCCCTCGTGACGATGATGTCGGCAGGCTCCGCCGAGGGGTTGCTCTCCCGGTGCACGGCGCCCTTCGGCACGTGGACGAAGTCGCCGGGACCGGCATCGACCGTGCGCGAGCCGTCCTGGCCGAACTCCATCCTGAGGGCCCCGGTGAGGACGTAGATCACCGACTCGTGCTCGCCGTGGTGATGCCAGCCGGAGACCGTCCCGGGTTCGGTGCGGACGAATCCCGCCCACATGCCGTCGGTGGCGAACGCCTCCTGCCGGTCCATTCCCGCTGTTGCGGGCCCGGGCCGTCGGTCGCCGGGACGGGCGACGGTCACCTCGTCGCGTGGAAGCTCCATGAAGGCTCCTTCGGCTCGGGCCGTCGAACGGCGGCTCCGTCTCCTCACCAGGCTAGCCAGGCGGCCCACCACCAGAGCGGAACCCTTGGGCGAACCATGGTGTGATGGCGCCGTGAGCCGCGCCGCAGAAGAAACGAACCGCCGCATGCTGCGGGCCCGGGACGCGATGGACCGCGCCTACGCCCAGCCGCTGGACGTGCCCGCCCTGGCCCGGATCGCCCATGTCTCCCCGGCGCATTTCGCCCGCACCTTCCGCGCCACGTTCGGCGAGACACCGCACCGCTATCTGCAGCGCCGCCGCGTCGAGCGCGCGATGTTCCTGCTGCGGGAGACGGACCGCAGCGTCACGGACATCTGCTTCGAGGTCGGCTTCGGCAGCCCGGGCACCTTCAGCCGCACCTTCCGCGACGTCGTCGGCCGCTCGCCCAGGGAGTACCGCAAACAGGCCGTCGCCGTGGACGTCCCCACCTGTTTCACGATGGCGTGGATGCGGCCGAGCGCCTGACAGTCCCCTCGTCCTTGTGCTCGTCCTTCTGCTCGCTCTTCGGTGGACAGAGCAGTTTTGGATAAGTTTTCGCGGTGCGGGGCTCGTAGCGTGATGCACATGTTCACAGCAATCACGCACTCGCAGATCTACGTCCTCGACCAGGACGAGGCCCTCGACTTCTACGTCGGCAAGCTCGGCCTGGAGGTCAACACCGACGCCGACCTCGGCTTCATGCGCTGGCTCACCGTCAACGTCCCCGGCCAGCCGGACCGCGAGGTCCTGCTGGAGCGGCCCGGCCCGCCGCGGCTGTCCGAGGAGACCGCGGAACAGGTCCGCGAGCTGCTGACCAAGGGCGCGACGGGCGGCTTCCTCATCTTCCGGACCGAGGACTGCCGCAAGACGTACGAGACCCTCAAGGCCAAGGGCGTCGAGTTCACGGAGGAGCCCACCGAGCGGCCGTACGGAATCGACTGCGGTCTGAGGGACCCGTTCGGCAACAGCATCAGGTTCACCCAGCCGAAGGCTTAGGCCAATACGCTGAGTGACGTTCGGGGGATGACTTCTGGAGGCGTGTGAGCGTCCCGAAACGGTCCCGGCGGGTTGTCGGGCGGACAGAAAAGGGCATTCGGTGAGGGCCGGGAAGCAGTCGCTCCCCGGCCCTCACCCTTTCCTGGTGACCGCTCCTGACCGGCTCTGATCGAATCTTCATTGAGCGGGATCACGCGCCCGCTGGGTTTATCGGTCTGTCGTACGAAGTCTCATACCAGAGCGGGACGCTCGCCGGGGGACTTTGTCAACTGCCCACCGCACATGATGCGTTGGCGACTACTGTGAGTGTCCATCGGGCAACGCATGCCCGAACCGCGCAGCACGCGCCCCAGGCACCGACGGATCAGTACGACGAGGACACCGATGTCTCACCTTCGCGCACCGGCCGCACGCGCAGACCGCCGCGAGGGCGGGCGGCACGGACGGCCGGTTGCCCGTCCCGTACCCTCGCTGCCCGAGACGCACATACGGCCCCAGCTGCTGCGGCTCGCCGTGCTGCCGCCGATCGCGGTCGCCCTGAGCGCGAGCGCGGCCGTGCTGTTCACCGTCCGCACCACCGGAGCACGGCCCGGCCTCACCCTGTGGGGCGTGCTCGCCGGCGCCGCAGCGGTGGCGCTCGCAGCGATCCTGATCGCATCCGTCGCCGCCGACCGCACCGCCCGGTCGGTGAGCGACCGCCTCGGCGCCCTGCGCCGCATCAGCGGCCGCGGCGAGGCCGACCTGCGCGCCCTCGTCGAGTCGCTGCGCCGCGGCGACACCCCGCCCCCGCGCAAGCCGCGCAGCTCTCCCGCGGACGATGCCGACGACTTCGAGCTGCTCGCCGCCGACCTGACCCGCGCGCACGACGGCGCCGTCACCGCCGTCGTGCAGGCCGCCCAGCTCTCCAGCCAGGCGGGCAGCGAACAGAAGCTCGAGGTCTTCGTCAACCTCGCCCGGCGCCTGCAGTCGCTGGTGCACCGGGAGATCTCGATCCTCGACGAGCTGGAGAACGAGATCGAGGACCCCGACCTGCTCAAGGGCCTCTTCCACGTCGACCACCTCGCCACCCGGATCCGCCGGCACGCCGAGAACCTCGCCGTCCTCGGCGGCGCCGTCTCCCGCCGGCAGTGGAGCAACCCCGTCTCCATGACCGAGGTGCTGCGCTCCGCCATCGCCGAGGTCGAGCAGTACTCCCGGGTCAAGCTGGTGCCCCCGATCGACGGCACCCTGCGCGGCCACGCCGTCGCCGACGTCATCCACCTGCTGGCCGAACTCGTCGAGAACGCCACGGTGTTCTCCGCACCGCACACCCAGGTCCTGCTGCGCGCCAACCTCGTCACCTCGGGACTCGCCGTCGAGGTGGAGGACCGCGGCCTCGGCATGCCGGTCGCCGAACAGAAGAAGATGAACGCCCTGCTCGCCGACCCGGACCAGGTCAATGTGGCGAGCCTGCTCGCGGACGGCCGCATCGGACTGTTCGTCGTCTCGCAGCTCGCGCGGCGGCACGGCATCAACGTCCGGCTGCAGACCAACATCTACGGCGGAGTGCAGGCCGTTCTCGTCGTACCGCAGGGGCTGCTGGGCTCGACGCCGGGCGTTCCCGGGGGTGCAGCGCAGCCGCACGGTGTCACGGGCGTGATGGGGATGCCCGAGCCGTCCGTACCGCCGCGGTCCCAGCCGCAGGCGCCGCCCGGGCCCCGACCCGAGACCCTCGGGTCTCGCGTCGTGCCCCCGCCGCCCGCGCAGTCCACGGTCGCCGCGGCGAACGCCGGCCCGCTCAACGGCAGCACGCAGAGCGGCAGCGGACCCGCACCGCTCCCGGTGCGCGGCGCCCACGAGGAGCGGGCCAATCCCGCGGAGGCTCTGCCCGGCATCCGGCCCGACGACCGGCGGCTGGTCGCGGAGAACGCCGCCACGCCGCCCACGCCCCGCACCGGCACCGTCCGCGGCACCATGGGCAAGCCCCAACTGCCGCGCCGCCGCGCCCAGGAGCACATCGCACCCCAGCTGCGGGACGGCCCGGCGCCACGCCAGGAGTCCGACCACCTCGCCGGCCACGACCCGGGTCTGATGGCCGCCTTCCAGCGCGGCATCGGCCTGGCGGAGGCCCAGCAGAACCTCGAGTCCGAGCGCGCCGAGTACGCGGAGCACTCGGACTACACGGGGGCCGTACACACGGCGTCGACCGCGCACCTGGAGCCGGACCACATGGAGTCGGCGCACATGGCTTCGGCGCACGTGGAGTCGGCACACATGGAGTCTGCCTACATGGCCGCCGAGCCCATGGAGCAGGCGCCGCGCATCGAGTCGCGCCCGCTCACCGACCCGGCTCACACAGAGGCAGCGTCCATCCTCCCGAGCTCGCCCCTGGACGTTCTCCACACGGACGTCACCGCCACCACTCCGCCGCCGTCCGTGGACGTATCGCACATGGACCCGGCCCACATAGCCGAGGCACGCCCCGCGTCCGCGCGCGGCACCGACCATCCCACCCGGCACGACGGGAGCGCACCAGCCGGATGACCACCCCTGTCCCCACCCCCGTTACCGCCCCCACCGCTCCCGCAGACCTTCGTACCCCAAGGAGTCGATCCACCATGGCGAGCGATGCGCCGACCGGCCATGTATCCGATCTCGACTGGCTGATGAGCGGCCTCGTGCAGCGCGTACCCCACACGACCAGTGCGGTACTCCTCTCCTGCGACGGGCTCGTGAAGTCGGTCCACGGCCTCGACCCGGACAGCGCCGACCACATGGCCGCCCTGGCCTCCGGCCTGTACTCCCTCGGCCGCAGCGCCGGGGTCCGCTTCGGCGACGGCGGCGACGTCCGCCAGGTCGTCGTCGAACTCGACTCGACCCTGCTGTTCGTGACCACCGCCGGCTCCGGCACCTGTCTCGCCGTACTGGCCGGCCGCGAGGCCGACGCGGCGGTGCTCGGCTACGAGATGGCAATGCTGGTCAAGAGCGTCCGCCCCTACCTCGTCACCGCGCCCCGGCAGCACGCCGTCGAACCCACGGCGATGAGGCCTTGAGCGTGGCGGCGGTCGGCGACGGGCCCTGGCTCGACGACGCGGCCGGTCGGCTGGTGCGCCCCTTCACGGTCAGCAACGGACGCACCCGGCCCACCATCGCCCTCGACCTGCTGTCGCATGTGATGGCCACCGGGGCCACCCCCCTCGGCTACCTCGGCCCCGAACATGCGCAGGCGCTCGACCTGTGCCGCGCGCCCGTCTCGGTCGCCGAGGTCGCCGCGCAACTGAAGCTGCCGGCGGTGGTCACCAAGGTGCTGCTGTCGGACCTCGTCGACTGCGGGGCGCTCACCACCAAGCCACCCGAGTTCCACCACAACCCGACTGACCGGGCCCTTCTGGAGGCAGTGCTCGATGGACTACGACGACAGCTCTGACCCCTTCCCCACCGCACTGAAGATCCTGGTGGCGGGCGGGTTCGGAGTCGGCAAGACGACCTTCGTGGGCGCGGTCAGCGAGATCGCGCCGCTCAGCACGGAGGAACTGCTCACCACGGTCAGCGCCGCGACCGACTCTCTCGAAGGGATCGAGAACAAGGTCGAGACGACGGTGGCCATGGACTTCGGCCGCATCACCCTCGACCCGGAACATGTGCTGTATCTGTTCGGCACGCCCGGGCAGCAGCGGTTCTGGTTCATGTGGGACGAGCTCTCCGAGGGCGCGCTCGGCGCGGTCATCCTCGCCGACACCCGCCGTCTGGAGGAGTGCTTCGCGGCGGTCGACTTCTTCGAGCAGCGCGGCCTCGGCTTCATCGTCGCGATCAACGAGTTCGACGGCTCGTACCGCTACGACCCCGAGGAGGTCCGCGCCGCCATCGACCTCGACCCGGCGATCCCCGTCGTGCGCTGCGACGCCCGGATCTCCAGCTCAGGAGTGCAGACCCTGCTCACCCTCGTCCGGCACCTCATCGCCCACGCGCCGGCGCATGCGCCGAGCCACGGCGCCCACATGTGATCCCCGCACACCGCCACGGAGCCCGTATATGCCCTGCGTCCACAGTGACGGAGCCCGCCCATGAGGTACGACCCGTCGCGCCCGGCCGGTCGTCTGCTGCTCACCCCCGAGGACAAGGAGGCCCCCGCCCGGGCCCGGCGCCTCGGTCAACTGGGCCTCGCAGAACACCCGGACCCCGCCCTCGACGCCTACGCGGACCACCTCGCCGAGCTCACCGGGGCGCCGTACGCCATGGTCAACTTCATCGACGAGAACCGGCAGTTCTTCGCGGGCCTGCATCTCTCGGACGTCCCCCGGCCCGTGGTCAAGGCGGACGGCACCACTCCCGTCCTGGGCCGCGAACTCGCCCGCGACCACGGCTTCTGCCCGCACGTGGTGGTGCGGCGCAAGGCCCTGGTCCTGGAGGACGTCTGCGACTACCCGCGGTTCGCGGGCAATCCGGTGGTCGACGAGTTCGGCATCCGCTCCTATCTGGGCGCACCGCTGATCGACAGTACGGGGATGGTGCTCGGTACCGTGTGCGTCGTCGACGTTGAGCCACGGCCCTGGGGCAGGCCCGGCCTGGAGACCATCAAGTCGACGGCGGCGGACCTGGTCGCCCGGCTGGAGCGACGGGAGGCGGACGGGCTTCCGCTGCTGTGACGGCGGGCACGGTCAGTCGCCGGCCGACCGGTCCAGTACCTACGTACCCTCGGGTCGTGGGACGCACCAGTGACGCCAGGCAGAGGCTCCTCGGTGCCGCACGCTCCCTCATCGAGGGACGCGGCTGCACGGCGCTCGGCGTGGCCGAGATCTGCAAGGCGGCCGGGGTACCGAAGGGCAGCAGGCAGCTTCTTCTACTCCTTCTACTTCTTCGAGTCGAAGGAGGCCCTCGCGCTCACCGTCGTCGACGAACACTGGGCGGCCCAACAGCGCGACTGGGCGCGCGCCTTGGGCGGCGACGCGGAACCCCTGCAGCAGTTGCGGCAGCTCTTCGAGGAGACGGAGGCCGGCCGCGCGCCGCCCAGCAGGGCAGCGGCACCATGTCGGGCTGTCTGTTCGGCAACCTCACCCTGGAGCTGAGCAACCGGGCCGAGGAGGTCCGCGGTGGTTCCTAGCAGCCGCTGAGCGGGGAGGGCGAAGTCCGACGGTTCGGCAGCGCCCCCAAGGGGCGCGGGGAACTGCGCGACCAGCCACAACGTGCCCGCAGAAGACCGACGGCCAGTAGCGGCGCAACCCGCGGAGCGACTAGTAGCCGCGCCACACGTTGTCGAAGGCGGAGTCCTCGATCGCCTTCCGCTGTCGTACGGCCTCCAGCTCCATCACCGCGTCGCCGACGGAGGCCAGCACGGTCGTGACCGCCTCACCGGAGAGGTCGTCCTGGTGCTCGGCCTGCTCTTCGTGGATCCCGGCGGCAGCAGCAAGGGCGGCGAGGACCGGCTCGCCCGAAGCCCAGCGCTCCTCGGCCTGCCGCCGGGCCGGCGAGTCGACCAGTTCCGCCCGCCCGGTCCGCAGCGGAATCCGGCGCCCGCGCTGCCGGGCGGTCAGCCCCACCCGCTCCAGGTCGTCGACATAGGCCGAGGACAGCCCGCGGCCCCGGCGCCACAGCCACTCCTCGACCGACTCGTACGGCTCCTGCCGTACGAGGGAGGAAACGGCCTCGTCCAGCAGGCGGTCGCCGGTGGGTGACGGGGCGCTGGGGAGGATGCGGTCGCCGTCCAGGGCGAGCGCCAGGGCCTCGATGAGGTCGAGCACCTCGGCTCCCGCGAGTGCGAGCGACAACTCGCCCTGCTGGACCTGACGGCTGGGCGCCGCATCCAGGGCGACGATCGCGAGGTCCCGTGCGGTGTTCATCAGCGGCTCCACGTCAGTTGGCCGAGTGCGGGGCGAGAGCGTCGGGGCCGGCCCCAGCGCCTGTCCGGCGGATCATGCCGGCGTCGCGGGGGCTGACACGCACATCTGCGGCGTTGTCGTCGGTTGCCGACGCTCCGCGTCGGCGCCCTCCTCCGCCTTGCAGCTGCACGCACCGAACCCCGCTCGGGACGGCTGCAAAGCGAGGTTACCTACAGCCGCCCCGATCCGCCGGACAGCCCCTGAGCAGTCCGGGCGTCCTCGGTCGATTCTCGCTGTCGCGGCGGGGCTGTGTGTCGTACTACGACCATGTGGTGCGGGAAGCCGATCCGCAGCACGGCGGCGGCCGCGGCCGCGGCGAGGACCACGAGGGTGGCCAGGAGCAGCGCCCGGTGGTAGCCGTGGTGCAGCAGCGGGGCGACGGCGAGCGGGCCCAGGATCTGGCCGACGGAGTATCCGGCGGTCAGCAGGGCGACCGAGCGGGGGAAGCGCAGGTGGGCCCCGGTGGCCAGGGCGAGCATGCTGATGCCCAGGAACGTGCCGCCGAACAGCACCGCCGAGAGGAGCGCGGCAGCGGTTCCGCCGATCAGTGCGGGCAGGGCGATGCCGACCGCCTGTACCACCAGCGCGGCGAGCAGCAGCGCGGGCCGGGACCAGCGGCGTCCCAGCCGCGCCCACAGCGCCGGGGACGGCACGGCGGCCAGCCCCACCAGCACCCAGGAGCCGTTGCCGACCCAGCCGGGGGACCCCTGACCGATCGCCGCGACCAGGAAGGTTCCGGCGACGATGTAGCCGATGCCCTCCAGGGAGTAGCTCACGAACAGCGCACCGAACCAGCGGTGTGTGCGGGGCGCCGTACTCTCCGGTTTCTCGCTGCTCGCGGGTGCAGCCGCCTCCGGCCGCAGGTTCCACGCGCCGACAGTGAGCAGCGCGGTGAGCACGGCCGAGGCCCACCAGGCGGCCCGCCAGTCCGCGACGGACCGCAGCGCGAGGAGCAGCAGGCCGGACAGTGCGATGCCGGCGCCGACGCCGCCGATGGCCCAGCCGGACAGGTGCGCCGGATGCCCGCGCAGATGGTGCAGCAGGGAACTGGCCGCGACGACGAACACCAGGGCGCTCACCACCCCGGCCAGCAGGCGCAGCGCGCCCCACGCCGCGGTGCTCTGAGCGACGGGCATCGCGGCGAGTGTCGTGGTCAGCGCGAGAAGGGAGCCGCGCAGGACAGTGCGTGAACGGACCAGCGCGGGCAACAGAATGCCCGCGAGCGCCCCGACGAGATAGCCGACGTAGTTGGCGGTCGCCAGGTTGGCTCCGGCGTCGGCGGACAGGCCCGCCTGGGTGTGCATCAGGGGCAGGATCGGCGTGTAGACGAAGCGGCCGACCCCCATGCCCGCGGCGAGCGCCGCCGCGCCCTGGGCGACATGGGTCCAGGGGGACGAGGGAGAGGAGGGAGGGGAGGGGGTGCTCATCGGGTGCCGTCGACCCGCCCCGGGTCGTTGGGGTGGGACTCGAGCGGGGTGACGGCAAGGGTCATCCACGGGCGCAGCGGCAGCGTGCCGAGCACCTTCTCGTGCAGCTCCGCCTCGTCGGCGGCCCGCCACACGCCGATGCTGCGCAACTCGCCCACGGGGCGCCACAGTCGGGCCAGATTGCCGGTGGCGGCCAGCTCCCTCGCACGGACGGCCTCGGCGGCCCGCCGCCGGTCGACCTCGTCCTGGCCGGTGCCTTCGGGGACGGTGGTGGTGATCTCGACCAGGAACTCGCGCATGATGTACTCCGATCGTCGTTGGTGGGCCCATCGTGCGCCCGTGACCAGCGCCGATGCCACGACCGGCTGCCTTGCTGCTGATAGGCGCAGCCTCCCAGCGCGCGTAGCATGGCGCGCGTGGAACTGCGCCAGCTGCGCTACTTCGTCGCGGTCGCCGAGGAACTGAACTTCGGCCGGGCCGCCGAGCGGCTGCTCATCGCGGGCCCCTCGCTCTCCCAGCAGATCAAAGCCCTCGAACGGGACTTGGGCGTCCGGCTGTTCGACCGGAACCGCCGCTCGGTCTCCCTCACGCCCGCCGGAGCCGCCCTGCTCCCGCACACCCGTGCCCTGCTGGAACGGGCCGACGACCTCAAGCACCGGGCCGGCCGGCTGTCGGGCTCACAGTCGGTACGGCTCGGCTACGTCAACTGGCTTCCCCCCGACCTGACTTCACGTACGGCAGCGGTGGCCCGCGTGCACGTCGACGCGTGGGTCGCCCCCTCGCACACCCAGGCCGCCCGGGTCGCCGACGGCAGCCTGGACCTCGCCGTGTGCTGGCTGCGCACCGAGGACCTCGAGCGGCTCGGGCTGCGGGCCCGGCTGATCGGCGCCGACCGGCTGTACGCCGTCGCCAAGGGCGGCGACACCCATGACGTAACGGATGTGGCGGCCCAGGACACCGACGTCCTCATCGACGACGACATCACCTCCTGGGCGTCCTGGAACGTCTACGCGGAGGAGCTGGCACAGGCCACCGGGGCCCGCACCGTGCGCATCTCCGACGGTGCCGTCACCGGCCCGGCCTTCTTCGACCACGTCCGCCGCTGCCGCCGCCCGGTCCTCAACTCGCCCAAGGGACAGACCAGTCCGCTCCCGCCCGACCTGGTCCGCCGAGAGATCGTCGCCCCGAAGGTCTACTGGACCTGGTCCGTGGTCTGGCGGGAGGCCGAGGACCGCGCCGGAGTCCTCGCTGCCGTCGACGCCCTGTGCGAGGGCGTCGGCGACCTCGGAATCCACGCCCCGGACGCCTGGCTGCCCGCGGACGATCCGTACAGGCTCCCAGGCTGACCCGTTCTGAAAGCCTGCGCCTCCCAGGCAGGAGCAAGCCGATCCTTCCGTCGTCGAGTGCCCCGTCCTACCTTCCGATTAGTCGACCGGTCGGCTGGTAACCGGTCAGTTCCTCGGGAGAAGGTCACCGTGAGCGCGCAGAACCAGAAGGTCGCGATCGTCACCGGCGCCTCGCAGGGCATCGGCGCCGCCCTCGTCGAGGGCTACCGCAAGCTCGAGTACGCCGTCGTAGCCACCTCGCGCACCATTGCCCCCGTCGACGACGCCGACGTCGTCACCGTCCAGGGCGACATCGCCGACCCGGCGACAGCGGAACGGGTCGTCGCGGCCGCTCCTGGGAAGGTGCCGTGCTCCGCCCGCTGACCCGATGCCAGGTCGACGACCATCTGCAGGAGTTGGGCGACGTGGACACGCACACCTCGGACGCTGGCGAGGCAGCCCGCGCCCGCTTCGTGAGACGCCTGGCGACCGCCGTACGACGGCCCGGCTTCGCCCTGGTGCTCGCCGGGAACACCCACCCGACGGGACTGGCCTACGGATTCCCCGTACGGGGCGAGGGCGCCTCGGGGGGAGGGGCTCGGCGCGTACCTGCCGACGGGCCTGTTCCGTCTCGCCGCGGCGGGGCTGCTCTTCGCCATCCCCGAGATCGTCGTCCCGCCCGAGGTGTGCCGGCAGTACCAGGGCCGCGACTGGAACCTCGCCCGACGCCTCCAGAAGCAGCTGCTCCGCGACCACGGCGCGGCCCTCGGTGTCACCCTCGTGTGCCGTGGGGACACCGCGACGCTGGAGGCCCTGCGTTCCTGGGGCCGGCGGTGCCTCCCGGGTGGGTTCGCGGCGCACCCGCCCGCCCCGCGCAGGGCCCTGGTCCTCAGACCATGACGCCGGTCAGTCCCACTCCGCGGCCGTCGCCTGCCAGGGCGCCGGCCGCTGCACGGGCGGGGCGGGCGGGGCGTCGTGGCAGGTGAAGCCGAGCTGGGTCAGCGCCCTGCGGACCTCACCCACGGTGAAGTCGCGGCGACTCTGTCTGGTGATCACTTCCCCGACCTGCATGACCGGGTAGACGCGACGGCCGATGGTCACGGACACCCCGGTAACGGGTTCCGGCTTGATGCCCCCCATCGACTGCTCCACCTCGAACTTGGTGAAGTCGAAGGGAAAACGGGCGATGACGCAGCGCATGATGCCTCCACAGGGTTGAGAGGGAGATGCCGGACCAGCCCGGTCCGACGCCGTGCGGTCGGTCAGGGGAGGAGAGCGAGGACGCCCAGGGCACAGCCGTGTTCGTCGACCACGGGTGAGGCGGGCACTGTGCGCACCCGCATGGCGGCCTTCGCGGCACCGAGGGCGGCGGCGGACGAGGTCAACGGCCCCCGGTCGTACGGGATGTCCCGCAGCCGGGTGCGGTCGCGATACCACGCGCCGCCGCGGTGGTCGGAGAGCCGAGCCCTGGTGACCAGACCTGCGCACCGGCCGTCCTCGTCCCGCAGCAGCAGGTGCGGGACGCGGGCACCGATGAGGACGGAGAGGGCCACGTCGACCGTCATGTGCTCGTCGACCTGGGGTCCGGGGACGTCCATTGCGCACCGGGCCGTCAGGCCGGTGTCGGCGGTCTCAGCATCCCTATGGGGCCAACGAGTTCGGTCTGGCGTCAATGGCTTCTCCTCTACGACGGGTTTTCGTCGGGGCGGGCATGCATGACGACCGGATGGTTCATCCGAACGCCGATGGGCGTTGTGCGTTCGTGCTCGGCGGGAACCTGGGGCGCGGGACGGCCCGCCCGTCCGCGTGGCCGGGGGACCGAGCGGGGCAGATCGAGGTCGTCGAAAGCGTCAACAGCCGACAGCGGCGGGCGACGGTTTTCGGCAGCGCGAACTTCTTGCGGAATACGGCGGAATGGTTCTTGCAGTCATTCCGTCCGACCTCAGCCGGACGGGAAGGGGGGCTTCGGCTCCCCGTTTTTGTGCCGGGCAAGCGGGATGAGCCGTCGGTCGTGCGACCGGTGCGGTTCATGCAGAACCCTCCTCGATGCGGCACTTATCGAGGAATTCCCAATGGATCCGCGGAAGCCGAAACCCTTGCGGATCCGGAGTCGCCGCGATGATCGCCCCTCCGAAAAGAACCGGAAAGCTTCGGAAACAAGAAAGGGTGCTCATCGACGCAAAGTCGGAAGAGCTCCCGGGATTTCTGATGTCTCTGGTAACCAAAACTGCAACATTTGTCACGTTACCACAGATCGATGAGCGGATCTCATGAATTCATGCCATCTGGTCCAATTCGTGCCATCTGGACCTGTGGGTTCGCAGTGGCCGTAGCAGATTTCCGATCAGCTCTGCGCCACGTCAAGTCAAGCTTCAAATTGCCGCCGGGCGGACTCGATGTGCTGGAAGTACCGGTAGGTCCACTCGCACATCCCGTCGACCGTCGCCCGCAGTCCGTGGCCCGCTTCGGTGAGGGTGTACTCGACGCGGGGTGGGACGGTGGGGTGGACGGTCCGCACGAGCAGGCCGTTGCGCTCCAGCATCCGCAGATTCTGGGTGAGCATCTTGTGGCTGATGCCCTCGACCCGGCCGCGCAGCTCGCTGAAGCGCAGCGTGCCCTCTCCCAGCATTTCGATGATCAACAGCGCCCACTTGTTGGCGATGTCGGAGAAGATCTCCCGCCCCAGGGAGTCGGCGCGCCGCAGGTCGGCGTCCTCGGCCGAGCCGCTGAACTGCTTGGTCACCATCAGGTTCCCCAGTCACTGAAAAGTGCGTTCTTCCATGTCAACGAACACTCTCCTACCGTTCCTGAGTAACCACAAGAGACCACGAGCTGGTTTGACGAACAGGGGCTCACAGGAGCCCGCGCAAGGAGACGGACACCATGGCAATCATGCTGAAGGACCCCGACGGACTGCCGAAGATCGACGTCTACCGGCAGGTGGCGATCGCTTCCGGTTCGAAGCTGGTCTTCGTCGCCGGGCAGGTCGCCTGGGACGTGGAAGGGGCCACCGTCGGCGAGGGCGACCTCGCCGCGCAGGTCGAGCAGTGCTACCTCAACATCGCCACCGCCCTGGCGGAGGCCGGCGGTTCCTTCGACGACGTCGCGAAGCTGACCTTCTATGTCGTCGACTGGACCGCCGACAAGATGCCCCCGCTCCTGGAGGGAATCTCCCGGGCGGCTGCGAAGCTGGGGATCACTCCGGTGCCGCCGACCACGCTGATCGGCGTCGCGGCGCTGGACATCCACGAGCACCTGGTCGAGATCGAAGCCACCGCAGTCCTCGACTGAGCATGTACCCCTGGGCCGGTGTGAGGCGGGCGGGGCGGGTGTGAAGCGGAGCTGCGGCGCGGGTTAAGAAAACCTCGATGGACCGCGGGTGGCGTCGTACGGCAGATTGCTACGCGATTCCACCCCTCTCCCCGGATACGGGCGCCTTCGGCGTGCCCGGACCCGGGGTCGCACCCACAGGAGCCGCGTTGAAGGCGCTGGTCAAGGAGAAGGCTGAGCCCGGGCTGTGGCTCGCGGACGTGCCGGAGCCGGCCGTCGGACCCGGCGACGTACTGATCAAGGTGTTGCGCACCGGCATCTGCGGCACCGATCTGCACATCCGGGCCTGGGACGGCTGGGCGCAGCAGGCCATCCGCACGCCCCTGGTGGTCGGGCACGAGTTCGTCGGTGAGGTCGTGGAGACCGGGCGTGATGTCGCGGACGTCAGTGTCGGTGACCGGGTGAGCGGCGAGGGGCATCTGGTCTGCGGGAAGTGCCGCAACTGCCTGGCCGGGCGGCGGCATCTGTGCCGGGCCACGGTCGGGCTCGGCGTCGGGCGGGACGGGGCCTTCGCGGAGTACGTCGCCCTGCCCGCCGCCAATGTGTGGGTGCACCGGGCGCCGGTGGACCTCGACGTCGCCGCGATCTTCGACCCGTTCGGGAACGCCGTGCACACGGCCCTCTCCTTTCCGCTGGTCGGCGAGGACGTGCTCATCACGGGGGCCGGCCCCATCGGCCTGATGGCCGCCGCGGTGGCACGGCATGCGGGCGCCCGCAACGTCGTGATCACCGACGTCAGCGAGGAGCGGCTGGAGCTGGCGAGGAAGATCGGCGTGAGCCTCGCGCTGAACGTGGCGGAGTCGGAAATCGCCGACGGACAGCGGGAGTTGGGGCTGCGCGAGGGCTTCGACATCGGCCTGGAGATGTCCGGCCGCCCCGAGGCCATGCGCGACATGATCGCAAACATGACGCACGGCGGCCGTATCGCCATGCTCGGCCTGCCCGCCCAGGAGTTCCCGGTCGACTGGGCCCGCATCGTCACCTCGATGATCACCGTCAAGGGCATCTACGGCCGGGAGATGTTCGAGACCTGGTACGCGATGTCGGTGCTGCTGGAAGCCGGCCTCGACCTGTCACCCGTGATCACCGGCCGGTACGGATACGGCGACTTCGAGGCGGCGTTCGCCGACGCGGCGAGCGGCCGCGGCGGCAAGGTCATCCTCGACTGGACCGTCTGACTCCCCTCACCCGTCAGCACTTTCAGGAGCTTCCCCATGTTCGACTCCGTGCGCGACGACCTGCGCGCCACCCTGGACGAGATCCGCGCCGCCGGCCTGCACAAGCCCGAGCGCGTGATCGGCACCCCGCAGTCCGCCACCGTGAACGTCACCGCGGGCGGCCGCCCCGGCGAGGTCCTCAACTTCTGCGCCAACAACTACCTCGGCCTCGCCGACCACCCCGAGGTCGTCGCCGCCGCGCACCAGGCCCTGGACCGGTGGGGCTACGGCATGGCGTCGGTCCGCTTCATCTGCGGCACCCAGGAGGTACACAAGGAGCTGGAAGCGCGGCTGTCCGTGTTCCTCGGTCAGGAGGACACGATCCTGTACTCCTCCTGCTTCGACGCCAACGGCGGTGTCTTCGAGACGCTGCTGGGCCCCGAGGACGCCGTCATCTCCGACGCCCTGAACCACGCGTCGATCATCGACGGCATCCGCCTGTCCAAGGCCCGCCGCTTCCGTTACGCCAACCGTGATCTGGCCGATCTGGAACGGCAGTTGAAGGATGCGTCCGACGCCCGGCGCCGCCTGATCGTCACCGACGGCGTCTTCTCCATGGACGGCTATGTGGCACCGCTGCGCGAGATCTGCGACCTCGCCGACCGCTACGACGCCATGGTCATGGTCGACGACTCCCATGCCGTCGGCTTCGTCGGCCCCGGCGGCCGCGGCACCCCCGAACTGCACGGCGTCATGGACCGCGTCGACATCATCACGGGCACGCTGGGCAAGGCGCTCGGCGGCGCGTCCGGCGGCTACGTCGCGGCCCGCGCCGAGATCGTCGCGCTCCTGCGCCAGCGCTCGCGGCCGTACCTCTTCTCCAACACCCTGGCTCCCGTGATCGCCGCGGCCTCCCTGAAGGTTCTCGACCTCCTGGAGTCGGCCGACGACCTGCGCATCCGCCTCGCCGAGAACACCGCGCTGTTCCGCCGCCGGATGACCGAGGAGGGCTTCGAGATCCTCCCCGGCGACCACGCCATCGCACCCGTGATGATCGGCGACGCGACCAAGGCGGGCCGCCTTGCGGAGCTGCTCCTCGAGCGGGGCGTGTACGTGATCGGCTTCTCGTACCCCGTGGTGCCCCAGGGGCAGGCCCGCATCCGCGTGCAGCTCTCCGCCGCGCACTCGACGGACGACGTCAACCGGGCCGTGGACGCCTTCGTGGCGGCACGGGCGGAACTGGAGGCCTGATCCGGCCGTCCCGGACATATTGAGATAATCGATCCCATGATCGAAGCGCGGCGGCTCCACATCCTCCGTGCGGTGGCCGACCACCGCACGGTGACGGCGGCTGCCGCCGCGCTGTACCTCACGCCCTCCGCCGTCTCCCAGCAGCTGACGGCACTGGAACAGGAGACGGGCCACCGCCTGGTCGAGCGCAGCGCCAAGGGCGTACGGCTCACCCCGGCCGGCGAGATCCTGCTCAGCCACACCAACGCGGTCCTCGCGCAGCTGGAGCGGGCGGAGGCCGAGCTCGCCGCATACAGCTCGGGCGCCGCCGGCACGGTCACCGTCGCGTCCTTCGCGACCGGCATCGCCCTGGTCGTCGCGCCGGCCGTGGCGCGCCTCGCCTCCTCCGCGCCCGGCATCCGCATCCGCGTCCAGGACGCCGAGGGCGACGCCAGCCTGCCGATGGTCCTGGACCGTCAGGTCGACGTCGCGGTGGCGGTCGAGTACCGCGGGGCGCCGCCGGCCGACGACCCGCGCCTGACGCACGTACCGCTGTACGCCGAGCCCTTCGACGCGGTCGTCCCGGTGAGCCATCGGCTGGCCGACGCCTCCGAGATCCCGCTGGCCGACCTGGCCAAGGACCCGTGGATCGGCCCGTACCCCGGCAACCCCTGCCACGAAGTGGTCGTGCTGGCCTGCGAGAGCGCAGGATTCCAGCCGCGCCTGGAACACTCCTCGGACGACTTCCGGGCGGTCGTCGCCCTCGCCTCGGCGGACGCGGGCGTGGCCCTCGTACCGCGCTCTGCGCTGCGCGGGATGGACCTCACGGGCGTGGTCGTACGGCCGGTGGACGGGGTCGCACCCACTCGCCGGGTCTTCGCGGCCGTACGCCGGGGAGCCGAGGAGCACCCGCTGATCCGGCCGGTGCTGGAGGCGCTCGACGAGGCAGCGCGGGTATAGGGACTTGGCCGGCGGCCGCAGGCGGTGTGGATTGTCATGCGCGCGACACCGACTCTTTTCGGTGGATGGTGGATGGAGGGACGGGAGTCGCAGCGTGGTTCGTCTCTGATTTGGGATAGCATCCCGAATATGAAACAGGATGTTGCTGAGACCGGGCCCGACCCGGTCGACGCCCGGCTCGGTGCCCGGCTGGCCGAGCTGCGGGCCGAACGGGGTTGGTCGCTGGGGGAGTTGGCGGAGCGCAGCGGGGTCAGCCGGTCGACTCTCTCCCGTGCCGAACGGGCCGAGATCAGCCCGACCGCCTCGCTCCTGAACCGCCTGTGCGGTGTGTACGGGCGGACCATGTCCCAGCTGCTCAGCGAGGTGGAGGCAGAGCCCGCGCTGCTGGTACCGGCCGCCGAGCAGCAGGTCTGGGAGGACCGGGCCTCCGGGTTCGTACGACGTTCCGTGTCGCCGCCGCACCCGGGGCTGCGCGGCGAGCTCGTCGAGGGACGGCTGACCGCGGGCGCGGACATCGCCTACGACCGGCCGCCCGTGCCGGGTCTCGAACAGCACATCTGGGTGCTGGAGGGAGCACTCCGGGTGACGTCACAGGAGAAGGAGCACCACCTCGGCACTGGGGACTGTCTGCGGCTTCGGGTATGGGGGCCGACGCGGTTCCGGTGCACGGGACCGGACGACGTGCGGTACGTCCTGGCGGTGGTGCTGCCGTGATCGTGAACCAACTGGACTGCGATGAACTGCACGCGCGCGTGGACGCGTTGGCGGACCTCCTCGTCGACACCGTGGACGGCGGCGCCTCCATCGGCTTTCTCGCACCGCTCGACCGAGCGGCGGCGCTCACCTGGTGGAAGGAGCGCGCTGCGGCCGTCGCCGCCGGGCAGCTCGCCGTGTGGGCGGCGCGCGACGGGGAGCGAGTGGTGGGCACCGTCAGCCTGGCCTTCCCGGACAAGCCCAACAGCCGCCACCGCGCCGAACTGGTCAAGCTGATGGTGCACCGGGACGCCCGGGGACAAGGACTCGGCCGCACACTCCTGACCACCGCCGAGGAGGCGGCCGCCGCGGCCGGTCTCACCCTTCTGCACCTGGACACCGAGACCGACAGCCTCGCCGAGCACCTCTACCGTGCGGCCGGATGGACCCGGATCGGCGCGATACCGGACTACGCGGCAGCGCCGGACGGCGTGCTGCGGCCGACGTCGATCTACTTCAAGAAGCTGGCACCCACCGACCTCGTGAGGTAATCGCCCGAAGCTCTCGCCACATGGTTGCCCCATGCCCTCACCAGGTGATTGTCAGTGGCAGCCGCTACGGTGCGGAGCATGCCGGATGCCGAAGACGTACGCCGTATCTGCCTTGCCCTGCCGGACACGACGGAGAAGATCGCCTGGAGCATGCCCACGTTCCGGGTGGCGGGGAAGATGTTCGCCACGCTGCCCGAGGACGAGACCTCCATCGCCGTGCGCTGCCCCAAGGAGGAGCGCGACGAACTGGTGCTGGCCGAGCCGGGCAAGTTCTGGATCGCCGACCACGAGGCGCAGTTCGCCTGGGTGAGAGCCCGCCTCGCCGCGATCGAGGACGAGGGCGAACTGCGCGACATCCTCGCCGACTCCTGGCGCCAGGCGGCCCCGCCCCGACTGCTGGACACCTACCCGGAGTTGGGGCTGCCGGACGCGGACTGAAAACACTTCGAGCGTTGTCAGTGGTGCGTGGCATGATCCGAAGGCGGGTGTGGGAGCCGGGGCGGAGGGGGCTTCGGCTACCACCGAGACGTCGGGGTGCGGGACTTGTGGGGGATCGGGCAGCGGGGAGGGGAGTCGGACAGGGTGACCGGGACGTCATCACAGCCATCGGACCTGGGGGCCGGGACGGGCGCAGGCGGTCAACAGGGCGGCTCGGAAGGAGCGGTCCGCGGACCGCATGACATCGTTGCCGAAACCCGGACTGCGGGCGGCAAGGCGACGGGCGGCAAAGGACGACGACAGGGACGACAGAGGGCCGTGCGGCCGGTGTGGTCGCGGGACTTCGCGCTGTTCTTCGTCGCGCGTGCCATCGCCCGGCTCGGTGACACCATGCTGCCCGTCGCCCTCGCCGCGGGCCTGCTGCAGCACGGGTACGGAGCGGGCGCGGTCGGCCTCGCAATGGCCGCGACCTCCGTCGCCTTCGCCGGCCTCGTGGTCTTCGGCGGGGTGATCGCCGACCGCATCAGTACGCAGAAGCTGATGATCGGCGCCGACCTCGTACGCCTGGTCACACAGTCCCTTGCCGCGGTGCTGTTCTACTCCGGTCACGTCGTGCTCTGGGAGATCTGCGCCATCGGCTTCGTCAACGGTGTCGCGGGCGCCGTGTTCCAGCCCGGCGTCGCCAGTACGGTGCCCCGGCTCGCCTCCGACATCCAGGGCGCGAACGGCGCCATACGCATCGCCGAGTCCGCGGCCCAGCTCGCGGGCCCCGCGCTCGCAGGTGTCCTGGTGGGCTTCGCCTCACCCGGCGGTGTCTTCGCGGCCCATGCGGCCACATACGCGGTCAGCGCCCTGTGCCTCCTGCTGCTCCGCCTTCCCCCGCTCGCTCCCGGCAGCAGCTCGACGGGACACGGAGGCGGCAGCGCCTTCAGGGCCGATCTGATCGAAGGATGGCGGGAGTTCAGAGCCCGGACCTGGCTGTGGGGCGTGATCGCCGTCTGGTGCGTGTACATGATCGCCGTCTGGGGCCCTTCCGTCCCGCTGGTCGCAACGGAGGTCGTACAGCAGCACGGTCCGCGCGCCTACGGCCTGGTCAACTCCGCCCTCGGCGCCGGCACCGTCATCGGCGGCCTCCTCGCCCTGCGCCTGCGCCCCCGCCGCATGCTGCGCGCCGGCGCCATCTCCCTGTTCGCCTTCGCGGGCTTCCCGGCGACCGTCGGTGCCGGCCTCGGCGTACCGGCCATGGCGGCCGGAGCGGCTGCCGCCGGGGCCGGGATGTCCTTCTGGGGCGTGATGTGGGCGACCAGCGTCCAGACCCAGGTCCCGCCCGACGTCCTCAACCGCATCCACGCGTACGACGTCGCCGGCTCCCTCGCGATGATGCCGGTCGGCCAGGCCCTGGCCGGCCCCGCCGCCACGGCTGTCGGCGCCGACCACGTCCTCCTCGCCGCCGGAGCGATGAGCTTCGCCATCCCGATCTCCCTCCTGTCGGTACCGGCGATACGCAACCTGATACGCGCCGACGCACTGACGGGGCGTTCGGGCACGGGAGCGACAGACCGGCGGCCGCGCTCGCAGGCGAGGGGCTGACGGCGGACTTCCCTTGCTTGGCTTGCTCTCTCCCGGTACGCGCCGACGCACCGGCGGCGGCACGGGTGCGGCAGACAGGCGGTCGTGCCCGGAGATGACGGGCTGACGGCGGACATCCACCTACTCGGCTCGCGCTGTGCTGCACGCGGCACGTCGAGCCGCCACGCGCCAAAGGCCCTGGCTCACCGCCATCGCTCCTGACTCACTCACCGACACCGCCGGCTCGTTCGCGCTCGCCCTGGACACCCGCCGACGCCCCCGTGCCACCCGCCGACGCCCCGCTTCACCCGACCTGCGCAGCCACCCGCCCGCCCGATACAAACCCGCCGATCCGCTCCCGCAGCGACCGGGCGTCCAGGCCGTGTGCTGCCACGTGCTCCTCGACGCGGCCGTACCGGCGAAGCTCACGGCGGCCCACGCCGAGTCCGAGTACGCGGTGGGGCAGGTCGGAGAGCGCGTCGTTCGCGGCGGTCGTCGACGTGCCCGCCAGACAGGGCTCGACGAGGACGACATCCGTCCCGGCCGTCTCCGTTGCCCGGCGCAGTGCGGTTGAGTCAAAGGGCCGTACGGTCGTCGCGTACAGCACGGTCATATCGAGCCCCTCCGTCGCGGCGAGCACGGCGTCCAGCATCGGTCCGACGGCGACGACAACACCGGAGCGACCTTCGCGGACGGTGAGGAAACGCTCGCCGTCGACCGGAAGCCCCGCCGTGTTCGCCTGCACGGACAACCGCACGTACACCTTGTCGTCGCCCGCTGCGACCGCATGCCGTAGCAGCGTCTCGGCCTCGTCGGGATGCCCGGGCACGTGCACGGTCCAGCCGTCCAGGGTGTCGAGGAGAGCCACGTCGCCGGGAGCCATGTGCGTGTATCCACCGGCCGGCCAGTCGAAGGACCCGGCGGCACTGACCAGCACAGCGCCCAGGTCCTGATGCCCGAGGTCCAGCTTGACCTGCTCGAAGGGCCGCTCGACGAGGAAGCTGGCGAAGGTGTGGACGACGGGTCGCAGCCCGGTCAGCGCCAGCCCCGCACCGGCCCCGATCAGCAGCTGCTCGCGGATGCCGACGTTCAGGACCCGGTCCGGATGTCGCCGCCGAGCCTCGGCGAAACCGTCCTTGCCGATCTCGACGAGGACGACCGCGACCCGCGGGTTCTCGTCGAGCAGCCGTGAGATGACAGGGGCGAAACGGTCACGCATGGAGTCCATGGGAGGTCTGGCCTTTCTCGTGGTTGAGGAAATACCGCAGGAGGCAGCGGGTCTCAGGCGCTCTTCGGCTCCACCCGGGCCACGACGACATGCGGGCGGCCCGGATGCGGAGCGGTGAAGGCAGCACGGAGTGCTTCGTGATCGCGGCCGTCGACCGTGACCGCGGACCAGCCCGCCGCCTGGAAACGCGCGGCGATACCGCCGGGCCGGGCATGGCTGGCGGAGGAGTTGTCGACCACGACGGTGTGCAGTTGCTCGAGCCCGGCGGGCCCCGCGAAGGCGATCGCCTCGTGATTGCTGCCCTCGTCCAGCTCGGCGTCCCCGATCAGCACCCAGACCCGCGGCTCGTGCAACCCCTGGGCGCGCAGCCCCAGCGCCGTACCCACACCTATCGGCAGCCCGTGCCCCAACGACCCACTGCCGATCTCGGCCCCCGGCACCAGCACACGGTCCGGGTGGTGCCCGAGCGGAGAGTCGTACGAGCCGAACCCCGGCAGCCAGTCCACGGGCAAAAAGCCTGGCTGCGAGCACCGCGTAGTACGCCATCGGGCCGTGCCCCTTCGACAGCAGGAAACGGTCCCGCCCCGGGTCGCCCACCCGCTCCGGCCCCACCCCCAGCACCCGGTCGTACAGCACCCACAGCACGTCCAGCGTGGACGTCGCCGCCGGGCCGTGCTTCTCGTCGCCCGTCATCAGCCCCATGAGCCTGGGCAGATGCTCGTACGCGTACGTACGCCGCTGTTCCTCGGTGATCGTCATGCGGACGATCGTGCAACCTCAACCAAACTTAAGGTCAAGCGCCCGCTGCCAGCTCTTCGTCTGCCGCGCACAAAAGCCATGCGCGACCATCGACCCGAGTGCGGTATGGTTTCCATGCACGTCCGGTCGGGGGAAACCCCAGGTCAGACGGGCACCGGGACGTGGCGCAGCTTGGTAGCGCACTTGACTGGGGGTCAAGGGGTCGCAGGTTCAAATCCTGTCGTCCCGACCAGCTTTGATGCAGGTCGGAGGCCGTTCTCTCGTTTGCGGGAGGGCGGCTTTTCGCGTTCCTGGAGGGCTGGTGGTCGCGGGCCCGGCCTGGCGTTGGTTCGCAGGGGTGCCGAGACCGGCGGGCGGGAGAGCGGAACCGGTGGAGGGCTTCACGGAGCCGTTGGATGTGGTCGCGTGGGGAGCGCAGCTGCTTCCGCCGGGCCGGTCGGCGTTGAACCCGCCCGCCTCGCCCTCCAGGAACGTCCGCAGCACGTCTCGGCGCCGTCGTGGCTGGTGAAGCCACCACGCCGGACGGTCGTCCGGTGGTGGTGCGGCGCCGGAACGTCGACGGCGAACGTCCACGTCCCGTGACGACCGTCGGCACGCAGGCGGGGGCAGCGCGCTCCGAGCCGGCGGCGGTGGGTGTTCCGGCAGCCGCACCTGCGGTCGACGGTGGTACGCAGAGGATCGCCTCAAGCGGCGGAGGAAGGGCCGACACTCGCGGTCTCATGCGCCCACACGCGACCACCACGTCCACGATGCCTGCCGCGACCAGCGCTTTTCCCTTGTCGGCGCGCCAAGGGCGGCGGCTCGGAAGGATGGAGTGACCCGCACTCGGGTACCCGCAGATCTTTCGTCTGCCTGGCGGTGCGATCAGGAAATGGCCGGGGCCTGTGATCAGCTGCGGTGGCACCCGACTCGGATGATCGACCTGGAGCCTGCTGACAGGGTCATGGGCTCGGGGGACGCCAACGCTGTCGTGGACGTGCGGCGCGTTGGAGAGGAAGCGGCCATGACCTCGGCGTACGACTACAGGGAGCTGCACGAGCTCATCGATCGCCTGGAGCCCGAGCAGGCGGAGGAGCTGCGTCGTCACGCCTTGAGTCTGGTGAGGCCCGCGCCGAGTCGGTTCCGGATGCTGCGGAGCTTCGATGGCCCGGCGACCGATCTCGGCGCCCGGGCGCACGGCTGCCAGTCGAGCCGCTGGCCGGCACAGCGGGCCGCAGCGGACGGCGGCCCGCCGACCGGCCCGGCCTGAGGCGTGGCCTGTGCCGCGGCCGGCGCCATTGCCGCTGCGACGGCCGAGGCCATCACGCCCGATACGGCGGCCGCAGGCCACCGCGCGATGCGGAACGCGCACACGGAAGATGTGAACTTCGAGAACCGGGGCATGGAGAACCTGGACACCGACCCCCCTCACCGCGTGCTGGGCCGCGCGGCGTCCGACTCGATGTTCGAGCCCGGACGGCGCTCGATTGATCATGCTTTTCCCAGTCTTGGGCGTGGTGGCAGCGCCAGGCGGGAGCGGTGCTGCTTGTGTGCGCTCCAGATGACCGGATCCTCGGCAGCTGCCCGCCCATGCGATCGCCAAGGTCACCGACGCGGACGGGAAGGCGACGGGCGGGACGCGCGGATCACGGATCGCTGGTGGCGGCCTTGTACAGGTCGGCCGCCTGGCTGCCCAGTGTCACGCTGTAGGACACGTCGTCGGTGTCGCCGCCCTGGTCGTAGCCGCCGAGGACGCCGACGACCTGGCCGTCGTCGTTGATCCAGGGACTGCCGCTGGTGCCCTGGGTGAAGGCGGGACAGTCGATGCGCTGCTGGGTGCTGCCGTATGAGGTCGGCTTGTTGGTGCAGCTGATGGGCGCCTCGTGGGAGTCGGGGTAGCCGACGACGGTCACGGCTGTGGCGCCCGTGGCCGTGCCGGGCGTGAAACGGTTGGCCCCGACGACGTCCTCGATCGCCCTGCCGTCCTGCTCGTCGACGGTGGCGAAGGCCAGATCACTGTCCTCGTCCTGGTCTTTGGTCCATCCGTCGGGCAGATAGCGGTGCCTCAGCTTCCACACCCCGTACGGCGCGTGCCCGTCCCGGTAGCCCGGCACGAACACCAGGTCGGTACCGGTGTCGCTCACGCAGTGCGCGGCGGTGACGACGAGGTCGCGCTGAAGGCTGTGCACGACCGAGGCCGTGCAGAGGTGTCCGCCGGCCAGGTCGTCGGCCCGGTCCGCGTCGAACAGTGCGCCGATCCGCGCCGCCTGACGATCGGCGACGACGTCGACGGTGGCCCCCAGAGCCCTTGTTGGCGGTCGCGCCTGCCCCGCGGGGCCCGCTTTTCCGGCGGACGACGGGACTTCCGACGCAGGCCCTGAGGGCCTGTGCCCGACCTCCGCGGCCGCCACGGACGAGGCCAGGGTGAACATCATCACGACGCCGAGCAACGCGTGACGCGAGGTGACCAAGATGCGTGAGATGCGCTCCATCGGTGATCACTCTGTCTCACGAAGGTGAGGGCAAGCGCTCGACTTAGCTGAGATTTTCCCGTGAAACCCTTAAGGACACCGGACTTCGCAACGTCACCGAGGTGCCCCCGCACAGCAGTTCCCGGGCCGTGCGCTCGATGTCGTCCGTCATGACGACCCCTGAGTGCGGGCGCTCGGCGAACTCGCCGTGCCCGCACACCACAAGGCGACCGCCTCATGGCCCTGTAGGCCCAGGCTTCCAGCATCTTGGCCCGCCGGGGCGGGGCCGGAGCCTGTGTGTGGCGTTCGCTGTGGTTCAGTACGCGTGGTGGGTCTGCCAGAAGTCCCAGGCCTGGCAGGGGCTGCCGTACACGCTGTTCATGTAGTTCAGGCCCCACTTGATCTGGGTGGCGGGGTTGGTCTGCCAGTCCGAGCCGGCGGACGAGTACTTGGAGCCGGGCAGCGCCTGCATGAGGCCGTAGGCGCCGGAGGAGGCGTTGAGCGCCTGCATGTTCCAGCCGGACTCGCGGTCCACGATGTTGCTGAAGCACTGGAACTGGCCGCCGGGCACGATCTGCCGGGCTATCGCCTGGATCTCGGCGACGGTGTACGAGCTCTTGGCCGGGACGACTGTGCTGCTGTGGCCGGCGGCCGACTTGGCTTCGGTGTGCTCCTTTGCAGCCTTCTCCGCCGCAGCCTTCTCCGCGGCTTCCTTCTTCGCCGCTTCCTTCTTCGCGACCGCGGTCTCGGCGGCAGCCTTGCGGGCCGCCTGCTCGGCGTCCTTCCTGGCGCTCGCGTCCGCCTGGACGGCCTGGGCGTCAGCCTGCTGCGTCAGGGACGCGGTCTGGACCTGGGCCTGCTGCCCCGCCGGTAAGTCCGCGAGCAGCGTCGCGTCGGCTGCCGTCGCTTCGGCGTCGTTCGTGTGCGTGGTGCCGGGGGAGGCAGCTCCGACGACGCTTCCGACAGCGGTGACCGCGGAGGCCGAAGCCACTGCCAGTCCCCGGACCGAAATCGGGCTCACACTTCTTCCTTCCGCTTCGTCCGTGACGCCATGCGGTGACGTGTACGGGCAACTCGCTTGCCGAATCCGGCAGTTCGCACACTCTGCCCTGCGGGGGCGGGTGACGCAATGGTGAAGAAGGTGTGGATGCTCACAGCTGATGTCAGTGAAACCCCGGCCGGATGCGGCCAGTTGACGCGCCGGGGCTCCCCGCAGCAAACGGCGGGGAGCCCCGAAGACGGTGCAGCAGTTCGCTGCGGCTACCGGGACGCGAGTGCGTCCTGGGGGTCGTTGCGGCGGATGCGTTCGCGAACCAGGGAGATCGCGACCACCAGCGCGGCCACGAGCACGGACAGCAGTACCTGGATGCGTCCGCCGCCCTTGCTGTCGTCGGTGAGCATGTAGAGGAGGACGAAGGAGATCATCCCGATCGTGGCCCAGGTCAGGTAGGGGAACAGCCACATGCGGACGACGAGCTTCTCGGGCGCCTCGCGCAGGATGATCGCCCGCATCCGCAGTTGCGAGAAGCAGATGACCAGCCAGACGAAGAGTGCGACCGCGCCGGAGGAGTTCAGCAGGAACTGGAAGACCGTGTCCGGCCACAGGTAGTTGAAGCCGACCGCGACGAAACCGAAGGCCACCGAGGCCAGGATCGCGGGCTGGGGCACGCCGCGGGAGTTCGTCCGTACGAAGGAGCGCGGGGCGTCGCCGCGCTGTCCGAGGGAGAACGCCATCCGGGAGGCGGTGTAGAGGCCGGAGTTGAGACAGGACAGCACGGCGGTCAGCACGATGAAGTTCATGATCTGGCCGGCGTGCGGGATGCCGATCGAGTCGAGGGCCGCCACGTAGGAGCCCTTCTTGGCGATCGCGGGGTCGTTCCACGGCAGCAGCGAGACCACGACGAGGATCGAGCCGACGTAGAAGACACCGACCCGCCAGATCACGCTCCTGGTGGCCTTGGCGACTGCCTGTCGTGCGTTCGCGGACTCACCGGCGGCGAGGGTGACGATCTCGCTGCCCATGAACGAGAAGACGACCAGCAGGATGCCGGTGAGGATCGCGCCGGGCCCGTTCGGCAGGAAGCCGCCGTGCTCGGTGAGGTTGCCGAAGCCGGTTGCGGCATGGTCGGAGCCGGGCAGCACACCGAAGATCGCCAGGCCGCCGAGGACGATGAAGCCGGTGATGGCGACGACCTTGATACCCGCGAACCAGAACTCGAACTCGCCGAACGAGCCGACCGAGGCGAGGTTCGTGATGGTGAGCACGACCATCACGATCAGCGCCCAGGCCCACTGCGGTACGGCAGGCACCCACCCCTCGAGGATCACGGCACCCGCGGTCGCCTCCACGGCGAGCACGACGACCCAGAAGAACCAGTACAGCCAGCCGATGGAGAACCCGGCCCAGCGGCCGAGCGCGCGGTCCGCGTAGGCGGAGAAGGAGCCGGAGCTCGGGTTCGCCGCGGCCATCTCGCCGAGCATCCGCATCACGAACACGACCAGCGCACCGACCAGCGCATACGAGAGCAGGATGCCGGGCCCGGCGGCGGCGATACCGGAGGCGGAGCCCACGAAGAGCCCGGCACCGATCACCCCGCCGATGGCGATCATCGACAGATGGCGGTTCTTGAGGCCAGGCCGCAGAGCTGCCTGCTCGGGAGTCTGACCACTGGTGGAAGGCGCGGTGGCAGGAGCCACAGAACCCGGGGGACGTGTAGTCATGTCGACATCCATTGAGTGGTGGGGAGGGCCGCGGGGGAGGGGTCCGCGCCGCGTTCCGTTCCCTTGCGGGAAGTGATCCGTTTCACTTGCTGAAATGGATTTGCGCAAGCGTATGAGCGGCTGTGGGCGGCCGTGTTTGTCCCCCGGGACGAAGTCGTCTTCGATGGCTGTACGGCCGGACAATGCGAAGTCGGCCTCAGGCGCCGGGCGGCAGCCGCAGCTGGAGCATGGCCAGCAGACGCTGGTCGGGGCGGCTCAGGTCGAGACCGGTCAGTTCCTCGGCCCGGCGGATGCGGTAGCGCAGCGTGTTGCGGTGCACATGCAGCTGGGCGGCGGCCGCCCGGACGTCACCGAAGCAGTTGAGGTAGGCCAGGAGGGACTCGGCGAGCTGCCCTTGGTGCCGGCTGTCGTGGGCGACCAGCGCGGTCAGCCGTGGGTCCCGTATCTCGGGGTGGGCGGAGAGCAGCGTCAGCATTTCGCTGATCAGGACTTCCGCCTGGATGTCCGGCAATGCGGCGACCGCGGCGGCGACGCCGGCGCCCAGCATCGCGTCGAGGATGCGGTCGGCCTCGCGGCGTGAGTCGGGGGCCCGGCCGAGCCCGGACACCAGGCAGCCGATCGAGCCGCGCAGCGGCAGGCCCAGGTGGCGGCGGGCGGCGTCGGTGATCTCGTGTGCCCAGCCGCGCAGGGTGTCCGTGTCGATGCTGCGGGGCAGCTGGGGCAGCAGCACGTAGATCCGCGGGTCGACCTGGGTGACCAGGGCGCTGCGGTGCCGGGCGGCGATCTGCACCGAGATGAGGTTGGTGACCTCGGTGTGGGTCAGTTCGGGTGCGGTGACCGCCTCGGCGGTCCCGTAGGAGAAGCCCAGGACGGCGGCCGGGCGGGTGGCGTCGAGGCCCAGGTGGGTGGCCAGCGGCTGCGGGCCGGTGCTGCCCTCCAGCAGTCCGGCCAGCAGGGTCCGGGTGAGGGTCAGGTCGTCGGAGAGTTCCCGGCGGCGGCGCACCAGGTGATGCGCGGCGACCCTGGCGGCACCCAGCAGCGCCCGCTCCGAGTGCTCGGACAGTGGTGTCGAGCCCTCCTGCACCCAGATGGTCCCCAGTTGCCGTTCCCCGGAGCGGATGGCCACCGCCAGCCGGCGCCGGATGCCCAGCTCCGGGTGGCTGTCGATACCGATCACCTTGTCGCTGGAGTGCAGATGCTGGAACACGCCCCACTCGCGCAGCTTCGCCAGGTACGCCTCAGGGCCCTGCCAGCCGAGGATGGAGCGCCGCCGCAGGTCGTCGATCTCGTCGGAGTCGGTGGAGCGGGAGTAGGCGAGCACCCGGTTGGCGGCGTCCTCGATGCTGACGATGCCGCCGGTCAGCACGGCGGTCGTCTGGGCGAGCGAGAACAGGTCGCCCTCCTCGGTCCCTGCCCCGTGGTCGCCCGGCGGTGCGTCGTCGAGAGCGGCGCGGGCCAGCGCGTTCACCTGCTCCCAGCGGGCCTCGCTGCGCAGCGAGAGCAGGGCGACCCCGGCCTCGGCGGCGGTCTCGCTGAGCGCGGCGGCCTGGCCGGCACCGTCCAGTTTGACCACGACGGCGGCGGCTCCGTCGCGCCCGGCGGCCCGCAGCGCGGGAAAGGCGGCCCGGCCACGGGCGCCGATGACGAGGACCAGCTCGCCGGGCTGTGCCGTCGGCGGGTCCTCGGGATCGAGCAGCGCCACGCCATGGATCTCGACGTCCAGTCCGGCGGGAGCGGCCTGTACCTCGACCAGAGAGTCGCCCAGGGTCATCAGCATCTGGCGCAGGCTGACGCCGGCAGGGGGCGGGGAGACCGCGGCCGGATCCATGTTTGTCGCCTCTGCTGGGAGCCACGCCGGAGCTCTGATGCTAACCGGCCCGGTCAGCGGGTCCGAACCGCAGCATGAGCGACCGGGCTCACAGACGCGGGGAGCGGCGGACGGTCAGCACGGCGATGTCGTCGTGCCGGCGGTCGGCGTCAGTGAACGCGAGGGCGTCTTCGTGCAGGGCCCGGGGCAGTTCGGTGGCGGAGAGGCCGAGGTGCTTCGTCAGCCGCTCGTCGAGCGGGTAGAACGTGCCGTCGTCGGCGCGGGTCTCGGTGAGACCGTCGGTGGTCAGCAGCAGCGTCGAACCGGCCGGGAAGTCGAACCAGCCCACGGTCGTGGGTTCGGCGGCCAGTTCGGCGAGACCCAGCGGGACACCGGAGTCCAGCGTCGGTGTGGTGACGAGGCCCTCGTGCATCAACCGGGGAGGAATGTGCCCGCAGTTGACGACCTGCACCTCGCTGCCGGCGTCGACGCCGATGATGAGCGCGGTGACGAACCGCTCGTCGTCGCCGGTCTGTTCGGCGTAGGAGTTGTGCCGCACGACCGCCGCGTCCAGGGCGTCGACGAGCGCGGTGAGCGTGGGTTCCCGGTGGGCCGCCTCACGGAAGGCGCCGATGACGGCGAAGGCGGCGCCCACGGCGGCCAGCCCCTTGCCCTGTACGTCGCCGATCAGCACCCGGGTGCCGAAGGGCGAGTCGACGACGTCGTAGATGTCGCCGCCGACGAGCCGGTCCTCCTGCACGGGCTCGTAGACGCCGTTGACCAGCACGTCGCCGGTGACCAGGGGCAGTGGGTGCAGGATATGTCGCTGCATGGCCGCGGCGGTGGAGCGCAGCCGCAGCATCTCGTGCTCGCGCCTGATGCGCCGATGACAGGCGTAGACGGAGGCCACCCCCAGCGCGAGAGTGAACAGCACCAGCAGCAGCCGGTCGAGCCAGTGCCCCCCGACCGGGGCCCGCACCACCGCGGTGGCGGTGACGACGAGCGAGGTCCAGGCGGCGACGAACCCCGTCTGCCGGACGGTGCACAGCGCCGACGCCGTCCCCGGCAGGAAGACCAGCAGCCCGAGCAGCCACACCTCGGACCCGGACAGCGCCCCCAGGACCTCCACCAGCATCGTCACCGACACCACGCCGACGACCAGCTCGGCGTTGCTCGGGGGCTCGATGGCGTCGGAGACTTCGACGGGTCTCTTCGGGCGGTTACCGGCCATGGCGACTCCCGGACAGGTGGTGATCACCATCTACGTTATGGCAACCCGGGCCGCGTGCGAGAGGCGCCCCGCCTGGGGGCCGGTCCATGTCCGGTCCCCGGGCTCAGCAGGGTCCGCTGCGGTTCGGCCGCGCCCCAAAGGGCGCGGGGCTGTATCCACATGCGGCTCCGCCGCGTGTGCGCGACCAGCCACGACGGGCCCGCAGGCGAGCGACGGCCGATCGCCGCGCAACCAGCGGAGCGCTCAGTCGACGTCGACCGGCCCGTTGTCCGACTTCCTGTCCTTCCCCGAGTGCAGCTGGAGCAGTCCGCTGCCGTTGCCGCTGCCCTCCTCGGGCCGGCGGCCGTCCGTGGCGTCCTGGCCGTTCAGGTTCTGCCGGACCGAGTCGAGGATGGTCAGGCCCTGGGAGACCAGGCCGGCGGCGATCTCGCCCAGGCCGTCCGCGCCGTTGAGGACGTTGACGTTGGCGCCGGCCAGGCCGCCCGCCGCCTCCTTCACGATCTGCGGGAGCTGGTCGATCAGCATCCGGTCGAGCGCGACCCGGTCGTACGACGCGGCCGCCTCGGCCTGGATCTTCATGCGCTGCGCGTCGGCGGCGGCGAGCACCCGGATCCGCTCGGCCTCGGCCTCGGCGGGCTTCACGATCTCGGCGACCAGCTGCTGCTGACGGAGCTTGGCCTGGCGCTGGGCCAGTTCGGTCTGCGCGGCGAGCACCTCCTGCTGGGCGTGCGCCTGGGCCAGCGGTCCGGCCTGGGAGGCCTGTGCCTGGGCGCGGTCCACCTCGGCGGAGTACTCCGCCTTCACGATGGCGGTCTGCCGGGCGTACTCGGCCTGCTTGCGGGCCGCCTCCTGCTCCGCCTCGACGGAGGCCTGGGTGGCCTGGGCCTGGGCGATCTGGGCCTGCCGCTGGATGGCCGCCTTGTGCGGGGCGGACATCGCGTCGATGTATCCGGCGTCGCCGTCGTCGATCGACTGGATCTGCAGCGAGTCCACGATCAGGCCGATCTTCGCCATCTCGGTCTTGGAGGTGTCCAGGACCTCCGCGGCGAGCTTCTGCCGCTCGGTCACGATCTCCTCGACCGTCATCGAGCCGATGATCGCCCGCAGGTGACCGGCGAAGATGCGGCCGGTCAGGACCGACATCTGGTCCTGGTCGGAGAGGAAGCGCTGGCCGGCGTTGATGATGCTCTCGTGGTCGTTGCCGACCTTGAACGCGATGACTGCGCGGACGTGCAGGGCGATGCCCTGCCGGGTCACACAGGTCTCCGTGACCTCGGACTCGCACATCGACAGGGTCAGGAAGCGGGTCTTGCGGAAGAACGGGATCACGAACTTGCCGTGGCCCGTCACCACTCGGAACGGCGCGCCCCCCAGTCCCCGCCTGCCTCCCGAGATCAACATCGCCTCGTCGGGAGCGGGAACGCGGTATCCGAACATGTTTCTTTCTACTCCTCAGTCTGCGCCGACGGCGTCGCCGCCGAGCGCGTCCAATGGATCCACCCACTCGATGACGCCGACCTCACGACATCCGCGCGACTCGATCACGAGCACCGTCGCCCCCGTGGGCAGGGGATCTTCGGACCAGGCGAGGAAGGTCTCGGAACCGCCTCTGACCCGCACCAGGATTTCGCCGGGCCCCGCGGACCCGCGGGTTCCGACGAGCACCTTCCCCGTGCAGCCGATCACGGCTTCGTCCTGCGGCATCATGGCCGCTCTCCTATGTTCTGGCCCACGATTCAGACGATAGACCTACCTGGGTCGGGGACCCAACGGGCATGTCGATTCGGCGCGCGCCGCAGGGATGCCTTCGTCCGCGGCCGGCGGGGAGTCCGGCCCCCGGAACCGATGGATTCCCTTTGCCGGAAAGGCCAGTTGCCTGCTTCCTGCCTCTGGCCCCGGAGACATACCGGGCGGTATACAGGCTGCGTCGCGTGTGAAGCCGCGCCTCGGTGCGGCTCCGCGCGACGTCCGGGTCTCAGGGGGAGGAATCGCATGGCGGACGACACGCGTTCGGGCTCAGCTGCGAGACGCCGGAGGAGGGGGATCGCGGTGGGGGCGGCGCTCGGCGGCTGCGTCCTCGTCGCCGCCTCCACGACGCCAGCCGCGGCGTACGGCGGTGGACACGGCCGGGACACCCGCTATGTGTCGCTCGGGGACTCCTACACGGCGGGCCCCCTCATCCCGCAGCAGGTGGACGCCAACTGCGCCCGCTCCGACCACAATTACCCCTCGATCGTGGCGGCGGCGCGCAAGGCGACCGCGTTCAAGGACGTGAGCTGCAGCGGTGCGACCACCGACAACATGTGGAAGTCGCAGGGCACCAACGAGCCCCAGCTGGACGCGCTGAACCGCGACACCGGTCTGGTGACGGTCCAGATCGGCGGCAACGACATCGGCTTCAGCTCCATCATCGGCACCTGCGCCCGCCTCAGCTCCCAGGACCCGACCGGAGACCCGTGCCGGCGCTACTACGCCTCGTCCGGCATCGACCAGCTGGCGGTCGCCGTCGCACGGACCGCGCCGAAGATCGACGCTGTGCTGCGGGCCGTGCACGCCAGGGCGCCGCATGCCCGGGTGCTCGTCGTCGGCTACCCCGACCTGCTGCCCGACGACGGCAGCGGCTGCTACCCCTCGGTGCCGTTCGCGGCCAAGGACTTCGCCTATCTGCGGGACACCGGCAAGCGACTGAACCTGATGCTTCGGCTGGTCGCCGGGTGGGATCGTGCGGAGTACGTCGACACCTACGGGCCCACGGTGGGTCACGACATGTGCAAGGCGCCCGACGTCCGCTGGATCGAACCGCTGCAGCCGGCCTCGCCCGCAGCGCCCGCGCACCCCAACGCCAAGGGTGAGGAAGCGATGGCGCGTGCCGTTCTCGAACGTCTGGACAGGGGGCGCGGCCGCGGTTGAGCGCCAGGGCGCCGAGGTTCGGCCCCATTGGTGTGACGTCGGGTACGGGAATGAATGAAAGGTGCTGAACGGGCAACGTTCCCCTTCATGCCCCGCTTCATGCACAGCACGAACTGTCCCCTGCAGGTGATTCGATGACGACGGCGACCAGGGCGCCCCGGACGCCATCAGCCACTGCGGCCACCACCAGGAGTTCCCCGTCCGCTCCGGCGCCCTCGCTGCCGTCCCTCACCGGTCTGCGATGGATGGCCGCACTGCTGGTCTTCGGACTGCACGTGCACAACTTCCAGTATTTCGACGGCACCGCCGGCTCCCTCGTCACCTGGGCGTTCGGGGCCGGCGCGACGGGGGTGTCGTTCTTCTTCGTGCTGTCCGGGTTCGTCCTGACCTGGTCGGCCCGGCCGGGCGACCGCGCGCCTGCCTTCTGGCGCCGCCGCATCGCCCGCATCCTGCCGGTGCACCTGGTCACCGCCGCGATCGCGCTGCTCATGGCGTACACGCTGGCCCACCAGTCCAAGCCGACCCTGAGCCAGGGGCTGGCCAACGTCCTGCTGGTGCATTCCTGGTGGCGGCCCTGGTGGCAGACGCTGGATCCGGTCAGCTGGTCACTGGCCTGCGAGGCCTTCTTCTACGCCGTCTTCCCGCTGCTGGCGCTGCTCCTGCGCCGCCTCGGCGCCCGCGGATCGGCGGCGCTGGCCGGGGCGTCGGCGCTGGCGGTGCTGGTGCTGGCATGGGTGGACGCGCACCACTGGCTGGGCCAGCAGATCTACTCCTTCCCCGCCGCGCGGCTGCCCGAGTTCGTCCTCGGCGTCGCCGTCGCCCGGCTGGTGCTGCTCGACCGGTGGCGCGGACCCGGCCTGGAGGCCTCGCTCGCCCTCGCGATCATCGGCTACTTCTTCGTCCCCCACGTCCCGCACATCACCGACGGCTACCCGGCCACCGTCTGCACCGTCACCGGCTTCGCCCTGCTCATTGCGGCGGCGGCCGTCGCCGACCTGCACGGTCTGCCCTCCATGTGGCGCCACCGGCGACTGGTACGGCTGGGGGAGCTCTCCTTCGCCTTCTACATGGTCCACCTGCTCGTGCTGCGGGCCGGGACCAACGTGCTGGGCACGAAGCCTCTCTTCGGCCCGACGGCGGGGCTGGCCGTCACGGCCGTCGCGTTCGCCGTGTCCCTCGGCCTGTCCTGGGTCCTGTACGAGGCGGTGGAGCGCCCCGCAAGACGCCTGCTGCTGCGCCGCCGTCCCTCAGTCGAGCCCCGGGCGGTCGTTCGGCAGCCGGACGGCCAGGAAGCCTAGGACGTACTGTCGCGCAGGCCCAGCCGTAGATGCTCCACGTGGTAGAGGGCCTGCTCGAGCAGTTCGGCGACGTGGTTGTCGTAGAGCGCGTAGATGACCGAGCGGCCGCGGCGCTCACCGGTGACCAGGCCGAGGTTGCGCAGCAGGCGCAACTGGTGGCTGCAGGCGGACTGTTCCATGCCCACGGCGTCGGCGAGTTCGGTCGCCGCGCACGGGCCCTCCTGCAGGTGGGCCAGGATGCGCAGCCGGGACGGGGTCGCCAGGGCCTGGAGGGTGGCGGCCACATCGGCGGCACCCACTGTCTCCAGGCGCTCGCGTGCTGTTGCGGCGGTGGTGGTGTCAGCTCCGTGGCCCATGCCGCTCATCCTACGGAGATGAGCGGCCGTAGCTCCTTACCCATGTACTCATGAAGAAATGAATGGGTATTCATGTGTTCCTGTATGGTCGGGGCATGACCTCCACGCTCGCTCCGCCCGGGGCCGCCCCGCTCACGTCCGCGCCTGCGCCCCGGCGGCGCACCCGGATGTTCGCGCTGCCCGAGGTGCACTGGGCGGTCGCAGCCGCCGTCTGTTTCCTGCTTGCGCTGCCGCTGCAGCTGACAGGCGCGCCGGCCTGGACCTGGGGGCCGCTGTACGCGGCGGCGTACGTCACCGGAGGGTGGGAGCCGGGCTGCGAAGGGCTCAAGGCGCTCCGCGACAAGACCCTCGACGTCGACCTGCTGATGGTCGTCGCCGCACTCGGCGCGGCCGCGATCGGGCAGGTCATGGACGGTGCCCTGCTGATCGTCATCTTCGCGACCTCGGGCGCACTGGAGGCACTGGCCACGGCCCGGACCGCCGACTCGGTGCGCGGCCTGCTGGACCTGGCGCCGATCACGGCGACCCGGATCGCCCCGGACGGCTCCGAACGGGCCGTATCCGTCGACGAGTTGGCGGTCGGGGACACGATTCTCGTACGGCCCGGTGAGCGGGTCGGCGCCGACGGCCGTGTACTGGACGGGGCGAGCGAGGTCGACCAGGCGACCATCACAGGTGAACCGCTCCCCGCCCTCAAGGAGCCCGGCGACGAGGTGTTCGCGGGGACCGTCAACGGCACGGGCGCGCTGCGCGTCCGCGTCGAACGCGACGCCTCCGACTCGGTGTTGGCGCGGATCGTCCGCATGGTCGAGGAGGCGTCCGGGACCAAGGCGCCCACCCAGCTGTTCATCGAGAAGGTCGAACAGCGCTACTCCCTCGGCATGGTGGCGGCGACCCTCGCCGTCTTCCTCGTGCCGCTCGCCTTCGGCGCCGAGCTCACCGGGGCGCTGCTGCGGGCCATGACCTTCATGATCGTGGCCTCGCCGTGCGCGGTGGTCCTGGCCACCATGCCGCCCCTGCTGTCGGCCATCGCCAACGCCGGACGGCACGGCGTGCTGGTCAAGTCGGCGGTGGTGATGGAGCGGCTCGGCCAGGTCGACACCGTCGCCCTGGACAAGACCGGCACGCTGACCGAGGGCGTGCCGCGGGTGGCCGACGTACGGCCGCTGCCCGGATCCGGCATGGGGGAGCGGGAGTTGCTGGCACTGGCCGCGGCGGCCGAGCACCCCAGCGAGCATCCGTTGGCGCGCGCTGTCGTGGAGGCGGCGCGCGAGCGGGGGCTTCCCCTGCCACCCGCGCAGGACTTCGCCTCGACGCCCGGCCTGGGAGTGACGGCGAGGGTCGACGGGTGGCGGGTCACGGTCGGCGCACCGGCCCGGCTCCTCAGCGGCGCGACCGACGCCGTGGCGGCGCACGCCGCGGTCCATGCGGCGGACCTGGAGGAGTCCGGCCGTACCGCTGTCCTCGTCGTGGTGGACGGCGTGCCCGTCGGACTCCTGGGCCTCGCCGACCGGTTGCGCCCGGACGCCGCCGCCACGGTCGCCTCCCTCACGCACCTCACCGGAACCGCCCCGACCCTGCTGACCGGCGACAACCCTCGCGCGGCCGCGCGCCTGGCCGCCGAGGTCGGCATTGAGAACGTCCAGGCGGGACTGCTGCCGCAGCACAAGGTGAGCGCGGTGGCGGAACTGGAGCGCGCGGGACGCAAGGCGCTGGTCGTCGGGGACGGCGTCAACGACGCCCCGGCCCTCGCGGCCGCCCACACCGGTGTCGCCATGGGCCGGGCGGGATCCGATCTTGCGCTGGAGACCGCGGACGCGGTGATCGTCCGCGACGAACTCGCCACCGTGCCCGCAGTGATCGCCCTCTCCCGCCGGGCCCGGCGCCTGGTCGTGCAGAACCTGGTGATCGCCGGGGTCTTCATCGCGGGCCTAGTCGTCTGGGACCTCGCGGGCACGCTGCCGCTGCCACTGGGCGTCGCCGGTCACGAGGGCTCCACCGTTCTCGTCGGCCTCAACGGGCTGCGGCTGCTGGGGGAGGGGGCTTGGCGGCGGGCGGTCGCTGAAGGCGCCTGACGTCCGCGGTCGAAAACCAGTGGATCAGTGTCACTGTGCTGCCCTAGCGTGCTGCCGAACCAAGTCGCCCAGGCAAGGACGTGCCGTTGTACACCGTGTGAGACCCCCCGAGAGCTGATCTGTCGCGCGTCGCGCATCTGCGCCGCGCTGCTTCTTGCTGCGGACTTCTCACTGAAACCGGTGTACTTCTGTGCTCAACACCTGGGTGGTCATGCCCACCTGCCTGCCGACCGTTCTCCGCCGTTGCCCCGCGTGTACGTCCAAGCGTTTCCGGGCCAACGGCAAGTTTCGTGTCAACGCACACCACAAGCTCCTCGACGCGTGGCTCCTCGTGCTCTGTACAGGTTGCGGGGACACGGCGAAGCTCACGGTTCTGGAGCGGATGAACGTGCGCTCCGTACGACCGGAGCTGCTGGACCGGATGCATGCCAACGACCCCGACCTGGCAGCTGAGTTGCTCCAGGATCCGGTCCTGCAGCGCCGTAATCGCACAGCCCTCGACTGGGACGACGCCTGGCGCCTCGACACCGGAGGGTCGGATCACCTGGACCGCGAGGTGATCGACGTATCAGTCCGCTTCGCGGCGCGGATTTCTGTCCGGCCGGTGCGGCTGATCGCTGACGGTTGTGGTCTCTCGCGGGCCGAGGTCGAGCGACTGATCACGGACGGGAAGCTCGTCTCGGCAGTCCGGCTGAGCGGCAAGCTGTCCGGCGACTTCACCTTCACGCTCAAACGCTGAGTCCGTCTCGGCAGACAGGCCTGTCCGGCAAGACCCGCCGGACAGGCCCTCAGGCCTGCAGCCGCGCGGACGGCCCCGGCGTCACGGTGACCTCCCTCGGGGAGAGCTCGGTGTGCTCGTCGGGGCACTCGACCACGACCCGCACCGGGGCGCCGCAGTCGCGGTGCCGGATCTCCAGGACCGGGCCCTCGGGATCCCCGACGTACTCCTCGCCCCACTGCCGCAGTGCCACCATGACCGGCCACAGATCGCGGCCCTTGGGGGTGAGGCGGTACTCGTAGCGCGTCCGGCTGCCCTGCTCCTGGTATGGGACCGTCCGCAGGATCCCGGCCGCGACCAGCTTGCGCAGGCGGTCGGAGAGGACCGCCTCCGACAGCCCCACATGGCGGCGGAAGTCGTCGAAACGGCGCACCCCGTTGAAGGCGTCGCGCAGGAGCAGCAGCGACCACTTCTCGCCGATCAGATTGAGGCTGCGCTGGATCGGGCAGTTCTCGGTGCTCATCTCGAGCCACTTCATACCGCCATGCTAGCCACCTGGCTTCTACATTGACAGTCAGCTGACCGCAGGGCTAGCTTCGAGAAACATAGTCAGTGGGTCAGGGAGGAAACGCAGCCGCATGGAACGCTCTCGTACGTACGACTGGGACGACCCCGCGATCTCGGCGGGCGCCGTCGGGCAGGGCTCCGGCCTGCACTTCCTCCGCGAGATCCTCGCCGGTCGGCTGCCCGCGCCGCCGATCGCCGCCACGCTGGGCATGTCGATCGAAGAGGTCGACCACGGCCGCGCGGTGTTCTCCCTGGAGCCCGGTGAGGAGCACTACAACCCCATCGGCAGCGTCCACGGCGGCATCTACGCCACGATGCTCGACTCGGCGGCCGGCTGTGCCGTCCAGTCCACCCTGCCGCCGGGCATGGGCTACACCTCGCTGGACCTGACCGTGAAGTTCCTGCGCCCGATCACCGCCGACACGGGCAAGGTCCGCGCCGTCGGAAGCGTCCTCAACGGCGGGCGGCGCACCGCACTTGCCGAGGCACGGCTCTTCGACTCGGCGGACCGCCTGCTCGCGCACGCCACCAGCAGCTGCATGCTCTTCCCGGTGCCGGGCGCCTGAGGCCCGACCCCCGCACTGCTCAGCCCTGTTGCTGCCGGTCGTCCATGCCGGCCATGAGGGCCTGGTGGCTGCGGCGGCGTGCTCGCGCATCCCGCGCTCCGCCCGGTCGCCGTCCTTGGCCAGGATCAGGTCGAGGACGTCCTTGGCCAGGGTCAGGTCGAGGATGCGGTTGCGCTCATGGCCGGACTCGCTGAGCCGGCCCGGCCGGGAGAGCGACGTCCGGACCAGGCGGGCGTAGGTCGGCTGGTTCATGAGCGTGCGGTAGTGCGCCTCCAGCTTGGTGTTGTCGGCGCCGGTGACCAGCAGGTCGTGGCACTCGTGCACCAGCGGCGCGTGCCGCTCAGCATCTCCCTCGTGCACGGCCTCGTCGGCCTCGTGCATGTTTCTCGGCCAGGCGCTCCACCTCGGGCACATTGCCCCGGAAGGCCGGCAGTCGCGCCGCGGCACCCTCCGGCAGTTCCTTCATCTGGAACAACTCGGTGATCTCCCGCCGCGACGGCACGGCGACGAAGGTGCCGACCCGGGGCCGCACCTCCACCAGCCCCTCGATCTGCAGCTGCTTCAGCGCCTCGCGGATCGGGGTGCGGCTGACGCCCAACGTCTCCGGCAACGCGTTTCGACGACTACCAGGACCGCGACCCAGCCGGCATCTTCCCCCAGGACGAGGAGCTCCCCGTCCCGCCCGGATCCCGTCGAGGCCGGTCACCGGCTGGCGAACCACCTCCGTGTGATGGCCATGGAGGCCCAGACCCCCGCCCGTGCCTACGGCAAGGCCCACCTGTTGCATCTCGAGCCCGAGGACCTGGTTGCCCTTACCATCGAATCCGCCGCCATGGCCCGCGTCCCACTCGCGGGCACGAACTGGATCCCCGGGGAGGGGCTGTGATCGCCGTCGTAGGTGCCGGGCTGATGGGCGCGGCCACCGCCTGGGAACTCGCCCGGCGCGGCCACGAGGTCACGCTGATCGAGGCGTACGACATCGGCCACCGGCACGGCAGCTCGCACGGCAGCTCACGGATCTTCCGGCGGGCGTACGACGACCCCTTCTACGTACAGCTGACCGGCCAGGCGTACGAGAAATGGCGGGAACTGGAGAACGACAGCTCAACTCCCTTGTTGCGCACGACCGGTGGCATCGACATGGGGGACGACCGCGACCCGAAGGCGATCGCCGAGCTCCTCTCCGCGGCCGGGGCGTCCCATGAACTCCTCGGCCCGGAGGAAGCCTCGGAGCGCTGGCCTTACATCCGCATCACGGGCCCGGTGCTTCACCACCCGGACGCGGGCGTCGTCGACGCCGACCAGACCGTCGCGGTCTGCGTCCGGCAGGCGAAGGAGCACGGTGCGGAAGTGATCATCGGCACGCGCGTCACGGATATGGACCTCCAGGGCGGCGAGCGGGTCCTTCTGCGCACCGACGACGGCTGCGAGGTCCTCGCGGACACCGTGGTGATCGCCGCCGGCGCCTGGCTGCCCGAGTTCGAACTCCCCGTGCCGCTACCGCCGTTGGAGGTCACCCAGCAGCAGGTCTTCCACTTCCCGCAGCGGGATCCGTCCGTGCAGTGGCCGACCCTGATCTGGGACGGGGCGCTGCACCTCTACGGCCTGCCGTCGGGAAGCGACGGCGGTCCGCTGCCCACGTTCAAGGTCGCCGAACACGACCGCGGCACGCCCACCACCGCCCGCACCCGCAGCGGCCTCGTCGATGCGTCGTCGCGGACGCGGGTCAGCGGCTTCGTCCGCGACCGTCTCCCGGGCCTCGCCCCCGACCCGGTCGCCGAGGCCACCTGCCTCTACACCACCACTCCCGACGAGGACTTCGTCCTCGACCGTCACGGCCCCTTCGTCATCGTCTCCCCGTGCTCCGGACACGGCGCGAAGTTCACCCCGCTCATCGGCGCGATGGCCGCCGACCTCGCGACCGGCCGCGCCGAGCCCCATCCCCGCTTCCGTTTGGGGCGCACGACATGAAACGCGCCGGTGACCGAGCGCGCCACCCGCGCAGAGGGATCCGGCAACTCCGACGACAAGGCCCTGGAGCGCATCATCGCGGCCAGGGCCCGGGAGTAGCGGCAGGCTGCCGGACCCCAGGTCTCGACGTCCCGGTCACCGCCCTGTTCCGCGGCACGGACGACGAACGCGAGGCGGTCTTCGTACCCGCCGGGCACGGCGCCCGGATCGTCCGGCGGGCACCAAGGTCGGCCGCGAGTACGCACAGCTCGGTTCTCTCCGGGGCGCCCACGAGCGCATGGACAGCCTGCTGGCCCCTGGGATTTCAGGCCGTGGCCCTCACGTCCGCCGGGTTCAGGTGCGCAGCCGGTCGATCTCAGCGAGCACCCGGTCCACATGCGGCCGCACCTGCGCCCGCAATGCATCGCTCCAGCTCTCCTCGGAGTAGGGGCAGTCGAGATAGAGCTGCCTGGCGTGTTCGAGGGCGGGACGGTGCTCGGGCGGGAGCCGGGCGAGGGCCCAGTCGGCAGCGGCGTCCTTCGACTTGATCCGGCCAGTGGCGAGCGTGGTCCAGATGCGGGCGAAGGTCAGCAGGACGTTGCGGGTGTCGCTGTCCAGGTCGTCGAGGAGGCCGGGGATACCCGCTACGCTCGCCCGGACCAGGTCGGCCTGCGGAACCGGGTCGAGGACCTCCGCGGGGCGCGGGCCGGTGAGGGGGTGGTCGCCGGCCAGCGCCATGGCGATCAGCAGGGCCAGATCGGGCATCGGCACCGGCTGGGGGACCTCCCCGGCCTCGTACTCGGCGCGCAGCCATTCGCCGTAGAGGAAGTCGCCGGTCGGCGGGTACCGCCACGGCCGGACCTCGGACTGGACGACCACGGTGAGCTCGATCGGGCGGGCCTTGTTCCGGGAGCCGGAGATCTGGAGCAGTCCCCCCAGCAGTGTCCGTCGATCCTGCTCGTCCATACGCCGCCGGGAGACGACCAGCAGGTCCACGTCGCTGGCCGGCCTGAGTCCACCGAGTACGGAGGAGCCGTGCAGGTAGGCGCCGATGACGTCTCGGCCCAGCACACCGCCGGCCAGCCCCACGATTTCCTGAACCCGATTCACTCCACCAGCATCTCCCTCATCCGGCGGAGTGCGCAGCATTGCCCGACTTCGGCCGGCCAGGGAGATGGCCCCCCGAATAGGGAAGTCCCCCCTCCGCCCCCCACCCATTGCGGCCCCGTCCGGGACGTCCGAGTCTGGGAACAATGCCGGGCTGGGCGAGGAGGCGGCGATGGTGGAGGACAGCGGCACGGTGGGCGCCGAGCGGCAGCGGCTGGCGGAGGCCGACGCGTCCCGGGCGGCCTGGCGCCGCTGGGGCCCCTACCTCAGCGAGCGTCAGTGGGGCACCGTGCGGGAGGACTACAGCCCCGACGGCGATGCCTGGTCGTACTTCACCCATGACCAGGCACGCTCCCGCGCCTACCGCTGGGGCGAGGACGGCATCGCCGGCATCAGCGACGACAAGCAGCGGCTGTGCTTCGCGCCGGCCCTGTGGAACGGCCGCGACCCGATCCTCAAGGAGCGGATGTTCGGCCTGACCAACGCCGAGGGCAATCACGGCGAGGACGTCAAGGAGTACTACTTCCATCTCGACAGCACGCCCACCCACTCGTACATGAAGTACCTGTACAAGTATCCGCAGGGCGAGTTCCCCTACGCCGACCTCGTCGACACCAACAAGGTCCGCGGCCGCCGCGACTTCGAGTACGAGCTGCTGGACACCGGCATCTTCGACGAGGACCGCTACTTCGACGTCTTCGTCGAGTACGCCAAGGCCGGCCCCGAGGACCTGCTGATCGAGATCACCGCGCACAACCGCGGCCCCGACGAGGCGATCCTCCACCTGCTGCCGACCCTGTGGTTCCGGCACACCTGGTCCTGGGCCGGCGGCACGGCCGTCCCGAGCCTGCGCCCGGCCGGGAACGCCATCCGCGCCGACCACGAGGAACTCGGCCCGCGATGGCTGTACTGCGAGACCGACGCCCCCGCCCTGTTCACCGAGAACGAGACCAACAACCAGCGCATCTTCCACAGCCCGAACAGCACGCCCTACGTCAAGGACGGCATCGGCCGCTGCGTCGTCCACGGCGAGACCGGCGCCGTCAACCCCGCGCAGACCGGCACCAAGGCTGCCTTCCACCACACCCTGACCGTTCCCGCCGGTGGCAGCGCGACCCTCCGGCTGCGGCTCTCGGACGCAGAACTCGCCGATCCCTGGGCGGAGTTCGCGGCCACCATGGACATCCGCAGGACCGAGGCCGACGCCTTCTACGAGGACGTCGTCCCCGACGGCATGGGCGAGGACGAGCGCCGCCTGGTGCGCCAGGCGCTCGCCGGGATGCTGTGGAGCAAGCAGTACTACTACCTCGACGTCGAGCGCTGGCTCGCCGAGCACGGCGTCGACCCCCTTGCCGCCGACCCCGGCATCCGCAACAGCGCCTGGTACCACATGGTCAACGACGAGGTCATGTCGATGCCGGACACCTGGGAGTACCCCTGGTTCGCGGCCTGGGACCTCGCCTTCCACACCCTCGCCCTGTCCATGGTCGACATCGGCTTCGCCAAGGGGCAGCTGGAGCTCCTCCTGCGCCGGCTCTACCTCCACCCCAACGGCCAGATCCCCGCGTACGAATGGAACTTCGGCGACGTCAACCCGCCCGTGCACGCCTGGGCGGTCCTGTTCGTCTACGAACTCGAGAAGCACCGCACCGGCCACGCCGACCGCGCCTTCCTCGAGAACGCCTTCCAGAAGCTGACGAAGAACTTCACCTGGTGGCTCAACCGCAAGGACGTCGACGGCAACAACGTCTTCCAGGGCGGCTTCCTCGGCCTCGACAACATCGGCGTCTTCGACCGCAGCGCACCCCTGCCCACCGGCGGCCACATCGACCAGGCCGACGGCACCGCATGGATGGCGCTGTACTGCCAGAACCTCCTCGACATCGCCATCGAACTCGCCGTCGACAACCCCGTCTACGTCGAGCAGGCGCAGATGCTCTTCGAGCACTTCGCCTGGATCGCGGTCGCCATGAACCGCATCGGGAAGGACAACGCCAGCCTGTGGGACGAGGAGGACGGCTTCTTCTACGACGTGCTGCGGCTGCCCGACGGCAGCGCCACCCCGTTGAAGGTGCGGTCCCTGGTCGGTTTGATACCGCTGGCGGCGACCAGCGTCATTGGCGGACGCGCCGACCGTACTTTCCCCGAACTGGTCGAGGGAGCAAAGGAGTTCATCCGGCGCCACCCGGCAGTCGAAGCCGTCGTCCAACAGCACGACCTGGGGACGGCCGACGAGAACGGCCGCTACCTGTTCGCCCTCTTCGGCGAGGACCGGCTGCGCCGCATCCTCGCCCGCGTGCTCGACGAGGACGAGTTCCTCGGCCCGCACGGCATCCGGTCCCTCTCCCGCTACCACGCCGAGCACCCGTACCACTTCGACGTCAACGGCCAGACGTACGGCGTCGGCTATCTGCCCGCCGAGTCCGACTCCGGCATGTTCGGCGGCAACTCCAACTGGCGCGGCCCCGTCTGGTTCCCGATGAACCTCCTCCTCATCCGCGCCCTGCTCAACCTGCACGGCTATCACGGCCCGGGCTTCACCGTGGAGTGCCCGACCGGCTCCGGACGGCAGCTGAACCTCTACGAGGTCGCCCGAGAGATCTCGAACAGGCTCACCGCCACCTTCCTGACGGGCGAGGACGGCCACCGCCCGGTCCACGGCGCACAGCCCAAGTTCGCCAAGGACCCCCACTGGAAGGACCTGATCCTCTTCTACGAGTACTTCCACGGCGACAACGGCGCGGGCCTGGGCGCCTCCCACCAGACCGGCTGGACCGGACTGGTGGCCGCCACCGCCACCCTCTTCCACGCCATCAGCGCCGACGACTGGCACCGCGGCGGCAGGGAGTCCCTGCGCTCCGTGCGCGAACGCGACGATCAGGATGAACGGTTCACGGGCTCGGGCGACGAGGAGCCCCTGTCATGACCGTCATCTACGAGATCAACACCCTCGTCTGGCTGGGTGAGCTGAGCGGACGGTACGGGCGCCGCGTCACCCTGGGCGACGTCCCCGCCGAGATCTGGGACGAGGTCGCCCGGCCCGGCCTCGACACCGTCTGGCTGATGGGCGTCTGGGAACGCAGCCCGGCAGGCCTCGCGATCGCCCTGCGCGACGAGTCCCTGCTCGCCTCGTTCCGCCAGGCGCTGCCCGACCTGACCGAGACGGACATCGCCGGCTCCGCCTACTGCGTACGGAACTACGTCGTCGACGCCTCCCTCGGCGGCCCGGACGGCCTGGCCGAGGCACGCGCCCAACTCGCCGCCCGGGGCATGCGGTTGATCCTCGACTACGTGCCCAACCACGTGGCCCCCGACCACCCCTGGCTCACCGAGCACCCCGAGCGCCTGATCCGGGGCACCCGCGAAGACCTGGACCGGTCACCCGAGGCCTTCCTCGACGTCGGCGGACACATCTACGCCAACGGCCGAGACCCCTACTTCGCCCCCTGGCATGACGTCGTCCAGCTCAACGCATTCAGCGACGACCTGCGCACCGCGGCCGTCGACACCCTCGTCTCCATCGGCGACCAGGCGGACGGCGTGCGCTGCGACATGGCGATGCTGCTGATGAACGACGTCTTCGCCAAGACCTGGGGCGACCGGGCGGGCCCGCTCCCCGCGGACGACTTCTGGCCGTACGTCGTTCCGCGTGTCCGCGCACACCACCCCGACCTCCTCTTCGTCGCCGAGGCGTACTGGGACCTCGAATGGGCCCTGCAGCAACAGGGCTTCGACCACTGCTACGACAAGCGGCTCTACGACCGCCTCCTCCACGAGGACGCCGGATCCACCCGCACCCACCTCCAGGCCGACCTCACCTACCAGCGCGGCCTGGTCCGCTTCCTGGAGAACCACGACGAGCCGCGGGCCGCCGCCACCGTCCCGGGCGCGCAGGAGCGCGCCGCAGCCGTCACCGTCGCCACCCTGCCCGGCGCGACGCTCTGGCACGAGGGCCAGTTCGAGGGCCGCAAGGTCCGCCCACCGGTCTTCCTCGCCCGCCGTCCACAGGAACCGCCCGCCGAGCAACTCCGCGCCTTCTACGATCAGTTGCTCTCCGCCGCGGCCGCCGTGCGCGACGGCGACTGGCGCCTCCTCACCACCACCGGCTGGCCGGGCAACGACACCCACCGGGGCCTGCTCGCCTGGAGCTGGACCGGCCCCGGCACCCGCCACCTCGTGATCGTCAACTACTCCGACACCCCGGCCCAGGGACAAGTGCCCCTGCCCTGGCCCGACCTGGCCGGCCGCCCGTGCCGACTGGCCGACCTGCTCACGGACCAGACCTACGACCGCGACGGCGACCAACTGCTCACCCCGGGCCTGTTCGTCGACCTGCCGCCCTGGCACTCCCACGTGCTGACCCTGTCCTGACCGGCTGCCGTGGTAGACAGCGACCATGACCTACGCACGCACGGCCGGCGGTCCCCGATGACCGCCGGCATCGACACCCCGGACCGCCGCGGCCGCACCGGCCTGGACCGCACCGGACTCGACCTGACCGGCAACCCCCGCGTGAAGGTGCGCGAGGTGAAACTGCTCTCCAGCCACTGGTACGTCGAGCGCGCCACCACCTTCGACTTCCGGCACGCCGACGGCACCTGGTCCACACAGCAGCGCGAGACGCACGACCGCGGCAACGGCGCCACCATGCTGCTCTACGACGCCGAACGCGAAACCGTGCTGCTCACCAGGCAGTTCCGCTTCCCGGTGTACGTCAACGGACACCCCGACGGGATGCTGGTCGAGACACCGGGCGGACTCCTCGACGACGATGACGAGCACCCCGAACTCGCCGTCCGCCGCGAGGTGGTGGAGGAGACCGGCCACACCATCGGCGACGTCCAGCACGTCTTCGACGTCTATATGAGCCCCGGCTCGGTCACCGAACGCGTCAGCTTCTACGCCGCCGCCTACGGCCCCTCGACCCGCACCCACGAGGGCGGCGGCCTCGACGAGGAGGGCGAGGACATCGAGATCGTCGAACTGCCCTTCCACCGGGCCCTGGAGATGATCCGCACCGGCGAGATCAACGACGCCAAGACCATCATGCTGTTGCAGTGGGCGGCCCTGGAGGGCCCGTTCAGCAAGTAGTGCGCGCGGGGCCCCTTGACTTCGTGTGCGCTTCAAGCTGAAGACTCCCGTTCGTACCCGAATCCGCGGGCGCGAACGGGAGGACTTGGCATGAAGTACCGCACCATCGGAACAGACCCGCACACCAGCCGCGAGGTGAGCGTGCTCGCGCTCGGCGCGATGCTGTTCGGCTCGCGGACGGACGAGGAGACGTCCCTCGCCCTGCTCGACCGGTACGTCGAGGCCGGCGGCAACTTCATCGACACGTCCGACAACTACGCCTTCTGGGTCGACGGCGGCCAGGGCGGCCAGAGCGAGGAACTCCTCGGCCGCTGGCGGCGCAGCCGCGGCATCGGCGACGAGATCTTCATCGCGACCAAGCTCGGCGCCCGCCCGCTGGCCCCCGGCACCAGCTACGTCGACAACGCGGAGGGCCTGTCGGCGAAGGTGATCCGCGAGTCCGCCGAACGCAGCCGCGAGCGCCTCGGCGTCGACAAGCTCGACCTGCTCTACGCCCACATCGACGACCCCACCGTGCCCCAGCGCGAGACGGTCGAGGGCTTCGCAGAGCTGGTCGCCGAGGGCACGGTCGGCCTGCTCGGCGTCAGCAACCAGGCCGCCTGGCGGGTGGAGCGCGCCCGCACGATCGCCGCCGCGGCCGGACTGCCCGGCTACGAGGTCCTCCAGTACGAGCACAGCTACCTGCGGCCCCGCACCGACGTACCGTCGGACCTCTTCCCCGACGGCAGCCTCGGCGCGGCGGGCCCCGACCTGCTCGGCTATCTACGGACCGAGCCCGGTCTGACCCTGATCGCGTACTCACCGCTCCTGAAGGGCAGCTACACGCACCCCGACAGGCTGCCCTCGGACTACGACCACCCCGGCACCCCGGCCCGCCTCACCGTCCTGCACGAGATCGCCCGCGAGACCGGCGCCACCGCCAACCAGGTCGTCCTGGCCTGGCAGTTGGGCGCAGACCTCCCGATCATCCCGCTGGCCGGTGCCTCGACGCTCGCCCAACTGGACGAGAACCTGGCCGCGGTCGACCTGGAACTGACGGCGGAGCAGAGGGCCCGGCTGGACGCCGCGCACTGAGACCGCTCCCCGTCACTTGGGCGGCAGACCCGCGGCGAAGGCGTACCCCTCGTCGATCCACTCGCCGAGCGTCTCGTCCTCGGCGAGGGCGGACGAGTCCACGACCACCCAGCCGCGCATCGGGCGGCCCGTCATGTCGAACAGACGGGCACCCGGCCGGGCCAGCGCGGCGTCCGTCGCGTCGGGGCCGACGCGGACCATCAGGTCGTCGCCGGTCACGCCGACGGCCATGTTGCCGTGCAGCAGGAAGGCGATGCCGCCGAACATGCGCTTCTCGGCAACGCCGGGATCGGCCCCCAGATGCTGCCGGATCCGTTCGGCGAGTCCTTCGTCGTACGCCATGAGGAGCCTCAATCCGTGCGTCGCGTGAGTCTGCGTTCGAGGTCGCGGAGGTCCTTGCGCAGGGAGGAGCGGACCTGGCGGGCGAGAAGCGGTGCAGCCAGCCGGTAGAAGCCGCCCGAGCCGCCCTGGACGCGGATCCGGGCCAGGGTGCCGGCCGGGTTCGGCTCGAAGGAGTACGTCACGTGCATGGGCATCGGGCCCGCCACCGACACCATGTCCAGCAGCCGCGGGAAGTCGTGCGCGGCCACGCGCAACACGTAGTCGATGCGCCGGCCGAGGAAGAAGGCCGTCCGGGTGACCTCGGCACCGACGCCGAAGCCGCCCCCGTCCGCCTCCCGGGTCAGCTCCGCCGTACGAATGCCCTGCGTCCAGTCGGCGTCGTGGCGCCAGTCCATGGCGTACGCCGCCACCCGCTCGGGTGGCAGCGGAAGCACGCGTTCCACGGACACGTCGACGCCCATGCCTCCAGGATCCCCGCGTGGGAGTGCGAACGCGCGGCGTACGCCGATATGACGGGTCTCTTACGCGACCGCGCCAGAGCAGGACAAATCGCCGCCGGGGCGGGACGCTGCTGCTGAGCCGCGGCTCGGACCCGCCCTGGCACCCGCCCGGCGGTCCCGTGTGAAGGAGTGCGTTCATGACCGCATCGCCCCCGACCGACGACGCGTATCGCTTCGACGACCTCAGTGCCCTGTTCATCAACTGCACGCTCAAGCCGTCGCCCCAGGTCAGCCACACCCAGGGGCTGATCGACAAGAGTGCGGCGATCATGATGTCGCGCGGGGTCACCACCTCCGAGATCCGCGCCGTCGACCACGACATCGCCCCCGGCGTCTACCCCGACATGACCGAGCACGGCTTCGCCACCGACGACTGGCCGGCGCTGTACGAGCAGGTGATGGCCGCCGACATCCTGGTGCTCGCCGGGCCCATCTGGCTCGGCGACAACAGCTCGGTCACCAAGCAGGTCATCGAGCGGCTCTACAGCTGTTCGTCGCTGCTCAACCCCGCCGGACAGTACGCCTATTACGGCCGGGTCGGCGGCTGTCTGATCACCGGCAACGAGGACGGCGTGAAGCACTGCGCGATGAACGTCCTCTACAGCCTCCAGCACCTGGGCTACACGATCCCCCCGCAGGCCGACGCCGGCTGGATCGGCGCGGCGGGGCCCGGACCGTCGTATCTGGACCCCGGATCGGGCGGCCCGGAGAACGACTTCACCAACCGCAACACCACGTTCATGACCTGGAACCTGATGCATCTGGCCGCCATGCTGAAGCGCGCCAAGGGCATCCCCGCCCACGGCAACCAGCGTTCCGAGTGGGACGCCGGCTGCCGCTTCGACGCGGAGAACCCCGAACACCGCTGAATCCATACCATCGACTCCAGCCGCCCCACCGCGAACCCGGGAGTCCGCCATGCCCCGTTCAGAAGCCCGCGTCAGCACCGACCGCCCGCACCGCTACGCCAAGCAGCTCGCCTCCCACCTCGGCCGCCGCAGCCAGGCGAGTTGGGACGAGGAGGCGGGGGAGGGCAGCCTGGTCTTCCAGAACGGGACGGGCTCCCTCACCGCGACCGAGGGAGCCCTGCTGCTCTCGGTGGAGAGCGACGCCGAGCACCTCGGCCTGCTCGAGGACGTCGTCGGCCGCCACCTGGTCCGCTTCGGTACCAAGGACGAACTGGTCGTCGAATGGCACCGCGACACCGGCGCCCCCGGCACCACCCAGCGCAGGACGGAGGACCCTGCCTGACCTCCACGACCACGGGCGACGTCAGGCCTCGCCCACGGTGAAGACCATGCTGCGCACCGGCGCGAGCTCCTGCAGGCGCTCCGAGTCCTCGGCGCAGGCGCGGCCCTCGGGGGAGGCGAACGCGGCGCGCAGCTCTGCCATCGTGTCCCACTCCAACTCGGTGACCAGGTGGCACGGTTCGCCCCCGCGCACGGTGGTGGCCTCGCGGCCGAGCGTGTACCGGCGCAGCCCGGGCAGCTTGCGGGCGAGCGGGAGGTGGACCTCGCGGTAGTGACGGTCGAACGCCGCCGGGTCGGGAGGAGTCTCGTGGAGGACGAGGAAGCGTGCTGTCATCGCCCGGCCCTCCGGTAGCGCGTGAGGACGACCGGGCCCGTCTGCTGCACCGACTCGCATTCGAGGTGGACGGGCGGGGTGTCCGCGGGGAAGAGGCGGTCGCCGGTGCCGACGATCGTGGGGAAGGTGATCAGGCGGTATTCGTCGATCAGGTCCTCGGCCATGAGCGAGCGGACGATGCTGAGGCTGCCGGTGACGACCACGTCGCGCTTCTCCTGCTTGACCGCGTCCACCAGGTCGCCCGTGAGGATCTGCGAGTTCGCCCAGGCGGACAGGTCGGTGAGGGTGCGGGTGGCGACGAGTTTCCGGGCGGCGTTCATGCGCGCGGAGAACGGGTCGTCGCGATGCGGCCACAGCTGCGAGAACAGCTCCCAGGTGGTGCGGCCCAGCAGCAGGACCCCCTCGTCCAGGGTGGGCCCGAGCCGGAACTTGTCCCCGGCCACCGCCTCGGGGCCGTACCGGAACATCCAGCCGCCGCCGGGTGTGCCCGCGCGGCCGTCCGGGTCGGAGACGATGCCGTCCAAAGTGGTGAAGGCGATGACGATGACGCTCATGGCGATGTCCTCTCGGATGTCTCGATCGGTGGTCACCGGTATGTACCGGCGCCACCGGCCGGACTCATCGCGCGCGGCCGAAGTCGTCCGAAGAAATCTCTCCGGGCAGGTCGAACGCCTCGAAGACGCGCGGGTCCGCGAACACCACGTTCCGCGCGACCCGCCCGCCGGCCACCGTGAACACCTGCAGCGTGTGCAGCCGGTGCCCGCCGTCCTGGGTGGGCGCGTAGGCGGCGAGAGCGGGCTGTCCGCCGGCGGTGAGCTGCCGTGTGAGCCACCCCGTCCCGCGCATCTCGAAGACCCGCTCCATGAACAGGCCGTAGTCGCGGCGGCCCCGGTACCACAGCGGCACCGGCGGCATCTCCAGGACGGCCGCGTCGGTCAGCAGCCGCACCAGGGCGGGGACGTCGGCCGCCTCGAAGGCACGGGCGTACCGCTGGACGACCCTCCGCGCCTCGGCGTCGTCCGGTTCGGGGACCTCGCCCGGATCGCCCGCCTCGGCGACCGCGGCCCGGGCCCGCTGCAGCGAGCTGTTGACGGCGGCGACCGTCGTCCCGAGCTGCTCCGCGACCTCCGCGGCACTGAACTCCAGCACCTCCCGCAGCACCAGCACCGCCCGCTGCCGGGCCGGCAGCAGCTGCATCGCCGCCACCAGAGCCAGCCGCAGATCGGCCCGGGTCTCGACGTCGTACCGGGCCTCGGGGAACGGCTGCAGCCACGGGATGTCGAAGTCCGGCGTGAGCGGCGCCCCCGGGTCCTCGCTCGGCGCACCGAGCCCGGACGGGAGGGGCCGCCGCGCCCGCCCCTCCAGCGCGGTCAGACAGACGTTGGTCGCGATCCGGTACAGCCAGGTCCGCACCGACGCGCGCGAGGCGTCGTACCGCTCGCGGGCCTTCCACGCCCGCAGCATCGTCTCCTGCACCAGATCCTCGGCCTCGTGGAACGAGCCCACCATCCGATAGCAGTACGCCACCAACTCGCCCCGGTGCGGCTCAAGGTCCATGGGGCTCATCATGCCCGGCGTGGCTCATATGCGGTTGCCTTCAGCCCGGTTGGAAGAACGCGAGCAGCTTCCGGGCGGCGTCCGGTGACGACAGGAGTTGCTGCATCCGCGCGGACTGCCGGCCGGCGGCACTGGTGCGTTCGAACATCTCGCGTTCGTACTCTTTGACGGCGGCGGGAAAGTCGTCCGGGTGAGCGGCCAGTGCGAGGCCCAGGAGGGCGCCGTCGAGCAGTGCCATGTTGGCGCCCTGCCCCACCGCCGGCATCAGGTGTGCGGCATCGCCGAGCAGCGTGACGTCTGGCCTCGGCGGCCAGGTCAGGCCGACCGGGAGAGTGGTGATCGACCGCGGCAGGACCGTGTCGTCGCAGGCCGCGATGAGCGTGGTGAACCGTGGGTCCCAGCCGGTGAACAGGTCGATCAGCCGCTCCCGTGCGGCGGCCGGGTCGCCGAACGGGATCCCGCTCGTCGCGAACCAGTCCTCGGCGGTGTTGTAGAAGCTGAGGTAGACGCGTACGCGGCCGTCGCCGTTGCGCTGTGCCGACAGGGACTGTCCGTTGCCGAGCACCCAGTAGTTGCCGCGCCCGACCATCGCCGCGAGGTCCGGGTGGGTGCGGTCGATGTCGGGAATACCGAGCTCGACGATGTTCTGCCCGGTATGCGCCGGTCGGGCGTCGGTGAGCAGTGCACGGACCCGGGACTGCGCGCCGTCGGCGCCGACCAGCAGGTCGTACGTGGCACTGCTGCCGTCGGCGAAGCGCAGCAGCCCGTTGTCGGCGGATTCGACCGGGAGCCCCCAGCGCACCGTGTGGTCGGGGAGGGAGTCCAGCAGCAGGTTGCGCAGATCGGCACGGTCGACCTCGGGTCGGTCGAGCGGGGCGTCGTCGGGCGTGTCCTCCTGGAGCAGCAGGGTGCCATCCGGCTCGAGAAGACGCATGTCCTGGCCTTCGCCACGGGCAATCGCGTGGAACTGGTCGATCAGACCGGCCTCGCGCAGTGCCCGCTGGCCGGAGTGGATGTCGAGCATGCCGCCCTGACCGCGCGCGCCGCGCGACGATTCACGCTCGTACACGACGGCGTCGATGCCGTTCAGATGCAGCACACGGGCAAGGGCCAGACCGCCCAAGCCGGCTCCGACGATCGCGATGGTTGCGCTCCCCGAGCTCCCGTCCTCGCCTGTCCCACCGGCAGGTGCCGGCCCGCCGATCACCCGGTTCACCGGCGGAGCCGGGGCGCGAGGACCGTGCGCACGGCCTTGGCGACCTTGCTCGCGGCGGATCCGTCGTCTTCTTCGGGCTCCGGTTCCAGCGTGCGCTGGATCTGTTGCAGCAGCTGGTTGGCCGACCGCCACAACGGGACGAACAGACCGGCGACCGGCCCGACGCCCTGGATCGGGCCGCCGGACAGCTCGGTCACCTTCTTGGCCGCCGCGACCGTTGCCGGGTCGCGCAGGATCAGGTGCACCTCGTCGTCGACCAGCCGGATCTCCATCCTGCGCGCGGCGGCTTCCTCCGGGTTCGCGTCCGTGGTCGTCTCCGGGTCCAGTTCGTCGATCTTGGCGGCGACGGCGTCCGGGTCGACGCCGAGTTCGCGCAGCACCCTGGCCGCCATGCTGTTCTCCGCCCGCAGCATCGCCTCGAGCAGGTGATGGCTGCCGACCGGAGCGCCACCGGCCAGCGCGTCGGCGGTGGACAGGGTGTCCTCGGTGGCAGGTGTGCCGGTCGGCCATGGTCCGGCGGCGACGTCCTGCGAACCCTCCACTGAGGCGAGCACGGTGGCACGGATCCTGCTGACCGGATTGATCCGCTCGGCGAGCACCTTCGCGCCGACGCCCTCACCCTCCCTGACAAGGGCGAGCAGGATGTGTTCCGTGCCGATGTCGTTGTGGTGCAGCTGCTGCGCCTCGCGCAGCGCGAGTTCCAGCACCTTCTTCGCCCGCGCCGCGAACGGGATGTGGCCGCTCAGCTCCTTCGTGCCGGGTTTGACCACCGCGGCGATGTCGGCCTGTGCGGTCTCCATGTCGTACCCGAGCTGGTGCAGCACCTGCGCCGCCATGCCGTCCGGCACGTCGAGCAGTCCCAACAGGAGGTGCTCCGTGCCGATGTGGCTGTGCTTGAGCTGCCTCGCCTGCTCCTGGGCCGCGACGACCACCCGGCGGGCTTTCACTGTGAACCTCTCAAAAGTCATGTCTTCATGGTCTCAACCCTGTCAATGCACTGTTATTGATAGGGTCACCGTGTCGAAGGGAGGGTGTGATGGAGACACCGTCGGACTGGGAGGACCGGCTCGCGCGCTGGCAGAACGAGCTGGAGTTGTTCGAGCAGCTGGACGAGAAACCCTGGGTCACGCTGGCCAAGGCCGAAGCGGAGACCGGCGTTTCCCGCTCGGCCCTGCGGTCCTGGTACCGCAACGGCGAGATCCAGTCCCGGCTGGTGGACGGCCCGAACGGGCCGCAGCGCCTGGTCCAGCTGGACGCGGTGATCGAGCGAGCCGCCGCGTCCCCGCGCATTCAGCGCCGGGCGGAGCGGGAAGTCAGCCTGGAAGCCCAGGTCACCCTGCTACGACACCGGGTCGACCAGCTCGAACTGCGGCTGGCCGCGCTGGAGCGGAAGTGACCACCGACGGCGAGCTGCGGCGGTTGGTGTAGCCGCACCGTACTCGGCGATCCCGACGACAACCGTGCAAGTTCTCCCGCCGCTCCCGCGCCCGACCGACCCTGTCCTCGCTTCCCGGCACCGATGCGGCGAAGCTGGTTCTGCTCCAGAACGAGCCGAAGGAGAGCGGTCCATGAGTGCACTCCCCACCGAACGTTCCCTGCGCACCACCCCCGAAGGCCTCCTGTGGGAGCCCAGTGAACGCTGGGTGCGCGGCCGCAAGGGTGAGGTCACCGTCGTCGACAGCCGGCATCCCGTCCTCGTCTGGGAGCCCTCGCTGCCCGTACCGCAGTACGCCTTCCCGCGCGCGGACGTACGCGAGGACCTCCTGCGCCCTGCGAAGAACCCGCGGACGGGCGCCCACACCGGATCCAGGATCTTCTACGACCTCGAGGTCGACGGCGAGCTGCTGGAGAACGCCGCCTGGACCTTCCCGGCCGCCGACCTGGCCGAGTACATCGCCTTCGAGTGGTTCCGGCGCAGCGGCAGGGGCCTGGACCACTGGTACGAGGAGGAGGAAGAGATCTTCATCCACCCCCGTGACCCGCACAAGCGGGTGGATGCCATCCCGAGCAGCCGGCATGTCCAGGTCTCGGTCGGCGGCATGCTCGTCGCCGACACCCACCGGCCCGTGCTGCTCTTCGAGACCGGCCTGCCGACCCGCTACTACATTCCGCGCGAGGACGTCCGCCTCGACCTCCTCGACCCCACCGGGCACCACACCGGCTGCCCCTACAAGGGCACGGCACAGTACTGGTCGGTGCGGGGCGAGGCCGACGTGCCCCCGAACGTCGTCTGGAGCTACCCGGACCCGCTGCCCGCCGTGGGCACGATCACGGGACTCCTCGCGTTCTACAACGAGGTGGCCGACATCACCGTGGACGGGGAGCGCGTGGAGCGCCCCGTCACACCCTTCAGCGCGATGCTCAGACAGAGCAGCCGACGTGGGCCAGCGCCTGCCTGAGCAGCACCCCGTGCCCGCCCGGCATCTCGCTCTGCACCGCTTCCGAGACGGCCTCCTGCGGGCTGAACCACACCAGGTCCAGGGCGTCCTGCCGGGGCCGGCAGTCGCCGGTGACCGGGACGACGTAGGCCAGGGACACCGCGTGCTGGCGCGGGTCGTGGTACGGCGTGACACCCAGCGTCGGGAAGTACTCCGCGACCGTGAAGGGCTGCAGCGAGGCCGGGATCCGGGGCAGCGCCACCGGGCCGAGGTCCTTCTCCAGGTGGCGCAGCAGGGCGTCACGGACCCGCTCGTGGTGCAGGACGCGACCGGAGACCAGGGTCCGGCTGACCGTCCCGTCCGGGCCGATGCGCAGCAACAGGCCGACGCTGGTGACTTCGCCGCTGTCGTCGACGCGCACGGGCACGGCCTCGACGTACAGGATCGGCATACGGGCGCGTGCCAGCTCGAGGTCGTCGGGGCTGAGCCAGCCCGGCGTGGTATCGGTCATGTCAGACATTGCTTGATCATACTTTCAGGAGGGGCCGGAAAGGCCGTAGACCCGGCTGGCATTGTGTGCTCCCGCCCACTCGGCGAACCGCAGCGCGTCGGGCAGACCCAGTTCGTCGGCATCCACCCGGTCCTGCAGCAGACCGGCCAGACCACGGCGGAAGGCGAGCGCGCCCAGACAGTAGAACTCGGCCACACCGTACGCGTCGGAGCTGTACAGCAGCTTGCGGAACGGCGTGATTTCCATCGCCTCCTCCAGGACCGCCCTGGCGCGCGCCGGGCCGACGTAGTGGAGGGTGAGGCCCACGTCCAGGTACACGTGCTCGAACACGGCGGCGAGGTAGGCGGCCTGGCGCTGGTACGGCCAGCAGTGCAGAAGCAGCACCGGGATGGTGCCGGCGGTCAGGTGCAGCCAGTCGGTGAGGTGGGTGGGGTCGACGCGGTGCAGACGGATGTCGTTGTCGCCGAAGCCGGTGTGGAGTTGGAGGGGGAGGCCGAGGTCGACCGCGGTCCACAGCAGGTGCCGTACGAGGACCGGATCGTCCAGCCGTCCGCCGCGCGCCGGCCAGTGCCGGGCCGCCTCGGTGACCTCTGCGTCGGAGGGGCGGGCAGGGTCCAGGTCGAAGCCGGTGCGGTACGCGGCCACGGACTTCACCGCCACCACGCCCGGCCGCTGTACGGCCTCCAGCGCGGCCGCCCGGAAGGCGTCGCCGTAGTCGTCGGGCTCGACGCCCTGCGCCGCCACCGCCTCGGCGACACCCTCCAGCCGTACGACCTCGTACGCCGTCCCGCCCGCGGTCCCGGCCAGTTCCGCGGGCGTGGTGAGACGCTGCGGGGCGTAGCCGGTGTCCACGCAGAAGGTGCTTGTCCGCGCGGCGGTGAGGAAGCGGCGATGCACCTCGTGTGTGCCCAACTCGGCCCGCCGGGCCAGGTATTCATCGGGCGGTGCATGGTGCGGCAGGTCCAGCAGCGGGGCGCAGTGGCGGCGGATCGCCACGCCGACGGGAGAGTCGAAGGGGGAGATGCCGGGCCAGGCCGCGCCTTCGGTGATCAGGTCCTCGAAGTCCTCCCGGATCAGGTCGGCGGTGACGACTCCGTGGCAGTGGTGGTCCACCAACTCCAGTGCGTCCAGCGCCTCCTCGACCGGGCCGCCCATGGTCAGTACTTCCAGCGGTACGCCGCCGCCACCCGCTCCTCGTCCAGCCCGTGCGCCGCCGCGATCTCCCCTTGTCGTACGGCGATCACGGCGTCCGCGAGGACCGGGCCGAGCGCGGCCCGCAGCCGTTCGTCCTTGCGGAACTCCTCGACCGCTTCGGCGAGCGAGGTCGGCAGACGGCGCACGCCCCGGGCCGCCGCGTCCGCGGGGTCCAGGCCGGCCGGATCGCCGGTGATCTCCTCGGGCAGGGGCGTGGACGAGGTCAGGCCCTCCAGTCCGGCTGCGAGGAGGCAGGTGAGGGCGAGGTAGGGGTTGGCGGCCAGGTCGACCGGTTTGACCTCCAGGTTCGCGGCCTGGTCGCGCAGGCCCGCCGTGCCCGTGACGACCCGCACCGCCGCCTCGCGGGTCTCGCGGCCCCACGCGGTGAACACCCCGGCCCACTGGGAGGGTTTGAGGCGCAGATAACTCGCCGGGCTGGGGGCGGTCACGGCCGTGAGGGCCGGGAGGCGGGCGAGCACCCCGGCCGCGAAGGACTCCGCGGCGGCGGTCATGCCGTAGCGGCCCTCGCCCCCGGAGTGCAGGTTGACGCCGTCGCGCCAGACGGAGAGGTGGATGTGGCCGCCGTTGCCGACGCCCTGCGCGAAGACCGCAGGGGCGAAGGACACCACCAGCCCGTGGCGCCGGGCCACCGCCCGGATGGTCTGCCGTACCAGCACGCTCCGGTCGGCTGCCGCCACCGGGTCGAGCGCGCCCACCGAGATCTCGAACTGCCCGGCCGCGTACTCGGGATGGATCTGTTCGACGTCCACGCCCTGCGCGGCGAACGCGGCCAGCAGGTCGGCGGTGTAGTCGCTCAGTTCGACCTGGCGCGTGGCGCTGTACGCGGGTCCCGAGGTCGCGGGCACGAAGTCGCCGCCCTCCGCCGGACCCTGCCCGACGGCCCATTCGATCTCGATGCCTGCCTTGAAGGTGAGGCCGTGCCGTTCGGCGGCCGCGGAGACCATGCGGCGCAGGATCGTGCGGCTGCAGCCCGGATGTGGTTCGCCCTCCTGCGTGATCCGGTCGACCGGAGCCCAGGCCCAGCCGGGTTGCCCGGCCAGGACGACGAGTCGGCCGAGGTCGGGGTAGAGGCGCAGATCGCCGTCCGGGGAGCCCAGGACGTCGGTGGAGACGATGGAGTCGTTCGCCAGGAACGTGTCGAACACCGGTGACATGCCGACGCCCCAGGCCACCGCCGAGGCGAGGCGGGCTGTCGGGATCGTCTTCACCCGGCCTACGCCCGCTGTGTCGACATAGGCCAGGACGATGCCGTGCACGCCCCGCCCGGACAGTTCTTCGGTGAGCGCGGTGGCCCGCTCGACGTCACCCGGGCGCCCGCCGGGGACGGGATCGGCAAAGGTCGTCATACGTCCTCCACGCTCGGCACGTCCGTCAGGGCTGCTCCGTCAGGGTTTCACGGCCACCGCGCCGAACTGCGGTACCACGGCGGGCGATCCGGGCTCGGCGCGCCACTGCGAGCAGGACACCAGGCCGGGCTCGAGGAGGTCCAGCCCGTCGAAGAAGGCGGCGATGTCCGCGCCGCTGCGGGCGGTGATCGGCGGGGTGGCGTTCTCGTTCCAGAACTTCATGGCCGGGATCTGGCCCGCGCCGCCCAGGTCGTCGTCGAAGGTGGGGTGGGTGAGGACCAGGAAGCTGCCGGAGGGCACCGCGGCGACGACCTTCCGTACGATCTCGTGCGCCTTCTCCGTGTCCAGCACGAAGTTGAGGATGCCCAGCATCATCACCGCGACCGGCCGGCCGAAGTCGAGGGTGCGGGAGGCGCGTTCGAGGATGGCGTCGGGGTCGTGGACGTCGGCGTCGATGTAGTCGGTGACGCCCTGGTGGGTGCCCGTCAGCAGGGTGCGGGCGTGGGCCAGCACGATCGGATCGTTGTCGACGTAGACGATGCGGGCGTCGGGGGCGATCCGCTGGGCGATCTGGTGGGTGTTGTCCGCGGTCGGCAGCCCGGTGCCGATGTCCAGGAACTGCCGCACCCCGCGCTCCTCGGCCAGGAACCGCACCGCACGGCCCAGGAACCAGCGGTCCGCGCGGGCGATCTCCCGGATGATCGGGAACATCCCGGCGACGTGCTCGCCGACCTGCTGGTCGACCTCGTAGTTGTCCTTGCCGCCGATCCAGTAGTTCCACACGCGCGCGTTGTGCGCCACACCGGTGTTCAGCCTCGCCGACCCGCCCGGGGTGTGGCTCTCACTCACAACTGTGCTCCTTCTCAACACCTGTGGCCGTCGCCGCCATTGTGCCGCCCGTTGATCACGCTGTCCCGGGAATCGGCCGATCAGGTGTGCGGAACGGGCCGGTTGACCGGCCGTCAGCCGGTGCGGCCGGGACCGGCGGCGGGCGTCTTGCCGCTCTGGACGTCCTTGAGCCGCTGGGCGCCCGTGCGCACCGCCAGCTCCAGTGAGGGGTGCGCGCCCCCGGCCAGGCCGCCGGCGGTGACGGTGATCGCGTCGTTGCCCACGCGCACGGCGGCCACGTCGAGGGTGAGGGTGGCGGGTTCGCCGTTCGTGGTGCCCTGCACCGTCACGTGCAGGCCCTGCCGGGCGTCGCCCTGCTTGGGCACCGAGGCGGTGGTCACCTGGACCGTCCGCTTGCCGCCCTTGGCGTCGGTCGCGGTGAACTGGTCGCACTTGACCGGCAGGGTCTTCAGCCAGGCCAGCGAGGCGCTGAGCCGGACGGGGTTGTGGGCGGCGACCTGGTACAGGAGGCGCGAGTCGCCCTGCTCGAAGCCGGTCAGCGCGGACGCGCCGCTCGGCTTGCCCAGCAGGTCGTCGTCGTAGAGCGCGTCGAGAAGCCGCTGACAGTCGGCGGCGTTCGCCTTCGAGGTCAGGAACTGGGCGACGTCGACCTTCCCGATGAGCAGGGTGTCGCCCCAGGCGGCGGCGCCCTTGACCTGGTTCCAGTCGCCTTCCAGGTCGTCCTCGGTGATGAGCGCGGCCTGTGCTCCGGCCTGGGTCAGGCGGGGCGGGGCCGACGTACGGGTGGGGGCCGGGGCCGATGTGCGGGCGGCGAGCGGGGTGGCGGTGGCGTCGGAGGCCTGGGAAGCGTCACCTTCGCCCGAGCAGGACGCGATGGCCAGCAGGGTGCTCACCGCCATGGCCGAGGCGAGCGCACGGACGAGAGGGGACGGGCGAGGGATCATCGCGGATGCCTCCGGAGCAGCTGGGGGACCTCCGTTCAGCGCACCACCGGCCCTACTTCCCCACCAGGCACGACGGCCCGTTCGGGTGAGCGGGCCGTCAGGGCGTTTCCCGCTCCGCGTGCACGCGCACCCTGCGCCCGCCGCACTCGGGACAGACCGCGTCCGCGAGCGGCGACCGCATGGCCCGGCCCGCCTCGTCGACGTACTCCTGGGTGGTCAGGCCCGAGGGATCCAGCGGGTCGGTGAAGAACATGAGCTGGAAGTCGGCCTTCCAGGTGTGACCGCAGTGGGTGCAGTCGAAGCCGTAGGTTTCCGGCACCGAGGGGGGATCCGCCGTCATGGACCCGGTCCGTTGCCCGGTGCGGAGAAGTACATGCCTTCAGCGCACAACGCCCCACCTCGCACGGCAACTCGAACGCCCCGTCCGGCATGCCCGCACGCCCGCCCGCGGCGACACTGACCCCATGCCGACGCATACCGAGGAGTGACCATGCTGCCCGGATTCCTCGCCAGGGCGGTCGCGTTGCTGCTCGGCCGGCAGGGCCGCTCCCTGCACCTGAAAGCGGCGGGCGGGGCGACGGCCGTACTGGGCGTGGTGATGCTCATCGGCTCGTCGGCCGTCGTCGCCGCCGAACACGACGCACCGCGCGCCAATCTGCGGACGTACCCGCAGGCCCTGTGGTGGTCGATCGAGACGGCCACCACCGTCGGGTACGGCGACTTCTACCCGGTGACCCTCGCCGGCCGCGTCATCGGCACCGTCGTGATGGTCGTCGGGATCACCACATACGGCATGGTCACCGCGGCCCTCGCCACCTGGTTCGTCGGACGGGAGCAGAAACGCCGCCACCATCTCGCCCTGCACGCCCAGGAGTTGGGCGAGAAGACCGCCCGTGCCCTGCATGAACGCTTCGACCGGCTGGAGCGGATGGTGGCCGGGAGCGGCGAGCGGAACTGAGGGCGGAGCGCTCCTTGCTACCCGTGAGTACCCTGCCGTGTGACTTCTGTGACACCTGAGGTACGGTCCCTCCGGGTTCGCGGGTACCCGCACGCCGCGAACTGTTTTCGGGCGGTGTCGAAGGGGGCGGCGGAAGCATGGAGTTCCACTTGGTCGACGAGGACAGCGTGGAGCGGGCCGGCACACCGCTGGAGGACCTGGCTCCGGAACCCCTGCTGACCCGGGACTACGAGACCCGCCCCGCGCTCGTCTACGAGCGGCTGCGGGAGCGCCACGGCCCGGTCGCGCCGGTCGACCTGCTGGGCGTGCCCTCCTGGCTCGTGCTCGGCTACCGCGAGTCGCTGCAGGTGCTCCAGGACGACGCCGGCTGGCCCAAAGGCCTGGAGAACTGGCGGGCCCGCACGGAAGGCCGGCTGCCCGCCGACTGGCCGCTCGGCCCCTCCCTCGAGGTCAACCACGTACTGATCCAGGGCGGCCCCGGCCACCGCACGCTGCGCGGCGCCTGGGACACCGCCCTCCGTCCCTTCCAGGACCCCCGCAACCCGCAGGCCAAACGGCTCAAGGCGGCCGTCACCGGCTACGCCGACGAGCTGATCAGCCTGCTCGCCCAGGGGGGCGCCACGGGCATGGCCGACCTCTCGGCGCAGTTCTCCCGCCCACTCCCGCTGATGGCGGCGAGCCATCTGCTCGGCTTCCCCGGCTCGCAGGGCGACGACGCCCTGATGGACATGTGGCGGGTGCTGGACGCCGGCCCGGACGCCGAATCCGCCCTCGCCCGCCTGCTGGTCACGCTCACCGAACTCGCCGCCGCCAAGATCGAGAAGCCGGGCGACGACTTCCCCTCCCAACTGCTGGCCGCCCACCCGGACCTGTCCGTCGACGCGCTGGCCCGCGAGCTGTTCATGCTGCTCGGCATGACCTCCGACCACGTCGGCATCCTCATCTCCAACACGGTCGTCGAGGTGATAGCAGGAGACAACGAGGGCGGGGTGCGCACCACCCTGTCCGCGGGCATGGTGCGCGAGACCATGAACCGGGTGGTCATGCGCAAGCCGCCGCTGGTCAACTTCGTGCCGAGGTTCGCCGCCGCGGACACCCGGCTCGGCAACTACACCATCCGCACCGGCGACCCCGTGTGGGTCTCCTCCGCCGCCGCGCACGCCGACCCCCTCTTCGCCGGCCAGATGACACCCGGCGCCGGCATCAGCAGTCGCGCGCACCTGTCGTGGGGCGCGGGCCCCCGCCAGTGCCCGGCCCGCGAGCTGGCCTCGACGATCGCGGCAGCGGGCGTCAGCCGTGTTTTCGAACGGTTCGGGCACCTGGAGCTCGCCCTCCCCGTCGACCAACTGCCGTGGCGTTCCTCGCCGTTCATGCGGGGACTGCGCTCGTTGCCGGTGCGCTACGAACTGTCCGGGCCGCCGCTGCCTCTCGCGCCGGCGCCCGCGGCGGACGTACCGGATGCACCCGCCGTACCGGACCAGGCCGCCAAGCGGCGCTCGTCGTTGTGGCGCTACCTGGCGGGCCTGATCCGGTCCGGAAGCTGAGCGTCCGCGCAGCTCGCGTAGGGTGACGGGACCGCCGTAAGCCAGCCGGCGCCTCGTCGCGCCCCACCGGAAGCAGGTCATGTCCTCCGCCGCCTCGCCCCTCCTCACCGCCTCCGGCCCGCCCACCGTCCCCGCCGACATACGCCTCGTCGTCACCGACATGGACGGCACGCTGCTGGACGACGCCAAGCGGATCCCGCCCGGTCTGTGGGAGACGCTGGCCGAACTGCGCCGCCGCGGAGTGCTGTTCAGCCCGGCGAGCGGACGGCAGTACGCCACGCTGGCACGGGAGTTCGCCGAGGTCGCCGAGGGCATGGTGTTCATCGCGGAGAACGGCACGTACGTGGTGCGCGACGGCGTGGAGCTCAGCTCGGACCCGCTGGAGCCCGGTGTCGCGGCCCGCGTCGTGCAGGCCGTACGGCGGCTGGTCGCCGAAGGCGTGGACGTGGGTGCCGTCGTCTGCGGCAAGCGCTCCGCCTACGTCGAGCGCAGCGACGAGGCGTTCCTGGCAGAGGTGCGCAAGTACTACGTCGAGCACCGCATCGTCGAGGATGCCACCGCGCTCGACGACGACGTCATCAAGGTCGCCCTCTTCGACTTCGGCTCCGCCGCGCACACCACCGCGCCCGCGCTTCAGTCCTTCACCGCCACCCACCAGGTCGTCGTCTCCGGCGAGCACTGGGTCGACGTCATGAACCGCACCGCCAACAAGGGCGCCGCCCTGCGCCGCCTCCAGTGCGAACTGGGCATCACACCCGCGCAGACCATGGTCTTCGGCGACTACCTCAACGACCTGGAGATGCTCGACGCAGCCGAGTGGTCCTTCGCCATGGCCAATGCCCACCCGGACGTCATCGCACGGGCCCGACACCTGGCCCCGTCCAACAACGACGACGGAGTGCTGCGCACCGTGGCGCGGGTGCTGAACCTCTAGGCGGTTGGCTGCGCATACCCGTTCTGCCACGCCCAGGCCGCGATCTCGACCCGGTTCCGGGCGTCCAGCTTGAGCTGGACGCTGGTGAGGTGGGTCTTGACCGTGGAGAGGGAGACATACAGCTCGGCGGCGATCTCGGCGTTGGTGCGGCCGAGGGCGACCAGGCGGACGACGCCCAGCTCGCGGTCGGTGAGGAACTCGACCGGCGGTGCGGTCCGCGCGGGTACTTCCGTCTTCGGGTCGGCGGTGACGTGCTTGAGCAGACGGACCGTGACCGACGGGGAGACCAGTGAGTCACCCGCCGCCGCGGCGCGCACCGCCTACGCCAGCAGCGTCGGCCCGCAGTCCTTGAGCAGGAACCCGCAGGCGCCGCCGCGCAGCGCCCCGTACACGTACTCGTCGAGGTCGAAGGTGGTGACCACGACCACCCGCATCGGGTCGGCGACGTCCGGCCCCGCCAGCAGCCGGGTCGCCTCCAGGCCGTCCAGCTTCGGCATCCGGATGTCCAGCAGGCACACGTCCGGCCGCACCCGGCGGGCCAGCGCCACGGCCTCCTCGCCGTCGGCCGCCTCGGCGACCACGGTGATGTCCGGCTGGGCGTCCAGGAAGAAGCCCAATTGCGAGCCGCCGTGCCCGCGCTGCTGTCCGCGCTCTACACGGTGGGCGCCCTGGTGTCCGTCCGGGCGGACCTGTTCGGCCCGGGTGAGACGGCGATCCTGCTGTGCCTGCTGTTCATCGCCGTACGGGACGGCCCGCCGCGCTGGGCGGTGGCCTGCGGCCTGCTGGACCTGGTCGCCCTGCTGGCCACACCGGTCCGCTACTCCCATTCCCTGAGCGGCACGGAGGGCGGCGAAGCGCTCGGCTTCATGGTGGTGGGCCTTGCCCTCGCCGGTCTGGTCGCGGGGCTCGCCGCCTACCTTCGCTCGCTCGACTACCGCCGTACCGTCGCCGTGGCCGACACGCGTCGCGAGGAGCGGGTGGCGATCGCCGCCGACCTGCACGACTTCGTCGCCCACCACGTGACCGGCATCCTGGTGCAGACCCAGGTGGCCCGCATGATGGCGGACACCCGGCCGCGGGAACTGGACCCCGTCCTGGCCGGCATCGAACGCGCCGCGACCGAGGCGCTCGCCTCGATGCGGCGCACGGTCGGCGTGCTGCGCGACACCGGGGAGGAGGCCGACCGCCGCCCGGTGGGCGACCTGGCGGGCATCGCCGGTCTGACGGAAGGCTTCTTCAGCCCCATCCAGAAGGCCACCCTGCACCACGACCCCGCGGTCCCCGACGACCTCCCGTACGAGGTGCAGGCGGCAGCCTTCCGGGTCGTCCAGAAGGCACTGACGAACGTGCGGCGCCACGCGGCCTACGCCGCCGAGGTCACCGTCCAGGTGCGCTACGACGCCGGCCACCTCTGCGTCTCGGTCACGGACGACGGCCGCGGCGGCACCCAACTCCCCGCCGCGGCCCACGGCGGCGGCTTCGGCCTGATCGGCCTCAAGGAGCGGGTGACCGCACTCGGCGGAGACCTGTACGCGGGGCCGCGGGCCGGGGTGGGGTGGGAGGTGCGGGCTGTCTTCTGAGCGCTCAGCAGGAGGTGCGGCCATGTGCTGTCGATCGTCTGCCGGTCGTGCCCACGCGGCGGAGCCGCATATCGACACAGCCCGCGCCCCAGGGCGCGGCCGAACCCGCAGGGGATGTCATCCGGCCCGCTTGGGCGGGCGTGCGCTGACGTACGGAACGGTCCTCGCCCGAGGCTCTGGCGCTGCGGCCGACCCCGGCTGTTCAATGGTGCTGTACACAGCCGCCCGAGAGGCGAGAGGGGGAGTAGGCGTGGCTCCTGCCCCCGTGCCGCCCGTCGGCACCCGCATCCGGCAGGCACGCCTGGCCAAAGGCGTGAGCCTGCGCGCCCTCGCCCGGGAGATCGGCGTCTCCGCGAGCCTGGTCTCCCAGATCGAGACCGGCAAGAGTCAGCCGTCGGTGAGCACGCTGTACGCGATCACCACCGCACTGTCGATCTCCGTGGAGTCCCTCTTCGACGGCTACGAGGAGGAGGCCGCCGCTTCGCCGGTCGTGGCCGCGGCCGCCGCCCCCGCCACCGTCCTGCACGCCCTCGCGGCCTTCGCCGCCGACCCCGGCCGGCGCATCGGACCGCTGGTCACACCGGGAGAGCGGGAGCTGCTGGAGCTGGACTCGGGGGTCGTGTGGGAGCGGCTCGGGCATGTTCCGGGCACCGACGTGGACTTCCTGCTGGTGACCTACCGGCCCGGCGGCTCCTCGTCCAGCTCCGGCGGCCTGATGCGGCACACCGGCACCGAGTACGGCTATCTGACCTCGGGCGAGCTGGTCCTCACCCTCGGCTTCGACGAGTACACCCTCCGCCCCGGCGACGCCGTCTGCTTCGAGTCGACGACCCCGCACCGCTACCGCAATGATGGAGCTGAACCGGCCGTCGGGGTCTGGTTCGTGTTCAGCCAGCATGTTCAGTAGTACTTGACACCTGCCCGGCATGGTCGTTCACTCCGGAGTGGGGGTGGTCGCCATGGCGATCCGCACATATGGACCCAACGCCGTCGACTGGGAAGAGCGCATCGACCTGGACCGGCTGCGCAAGCAGCGTCTGGCCCGGCTCAACGAGACCCTGAACCGCTCCTCGCTGGGCGCGGTGCTCAGCTTCGACTTCGCGAACATCCGCTACATGACCGCCACGCACATCGGCACCTGGGCGATGGACAAGCTGATCCGCTTCGCCCTGCTGGTGCGCGGCGGCGAACCGGTGGTCTGGGACTTCGGCTCCGCGGCCCGCCACCACCAGCTCTACAACCCGTGGCTGGACTACAGCGACGGCAAGGAGGGTCCGCCCACCGGCGCCCGCGCCGGCATCTCCACCCTCCGCGGCGCCTTCCACCCGCAGGCGGGCATCGCCGAGGACGTCGCCGCCAAGATCGCCACCGAGCTGCGCGAGCACGGCCTCGCGAACGAGCCCCTCGGCATCGACGTCGCCGAAATGCCGGTCCTCGCCGCCCTGCGCGCCGAGGGCATAGACGTCGTCGACGGCCAGCAGGTCTTCCTGGAGGCCCGCCGCACCAAGACCCGCGACGAGATCTCCCTGCTCACCCAGGCCTGCGCGATGGTCGACGCGGCCTACGAGGAGCTGTACGGCCACCTGCGCCCCGGCGTGCGCGAGAACGAGTGCGTCGGCCTGGTCAGCAAGGTCCTCTACGACCTCGGCAGCGAGTACGTCGAAGGCGTCAACGCCATCTCCGGCGAACGCTGTTCACCCCACCCGCACGTCTACAGCGACCGCCTGATCCGCCCCGGCGACCCCGCCTTCTTCGACATCCTGCACAGCCACCTCGGCTACCGCACCTGCTACTACCGCACCTTCGCCGTCGGCAGCGCCTCCCGCGCCCAACGCGACGCCTACGTCCGCTGCCGCGAGTACATGGACGAGGCCATCGCCCTGGTCCGGCCCGGCGCCACCACCGCCGACATCGTCCAGGTGTGGCCGCGTGCCGAGGAGTTCGGCTTCGCCGACGAGACCGCCGCCTTCGCCCTGCAGTACGGCCACGGGGTGGGCCTGTCGATCTGGGAGAAGCCCATCTTCAGCCGCCTGGTCTCCCTGGACCACCCCGAAGTCCTCGAAGAGGGCATGGTGTTCGCCCTGGAGACCTACTGGCCGGCCGCCGACGGCTGGTCCGCGGCCCGGATCGAGGAGGAGCTGGTCGTCACCGCCGACGGCTGCGAGGTCATCACCAAGTTCCCGGCCGAGGAACTGCTGGTCGCGGGCCGCAAGTACTGGACGGTCGGCGGCGAGCTCAACACCCGGCGTGAGGCACAGTCCCACCTCAACACCCGTGCCAGCGGGGGTACTTGATGGCCGACCGCGCAGAACTCCTCACTCTCTACGAGCAGATGGCCGTCATCCGCCGTACGGAGAAGGCCGCCCACGACCTGTTCCTGTCCGGCCTGGTCAAGGGCACCACCCACCTCGCCGCCGGGCACGAGGCGATCGCCGTCGGCGCGAGCGCCGCCCTGCGCCCCGACGACTACGTCTTCGCCACCTACCGCGGCCACCACCACGCGATGGCCCGCGGGGCCACCCCCGAGGAGTGCCTCGCCGAACTCATGCAAAGGGCTACGGGATTGTGCAGGGCCAAGGGCGGCTCCATGCACCTCACCAAGGCGGACGCGTTCATGCTCGGCTCGTACGCCATCGTCGGCGCCCACCTGCCGATGGCGGTCGGCGCCGCCTGGTCGGCACGGCTGCGCGGTACCGGGCAGCTCGCGGTCGCCTTCTTCGGCGACGGAGCCACCAACATCGGCGCCTTCCACGAGGCGCTCAACCTGGCCGCCGTATGGAAGCTGCCGGTGCTGTTCGTCTGCGAGAACAACCTGTACATGGAGTACACGCCGATCGCCGACGTCACGGCCGTCGCCCGCCCGGCGGCCGACCGGGCGCCCGCGTACGGCATCCCCGGCGAGGTCGTCGACGGCAACGACGTCCTCGCCGTGCAGGAGGCGGTGGCCCGCCTCGCAGAGCGGGCCCGGGCGGGAGACGGGCCCGCTCTGCTGGAGGCCGAGACCTACCGCCACTTCGGGCACAGCCGCGCCGACCCGGCCACGTACCGCCCGGCCGAGGAGGTCGAACGCTGGCTCAAGCACGACCCGTTGGACCTCGCCCGCGGACGCCTCGTCGAGCTGGGGGTGGACGAGGCGACGGTCACCGCGGCCGACGAGCGCGCCCGCGACGTCGTGGAGAGAGCCGTCGAAGCGGCCAAGAACGCGCCGCCGCCCGATCCGGGCGAGGCGCTGACCGACGTATGGGCGGACGGAGGTGCGGCATGGCGGACGTGAGCACGGACCGTGACGTCATCACCTACCGCGAGGCGGTCGCCGAGGGCATCGCGCGGGAGATGCGCCGCGACCCGGCCGTCGTCTGTCTCGGCGAGGACATCGGCGAGGCCGGCGGGGTGTTCAAGACGACCGTCGGGCTGCTCAAGGAGTTCGGGCCCGAGCGGGTGTGGGACACGCCCATCTCCGAACAGGCCATCGTGGGCGCGGCGATGGGCGCCGCGATGACCGGGATGCGGCCGGTCGCCGAGATCATGTTCTCCGACTTCCTGGCCTGCTGCTGGGACTACCTCGCCAACGAGATACCGAAGGTGCGGTACATGACGGGCGGTCAGGTCACCGTGCCGCTCGTGGTGCGCACCGCCAACGGCGGCGGTCTCGGCTTCGGCGCCCAGCACTCGCAGGCCACCGAGAACTGGGCACTGACCGTCCCGGGGCTGAAGATCGCGGCCCCCGCCACGCCCGCCGACGTCATCGGCATGATGGCGGCGGCCATCCGCAGCGACGATCCCGTGGTCTTCTTCGAGCACAAGGGGCTGCTGGCGAGCAAGGGCGCGCCCGCGCCACCGGATCACGTGGTCGAGCTGGGACGCGCGGCCGTCGTACGCGAGGGCGCCGACGTGACCCTGGTCGCGCTCGCCTCCATGGTCCCGGTGGCGCTGCAGGCCGCCGCGCAGCTGTCCGCAGAGGGCATCGGCGCCGAGGTCGTCGACCTGCGCTGTCTCGTCCCGCTCGACGTCGCCACCGTCCTCGCCTCCCTCGACAAGACCTCACGGCTGGTGACCGTGGAGGAGAACCCCTACCAGGGCGGCTGGGGCGCCACCCTCGTCTCGGTCGTCGCCGACGAGGGCTTCGGGCTGCTGGACGCGCCGGTGCGCCGAGTGGCGGGGGAGTGCGTGCCGCTGCCGTTCGCCGACGTGCTGGAGGAGCAAGTCATTCCCACCGTGGACAAGGTCGTGGCTGCGGTGCGGAATCTCGCAACGTACTGAACACCCCTGAGGAGGAAGCGCGATGACCGATCGGATACTGCTTCGCGCGGGGCACGTGCTCTCGATGGATCCCTCCGTCGGGGATCTGCCGAGGGGTGACGTCCTCATCGAGGACGGCCGGATCGCGGCGGTACAACCGGAGATCAGCGCCGATGCCGAGGTTCTCGACATGAGCGGCCGCATCGTGATCCCCGGCTTCGTCGACACCCACCGCCACACCTGGGAGGCCTCGATCCGTGGCGTCGCCCCCGACGCCACCCTGGACGACTACTTCGTCGACATCCTGGACACCTTCGCCCCGCTGTACACGCCCGAGGACGTGTACGCGGCCAACCTCGCCGGCGCCCTGGAGTGCCTCAACGCAGGCATCACCACCCTCGTCGACTGGTCCCACATCAACAACACGCCCGAGCACCCGGACGCCGCGATCCAGGCGCTCACGGAGACCGGCATCCGCGCCCAGTACGCCTACGGCAGCGCCAACACCTCCCTCGCGGACTACTGGTTCGAGAGCAAGATCGCGATCCCTGGCGACGACGTCCGCCGTATCCGCGCCAAGTACTTCTCCTCCGACGACGGCCTGCTGACCATGGCGCTGGCCACCCGCGGCCCCGGCTTCTGCGTCAACGACGTCGTCACCTCCGAATGGGCCCTCGCCCGCGAACTGGACATCCCCATCACCGTGCATGTGGCGATGGGCCGCCTCGCCGGCCGCTTCGGCATGGTCAAACAGCTCAACGACCTCGGCCTCCTCGGCCCGGACACCACCTACATCCACTGCTGCTACCTCCACGAGGACGAGTGGCAGATGGTCGCCGACAGCGGCGGTACGGTCTCGGTCGCGCCGCAGGTGGAGACCCAGATGGGGCACGGCTGGCCGCCCGTGATGGCGGCGATCGAGCACGGACTCAGGCCGTCCCTGAGCATCGACGTCGTCACCACCGTGCCCGGCGACATGTTCACCCAGATCCGCGCGGCTTTCGGCGCCGAGCGCGGTCGGCTCAACGCGGACTGCTGGCAGGCCAACATGCCCGTGCCGGACACCATGTTGACGGCACGTCAGATGCTGGAGATAGCGACGAGCAACGGCGCGCACGTCGCGGGACTGGAGCACCGCACCGGTTCACTGACCCCCGGCAAGCGCGCCGACGTCGTCGCCCTCGACGCGACCGCGCTGAACATCGCTCCGGTGCACGACGCGGCGTCCGCAGTCACGCTGTGCGCGGACGTCTCCAACGTCGAGACGGTCATCGTCGACGGCGTGATCCGCAAGCGCGAGGGCAGGCTGACGGCCGACGTCGCCCGGGCCCGGCAACTCGTCGAGGCCTCCCGCGACCGGCTCCTCGCGGCGAAGGAGGCGAAGCCGAGCGCATGACCCGGCATCTGGTGCGGCGGGCCGCCGACGCGGCCGAGCCGCCGTACGACGCACACGGCTACCGGCGCCGCACCCTGGTCGGCGAGGACGACGGCAGCGTGCACACCGGCTTCGGCCTGTGTGAACTGCGGCCGGACGGCGCGGTGTCGGCGCATGTGCACTCCTACGAGGAGAGCTTCCACATCCTCGACGGAACCGCGATCCTCGACGTGCCCGACGGTTCGTACCTCCTGGAGGAGGGCGACTACGGCATCCTGCCGACCGGCGTCCCGCACGCCTGGCGCGGCACCGGGGACACGCCCGCACGCTGGGCGGACATGCTTGCGCCGGTCCCGCGGGCACGCTACGGGTACGACACACAGGCCGTACGCGACCTGCCGGCGGCGAACCCCGCCCGCATCGACGTCCGCGACCCGCGCACCCGCTCCTTCGGCCACTTCGAACCCGCACAGATGGACCCGGGCAAGCAGTCCCAGGACCTCCTCGCCGTCTCCGCGAGCATGCGCACCGCGCTGCTCGTCTACAGCGGCATCACCGTCAAGATGATGGTCGACAGCGACCTCGGCGCGGTCGCCTCGACGATGTTCATGGTCCAGTACGCGCCCGACGGCGTCGCCGGCACCCACGACCACCCCTTCGAGGAGACCTACTACTTCCTCGAAGGCGAGGCGGACGCCGTGTTCGACGGCGAACGCCACCGGCTCGGCCCCGGCGACTGCGCCTGGGCGGGCGCCGGCTGCGTGCACGGCTTCGCCAACGCCGGTACGGGGCCGCTGCGTTGGCTGGAGACCCAGGCGCCGCAGCCACCGCCGCGCCACTCGTACCGGTTCACGCGGGACTGGGAGTACCTGAGGGAGGCCCTGGAGTCATGAGCAGCGTCCTGGTCGTCGGTGGGACATCGGGCATCGGCCGCGAGTTCGCCCGGGTCCGGGCCGAGCGGGGCGACGAGGTGGTCCTCACCGGCCGCGACCCCGACCGGGCCGACGCCGCCGCCAAGGAGATCGGCGCGCGAGGCCTCGCCCTGGACCTGTCCCGGCCGCGCGAGATCGCAGCGGCGCTGGCGGACGTCGAACGGGTCGACCATCTTGTCCTCGCGGGCGTCTCCCGCGACGAGAACCGGGCAACCGACTACGACATCACCGCAGCTCTGCGCCTCGTCACGCTCAAGCTCGTCGGCTACACCGAGGTCGTGCACGTGCTGTGGCCGCGCATGACCGACGACAGCGCGATCGTCATCTTCGGCGGCCAGGCCAAGGAACGCCCCTACCCCGGCGCGACCACGGTGGCCACGGTCAATGCCGGCGTACGCGGCCTGGTGAACACCCTCGCGGTCGAACTCGCGCCCGTCCGCGTCAACGCCGTCCACCCCGGAGTCGTGGGCGACAGCCCCTACTGGCAGTCCAAGCCGGAGGAGGTGCTGGCCGCCCTGCGCGCCAGGACCCCGACCGGACGGCTCGCCACCATGACGGACGTGGTGGACTCGGTGGACTTCCTGCTGCGCAACAGGTCGGTCAACGCCGTGGAGTTGAGCGTGGACGGGGGGTGGCTGCTGGGGTGAGCGACACCGGGACGAGCGCTGCGCGACCGCACCTCGCGGTGATCGGCACCGGCCGGATGGGCGCGGCCATGGCGGTACGGCTGCGCGAGGCCGGCTTCGCAGTGACGGCGTACAACCGCACGCGGGCCAAGGCCGAGGCGACCGGGGCCGCGGTTGCCGACACGCCCCGCCAGGCCGCCGCCGTGGCAGAGGTCGTCCTCGTCTCCCTCGCCGACGACACGGCCGTACGGCAGGCGTACGGCGGGGAGGACGGCATCGCCGCCGGGCTGCGTGCCGGCACGGTGGTCGTGGAGACCAGCACCGTCGCCCCCGAGACCGTTGCCGCCCTGTCACCCCTGGTCGAGAAGGCGGGCGCGGCCCTGCTGGACGCCCCGGTCTCCGGCAGCGTCGTCTTCGTCGAACAGGGCAGGCTCACCGTCATGGCGGGCGGGGACGTCCCGGCCCTGGAACAGGCCCGCCCGGTGCTGGACGTGCTGGCCGCCCACGTCGTCCATGTCGGCCCCGCCGGCACCGGCGCGGCGATGAAGCTGGCCGTCAACTCCCTGCTTCTCGGCCTCAACCAGGCCCTGTCCGAGGCACTCGTCCTCGCCGAACGGTCCGGAGTGTCCCGGGAGTCGGCGTACGAGGTGTTCGCGGCCGGCGCCGCAGGGGCGCCGTTCGTGCAGTACAAGAAGGACGCATATCTGCACCCGGAGAGGGCCACGGTCGCCTTCACCCTCGAACTCGTCGCCAAGGACCTCGACCTGGCCCTTGCGCTCGCCGAGCGCGTGGGTGCGCCCATGCACCAGGCAGTCGCCAACAGACGGCTGGTGGGTCAAGCGGTGGAACAGGGCCTGGGCCAGCGGGACTTGAGTGCACTGGCCGACTTCCTCCGCGGTGATCGACGGCCCTGAGTCAGCCCTTGACGCCAACGCCCCCGTACAGCGACACGGGCCCCTCACTGTCCGGTGTCTCGTCCACGCCGAGCTCGGGATGCCAGTCCACCACCGACACGATCCCCGGCTCGATCAGATCAAGTCCCTTGAAGAAGCCGCCCATTTCGGTGTGCGTGCGGGCCACCAGGGTCACTCCCCCCGCCGCGTAGGCCTCGATGCCCCGCCGTACGTTCTCCGGCTCGAAGTCGGCCGTCATCGCGGACAGGACCAGGCAGCTGCCCGGTGCGAGGGCTTCGACGAGGGTGCTCACCAGGTCGTACGCGCCGTCCTCGTCGGCGATGAAGTGCAGCAGGGCGATCAGGGACAGGGCGATCGGGCGGTCGAAGTCGAGGATGCGGCCCGCCTGTTCGAGGATCGCGGCGGGGTCGCGGGCGTCGGCCTGCAGGTACTCGGTGACGCCTTCCGGGGTGCCGCGCAGCAGGGCGCCCGCGTGGGCGAGGACGATCGGGTCGTTGTCGACGTAGACGACGCGCGCGTCCGGTGCGACGCGCTGGGCGATCTGGTGGAGGTTGGGCTCGGTGGGGATGCCCGTGCCGATGTCGAGGAACTGGCGGATTCCCGATTCCTCGACGAGCCTGCGCGTGGCGCGCTGCATGAACCGGCGGTTGGCGCGCGCGGCCCGCGGCGCGTCTCCCTGCATCGACGCGATCTGCCGGCCCAGCTGCTCGTCGACGGGGTAGTTGTCCTTGCCGCCGAGAAACCAGTCGTAGACGCGGGCCGGGTGCGGCCTGGTCGTGTCGATCCGCTGTGCGGCCGGCTCGGTCCCCGTCACGTGACGCTCCTCTGCTCGACAGGCCCCAAAAGGCGTGCGTGCGAGCAGTGTTACACGATCATGCTGCGCGGCGGAGACTGTCTTCGGCCACCTCCTTGTCGAGCGCCGCCCGTACCAACGCGGCGGCGAGCACGGCCGGTTGGGTGTTCCCGGCGAGCTTCACCAGCCGGTCCGGGTCCTTCGGCAGGCCCAGCCGTTCCGCTCCGTCGAGCGCCTTGCGGTCCAGGTACGGTGCGGCTTCCGGCCACACCCGTTGCGCCTCGCGCAGGAAGATGTCGGCGCCGGCCGGGCCCAGGCCAGGGACCTCCTGGAGCAGACGGCGCAGTTCGCCGACATCGCCGTCCGCCTCCTTGCGCATCCGGCGCAGATCTCCGCCCCACCGTTCGGTCAACAGCTCGGCGCCGTCGCCGAGTTGAGTGGCGGTGCGCTCGTCGTAGCGGCGGTAGCCGCCGCGGCCCAGCGCGTCCACCCGCTGCTGCCAGTCGGCCTCGGCCATCCGGCGCGGGTCGCGCAGCCCCGCCCGGTACAGCTCGCGGGCGGTGTCGACGGCGATGGACCCGCGGATGCGGGCGCTGAGCAGGAGCGCAAGGACCAGCAACCGGTACAGCGGCTGCGGGGTGTCCTTGAGCGTGATGCCCGCCTCCTCGGCGAACGTCTGCCCATGCGCCCGCACCAGTTCGCGTACGACGTCCTTCTGACCGTTCATGGCTTCAGCGGGTCGTGGCCGATGGTCATCAGCCGGTGCCGGCGGTCGGTGTCCTCGGCCTCCGGCTCGTTCTCCAGGTCCGACTGCTCCGTGACCGTGTCGACGACCTCGTACATCACGCGGATGTCGTCGTCGGTGAGGTCCGTGCGCCGCTTCTGCAGGATCGCCAGGACGTGCTGTCCGGTGGGCGAGCCCGCCTGGTCGGGCAGGGGCTCCGTGTTCTCGTCGGAGTCACTCACCCGCAGCCAGGCGGCGAGCTCCTGGGAGGTCATGTTCACCGCGCGGTGGAAGTCGTCCCACAGCGCGTCGAGTTCGAGGGCGTCGGTCATCGAGTGCCCCTTCCGTACGTGCATGGTCCGGCCGTCGGCGGGTCAGTCCTCGCGAGGCCAGTTCTCCGCGTCGAACATCCACCGCTGCTTCTCGAGCTCCGCGGTGAGGGAGATCAGCAGGTCCTGGGTGACGGGATCCGGCTCGGCGGTCGCGGCGATGCGCTCGCGCAGCCGTCCGATCGCCGCCTCCAGCGCGTCCGCGATCAGCTGGACGACGTCCGTGTCGCGCACCCAGCCGTCCTTGGGACCCGGCAGCGTGTAGGCCGCCGCGATCGTCTCGGGTCGTCCGTCGGGCGGCAGGCCGAGCGCCGAGGAGCGCTCCGCGACCGTGTCGGCGTACGAGCGGGCCGTGGCCACCACCTCGTCGAGCTGGAGGTGGATCGAGCGGAACCGCGGGCCGACGATGTTCCAGTGCACCTGCTTTGCGATCAGTGAGAGCCCGAGAAGATCCACGAGAGTGCTCTGCAGTGCGTCACCGGCGATCTTGCGGGCCGGTTCCGGAAGTGTGCTCTTCACCGCAGTCATAGGGCGCTTCTCCTTCCAGCCGTTGCGGTCACTCCACGCGGGCTCGGGTGCCCATGGCGAAGTGGTGCAAACAAGACGCGGGGCTGCCTGGTGCCGTCTCAGTGCGTGAGCACGCCGTCCAGGAAACGGGACAGATCCGCGAAGACCTCGGCCTTGTTGGTCTCGTTGAACACCTCGTGCCGGGCGCCGGGATAGATCCGCTCGGTGAGGTTGCCGCCGCTGAGCTGCTCGACGCCGACGCGGCTTCCGGCCGGCGGAACCAGCCGGTCGTCGTCGCCGTGCAGCCACAGCAGCGGCAGCCGGCCGACATCACCGCTCTTGGCGACGGTCTCCAGCGTCCGGGCGAACGCCTCCACGGTCGGCCGCTTCATCGGACCGTGCCAGACCAGCGGGTCGGCCACGTACGCCGCCCCGACCGCCGTGTCGCGGGAGAGCGAGGCCGGACTGATGGGCGTGTCGGGGATCTCGTCGAGCGCGAGCAGCTGCCCCGGCAGTTCCCATGCACCGATCACCGGCCCGGACAGCACGAGCGCCGCGAGCTCGTCGCCGTAGCGCTGGGCGTAACGGGCCGAGATCAGCCCGCCCATGGAATGCCCGATCAGCACGACCGGCACCCCCGGGTACGCGGACCGTGCCAGCTCCGCCACGAGGTGGACGTCACCGACCACGTCCTCGAAGTCCTCGACCAGCACCCGCTCGCCCGCCGACCTGCCGTGCCCCACATGATCGGGCGCGAAGACCGCGGCCCCGTGTCCGGCCAGAGCGCCCGCCAACTCCTCGTACCGGCCGGCGTGCTCCCCGTACCCGTGCACGACCAGCGCCAGATACCGGGGCCGCTCCCGAGGCCACTCGCGTACGGCGATCGAACCGTGGCTCCCCGTGAGGACGTGCTCGCGGCCGTCGGCCATGTCTCCTCCAGCTGCGTCGGTGAAGGTCCTGCTCCCGGAGGATCTTCCCAGCGGGCGCGGCAGCGGTCTACACTCCAAAACTAGCAGCGCTAATTAAGGGCTGATTTCGTGTGCCGTAGGTCAGGAGTTCTGTCGTGCGCCCCGTCCACTTCGCGGCCGCCCGCCGCACCCCCATCGGAAAGCTGCGCGGAGCCCTGTCCTCCGTGCGCCCCGACGACCTCGCGGCGCACGTGATCCGGTCCCTCGTCGCCGACGTCCCCGCTCTCGACCCGGCTCGCATCGACGACGTCTACTGGGGCGCCGCCAATCAGGCCGGCGAGGACAACCGCAACGTCGCCCGCATGGCCGCCCTGCTCGCGGGCCTCCCCGAATCCGTCCCCGGCGCCACGGTCAACCGACTGTGCGCCTCGGGCCTGGAGGCGGTGACGACGGCCGCCCGCACCATCGCCGCCGGAGAGGCCGACATCGTGCTCGCGGGCGGCTCCGAGTCGATGAGCCGTGCCCCCTTCGTCCTGCCCCGCCCCGACGAGGCCCTCCCGCACCGCATCGAGACCGTCGACACCCGCCTCGGCTGGCGCCTGGTCAACCCGGCGATGAGGGACCTCCACGGCCTGCTGCCCATGGGCGAGACAGCGGAGGAGGTCGCCGGCCGCTATGACATCACCCGTGAACGCCAGGACGAGTTCGCCCTGCGCAGCCACCAACGCGCCGCGGACGCCCGCAAGAACGGCCACTTCGACGACGAACTGCTGCCGGTGGAACGCCCCGACGGCGTGCTCGTCGACGCCGACGAATGCATCCGCGAGGACACGTCGTACGAGAAGCTCGCGCGCCTGAAGCCGGTCTTCCGCACCGGAGGCACGGTCACGGCGGGCAACGCGTCCCCGATGAACGACGGCGCCGCCGGCCTCCTCCTGGTCAGCGAGGAAGCCCTCAACGACCTGGGCCTGGAGTCCCTCGGCCGCTACGTCGCCGGCGCCTCGGCCGGGGTCCACCCCGACGTGATGGGCATCGGCCCGGTCCCCGCCACCCGCAAGGCCCTTGCCCGCGCCGACTGGACGATCGCCGACATCCAGGAGGCCGAGTTCAACGAGGCGTTCGCGGCCCAGGCGCTGGCCTGCGTGGATCAGTTGGGCATCGACGAGGAGCTGGTGAACCCGAGCGGCGGCGCCATCGCCCTGGGTCATCCGCTGGGCTGCTCCGGGGCGCGCATCCTCACGACGCTGCTGCACCGCATGCGGCGGACGGGGGCGGAGCGGGGGCTGGCGACGATGTGTGTGGGGGTGGGGCAGGGGAGCGCGGTGCTGGTGGAGCGGCACTGAGCGCTCCGCGGGTTGTGCGGCGATGGGCGGTCCGTCGTCTGCGGCATCGTCGTGGCTGGTCGCGCCCACGCGGCGGAGCCGCATATCGATACGGCCCCGCGCCCCTTTGGGGGTGCCGGCGGCGGCACTTCTGACCGCCGGGGTGTGATCTTTCAGCCCGTCCGGCGTTTGAGGACGAGGCCGTTCAGGCCGAAAGCACCCGTCCCAAAGATGGCAGCCCCCAGCGACGCCCACACCACCGCCGGGCGCCAACCAGCGAGACGGTACTTACACGCCCCGTTGGCTGCACATAGCATCGGTCCCCGCATGAACACGATGACGCTCTGGCACATAACCGGCTGGGAGTTCGCCGCCCTCGCCTTCGCCGCCCTCCTCGTCGGCTTCTCCAAGACCGCCGTGAGCGGAGCCAACACGGTGAGCCTCGCCATCTTCGCGGCGGTCCTGCCCGCGCGCGCCTCCACCGGCGTCCTGCTGCCCATCCTGATCGTCGGCGACGTCCTCGCCGTCCTCACCTACCGCAGGCACGCCCACTGGCCCACACTGTGGCGGCTGTTCCCGGCGGTCGCGGCGGGCGTGGTCGTGGGCACGGTGTTCCTGATGTGGGCCAATGACGGGATGGTACGAACGTCGATCGGCGCGATCCTGCTGCTGATGGCGGGCGTGACGGTGTGGCGGCGGCGCACGGCGGAGGCCGACGAGGAGCCGGACTCGGTGGCCACGAGGTCCGGCCGGGTCAAGGCCCGCTCGTACGGCGTCCTCGGTGGCTTCACCACGATGGTCGCCAACGCGGGCGGCCCGGTGATGTCGATGTACCTGCTCTCGGCGGGCTTCCGGAAACTCGGATTCCTGGGCACCTCGGCGTTCTTCTTCCTGATCGTGAACGTGTCGAAGGTGCCCTTCAGTGTCGGCCTCGGCCTGATCGACGGCCGCTCGCTGTTCCTTGACGCCGCACTCGCCGTGTTCGTCGTGCCCGGTGCGTTGTTCGGCAGATGGGCTGTGAACCGAATCAACCAGCGCCTCTTCGAACAACTCGTGATCGCTGCGACGGTGGTGGGCGGCCTGCAGCTGCTGTTGCGCTGAGCGAGCTACTCCTCCGCCGAACCCCGCAACAGCCGCGGCAGATCCGCGAACGACTCGATGACGTGATCCGGCGTACCGCTCGCATCCCGATGCGTCTCGGGCAGATACTTCCCGGTCTTCACCAGCACCCCGGTGATCCCCGCACGCTGCGCCGCCAGCACATCGGACTCGATGTCGTCCCCGACCATCAGCGCGTCACCGGCCTCCACCCCGAGCCGAGCCAGCCCCGCCTCGAAGAACGCCGCCGACGGCTTCCCGGTCACCTCGGCCTCGGTCCGGGCCGCCTGCTCCAGCCCGACGAGAAACGCCCCGGAGTCGAGTTGCAGCCCGGCATCGGTACGCCAGTACAGATTGCGGTGTACGGCGACCAGCCGGGCCCCGCGCTGCAGATACCCGAAGGCCCGGTTGAGCGCGTCGTAGTCGAACTCCGGCCCGGCGCCCCCGACGATCACGACGTCCGGCACGCTCTCCGCATCCTCGGGGTCGACAGCCTCCGGGTCTACATCCACAGGGTCGAGCAGCGCGACCCCGTCGAGATCCTCCCGGATGTCCCCGCTGTTCAGCAGCACACACCGCGCCCCCGGACAGTGCTCGGCGAGATAGGCGGCGGTGGCCACGGGCGCGGTCAGGATGTCCTCCGCGTCGACCGCGAACCCGGCCTCCCGCAAGGTCCCGGCGATCGAGGCCCGCGTCCGCGAGGTCGTATTCGTCACCAGCGCGACCCCGAACCCGGCCTCCCGGATCTCCCGCAACGCCTCCACCGCCCCGGGCAACGGCTCCCACGAGACGGTGAGCACCCCGTCGATGTCGATGAGGACGGCACGCACAGACCCACGCACGGACTCACGTACTGACTCCATGCCTGGACGATAACCGCGCACCGCCCGCCAGCCCGGGAATGCGACGGCCGAAGGCGTTGTTGGACCGGCTGTGATTGGCATGCTCGGATCAAAGATCCGTGGCGTGGGCGAAGGGAGAACCTCATGGCACGCAGCACCGCGCGCCCCGTCGTCAAGCTGAAGCCGACGGCCGGAACCGGCGTCACCTACGTGACCCGCAAGAACCGCCTCAACGACCCCGACCGACTCGTCCTGCGCAAGTACGACCAGGTGGCCGGCGCGCACGTCGAGTTCCGCGAGGAGCGCTGAAGCAGCACGCGACGACCAGACCGCGGCCTTGAGGAACCACTCTGCGGCCGCGGCTCCGGAAAGGAGAACCCCATGAAGCCCCGCATCCATCCCGACTCCCGCTACGTGGTCTTCCGCGACCGCACCGCGGACGTCACCTTCCTGACCCGATCCACCGCCGACTCGTCGAAGACGATCGAGTGGGAGGACGGCAACACCTACCCCGTGATCGATGTCGAGATCTCCTCGGCATCCCACCCCTTCTACACGGGCAGGTCGCGGGTCCTGGACACGGCCGGCCGGGTGGAGCGCTTCGAGCGCCGCTACGGCCGCTCCCCGGCGACCCGTCACTGACGCGGCCCCGCGCCCTACCCGAGGAGAGCAGAACCATGAAGGTCCGCAAGTCCCTGCGCTCACTGAAGTCCAAGCCCGGCGCCCAGGTGGTCCGCCGACGGGGCGTGGTCTACGTGATCAACAAGAAGGACCCCCGCTTCAAGGCCCGCCAGGGCTGAGCGCATAGATGGGACGGCCGCCCGGTGCACCCACCGGGCGGCCGTCCCGCATCCCCCGCAACCGCGCCCGCCGCCGACCTCGTACGCTCGCACCCATGTCCCCCCACGTCCTGATCCTCGGCGGCACCACCGAGGCCCGCGAACTGGCCGCCGCGCTTACGGCACACCCCGGCGTCCGCGTCACGACCTCACTCGCAGGGCGGGTGACCCGGCCGGGCGCGCTGGCGGGGGAGGTGCGCGTCGGAGGCTTCGGCGGGGCGGAGGGGCTGGCCGACTGGCTGCGCGAGCAGCACGTGGACGCCCTCGTGGACGCCACGCACCCCTTCGCCGAGTCGATCACGGCGAACGCGGCTCAGGCCGCGTCGGCGGCCGGCGTCCCGGCGGTCGTCCTGCGCCGGCCGGGCTGGCAGCCCGGCCCCGAGGACCGCTGGCACCTGGTCTCGTCACTCGCCGCGGCGGCGGACCTCCTGCCGCGCTTCGGCCCCCGCGTCTTCCTGACGACGGGACGCATGGGCCTGTCCGCCTTCGCCCACCTGACGGGCCGTCACTTCGTCGTACGGTCCGTGGAGCCCCCCGAGCCGCCGATGCCGCCGCACACGGAAGTGCTGCTGGCCCGCGGTCCGTTCACGGTGGACGACGAGACGGCGCTGCTGCGCGAGTACCTGGTCGACGTCCTGGTGACGAAGGACAGCGGGGGAGCGGCGACGGCCGCCAAGCTCACGGCCGCCCGCGGACTTGGGCTGCCGGTCGTGGTCGTACGCAGGCCGCCCTTGCCGGAGGGCGTGACCGCCGTCCCCGACGTGCAGCAAGCCCTCGCCCGGCTGGGCCTCAGCCCGACGTGACCGACGCCCGCAGCCGATCGATCGCGCGCAACACCTCACCGCGGTTCTTGGCACTCTTGATCCAGGCGGGCAGCCTCGCGACCAGCGTCATCTTCGGACGACGTTGCGGCGACGCGGGTCCAGCACGGGCGGCTGCGGTGCGGCGGCAGGCGGAGCGGCCTCCTCGATCACTGTCACGAGGTCACGATCACACCGGTGGACTACCGATGCATGCGGGGCGACCCACTCGGGTGGCGCATGCCTACCGCTCCCCGGGATGCCTGCGCAGCAGATACGTGTCCATGATCCACCCCTTGCGCTCCCGGGCCTCGGCCCGCAGCCGCTCGATCCGCGGCGCGGCCTCACCGATCGGCCCGGAGGCCAGGATCTCGTCCGGAGTGCCGATGTACGCGCCCCAGTAGATGTCCATGTCCTCGTCGGCGTACTGCCGGAAGGTCTGGTGGGCGTCCAGCATCACGACCACGTCGTCCACGCCCTCAGGGAAGCCCTCGGCGAGCCGCCGCCCGGTGGTGATCTGAACGGGCCGGGCCACTCGGTTCAGCCCGGTGCGATGCCGGGCGACGAGCGCGGAGACACTGCTGATGCCGGGCACGACCTCGTACTCGAACTCGACGGCACCCCGCTCCCGCACCTCCTCCAGAATCCCGATCGTGCTGTCGTACAGCGCCGGATCCCCCCACACCAGGAACGCGCCGCTCTCGTCCTCGCCCAGCTCCTCGGCGATCAGCCGCTCGTAGATGTCGGCGCGCGCACTGCGCCAGTCCCCGACGGCGGGGGAGTAGGCCGCACCGCCCGCCTTCCGGTCCCGCTCCGGATCCCGCGCCTCGACCACCCGGTACGACGTCCCGTCCGGTATGTGTGCGTCGAGCATGTCCCGGCGGAGGCGGGTGAGGTCGTCCTTCACCTCACCCTTCTCGAGAATGAAGAACACGTCCGTGCTCCGCAGCGCCCTGACCGCCTGCAGGGTGAGCTGGTCGGGGTCGCCCGCGCCGATACCGATGACATGAATCTTTCGCACACCCCGAGTCTGCCCCACACCACTGACAGTCCGTACACCGCATCCCTACCGAGCGGGACGGACGCCGCAGGCCCTGCCGGTCCTACGAGGTCCGCCCGCGCAACCGCGGCGCCCGCGCCCCGGCATCGACGGCCCCGCCACCACGCTCCACCTCGTCCGCCAGCCCACGCCCCCAGCTGACCAACCCCACCAGATCCATCCCGTACGGCCGCTGCCGCCCCGACTCCGCCGCCCACTGCTCGACGGCCCCGGCACCCCGGCGCAGCAGCCGGGCACCGCCGGTGACATTCCCACGGGCCGCATGCGTGAGCCCCACGGCAACCTGCGCCAGCCCCCGCCACAGCTCCCGCTCCTCCTCCGGCCCCGACTTCCACGCATCCTCGAACACTTCATGCGCGTGGAAGGGCTTACCGGCGTCCAACAGCTCCTGCGCCTCGGCGACGCTCTGCTCCGGGGCGCGTACGACGCCCTCGGGCTGCCGGGCCACCCCGTCCGCGCCGTACGGCAGCGGCCGCCCGAGCCCGTCCCGCGGCCGTGCACTGCGCGCCCGCCCCTCGCCGTCCCGGTCCCGCGCCCCGGCCACCCGGCCCGACGACGCGCTGCCCCTGCGTCCCGTACTGCCCATACGCCCGATTGTCCCGCGCCACCGACCGGCTTCGGCACCACCCCGCACGTGGGGTAAAGTGCTGTCCGCGCGATCACGCGGTTCACCGCGGGAAGCGCACCGGGACGTGGCGCAGCTTGGTAGCGCACTTGACTGGGGGTCAAGGGGTCGCAGGTTCAAATCCTGTCGTCCCGACTTTGCGAAGTCGCAGGTCAGGGGCCGTTTCAGAGGAAATCTGAAACGGCCCCTTGATCATTTTTGGGGACCAGTTGGGGATCAGCGCACCTGACCGGAGGTGAAGCGCACATTGGCCGGGTCAAGGTGCGCCATGCGGTCCGTTGGCGAGCGCACTTTCCGCCCTCTGCGGGCCGATGCCCGTGCGGCCGCGTCCATCCGACGCCGCTGTCTCTTCCTGCATCGCACCGCCGGTATGGCCCCGGCCATGGATGTGTGCCTGGAAGTGGATCGGCCAGAGGACGCGGTGTCCGCTGCGGGCTCCCGGACGGCGGGCTGACCTTCACCCGAGGGGGCCGGATCAGGCCCTGACGGCGAACGTGCGCCGGCCGGCGGACCGTCGGCATCCGCGGGTGCACCGCCCGGAAGTGGGGCCGAGGCAGCCGAGTGGGCGGCGTTTCCCTTCGCCCGGGGGGCATGCCCCCTGTCGCGCACTGTGGCTGCCCCCACCCGCGAATCGGCTGCCAGCCCGAGTGACCCCTTCGCGGCGCGTGCCTAGCGTTGTGGCGCATGGCATCCTCCCTGATCATCTCGACGCTGGGCAGACGCGCAGGCGTGGCGGCCCTGTTGGCGGCCGTCGTCGTGCCCGTCGCTCCGGCTGCCGCACAGCAGCCCGCTGCCCGGCAGCACGCCGTCTGCGGACCGCACGGCGAACTGCGTCAGGCACTGCGCACGCTCACCCATCGCGACCGGATCACCGGTGCCGCGGTACTGATCACCGACACCGCGGGCGCATCCTGCGGGAGTTGGACCGAGACCGCGGGGACGGCCGACCTGAGCACGGGCCGCCTCATGAACGCCACCGACCGATTACGCGCCGGCAGCGTCACCAAGACGTTCACCGCGACGGTCGTGCTCCAGCTCGCCGCCGAGCACCGGATCGCGCTCGATGCTCCCGTCGACCGCTACCTGCCCGGTCTGATCCGGCAGAACGGCTACGACGGCCGCCGGATCACGGTACGGCAGCTTCTGCAACACACCAGCGGGTTGCCCGACTACCTCGACGCCCCCGAATGGGAGCACCCCGAACGCATCCGGTACCGCCACTTCGAGCCGCGCGAGCTCGTCGCTCGCGCCCTCGGCCTGCCGCGCCCGCACGGCGAATGGCACTACGCCACCACCAACTACCTCCTCGCGGGCCTGATCATCCGCGAGGTCACCGGCCACTCTCCGGAGGCGGAGATCACCCGCCGCGTGATCCGTCCCCTCGGGTTGCACGACACGTACTGGCCCGGGGACGACACGCGCATCCACGGACCGCACTCGCGCAGCTACTTCACCGCCGAGGACGGCCGCCTCGCCGACGGCACTGCCTGGAACACGACCTTCGGCGGGGTCGGCGGCGCCCTGGTCTCCACACCCGCCGACCTCACCCGGTTCATCACCGCGCTTCTCGGCAGCCGTCTGCTGCCCGCGGACCAACTGGCCGACATGCGGCGGACGGTGGCCGCGGACCCCGACCGGCTGTGGCCCGGCGCCCGTTACGGGCTCGGCCTGATCGCCTCCCCGCTGCGCTGCGGCGGCCTGTGGTGGGGCCATGCAGGGACCGTACCGGGAGGCCACCGGGCGCTGACCGCCGTGGGCCCCGGCGGGCGGAGCGTCGCCGTCGCACTCAACGAGGTACCGGCCACGCTCCAGGCCGAACAGGACTTCCTCGACACGGTCCAGACCGCCTTCTGTGAAGAGCGGCCTTCCGAAGGAACAGAACCAACAGAAGGGGAACATCAGTGATCCGCTTAGCCCGCTCGCTGCCGTGCGCTTCGGGAACGGCGAGAAAGGCCGCCCTGGGCCTGGCCGCCACCGCTCTCGCCCTCACTGCGCTTCCCGCCGCCGTACTCCCGGCCCAGGCGGCCTCCGACCCCCTCGCCCGCTACCACCACCAGCGCCTCGACTGGAAGAGCTGCGTGCTCGGCCCGAACGACGCGACCGGCAAGGAGCTGGAGCAGGCGGGCGCCCAATGTGCCGACGTGACCGTGCCGTTGGACTACAGCGCCCCCGACGGCCGTACGATCACCGTCGCGATCTCCCGGATCCGCGCCACCGACACAGCCCACCGCGTCGGCCCGCTGCTGCTGAACGGCGGTGGCCCCGGCGGGCAGACGCTCGGTGACCCGCCGTGGGTGCGCAAGGCGATGAAGGAGGTCGGCGCGCGCTACGACGTGGTGGGCGTGGATCCCCGCTTCGTCGGCCGCAGCACCCCGCTGGACTGCCACTGGCCGACCGGCTCCGCGTTCCGGAGCGCGGGCGTCGGCCGCGTCGGGTTCGAGCGCATGGCGGCGTTCTCCGAGGAACTCGCCCAGCGCTGCCGGCAGCGCGCAGGTGACGTGCTGCCGTACGTCACCACCCGGAACACCGCCCGCGACCTGGACGTCATCCGCGCCGCGCTCGCTGAACGGCGGATTTCCTATCTGGGGTACTCGTACGGCAGTTACCTGGGCGAGGTGTACACCACGATGTTCCCCGGCCGCACCGACCGTGTCGTCCTGGACGGTGTCATAGACCCGGGCCGGTACGGTCCCCGGCTGCTGCGGGGCACCGAGAAGGCCAACCGCCACGCACTGGAGGGCTGGGCCTCGTGGGCCGCCGCCCGTGACGCGACCTACGGCCTGGGTCGTACCCGTGGGGCGGTGCTGGAGGTCGTGGATCGCGTCCAGTCCGTCGCCGCCCGCACACCGTTGCGGCTCGGCGTCCACCGGGTGGACGAGCACATGGTGCCCCTCATCGTCTTCAACGGCCTCTCGCAGGACAACGACGCCGCTTACGGGGACTTTGCGCAGGGGGTACGGGACATGCTGCGCGCGGCGGACGGGCAGCGGGTCATCCCGTCCCCGTGGCTCGCCGAGGTTCTCGAGTTCGAGCTGACCGGGGCCGACTCCCCCTACGGAAGCGTCCAGATGGCGATCCTCTGCGGTGACATGGCCGCCCCGCGGGATCCGGAGGTCTACTGGCGCGACATCCAGCAAGCACGCGTGCGGGACGCGTTGTTCGGCCCTGTCACGAACAACCTCAACCCCTGCGCCTTCTGGGACCCGCCCCGCGAGCGCCCGACCACGATCAGGGACGACCTCCCAGCCCTGCTCGTCAACGCCACCGGAGACCCGCGCACCACCTACGACGGCGCCACAGCGGTGCGCCGGACGTGGCCCTCCTCCCGTCTGGTCACCCTGCGCGGCGCCGACCAGCACGCGGTGTACGGCGTCTACGGCACCCCGTGCGTCGACGCCACGGTCAATACCTACCTCGCCACCGGCCGCCTCCCGGCCACGGACATCACTTGCGGGGCGCGCCCCCTGTGAGCGCCGGGCTGTACCTGCGTACGCCGCATCCCGGGTGCTCATGGGTGCCGGCCGCTTTGCCGCTGTGCCGCAAGGAAGGGCTCGGCCGACTCGCCTTCCAGCCGCTGGCGCAGGGTGTGCTGACCGGGAAGTGCCGACCAGGACAGGAGCCCCTGAGGGCTCGCGTGCCCGCGCCGGAGGACGGTCGCGGACCGGGCGGGTCCTGGCATGGCGCAGCTGGCCATCGCCTGGGTGCTCAGCAGGCCGGGGGCGAGTGCGGCGGTCATCGGGGCGGCACGGCCCGAGCAGAGCACACAGAATGCGCAGGCGTCCGGAGCCCGGCTCGGTGAGGACGTGTTGCGCGCGGTGGACGAGGTGCTCGACGGGCTGATCGATCGGGATCCGGCGAAGACGACACGGCTGATGACGGTCGAGACCGACTGGCAGGGGTGACGTCCGCTCAGCCCGTCGGGGCGGGTGGCTGCGGCGTCGCGTCGGCGGCCGTGCGGGCCAGGGCGCGGATGACGGGCGTGTGGCCGGTGGTGCGCCAGACCAGGGCCCAGTGGCAGTGCGGCGCGTCACGGATGGGCAGATACGCGATGGTGGGCCAGGGGTAGAAGCTGGCGGCCTCGGCCACCACCGCGCAGACCGTGTTCCCACCGGCGACGAGGGACATCTGCTCGTGCCAGCTCGACGCGGTGGGCCCACGCCGGATGGGACGCCCCGACGGTGTGCGCCGGGGATGGAAGGCCTCCTCCATGCCGGACGGGAGTGAGGGCGAGGCCAGGACGGTGCAGTCGCCCAGGTCCTCCAGGCAGACCGAGGAGCGGGCGGCGAGCGGATGTCCGGTGCTGACCATCAGGACCACGGGGGAGATGTGGGTGACGGGGCCGACGGTCAGATCGGCCTCGTCGACCGGCAGCCAGACCAGCGCCGCGTCCACCTCTCCGGCTCGCAACTCATCGAAGGGAGTGGTGGGTTGGATCTCGCGGTAGCGCAGCTCGACGGCGGGGTAGCGGGCCCGGAACGCATCGAGGACATGGCCGATCATCAGCGTCTCGGAGCCCATGACGCCCAGCGAAAGCGTGCCACACACCCCGCCCGCGGCGGTGGTCGCACTGTGGATCCCCTCCATGATCTGCTGGTAGCCGGAGGCCAGGTCGCGGTGGAGCTGCTCGCCGAGCGGCGTCAGCCGCACCGTGCGGGTGGTCCGCTCGAACAGCGGGGCGCCGATGCGCCGTTCCTGCTTCTTCACGGACTGGCTGACCCGGGCCGGGGTGACGTGCAGCCGCTCGGCGGTGCGCCCGAAGTGCAGCTCCTCGGCCAGGGCCAGGAAGATCTCGATGTCTCGCAACTCCACGCGTCCGCCCCCGGATTGTGAACCGCTCGGTTAACGAAACGGTACCGAGACGGCCGTTGATGGCCATAGGCCGGACGGCGGATTCTGAGGCTGCGCCGCGACACCGCGGAGGCAATCCGAGGGGAGTGGGACCGATGGCAGCACTCACGGGCAAGGCCGCGCTGGTCACCGGCGCGTCGCGGGGCATCGGGCGGGGCATCGCCCAGCGCCTGGCCGCCGACGGCGCCCTGGTGGCCGTGCACTACGGACGGGACGAGGGCGCTGCGAAGGAGACCGTGGCCGCGATCGAGGCCGCGGGTGGGCAGGCGTTCGCGGTGCGGGCCGAACTCGGCGTGCCCGGCGACGCGGACACCCTCGTCGAGGCGGTCGTGACGGGGCTTCAGGAACGTACGGGAACCGACCGACTCGACATCCTGGTGAACAACGCGGCCGTCGACGAAGGCGGCGACGGTGAGACACCCGAAGCCTTCGACCGCCTGTTCGCGGTGAACGTCAGGGCGCCGTACTTCCTCATCCGGCGCGCGCTCCAACTGATGGGCGAGGGCGGCCGGATCATCAACATCGGCTCCGGCGTGACCCGCATCTCGGTCCCGGGCGAGCTGGCGTACTCGATGTCCAAGGCGGCCCTGGCCACGCTGGGCCGCAACCTCGCCAACGAGGTCGGCCCGCGCGGGATCACCATCAACACGGTCGAACCCGGCACCGTCCACACCGACCGCACCGCCTGGCTGTTCAGCCATCCGCAGGCGCAGCAGATGGTCACCGACAGCCAGGCGATCGAACGCGTGGGTGTCCCGGCCGACATCGCGGGGGTCGTCGCCTTCCTCGCCTCCCCTGACAGCGGCTTCGTCACCGCGAACACCATCGACGCCAGCGGTGGCACGTATCTGGGCCCCAAGAACCTCGGCTGACCGGGGTGATGGGGTGCCGTGTCCACGGCTACTCGTCCACCCCTGGCCTTGCCGGCGGTACGGGCGGGCCTCGACATCCACCGTGACATCGAAACGATGCACACATCGTTTCGATGTGAGACTCTGGGGTCATGCTCGAACTCGCGATCCTCGGTTTCCTCGCCGAAGGCCCTCTGCCCGGTCACGAGCTGCGCCGCCGCATCACGCACCTGACCGGCTACAGCCGTCCGGTCAGCGACGGCACCCTCTACCCGGCGATCAACCGGCTGACGAAGGCCGGGCTGATCGAACGGCGCCCGGCCCCCGAGGCCGGGGGTGGCCGGTACGTGCTGAACCTGACGACGGCAGGACGCGAGGACATGCTGCGGCGGCTGCGGGAACCGGCCGAGCACGAGATCACCGACTTCTCCCGCTGGTTCGTGATCCTGGCGTTCCTCTCGCTGCTGCCCGACCGGGCCGAGCAGCACGCCGTGCTGCGCCGCCGCCTGGACTTCCTGGAGGCACCGGCCAGCTTCTTCTACGACGGCGACACGCCGCTTCGCGCCGAGCAGGCCGGCGACCCGTACCGGCGCGGCATGCTGCTCACCGCCCGTGCCACCAGCCGCGCCGAACGCGCCTGGCTCCACGAGGTCCTGGACGGCGACGGCACCCGAGCGGCGGACGAGCAGTCCCGCCCACAGCCCCACACCCGTGACCGGAAGGACTGAACATGCTGGCGTCCTGGTACGACAAGCAGGGCCCGGCCGCCGAGGTGCTCCAGCTCGGTGAGCTGCCCGACCCCACCCCCGGCCCCGGTGAGGTACGTGTCCGCGTCACCGTCTCCGGCGCCAATCCCGGCGACACCAAGAAGCGACGCGGCTGGACCGGCTCGGCCATGCCCTGTCCGCGGGTGATCCCGCACAGCGACGCCGCCGGCACCATCGACGCCGTCGGCGACGGCGTCGACGTGCGCCGCGTCGGGCAGCGCGTGTGGGTGTACGGCGCCCAGTCCTACCGCCCCTTCGGTACCGCCGCCCAGTACACCGTCGTCCCCGGCGACCTCGCCGTCCCGCTGCCCGACCACCTCTCCGACGACCTCGGCGCGAGCCTGGGCATCCCCGGCATCACCGCACACCGCACCGTCTTCGCCGACGGCCCCGTCGACGGCAGACTCGTCCTGGTCAACGGCGTCCTGGGCGGCGTCGGCTCGCTGGCCGCCCAGCTCGCCCACTGGGGTGGGGCCACCGTCATCGGCACCGTGCGGCACTCCGCCGATCTGGACCGGATCGATCCCGTGGTCGTCTCCCACCCTGTCGCCCTGGACTGCGGCGACCCTGCAGCCGCGATCCGCGCCCACGCACCCGGCGGCGTGGACCGGATCATCGAGGTCGCCCTGTCCGACAACGCCGACCTGGACGACGCCGTCGCCGCCAACGGCGCCGTCATCGCCGCGTACGCCACCCGCGACGACCGTACCGAGATCCCGTTCTGGACGTTGCTGTTCAACAACGTCACCCTGCGCCTGCTCGGCAGCGACGACTTCCCCGCCGAGGCCAGACGACAGGCCGCCCGCGACCTCACCGCCGCGGCCGCCGTCGGCGCCCTCACCGTCGATGTCGGCGCCCGCTTCCCACTCGCCGACATCGCCAAGGCCCACGACCGCATCGACGCCGGAGGTCGCGGCCGGGTCCTGCTCGACATCCCTCAGTAGAGGAACTCCGGCAGGACCTCGATGGACAGCACCTGATGAGCGGCCTCGACCGCCGCGTCGACTCCTTTCTGCGGTTCCAGGCCCGCGTGTGCTGCCCGGCCGTGCACCACGACCTCGTACCGCGAAGTCCCCTTGCGGGCGGTCTTGAGCGCACCCTGCTCGTCTGCGGACGCCTCCAGTACGAAAGCGGCCCTGCCCGCCCGCGCGGCTTCCTCGATCAGCTCTCGGGGGGGGCGCGGAGCCGATCTCCTCGTCCCCGGTGACCAGTACGCACACCCCGTCCGGGGAGGACAGAGAGGCCGGCGCGTGGAGCATCTGCACCAGGCCCGCCTTCATGTCCAGGACCCCGGGGCCGCGGGCGATCCCGTCCGTCACCGACCAGGGGTGGTTGTGGAGCGAGCCCATGGCCCAGACCGTGTCGTGGTGTCCCACCAGGAGGACCCGTGGGGTGCCGAAGATCCACCGCAGATGGGTCACTCCGTCGATCGCGATGGTCTCCGGCTCGGTCCCCAGCAGCATCGTCCCGAGGGCGCCGACCACCTCGGTGCTGCGCGCCACCGCCGCGTGGTCGGCTGAGTAGGACTCGCAGAGCACGAGTTTCTCCGGTTCGGCCAGCATCGCCGGCAATGAGAGCGCGGGCCCCCGGCTCACCGGTCCCGCTCCGTTCGGACTTCTGGTCGCAGCGACACATTTCCCCCTCGGCTCTCGTGGGCCATGGGTGCGCTGCGCGGCACGGGCGGCCGGGGCGCTCGATACACCCTCGAAGTCGAAACCCTGCGACCGGACTTCGCCCAGGCACTGGTCACCGGGGAGGCCATCGAGGCGATGCTGGTTACGGAGACGAAGGAGTGGTCGATCCAGGGACGGGACGTCCTCACCGTGCTCAGGGACCAGCCGGGAGACGGCGGTCCGTACGTAATCGACCGAGCCTGTTGTCGCCTGACGGTGTCGGAGCGGGTGGGGTCCGAGCTGTTGTTGTTCGGTCCGGAGTGCGTGTTTCCTGCGCCCGGTCAACGGGGGTCATGGCCCCCGGTTGACCGGGCCCAGGACGATCCGCTGACCACCAGTCGCTTAGGCTGGTTTCCTCGTCGCCGGTAAGGAGGCGCAGGCTGCGGCAGCGTGTGCTTGCCGTCCGTCCGAGGGAGGCGTTCGCGTGGCAGTTGCCGGAGGCCGGTCGACGAAGCGGCTCCAGCGGGGAACCCTTTCCCAGAGGCTCATCGTGGCGACCGCGCTGCGGATCCTCGACGAGGACGGGCCGGACGCGCTGACCTTCCAGCGACTCGGCAAGGAGCTGTCCTCCTCCGCGACCGCGGTCTACCGGCACTTCGCGAGTCGCGACCACCTCATGGTCGCCGTCGCGGACGAGCTCGACAGGATCTCTCTCGAGGGGTACGAGCCGCACGAGTCGTGGACCGAGTCGCTGCGGGACCTGGCGATCCGTGCCTGGAACACCGCGCTGGACCACCCGGCGGCCGCCGCGCTCTGCATGGGGAGAGTCACCCGGGGCGTGCACGAGTTGCGCGCCGTAGACGCCGTCCTGGAAGCGTTCCACCGCGGCGGCTGGCGCGGCCGTGCGGCCGTCCTGCACTACCAGGCGTTCTCGAACTTCATCCTCGCCATGGCGAGCAACAACGCCTGGCGGCTCGTCAACCAGCAGTTCGGCGCCGAGGTGAACTGGGTGCAGGAATACCAGCCGGCGGATCCTGACGCGTACCCCTACGCCGAGGCGGCGAAGGAGCACCTGCGCAGCATCGACATGACCGACGTCTTCCACCGGCAGATGGACATCCTCCTCGTGGCCCTCGAGGCGGAGGCGGCGACGCTTCCGCGCGACTGACACGCGTCAGTCCTCGCGGCCACCGCCCAGCGGCGTTCTCGCGGCCGAAATCGGCGGCAGGACTGGCGCGCGCAAAGATAGTTAACGCTATTGACTACGTCGTTCACTTGGCGGCATCCTCTCCACCAAGTGCTCCACGGCTCGCTGCCAGGCGGCGTCCACCGAGCGCCGCGCGCACCGCCTCCACCCCCGAACTGCTCGCGCTCGTCCCGCCGGTTCCTGAGACCTCCGCAGAGCGCGACATCCCTCTCCAGGAGCACTCATGCGCCAGACCCGTACCAGCGCGGTCCCTGTGACCGCTGCCGTCGCCCTGACGGCCGTACTCGCCGGCTGTACCACCACGGGATCGACGGCCGGAGACCCCCGCGGCGGCGACGCCGCCACGGCGACGAAGATCCGCACGACGATCGACGTGCCGGCCGGCTTCGACCCGGCCAAGGCTCTGTCCCTGCCGGACTACCAGCTCGCCCGGGACAGTTACGACACCCTCGTGCGCAAGGACGACGGCGGGCTCGTCGGCGGGCTCGCCGGCAAGTGGACGAACACGCCGACCTCGGCCACGTTCACTCTGCGCGCCGACGCGACCTGCGCCGACGGGACGCCGATCACGCCGACGGTCGTCAAGGCGTCCCTCGACCGCTACATCGACCCGAAGACGGCGGCGCCCGATCTCCCCACGGTCTTCGGCCCCGGCAACAAGGTGAAAGTGACCGCCGACGACGCGGCGCGGACGGTGAAGGTCACGCTCGCCAGGCCGTGGGGCGACATGGTCACCGGTCTGTCGGTCGCGAGCACGGGCATCGTCTGCCCGGCCGGACTCAAGGACCTCAAGGCCCTTGCCGCCGGTAAGGCCAAGGGCTCCCAGTCCGGCCCGTACCTTCTTGAGAAGTCCCAGTCCGGTGTCTCGTACTCCTACCGGCTTCGCCCCGAGTACAAGGCATGGCCGGCCTGGCGCACGAAGATCCCCGGCAAGGTCGCCACGACGCTGGAGTACCTGGTCTCGCCCGACCCGACGGCGACCGGCAACCTCGTGACCAGCGGCCAGCTCGACATCGGCAAGATCGACGCCTCCGGCATCCCGCGCTTCGACGGCGTGGGCGGCAACAGCGTGAGCATCAGCCGGTTCTCCGACTTCTACCTGCTCTTCAACGAACGTCCCGGCACGGTCTTCGCGGACGCCGCCACCCGCCGGGCGGTCGCCCAGGCCGTCGACCGCGCCGCCTTCACCAAGGTCGTCTCGAAGGACACGGGTGAGCCGTCGACGATGTTCGTGCAGAAGGGCATCCCCTGCAACGACCCCGGCACCTCCTTCCTCGTACCGACGGACAAAGCCGCGGCGGCCTCCGTGCTCAAGGGCAAGAAGATCCGCCTCGTCGGCCCCCAGGTCGTCGGGCCCGCCGGCGCCGGAAACCAGTACATCCAGGAGGCGCTGCGGGCCGCGGGCGCGGACGTCACCCTCGCCAACGTCGACGTCGGGGCCTGGGTCGGGACCGTGTTCGGCAAGCCCGATGCCTGGGACCTCACGGTCTTCGCCGACCTCAACTTCCTCGGCAGCCTCGCGGGCCCGCTCGCCCACTTCGTCGGCCCGACCGTCCCCGAAGGCGGCGGCAACCTCGGCGCGGTGAAGAACCCCGTGCTGAACAAGGCCTTCGCCCAGGGCGCCGAGGCGACGACCGACAAGGCCCGCTGCGCCGCCTACCAGAAGGCCGCCAAGGCCCTGATCTCGCAGGTGGACGCGGTGCCACTGGTCAACGACCCGTTCATCTACGCGCTGCGCAAGGGATTCAGCGCACGAATGCTCGGCGGCTCGCTCGACGACCCCATCCTGCGCATCACCGGCTGACCGGTAGGCCGCGCGCACGCGGCGGAGACCCGCGCGGCCGGGCCCGACGGTCCGGCACGGAGATTCCCCGCGCGGTTCCGGCGCCCCGCACCCGAGACGACCCTTGCACCTCTCCGACAGGAGTCCCCTGGTGATCGACCCATTCAGCACCGCACAGCAGATCGCCGACCTCGTGCGCACGAAAGAGGTCAGCCCGGTGGAGGTGGCCGAGACCTACCTCGACCGCATCGAGCGGATCAATCCCGCCGTCAACGCCGTCGTCTGGCTCGACGCCGACGCCGTGCGCGCGGCGGCCGTCCGGGCCGAGCGGGCGGTGCTGAGCGGCGATCCGCTCGGCCCGCTGCACGGGGTCCCCGTCCCCATCAAGGACCTCAACTCCGTCGCGGGACAACCCAACACGATGTCCTCACTGGCCATCCGGGACACCCCGAGGACGGTCACGGACCCCGACGTCCAGCTCCTCCTCGATGCCGGCGCGATTCCCCTCGGCCGGACGAACTCGCCGGAGTTCGGCGCTCTGACCGTCTCCGAGAACGCCCGGCACGGCAAGACACGCAACCCGTGGAACCCGGCGCACACCTCCGGCGGGTCGAGCGGCGGCGCCTCGGCGGCCGTCGCGGCCGGGCTCGCCCCGGTGGCACACGCCTCCGACGGCGGCGGATCGATCCGGGTCCCGGCGTCCGTCACCGGCCTCGTGGGCCTCAAACCGAGCCGGGGACGCGTGCCCGCGCTCGTCCGGGGCTGGGAACACTCGACGACCGAAGGCGCGATCACCCGCACTGTGCGCGACGCGGCCCTCATGCTCGACGTCATGGGCCGTGCCGACCGGCTCGCCTGGTACAGCGCGCCCGAACCGGGCCGCCCGTACATCGAGGAGGTCGGTGCCGATCCCGGGCGGCTGCGGATCGGCCTGCTCCTCGACGCGCCGACCGGGCTGCCGGTCGACGAGGAGTGCCGCACGGCGGCGCTGACGGCCGCGCAGGCACTGCGCGACCTGGGACACGACGTCGTCGAGGCCCGCCCGAAGATGTTCTCGTACGAGGCGATCATGGGCTTCACCTGGACGATCATCAGTGCCTCCACCTACGCCATCGAGGTCGACGATCCCGACGCCGTGGACCCCTATATCCGGCGCCGCCGGGAAACCGCCCTTGAGGTCACCGCGGGCGACTACGCCAGGACGGCGGCGCGCCTGCAGGCCGAGTCACGCGAGGTGGTCGCCCAGTGGGGCCGGGACTTCGACGTCCTCCTCACTCCGACCACTGCGGTCGTGGCGCCACCGGTCGGCCCCGTGTACGACGAGGCGAACTCCGACCCGGACGGCCCGCGGGCCACCGAGACCCGGATGGTCTCGTTCACCGCGTTCGTCAACATCGCCGGGCTGCCCGCCATCTCGCTGCCCGTCCACACGACCGCGGACGGACTGCCGGTAGGTGCGCAGCTCGTCGGCGCGCCCTACGACGAGGCGACGTTGCTGCGACTCTCGGCCCAGCTCGAACCGCGGTTCCGCTGGCACGAGCGGCATCCGGACGACGCGGCACTCGCGGCGGCGGCGCTGTGAGCGCCGGGTCCGCGGTCCCGACCGGGCCGCCGCCTGCCGCACCCGTCCGGCGCGTTCCTCGGCTGCGGCTGGGCGGAGGCTGGGCCGGGTTCGCCGTCCGCCGGGCGGGCGGGCTGCTGATGTCCATGCTGCTGCTCGTCCTCGTGACGTTCCTCATCGTGCCCCTGCTGCCCGGGGACCCGGCCCGCGCGATCGCCGGCACCAACTCGTCCCCGGCCACGCTCGCGGCGATACGCGAACGACTCGGCCTCGACGAGCCGCTGGCGACGCGGTTCGTCCACTACCTCGGCGACATCGCGTCCGGACGGCTCGGCACCTCGTTCCGGTTCGACACCCCGGTCTCGGACATCGTCGCGACCCGGCTGCCGTACACCGTCCAGCTCGTCATCCCAGCCGTCCTGCTCTCCCTGGTCATCGCCGTCCCGCTGGGCATGGCCGTCGGTGTCCTCACCCGTGACGGACGCCGCCGCCGGCTCGGCGTCGGCTTCGGCACGGTCGCCGGGCTCCTCGCGTCGGCGCCGGTCTACGTCGTCGCGACCCTCCTCATCGTGCTGTTCTCGATCAGCCTCGGGCTGCTGCCGTCCGGCGGCGCCACGACACCGAGCGCGCTCGTCCTCCCGATCGCCGCGCTCTGCATCGGCCCCGCCTTCGCCATCGCCCGGGTCGTCCGGCAGGAGACGGCCTCGGTGCTCGCCCAGGACTACATGAGGACCGCCCGCGGCCACCGCCTGGGATCCGTGCGTCTCCACCTCCGCCACGCCCTGCCCAACCTCGTGACGAGCGTCCTCACCCTGAGCGGTCTCGTCCTTACGTCCCTGTTCGGCGGGACGATCATCCTGGAGAACGTCTTCACCTACCCGGGGCTCGGCACCGAGGTCGTCCAGGCGATCATCTACAAGGACTATCCGGTGATCCAGGGCGTCATCCTCGTCGTCGGCATGCTCGCCCTCCTCGTCAACCTCCTCGTCGACGTCGTCCTCGGGATCGTCGACCCCCGCACGCTCGAGGGAGGTCGTCGTGGCCACTGAAGCGACCGTGCGCCGATGGCTCCGCAACCCGTCGCTGCTGTCCGGCGCCGTGATCCTCGGACTGCTCCTCGTCGTGGCCCTCGTGGCCCCGCCGCTGCTGCGCGGTTCCGCCGAGACCCTCACCGACAACGCCCGGCTGGGGCCCGGTGCCGGGCATTTCCTCGGCACCGACGCCTTCGGCCGTGACGTCCTCGCCCGGGCGCTCGTCGCGACCCGGCTCACCCTGCTCATGGCCGCCGCCGCCACCGCCGCCTCGTTCGTCGTCGGCGTCGCGATCGGCGCTCTGGTCCACCTGGCCCCCGGCTGGCTGCGCGAGACCTGTCTGCGGCTCATCGACTCGGCGGTGGCCTTCCCCTCGCTCGTGCTCGCCCTCGTCATCGCGGCGGTGCTCGGACCGGGCACGGTGTCCGCGATCGTCGCGATCGCCGTCGCCGGCGTCCCCGGGTTCGCGCGGCTGACGGCGAATCTCGCCGCGACCGTCGCGGACAAGGACTACGTGCTCACCGCGCGTCTGCTCGGCGTTCCCGGCCTGCGCATCCTGGGCCGGCATGTCCTGCCGAACATCAGCGGGCCGCTGCTGGTGCTCCTCAGTTCGAGCTTCACTCTGTCCCTGCTCGACATCAGCAGCCTGTCGTTCGTCGGCCTCGGTGTGCAGAACCCGCAGTACGACTGGGGCCGACTCCTCAACGAGGCGCTGCCGTCGATCTTCGCCCAGCCCTCGGTCGTCCTCGCTCCGTCGATCATGCTCATCGTCACCGGTGTGGGAGCCATGCTCCTCGGAGACGGCGTGGCCTCGCTCGTCGACCCGCGAACCCGCGTCACAGCGCCCACACCGAGCGGGACGGCGGACGCGGCGGGACCGGTCGGCCCGGCACAGAAGCCTCGGGCGCTTCAGGCGTCGGGGGATGCGGGGGCAGCGGCCGGCACGCAACCGGACGGCCTGCTGAGCGTCGCCGGGCTGACCGTGCGGGCCGGTGACCGGACACTCGTCGACGATGTGTCGTTCACCATCGGGGCCGGCCAGATCGTCGGCCTCGTCGGGGAGTCGGGCTCGGGCAAGTCCACCATCGCCATGGCGGTCGCGGGCCTGCTCCCCGAGGGCGTGCGGGCGAACGCCTCGCGCCTTGCCCTCGGCGACCTCGACCTGCTCGGAACACCGCCGCAGCGACGCCTCGCGACCGAGATCGGCATCGTCTACCAGGACCCGATCGGCACGTTCAACCCCGCGCTGAGGCTCGGCACCCAGCTCACCGAGGTGGCCAGGACGCATCTGCGTACCCCCCGGCGCCGGGCCGCGCAGGACATGGTCCGCGCCCTGGCCGACATCCACGTCACCGAGCCGGAGCGGCGGCTGCGCCAGCACCCGCACGAGCTGAGCGGTGGCATGCTCCAGCGCGCCTCGATCGCCTCCGCGATGACGACGAACCCACGGCTCCTCATCGCCGACGAACCGACGACGGCACTCGACGTCACCGTCCAGGCGGAGGTGCTGCGGCAGTTCCGGCGCATCAACCGCGAGCACGACACGGCGATGCTGTTCATCTCGCACGACATCGGCGTGGTCGGCGTGCTCTGCGACACCGTCCTGGTGCTCCACGGCGGCCGGGTCGTCGACCGGACGACGGGCGGCGACCTGCGCCGGGGGACGGTCACCCACCCGTACACCCGCGCGCTGCTCGCGGCGACGCCCGCCGCGGTCGAGGCCGGCGGGGCCCTCAACGCCGTCCGGTGGACGGCCGACGCGCATGCGGCGCAGCCGAGCGGGGCGCCGTCGGACGACCTTTCCGACAAAGCCGCGGACCGCCCCCCGGCCGCGGAAGGGAGCCGCTGATGTCCGCCACCGCCACCACACCGGACCCGCAGACGGCCGCCCCGCTGCTGCGCGTCGAGGACCTCACCGTCGACCTCGGCCACGGCGCCGCGGCCCGCAGGGTGCTCAAGGGAGTCTCGTTCGACATTCCCCGGGGCAGCACCCTCGCACTCGTCGGAGAGTCAGGGTCGGGCAAGACGACGCTCGCGCGGACACTCGTCGGTGTCCACAGGCCGTCGAGCGGCCGGATCCTCGTGGACGGCGCCCCGCTTCGCACCTCGCGCGGACGGGCGGGAGCCGCGACGGTCCAGATGATTCCGCAGGACCCGTACTCCTCGTTCGACCCGCGGCGCACCGTCGCGCAGTCGCTCGCCGAGGCACTCGATCCGGTCCGGGCCAGGGTCAGACCGGCCCGGACCCGGATCGCCGAACTGCTCAGCCAGGTGAGCCTCGACCCGGACACCATGGACCGCTACCCGCACGAGTTCTCCGGCGGCCAACGGCAGCGGCTGGCGATCGCCCGGGCCCTCGCACCGCGTCCCCGGTTCGTCATCGCCGACGAGATCACCTCGGCCCTCGACCTGACGACCCAGGCCGAGATCCTCAACCTGCTCGCCGATCTGCGCCGCCGGCTCTCGCTGACGATGCTGTTCATCTCACACGACCTGGCCGTCGTCCGGCATGTCAGCGACATGGTCGCGGTCCTGCTGCACGGGGACCTAGTCGAACTCGGCCCGACCGGAGCCACCTTCGCCGAGCCGAACCACCCGTACACCGCTCAACTCCTCGCGTCCGTCCCGGGCGACCCGAGGTTCCGCCTCGACGACGAGCCCGCCATGACGTGAACCGACCGGACACGATGCGGTCTCCAGCCCGCCGACCGGCCCATGCCGGTCGGCGGGCCGTGCGGCGCTGTGGGCCCGGACCTCGCCGCCGCAATTTCCAGTACGGCACGCGTCGCTCGATTCCATCGTATCTACACTTGAATCGAGCACATGAATCCGGCATCGTGCTTGAAACAAGCGCAACGCCTGCCGTTCACGCAGGAGAGGGAGATGCTGCATGGACGACATCGACCGGGCCATCCTGCGGGAGCTGCAGGTCGACGGCCGGATCCCGTACGCCGATCTGGGGCCGAAGGTGGGGTTGTCACCTTCGGCCGCGAGGCTCCGGCTGCAGCGGCTCATCGACGCCAAGGCGGTCCAGGTCGTCGGAGTGACCGACCCGATGACCATGGGCCAGCAGACGATGGCACTCCTGGGCCTGCGCATCGACGGCGATTCCCGGGCCGTCGCCGATGAACTGTCCCGGCACGACGAAGTCGTGTACACGGTCCTGACGGCCGGCGGCTTCGACCTGTTCGCGGAAGTGGTGTGCCCTCAGCCCCGGGATCTTCTGGACTTCATCAACGACGTCGTGCGGCCCGTCGAGGGTGTCGCATCCGTGGAGAACTTCCCCTACTTCGCGATTCACACGCACCGCTTCTTGTGGCACGTCGACTGAGGTATCCGAGCGTCCGAGCCCTGTCTGCCCGCACCAGCCGAGGAACCTGCATGCTGCCCGACGAGTACCGCACGATCGACTTCTTCACCGAGGACGCCCTGCCCGTGCCCCGCATGGCGCCGGCCGAGGCTGAGCTCATCGCTGCCGAACACCTCGGCATCACCGCTCGCGCGCAGGCGCTGGGCAGCCAGCAGGACGCCAACTTCCTGCTGCACGCCGACGACGGGACGCCCGCGGCGATTCTGAAGATCGCCAACCCCGCTTTCGGCACGGTGGAGATCGAAGCCCAGGACGCGGCAGCCGACCTGATCGCCTCGGCCTGCCCGGAACTGCGCATCGCCACGGTCCTGCGCCGCCCTGACGGCTCCCCGCGGCGCACGACCGTGGACACCGAGAACGGTCCGGCCTCCGCGCGCCTGCTGCGCCACCTGCCCGGCGGCACGCTCTCGGGACCACGGCATCTGTCCTCCGGCACCGTGGCGGGCATGGGCACGATCGCCGGAAAGGTCAGCACCGCCCTGCGCGACTTCCGGCACCCGGGCCTCGACCGCGTGCTCCAGTGGGACCCGCAGCACGCCGACCGCGTCGTCGCCAAGCTCGCCGGGCACATCGACGAAACCGACCGGCGCACCGCCGTCCAGACCGCGACCGCGGAGGCCTGGGCACATGTCCAGAAGCTCGCCGCCGCGCTGCCGTTGCAGGCCGTGCATCTGGACCTCACCGACGACAATCTGATCCGCTGTCCCGACAGCCGTCCGCCCATGCCGGACGGGGTCATCGACTTCGGTGACGTGACCACGAGCTGGGCGGTCGGCGAACTCGCCGTGTCACTGTCCTCGATGCTCCACCACGACGGTGTGGAGCCTCACCATGTGCTGCCGGCCGTCCGCGCCTTCCACGCCGTTCGGCCGCTCTCCGCCGAGGAAGCCGAGGCGGTGTGGCCGCTCGTGGTCCTGCGTGCCGCCGTCCTGGTGGTCAGCGGGCGGCACCAGGCCGCCGTCGACGAGGACAACGGCTACGCCAAGGCCGCGCTCGACCGTGAATGGCGCATCTTCGAACAGGCCACCTCGCTGCCCCTGCCGGTGATGATCCGCCTCGTCAGGGACGCGACCGGCATGGCCGACACGCCTGCCCGGACCGCGCAGGCCGATGCTCCGGCGTGCCCTCTCCTGCGGGACCTCGTCGCCGACGACATCACCCTCCTCGATCTGTCCACCGACGCCGATTCCTGGGACCACGGAGCCTGGATGGACGCCGGTACCGAGGCCCGGCTGGTGACCTCCGCGCTCGCGGACGGAGCGGCCGCCGTCGCCACCCGGTACGCCCAGGCGCGCCTGACTCGGACACCGGCGCTGTCGGCGGTGTCCACCGCCACCGTGCCCACCGGAATCGACCTCTGGCTCGGCCGGGATGCCGTGGTGCAGGCGCCCGCCGCGGGGAAGGTCCTCGCCGCGGCGCCGGGCCACGTGGAACTCACCCACGGTGCGCAGGTGCTGTCGCTGTCCTTCCCCGGCGCGATCCAGCCGGTGGTCATCACCGGTGCCACGGTGCAGGCGGGCGAGGACATCGCCCACCTCGGCTCCGGTGCCTCGGTCGGCGTTGCGCTGCGCGACGCCGACGGCCCCGCCGCCCCGCGCCTGGTCCGTCCCGAGTACGCCGCCGGCTGGCTCTCGCTCACCGCCGACCCCGCCCCGCTCCTCGGCCTCCCGGCCGACTCCGACCGTACGCGCGACAGGGGCCTCCTCGACCGGCGTGACGCCGCGTTCGCCACCGTGCAGGAGCACTACTACGCCAACCCTCCGCGTATCGAACGTGGTTGGCGCCACCATCTGCTGTCCACCGACGGCCGGTCGTACCTGGACATCGTCAACAACGTCACCCCGTTGGGCCACGCCCACCCCCGTGTCGAGCAGGCGGTCTCCCGGCAGTTGCGGCGGCTCAACACCAACTCGCGCTTCCACTACGCCTCCGTGGTGGAGTTCACCGAGCGCCTCGCCGCCCTCCTCCCCGACCCTCTGGACACGGTGTTCCTCGTCAACTCCGGTTCGGAGGCGGTGGATCTGGGCCTTCGCCTGGCCATCGGGGCCTCCGGCCGGCCCGACGTCGTCGCGCTGCGCGAGGCGTACCACGGCTGGACGTACGCCTCCGACGCGGTCTCCACCTCGCTCCAGGACAACCCCAACGCCCTGGCCACCCGACCGAGTTGGGTGCACACCGTGGACTCGCCCAACTCCTACCGCGGCCGCCACCGCGGGCCGGATGCCGTGCGCTACGCACCCGAGGCCGTCGCGGTGATCGACGAACTGGCCGCTGCCGGCCGCCCGGCGGGAGCATTCATCGGCGAGACCTTCTACGGCAACGCCGGAGGAGTCGCCCTTCCCGACGGCTATCTCGCCCAGGTGTACGCGGCGGTACGGCGTCACGGCGGCCTGGCCGTCGCCGACGAGGTCCAGGTCGGATACGGCCGCCTGGGGCACTGGTTCTGGGGTTTCGAGCAGCAGCAGGTCGTCCCCGACATCATCTGTGTCGCCAAGGCCATGGGCAACGGACACCCCCTCGGCGCCGTCATCACGTCCAGGGCGGTCGCGGACCGGTACCGCGACCAGGGCTACTTCTTCTCCTCCACCGGCGGCAGCCCCGTCTCCAGCATCGTGGGCCTCACCGTCCTGGACACCCTGCGCGACGAAGACCTCCAGGGCAACGCCGCGCGCGTCGGCGGCCATCTGAAAAGCCGGCTCGAGGCACTGGCCGACCGCTACGGCATCATCGGCGCCGTCCACGGCTCGGGCCTCTACCTCGGCCTCGAACTCGTCCGGGACCGCGCCGGCCTGGAACCCGCCACAGAAGAGACCGCCGAACTCTGCGACCGCATGCTCGACCTCGGCGTGATCGTCCAGCCCACCGGGGACCACCTCAACATCCTCAAGATCAAGCCACCGCTGTGCATCGACACCACCGCAGCCGACTTCTTCGCCGACATGCTCGACCTGGCCCTCACCCAACTCGGCCACTCCCGCTGACGCCACACATCCGGAGCACGGGGGCCCGGCGGCGTGTACGGCATCTGCCCGAGCCGACGCACTTCTCACCGTCATGGCGTTGCCGATGGAGCTTCACGCACGCTCGGGGCAGCCGTAGCACAGGATGCCGAGGTCGAACCCGGCATAAGGTGTGAAAACTGCGAAACTCGTCCCGTGGCGTCGAGTGCGGAGGGATGCGGTGGACCTGGAGACTGTCGCGGACGAGCTGTACGGACTGAAGCCGGAGGACTTCACCGCTGCCCGCGAAGCGCGTGCGTCCGAGGCCCGCAGGGCCGGTGACCGCACCCTCGCCGGGGAGATCAGCAAGCTGCGCCGTCCCAGTCTGTCGGCCTGGGCAAGCAACCTCCTCGTCCGTGAACAGCCGGAGGAGACCGACGCACTGCTGCGTCTCGGCGAAGGCCTGCGCCAGGCGCACCGTGACCTGGACGGAGCGCAGCTCCGGGAACTCAGCCGTCAGCAGCACGCCCTGATCAACGCGCTGTCGCGGCAGGCCCGCCAGCTGGCCTCTCAGGCCGGACACCCGGTCGGCGAGGCTGTCCAGCGCGAGGTCGGGGCCATGCTGCATGCCGTACTCGCCGACCCCGACGCCGCTCGTCAATGGGCCGGCGGACGGCTGGTCAGAGCCTTCGACCAGACCGTCGGCTTTCCGGCGGCCGCCGCCGGCGCGCGACCGCGTCCTGGCGACGCTGCTGCGCGCGAGTCGACGCCGGCCCGGCCCGCGAGAGACCGCAGCAGCGCCGGCGAAGAGCAGCGCAGGCGGCTCGAGCAGGCCCGGCAGCAGGCCGACGACGCCGAACGCGACCTCACCGCCCGCAAGGAGGAGGCCGCGGCCGCAGACCGGCAGGCGCAGGACACGCAGGCACACGCCCACGAACTCGAGCAGCGCCTGGCCGAGCTGACTGACGAGATCAAGCGGCTGGAGAGCGACCACCATCAGGCCGAGTCGGCCGCGCGACAGGCACGTGAGCAGGCCCGCGCCGCCGACCGGCAGGTCAAGGAAGCCCGCCGCCGCGCCGAATCCACTGCCGCCCAGGTCAAGCGCCTGAGCGGGCCGGCGCGGGGCGCACACAGGGCAAGAAGCGAGAGGTGAGGTGAGCGGTGATGGCGCGACCCGCCTGGAGCGGAGCTGGCGATCTCCCCTATGTGCCTCGACCGCCATCACCTTCGCCGGAGTCGAGAACGCCTTCCTGCTCTCGGGAGCCGCCGTTGTCGTCCTGGCCGTGACCGCCACGCTCACCCTCGCGTGGGTCGGCGCACGGCTGCCCGCTCAGGAGCCCTTCGTCACGGCCGACGGCACGGCAAGCGTCGCGGCTGTGCGCAGGTCAGCTCAGGACGCTGTTGGCCGCACCCTGACAACGAGCATGTTGGGGCCATCATCAAGGTGGTGCCCATCAGGCGTTCTCGACCACTTGGAGGCCTCTAAGCCTTGCTTGGTGCGGCCGACCTGGCGGCCTGCTCGATCTTCGCGCAGTAGGCTGCACGGGCTTCCTCGTCGACCCGCTGCTCGTTTTCGGCGCGCACCCCGGTCCGGCCGTCGAGGCCCTCGCGCAGGATATCGGCGTGCCCGGCATGCCGGATATTCTCGCCGAGGACATGCACCATGACGGCGAACAGGTTCGTGTTGGGATAAGGCTCCGGCCACCACGGCACGTGGCCGGGGGCGTCGAGGGGAAGCTCGTTGATCGTCGCGTCCGAGTGTTCCCACGTGCGCCGGTAGAACCCGATGATCTGATCGCGGCTCTCGTCCTCGGTCGCCCACAGATCGCTGCCGTTGGAGTGGTCCTGCCACCGGGGCAGGGGTTCCGGGGAAGGGCGGTCGAAGACCTCGCCGAAGTACCTGGCCTCGACGGTGGCCACGTGTTTGACCAGGCCGAGGAGGTTGGTCCCGGTCGCTGTCAGAGGCCGGCGGGCGTCGTATTCGGACAAGCCGTCGAGTTTCCAGAGCAGCGCCTCGCGGTCCCGCCGCAGTCTCCCGTGCAGGTTGTCCTTCGCGAACTCATCGATCATGCGGCATGAGCCTGCCATGGGCTGCTCGTGGTCTCAAGATCCCGTACGTGGTCCGCAACGACTGGCAGAGTCGGTCGCCGTCGACCTCACCGCCGTCCGCCCCATGCGCCCCAACCAGCGCATGTCGGACCATCCTTCGGGCAGTCCGATCCGCACCGCGCAGGAGGAGTTCAACCGGACCTACTGCGGCATGCTCCACCGGCTGGACCAGGCATTCAACGGCAGCCCGCAGATGCTCGGGGCCGCGATCGGCATGATGTACGCGCTCAAGGCGCAGGCCCAGCGCCTGCTGGAGATGCCCGACGGCGAGGGCACGACAGCCGGCCCCACCTTCGAGTACGTCGCCCCCGAGGTACGAGGGTGAGCGGCTACGCGCGCCTCCGGTCACGGCGACTCGCTCAGCAACCGCCCGGCGTCGCTGACGTACCTGGTCGCCTATCGTCCACACATGGACTCCGCTGCTTCACCCCGCGTCCTCGTCATCGGGCTCGATCCGTATCGGGTGCCCGGGCCGTGGGATCCCGAGCCGGTGGTCAAGGCGATCGAGGCGGGACTGGCCAAGTTCGCCGAACACGGCGTGGACGTGGAGACCTGCCTGATCGGCCTGGACGGAAGTGACGACGTGGAAGCGGTCGTCGGGGATGCGCTGCGAGCCCACCCGTGGGAGTGCGTCACCATCGGCGGTGGCCTGCGGCACTCGGACGATCAGGTTGAACTCCTCGAGCAGGTGATCAATCTGGTTCGGCGGCACGCCCCCGATGCGGCCATCGCGTTCAACAGCACGCCCGCCACTACTTACGAGGCCGCTGCCCGTTGGCTCGAGTGACGACTGCACCAGCGCCAAGGGCGGCGAGCCCAGCCCCGGCCGATCTGCAGCTCAGCCCCGCCCGACCTGCAGCTCCGCCCACCGGCTGGTCCCGGCCGAGTGCACGTATACGCCGCACCGGGTCGCGAGTGCGGTGACGATGGCGAGGCCGCGGCCGTGCTCGTCCGGGTCGAGGGCGGAGGCGGACAGCCCTGTCGTACTCACCGGCCCCATGTCGGTCACCTCGACGCGTACGGCTCTGCACCTGTCCACCTCGCTCCGTGAGAGGGCCAGCGTCGCCGGGGGCAGGGCGTGGACGATGGCGTTGGTGAGCAGTTCCGAGGCCACCAGTAGTACGTCTTCGGTGAAGTCCGTGGCCAGGTTCCAGCCGGTGAGGATCTTCCGTATGCGGTGGCGTGCGGCCGAGACGGCCCCCGGCGCGTGCGGCAGCGGAAAGACGTGTTCGGCTTCCCCGCGGGGCGCGGCGTCGAGCTGCGCTGCTGTCATGTGTCCTCCTCGGGGAAACGTCGGGGGCAGCAGTCCGGGCGTGATGCACGTTAAGGAGGGAAATACCGGCGGTCAATGAACATCGGTCGGCATTACCGAACGACAGTCCCAAACCGGAAAAACTCGGACTACCATCGCTTCATGGCCGGCCCAGTCCAGTCCATAGAGCGAGCGGCGGCGATCCTGCGCCTGCTAGCCGGCGGATCCCGTCGGATGGGACTGGGCGAGGTTGCGTCCTCGCTGGGTCTGGCCAAGGGCACCGCCCACGGAATCCTGCGCACCCTGCAACATGTGGACTTCGTTGAGCAGGACCCGGCGACCGGAAAGTACCAGCTCGGGGCGGCTCTGCTGCACCTCGGCACCAGCTATCTCGACGTCAACGAACTGCGTTCGCGCTCCATCAACTGGGCCGACGCCCTGGCCGCCCGCAGCGGGGAGGCCGTACGTCTGGGCACGCCCCTGGAGGGGAGAGTGCTCGTCATCCACCATGTCTTCCGGCCGGACGACACCCTCCAGACCCTGGACGTCGGTGCTCTGCTGCCCTTGCACGCCTCCTCGCTGGGCAAGGTTCTGCTGGCCTTCGGGGCCACGCCCCTCGACGCGATGCTGGAGGCCGCACCGGAGTCGTACACCCGGCACACCCTGGTCCACCCGGAGGAGCTCAACCGGGCGCTGGCCGAGATACGGGATCTCGGCTGGGGCGCCGAGGTGCAGGAATTGAGCATGGGCGAAGCCGGCATCGCCGCGCCGATCCGGGGGCAGGGCGGTCTGGTGGTGGGTGCGATCGGGGTGTCCGGCGCCGTCGAGCGGATCTGCGACACCAAAGGCCGGCCTCAGCCGGCCCTGATCACCGTGCTCAGGGAGGCGGCACGTGCGATCTCCAGAGACCTGGGCGCGGCCCGCTGGTAGGTCCCCAGCACCTCCGCGACACATCGGAAGGCAGGGCCGATCATGGTTGAGCGGTATGTGATGTCCATCGACCAGGGCACCACCTCCACGCGATGCATCCTGTTCGACCACAGCGGACGGCTGGTGTCGGTCGCCCAGCGGGAGCACCAGCAGTACTTCCCCCGGCCGGGCTGGGTCGAGCACGACGCCGTCGAGATCTGGCGCAATCTCCAGCGTGTGGTCCCCGAGGCGCTGTCCAACGCCGGCGTCGACGCGGGACAGATCTCGGCCATGGGGATCGCCAATCAGCGCGAGACGACGGTGCTCTGGGACCCGCGGACCGGGGCCCCGCTGGTCAGGGCCATCGTCTGGCAGGACACCCGTACCGCCCCGCTCGTCGAGGAGCTGAGGAAGCAGCCCGGGGACGAGTTCTTCCTCGAACACTGCTGCCTGCCCCCTTCGACGTACTTCTCCGCACCCCGCATCCGCTGGCTGTTCGACCATGTCGACGGGCTGGAGCAGCGCGCCCGGGACGGCGAGGTGCTGTTCGGCACGGTGGAGAGCTGGCTGATCTGGAATCTCACCGGTGGCCCGGACGGCGGCCTGCACATCACCGACGCCACCAACGCCAGCCGCACCATGCTCATGGACATCCGGACGCTGACCTGGGACGACGCCCTGATGGACTTCTTCGGCGTGCCGCGCTCGATGCTCCCGGAGATCCGCTCCTCGGCGGAACGCTACGGCGAGGCCCGCTCGCTTCTGCCGGGCGTGCCCATCACGGCCGCCCTCGGCGACCAGCAGGCGGCCCTGTTCGGGCAGACCTGCTTCTCGCCCGGCGAGGCGAAGTGCACGTACGGGACCGGCAGCTTCCTGGTGATGAACACCGGCACCGACCTCGTGCGCTCCCAGCACGGGCTTCTCACCACCGTCGCGTACAAGATCGCGGACCAGCCCACGGTCTACGCGCTGGAGGGCCCGATGGCCGTCACGGGCTCGCTGGTCCAGTGGTTCCGCGACCGGCTGGGCCTGATCCACAGCGCACCCGAGATCGAGACGCTGGCCCGCACCGTCGAGGACAACGGCGGCTGCTACATCGTCCCCGCCTTCTCTGGTCTGTTCGCGCCCCACTGGCGCAGCGACGCCCGCGGGGTCATCGTCGGCCTCACCTCGTACATCACCAAGGGGCACCTGGCCCGGGCCGTCCTGGAGGCCACCGGCTGGCAGACCCGCGAGGTCGTCGACGCCATGAACGCGGACTCCGCGCTCGCCCTGAAGCAGCTCAAGGTGGACGGCGGCATGACCTCCGACCATCTGCTCATGCAGATCCTGGCCGACGTGCTCGACGTTCCCGTCGTACGGCCCCTGGTCCACGAGACGGTGTCGCTGGGCGCCGCCTACGCGGCGGGGCTCGCGGCCGGCTACTGGCCGGACCTGCAGGTACTGCGTCGCAACTGGCACATGGCCGCCCAGTGGCTGCCGGACATGGATCCCGGACGGCGGGAGTGGGAGTACGCCTGCTGGAAGCGGGCCGTCGAGCGGTCCCTGGGGTGGATCCAGCCGCCGAAGCGGTCGTGACGTGCCGGTGTCAGGAGGGCGGGGGGCTGGTGCCGGTACCGCTCGGTGGCGGGGTGGATGGCGGTTCCGTGGGGGTGGGCGGTTCGGTCTCGCTCGGCGTGGGCGTAGGGGGAGTCGTGGTCGCAGGGGGCGTGCTCCGGGGCGGCGTGGGTGTAGGCGTCGTGGGGGCCGGAGTCGTCGGCCTGTGGGTGGGGGGCGTGGTGTGGCTCGGCGGGTTCGCGGGGTGTGGCCTGGCCTCGGTTCGCGGGCTGTGAGTTTGTGCGGGCAGCTTCAGACGGAAGTCGTGCACCGGTCGGCCCTTCAGTGCGGCGGCCATGTAGGCGGTCCAGATCCGGGTCGGATAGGAGCCGCCGTTGACCCGGCTGATGCCGGCGGCGTCGCCGAGCGACATCCGGGTGTGGTCCTTGGGGTTCTCGGCGAACATGGCGACCGACGTGGTCAGTTCGGGGGTGTAGCCGACGAACCAGGCGGAGAGGTTGTTGTCCGTCGTGCCGGTCTTGCCGGCGGCCGGCCGCCCCAGGGCGGTGGCCAGGTAGCCGGTGCCCTCGGGGCTGACGACGCTCTTCAGCACCGAGGTGACCTGGTCGGCCGTGGCGCGGGAGAACGCCCGGGTGGCCTCATGATGGGGCAGTTCGTACGCCTTGTTGTCGCGGGTGAGCTGCTGCACCGCCCACGGGGCGATGCGCCGGCCGTGGTGGTCGAAGGTCGCGTACGCCCCTGCCATGTCGAGCGGACTGGGGGTGGCCACGCCGAGGGTGAGGGCGGGTGTGGCGCCCATGTCGGGCGTGTCGGCGGGGAGCCCGGCCGCGACGGCGGCCCTGCGGACACGGGCGAGACCGGCGTCGGCGCCCTCCTGCGCGTACACGGCGTTGACGGACTTCATCATCGCCGTACGCAGACTGATCCGGCCGTAGTCGCGGTCGTCCTCGTTGGGCGGGCAGTAGTGCAGTCCGCGGGGCAGGCCCTGCACGCAGTGGCGGCTGGTGCCGTCGTAGGGGGTTCGGGGGGTGATGGCGCGGCCGTCCTGAGTGGTGGCGTGGTGCTGCAGTGCGGCCGCGAGGTCGAACGGCTTGAACGTGGAACCGACCTGGAGGTCGTGCCGGACGGCGTCGTTGTAGGGCCGGACGGCGTAGTCGGGTCCGCCGTAGGCGGCGACGATCCGTCCCGTCGACGGGTCCACGGATGCCGCGCCGACCCGGATGGACCTGGCCTTACGGGTGCCCGGCAGCTCCCGCAGGCCCTTCTTCACCGCGGCGACCAGCGCGTGCTGGTCCTTCTTCACGAAGGTGGTGGTGATCTGCCAGCCGCCCGAGCCGAGCGTGGCCTCGTCGACGATGTCGTTGTCGATGAGGTACTTGCGGGCGATGTCGATGAGGTACCCGGCCTGGCCGCCGACACCGGGAGTGGGCCGGGGCGCCCGGGGGGCCGGGAAAGTCATTCCGGCGCGCCGGTCCTTGTCCAGGTAGCCGAGGTCGACCATGCCGTCCAGGACGTAGTTCCAGCGGGCGACGGCCGCGGCTCTGAGGGCCGGGGTCGCCGTGGAGATGTCGTAACTGCTGGGGGCCTTGAGGAGCGCGGCGAGGTAGGCGCTCTGAGGAACGCTCAGCTGGGAGGCGCGGATGCCGTAGTAAGCCTCTGCGGCGGCACGGATGCCGTACGCGTTGCGGCCGAAGTAACTGGTGTTCAGGTACCCGGCCATGATGGAGTCCTTGCTCTGCGTCTCATTGACCTTGATCGCGATGATGGCCTCCCTGACCTTGCGATCGAGAGTCTGCTCGCTGGTGAGGTAGTAGTTCCGCACGTACTGCTGGGTGATGGTGGAACCACCCTGCAGCCCTTTGCCGGTGACGGTGCTCAGGGCCGCACGCAGGATGCCGCGGGCGTCCACGCCCTTGTTGGAGTAGAACGTACGGTCCTCCGCGGCGACCACGGCGTGCTGCATGGCGACGGAGATCTCCGAGAGCGGCAGCGACTCGCGGTTGACCGCGCCCGTGCGGCCGATCTCGGTGCCGTCGGCGTAGTAGTAGACGTTGCTCTGGCTCACCGCCGCGGCGTTGGGATCGGGGACCTGGACGGTCACGTAGAGCGCGAAGAACGCCGCGACTGCGAGCAGCACCATGGTGAGCAGGCTGCTGAGCACCATGCGCCAGGTGGGAAATATCCTGCGCCACCAGGGCATCGCCTCGCGTGCCGCCTTGCGCAGCAGCCGGGCGCGTCGGCGCGTCTGCTGCGCGGTGCGCAGTTGCCTGCGCCAGGCGGCGACGGCTCTCCCGGTCGTCTTGCTGTCCCCCTTGTTCATACCTGCGCCGTTCTTCAGGCCGGCAGGGTCGGGGGGGTGCGCCTCGGCGCGTACCGGACGCGGCGCGCCGCTCCGAAGTGCCGTAAATACCACTAATGGAATAGCAATTTCCCCTTTGTGGCCGAACCATGCCTGTGGCGGGTGGTTTGTGGGGGTGGCTGACTGACGGAATGGGTCGGGTCGGGCGGGGTCCTCGACCGATGTCCGGCGGGATGAACAGCCCGACTGTCCGGGGGAGTTGGCATGAGCTCTGCTGTGCGGTGTCGAAGCCGATCAGGGCAGGCCCGCCGGCAGAGCGCGCCGGCTGGCCCTGACGTGCTCACGCATGACGCATTCGGCGCTGTCGCCGACCTTGGCCAGGGATCAGCTCCAGGACGGGGTGGTGCCCGTGGTCGGACTGGGTGGCGCGGCCCGGCTGGCTCAGCGAGGTGTTCACCATCTGGAAGTGCGCGAGCTGATTCATCTGGATCCGGTAGTGGGCCTGCAGCTTGCTGGTCGTCGCGCTCCACAGCCGCGTCGGCCTCGCGCAGGTTCCGCACGAGCGAGTCGATCTCCGGGACCGGCCGCGCTGGGCGAGGAGACGCGCGGCCGCACCCTCGATGAGCTCCGTCATCACCTCACGGTCGCCGAGGTCGCCCACCACTGGGGCTTCGTCGGCCAGGCACACTTCACCCGGGTCTTCGGCAGCCGTTTCGGTGACACGCCGGGGGAGATCCGTGCGCGACCGACGAGATCGGCGTCGCGGTCCGGTCCTACCGGACGACGACCCCGGCGCGAAGGAAACTGCCCCCATGAAACTCACGACCATCACGAACGTCTCCGTAGACGGAGTGACGCAGGGACATCGACGGATCAATGCAGGGGCCCGGGGCGCAGCCGACGCGCCCGACCAGGACGGCAGCGACGGATTCGAGCGCTTCGGATGGGCCCCGCCACTGCTCGACGACGAGGCCTCGACGTTCATCGGCCAGGCCTTCCAGCGCGCCGACGCCTTCCTGTTCGGCCGGCGGACCTACGAGATCTTCGCCGGCTCCTGGGGGGCAGGCATGGATCCGGGAAACCCCGTCGGAGAGGCGTTGAACAAGCGGCCCAAGTACGTCGCCTCGACCACGCTCTCCGACCCTCAGTGGTCGAACACGACCGTCCTGTCCGGCGACGTCGCGGGCGCCGTCGGCGAACTGCGAGCCGAGCCGGGCGGTGAGCTGCAGGTGTGGGGCAGCGGCACCCTGATCCGCTGGCTGCTCGACCACCGGCTGGTCGACGAGATCGTGCTGCTCACCTATCCCGTGGTCGTCGGCCAGGGCACGCGCCTGTTCGCCGCCACCGGCCCGGACCTGGGACTCGACCTGGTCGACCTGCAGTCCACCCCGAAGGGGCTGACGATCCAGACCTACCGCACCACCGGCCGCCCGCAGTACGAGGCGGCCACGGCCTGAACCACGGCCGTGGCCGCCTCGGGCTGTCTCAGGGGACCATGGCCTCGTGTACGAGGGCAGTGTCCACGAACTGTTCGAAGCGGACGATCAGGCCGCCGCGTACGACGAAGTGGTGAGCGACGCGGACGTCGATCGGCTTGCTCGTGGCCTTGTTGACGGCGGTGTAGCGGGCGAGGACGACGACGTTCTCGCCGTCGACGACGTAGGTGTCGTCGTGGGCGGTCCAGTTGTCCCAGTCCTGGCCGAGCTTCTCCATGACGTTCGAGGTGACGCCGTCGGGGGTGCGGTAGGTGCCGGCCAGCGGGAAGCCGGCCATCTCGGTCCACTCCACGTCCGGGGCGAGAGTGGCGCGCAGGGCCTCCAGGTCGCCGGCCGCGGAGGCCAGGTACTGGCGGCGTACGACGTCGGCCGGGGTGGTGGATGCGGCGAACTCCGCCATCGTCAGCCCCACTTCATCTCGCCCTTGGCGACCTTCGCCCCGATCTGGGCGGCGATCTGCATGCCGTTGTCCGGGTAACGCTTGACCAGCGCCTCGGTCAGTGCGGCGCCGTCGGCCGCCTTGCCCAGCTCCTCCTCGAAGGCGAGCAGGTACTCGCGGGTGGCGGCGATGGCGGAGGCGTCGGCAGGCGCGCCCGGCAGGCGGTGGCCGGGGACGACCAACTCCGGGTCGAGGGCGGCCATTTCGTCCAGCAGGTCGATCCAGGCGGCGCGGTCGCCGGGGGTGGGGGTGTCGGCGACCCAGACGTGCTCCTGCTGGAAGAGGAGGACGCCGCCGAGGAGGGCGCGCTGCTCGGCCTGCCACAGGTAGTGGCGGTCGGGCAGTCCGGCCGGCCCGCCCTTGAGCTCGAAGTGGTGGCCCTCCAGGGTGAGGCCACCGGTCAGGGGCTCGATGTCGACGCGGCGGGTGGGCAGGTTGGGGCCGAGCGCGGCCCAGGCCTTGAGCTTGCCCTCGTAGGAGTGCTTGATGTGCTCGATGACGATGGGCGTGGCGACGAACTTCGCCTCGGGGAAGGCGTCGGCGACGGCCTCGGCGCCGAAGTAGAAGTCGGGGTCGCCGTGGCTGATGAAGACGGTGGTGAGGGTCTTGCCGGAATCGAGGATCTCGGCGACCAGGCGGTGGCCGTCGGCCCGGGTGAAGCCGGCGTCCACCAGCAGCGCCTCGTTCTCGCCGGTGACGAGGGTGGCGGTCTTGTTCTTGCTGCCTGCGGGGAAGTCCAGGTCGAGGACCTTGAAGGACAGGGTGCTCATGGATGGCTCCTTGAAGGGAGTGGGCTGGGTGGGGACGGGGGAGGCGATCAGGAAGTGTGCAGAGCGGCGATCTGCCGGTCGATCTCGTCGGCGTCAGCGCGGCCGTAGGCCAAGGGGGTGACGTGGTCGCCGTCGACGGCGAGGAGGGTGGGGAAGCCGGTGACGCCGAGTTCGGCGGCCCGATGGAAGTCGGCCTCGGCCGCCTGCTGCGCCTCGGCGCTCTCGAAGGCCGCGACGACTGCGTCGGCGTCCAGCCCGGCCTCCTCGGCGACCTTCCGGTAGGTGGCCGGGTCGGAGAGGCTGAGACCGTCGACGTAGAAGACGTCCTGCAGGGCGGCGGCCAGTTCCGCCGCGCGGGCGGGAGCCGCCTGGCGCAGGGCGGCGACCCCGCGCGCGGCGGCCTGCGAGTCCATCACGAACGAACCGTCGGCGATCAGCCGCTCGTACGCCGCCCCGAACTCGGCGCCGCTCACCTCGGCAATCTTGGCGTTCGCGCCCTGGACATGGCCGAACTCCCGGATCGGCATCCGGCGCGCTCCGGTGAACAGGCCACCGGAGACCACCTCCACCGGGAGGTCGGGGTGACGGGAGACGACCTCGCGCAGTGTTCCGGAGAACCCGTGCGACCAACCGCAATAGGCGTCGAAGACGTAGACCAGCTTCATCGAAGACCTCGGCAAGGGGAGGGATGCGCCCGCCGACTGCGAGCGTCTTGCCTGAGAAAACAGTAACTGACTCGTCAGATATTTCGCTGCGCGTATGACGCCGGACACACTGCCCGCTGGAGCAGGTTCAGACGTCTTTCAGGGCAGGCGTGGCAGTACGTCCCTGGCCGAGTGACTGAGGATGCGCAGATCCTCGGCGAACCGCTCGTGATCCTCGGTCGGCAGAGGAGCCAGGAAGTAGCGGCGGATGTTCTCCACGTGCAGCCGGGAGGCGCGGACCGCGGTCTGCTCGCCCGACTCCGTGAGGCGCACCAGGCGGCCCCGCCGGTCGCCGGGATCCTCGGCCCGCTCGACGAGTCCGGCCGCCTCCATCCGGTCCACCAGCCGGGTGGCGCCGCCCGTGGTCAGCACCTGCTCCTGGGCGATGGCCCGCATCGACAGGCCCGGCTCGCCCGCCCGCCCCAGGATCAGCAGCACCTCGAACATCAGGTGGCTGATCCCGCACTCCTCCTCCAGGGCGCGCCCCAGGATGTACTCCAGCCGGTTCGCCGCCCCCTGCAGCCTTCCGAACGCCAGCACCAGCGGGTCGTTCGCGGCCTCCTCCGCCGAGGAGATGTCCGCCTGCTCACCCACGTCGCCACCGCCTGTCGGGTCTTCCACGGCTTCCATCCATTGATCATGCCGTGTCGGCTCCAAGGATGGGGAGGCAGGGCGACGGTCGCCACGGCGCGGGCCTTCGGCGACCGCCGTGTTGCCCGAGGAGGTCGGCGGCGGCCTGCCTGCGCGGCACCGGCGAACTCGCCCGCCGCTCGCTGGTGTTGGGGCTTGGGTGAACTGGCCTGCCTTGTGTGCCGGGAATTGGGCTGCCTCGTGCACCGATTGCCGGAGTCTCCTGTACGGCTCGCGCAGCGAGCGCTCGCTCAGCGACTGGTTCACATCTGCGATCGGCTGGAACTCTGCGGCGCACGCCGCCCATGATCGCCATCGGGCGGACCCAACCTTGAAGGTCTTCGGCCGCGGGTGGGCGATGAGAGCGCGAATCCGGTGGTGCGGGACAGGAGTTGGCAGGGGCATCAGGCGTTGTGGCAGGCGGTGTGCGGCCACCGGAATCTATCCTTCCGGCCGCCGCGACGTCGCTGGCCTTCCATGACCGTACGGTGAATTTCCTGTGAAGGCGACACCCCTCCGTCACATTGTCGTTGCCGCGGGGGAGGCCTGCGGTGCCCTGATATTGCCGGGCTGTCGGCTGATCGGGTGTGGAATCGGACATGTCTGTTTGGGTTCGAAGTTGCCCAATCTTTGCTTGACCACTTTCGTGAAGTGCCTTAGATGTTGAGCGCTTTGCTCGGTGGATCCATTCACGTCCATCGCTCTTCCTGGTTCAGCGGGCCGAACAACCTGTCCCTCTGTGCAGTTCGAGCAGGGTGAGGCGCACAACAATCGATGGCTTCCGACCGGCCTGAACGCCGGCTGGGCATCGCGCACGGTCCCGCGAGGGTGTGGGGCAGCACCACCTCAGTAATTGGAGCGTCTATGACCAGTGTCCGTTCTCTCGCACTGCGCGCCGCCGACGAAGTGGGTCACCAGGACGATGCAGGCCGGTCGGTATGGTCACCCGCTCGGTAGAGGCGCAGGCGGTGAGGGAACCGGGCGCGGTGATCAGTGTGGCCGTGCACGCCGGCGACCCCGTCAGCGGCGAGGGTGCCGTCGCCTGCCTGCGCTCCACCCCCGGAATCACGGTGCTCCCGCGCGACCGGCGGTGCGAGGCCGACGTCCTGCTGGTCACGGTCCACCAGACCACCGAGGACGTGATCTGCTGGATGGAACGCGCCGCCAATGAGTCGACCAATCCCGAGATGCGCATCGTGCTCGTCGCCGAGACCATCAGCGAGTGCCACCTGATGCGGGCGGTCACCAGCGGGTTGGTGGCCTTCCTGCCGCGTGAGGAGGCCGACCGGGAGCGGGTCGTGAAGGCCATCCGGGACAACGGGCGGGACCGCGGGCTCGTCCCCGAGCAGATGGTCGGCTGGCTGCTCGAACAGGTCAGGATGATCCAGCGCACCGTGCTGGTGCCCAACGGACTCACCGCCGGCGGTCTGCAGGACCGGGAGGTCGAGGTGCTCAGGCTGCTCGCCGACGGCCTGGACACCGTGGAGATAGCCCAGCAGCTGAACTACTCGGAGCGGACCATCAAGAACATCGTCAGCGGCATGCTGACGCGGCTGAACCTGCGCAACCGCTCGCATGCGGTCGCCTATGCGATGAGATGCGGCGCGCTGTGAGCCGTTGGGAGCGCTCCCGCCCCAGGTCCACGGGAGGACGGACATGACGAACACTGTGCCAGTGAAGCGCGGGTCGCGCACCGCCGGTCCTCCGATGCCCGAGGGCGAGGTCGAGCTGGCCGAGCCGCCGGTGCTCGGTGAGCCGGCGAGCGCCGACTTCGGGTCCGCGCTGGCCTTCCTCCCCATGGGGCTGGGCTCGGCGGTCATGGCCGTGGGGCTCTCGATGGGCCACGGTTCGCCCACCACGTACATGATGTCCGGGATGATGGGCGTCTCCATGATCGCGATGAGCCTGACCCAGCTCGGGCAGTCGGGCAAGGAGCGCAAGCGCCGGATGCGGGCCGAGCGCCGGGACTACCTGCGCTACCTCGGGCAGCTGCGCAAGCAGGCCAGGGACGCTGCGGCCGAGCAGCGGGCCGCGATCTCCTGGGACCATCCCGAGCCCGAGGACCTGTGGTCACTGGCGATGAGCCCCCGGCTGTGGGAGCGCCGTGCCAGCCACGACGACTTCGCCCGGATCCGGGTCGGGCTCGGCACACGGCGAGCCGCGCTGCACTTCACCCCTCCGGAGACCAAGCCCGTCGAGGACCTCGAACCTCTCTCGGCGATCTCCCTGCGCAGGTTCATCAAGGCCCACCAGACGGTCCAGGGCATGGCCGTCCCGGTCTCGCTGCGCAGCTTCAGCAGCGTCGAGTTCGCCGGGGACGGCACCGGCGCCTACGCCATGGCCCGGGCGATGCTCTGCCAGCTGGCCGTCTTCCACTCGCCGGACGAGCTGAGGATCGCCGTACTCACCGACGAGCGGGGCCGGGCGGACTGGGACTGGGTGAAGTGGCTGCCCCACAACGCCCACCCGCGCGAGCGGGACGCGGCCGGTGCGCTGCGGCTCGTCGCCACCGACCACGACGCACTGATGCAGCTCCTGGGCCAGGACGTCAGCGACCGCCCCGACCACGACAAGTCCGAGGCGCCCAGCGCGTCCGAACCCTTCGTGGTGATCGTCGCCGCCGGAACACACGTCCCGCCCGGCTCCCGGCTGCTCGGCGCAGGGCTGCGCAACACCGTCCTGCTCGACCTGACCGGGGACATGACCGGCGGCCCGAAAGTGCTGCGCCTGACCGCCGAGAAGGGCCGGGTGACCTTCCCGTCCGGCGACTCGACCGCGTCCGCACGGGCCGACGGGCTGAGCCCGGCCTCCGCCGAGAGCCTGGCCAGATATCTCGCGCCGATGCGCACCGGCGGGATCGTGGACCTGGTCGACGAGCCGTTCGAGAACGACTTCGAGCTGACCGCCCTGCTCGGCATCCGCGACCCGCGGGCGTTCGACGTGGCGTCCCAGTGGCGGCCGCGCACCCCGCAGCACAACCGGCTGCGGGTGCCCCTCGGGGTGACCGAGGACGGCGAGATCGTCGAGCTGGACCTCAAGGAATCCGCCCAGAGCGGCATGGGACCGCACGGCCTGCTCATCGGCGCCACCGGGTCCGGCAAGAGCGAACTCCTGCGCACCCTGGTCATCGGCCTGTGCGCGACCCACTCCTCCGAGATCCTCAACCTGGTCCTGGTCGACTTCAAGGGCGGCGCCACGTTCCTCAACATGGAGAAGCTGCCGCACACCTCCGCAGTGATCACCAACCTGGCCGACGAACTGCCGCTGGTCGACCGGATGCGCGACTCGCTCCAGGGAGAGGTGATCCGCCGCCAGGAACTGCTCCGCGAGGCCGGCTACGCCAACCTCTTCGACTACGAGAAGGCCAGGCTGGGCGGCGCCCGGCTGGCCCCGATGCCCTCGCTGCTGATCATCGTCGACGAGTTCTCCGAACTGCTGAGCAGCAAGCCGGAGTTCATCGAGCTGTTCGTGATGATCGGACGCGTCGGGCGAAGCCTCGGCGTGTACCTGCTGCTCGCCTCGCAGCGGCTCGACGAAGGCAGCATCCACAAGGTCACGGGCCACCTCTCCTACCGGATCGCCCTGCGCACCTTCTCCTCCATGGAGTCACGCAGCGTCATCGGCATCACGGGAGCGTATGAGCTGCCCTCGGGGCCGGGCCACGGCTACCTGAAGATCGACACCACCAACCTGGTCCGGTTCAAGGCCGCCTACGTCTCCGGGCCCTGCCCGCAGCCGCAGACCCGCGCCTCGGCGGGTGGGGACCAGACCGGATCGGCCGCCGAGATCGTCCCCTTCGGCCTGGACCAGCGGCCTCCGCTGCCGGCCGGCCCGGCCTCCGTCGACCCCTCCCTCTCACCGGCCCCGGACGAGCCGTCGGACGACGAAGAACAGTCCGAGAGCTCCGAGAGCCTCCTCGATGTGCTGATCGACCGGCTCACCGACTCCGGGCCGCCCGCCCGCCAGGTGTGGCTGCCGCCGCTGGACGAGTCGCCGAGCCTGGACCAGCTGCTGCCGGGCATCGTCCCCGACCCGGTGCGCGGGATGAGCGCGAGCGACTACCCGGCGCTCGGCGCCCTGAAGGTACCGCTCGGCACGGTGGACCTGCCCTACGAGCAGCTGCGCGAACTCCTGGTGGCCGACCTCTCCGGAGCCGACGGGCACGTCGGCATCGCCGGAGCACCGCAGACCGGCAAGTCCACCCTGCTGCGCAGCCTGATCCTCTCGCTCGCTCTGACGCACACCCCGGAAGAGGTCCAGTTCTACTGCCTGGACTTCGGGGGCGGCGGCATCGTCTCCATCGCGGGCCTGCCGCACGTCGGCTCGGTGGCCACCCGCCTCGAGCGCGACCGGGTGCTGCGCACCGTCGAGGAGCTGACCCAGCTGCTGGAGACACGCGAGGAGCGCTTCACCAGCATGGGCCTGGAGTCGATGGCCGCATACCGCGCGCTGCGCCGCAGCGGGCAGATCGACGACCCGTACGGCGACGTCTTCTTCGTGGTGGACGGGTGGGCCACCCTCCGGCAGGACTTCGACGAGCTTGAGGACCGCGTCGCCGAGCTGTCCGCCCGCGGCCTCTCCTTCGGCCTGCACGTGGTGGCCTCGGCGGTCCGCTGGTCGGAGATCCGCCCCAAGCAGCGCGACCTGATGGGCACCAAGCTCGAACTCCGGCTCGGCGACAGCATGGAATCGGAGGTCGGAACGCGTCAGGCCGCCGGAGTGCCCCCACGCCCCGGCCGCGGCCTCACCAGCTCGGGCCACCACTTCCTGTCCGCGCTGCCCCGTCTCGACGGCTCCTTGGGCATCGACGACCTGACCAGCGCCACCAAGGCCGCGGCAGCGGAGATCGAGACGTTCTGGACCGGCCGGTCGGCGCCGGGCGTCCGGCTGCTGCCCACCAGCCTTCCCCTCGACCAGCTGCCGCCGCCGGAGGGCGACATGCGTGTCTGCCTGGGCTGGGACGAGAAGCGCCTGCAGCCTGTCTGGCACGACTTCGAGAAGCTGCCGCACCTGATGCTCTTCGGCGACGACGCCACCGGCAAGACCAACGCACTGCGCCTGGTTGCCAAGGCGATCACCGCCCGCTACACCCCCGCCGAGGCGCGCATCCTGCTCGCCGACCCCGGCCGGCAGCTCCTGCGGGACGTCCCGGAGGAGTACCGCGTCGGCTACGCCGTGGGCACCGAGGCTCTGGCGGAACTGGCGGGCAGCGCCGCGGTGTCGGTGAGCAGCCGGGTGCCCGGCCCCGACATCGCCCCGGAGCGGCTGGCACAGCGCGACTGGTGGCAGGGGCCGCGGCTGTTCATGCTCATCGACGACTACGACCTGTTCGCCACCGGCGGCGCCATGGACAACCCGATGTCGTCGATGGTGCCGCTGCTGGCCCAGGCGCCCAACATCGGACTGCACATCGTGGCCGCGCGCAGCACCTCGGGAGCGATGCGGGCCATGATGGACCCGCTGCTGCGCCGGATGTGGGAACTGGGAAGCCCGGCGCTGCTCTTCTCCTACCCCAAGGAGGAGGGCAAGTTCATCGGCGAGGCCAAGCCGCGCACCCTGCCCGCGGGCCGTGCGCAGCTCGTCACCCGGCGCGGTGTCGGGCTGCTCCAGACCGGACTGGCGGCTCCGTCATGAGCCGGACCTCCGCCGGGCGCCGTACCCAGGGCGCCCGGCGCCCGCCCGCCGTACCGGGCCGGCATCCCGCACCGCCCTTGCGCACACCGCCCCCGTCTTCCCGTCCGCGCACCGCAGGAGAACCATGAGCACCGCCGCGCCGTCCCCATCCCGCACCGGGCACGGGGACATCGACGTCTGCCGACTGACCGTGAGCGCACCCTCCGGTCGCATCGACCTCGCTGTGCCCGTCAGCACCACGGTGGCCACCCTCCTGCCCGTTCTGCTGAAAAAGGCGGCGACCGAGGACGATCTCGTCAGCGTCTGGGCGCTGCAGCGGCTCGGTGAGGCACCGCTGGACCTGGACGGCACCCCCGAGACCCTAGGCCTGCGGGACGGTGACGTCCTGTACCTGCGGCCGAAGGACGACCTGCTGTCGGAGCTGCAGTTCGACGACGTGGCCGACGCGGTGGCCACCGCGATCAACGCCCGGCGCGACCGCTGGCGACCGGAGCTGACTCGGCGGCTGTGCCTCGGCCTGGCCTGCCTGGCGCTGGTGTCCCTCGCCGCCCTGGTGCTCGCCGCCCGCCCCGCCCCGCTGACCGCGCTCACCTGCGGCATGCTCGCACTGGGCCTGGTCGTCGGCTGCGGCGTGGTCACCAGGACACTGCAGGACCGGACGATCGGGACCGTCACCGGCCTGGGCGCCTGCCTGTTCGCCGCGCTCGCCGGACTGTCCGCCGCGGCCGGCCCGTCCGGGCTGTTCGACCCCGGCCGGCTGGACGGGCTGCTCACCGCCGCCTTCACCGGGGTGGCCGCCGCCGCGGTCCTGGCCACCGGAAGGGTGCCGATCGCGGTGTTCGGCACCGTGCTGATGCTGGCGGGCACGGTGGAGCTCGGGTCGTTCCTGTCGATCGTCCTCGGATGGAACGCCACGCAGGTCGCGGCGGTACTCGCGGCGGCCATGTTCGCCGTCGCCCCGCTCGTCCCGCGACTGGCGCTGTTCGCGGCCAAACTGCGTGTCGTGGAACTCCCGCACAACGCCGAGGAGTTGCAGCAGGGCATCGACCCACTGCCGGAATCCCTGATCAACCGCCGGGCCGCGGTGGCGGACGGCTACCTCAGCGTCTTCTTCCTCTCCGCCGCCGTGGTCTTCACGGTGGCCTCCGCACTGCTGGTTCAGGTCCCGAGCTGGTCGGGGAAGGTGTTCACCGCAGTGTTCAGCGTGGCGGTGCTGCTGCGCGCACGCGGCGTGGCCAACGCATGGCAGCGCATCGCGCTGGTGGCCGCCGGCGGGCTCGGCCCGATTCTCGTTCTGCTGTCCCTGGCGCTCCCGGCCTCCGCGCCCGCCCGAGCCGCGGCGATGCTCGGGCTGTGCGCTGCCGCCGCCCTGCTGCTGACGGGTGCCTCGCGCCTGCCGGGGGCGAGGCTGCGGCCCATCTGGGGACGCCTCGGCGAGATCATCGAGGGCTGCACCGCGCTCGCCCTCATCCCGCTGCTGCTGCAGGTCCTGGGCGCGTACGCGTTCTTCCGTTCGCTGGCCGGCTGAGGGAGCTGCGGTGCAGAATCGACGCGATCACGTCCAGGCACACCGGTTCGCCGCAGGCCGGCTCGTGTCGGCACTGGTGGCCGGTGATCCGGGTCCCCTCGAGGTTCCCATGCGGCGGGGCAACCTCGGCATGCAGTTCGGCGCGCTGATCGCGGTCCTGCTCGCCGCAGGCTGCGCGGTCTACGGCCTGATCAGCCCCCAGCCGAGCACGGCCTGGCGCAACCCCGGCTCCATCATCGTGGAGGAAGACACCGGCACCCGGTACCTCTACCTCGGCAAGCAGCTGTACCCCATGGCCAACTACGCCTCCGCGCTGCTGGTCGCGGGGGACCGCGCCAAGGTCGTGTCCGTCTCCCGCGACGCGCTGGCCGACGTCCGGCGCGGGCCGCAGCTCGGCATCCTCGGCGCACCCGACGACGTGCCGCCCGCGGGTCAACTCCTCTCCGGAGACCGCGCGGTCTGCCTGCCGCCCGGCGGCACCGCCACGCTGGTGGACCTCGACCCCGCCGGCCGTACGACCCCCCTCCAGCGGGACCAGCGCATCCTGCTCTCCGGGCCGGACCACGTCACGTACATCCTGTGGAACGGCCGGACGTACCGACTGCGGTCCCACACCGAACTGGTCGCGCTCGGCCTGGTGGCCCAGCAGCCCGTCGCCGTCTCCTCCACATGGCTCGCCCAGGTGCCGTCCGGCGGGACGGTGACGGCCCCGCGCATCCCGAAGGCGGGCTCCACGGGCACCTCGGTGGCCGGCCGTCCCGCGAAGGTGGGGCAGTTGTTCCAGGCCACGGCCGCCGGGGCGCAGGAGCTGTACGTGCTGCGGTCGGACGGGCTCACTCCGGTCAACCGCACCGGGTTCGCCCTGCTCAGCGCCGCACCCGGCGCGAGCGCGCCCCGGCAGGTGAGCGCGGCCGACATCGCGGCGGCCCCGGTCTCGCAGGACCGCTCCCTGCTGACCGCGGTGCCGGACCTGCTGTCGGGGGCGGCCTTCCGCCCCGGCGGCTCGGCGCTGTGCGTCCTGCAGAAGGCCGGCAGCGGTACGGGCGGTTCGATCGTGACCGAGCCCGTCGCCGCCGGCTCGCGGCCCTCCGGTCTGTACGTACCGCCGGCCAAGGGCCTGCTGGTCACGGCGCAGTCCGCGCAGACGAGCGGCTCCACACCGCAGCTCTACCTGATCACCGACAGCGGCAGGAAGTACCCGCTGGCCGACACCGCCGTCGCGGCACTCGGATACGGCCAGGCCAAGGTGCGGGCGCTGCCGCGGAAACTGCTCGACCTGGCGCCCACCGGTCCGAGGCTGGACACCACCGCCGCCAAGGCCGCTGTCCCGGCACGGGCCGGTTAGGGGGCGCGACATGGTTCAACTCGAGCGCGGGCCGCGCGGCGCAGACCGTGCGGCACTGGAATGCCAGGACATCGGCGGTGCGCTGCTGGTCCATCCCGAGGGGGAGATCGACCCGCGGGTGCACGCCTTCGTCGGCGGACTGGCCAAGGACCCCGAACACACACTGGTTGTCGTCGACCTCCCGGAGAATCCGCCGGCCGAGGACTGGGAGTCGGTCGCCAAACTGCTCAGACGCCGTGGGCGGTCCTTCCGGGTGATCATCGGCCGGCCGAGCCGCGAGACCGCCATGAGGGTCGGCCAGCTTCTGGCCGACCGGCTGGAGCGGACCGTGCTCACTCCGGACGGCAGGGTCCTCCCCGCCGCCGGAGGTGTGCTCTTCGTACCGGAGGACGCCGGTTGCGGCTGGCTCGGCTTCCAGCCGCGCCGCCCGTCCGCCTGGACGCGGCTCGCCCCGCACCGGAAGACCCCCCGCGTGTCGCGCCGCTTTCCCGTGCCGGACTGGGACGGTGCCCTGCCGGCGCGTTCCTTCGCGACCAGTGCCGGCGGAACGGTCGAACCCCTTCCCGCCGGTGCCTGGATCAGGCGGACGGACCAGCCGGAAAGCGAGCGGGACGTCCATCGCGGGCGGCTGTCGGCCCTGCTGCTCTGCCAGTCCGACCGGCTCACCGTGGTACTCGGCTGCCCCGGCGGCCCGGATCTGTCGGTGATGGACGTCGAACGGTTCTGGGAGTGCGTCGCGCCCGACGCCCGGCCACAGGTGCGCTTCGCCCAGTACGGGCCGGTGGGCGTGCCGGAGGGCAGGGCGTTCGGGCAGTACCTGGCCGACCGGTTCGGCCAGGAGGTGACCGTCTACGCCGGGCTGCCCACGGCCGGTGAGCCGGGCACGGACGGTCCCCGGATGTGCGTACCGGGCAAGGACGGCACGCCCGGTCCGCCCGCCTTCGTACGCGAGCTGGTCTACCGGCCCGCGGGTGTCACGGGCGCCGTGGCGCCACCGGTGCTGTCCGGCTGTCGCCCGCCGCTGGACGGCCTGCCGGAGATTTCCACGGGCGTGTACCAGTACGCGCCCGACGCCGTGCTGGAGGTGACCCAGAGCGGACTGTGGCTGCGACCCCGCGCGGCTTCGGCCCACCCCGCGGTCGTGCAGTGCCTCCCGGCCGAGCCGAGCGGGCCGGCCATCCACTTCGACGCGGGCACGCCGGCCACCGAGCAGGGGATGCGCTCGGTGGCCGAAGAGGTACGGCAGAAACTCGATCCCTCGCTCGCCGAGGCATGCCGAGTGCTGCCCGCCCCGAAGGAGACGCCCGCGCACGCCCCCTCCCAGGGTGCGGCCGCGCCCCTTGAGGGCGAGTCCGGGTCTGTTCGGCTGTCGGAGTCCGCGCCGGGGCCGGGGGCGGATCCGTCCGGGTCGGGGACCGCGGGCTCGATGGGCCGATCCGCGCCTACCGCCTCGGGGGATAAGCCCGCCAGTGCCGCGACGCGCGACGCAGGGGCGGGGCAGGTGTCGTTTTCCGTTCCGGTGGGGGTGTTGGAGTCCGTGCCGGATGTTGCGGTGGGTGGGGCCGGTGTTGTGGGTGCGGGGGCGGGTACCACGGCGGTGCCTGCCGTGGGTGAGGCCGGGTCTGGTGCGGAAGGTGCTGGGCCCGCGCCTGTCGTTGCCGGGCCTGCGCCCGCTGGTGCCGCGATGCCCGACACGGGGGCGGGGCAGGTGTCGTTTTCCGTTCCGGTGGGGGTGTTGGAGTCCGTGCCGGATGTTGCGGTGGGTGGGGCCGGTGTTGTGGGTGCGGGGGCGGGTACCACGGCGGTGCCTGCCGTGGGTGAGGCCGCGTCTGGTGCGGGAGCTGCCGAGCCCGCGCCTGTCGTTGCCGGGGCTGCCGCCTCGGGGGATACGCCCGCCGGTGCCGCGATGCGCGACACAGGGCAGGCGCCGCCTTCCCTGCCGACGCCCCTCCGCCCGCGGGCCCTTCGCCTGGAGTCCGCCCCGCCTTCCGGGGCCGCGCCCGCCGAAGGGACCGATGGTCCTTCCGCAGGCGAGGCCGAGGTTCCTTCGGGGGCGGCGGAGGTCTCCACCGCCGGTGCGGCCGCGGTCCCGGTCGCCGGTGCGGACACCGTGGGCCCCGACTCCGTGGACCATCCGGCGACGGGCACCTCACCGGCGCCCAGCGCGCCATCAGACCCGGCGCCCGTGCCTCCTCCGACGGCTGTTCCCGCGCCTGCGGTGCCCAGCCCCTCGGTGACGCCCGCACCGGCTCCGGCTCCCTCGCCTGCGGCGCGGCCGAAGGCACAGGGGGCGGCGGTCCGGGTGCAACCCGTGCCCACCGCCGAAGCCTGCGCCGTCCTCCCGGAGCGGGGAATCGAGCAGGAGCGCACCTGGTTGCGGCGGACGTTCCAGCAGCAGTACGACGCCGCCGCGAACCACGTGGCCCGGGTGCTGTCGGAGTCGCCCGGGCTGCGCGGCGGCTCCCGGCAGTCGGCCGACGACGTGGTCACCGACCTGGTCGCGGTCCGGCTGTACCTGGCCGGAGGAACCGACCGGATCGACAACGCCGTACGCAGCGCGGCGGTCGGCCCTCATGTGCCGCTGGCCCGCTGCGTGGCGTCGGGGCTGCGCCGCCTGCCCTCCTACCGGGGTGCCACGATGCTGCGCACCACCCTGAACGAGGCGGAGTGGCAGTGGTACGGCAAGCGCCGGGTCGTCACGGAGTGGGCGTTCTGCTCCGCGCTGACCACCGCGCATCCGGACCTGCCCGGCGACGTCGACGTCATGATCTGGTCGATGACCGCGCGCCGCACCGCGCTGCTGGACCCGACCGTCCCCGACCGGGTGTTCTACCTGCCCGGCACCAGTTTCAAGGTGCTCGGGGTGCGCGACGAGGAACGGCGCGTGCTGCTCCTGCGGGAGCTGACGGGTCCGGAGATCGGTGCGGACGGGAGCGTCGACCTGCGGCGCCTTCCGCTGGACGACATCGCCATCACCCGGCTGGAGCAGGCCGCAGTGGAGTGGCGGGACATCAAACCCGCCGTACGGCTCCCGGCGACGGCCATGGGCGCGCTCCGTCATCCGCCGGGGCTGATCCTCACCGACCGCAGCGCATCGCGGCGGAGCGCCGACACAGCACCACCCAGGAAGGGAACGACGCCATGACGAGGCAGGTCCTGCTGGTCTCCCGGGACCGACCCGGCGCCTACCAGTCCATCGGCGAGGCACTGCGAGCAGCCTCGGACGGCGCGCTGATCACCGTGGCCGGAGGGACGTACGAGGAAGCGCTGGTCATCACGCGCCTGGTGACCGTCACCGCCGAGAGCGGTGCGGGCGAGGTGCTCATCCGCACGCGCTCGGGAAGCGCCGTCGTCGTCGACGCCGAGGCCGTGCAGCTCTCCGGACTGACGATCTCCGGTGGGGACGACGACACGGCCGCCGTGGAGATCCGGCGCGGCGAGGCCGCACTCGACACCTGCCGGATCACCGGCGCGGGGTGGACGGCGATCCTGGCGTGGCACCAGGGAACACTGGTGGCACGCGACTGCCGGATCGACGAGGCGCAGGGCGCCGGGATCGTGGTGACCTCGCCCGGTGGCAACACCGTCGAACGGACCGTGGTGAAGGAGACCGGATCGTCGTCGATCGTGGTCGCCGAGAGCGGGCGGCTGGCTGTCCGGGAGAGCGTCGTCGACCGGGCCGGGGGCAACGGGATCTGCGTCAACGGACACGGGCACGCGCAGATCAAGGACACGAAGATCACCGGAAGCGGCAAGCCGGCGCTGGTCGTCGAGCAGAACGGCGCGGCCGAGGTGTCGGGCCTCACCGTGACGGACAGCGTGAGCGTGGACGCGTACCTCACCGGCAAGGGCCGGATCACCCTCGCCGGGTGCCGGTTCTCCGGGGCCGGCGCGGAGTCGGTGCACATCGCCGGCGGTTCGAGCCCGCTGCTCAAGGAGTGCCACGTCGCCGCCCCGGGCCGTACCGCGGTCCGGATCACCGGCAAGTCGCGGCCCCGGCTGGAGAACTGCGAGATCACGCAGGCGTCGGTGGGCGTCGCCGTGGACGGCGGAAGCACGGCCGACCTCAGACAACTGGCCGTACGCGAGGCCGCCCAGGCGGCCGTGGCCGTGACAGAGGGCGCCACAGCCGAGCTGGAGCGGCTGACGGTGGCCGAGGGCGCCGGCGTCGGACTGCGGGTGGCGGGAGGTGCCAAGGTCGCGCTGCGGGACAGTGAGATCGCCACCGACCGGGCGAACGCGGTCGAGCTGACCGAGAAGGGGACCGGTACGTTCCAGGGGCTGCGCCTGCGCACCGCCGGCGGGTCCGGGATCTGTGTGACCGACGGTTCCGCGGAGGTGGTGTCCGCCAGGCTCCAGGGCTGCGAGATCCTCATCGGGACCGGCGCGGCGCTCACCCTGCGCGACAGCGAGATAGCCGGCTCCGGGACCGACGCCGTCCGGGTGACCGGCGGCGGATCGGTCACGGCCATCGGGTGCCGGGTGCACAGTGCCCGCGGGCACGGCATCAACATCCAGGCGAAGGCGCGGGCCGAGGTCAGCAACTGCACGATCTTCGACAACGCCGGGGACGGCGTACGCACCAACACCGAGGAGCCCGTCCTCGTCCGCGACTGCGAGGTGCGGGACAACGGCGGCCGGCAGGTGCACCAACTCCGGGACAACCCGCAGTTCACGGCCGCCAACCTGACCGGCGGCGACCGGAAGGACAAGTCCGGGCCGAAGGGGAAGCAGCGGCCGCAGGACGGCGCCCAGGAGCCCGGCGCGCCGCAGACCGCGCAGCACACCGGCACCGGACCGCTCGCCGAACTGGACGCACTGGTCGGGCTGGAGAGCGTCAAACAAGAGGTCACCGGCCTCATCAACCTCAACAAGATGGCCCAGCGGCGGGAGGAGATGGGTCTGCCCATGCCTCCGATGAGCCGACACCTGGTATTCGCCGGCCCTCCGGGCACGGGCAAAACCACGGTGGCCCGGCTCTACGGTGCGGTCCTCGCCGAACTCGGCATCCTCAGCCAGGGGCACATCGTGGAGGTCGCGCGCGCCGATCTCGTCGCGCAGTACATCGGTGCCACGGCCATCAAGACCACGGAGGTCTTCACCAAGGCGATCGGCGGTGTGCTCTTCATCGACGAGGCCTACACCCTGACCAGCCAGGCGAAGGGAAGCGGCCCCGACTTCGGCCAGGAGGCCGTCGAGACCCTCATGAAGCTCATGGAGGACCACCGGGACGAGATCGTGGTCATCGTCGCCGGCTACTCCGAGCAGATGGACCAGTTCCTGTCCTCCAACCCGGGCATGGCATCACGCTTCTCGCGCACCGTCGAGTTCCCCAACTACTCGGTCGAAGAACTGGTGACGATCGTCCGGGGCCTGTGCAGCAAGCACTACTACGAGCTGACCGATCCCGCGCTGGAGGCCCTCACCTCCTACTTCGAGCGGATCCCCAAGGGGCCGACCTTCGGCAACGGCCGCGTGGCCCGCCAGCTGTTCGAATCGATGATCAACCGTCAGGCGTCCCGGCTGGCCACTCAACCACCCACCGCCGACAGCGAGTTCACACGTCTGACGGACGAGGACGTGGAAAGCCTGCCCGGGGCGGAGCCCGCCGCGCCCGGCGCCCGGCGCAGTCGGCTGCCGGACCCGCGCAGCAGTCGGCGCATCGCGAACCTGGTCGGACTGGAGGCGGTCCGCACCTCGTTGCTCGAACGCCTCGCAGGACTCGCGGAGTTGCACCGGCAGCGCCAGCCGGTCGCGGGGCTGATGAACCTGGTGTTCGCGGGCAGACAAGGGAGCGGCCGCAGCGCCGTGGCCGGACTGTACGCGCGCTGCCTCGCCGAGCACGGCCTCCTGGCGACGGGCGCGGTGCACCGGCAGGCTCTCTCGGCGTTCCCGGCGCGCTGGCCGGAGCAGGCGGAGACGTACGCCGCCGCCCTCTTCGACGAGGCCGCGGGCGGGCTGTTGCTGCTCGAACTGGACCAGGCGTTCCAGGCCCGCCCGGAGGCGGAGCGCAGCGCTGTGACAGGCGCCCTGTGCGCCGCCGTGGCGGCCAACACCGAGGTGGCGCTGGTGCTCTGTGGCGAGCAGTCGGCCCTGACGGAGACCCTGAACGCGCGCCCGGGCTCCGAACTGGCCGCGTGTTTCACCGAGTACCTACCGTTCGTGGACTACTCCGGAGCGGAGCTGGCCGAGCTCTCGCTGCGCTATCTGACCGTTCGTGGATTCACGGTCGAGGACCATGTGCGCGGCTCACTCGCCGAGCACTTCACCGAATCGCCGCCACCGGCGGGCGCGTACGGGGCGCACCGGTTCGCCGAACGTCTGGCCGCAGCCGACTCTCCCGCGATCCGCCCGGCCGCCCGCCCGGACGCCGCCGGCCCGGTCGGCGCAGGTCAGGAGCCTCCGCAGGAGGACAGTCCGGCCCTGGCAGGGGCGGGCGCGGGGGCCTGACGGGAGTCGTCGGGGCAACGATCGCTGGTGGAGGGGGCAAGGGACGGCGAATGCCATTCCATTCGCCACCGCGCTTCGGGAAGGTATGAGCAGAAGGTTCCACCAGGAACGCGAAACGCGAACAGGAGGATTCCATGGCGGGCAACATGACGCAGGTCGATCTTGCCGGACTCCGGAATGCCATCAACGTCTTCTCGAATGGCGTCGCCAACTTCGACAGCCAGTACAAGTCGATGTCCACGACGGTCAGCAACATCCAGTCCGTGTGGACCGGCCAGGCCTACCAGGCATTCGACCGGGCGCTGCAGAACTGGCTCGCCGACTTCAACAAGGTGATCCAGGTTCTCAACGGTATGGAGAACGCCCTGAGTCAGAACACCAACGTGTTGGACCAGACGAACCAGGTGACCATCGAGCGCGCCCAGCAGGCCGCTGCCGGAATCACCGCGCCGCGCCTGCCCGGATTCTGAGAAACAGTCACCAACCTTTCAGCCTTCCACGAAAACGGAACAGGAGAACGAAATGGCGGATTACAGCCTCCAATTTGACGGCCTCGAGCAGGCGGTCACCCAGATGGGCACCATCTCCCGTCAGATCAACGACTTCCTGCAGGAGCTGCAGAGCGGCACGATGAAGTCCATCGTCGAGTGGGAGAGCGGCGCGCGCGACCTGTTCGACCAGCAGCGCAGCATCTGGGCCACGGGTGCCGCCGACATGGCCACGCAGGCCGTCAACGCCCAGAACGCACTGAACCAGATCACCGGCCACTACGCCGACGGTGAGAGGTCCGGCGTCAACATCTGGAACCGCTGATGGGATTCCCCGTACCCCCCGTCTCGCAGCAGATGGCCGAAGCCCAGATGCGGGACTGGGAGGAGAGGCAGAAGGAGAAGCGTCAGGAGAAGGCCGAGGACGGGACCCCCAAGGAGTGGGATCCGACGACGTTCCACGCGCCGCACACGCGATCGGAACCGCATCAGCACGACCCCACGCCGCCGGCGGTTCCTGGCGGTTCGGCCGGCGGAAGAAAGACGTCGGTCGACACGCCCTCCATGGAACTCTTCGCCGACAACATGGACAAGTTGGCCGGGCCGGTGAAGGAGGCGTACGAGAAGCTCATGCAGCTTGCACGGGTCAATCCCGGCGCCTTCTACGACGGCTACGCACTCCGGCAGGTCACCTGCGGAGCCAACGGTGATTCGGGGCTCCAGGAGAAATACCTCAAGATGCTCCACGATCTCGGCCAGGGTCTGGCAGACCTCAGCACCGGCGTACGCCAGCTGAGCACCAAGTACAAGACCACCGAAGAAGAAGCCAAGATCACGGCCGAGGATCTGAACAATTCGATGCAGTCCGCACAGGGCGATTTCACCAAGATGGGCACTGGCGGATGAGAACAAGCCGTACGGCTGCCGCGGGCGGCGTCAGGTGTGTGTTTACCTGACGCCGCTTCAGGCGTTTGCCCATACAGGCACGAACGGGAGCTTGGACGCCATGGGATGGAAACCCGACAGCAAGAACTACAACACCGGCAACACCACCCAGGAGTCGGACACCTCCGGGATCTTCGGCAACAACGCCGTCATGGGGTCCTCGAGCGACTACGACACCTGGAACTGGAAACAGATCGAAGCGGTCATCGTCGGTGGTTCGAACCTTCCTTCCCATCAGGACGCGCATCGGGCGGAGAGCGTGGTCTCCCCGCAGAGCCTCTATGACGCGGGTGACACGTTCCAGTTCGTGCAGGAAGTTCTGCAGATGGTCTCGGAGAACATCGTCGCGCAGGCCAACGCGCTGGCCGGTCACCAGGACGCACCGTGGAAGGGCGCTGCGGCGGACTCCTTCATGACCATGATGCAGACCTTCTCCAAGCAGGTGGCGTCCGGTGCCAACGCGCTGTCCGGGGGCAGTATGGGCGCATCGGTCGCGCAGACCCTCGTCGATGCCGGCAACAACCTCGCGGTGGCCCAGGCGAACATCGCCACCATCGACCACTGGTACGCGCAGCAGGCGCTGAAACTTGGCATCGAGCCGATGGACAACGGGCTCATTCCGGTCAGCCGGAACCCTCAGATCGTCAAGATGATGACGGACGACATGCGCAGTGTGCTGCACTCGCTGGCCCGGCAGTACTCCGTCCAGACGCGCACGCTCGGCCAGGTCTCCCCGGCGAACATCACGTCTCCGGTCAGCGGTACGGCCCCCAATCTCACGACGCCGAAGATCGATGCGCTGCCTCCTGGTCATCGCGGCGGCACTCTCCCCCCCATCAACACGGCCCCCACGCCGACCATCCGCCCGGTGTCCCCGTCCCCGATATCCGTGCCTCCGCTGTCCCCGTCCCCGGGGTCCTCGCACCCGATATCCGTACCCTCGCTGTCCCCGTCGCCGATATCCGTGCCCCTGGGGCCTTCGTCCCCGATATCCGTGCCCCCGCTGCCGTCCCCGACGCCCGTCTCCCTGGGGGGACCCGGGAGGGCCGCGCTGCCCGGTGCGCCGAGTGCGTCGGGCTTGCCGGATCCGTCGGGCGTTGGCGGCGGTACGCCGCTGAACTCGCCTGTGCCGGCTGCGCCGCCGATGGGGTTGCCGGGTGGCTCGCCGGTGACGTCGTCCAAATTGGCTTCGGCGCCGGTGCAAGACACGCTGGGCGCTCCAGGTGATGCGCCGGTCGATTCTCCGGTGCTGGGGGCGCCGCCGATGGGGTTGCCGGGTGGCTCGCCGGTGACGTCGTCCAAGTTGGCTTCGGCGCCGGTGAACTCGCCCCTGCCGGCGTCCATGCCGTCACCCACACCCTTCCCCGGGAAACTGAACCCCGCGATGGACGCGGTCCTCAACCCTGGCTCTGCGCCGAGTTCGACGTTGCCGACGGCGCCCAGCACCAAGGACACGCTCTCATCGCCGTCGGTCGGCTCTCCGTCGTCGATGCCGTCGGGTTTGTTGAAGGGTGGCAAGGCCGGTGGCTTGGCCCCCACCCCGCAGGGTGTCAACGCGGGTGGCGTGACCCTGCCGATCGGCAGTGGCCTCGCGGGCATCAATCCCGTGTCCCTGACCTCGCATGCTCCGACGAGCGGGGTGACGCAGCCGGGCGGGTCCGTGCCGAGGGGATCTGTGCCGCCCGTGTCTGTTGCTCCGTTGCCGGCTGGCTTGTTGGGTCATGGTGGCGTGGGTGGTGTCGGGGTGCGCGGTGCTGGTGTCGGCGCTGGTGCTGGTGGTGTGTCGTTGGGCGGGGTTCCTGGTCTGGAGTCTGTTCCGGAGGGGGCCGGTGCCGGTGTGGGTGCTGGTGCTGGTGCTGGGGCGGGGATGCCGTTCATGCCGATGGCGTCTGGTGCTGGTGGTGTGCCGAAGGAGGAGCACCGTTCGGATGCCTCCGGTTTGGTGGCGCGTGGGGTTGAGCCGTGGTCGGGTAAGGGTGCGGTGTCGTCGGTGGGGGGTGAGGTGTCTCCGACGGCGGGTGCTGTTGCGGGTGGGCCTGGGTTGGTGATGCCGGGCCGGGGCTCCGGGTCTACGCCGGGCGTGTCGGTACCGGGTTCGGTGGCGCCGTTGCCTGAGGGGTCGTTGTCCCCAGGGGCTGTGTCGCATGTGTCGGTGCCGGGTGGGTCGTTGCCCGCCGGATCCGTGCCGCCTGTGTCTGTTGCTCCGTTGCCGACTGACTTGCTGGGTCATGGTGGCGTGGGTGGTGTCGGGGTGCGGGGTGCTGGTGTGGGGACCGGTGCTGGTGCTGGGGCGGGGATGCCGTTCATGCCGATGGCGTCTGGTGCTGGTGGTGTGCCGAAGGAGGAGCACCGTTCGGATGCCTCCGGTTTGGTGGCGCGTGGGGTTGAGCCGTGGTCGGGTAAGGGTGCGGTGTCGCCGGTGGGGGGTGAGGTGTCTCCGACGGCGGGTGCTGTTGCGGGTGGGCCTGGGTTGGTGATGCCGGGCCGGGGGGCTGGGTCGGTGCCGGGCGGGTCGGTGGCGCCGTTGCCTGAAGGGGCGCTGTCTGCTGGGTCTGTCTCGCATGTGTCGGTGCCGAGTGGGTCGTTGCCCTCCGGGTCTGCGCCGGGCGTGTCGGTACCGGGTTCGGTGGCGCCGTTGCCTGAGGGGTCGTTGTCCCCCGGGGCTGTGCCGGGCGTGTCGGTGCCGGGTGGGTCGTTGCCCTCCGGATCCGTGCCGCACATGTCGGTGCCTTCGGGGTCTGTGCCGCACGTCTCTGCTTCTCCGTTGCCGGCTGGCTTGTTGGGTCATGGTGGCGTGGGTGGTGTCGGGGTGCGCGGTGCTGGTGCCGGCTCTGGTGCTGGTGGTGTGTCGTTGGGCGGGGTTCCTGGTCTGGAGTCTGTTCCGGAGGGGGCCGGTGCCGGTGTGGGTGCTGGTGCTGGTGCTGGGGCGGGGATGCCGTTCATGCCGATGGCGCCGGGCGCTGGTGGTGCGCCGAAGGACGAGCACCGTTCGGATGCCTCCGGACTGGTGGCGCGTGGGGTTGAGCCGTGGTCGGGTAAGGGTGCGGTGTCGCCGGTGGCGGGTGAGGTGTCGCCGACTGCAGGTGCTGTTGCAGGCGGGCCTGGGCTGGTGATGCCGCTGCCTGCCGAGTCTGTGCCGCACGCTTCGACGCCGGGGTCGGTGGCGCCGTTGCCCGATGGGTCGTTGTCCCCCGGGTCTGTGCCGCATGCGTCGGTGCCCGCTGGGTCGGTCCCGAGCGGGTCGGTGGCGCCGTTGCCTGAGGGGTCCCTGCCCGCCGGATCCGTGCCGCATGTGTCGGTGCCGGGTGGGTCGTTGCCCTCGGGATCCGTGCCGGGCGTGTCGGTGCTCTCGGGGTCTGTGCCGCAGGTCTCTGCTTCTCCCCTGCCGGCTGACTTGTTGGGTCATGGCGGTGTTGGGGTGCGCGGTGCTGCTGGTGGTGTGTCGTTGGGCGGGGTTGCCGGTCTGGGGTCTGTTCCGGAGGGGACCGGTGCCGGTGTGGGTACGGGTGCTGGTGCCGGTGCTGGTGCTGGGGCGGGGATGCCGTTCATGCCGATGGCGCCGGGTGCTGGTGGTGCGTCGAAGGAGGAGCACCGTTCGGATGCCTCCGGGTTGGTGGCGCGTGGGGTTGAGCCCTGGGCAGGTAAGGGTGCCGTGTCGCCCGTGGCGGGTGAGGTGTCGCCGACCGCGGGTGCTGTTGCAGGTGGGCCTGGGCTGGTGATGCCGGGCCCGGGCGCTGGGCCGGTGCCGAGCGGGTCGGTGCCCGCTGGGTCCGAGCCGGGGTCGGTGACGCCGTTGTCCGATGGGTTGCTGTCCTCCGGGTCTGTGCCGGACGAGGCGGTGCCTGGCGGGTTTGTGCCGGGATCGGTGGCGCCGCTGCCCGCTGGATCCGTTTCGCATGTGTCGCTGCCGGGTGGGTCTGCGTCGGGGTCGGTGGCGCCGTTGCCCGATGGGTTGCTGTCCTCCGGGTCTGTGGCGGACGAGGCGGTGCCTGGCGGGTTTGTGCCGGGATCGGTGGCGCCGTTGCCTGAGGGGGCGTTGTCCTCCGGCTCTGTGTCGCAGGGGTCGGTACCCGCTGGGTCCGTGCCGGGGTCGGTGGTGTCGTTGCCCGATGGGTCGTTGTCCTCTGGGTCTGAGCCGAGCGCGTCGGTGCCCGCTCGGTCTGCGTCGGGGTCGGTGACGCCGTTGCCTGAAGGGGCGCTGCCCGCTGGATCCGGGGCGCACATGTCGGTGCCGAGCGGGTCGGTTCCGCAGGTGTCTGTTTCTCCCGTGCCGTCCGACTCGCTGGGGCATGGTGGCGCGGGCGGTGTCGGCCTGCGTGGCACAGGCACCGGCACCGGTGGCTCGTCGTTGGGCGGGACTCCCGTCCCGGCAGGTGTTCCTGACGGGGCCGGTGCTGCTGCTGGTGCGGGGATGCCGTTCATGCCGATGGCGCCGGGTGCTGGTGGTGCGTCGAAGGAGGAGCACCGTTCGGATGCCTCCGGACTGGTGGTACGCGGCGTCGAGCCGTGGGCGGATCCGCACGGCGATGTGCGCGGCGACGGCGAGGCCGCCCCGTCCGGAGGGGCGTCCGCGGGCGGTCCCGGACTGGTGCTCCAGGGCACCGGTGGGACCGTGTCGCCGCAGGCCGGGGTTGATGGTGTGACGCTTCCCGGAACCACGGGTGCCGGCATGCACGCGCCCAGCAAGAAGAAGGAGGAGCATGACGACGGGGTGCCCGTTCCCGCTCTGCTTCCTCTGCCCGGCACGCCGACCGGGGCCGCTCAGCCGGCCCCGGTGGCACCGCCGGTGCCACCGGCGACACAGGAGGACGGCGTGGACGAGCCCCCCGCGATGCGTCCGGGGCCGCTGCCCACCGCCGCGCGCGTGGGCGTCGCCGGGGCGTCGGTGCCCGCCGAGGGCGAGGCGGTGGCCGGCACGCAGCAGGGCGCCGCGGAGGCCGGTCTCGGTGCGGCCGCGGTATCGGAGGGAGAGGCTGCCCAGGGAGGGGGCATGATGCCGCCGTACGGGATGTCCGGTGGGGCCCCTCGGGGAGGCGACGAGCGTTCGGACTCCTCCGGACTGATGGGGGAGACGGAGAAGGGCTGGGCCGATCCCGGAATCGAGGACCTGCCGAGCGAGACGCACGGTGCCCCGGCCGGCGGGGCCACCCTCCGCGGCACCGAGTCCGCGCCGTCGGACGAGCTCGCCGAGGACCGCGTCGCGGTGATTCGCGGTGTCGAGGCCGCGGAGGACACCAGCGCCTGGGAGGCCTCCGACCCCGCGGCGCTGTGGGCGCTCGGCGGGCGCCGTACCGAGGGCGAGGAGGAGGACGAGCTTCTGCCCAAGTACGTCCTCAGCGACGACGACGGGTGGAGCGACGAGGACGGCGTCGGGTCCGAGGACGGCGTCGGGTCCCAGGACCGGATCGGCGACGACGAGGACGAGCACCGGGAGGAAGGCGCGGTCGCCGAGGCCAAGGAGCCGGGGTGGAGCGACGAGGACGGCGCGGCCTTCGCCGCCGGGCTCGGCTTCCCGCAGCCCCCGGCTTCCGACAGCATCTCCGCCGAGCCTGTCACTGGTCCGGGCCTGGCCACCTGGCGGCCCGACCGCTCCCAGACCGCGGCGGCCGAGCAGCCACCGATGCCGGTCACCGGGTACGCCGGAATGCTGCTCAGCACCGCGGAGGTGCCCGACGACGAGGACGAGGACGAGCAGGAGGCAGAGGACACGGAGGAGGACGGCGGCGAGGCGAAGAGCAGCCACGGCATCGCCGACCTGCTGAGGCAGGGCGCCGATTCCTGGGGCGCCGTCCCCGACCAGACCGACGTGCTCGGCTGACGTTCAGCGCCGTGACGGTGCGGCGGAGCGCGCCCGGATCACCCGCCGCCTCCTCCGCATCTGGCCGTTGGGGCAGAGGTCGGTGTCCTTCGGGTCATCGTCGGCCGAATCGTTCTCCGCACTCCGGGAGGGGCATGTTTCCTGTCTCTCATCGAATCTGCGCGACAGGCGCGGGGAGCGCTCCCATCGACACGGAGTGCGTCACAGCAGGTGGGAGAGGAGCAACGTGCCAAGTAGTCCCTACGACCAGCACATCGAAGAGCTGCTGGGCGCGTATCGCAGGGAGCGGGCGCAGATCGGCGAACTGCAGCGCAGGATGCGTGAGGTCAAGGCCAGCGTGACGGCTCCCCGGCAGGCGCTGAAGGTCACGGTAAACTCGCAGGGCGAGGTGACCGCGATCGACTTCCCCACCGGCGCCTACAAGCGCATGGCTCCTGTGGAGCTCTCGCAGATGCTCGTCTCGACCATCCAGAAGGCCCGGGCCACCGCCATGGCGGAAGTGGCCGAGGTGCTGTCCGGTCATCTTCCCGAGGGGATCTCCGCCACCGAACTGCTGCAGGGCAAGGCCGACCTGGGCGGACTGCTGCCTGAGACGCCCGCCATGGCGGACGAGGTCAAGGAGTACGTCGTCAACGGCCGTCCCGGCCGAGGCGCGGGCGGTCCCCGGATCGCACGGCCTCCGCTCGCCTGAGAATCCCCGGGGTCCCATGAAACCCGGGATCTCGGATCCCCCCGGAAATCCCGGAATCCAGGGATTTCTCCCCGCTGAGTCGACATGAGACAGGAGATCGCAGTGTCTTCCGACTACTTCGCTGTGGATCCCGACCGTCTGGCGAAGAACGCCCCTCAGGTGCGGGCCTTTTCCGACCAGATGAGGCAGGTCCTCAGCCAGCTGGAGTCTCGCATGAACGAGCTCGGCGACTGCTGGGGCGACGACCCGATGGGGAAGGCTTTCGCACAGCAGTACCTCACTCCCCGGGATCAGATGATCGACGGGCTGAAGGGCATCGTCGACGTACTGGACAGCACGGCTGACGGTCTGGAGACCATGGCGAAGGGATTTCACCAGACCGAAGAGCAGGCGACGGCGACGGCGCGCGGCCTCGAGCGCGGCACCGACACGCACGCGGGTCCTGCCACGGACGCGAAGCCGCCCGGTGGTTCGCGCGGCCCCGGCCCTGCGCATCACTGACGTGTTTCTGTAGTTTCTGTTAGAAAGGCCCGCAATTCATGAGCATGATGATTCCGCCGGAATTGCAGCCTTTCGCCAAGATTACCGTCGGTCAGGAGTTTCCGACCGGGAACGAGGATCACCTCGCCGAACTGGGTGCGGTGTGGAACTCGACGGCCCAGGAGCTGAACCAGCTGCTCGGTGAGCTCAATCCGGCGACCGCCGCGACGTTCGAGAGTCTGGCCGGGGCTCCCGCGGAGCAATTCGGACAGTTCGTCAACCAATTGAGTTCGACGCTGCCCGTGATGGCCACGTCGGCCGCGCAACTCGGGGAGATGGCGCAGGAGATCGCGCTGGAGATCGAGTACGCGAAGTACATGATCATCCTGCAACTGGCGTGGATGGCTGCGGAAATCGCGTATCTGACGGCCACTGGGTTCGGCGCGGCGGCGGTTCCGGCCGTGGTCACGATGGGTCGGTTCGCGGTTCAGACGATCCTGCGCGAGCTGTTCATCGCGGTCATCACCTCGATCGTGATGCAGGTCGGCATGGACGTCGCGGTGCAGGTCCTCCAGTTCCTGAAGGGCGACCGCACCCACTGGGACTGGAACGCCACCAAGAGCGCGGCGGAGATGGGGGCCCTCGGTGGGCTCGTCGGCGGCGGGATGGGGCAGCTCATGCGCCACCTGGCGCCGGGGTTCTCCAAGTCCTTGCTCGGCAATGCCGTCGAAGGCGCTCTGACCGGTCTCGGCACGGCCGAGGCATCCAATCTCATATTCGACGCCGGCCAGGACCTCGGGCTGGGCGCCGCGGCCGGAGCGCTGGGCGGGGCCATCGCCCACGGCCACACCCTGCACGGCCGGAAGGCGCCGGACCACATCGAGGTGCCCACGGTCGACAAGTCGTTCGGGGAGGCGCTCAAGCACGGTCTGGAGAGCGAGGTCGAACCGGGCACCCCCGAGCACCCGCTGTCGCCGCCCGAAGAGGCTTCGGGGCAGGTGCCTGGGGAGGTGCCCGAAGAGCACGAGACCGGGCAGCGCCCGGCCGAGGAGCAGCTGGATCTGCCGGACGTTCCGAAGCCGTTCGATGCGTCCGCCGTGCCGGACCCGTCCCCGAACGCGTCGCCGGACCCGTCCCCGAACGCGTCGCCGGACCCGTCCCCGAACGCGTCGCCGGACGCGACCGGGCAGCGTCCCGCCGAGGAACACCTGGATCTGCCGGACGCGCCGAAGCCGTTCGACGTGTCCGCGTTGCCGGACCCGTCGCCGCGCGCGCTGGTCGCGGACCTTCCTTCCGCTCCGACCGGGAGGCGGGATCCGCTGCCGCAGCAGGTGCGCAACCGTGTCGACGCGCTCAGCACGGTCGCGCGGACGGCCGGGCTGCCCGAGACGCAGTGGCGACGGCAGGCCGACGCGGTGCGCGAGGCGGCCAAGTCGGGCGACTGGGCTGAGGCAGCCCGGCGTCTGCACAACTTCCGTACGGCGGTCGAGCACGGCATTCTCGACCAGCGGCTGTCGGACTTCCGTACCCATGTCCAGGGCGGGTTCTCCCGGCTGCGTGAGCTGGGGGTGGAGGAGGGCGCCTGGCGTTCCCAGGTGGACGCCGTCGAACGGGCGCAGCGGACGGGTGATCCGGTCCTGTTGGACAGCCGGCTGAAGGAGTACACCGACTTCGTCGAGCGTCATCTTCCGGTCGAGGTGGTCTCCGGGAACGGCGCGCGCACCTTCGACTCGGGAGTGGAGCAGCTTCGCCGGGAGATCGCCACGGTCAGCGACCCGACGGTGCGGGAGGCGCTGCAGAAGGACCTGCAGTGGCACCAGCAGATGCAGCAGCGTCTGGACCGGCTGGCGCAGTCCGACCCCGAGTCCGACATCATGCGGCGCCGGACGATCGCGGTGGAGGAGTCGGCGCAGTCGCCGCAGGAGGCGGCGCAGGCCCGTGAGGGGCTGCGGGAGTTCCAGGACCAGCGTTACATGCAGCGGCGGCTCGACGACGTGCGCCAGGGCGCGGCCGAGACCAAGCTGGAGCAGCGGCTGGAGGCGCTGCGCGAACGGGCGTTGCCTGACGCGCGCGGGCAGGAGCTGCTGCAGCGGGTGCTGGACGCCTACACGCCGGAGGAACACGAGCAGGCGCTCCGTGACCTGGTCGCGCACAACCAGTCGGCGCCGCAGGAGCGGCAGCTCGACGCCCTGCGCGAGGGGCTGTTGCCCGCCGAGGACCCGCAGCGCGAGCAGCTGGTGCAGAAGGTGGAGAACGCCCGGACGCCGGAGGAGGCGCGCCAGGCGCAGCAGGAGCTCAAGGAGTACACGGACCGTCAGATCCAGGAGCAGCAGCACACGTTCGCCGAGCGCCTGCACACGCAGGAGGACGCCCGGACGCAGGCGGCGGACGAGGACCTGCTGCGGCGGATCGACCGCCTGAACGGCACTACGCCGCAGGATCCGCGCGAGGTCGAGCTGCGGCAGCGGCTCGACGCCGCGGCGAGCCCGCAGGAGCGATCCCGGGTCATCCACGAGCTGGGCGTGCACCAGCAGGAAGTCCTGCAGCATCGGGTCGATGTCGCGACGACGCCGCGGGAGCGCAGGCAGGCGCTCGACGCGCAGGCGAGGTTCAACAACTGGACGCCGGTGGAGCGGCGGATGGCCGAGCTGCGTACGGTGCTGAACCCGGGCGGCGCGCCGGAGGCGGACGCCCACCGCGCGGACCTTGTACGCCAGGTGGAGAGCGCCCGGACACCGGAGGAGGCCCGCCAGGCCCAGCAGGAGCTCAAGCAGTACACGGACCGTCAGATCGAAGAGCAGACACGGCAGTTGGAGGAACGGCTGCGTCAGCAGGGCGGTGACGGTGCAGGGTCGGCTGCTGCGGCGGCCCACGCGGACCTCATGCGGCGGTTCGAGGCGCTGCGCGGCGACGGGTCGCATCAGGACCCGCGCGAGGCCGAGCTGATACGGCGGATGGAGGCGGCGGGCAGCCCGCAGGAGGCGCGGACCGCCGAACAGCAGCTCAACGACTATCTCGGCGAGCGGGAGCAGCAGCGCCAGGTCGACGAGCAGCAGCGGCTGGCGCAGGTCCGCGCCCACGAGCAGGAAGTCGGCCGCCTTCGCAACCAACTCACCCAGGAGCGCCGATCCGGGGCGCCGGAGGAGGCCGTGGGGGAGACCCGGCGGCAACTGGACCAGGCGGAGCAGAGACTGGCCACGACGCGCACCCCCGACGAGAACACCGCCGCGCTGCGCCACGAACTCCAGCAGCAGATCGACCACCCGGCACCGGGCTCGGACCGCCCCGGTGCCGGGTCCGGTCGCGGCGGAACGGAGTCCGGTGGTACGGGCTCCGGGAGCCGGCTGGACCGACTCGTCCAGGAGGGCATCTCCAAGCAGTCCGAGCAGGACCACCAGTTCCTGCACCAGGAGCCGGACGAGCACGTCCCGTTCACTCTCGACGAGCTCGACGACCTGCCCAGCACCCCCACGACCACGCCCGAGCCCCTGCGGACCGCCCGCCCCACCGACGGGCTGGACGGGCTGCCCGATGTGCCCACCGGCAGGCCGAGCACTCACGCTGTCGAGCCGGACGCGCTGCCGAGCACGCATGCTGTCGAGCCGGACGCTTTGCCGAGCATCGACACCGACAGGCTGGACCGTGTGCCCGATGTGCCCACCGTCGGGCCGGAGTCCGTGCCGAGCGCCCCGGCCGTCGAGCCGGACGCCATGCCCGGCACGCATGCTGTCGGGCCGGACGTCCTGCCGAGCATCCACACCGACGGGCTGGACGGTCTGCCCGATGTGCCAACTGGCAGGCCGGAGTCCGTGCCGAGCACTCACGTCGTCGAGCCGGACGCTCTGCCGAGCATCCACACCGTCGAGCCGGAGGCCCCGCCGAGTGTGCCGGCTACCTGGCTGGAGCCGTCGACCGTCGGCCGGCCCGATCCGTTGCCGGACATGCGGAACATGCCGGGCAGCGGCGCCAGGCCCGATGCGACGGTCCCGCCCGAGCTGCACCCCGCCGGGGACGTGCAGCATGTGCCGTTGTCCCACGAGGCGCCCGACCGGATCGCCTCCGAGATCGAGGGACTGCCGGGCGCGCCGCTGAGTCCCTTGGGGCGTCCGGGCGATGCGCCGACGGGACAGGGGCACAAGGAGACGTCCTCGCAGGCGCGCCCGCCGCATGTCGAACCGTCCGCACCCCGGCCTGGGTCCGACGTCACCCAGGCCCAGCGGCCCCGCCCCGCCGCCGACACTGAGCTGCCGCCCGCGCCGGTCTCCGACCCACGCGTCGACCGGGCGACCATGCCCTCGCGTGTCCCGCAGGTCTCGGACCTCGAGAGGACACTCGCGGAGATCGAGCACCAGGACGCGGCCCAGGCGGCTGCCGGTGGCACTTCGGCGACGCAGGGGCAGCAGGACGTGGGCTCGGCGGCTGCCGGTGGCACTTCGGCGATGCACCGGCAGCAGGACGTGGGCCCGGCGTCAGCCCGCGGCACCTGGGCGATGCACGAGCAGCAGGACGCGGCCCCGGCGCCTGCCCGCGGCACCTCGGCGACGCACGAGCAGCAGGACGCGGCGGCCCTGGCGCCCGCCCACGACACCTCGGCAACGCAGCCCGAGCACGCCACCGGGCAGACGAAGCAGGCCACCGGTCCGACGGAGCATCCCGCCGCGCCGACGGCGCAGAGCACTGAACCCGGCCGGCTTGCGGAGCACGCCGCCCCGCCTTCCCGGAAGCTCTCCGAGGCAGACCGGGCACCCGCGCCTGGCAGCCCGCCGGTGTCCTCGCCCGCGGCGGAGCGGGCGGTCACCGACGGTGATGCCGGAAGGACGGGAGTGGCGGACGACGGCCGTGTGGGCGGTCGCAACACCCTTGCCGACACTGGCCTTTCCGACACTGGCCTTTCCGACACTGGCCTTTCCGACACCGCCCAGGCCGACTCCCACAGCGGCGCCACGGTGGTGCCAGTCGTCGGCCGTACGGGCAGCGGCGACCCGGGCCGCACCAGCGCGGGCACGGGCACGGATGGTGGTGTCGGCTCAGGCACCGGAGTACGGACAGGCCGGACCGCCGCCGACGCCCCCGCGTCCCGACCGGGCCGGACGGACGGCCGGGAGTCGCCGGACTCGGCGGCGTCCGCTCCGCACGCGGCCGCAAGGTCCGGCGAGCCGGAGCGTCCGCGGGCGCTGTCCAAGGAACAGACCGTGGCCGACGGCCCCGGCACGGCCGCCAAGCCCGGCGGACCGGCGACGCCGCGGACGGCGGATGTTCCGGGGCCGGTGGTGTCGGACGGGCTTGAGAACACATTCGGCACCACGCTGGACGAAGCGCAGACGGCCCCCCTCCGGGCCGTCGGCGACGACACCACACCCGACAACACCACCGACACCGCACCCGCGGCCGCCGTGGAGGAACCGGCGACCTCCTCGGCCCCGGACGACCCCCGGTCCCCGGTCCGCGCCCCCGAACAGCAGGCCGCGCCCCACGACGCGCAGGACGCCGTACCCACCCCGGACGCGGCCCAGCGGATGGTCTCCCGGCTGGAAGCAGCGCAGCCGCCCGCGGTGTCGCAGGCCGAGACAGGTCTGCAGGTGGAGACAGCTGCGCAGGCCAAGAATGCTCCGCAAGCCGAGGCAGCTGCGCAAAGAGAGGCCTCCGAGCGCGAGCGGCGCGAGCGGCAGACGGTTGCCGCCGCTCAGGACGTGCGGGACGACACGACGGATCAGGGCGTCCGCGACGTCGAGCCCGGCGCATCGCTGAGCCAGTTCGCCGAGCAGCAGTTCGGCAAGCTGAGCGAGCCGAAGGCCCGTCAGCTCTGGGCCGAGGCGTCGCGGATCACCGCGGAGCACTTCCCGTTCCGGCTCACGATCGACGAGAATTCCGGAGGCCTGCTGGAGCGCGCCCCGGAGCAGTACTGGGCGACGATGCGGGTGGCGCAGGCACTGCACCAGAACGAGGGTGCGCCGGACCGGGAGATCCGGGCCGAGGCCGCGGCCAGGGACCTGGCCGCACAGCGCGGCGTCGGCGCCGTGCGGGAGAGCCTGCGGGGCGGTGCTGCAGAGGCCGCGACCGCGGACCGGACCCGCCAGGCCGACGGCGCGACCCCGACCGACGAGTCCGCAACGCCTGCGGCACAGCGGGCTGACGTCCCCGGCACCCCTGCCGAGGTCCACTCGTCCGGGGAGGGCTCGACCTCGGCGTCCGACGCAAGGACGCCGCGGCAGGTGTTGCCGCTGCGCGGAGCCGGGGCGTTGTCGGAGCAGGAGGCGCGGATCACGCGGGCCGCGGGTGACGCCGCCTCCGGAATCCCGGATCGACTGGAGTTCGTCGGCCCCGACGGTCTGCGGCTGCCCGGCCACGCGGTGCGGTCCGGCCCGGACGGAGGGTTCATGGTCACCGGCACCGGAGGAGAACTGCACTTCACCGCGGACGGCGACTTCACGCACCGGGACGTGCCGCTGCCGGGCACCGGCCACGTCGCGCGGTTCGACACACCGTCCGGTGTGGACACCGCACCGCGACTGGTCGACAGCAACGGTTCGCTGGTACCGGGAGCGGACATCCGGCGCGGCGGTCACGGCGGTGTGGCGGTGACCCTCCCGGTGCCGGGGCAGGAGGAGACGCGGCTGCGCTGGGACTTCGACGAGGACGGAGCGCTGCGCGACCAGTCGCTGATCGTGCCGGACCGGCTCGCGGCGGCCGTCGACCGCACGCTGGATCTGTCGGGTCTGCGTCCGGAGGGCGTCGTATGGCGCGATTCGTACGAACCCTTGTGGCGCTACGACCTCAGGCCGCCGAAGGTCGTCTTCAAGCAGGGCTTCGAGGCCAAGGGCACCGAGAGGGCCAACCTGGCGCAGTACGTCGTCGCGTGGGGCCCTTCGATGTTCGTCAGCACATCGAAGGACGACAACTACACCCACCCCGCGAAATTCAGGTACGAGATCCACGCGCCGGGTGGCATAGACGTCAACGAGACGCTGAAGGACCACCGGTTCGACGAACAGGGCGATGAGCTCGGTCATGAACCGCAACGCGCGGAGGTCGGAAACCCGCACACCCAAGAGCACGAGATCGCGTTCCCCGGTGGTGTCCGCCCGCAGTTCATCAGACGGGCGCAGCACATCAAGGACGCGCAGGGCAGCCACCTCAGGGGCAAGTGGAAGTCCAACCCCGCGTTCGACCCCACCTCCGTCAACACCGAGGTGAGACGGCCGGTCACCACCCAGGAGGTCGAACAGATCCTGGAGCGGGCGAGGTCCGCCACGGCCCCCGGGACGCAGGTGTCGGCGCCGGTGGAGGTACCCGAGGAACTGCGGCGGTTCGCACAGCAGTTGGCCGAGATGACGATCTCGAAGTCCCACACCCTCTGGGACAGCGCCGTCTTCATCACCCGGACCTACAACCGGTTCGACACGGTGGTCGACGAGCCCCTGCCTCCCCTGGTCGGGCACCGCCTGATCAGTCCGGCGCTGCTCCGGCGCGATCCCGAGCAGTACTGGCACACCATGCGGGTGGCGCAGGAGATCCACCTGCACGGCGGTCCCCGCCGGGGAAGCGTCGAGGGCGTGATGCTGGCCGAGCGGCTGGCCAGGGGCCGGCGCGAGGGCGCGACGCTCGAGAGCCTCCTGGGCACCGGGGGACAGCGGACTTCGCAGGCACCGGCGGGGGCATCGGCCGTACAGAGCGACCTCAGTCGTCCGTCGCAGGCACTCGTGTTCCCGGCGACGGATCCGGTACGACCCGAGCAGTGGCGGCACCGCCGGGCAGACGCCGTCGGCAGCGAACTTCGGACCGAGCGCTTCGATCCGGAGCGGGGCCGGCCGGCCGGCGACGGCACGCTGCCCGGCAGCAGCACCCTCATCCGGGCGTGGGTGCGCCGGATCCAGGCCGACGACGGCCGCTGGGTGCGCAACCTGAACCTGCACCTGCCGGTGCGGTTCGGCGACGGCTTCCACCAGGACATGCTTCCGCGGTACGAGGCCCGCTGGCGGCAGACGCTGGACGACCACTTCAACACCGGCCTGCGGCTTCCCCGTTCCGGCGATCAGCTCCACATCGATCTCAACCTCAGCCACGTCCCGGACCACCCCGAGGCGATCGAGCTCAGCACGTCGCCCGAGCCCGGCCGCTCCGACCAGCTGCACTTCCGCATGCACAGCGAGCACCCCGGGCTTCGCCCCGACGAGCTGGCGCGGCGGCGGCAGCTCAACGACCTGCTGGGCCTGCACGAGTTCGGCCACTTCATCGGCCTGCCGGACACCTACTACGCGGCGGACTCGGTCTTCCGCAACACCGCCGGGAAGTCCAGCCGCACCGGCATCATGGCCGACGTCGTCGAGGCACCCTCCTCGGGCGTCCCGAAGGAATACCTGGCCGCCATCGAGAACGCCGTGGACTCCGGCCCGGTCGTACGCGACCACCCTCTGACGGAGTCCTCGTCGACCAAGGCCAGGACGAAGGGCGCCCGCCAGACCCCCGGTGACCCCGCGGAACACCGGCGGTTCGGGCGGTTCCGTGACGAGCTGAAGCGCCTGGTGGTCAGGCCCCACCCTGATCCCGATCAGCTGCGGCAGAGCATCGGCGCGTTCCTGGACGGTGTCGCTCCGCAGCGCCGGGCGGCCTGGGTCCACGAGACGCGGCAGCTGATCGACACCCTGCCCGACACGCAGTACACCGACGAGTCGGTCAACGCCGCCCACCGGGCTCTGAACGCCTTCGACACCGACCGGAGCACCCTGGCCGTCCCCGGCGCGCAGTACGTGAGCGCGAGCCGCGTCACGGCCCCCAGGGGGGCCGGCTTCGTCCACCGCGACATCCCCGAGGTCGTCGTCATCGACGGCGAACCGTATGTGACCGTCTATTCGGCCGTGTTCGGGGACGAACTGGGCGCCGACAAACCGCAGTACAAGGACGTCGGTCTGGACGCCAACGGAGTCGTCCAGATCCACACCGGAACCCCGAACTACGACGCCAGGAAACCCACCGAGAGCGTCTTCTGGGTCAGCATCGGCCAGCCCTTGCGCCAGATCAAATGGATCGACAAGTACAAGGCCCAGGGCGCGACCGAGCCGATGATCCGGTCCTTCCTCGTGCCGCTCGACATCGCCAACGAGATCTCGCGTGGCGCGGTCACCGAGCACAACGCCGGGGATTCCGCGTACGGGCCCGGCGAGATCATGGACGATTTCAACGTCGACAAGCCCTACGCGTCCAACCAGTTCGGCATCAGAAACCCCCACTCCCTCGAACTGCTCCGCCGGACGGCGCTGCCCCATTCGCTGCGCACCTACACGGACGGACCGACGCAGGGCCGTCCCGGCTCCTGGGGCGACGTCCGGCCCATCGGCGAACTCCGCGGCAGGCTCGGCGTCCCGAACGAGGGCATGCCCGGGCTCCCCGTCTTCACCGAGGGCAACGGCTTCGTCAGTCCCGTCACGAACGAGGCCACCGCGAGGACACTCCGGGAGATCGTCGCGGCCCACTACAACAACCCCGGGCTGCGCGAGCCCGGTGACAAGTACCTGTCGAGAAAGCAGGTGGAGGCGTACTTCGACCAGCACGCTCCCGAGCACCTCAAGAACGGCATCGACGACCGTGCCGGCAAGCGGGCGGCCATCGACGCGTTCGTCCGCGACCACGTGAGCCTCTGGGCCTCCCAGGCGCGCATCGCGCAGACCCTCTGCAAGGAGTACGAGCAGTTCCTCACCAGCAACCCGTCGGAGAGGCCGGTGGACTACCGCCTCACCGAGGTGCAGCCCACCCTGCGGGGCCAGCGCAGGACCGCCGACCGGCAACTGGGCCGGGTCCACGGTGAGCTGTTGGCTGAGCGGTTCGCGATCCGCTCCGGCTTCGAGGCCCTCGGCGAGCACGTCGCGGCCGCGCTGGGGGAGGACTCGCCGCGCGACGTCCGCATTGCGCTCAGCGAACTGAGCAAACGCCGTAAGGAGATAGTCGACGACTACCGGTTCAAGGTCGGCGACAGTACCGTCCTCCCAGCCAGGAACGACGAGTACCGCGCCTTCGCCACCGGCATGCGCGGCCGGATCACCGAGGCGCTGGGCGGGCAGCAGCCGGGTCCGGAGCTGACGCGGGTCCTCGACTCCCTGGACCGGATCCGGGCGGTCGGCAACGAGGAGACGCCCGCCCGTACGGCGCTCCTCACCGGCCCCGGCACGCTCGCCCTCGACCCGGTCTCCAGCCGCTCCGACCTGGCGGACGGCCCCGTCGCGGCCGCCCCGACCGCGCAGGGCTCCAGGCCCGGGCCCGTCCGGACCGACGCACCTCACTTCGACCGAGCGGCACAGCAGATGCCGGAGCCCGGGCCGGTCACCCGGCACATCCTCTTCGACAGGGGATCGCACCGGCTGACCACCGAGGCCGTGCGGGCCATCGAGGCTCTCGCCGCGAGCACGGCCCAGGAGGCCATGGCGGCCGCCGAGCGGGGACGGCCGCTGCCCGTCGTGTCGATCAGCGGTCACGGCAACGGCACCGTACTCGGGCGGCCCCACTACGGCAGGGCCGTCCTGCGCGGCCAGGAACGGGCCGAGGCGGTGGCCGACGCCTTCACCGAAAGCCTCCGCAGGCACCTGACGGAGGCAGGGGCGCCCGCCACACTGAACGCCGCCGACTTCCGCGTCGTCGTCACGTCACGTGGCCGCGACTACCCGCCCGGCACGAGCGCCACCGACGGGGCGGGCGCCCTGCGCCGCGCGGTCATCACCATCACCCACCCCCGGACGACCCTGGCGGACCTCTTGGCGAGCTCGCCCCGGCGGGGGGCGGCGCAGTCGGCTGGGGACGGGACGGTTGTCCAGGAAGCGCCCGACGACGTCGTTGCCGTTGCGGAGGCGGCGGTTGCGGAGGAAGTGCGTGCGCCGGAGCAGGTGCCTGCCGTTGGTGCGGTGACGCGTCCCGGGGCGGTGCGTCCGCCGGAGCAGAGGCGTTCGACCGGGGAAGAGCCTGCGCCCGACGAGGTCCCTGCCGCCGGGGAAGCAACGGTTCCCGAAGAGCTGAGTACGCCGGAACAGGTGCACGGCGCCGAGGAGGCGTCTGCTGCCGAGGACGCGGTGATCCCGGATGAGGCGCGTACGGCGGAGCAGGCCCGTGCCGTCGAGGACGGGGCGGGCCCCGGCGAGGCGCGGGCCCCCGAAGAGGCGCGCGCCGTGGGCGGGACGGCGGTGCCGCACGGGCCTTCCCGGGCGCTGCTCGAGCCTGCCGAGACCACGGCCGAGCCTTTGCGGGCGCCGGAGCCGGGCGCAGAGCAGGAGGCGGTGTCCACGGTGCGCTCCGAAGGGACGGCCGCCGTTCCCGAGGAGCCGCATACGCAGTCGCCGATCCCCGACGAGGCTGCCCCACAGTCGTCGAGTCGCGAGAGCGGCTCCGAGCACAGCTCCGACGAGGCCCGGCAGACCCTCGACGTTGTGGACCGGTTGGTCCTGGACGCCAGGGCCCGGTCGGCCGCGACCGACGTGGAGGCCGGTGACTACGTCCGGGCGGCCGGGCAGCGGGAAGCCGCCTACGACCAGCTGCTCCAGGACGCGGCCGAGGCGACGCGGAAGTGGCTCGACGCGTCCGAACGGTCGCAGGAGGCGCACGTCGACGGCTTCACCGTCGCCTCGCTGGAGGACGGCGGCATCGCCGCCGTACATGACGCGACCGGGTTGCGCTCCACCTTCGAGCTGGCCGACGGCGGGCCGGTGTGGACCTCGCGCGAGTTCCGGCTGGTGGACGCGCCTTCGGAGATGGCCTCCGTGAAGCTCGTGGTCCACCGGGAGTTCGAGCAGGACGGGTCGGACTCGCTGTGGAGCGATCTGGCGGGGGAGAGCGGAGAAGGGGCGAACGCACGGTTCTATGCCGCATCCCCGAACGGGACGACCGCAGTCGAGGAGGGCCTGCTGGAGGTCGTCGACGACGTCCACGGCCACCGTTACACGGTCGACGCCACCGGTGTCGTGATGGAGCGTCAGGTCCGGATCGAGGGTGGACTGGGCCGACTCTGGTACGACGCGACACGCCCGGGCCAGGCCCCCGAGCTGCTGGAGGCGGACCGTACGCCGTCGCAGGAGTGGAGCGCGAGTCCGCTGGACGGCGGCCGGGTGAAGCTGGTGCGCGCCGAAGCACCGGCCGACCCGACAGAACAGTTGGAAGTCGACGGTCGCACCGGCCGGCTGCTGAAGGAGACCGTCGCGATCCACGGCAGACGGGGGAAGATCACCGGCTTCTGGGAGATCGACCACCGGCGCGCCCGGGCGGTGCGCATGGATGAGGCGGGGCGTCCCGTCACCGCGGACGGCTCCTCGGACGCTTTGGTGGTCACCGGGGAGGAGGGTGACCTCAGACTGCTCAGCAGCGGACCCGACTCCACGCTGCTCTTCGAACGTCCGCCGCTGGGCGACGTCATGGCGGACGGCCGCCGGCTGCCGGTCGGTCCCGGAGCCTTCGGCTTCCGTATCGGGCTTGCGGACGGCGACCGGTCGGTGCGCATCGACGCGCCCCTGGGAGCGCCGGAGGCACTGCGTCTGGTGGACCGGAGCAGCGGTGAGCGGATCGACGTGCCGGTGCGGTTCTCGCGGGCGGACATCCTGAACGTGGAAGTCGCGGTGCCCGGTGCGGCGAACGACGCCCGGGCGCAGTACGACTTCAGTCTGCGGGGCCGGCCGCGCTTCGAGAAACTGCCGCTCCTGGGCAGCGGGGACGCCGCCCTCGGCGACGTGCGGCTCGTCGTGCGGCACACCTCCGGGGGACCGAACCTCGCGCTGGACGGCCCCGAAGCCGCGCTGGAGCGGTTCGGCATCGGCCCGGCACCCGCGGACCTCGCACATGATCCGGCGGTCGAGTTCACCGTCACCGACTCCCACCAGGGCATACGCCACCACTACAGCCGCGGCGCGCGACTGGTGGCGCGGGACATACCGCTGTATCCGGGGGCGGCCGGCGAGCACGTCCTTGACGGCCTTGCACCGCTGTATCTGCGGCTCGGCGAGAACCGGGAGCCGCAACTCATCGGGCCCTCGGGGCCGTTGACCGGCGACCTGGTGGTGACGACGCAGGAGCTGGGCGACGGCCGGACGGCGGTGATCCGCCAGGACAGCGCGGGGCGGGAGGAAGCCCGTCTCGTGGTCGACACGGGGAACGCGCGCGTGCTGGAGGAGACCGTCGCCGCGCCGCGCGAGCGCGGTGAACTGCACGGATACACGCACTGGAAGCTCGACTTCCAGGCCGGAACGGCCGTACGGCTGCGCGAGGACGGCGAGTCCGTGGACGGAAGGCTCGACCACGGCCTTTTCGAGATCGCCGACGACGGCAGGCTCCGGGTGATCCGGCCGGGAGGTGAGGACCAGGGCCGGCGCGTCCTGTTCGAGCGGCCCGGCATGAACGACAGCGTCGCCTGGCTGCGCTCCGAGGACTTCGGCGTGCATGCCCCCGCGGAGGTGGCCGCGCAGACAGCCGCGAGCCGAGCCGACCGGGAGCGGCTGGCCTTCCAGCGCGAGGCCGAGCGCTTCGAGCGCAGGCTCGGTGCCTACCTGGTGCAGCACCCCGAGGTGCGGCGGGAGGTCCACAAGTTCGTACAGGCGGCCTGGGAACACGCGGACCCCGAAGACCGGGCGAAGTTCGCCACCCACCGCACCACATCGGTCGGTGCCGTCGGCCCCGGTGAGGATCGCGCGGAGGAGGTCGTGCGGCACGGCAACATCCGTGAGCACATGGGCTTCCTCATGAACGGCAGCTACAACAACGTCATCCCGAAGAGCCTCGGTATCGACTTCGAGGACATCCGGCAGGGCAAGGACGCCGAGGAGCCCTGGGAGGACAAGAACCCCACCGTTCCGGAGCCGGCCCATGGCGCGTACCGGGAGACGGTCCCCCTGAGCGAGCGGGAGGCCGACTGGTCGGAGGGCGGGACGTCGTGGAAGAGCGGGGCCGAGAAGACCGGCATACGCCTCCTGCCCGTCGGCGACGACGGTGAGCCGGTGCCGTTCGACGACAAGGTGTTCGGTCAGGGGCTGCACGCGGGAGCGCAGCGCACCGGCGGACTCGTCGCGTCCGGGATCTCCGGCACGACCCAGATCTTCCTGAAGGAGGCCTATTACGCCAACCGAGTCTGGAACGCGGACATCGACCTGAGATGGCTGCGGCTCGCCATCGTCGGCGACATGCTGTCGGCCGGTCACCACACGCTGCACGAGATTCTCGCGGGGGCCGACGCATGGGCGCGCATGGCGGGCACCCGCCGTGCCCTGGGCTTCCGGTACCAGGACAACTGGGAGCGTTATCGTCACCTGGGCCCGCTGACGGAGCGGGAACTGCGGGAGCACGTCACCCCGGAGGGGCTGTTCCCCGACGAGCTGGTGCGCGGCTCGGGGGTCGCGGCCTACGACCCGGTGGACGACGCGCGTCAGGCACTCCTCGACCACCTGGGCGCACGGCGGCGGAACCGTTCGGACCAGGACTTCACGATCACCGCGGTGGACGACGGCCACGAAGTCGTTCACACGCCCACGGGCCTGGTCACCCGGTTCGCCGGCGAGCAGCACGAGATCGTCCACCACGAGGCCGTCCCGGGCTTCGGGTCCGGCGAGCTGCGCGGTCTGAAGGTGGCCGTCGACCACGTCCGGCAGGAGGACGGCCGCATCGAGATGCGGTACCGACTCCTCGGCGACCCCGAGGCAGCGGACCGGTTCACCGTCCGTGCGGCCCCCGGCGACCTGCGAGACCGTCACCAGGCGGCGTTCAGCGTCCTGGAGAAGGACAGCGGCCGGTGGCTGCACTTCCTCGCCGACGGCAGGGTGATCGCCAAGGACCAGCCGCTCGCCGACGGGCTCGGACAGCTGCGGTTCGACATGGTGCGGCCGGGCGAGAAGCCCCGACTGCTGGACCCGACGGGCGAGCCGTCGACGCTGCACCGGGTGGAGGACCTGGGTGGTGAGAGGGTGGCCCTGCTGCCCACCGCGTCCGGCGCGTCGCCGCTGGAGCGGATCGTGGTCGACGCCGAGACGGGGCACCGCCTGGAGGAGACCGTCGCAGCGCCGGGCAGCCATGAACTCCCCGGCACCCACTGGAAGTTCGACTTCCAGGCCGGCATCGCCCTGCGTGCCGGCGACGACGGCAGGACGGTCGCCCTCGCCGGCGGCCGGTTCGACCACGCCGTACTGGAGGCCACCGACGGCGGCGACGTGCGCGTGGTGCTTGCGGAGCAGGACGGGGAGGCGCCCCGAGTGCTGTTCGAGCGGCCCGGCGTACAGCAGCCGGACACCGAGTCGGCCGTGCGGGCGGTGGAGGAGCCGCCGGACGGCGGTGCGGACGTTGCAGGGTCTCGGTCGCCGCGGACGGACGTTGCGGCGGGCGGGGCTTCTGCGGTGTCCTCGCAGCCGGAGTCGGTGGATGACGTGGACGGGGTGGGGCCGGATCTGCCATCGGGTGCGGTGGAGGTGCCCGCGGCCGAGGCACAGCAGGAGCAGCCCGCCGCGCAGGACACGGCCCACACCGCCACGCATCAGCACACCATCGGAGGGCACACGCTGACCCAGCTGTTCGCCCAGGCCGACCTGGCGGACGTGCTCGGGCGGAGCGACAACCCGCTCGACCCCGCCGAACTGATGCGGCGGGCGCGGGCGGACCGGCCCAAGGTGACCGGTGAGATCGACGGCTTCGACGTGCGTACCGCGATCGTCCGGATGGTCGGACGTGCCGTCGCCGATCGCGCGGCGTACGCCCTGATCGACAACGCCTTCTCGGACGAGCAGCTCAAGGAGAACTTCCACCGCTCCCTGGACGGCGGATACAGCGTCGACTTCAGCGCCCGTGCGAACGGCGGACCGCAAGTGGTGGTGGAGGCCGTGGGCCTCGGCACCCCGCACGGGGTGGCGTCGGGCACCGACGACTTCGGATTCAGCCGCACCCGAGCTGCGGAGAACCGTGGCGCGTCGGTCACGCGCCAGCAACCGGTCCTCGAACCGCGGGCGGCCCGCATTCCGCTGCCCTTCCTGCAGATCGCCGGAAAGATCGCCGGGTTGATCAACGCCCGGGACACGAACATGTCCGCGAAGACCAAGCGCGACATGAAGACGGAGGTCGTCGAGACCGGGGTACCGGTCGCGCAGGCCGGCCACACCGTGACGTACCGCGTCTCGGTGCGCAAGCCCGGCCGCTGGCCCTGGAGCAGCGCCAGGGTCCGGGAGGACGTCGTCCACGTACCGGTGACCCTCGCCTGGCCCAAGCCCGCCGCGGACACCGTCGTGCTGCCCGACGTGGCGCAGGAAGCCGGGCAGCGGCGCACCGAGGAGGTGCTGCACGCCGAGTTCGCCGGCGTCGGCCCCGGCGTCTTCCAGGCCGTGGAGGGCGCGCTGGGCGGCACCTTCCGGGTGAACGATCCCGTGGCGCGGGAACTGCGCGCCTGGCTGGATCAGCTTTCAGGGCGTGCGCCGGAGCTGTTCGGCGGTCAGGTGGTCCGCAAGTCCTTCCCGTTCAAGGGACGTTGGGGCAGGACCCAGATCGCGGTGGCCGTCGCCAAGGACATCGTCGTACGGGACCTGCCGGAGGCGGACGGCACGGTCACCCGTACCCACCGGATCAGCGCGGAGAGCACGTGGGGGCAGGGAGTGACCCGGCGCTGGGGCGGCGGCCTCACGCTGGGAGTGGGCAACACCACCCACACGACCGGCGTTCTCGGTCCGGTCGTCCTGGGCTACGGCCTGACCAAGAGCGTCACCGACGTCTCCGACACGCGCGAACGCACCCAAGCGGAGACGTACAAGGGACCGATCCACAAGCGTCAGGCGGAGTTCACCCTCGTCGTCCGGGTGGGCGGCCACGACGGCGTGGCGCAGCGGGTGGACGGCGGTGTGGCGACGCTGTGGACGCGGGAGCACGACGATGCGGTGCCGTCGGACGACACCGGGACCACGGTGTCCACCGACATTGCGACCGAAGACGCCACGACCGAAACCGCCACGACCGAAACCGCAGTGCTCGAAGAAGCCCCCACGGAAACCGCGGTGTCCGCCGATGCCGCCGCCGCATCCCAGGATGCCGCCACGCCGCGGCCCTCCGTCCCCGAGCCGGCGGGGGCGAGCCGGTTCACCGTGGCGGACCGGCTGGACGCCGCCTACCGGCTCACGGACGAGACCGTGGACGAGATCGCCGGCCCGGTTCTGCACCGTCTCGAGGCGGAAGGGCTGCTGGACGCCGCCCGACTGCCGGACGTGGCGACGGAGTTCCGCGCCTTCCTGCGGGAGCACGCGCGGGAGGTGGCGCACAGCGGGGACGGCGTACGGTTCCCGTTGAGCGCGTGGCGCAGCGGCGCCCCGGACGTCTTCGTCCGCGGCGTACTGCGGCTCGCGGACGGCCGGTACCTGGGCGACGGCGCGCAGGTGACGCTCAGCGGAACCGTCACCGCGAGCCACGCCCAGAACACCGCCGTCACCCGGCGGAAGGACGGTTCCGTAGGGGTGGCGGGCGCCGGGTCCATCGCTCCGACGGACGAGGTCGAGTACCTCGGAAGCGGACTGGCGTACAAGTACAACCAGGTCGTCACCCGCAAGGTGACGCAGCGCCTGCGGGACGAACGGCCGCTGGGCGACGGCACGGGAATCCATCGCTTCGACTTCCCGGTCGACTTCGAGGTCCGGGTGGGTGGCCGCTGGTCGGCGCCGGGTGAGGTGGCGCGGTGGCGCGAGGCGGACGCGGCCGCCGGCTACGCGGCCGCGACGATTCCCGGCCGCGTCGAGGTGGCGGTCCCCGAGCGAACCGTGGTGCCGCTCGCGGAGTCGTCGCAGGCGCCGGCCGAACCGTCCGTCCCGCTGTGGAGGGAAGGGGACACGCCGCGGCCCGTCCAGCGCGAGGGACACCTGCCCGCCGGTTACCGGCTGGACTCGCTCAAGCCGGTCCCGGGCCTGCAGAGCACGGTGGCCGGGATGCTGTCCGCGCCACGCGGAACGAGCTGGCGGGAGCTCTACCGGCGGCCGCTGCTAGGCAGTGCCCCGGCCGCGTTCGACCAGCACCAGGGCAAGAACTGGCTGGAGCGCACACCGGACGAGATCAACGAGCGCAACGCCGCCCTGGACGTACTGGAGAACTTCACCGGTCCGGCGGCCCGCATGGCCGGGTTCGAGCGGGCCGTGGGATTCAAGGACACCGTCACCCTGAAGAGCCACAACCGGGCGGGACTCGCGGGCAACCGCGAACTGCTGGCGCGCGTGGACCTGTCGGCCCGGCTCGGCGACCCCCGGATCATGGCGGTCGACGAGGAGCACACGTTCGGCGGCACGCGCTTCGGCCAGGTCGAGCAGACGTCGGACACCCAGCGAGGGTGGGCCGTCAAGGGCAAGCTCGGCGGGGGAGTCATGGCCCCGCTCACCGACCTCCACACCTACGTCGGCGCCGAGGTCGGCGGCTCGCTGAGCTATGCCGACACACAGGGCACGTCCACCACACATGCCGCTGAGGCCATGTCCGCCGACGAGTGGGTCGACCGCGGTTACCAGGTCACCTTCGACGTGACCTACGAGGTGCGCACGCGAAGGGACGCGGCCTGGCAGGACCTTGCGACCATGGTCCATCGGACTCCGGCCGACGAGCGGTCGACCTGGGCACTGGTGCCCGACGCGGTCACCCTGTGGGTACCGGCGCGCGAGATCCACCGCATCGGCGAGCTGACCGAGCAGGACATCGCCAAGCTGGTCGCCGACGACGCCGAGCGGTACCTCGCGGCGGCTGCCGAGACCGACGCGGACGCCGAACCGCAGCCCGTCGGCAGCCCACCGGCGGCACAACCCACCCTGGACGCGCCGCAGGAGGAACCGTCCGCGGTGGCCGGAACACCGGACATACCGGCGGTACGGGCGCCGGCGAACACGGGCCGCGGCAGCGGGCGCGTCGAGCTGTACCGGCTGGAGGCCGGCGGAGAGCTGGTCCAGCAGATCGCACGCCGGCTCGGCCAGTGGTCGGTGGAGAACGGGCGGACAGGGGCGGTGCGGGTCGAGAAGTTCGCCCGCATCAACGACAGGCTGATCCACGACGTGCTGGGCCCGTCGCTGCCCGCGTCCGGATTCGGCACGGTGATCGAGGAGATGCTGAACGGCGGGCGGCCGGTCTTCCTGGCGGGTGACACGCCCTTCGGCAAGGTGGAGCAGCTGGTGGTGCTGCGGGCCAGGCTCGGTGAGGGGCGCTACCACGCCACGCTGTCCCGCCACACCTCACGGGACGGTCTGGAGACGACCGAGCGCACGACCGGCACGACCCAGTCCGGCCTGTCCCTTTCGTGGGGCGTGTACGCCATCGCCAATCCGGGCGTGGCGCACCGTCCGGCCTCACTGCTCATGGCCGGAGTCGGCGGCGCCCACTCATGGACCGCGAAGAGTGAGGTGACCAAGGAGCACACGGCGTCGGTCAGCAGCTCCGAGGCCGGGGCCGCGTCCGCGGACGGCTCCGCGTCCCGGTCGGGCTCCAGGTCCGTGTTCGGGGCCGGGGCGGGGGAGGGGGTGCAGTTCCTCCACGACCTGCTGGTGACGATGGACGTGTACCCGTACGCGCGTCCGGGGCACTACAGCAGGTATCTGCCGGACTGGATGCCGAAGTCGGGCGGCCGCTCGTTCGGCGGCTCGTGGACGGCGCAGTTCACCCTCCCGGGTGCGGCGCGCTCCACCGTGCCCGCGGAGGAGGTGCTGCCCCCGACCGAGGAGGCGGCTCCCTCGGCGGCGGCGCCGGTCCACGGCTCGCTGGCGGAGTGGCAGCGCGGTGCCGGGCTCGAGGCGGGCCTGCCCACGAAGGCGCTGGTGCGCCCGTTCGACGCGCCCCGGCTCCGCAGGGTCCTGGACGATCTCGCCTTCGGTGGCCGGGAGGGGCGGCCGGTGCTGCGTCCTCGTGCGGGCTTCGAGTTGCAGGCACGCACGGGTGCCGTGGTGCTGCGGTCGAAGCTGCCGGACGCGATGTCGCCGCGGGGGCACGTCGTCGAGATCACGGGGGACGCACTGGCGCAGGTGACCCTCACGGCGGACGTGGTGGCGCGGGAAGTGGTCCGGGCGATCCGCGAAGGCTCCCTGACCACCACCGCCTCCGACACCTCGAAGGCAGAGTCGAGCTGGACGAGCGCCGGCGAAGCGGGCCCCATGTGGTACGCCGACCTGCGCGAACCGACGATCCACCTCAAGGACCACACTGCGGCGAACCGGTCCTTCGTGCTGGGCGAGGACGCGTACAGCACCTGGCTGACGTACGGGCAACCGACGTCGGTCACCGGCGAGACGACCCGCAAGGAGCCGAGGCCCGAGGGGAACGGCGATGCCGGCCCCCGCTACCTGGTACGGCTGACGCCCCGGTGGACGGTCACTCCCTCCTATCGTGCCAAGAAACTCCCCGAGGAGTGGCGGGCACCGATCACCACCGGGCCGGACGAGCCCATCCTGGTCGTGGTGGACCAGGAGGGACTGGACCGACTGGGGCTGTCGGAGCCGGGCGACGAAGTCGCCCCGGGCACCGGGGACGTACGGGAGCGTCACCGCAGCGGGCGGACTTGGCAGCCGGTGCTGCCGACCGTGCCCGAGGAGCACGCGGACGGCACGCAGGACGGCACGCAGGACGTGGAGGACACCGCGCCGAGCGACGGGTCCGAGGCCGAGGCCGGGACCCTGCCCGTCGAGGAACCCGGGAGCGACCTCACGGATCAGGTGCCGCCCCCTGCCGCCGATCCGGTGGTGCGGGTGGTGGAGGAGCCGGTGCGCGGTGTCGCCTCGCTTGCCGGGTACCGGCTGCGGCGGACGGACACCGCGGCGACCGGCACCTCTGTGGCGTCCTCGCGGCTGGAGTTGGCGGACGTCGCGGGTGAGGTGGTGCCGGACCGGACGGTGCTGCCGCGTGAAGGCGGCGGGTTCGTCGTCCAGGGGGACGAGGGAGCCCTGTTCCTCGATTCCCGTGTCCGCTTCGAGTACCGCGAACTGGAGTTGCCGGGCGTCGACCATGTGGTGCGGTTGCGGGTGCCGGACGGTATCCAGGGTCCGCTGGAGCTGCTGGACCGCGACGGCGTTCCGGTCGAGGGCGGGCGGCTGGCCCGGTTCCCGGACGGTCTGACCGTCACGCTGCAGCCGGTGGGCCGGAACGAGGGCGTGGTGGCGGAGTGGCGTTTCGACACCTCAGGTGTGCTGGTCCGTCGGGTGCTGCCGCACGTCGGTGAGTCGTCCGGCGGCGCGTTCTCGGGCCGCGGGAAGGCCCCGCTGGGCGAGGTTGACGCACCGGCGGCAGAGTCGTCGTCGGCCGAGGCACAGCAGGAGCAGCCTGCCGAGCCGGAGGCGTCCGGTGACGCCGCGCAAGAGGTGCGGGAGGAGTCCGGGCAGGCGGAGTCCCGCGGCAGGCAGCGGGCACGGTGGCGGCCGGGCCTGCCGGCCGTGGCCGAGGGACTGCCCGCGGCTCCCGGGTTCCGGCTGGTGGTGCCGTCCCCGGAGGTCGTCGCCCGGTACGAGCTGCTGGGACTGCCGGCGCTCCCGGAGGCCGTGGACGCGCACATGAGGCCGCTGCCCGGCTGGACGGTGACGTCGCGGGCGGACGGCGGGTACACCGCGTCCGACGCGGCGGGAGAGGTGCGCTGGCAGTTCGCCGCGGACGGGGTGCCGCAGGCGCTGGACGTGCGGTTGACGGGAACGGAGGACTTCCTGCGGTTCGCCGCGGGCGAGGACGGCCCCGAACTGTCGGTGGTGGGGGCGGACCACTATGAACTGGGCGAGGTGCGCGACGCGTCGGGGACGCTGACCGAGGTCTGGATCAACGCCCCCGGGGACGACCTGGGGTGGCGCGTCGACGGGAACGGCGTGCCCCGGGACGTCGAGGTCCCGCTCCACGGTGAGGGCCTGCCCGAGCACCTGGTCGGCGCGCTGATCCGCAGGCTCCGGGTCCCCGTCTCGCAGAGCGCACCCCACGGCTGGGTCGCGGAGCTGGTCGCCGCCGACCCGTTGGTCGTGGCGTCCCACGGCCTGCAGACGACCTCGGACGGATACGTCCTCACCGACCGGGTGACCGGTGAGGCGCTCCGCTTCGGCACGGACGGGATCCTGGTCCCGGCGCGCCACAACAGTGCGGCGCCGTGGCGGACTTGGCTGCGCGGGCTGAACGAGGGGCTGTCGGCGAGGCGTGCGCCCCGGACACGGCCGCAGAACCATGTGGGTATGGTCGGCGTGGAGTACGACCAGGTGCTGGCCCGGATCTTCGACGAGATGCTGCCCGGGGAGCGGTCGTCGGGCCCGCGGAGTGCGCCTGCGCAGGTGCTGGTGCCGTTGATCTCGCGCGATGCCACGGACTTCCTGCGGCGTTCCGGGCTGAATGCGTCGGCGGACCCCGACGGGCTCGCCGAACTGCGGGCCACGGCGCACGAGGCGCTGTGGGCGGCCGCGCGCCGGGCGCTGGAGGAGGCCGGGCCGGTCGTGGACGCGGCGGGACTCTCCGTGAACGGATTCACGGTGCTGCCCGCTCGGCCGGACGGGCTGCGGCCGGTGACACACGAGGCCACGGGCCTGGAGACCGTGTTCGGGCCCCGAGGTGAACTGGTCTCGCACCAGATCTACCTGCACGAGGTCCCCGCGGAGCTGTCGGGCCGGCCGGTCCAGGTCAGCCACAACCCGGACGGGGAACTCGGATTCGCGTGGGCGGACGCCGCGCAGGTCGGCGGCCATCTCACCATCGGCTGGGTGGGCGACGAAACCGGGACGAGCACGGATCCCCGCCGTCAGTTCGTCGTCGGGAACCAGGCCACCGGAGACACGTTCCTCTTCGGCGCAGAGGGCACACCGACCGAGCCGATTCACACACCGGAGAACTCGCCGTCCACGGCGCACCAGCCCGAGCAGCCGGACCTGCCTGCCGACGACGTCTCGGAGGTGCGCGAGCAGTCCGGCGTGGCCGCCGCCCACGCCGTACCGGAGCGCGAGCCGCAGACGGACGCCGCTGCGACCCCGCCGCACGCCGAAGTCCCCTGGTACATGGGCGGGAACGGCATGGACGCGCACGGCGAACTGAACGTCACCGCCGTCGATTCCTGGGACGAGGCGCTGATCCGGCAGTGGGCCAACAACATCGCGTACGCGGTACGGCACGACGGCGACAGCGCCGAGCTGGAGACGGGCATCCGCGAGGCCCTTCGCACACTGCTCCGCAGCGGGGAGGTGCCTGAGGCACTGGCGGCCGGCGAGGACACCCGCAGCGCCGCGGCCGACCGGGAGCGGCTGCTGGACTTCTGGGAGACGGCCCTCCAGCGCGGCCGGCTGCTCACCGCGGACGGTCATGTGGTGTGGGTGCGGCCGGTGCTGCGCAATGTGGAGCCGTTGCCGCAGGAGGCGTCCCCGGTCGACGGGTACGCCCTCAACTGGGGCTCCCTGGCGACCACTCACAAGTCTGCCGGAGAGGGCGGCTGGTCCGGCGCGAGCTCCCTGCTGACGGCGATCTCCACCGGATCGAGGGCCGTGTCGTCGGTGACGCCGGCGCCGGTGCTGAGCGTCGAGGCGCACCGCACCGGCCAGACGCAGACGAACCGCAGGGTGGTCTTCGACCGGAAGATCTGGATGCAGCAGAGCACCCCGTTCCGCGCGGGCCTGCAGCTGCGGATCTTCGTCGACGGCGAGGAACGCCGGCACGACCGGGTCATCCCTGAACGTCTCACCGTGCGGCTGCCCAAGTCGCTGACGGTCCCGGGTGCTCTGCAGCACGTGCCCCACGCCGCCCCTGTGCGCGACGGTGAACAGCAGGACGCCGGGCGCCACCGGGCCCGTACGATCCTCAACGCCATTGATCTGACACCGCTGGCCGCCGAGTTCGAACGCCGGCTGCACGCCGCCGGACTACCCGCCGACGCCGTACGAACACTGATGGAACGGACCCTCGTCCAGCTCAACGAGCGGTCCGCCATCAACCGCAGCCGCTACCTGCTGGGCAACGAGCTGGTGACGGACCGGGTGTCCCTCTCCACCGGCCTAGGCCGGTCGTTCCAGGGCCATGTGGCGATCAGGGCGACGATCGAAGGTCTGGAGTACCTGGGCGACACCGCCAAGGTCCCCGTGCGCGAGGACTCCGCCAGCACGCTGGTGGCGCACCGCAAGGAGGGTGCGAAGAGCAGCGCCTCGCTGGGCGGCCGGGTCGTCGTGGGGCCGGCGGAGTTCCTCTCGCTCACCGGTGAGGTCCAGCGCGGCACCAGTCAGGGCCTGGCCGTCGCGACGGCCCTCCACACCATCGTCCAGACCTCGGACGACCACGCGCGCTACCGCACCTCGCTGAACGTCTCCCTCGAGGTGCGTTCCACCACGCACCGCATCGAGCCGCTCACCCGCATCGTGCCGGCCGAACTCGGCGTCCCCAGCCATGAGGCCGCCGACTTCGAGCGCCGTGTGCTCGGAGCGGACGCGCCGCTGCTGCGGCAGCCCCAGCCGGCCGGTCCGGTGGAGGCGCGGCCGTATGTGCGGGCGCTGCTCGCGGAGGCGGCCGAACTGGGCGTCGGCCTGCCGCAGGCGGCCTACCGGCGCCCGGAGCGTCTTGACGCGCCCCTGCCGCAGCCGCACGAACGCGAACCGCTGGCCCTGGCGACGCGGCGGGGCCTGGGCTTCGGTACCCTCCTCGGCCTGCCCGGCGCCGAACTGGTCCACGACCAGATCCGCACCGTCATCGGCCAGACGCACCAGCAACTGACCGGCCGCCGACTGAAGTTGACCGGCCACCCGCCCTTCGTCAAGCTGGGCCGCCCCCGGGTCGACTGGGCGGGCGCGGACCGGGAACTGCTCACCACGTTCGGGCGGCCGTCCCTGGAGACCGACCTCGCGCAGCTGATGTCCGGCGTCGAGCACTCCGTGCGGCTGGGCGGGCGGACGTACCACGTGTCGGTGACCGCCCGGCTGCGGGAGCGCGTCGGCGGCGCCACAGGCGACGAGACGCGGCCGATGTCGCTCAACGTCCGCTCCGGGCAGGGCGCCACGGTCAGCGGAGAGCGCAAGCACGCCTGGAAGCTGCGGGCCTTCGTGGGCGCTCGCGGCGATGCCGAACTGACCAAGCTCCTGCGGCTGCGCCTCGGACAGGCGGGGCTGACCGGCAGCATCGGGCGTGGCACCGAGCACCAGTTCTCCGGCGCGGCGAAGTCCACACAGCGCGCCGACATGGGCGGCAAGGCCGACGAGCACGTCTACGACGCCGTGTACGAGCTGTCCGTACGCACTGACGGCCACCCCGAGCAGAAGTGGTGGATCGACCGGCCGGACGAGGTGGTGGCCCGCGTGGCCATGCCGCATCTGCACGTGCCGTCGGGGAGGATCCCGGCGCAGCTGCTGGCCGAGGCCGGCCGGGTGCGGCCCCTCGAATCCCTGCCGGCCGCGGACCAGCTGGTGGACTTCACCAGCCACGGCTCCGCAGTCGTGTACCGGTCGTTCCTGTCCGCGCCCGAAGTGGCACGTACGGCGGCGACGATGTACCAGCAGGCCAACAGACTTCCGGACGAGTGGCGGGCGGACCCGGCGAACTGGCCGGCGGAGATCAAGAAGCTGTTCGCGCCGAACGAACTGGTGGCCCACTTCCCGTCCCTGACCACCGGCCACGGGCGGCTGGTGGAGCTGCCCGACGGACCCGACGGATGGCACCAGGCCCTGCGGCTGCAGCTCGTCGCCGCCGAACCGCAGCATGTGCGGGCGCACACCGGGGCCGCCTTCCAGCTGTGGCAGAACACCAGCGGAACCGCCCACTACGAACGCACCGCCGAGCGCACCCACACCGTCGGCGTGGCGGGCCGCCTGGGTCCGGCCCGCCACTTCGGCCACGGCGAGGAGGACGGCGAGCAGTCGGCCGCGACCGGCGTGGAGCGGCTCACGACCGGTGAGCGGCAGTCCCCGGCCCAGCAGCACCACCCGCTGACCGGCGAACTGCGCGCCACCTTCGGCGGCGGCCTCCAGTGGGGCTGGGAGAGCGGCCACGGCACGGCCGTCGGCCCAGTCGGCATCACCCGCGGCACGTACGGCGGCCCCAAGCACACCTACCGCGCCCACGCGGTGTTCCGGATCACCCTGCACCGCTGGCGCAGCCCCCACCTGACCGACGCACTGACCCGCAGCGCATCCGGCACGACCGGCGCCGAGCGGGTGCTGGAGGTCAGGCACGGCCTGGAGTTCGTGGTCCCCGAGCGGCGGATCTTCGACCTGTCTCTGCCGGTGCCGGACGGCGTGGCGCCCGTCGAACCGCAGCCGCCGACCGGTCACTTCGACCTGGCGCTGCTGCCCGGAGGCACCCACCCGGAGGTGCTGCAGGCGGACGGCGTGCTGGAGACGATGAAGCAGTGGCTGACGGAGCAGGGCCTGCTACGGCCCGACGGCTTCGGCCACCGGCCGAGCCTGCTGCTGAGCTCCGTCGAGGCCTCCTACTCACCCGCCGCCCTGCTCGACCAGTTCACCCTGCTCAACACCGGCGGAGTCACCCGGTGGTTGCCCATCCCTTCGGCGTTCGGCGCCACCCGCTACCTGTGGACCAAGGTCACCGCCGAGACCCTGGAGCCGCTGTCGCAGCACGCCCGGCCCGAGCTGACCATGCTGCTGCGGGGCAAGGCGATCACCGAGGAGACGACCAGCACCGCCCGCTCGACCGAGGTCGAGGTCCACGGCGAACTGCACGGCAGGGCCGGCCGGGGGACACAGGGCGGCCTCCAGATCGCGGGCGGCTGGTCCGGTGAGGCGAGCACGGCCCACGAGCAGCACGAAGAGAACGTGGAGGTCTACTGGGGCCAGACCCGCAACCCGTCGGTCGAGTTCCGGCTGCGGCAGCGGTTCAGGGTCGAGATGGCCCTCACCAGGCAGCTGCCCGAGGTGCTCTCCGCCCCCGTCCGGCTCCTCCACGGGGTGTCCCTCGCCGTCTCGAGCCTGATGGGGCGCCGTCGCTGGGCGGCGGCCGGCTCCCGGCCCCGGTCGTACCTCGCCCGGTTCCCGCAGCGGCCCGAGGACGGCACCGTCGACGGCTGGGTACGCGTCGTCGTCCCCGAGCACCTCGTCCGGCCCGGCCAGGCACCACAACCGACGCCCGACCACCCCCAGGATGCCGCCCCGCCGGTGTGGCAGACCCAGGAACAGCCCCTGAACGACGCCCTGGTGGACCTGATGTCCGAGCACGGACATCCCTGGGCACTGCCCGCCGCGACCGAGATCAACCGCTGGGCCGTGCTGCCTGCGGCGCCCACCACCACACGCCCCCGGCCCGAGGCGCCGCAGACCTGGCGGCCGGACCGCACCACGCTCCCCGGCATGCTGTACGACCACCTCACCAACGAGGTGCAGCTGCGGCTCAGCCTGGAACGCCTGCTGCGGCACCGGTACCAGGTGCAGGTGGGCGGCGAGCAGGTGACCGCAGGCATGCGCATCACCCGTGTCACGGTCCTGCCGGAGTCCGACGTGGAGATCCTCTCGCGCCACTTCAACCAGGGCCGAGAGACACAGGAGCACCTCCATGGCCGGTCCGGCGCATGGTTCGCCGGGGCGGGCCCCGACCTCGGCGGAGACATCGACGGCCACTCGCTACGGGACTCGGCACCCCTGCGCTACGAGGGGGAGACGTCCGGGGAGCGGGCCGCGGAGGCCGAGGAGATCCTGGAGCGGAACGTCGCCAGTGTCCGGCCGTTCCGCTACTACAAGGCCGACTTGGACGTCGTCCTCTCCGGCCCGCACGGAAAGCTGCTCGTCAACGTCCCAGGCGGCCTGTACTTCATGCTCCCCATCGACCTCGCGGTCTCACCCGCCCTGGCGGAAGTCCTGGTCACCGAACCGGAGACGAGCACCGCACACGTCGACGACGACGCTGGTGCGGCGTCCGGCGCGGAGCGGACGACGGACCGCCTCCTCGAGGGGTTCCTGACCCGGGTGAACGGCGATACCGCGCCGGACGACTCTCCACCGCAGTCGCCCCTGGAGACGGCGCCCGGGAGCGGATCCGCCGGCCCGGCGCACCCGTCGGACGGTGCGGAGACCGCAGAGGCCAGCGCGGAAAGGTTCCTCACGCGAATCAACGGTGATCAACACGCTGCCGACACCGGCAGCCCTACCGACCTGCAATGACGAAGGGAACGAAGCTCAGATGACACCAGGAGACCAGTCCGCCGAGGAAGCCGGCGGGACGGACAGATCCGCCGGGCAGTCCCAGGCGCAGGTCGCGCTCGCCCCGGCGCCCACAGCACCGGACGCCGATACCGGCACCAAGGCTGCTGCGCAGACGGGCGCCGTGTGGGATCAGCCACTGCCGTGGGCCGCCCCGCAGGACGAAGGCAAGGACGAGAGCACCGCTGAGCCGACGTCTGCGCAGCCCGAAGAGCCGGCGGCCCCGGCAAACCCCTCCGCACAGCCGGCTGGTGAGGACACCAAGGCCGACACGGAGGCTCCCGACGAGGGGTCTTCGGTCGCACTGTGGCAGGCGGCTGTCGCCGAGCAGCAGCGCGGTGCGCACGCGGCGCCGGTTCCCACGGGGGCCGTCGCCGGTCACGCCGTCTCGAAGTGGCTTCTCGGCGTAGCCGTCGCGGCCGGCGCTCTTCTCGCGGCGGTAGGGGTGACCGAGGGACTGGGCTCGCATCCCTCCACCGCGACGGCCAAGGAGAAGCCGGAGCCGATCCTGGGCCCCGGCAAGGGCCTCGACGAGGCGGGCACCCCGACCCAGACCCCGACCACGCCTGCGAAAGGACGCCTTGCGGCAGGGGCCGGGAAGGCAGCCGCGGCAGCGCCCCCCGCCGTAGGCCTGGCGGCCGCCGACGCCCAGAACGGTCACACCCCCACGCCAGGGCACACCGCCGCGGTCTCACCCCAGAAGGCCGCGGTCAAGTCCTCGACGGCCGGGCAGAGCAGTTACCTCTCCGTACGGACCTCCGTGACGTCCTCCAACGACTACTGGAGCCAGAGCAACGTCAGCGTCACGACCACCAAGAAGCTCAGCGCACTCAAGGTCGTCCTGCACGTGGCCCAGACCGGCGGCGTGGCGAACACCGGCGTCTGGACGTCCCTCGGCGACAAGGTCACGGTGCACACCGGAAGGGCTTCGGACGGGGGAGTGGACTACGTCGTGACGCTCGACGCGGGCATCACCCTCGACCCCGGAACATACGTCTTCGAGTTCCAGTACAACCACGACAAGGGCACGCGCGACACGAGCCACGACATATGGGCCGTGGTGACCACGGCCGTCGGCGACAGCAAAGAGGTGTCCCAGAACGGACGTTACTGACGCCGATGATCGAACCGGGGGAGGCGCCTGACGGACGAAAGACCAGCTCGGGCGCCTGCTCTGCGCTTGGGCGATGCCGGGCTTCATCGGTGAGCACGACACGACGCAGGTGGGAGCGGAGGTGTCGATGAGTAGTCGGCGACGGTGACTCGCTCAGGCCGGCGGCGCGAGTGCCGGCTCTTCGCCCGGCCGTGAGGATGTCCGATCCTGCGTATGGCCTCAGAATTAGCGTTATGCCCTGTTTGTTCCGGATCGGAGGCACCCATGAAGGATCTCAAGTTCGAGCAGAAGGCCTCGCTGTCACGCATTGAGGCGGCTGACCAGCTCACCGCACTTGCGGCTGCACTGAGAGAGGGCGGGGATGCCGAACTGGAAATCGGCCCCGCGACGCTGAGCCTGCGGATTCCCGACGACCTTCGCAGCGAGGTGGAAGTCGAGGTCGGCGACGGGGAGATCGAGCTGGAGATCGAGTTCAAATGGCCGACCGCACCGACCCGGACAGCGCCGTCGCAGCCGGCCGCAGGCACAGGGAAGACCACGAGCAGGAGGAACGTGCCCGCCAAGCCCGGTCGGAGCGGCACGGGCACCAGCAGGGGCAAGAGCGCGAAGCGGGCCGCCACAAAAACGGCATGAGTCGTGCTTGGGACCTCGGCTGATGAGAAGCAGTCGACGTGTCATGCCGGTTCCGGGACGAAGGGATACAACGCGTCGGCCCCGGCCTCCACGACGCCGTAGCTGCTTTCCGGTACCTCGTTCCAGGCGCCCGGCAGGTCGCCGAGAGGTTCGGAAACGATGAGGCGGGTCTCGTCCGACACCTCCTCCAGGAAAGCCGCATCGGGGTGCAGCTTGCGCAGTGCGTCCACGCGGGTGCTGTAGAACAAAGACCGGGAAGTGCCCTGGCTCGAGTAGCGGAAGGCCCAGACGCGCTCGCCGTCGGTCACGGCGATTGTCATCTGCAGCGGGAACTCCACACCGTGATCGCGGCCGCTGCGCTCCACCACTCCCACCATCCGGGACACGGCGCCCGGCGGGTCCTTGTCCAGGCCGAGGGTGAGCGCCAGGTAGAACATCACCTCCGAGTCCGTCGTTCCTTCGATGTCGGAGTACAGCCCAGGGTCGACGAGCATGGACAACTCGCGACGCATGAGGTGGAAACCTGTGATCACGCCGTTGTGCATCCACATCCAGCGGCCGTGCCGGAACGGGTGGCAGTTCGTCTGCTGCACCGCCGTGCCGGTCGTCGCCCGTATGTGGGCGAAGAACAGCGGGGAGCGGACATGATCCGCGATCTCCCTCAGATTGCGGTTGTTCCAGGCGGGGCCGATGTCCCTGAACAAGGCCGGGGTGTCGATACTCTCCTGCGAGTACCAGCCGACGCCGAAACCGTCGCCGTTCGTCGTCTCGACGCCCAATCTGGAGTGGAGGCTCTGATCGATCAGCGAGTGGGCCGGTTTGTAGAGGATGGTGTCGAGAAGCAGGGGTGTTCCCCAGTAAGCGAGCCATCGGCACATGAGCGATCACCTGTGTTCCCAGCTGCACCTGCGGACTGCTGATGTCCCGCCCGCGGCGCCCGGAGTCTTCAATGAGTCCGCCGGTCACCTGGCTGCAGCGCCCCACTGCTCTGCCGGCTCGGCTCGAGCGCACTGAGGATGGTGGGCGTCCCTCGCGCCGGCGGCGACGCCGTGTCCGATGATCGGGTGGCTCTTGTCCCGATCTCATTTTCGCCTCTCTCGCCGCGCATCGCCATGCGGGCGCGGATCGGACCGCCACTACTCCGAGCACGGGGCGGTGGAGCCGTCCATGGCTGTGCGGCTCCACCGGCACCCTTGCCGCGGACGTATCTGTGCCAGTCGGCGGGCGACGGACCGGATTCGACACGTCGGCATACATGGGTGGCGAGAAAAGGGGATGCCGGCGCTTCCGCGGAGACACCGGCATCCCCGTCGGATCAGTTCGTCACGCGGAAGGTGGCGTCGCCGCGGGCTGTCGTGGTGGTGATCGGGTCGAGCTTCAGGTAATAGGCGTAGTGGCGGATGTACCGGTCGGGGTAGTTGTACGACTGGAACGACGACCAGGACGAGTCGGCGAGTCCTGAGACCTGACGGAAGGTCGCGTCCTGGGCGAATTGGCCGGTGCCGTCGTTGTGGACAAGCTGGAAGTCGTAGTCGGCGTGCCGCAGGAAGTATCCGGGGTAGTTCACCGATTCGAAGGAGACGGTGCCGGTGCCCGCGAGGCCGGGCCGCAGCCGGAACTGGGAGTCGTCGACGGGGCTGACGTTGGGGTCGATGCGTACGTCGAAATTGGTGTGCCGTATGTACCGGTCCTGGAAGTTGTACGACTGGAGCCGGTTGCCGGCGGTGTTGGGCCAGCGGGCGAGCACGCGGCTCTCCTCGGCGGCCGTCAGGTTCATGATCCAGCCGTGGCGCTTTTTCGTGCCGCCCATGTTGTAGCTTCCCGAAGCCTGCCTCTGGTACGTCGCGGGGTTGGACGGGTCGGTGGTCAGGACCGGCATGTAGCCGCCGCTGGTGGCGTACTGGTCGAGGTAGAGGGCCCACTTGTTGGTGCCGTTGAACTTCATCCACATCGGGCCCTCGACCTGGGAGCCGGTGAGGCCGATGCCGGAGAGGTCACCGAGCCTGGTCCAGGTTCCGAGGATCGAATTGCTGCCCTCAAGGGTGATCTGACCGTCGCCGGAGGCCCGTACGTAGCGGTAGTTCCCCACCCCGGAGGGCATCTCGATGATCTGGGTGTCGATGATTTCCTGGGTGCCGGGGCGGTCGATGTAGGTCTGCGGGGTGCTGATGGTGCGGAAGTCGCTGGTGCGGGCGTAGAAGATGCGGTGCTTCGTCGCGCCGTTGAGGGGCACGTTCGTCGCCCAGTACAGGACGTAGTCGTTGGTCTGCGGGTCCCAGATCGCTTCGGGCGCCCAGGCGTTGCGGCCGTCGGGGATCGCGCCGGCGACGTTGAGCAGCCACGGCTTGGACCAGGTGACCAGGTCGGTGGACTCCCACACCACCAGGTTGCGGCTGCCGTCGTTGATGGACTGACTCCACGTCTGCCCGCAGCTGATGCACAGGTCGGTCGCGATGATCCAGTACTTGCTGCCGTCGGGGGATCTCACGAATGCCGGGTCGCGCACGCCCTGCGTACCGACCGTGGAGCGCAGGACCATGCCGCCGCCGTTGAGGTCGTTCCAGTGCAGGCCGTCCGTGCTGTGCGAGAGGTACATCTGCTGGTTGGCAGACCCCTCCCCGGTGAAGTGCACCATCAGGTAGCCGGGGTCGGCAGCGGCCGCCCGCTGAGGTGTGGCGAGGGATTGGGAGGTGAAGAAGAGGCCGACGGCGACCAATATCGCCGCGAGCCGGGTGAGAACCCTTGACATGTGCGTTTCCTGTCTTTCTGCGGGTGCCGGGGCGGGGGGCGGAAGGGGAGTGTCAGGTGCGTGACCACTGGAAGCCGGGGGCTGGGCCGCAGGTGCGCTGTTCGAACAGGGCCAAATCCGCGGTCGCGCCGTTGGTGGCGAGCCACGCGAAGCGTTCGGGAACGTCGTGATGGCCGCCTGCGCGACGGGGACGGCCGACTCTGTCCCGGCTGTCGCGCCGTCGGCGAGGACGGCCGGCGCCGTCGCCGTGGCGAACGGTCGGGCGGATGATCTGTTCCACACCGGCGGATGTGGGGGCAATGCTCATGACAGAGGCATCCTTGTTTCACGTCGCGGAGCGGAAGTGAAGGCGAGCCACAGGGGTCCGGCAAACAGGCGCGTGTTCGATATCCCGGACATTGTTCGTGAATTCGGCGAAAAGTTAGAGGGGGGTAAGAGTGGGTGTCAAGAGGGGTGAAGCCAAGAGAAACCCGCGTTGCCTCCGTGTGTCCGGGATGGGGTCGTTGCAGGGGTCGTACACAAAGGAGACGCGCCGACGCGTGGGCGCATAACGGAAAACACGGAACGGGCGAACGCGTGGGGGGGCACCTGGGGAGCGACCCGCGCGAAATCCTCCGGATTCACTCCTGACACACTGTCGCCCTCGACACATCGGCAAGGCGACGGGACAGGTGGGACGGGGTGCGCTCGCAGGGCACGCAGAAACAGCCGGACATCACCGTCGTCATGGCGGCGCGAGCCGGGGACCGGCAGGCCTCGGAACAGCTCATACGGGACTGTCTGCCGTTGGTCTACAACATCGTCGGGCGGGCGCTGGACGGGCACAGCGATGTCGACGACGTGGTCCAGGAGACGATGATGCGGGTCCTGGACGGGTTGCCCGGACTGGAGCAACCGGATCGGTTCCGGTCCTGGCTCGTCGCCATCACCGTGCGGCAGATCCGTGACCGGTGGCGCAGAGGGCGCACCGGGCTCAGTGTGGAACCCCTGGAGGAGAACGCCCAGGAACCGGACCCGCAGGCCGACTTCTCCGAGCTGGCGATTCTTCGGCTTGCGCTGTCGGGCCAGCGGCGCGAAGCGGTGGAGGCGACCCGCTGGCTGGAGGACGAGGAACGCGAGGTACTCGCGCTGTGGTGGATGGAGAGCGCCGGTGAACTGACCCGCGGCGAGCTCTCGGCGGCCTGCGGCCTCACACGCCAGCATGCCGCGGTCCGAATCCAGCGGGTCAAGGAGCGGCTGGAGGCGGCGCGCACCGTCGTACGTGCCGTGACGGCCTCGCCACGCTGCCCGGACCTGACCGCCCTGCTCGCCTCGTGGGACGGGCGGCCGTCCGCGCTGTGGCGCAAGCGGCTGGCACGCCATGTCCGCGACTGTCCGCAGTGCCTGTCGAGCTCGTCCGACCTCATACCGGCGGAGGGGCTGCTGGCCGGCCTCGCGCTGGTGCCTGTGCCGCTCGGCCTGGCCGGCCTGGTACTGGCCAGGGCGCTGAGGGCGGATTCGGCCGGGGCGACCGTCGGCGCGGGCACCCGGACGGCGAGCGGTACAAGCCGTACGGCGCGGACGATCGGCAGGCTGGCCGCCAAGCCCGCGGCGGCGGCAGCCGCGGGAGCCGTCACGCTCGCCGCTGCCGGAGTGGCCTGGTACACCGCCGCGGGGTCTCACGAGCCGGCCCCGCGGCCCGCCGCGGCGGCCCCACTGTCGCCCGCCGCCTCGTCCGTGGTGCCGACGCCGAGAGCGTCCGCCTCACGGACACCGGCACCCACATCGACGCCGACAGCAGCCCCGGCGACGACGGCTGCGGTGCGGTTCTCGGGGCGGCACGCCCTACGGTCGGTCGACAACCCCGGCGCCTACGTGAGCCAGTCCGGCCGACTCGGCATCCTGGGCCCGGTCGGCGCCACCAGCTCCGTGGCCACCCGGCAGGCGGCCACCTTCACCTTCGTTCCCGGCCTGGCCGACCCCCGCTGCTACTCACTCAGGGACGCCACCGGCAGGTATCTGCGGCACTACGCCTTCCGCATCCGGCTGGACAGCGACGACCGATCTGCCATCTTCCGGAAGGACGCCACCTTCTGCCCCCGTTCCGGTTCCATGGCCGGTTCCGTCTCCCTGGAGTCGTACAACTACGCCGGCCGCTACCTCCGCCACCGGGGCAACCTCCAGCTGTGGCTCGACCCTTCCGAGAACACGGCTGCCTACCGGGCCAGCCGCTCCTTCGTCCTCGTGGCGCCCTGGACCTGACACGGAACGGCCTTGCCGGAAGGACCCCAACTCCCGCACGTCTTACGACCGCAAGCGCGCTGAAGGCAATCGCCATGCTCAGGCCGTGATCGCCCTCGCCCGCGGCAGAATCAACGTGCTGTGGGCCCTGATCCGGGACCGGGGCCTCTACGACGTCGCCCCACCCCAGCCCACCGGATAGGTTCTGCATCGAAAACGAGGCGACGAGCCTTGTCCGTTCTCGGCAGACTGCAGACATGTCCACCGACGTGAGCGGGATGATCGAGTGCAGACCCCTGGCCCGGATCTGGGGCGAGGACGACGAGGACGCGGTCTGGCACGCCGCCATCGACCTCTTCCTCCTCAACACCGGCAACGCCTATGACGCACTCGCCTGCCTCTTCGGCGTCCGTAACTCCTTCGGGTTCCAGCCGCTGACCGAAGACCGTGGCCTGCCGGAGGACGCTTCGGATGGGCTGCGGGCCGCGTTCAACGCCTGGGGCGGGCCACGGGACGCACACGGCACAACGTGGATCAGCTGGGCCGAGCTGGCAGCTGCCAACTGGGACGAGACCGATCGGTCCCGCACGCTCAGCCGAAGCACGGTCGCCGGGCCGGGAACCCACTGGGCACCGGTCTGGGACGTGATGCGGACGCTTGCCGAGCTGCATGGACCAGAACATGTGCGACTCATCGTCTGGTTCGACTGATCACGGAATTCCGTTCCCGACAGAGCTTGACCTCTGTATTGGGAAGCCACCGCGGTCTCGACTTCGTCGCCGAAGCGGGGCGAGGCGTGCTGCCTGAGCTGCGTCCCCAATGCTTTGATCCTCTTACTGGAGCCGAGGGCAGCATGGGATGCGGCCGGGTTGGGCTAGAGCCTGTGGGTGCGGGCGCAGAACGTTGCCGCGGTGGACCGTCGCTTCAGGGGCGGAGTAGGCGGCTGGCTCCTAGGGCACAGGGTGTGTGGCGAGCCAGTCCTGGAGTTCACGGTGGCGGAATTGCTTGAATCGAATCTCCACGAGGCGGAGCCTGACAGCCGTCTTGACCAGCAGCCCAGCGATTCTGGGGGCAATTTGTTGTGGTCAATAGGAATAAGGGCAGTTGCCCAGGGATCAATGCATTGCGTCGAGGGCGGCGAGGATGTCGGCCGGTTCGGCGCGGGTGGTGTAGTCGGTGTCGACGAAGGACCAGCGGATGACGCCGTCGCGGTCGATGACGTAGGTGGCGGGCAGCGGGAGCGTGCGCCGGTGGCCGTCGTTGACCCGCTGGAGGTCGAAGCCGAGCTTGGCGTAGACGGCGGCGAGGTCGTCGGGGAGGTCGAAGGCGAGGCCGTACTGCTTGGCGGTGTCGGAACCGATGTCGCTGAGGACGTCGAAGGCGAGATCGTGCTTCTCGGCGAGGTTGAGGGACTCGTCGGGGATTTGCGGGGAGACGGCCACCAGGCGGGCGCCGCGGGCAGTGATGGCCTCGTGGTGCTGCTGGAGTGAGCGCAGGGCGATGTTGCAGTACGGGCACCAGGCGCCGCGGTAGAAGGTCAGCACGACCGGGCCGTCGGTGAGCAGGTCGTCCAGGGCCAGGGTCTGTCCGGTCGCGGTGGGGAGGTTGAAGCGTGGAGCCTGGGCGCCGACGGTCAGGGCGCGATCGGCCCGGCCGGAGTCGGCGAGTTCCTGGCCGGCTCGCTGCATGATTGCCCGGATCTCGGCGGGGATCTGCTGCTGGCGTGCTGCGTAGAAAGCGCGCAGTTCGGTGTTGAGGCTGGTCATGGTGCTTGATTCCTTCTGGTCGGCGGCTGGGGCGGGACCGGTCAATCTTGAAATGACCGTTCCAAGATAAGGGGGTTCGTGGTCCCGCGCCAGCCATGCCGAGGTACGAATGGGCAGAGGCTGGTGAAGGGGTGACGGACGGTCAGGGCGAACGCCATGATGAACGCGGCGAGTTGGACTGCGCGATGGGTGAGTGAGGTGTCGGCGCAGGCGGGGGCTGTGCCCCGTTCAGGGGCGCCCGGCGGGCTGCCGTGTACCTGTCGATACGTTTGCGGCGTGCTCAACCGGGAGTATCTTGGAATCCTCATTTCAGGATAGCGGGGTGGGCCATGCCCGACATCAAGCACTTCGATCCGGATGCCACCCTGGAGACCGTGGTGCGGCTGTTCTGGCGGCAGGGCGTGGCCTCGACCGGGATCCAGGACGTGGTGAGCGCGACCGGGCTCAACCGTTCCAGCCTGTACGCCACGTTCGGCGGAAAGCAGGAGCTCTACCTCGCGGCGTTGCGCCGCTACCTCGAGCAGCGTTCCCAGCCGATCTTTCGGAGCCTGGCCGGGGACGAGCGGGGTCTGCCGGCCGTCTCCGAGTTCTTCGCCGGCCTGATCGAGGCGCGCTGCTCGGGTGAGTACGCCCGCTGGGGCTGCATGGTCTCCAACGCACACGCCGGGGTCGAGAACAGCGATCCGGACGTGCGCGCCGTCCTGGACCAGCACCACCGGGAGCTGCGCGAGGCAATGTACGCGGCGCTGGTCACCGCCGAGCGCCAGGGGCAGCTTGCCCCAGTGACCGACCCCGATGCTTCCGCGGATCTGCTGGCCCTGCTCGCCTATGGCGTCAACCTGCGCTCGCGTGCCGGTGCTGACGCCGCGACGTTGCGAAAGACGGTGACCGCCGCCCTGGACTCGCTCGGCGTCACAGCGGCGGCGTAAGCATCCGTGGATCCGGCTCTCAACTGGGGTTGAGCGCAGGTGAGGTGCCCGGACGGAGGATGGAAGCCGCCACGGCTTCAGCTACGCCGTCGCGGTCTTCCTCGCAGTGGTCCGCCGGCGCGGCTCACCCGAGCCCCGCGGGTAACGCCAGAGGCCCGGTTCCGCCCACCCTGACGGACCCGGGCCCCTGCTTGCGACGCCGGCGGCTAACTCATCGCACCTCCCGCGCATACGGCGCCACGGTGATCCGGTCGATCAGCGGTGCGTAGCGGGAGCGGAGCAGTACTCCCGGGAAGGTGTCCGAGGCGTAGGTCGTGCCGTCGAAGTTCGGCAGTTCCTCGGAGCGGAAGGCGATCGTGTTCTGCCCCTTCTTCAGCTGGACCGGGACGGTCAGTTCCCAGAAGTTGTCCTGGTGGAAGGTGTGCGGGAAGTTGACGCGCTGCATCGTGCCGCCGTTGACGGTGAGGTCGGCGTGGCGGGCCAGCGGGTCCGGGTTGTAGTGGGTGGCCTCGGACTGTTCGGGGTTCGAGTAGCGGATGCGCAGGGCGTACAGGCCGGGCTTGTCCGCGGCGACGGTGAACGTCGCCGTGTTGCCGTTGCCCGGGTCGCCGCCGATGCCGGTGATCGCCGTACCGTCCGTCGCCAGGGGCAGCGAGGTCAGCGTGGTCGAACCCGCGAGCTTGGCGTCCTGCGCCTCGTACGTGCGCGCCTTGAGCGTGCCGTCGGTGGGGGTGACCGTGAGCCGGTCGACGAGGGTGGCGGCCGAACTGCCGGTCACCGTCACCTTGTTGAGGCCGCCCGAGAGGGAGACGGCGACCTCGTGCCTGGCCTTGTTCACGTGCAGGACGTCGTGCCCGTTGACCGCCAGGCGTGCGTCTGCGGCGCCGAGGGTGTCGACGTCGAGGGTGGCCTCGCGGTCGGCGGGGGAGTAGACCCAGAACGTGGCGGTCTGGCCCTTCGCGAGCCGGGCCGCTCCCGAGCCCGTGGCGGGGGTTCCGGCCTGCTTCGGCAGGTCGTAGACGGGCCGCGCCCCGCCGCCCAGCCAGGCCAGTTCGCCCTCGTGGACCTCGGTGGCCGCCGACGGGTCCGGCAGGGACAGGGTGAGGCGGTCGACGATGGCGTCGCCCTTGGTGGTGCGCTTGCCGTCGAGGCTCTTCGCGGCGAGCGTCAGGGTGTGCCTGCCCTTGGTGAGATGCACCTTGGTGTCGGTGTGGTCCCACACCACCCACTTGTAGCCGAGCGGCAGGTACAGCTCCTGCTCGCTGTCCGCCTTGCCGTCCACGCGCAGGAAGACGTTGGTGGGGCCCTGCTCCTTCACCTTGTCGAAGGTGTTCAGGGAGTTGGCGAAGGCGCTCAGGTCGTACGTGCCGTCCTCGGGGACGTCCACGGCGAAGTCGAGTGTGACGTCCGAACCGGTGCGCAGGCCGCCGACGTCGTAGCCGCCGGAGGTGTAGAACTTCGACACGTCGCTCGTCGAACCCTCGGGGCCGTTCTTGGAGTAGCCGGACCCGGTGTGGGCTGCGTCCTCCGCCTCGTACGACCCCTGCCAGCGCACGGGCGCGGACTGCGTGCCCTTCGCCTTCCCGGCCGGGCTGAGGACGATCTCGTACGCCGAGGACTCCCTCAGCGTCGGCAGTGTGCCGTCGCCGAAGTCGACAACGGCCGTCCCGTCGTCCCCGACCTTGAGGTTCGTCTCCGTCAGCAGCTTCGGGCCGGAGTTGTCGCCGACCTGCCCGCTCCAGTCGATCTCCCGCACCCAGGCGTGGACCTGGTCCCCGAAGACCTTCTTGGGGACTCCTGCGAAGGTGATGTGGCCCTTCCCGGTCGAGCCGCCGAAGATCAGCCGGGCCTGCTTCTTCTTCTCGTCGAGGGTGGCCACGCCCTGCATGGTGTAGTTCTGGCCCGGGAACGGCGGCGTCACCTTCACGGTGTGCCCGCTCATCGAGGCGTACGAGTGCAGCAGCCACCACTGGCCGTTGCCGCGGTTCGACTGCACCGCGGAGTCGGAGAGGTTGCCGTCGATGTTCCAGTACGCGATGTCGGCGTCCACCTTGGACTCCTCGATCGCGGACACCCACTGGATCATCTGGCCGGGGACGGAGGTGTGGTAGTTGAAGGCGTACTCGTTGATGTTGACGGGGAGGTGGGTTCCTTCGCGGGCGGTTCCCTTGAACAGGTCCTTCTCCCACGCCCGGTACTTGGCGACGCTCTCGCGCACCGCCTCCGGGTGGCTCAGCTCGTGCCAGGTGATCACGTCCGGGAGGGTGCCGGCGGCCAGTGTGTGGGTGAGGAAGCCCTTCACCTGGTCGTACAGGACGCTGGTGTTGGGACCGGCGACGCGGGCGTCGGGCATCTTGCCCTTGATGAGCTTGTAGGCGGAATCCCAGGCGGCGAAGTAGTCCTTGGGGGCGTTCAGCCAGCTGACCTTGTTGTAGCTCCACTCGCCGGTGCCGAACATGTTGCCCTCGGGCTCGTTGAACGGCACGAAGACGATGTTGTCCTGGTACTGCTTGGGCAGCTTCAGGACCTGGTCGACCTGCTTGGCGATCTTCTCCTCGTAGAGCTTGAGCTTCTCCTCGGGGGTGGCGCCGGGCCACTCGTACGGGAAGCCGCGGTGGATGTCCGTCATGTAGATGTACACGTCACCGTCGGTGGAGTCGGCCAGCGGCTTGACCACGTCCAGAGCGTCGGCACCCGGGTGCTGCGGGCCGTCCTGCGCCTTGGTGGAGACGGTGCGCAGTCCCATGCCCTCGAGGAGGTTGTTGGTGGGGACGTCCGGTCCGTACACGCCGTAGAGGGTGCCGGAGGCACCGCCGTGGAACGTGCCGGTGTCCGAGCCGAGATCGACGGTGAGGGCTCCCTCGCGGACCACGGTGACGGTCGCCTTCACGGCCTGCCCGGCGGCGGTTCCGGCCACCGTGAAGGTGCCCGGCTGGGCGTACTTCCCGGCCGGTACGGCGTCCCAGGTGACCGGTGTGTCGCGGTCGTAGCCGTCGGAGAAGGAGGAGCGGACCGAGGCGGGCAGGGAGGGGGCCGTCCCGGTCGTCGTGCGGACCTCGAAGGACGTCTGCGAGAGCTGCTGGAGAGTGGGAAGGGTCCCGACCGTACCGGCCACCTGCTCGGCGGTGAGCGCCGAGTGCCAGACCGTGAAGTCGTCGACCGCGCCCTTCAGCAGCGGGTCCGGGTAGAAGGACTTGCCGATGTAGCCGGCCGCGGTGGCCGAACCGTCCAGCAGATCCTTGGCCTTGACGTTCGTCGCGGAGGCGGAGACCGCCACGCCGTCGAGATAGGTCGTGACCCGGTGGGCGGCGGTGTCGAGGGTGACGGTGACGGTCCGCCAGCCCTCGGCGGGCAGCGGCGCGTACCCGGATACCTGCGCCTCCGCGCCCCCTCCGCCGGTGGTCACGGCGGTACGCAGCACGCTGCCGTTGTACGGCGTCGTGAACAGGTACTTGGTGGTGTCGGTACCCAGATCGAAGATGCGCTGCCAGGCCGACTTGTCGCCGCTCCACTTCACGCGGGCCGAGACCGTCAAGTCGCTTGCGTCGCCCAGGACTTCGCGGGGGAGGCGGACATACGCGCCGTCCGAGGAGGGTGCCCCGCCGGGCAGGGACAGCGCCTTGCCGCCGTCCGGGCCCGCGACGGACTGGGCGGTGGAGCCGTTCACCAGGGTCGCCGTCAGCCCGTTGCCGGAGCTGTCGGTGATCCCGCCGGAGGCGAGGTCGTCCTGGTCGAAGGTGTAGTGGGCGGCGGGCCGGGGCGTATCGGCTGCCTGCGCGGGTACGGCCGGTGCGGCCAGCAGGCCCGCACCGAGAGCCAGCACCATGGCGGCGGGGGCCCGGCGCCGGGCGGATCTGTCAGCGGATGGCATGGATTGCGTCCTCAATCCTTGTGTATCGGCGTGACGGCGTATCGGCTTGTCGGTGTGTCGTCTCGTGCGTCGAACCGGTTCGATCCCGTTTCGCCGCAGACGTGAGGGAGCTCGTCCCGTCGGCTGGGGCGGAGACTTCACCTGCCCGGAGAGGGGATGGAACCGGCCCGCGGTCGTCGGAAGGATCACTTCATCGAACCGGTTCGGCAAGCTAGCACCGGAAATCCCCGGCCAGCAATCCCCTGGACAGGAAGAAAACGGGACCTTCGAACGGACTGGAAAGTGTCGTCGGAGGTGTTGACAGGGGCCTGGTCAGTTCCTACCTTCACTTCACGCGAACCGGTTCGACAACCGGCTCTCGCTCTCCGTTCCAACCCACATCTTCACGTCCGGCGAGTACTCTCTCCACCGAGCACTCGAACCGGTTCGGGCAAGGATTTCGCGCAAGGAGCCGCCGTGAACATCGGAGAGATCGCCCGCCGGGCCGGTGTTTCGCGGAGCACCGTCTCGTATGCGCTGAGCGGCAAGCGTCCGGTCTCGGACGACACGCGTCGGAAGATCCAGGAGGTCATCGACGAGCTGGGCTACCGGCCGAACGCGAGTGCGCGAGCCCTGGCCAACGGGCGGACGAGCACGATCGGTCTGGTGTTTCCGCCGGCCGGGAACCACTACACCGGTATGCAGCTGGACTTCATCGGCAGTGTGGTGGAGGCCGCCGCGGCATACGACTACGACGTGCTGCTCTCCCCGAGCGGTGTGGACAGCGACCGCTCGTTCCAGCGGCTGCTGGGGGAGCGGCGGGTCGACGGCGCGATCCTGATGGAGATCAGGCTGGAGGACGACCGGGTGGACCACCTGGCCGCCCTGGGCTTCCCCTCGGTTGCCATCGGGCGTACCGCCCATCCGGAAGGCGGCTGGTGGGTCGGCCTGGATCACACGGCGCTGGCGGCGGCGTGTGTCCACCACCTGGCGGACCTCGGCCATCGCCGCATCGCCTTCGTCAACCGGCCCGAGCAGCTGTTGCGGGCCGGGTACGAGTCCGCGCACCGGGGGCTGGAGGGGTTCACGAAGGCCGCGGCCGAGCGTGGGCTGACGGTGCGGACGTATAGCTGCGGGGACGACGCCGCGTCCGGCCAGGCCTGCCTGGAACAGATCCTGCGCGACGACCCGGCCACCACCGGCCTGGTCACGCTGAACGAGGCCGCTCTCGGCGGTCTCTACCGGGGGCTCGCGCATGCGGGCCGTCATGTGCCGCGCGACTTCTCCGTCACCGGTGTCGTCGCCAGCCGCTGGGCCGAGACGGTGACCCCGCAGCTCACCGCGGCCGACGTACCGGCGGAGGAGATGGGCCGACGCGCCGTCGACCTGCTGGTGGAGCGGCTCGACCATCCCGACGCACCGCCCCGCCACCATCTCCTCGCCCCGCCGATCTCCCTACGGGCCAGCACCGGGCCCGTTACCGCGCCCTGACCGCACATCCGTAGTACTCCACAACTCACCTCACTTCACCTGACGTTCACAGCGCTCGACAGGGCTGCGTCCGTCGTGCCCGCCTCTCCTCGCCACGCCAGGACAGGCCTGTACCACCCATGCCTTCACCCACCCATGCCTTCACCCACCCGTGCCTTCGGCACCCGCATGCCCAGAACAAAGGAACCCTCGCCATGAACACCTCCTCCAGACAGCGTCGTCTGACCGCCGCGGCCGTGACCGCGCTCGCCGTGGCCGTCTCCGCCACTGGCTGTTCCTCCGGCTCGGGCAGTACCGACACCAAGGGTGCCGGCGGCGGCACGTACACGATCTGGGACCCGTACCCGCAGTTCGACAAGACCTCGGACTGGGCGAAGCTGCTGGACCAGTGCGGCACCAAGGCCGGCGTGAAGGTCAAGCGGACCGCGTTCGACACCAGCGACCTGGGCAACAAGACGCTGCTGGCGGCGCAGCAGGGCAATTCCCCGGACGTCCTCATCGTCGACAACCCGGTGGTGTCGACGCTGGCGGAGGCGGGGGTGCTCACCACGACCGACGACAACAAGCTGGACACCTCCAAGGTGGACCCCAACCTGCTCGCGGCCGGCCAGTCGGGCGGCAAGACCTACGGCACCCCGATCGGCGCCAACACCCTGGCCCTCTACTACAACAAGGAGGTGCTGAAGAAGGCCGGGGTGGACGTCGCCTCCATCAAGGACTGGACGTCGCTGACGGCGGCGCTGGCCAAGGTCAAGAAGGCCGGCAAGAAGGGCATCACCTTCTCCGCGATCGGCACCGAGGAGGGCAGCTTCCAGTTCCTGCCCTGGTTGTGGGGCGCGGGCGCCAAGCTGACCGAACTCGACTCGGCCCGGGCCGTGTCCGCGCTGTCGCTGTGGAAGGACTGGCTGAAGCAGGGCTACGCCCCCAACTCGGTGCTGAACAACACCCAGACCACCAGCTGGCAGGAGTTCGCCAGCGGCGACTACGCGTTCGCCGAGAACGGCACCTGGCAGCTGGCCAATGCCAAGAAGGCCGGTTTCGGCTACGGCGTGATCCCGGTCCCGGCGGCTGCGGGCGGCACCGCGGCGGCCCCGACCGGCGGCGAGTTCGTGACGGTCCCGGTCCAGAAGGACACCGGCCGCTACGCCACCTCGCAAAAGCTGGTGACCTGCCTGACCAGCGGCGACAACCTCAACGCCACCGACACCACGCTGTCCTACGTGGCGCCCACCAGCGAGGTCCAGGACAAGCAGGTGGCCGCCAGCGCGGACCTGAAGCCGTGGGTCGAGGCGGTCAAGGCGGCCAAGGGCCGCACCAGTGACGACCTGGGCACCAAGTACCCCAAGATCTCCGAGCAGATGTGGAAGGCCGTCCAGTCCGCCCTCAGCGGCTCCAAGTCTCCCGAGGACGCACTGAGTTCGGCGCAGGCCGCGGCCAAGTGACGTGTGATGTGAGCCCGATGAAGCAGACGACTCATCCGCCGGACCACCGGCCCGCGGACGCCCGGAACGGGGCGGCCACCGCCGCCGCCCCGCCCCCGGCCAGCGGCAGGAAGCGCCGCCGTCCGACCTCCCAGCAGTGGGCGGCCTGGGGCTTCCTCGCCCCGGTGACCCTCTACCTCGCCCTCTTCTACGCCTATCCGCTCTACCGCAACCTCGACCTGAGCCTGCGCAACTACACCGTTCGCTCCTTCGTCCAGGGCGACGCCCCCTTCACCGGGCTGGAGAATTACCGGAAGGTCTTCGACGACCCGACCTTCGCCCCGGCCCTGCTGCACACCGCGCTCTTCACCGCCGTCTGCCTGGTCTTCCAGTACGCCATCGGGCTCGCCCTCGCGGTCTTCTTCAACCAGCACTTCCGCCTCTCCGCCACCCTGCGCGCCCTGTTCCTCGTGCCGTGGCTGCTGCCGCTGATCGTGTCGGCGTCCACCTGGTCGTGGATGCTCAACACCGACTCCGGCATCGTCAACGCCGCCCTGCACGCCCTCGGCATCGGCCCGGTCAACTGGCTGACCTCACCGACCTGGTCGCTCACCTCGGTGATCATCGCGAACATCTGGATCGGCGTCCCCTTCAACCTGGTCGTGCTCTACAGCGGCCTGCAGTCCATCCCGGCCGGCCTGTACGAGGCCGCAGCCCTGGACGGGGCGGGTGCCTGGCGCCGGTTCTGGAGCATCACCTTCCCGCTGCTGCGCCCGGTGTCCGCGATCACCCTGCTGCTGGGGCTGGTCTACACGCTCAAGGTCTTCGACATCATCTGGATCATGACCAAGGGCGGCCCCGCCGACTCCTCCACCACCTTCGCCACCTGGTCCTACCAGCTCGGCTTCGGCAATCTCCTGCCGGCCTTCGGCCCGGGTGCGGCCGTCGGCAACCTGCTCGTGGTCGCCGCGCTCGTCTTCGGGCTGGTCTACGTCCGGGTGCAGAGAAAGCAGGCCCTGTCATGAGCCGCATCCGCAGGCGTACATGGGGAAAGACCACGACCGGCGTCGTACTGACCGCGATCATGCTGTTCCCGGTGTACTGGATGATCAACGTGTCCCTCACCCGCGACCAGGACATGCGCAAGAGCCCACCCGGCCTGCTGCCGGTGCACGGCACGCTGGCCGGCTACCGCACCGTCCTGGACGAGCAGTTGCCGTACCTCGGCACCAGCCTCGTCATCGGCCTGGGCACCGTCGTTCTGACCGTGCTCCTGTCCGCCCCCGCCGGCTACGCGCTGGCCAAGCTGCGCCCGCGCGGCGGCGGCCTCCTCAGCTTCGTCCTGCTGGCCGCCCAGATGATTCCCGGCATCATCATGGCGATGGGCTTCTACGCCATCTACCTCCAACTCGGGCTGCTCCAGTCCGTTCCCGGCCTGATCGTCGCCGACTCCACCCTGGCCGTCCCGTTCGCGGTCCTGATCTTCACCGCGTTCATGTCCGGCATCCCCGGCGAACTCCTCCAGGCCGCACAGATGGACGGGGCGAAGACGCTGCGCACCTTCTGGTCCGTGGTGCTGCCGATGAGCCGCAACGCCGTCGTCACGGTGTCCCTGTTCGCGTTCCTGTGGTCCTGGTCCGACTTCGTCTTCGCCAGCACCCTGGTCAACGGCGGCTCCCACGAGCCGATCACCCTCGGCATCTACCACTACATCGGCAACAACAACCAGCAGTGGAACGCCATCATGGCCACCGCCGTCGTGGCCTCGCTGCCGGCTGCGGTGATTCTTGTTCTCGCCCAGCGGTACGTCGCGGCCGGCGTCACCGCCGGTGCGGTGAAGGACTGAGCGGTCCGCCCGAAGTGCCGCGATGGGCCGTCGGTCGTCTGCGGCTGCGTCGTGGCTGGTCGCGCCCGCGCGGCGGTAGCCGCAAGTCAGACACAGCCCCGCGCCCCTGCGGGGCGCTGTCCTCCCCCGGCCTGCATAGAGCCCTCCGTTGTCGCCTCCCTGCTCCAGAAACGAGTCACGCCACATGACCGCCGCCCGAACCGGCCCGGCCTTCTCCGTCCACGACATCCCGTTCAGCACCTGCGGATCCTGGTTCGACATCTCGCCCGTGATCGCGGAGAAGACGTACGCCGAGGACCTCCACCTTGTCTCGCACCAGAACGGCATGCACGGCGTCCTGCGCCTGGTCCCCCTGAACCCGGCGAACGGCGACCGAGCCGCGACCCGCGTCGAGGCGACGCCGGGCCTGCTCAGCTGGATCGGCGAGAGCGGGCGTGTCGACCTCGCCTACGAGTCGCCGGACACCGTACGGCTGCGGGGGAGCGGCCTGGGCATCGGCGTCTTTGCCGCCGCGCAGGCTCTGACCCCGTTCAGCGGAACGTACTTCTTCCACGACCCGGCCGCCGACGCGCACGTCTTCACGTCGTACGAGACCGGACGCCGCTACCGCGTCACCGTGCTGTCCGGCTCGCTTGCCGAGGCGGCCGGAACCCAGGCCCTGGGCAGCGCCGACCGCGGTCTGGCCATCACCGCGGAGGCGGACGGCGGTTGGGAGGTCGCGGTCGAGGAGCTCGACACCGCCCGCCCGCCGTACGTGTCCTCGGCGGCCTTCGACGAGATCCTGGCGAGGGCACAGGGCGCGTTCGCGGACTTCGTCGACGCGGTGGCCCCCTGGCGCTCGTCCGCCACGCCGGCCGCCGAACTCGCCGCCTACGTCGTCTGGTCGGCGACCGTAGGGCCGACGGGCCTGGTCACCCGGCCCGCCGTGCTGATGTCCAAGCACTGGATGGACAAGGTGTGGAGCTGGGACCACTGCTTCAACGCCCTTGCGCTGGCGCCCGGTTCGCCGGAGCTGTCGCTGGATCAGTTCCACCTGCCTTTCGACCACCAGGACGCCGCAGGCGCCCTGCCCGACTCGGTCACCCACTCCGAGGTCCTGTACAACTTCGTCAAGCCGCCCATCCACGGCTGGGCCTTCGGCCACCTGCGCCGCCGTCTGCCGACGCCTCTCGACCGGGCTCAACTCACGCAGGTTTACGCCCGGTTGGAGGGCTGGACGAACTTCTGGCTCACCGCACGACGAGCCCCGGGGGCCGAACTGCCCTACTACCAGCACGGCAACGACAGCGGCTGGGACAACGCCACCACTTTCGACCCCGAGCGGGTGGTCGTCACCGCCGACCTGGCTGCCTTCCTCGTTCTTCAACTGCGTGAACTCGCCGGACTGGCTGAGGAGTTGGGCAATGCCGAGGCGGCGCGCCGATGGACGGCCGTGGCCGAGGAGACGCAGACGGCGCTGCTCGACCAGCTCTGGACCGGCGAACGGTTCGTCGCCCGGGGAGCCGCCGGCGGGGACACCTGGAGCAGCGCCAGCCTCCTCGACCTGATGCCCATCGTGCTCGGCGAGCACCTGCCCGGCGAGGTCAGCAGCGCGCTGGCCGACCACATCAAGGCCCACCTCACCCCGTACGGCCTGGCCACCGAACTGACCACCTCGCCGCACTACCTCGCCGACGGCTACTGGCGCGGCCCCATCTGGGCTCCCGCCACGGTCCTGGTCGAGGACGGCCTGCGCCGGGCCGGCCACCACCGGCTCGCGGACGACGTCAGCGCCCGTTTCCGCGCCCTGTGCGAGACCCACGGGTTCGCCGAGAACTTCGACGCCCTCACCGGAACGGGCCTGCGCGACCGCGCCTACACGTGGACCGCCAGCAGCTACCTCCTGCTGGCCGAAGCCCACGCACACCGGGGCGGCCGCTGACCGGCTGCCTTACGCGAGCTCCGGGGGCCGTTCAGTCCCCGGTCCTTTCCCCCACCCTGTTAGGAGCCGCACAATGAAGTCGCTCTCCTCCGCACCGCCCGGACGCGCATCGCGCACCAGACGTCGAGCCATCTCGTCCGCGGCCGTCCTCCTGGCCACCCTGGCCGCCACCCTGGTGCCCGCCGGCCCGTCACAGGCCGCGGACACCACCGTCGCCGTCGACTTCTCCGTCGCCGGGGGCGCCCCCACCTACCGCGCCTCGGGCATGATCTACGGGCTGACTCCCGACGGGTCGCTGCCGCCGGACCACTTCTTCAAGGACATCAAGTGGCACTTCGAGCGGGCCGGCGGCGCCCAGCTCAACGGTGGCGGCTACGCCACCAGCCTCGCTGACTACCAGACCCGCTGGAACGCCACCCTCGCCCAGTACAAGCGCACCAAGGCGCTCGGCGGCACGTTCGTCATCCTGCCGCACGACCTGTGGGGCGCCGACGGCACCACCAGCCAGGGCTTTCCCGGCGACAACGGCAACTGGACGCTGTTCGACAACTTCGTCAACCAGCTCATCTCCGACGTCAAGGCCAACAACATGACGGTGGAGTGGGACCTGTGGAACGAGCCGGAGCTCAGCGGCTTCTGGGGCCGGTCCCAGAGCCAGTATCTTCAGATGTGGTCGCGGTTCCACGCCGCCGTGCGGGCCAACCTCCCCGGTCAGCTCATCGTCGGCCCCAGCATGGCCAACCCGCCCAGCTCCTCCAACACCTGGTGGACCACCTACCTGAACTACGTCAAGGCCAACAACGTCGCCCCCGACATCTACAGCTGGCATGCCATTCCGCACGACCCCGTCACGGCCGTCAGCGGCGCCAACTCGACCCTCGCCGCCGCGGGCCTGACCAACACCCGCCCGTACCAGATCAACGAGTACGCCGGGCGGGAACAGCAGAACCCCGGTGGCGGCGGCTGGTTCATCAGCCGCCTGGAGCGGGCCGGCGCCGACGGCCTCCGCTCCAACTGGGGAGGGGGCCCCAGCCTGCACGACTACGCGGCCAACCTGCTCACCAAGAACAGCTCCGGCCAGTACCTGCCGCTCGGCGAGTGGTTCCTCTACCGGTACTACGGCTCCCAGACCGGAAACATCGTGAACCTCACGCCCGGTACGAACACCGACGGGCTGGCGACCAAGGACAACACCGCGCGCAACGCGAAGATCCTGCTGGGCAACAACGGCAACACCGGCAACGTCACCGTCAGCCTCAACCGTCTCGACACCACCTCGGTCGTGGAGAACAACCGAGTGCGCGCGATAGTCCAGCGCATACCGAACAACAGCGGCGGCGCGGTGACGGGTCCGGTGACGGTCTCCGACCAGACCCTGACCGTGAACGGGAACTCGGCTTCGGTGAACGTGCCGTGGACGGACGCCGCGGACGGCTACACGGTCACGCTGCTACCGCCTTCGAACACGACCGTCTCCACCGTCGCGGTGGCCCAGCACAGTGGTCAGTGCCTGGACGACACCAACCTGAGCACCACCGACGGCACGCAGTACCAGCAGTACTCCTGCGAGGGCGGCTACCAGCAGATGCTGGACTTCAAGCCGGTCGCCGGCCGGGCGAACACCTACACCATCGTGAACGAGCACAGCGGTAAATGCCTGGACGTCTCGGGCGCTTCCACGGCCGACGGCGCCGCCGTCATCCAGTGGACCTGCAGCGGCAGTACGAACCAGATGTTCACCCTCAACCCGGTCACCGCGCTCGGCAACAGCAAGGACTACCAGTTGGTCGCGGTGCACAGCGGCAAGTGCGTGGACGTCAGCGGGGTCTCGACCACACCCGGCGCGCTGATCCACCAGTGGACCTGCGACCCGGCGAGCGCACTGAGCACCAAGAAGAACCAGATCTGGCGGCTCCTCGGCAAGAGCTGACGGAGCTTCTCAGACGTGTGGCCGCCCGGTGTCGCCGCCGGACGGCCACACGAGCTGTGCGCAGGGCGCCGAGGCCGGGCGTGCGCACCACTCGTGGAGCACACCGACTGCTCCGAACGACTGATCTCCCGCCGCCGGCCGGGCTCATACGACGCACAGTGATTGTCCTGCCGCCGTGATCCGACTGAGCTGGTCACGCCTGAAACGCTCGCGCACTCACCTCGAGGAAGGCGAAGATGACCCGTTCGACTGCGGTCCCGCGCCCGATCCGTCCGCTCCGTGTGCTGCGGCTCGTCGCCGTCGTGCTGTATCTGGTGGCCGCCCTCCTCGTCGGCAGTGCGACACCGGCCGCCGCACTGACCAAGCCCGTCATCAACGGGCCCGTGTTCAACGACCCCCTGGGTACGCCGACGCAGCAGGGCGCGATCTTCACCCAGCTCATCCGGCTGATCGACGCGACGCCCGCCGGAGCGACGATCCGCGGCTCGATGCACGAGTTCCAGGACCAGGACGTCGCCGACGCGCTGCTCGCCGCCCACCGGCGCGGCGTGAACGTCAGGATCATCGTCGACGACTCGACCTATGTGGACGGTGGCAGCAAGGAGTTCCCCAATCCGGCCTTCCAGTCGCTGCGGGCGGGGCTCGGAACCAACGACGCCGCCCGCTCCTGGATCGTCGTCTGCGACGACAAGTTCGAGGATCAGGACGGCGTGGACGACGTCGAGCGCGGCTGTCTGAGCGTCGCCCCGCCCGAGCCGGCCTACAACCACAACAAGTTCTTCATCTTCTCGAGGATCGGGCCCTTCGACGACGGCACCAGCTACTCGAAGGTGGTCTTCCAGACCTCCTCGAACCTCTCCGACTGGTACAAGGTCGAGTCCTTCAACGACTCCGTGACCTTCGCGAACGGCGCCGTGTACGACGGCTACGCCTCGTACCACGAGAAACAGCGCACCGCGCGCGCACTCCGGGGCGGCAACAACCACGTGTACTTCTCCACCCCGACCGGCTCGGCCTACCGGGGCTTCTTCTTCCCACGCGGTGACTCCTCGTACAACAACCCGGCCACCGACACCATCGTCAACTCGCTGAACGAGGTCAGCTGCGCTTATACGGGCACGGACGGGAAACGGCACCAGACCGACATCCGCATCGTGATGCACAGCTTCCAAGGCTCGCGCGTCCAGGTCGCCGACAAACTGGCCCAACTGCGCGGCAGGGGCTGCTGGATCGACATCGTCTACGCCGAGAGCGACTCCAAGATCACCAACAAGCTGACCGCCGCCGGCATCCAGCACCGCAGGTGCCGTATCCCCAACGGCCCGGGAATCGACGTCCGTCCGCACAACAAGGAGATCCTCATCGACGGCTCCTTCGGCGGCGACATCACACCGCGCGTCTACACGGGCAGCGCCAACCTGACCGGGTCGTCGCTGCGCTCGGCGGACGAGGCGATCGTGCGGATCGCCAGTGCGTCGTACCACGCCAAGTACCTGAGCACGTTCTACAAGATCCGCTCAGCCTGCGGCGGTTGACGGGCCCCGGTGCTGCCCCATCTCGGCCGTCATCCGCCGCCGTCGAGGTCCGTCCGCTGCCGGAGCACCCGTAGCTCGTGGCCCACGAGCTGCATCTCGTACAGCTTCCCGCGGGCGTTCTCGAACGGGCGGTGAAGGACCATCATCAACCGGTCGTCGAAGGTGCGGAACAGCATGCCGTGACCGCTGTCGTCCCGGACCAACGGCCGCTGCTGCCGCCAGGGCCCGGTGATCTCGCCGGACTGGGAGACGGCGTAGGTCTGCACATAGCCGCCGCTGACGGTGCCGTCCATGCCGAGCGTGTTCTTCTCGTACGTCGACCACAGCATGAGCAGCGACCCGTCGGGGGTGCGGTGCAGCTGGGGGCCGTCGGTGATGTAGGGCGGGAGCTGGTTGGGGACGCCGGCGGGGATCTGCTCGCCGAGCCAGAACGCGTCCGAGCCCTTGAACAGGAAGACCGGGTCTCCGACGGTTCCCGACAGGTCCGGGGCCAGCCGGATTGCCTCCATGGTTCCGTCGATGGTCTGCAGCCACTCGTGTGCGTACACCATCCAGGGCTGTCCGGACGGGTCGACGTGGAGCGTGCCGTCGAGGGTCATGAGGTTCTCGGGCGGGGTGGGCCGTGCGGGGTCGACGGCGGTGAAGGGGCCCAGCAGCGAGTCGGACACGGCGATGATCGTGCCGCGCATGTAGTTGCGGAGCTGGAACGGGGTGCCCCACTGGTTGGCGGGTGGCACCGGGAGCGGCCTGTCCTCGTTGTGGAGGGTGGTGAACAGGTAGTACCTGCCGCCCAGTTCGTGGACCTCTGGGGCCCAACCGCCGTCGGTCGACCAGATTCCGCTCTGCTCGGCGGCGCGGAAGACCACCACGGGGCGCGTCCAGTCGCGCAGGTCGTGGCTGCGGTAGACCATCGTGCCGGTGCCGTCCACGCCTGATACGGACGACTCGTTGGAGGTGTAGAGGTAGTACGTGCGGGTTGCCCTGTCGGCGACGATGAACGGATCGTGCAGCGGCATGTCGGGAAGCTGCATCAGGTCGGTCTCAGCCACCGTCGAAGAATACGTTCAGGCGGATGCCTGCTTTCCGGCGCTCTCTCCGAACCGGTCGAGCAGCGCGTCCAGGCCGGCGGCCAGGCCCTCCGGTCCACCTGGCTCGGTGAGGGCGGGGGCAGCCTCGCGGAGCCCCGGCAGCTCCTGCGGCGGCATGCGGTGCAGACCGAGACGGAACGCCGGGTCCTGCTCGTCGGGGTTGTCCACCATGGGCCGCAGCTCCACGGACACATAGCCCAGCAGCCAGGCCGTGAAGGCCCGGAAAAGGGCCGCCGTACCGGCGTCGTCGAGCCCGGACTCCCGGAGCAGCGCGAGCACCCTTTCGTGGTCCTTGAGCACGGCGAGCGGGCGACGCGCGAGCGGGACGGCGAGCATGCGGGTGGTGAGCAGCGGAACTGCCTGGGGGTGGGCGAGGCAGACGTCGTAGGTGGCGCGGGCGATGCGGTGGAGCTCGGTGCGCCAGGCCGGCGCGGTGTCCGTCGAGCCCGCTTCGGGGCCGATGGTCAGGCGTTCCTCCAGCTCGAGATACAGGGCTTCGACCAGGCCGTCGAGGAGCGCGTCCTTGCTCTCTGCATACCGGTAGAGCGCCATCGCCTCCACTCCGAGCTCGGCACCCAGACGGCGCATGCTCAGCGCCGAGAGGCCTTCGCGGTCCACCAGTTCCAGGGCGGCGGCGAGCACGCGCTCCCGGTTGAGCCTGCCGTAACGCCCGCGGTCGCTGGCGCGTCGTGCCGGGCCGGGTTCCGAGCCATGCGCCATTGCGGGTCTCCTCGCCGTGCGACCAGGACCTTCATCGGGACCACCGTCTGTATACGGCGTAAACACCGATGCTACTCGCAAGCGGTCGGTGTGCCGGGGCTGGGACACGCCATGTCGTCACATGCCCGCGGTGAACTGATCGAGCAGGGCGTCCAGGCCTGCGTCCAGTGGCTCGGGCCCTCCGCGCTCGGCGAGGCCGGGCGCGATGGCGCGCAGCCGGGGGAGTTCCTGCGCGGGCATGAGATGCAGGCCGAGCCGGAACGCGGGTTCGGGCTCTTCGGGGTTGTCCACCATGGCCCGCAGCTCGACGAGGCTGCAGCCGAGGAGCCAGGCGGTGACCACCTGCAGCACCAGGGCGGCGGTGCGGTCGTCCAGGCCGGCCCGGTCGAACAGGGCGAGGAGACGCTCGTGGAAGCGCAGCACTGCCAGTGGGCGCCGGGCCATGGGGACGGCGAGCATGCGGGTGGCGAGCAGCGGTACGACCTGAGGGTGTGCCAGCGACACCCGGCGGCCCTCCTGGGCGATGCGGTGCAGCTCGTCGCGCCAAGGAACGGGCTCGCCGGTCTCCGTGCCTGCTGCGGACGCGGAGGTGTCCAGGTTCTCCTCGAGCTCCAGGTACAGGGCTTCGACGAGGCCGTCCAGCAGCGCCTCCTTGCCCGCCGCATAGCGGTACAGGGCCATGGCCTCGACCTCGAGTTCGGCACCGAGCCTGCGCATGCTCAGTGCGGACAGCCCGTCGCGGTCGACCACATCGAGAGCGGCGGCCAGCACGCGCTGCCGACTCAGGCGCCCGTAGCGCCCCCGGTCGCTGATGCGCCGCCCGCGGTCTGGGTCCGTCCGGCTGGTCATGCATCGCCTCCGAGCCTCGGTCCGCCGCCGGTACTCCGCACCGGTGGTCAAGATCTGAAACGCAGGACACTTACGATGTATACATACATCTTTGGCCTGTTTCGAGCATGCCGTCAAGGGCAGGACGGCTCGGGTTGACGTAGAACGCTCGAGAGGAGAGGATGTACGTATACGTCGTAAATATACGGCTCTGGTGATCATGAGTACTCTCATCGAGGACTACGCCCTCCTCAGCGACCTGGAGACCGCCGCCATGATCGGCCGGGACGGCTCCGTCGACTGGCTGTGTCTGCCTCGCTTCGACTCGCCGGCCTGTCTGGCGGCGCTGCTGGGCACCCAGAACAACGGATTCTGGCGGGTCGCGCCTGTCGGGCGCGGCCCGTGCACGCACCGGGCGTACTCCCCGGACTCTATGGTTCTGCAGTCGCGGTGGGAGACCGCGACGGGGACCGTTCGGGTCACGGACTTCATGCCGCCCCGTGTCGGGCTGCCCTGCCTCGTCCGTTTGGTCGAAGGGCTGTCAGGTGCCGTATCCATGCGCAGCGAGCTGCGGCTGCGCTTCCACCAGGGCCGGGTCGTGCCCTGGATCCGGGCCGTCGACCAGTGCGCGGTGGCGGTCGCCGGCCCGGACGCCGTCTGGCTCGGGGCCGATGGACCCGTGCGCGTGGCCGGGGACGAGGATGCCACGGTGTACGACTTCACCGTCCAGGCCGGACGGCGGCTGGCGCTGACCCTCGTGTGGTCGTCCTCGCACCTGCCCGAACTGCCCGCGCCGCTGTGCGTGCCCGCGGAGACGCTGCTCAAGGAGACCGGCGACTTCTGGCGCCGCTGGGCCGCCCAATGCCGTTACGACGGGCCGTGGCGGGACGCCGTGATGCGGTCCCTGATCACCCTCAAGGCCCTCACCTACGCCCCCACTGGCGGCATAGTCTCCGCCCCCACCACATCCCTGCCCGGATGCATCGGCGGCGAGCGCAACTGGGACTACCGCTACTGCTGGCTGCGCGACTCGACCCTCTCGCTGTCCTGTCTGCTGCGCGGCGGCTACCGCGAGGAGGCCACGGCGTGGCTGGACTGGCTGGTGCGGGCCATCGCCGGGGATCCGAGCGACCTGCAGACCGTGTACGGCGTGGGTGGTCAGCGCCTGCTGCCGGAGAGCGAGGCGCCGTGGCTGCCGGGGTACGAGGGGTCGCGGCCCGTGCGGTTCGGTAACTCGGCTGCCAATCAGTTCCAGTTGGATGTCTACGGTGAAGTGCTCGACACCTTCTGCCTGTCGCTGCGAGCCGGGATTCCGATGCCGGCTCATGTCTGGGATCTGGTCGAGGCGATGATGGGGTATCTGCAGCGGCACTGGCGGGAGCCGGACCAGGGGCTGTGGCAAATGCGTGGTCCGCGGCGGCAGTTCGTCCACTCCAAGGTCATGACGTGGGTTGCCGCCGACCGTGCCCTGTGGATGGGCAGACTGCTCGGGCGGAACGGGTCCTCCGGTGAGTGGCGGGCCATGCGGGACGAGGTGCACCGGCAGGTGTGCCGGGAGGGGTGGGACGCCGGGCAGGGGGCGTTCGTGCAGGCCTACGGTTCGCCGACCCTGGACGCCTCGGCGCTGTTGATGCCGCGGCTCGGCTTCCTGCCCGCCTCGGACGAGCGGGTGCGCAGTACCGTTCGGGCGATGCGGCGGCTGCGTCACGGGGGTTTCGTGCGACGGTACGCCCCGGATGGCGACGGCGTGCATCTCGTGGACGGCATCCACGGCTCCGAAGGCGCGTTCGTCTCCTGCTCCCTCTGGTACGCCGACGCCCTCGCCGCGACCGGCCACGTCGAGCAGGCCCGGGAGGTCTTCGAGCGTGTGCTTGCCGTTCGCAATGACGTCGGGCTGCTCTCGGAGCAGTGGGACCCGGACGCGGGCCGTCAACTGGGCAACGCGCCCAAGGCGTTCAGCCACATCGCCCTGGTGGAGACGGCGTTCGCCCTCAGTGCTTCGAGTGCGGGCGCCGCCCGGCACCGGCGAACCCGTGCGGGTTGAGCCGCTGGAAGCGCCACGCGTCCCGGCAGATGTCCGCGAGATCTCGCGTGGGGTGCCAGCCCCAGGCACTCGTCACGGCGCTCGCGTCGGCGACGAGTGCGGCGACGTCGCCGGGCCGCCGGGGCTTGATGTCGTACGGCACCGGCCTGCCGCACGCTGCGGAGAAGGCGGCGACGACGTCCAGGACCGAACTGCCCTGTCCCAGGCCGAGGTTGAAGACTCGCATACCCGGCCCGTCAGCCAGGTGGTCGAGGGCGACGCGGTGGGCCTCGACGGTGTCCATGACGTGGATGTAGTCGCGGATCGCGGTGCCGTCGGGGGTCGGATAGTCCCCGCCGAAGATCTGCAGCCGCTCCCTGCGGCCGACGGCCACCTGTGCCACGTACGGCATGAGCTTGTCGGGGACGCTCTGCGGGTCCTCGCCGAGCAGCCCGCTGGGGTGCGCACCGGCAGGGTTGAAGTGCCGCAGGCACAGCACCGAGTACTCCGGGCGGTGGCGGCAGATGTCGGCGAGGATCTGCTCGCAGATCCATTTCGAGGCCGCGTGGGGGGTGGCCGGCCGGACTGGGGTGGTCTCGTTGAGCAGGCCGGAGCCGGCATCGCCATAGACCGAGCACGAGGAGGAGAACACCAGCAAGTGGACCCCGTGTTCGTGCATGGCCTGCAGCAGCGCGGTGGTGCCACCCACGTTGGTGTCGTAGCACTCGACGGGCGACTCGACCGACTGGCGCACGGATTTGCGGGCGGCGAAGTGCATGACAGCGTCCACGGAATGCCGGTCGAAGACGGCCGAAAGGGCGCGCCGGTCCCGGATGTCCAACTCGTATACGGCACCGACGAACCGGCCCGCGATCCGCTCCACCCGTGCGAACACCTCAGGTCTGCTGTTCGCATAGTCGTCGACCACGATCACCTCGTAACCGTGGTCGAGGAGCTCGACACAGGCATGGCTGCCGATGAAGCCCGCGCCGCCGGTGACGAGGACGGTGGACGGGGCCCACGGGGGCTCCGCCCCCGGGCGCGCATGCGCTGGCCGCTCCTTGTCCACGATGCCTCACCGGACCCTGAGACCGGACCCTGAGCTGGGTGACGCCGTATGTTTACGACGTATATCCACGACTGTGCGCCCGTTGCCGCCCGGAGTCAAGCGGACGGGCTCAGCCGGACACCGTCAGGGCCTGACCAGCAGCTGGAAGTCGAACGCATAACGCGACGCCCGGTAGATGTGCGTCCCGTACTCCACCGGCCGCCCGGTGTCGTCATACGCCGTGCGCTGCATGGTCAGCAGGGCCGCGCCCTCCTCCTCGTCGAGGCGGGCGGCCTCCTCGGCGGTGGCGGAGCGGGCGCCGATGGTCTGGCGGGCGCTGTGCAGAGTGATGCCCGCGGTGCGCATCATCCGGTACAGGCCGGTCGACTCCAGGCGGGCGGAGTCGAGCTCCAGCAAGGTCGCGGGGAGGTAGTTGCACAGCAGGGCGACCGGCTGGCCGTGGGTGAGGCGCAGCCGCTCCAGGACGATCACCTCGCTGCCCTCCGCGATACCGAGCGCGGCCGCCACGTCCGGGGACGCCGGCTCGCGCTCGTTGCGCACCACCTGCGTGGTGGGGCCCTGCCCGGCCGACTCCAGGTCGTCGTAGAGGCTGCTGAGCTCCAGCGGGCGCTTGACCTGGCTGTGCACCACCTGCGTGCCGACCCCTCGGCGACGCACCAGCAGCCCCTTGTCGACCAGGGACTGGATGGCCTGGCGGACGGTGGGTCTGGACAGGCCCAGGCGCGTCGAGAGGTCGATCTCGTTGCCCAGGAGGTTGCCCGGGGCGAGGGCCCCGTGCTCGATCGCCGCCTCCAGCTGCTGGGCCAGCTGGTAGTACAGCGGCACCGGACTGCCCCGGTCCAGGGCGAAGTCCAGCGAGTCGACAGCGGCCGTCGCGGCACGTGCGGTTCCGCCGGTCTTCGCCATGGGCGTACCTCCCTCTGATGGCTGACGTGATGTCAGGAGTGGCTGGGGAAACCGAGGTTGATGCCAGCGTCGGCCGGGTCCGGCCAGCGCGTGGTGATCACCTTCCCCTGCGTGTAGAAGGCGATGCCGTCGTTGCCGTAGATGTGCAGGTCGCCGAAGAGGGAGTCCTTCCAGCCTCCGAAGGAGTGGTAGCCGACTGGAACCGGGATCGGCACGTTCACGCCGACCATGCCCGCCTTGACCTCCATCTGGAAGCGGCGGGCGGCGCCGCCGTCCCGCGTGAAGATCGCGGTGCCGTTGCCCCAGCGGGAGTCGTTGATCAGCTTGATGGCCTCGTCGTACGACTCCGCACGGACCACCGCAAGGACCGGGCCGAAGATCTCGTCCCGGTACGCGTCCGCCGTCAGCGGCACCCTGTCCAGCAGCGATACGCCGAGGAAGAAGCCGTCCTCGTGGCCCTCGACCGTGTAGCCGGTGCCGTCGACGACGACCTCCGCTCCCTGCTCGGCGGCCGACGACACGTAGGACGCCACCTTGTCGCGGTGCTCGCGCGTGATCAGCGGGCCCATCTCGGAGGACGGGTCGTCGCCGGGACCGATCTTCAGGTCCTTCGCACGCTCGGCGATCTTTGCGACCAGCTCGTCACCGGTGTCGCCGACCGCGACCACGACCGACACGGCCATGCAGCGCTCGCCCGCCGAACCGTACGCCGCGTTGATCGCCTGGTCGGCGGCGAAGTCCAGGTCGGCGTCGGGCAGGACCAGCATGTGGTTCTTCGCACCGCCCAGGGCCTGCACGCGCTTGCCGTGCTCGACCGCCTTGAGCTGGATGTACTTGGCGATCGGCGTCGAGCCGACGAAGGAGACGGCCTCGACGTCAGGGTGCTCGAGGAGGCGGTCCACGGCCACCTTGTCGCCCTGCACGATGTTCAGCACGCCGTCGGGCAGGCCCGCCTCGGTGGCCAGTTCGGCCAGGCGGAAGGAGGCCGAGGGGTCCTTCTCGCTCGGCTTGAGCACGAAGGTGTTGCCGCACGCGATGGCGAGGGGGAACATCCACATCGGCACCATGGCCGGGAAGTTGAACGGCGTGATGCCCGCGACCACGCCCAGCGGCTGCCGGATCGAGGCGACGTCCACACGAGTGGAGACCTGCGTCGACAGCTCGCCCTTCAACTGCACGCTGATCCCGCAGGCCAGCTCCACGATCTCCATGCCGCGCGCGACCTCACCGAGTGCGTCGGAGTGCACCTTGCCGTGCTCGGCAGTGATCAGCTCGGCGATCTCGTCGCGGTGGGCGTCAAGGAGCTCGCGGTACTTGAAGAGAATCGCGGTGCGCTTGGCGATCGAGGAGGTGCCCCAGGTCTCGAAGGCGGCCTTCGCGGAGGCGACGGCGGCGTCCACCTCGTCGACGGTCGCGAATCCGACCTGCTTCTCCTGCGCGCCGGTCGCCGGGTTGAACACGGCGCCGTGGCGGCCGGAGGCGGACTCGACGGGCTTGCCGTCGATCCAGTGGGTGATGGTCTTCATGGTGCGGGGGCCTTTCACAAAGGGGTCGTGCGGGGGGAGGTCAGAGGTGGCGGCGCTGCCCGGCGACCTGCCGGTCGTACTCCTCACGGGCCTGTACGGCGGCCTCGCGGGAGGCGGTCTCGGCGACCGGCACGTCCCACCAGGCCTCGGCCGGGGGAGCGGTCGGGGTGGCGGTGTCGGTCTCGACGTAGACGCAGGTCGGGCGGTCGGAGGCGCGGGCCGCGGCGAGCGCCTCGCGTAGTTCGCGGACCGTCTTGGCGCGCAGCACGTCCATGCCGAGGCTGCCGGCGTTGGCGGCCAGGTCGACGGGGAGCGGGGCGCCGGTGAAGGTGCCGTCGGCACTCCGGTAGCGGTACGCCGTGCCGAAGCGCTCGCCGCCGACCGACTCGGAGAGGCCGCCGATGGAGGCATAGCCGTGGTTCTGGATGAGGACGAGGTTGACGGGCAGGCCCTCCTGGACGGCGGTGACGATCTCGGTCGGCATCATCAGGTAGGTGCCGTCGCCGACCAGGGACCAGACCGGGGTGTCGGGGGCGGCCTGCTGGACGCCGATGCCGGCCGGGATCTCGTAGCCCATGCAGGAGTAGCCGTACTCCAGGTGGTACTGGCGGGGGCTGCGGGCCCGCCAGAGCTTGTGCAGGTCGCCGGGGAGCGAGCCGGCCGCGTTGATCACCACGTCGTCGTCGCCGACCACCGCGTCCAGGGCGCCGAGCACCTGGGTCTGGGTGGGTACGGCGCTGTCGTCGGCGGCGGTGAAAGCGGCGTCAACCACCTGCTCCCAGCGTTCCTTGCCGGCGCGGTACTCGTCCTCGTAAGCCGAGTTCACGCGGTGACCGGCGAGGGCCTCCGTCAACGCTGTGAGCCCTGCGCGCGCATCGCAGACGACGGTCCGCGCCGCCAGCTTGTGCGCGTCGAACGCGGCGATGTTGAGGTTGACGAACCGGACCTCCGGCCGCTGGAAGAGCGTGTTGGAGGCGGTGGTGAAGTCCGTGTAGCGGGTCCCGACGCCGATCACCAGGTCGGCCGTACGCGCGACGTCGTCGCAGACCGCCGTGCCGGTGTGGCCGATGCCGCCGAGGTCGGCGGGGTGGTCGTGGCGCAGCGAACCCTTGCCCGCCTGGGTCGAGGCGACCGGGATGCCGGTGGCGTCCACCAGCGCCTTGAGCGCCTCCTCGGCGCGGCTGTGGTGGATGCCGCCGCCCGCGACGATCAGCGGACGCTCGGCGGCCCGGATCGCCGCCACCGCCTCCGCCAGCTCGTACGGGTCGGGCGCGGGCCGCCGTACGTGCCACACGCGGTCGGCGAAGAACTCCTCCGGCCAGTCGTACGCCTCGGCCTGCACGTCCTGGGGGAGGGCCAGGGTGACCGCACCGGTCTCGGCCGGGTCGGCGAGGACCCGCATGGCGTTCAGCGCGGAAGGGATCAGGGCCTCGGGGCGGGTGATGCGGTCGAAGTACCGCGACACCGGGCGCAGGGTGTCGTTGACCGACACGTCCGCCTCGGTCGGGTGCTCCAGCTGCTGCAGCAGCGGGTCGGCGACCCGGGTGGCGAAGTAGTCGCCGGGCAGCAGCAGGACCGGCAGGCGGTTGATGGTGGCGAGCGCGGCGCCGGTGACCAGGTTGGTGGCGCCGGGGCCGATGGACGTCGTGACGGCCTGCGCGGAGAGGCGGTCGAGCTGGCGGGCGTAGCCGACGGCCGCGTGCACCATGGCCTGCTCGTTGCGGCCCTGGTGGTACGGCATGGCGTCCTCGCCCGCCTCCAGGAGGGCCTGGCCGATCCCGGCAACGTTGCCATGGCCGAAGATGCCCCAGGTACCGGCGATCAGCCGGTGGCGCACGCCGTCGCGCTCGGTGTACTGGACGGACAGGAAACGCACCAGGGCCTGGGCGACGGTCAGGCGGCGGGTGGTGGTGCTCATCAGGACTTCTCCGGTGCCGTGTAGAGGGGAAGGCGGGGGTCGACGGGCTGCTCGGGCCAGGTTTCGCGGACCCAGGCGTGATCGGGGTGGTCGCAGATCAGCCAGGCGCGCTCGGGCTCCGGGCCCGCCATCACGTTGAGGTAGTACATGTGGTGGCCGGGCACGGCCATGGAGGGCCCGTGCCAGCCGTCGGGGATCAGTACGACGTCACCGCTGCGCACCTCGGCCAGCACGTCGGTGTTGCGGCCCTGCCCGGAGGGGGAGACCCGCTGGTAGCCGAGGCCGGGGATGCCGTCGTGGGCGGCGAACTCGAAGTAGTAGACCTCCTCGAGGACGGACTCCTCGCCCGGCCGGTGCTCGTCGTGCTTGTGCGGCGGGAACGACGACCAGTTGCCGCCGGGGGTGATCACCTCGACTGCGATGAGTCTGTCGCAATCAAAGACCCCGGCCGCCCCGAAGTTGTTGACCTGGCGGGAGGAGTTCCCGGTGCCGCGCAGCTCCACCGGCACCGACGAGGCGGGTCCGTAGCGGGCGGGCAGCCGCCGGGTGCAGCGCGCGCCGGTGAGCGCGAACCGTCCGCCGCCGGCGGACGTGACCGTCGTACGGGCGTCCCTCGGCACGTACGCGAAGTCGCTGACGGAGCTGAACACGCTGTCGCGGCCGGTGAGTTCGAAGGTGTCGTGGCCGAAGTCGTCGGCGGCCGCGACCGTGCAGCCGCCGCTGAGCGGCAGCACGATCCACTCGCTGTCGCCGGTGTCGAAGGTGTGCGCGCCGCCCGGGGGGAGCTCCAGCACACGCAGGCTGGAGTAGCCCCAGCCGGCCTTCTCCGGGGTGACGTCCACGACGTAGGGGCCGCCGAGGGCCTTGCCGGCGGGCAGGTGGTATGTCATATGGCACTCCGGTGGTATGTCATACAGCACTCCTCCGACTCACAGCAGTCCCACGGCCGTGTCGACCGCCGTCTCCACACTGCCCTCCGCCGGGTACAGCAGCGACCGCCCGACGACCATGCCCTGCACGGTCGGCAGCCGGAGGGCCTTGCGCCAGCGCTCGTACGCGCCCTCCTGGTCCTCGCCCACCTCGCCGCCGAGCAGCACGGTCGGCAGCGTGGAGGTCTCCAGGACCTCGCCCATGTCGTCCGGGTCGTCGGTGACGGGCAGCTTCAGCCAGGTGTAGGCGGAGGTGCCGCCCAGGCCCGCGGCGATCGCGATGGACTTCGTGACGGCCTCGGCGGACAGGTCGTTGCTGACCCTGCCGTCGATCCGGCGGGAGAGGAACGGCTCGACGAACAGCGGCAGCCGGTGTGCCGCCATGTCGTCGATGGCGCGGGCCGTGGACTCCAGCGTGGTCAGCGAGCCCGGGTCGTCGTAGTCGATGCGGAGCAGCAGCTTGCCCGCGTCGAAGCGGAGCCGGGCGATGTCCTCGGCGCGGTGGCCGGTGAAGCGGTCGTCCATCTCGAAGACGGCGCCCGCCAGGCCCCCGCGGTTCATCGAACCCATGACGACCTTGTTCTCCAGCACCCCGAGCAGGAGGAGGTCCTCCAGGATGTCGGCGGTGGCCAGCACCCCGTCCACGCCCGGCCGCGACAGCGCGATGCACAGGCGCTCCAGGAGCTCGGCGCGGCCGGCCATGGCGAGCCGCCGGTCGCCGACGCCGAGGGCGCCGCGGGCCGGGTGGTCGGCGGCGACGATCATCAGGCGGCCGCTGTCGCCGATGAGCGGGCGGCGCGCGCGCCGGGCGGCAGCCTCGGCGACGGCCTCGGGATGCCGGGCCCTGACCGAGACGAGGTCGGGGATGCTGAGGGACAAGGGGAAGCTCCGTTTCAGGGGGTGGCTCGCGCGAGGAGGTCCTCGACCTCGGCCTCGGTGGGCATCGCGGAGGAACAGGCGAGACGGGAGGCGACGAGGGCGCCGGCCGCGTTGGCGTACCGCATGATTTCGGCCAACTCCCAGCCGGCCAGCAGGCCGTGCACGAGCGAGCCGCCGAAGGCGTCGCCCGCGCCGAGACCGTTGGCCACCTCGACGGGCACCGGCGGTACCTCGGCGCTGGTGCCGTCGCGGTGCACCGCGAGGACGCCCTTGGGGCCCTGCTTGACGACCGCCAGTTCCACACCGGCTGCCAGCAGCGCCTCGGCACAGGCCCGCGGCTCGCGCACGCCGGTGGCGACCTCGCACTCGTCGAGGTTGCCGACCGCGACCGTGACGTGCCGCAGTGCCTCCGCGTAGTACGGGCGAGCCTCGTCCGGATCGCGCCAGAACATGGGCCGCCAGTCGAGGTCGAAGACCGTCGTACCCGCCTTGTCGCGTGCCTTGAGGGCGGCGAGCGTGGCGGAGCGGCTCGGCTCCTCGCTCAGGCCGGTGCCGGTGATCCAGAGGACCCGGCTCGACCGGATGGCGAAGTAGTCCAGCTCCTCGGAATGTATCTCCAGGTCAGGAGCCTTAGGCTGCCGGTAGAAGTACAGAGGGAAGTCATCCGGAGGGAAGATCTCGCAGAAGGTCACCGGTGTCGGGTACGCGGCGACGGGCGCAACCCAGCGGTCGTCGACGCCGAACTCCTTCAGCGCCTCGTGCAGATAGGTGCCGAAGGGGTCGTCCCCGGTGCGGGTGATCACCGCGGTGTTCCGGCCGAGCCGGGCGGCGGCGACCGCCACGTTGGCGGCCGAACCGCCGAGGAACTTGCCGAAGGTCTCGACCTGCGCCAGGGGCACCCCCGACTGCAGAGGGTAGAGATCGACTCCGATACGGCCCATAGTGATCAAGTCGAAGGACTGGTCTGACTCGGCCATGCGCGACGCTCCTCGAGCTGGTCTGGGGATGCGGGTCCCAGAGGGCCTGCCGCCTCCCAGGTGTAGGCCTCGAAGGGCGACGCTGTCAATAGTTTGTACTTACATTCGGACTAGCTCGTGAAATGATGTCTTAACAAAGTATTGACAGCAGGCGCGGCCAGGAGTTTGATCCCGTCCCAGGCCGACCGCCGCGTTTGCGGCAGACGACCCGGGCATGCCAAGATCCCGGGCCGCTGGATCATCGTGATCCCCCTCTCCCTTTCCCCCGCAACGCACAGTGAGGTGCCAGGAAAGATGGACCGCTCTTCTCACCCCCGCTCCCGCAGAATCGCCCCCGTTGTCGCGGTGGCCGCGGCGGCTGCCCTCACCCTCGCCGGCTGCTCCAGCAGCTCCGGGGGCAAGAAGTCCGAGGAGGGTGGCGCCAACGCATCGGCCGGCAAGGCCACCACGCCCCGGATGACGGTCGCACTGGTCACGCACCAGTCGCCCGGCGACACCTTCTGGGACATCGTCCGCAAGGGCGCCGAGGCCGCCGCGGCCAAGGACAACATCAAGCTCATCTACTCGCACGACCCGAACGCGGGCAACCAGTCCAACCTGGTGCAGAACGCGATCGACCAGAAGGTCGACGGCATCGCCATCACCCTGGCCAAGCCGGACGCCCTCAAGACCGTCGTCGGCAAGGCGAAGTCGGCCAACATACCCGTGGTGGGCCTCAACTCCGGTCTCAGCGACTGGAAGAAGCTCGGCCTGATGGAGTTCTTCGGCCAGGACGAGTCCGTGTCCGGCGAGGCGTTCGGCAAGAAGCTCAACGACCTCGGCGCCAAGCACACCGTCTGTGTCATCCAGGAGCAGGGCAACGTCGGCCTGACCCAGCGCTGCGACGGCGTGAAGAAGACCTTCTCCGGCAAGACCGACGTCCTCTACGTCAACGGCACGGACATGCCGTCCGTGAAGTCGACGATCACCGCCAAGCTCAAGCAGGACTCCTCCATCGACTACGTCACCGCCCTCGGCGCCCCGTACGCGCTGACCGCGGTGCAGTCGGTCTCGGACGCCGGCAGCAAGGCGAAGGTCGCCACCTTCGACCTCAACAAGGACCTGACGACCGCCATCAGCAAGGGCACGATCCAGTTCGCGGTGGACCAGCAGCCCTACCTCCAGGGCTACCTGGCGATCGACTCGCTGTGGCTGTACAAGAACAACGGCAACTACATGGGCGGCGGCGAGCAGCCGGTGCTGACCGGTCCGGCCTTCGTCGACAAGTCCAATGTCGAGGCGGTCTCCAAGTATGCCGCCAACGGAACGCGGTGATGAGCATGACCCAGCACGCCGAGCCGGCGGTGACCTCACCGCCGGCCCCCGGCCCCAAGGAGACCGACGGGCGCACCGCCGAACGGCCTCTTGTCGTACGGCTGTTGGCCCGCCCCGAGGTGGGTGTGTTCCTGGGTGCCGTGGCGGTGTACGTGTTCTTCCTGGTCTCGGCGCCGCCGGTGCGCGACGCCAGCTCGATGGCGAACATCCTCTACCAGTCCTCCACGCTCGGGATCGTGACGATCCCGGTGGCGCTGCTGATGATCGGCGGGGAGTTCGATCTGTCGGCCGGTGTCGGGGTGATCACCTCGGCGCTGACCGCGGCCATGATCAGCTACCAGCTCACTATGAACGTGTGGGTCGGTGTGATCGCCGCGCTGGTGGTGTCGCTGGCGATCGGCTTCTTCAACGGCTGGATGGTCGTCAAGACCGGACTGCCCAGCTTCCTGGTCACCCTGGGCACCTTCCTGATCCTGCAGGGCGTCAACCTCGCGGTGACCAAGCTGGTCACCGGCAACGTCGCCACCGACGACATCAGCAACATGGACGGCTTCGAGCAGGCCAAGAAGGTCTTCGCCTCCAGCTTCGACATCGGCGGCGTGCAGGTGAAGATCACCGTGTTCTGGTGGCTGCTGTTCGCGGCGATCGCCACCTGGGTGCTGCTGCGCACCAAGTACGGCAACTGGACCTTCGCGGTCGGCGGCAACAAGGACTCCGCCCGCGCGGTTGGTGTGCCGGTGGCGTTCACGAAGATCTCCCTGTTCATGCTGGTCGGCTTCGGTGCCTGGTTCGTGGGCATGCACCAGCTGTTCTCCTTCAACACGGTGCAGTCCGGTGAGGGCGTGGGCATCGAGCTGATCTACATCTCCGGCGCGGTGATCGGCGGCTGCCTGCTGACCGGCGGCTACGGATCGGCGATCGGCCCGGTCTTCGGCGCGTTCATGTTCGGCATGGTGCAGCAGGGCATCGTCTACGCCGGCTGGAACCCCGACTGGTTCAAGGCCTTCCTCGGCGTCATGCTGCTCGGCGCCGTCCTGATCAATCTGTGGGTCCAGCGCACCATGACCCGGAGGTGAATCCGATGACAGACAAGAACAACACCAGCGGGGTCCACGGAGCCGTCCTCCCCGACACCGCCCCGGCGGCCAAGGACGGCGCGATCGTCGAGCTGCGCAACGCGGGCAAGGCCTACGGCAACATCCGTGCCCTGCACGGCGTGAGCCTGAAGGTGCATCCCGGCCAGGTCACCTGCGTGCTGGGCGACAACGGCGCCGGCAAGTCCACCCTCATCAAAATCATCTCCGGCCTGCACCAGCACACCGAGGGCGAGTTCCTCGTCGACGACACCCCGGTGCGTTTCACCACCCCGCGTGACGCCCTGGACCGCGGCATCGCCACCGTCTACCAGGACCTGGCGACCGTCCCGCTGATGCCGGTGTGGCGCAACTTCTTCCTCGGCTCCGAGATGACCCGCGGCCCCTGGCCCATCCGGCGTCTTGACATCGAGAAGATGAAGAAGACCGCCGACCACGAGCTGCGCGAGATGGGCATCGTCCTGGACAACCTGGAACAGCCCATCGGCACCCTCTCCGGCGGCCAGCGCCAGTGCGTCGCGATCGCCCGCGCCGTCTACTTCGGCGCCCGCGTCCTGATCCTCGACGAGCCCACCGCCGCCCTCGGCGTCAAGCAGTCCGGTGTCGTTCTGAAGTACATCGCCGCGGCCCGCGAGCGCGGCCTGGGCGTCATCTTCATCACCCACAACCCCCACCACGCCTACATGGTCGGCGACCACTTCAGCGTGCTGCGCCTGGGCACCATGGAACTGTCCGCAGAACGCAGCCAGATCACCCTGGAGGAGCTGACCAACCACATGGCCGGCGGCGCCGAACTCGCCGCACTCAAGCACGAGCTGTCCCAGGTCAGCGGAGTCGACGTCGAGGAACTCCCGGAGCAGGAAGACCTCACCGCGCCCGTGGCGGCAAGCCCGGAAGGAACCTCCTGACATGGCAGGCGCTCTGGACCGCATCCGCGTCGGCTCGGCCCCCGACTCCTGGGGCGTCTGGTTCCCGGACGACCCCCAGCAGGTGCCCTGGGAACGGTTCCTCGACGAGGTCGCCGAGGCCGGCTACGCGTGGATCGAGCTGGGCCCGTACGGCTATCTGCCGACCGACCCGGCCCGCCTCACCGACGAGATCGCCAAGCGTGACCTGAAGGTCTCGGCGGGCACGGTCTTCACCGGCCTGCACCGCGGCCCCTCCGTCTGGGAGTCGACCTGGGAGCACGTCAGCCAGGTCGCCGCGCTCACCCAGGCGATGGGCGCACAGCATCTCGTCGTCATCCCGTCCTTCTGGCGGGACGACAAGACGGCCGAGATCCTGGAGCCGCCGGAGCTGACCGGCGAGCAGTGGGCCTACCTCACCAAGGGCATGGAGCGGCTCGGGCACGAGGTGAAGGAGGCGTACGGCCTCGACATCGTCGTACACCCGCACGCCGACACCCACATCGACACCGAGGACCACGTCGAGCGCTTCCTCGACTCGACCGACTCCGAACTGGTCAACCTGTGCCTGGACACCGGGCACTACGCCTACTGCGGCGGCGACAGCGTCAAGCTGATCGAGACCTACGGCGAACGCATCGGCTATCTGCACCTCAAGCAGGTCGACCCGGCCGTCCTCGCCGACGTCCAGGCCAAGGGCACACCGTTCGGGCCTGCCGTGGCGCAGGGGGTGATGTGCGAACCGCCCGCCGGTGTACCGGAGTTGGGGCCGGTGATGGAGGCAGCGCAGAAGCTCGGCGTGGAGCTGTTCGCCATCGTCGAGCAGGACATGTACCCGTGCGAGCCGGACAAGCCGCTGCCGATCGCGGTGCGCACCCGCAAGTTCCTGAGGTCCTGCGGCGCCTGACCTTCCGAAGGGGGACGAACGACCATGGCTCGGCAAGGAACACTGCAGGTCGCGGTCGTCGGCACCGGCAAGATGGGCGCCGACCATGTCCGTCGTATCCAGGAGGTCGTCAGCGGGGCCAGGGTGACTGCTGTCGTGGACGTCGATACGGAACGCGCCAAGGACGTCGCGGCCCGTGTCGACGGCTGCACCGCCTACTCCGACCCTGCCGCCGCCATGGCGGCGGCCGATGTCGACGCCGTGCTGATCGCCTCCCCGGGGCCCGCCCACGAGGCGGCCCTGCTGACGGCGTTCGAGCACGATCTGCCCGTGCTGTGCGAGAAGCCGCTCACCCCGGACGCGGCCTCCGCGCTCCGGGTGCTGGAAGCGGAGCAGAAGCTGGGCCGCCGCCGGGTCCAGGTCGGCTTCATGCGGCGCTACGACGCCGAGTACATGAAGCTCAAGTCCCTCCTGGGCACAGGCCAGTTGGGGCGTCCGCTGATGCTGCACAACCGGCACCGCAACCTCGCCTCCCCGCCCGGCTGGCGCAGCGAGATGCTCATCAACGACTCCGTCGTGCACGAGATGGACGTGACGCGCTGGCTGCTCGGCCAGGAGATCACCGCCGTCACCGTCCTGCGCCCCATGCCGTCCGCGAACGCACCGGACGGCGTGCAGGACCCGCAGTTCGTCGTCTTCGAGACCGACGGCGGCGCGATCGTCGACGTCGAGATCTTCGTCAACTGCGGTTTCGGCTACCAGGTCCAGGCCGAGGTGGTCTGCGAACGCGGCACCGCCCGCATCGGCGACGGCCACGCCATGGTCACCAACATGGCCGGCCGCTGGGGCGGCACCATCACCCAGGACTACATCGAACGCTTCGCCGACGCCTACGACCGCGAGGTCCAGGCCTGGGTCGACGCCACCCGTCGCGGCGAGGTCATCGGCCCGAGCGTGTGGGACGGCTACGCGGTGGCGGCGGTGTGCGAGGCGGGCGTGCGGGCGCTGGAGGAGGGCGGCCGGGCGGAGGTCGAGCTGGTGCAGCGGCCCGCGCTGTACGACGTCAGCCGAGTACCCGGCTGAACACGACCCGGTCCTCGCCGGGCCCGTTGTAGTCCTCCTCCACACGGACCTCGAAGCCGAGACTGCGATGGAAGGCCACCGACCCCTTGTTGCCGAGGCTCGTGATGGCCTTCAGCCGGACCGCTCCCTGCCGCCGCGCGGCCTCGGTGAACGCTGCGTACAGCTCCCGCCCCAGACCGCTGCCGCGGGCGTCGTCCCGCGTCGCGACCAGGTGCACATATCCGGTGCCGCCGGGCGTGACGAAGCCGATCAGATAGCCGAGAATGCCGTCGTCGGAGCGCGCGACCATACAGGTCTCGCCGAACTCCTGTACCAGGGCCAGGAGATGAAGGTCCCGGAGATCCCGGTCGCCCCAGTAACGGGGGTGGTCGGCCAGGACCTGCTGGATGTCGGTGACTTGGGCGGGTGCAATGCGTGCGGCCATGACGCCGATCATCGCAGAGCCCGGCCCGGGCAGGCGTCCGTGTGCAACCTCAGTGCCCCTTGCGGCCGTCCTTGGTGTGACGGCGAGGGGGGCTGCTGATGGGGCTCGTGCGGATCCTGCTGCCGCTGCCGCGCGCGGCGGCCCGGCTGGCGCCGGCAGTCGGCCGTCCGCTGCTCGGCGCGGCACTGACGTGGTGTGTGATGCCCCGCTGGGTGCTGCTGAGGCCGCCACCGGCGGCGCGCCGACTGGCCGCTGCTGAGGAACTGGTCGGCCTGTACCGTTCGTCGGCCGACCCCGACCGGCTGGCCCGTGCCCTGGCCCTGCAGGCGTTCGGGCTGCTCCTGTCGAGGCGCTACGAGGAGGCGTGCACGGCGGCGGACGCCTCGTTCGCGATGGTCGGCGCACGGCCGTCGGCCGCCCGGTCCGCGTTCGCCGTCCATCTGCGGGCGCAGGCGCTGGTGCATCTCGGACGGTACGAGGAGGCGCTCGAACCGGCCCGGGACGCCATCGAGTTCTACCGTCGCATCCCCGCTCCCAAGAGCCGCGACAGGGTGCCGGGCAGTCTCGCGGGCGCCCTGCGCACGCACGCGCTGGTGCTGGGCGTGCTGGGGCGTACGGGGGATTCCGTGGCCGTGTACCAGGAGTGCGCCACACTTCTGCGAGCCATGTCCGCACGGGAGTTGGCGACCGCACAGCTGGTCCGCCCCCGGGTCCTGGTCGAACTGGTCGGCGGACTGCGGGCCCTCGGCCGGTACGAGGAGGCCCTGGCGACCGGCCCCGAGGCGCGCGAGGCGGTGCACGGCCCGATCGCGTGGTCCCAGCCCGAGATCCTCCTGGCGCTGCGGGTGGAACTCCTGACCGAACTGGCCGCCTGTGAGAACGCCGCGGCCCGCCCGGACGCCGCGCGCGACACCGCCGAGGAGGCGGTCACGGAGGCCCACCGGATGGCCGGCCGGTTCCCGGTGACGGGCGAACGGGTGCTGGCCCTGGCGCTCGACTGCCTGGCCTTCATGCTCCACGAACTGCAGGCTTACGAGGACGAGTTGACCGCCCTGCGCGAGCTCGCCGACCTGCACGCCAGCTTCAACGACGACCCTGCGCTCGCGACGGCCCTGGACGACATCGCCCGCTGTCTCGGGCAGACCGGCGACCGTCGGGCGGCGCTGGCGGAAGGGGAGCACGCCGTGACCGTCGCACGCCGCGCGGCGGAACACGACCCCGAGCAGCACGAGCCGCAACTCGCGCGGTTGCTGGCCAACCTGAGCCTCCATCAACAGGAAGCCGACGAGCCGGAGCCGGCCGTTGCGAGCGCGCGCGAGGCGGTGGCGATGACTCGGCGGCTGGCCGAGACCGACTGGACGACGTACCAGCCCCTGACCGCCCGCCGGCTCCGCATCCTCGCCCAGGCCCTGCGCCGCACCGGCGAGTTCGCCGCGGCCGTCACCTGCTAAGAGGAGGCGGAGGCGGCACTGCGGGAGGCGACGGACGACGGCGGCGACCACGCCGCAGAGCTCGCCGCGACGCACGTCCGGCTCGCCACCACCCTCCGCGCGGCGGCCCGCGACCACCTCGGCGCCGGCCGCACCGCCGAGGCCGTCACAGCCCTGCGCTCCCTGCTCGCCCTCACCCGCCGAGCCCAGGCGCCGCAGGTGCACGCCCGCTGCGTCACGACGTTCGCCGAGATCCGCGCGGAGCAAGGTGACGCCGTCACGCAGGCGTGGGAGCGGGCGACAGGAGAGCCGTACCCGACCTTCGTCTACACCCTCGTGCGCGGCCGCGGTTCGAACCCCGCCGCCCGGTAGCTCTCGTCGATCAGGGTCATCGTCGCCAGCGCGTCGTCCGCGTCCAGTGGCAGCGGCGTGCCCTTCCGTACTCGTGCCGCGAACGCCTCCAGCTGGTATGTGTACGAGGACCGGGTGCCGAGGCGCTCCGTCCGCTCGCCGTCCGCGGTGCGGATCACGATCCGGTCGTCCATCTGGGGCAGGACGAAGTTCGGGGCCAGCGCTTCGCCGCGGCTGCCGATGATCCGGCAGCTCATCTCCAGCCTGTCGTACGCCATGTGGCAGCGCGCGGAGCCGGTGGCGCCGTTCGGGAAGGCCAGGTCGGCGTCCAGCCACTCGTCGACCCCGGGCGCGCCCGCGCGCTCCCCGCCGCGCGCGGAGACCAGCCTCGGTGCGCCGCCCGCCCAGGGGGCCAGCATTCGCACGGCGTGCAGGCTGTAGCAGCCCAGGTCCATCACGGCGCCGCCGGCCAGCGGCAGGGACCAGCGCGGGTCGGTGTCGGCGGGAGCCTGGATGGCGACCATGGTCTCCACCCGCTGCAGCTCGCCCAGCTCACCGCCGGCGAGGAGTTCGTGCAGGCGGCGGGTGACCGGGTGGAAGAGGTAGTGGAAGGCCTCCATGAAGACCGTGCCGGCCTTTGCCGCCGCCTCCCGCACCTCGGCGGCCTCCTCGGCGTTGCTCGCCGACGGCTTCTCGCTCAGGACGTGCTTGCCGGCCGCGAGGGCGGCGAGGTTCCAGGGGCCGTGCAGGCCGTTGGCGAGCGGGTTGTAGACGACCTCGACCTCGGGGTCGGCGAGCAGCGCGGCGTAGGAGTCCGCGACCCGCTCCACGCCGTGCTCGGCCGCGAAGGCCTCGGCGCGGGAGCGGTCGCGGGCGGCCACCGCGACCAGGCGATGGCCTGTGGTGCGGGCCGGGTCGATCAGGGCGCGTTCGGTGATCCGGGCGGCGCCCAGGACGCCGATACGCAGGGGTTCGTGGACCGCTTCGCTCATGAGGTCGTTTCCTTCTCTGTCCGTTCGTGCAGGGTCAGTGTGCCGCCGACGGGCGGGAAATGGCGGCGGGCCAGGTCCTGGGCGTGGGCGAGGGTGCATTCGATGAGTTCGAAGGCGGGCAGCCCGCCGACGTAGTAGGTGTGGCCGCGGCCCTGCAGCGCGTCGAGCCGGTCCAGGGTGCCGTCCGCGAGGTCGTCGCTTCCGAAGTGCGGCATGAACGCCCACTGGCGGTGCAGATGCACCTCCTCCAGCCGCCCGCCCAGCCCCGCAACGTCGTCCCCCAGCAGCGCGCTGACGTCCTCGGGGCGGCCGTAGGAGTAGAAGGTCCGCACGTCGCTGCCCGGGTAGCGGTGGTGGTACGAGACGCAGTGGCCGGCCGCCTCGCGGGTCGCGGTGTGGCGGTCGAGGAAGTAGAAGGCGTTCTCGGGCAGGCCGGACGCGGTGGCGAGGGTGGTGTGGTAGGCGTTGCTGCGGATCCGCGCGGCGAGGTCGCGTTCCTCGGCGGTGGCGTCCAGGACCGGCAGGATGCGGTCCAGGGGGACGGCGAGCACCAGGTCGTCGGCCTCCACCGGGCCGGAGTCCGTGTGCACCCGCACTCCGCCCTCGTAGCGTTCGACCGACTGCACGCGCACAGCGCACCGTACGTCCTTCAGCTCCTCGGCGACCCGCTGCCACAGTGTGGCGAACCCGCCCGTGATGGTGAACGCGCCTGCGTGGCCCAGGAGTTGGGGACTGTCTGACAGCAGCCCGGTCATCTGGGCGTACTTGACGAAGTACAGCGCGGGCACCTGCTCGTCGAGGTAGCCGTACCCGGCCGCGGTGTATCCGGTGCCGAACGACTCGGCCATGGACTCGAGGCCGTGCTCGGCGAGCCAGCGGGTGACCGGGGCGGCCAGGGCCCGCGCCGAGTGGGCGAGCCCGGGTTCGGCGATGCGCGGGAAGTCCCGCTCGCGCAGCGCCCGGTAGCGCTGGAAGGCGTCGTCGCGGAGGAACGACATGGCCTGGCGGGTCGCGGTGCGCCCCTCGACGTCGAGGACGCGGTAGCGGGTGGTGCGCTCCGTCTCCATGTCCAGTTCCGTCAGCAATTCGGCCGTCCGCTCGTACCGGTTGGTGCAGATGTGGCCGCCCAGGTCGTGGGCCCGGCCGTCGACGTGCACGCTCTGGCACTTCCCGGCGACCGTCTCCTGTTCCTCCAGAACGGTCACCCGGTGTCCGGCACGCTCCAGTTCACGGGCGGCCGTGAGGCCGCCCGGCCCGGCGCCGATGACGACCACACGCCGTTCGCTGCGTAACTGCCCACCGGGCAGGGCGGGTTGACGGGTGTCGGCGTGGGGCCGGGATATCTCGCCGGTGCTCATGTCGTTGCTCCTCGTTCGGTCCGACGTGCGTGGATCTCATGGTTGTACGGGGAGATCTCGTGGTCGTGACCGACAGGGACAACGTGGCGATTCGCACACTCGTGCTCCGGGCGCCGGAGGCCGGGCCGGTGCCCGGAGCACGAGAGACTGCAGCCGCCGCTCAGGCGGTGCGGACCTCGGCGATGGTCACCGGACGGTGCTCGTGCAGCGACAGCGTGCACGCGTCGGCGATCCAGCCGGCCTCCAGGGCGTCCGCGATCGTGCAGGGCGAGGGGCGGGTGCCGGCCACGACCTCGGTGAACGCGGTGAGTTCGGCACGGTAGGCCGCGGTGAAGCGGTCCATGAAGAAGTCGTGCGGGGTACCGGCCGGGAAGGTCACGCCGGGCTCGACGGAGCGCAGCGGCAGCTTGTCCTCCAGACCCACCGCGATGGAGTCCGTAAAGCCGTGGATCTCCATGCGGACGTCGTAACCCCGGGCGTTGTGGCGGGAGTTGGAGACCACCGCGATGGTGCCGTCGTCGAGGGTGAGGATCGCGCCGGTGGTGTCGGCGTCGCCCGCCTCCTTGATGTAGTCGGCGCCCCGGTTGCCGCCGACGGCGTACACCTCGACGACCTCGCGGCCCGTCACCCAGCGGATGATGTCGAAGTCGTGGACCGAACAGTCGCGGAAGATGCCGCCCGAGGCGGCGATGTATCCGGCCGGCGGGGGCGCCGGGTCCAGCGTGGTCGACCGTACGGTGTGCAGTTTGCCCAGCTCGCCGCTCTGCACGGCGGCACGGGCGGCGACGAAGCCGGCGTCGAAGCGGCGGTTGTAGCCGATCTGGATCGGCACGTCCGTGCCCTCGACGGCCTTGAGGACCTGGACGCCCTCGGCCATGGTCTTGGCGACGGGCTTCTCGCAGAAGACGGGGATGCCGGCGTCGACCCCGGCCAGGATCAGCCCGGGGTGGGCGTCCGTCGCGGCCGCGACCACGATGCCGTCGACGCCGGCGGCCAGCAGGGCCTCCGGGGAGTCCACGACCTCGCCGCCGAACCGCTCCGCCGCGGACTTGGCGGCGTCCGTGAACGGGTCGGTCAGGACGAGCGACTCGACCGCGTCGAGTCCGGAGAGGGTTTCGGCGTGGAAGGCGCCGATGCGGCCGAGGCCGAGGATTCCGATACGCATGAGCTCCGCTGCTTTCTGGTGTTTGTTGCTGTCCGTTGCCGGGGCTCCGCCCCGGGCCCCGATCGTCCTTCGGGCTCGTCCTCAAACTCCCCCAGAGGGGGCACCGCCGGACGGGCTGATTCAGTCCAGGCCGCCCAAGACGTTCTGGTCCCAGTCGATCACCGATCCGGTCACCACGCCCGACCGCTCCGACAGCAGGAAGACGACGAAGTCGGCGATCTCGTCCGGCTGCCCCAGCTTGCCCATCGGCAGCTTGGCGGCAGCCGCCTCGCGCCAGTCGTCGTCGGCGCCGTGGAACGTCTTCTGCGTCGCGTCCTCGCCCTCGGTCGCCGTCCAGCCGATGTTGAGGCCGTTGATCCGCACCCGGTCCCAGCGGTGCGCGTGCGCGGCGTTGCGGGTCAGGCCGATCAGGCCGGCCTTCGCGGCGACGTACGGGGCCAGGAACGGCTGCCCGCCGTGCGCAGAGGACGTGATGATGTTGACGATCGTGCCGGGCGCCTTGCGGGACACCATGTCGGCGACGGCGGCCTGCATCGCGAAGAACGGCGCCTTGAGGTTGATCGCGATGTGCTCGTCGAACAGCTCGGGCGTGGTGTCCAGCAGCGTGCCCCGGGAGGTCAGACCCGCGGAGTTGACCAGGCAGTCGATCCGCCCGTACGCGGCGACCACCTCGCCCACGGCGGTCTTCGCCTGTTCGGCGTCGGACAGGTCGGCGCGCACGAACATCGCCTTGCCGCCGGCGGCCGTCAGTTCGGTCACCAGTGCCTCGCCGGGTTCCGCACGCCGGCCGGTGACGGCCACGACCGCACCCTCACGCACGGCGGCGCGCGCGATGGCGGCCCCGACTCCCTGGCTGCCGCCGTTGACGAGGACGACCTTGTCGTCGAGAAGTCCCATGGATCTTTGTTGTCCTTTCGGCTTACGTCAGCTGGTGCGGCGCTCGGTGCTCGCCCGCAGGTCGTCCCGCAGAGCCCGCGGCAGCCGGCCTTCGCGCAGCGCCCGGCGTACGAGGTCCGCCTGCGAGGGCGGGGCCAGGCCGTCGACCGGCGGGTCGCTGTCGAGGTTGGTGGGGAAGGGGTAGCCCTCGGCGCTCGCGGCGATCACGTTCTCCAGCCAGCCCTCGTCCGCGCCGTCCGCCTTGCGGCGCAGCAGCACGGGGTAGACCGCGTTCGTCACCGCCTCCCGGTCCACGGTCTCCATCGCCCGGCCGAAGGCGGAGGACACCTGGAGCAGGTTGGCCATGCGCCGCACGTCCGTGGTGCGGTTGGTCCCGGCGGCGTGGAACAGCGCCGGGTTGAAGAAGGCGGCGTCGCCCTTGGCGAGCGGCAGCTGGACGTGGTGCTCCTTGAAGTACGCCTGGAACTCCGGGCGCCGCCACGCCAGATAGCCCGGCTCGTAGGCCTGTGAGAAGGGCAGGTACAGCGTCGGCCCCGACTCCACGGGCATGTCGCAGTGCGCGACCGCGGCCTGCAGGGTGAGCACGGGGGAGAGGCGGTGGACGTGTGCCGGATAGGCCGCGGCGGTCTCGTCGGAGAGGAAGCCGAGATGGTAGTCGCGGTGCGCGGTCTGCGCGAGGCCGCCCGGGTTGACCACGTTGACCTGGGAGGTCACCTGGTAGCCGGGGCCGAGCCAGGCCTCGCAGACCAGTGCGAGGACCGGGTTGGCGTAGTAGTCGGCGAAGGCCACCGGGTCGTAGAGGGCCGCCTTCTCCAGTGCGTTCCACACCCGCTCGTTCGCGCCGGGCTTGGCGAAGTGGTCGCCGGCCGTCGTGCCCGCCGCGTTCTGCTCGCGGATCAGCGCGTCGAACACCTCGGTGGCCCGGTCGACCACCGCGTGGTCGGGGAAGGCGCCCCGGAAGACCACCACTCCGGGGCCGTCGGTAAGGGCCCTGACGAGCTCCTCCTGGATGCCCCTGCGGTCCTTCGCGGTACTGACGCCCTCGGCGTCGTACAGCAGGACGTTCCGCTCCACCGACGAGGCATGGGGGTAGTCGGCAAGGTCGGCCGTCCGCTCGACGAGCGCGCGGAACGAGTCGAGGTCGCAGTCCTGCTCGCAGAGCCAGGCACGGTGGTGTACGGCGGTGAAGGACATCGGTGTCCTCTCGGTGACAGGGGCGACTCAGCCCTGTCATTCTTGTCAGTACAAACCCGTCGAACAACCAGCAGGCGGCCATCAAAAACCCCTCAAGCCGGCGAGAGGAGCCCGCGGTGGGCCATCCCTTCCCGATCCGGGAGATCGCACGTCAGGCGGGCCTGAGCGAGGCCACCGTCGACCGGGTCCTCAACGGCAGGGGCGGCGTCCGGGAGAGCACCGCGCGGGAGGTCCAGCAGGCCATCGCCGACCTGGACCGCCAGCGCACCCAGGTCCGGCTCGTCGGCCGCACCTTCATGATCGACATCGTGATGCAGACGCCGGAGCGGTTCTCCACCGCCGTACGCGCCGCGCTGGAGGCGGAGCTGCCGGCCCTGCACCCGGCCGTGGTGCGCTCGCGCTTCCACTTCCGCGAGACCGGCCCGGTGGCGGAGCTGACGAGGACGCTGGACCGGATCGGCCGCCGCGGCTCGCAGGGCGTGATCCTCAAGGCCCCGGACGTCCCCGAGGTGACGGCTGCCGTCGGCCGCCTCGCCGAGGCCGGCATCCCCGTCGTCACCCTGGTCACCGACCTGCCCGCCACCGCCCGCCTGGCCTACGTCGGCATCGACAACCGGGCCGCCGGCGCGACCGCCGCCTACCTCATGGGCCAGTGGCTGGGCGAGCGCCCCGGCAATGTGCTCACCAGCCTCAGCAGTGGCTTCTTCCGCAACGAAGAGGAGCGCGAGATGGGCTTCCGCAGCGCCATGCGTGCACGCCACCCGAACCGCACCCTGGTCGAGATCGCCGAGGGACACGGCCTGGACGCCACCCAGTACGACCTGGTCCGCGCCGCCCTCGAACGCGACCCGGACATCCGCGCCGTCTACTCGATCGGCGGTGGCAACAACGCCACCCTGCGCGCCTTCGAGGACCTGGGCCGCGAGTGCGCGGTGTTCGTCGCGCACGACCTCGACCACGACAACACCCGCCTGCTGCGCGAGCACCGCCTGTCCGCCGTCCTCCACCACGATCTGCGCCAGGACATGCGCGAGGCCTGCCACATCGTGATGCGCGCCCACGGCGCCCTGCCGCCCGCGGGGCCTACGCTGCCGTCGGCGATCCAGGTGGTGACGCCGTACAACATGCCCCCGCAGGCGACGAACCGAGGAGCCGGGTGACGACGAGCAGCGAATACGTGGAGATCGAGGGCGTCCGCCTGCTTGCCACGCTCACGACGGGCAGCGAGCTGGGACTGCTGGCGCTGCACGGCAGCAACGAAGGCGGTACGGCCGAGCTGGCGCGGTCGGTGGCCGAGCGGTGCGGGGCCACCAGCCTGGTCTTCACGCAGCCGGGCGTGCCCTATCCGGTGCACATCCCGTCCCCGCGTATGGCGGTCGGGCACTGCACGCTGCTGCGGGACTTCCTGTCCCGGGTGGCGCTCACGGTCTCCCTGCACGGCCACAACAGGAGTGCGACTCCACGGGCCGTCTTCCTCGGCGGCGGCAACCGGCGGGCCGCCCGCCTCGTCGCCGGCGAACTCGGCGTCCTGCGGCCGGAGTTCGACCCGGTCACCGACCTGGACGAGATCCCCGTGGCCCTGCGCGGCCTGCACTCCAGGAACCCGGTGAACCTGACCCGCCAAGGCGGGGTCCAGGTGGAGCTCCCGCTCGCGGCCAGGACCGAGCGCAGGCGATGGGTGCCGGGAGTGCCGGACGCACCCCCGCGGTCGGTGATCGACGCCCTGGCCAAGGGCGTGGAGTCGCTGACCTCCGCTATGCCCGGAGACTGACCCAGGAGCCGCTCTCGACCGAGTTCACCATCGCCTCCAGTACGGCGGCGCTGTGCACGGCGTCCGGGAGCGTGGCCCCGTGCGGCTTGCCCTCGGCGATGGAGCGCAGGAAGCGGTGGGCCTCGATCACCTTCAGGTCGTCCATGCCCATGGCGTTGGCCGCGCCCGGCTGGAACGCCCCGAACTCGCCGTCGCCCGGTCCGACGTAGACCGTGCTGACGGGCTGGTCCTGGTAGCTCGTGCCGCGGCTGACGCCCAGCTCGTTCATGCGCCGGAAGTCCCAGAAGACCGCGCCCTTCGTGCCGTGCACCTCGAAGCCGTAGTTGTTCTGCTCGCCGACCGAGACCCGGCAGGCCTCCAGCACACCGCGGGCGCCGGAGGCGAAGCGCAGCAGACAGTTGACGTAGTCCTCGTTCTCGACGGGGCCGAGCTCGCCGCCGGTGGCGCGCGTGTGCCCGGCGGTGGCGCCGGTGGGCCGGGCCCGCTCGGGGATGAACACGGCCGTGTCGGCGGTCAGCGCTTCGATGTCGCCGAGCAGGTACCGGGCCAGGTCCGCGCCGTGCGAGGCGAGGTCGCCCAGGACGCCGCTGCCGCCGCGCTCCTTCTCGTAGCGCCAGGTCAGCGCGGACTCGGGATGGGCGGCGTAGTCGCTGAACAGGCGGACGCGGACATGGGTGACGGTACCGATGGCGCCGGAGGCGATCAGCTCGCGGGCGGCCTCGACGGCGGGCGCGTTGCGGTAGTTGAAGCCGACGGCGCCCTGGACGCCTGCAGTGGCCACCGCGTCGGCGACCGCCCTGGCGTCCGCCGCGCTCAGACCGACCGGTTTCTCGATCCAGATGTGCTTGCCCGCCTCCGCCATGGCGACGCCGATCTCGCGGTGCAGGAAGTTCGGGGCGGTGATGCTGACCGCCTGGATCCGCGGGTCCTTGACCACATCACGCCAGTCACGGGTCGTCGAGGCGAACCCGAACTGGCCGGCGGCCTCCTCGGCCCTGCCGGGCACCTCCTCGGCGACCGTGACCAGCTGCGGGCGGAGCCCCAGCTGCGGGTAGTGGTGCAGGACGCGGGCGTACGCCTGGGTGTGCACCCGGCCCATCCAGCCGAACCCGACGACGGCGACACCGAGCGAATCCACCATGACAGCCCCTCTTTGGACCGGTCCACAATCTGTCCAGGCCACCCTGAAGCCCCCGCTCAGCAGCTGTCAACCCTCTCCGTACCCTTTGACAAGCCCTACCAGCCCATGGAACGGTCCACAACATGAAACCGCCGACGATCCGCGACGTGGCCGAGCAGGCCGGGGTGTCCAAGTCGCTGGTCTCGCTCGTGCTGCGCGGCTCCGAGCAGGTGCGGCCCGAGAAGCGGGAGGCCGTGCTGCGGGCGGTGCGGGAACTCGGCTACCGGCCCAACGCCGCCGCGCGCAGCCTCAGCGAGCAGCGCACCCGCACGGTCGGCGTGCTCCTCAACGACCTGCGCAACCCCTGGTTCGTCGACCTGCTCGACGGCCTCAACTCACTGCTGCACGACAACGGCCTGCGCATGCTGCTCGCGGATGCCCGCCTCAACCGCCGCACCGGCCAGGACCCCGCCGACCCGCTCCTCGACCTGCGGGTGGACGGCCTGGTCGTCGTCGGCACCCTGCCCGACCCGGCCGCCCTCGGCACGGCCGCCGAGCGGATCCCGGTCGTCGTCGCGGGCGCCCGCGAACCGGCCCCGGCGGGCGTGGACGTCGTGGCGGGCGACGACGAGCGGGGCGCCCGCCTGGTCACCGAACACCTCATCGGCCTCGGCCACCGCCGCATCGCCCACATCGCGGGCTACGGCGCCGTCGGCGAACTGCGCCGCCGCAGCTTCGAGGCGACGATGCGGGCACACGGCCTCGCCGACCAGGCTCTGGTGGAGGCCGCAGACATGACCGAGGAGGGCGGCTACCGCACCACCGTCCGGCTGCTCAGCCGCCCGCAGAGGCCCACCGCCCTCTTCGCCGTCAACGACATCACCTCCGTCGGCGCGCTCTCGGCGGCCGAGGAGCTCGGACTGCGCGTCCCACAGGACGTGTCCGTGGTCGGCTACGACAACACGAGCATCGCCCGGCTGCGCCACGTCTGGCTGACCACGGTCGACAACGGCAGCCACGAGGTCGGCCGCCGCGCCGCCCGCTGCCTCCTGGACCGCTTCGAACACGCCGGGGGAGCGGGCCGACTCCACCTGACGGCACCGACGTTGGAGATCCGCGGCACCACGGCGGCACCGCTCACAGACTGATGGCGTACGCCTTCCGCAGCGTCTCGTGCACCGTCCACGTCGTACGGTCGCCCGCACGCAGGACGGCCATGTCCCCGGGCCCCACCGTCAGTGTCGGCCCGCCCCCAGGCCCTGTCGTCGAACTCCCGCCTGCCTGGCGGCGTCTGGCACGCACGCTCGCCGCGTTGCCGAAACGCCCACGTGGCTCCGCCACGAGGGCGCTCCGGCGCCTTGCGATCGCACGCACCAGACGCCGCCAGGCCCGCCCTCCGGGCGGACGACGGGAGTTCGACGACAGGGCCTGGACCTCGATGGTCGCCGACCCGCTGATCACCACGAACAGCTCGTCCGCCTCCGTGTCGGTGACGACGCCCGGCGTGATCTGCCAGATCCCGCGGACCTGACGGCCGTCCGCCGACTCCCACACCACCTTCCCGGTCACCTCCGGCGTCCCGGAGACGATCTGCTCCGGGTCGAGGGGCTCGGGCTCGAGCTCGGCGTCGGGGATGTGAACAACGAAGCTGTGCGTCATGGGCCGACCCTAGCGAGACCGTCCGTGGGCCGTGCATGGACACTGTGTGCGCCATCGCCCCAGGTGGGAGGACACTTCGTCGGGTCGCGACTGGCGGCCGGGCGGGTGCCGGGCGATCGTGGAGTGTATGGCGCAGACAACGACCGCCGTCCCCGAGCGACGACAGCACGACACCCGCGAGGCCGTCCTCTTCGGCGGGGTCTACGGCGCCGTACTGGCCTGCTCGATGGTCGCGGCGCTCAGCCAGTACGGCCACAGCTCCCGCGTCAGCCGCCGCTACGACGCCATCTGGCTGCTGGTGACCGCGCTCGCCTCCGCCCTCGCCCACGGCTACGCCCACTACATCGCCGAGCGCGCACCGCACCGCCGCTGGGACGCCCTGCGCGCCCTCGCCGACGAGTGGCCCCTGGTCACGGCGGTGCTGCCGACCGTGGCGATCCTCGCGGGGGCGGGCTGGGGCTGGTGGCCGGCGGACGGGGTGGAGGATCCGGCGTTCACGCTGAACATCGGACTGCTGTTCGGCCTGGGGCTGGTGACGGCACGAGGGTCGGGACGCTCCTGGGCCGTCGCCGTGGGCACCGGAGTGGTCGACGCGCTGCTCGGCGTCGTCGTGGTCGTCGCGAACGCCATCATCAAGTAACGGCGTCCGGGGGCCGATTGGCGCCCGGACTGTCGTATGGTCATCCCTCGTGGGTACGGACATCGACGGTGTCATCGAAAGCCGCTCGCCCGACGGGCACTGGCGGTTCACGGCCGATCTGCTGGACTTCCAGCCGCCCCGGGACTACGTCGCCTGGGAGTGTCTCTTCGGCGTTCGCGGGGCAGGGGACGTGGAACGTCCGCTCTTCGCCGGCCGCGGCCTGCCGGACGGGATCTCCGATCCGGTACGGGAGTCGGCCATCGGGGACTTCCAGCACGACCACACCTATGCCACCTGGGCCGAGGTCGAGGCGGTCGACTGGGACGCCCCGCTCGCCCACGGCCCGGCCTGGAACTGGGCGGTGCGGACCCTGCCGGACGGTGACGAACTCGTGCGGGTGACTCCGGGCCTGCGCGCGGCGGCCGCCGACACGTTCGGCGGAAACCTGCTTCTGGCCCCGCCGGAGTGGCCGCCAGGCGCCGAGGTGCGCCTGGACGACGTGGCGCACCGCCCCGTGATCCTCACGGCGCGGATGCTCGCCCCGCCGGACGAGGGATGCTGGGCACAGGTATGGAGCGCCATGCGGGACCTGGCGGCCAGGTACGGCGACGAGGACGTACGGCTCGTCGTCTGGTTCGGCTGACCCGCGCACCGGTGAAGGGAGCCGACATGACCACCGACGCCACCGACACGGCGGTCACGGACGAGGCGGTACGAAGTCTGCACGCCACCACCGACCCGCGCCTGCGAGAACTGCTGACCGGCCTGATCCGCCACCTCCACGCCTTCGCCCGCGAGACCCGGCTGACGCAGCAGGAGTGGGAGCGGGCCATCGGCTTCCTCACGGCGACCGGGCAGACGTGCACGGACACCCGGCAGGAGTTCATCCTCCTGTCGGACGTCCTCGGCCTGTCGATGCTCGTCGAGACCATCAACGGCGACCGCGCCGCCGGAGCCACCGAGTCGACGGTCCTCGGCCCCTTCCACATGACCGAGTCCCCGGCACGCGAACTCGGCGCCGACATCGACCTGGTGGGCGGCGGCGAGCCGTGCGTGGTCAGCGGCCGTGTTCTGTCCCGGGACGGAACTCCGCTGCCGGGCGCGGTCGTCGACGTCTGGCAGGCCGACGGAAACGGCTTCTACGACGTCCAGCGCCCGGACGTACAGCCTCCGGGCAACGGGCGCGGGCTGTTCACCGCGGACGAGGAGGGCCGCTTCTGGTTCCGTACCTGCGTTCCCAGCCCGTACCCGATCCCCACCGACGGCCCGGTCGGCGACCTGCTGCGCGCGACCGCCCGCCACCCCTACCGGCCCGCACACATCCATTTCATCGCCTCGGCCGAAGATCATGCACCGGTGACCACGCACATCTTCGTCGCGGGCAGCGACTACCTCGACTCGGACGCGGTGTTCGCCGTCAAGCCGAGCCTGGTCCAGGAGTTCACCCGAACGGATGACTCCTCCCTGGCGCGGGAGTTCGGCGTCCCGAACCCGTTCCGCCACGCCCGCTTCGACCTCGTACTGGAGCATTCGTGAAGCACCGCCTCGACTTCTCCTACGAGTCCCGGCCCGTGCGGGTCGTCTTCCGGCCCGGGGCCGCCACTACCGCGACCGCCGGCGAGGCCGCGGCGCTCGGCCTGCGCCGACTGCTGGTGGTGTGCGGCAGCCACGGCGCACAGACGGCACGCGCGGTCGCCGATTCGCTGGGCCCCGCCTGCGCGGGCCTGCACGACGGTGCCCGGATGCATGTGCCCGTCGAGGTCGCCGACCGGGGCGTCGAGGCGGCCCGGGCGGCGGGTGCGGACGGCTGTGTGGCCGTCGGCGGCGGCTCCTCGATCGGCCTCGGCAAGGCGATCGCCCTGCGTACCGGCCTGCCGCTGATCGCCGTGCCCTCCACCTACTCCGGTTCGGAGATGACCCCGGTCTGGGGCCTGACCGAACACGGCGCCAAACGCACCGGCCGCGACCCCGCAGTCCTGCCGCGCAGCGTCGTCTACGACCCCGAACTCACCCTCTCCCTGCCCGTGCCGCTCTCCGTCACCAGCGGGATCAACGCCATCGCCCACGCCGTCGAGGCGCTGTACGCCCCCGACACCTCGCCCCTGATCGCGCTGATGGCCCAGGAGGGCGTACGGGCCATGGCGGACGCCCTGCCCGAGGTGGCCGCCGACCCGGAAGCCCTGGAGGCCCGCGGCCGTGCCCTGTACGGCGCGTGGCTGTGCGGCTCCTGCCTCGGCGCCACCACCATGGGCCTGCACCACAAGCTGTGCCACGTCCTCGGCGGCACCTTCGGCCTGCCCCACGCCGAGACCCACACCGTGGTCCTGCCGTACGCCCTGGCGTACAACGCGTCCGCGGCCCCGGACGCGGCGGCCGCCGTCGCCCGAGCCCTCGACGCGGACGACGCCCCGCACGCCCTGCGGGAGCTGGCCGGACGCCTCGGCGCACCCCGCTCCCTTGCCGAACTCGGCCTGAAGGAAGGCGACTTGGCGGTGGCGGCCGCGCAGACCGCGGGCCAGGCCTACGCCAATCCCCGCGAGGTCACGGTCGACGGGGCGCTCGCCGTGCTGCGGGCGGCGTACGAGGGCGCGGCACCGGTGTTCCCCGCCGCCTGACGCGGAAGGGCCGCCGCCCGCGGGAGCGGGACGACGGCATCCGCCGGACGGCCGGGCCTCATGCCTGCCCGGCTGCGGCCTCCACCTGCTCGGGCGCGCCCTTCGGGGCCTGCGCCGCCGGCTGCCGGCGCGGAATGAAGGAGGCGACCAGGAAGGCGAGCAGGGCGGCTCCGGCACCGATCGCCATGACGACCTTGAAGCCGTTCTCCGAGGGCAGGGCGTGACCGCCGAAGTCGGTGGTCAGCTGGGCCAGGATGACGCCGGCCAGGGCGCTGGCGAACGACGTACCCAGGGACCGCATCAGCGTGTTGAGGCTGTTGGCCGCACCGGTCTGGGACGGGTCGACCGCGCCCATGATCAGGGCGGGCAGCGCGCCGTAGGTGAAGCCGATACCGGCGCCGATGATGCAGGAGACCAGGACGAGGTGCCAGACCTCGGACATCAGGAGGATGTTCAGGCCGTAGCCGGCGGACACGATCAATGCGCCGATCATCAGCGTGACCTTCGGGCCCTTGGCCTGGGTGAGTTTCGCGGACGCGGCGGACATGACCATCATGACCAGGCCCTGCGGGGCGAGCACCAGACCGACCGTCAGCATCGACTTGCCCAGCCCGTAGCCGGTCTGGGTCGGCAGCTGCAGCAGCTGCGGAAGCACCAGGGACATCGCGAACATCGAGAACCCGAGGGCGACCGAAGCCAGGTTGGTGAACAGCACCTGCGGCTTGGCGGTCGTACGCAGATCGACGAGCGGCTGCTTGGCCTTGAGCTCCCACCAGCCCCAGGCCGGCAGGATCACGACGGCGGCGGTGCCCAGGCCGAGGGTCGTGCCACTGGTCCAGCCCCAGTCAGCGCCCTTGGACACGGCCAGCAGCAGGGAGACCAGACCGGCGGACAGACCGAGCGAGCCGACCAGGTCGAAGCGGCCACCGGTGCGCACCTTGGACTCGGGCACGATCAGCAGCACCAGCAGGAAGGCGACGGCACCCAGGGCGCCCGAGGTCCAGAACAGGATGTGCCAGTCCCACTTGTCGGCGATGAACGCGGCCGCCGGCAGACCCAACGCTCCGCCCACACCCAGAGAGGCACTCATCAGCGCGGTGGAACCCGCCAGCCGCTCGGCGGGCAGTGCGTCCCGCATGATGCTGATGCCCAGCGGCACCACGGCGGCGGCGAGGCCCTGCAGCGTACGACCGACGATCATCGGGACGAGCGAGTCGGCCAGTGCGCAGACCACCGAACCGGAGACCAGCAGCACGATGCTGACCAGCAGCATCCGCCGCTTGCCGACCATGTCGCCGAGGCGGCCCACGACCGGGGTGGCCACCGCGGCCGCCAGGAGGGTGGCGGTGACGGCCCAGGCGGTGTTGGAGGCCGAGGCGTGCAGCAGGGTCGGCAGCTCCGGGACGATCGGGATGACCAGGGTCTGCATCAGCGAGACGACGATTCCGGCCAGGGCCAGCACCGCCACCACGGCGTTCGGCCTGTGCGGGGCGTATGCCCCCGCGGCGGCGGGTCGGGCGAGCGCTTCGGACATGGCGGGGCCTCCAGCAAGGGCTTATTGCTTGACTTACGCAAGCATAAGAGGGATTGATTGAGTTAAGCAAGTGAACGACTCCGGAGGGCCGGCCCATGTGACGAGGCCCACGCGGGGAGGGCGGTTCAGCGGGCCGCGGTCTCCTCCCGCTGCTGCGCTTCGAGCGGCAGCTCGGTGACCACCTCGAAACCGCCCCGGGCCCGCGGCCCCGCATGGCAGCGACCGCTGACCGAACGTGCCCGTTCCCGCATGCCCATGACGCCGTAACCGCCGCCCGGGGGAGCAGACGACACCGGCACTGGGCGCCCGCGTTGGCGACCGTCACCGCCAGCCGGGCCCGGGAGTGGACGAGCCCCGGGACCCGGCGCCGAGTCTCCTCCTCCCGGGTCTGCTCGGCATGCTCGGCACGCTCCTGTGAGGAGACGGCCGAGTGTGGAGGTGACCGCGGCGCTCGCCAGGGTCACGATCACGGTGGTGCGGGGCCGGGTGTGCCGCCACGGGTAATGGCCAGCCGCGCCCCTGAAGGGGCGCGGGGAACTGCGCGATCAACCACGACGGCGCCGCAGCCAAAGAACGATCCGTCGCGCCCCCGCGGAGCGACTACGCCTCGAAGGTGACAACGACCTTCTCCGCCGCCCCCGGCGTCATCGCCAGCTCAAAGGCCCGCTCCGCCTCAAGAAACGGCACACGATGGCTGATCAGCTTCGCAAACCGCTCATGGTGCTCCACGATCTCCGGCGTCACCTCGAAGATCTCCGTCGGATACCCCTGCGAGGCGACCAGCGTCAGCTCACTGCGCAGCATCCCGCCGAGATCGATGTCCGCACCCTTCTTCTGCACGGCGACCATCACCAGCTTGGCGCCCCACTTGGCGGCATCCACCGTGGCGTTGAAAACGGCCGCGACCCCGGCGGCATCGATGTAGATGTCTGTGCCTGTGCGGGGCTGCCCGAGCGCGTTCGCGGCAGCGCCGTGCAGCTCGGTCAGCCGGGCGGTGACGTCCTCGGTGGCGGAGTTGATGACGGCGTCCGCACCGACCGCGAGCGCCGTCTCCAGCCGCTCGGGGATGACGTCGGCGACGACCACGTGCTCCACGCCCCGCAGCTTCAGCCAGATTGTGGCGCCCAGCCCGATGGGGCCTGCGCCGAAGACGACGACCTTGTCGGCAGGCTTGGCCTCGGAGCGGTTGACGCAGTGCCGGGCGACCGCCATCGGCTCGTTCAGCGAGGCGACGTCGAAGGGCACGGTGTCGGGGAAGACGGCGACCGTCCTGCCGATCTCGGCGTTCTCCAGCAGCAGGTACTCGCTCATCGCGCCGTGCTCGCCGCCGCAGCCGATGATCCCGGAGGGCACGCCCTGCGGATTGACCACCACACGGTCGCCGACCTTCAGCTCGGTGACCTCGGCGCCCACTTCGACGATCTCGCCGGCCGGTTCGTGGCCCAGCGGGATGGAGCGCATCGACCCGTCGGCACCGGCGGGCATGCCGCCGAGATGCAGGAAGAAGGTGTCGGTGCCGCAGATGCCGCAGGCGCGGATCCTGACCAGCACGTCCTTCGGCCCCGGCGCGGGACGCTCGACGTCGACCAGGTCGATGTGGTTCTGGGCGCCGGTCCTGACGGACTTCATGGTGGTCATCGGCAGACTCGCTTTCCGGGGGCGGGGTGAGGTGAGTGAGGGGTGTCGGTGGGCGGAGCCGTGAGGTGTCACCGGGCCCGGCGCCGGCCGGGGGAGTGTGCCGACGGCCGGACCCGATGACTGCGCCGTTCCCCGTCCCCACGGAGCCGGCGCGCTGGGGCCGCATCCGCTCGGTGCGGCCCCGGTCTGTGTCCCACTGGCGTGCTTGACTCAGGCAAGCATTGTCACATTACTTAAGTCAAGCAACCACCTTCATATTGCTTAAGTCAGGCAATTAGATTTACCCTCGGCGCATGCCAGTGCAGCGATCCGCCTCAGCGTCGGTCCCGGCGAACGTGAACGACATCGAGCGGGCGCTCACGTGCGTCACCTACCTGGCCGGCCGGGCGCGGCAGCACGAGCGCCTGATGGCCATGGCGGGACTGACGCTCGACCGGGCCGCCGTCGCCATCTTGCGGCACATCGCCGAGAGCGAGCCGATGCGCCCCGGAGTGCTGGCGGTGCGGCTGTCCGTGGAGGCCTCGCATGTCACCCGGCAGCTGCGGCAGTTGGAGCAGGGCGGCCATGTGGTGCGGATCGCCGACCCGGACGACCGGCGGGCCCAGCGGGTCCAGATCACCGACCTCGGCCTGGCGACGGTCGACCGCATCCGCGAGGTGAACCGCCGCGGGCTGCAGATGGCCCTGGCCGACTGGTCGGGGGAGGACCTGGAGCAGCTTGCCGCGCTCTTTCGCCGGTTGGTGCACGACTTCGTCGCCCACGCCGAGGATCCGCTGCCGGGGCCTGCGGCCGTCTGACCGGCTCTGACGTACCCCTGGGCCTCCCGCTTCTCTCGCGGCAGGAGGTGTCGAAGCATGCCCGCAATGTGGCGGACAAAATTGTTGACAATCTTGTCTGGCTAGATTTAGGTTCGACAGGCGCTCACTCAGGGAGGGCAGCGATGCCGAAAGAAGCCCGTCCGAGCACCGGAGAGCAGGCCAAACAGCATGCGCTCGCGCAGCTGCGGCAGGCGATCCTGCATGGCGAGATGGCACCGGCTCAGCGGCTGGTGGAGAACGAACTCGCCGAGCAGTTCGGTGTGACACGGGCGAGCATCCGCGCGGCACTCATCGATCTGGAGGCCCAGGGCCTCGTCGAGCGGATCCGCAACCGCGGCTCGCGGGTGCGGGTGGTGACCGTGGAGGAAGCGGTCGCCATCACCGAGTGCCGGATGGTCCTGGAAGGGCTGTGCGCGGCGAAGACCGCCGTCGCCGCCAGTGACGAGCAGCTCGCCGAGCTGACGGAGCTGGGCACGGCGATGACCAAGGCCGTGGCCGACGGTGAGCCGGTGACCTACTCCGAGCTCAACCAGGAGCTGCACGCCAAGGTGCGCGAGTTCTCCGGCCAACAGACGGCCGTGGACCTGCTGGAGCGGCTCAACGCCCAACTGGTGCGACACCGCTTCCAGTTGGCGCTGCGGCCGGGGCGTCCGCAGCACTCCCTGAACGAGCACCTGGCGATGATCGAGGCGATCGGAGCCAGGGACCCGCAGGCGGCCGAGACGGCCGTCCGCGCCCACCTCACCAGCGTGATCGAGGCGCTGCGCGACTGACAGCCGCGCGGCCGAGAGCCGCTGACAGGGCGGGCGCCCACCTGTCACCAAGGCGAGCGAGCCTAAGGGGTGTGCCGGTGTCGAGGCTGCGAGCGCGCGGAGGCCCGAAGGGCTGAGCACGGTCGCAGCCTCGACACCGGCTGGAGCACCCCGGAGGTGAGCCGCCCAGAACATTGGGAGATGCCAGCATGACCCAGGCCAACGCGCCCGCCTCCCCACGGTCCACCCTCGTCGTCACGGCGCATGCCGGGGACTTCGTGTGGCGGGCGGGCGGCGCCATCGCCCTGGCCGCCGTCCGCGGGGAGAAGGTCACCATCGCCTGTCTGACCTTCGGCGAGCGCGGCGAGTCCGCCAAGGCATGGCGCGAGGGCGGGAAGCTCGACGAGATCAAGGCGATACGGCGGGACGAGGCCGAGCGCGCCGCCACCACTCTCGGCGCCGAGGTCCGCTTCTTCGACGCCGGTGACTACCCGCTCATCCCCACCGCCGAGCTGACCGACCAGCTCGTCGCCGTCTACCGCGAGACCCAGCCGGACGTGGTGCTCACCCACCCGGTCGAGGACCCCTACAACGGCGACCACCCCGCGGCCAACCGCATGGCGCTTCAGGCCCGCATCCTCGCCCAGGCCATCGGCTACCCGGGCGAGGGCGACATCATCGGTGCCCCGCCCGTCTTCTACTTCGAGCCGCACCAGCCCGAGATGAGCGGCTTCAGGCCCGAGGTCCTCCTCGACATCACCGAGGTGTGGGACACCAAGCGCAAGGCCATGGAGTGCCTGGCCGCCCAGCAGCACCTGTGGGCGTACTACACGGACCTCGCCGTCCGCCGCGGCGTCCAGCTCAAACGGAACGCCGGCCCGAACCTGGGCCTCGCGCACAACACCATGGCCGAGGCGTACATGCGGCCGTTCCCGCAGATCGCGAAGGAGCTGGCATGAGCGGCGTGATCGTCACCAACCCGCCGAAGGCCGACGCGAAGGATGTCGAGGCACTGGCCGGCTTCGGTGTGGCGACCGTCAGCGAGGCGATGGGCCGAACCGGCCTGCTGGGCCCGGACATCCGACCCGTCCAGCAGGGTGTACGAGTCGCGGGTACGGCCGTCACCGTGATCGGCTGGCCCGGCGACAACCTCATGATCCATGCCGCCGTCGAGCAGTGCGGCCAGGGCGACATCCTGGTCGTCACCACCACCTCGCCCTGCACGGACGGTTTGTTCGGCGAGCTGTTCGCGACCGCCCTGAAGCAGCGCGGCGTGCGGGGTGTCGTCCTCAGTACGGGGATCCGCGACACCCAGGAGCTGCGGGACATGGGCTTCGCCGCCTGGTCCCGGGCCGTGTCCTCGCAGGGCACCGTCAAGGCCACCGGCGGCAGCGTCAATGTGCCGATCGCCATCGACGGCCAGGTGATCCGCCCCGGCGACGTGATCCTCGCCGACGACGACGGCGTCGTGGTCGTACCCCGTGAACGCGCCCGCGAGACGGCGGAGAAGGCGGAGGCCCGCGAGGCCAAGGAGGCGGCCACCCGCGCCGCCTTCCTCGACGGCCAACTCGGCCTGGACCGCTACGGGTTGAGGGACACCCTCAAACGCCTCGGTGTCGAGTACCGGACGTACGAGGAGTACGCGGGGGAGCGGCCGTGACCGGTCGGCCCGAGGAGGTCCGCTGTCTGCTGATGCGGGGCGGCACCTCCAAGGGCGCCTACTTCCTCGCCGACGACCTCCCCGCCGAACCGGCCCTGCGTGACGCGCTGTTGCTGCGCATCATGGGCAGCCCCGACGAGCGGCAGATCGACGGGCTCGGCGGGGCCCACCCGCTCACCAGCAAGGTGGCCGTGGTGTCCGTCTCGGCCGATCCGCGCGCCGACATCGACTACCTCTTCCTCCAAGTCGCCGTCGACCGAGCAGAAGTGAGTGACCGTCAGAACTGCGGGAACATTCTCGCCGGCATCGGGCCGTTCGCCGTCGAACGCGGTCTGGTGACGGCGGGCGAGGAGGAGACCTCCGTCCGCATCCGCATGGTCAACACCGGCGACTTCGCCACGGCGACCTTCCCGACCCCCGGCGGTCGCGTCGACTACACGGGAGACGCCGAGATCTCGGGCGTGCCGGGGACGGCCGCACCCGTGGTCATCGAATTCCCGGCCGGGGCAGGGAAGTTGCTGCCCACCGGCAAGGTCCGGGACGACCTCGACGGCACACCCGTGACGTGCGTGGACAACGGCATGCCGACGGTGCTCATCGCCGCCTCGTCCCTCAAGGTCACCGGCTACGAGTCGCCCAAGGACCTGGAGAAGGACCTAGCGCTCGCCGACCGGCTGCGTGAAATCCGCCTGGAAGCAGGCCGGCTGATGGGCCTCGGCGACGTCTCCGACACCACCGTGCCCAAGCTCACCCTGCTCGCACCGCCCCGCGGCGATGGCGCGATCTCCACCCGCACCTTCATCCCGGTGCGCTGCCATACGTCGATCGGTGTGCTCGGCGCGGCCAGTGTGGCCGCCGGCCTGCGGATCGAGGGCGCAGTGGCCGCGGAACTCGCACGGCTCGATGCCGGCAGCGACCGTATCCGTATCGAACACCCCACCGGATTCCTGGACATCGAAAGCAGCCTGGCCACCACTCCCGACGGCCTGCCCGCCGCCCGCCGGACAGCCGTGGTCCGTACGGCCCGCAAGATCTTCGACGGCACCGTCTTCCCGCGGCCCGCCGAGACGGCACCCATCCCCCCGCACCCCCGAGGAGGTCACCGATGACCCCGCCGCTCGGCGACATCGCCCATATCGGCCACGCCCAGCTCTTCACCCCCGACCTGGACGCCAGCGTCGCCTTCTTCACCGACTACCTTGGCCTCACCGTCAACGGGCAGGATGCCGACACGGTCTATCTGCGGACCTTCGACGACTACGAGCACCACAGCCTCGTCCTCACCGCCCGCGAACAGCCCGGCCTCGGCCGGCTCGCCCTGCGCACCTCCAGCGAGGAGGCGCTGCACCGCCGTATCAAGGCGATCGAGGAGGCGGGCGGCTCCGGCAAGTGGGTCGAGGACGAACCCGGCCTCGGCAAGCTGTACCTGACGACCGACCCCGACGGGCACGAGCACGCCCTCTACTGGGAGAGCGAGCACTACCGGGCGCCCGAGGAGCTCAGGCCCGCGCTGAAGAACCAGCCGCAGGCCAAGCCCAACCGGGGTGTCGGTGTGCGGCGACTGGACCACATCAACTTCCTCGCGGCCGACGTGCTCGCGAGCGCCGAGTTCCAGGAACACGTACTGGGGGCGCGGCCGACCGAGCAGATCCGGCTCGACTCCGGCCGGATCGCGGCGCGCTGGCTGACGTACACGAACAAGTCGTACGACGTCGTCTACACCGAGGACTGGACCGGTTCGACCGGGCGGCTGCACCACATCGCCTTTGCGACCGACACCCGCGAGGACATCCTGCGCGCCGCCGATCTCGCCATCGACACGGGCGTGTTCATCGAGACGGGCCCGCACAAGCACGCCATCCAGCAGACGTTCTTCCTCTACGTCTACGAGCCGGGCGGCAACCGCATCGAGCTGTGCAACCCGCTCACCCGCCTCGTGCTCGCGCCCGACTGGCCGCTGATCACCTGGACCGAGGAGGAGCGGAAGAAGGGGCAGGCCTGGGGCCTGAAGACCATCGAGTCGTTCCACACGCACGGGACGCCGCCGGTGGCCTGACGGCCCTGTCGCCCCGGCGCAATTCCTCACTGGCGTCTTCCTCAACAGCGCCCAGACGATGATCTATGCGACGGTCTCGATCCGTTCCACCCCGGACAACCGCGCCACCGCCGTCGGCTGGACCTCCGGCATGGGCCGCTTGGGCGCCGTCTTCGGGCCGTGGCTGGGCGGCCAGCTGCTCGCCGCGGGCAACGGCGACTTCGGCTTCACCGCCGTCGCGCTGGCCGGCCTGTCGTCCATGGTCTTCATCGGCATCGCGGCACTGCGCAGCCCGAAGCCCGGCACCCCGAGCAGCACCGGCCAGGAGCTGGTCACCGCCCACTGACCAGCGGCCGTACCCCCGTGACGGGGCAGGAGGACGGACGCCGGCCCCCGCAGCGGATGCGGGGGCCGGCGTCTGGCGTCAGGCTCGGAGTATGAGCGAGCGGTGGGATGTCCGCCGTGCGGGGCCGGAGCAGGCACCGCACCGGGTGCTGATGATTCCGGGCGGGCTGTGCTCGACCGAGTTCTACGCCGATGTGATGGCCGAACCGGCGCTGGCGGAACTGGGGCTGGTCGCGGCCACGATGCCCGGATTCGGCGGGACCACGGCGCCCGAGGACGTGAGCATGGAGCACTACGCCCGGCTGATGGCGGACCTCGCCGCCGAATCGGGCTGCGACGTGGCCGTCGGGCACAGCCTCGGAGCGAACGTCGTGATCGAGATGGCGGCGGCCGGCCTGTTCCACGGACCGCTGGTGCTGCTGTCGCCCACCTTCTCGCGCGGCGACGAGGCGAAGTTCCTGGGGGTGATGAACACCCTCGGGCGGGTGCCCGGGCTCGGCATCGCGGCCTGGACCGGCATGCTGAAGATGCTGCCCAAGGCCATGAAACGCGAAATGCCCGCACACCGCGCCGAGGCGCTGGCGGCGGACATGGCCGACAACGACCCGGCCACCTGCCGCCGCATCGTGCGGCGCTACTACGAATACCTGGACCGGTATCCGGCACTGGTCCCACGGCTGTGCGAGGCCGCCGTCCCGGCCTGGGTGGTGCGCGGCGACCACGACGAGATCGGCCTGACCGACGTCGAGCGGCGGGGCCTTACGGCCTGCCCGCAGGTCCGGATGGTCACCGTGCCCGACGCCGGGCACGCCGTACTGGTCGAGCAGCCCGCACGGGTCGCCGACGTGATCGTGGAGGCGGCCGCCGCGACGCGCTGAAGCTCAGGCTGGGGGAAATCCCCAGGTGAACACGGAGGTCAACCGCGTTCCGGGCGTCGCGGCGCGCGCCTGGCTTCGACGGCACGAGTACAGCCGCCACCAGGGAGCAGCCGTGATCGAAGCGCGCGGTCTCAGCAAACGCCACGGGTCCACCCTCGCCGTCGACGACCTCGGCTTCGATGTCCGGCCGGGCGCCGTCACCGGCTTCCTCGGCCCCAACGGGTCCGGGAAATCCACCACCATGCGCGGCCCTGCTGCGCCGACTGGAGCGGGACCTGCACGACGGCTGCGGCCTCTCAGGACATGAACCGTCGGGTGCTGGCGGTGCTGCGTTACCTGGGGGCGTGAGCGGCTGACGCCTGGAGAGGGCTGCTGACCAGCAGAAACGACGAGCCGCTCCTAGACTTGCAGCGGGGGTGCGTCCTCCAGTGGTATGTCCTGGCATCCCCTGGTGCGTCCGACGCGGGAAGGCGGTGGTGGCGCTCCATGCAGTACGTCGCGGTGAGTGCGGTGAGCCATCCCGGGCTGCTGCGCGAGCGGAACGAGGACAGCCTCGTCGTCGGGCCGTGGACCCTGTGCGCCACCGTGACCGAGAGCCCGCAGACCCTGGTCTTCCCGCTCGGGACGCCCCTGGTCGTCGCGGTCGCCGACGGTCTCGGCGGGCATCCCGGCGGTGACGTGGCCAGCGCCCTGGTCGCCCGCCGGATTGCGTCGATCGGCCCTGCCCTGGACGACGAGGAAACCGTGCGGGCCGTGCTGAACGCCTGCAACCGTGCCGTGTACCAGGCCGCGGCAGAGGGCAGCGAGCTCACCGCCATGGGAACGACGGTGGCCGGTATCGTCGTACGGCCCGGCTCGCTGCTGATCTTCAACGTCGGCGACAGCCGGGTCCTCGCCGCCTCCCGCGACGGCCTGCGCCAGGTGAGCGTGGACGACAGCCCACCGCTCGCCCCCGGGCAGCGCACCACGTCCCTGGTCACCCAGTGCCTGGGCGGCAGCCCGGGCTACCGGGCCATCAGCCCCCATGTGACGTCGGCGCCCCTCTCACCCGGCGACCGCTACCTCGTCTGCACGGACGGCCTGACCGACCCGCTGACGCCGAACGTCATCGAGGAGCTGCTGAGGGACCACAACGACGGCCGGGCGGCCTTCGAGCTGTGGAAGGCCGCGATTGCTGCGGGCGGGCCCGACAACATCACGCTGGCGGTCGTACGGGTTGCGGACGAACGATGATTCCGCTGTAGATCGTGATTTCACGGCTGGTGCCGCGCTTGTCACCAGGCAGTGGCTGGCCTTGATCAGGCCTGATGGCGGCGTCGCCAGGCAGGCCAGCCGACCGCTGTACGGCCAGACGAATACTTCCGACTGCGGGAGCCGCACCTGGCGGCCGACAGGCGGGGCGTGCTGATCCTGGCGGCCGGCGCCCGCATCGCGACCGGCCTCGACCGTTTCCTCGCCGCCCACGGCATCAGCCTGCTGCAGCCCTCCTGCCGCTAGGGTCCTCAAATGCGTGGTGACGACATATCCGGGCGCAAGAACACGTCCGTGAACGCGCCCGGCGCCCAGGTAGCCCGGCGTCGCAGATGGCTGTGGGTCGGTTCGATCGCCGTGATCGCAGCGGTGGGGGTGGGCTGGTACGCGTGGCCCACGGGCCAGGAGACGAGCGCGGACCCCCACGTGCGCCACCCCGGCAAACTACAGCCGATCTGTGCCTCGCCGGACGGGCGGACGCTGTACGCGGACGTGGACGGCGACGGCGTGGTGGACGAGGTGTACGACAGCAAGGACCGCGACGGGCGCACGGTCGTCACGTTCGAGGGGCCTGGCAACAAGCGGGCCCGGCAGCCCGTGTGGTCGATCGTCACCACGGCGAAAGGGCGCCTGAAGGCCCACGCATCACCCGAGGAGGGCTTCCGGGCCGCGTTCGGAGATCTCGACCACGACGGCCGCGTGGACATGGCGGTCACGTACACCGCACTCCCCGAGAGCGACGATCCGGTCGACTCGGCGAGCATGCACGAAGTGCGCTGGGGGCCGCTGGGCCGTGACCTCAAGGGCAGAAGCCGGGGTTCGATCCGGATGAGCCACGGTTACTACATCGACGGTCTACGCGCGGTGGCGGGCACCCGGCCCAGTGCCGGCGCCAACCCGGGCCCCGCCCGGCTGCTGGTTCACCAGACGACCGGAGACGGCGCATTCGAGACATACCAGGGACAGAAACTCGGTCATGACCTGGTGGTGCCGGATGAGCCGCTGCCTCGGTGGGCACAGGAATTCGCCGAGCAGAAGGACGGGTGGGCCGACCTGGGCCAGTGCCCGACGTCTCCATGAAGCACGGAAACCGGACCATGGACGAGGACCACCGCGGCATGACCGGATTGGCCCGAGCACTGCGATCCGGGCAGCCTCTCGGCGTGATCGACGAAGTTGCGACCGACGCCGACGGACGGGGCGTTGACGACGACCTGCACCAAGTACGCTTCCAGACTCGGGTTTTCGTCTCCCCTGCCGTGTGCGCTGGCTACAGTCCCTGATATGACGCCTCGGGGTACGCATCGCTCAGAGCTCGCGTCGGCGCCGCTGCCGAGGCCGTGGACGGGGCAGCCGCCGATCACCCGGGACATCACACATGACGCGGTGGTCGTGGTGCCGGGAATCATGGGAAGTGCGTTACGAGAAGCCACGGGGGCCCGGCGGCTCTTATGGGGACTGCAGGATCCGAGCTGGCTGCTGTCGGCGTGGCAGGGGCGCAGCGCGGCACTGCGGCCGCTGCAGTTGGACGAGAGCGAGCGATCGGGGCGCTACGGCCGTGTCGAGCCCGCCGGGCTGCTGCGGTTTCCGGCCTGGGCGCCCTTCCTGCATGGCTTGGAACCCTACGACCACCTGCTGAAGACCGTACGGGATGCCGTGGCCGACCCTGCTGCCGTGCTGGCGTTCGCCTACGACTGGCGGCTGTCGGTCGAGGTCAACGGCGCACTGCTGGCCGAGGCTGCTCACCGCCACCTTGTCGCCTGGCGCGACAGCGAGGCCCACCGCAGGGCGCGCCGAATGCACCCCGACGGACGGGAGGCCCGCCTGGTGTTCGTCGCCCACTCCATGGGCGGCCTGGTCACCCGTGCCGCGTTCGCCGATGCCGCGGCCCATGGGAGCGATCTCGACGCCGACACCCGCTGTGTCGTCACCCTCGGGACACCGTTCCTCGGCTCGGTCAAGGCCGCCGTCATCCTGGGCGGCAACCGCTCCGACCCGCTGCCCGCCCTGCCCGGGCGCGGCATGCAGGCCCTGGCCAGGACTCTGCCGGGCGTACACGACCTGCTGCCGGGCTACCGGTGCGTCGACGCGGGCGGGGACGCACTCCGGCTCTCCCCGTCCGACGTCGCCGAACTCGGCGGCGACAAGGAACTGGCCGCGCAGGCTCAGGACTTCCAACGGCGCATGCGCGCCCCCGGCGCACCGGTCCTGCCCGGACACCGTGCGCTCGTCGGAGTTGCTCAGCCCACTGCGCAGAGCCTGCGTCTGGAAGGCGGGGTGGTGTACGAGCAGTACGAGTCCTTCGAGCGCAACGGCGACGGCGAGCTGGCGCGCGACCCGGCCACGGGGCTTCCCCTCCGCCGGGACCGGGCGGGCGACGGCACCGTCTACCGCGACGCCGCCGCTCTCCCCGGAAGGGAGAGCGTGACGTGGCTCCCGTTGCAGCACGGCGCCCTGGCCAAGGACGGCGTGGCCCTCGCCCATATCCGCGCGATCCTCACCGAGCGCGACCAGGACCTCGGCCCCGCCCTCGGCGTCGGCGGCATCGGCCTGGACCTGCCCGACTGCGTGGAGGCGGGCCGGCCCTGGCTCGCGCACCTGAGGCCCGCACCCGGCGAAGAACTGGACAGCCATGCCGGCATCGCCTGTTCGGTCCACGACGCCGAGACCGACCGACGCGTCGGCACCGGGCGCCTGGGCTGGCACGACGGCGGAGTGGCCGCCTCCATCACCTTGCCCGCCCCCGGCCTGTACCGGATACGGGTCACCACCGACGGCACCTCGCCCCTCACCCAACTCGTCCTCGCCCTCGATCCCACAAAACCGATCTGAGACCCGCACACCCCATGGCCCCACAGGACATCCAGGACGACGACCGGTACGTCGGCAGGCTGCTGCAGTTCTTCCCCGTGGACATCGGCCACTACGACAACCACCCCGCGCTGCCCACGGAACCGGAGGTCGAGGCGGTCGCCGCTCTGCTGACTCCGTTCGGCGCCGAGACCGACGCCTGGCACACTTCGCAGGAAGGCCGAGGTCCCGACGTCGTCCACGACCGCCTCGCCGCATGGTCCGCCAACCGCACCAGGTGTGACACCGTCCTGTACTGGATCGGACACGGCGCAAGCGACGGCGCCTTCCACGCCCTGCTCGCCCACGCGAAGAGTCCCCGGCCGCTCGACACGAACGGCATCTCCCATCTGGAGATTCTGCAGCACCTCAAGAAGAGACAGTCGCAGCAGGATCCCGGTTGGGCCGCCGTCGTCGTCGACGCCTGCAAGTCGCGCCGCTTCATCGAGCTGATGAGCAGCCAGGCGATCCTGGACCCGGACGTCAGCGACTTCATCCTCGTCGCCAGTTCGCACGACGGCAGTACGACCCTCGGCTCTTTCCGCGAGATCCTCGACCGTCTGCTCACCGTGACCTTCCGCACGCACGACACCATCGGTCTCCATGCCCTGGCCGAGCAGATCAACTGCGCCATGGGGGACACCGTCGCCTATGCGCGGACGCACAGCCGGGCGGCGCTCAGGCGCACCCACCCGACCGTGGTGGGCCGGATGCAGGCACCGCTCGACACCGAGGCCGAGATCGACAGAGCCCTCGCTGCGCTCACCGCCGACGAGCGTCGTCATTTCGTCGAGAAGGCCGCGGGTGGCGAACTGGGCGAACAGGCCTGGTACTTCGAGGGCAGAGAGACCGAACGCTACGACGTCCTGTCCTGGCTCGACACCACACGGGAAGGTTTGCTCGTGGTCACCGGCCCGGCCGGCTCCGGCAAGTCGGCACTGCTCGGGCACGTCCTGATCCACACCCGCCCTGAGCTGACCGAACCCCTCTCCCGTGCGGGCCATCTCTCCGACCTTCCGCCGGGAACGCCCCGCCCTACTGGCGCGTTCGACCTGGCCGTCCATCTCACGGGTGTCTCACCCCAGGCCCTGCTCGACCGCATCGCCTCTGCGGTGGGCGAGTCGCTGCCTGCCGACAATCCCTTCGACTCCCAGGTGGCCTGGCTCACGGGACGTCTGGCGAACCGGCATCTCAGAAGAGCTCGGGGCGAGGACGCCAAGACGTTCACCCTGCTCGCGGACGCCCTCGACGAGGCCCATCTGCCCCTGGTCATCGCTGAGGAGGTGCTGCGCCCGCTGGCCCGTACACCAGGGGCCCGGGTCGTCGTCGGGACCCGTCGCTCCACCCGGGAGGGCCCGGACCTCCCCGCCCCCGATGACGAGGATCTCCTCGACGCTCTCGGGGTCACGGAGGGCTTCGACCACCCCTGCGACAAAGTGCTCGTGGTGAGGCGCGACCGCGAGGCCACGACCCGTTACATCCGCCGCCGCCTGCAGACGGCCCACGGACGCGGCGCACTTGAGGCCGGCCAGGAAGACATCGAACGCACGGTCCACGCCCTCGGCCGCGTCGACCGCGAGTTCCTCTTCGCCCGCTTGGCCGTCCACGAGATCCTCCACGATCAGGGCCTCGCGCACGACCCTGCGCCGCTCCTCGACAGCGACCACAGGGGACTCTTCGCCCGTGCAGTGCAGCGTCTCACCGCCGTCAACCCGGCCCATCGCCACCTGCTGGAGGCTCTGGCACTCTCACAGGGCCTCGGACTGCCCGACCGGGACGACATCTGGTCCACTACGGCCGCCGCGCTCATGCCCCGTGACGGCGTAGTGCCGATCACCGGTGAGGACATCGTCCGACTCATCGACGGCGGAGCCCCCTACCTCATGGCCGCCACCGAGTCCGATCAGACGGTGTATCGCCTCGCACATCGCGCCTTCGTCGAGCATTTCGCGCGGCCTACGCCGCCGCCGGCCAGCGACGACCGCCACCGGCGCATCGCCGCCCGGCTCGCCGGTCAGGCCGATGCCCGGGTCCCCGACGAAGTGCCGAATCCCTACGTGCGTCACCACCTGGCCAATCACGCTGCTCTCGGCGGCCTCGCGGCCTGGCAGGTTCTGGCCGCCCGCCCCCGTCTGCTGGACCGGCTGGACGCAACGGCCGTGCGCGGCGGTGCCAACCTCACCGGCTTCGGCCGCTTCGCGTTGCCGCCCGCCGTCGCCGGCGTGGTCGCGGCGTACGACCGGCTCGCCGACGCGTCGGCCGGTGACCGGCGTGGCCTGCGTGAGCTGGCCACGGCGCGCTGCACCGACCAGAGCACCCCTCCTCGTCAGACGCCCGACCCGCAGGCAACGTGGTCCCTGGCCTGGGCCCGGCTCCAGCGGCGGCCCCTCCACCTCCCGCTGCAGGGACACCAGGGCGAGGTCGTGGCAGTGACGGCCTTTGCATCGCCGAAAGCGGGGACGCTGCTGGCCTCCGCCGGCGACGACGGCACGTTGTGTCTGTGGGATCCGGCCACGGCCGAGCAGACGACTTCCCCTCTGGACAGCGGCACCGGTCCCTTACGGGCGGTGGCGGCTTTCACCACTCAGGACGGGCGCACGCTGCTTGCCACCGGCACCGACAGCGGCACGGTGCACATCTGGAACCCGGCCACGGCGGACCAGACCGCCGTCTCACCCCTGGTGGGTCACGAGGGCCCCGTGCAGACGGTGACCGTCTTCGCCGGATCCGACGGACGCACGCTCCTCGCCACCGGCGGCGACGACTGCACGGTCCGCATCTGGGATCCCGCCACGGGCCAGGAGACCGCACAGCCGCTGTCCGGGCACATCGGCGCGGTCCAGGCCCTCACGGCGTTCACCACGCCCGACGGACTCATGCTGCTTGCGAGCGGTGGCGACGACGAGACGATCCGCATCTGGGACCCGGCCACCGGCCGCCAGACGATCGCACCTCTCGAAGGCCACGTCGGCGCCGTCCAGACGCTGGTGGCGTTCACCACGCCCGAAGGATACGTACTGCTCGCCAGCGGTGGCGACGACGAGACGATCCGCATCTGGGACCCGGCCACCGGCCGCCAGACGCTGCCACCGCTCGAGGGACACACCGACTGGATCGGCGAGCTGACCGCGTTCCTCGGGCCTGACGGGCGCCCGCTGCTGGCCAGTTGCAGCGACGACGAGACGATCCGGCTCTGGGACCCGTCCACCGGACGAGAGACCGCACCACCTCTCTACGGACATGGTCACGGCAAGTGGATCGGCGCGATCACGGCGTTCACCGGGCCCGACGGACGTACCCTTCTCGCGACAGGCAGCAACGACCGCACCGTCCGCATCTGGGACCCGGTCACGAGTCGACAGGCCTCACCGGCCCTGCGCAGTCACGCTCAAGAGGTGGGCGCGGTGGTGGCGTTCACCGGGTCCGACGGACGCACACTCCTCGTCACCGGAGGGGACGACGACACGGCTCGGATCTGGGACGCGGCCACGGGCCGGGAGATCGGCTCCCCCCTGCGCGGACGCGGGAGCGGCGTCAAGGCGCTCACGTCGTTCACCGGGCCGGACGGGCAAACCCTTCTGGCCGTCTGCAGCGGCGATACATTCGTGGAGATCTGGGACCTGGAGGCCAGGCGGCACGGGGCACTGTCGCTCATGGGCCACACCGGTGCGGTGCGAGCGATCGCGGCATTCCCCGCACCGGGCCGAGGAACGCTCCTGGTGACCGGCGACGACCGCACGGTGCGCCTGTGGGACCCCGTCACCGGACAACAGATCTCGGCACCGCTGTTGGGGCATACCGGCGCCGTGCGCGCCGTCAGCGCCTTCACCGCGTCGGACGGACGCCCCCTACTCGCCAGCGCTGGCAACGACGGGACCGTGCGTATCTGGGATCCCGTCACCGGACGGGAGGAGCAAGCGCCCCTGCAGGGCCATGCAGGTGCAGTACGAACAATGCTGGTTCTCGCATCGGTGGACGAGCGCACGTTGCTCGTCACGGGTGGCGAGGACCGCACCGTGCGCGTCTGGGACCCCGCCAGCGGCAAGGAGACCGTACGGACTCTGGCCGCCCACTCCGACGCCGTCCAGGCGGTCACGGCGTTCACTGCGCCCGACGGACACACCCTCCTGGCCACAGGCAGCAACGACCGCACCGTCCGGATCTGGGACCCGGCAACCTGGACCGAACGCCTCGTCATCTCCGTGGACCTGGCGATCCACGGACTCGCGGCACTCGGCCCGAACCTGGCACTGGCCACCGACCAGGGCGTCGCCGTGATCAGACCCCACCTCTGACGCGCCATCAGTCCACTGCCCTTACGACGATGCTCCTGATCCGGCTGGCAAGAGGCCCAACGGGGTGTTTCCCGGCGGTGTCGGGGGACTAACGGGGGAGCGTTCAGCCATGCTGGTGCGGGGCGGCACCTCTTCTTGCGGCAAGGAGCACCGAATGCGCACGGATCCGGTCGGACGATTCCTGGCAGCCCTGGACCCGGAGCAGCGCGAGGCCATCGGCGCCAAGACGCGCCAGGAGCAAGAACGCCTTGCGGCAGCCTGGGAACGGGAACTGGAAACGGATGATGAGCTCGATACCCTCGACGAGCTGTCACCTCCGGCAGCAGAGGCGGAGGCGGCCCGCCGTGTCCTGGACCGCGGGACTGAATAGGGGCGAGCCGCCCGCCGAGCAGTTCTTGAGCTTCGAGGTGGTGCAGCAGTCCGCTGGTCAAGGGAGTCGCCTGCCCCGAGTGCGTCGTCAACCGGTGTGTTGACCCTGAATACCTTGGGGCGTTTCCTCTGAGTTGCGATTGCCTCGCGGATCGAACGTCCGCTCCCATACGACCGTAACCAGGACGCGACCGACGGCGCTCCGCAGAGGCGGAGCAGCGGGGAGTCGGCTCACTCCATCTCGTCCAGCAGTCGCTGTGCCCGCGGCTTCCACAACCAGGCGGCCGTATGGTCGGGGGTGTTCGTGGCCAGGCGCCAGGCGCGTACGGCGTCTGCTGTGCGGCCCGCGGCGGACAGGGCGCGGCCGTAGTCGAAGAAGTCGCGGGCCATGCCCTCGCCCGGCGGCGGCTCCTGTGCCTGCAGCACGTCCGTGCCCAACAACGCCTCGTAGTGATCGCAGGCCCGGCTCGCCTCACCCCGCAACAGCGCCAGGCGAGCGTCGAAGCGCAGGTGGTACATGGGGTTCTGGGCGCGCCGCAGCCAGGGGTCGGTGTCCAGGACGTGCCACTCGCGCTCGGCCAGCTGCAGATTGCCCTCCAGCACGGCGAGGTCGAAGAGATGGGCATGGCAGTTCATCAGGAACCGCTCCGCCATCGAGCCGGCGGGGCGCGGTACGGTCTTCAAGAAGGCGTCCATCTCGTTCAGTTCGCGCTCGTACTCGTCCGCGGACAGCCGTTTTTCGTAGTAGGCGAACTGGGCGGCCAGGCTCCGCGACACCCAGGCCGAGACCTCGTTGCCGGCCTCCCGTGCGGCCTCGGCGCTGCGGACCATCAGATCGTGTGCCGGACGGATCTCTCCGCGCAGAAACGCGGCGTACCCCTGGTCGTACAGGTCGGTGGAGCGCTGTGCCGCCGTCGCCGTGTCGTCCCGGGCCAGCTGTGCCAGCAGCGCCTCCGCCTCCGTGACTGCTCCGTTGCGGCGTAGTCGGCCCGCCTGGGTGCGGAGGAACTCGGCGCGTACGTGCGGCACTCGGCGCCCGGGGATGTGCGCAGAGAGGAAACCGCGGTCGATGACGGAGGCCAGCACCGCGGAGTAGAACGCGTCCGCGTCGGTCCGGTAGACCAGCGCGGAGTTCAGAGCGGCGGCGCCCAACGGCCCGGGAGTGTCCCGCGCCTCGGCCCGTGCCACATGGGCGGCCACCGCCCGGGCCACCCGGGGGGCGAGGCCGGGGGCGGCCGCGGTCAGCGCACGGTGGGCAGCGAGGCAGTCGGCGAACAGGTCCAGGGGATCCAGCCGGACGGCCCGGACATCGGCGTACGCCGGGTCCTCGATCACGGTCACGAGGGAGTCGGCGCACGCGGCCAGGGCCGTACGGTCCGCGTCGCGGGCATCGTCCAGACCCGCGTCCAGGGCCGAGACCAGGTGGCCGAGGACATGGGCAAGGGCGTAGTCGTCCTCGCAGTTCGTCCAGTCGGCACCGTAGGTGTCCAGGATCCTGTCCGCGACGCGCTGGTTGTGGATCACAGGGTCAACGTAATAGAGCCAGCGGTTTTCGTCCGCGTCGGTTTCCGGACTGGTCAGGAACCGTGTGATGGAGGCGTGGAAGAGACGCAGGGCGCCGTCGCCCGGGTCGTGCATGACGAAGCGGAGATCGCGGAGCGCGAGGCGGGCTTCCTTGCGGCGGCCCGCGAGTCCCGCCCAGTGCAGCAGCCGGGCCTCGGGCAGCGGTGCACGGGCGACGGCGAGCGTTGCGAGCAGCGGGTGCCCGAGCTCGTCCCACTGCTCCTCCTTCGCGTGACCGTGGATCTGGAAGAGCAGATACTCGTAGAGGCCGTCGAGGTCAGCGGGCAGCCGGCCGGGATCGGTCAGGGCCCGGAGGTCGCCCGGGCGGTCGTCCTCCACGGCGTTGCGGACTGCGCGCACCCAGGAGACGAGGAACAGGAAATTGCCCCCCGCCCGCTCGGCAACCGCGTGCACCGTGTGGCGCAGGTTCACCGCCCGGGAGCGTAACGCCGCGCCGAATTCCGTGTCCCCGGCGATGGCCTCCGCATATGCTCGTACGTCTGCCACCGCCTCGGCCGCACCCGGCTCCAAATGGATCTTGTGCAGCCGTTTCTCGTGACGTCGTACGACTTGTTCGAGCTTGAAGTGCGGTCGGCTGGTCGCCAGGATCCGGACGTTGTCCGGCAGTGTCGGGCAGTCGGCCAGCCAGCCGGTGACGGTGTCCGGCCGGAGCCCGGGTACGTCCAACTCGTCCAACTCGTCCAGCGCGTCGATGATCACGACGATCCGGGCGCCGGGATCCTTCTTCAGCAGCGCTCTGGCGGGGTCGAAGAGCGCCAGACGCTGCAGCTGCCTCGGGGCCATCAACTCGGGATCGGCGTCCAGCCGGTCCGCCGCGATTCCCGTCGACCGGCCCTCCAGCCGCTCCACCCGCTGACTGATCTTTACGGAGAGAGGCTTGAAGGGGTTCGCGGTGATCTGCCGTGCCTCCAGCGCGATGTGGCTGCCGCCTTCGGCCACCTGGCCGATATCCGATTCGATGTCGATCCGGACCTGGGGGTCGTCGAAGAGGTCGGGCCGCAGTGCGGCCAGCTGTCTGCCGATGGAGATCAGCAGGTCATGGGTGTCACCGCAGGAATGCGCGGCGCGGCTGTCGACGCGCAGGAAGTAACGCGGGGACAGCTTGTGCCGCTGAGTCATCCAGGCCGCCAGCGCGGACTTGCCCACCCCGGCCGGCCCGGTGACCAGCACGATGCGACAGGACGACAAGGCGAAGTCGGCCTCGATCCGCTCCGCCAGCCAGGTTCTGGGGATGAACGGCTCCGCAAGGTGACGGTCGATCAAGGCCCTGCTGAACAGGTCGTCCGACAAGGGGTCCCCGGGCGGATCCGACCGCTGAGCCGGCACGGTCATTCCGCATCCCCGCCCGGGCCGCCGACGCTGTCCGCCTGGAACCCCACCACGCGGCCGCCCGGCCCGACGCTCTTACCGCGAATCTTGGTGGCGTAGCTGCCGCCGCTGACCTGGCGCACGCTGACGCCGATGACCTCTGCGTTGATGTCGTCGATGTCGATGGTGGTGTCGATGACGGTGCCGGAGGCGGGCCGCGCGCCGGCCTCGGTGACGAAGGTGATCCGCTGCCCGTACACCGCCTCGAGCAGGCGCCTTAGCTGGTCGACGTGCTGGAGCAACTCGGGGTCACCCGGCTGGACGGAGGTCTCGTCGTCGACGAACGGGAAGAGTGCGGTGCGCAGTTGACGCAGCGTGGCCACAGACTGCGCGAGGGCGGCCTCGTCCAGTCGACGAGTGTCAAGGGTGCCGACGAACGCATCCGGGGGGAGTTGTACGACGCCGTCGTCCGGCTCGGCCGTGGCTGCGGCATCCTGTTCCTGGTCGCCTCGGCGCCGATCGAGCAGCGCTCTGGCCTGGTCGAACAGGAATCTGATGCCTTCGCTGAGCGCGGTGGTGCCGAGGGTGGCAAGCAGTTCCATACGGCGTCTCCTCCGGGCAGACGGCGCAAACGGTCGCGACGACGATCAGTTTGGCATGTCGGCCGGGGCGGAGGGGGCGTGCTCTCTGGCTTTGCTCAACCACCTTGGCAGTTGGCCGAGTTCGGGAACATGCCCGCCATGACGGCAAGGCCCTCCGTCGAAGTCGCCCGCTGGAACTCCCACCCCCTACTGGATCTTGCTCAGTCGAGACAGAACTCGTTGCCCTCGATGTCCTGCATCACCATGCACGACTCGTTGACGCCATCGGCACGCAGCAGACGCACGCGCACCGCACCGAGCGCGACCAGGCGTGCGCACTCCGCCTCGAGAGTGGCGAGGCGCTCTTCACCCACGAGCCCGGTACCGGCTCGCACGCAGAGGTGCACGCGATTCTTGACGACCTTCTCCTCGGGGACGCGCTGGAAGTACATGCGCGGGCCGACACCTGAGGGATCCATGCAGACAAACGAGGCACCCTGACGCTCGGGTGGCAGCGAGCGATCGAAATCATCCCAAGTGGCGAACCCCTCCGGCGGCGGCGGTGCGACGTACCCCAGAACCTCGCACCAGAAGCGAGCGACGCGCTCAGGTTCTGCACAGTCGAAGGTGACCTGGAACTGCTTGACCGATGACATCGGCGCACCATAGCAGGGAGATCGGCTGCTCAACTCCGCTGGATCGGCACGTTGACGCAGGGCGGGTGGGAGAGCGTCAGGAGTTGCTCGTGGCGCCGACAATGGCGGAGAAGATCCGGTCCTGCGGGGAGGTCGGAACATGGAAGAAACCGTTGTTGCAGCCGAGCCGCAGCACCGCCGCCTCGTCCGCGACCGCCTTGACGTCTCCCAGGTTGTGACTGATGAGAATCACTCCGATGCCCTGCTCGCGGAGCTCCTCTACGAGGTCGAGGACGTGGCCGGCCTGTGAGATGCCGAGCGCCGCGGTGGGCTCGTCCAGGAGGACGGCCTTCGGCCGGCCGAGGAGCGCGCGGGAGATCGCGACGGTCTGCCGCTGGCCCGCGGACAGTGAAGCGACCGGAGCACGCACATCGGGGACGCGGATGCCAAGCGTGTCGAGCTGCGCGCGTGCCTCCCTGCGCATCCCGCTGTCGTCCATCGACCGGAACAGGCGGCCCCGGGCACCGGAGCACCGCCGCTCCCGCCCCAGGAAGAGGTTCGCGGCGACATCGAGGTCGTCGCACAATGCCAGGTCCTGGTACACGGTCGCGATGCCCAGGCGCTGGGCTATCCGCGGAGTCCTGATCTGGACGGCCCGCCCCTCCCACTCGATGACACCCTTGTCGGGAGGATCCACACCCGAGATGACCCTGATCAGGGTGGACTTGCCGGCACCGTTGTCACCCAGAAGGGCGACGACCTGCCCCTTGTGGACCTCCAGGTCGACGTCCTTGAGGGCCTGGACGGCGCCGAACCGCTTGGAGATCCCGCCCAGCGCGAGCAGTGGCTGCCCAGTCACGCGAACCTCACCTTCTCCGCGCGACCGCGGCGACGCCGCACGGCCCCGGTGGAACCCCGGCCGCGGGTGAGTCCGCCCCGCCAATCGGCAGGGCCGGCGGGCTCCTGTTCCGATCACCATCCTTCGTCCCCATCGGGACGTACGCAATGCAGAACGCACGAACCCGTCCGACGGCGCGTCCAGCCGCACCTGCCCTAAGAGGAGACTGAAGCGACACAGTGCGATATGTATGAACAAACTGGACGCATGGTGTGGATCGCAGGGACTCCTACGACGTTGGACCCGGCCGGAGGAGGGTGTCACCGATGGCACACCACTACACGGTCCGCAGGCGCGGTCGGCCACGGTGTTCCCGAGCAGGACCGACGCTGCTCCTGGTGGGGACATTGCTGCTCTCCGCCGCGGCCTGCGGCGGAAATCAGGCCCCCACAGGTGGCCGCGGGACGCAGAAGGTCACGATCGGTCTGGTGACCAAGACCGAGACGAATCCGTTCTTCGTGGCCCTGCGCGAGGCCGCCCAGGACGCGGCGAAGAAGAACGGCGCCGAGCTCATCGCCCTGTCCGGCAAGTTCGACGGGGACAACGAGGGCCAGGTCAACGCGGTGGAGAGCCTCATCGCGCGCCATGTGCGGGGCATCATGATCACACCGTCGAACACGACGGGAATCCTGGGCGCCATCGCCGAGGCCCGTCGGCAGGGCATCCTGGTGATCGCGCTGGACACCGCGACGGACCCGGAGAACGCGGCGGCGGCCACGTACGCGACCGACAACTTCAAGGCCGGACGCCTCCAGGGCGCCTATGTCAGGGCTGTGCTCGGCCGCCGGGCCCCCAAGCTGTTCATGCTCGACGGCACGGAGGGTTCCACGGTCAGTCAACAGCGCCACGACGGCTTCCTCAGCGGCTTCGGGATAAAGGACGACTCACCGGCGATCCGTGGACGGGCGATCACCAACGGCGACCGCAACCGAGGGCAGACCGCGATGGAGAACCTGCTGCAGCGCACGAGCGACGTGAACTCGGTCTACACCATCAACGAACCGGTGGCCGACGGCGCCTACACGGCCCTCGCGGCACGCGGGCTCGACAGGCGGGTGACAGTCGGATCCATCGACGGCGGATGCGAGGGCGTGCGCGACGTCAGAGCCGGCAAGTACGCGGCCACCGTCATGCAGTTCCCGGTCAGGATGGCCGACCTGGGCGTGGCCGCGGTCACCGAGTACGCCAGGCACGGGAAGAAACCCTCCGGCTTTACGGACACGGGCACGCAGCTCATCACCGACAAGCCGGTGCAGGGGCTGGCGTCCCGCGACACGGGCTGGGGACTCCGGCACTGCTGGGGGTGACCTTCGGGCGCCGACCGGGCGAAGGGATCAGTAACGGATCATGAGATCTCCCGTGACCACCAGTGCTGCCGCCGACGGCGAGCCGGGCACCGCAGTGCGGGACGCGCTGCGGTACGCCCTGCGTACACCGACCGTCGGCCCCCTCGCGGCCCTGGCCGTCGCGGTACTGGTCTTCTCGCTGACGACGGACACGTTCCTGACGCCGGAGAACCTCGCCCTGGTGCTGCAGCAGTCCATCGTGATCGGCACACTGGCACTGGGCCAGACCCTGATCATCCTCACCGCCGGCATCGACCTGGCGAACGGGGCCATCGCGGTCCTCGGCACGCTCGTCATGGCCAAGCTCGTCTTCGAGGGGCACGGCCCTGGGGCGGCGCTGCTGCTCGGCCTGGTCACGGCGACCTTGCTGGGGCTGGTCAACGGCCTGCTCGTGGCCCGGCTGGGCCTGCCCCCCTTCATCGTGACGCTGGGTGCGCTGACCGTCATCTACGCCGTGGGCAGGCTCTACTCCAACTCCCGCAGCTACCCGGTCACCGACGATCTGCTCGTCTTCTGGGGGAACGGTGTCCACGTCGGCAGCGTCCTCGTGACCTGGGGGACGTTCCTGCTCGTGGGTCTGTACGCGTTCTTCTGGTACGGCCTCGCCAAGACGGCCTGGGGCCGGCACATCTACGCCGTCGGCAACGCACCCGAGTCCGCCCGCCTGACCGGCATCAACGTGCAGCGCACGGTCCTGTCGGTCTACGTCACCGCCGGTCTCCTCTACGGCATCGCCGCCTGGCAGGCCCTCGGCCGTATCCCCAACGCCGACCCGAACTCCTACCAGACGGCGAACCTGGAAAGCATCACCGCCGTCGTCATCGGCGGGACCAGCCTCTTCGGCGGCCGCGGAAGCGTCGCCGGCACGCTCATCGGAACACTCATCGTCACCGTGCTCCGCTCCGGCCTCACCCAGGCGGGCATCGACAGCCTCTACCAGGACGTCGCCACCGGGACCCTCGTCGTCGTCACGGTCGCCGTCGACAAGGTCCTGCGCAGAGGCTCCGCGCGCTGACACCGACGCGCCGGCGTTCACGGACTCGGTCTCAGGTTGTGTCCAGAACAGTGCGCCGACTCCGTCCCAGGGGCGCCAGACTTCCGTTGCAGAAAGGACCGTCCGTCATGGCTGTCGCCGATGACCTCGACCGCGCCACCGGCTCGCAGTGGGACTGGGTCGCTGAGCAGACTCGTACCTGTCTGGCCTCGGGTGGCACGGAGGGACACGAGTCGAACGGCGACTGCACGCTCGTGCTCGCCACGACCGGGCGCAGGACCGGCATTCCGCGCCGCACGTGCCTGATCTACGGCACCGCAGGCGAGGACTTCGTCGTGGTCGCCTCCAAAGGCGGTGCCGACGACGATCCGGAGTGGTTCAAGAACCTCCAGGCGGACCCGAGCGTCGGGGTGCAGGTCGGCAGCCGTCGGTTCACCGCGCATGCCCGGGTCGCCTCCCCGGCCGAACGTGAACTCCTGTGGCCCCGGATGGCGCGCATTTTCCCGCTGTACGACGAGTACGCGCGGAAGACCGACCGCGAAATCTTGATCGTCCTGCTCACCCCGCAGGACTGACCTGGCTCAGAACTCCGGTGGCGCCTGCAGGTCGTGGGCGCGGAACAGTACGGCGTGCTCGACGCCCATGGCCTTTCCGCTCATCGCGGTGAACTTCGGGATGAAGTCCTGGGGGGCGGGGTGGTCCGGGAGCGCGGCCAGGTACGCGGCGTGCGCCTCCAGCGAGGCGATGCCGCGGCGCAGCGGCTCACCCGTGACCTCGACGCCGTGGGTCGCGCCGAAGCCGGGGAGTGCGGGGGTGATGAGCCAGCGGGCGGAGTGCGCTTCGAGGTCCTCGTCGTCGACCTGCTCCGGGAAGACCCACCGGTTGCCCGCGTCGCGCACCGCGTCGAGCGTCGCGAGCCCGGCCGCGCGGTGGTCGGCCTGGTCGAAGCCGTAGGGCGTCTCGATCTCGTGACCGGCGCCGAATACGACGTCGGGCTTGAACCGGCGGATCTCCCGGCAGATGTCCCGGCGCAGGTCGAGGCCGTAGACGAGCACGCCGTCCGGATGTTCGAGAACAGTCAGGTGCTTGACGCCGACGACGGCGCAGGCGGCCTGCTGCTCGGCGACGCGCAGGCGGGCCGTCTCCTCGGGAGGGTTCGGCATACCGGCCTCGCCGCGGGTGAGCAGGAGATAACCGACGTCGATACCGCGCGCGGTCCAGCGAGCGACGGCCGCAGACGTGCCGTACTCCATGTCGTCGGGGTGCGCGACGACGCAGAGCACGCGCTGGAAGGACTCCTCGGGCAGGGCGGGTAATGTCATGTCGGCCATCCTTGCGCGTTCAGGTCCCGCTGTCCGCCGTTCGGGCGTGCCCGCGGAACGACGCGGACGCTGATAACAGTTGGCCGCCATCCAGGGGGTTCTGCCAGGGTGGCGGGCGTGACGCGCCACTTCCTTCCCGGTCTCGAGCTGGCCGAGCTGTTCTACCGGCAGGTCGTCGCCCCGATCCTGGACAACGCGCTGCACGGCGTGGCGTACTCGGCGGCGCTGATCGGCTACGGCTCGGAGGTGCAGGGATTCGACACCGTACGCTCCACCGACCACGCCTGGGGGCCGCGCCTGCAGGTGTTCCTCGCCGGCGAAGACTTCCGAGCCCGTGCGCAGCACCTGGAGGCGGAGCTCGACCGGCGGCTGCCGGAGGAGTTTCGTGGCTACCCGGTTCGGTTTCCCTTTCCCGACGGCACACCGGCTCGGCACTGGGTGCACGTCAACGATCTGCGGGCCTTCTTCACCGAGCAGCTCGGCGCCGACCCGGCCCAGGGGTTGTCGGTGCGCGAATGGCTGATGGTCCCGACGCAACTGCTACGGGAACTGACCGGCGGGGCGGTCTTCCACGACGGCCTCGGCCTGCTCGAGTCCTACCGCACCGCTCTGGCCTGGTATCCCGATGACGTGTGGCGTTATGTGCTGGCCTGCCAGTGGATGCGCCTGTCCCAGGAAGAGCCGTTCGTCGGGCGCTGCGGCGAGGTCGGTGACGACCTGGGTTCCGCGGTGGTCTCCGCCCGGCAGGTGCGCGACCTGATGAAGCTGTGCCTGCTGATGCACCGGGTGTACCCGCCCTACAGCAAGTGGCTGGGCACCGCGTTCGCCGCACTGCCCTGCGCCGTGGAATTCACCCCGCTCCTCGCGGGCGCGTTGGCGGCGCGCAGCTGGCAGGAACGCGAGCAGTACCTTTCTCCGGCATACGAGTTGGCCGCCGGCATGCACAACAGCCTCGGGCTGACCGAACCTCTTGACGTGAAGGTCCGTCACTTCCACACCAGGCCGTTCCTGGTCCTGGACGCCCACCGCTTCACCGAGGCCCTGATGGACTCGATCGGTGATCCAGGCCTGCGCGCCCTGCCCCCGGTCGGCGCGATCGATCAATACGTCGACAGCACCGACGTCACGGACCGGAACCACACCGACCGTCGCATCCGCTACATCGCCGGACCGGACCTCTCCGCCTGACTGCCGAGCGATCAGTGCCCGTGGTTCTGCGGTACGGCGGCGCTGCTCTGACGACCGGATGCGGCACCGGCGGTCCCGTGAGCGGGTGCCGCCGGTGTCAGCGGGCGGTGGTGCGCACCCCGTCCAGCGCGATCGCCAGGACGCGGTCTCGCTGGGCGTCGTCGTCGAAGGCCGTGGCCGTGATGCCGGCCACCATCCGCAGCAGGTCGACGAAGTCCATGTCCTTGCGTGCCTCGCCCGCCTCCTGGGCCCGCTCGAACAGCGGCCCGCCCGCCGCGTACATCGACTCCCGGCAGGCCTGGAAGATCTCGGACTCGTCGTTGAGGGCCTCGCGGACGGCCCGCTTGGTCACCATGTATCCCGCGAACCGGTGCAGCCAGGCCGTCAGCGCCCGCCACGGCTCCAGCCCGGCGACCTCCTGCGCGACCCGGCACAGTTCGTTGACGTCGTTCGCGTAGACGCTTTCGAACAGGTCGCGGCGGGTGGGGAAATTGCGGTAGAGCGTGCCGATGCCCACGCCCGCGCGACGCGCGATGTCCTCCAGGGAGGCATCGGCGCCGTGTTCCGCGAACGCCTCGCGGGCCGCGTCCAGCAGGGCGTCGTAGTTGCGTGCGGCGTCCTTACGGTGCGGCCGCCGGGACGCCACGATCTCGCCGACGGGAAACGTCACGGGTGCCTCCAGGGCTGGATCGATACGGAGGAATGCCTCCGGTACTTGAAGTGGAGGTGTGCCTCCGCTAGAGTGGAGGTACTCCTCCACTTTACCAGTGGGGGGCAAGTCCACCACCTTTCCGCGACCGCTCACCGCGGCCGTCGGCGTGCCCGAATCCGCCCACCGGCGCTCCGGGCCCGCACGACCGTGGCCCGAGAACCCCGGCCGCACCCCGCTCGTTCGGAGAGGCCCTTCATGCCCCGCAAGTCCACCCGTCTCACCTTCGCGGTCCTCGCGACCGGCGCCGGTGTGTTCGCCATGCTGCAGTCGCTGATCGCGCCGGCCCTGCCGACCGTCCAGCACGCGCTGCACACCTCCCAGTCCACCGCGACCTGGGTGATGACGGCCTATCTGCTGTCCGCCTCGGTCTTCACCCCGATTCTCGGCCGCGTCGGCGACCTGATCGGCAAGAAGCGCACCCTGGTCGCCGTCCTGTTCGTCGTGCTGCTCGGCTGTCTGCTCGCCGCGCTCGCCCCGACCATCGGCGTCCTGATCGTCGCCCGGGTCGTCCAGGGTGTCGGCGGCGCCCTCTTCCCGCTCTCCTTCGGCATCATCCGCGACGAGTTCGCCCAGTCCCAGGTCAGCGGCAGCATCAGCAACCTGTCCGCAGTGATCGCCGCGGGCGGCGGCGTCGGCATCGTCGCGGCCGGACCCATCGTGTCCGCGCTCGACTACCGCTGGCTGTTCTGGATCCCGGTCGCAGTCGTCGCGGCCACGGTGCTCATCGCCCTGCGCTACGTGCCCGAGTCGCCCAACCGGGCCGAGGGCAAGGTCAGTTGGCTGGGCGCCGGCCTGCTCTCGGCCTGGCTGGTGGCCCTGCTGCTGCCGCTGAGTCAGGCGAGCAAGTGGGGCTGGGGCTCGGCGAAGGTGATCGGCCTGTTCGCCGCGGCCGTCGCCCTGTTCGCCCTGTGGCTGCTGTCCGAGGCCCGCTCCCGCACCCCGCTGATCGACCTGCGCGTCATGCGGCTGCCGGCCGTGTGGACCACCAACACCGCGGCCCTGCTGTTCGGTGCGGGCATGTACGCGCTCTGGTCCTTCCTGCCGGCCTTCGTCCAGACGCCCCCCTCCGCCGGATACGGCTTCGGCGCGAGCGTCACGGCCTCCGGGCTCCTGATGCTGCCGATGCTGGTGGCGATGTTCCTCTCGGGGATCCTGAGTGGCCGTCTGGAACCCGTGGTCGGCGCGAAGGCCCTGCTGACCACCGGCGCCGCACTCGGCGCCCTCGCCCTGGGCATCCTCGCCCTCTGGCACTCCGCGCAGTGGCAAGTCGCCCTCGTCTCGGGCGTGTTCGGCCTCGGTATCGGACTGGCCTTCGCCTCCATGGCCAACCTGATCGTCGGCAGCGTCCCTGCCTCCCAGACCGGCGCCGCCACCGGCATGAACGCCAACATCCGCACCATTGGCGGCTCCATCGGCGCCGCCGTCACCAGCGTCCTGGTCACCGGCCGGCTCCAGCCCTCCGGCCTGCCGTACGCCTCCGGCTACACCCACGGCTTCGCCCTGCTGGCGGTGCTGTGCCTGGCCGCAGCACTGGCGGCCCTGCTGGTCCCGACGGCACGCCCGTCCCGCCCCACCGGTCCGGCCCGCGCCGCCGACCGGGCACCCGCCGAGCCGGAAGCGGCCACCTCCGGCACCCGCGGCTGACGCAGGGGGCCGACCCGGACTGCCGGGTCGGCCACCGGGCCCGGCGGTAACGTCGGCCACCGGGCCCGGCGGTAACACCGGTGTACGTACGGTAAGGTTGACCTGCGTGATCCCGCGGTGCACCGCGGGAAGCACACCGGGACGTGGCGCAGCTTGGTAGCGCACTTGACTGGGGGTCAAGGGGTCGCAGGTTCAAATCCTGTCGTCCCGACCAGCTTTGATGCAGGTCGGAGGCCGTTCTCTCGCTTCAGGGAGGACGGCCTTTCGGGTTCCCGGAGGGCTGGTGGTCGCAGGCCGGAGTTGGGGACGCTCCGCGGTGGCGCAGAAGGCTGGCGGGGCGGGGGAGCGAAGCCGGTGGAGGGCTTCGCGCAGCCGCTGGATGTGGTCGCGTGGGGAGCGCGGCCGCTTCGGCCGGGCCTGCCGGTCGGCCTTCTGCTCGGTTCGCATGAGGGTGTGTTCGATGGTGTCGACGGCCTCGCGGGCGGCCTGCCGGGTGAGGTGGCTGTAGATGTTGGCCGTGGTCGACAGGGTGCAGTGGCGCAGGGTCCTGGAGACCACGGTGAGGGGGACGCCGGCGGTGATGGCGAGGGTGGCGGCCGTCGACAGCCGCTCCGAGCAGCCGACCACCGCCAGCGACGCCACGACGCGCCTGTGGAGGTTCGGCGCCCGGCGCAGCGACACGATGATGCTGGTGCACCTGAGCGCCGACACGCGCAGGGTCGACGTGCCATGGCTCGGCGAAGGTCAATGCCGCGTTCTCCTGGGGCGGTCCGCCCCTCATGATCGAGACGGTGGAGCGGCTCACCGGCACACGTCGAAGACTTCGCCGTCATCGACCGGCACGGCTTCCCACCGCTGTCTCCACCTGCTGGACCACCTCGATCAGGGGCAGTGAGTCCAGGCGCTGGTCGGGAAGGGACCACAGTTCCAGCAAGGTCAGCCGTGTGTTGCGCCGCTTTGGCGAGATCCTCGGCCAGTCCTTCCCGGTATCGGCTCGACGCGCCTTCGGCGAGGACGGCGTGGACCTCGTCGCCGTCCTTGATGTGCCGGGCGAGCGCGCCGCCAGCGCCGAGCAGCTCGTCGTCGGGGCGTGCGGCCCAGGACGAGCACGGTGCTCATATCGTCACCCCCTCGGGCCGCGGGCCCTCACCGAGCGCCCAGGCGGCGATCTCGGACGGCACCGCCGCGAAACGCGCGCCGGGTCCCAGACCGGCTTTCCGGGACCAGTACGCCGCGGGCTGCGGCGGCTCGTCGGGCCCGCTCATGACGGTGACCAGGACGCTGCCGGCGCGGGTGGCTACCCGTACGCCCTCTGGCTGCACGGAGAGCACCGAGCCCGGCGGCCCACCGGGTTCGTCGTGGCGGGGCAGGCGGGTATGCCAGACCATGACCCGTTCACCGTCCATCACACCGAAGGCGCCCGGGTACGGCGTGGTCAGCGCCCGCACCCAGTCGTGCACGGCGCGCGCCGGGCGGTCCCAGTCGATGACGCCCATGGCGGGCGAGCGGCGGGGCAGCACGTCACCCTCGGCGGGATTCTGCGGACGGCGCGGCGCGCCGCCTTCGAGGAGGGCGGGAAGGTGCGCGATCAGCATCCCGGCACCGGCCCTGGCCACCCGGTCGTAGACCGTGCCGCAGGTGTCGTCCGGCCCGATGAGCACCGTGCGCTGATCGACGATGTCGCCGGTGTCCACACCCGGGTCGAGCATCATCATCGTGTTGCCGGTGACGCTCTCGCCGCGCAGGATCGCCCAGTTCACCGGGGCGCGGCCGCGGTGACGTGGCAGCAGCGAGGCATGGAAGCCGACGCAGCCGAGCCGCGGTACGGACAGCAGTTCGGCGCCGAGCAACCGGGTCCAGCCGACGACGACCATCACGTCCGGGTCCAGCGCCCGGATCCGCGCCGCCATGTCCGCGGTGTTGAGGTCGCTCTCGCGTATCAGCGGAACCTCAGCGGCCAGGGCCGCGCCCGGGAGGTCGGCGGCGCCCGACAGCCGGTGCCGGTTCTCGTCAGGCAGCGTGATCACGGCCGCTACGCGGACCAGCGGCGATTGCAGCAGGGCCGTCAGTGCCGCCATGGCCTCATGCACGGCGCCGATGAAGACGACGCGGCCGGGTCGGCGAACGGTGGAGGACTGAGCGGATGCGTTGTGCATGGCCGTTCCTTCGAGATCCGGGGCCGTGCCCGGCCACGACACGGGCCAGGGTCACCAGCACTCCTGTGGTGACCAGGTACGCGATGCTGGACGCCACCGCCGCTCCGACCGCCCCGTAGCGGGGGATCAGCAGCACGTCCAGGACGACGGTCACGGCGACGCCGGCCCCCATGCCCCAGGAGCTCATCCCGGGGCGGCCGACGCCGAACAGATAGGCAGTGGTCACGGCCACCGCGCCCTCGACGGCCAGCCCGACCAGCAGGACACAGGCGGGAAGGACCGCGTCCTCGAAGGCGCGACCGTACAGCAGGGGCAGCGCGATCACGGACGCGCCCACCAGCGGCGGCACCAGTGCGGCGGTCAACGCGGTGGCTCGCGGCAGAAAGCGGTGCATCTCCTCGGCGGCGAGCCGTGGGCCGTCGCGGGAGAACCGCGGATAGAGCACGTACTGCATCGCGACTGCGGGCAGCCGCAACAGCTCGGCGAACTTGGAGGCGACGGCGTAGATGCCGAGCACGGCGGGGCCGGACAGCGCGTCCACGAAGAGGAAGTCCAGCCGGCGATTGACCAGCAGCAGTACGTTCCCCAGCTGGCCGCGGGCTCCGTAGCGCAGCACCTCCGTGGCCAGCGGCACCAACGGCCGGCCCCAGCCGCGTCCGAACCCGGTGCGGACCAGCCGGCCCAGCGAGGTGGCTGTTGCGGCCGCTCCGCCGCCGACCAGCCCGGCGACCACCGCGTCAGAGCCGTGCAGCCCCGCGAGCAGGGCCAGCCCATAGGCGGGCAGGAAGAGGAACTCCTCCGCCACGATGACCAGGTTGGCACCCCGCATGTCAGCCCGCCCCTGGCAGCAGGCCTTGCCCCACACGGTGAGCAGCTGGGTGATCACGGTGACTGCCAGCAGGGCCAACTGCCGGCCCGGGACGGTGGGGAAGAGCCCGTCGAGCAGCGGTACCGCGGCCAGCCACAGCAGCGCACCCGCGGCCGATCCGGCGGCGGCGAGCAGCGCCAGTGTGGGCCGCAGCCGGGGGTCGTCGCGCCGCTCGCCCGCCAGGAAGTACGCGCTCGCCAGAGGCAGCCCGCAGCTGACCACGACTCCGGTCAGCCATGGCAGCACGCGCAGCAGGGCGTACTCGCCGAGCACCTCGGGCCCGGACAGCCAGGCGACCAGCAGGCTGGCGACGAAGACCAGGCCGACCGAGGCACCCTGGGCCGCCAGGTTGCCGGCCATGCTTCGACGCCCCAGGTCCGGCGTCTGCCGGCCGGTCTCGCGGTCCTGGCCTGCGGTCATGGCGGGTCTCCGTGTCCGTGAGGGTGATCGGGGCTGTCGGGATCAGGAGTCGATGCCAGTAGGGCCACCATCGCGAGCAGCACCCAGCGGAACCGGAAGTGCAGCACCTCGTAGTACGCGCCGGCCAAGGCCAGGCCCACGAGCGCCGCGACGATCCCGGCCGGCCGGGGCACTTGGGCGGCGAAGCCGTTGCCGGGCGGCGCGCGCAGCGCTCTGGCGGACCGCCAGGCCGCGGACATCAGCAGGGTCAGCAGGGCGACCACGCCGAGCGGGCCGCGTTCGACGAGGACCGCGAGGTAGTCGTCGTGAGCCTCCTTGGCGTAGGCGAACTGCCGGTCCGTCGGGAGTTGCTGGGTCGTGCCGGGGCCCGAGCCGGTGAGCCACTGCCGCTCATACAGCTCGAGGCTCTCGTGTTCCAGCGTGTCGCGTTGCTCGGTGCTCGCCCCGCTGTGGCCCACCGTGTTGACCAGCTCCGTCCGCTCGTACAGCCGGGCCCAGTCCTGCACTTGGGTCAGGGGAGCCGCGGTGAGGGCACCGCCGGCCGAGAGGGCGACGGCCACCCCCACGGCGGCCGCGGCGACCAGGCCGCCCTTGCGCCAGGCCGCGTTTGCCGCGAGGACGACCGGACCGACGACCACCGTGAGGACGCCGCCGTGGGACTGGCTGAGCAGCAGGGCCCAGAGCAGCATCATGTATCCGTACCAGCGCAGCGCACGACTGCGTGGGCGCTGGGCGGCGTACACCATGAACAGCGGCACCACCCAGTAGGTGACGGCGTAGTTGGGGTCCCTCAGGGTGAACAGCTTCCGGTCGCCCTTGGTCGGGGAGATGCCCTCGATCACGGTGATGTGCGCGAGAGCGGCGGCCACCAGGAGGGACGCCCAGACTACGGCCGCATGGGCGAACGCCGAGGTGAACAGGCGCAGGACGCCCGGCCGGCGCGCGAGGTTGCACAGCGCTACGCACCACGCCACGAGCAGGATCGGAGAGTTGTTGCCGGGTCCCGCGGGGCGCAGGATCGGCTGGAAGACCAGCGCGGCGCAGGCGACGAGTGCGGCTGCGGTCACCGTGGTCATCGCGCGTCCTCCCTCGACGACAGGTGGACGAACGCCCGGGTCTGTGCCTCGGCGAACTCCGGATCCGTGGCTTTGGCGGCCACCGCCGCCAACTCCGCCAGTACGGCGTCCCGGCCGCAGGCGGGAGGCAGACCGAGCCCGCACAGCGCCGCGGAGAGGAAGCCGCGGGTACCAGCCCGAGCCGTCCAGCGCGCAGGCCAGGGCCGCGCCCGGGTGCCCGGCGACCAGTCCCGGATGGCCGGAGACCCGCCGCCCGGGGCGGATGCGCCGGTCGAGGTACTTGCAGTAGGCCACGACGAACCGTGCGCGGTCGGCGAGGGGGCTGCCGGCTGTCCGGGCGTGCTCCCAGTCGACGACGCCGGAGACCCGACCGCCCCGCAGGAGCATGTTCCCGGGCCAGAAGTCCCCGTGGACGGCGGTCAGGGGAGCGGCATGCCGCGGCAGGCGGCGCAGTGCGCGCAGTGCGTCCCCGGCGCGTTCACCGTTCGGGCGCAGGTCCAGCAGGCCCGGCACGCTCGGCGCGGCGTCGAGCGGGGCGCTCTCGTCGGCGGTGGCCGAGTGCAGGGCGGTCAGCCACGTCGCTGCGGCGGTGAGGTCCGTGCGCACCGGCGCAGGTCGGGTGTGGTGTCCCGGTCGGCGGTACGCGACCAGCATCAGCACTCCCGGGGCGGCAGTGGTCGCCGGCGTCGGCAGATCCCCGTGGCCCAGCAGGGTGGGCACGCCCGGTTGGGCCTGGCCCAGCGGCAGCCCAGCCATGGCCCGCAGCTGCGTGGCCTCACGGATGATGCCAGGCACGCGGCCCGGCCCGGTAGGCACCTTCACGGCCAGTGTCGGCAGTGCCGAATCCGCGGGGGAACAGCAGCAGCATGAGGCGGGCGTTGGCATCGTGGCTGTTGTCCAGCGGTACGAGGTGGCCGGAGGCGAGGATGCGCCCGATGCCGCTGTACGCGGTGCCGGGCAGTGCGTGGCCGCCGGCCGGTCCTGGAGTCCTCAGCCGTGGCACATGGCGTCGTACCGCCGGGATGACCGGCGCCGCGCGGGCGGCCGGATAGAGCCAGGCCGGGAGCGACGGCGGGATCGCCCGGAGCGACTGGGGCACGTACGAGAGCACCGGCGCACGGTCCTCGGCCACGACGACGGGGTGCCGCCGCGACGGCAGGGTCACGTGCCGTCGCCCCGGGGGGCAGCAGTTCGCGACCCATGCAGTCCCGGGGCGGGGTGGCGGCGGTCATGACAGCACCGCGAATGGCCGGAGCCGGGCGACCGGTCGGACCAGGCCGTTGCCGGACAGGATGGACACCGCCGCGTCGACCCCGGCGTCGTCCAGGTGGGGCACGTTGAGCGGTGTCGCCCGGTCGTAGGTGAAGCGCAGGGTGTGCCGGCGGTAGGGGTCCGGTCCGCTGCGGCCGCTGCGCTCGAACGCGCTGATGATGCTGCCGGTTCCGTGGCAGGCGGTGTAGAGGCTGCGGCCGGCCTGTGGGGCCGGGACGCACAGGAACGACGAAGTGCGGTTGGTGCCGGGTACGAGCAGCGGCTGGCCGGTCGCCGCGAAGGCGGGGTGACCCGCCATCAGCTCGGGAGTCCAGGCTCGGGCAGCGTTGTGCCGGTGTACGAATGCCGGCTCGCCGTCGACGAGTTCCTCGTAGACCGAGTTGTGCGGGGAGTCCACCACGAGCCGCAGGCCGGCTCCGAAGGCGACGCGGGCGAAGTTCTGCAGCGCAGCATAGGTGGCGAGGCGGTAGGCGAAGCCGTAGTTCATGGAGAGCCGCTGGGCGAGCAGCATTCGCTGGCCCTCGTCGCCCTCGATCGGCACCGAGGGGCAGCCGTGCCGGAAGTATGTCGCGTACCGCTGCCGGGCCTCGGCCAGGCCGTCGGCCCGCATCAGGTGCGACAGGGGCTTCTGCACCGCCATCTCCGTGCGCAGCAGCCGGGAGGCGGCCTGCCGGCGGGCGTACAGCTCGCCGATCTGGCCGGTCAGCACACCGCCGCCGTTGTGGAACTGCAGGGTCACCTGCCCCTGGTGCACGCCGAGCCGCTCGGCGATCTCCGGTTCCAGGATCTCCTCGACATCCTGGAGTTCCACGAAGTGCGTGCTCGGGCCGATGGTGCCGAACCGCAGCCGGGCCAACTGCACGCAGATCCACGGAAGTTCACGGCGGGCTCGGCGGGCGCCGCCGTGCTCCTCGACGGGGAGCTGCCCGAACTCCTCGATCCGCTCGATGTCCGCTGCGTCGATGCCGAACCGCTCGGCGGCGAACTGTGCGCCCTCGACGGCGGCCCGCAGCACCTCGGAACGGGTCAGCTCGAAATTCCAGCGCGCCGGGTAGGGGTAGCGCTGCTTGACCCGCCGGTAGAACTCCTCGACGGCGGCCGTGGAGGGCCGGGGGGCGTCCAGCACGGCGAGTGCCATGCCGCAGTTGAGTGCGGCGTCCGTGAGGGACGGCCGGATCGCTCCCCGGGTGGCCACCGCGATGCTCGACGGCATCTCCGACTTGCCCTTGTGGCAGAAGTCCGGCAGCACTACCGGCGGCGCGGCCAGATCCGCCGTCTCGGTGCCCCGGCGGACCAGGGCGAGCAGCCTCGGATCGGCGGGTGCCTCGGCACTGTCGAAGACGGTGAGATCGGCTTGGGAACCGTTGACCTGACCGCTGATGATGTTGATATGCACAGGGGACTCCTCGGGGTTCAGGGCAGGTCGAACGCGTCGCCGATTCGTGCCCGGCTTCGGCGGCCGGCCGGGCCTCTCGGGGGTGGTCCAACGGGCGGCCGATCGCCAGGGCGAAGAGGTCGGGCTGCTGCGGGGCCACGAGCAGCCCCGTCCGCCCCGGCACCACCACCGTCGGGCCGGCCGTTCACGGCGGTGGCCACGACGGGAACCCCGCTCACCATCGCCTCGACGACGGCGACCGGGAGTCGGGGCGCCAGTTGAGCGGCGCTTTTCCCCTGGTCAGACCCTCGATCCGATCTGTATCGAGGTCGATACCGATGACCGTGTGGCCGATTTCCGCCATACACGCGGCGTGGACAAGCCCTACGTATCCGGTGCCGATGACTGTCAGACGCATGCCGGCCTCCACGCGCAGAGGGGTACGTTTACGTCGTACATATACATCTTTCGCCGCATTTGTTCGTAACGTCAAGCGGGTGGCTGCGGCAGCGCAGCCGGTTGCGGATCGGGCAGGGCCCAGACCGGCGGTAACAGGAGCAAACAGACCCCCGCAGTCCAGGCCGGCGCGCCGGCCACCGCGGCCGGTACGGCCGCCTCAGCCGGCTGCTCGGCCTCGCCGCCGAGTCCGGCATCGAAGGGGTCGTCGAGCCCTCGCTGCGCGCGCCGATCGCCCCCGGCGACGACCTGCGCGCCCTGCGTCGGCTGACGGGCAGCGTTCCCGCTCTGGTGCGGGCCACGGCTCGGCGGTGCGCGACGACCGTCTCGTCGTCGAAGGCGGCCCCCGCGCCGGGGGCCGGTCCTGCGGGCGCGGTGGCGGGAGCCGGGAAGCCGGCCCAGCATCGGAGTGTCGAGTTCCCGAGCGAACGCGTGCCGGCCCGCCACGCGCGGCCGGAGCACTTCGAGCAGTGTCACCAGCAGCAGTCCACCCAGCAGCCCGACCACACCGGCCAGTGCCACGCTGGTGGGAGACCGGGGTGCCGGTACCGCGCCGCTTGCCGGGGACAGCAGCGAGCCCGTGCGGTCGCCCATGCCGGCGGCCTGCGCCGCGCGCAGCGAGGCCCGGACGTCGAGGATCTGCTGGTCCAGGGCGCTGAGCTGGGCGGTGAGCCGTCGGACTCGGCTGCGTTCTTGGCGTCCGGGATCTGCCCGGCAACGTGCACCCGCTCCGTCCGGAGCTGGCGTTCGCGGTCCGGCAGCTGGGTGATCAGCAGGTTTCCGTCGCCGTTGAAGAAGTCGACGAGTTCCTCCGACAGGGCGCCGACGAGTTTCTCCGCCGTTCTCGGATCACGGTCGGTGACCTTGACGGTGAACACCGATGAACCGCGCAGCCGGCGAGACCTAGGTCTGGTGGGCCACCTCGCCCGGGGTGCGGTCGGTGATGTCAGCAGGCTTCAGGGCCGCGTTGGCCGGCGCGCCGGCCTGGACTGCGGGGGTCTGTTTGCTCCTGTTACCGCCGGTCTGGGCCCTGCCCGATCCGCAACCGGCTGCGCTGCCGCAGCCACCCGCTTGACGTTACGAACAAATGCGGCGAAAGATGTATATGTACGACGTAAACGTACCCCTCTGGGCGTGGAGGCCGGCATGCGTCTGACAGTCATCGGCACCGGATACGTAGGGCTTGTCCACGCCGCGTGTATGGCGGAAATCGGCCACACGGTCATCGGTATCGACCTCGATACAGATCGGATCGAGGGTCTGACCAGGGGGAGGGTGCCGTTCTACGAACCTGGCCTACGCGAACTGCTCCACAGAGGTCAGGAGTCGGGTCGCCTGCGCTTCACCACATCCCTCGCCGCGGCCGCGCGCTCTGCACAGACGCATTTCGTCTGCGTGGGTACGCCGCAGCGGCTCGACTCCCATGCCGCCGACCTGCGTTTCGTCGACGCCGTAGTGGACGATCTGGCTCCGCATCTGCGCGGCTGGTGTCTGATCGTGGGAAAGTCCACCGTCCCCGTGGGGACGGCAGCCCGGCTGGGGGCACGGCTGACCAGGATCGCACCGGAGGCCGAAATAGCCTGGAATCCGGAGTTCTTGCGCGAGGGCTTCGCCGTGCAGGACACGCTGCGGCCTGAGCGGCTGGTGGCGGGCGTTCTTTCGCCTCGCGCCGATGCGGTACTGCGGGAGGTCTACGCGCCCATGCTGCGGGCACACGTTCCCTTCGTCAGCACAGACCTTCCCACCGCCGAGCTGGTCAAGCTGGCGGCGAACTCCTTCCTTGCGACCAAGATCTCGTTCATCAACGCGATGGCGGAACTGTGCGACGCGACCGGTGCCGACGTGGTGACCCTTGCGGACGCCATAGGCCGGGACGCACGGATCGGACACCGATACCTTCAGCCGGGACTCGGCTTCGGAGGCAGTTGCCTGCCGAAAGACATCCGGGCTCTCATGGCTCGTGCGGAGGAACTGGGGCTCGGCGAGTCGGTGGGCTTCCTGCGCCAGGTCGACGAGATCAACACACGCCAGCGTCGGCGCGTTGTCGTCCTCGCCGAGCAGCTTGCCGGCGGTTCCCTCTCCGGCCTGAACGTCGCAGTGCTGGGTGCGGCCTTCAAGCCCGGCAGTGACGACGTGCGTGACTCACCAGCCCTCGCCGTTGCGGAGGAGATCCACCGTCAGGGCGCGCGAGTGCGTGTGCACGACCCGGAGGCCGTCGACAACGCTCGCGCCGCCCTTCCCTGGCTGCAGTTCACCTTGGACGTGCCCAAGTCGTGCGAGGACGCGGACGTCGTGCTGCATCTCACCGCGTGGCCCGCGTACCGCGAGATCGATCCGGCCGAACTCGCGTCAGTGGTGCGCAGACCGGCGATCCTCGACGCGCGCCACACCCTTGACGCGGCGCGGTGGCGATCGGCGGGCTGGACTGTTCGTGCGTTCGGACGGCCGAAGCTGGGTCGCGATCCCGGCGAGGGATTCCGCTGAGAGGCCGGCGCCGCCGCACCGGACGGTGAGGAACTGGGAGCCATCGCACCCTTGACCCCGATGTGCATAACGGACATACTTGTACGTATACGACGTAAATATACGTTATCGGGTTTTTGGGGGACGTCAGGCCAACAACGGCCGATGCCTGCCGACGATTCGTGGATGACGCCCCCGGAGGGAACATCATGCGCAGTTTCGTTACAGGCGCTGCGGGGTTCGTAGGCTCCCACCTGTGCCGGCGGCTGCTGGAGCGGGGAGACACCGTGCTCGGCATCGACGCGATGACGGACTACTACGACGTCACACGCAAGGAGACGAACCTCGCCGCGCTCGCGGACTGGGACTCCTTCACCCTCCGGCGGGCCGACTTGCTCGACGCGCCCCTGCCGCAACTCCTCGACGGCTGCGACGTGGTCTTCCACCTCGCGGGCCAGCCCGGCGTCAGGCCGTCCTGGGGTTCGGAGTTCGCCGTTTACGCCGAGCGCAACATCCTGGCCACGCAGCGACTGCTGGAGGCGCTGCGTGATGTGCCGCTGCGCAAGATCGTCTACTCGTCCAGCTCGTCGGTGTACGGGGACGCAGAGAGCTACCCCACAGTGGAGACCATGCGACCGCGACCCGTGTCGCCCTACGGGGTGACGAAGCTGGCGGCCGAGCACCTCTGTGAGCTGTACCGGGTCAACTTCTCGATCCCGACGGCGAGCCTGCGCCTGTTCACCGTCTACGGGCCCGGTCAGCGGCCCGACATGGCCTTCTCGCGGCTGATCACGGCCGCTCTGTACGGGCGAAGGTTCCCGCTGTTCGGCGATGGTCGGCAGACACGTGACTTCACCTACGTCGGCGACGTCGTGGACGCTCTGCTGGCCGCCGCGGGCTCGCCGTGGACCGGCGTCGCCAACATCGGCGGCGGGGCGTGGATCTCGATGGCCGAGGTGATCAGCCTGGTCGGCGCCCTCGTGGGCCGGCCCGTGGAGGTGGTGCCGATGCCGGTTCAGCCCGGGGATGTCCGGGACACCGCCGCCGACACGACGGTGGCGCGGCAGGGGTTCGGCTACGCGCCGTCCGTGCCGCTGGCCGACGGACTGGCCCGGATGGTCGAGTCCGAACTCGCCCTAACGACCGGCCGGTGAGCCGGCGCCCGTGAAGCCGGCGCCCGTGACCCGGAGTTCAAAGACCTGAAGAGCCGTCCGTCGGCCGGCGGAGCGGAAGCGAAGACGGCAGGTGTACGGGAACGGAGATGGGCAGGCATGGAACTGCGCGAACTCAGTCATCGGCTGCTCCAGTTGCACGCCAAGCTGATCATCGCTCTGATCGTGGTCGGCGTCCTGGGTGGGCTCGCTCTGCATGTCAATGACGAGCCCCAGTACCAGGCCAAAGCCCGCCTGGTGCTCGGTGCCGAGGATCCGCAGGATTTGGCTACTGCGGCCGCACTCGCGGACACGGCGCGGGGCATCGTGACGGGGCCGCAACTGGTCGGCAAGGCCATCAAACAGGTCGGCGTCCCGCGTGACGCCGAGACGGTGGCCGCGGCCATCGACGTCAACCAGATCGGGAGTTCCGGCGTCCTCAGCCTCGCCATCGAGGACCGCGATCGCCAGGTCGCCGTGAAGCTCGCCAACGCCCTGGCGTCCGCAGTGGTCAGCACCCGGATCGACTTGCTGGAGAACGGCCTCGCGGCGTCCGTCCGCAACCTGGACCAGCAGGCCGCGAGCGTCGGCGGCCAGATCCAGAAGCTGAACACCCGGATCGAGGCGCTGGCAGCGGCCTCAGCGCCGAACCGCGCCACCGCCCAGCTGGGCCAGCTGGAGGCCCGGCGGACCTCGCTGGAGGCGGAGGCCACCCAGATCGCCGTGCAGCGCAACGCGCTCGTCGCCCAGCAGGGGCAGCGGCCGGAGACCACGGTGACCGACAAGGCCGTCTCCGCGGCACCGGTGCACGGACGCCGCCTGCTCGACGCGCTGCTGGGCGGGATGCTCGGCTTGGTCCTCGGCATCGCCGTCGCCGCACTGCGCGAAGCTTTCCGGCCCAGCCTCGTCGGCGGTCCGGCGATCGCACGGGCGGTTGATGCACCCCTGCTGGGCGAGATGAGCGGGACGCCCGACAGCTGGACCAGGGCTGCCCTGCCCGACTCCGGCACGTACGTCGAACGCGCCGCCGACTCAGCCAACGTGGACGAAGTGAGATTCGGCGTCCTGGACTCGAGCGGCAGGCGTGCGGCCCGCGTCCGCATGCTCGAAGGACCGCTGCACCGCATGCGGTTCCACCAGACCTCCGACGCGCCGCAGCCCGGGCCTGTGACGGGCACCCCCGCCAAGGGCCGCCCCGTCCCGACGTCCGACGCGGACGCCTCGGACGTTCCGACCAGGACCGGACTTGTCGTCGCCATCCCACGGGTGCTGAAGGTGGCCGACATCGACGCCCTCACCAACTTCATGTGGCTCTCGGGCTGGCGTCTGCTCGGCGTGATCGTCTACCGGTCCTCCCCCGGCTGGAAGAGCAGCGCTTGGCCCGGCCCCGAAAGGCGCAGCTCCCAGGACGGCGCTCGCGGCGAGCACGTGGAGGTGGACGCATGAGTTTCCTGAGCCAACCCCTGTACCGCCAGAGGCCCGGCGGTGGGTCCGTTGATCTTGCCGTTGGCTTGGTGGACGGCGGGGTCGTAGCAGGTCCCCGTGGGCCGGCAGGCCCAGGCCGTCGAACGGCTCGCAGCACTGGCCGTGCACCCACGCCGGTGCCGGTGCCGCTGCCGACGAACACCTAAGGATCACCCGATGACGCTTCATCGCCTCCAGATTCCGCCGCGCCAGACGTGGCGCTCCCCCCCGGCCGGCCACGTGCCCGTCGCGGATCAGCTGTGCGTGCCGTTCGCGTCCGCCACTATCAGCCCGGAGGCGCGGAGGGCGGCGCAGCGCGTTCTCGCGTCCGGATGGGTGACCACCGGCCAGGAGACGGTGCAGTTCGAGCGCGAGTTCGCCGCGTACGTGCAAGCGCCGTACGCGGTGGCCGTGAGTTCCTGCACCGCCGCGATCGAGCTGGCGCTGCGCGCTCTGCGTCTCCCGCCGCAGAGCAAGGTTCTGGTGCCGACTCTGACGTTCTGCGGTGTGGCGCAGGCCGTGCTGCATGCCGGGCTCCGTCCGGTGCTGGTCGACGTCGACCAGCACACCGCGATGGCGACCCCGGCCACGGTCGCCGCCGCTGTGCGTGCCTGCGGCCGGTCGGACGCGATGATCGTCTTGCACTTCGCCGGGGCCCCGGCACAGCCGGCCGAGTTGGCCGAGGCCGCCGGGCTCCCGCTCGACCGTGTGATCGAGGACGCCGCCCATGCCTTGGGGACCTATGTGGACGGCCGCCGCGTCGGGGCGCTGTCACGGGCGGCCTGCTTCAGCTTCTACGCCACCAAGAACCTGCCGGTGGGCGAGGGCGGCATGGTGACCACGGCCGACGAGCAGGTGGCCGCATGGCTGGGCCGCGCGCGCCTGCACGGGATGTCCGCCGATGCCTGGCGGCGGCACCTGCCCGGTGGCAACTGGGCCTACACCGTTGAGGAAGCCGGGCTCAAAGCCAACATGACCGATGTTCAAGCCGCCATCGGGCGCGCACAATTGCGTCATCTCGATGACTGGCAGCGGCAGCGTGCCGCGGTAGCCGGCCAGTACACGTCCCTCCTCGGTCAGGTACCCGGGATCGTCTGTCCCAGCGACCCGGCAGCCGGCCACCATGCCTGGCACCTGTATGTGGTACGGGTCCTGGAGGAGTTCGGCATCAACCGCGACGACGTGATCTCGCGGCTGGCCGAGCGCGGGATCGGTACGTCCGTCCACTTCATCCCACTGCACCACATGCCCTACTTCCGGCAAGTGGCGCTGGCCCCGCCCGCCGGGCTGCCCGGGGCTGACGCCCTGTTCCCGCAGCTCCTGTCGCTGCCCATGTATCCGAGTCTCCCGAAGCACTCGGTCGAGCGGGTCTGCAGCGAGCTCGCCCAGCTGTCCCGTCCGCGCCACCCGGCTTCCGCGGCGGCTCTGCCGGACCGCTCCGTGCCGGGGTCGCGGCGATCGGCCGGACTGCGCACCCTGGTGGCCGGCGCCGGAGAGGCGGGGCAGGCACTGGCCCGGGATCTCAGCGGTGCACCGCGGTTCGGACTCGATCCGGTGGGCTTCGTCGACGACGACCCGGCCAAGTCCGGCGCGGGGAACCTGCCCCTGCTGGGCAGCTTGGACGACATCCGGGAGCTGGCGCTGGCCCACGGCATCGAGGTCGTCGTGGTGGCTATCCCCGGGCTGGACCCCGCGCGGTTCCAGGCTGTTGCCAAAGCGGCCGAAGCGGCCGGGGCCAGCATCCGCTACCTGCCGTCGTTCATCGCGGCGCTCCGCCGCGATGTGGTGGGCAGCGACATGCGCTCACTGGACGTACATCAGCTGATCGGCCGCTCCGAGATACACGTGGTCAGCCCGGAGGCGCGTTCGATCATCGCCGGGAAGCGCGTCCTGGTGACCGGTGCCGGAGGGTCGATCGGCAGCGAGCTGTGCCGGCAGGTGCGCGGCTTCGAACCGAGCCGGCTGTTCCTCCTCGACCACGACGAGTCGAACCTGCACAGGCTCCAGCTCGAGCTGTACGGCAATGCGCTGATCGACGACGACATCGTGATTTCCGACATCCGCGACCGGGCCCGCATCGACAACGTGTTCCAGGAGCTGCGACCCGATGTGGTTTTCCATGCCGCGGCGCACAAGCACCTTCCGCTGGTGGAGCGCCATCCGTGCGAGGGCGTGAAGTCGAACGTGCTCGGCACCGAGCATCTCGTCCGGGCTGCGGTGGCGAGCGGTGTCGAACGGTTTGTACTGATCTCCACCGACAAGGCGGCGGACCCCATCTCGGTCCTCGGCGCGACGAAGCGGCTCGCCGAGCTGATCGTGCAGGCGAACGCCGGCGGCCCGACGGTCCTGACCGCCGTGCGGTTCGGCAATGTGCTGGGCAGCCGGGGATCGCTGCTCTCGGTGCTGGCGGAGCAACTGGGGTCCGGCGAGCCGGTGACCGTCACCCATCCCGATGTGGCGCGGTTCTTCATGACAGTCGAGGAAGCCGTCGGACTTGTCCTGGGGGCGGCTCAACTGGCGACCGGGGGCGAAGTGTTCGTCCTGGACATGGGAGACGAGGTCCGGATCGTGGACCTGGTCCACAAGTTCGCCCAGTCGGTCAATATGCCGGACCCGGAGATCCGGTTCACCGGGCTGCGGGCGGGCGAGAAGATGAGCGAGACGCTCTTCTCGGCGGACGAGGACTACACCCGCACAGCCCATCCGAAGATCCTCGCCACCAACCCGGTCTCCAGAACGGGTATCGCCGCCCTGCGCAGAGAGCTTCCCCGCCTGTATGCCGCCGCCGGGCGCAACGACCCGGACGCGACGCGACAGTCGCTCGCCCGGGTGATCCCCGGCTTCCCCGCCGCGGCCGTCACCGCCCCAGGCACCCTGGTCGATCCCTACCCGGATGACTTCTGACGCCCAGGCGTCCTGACCGGCCCGACCACAGGAGGTCACCTCATGAACACCGTGTTGGTCCTTGCAGCCCATCCCGATGACGAGCTGCTCGGCGTCGGCGCCACGCTGGCGCGGCACGTCCGGTCCGGTGACGAGGCCCATGCCGTGGTGCTCTCCGAAGGCGCGTCGAGCCGCTCCCGGCAAGGTCTGGCCGAGCAGCTGGCCAAGTCCGCGAACCGCGCCGCGGAGGTGCTGGGGCTGTCTTCGATCGACGGGTGGTCGCTGCCCGACCAGCGGCTCGACGCCATACCCCTGATCGATGTGGTCCAGCGGGTGGAGGAGGTCGTGGACGCACTCCGCCCGGACATCGTCTACACGCACTTCCCCGGAGATGTGAACACCGACCACGGCATCGTCGCGCGGGCTGCGTGGACTGCATGTCGTCCGTACGTACTGCCTGAGCTGCGGCGGTTCGCGGTGTTCGAGACCCCGTCGTCGACGGAGTGGGCCTGGCCGGTGGACAGCGCCGCCTTCGCCCCCTGCCTCTACGCCGATGTCACCGACACCCTGGAAGTCAAGCTCGAAGCCATGGCCTGCTACGACACCGAGCTGCGGGACTACCCCCACCCGAGATCCCTGCGCGCGCTGCAGGAACGCGCCGCGTACTGGGGCAGCAGGGTGGGGCGTCTAGCGGTGGAACCCTTCCAGGTCTTGCGTGAGGTGTGGTGACGGCCATGACGGAGCGGACCTGGGGCGACAGCAACGACAAAACCCCGATCAGCGGAGAGGCGATGGCCGTGCCGGCCGACGGCCGGCGTTCCGCGGTCGGCCGATGGTGAGGTGCCCGGTGGAAGGACTGCTGCCAACAGCCGGAGAGCGGCTGGCGATCCAATGTCCACCCGGTCGGATCGCCGAACGGATCGTCGAAGGAGCCGACGGGTGCCTCATCCCGGGTCCGCCGGACTCCCCGACCGTCCGGGTGCGCGTCGAACCGGAGCGGAAGCCGTTCCCGGTCCACGGATGGACACGCTTGGCGCGGGACGCCTGGTCCCGGGACGGTCACGTGGTGCTGCAGAACGTGGCCACGTCGGGCTTCGACCTGCATGCCTGGTGGGACGGCCCGGTTCCCGAGCTGCTCCTGCGCCGGTGCCCGTCCCGGCAGACGCTGGCCGCGGAGCTGGTGCTGCGTGAGCGCGCGCGGCTGCTGACCCGCGCCGTGCTGCTCCAGTACCCCGCGCTGTGGGCCGCCTCGGCGCGCGGGCGGGCGCCACTGCACGCCGCCGCGCTGACCGTGGGCGGCGAGGACGCGGCGCTGCTCGTGGGCCCGAGCGGATCCGGCAAGACCACCCTCGTCGGTGCGGAGACCGCGGCCGGCGGCACGGCGGTCGGGGACAACCTGGCTGTGGGCGACGGACACCGCGTCTGGGGCGTCGTCGAGCCGGTGCGCAGCGAGCTGGGCGGCGGACGCAGAGCACCACACGGCCGACGCGAGATGGCGCTGTCCGGGAGGGTCGCCTCGCTCGACCCGACGCTGCTGGTCGTCATCGGCCGCGGGACCGAACACCGCGTCACCGAGTGTTCCCCGGACGCGGCCGCCCTCGCCCTGACCGCCTCGACATATGCGGCCGGTGAACTGCGGCGCTACTGGGGCATCCACGCGCTGCTCTGCCTGGGCACCGGCGTCGGCCCCCCGCATCCGCTGGTGTCCGAGACCGCCACGGCCTTCGCCGGGCGTCTGCGGTGCGTCCGCGTGGAACTGCCCGCCGTCCTCGGGGAACGCCTGACGGACCATCTCGCCGCAAAGGGAGCGGAAGCGTGGACACGACAGGCATGACAGACATGACCATGCTCACCGGCACGCCGGGCGCCCTGCCGGACCCGCAGGCCCGGGTCTTCGACAGCACCGAGGCGCCTGCCGACCCGACCGTGCTGCGCGCGCTGAACCGCGCGGCCGCCGACACCGACCTCGCGGCCCCTCCGGTCGTCCTGCCGGACTTCCACCACAAGCGCGACCTGGAGATGCCATCCAGCATCGCGGTCGCCACCCGCGCCACCGTCCGCCCCGAGTTCACCAGCCCGTCCGTCAACTGCGGCATGGCCCTGCTCGCCCTCGACATCGACGTCCCCGGCGAGGCCGCGCTGCACCGCTACTTCGACGAGATCCGCCGCCGCTATCCGCACCCGCCGCGCTGGCGCTGGGAACTGTCCCTGACGGACGTGCTGGCCTGTGCCGAGACGGGTGCCGAGTTCGGCGTCGACCGGTACGGGCTGCACCCGGAGGCGCTGGAACGCATCGAGGAGGGCGGTCGCCTCGACCTCGACCGCTACGGCGGCCTGAAGCGCCTGCGCCGCGAACTGCCCGCGCTCTCCCTTCAGCTGGCGCGCCTGAGGTTCGGCACGATCGGACCGTCCGACCACTTCGTCGAACTACAGCAGGTCGAGGAGATTCTGGACCCGCAGGCGGCCGCGGTTCTCGGCGTGGCGGCCGGACAGCTCACCCTCCAGTACCACGCCGGAGGCGGCCAGCTCACCGGCCAGGTTGGACGCCTCTTCGCCCGACGCCAGAAGATGTCGAGGCCGTTGGCGGCCACCATGCTCATCAACCGGCCGCTCGCCCATCTGGCCACCGCCCGCTCGGCGGCGCAGATCCGCGAACGCCTTGCGCTCTACTTCACTGGCGGCTGCCCGGTGATCCCCGTCGAGGGCACCGAGGGAGAACGGGTCCTGCTCGCCAACGCGGCCGCGATGAACTACGGATTCGCCTTCCGCACCGCGACCTACGGCACCCTGACCGCACTCGCCCGGGACGTCCTCGGCGCCCGCGAGGTGCGCCTGATCGTCGACTCGCCGCACAACTCCATCTACGAGGAGGACATCGGCGGTCAGAGGGCCATCGTGCACCGGCACAACTCCTGCCGCGCCTACCCCGCGTCGAAGATGACGCCCGGCACCGCGTTCGGCACTGTGGGCCAGGCCCTGCTGGTGCCCGGCACGCACCGCACGTCGTCGTATCTGTGCGTGGCCGCGGACGGAGCCGAAGGCAGCCTCTACACCGCCTGCCACGGCGCGGGGACGATCATCGACCAGTTCGCCGCCTCCGGCCGGTCCGGCCAGGACGGACGGCACCGCACCACGCTGCGCTTCCGCTATCGCCAGGACGGGCCCACCGCCGTGCCGCAACTCGACGATCGCGGTGTCGACGAGGCGCTCGCGATCCTGTCCCGGAATGGACTGGTGAAGCCGGTCGCCCGGCTGCACCCCGTCGCGGTGCTCAATTAAGGACACCCCCTCTCGGCCAGAGCAGAGGCCCGATGCTGATGACCATCACAGAACTCGACCCGCGGCCGGCGCCGGATCTCTCACCGCGCCGCAGGCGGATCCCGCGCGCCGACTGGCTGGCACGCTGGACGGCGGCGGCCGCCATCGCGGGCCTGCCGGTACAACTCCCGCGCGGCCCGGGGAACACCAGCCCGGCCGATGTGATCATCCTGGTGGCCATGGCGGCCTCCGTGCTGTGGGCCGGATCCACCCGCCAGCTGCTGAAGTTCCCCTACCTCCTCCCCGTCAGCACGATGATCACCGCCGGAAGCATCGCCGCCGTCGCCGGAGCGTTCCCCTACGCGGGCACGGTCGCCCTCTTCCAGGACGTCTTCCTGCTCGCCTGGGCCATCACCCTGGCCAACGTCGGCCGGACCAAGGCCGCGGCCGCGTTCCTGCTGCGGGCTTGGTGTGTCAGCGGCAGCCTCTGGGCGCTGGGCCTGCTCGCCTTCACGATCCACAACGCGTCGACCTCGGGACTTGCGACGGCGGAGGCCGTCCGGGCCAGTTTCACCATAGGGGAGCAGAACGGCGCCGGCTTCTACCTCGTCGTCACCTTCTTCATGATCCTCGCCGGGCGCTGGCCGCGGAAGCTGCGCTACCGGATACCGGTCCTGGCCTGTCTGCTGCTGGACGCTCTCCTGACCGGCTCGCTCGGCGCGTTCACCGGGCTGCTGGCCGGGCTCGGCCTCGCCATCGTCGTGCGCACCGCCGCGCGGCGCGGCGCGGCGGCCGCGCTGGTGGCCCTTCTCGTCCTGACCGTCGTCGGCGGGGTCGGCTACCGGCAGGCCCAGCACTATCACGTGGTGGAACGGGCGCAGACCAGTCAGCAGGTCCTGCTGCGCAACTCCATCGGCAGGGCGCAGCAGAGCGCCTCGGAGCGCGCCCTCCTCACCCAGGAGACGCTGCAGTTGTGGCGCAGCTCCAGCCCTCTGGGCCAGGGGCCCGCGTCGACGAAGAACGCCCTGTACCGCGACATGGCGCCGTACCCGAAGGAGGCGCACGACGACTGGATGGCGGCGCTTGTGGAGCGCGGTGTCCTCGGCTGTGCAGGGCTGCTGATGCTGACCGGCGAGGTCGTGGCGCGCGGATTCCGGGTCGGCAGCGCGCGGCGGCTCGGACCCGGGTTCAGCGCCGCGATTCCTGCGCCGCACTACCTCGTCGGCGCGCTCGCCGCGCTGGCCGTCAACACCTTTACCCACGAGATGCTGCACGACCGGACCACCTGGGCCCTGCTCGGCCTCCTCGCAGCCTTCTCCCTGTGGAACCGTCAGGCCCAGGCGAAACGGCTCGAATCCCCGGCACCGCCCCCAAAACCCGTGCCCACCGCACCCGACCGGAGGACGCGATGACCGCCCGATGGATGCCCGCCCCGCCGCCGGTGGCGGAGCCCGGGCAGCTCCCGGCCCGCCCGCCCCGGCACCGGCTCAAGGTCCTGCATGTGATCACCCGCCTCGAGGCGGGCGCCGGCGGCAACACGCTGGTCTCCGCGCTTGGCATGGACCCGCGTCGCTACGAGGTCTGGATCGCCGCGGGCGGCCGCGGCCCGCTGTGGGACCGCGCGCAGCAGGAGGGTATGCGCACTGTCCGCATCCCGGAGTTCCGCCGCGAGGTGTCCCCGGCCCGGGATGTGGCGGTGCTCGTCCGCCTGGTCCGGCTGATCCGCGCGGAGCGGTTCGCGGTCGTCCACGTCCACGAGGCCAAGGCCGGTTTCCTCGGGCGGCTGGCCGCCGCGCTGTGCGGCACGCCGGTAGTCGTGATCACCCTGCACGGCCGTGACCCGTGGTGGCGGACGGCCTCGGGCAGCGGCACGGATCTGCGTGAGGTCATGCCGCACGGGCTGCCGCTGTACTCCGCCCTCGAACGGATGGCCAGGCCCCTTACCGACGCCTTCGTGGCGGTCGCCCCTACCGTCGCCCGGGACGCCGTCCAGAACCATATCGCCACGGCGGGACGCACCGATGTGGCCGCGTCCGCCGTGGACTTCGACGCCATCCCGTACGGCCGTGACCCGTCCGTCCGTGCCGCCCTGGGCATCGGGGACGGGGACACCGTCGTGGGCATGGTCGGGCGGCTCGACCCGCAGAAGGCGCCCCTGGACTTCGTCCGCATGGCCGCACGGGTGGCTGTCTCGCATCCCCGCACCCGGTTCGTCGTCGTCGGCGACGGCGAGCAGAACACGCAGATGCGGCAGCTGGCCGCGAAGCTGGGCGTGGACATGGTGTTCACCGGTTTCCGCCAGGACGCCCCCCGCATCGCCTCCGCCTTCGATGTCTTTGTCGTCAGCTCGCTGTACGAGGGCGTCGGACGGTCCGTCACCGAGGCCATGGCCTCGGGCCGTCCCGTGGTCGCCACCGCCGTCGACGGCGTGGTGGACGTCGTGACCCACGGCTCGACCGGACTGCTGGCTGAGCCGCGTGACCCCCAGGGCCTGGCCGCCCGCGTCGTGTGGCTCCTCGACCACCCGCAGGACGCGGCCCGGATGGGCGAACAGGCCCGCGACCTGGTGCGGACGCTGTTCGCGCCGAAGCGGATGTGCACCGTGCTCGACGAGATCTACTCCTCGCTGCTCGGCTGCGCACCGCTTCCGCCGCCGGAACCCACCAAGCGCCTCCAGGAGCCTGACGGGACGTCCCGCGACAGGACGGACGACGCGGCGGCCGGGCGCCGCGTGGACGGGACGCTGCGATGAGCACCGAGCCCGACGCGCGCCTGCTGAACTGGCGGTTTGTCGTCCCCGGAGAGCCGGCCGGCCTGCTCCTGCTGCCCGCCACCACAGAACGGCTGCCCGGCGCCGTGTCGCCCGGACGGGCCGCGCTCGCGGTCGCCTTGCGCAACCGGCGCTATCCGGCGGTCGCCACCCCGGACCTGGCGGCCTGGGTGCTGCGGCACCGGCCCCGCGCGGCCCATCGGATGCTGACGGACATGGCTACGGCGGTGGCACCGGGCGGCTGGCTCTGCGTGGGATTCCCCAACCGCTGGTACCCCGCGGCCCCACTGCGCCCCGGATCGCTCTCGCTCACCGCGGCGCTCCGCGCGACCCGCCGGGCCGGGCTGACCGGCGCCGCCGTGTACGCGGCGCTGCCCGACCAGCGCCGGGCGGCGTTCCTGGTCCCGATGGCCCGCCCCGCGGAGATGGACCACACGCTGAGCGTCCTGTTCGACACCTCCTTCCCGTCCGGCGGCCGCGGGGCGGTCGCCTTTCGGCGGATCCTTACCGTGCTGCGCCGGGTGGCGCTCGCCGCACCCCGGGCCCGCCGCCGCCTCATGCCGGCCTACTACGTGGTGGCTCGGAGGCCGACATGATCGGGGCGGTCTGCGAACGGGTCAACGCGATCGCCGCGGACGGGCGGCTTCCCAGGGTCACCGGCGGCATCGTCATCGCCGTCGACTACGCGCCCGCGGCCAAGGTCACCCTGCTGCTCTTCGGCGAGGACGGCACGCCCTGCCTCGCCGCCAAGCTGGCGCGCTCCGGCGCCGCCGAGCCCGCGCTGGAGGCCGAGCACACAGCCCTGACCGGCGTGTGGTCCCTGCGGCCGCCCTCGACCGCCGCCGAACTGCCCCGGCCCGTGGCCCTGGAACGGGTCGCCGGCCGGCTGATGCTGCTCTCGACGGCCGTCCCCGGCACCCCGCTGTCCCGCCGCTACCACCTGCCCGGGCACGTTCGCGACCCCGCCATGGTGGCCGAGGACTTCCACGTGGCAGGCAGCTGGCTGAGCCGCTTCCACGACGAAACGCGCCAAGGGACCGCCGTCCTCGGACCGGATGCCTTCGACTCGTGGATCCGCCCGGTGTTCCGCCGCTACCAGGCCACGGTCGGCTGGGGCGACTGGGAGCGCGGCCTCCTCGACCACCTGGCGCGGCAGTGCGCCCTGCTGGCCGGCACCCGCCTCCCCGTGGTGGCGGTGCACGGCGACTACGCGCCCGGGAACATCCTCCTGGACGCCGGGCGGGTCTCCGGCGTCGTCGACTGGGAGCTCGGCCGAACCGCCGGACTGCCGTTCTCCGACCTGTTCAAGTTCGCCGCGTCGTACGGCTCCTTCCTGGACCGGGCGAGCCCGCCCCGGCGTGGCGCACCCCCCGGCCACCCGGGCTGGGCGCAGGCCCGCGACCGCTGGGGCGCCTCGCCGAACTGGACCAACCGAACCGGCATCCTGTACGCCTTCTTCGGCTCCGGCTGGTTCCCCGACCTGGTGCGGTCCTTCCTGCTCGGTCAGCTGACCCGGTTGGGCGCCCCGCCCGCCGCCGTCCCGCTGTTCCTGCCCGTCTTCCTCGCCGAGCAGGTCCTCGCCCTCGACCAGCCCGCGTACCGCACCGGCTACCGCGAGCTGCTGAGGCTGCTCGCCGAGCAGAACGCCGTCGGCTCGCTGTGCTCCCTGGAGACGGTGGGATGAACCGGGCGGCGGCGGGGGACCGGATCCGGCGGCTGGGCCGCGTGGCCCGCGGACCGACGATCACCGCGAACCTGATGGCCCGCGTCGGCGCCCTCGCGGCCCTGACAACGGCGAGCCTGCTCGTGGCCCGCACCGGCGGCCCCGCCGCGGTCGGCACCCTGGCGCTGCTCCGCGTCCTGCCCTGGTTCGCCGGCCTGCTGCTGAGCTCCGGTCTGTACGGCGCCGCGCCGTACTTCCTGTCCGGGCCCGGTCGCGCCGATCCCCGCTATCGTCCGACGTTGCCAGCCATGGCCGCCACAGCGGGCGTCCTCGGCGCAGGGCTGTGGGTAGCCCTGGCGCCGGTCGTGGGCCCGCGGTTCTTCCCCGCACTGTCCTCCGCCCTGGTGCTGGCCGCCGGGATCACCATCCCGACTCAGCTCATGGAGACGACGGCCAAGGCCTGCTCGCAGGGGTTCGACGACCTGGCCGGCAGCAACCGGATCATCTTCCTCGAAGAACTGGTTTTCGTGCCGCTGTACGGAGTACCGGTGGCCGCCGGCGTCCCTCCGTACGCTGCCATGCTGATCGCCCTGCCCGTCGGCGACGTCCTCACCGCCACCGCCGGCTGGATCCGGCTGCGGCGCCGCGGTTTCTTCCGCGGCGCGGGCCGCCCGTCCCTGGTCCTGGCCCGCAAGGTCGCCGGGTACGGGGCGCGGGCCCAGGTCGGCAGCATCGTGCTGCTGCTGAACGCCCGGCTGGACTTCGCCGTCGTCACGGCGCTCGTCGGACCGTCCGCGCTCGGCGTGTACGCGGTGGCGTCGCGGTTCGCCGAACTGCTGCGGCTGCCGGCGCTTGCCATCAACTACGTGCTGTATCCGGCCTACGCCAGGCTGGGGGCGATCAACGCCGCCGCGCAGGCCCGCGACGCCATACGGCGCACGTCGTGGGTGCCGGCCGCGGCCGCCGTCCCCGTCGCCGCTGCCGCGCCCGTGGTGCTGCCGCTGCTCTACGGCCCGGCGTTCCGTTCGGCCGTCGTCCCCACCTGGATCCTGCTGGCGGGACTCGCGGGCGGCGGCGTGTACGGCGTCATGTCGGCCTTCCAGTCCGGCGCCGGGCACCCCGGCCTGAACTCCTTCGCGCAAGGCGTCGGCCTGGTCGTGACGGTGGCGCTCGATCTGGCGCTGATCCCGCACACCGGCATCGTCGGTGCCGCCATCGCTTCCGCTCTCGCCTATCTGACCACCGTCGGCGCTCTTGTCGTCTGCTTCCGCAGGACGAGCCGGGCGGCATCGCCGCCGGAGACCAGCGGCAGCACCACCGAGGAAGCCCCGGGCCACTTCCCCGGCGGCCCCGCCTCAGCAGCCCCAGCCCCACCGAACGCGGAGGCATCCCCATGAGGATCCTGACCATCGCCGCCCACCCTGACGACGAGACGCTCGGGGTCCGCGGCACCATGGCGCGCCTCGGCGCCGACTCCCACGAGACGCACGTCTGCGTCCGCACCGAGGGCGCGACGGCGCGGCACCCGCACGTGGAACTCCAGCAGGAGTGCGCGATACGGACCTGCGGTGTCCGCGGGGTGTCCGACGTGACGCTTTGCGGCCTCCCCGACCAGCGGCTCGACGCCCTGCCGCTGCTGGACGGCACGCCCATCGAGAAGTGCATCGGCGAGTTCCGCCCCCACCTGGTCTTCACGCACCTCAAGGAGGACCCCAACCAGGACCACCGGGTCGCCTTGGCGGCGACGCCGGTGGCCACCCGGCCGCCGGCGGACAGCGAGATGCGGCCCTACCCGCACCCGCGCTCCTACCGGGAGCTCGAGGCGTACAGCCGCCGGTACGGGGCGATATCGGGACTGGCCGCGGCGGAGTCCTTCATGCTGGTCCGGCACGTGCAGTGGATGCGGGCGAACAGCCATGTTCTCGGCACTTGACGGACGCCCGGGCAAGCGCCTGTTCGACATCGGGGTCTCCGCTGCGGCGATGCTCGCCCTCTCCCCGGTGCTGCTGGCGATCGCGGTGGCCATCTGGTTCTCGCCGGGACCGGTGCTCTACCGGCAGCAGCGGGTGACCCTCTACGGCGAGCGCTTTCTCATCCTCAAGTTCCGCACCATGGTGGTGGGCGCCGACCGGATGAGCGGCAACGTCAGCCCCGCCGGCGACCCGCGCGTCACCCCCCTCGGCCGCTTCCTGCGCGCCTGGTACCTGGACGAACTGCCGCAGTTGTACAACGTGCTGCGCGGCGACATGAGCCTGGTCGGGCCCCGTCCGGAGACGCCGGAGTTCGTCATGCTGCTGACACCCGAAGAGCGCCGGGTGCTCACTGTGCGGGCGGGCATCGCCGGCCCCTCGACGCTGGCGTTCATGGACGAGGCGGACGTCCTGGCCGCCGCCGACGACCCGGCGGCCCACTACGAGACGACGATGCTGCACGAGCGGATCCGGGCCGACCTCGGCTATCTGGATCAACGCTCGCTCGCCTGCGACATCGGCCTGCTGTGTCGGCAGATGGCCGCGATCGCAAGGAGGCTGCTGTGAGAACGACAGGTTCAGGAACCGCCCACTACCCGCTTTCCTCGGCCGTCAGGGCCGCGGCGCCGGACGGCGGACACCCGGGCACCGAGCAGGTCCAGGTGGGGCTGTGGACGGACCCTGCGGCATGGGACGACTTCGTGCTGCGGGCGCCCGACGGAACCATGGCGCACCGCTGGGCATGGCTCGGCATCGCGGCCGCCGCTTACGGCCACCCCGTCGTGCCACTGGCGGCCGTCCGGGGCGAGAAGCTGGCCGGAGTACTGCCGCTGGTGCGGATGCGCAGCCGGATCTTCGGCCGTCACCTGGTCTCCATGCCCTACCTCGACACCGGAGGGCTGTGCACGGCGGGTGACCGCACTGCCGAGGCCGGACTCGTCTCCGCCGCCGTCCGCCTGGCGGCGGCCGCGGATGCGCATCTGGAACTGCGGCACAAAACCGACCGGGAGATCCCGCTCGTGCCCTCCCTGCACAAGGTCACCCTGCTGCTGGACCTCAGCGGCGGTGAACAGGCGGTCTGGAAGCACCTGAACCAAACCCGCCGCCGGCAGATACGCATGGCCCGTCGCGGCGGGCTGGTGGCCAGTGAGCACGGCCCGGAGGCACTGGGGGAGTTCCACCGCATCCAGGCGGTGAACCTGCGCGACCTCGGCTCGCCCGTCCACAGCCGGGCCTTCTTCGAGCGGGTCATGGACGCCTTCGGCGAGGACGCGCGCATCCTGCTCGTCCGCGACGGGGAACGTACCATCGGCGCCGGGCTCATGCTCTTCCAGAGGACATGGGCGGGGGTGCCGTGGGCGGCGGCGCTGCGCTCCACCTTCTCCCTGCATCCCACGCAGTTGTTCTACTGGGAGGCGATCGGCCTGGCCCTGGCCCGCGGGTGCGAGGTCTTCGACTTCGGCCGCTCCTCCCCTGGCTCGGGCCCCTACGTCTCGAAGACGTACTACGGCGCGCGGCCCTCGCAGCTGTACTGGCACCGGCTGCCGGGGGCGGACGACGACCGGGACGTCCAGCGCTGGCAGTGGGCGACCGACGTGTGGCGGCATCTGCCGGTGCCGGTGGCGACCACCGTCGGAGCGGCCGTGCGGGGAGGGATTCCGCAATGACCGTCCTCCGACTCCGCGGACCGCGGCTCCAGCGGGCCGTCGTCGCGCTGGCGCTCGCCGCCCTGACGACCGGCGCGGCCGCGTTCGGCTGCCCGGCCGACGGCGGGCCCGCTGCGGCGCCGCGCTACCAGGCGCCGCTGCCCCGGCCCCTGGTGCTGGCCCAGGGCGTGAGCAGCGCGAACCCGGACCACCTCTTCCGGAACCAGGCCTGGGACTTCGCCCGGATGCGGCAGGTGTTCAACGCCGTCAGCCTGATGCCCGAGGACCAGACGACGGTGGCGCATGCGCGGAAGGCCGGGCTCGCGGTGGTGCTGGAGTTCGACTACAAGGCGGACTTCTTCGCCGGCAAGGACATCACCGCGAAGGTGCAGGCCGTCGTCCAGCAGATCCGGACGCACCCTGGCACGATCGCGGCGATCCATGTGGCGGACCAGCTGAACAAGGACTACGACGCTGGGCAGGGCGTTCGGTACCTTGCCGCAACCGGGCGCGTGTTCCACCGTGAGCTGCCCGGCGTTCCGGTGCTGGTCAACGCCCCCGACTGGGAGCTGACCTGCGGCATGCGCGGTCAGTCGTCCTGTGCGTCGACCGATCCGCAGTACCGGCACGAGACCCACGCCACGCTGGACGCGTTCAAGGACAGCGGTTACGTGGACGGATTCACTCTCTCGGACAACCTCAAGAACAACGACGCCGCTGTCCAGCGCCAGGCGTGGCGGGAAGCGCGCAAGCGCTGGCCGAGCCCGTTCCTGCTGTGGAGCACCTGCTTCGAGCTGTCCTCCCCGGACCAATCGCGGCCACGAGGAGCCGCCGCGGCGGCTGAGCTGGCGGACGCCTACATGACGGCGCCGATGACCGGTGGAGCGGAGGGGCTGGCCCTGTGGGCCTGGCACCAGCTCTACGAGGGCGATATCTACACCTTCCTGGACAGCAAAGGGAACGCAACCGACATATGGCGTGCCATGGTCGCGGCCTCGGCCGCAGTGCGGCAGAGGCAGGTCACGGGCACTTCGTCACGCTGACGAGTCGCCTCACCTCGCCCTTTTGGTGCTTGCCATGTGGGCCGCTTTCAGTCCCCTCTCGGCGGCCGTAGCGGCCCCGTACCTCAGCCAGCCCACCACTTTGCACGTCGGCGGTGAGGGGTGCTCGGACTCCGGTCCGGGCACCCCGACCCCACCGCTGTGCACGATCTCCGGTGCGGCGAGGCGTGCAGTGGCCGGGCAGACCGTGCTCGTCTCGTCCGGTACGTACCAGGAGAACTGGCGAACTCCGGAACCCAAGGCGCACCGGTCGCCTTCCAGGCGGCTCCCGGTACGGAGGTCACCCTCACCGGTGGTTCGCACGGGTTCACCCTCTCCTCGCGGAGCTGGATCACGATCAGTGGGTTCAGGGTCACCAGTGCCACGTCCAGCGGGATCCATCTGTGGAACTCGAACAACATCGTGGTGAGCGGGAACACGGTGACCGGTGCCGGCGAGCGGGTCCAGGGCGCCAATGTGCCGCGCAAGCCGAACTGCAACGTCTGCCCCGGACGTTTGCCGAACCGAGTGGACTGGATGGACGGTATGGACTGGGTTTCAGTTTCCGGGGGTCAAGGGGTCGCAGGTTCAAATCCTGTCGTCCCGACGGTGCGAAGGGTCTTCGCAGGCGAGAGCCTGTGAGGGCCCTTCTTCTGGGTGGACGTCCGGCTTCGGGGTCACGAGGCACCGGAAGGTCACAGCCGGACGATGACGAGGGCGATGTCGTCGTGGGCCCCGCCTGCTACGCCGAGGTGGGCCAGGAGGGTGTCGGCCAGGCGGTCCGGTCCGAGGGTGCGGTGCTGGCGCAGGACCTCGACCAGTCGTGCGATTCCCTTCTCGATGTCCTCGCCTCGTCGTTCGATCAGCCCGTCGGTGTACAGCACGAGTGTGGCCCCGGGCTCGTAGGCATGACCGGCCTGAGGGCGGGGCACGTGCTGCGGCCGGGCTCCCAGTGGCGGGTCGGTGGCCTTGTCCAGCAGGTCGCAGATGCCGTCCGGGTCCATCAGGACGGGCGGCGGATGTCCCGCGTTGCTGTAGATGATCAACTGACTGCGGGGGTCGACGAGTGCCTTCACGGCGGTGGTGTTCAGCGCGCCGTCGACGGACCGTGCATACAGGCCCAGCACCTCAAGGGCCCGGGCGGGTGACTCCAGTGCCCGGATCGCGGCACTGAGTGCACTGCGCAGCATGCCCATCACGGCGGCCGCCTCCAGGCCGTGGCCGACGACGTCGCCGACTGCCACCGCGAACCGGCCGTCGGACAGGTTGACCATGTCGTACCAGTCGCCGCACACGTTCAGTGACCCGGTCGCGGGCAGATAGCGCACCGCGACGTCCGAGTGCCGGGCCAGGTCGGGTACCTGGAGCATGGCCTCCTGCAGGGTGACGGCCACCTCGCGTTCGCGGGTGTGGGCCAGTCGCAGTTCCTCGTTCAGTCGCTGCAGCTCACGGGCGCGTGCGTACAGCTCCGCCTCGAGTGCGTCGCGCTTGGTCAGCTGCTGCAGGGGCGGCTGGTTGCCGGCCACGCGGGCCTGGACGAAGGCGGTGACGTCCTCCACCCGGTGGATGATCCACTGCACGCCGCCGTCCGGGGCGAGGATCGGCGTGTTGATCGGGGACCACCACCGCTCTTCGAACGTTCCGGGCTCGCCCATGACCGGGATGTCGTACTTCTGCAGTGCCATGGTGTCCGGTGTCCGCAGGGCCAGCACCCGGTGCAGGGAGGCGCTGAGGTTGCGCACGCCGTCCGCCTCGGGGTCGGCAGGGTTGTCGGGGAAGGCCTTGAAGATGTGCTTGCCGAGCAATTCGTCACGTGTGCGGCCGGTGGCGTCCAGGTACGCCTGGTTGACCTCCACGATGACCAGGTCCGGGCCCAGTACCAGGTAGGGGCTCGGCGTGGCGGCGAACAAGGCCGCGTAGTCCATCTCCGGCAACGCAACCACCTCCGGCCGCCCTCTCTCCCTCACGCTACGGGCCATCGAGGCCGTGCGCTCGGGTGGGGACGAGCGGTCGCGGGTGGCGCGGGCGGCGCGCGAGGGCTCGCGGCAGACTACGGGGTAGTTGCACGTGTGAATATCTGCGCAGGCTGCATACGGGCGCGTCGAATGATCAACGGGTGGAGAGGCGGCGGCAGCGCCGTGCACGCCACCGTTCAGGTTCGGCGCGGCCGCTGACCATCCGGGCCGGGCAGGCCGAAATGCGACCCTGCCGGTGCGGCTGTCGCCTCGTTCGAGGATTTCGGACCGGAAATCCGGCTACCCGCCCGTCCGTGCAGGCTTGGCCCTGGTCCTTGCGGTGGCTTCGAGCTGGGGCGAACTCCCGCATGCCTCAGGCCGCGAGGACGTTCCCGCGCGGGGATGTCGTACCAGGGGAGAGTGCGACTTCTCGCGCCCGGCGGCCGTCGCCCGTGCCGACCACGGGCGACGGCCGTCCCCGAGTCTGCCGGCCCACGGGCGGTTTGCCCCCGCCGCTGCCGAGCGGACGGGCCGCCGGCCGGCCGGCAGTGGTGCTCAGGAACCGCCCCGCTCACGGGGGATCTTCTGGCCCGCCTCGATGGCCACCGCCAGCCGGTTCTCGGCCGGGGGCAGCGGGCAGGTGGCCAGGTCCGTGTACGCGCAGGGCAGGTTTGCGGCGCGGTTGAAGTCCAGGACCACCGTGCCGTCGGCGGCGGGCGGATCGAGTGCCAGGGACCGGTTGGCGGCGTAGGTGGTGACGCCGGAGGTCGCGTCGGTGAACAGCAGCATCAGACTGCCCGCACCACGTCCCGGGAACGCGGTCAGGGACAGCTGCCGCCCGGCCAGTTCGAACTCGACCCTGCCCGGAGCGTCGTAGACATGCTCAAGGCCCTCGACCGCGGCGCCCACGGTGGTCGGCCGCGGCTCGTCGAAGGGGATGTACCGGCCGGTCACGGCCCAGCGCGGGTCGGGCGCGTAGGCGGGTGTTCCGACGAAGGCGGTGCGCAGCGGCGCGTCCGGGTGTCGGGGGCGCACGATGTCGTTGCCGCCGCGCTTGGCGACCTCGATGACGGCGTCTCCCCAGACCGCGTGGACGTCGCTGCGCTCGGGAAGCACACCGAAGCGGTGTTCACCGCGCACCGGGGTTCCGTCGACGAGCAGTTCCTCGTCCTCGGCGAGGGTGACGACGACCCCCTCGGGGCCGGTGTGCCAGGCGCCTGGCGCGTCGGGGAAGCGCTGCGGCCGGTCGTCGAGCCAGTGCTGGCCGGTGATCGCCAGGAAACCGTGCGGGTCGGCGAGCCGGGCCTCCTGGGCGCGGTACCAGTCCAGCCAGTTCTCGGTGAAGGCCTGGAGGTCGGTTGCGGTGGCCTCGGTGGTCATACGGTCTCCTTCGTCCTGCGAGGCTCGGCCTCGCGCAGGGGTACGGGGTTGCAGGGGAGCTGGGGGTTCGGGTTGGCCGACGGGCTTGCTCAGCCGGCCAGTTCGCCGAGGAGGGTCCAGGTGCGCCGGCGGTCCGCCTCTCCGGCGATCTCGGTGCCCGAGAACACGACCTCGGTGGCGCCGGCTTCCCGGTAACGCCGTACCTCGGCCTCGACCGCCTTCTCGTCGCCGATCACGGCCAGGTCGGCGGCCCGTCGGCCGCCGGAGAGTTCGATGACCCGGGCGTAGGACGGGATCTGTTCGTAGAACGCGAGGTTCTCGGTGGCCTTCGCCCGCACCGCGTCCACGTCGTCCGTGACCACGCCCGGCACCAGGGCCACGATCCGGGGCGCGGGACGGCCGGCGGCCTCGGCCGCTGCGGTCAGGACGGGAACGATGTGTTCCGCCAGGGCGCGCGGTCCTGCCAGATAGGGCAGGATCCCGTCCGCCAGCTCACCGCTGACCCGCAGCGCCTGCGGCCCCATCGCGGCGACCAGCAGGGGGACGCCGCTCTCGGCGCCCGGGACGCGTGCCGGGATCGGGGTGGTGGCGGTGAGCAGTTCGCCGTGGAAGTCGGCCGTGCCGGTTTCGGTCAACTGCCGTAGCGCGGTGAGGAATTCACGCAGGAGGGCGATGGGGCGTTCGAAGGGCAGGCCGAAGCCGGTCTCGGTCAGCAGTTTCGTGCCCAGGGCGAGGCCGAGGTGGTAGCGGCCGTGCGTCGCGGCCTGGGCGGTCTGGGCCTGGCTGGAGACCAGCAGCGGGTGGCGGCCGAAGACGGGGATCGCGGAGGTCCCCACCTGCAGTCCGGGCACCTCGCGTCCGACGATCGCCGCGAGCTGGGGTGAGTCCGCGCCGAAGGTCTGACCGAACCAGGCCGACCGCAGTCCGGCGGCCGCGGCCTCCTGGGCCAAGTGCACGGTGGCGTCGACCTGGTTCTGTGCGTCGGATGCGTTGAGTGCTACTCCCACAGTCATGTCAGTCAGAACGGAAGCTTGGCGAACCCGCATTCCGCTCCCTGTGTGACAGCTTCGTGTCAGTCGGGTGAGGCGGTCAGCCTGCCTGGCGGTGGTCCGGTGCGGACCGGCGGGTGAGGGGTGCGCGCAGGCCGAGGTGGTCGCGGAGCGTGGTGCCGGTGTAGTCCGTGCGGTAGAGCCCGCGTTCCTGCAGTTCCGGGACGAGCAGGTCGACGATGTCGTCGAGGCCGTCGGGGATGAGGTACGGCGTGACGTTGAAGCCGTCGATCGCGCCGTGCCGTACGAAGTGGGCGAACTTGTCGGCCAGGCCGGACGGGGTGCCGACGTGGCCGCGCTGCGGGCCGAGCGCGATGACGGTCTCGCGCAGCGACCAGCCGTGTGCCTCCGCCTTCGCCCGCCATTCGGCCACCACCGTGCGCGGGTCGGCGACGCGCCGGGCGCCGAAGGAGCCGTCGTTCTCGCTGACGACCGGGTCGTCCTTGGGCAGCGGCCCGTCGGCGTCGCGGTCGGACAGGTCGATGCCCCACAGCAGCCCGGCGATCCCCAACGCCGTGGCGGGGGTGACCTGTTGGAGGCGGATCCAGCGCTTCTTCTCCTGGGCCTCCTCCTCGGTGGCGCCGATGATGATCTCGGTGCCGGGCAGGATCCGCAGGTCGTCGTCGGGCCTGCCGGCGGCGCGCAGACGGGTGCGGATGTCCTCGGTGAAGGCCAGGGCGTCGTCGAAGTCGGTGCCGTGCGCGGAGAAGATGACGTCGGCGTTGCGGGCGGCGAAGTCGCGTCCCTCGCCGGAGTCACCGGCCTGGAAGATCACCGGGTGGCCCTGGGCGCTGCGCGGCAGGGTCGGCGCGAGGTCGACGTCGAACTGCGCTCCGCGGTGGCGCACTTGGCGTACGGCACCGGGCGTCGACCATTCCCGTGCGCCCGCGGAGTCGGCGACTGCTCCGTCCTCCCAGCCGTCCCAGAGGGCGCGGGCCACGGTGAGGAACTCCTCGGCGCGCCGGTAGCGGTCGGCGTGGTCGAGGTAGCCGCCGCGGCGGAAGTTCGCGCCGGTCCAGGCGTTGTCCGTGGTCACCACGTTCCAGCCGGCGCGGCCTTCGGAGAGGAGATCGAGGCCGGACAGGCGGCGGGCGAGATCGGCGGGCTCGTTGAAGGTGGAGTTGGAGGTCGAGACCAGGCCGATCCGGCGGGTGACCGCGGCCAGCGCCGCGAGCTGGGTGATGGCGTCCGGCCGTCCGGCCACGTCGAGGTCGTGGATCTTGCCGTCGACCTCGCGCAGCCGGAGCCCCTCGCCGAGGAAGAACGCGTCGAACAGGCCGCGTTCGGCGGTCTGGGCGACCCGGCGGAAGGAGGCGGGGTCGATCTGCGAGCCGCTGTCGGGGGCGGACCAGATGGTCCAGTGGTTGACGCCCTGGAAGAACACGCCGAAGTGCAGCTGGGCGTGTGGCCGGGGGACGTCGAGGGGATCGGTGCGCGTCATCGGGCTTCCTCCTGGACGGCCGCGGCGGCGAAGCGGTTGGCGGGGCGCTCAAGACCCAGAGTCGAGCGCAGGGACGTACCGGGTAGCGGGCGGGCGACGAGACGCCGCTCGGACAGGTCCGGCAGGACGAGGCGGGAGAGGACGGGCAGGTCCTCGTCCAGCACCAGGGGATGCAGCCGTACACCGTCGACGTGACGGCTCAACTCGCCCAGGAGAGTGACCAGTTGTTGCGCGGAACCGATGTGCCGCAACCACCCCCGGTCGGTCCACGGCCCATGCCGTTCCAGGTCGGCGACGCGCTCGGCGGCCGTGGCCTCCGGCGTGTCCAGCGCCACCTCGACCTCGGCGAACACGCGCGGTACACCGGCGACAGCAGCAGCCGTGGCGATCGACGTCAGGTCGCGGCCCTCGACGAAAGCGACGTCGAGCTGCGCGGCGGGAATCCGGTCCGGCCGGCCCAGGACGACGAGTTGCCCCTGGGGCGGGCGCGGCACGATCGCCGGGCCCTTGACGGCGTAGGTCTCCCCGGTGAAGTCGATGTAGTGCAGCCGTTCGCGGTCGAGGTAGCGGCTCGTGGTCACGGACCGGATGACCGCGTCGTCCTCCCACGAGTCCCACAGGGCTCGAGCCACCTCCACACCGTCCCGGGACTCCCGGGCCCGCGCCTCGGCGTCGGCGACCACCGGCCGCCCCCAGGCACGGGCCGCCTCGGGACGCTCCTCCTCCGCCACCACCCACCCGGCGCGACCGGCGGAGATGTGGTCCAGGGACGCCAACTGGCTGGAGACATGGAAGGGTTCGGCATACGTGAGCGGTACGACCGGCGCGATCCCGAGGGTGCTGGTGGATGCGGCGACGAAGGCCGCCCGCTCGACCGCGCCGATACGGCCCACCGGATCGGGCGAGGCCCCGGGCGGCAGCACGCCGTCGTCCAGGGTGATCAGGGCGAATCCGGTGTTCTCGGCCACGGCGGCAACCCGGGCGATACGGCGCGGACTGAGCAACTGGTCGGGCGAGTGGGCGGCGCGGCGCCAGGCCGCGGGGTGGGCGCCGTCACCGTCGATCTCGAGGGCGAGGTGCAGGGCAGGGCCGGACAAGGGGTGTTCCTTCCGAGATGCACGCGGACTCGCGGCCGTAAGCCACAAGGCGCACAGCACAAGGCGCACAGCACAAGGCGTAGGGCCGCGACGAGACGGCCGGCGGGATGCGCCGGCAGGGATGGGAGCGGGGGTCAGACCTGTGCGGAAGGACAGACGGCGGAGGCGGTGCGGCAGTAGTCGACATGCCGCCGGGTGATCAGCCGCGCACCCGCGCACGCACCCTGCGGTGCCGCGCCAGGTACGTGCATGAAAGGCCTCCACCCGTCGAAAATTGCTGATTCAACGTACGTCGTCCGTCCCCACGAGTGTCAAGGAGGGTTCGAAGACCGGACGTCGCGGGACGGAATTTCATGCAGCTGCAACGGTCTCTCCCTCAACTGCCTGCTAGACATGGTGGGGTGAGCCCCTCGGCGCTGTATCGCAGGCTGTCCGCGGATCTGGCGTGTGTCGACGCCTCCGCGTGTCGACGGCTCTGACACCCCCTCGGCTCGTCCTGCCCTGCGCGACCGCTCACGGGTCATTTCTGTGCGCAGCCACACCTCGCTCACCCTCTCACCGCACTCGAACTGAAGGAGAACGCGTGAGTTCGACCAGAACCCGGTCCGCCCTCGTCGTCCTGGGCGCGGCGGCGCTGCTGACCGCGTCCGTCGTGGTTCCGCAGGCCTCAGCGGCCGGCCGTACGTCCACGGCGCTCGCCTGGTACGACGCCACCGCCGAGACCGTCGCGGCGGCCGGGGCGCCGACCCAGATCACCAACAGCCGTACCTGGGCCGTCAGTTGGCTCGCGGCCGCCCGAGCCACCCGCGATGTTCCCCCGGGCGTCGAGCCCGGCGCCTACCGGGAGGCGGCGCTCGCCGGGGCCGTCCACCGTGCGCTCGTCACGCTCGCCCCGACCCGTACGCAGCAGCTCGACGCGACATTCAAGGGGACCCTCGAGGCGATACCCGACGGCCCGGCCGAGCAGCGGGGCGTCGCGGCAGGAGAACACCAGGCCGATCTCGTCCTCAAGTCGAGGCAGGGCGACGGTCTCGATCCCACGTCGGTCAACGCGACCTACACCGTGAAGCCCGCGGCACCCGGCATCTGGCAGCCGACGCCACCCGACTACGCGCCGGCGGCCCAGTACGGCAACCGTCTCGCCAAACCGTTCGTGCTCAGCACGCAGAGCCAGTTCCGGCTCGCCCCGCCACCCGCCCTTGACTCCCGGCGCTACGCCGCCGACCTGGCCGAAGTGCGCACGTACGGCGCCGCGAACAGCACAGCGCGCAGCGCCCATCAGACCGAGACGGCCACCTTCTGGCTCGGCTCCTCCCTCACGCTCTACACCCAGCCGCTGCGTGTGGCGCTCTCCCGGACGAGCGAGGGAGTCGCCGGTCAGGCGCGGCTCATCGCGCTCTTCCACGTCGCACTCGTGGACACGCAGATCGCCACCTCCGACAGCAAGTACGCCTACGAGCGCTGGCGTCCCGTCACCGCGATCCGTACCGGCACCATCGACCCCGACCCCAACTGGACGCCGCTGCACGCCACCCCCGCGCATCCGGACTATCCCAGCGGCCACAACACCTACGCGGGCGCCGCGGGGACCGTCCTGTCGGCGCTCGTCGGTCCGCGCACCGCCCCGTTCGAACTGACCAGCTCCACCGCGCCGGGGGTCACGCGGACGTACACCGCCTGGAGGCAGCTCTCGGACGAGAACGTCGATGCCCGGGTCTTCTCCGGCATCCACACCCGGTCGGCCGACGAGGCGGGGATCACGCTCGGCACGAACGTGGCCCGATACGTCCTGCAGCACGCGGGACGGCTCCTCGCTCCGCGCTGACCGCCGGCCCGCACCGTCTCGTACGGTGGTGGGCTCAGGTCTGTCCCGTCCGGCGCGTCAGACTGGCACGCAGCCCGGTCAGGCGGGCGATCTCGGCGTCGAGGGCCGCCAGCCGGCCGGCGACCACCTGGGAGCCGGGCGACGACGGGTCGGTGTTCGTGCAGCGGCGTTGTGGCTCCTCGACCAGGAGCTGGATGCGGTCGGCGATGCCGCGCAGGTCCTCGACGGTGAGGCCCAGGGCGTGCAGTTCACGGATGACGCGGACGCGGGCCACCTCGTCCGGACCGTACCGGCGTTGGCCGGTCGCCGTACGCGGCGGCGGGGTCAGCAGCCCGCGCTCCTCGTAGAACCGCAGGGCCCGCGGGGTGGTCCCTGCCGCAGCTGCCGCATCTCCGATGCGCATTCCGACCTCGTCCCGGTCCGTCTCAGTGGGGCGGCAGCTCCACGACGACGGTGCCGAAGTGCCGCCCCTCGAACAGTTCCTGCAACGCTTGCGGGGCCCGATCGATGCCCGGGATCCGCACGTACGGAAAGGAGATCTCACCGGTGCGCAGCCAGTTGCCGAACCGCTCGGTCCACTCCTCCGCCACCTCGGGATGGTCCGTGCCGCTGTAGCCGCGCAGCGTGATCCCCTGGGTGACGACACGGTAGGTGTCGATCTCCGCCGGAGCGCTGTCACCGTCCCGGTGCGGTGACAGCTGGCCGGACAGCGCGCCGACGAGGGCGATGCGGGCGCCGCGGCGTGCCACCGTGAGCGCCGCGCTCAGCTGCCCGCCGCCCACGGTGTCCACCAGGACGTCGATGCCTTCGGGTGCCGCTGCGCCCAACTGCTGGGCGAGCGTGGGGGATTGGTGGCCGGGCACCACCACCGAGTCGTAGCCGAAGTCCGCCCGCAGCTGCTCCGCTTTGGCCGGCGAACGGGTACTGCCGATGATCCTGCCGGCGCCCAGCAGCCTGGCGACCGGACCGGCCAGGTTTCCCACCGCGCCCGCCGCCCCGGTGACGAAGACCGTGTCGGCCGGGACGGACGTCGGCAATCCGGGTGAGCGCGCCGTAGGCGGCCGACCCCGAGGAGAGGTGGGCGACCGGGTCCGGCAGCACATCGCCGAGCGGGGTGCAGTCGGCTGCGGCCACCAGCGCGTGCTCGCGCCACCCGAGCAGGTGCGTGACGGCGTCTCCCGGCCGCAGCGGGCTGCCGGGGCCCGTGGCGACGACCTCGCCGACCGCGGGGCCGAAGAGCACGTCACCGGCGTGGATCGGCGGCAGCGGCACACCCTCGGGCGGGCCTGCGATCAGGGTGCGCAGCCCGGGGAACCCCGGGAAGTACCGGTTGTGGACGAGGACTTGGCCGGGGCCCGGCAGGGGCAGCGGCTGCTCGACGACGGCGAAGTGTCGGGGCCGGGCAGCCCCTCAGGGGTGCTGACAAGCCGGATCTCGCGGGTGGCGGACGGCAGGGGAGTGGCCATGGAAAGCTCCTGGTCCGGGGAGGCGGGCCGAGCGGTGGCGACCGGCCGGCGCGGGGCGCGCACACGCTAAGCCCTGACGCGCGCGTCAAAGGCAAGGAGAGATGCGTCCCGAAGAGGCGGGGAAGTTCTCGGTGTCCGCCATGCAAGACCTGTCCGAGAAATTATTGACCAACGTGGTGGACCTCTGCTGGACTCCCGTCCCATGAACCCGCGCGTGGACCTGACCCGGCGGCGCCACATCGATCTGGCGCACGTCTCCAGCGCGTTTTGTTGTCGCTGACCCGGTAGGTGGTCCCCGGCAGCATCCGGTGATGCCGTCCTGCGGGGCCTTCGTATCCGCGTCCTGAGCGACTGCTTCTCCGGCCTCACCTCACCGTTTCCCCTTCCCGGCTGAGGGAGAAGTGTCTGCGGCACAGCGTGCCGTCCCGTGGTCGCCGGCCGTCCCAGCCTTGCGACCGCACCGGCTGCCAAGTCCCCGATCGATGCGCATCGAGTCGATCGTTCACTCCCGCTCCTCACCCCTCAGCACCCAGCGGTGCGCCCGCTTCACCCGAGAAGGGCCTCCTCATGCCTGTGTCCATCCGTAAGCTCACCGACCGCAGCTGCGCGGTCACCGAAGACATGCCGGCGGTGGCGCCATGACCGAGGTCCGTATTCCGGCCGCGGCTCTGGTCAAGCCGGCCCCGGACGCCGGGCCGACCAGCGTGCGGGAACGCGAGGTGTTCCTGCCGCGCGACGCCCGCCGCCGGACGCCGCTCACCACACTCCGCGGGCGGCTGCGCTGGCCGCTGGGCATCTACACGACCCCGGTCGTGATCCTCATCGCCTGGGAGGTCCTCGCCCGGGCCGGAGTGCTGGCGAAGACCTACGCCCCGGCACCGACCTCGATCGTGAAGTCCGCCGCCGATCTGTGGCAACAGGGCGTTCTCGGCCCGGACTTGGCCATCTCGCTGCAGCGGGCCGGCATCGGACTCGCGATCGGTCTGACGGTGGGCATCGTCACCGGCGTGCTGGGCGGGCTCCTGCGCAGCGGTGAGTTCCTGTTCAACGGCGTCGTGCAGGTGCTCAACACGATCCCCCTCCTCGCGGTGCTGCCGCTGATGATCGTGTGGTTCGGCATCGACGAGCTCACGAAGGTGCTGCTGATCTCCTTCGGGGCCGGTGTCCCGATGTACCTCAACCTGTTCGCCGCGATCCGGGGCGTCGACCAGCGGCTGATCGAGATGGCGCGCACGACCGGCGCGGGCCGCTGGCGCCTGGTGACGCGCGTGCTGGTGCCGGGAGCGCTGCCGGGGTTCCTGGTCGGCCTGCGGTTCTCCCTCGCGTACAGCGTCCTGGGTCTCGTCGCGGCCGAAACCGTCAACGCGGACAAGGGACTTGGCTTCCTCATCACTCAAGGGCAGACGTATCTGCAGACCAACCAGGTCTTCGTGGGGCTGGTGATCTACTCGCTCCTCGGTCTGCTCGCCGATCAGTTCGTCCGGGCTCTCGAGCGGGTGCTGCTGCGGTGGCGACCCAGTTATGAGGCGTCATGAGCAGCACAGTCGCGACCGAGCCGCGTCGGCAGACCGGTGTCGTCGTCGAGCAGGTGGTCCGTCGGTTCGGGGACCGGGTGGTGCTCGACCACCTCGATCTCACCGTCGGCGACGAGGAGTTGGTGATCCTGCTCGGACCCTCGGGCTGCGGCAAGAGCACCCTGCTGCGGCTGCTCGCCGGACTCGACCGGCCCGACGGAGGCCGCGTGGAGGTCCCGGCACGGCGTGCGATCGTCTTCCAGGCCGACCGGCTGCTGCCGTGGCAGCGCGTCCTGCGCAACGTCACGCTCGGACTGCACGGACCCGACGCGGAACAACGCGCCCGCGCCGTGCTCGGCGAGGTCGGACTCGCGGGCCGGGAGAAGGCCTGGCCCAAGGAGCTCTCCGGCGGCGAGGCCCAGCGGGTGTCCCTCGCACGGGCCCTGGTCTCGGAGCCCGAACTCGTGCTGCTCGACGAGCCGTTCGCGGCCCTCGACGCCATCACCCGGCTGCGCATGCACGACCTCGTACGGGCCCTGCGCACCAAGCACCACGCCGCCATGCTGCTCGTCACCCACGACGTCGACGAGGCGATCGCCCTGGCGGACCGCATCGTCGTCATGAGCAACGGCCGTATCGGCACCTCGCACGAGGTCCGTCTACCCGCCGCGGACCGCGAAGCGAGCGTCGCCCGCGAGGAACTGCGCGCCCGGCTCCTGGAAGACCTCGGCCTCGCAGGCCGGAACCGACTGCCCGCCCAAACCCTCACCCAGCACAGAAAGCACACGACAACCCATGCGTCCCACACGTAAGAGAACCAGCAGAGTCATCGGCGCCGTCGGCACGCTCACCCTGGCGAGCACCCTCGTCGCCTGCGGATCGTCGTCGTCGGACACCGCGGCGCCGCTGAGCAACGCCGTCGACGCGAGCGACGCCAAGCATCCCGAGTGGAGCAAGTACACCTTCACCGTCGGCGACAACGGCGGTGACGGCAGCGAGGCCCTGGCGAAGCGGACCGGCGTCTTCGACAACGCCCCGTACAAGGTGAAGTTCGCCCGCTTCACCTACGGCCCGCCGCTCGTGCAGGCCGCCGCGTCGGGCGACATCGACCTGGGCAGTGTCGGCGACGTACCGCCGATCACCGGCGCCGCGAAGGAGTACGGCTTCAAGGTCGTCGCCGTCAACCGGTCGCTCACGCCCGACCAGGCGGTGGAGAACATCATCGTGCCGAAGGGCTCGACGCTGAAGACGGCCGCCGACCTCAAGGGCAAGAGGATCGCCGTCCCGCAGGGCAGTTCGGCCCACGGCCTGGCCCTGAACGCACTGAAGAGCGTCGGCCTCACCCCCAAGGACGCCAAGCTGGTCTTCCTCGACCCGGCTGCCGCCGCCACTGCGTTCAACACCGGCAAGGTGGACGCCTGGTCGATCTGGAACCCGCAGTCGGCCATCGCGGTCAAGAACGGCGCCCGGATCCTGGTGAAGGGCCTCCCGCCGATCGACCAGACCAGCAGCTACTACGTCGCCAGTGACACCTCGCTGAAGGACAAGACCAAGCGCGCGGCCCTCACGGACGTCCTGAAGAGGCTCTCGCGGGAGTTCGCCTGGGCCGTCAAGAACCCCGACAAGTACGCGCAGGCGCTCTCTCAGGAGCAGGGCATCCCGCTCGCCGACGCCAAGGCGTCCCTGGCCGCCTACTCGAATCGGGTGACCCCGGTGGTGCCGGCGGACATCGCGCTGGAGCAGAAGCTCGCCGACGCCTTCCTGGAAGCGGGCCAGATCACCAAGAAGGTCGAGGTCAAGTCGATCGTCGACAACCTCCTCCCGGTCGGCTACGACAGCTCGAAGCTGAAGGTCACGTCATGAGCGCGAGACGGCTCCACCTCAACGCCTTCCTCATGGAGGCGGGCCACCACGAGGCGGCGTGGCGCCTCCCGCACAGCAATCCGCGGGCGGACTTCGACCTGCGGCACTGGATCGAGCTGGCGCAGCTGGCCGAGAGCGCCAAGTTCGACTCGCTGTTCCTCGCGGACGGCCCCGCCCTCATCGGCACCGGCGAGTTCCGTCCGCCGGGCCAGATCGAACCGCTGACCCTGCTGACCGCGCTGTCCCAGGCGACCAGCAGGATCGGCCTCATCGCGACCGTGTCGTCGACCTACAACGAGCCGTACAACCTCGCTCGCCGGCTCGCGTCCGTCGACCACGTCAGCGGCGGCCGCGCCGGCTGGAACATCGTCACCTCGGCCGGCGCCGACGAGGCCGCAAACTTCGGCCTCGACAACCGCCCCGACCACGCCGAACGCTACGCCCGCGCCGACGAGTTCCTGAAGGTCGCCAAGGCGCTGTGGGACAGCTGGGAGTCGGAGGCCGTCGTCGCGGACCGGACCACCGGCCGCTACGCTGACCCCGCGCGCCTGCACCGGCTCGGCCACCAGGGCAGGTACTTCAAGGTGGCCGGCCCGCTCAACGTCGAGCGCCCGCCGCAGGGTTACCCGCTGCTCGTCCAGGCCGGATCCTCCGAGGACGGCAAGGACTTCGCGGCCCGCCACGCCGAGGCCATCTTCACCGCGCACACGACGTACGAGCGCGCGGCCGCCTTCTACGCAGACATCAAGGCCCGGACCCGGGCCGCGGGGCGCGACCCGGACGGTGTGATCGTCCTGCCGGGCATCGTCCCCTACATCGGGTCGACCGAGGCGGAAGCCCGCGCTCTGGCCCGGCAGTTCGACGAGCTGCGCGTCCCGGAGTACGGGCTGCGCCAGCTGGCCGCCGTGTTCGAGACCGAGCCCTCGGTTTTCCAACTCGACGAGCCGCTGCCGGACTTCATCCTCGCCCGGCCCAAGCTGGAAGGCTCACAGAGCCGTTCCGACCTGATCATCGACCTCGCGGTGCGCGAGCAGCTGACGGTCCGGCAGATCATCTCCCGGCTCGGCGGCGGACGCGGTCACTTCGAGTTCGTGGGCACGCCCGAGCAGATCGCCGACACGATCATCGCCTGGTTCGAGGGCGGCGCGGCGGACGGGTTCAACATCATGGCCCCCGCCCTGCCGTCGGGCCTCGCGGCCTTCGTCGAACACGTGCTGCCGATCCTGCGCGGCAAGGGCCTGTTCCGCGAGGAGTACGAGGGCACGACCCTGCGCGAGCACTACGGGCTGCCGGTCCCGGCGAACCAGTTCCACGCCTGACCGGCCTTCCACGGGCGGCCCGCTCGCGACTCCCGCCGCTGCACATCCCGCAGCGGCGGGAGTCCGCCAGAGCGAAGACCTTTCGTGGAGGTGGATCTACCTGCCGTATCCGGCCGCGGTGATGTTGGCCTGCACCGCGTTCTCCGTGCCGTCCGAGGGATATCCGGAGGTCATGACGCCTTCGTAGAAGGTGCCGGCGGAGCCGTGGCTGTTGTCGCCGCCGATGCCGAGAATGATGGCGCCCTCCTTCTTCATCGGGTTGTAGCCGGCGACGTTGGGACGGACCCCGTTGTAGAAGGTGGACAGGGAGCCGGACTGGGCGTTGCCGCCGCGGATGGCCCAGCGGTTGGGACCGCCCTTGACGACCGCGGTGAGGTAACGGTGGCTGATCGAGGGGTCGTTGGCGTTGTAGCGCTGGTTGACCCCGGAGAACAGGCCGTTTTCGAGGTCGGCCATGATCCAGGGGCCGTTGCCGGTGCCGTACCCCCAGACCTTGATGTTGCCGAAGTAGATGGCCTCCATGGTGCCGTTGCCGTTGTCCCGGCTGTTGGTCTCGGCGTTGCCGTAGTCGAAGCAGCAGCCGCCGTTGTAGTGCGTGCCGTCCAGGACCGCGTACATGCCCTCGGCCTGGTCACCCTTGGCGACACCGTTGGTGCGGTTGTTGCGGTATCCGGTGCCGGGCGCCACATAGACGCCGTACGCCTTGTGTCCGGCGACCGTGATGGGTGCCGCGGTCGCGTTGGCGAGGTTGTCGTAGCCGCCCGCGGCCGGGCCGGAGAAGCCGCCGGGGGGTGCCTGGGTGAGGCGGTTGTTGCGGCCGGACTGGTCATAGATGACGGTGATCAGACAGCTGGTGCCGGCGCAGAACGAGTCCTGCGCCGCGGCGTTGGCGACCCCGCCCGCGCTCAGGACGCCGATGTCCCGGGTGGCGTTGTCGGAGGCGCGGCGCACCTGGTAGAGGGGGCCGTTGTAGGTGGCGTACAGCGCGCGGGTCGTGCTGTGTGCCGCCACGCAGGGGGTGCCGCCGGCCGCGTAGAGGTCACAGGGCAGCGAGCTGGCGGCGGGTGCGGCCGGTGCGGCGGCGGTGAGCAGGCCGACGCCGAGCGCGGCGGCGGCGCCGGTGGCGAGCAGCGCGTGCCGCAGGGGACGTAACCGTGGTCGGAAGAGCATGAGCGGAGCTCCTTCGAGTGTGGGGGTGCGGTCTCGCTCAGTGCCGGGGGCGAGGTCTGTGTCCGGTATATCGAACGTCGATCGGGACTTCGGACTCTGAGGATGATAGGAACCACGCCACAAACGTCAATGCCTGTCGCGTGATTCGCTGAAGTACCGAGCGCACTCATTGGTCGAGATGGGCGAGGAGCAGGTTGGGGTCCTTGTTCGTGAGGTAGGCGGCGCTGGGCACGTACACCCTGTCGCCGTGGACCGCGATGGACGTGGGGGTCTGCAGGCCGTCGGCCGCGGTGAGTGCGGCGGTGTGGGTGCCGTCGGGGCGGACGAGGTCGACCTGGTTGTCGTCGCGGGCGGCGAGGAGGGTGTCGCCGTGGCCGGTGAAGGCGAAGTCGTCGATGGACGGCATGCCGGTGGCGCGGACCTGGATGCGGCCCGCCGCTCCGCCTGCGGTGAACGGGATGCGCAGTACGGTGCCCTTGTCGAGATTGGTGGCCCAGACGGCGCCGTTGTGGAGCTTCAGGCCGTTGGCGCCGGCGAACGAACTGGGTTCCAGGGCCCTGCCCTTGGCCCACACGACGGCCTTGCCGCCCCGTGCGGGGAGGCGGTAGATGACGCCGTGCACGGAGTCGGTGACGTAGAGGCGGCCGGTGTGCCGGTCCAGGGCCAGGCCGTTGGGCAGACCGTCGGCGGGCAGCGCGGCGACGCGGTGCGGACGGCCGCCAGGGCGGACGGTCCAGAGGCCGGTGAGGTCGGCGGTGCCGGTGGCGTAGGTGACGTACAGGGTGCCGTCGTCGGCGCGGGCGATGCCGCCGAGGAAGGCCTTGCCCAGGTTGGGCGTGCTGGCCTTGGCCGGGGCCGGGAGAGTGGCCAGGACGTGTTCGTGGCCGCCGGGGGTGACGGGGACGATCTGCCGGGCGAAGGAGAAGGTCAGATACGCCGATCCGGTGCGGTCGACGGTGATGTTCTCGGGCTGCTGCGAGGTCGCCAGGCTGAAGTGGGCGGCGATGCGGGGGTGGGAGAGGGGTTCGGTCGCCGCGGTGGCGGTGGCGGCGGAGGCCAGCAAGGTCGCGGCGGTCGCGAGGGCAGTGCGGACGTACATGGGGTGGTTCTCCTGGTCGGGGATGGGTGATGCTCCGCTGCCCACGCGGGGGAGTAGCGTGCCGGCAGCGGAGCTACGGGGCTGTCCTGCTCGCGCGGCTCAGGGGGCGACGATCCTGATCGTGCTGGCCCAGCCGCGGCCGCCTTCCCGGATCTGCAGGGCCATGTGCAGCAGCTGGAAGCCCTCCAGCTCGCGTGCATGCCTGAGCGCGCCGACGTCGACGGGATGGAGCCCGCCGGAGGTGACGAGTTCGGCGACCTGCTTGCGGGCCGTTGCGTCGTCGCCGGCGATGAAGACGTCGAGCGGAGTCCCGTTGACCTGTCCGGCGACCAGCGTCGTGGCGAACGTGGTGTTGAACGCCTTGACGACGCGCGTCTCCGGCGCGGCGGCTTCGGCGATCTGCTCGGCAGCGGAGGTGCCCGGGGGTACGACGAGCGAGTCGAGCGAGGCGTCGACGGGGTTGCTGATGTCGACAAGTACCTTGCCGTTCAGCCGCGTTCCGTAGGCGGCGGCGAGTTGTTTGGCCGCTTCGAAGGGGACCGCGAGGACCACGAGGTCCGCGGTGTCCAGGGCGGATTCGTCGGCGGCACTTATCTGTCCACTGCCATGGCTGCGTAGTTCGTCGACGAGTTGTACGGCCTTGCCGGGATCCTTGGCGGTGAGGGTGACCGTGTGACCGCCCGCGAGTGCGCGGGTGGCGATGCCGCGAGCCATGTTCCCGGCCCCGACGATGGTGATCTCCATGGTTGTCGCCCTTTCTTCGAGTGTTCCTGGCCGCTACTGGGCGTGGACGCGCACCACGTTGAACGGCAGGTGCGGATCGGCGATCTGGAACTGGAAGTTGACGATCAGCAGGTCGCAGCCGTCGAAGGCGGCCGTGGACGGGCTGTGCATGCCGTGGCCGTGGACGGTGCGCACCAGGCGGGCTCTTGTGTAGTCGTGGCTCAGCTTCAGGACGGCGATCTGGCCGTCGGGGTTGTCGAGTTCTGTGACGGCGGTGAGCGTGTTGCCGCGCAGCAGAAGTCCGTCGCCGGAGACACCCTTGGCGCCGCCGAGGTCGATCGGGACGACCTGGTGGCTGCGCAGATCGATGCGGTAGAAGGCGTAGTCGTTGTAGTCGGCGAGCAGGACGTAGCGGCCGTTGTCGGTCACGACCAGGCCGTTGCCGTTGAAGCCCGCGTTGTAGACCATCGGGGAGTGGGTGAGGTCCACCCCCACGCGCAGGGGCTGCTGCACGGCCTTGTTGGTCAACTCGGCGGCGGTGATGTGCCACAGCGCCGGGTGGATGGAGTCGGAGATGTAGGCGTCGCCGTTGGGGGCGAGGGCCACGTCGTTGAGGAAGACGTCACTGCGGCCGGTGTCGAACACGTGGAGCAGGGTGCGGGTGCGGGTGTCGTAGACGAAGACCTTGCCGGTGGCGCCGCCGGCGACGATGAGCCGTCCGGCACGGTCGGTCTTCATGCCGGCGACGGAGACGCGTCCGTCCTGGCCGCCCGGCAGGAAGACCTTGGTCGCGCTCTGGTGGACGTCGCCGCGGTAGATGGTGCCGTCACTGGTGCTGCCGACGTAGAAGTAGGGCGTGCCGTGCTGGCGGGCGATGCCCTCGGGGTAGGTCTTGTCGCCGGGGATCGTGTAGCTCGTGGGCAGCGGGGCGGGGTGGCGGGCTGTGTCCCCGTTGGAGTCGGCGAGGGCCGGGGCGGCACCGGCCAGGACGAGCAGCGAGGCCATCGCGGCGGCTGCGGTGCGGGTGCGGCGAAGACGGACTGGCATCACAAGTCTTTCTGAACAGAAGGGAGTTGGAGGGTGCGGGTGGCCGTTCAGTGACCGGCGCCGAACAGGGAGCGATTGGCGATGTCGATCAGAAACGGGCCGACGTAGGAGGGGTAGCGGTCCACGATCGCCGTCTTGTACGCGTCTCCGTCGTCGCCGAGCAGTTCGCGGGCGTCGGCGAGGTAGCGGCGCACCTCCTCGTAGATCTCCGGGCCGGTGGGCAGGCCGTGGCCGGCGAGGACGGCGTCGTATCCGGACTCGGCGGCCAGCGCGGCGATCGCCTGCTGCCAGCCGGTGATGTCGTTGTTGCCGAGGTAGAGGTGGACGTCGTTGTAGACCAGGTCCTGGGCGATCAGCACGCCCTGCTCGGGCAGCTTGATCAGCAGTTCGTCGGTGGCCTCACCGCCCGAGACGGCCTCGAGGACGAAGGGGACACCGTCGATGACCTCGGTGCCGGGGAGGAGGTCCACGGTCGGCGTGAAGTCGGTGACCGGGATGACCAGTCCGGTGGGCAGCCGGCTGTCGCCGCGCGCGATGATCTGCTCGCGCACCGCGGGCAGGGCGTGGACTGGGACGCCGAAGCTGGCGGCGCCGTTGTAGTGGTCCGGGTGGGCGTGGGTGACGATGAGCCGCTCCAGGGGCTTGCCGAGCCCTCCTGCGTAGGCGACGACCTCGTCCGCGTAGACGGGCAGTAGTTGGGCATCGATCGCGATGATCCGTGCCGGGGTCTCGATCAGCTGGGTGGTGGTGTGGAAGGTGTCGGCCGGCGACATGTAGCTGTGGATGCGGACCGCGCCCTTGTCGAGGACCGTGACCGTGCCGTTCATGGGGTGCTCCTAGCGGTGGAGGCGGCCTTTCCTCGCCTCGATGACCTCCACTCTCGCCGCGAAACCGCAGGCAGACGAGATACGCTGAAGACCGGGCATGGTAAATCGAGGACATTCGGAGACCATGATGCTTTCCGCGGATCATGACGGCGGGGATTCCGCACAGGGCGACGCCATCCTCCGGCTCGACTTCAGACCGCCCGCGGAGCATGTCCCCGGATTCGAGATCATCGATTTGGCGACGCTGCACGAGCGGCGCAGGCGGCGGGGCCGGCGGACCGATCTGGTGCACCGGGTCGACTTCCACACCCTCACCCTGATCACCGAGGGCAGCGGGGAGCACGCCATCGACTTCGTGACCTACCCGTGCCGCCCCGGCACTCTGCTGTGGGTCCGGCCCGGTCAGGTGCAGAGTTTCGTGCGGCCGGGTACCGCGGGCGGCACGCATCTGCTGTTCACCCCGGCCTTCCCGCCCCACAGCAGCAGTGCCGACCGGATGGTCAGGGAGTGGTACGGGCCCGGCTGCCGGCAATTGGGCACCAGCCCGCAGTACGCCGTGCTGTCCACCCTGCTGGGGCAGTTGCGGGCCGAGTACGACCGGCCGCAGCAGGAGGTGTCCGCGGAGATCCTGCAACTCCTGCTCGCCACCGTGCTGTTGCAGATCGACCGGCTGCCCCGCCCTGACGGCGGCGGCGACCCGTACGCGGGCGGAGAGGTGTTTGCCCGTTTCCGCGCAGAGCTGGAAGGCTCCTACGCCACCACCCGCCGCGCCGCCGACTACGCCCACCGCCTGGGCTACACCGTCAAGACCCTCACCCGCGCCTGCGCGGCCGCTACCGGGCAGCCGGTCAAACACGTCATCGACGGCCGCGTCGCCCTGGAGGCGCAACGGCTTCTCGCGCACACCGACGAACCGGTGGCGACCATCGCCCGCCGCCTCGGGTTCGCCGAACCCACCAACTTCGGCAAGTTCTTCACCCGCCACACCGGCATGACCCCGGGCACCTTCCGCCAGAGCCAGCAGGGCGGTCAGACGCTCAAGCACTGACACGAGCGTGGGTCAGGCGAGTCCGCCCGCTTCTCGGGCCACGATTGACGGACACCGGATGTCGTGACGCGCAAGCCCGGCCCAGCGTTTCCGCCGCGTCGTGCGACGTACGGCTGACTCGGGCGGCCTCCGGCTGGACGGTGACCGCGCTGCACCCGGCCCGGCCGGGAGCCGCCGTGTCGGCGCTGCCCGCTCGCATCCGGGCGTTGCTGGCCGACTCCCGCATCGAACTGCCGCCCGCTGCGCAGACCGACCCGCGGCAGCGGGCGCGTCCATGACCGTGTTCTCGCGGCGGTGCTGCGCCTGGCGGGTCCCTTCCGGATGTACGTCAGCGTGGTTCGCTCGGCCATCCCCTGGATGTCTTCGGCACCAGCCGCCCCAGCGACCATCCGCGGGGCCGGGCCTTCGACGTGTGGCAGATCGACGGTCACGCGGTGGTCGACCCGGCCACGCCCCGCACTCTGGTGGAGCGCTTCATGCGGGACGCGGCAGCGGTCAGCTCCTACAACGTCGGCGGCCCGTCCTGTTGTCCGGCGGCGCCACCGCCAACCAGTTCTTCAGCGACAACACCCACCACGACCACGTACATATCGGCTTCGACCGCTGACCTTGCCCGCATCGCTCCCGCATCGCTCCCGCTCAGGCCATCGGCCCCGCCGTCACAGCCCGTCGCGGACCATGGCGGCGACGATCTGGACATGGCGGTCGGCCGCCGTGTTCGAGAACTCGTTCTCGAAGTTGAGGCCGTACGGCCAGAAATGGCCGCCGCCGGTGGACAGCGTGGCGGCCGAGCCGTCGAACTGCTTGACGAGGGCGGTGGCCTGCGCGCCGTGCCAAGTGCCGCCGCTCGACAGGGAGTTCCAGTTGGCGCTGGTGCCCACGCCGATGGTGTGGGCGATCTCGTGCAGGGCGGTCCGCTCGGTCATGTAGCTGCGGTTGCTGCCGAAGCGGATGGTCCCCTTGTTGCTGCCGTCGGCGGTAGGAACGCTCGGGTCGTAGCGGACGGTGATGCTCTTGCCGAGGTCGCTGAGGTTGTTGTAACGGGCCACCGCGGCGTTCATGGCCTTGGTGATCAGGTCGTACGCCGTCTGCTGGTCCTGGGTGGGGTTGCCCGCCCGTTCCAGGGTCCAGGTGATGGTGGCCGCGGCCGCCTGATGCCGGGCGACGGGTGCCGGCTGCTGCGGAGCCGCCTGGGCTATGCCCGGTCCCGCCAGCAGGGCGGCCGCCAGGGCGGCGGCGGCCAGTTTGCCGCGCCGGGAGAGGGCTGATCGGTGAGTTCGCTCCGCGGGGTGTCGGGGACTCATGTGCGGGCCTCCTGTGTGGGGGTGAGCCGTCGTGTGTGGGGTGACGGACGAGGCAAGAGGGCATGGGGGAACGCCCCGACAACGGGTGCCTTCGCCAAGGGCACACGGTCGTTGCGGCTGTGGGACGTCGTGTGGCGAGAGTGTCAGTCGGGGTGTGGCGCAACGTCAAGAGGTATCGAACGGTGTCCGGTTGGCCGAACGCATTGCTCCGGATGACGCCAACGGGCGCCATCGAAACCCGAGTTGGAGGATGGCGCCCGTTGGCGACGCTGCTACCAGGTGGGCATGAAGGCCGCCGGGTAGCGGGAGCCGGCCGAGCCGTGCGGGAGGATCTCCTGGATGCGTGCGAGGTCCTCGGCGTTGAGGGTGATGTGCGCGGCGGCGACGTTCTCCGCGAGGCGCTGTGGGCTGCGGGTGCCGGGGATCGGGACGACGTCGTCGCCCTGGGCCAGCAGCCAGGCGAGGGCGAGCTGGGTCACCACGATGCCCTTGCTCTGCGCCAGGGCCGTCAACTCGCGTACGGCGGCCAGGTTCCTCTCGTAATTGCCGGGCTGCCAGCGCTCGTCCCAGCTGCGCATGTCGTCGGCCGGGTATTCGGCGGCCGGCTTGACGGCGCCGGTGAGGAAGCCGCGGCCCAGCGGGGAGTACGGCACGAAACCGATGCCCAACTCGCGGACGACCGGGAGCACTTCGGCCTCCACGGCCCGCTCGAACACCGAGTACTCGGTCTGCAGCACGGACACCGGGTGGACGGCGTGCGCGCGGCGGATGACGTCGGGGCCCGCTTCGCTCAGGCCGAAGAAGCGCACCTTGCCTTCGGCGATCAGTTCGCCGACCGTGCCGGCCACGTCCTCGATGGGCACGTCCGGGTCGACGCGATGCTGGTAGAGGACGTCGATGTGGTCCGTGCAGAGGTGGCGCAGGCTGTTCTCGGTGACCTCGCGGATGTGCGCGGGGCGGCTGTCGAGGGCGCCCAGCTTGGTCGGGTCGCTCAGGTCGAAGCCGAACTTGGTGGCGAGGACGACGTCGTCGCGGACGTCCTTAAGGGCGCGACCGAGGAGCTGCTCGTTGCTGCCCGTGCCCATGCCGTACAGCTCTGCGGTGTCGAAGAGGGTGACGCCGAGCTCGTAGGCGCGGCGGATGGTGGCGGCGCCGCCCTGCTCGTCTGCGGCGCCGTACGCCATGGTCATGCCCATCGTGCCGAGGCCGATGGCGCCGACCTCCAGACCCTGGGTGCCGAGCGTGCGGTGCGGGAGCGTGGTGTCGTGCTGTGTCATGGCGTCGACGCTAGGGACGCGGCGCCGGGAGATCATGGGGCAGCGGTCGCATAGTATTGCCTGATCCTCTCGCCCGTCTCTTGCTCGAAGGGTGTGCTTCATGCTGGACCGGCTCGCGGACGCCATCGGGCGGCACTGTCAGGGGCCGTGGTCCGAGACCGCCGTGCCCAGGATGTCGCTGGTCGCACTCGACGAGCTGATCGAGCCGGTCGAGGTGACGTACGAGCCCATGATCTGCTTCATCGCCGACGGCGCCAAGCGCACCGCGGCCGGTGAGCGGAGCTGGGTCACACCCCCTGGCGAGATGGCCCTGTTCACGCTCGACCTGCCGGTCACCGCCGCCTTCGAGAAGGTGCCCTACCGGGCCGCGGTCATGCGGCTGGACGCCGAGGCGCTCGCCGCCGTGCAGATGGAACTGGACGAGTCCGGCCCGCCCCCACCGCCGGCCGCCGCCGCGGCGGTCACCGCACCCATGGCGCCGGAACTCGTCGATGCCGTCACCCGCTGGATCCGCCTCCTCGACAGCCCGGAGGACATCCGCCCCTTGGCGCCCCGCATCGAGAGCGAGATCCTCTATCGGCTGCTGCGCAGTCCGCTCGGTCCCGTGCTGTGCCACTGGTCCCTGGCCGACTCCGCCGCCGCCCGCATCCGGACCGTGGCCCGCTGGATCTGCGACCACTACACCGAACCGCTCGGCATCGACGAGATCGCCGAGAGAGCCCGGATGAGCCCGGCCACGCTGCACCGCCACTTCAAGGCGGCCACCGGCATGAGCCCGATGAGGTTCCAGAAGCACCTGCGGCTGCAGGAGGCCCGACGGCGCCTGCTCGCGGGTGATGTGACGGCGGCTCAGGTCGCCCAGGCGGTCGGATACGCCAGCGCGACGCAGTTCAGCCGCGAATACCGCAGCGCCTATGGGCTGCCCCCGGGGCAGGACGCGGCACGGCTGCGCGCCCGCCTGACCGCGGCGGGGCAGGCTCCGGTTCTGCTCGACGGTTCGGGCGCGAAGCCGTGACAGGCGCTGCCCTGCGCGTCGGGCCGGCTGCCTGACAGGGCGCCAGGAGGAGCGAGGCCTTCCCTCCCGGCGCCGACAGGATCTCAGCCGGGCAGCGCCTCCCCTCGGGTCTCGGGGGCGAGGCGCACCAGGCCGATGCCGATGGCGAAGACCGCGGCGGTGAGGGTGAGGGGAAGGGACAGGGAGCCGGTGGCGTGGATGCCGTAGCCGATGAGGAAGGTGCCGGCGGCGGCCACCCAGCGGGAGAAGGTGGTGATGAGGGCGAAGGCGGTGGCGCGCATCCGGGTGGGGATGCTCGGGGAGCCAGATGGTGAACACTGCGAAGCTCGCGCCGCCGAGGCCGAGGATCGGCAGGAAGACGAAGGTCAGCGGGATCGAGTGCAGGGGGTAGGCGAAGCCGTATGCGCCGACCGTGCCGACGATCATCAGGCCGAAGGCCAGCGGCAGTGCCCCGCGCCTGCCGAGCCGTCCGGCCACGCGGGGCACGGCGAAGCAGCCGAGGATGGTGAAGGCGGCGACCGTCATGGAGGAGACCGAACAGGACGATTGAGTCCGGTCCGCCGCGCCCGAGTGACACATGGGGCGAAGGCCCCATCAGCCCGGAAAACGCTTGGACGCCGTGGGTGTCGTCGCGGGACACTCCCATCCCGCCGCACAACCACACGGGATCGGGATGGGATTACCTCAAGCAAGCAAGGTGCCCCCGCGCAGGGGCGCTGTGCTCCTCGCACTTCGTTACTACGGACGGGAGTTGGGCCGGCTTCGGCTGTGGGCCGTGCCCGGCATGCTGCTCCCGGCACTGGGCAACATCGGGATCAGCTACATCGCGCCGCTGGTCGTCGCGAAGCTCGTCGGCCGTATCGCCGGCGACGCCGGTATCGGGATCGGTCCGACGCTGCCGTACGTCCTCGCCTTCGCCGGTGTCCTGCTGGCGGCGGAGGCGCTGTGGCGGATCGGTCTGCACTGCCTGAACCGCCTCGACGCCCTCGGCATCGAGCACCTGTACGTGCTTGGCATGGACGAGCTGTTCGCCAAGGACGCCGCGTTCTTCCACGACAACTTCGCCGGTGCCCTCACCAAGCGGGTGCTGAGTTTCGCCTCCCGCTTCGAGGAGTTCGCCGACACACTGACGTTCAACATCATGGGCAGCCTCGTACCGCTGCTGTTCGGGTCGGTGGTGCTGTGGCGCTACGAACCGCTGCTCGTCGTCGGGCTGTTGGTGATGATCGGGGTGACGGCGCTGTGCGTGGCGCCGCTCATCCGGCGCCGCCAGCGCCTCGTCGACCAGCGGGAGGAGGCGATCGCCCGGGTGTCGGGGCATGTCGCCGACAGTCTGATGAACATGGACACGGTCCGGGCGTTCGCCGCGGAGCGCCGCGAGGCCGCCGAGCATCGCACCCGCGTCGCCCACTCGCGGCGGCTCACGCTGAGGTCGTGGGACTACGGCAACCTGCGCATCGACACGCTGGTCGCGCCGATGTCCGTACTGACCAATGTGCTGGGCCTGCTGCTCGCGGTCGCGCTCGGCGGGGGCGAGCACGGGGTGGAGGCGGTCGTGGTCGCCTTCACGTATTACAGCAACGCCACGAAGATCATGTTCGAGTTCAACCAGATCTACCGCCGCCTGGAGAGCTCGATGACGGAGGCCGCGCAGTTCACCGAGTTGCTGCTGGTTCCGCCGACCGTGCTCGACCCGCCGTCGCCGGAGCCGCTGCTGCCGGGGCCCGCCGACGTCCGCTTCGAGCGGGTGACCTTCGCCCACGGGGGAGGGGATCCGCTCTTCCAGGGCCTCGACCTGGCTGTGTCCAGCGGGACGAAGATCGGGCTCGTCGGCCGCTCGGGCGGCGGCAAGACCACGCTGTCGCGTCTCCTCCTGCGGATGATGGACATCGACGGCGGCCGGATCCTGGTTCGCGGTCAGGACATCAGCCGGATGCGCCAGGCCGACCTGCGCGGCCTGATCGCCTATGTGCCGCAGGACCCGGCGATGTTCCACCGCACGCTGAAGGAGAACATCGCCTTCGCCCGGCCGGACGCCACCGATGCCGAGATCCGCCGCGCGGCCGAGGCGGCGCACGTCACCGAGTTCGCCGACGCGCTGCCGGACGGCTTCGACACCATGGTGGGCGAGCGTGGCATCAAGCTGTCCGGCGGACAGCGCCAGCGGGTCGCCCTGGCCCGGGCGATCCTGCGGGACGCGCCGATCCTGCTGCTCGACGAGGCGACCAGCGCCCTGGACTCCGAGAGCGAGCTCCTCGTCCAGGAGGCGCTGTGGCGGCTCATGGAGGGGCGGACGGCGCTCGTGGTGGCGCACCGCCTGAGCACGGTCGCCGGCATGGACCGGCTCGTCGTCCTCGACCGCGGACGGATCGTCGAGCAGGGCACGCATCAGGAACTGCTCGCGGCCCAGGGCGCCTACGCGAAGCTGTGGCAGCACCAGTCGGGCGGGTTCCTCGACGACAGTGCCGTGGACGGCGGTGCCGTCGCAGGCAGGGCTGTGGAAGACACTGCGATAGAAGACACCGCGTTGGAAGACACTGCCCTGGAAGACGGCCCCGCCCGCGCCGACCTGCACTGACCGGCGGATCACGCCCGTCTCGGGGCCTCTCCGCCTTGCTCTTCCCTCTCGTTCTGCCGGTGGGGAAGCGCGGGGCGGAGGTCTCCGGTGCCATCCTGGCCACCATGTCGGCGAGCTGCCCGCAGGCGCGGGCGATCTCCTGCCGGGTCTGGTTCCGCTCGCTGACGACCGCCCCGAGCAGCAGCGCGGTCAGTGCGGCGGAGCCGTTGAACGCCTGCAGCGTGATCATGTTGGTGAGCAGGTCGTGACCGTGGAACGGGCCCGATTCCCGGGCGGCGGCGATGATCGCGAAGGTCGTCGACACGGCCAGCGCGCAGGGCGCGGCCCCCGCCAGCTGGAAGCGGAAGGCTGTCTCCCGTCATGGCCGCCTCCTGACCCGAGCCCAAGACCAGCGTCGCACGGCCGACCAGGGTGAACTGCAATTACTCCACCGGCGGCGCGGTCGGCGAACCGGCCCGCTGACCGGCCGTTCCGCTCGCCAGTACCTCCCGGGTGAGCGCCAGCAGGTCCGGGACGGCCGGGTGCCCGGGGCCCTCGCGCCAGGCGAGCACGACGGGGACGGGCGGCGCGTCCACGAGCGGCCGGAAGACCAGCGACGGGTGGGTGTGGTTGCCCGGGGTGGCCGTCGTCGAGATGCCCATGGCGCGGCCCGCGGCGATGGCCATGAGCCACTCGTCGGTGTTGGTGACCTCGAGGGTGCCGGCGGGGCGGGCCGCGGCCGGCCACAGGTCCATCGTCGTGGTGCCGGAGACGGTGTTGAGGGCGATCCGATGGGCGGCGAGGTCCGCCAGGGTGACCCGGGGGAGCGCGGCCAGCGGGCTGTCCGCCGACATCACCGCCACCCGCTCCTCCGACACCAGCAGCTCCGTGCGCAGCCCGGCCGCGGGGACCGTGCCGCGCAGCAGGGCCGCGTCGACCCTGCCCTGGGTGAGGCCCGCCGTACGGTCGTCGATGCGCAGCAGCTGCAGCGGGACCTCCGGGTGCGTCTCGTCCCAGCGGCGCAGCAGCGCGATGGTGTGGTCGCCGAGCGCCGCCCAGGGGTGGCCCACGCGCAGCGGCCAGCTCCGCAGGCTGCGCGTGTCCAGAGCCGTGTCCACGGCGGCGAGGGCGGCGGTGGCCTTGTCGCGGAAGGTGCGGCCCTCGGCGGTGAGTTCGAGGTGGTGGGTGGAGCGGTCGACGAGGCGGCCGCCCAGGTGGTCCTCGAGCTGGCGCAGGGTGCGGGAGAGCGCGGGCTGGCTCAGCCGCAGACGGGCCGCGGCACGGGTGATGTTGCCTTCCTCGGCGATGACGAGGAAGGCCCGCAGATGCCGCAGCTCGATGGTCATGCCTCCGGAGCATAACCGCAGCCGAATCGGCATTTCACAGGCCGCAGCCGGGTTCCTAGCGTGAACGGCATGACCTCCACCGCTCGCACCTCGTCCGCAGCGACGCCCGCGCCCGTCCTCGTCCGTCATGCGCCCGGCCGCGGCAGCCTCGGCGGGGTCGGCCTGATGCTGGCCGGAGCGGTGTCCGTACAGTTCGGGTCGGCCTGCGCCGCGCTGCTCTTCCCCCGCGCCGGAGCGTTCGGGGCGGTCGCCCTGCGGGTGACGTTCGCCGCGGTGCTGCTGCTGGTTGTCACCCGGCCGCGGCTGCGCGGGCACTCGCGCGCCGACTGGGCGGTGGTGTGCGGGTTCGGTCTGGCCCTCGGCGGCATGAACCTCCTCTTCTACCAGGCCATCGACCGCATCCCGCTGGGTGCGACGGTCACCGTCGAGGTGCTGGGCCCGCTCCTGCTGTCCGTCCTCGCCTCGCGCCGCGCCGCCGGCCTGCTGTGGGCCGGACTCGCACTGGCCGGGGTCTTCCTGCTGGGCGAGGACGGCTTCGACCGGTTCAACGTCGCCGGTGTGGCCTTCGCGCTGAGCGCCGGCGCACTGTGGGCGGCGTACATCGTGCTCAACTCCCGCGCGGGCGCCCGCTTCCCGCGGCTGGACGGCCTGGCGATCGCGATGACCGTCGCCGCACTGGTCAGCCTGCCGCTGGGCGTCGGAGCGGCGGGCGGCACGCTGCTGGAGCCCACCGTGCTCGGCCTGGGCCTGGCCATCGCCCTGCTGAGCTCGGCACTGCCCTACACCCTCGAACTGCTCGCCCTGCGCCGACTGCCTGCGGCGACCTTCGCGGTGCTGACGAGCCTGGCGCCCGCCCTTGCCGCTCTGGCGGGCTATCTGGTGCTGGGCCAGGGACTGTCGCTGCCGCAGTGCGCCGCGATCGCGCTGGTCGTCACGGCGAGCGCGGGCGCCGTACGCACGGGCAACCGCTGAGGTGCCCCGCGGGGTGGACTGTCAGGCCGACGGCAGCATGGCGGTCGTATCGCCGAAGGCCTGCGGCCTGGGCGAGCCCGTCGCCCACCCCACCGTCCCCTCCGTCGACGGCAAGTACGCCTTCGGCGTCGACAACGACCACGGCGGCCGAGCCGACCAGTGGCACTCCGACGTGACGTTCGTGCCCGCCTACCCCGCCTTCTCGCCGCCGCGTCACCATCGACGGCGACGTGCCGGTGGGCGTGGACGGCCGCCGCTCGATACTCCTGGAGCGGCGTCGGTGCCGACGTACGGCATGGCCTCCGGTGCGTCCACGGACGGCAAGGCCGCCGAGGGCTGAGTCAACGTGCCCGCATGACGTCCAGGGCGGCCAGCGCCACATGCAGTTCGGTGCGCTGTTCGCCCGATTCCAGGTCGCATTCCAGCAGCCGCTCGATGGTGCGCAGGCGCTGGTAGACGGTCTCCCGGGACAGGTCGCCGCGGCGGGCGGCGGTGGTCTTGTTGCCGGCCGCGTCGAGGTAGTGGCGCAGGGTCGTGATCAGGTCCGTGCCGTGCCGGGTGTCGTGGTCGACGAGTCGGCCGAGCTGTCGTTCGGCGTAGTCCTGGACGCGGACGTCCTCGCGCAGTGCGTACAGCAGGCGGCGCAGGCCGATGTCGGACAGTTCGTGGTAGGAACGGCCCCCGGGCAGGGGCAGTCCGGGCACGGCCGCCTCCGACGCGCGGCCGGCTTCGCGGAACGAGCGGGCGGCGTCGGCGAGTTGCGTGACCTCGGAGCCGACGCTCACCACCGCCTCCGGATCGAGGGCGAACGCGGTGCGGCTCAGCCGCTCGACCGTGGGCCGCCACGGCCGGGTGGCGCGCAGGGCGAGAAGGATGCCGAGCCGGCCTGCGGCCAGCACACCGACGAGGGCCGGCACCCCTGCGGCCCGCAGCTCCTCGGACAGCCGGCCCTCCGCAGCGTCGTCCGCCGCGCGCGTGACCACCAGTACGGCGAGAAAGCCGCAGTCCTCGGCGGGCAGGCCCAGCGCGGCGAAGCGGGCGCGGGCGTCCTCGGGGGAGTGGTGGCGCTGTTCGGCCAGCTCGCGCAGGGCGCTGCGGTGTGCGGTGCGTTCCCAGGGGGTGGCGTGGATGAGGCGGGCGATGGTCAGGGCCATCGCCGTCCGCTCCAGCACGGTGACGTCCTCGGCCCCGAAGTCCCCCGTGCGGGCCGGGAGCATCACGGCGCGGCCCCAGCGCTCGCCCTGGTACTCCACCGGCGCGACGAGCCAGCCCTCGCCGCCGCACACCTCCGTGCGCTCGCGGGACGGCACGCCCCGGGAGCGCTGCTCCCAGCCGGTGAGCGCCTGCTCCATCGTGCTGCCGGAGGGTTCGCAGATCAGCGCCTGGTGCACCAGGTTCTCCAGCACGACGGTACGGCCGCTCATCTCCGCCGCCGCGCGCACCACGTCCTCGGGCCCCGCACCGCGCAGCGTCAGCGCGGTGAACGCCTCGTGGATGCGCTGGGTACGGCGCATCGCGTCCGTCTGGTTGCCCAGCAGAAGGGCATGGACGACCTGGGTGACCTCCAGGAAGTTGACGTCCGCCGCGAGCGTGACGAGGGGGAGACCGCGGGCCCGGCATGCGTCGACAAGTGCTTCGGGCGGCCGGTGGTAGCGCCGTACCAGCTCGATGACCAGCGCTGCCGCCCCGACGTCGGCGAGTTCGTCCACGTACCGGCGCACCGCGGCCGGTTCCTCGGGCAGGGGCATGCCGGTGGTCAGGACGAGTTCGCCGCCCTTGAGGAAGGACGCCGGGTCTGTCAGCTCGGTCATGTGGACCCAGCGCACCCGCCGGTCGAGGCGGTCCACCCCCGTGACGACCTGCGGCTGCCCCGCGGCGAGCACGGGTAGGGCCAGCGCGTCGGCGACCGTCAACGGACGGCTTGCCGTGTCGGCGTTCTCACGCATGGAGCCTCGTCTCGGGCATCGGCCTGCCTGCCTGGACACTGTGACAAGCGGCGCTGACCTGCGCAAGAGGCACCGGACCGCGTCCCGGCGCCCCGAATCGGCGCATTGCCGTCCAGGGCGACTGACACACCGTCCGAACACCGCCCTCCGGCTGGACAGCTCAGGCGTTGTCGTGTCGTGGCGGCCTGGGGCGAGGGCGTGCACCTCCACGGCGAGGACGGCCGCCGCGGGAGGGCGGCCGGGTCCGTGCCAAGGAGTTCCTGGAGTACCAGTACCTGGCGATCCCGGTGAGGTGACCACCTCCGTAGGGAGCGCGGAGAAGCAGGCCGAAGGAGAGGAAAGATCACTACCCTGTCCGTGTGCTGTCATACGACGAACTGACTCCACCGGAACGTGAGTTGTGGGACGCGTTCCCCGAAGGGCGCCGCGTGGATCTGCGGTCCGGTGTGGCCGAGGACGACCGGGTGGCCGGCGGCGGGCAGTGGGGGCCCGGGCGTACCGTCCGGGCCGAAGTGATCGTCGCGCTGCTGCTCGGTGCGCACTCCGTGCAGCCGGGCGCGGTGGGCGCTCTGACGCTTGCGGGCGCGCGGATCTCCGGCCGGATCAACCTGGCCGGCGCGCGGATCGATCATTCTCTCTGGTTCGAGGACTGCTGGTTCGAGCAGGACGTCAGCCTCTTCGGGGCCGAGACCCGGAGCGTCGCGATCACCGGCAGCCTGGTGCCCGGCCTCGAAGCCGGGTCGGCCCGGATCGAGGGACGTCTCGACCTGCTCCGGTCGACCGTGGAGACCGGCCCCGTCTCCGCCTTCCACCGGGAGATCAGCGCCCTGTCCCTCACCCACGCGCATGTGACCGGCGGTGTGATCCTCAACGGGGCGGAGTTGCGTGCGCCGGAGGGATGGGCCCTGGCGGGAGGCGGCCTGGTCTGTGAGGGAGGCTTCTTCTGCGGGGGTGGATTCGTCGCTCACGGCGAAGTGCGGCTGCCGGGTGCGCAATTGGGCGCACTGTTCATGCGGCGCACGCGGCTGGAAACGCCGGGCCCGAACGGAGTGGCCCTCTCCCTGGACAACGCCGTGGCCTCGACGCTCGACTTCTCCCGGGAGTTCACCGCGAACGGCACCGTGCGTCTGCGCGGTACCCGGGTCTCGGACAACGTGGCGTTCGAGGGGGCCGTCCTGAACGGGCCGGCCGACGGTGACGGCCCGGCCCTGCTCTGCATGCTCATGCAGGCCGTCGACTTCGACCTCACCCTCGCCCGCCCGCCGTCCGGGACGGTGGACCTGCGGGGCGCGCAGGTGTCGTACCTCCACGACAACGAGCACAGCTGGCCAACGACGGTGGAGCTGGACGGCTTCGTCTACGGCTCCATCAAGGTGGCTGTGGCGGGCGAGCGGCGCGAGGCGGTGGGATGGCCGGATTCCGTGGCGAACCGCCTGCGGTGGATACGACGCAGCCCCGGCTACAGCCCCCAGCCGTACGAGCAGTTGGCGAGCTGGTATCGCAAGGCCGGCCACGACGACGACGCCCGCCGGGTGCTGCTGGCAAAGCAGCGGCACCGGCGCCGCACACTGCGTCCGGCGGCCCGCGCCTGGGGGCAGTTGCTGGATGCGACCGTCGGCTACGGCTACCGCCCCTGGCTGGCGGGTGTCTGGCTGCTCATGCTGACCCTGCTGGGCACCGTGACGTTCGGCGCGCACAGTCCCACGCGCGTGCAGGCGGGCGAGGGGCCCCACTTCCAGCCCCTCGTCTACACACTCGACCTGTTGATTCCGATCGGCGGTCTGGGCCAGCGCACCGCCTGGTACTGGACGAGCGGCACCTGCCAGTGGCTGGCCTATCTGCTGATCGCCTTCGGCTGGGTGCTGACGACGGCCGTCATCGCGGGCGTGAGCCGCGCCCTGCAGAAGAACTAGGTTCCTACCGCCGGGCGGCGCGACGGCGGCGTGCCACCACGACGGTGCCCGTGCCGACGGCGAGGGCTGCGGCCGCCGCGCCCGCGATCGGCAGGGTCGCGCCGGAGCCGATGCTGGCCAGGTCGCCGCTGGGGGAGGTGTGGGCGGAGATGCGATCAACGAACCGCGCGGTAACGCCAGTTCACCCGCAGGAGGCATGCGCGGGCGGCGAATGGTTGCACCGGGGCCGGCGATGCGGCGGTGACGCCAGGGGAAGGGGTGTGTCCACCGCGCTGTCCGCATTGCGGGACGGCCCTCTTGACGTGGCTGCGAGCCGGAACGACACTCCAGAGGAGAATCCTAGTGAATAGGTAGGGAAACGCATGGGGCGCCTTGAGCCGGTCACCGTCCGAGTGATCCGTTCGCCTCTTCTGACCTCCCGCCGTCACATCGATCTGCAGCGTGTCTGCAGTGCGATCAGCCCCCAGGGCTGAGTTGCCCGACGTCGCTTCCGCCGCGCGTACGTCCGCGCCCTCTCCCGGGGAGATCCATGTCCGTCACACCTCTGGCCGCCCACGCCTTCGCCCAGCCCGCGCCCGCCTTCCGCGGCCGGATCGGCAGCGACGCCCGCAGCGGCCACTACGCCGTACCGGGCCGTTACCGCCTCCATCTGTCGACCGCGTGTCCCGACGGCCTGCGCATCGCCGTCACCCACAGCCTGCTCGGCCTGGACACCGTCTGTCCGGCGACCTTCCTGCCCGCCGTCCCCGACACCGCCGAAGGCAGCCACCGCGCCCTGCGCCCGCTGTACGAGGCGAGCGCGCACCACTACACCGGCCCGGCCGTCGCACCCGTGCTCAGCGACGACTGGTCCGGGCGGATCGTCAGCACGCACGCCCCGGACATCATGCGTGACCTCGCCCGCCGCTTCGGCAGCGACCGCCCCTCGCCGTACCCGTGCGGCGCGGAGTCGGAGATCGAGGCCGTCGAGCGGATGTGCGCACAGGGCATCGAACAGGCCGCGCAGCGCGCCGGATCGGCCGGCGGTGAGGAGTCGGAGCGCGCGGCGGCGCTCGAGACGCTGCTCGAAACGCTCGGTGCCCTGGAGCGGTGGCTGGCCGGGCGGACGTACATGATCCGTGACGAAGTCACCGCCGCGGACGTCGAGTTGTGGGTCGCGCTGGTCCAACTCGACACCGTGCACCGCAATCACCTGGACGCCTGTGCCGTCCAGCGGATCGCCGACCATCCCACCCTGTGGGCCTACGCCCGCCGCCTGGCAGCCCACCCGGCCTTCGGCACCCACCTCGACCTGGACGGCATCGCCAGGCGCCACCACGCCCGCTGCCAGGGCCTGGAGGCCGCCGGAGCCGCCGTCCAGATCCTGGACTGGACGGCCCACGCCGCCCGCTAGCCGTTCCACTCGGTGGAACGGCGTTGACATTCCCTCCGGCAACTGTCTTAACTTTGCCCACCTTTCGGTAAGTGCGAGGCCCGCAAGGGCCGGAACAGTGATGGTGACGCCATGTACGCAGCTGCCAGGACGGCCGCCCGCCGCCCTCAGGGCTGCGTACTGCCGTACGCGAACCTGCTGAACCTGTTCGCCGCCGACCGGGCCGTCGATCTGCTCCGCGTGAGCAGCGCACTGTGTACCGCACCGGGCTGTGCCCGCTGCCGGGGCTGACACCTCCCCGCAGCCCCCGCACTCCCTGACGAACACCGCCCGCGCGGTGTGCCGTTGTCCTCCCCGCCCCCGGTGCCCCTGCACACCCGTGCGCTGAGCAATCCGCTCCAGCGCACGGCTGCCGCGGCCTGCCCGGGGTGTCCGACTTCGCCGGAGCCCACCATGAGTGAACCCCCTGGCGCCACCGTCGCCCTCGCCGAGGCGCCGCCCGCCGACGAACCGTCAAAGCACCTCGCAGCACAGCGGGTTCTGCCGCTGCGCAGGCCGGGACGCTGGATCGCCACCGCCGTCGTCCTGGTCCTCGCGGCCCAGTTCGTACACGGCCTGACGACCAACCCGTTCTACCAGTGGGACCGCTTCGGCTACTGGTTCCTGCGGCCGAACATCCTCGACGGCCTGCTCATCACCCTCGAAGTCGCCGCCTACAGCGCGGCGTTGGGCCTGATCGGCGGCATCGTGCTCGCCCTGGCCCGGCTCTCGAAGTCCCCGGTGCTGCGCGCCGTCAGCTGGACCTACATCTGGGCGCTGCGCTCCATCCCGCTCATCGTGGTCCTGCTCTTCCTCTACAACTTCAGCGCCCTGTACAAGACGTTGAGCGTCGGCGTCCCCTTCGGACCGGCCTTCCTCTCCTTCGACGAGTCCAAGCTCGCCACCGACATGGTCGTCGCCGTCATCGGCCTCAGCCTCAACGAGGCGGCCTACGCGGCCGAGGTCGTCCGCGGCGGCATCCTCTCCGTCGACCAGGGCCAGCACGAGGCCGCGGCGGCCCTGGGCCTGCCGAAGAGCTACCAGTTCACGAAGATCGTCTTCCCGCAGGCGCTGCGCTCGATCACACCGAACTACGTCAACCAGCTCATCGGCCTGATCAAGAGCACCTCGCTGGTCTTCTACGTCTCGCTGCTGGACCTGTTCGGCACCGCGCAGTCCATGGGCGCAACCTACCCCGGCGACATCGTGCCGCTGCTGCTGGTCGCCACCGTCTGGTACCTGGTCCTGACCAGCGTCGTCTCCGTCATCCAGTTCTACGTCGAGCGGTACTACGCCCGGGGCGCCACCCGCACCCTGCCGCCGACGCCGTTGCAGAAGCTCCGCACCGGTCTCACCGACCTGCGAGCCCGCATCCGCCGGGAGGCCGCCATATGAGCGCGAAGACCCTCGAACCCCTGGCCGGCGTCGAGGCCGCCACCGTCGAGGTCCACGACGTTCACAAGTGGTACGGCGCCCACCGCGTGCTCAACGGCATCGACCTGACGGTGCGCCCGGGCGAGGTGACCGTGGTCCTCGGCCCGTCCGGCTCCGGCAAGTCCACCTTGCTGCGGGTCATCAACCACCTGGAGAAGCCGGAGATCGGCCACGTCAGCATCAACGGCGAACTGATCGGCGTGAAGCGGCAGGGCGAGAGGCTGAAGGAGCTCAGCGAGCGGGCCATCCTCACCCAGCGCGGCCGGATCGGCTTCGTCTTCCAGAACTTCAACCTCTTCCCGCACCTGACGGTCCTGGACAACGTGGCCGCCGCCCCGGTCGCCACCGGCAGGCTCAGCAAACCCGAAGCGCAGGAACTGGCCCGCGAGCTGCTCGGCCGGGTCGGTCTCGCCGACAAGACCGGCGCCTACCCGCGCCAGCTCTCCGGCGGCCAGCAGCAGCGCGTCGCCATCGCCCGCGCCCTCGCCCTGCGCCCCGGGGTCATCCTCTTCGACGAGCCCACCTCGGCCCTCGACCCGGAACTCGTCGGCGAAGTCCTCGCCGTCATCAAGGATTTGGCGACCAGCGGCACAACTCTCGTCATCGTCACCCACGAGATCGGCTTCGCCCGCGAGATCGCCGACCGGGTCGTCTTCATCGACGGCGGAAGGATCGTCGAACAGGGCCCGCCCTCCGAGGTCCTCGACAAGCCGCAGCACGAGCGGACCAGGGACTTCCTCAGCAAGGTCCTCTGACCGCGCCGCTGCTCCCTCATCACCTTCACCCTCATCACCTTCTCCCTCTCAGCGACAAGGAACGGCCATGTCTGTCCACTTCACCCGACGCAGCCTGATACGAGGCATCACCGCGGCGACCGCGGTCGCCTCCCTCGCCACCGGGCTCGCCGCCTGCGGTGGGGACAGCGACGCCGCCACCACGACCGCCGTGGCCGGCAGCGTGACCGTCGGACAGCTCTCCAACGGCGCCGCCAAGCAGACCAGCCTCAAGGTCTCCGAGGTGAAGTCGATCAGCGCGGAACTGCCCAAGTCCGTGAAGAGCAGCGGCAAGCTGGAGATCGGCATCGGTGCCCTGCCCGCCGGGTTCGCGCCGCTGGCCTACGTCGGCAGCGACCAGAAGACCCTCACCGGCGCCGAGCCCGACTTCGGCCGCCTGGTCGCCGCCGTCCTCGGCCTGAAGCCCGAGCTGAAGAACTTCACCTGGGAGAACCTCTTCGTCGGCATCGACAGCGGCAAGGTGAACGTGGCCTTCTCGAATGTCACCGATACCGAGGAGCGCAAGAAGAAGTACGAGTTCGCCTCCTACCGCAAGGACAACCTCGGCTTCGAGGTGCTCAAGACCAGCAAGTGGAACTTCGGCGGCAACTACGAGAACCTCGCCGGCAAGACCGTCTCCGTCGGTGCCGGCACCAACCAGGAGAAGCTCCTCCTGGAGTGGAAGAAGAAGCTGGAGAGTGAGGGCAAGAAGCTCACCGTCAAGTACTACCCGGACCGCAACGGCACCTACCTGGCCTTGAACAGCGGCAAGATCGACTCCTTCTTCGGCCCCAACCCCGGCATCGCGTACCACATCACCCAGTCCGCGAACACGCCCAACCCGACGCGCAACGCGGGCACGTACTCCGGCGCCGGCGCCTCGCTGCAGGGCCTGATCGCCGCCACCGCGAAGAAGGACAGCGGCCTGGCCAAGCCGCTCGCCGACGCCATCAACTACCTGATCAAGAACGGCCAGTACGCCAAGTGGCTGGCCGCCTGGAACCTCTCCAACGAGGCCGTCGCCACGTCCGAGGTCAACCCGCCCGGCCTGCCGCTCGACAACTCCTGATCTACCACTGACAGGGGGCTCCGCCGCCGCCCCGCGGCGGAGCCCCCGCCCCCAGGGCACCTCTCGGAGACCGCCACACGATGTCCGCCACCAGCCTCGAAGCCACGTCCTCGCACCTCCTGGACAACCCCGCCTGGGCCGCCCTCACCGGCCCGCACGCGCACTTCGCCGAACGTGTCGGCCGCGCCGCCCGCTACCGGCAGGATGTGGCCCCCTTCTATGCCCTCACCGACACCGCAGACCCGCAGGCCTGGGCCGACCTGGCCACCCTCGTCGGCCCCGACGGCACCGCCTCGGTGCGCGGAGTGACCGAGGCACCGGCCGGGTGGGAGATCCTGCGTACCGGACAGGGTGTCCAGCTCGTGGACACCGGTCTGCGCGCCGAGCCCGACCCCAAGGCCGTGCGGCTCGGCCCCGACGACGTGACCGAGATCCTCGACCTGGTGGCCCGCACCGAGCCGGGCCCCTTTCTGCGGCGCACCGTCGAGATGGGCACCTATCTCGGCATCCGTCACCGCGGCCGGCTGATCGCCCTGGCCGGCGAACGGCTCCACCCGCCCGGCTGGACCGAGATCAGCGCCGTGTGCACCGACCCCGACCACCGCGGCACGGGCCTGGCCACCCGCCTGGTCCGCGCGGTCGCCGCCGGCATCAAGGAGCGCGGCGAACGCCCCTTCCTGCACGCCAGGGCCACCAACACCAACGCGATCCGCCTGTACGAGTCGATCGGCTTCACGCTGCGCCGCCGTACGGTCTTCTCGCTCGTACGGCCGACCCAAACCGCCGTTCTGGAAGAAACGGCATAGCTCTGCCGTTGTTCATGTCGAAGGCGATGTATCGAGCGGAGGTGGGCCAGATGACACGTGTACGGCCTGCCGTCCGCCTTCACTCCCGGCCCCACATCGACCTCCAGCGCGTGGCCGGCGCCCTCTGTTGCTCCTGACCCGTTTTTCAAGCCGCCGTGCCCCCATTCCCGCGGACCGGCGATCTCGTACGGACCTCCAGGAAGGCACCCTCGTGTCCTCAACTCCCGCTTCCCCTCTGCACCTTGCCGTCGCCCTCGAGGGCACCGGCTGGCACCCCGCCTCCTGGCGCGAGCAAGTGGCCCGCCCCCGGGAGCTGTTCACCGCCGGATACTGGGCCGATCAGGTCGCCGAGGCCGAGCGCGGACTGCTCGACTTCGTCACCCTCGAAGACGGCCTCGGTCTGCAGTCCTCGCACTACGGCGAGCTGGACGGCCGCACCGACGAGGTACGCGGCCGCCTCGACGCCGTACTGACCGCCTCCCGCATCGCCCCCCTCACCCGGCACATCGGCCTGGTTCCGACCGTGATCGCCACCCACACGGAGCCGTTCCACATCTCCAAGGCGATCGCCACCCTCGACTACGTCAGCACCGGCCGCGCCGGCCTGCGGGTGCAGATCACCGCCCGCCCGCACGAGGCCGACCACTTCGGCCGCCGCACCTTCCCGCCGATCAACCTGGAGGAACTCCGGACCCCTGCCGGACAGGAACGCCTCACCGACCTGTTCGACGAGGCCGCCGACTACATCGAGGTCGTGCGCCGGCTCTGGGACAGCTGGGAGGACGACGCCGAGATCCGCGACGTCGCCACCGGCCGCTTCGTCGACCGCGACAAGCTGCACTACATCGACTTCGAGGGTACGCACTTCAGCGTCAAGGGCCCCTCCATCACCCCGCGCCCGCCGCAGGGCCAGCCCCTCGTCACCTCCCTCGCCCACCAGACCGTCCCCTACCGCCTGGTGGCCCGCCAGGCCGACGTCGGCTACGTCACCCCGCACGACACCGAGCAGGCGCGTGCCGTCGTCGCCGAGATCCGCGCGGAGCAGGAGGCAGCCGGACGCGGTGACGAACTCCTCCATGTCTTCGGTGACTTGGTGGTCTTCCTCGACGACGACCAGTCCGCCGCCGAGGACCGCCGCGCCCGCCTCGACGCCCGCGCGGCAGAGCCGTACACCAGCGACGCACGCATCTTCGCCGGTACGTCCGCCCAACTCGCCGATCTGCTCCAGGAGTTCGGAGAGGCGGGCCTGACCGGATTCCGGCTGCGGCCCGCCGTCGCCGGACACGATCTCCCCGCCATCACCCGGGGCCTGGTTCCCGAACTCCAGCGCCGGGGCGCCTTCCGCACCGCCTACGAGGCCGACACCCTGCGCGGCCTGCTGGGCCTCGCCCGCCCCGCCAACCGCTACGCCGCAGCCGCCACCGCCTGAGCCGGAAGGACCGCACCGACATGACCAAGCCGCTGAAGCAGATCCATCTGGCCGCGCACTTCCCGGGCGTCAACAACACCACCGTGTGGAGCGACCCGAAGGCCGGCAGCCACATCGAGTTCCGCTCCTTCGTCCACTTCGCACAGACCGCCGAACGCGCCAAGTTCGACTTCCTCTTCCTCGCCGAGGGGCTCAGGCTCCGCGAACAGGGCGGGAAAATATACGACCTGGACGTCGTCGGTCGCCCCGACACCTTCACCATCCTGGCCGCGCTCGCCGCCGTCACCGAACACCTCGGCCTGACCGGCACCATCAACTCCACCTTCAACGAGCCCTACGAGGTGGCCCGCCAGTTCGCCAGCCTCGACCACCTCTCCGGCGGCCGTTCCGCCTGGAACGTCGTCACCTCCTGGGACGCCTTCACCGGCGAGAACTTCCGCCGTGGCGGCTTCCTCCCACAGGACGAGCGCTACTCCCGTGCCAAGGAGTTCCTGACCACCGCGCACGAACTCTTCGACTCCTGGCACGGCGACGAGATCGTGGCCGACCAGGCGTCCGGGACCTTCCTGCGGGACGCGAAAGCCGGCTCCTTCGTCCACTCCGGCCAACACTTCGACATCCACGGCCAGTTCAACGTCCCGCGGTCCCCGCAGGGCCGCCCGGTCATCTTCCAGGCCGGCGACTCCGACGAGGGCCGCGAGTTCGCCGCGTCCTCCGCCGACGCGATCTTCAGCCGGTACGCCACCCTGGAGGCGGGCCAGAGCTTCTACAAGGACGTCAAGAACCGCCTCGCCAAGTACGGCCGCCGCTCGGACCAGTTGCTCATCCTGCCCGCCGCGAGCTTCATCCTCGCCGACACCGACGCGGAGGCCGAGGAGCTGGCCAAGGAGGTGCGCCGCCAGCAGGTCAGCGGGGCCACCGCCATCAAGCACCTGGAGTTCGTCTGGAACCGGGACCTGTCCTCCTACGACCCGGAGGGCCCACTGCCCGACATCGACCCGGACGTCAGCGACAACCACATCTCCAAGGGCCGCGCCCAGGTGCGCATGTACCGCGACCCGCTGGCCACCGCCCGCGAGTGGCGCGAGCTGGCCGCCGCCAACAACTGGTCCATCCGCGACCTCGTCATCGAGACCGGTAACCGCCAGAACTTCATCGGCTCCCCGGCCACCGTCGCCAAGACCATCAACGACTACGTCCAGGCCGACGCCAGTGACGGCTTCATCCTTGTCCCGCACATCACACCCAGCGGCCTCGACGTCTTCGCCGACAAGGTCGTCCCGCTGCTCCAGGAACGGGGCGTGTTCCGCACGGAGTACGAGGGCCCGACCCTCCGCCACCACCTGGGCCTCGCCCACCCGGACGAGGTGGCCGCCGACCGGCGGGCGGCGTCGTGAAGTTCCTCGCGGTCACCCTGATCGTGCACCGCCCGGACCCGGTCACCGGGGTGCAGAAGCCCACCCATGACCGGTTCCGTGAGTGCTCGACAACGCCCTGCTCGCCGAGGAGCTGGGCTTCGACGGCTTCGGAGTGGGGAGCAGCACGAGCGGCCGTTCATCTCCTCCTCACCGCCGGTCGTGCTGAGCCACGTCGCCGCGCTGACGAAGCGCATCCGGCTGTTCACCGCGGTGACGACCCTCAGCCTGCTGGACCCGGTCCGCGCCTACGAGGACTACGCCACCCTCGACCACCTCTCGAACGGCCGACTCGGGCTGATCATCGGCAAGGGCAACGGCGCTGCCCGGCGGGACCTGTTCCACGTCACGCCCGAGGACCAGTGGGACCGCAACGCCGAGAGCTACGAGGTGTTCCGGCAGCTCTGGCGGCAGGACAAGGTCAGCGCGGCGACCCGCTTCCGCCCCGAACTGTCGGAGGCAGAGGTGTGGCCGCGCCCGTACCAGCAGCCGGTGCGGTGAGACTCAGCAGCCGGTGCCGGCCGGGGTGAACTCCACGCGCGTGTGCTCGTCCGCCGCCAGGACCTGGTCGTAGGTCTCGCGGGTGACCCGGTACCAGACGGCGTCCTGCGAGGTGTGGCCGTTCACGTCGTCCAGGCGCACGCACCAGCGTTCCGGGCGGACGACCCGCCGGTACTTCTCCGTGCCCTGGCGGACCTTCGTGCAGCTCTGGTGGTGCTCGGCGGTGTACCAGACACGGGTCGTCCTGTGCGTGCCGGTGCCCGAGCGGCTCGTGTGCCTGACCCGCTCGGTGGTGGTCGTGCACTTCCTGACCAGGTGTGCCCGGGTGTCGGCGACGGTCTTCCGGGAGAGGTGGCGCACGGTGTCGCGGAGCCCGAAGACGGTGTCCGGACTCGGCTGGGCCTCCTTGGCGGCGCCTGTGGTTCCGGTGCTTCCGGTGGTCCCCACGGTTCCGTCGGCCTCGGTCCCACCGCCACCGCCGCCGCATGCGCCGAGCCCGGCCATGAGGACGGCCGTCACCCCGGCGGCCAGCAACCGACGCGTCATGAACATGTCTCCCCCTGAGGTCGGCGGCCAGCCTAACCGATCTCTGGCCGAAAACGATCGCCGCGGTGTCCCTCGGTAAGGGCTCGACATGAGCTCGGTATGACCGGCCGTGATCGCCGGGCACAGCGCGCTCCGGCCGGTCCCGGCGGCGTAACGTGCCTGGCCGGGCCTGGTCGGACGTGGTGGAGGGAGAGCGCGATGGCGAGTCCGCCGGAACTCACCGTGGGGCGGCTGCTGTCCTCCTGGCAACCGGACGTGCCCGCGCTGCTGCTCGTCCTGCTGCTGGGTGCCGTGTACGGATGGGGCGTAGTGCGGCTGCGGCGCCGGGGCGAGGGCTGGCCCGTGTCCCGCATCGCCGCCTTCGCGGTGCTCGGCCTCGGCACGCTCGTCGTGGCCACCATGTCGGCCCTCGCCGTCTACGACCGTGTGCTGTTCTGGCCGGCCGCGGTGCAGAACATCCTGCTCGACCTCGTCGCACCGCTAGGCCTGGCGCTGGGCGACCCCCTGAGACTGGCCGTCCGCGCCCTTCCCGAAGGCGCCGCCGGGCGCGTGCAGCGGGCGATGACCGCACGCCTGGTACGCCTTCTCACCTTCCCGCTGGTCAGCACAGCCCTGGTGCTGGCGACCGAACTGACCGTGTACTTCACCCCGTACTTCGAGACGGCCCTGCGCCACGGCTGGCTGCACCAGCTGCTGTATCTGCATCTGCTGCTCGCCGGCTGCCTGTTCGTGGTGCCGGTGCTCACCCGCGAGGAGGCACTGCCCGCCTGGTGCACCCACCCGGTGCGGGCGGCGCTGGTGTTCCTCGACGGCATCGTCGACGCCGTCCCCGGCATCGTCGTCATGACCCACGGCACGCTGATCGCCGGCGCCTGGTATCTGCACCACGCCCCGCCCTGGTCACCGGACGTCCACCACGACCAGCAGCTCGGCGGCGGGGCGATGGTCGGCATCGCCGAGCTGGTGGCTCTGCCCTTCCTGCTCGCCATCCTCGTCCAGTGGGCCCGCACGGAACGCGCGACGACCGCCGCGCTGGACCGCCGCCTGGCAACGGAACTGATCCCGGCCACGCTTGCGCAGGGGCAGACCGAGTCCCCCGACCTCGTACGCCCGTGGTGGGAGACCGAGAACAGCGAGATCGCCCGGCGCATCCGGCAGCAGTGACCGGTACGCCGAGCGGAGCCGTGCCGTGGCGGTTACGACTTGACATTGTGATCGCTCGAACTGGCAGACATACGGGAGCAGTTGGCACCACGGACCACCGAGCGCCTCGCTACCCATGACGGTCGGTCACAAGAGCCCTCAGTAGTGCGGCCGGCGACTCCTCAGGGGCTGACCCCGCGGTGTCCACGACGATGCGTTCGCGGGACCACGGCTCGTACTCCCTTCCGGTGACCTCTGCCCAGTCCGGCAATGGCAGATCCGGGATGTCCACCGACCGTGATGCGTGGACACCATCGAACAGGCACTGGTCCGGTCCGGGGCGGCGCGGCATCCCGTGGGGTCGGCCGGTTACGTCGTCGGGTACACGCTGGCCGAGGAGCACCGGCGGCACGTGCCCACACATGCACCGCTCCGGTCTCCGCGGCCAGGAGCCGGGCCAGGGTGGTCTTTCCGGTGGCGGGCAGGCCGCCGATCACAACGAGCACGGTCATCCTGCCGGGGGCCGGGCAGTCGGCCGCGGCGATGGCACCGGGGACCGCCCGCTCCCGGCGCCGTCTCCCGCGCGGGTTTCAGAAGACGCCTTGACCTGGCACCAGGATCCCGCCGGGTCGTACCTGCGCTTCGCCGCGAGGGGTCGGCGCTGCACGATGTGGCCGTAGTCCTCGGAGGTGGCGGCGAGTGACGCCTCGTCGACGGCGAGCGTCCCGTCGAGCGCGGGGATCTCCGCCAGTTCGCGTCCGGACCCGGAACCGGTCACGGCCCAGCTCCGGGCGGCGGGGTCGAAGCCGACCACCGCCGCACCGGAGACCGTGAGTCCGCGCAGCAGGGCACGTCGTGACGGTGTGTGGGGCATGGGCACACACCACCTCGCACGCAACTGAGGGTGATCAACTCCCTGTCATCCTAGGAGAGTTGGGCCAGGTGCGGTGGTGTGCCGTGCCGTCCGCGGGGGAGCGGATCAGGTCATTTCTCGGCGGCGAGTGACTCGCGGGTCGGCTTGCCCAGGGCCCAGAACAGCACGCCGAGGAGCATGAAGCCGACGAGCGGGACGGCCTCCGTCAGCAGGTACTTCCAGCGCTCGGCGTGACTCCAGCCGTCCGGCGCGTAGGCGGATCCGAACCAGTGGTCGCCGAGCCCGGGGGCGACCAGCTGCACGCTGGCGAACACGATGAGCGCGGTGAGAACGACGCTGATCGTGCGGGGGAGGGGCGCCTTGTACGGGCGGGGGACGTCCGGGGCCTTGCGGCGCAGTACCGCGAGTGCCGGGAAGATGCCCAGGTAGCTGACGAGGGTGGTGGAGACGGCGAGGCCGAGGACCGCGCCGAAGAGTTTGGCGGCGCTGCCGTGGGTCAGTTCGTGTGCCAGCACCAGAACGAGGGTGGAGACCAGGCCGCTGAGGATGTTGACCCGCACCGGAGTGCCGAAGCGGCTGGAGATGACGCCGAGGAAGCGGGGCGCGGCACCGTCGTAGCCGGAGACGGCGAGGGCGCGGTCGGAGCCCATGATCCAGGTGACGCCGGAGGACAGCACGGTGAGGATGAACATGATCGCGGCGAAGTCGCCGAGCAGGCTGCCGGCACCGCTGAGCGTGGCCGTGCCGTCGGAGGCGACGTGCCCGCCGTAGACGGTGAAGACCTGCCGGATCGCATCGATGAACCCGCCGAGACTGGTGACGGCCTTGACCGGCAGGACCAGCAGGATGCCGAGGATCGGCAGCGCGTACAGCGCAACGGCGAGGGCGGCGCTGCGGAAGATGGCGAAGGGCACGTCCTTCTGGGCGTCGGTCATCTCGTCGCCGGCGGTGTTGGGCAGCTCGAAGCCGACGTAGTTGAACATCAGGACCGGCACCAGACCGACGAAGCCCGCGTACGTCGGCGAGAAGTCACCGGCCCCGAAGCCGTGCAGGCCGTGCTTGATCCCGTAGATCACGACGGTGACGGTGAACAGGCCGAGGAGGACGAAACGGCTCCAGGCGCCGAGGGTGGGAATCCACTTGCCCACGTCGAAGGAGAGGATCGCGGCGAGTACGCCGACCCAGACGAACGCCAGGGTGAAGACGTAGAAGGCCGGCGTGCTCAGGTCCTTGCCGTCGTTGAAGAAGGTGGTGAAGGCCGTGACGGCGGAGACCGAGAGCGTGCCGCCCAGCCACACCGGGTTGGTGATCCAGTAAAGGAAGTTGTTGACGGCGCCCGCGAGGCGGCCGAAGGCCCGGCTGGTCCAGATGTAGGGACCGCCCTCGTCGGGGAACGCGGCCCCGAGTTCCGCGGTCAGCAGCGCGGAGGGCACGAAGAACACGACGGCCAGCACGATGAGCCAGGTGAACGCCTCGGCACCGGACGAGGCCACCGTGCCGATGGTGTCCACGCCGACGATGGTGCACAGGAGGAAGAAGAGAATGTCGAAGCGGCCGAAGTGCTTGCGCAGCTTCTGCCGCTCCGTCTGGGCCGTTGCCGGCTCGGACGCTGTCTGGCCAACGGTCACTGGGGCTCCTGCGTGCGCGCGGGGTAACGGATGCGATCCGGCCATGATCTGCGCCGCCGCAGAACCGCACAAGCGTTCCTGCACAAGTCTTGACCATCGCCGCGGCGCCTTACTGCAACGGAAACCCAGCCGAAACATCTGACGCAGCAGACGTGGGGCCGGCGGATACGGCAGCGCCTGACCCCTACCCGGCTCACTCCTTCCAGTCGAGCTGATGCTCGGGAGTCCCCACCGACCGCCCGTACGCAATCGCTTCGGCGTGCCCCGCCGCATCGCCACGCCGATACCTGAACACCTTTCGGGCGAAGACGACCACGCGCTCGTCCCCCGCGGTGAAGTCCGCGTACCAACCGTTCTCCGGCTCCAGCGCTTCGGCAAGCGCCTCCGCGAGGCCGCTCACGTCGTCGCTGTCGGTCTCCCACTCGACGAGCGTCCACAGCCCGGGCTGCGCCGCGCTCGCGCTTGCCGAGACGTCGAGGCGGGTGACGTTGCGCAGACGCAGCCCAGCGGGCTGGAAGACCGCTCCGGGCCGGAGACTCTCGCCGATGACGTATCCACTGATGTGTGATCGACTCATGCCTCGAAGCTATCGGCCGCCACTGACACCGCCCCGGAACGGCCTGTCATGGCAGTGACCCCTGGACATGGGTCGGGGAACGGTTCCCTCCCCCGAAGGTACCGTTCCCCGACCGCTCCCCCGGCGCCGGACTGTGGGCCGGCTGACCGCGTGGGTGCGGATCTGTGCTGTCACCAGCACATGACCGCTGTTTCCCCCGGACCCCACGCGGAGTACAGACGTACTCGGACGAAGTAGCGGCGGCCCTTGACGAGCCGGGCCTTGATGGTGGCGTTGTGCGGTGCTCCGCCGTCGTCCCGGCCGGCGAGGTAGCGGGGCTCCCCGTCCCGCTCCTCGAAGACCACGGCGACGCAGTCGCTCGCACCGAAGGTGCCGATGGTGTACTCGCGGGTCTCCGGCGGATCGACGGTGAAGTCGGCCTGCTCTCCGGGGCCGAGACCGAGCGGCGCGGAGCGGAAGGGTACCAGCGCGGGCGGCCGCGGCACGTCGGCCGGCGGGTACCAGCGCAGCACGAACTCCTTGTCGGCGGGGGAGAGCGTGCCGGGCGGGTTCAGGCCCCCGCGGAACTGCTCCGGCTCCAGGATCAGCCCGTCCGAGAACGGATACTCCATGATCGACTGCGGGTCCCAGACGGAGCCGTTGACCTCGTCCGGGTCGAGCTTGCGCAGGATGTTGAAGTACGTCCTGTCCCGGCTCCAGAAGTTCGGCGGGCCCGCCAGCTCGGCGTAGACGGCCTCGTCGTCCCAGTGGATGCCGGCGAACGGGCTCTGGTGCTCGTGCAGCATGCCGAGCGCATGCCCGATCTCGTGCAGGGCCGTCCCGCGCTCCCCGGGCGCGGTCAGGTCCCAGCCGAAGTTCATGGTCCGTTCGTTCTGCCCGGCCTGCAGGCAGTCCTTGCCCACCATCGACCAGGAGCCGTCACCGAGCTGGAACCCGATGCGCAGCTCGGCCTCCGAGCGGTCGCCGACCTCGATGAAGGACACACCGATGCCGAGGCCCTGCCACTCCTCGAAGCACTCGCGCACCACGTCCCGCTGCTCCTTGGCGCCGACCCACGACACCCGGCGGGACCGCCCGGTTCCCGGTACGGGAATGACCGACCCGTCGGTGTCGCCGTCGAAGAACCAGTAGTGCAGCACGGTGCCGTTGACCCACATCGACCGTCCGCCGATGAGCGCACTGAGCCGCTCGGCGGTCAGCCCCGGTGTGAAAGCGAGGGCCGACTGCTGCGCGAGGGAGCAGTAGCGTCCGGTCATGCGCACAGGTTGCCGTGGGCAGGGACACAGGCGCCTGAGTCGGGGGCTACTCAAGTCACCCTGTATCAGGGTTGAGTACTCGGGCTCATACTCCCGTGACGACTTTCGAACGCGACGCGAAGACCCTTGAGCTGCCCTGGCAGTTCACCGGGCGTGAGGAAGAGCTCGAGCTGATCCGCCGCTCCCTGACCGCAGGCCGGCACGGCATCGTGGTGACCGGACCGGCCGGCTGCGGCAAGACCCGGCTGGTCACCGAGGCCGTGCGGGGCAGCGACCGCGCCCGCGCGGCCGGGACGCCCGAGACCCGGCACATCCCCTTCGCCGCGTTCGCCCACCTGCTGCCCGAGGCGGTCACCCTGCACCGGGCGGTGCAACTCCTGTCCGGGGTACGGCTGCTGGTGGTCGACGACGCGCACCTGCTCGACGACGCCTCGGCCGCCCTCGTGCACCAGCTGGCCGTGCACGGCCGCACCCGCCTGATCGTCGTCGCCGACGACGGGGGCCCGTACCCCGGCGCGATCTCCCGGCTGTGGACCGGTGAGCTGCTGCCGCGCCTCGCCCTGCAGCCGCTGCCGCGCGAGGACACCGAACAGCTCCTCGCGGCGGGCGTCGGCGGCCACCTGGAGCCGCTCACCCTGAACCGCCTCCACCACCTGTGCCAGGGAGACCTGAGGCTGCTGCGCGAACTGATGGACGCGGTGCGCGAGCGCGGCCTGCTGGCCCGCCTCCTCCCGGACGCGGAGGAATGGGCGTGGCGGGGCCCGGTGCCGGTGACGGCGACCGTCCGCCGGCGCACCGCCGAGCTCCTCGAACGCCCCGGCCCCGAGGAGCGCAAGACGCTCGAACGCCTCGCCTTCGCAGAGCCCCTGCCCCTGCATGTGGACGACTTCGACCTGCGGATCCTGGAGGACCTCGAGGCCGACGGGCTGATCCGCATCGACGACCAGGACGACCAGGGCACCGTCCGCCTCGCCCACCCCCTGCACGGCCCGGTGCTGCGCGCCGCGGCGGGCAGGCTCCGGGCCCGGCGGCTGGCCCGCACACCCGCCCAGTGCGCCGCGGCCCTCGCCGTCGAGTCGGCCGCGCTGACCCGCCGCATCGAGCAGGCGGACGTACGGCCGCTGCCGACGCCCGTGGGGGAGTGGCTCGTACAGGAGGGCGCACCGGTGCCCGCCGGGTACGCGGCCGTGCGGGCGAGGTTCTCGCGGCTTCGGGGGGAGCTGCGGGAGGCGGCGGCCTGGGCGCGGGAGGGGTTGCGGGACGCGTGGGGGGACGCGTCCTGCCGCACCGAACTCGCCCTGGCCGCCGCGCAGTCGGGGGACGCGGCGGCCGCCCGGGACGCCGTGGCGGGCTGCCCGGATCTGGACGAGCCTTGCGCCTGGCTGAGCGCGGCCCGCGGGGACGTGGACGGGGCGCTCGCGGCGATCGGCGACGCCACCGACGGCATGGTGCAGCGGTACGGCGACGGCAGCGACCGTATGACCGCCGACTCCCCTCGCACGGCCACCGCGACGTCCGAATTCGCCGGCACCGACAGCGCGTTCATTCTCTACGACGCCGTACGCCTCGGGGCGCCCGAGAAGGTCGCCGAACGGCTCCCGGCCGACGGCGTGTTCGCTCTGCATGCCGAGGCGCTGGCCCGTGGGGACGGACCGGCGCTGGACCGGGCCGCGGAGGCGCTGGAGGGGCGCGGGTTCCTGCTGTTCGCGGCCGAGGCGCACGCGCAGGCCGTACGCGCGCACCGCGACCCGCGCGCCGCACGCACCTCACGCACACGTGCCGTCGCCCTGGCCCGCCGCTGCCAGGGCGCCCGCACCCCGGCCCTGTCGGGGCTGGTCCTGGGTGAACTGACCGCCCGCCAGCGGCAGATCGTCACCCTGGCGGCGGCGGGCCTGAGCAACCGGCAGATCGCGGAACAGCTGACGCTGTCCATCCGCACCGTCGGCAACCACCTCTACAGCGCCTACGCCCGGCTCGGCGCGAGCGACCGGGGCGCCCTGTCGTGGCTCGTGGAGCTGCCGGACGCGCAGCCGGCCTGAGCCGCGCCCATGAACCGGCGGTCTGACCCCCAGTATTCGGGGGAGGGGTCAGGCCGCCGACCCCTGCCGGGAGCGTCGGGCGTGTCCCGTCAGGCGTACTTCCAGCGCCACGCGTTCGAGCTGTACGTGCACTTGATCGGCGTGCCGCCCGCGGTGGTCGTGACGGCGCCGTGGTCGCTGTTGCGGCAGAACTGGCCCGCCGAGTAGCAGTTGCCCGAGTTGGACTTGATCGAGCAGGTGTCCACGCTGTCCTGGCTGCTGCTGCTGCCGCCGCCGTCGCTGTCGCTGCTTGCGGCTCTGGCGGCGGCGGTTCTGGTGACGGTGACCGTGGGGGCGGGCTTTGCCTTGGCCTTGACGGTTTCGGTGACCGTCGGGCCGGGCTCGGGCGTGGCCGTCACGGTCGCGGTGATCGTCGTCGCTGGCTTGACCTTGGCCTCGACGGGCTGTTTGCCGTCGTTCGCGGGGGAGACGATGAGCGCGCCCGCGAAGAGCAGGCCGGCGCCGCCGAGCCACACGCGCTTGCGCTTGCGCAAAGGCCGGATGTCAGGCGGGCGTGGCGCCGGCGGTATGGGTGCCATGTACGGGTTGGTCATCTCGTCCCCCTGGGTGTTTCAGGTGGAGTGACCGTAGTGCCCTACAAGGAGACATGTGAAGGATGTGTGAGGAGAGTGATCATTCTGTGACTGTCGATCTGGGGTGCCGCGTACAGAGATCGGGCCGGCGCCCGGCGAGTTCAGGCCGCCCCGAACGCCGTGAACGCCCACCCCGTGGCCTGGTGCAGGGCATCCCCCGGCAGTGAGGCGCGCGCGTCGCGCAGGGCCTCGGCCAGGGACAGGCCCGCGCTCAGGCCCTTGTGCAGGGCGAGCATCAGCGGCACCACGGCGTGGTCGTTGACGGGTGCGCTGCTGGCCAGCACTCCCGCCGTGCCCAGCGGCAGCAGGGCGGTGACCAGGCCGAGGAGTTCGTCCGCGCCCACCGAGGCGAGGCGCGCGGTGTCGCAGCTGGACAGGATGATCCGGTACGGGCTGCGGTCCAGGCGTTCGAAGTCGTGGACGATGAGCGGGCCGTCGGCCATCCGCAGGGCGGAGAACAGGGGGCTGTCTGCGCGGAAGGTGCCGTGCGCGGCGATGTGGGCCAGCGTGGCGCCGTCGAGCTCCTCCAGAACGCGCGGCACGCGCGCGTCGTCGTGTTCCAGGAGGGTCGGTCTGCCGTAGCGGTCCGCGAGTTCGGGCACTTCCGCGCCGCCGGTGGCGAGCCCCGGCCCGCGGACCAGGACATGGCGGCCGCCGGGCGGCGGCTCGGTCTCGTGGGCGCGCAGCCAGCTGCTCGCCGACGGCGACACGCTCAGCACCCGCTCCCGCAGCGACGGCAGCAACGCCCACGGCACCCGGTGCAGTCGGCCCGGCGGCACGACCACGACCGGCCCGGAGCCCAGGCGCGCGGCGGCCGGTCCGAGCAGCAGCTCCTCCAGTCGGCGGCCCATCGCCTCGACCACCGGAAGGCGCGCCTCCGCCCCCGGGTGGGCCAGCCGGCGCAGCCCGGCCTGCACATGCTCGGCCTCGGTCTCGGCGTCGGCGAGCAGGCCCGCCTCGAACCGCCGCACCCGCCCCTGCCCGCACAGCAGCACCTGGACCCGCCCGTCGAGCACGGCGAGTTCCACCAGCCGCACCTCGCCCAGCCGCTCCAGCAGCCGCCCGATGTCGAAGCGGTCCTCGGCACCGGGCGCGTCGCCGCGCATGTGCAGCGTCCGGGAGCGGATCTCCCGCTCCAGACGCCGCTGTTCACGCTCCAGGGTGGGGATCGGGCGGCCGTCGCTGCGGGCCTCCTCCGCGCGGGCGGCGATCTCCCGGAACGCCGTCAGGTTGCCGAGCAGGGCCGGATCGGCGGGCGGCCGGGTGGGCGGTGTGGACAGGACGGTGGCCCGCCAGCGTTCGCTCCACATCAGCAGCCGGCGCGGGCTGCCCGAGTCGAGGCTGGCTCGCTGGGCCAACGCGGCAAGCTCCGCGCCCTGTTCGGTGGCGCGGGCCCGCAGCTCGGAGGCGCCCAGCGTCATCCGGTGGTCGTCGAGCACGTCGAGGCCGCGCCGGCACGCCTCCAGGACACCCCGGCCGGAACCTGCGGCCCGGGCGCGCAGCGCCTGCGCGGCCCAGCCTGTCATCCGCGCCAGCGGCGGCCCGCTGTGCCGGCTGCGGGCGGCGACGGCCAGATGCCGCTCTGCGTCCGCCGTCCAGCCCAGGGAGAGCGCGATCCGGCCCGCGAGCAGCGAGGCCTCCGGGGCGGCCGGCGCGCCGAACGAGGCGAGCCGTTCGGCCACCGCCGCCGCGTCCGCGACCAGACGACCCGAGCCGCGCCCTGCGGCCACCCGCGCCTCGATCAGCACCAGCCGGGCGTGCGTCTCCCACCAGGTGCGCCGCTGCCCGGCGAACAGCCGCACGGCCAGTGCCGCGCGCGCGATCGCGGTGTGCGGATCGCCCGCCAGACGCGCCGCGCGGGCCGCGACCAGCAGTAGCTCCGCCTTGCGGGTGGACTGTCCGCCGATGCCGTCGAGCGCCCCTGTGGCCGTGTCCGCCTCGGCGAGCGCCTCCGGGGCGAGCCCGGCCGCCATCAGCACCTCGCAGCGCCGGATGTAGAGCATGAACGACGGCGTGCCGAGCTTGGCGTAGCGCTCCTCGGCCTCGTCCAGCAGCCGCAGCGCCACCGGGATGTCACCCGACCGGAACGCGGCAAGTCCCCGGCTCTCCACCACGTCCGCCTTGTCGTGCTCCTGGCCGGTGGTGTCCCACTGCGCGTGCGCGGCGGTGAAGTCGGCCTCCGCCCGGTCCACCGCGCCGAGCGCCAGATGCACCGTGGCCCGCAGGGTCAGCGCCCGCGCCGTCCAGATGACGTCGTTCGCCTGCCGCAGCACGGGAATCGCCCGGCGTACGTCCTCCAGCGCCTCCCGGTGCCGGCCCAGCACCCAGGAGGCATACGCCCGCCGGTACAGGACCCGCGCGCGGGTGTGCCCGCCGCTCACCGCGACACCCCGCTCCAGCGCCTCCAGGCCCTGCCGGGTGCGGCCCGCGTGCACCAGCGCCACGCCGAGGGTGGCCAGCACGTCCGCCTCCCGGTCCGGTACCTGGGCGCGCGCGGCCAGATCGCGGGCGCGGCGCAGATGGTGCAGCGCGATCCGCAGGTCGCCCCAGTCCCGCTGCCAGATGCCGATCACCTGGTGCGCGACGGAGGCGCGCCAGGGCGTGGGATCGGAGTCCAGCACGCCCTGGGCCCGCGCCCGGGCCTCGCCCGGGTCGGCGAACACCATCGGCAGCAGTTCGAGAACCGAGTCGCTTCCCGCTGTCACTCAAAGGATGGTAGTGGCCGTGGTTGCGCCCCACACCGGTTTGGCGCTGTATCAATCGACGGCTCCGCGACTCTGATTGACGACAGTCGCCTCAAGGGGGAGGACACGCCATGGCACCTCAGCGATTCCACGAACAGTTCGACCAGATCCAGCGTTCGATGCCGGACGTCTCCCTGGCGATGGGGCCCGACGACGCGGCGGAGTTCATCTACGAGAAGGGCGTGGTCCTGGCCCGTGACGGTGAGGAGGCGCGGCTCGTCGAGGACACCGTGCGCGGCCACTTCACCGAGGCGACCGGACTGACCGCCGACCACGTGCAGCGGGTGAGCCCGGAGACCAACCGCTCCGGCATCACCCGCATCCAGGTCGGTGACCCCGGCCACGGCGACCGGCGCGGCGACCGGGCGGTCGCGCACGCCCTGCGGGCCATGCGCGAGCACGAGGGGCGCGCCCAGCGCAGGCTGGTCAGCCGCAACCACGTGGTGTCGATCGCGGTCAACTCCTGTCCCGGCGACGAGCCCGTGCCCGCCCCGCTCACCCAGGGCACCAACCCGGCCGCCGCCGAGGCCGGTTACGACGCGGACACCGCCGTGGGCGTCCTCGTCATCGACAACGGGCTCACCCACGACTACCGGACGGTGCCGCTGCTCGCCCACGTCCAGGGCGACCTGCACGGTACCGAGACCGACGCGCAGGGCAACCTCCTGCAGTACGTCGGCCACGGCACGTTCATCGCGGGCCTCCTCGCGGCCGTCGCACCCAACACGAACGTCACCGTGCGCAACACCCTCAACGACGCCGGCGCGATCCTGGAGGACCAGTTCGGGCAGCGGCTCTTCGACGCCGTCGACGAGCACGGCTGGCCGGATGTCATCAGCCTCTCCGCCGGCACCGCCAACGGCCGCGACGACGGCCTGCTCGGCGTGCAGAGCTTCATGCAGGAACTGCGCCGGCAGCGCACCCTGCTGGTCGCCGCGGCCGGCAACAACTCCAGCGCGTCGAAGTTCTGGCCCGCCGCCTACGCCGACCTGCCCGAGTACGAGGATGCCGTGCTGTCGGTCGGAGCGCTGCGCAGCGACGGCGAGTTCGGCGCCTGTTTCTCCAACTACGGCTCCTGGGTGAAGGCCTACGCTCCCGGAGAGCGGCTGACCAGCACGCTCACCGGCTTCGACGCGCCCGTGCCGTACGTCTACCAGCACTCCACCTACGACGAGTGCCGGTACCACTTCACGTACACGTGCACCTGCCAGTACCCGCGGCACACCGGCGTGCTGAGCACGGCAGGAACCCCCACCGCCGGCAAGGCGGACCAGGTGATGTTCGAGGGCTACGCACACTGGAGCGGCACCTCGTTCGCCGCGCCGGTCGCCGCGGGCATGGTCGTCGCCTACATGACAGCCAACAAGCTGGGTGATGCGCGCGCCGCCCGCAAGAAGCTCCTCGCGCAGACCGGGGCGTACGCGGAGGTGCGCGGGGCGCATGTGCCGGCGCTGCGCCCGCCGACTTGGCACCCCATGCCCGTCACGCAGCTGGCACCTCCCGCATGAGGTCCGGAACCGTCCCCTCCACGGCGTACGATGACTTGCCGTACACGAGGGGTGGGGCCGTGGACCGAGCAGATGTCGGCGCGCTGGTCCAGTCCGCCGTCGACGGCGACGCGGCGGCCTGGAAGGCGCTCGTGGAGGGGCTGAGCCCACTGGTGTGGTCCGTCGTGCGCGCGCACCGGCTGTCCGACGCCGACGCGCACGAGGTGTACCAGACGGTGTGGTTCCGCTTCGCCCAGCACCTGGGGCGCATCCGCGAACCCGACAAGGCCGGTTCGTGGCTGGCGAGCACCGCGCGCCATGAGTCGCTGAAGGTCCTCAAGAGCTTAAGGCGGCTGACTCCCACGGACGATCCGCAACTGCTCGACCGGGTCAGTGAGGACCGTACGCCCGAGCAGTCGTTCCTCGACCTGGAGGAGGCGGCCGCCGAGACCGAGCGCATCCGGCACCTGTGGCAGGAGTTCGAGGAACTCGGCGATCGCTGCAGGCAGTTGCTGCGCGTCCTGATGGCCTCGCCGCCGCCGAGCTACCAGGAGGTGTCCGCGGCGCTCGGCATCGCCGTGGGCAGCATCGGACCGCTTCGCCAGCGCTGTCTGCGGCGCCTGCGGGCACGACTGGAAGCACGGGGAGCGGTGTGACCGACATGAACAACGCCAACAACAACGCCGACCACAACGACGACATCAACGACCTGGACGGCATCAACGGCATCGACGAGATGGCGTACGACCTGTTGGAGGAGGAACTCCGGCGGGCCGCGGCCATCCTGGACCCGGTGCCGGCCGGGCTGCGACAGATCGCCGTCGAGGCCTTCGCACTGCACGACCTCGACGCCCGTATCGCCGAGCTGACCTTCGACTCGGTGGTCGACGCCATCCCCGTCAGGGGAGCGACGGATGTGCCGCGGATGCTCACGTTCCACGCGGGCGGGGTGACGGTCGACGTCGAACTGACCGCACAGGGGCTGATGGGACAGGTGCTGCCGCCGCAGTCGGCCGGTATCGAGGTGCTCAGCGGCCCGCAGGCCGGCTCGCCGCTGACCACCGACGACATGGGGCGCTTCACCTACGGCGAACCCCCCAGCGGTCCCTTCGCGCTGCGGCTGCGGACCGGCGAGGGAGTGCTCGTCACGGACTGGGTGACGGCCTGACGCGGGGCCCTGCCCTCACCAGGTGACGGGCAGGGTCTGCGGCCCGCGGATCATGGTCTTGCGGCGCCAGACGACCCGGTCGGCGGGGACCGCGAGGCGCAGGCCCGGCAGCCGCTCCAGCAGCGTGTCGACGAGGAGTTCGGTCTGCAGCCGGGCGAGCACGGCGCCGGTGCAGTAGTGCGCGCCGTTGCCGAACGCCACATGTGGGTTGGGGTCGCGGTCGGGGTCGATCCGGTCCGGTTCGGGGAAGACGTCCGGGTCGCGGTTGGCGGCCAGGTAGGAGACGTACACCGGGTCGCCGGCGCTGATGCGGTGGCCGTGCAGCTCCACGTCCTCCAGGGCGATGCGGGCCAGGCCCACCGAGGTGCGGTGCGGGATGTAGCGCAGCAGCTCGTCCAGCACCCGCCCGCGCGCCTGCGGCTCCCGCATCCGCTCCCTCAACTCCGGCCGGGTGAGCAGCAGGAACAGCATCTGCCCGCAGTTGTGGGTGACGGCCTCGCCGCCGATCTGCAGCGGCCCGGCGAGGCCCACGGCCTCCTCCTCGCTGATCTCGCCGCGGCCCACAGCTGCACCGAGCAGCGCGTACACGTCCTCGCCCCTGCTGTGGGCCCGGCCGCGGATGGTTTCGGTGATCCATCCGTACATGCCGTTCTTGGCGCGGTCGGCGGCCTCGGATCCACCAGAGGTGGAGATGATCTGCCGCGTCCAGGCATGCACCTGCTCCCGCTCCTCGGCGGGCACCCCCATCACCTCGCTGACCACGGTGATCGGGAAGGGCTCGAGGACCCGCTCGATCAGATCGGCCGGCGGCCCGTCGCGTACGACCCCGTCGAGCAGCTCGTCGAGGATCTGCTGCGCGCGGGGCCGCAGCCGTTTCATGGCGCCCACCGTGAAGGCGCCGGCGACCGGCTTGCGCAGTCGGTTGTGGTCGGGCTGGTCGGCCCAGGCGAGCGAACCCGGGCGGGGCGCGAAGTTCGGGGCGAGCCGGGTCACCTGACGGTGGGTGACCTCCGTGCGGCTGAACCGCGGATCGTTGGTGATCAGCTTCACGTCGTCGTAGCGGGTGGCCAGCCACGCCCAGCCCTCGCCGTGCGGCAGCCGGATGCGGGTGAGCGGGCCCTCGCGCATGAGGTCCGCGAGCACCGGGTCGAACTCCGTCCCGGCCAGGTCGTGCGCGGGCCACTCCCGTACCGGGGGCGGGACCTGCTCCGTCAGCGTGGTGGTCTCCTCAGTCATGCCCTCCACCCTCACCGCGGCCCGGGCGCCTGTCGCGCGGGAGTGCTCCAGCCGGAGGTCAGGGACCGCGCCGCAGAGCCGGCGTAACCTCCCCGGCCGGGCGCCCGCCGCCCGGCACGCCCGCCGCGTCGCCGAACCGCCCCCCATGTCTGCTCCCTCGCTCTCGGCCTCGCCCGAGCGAGGGGACCCCCGTACGACGCGCGCTGATCCCACCGGGGACGCGACGCAGGCACTCAGCCCGTCACGGCATCGACGAGTACGGCCAGTGCCGACGCCAGTCGGTCGAAACCCGGGCCGACGGGCCCGCCCGGCTCGCTCATGTACGTGTCCCGGCGGATCTCCACCATCAGGGCGCTCACCCGCGTGTCCTTCCCGTAGAACTCCAGCGGCACATACGTCCCGCTGAACGGGCTGTCCAGCCCCGTCTCCCCGCACGCCGCGAACGCCTCCCGCGCCGCTGCCAGCAGCTGTTGCGGAGTGTGGAAGGAGTCGGTGCCCAGGCAGACCGGCGGCCGCGGGCCCTCGCCGTGCAGCTCGTAGGGAAGCGGCGCGCTCGGGTAGGAGTGGACGTCGACGATCACGGCCCGCCCGGCGGCGGCCAGCCGATCGGCCACCGCGTCCGTCATGGCCTGCGCGTACGGCCGGAAGTACCGGTCGACCAGCGGCGCGGGGTCGGTGTCGTCGCCCCGCAGCGCCTCCCGGTGCGTGGTCCGCGTGTACACGGCGCCCATCCCGACGGCGAGCATCTCCTCCCGCTCGTCGGGAAACCGCTCCGGATCGACCACCAGCCGGGAGAGCCGGTTCACGAACCGCCAGGGAGCGACCCCCGCCAGCCCGGCCGCCGCCGCGGCGAGCTCCGCCGTGTGCGAGTCGGTGATGTGGTCCAACTCCCGCTCCAGCGCAGGGCCGTCCAGCAGGATGCCGGCCCGCACCTCGGCCGGAATCTCCCGCGCGGAGTGCGGCACATGCAGGATGACGGGGGAGTGGGCCGCGCCCGACAGCAACGCATAAGACGGTGACGGTACGGACGAGTTCATCAGCGCCGCCCGCCGAATTCCCAGGCGTGGACCTCGACGTCCGCGTAGCGCTCCGTGGTGAGGACGGCACGGGCCTGGTCCGGGTCCGGAGCCCGCAGCAGCGCGGCCGTACCGAGCCAGGTGACACCGTCGTCGGACAACAGCGGCCCGTACGCGATCAATTCGGCATCGTCGGCGGGTACCTCGAGGTCGGCCGCCGGGCCGGAACCGAGGCCGAGTACGAGGAACCGATTGCCGCCGCTCGCCCCACCGGGAAACTTCCACATGGTGCGCCCCAGCAGATTCCTCCACCGCCGCAGCAGCACGTCCCGGTACACCCCGGCCTGGTGGTTGGGCTCGTCGAAGGCGAACGCCCGGGCGGCCGCGGCATCGGGCAGATCGACGATGTGCACACTCCCAGAAGGTGTCTCACCGTCTTCGGCGAAGGTCGGACCGCGGGCGATCAGCTGCGCCGCGTACCGGTCCATGTAGGACCAGTGCTCCTCCACCAACTCCTCACGCAGGCCGAGAGATCCGAATCGATCACGGTGGTAACAGAAGAACTCCATGGCCACAGCCTGCCAGCACCCGCCATGAGGCGCCGAGTGATATCCGTACGCCCCCCAAGGGCTTACAAGGCGATCCTGCCGGCCCTGTGCGAGCGCATCGAGGGCGAGCGGCCCGCCGACCTCGCGGCGCTCCATGCCCTGACGCAGGCGGCCGCGGAGGAGTTCGACGCCGTGGAGGCCGAGTTCGACGCGGCGGGCAGTGAGATCGAGACCGTGGCGCGGGAGGAGATCGGCGGCGACTTCTGGTTCATCGCCGAGGCCTACGGCTTCGAGGACGCGGACGCGGAGAAGCTGATCGCCACCCGGGAGTGGTGAGCCGTCGGCGACGTCACTCCGCAGGAGCGGCGGGCCGTTGTCAGTGCCGTCGCCTAGCGTCGGATCATGACCGTCCATGAGCTCTCGCGCACCGACGCCCGCCGCATCGCCGTACGCGCCCAACTCCTGGACGCCGTACGGCCGGCCGGGCTGCTCGACGTGGTGCGCGGGCTGACCCTGCTGCAGATCGACCCGACCGCCGCCGTCGCGCCCAACGCCGACCTGGTGGCGTGGAGCCGGCTCGGATCGCCGTACGCGCCAGAACAGTTGAGCGCTGAACGGGAGAAACGCACGCTGCTGGAGCTGCAGGCGATGATCCGGCCCGCCGAGGATCTCGCCCTGTATCGCGCCGAGATGGCCGAGTGGCCGGAGCGGGGCACGCCCTCGTCGTGGCGCGAGCATCACCGGTCGTGGGTGGCGGCCAACGACGCCTGTCGCCGGAACATCCTCGACCGGCTCTGCGCCGAAGGGCCACTGCCCTCCCGCGCCCTCCCGGACACCTGCGCCACACCGTGGAAGTCGAGCGGCTGGACCAACCACCGCAATGTCACCAAGCTGCTGGAACTGATGGTGCAGCGCGGTGAGGTCGCTGTCGCCGGGCGCAGCGGCGGTGACCGGCTGTGGGACCTGGCCGGGCGGGTCTACCCCGATCTCCCGCCGATCCCGGTGGAGGAGGCGCTGCGCATCCGCGACGAGCGGCGGTTGCGCGCCCTCGGCATCGCCCGCGCCCGCGGCCCGGAGTGCCAGGTGGAGCCGGCGGACGTGGGCGAGGCAGGTGAGCCCGCGGTCGTGGACGGTGTGCGGGGCAAGTGGCGGGTGGATCCTGCCCAGTTGGGCCTGCCCTTCGAGGGGCGGGCGGCGCTGCTGTCACCCTTCGACCGCCTCGTCCACGACCGCAGACGCACCGCCGAGCTGTTCGAGTACGAATACCAGCTGGAGATGTACAAGCCCGCCGCCAAGCGCCGCTGGGGCTACTTCGCACTGCCGGTTCTGTACGGGGACCGGCTGGTCGGGAAACTCGACGCCACCGCTGACCGCAGGGCCGGAGCGCTGCGGGTCGGCGCCGTCCATGAGGACATCCCGTTCACCCCGGCCATGGCGGCGGAGATCGGCCGGGAGATCGAGGACCTGGCCCGCTGGCTCGGGCTGGAGCTCGTACGGCCCGGCCGGTGACGGCTCGACCGGCCTGTCGTCAGCTGCCGCCGCCGCTGACTCCCGACGCCACGAAACGCCGGTGCAGGGGTGAGAACGTGGACTCCGGCTCACCGGCGATGCCGGCTTCCTTGACGGCGGGTGCCAGCCGTCCGGCGAAGAACCGCTCGAAGTCGGACTGGGCGTTCCACACGTCGGTGACGTGCAGGGCGTCCCCGTCGAACCAGGCCACGTGCAGGACGGCGCCGTCCGGTTGGTCCTGCTCCCAGTCGACCAGTTGCCGCACGGTGTCGTACTGCTGGGGCGAAACCCCGGGCCAGGTCAAGGACAACACAACAGCCATATGACTTGCCTCCTCTGTTCGGTTCCCCCTGCTCAGTAGACCGAGCCGGGGCACCGGTCACCTGCCGTGGTACGCCGTTCGTGACACGGCTCCGCCCCAGCCGGGCAGTGTGCCGACCGGGGCGGAGTCAGGAACGGGCCGTCGAGGCCTGGCGCGTCAGCTCAGAGACGCCAGCGCCTCGTTCCAGGTGGCCGACGGGCGCATGACCGCGGCGGCCTTGGCCGGGTCGGGCTGGTAGTAGCCGCCGATGTCGGCCGGCTTGCCCTGGACGGCGAGCAGCTCGTCGATGATCTTCTGCTCGTTCGCGGTGAGCGTCTCGGCGAGCGGGGCGAAGACCTTCGCCAGGTCCGCGTCCTCGGTCTGCGCGGCCAGCTCCTGCGCCCAGTACAGGGACAGGTAGAAGTGGCTGCCGCGGTTGTCGATGCCGCCGACGCGACGGGTCGGGGACTTGTCCTCGTTGAGGAAGGTCGCCGTGGCGCGGTCGAGGGTGTCGGCCAGAACCTTGGCGCGGGCGTTGCCGGTGACCGTGGCGTACTGCTCCAGGGACGGCACCAGCGCGAAGAACTCGCCCAGCGAGTCCCAGCGCAGGTAGTTCTCCTTGACCAGCTGCTGGACGTGCTTCGGCGCGGAACCGCCGGCGCCCGTCTCGAACAGGCCGCCGCCCGCCATCAGCGGGACCACCGACAGCATCTTGGCGCTGGTGCCCAGCTCCAGGATCGGGAAGAGGTCGGTCAGGTAGTCACGCAGCACGTTGCCCGTCACCGAGATGGTGTTCTCGCCGCGGCGGATGCGCTCGATCGACAGCTTGGTCGCCTCGACCGGGGCGAGGATCCGGATGTCCAGGCCCTCGGTGTCGTGCTCCGGCAGGTACTGCTTGACCTTCTCGATGATCACGGCGTCGTGGCCGCGGGTCTCGTCCAGCCAGAACACCGCGGGGTCGCCGGTGGCGCGGGCGCGGGTGACGGCCAGCTTCACCCAGTCGCGGATCGGCGCGTCCTTGGTCTGGCAGGCGCGGAAGATGTCGCCAACAGCGACCGGCTGCTCCAGGACGACGTTGCCGGCCTGGTCGACCAGACGGACCGTGCCGGCCGTCTTGATCTCGAAGGTCTTGTCGTGCGAGCCGTACTCCTCGGCCTTCTGAGCCATCAGGCCGACGTTTGGCACCGAGCCCATGGTGGCGGGGTCGTAGGCGCCGTTGGCGCGGCAGTCGTCGATGACGGCCTGGTAGACGCCGGAGTAGGAGGAGTCCGGCAGGACCGCGAGGGTGTCGGCCTCCTGGCCGTCCGGGCCCCACATGTGCCCGGAGGTGCGGATCATGGCCGGCATCGAGGCGTCGACGATCACGTCGGACGGCACGTGCAGGTTGGTGATGCCCTTGTCGGAGTCGACCATCGCCAGGGCCGGGCCCTCGGCGAGCTCGGCGTCGAAGGAGGCCTTGATCTCGGCGCCCTCCGGCAGGCCCTCCAGGCCCTTGTAGATGCCGCCCAGGCCGTCGTTCGGGGACAGGCCGGCCGCGGCGAGGGTCTCGCCGTACTTCGCGAAGGTCTTCGGGAAGAAGGCGCGCACCACATGACCGAAGACGATCGGGTCGGAGACCTTCATCATCGTGGCCTTGAGGTGCACGGAGAACAGCACGCCCTCGGCCTTGGCGCGGGCGACCTGCGCGGCGAGGAACTCGTTGAGCGCGGCGGCGCGCATCACGGAGGCGTCGACGACCTCGCCCGCGAGGACGGGTACGGACTCGCGCAGCACCGTGGTGGTGCCGTCCTCGCCGAGCAGCTCGATCCGCAGCGCGCCGGCCTCGGAGATCACCGTGGACTTCTCGGTGGAGCGGAAGTCGTTCTCGCCCATGGTCGCGACGTTGGTCTTGGACTCCGGGGTCCAGGCGCCCATGCGGTGCGGGTGGGTCTTGGCGTAGTTCTTGACCGAGGCGGGGGCGCGGCGGTCGGAGTTGCCCTCACGCAGCACCGGGTTCACGGCGGAGCCCTTGACCTTGTCGTAGCGGGCCTGGACGTCCCGCTCCTCGTCGGTCTTGGGGTCGTCCGGGTAGTTCGGCAGCGCGTAGCCCTGGCCCTGCAGCTCGGCGATCGCGGCCTTGAGCTGCGGGATCGACGCCGAGATGTTCGGCAGCTTGATGATGTTGGCCTCGGGCGTCTTGGCCAGCTCGCCCAGCTCGTGGAGGGCGTCCGGAATCCGCTGGTCCTCGGTCAGGTACTCCGGGAACAGGGCGATGATGCGCCCGGCCAGCGAGATGTCACGGGTCTCCACAGCGACACCCGCCTGCGAGGCGTACGCCTGGACCACCGGCAGGAAGGAATACGTCGCCAGGGCCGGGGCCTCGTCAGTGTGCGTATAGAAGATGGTCGAGTCAGTCACCGGGTGCTCCGCTCCACGTCTGCAACATTGCTCGACATCAAGATATCTCGTGATCGGGTGAGGCTCGACAGGGGTGGGCAGTGACGTCGGTTGCCCCGGCCGGGGCAACCGAGGGATATCGGCCTGTGGTGACGAAAGGTGCGCGATTCTGAAGCCCCACAACTCGGACGAAGGAGACGATCATGATCGCGAGGGTGGCGGTGTGGGAACCGATGCCGACAGATGACCGGGACTGGGTCCTTCAGGCCGCGGCGGCCGTTCCCGGTGTCCACGGCGCGTATCACCTGATCGACCCCGCTACCGGGAACGGACTCGCCATCGCGTTCTTCGAGGACGAGGCCGCCGCTGTGGCGGCGCGGGAGGCCATCGAGCGGCGCGCCGAGGAAATCGGCTGGAACGACACGCCGCATCCCGCGCCGGCCTCCCAGACGTTCTACGACGTCGTGCGCCACGCCTGACACTCACATCTGCCCGGCCGCCGGAAGAACTCCCCGCACGTTTCCCGCACTTGCGGACCCCGAACCTGTGGCCGGGCTGCAACCAAACGTCGGATCTTGTGGTCCTGCATGTAGATCGTGCATCTGATCGTCGACGGCCGGAGCTGACCACCCGGCCGCCCGAGCGAAAGCTGACCATGAGATATCGCAGCAGAGTGACGGCCCCCGCGGCCGCCCTGATCGGCACGGCCGCGGCACTGACCGTAGGGGGTACGGCGTCCGCCGCGCCGAACGGCAGGCGTACGCCGAAGGACGGCGGCACCCCGGGCCCCGAGACCCTCGGCGACTCCGTCTTCCCGAGCCTCGGCAACGACGGCTACCGCGTCCGGGCCTACCACCTCGACCTCTCCTACGACCCGACGACCAAGCTCGTCGACGCCACCGCCCTCCTGAAGATCAGCGCCACCCAGGCGCTCACCCGCTTCTCGCTGGACGCCCTCGGCCTGGACATACGCTCCGTCCGCGTCGGCGGCCGCAGTGCCGCCTTCGAGCAGGCGGACGAGAAGCTGCGGATCACGCCCGCCCGCCCGCTGCCCGCCGGGGCCCGGACGACGGTGTGCATCGAGTACGGCGCGGACCCGAGCCGCACCCTCGCGCACACCGCGTGGGTCGTCACCCCGGACGGCTTCGCGATCTGCCCGCAGCCGAACTCGGCGCACACCGTCTTCCCCTGCAACGACCACCCCTCGGACAAGGCGGACTTCACCTTCCGCGTCACCGTCCCCGGCGGCCTGCGCGGCGTCGCGAACGGGCTGCTCGTCGGCACCGAGACCCTCGCCGACGGCCGCACGGCGTACTCGTACCGCTCCCGCGAGCCGATGGCCACCGAACTGGTGCAGATCACGGTCGGCGACTACGTCGTCAAGGACCGGCAGGGCCCGCACGGGCTGCCGCTGCGGGACGTCGTACCGACGGCCCGGGCCGCCGCCCTGGAACCGGCGCTCGCGCTCACCCCCGGGCTGGTCGACTGGCTGGAGCAGCGGCTCGGCGCGTTCCCCTTCGAGACGTACGGACTGCTGCCTTGCAACTCCGACAACCCGAACGCCTTCGACTTCACCGGCCTGGAGACCCAGACCCTCACCCTGTACAAGCCGAACTTCCTGCTCCAGGAGGAGAAGAAGATCGGCTCGCACATGATGCACGAGCTGGTCCACTCCTGGTTCGGCAATCTCGTCAGCCCCGCCAACTGGGCCGACCTGTGGCTGAACGAGGGTCACGCCGACTACTACGGACTGCTGTACCGCTACGAGCGCGGCTGGACCGACTCGCTCGGCTACAGCACGTTCGAGGACCGTATGAAGTACACCTACGGCCTCGGCGACCAGTGGCGCCACGACTCGGGGCCGGTCGCGGCCCCGAACGCGGTGAACCTCTTCGACAGCCAGCGCTACACGGGCGGCGTCCTGGTTCTGTACGCGCTGCGCCAGGTCGTCGGCGAGGACGTCTTCCACGCCATCGAGCGGTGCTTCCTGGAGCGGCATCGCAACTCCGCGGCGACGACGGACGACTACATCGCGGTCGCCTCGGAGGTCTTTGGGCAGGACCTGTCCGGGTTCCTCAAGGACTGGCTCTACGGTACGAAGACGCCGCGGATGCCCGGTCACCCGGACTGGACGGTCAAGCCGGTGAACTCGGCGCTCGCCTCCCCGCACAGCCGCCGGGGCGGGCACTGGCACGAGAACTCGGCGACGCTCTGACCTCGCCGAGCCCTCAGGCTCTCAGTCGAGGCGGGCGGAGGACACCTCGCCCGCCTCGACGATCGCCTCCTGCGAGCCGCGCTGCTGCGGGATGCTGACCGACCCCTGCTGCAGCGCCACCGTCCGCGCGGGCGCCGGGATGCGGATGCCCTCCTCGCGGTAGCGCTTGTGCAGTGCCTTGATGAACTCGTGCTTGATCCGGAACTGGTCGCTGAACTCGCCCACGCCCAGGATGACGGTGAAGCCGATCCGGGAGTCGCCGAAGGTGTGGAAGCGGATCGCCGGCTCGTGGTCCGGGACCGCGCCGGCAACCCCGGTCATCACCTCGGCGATGACCTCCATGGTCACCCGCTCGACCTGCTCCAGGTCACTGTCGTAGGCGACACCGACCTGGACCAGGATCGTCAACCGCTGCTCGGGACGCATGAAGTTGGTCATGTTCGCCTTCGCCAGCTCCCCGTTGGGGATGACGACCAGGTTGTTGGAGAGCGCGCGCACGGTCGTCTGACGCCAGTTGATGTCCTCGACGTAGCCCTCTTCGCCGCTGCTCAGCCGGATGTAGTCGCCGGGCTGCACGGTCTTCGAGGCCAGGATGTGGATGCCGGCGAAGAGGTTGGCGAGGGTGTCCTGCAGCGCCAGCGCGACGGCCAGACCGCCCACGCCCAGGGCGGTGAGCAGCGGCGCGATCGAGATGCCCAGCGTCTGCAGCACCACCAGGAAACCGATCGCCAGGACCAGCACCCGGGTGATGTTCACGAAGATCGTGGCCGACCCGGCGACCCCGGAGCGGGACGTGGTGACCGCCCGTACCAGACCGGCGATCACCCGGGCCGCCGTCACCGTGACGACGAAGATGAGCACCACCGTCAGCACCTGGTTGACGTGGTTCTGGACCGTCCGGGTCAGCGGCAGCACCGCTCCCGCGGAGGCCGCGCCGCCCACGATCGCCGCCCACGGCACCACCGTGCGCAGCGCGTCGACGATGACGTCGTCGCCGCTCCAGCGGGTGCGGTCGGCGTGCTTGCCCAGCCAGCGCAGCAGCATGCGCAGCAGGAACGCGGCCAACAGGCCCGCCGCCAGCGCGACTGAGGCGATGACCAAGTCGTCCACGGTGAGCGCTCGGTTCACCGGTTACCTCCAAGTTCGGGATGTGCAGCCGCTCATCCTGCCCTATTCCGCACAGGAGTTCGCACCTGGTGGCCGCCCGGACGGTGCGGTTTCGGACGATGCCCTGGGCCTGGGGACGGCGTACGCCGTGCGCCAGTCCGATCGGCGTTGCTTGACGCCCGGCGAGGGCTTCGAGGGGGAGAGGTGCGATGACGGGTGCAGTCCTTGCAGTCGACCAGAGCCCGTCCGGCACCACGGCACTGGTCGGCTGCCCCGAGTGCGGCGTCATCGGCACCGGGTTCGCCGAGGTGCACCCCCGCCATCTGCCCGGCAGCCTGGTGGAGGTCGACCTGGAGGAGCCGTACCGCTCGGCGCTCCACGCGGCCGCCGGGCCCTGTCCGAGGCCCGCGAACCCGTCGTCGCACTGGGCCTCGCCAACCAGGGCGAGACCGTCCTCGCCTGGCACCCTGCCACCGGCCGCCCGCTGACCGACGCCCTGCCTCTGCCGGACCGCCGAGCCGTGACCGTCCGCACCGAACTCACCCCGCACGCCGACGAGTCACGGCAGCTGACCGGACTGCCCCTCGACCCGTACTTCGCCGCGCCCACGATGGCCTGGATCCGACGCCACCTCACCCGCGAGGGCGTCGTCGCGCTGCCGGCGCGCTGGACGACCGCGTCGACTCCGAGGGGCGGGCCGGTGAGGGTGAGCGTCCGCTGCGCGGGCCCTGCGCACACCCCCTGCCGAAATGACGTGCACGTCCAAGAAGACCTGCGCGTCTGGATGAGCCTGCCATGGATCGACCCGCACGGCGTCTCACACGTCCGTGAAGGACCCGCCCCGCCCGGCCCCGGCCGCGAACCGTGCCGCCCCCTCCAGGCCCTCCGTCAACACGCCCATCCCGTACCGGAGTTCGCCGCGCATGGCCGCCGACTCGTCCAGCCCGTCCTGCTCCAGTACCGACGCCCGGTCGCCCCGCAGACACGCCTGCGGGAAGCGGGCGATCTCGGCGGCCAGTGTCTCCGCCTCGGTGCGTGCCGTGCCGGTGGGGACGAGCCGGTTGGCGAGGCCCATCTCGTATGCCTCCCGTGCCGGTACCGCCCGTCCGGTGAGGATCATGTCCAGTGCGCGGCTCTGCCCGATCAGCCGGGGCAGCCGTACCGTGCCGCCGTCGATCAGCGGGACGCCCCAGCGGCGGCAGAACACGCCGAAGACGGCGTCCTCCTCGGCGACCCGCAGATCACACCAGAGCGCCAGCTCGAGGCCGCCGGCCACGGCATGCCCCGCGACCGCGGCGATCACCGGCTTGGACAGCCGAAGCCGCGTCGGCCCCATCGGGCCGTCCCCGTCCTCCGCGACCCGGTTGCCGTGCTCGGTGCCGATCGCCTTGAGGTCGGCGCCCGCGCAGAACGTGCCGCCCTCGCCCCACAGCACCGCCACCCGCGCCTCGTCGTCCGCCTCGAACTCCCGGAAGGCGGCAACGAGTTCGGCGGCAGTCGGACCGTCCACGGCGTTGCGGGCCTCGGGACGGGAGAGGACGACGGTGGTGACGTGTCCCTGGCGTTCGGTACGGACCGGCATGGTGCAACCCCTTTCTCCGACAGTGCCGGTGCGGGCGGCGACCGGCGGGGCGATCGTGCAACGGCTGTGCGAGGCTGGAACACCGTACAGAGGGAGTGTTCCTGATGGCAGCTGCTGCGTCTTCCCGGGGGGCAACCCCCGGACCTCCGGCAGACAAGCAGGTCGGCCGGGAGGACCGGCGCGGGCATCGCGAGGCAATGAGTGAACATGCGGGTGCGCCGCCGGTCGCCGTCGTGACCGGCGGCAATCGCGGTATCGGGTACGAGGTCGTACGGCAGCTCGCCGCCCGCGGCCACCACGTGGTGCTCGGCTCCCGCGACCTCGCCAAGGGGCGCGCCGCCGCCGCGCGTGTCGACCCGGGCGGCGAGCGGGTGAGTGCGGTGCAGCTCGACGTCTCCGACGCGGCGAGCGTGGCCGCCATGGCCGACTGGGTGGGCGGGAACCTGCGGCGTGTGGACGTGGTCGTCAACAATGCGGCGATCCTGTACGACACCTGGGCGCAGGCACGGTCGGCCGATCTCGGCGAGGTCCAACGGGCCCTGGACACCAATCTGTTCGGTGCCTGGCGGGTCACCCAGGCGCTGCTCCCGCTGCTGCAGCGCAGTCCGCACCCGCGGGTGGTCATGGTGAGCAGCGAGGGCGGTTCGCTGCAGTCGATGAGCGGCGGAACCCCTGCCTACAGCGTCTCCAAGGCCGCGCTCAACGCCCTGACCTGCCTGCTGGCCGGTGAGTTGCGCCGGCATCGCGTTCTTGTCAACGCGATCTGTCCCGGCTGGGTCGCCACCGACATGGGCGGCGGTGGCGGACGTCCCGTCGCCGAAGGAGCCGCCGGGATCGTGTGGGCGGCCACGCTGCCCGACAACGGGCCGACCGGCGGCTTCTTCCGGGACGGCAAGCCGGTGCCCTGGTGACACCGGGGAGGCGGCTCAGATGACCTTCAGCCGTACCAGCGCACCCAGCGTCAGTGCGCCCGGCAGCAGCGGCAGCCACACCGTGATGATCCGGTAGGCGAGCACCACCGCCGTCGCCACGGCCACCGGACCGCCCGCCGCCACCAACGCCACGACCAGCGCCGCCTCCACCGAGCCGAGCCCGCCCGGCGTCGGCACCAGCGCGACGGCGACCGTCGCCGCCAGATATGCGACCGCCATGTGCACGGGCGGTACCGGCAGCCCCAGCGACAGGCCGACCAGGACCAGCCCGGCCGCCTGCAGCGCGGGGAAGGCGAGCGAACCGCCCCACAGCGCGAGCGCACGGGACGGGCGGGTGTGCACCGAGCGCAGCTCGCACAGCGCCGTGCGCAGGAAGGACACGACGGCCGTGCGCAGCCGTCGTACGAGAACCAGGACGGCCGCGGCCACGACCACGGCCCCGGCGACGGCGAGCAGCAGCGGGCCCACCGCACCCTCGGGCAGCAGCGTGCCGAGGTGCAGCGCGCCCGGGAAGGCGAGCAGCAGCCCGGCCAGCAGGCTCAGCCGGGCCACCGTCTCCGCCAGGAGATACAGGGCGAGCGCGGCCGAGGAGCGGGCGAGCGGAATCCCGCACACGGTCATGAACCGCAGGTTGACCGCGCCCGCGCCGAGGCCGGTCGGCAGCAGGTGGTTGGCCGAGCCCGCCGCGAACTGGGTGGCGAGCAGCCGCCGCTTGGGCAGCCGGTCGACGACCGCGCCCTGCCGGGTGAAGGCGGCCGCCACCCAGGTCAGACAGGTGGCGCCGGCCGCCGCCAGCAGCCAGGGCCACTCGGCGGCCCGCAGATGGCCGAAGCCCTCGACGAGGACCGAGCGGTGCTGCACGGCCACGACGGACACGAGCAGCAGCGGCAGCAGGCACAGGATCTGCCGGAGCACGCGGGCCGGGACGCGTCGGGGGAATCGTCCTGGGGGCAGTGGCCCTTGGGGAAGGTGTACCGCAGTCACATCCGGAGAGGGTTTCCAGGCCGTGCCAACGGCGGGTTGCGGAAGCGGGGACAGCGGCTGAAGCGGGGACAGCGGCTTGCGTACGGTCATCGGGTCCTTCGCGGGGGACGTCAGGAAAACATTGACCTCAATGTTGCTTGAGGTCCTACGGTCTCTCTCATGAGCATGGAGACCACAGCCTGGATGCAGTTGCACAGTGTCATGAACGCCGAGCAGGAACGGCGCCCTCTGGCGCGCGCCACGCTGCGCCGTATCGCCGCCTTCGCCCGCCCGCACCGCGCCCGTATGGCGCAGTTCGTGGTGCTCGGGGTGGTGACCGCGCTGCTCGCCGTCGCGACCCCCGTACTGGCCGGGCGTGTCGTGAACGCGATCGTGTCGGGCGGCGACGAGGCCAAGGTCGTACGCCTGGCCCTGCTCATCGCGCTCATCGCGGTCGCGGAGGCGGCCCTCGGCATCCTCGGCAGGAGACTTTCGGCGACGCTCGGGGAGGGACTCATTCTCGATCTGCGCACGGCTGTGTTCGATCATGTGCAGCGGATGCCGGTCGCGTTCTTCACACGCACACGTACGGGAGCGCTGGTCTCCCGTCTCAACAACGACGTGATCGGCGCCCAGCGTGCGTTCAGCAACACGCTGTCCGGAGTGGTCAGCAACCTGGTCACCCTCCTGCTCACCCTCGCCGTCATGCTGACGCTGTCCTGGCAGATCACCCTGCTCGCGCTGGTCCTGCTGCCGGTGTTCGTGATCCCCGCCCGGCGCATGGGCAGCCGCATGGCCCGTATGCAGCGGGAGGCGGCGACGCTCAACGCGGCGATGGGCACCCGCATGACCGAGCGGTTCTCCGCTCCGGGAGCCACGCTCGTCAAGCTCTTCGGGCGGCCGGAGGAGGAGTCGGTGGAGTTCGCGGCCCGCGCCCGCCGGGTCGCGGAGATCGGCGTGCGCACCGCGACGGCCCAGTCGGTGTTCATCACCGCCCTGACGCTGGTCTCCTCCCTGGCCCTCGCCCTGGTCTACGGCCTCGGCGGCTGGTTCGCGCTGCGCGGCAGCCTGGAGCCGGGCGCGGTCGTGTCGCTGGCGCTGCTGCTGACCCGTATGTATGCGCCGCTGACCGCGCTCGCCGGGGCGCGCGTCGAGGTGATGAGCGCCCTCGTCAGCTTCGAGCGGGTCTTCGAGGTGCTCGACCTCAAGCCCCTCATCGAGGAGAAACCGGACGCGCACGCCGTGCCCGACGGCCCGGTCTCCGTCGAGTTCGACGACGTCCGTTTCGCCTACCCGTCCGCCGACAAGGTCTCCCTGGCCTCCCTGGAGGAGGTGGCGAGTCTGGACACCAGGGGCGGCGCCGAGGTCCTGCACGGCATCTCCTTCCGCGCCGAACCGGGCCAGACCGTGGCACTCGTCGGCTCGTCGGGTGCGGGCAAGTCGACGATCGCCGGACTGCTTCCGCGCCTGTACGACGTCGACGGGGGCGCCGTACGCGTCGGCGGCAGCGACGTCCGCGACCTGACCGCACGGTCCCTGCGCGCCACCCTCGGCATGGTCACCCAGGACGGCCACCTCTTCCACGACACGGTCCGCGCCAACCTGCTGCTGGCCGCCCCCACGGCCACCGAGGACGAACTGTGGGACGCCCTGCGCCGCTCCCGCCTCGACGATCTCGTACGGTCCCTGCCCGACGGTCTCGACACGGTCGTCGGCGAGCGCGGTTACCGTCTCTCCGGCGGCGAACGCCAGCGCATGACCATCGCCCGGCTGCTGCTGGCCCGTCAGCGCGTGGTCATCCTCGACGAGGCCACCGCCCACCTCGACAACACCTCGGAGGCGGCCGTCCAGGAGGCTCTGGCGGAGGCGCTGGAGGGCCGCACCGCGGTCGTGATCGCCCACCGGCTGTCCACGGTGCGGGCGGCGGACGTGATCCTGGTGATCGAGGGCGGGCTGATCGTGGAGCGGGGGACGCACGAGGAGTTGTTGCTCGCCGGAGGGCGGTACGCGGAGCTGTACCGGACGCAGTTCGAGGAGCGCGACCGGGAGGGCGGCGCGCCGGACGTCGAGGCGGTGGCATAGGGCCCATGCGCAACCATTTGGGTGCGCACCGAACCGGGATATGCAACCGTTGGGTTGCGCATCCGATGGTTCCAAGGAGGCTGGGCCGCCATGATTCCCGAGATTCCCGACGCGATCGAACGCTCCGTACTGATCAACGCCTCGCCGGAGAGGGTGTGGACCGTGCTGACGGAACCCGCCTTCCTCGGCCGCTGGTTCGGCAGTGGCGGACCGGTCAAGATCGACCTTCGCCCGGGCGGCCTCCTGGTCTTCGAGCACGGAGTGCACGGAGTCATCCCGGCCCGCATCGAGACGGTCGAACCGCCCCGTGTCCTCGCCTGGCGCTGGTCCCAGGGTGCCGCCGGTGAGGAGCCGGACGACAGCAACGCCACCCGGGTCGAGTTCACCCTCGCCCGGGACGACGCCGCGGACCGCACCCGGCTCACGATGGTCGAGAGCGGCTTCAGCCGCCTGGGACTGCCGGACGACGAGGCTGCCGACCGCCACCGCGCCAACTCCGGGAACTGGCCCGCCAAACTCGACCAACTGCGCACGGAATGCGAACAGGCCGCAGCATGACCGGCACCGCAGAGGCCGTGCCGGCCCCCGAGGAGGTACTGACGGCCATGGCGGATCCGGTCCGCCGGGAGATCCTCGCGACCCTCGCCCGTACCGGCGGCGCGACACCGACCTCCCTGGCGGCCGTCCTCCCCGTCACCCGGCAGGCGGTGGCCAAGCACCTGGCCGTCCTCGATCGCGCGGGCCTCGTCCGATCCCGCCGGGCCGGACGCGAGGTCCACTACGAGGCCGACCTGCGGCCGCTCAGGCAGGCGACGCGGTGGCTCGACGTGCTCGCCGACCGGTGGGAGCGGCGACTCGAGGCGATCAGGGACCTGGCGGAGGGCGGCACGGAGGCCTGAGCTCGGGGGTGTGCGCCGTACCGGTGACGACGCGGTGGTGGTGCGGCACAAGTACCGCACCACCACCGTCGCCCGGCAGGCCCGGGCTCTACGACGAGATCAGCGTGTCCTTCCTCCGGCCCACCCGCTCGCGGACCAGCGCGAAGACGACCACGCCGAGGGCCACCAGGGTGGACAGGACCACCTGGTCGCGTCCGCCGCCGTCGGCCGTGTCGGTGAGCATGTAGCCCAGGACGAAGGTGATCAGGGCGATGGTGGCCCAGGTCAGGTAGGGGTAGAGCCACATCCGGACGACGAGCTTCTCCGGCGTCTCCCGCTCGATGATCCTGCGCATCCGCAGCTGCGAGAAGCAGATCACCAGCCACACGAACAGGGCGATCGCACCGGAGGAGTTGAGCAGGAACTGGAAGACCGTGTCCGGCCACAGGTAGTTGAAGGCGACCGCGACGAAGCCGAAGACCACCGAGGCCAGGATGGCCGCCTGCGGCACACCGCGCTTCGTGGTGCGTCCGAAGGAGGCCGGGGCGTCACTGCGCCGGGCCAGCGAGAACGCCATGCGCGAGGCGGTGTACAGACCGGAGTTGAGACAGGACAGCACCGACGTCAGCACGATGGCGTTCATGATCTGGCTCGCGTGCGGGATGCCGATGGAGCTCAGCGCGGCGACGTAGGAGCCGTCCTTGAGGATGGCCGGATCGTCCCAGCGCAGCAGCGACACCACGATCAGGATCGAGCCCAGGTAGAACACGGCGATGCGCCAGATCACGCTGTTGGTGGCCTTGGTGACCGCACCCTGCGGGTCCGCGGACTCACCGGCAGCGAGTGTGACGATCTCGCTGCCCATGAAGGAGAAGACCACCATCAGCACGCCGGTGAGGATCGCTCCCGGCCCGTGCGGCAGGAACCCGCCGTGCGCGGTCAGGTTGGAGAAGCCGGACGCCGGGTGGTCGGAGCCGGGCAGCAGACCGAAGATCGCGAGACCGCCCACCACGATGAACGCGGCGATGGCGACCACCTTGATGCCGGCGAACCAGAACTCGAACTCGCCGTAGGAGCTGACCGAGACCAGGTTGGAGGCGGTCAGTACGACCATGACGATCAGGGCCCAGCCCCACTGCGGGACCGCCGGTATCCAGCCGGCCAGGATCTTCGCGCCCGCGGTCGCCTCGACGGCGAGCACCACGACCCAGAAGAACCAGTACAGCCAGCCGATGGTGAACCCGGCCCAGCGCCCCAGCGCCCTGTCGGCGTACGCGGAGAACGAGCCCGAGGTGGGGTTGGCCGCGGCCATCTCGCCCAGCATCCGCATGACGAGGACGACGAGGATGCCGACGAGGGCGTAGGAGATGAGAATGCCGGGGCCTGCGGCGGCGATGCCGGAGCCGGAGCCGACGAACAGGCCGGCGCCGATGACACCGCCGATCGCGATCATCGACAGGTGGCGGTTCTTCAGGCCGGCCTGCAGGCCGGAGTCTGCCGGAGTGCCATCGGTGCTGGTCACCGGGGGCGGAGCGGAAACAGGGGGACGTGTGGTCATCTCGACATCTCTCGTTTGAGGGAGTGCGGACGAAGGGGACGGGCGCCGTGCCGGGGAAATTAGTTCAGTACGATCCAAAAGAACAGTCTTGTTTAACTGTTCACCATGCTCTATTTTCCGAGCATGCATCCGAGCGCGCACAGGACACTGCTCCGCCGCCCGCCGTAACCCCCGCTCAGCAGGCCGTTAAGGTGACGTCGTGGTGAATGCAGCGGGCAAGTTCGGGCCCTACGGCCAGCCGGCTCCGGCGTCGGTCGCCGGAGTGCAGGACGCCCGAGTGCTGCCCGGCCGCGGCCAGACCGGCGCGGAGCTCGTCCGCTCACGGATCGCCCTGCAGGTGCGCCTGACCTCCGTCTCGCCGGGGGACCGGCTGCCCGACGCCGGCGTCCTGGCCGAGGAACTGGGCATCGGGGAGATCACCGTGCGGCGCGCGCTGGAGGCCATGTGCCAGGACGGTCTGCTCGACCGGCGGCGCGGCCGGACCGGCGGCACCTTCGTCGCCCAGGGCTGGGACACGATCGTCCCGGCGCTGCACGACGAGGGCGAGGCGGCCTCGCTGAACGCCTTCCACCTGCTCCTGGAGTGCGGTCTCGTGGCCCACGGCGCGGGCGAGGTGCCGGCCGACCGGCTCGACGGCCTGCAGGCACTGGTCGACGAGATGGACCTGACCGACGACCCCGGACCACTGCTCATGCTCGAGACCCGCTTCCACCTCGACCTCGCCGAGGCCCTCGGCGGCGCGGGCGTCCGGGAGCTGACTGCCGACCTCCTCGGCCGCCTGTGCCTGGTCCAGCCCGCCCCGGACATCGCCGTCGTACGGGCACGCAACCGGTGCCACGCCGACCTGCTCGCCGAACTCGGCCGCGGCGCACTGGACCCGGCCGTGCAGGCGGTGAAGGCACACCAGCACACCCACCCCGGCTGACATCCCCCGCGCACCGCTTGCACTGCCGCACCGGATCAGAAGGAGCTGCCGCCATGCCCGACCCCAAAGCCGTCGGCCCGCCGCCGACGCCGGGCGCCGTCGGCGGCACGCCCCAGCGGCTGCGCGGCGGAGTGCTCGGCATGGCGGACATCGCCGCCGCCACCATGGCCAACGTCGGCCCGGCCATGAGCTTCTTCTTCGGCTTCGCCTTCCTGTCCACCACCGCCGGCGTCGCGTCCCCGCTGACCATCCTCGCGGCGGGCATCGCGGTCGCCCTGCTGGGCAACACGCTCGCCCAGTTCTCCCGCGCCCACCCCTCGGCGGGCAGCTTCATCACCTTCGTGGGCAAGACCTTCGGGCCGGTCAGCGCGGTGACCACGGCCCTGCTCGCCGTACTCGGCTACATCATCGCGATGGCCTCCGTCATCGCGATCTCCGGCGGTTTCGTGCAGATCACCCTGCACCACTACACCGGCGTCGACCTGCCCTGGATCATCTGGACGCTGCTGCTGACCGGACTGTCGGTCGTGCTGATGCTGCGCGGGGTGGTGGTCTCCACCAAGTGGGCCGGCTACTTCTTCGGCGTCGAGATGCTGGTCCTCGTCGTGGTCTCGGTCGCCGCCCTCGTCGAACACCGTGGCAACCTCTCCGCCGCGCCGTTCCTGCCCGACCACATCCACCACGGCCTGCGCGGCCTGGCGGCGGGCTTCCCGCTTGCCGTCTACCTCTTCATCGGCTGGGAGAACTCCGCGGCCCTGGCCGAGGAGACGGAGAACCCCCGGCGCAACGTCGGCCGCGCCGTGTTCTCCTCCATCGGGATCATGACCGTGAGCTACATCCTCTTCTCCTACGCCACGGTCACCGGCTTCGACTACGACGTCGCCCGGCTCGGTGAGGCCCGCATCCCGTTCATCGACGTCGCCCACCACACCCTCGGCGCGCTCGCGTTCCTCGCCTACCTCGGCGGTCTGACCTCCACCCTCGGCGTGCTGATCGCCGGCATCAACTCCCAGGCCCGTCTGGTGTTCAACGCCGGACGCGAGGGACTGCTGCCGTCGTTCTTCGGCTACGTCCACCCCACCCGCCGTACGCCGAACAACGCGATCGTCACCTTCGCCGCCATCTCCCTGCTGATCATCGGCGGCTGGGGGCTGGGCCATCTGCTCGGCGCCGACGGCGGTCCGATGAACCCCGTCGTCTTCTTCACCGAGTCCTCCAGCCTGGGATCCATCCTGATCCTGCTGGTCTATCTCGCGTCCAACATCGCCCTGCCGCTGTACTACCGCCGCTACCGGCCGCAGGAGTTCCGCACCGGCCGCCACCTGGTGCTGCCCGCCCTCGGCGCGCTCGCCATCCTGGTGCCGCTGTACTACCTGGCCAAGCCCGGCCAGCCCGCGCCGTACAACTGGTTCCCCGTCGCGGCGTTGGTCGCCCTGCTGCTGTCCGTCGGTTACGCGACCCTGCTGGTGCGCCGCGATCCGGGCCTGGCCGAGCGGGTCGGCTCGGTCGTCGCGGACGCCGAGTGAGGATCCGTATGCAATCCCGGGTCATCGGGTGGTGTGCGCAGCGGCCGGGGCGTCGGCCTTCTGGAGTTCGGTGAGGAGCTGGTTCTGGCCGGTGAGCAGCTCGGTGAGGATCCGGCGGGCGGCGCGCAGGAGCTCGGCGACGTCTCCGCCGGCGAGCGCGTAGCGGACGGTGGAGCCCTCCCGCATGGACACGACGATGCCGGAGCGCCGCAGAACGGCAAGCTGCTGGGACAGGCTGGACGGCTCGATCTCGATGTCGGCGAGCAGGTCCCGTACCGACACCGGCCCGTGCTGGAGGAGTTCCAGCACTCTGATGCGCACAGGGTGGCCGAGCATGCGGAAGAACTCCGCCTTGACCTGGTAGAGGGGGGCCTGCATGGATGCTCGCTCCTGGTCGGGTGGGTGGGGTTGCGGCCGCCGGGGTGCGGCGGCGTCCAGGGAGACCGCCGCACCACAGACCGCCTTCGGATGCCGATCCTTCACGCCTGGGACCCGAAAGGAACGCACATTGGAACCATGCTTATGTGGTGACTTGAAGAAGTCTTCACATGATGGGCAGACATGGGCTCCGGCGTCCTCGGGCGGGCTAGATCTCGATCGCCTCCTCCACGCGCTTGAGTTGGTGGCGGGCCATCGCCAGGTTCGACTGGGCCTTGTCGAGGACGAGGTAGAGGAACAGCCCGTTGCCCTTACGGCCGGTCACGAGGCGGATCACGTGGTACTGACGGTCCAGCGTGATCAGGATGTCCTCGATCTGGCCCTTGAGGCCCAACTGCTCCATGGTGCGGACCTTGGCGCGGATGACATCCGTGTTGCCGGCCGCGGCGACGGTCAGGTCCAGGTCCTTGCTCCCGCCGAGCGTGCCCAGCGCCATTCCGCTGGTGTAGTCGACGACGGCAGCTCCCAAGGCTCCCTCGACCCCGGCCATCATCTCTTTCAGTGACACTTCCACACTCGCCACGGCGCCTCCCTTTGCATGCGTTGACTGCGCGGGCCGGTGCTGGCGACCCGTCTCGGTGCACGGACCGTATGCGTGCCACCGTCACGTCAGGCGGGACTTTCCGGGACTGACCCGTGACGACCGAACAACGGCGCGACCGGACCGTTCGACGGTCCGTAAGTTCCTTGACCGGCCGCGAAGTTGACGCTGTGGCCCCTGTCTCCGGCAGGCCGGCTTTCCTCCGCCCGACTCCTGTCCGATCCCTGTACGGGCGCCCGGTGTTCGGGATACCGTCACGTCACCACCGTCGTATGAAACGATTCAATCCCCGTCTGTTCAGGGAGGCGCAGTGACGTCGAACGGCACACCGGAGAACGACATCCCCAGACGCACCGTGATGGCCAGGGCCGGTGCGGTCGGGCTGACGGCGGCCCTCGCCTCCGCCGGACTCCCCGCAGCGGCGGCGCTCCCCGCCGAGGAGGAAGCCGCCCCTGTCGCCGACGACGCGGCTCGTCGCCCCAAGGGCTGGCACCGCTACGTCCAGGCGCCGTCCTCGCGCACTGTCCGGCCCGTCCGGATCGTCACGACCAGCGGCGAGGTCGACAACGCCGAGGCACTGCTGACGCCCGATGGGGCTGCAACGGTCCTGCGGCGTGCCCGCCCCGCGGCGGCACCCCGCTGGCCCGAGGGCACCACGGCCGAGGCCTCCTCGGCTCATGCCGGCAACAACGGCAACGACGGTCAGCCGCGCACCTACGACGCGTCCAACGCCATCGACGGCAACCCGGACACGTTCTGGAACGACGACACGATCGGGGCGTTCCCCGACACCCTCACCATCCTCCTGGCGCAGGCCATGCAGCTCCCCGGCGTCACGGTCGTCTCCAACAGCGACGGCGTACCGACCGCGTTCACCGTCGAGGTATGGCGCGACGGCGCATGGCAGACCGCAGCCACGGTCGTGGACAACGATGTCATCCAGAAGGCCGTGCCCTTCACCTCGCCGGTCACGACCGCCCGCGTACGCATCACCGTGACGGGCGTGCAGGACACACCGCGCGGAGCCTTCACCCGTATCAACGAAGTCTGGCCCGCGCCTGTCGATGCGATCGCCGTGCCGAGCGTCACCGTGGACTTCGGAAAGGTCGTGGTCGGATACCCACGGATCCACTTCCCCTCGGCCTCCGACAACTCCCCGGGCGTGCGGCTGGCGTTCTCCGAGACCCGCCGGTTCCTCACCGACCGCTCGGACTTCACCCGCTCCGACCAGGCGGGCGGCACCGGACAGGGCACGGACCAGTTCGCCGTCCCGGCAACCGGCGCCGACTGGACCGACCACAAGGGCTTTCAGTCCGGTGACAAGGTCTTCGCGGACGGGCTGCACGGCTTCCGCTACCTCAGGATCTCCCTCGACGCCCTCGCCACGGACGCTCCCGTGGCCCAGCCGTGGGGCGAGGTCGAGATCGACTCGGTGGCCCTGCAGTTCACCGGATACCTGGGTACGCCCAGCACCTACCGCGGCTGGTTCCTGTGCTCCGACGAGGAGTTGAACCGCTACTGGTACGGGGCGTCGTACACCAACGAACTGGTCACCGACACCTTCCGCCAGGACGACGTCGATCCGCGCGGCGCCTGGAGCGCCGGCCTGGAGGGCAAGCTGGTTCTGCACGACGGCGCCAAACGCGACCGCGACCCCTACGTCGGCGACCTCGCGGTCTCCGCACGCACCCTGTACCTGACCCACGACGACACCGCCGAAGCGGCCCGCAACGTGCTCGCCGACCTCGCCGCGCACCAGCGCTCCGACGGCTGGATCCCGCCCGCCTCCATCTCGAGCTACACCCTGCCCCTCTTCGACTATCCGCTGTACTGGGTCACCTGCAGCTGGGACTACGTCCTCTACACCGGCGACACCTCCTACGCCGCCCGCCACCACCCGAACCTGGTCAAGGTCCTGGACGCCTGGTACCCCGGCGTCACGGACGACGCGGGCCTGCTGCGCAAGGGCCTGAACGGCACCGGCGGGTACGGCGACTACGCGTTCCTGGGCCGCACCGGCCAGGTCACCTACTACAACGCCCTGTACGTGCAGGCCCTGCGGACCGGGGCCCGGCTGGCCCGCCTGCTGGGCCGCGGAAGCGACGCCGAGCGCTGGACCGCCAGGGCGGACAAGGTCGCCCAGGCCGTCAACGCGCTGCTCTGGGACGCGGCGGCGGGCGCCTACCTGGACTCCACCACCGGCCCGGTGCGCCATGCCCAGGACGGCAACGCACTGTCCGTGGTCACCGGCATCGCCGACGCGGACCGCGCCGCCTCGGCGCTCGCCCATCTCGACGCCACGACGCGGCGGCCGTACGGCAACGCCTTCATGGACAACGACACCCTCTTCGACCAGGCCTCCCAGCGCGTGTACGCCTTCACCTCCTACCCCGAGATCGAGGCCCGCTTCCTGACGGGCCGGGCCGCGTCCGCGCTCGACCAGATCCGGCGCACCTACGGCTGGATGGACCAGAACGACCCCGGCATCACCCACTGGGAAGGCATCGGCCCCGGCGGCTCCCTGTACGAGGGCGCGTACACGAGCATGGCCCACGGCTGGTCCACGGGCGTCCTGCCGGCCCTGACGCACCACCTGCTGGGAGCCCGCCCGACCTCGCCGGGTTACGCCACCTGGGAGATACGCCCGCAGCCCGGAGACGTCGACTGGGCGACGGGCCAACTGCCCACGCCGTACGGCCCGTTGCGCGTCGAGTGGGACAACGGCGATCAGGTCTTCCGCCTCACCGTCCACGTACCGGCACACACGCGGGGGTCGGTCTCCTTCCCCGGCGACGCGCACCGGCAGAGCGTGCGCGCCGGCCGGCAGACGCTGTGGGACGGGCGTCGGGCGTCGACGCGTGGCGTGGAGGTGACGGGCGGGGTGATCACTGTGTCGGACCTCGGGCCGGGCAGCCACAGGTTCGTCTGCGAGCGGCTCGGCTAGGGTTCGGCACCCCGCTCGGGCGGCGCGTGCGGTCGGCCGGTCGGCGCTTCCCGCTCCAGCAGTCCGGCGCGCAGCTCGAGCGGGGTGAGGCCGTGCCAGCGGCGCACCGCCCGGCGCAGTGCGCTCACGTCGGCGAAGCCCGCCTGGCGGGTGATGTCACGGAGCGTCAGTTCCGGGCGGCGTAGGAGCTGTTCGACCTGCTCGCGGCGTACCCCGTCGACGATCGCCTCGTACGTGGTGCCGCACTCGGCCAGGCGGCGGCGCAGGGTGCGTTCGCTGGACGCGTGTCTGCGGGCCTGTTCGGTGAAGGAGGGGACGGCCGGGAGGCTCTGCGCGATGGAGATTTCCAGCACCTCCAGCAGGTCCTGCTGGTCCCGCCGTGAGGCCGTCTCCTTGTCCAGCACCTCCAGTACCGAGGCGTAGGTGATGGGGTCCCGGCCGGGCATGGCCGCACGGGCCCACCGGGCCGGGAACACCATGCGGTTGCCGGCGGCGTCGAAGCGCAGGGGGCAGCGGAACAGGTCGTCGAACGGGCGGGTGTCTCGCGGGGCGGGAAAGGCGAACTCGACCGCCTGCGGGGCGAACGCGGCGCCGACGCTCAGCCGAGTGAGGGTGACGACGCTGGAGTACGCCTCCTCGGTCAGGAAGACGGCGACCGTCGGATCCAGCGCGGGGTCCGGCAGATCGGCGCGCAGCACATAGCCCGCGTCCTCCCAGCGGGCCGACCACACCGTCATCGCCCCGGAGAGGTTCTGATAGCGCACACCCGTCTCGATGGCGTCCTGAAGAGTGTCGGAGGCCATCATGGCCAGGCCGATCAGCCCCCACGCGGTGAGGTGCTGCGCCGCGCCCACCCGCAGCCCCAGGTGCTCGTCCCCGGTCCGCTGCACCGCCTGGCGGATGACGTCGCTGCCCTGCCGGTAGGAGACCCGCAGCGCGGCGGAGCCCATCACCGTCGGGTCCAGCCCCACCCGGGTCAGCAGCGGCTGCAGATCGACGCCGGACTCGCCGGCGACCCTGGCGAGGTAGCGCAGGATGTTCGGCGCGATGGTGGCCGAGGTGCTGCGGCTCGTTCCCGGAGATGTGACCGGGGCGGGAGCATCGGGCATCGCGTCCCCTCTCACCAGGGCGTTTCTCGCCTCACTGTAAGCAGCCGGGCCCCCGCCTGTCGCGGGTGTGGCCGCCGGAGCCCCCTCTTCGGCCTCCGGCGCGCTGCACACGACCTTTTCGCCCTCCCTACCTTTTGCCACATCCGCCCGTCTTGCGCTCTCGCGCCGGTGTAACGAAGGCTCACCATGACCGCACCTCTTCAGACCCCGGCCCGGCGACGATCCGCGCGCCGCAGCCCCCACGCGGCGGCCCGACGGGCCGTGGCGACGGTGTTCGCCGCGCAGGGGGCGGCGGTGGCCGCGGTGTCCACCACGGTGCCCGCCGTCAAGGAGCGCCTCGCGCTCTCCCCGCTGACGATGACCGTGCTCGTCGTGACCGTCGCGCTGAGCGCGGGCGTCGGCAGCTTCGCCGGACTGGCCGTGATCCGGCGTGTGGGGCTGGTCGCCGCGATGCGGGCCGCCGTCGTGGCGACCGCCGCGGCCCTGTTGCTGATCGGCTGGGCACCCAGCCGGCCCGTGGTCGCCGTGTCCTACGGGCTGTTCGGCATGGCGCTGGGCTGCATCGACGTCTCGGCGAACACCCGGGCCGCGGCCGTCGAACGCCACTACGGCCGGAGCATCTTCGCCTCCTTCTACGCCGCCTGGAGCGCGGCCGGCATCGCGGCCGCACTGCTGACCGCGGGCACCGCACGCCTCGGCTGGCCCGCCGAATACACCCTCACCGCACAGGCCGGCCTCGTCCTGGCCCTCGCCCTGACCGTCCGCGCGCACGAGCTTCCCACGGGCTCACGCCTCACCGTGTCCGACCATGAGGAGACCCACGGAGAGTCCGTTGCGCTCGGCCGCGGACTGTGGGTCAGACTCGCCCCGTTCGGCCTGGTCCTCCTGGTCGCCTATGTCATCGACTCCACGGTCTCCTCGTGGTCGACGCTGTATCTCCACCAGACCCTGGACACCGCCCTGTCCATCGCGCCCCTGGCCTATGCGGCCTACCAGGTGGGTACCGTCACCGGGCGGGCCTGCGCCGACCACCTCGTACGCAGCATCGGCCCGGTGGCGGTGATCCGTGCCGCCACCCTGCTCACCGCCGCCGCTCTGGGCGGACTGGCAGCAGCCCCTGCCTGGCCGTACGCCCTCCTGGCCGCTGCGTGCACCGGGCTCGGGGTCTCCGCACTCGTCCCCTTGTGCCTCGCCTCCGCCGGACGCCTGCGACCGGGGGCGACCGAAGCAGTCCTGGCCCGTATGAACGTCTTCAACTACGCAGGCGTGCTCGTCGGCGGCGCCGCCAGCGGAATCCTCGGGTCCACCGGCCACTTCCGCCTCGCCTACGCGATACCGGCCGCACTCGTCCTCGCGCTCCTGGCGACCGCGCGGTCTTTCGCATGGCCGCCCAGGCCCCCTCTCTGACCGCACGGACCATTTCCCGCTGAACTGCAGATGAATAAGTTCCTTTCAGCGCTTCAGCCCTCCAGTTTTTTCAGCCCTTCAGGAACGGGCCTGCGGACCGATAGAAAAGGGGATCCGCCTCATGGGAAAAATCCAGTACGACACCTGCGTGATCGGAGCGGGACCTGCCGGGCTCGCGGTCGCCAGAGCCCTGACGGAGCGGAATCTGCCGTACACGCATCTTGAGCGGCACACCGGGCCGGGCGGTATCTGGGACATCGACAACCCCGGCAGCCCGATGTACGAGTCAGCCCATTTCATTTCCAGCAAAACCCTCTCGGGTTTCGGAGGCTTTCCGATGCCCGACGAATTCGCCGACTATCCGCCGCACCGGCAGATCCTCTCGTACCTGACGTCCTTCGCCGACGCCTACGAACTGACGGAGCGCATCCAGTTCGGCGTCGAGGTCGAAAGCGTGGAGAAGAACGCCGACGGCACCTGGACGGTCACCCGGACCGACGGACGGCAAACCGTGCACAGCCAGGTCGTGGTGTGTACGGGGTCCCAGTGGCACCCCAACGTCCCTGAACTGCCCGGCAACTTCACCGGCGAGGTCCGCCACACGGTCGGCTACCGCAGCGCGGAGGAACTGCGCGGCAAGCGGGTCCTGGTCGTGGGCGCCGGGAACTCCGGCTGCGACATCGCCTGCGACGCGGCCCGCAGCGCGGACCACGCGGTGATCAGCATGCGCCGAGGCTACTGGTTCATCCCCAAGCACCTCTTCGGCCGGCCCGTGGACATCATCGCCAACGACGGGCCGCACCTGCCGATGTGGCTGGCCCAGCGGGTCTTCGGCACCCTCCTGCGGATCATCAACGGCGACCCGACGCGCCTGGGCCTGCAGAAGCCGGACCACAAGCTGTTCGAGACCCACCCCACGATCAACTCGATGCTCATCCACCACCTCCAGCACGGCGACATCACCGCCAGGCCGGGCATCGCCCGCACCGAGGGCAGCACGGTCCACTTCACGGACGGGACCCGCGACGACTTCGACCTGATCCTCCTGGCCACCGGTTACGTCCACCAAGTCCCGGTCGCGCAGAAGTACTTCGGCGACGAGCAACATCCCGACCTGTATCTGTCGTCGTTCTCCCGCGAGCACCAGGGTCTGTTCGGAGTCGGCTTCGTCGAGACCAACTCCGGCGCATACCGGCTCTTCGACACCCAGGCGCAGATGATCGCCGGGCATATCGACGACGTGGCGCAGGGGCTGCCGAACGCGCAGCGATTCGCGGGCGTGATCCGTAACGACCGCCCGGACCTGTCCGGCGGCCTCAAGTTCGTCGACTCGCCCCGGCACACCGGGTACGTCGACAGCGGGGCCTTCGTGAAGCACCTCGCCAGGGTCGCCGCCGAGATGGGCTGGCGCACCGAGGGCCGGCCGCCGCGGGTGCGGTCCCTGCGGGGCGTGGAGGCGGTGTCGTGAGCGGCTTCGACTTCCGTGACAAGGTCATGCTGGTGACCGGCGGCGCCGGAGGGATCGGCAGCGCGATGTGCCGCCGCTTCGCCGCCGGGGGTGCCCGCTGCGTGGTCGTCGACATCGACGAGGCCCGCGCCAAGCGGGTCGCCGCCGAGCTTGCCGGCGCCGGCCACACCGCTCTCGGCTGCGACCTCATCGACCGCGGCCAGGTGGAGCACCTCTTCGACCTGGTCGCCGACGCGTACGGACGCCTCGACGTCCTCGTCAACAACGTGGGCATGACCAGCGCCGAACGCTTCGACGTGCGCAGCGTCGAGAGCATCGAGCAGGAGATCACCCTCAACCTGACCTCGCCGCTGGTCGCCACCCGGATCGCGATCCCGCTGCTGCAGGCCTCCCGGGACGCCCGCGTGGTGACCACCGTCTCCCTGGGCGGGATCTTCCCGCTGGGGGAGACCCCGATCTACACGGCCTCCAAGTTCGGGCTGCGCGGGGCGATGCTCGCCCTCGGGCTCGACCTGAGGAGCAAGGGCATCCTGGCCGGGTCGGTGCTGCCGTCGGCGACCGACACCCGGATGCTGCGCCAGGAGGCCGTGGACGGCGGGAACTCCATGCAGTTCCAGGATCCGCCGCAGCAGCCCGCCGACGTCGTCGCGGCCGTGGTGAGCCTGCTCGACAAGCCTCGCCTGGAGGCCTACCCCCGGACCGGCGAATCCCGTCTCGTCCGCTTCGCGATGCTGGCGCCGAACCTGCTGCCGAAGGTGTTCCCGCTGTTCCGGCAGAGAGGGGAGCGCGGCATGGCCCGTTATCTGGAGGAGCTGCGCCGCCGCGGACTTGCCCGGCAGACCGACGGACGCTGGGAACTGGTGGAGGAGAAATGACCGCAGTCGAGAGTGCCACCATGCTGAAGGTCGTCAACCCGGCCACCGGAGAACTGATCACCACGGTGCCCGCCACCAGCGCCGAAGACGTCACCGAGGCCGCCGAGCGGGCCGAGCAGGTCTTCGCATCCGGCGTGTGGTCGGGGCTGGCGGTCCGGGAGCGCAGCGCGGTGCTGCTGCGACTGGCCGACCTGATGGAACGTGACACGGGGATCCTGGCCCGGCTGGACAGCGAGGACGCAGGAAAGCCGATCACCGAGTGCCTCACGGGCGACATACCCGGTGCCGTCGAGTCGATCCGCTGGTTCGCCGAAGCGGCCGACAAGGTGTTCGGCAGAATCGCCCCCGGCGGGCCGGGCGGCCTCGGCCTCATGGCCCGGGAACCGGTCGGGGTGGCCGCGGCGATCCTGCCCTGGAACTACCCGCTGGCCATGACCGCCTGGAAGGTCGGCCCGGCGCTGGCGGCGGGCAACAGTCTGCTGGTCAAGCCCGCAGAGGCGACTCCGCGTTCGGCGCTGCACCTGGCTGAACTGGCCGCCGAGGCGGGCCTGCCCGAGGGGGTCCTCACGGTCCTGACCGGCCACGGCTCTGTCACCGGTACCGCCCTGGCCCGCAACCCCGTCGTGGGAGCCCTCTCCTTCACCGGCTCCACCGACACCGGACGCCGCATCCTCAAGGACGCGGCCGACACCAACTTCAAGCGAGTCTCACTGGAGATGGGCGGCAAGAGCCCCCAGATACTGATGGCCGACGCGCTCGCCTACGGCGACGAACTCATCGACCACATGATCGAGGCCGCGTTCCTGACGATGGGACAGAACTGCACGGCCGGCTCCCGCGTCCTGGTCCACCACACCATCGCCGACGAGATACTGGAGCGGTTCACAACCGCCGCAAAACGCCTGGTCATCGGCGACCCGGCGGATCCTCGCACACAACTGGGCCCGCTGATCAACCGGGCGGCCTTCGACCGGGTCGCGACGGCGGTGGAAGCCGCCCGGGCCGACGGAGCCCGTGTCCACACCGGAGGCCTGCCGCACGGCCTGCCCCAGCGCGGTGCCTACTACCCACCCACCGTGATCACCCACGCCCCCGAAGGCAGCAACGTACTCACCAAGGAGCTGTTCGGCCCCGTCGTCACCGTCCAGACCTTCACCTCCGAGGACGAGGCGCTGTACCTGGCGAACGCCACCGAGTACGGCCTCGCCGCCTCGGTATGGACCAGCGACCTCGACACCGCCCTGCGGCTGGCACGCGGCGTCCAGGCCGGCGTGGTCTCGGTCAACGCCTACAGCGAGGGCGACATCACCACGCCCTTCGGCGGCTGGAAACAGTCCGGGTTCGGCGGCGTGGAGAAATCGACCAACGCCTTCGACCAGTGGACCCGCGAAAAGACGGTCTGGATCCGCACCCGCTGATCCCACGGGCTTGAAAGAGACCGTGTCAGGCAATCCATGCCTCGCTGTGTCGATGCCGGTGCAACCCAACGGCTGAGAACTCGTCTTCCTCGGCACTCGCCGCCACGCCCAACCGCCGCAGCGCTTGAGAGATCGGGCTGCCGGCGGGCGGAAAGGGCCGGCCCTCCCCAACATGGAGCGGTCCCAGCACGATGATCCCGCCGTCCCATACGGCAGCCCGCTGCTCACCCACTCCGCCGAAGTACTCAGCTTCCACATAGGCCACAGGGCCACGGACTGACGACTCAGCGAGGACCTTGTCGAAGCCTCCTGACAACCGCCAGAACCCCAACGCGCCTGTACCGCTGCCATCTGCGAGGAAATCGAACAGGGCGCCTGCCATCGGCATCAGCGACAGGCCCTGCCCAATCGACGCCAACCGGGCGGCAGGCAGGCCCTGTGCCGCGCTGCGCAGCACCTCCTCCTCGGCGATCACTGCGTGCAGGTCATAACCCATTCCAGGCCTCCTCCAGATCGAAGGCCCATCTTGTCCCCGAGAGGTCGTGGTGGGCCGGTCCGGGGGCGAGGCGTCTGCCGAGCCCCGGACCGGCGTATGTGGAACCCGGGTTCAGGAGACCTGGGTGGGAACGGGCCGGTTCTTGCCGAGCGAGGCGACAAGGGTGTGTCACTCCCCGCTGGAGCAAGAGCATGCCTGGGAACGAGCCGCATACGCTATAGAAGATCAGTTCTGGAACCACTACAACGGGAGGCTGGGCTGATGGCCGCCCGAGCGGCGTGGCTGGCACTGCTGCCCGCCATGACCGGCGAACGGCAGGGGCAACCGTCCTGCCCACGTTGCTGTCACGCTGATCTGCACGCTCGCTACATCGTGGATCGTGAGACCCGCATCGGGTACCTGCTGATGTGGTGCAGCGTCTGCCTGCGTGGCATTTCGGTGTCCCGTGTCCGGGCGCATGAAGGAGCCGAAACCCGCTGGTTCGGTGCCGCCGACGCTCTTGAGGGCGTACCCGATTTCGTGCGTTGCGGGTGAGGCGGCGTCCTCCGGTTTCGACGACGTAGGGTCGGCCACTGCAGGAGCATCTCCCGCAGCGCCCGTAGATCAATCGATGGACCGGTTCACCGGCCGACTGCAGTAGAAATCGCCGCTGCAGTCGGTTCGATGCCTGGTCAGCTCATTCAAGGCGTGACTTATCGCGCGGGGTTCACGTACCGGCTCTGCACGCCGAGATCCGGCCGTCTCGGAGGACGGAGTGCTCTACGTCGCCCAGAATCCGATCACCCACTACATCGTCGACCACCTCTATGGTCCGCCCGCCGAGTTCTTCGATGCTGTCCAGGGCCGAAGTCCGAAGGCGTTGGCCCGACTGGAATGCCCCTGTGAGGCTCACCTGTCGGCAGATCGAAGAACTCAAGGCGTGGGCGCTGGAGTGGGCGGAGGATCTGGGTGCGCGGATCCATGACGAGAACGCCTGAGAGCCGGTCATCGCTTCCATCCCCTCGAGCCCGAGACTGCTACGGCCTGAGCGCAGCGGCCCGCCGCCCCCTTCCGGGAGTGGCGAGCCCCTGCGTGTGAAAAGCCGGGCTCAGGAGAGCTGGGTGGGAACCGGGCGGTTGCGGCCGAGTGAGGCCACCCCGCCCGGGGTGAGAGCCTCCGTGAAGAGCTGCACGTCAGCCAACTTGCCGGCGGCGTACTCCCCGTAGGCCCCCTGGTAGATGCGGCGCCCGATCTGCAGCGGCCCGGTCGCGTTCCAGAGCGTGCCGTCGTAGGAGGCGGTGTCGGCCAGGTCGTCGTTGACGTAGAGACGGAGTTGCTGCGTGTCTGCGTCGAAGACGCCCACCAGGTGGAACCACGTGTTGGTCTTGGGGCTCTGTGCTCCCGTGCTGGGTCCGTAGGCGCTGGTGAACTTGCCGTCGGTGTCGTCCGCGTGGGCGTGGCCGAAGGCGAAGGCGTGCGCGCCGCTGGAGTAGTACAGCTGGAGGCCGTTGGCACTGGTGCCGGACTGCGAGACGAAGGTGGAGTTCGCGGTCAGGCTGCTGAGGTTGGCCCAGGCCGAGACGGTGTAGCTGCGGCTGGTGTCGAGCACGGGGCCCGAGGTGGACGCGTAGCCGGTGCTGCCGTTGAGGGCGAGTGCGCTGCCCCGGGCGGCGTCGGCGGTCACGGTGGCACCACCGTTCAGGGTGAGGCCGTTCGCCGGGCGGATGCGGTCCGCGGTGCCGTCCAGCTTCCACCAGTCGGTCGGCCGGTGGACGTGACCGATGCTCACCGGGGCGGTGAACTGTGCCAGGCCGCCGTCGGCCGCGGCGCCCGGGTACTCGATCATCCGGCCGGACCGGGAGGCGGCGTACAGCGCCGGGAAGCCGGTGCCCTGCACATCGCCCGGGGAGGCGGCGGTGGGGTAGTCCTGCTCACCGACGCCGACCGGGAGCACCGGCTGGGCGGCGGGCAGCGCGTTGCCGCTGGTGGCGGCCCACTTCTGGTCGGCGATGTTCTTGCAGTCCCAGATGACCACCCGGGTGCGCGGGTTGCGGTTGCCCGCCGGGTCGGCGAGGCAGCGGCCCGACTGCGGGTTCTTGAGCGTGCCCGGGTACGGGCCGGGGACCCACTCCTGGGAGCCGGTGTTGTTGCACTGGTAGAGCTGCACCAGGGTGCCGTTGTCGGTGTCGCCCTTGGTGACGTCCAGGCACCTGCCCAGCACGTGCACGGTGTGGTCGGTACCCAGGGCGAAGTTCTGGGCGTCGGTGCCGTTGCAGGTGTACATCTGCGCCGGGGTGCCGTTGGCGGTCGCGGACTTGGCGATGTCCAGGCAGAGGTTCTTGTTGTCGGTGTCGAGCACGCCAGAGACCAGCGGCGCGTGCCGCGGGGCGGCGAGCTTGCCGGTCGGGACCCCCGCGGAGAAGGTCAGCGGGTAGCTGCTGACCGCGCCGGAGGCGTTGTCGCGGGCCCACAGGGTCGGGACGCCGCCCACGGTGCCGGGGGCGAGCAGGGTGGTGTCGGACCAGTCACCGGTACCGATCTTCACGCCCTGGCCGAGGTTGCAGCCGGCCTGGAACGTCCCCGGGTAGTACCAGAGTTCGCCCTTGTCGACGGTGATCAGGTCGGGAACGTCCGCGTACTGGGCCAGCTTGCCGGGCGCCAGGATCTGCGTGACGTTGTCCCAGGTGCCGTCCGAGCCCTTGGCGGGGCAGGAGTCCGAGGTGCGGATCGGAACGACGTTCTGGGTCAGGGTGAAATGCCCGGCCCGACCGCCGGGGGTGACGGCGTCGTTGGGGTAGAGGTACAGCTCGTGGGTCGTCTTGTTGAAGGCGAACAGGTCGTCGACGTTGCTGCCCGTGGCCGTACCGCGGTGGGCGACAAGGTAGTCGTCCCAGCCGCTGCCGTCCGGGCTCTGCGCCTTGGTCGACATCGTGGTGGGCGCTGCGGCCGGATCGGCGTTGCCGCGGACCAGGACGAGGTCACCGTCGCGGGTGGGAGCGGCGAGGTCGGGGACCGCGTCGCCGTCGAGGTCACCGGCGGTGACCTTGGTCTTCGGGTTCCAGGGGGCGAAGAAGCTGTACTGCCCCACGGTGCCCTGGGTGTTGCCCGCGTTGTCGACCGCCCGGACGAAGAGCGTGTGCGCGCCCCACTGGGCGGCGCTCAGCACGATAGGGACCTCCGCGGTGGCGGTGCCGCCGGAACCGGCGACAGCGTCCACCTTGGCTGCGCCGCTGCCGGGGATGTTGGCGTCCAGGGAGTACTCGAACCGGTCGATGCCGCTGCTGACGCAGCTGCCGCGGGTGCAGCCGGTGGGCGTCGGGTCGTTCGCCGTCACCTTGACCTTGACGCCCTGGTCACCGGCGTGGCCGGTGGTCTCCTGGTCGGCACCGAGCGGCGGGAAGACGGCCGAGTCGGTGAAGGACGGGATGCTCGGCGCGCTGAGGTCGATCTTGAAGTAGCAGTTCGGCGACCAGCCGCTCATCAGCGTGTCGTCGTCGGCCCTGACGTGCCAGCCGTACTGGTGACCGTCCACCACCTTGAAGCCGATGTTGACCCGGGTCGTGCCGCCGTCGCTGACCCAGCCGCTCACCGGCCTGCTCTTGCTGGTGGAACTGCCGTCGTCGTCCGCGGCCTTGGTGTCCCACACCTCGTACCGGGCGCGCAGGTTGACGCCGCTCATGTCGGTGTTCAGGTGCGCGTTCAGCGTGATGTCGGAGGTGTCGCCGGCGAGCCCGGACTCACCGATCCAGCCGTCGGCCGCGCCATCGCACCCGTTGCTCGAGGGGTTGATGGTGGCCGGTGTGGTGCCCAGACGGTCCGGCTCCGCGGGCGGGATGTCGAACACCGTGGTCAGGTACGGGTTGGTCGCGAACCGCACGAAGTCGTAGTTGGTGGAGGACTTGGACTCGTTGCCCCACAGGCCGAAGGTCCAGCTGTCGTCCTTGCCGGCCAGCTTCTTGATCTGGCCCGTGACGTTGAAGTTGACGTCGTGGTCGCCGCAGTGCTGGCTCAGGTTGGAGCTCTTCACCTTCTGCGTGCCGCCGATGTAGCCGTCGCCGGCGAGCTTCGGCTGGTGGTCCCAGTCGGTGTTCTTGCTGATGCCCGACACCGTCGCGAGGCGCACGCCCGTCTCGTTGTCGCAGTCGAAGGAAGCGCCGTAGGTCGAGGTCAGGTGCACGACGGACTTGGAGATCTCCATCGACTTGGTGAGGTTGCCGATGTTGAGCTCGTAGTACGCGCGGTTGAGGCCGAAGCAGTTGCGCCAGTGCTCGTAGCCGACTCCCTCGCCGTTGTCCTGCGCGTCGTCGTACGGGCTCTGCGAGGGGCAGCCCTCCTTGACGGTGATGAAGTGGCTCTTCTTGCTCGTGATCGGGCTGGTGTACGGGTCGATGTAGAGCGGCCAGACCGTGCCCTTGCCGCCGAGCAGGCCCGCGTCCGGGGTGAGGGTGAGTGCGCCCGGTTGGCTGCTCACGCCGATGGGCTTCACCTGCGCGCCGCTGCCCGGCTGTTCCGCGGTGGAGGCCGTGTCGCCGGTGACGTCCCCGGCCGCCAGGCTGTCCGCGGCGCGGACGGAGCGGCGGACCGCGGACTTCTGCGCCGGGGCGGTCACCTGCGCGCCGGAGGAGTCCCACATCATCGGGGTGGGTGAGCTGAACAGGGCGGTGCCGTCGGCCGCGGTGGCGGTCACCTGGCCGTCCCGGTCGGCGTTCACAGCCATGCCGTCGCTCGTCGCGGTGGTCAGCCGGAGCGAGGCGAGGGCGGGGTCGGCGGCGGCCTTGGCGTCGCGGACGATCAGAACCTCGTGGAAGCCACCCTGGTCGGTGGCGGTCACCTTGAGGTCAACTCCTGGCAGCACCTCGCGGTACTGGGCACTGTCACCGCTGACGACCGGGGACGGCAGGCGGAACGGGAGGGTGTACGAAAGGCGGTGCCCGGCCTCGTCGACGAGGGTGGCCAGCGGACCGTCGCCGCCGCCGGAGAGGGTGAGGGCTGACGGGGTGGCCTTGGTGGAGAAGGTTCCGTCGGGGTTCTGGGCCAGGCTGCCGTCGACGTCCGCCCACTCTCCGCCCTTGCGGACGCGGGCCGGCTGGAGATGCGTGGTCTGGGTGAAGGTGCCGTCCGCGTTGGCGACGGTCTCCGAGGTCTCAGTGGTCAGCTGATCCACGGTGACCGGCTGTCCGGTCCTGGCCGCCTCGGCACGGGCGGTCGCGAGCGGCGAGCCGTCCGCGCTGTCGGCGGCCGCCGACGCGGGCGGGCCTGCCGCCGATACCGGGCCGACGGCGCCGAGCAGCAGGCCGGTGACGGCCGCCGACAGCGCCAGACGGCGTGTCAGAGTGCGCGCCGGATGACTCCGGACGCGGCTGGGTTCCCCCATGAATCGCCCTTTCGGGAGCGTGGGCGGCGCCCCCCGGCGCGCTGCTGTGGTCCTTCTCACAGAGCGCGTCCCCCCGAGGGCCGCCGCATGTCGGAATTGCGGCACTTGGTCGCGCCATGCCCTGCTGTGAAGGGCCTGTGATGGACCCATGTGAAGGCTGTGAGCAGTGTGACCGCTGAGGAAGGGTATTGCTGCGCACATGACATGGCAATACGGTTCCGGTCTGACCAGACGAGCCGTCAGCTGACCACTGATCAATTCGGCTCCTGGATTTTTCTTTACATGGGGGATCACGCATGCGCGCAGGACCGCGCGGAATTCAAGGTGCCCGGAAACGGGCGTGGTTGCGGCGGGTGACCGTCTGGGCCGCGACGACCGCCGCTTTCTCGCTGGCCGTTCAGTCGGCCGTCGCAGACGTCGTGGTCGGCGGCTACCAGTACAAGGACGAGGTCTGGGCGGCCGATCCGCTGCCCGAGCAGCCGAAGGTCCCGGGGCACCCCGCGGACGGCCCCGGCGCCAAGGAGCCCACCCCGCCGCCCGGCGCCCACGAGCTCGCCCGGCACCAGGTGAAGGCACCGAAGTGGCCCGCGGGCGGCACCGCCACCGTCGACCTCGGCACGGCGCGGCAGGTGCGCGGCCGGGCAGCGGCCGCGGCGCCCGGCAAGGTGAAGGCCGCCTCGCTGCCCGTCTCACTGTCGCCCGCCGCACCGTCGGCGATCGGCCCGGGCGCCCGCGCGCTCGTCGGCCACGGCACGCCGGTCGAGGCCGCCCGGTCGTTGCAGGTACGACTAGCCGACCGCGCGAAGGCGAAGCGGGCCGGCGTCGACGGTCTCCTGGTCGGCCTCACCCGCGCCGACCACCGCACCGGCGCCGGCGGCGTCTCCGTCTCGGTGGACTACGCCGCCGTCCAGCAGGCCTACGGCGGCGGCTGGGCCTCCCGGCTGCACCTGGTGGCCATGCCCGCCTGCGCCCTGACGACACCTCAGCTCGCGGCCTGCCGCACCCGCACTCCGCTTGAATCGGTCAACGACCCACAGGCCGGCAAGGTCACCGCCACCGTCGCCGTGCCGGCCGCAACCACCAAGCTGCCCCGCGGGCTTGCCGCCCCCTCCGGCGGCCGTACCGCCCTGGCCTCCTCGGGTATGGCGGTCGCTGCGGTGGCCGGCAGCAAGGGCTCGCAGGGTGACTTCGGCGCCACCTCGCTGTCCGCCTCGGGCGCCTGGTCCTCCTCGGCCTCGGGCGCCTTCACGTACAACTACCCGATCACGGTGCCCCCGTCCCTCGGCGGTGAGGCGCCCAACGTCGGCCTGTCCTACGACTCCCAGTCCGTCGACGGCGAGACCTCGGCGCGCAACTCCCAGTCCTCCTGGGTCGGCGACGGCTGGTCCTACAGCCCCGGGTTCATCGAGCGCTCCTACAAGAGCTGCAAGGACCAGGGCATCGAGGACTCCGGCGACGAGTGCTGGGGCGGCTGGAACGCCACCATCCAACTCGGCACCCACAACGGCCAGTTGGTGCGCGACTCCGACGGCGAGTACCACCTCCAGGCCGACGACGGCACCAGGATCCAGCGGCTCACCGGAGCGTCCAACGGCCTGTGGGACGGCGAGTACTTCAAGGTCACCACGACCGACGGCACCGCCTACTACCTGGGCCTGAACCACGCCCCTGGCACCACCGAAGACGACGCCACCGACAGCGCCTGGGGCGTGCCGGTCTACCACCCCAAGTCCGGCGACCCCTGCCACGACAAGGACAAGGGTGACGACTCCCAGTGCGACAAGCCGGTCGGCTACCGCTTCAACCTCGATTTCGTCGTCGACCCGCACGGCAACGTCCAGCGCTACGACTGGGCGACCGAGTCCAACTACTACAACATGGGCTACGGCCAGGTCGCCAAGGACGACAAGGGCGGCAAGATCACCAAGTACGTCCGCGGCGGCCACCTCACCCGGATCTCCTACGGCTACCAGCTGGCCGACGCGAGGGCGGGCCGCGAGCCGGCCGCCAAGGTCGTCTTCCGCACGGCACAGCGCTGCACCACCTCCGACACGGTCTGCAAGGCGGACAACCTCTCCTCCAAGACCGCGAAGGACTGGCCGGACACCCCCTACGACCTGCACTGCGAGTCCGACTGGAAGAACAAGGCCAAGGACGACGACACCGACGGCGTCTGCCTGACCAGCGGTCCGACGTTCTGGACGACGTACCGGCTCAAGGGCGTCGACACCTCGGTGCGGACGGCCTCCGGCTGGCAGGACGTCGACAGCTACGAGCTCAAGCAGGTCTTCTCCGACGCGGGCGGCACCTACGACCCGGTCACCGGCAACACCCAGGACCCCAAGAGCACCGGCTCACTGCAGTCGGTGATGTGGCTGTCCTCGATCGTCCACACCGGCGAGGACACCTCGGCCGGCGGCGACAAGCCGATCACCCTCGACCCGGTGACCTTCGCCGGGATCGAGATGGACAACCGCGTCGACGGTCTGACCCCGGCCGCCCCGCCGCTGTTCCACCCGCGGATCTCCAGCGTGCAGACCGAGACCGGTGAGTCGGTCGCGGTCACCTACCGCGCGCCGGAGTGCTCGCGGGAGAAGAAGAAAATGCCGGACTCGGCCGACAGCAACACCATGGCCTGTTTCCCGGTGTTCTGGACCACCCCCGGCGGCGTGGAGCCCATCGAGGACTGGTTCCACAAGACCCTCGTCTCCCAGGTCACCGACAGCGACCGCACCAAGGCCGGTTCGCCCGCCAAGGTCACCAACTACACCTACAGCGACGGCGCGGCCTGGCACCGTGACGACTCCGACCTGACCGACGACAAGCACCGCACGTGGAACGACTTCCGGGGCTTCCGCACCGTCACCACCACCACCGGCGCGGCGCCGGACCCGGTCACCCAGAACACCGTCTCCTACCTCCAGGGCATGGACGGCGACTACAAGTCCGACGGCTCCAAACGCAGCATCAAGGTCAAGAACGCCCTGAACGAGGAGATCACCGACAGCCCTTGGCTGGCCGGCACCCCCTACCAGGCCCTGAGCTACACCAAGGCCGGCGGGACCGTCGTGGGCCGCACCCTCACCGACCCGCCCACCAGCAAGGTCACCGCCTCCCGGGACCGCACGGCGTGGACGTCCGAGGACCCCAAGCCCGACAAGCTCTCCACCCTGCCGGACATGACGGCACGCCAGATCACGGGAACCTCGTCCCGCACGATGGGGCTGCTCTCCGACGGCACCTGGCGCACCACTCGCTCCAGCACCACCTTCGACGACAAGGGCCGTACCTGGAAGGTCGACGACGAGGGCGACGTCTCCAAGCCCAAGCAGGAGACCTGCACCACCACGACCTACGCAGACGCGCCCACCGACAACCCGATGATGTTGGTCTACCCCAAGGAGACCATCAGCGTCGCCGGGCCCTGCGGCACCGCCCCCGGCAAGGACACCACCCTCTCCGACAAGCGGATCTTCTACGACGGTGACGGCTCGGTCGACAAGATCGGCACCCTGGGCAGGCTCGGCCAGAACGGCGACTCGCTCGGCCTGGTGACCGCCACCCAGTCGGTCACCTCCTACGACGCGGACGGCGACCCGAAGTTCCAGACGCTCGGCGGCATGTCGTACGACAAGTACGGCCGGATCGTCGCGAACACGGACGCGGCGGGCAACACCACGACCTCGTCCTACGAGCCCACTTCGGGCATCCTGCCCACCACCCTGTCCACGACGAACCCCCTGAAGTGGAAGGCCACCAGCACGGTCTCACCGGGCCGCGGCTCGGTCACCCACGCGGAGGACGCCAACAAGCAGGTCACCGACGCGACGTACGACGCGCTCGGGCGGCGGGAGAAGGTGTGGGGCCCTGGGCGCGACAAGAGCGACCAGAGCCCGAACCGGGTCTACAGCTACGACGTCCACGGCGCGGGCGACAACCCCACCCCGTCCTCGGTCACGTCCAAAAGCCTGCGCGAGGACGGCTCCTACAGCACCTCCGTCACCATCTACGACGGCACACTTCAGCCCCGCCAGACGCAGTCGACCCCGGCGGACAACTCGGCCGGACGGCTCATCTCCTCGACGTACTACGACTCGCACGGCTGGACCGTGTCCAGCATCGGCGCGTACTCCGACGCGGATCACGCCCCCGGCAGCACCATGTGGGCGGAGACCAACCGCACCGGACCTTCGGTCACGCGCACGTCGTACGACGGACAGGGCCGGCCGGTCGCCACCTCCACCGCGTCGTTCGCCGACACCCTCTTCACGTCCTCGACGGACTACCGGGGCGTCGACCGGGTCGACAGCACTCCGCCGAAGGGCGGCAAGGCCACCACGACCTACACCGACGCCCTCGGCCGCACCACGTCCACGGTGGTGCGCGACACCACTCCGGACCGAAAGCTCGCCGGTGGCGGCAAGCTGGCCTCGGGCACCTCGCTGGTCTCCGCCGGCGTCCGGCTGGCCATGCAGGCCGACGGCAACCTGGTGCTGACCTCGCTGACCGGCGACAAGGTGCTGTGGTCGTCCAAGACGTCCGGCAAGCCGGGCGCCTTTGCGGTCATGCAGGCCGACGGCAACTTCGTGGTCCTGGACGCGACCGGGAAGACCACTCTGTGGTCCAGCGGCACCTCCGGCCACACCGGTGGCTACCTCAAGGTGCAGTCCGACGACAACGTCGCCGTGTACGACGCGTCCGACACCGTGCTCTGGTCGACCGGGACGACGGGCAAGGCGGCGACGGCCGACATCACCACGCACTTCACCTACACGCCCGGCGGACAGATCGACACGGTCAAGGACTCGGTGGGCAACACCTGGTCCTACCACTACGACCTCCAGGGTCGCGTGGTCTCCCAGTCCGACCCCGACGCCGGCTCCTCCACGGCCCACTACGACGACATGGGGCGGCTGGACCGCACCACCGACGCCCGCAAGCAGACGCTGTCCTTCACCTACGACCTGCTGGGCCGCCGCAAGGCCGAGTACGCGGGCGACGGCACGACGGACCCGTCCAAGCTGCTCGCGGAGTGGACCTACGACGAGCTCGGCAAGGGACTGCCCGTCGCGTCCACCCGCTACGTCGGGGGCAAGAGCGGCAGCGCCTACGTCCAGAAGATCGACTCGTACAACGCGATGGGTCGGCCGACCAGCACCTCCACGGTGATCCCGGACACCGAGGGCGCCCTGGCGGGCACTTACACCGCCAAGGCCTCCTACACCGAAAACGTCGGCCTGCTGGCGGCGACCACGTACGGCGCCGACGGCGGTCTGCCGACCGAGACCGTGGGCTACGGCTACAACCTCCAGGGCGGCCTGGTCAGCATGGGCACGCCCGCCCGGCCCTACGTCGCCACCGTCAACTACAGCCCGCTCGGGCAGGTTCTGCAGACCACCGTCGGCACCCCGTCGAAGCAGCTGCGCACGGCGCAGACCTACGACCAGGCCACGGGCCGGCTGGCCACCAACCGCGTCACCCTGCAGACCAACACCAACAACCCCATTTCGGACACCACCTACGGCTACGACCAGGCCGGCAACATCACCGCGGTCTCCGACGTCCGCTCCAGCGGCGGCACGGACCGTACTGCCGACACCCAGTGCTTCGCCTACGACGCGCAGGACCGGCTGACCACCGCCTGGACGGACACCAAGGGACTCACCACCGCCACCGCGGGCCAGCTCGCCCGGTGCACCACCTCACGGCCCAGCCCGGCGACCGTCGGCGGACCGGCCCCGTACTGGACGGACTGGCAGTTCAACCAGCTCGGTGACCGCACCCAGCAGGTCGCGCACGACGTGACCGGCAACGCGGCCAAGGACACCACCCAGACGTTCGCCTACCCGGGCGCCGGCACGGCCCCCGCCAAACGGCCCAACGCGGTGTCCACCGTCACCACCCGCAACCCAACCACCGGCACCTCCGTGCTGACCCCGGAGTACGACGACGCGGGCAACACCAAGACCCGGACCACCACCGGAGCCCGCCCGGGCAGTCAGGGGATCGAGTACAACGAGGAGGGCCTGACCTCCGCCACCACCACCGACGGCAAGAAGACCGGCTACCTCTACGACGCCGACGGCCAGTTGCTGATCCAGCGCGGGCCGGGCAACAACACGCTCTACCTCTTCGGCGGCAACGAGCAGCTCAGCCTCGACACCGCCACCAAGGCCGTCACCGGACTGCGCTACTACTGCGCCCCCGACGGCACGGTGACGGTCCGCTCCAGCAAGGGCGGCATCAGCTACCAGCCGACCACCCCACAGGGCACCGCCCAACTCCAGGTGGACGGCAGCTCACTGGCCATCACGCGACGTGCCTTCGATCCCTACGGCAACCCGCGAGGCCCCGCCCCTACCGGGTGGGCCGACAACCACGGCTACCTGGGCAAGCCCGCCGACGCCACCTCCGGTCTGAACCTCCTCGGAGCACGGAACTACGACCCCGTCACCGGCCGCTTCCTGTCGGTCGACCCGGTCTTCGAGAGCGACGACCCGAACCAGATGGGCGGGTACGGCTACGCGGCCGGCAACCCCGTCTCCGGAAGCGACCCCAACGGCCTGGCCTGGTACTCGGACTGGGGCGGCGCGGTCGGCAGCTTCTTCTGCGGCGTGGGCGACAGCTTCGTCGGCGACCCGTGGCAGTGGAGCGTCAACAAGCTCTCCGACGGCTGGAACGGCTTCGCCTCCATCGTCAACGGCGACAACCAGTGGTTCAACGGCTGGACGGGCTACTCGAACGAGACCCCGTTCCAACTCGGCCACACCGGCTACGTCGACGACCACCCGCTGGGCAACCTCTTCGGCGTCGACACCGGCTCGACCTCCTACGTGGCCGGCCAATGGACCGGCGTGGTCGGCACTTTCGCCGTCGACGGCTACGGCGCCTACAAGGCGGTCAGCGGCGGAATCAAGGCCGTCAAGGCGGTCAAGCTCGCCATGTCGGAGGGCGAGGACTTCGTCGGAGCGGTGAAAAGACTGCTCTCCGGGGACCTGCCCACCGCCACCCCGGCCGATCCCGCACCCACGACGCCCAAGAACGGAGACGCTCCGTCGACGCCGAAGGCGGGCACCGGCAAGGGCGGCAAGGAACCGGGCGGCAGCGGGAAGGCCGCCGACGACCGCGCGAGCGGAGCGTCGTCCCGGCGCACCGGCAGAAAGGACGCCAACGACCAGCCGCTGGAGGTCAAGGGACGTGACCAGAAGAACGTCGGAGTCGAAAAGAAGGGCCCCGAGAGTGTGACGACCGGTCGCCGTGCGGACGGGGCAAAGGTGTACTCGGGGCACGGCACCTATGGCAGGAACACGGGCAACTTCATGGTGCCCCAGGGGACTAGGCTTCACTTCTACGTCCCACACGGCCGGAAGCTCGGCGACTCGGCAGGACTGGCCGTGGAGCGCGGGGTTGACGCACCCGGCGCGGTCGAGAGCTTCGGCCCAGGGGACATCCTCCCCGACTACGTCATCGGGCCCCCGACCGACCTGAACATCATGAGTGGAAGCAGAACCGTGACTCGTCCGACGGGGATCAGCGCACTGATCACACAGGGCATGGGCGAGGTACACATGGCCATGTGCCGTGAGTTCGACCCATACATGGTGTGACTTGACCGACCGACCGGGCGCCGCGGAGACCTCCGCAACGCACCTTCTCCGCGGCGTCCGGCCTCACCCGAGAATCGACACATGACCTATTACGCGGATTTCTCGCTCTACGACTACGACTTCCACGAAAAGCCCGAGGGCCTCACCATCGGCTGGCTCGAGGACGGCTACGACTATCCCGTCGACGAGGTTTCCGAGGAGGACCTCGCGAACATCATCGATCTCGGTTCGCTGCGGCAGCACCGGAGCCGGGGCTGGCACTCGTGCACGCTCTGCGGGGAGTACACCGAGCACACGGCGACCTCAAAGCGGGCGGGGATCACCTACCGGCTCGGTCATGCGGAGATCCGTGCGGTCTCGGACGACGGTGTGCTCTACGTCGCCCCGAACCTGATCATCCACTACATCGTCGACCACCTCTACGGACCGCCCGCCGAGTTCATCGACGCCGTCCGGTCCGAAGTCCGAAGGCGCTGGCCGGAGGAGAAGTGACCCGCCCCTACGACCAGCACCACCTGACGGCGCTCGGCGCCCAACTGCACCTGCCCTTGGCCGAACGGACCTGCCCACTCTGCGGCCACTTGACCATGCGCCTCTACCACCACACGAAATACGGCCGGACCGAACCGGCATGGATCAATTACCTGTGGTGCGGCAACTGTCACGCCTACTCGTCGTCCTTCACGGGCGCAGGCCGCAAGATGGTCGAGAGCGATCCACTCCTTGAGGAATTCGGCGACCGGATCGCCGAGGTCTTCCGCGACCACGAACGCCTGCTCAAGATCCTCGACGGCTACTGGAAGGCGGGGAAGCTCCCCCAGGTGATCTCCCGCCGCCCCCGCGGACGCTGATGGCGTCGCACCGCCCACACCGGAGGGCTTCGACTTCACGAAGAACACAGCCTTGGGGAAAAGATGTTGAGGACAACCCAGAGTTGGCGGATGTCGTGCGAGAACTCGTCGAGATCTTTCCCGGCGGTGTCGACGACGATGACTACTACCCCCTTCTGGTGATCCTTGCCGATGTGCTGTCGGAGAGGAATCTGGGAGCGGCCGTGCACGGGGTCTTCGGCCTGGATCCACACGTTGCTCGAAACGAAGCCGCCGATGCCTGCACAGGCAACAAGCCTTCCCGGCGAAGGATCGAGGACTTGCGACGCCGTATGACGGCTAGGGGCTGGTCCATCGTCGATGACGAGGACTGACGTGACGATGTGCCGTGAATTGGCACTGAGGTGACCTGACCTGACCTGACTGGCCGGGCGCCGCGGCGAACGCTGCCGCGCAGCTTTGCCGCAGCGCCCGGCTCAACCCGAGAAGCGACATGACCTACTACGCGGATTTCTCGCTGTACGACCTCATCGAGTACGAAAAGCCCGAGGGCCTCACCATCGGCTGGCTCGAGGACGGCTACGACTATCCCGTCGACGAGGTCTCCGAGGAGGACCTCGCGAACATCATCGATCTCGGTTCGCTGCGGCAGCACCGGAGCCGGGGCTGGCACTCGTGCACGCTCTGCGGGGAGTACACCGAGCACACGGCGACCTCAAAGCGGGCGGGGATCACCTACCGGCTCGGTCATGCGGAGATCCGTGCGGTCTCGGACGACGGTGTGCTCTACGTCGCCCCGAACCTGATCATCCACTACATCGTCGACCACCTCTACGGACCGCCCGCCGAGTTCATCGATGCCGTCCGGTCCGAAGTCCGAAGGCGCTGGCCGGAGGACAAGTGACGGACTCCAGCCGGCCACCGCCGCCTTTCAGAGAGGTCCCCAACTTCATGACCCGCCCCTACGACCATCTGCACCGGGAGTCCCTCGGTGCCCAACTGCACCTGCCCTTGGCCGAACGGACCTGCCCGCTCTGCGGCCACACGACCATGCGCCTCTACCACCACACGACATACGGCCGAAGCGAACCGTCATGGATCAACTATCTGTGGTGCGGCAACTGCCACGCCTACTCCTCGTCCTTCACGGGCGCCGGCCGCAAGATGGTCGAGAGCGACCCGCTCCTCGCGGATTACGGTGACCGGATCGGCGAGGTCTTCGACGACCCCGAGCGCCTGCTCAAGATCCTCGACGGCTACTGGAAGGCGGGGAAGCTCCCCCAGGTGATCTCCCGCCGCCCCCGCGGATGCTGAGGGAAGCTCTCTGCGGCGCCATCCGACGTGACCGGGATCTCGCTGCAGGCCGACGCCCCAGTCCCTACGCTGGTCACGCTCGCCGTCGCGGATGATCCGCGGGAGAGCCGCTGTAGGCTGAAGAACAGCCCTTGACCTGCGGAAGCGGGCAGGGAGCCGAGTTCAGGGAGTTCCGAATGCTGCGCACCATGTTCAAATCCAAGATCCACCGCGCCACCGTCACCCAGGCCGACCTGCACTACGTGGGATCGGTGACCATCGACGCCGATCTCCTCGACGCCGCCGACCTGCTGCCCGGCGAGCTCGTGCACATCGTCGACATCACCAACGGCGCCCGCCTGGAGACGTACGTCATCGAGGGTGAGCGCGGCTCCGGCGTGATCGGGATCAACGGGGCCGCTGCCCATCTCGTCCACCCCGGCGACCTGGTGATCATCATCAGCTACGCTCAGGTGACCGACGCCGAGGCGCGTGCGCTGGAACCCCGCGTCGTGCACGTGGACCGCGACAACCGCATCGTGGCCCTGGGCGCCGACCCGTCCGAGCCGGTACCGGGCTCGGACCAGGAGCGCAGCCCGCAGGCCGTACCGGCCTGATCACCGTCCTCCCCGACTTCGCCGACCTCGCCGACCTTCGGACCAGGAGCGTGCCCATGAGCGACATCGAGATCCGCGACGACCGGGCGGCGGGCCGCCTGGAGGCCCTCGGCGACGGTGCGGACGGCGAAGTCGTCGGCCACATCGAGTACTTCGTCCTCGAAACGCCCGCGCGCGCCCTGGTCCCCGTCCACACGATCGTGGAACCGGCCCACGAGGGGAAGGGCATCGCGGGCTCGCTGGCGCGCGAGCTGTACACCATCGCCGAGCGCGAGGGCGTCGTCGTCGCCCCGCTGTGCCCGTACGTCACCAAGTGGGCCGAACGCCACCCCGAGGAGGCGCCGGCCGCCGACCCGGAGCTGCTGCGGGCGGCGAAGGAGTGGCTGGTGGCGCACCCCGGTCGCTTCTGAGCCCGCCGTAGCCCTTCTGACAAAGGCCTGCCACTCGCATGCTCGCCCTCCTGCACACCTCACCCGCGCACATCCCCGTCTTCGAGGCTCTGCGCGACGAGCACCACCAGGGCCTGGAACTGCGGCACTTCGTCGACGAGGAGCTGCTGGCCCGGGCCCGCCGTGAGGGGCCGGAGGCCGTGGCGGACGAGGTGCGGGCCGCGCTGGACAAGGCGGTCGGGGACGGCGCGCAGGCCGTCCTGTGCACCTGCTCGACCATCGGTGCCGTCGCGGAGGCGGCCACCTCCGGGGTGCCGGTGTTGCGCAGTGACCGTCCGATGGCGGCCGCCGCGGTGGCCGCCGGTTCGCGGATCGTCGTGCTCGCCAGCGTGGAGAGCACGTTCGGGCCGACGGTGGCCCTGATCGAGGAGGAGGCGCGTCGCGCCGGACGCCCCGTCGAGGTGCGCACCCGGCTCGTCGAGGGAGCCTGGGACCGCTTCGCGGCGGGTGACGGCGAGGGCTGCGTCCGTCTCGTGGCGGCCGCGGCCGACGCGGTCACCGGCGCCGATGCGATCGTCCTCGCCCAGGGCTCCATGGCCCCGGCCCAGCAGCTGACGACCACGGCGGTCCCGGTGCTGTCCAGCCCGCGCCCGGGTCTCGCGGCGGCCGCGGAGGCGGTGCGTGCCGGGTAGGCCCACCTGGGCGGCGTGCCGTCCTGCGGGCGGGTGAGTGCGAAGGCGGCCGCCGGGTACGCGGGGCAGTAGTCCAGAGCCGACGTCGACCGACTGGCCGGAGGACACCATGACCGATCCGCACCCCGACCCCGTACCACCGGGTCCCACGCCTGGCCCGGGCCCCCAGCCCCCGGACCCGTACCCGTCGCCGGTTCCCAACCCCCAGCCACCGCCGGGCCCGGAACCCACACCACCGGCACCACCCGGACCGGAACCCACCCCGCCCGCACCTCCGGGCCCGGAACCCACACCGCCCGCACCCCCGGACCCGACGCCGTCCCCGTCGCCGATCCCGCCGGGGCCGGAACCGGTGCCGAACCCGGAGCCGGGGCCACCGCTGACCTGAACCGCTCGACGGCCGTACGGCTGAAGCGGCATCACCGCCTCGTACACCTCCGTCGGCAGCGTCCCGGACCACAGCTGCGGGCGGGGCGGACAAAGACGGCGGACGGCCGCTCGGGCCGCCCGCCGCCTCGTACAACCTGCCTGCTACGCGTCGACCTCCGACCGGTCCCCGCCCCACAGCGTGTGGAACGAGCCGTCCCGGTCCGTGCGCCGGTACGTGTGCGCGCCGAAGAAGTCACGCTGCCCCTGCGTCAGCGCGGCCGGCAGCCGCTCCGCGCGCAGGGCGTCGTAGTAGGCGAGCGCCGCGGCGAAGCCGGGGGTCGGGACGCCCTGGCGGGTGGCGGCGATGATGACCTCGCGCCAGTCGTCCTGGGCGTCCGCGATCTCCTGGGCGAACGTCTCGTCGGACAGCAGGCTCGGCAGGTCGGCCCGGGTGTCGTACGCGGAGCGGATGCGGTCCAGGAAGGCCGCGCGGATGATGCAGCCGCCGCGCCAGATCGCGGAGACCGCGCCCAGGTCGATGTCCCAGTCGTACTCCTCTCGGGCTGCCGCGATCTCGTGGAAGCCCTGCGTGTACGACACGATCTTCGAGGCGTAGAGGGCCTGCTCCACGCGGTCCGCGAACGCCCCCGCCTCCGACTCGGACAGCGGGGAGGCCTTCGGTCCGGCCAGCCCGCGCGAGGCCTCGCGCAGCGCCGCGTGACCCGACAGTGAGCGGGCGAAGACCGCCTCCGCGATGCCGGAGACCGGAACACCCAGGTCGAGGGCGATCTGGACGGTCCAGCGGCCGGTGCCCTTCTGCTCGGCCTGGTCGACCACCACGTCCACGAACGGCTTGCCGGTCGCCGTGTCCACGTGGGACAGCACCTCGGCGGTGATCTCGATCAGGTAGGAGTCCAGGCGGCCCGTGTTCCAGGTGCGGAAGATCTCCGCGATCTGCGCGGGGGAGTATCCGGCCACATCGCGCAGCAGCTGGTACGCCTCGCCGATGAGCTGCATGTCGGCGTACTCGATGCCGTTGTGGACCATCTTCACGAAGTGCCCGGCGCCGTCGGGACCCACGTGCGTGACGCAGGGCGCGCCGTCCTTCGCCTTCGCGGAGATCTTCTCCAGCATCGGGCCGAGCGAGTCGTACGACTCCTTCGGGCCGCCCGGCATGATGCTAGGCCCGTTGAGCGCGCCCTCCTCGCCGCCGGAGACGCCCATGCCGACGAAGTGGATGCCCTGTTCGCGCAGTTCGCGCTCCCGGCGGCGGGTGTCCGCGAAGTGCGCGTTGCCGCCGTCGATGATCATGTCGCCGGGCTCCAGGAGCGGGGCGAACTCCTGGATCACCGCATCGGTCGGGTCACCGGCCTTGACCATGATGACCAGCCGCCGCGGTCGCTCCAGCGCCGCCACGAACTCCTTGGCGGTCTCCGCCGCGATGAAGTCGCCTTCGTGCCCGAACTCCTCGACCAGGGCGTTCGTACGCGCCACTGTGCGGTTGTGCAAGGCGACCGTGTAGCCGTTGCGCGCGAAGTTACGGGCGAGATTGCGGCCCATGACCGCGAGTCCCGTGACGCCGATCTGGGCTGAGTTGCTCATTCGGTTGGCTCCTAGAGGATCCGGTATCGGTGGTGCCGGTCGTGCACGCCAGTATCGCCCCACCGACCATCCTGACTTGCCGGTACGCCGAGCGCATGTCCGGGGTGCCCGACGTTCCGCAGGCAGATACGCACGACGAGCCCCACCTGCCTCAGCCGTTCTGCAACTGCCGTGTATTCCTGGCTGCTTACGGGTCAGGGCGGCCGATTGCTGTCTTGTCATGGCCTGTTCGGGGCGCTTACTTTTGGCCCTTCTGGCATATGTCGAGGGGGATCTTCATGGCCGTACGGGGCCGGCACCGCCGGTATCAGCCGAACAGGATCAACCGGGCCTCACTCACCGTCACGGTCGGCGGCGCCGGCATGGCGATCCCCCTGATCGGCACCGGCACCGCCCACGCGGCCGACGTGTCCACCTGGAACAAGGTCGCCGCCTGCGAGTCGACGAACAACTGGAACATCAACACCGGTAACGGCTTCTACGGCGGGCTGCAGTTCACCCAGTCCACCTGGGAGTCCTACGGCGGCGCGAAGTACGCGCGGCGCGCCGATCTGGCCACCAAGGACCAGCAGATCGCCGTTGCGGAGAAGGTCCTTCAGGGGCAGGGGCCGCGTGCCTGGCCGGTGTGTTCGCAGAAGGCGGGGCTGAGGCGGGACGGCGCCACCCCGGACGTCCACCCGGCCTCCGCCGCCAAGAAGACCCCCGCGAAGACCTCAGTCGAGGACGTGAAGCCGCACTCCACGCCCCAGTCCCGGGCCGGTACGGCCGAGATGTACACCGTGGTCCGCGGTGACTCCCTCTCCCGGATCGCCGAGACCGAGCACGTCCGGGGCGGCTGGCACCGGCTGTACTCCGCGAACCGGAAGACCATCGGTGCCGACCCCGACCTGATCCTCCCGGGGCAGCGGCTGAACCTGCGGGCGAAGGCCCCCGCCACGCACCACGCCGGCTCCAGGCCCTCGACGGAGCAGGCCTCTTCGGCCACCGAGGAGAAGGCCACGACCGGCCACTCCCTCGTCGCTCCGGTGAGCGGCCCGATCGGCACCCCGTACCGCGTGGCCGGCTCCTCCTGGTCGAAGGGCTACCACACCGGCGTCGACTTCCCCGTGCCCACCGGCACGACCGTGAAGGCGGTCGCCGCGGGCCGCGTCGTCTCCGCCGGCTGGGGCGGCTCCTACGGCTACCAGGTGGTGATCCGGCACGCCGACGGCCGCTACAGCCAGTACGGCCACCTCTCGGCGATCTCCGTGAAGGCCGGGCAGGGCGTGGGGGGCGGGCAGCGCATCGGCCGCTCCGGGGCGACGGGCAACGCAACGGGCCCGCATCTGCACTTCGAGGTGCGGACAGGGCCCGGTTTCGGTTCCGACATCGACCCTGTCGCGTATCTCAGGGCCGGTGGCGTCAGGATTTGACGCGTACCCGGTGCCGGTCGACGTCCGGCGACGGGATGTACGAGCCGCCGTAGAAGGGGCCGTAGAAGCGGTAGCGGGCCGGGTCCGGGGGCAGCTCGTCGTCCTCGTCGTAGGCGACCGCCAGGACGGTGGGGCCGACCTGGGCGGGGACGAGGATCTCCTCGCGGGGTGCCGCCACCGGCTGCTCGGGGATCGCGGCGAGCAGCAGTTCCTCGACGGATTCCGTGAGGGGGATCGGCTCGGTGACGGTCTCGGCCGGCTCCGGCGCGGTCTCGGCGGCGGTGGTGCCGGCGATGCGCTCCGTGGTCAGCAGGATCAGGCCGCCGGCCGCGACCACGCCGCAGCTCAGGGCGAGCGCGGTGCCCGTGCTGCCGTAGCGGAAGGTTTCGCCGAACATCGTGATGCCGACCGCGGCCGCCACCACCGGGTTCACGACGGTCAGGGTGGCCAGCGGGGCCGCGAGCCCGGCGCCCCGGTAGGAGGCCTGGGAGACCAGCATGCCGGCCGTGGCGAAGACGCCGATCACGGCCAGGGAGGGGACGTCGGCCGCTGAGACCCCGGCGGTCCAGTCGACCGCGACGGTCTTCGTGAACACCGAGGACATGCCGAAGGCGATGCCGGACGCGGTGGCGAGCAGCATGCTGCGCACCGCCGGGTGCCGGTGGGCGGCCCGGCCCGCGATCATCAGGGCCACGACGACGCTGCCGGACACCACGGCGACGGCGATCCGCTGCGCCGTGTCCAGGGACTGCGCGTCGGAGGTGCCGACCAGGGCCAGCAGACCGGCCAGGCCCACGGTCGCCATGATCGCGCCCCGCCAGGCGGTCGCGCCGGCCTTGCGGCCCACGAACAGCGCCGCCATGGGCAGCGCGAACACGATGGTCAGTGCGCCCAGCGGCTGCACCAGGCTCAGCGGGCCGTAGGCCAGCGCCACGACGTGCAGCAGTCCGCCGAGGCCGTTGAGTGCCACCGCGGCCCACCACGTCGGCCGGCGCAGCGGCGCGTACTCCTGAACGGGCGAGGACACCGCCACGTACTCCTGCACGATCGCCCCGCCGGCGTAGGCGACGGCGGAGACGAGTGAGAGGAGAACGGACAACGCGAGGGCACTCATGAGTTGCTCCTCTGCGTGTGGCGGGGGCGCTGAGCCCTGCGCGACGAACGGTCGGCCTTCATGGGCAACACGATGCCTTGTCGATCTGTTCCCGTCGTCGTCCCAGAGCAGGCAATGGGTCCTACTGCCGATGGAGTACGAATCGGGCGCCGTCCTCCCCAGGGTGGGCGACACGGGGTGGACACCCCCCAGTGGGAACCCCTAGGGCCCTTGGTACTACTGCTCTTCGTGGACCTCGATCAGGATCTCGCCGCCCTCGGACCGCTCGGCGGCTTTTTCGTACTGCGGACGGGCGGAGCGCCACGCACGCCACTGCCGACGCTCGCCCACGCGTACGAGAACCGGTCTTCCGATGTGTACGGAAATGCTATTACTTTCCGGGTCGAAAAGGTGGCGCATGTTCTCCGCGCCCCCGAGTCGCGGATCGCGGCCTCCGTGGCCCAGCAGGGGCTGGCGGCACGGCTGTGGTCGGTGGCGCTCGGCTGTGCCGCACTGTACGGCCGTGTGCCCGACCTGGATCCCGGGCTGCTGCACTGGGACCCCGACGCCTCCGCCCCCGACGACCTGTGGCTGACGGAGGTCCGCCCGCTGCCCGCGGACTCCGCGACCCTGGTGGACGTCGTCCTGCACGGCCACCTCGCCCCGCTGGTGACGGCCCTGCGGACGCACCACCGGATCGCCCCCGGTCTGCTGTGGGGCAACGCGGCCTCCGCGCTGGCGGGAGCCGCCCGGCAACTGGACCAATGGGCCGCCCTGCACGGCCGTACCGAGGCCGCTGCCCGCATCCGTGACCTCACCGCAGAACTGTTCGCCCACCCCCTCCTGTCGGACACCGGCACCCTCACCGGCACCGCCTTCCGGCGCCGCAGCTGCTGCCTCTACTACCGTGTGCCCGGCGGGGGCGTGTGCGGTGACTGTTGCTTCACACGACCGCCGTGCTCTTCCGCGCGCGGCGCATCTGGGTGACCATGAGGGAACCGGTCGCCGAGAGCTGGGGGTTGCGGGTGCGAGTCGGACTGCTGACCCGGGAATACCCCCCGGACGTGTACGGCGGCGCAGGCGTCCATGTCGAGTTCCTCGCCCGGGAGTTGGGCTCCCTGGTCGACCTCGAGGTGCACTGCTGGGGCGAGGGTCGTGGGGTGGGTGTGGTGCGCCACCGCTCCTGGGCCGCCCTGGACACCGCCAACGATGCGCTGCGCACCTTCTCCGTGGACCTCGCGATGGCCGCCGGCCTCGAAGGCCGCGAACTGGTCCACTCCCACACCTGGTACGCCAACCTCGCCGGCCACTTCGGCAAGCTGCTGTACGGCATGCCGCATGTGATGACCGCGCACTCGCTGGAGCCGCTGCGCCCCTGGAAGGCAGAGCAACTCGGCGGCGGATACGCCCTCTCGAGCTGGGCCGAGCGCACCGCGATCGAGAACGCCGACGCCGTGATCGCCGTCTCCGGCGCGATGCGCGAGGACATCCTGACCTGCTACCCGATGCTCGATGCGGCCAAGGTGCAGGTCGTGCACAACGGCATCGACACCGTGCTCTACCGGCCCGACCACGGCACCGACGTCCTCGACCGCATCGGCCTGGACACCGGCCGCCCCTACATCCTGTTCGTCGGCCGTATCACCCGCCAGAAGGGGGTGCCCCATCTGCTGCGCGCGGTGCGGGACATCGACCCGGGCGTGCAGGTCGTGCTGTGTGCCGGGGCGCCCGACACCCCGGAGATCGACCGGGAGTTCCGCGACCTCTACCAGGACCTCAGCCGCGTCCGCGAGCACGTGCACTGGATCCCGCAGATGCTGCCGCGCCCCGAGGTGATCCAACTCCTCACTCACGCTGCCGCGTTCGTCTGCCCGTCGGTGTACGAACCCCTCGGTATCGTCAACCTCGAGGCGATGGCCTGCGGGACACCCGTCGTGGCCTCCCGGGTCGGCGGCATCCCCGAGGTGGTGGACGACGGCAAGACCGGCCTGCTCGTCGACGTGGACGACGACTTCGAGACGGGCCTCGCGCGGGCGCTGGACCAGGTGATCGGAGACCTGGAGGCGGCGCGGCGGATGGGCGAGGCGGGGCGTGAGCGCGCGGTGGGGGAGTTCGGCTGGGATGCCGTCGCCCGCCGTACGGTCCGGCTTTACGAGGAGATCCTCAAGCAGGAATAGAACGGAGGGGACTTCCTCGAACAGGCTTACTCCGCCCTGGGCAGGGGCAGGGATGGATCAACCACGGTGAGGGGAGCGGCCATGCGTCGTGGCGGACCTTCGGTGCTCGGGATCGTACTGGCGGGCGGAGAAGGCAAACGCCTCATGCCCCTGACCACGGACCGCGCGAAACCAGCGGTCACCTTCGGCGGTACGTACCGCCTAGTCGACTTCGTCCTGTCCAACCTCGTCAACGGCGACATCCTGCGCATCTGTGTGCTGACGCAGTACAAGTCGCACTCGCTGGACCGGCACATCACCACCACCTGGCGGATGTCGAGCCTGCTCGGCAACTACGTCACCCCGGTCCCCGCCCAGCAGCGGCTCGGCCCGCGCTGGTACCTGGGCAGCGCCGACGCGCTGCTGCAGTCGCTGAACCTCGTGCACGACGAAAGCCCCGAGTACGTCGTGGTGTTCGGTGCCGACCACGTCTACCGCATGGACCCGCGGCAGATGCTCGCCCAGCACATCGAGAGCGGCGCGGGCGTCACGGTCGCGGGCATCCGGGTCCCGCGTGCCGAGTCCTCGCAGTTCGGTGTGATCACCCCGGGCTCGGACGGCCTGACGGTCGAGCGCTTCCTGGAGAAGCCCGTCGACCCGCCCGGCCTGGCGGACGATCCGGAGACGATCTTCGCCTCCATGGGCAACTACATCTTCACCACCAAGGCGCTGATCGAGGCGCTGCAGCGGGACGCCGACGACGAGAACTCCGTGCACGACATGGGCGGCTCGATCCTGCCTCAGCTCACCGACCGCGGCGAGGCCCAGCTGTACGACTTCAGTGCCAACCACGTGCCCGGCGAGACCAACCGCGACCGCGGCTACTGGCGCGACGTCGGCACACTGGACGCGTACTACGACGCCCACATGGACCTGATCGCCGAGCGCCCCGCCTTCAACCTGTACAACCGCCAGTGGCCCATCTACACGCACTCGTACCAGCTCTCCCCGGCCCGTTTCAACGCGGGCGGCATGGCCAGCGAGTCCATCATCAGCGCCGGCTGTCTCATCCGGGGCCAGGTCACCCGCTCGATCCTGTCGCCGGGAGTCAGGGTCGACCCGGGGGCGGTGGTCCAGGGCTCGGTGCTGCACGACAACGTCCACATTGGGCGGGGCGCGGTCGTGCGCGGGGCGGTGCTGGACAAGAACGTCGAGGTACCGCCGGGCGCGACGATCGGCGTCAACCCGGAGCGGGACGCGGAGCTGTACACCGTCTCCAAGGGCGGAGTGATCGCGCTCGGGAAGGGACAGCTGGTCACGTAGGTGCCGGCAGGTTCAGCCAGGCGGCCGCATCGACTGGAAGTTCTTCATGATCGCCTCGCTGGTCGGGCGAAGCTCGTCCTTGGGGCTGATCTGCAGATACTCACTGCCGGGCTCCGTGTGAACGGGCACATGGCCGGGCGGGGCGTAGAACGCGTCGCCCGGGCGGTACACCTCGTCGTGATCCGCGTAGTGGAAGGTGAGCTCGCCCTTGAAGACATAGCCCCAGTGCGGGCACTGGCACCGGTCGTCGGGCAGTCCCTTGAGCAGCGGCCCGTGGTCGACGTCCGCGCGGAACGTCAGGAAGTCGATCCTGTAGTCGTCCAACTCCTCGCCGCGGTCGACGACCGGACCGAAGTCGCCGCCCTGGGTGGCCGTGTCCCTGGAAACCTTCGGCATCCTCGTCGCCTTCTCTCTGCCGAGTCGGGCTCCTGCTTCCATCCTCCGCGGTCGCAAGGCGAACGGCATCCGGTGCCGTGGCTTGTCATGTCCCTGGACGGAATCCGGAATCCGTGTTGTCATGCCAACTGCTGTCCATGACAACGTTGTTATGGGAGGTTCCGTGCACTTCCGCCGCCTCAGAGACAGACTTGCCTTACTGCTCGCCGTGCTGCTCGGCGCCACCGCACTCGCCGCCACCCCCACCGTGACCGCCGCGGCCGACGACCCCGTGGAGATCCATGGCCTGAAGGGGGAGTACTACACCCAGTCCGCCCCCGGCGCCTTCGACTTCGACCGGCTCAAGGCCACCGGATTCGACCCGAACCTCGACTTCGGCAACCTCGAGCCACGCCTCGCCTTCACCACCGGGCAGTCGGACGACGTCAGCGTCCGCTGGACCGGAAAGATCGTCCCGGAGAGGAGCGGCCCCCACACCTTCTCGATCACGGGCGACAACGGCTTCCGGCTGTGGATCGACGGAAAGATCGTCGTCGACCACTGGGTGGACGACTGGGACCGCGAACAGACCGGTGACCCCGTCGAGTTGACCGCCGGCAGGGCCTACGACATCAAGGTCGAGTACTTCGAGCACTACGGCGGCTCCAACCTCCACCTGCGCTGGACCGAGCCCGGCGGCAGCAAGGAGGCCGTCCCGCAGTCCGCGTTCCGCCTCCCCGACGGATGGGCCTACGAGGGCGCCACCGCCGCGACGGTCACCGGCGCCGGCCGCACCCTCAAGCTCGACTTCCCCCAGCGCCTCGCCGCGCCCCCGGCCGGCCTGGCCGACCACCTCGAAGCGGTGATCGGCGGCGCCAAGTGGCCCCTGGCAGCCGCCCAGCCGGACCCCGCCGACCCGAGGGCGCTGCTCGTCGCCCTGAAGGAACCCGTCGTAGGCAACAAGACCGGCACCGCACGCGGCACCGCCGACGTCCGCTACGACGGAAACGGCGGCCTCACCACCGCCGACGGCAACGTTGTCAAAGCGTTCTGGAGCAGCGGCCCCAACCACTCCACGTACGAGCTGCGCACGCAATGGGCCGACCAGGTGGGCCCGGACAACGCCCTTCCCGAATACCCGCGCCCGCAGCTGACCCGCCCCGCCTGGCGCAACCTCAACGGCCGCTGGCAGTTCGCCGCCGCCACGGCCGGGGAGCGGCCGCCCGTCGGCAGGACACTCGCCGAGCGCATCCTCGTCCCGTACCCCGTGGAGTCCCAGCTCTCCGGCCTGGAGCGGCACGAGGACCGCATGTGGTACCGCCGCACCTTCACCGTCCCCGCCGACTGGAACATCGGCTCCGGCAAACGGCTGCGGCTCAACTTCGGTGCCCTCGACTGGCGGGCCGAGGTGTACGTCAACGGCACCAAGGTGGCCCAACACCAGGGCGGATACGACAAGTTCGGCGCCGACATCACCGACGCCCTCAGACCCGGCCGCACCCAGGAACTGATCGTCGGCGTCTACGACCCCACCGATGCGACCACCGGCGAGAATCCGCCGCTCGGCAAGCAGCGCCTGGACCCGAGCGGCATCTGGTACACGCCGACCTCGGGCATCTGGCAGACGGTGTGGATGGAGCCGGTGGCGAGCGAGCATGTCGACTCCCTCAAGCTGACCCCCGACGTCACCAAGAACCAACTCACCGTCGCTGCAAAGGGAGTTCGCGACGGCGTACCGATCACGGCGACCGCATACGAGGGACACCGCAAGGTCGCCACGGCCCGCGGCCGAACCGGCGGTCCCCTCACCCTGACCATCCACGACCCGCACCTGTGGTCGCCCGACGACCCGTTCCTCTACGACCTGAAGGTCACTGTCGGCGCCGACCGCGTCGGCAGCTACTTCGGCATGCGCTCGATCGCCGTCGAGAAGGTGAACGGCGTCCCGCGCACCCTCCTCAACGGCAAACCGGTCTTCATGATGGCCACCCTCGACCAGGGCTTCTGGCCCGACGGCCTGTACACCGCACCGACCGACGAGGCCCTCGCGTACGACCTGAAGGTCCACAAGCAGCTGGGCTTCAACGCCGTGCGCAAGCACATCAAGGTCGAGCCCGACCGCTGGTTCTACTGGGCCGACCGCCTGGGCCTCCTGGTGTGGCAGGACATGCCGGCGATGACCGCCGGGGTGAATCCGAGCGCCGAGGCCCGAGCCGAGTACGAGCGGGAGATGAAGCAGATGATCGACGAGCACATCAGCAGCCCGTCGGTCGTCATGTGGGTCACCTTCAACGAGGGCTGGGGCCAGTACGACGAGGCCCGCATCGCCGACCAGGCGGGGGCCTGGGACCCGACCCGGCTGGTCAACTCCATGTCCGGGCTCAACCTCGGGGCCGACGGCGGCACCGGCGACGTCATGGACGAGCACGGCTACCCCAGCCCCGCCCTACCCCCGCATCCGGACGGCCGGCGCGCCCTGGTCAGCGGCGAGTACGGCGGCCTCGGCCTCGCGGTGCCGGGACACGCCTGGTCCGTGCAGCAGTCGTACGTGGACGTCGACCCGGCGGCCTACACCGACGACTACCTGGCCAGGCTCGCCGAAGTACGCGCCCTGGCCTGCAAAGGGAGCAACGGCGCGGTCTACACCCAGATCTCGGACGTCGAGGGCGAGTTGAACGGCCTGCTGACGTACGACCGCAAGGTGCTCAAGCCGGACGTCCAGCGTGTGCGCACATCCCAGAAGGCCCTGATCCGCGACGCTTCCCAGGCGACTCCCGCAGGCTGCCCGACCCCCTGAACCCCGGAGGACTTCCGACATGAGATGGACCCGGCGCCTGCGCCTGTGCACGGCAGGTGCGCTGGCAGCGTCCGCGCTGTTCGCCGCACCTGCCACTGCCCGGGCCACCGAGCCGAACGACGGTCGACTCACCGATCTCGTCAACCCGTTCATCGGAACCGAGAACGAGGGCAACACCTATCCCGGCGCCGCCGTGCCCTTCGGCATGGTGCAGCTCTCCCCGGACACCGGCCACAACACCGGCTACGACTACTCCCAGAACCACATCCGCGGCTTCTCCCTGGTCCATCTGTCGGGCGTGGGCTGCGGGCTCGGCGGAGATCTGCCCGTGCTGCCCACCACCGGCGACGTCACACAGACGGACTACGCCAAGTACGCAGCCGAGTTCAGCCACGACGACGAGGCCGCGAGCCCCGGCTACTACCGGGTCGGCCTGAAGACCGGCATCGAGGCCGAGCTCTCCGCCACCGCGCGCACCGGCGTGCAGCGCTACACCTTCCCGGCCACCGACAAGGCCAACGTCCTGCTGAACGCGGCCCAGTCCCTGCACTCCACGGTCTCCACCAGGGTCGAGGTCCTCGACAGCCGCACCGTGCGCACCGCCGTCACCGGCCGCGGCTTCTGCCAGGACACCAAGCCCTACACCGTCTACACGATCACTCGCTTCGACCGGCCCTTCACCGCCTACGGCACCTGGGACGGTTCCACGGTGACCTCCGGTTCGAAGAGCGGGCGCGACGGCGCGTACGTCCGCTTCGACACCACCAAGGACCGCACCGTCGAGGCGACCACCGCGCTGTCCTACGTCGACGCGCACGGCGCTGCGGTCAACCTCCGTGCGGAGGGCGGGCGTTCCTTCGACGCCGTACGTCACCAGGCGCAGCAGGCGTGGGAGGACCGCCTCGACGACGTGCGCGCCAAGGGCGGTGACGACGGCCTGCGGCGGACCTTCTACTCGTCGCTGTACCGCTCGTTCCTGGCGCCGAACATAGGCAGCGACGCCGACGGCCGCTACACCGGCTGGGACCAGAAGATCCACCGCACCGACGGCTTCACCTACTACCAGAACTGGTCCCTGTGGGACACCTACCGCACCCAGTCCCAGCTGCTGTCCCTGCTCGCGCCCCGCGAGGCCCGCGACATGGCGATCTCGGTGATCAAGATCTCCGAGGAGAGCGGCTGGCTGCCGAAGTGGGGCTACGGCACCGTCGAGACGAACATCATGACCGGCGACCCGGTCACCCCGTTCCTCACCAACGCCTACCAGCAGGGCCTGCTCACGGGCTACGAGGAGCGGGCCTACCGGGCTCTGAGGGAGAACGCCGACGGGACGCCGCCCGCGGACTCGCCGGCGGTGGGCCGCGAGGCCGACAAGGAGTACATCGCGGCGGGCTTCGCGCCGTACATCAAGGGCCGCCCGCATGCGAAGCCGGGCGACTCGGACTACGACCACGGCGCCTCGGCGACCCTGGAGTACGCCCTGTCGGATGCGATGCTCGCCCAGATGGCCCGCCAGCTCGGGCATACGGCGGACGCCGACCGGTATGCCGCCCGCGCGCAGAGCTACCGCCACCTCTTCGACCCCTCGACCGGCTTCTTCCGCGCCCGCGACGCCTCCGGTGCCTTCACCGGGCCGGTCGACCCGGCGCAGAGCGAGGGCTTCCACGAGGGCACGTCCTGGCAGTACCAGTGGCTGGTGCCGCAGGACCTGCCGGGCATGGTCTCCCTGATCGGCGGCGAGCAGGCCGCGAACGACCGGCTCGACTCCTTCTTCGCCTACGACCGGCTGCTGGCCGACCCGGCGAAGACGGCCCGCGAGGTGTGGGTCAACGGCCCGTACGACTACTACAACGCCGACAAGTACAACCCGCAGAACGAGCCCGACCTCATCGCCCCGTACACCTATCTGTCGACCGGCGAGCCGTGGAAGACGACCGACGTGGTGCACGCGGCGCTGACCCTGTTCACGGACGCGCCGACCGGCATGACCGGCAACGACGACCTCGGCACGATGTCCGCCTGGAACGTGCTGTCGTCGATCGGGATCTTCCCGGTGCAGCCCGGCTACGACACCTGGGGGCTGTCCACGCCGGTGTTCGACCGCGTCGACCTGACGCTGGACCGCCGCTACTTCCCGCGGGGTGCCCTGACGATCACCGCGCGGGGCACCTCGACCGCCGAGCGGTACATCCAGTCGGCCCGGACGGACGGGGTGGCCTACGACCGGACATACCTGACGACCGGTTCGCTGCGCTCCCTGCGCTCGCTCGACTTCACGGTCGGCCCGCGCCCGTCTGAGTGGGGAACATCGGCCCAGGCGGCGCCACCTGCACTGAAGTGACCTCAGGTGTCTCTTGAGTCCCGCCTCTCACGGAGAGGCGGGACTTAATCTGCTGTTAACTGTGCGTAGCTTGATCGTACTTGACCGTAATCGCCAAGGGGGGGTTGACTGCTGGCTCACCCTTCGTCGACGCGAGGCAAGCAATTGACTTCTGACCTGCTCGCTCCTCTCGACCTGGCGTTCTGGAACATCGAGTCCGCCGAACACCCCATGCACCTCGGCGCGCTGGGGATCTTCTCGGCGCACTCGCCCACCGCGGGCGCCCACGCCGCCGACCTGCTCGCCGCGCGGGCCGCGGCCGTACCCGGACTGCGGATGCGTATCCGGGACATATGGCAGCCGTCCGCGCTGCGGCCGCTGTCCTTCGGCAGTGCCACCCGTGAGCCCGACCCCGGCTTCGACCCGCTCCACCATGTGCGGCTGCACGCCCCGACCGCGGACTTCCACGCCGAGGCCGGCCGGCTCATGGAGCGGTCGCTGGAGCGTGGCCGGCCGCCGTGGGAGGCGCATGTGCTGCCGGGGGAGGACGGCTTGTCCTTCGCCGTGCTGTTCAAGTTCCACCACGCCCTGGCCGACGGTCTGCGCGCGCTGACCCTGGCCGCCGCCATCCTGGACCCGATGGACATGCCGGAGCGCAAGCCCCGCCCCGAGGAGCCCAGGCCCGGGCTGCTGCCCGACGTGCGCAAGCTGCCCGGGCTGGTCAGGGGCACCCTGTCCGACGTGGGGCGCGCCCTCGACATCGGCGCCTCGCTGGCCGTGTCCAGCCTGGGGGTGCGCTCCTCGACCGCGTTCACCGCAGAGGCCACCGGCACCCGCCGCACCGCCGGCGTGGTCCTCGACCTCGACGACGTGCACCGCGTGCGCAAGGCCCAGGGCGGCACCGTCAACGACGTCCTGATCGCCGTGGTGGCGGGCGCCCTGCGCCGCTGGCTCGACGAGCGCGGCGACGGCAGCGACGGCGTGCGGCCGCGCGCCCTGATCCCCGTCTCCAAGCGCCGCCCGCGGAGCGCCAGCCCACAGGGCAACCGGCTCTCCGGCTACGTGATACGGCTTCCCGTCGACGACCCCGACCCGCTCGGCCGCCTCGACACGGTCCGCTCCGCCATGGACCGCAACAAGGACGCCGGCCCCAACCGGGGCGCGGGCGCCGTCGCCCTGCTCGCCGACCATGTGCCTGCGCTCGGCCACCGGCTGGGCGGACCGCTGGTCAGCCAGGCCGCCCGGTTGTGGTTCGACATCCTGGTCACCAGCGTGCCGCTGCCCAGCCTCGGCCTGAAGCTCGGCGGCAACCCGGTCACGCAGGTCTTCCCGTTCGCGCCGCTGGCCCGCGGCCAGTCCCTGGCGGTGGCCGTCTCGACCTACCGCGGACACGTCCACTACGGCCTCGTCGCCGACGCCAAGGCCGTACCCGACCTGGACCGGCTGGCCGCCGCCCTCGCCGAGGAGGTCGAGACGCTCATCACCGCCTGCGGCTCCTGACCTCCTTGTCGGGCTCTCTCGCCCGGATTTTGGAGGACCGGCCCGGCGCTCCGTACAATTCCCCGTTCGAAAGCGGACGCGGTCGGAGCGCCGCGCGGGTGATCAGGGAAACGGCAGCGCGATGACGGTGACAGACGAAGGCTCGGCGATCACGGACGAGGTCGTGTACGAGCCCGGTGACGAGGTCGTGTACGGCCCCGGCATCGATCCGGAGCGGCTCGCCGTCTGCCTCAGCGTGCTGGAGGAACTCGACAAGCTGGAGGTCGACCACCCCGACGCGATCGCCGTGCGCCGGGCCACCGCGGGCATCTACCGCACGGTCAAGCAGCGCCGCCGCCAGGAGCGCCGGGCCGCCAAGACCGCCCACGACAAGGCGGTCACGGAGGCCACGGCGACCGGCTCAGCCCAGCGCATCGACGACGAGACCGAGGGCATCCTGCCGTCGTCGGCGACGGAGCAGGGCAAGATCGCGGGGATACTCCAGCGCCCCCGCTCCTGCTACACCTGCAAGACCCGGTACGTGGAAGTCGACTACTTCTACCACCAGCTCTGTCCCGACTGCGCCGGCCTGAACCGCGACAAGCGCGACGCCCGCGCCGACCTCACCGGCAAGCGCGCCCTGCTCACCGGCGGCCGCGCCAAGATCGGCATGTACATCGCGCTCAGGCTGCTGCGCGACGGCGCGCACACCACCATCACCACGCGCTTCCCCAAGGACGCCATCCGCCGCTTCAAGGCCATGGACGACTCCGCGGACTGGATGCACCGCCTGGAGGTCGTCGGCATCGACCTACGCGACCCGGCCCAGGCCGTGGCCCTCGCCGACCAGGTCGCCGAGGCGGGCCCGCTCGACATCCTCGTCAACAACGCGACGCAGACCGTGCGCCGCCTGCCCTCCGCCTACGCCGCCCTGGTCGACGGCGAGAGCGCCCCGCTGCCCGCCGGGGAGCTGCCCGTCCACCACGTCATCGGCGCCTTCGGCTCCGGTGCGGTCGACGGCCTGGCCGCGCTGCCCGCCGGCATCAGCGGACTCGACGCCCAGCAGGTCGCCGACCTCGCCCTGGTCGCGGGCAACGCCAGCGTCGCCCGGCACCTCGACGGCACCGCCATCGACGCGGGCGGCCTGGTCCCCGACGTCGTCGACACCAACACCTGGGTGCAGACCATCGAGCAGATCTCCCCGGTCGAGCTCCTCGAGACCCAGCTGTGCAACTACACGGCGCCGTTCATCCTGATCAGCAAGCTCCGCCCGGTCATGGCGGACGCCGCCAGGAAGGCGACCAGCGGACGCGCGTACGTCGTGAACGTCTCCGCGATGGAGGGCGTCTTCGGCCGCGGCTACAAGGGCGCGGGCCACCCCAACACCAACGCCGCCAAGGCCGCCATGAACATGGTGACTCGGACCAGTGGCCAGGAGATGTTCCAGACCGACGGCATCCTGATGACCTCCGTCGACACCGGCTGGATCACCGACGAGCGCCCCCACTACGACAAGCTGCGTCTGGCGGAGGAGGGCTTCCATGCGCCGCTCGACCTGGTCGACGGGGCCGCACGGGTTTACGATCCGATTGTGCGCGGCGAGCAGGGCGAGGACCTGTACGGCGTCTTCCTGAAGGACTACGCGCCCGGCAAGTGGTGAACCACCGGCCGTGATGTGTGGCCCGGAGCCCGTGGGGAACCCGGACCCTGGTGACAACCGCGCCAGGGAGTGACCATGGGCAGTCCACACGGCATTGATCCGCGAGCGCAGCACGACCCGCGCAACCGCTATCCGACCGACGAACAGTTCTACGGCAGCGACCGCCCCGACCACGCCGTACTGCCGGAGGACCGGCCACGCGGCGGCGGGGGCACGAGTCCGGTGAAGCACCGCGGCACGTGGGCCACGGTCGCACTCGTCGCCGGAATCATCCTGCTGATCCTCATGGGGATCGCACTGTTCCCGTGAGGGAGCCACAGCCACCGTCACGAGCGAGGTGGTGCGTATGAGCGAAGCAAGTCGTGGACGGCGTACTCCCGCGCGGAGTGCGCCGTCCTGACGCGTGTGCCCCCGTCCACCAGCAGATCCGCGCCGGTGATCCACTGCGCCGCGTCCGAGGCCAGCCACACCACGGCCCGTGCGATGTCCTCCGGCTCACCGATGCGCCCCAGCGGCAGGCCGGCGGCCAGCTCCTGCCCGCCCGGCTCCCACACGAACCGCGCCATCTCGGTGCGCACCAGCCCGGGGGAGACGGAGTTGACCCGCACCTTCGGCGCCAGCTCCCCGGCGAGCTGCTGCGTCAGATGCAGCAGGGCCGCCTTGCTCGTGCCGTAGGCGCCCACGTTCGGCCCGACATGCCCGGCACCCTCCGTGCAGACGTTGACGACCGAGCCCCCGTGCTCGCGCATCCAGGCCCGCCACGCCCACTGCACCAGCCTGAGCGGCGCCTCGACGTTCACGGCGAACGCCTCCCGCCAGGCATCGGGATCGGCCTCCATGAGCGGTCCGTACGGCTGGTTCGTCGCCGCGTTGTTGACCACGACGTCGATCCGGCCGAACGCGCTCAGGGCCCGATCCGTGACCTCCCGCAGATGATCCGGATCCGCGACGCTGCCGCTCACCCCGATGCCGCCCAGCTCGTCGGCAGTGGAGCGCACCTCGTCCACGTCCCGCGCGGTCACGCACACCAGCGCCCCCGCCGCGGCCAGCCGCCCGGCGACGGCACGTCCGATCCCGCGGGTCGCCCCGGTGACGACGGCAGCCCTGCCCTCGAGTCCGTACCCGTCGACTCCGTGCCCCTTTGGTGCGTACGACGACGTCATCACCGTACGGTCTCATGACGGACCGTCAGTCGACAGCCCCGAGACGGGAGTTGCGTGCGGCGACCAGCTCCAGCACCGTGCGCCAGTCCTCCAGCACCCCCGCGTCGAAGCCGGCGCTTGTGCCCTCCTCGTCCGCCTGGCGCAGGCGCAGCAGATCATCGTCGGCGGGCAGCTCGCCGCGATGGTGCTCGCGCACCAGCCGGGCGACCCGCTCGCCGAGCAGGCCCCGCACCGCGTCGGCCGCGCAGTCCGGGTGGGCGCTCTCGTCGCCCGGCCGCAGCAGCGGACCGATGGCGTGGACCAGGCCCGCGACCTGGAGCTCCTTGTCGGCGGGGCGGCGGCGCCGCAGCAGTGCGGCGGTCTGCAGCGCGTGCTGGTGCAGATCGACCCGGCGACTTCGCAGTCCCGGGGCGTCCCACGAGCCCCGGCAGGCGTACAGCAGATCCATCAGCTCCTCGACACTGCGCAGCTCCATGCGCCAGTCCTTCCGCCGGACAAGCCGTTGCCGTCCCGTCAGCAGATCATGGCCGCCTTGCGATTCGGCCAACGGGACTTGAACTGCGTGGCCAGTTCACCGCGCTCCGTGACCTCACGTCGCCGGTGAGGCATCCGCGTCCTCGGGAAGCCGCAGCCCCGTCACGGCCGAGAAGCAGTGCACGCCGTCCGCGCGGACCGCCACCCGAAGAGTGGCCCCCGCACCGTACGTGGGGCGTCCCGGGAGCCGGACGACGATGCGGGCGAGCCCCTCGCCGGACCACGCCGTCGTATGGAGGTGGACGACGGCGCCGGTGTCCTCGACCCTCTCCACCACGAGGTCCAGTCCCGGCGTCTCCCGGTCCTCCGGCGAGAGGAACGCGAAGCTCTCAGGCCGGACGCCGAGCACGATCTCGTCGGTGCCCCCGGCTGCGGCCGCGCGCAACGTGCCACGGGGCAGCGGCACGTCGAGGGCGCCGAACCGGGCCCCGGCCGAGGACAGCGGCAGCCGGAAGAGGTTCATCGCGGGCGAGCCGATGAAACCGGCCACGAACGTACTGGCCGGGTGCGCGTAGACCTCCTTCGGCGCGCCCACCTGCTGCAGCACACCGTCCTTGAGCACGGCGAGGCGATCGCCCACGGCCATCGCCTCGGCCTGGTCGTGGGTGACGTACACCGTGGTGATGCCGAGATGGTGCTGCAGCCGGACGATCTGCATGCGGGTCTGCGCCCGCAGCCGGGCGTCGAGATTGGACAACGGCTCGTCCATCAGATAAACCCGCGGGTCCCGCACGAGCACCCGCCCCGTCGCGACACGCTGCTGCTCGCCGCCCGCCAGCGACCTGGGCCGACGGCCCAGGAACTGCTCGAGGTCGAGGACGGAAGCGGCGTACTCGACACGCTGCCGGGCGCGCACCCGGGACATGCGGGCGATCCTCAGAGCGAAGCCGATGTTGTCGGCAGCCGACAAATGCGGGTAGAGGGCGTAGTCCTGGAACACCATCGCGATGTCGCGGTCCCTGGGCGGAAGATGGGTCACGTCCCGGACGCCGATGAGGATCGAACCCGAGTCGACGTCCTCAAGTCCGGCGAGCATGCGCAGGCAGGTCGACTTTCCACAACCGGAAGGACCGAGCAGGACCATGAACTCACCGTCCCCGATCTCGAGGTCGAGCGATTCCACGGCCGGCCGCTCCATCGACGCGAAGCACCGGGTGGCCTGGTCGAAGGTGACAGACGCCATGACATCCCCCTCCCGGACAGGTCCTCGCACCCAGCATGGAACGGGTGTTGCCCCTTCGGCACGCCTGTAGACCGAACGAGTGACAGGAGAGGGGTCTGAAACAGGACGACTTATGACAGTAACCCCAAGTTTTCAGCCCCATAGAGCGGACGCCCGCTCATTTGGTTAATCTGGAGTGGACGGACAGCACCAACGGGTCCAACCCACACCCACGTCCGTCCCGGGGCAAGCCGGCAGACAACGGCCTGTTCTCACACGAGTTACCGGCGCCACCGCGTCCGAACTGCTTTCGACTCACACCCGAGCGGGCGTCAGGCGCCGGACCGTAAAGTCACCGGCACGCCCCGAGGGTGACCCGACACATAAGGAGTGCGCGGTGACACCGGAGAAGACGAATCGCGAACAGCGCCCCAAGGAACGCACGGAGCGCCCCGGCCGACGGTCGGACGAACTCGGCAGCCTGGAAGTCTGGGCCCACGCGGCCCCCATCCGCCTGGCAGGCTACGAGGACGACCTCGCCGAGCCCCACATCCTGCCCAGCGTGGACTGAACCCCGGCAGGACCTTCGCGATCGCCGGCTGCATGGGCGTGCGACACTCACGCCCATGCAGATCAGAGAAGCCGCGGCCGAGGACTGGCCGCGGATCTGGCCTTTCTGGCACCGGATCGTCGCCGCAGGAGAGACCTACACCTGGGACCCGGCCACCTCCGAGGAGGCGGCCCGGGCCCTGTGGATGAACCCGGCCAAGCATGTCTACGTCGTCGAGGACGAGGACGGCTCCGTCGTCGGCTCGGCATACGTCACGCCCAACTACGGCGGCCCCGCGGCCGACATCGCCAACGCCGGCTTCATGGTCGACCCCGACCGGGCAGGCCGCGGCATCGGCCGCGTCCTCGCCGAACACGTCCTGGCCGCCGCCAAGTCCGACGGCTACCGGGCGATGGTCTTCAACGCCGTCGTCGAGACGAACCCGGCCGTGCAGCTGTGGTCGTCCCTGGGCTTCGAGATCCTGGGCACGGTCCCTGAGGCGTACGAGCATCCGCGCTACGGGCGGGTGGGGCTGCATGTGATGTACCGGGCGCTGTAGGCCCTAGTCCTTGCGCCCCGTCACGGCCACGGTCACCCCGAGGCCGATCATGGTGAGGCCGCCGACCCCGCCGACCATGGAGAGCCGGCGCGGGGAGCGCGCGAACCAGCCGCGGGCGGTGGAGGCGATCAGGCCCCACACGCTGTCGGAAGCCAGCGCGATCACGTTGAAGACCAGCCCGAGCAGCAGCATCTGCACCGTGACGTGTCCGCTGTCGCGGTCCACGAACTGCGGCAGTACGGCCGCGAAGAACACGATGGTCTTCGGGTTCGTGATACCGACCGCGAACCCCTCCCAGAAGGTGCGCAGTCCGCTGTGCGCGGGCACCTCGCCGCCCGCGAACGCAGCCCGCAGCGACCCGCGTTCACGCCACGCCTTCACACCGAGGTACACCAGGTAGACCGCGCCGGCCAGCTTGAGCACGGTGAAGACGAGCACCGAGCGTTCCACGACGGAGCCGATGCCGAACGCCACCGCCACCACCAGCAGATAGGCGCCGAGCGTGTTGCCCACCACGGTGGTCAGCGCGGCCCGGCGCCCCTGCGCGAGCGCCCGTCCGATCACGAACAGCACACTGGGCCCGGGTATCACGATCAGCAGGAAGGACAGCGCCGCGAAGGCGAGCAGACGGTCGGTGGACATCATGCGATCCATGCAAGCACGGGCGGGGGCCGCTCTTCAGCCCCATTTTCCCGGCGCCCACCGTCCCGGATCTACGCCTCCGCCTGCGCCGCGGACACGGACGCGGGCCGTGCGGCGCGCCGGCGCAGGAACCCGGCCAGGGGGAGGGCTGCCGCGCCGAGGAGGAAGCCGTAGACGCTGACCAGGCCGTGGCCGTTGTCCTGGGCCAGCCACATCGCCAGGCCGGCCGCGGGCACGCTCAGCGCGAGCAGGCGCTGCCTGGTGTCGGTGGTGGTCAGCAGGAGGGCCGCGGCGAGGGTGGCGGCGAGGAAGTACGTCGCACCGGAGCTGCCCGCGAAGTTGCGCGGGTCGGTGCTGCGGGAGCTCTCGCCGAACAGCGCGTCGATCCGCTCGGGCAGCAGGATGCCCGCGGCGAAGAGGGCCACCATGAGGGGGCCGCGCCAGAACCACTGGGCCAGCGCGGCCAGCGCCGCGAGGGTGACGATGTTCCACGCGGCGCCGAAGAAGCCGCCGTTCTGCATGAAGACCGCCGTCACCACGCGCCACCAGCCGCTTTTCCGCGGGTCGCTGTCGAGCGCGTCCATCGCCCCGGACCAGCTGTGCTGGAGCACCACCCCGCCGACCGCCACCGCCGCGAGGGCGACGGCCGCCCACGGGACCGGGCGTCGGCGCAGGGTGTCCTCACCGACGAGTGCCAGCCCGCTCTTGAACATCAGCACCATCAGTGCCGCGGTCGTCAGGTTGAACACAATGGTGCCCATGCGGATCAATCCCCCGTTGAAAGATCGTGATTGAAGGTCGGGGGAACAATAACCGTTAGTCCAGCGGTGCCGTCCGCTGCCACGGATGCAGCTTCTCCAGTTGCTGTGCCACCTCCAGGAGCATCGCCTCCGAGCCCGGGCGGCCCACCAGCTGGACGGCGCAGGGGGCGCCGGAGGGCAGGGTGCCGAAGGGGACGGACATGGCGGGCCAGCCGGTCAGGTTCCACGGTGGGGTCAGGGGCGAGTAGTTGGTGTTGACGAGGATGTTGGCCAGCCAGCCCCGCTCGTGCCAGGCCACCGACCTGGGGGAGCGGCGGGCGAGTGCGGGGGTGAGCAGGACGTCGTACTCGGCGAAGAACGGCTCCATCCGGCGGCGCAGCCGGTCCCGGCTGTCGCCGTTGCGGACCCTGCTCAGGAAGCGGCGGCCGATGGTGGCGTGCACCCGGGTGCGCCGGGTGAGCAGGCGCGAGTCCAGGCCCTGGGCGTCCACCGCCGTGCCCGCGGTCCAGTGGGCCAGGGACATCGTGCTCAGGGAGAGCGGGTAGGGCGGGTCGGCGCGGCGGACCTGGTGGCCGGCCTTGATCAGAACGCCGCCCGCGTCGCGGGCCGCGGTCGTGTACGGCGCGCTGATGGTGACGCCGGCCAGGGGGCTGCGCAGCGAGACGGCGATCTTGCGCATGGCGGGTTCGGACTGCGGCGCCGTCTCGGTGTCCGCCAGCACCGACAGCATCAGGCGCGCGTCCTCGACCGTCGTGGCGAGCGGACCGTTCTCGGACATGCCGAACCAGTCGCCGTCGCTGATACCCGCCGGGACGACCCCGTGGCCCGGCTTGATGGTGACCAGGCCGCAGTTGGCGGCCGGGATGCGCAGCGAGCCCATGCCGTCGTTGCCGAGGGCGATCGGCACCAGACCGGCGGCGACCGCTGCCGCACTGCCGCCCGAGGAGCCGCCCGCCGTGCGGGTCGGGTCCCAGGGGTTGCGGGCGGTGCCGTGGACGCCTTCGGTGGTGCCGAAGATGCACAGCTCGGGCACGTTCGTCAGGCCCACGACCACCGCGCCCGCCGCCCGCAGCCGTGCCACCGTGACGTGATCGTCGGTGGCGGGCGTGTCCGGTGTCGCGGCGGAGCCCACGCGGTTGGACTCACCGCGGACCGCGAGATTGTCCTTGACCGCCACTGGCACCCCGGCCAGCGGCAGTTCGGCCAGATCGTCACGGGAGGCCAGCTCGTCGGCCTCCGCGAGCGCCGCCTCGGCCCGCACGACCCGGAACGCCCCGACCCGGCCGTCCAGCCGCTCGATCCGGTCGAGGTGCTCGGCCACCACCTCGCGGGGCGTGGCCCGCTTGTCGCGTACGGCGGCGGCGATCTCGGCGGCGGTCCGGCCGACCCAGCTGGTCACGGGCGCTCCTCGGGGTGCGTGACGTGGCACTACTCATGAGTACGCAGAGCACTCTGCCCCGCCGCGGGCTCCGCGTCGAGAGCACTCGCTCTTGGACATTCGGGCGGCTCTTCTTGGACTTTTTGCGGGGCGCCGGTCGGCCAGGGCGGCTTCACTCGCAGGTCATCCGATCAATGGGTCAACTCCCGTGCGATCACGCCCCATTGACAGGCCCCTGGGCCCACCCAATCATCAGACATCGGATGAATCGGGAGCCGCTCATGAGTATGAGTCCCTGTCCAAGACGCCAGGTCCTGACGGCCGCCGCCGGAGTCGCCGCAGCGGCCGCCCTGCCCCTCACCACCGCACCCGAGGCGCATGCCGCCGAACCGGCCGACGACCCGGCCGGATCCTCCCACTGGGTCCCCGTCCCCGACCCGGTCCCCGTCCCGCTCGACGGCCTCTACGACAACGACGGCATCGACACCGCCTCCGCCCCCGGCGGCGACTTCGACGGCTCCGGCTACACGTTCCCGGGCGAGGAGCTCCCCGCAGGCCGCGTCGAGGTCGACGGCATCCCCTTCCTGTTCCCGGCCGCGACCGCGGGCGCCAAGAACAACGTCGTGGCCCTCGGCCAGCGCATCGACCTGCCCAAGGGCCGTTATCTGTCGGCGGTCTTCCTCACCGCCGGCAGCTACGGCAATGCCTCCGGCAAGGCCACCGTCCACTACGCGGACGGCTCGACCAGCACCGCCGGCCTCGGCGGCGCCGACTGGTACGCGGCGGGCGGCGCCCTGTCCGCGCCCTACCGCTACAAGCCGGACGGCACCAAGGACGGGCACAGCGTCGGCATCGGCACCTCGGAGGTGTGGACGGACCCGCGGCGCGAGGCCGTAGCCGTCACCCTGCCGGTCACCAACCCGGCAGAGGCGAACAAGCCCGCCCTGCACGTCTTCGCGCTCTCCCTCCAACCCGTCGCCCAGGGGCGGGCATTGGCCCTGCGCGACGCCCACTCCACCCACTCCCTGCTGCCCTCCACCGGCGCCCAGAGCGTCGAGGCCACCGTCGTCAACGCGGGTACCGTCGCGGTCCTGGCCGCCGACGAGGTCTCCGTACGCGTCGACGTCCCCGGCGCCCGCACCGTCGACCCCGCCCGCATCCGTCGCCTCGACCCCGGCGAACAGGCCCGCGTCCGCATCGGCATCCGCAACCGCACGGGCACCGCACCCGGAACGCAGCAGGACGGCTCGGTGACCGTCGCCGGGCGGGGCACTCAAGTCGCCGTACAGAAAGACAAGTTGACGCTCGGCACGGCCGACTATCAGCCCAGCGAAGCCTCCCTCTCCGGCCACCAGGCCCCGTACTGGTTCCAGGGCGCCAAGTTCGGCATCTTCATCCACTGGGGCGTCTACGCGGTGCCCGCCTGGGCGCCGGTCGGCAAGCAGTACGCCGAGTGGTACTGGGACCAGATGCAGGACCCGAACAACCCCACCCACGCCTACCACCGGGCCACCTACGGTGAGGACTTCGCCTACGACGACTTCATCCCGCGGTTCACCGCCGAGAAGTTCGACCCGCGAGCGTGGGTGGAGCTGTTCCGGGACGCGGGCGCCCAGTACCACGTGCTGACCAGCAAACACCATGAGGGCTTCGCCCTGTGGGACACCAAGGTCTCCGACCGCAACGCGGTGAAGATGGGCCCGAAGCGGGACCTGGTCGAGGAGCTGTTCGAGGCGAGCCGGCGCTACGCCCCCAAACTCCACCGCGGCCTCTACTTCTCGATGCCCGAGTGGTTCAACCCCGACAACCCCTGGATGGGCCACGCCCCGCGCAATCCGTACACCCTCGAACCGGTCCCCTACACCGGATACACCGCGGGCAAGGACTACGTGAAGGACTACCAGGCCCCGCAGATGCTCGAACTGATCCACGGCTACGACCCGGAGCTCATCTGGTGCGACATCGGCGGCGTGAACGACAGCCTCCACGTCCTCGCCGAGTACTTCAACCACGCCAAGAACCGGGCCCGTCCGATCGACGTCACGGTCAACAACCGCTCGGGCATCGCCTTCCACGACTTCACGACCCCCGAGTACACGACGTACGAGAACACGGTCGTCGCCAAGTGGGAGTCCAGCCGCGGCCTGGACCCCTTCAGCTACGGCTACAACAGCGCGACCCCCGACGACGCCTACATGACCGCCGAGGAGGTCGTGCACAGTCTCGTCGACATCGTCTCCAAGAACGGCAACTTCCTGCTCGACATCGGCCCGCGCGCCGACGGCACCATCCCCCAGATCATGCAGACCCGGCTGCGCGAGACGGGCGCCTGGCTCAAGGTCAACGGCGAGGCGATCTACGACACGACGTACTGGTCGCGGATGGCCCAGCTCGGCGACGACCTGCGCTTCACGGTCCGCCCCGACCAGGCCTTCTACATCCATTCGCTGACCCGCCCGGGCGCCAAGCTCACCGTCGAGGCACCGGTGCCGATCCGGCCCGGCGACAAGGTGACGATGCTCGGCCACGACCGGCCACTGACCTGGACCGTCAGCAACGGAGCACTGGTGATCGACGTACCCGAGACAGCCCGGAGGACGGGACAGCACGTGTGGGTGTTCAAGGTGGAGTGGCATGGGTGAGTTCAGAAGGAGACTGCTGCGGCTGCTCGGCGTCGCGGCGGCGCTGACGCTGCTCGTGGCGCCGACGTCGGCGGTCGCGCAGGACCAGGAAAAGACGCCGGTCACAGTCCCCGCGCTGGCCAACTGGGCGGCCGAGAGCGGAAGGTACCAGTACGGCAAGAGCACGCGACTGGTGGCCGGCAGCCCCGCCGAGCGCCGGGTCGCGGACACCCTCGCCGACGACCTGCGCGCGGCGGGCCACGGCACCGTCCCGGTCGTCAGCGGCGGCGCCCGCCCCGGCGACATCGTGATCGACGTACGGCCCGCGACGACCTCACTGGGCGCCGAGGGCTACGAACTCCACGCCGGCCGACGGCTGACCGTGACCGGCGCCACCGAGGCCGGCGCTTTCCACGGCACCCGCACCGTCCTCCAACTGCTCGCGCAGGGCGACCTGATCCTCGCCGGACGCACGGTCGACGTACCGCGCTACAAGGAACGCGGCGTCGGAGTCTGCGCCTGCTACATCCACATCTCGCTGCCCTGGCTGGAGAACCTGGTCCGCGAGATGGCGTACCACAAGCTCAACCAGCTGCTCCTCGAACTGAAGGTGAGGAGCGATGCCCACCCCGAGGCCGATACCTGGGGTTACTACACCAAGGACGAGATCCGCAGCCTTGTCGCCCTCGGCGCGAAGTACCATGTCGAGATCATCCCGGAGATCAACTCCCCGGGGCACATGGACCCGTGGATCGAGAACCGCCCGGACCTGCAGCTGACCGACTCCGACGGCACCAAACAGCCCGCCAGGCTCGACGTCACCCAGCAGGCCGCCTTCGACTACTACACGAGCCTGATGGACGAGTACGCGCAGGTCTTCACCGCCAGGTCCTGGCACATGGGCGCCGACGAGTACATGCTCGGCTCCGACTACTCCAAGTACCCGCAGATGCTCAAGTACGCCCAGGCCAAGTACGGTGCGAACGCCACCCCGCAGGACGCCTACATCGACTTCATCAACCGCGTCCAGGCCTACGCCGCGAGCAAGGGCAAACAGCTGCGCATCTGGAACGACGGCCTCACCGGCGCGAACACCGTCCCGGTGGCGGCGGGCACGACGGTCGAGCACTGGCTGAACGTGACCACCAAACCCAGCCGACTCATCGCCCAGGGCTACCCGTTGATGAACGCCGCCTACTCGCTCTACCTCGTCCGAGGCGGCTTCCACAGCGACACCAGGGCGTTGTACGACCAGAGCTGGGACCCGCGCAGCTTCGAGGGCGAGAAGCTGACCTCCAACAAGGGCATCACCGGCGCGAAGATCAGCCTCTGGCCCGACAACGGCCGCGGCGAGACCGAGAACGAGGTCGCCGTCGAACTCCGGCCCGCGCTACGGCACATCGCCCAGGCCACCTGGGGCGCCCCGCACCCCGACGCCACCTACGCCGAGTTCACGGCACGCGGCACCGCCGTGGGCCACGCGCCCGGCCGGCGGGACCTGACGCGGCTGCCGGTCGCGGACGGGACGTACACCTTCCGGACGGCGGGCACGTCCTTCGACGCCCAGGTCCGGCGCACGGCGGACGGCTATGCCACCGTGCGCACCGGGGACGGCTGCCTCGAAGTCCGCGGAGGCAGGCTCACGCTCAACGTGCCCCTCCAGCCCGGAGTGCAGGCAACGGCTCAGACCTGCGATCCCGCGAACACCCTCCAGCGCTGGGAGCTGGAACCGGCCACGGGTGGCTACCGGCTCCTCAACGCCATCACGCGGATGACGCTGAGCGTGACCGACGACGGGCACCTCGCGCAGTACCCACCCGACCAGCACACACCCGCCGTCTGGCACCTGACCGCTCACTGAACCGAGGAGTCCGCCATGGCTCTCTCCAGACGCCTCTTCCTCTCCTCCGCCATCACCTCGGCCGCCGTGCTCGCCACCTCCGGGCATCCCGCGGCCGCCGCGGCCGGGCCGCCCGTCCCGGCCGACCTCCGCTATCGCATCCCCGTCAGCCCCGACGACACCCCGGACGAGCTGGTCCGCAAGGCCTCCCAAGTCCGGCCCACCGCACGGCAGATCGCCTGGCAGGCCCTGGAGCAGACCGCGTTCCTGCACTTCGGCGTGAACACCTTCACCGGCCTGGAGTGGGGCACCGGCGACGAGGACCCGAACGTCTTCCAGCCCGTCGGCCTCGACACCGACCAGTGGGCCCGTGCCCTGCGCGACGGCGGCTTCAAGCTCGCCATCCTGACCGTCAAACACCACGACGGGTTTGTGCTCTACCCCTCCCGCTACACCAACCACACCGTGGCATCGAGCAGTTGGCAGGGCGGCCACGGCGACGTCCTGCGCTCCTTCGCCGACTCCATGCGCAGCCACGGCCTCAAGGCCGGCGTCTACCTCTCGCCCGCCGACGAGAACCAGTACCTGCACGGCGCGTACGCCAACGGCAGCGCCCGCACCGAGCGCACCATCCCCACCCCGCTACCGGGCGACGACCGCAGCCCGGACCGCTTCTTCACCCTGCCCGCCACCGACTACGGCGCCCACATGCTCAACACGCTCTATGAGGTGCTCACCGAGTACGGACCCGTCGACGAGGTGTGGTTCGACGGCGCCCAGGGCCGCATCCCGCCCGGCAAGCTGGAGGACTACGACTGGGACAGCTGGTACACCCTGGTCCGCGCGCTCGCCCCGGACGCGGCGATCGCCGTCACCGGCCCCGATCTGCGCTGGGTCGGCAACGAGAGCGGGCTGGCGCGCGAGGACGAGTGGAGCGTCATCCCGGTCAAGGAGAACCAGTACGGCCGCACCGACTGGGCCCTGTCCTACGACACCCCCGACGAGGGCAGCCGCGCCGCGCTCGTCGCCGCTCAGCCGACGACGGACTACCTCCAGTGGTGGCCCGCGGAGTGCGACGTGTCCATCCGCGACGGCTGGTTCTACCACGCCGACCAGCAGCCCAAGTCCGTCGACGACCTGACCGGGATCTACTTCGGCTCGGTGGGCCGCAACTCCGTCCTGCTGCTCAATGTCCCCCCGGACACGGACGGCCGGCTGCACGACACCGACGTCGTCCGGCTGCGCGAGTTCCGTGAGCGGATCGAGCGCGAACTGCCCGAGGACCTGGCACGCGGGGCACGCGTCACCGGCTCGTCCCGGATGCGGGCCGTCGATCTCGGCACCGATCAGGAAGTGGACCGCATCCGGCTGGCGGAGGACATCCGCCACGGCCAGCAGGTGGAGAGCTTCGTGGTGGAGGCGTACCGCGACGGGGCCTGGGCGGAGGTGACCCGGGCCGGAACGATCGGCGCGAGCCGCATCCTGCTCCTGCCGGCGCCGGTACGGGCCCGGCGGTGGCGGCTGCGGGTGACGGGGGCGCGGGACGTCGTAAGGATCGCGCGGTTCGAGCTGTACCGGTCACGGGTCTGAGGGGGGCACTTGAGCAGGGGCGGTCATCAGGGTGTCGGCGCACTGGTGACCGCCCCGCTGCCCGGCGGGCGTGTCGTCATTCCGCAGGCGCCGCGACGGGAGGCTCTGCAGGCGCTTTGACCTTCGGCGGGCGGGCGAGGAACACGCTCGCGGCGATGATCCACAGACCGGACGCGAGGAAGGCGAAGAATCCCACCCACGGAATGAAGGTGGCCACGCCCAGAACGATTCCGGCCCAGCCGAGCCAGCGCGGCAATGGCGTTCCACTGCGGGCCGTGTCGAGACCGGCCGCGAGCATCATGATGGCGATTCCGGCGACAAAGGGAATGAAGAAATCGGTGCTGATGGCATTCATCGACTGAAATGCCTGGCCGCCGACCCGCCGTTTGTCACTGGCGTCGACCATGGCGAGGGTGATGCTCGACGCGGTCCAGAAGCCCGCCGCCGACAGAATGCCGCCGGCGAAGGCGACTTGGGGCAGCCAGCCGTGCCGGTCGGCCTCGGCGAGGTGGTGGCGCAGGTTCCCGGCGAAGAACACCAGGACCGCCGCGGCCAGGGCCAGCAGATACAGAGCGACTGCCTGTCGTGTGTCGTGCTGGTGGTAGAAGAGCTTGATCTGCGGACCGGGATCTCCGACGTCCGGTGTCGACCCGCCTACGGCGAAAGCGACCACAATCAGAATGACGGCGACAATGCCGGTGAATGGTCCGAGGCGCATCGGAAACCTCCGATCCGGGCATACGGATTCCTTTTTTTATGCTTTCACGCAACTCGGCGCCCGGCAACTCGGCAGTTATTCGCCGAACCGTTTCAGGAGGGGGTGCGGCGGTGCCGGCGGATTCGCCAGACGACAACGGCCACGACGACGATTGCGGCAAAGGCCAGGGCGACGCTCCGGCCGACCACACTCTCGACGCGTTCGTAGGCGGCGCCCGCGGCATAGCCGAGGAGGACGTTGCCGACACCCCAGACCAGGCCGCCCGGGGCGTTGTAGAGCAGGAAGCGGCGGTACGGCATGTCCGACGCACCCGCCATCGCCGGCACGAAGGACCGGAGGAAGGCGACGAACCGGCCGACGAAGACCGCCGCCGGGCCGCGACGGCGGATCAGGTCGCGCGCTTTGTCCACCCCCTCGGCCCGTCGGCGCAGAGGGCGGCTGGAGAGCAGCGGCGGTCCGAGGCGCCGGCCGACCTTGTAGCCGACGCTGTCCCCGGCGATCGCCGCGAGGACGACTGCAAGGGTCATCCAGGCCAGGTCGACGTTGCCCTGCCGGGCCAGCACCCCGCCGACGATCGCCGCGGTCTCGCCCGGCAGGACGAACCCGAAGAACAGTGCGTCCTCGGCGAACACCAGGGCCGTGACCACGACGTAGACCACGGGCGCGGACAGGTCGGCGAGCCAGTCGACGAGAGCGTGCATCTGCCGCCCCCCTTCTCTGCCGGTTACGAGTACCCGGCAGAAGCGGCATGGCCCAGACCTATCCCGCGGCCGTCCGGCGCAGCAGGAAGTTCACGGCGGTCATGGTCAGGACCGGCTCGCCGTGCTGGTTGAGGACTTCGATTCCGGTGTGGACCAGTCCGCGGTCCGTCTTGGAGCGGGATGGGCGGCTCTCCCGCACGGTCGTGCGCAGGGAGAGGCTGTCGCCGGGCCGCACCGGCCGTACCCAGCGCAGTTCGTCGACGCCCGGGGAGGCCAGGCTGGCCACCTTGCTGATGTAGTGGTCGGCGTACAGCCGCATCATGACGGCGCAGGTGTGCCAGCCGCTGGCGATCAGCCCCTGGTACGGGCCCTGCAGTGCGGCCTGCGGGTCGATGTGGATGCCCTGCGGATCGAACTCCCGGGCGAAGCGGAGGATGTCCTCCTCGGTCATGGTGATACTGCCGTAGACGTAGACCGCGCCCGGCACGTAGTCCTCGAAATAGCGGTCCTCGATGGGTACGGCGAAGTCCGCATCGCTCAGTGTGGTGGTCGGTGCTGTCATTGGCGGCACGATAGCCGCCGGGTGAGCCGATCTCGCGGCGCGGCGGGCTCAGATCTCCTTGAGGACCTGTTCCAGGAAGGGCACCGAGTCCACGGCCGGCGAGGCCACCAGGCTCAGGCGGTCCATGACCGCGAGATAGTGGTCGACCTCCTCGGGCTTGTCCAGGTACAGGGCGCTGGAGAGCTGCTCGAGGTAGACGACGTCCGGCAGGTCCGGTACGGGGAAGCGCAGCACGGTGATCGGCCCGCCGGCCGCGGCGTGACCGCCGACGTGGAAGGGCAGCACCTGGAGCGTCACGTTCGGCCATGCGGCCGCCTCGATCAGGTGCTGCAGCTGGGCACGCATCACCTCGGCCCCGCCGAGTGGGCGGCGCAGCGCCGCCTCGTCCACCACGACCCACAGCTTCGGCGCGTCCGGCCGGGAGAGCAGTTCCTGCCGGGTCATGCGCAGCTCGACCCGGCGCGAGATCGCGTCCGGGGAGGTGATGGGGTGGCCGAGCCGGATGACGGCCTCGGCGTACGCCGGCGTCTGCAACAGGCCGGGGATGAACTGGACTTCGTAGGTACGGATGAGGGAGGCGGCCTCCTCCAGGCCCAGGTGCTGCTCGAACCAGCTCGGGAAGGCGTCTCCGTACGCCCGCCACCAGCCGGGTTCGTTGGCCCGCCGCACCGAGTCCAGGAACTCCTGGCGTGCGGCGGGGTCCTGGACGCCGTACAGCGTGAGCAGGTCGGCGATGTCGCGCTGTTTGAAGCCGACGCGGCCCAGCTCCATGCGGCAGAGCTTGGCGTCCGAGGCGCGTATGGCCGCAGCGGCCGTGTCCCGGCTGATGCCGAGGGATTCGCGCAGGCGGCGCAGGCGGGTGCCCAGCATGATGCGCTGCACGGTCGGCCCGCCGCGGCGCTGGCTCAGGACGTCGACGCCGGAGGGAATGGGTTCTCGCTGAACTGCCGTCATGGTCATCCCCTCGGCCGCCGCACCGGCTGCGTGTGCATGTATTCGGGACTCAACCAAGGAGGGTAGCACCGAGGCGTCGTTCGGCTGCGGTGCGTGAAGTGGCCGGAGGGTGCCGACCGGTGGCCGGCGCCCTCCGGCTGTCCGCGGGTGTGCCCGACCTCAGCCGGCGGGGAGTAGGCCGTCGAAGTCGCCGTCCTTCACACCGCGGACGAAGGCGGAGATCTCGGCGCTGGTGTAGACGAGCGCCGGACCCTGGGGGTGGCGGGAATTGCGGACGGCGACGCTGCCGTCCGGGAGGGCGGCGAGCTCGACGCAGTTGCCCTCCGGGTTGCTGTGGTGGCTCTTGCGCCAGACCGCCCCCGCCAGCTCGGTGGCAGGCATGCCGTTGCTCACGTGCTGCATCTGAACCTCTTTGAGATGAAGTCGCGTTGAGTGGACTCGTGGTCGGCGCTGCAATTGCATCCTCAATTGCATCCACGGGTGGTGTGCGGGACGATAGCGTTCGGCGCCCGCTGCCCGCAAGATCATCTGCAATTGCAGGGGTAATTGCCGATGCACTTGCGTACGGACTGCCGGACGTAGCACGATACTTCGCACAGGTGTAGCGCTCGGTTGTTCTCTCCGCAGGGGTACCAGGGGTCGCGATGTCCGCAGAGCAAGTCGCAGAACCGGTCAACCCCCTGCGTATCGAGGCGACTTGGCAGTGGCTGTGCCAGGCCGTGGACCACATCGGCCGGCCCGGGCCCGGACTGAGCTTTCCCCTCGTCCCAAGCTCCGCGGACGGCCCCGGCCCCGCCCACTGCTCGGTGCTCGCCGTACCGCCGATCGCCCAATCCGCCCACATGGCCCGAGACTTCACGCGAACGACGCTCGTCGACCGGACCACGGACGAACGCGTCGAGGACGTGGCGGTCACCGTGTCGGAGCTGCTGAGCAACGCCCTGCGCTACGGCCGAGCAGCGGACGGCGAGGCGGAGTTGCAGCCGGCGCTGTGGCTCGCGTACTGGGACCGCTGGTCCTGCGCCGTGTGCGCGGTCACCGACGAGAGCGACCTGATCCCCGTCGCCGTGCAGGCCGATGAACTCGCGGAGTCGGGACGGGGACTGCAGGTCGTCTCGGTGCTGAGCGACGCATGGGGATGGAACCCGCGGGCCGGCGGCGGAAAGCTCGTGTGGGCCCTGTTCCGACTCTGACATCGCGGTAGGGCGTTCCCCGGGCATTCCCTCAGGCCTGCGGCCGCCACCGTAGAGCGCGAGGGCTTCGGCGGGGTCGGTGGCCCGCGTCGACGGGCTCGGTGCGCCACCGCGAGGTGGAGACGATCCCGGGCGCAACGACCTTCAGCCCGTCGAAGTGGGCCGCGGTGTCGGTCTGTTGGTGCGGTCCGGTCGGCAGCCGCGGGGCGTTCCGGCCGGGCGGCAGGCCGGATCGGCGATGGGGTGCGTCCATCACTTCGGCTGGCCAGGCACCGGCAGGCGGAGTACACCGAGAGGACCAGAGCCGAGGAGGTGCGGTCCCGTGGGTGAGGTGCAGGTGTCGGCGCAGGACGGCGAGGTGCGGGTGGGGCTCGGCGACGACCTCGTGGTGCGGCTGGCTGAGAACGCCACCACCGGTTACCGGTGGCACGTCGAAGTCGTCGAGGGCGGCCTGGAGGTGGCGGCCAGCGACTATGCGCCGCCGGGAGAGCTCGCCCCGGGCGCCGGCGGCACCCGGGTGCTGCGGCTGCGGCCGACCAAGGCCGGGGAGGGGCGGCTGGAGCTCGTGCTCAGGCAGCCCTGGGGCGACGACGTGGCCGACCGGTATGCGCTGCGCGTCACCGTCGAGTGACGCGCGAGGGGCCGCGCCCGGCACGGCCGGACGCGGCCCCTCGCCGGGCAGGGCTACAGCAGGTAGATCTCGTGGACCAGGCCGTCGGCCTCCTCACGGAAGGAGATCGGCCGGCCCGTCTGGCGGGCCTGGGAGGCCAGCGTCGTCAGCGCGGTGAACGCCCAGTCGCTGCCGTTGAAGATCTTCTTCCAGGCGCCGCCCTTGACGTGCAGGAAGGCGTTGCGGGTCTGGTTGATGGACCACATAGCGTCGACGATCGCGTTCTGCGTCCACGTGCCCGTGATCGCCGTGGCGGCCTGCGCCGCCGCGAACGCCTGCAGGTCTCCGCGGAGTTCGGGCGTGATCGTCGGCCGGGCCTCGCCGGACGCCGTCTGCTCGAACCGCGCGACCATCACATCACTGGCCGGCTTGCCCGGCGCGGTGAGCGCGCTGCCGTTCAGGCCGACGTCCACGCCCGGCGGCAGCAGTACGGGCCGGCCGGCCTCGTCCTGCTCGGCCGCGGAGCGGACCGCCTGCGTTGTGGGCGGCTGCTGCTTGGGCTGCTTGGGGCCGCTGTTCTGCGGGCTCATGTCGTCCTCTCCTCTCCCTGGTTGCCCGGTCTCACCAGGCGTAGATCTGCTGGACGCTGCCGTTGTCCTCGTACAGGCCGACCTTGGCGCCGTTCGCCTTGGACGCGGCGAGTTCGGCGAGCATCGCCGCGTCGGTCGCGCCGACGGAGCCGTTGAGGTTCAGCCAGCCGCGCAGCTCGCCGTACGCCCAGACATTGGCGTCGGCCTCGTTGCTCCACAGCGCGAGGATGCGCTGGTCGGGCAGCCAGTTGTGGATGAGCGTGCCGAGCGCCGCCACGTTGTGCCAGGTCTCGATGCCGCACTCGCCGTAACCGATGCGGAAGAAGCCCTGGTCGCCCCAGCCCGGACCCCAGCTGTTCTTGCCGATCCAGCACTGCTGCGTGTCGTCGTAGCCGACGAGCGTCACGCAGTGGCCGCCCGCGAGGTCACCGGTCCTGTGCCGGTAGACGCCGCCGGAGTAGCTGAAGAAGTCCTGGTAGACCAGGAAACAGGCGGTGATGGAGCCGTAGCGGGCGATGTTCTCCTTCATCGCCGCCGGGTTGTTGGTGACGGACTGCCAGGAGCGGATCTTCACCAGACGGTTGGGCCAGTCCGCGTTGAGCTTGGAGGCGTCCTGGTCGCCCGCCGCGTACGGGAAGTACTCCTCGATGGTGATGCCGTTGTCGCGCGCCTGGTCGGCGAGGGGCTCCGGGAACCAGCCGGTGGAGCAGGTGCGGCCGGCCTGGCGGCCGTAGTAGTAGAACGCCTGCGCCTCGGACAGGTCCACCGGCAGATACGGCGCGCCGTAGCTGAAGCGCGTGACGTGCTCCATCATGCCCACGGTGCCGAAGGCCACGCAGGAACCGCACGAGCCCTGGTTCTTGACCGGCGTCGTGTAGTTGACGCCGCCGACGTTGCGCAGGTCGAACGCGGCGGGCGCGCCCACCGAGTCGGCGGTGGCCGCCACGGCGGCCGCGATGTTGCTCTGCTTCGCGCTCTCGATCGCGGAGCGGTCGCCGGACTCGACGGGGACACCGAGGCGCACCACGCGCTGCTCCTCGGTGAGCGCCGTCATGCTGGTCGTGGTCATGTGCCACGGATTACCCGCCTGGTCGAGTACCGACCTGAGGTGGTCGAGGTCCAGCGGGTCGTTGACAGGCATGAGGAACCCTCCTTCGTGCTCGGGGCGTGTCGGTGCCCCTGCCGTCCGCCGCACGGCGGGCAGGGCAGGGCAGGGCGGAGCGCGACCGGGCCCGGACGGGGCGGGGCGCGTCCGTCACGCCGTGCGGGCACACGTCGCCGCACGGCGGAAAACGCTGGAAGCGGTGGCAACTACTGAAGGGCGGTACGGACGGCGCTGCTTGCCGACTTCCGCCTGGGCGGGATCACATTCTCTGAGAGGCTTTCACAGCCGTACCCCCGTAGTTGAGCGACAGCGGCAACCCCCGGTGCTCAGCGGCTGTCGAGAGGCAGCTAAGCAGAGAACCAGGGGGTCGGGAATACGCCGGAATGCGGGTACCGCAAGGGAGAGACACCGCTCCTCTTGCAGCACCGCCGCGGGCGCGGGCTCAGGGGCCTTCCCCGTCGATCCCGGCGGCCCCGCGCGCCACCCCCGTGCTGTCCCGCACGATCACCCGGGGCACCGGCACCCGTACCGTCCGCGCGGGTCCGCCGTCCACCAGCGCGGTCAGCTCCCTGGCCGCCGTGCGCCCGAACTCCACGCTGTCGCGGGACAGGGCGGACAGCCAGGGCTTGACCATGCGGCACAGGGCCGAGTCCTCCCAGGCCACCACCGAGACGTCGGCCGGTACGGAGAAGCCGAGTTCGGTCGCGGTGGCCACGCCGGCGACGGCCATCACGTCGTTGTCATAGATCGGGGCGGTCGGGGGAGCGGGCCGCCCGAGGACCCGCCGGGTGACGGCCGCGCCCGCCGTGTCCGAGTAGTCGGTGGTGGTCCCGGCGAGGACAGCGCGTCGGTGCGGATCGTGCGGCCCTTCGGCGCGTCGCGCGTCACGCAGGTGCTGTCGCTGCCGCCGGGGAGAGGCGACTGGTGCTGGACACCGAGGTGGACTGGCACGAGACGGAGAAGTTCCTCAAGCTCGCCTTCCCGCTGGACGTGCACGCCGAACGGTATGCGTCGGAGACCCAGTTCGGGCACTTCCACCGGCCCACGCACACCAACACCTCCTGGGAGGCGGCCAAGTTCGAGGCCTGCAATCACCGCTTCGTCCACTTCGAGGAACCCGGCTGGGGTGTCGCCGTCGTCAACGACTCGACGTACGGCCACGACGTGACCCGCACGGTCAGCACCGACGGCGACCGCGGTACGACGACCACGGTCCGGGTGTCGCTGCTGCGGGCCCCGCGGTTCCCGGACCCGGAGACCGACCAGGGAGTCCACCGTTTCCGGCAGGCACTGGTGCCGGGGGTGGGGATCGGGGACGCGGTGCGCGAAGGGTGGCGGATCAATGTGCGGGAGGGGCGGATCAACGGGGCAGCGCAGGTCGCCCCGTTGGTGACCGTCGATCGCGAGGCGGTCGTGGTCGCCGCGGTCAAGCTGGCCGACGACGGCAGCGGCCACGTGGTGATCCGTTTCCACGAGGCCCACGGCGGACGCGCCCGGGCCACGCTCACGGCCGGATTCGGGGTGGCGGGCGTGACGGAGACGGATCTGCTGGAACGCCCGGTGCCCGAGCCGGCGATCGAGCGACGGGAGGGAGACCGGGTCGGTGTGCGGCTGCGCCCCTTCCAGTTGGTGACCTTGCGGTTCCGGCGGGCCTGAGGCGGCCCGGCGCAGGCATGATGTGCCGATGAGAAGAAGAACGGTCACCGACCGGGACTGGTCCGCCGCACCGGATCCCGTACTGGCGCTCGCGCAGCAGGACTTGGCGTTCTACGCCCGCACACGGGACCGGTCGCGACGGATGCACTACGTGACGGAACTGGGCGCCCTCGCCGCCACCTCCTCGACGGTGGTGGCGGCAGGGCTGCACGCCCCGGCCTGGCTGACCGCCCTGATCGCGGGCGGTGCCGTCTTCTTCACGGGCGTACGCCAGCTGTTCAGCCCCGCCGCGCGATGGGTCGTGACCGGCCAGTCCCACGAGACGCTGCGGCGGGCCGTCGACCGCTACCGGCTGCTGCCGCCCGCGGACCGCGACGCGGCCGCGCGGGCCGCGCTGCAGGCGACCGTCGAGGAGGTGGGCAACAACGAACTGCGAGAGTGGTCGGACACCCAAGGGCAGACACAGGGCCAGGCCCGAGCCCAGGGCGCGGCTCCGCCGAGCGCCTGAGGGGTCCGGCTCCCACGGGGCACGGGGACCTTGGCTCCGAAGCTGAGCAGGACGCGGCCGAACGGCCGGTCCTCCATGAGGTGCCGCTGGGCCTGGGCGGCCAGTTCGAGCGGAAAGACCTCATCGATCGTCGGATTGATGGTCCCGGCTTCGAGCCACTCGAGCGGCGTGGTCGTCCCAGCCCCGATGACTGCCGGGCTGAACAGGGTGAACCTGAACCCCTGGACGTGCAGGGTCTTCCAGATCAGGTGGGTGACGTCAACGGAGGCCTGCGTTCCTTCCGAGTAACCGACGCTGACCAGCGTCCCGTTGCCCGCCAGGGATCCCAGGGCCGCGCCGGTCAGCGAGCAGCCGATCCCGTCGAGTACGACGTCCACGCCCCGGCCGTCCGTCAGCCTCGCCATGCCGTCCCGCATGGACTCCTGGGACAGGTCGGTGACGTACCTGCTCGCTCTCGCCCATCTCGATGTGCGGGGCAGGCGCATTCGCGCCATGGAAGCGCACCCATCGCGTCGGCCTGCGGAAATCCTGCAACTGGCGCCCAGGGAAAGCGATTTCCCCAGGTCATCGGTTTTCGTAGGGGTTACAAAAAGGGATGCGCACCTCTTGACGTTCGGTGGGCCGAACCGCTCTCATGGGCTCATTGTTCGATCTCGTTCGCTTCTGGTCGATCGTGTGTCATGTGGTCTGGATTCCGATGACCGCTGCCCTGCCCCAGGAGTCCTCATGCAACTTTCTTCCTCTGGTCTCTCCTCTCCCGGCCCCGCTCGCCGCACGCTGCTGCGGGGGGCGGGTGGGGCAGTTGCGTTAGGCGCCGGCATCCCGCTGCTGAGCGCCTGCGGCGGCAGCGGCACGGCCAGTGACCGGAAGACCGTCACGGTCGGCTCCAACGCCTCGGACGCGGTGCCGAAGAAGGCGTTCGCCTACATCTACGCGGCCTACAAGAAGAAGTCCGGCATCACGGTCGACGTGAACACCAAGGACCACAACACGTTCCAGGAACAGATCAACTCGTATCTGCAGGGCACGCCGGACGACGTGTTCCACTGGTTCGCCGGATACCGCATGCAGTTCTTCGCGGCCAAGGGCCTGGTCACCCCGATCGACGACGTGTGGAAGACCGTCGGCGGCAACTTCCCCGTCGCGATGAAGGTGCTCAGCCAGGGTGAGGACGGCAAGTACTACTTCGTGCCGCTGTACACCTACCCCTGGGCGATCTTCTACCGGAAGAGCGTCTTCAAGCAGTACGGATACGAAGTCCCCACCACCTGGGACGACTTCGTAGCTCTGTGCAAGCAGATGAAGAAGGACGGGCTCGTCCCGATCGCCTTCGGCGACAAGGACGCCTGGCCCGCGATGGGCACTTTCGACCAGATCAACTTCCGTGTCAACGGCTACGACTTCCACGTCGAGCTGATGGCCGGCAAGGCCTCCTGGACCGACGCCAAGGTGCGCAAGACCTTCGACCGGTGGACCGAGATCCTCCCCTACCACCAGGACGGTGCCGTCGGCCGCACCTGGCAGGGCGCCGCCCAGACCCTGGCCTCGAAGAAGGCGGGCATGTACCTGCTGGGAACCTTCGTGGCCCAGCAGTTCACCAACCCGGCCGACCTGGACTTCTTCGCCTTCCCGGAGATCGACCCGGGGTACGGCCAGGAGACCGTGCCGGCGGTGCTGCTGACGCTGTTCCTGTCCTCGATGGTCGCGTTCCACGTCAGCCGCTTCGACTTCCGCCTCAACCTCGCGCTGCTGCTGGACTTCACGGCCGGCAATCTGCTGCCGCAGCAGGTCATCATCACCCCGCTGTTCCGGCTGTATCTGCTGGTCGACCTGCCCGGCATCACGATGAGCGGCAAGCTGTACGACTCCGCGCTCGGCCTGGTGCTGATCCATGTGGCCTTCCAGTCCGGCTTCTGCGCCTTCGTGCTCAGCAACTACATGCGCTCCCTGCCGCACGAGCTGACCGAGGCGGCGCTGGTGGACGGCGCCTCGGTGTGGCGGCAGTACTGGCAGATCACTCTGCCGCTGTGCCGCCCGGCGATGGCGGCCCTGGCGACGCTGCTGTCCATCTGGATCTACAACGACTTGTTCTGGGCCATCGTCCTGATCTCGACAGGGGAGAACTTGCGGATCACCTCGGCACTGAACAACCTCTCCGGGCAGTACTTCACCGACCCCAACCCGATCGCCGCCGGCGCCCTGCTCACCGCGATCCCCACCCTGATCGTGTACTTCGTACTGCAGCGCCAGTTCGTCAGCGGCCTCGCCCTCGGCGCCAACAAGGGCTGATCGTCGGCCCGCGCTGCCCCCGTTCCGCCCTTCCCACCCCCGACATCCTGGAGCCGGTAGTGAGCACGCAGCGGCAGCTGTCCCTCCCCAGCACGAGCGCCCACGCCTCACGACACCCATCCCGATCAAGAGCAGGTGACTCCGGACAGATCAATGCCGACCTCTGCTGCAGGTGCAGCCGCTGGACGGACGCCCCTATTTCCGTGGGCCTCATCCAGCGGTCGAGCGCCCCCGACCGGACGCTCTCCGTCTGCCCGGACTGCGTTCCCCGTTTCACCTGAGCCCCTCTCGCAGCTGACGAGCCGCATTCGTCCCCTACCAGCCGCCGGCGGGCGGGGGCGATGACGGTGGCGCCGACTGCGATGACGACGGCCTCGCCAGACCCCTGCCGGGCTGCCGTCGAACACCTCGGGGAAGTCCGCTGAACGGGACTCGGCCGAAGGCCGACAGCGGACGCACCCCACTTCCCAACCCTCGATCTTGGTCCCACCCCGCACATCGTGTCAGCCGCTGACCGGGGTGGGGTCAGCCCTCATTCCCGATCACAGATCGACGAATGGGCCCAAGAGCCGCCCGAGGGCGGGTTCGACTCTCCTTCCCGAAGCCGCCCTCCCGTTCACGAAGGAGCAATGATGCTCAGACGTGTTCTCACGCCGTTGCTGGCTGCCTGCGCCAGCGTGCTCGCACTACTGGTGGTTGCGCCGCCCGCCCAGGCCGCCCCGGTCACCCTGGACAACCCCAACGATTTCATCGGGACCAATGGCGCCCCGGTCGACGCACACGGCGGCGGGATGATCAAGCACACCGATGGCTACTACTACTGGTTCGGAGAGAACCGCCACCCGAACAACACCTTCAAGGCCGTCTCCGTCTACAAGTCGGCCGACCTGAAGAAGTGGGAGTGGGTAGGCGATGCCCTCAACCAGGCGAGCGATCCCGAGCTGAAGTCCGCCAAGATCGAGCGTCCCAAGGTGATCTACAACAGCACCACCAAGAAGTTCGTCATGTGGATGCACAAGGAGAACGCCACGGACTACGTCGAGTCGAGGGCCGCCGTCGCCGTCTCCGACGAGATCGAGGGCCCCTATGACTATCTGGGCAGCTTCCAGCCGCCGAGTGGCAACGACACCGCCCAGACCACTGAGTCCCGGGACATGACGCTGTACGTGGACAAGAACGCGGACGGAAGTGAGACCGCCTACCAGGTAACGGCCGCCAAGGACAACGCAGACCTGCGCATCTACAAGCTCAACGCCGACTTCACCGGGTACGCCGACAACCCATTGGTCGCCAACCCCTGGCCGGGCCAGAAGCGGGAGGCCCCGGCGCTGTTCAAGCGTGACGGTGTCTACTTCATGTTGACCTCCGGCCTCAGCGGCTGGAATCCCAACCAGCAGAGGTACGCCACCGCCGCCGGCATCGCCGGCCCCTGGACGGAGATGAAGGATGTCGGTGACGGCATCGCCTACGACTCCCAGACCACGTTCGTGCAGCCCATCCAAGGCACGTCGGGCAACACCTCGTTCCTGTACATGGGCGACCGGTGGGCCGGCGCCGACAAGCAGGGCAGGAACGGCCCGGTCAACGACTCCACGTACGTCTGGCTGCCGTTGACCTTCCCCACCAGGACCACCATGAACCTGCCGTGGTACCCCAAGGTCGAAATCGACGCGGCGGCGGGGACGGTCAAGGGCGTGGGCGGCGGCCCCTACTACAACCTCGTGGCCCGGCACAGTGACAAGTGCGTCGACGTCCAGGACAACTCCGCCGCCGACAACGGCCACGTCATCCACTTCGCCTGCAACGGCGGCCTCAACCAGCAGTGGCGTCTGGAGGACGCGGGCGGCGGCTACTACCGCGTCCTCGCCCAGCACAGCGGCAAGTGCCTGGATGTCGAGGGTGCTTCCACCGCAAAGGCCTTCGTCAACCAGTACAAGTGCGGCAGCGGCCAGAACCAGCAATGGAAGTTCGAGGACCAGGGCTACGGCTACTACCGCCTGGTAGCCCGGCACAGCGGACTCTGCTTGGACGTCCCGGAGGGCTCCGCCGAGGATGTCCGCCTCATCCAGTACAAGTGCGGAACCGGCACCAACCAGCAGTTCAAGCGGCTCACCGCTTGACCTCCTGGACTGGGGCAAATCCGGACTCAACACCGCGAGCCGTACGAGTGCCACGACGCGACGGCGCTGAGCGGATACGAGACGCAGCAGTTCGATGCCTTCTCGGTCGTGCCCGGGACTGATCCGACCCCCAAGCGCGTCGGCGCCGTCCCTTCGGGCATCCCCGACATGTGCCTGGATCTCCCCGAAGGCAAGCTCGAGAATGCAGCTCGGGTGAAGACCTACCGGTGCAACAACACTTTCGCGCAGACCTGGACCTACAACCCGGCCGACGACACGATCAGGATCGGCGGCACCTTCTGCCTGGATGTCCCCAGGAAGGCCACGACGAACGGCACCAAGGCCGAGATCTACACCTACAACGGTGGATACAACCAGAAGTGGACGCAGCTGGCCGACGGCAGCCTCCGCGGCACCCAGTCCGGCCGATGCCTGGACGTCCCGGAGTTCGCCACCAGCCCTGTCGAGGTTGAGATCTACACCTGCAACGGCGGTAACAACCAGAAGTGGAAGCTCCCCGTCTAGGAAGCTGGCGGAGATCCCCTGTCATCCAGGAGATCTCCGCCCCACCTCGACACCTCAACAGCGGCATCCCCCTGCCGCTCCTCTGTCCGCGTGGCCATCGCCGGGCTTCCGCCGGTGATCGAAATCGCAGACACCGGCGACCAACTCGACATCATTGCGCGGCTCTCCAGGGGGCCGTTACGCAGTCCACCCCACCCGCGTCTACTCAACCCCCGCCGACGGCACATCCGTTTGGTTCGCCATCACCGGCCCTGCCCACTGAACCCCTCTTTCGAGCTCCGTGGTCCCGGTGCACGAGGTGGACTGCCGGACCTTCGGATGCCCCGCGCCGGGCCCCCACCACGCAAAGACCCAAGAAAGAGGTTCTCATGCGAACAACAAGACATCTCGCGGTCCCGGTCGGCCTGAGCCTCGCGGCATGCGCCCTGACCGGGACCGGCGCTACGGCCCACGCGGCCTCGGCAGCCCCCGTCTCCGGCACCGTCTACACCCTGACGAACGTCGCGAGCAAAAAGCTGATGGACGTCAAACTCGCCTCGACCGCCCCCGGCGCACCCGTCATCCAATACACGTCGAACAACGGGGCCAACCAGCAATGGTTGCTGACCCGGACCAGCTCCGGCGCCTACACCGTCAGGAGCGCCAACAGCGGCCTGTGTCTGGACACCCCTGCCCCGCAGAGCGAAACGACGCAGCTCGTCCAGAACACCTGCGACGGCGCCGGCGACCAGCAATGGAAGCTCCAGCCCGCGGGCGACGCCTACAACCTTGTCAACGCCGCCAACGGCCTGGTCGTCGACAACAAGCAGTCGTCGGACAAAGACGAAAACGAGATCATCCAGTGGCCGTCCAACGGCGGCGACAACCAGCGCTGGACCCTCACCCCGGTCTCCGCCCCGCTCACACGGGTCGGCACCTACACCGCCGGCCTGATGAAAAACGGTGAATCGTTCACCGACAAGAGCATCCGCATGGTCGCACACACCACCGTCGCAGGGTCCCAGCTCCGCGTCCGACTCAGCAACCGCTACGGCACCGGACCGCTGACCATCGACGCCGTCGACCTTGCCAGGGAAGGCAGCACCCCCGGCACCGCCGTCCGCGGCACCCATCGCACCGTCCTCTTCAACAAGAGCGCCTCCGTCACCCTCCCCGCCGGGCAGGACATCGCCAGCGACCCGATCCCGATGGCCGTGGCCGCGGACACGAACCAGCTCGTGAGCCTCCACGTGTCGGGCACGTCCCCCGCCGCCACCTGGCACCAAGAGGCACAGCAGACCGCCTGGGTCGCCTCCGGCAACCACGTCGACGACGACGGCCTCGGCAACTACCCGACGAACAAGTGGTCCTGGTACTTCCTCGAGGGCCTGGACGTCATCTCCTCGACCGCCACCGGAACCCTGGTGTGCGTCGGGGACTCCATCACCGACGGCGTCGGTTCCCCTGGGGGTACCAACCGTCGCTGGCCCGACCACCTAGCCCGGCGCATGAACTCCGCCCCCGGCGGCCCCACCCTCGGCGTCGTGAACGCCGGCATCGGCTCCAACCGGATACTGACAGACGCCTGGTGGACCAACCCAAGCCTCAGGAGCCGATTCGGCCGGGACGTGCTCGGCCAGCCCAACGTCAAGAGCGTGATCCTGCTGGAGGGCATCAACGACATCGGCAGCTACATCAACCAGGACGGACAGCCTCTGACCGCCAAGAACCTTGAGGACGGCATCCAAAGCGTGATCGACCAAGCCCACGCCGTCGGTGTCAAGATCTTCGTCGGCACGATCTTGCCCTTCAAGACCCCAGACGCAGCCGCGGATGGTGGTAAGTGGAAGTCGAGTTACTGGAACACCACCAAGGTCAAGAACCCTACCGGCGAGCAGATCCGCCTGGACGTCAACCATTGGATCCGCAGCAATATCAGCGTGGACGGCGTCTTCGACTTCGCCACGACAATGGCGGACCCCAACGACCCTCAGCAGCTCAACCCCGCCTACGACAGCGGCGACCACCTGCACCCCAACGGCGCCGGCTACCAGGCGATGGCCAACGCCGTGGACCTCGCCCAGCTCAGGCCGTAACACCGTGACGCGGAGCCTCGGCGGCCCCGCTGTTCAAGAGCGCGGATGAAACGTGCACGACCCGGCCCTGCTGCGCCCGCCCGCGCAACCCGACGTAGAACGGCTGTTGCGCGGCGGCCGCGGCATGGTCCGCATGATCACGCTCGACGCCGAACCGGCGAACGGACTGGACGCGGTGCACGCCGTGGTCCACCGCGGCGCAGCGGCCGCGATCGGACACACCGAAGCCACGCACGAGGTGACGCGACTGGCGATCGAGGCCGGCGCGAGCGTCGCGACCTCGATCGCAGGCAGCACGTCGACGCCACGACGTGCAACCAACCCTTCCCCCTGTTACGCGGTGAGCCGCACGCGGATGCCCAGGGTGCTGTCCCTTCCCTGGAGCCGACTCTGGAGGATCATGAGTCGGCCGAGGATGCCGTACTTGCGGGCGATGAGTTTGCGGTAGCGGGCGCCGGTTGCCTCGTCGGTGATCTCGGCGGTGGCCGGGACCTGCTCGCCGGTCGGGTTGCCGCGCAGGTCGCAGGGGCCGACGAGGATGTCGCCGCGGGCCCGGATCCGCTTGACCTTCCAGGAGTCGGCGGGCGTCCGCACGCCCAGCGTGTCGCCGTCGCGCACCACCCACACCGGGGTGGCGACCGGGGTGCCGTTCTTGCGGTAGCTGGTGACGAGCATGTACTTGCCGGCGCCGAGCTGCTCCAGCGTGTCGTCCATGATGCGTTCGTGCTCCTTGCTCTTGTGTTCTGGGTCGTGGGCCACGTGGGCGGCGTACCGCATGGGGGTGCCTTCTGCCGGGATGGTTCAGCTCAGTGGGCCGTCGAGGACGGCCTCGCGGTGGCTGAACGTCTCGATGGAGTAGCGGCCGTGGTAGTGGCCCATGCCGCTCTCGCCGACTCCGCCTGAGGGGAGCGTGGCGGCGAGGTGGCGCATCGGCAGGCCGAAGTTGAGGCCGCCCGAGGAGGTCTCGACGGCGAGGCGGCGCTCGGTGCCGTTCTGGGCGAATGAGACCAGCCGGCCCACGCCTCCGAGGAAGATCGGAACTGCCAGGAAGTGGACGAGCACTCCCTGCCGGTGGATCGTTGCCGCCGTCCAGAAGAACAGGGGAGCCCAGCCGACGTGGACGCCTGCCATGAAGCGGTGCACGCTGTCCGCGTCCGCGGGGCCTCCCTGCGCCGGCAGTTGCAGGCCGTCTCCGAGCGCCATGGCGGTGGCGAGCAGCAGGCAGACGCGGACGACGGTGTCGGCTGCTGTGACAGGAACGCGGGCCGCCATCACGACTCCCTGTGTATGCGGGAGTTGGCCTCGGGACGGGTGGTCAGGCCTGCTCGGTGGGGCGCACGAGCAGTTCGCCGACGGCCACATGACGGGGGCGGGTCACGATGTAGCCCACGGCGTCGGCGATGTCCTGGCTCTGGAGGCGCTCGATGTCACCCAGACCGGCGGCGAGTGCCTTCAGGACCGGTTCCGGGTTGTGCGTGCGCAGTTCGGTGTCGACGCTGCCCGGCTCGACGACGGACACGCGGACGTGCTGGCGTGCGAGTTCCTGGCGCAGCGACTCGCTGAAGGCGTTGACGCCGAACTTGCTGGCGCTGTACACGGCCATCATGGGGTAGGCGGTGCGGCCGTTGAGCGAGCTGATGTTGACGATGTCGGCGACCTGGCGAGGCTCGTCGGCGGCGGCCTTGACCAGGTGGGGGACGGCCGCGTGGGCGGTGTACATCAGGCCCATGAGGTTGATGTCGATCATGCGCCGCCAGTCGTTCAGGTCCGCGCCGGGGGTGGGGCCGAGCAGCATGAGGCCGGCGTTGTTGACCAGGATGTCCAGGCGGCCCAAACCGTCGACGGTCCGCTCGACCGCCTCCGCGGCGGCCTCGGCGGTGGTGATGTCGGCGGGCACGACCAGGGCCTTCCCGCCGGCGTCCGTGATCTGCGCGGCGAGGTCGGTGAGCCGGTCCGCGCGCCGGCCGATCAGGGCCACGGAGGCACCCTCGTCGGCGAGTTGCAGGGCGGTGGCGTGGCCGATGCCGCTGGAGGCCCCGGTGACCAGGGCGGCGGTTCCTTCGAGACGACGAGTCATGGATCAGACCTTTCGATGAACGGCCACACCGTTGCGGGCCGTAGGGGATGCCGTAGGGATGGGCAGTGACAGCGCTGGTGCGGCCGTATGGGGCTGGAGGCCACTCAGAGCCGGGCCACGGGCAGAATGAGGAAGTGAGCACTACTGGGCGGAAGGCAAGCAACGCCAAGCGTCAGGACAGCACGAGCGAGGCGAACCTGCCTCCTCGTGAACGTCTGGTACGAGCGGCGTCGCGGCTGTTCTACTACGAGGGTGTGCGCGCGATCGGCGTGGAGCGGCTGATCGCCGAGGCCGGGGTGACGAAGGCGACGTTCTACCGGCACTTCGCCGCCAAGGACGACCTGGTCGTGGCCTATCTGCTGACCAAGGACGCCTACTACAAGGGGGTGGCCGAACCGCTGGCCGCCGCGCATCCGCCCGCCGAGGCGATCGACCTGATCTTCGAGGCGATCGCCGAGCACGCCCGCGAGCGCGGCTTTCGCGGATCGCCGTTCATGAACGCGGCCGCCGAGTACCCGGACGCCGACCACCCTGTCCGCGCCCTGGTGACCTCCCACCGGGACTGGATCCGCGGCCTCTTCCGGGAGCAGCTGACCCGGCTCGGCCACGCCGACCCGGAGTCGGCCGCCGGTGCGCTGCTGATGCTGTACGACGGCGCGATGGCCGCCGGCTACCTCGACGACCAGACCGCCGCCCACAAGACCCTGCTGGACGCCGTCCGGCTGATCCGGTCGGAAGGCTGACCCCGTCGGGGCACCATCGAGCGGCGACCCTGTGCAGGGCCCCGACCGGGCCGGGGCGCGGATTGGTTTCACGGAACTTTGATCTCTCTTCGACGTGCACCGGCGACCTCCTGCCATGTCTCCGCCTGGAGGCAGCCCAGTCAGGAAGCCCGATCGACCGCCTCGCCAGAGGTAGGAAGACCGGTCGTTCTACTATTCGACGATAGCTCCCGCGACGTCCGTGCGCCACTTGTCGCCCCGCTTGTGGGATCCCTCACGAGGTTGCAGAGCGGAGGGGTGAAGACCGCGGCGCGCGGTGACAATGGCTCGCTGGGTTCGTTTTATGTAGATTTTTCTACAGGGATTCTCGGTCGCACGACTAGGCGCGAGCGTCGTGCGTTCGGAGCCGGTTAAGCCCGTATCGACTTACGCATTTGAGCAGGCAGAGGGGATGTCCGGCCGAAGCGGAGGCGAGAATCCTGCCCGGATCGGCTCGGAGGGTGTCCATTTGCTGCCCGCGTCTTCTTCCGTGGATCGGCAACGTTCCGGCGCGGCCGGTCCACGGCATCAACTCGGGTCGTGCGCTATGTCGGTCGGACGCCTCCTTGGTCGACACGGCTGAGCGTGGCGCTTGTTGAGGTTGTTGCCCGTGGTGTGAGGAGCGATTGACGTTCCCGCTTCTCGGTCGCCGACATGCTGACGCTGACGCCCCTGCCTGATGTTCGGCTGCCGCGCTTGCGGCCCGACATGAGACGGCCCCAACGGAGCTGAGCCCGGAAACTTAGGAGATTCCACAGGGCTTCTGCAAGGGATTGGAGGAAGTCTCTTCCAAGCTCTCGGAGCTGCGTACGGGAGTCACGCCCGTGAGGCTCTGTCGCTCGACTGCCCTGCGACTGCGACTGCGACTGCGACTGCGACTGGGACTGGGACTGGGACTGGGACTGGGACTGGGAGTGTCGGCGGGGCGGATGTGCGCCATGGGGGCGTGCCCATCACTCCCGGCCCGCGGAGCTCGGCCCCAGGAGTCGTCATGCAACTTTCTTCCTCCGGTCTTTCCTCTCCGGCCCCGACCGCCGCGCGCTGTCGCGGGGGCTGGGTGCCCGCGATCCCCACGCTGATCGTCTACTTCGTGCTCCAGCGGTAGTTCGTCAGCGGCCTGACGCTCGGCGCCGACAAGGGCTGACTCGGCGGTCGTCAGAGGCGCGGCGCCTTCCCACCTCGATCAACCAGGAGATCATCCCACGGGGTCGGTCAACGTGACGGAGCCCGTCCGGTGCGTAGGCGCGGTGATCTCCCTTTTGAGGATCTTGCCGCTGGGGCCGGTCGGCAGCGTGTCCACGAGCCACACCTGGCGTGGGTACTTGTACGCCGCCACCCGCTCCTTGACGAACTCCTGGAGCTCGGCGGGCGTGACCTGGGCCTTCGGACGCAGCACAACCGCGGCCGCGATCTCCTCGCCCAGATGCGCGTCGGCCACGCCCACCACGGCGGCCAGCGCGACGGCCGGGTGTTCGTGGAGCACTTCCTCGATCTCGCGCGGGTAGACGTTGTAGCCGCCGCGGATGATCATGTCCTTCTTGCGGTCGACGATGTAGAGGTAGCCGTCGTCGTCCTGGCGTGCGAGGTCTCCGCTGCGCAGCCAGCCATCGGGGATGGTGGCCGCCGTCTCCTCGGGGCGGTTCCAGTAACCCTTCATCACGTTCGGCCCGCGGACGGCCAGTTCGCCGATCTCGCCGGGAGCCACGTCCTGGCCCTTGTCGTCGAGGAGCCGCACCTGAACGTCCTTGATCGGGGTGCCGATGGATCCGGCCTTGCGCGGCCGGTCGGGGTGGTTGAAGGTGACGACCGGACTGGTCTCGGACATGCCGAAGCCCTCCAGCACCATGCACCCGAAGCGCCGCTCGAAGCCGTGCAGGATCTCCACCGGCAGCGAGGCTCCGCCGGAGACGCACATCCGCAGCGTGGACACGTCTGCCTGCGACGGGTGCTGGAGCAGTGCGGCGTACATGGTCGGTACGCCCTCGAAGATCGTCGCCCGGTCGCGGGCGATGGCGTCCAGCACGGTCTGCGGGTCGAAGCGGGGGATCAGGGTGAGAGAGGCGCCGGCGCGGATGGTCACGCTCATCGTGCAGATCTGGCCGAAGATGTGGAACAGCGGCAGGCAGCCCACGACCACGTCGTCGGCCGTCATCCGCTGCACATGGACCGCGTTGACCTCGGTGTTGTGCCGCAGCCCGGCGTGGGTGAGCGTGGCGCCCTTGGGACGGCCGGTGGTGCCCGAGGTGTACAGCAGCACGGCCACGTCCTCACCGTCCGGCTCGCTCACCTCCGGCAGCGGCTCGTGACCGGCCAGCAGGTCCGCGAAGGTGAGGGGCTCGACGGCCATGTGCCGTACTCCGGCGGCGGCCGCGCCCTGCGCGCCCTCGCCCGGCGCCTGGTGCCACTCGAAGACCATCTCCGCGCCCGAGTCGCGCAGGTGGTACTCGGTTTCCCGGGTCTTGAGCAGCGGGTTCATCGGGACGACGACCGCTCCCGCGCGCAGCAAGCCGTAGTACAGGACGACGAACTCGGGAACGTTGGGCAGCATCAGAGCGACCCGGTCTCCCGGTCGTAGCCCCTCGGCCCGCAACAGTGCGGCGGCGCGGGCGCTGCGCTCGTCGAGCTCCGCATAGCTGATGACCTGGCACCCCAGCCGTAGCGCGGGGCGTTCCGGCTGTCGCCGTGCCGTCTCCACCAGGAATTCCGCCAGATTGGCCATGGCCGCCTCCACGAATGTCGCCGTCGAAATCCGTTGTTCACGCTCACGACATCGTGCAGATGTCCGTGGCGGCGACCTATATGGGCTGCGACAGCGTCCGGCCTCCTGGATTGTTTCCGGGGACAAAACAGGCGCGTTACGCTGCGGGAATGAACCTCTCAGGGGTGGTTTCCGCGCTTCAGGCGAGGCTGCCTGAACTGGGCGAGCGGATGGCGCAGCGCATCCGCTCGGGCGTCGATGCCTACAAGGACGAGTCGCTGATCCCTTTCGACTCGCTGCGCCGCTCGTGCACCGCCAACGCGGACCTGCTCCTGAAGCAGCTCGGCCGCGCGGGCGAGCAGGACCCGAGCCCGGCACGGGAGACCGGCCGCCTCCGCGCAGAGCAGGGCGTGCCACTGGCGGACACCCTGCACGCGTACCGGGTCGGATTCGAACTCCTGTGGACGGAGATCCTCGCCGAGGCACGCAGCCGTCCCGAGGTCGCCGACGCCCAACTGGTGTCCCAGTCGGCCGAGATCTGGGCGCTGTTCGGCCGCTACGCGGAGGCGGTGGCGGCGGCCTACCGGGAGACGACCGCAGAGCTGACCTCTCGGCGTCAGGCGCGCCGCTCGGCACTGGTGGAGGCGCTGTTCACCGGCGTCATCGCCGACCACACGCTGTGGGAGGCCGCCCGTGAGCTGGGCCTGCCCGACCGGGGCCCCTACGTCGTCGCCGCTGCCGCAGCCGACGCTCCCGGCGAGGAGCCGCTGGCCGGGGCGGAAGCGGCGCTGCGTCAGGCCCAGATCCACTTCGCCTGGCGGTTGCTGCCGGACCAGCAGATCGGCCTGGCCGCCGTGCCCACGGCGACCGCGGAGAGCACCTGTCTGCGCATTCTGCGCCGGGCGGGTGCCCGCGTAGGCATCAGCCCGTGCTTCCACTCGCTGCGGGACACCCCACGGGCCCTGCGCTTCGCCCGTCTTGCTCTGGCCGGCCTCCCGGGCACCGGCCCCGGCGTCGCGCGGTTCGACGACGACCCGCTGGCCATGATCGTCGCCGCGGCCCCGGCCGAGGCGGCGCACCTAGTGGAGGTGGTCCTCCAGCCCCTGCTCGACCTCCCGGCCGCGGAACGTGCCCGCCTCCTGGAGACCATGGAGCACTGGTACGCCGCCGCAGGCTCCGCCACCGACGCGGCGCGCAGCCTGTTCGTCCACCCCAACACCGTCCGCTACCGGCTGCGACGTGTCGAGGAGCTCACGGCCCGCTCGCTGTCCGATCCACGGGCGGCGGCGGACATCCGCGTCGCGCTCCTGGCGGTACGCCGGGCGAGCGCGTCCTTCAGTGACGTCATTCGGTGACTCGGCTGCGTACTGCTGCCGCACACGGTGTGTCGTGGTGCTCAGTGCCTCGGGCCGCGCCGGCGTTGGTACACCTTGCGACCTGCGCTGTACCAAAGTGCCGACTGTCTCCCTGATTCCGTTGGACGACGGTCGCCGGCGTCAGCCCGGGGCTGACGCCGGCGACTGGCCGAACAGCGGTCACCTTCCGAGCTGCGCCCGCAACCACTCCTCCACCTCGCCCACATGTGCGGCCGCCGCCGCCCGTGCCGCCTCCGGGTCGTGGGCCACCAGGGCCCGGTGGATCGCCGCATGCTCGCGGCGGGTGCGGGCGAAGGCGCCCTCCTCCTGGTAGCCGCGCCACACGCGGGCGCGGAAGGTGCGGGAGGACAGGCCTTCCAGGATGGCGGCCATGGTGTCGTTGCCGGCGGCCACCGCGATCTCGCGGTGGAAGGCGAGGTCGTGGGCGAGGATCTCCTCCGGGTCGTCGGTGGCGTTCATCGCCGTGAGGTGTTTCTCGACCTCGGCGAGCTGGTCGGGTGTGATGCGGGCCGCCGCCAGTGCGGTCGCCGTCGACTCCAGGATGCGCCGCACCTCCAGGAGCTCCACCAGACGCGGGCCCCGGGACAGGTCGGCGACCACGCCGAACGTCTCCAGCAGGTCCCCGGCCTCCAGTTGGGTGACGTAGATGCCGGAGCCGTGCCGGGCCTCCACGACACCGAGCACCGTGAGCGCGCGGATCGCCTCGCGCATGGAGCTGCGGGAGATGCCCAGCTGGGCGGCGAGGTCGCGTTCGGTGGGCAGCCGCTGGCCGGGCTCCAGACGGCCCTCCGCGATCATCGCCTTGATCCGTTCGATGGCGCGCTGCGTCACCGTGCCCTTCTGCGGGGCGGTCTCGTCCACGCCGTTCCTCCTGTCACCCGGTGCGCCGCAGTCTAACCGCGGGGGTGGTCCTACCAATACTGTCAGGAACGGCGAAAATCTGCCGTCGGAGGGTGTTGTTCCGGGGAAGTGGTCTGATAAATATGCGGGCATCTGCTCGAACACGCTCAACGAGGAGCCGCCAGATGCCCGGCAGGACAGTGGGGAAGCGGAACAGTTTTCGAATGGTCGGTGTGCTGGCCGTGGCCGCGAGCGCCTCGCTCGCGCTCGCCGCGTGCGGCAGCACCAAGGACACCGGCGGCTCCGGCAGCGCCGGAGGCGGCGGCACCGGCAAGGTCGGGGTGATCCTGCCCCTGCTGACCTCGCCGTTCTGGCAGTCGTACAACGACTACGTGCCGAAGATGGCGAAGTCCGAAGGCGTCGACGCGCTCAAGACGGTCAACTCCAACAGCGATCCCTCCCAGCAGATCACCGACATCAACAACCAGCTCAACCAAGGCGTGAAGGGACTGGTCGTCGCCCCTCTGGACAGCGCCGCCATCGAGGCCGGCCTCGACCAGGCCGACCGCAAGGGCGTGCCGGTCGTCGCGGTCGACGTGGCGCCCGACAAGGGCAAGGTCGCCATGGTCGTACGCGCCGACAACGTCGCCTACGGCACCAAGGCCTGCGACTACCTCGGAGCGCACATCACCAGCGGCAAGGTCGTGCAGATCATGGGCGACCTCGCCTCGGTCAACGGCCGCGACCGCTCCGAGGCCTTCCGCTCCTGTGTGAAGCAGAAGTACCCCAAGCTGAAGGTGCTGGAGATCCCCGCCAAGTGGGAATCCGACGCCGCGGCCTCCAAGCTCGACACCCTCCTCAACGCCAACCCCGACATCAAGGGCATCTACATGCAGGCCGGCGGCGTCTACCTCGCGCCGACCCTGCAGACCCTCAAGTCCAAGGGCATGCTGAAGAAGGCCGGCGCCGCGGGCCACATCGCCATCGTCTCCAACGACGGCATCCCGCAGGAGTTCGACGCCATCCGCAAGGGCGAGATCGACGCGACCGTCTCCCAGCCCGCCGACGCCTACGCCAAGTACGGCATGTACTACATCAAGGCGGCGATGGAAGGGAAGACCTTCAAGCCGGGCCCGACCGACCACGACTCGACCATCGTCAAGCTGCCCAGCGGCATCCTCGAGGACCAGCTGCCCGCCCCGCTGGTGACGAAGGACAACGTGGACGACCCCAAGCTGTGGGGGAACACGGTCAAGTGAGCGTCCAGGACAGCCCGCCCGTGCCCCTCGTCGAGGCGCGGGGCATCGTCAAGCGCTACGGCCCCACCACCGCCCTCGCGGACGGCCGGCTCACCGTGCTGGCCGGCGAGTCCCATGCCCTCGTCGGCCGCAACGGCGCCGGCAAGTCGACCCTGGTCAACGTCCTCACCGGACTCCAGGCGCCGGACGAGGGCACGGTCCGCTTCGACGGCGAACCCGCGCCCCCGCTCGCCGACCGCGACGCCTGGCGCCGCAAGGTCGCCTGTGTCTATCAACACCCCACGGTCGTACCCGAGTTGACGGTCGCCGAGAACCTCTTCATCAACCGGCAGCCCCTGCAACGCGGCTTCATCAGCTGGCGCCGCCTCAAGGCGGAGGCGGCCCGGCTCCTCGACACCTGGGACGTGCACGTCGACCCGGAGGCGCGCACGGCCGACCTCAAGGTCGAGGACCGCCAGATGGTGGAGATCGCCCGGGCGCTCAGCTTCGGCGCCCGCTTCATCGTCCTCGACGAGCCGACCGCCCAGCTGGACAAGCGGGAGATCGAGCGGCTCTTCAGCCGTATGCGCGCGCTCCAGGACTCCGGTGTCACCTTCCTGTTCATCTCCCACCACCTCCAGGAGGTGTACGAGGTCTGCCAGGCCGTCACCGTGCTGCGCGACGCCCGGTGGATCACCACCGCCCCCGTCGCCGACCTGCCGAGGGCGGCACTGGTGGAGGCCATGGCGGGGGAGTCCATCGAGGTGATCGCGGAACAGGCCGTACAGGAAAGGCTCGTCGACGATCATGCGCCCGTTCTGCTCGACGCCCGCGGGCTCACCTCGGACGCGTACGAGGACGTCGACCTGACTGTGCGGCGGGGTGAGGTCGTCGGCCTCGCCGGATCCAGCGCCAGCGGCAAGACCGAGCTGGCGGAGGCCATCGCCGGCCTGCGCACACCCACCCGCGGAACCGCTCAACTGGACGGTGAGCGGCTGCAGTTCGGGTCGGTGCAGGCCGCCCTGAAGGCCGGCATCGGCTGCGTCCCGCGCGACCGGCACGACCAGGGCCTGGTCGCCGGGATGACCATCGGCGACAACGCCACCATGAGCGTCCTGGACCGGCTGGGCCGCTTCGGATTCATCGGCACCGACCGCAGACGCGGCTTCGCCACCGAGCTGATCGACCGCCTCGACATCCACACCGAGGGCCCCGAGCAGCCCGTCTCCGACCTGTCCGGCGGCAATGCGCAGAAGGTCGTCATGGCCCGCGCCCTCGCCTCCGACCCGCGGCTGCTCGTCCTGATCAACCCCACCGCGGGTGTCGACGTGAAATCCAAGGAGTCACTACTGGCCCGCGTGGACAGCGCCCGTGAGGACGGCACCGCGGTCCTGGTCGTCTCCGACGAACTCGACGACCTGCGGCGCTGCGACCGCGTCCTCGTCCTCTTCCACGGCCGCGTCGTCGCCGAGCACCCGGCGGGCTGGCGCGACCACGAGCTGATCGCCTCCATCGAAGGAGTGGACCACCATGGCTGACACCAAGGCTCCGCCGGTGAAGGCGGTGAGCATGCCCGACGCCCGGGCGGCGAGGGCGGTCCTGCTGCGCCGCGCCCGCGAACTCGCACTCGTACCCGCGCTGTTGCTGCTGCTTCTGCTCGGCGCGGTCCTGAACGACTCCTTCTTCACCGAGGCCACCCTGATCTCCATCCTGGCCTCGTCGACGTCGCTGGCGATGGTGGTGCTGGCCGAGTCGCTGGTCCTCATCACCGGCAAGTTCGACCTGTCACTCGAGTCGGTGGTCGGCATCGCGCCGGCGGTGGCGGCGCTCCTGGTGCTGCCGGCCGCCCAGGCCGGCTGGGGCACGGAACTCCCCGCCGGGCTCGCCCTTCTGGCCATCCCCCTGGTGGGTGCGGCCATCGGTGCCTTCAACGGCATCCTCGTCGTGAAGGTGAAGCTCAACGCGTTCATCGTCACCCTCGCGATGCTGATCATCCTGCGCGGGCTGCTGGTCGGTGCCACGAAGGGCAAGACGTTGTTCGGCATGCCCGACGCGTTCTTCTCGCTGGCCACCACCACGTTCCTGCGCATACCGATCTCCGTGTGGGTGGCCGCCGCGGCCTTCGCGATCGCCGGGCTGGTGCTCAAGTACCACCGTGTGGGGCGTTCGTTGTACGCGATCGGCGGCAACCTCGAGGCGGCCCGCGCCGCTGGTATCCGTGTCGACCGCGTCCGGCTGGGCGTCTATGTCGTCGCCGGCGTCCTCGCCTCGATCGGCGGCCTGATGTACACCGGTTACGTCGGCGCCATCGGTGCCAATCAGGGCCAGAACATGATCTTCACGGTGTTCGCCGCCGCCGTGATCGGAGGGATCAGCCTCGACGGCGGCAAGGGCACCATGTTCGGCGCCCTGACCGGCGTACTCCTGCTGGGTGTGGTCAAGACCATGCTCACCATGGCCCAGGTGCCGTCGTTCTGGATCGACGCCATCTACGGCGGAATCATCCTGCTCGCGCTCATCCTCGCCCGCCTGACCACGGGCCGCGCCCAGGACTGACCCCCGCCCCCTGCCCCCGACCGAAAGGCCCTCCGTGTCCTCGACGCCCGGCTCCTTCTGCCGCATCACCGCGGTCGACACCTACGACATCCGGTTCCCGACCTCGCGCGAGCTCGACGGCTCCGACGCGATGAACCCGGACCCCGACTACTCGGCCGCGTACGTCGTGCTGCGCACCGACGGCGAGGACGGGCAGGAGGGGCACGGATTCACCTTCACCATCGGGCGTGGCAACGATGTCCAGGTCGCCGCGATCCACGCGCTGCGTCACCACGTGGTGGGACGGTCCGTCGACGAGGTGTGTGCCGACCCGGGAGTCGTCTACCGCGACCTGATCGGGGACAGCCAGCTGCGCTGGCTGGGGCCCGAGAAGGGCGTGATGCACATGGCGATCGGCGCGGTCGTCAACGCCGTGTGGGACCTGGCGGCCAAGCGTGCCGACAAGCCGCTGTGGCGGCTGCTTGCCGAGGCCGAACCCGAGTGGCTGGTCGGGCAGATCGACTTCCGGTACCTCACGGACGCGCTCACCCCCGAGGAGGCGCTGGAGATCCTGCGCCGGGGCCGCGCCGGCTCCGAAGAGCGCACGGCACGGCTGCTGGAGCGCGGCTATCCCGGCTACACCACCTCCGCCGGGTGGCTCGGCTACAGCGACGAGAAGCTCACCCGGCTGGCCGCCCAGGCGGTCGCCGACGGGTTCACTCTGATCAAGCTCAAGGTGGGTGCGGACCTCGACGACGACGTCCGGCGCTGCCGGGTCGCCCGCGCGGTCGTCGGCCCCGGCATCCGCATGGCCATCGACGCCAACCAGCGCTGGAACGTCGACGAGGCGATCCGCTGGACCAAGGCCCTCGCCGAGTTCGACCCGTACTGGATCGAGGAGCCCACCAGCCCCGACGACGTCCTCGGCCACGCGGCCATCCGCACGGCGGTGGCTCCGGTGAAGGTGGCGACCGGCGAGCACGTCCAGAACCGGATCGTCTTCAAACAGCTTCTGCAGGCGGGTGCGCTCGACGTCCTCCAGATCGACGCGGCTCGCGTCGGCGGCGTCAACGAGAACCTCGCGATCCTGCTGCTCGCAGCCAAGTTCGGGGTGCCGGTGTGCCCCCACGCGGGCGGCGTCGGCCTGTGCGAACTCGTCCAGCACCTGTCGATGTTCGACTATGTGGCAGTCTCCGGTACCACCGAGGACCGGGTGATCGAGTACGTCGATCACCTGCACGACCACTTCCTCGATCCGGTGGTGATCCGCGAGGGTCACTACACGGCACCGATCGCGCCCGGTTTCTCGGCCGCCATGCGTCCGGAGTCGATCGCGCGGTACACCTTCCCCGACGGCGACTTCTGGGTCGCCGACCTCGAAGAGAAGAAAGGACGGGCGGCATGACCGACTTCGAGGGTCTGAGGGCCCTTGTCACAGGCGGAGCCTCCGGTATCGGACGGGCCACGGCCGAACTCCTCGCCGCTCGCGGCGCCCAGGTCGCCGTCCTCGACCGCGACCCCGTCTCGGTCGGCAAACCGCTGCTGGCCCACCGGGCCGACGTCACCGACGACACGTCCGTTCGGGAGGCGGTGGCCGCCGCGGTCGCCGAGCTCGGCGGCCTCGACATCGTGATCAACAACGCGGGCGTCGGCGCACAGGGCACCATCGAGGACAACGACGACGCCGAGTGGCACCGCGTCCTCGACGTCAACGTCGTCGGCATGGTCCGGGTCGCCCGCGCCGCCCTGCCCCACCTGCGCCGGTCGCAGCACGCGGCGATCGTCAACACCTGCTCCATCGGCGCCACCGCGGGTCTGCCGCAGCGAGCCCTGTACTGCGCGAGCAAGGGCGCGGTGTATTCGCTGACCCTTGCCATGGCCGCCGACCACGTCCGCGAGGGCATCCGCGTCAACTGCGTCAACCCGGGTACGGCGGACACCCCGTGGATCGGCCGCCTGCTGGACGCGGCCGACGACCCCGCCGCCGAGCGTGCCGCGCTGGAGGCCCGCCAGCCCACCGGCCGGCTCGTCAGCGCGGCCGAAGTCGCGGGCGCCATCGCCTACTTGGCCAGCCCCCTGTCCGGCGCCACCACCGGCACCTCGCTCGCCGTGGACGGCGGCATGCAGGGCCTGCGCCTGAGGCCGGTGGGCCAGTGAACCGGCTCGGCAGCAGCGGCGTCGAGGTCAGCGCCCTGGCCTTCGGGGGCGCGGTCATCGGCAACCTCTACACCGAGGTGAGCGAGGAACAGGCGCACGAGGCCGTGGCCACCGCCTGGCAGCAGGGCATCCGCTACTTCGACACCGCCCCGCACTACGGCCTCGGCCTGTCCGAACGCCGCCTCGGCGCCGCCCTGCGCGAACACCCCCGTACCGCCTACACGATCTCCACCAAGGTCGGCCGCGTCCTGGAGCCCTCCGGCGAGGGCGGCGACGACCTCTCGAACGGCTTCGCCGTGCCTGCCACCCACCGCCGCGTGTGGGACTTCAGCGCCGACGGCGTACGCCGCAGCATCGAAGCCAGCCTGGAGCGGCTCGGCCTCGACCGCGTCGACGTCGTCTATCTCCACGACCCCGACGACCACGCCGAACAGGCCTTCCACGAGGGCTACCCGGCGCTGGAGAAGCTGCGCTCGGAAGGCGTCGTGGGCGCCATCGGCGCGGGCATGAACCAGGCCGAGATGCTCACCCGTTTCGTCCGCGACACCGACGTCGACGTCGTCCTGTGCGCCGGCCGCTACACGCTCCTCGATCAGCCGGCGCTCACCGAACTCCTGCCCGCGGCACAGGAACGCGGCGCATCGGTGGTCATCGGCGGCGCCTTCAACTCCGGTCTGCTCGCCGACCCCAAGCCCGGCGCGACGTACAACTACGCGGCCGCTCCGGCGGAGTTGCTGGACCGCGCCCTGCATCTGAAGGCGGTCGCGGACCGGCACGGCACCACGCTGCGCGCCGCCGCCCTCGCCTTCTGCGCCGCCCATCCGGCAGTCGCAAGCGTCCTCGTAGGAGCTCGCTCCGCTGCGGAAGTACGCGACTGCGCCGAGCAGTTCGCGGCACCCCCTCCCGCCGCCTTCTGGCAGCAGCTGCGCGCGGAAGGGCTCCTGCCGACCGAAGCTCCCGTACCCGCCGAGGAACCGTCATGAGAGTCGCCCTGCACACCAAGGTCCGCGCGGACCGCATCGCCGAGTACGAGGCCGCCCACCGCGAGGTCCCCGGGGAACTCACGGACGCGATCCGCGCAGCCGGAGCCACCTCCTGGACGATCTGGCGCAGCGGCACCGACCTCTTCCACGTCCTGGAGTGCGAGGACTACGCCCGACTCCTCGCCGAACTGGAGAAACTCCCGGTCAACATCGCCTGGCAGGCCCGTATGGCCGAACTGCTGGACGTCGTGCACGACTACTCCGACGAGGGCGCGGCCGCGGGCCTGCCCGCGGTCTGGGAGCTGCCATGACGGTGGACGCCCACCACCACGTGTGGGACCTCTCCGTCCGGGACCAGGACTGGATCCCCGAACACAGTCCGCTCCGCCGCAACTTCACCCTCGACGACCTCACCCCCGAGGCGCACGCGGCCGGAGTCGACCGCACCGTGCTGGTACAGACGATCACCGTGCCGGAGGAGACCCCGGAGTTCCTGCAACTCGCCGCAGCCCACGACCTGATCGCCGCGGTCGTCGGCTGGACCGACCTCACCCGCCCGGACATCACCGACGAACTCTCCCGCCTGCGCGAACTCCCCGGCGGCCACTACCTCAAGGGCATCCGCCACCAGGTCCAGGGCGAACCCGACCCCGAGTGGCTGCTGCGCCCGGAGGTACGCAGGGGCTTGGCGGCCGTGGCCGAAGCGGGCCTGGTCTACGACCTCGTCGTCCTCCCGCACCAACTGCCGGCCTGCACCAAGGCGGCCGCCGCCCTCCCCCAACTCACCTTCGTGCTCGACCACTTGGGCAAGCCGCCCATCGCCTCCGGCGCCCTGAAACCCTGGGCGGCCGACCTCCACGCCCTCGCCGCCCTGCCCAACACGGTCGCCAAACTCTCCGGCCTGGTCACCGAGGCCGCCCCCGACGCATGGACCGTCGACGACCTCCGTCCGTACACCGACACCGCCCTGGAGGCCTTCGGCCCCGCCCGCCTGATGTTCGGCTCGGACTGGCCGGTCTGCACGGAAAAGGCGACCTACGGCGAAGTCCTGTCCGCCGCAGGCGAGTTGACCGCCCACCTTGCCGAGAAGGATCGCGTCGCGATCCTCGAGGGAACGGCCACCCGCGTCTACGGACTCTGATCAGGACGGGCGGAACGGTAGGTGGCGCTGCCGCCGACATCGGCGACGACCGTGGGACAGACCCGGCATGCGGCCGCGCCACGCTGCGCGAACCAGCGGCAGTCCGCCCGGATTCCGCAGACGGGCAGGGGCCCGCCGGCCGGGTTCTCCGGGTGCCGCGGACCGCGGCCCGGGTCCGGTGGATCGTCAAGGACGTGGCCGACGACACCGCACCGCCTGCCGGTCCACTGTGCGCATCCCTCCTCCGTGCACGGCCCGGTGAACCGGTAGCGGCTCTCGGGCCGCCCGGATGCCTTCAGACGATCGGCGAGAGCGCGGTCGACGACCACCGGATCGGGCAGATAGGCCAGGCGGCCAGACGCCGTCGCCACACCCGGCAGCGAAGTGCCCTCCGCGCAAGAGGGGCTGGGACAGGCCGGTGGCCGATGCCCCGAAGGCCTGCCCGGCGACGTCGAGGAACCTTCGGGATGGGTCACCGCATGCCCACCTGACCTGCGGCGTAGTCCTGCACCGGGGCAAGCACCTCCTTCGCGGGGTCGCCGTACCACCAGACCTTCGGGTTCACGGCCACCGGGAGGGCGGCGCGGGGAGCGAGCTCGCCGAGTGCCGGCGCAGCGGCCTGGGCGATCGCCCGGCCGACAAGCTGCTGCTGGTCCTCCGTGAGCTCGACCCCGGTGACGACGAACTTGAACTCGTTCTTGAGGTGGTGGCTCATGGCAGTGCTCCTCGGCGGTCTCCGGACGACCCCGCCCCGACGCCAGGAGGAGCTGTCGGCGGCGGCAGCCCGCGCAGGCCATCCGGGTGAACCCGGGCGGCGCAATCCCCCCGCTCAGGACCTCTGAGCCACCCCCGCCAGCCGCGTGGGCGGCAGATACTCCCGCACATACGTCCGCTCCCAGCACGCTCCCGTCTCCCGCAGCTCCCGCCAGCTCGTGTACTCGTAGCGGAAGAGGCGGGCCCGGACGTAGCGCGGCGGGGCGTCGGGCGGGAACGGGGAGCGGCGCAACAGGCGCAGCGTGTCGCGGTCGTTCTCCAGCAGCCGTTCCACCAGGGCGCCGAACCATGCGCCGGCATACGAGGGCGAGAGCGCGGCGAACCACATCAGCCAGTCGAGGCGCAGATGGTAGGGCGCGAACTGGCGGGGCCAGCGTCGTGGATCGCCCGGCTTGCCCTTGAACTCGTACTCCCGCCAGTCCGAGTCCTCGTGCGGTACGGCGTCGTCCGTGCCCTCGACGACCACCTCGTAGCGGATCCGGCTGACGCTGCCGAACGCGCCGTAGGTGTTGACCAGATGAAGGGGGTCGAAGGAGCGGTTCATGATCTGACGGCGGGAGATCATGTTCGTGACCGGGTGGTAGCTGAGCCCGAGGAGCAGCGCGGCGACTGCGAGGACCACGACCTCGTACCAGAGCGGGGCGCCGGGCACGGGGGAAGGCGCGCCGGCCGGGAGCTCGAGCGCGGAGACGGCGAGCACGATGGTGATCCAGTTCAGCCAGGCGAAGTTGCCCGACAGGACCAGCCACAACTGGGTGACGATCATCAGTGAGGCGGCGGCCGTGGCGACCGGCTGAGGGGTGAACAACAGCACGGGGACGATGAGTTGGGTGACGTGGTTGGCGGCCACCTCGATGCGGTGCAGGGGCCGGGGAAGATGGTGGAAGAACCAGCTCAGTGGGCCCGGCATCGGCTGTGTCTCATGGTGGTAGTACAGGCAGGTCAGCTTCCGCCAGCACGCGTCGCCGCGCATCTTGATCAGGCCCGCGCCGAACTCCACCCGGAACAGGATCCAGCGCAGCAGGAAGAGGACCATGATCGGCGGGGCTACCTCGTCGTTGCCGAGGAAGACCGCAAGGAAGCCCACCTCCAGCAGCAGCGACTCCCAGCCGAAGGCGTACCAGGTCTGGCCGACGTTGACGATCGACAGGTACAGCACCCAAGGGATGAGCCACAGCAACATCCCTGCCCAGAGCGGGAGTTGGGAGTCCAGTCCGGCGATCAGTGCCGCCGAGACCGCACAGCCCGTCCAGGCGCAGGCTGCGAAGAAGCGGTCCGAGTAGTGGAGTTGGAACAGGCTGGGTGCCTGCCTGAAGCGCACCCGGCCGACGAAGCGGGGGACCGGCAGCATGCCCCGCTCGCCGATCAGCGCACGGAACTGCAGGGCTGCCGTCAGGAACGCCACGAGGTACAGCCCGGCCAGAGCCCGCTGGAAGACCAGCCGGCTCCACCAGTACTCGGGTGCGATGAACCACTCCACGGCCGTGCGCGCCCCTCTTTGCGGCTGAACCGCCGCCGCTCTCGCGGACGGGGCTGCTCGCCGTCGTCGTTCCGCAAGGGATGGCTGCGGTATTCCTTGCTTCCATCATGACGCCTCTCCCTCGAGTCCCAGGCCAAACGGCTGTAACGCAGACAATGGGGAGGAATTACTCCAAGTGATGACGGAGGTCGGGGGGCGACAAGACGTCCTCCCCGTACGAGTCGGCCAACGGCTGCGCGACCCAGACGCAGGCGGGAATTCCTCGTCGCATCCCGGTCGAAGAATCGCGTGAACCCTGGCAAGGTGGGCCCATGGTTGATCGGGGCGTGAGCGCCCTGTCTCTCCCGGACGACTGGCCCGCCCACCCGGATCCGATCCTGGCGCTCAACCGCATGGGCAGCTTCGACTGGGACCTGGACACCGGTCTGTTCCACATGGACGCCCAGGCCCACGAGGTCTTCGACCTGCGCCCCGACGAATACGACGACCACCCCGAGACACTCGCCGTCCGGGTCCCCAGACCCGAGGCCTACCGGCTCGACGGCCTGGTCGCCCAGGCCCTGAAGGACGGCAGCGAGAACTACGGCGCCTACTTCCGCATCCGCCGCCGCGACGGCACCCTGCGCTGGACCCACACCCAGGGCTACATCCGGCGCGACGAGACGGGCCGCCCGCGCCGGATCATCGGCATCGTCCGGGACGCGACCCAGGAGCTGAGCGAGAGCCAGGACCGCCGCGAGGAGGCCGCCGAGGACGCGGCGCGGCGCGAGCAGACCAACGTCGTCCAGCTCACCACGGCCGCCCTCGCGCACGCCCGCACCGTCCAGGACGTCATCGACGTCCTCAAGGACACCCACGGCCTCACCCACCTCGGCGCCACCAGCCTGGTCATGGGCCGGGTCGAGGCCGGCCGCATCCGGCTGATAGCCGAGGGCCCCGCGGGCAGCTTCGTCCCCGGCACCGACGTCACCCGCATCGACGAGCCGTACCCGATGAGCGAGGTGGTACGGACCCTCACGCCCCGCTTCATCGAGTCGCCGGAGGAGTTCGCCAAGAGCTACCCCCTGCTGTGGCCGCACCTCACCGGCCTGAACATCACGGCGGCCGCCTATCTGCCGCTGATCGTCCAGGCCCGGCCGATCGGCGCCATGGGCCTGCTCTACAGCGACCGGCGCGGCTTCTCGCCCGAGGAGCGCAACGTCCTGCTCGCCCTCGGCAGCAGCATCGCGCAGAGCATGCAGCGCGCCATGTTCTACGAGCAGGAGAAGGACCTCGCCACCGGCCTCCAGCAGGCGATGCTGCCGCGCACCATCCCCAGCGTCCGCGGCGCCGACGTCGCCGTCCGCTACCGCTCCGGTTCCGCAGCGGGCTCCCTGGGCCGGGACATCGGAGGTGACTGGTACGACCTGATCCCGCTGCCCGGCGGCCGGGTCGGCGCCGTCATCGGCGACGTCCAGGGCCACGACACCCACGCGGCCGCCGTCATGGGCCAGCTGCGCATCGTGCTGCGCGCCTACGCCGCCGAGGGCCACACGCCCGCCACCGTGATGGCCCGTGCCTCCGTCTTCCTCCACGAGCTCGACACCGACCGCTTCGCGACCTGCCTGTACGCGGAGGCCGACCTGGCCACCGGAGTGGTCCAGGTGGTCCGGGCCGGCCACATCGACCCGCTGATCCGGGATGCCGACGGCAGCTGCCGCCGTATCTCCCTGCCGGGCGGACTGCCGCTGGGTCTGTCCGCCGAGTTCGGGCGCCTGGAGTACCCGGTCGGCACTCTCGAACTCGACCCCGGCCACACCCTCCTGCTGTGCACCGACGGCCTGGTCGAGCAGCCCGGCGCCGACCTCGACGACGGCATGCGCGCCCTCACCGCCCTCATCACCGGTGGCCCGGACGACGTAAGGGATCTCGCGGACTGTCTCATCTCCGTGGCCGAGGAACGCGGCGGCGACGACGACGTGGCCCTGCTCCTGCTGCGCCGCCGCGGACTGGACGCCCAGCGGTCCGGCGGCCGGCTCCAGCAGCACGTGGCCCCCGGCGACCCCGAGGCCCTCACCGAGGCCCGGCACATGATCCGGGCCGCTGTGCGCGCCTGGGGCGCCAAGGAGCGCGCCGACGAGATCGAGCTGGTCGCCGATGAAATGATCACCAATGCGCTGATGCACACCGAGGGATCCGCCATCGTCACCCTCCGGGTCCTCGCCGGCAGCGAGCGGCGGCTGCGCGTCGAGGTGGAGGACTCCTCCAGCGCCCTGCCGCGCCGCCGCGAGGCGGGGGAGTCGGGGGTGTCCGGGCGGGGCCTGCTCCTGGTCGACCTGCTGACGGACGTGTGGGGCGTGGAGGCGCGCGGCGGCGGCAAGTGCGTGTGGTGCGAGTTCGTGGTCCCCGAAGGCGACTGAATCCGCTGCCACCGGTCCCGCCCGCCACTGTCGGTGCCGGGTGGCACTCTGGACGTATGCCGGAACTCCCCGAGGTCGAAGCGCTCAAGGACTTCCTCACCGAGCACCTGGTCGGTCACGAGATCGTGCGGGTGCTGCCCGTCGCGATCAGCGTCCTCAAGACGTACGACCCCCCGCTGACTGCCGTCGAGGGCCGCGAGGTCACCGCCGTGCACCGGCACGGCAAGTTCCTCGACCTGGAGACGGACGGCGGCCCGCACTTCGTCACCCATCTGGCCCGTGCGGGCTGGCTGCACTGGAAGGACCGGCTCCCGGACGGCCCGCCCCGCCCCGGCAAGGGCCCCCTCGCCCTGCGCGTGGCCCTGGAGACGGGCGAGGGCTTCGACCTCACCGAGGCGGGCACCCAGAAACGACTCGCCGTCTATTTCGTCCACGATCCCCAGGAGATCCCGGGCGTCGCCCGCCTCGGCCCCGACCCGCTGGCGGACGACTTCGACGAAAGCCGGCTCGCCGCACTTCTCAGCCCCGAGCGCCGCCAGCTCAAGGGCGCACTGCGGGACCAGAGCCTGATCGCCGGCGTGGGCAACGCCTACAGCGACGAGATCCTGCACGCCGCGAAGATGTCCCCGTTCAAACTGGCCGCGACCCTCACCCCCGAGGACACCGCCCGCCTCTACGAGGCTTTGCGCAGCACGCTCACCGAGGCGGTCGAGCGCTCCCGGGGGGTGGCGGCCGGCCGTCTGAAGGCGGAGAAGAAGAGCGGCCTGCGCGTCCACGGCCGCACCGGCGAGGCTTGCCCGGTGTGCGGCGACACGATCCGCGAGGTCTCCTTCAGCGACTCCTCGCTCCAGTACTGCCCGACCTGCCAGACGGGCGGCAAACCGCTCGCGGACCGGAGGATGTCGCGGCTGCTGAAGTAGCCGCCCGGCTCAGCCGCCCGGCCCCTTCCGGCCCTTCGTCCTGTCCTTGCCGTGCTTGTCCTTCCCGCCGTGCTGCTCGTCCTTGTGGTCCTTCGGCTTCGGAGGAGTGGGCCTCGTGGACGGGACGGCAGAGGGCGGCGTGGCGGGGGCGGTGGCGGTTCCGTTCGCGGGTCGCGAGGTGACGGCCGTAGGTGTCGAGGACGGTGTCCGAGTCGGCGCCGGACCGGGCGAGACGGTCGAGGCTGGGTTGTCGCCGCCGGAGTTCAGCGCGGCCCCGAGGGCCGTGGCCGCGGCGAACAGGGCGACGGCCGCGCCACCCAGCAGGGCCTTGGACGCCTGCCTTCGCCGGTTGCGGCGGCGGGAATGCGTTGCGGGTGAGCCGGTTCGGGGCGGCGGTGCAGACGTGGCGGCCGACGGCGTGGGGCTGAGAGTCCTGCTGTCCGGTTCCGCGGGGATCACCGGGTCCAGCGGCTCCGTCGGTTCTGTCGGGTTCGCTTCCCAATCCTGCGCGCCCAGCCACTCGGCCGCCTCCTCCGCGGTCGGCCGCTGCGCGGGGTCCTTGGCCAGCAGGCGCAGCACGTAGTCGGAGAGCTGCCGGGGTATGCCCGCGCTCAACCGGTGGGGCGGCGGCGGGGCGGCGTCGACGTGCTGCTGCACCACGGCGAGCGAGGTCGTGCCTGTGAACGGCGGGCGGCCGGTGAGCAGTTCGTACAGCACGCAGCCGAGCGAGTAGACGTCGGAGGCGGGCTGCGCGGACCGCCCCAGGGCCCGCTCGGGAGCAAGATAGTCGGCGGTGCCGAGGATCTTTCCGGTGGCGGTCGCGGTGCCGGCGCTGTCGTCGGTGAAGCGGGCGATGCCGAAGTCAGTGATCTTCACGGTGCGGCCGGTGGTCAGCATGACGTTGGCGGGCTTGATGTCCCGGTGGATCACACCCTGGCGGTGCGCGGCGGACAGCCCCTGCGCCACCTGCGCGGCGATGGCGGCCGCTTCCTGTGCTGCCAGGGTTCCGCGCCGGGACCTCTCCCGGGCCAGGGTCCAGCCCTCCACGAGTTCCATCACCAGATGGAGCCGGCCGTGATCGGAGCCGAAGTCGTACACGCCCACCACATGCGGATGGTTGAGGCGGGCCGTGGTCTGCGCCTCCATGCGGAACCGCTCGATGTCGGTGGTGTCCTCCGCCTTCAGCAGCTTGATCGCCACCGGACGGCCCAGGACCTGGTCGGCCGCGCGCCACACCTCGCCCATCGCGCCGCTTCCCAGCAGTTCCTCCAGCTGATAGCGGTCCGCCAGCAGCACGTGCACACCCATCCCGAATTCCGACATCGCCACTGTCTACAGCGCAGCGTCGGACGGGGGTGTCACACCGGGCGGTGAGGCACTGCGGCGGTGGTGCTAGCGGGACTGGAGCGTGACGAGATGCTCCCCGTCCGAGGCGCGGAGCTCGTAGCGGGCGATCTCGCCGGTGTGCATGGAGGAACTGCCCTGCATCGTGATCGGGCGGGCGTCGTGGCTGGGGACGGTCCAGCTGGTCAGGATCTGCTCGGAGCCGTCGCGGCCGACGGCGATCAGACGACAGGCGCGCGGGCCCGCACCGTCCTTCACCTCGAGCTTGACCTGGCTGCCCGAATACTCGTCCTGGGTGGTCACCTGCGCCCACACGCCCGACTTCGCGTCGGTCGCCGCGATCCGCACCGTGTCGGCGGTGCCGCCGCCGGCCATCGTCATCGCGATTCCCGGCCCGGCCACCCCGATCGCCAGGGACGCGGCCACGGCGTACAGGAAGCGCCGCCGGCCGGCCCGGTGCCGGGCCGCCACCGCGCCGAGCAGCCGGTCGAGCAGCTGCGGGCCGGGACTGGTCATGGGGCTCACGAACCGTGGCGTCGCCCGGCGGTACAGCATCATCTGCCGGGTGATGGGCCCGAATTCGGTCACGTGAGCGGCGCAGCGCGCGCACTCCATGAGGTGGTCCTCGAAGCGGAAGGCGTCCGCCTCGTCCAGCACGCCGAGCGCGTACGCGGCGACGTCGCGATGCCTCTCCTGGGACCTCATGCCGAATCCTCGTGCCGTTGGGTGCGGGTGGGGTTACTCCTTGCTCCCACCGGTACGCACCAGACAGTCGAATCACTCAAGGCGCCCACAGAATCGCAACCAAGGGATTCGGAGCGGCCAGGCCCGCGGATTGGTCCAAATCAAAACGAGTCTAAAAAAGGTGGATGGCGAGGTGGCCCAGGGGCAGGCCCAGTTGCCACGCCTTCGTCCACACCTTCGGACCCTCGTCCTCGCCGACCACCGCAGCGCCGCCCGGCACCGCGTTCAGATCGGGTGCGAGCAGCTCGGTCTCCTCCAGCCAGCGCCAGGCCGCCCGGGCCAGTTCCACATCGGGTGCGGGGCCGCCGGATTCGGCCGCCTGGGCGACCAGCTTCGCCATCCGTTCGCGCACCCAGTCCTGCCACGGCTGGTCGTACGCCGTCAGCGACAGCCAGGTCTCCAGCTGGGAGACGACCCGGATCCCCGGGAGTTCGCCGTCCGTGTCCGAGAGGAAGACGGTCAGCGCCAGGGCGTCCCGCCCGGCGCGGAACTCGAAGGACGTCGGTGGCATCAGGTCGCCCGTCCGCAGCAGCTCGTCGGCGATGTACTCGGCGTACAGCCAGGCCATCGGGACGACCAGTTCACCGCCGCCGGTGCCGTCCGTGCTCTCTTGACCTCTGTGCAGCATCCCTTCCTGCCTTCCTCCGGTGCGTGCGCGTCGCCCGACTCCGGGCCCCGGTCGCGGGGCCCCGAGCCCCCAGTCCGGAACACGGATGAGGACAGCTGATTGCTCAACCGGGGTCCTCAGCAAGGCGCTTTACGGAGGTTTGACTCAGCCGTCGGTTTCACCGCAGGTCGGCTGCGTAACCCGGAAGCACCCGGCGCAGGGCGCGCAGCGCGTAGTACGCGCGGGACTTCACCGTACCGGGCGGAATTCCCAGGGTTTCGGCGGCTTCCGCCACACTCGCCCCCTGGAAATACACGAGCACCAGGACTTCACGGTGCTCCGGAGTGAGTGTCTTCACAGCCTCGCGGACGTCGAGGGCGGCGGCGGCCCGCTCGGCGTGGTCGCCGATCACCCGCGCGTTCTCCAGGACCGCGTCCCCGACCTCGGGCGGCCGCGCCTGCCGGGCCCGCCGCGCGTCGATGGCGAGCCGCCGTCCCACGGTCATGAGCCACGGCCGTACGGAGTCGAAGTCGTCGGCGCGCAGCGCCTCGGGATGCTGCCAGGCGCGCACCAGCGTCTCCTGCACCAGGTCCTCGGCGCGCTGCCGGTCGCCGTCGCAGAGCCGCAGCAGGAGCGCAAAGAGGGGGCGGCCGTGCTCGCGCTGCAGCGCGGCGAGCTCGTGCTCGGCGGTCGTCGCGTTCGTGAGGGTGGTTCCGGCCGTCATGGCCGTATGGCATCGCAGGGTGCCGCCTCGGGACAGGGTCCGTACCGGGATCTGCGGCGGACGGTCGATCGCGTCGACGAACGGTACGACGAACGGTCCCGCGTGCGCCCCGCGAGCGGTCCGGAGGGTCTGTTCGCGGGCACCGGACGGGCTAATCGGGGTGGCGCGGTTGTTTGGCCGCGCGTCCAGGTTCGTACCTATTTATGCGTAAATGTGACAACAGTGGGGTGAGCTGATGATTGCACGGAGACGACAGGTTGCCCTGGCCCTGATGGCCGTTCTGACCGCGGGCGCGGCCTGCCAGGCCCAGCATCGGCAGGCGTCCACTCGGGTCGGAGAGCCGGGGGCCCCGGCTGCGTCCGCGGATCGCGCCTTCACGCTGGTCGCCTCCGGCGACATCATCCCGCACAGCTCGATCATCGACCGTGCCCGTTTCGACGGCGGTGGCGCCGGCTACGACTTCCGGCCGATGTTCTCCGGCATCAAGCCCGTCGTCTCACGTGCCGATCTGGCGCTGTGTCACATGGACACCGTCTACGGGGCGAACGGCCACTACACGGGCCGCTCCCTGTTCAAGTCCCCGCCCGAGATCGCCCAGGGCCTGGCCGCCACCGGTTACGACGGCTGTTCCACCGCCTCCGACCACAGCCTCGACGACGGTGCCGACGGCGTCCGCCGCACCCTCGACGCCCTGGACGGCGCGGGCGTACGGCATGCCGGTTCGGCCCGCACCGAGGCCGAGGCGCACACCGTCACGATCCTGCGCGCGGGCCCCGCCAAGGTCGCCCACCTCGCCTACACCTTCGACACCAACGGCGTCCCGCTGCCCCAGGGCGCGCCGTGGGCCGTCAGCCTCCTGAACGAGAACCGGATCACCGAGGACGCCCGGGCGGCCCGGCGGGCGGGCGCCGACGTGGTCGTCGTCTCCGTGCACTGTGGCACCGAATGGCAGGACGCGCCCGACCAGCAGCAACTCGCCCTGGCCCAGCAGCTCACGGCCTCCCGCACCGGCGGCCGCCCCGACGTCGACCTCGTCCTGGGCACCCGCGCCCATGTCCCGCAGGCGTACGAGAAGGTCAATGGCACCTGGGTCGTCTACGGCCTGGGCGACCAGATCGCCGGCGAGATGTCCAACAGGTCGGGCGCCCAGGACCCGCGCGGCAACCAGTCCACGCTCGGCCGCTTCACCTTCACCCGGCCCGCTCGGGAGGGTGGCCGCTGGGAGGTCACCAAGGCGGAATTCGTTCCGCTGATGTTCGACGTCGACGCCGGGCGCGCGGTGAACCTCAACCAGGCCATCGCCCAGGGCGCCGAGGTGAAGGCGGTGCGCGACGCGATCCGCAACGTGGTGCTCAGCCGGGGCGCGGCCAAGGACGGGCTGACCATGGGGCAGTAGGTCAGTCCACGTCCACGTGGTCGAAGGTGCGCAGCATCTCCTTCAGCACACGAACGCACGCCCGGAGCTCGGCGTCGGTCAGATCGCCCCCGACCTGCCGGTTCAGCGCGTGCTCACGTGCGAGGATCGCGGTGATGACGGCCACGCCCTCGTCCGTGATCCGGATCAGCGAGGACCGCTGGTGCGCGGGGTTGGGTATGGCCTCCGCCCAGCCGCGGTCCGTCGCGTCGTTGACCATGCGCTGCACGAACTGCCGGGTCAGCGTCATGACCCGGCCCATCTGAGGCACCGTCATGGGCCCGTACCTGTGCAGCAGCGCCAGGACGGAGCGCACGCCGACGGACACCCCCTCGACCTCTTCGCCCTGCTCGAGCTTGCGCAGGCCGCGCCGGTAGAGCGCGCCGATCAGGTCGAACACCTCGCTGATGCGATGGCCGAGGTCGTCGGGTGGCAGCGGTGCGTCGATGTCGTTCACCCGGCCATCATGACACCTTGGTTGCCAAAGTCGCCCGAAGATGACACCTTGGTTGTCATGACAGTTGCTTCGGAACTGAGCTGCTTCACGTCCACCGACGGCGATCTCGCCTACCGCGACACCGGACAGGGCGACCTCGTGGTCCTGCTCCACTCCGGATACGTCGACCACCGCGTGTGGAACGACCAGATCCCCGCCCTGGCCGCCGAGTACCGCGTGATCGCCCCGGACGTACGCGGCCACGGCTCCTCCGCCAACGCCACCAAGCCCTTCCGCTGGGCCGACGACCTCGCCGCCCTGCTCCGCCACCTCGACGCGGGCCCCGCGGTCCTCGTCGGCGTGTCGATGGGCGGCGTGATCGCCACCGACACCGTGCTGGAGTACCCCGAGCTGGTGCGCGCGGTGGTCACCTGCGGTGCGGCGACCGGCGACTTCCAGTACACGGACGACTGGACCCGTCAGATCCAGGCCGAGTACGCCCGCACCCTGGGCGCCGGCGACATCGAGGGCTGGCTCGATGTGTTCGTGCGTGTCGTGCCCGGCCCGTACCGCAGCGCCGACGACGTCGACCCGGACATCTCACGCCGGTTGCGGGAGATGGCCTTCAACTCGATCTCCAAGCACACGCCCGGCGAGAAGGACTGGCTCGTGCGTGTGACCGACTCCTGGTCCCGCCTGCCGAAGATCGACGTCCCCGTGCTCACCGTCAACGGCACTCTGGAGCCCCCCGAGTTGCTGGACGCGGCCGAGCGCCTGGCACGTACCGTCCCCGACGGGCGTGCGCGGACCGTCGAAGACACCGCCCACTACCTGAACCTGGAGAAGCCGGAGGTCTTCAGCAAGATCCTGCTGGAGTTCCTCCGCGCTCTCTAGGAGGGGCGGCTCGGCGAGGGGGACGGGCTCGGAGAGGCAGACGCGGGCGGATAACTCGGGTGCAGGGAGGAAGAAAGGGGAGCCAGGTCCCTGCACAGCGAGGCCGGAAAGGCCGGCGCCCTGCGCTGCACGACCCGGCAGCCTCCCGCCGCCCCCTCGACGATCGGCACCCACCCGGACTTCTCGGCCCGGAAGAACCAGCGGTCACCGAGCCGGGACGAGCAGCCGGGCGCCGAGTCGTCGCCGCAGGCCGGTCCGGTCCGCCAGGAGAAGTCCATCACCAGCCACTTGCCGTCGCACTCCTGAGAGTCCCGGTAGGTGTGCTCGGGCGCGTCGACCGCCATCAGCGCCTGGTCGTAGGAGGCGTCCGTACAGCCGGTCGCCGGCGGGGTGCAGCCCAGCTTCCCGCACAGCCGCAACGCGGGCGGCTCGGCCCCCTCGGCGGTGAACTGCACATAGTGGTCGACGACCACCTTCCGGCTGCCCAGGGGGACGGGCAGCCGGACCCGCGCCGTGGCCGACCGCTCCTTGGTGCAGCCGGAGCTCCGGTCCCCCGACGGGGAGGAGAAGGTGAGCTGGACCCGCACGAGGTCCTTCTGCACGGGGTCGGTGAGCAACGCCTTGAAATCCCGCACACACGCGCGCGCACCGCTGGGCACCTGCGCTTCGAGCAGCAGCGTACGGCCGCCGTCGGCGAGACGGGCCCCGGTGACCTCCGAGGGCTCGAAAATCGTCCACGGAATCGGCCCGGTCGCCGACGGCGACGCTTGCCGGCCGGCCACCTGCGTCCCGCACCCGCCGAGCAGCAGCACGGCCACCACACCGAGCGCGGCGGCCACGAACACCCCGCGCCTGTCACGTCTTCCAGCTGATCCCATCGGTTCTCAATCCCCCCGTGTCGCACCGGTGTTGCCCGGGCCGACGCAGAACTCTAGTGCCGTGACGCAGTTCACCGGAAAAGGGTGACAGGACGTTGTCGCGGACAGCTGCGACCGTCGACGTCATGACGATCACAGACGAGGACTGCCTCGCCGAGACCATGGCATTCAACGAGCAGTTCGAGGCCACTGCCGCAAACCGCCCGGCCCGCGGGCGGGCGCCGGACGCAACCATGCTGGCGTTGCTGCGGCGCAACCGGCTGGGCGGCCACACACCACCGGTGCGCCTGCCGCAGGGCCAGGACCGGGTCGTTGCGGGCGGGGTCGGAGTCCGGATGTTCCTGCCGGACGAGGTCGACGGCGTATATCTGCACCTGCACGGGGGCGGCTGGGCATTCGGCTCCGCGGGCGGGCAGGACGAGAGGCTGTGGCGGCTTGCCGTCCAGGCGCGGCTGGCCGTGGTGAGCGTGGAATACCGCCTGGCGCCGGAGCACCCGTTCCCCGCCGGGCCCGACGACTGCGAGGCGGCCGCGAGATGGCTGGTGGACCACGCCGCAGCCGAGTTCGGCACCGGGCGGCTGCTGATCGGCGGCGAATCTGCCGGTGCCCACCTGAGCGCCCTGACCCTGCTGCGCCTGCGCGACCGGCACCACATCACCGGCGCGTTCCGGGCGGCCCAGCTGCTCTTCGGCCCGTACGACCTGTCGATGACACCGAGCCAGCGGTCGTTCGGCCCCAGGCGGCTGCTCAGCAACACCGACTCGCTGCACGGCAGTTATGAACTGTTCACACCGGGGATGCGGGCGGAGCAGCGCCGCGACCCGGAGGTCTCGCCGCTCTTCGCCGACCTGACCGGACTGCCGCCCGCCCGGATGGTCGTAGGTACCGAGGATCCGCTGCTGGACGACTCACTGTTTCTGGCCCAGCGGTGGCAGGCGGCGGGTGCACCCGTGCAACTCGGCGTCGTCGCCGGCGCGATGCACGGCTTCACCCTGTTCCCGCTGACCATCACCGAGCGGGAACAGGCACGTGAGCGGGAGTTCCTGACCGCTGAGGGAAGGTAGCGTCAGCGCCATGAACCGCACTGCCCGGCTCTATGCGCTGGTGGAAGAGCTGCGCGCGGCGGCACCACGGCCGCTGAGGATCGCCGCACTCGCCGCACGGTTCGAGGTCAGCACCCGCACCGTCCAGCGTGATCTGCAGACGCTGATGGAGTCCGGTGTCCCGGTGCGTACCACACCTGGGCGCGGCGGGGGCTGGACGATCGACCCGGCGACGACGCTGCCTCCGATGCACTTCACCACCGACGAGGCAGCGGCGTTGGCCGCCGCGCTGGCCGCGGCCGACTCCTGCGCCCCCTATGCCGGGGCGGCCCGCACGGCGTACCAGAAGATCGTGGCCTCGATGACCGGTCCCGGCTCGGCGGCGGCCCGGGAGCTCGCCGCACGGATCGTCGCGCTGCCGGCGCGGACCGACCCCGCGGTCCGCGCCGCAGTCGAACAGGCCCTCGCCGACACCTCGGTGCTGCGCCTGTCCTACGTCGACGCGGCCGGACGCGAGAGCGAGCGCGACGTGGAACCGGCCGGACTGCTCACCGCCGCAGGCCGCTGGTACCTCATCGCCTGGTGCCGCACCCGGCGGGCCGGCCGCGGCTTCCGGCTGGACCGGATCGCAAGTGCAGCTCCCACCGGTGAGCAGGCGCACCCACACGACCTGGCCGAACTGCTGCTGGGCTCGGCCGCGGCCGACGCGGTGCCACCTGCTGCACTGGCCCCACTGCCCTAGCGACCGGCCAGCTCCGACCGCCGGTACGAGTACCCGAAGTAGATCCCGGTCCCGATCACGAACCACACCGCGAACCGCACCCAGGTCTGCCACTGCAGATACGTGATCAGCCAGATCGAGGCGACGACACCCAACGCCGGCACGAACGGCATCCACGGCGTCCGGAAGGTGCGCGGCAGTTCCGGACGCCGGTAGCGCAGCACGATCACCGCCGTGCACACCACCACGAACGCCAACAGGATGCCGATGTTGGTCAGTTCGGCCGCCTCGGCGATCGGCAGGAACCCGGCGATGATCGCCGAGGCCACCCCGACGATCCAGGTCACGCGCGTCGGCACGTGCCGCGTCGGGTGGGTCTTGGCGAACCACTTGGGCAGCAGCCCGTCCCGGGACATGGAGAACCACACGCGGGTCACGCCCAGCATGAAGGTGAACATCACGGTGAGGATGCCGATGATCGCGCCCACCGCGATCACATCCGCAAGCCCGCTCAGTCCCACCGACTTGAACGCCGTGGAGAAGCCGCTCTCCTTGTCGATGTCCTTGTAGTCCTGCATGCCGGTCAGCACCAGACAGGCGGCCACGTACAGGATCATCGAGATGACCAGGGAGTAGACGATCGCCTTCGGCATGTGCCGCTGCGCGTCCTTCGACTCCTCGGCCGCCGTCGACATCGCGTCGTAGCCGAACACCGCGAAGAACACCGTCGCCGCACCGGTGAACGCCCCGCCGATCCCGTACGGGAAGAAGGGGTGGTAGTTGCCGGTGTCGATGTGGAAGAAACCGACGGCGATCACCAGCAGCACGACCAGGACCTTGAGCACCACCACGGCGGTCTCGAAGCGGGCCGCGTTCCTGATGCCCAGGTTCAGCAGATACGCGATCAGCAGGCACAGCACGGCCGCGAACAGGTCGACCTTGTGCCCGCCGCCAGTGCTCGGTGCGCCCAGCATCCACTTCGGCAGCTCGGCACCCATGTCCTCGACCAGGAAGCTGAAGTAGCCGGAGATACCGATCGCGACCACCGCCACGATCGCCGTGTACTCGAGCAGCAGATCCCAGCCGATGAACCAGCCCGCGAACTCGCCGAGCACCGCATAGCCGTACGTGTAGGCAGAACCGGCCTTCGGGATCAGCCCCGCGAACTCCGCGTACGACAGCGCGGCCGCGGCGCTCGCGACGCCGGCGATCAGGAAGGAGACGAGGACTGCGGGCCCCGCCGTACCGTTGGCCACCGTGCCGGCCAGAGTGAAGATGCCCGCGCCGATGATGCCGCCTACGCCGATCGCGGTCAGCTGCCACAGCCCCAACGACCGGTCCAGACGGGTGCCTTCGCCGACTTCCGTCTCCTCGATGTGCTCGATCGGTTTGCGGCGGAGAATCCCCTCGCCCATCCGGAGCCGGGCCATGCGCCTCACCTCTTCACGTTCGGCAACGGCTGACGGCCGATCATGATGGCCCAGCGGCGCCCGGGAGGGAAGACACCGCGCAGCTACCTGGCCGTACCAACTGAACTGAACGGCTGTTCAGGAAGGAGGGGCCGCAGTAGTTTGGCGCGCAACCACTCGCATCGCTCGCGGAGTACCTCGAATGAGCAGCGACAAACAGCCCCTGACGCCTCTTCGGACCTTCGGGCCACCGCCCGTCGTCGACAGCTCGGACACCGACCGGACGCTCGGCCGGGCGATGATCGCAGCCTGGCAGGCGGACGGCATCTTCCAGATCCGCGCCACCCCGGCCCAGCAGGCCGTCACCGAACGGGCGTTGGCCGCCTCCCGCGCCTTCTGCGCCCGCCCGCTGCGCGAGAAGGCCGCGCACGTCTCCGACCTCACCTACAGCGGCTATGTCGCCTCGGGCGAGGAGGAGACCGCGGGTGAGCGGGACGGCTCGGAGATCTTCACCGTCTGCCCCGACATCCCCGCCGACGACCCGCGCGTCATCGAACAGTCCTGTTGCCCTCGCCGTTGAACTCCACCAGGTCGCAGTCGAAACCGTACTCATCGACGGCATGATCTCCCCCATCCGCCTCAAGTGGGCATCGGTGAACACCTTGTGCCGGAACTTGGTCACGAAGACCAGTGCACGTGCATCACGAAAGTGCAGCGCCGACCAGTTCTGATCTCCTGCATCTCACCCACAGTCCAAGATCTACGGTGGTGGTCATGCAGCTCAGGTACAGCTTCAGCCTGTACCCGGACACTGGTCAGCAGACGGCGTTGGCGAAGGCGTTCGGGTGCGCCCGTGTCGTGTTCAACGACGCGGTCCGCACCCGTGAAGACGCCCGAAAGGCCGAGCAGCCGTTCCCGACGGCCGGTCAGCTGTCCCGGAAGCTGATCACCGAGGCCAAGCAGACGAAGGACCGGTCCTGGCTGGGCGAGGTGTCCGCCGTCGTCCTGCAGCAGTCCCTGCGCGATGCCGAGAAGGCGTACCGCAACTTCTTCGCCTGCCTCAAGGGCGAGCGCAAGGGACCGAAGGTGGGAGCACCGCGGTTGAAGTCCCGTAAGGACACGCGGCAGTCGATCCGGTTCACCGCCAACGCCCGCTGGTCCATCACCGGCAGCGGCCGGCTGAACCTGCCGAAGATCGGCGCGGTGAAGGTGAAGTGGTCCCGGACCCTGCCCGCCACCTCCACTTCCGTCACCGTCATCAAGGACGCAGCCGGCAGGTATTTCGCCTCCTTCGTCCTCGACGCAGACCCCGCCGCCGACGCGATGCGGATGCCGGAGACCGACCGCACCATCGGCATCGATCTCGGCCTCACCCACTTCGCGGTCCTCTCCGACGGCACGAAGATCGACTCCCCGCGCTTTTTGCGGCGTGCGGAGAAGAAACTGAAGAAGGCTCAAAAGGAACTGTCCCGCAAGCAGAAGGGATCAAAGAACCGGACCAAGGCCCGCCTCAAGGTCGCCCGCGCCCACGCCGAAGTCGCCGACGCACGCCGCGAGTTCCACCACCAATTCTCCACGAAGCTGATCTCCGAGAACCAAGGGATCGCCGTGGAGGACCTGTCGGTGGCGGGACTGGCCCGCACGAAGCTGGCCAAGTCCGTGCACGACGCCGGATGGTCATCGTTCCTCAGCATGCTGGAGTACAAAGCAGAACGGTACGGCCGCACCCTGGTCAAGATCGGCCGATACGAGCCGACCTCCCAGACCTGCTCCACATGTGGCGTCAAGGATGGACCCAAACCCCTGAACGTCCGGGAATGGACGTGTACCGCCTGCGGCACCGTCCACGACCGGGACACCAATGCCGCGATCAACGTGAAGACGGCCGCCGGACTGGCGGTATCGGCCTGCGGAGCGCCGGTAAGACCGGGAGCGATCCCGGCACAGCGCGAAGAAACAGGAAGCCACGGATTCCCGACCCAACCCCGTGCCGCGTAGCGGCACAGCAACGATCGAGAAGGCCAGAATCCTCGGACTTCAGCCCAAGGAGCAAGTCAAACCCTCGCCTATTTCCACGAGCCGAACTTCAACGCCGTGGCCCGGCCGACAGCCGCCCCGGACTCCGGCGAGTACATCCACTACGGCACCCACTTCACCTCGATGTTCCGGAGGTGCTACGCCGACCGCGTCACGACCCGCAGGATGGACGCGGAGGGCCGCCTGAAGGTCCTCGACCGGCTCCGCGAAGAGGCACTGCACACCGCCTGAACCGTCACGGAGCGGCGGCGTAACTCAGGTCCTGCGCCGTCACGGACTGCGGCCGCAGCCGCAGCCACACCGTCCCGCGGCGCGCCGGATCGTCGTACAGATAGCCCACGAAGCGCTCGTCCCACCGGGTTTCGTCCGACCCGAGGTAGCGGACGAGCTTGCGGCGGCCCCGCGCAACGTCGAACGGCACCAACTCGGCCTTCCCGCGGGCGATCACCTGCCGGACGAGCCCTTTCGTCACGTCGCATTCGTCGACCACGAGCGCCACCTGCGGGTCGGCCGTGACCCGGTCGAACAGCCGCGTCCATGGCCCCCCAGAAGGCGCCGTCCTCCCACAGGAACCAGACCGGCCGCACCGTGGGCCCGTTGGTCGCGATCCGCGCGGTCAGCGGTTGGCGCAGGAAGGAGTCCACGTCGAAGGGGCGAGAAGTCACGGCAGTATCATCGGGCCCTTGAAGCGGCGTGTACACCGACCCGAGACCTAGGTCCTTGTTCCATCCTCCGCCCGGTTGTGGAACTCGGCCGCAGTCGTCAGGCCAGCTGTTTTCCGGAGGCGACGACGACGCCGTACGCGTCGGCGATGGCCGCCAGCGCGCTGCGGTGCAGCTCGTCCGCGGACACGTCCACGATCGACCGGGTGGCGCACGTGTCCGCCGGCACGGTGGGCTTGTTGCCGCGCAGGGCCGCGGACGCAGTCGTGTACGCGACGCACATGTGGGTCATGAAACCGGCGACGACGACGCTCTCGTTCCCGGCCTCGTCCACGAGCGTGCCGAGGTCGGTTCCGTGGAAGGCGTCGGGAGCGTGCTTGACGACCACGGGCTCCCCTTCGACCGGCGCCACACTGGGGTGGATGCGGCCGATCTCCGTGCGGATGTCGTAGGGCGAGCCCTCGCCGTCGTCGTGCTGGACGTGGATGATGCCGGCTCCGGCCCTGCGGGCACGGGCGAGCAGGTCCGAGGCGGCGTCCAGGGCGGCCTTCCAGCCGTCGAGCTCCATCACCCCGCGGGTGTAGGTGTTCTGGTAGTCGACGAGGATGAGCGTCGAGGACGCGAGGGCGGCGGGGGTCTGATCGGCGTTGTCGAGTTCGCGCAGCGTCTTGCTTGCCACAGGTCTTCTCCTGGGTTCTTCCGGGGACTTGAGCGGGTTGTTCAACGACCTGTTGAACACTGTGCGACGCTATGGCGCGAACCGTGGTGTCGGCAATGACGCGCTACTTGCAGAAAACGACGCCCGCGGCCGGGTGCGAAAGCGGGGTTGCAGGATGGGGACCGTGAATCGGCTGATCGTGATCGTGCTCTTCGAAGGCGTCGACCTCCTCGACGTCACCGGCCCGCCGGAGGTGTTCTCCCTCGTCCGGCACGAGACCACGGACGGAGCCGGCTACGAGGTGGTCCTGGCTGCCGAGACCCTGGAACCGGTGACCACGGCGGCCGGCGTGCGGATCCTGCCCGACGCCACCTTCGACGAGGTCGGCGCACGGGCGATCGACACCCTGCTGGTGCCCGGCTCCGTGGAGTCCGTCGAGGTCGACGGCGAGCAGCTCGTCCAGCCCGTCGTCGAGCCCGGCACGGTGGCCTGGGTGAAGGCGTTGGCCCATCGCACCCGGCGCGTGGCCTCGGTGTGCGTCGGTGCGCACATCCTCGCCGCCGCGGGGCTCCTCGACGGCAAGCGCGCCACGACCCACTGGTCGACCGCGCAGCGGCTCGCCGCCGACCATCCCGCGGTGCGGGTCGACCCGGATCCGATCTTCATTCGCGAGGAGGGCGAGGTCTGGACCGGCGCGGGGATCAGCGCCTGCCTGGACCTGTCCCTCGCGCTGGTCGCGGAGGACTTCGGTGAGCCGGTCGCGCTGCGCGTCGCCCGTGAGCTCGTGATGTACCTGAAACGGCCCGGCGGACAGTCCCAGTTCAGCGTGCCGTTGGAGCAGGTGTCCACGACGCGTCGCATCGAGGACCTCCGGCATCACATCCTCAGCAACCTCGACCAGCGCCTCACCGTCCCGGACCTGGCCGCGTACGCGCATGTCAGCGACCGCCAGCTCACCCGGATCTTCAAGACCGAACTCGGCACGACGCCGCACGCCTACATCGAGTCGGCCCGGGTCGAGATGGCCCGCAACCTGCTGGAGACCACCGACGACACCCTGGAACGCGTCGCCTCCGTCTGCGGGTTCGGCACCGTCGACACCCTGATCCGTGCGTTCCGCCGCCGCCTCGCCACGACGCCGAGTGAATACCGGGCGAGATTCCGCGTCGGCCCGGTACGCAGGACGTCAGAAACGGTGTGAGCACGGTTCCGGCAGGTACCGGCCCGACGGGCCCCGCTCCCGCCGGCCTTCGGCTACGGAACGACGGTCACCGGCCACCGCCCCGCCTTCACCAGCCGCACGGCCACCGACCCCACGATCCGGTGCCCGGCCTGCTCGGAGGCGCCCACCACGACCGCGTCCGCCTTCAGCTCGTCCGCCGCCTTGACCAGGCCGCTGTAGGGGTCGCCGCGGAAGGTGTGGAACTCCCAGCGGACCTCGAATATCCCCCTGAGCCGCTCGGTGGCGTCCCGGATGTAGGTCTTGAGGTCCTCGGCGATCTCGTCCGTCGTCTCGGCGACCGGCGCGCCCATCGCCGCGCCCGCGGCCATCACCGGCTGCACATAGACCACGGCGAGCAGCGCGTGCTGGCGCCTGGCCAGGCCGGCGGCATATGCCGCGGCGCGCATCGAGGTGTCCGAGCCGTCCACCCCGACCACGATGACCTTGGGCCCGTCCGTGCCCCGCTCGAACTGGTGCGAGTGCTGTTCCGTCACGGCTGTGAGGCTATCGGAAGCCGCAGGTCCCGCCGCCGTGCGGGGCCTCGACGGGCGAGGCGGCCGAGCCCTTCCTACAGTCGGAACCATGAGTGCCACAGCGGAGGCCTCCCCGCCCAGGGACACCACGGGCCCGATACGGCCGCCCGGAAGCGGTCCGATGAGCAAGGTGCCCGAGGTCTTCGCGGCCTTCTTCGGCGCCCTCGGCCTGCTCTGCGGCCTGCTGGCCCTCATCCCTCCGGTGCGCATCCTGCTGCGCCCGGTGGTCCGCTTCCTCGACGTCCTCATCGTCCCGGTCAGCGCCAACCTCGCCTACGCCGTCTTCCTCTTCCTGCTCGCCGCCGCGACCGCCGCCCGCAAGAAGATCGCCTGGTGGCTGGTGGTCGTCTACCTCGGCCTGCTGGTCCTGGACGACATCCTCGGCGTGGCGCTGGGCCTGTATGTCGAGTCGATCCCGTCCCTCGTCCTCTGCGGTCTCGCACTGACCCTGCTGATCGTCGCCCGCAAGGAGTTCTACGCCGCCTCCCGCCGTGCCGCCGTGCGCCGGGCGCTGGTGGTGCTGCTGGCCGGGATCGCCGTCGGCATCCTCGTCGGCTGGGGCCTGGTGGCCCTCTTCCCCGGCACCCTGCCCGAGAGCCAGCACCTGCTGTGGGCCGCCAACCGGGTCTGCGGCGGCCTGGTGTCGGGCCGTTCCTTCGACGGCCGCCCGCCCCGCGCCCTGTTCTTCCTGCTCGGCCTGTTCGGCGCGCTCGCCCTGCTCAACGCCGCCGCCACCCTGTTCCGTTCGCAACGCCTGGAAGGCGCCCTGCACGGCGACGAGGAACCCCGTATCCGCGCCCTGTTGAAGGCCTACGGCGAGCAGGACTCCCTCGGCTACTTCGCCACCCGCCGCGACAAGGCCGTCGTCTTCTCGCCCAGCGGCAAGGCCGCCGTCACCTACCGCGTCGAGGCCGGCGTCTGCCTCGCCAGCGGCGACCCCGTCGGCGACCGCGAGGCCTGGCCGCACGCCATCGCCGCCTGGCTGGATGTGGCCCGCCGGCACGCCTGGGCGCCCGCCGCCATGGGCGCCTCCGAGGACGGCGCCAAGGCCTTCGCCCGCGCGGGCCTCGGCGCGCTCCAACTCGGCGACGAGGCGATCCTGCACGTGTCCGACTTCGACCTCGACGGCCGCGACATGCGGGTCACCCGGCAGGCCGTGCACCGGGTGCGCCGCACCGGTGCCCACTGCCGCGTCCGCCGCCACGCCACCCTCACCGACGAGGAGATGGAGGAGGTGATCGACAAGGCGGACGCCTGGCGCGACACCGAGACCGAACGCGGCTTCTCCATGGCCCTGGACCGCCTCGGCGACCCGGCCGACGGCGACTGCCTCCTCGTGGAGGCCCTCAGCGAGGACGGCCGCCTCCTTGCCCTGCTCTCTTTCGTGCCCTGGGGCCGCGACGGCGTCTCCCTCGACCTGATGCGCCGTGACCGCAGCGCCCCCAACGGCGTCATGGAGTTCATGGTCGCCGAACTGTGCGCGACGGCACCGAAGCTGGGGATCCGCAGGATCTCGCTGAACTTCGCGGTCTTCCGCTCGGCCTTCGAGGAGGGCGCCCGCATCGGCGCCGGACCGGTGCTGCGCCTGTGGCGGCGCCTGCTGCTGTTCTTCTCCAGATGGTGGCAGCTTGAGGCGCTGTACCGCTCCAACGCCAAGTACCAGCCGGAGTGGTACCCGCGCTTCATCTGCTACGGCGACGCCGGCTCCCTCGCCCGCATCGGTCTGGCGTCCGGCATCGCCGAAGGTTTCGTTTCGGTACCGTCCTTGCGCAAACTCTGGGGAAAGGGGCACCCGAAGGGCGCGCCGCGGCCCGCGACCACCGAGGGCCTGCCGTCGCTGTCGGCGCTCGGCCTCGACGGAGGGGGCGAGGCCGGGCCCGGCGATCCCCATGCCGGCCTGCCCGAACAGGTCCGCATCCGGCACCGCACCCTCGACCGGCTGCGCGCCGACGGCACCGACCCCTACCCCGTCGGCATCCCGCAGCGCACCCACGCCCTCGCCGACGTACGCGAGGGCCAGCAGGTCACCGTCGCGGGCCGCGTCATGCTGGTGCGCGACTTCGGCGGCATCGTCTTCGTGACACTGCGCGACTGGTCGGGTGACCACCAACTCGCCTTCACCCGCGAGGACTTGGGCCCCGCCCTCGACCGCTTCACCGCCGACTCGGACATCGGCGACCACATCAGTGCCACCGGCCGGGCCGGTGTGAGCGACAAGGGCGAACCGACCGTCTTCGTCACCTCCTGGCAGTTGATCGGCAAGTGCCTGCGCCCGCTGCCCGACAAGCGCCGCGGCCTGGCCGACCCCGAGGCCAAGGTCCGCATGCGCTACCTCGACCTGGTCTCCAGTTCCGACGCCCGCCAGGTGATCCGGGCCCGCTCCACCGCCGTACAGGCCCTGCGCCAGGGCCTGTTGAGCCGCGGCTACCTCGAGGTCGAGACCCCGATGCTGCAGCAGATCCACGGCGGCGCCAACGCGCGCCCCTTCACCACCCACATCAACGCCTACGACCTCGACCTCTACCTGCGCATCGCGCCCGAGCTGTACCTGAAACGGCTGTGCGTCGGCGGCCTGGAGAAGGTCTTCGAGATGGGCCGCACCTTCCGCAACGAGGGCGTCTCCTACAAGCACAACCCCGAGTTCACGATGCTGGAGGCCTACCAGGCCTTCGCCGACTACGACGTGATGCTCGACCTCACCCGCGAACTGATCCAGGGCGCGGCGAGTGCTGCCTTCGGCGCGCCGGTCGCCCGCAAGGACGGCCAGGAGTACGACATCTCGGGCGCATGGCCGGTCAAGACGGTGCACGGCGCGATCTCGGAGGCGCTGGGGGAGGAGGTCGACGCGGACACGGAGCTGCCGGCGCTGCACCGGCTGTGCGACCGCGCCGGCGTGCCGTACACGCCGGACGACGGCCGCGGCGACGTCGTACTCGAAATGTACGAACGCCTGGTGGAGGAGAAGACCCGGCTCCCCACCTTCTACAAGGACTTCCCGACCGACGTCTCCCCGCTGACCCGCCAGCACCGCACCGACCCACGGCTGGCCGAGCGCTGGGACCTGGTCGCCTTCGGCACCGAACTCGGCACCGCCTACTCCGAGTTGACCGACCCGGTCGAGCAGCGCCGCCGCCTCACCGCCCAGTCCCTGCTGGCCGCCGGTGGAGACCCCGAGGCGATGGAACTGGACGAGGATTTCCTCGACGCCCTCGAATACGCCATGCCGCCCACCGGGGGTCTGGGCATCGGCGTCGACCGGCTGGTCATGTTCCTCACCGGCCTGACGATCCGTGAGACGCTGCCGTTCCCGCTGGTGCGCCGCCGCTGACCACTCAGTGCAGCAGGTGCAGATCGTCTCCCCAGGAGTCGAGGACGTCGCCGTGCCCGGCCTCCCGCGCGGCCCGTGCGAGGTCGCCGAACAAGGCGCGCTGGGTGTGCGGATCGCCGTCGGCCAGCAGGCGGCGCAGCACCGGCAGCAGCCGCCCGGCGCTCCACCGGTCCTCGCCGAGGGGCTGCCGCTCGAGCTCCCACTGCAGGTACTTGTTGTACGGCCGTACCCGCCGGTGCAGCGCGAAGAGCACCTCCAGCGCGTACGGCACGCTCTCGGCGGCATCCAGGTGGCCCATGGCGTCGCGGCCGTCGCGGTAGCTCTTCAGGGAGCGGTAGGTCTGGTTGACGTAGGCGTCGAGGTATCCGGCCGCGGCGGTGCGCGCCTCGTCGGGGTGCAGGGTCCGCTTGCGGTCGAGGACGGCGGCGATCTCTCCGTCCAGCCGGTCCAGGAGCACGCGGGCGTGCACGTACGAGTACCGGCTGAAGGCCGCCGGGTCGCCGGGCAGTCCGCGCCGGCGGAACTCGGCGAGCGTGATGACCACCAGGTCCAGATGGGCCGAGCGGAACCGGTCGAGCTCGCTGAGCGGCGTGGCGTCGCGGTCGCGCAGCACGACGTGCAGGTCGTGGTCGGAATGGACGGTCGGCATCCCGTCGTGCACCTGGGAGCCGCTGAGGACCAGTCCGGCGACCGAGGGGTCGGCGCCGGCCCGGGCGACGAAGGCCGCCAAGGTGGCCTCGGGGGTGTCGCCGGGAGCAGGAGGAAGCGCAGGCATGTCGGTGATCTCTCCGAGCGGAAACGTGTACGGCCGAAAGACGACGGCCGCGGATACGAAGACGGACCGGTTCGCTTCTGCGGCATCCGGGACGCCGCGCGGGAGATCACTGCACGGACCCGACGGTATCCGCAACGTCGGTATGAAGGAAAGCGAATTCGGCGCGTGGGCCGCGGGCTACCCCGCCCGTCGCAGACACGCCAGGCGGCTTGGGCCGGGCGTGTGTTTTCCTGCCGCCGCTGCGGTGTCGTGGGGGACCGTCGGACCTGGTTCGGGCGACTGATGAGTCATGAAGAAGGATCAGTTGCTCACGAGACGCCGGGCGTTGATCGCCGGTGCCGCCGCTCTGGGCGCGGCCGGCGCCGCCGGGGTGCTCGCGTCGGGAGGGGGCGACGAGACGGCTCGGCCCGTCGCTCCCGCTCCCGCCCCCGCCCCCGATCCCGCACCCCAGGAGAGCTCTGCGCTCGAGCCCTCCGACTACCGCCTCCAGCCGCTGACCGGATACGGGCAGGTGCGCCCGGCACCCCGCAGGACCCGCGTGCGGCATCACCCGTTCCTGCGCGTGTACGGCCGCGGTCGCACCATGGTGCTGACCTTCGACGACGGGCCCGACCCCCGCTACACCCCGCACATCCTGGACACCTTGGCCGAGCACGACGTCCGCGCCATGTTCTTCGTGTGCGGGGAGATGGCCGTCGACAACCAGGACCTGTTGGCCCGGATGGCCGACGAGGGCCACATCGTCGGCAACCACACCTGGACCCATCCCCTGCTGACCCGCCTGAAGCGGTCCGAGATCCGCTCCGAGATGAAGCGCACCAGCGACGTCATCGAGGACGCCTACGGCGAGCGGCCCCTGTGGTTCCGCGCGCCCTACGGTGCCTGGAACCGTGCGGCCTTCCAACTCGGCGCCGAGATGGGCATGGAGCCCCTCGCCTGGACGGTCGACACCCTCGACTGGTCCACCCCGGGCACTCGCACCATCGTCGACCGGGTCGAGGACGGCGCAGCCCCCGGCGTCGTGGTGCTCTCGCACGACGCCGGGGGCAACCGCTCCCAGAGTGTCCGGGCCCTGCGCCACTATCTGCCGTACCTGCTGGATTCCGGCTACCACATCACCGTGCCCAGACGGCGGCACGCATAGCCGGACTCCGCCCGCCCGGCCGGGGCACGCTCAGCGGACCTCGACCAGGCGGGCGAAGGCGACGACGTTCCCGTCGTAACCGCGCTTCTTGGAGAAACCGCCGCCGCAGGTGATGACCCGCAATTCAGCGGCGCCCTTGGAGGCGTAGACGCGGTCGCCCGGGAAGTTGTTCTTCTCGAAGACCTCGATGCCGTAGATCTCGAACACGGCCGTCTTTCCGTCCTTGCGGGCGATCTCGACGCGATTTCCCTTCTTCAGCGCCCCGAGGTTGTAGAACACCGCGGGGCCCTGTTTGTTGTCGACGTGGCCGACCACCACCGCGGTGCCCTTCTCGCCGGGGGTGACGGCACCGGTGAACCAGCCGGCCAGGTTCGGGTCCTCGGGGGGCGGTGCGCCGACCCAGCCGTCCGCGGCCAGGCCGACCGGCAACACCGGTGCGTCGACCCGGATCGTGGGGATCCTGACCCGGTCGGGCGGGGAGTACGGCAGCGGCTGAACGGCGTCGGCGGCGCCCACGGCGGCGGGGACGTGCCTGTCCGCTGCTGCCGCACTGGCCGGCTGCGGCGGGCCCACGTCGAACTCCCCCGAACCGTTCCGAATGAGCGCGATGCCGGTCAGCAGAACAAGCGCTATGACGCCCCAGGGGGCGCGCTTCTTCCGTCGCTCCTCCTCTTCGGCCAGTTCGGCCAGTTCGGACGCAGACATTCGTTTCCCCTCTCGACGAGGCCGTAGCCGCGTCAATTCGCGCATGACGCAACGCTAGATGGCCTGTGTGAAACCGGCGACGGGGCGGATGCGAACGGGTGGCCTGCCCGACGGCGGTGCGCCATCCGAGTTGCCGCGCACAGGAAATTTCTGACGGTCCGTGACCTGCGGATATATCTGATTATCTGCTTATTGCTCGGCGTGTCCTCTCACCAGGACGGACCATCGCCGAAATGCGGGCGCGTCCACTGCATCTGACTGTCTTTCTGGGAGGCGCTTTCTCGCCGACATTGCCGGGGACGGGACCCGGGGCGTCTTCCGCGGAGGATCACATGAGTAGTCATCGTGCCCTGGCGGTCTCAGCCGCCGCGGTCGCCGCCCTCGGCCTTGCCGCACCGGCGGCCGTCGCGCGGGACGGCATGAACTTCAACCCGAGCAACATCGTCGCGCTGCCCAGTGTCATCGCCCGTGGCGGGCAGTTGACCATCACCGTCGACGGCTGCCCGGGCGGAGCCACTGCGACCTCGGACGCGTTCCCGAGCACCCAACTGATGACGGTCGCAGGCAGCAACACGGCGAGGGGCACCGCGACGGTGAACAGGGACGCGAGAAACGGTTCGCACCCCATCACCGTCACCTGTGGCGGCAAGTCCCTGACCAACCCCGCCGCCTTCACCGTCATCGGCGGTGTCCAGGGCGGGTTCGGCGGCGGCAGCTCCACCGGGGCGACGCCGACCGACGTGGCCATCGGCGGCGGGCTCGTGGCCGCGGCCGTCATCGCCGGCGGAGCGTTCTGGCTGCGCCGGAGGTCCGAGAAGCGGATCTGACCCTTCCGCCTTCGGAGAGCAGACCGCACAACGAATTCCCAGAGCGGATCGCACATCAAGTCCGTTCAGCAGATCGCACGTTGAAGGGCCTTCGCCCCGATTCCCCAAGAGGAGTCGGGGCGATGGCCCTTTGTCAGGCACCTTCCTCGCCGCTGCGGCGGCGCGAGAGGTGGTACGCGGCGCCGACCGAGCCCGTGATGAGGGCGAGGCCCATGCCGATCTCCCTGAGGTCGAACCCGGCGATGCTGCCGCCCACGCCGGCGTGCACACCCCGGTGGGGGTGGTCCGGGATCGGGACGGGGTCGACCGGCACCGGTCTCGGGTGGTGCGGGCGGCCGCCCACGATGGTCAGATCCGTGGATCCGCTCGCGCCGTCGCAGGAGAATGTCACCTGATACACCGCACCCGGCTTCGCGTCCCGGTCCACCACCGCCGTCGCCCAGGACCGTCCCGGCGGAATGACGACCGTGTCGAACACCACCGATGTGACCCTCGCAGGCCCCTTGCAGTCGCCGTCCCGGTTCACATGCAGCTTGACCTCGCTGCCCGCCGCGACGGTCGACGGCAGCACACTGAAGCCGAACGGCGTCATGTTGTGGCCGTCGTCCCGTGCGACGGCGACGGGTGCGGACAGGGCGAGGGCGCTGACGCCCAGCAGAGCGGCCGAAGCAATGCGTATCGCGCGCATGGTGGTTCCTCCGGTCCCCGAGGAGCAGCTGCGGACCCGTTCCGCGGTGGCGCTGAATGCACCTCGATAACCGAAACGCTAGGAACGGGTGTCCGATCGCGCGATCGCTGTAGAGCGAATGGGGCAAACGTATGGGCCACCCAGGGGACGGCATCGGCGTGGCGCGCTTCCCCGGGTGGCCCGTCGTGTGACGGCCTGCCGGTCAGGCCCGGATGTGCGGGAAGAGGTTGAGGAAGGGTGCCGCCGACGCTGTGATGCCCCGGGTGTAGGGCGCGTCGAAGTCCCAGATGAGGAAGAGCAGGAACGCGATCAGGGCGGAGAACAGCCCGGCGAGGACCAGTTCGCGCATGGTGCGTCGGATCTGCAGAGCGAAGACCATGCCGATGGTCACCACGGCCCCGGCGAGCAGCCCGAACCACACCACGCCCGGCATGGTCGCCCCCATGGCGTCGGCCCGGGCGCTGCGGGCCTGGTCCGCCGCGGTGACCTGGTCCAGCAGCGGCTGGTAGGCCTGGGCCTCGAAGTCGGACTTCGGCTGGTAGTCGGTGACGTCCTGGCGGATGCTGCCGAAGAGTTCGTCGCCGCGCGCGGTGACATGCCCGTCGTCGGCCATCGTCTTCCACTCCGTGTTCACGACGTGTCCGACATAGGCGTTGACATCGTCCCGAATACGGTCACGGATGTCGGCCGGATAGACCCGCACCCGCTCGGAGATCTCGTGCAGCGCGACGGCCTCCGACTGCACATGGTCCTGGGCGGCACTGCGGCCCTCCCACACCCCGGCGATGGCCAGGCCCAGGACGATGGCGTACACCACGCCGATCCACATCGTCATGTACTCGATGACGTCCGGGGTCTCGCTGGGGTCCTCGTCCACGGGTGCGGCCCGGTGCCGTACGAAGGTGACGATGACCACCACGGCGCAGGCGGCCAGCATCGCGAGGGTGAGAACAAGCCATTCCGACAAGAGATGCCTCCAGGAATCAGCGCGGCCGCAGCGCGGCGACGGCGATCAGGGCCGGGACCGTGATGAGCAGGACAAAGGTGACGGGTGAAGGACCGCCGCGCGGCGACCGCTTGGGCGCCGGCGCCCGGTAGCGCGGATAGGCCACCGGGGCCACGAACGGACGGCGGGTGGGCTTGGCCGACGGCTTCGGGGCGGGGGCAGGGGGCGGCGCGGCCGGGGGAGTGACGTGCGGGCGCGGTGCCGCGGGCTTCGGAGCGGGCGGGGCAGGCAACGGCGGTTCCGGCTTCGGCGTCGGCTTCGGTGTGGGGGCGGGCGCCGGAGGCGGCGGCTTCGGCTCGGGCGGCGCGGGCCTGGGCGTCGGAGTCGGAGTCGGCGTCGGCGTGGGTGTCGGCGTGGGCTGGGGGCAGATCGGCGGAGTCGGCCAGGCGAGGTCTCCGGCAACCGCCACCGCCCGAGTGCCGTCCGGCCCGACCGAGGCATACGCACAGGCATCGGCAGCCGCGACGCCGGCCGGCGCCCCCACCAGGATCCAGGTCAGCGACACCACCCAGGCCAGACGCGCCCCAAAGGGGCGCGGGGAACTGCGCGACCAGCCACGACGGCGCCGCAGACGAAGGATGCCCAATCGCTCCACACCCCGCGGAGCGTGAAGCGCCAACGCCCTTGCAGCGAAGGAATTTTGGGTCGGTTCGGGTCCATACACGCCGAAGATCATGAGCCCTGGTGCGCCGGGGGCACGCCGTATCGCGCCCCGATTGGCTCGAACGGGGGACGAGCCCCGTACGGCGGTTTGATCGCCGTGCACCGCGGCGCACAAGGAAGCGCACGCACGTGCGATCTGCCGCACCGGTGCCACAGGTTCCGAAAAGAAATTTGTGAGGCGGTTGAACACAACCGTGGGTCCCATTCGTACCCATGCTCGTGCGGCGACGCAGTAGGGCGCTGCAACACCTTTGCGATTATGGGGAGTTGACGATGAAGACCTCCTGGCGGAGCGCCTCACTCGTGGCAAGCGCTGCGGCCGTACTGGCGCTGACGACGGCGTGCGGTCAGGAAAGCGGCACGTCCTCGGTGGGCAGCCAGAACGTGGGCGCCACTGCCGCGGCGGGCGATTACGGCAGCGTGGGCGCCGGAGCCGGCGCGGGTGCGAGCGCCAGCCCCAGCAATGGCTACGGTGCCGACGGCCAGAACGCCGGCACCCAGTCCTCGGCCGCGGGCAAGCTCGCCGTCACCCAGAACGCCGAGCTCGGCAAGATGCTGACCGACGGCAACGGCATGACCCTGTACCGCTTCGACGAGGACACCGCCGAGCCGCCCAAGTCCAACTGCGACGGCGACTGTGCCAAGGCGTGGCCGCCGGTTGCCGCGGACGACGCCGCGGCCGGAGCCGGCATCGACAAGGCTCTGCTCGGCGAGGTCACCCGGGCCGACGGCACCAAGCAGCTGACCATCGGCGGCTGGCCGGCGTACCGCTATGCGAAGGACACCAAGGCCGGGGACGTGGCCGGTCAGGGTGTGGGCGGCAAGTGGTTCGCGCTGGCCCCCGACGGCAAGAAGGCCACCCTGGCGAGCCTGCCCGGCCTGTCCGTCCGCAAGGACCCCAAGCTGGGTGACATCGTCGTCGACAAGAACGGCATGACGGTCTACCGCTTCCTGAAGGACGTGGCCTGGCCGAAGCCGATCTCCAACTGCACCGGTTCCTGCCTGGAGAAGTGGCCGGCGGTCGGGATCGTCTCGAAGGACGACACCAAGGGCATCGAGAAGAAGGGCCTGATGGGCTTCACCCGGCCCGACGGCGTCAAGCAGATGACCGTCGACTGCTGGCCGGCGTACACCTTCTCCGGCGACGCCAAGCCCGGGGACACCAACGGCCAGGGAGTCGGCGGCACCTGGTACGCCATGTCGCCCGACGGAAAGCCGGTCGGCGCGCCGAAGAAGTAGCCATCACACCTCCCCAGGGTTGATTGCACCGGACAGCGCGTTCGGCCCCGTCCGCCCCCTCCGCACCGCACGGAGGGGGCGGACCCTTTGGCGTTTTGCGGCCCGGGGGTCGGGGGGTGTCCCCCCGAAAGGCGCAGCTTCGGGCGAATGCGGCAAGTGCCGCAGGCAGTGACCGGGAACGGACGGTCAATTTCCGTTTGGGCTCGCCCCGTTGGCAGGCGATCAGTAGCCTCAGCTCGAACACCGGATCGCCTACGCCTTGGAGAGATAGATGGAGCGTCCCGCCTGGGCCCCCCGGAGCATCGACATCTCGGTGCCCAGTGTCTCGCGGATCTACGACTACTACCTGGGCGGTTCGCACAACTTCGAGGTCGACAGGGAGGCGGCCCGCAAGGCGATGGAGTTCATGCCGGGACTCCCGAAGATCATGCAGGCGAACCGGGCGTTCATGCGGCGCGCGGTGCGCTTCGCGGTCGGCGAGGGCATCGACCAGTTCCTGGACGTCGGCTCCGGCATCCCCACCTTCGGCAACGTCCACGAGGTGGCGCAGTCGGCCGACCCCGGCGCGCGCGTGGTCTACGTCGACCACGACCCGGTCGCCGTCGCGCACAGCCAGGCGGTCCTGGCGGGCAACGAGGGCACGGGAGTCGTCGCCGCCGACCTTCGCAAGCCCCAGGAGATCCTCGCGAGCCCCGAAGTGGAGCGCCTGATCGACCTGAACCGGCCAGTGGCGCTGCTTCTCGTTGCCATACTGCACTTCGTGGAAGACGCGGACGACCCGTACGAGGCGGTGGCTCAGTTGCGCGACGCGCTCGCGCCGGGCAGCCTGCTCGTCCTCACGCACGCCTCGTACGAGGGCATCCCGCTGCCGGCGGAGCGGGCCGAAGGCGCGGTGGACGTGTACAAGGACATCCGCAACCCGCTGATCATGCGCTCGCGCGACGACATCGCGCGGTTCTTCGAGGGGTACGACATGGTGGAACCGGGACTGGTGGCGCCGCCGCTGTGGCGGCCGCAGGAGGCGCCGGAGGACGAGGATCCGTATGCCTTCTCCGGTTTCGCCGGCGTGGGGCGTACGGCGTGATCGCGGAGCCGGACGGGCAGCCGGACAGACTGCGCAGGTTCGCGACGATCTGGAGCCGGGCGGTGTTCCCGGTGACCTCGACGTCGCTGACCAGGCCGGAGCTCGAGGAGCAACTCCTGCCGCTGGCCCGTCGGTTGAGTCAGGCGCTGCACACCCGCACCCTCGATGCGGACGCCGGCAAGGCGGTCGGCGCCGCCCTGGTCGCCGCCCACTGCACCGACCCGGACGCGCTGACCCGGACCCTGGACTGCGTCGACGCCTACCTGGTGCTCTACTGCGGTGAGGACGGCGACCAGGAGGAACTGCGGGTGCGTTCCTCGCGGTTGCAGCACGCCATGGCCGCCGGGTTCGCCGAGGCGCTGCGCGAGCGGACGCTGGCCGAGCAGGAGGCGATCTCCGCGGCCGCCCTCCAGGCGCAGGGCGTCGTCGCGCAGGCCCTGCACGACACCGAGGCCCGCTTCCGCGCGGTCTTCGAGGGCGCGGCCATAGGAATCGGCATCGCCGACCTGGACGGCAACATCCTCCAGGTCAACGGCGCCCTGCTGCGTATGTTCGGTATCACGGACGCGATGGCCTACGGCCGCAAGGTCCAGGAGTGGACCCACCCCGAGGACGCGCCGCAGACCTGGAAGCTCTACGACGAGCTCGTCCGCGGCGAGCGCGAGCACTACCACGTCGAAAAGGCCTTCTACCGTCCTGACGGAACGGTCCTGTGGACCAACCTGACGGTCTCCCTGCTGCGCGACGCGGACGGCAACCCGCAGTACCAGCTCGCCCTCATGGAGGACACCACCGAGCGGCGGCTGCTCAACCTGCGACTGCGCTACGAGGCCACACACGACGCGCTCACCGGCCTGCCCAACCGCACCTTCTTCTTCGAACGCCTGGAGAAGGCGCTGGGCGCCGGCCGGGGCCAGCGCTACGGCCTGTGCTACCTCGACCTGGACGGCTTCAAGACCATCAACGACAGCCTCGGCCACGCGGCCGGCGACCGGCTGCTCGTCGAGGTCGCCGACCGGCTGCAGGGGTGTGCGACGGCACCGGGCGAGATGGTCGCCCGGCTCGGCGGCGACGAGTTCGTGGCGCTGACCACCGGCACCGACACCGAGCGCGAGGTCGACGAGCTCGCCGCCCGCATCATGAACGCCCTCATCGCCCCGATCAGCATCGACGGCCGGGAACTGACCGTGCGCGGCAGCATCGGTATCGTCGAGGGCCCCGCGGGCGAGCGCAGCCCGGCGGAGGTGCTGCGCAGCGCCGACATCACCATGTACCGGGCCAAGTCGGCGGGCGGCAACCGCTTCGAGCTCGCCGACGAGGAGGCCGACGCCCGCGCCATCACCCGGCACGGACTGACCACCGCGCTGCCGACGGCCCTGGACCGGGGCGAGTTCTTCATCGAGTACCAGCCGCTGGTCCACCTCGGCGACGGCAGCGTGCGCGGCGCCGAGGCCCTGGTGCGCTGGCTGCACCCGCAGCACGGCATCCTCGGCCCGGACCGCTTCATCCCGCTCGCCGAACACACCGGCCTGATCGTGCCGCTCGGCCGCTGGGTCCTGGAACAGTCCGTCCGCCAGGCCCGCGAATGGCGAGAACGCTACGACGATGCGGGCCCCCTGCGCATCAACGTCAACCTCTCGCCCTGCCAGCTCACCCATCCAGGCCTGGTCCAGGACACCGTCGACATCCTGGAACGCACGGGCGTCGACCCGGACGCGCTCTGCCTGGAGGTGACCGAGTCGGCGCTGATCGGCGCCGACGACGACCTCCTCAAGCCGCTGCGCCGGCTCGCCGAGATGGGCGTCGACATCGCCCTCGACGACTTCGGTACCGGCTACTCGAACCTGGCGAACCTGCGCCGCCTCCCGGTCAGCATCCTCAAGCTGGACCGCTCCTTCACCCAGAGCATGCAGCAGTTCCCCGCGGACCCCGTCGACCTCAAGATCGTCGAAGGGATCGTCGCGCTCGCCCACTCCCTCGACCTCGCGGTGACGGTCGAAGGCGTGGAGACCGGAGCCCAGGCCGAGCAGCTCCGGATCCTGGGCTGCGACACGGCCCAGGGCTGGTACTACGCCCGTCCGGGCCCACCGGACCGGCTGCACGAGCTGGCGCTGGTGGACGCGACGGGCTGAGTCCCGCCCCCGGTCCTAGGGGAGCGGCAGTGAGCGCAGGGAACCGTGGGTACGGGCCATGACGACGACGTGGCCCGTGTCCCCGCCCGGCGCGACCACCACGGGGTATTCGCCGCCTCTGGTCTGCGAGTACGCCGCGGACATGCGGGGCGCGGCGGTTCCGGTCCCCTGCGGACCGGCGTGCAGGTCGATCGTGATCACGCGGCCCCGCGTGGTGCGGTCGTTGACGGGGGTGAAGGTCACGAACCGGCCGTCGGCCACGGTGGCGTCCGCCTCGGTGGCGTACGTGCTCCACAGTTTGCGGCCGTTCTCGAGGTCGTACGCGAACCAGTTGCCCGCGCTCGTGTCCTCGGCGCCGGCCTCGTACAGCACCAGGACCCCGTCGTCGGAGATCACCCCGCGTACGGGCTTGTCGGCCGTGTTCCTCGGGGTCGGCAGCGGCCTCAGCGTCGCCGGATCCAGGCGCCGCATGGGCGCGAAGGTGTCCCCGGCGGAGAACGGGCTGCCGGTGCAGACCAGGTAGTGGCCGCCGGTGACGAGGTGCGGGCACTCGGCGCCCGTGGTGCTGGCCGCCACGGTGTCGCCGGTGCGGGCGTCGCGGGCGGTGACCCGGGTGCCGTCGGCCGTGTAGACGCGGCCCCGGAAGGCGGCCAGGGGTTCGCCCGTGCTCCAGTGGACGGTCCGGTGCCAGAGGGGCGTGCCGTCGGATGCGCGAACGGCGTCGAGGACGGGGGTGTGGGTGGAAGGATCCGATGCTTCGAGAGCGTAGACGACTCCCTCCGCAGCGCCGAGAGCCAAGTAGGTGCGGCCGGTGGGCAGTCGATGGCTCCACGCCTGTGCACCCGTCCGCAGGTTCGCCGCGCGGAGCACACCCGCGACCCCGGTCACGGCCCGTTGGTCGGCCGCGTCGACGACCAGTCCGGCGCTCTTGCCGTGGCCGTCGGCGGGCACGGTCCAGGTGATACGGCCGTCGGCCCGCGAACGCCCCACGAATCCGCCGGAGTTGGTCGCGCACACCACCTGGTGCGCCGTGGCGCCGCAACTGCCGTGGGCCTCCTGGCTGGACAGGGACGCCGTCCACGCGCGCCACGGGCCCGAGACGGACGTCGAGGTCGTCTCCACCGTCGGCCCGGTGCCGCCTGACGGCGACGAGACCGCCGGGCTCTTCGGTCCGCCGGACCCGCTGTTCCCCGCGCACCCCACCAGCACCAGAAGAAGTGCCGCGCCCACCGCAACGATGTGCCGTTTCATCCCCGCCGACCCCCGTCTGAGAAAACACCATGCTACGACCGCTCAGCGCTCCAGCAGCATCCGCTGCAACTCCCGTACCGCCCGCGGCCGAGCCACGTCGCTGCGGTGCGCCAGGGCGATCGTCCGATGCAGACCGGGTCGCGCCGGCGGAGTGACCCGCAGTCCCCGCCCGGTCCGCGTCACGGTACGACGGCCCTCCCCAGCCCCGCCCGTACAAACCCCAACACCGCGTCTTCCCCCCCGCCTTCAACGGCGAAGACGGGCTCGAACCCCTCACCGTGGCGGCGGTCGTCATGGTGGTGACGGCCCTCACGGGGCCCTGGCGGGTTGCACTCACCTGTAGCCCGGCGTCAGCGCAACCCGGTTGCGGATGCGCCGGGTTCGGGCGCGAGGATGCGTGGGTGAACGATGAAACCGACGCAGTGAACCAGGCCATCGCGGGTGAACTGAGCCTGATGGATCCCGCCGTCCGCTCCTCCGCCGAGGGCGCCCGCCTGATCGACCCCGAGTTCGTGGAGGTCGGCGCCTCGGGCCGGCGCTACACCTACGAGGAGACGATCGCCGGGCTGCCCGACAAGCCGGGGAGCGCCGCGGACGGCCCGCGCTACGAGCCGTCGGAGATCACGGGGGTCCTGCTCGCCCCCGGCCTGGTGCATCTCACGTTCGAGACCGTCTTCGAGGGCCGGCGGGCCCGGCGCAGCTCCCTGTGGCGCAAACGGGACGAGGAGACGGGCTGGCGCATGTACTACCACCAGGGCACGCCGGTGCCGCCCGGGCTCCTCACCAACGGCACGTGATGCACCGTCACGCGGCCATACGGCCGGCGGCACGCCCACTCACCGCTCCAACAGCATCCGCTGCAGCTCCCGAGCCGCCCGCGGCGGAGCCACATCACTGCGGTGGGCCAGGGCGATCGTGCGGTGGAGGCCGGGGCGGGCCAGCGGGGTGACCCGTAGGCCCCGCCCGGAGCGTGTCGCGACCATGCGGGGGACGACGGCCACGCCGAGCCCCGCGCGCACGAAGCCCAGTACCGCGTCCATCTCACCGCCCTCCACTGCGAAGTCCGGCTCGAAGCCCTCGGCGCGACAGGCGGCCACGGTCAGTTCGCGCAGGTCGTAGCCGTGCCGGAACATCACCAGGGGTTCGCTCTCCAGGTCGGCGATGCGCACCGTGCGTCGGCCCGGGCCGGCGGGCGCGGGTGATTCGGGGGACGACACCACCACCAGGTCCTCGCGCAGCAGCTCCACCGTCGTGAGCGCCGGGGACGGCGTCGGCAGCGGCAGGACGACCAGGGCGAGGTCGAGGGCGCCGCGGGCGAGTTCGCGTACGAGATCGTGGGAGCCGCCTTCCTCGATCAGCAGCCGGATGCCGGGATAGCGGTCGTGGAAGGCGCGCAGGACGTCGGGCAGCAGGCCCGTGCACAGGCTCGGGGTCGCGCCCAGCCGGACCCGGCCGCTGCGCAGCTGCACCAGTTCCTGCACCTCGTGCCGGGCCGTGTCCGCGTCGGCCAGGATGCGGCGGGCCAGCGGCAGCAACGCCTCGCCCGCGTCGGTGAGGGTGATGTTGCCGCGCGCCCGCAGGAACAGATCGGCCCCGAGTTCCCGCTCCAGCGCCTTGATCTGCTGGGACAGCGAGGGCTGCGCGACATGGACGAGGTCGGCGGCCCGGGTGAAGTGCCGGGTCTCGGCGACCGCCACGAAATACTGGAGCTGCTGGAACTGCATCCTCGTACGATAGCTGCTCCCTATGGAATCAAGCCGGACCATGTCTTGGACCGATCGGGACCTTCGGCCCTAGCGTCTTGAGTCATGGCTCTGGCAACGCGGACGGACCGACGGCCGTCGATGGCGCGCACCGTGTGGGACAGCTCCGTCGGCAAGAAGACAGTGATGGCCGTCAGCGGCGTGATCATGCTGCTGTACCTGGTCGCCCACGTGATCGGCAATCTGAAGATCTTCTTCGGGGCCGGCGAGTTCAACCACTACGCGCACTGGCTGCGCACCGTGGGCGAGCCGTTCATGCACTACGAGTGGACGCTGTGGCTGGTCCGCGTGGTGCTGATCGTCGCCGTCGTCGCACACGCCGTCTCCGCGTACCAGCTCAGCCGCCGTGACATCAAGGCGCGGCCCAGCAAGTACGTCCACAAGAAGGCGAAGGCGAGCTACGCCACGCGCACCATGCGCTGGGGCGGGATCATCCTCGGCCTGTTCATCGTGTGGCACATCCTCGACCTGACCACCGGCACCGTGCACTCGGGCGGTTTCCAGGAGGGGCACCCGTACCAGAACGTCGTGGACACCTTCTCCACCTGGTACGGCAACGTCATCTACATCGTCGCGATGCTCGCCCTCGGCCTGCACATCCGGCACGGCTTCTGGAGCGCAGCCCAGACCCTCGGCGTCGGCAGCCGCAGCCGCGACCGCGCGCTCAAGACCGTCGCCAACGTCCTCGCACTGCTGCTCACGGCCGGCTTCATCGCCGTGCCCGTGGGCGTCATGACCGGAGTGGTGAGCTGAACATGAGCGCTGAGTACGTCGACTACGCGACCGGTGAGCCGGTCGTCGACACCAAGGCCCCCGCCGGCCCCGTGGCCGAGCGCTGGGACAAGCGCCGTTTCGAGGCCAAGCTGGTCAACCCGGCCAACCGGCGCAAGCACACGGTGATCGTGGTCGGCACGGGGCTGGCCGGCGGTTCCGCGGGCGCCACGCTCGCCGAACAGGGCTACCACGTCGTCCAGTTCTGCTACCAGGATTCCCCGCGCCGCGCCCACTCCATCGCCGCGCAGGGCGGTATCAACGCCGCCAAGAACTACCGCAACGACGGCGACTCCATCCACCGGCTGTTCTACGACACCGTCAAGGGCGGCGACTTCCGCGCCCGCGAGTCGAACGTGCACCGGCTCGCGCAGATCTCCGTCGAGATCATCGACCAGTGCGTGGCCCAGGGCGTGCCCTTCGCCCGGGAGTACGGCGGCCTGCTCGACACCCGCTCCTTCGGCGGCGTACAGGTCTCGCGGACCTTCTACGCCCGCGGCCAGACGGGCCAGCAGCTGCTGCTCGGCGCCTACCAGGCGCTCAGCCGGCAGATCGCCGCGGGCAACATCGAGATGCACCCGCGCACCGAGATGCTCGACCTGATCGTCATCGACGGGAAGGCGCGCGGCATCGTGGCGCGCGACCTGATCACGGGCCGCATCGACACGTACTTCGCGGACGCCGTCGTCCTGGCCAGCGGCGGCTACGGAAACGTCTTCTACCTGTCGACGAACGCCATGAACTCCAACGCCACCGCGATCTGGCGGGCCCACCGGCGCGGCGCCTACTTCGCCAACCCCTGCTTCACCCAGATCCATCCGACCTGCATCCCGCGCACCGGCGATCACCAGTCCAAGCTCACTCTGATGAGCGAGTCGCTGCGCAACGACGGCCGGATCTGGGTGCCCAAGGCCAAGGGCGACGACCGGCCGCCGAACAAGATCCCCGAGGACGAGCGCGACTACTACCTGGAGCGCATCTACCCGTCCTTCGGCAACCTGGTCCCGCGCGACATCGCCTCCCGCGCCGCCAAGAACGTCTGCGACGAGGGCAGGGGCGTGGGCCCCGGCGGGCAGGGCGTCTACCTGGACTTCGCCGACGCCATCAAGCGCATGGGCCGCAAGGCGGTCGAGGAGAAATACGGCAACCTCTTCGACATGTACGCGCGGATCACCGCCGAGGACCCGTACACCGTCCCGATGCGGATCTACCCCGCCGTGCACTACACGATGGGCGGACTGTGGGTCGACTACGACCTGCAGACCACCATCCCGGGCCTGTTCGCGATCGGCGAGGCCAACTTCTCCGACCACGGCGCGAACCGCCTCGGCGCCTCAGCACTGATGCAGGGCCTGGCCGACGGCTACTTCGTACTGCCGGCGACCATCAACGACTACCTCGCCCGCAACCCGCACCACGAGCCGGTCACCGTCCAACATCCGGTCGTCCAGGAGGTGTTGGCGGAGACCCAGGACCGTCTCAACCTCCTGTTGTCCGTGGACGGCGACCGTACCCCCGACTCCTTCCACCGCGAAGTCGGCGAACTGATGTGGGAGTTCTGCGGCATGGCCCGTACGGACTCCGGTCTGCGTAAGGCGCTGGAGCGCATCCCGCAGATCCGGGAGGAGTTCTGGCGGCGCATCAAGGTGCCCGGCACCGGCAAGGAGTTCAACCAGTCGCTGGAGAAGGCCAACCGTGTCGTCGACTACCTCGAGCTCGCCGAGCTCATGTGCCTCGACGCACTGCACCGCGCCGAGTCCTGCGGCGGCCACTTCCGCGAGGAGTCCCAGACACCGGACGGTGAAGCCGCGCGCAGGGACGACGAGTTCGCGTACGCGGCCGCCTGGGAGTTCACCGGTACCGGCGAGGCTCCGACCCTGCACAAGGAAGACCTGGTCTTCGAGTACGTCCACCCCACTCAGCGGAGCTACGCATGAAGCTCACCCTGCGCGTCTGGCGGCAGCAGAACGCCGACGCCGAAGGCGCCATGTCCACGTACGAGGTGGACGGCATCTCCTCCGACATGTCGTTCCTGGAGATGCTCGACACCCTCAACGAGGAGCTCATCCTCAAGGGCGAGGACCCGGTCGCCTTCGACCACGACTGCCGCGAGGGCATCTGCGGTGCGTGTTCGCTCGTCATCAACGGCGACGCGCACGGGCCCGAGCGCACCACCACCTGCCAGCTGCACATGCGGTCCTTCCAGGACGGCGACACGATCGACATCGAACCGTGGCGGGCCTCCGCCTTCCCGGTGATCAAGGACCTGGTGGTGGACCGGTCGGCGTTCGACCGGATCATCCAGTCCGGCGGCTACATCACCGCCCCGACCGGCTCGGCACCCGAGGCCCACGCCACACCCGTACCCAAGCCGGACGCCGACTTCGCCTTCGAGCACGCCGAGTGCATCGGCTGCGGGGCGTGCGTGGCGGCCTGCCCGAACGGGGCGGCGATGCTGTTCACCTCCGCCAAGATCAACCACCTGAACGTGCTGCCGCAGGGCGCGCCCGAACGCGAGACGCGGGTGCTGGACATGGTGGCGCAGATGGACGAAGAGGGCTTCGGTGGCTGCACCTTGACCGGTGAGTGCGCCACTGCCTGCCCGAAGGGCATTCCGCTGGTGTCCATCACGAGCATGAACAAGGAGTGGCTGCGGGCTACGCGGAAGGCGGCGAAGCGCTAGCAAGGAACGTTCGCCGAGGGTGCGGACGGGCGGGGCCGGGAGTGGTGCTCCCCGGCCCCGTCTCGCACGTGTGCGGTCTGTAAGGTGGGGGGTTCTGCGAGCGCCGCGTGGCCACGAAGTGAACAGCACCGCCCGGCGCCCCGTGTGAGCGAGCCGTTCAACAAGCCCACACCCGCTCTCTCTGCGCCTGTCACGCGAAGGTCAGCCGGCATCGGAAGAACAGGGGCGGCAGATCGCATGTCCGGTCTGCTGCCCGCTCCGCCGACCGGCCCCGCGACCAGGAGAGAGCCATGACCGGCGTCACCACCCTCGACCGTCCCCCGAAGCCCGCCGCACCCACCCGCTACACCGTCTCCCTCGCCCGCGACGAGGCCGACGTGCGTGCCGCGCAGCGGCTGCGGCACGATGTCTTCGCCGGCGAGATGGGGGCCCTGCTGGCCACCCCGCAGCCGGGCTACGACATCGACGCCTTCGACGCGTACTGCGACCATCTGCTGGTGCGCGAGGAAGTGTCCGGCCAGGTAGTCGGCACGTACCGGCTGCTGCCGCCGGAGCGCGCCGCGGTCGCCGGACGGCTGTACTCCGAGGGCGAGTTCGACCTGACCGCGCTCGACGCGATCCGCCCCGGCCTGGTCGAGGTCGGCCGCTCCTGTGTCCACCCCGACCACCGTGACGGCGCCGTCATCAGCCTCATCTGGGCCGGGATCGCCCGCTACATGGTGGACCGCGGCCACGAGTGGCTGGCCGGCTGCTGCTCCATCCCGCTCGCCGACGGCGGCGCGCTCGCCTCCGCCACCTGGGAGAAGGTGCGGGGCAAGTACCTGGCCCCGGAGGAGTTCCGGGTACGGCCGCTGCTGCCCTGGGTCCCGGACGCCGCGACCCCGCCCGCCGCCTCGGCCGAACTGCCCGCCCTGCTGCGCGGCTACCTCCGCCTCGGCGCCTGGGTGTGCGCGCAGCCCGCCCACGACCCGGACTTCGGGGTCGCCGACCTGTATGTGCTGCTGTCGATGCGCCGGGTCAACCCGCGCTATCTGCGGCACTTCCTCTCCCTCGTGCCCGCCTGATGAGCGTCTGGCAGCCCAGCGCGCCCTGCACCCCGGGGGCGTGCATAGAGGCGACGGGGTCCGCCACGGCCGTACCGCGCGCCGTGCTGCGGATGGCGGCAGTCGTGGCCCTGGTGCTTGCCGGGGTCGTGCTGTCGCCGCTCGGCGGGAGGATCCCCGCCGAACTGGTGAAGCGGTGGTGCCGGTGGATCGTGCGGGCCGCAGGGGTCCAGGTCCGTATCACCGGCACCACCGCGCCCACCGGGGGACTGCTCCTGGTCGCCAACCACATCTCCTGGCTGGACATCCCGCTGCTCGCCGCCGTCCGCCCGGCCCGCATGCTCGCCAAGTCCGACATCCGGGACTGGCCCGTGGCCGGCCCCCTGGCGGCGCGTGGCGGCGCCATGTTCATCGACCGCAACCGGCTGCGCGCCCTGCCGGAAACCGTCGCCCGCATCGCGGACGCGCTGCGCGAAGGGCAGGCCGTCGGGGTCTTCCCCGAGGGCAGCACCTGGTGCGGACGCGCCCAGGGCACCTTCCGCCGCGCCGTCTTCCAGGCCGCCCTCGACGCGGGCGCTACCGTACAGCCGGTACGTCTGCACTACCGGATCGCCGGGGGTACGGCCAGCACGGCGCCCGCCTTCATCGGCGACGACTCGCTGCTGGCGTCGGTGTGGCGGGTGGTGTCGGCGCGGGGGCTGGTGGCCGAGGTCGACGTACGGGACGCCATCGCGCCCGGCAGCCACCCGGACCGCCGCTCACTGGCCCGCGCCGCCCAGCCGGGGGCGACGGTTCAAGCGGACTGGATCCACGCGGCGTTGGTGGCCTAGCGCGTGGCTCTGTGACGGGTTGATCAGTTGCGCCGTGGTGGCCGACCGGGCCTTTCCACCCCGCCCCATCGACCATATCGGCCACCGCCTACGGCGAGGCCGCCGAGGCGGCGGCCCGCCCGGCTTCGACTGCGGGAACCACAAGCAGCGGAACACGGACGCGTTCAGTGCTGTACTGCGAGTCCGGGGCGGTGGCGCCGCATCGCGTCCAGGACCGCCTCAGGCGGCACCGGCAAGGTGTTCGTGGCCACGTTGGCCGGACCGAAGCCCAGACGTGCGTTCATGGACGCGGTGCTGCGGACGAGCCTGGGTGCTCGAGCCAGATAGGCGTCCGGGTCGTGCAGCACCAGCTCGATGAACAACTGCGAGGTGTTGCGCACCCGCTGCTCGCGTATCCGCACGGCGGCTATCTCGTCCCAGCCGAACCGGCCCAGCCTCACATGGTCCACTCCCGCGTCGTCCAGCACCAACTCGGGTCGGTCGCGGAGCAGGCGCTGGACGATGATCACCGAGCACAACCCGAAGAAGGGCACAGCCACAGCCCCCGCCACAGTCATCTTCAGGGTGCTGCGGGCGACCAGGAAAGCAATGCCCAGGGCGACGAAGACCAGAGAGCCGGCCAGCATGGCCCACACACGTCCCTTGGCGACCGGGTAGACCGTCGGGGGCAGCGGAACGCTGTTACTGATCACGGGCTCAGACGATAGGACCAGAGCCCTCGTCAGCGGAAGCCTTTTCGTGGACCGTCCGGTGCACGCTCCGGCCGCCCCGCCCGTCCCGCAGCGCCCGGATCAGGGGGCAGCCCCGGTGACCTCGCTGACGAGGTCCGGGGTGGCGATGCCGACCGGCTGCCCGAAGAACTCCGCGGCCGCCTGCCGCGCGGCCGTCGGATCCGTGCCCGGCCACAGATGGGTGAGCAGGAGCCGGGCGGCGCCCGCCTGGCGGGCGTACTGGCCGGCCAGGCGCGCGGTCAGCAGGTAGGGAGCATCGCCGTCCGGCACCTCGTGGACATAGGTGGCCTCCGACAGGAACAGGTCGGCGCCCTCTGCAAGGCGCAGTATGTCGGCGCTGGGGCCGGTGTCGCCGGTGTAGGCGAGCACACCGCCCGGGGTGCTGAGCCGGATGCCGGCATTGGGCACGAAGTGTGGCAGCAGCCATGTGTCGGCCGTGAACGGGCCAACCGCGAAACGGTCGCCGGGGGCGAACTCCTGCAGCCGGTACGCCGACGCGAGCATGCGCGGCTTGTCGAGCGCGAGCACCGCGTCGAGGGCCCCGTGCGGGGCGTACACGGGCAGGGGCGGCGGAGGATCGTCGCTCAGCCCACGGGCCCGGAGCAGCGGGTTGAGGTCGGCGCAGTGGTCGGGGTGCCCGTGGCTGACCAGGACGGCGTCGACCGCGTCGACGGTGTGCTGGAGCAGCAGGCGGGGCAGGGTGGCGTAGCCGGGATCGACCAGCAGGCGGAACCCGTCGTGCTCGACGAGATAGCCGCTGCATGCCTGGACCGCCGTGGGCCAAGCGCCGCAGCCGCCGAGAACCGTCAGTCGCATGTCACGAGACCCTATCCAGTCGCATGCAGGAGCCCCCCACCGCGAGGCCCGGAAACCCGGAAGACGGGCCGCACCGCCCCCTGTTAGCGTTCCTCCCATGAAGGTCAGGACCTGTTGTACCCACACCGCAGCCGCGCGAGCGACCAGCTCCCCGGCTGCCGACGCCTGACCTCTCCACCTTTCCCCGGCGGCCGGAAACGGATCGCCGGGATGTGGTGCCACTCCTCTGCGCAGGCTCTCAGGGCTCGCAGGCGGCTCCCGCGGTCCCTTCCGGTCCCCATGACCCGAACGGACACCGCCATGAACACCGACCAGACCGTACGCACGTTCACCGACTTCTACCGTGAACGCGGCCACCACCTCATCACCGGAAGCTCCCTCCTGCCGCCGCCCTCGGACCCGGTGCTGTTCACCACCTCCGGCATGCACCCCCTCACGCCCTACCTCCAGGGCCGCCCCCATCCCCAGGGACAGCGCCTGATCAACGTCCAGCGCTGCCTGCGCACCACCGATCTCGACGAGATCGGCGACTCCACCCACCTGACGGTCTTCGAGATGCTCGGCTCGTGGTCGCTCGGCGACTACGGCCACCCACAGAGCCTGCGCTGGGGATACGAACTGCTGCGCGACGGATTCGGCATCCCGCAGGAGCGGCTGCACGTCACGGTCTTCGGCGGCGACGACCAGGTCGGCCCCGACACCGAATCACTGCGCACCTGGCAGGAGTTGGGGCCGCCGGTGGAGCTCACCGACGACGAGAACTGGTGGTCCAACGGCCCCGTCGGCCCCTGCGGCCCGGACTCGGAGATCTTCGTCTGGACCGGCGACGTCGGCACCCCGCCCCAGGGCACCCCCACCACCGACCCCCGCTGGGTGGAGATCTGGAACCACGTCAACATGCGCTACCGACGCAATGAGGACGGCACCCTCGAACCCCTGCCCCAGTCCTCCATCGACACGGGGATGGGCCTGGAACGCCTGACGACCGTCCTGCAAGGACACCGCTCGGTCTACGACACGGACCTGTTCGAACCGTGGCTGCGGCTGCTCCCGCCGCTGTGGGACCTGGACGAGCCCTCGACCCGTCTCGTCTGCGACCACCTGCGCTCGGGCATCGTCGTACTCGGCGACGGCGTACGCCCGTCCAACACCGGCCGCGGCTATGTACTTCGCCGCCTCATCCGCCGCCTCCTCACCACAGTGCGCCGAGACGACCCCTCACGCACGCTGACCGACCTGCCCCTGGAACTCGTGGACCACACCCTGAACCACTTCCACCAGCCCTGCGGCACCGACACCGTCCGCACACTCCTCCTGGACGAGGAACAGCGCTTCACCCAGCTCCTCGAACGCGGCCGACGCGTGCTCTCCCGACCGCAGTTCAAGGCCCCGCTGACGGAGGAGGACTACCACTACCTCCACGACACCCACGGCCTGCCGCGCGACCTGGTGGCCGGTCTGCTGACCAGGGACTGACAGGTGAGGTGGCTCTCGTCCTCGCGCGAGGGCGACGACGAGAGTCACCCCGGAGGCGGGGTCACCGGGGAGCGCCGCCGAATCCGAACTCGTTGCCGTCCGGATCGTGGTAGGTGATCTTGCGTACGCCGTTCGAGTAGGTCTCACTGGTCGTCGGCTCAAGGCCCCGCTCGGTGATCCGGGCGATCCGAGTGTCGAGGTCGTCGACGAACACGGTGTGCAGGGCGTGCCCGGGGTGTTCGGGCCGGTGCTCGATGTACACGTAGCGGTGTTCCGCGAGCACCCACACGGCTTCCGAGTCGTTCGGGAAGAACGCCGGCGGGGTGCCGAAGAGACGTTCGTACCAGGCCAGTGCCGCCGCGTAGTCGTTGACCGGGATGCCTGCGAAGAGGTCGAGGGTCATGCCGCCACCATAGGTCCGCCAACCGGCCGATGCTCAGCGCAGCCGGTAGCCGTAGGAGGCGAGGTCGGGGTCCGGGCCGGACCGGCGGTGGGGGTGCGGGGGCGGGAGTTCGGAGTGCGGTGTTGCCGGCGCTATACAGTGCCCGCATGCAGCGGATCTTGGTGGTGGGTGTCACGGGGGCGGGCAAGTCCACGCTCGCGCGGGCCGTGAGTGAGCGGCTGGATGTGCCCTACCACGAGATGGACGCGCTGTATTTCGTCGGCCCCGACTGGGCTGTCAACGACAAGCTGGGCGAGGCGGTGTCACGCGTCCTGGCCCAACCTCGCTGGATCATCGACAGCATCGGCTACCCGGAGGTCCGTGACCTGCTCTGGGAGCAGGCCGACACCGTGCTCTGGCTGGACTACGGCAAGCGCGTCGTGATGCCGCGCGTCCTTCGCCGCTCCCTGCGGCGCACGGTGACCCGCGAGCGTGTCTTCGGTGGCAACAGGGAGACCTGGGCGGGCTGGCTCAGCAGGGAACACCCGGTGTGGTGGGCCTGGTCCCAGCACGCGGGCCGCCGCAGCGAGATCGCACGGCGCACCGGCGATCCTCGCTTCGCGCCCCTCCGCACGGTCCGGTTCCCGCACCCCGACGACACCGCCGCCTGGTTGGCATCCCTGTGAGGCGGGCGGCGCCTGCGCTCATGCCTTTAGCGGTGGCAGCACCCGTCCCAGATAGGGCGCCGTAGCGCTCCCCGCCACGCCCGCCACCTCCGTCGGCGTGCCCGCCGCCACGATCCGCCCGCCCGCGTCCCCGCCGCCCGGCCCCAGGTCGACGACCCAGTCCGCGCCGGCGACGACCGACATGTCGTGCTCGACGACGATCACGGTGTGGCCGGCGTCGACGAGGCCGTGCAGCTGCCGCATCAGGACCTCGACGTCTGCCGGGTGCAGACCTGTGGTCGGCTCGTCGAGGAGATAGAGGGTGTGGCCGCGGCGGCCACGCTGCAACTCGCTCGCCAGCTTGATGCGCTGCGCCTCGCCGCCGGACAGTTCGGTGGCGGGCTGGCCCAGGCGGAGGTAGCCGAGGCCCACGTCCAGCAGGGTGGTGAGACTGCGCGCCACCGCCGGGGTGTCCGCGAAGAACTCAGCCGCGCTCTCCACCGTCAGGTCCAGCACCTGAGCGATGTTCCGGCCCCGGTACGTCACTTGGAGCGTCTCCGGGTTGTAGCGGTCGCCGCCGCAGTCCGGACACGGCGCGTACGTGCTCGGCAGGAACAGCAGCTCGACGCTGACGAACCCCTCGCCCTGGCAGGTCTCGCAGCGCCCGCCGGCCACGTTGAAGGAGAACCGTCCGACACCGTAACCGCGGGCCTGCGCCTCCTCGGTGGCCGCGAACACCTTGCGTACGACGTCGAACAGCCCCGTGTAGGTGGCGAGGTTGGAGCGTGGCGTGCGGCCGATGGGCTTCTGGTCGACCGAGACCAGCCGTTCCACACCCGCCAGGTCCTCGGTGATCTCGCCGATGAGCGTTGACTTCCCGGATCCGGACACTCCGGTGACCGCGGTGAACACGCCGAGCGGGAACTCGGCCGTCACCCCGCGCAGGTTGTGCCGGGTGACCGGCCCGACCTTCAACTGGGCGTGAGCGATGCGCACTTGGCGTACGGCGGTGGGGGAGCGGCCGAAGAGGAACCGGGCCGTCGCGGACTGCGGGACCGAGGCCAGTTCCGCCACCGGGCCGCTGTGCAGCACCTCTCCGCCGTGCTCGCCCGCGTGCGGGCCCACGTCCACCAGCCAGTCGGCGCCGCGCACGACATCGAGGTGGTGCTCCACCACGAACACCGAGTTGCCCGAGGACTTCAGCCTCTCCAGGACGGTCAGCAGGGCCTCGGTGTCCGCCGGGTGCAGGCCGGCGGACGGCTCGTCGAGGACGTAGACGACCCCGAACAGTCCGGAGCGCAGCTGCGTCGCCAGGCGCAGCCGTTGCAGCTCGCCCGCCGAGAGGGTGGGCGTGGAGCGGTCCAGGCTGAGGTAGCCGAGGCCGAGTTCGAGGACCGGCGCGATACGGGAGGTGAGGTCCTCGGTGAGGACGCGGGCGGTCTCGTCGCCCGCTACCAGACAGCCCGCGAGCTCGGTCAGTGGCAGCGCGGCCAGCTCGGAGATGGTACGGCCCGCGAAGGTGACCGCCAGCGCCTCCGGCCGCAGCCGGCTGCCGCCGCACGCAGGACAGGGTGTGCTGGTCAGGAAGCGTTCGGCCTTGGCCCGGAGGGTGGGGCTCTTGGAGTCGGAGAAGGTCTTCATGACATAGCGGCGTGCGCTCATGTACGTGCCCTGGTACGGGCGTTGGATGCGGTCCGCGTCGCGTACCGGGTGCACCGTGACGACCGGCTGCTCGTCGGTGAAGAGGATCCATTCCCGCTGGTCGGCCGGGAGCTCGCGCCACGGCCGGTCCACGTCGTGGCCGAGCGCGTCGAGGATGTCGCGGAGGTTCTTGCCCTGCCAGGCGCCCGGCCAGGCGGCGATCGCGCCCTCGCGGATCGACAGCGACGGGTCGGGGACCAGCAACTCCTCAGTCGTACGGTGGACCTGGCCCAGGCCGTGGCACTCCGCGCAGGCGCCGGCGGCCGTGTTGGGGGAGAAGGCGTCGGAGTCGAGGCGTGCGGCGCCGGGCGGGTAGTCGCCGGCCCGGGAGAACAGCATCCGCAGGGAGTTCGACAGGTTGGTGACCGTGCCGACGGACGAGCGGGACGTCGGGGCCGAGCGGCGCTGCTGGAGCGAGACCGCGGGCGGCAGCCCGGTGATCTCGCCGACCTTCGGCGCGCCGACCTGGTGGATCAGGCGGCGCGCGTACGGGGCGACGGACTCGAAGTAGCGGCGCTGGGCCTCGGCGTAGATGGTGCCGAAGGCGAGCGAGGACTTTCCCGACCCGGACACCCCTGTGAACACGGTCAACACGTCCCGCGGGATGTCGACGTCCACGCCCTTGAGGTTGTGCTCGCGGGCGCCGCGGACGCGGACGTAGGGGTCGTGTGGGTCGTGCATGAACAGGAACTCCGTACGGGTCTTCGACTGCGGCGGGACAAACGCCGCGATTCTAAGCCGTCGGCATCGCCTGTGGGGCGTTTGCCCAGCTCACGCCGGGTAGGGCGCAGCCTCGCGGGCCGAGCGCAGTGCCCCGGCCCACCAGGCCAGCTGCTCCAGCAGTGTCTTGGCGTACCCGGCGGCGTCGGGGTCGAGGGGACGACCGTCCTGCCAGGCGGTGAAGTAGTTCGGGAAGGCGAGACCGTCGCGGATCGTCACCGCGTGCAGCTCGGTCAGTACGTTCTCCAGGTGCAGCACGGCATGCCGGCCGCCTGCCGCGCCCCCGTAGCTCACGAAGGCGACGGGCTTGGCCGTCCACTGGGTGAAGTGCCAGTCGATGGCCGCCTTCAGCGAGGCGGGATAGCTGTGGTTGTACTCCGGTGTGACCACGACGAACGCGTCGGCGCCCTCCAGAGCCGACGTCAGTGCCGCCATCCCGGCCGGACGGGGGTAGGCGTCACCGGCGAACTTGGGCGACTCCGCGGGCAGCGCCAACGGGATGTCGATCTCGGCCAGATCGACGACCTCCACGTCGAAACCACCGTGAGCGCCCGCCTGTTCGGCCACCCACGAGGCCACCGCCGGGCCGAAACGTCCGTCCCGGACGCTTCCGACGATGATCACCAGCTTGTGCTTGTTCTGCTCGTTGTTGTCCATGCCCAACACGGTCACGCCGCGCCGCGACGGCAGCCAGACCGTGCTCAGGCTGGCCCCCACAGGGCCAGGCTGAGCCCTCCGCGATCAGTGGACAGCGGCCTATGCTCGCCCCATGGGCACGCCGTTGGGGGACTTCATCAGGGCCAAGCGCGACAGCATCCAGCCCGAGTCGCTGGGACTGCCGAACCACGGCCGCCGCCGCTCACCGGGCCTGCGGCGGCTGGATCTTGCCGCGCGGGCCGGCATCAGCGTCGAGTACCTCACCCGCATGGAGCAGGGCCGTGACCGCAACCCCTCGGTGGCGGTGGTGAACGCGCTCGCCGACGCGCTCAGCCTCGACCCGGCCGAGCGCAACCACCTGCGCTACCTCGCGAAGATCAGCGGTGGCGAGTGTGTCGCTCATACCCAGCCCGCGCCGCCGCGCCGCGAGGTCCGTCCCACGGTCCTGGACACGCTCCGCCTTCTCGAGCCGGGCATCGCCATGGTCACCAACCGGCTGGGCGACGTCCTCGCCCACACCACCGGCTACGAGTCGGTGATGAGCGGCACCGGAGTGCTCGACGCGGACACCCCGAACCTCACCCGCTACGTCTTCACCGACGCCCGCGCCCGGACGTTCTTCGCCGACTGGGACGACGTCGCCGACCAGCAGGCCTTCGACCTGTGGCTCGCACCGTCCGTCGAGAGTTCCGAGTGGTTCAGCACCGAACTAGCCCCCGTCGCCGGCCCCGACTTCACACGCCGCCTGCACCGTCATCTGGTTCCGCAGCGCGGGGACCTCCGCTTCAACCACCCGGCCGGATGCGAACTTCGGCTGGTCCGCGAGGTGCTCGAACTCCCCTCGGACGCCCAGCAGTTGGTCGTCCTCCTGCCCGCGGACGAACAGACGGCCCAGGCCGTCGAACAACTCCGCCGCCCGACGCGCGGCCGGCTCCGGGCCATCTCGTAGAGCCGCGTATCGCCCTTGATCGGTTGGTCTGTTTCGCGCGCGGAATCGGCTTCGAGCTGGTGTGCTGGACTCTGGGGCATTCACCCCTTTCCCACCGTCCCGGAGGGACAGATGACCAGTACCTATCGAGTCGCGCAGGCCATCGAGGCCGGCGGCCCGTTCCAGATCGTCGAGCGCGAGGTGCCGCAGCCGGGCCCCGGCCATGTACGGGTGGCGGTGGACGCCTGCGGGGTCTGCCACAGCGACACCCTCTTCGTGAACGGCGGAGTGCCGGGTATCAGTTTCCCGGTGGTCCCCGGACACGAGATCGCCGGACGGATCGACGTGCTCGGCGAGGGCACCGCGGAACGGGGCTGGCAGGTGGGCGACCGGGTGACGGTCGGCTGGTTCGGCGGCAGCTGCGGCCACTGCACGCCCTGCCGACAGGGCGACTTCATCGTCTGTGTGAACCTCAAGGTGCCCGGCTGGGCGTACGACGGCGGCTTCGCCGAGCTGCTGGTCGCGCCGGCCGACGCCCTGGCCCGGATCCCCGACGCCCTGTCCGCGAATGACGCCGGGCCCATGGCCTGCGCGGGCGTGACCACCTACAACGGGCTGCGGCGCAGCTCCGCCCGGCCCGGCGACCTGGTCGCGGTCCTCGGACTGGGCGGCCTGGGTCACCTGGGCGTGCAGTATGCGGTGGCGATGGGCTTCGAGACCGTGGCGATCGCCCGCGGGGCCGAGAAGGCCGACTTCGCCAAACAGCTCGGCGCCCACCACTACGTCGACAGCACGACCGCCACGCCCGTCGCGGAGGCGCTGCAGTCCCTCGGCGGCGCCAGGGTCGTGCTGGCCACGGCGGGCAATTCCCACGCCATCACGGCCACCGTGGACGGGCTGGCACCCCGCGGCGAATTGGTCGCCATCGGGGCGGACCCCGAACCCCTGGGCATCAGCCCGGTCCAGCTGCTCATGAGCGGCAGGATCGTCCGCGGCCATCCCTCCGGCACCGCACAGGACGTGCAGGACACCATGGCCTTCAGCGCCCTGCACGGCATCCGCCCGATGACCGAGACCCTGCCCCTGGACCAGGCCGGCGAGGCCTACCAGAAGATGCTCTCCGGCACGGCCCGCTTCCGCATGGTGATCACTACCGGGAGGTGATACGGGCCAGGCGCCGGTACGAGTCGAACAGCGCCGCACGGTCGTACGTACTGGTGGTGACCAGCACCTCCTGCGCGCCCGTCTCCTTCAGCACCGTCTCCAGCTCGTCCACGACCTGCTCCTCGGTGCCCGCGATGTGGCCGGCGAGCCCGGACTCGTAGAACCCGCGCTCCTTCCCGCTCATCGCGAGCCCCTCGACGCGCTCGGCGGGCGGCAGCGGCGGGAAGGTGCCGTGCGTGCGGGAGTACGCCATCGACCACGCTTCCGGGACCAGCAGCCGCCGCGCCTCCTCGGGCGTGGCGGCCACGGCGACCGTGCCGGAGACGACGACGTACGGTTCGCCCGCCCACGGGGAGGGCCGGAAGTGGGCGCGGTAGTGGTCGATGCCGCGCTGCATCTTCTCGCGGTTGCGGAGGTCGCCGATGACCATCGGCAGGCCCGCGCGGGCAGCGACCTCGGCGCCCTCGCCCATGGCCAGCACGAACGGCGGCACGGTCAGGCCCTCCGCGGGGCGCGCACGCACACCCGTCGGGGACGTCCCGCGGAACCAGCCCAGCAGCTCCTCCAACTGTGCCCCGAAGTCCTCGGCGTCGCCCTTGTCCCGCCCCAGCGCCTTGCGTACCCCTCCCGTGAAGCCGACCGACCGCCCCAGCCCCATGTCGATCCGCCCGGGAAAGAGGGACTCCAGAACCCCGAACTGCTCGGCCACGACCAGGGGTTGGTGGTTGGGCAGCATCACGCCGCCCGTGCCGACCCGGATCTGGCGCGTGGCACCCGCCACGGCGGCGGCCAGCACGGTGGGCGCTGAACCGGCCACGCCCGGCACCCCGTGATGCTCGGACACCCAGAAGCGGTGATAGCCGAGCCCCTCCAGCTCCTGGGCCAGCCGCACGGTGTCACGCAGCGCCTCCGCGTCCGTGTGGCCCTCGCGGGTGCGGGAGCGGTCGAGGACGGAGAAGCGGGTGGCGGCGATCAGGGAACTCACATGGGATTCAACGCGTGACGGGCCACGGCATTCCCGCAGCCCGGGTGGCTGCCGGTCACATGACGTCCTGGTGATCCTCCGGTGCCTTCTCCAGCTGCTTCACCTCGTCCGGGGCGGGCTCGGCCGCCAGGAGCTTCTCGGCGCGCTGGTCGATGGAGCGGGTCAGCGCCAGCTGGGCCACCCCGAACACGACGGCGTACGCCATGACGCCACGCCACGAGTCGGGTGCCTGGATCACGGGCAGGGCGGCGGTGTCCACCAGCACCAGCCCGGTCACCGCGGTCAGGGCGCCGGTGGGCAGTTTGATGAGCTCCTGGAACAGCGGCAGCCCGTACGGGTTCCAGCTGCCGCCCATCTGCTGGAGCCGCGCCGCCACGTGCAGGGCGGCGCCGAGCACGCCGAGCAGCATGACCGCACCGACCTCGCGCACGCCGGGCGCATGGGAGCCTGGGCAGTTGCGGCCCGCTTCGCAGACGGGGACGGCGCCGTCGACCCACAGGGGCGCGCACAGCACGGCGGCAAGAAGGAGGCAGAGGACCAGGCCGGCCCGGATGAGCCGGTTGCGGAAGTTGCGGCTGCGCACCGCGCGCTCCTCCTGGAGGGCGTAGGCGGCCTGCAGCAGCGCGGCCAGGGCCCACGGCAGACACATGTCGTCCGCGTTCTGCTGGGACTTCAGCGTCTTGATGCGGGCGAGCCGCGGGTCGTTGCGGCGCAGCGGACGCGCGGTGACCAGGATCGTGTCCAGGCGCTGCCAGGCCCGGCGCGGCCGCGACATGGCGAGGATGGCGACGTCGGCGGCGTGCAGGCAGGCCAGCGTGCCCTCGTAGGCATACCCGGACCACCAGCTGCGCAGCCGCCACGGCCACGCCCGGCGCTCACCGGCCTCCTTGATCAAGCTCTGCGCAGAGTAGAGCAGGCACTGGGCTCCGGTCTGCAGCACCGCGAACCGCACCCCGTCGCGACTGGGCCGGTCCGGCGGGAGGTAGGTGGCGTCCAGTTCCACCTGTAGCACGCACAGGCGAGCCTGGGCGCGGTGCAGCCAGGTGTTGGGCCGCTTGGCCAGGGGATAGGGGTACTTCCGGGGCCGGACGGGGCGGACACGGAGCGCGGACAGCTTTCCCGCAACCGGCTTGCCGGTACGGCGAGTCGGCGCGCGCAGCGGTCTGCGCGGACGAGGGCTCATGATCCTCCGCCGCCGCTCAGACGGCCGCGGCGGCCGCGTCGGGCCGTGGGTGCCAGCGCTCCAGCCACCGGTCGAAGTCCCACGTGGACAGGAACTTTCCGGCCGCGTCCTGTCCCTGGGCCAGGAGGTAGTCCGCCTGCTCGCGGGTGAGACGGAAGTCCGTGGCGCGCACGCCTTCGGTGTCGATGAAGACGGTGCGTTCCTGCACGGAGGGCTCATCGATGTGGAGCCGGTCGTGTGCGTCGGTCATCGTCGAGACCAGCCGCTGGATCAGCGTGACCGGATTGCCGGCGGGCCGCCAGTCCTGTTCGGGTGTGGTCCGCATGGACAGCTTGAGCCCCCAGGTGGGCCAGCGGGGCGGGCGTCCGTCGTGGCGGTCGAAGAGGGCCACCGGGAAGTTGGACAGCATCCCGCCGTCGACCAGCACGAGGCGTTCGGAGCCCTGGCCGGGTCCGCACTTGAGGGGGAAGGGCCGGAAGAAGAACGGGATGGACGCGGACGCCCGCACCGCGTCCGCCACCTTCATGGAGTCCGGGTCCACGCCGCACAACTCCTCGCAGTCCCAGGGCAGATGCAGCTCGCGGCCCCGGCTGATGTCGCTGACGGTGACGACCAGGCGGTACGGCGGCGTCCCGGGATCGTCCCCCGGCTCCTCCTGCCGCAGGTCCTTGAAGGTCACGACGTTCTTGCGGGCCAGGCGCTCCTCGATCCAGGCGTGCAGTGCGTCGCCCTTGAAGACGCCGTTGTGCAGCAGGAAGGCCAGTGCCGCCCCGGGCTTGCCGAAGTGGCGTGCCCAGCCGTCCTCGAAGGACGCGAACTGCATGTCCCTGAGGGTCTCTTCGAGCTCGGGCACCGTGTAGCCGGCCGCCAGCAGTGCCCCGACGACGGCGCCCGCCGAGGTGCCCGCGACCCGCCGTACGGTGTGTCCCGCGCACAGCTTCTGCAGCGCGCCGACGAAGGCGATTCCCTTGACTCCTCCGCCTTCCAGTACCAGGTCCACCCGGGACTTCGTCTCCGGGCCGGCAGCCGCGTGTGCTTCCACCGTCCTCACCCCCGTTGCGGTGGCGGGCGCGCCCACGGTGGCGTGCCGCGCTGTCACACCGCTTGCACTCGAGCATCCTCAGATGTGCGGACCGTGTCCAGGATGTCGACAGGAGTCGGTACATGGCTGGATCGGTGCTCGTGCTCGCAGCTGTCGTCGATGCCGTACGTGTCCCAGGCGGGGAACGGGTCGACGTTCGGAAGGCGTTCGCCGGGCCCCATCAGGCAGTCCGCCAGGGCGGCTTGAATCCGGTCCGCGTTCAACTGGACGCCGATCAGGACCAGTTCCTGCGCATACGGCGCCTCGGGATCACGCGCGGCCGACGGCTCGAAGCGGGCCACGGAACCGGCCTGCGACCACAGCCCCGTCACTCCGGAGCGGCCCGCCAGGGTGAAGAAGCCCTTCGAGCGCAGCACCCGGCCGAATGCGCCGCCGTCCAGGTCCTCGGTGACGAAGGTCCACAACCGGCCCGGATGGAAGGGAAGTCCGGAGCGAAAGACGGTGGAGGAGATGCCGTACTCCTCCGTCTCGGGTACGTGGTCGCCGTTGAGTTCCCGTACCCAGCCCGGCGCCTGCTGGGCGCGTTCGAGGTCGAACAGGCGGGTGCCGAGGACCTGGCGGAGGTCCACGCGTCCGTGGGTGGCCGGGACGATGCGGGCGAGGGGGTTGAGGCGGGCGAGCGTCGCCCGCAGCCGGTCGGCGGCCCGGGAATCCACCAGATCCAGCTTGTTGAGGACGATGACGTCCGCGAACTCGACCTGGTCGACGAGGAGATCGCTGACGGTGCGCTCGTCGTCCTCGTACGGGGCGAGTCCGCGCTCGGCGAGTTCGTCACCGCCCTCCAGCTCCGGCAGGAAGTTCGCCGCGTCCACGACCGTGACCATGGTGTCCAGCTCGGCGACTTCGCCCAGGGTGGCGCCGTCGTCGCGGGCGAAGGCGAAGGTGGCCGCGACCGGCATCGGTTCGGAGATGCCGGACGACTCGATCAGGAGGTGGTCGAAGCGGCCCTCGCGGGCCAGCCGGTCGACCTCCTCCAGCAGGTCGTCGCGCAGGGTGCAGCAGATGCAGCCGTTCGTCATCTCGACGAGGCGTTCCTCGGTCCGCGAGAGCGCGGCCTCGCCGCCGCGCACCAGCGCGGCGTCGATGTTGACCTCGCTCATGTCGTTGACGATGACGGCCACCCGCAGGCCCTCGCGGTTGGCGAGGACATGGTTGAGCAGCGTGGTCTTGCCCGCCCCCAGGAAGCCGGACAGGACGGTGACGGGCAGGCGGGTGTGCGGCATGTCGTACGGCATTACGGGCTCAGCCTTCGGGGCGCAGCAGCCCGCGCTCGTACGCCCTGACCAGGTGCTGTGGCACGAGGTGGCGCACGCCGTCGAGGGTGAGCGGCACGAGCTGCGGGGTGGCCGCCTTCCACTGGGCGCGGCGGTGGCGGGTGTTGCTGCGGGACATCTTCCGCTTGGGGACAGCCATGGGAAACCTCCTCGGTGGGCAAGCACCGAGGACGCTACATGAAAATGGATCCCATTAACAATTGGGTGGTCGACGGTTCATCGGCGGCTGCGCACGCGTGCGTCCCGCGGCGGCTGGATGAACTGCAGCTCCAGCGTCACGGGCGGCTCGGCGATGCCCGGCCCGCCCGCCGCCGCCCAACCGGCGACCTCCTCGGTGCAGTCGTCGTCCATGGCGAAGCCGACCCAGGTGGCCCGCCCGCCGGCCCGGCGCCCCGCCGCCGAGGGCTGGACGACGATGACGTTCGCCTGGTCGCAGGGGCCCAGGCAGTCGGTCGTACGGACCTGGAAGCCGTGCTCGGCCGCCGCGGCGCGCAGCCGCTCCAGCTGCCAGGCATGGTCGGTGCCGGGGTGCTTGCGCGGGTCGCCGCAGCAGCAGCCCCGGCAGACGACGAGGGTGCAGGGGCGCTGCTGGGCCGCGCCGATCAATGTGCGGCGGGGGGAGGGAAGGGCGGATGGCATGGGAGAAGCATGATCCATACCCCCTGCGTCCCGCCGCACCGGGGCGGGTGGATCAGAACAGCGCGCCGATGTTCGCCCCGCCCCGCGGTACCAGGAACTGCGGTGCCGACGGCAGCGAACCGTCGGCCGCGCGCGGGCCCGTGAGAGGGGCCGGGTCCGTGCTGAGGACCGAGGAGGCGTTCCAAGTGCCGCCCAGGTCCCAGGAGTTGCCCTTGGCGACGGTCGCCGAGCCGAGGGCGGCGGCGCGTCCGTCGGCGACCGAGAGATTCGCGGTGAGGGTGGCGGTCCCGCCCGACGTGTCGACGTCGAAGCCGGTTCCGGCGTTGGCGTAGGCGGAGTCACGGGTCAGGGCGATGGGACCGGTGTTGCCGTTGTCGGTGAAGCCGTCCGCCGCGTTCTTGAAGGCGACGCTGTTACGGACCGTGTGTCCGACCGCCGGGGCGGGGGTGCCGCCGCCGAGTTTGAAGCCGTTGCCGTCGCCCGCGAAGGCGGGGAAGTTCCAGCGGTTGAAGCCGTTGCCGTACGCGACCGAGTTCTCGATCAGGATCGGCGAGGCGAACTTCCAGGCGTCGAAGCCGTCGTCGACGTTGTTCCACAGGCGCGCGCCGCGCACGACGTTGCCGGTGCCGCTGGCCAGGTTCAGGAGCTGGTTGTTGCCGGAGGCGCCCTGGAGCTGGAAGCCGGACTCGTAGTTGTCGTGCGTGGACAGGTGGGAGAAGACGTTGCCGTTGCATCCGTCGCAGTAAATGCCGTACGGCCCGTTGACGATCTCCAGGCCCGAGATGTGCCAGTACGAGGCCTCCTGGTGGATCGCCCCGCGCTCGGCCCGCGGGATGCTGCCGCCGACCGGGGTGTGGCCGGCAGGCAGTTGCTCGCCGTCGACCACGACGTGCTCGCCCTGGTAGGCGCTGAGTGTGATGGGCTGGGACGCCGTGCCCGAGGTGGCGATGGTGATGTTGTCGGTGAGGACGTAGGTGCCGCCGCGGACGGTGATGACGTCGCCGGGTGCGGCCAGGTTCACCGCCTTCTGGATGGTCTTCAGGGGCCGCGCGAGCGTACCGGGCGCGGAGTCGTCCCCGTTCGGGGGCCACGACCAGGGTCTTCGGGGCGGCCGACGCCTCACCTGCCGTCCCTAATCCCGTGATCAGTGCCGCGCTCACGACCGCTGCCGTCCAGATCGCCGCATTCCTGCGCATGGGGTCTCCCGCCTCCGCCTGCCTGTGGTGTCGCTCAGCAGTGGGCGCCGGTGGCGGGAAGGTTGCCCGCCACCGGATACGGGCCTGCGTGGGTTCACTGTCGGCGGGATGCGGAGCCGGAGTGCTCGGACTAGCCGCGCAGATCGTCGTGGTCCCGGTTGTTGCAGGCGTCGTCCAGCGCCTGATCGGTTCCCGTGGCGAAGACGGGGACGAGCGCGAGGGCTTCCTTGCAGAGGCCGGTGGCAAGAGGGCTTCGGTGGCTGACGGTGTTGATGTGGCCGCCGGGGGTGTTGCCGTTGTCCGCGTGGGCCGGGGTGGCGAGCGCGAGTCCGGTCATGGTGAGCGCGGCGAGCACGCTGATCTTCTTCATAGCCGGGTCAACGACCTCGGATCGGCCCAGGTCACGCCGCTGTTCGAGGCCAATGCGCCGACCGCCGGGACGGCGACGTCACCGTAGTCGGTCGACCAGAGCGAATGCGTCCTCGGTCTTGGGATGGGTCCTGCCCAGCCGGGTCTGCAGGATCTGCGCGCCGCGGCGCGCGAAATCCACGGCGGTCGGGTTGTTCATCGCGTGCAGGACCTGGGCCTGGAAGATGAGGACGTAGCCGATGTACAGGTGATTCGGCGCGTAGACGGCCTCGCGGATCTGCAGCGCCCGTGAGATCAGCGGCAGGGCCGCCTCGTGGTCGCCGAGGTCGACATGGACGTTCGCCAGTGCAATCAGGTCGAAGCTCACGTACGGGTCGTTCGGCCCGTGCGCCGCCTCGTCGATCTGCAGCGCTCGCTCGGCCAATGGCAGCGCCGCCCGGTGTTCACCGAGAAGGCACAAGGTCCGTGCCAGCGTGGCCAGGTCCGTCGCGATGGCGGGATCGTTCGCCGGCAGGCAGGACTCGTGCAGCCGCAGCGCGCGTTCCACCAGCGGGCGTGCCCTCTCCGGGGCGTGGAGTTCCCGGTGGATCTGGGCCAGGGTGATCAGATCGAAGCCGGTCTCCGCATCCCGGCCCTCGAGCGACTCGTCGATCGCGAGGGCACGTTCACACAGAGGCAGCGCCATCTGGTAGTCCCCGATCTGGATCAGGAATTCCGACGCCAGCCTCAACAGCACCGCCGTCTCCGCAGCGCACTCGGCCGGTGGGTCGTCCTTGGTCACCGCGAGGACGTGCGGGAGCAGCTCCTGCCACCGCGGCCGCGCGTCGGGCTCCCCGTGGATGTCGTGCGGCACGGCCGCGACCAGCGCCCGGCACAGCCGGCCCCGGGCGTCGGTGTGCGCCTCCTCCGGCATGTCGGCCCGGATGGCGGCCTGCACCAGCCGGTGCACCACCAGGGACACGTTCCCGCGCCGCGCGAGCCCCAGACCGGCCAGGGCACCGACCGTCCTGTCCCACACCAGCGGGTCGGCCGCGCCCACGTCCAGGATCTCGGCGCTGCGGGTGAACAGGTCCAGCGGGATCGGCTCCGGCGCCAGCAGGGCACACAGCCTCAGCAGCCGCACCGCCTGCGGCTGCTGCGCCTCCAGCCTTCGCACACTGAGGTCCCACAGGGTCGCGACCACCACCGTCCGCTGATCGGTCGGCGCACCCAGCGAGATCATCTCCTCCAGCCGGGACCTCAGCAGCCTCAGGTAATCGTCGGGCGCCGCCTGGTTGTAGTCCATGTACCCGGCCGCCTGCTCCAACGCCAGCGGCAGGTCCCCCAGTTCCTCGGCGATCCGGTCCGCCACCGCCGCGGAGATACCGGGGACCCGGCGAGTCAGCAGCCCGACCGACTCCTGCCTCGCGAAGACGTCCAGCTCGAGGACATCGGCACCGTTCGACCAGTTCCTCACCCTGGTGGTGACGATGACATGGCCGTTGCTCGCCAGGCCGCCCGCCGGCAGCGCGTGGGTGAGCGTGTTCTGTTGCTCCCCGTTGTCGAAGATGATCAGCCAGGGCCTGCGGTCCACCAACTTGGCGTACACCCGCGGGATGACCTGCTCGAAACCTGCTTCCGCCAGCCCCAGTTCGCCGGCCAGAGACACGAACTGCGGCGCCACGCGCTCGGGGTGCTCGGCATGTACGAACGCGACGAACCGGTACTTCTCGAGGTAGCGGTAGGCGTACTCGACCGCGAGCTGGGTCTTGCCGATGCCACCCATCCCGCGCACGACCAGCATCGCGACGTCATTCGCCGAGGTGAGACGCTGCCGCAGCTCCCGCAGCGTGGTGTCGCGGGCGGTGAAGTCGGTGTTGCGCGGCGGCAGTTGGTACGTCATGGGCGCGGGCCGGTTCTGCCCACGGTCGCGGCGCGGCGTCTGCCACAGCCCGACCAGCGACACGGGTATCAGAAGGAGGAGCACCACCCACGGGTGGACCCGCACGAGGTCCAGCGGTCCCGGCCAATGGCTCTGCCCGGACGCCGCGTTGAAGGCGAGACTGCCGACGAACAGCACGAGCAGACCGGACACCACGCCGGCCAGCGTTCGCCACATGGCTCCCTCTTCGGTATGACGGCTACCGCGACGATCAACGGCCTGCGTGATGTTATCCCAGGAGCCGCTGAAGAAACCGATCAAAGAGCCCGCCAAAGAAACAGCAGGAGTTGCCCCGTGAGTGACTGGCCGCTGACCAAGACCTACCGCAGCACTTCCGGCGACGTCCGCTGGGACCACCTCGGAGAGGCCGGACAGGACCCGGTCGTCCTCTGTCACGGCACACCCTTCTCGTCGTACGTCTGGCGATCCGTGGCCCGTTCGCTCGCGCGCCGGCACCAGGTGTTCGTGTGGGACATGCCCGGCTACGGCGCATCGCAGATGTACGCCGGGCAGGATGTCTCCCTGGCCGCCCAGGGCAGGGTCTTCACCGAACTCCTGGCGCACTGGGGGCTTGCCGAACCGCTGGTGGTGGCCCACGACTTCGGCGGTGCCGTCTCCTTGCGGGCGCATCTGCTGCACGGAGCCCGCTACCGGGCGCTCGCCGTGGTCGACCCGGTTGCGCTGGCGCCCTGGGGATCACCGTTCTTCCGGCTGGTCGGCGGGCACTCCGAGGTCTTCGAGCAGCTGCCGCCCGCGCTGCATCGCGCCCTGGTGCGCGAGTACATCGGCTCGGCCAGCAGCCCCGGTCTGCACCCCGCCGTGCTGGACCGGCTCGCTCAGCCCTGGCTCGGGGACGTGGGCCAGGCGGCCTTCTACCGGCAGATCGCCCAGGCCGACCAGCGCTACACCGACGAGATACAGGACCGCTACGGCGAGATCGGCATCCCGACCTTGGTGTGCTGGGGCCAGGAGGACAGTTGGATCCCTCCGGCGAAGGGCCACGAACTCGCCGCCCGCATCCCGGGCGCGCGCCTCGAACCCATCGCGGGCGCAGGGCATCTGGTCCAGGAGGACGCCTCCGCCGAACTCACCGCGGTCCTCATCGACTTCCTGCCGAGCACCCCCTGACACCCCTGTCTAGGGTGGGCGTGTGACCGACAGCAGCAAACGCCCGATCGCCGTGTTCGACCTGGACAACACCCTCGCCGACACGGCCCACCGCCAGCGGTTCCTGGAACGCAAGCCGCGCGACTGGGACGCCTTCTTCGCCGCCGCTCCGAACGACCCGCCGATCCCGGAGGGCATCGCGCTGGTGCTGGAGAGCGCGAAGGAGTGCGAGATCGTCTATCTCACCGGTCGGCCCGAGCGCTGCCGGCGCGACACGCTGGCCTGGCTTGCCGCGCAGGGCCTGCCCGACGGGCGGGTCCACATGCGCCGCAACGACGACCGCAGGCCTGCCCGCCGCACCAAGCTGGAGATCCTGCGCAGCCTGGCCCGCACCCGCGACGTCCGCTTGCTCGTGGACGATGACGAACTGGTGTGCGAGGACGCCGAACGGGCCGGCTTCCGGGTCGTACGGGCCCACTGGACGGCCCCGTCCGCCGCCCTGGAGACGGCACAGGAGGTGGAGGGCAGGACCTGAGGGATCCGGGCGAACCGGCCCGTCCGGCGCCCGCCCGAGGCGTTCCCCGTCAGGCCGACTCGTCCAGGCGGAAGCCCACCTTCAGGCCGACCTGCCAGTGGGCGATCTGGCCCTCCTCGATCTGGCCCCTGACCTGGGTGACCTCGAACCAGTCGAGGTTGTGGAGGGTCTGCGAGGCGCGGGTGATGCCGTTGCGGATGGCCTGGTCGACTCCGTCGGGTGAGGTGCCGACGATCTCAGTGACCCGGTAGGTGTGGTTCGTCATGCGGGTGCTCCTCTCCGCCGTGACACCTGCGTCACGCGTCACTCCACCGTGCCCCAAGGCGGGGCGGAGCGCGACACGTCCGCGCCGCCTTCCTGCCTGGGCGCGCGCCGCGCATGCCGTCGCGAGCGGGCGCCCTTCGCCCGCGGTTTGCGGAACTCCTCGTCGTGGCTGGGCGGTGGCGGTGGCGGTGGTGTGTCGGCCCGCCGGTCGGTCCAGGCCTCGTATCCGTGGAATCCGTCGGACCCGACCGGCGCATCCTGGGTCGCGAAGGATGCCGCGGAGACGCTGCGCCGGGAGGAGGCCTCCTTCACGGCGGCCAGTGCCAGGGTTTCGGCGTCGGGTTCCTCCGCCGATGTTCGGTAGGTGATGGTGTCCGGCAGCATGACGAGTGACGTCGTGCCGGACTGCTCACCGCCGGGGCGCAGCTGGACGCGGATGCCGTGCCGGCCCGCCAGTCTGCCGACCACGAACAGTCCCATGTGCTGGGAGATGTCGGCGTCCACGGTCGGCGGATTGGCCAGCTTGCGGTTGATCACCGCGAAGTCCTCCGCCGGCAGGCCGATGCCCCTGTCGTGGATCTCGAGCATGATGCGGCCGTCCGGCAGGTGGGCGGCGGTCACGCGGACCTCCGAGTGCGGGGAGGAGAACGAGGTGGCGTTCTCCAGCAGCTCGGCGAGCAGATGGACGAGGTCGGTCACGGCCCGGCCGTGGATCTCGGCCTCCGGTACGCCGGAGAAGGTGATGCGCTCGTACTGCTCCACCTCGGAGGAGGCGGCACGGATGACGTCGATCAGCGGCAGGGGCCGGTCCCACTGGTGGGCGGGTTTCTCGCCGCCGAGCACGAGGAGGTTCTCGCCGTTGCGGCGGACCCGGGTGGCGAGGTGGTCCAGCCGGAACAGGTTCTCCAGCTGGTCGGGGTCGGTCTCGTGGTCCTCCAGGTCGGTGATCAGGGCCAGTTGACGTTCGATCAGGGACTGGTTGCGCCGCGAAAGGTTGGTGAAGATCGTGTTGATGTTGCCGCGCAGCAGCGCCTGTTCGGCGGCGAGCCGCACGGCCTCCCGGTGGACGTGGTCGAAGGCGCGGGCGACCTCGCCGATCTCGTCCGTACTGGTGATCGGGATGGGGGCGACCCTGGAGTCGACCTGGCCGGGGACGGCCCGCGACAGCCGGGTGATCAGGGCGGGCAGCCGCTGTCCGGCGATCTCGATGGCGGAGGCAGTCAGCCGGCGCATCCGGCGGCTCATAGTGCGCGCCACCCAGGCGGCGAGGAGGAAGGCGACGAGCACGGACGCGAGGACGAGCACCGCGTTGATGACGGCGTCACGGCGGGCGTCGTCGGCGATGTCGCGGGTGCCCGCGAGGGCCGTGTCGGTGAGGTGGACCTCGATGCTGCGGTAGGCGTCGAAGCCGAGCGTGGACGCGGCGAAGAACGACTCGGGCGTGATGCCCTCGGCGGCGAGCTGCGCGGTCGTCCGGCCGGCGGCGATCTCGCTGGTCATCTTGTCCAGGTCGGGCGGGGCGACGTAACTCCGGCCTGTCGCCTTGGCCTTGGCCGTCGCGTCGGCACGCTGCTGTTCACCCCGCGTGCCCGCGGCCGCCAGTGCCTTCCGCAGCCGTGCCATGTCGTCGGCGGTGCCGGCACCCGCGTACTCCTGGAGCGCGACCTTCTCGAGGTAGGCGTACGAGCGGAAAGAGGCGAGCTGGGTGTCCAGTTCGCCCGGGGCGAGGGTGCCGCGGTCCTCGGCCAGCAGATGGGTGCCGATGGAGCGGATCAGGGACTCGGCCGCCTGGGTCAGCGAGATGGCGTAGAGGGTGCGGCCGAAGCTCGCCTGGTTGTTGCTGCCGAAGCCCAGCTCGTTCGAGATCTCCATCAGGGGGTGCTGGACGAGGTGGTAGCTCTCCTCCGTCTGCACACCGGACAGGCGGGAGGTGAACGCGTTCGCGCGCACCGTCGGCAGCTGCTTCTCGCCGGCGCGGACCAGCCCGACGCGCCGCAGGAGGCCGGAGTTCTGCGGCATGCGGTCGACGGCTCGGTCGAATGCCTTGGCATCCTCGTCGGTGGTCCTGCGGGCCTGCACGACCGCCGCGGCGGTCCGCTCGCCCTTCAGCAGGGGGATGACCGCCACGTCGCGTTCGTTGATCGCGTCACTGGCGTACTTGTTCGCCGCCTGCACCAACTCGGCCACCCGGACCGCATCGTCGGCCGCCTGCCAGGTGTCCACGGAGTTCTTGACCCGCACGCCTCCGAGGACGAGGGCGACGATGACCGGGATGAGCAGCACGGCCCTCAGACGCCTGGCCACAGGCCAGTTGCCGGTCAGGGACCGCCGTGGTGTGTCTTCGGATGTCTGGGAGACCGTGTTCGGCAAGATCGTCCTATCGCTGCTGGATCGCCTCGCGTTCGACGCAGGCCCTGCATTCTCTTTACGTCCTGCCTACCGGTCGGCGTTCACCCGGCGGAGCCCTGATGGCCTCTTTCTGTGATGAGTTGAGGCTTGTGCGCCGTCGGCGGCCGGCCGAGGAGCTTTTTGAACGCGGCCGTGTAGGCGGCGGGGTTGTCGTAGCCGAGCAGGGCCGCGATGCGGGTGACGGGCATGCCGGCGGTGAGGTGCTGCAGTGAGTGCAGGATGCAGGCGCGCCCGCGCCACTGCGAGAAGGTCAGGCCGGTGCCGCTGCGGAAGAGGCGGGCGAGGGTGCGTTCGCTGATGTTGAGGGCCGCGCACCACCGCGCGGGCGGGTCATGGATGTCCGGCTTCTGCAGGAACGCCTCGCACAGGCCGCGCAGCCGCGGCTCGGACGGCATCGGCACATCGAGGGGCAGCGGGGTGAGGTTCCTGAGTTCGTGGAGGACGAGGGCGGCCAGTGCCGCGTCGCGGCTGTGCGCGGGGTAGCACGGCTCCATGTCCACGGCGGCCAGGATCAGTGCCCGCAGCAGGGCGGAGACGTCGACGGCCTGGCAGCGGGCGGGAAACCACGGCACGGCAGCGGGTTCGATGTAGAGACTGCGGGTGCTGACGCCCGTCATCGTGACCTGATGCCTGGTCAGGGGCGGAATCAGCACCGCGCGGGCAGTGGGAATCGTCCAGTTGCCGTCGTCCGTCTCGACCTGCATGACGCCGGTGGCCGCATACAGCACCTGGGCGCGGCGGTGCTCGTGCCAGTCGAGCAGGTGGTCGTGGGGGTAGTCGGTGCCGATGGCCAGTACGGCACGGTCGAGGTCGTCCACCTCCGCGACCGGGATGTTGCGCATGCCGCGAGATTACGCGGCACGAGGTCCCCGTGTCTGCTGCGCGTAGGAAGTCGGCAATTCATCGATTGCCCGCCATGCCGCCCGATCCCTACCGTCTGACCAGTGCTGATCTCCTTTTCCACCCTCCTGTTCTTCGGCTGCCTGACCGGCCTCACGACGGTCCTCTTCGGTTTCGGCGGCGGCTTCATCACCGTTCCCGTCGTCTACGGCGTTCTGAGCGTCACGGCGTGTTCTGCGGCCGACGCCATGCATGTCGCGGTGGCGACCTCGGCGGCGGTCATGGTCGTCAATGCCGTGGCGGCGGCGCTGGCCCAGTGGCGTCAGGGCCGACTGCACCGCGCGTACGTGTGGCCGCTGGCCGCGTTCATCGCCGTCGGCGCGGCCGCCGGATCCTTCGCGGCCACCCTGATCGGCGGTACGGCACTGCGCCTGCTGTTCGCCGCCTATCTGCTGGTGACGATCGCCGACAGTGTGCTGCGCAAGGGCTTCCTTGCGGTGGCGCACCGGACGGGTCCGAAGCCGCTGGGCCGGGCCACGACCACCCTCGGCGGAACCGGGATCGGACTCGTGGCCGCCGGCCTGGGCGTGGGCGGCAGCGTCATGACGGTCCCGCTCCTGCGCCGTCGAGGCCTTCCCATGGCCGAGGCGACCGCCATGGCCAACCCCCTCAGCGTCCCCGTCGCCGTGGTCGCGACCCTCGTCTACGCCCTCGCCCCGACCGCGCCGGCCTGCACCGGCCAACTCGGCTACGTCGACCTCACCGCGGGCGCCACCCTCCTCCTCGGCTCGCTGCCCACCATCGCCCTGGCGAGGCGGCTCACCGCCCGGGTCCCGGACCGCGTCCACTCCATCGCCTACGTCGTGCTGCTTCTGGTCGTACTCGTCGTGATGGTGGCCGTGGAAGGCCGCCACCCCGGAGGATCCTGACCGGGGTGGCGGCCGGTGTCCGTGCAGGTGCTCGCGGTCAGGCCCCCGTCGGGGCCACTGCGCGGCCGGTCTGCGGGGAGATCATGCCTGCGCACAGGCTGCGGGCGGCCAGGCCCTGTGCGATGCGGGGGATCGCGGCGACCGTGTTGGCGGGCCAGTCGTGCATGAGGATGACCTGCCCGTTGGTGAGCCGGGCGGCGGCGGCCACGATCGCATCCGTACTGGCGCCGTTCCAGTCCTGCGAGTCGACGTTCCAGAGGATCTCGGTCAGACCGTACTTGGCCTCCACGCCCTTCACCGTCGCGTTGGTCTCGCCGTAGGGCGGCCGGAACAGTCTCGGCGTGCCGCCGCCCGCGGCCGCGATGGCCTGCTGGGTGCGGGAGATCTCCGAGTCGATCTGCGCCTGGCCGAGCTGGGTCAGGTGCGGGTGGGTGTAGCTGTGGTTGCCGACCCACATGCCCGCGGAGACCTGGGCCTTGACCTGCGCGGGGTAGGCGGCGGCATACCGGCCCTCGTTGAACATCGTGGCCCGCAGCCCGCTCTGCTTCAGCGCGCCCAGCAGGGCCGGTATGTTGCTGGACGGGCCGTCGTCGAAGGTGAGTCCGACGTAGTCGTTGCAGGCGGCGGCCTGCGCCGGGGCGGCGTGGAGGGTGAGGGTGCCCGTGGCGGCCAGTGCGACGGCGGCCAGGGCCGTCGTCCGGGGACGTAACGGGAGACCTCGTCCGGTGCTCATCCCGACACCGTGATGTTGGAGCTGCCGCTGCTCTGGTAACCCTCGGTCGCGAGGATCATGTAGTACTTGAAGCTGCCGAGGGGCATTCCGGCGCGGGCCCAGGCGTCGAAGTGGTTGCCGGTGGTGATGGTGCCGCCGGTCCGCCTCGACTGCCGCACGCTCCAGTACTGGTTGAAGGTCCTGTTGCCCTCGACGGACGGGGCGTTGTACCGCGTCGTCTGGTAGATGTCGTACGTGCCGCCGTCGGTGGAGACGGTGCCCTTGTAGGCCCCCGTGGGCCGGTAGGTGCCCCAGTTGTCGACGATGTAGTACTCGACGAGGGGGTTGGACGTCCAGCCGTACAGCGACAGATAGCCGTTGCCGGACGGGTTGAAGCTGCCCGAGTAGCTCACGTTCCTGCGCGCGCCGTTGCTCCAGCCCTTGCCGGCGACGAAGTTGCCGGTGTTCCTCCAGCTGGTGCTGTAGTTGCCGCCGGAGTTCAGGGTCATGGAGACCGTGCCCTGCGCGTCGGTCCAGAACGAGTAGTAGAAGCCGTTGTTGGTGCCGGTCTGGTTCGTGGTGATGACCGTGGCGGCCCGGGCGGTGCCGGGCAGGGCCAGCGCCGCGGTGGTGCCCAGCAGCAGCGCGCAGGCGCCCCTGCGGCTCATCGGGTATGCGGGTGCGATGTCCATGTGCGGGGTTCCTCCTCGTGGTCCGAGGCCGGATTGAGGCCGGGTTTTGGTCCAAGAGTGTTGGCCTGTCCCCGTCAAGCGTCAATAGTTTCGGCAATGATCGCGAAACATTCGTTTTGTTATGCAGGGATTATTCACTGGCGTCCGCACTGGGTAGATCACATTCGGATATGAATCCTCGAATGTTTCGAAGGAGTTCCGGACCAAAAGAACTGGGGCAGGTGCCCAAGAAGGCACCTGCCCCAGCTGTGCGACGAACGTCAGCGCGCCACGCTCAGCGACAGCGCGAACCGACCCTCCTCGTCCGTCCACCAGTGGGCCAAGTCCAGCCCTGCAGCGGACAGTTCGGTGCGCACGCCCTCCTTGCGGAACTTCGCCGACACCTCGGTGCGCAGCTCCTCGCCCTCGTCGAAGTCGACGGCGAGGTCGAGTGCGGGGATCTTCACCGACTGCGCGGTGCGTGAGCGCAGGCGCATCTCGATCCACTCGTTGGCGGTGTCCCACAGGGCTACGTGGTCGTAGGCGCCGGGGTCGAAGTCGGCGCCCAGCTCGCGGTTGACGACGGCCAGGACGTTCTTGTTGAACGCCGCCGTCACACCGGCCGCGTCGTCGTACGCCCGGACCAGCACCTTCTCGTCCTTGACCAGGTCCGTGCCGAGCAGCAGCGCGTCACCGGGGGAGAGGAGGGAGCGGACCGAGGCGAAGAAGGCGGCCCGTTCGACCGGCAGCAGATTGCCGATCGTGCCGCCGAGGAACGCGATCAGCCGAGGGCCCGGCGTGTCCGGCAGCGTCACGCTTGCCGTGAAGTCGGCGATCAGCGCATGGACTTGGAGATCGGGACGCTCGGCGACGATCGCCTGCCCGGCCTGCGTGAGGGCGCTTTCGCTGACGTCGACGGGGACGTACGTGTGCAGGTCGGTCAGCGCATCCAGCAGGTAGCGCGTCTTCTCCGACGACCCCGAGCCGAGCTCGATCAGGGTGCGGGCGTGTGTCGCTGCGGCGATCTCGGCGGAGCGGGCGATGAGGATCTCCCGCTCGGCGCGCGTGGGGTAGTACTCGGGCAGCTCGGTGATCTGCTCGAACAGCTCGCTGCCGTGCGCGTCGTAGAACCACTTCGGCGGCAGCGTCTTGGGCGTGCCGGTGAGGCCCTGCAGGACGTCGGCGCGCAGGGCGGCGTCCGTGGCGTCCTCGGGCAGGGTGCGGGTGAGAAGGAACGGACTCACGTACGGGGCTCCTTCGGCAGTGCGGGGACCGAGGCGTCGCTCGGCTCCTTGAGGGGGGTGAGCAGCACGTCGGTGCGGCTCGCCGCGAGCAGGGTGCGGTCGGGGACCTCCTGCCAGTGCGGGTCGTCGTCGTAGGGCTCGGAGGCCACGACGGTGCTGCGGCCCGGCTGGGACAGGTACCAGAGGGTGTCGCCCCAGGTGGTGGCCGTGATGGTTTCGCCGTTGGTCAGCAGCAGGTTCAGCCGGGAGCCGGGGGCCGCCTCGGCGACCTCCACGACCGTGTCGGCCAGCGCCTGCGCCTCGTCGTCGCCGCCGCGCAGCCGCGCCAGGACCAGCGCCCACACGAGCGCCGAGTCGTTGCGGGCCTCCATCGACAGCACGTCGACCGCGGGCAGGCTCGCCACCAGGGGCGCCAGCGAGCCCGGCCACCCCTTGACGGCGCCGTTGTGGCTGAACAGCCAGGGCCCGGTGGCGTACGGCGCCGCCGCGGCCTCCGCGTCGGCGCCCGACAGGGTCGCATCCCGTACGGCGGCCAGGACGGCCCCCGAGCGCACGACGCGGGCCAGGTCGGCGAAGGACAGGTCGGCCCAGATGGGCCCGGCCCGGCGGTACCGGGCCGGCACCGGATCACCCTCGGCGTACCAACCCACCCCGAAACCATCGGCGTTGACCGTCCCGTACCGCTGTCGCCGCGGTGCCCACGACTGGCGGTAGAGGCTGTGCGCGGGCTCCACGAGGACGTGGCCGAGCGGTTCCTCCGGACCCAGATAGGCCAGGTGACGGCACATCAGACGTCTCCCACGGAGCGGGCGGTGCGGAACCCGGAGAAGATCTGCCGGCGGATCGGGTAGTCCCAGTTGCGGAACGTCCCTCGGCAGGCCACCGGGTCCACGGCGAACGAACCGCCGCGCAGCACCTTGTACTCCGGCCCGAAGAACACCTCCGAGTACTCCTTGTACGGGAAGGCCTCGAAGCCCGGGTACGGCGCGAGATCGCTCGACGTCCACTCCCACACGTCGCCGATCAACTGCCGTACACCGAGCGGGGATTCGCCCGCAGGGTAGCTGCCGGCCGGGGCCGGGCGCAGATGCCGCTGCCCGAGGTTGGCGTGCTCGGGTGCCGGGTCGGCATCGCCCCACGGGTAGCGCGTCGAGCGGCCGCTCGCGGGGTCGTGGCGGGCGGCCTTCTCCCACTCGGCCTCGGTGGGCAGCCGCCGTCCGGCCCAGCGGGCGTAGGCGTCGGCCTCGTACCAGCACACGTGCACGACCGGCTCGTCGGGCGGCACCACCTCGGTGACCCCGAAACGGCGCCGCAGCCACTGCTTGCCGTCACGGCGCCAGAACAGCGGGGCGTGCAGGGAATGCTCGCGGATGTGCGCCCAGCCCGCCTGCGTCCACCAGCGCTCGTTGTCGTAACCGCCGTCGTCGATGAACGCCTGGTAGGCGGCGTTGGTCACCGGCGTGGTGTCGATGAAAAAGGACGCCACCTCACGCCGGTGCGCGGGGCGTTCGTTGTCCAGCGCCCACGGCTCGGTGGAGGTGCCCATGGTGAACGGACCGCCGGGGACGAGGACTTCGGCCGGTCCGGTGAACAGCGGCACGGGGTCCGGGTCCGGGGCGGTCAGGGCCTGCGGCCCCCTGCGGAGCTGATGGGTGATCAGCATCGTCTCGTCGTGCTGCTGTTCGTGCTGCGCGATCATCCCGAAGGCGAAGCCCGCCTCCGTGAGTCTGGTCCCGTGGAAGTCGGCGCTCTCCAGCAGGTCCATCACCCGCCCGCGCACCTCGGCCGCATAGGTGCGGGCCTCGGCGGGCGGCAGCAGTGGCAGCGAGGGGCGTTCGGAGCGCGGGTGCTCGAAGGCGTCGTAGAGGCCGTCGATCTCGGGGCGCATCGCCTCCCGGCCGGCGACGGCCCGCAGCAGCCACAGCTCCTCCTGGTTGCCGATGTGCGCCAGGTCCCACACCAGCGGCGACATCAGCGGAGAGTGCTGCGCGGTCAGGTCGGGCTCCTCGACACAGCTGGTCAGGAGCGTGGTGCGGGCGCGAGCGGTGGTGAGTGTGGTGAGGGCCCGCTCGCGCAGGGTCTCTGCGTCGATCGAGGGTTCGTCGAGGGCGGGGTCGGTCATGATGTGCGGATGTCCTTCCCGTGCGGGCGCCGGTCGGTGCCGCGCACCCGGTCCAGCAGGTCGTCGGCGGGGCTGCGGCCCTGCATGACATAGCGGTCCAGGTACGCCGCCACGGCGTCCGTGATCTGGGTGGTGGCGCCGAGCCGGGGCAGGGCCTCGAGCGCTGCCGTGAAGCAGGCGACGGCCGCCTCGTGCAACTCAGGGTCGGCCAGGCCGTTGCGGGCCGCGTCGATCCACAGCGGATTGTGCGGCGCCGGCAGCGTGAGCGACCGTTCGGCCAGGGGCTTCACGGTGCGGTACGCGGTCTCGGCGGCCTCCGGGTCGTCGAAGAGCGCCGTCGTCACGGCGAGCGGGACGATCCACCCGTCGTCGCCGGGCTGTGCGTCGATCATGCGCAGTTCGAGGAAGCCACGCGGTCTGACCGGCGGGAACAGCGTCGTGATGTGGTAGTCGAGGTCCTCGCGGGTGGGCGGCCGCGGCGCTCCCGACCTGGTCCACTCCCGGAAGGTCAGCCCCTCCGGAACATCCCAGGGCCCGTCGTCCCCTCGTATGCACATCACCGGCGCGTCCAGGACGTGCCGGGCCCATGCCGCGCGCGGGTCCCCGTCCAGCGTGGGTGCGCCCGCGCGGCCGGGGCCGATCTCCAGCCACAGCAGCTGCCGGGTGGAGCGCCAGCCGGTGGGTTCGCGCCGGGCCAGCGGGGAGTTGGCGAAGGCGGCCACCAGGACCGCGCCCAGCTGGTGTGCCAGCCACCAGCGCCGGCCGTGACCGAGGGGGCCGGGCTCCTCGTATCCGGCGTCCAGGCAGACCTGGACGGAGGCCGAGGTGCACATCATGCGGCGGCCGGACGGGCCGGTGCGGTCCAGGCACGTCTCCATGGCGTCGTAGCGCCGTTCGTGCAGGAACCGGCGGGGCGGATGCCAGGGGTCGTGACCGATGCCGACGAGGCCCAGATCCTGCCGGGCGAGGGCCGAGCGGACGGCGTCGAGGTCGGCGGAGACGGTACCGATGCACTCCATCAGGGAGGTGGCGGGCGGGGAGCTCAGCTCCAGCTGGCCGCCGGGCTCTATGGTGAGCGCCGACCTCAGGGGCACGGTCCGCAGTGCGGCGTAGGCCGCTTCGAGTCGTTCGGGTGTGACGGGGAGCTGCGGTGTGCGCAGCTCGTGGACGAGCCATTCCACTTCGACCCCGACAGTGCGGGGTGGGCCGGTCTTGAAACAGATGCCCCGGACCAGTGCCTCCACCTCAGGTGGGGTGAGGGCGGTGCGGGGCTCCCTACAGTCGCTCGCCGGAGCGGCGCTCGACGTATCAGACATGTCGGAAACCTCCTGAGATTCGACCGTGCCGCCGACCCGGCCCGTCAGGTGCCCGGACGGCAGCACTCGTCCCACCCAAGACCCTCCCGCCGCATCGCACAAGGGTGCGTATCGGCATGTTCCGGCTCGGTAATCTCCTCGTTCCGGGCGTTTCCTCTGGCTTTCCTGGGCGTTCGTGGACACGGAAAAACTCTGTTGCACCGCATGTCCAGGATCGCCCACGATTCGTGCATGAGCACGACGGGGGAGCGCGCACGGCGCGCGAGCGTGGCGCACACGGGGGTGGCGCCATGAGCGCGCGCCTGCGCGGCGTCGCGCAGCAGACGGAACAGATCGTGGCGGCGGGTGCCTATCGGGCGTCCGACGGGCGCGAGGTGTCCATTGCCACGGCCGTGGAGGCGGCGCGGGCCGGTACGCGGATGCACGGGCCGGACCCGGTGCAAGTGTCACCGACCGCCGATGCCGACACGTTCTTCGAGGTCACCGGCGAGAGCAGCCTGGAGGCGGCGCGCCGGCTGGGCGGGAAGGTGGCGGTGCTGAACTTCGCCTCGGCCCGCAACCCGGGCGGCGGTTTCCTGAACGGCGCCCAGGCCCAGGAAGAGGCCCTGTGCCGCGCCTCCGCGCTGTACACGTGCCTGCTGCGGGCTCCGGAGTTCTACGACCACCACCGCACCCACCGCGATCCGTTCTACACCGACCGGGTCATCCACTCTCCGGCGGTGCCCGTCTTCCGTGACGACCGCGGCCGCCTGCTGGACGAGCCGTGCACTGCGGGCTTCCTGACGGCCGCCGCCCCGAATGCGGGAGTGATCAGGCGTACGGCGCCGCAGCGCGCCGCCGAACTGCCGCAGGCCCTGGCCGTCCGCGCCGGGCGGGTGCTGGAGACGGCCGCGGCCCACGGCTACCGGCAGCTGGTGCTGGGCGCATGGGGCTGCGGGGTCTTCCAGAACGACCCGGCGCAGGTGGCGGGCGCTTTCAGGGCGCTGCTCGGCCCCGACGGCCGGTTCGCCCGGGTCTTCGACCGCGTGACCTTCGGGGTCCTGGACCGCACGACGGGCCATACGGTCCGAGGGGCGTTCGCGCGGGCGTTTCCGGCGGCCCAGTCGCAGTCGAGTGGGTGAGTCCCCCGCAGACGGGGGATGCTGCGGGGGACTCATACAAGAAGACGGACGAAACACGGTCCGAGTTCCCGGGCTTCAGAACTTTGCTTCTCGTTGCTTTCGCACAGGTCCTGTGGGTCCAGGTCCTGTGGATGCGGTCATGGGTCCAGGTCCTGTCGGTCCAGGTCCTGTGGGTCCGCGTGCGGTGCGGCCTCAGGGAGACTGGCCGATCTGCAGGCCGGGGCGGCGGCGGTGGACCGTCAGGTAGGCGAGGCCGTCGTCTCCCGCCGTGATGCTGCGGGTGGAGCCATGGGGGAGCCAGAGCAGGGTGCCCGTGGTCAGCGACTGCGGCTCGTCCCTCGGACCCGCGCCGAGGACGCCGTCGCCTGCGACGACGAGCACCAGTACGTCCAGGTCCGGTTCCGCGTGCGGGGCGACATGGCGGCCCGGAGTCAACCGGACCAGATTGGCGTCGAGTTGGCGTCCGCTCTCGGTGAGCTTCCACAGCACCGCGACATCGCTGGAAGCGGTGGCGGTCAAGGCGTCGGTACTGCACAGGATGCGCGGCATCGCCGCCTCCGCCTCCCGGCCGACCTGCCTCTCGGCCTTGCTCATCGGCTCCCCTCCATCTGTCCGCCTTCGCCGGCGCCGCCGCTTGCCCACCAATTATTACAAGTATTATTTGGAGAAAATGAGTGCAGGTGGGAGGGGAGTGAGGGGCATGCCCGGGGCGCACAGGAGCACGCGCCGTCGCGAAGTCCTCGACGTACTGCGCACGGCCGCGGCCCCGCTCGGTGTCGCGGAGGCGGCCGAGCGTATCGGCGTCCACCCCAACACCGTCCGCTTCCACCTGGAGGCGCTGGCCGGGGAGGGGCTCGTCGAGCGGCATGTACTGGAGCCTTCCGGGCCCGGGCGCCCGCGCACCGTCTATGCCCCGACGCAGGGCATGGACCGTGGCGGAACCCGCGGCTATCGGCTGCTCGCGCAGATGCTGCTCAGCCGGATTGCCGCCACGGGGCCCGACGCGCGTTCCACCGCGACGGAGGCCGGCCGGGCCTGGGGTCGTTCCCTGGTCGAGCCACCGTCCCCGTCCCGGCGGCCCACCGCCGAGGAGTCGGCCGGCCAACTCGTCGAGCTGCTGGACGGCCTCGGCTTCGCCCCGGACCCGGAAGGCGGGAGGGTGCCGTCGCGGATCCGGCTGCGGCACTGCCCCTTCCTGGAACTCGCCGAGGAGTACGGCCAGTTGGTCTGCCCGCTCCATCTGGCCCTGATGCAGGGCGCGTTGGCCGAGCTGCGTGCCCCGCTGGCCGCGACCGGTCTGGAACCGTTCGCCGAACCCGATGCATGCGTGGCCCATCTGGCGCCGGCGCCGCAGCAGACAGCAGAAAGGCATGCTTGATGTACCCCACGTGGGCCGCAGTGGCGGTCGCGGTCACCTTCGTCTGGCTCGGCATGGTGCTGGCGATCTCCTTCCTGGAAGCACCGCTGAAGTTCCGCGCGCCGGGCGTGACGATTCCCATCGGGCTGGGGATCGGGCGGCTGGTCTTCCGGGCGCTGAACCTCGTCGAGGCCGTGCTCGCCGTCGCGGTCGTGGCCGCCGCCGTCGCGGCGGGCGATCCGCCCGGCCGGGTCGTGGGGCCGGTCGCTGCCGCAGCGGCCCTGCTCCTCGCGCAACTGCTCGTGGTACGCCCGCGCCTCAACCGCAGGTCGGACCGGGTCCTGGCGGGTGAGGACCTGCCCCGCTCGCGCGACCACCTGTACTACGTGGCGCTGGAGGCCGCCAAGGTCGCGGCGCTGATCGCCCTGGGGATCGGTCTGCTGACTGTCGGGTGAGTGAACCTTGTTCGGGCCGAACGGGTCTTGTCAGTCGGTGCGGGCGTCGCGAGACCGTCCGTGACCAGCGAAACCCACTTGCGCCGCCCCGATAGCATGTTCGAGCTCACGACGATCGCCGTCATGGTCCGCCCTCTACCGAAAAACCATGCCATCCAGCACGAAAAGCGACCTGACTAACCAACATCTAAAAAATCGGCCAGCCAATTGATACCCAGAGAATCGCGGTTGTTCTCGCGAACAAGATCCAGTTTTTCCGCCGCCACCTGGTGGCGGCCGCGGACGCTGCTGTGGACCGCGGCGGGTGTAGTGGTGCTCGGATTCCTCATCGCGTTGGAGGTCGCCGCGCGCCACTACGGCCTGCCGGGGCCACTCACGACCCAGGCGCAAGAGGTGGTACTGCCCCCGAAATCGGGTTTCCTCCTCTACGCCAGCATGGGTTTGATGATGGTGGTGCTCACCCGGCGGCAACGGTTCATCGCGGCTGGTTGTGCTCTCGGCATCGACGCCGTCTTCATGCTGGTGCGATGGGCGTTCGACATCAAGGTGACCGACGGCCACCCCTTCGGGAACGGCGCGTTGTGGGTGATCCTGGGCTGTGCGGTCATCGCCGTCACCCGCCGTACCGGCCAGGAGCGGCTCCTGCTGCTGAAGGGAGTCGGCCTGGCCCTGCTGCTGGTGGCCGGCCGCAAGACCGGTGACACCTGGCTGCTCATCACCTCGAAGACGCGCCCCGCGGTGCTCGACCAGTACGTGGCCACCGCCGATCATGCGCTGGGTGAACCGTCCTGGCTCGTGGGCCGACTGGTCACGGCCACGGGCCCGTTCGGCTTCCACCTCCTCGACCTCGTCTACGGCCAGCTCGCGGTGGCCGCGGTCGTCGTCGCGCTGTACCAACTGCGCAACGTGGCGGCCGAGCGTCGCTTCCCGGCTCATCATCTGGTGCGCACGTTTTTGGTGATCGGCCTGATCGGGCCGGCCATCTACATGATCTTCCCGGTGGTCGGACCGATCTTCGCCTACGGCAACGGCATCGAGCACTGGCCGGCGGTCCATCCGTGGCCGGGGCAACCGCCCACCGGCCAGTGGGCCTTGGCCAACGTGTGGCCGGACACGCCGCCGTCGCTCGACTCCCCGCATCCGATGCCGTTCGACGCGTTCACCCCGCGCAACTGCATGCCCAGCCTGCACACTGCGTGGGCCACCACGATCTTCATCCACTCCCGTAAGGCCCCACGGCCCATGCGCTTCGCCGGCACCTTCTGGCTGCTTGCCACGCTCTGCGCCACGCTGGGATTCGGCTATCACTACGGCGCGGACCTCATAGCCGGCGTGGTGTTCACACTCACGATCGAGTCGGCCCTGCGCGCCCACGGCCGCGGCTGGGACCGATCGGGGATCCAGCTGGTCGCCTACGGCACGACGGTCTTCGCAGCGCTCCTGGTGTCCTATCGCTATCTGCCGGTGGAGATGGCCAGGCATCCCTGGGTGTTCGGGCCACTGCTCATTCTGGCGCTGACCTCAGTGATCTACGGCTATGTGCGGACCACCAAAGCATGGGAACCGGCGGTCGCAGCGGTGCGGCAACCGGAGCCGCAACCCGAGCCGGCTTGAGCCGCGTTGCCTCAGCGTGCCGGGTCCCGCCGTGTACCCGCCAGCCCGTCGATCATCAGGCCGATGGTGAAGTCGAAGCGGTCGTGGAGGGTTCCGGCGGTGAGTTCGGCGGCGTGGCGCTTGGTCTGGGGGAAGGTGTCGGGCAGCGCGGCGAATCGGCGCAGCAGTTCGTCGCGGCTGACAACCCAGTCGTCGTCGCTGCGGCTGATCCGGCGGTTCGCCAGGGACACCTCGAGGCTGTAGGCGTTGACGTAGAGCGTCAGTGAGTCGATCGCCCAGGCGGCGGCCTGCGGCTCGATCCCGCCGGCGAGCAGGATGGCGAGCATTCCCTCGCCGACGCGCAGCGTGTCCAGATTCGACGGAGCGGCGGCGAAGGCCGCCTGGGAGATACCCGGGTAACGCAGGTACTGGTCGCGCAGTTCGGTGCACACCCGGATGATCTGCTGCCGCCAGATCGCGGGGTCCGGCTCGGGCAGGTCGATCTCGGCGCACAGGCGGCCGATGAGCAGCTCGTCCAGGTCCTCCTTGTTGACCACGTGGGCGTAGAGCGACGACGGTCCCGTCTCCAGCGCGGTGGCCACGCGCCGCATCGTCAGGGCTTCGTAGCCTTCTTCTTCCACGATGCCGAACGCGGTGCTGATGATGGTGTCGACCGTGATCGGCTTCTTGCGCCCGCCGGACGGTCCACGCCGGGCGGCCGGTGCACTCGGGCCGCTGCCGAGCTGGTGCCGCGCTGCGCGCCGTTCCTGTGGAGTCGGTGACATGCAGGCAGTCTAGCGGATCTACGAACAGTGTTCTATGTCACTAGGAACACTGTTCGTATTGTTAGGAACGGTGCTCCGATGTAGAACAGTGTTCGTGTCCATTGACCAGCGCTCATCTCAAGCGCCCACCATTCCCACGCTGCCGCTGCGCACCGCGTGGCTCGTACTGACCGTCGTCGTCCTGGCCGACCTCATGGACCTGATCGACTCCAGCATTGCCAATCTCGCCGGCCCGTCCATCCGCGCCGATCTCGGTGGCGGCCAGGTGACCGTGCAGTGGGTGCTGAGCGCCTACACCGCCGCCTTCGCGCTCGGCCTGGTGACCTCAGGACGGCTCGGGGACCTGCTCGGGCGCCGACGGCTGTTCCTGCTCGGTATGACGGGCTTCACCCTGGCCTCGCTGGCCTGCGGCCTCGCCCCCGATGTGGTGTTCCTGATCGTCGCGCGCACGCTCCAGGGCCTGTGCGGATCGGTCATGATCCCGCAGGGTCTGGCCCTGGTGAAGGTCGTCTTCCCGCCCCAGCACCTGCGCAAGGCCCTGACCCCGGTCGGCCCGCTGATGGGCCTGACCATGGTGGCCGGGCCCATCCTGGCCGGCTGGCTGCTCCACCTGGACCTGTTCGGCAGCCAGTGGCGCTCCATCTTCCTGATCAACGTCCCGTTCGGCGTCCTCGCCGCCGTACTCGGATGGCGCGTCCTGCCCCGCCGCGGCGGGGAGGACCCGGCCGCCCGCCTCGACCTCACCGGCGTCGGCCTGCTCACCGCGGCCTCGGCCCTGCTCATCGTCCCGCTCATCCAGGGCCGCGAACTCGGCTGGCCCTCCTGGACCTACGTCATGATGGCCGCCGCGGTCGTCCTGTTCGCCCTGTTCGTCGTCTCCCAACGGCGCAGCGAGCACCCGGTCATCACACCGTCGCTCTTCCGCAAGCGCAGCTTCGTCGTCGGCCTGGTGATCGTGGCCGGGTTCTACGCCTCACTCAGCGCGTTCGTCCTCGTGATCAACCTGCTGCTGCAGCAGGGCATGCACTGGACGCCGCTGCACACCGGCCTCACCCTGATCCCCTGGGCCCTCGGCACCGCCGTCGCCGTCCTGCTGGCCGGCGCCGTGCTCGCCGAGAAACTGGGACGCGCCACCCTGCACCTGGGCCTTGCCCTCGCCGTCATCGGCCTGCTGGCCGACTGGTGGTCCCTCGCGCACTGGGGCGCCGGCATCACCGTCTGGAAGCTGGCGCCCGCGCTGCTGCTCACCGGCTTCGGCTCCGGGCTGGTGTTCGTCCCGCTGGTCGACTTCATCATCGGCGACGCCACGGCCGAGGAGGTCGGCACCGGCGCCGGCCTGCTCAACGCCGTCCAGCAGTTCGCCGGCGCCATCGGCGTCGCCGCCCTCGGCACGGTGTTCTTCGCCTGGGTCGGGCACCCGTCCGTCCACTCCTACTTCGCCGCCGCAGAACTGGTCTTCGGCATCGCCGCGGGCCTGAACCTCCTGACGCTGCTGCTGGTGGGCCTGCTGCCCAAGCACGCCCAGCAGGCGCACGGCTGATGACGGACCGCCGCCACGAGTCCCGCGCCGACCTCACGAGGCACTTGGATCGAGCAATGGCGTCCGGTCCGGCGAGGCCGTACGCTCAGCTCCAGCCGTAGCGCTCCGCCAGCCGCTGCCGCACCAGGTTGAACCGCCCCCGGTCCAGGGCGCAGGCCTCCCGGCGCATGCCGTCCTCGTGCAGCCGCAGCACCCGGTCCACGTCGATCCAGGAGTCGCGCCCCGACCGGTCCCAGGGCCCGCTGCCGATCGCCACCCACTCCCGGTCGCCGTCGTGCCGCTTGCTGGACAGCTGCACGGCGAGCAGGGTGCCGGCGCTCTCGCGGGCGACGACGAGCACCGGGCGGTCCTTGCCGCGGCCGTCGTTCTCCTCGAAGGGCACCCAGGTCCACACGATCTCGCCGGGGTCGGGGTCGCCGTCGTGCGCGGGGGAGTACTCCGTACGCACCCTGCCGACCTGACGGGGGTCGGCCTCGGTGGTGGCGGTGGGGCCGAAGCGGCCCGGGACGTTCTCATCGGTAAACGCAGTCACGCAGGCACCTTAGAGGCACGGGGCAGCTCAGCAGGCCGGGGGCCCTCCAAACCGAGGGCCCCCGGGGGCTGCTGTCGTACCTGCGTCGGTACGGCTATCCCTCCTTCTCCACCGGCACCTTCTGCGACGGCGGTGCCGCGATCCCGTTCAGGGACGGTGAAGTCCCGTGCGGGGTCTGCCCGTTCTGGTTCATCGAGGCCAGCAGCTGGCGGGCCAGACCGAGGCCGGTGCCGCCCATGGTGAGTGCCTTGGCGAGCATGTCGGCCATGCCGTCCGCGCCGTTGAGCACCACCATGTTGTCGACGCTGCCGAACGCGGACGCGCCCGCCTTGACGATCTCCGGCCAGTTCTCGGCGAGTTGCTGGGCGACGACCGCCTCCTGGTTCTCGGCCAGGGCCGCGGCCCGCGCCTTGATGGCCTCCGCCTCGGCTAGCCCCTTGGCCTTGGTCGCCTCGGCGTCCGCCAGACCCTTGGCCTGCGCGGCGGCCGCCTCGGCCTCACCGGTGGCCTTGGTCGCCGTGGCGGCCGCGGCACCCCGTGCCTTGGTCGCCTCGGCCTCCGCGCTCGCGGCCGTCTTGACCCGGGTCGCCTCGGCGGCGGCCGCCAGCTCGGTCTCCTTCGCCTTGGCCTGCGCCGCCGAGATCCGCGCGTCGCGCTCGGCCTCGGCCAGCGTGCGCTTCTCGTAGGCCTTGGCGTCCGCGGGCTTGCGGACGTCCGCCTGGAGCTGCTGCTCCCGCCGGTGCGCCTCGAGTTCGGCGACCCGGGTCTCCTGGACGACGACCTCCTGCCGGGCCGCGGCATCGGCGAGCGGACCCGCCTGCCGCGCCTGCGCGGCCGCCTTGTCCCGCTGGGCCTGGTAACCGGCCTGCAGGATCTCGCTGTCCCGGGTCGCCTCCGCCATCCGTGCGAACGACTGCTGCTCGGCCTCCGTGGCCAGCCGGTTCGACTCCGCCTGCGCGATCCGTGCGTCCCGCTGGACGGCGGAGGCGTGCGGTGCGGCCAGATTCTGGATGTACCCGGTCGGGTCCTCGATCTCATGGATCTGCAGGGAGTCCACGATGAGCCCCAGCTTCTCCATCTCCGTGCCGCAGGCGGCCCGGGTCTGCGCGGTGAGCTTCTCCCGGTCGCGGATCATGTCCTCGACGGTCAACCCGCCGACGATGGACCGCAGATGACCGGCGAACACGTTGTGCACCCGCTCCGCCATCAGCTTCTGCTGGTCGAGGAAGCGGCGGGACGCGTTCGCGATCGACACGTAGTCGTCGCCCACCTTGAAGATGACCACGCCCCGCACCTTGAGCGGAATGCCCTGGTGGGTCACGCAGTCCACATGCAGTTCGGTCTCGTTCAGGTCGAGCGAGAGCTTGCGCACCGCCTGCACACCGGGCAGCACCAGCGTGCCGCGCCCGGTGACGATGCGGAATCCCATCCCTTCCCCGAGCCCCTCCGTCTTGTGCTTCGATCCGGAGATGACGAGCGCCTCATTGGGCTCGGCGACGCGCCACATGAGCTTGAACAGACCGATCAGAACGAGAATGGAGGCAACCACCACTCCCGCAACGACGCCGACAACCATCGGCATACGCCCCCTTTGCATGGTGCCCTTTCGGCACCGACGAAGGGAGTGTGCTCCTGTGCGAGGCCGGGGAGAAGACGCCGGCGAATCCTTGTCGCGTTCTTGACGCGCCCGCCCTCACACCGCTCTCACCTGGGGCGGAGCATGCTCAACTGTCGTACGCGGCGCTGACGTAGACGGTCCTGGGCGGCAGGTACTCGACGACCATCACGACCGTGCCCCGCTCGATCCGGTCGGTTCCGGTGGCCGCGTACGCGAGGAAGTGCTCGGCCCCGCCCCGCACCCGGACGATCACCTCGCCGACGAGCCCGGGCCCGACCGTACCGGTGACCCGCCCCATGAGCCCGACCATCGACGCATCGTCCATGGTCACAGCGTACGGGCCGAACCCGCCTACACTGCCGGGGAGTCCGTGACGGCCCGCTGCGGCGGCCACGCCTCGTGCCAGCGCAGCTCAGCCTCCAACTGCGCGGCGAGCGAGATCAGCAAGGGCTCGCTGCCGGCCGGCCCGAGCAACTGCGCCCCGACAGGCAGCCCGCCGTTCACGAACCCGGCGGGCACATTGACTCCGGGCCAGCCCAGCACGTTCCACGGCCAGGCATACGGGCAGGCGGCGATCATCGCGCGGTCGGTGGCGAAACCGCTCAGCGCCAGCATCGCGCCGATGGGCGGCGGGGGAGCGGCGGTCGTCGGCGCGAGGACCACGTCGTACGACTCGAAGAAGGCGCCGATACGACGCTGCAGCACCGCCTCCGCACGCCGCGCCGCCCTCAGCGGTACCCCGCCGAGGAGCCGGCCCAGCCGGGCGGCCTCGCGGGTGCGCCGGTCGAGGAGTGCGGGGAAGGGAGCTTCGCTGACCCGCTCGGCTATCCCGGCGGTGGCGCGGGGGACGAAGGTGAGTCCGATCTGCCCGTAGGGCGGGTCGGCCTCCTCCACGACATGCCCCAACGCGCTGACCCTCTCCGCCAGTTGAAGCACGCGGGAGCGCACCTCAGGCTGCAGGCGCGCGGGCACGGCGGTGAACGGCGGCTTGAGGGAGAGCGCGATGCGCAGCCGCCCGGGCTCACGGCCCACCGCCTCCGAGGCGTTGATGGCCGCAGGCCGGTGCGGATCGAGCTCGTGGTTGCCGCTCGCCGCATCCAGCAGCAGGGCCGCGTCCGCGACCGTGCGGGCGAGGGTGCCGTTGACGGTGATGCCCTGGAACGACTCGCCGCGCGGCCAGGTGGAGATGCGGCCGCGCTGCGGCTTGATGCCGACGAGGTGGGTCCAGGAGGCGGGGATGCGCACGGATCCGGCGCCGTCCGAGCCGAGCGCGGCGGGCACGAGACCGGCCGCGACGGCGGCGGCAGACCCGCCGGACGAGCCGCCGGGCGTGTGCTCCGGATGCCACGGATTGCGGGTCGCGCCGAAAGCGGGCCCCTCGGTGAAGGGCCACTGCCCGAACTCGCAGGTGTTGGTCTTGCCGACGACGACGGCCCCGGCCGCGCGCAACCGCCGTACGGCCTCACCGTCCTCGGCGACCGGCGGGAACTCCCCGTCGCAGCCGAAGGCGGTCGGCTCCCCGGCCACGTCCATGTCGTCCTTGACGGCGACGGGTACGCCGAGCAGCGGTTTCCGCACCCCGGCGGACAGCTGCCCGTCCGCCGCGTCGGCCTCGGCCAGGGCGGCCTCGGCCCGCACGATCCGGAAGGCGTTCAGGGAGGGCTGCGTCGCCTCGATCCGCGCGAGCGCCTGCTCGACGAGTGCCCGGGAGGTGGTTTCCCCCTCGGCGAGAGCTCGGGCGGACTCCGTCAGGCCTGCGGCACGGTCGAGCGTCATGCGGGACACCTCTCCGGGACAGCATTGTCTACTGAACGGTAACGTCCAGCGGGCCTCTGCGGTACGGAGTCTCGAACATCCCTTCTCCCGGTGGCGGTTCGACGGGAACACAACCGTCACACAGGCGTCATCCAGTCCTGCTCAATCCATTGACGCACACAGGCCTCACCTTTACCTTCTGACCGAATTGCCGAACCATGTTCGATATTCCGGACATCACGGTTTTCGGTTGGACCAAGGAGCCGCACGTGAGCATTCGACCCCCCGCCCCGTCCCGCCGCGCCCTCCTGCGCGCGATGGCCGCCCTGCCCGCCTCGGCGCTCGTACTGGGCGAACTGCCCGGCCTGCTCGGCACGGCATCGGCCGCGGCACCGGCGAGCGGCTCCGCCACCCGCTACACCATCGTCCCGTTCCTCAACAGCAACGACGGCACAGTCAACGTCTACCAGTCCGACGACGCCACCGACTTCCGCCTCGTCCAGGCCTCGGCCTACACCCCGCCGAGCAACAGGATCCGCGACGCGAGCGTCTTCAAGCACACGGACGGCTACTACTACCTCACCTACACCACGCACACCTGGCAGGACGTCAGCACGACCATCGGCTTCGCCCGCAGCTCCGACCGCGTCAACTGGACGTTCCTGTACGACTACACGGTCCCGATCACCAACCTCTCCCGGGCGTGGGCGCCGGAGTGGTTCGTCGACAGTGACGGCAGCGTCAACGTCATAGTCTCCTGTTCGCTCACCACCGACGAGTGGATCTTCACGCCGTACCGCCTGAAGGCCACCAACTCGGCGCTCACGGCGTGGAGTTCACCTGTCGCCCTGTCCGGGATCGGCTCGAACCACATCGACACGTACATCGTGAAGATCGGCTCGACCTACCACGCGTTCACGAAGAACGAGACGGCCAAGTACATCGAGTACGGCACGGCGCCGAGCCTCACCGGCCCCTACACGATCACCAGAACCGGCGACTGGGCCGGCTGGGGCAGCTACCGCGAGGGCCCGTCCGTGATCCAGCTCGACAACGGCGGCTGGCGCATCTTCTTCGACGGCTACGGCGACGGCAACTACTACTACAGCGACAGCTACGACACCTTCGCGACCTGGTCCGCCCCGAAGGCACTGCCCTCCATCTCCGGTACGGCACGCCACTTCACGGTCATCAAGGAGACGGTGTCAGGCGGTCCGAGCCTGTCGAAGAACGTGACGCGCTCCTTCCAGTCGGCCAACTACACCACCCGCTACTGGCAGGAGCAGTCCTCCCTGCTCAACCTCCCGGTGGTGACCAGCTCCAGCACGAGCGCGGAGAAGACGGCATCGACCTTCACGGTCGTGGCGGGACTCGCCGATTCGAATGCCTTCTCCTTCCGCGACACGTCGGGCAACTTCCTGCGCCACTACGACTTCCGGGGCCGCTTCGACGCGAACGACGGCACGTCGACGTTCGCAAAGGACGCGACCTTCATTGCCAGGACAGGCACGGCATCGGGCTCGATCCGCTGGGAGTCGTACAACTATCCCGGCTACTACCTGCGGCACTACAACTACCAGCTGAGGGTGGAGGCGACGGCGGGGACGGATCTGTTCTGGCAGGACAGTTCGTTCACGCCGGTGGCATCCTGGGTCTGAGCCGCACCGCTGCTGACCTGGGTGCGGCTCCACTCCCGCACCTGGAGCCGGCCCATCGACACAGCCGTACTAGGCAGTGTCCGACGGGTCTGGTGACTGGACGGCGTCCGCGTAGGTCCACTGCGCGGACGTCATGTCCTTGCCGCTTTCGGCACCGCTTGCGCCAACCTGCACACCGGTGCCCGCCACGCGTGATCATCACGCTGGGATGTCGGAGAGCGGACTGCTGTACAGCGCCCTGCCCATGGGAGAGCTTTCGCCTGTGACGTGAGCGCGGATGGACGCGATGTAGTCGTCACGGCTGATGCGGCCGTCGCCATCGGTGTCCAGGGCAGTGAATGCTGTCTCGGCGTTGGTGGCCGGGTTGTTGAGTGCTGTGCGCAGGGCTGTGAACTCGCGGAGGTCGAGGGCGCCGTCATGGTTGGTGTCGGCGAGGTCGAAGAGGGCGGCGAGGACGGGTGCGCAGACGGTGTCGAACGCCTCGGCGCCGACCCATGCCGTGTACTCGTCGAAGGTCATCTTTCCGTCGCCGTCGGCGTCCATCGACGCCCACGCGCGCTCGTCGAGGGTGCGTGCGGTGACGACGAACTGGTCGTCGTCCTTGAGTCCCATGGCCAGCGCCACGCTCCTGGTGCGCGCCATGTATTCCTCCCTGGCGACGGCCCGGACGGCCGAGGGCCTACAGCAGCCGGCGGCGATCGCCACCGGGACGATCGTGGTTACCGGCTACCGGCTACCGGCTACCGGCCACCGCCCACGCGACCCAGGCGGCCAGCGCCGCTTTGCCCGCCTGTACAGCGATGTCCCGCTCCCGGCCCGGACTCGTGCACACCCGCCCTGTCGCCTGCCCCGCAGCCCGCACCTGGCGCCGCGTCCTTCGCGCCGCTGCTCGCATCACACGCAGGGCAGTTGAGGTGCCACCGGTCGTATGACCCGTGCCTTAGTACGGGTCAACTCGGGGGTCGTTTGCTGTCACAACCAGCCGTTGCGGCGAAAGGCCCGGTACAGCAGTCCCTGCTTCCAGCGCCATCACGGCCAGCGCGCACAGGTAGCCGTAGCGCCAGTCCAGTTCGGGCATGCGGGCGAAGTTCATGCCGTAGATCCCGGCGGTCATGGTGGGGATGGCGAAGATGGCCGCCCAGGCGCTGATGCGACGCCTGTCGTCGTTCTGCCAGGTGCCCACCTCCGCAAGATGGGCATCCAGGATGGCCGAGCAGATCGTCCAGGGCGCGGACCTCGGTGTCGGTGCGGGTGAGGTGGTCGGCGACGTCCCGGAAGTACGGCACGACCTGCGGCGGCCAGTCGTCCCGTGCCGTGGTGAAGGGCTGCAGGACGGGACCAGCGGCTGGATGGCGTCGCGGAACTCCACCACCTCCCGTTTGAGGGAGTGGATCTGCTCGGTCAGGTCCTCGTGGGCGGGCGAGAACACGCACCGCTGCAGGTCGGTCAGGTCCGTGCGTATCTGGGCCGCGGCCCGGGTGTAGGCGCGGTGATGTGTAGGCGCGGTGATTACGTCAGTCACCGCGTGCAGCACGCTGACAGGCCCGAGCCGGGCCATGTCGGGCTGCTGGGCGAGCCGCACGTCGCCGTAACGCTCCTGCTTGGGCCGCTGATGGGCGTGGACCGCGTCCTCGATGGCCAGGGGATGCAGCTTCAGGTACTGGCCCAGCCGCTGCTGCGCCCCCTGACCGGGTTCGGACAGCCGGATCCAGGCGAACTCGTCCGGCTTCAGTATCCCCAGACGCTCCAGGTGACCTCGCATCCCCCGTCCGCCTGCCGGCAGTCGATCTCCTCGCCCTCACCCGTCTTCTCTCGGTGGATCACACACTCCATGCCCTCTCGGATGCTTCCGCCCCCGCATTCCATGCTCTCGGGAACGCGAAGACCCGCCCCATGCTCTCGGGAACGCAAAGACCCGCCGCCGAAGCGGTGGGCCTGGTCGTCACAAGACCTTCACACGGCGGGCTGCTCGCCAGGGTCCCGGGGGGAAACCCGGCCAGGTGTCGCCGGCCGGAGGGACCTGCTGTGATCGTCGTCGCCGTGTTACTGCTGCCGCTCCTGGGAGTGCTGCTGTACGCCATGGACCGCATCGAGGACCGGTTGTCGGCCGGGTCGCCGGCGCCCCGCCACGCCCGGGGACGTCACCTGCGGCTGGTCCACGACGACGGCCCGGCCGCCGCCGAGCGCAGTGCGGCTGGGCAGAGCGCGCGGCGCGCCGATGCAGCGTGACGCGTCGAGACGAAGGCGGCTGCCGGGACCCGCGCCGATCGCCCCGTACTCTCCGCGCAGCCGAACAGGTTCCCTCGTGTCCGCCTTGCACCCGGTGATCGTCCATCCGTCCGACGGCGAAGGCGGCCGGCTGGTCCGCGTCGAGGGAACCGCCGCCGGACGCGCCTACGGCATGCGGGACATGGTCGCCATTTCTCCGGCGTGCCGGGCTGGAGGTGGGCTTGGCAGACGAAGACGAGATCGCCGCCTCCGCACGGATCGAGTGGCTCGGCGGAGGCGAAGGACGTGCCGGGGCCCTGAGTGCCCCGTCCGAGAACAGGGGAAGGGCCGCTTCGACCTCCCCAGGTTTCACGGCCCTTCCCCGGCCAGGCACCGTTGCGACTACCCGGACCATCCGCGCTCATGCCGCTCTTGCCGTGCCCGCACGGCAGCCGTCAGGTGCTCCTGCAGATCCGCCGGCATCGGCTTTCCGGTCGCGGCCGAGGTCACCGCGTCGGCGACCTCCCGCAGTTTGATGTCGGCGAGCTGCGAGACGGTCACCAGGATCTCCCACACATCCTCCGGCTGACAGGCGAAGCCCGCCATCAGCACTCCACAGGCCATGTCGATGACCGGCCGGCTCTCCATCGCATGCTCGAACTGCTCCTTCTCCCACAGCAGTTCCACGGCCTCACCCGGTGCGAGGCCCCCTCACCCGCCCTGACGGCGCCACGGCCGCCATCGACCGGGAACGCGTTTGCTGCTTCGGTGCGGGCCCGCCGAAACCTGTGCTGAGAAGGTCTCATGCCAAACGCCTGCCCCCGCGCCCGCCAGAACACCCGGCATGAGACAAGGCCGGTATGAGGGCCCTCCGGCCCTGGGCGCCGGAAGCGCGAAGAGGGAGCGTCGAGTTTCACATACCTGTCACCACTCCCGCAGCCGGAGCTGCCATGAGGAATGTGTCCCGCGCCGTCACCGCGGCGCGGATGACCGAGCTGGGCCGCAAGGAGTCCCTGGCGCTGCTGGCCAGCGTCCCGCTGGGCCGGGTCGGCTTCACCCAGCAGGCGTTGCCGGTGATCCGCCCGGTCAACCACGTGGTCGACGGCGACGCCGTTGTCATCGGCACCCAGGCCGGGTCGGTGCTGCTGTGCCACACCTCCGTTGCCGAGGTCGTGGTCTACGAGGCCGACCAGATCGATCCGCAGACCCGGACGGGCTGGAGCGTCATGGTCACCGGCCCCGCCACACCCGTCACCGCGCCACTGGAGGTGGTCCGCTACCAGGGACTCCTCACCCCCTGGGCCGACATGAGCATGCACCATGTCGTGCGCATCCGTGCCGAACTCGTCACCGGCTACCGCCTCGAGCACTGAACCAACGCGCGAGCATGCTTGGGCAGCGAGGACGCTCTCGGATTCCAGCCACCCCGATGTCCTGATTGGGCGGATGTATGGGGGTACTCGCCGGGTATGAAGCTGCATGTTCCTGGGCGGAAAGAGCACCACGGCAGTGACGAGGTCCCCCAGCGTGAGGCCCCGCCACCCGAGGAGGTGGGCCCCGGGCCCGCGGTCGAGGAACGCGCGCCGGATACCCCGACGCACCTGCCGAAGACGGCCTGGGGGGCGGTGCTCAAGGGCAGCCTGCGCGAGTTCAAGGACGACGAGCTGACCGACCGGGCCGCGGCGCTGACGTACTACGGTCTGCTGGCTCTCTTCCCGGCCCTGCTGGTGCTGGTGTCCCTGCTCGGCCTGGCCGGCAAGTCCGCCACCGACTCGGTGCTGAAGAACCTCCAGCAGTTCACCCCGGGCTCCGCACGCGACATCATCACCCGGGCCGTCACCCAGCTGCAGCACAACGCCGGCCTCGGCTCGATCATGGCCATCGTCGGCATCGTCCTGGCGCTGTGGTCGGCCTCCGGATATGTCGCCGCCTTCATCCGCGCCGCCAACGCCGTCTACGACATGCCCGAGGGCCGGCCGGTCTGGAAGGTCCTGCCGGTGCGGGTGGGCCTGACGGCCGTCCTCATGGTGCTCGCCGTCATCAGCGCCCTGATCGTCGTCTTCACCGGCACGCTGGCCCGCCAGGCCGGAAAGACCCTCGGGGTCGGCGACACCGCCGTGACCGTGTGGTCGATCGCGAAGTGGCCCGTCCTCGCGATCCTGGTCACGATCATGATCGCGCTGCTGTACTGGGCCACCCCGAACGCCCGGGTGAAGGGATTCCGGTGGATCACACCGGGCAGCTTCCTCGCCCTGGTCATCTGGCTGATCGTGTCCGCCGGCTTCGCGTTCTACGTCGCCAACTTCGCCTCCTACAACAAGACCTACGGCACCATGGCCGGCGTCATCGTCTTCCTCATCTGGCTGTGGATCACCAACCTGGCGATCCTGCTGGGCCTGGAGTTCGACGCCGAGACCGTCCGGCAGCGGGCCATCGCCGGCGGTCAGCCACCCGGCAAGGAGCCCTACACCCAGCCGCGCGACACCCGGAAATGGGACGAGCAGGACCTGCGCCGACTGGACGAATGAACGTCGGACAGTCCGAGCTGATTATCGCGTGACGCTTGGGGATATCCGCAGTTCATGAGGTTGCTGACGGGCTTGCATGAGGCCGACCGGGTTCTGACACAGCAGGCGGCTTCCCGCATCCCACGGCGCGTCGCCGAGGCGCTGTCGGCGGTGGAGGAATCCGCGGAGAGCACGAAGCTGTGGTGCGGTGCCGCCGCCGCGATGGTGTGGCTGGGCGGGCGGCGGGGCCGCCAGGCCGCGGCAGCCGGGATGGGGGCCATGGTGGTGGCGCAGCTGGCGTCTAACGGCCCGTGCAAGAAGCTCGCCGACCGCCCCAGGCCGCCCAAGGAGTGGATCCCGCACGACGAAGCAGACGATCGCCCCGACTCGTCCTCGTTCCCCTCCGGGCACACCGCGGCCGCGATCGCCTTCACCGCCGCCGTCACCCCCACCTGGCCGGCCGTCGGCGCGCTGTGCGCGGTGCCGACCGCCATGGTGGCCCTCGAACGGGTACAGTCCGGCGCCCACTACCCCAGCGACGTCGTCGCCGGCGCCGCCATCGGCCTGGCCGGCGCCTGGCTTGCACGCCATGCCCCGGCACGGCTCCTGCGCCATTGGCTCTGAGCGGCTCTGCCGAAGTTCGCTGAATGCTTTGATGCGGGTGCATGGCCGGTTCAGGGCCTGGTTGACGGCGGGTGCCCCTATGTCTTTGGTCAAGGGAAACAGTGCTGCGCTGAGCCCGGGTGCCGGGCAGCATGGTGGTGTGGCTGATCTGCTGTGGGATGACGTGAAGTGCTTCTTTGACCCGGACCTGGTGGGGTCGCTGCCGGACGTGCGTGTCCCGGATGCCTCGGTGGAGGACTGGCAGGTGGTCCTCGATCTTGTCGCGGAGAGGGGCTGGCAGTGCGAGTACTCCGAGGGAGAGACGGTGCTTCCGGTGCCTCGGGCGGAGGTCGTGCTGTCCCGTCCGGCGGATGCCGAGTGCCCGAACCTGCGGGTCTGGCCGGTTGCCGGTGTCTTGGTGATCTTCCGTTTCTATGCCGCCGATGAAGTCGATTTCGATGTCGACGTGCGGGAGTTGCAGGGCCAGGAGCGACTTGATGTGTTCTGCGGCTTCCTTCGGGAGATCGGGCGGCAGTTGGGTAAGCCGGTGCTGATGGATCCGGAGGGCGGCTATGGCCGTCCGGTGCTCGGCTTCGACGTCGAGGCTGATCGAGTCGTCCTCCTCGCGGAGCCGCTGGTCAGGTGACTGTGGCTGAGGGCTGGGGTTCGTAGAACGTGCCGTCGCGGAGCATCGCGAACAGGACATCGGCTCGACGCCGGGCGAGGCAGAGCAGGGCCTGGTGTGGTGTTGGCCCTGCGCGATCTTCTCTTCGTAGTAGGCCCGCGATGCAGGCTCGGCCAGGGCGCCGAACGCGGAGGAAGAAGGCCCGTTTGAGCTGCTTGTTTTCCCCTCCTGAAGGGCTGTCCGCCCCGGATCGAGGAGCCCGGGCTGCGGGTGGCCGGGGCGAGTCCGGCGTATGCGGTGAGGTGGTCGGCGGTCGGAAAAGTGCTGCCGTCGCCGACCTCGATCAGGATGCGGGCTCCGGTCCTGACGCCGACTCCCGGCATCGACGTCAGGACCTTCGGAAGAGGGTGGGTCTTCAGCAGTTCCTTGATCCGCCCGGCCAGCAGCTTGCGCTGGTCAAGGACGGCGGTCAGGGATCCGGCGAGGCTTGGAACGATCAGCGCGGCCTCGGTCACCGGAACGGTCACGGTGTGCTCATCCAGCGCGGCGAAAATCTCCTCAACCAGCCGCTCGGCCATCCTCGGCGCCTTCGGCTGCAGCAGCGTGACCAGCTGCCAACGGTCCGCCTTGCGTATCTGGGTCGGAGACCCGAACCGCTCCAACAGGGCAAGGACGGCCGGATGCTGCAACCGCGGCCCCAGGACCCGTTGCAGCAACGGATGGATCTGCGTCAGCAAGCCATGAAGCCTGTTCGCGACCCTCGTTGCCTCGGCGGCCAGGTCGTCGTCGAACCCGACGATCATCTCCAGCTCGGCGATCGTCTTGCCGGAGGCCCCATTGCGGAGCCACGAAAACGGTAACGGGGGGTCGTGTCGGTGGTGTGGCTGCAGAGCGAAGGCAGCGGTAGTTTGCCCGTGCAGCTGAAGATCGAAGAGGTACCGAAGACCGTCCCGCGCGGTGTCGTACGGTCCGCTTCACCGCCTGCTCCACCTCGTACCGCGACATGGCCACGTCGTCGCGTGCTGCGTATTCGGTCACTGCGGCCTGGAAGGCGACGGCCGCCTTGCGCCACTCATTCCACGGGGCGTCGTACGACTGGCTGTCGTGTTCAGCGGCCCCGGCATGTTGGCTCCACGCGGCCCCAGTTGGTGGAGATCCTGCGTCCCTTCGACGTCCTGAAGTGGCTCCGGGGGACGGCTTGAGGTTTGACCAGTAGGGGGCATCGAGCGTGGTGCGTCGGGCGGGCTCGACAGCTCGACCGCCTGATTGCCGCGCGACGCCGAGTTGTCAGTGGGCACCGTCATGATGGTCCGATGGACGATCTCGCTGTGCTGCGGCAGGAGTTCTCGGAGTACGAGGAGGCATTTCTTGCGACCGTGATCCGTGATCAGAGGTGGGACAAGGATGCCTTCTCTCGTCTGGAGCGGGCCATGCGCGGTGTGTGTTCAGGGTTCGAGGAGCATGATCAGCAGGACCTGCCGCGATGGCTGGTGGAAGGATTCTGGCTCTGTGCCGACTGGTTGCCCGGGCACACGGCCCATCCGCGGTTTCCCCGCCCCGAGCCGTCGACGTATTACGAGGCAGCTCTCACGAGGCTGCGAGACCTTCAGTATTGGCTGGTGACGGGCGTTTCACCCTACTTGCCCGACCATGGGATCGCAGACCTCTAGAACCCTGTGACCAAGCCGCTTGTTGAATACGAACTGGAATTGTCTCGGTGTCGCAGAGGTGGTCAGTTCGCCCAATGCGTGTCCGGCGGATCATGAGTGTTCCCTCTTCCGTGGCCGTGTAGTTGGCCGTGGGCCGTGGTGATCCGACGAACGACGAGTGACGGCGTCTGGAACCTCATCTGCCTGTCGGCGGGCGGCGCGGTGGACGGTGGGCTAGCCACCGAAGGGTGATCAACGGGATCTTGTTCCGTTGAGCGGACGGGAATCCCGTGGCGAGACCTGCCGGAGAGGATCGGCAGGTGGAAGACGGTCTACGAACGGCACCGACGCTGGTCCGCAGACGGCACCTGGGAGCGGTTACTCCAGGCCGTCCAAGCCGACGCTGCTGCCGAGGACCGGATCGACTGGAGCATGGTGGGCGTCGACTCGACCTTTTGCCGTGCCCACCAGCTCGCCGCCGGTGCCCACAGGATCGAGCTGTCCATCTGGGCAATGCGAAGGCGAAGCTCATCGACGATCTGCCGCAACCGAGGCTCATCGTATTCATGGGCCGCGGTCTCCCTGCCCGTGATCCACCCGCGGTACTCAAACATCCCACGATCGTAGTGAGATGACCCGCCTCACCGTCCAAGCCGCACCATGATCCGGCGGACACGCCTTAGCCGGGGGCGACGCCCAGATCGCGACGCATTGCTTGGCGGAGGGCCCGGGCAGCGGTCTCATAGGCGGCGCGCGTTGCCCGGTACGACTCGTTCTCGGAGGTGGATCCGTTCAGGACCTCCTCTCGAAGGTCTCGCAGCGCTGCGTGCACCTGTTCGGTGAGTGCCAGCACCTCCGTCGGCGCGCAGAGCTGCAACTGATGACGGAGCTCGTAGGCGCCGCTCTCACGTACCGTGTCGCGCGCCTGTCGGGCTCGCTGCTCCGGGGGCTCATGAACATTATGGGCGATGTCGCGCAGTTGACTCCGAGCCCGTGACAACGCGACAAGGTACTCGCCGTACACCTGACGTCGAAGCTCTTCGCCGCGGACGTCCTTCTCGCGACGTGCTCGTGCACGGTCCACCGCGAGTGTCGATCCGATGCCGAGTATCGCCCCAAGACCGGTGCCTACGAGTGTTCCCCAGTCCACTGTGCCCCCGACCCTCGATGTCCGTTCTCATCCATCGTGTCAGGGAGCCATGTAGGCGAGCTGCGCACTGACAGCTGCCTTGAGACAAGACGGGCCAGCAATCCGGCGGGGGATCAATGGGCATGGGCGTCGCGGGGTCGATGTCTCCATGGTCTTGTCCGTTCCGGTGAGCGCCGACCAGGCAAGTGACAGAACCACTGAGACCCCGCGCCGTGGATTCTCATCGATCTTGTCAGCTTTCCGAGTCGACACCGCCTCATCGGAACGTGGCGTGGCCGCCGAACGGGCGCTCCAACGCGCACCATGCGGCATGAGCGGAGGTCGTCCGGCGGTGTCCTGCCGAACCGTGGTCCCTCTCGACACGTTATGCGACACCTACGGCTTGGCTGACCAGGTGATCGGCGATCCGGCCGGGGCTGCGGAGTCCGGCGCCCCCGCGTATTCGGGCAGCTCGATGCCGTTGATCGCGCGCCCGACCAGCTCGGTGAACCATTCGCCGGCGAAATCGGGGCGCGGCTCGGCGTCTGGCCCGGGGACGTCGCGGCTGCAGGCGTTCAATCGGCCGATCTCCTGGTTGGCCTCGACGAACGAACGCATCCGCGCCTCGTAGCGGGTGAACCCGGCCTCGGGGTCCCACACGGCGGCGGCCAGCTCTCCGGCCAGCACGTAGGCGCCGACCAGTGCCAGCCCGGTGCCCTGCCCGGACATCGGCGACGAGCTGAACGCCGCGTCCCCGAGCAGCCCCACCCGTCCGCTCGACCAGCGGTCCATCACCACCTGGGCGACCTGGTCGAGGTAGAAGTCCGGGGTGCCGTCCAGGTGCGCGAGGATGTCCGGGGCCAGCCAGCCCAGGCCCGCCATCCGCTCACGCAGCAGGCGCTTCTGGGCCGCGACGTCACGGTAGTCGACGTCGAAGTCAGCCGAGGGGAGGTAGAACATGGCCATCGCCCGGGTGGCGTCCTGGATGGGTCGCAGGAGGGCTGAGCGCCCGGACCCGTGGTCCTGGTACTCGAGCAGCCAACGGTCCAGCCCGAACTCGTTGGGCACACTGTAGAAGGCCAGCACATGCCCGAGGTGGCGCAGGAACCGCTCATGCGGCCCGAAGACCATCGCCCGCAGCTCCGAGTGCAGCCCGTCGGCCCCGACCACCAGGTCGAAGCGCCGCCGGTCGCCGCCCGCGAAGACCACGTCGACCCCGTCCGCGTCCTGGGCGAGCTGGGCGATTCGGTCGCCGAAGATGTACTCGACGCCGTCGCGGGTGTCGTCGTAGAGCACCTGGGACAGGTCCCCGCGCAGGATCTCGATGTCCGCGATGAACCCGTCGCCACCGTCGTCGTCCGCGCGGAAGGTCTCCAGCACCTGTCCGTCCGCGTCCACGGTGTGCGCGCCGGCGGTGTGGGTGCACGCCGCGCGGACCGCCGCGTCCAGCCCCATGCGTCCGATGACCTCTTTGGCGACCCCGCGCGCGTCCACCGCCTGCCCGCCGGGACGCAGCTCGGGAGCCCGCTCCACCACGGTCACCTCGGCCCCCCGCCGGCGCAGCCAGTGGGCCAGCGCGGGTCCCGCGATGCTCGCACCCGCCACCAACACCCTGGGACCGCTCACCCGGGTCCCCTGCTCGCCAGTTCGGATGGTGCGCTCCCGCTCGGAGTCGTCGACGCTCAACACTTCCTCCATGTGCTTCCTCCCGTGCTGGAACGTTTCCAGCACAGGCCCACCGCTGTCGGTGGATCCAGGGGTATCGACTGCGGATCCGCACCAAACTCATCGGTACGGCAACGAGATCGCGTCCACGCTCCCGCACACATCCGGAACTCGGCATGCGTGAGTGATCCCCCGCCTGCCCGGCCCCTGATGGGCGCGGAATTCCTTGGCGCCACGGCCGGCGACCTGAGCCGCTACGGGAGCGCCGACCGCATCGCCGGCCTGGCAGGTGTCGCCCCCGTTCCCTGGGACTCCGGCAACGTCAGCGGCAACCTGCACCGGCCCGGCGCTACCACCGCGGGCTGCAACGGGTGTTCCAAGGCGGGCTCCCAGCAGCCGTTGTTCATCGTCATCAGAAGGTGAGGACCATACGTCCGCGGAGGCCGCCCGCTTCCAGCAACCGGTGTGCTTCGACGGCCTGTTGGACCGGCAGGGTCCGTGCGACCCGCGGGGTCAGGCCGCCTTCCTCGGCCAGCCGTCGCAGGCGGTCGATGGGCCGCCCGGTCGCCGGCATCCACGGCGTGGGCACCGCCCTGCCGCGCGACCGGGGACCGCACTGGATCAGAGGTCGTTCTCTCCCGGCGACAGCAGCGGCAGCACCTCGCTCACTTTGGGCGACTTGCAGTTGGGCGACTTGCAGCGCCCCGGACGAGGATCTTCGAGGGGACGCGCTTCCGTTCGCCTCTCCTCGCCGGCGCGACGGTCGTTGACCATCAGGCGGTGTCCGCACTCGTCCCGCTCGGCGGCCAACTCGGCTACGTACTGGTTCACTTCGCTCCAGTACGGCGGCCGGGATCCTCCTGTCGTGCCGCGCAGCGGACGTGCCGAGGCGTCCGACCCGAGTGCGATCATGTTCTTCACCCCTGGGCTGTGTCCGCCACTCCGTATGACGGCAGCGACGGAAGGCACCCGTGACGACGGCGCTGGACCGGCCTGTTGCCACGGTCACCTCGGGTCGGGGTGCCCGCTCTGCGGCGGTGCTGTGGGCCTCGTCCTCGCCATCGTCGGGACGCCGTGCGGGCGGGTGCCGTCCCGGCTCCGCGTGGTCCTGGCACGCCGACCAGGGGGCGGCCTTCTCGCTCGCCGCCGGGCCGACGGTCCACGAGGCGCCCGGCCCAGCGCCGGCCGCAGTGTTCGCAGCGCGGAGCGCCTTGTGGCATCGCCGCTCTGATGGGCGTCGATCGGCATGACGGTCGCCGGGCGAGGCTGCCGAACACCTGCTGGGTGAGCCGGTCGACGTATCGGAGGGGGTCGGGGCGGATGGGCGCAGCCTTCGTGCGGCTCCTTTCGCCTGGGACCCCTGTCGGCGGTGTCCGGCCTCCGGCTGCCCGGAAGGCCGCCGGCAGTCCCTCCACCTCATCCACATCAAGCCTTGACAATGAAGGGCTCAAGTTTTATTTCAGGACTAGAGGCAAGAACGGGTGAAACCTGCAGTTCGCAGCGGGCGAGGAGGTGGCCGGGATGCAGGCGCGGGACCACGGAGCGGACCTGTATGCGGTGCTGGGGGTGGAGCCCTCGGCGACGGCCGAGGTGATCACCTCCGCCTTCCGTACCCGGGTGCGGGAACTGCGCCCCGACACGCGTGTGGACGCGGCCACGGCCGAACGGTTCGGTGAGGCGCGGGCGGCGTACGAGACGCTTCGCGATCCGGTCCTGCGCGCGGCCTACGACCGGCGCTACGAACGGCCGGCGGAGCGGGCATACGACCGCGGCCCTGTCTTCGCGCGGCCGGTCAGTCCCGCCCGGCGGTACGTGGTGGTGCTCGGGGCCGCCCGCCCCGAGCCTCTGCTGCGCGCCGGTCCCGTCCGGTGGGAGCGGCCGTCCCGATGACGCCGACTGACCAGAAACGTGAAGCAGCGCACGGGTGAGGAGGGAGAGTCATGGCGCGCTCGGTCGGTATCGACCTGGGAACGACGAACTCGGTGGTCTCGGTCCTCGAGGGCGGCGAGCCCACGGTCATCACGAATACGGAGGGAGCGCGGACCACGCCGTCGGTTGTGGCGTTCGCCAAGAACGGCGAGGTGCTGGTCGGCGAGGTCGCCAAGCGGCAGGCCGTGACGAACGTGGAGCGCACCGCGCGCTCCGTGAAGCGGTACATGGGGGATCACGCGTGGCGGTTCCCGGAGCACGGCGGCATCGACGGCAAGCGGTACACCGCGCAGGAGATATCCGCGCGCGTGCTGCAGAAGTTGAAGCGGGACGCGGAGGCATATCTCGGAGAGGACGTCACCGACGCGGTGATCACCGTGCCCGCGTACTTCGACGACGCTCAGCGGCAGGCGACCAAGGAGGCTGGCGAGATCGCGGGGCTGAACGTCCTGAGGATCATCAACGAGCCGACGGCCGCCGCGCTGGCCTACGGCTTGGACAAGGAGAACGACCAGACGGTCCTCGTCTTCGACCTCGGCGGCGGCACCTTCGACGTGTCGCTGCTGGAGATGGGTGAGGGCGTCATCGAGGTGAAGGCCACCAACGGCGACACCCACCTGGGCGGCGACGACTGGGACCAGCGGATCGTCGACCACTTGGTGAAGCAGTTCAAGAACCACTACGGCGTGGACCTGTCCAAGGACAAGATGGCCGTGCAGCGGCTGCGCGAGGCGGCGGAGAAGGCGAAGATCGAGCTGTCCAGCTCGTCGGAGACCACCATCAACCTGCCCTACGTCACGGCCTCGGCCGAGGGCCCGCTGCACCTCGACGAGAAGATGACCCGGGCCCAGTTCGAGCAGCTGACATCGGATCTGCTGGAGCGTTGCAAGGCACCGTTCCACCATGCGATCAAGGATGCCGGGATCAGGGTGTCGGACATCGACCACGTCGTCCTGGTCGGCGGTTCGACGCGCATGCCTGCGGTGACCGAGCTGGTGAAGGAACTGACCGGCAAGGACCCGCACAAGGGCGTCAACCCGGACGAGGTCGTGGCCGTAGGTGCCAGCCTGCAGGCCGGCGTGCTCAAGGGTGAGGTCAAGGACGTCCTGCTGCTCGACGTCACCCCGCTGTCCCTCGGCATCGAGACCAAGGGCGGCGTCATGACCAGGCTGATCGAGCGCAACACGACCATCCCGACCCGCCGTTCCGAGACCTTCACCACGGCGGAAGACAACCAGCCGTCGGTGACGATCCAGGTCTACCAGGGCGAGCGCGAGATCGCGGCGTACAACAAGAAGCTCGGCATGTTCGAACTGACCGGCATCGCGCCCGCACCGCGCGGGGTGCCGCAGATCGAGGTCGCCTTCGACATCGACGCCAACGGCATCATGCACGTCTCCGCCAAGGACCTCGGCACCGGCAGGGAGCAGAAGATGACCGTCACCGGCGGCTCCGCGCTGCCCAAGGACGACATCGACCGCATGGTCCGCGAGGCCGAGCAGCACGCCGAGGAGGACCGGCGCCGGCGCGAGGCCGCCGAGACCCGCAACCAGGGCGAGCAGCTCGTCTACTCGACCGAGAAGCTCATCACGGACAACGCGGACAAGATCCCGGCCGATGCGAAGAGCGGGACGGAGGCCGCGCTGGCCGACCTGAAGGAGAAGCTGAAGGACGAGAACGCGGACACGGCGGCCGTCCGGCAGGCCATCGACCGTACGACACAGGCCGCGCAGAAGATCGGCACGACGCTGTACGAGAAGTCGCGGGCCGAGCAGTCTGCGGGGGAGCCCGCGGGCGGTACGGCTGATGGCGCGTCCGAGGACGAGGTGGTGGACGCCGAGATCGTCGAGGACGACAAGTCGGAGGCCGGCTGACGATGACCGGGAGTGGGCCGCAGAGCACCGAACTGCAGCAGTTGCGGCGCTTGGTGGAGGAGCGGACCGCCGACCTGCAGCGGGTGAAGGCCGAGTACGACAACTACCGCAAGCAGGTGCGGCGGGACCGCATGGCCGTCCGCGAAATCGCGGTGGCCAACGTGCTCCGGGCGCTGCTGCCCGTGCTGGACGCCGTCGACCGGGCGTGCGCGCACGAGCCGCTCACGCCGGGCCTGAAGGACATCGCCGACAGCCTGCAGGACGAGCTCGGCTCGCTGGGCGTCACGTCGTTCGGTGAGGTGGGCGACCCGTTCGACCCCGCCTGTCACGACGCCCTGACGTACCACGTCTGCGACCGGGACCGCCTGGTGTGCTCGACGGTTCTCCGTTCCGGTTACCGGCTCGGCGAGCACCTGCTGCGTCCGGCCACCGTGGAGGTCACCGGGCCGGCTCCACCGCGTGGAACCTGCGCGGAAGCGACGCATCCGCCGGTGGCCCGCCGTTGACGGAGGAGGTCATGCGCATGCACTGGGACGCCTTCATCGCCGCAGTCCAGGAACGCGGTAAATATCCTTCGCAGCAGGAGGCGGAACGAGCCTCCCGGGTCGTCATGGCCCTACTGGGCGCTCATCTGGTGGGCGAGGTGCGCGCCGAGCTGGCCGGCCGGCTCCCCGAAACGCTGGCGTTCGTCCTGCTCAACCCGCTCCAGGCACACGAACCGCTGTCGCCCGACCGGTTCATCCGGGCAACCGCGGCCTGGATCGAGGGCGCCACGGAGAAGACCGCCACATGGGACGTCAGCGCCGTACTCAGCGTCGTGGCCGACATCGCCGGGGAGGACCTGATCAACCGCGTCCTGCTCCAACTCCCGCCGGGCTACGACCTGCTGTTCGGACATCCGCATCCGGACTGATCACCACCCGCCGACCCGGCACCGACGGATGCCGGTACGGCCCGCCCGGCGGGGCCGCTCCCCTCGACCACATGGGCCCGTCCGGCGGCTCCATCTCGCGGTCGGGGATTGGCGAGCCTTGAGCGCGGTGTTCCGGACCCACCTGGTCACCCAATAGATCCTATGTATAGTGCCTCACTTCGATGGGTGAGTGGGCACTTCGCGACTCCAGGTGTCGTCCAAACCCCTTGTTTATTTCCCTCTTTGAGTCAATCTCGCCCCAGCTATAGACGTAGACATCGTCGGTCTCCTATAAATCCATCCGATGTCTCCTTGTGGGGCGACGCGGAGCACGGCCGCCCTTGTCGGCGTTCCGCTCGCCCTGTCATCCCCCCTCGACCCATGGAGCCGCCCCATGTCCTCTGCCTCCCTCAGCAGACGCTCTCTGATGAAGGTCGCCGCCCTCGCCGGGGGAGTGGCGGCCTTCGGGCTGCCACAGGTCCTGTGGCCCTCCACCGCCGAGGCGTACGCCGTCCCCTCGAAGATGGACTGGTGGTACCAGGCCAGGTTCGGGATGTTCATCCACTTCGGGTCCTACTCGCAGCTCGGCCAGGGGGAGTGGGCCTTCGACAGCCAGCGGTGGAGCAAGGCGGACTACCAGAGTCAGGTCACCAAGAAGTTCAACCCGACCCAGTTCAACGCCGCCACCATCGCCGAACTGGCCAAGAACGCCGGCATGAAGTACCTCGTGATCACCTCCAAGCACCACGAGGGCTTCGCGATATGGGACTCCAATGTCGCGGGCTTCACCGACACCACCGGCACGAGGCAGTACAACCTGCACGACTACAACGGCGTCCAGACCGACCCCCTCATGGACCTCAAGAGGGAGTGCGAGAGCCGTGGGATCAAGTTCTGCCTGTACTACTCGATACTCGACTGGAACCACCCGTCCCAGACCGACCGTCACCAAAGCGGTCTCACCACGATGTCCTCGCAGGCCGCCCGCACCGCCTACATCGCCGATTTGAAGGCGCAGCTTCAGGAACTGCTGGACCGCTACGACCCGGCGCTGCTGTGGTTCGACGGCGACTGGTTCGGCGAGCCTTCCAGCCCCACCCTGGAAGACTGGTGGCTGGAATCGGACGGCGTCGACCTCTACAACTGGCTGATCGCCCGCAAACCCGGCCTCATCGTCAACGAACGGGTCAAGCGGGACCACGGTCTCGGCGACTACGCGGTCGCGGAGTTCGGTATCCCCGCCGCGCCGATGAGCCGGCCGTGGGAGCGGTGCGCCACCATGAACGGCGCCTGGGGTTACAACGCGGGCCGTGAGAACTCCTACCGATCCGTCAAGGACATCGTCCAGGAACTCATCACGGTGGTCTCCCGGGACGGCAACCTCCTGTTGAACATCGGCCCCAAGGGCGACGGCTCGGTCACCGCCGGATCCCAGACCGTCCTCAGCGGCCTGGCCTCATGGATGTCGACGCACAGCGACAGCATTCACGGCACCAGCGGCAGCCCGTTCGCCACCGAACCCTCATGGGGGAAGGTCACCAAGAAGAACGGCAAGCTCTTCGCCCACGTCTTCACCTGGCCCACGAACGGTCGGCTGCGGATCCCGGCGATCGACAACACGATCAGCCGCGTCTATCTGCTGAACAACCCCTCGGTCTCGCTCCCGTACACCGTCACCGACCAGATCAACGTCACGGTGCCGGCCACCGCGCCGAACGCCGACGTCTCCGTGGTGTGCGTCGAGGTCCAGGGCATGCCCGTGAGCGTTTCCGCGGCGGTGACCTCGAACGTCAACTACGAAGGTGCCCGCGCGGTCCTGCCGTTGGGCAGCTACACGTCCTCCCAGCTGTCCGCCGCCGGCCTGGCGCCCGCCACGGCATCGTCCGTCCTGATACCCGACGGCTACCAGGTGACGGGCTACTCCGGCGACAACTTCACCGGCACCGCCTGGACGTTCACCTCGAGCACCCCCGACCTTCGGGTGACCGGCAACAATGACGTGATCAGATCGCTGAAGGTGACGTTCAGGCCCGACAAGTACTTCCGCCTGACCAATGTCACCAACCACTGGGTCCTGGACAGCGGTGGCAATGTGGCCAGCGGATCGAACCTGAAGCAGTGGGAGGCGGTGGACCACACCAATCTCCAGTGGCAGGCAATCGAACTCGGCAACGGGTACTACAGGCTCGTCAACCGCACCAACGGCATGGTCGCCGACGGCTGGGGCTCCACCGGCAACGGCGACCCGGCCCGGCAGAAGGCCTGGGACGGCAGCAACACCCAGCAGTGGCAGATCATCCACCGCGGCGAAGGCCGGTACTCGATCGCCAACCGCAGCACGGGACTGGTCCTCGACGGCGGTGGCTTGGTCGCCGAAGGGGCCGTGACCAAGCAGTGGACGTGGCAGCAGAGCACCAACCTGCTGTGGACGTTCAGCCCGGTCGGCTGACTGGCACCACCCCGGGCATCCCTGATGCCTGCGGCCGCGGGCGCCTGCGAGCCGGTGGGCGCCCACGGCGGCACGGGTGTCGGCCGTACAAGCGGCTCAAGAGCACAGGCGGGACGACACGGCCGGGCGGTGGCGACCCCGACGCCGAACCGCGCGACAGGGGTCGTCCGGGCGGACGGCGATCCGGAGCCCCGACGCCGAGCCGGGCGTCGTTCCGCGGCGCAGCAAGGACCGTTTGGGGCATCACACCGACGCCGTACCCGATCCCGCACGACGGCCCCGTGGGCAGGATGCCGACGGCGACCGGCCGCTCGCCGATGCGGGCCTCGCACCTGCACTTCATGGTCGAAGCGCCCGAGTGCCGAACCCTCGTCACGCACATCTTCGTCCGGGACGACGAACTGCTCGACTCCGACACGGCCTTCGGCGTGAAGGAGACGCTGGTCAAGGACTTCGACCAGCGTCCGGCAGGCACGCCCACACCCGACGGGCGGGTCGTCGACGGCACCTGGACACAGGTCCGCTTCGACACCGTCCTCGCCCCCGCCGACGGCAGAGGATCACTGAGGCCGCGGCAGGATCCTGCCTGCCGCGGCCGGGCCCGTGACTAACACCTGGGCGCTGCGGGTGTCTTCCCGCCGTGATCGCACCCAGGAGCGATCGGTTGGACCTCAGCCGACTCAGGCCGGCTGTCCCTGCGGAGGTCAGGCCTGAGACCTGCAAGATGTCGTGCGCACGACGGCCGTGGGTGTGGCCTTGCCGACCCTCGCGGTGAGTCCGTCTCCGCCGCGGGCGACGGTGGGACGAATCGGCTGACCGGCGGGGCCGGATCTGACGGGGGCCGCTCGGCGCCTCGGTAGTCGGTTGAGCGGTCTGCTCCGAGGGGCGTCCGGAGGCGGATCAGGTTCGCTCACGCGTCGTCACATGATCGGCGCGTACGAAGTCCCAAGCAGGTGGCCGACCTCCTCGCAGCCTGGCCCCGACGACCCCGCCGCCGCCAGGCTGCGGGGTCGTTCAAGAGGTATGACCGGGGCCGCGGCGGAGTACCGGACGCAGGTCCTCGATGACGTTCGGGTCGTCGACCGTGGAGGGGATGGGTTCGTCGAGGCCGTCGGCGATGCCGCGCATGGTTTTGCGCAGGATCTTTCCGGAGCGGGTCTTGGGCAGGGCCGGTACGACGGCGACGTCCTTGAGGGAGGCGACGGCGCCGATGTGTTCGCGGACGAGCTGGACGAGTTCGGCCTCGACCTCGGCCGGTTCGCGGGCGGTGCCCGCCTTCAGGACGACGAGGCCGCGCGGGATCTGTCCCTTGAGGGCGTCGGCGACGCCGATCACGGCGCACTCGGCGACGTCGGGGTGGGTGGCCAGGACCTCTTCCATGCTGCCGGTGGACAGCCGGTGGCCGGCGACGTTGATGACGTCGTCGGTGCGGCCCATGACGAAGACGTAGCCGTCGGCGTCGATGTGCCCGCTGTCGCCGGTGAGGTAGTAGCCGTCGAAGGCCGCGAGGTAGGAGCCGATGAAGCGCTCGTCGTCGTTCCAGAGGGTGGGCAACGCTCCGGGCGGCAGGGGGAGTTTGACGACGATCGCGCCGTCGACGCCGGGCGGCGCGGGCTGTCCGGACGGGTCCAGGACACTGACGTCCCAGCCCGGCAGCGGACGGGTGGGCGAACCGGGTTTGACCGGGGCGGCCTCGATGCCGACCGGGTTGGCGACGATGGGCCAGCCGGTCTCCGTCTGCCACCAGTGGTCGATCACCGGGATGTCCAGCAGGGCGCCGGCCCAGTGGTAGGTCTCGGGGTCGAGGCGCTCGCCGGCGAGGAAGAGGTAGCGCAGGCGGGAGAGATCGTACTCCGCGGCGAGGGCGCCCTTGGGGTCCTCCTTCCTGATGGCACGGAAGGCAGTGGGGGCGGTGAACATGGTCTTGACGCCGTAGTCGGCGGCGACGCGCCAGAACTGGCCCGCGTCCGGCGTGCCGACCGGCTTGCCCTCGTACAGCACGGTCGTGGCGCCGGCCAGCAGAGGGCCGTAGACGATGTACGAGTGCCCGACCACCCAGCCCACGTCGGAGCCGGTGAACATGGTCTCGCCCGGGCCGATGTCGTAGACGGCGCCCATCGACCAGTGCAGGGCCACCGCGTAGCCGCCGCAGTCGCGGACGACTCCCTTGGGTTTTCCCGTCGTCCCGGACGTGTAGAGGATGTAGAGCGGGTCCGTCGCGGCGACCGGCACGCAGTCGACGGGCGTCGCAGTGGCGACCAGGTCGGCCCAGTCCAGGTCGTCCGGCCCCAACTCGGCCCGCTCCTGCGGCCGTTGCACGATCACCCGCTTCTCCGGCCGGTGCCCGGCGAGTTCGATAGCGCGGTCCAGCAGCGGCTTGTACGGGATGACCCGCTTGCCCTCGATGCCGCACGAGGCGGAGACGATCACCTTCGGGGCGGCGTCGTCGATGCGGACGGCGAGTTCGGGCGCGGCGAACCCGCCGAAGACGACCGAGTGGATGGCGCCGATGCGGGCGCAGGCCAGCATCGCGATGGCCGCCTCGGGGATCATCGGCATGTAGATGACCACCCGGTCGCCCTGCCCCACGCCGAGCTGGGACAGGCCTCCGGCGAAGGCCGCCACCGCATCCCTCAGCTGCGCGTAGGTGTAGGTGCGCCGCGCGCCGGTCACGGGGGAGTCGTAGACCAGCGCGCGCTGGTCGCCCAGGCCGGCTTCGACGTGCCGGTCGAGCGCGTTGAAACAGACGTTGAGCCGCCCGTCGGGAAACCAGCGGTAGAACGGTGCGCCCGAGGAGTCCAGGGCGCGTTGCGGTGCGACGTCCCAGTCGATGCCCTCCGCGGCCCTCAGCCAGAAGCTCTCCGGGTCTTCGGTACTGGAGCGGAAGACATCCTCATACGTTCCCATTGGGCACTCCTCTGTGGGACCGGGGGCAGGTGGGTAACGGCGTGCAGAACGCTGTCGGGCACATGTTTTCTATCGTCAGCATGTCGGGCCCGGCCAGCAGGACTCGCCTTCAGATTCCGGTTCGACTCACGCGCCGAGGTAATAGGCGGAGCCATTCCTCAAGCGCGAACGCGCCCGAGCCCGCTGGACGTGCCCAGGTCCGAAGCAACCGAACGCTTCCGCCATCTCGACGTGCCGCGCCAGGTACCCCTCCCACCGAAGGACAACCGCGCATGACATCCCTGCCCGACCACCTCACCCTGCCCAACGGGCAGGTGCTGCCGAACCGGATCATGAAGTCCGCGTTGAGCGAGGCACTCGCCGACAAGCGCAACGCGCCGGACCATCGCCTCCAACGGCTGTACCGGACCTGGAGCCAGGGCGGGTACGGACTGATCGTCACCGGCAACGTCATGGTCGACCGCAACGAGCTCGTCGAGCCGGGCAATGTCGTCATCGAGGACGACAGCTGCATCGATGCGCTCACCCGATGGGCCGCGGCGACCGAGGACTGCGGCATTCCCACCTGGGTGCAGCTCAACCACCCGGGCCGCCAGGCCAATCTGCTTGCACTCGGGCACACACCGGTCGCGCCCAGCCCGGTCGCGCTCAAGCTGCCCGGCGCCACCAGGCCCCGCGAGCTGACGTCCGCGGAGATCGAGGACATCGTCGAGCGGTTCGCGACCGCGGCCGCGGTGTGCGAAGCGGCCGGGTTCTCCGGGGTGCAGGTCCACGGAGCCCATGGCTACCTGGTCTCCCAGTTCCTTTCGCCGCTGTCGAACCGGCGCGACGACGAGTGGGGTGGCGACCCTGAGCGGCGGATGCGGTTCGTTCTCGAGATCGTGCGCCGTATACGGGCACAGGTGTCGCCCGGCTTCGCCGTCGCCATCAAGCTCAACTCGGCCGACTTCCAGCGCGGTGGTTTCACCGAGGAGCAGTCCCACGCTGTCGTCGCGGCTCTCGCGAAGGAAGGACTCGACCTGATCGAGATCAGCGGCGGAAACTACGAGTCTCCGGCGATGACGGGCTGCGCCGCGGCGTCGACGCGCGCCCGCGAAGCGTACTTCCTGGAGTACGCCCGCACGGTGCGCGGCCTGGTGGGTGACATACCGCTGGCGGTCACAGGAGGCTTTCGAAGCCGTGACGCGATGGAGGACGCCGTAGCCAGTGGCGAGTGCGACGTCGTCGGAATGGGCCGGCCCACCGCCACAACGCCTGATGCCGCGGACGTCATCCTCACGGGCCGCGCCGAGGCAGTCGTCGCGCACCAGCTGCGCTATGGCATGCGCCGTGTGCTCGGCAGGATCGCCGATCTCAAGGCGCTCGACGGTGTGCTCGACCTCAGCTGGCACGCCGACCAGCTGCACCGAATGGGCGCCGGCCTCGAACCCGACCTGGGCCGAGGGCGTCTTGCCACCACAGTCTCGCTGTTGCGACGCAACGGCAGGACATCCTTCCGCCGCAAGCGTGGAGCCTGAGGTTCCGTTACGTCAGGATCGCTCGGTGGCTGCTGGGAAGCGCTGATTCTGTTCGGCCTGCAAGCCCGGCAGCGTGCCAAGCCGAACGTGCAGGCCTCGCGCCGGTCGTCTCCATGGACCGGCGCCTGCTGACGGTGATCCCAGGCGTCCAGGCCACGTAACCGCGCTCCGGCCCTTTCGCGTCGCGCAGGGGTCCTGTCCCGTGGGAGACGCTGCCGAGACGGTGAGGGCCCTCAGGACATCCTCACCGTCCGGCCCATGCCGTCCCGTTTGGTCCCGCATGCTCGGGGTGTTGCCGCAGCGGATCCGTAGGCTGGTCGTCAGCGGGAAGGCAGTCGCCTCCCTGCCTCGGCTGCGGCTCCGAAGTAGTCGCCGCCCTTGCGCTTGACGTCGTCCGTGCCCCAGGCCTGCTCGCCGTGGGCGGCCGTATCGCCGTCTCCGTCCGCGTTCTGCCGCAGAGGTGCCCTGACCAGCCGCGGTATGTGCTTCGAGCAGTGGATGTAGGCTTCCTCGACCTCGACCTCCACCCACATCTGGGGTCGCCGGCCGGGTACTGGATCAACGGGCAGGTTCAGATACCTGCGGCGCATGGCCTCGTCGGTGACCAACTGCGCCCGGCCGTTGACATGCAGGCCGATGCGGTCCTGAGAGAAGTCGATCATCAGGATGCCGACGTGCGGGTTCTCCCGGATGTTGCCGAGCGAGGCCATGACCCCGTTCCCGCGGTACTCCGGGTACGCCAGGGTCGCCTCATCGAGTACCCGGAGAAAACCCGGCGGTCCGGCCCGGAATGTGCTGTCGCACTCGCCATGGCTGTCCGCCGTGGCGAGGAAGAACATCTCCTGGCGGGCAACGAACTCCTGCATCTGCGGGTTCAGCCGATCCAGTACCTGCTCGTCGTAGAACCGGTCCGCGCGGCTGAGGGTGCCCAACTCACGCTGTATCTGGTGTTCGCCGTGGCTTCCGGGCCGGTCGACCCGCTCGTCGTGATCCAACGATCCTCCTGACAGCGATTCCTTCAGGGCACCAGCCGAGGAGCGTCACCGGCCGCGTAGGAGAGAGTAGAACAGGTCGCTCGCACAGCCCTTCGAGGGGCAACAGCGGGCCAGGGTCGGCACTTGCAGGGTGGGCTTGAGGGCATCACCGCCCACGCGAAAGGGCGACACGGACCGGTGACCCGGATGAAGCTTGCGGAATGGTCCACGAAAGAGACGAACCCCAGCCGACACGCGGCTGGGGTTCCTCGAGGCGGTGGGTATCGGTCAGCAGGTGGAGTCGCCCACGCCGTAAACCACTGGTCCACGCTTCGGCGGACCGTGCCACATCGCGATCACCGTGGATCGGGCGGGTCAGCGCTGCAGGGTGAGCAGGCCCGGCCGCCACGGCAGCAGGTTGTAGGGGGTGCCGTCCGAGCTGGGGGACCTGCCCTGGTAGAGGAACTGCAGGTTGCAGGGGTCGATGGTCATGGTCTGGTCGGGGTTGTTGCGGACCAGGTCGCCGTGGCTGATGTCGTTGGTCCAGGTGGCGTTGGCGTTGGCCTTGCCCGCGAAGGGGTTGGACTCGGTGGCGGCCTGGGCGGTCCACGGGCCGTTCAGGCTGGAGGCCGTGAAGGAGCGGAAGAAGCGCTGCTCGGTCGCACCCCGCGCCTCGACGATCATGAGGTACTGGTTCTGGCCCTGGACCTTGTAGACCTGCGGCGCCTCGAACAGGTTCTTGACCGTGTCGCTCATGACCGTGGTGTACGACGAGCCGAAGCTGCCCGGGAAGTTCCCGAGCGGCATGGTCGACTTGTAGATGCTGCCGTTGTCACCAGCGAAGAACAGGTACATGTTCTGGCCGTCGGCGATCACGGTCGGGTCGATCGGGGCGGCGCCCGGGATGCTGCCGGTGAACAGTGGCTGCGGGCTGGACCAGCTGTTGGGGTTGGTGGGGTCGCTGGAGGTGCGGTAGAACAAGGGCCACGCACCCCACTGGGACACCAGCACCCAGATGTTCTTGGGCGCGAAGTAGAACACTTGGGGCGCCACCGTGCCCTGGTTCATCCCGGTCTGGGTGGCCGTCGCCATGTCCGACCAGTTCGTGAAGGGAGCGAAGGCCATCGAGCCGTACGAGCCGGACTGGTTGACGGTCGAGCCGTAGACCAGGTGCTTGCCGTTGTACGTCACGGTGGTGAAGTCCTTCAGCGCGACCCACCCGTTGGCCGGCTGCGCCAGCGGACCGGTCGAGCTCCACCGGTACGTCGACGGAAGAGCACACGAGTTGGGCGTACCGGACAGGCCGGTCCACTTCTGGTTGCCGGCGCCGGTGCAGTTCCACAGCTGCACCGCCGTGCCGTTGGCGGTCCCGGCGCCCGAGACGTCCAGGCACAGTCCGGACTCCACGCCGACGACCGTGCCGTCGGTGTTCACCCGCCACTGCTGGTTCGCACCGCCGTTGCAGGACCAGATCTCCACCTTGGTCCCGGCGGTGGTGGCGTGGCCCGGGACGTCCAGGCACTTGCTGCCGTACACGGTCAGCTGGTTGCTGTCCGTCAGCGTCCACTGCTGGTTGCTCGCGCCGTTGCAGTCCCAGATCTGCAGGAACGTGCCGTCGGTCTGACTGGCGCCCGGCACATCCAGACACCGGCCGGAACCGGCACCGCGTAAGGCGCCGCTGGTGGCCGCCTGAGCGGGGGTGGCGACGAGCATCGCCGCCAACGAGACCAGGGCCGCAACCGCGGCGGCGAGCACCACAGACGGATGTCTGCGGCTGAAGCTAAGTCTGTGCATGGGGACCTCGTCATCCTTGAGTAGGCGGTTCCGGTTGGCGCCGTCGGAGACTGTGCGGACTCTCGATGCGGTGCTGCGCTGGCGTTCGCTATCTCGAACGAGGATCGAAGTGTCGAGCAAGCCGGATCATAGGGAACCCGTGAACGGCGTCAATACCTCTCGCGCAATTCGCGAGCAGAAACATTCGCAGACTGAAACCAGGCGGCTTCAAGTTCCGCGGTTGAGCGGGTCTTTGACTGAGTCGCTGAGTGGGGGCGAGGCCCTCGCGCGGGCCGCTCGTGGCGGGCGTGTGCGTGGTGCCGGGTTCCTCGGCCGGGTAGGTGCAGTAGCGGGCCGACCAGGTGCCGACCCTGTCACCGTCCAGGCGGGCCGGCAAGGTGGGGGCGGCCGGAGCGGCCCGCTGCAGCCCGGGCGCCGCGCGAGGTCCGGTCCGCCGTCGGCGGCGAAGCGGGCGATCTGAGCCGCGGAGCGTGCTCCGCCAAGCACGGCGACCGGGCACAGCGAGGGCAGCGTGCGCTCTGCGGTTTTCGGCCAGGCGAACCACCCGCCAAGCAGCACAATCGAGTGACCTGCTCATTTCGCCGAACGAGAACACATCGGCCCTGCCATGCAGACCCCGGCGGGGGCGCTGCCCGGCAAATGGGCGGCGTCCCCGCGCTGCAACCTGAACAGTGACGCCCGGATCAGGTTGGGTCTGCCTCCAGGTCGATTGGGCACCGTGTCTGAAAGGTCCCTGTGCTCTGCTTCGGGGGAACCGGCGGGCAGGGCCGTACGGCCGGGATCCTGTGCGGCCACAGGCCGGCGGCGTGGCTGGCAGCAAGCCACGCCGCCTGCCTGGTGCAGTGGCCGGCGTGCCGGTGGTCGTTCGCGACCGGCCGTCAGAGCGCGACGATCTGCCAGTCCTGGTTGGCGCCGCCGGCGGTCGGCCACTGGATGACGTTGGCGCCGTCTGCCGTGGACGCGTTGGCGACGTCGGCGCACCAGCCGGTGCGGACGTTCACGAGCCGGTAGTAGCCGCTGGTGGTGGAGGGGACCAGCTTCCACCACTGGTTGTCGCTGGCGGAGTCCGTCCGCTGGTCGAGATTCGCGCCCTGGATGGAGCCGCCGGGGCTGTCGAGGACCTTGCCGCTCTTGACGTTGGACAGCCGGTAGGAGCCGTCGGTGTCGGGCAGTAGTTTCCACTGCTGGTTGGTGCCGCCGGTCCAGGGCCACTGGATGACCGAGGCACCGTCGGCGGTCGAGGCGTCCTTGACGTCCATCACCTTGCCGCTGTTGCGGTTGACCAGCTTGAAGGTGCCCAGGTCCGCGGAGAACGGCCGGTCGTAGACCTCCAGGCTGCGGATGGACGCCCATACGGCGGAGGGGAGGCCTGTGACCGTGACCCGGACGTAGCGTGCCTGGGCGCGGAAGAGGGCGACCTGGACCTGGCTGGTGCTGGTGGTGGCGGTCAGGTCGGCCAGCGTGGTCCAGGTGGTGTTGTCGGTGGAGCCCTCGATCCTGTAGCGGTAGTTGGCACCGTCCTTCTCCCAGGCGATGCGGGTGCCGGTCAGGGAGCGGGCGGAGCCGAGGTCGACCTTGAGCCAGTGGCCGGTGCCGCTGTCGTTCGCGCACCAGCGGGTGGAGGTTTCGCCGTCGACAGCCTTGGCCGCGGTGTTGCCCTTGGACGTCTCCTCGCTGTCGGCGGTGGCGGTCCTGCCGGCGGCTATGTCGGCCGGTTGCACGGAGCGGTCCAGCGTGACGCCGACGACGCTGTCCTGGGGGTGGGTGGTGCGGTCGATGCCGGTGATGGCGACCCGGCCGTCACCGTCGACGGTGTAGGACAGGTTGGTGCCGGAGCGTACGTCGAACACGCGGGTGACCTGGGCGTCGCCGATCGGCTGGGTGGTGAAGCCGGTGCTGCTGTAGCCCGGCAGGAGGTGGACGTAGAAGGTCTTGTCCTTGTACGTGTAGCCGTACTGGCCGTCCACGGGGTCCCAAGGGCCGCCGCGGGTGGAGTAGACGGACTGGCCGCAGGCGGTCATGAAGGCGCCGATCTGGCGCAGCAGGCTCGCCTGGCCGGAGGGCACGGTGCCGTGCCGGTCCGGGCCGACGTTGACCATGACGGACATGTTGCGCACCCAGGCGTTGACCAGGATGTTCATGGCGGTGCCGTAACTCATCACTTTGCCGTCGGAGTTGTAGCCCCAGCTGCTGCCGACGCTGAAGACCTTCTCGCTGACCTTGCCGGTGCGGATCGCCCCGGAGGGGACCGAGGAGCCCTCCTCGCTGGCGTAGTCGCCCATCCAGCCGGAGCGGGAGGTGGCGACGATGTTCGGCTGGTGCTTGCGCACCATGCCCATCAGGCCCAGCGGCTTGCCGGCCGAGTCGGTCTCGCCGTAGGTGGCGTCCACCGGCCACTGGTTGGCCGGGTCGCGGAACTGGCCGGGCTCCCAGAAGAACGCGCCGTCGGCATCGGTGCCCTGTTCCGCGATCCAGCCGCCGTCCCACCACAGGTCGTCGATCACGCCGTACTGGGTGACCAGCTCCTTGATCGACTCGTACACCTCGGTCTTCATGATCCGGGCGTTCTCCTTGTGCGCCGGATCGGTGGTGTAACCCCATGGGTTGGTCGCGCAGTTGGTGCCGGTGACGTCGTAGTAGCCGGGGTAGCGCCAGTCGATCGGCGAGTAGTACAGGCCCACCTTCAGCCCCGCTGCCCGCACCGCCGCCACATAGTCCTTCACGAAGTCCCGGCTCAGGGGCGCCTGACCGGAGTTCCAGCTGTTCGGATGGTTCAGCGGCCACAGCGCGAACCCGTCGTGGTGGCGGGTGGTCAGGGTCACGTACTTCGCCCCGAAATCCTTGGCCAACTGCGCCCAGGCCGCCGGGTCGTAGGCGTCCGCCGTGAACTGCTCACTCGTCGCGTCGGTGACGTACTTCTGGTAGTTCGCCGGCGTGATCGGGGCGTTGTGCATCCACCACTCGCCCTTGGCCGGCCCCGAGTAGACGCCCCAGTGGATGAACATCCCCAGTTTGGCGTCCTGCAGCCACTGGACCTTGGAATCAGGCTGCTGCTCAAGGCCCATGTCCGTCTTCGGGATCCGCAGGGGAGGGAGCGGCAGCGGGCTGGCGGTCGCCGCGTAGGCGGGGGTCGCCATCACGGTCGGGCCCACGGCGGCAGCCACGGTCGCCGCCGCCATTCCGGCGAGTACCGAACGACGTGAGAGAGCTCTGGGCACAGTTGTTTCCTCCTGCCCGTTGGTGTTCGGACCGCTTCAGTGTTGGTGACCTGGTCAGCCGACGTGTCCTCGGTCGACGGCCCGACCACCTGCGTGCGGCTGCCTGCTTCCGTGCACACGCCCCTCGCAAGACATCGGATGCATTAAGGGTGATTGGTGAGGTTGTTGTCCAGAGGTGGGGAGAAGTTTCCGTGCTGGCAGACTGGTTGAGGGAGGCGTACTGGAGCACACGGGCCAGTCATCGGATGACTGAGGAGCGTCCATTCGAGACGTCGGGCTGAGGGTGGACGTGTCCGAAGCGTTGACCGGGGCCCTGGCGACCTCTACCGTGCTCGAACGAAAACACACGCATTCGACATTTTCCAACGTCTCGTCAGGTGTGGGCGCAGCGCCCGGACAGCGGCGGATCTGCGTGGTTCGCCTACTACGGCTTCGGCAACCTGCGCAGCCTGCTGGGCTTCATCGCCGTGGTCTACGCGGGCCTGGCCGTCGTCATCGGCGCCCTCTTCCCGCTCATCGCCGCGATCTACCGCATCCGCTACGTCGAACTGCTCAAGTCCATCGGCGGACTGGCCGGGATCGCCTTCGTCACCCGCAGCTCCGAGTCGGTGCTCGCTCCGCTGATGGGCAGGCTCGAAGCGTTCGGCCTCAGCCGGTCCACGACCTCGTTCGTCGTCTCCCTCGGCTACTCCTCCAACACCGACGGCTCCGTCCTCTACCAGGCCGCGCGCCGGTCCTGCTCAACCCCGAGACGATGACGCTGCTGGCCATCGCCGGCGTGGGTGCCGTACAGGATCCGGGCGGCGAGGCCGACCTGCCGGGCTATCTGCCCGCCAACACCTACATCGAGGCCACCAACCGCTTCCTGTTCTCCAAGGACACCGCCACTTTCCTCACCGGCTCTCCCACCGTGAAGGACTTCCGGCTCACCAACGCGGCGGTGCTCGGCGCACTCCTGGACGACAACTCCGTACCGCTGGCGCGGCCCGATCATCGACAAGAACTTCCCGGCCGCCAACGGCAGTTCACAGGAGCAGGGCCTCTTCGGCGTCGCGTACAAGGTCATCAACGGAGGAGAGCCGCACGGCCCGCTCTACACATGGCGCAATTACGACCGTGTCGGCGCCGCCGACGACCCGGGCTACCGCTCGGCCGACGGCACGCCGTTCACCAACGCGGGGAAGGAGGTCACCGACATAGGGGAGTTGGCCCGCAGCCTGGCCCGGCAACCGCTGGACTTCACCGAGCAGTACTTCCCCACCAAACTGGTCACCGACCTCGAACTGGCCACCTCCCCGCAGGTGAAGCAGCTGGTCGTGCACCCCGAGGGGCTCACCGCCAACCCGACGCTGACCGTGCTCGCGGGTGACGGGCTGCTGGCGGGCCGCATCCCGGCCGGGCTGCATCCGGTGGTCGCCGACGGCTACCAGCACCTCGACGTGCTCACCGCGGCCCCCGTGCAGAACAACGGGCGGCCCGAGATCGTCTCCACCCACCTCGCGCAGTTCGCCGGGGAGCCCAAGTAGCCCTGCCCGCACGAGAGACGGGCCCGGCAGGAGCTCCTCCCAGGCCCGTCCCGCGTGTCCGTCCGCTCAGACCTTGGTCGCGGCGAAGGCCGCCGCCGCGTCGGCGTCGGAGGTGTAGCCGAGGTGCGCGAGGACGTCGGTGCCGCCGTTCTCGCAGATGGGGTCGCCCTTGGCACAGAAGTCGATGGTGCGGCTCTGGTAGGTGCCGGTGACGCTCTTGCCCAGGGCCCGGATCGGGTTGCCGAACAGCAGCACCGCCGAGACCCTCGGTTCGAGTGCGGCGGGGATGGTGGCCACGATGGGGCTGCCGACCACCGCGCCGTCGCTGCTGATTCCGATGGAGTTGTCGACGACGTTCGCGCCCTGCGAGTAGCCGACGAGAACGAAACGCTGATTCGGGCAGGCCGCCGCCTGGCTGTTGACGTGATTCACCAGGTCGGCATTGCCCTGCGCGGCCGAGGTGAGGGAAAGGTCCGCTGGGTAATTCACCTTGTAGCTGGTGAGGTTCTTGCCCGTCAGTTTCTTCTGCAGGGCGGAATACACCGGGTCACCGACTATCGCGCCCAGCGTGCCCGGCTCGAAGGTGCCGCGAGCCGCGACGACGTCGATGTCCGAGCAGGTGGCGGCCGATGCCGCTGGTGCCGAGACGGCGGTCAGTCCGGCGGTCCCGCCGACCAGCGAGAGCGCGGCGAGGCACAAGCGAATACGCATGGGGATCCTTTGAGGGTCGGGCGCGTTGCGCGCCTGCGGAAAAGGACGTCCCGAACGTATTCGCTGTTTCTGACGGGGTGTTATGTATGGGAATTCAGAAGTTCTACGGTTTCTTGAGCTGAGGTGAGTCGGCGGGAATTGCCCGCGCCGTCTACACGGAGGGTGTTTCCTGGTCCCGCAGTTCCTCGGCGCGCAGTGCCAGGATGAGGTCCAGGCGGGTGGCGGGGTCGTGCAGGGCGTCCCCGAAGAGCTTCTCCAGCTGGCGCAGGCGGTAGCGGACCGTCTGCGGGTGGATGTGCAGGCGGGCGGCGACATCGGGCACGTTGCTGCCGCTGAGCAGCCAGGCCAGCAGCGTCTCGGCGAGCCGGGGTCGCTGCCCCTCGGTGGCTGTGTCCAGCGGTGCGAGGACCCGCGACTCCAACTGGGCCAGCAGCGGCTCGTCCCCGTGCAGCAGCAGGGTCGAGAGGTGGTCGGCGCAACGCACCACGCCCTGCCGGGGCAGGATCCCGCGTCCCATCAGCCGCAGCGCCCGGGCGGCCCAGCGCAGCGACTGAGCGGCCTCGGTGAGCGGCACCGTCGGGCCGATCGCCGCAGGACGGCCGCGCAGCGTGAGAGTGAACGCACGGCCGCCGAAGCGGCCCGAACCGTCCGGATCGGGCAGCAGCATCCGCGGCGGCCGGGACCCCATGTCCACCAGTGCCCCTGCGCCCGCCAGCGGCCGCTCCTCCTCGCGCTGGTCCGCCGGGGCCGCGAGCGCGACGACCGCGACCTGCCGGGGCACCGACCAGCGGGCGCCGTGCGCGAGATCCTGCACGGCCTCCAACGACACCGGCCCCTCGCCAAGGAGCAGTTCGAGCAGGCGCCTGCGCCGCCGCTCCAGCTCGTCCGTGCTGCGCAGCCGCCCCTCCGCGTAGCCGGCCGCGGCCGCCTCGGCCACCTCGTGCACGGTCCGGAACGCGAGCTCGCCCAGCGCCGCCACCACCGCCGAGTCCAGCCCCAACTCCTCGGCTGTCCGGCCCATCAGCCGCCAGGCATGCATCCCTCCGATCCGCAGCGCGGACTGCAGGGCGTCCAGACTGCGGTTCTCCCGGGCCACGCCGCGCCCGAGTTCGTAGTACGTCGAGGCGATCGCGTCGCTGCGGCCGCGCGCGTCGGCGATGTGGTCGACGAACAGGGTCAGCGCCTGCACCACCCCGGCCCGCAGGTTCCTGGCGTACATGCCGTCCGCGGGGCCCGCGTACTCGGGAACCTGTCTGCGGACCTCGTCCTCGACCTCGTCGGCGACCGCCTCCAGCTGGGCACGCAGCAGCTCGGCGAGGCCGGCCGGCACGGAGGGGGAGACCGGACCGGCAGGCTCGCCGTGCGGGGTGGGGACGGCCATCGCGGACGCTCCTTTCCACCGGAACCGGCTCACCCGCGGAGTGTTTCCCGTGGGGCGAGGGGCAAGTCCTGTGTTGGACGGACGTCCCCTGCGCTCCGTTCCGTGCCCCGACGGCACCGACATCACTCCGGCAGCCCGAGTGCACCGGCGAGCATCGGCCACGACGCGGCGAACTGCGGTTTCCAGTACGCCCAGCTGTGTCCTCCTCCTGCGTAGAAGTGGGTGGTGACCGCGATGCCCAGGCGGGCGAGGGTGTCGGTGAAGCTGTGGGCGGAGGGCCACAGGGCGCTCTCCAGCGCCTCGGGAAGCCAGTCGCCACTCCCGCCGACCACGCCGCTGCCGTTGGAGACGTACAGAGGAGTCCCGCGCAAGCCCGCGGCGCGGGCCCGCGGGTTGAAGTTCCGCCAGGTCAGGAGGTTCAGGACTGGGTTGCCCCACAGGGAGAGGGGCGCAAGGTTCTCGCGGGCCACGATGGCGTCGACGAGGGTGGGCACGCCGGGCGCGGTGGTGTCGAGGATGCCGCTGTAGGAAGCCGCGGCGGTGAACGCGCCCGGATGGCGGGCCGCGTGCGCCATGGCGCCGTAGCCGCCGGTGGAGACCCCGGCGACCGCCCGCACCCCGGAGGCCCGGTAGTCGCGCTTCAGCATCGCCGGGACCTCGGTGAGCTGGAACGTCTCGTAGTCGGGGCCGCTCAGCCACGCCGTGGGAATGCCGGTGGGGCCGCCGTCCGGCATGGCCACGATCAGGTCCCGGCCCTCGGTGAAGGCCTCGATGTCGGTCTCACGGGTCCAGGACGTGTAGTCGTCGTGGGCGCCGTGCAGCAGATACAGCACGGGATAGGTCCGGCCCGTCTGCGTGTCGAAGTCCGACGGCAGGATCAGCCGCACCGGGGCGCTGCGGCCCAGGGCGGCGGAGGCCACGGACACGTCGAAGGTGCGCGGACCCAGCTGGGTCGCGGCCCGTGCGGTGCGGGCGGCGGCCCCGAACAGGGCGGCCAGACCGGCGCTCGCCGCGGCCCTGGTGACGGTGCGCCGGGACACTCCGGTGCTGCGGTGGGGGTGGGGCATGGCGGCTCCTAGGGCTCCGGGATCAGCGGGTCGGCTCGGCGAGCTCGCGCCGCAGCCGGGCGGCGATCTCGTCGATGTGCGGCGGGTCGAGGAGCGACAGATGGTGGCCGCCGACCCGTACGACCGACAGGCGCGGGCACACCTCGTCCCAGCCGAGCGCCTCGTCGTCCCGCTCGTAGGCCGCGTCGCGCACGGTGTGCGGGGCGCGCTCGCCGGCCCGGTACAGGACCACGCGCCCGTCGTAGCGGCCCGGCCGGTGGGCCTCGCCGATCCTCAGGTCCAGGTAGGAGGAGCGCTGGTGCTCCAGGACGGCGGCGGGCAGCTCGGCGGCCTCGCGCAGGGCCCGCAGCACGGTGTCGATGCGCTCGCCGTCGTCGTCCATCGCCACCAGTTCGTCGTACGGCAGCTCCAGCCGGACCCCGTAGGTGTCGGCGACATGCCCGGCGAAGCCCGTGAAGTGGGCGCGGATCGGGTCCTCCGGCGTCTGCCCGGGCCGGGGCAGGGGCCGTACGGAGTCGATGAGCACGACCAGCTCCACCTCCCGCCCGGCGGCGGTGAGCTGCCGCGCGGTCTCCTGCGCGACGAACCCGCCGAAGGACCAACCACCCAGCACGCAGGGCCCGTTGGGTTGGGCGGTGGCGATGACCTCGGCGTAGCGGCTCGCCTTCTCGCTCACCGTAGTGGCCTGTTCGAGCCGCTCCAGCCCGTACACCGGCCGGTCGTTTCCGAGCCGCTCCGCCAGCGGCCGGTAGACATCGGTGGTGCTGCCCGCGGCGTGGACGAGGAACAGCGGCGGGCGGGAGCCGCCGGCCCGCAGAGTACGCAGCGGCGAGCCGTCCCCGGCCGGGAGCGCTTGCCGGATGCGCTCGGCGAGTTGCTCGACCGTGGGGGTGCCGAGCACATCGCGCAGCTGCAGTGCGACGCCGAACTCGCGCTCCAGGGCGGTACGGATACGCACGGCCATCAAGGAGTCCAGGCCGAGGTCGGCCAGCGCGGTGGCGGGGGTGACACGGCCCGGCGCGTGCCCCGTGACGGCGGCGATGTGGTGGCACAGACGGGCGGGGACGGAGGTGTCCTGCGGCGCGGGGGCCTGCTCCTCGGGCACGGCGGCGGGGGTGGTCGTCGCCGCCCGCCCGTCCGTCCACCAGTGCCGCACGTGCCGCCAGCGTGGCGCGGGCAGATCGATGACGCGACCGGACGGCAACGGCAGGCCCAGGCCCGCCGCATACAGGGCACCCAACTGGCCCAGGAACGCGGCGCCGTCGTCGGCGTCGCGGTGCAGTGTGCCGAGGGCGAGAGCGCCCGGCGCTGTGTCGGTGACGGCCCGGGCCAGCACCGGGTGCGGTGAGATCTCCACGAAGGCGGTGTGGCCGTCGGCCGCGGCAGCCGCGACGGCCCGGTCCAGACGCACCGGCCGCCGAAGGTTCGCGGCCCAGTGCCCGGCGTCGAAGGTGCAGTCGCCGCGGGGGTCGTCGAGGACGGTGGAGTAGACGGGGATGCGCGGCCGTCTGCCCTGGATGCCGGACAGGGAGTCGATCAACTCCGGTAACAGGTAATCGACTTGGGGTGAGTGTCCGGCGCCGGCCACCCGCATGGCGCGGGCTGCCCGCCCTTCCTCCTCCAGTCGCCGCACGAGCCGCGCCACCGCAGCCTCCTCGCCGGTGACCACTTTCTGGCCGGGGGAGGAGTGCACGGCGACATGGACAGCGGGGAAGTCCCGTTGCAGGGCGTCGAGTTCACCGTCCTCGACGTCGACGACCGCCATGGCGCCGCCCCGAAGCCGAGCGAGCAGCCGGGCCCGTACGGCCACGATCCGCGCCGCGTCGGGCACGTCCAGGGCGCCTGCGCACACCGCGGCGGCGACCTCGCCCATGGAGTGACCGATGACGGCGGCGGGCTCGACACCGTAGGAGCGCCACAGCTCGGCGAGGGCGACCTGGAGGCCGAACAGAACCGGCTGGGCGACCTCCAGCAACTCCAGGCCCTCGCCGGAGGCAAGGTGGTCGTACAGGGACAGCCCGCACTCGGGGGCGAGTTGGGCGTCGATCTTCTCCACGGCGGAGGCGAACCCGGGCTCCTCGGCCAGCAGCCGGCGCCCCATGCCGGCCCACTGGCTGCCGTACCCGGAGAACACCCACACCGGGCCGCGCCTGACGAGATCACCCTCGCCGGTCAGGACCCGTGCGTGAGGACGGCCCAGTGCCAACGCGCCCAGTGCGTCGGCGAGTTCACCGCGATCAGCGGCGGCGACGGCGGCCCGCACGGGGCCACGGCCGGTCCGCCCGGCGAGTGTGCGGGCGATGTCGGCGGGGCGCGCGATGCCTGCCTCGGACGTGCGGAGCCAGTCCGCCAGCCGGGAGGCGGTGTCCCGCAGGCGCTCGGAATCGACGTCGGAGAGGAGATGAAGGCGGGCCGCCGGGTCCTCGACGGGGGGCGGTGACAGGACTGCGGGCCGCCATTCCTCCAGCACCGCATGGGCGTTGGTGCCACCGAAGCCGAACCCGGAGACCCCGGCGGAGGCCGTGCCGCCGTAGCGCGGCCAGGGCTCGGGCTCGGTCACCACTCGCAGCAGTGCGTCGCCCGAAGAACTGCTCTCCGCGCAGTGCAAGGACGGCGGAAGAACGTCGTGGTGCAGCGCGAGCACCGTCTTGACCAGCCCGGCGATACCCGCGGCCGACTCCAGATGACCCAGGTTGCCCTTGACCGAGCCCAGCAGCAGCGGCTGGTCGGGGTCACGGCCCGCACCGAGGACGGCGCCGAGCGCGCCCGCCTCGATCGGGTCGCCCAGCGGGGTGCCGGTGCCGTGGGCCTCGACGTAGTCGATGGCCGACGGGTCGAGCCCGGCCCGTGCGTAGGAGGTTGCCAACAGGGCTTGCTGGCTTACGGGGTTGGGTGCCAGGAGGCCGTTGGAGCGGCCGTCGGAGTTGACTGCCGTGGCGCGGATCACGGCGAGCACGCGGTCGCCGTCGCGTTCGGAGTCGGACAGCCGTTTCAGGAGCACGGCTGCGCAGCCCTCGCCGCGGCCGATGCCGTCGGCTGCCGCCGAGAACGGCTTGCACCGCCCGTCCGGCGCCAGCGCCCCGGCCCGCTCGAAGGCGACGCCGATGGTGGGGGAGAGCAGCACGTTGACCCCCGCGGCGATCGCCATACCGCTCTCGCCCGTGCGCAGGCTGACGCACGCGTGGTGCACGGCCACCAGCGAGGAGGAACACGCGGTGTCCACGGCCATGCTCGGCCCACGGGTGTCCAGCACATACGCCACCCGGCCCGCGGTCACACTCAGCGCCGCGCCCGCCGGGGCCCACGGATCGACGGCGCCCGCGTCGGCGCCGGTGAGCCGGCCGTACTCGGGGGCCGAGACACCGACGAAGACACCGGTGTCACTGCCGGCGAGCGAAGCGGCCGGGACGGAGGCATGGTCGAGGGTCTCGTGGACGACCTCCAGGAGGATCCGCTGCTGCGGGTCCATCACCGCGGCCTCGCGCGGAGTGATCCGGAAGAAGTCGGCGTCGAAGCCTGCGATGTCGTCGAGGTAGCCGCCGTACAAGGGCGCGTCGGCGGGCGGAAAGGCGGTGAAGTCCCGCCACCGGTCCTCCGGCACCCGCCGGATCGCATCGACACCCTCGCTCAGCAGCCGCCAGTAGTCGCCCGGCCCGTGCACGCCCCCGGGCAGTCGGCAGCCGACCCCGATGACGGCGACGGGCTCGCCGAAGCCGGTGGAGGCGGGCGCCGGTCGGGCCAGGGCCGAGACCTCCGCCTCGTCAGCGGACAGGCGGGCCACCAGCGCATCGCCGGTAGGCGCTTCCCACAGCAGAGTCGCCGGCAGTTCCCGCCCCACGAGCCGGGACAACTCCCCGGCCAGGACCACCGCGTCCCGCGAGGCCATGCCGAGGTCCGCCAACGGCCGGTCCATCGGGACGGCCTCGGGGACGGACCCGGTCCACTCGGCCACCCGCTCCGCAATCAGTCGGCGCATCGCGCCCGCGCCGGCCGCTGTCACCGCCCACGCTCCGCGGTGTAGGCGCCCTCCAGGTACCGCTGACGGGTCAGCGCCCGCGACACCTTGCCGCTGGAGGTGCGGGGCACCGCGCCCGGTGCCACGAGGACCACCTCGGCCAGCCGCAGTCCGTGCCGGTCCGAGACGGCGGCTCGCACGGCGCGTGTGAGGGCCGGTACGTCGATCTCGTCGAGGCTCGTGACCCGCACGTGCTCGGCCACCACGACCACCCGCTCACCCGCATCGCCCGGCACGCCGAAGGCGGCCAGCCGGTCCCGTCGCACGGCCGGATGCGCGTCCTGGACCGTGGCCTCCACGTCCTGCGGATAGTGGTTGCGGCCGTCGACGACGATGAGGTCCTTGAGCCGGCCGGTGACGATCAGCTGCCCGTCCAGCACGGTGCCCAGATCACCCGTGCGCAGCCAGCCGCCGGGCCCCGCGTCCCACTCGGCGCCGAAGACGAGCCGGGTCTGCCGCTCCTGATTCCAGTAGCCGCGGCCGACGTTGGGACCCTGCACCCGGATCTCCCCGACCTCCCCCTCGGACATCACGGCCCCGGACGCGGGATCGACGATGCGCACCCGCTGGCTCGCCGGAGTGCCGCAGCCCGCCAGCAGTACCGCCCGGGGATCCTCGGGCCGTGCAGGCAGGGCCTTCCCGGAGGCGAGGGCGTCACGGTCGAGCGCGAACCGGCACAGCGGCTCTCCTGGCCGGGCCGCGCTCACGAAGACGGTTGCCTCGGCCAGCCCGTACGAGGGGCAGTGGACGTCCGGCGACAGCCCCTGTGCGGCGAAGGCGGCGTGGAAGCGGTCGACCGTGCCCGGGCGGACCGGCTCACTGCCGTTGATCAGCGCGGCGATCCCGTCCAGCCGTAGATCCGCCTTCTGTTCGTCGGTGACGGCGGAGGCGCAGTAGTCGTAGGCGAAGTTGGGCGCCGCGCTCAGCGCACGCGGATGCGCGGCGAGCAGCCGCAGCCAGCGCGCGGGCTCGTGCAGGAACGCGGCCGGCTCCATGAGCACCGACAGCAGACCGCGCACCACCGGGGCGGCGACACTGAGGACCAGCCCCATGTCGTGGTACAGCGGCAGCCAGCCCACACAGGTCACCGGGTGGGCGTCCGCACCGTAGGCGGTCAGCGCCTGACGGGCGTTGGCGACCACGTTGCCATGGGTGATCTCCACGCCTGCCGGGGTGCGGGTCGAGCCGGAGGTGTACTGCAGATAGGCGATCTCCGCAGCGTCCGGCACGACCGGCTGCCAGTCTCCGGCGGCGGCGTCGGACACCTGATCGGCGGCGACGATCCGTACCGACGTGCCGTCACAGAAGTCCCGCACCTCGTCCAGGCGGCGGCTCGTCGTCACGGCGACCTGCGGACGTGCGTCGGCAAACACGGCCGAGAGACGGTCGGCGTGCCCCGGCAGGCCGGGCGGACACAGCGGCACGGCGACCAGGCCGGCGGCGAGCGCCGCCAGGAAGGCGGTGGCGTACTCCGTGCCCTGCGGGCACAGCAGCGCCACCCGCGCCCCGGGCTCGGCCTCCTCGGCGAGCCGGGCGGCCAGCGCCCGCACCCGCAGCTCAAGGCGCCGCCAGGTCAGGGTGCGGTGGACACCGCGCGAGTCGGGGGCGGGATGGTCGACGAAGGTGAACGCCCGTCGGTCGGGGGTGGTGTCGGCCCAGTGCCGCACGTACTCCGGCAGACTCCGGAACGCGGGCGCGAGCGGGGGGCGGCGGCTGTCCATGGGGCATGGCTCCAAACGTCGCGGGGTACGGCTTGCGGGTCACAGCAGTCGCAGCGGGCAGGTGAACTCGCCGGTCAGAGCGGGATGTTGCCGTGCCGGCGCTGCGGCATCGGGGCCCGCTTGCCGCGCAGCGCGCGCAGGGCACGGCAGACATGGGCGCGCGTGTCGCGCGGGGCGATGACATCGTCGACGTATCCGCGCTCGGCGGCGAGATAGGGCGTCCCATGGGTGCTCTCGTACGCGGCGACCAGGCGGGCCCGCAGCGCCTCGGGGTCGGCGGCGGCCGCGAGTTCCCGCCGGTGCAGTACGCCCACCGCGCCCTCGGCGCCCATCACGGCGATGCGGGCGGTGGGCCAGGCGAGGTTGATGTCGGCGCCCAGGTGCTTGGAGCCCATGACCGCATACCCGCCGCCGTACGCCTTGCGCACCACCACGGTGACCTTCGGGACGGTCGCCTCGGCATACGCGTACAGCAGTTTGGCGCCGCGCCGAATGATCCCGGCCTGCTCCTGGCGGACACCGGAGAGATAGCCCGGCACGTCGGCGAAGGTCAGCAGCGGCACGCCGAACGCGTCGCAGAACCGTACGAAACGCGCCGCCTTCTCGGAGGCGTCGATGTCGAGGACCCCGGCGGCGTGCAGCGGCTGATTCGCGACGACACCGACGGACCGGCCCTCGATCCGGGCCAGCGCACAGATGATGTTGGGCGCGAACAGCTCCTGGACTTCGAGGAGTTCACCGTCGTCGACGACCGCGCGGAGGATGTCACGCATGTCGTAGGCCTGCCCCAGCCGATCCGGCACCACCTCGTCCAGCCAAGCCCCGCCCGGCACCGGCCCCGGGGCGTACTCCGGGGGCCGCTCGAGGTTGTTGGCGGGCAGATACGACAGCAGATCCCGTACGGTGTCGAAGGCGTCCTGCTCGTCGGCGGCGAGGAAGTGCGCGTTGCCGTTGACCGTGTTGCTGGTGCGGGCGCCGCCCAGGTCCTCGGCGGTGGTGCGCTCGCCGGTGACCGCCTCGATGACGTCGGGCCCGGTGACGAACATGTGTGCGGCGCCGTCGACCATCACGGTGAAGTCGGTGATGGCGGGGGAGTAGGCGGCCCCGCCGGCGCACGGCCCGAGGACGACCGAGATCTGCGGGATCACCCCGGACGCCCGCACATTGCGGCGCACCAGCTCGGCGTAGAGGGCGAGCGAGGCGACGCCTTCCTGGATGCGGGCGCCGCCGCCGTCGTTGAGCCCGACGACCGGGCAGCCGATCCTCAGGGCGAGGTCCATCAGTGCGACGGTCTTCTCACCGAAGGCCTCGCCCATGCTGCCGCCGAAGACCGTGGAGTCCTGCGCGAACACGCACACCGCACGGCCGTCGACCGTGCCGTGCCCGGTCACCACCCCGTCGCCGTACGGACGCCGGGCGTCATCCCCGGCGGGCCGCGCCCGCACGAACAGGCCGGTCTCGGTGAAGGAACCCGCGTCCAGCAGCCGTTCGATCCGCTCCCGGGCACCGAACTCCCCACGCCGGCTCGGCCCGCCCGAAGACACGGCCTGCGCCCGCCGGCCCTCCAGCTCGGCGATGCGCCCGGCCGTGCGGTCGGTGGTGCGGTCGGGAACGCGCGTCGCCGTCTCCCCGGCACGGGATGTTGTCGCCTCTCGCGTCACAGCCACCTCCGAAGTGGCTTTCGAATATGGCAGCGGAGCAGGGCCGAATTGGGGGAATCACTGTTCAATTTGCGGGAGATGAGTCCTGCGGTGCCGGTGTTAGTCCGTGCGTGACAAGCAGCCGGCGAAACGGGGTGGCGGCACGGTATGGAGGGCGAGCCTCAGGCGCCCCCGGTGGAATCAGCCTCCCGACCGGATCGGGCCGACGGCGTTCAGCAGGGTCTTGCGGGCGGCGGTCGAGTCGTCCAGGCAGCCCGCAGCCATCGCGCCGTCGGGGAACGGCGATCCGCGAAAGCCGCGCTCGCCGGCGGGTGCGCGTGCAGCCGGCGGTTCGGCCACCTGCCGGTAGTGGGCGTCCTTGGTCGGCAGACAGGCGAGTGCTCACGAGGCGGCAGCTGCCCCTCCTGCTACCGGGCAGACCAACGGCACCCCGAACGGGACCAAGCGGAACAAGCGCCACCAGCGCCCCGCATGCGCGCAGCCGTCACACAGCGCACCCTGGTGCTATGGCGGACGCACAGCCCATCGTGATCTACCCGCCCGCCGAGGACGGTGGCCGGCGGGTTCGTGTGGGCGACCATTTCCGCGGGATGGCGTACGGGCTGCTGGACATCGTCGAGTTCCTGCGCCTCGCGGGTCTGGAGGACGCCGACGAGGCGTGGGTGCGGGAATCCGGGCTGGTCGAGTGGCGGGGCGGCGGCCCGGACGTGTGGCAGCACTGAGTGCCGCATGACTGCACGGCGTTCGATGAGCTTCGCGCCGATCACTGCCTCAGCCGAAGTGTCGGATGCGGGCGGCTATTTCGGGCGCGTCAAACGGTCGCAAGATTCGAGCTGTTTCGCTGCTCGCCCGAAAACGCGTGTGACTCCCCCATGTGCTCGATGCGCTGCCCAGGCGCGGCAGGCGAGAAGAGCTGGATCTTCGGTCAGTCGTTCCTGCGTGTGTCCGCGTGGGCTGCGGGCTCGGGCAGGGGTTCGGTGTTGCAGCTGCTGAGGCCGTCGAGGGAGATGCGCAGGAGGCGGCGCCACTGGCCCGGGTGGCTGTCGCCGGTCGTCAGGACGGCCTGGCTCAGGGAGCCGCTGAGCAGGACCAGATCGTCGGTGGTGACGTCGGGGCGCAGGAGGGAGTGGGGCCGCCGTTGGTGGTGTAGCTCTCCAGGACGGCGCGGTTGCCGGCCTGTGTGGTGAGCATCTGCTCGAAGAAGCCGGTCAGCGCCTGCCAGGGGTCTTCGGTGGCGGTGGCCTGCTGGTGGGCGGCGGTGAGCCAGGAGTCGAACTGCTGTTCAAGTGCGGTGAGAAGCAGGTCGTCCTTGGTCGGGAAGTGGCGGTAGAGCGTGCCCTTGCCGACGCCGCTGCGCCGGGCGATCTCACGGACGTCGACGGTGCCGCCCTGCTCGGCGAAGACGGCGCCGGCCGCCTCCATGATCGCGGCACGGTTGCGCTCGGCGTCGGCGCGGCGGCCGCGCTTGGCGGGCTGGAGCGCTTGCTCCGGTTGGTTGCGGGAGGCCCTTGAGGCCTTCGTCTGCGCTCCTGCTTGAGCCCTGCTCCCCTGAGAACCCACCGGCGGACGGCACGGTCCGCGAGACGGGGAGACCCCTTCCATGGCAACACTTGGCTTCATCGGCAGCGGCAAACATCGGCACGAGCCTCGCGCGGCTCGCGATCGCGGCGGGGATCGACGTCGTCCTGTCCAACTCCCGAGGCCCCGAGACCCTGGCCGGGACAGTGGCCGAGCTCGGCGAGCGGGCCCGCGCCGCGGCCCCCGAGGAGGCGGCCCGGGCGGGCGACTGGGTGGTGGTGAGCATTCCGCTGGCCGCCTACCGGGAGCTTCCCGCCGCCGCACTGGCGGGCAAGGTCGTGCTCGACACGATCAACTACTACCCGTCCCGCGACGGGCGCGTCGAGGTCCTCGACTCCGGCAAGACCACCACCAGCGAACTCGTCCAGGAACACCTGACCGGCGCAAAGCTGGTCGAGGCGTTGAACAACATCAGCGACCACCACATCCCTTCACTCGCCCGCCCCGCGGGCGCCGCCGACCCCATCGCCCTGCCCATCGCCGGCGACGACCCACAAGCCAAGGCGGGGGCCGCGGACCTGATCAGCCGGCTGGGCTCCGACACCGTCGACGCCGGGCCCCTGGCCGAAGGCTGGCGCTTCGAGCCGGAGACCGACCCCTACGCGGTGCCGTACTCCGCCGCCCCCGACGCCATGAGGGCCTTCTGGACACAGGTGAGCGAAGCCCTCCGCTCCGGCACTGCGCCGCAGACGCCGCCCCCCGTCGATGGGGGCGTCCCGCTGCCCGCAGCACGGCTGCGCACCCTCCTCGCCGACACCTCCCGCAAGCTCACCGCCGACCGCGTGGTGGCCTGACCCCTCGACGAGTTCCGGCCGGTCCGGCGGCCCGGGTCCGCCTGGAGAGGCTCCGGCCGTTCATCGGGAGCCCTGGGATCTCGGGGCTCCCGCGTGAGCGGCTGTGCGTGGCGTCAGCGTGCGAACTTCTCCATGGCCGCCGGCGTGACGGGGGTGAAGAAGTTGACGAGGTTGCCGTCGGGGTCGCGGAACAGCAGCGACCGGTTGCCCCAGGGCATCGTGGTGGGCTCGTTGACGAAGTCGGTGACGAAGCCGGTCAGGTTCTGGTGAACGCGGTCCACGTCGTCGACGAGGAACTCGGTGATCACGCTGTGGTTGTCCGCCGGGCGGGCAGAGCCCGGGGCGAACAGCGGGACGGTGCGGGTGCCGGCGATCGCGAGGGTGGCGCCCGCGGTCTTCAGTTCGGCGAAGTCCTCCGTGGCCCACGCCGCCCGCGCCCCTGTGGCTCGCTCGTAGAACTCGATGAGGCGCGCTACGTCGCTGGTGATGATGCGGATCGAGACGAAGTCCATGGGAATCTCCTTGGCTGTGCTGGAGGCGTGCACGTCGCAGGCTAGGAGAAATAGTGGACAGAATCGGTCCTGTATTCGCGTTAGGCTGCGAACATGCCTCGACCCACCGGCCGCGTGCTGACACTCCTGGAGCTGCTCCAGTCGGGCGGCACCCGGACCGTGGCCGAGCTCGCCGACCGGCTCGGCGTCGAAGGGCGCACCGTGCGCCGGTACGTGGACCAGCTGATCGACCTGGACGTGCCCGTGGAATCGGTGCGCGGCCGCTACGGCGGCTACCGGCTCGCCCCCGGCTACCGCTTGCCTCCGCTCATGCTCAGCGACGACGAGGCGCTGGCCGTGCTGCTCGGCCTGGTCGCCGGCCGCCGGGCAGGGCTGACGACGACGGAGCGCACGGCAAACGAGACGGCATCGGCGAAGATCCGGCGGGTGCTGCCCAAGCACATCGCCCGCCGGCTCGACACCCTCCTGGAAGCTCTCGCCTTCACGGATCAGCCCGGCGAGTTGGACCACCCGGACGCCGGGCTCCTGCTCACCATCGCCGATGCGGTGCGCCACCGCCGACCGGTCTCGATCCGCTACACCGACCGCGACGGACGGCGCAGCGAACGCACACTGCACGCGTACGGGATCGTCGCCCATGCGGGCCGGTGGTACGTCACGGGCAAGGACGCCCAGGTCGGCGAGGACCGAACCTTCCGGCTCGATCGCATCGCAGACGCGCGGACCCTGCCCGGCTCATTCGAGGCGCCCGTGGGTCCCGGTCCGGCACAGCGCGTGTTGTCAGGATTCGCCACGGCCGAGTACCGGCATGAGGTGACCTTGCGGATCCACGGGACAGTTGAGCAGATCCGCGCGTACCTCCCCGCCGGCGTCGCGAGCCTGGAGGAGCACGAGCCCCCGGCCGGCGAGGACCCGGCGGCCGAGCGCTGGCTGCGCGTCGAGCTGCGGGCGGAGCGGCTCGACTGGTTGCCTCGGATACTCGCCGCAATCGACCGGCCGTTCGTCATCGAGCGCCCCGCTGAACTCCGCGACCTCGTCATCGCGCTTGCCGATCGCCTCACCTCCAACGCCCGCCAAGCCTGACAGTGAGGAACTCCCGAATGCATTACGACCGCCGGCGCGCGGAGGGCAAACGCCACTCCAGGCCGTAACCGCCCTCGCTCACCGCTCGGTCAGCGTCTTGTGGACCTGATCCGAGACGGCCGTCTCTACGTGGTCGCCGCGCCTCAACCCACCCGCTGGTGGCGGCGATCGTCCGACCGCCACAACCAGCGAAGGGCGTCGGGAAGCAGGACCCCGCCGTGGTTGGGGCTGTGGCCGCCGTCGCCGAGGACGAGGCGGAAGTCGTAGCGGGCTTCTGCCAGTGCGGCCGCGACGCGCAGGTTGTTGGCGAGCCAGTTCGCCTCGGGTTCGTTCCAGCGCAGGTCACGGTGTCCCGCTTGCATGAAGATGCGCAGCGGCTTACGCGGGACGCGGGGGATGAGTTCGGGGTATGGGTTGCCGCCTGGCATCTGGGTGAAGCTGGACAAGTACCCGATCACCCGGCGGAATTTGTCCGGGCGCAGCCAGGCTGCGGTAAAGGCGCAGTTGCCGCCGCTGCTGCCACCGCAGATGCCCCACCGGTCGGGGTCCTCGACGATCGAATAGCGCTTCGTGACCTCTGGGATGATCTCTGTCAGGAGAAAGCGGACGTACCGGTCGTCGTAGGCGTCGTACTCGGTGTTGCGGTTCTTCTGATTCTCAGCATCTGCGAAGACGCCCGGGTCGACGAACAGGCCGATGGTGACCGGGATGTCACCGCGGTGGACGAGGTTGTCCAAAACGATCGTGCCTCGGACCTCCCCTTCAGGGTCCAGGTACCACCATCCGTCCTGGAACACCATCAGAGACGCCGGTTCCGAGGGGTCGTACCGCGCGGGCACATGCACCCAGAACTTCCGTGAAGTTCCCGGGTAGATCGCGCTGTCGCTCCAGTCGAACTCGATCGTCTCGCCGGCCGGTACGCCTGGCTGCACGGTGGAGTCGGGGCCATGGGCATAGCGCACGTCTGACTGGTGAATCGGAAGCGGCTGGTAGGGCACCTCGATCGTCACGCGGCCCAACCTAGGAAGGATCAGGAACGGTCTCAACGGGGTTTGTGAGCACCGCGACGCCGAAGCGGGGGGTCGCCGACGGCTACCCGTCCATCCTCGAAGCGGACGATCTCGTCCCACTCCAGCCGGTGCCACCGCAGCACCGTGCTGAACCTCAGTTATGGACAGGGTTTCAGCCTGCCCGGTGTCCCACCGGTCGCTGGTTCAGCGTCGCTTTCCGGGCTCTGGGGCGGTGGCGTTCTGACTGGCGCGGCGCATGGCCTCGTACAGTGCTGCGTCGTCCGGCGGGTCCGGCAGCGGGCCGCGGGCCGGGGCCTGGAAGGACTGGATCATCCAGGCGACCAGCCGGCGCCAGGCGTCCGGGGCGGCATCGGCCGTGGCGCCGAGGACTCCGGCGTTGGCCATCAGCAGCAGCACGAGATCGCGGCTGGTGAAGTCCTCGCGCAGCTGCCCGCTGTCCTTGGCGCGGCCGATGAGTTCCAAGAAGCCCTCGTATGCCCGGGCGTGGTACTTCTCCAGCTCCGGGACGCCCGGGAAGTTCATGGTCAGGATGTCGGCAAAGCCGCGGTCGGCGGCCTGCATCGCGCAGACCGTCTCGATGTAGCCGGTGAAGCCGTGCCACGGGTCCGGGTCGGCCAGGGCCGCGTCGGTGGCGTGCGCGTACGCCTTCATGCGGTCGGCGAAGACCGCGGCGAGCAGATCCTCCTTGCGGGGGAAGTGGCGGAAGAGGGTGGCGATCCCGACCCCGGTCTCCCGTGCGACCGAGGCCATCGAGGCGTTCAGCCCGTCGCGCCCGAAGACCGTGCGCGCGGCGGCGATGATCCGCCCCCGGTTGCGCTCCGCATCGCTGCGCTTGGACTGACCTGCGGAAACGGCCGTGCCGACGTCGGCTTCGGTGCGGGGATCTCGGGGGCTCATACCGATCAGACTAGCAAACCGGAATGCCTTATCCAGTTCCTGTGTTACGGTGGACAGTAAAACGGATAGGGCTTTCCGGAAACGAAATGGATAGCCCTATCCACCTCCCTTTCAGTGAAAGGCTCTCACATGCCCACCATCGCCATCGTCGGCGCCGGCCCCCAGCTCGGTCTCGCCATTGCCCGCACCTACGGCACTCACGGCTACGACGTCGCACTGATCGCCCGCAACCGGGCCAAGCTCGAAGACCTTGGCGGTGAGCTGGCCGCCGAGGGCATCACCGCCGCCGCGTTCCCCGCCGACGTCCTCGACCGCACCGCGCTCACCCAGGCACTCAAGGACGCGGCCGCACACTTCGGCGGCATCGACGTCCTGGAGTACTCCCCGGTCGGCGGCCTCCAGACCGTCATGACCACCCCGGCCGCGACCGAACCGGCCGACGTGCAGCACGAGATGGACTTCCAGCTCTACGGAGCCATCGCCGCCACCCGCGCGGTGCTGCCCGCCATGCGTGAGGCCGGCGCGGGCACCCTGCTGTTCACCACCGGCGCCGGCTCCGTCGATCCCGTGCCGCAGATCGCCAACGTCAACGCCGCCGCCGCGGCGCTGCGCAACTGGGTGATCAACCTGCACAAGGAGCTGGACGGCACCGGCGTCCAGGCCGCGCACGTCGCCATCAACGTGTCGATCGGCACGCCGGCGGTCCCCGGATTCCCGACCGCCCAGCCCGAGGAGATCTCCCCGGTCTACTGGGACCTCCACACCACCAAGCGCGACCGGGCCGAACTCGTCTTCAGTCTCTGACGCCCATCAGTCAGCCGACCGCCTGGCCTCCCGCTATCTACGCCGCGCACTTCGCCATCGACACCTGGCTCGGGGAGGGCGGCCCCGAAAGCATTCCCTCGGCTCCCGGTCAGAACCAGTGCAGGCAGTGCGGGGAGCGCTCGGCGCGGAAGAGGGTGTCGGCGAGGGCGGCCGCGCCCGGGCGGTGGGCCTGGATGTGTCCCGCACGCACGAGCGTGCTCGGGGCGGTGCCGCCGAGGTAGATCGAACCGAGGTCGCTCGCGTCCAGGGACAGATCGGGCTCCCGGTCCGTGGGGACGCATTCGGCTTTGCCGTCGCGCACCGTCAGCAGGTAGCGGCCGTGCTCACCGAGGAACGGGTCGTCGACGTCGAGGACGAGCTCGCCGTCCACGGACCAGCCGCGCGCGGTCAGCGCACGTGGGACGTCCAGCAGACGTACCCAGAGCCAGTCGGTGTCGTTGCTGACCTGGCCGGCGCGGAAGTCCGCAAGCTGCCAGCGCAGCGGACTGTCGGGCGGGATGTGCTTGAACACCACCTGACGGACCAGGTCGTGTCCGAGCACGAACCGGGCCAGGGCCGTGAAGGCGGCGTCGCCGCTCGCGATGGTCTCGTCGACCGTCAAGGCGTCGCCTTCGCCGATTGCATAGCTGGCGTACCCGTCCGGGACACCCGCGGCGTCACGGTGGACGGCCACGTAGCGCGGCGCCGGAGAGATGGGGGGCTGCCCCGCGCCCGAGGCCCACCAGCGGTGCGGCCTGGACAGCGCACCGGGCTGTGCGCGGCGGTAACGGTCGTAGACCTCTTCCAGGATCTCGCCGCACTCCGCCCGCCGCAGCAGCTCGACCGAGCCGGTGTCCCGAGCGGTTGCCGGTGCCTCGGCCGTTCCGTGCGCCCGGGGGAGGGCGAGGGCGGCCTGGTGGCGCGGCACCGTCAGCCGCTGTGTGTAGGTCGCCGGCCCGTAGCCGAACCTGCGGTAGATCACGGCCTCGGAGGCCAGCAGCACGGAGAGGAATTCACCTCGGGCCCGCAGTTCGGTGAGCTGATGCCGCATCAGCGCGGTGAGCACGCCCTTGCGTCGGTGCGAGGGCAGGACGCCGACGGCGGTCACCCCCGCGGCCGGTGCGAGGATCTCACCGGGCAGCGTGAGCTCGAAGGAGTACGCACCCGCGGTGCCGACGGGCCGCCCGTCCGCCGTAACGGCGAGCAGGTTGCGGTCCATTTCGAGCGCCGCCCACCACACTCCGCCGCCGCCGTCCGCCGGGGTTTCCGGGAAGCGCCCGAACGCGGCATACATGGTGTCGACGAAGACGTCGAAGTCCTGGTCGGTCGTGGAACGGATCTCCATTGCTGCCGCTGCCTCCCCGGGCTACCGGCACCACGACCCGCGGTGCCCCGCCACAGTGCAGCGCCGAGGCGTGGCCGGGTCAAACGAATTACGGCCGGGCCTGCGGCCGTTCAGATCTGTTGGCGATCCTCAAAGCGGTCAGCATGATGCCGGTGACCGGAGCACTGCGCGGTCTCGACGGCCCGCGCACGTCTCACGGTCACCGGCGTGCTGTGACGCCGGAAAGGCGCGGTCCGCCTATGCGGCCTGGGTGAGTTCGGCGCGGCCGAACAGCAGCGCGTAGCCGGAGGGAAGCCGGCGCAGGATGCGGGTGACGAGGTCGCGGCCGGCGTAGGCCGCGACGGCGGAGAAGACGGATCCGGTGTCCCAGCGGGTGGTGGCCAGGGAGGCGCCGGTACGGGCGGAGAGGTCCTTGACGAAGGCCCAGCCGGTCAGTGGCCGGGTGTCGGGGATCTGGGCGGTGAGGATGCGTGCGGCTTCGAGGGGGAGGCGGCCGGCGAGTTCGACGCGTTCGTCGCCGGTCAGCTGACGTCCCAGCCCGGCGAGGACGAGGCGGACGGCTTCCTCGGCCTTCTCGCGGGTGGGGTAGGCGCCGTCGTAGCGGACCTTTTCCAGCATGTGTTCGTACGCCCTTCCATAGGGCTGCTGGAGCGGTGCGCTGTGGTCGGACATCACTGCGGTGGTTGCCTTTCTGTCACCGGGGTCGTGGTGGCCGGTGCGCGGCCACTGGTGGGTGGGTGGTCAGGTGGGCTGAAGGCGGCCGAAGAGCACGTCGTAGCCCGCGGGGAGTTGGAGCAGGATCTCTTTGAGGAGGTCGTCGCCGGCGGCGTCGGCGGCCGTGGACAGGACGGCGCCCACGTCCCAGGCGGCGGTCTGTTCGGTCGCCCCTTCGATCCAGGCGGCGGTCGCGCGCACGAACCGCTCCGGGGGCAGCGGTTCGGCGCTCTGCAGCGGATTGAGCAGGATCAGGGCGAAGTCTTCCGGCAGACGCGCCGCCAGCCGTGCGCGTACCTCGCCGACCAGGTGTGCGCCCAGCAGGGCGAGCACCACGCGGGCCGCGCGGTCGGCTTCCTGCAGGGTGGCGTACTCACCACGTTCCTTCACATGGTTGAGGAACGCTTCGCGTCGCACAGTCACGTCGGCCGCCACCCTTCCTCGGTCCACGGGGAACGGAGGACAGGCCCGGGGGGAGATCAGGTACCTGTCCTCCGCCGTTGTTCGCTTTTCGGCCGTCCGGCTCAGCCGGAGATCTCCTTGCGGCCGGATCCGACGCCGATGGTGATCTTGCGGGGCTTGGCGCGCTCGGCGATCGGAATGCGCAGGGTGAGCACGCCTGCCTCGTAGTCGGCCTGGATGTGCTCGGTGTCCAGCGTGTCCGCCAGCACGAGCTGGCGCGAGAAGACGCCGAGCGGCCGTTCCGACAGCTCCATCTGTACGTCGTCGGCCTTCGTCACGGGCCGGCGCTCGGCCTTGACGGTCAGCATGTTCCGTTCGACGTCGATGTCGATGGCGTCCGCGCCGACGCCGGGGACGTCGAAGGCCACCACGTACTCGTCACCCTCGCGGTAGGCGTCCATCGGCATGGGGGACGGCCGCGACCAGGTGCCCGGGCCCATCAGCTGCTGCGCCAGCCGGTCCAGCTCACGGAAGGGGTCAGTGCGCATCAACATCGGAAAACACCTCCAGGAAGGTTCAGGCAGTTGCTGCCAATGCGCCTCACTGAAACCGTTGTACCATGTCGTCCAATGGATGACAAACGTGGTGTCGTCCAAAGGATGACCAACCTGAGGAGGTGCCCATGACCCAGGCTGACCAGCCGACATCGTCCGGTATCGGAGCGCCGAGCCCCGCGTCGTTCCTCGCCGCTGCGGCAGCTCTGCACGCCATAGACGATGCCCTGCAGGCCGCCCGGCACGAGGACCACGACACCACCGACACCCAGGACGTCGGCCCGGAGAAGGCCCTGGCCTCGCTTCTGCTGCTGCGGCAGGTACGCGAGCAGCTCGCCGAATGGGAAACCGGCCTGATCGAAACCGCCCGCCAGGCGGGTGCCAGCTGGGCCGACCTCGCCCACCCCCTCGGCGTCTCCAGCCGCCAGGCCGCCGAACGCCGCTATCTGCGGGGCCGGCCCGGTCCCGCGGGAACCACCGGCGAACAACGCGTCCAGGCCACCCGCGAGCGCCGCGCCGCCGAGCGCACGACCGCCGCCTGGGCCCGCCGCAACGCAGCCGACCTGCGCCGCATCGCCGGCCAGATCAGCGCCCTCACCGACCTGCCCACCGCGGCCCGCAGCCCGCTCAGCCAACTTCACGCGGCCCTCGCCCACGACGACCCCGCCGCCCTCATCCACCCCCTCAACGCCACCCGCCCCCACCTCACCCCCGACCACCCCGACCTTGCCGCGCAGCTCGATGCCCTGACCAACTCCGCCACGAACCCGGGAGCCCCTGGGCGTTCGAAGCGGTAGTCGGCGGCGATCTCGGCTGAGATCCGGAGCAGCGTGATCGCCTCACACAGCCGCCCCACCAGGCGACGATCCGGCACCTGAACCGGATCCGGGATCGGTCATGTGATCAGGCGGCTTCCGGCATCACGAGGCCGTGGGCGACGACGCGCCGTGCGCCGCGACGGTACTTGCGACAGAGAGCCGCCGGGCCGGGCGGCTTGCAGCCGCGCGCGGACCACGCCGTGCACCCCCCGGTGGCGCGACCGGGCGGCCACGCGGCAGACGGACGCTAGTTCCTGCTCAGCGTCCGGGTGACCCCGGCCACGACCGCCGTTGTCAGGACCCAGCCGATGGCGATCAGCGCGTATGCCAGACCCTGTATGCCGCCCTGTGCCCAGTGCCAGTGGTCGCGCTGGCCGAGGCCGCCGATGGGCACCAGCAGGTCAAGGGTGTAGGCGACCGGGTTGAACGGCGTGTCCTCGCCCTTCGTGTTCGCCACGGGGTTGTGTGCCGAGAACACGAGCGAGCCGACGAGCGTGAGCAGCGCCAGCCAGATTCCTGCGATCCACGGGCGGTAGCCGTATCCGACCGTGGAGTCGAGCAGCCAGCCCCAGGCTCTGCCCGCCGGGCCCAGCGTCGCCCGTCGGTGCCGCTCCCGCACGAGCAGCACCTGTCGTGCCTCGTCCTCGTGCCCGCATCTGCGGTAGTGGGAGGCGAGTTGCTCGTACGGCTGCGGGACGTAGACGGGCTGGTGGCGCAGCCACGCCAGCCGGTTCTCGACGTCCTCGCGCCGGGTGGGCGCCGTCTCGCCGAGCCAGCCGTACGTCAGTCCGTCCAGACCCAGCGTCTTCGGCCAGGTCGACGGGTGGTCCTGGATACGGTCCGCGTGCGCGTTGCGCAGGTTCACGCCGCCCGCCGGCCGGTGCCGAAAGCGCAGGTCGAGCGCCCCGGCCTGCATCCCCACGCACATCAACGACGTGCCGGAGCCGAGCAGTTCGGCATCGTCGAAGGTCAGCAGGTCCTCTATCCGTACGCTGCGCAGCCGCACCCTGCCGTCGGTCGTGAACCCCCGTGACAGCCGTACGGTCGACGCCTTGAGCATGTCCCCGTGGAAGGCGAACGCGTCCGGCGCGCCCACCGTGATCCGCGCCCCGCGCATCCACAGCCCCCCTGGCAACTCGGCCCCGGGGAAGCTGACTTCGCCTTCTGCGACGAACCCGTCCTCACAGAACACCCCGCCCCGCATCACCAGGCCACCGGCATCCACCGCCATCCGCCCCGGCGCGATCAGCCGTGCCCCGTCGAGCCGCAGCGCACCCGCGATGTCCGCGTGCACGAGTTCGAGAGCGTGCTGCCCGTCCCCGCCGAGGGTCGAGCGGCGCAGGTCCAGTCGACCGCCGAAGTGTGCCGTCGGCGCCCGGAAGCCGGGCAGCGTGCAGTCGACGACGCTCACCCCGAGCGTCGTCGCCCCCTCCAGGCTGACGGCCTCGTCGAACCGGCACCCCTCGAACCGCACGGACCGCCTGATCTCCGCCCCGTCCAGCAGCAGCGCCCCGGTGACGTGGGCACCGCGCAGGATGTACGGCTCGGCTCCCGCGGCCTCGTCGAGGATCCCCCGCCTGACGCGTTCCGAGTCGACCGTCCGGTCGGGCTCAGGTGACACGGACGGTGCCGAACTCGGTCCGGGCGTCTGCCTCGTGCTCGGACCAGGCGAGTGGGGCAGCGCAGTTGTGCGGTCGGCTTGCGGTGTTCATCGGGCTCCAGGCGGTCCATCCGGCAGGCGTGCACTCTCTGCGGGAGACAGTGCCTAGGACGGCAGCATTCCACACCTCTCCGGAACCGGTCGGCGGTCACTGTCCCGGCGTCAGGATGTACGTGTTGAGGCTGCCCACCGTGGTGAGCGGGCTCGGGGAGCCGAGGTCGTAGCGGTCCACGGCGAGGTAGTTGGGCTTCTTGCGGGCGGCGGATGTGCAGAAGTTCTGCGCGCGGTTGAGGAGTTTGCCGTTGTCGGTCTGCGCGGTGGAGCCGATGGTGTAGTCGCGGAAGTGGTTCATCACGAACAGCGGGTGGAAGGCGGAGGAGTCCGTGGTGAGGGGGCGGGTGTCCCAGCGGCTGTAGCAGGACCAGTCCGAGGCGCCGATTCCGCCGCCCATGGACCAGTAGTTCTCCACGGTCCACTCGCGCTGGTACATCACCCCGAAGGTGTCGCGGGTGTTCCAACCGCTCGCGGTGTCGCTCGCCCGGGTCCGGTCACTGAAGATCAGCAGCTGCTTGCCGCGGGTGGCGAGGTCGGCCATGGTCGGCCAGCCCTTGGCCGCCACGCCCTCCTGGTCGGGCCGGTACAGCACGTCATGGAGGCCGTTCACCGAGGCGAGGGAGGACTTCAGCACGTCGGAGGAGGCGTAGTCCTCCAGAAAGACGGTGGCGAACTGGCCGGGGTCGGCCTTGAGGAAGTCGACGATGCGCTGCAGATCGGCGGCGAGCGGGACGGGGCTGCCGACGCCGTCGCAGCTGTTGTGGCAGAGGACGGCCTGTCCGGAGACGGTGTAGTCGTCGAGCATGAAACCGCGTACGCCGTCGGCCAGTTGCCGGCTGATGCCGTAGTTCTGGTTGGGGAACCAGCTGACCGGCCATGAGGCGAAGTTGCCGTCGACACCGTTGGCGAAGGCGTTGTGCGCGGTCAGGAAGGTGACCTGGTCCAGGGTGCGGGTGTCGGCGGAGGGTATCGCCGTGGTGGCGTAGCCGACCGGGGTGAGGTACCAGCGGGCGAGGTCGCCGGCCGAGCCGAGCTGTACGGCAGTGGCGTCGGAGGCGGAGCCGCTGAGGTACTGCGAGGTGCCGGGGGCGGTGATGGTGTACGTGCTGTCGGCGCCGGAGGTGATCGTCCAGGTGGTGCCGTCCGCGCCGCAGGTGGCGGTGACCGCGGAGGTGCCGCTGCGGCCGAGGCAGGTGCCGGACTCGTCGGCGTTCTGCAGCTGGTAGCCGCCGCTGACCGCGACCGGGGTCCACTGCTGGTGGTCCTCGTTGCCCTTGGGCTGGTGCGCGGCGACGGTGCCGCCGGCGTCGGCGGCGTTGCGGCCGGTGGTGTAGTTCTGCAGGTAGACCGAAGAGGTCGGGACCGCCGCCGAGGCCGTGCCGGGAAGCAGGGCGGGCGTGGACAGGGCGAGGGCGGCGGAACAGCACAGGACGCGCAGGGGGCGCAGGCGCACGGCGGGTTTCCCTTCACTCCGGCACGGGCGTGCCGATGGTGACCGAGGCATGACATATCCGGTGACACGTGCGTTGCGCCAGATACCGTCCGTGAATTCCTGCTGTCACTCAGCCTTTTGACGGCCAGTCAGGCTGCGTGGGACCACCACCCGCGTTGCCGTGCGCCACCGCACTGCGTTGCCGAGGCCCCGCCGCGGTGTCCTAGAGTGACTCTCACCTGACCTGGCACTTTAGGGACCTGCGAGGACACACGAACCATGTCGACCGAAACGTTTGAGTTCCAAGTAGAGGCCCGTCAGCTGCTCCAGCTGATGATCCACTCGGTCTACTCGAACAAGGACGTCTTCCTGCGGGAACTCGTCTCCAACGCCTCCGACGCGCTCGACAAGCTGCGCCTGGCCGCGCTGCGGGACGACAGCCTCGACGTCGACACCTCCGACCTGCACATCGAGATCGAACTCGATCAGGACGCCCGCACGCTCACCGTGCGGGACAACGGCATCGGGATGTCGTACGACGAGGTCGGCAACCTCATCGGCACCATCGCCAACTCCGGCACGGCGGCCTTCCTCAAGGAGCTGAAGGAGGCCCAGGACGCCGCCGGGGCCGAGGGGCTCATCGGACAGTTCGGCGTCGGCTTCTACTCCGGTTTCATGGCGGCCGACGAGATGACCCTGGTCACCCGGCGCGCCGGGGAGGCCGGCGGCACCCGCTGGTCCTCGCGCGGCGAGGGCACCTACACCCTGGAGCGCGTCGACGACGCACCGCAGGGAACCGCCGTCACGCTCCACCTCAAGCCGGCCGACGCCGAGAACCAGCTGCACGACTACACCTCCACCTGGAAGATCAAGGAGATCGTCAAGCGGTACTCCGACTTCATCACCTGGCCGATCCGGCTGGTCCCGCAGCCGGGCGGCGACGGCGAGGACACGCCCGAACCGGAGACACTGAACTCGATGAAGGCCCTGTGGGCCCGCTCGCGCGACGAGGTCTCCGACGACGAGTACCACGAGCTGTACAAGCACGTCAGCCACGACTGGCGCGACCCCCTGGAGACCATCCGCCTGCAGGCCGAGGGCACCTTCGAGTACCAGGCCCTGCTCTTCCTGCCCGCACACGCCCCGCACGACCTGTTCACCAGGGACTTCCGGCGCGGCCTCCAGCTCTACGTCAAGCGTGTGCTGATCATGGACGACTGCGAGGCGCTGCTGCCGCCGTACCTCCGGTTCGTCAAGGGCGTCGTCGACGCGCAGGACCTCTCGCTCAACGTCTCCCGCGAGATCCTCCAGCAGGACCGGCACATCCGGATGATCCAGCGCCGGCTGACCAAGAAGGTCCTGTCCTCGGTCAAGGAGCTGAAGGCGAACGACCCCGACAAGTACACCGCGTTCTGGCGGGAGTTCGGCGCCGTACTGAAGGAGGGGCTGTTCGGCGACCCCGACAACCGCGACGCCCTGCTCGCCGTCGCGTCCTTCGCGAGCACGCACTCCGAGGACGAGGCGACCACCCTCCAGCAGTACGTGGAGCGGATGAAGGACGGCCAGAACGACATCTACTACATGACCGGCGAGTCCCGGCAGAGCATCGAGAACTCCCCGCACATGGAGGCGTTCCGGGCGCGCGGCGTCGAGGTCCTGCTGCTCACCGACCCGGTCGACGAGGTGTGGGTCGACGCCGTGGGCGAGTTCGAGGGCAGGACGCTGCGGTCCGTCGCCAAGGGCGAGATCGACCTCGACGTCCAGGGCGACGAACAGGCCGAGGCCGAGCGGGAGAAGCAGACGGAGGCCTACGCCGCTCTGCTGGGCTGGCTGAAGGAGCAGCTGGCGGACGACGTGAAGGACGTCCGCCTGTCGACGCGTCTGACCGTCTCCCCGGCCTGTGTCGTCTCCGACGCCCACGACCTGACTCCGGCGCTGGAGAACATGTACCGGGCCATGGGCCAGGAGGTCCCGTCCGCCAAGCGGATCCTCGAGCTCAACCCCGCGCATCCGCTCGTGCAGGGCCTGAACCAGGCGTACCAGGAGCGCGAGGACCGCACCGAACTCGTGGAGACGGCGGAGCTGTTGCACGGTCTTGCCGTCCTCGCGGAGGGCGGCCAGCCCAAGGAGCCCGCGCGTTTCGTGAAGCTGGTGGCGGAGCGGCTGGAGCACGGCCTGCGCTGACGGGGGCCTCGCGCAGAGGCACTCGGCACGGCCGGTCCGTGCCGAGTGCCTGCCCTGAAGTGGGCGCAGGTCCCTGGGGTCAGCCGGTCGTGCCGGTCACCGAGTTGCCCGTCTTGGTGACGTGGTAGATCACCTTGGCGCCGCTTTAGAAGTGGAAGGTGAGTGAGACGCGGGAGTCGTCCTTGAGGGAGTTGACGAACTCGGAGGTCAGCTTGATGGAGTCGCCGGTGTACGCCGTGAAGGCCGTGTCCCACTGCTGATAGGGGGTCCAGCTCGCCGGGCCGGCGTTGCCTCCGTCGTCGTAGGTGGCCTCCATCGTGGCCAGTTGGTCACCCCGGAACCGGGTGGGGATCGTCAGGCCGCCGGTGTCTCCGGAAAGCGCTGGACAGGACCGGGGTGTCGTACGTGATCACGTCGATCCGCCACGGGACGCCTCGCGAAAACCCGGCCTGCAGTGCTGCGTTGGTCCCGTAGGTGCGGTCGCCGGCGAGCTCGGTGAGTGCGGCGGGCGTCAGCGTGAGCTGCTTGCCGGAGACGGTGTAGTCCCTGCCCTTGAGCAGGTTGCGGGAGCCGTACCGCAGGCCCTGGAAGTCCGTGCCGTTCAAGTTGAGGGTGAGGCTCTGGGCGGTGATGTCACCCGACTTCGGCAGGAACACCAGGTCGCTGGAGGCGGTGCCCGAGCGAGTGCTCCAGCTCGACTTGATCTGGGCGAACAGCTCCGGGGCCCGCCATTGCAGCGTGGTCCGGTTTTCAGGAACTGCCCGGCGTCCCACAGCATCGTGGTGAGCCTCTGCCGGCGGGCGTAGTTGCCCAGGAACTCGAAGTACTTGCGCTGCTCGCCCCGCTCGATGATGCCGGGGCGGTTGTGGTCGTAGGCGAGCATGGCGTACTAGCCGATGGTGACCAGGATGCCGTGGACGAGGAAGGTGTCATGAACGCGGTCGAAGGAGTCCGTGAGGTCCTTCTGGGCGGTCGCGTCGAACCGGGTGTAGCCGGCGATGTTCACGCTGAACGGCCACCAGCCGTAGAAGTGGACGGTCGTGGCCACCATGGGGTCGTGCAGGGCGGTGAGGCCGGCGGCCACCGCATCGAGCCAGCCCTGGTCGGCATTGGTGTAGAGAGTGGGCAGGACGAGCAGCCGGTCGGTGTTGCGGCCGCCGGAGGCGCGCACGATGCGGTGGAAGTCGGTGTTGGGCTCGGCCAGCAGCCGGTAGTTCTCCTCGTCCCCCGAAGTGCCGCTGAACGTCGGCTCGTTGATGCTCTCGAACGCCAACCGGGACGGCTCGTCGCGGAACGCCGCCGCGATCTGGGTCCAGGTGGCGCTGTAGCGGGCACGGACGGCGTCGTGATCCGTGGAGAGGTTGTTGACCCACATCCACGAGTCGTGGTGCATGTTGAGCAGCACGGAGAGGTTTTCGTCCAGCGCCCAGTCGACGACCTGCCGCACCTTCGCCAGCCAGGCCGGGTCGATCGGGTAGTCCGGGGCGGCGCCCTGGTGGACACCCCAGGTGACGGGCAGCCTTATGCTCCTGAAGCCCTGCGACTTGATCTTCTTGAACAGCGCCCTGGTCACGGGCGGGTTGCCCCAGGACGTCTCGTCGGGGATCGCGTCGTAGGTGTTGCCCAGGTTCCAGCCGGGCTGCATGGCCGCGACCGCACTGCGGGCGGTGGCGGAGCCGGCCGGAGGCGGATCGGCGGCTCCTGCGGTTGCGGGCATCAGCGGCAGGAGGGCGATCGCCAGCAGGAGCACCGCGGCGAGTCTCGGTACCAGTCTCCTCGTCATCACGGCACCTTCCGATGCGGGGTGTGGACCGCACAGGAAAATGTGAACTGGATTCGATAAAAACTTTCTCCGTGAGCGGCGGAGAAATTAACATGTAGATGTGTCCGGGGCCACAGGTTCGTCGGTACGAGATGCGAGAATGACGCGGCAGCACCTGTACGAGGCTGTTCAACCGGCTTTCGCGCCGGGCCCGCGTCCGCCGCGAACGGTTCGACGATCGGGAAGGCCACCTTGGCGGACAACGCAGCAGACGGACCGGCGGATCGGGAGCGCGAGGAGCGTGCCGCGCCCAAGTCGGTCACGATCGCGTACATCGCCGAGTCGGCGGGCGTGTCCGTGCCGACCGTGTCCAAGGTGCTCAACGGAAAGTCGGGGGTGTCCGCGGACACGCGTGCCCGGGTCGAGGAGCTGATCAACCGGTACGGCTACCGCAAGCCAGCCGGAGCGGGCCGAAGCAATGTCGTCGAGCTGGTGTTCCGCGAGCTCAAGGACATGTGGGCGGTCGAGATCATCCGGGGTGTGGAGCGGGTGGCGCGCCGGCACCGCGTCGGCGTCATGGTCTCCGAGTTCGGCCTGCACGACAGTTCGGCGCCGACCTGGGACGACACGGTCGCCCGGCGCCCCAACTGCGTGCTGTCGGTGGCGCAGCTCTCCGAGGCCGAACGCGAGCAACTGACGGCGAAGGGCATCCCGTTCGTCGTCTTCGACCCGATCATGGAGCTGCCTGACGACGTCCCGTACGTGGGCGCCACGAACTGGTCCGGCGGCCGCGCGGCGACCCGCCACCTCACCGAACTCGGCCACCGGCGCATCGCGATGATCAGCGGCCCCGAGGGCCAGCTGTGCTGCTCCGCCCGGCTGGACGGATACCGCTCGGCGATGCACGCCGCGGGCCTCCCGGTCGATCCGGAGATCGTCGTGCATGCCGGCCTCACCCGCGACGACGGCTACGACGCGGCGCGCACCCTGCTGGCCCTGCCCGAACGCCCGACGGCGATCTTCGCCGCCAACGACCTGCAGGCCCTCGGTGTCTACCAGGCGGCGCGCGAGGCCGGCCTGCGCATCCCGGACGATCTGAGCGTGGTCGGTTTCGACGACCTCCCGGTCGCGGCCTGGGTGGACCCCCCGCTGACCACCGTCCACCAGCCCCTGACCGAGATGGCGGTGGCGGCGACCGAGCTGGCGCTCACCCTCGGCCGCGGCGAGCAGGCTCCCCAGGCCGGCTTGGAGATCGCGACGACCCTGACGGTCCGGGGGAGCACCGCTCCGTTGAAGTAGGACCCCGCGAGAAGCAGGACCCTTCCCAAGGTTCGAAACTTTCGTATATCTGTCACGACACTTGCCAAGTGGTCCGGCCTCGTGAACCGTGGTGCGCGTCTCCCGTCCACCCGCCCGCTCGTCACAGCGCTGGAGGGCACATGCGCAGGCCGGTCCAAAGGCACCGCACCCGCCTGATCGGGCTTGTCGCGGCCATCCCGCTGGCCGCGGCGGGCTCCGTCTCCGCCGCCACCGCGCCGGCGGAGGCCGCTTCGGCTGCGATCGTCGCCTTCGTGCGGGTGGACGCCAGCGCCTTCACCCTCGACTGGTGGGACCTGCACAACGGCACCGACTGCAGCCGTGTGACCACCGTGGAAGGCGCCACCGACTACGACGACGGAGGAATCCTCTCCAGCGGCGCCTCCTGCGAACCGCCGCTGAACACGCCCTTCCCGCCTTACTACGGCGCCCGGATGATCACCAAGCTGGGTGCGCCGGGCGACCGGCTGGTCCGGGCCGCCAGTTCGACGTCGCTGGTGTCCGCGCACGCCGTGCGGCGGGCGAACGGCGACGTGAGCGTCCGGCTCATCAACAAGGACCCCGCGAACGCCGCCACGGTCACCCTGTCCTACAGCGGGTTCACACCGTCCTCGGCCACCCCGACCGTGTACTCGTACCTGAAGAACGCCACCTCGATCGCCTCCTCCACCACCGGCAGCGCCACCCGCCAGACCGTGCCGGCCTACTCGATCGTGGTCGTACAACTCCGTCGCAACGGCTGAGCCGGCGCACCGCTGCCCGGTGAGCGCAGCCAGCGACCCGCAGCCCGTGAACCAGTGAACCAGTGAAAGGACTCGATCAGGGTGTCGAGCAGGCCCGAGACGGGCACCACCACCGTCAACAACCCAGTCATCCCCGGCTTTCACCCCGATCCGAGCATCTGCCGGGTGGGCGAGGACTACTACCTCGCCTGCTCCAGCTTCGAGTACTTCCCCGGCGTGCCCCTCTTCCACAGCCGGGACCTGGTGCACTGGACCCAGATCGGCAACGCGCTGGACCGGCCCGGCCAACTGCGTCTGCCGCTGGACTCGCGCTCCTCGGGCGGGATCTACGCGCCCACCCTGCGCCACCACGACGGCCGCTTCTGGCTGATCGTCACCAACGTCAGCAGCGACGGCAACCTGCTGTTCACGGCCACCGACCCGGCAGGCCCCTGGTCCGAGCCGGTCCGGCTGCCCGGGGTGCACGGCATCGACCCTGATCTCGCCTGGGACGAGGACGGCACCTGCTGGTGCACCGTCGCCGGAGTGTCCCAGGTCCGCCTCGACCCCTACACCGGGGAGGCGTTCGGGCCTGCGCGGAAACTCTGGTCCGGCATGCCCGGCGCCAAAGCCCCCGAGGCACCGCATCTGTACCGGATCGGCGGCTACTGGTACCTCCTCATCGCCGAGGGCGGCACCGAACGCTGCCACGGCGTCTCGATCGCCCGTGCCCGCACGCCCTACGGCCCCTTCGAGCCGTGCCCGGCCAACCCGATCCTCACCCACCGCGGCACCGACCACCCCATCCAGAACACCGGCCACGCCGACCTGGTCCAGGCGCCCGACGGCTCCTGGTGGATGGTGTTGCTCGGGGTGCGCCCGGGCGGCGGCACCCCGGGCTGGCACGTGCTGGGCCGCGAGACCTTCCTGGCACCGGTGACGTGGGTGGACGACTGGCCGGTCGTCGGCGAACTGTCCCTCGAGGCGCCCGCGCCACCGTGGCCGCTCCGGCCGGGCCCCGTCACGCCGCTCCGGGACGACTTCGACCTGACCGAACTGGCCCCGCACTGGATCTCACTGCGCCATCGCCCCGCGGAGCACTGCACCACCAAGGAACGGACCGGCTGGCTGACCCTGCGCGCCCGCGGAGCCTCGCTCGACGACACCGACGTGACGTTCGTCGGCCGACGGCAGCAGCATCTGTCCTGCCGGGTGCGGTCCCTGGTCGACGTGGGGGAGGGGCGCGGCGGCCTGGCCGTACGCCTCGACGAGCAGCACCACTACGACATCGAGGCCGTCGCCGGTGAAGGGCAAGTGCGCGCCCGTATAGGCCCGTTGAGCACAGTCGTGGCGTCCCGGACGGTACCGCCCGGCCCCGTGGTCCTCCGCATCGAGGTGGCCGCCGTCGAGACCCTGAACGACGCGCGCACCGGTCCCGACACCGTCTCGATCGGCATCGAGGAACCGGACGGCACCTTCGCCGAACTCACCTCACTCGACGGCAAATACCTGTCCACGGAGGTCGCCGGAGGCTTCACCGGCCGCGTCTTCGGAATGTTCGCCTCGATCGGCTCCGTTCACTTCGACTGGTTCGACTACGAGCCGCTCGACCACTGAAGGCGGGCCCCTTCCGACCTGGAGGGGGGAGGACCCGATCGGACAATGGGAAGCGTGTTGTGGCGCGTGTTGGGACACTGCGTCGGTGACCGGTTCCGCACTGCCTCAACCGCTTCGCCCTCGTGCCCTGAGGCCCGGAGATCTCGTCGTCATCGCGGCGCTGTCCGGGCCGCTCCATGCCGCTTACGAACCCGACCTCGAGCAGGCGGAGGTGGTGCTGGAGCGGATGGGATTCCGTGTGCGCCGGGCACCGCTCCTCGAAGCAGGGCGGCACCGGTGGTGGAGCGCGGCCACCCCGGCGGAGATCGCCAAGGAGTTCAATGCTCTGCTGCGTGATTCCGAGGTGCGCGCCGTCATCGCGCATGACGGCGGCCAGACGGTGCTCGGTTACCTCGACCTGATCGACGTCGAGGCCATCGCGGCCGACCCCAAGCCGATCCTCGGCTACAGCGACATTTCACTGCTGCACCTGGTGCTCTACGGGCGCACGGGTCTGGTCGGATTCCACGCCGACCTGGCCACTCCCGGACTCGGCGGTCACTGGCAGGCCGCGCCCGCAGCCCGCCGAGCCGAACTCGAAAGGCTCTACTCGACACTGCTGACCGGCGGCGAGGCGATCGGTGCGCTGCCGGCCACCCCGTCGTGGGAGTGCTGGCGTGCCGGCCGCACCGAAGGCCGGCTGATCGGCGGGGTGATCAATCGCATCGTGCTGGCCCAGGCCACGCCCTTCGCGCTGCCGCTCGAACGGTTCGACGGTGCGGTGCTGTTCTGGGAGGAGGCGGGCGGCCAGGCATCGTATGTGTGGAGCTACCTACAGGTGCTGCGGCACTGCGGCATCCTCGATCGGATCTCCGGAATGGTTGTGGGCGTCCCGCACGCGATCGACGGGCTCGGCGGGCCCGGCGCGTCGCCGACCCTCGCCGAGATGGTCCTCGACGTCCTCGGGGACCGTGACATCCCGGTCCTGGGAAACGTCGAGTTCGGACATGCGGGCCCGAACCTTCCGATGCCGGTCGGCATCCGCGTCGGCCTTGATGCGCAGCAGCGGACATTGTCGCTGCTCGAACCGGCGGTACAGCCCCTCAGCGGGCGGTCTTGACCGGGCGGGGTCTGCGCCGCCGCAGGGCCGCTTTCGGCTCGCTGTGATGCGTGCGGTGACCCGTCGCATCCTGCCCTGGTCCCTGTGCCACATAGGGTGGTGGCGGCTCGCGTTGGAGGTCGGTACGACCCCGTGAAGCCTGCCGCGAGGCAGCGGTCGCATGTCGCATCGTGCCGGGATGGCGGCAGAGCGTCAGACCCCCGCATCTCACGTCCAAGGAGATCCCGCTCCCATGACTTTGGTGGAATCGCTCCGAGCCCACCGCCTGTTGGCGATCGTCCGCGGCAAGGAGCCCGCCGCGGCCCCTGCGCACCAAGGCCACCCTCGCCGAGGAGGGCATCGCCGCCGTCGAGCTCTCGCTGACCACCATTGACCCCCTGACGGTGATCAGGCAGGCGCGCGCCGAACTGGGCCCCGACGCGCTGGTCGGCGCCGGGACCGTGCGCTGGGCCGAGGACGCCGCCCGCGCCGTGGACGCCGATGCGTCCTACCTCGTGACGCCGGCACTGGTCGACGGGCCGGACTCGTGCGGCGTACCCGTGCTGACGGGAGCACTGACGCCGAGCGAGATCGAACTCGCCCTCGCCCGGGGCGCCTGCGCGATCAAGCTCCTTCCCGCCTCAGTCGGCGGACCCGACTACCTCGCCGCACTGAGGGGCCCCTTTCCCGAGGTGCCGTTCGTGCCCGTCGGAGGGGTCGACGCGTCCGCCGCCCGCGACTACCTGGACCGGGGTGCGACGGCCGTCGGCGTCGGTTCACCTCTGATCGGGGACGCCGCCGACGGCGGTGACCTCGGTCAACTCCGCAGCCGGGCCGCGGCGTTCCGCGCCGCGGTCACCGGGGAGACCGCATGACCCCGTCGGCCGGCCAGTCGGCGCCCGAGGTGGTCACCCTCGGCGAGACGATGGCCGCCCTGCGGGCCCACAGCCCCCTGCGACTGGGCGGAGACCTCGGACTTTCCGTCGCAGGAGCCGAGTCCAACGTCGCCATCGGCCTCGCCCGGCTCGGACACCGGGTGCGCTGAGCCGGCCGGGTCGGTGCGGACTTTTCACCGTCGGGTGACAAGGTGAGGACCACGCGTCCGCGGAGGCCGCACGCCTCCAGCAACCGGTGTGCCTCGGGGGCCTGTTCGGCGGGAGGATCTGCGCGACTCGCGGGGTGAGCCGGCCTTCCTCGGCCAGCTGCCGCAAGCGGGTCGAGCTTGGCGTGTCCCCGTGCGTACTGCGGCACGAACGTCGTCAGGGTCACGATGCCGCGCGCGTCGTGTACCCGGACGCCTTGCACCGTCGACGCCGTTGGGCTGCTCCCAGCGCACCAGCTCCGCCAAGTCGTCTCCGCGAGCTACGACGACGTCGGCGCCCAGGTTCGCCGGGCAGGAAATTCGAGCAGGTCCAGGGCCATACGGGCGGTCAGGCCGTTCATTGGCCGGCTGGCGGCCCGGATGCCGGTGAGGCCGGCCGGGGTGCGGACCACCGACTCGGCGGGGACGACGAGGTGTTCGGCGTGGGCCCCGGCGAGGAGTCCTGGAAGCGTTGCGTCAAAAAACAAAGGCAAGGAGAGATCTCTCCTTGCCACTCTCAACTTATAGCGCACCGGGGGGCTTGCCGCAAGGCCCCGGTCGCGGTGCAGAATCGTCGGCCGGTTGCACCACCTGCGGATATGGGGGAATCAGGGATGAGGACGCAACGGAGCACGGCTGCCTCGGAGGTATCGCAGTGACCGAGCAGTTCGTGCTGGACCTTCAAGACGTTGACGAGACGCAGGTCGCGGTTGTCGGCGGCAAGGGCGCGCACTTGGGCGGGCTGTCGCGGATCGAAGGCATCCGCGTGCCGCGCGGGTTCTGCGTGACGACCCACGCGTTCCGCCGGATCATGGCGGAGGCGCCGTCGATCGACGATCGGCTCGATCAGCTGTCGCGCCTGAACCCGGACGACCGGGAGACGATCCGCACGCTGAGCGCGGAGATCCGCCGGACCGTCGAGGAGATTGCCATCCCGGCCGATCTCGCGGCGGCGATCACCCGTGCACTCGGCCGGCTCGGCGAGCAGGCAGCCTACGCCGTCCGATCCAGCGCGACGGCGGAAGACCTGCCGACGGCCTCGTTCGCCGGCCAGCAGGACACGTATCTGAACGTCATGGGGCCGACGGCGATCCTGCAGCACGTCAGCCGGTGCTGGGCCTCCCTCTTCACCGAGCGGGCCGTGACCTACCGTCAGCGGAACGGCATCGACCACCGGACGGTCCACATGGCCGTAGTCGTGCAGCGGATGGTCTTCCCGCATGCCGCGGGCATCCTGTTCACGGCCGACCCGGTCACGGGCAACCGGAAGGTCGCCACCGTGGACGCCGGCTTCGGCCTCGGCGAGGCCCTGGTCTCCGGCCTGGTGAACCCGGACGTCTTCAAGGTGCGGGACGGCGAAGTCGTCACCAGGTCGATCGCCGCAAAACAGCGTGCCGTTCACGCCCTGCCGGCCGGCGGTACGCAGGAAGTCGCGGTCGACTCCCAACGGCAGCAGCAGCCGGCGCTGACGGATGCGCAGGTCGTACAACTCGTGCGGCTCGGGCGGCGGATCGAGGCGCACTTCGGCCGCCCGCAGGACATCGAATGGTGCCTGGTCGACGAGGGATTCCAGATCGTCCAGAGCCGGCCGATCACCACGCTGTTCCCCGTCCCCGAGAGCGGCGACGAGGAGAATCACGTCTACCTCTCCGTCGGCCATCAGCAGATGATGACCGACCCCATGAAACCCCTGGGCATCTCCGTGTGGCAGCTGACGGCCATGGCGCCGATGCACGAAGCCGGCGGGAGGCTCTTCGTCGACGCCACCCGCCGCCTGGCCTCGCCCGCGAGCCGCGCCGGCTTCCTGGAGCTTGTGGGCAGAGGCGATCCGCTGATCAGGGACGCCCTGGAAACCGTCCTGGAACGCGGTGATTTCGTCCCGTCGCTCCCGGATGCGGGTCCCGTCGGGCCGCCGACCGGCGGCGCGTCCGTTCCGGCCGAGGCCGATCCGGCCATCGTCGGCGAGCTGATCGAGCGCAGCCGGGCGTCCGTCGCCGCCCTGGAGCGCGACATCCGGACCAGGACCGGACCGGCGCTGTTCGACTTCCTGCTGGAGGCCTTCGAGGAGCACAAACGAGTCCTCAGGGATCCGCTGAACATGCAGGCGATCATGGCGGGGATGGAGGCCACGTGGTGGCTCAACGACAGGCTGGAGGAATGGCTGGGCGAGAAGAACGCAGCCGACACGCTCACGCTGTCCGCCCCCGACAACGTCACCTCGGAGATGGGACTGGAGCTGCTCGACGTCGCCGATGTGATCCGCCCGTATCCGGAGGTGGTGGCGTTCCTGCAGGGCGTCGAGGACGAGGGCTTCCTGGACGATCTGGGGAAACTCACGGGCGGGGCCGAAGCGCGCGATGCCATCGAGGCCTACCTCGACCGGTACGGCATGCGCTGTGTCGGCGAGATCGACATCACGAGGCCGCGTTGGCGCGAGCGCCCCAGCACGCTCGTGCCCGTGATCCTCGACAACGTCCGGAACTTCGAACCGGGTGCCGCCGAGCGGCGGTTCGAGCAGGGGCGGCACAAGGCGCAGCAGAAGGAACAGGACGTGCTGTCCCGCTTGCGGGCCCTGCCGGACGGGGACCGGAAAGCCGACGAGACCAAGCGGATGATCGACCAGGTCCGAGCCTTCATCGGGTACCGGGAGTACCCGAAGTACGGCATCATCAGCCGCTACTTCGTCTACAAGCAGGCCCTGCTGGCGGAGGCCGAGCGGCTCGTGCAGGCAGGTGTGCTCCCTGAGAAGGAGGACATCTTCTACCTCACGTTCCAGGAACTCCACGAGGTCGTGCGCTCGCACCAGGTGGATGACCGGCTCATCCAGCAGCGCAGGGACGCCTTCCGGTCGTATCAAGCGCTCACACCGCCCCGCGTGCTCACCTCGGACGGTGAGGCCGTCACCGGGGCGTACCGGCGCGACGATGTGCCGGCCGGCGCCCTGATCGGCCTGCCGGTTTCCGCCGGGACCGTCGAGGGAAGGGCCCGCGTCATCCTTGACATGGCGCAGGCCGAGCTCGAAGCGGGCGACATCCTGGTCACACCCTTCACGGACCCCAGCTGGTCACCGCTGTTCGTCGGAATCGCGGGCCTGGTGACGGAGGTGGGCGGCCTGATGACCCATGGCGCAGTGATCGCCCGCGAGTACGGCTTGCCGGCCGTCGTCGGCGTGGAGCAGGCCACCCGGCTGATCCGGGACGGGCAGCGGATCCGCGTGCACGGAACCGACGGGTACATCGAGATCCTGCCTTGATGCCCCCTCAGCCGGTGTGCAGGACCCGAAAGCGATCAGGCTGCCCCGGATCCCGATCAACGACCTGGATGGGGGGCTCAGCCCATTGCCACACGCTGATGCCCGGCGTGCGGGAGAACCGGATCAGCCCGCGGGTGCCCTCGACTGCGACGCGCGCCCAGCATTCGGCGGTGCGCGCCCGGTCCGCGCCGTGCGAGCGCAGCACGTCGGAGAGGACGGCGATCGTGTCGTAGCCCTCGAAGGCGACGAAGGAGGGCGCCTCGGCCAGTCGTTCACGGAGGGCCGTCGCGACCCGTGCGCCGAGGGGGCTGAGGCGGTCGGGCAGGTAGCGCAGGAACGGGATCGCGGTGCCGTCGTCGCCCAGCAGCGTCGCCCATTCCGCGAACTCGGGTTGCCCGGCCGGAGCACCCATCATGATCTCGGCGAGGCGCCGGTCGCGGCGGACGGCCTTGACGACGGGCACGGCCGGCTCCGGGTGGCCGACAAGAAGAAGGAGGGCAGTCACACGATGGTCGACGAGTTCGTCGCACACGGCCGCCGGGGTGAGCGCGCTCATGTCCAGCTCGATGACGGTGCCGCCGCGGGCAGCGAGATACTCGCGCAGAATGCGGGTCCCGGTTGCCCAGTAGACACTCGGCTGGGTTGCCACGGCGACACGACTGTGGCCCGCGCCGAGAAGGAAGTCCGCGTAGGTCCGCCAGCCGCGCGACTGCTGTGGGGAGAGGCGCGCGACCCATTGCGTCGGCTGTTCGGTGAGCGCGTCGAGAACCGCTGACGAGCAGAGGTACGGCAGGCCGAGGGCGTCGGCCCTGGCGGCAGCGGCGCGAGCGACGACGCTGTGATACTCACCCGCCAGGGCGGCCACGCCCAGGCCGGCCAGTTCGTCCACGGCCGCCGCGGCCCTGTGCGGATCAGCCGCAGTGTCCCGGACCACCAGCTCGAGTGGCCTTCCGCCGATCCCACCGGCGTCATTCACGTCGCGGACGGCCAACTCGAGCCCGGCGAGCAAGTGTCGACCTGCCTCGACCCAGCCGGGCCTGGTCAGCGGAACGAGAGCGCCGATCCGGACGGAGGATCCTTCGGTCCGCGCCGATCCGGGTGGCGAGAGTGGCGTATTCATGCGGCGGCCTCTCCCGAGCGGCGATGCGGCTGCAGGCGGCCCGGATCGCAGAGTGGCAAAGCCCGGTAATACGCGTTCGTATCGTCTCGCCGCGGCGGGCGCACCTGGGTGATCATGCCGCACATTGCATCCACCACCCTCACGGACAGACAACCGATTATCGTCACCTGCACCCTCGTTGACGGGCCGCGTGGATCACGGGGCGGATTGGTCCTGGACCCCCTGCGGCAGTGCCCCGTCGCCGACGCGGTCGTCCGCACCACATCGTGCCGGCGGCTGTCGTCCGCGAGACCCACCGCCGCTCTGCCGCGCCCACCGAATACCGCGAGTACCCGGGCCGAGACCACGGCACCGCCTTCCACGACGGCTGGGAAGCCGTCGCGGACGACGCCCTCGACCTGGCCCTGCGGGCGCGGCAAACCGCACACTCCTCCTAGAACTTCGGCTCGCCCGCCGCGGCATCAACCGCCGATCCGCCTGGGCGCCCAACGGTGGGCCGTGGACCGCGAGTTCGCCGAGCTGCACTGGCCCCGCCTGTGGATCCGCTGGGAGGTCGGTAACGACATCCACGAAGCATCGCTGCGGCGACTGCACGTTCTGCAGAGGGAGGCCGGCTAGCCTTCCCGCGCCCACGGCCGCAGCTTCTCCGGATTGCGGATCGCCCAGATCCGGGTGACGCGCCCGTCGGAGACGTCGAACGAGGCCACGGTCATGACGACGCCGGCACGCTGGGCCACCAGGCCCGGTGCACCGTTGACCGACCGCTCCAGGAGTTCGAGCCCCGGAGCCTTGTCGGCAATGGCGACCATGTACTGGGCGATGCGCGCGCCGCCCTCGACCGGGCGCAGAACGGTGCCGACCAGGCCGCCGCCGTCGGCGGTCATCACTGCGGCCGGGTCGAGGAGGCCGACGAGCGCTGCGATGTCCTTGGTCTCCCAGGCCTCTTTGACGTGCCTCACCACGTCGGCCCGGCCGCTCGCCGCCACTGGAGCGCGCCCGACGCTCACCCGCCGCCGGGCGGAGGCCGCCAGCTGCTTGCAGGCCGCGGGGGTCCGGCCGAGAACGTCGGCGATCTCGGCGAACGGGTATCGGAAGACGTCATGCAGGACGAACGCCACCCGCTCGGCGGGCGTCATCGTCTCCAGGACGACGAGGAAGGCCATGGTCACCGACTCGTCCAGGACGATCTGGTCGGCGGGGTCTGCGGGGCCGGTGGGGGCGGCACCGCCCACGTGGTTCCACTCGGTGCGGTCGGGCAGCGGCTCGGGCAGCCACGCGCCGACGTAGCGTTCACGGCGGGACCGCGCCGAGCCCAGCAGGTCCAGGCAGATGCGGCCGGTCACCGTCGTCAGCCAGGCGCCGGGGGACAGGATCTCCTCCTGCCGGCTTCGTGGCAGCCCGTACCAGCGTGCGTAGGCATCCTGGACGGCGTCCTCGGCCTCGGTCACCGAACCGAGCAACCGGTAAGCGACATTGATCAGTTGGCGTCGCTCGCCGGCTATCTCATCTGCGCTGCTCCCCGCACTCCCCATGCTTCCGGCCGCCCCCCGCCTTACCTTCCGCCGGCCCGCTTCGTCGGGCTGGTGAGACCTTATCGATCTACTGCCCGAGGGCGGAAAAGGGGACTGTGACATGGCCACTGAGGTGACGGCGACGGCGAACGCACACCGAGGCTCCTCGTTCCTGAAGATCGCGATCGCCCTGCAGACCCTGACCATCTTCCTTCAGGCGGTCTCCGCCGGACTGCTGCTGACCTCGTCCTACGGAGAAACGCTGCACAGTGCCGGAGCCCGTGTGATGTACGGGGCGTCGATGCTGTACGTGCTTGCGGCGGTGCTGGCGTGGAAGCCCGGCGGCGGCTCGCCCCGGCCCATCTGGCACGCGTCGGGTTTCCTCGTACTCGCCTCGGTCCAGGTCGTGCTCGGCATCGCGCACGTCCCGTCGGTCCATCTCCCCCTGGGGGTCTTGATGTTCGGTCTGAGTGTGCTGGCGCTGGGGCAGGCCTTGCGCCGACCGGTCACCACCTAGGAAACCGCCGTTCACGGCGGCGAGCACAACGGCGCCGCTACGCTGCCGTGTCATGCAGGAGACGCGCCTCGACACTGCTCGGATCAGGGCGGCCCGTCGGGTGATCGACCCCGTTTTTCTCGACACTCCGCTGTACCGCTGCGAGGCACTGGAGCCCGGCCTCGGCTGCACGGTGAGCATCAAACTCGAAACGGCGAACCCGGTGCGCAGCTTCAAGGCCCGCGGCACCGAGCTGGTCGCGGGCCTGCTCGCCGATCAGGGCTCGCGCGGTGTGGTGTGCGCCAGCGCGGGCAACCTCGGCCAGGCCCTTGCCTGGTCCGGCCGCGGCCGCGGGCTCGACGTCACCGTCGTGGCCTCCCGCTTCGCGACCCCGGCCAAGCTCGATCGCATCCGCGCCTTGGGCGCCACACTGGAACTGGTGGACGGCGACCACGAGTTGGCCCGCGAGCGGGCGGCAGCCATCGCGCGCCACGACGGCATCCGGCTGCTCGAAGACAGCCTGGATCTCGAGACCTGCGAGGGCGCGGCGACCATCGGCCTGGAACTGGTGGACGCGATGCCCTCGTTCGACGCCGTGCTGATTGCTCTCGGCGGCGGGGCACTGGCCACCGGTGTGGGACATGTGGTGAAGGCCCTCGCGCCCGCAGCCGAGGTGATCTGCGTCCAGCCGCTGGGCGCACCGGCGATGACCCGGTCGTGGCGCAGTGGGCGCGTCGTCACCACCGACTCGACCGACACCATTGCTGACGGCGTCGCCGGCCGGTTTCCCATCCCGGCCGTCCTGGACGACCTCCTGCTGGTCGCCGACGACGCCGTCCTGGTCCAGGAGGCGTCGATCATCGCCGGTATGCGGATGCTTTTCGATTACGCCGGCCTCGTCGTCGAACCGTCGGGCGCGCTCGGCATCGCGGCCGTCCTCGAGGACCGTGACCGCTTCGCCGGCCGCCACGTGGTCACCATCGTGTGCGGCAGCAACGTCGACGTGGACGCCTATCACCGCTGGATCGGTGCGGTTCCCGGCCACGGGAGTTGACGACTGCCCAAGCCGCTCGTCACTCTCGCCGCGCCCTGTGCCCCCGGAGTCGCACCCCCTGAGGGAGAAGCGGGCGCGTCTGCCGGGCCGTGCGGCCCGGCAGACTTGCCCTGTCACACCTCCGCGCCGCTAGCTGCGGCGTCCCGCAGGATCGTGTGCGACCGAGTTCCGGTCCTGTCCCGCGGCCCGGTCGGAACCGTTGGATCCGGTGTCCGCGTCCGCCGATGGCTCCGCACGGTCCCCGTGGCCCGGCCACCACGCCGCATGGCCGATCAGCGCGGTGAGGCTCGGGGTGAAGAACATCGCCATCACGAAGGCCGCGACCGCGATGCCGAAGGAGACCGCGAATCCCATCTCCGTGAGCAGCGCGTTGCCCGCCAGCATCATCGTGGCGAAGGTCGCCGCCAGGATGAAGCCCGCGGCGGCCACCGTCGGCCCGGCGTGCCGGAGCGCCATGCCGGCCGCCGCACGCGGGTCGCGGCCCTCCCGGGCCTCCTCGCGCAACCGGGCGATCATGAGGATGTTGTAGTCCGTGCCGATGGCGACCACGAAGAGATACATGATCACCGGGAGCATGAACATCAGCCCGGAGTGTCCCTGACCCTCCTGGAAGATCCACACCGTGGCGCCGAGGGTCGCGCCGAAGCCCAGACCCACGGAGGCCATCAGATACCAGGGGGCGACCACGCTGCGCAGCAGCAGCCCCAGGATGACCATGATCAGGACGGCGGCGACGGGGAAGACCGTCCGGTAGTCGTGGTTGACCGCGGTGTTGATGTCCTTGTAGATCGAGGACATGCCGCCGACGAGGGCTTCGGTGCCCTCGGGAGCGTCGGCGTGCGCGATGTCGCGCACCTTGCCCACGGCGTCGATCGCCTTGTCCGTCGAGGCCTCGTACTTGAGCGTGACGGTGAAGTCGGCGGTCGTGCCGTCCTTGCTCACCTGGGACATCCGGGCGTTCGCCACACCGTCCACGGCCCCGAGCTTCGACGCGTACGCGGTGAATCCGGTCCTGTCGAGCGGCTTGCCGTCGGTGCTGGACAGATAGACGTCGGTGGGGGCGGCCGCGCCCGCCGAGTACGCCTTCTGCATCTCGTCCTGGACGACCATGGACTCCTTGGTCTTGGGCATCGAGCCCGAGGCCAGGTCGAAGGTGGCCTTGTAGCCGAACGTCCCGAGCGTCAGCGCGATCAGGACCAGGCCGGATGCCACCGCGGTGAGCGCCGGGCGGCGCTGCACGCCCCGGCCGAGGGCGGCGAACCGGGCGTTGTCCGGCTCGCGCTGCCATGACTTCGAGGGCCAGAAGACCTTCGGCCCGATGAGCGAGACCACGGCCGGGATCAGGGTCAGGCCCGCGACCAGGGTGGCGGCGACCGCGATGGCGAGCGCCGGACCCATCTGCTTGAGGAAGCCCAGCGTGGACAGCGCCAGCGCGAGGAAGGCGATGACGACGGCCCCGGCGGCCGAGGCGATGGCCTCGCCGACCCGGGCGACCGCGTTGACCATGGCCTGCTTGGGTTCGTCGCCGGCGCGCAGGCGTTCCCGGTAACGGAACATCAGGAACAGGAAGTAGTCCGTGCCCACGCCGAACAGGACGACGATCAGGATCGACGAGATCGAGCTGTTGGCCTGCAGGCCGAACAGCTTGGTGGCGTATGCGATCAGTCCGTTGGCGATCGCCGAGACCAGGCCGATCAGGACCAGGGGGAGTACGGCCAGGATCGGCGCCCGGAAGATGATCAGCAGGGTCACCAGAATGATCACGAAGGTGCCGATGCCGATCAGAGCCTGACCGCGTTTGGACGAATCCTGCTGGTCGAGGGCCTGCGCGGCGGAGCCGCCGAGCTTGACGTCAAGATGCGTGCCCTTGGCCAGCGCCTTGACGTCCTCGCGTAACACCTTGGCCGCGTCGGCCTGTTTGGGCTGGCCGGCGTTCTTGCTGTCCATCTGGACCAGGGTCAGGTCGTACCTGCCGTCCTTGGACGGCTGGCCGGGGACGACCTTCTGCACCTGGTCGATGTGCTTCTTGCCCAGTTCGGTGGTGATCCGGGCGACGTCCTGCTTGTCCTCGGCGGTCAGCCTGCCGCCGTCGGTGCGCTGGTACAGCGCGATCGCGGACGGGGTGAAGGCGCTGGGGAACGCCCTTTCCTGGAGATCCGCCGCTTTGATCGACTCGTAACTCTTCGGCAGAAAGCTGCTCTCGTCACTGTTCGAGGGCAGGCTCGGCGCGGTGGCGACGATCGCCACCGCCGCGATCAGCCATGCCACGATCGTCCAGACGGGATGTCGGACGACCGTGTTGCCAATACGTCGGAACATGCGGGAGGTCCTCCTGGGTAGGAAGATCACCACAGCCCGGGGAGCGGTCCCTGGCGCCGGCGACCCCGACCGGCACGCATCCAACGAGCCGGTCGAATGGTTGTCTTGGGCTCTCATGGTAGTGATCGCACCACATCGGCCCCTCAGGGGTCGGGGGTCGCAGGTCGGCCAAATCCCCCTCGTGCGCGGCCTGTTGCCCGTTCGCCCCCTCAACACCCCGGTCAGGCCGTGGAGATGCCCAGCTCACGGCTTTGTGCAGCGCGCTCACGCCGAAGCGTCGCCACCCTTCTGCACGGCTGCGACAAGTGAGTCGAGCTGCCCGCGGATTCGGGCAGCGGTGACATGGTCGAAGTAGTCGCGGGAGCTGATGATCTCGCCGTCGCGCACCCGAAGGACGAAGATGCCGGGCAGCGCGAAGGGCTCTCCGGTGTCTTCGACGGTTCCCTGGTACTCGAACTCGGCGACGATGATCTCGGGGTCGGTCGTCTCATGGATCGTGATGTTGGTCGCCCGACGGTGCAGCCGGGGGCCGGCACCGGTTGGCCTGAAGTGTTCGCGCAGTTCGTCGCGGGTGCGGAGTGCCGCAGCGCGGAGCGGGTCGAAAGGGTGCACGACATGGGTCTGTTCCGCATACAGGTCGGGCAGGTCCTTCCAGCGGCCCTCCGCAACACCGTTCACGAGCGCGAGGAAAACCTCTCGCGGGCTGAGGACTTCGGTCATCGGCACTCTCCTGTCGTCTGCGCCGGCATGCGGTCGCGTCGAAGTACTATCCGAAGTGCTGACTCCGATTATACGGAGTGGCGACTTCGGACAGCGGCAGATGAGTGAAGGCGCGATGAGCATCCCAGGCAACCGAGAGACCGGCGGCAGACGGCCGCAGCGCGCCGACGCGCGGAGCAACCGCGAGCGGATCCTGAATGTCGCCGAAGAGGTCTTCGGCAAGGGCGGTGAATCCGCGTCCACCGAGGAGGTGGCCCGCCTGGCCAACGTCGGGATCGCCACGGTGTTCCGTCACTTCCCCACCAAAGCGGCGCTCCTGGAATCCGTACTGGTGCAGCGGTTCGACCGCCTGCGCGCGCAGGCCGAAACGCTGTTGCACGCCACGGACCCGGGTACGGCGTTCTTCGACTTCTTCCGCCACCTCGTCGCCGACGCGACCGGCAAGATCGCCATCACCGAGGCGCTGCTCGAGGCCGGCGGTGACCACGGCAGCGACGCCGCTCAGGCATCGGACGGACTGCGCCGAGCGGTCGGTGCGCTGCTACAGCAGGCCCAGCGCGCCCGCGCCGTCCGGAACGACGTCGAACTGCCCGAGGTGTACGCCTTGCTCGTTGCCACCTCACGAGCCTCCGCACACGCCCACGTCGAGGAAGAGGTACGAGACCGGATGCTGGCCATCGTCTTCGACGGCCTCGCCCCGCGCCGCACCTCGCGGCGCAGGTGAACGCCGGGCCACGCTCCTGTCCCAGCCGTTCAGATCTCCACGGACGCCGGCGGGATCGTCGGGTACATCTCCGGTTCCTGGTCCGGAGCCAGCGCCGTGGGGCCGTAGATCCAGTCCATGAAGGAGTAGTCGTACGTGTCGCGCGAGCGCATCACGGCGTTGCGCTGCTCCCGCTCGGCCCCGACCTGATGCCACAGGTCGCCCCACGTGCGTGCGGTGAGGACCACCCGGCGGCAGTGCTCGGGGCGTACGGCCTCATAGGCGTCGAGTGCCGTCCCCCAGTCGACCCCGGATCCGCCCGCGAACCGCTTCGCGCGCTGTGCGCCGACGTGCCGGGCCAGCACCCAGCCGTCCTCGACGGCCATCACCGCGCCCTGCGCCATGTACTGCAGCGGGGGATGGGCCGCGTCGCCGAGCAGGGCGACGCGCCCGCTGACCCACGTCATGAGCGGCTCGCGGTCGAGCATCCGCCACCAGCGGTCCCGCCACATCAAGGGCAGCCCCTTCTGGACCTGCTCGCAGGTGCCCTCGAAGGCGCGGTCCAGCTCGTCCGGTGTGCCCCAGTCGTCCTCGCCGGCCAGGGCCTTCGGTGACCGGAACACCGCGACCTGATTGAACATCCGGCCGCCGCGCAGCGGGTACTGGACGAAGTGGCAGTGCGGTCCGACGTACAGGACGACGTCCTTCTCGTGCACCTCGTTGGCGCGCACCTGCGCGAAGGGGACCGTGCCGCGGTAGGAGACGTACGCCGAGTTGACGGGCTCGTCGTCGACGAGCAGGGTGCGGGCGACCGAGTGGAGGCCGTCCGCGGCGATGACGACCTCGGCCTCGTCGGTACGGCCGTCGGCGAAGGTGACGCGGGCGCCGCCCTCGACGTTCTCGTAGGACTCGCAGCGCGTACGGGTCACCAGCTCCACGCCCGCCCGTTCGCAGCCGCGCAGCAGGACACCGTGCAGGTCGCTGCGGTGGATGACCATGTACGGGAAGCCGTAGCGGCGTTGCATGTCCCTCAGGTCGACCCGGGTCAGCTCGGTGGCGTCGAGCGCGTCCTTCATGATCACGTGCTCGGGCAGGACCCCGAGTTGGACGGCCTCGTCCAGGAGCCCGTAATCGTCCAGGATCCGGGTGCAGTTGGGCGCGATCTGGAGGCCCGCGCCGACCTCGCCGAACTCGGCGGCCTGTTCGTAGAGGCGGACGCGCAGGCCCTGACGGGTGAGGGCGAGGGCGGCCGAGAGGCCGCCGATTCCGCCGCCGATGACCAGGACGTCGGGGCGGTGAAGGTGCGTGGTGTTCATGTCTTGCTCCGGCGTGGTCACAGCCACGGAGTCAGCGGTTGGGCGGGGGAGCCGTCCGGGGTCGTCACACCGGTGTACGGGCGGCCCGCCAGGTAGGCGGTCAGGTCGGCATCGCCGCCCCGGACCGTGGGGACGGCGTCGCGGCCGCGCTTGGCGACGATGTCGTGGCGCAGTTCGGCGCGGAACTCCTCGGGCAGGTCGGCGAATTGGATACCGGTGCCGAGGTCGACGGCATGCACCATGACCTCCCTGCTGCGCATCCACGGGACCTCACTCGCCGGCACCGTCCGCCCCTGGGCGGTCAGCACCTCCGCCCGCCACTGCTCCTCCGCCAACTCGGCCATGGCGTACGTCAGCAGCTGCGCCGACTCCTCGAACCAGGCGGTCAGCCACCTGGCAGGCAGGTCTGCCCCGGACTCGATGTCGGCCAGGCGCTGCTCGGGCGATGCGTACATCGGGGTGGGCTCACCCGTGCGGGCCCAGTGCATGAGGTTGCGCAGGGCACGGGCATTGGCGGCCACGTGGGCCACGACATGCTTGCGGGTCCAGCCGGGCAGGAGCGAGGGCGCGTTGTACGCAGCCTCGTCGAGGTCGGCGACGGCCTTGCTGCACAGTGCCGTGCCCTCGCTCACCCAGGCCAGGGCCGTGTGAAGGGTTCGCATCAGGCGCCCTCGGAGACGACGCGGTTCTCGAGGCGGCCCAGGCCCTCGATCTCGGTGACGACGGCGTCGCCCTCGCGCAGGAAGACCTGCGGTTTGCGGGCGTGGCCGACGCCGCCGGGGGTGCCGGTGGCGATGATGTCGCCGGGGTTGAGCCGGATCATCGTGGAGACGTAGCGGACCAGGTCGACCGGGTCGAAGAGCAGGTCGCCGGTGTTGTCCTGCTGCATGACCTGCCCGTTGACCTCGCAGCGGATGTCGAGCGCGGGGCGCGGGCCGCCGACCTCGTCGGTGGTGACCAGGAAGGGGCCGACCGGTGTGGTGGAGTCCCAGTTCTTGCCCTGCAGCCACTCGCGGGTGCGGAACTGCCAGTCGCGGCAGGTGACGTCGTTGAGGACGGTGAACCCGGCGATGGCCGCCTCGGCCTCGCTCTGGCTCGCGCGCCGGACCTGGCGGCCGACGACCACGGCGAGTTCGGCCTCCCAGTCGAACTGCTCGGTCTCCACCGGACGCCGCACGTCGTCGTGGGCGCCGACGAGAGTGTCGGCGAACTTGCAGAAAAGCGTGGGGTATTCGGGCAGGTCCCGGCCCATCTCCTTGATGTGATTACGGTAGTTGAGGCCGACGCAGACCACCTTGGTGGGACGGGGGACGAGTGGCGCGAACGCGGCGCCGTCGCCCGCGTACCGCTGACCGTCGGCCGCCCTCGCGGCCTCCAGACCACCGGCCGATGCCAGAACGGCACCGACGTCCGGCAGACCGAGATCGATGAGGGTGTCCCCCTCGACGCGAACCGCCGTGGTGCGGTCCCCGAGACGGATGGTGGCGAGCTTCACGCGTTCTCCTCGATGTGGGTGCGGAACAGGTTGAGCTTGGTGAACAGGGGGGCGTCGCTGAACTGGAACAGGTCGAGCGCGCCGGAATCCGAGTCGGACGGCGACGCCTCGGACCGGATCGACAGGGACTGCCACGACGGGACGACGAACAGGTCGCCGCGGGTGACCGACCAGGAGAAGTCACCCACGCCGACCCGGCCGGAGCCGTCGAACACCTGGTAGACCGACGAACCCGTCTCCCGCCGCGGCGCGGTCTCGGCACCGCTGACGATGCGGTGGAACTGCGCGCGGATGGTCGGCAGCACATCCCCTGCGGTGGTCGGGTTGGTGTAGCGCACCTGCGCGTGACCGGGCCCGACGGTGCCGGGGTGGCCCGCGCGCTCCAGCTCCAGCTGGTCGGTCAGTGCGGCGTCGGTGTCCGCCCAGCGGTAGCACAGCAGGGGAGTGCCCTCCTGGCGGCCGAGCTGCGAGACCGGCGCCAGCCCCGGGTGCCCCCACAGCCGCTGGGAGCGCGAGCGGTCGGGCGTCGCGTGCTCCTCCGCGGACAGCACGTCCCGGCCGAAGTCGAAGAACTGCGCCTCGATGCCGTACTGGAAGGGGATGTCCAGGCCGTCGATCCACGCCATGGGCCGGTCGGCCGAGTTGTGGTGGGCGTGCCAGTTCATGCCGGCCTGCGGCAGGAAGTCACCGCGTCGCATCGGCACCGGGTCGCGCTCCACCACCGTCCACACGCCCTCGCCCTCCACCACGAACCGGAAGGCGTTCTGGGTGTGCCGGTGCTCGGGCGCGTCCTCGCCCGGCATCAGGTACTGGATGGCCGCCCAGAGGGTCGGGGTGGCGTACGGCCGGCCGCCCAGGCTGGGGTTGGCCAGCGCGATCGCGCGCCGCTCGCCGCCGCGGCCCACCGGCACCAGGTCACCGGAGCGGCCCGCCAGGTCGAGCAGCGTCTGCCACTCCCACAGGTGCGGCTGCGCCTTCGACCGGGGGTGCGCAGGCATCAGGTCGCCGATCCGGGTCCACAGCGGCACCAGGAGGGCCTTCTCGAAGCCCCGGTAGAGCTCCTCCAGCTCGGGAGTGACCGGCGGCTGGTCCGGCCGGTCCTCGGCGGTGAGCGAGACGGGGGAGACGACGTCGTCTTGGTCGGTCATGCCCTCACCGTGCGCCGCGGCACTCCCATCGGAACAGTAGATTCTGTCCTGCGGAACAAACATGGAGAGGCGACGGTCATGGCCAAGTCGATGAAGAACCCGCCGGCGTACGGCGTGACCAGCGTGGACCATGCGCTGCAACTGGCGGTGATTCTGCAGGTCGAGGGGCCCATCACGGTCTCCGAGGCGGCCCGGCGGCTCGACATCGCCCGCTCCAGCGCCCACCGTCTGCTGTCGACGCTGGTCTACCGCGACTTCGCGGTGCAGAACGAGGACCGCAGCTACCGCGCCGGACCCGTCCTGGAGATCGCCGCCAAGGCCCAGTCGAATGTGGGCGCCCTCCGCTCCGCCGCCCTGGGCCCGCTGCGGGCCCTGGTCGACACCCTCGACGAGACCGCCAACGTCAGCATCCGCACCGGCCGCACCGTCCGCTTCATCGCCTCCGTCGAATGCACGCAGGCCCTGCGGGTCGGCAAGCGCGAGGGCATGGTCTTCCCCGCCCACCAGGTCACCGGCGGCCTGATCATGCTCGCCGCGCTCGCCGACGACGAACTGACCGCGCTGTACGCCCACGCCCCCACCGACGGGTCCGAGGAGCTCCCCGACCTGGCAGAACTGCGCGCCGAACTCAGAGCCGTCCGCAGCAGCGGCGTCGCCGTCAACCTCGAACGTTCCGAACGAGGGCTCGTCGCCCTCGGGCGCGGAGTGACCGACACGACCGGTGCCACGATCGCGGCCGTGTCCGTGTCCATGCCGAGCGTGCGGTACTCGGCGGACCGGGTGAAGGACATCGTGTCGGCTCTGACCGTGGCGGCGGAAAGGATCTCCGCCGGGATGGACCAGGAAGGGCCGTAGCACCAGCCTTCCCCGGGCGGGATCGCTTCCGTGCACCCCGACGGCGGCCGCGCGCTCACCGCACGGCCACACCGAACCACCGGGGCAGCCGGCTGACGACATCCCGCTGATCCTCACCGACCCACGCCACATGACCGTCCGGCCGCAGCAGGACCTCCGGGTACCTCCAGCTCGTCACTGACGTCGACGACATGATCGACCCGGTCCCCCCACCGCCACCGAGCCGGCCCGTCCGCTCGAGATCACCTCGATGCTCCGCACGTGCGGGCCGAGCGCGCGGACATACGGGGTTGGCTTCGCCTCCCGGTCCGGCACGACCACGTGTATGCCGTGGGCGAGCCGGTCCGCACGCGACGGCGTTGACGCCGGGGGCGGTGGGGTCGGCCTCACCGCCGGATTCGGCAAGTGGGCGCAGAGCAGCCACGTACTGACGTACAACGGCAACCACGTACCCATGCACTACGGAAGGGCCCGAGCCCATGACAGGAACACGCCCCGTCCGCTGGGGTGTCCTCGCCACCGGCGGCATCGCCCACACCTTCGCCGAGGATCTGCGTCTGATCCCCGACGACGCCGAACTCGTCGCCGTCGGCTCCCGCAGCGCCGATGCCGCCCACAGATTCGCCGACCGGCACGGCATGGCCCGGGCCCACGGCAGCTGGCAGGACCTGGCCGTGGATCCCGAAGTGGACGTCGTGTACATCGCCACCCCGCACTCGGCCCACCGGGCGGCGGCCGCGCTCTGTCTGGAGGCCGGGAAGGCGGTGCTGTGCGAGAAGCCGCTCACCCTCAACTTCGCCCAGGCGCAGGACCTGGTGACGATCGCCCGTAAGCGGAACGTCTTCCTGATGGAGGCGATGTGGACCTACGTCAACCCCGCCGTGCTGCGGATGCGGGAGCTGATCGCCGACGGTGCGATCGGTGAAGTCCGCTCCGTCCACGCCGACTTCAGCATCGCCCTGCCCTACGACGCCGCGCACCGCCTGCACGACCCGGCCCAGGGCGGCGGCGCCGTGCTCGACCTCGGCGTCTACCCCGTCTCCTTCGCCCACCTCCTGCTGGGCGCCCCCGACGCCGTCTCGGCCTGGGCGCACCTGAACCCGCAAGGAGTCGACGACAACACCGGCATCCTCCTCGGCTACGACAGCGGAGCCGTCGCGGTGCTCTCCTGCTCCCTGGGCACCCAGACGGCACAGCACGCCTCGGTCAACGGCACCCTCGGCCGCATCGAGTTCGCCCGCGACTTCTTCCACGCAGGCGGCTTCGTCCTGCACCGCCAGGGCCACAAGGCCGAGGAGGTCCGCCTGCCGGAATCCCCGGGCAACGGCTACACCCACGAGGCTCTGGAGGTGGCCCGCTGCCTGCGCGCCGGCCTCACCGAGTCGCCGTACGTCCCGCTGGACGGCACGCTCGCGGTCATGGCGACCCTGGACGCCGTACGCGCGAGCATCGGAGTCCGCTACCCGGGCGAGTAAGTCACCTCACCAGGCGGTACTTCAGGTGGGTGGCGAGGGGCGTGTCGACCACGCGGACCGGCTCGACGTTGCACCGCAGGGCACCGAGCCCCTCGAAGAGCCGCAGCCCGGCTCCGAGGAGCGCGGGCACGACGTGCAGCTGCAGCTCGTCGATGAGCCCCTCTCCCAGGTACTGCTGCACCGTGCTCGCCCCGCCCGCGATGTCGACGTTCCTGCCGCCGGCGGCGGCCTTCGCCCGGTCGAGGGCGCTGTGGATGCCGTCGGTGACGAAGGTGAAGGTGGTGCCGCCCTCCTTCACCAGGGTCGGCCGGGGGCGGTGGGTGAGCACGAAGACCGGGGTCCGGAACGGCGGGTTGTCACCCCAGAACTCCTCACCCGTGTCGTACATCATTCGGCCCATGACCACCGCTCCGGTGGCGTCGAACCACTCGCGCATCAGCTCGGAGTCGAGGTTCTCCTCCCCGCCGGTCATGCCCTGGCGCTGCCGCCAGCTCGCCAGGTTGTGGATCCACTCGAAAAGCGGCTCGGCGCCGTCGCCTCCCGGGTTGTCGACGGCGACGTCGGTGCCTGCGATGAAGCCGTCGAGAGAGATGGCCATGTCTGCGGTTACGGTCATGAGGAGGTGCTCCTGGAGTACTGGGAGGTGTTGCCGTCACCCTCACGTCGATCGAGGAGCGGCGCATTCGACATTTCCCGCGCGCAACGGTCCGCCCGGCGTGCGCGGTGTCGGCAACGTCCGCCGCCGGGTGCTCCACGGTGGGCCGCTCGCCCCGCGCCCGGCACCGTCGCGCAGATGATCAGGCCCGCCCCGCACCCCTCGTACGCTGTTCCCCGTGCCCACCCCCCGCCTCCACCGCGTCGCCGTCCTGGTCCTCGAAGGCGCGAAGCCGCTTGATGTCGGCATTCCCGCGCAGGTGTTCACGACCCGCGCGAGCATGCCGTACGAGGTGCGGGTGTGCGGGGCGGCACCCGGACTCGTGACCGGCGGTGACGGGCTGGCGTACCACGTCGCCGACGGGCTCGACGCGCTCGCCTGGGCCGACATCGTGTTCGTGCCGGGCTACCGGTTCCCCGACCGTGAGGACCCGCCGCGAGCCGTCGTCGACGCGCTGATCGCCGCCCATGAGCGGGGCGCGCGTCTTGCCGCCATCTCCACGGGCGCCTTCGCCCTCGCCGCCACCGGCCTGCTGGACGGCAAACGCGCCACGACTCACTGGCACTACACGCGGGCCCTCGCGGAGAAGCATCCGCTGGTCCAGGTCGACGAGAACGTCCTGTTCGTCGACGAGGGCAGCGTGCTCACCTCGGCCGGCGCCGCCTCCGGCATCGACCTGTGCCTGCACATCCTGCGCGGCGACCTCGGCGTGGCCGCCTCCAACCACGCGGCCCGGCGCCTGGTCGCGGCCCCCTACCGCAGCGGCGGCCAGGCGCAGTACGTGCCGCGCAGCGTGCCCGAACCGCTCGGCGAGCGCTTCGCCGCCACCCGCGAGTGGGCACTGCACCGGCTCGACGAACCCCTCAGCCTCGACACCCTCGCCCAGCACGCCGCGGTCTCACCCCGCACCTTCTCGCGGCGCTTCGTCGAGGACACCGGATACACGCCGATGCAGTGGGTCATGCGCGCCCGCATCGACCTCGCCCGTGAGCTGCTCGAACGGTCGGAGCGCAGCGTCGAGCAGATCGCGGGCGACGTCGGCCTGGGCACCGGCGCCAACCTGCGCATGCACTTCCAGCGCATCCTCGGAACCACGCCGAGCGAGTACCGGCGCACCTTCACCAGAGGCGAATAGCCGTCCCCCGCCGCCTGGCGCGATCCTTTCGAACCATGGCGCTCACGCCACGGCCACCATCGGATCCCGCACGCGAGGCTGGTGGGGAACCCAGACGAGCCGCAGAGACACCAAGGGGTATTCATGACTCGCGTCGCCATCAACGGATTCGGCCGCATCGGACGCAATGTGCTGCGCGCCCTGCTGGAGCGTGACAGCGACATCGAGATCGTCGCCGTCAACGACCTCACCGAGCCCGCCACCCTCGCCCGGCTCCTCGCCTACGACTCCACGGCCGGCCGGCTCGGCCGCCCGGTGACCGTCGACGGCGACACCCTGGTCGTCGACGGCCGGCGCATCAAGGTCCTCGCCGAACGCGACCCGGCACAGCTGCCCTGGGCCGAGCTCGGCGTCGATGTCGCCCTGGAGTCCACCGGCCGCTTCACCTCGGCGAAGGCCGCCCGCGCCCACCTCGACGCGGGCGCGAGGAAGGTCCTCGTCAGCGCACCCTCGGACGGCGCCGACGTCACCCTCGCCTACGGGGTCAACACCGACGCGTACGACCCGGAACTGCACACCATCGTCTCGAACGCCTCCTGCACGACCAACGCGCTCGCCCCGCTCGCCGCGGTCCTCGACGAACTCGCCGGCATCGAGCACGGCTTCATGACCACGGTGCACGCCTACACGCAGGAGCAGAACCTCCAGGACGGCCCGCACCGCGACGCCCGCCGCGCCCGCGCCGCCGGCATCAACATCGTGCCCACCACGACGGGCGCCGCGAAGGCGATCGGCCTCGTGCTGCCCGGCCTCGACGGCAAGCTGTCGGGCGACTCCATCCGCGTACCCGTTCCGGTGGGCTCGATCGTCGAGCTGAACACCACGGTGGCCCGCGACGTCACCCGGGACGACGTGCTGGCGGCCTACCGTGCCGCGGCCGAGGGCCCGTTGGCCGGCGTCCTCGAGTACTCGGACGACCCGCTCGTGTCGTCCGACATCACCGGCAACCCGGCCTCCTCCATCTTCGACTCGGCCCTCACCCGCGTCGACGGCCGCCACATCAAGGTGGTCGCCTGGTACGACAACGAGTGGGGCTTCTCCAACCGGGTGATCGACACGCTGGAGCTCCTCGCGGCCGGCTGACCGGCGCCGCGCCGCCCTCACTTCGCCTGTGGTGAGGGCGGCCAGGTGCGCACCTGTGATGCGGCTGTGACCCGGAACTGTGGCCTCCACCACGGTCGGCTGTCCCGGGGCCCTGATGAGCTGGTCCAATGCGCACAGCCGCCCCCCTCTTACTGGTCCTCGCCTCGGTCCTCGCTCTCGCAGGGTGCGGGCAGCCGTCCGGCTCGCCGACGCCCGAGTCCGGCCCCACCTCGTCGAACGACCCGCGGTTCCTGCCGCTTGCCGCGTACGACATGTCCGACGCCGGACACGCCGTCGGCACGGCCCGGTGGACGCTCGCCAAGCAGTGCATGGTCCGGCTCGGGTTCGACGCCCTGAAGAACCTCGACATCGACCCTCTGCCCGCCTGGCCCCAACGCCCGGCGGGCACGGGCGTGTTCACGGCCGTCGGGTACTCCGACGACGAATTCCGCTACGGCATTCAGGACCCTGTGCAGGCCGCGCGCTACGGCTATCAGGCGGCGCGTGCCAAGTACCGGCGCAACTACGCGGAGAAGAAGTGGCCGCTGTCCGAATACCTCGGGCTCACCGGCGAGTTCTTCGGCGACGATCCGAAGACCGTCCACGGCCACCGCATCCCGCGCCGCGGCTGTCTCGGCGAAGCGGACCGCGCGATCTACGGCAGCAACCCGCAGGACCGCAGGGACCCGGTCCTGGAACTGGAGACCAAGAGCCTGCGGCAGGGCAGCAAGGACCCCGCCTGGAAGAAGGCGGACCAGACGTGGTCGGCCTGCATGCGCAAAGCGGGCTACCACTACGCCACACCCAGGGACGCCGAGACCGGCGAGGACCGTCGGCGCGCCGAGCCGGAGGAACGGCTCTCCGCGCGGCCCCAGGACCCCGACGCACCCTCGCCCTTGGAAAAGCAGACGGCCACGGCCGACGCCCGCTGCAAGCAGCACACCGGCTACGTCCGCACCGTGCACGCCGTCGACGTACGCATCCAGAGCCGGCTCATAGCCAACAACCGGGCGAAGCTGGAGAAGCAGCGCCGCTGGAACCGCGACGCCGTCCGCAAGGCCCACGACATCCTTGAGGGCCGGTCGTGACGACCGGCCCTCAAGGGCTGCCTCAGGGCTTCCGCGCCACCCCGCAGAACTGCGTCACGTCGACGATCTCGCCGACCTCGGGCTGCTGCGCACGCCAGCGCGAGCACGACACCACGCCCGGCTCCAGCAGTTCCAGACCGTCGAAGAAGCGCAGCAGCTGCTCGCGGCTGCGGAGTTTCATCGGCGCCGAGCCCTGCTCGTTCCAGCTGGCCACCGCCGCCGTCATGGCCTCGGTGTGGACCTCGGCGGTGGGATGGGCGAGCGCCAGATAGCTGCCGGAGGGCAGGGCGGCGACGAGCCGGTCGACGATCTCGTACGCCTGCTCGTCGTCGCTCACGAACTGCATGATGCCCAGCAGCATGAGTGCCACCGGCTGCTTGAAGTCCAGTGTCCGGGCGGCGCCTTCGAGGATCGGGCCGGGTTCGTGGACGTCGCCGTCCAGATAGTCCGTGACGCCCTCGGGGCTGCTGGTGAGCAGGGCCTGGGCATGCACCAGGACCAGCGGGTCGTTGTCGACGTAGACGATCCGGGTCGCGGGGGCCAGCCGCTGGGCCACCTCGTGGGTGTTGTCCGCGGTGGGCAGGCCGGTGCCCAAATCGAGGAACTGGCGGACGCCCGCCTCGCCGACCAGATGGCGCACCGCACGGCCCAGGAACGCCCGGTCGGCCCGCGCGGAGTCGACGATCTCCGGGAAGTACTCCAGGACTTGGTCGCCCATGGCGCGGTCGGGGGCGTAGTTGTCCTTGCCGCCCAGCCAGTAGTTCCACACCCGTGCAGAATGCGGGGTGGTCAGATCCAGCCGCGCCAGCACGGCCTCACGGTCGGCGGCCGGTTCCTCGGTCATGACACGCTCCTCGTCCTGGACCGGCAGCCCCCTCGACCACCGCCCCCTTGCGCCTGTGGGCAAGCGACAACGTAGCGGGCGGTGTCGGTCCGGGCCACCGGTTCCCCGATCTTGACAGCCGCCGCTCAGCTCTCAGAAGTACCGTGCTTCCGGAGGGCAGCCGGACGCCCCCTCCCACAGCCCGTCGTCGTCCCGCCCGCGCAGCCGGCGGTCGAAGAAGGCGGCGACGTAGGCCCGTTGTGCGGTGATCGCGAGCCGCGGGGCGATGGTGCCGATGTTCTCGACGACGGTCTTGCGGGGCAGGCCGAGCCGCCGGGCGATCTGCGGGACGACGGCTTCGGCGTCGGTGTACGTGGCGTGCTGCGCGCCTCGCAGGCTCAGGCCCCGGTGCCGGCCGGGGCTGTTGCGCCACAGTGCCGCCCAGGACGGCACCGTGCCGAGGTTGTTGCCGTCCTTGCCGATCAGGAGGAAGGGGCGGTCGAGGCCGTCGGCGGCGACGGTGGAGAGGTTGCCGGGGGTGCTGTCGTCCTGGACGTATGCGAGCACGCCGTCCAGGTTTGCCGCGGCTGCGATGCGCGGGTCGTCGTGCATGGTCTGCAGGGCGGTGAAGCCGCCTGCCGACTGGCCGAACATGCCGATGCGGCTGAAGTCCAGCGTGCCGCACAGGCCTTGAGGCAGCGCCTCGGGCAGTGCGTCGAGGAGGAAGCGGGCGTCGGCCACGCGTACGGCCATGGTCTTCCGCAGCAGGGCGGTGATGCGCTGCTGGTCCGGGTACGCCTTGGCGAACTCCGCGGGCAGAACGGAGTGTTCGACGCGGTCGCCGGGGAACTGGACGGCGCAGGCGTCATAGGTGTGATCGAGGGTCACCACGGCGTAGCCGCGGGAGGCAAGGTCGTCGCAGAGCGTGGTGCCCAGGGAGCGCGGGTCCCCGGCACCGGGGGAGTAGCAGACCACCGGGAACGGACCACCGTGAGCGACCGGGGCACCTTCGTGAGCGTGCGTGCGGGTGGCCGCCCAGTCGACCCGGCTGCTCGGCACATCGGTGAAGCTGTTCAGGGCCGCGAACCCGGAGGCCTCGCCGGGAAGCATCTGGGGTGCGGCAGGACAGCCGCCGACGGTCCGGGCCGGATAGCGGATGCCGACCATGAGCTCCCGGTACGGCTGCGACGCGACCCAGGGATCGGCACGCGAGGCATCGACGAGGCGCAGCGCGACAGTCCCCACGGGATACGGGCCGCTGGGCGCGGGCAACGTCAGCCGCACCGGCCCGGCCGTGCGCGGCTCGCCGGCCGCCGCTCGTGCCGGGACGGCGGACACGGCGAGTGCTGCCATGGCCGACAGCATGGCGGCGCGACGGGTCTGCATGTCTGAACTCCCTTGTCCGTACGGGTGAAAGGACCACGTACAGCCTTGTGGAGCGACCGGGTCGCCAACCATCCGGCAGGCCGGTCGATGCGCATGGGGGTTGTCCCCCAGACCCTTCTCACGTCTCACGCGGGGTGTGCGCGTGCCCGTGGCCGTGCTCCGTTTCCCCGGCGTCGGGTGAGCCGCCCATCATCCGCAGCATGGCCGGGCCGCCGGTGCGCCAGAACCGTACGAGCAGAGCCGCCGCCAGCAGCAGGAAGACGAGGTTGAGCCAGGTCGTGTAGTTCCAGGTGATCCCCTCCTCGGGGATCGTGGCATCGGCCTGGTCGGGGATCAGGCCCAGCCCGCCGAAGGCGAACTCGACGATGTATCCGGCGACAGCCATCGCGGCGAAGAAGGTGCCGAGGAGGAAAACGGCCGTGCGGGCGCCGTAGTACTTCCGGTAGATGTTGAGGATGGGGAGGATCAGCAGGTCGGCGTAGATGAAGGCGATCACCCCGCCGAAGCTGATGCCGCCCTTCCACAGCACCACGGCCAGCGGCACGTTGCCGATCGAGCAGACGAACGTGGCGATGGCCACCAGCGGCCCGACCAGGGGGCCGATCAGTTTGGCGGCGAGCGGATGGTCCGCCAGGAAGAACGTGCGCCAGAAGTCGGCCGGCACCCAGGCCGCGATCGCCCCCGCGATCAGCAGCCCCGCCACCAGGTCCCGCACGATCGCCGCCCACTCCATGACGAAGATGTGCGACACGGAGGTGAAGCCGTCCCGGGAGAACAGACGCCGGGCGAAGCCGCCCTCCGCCCGTACCGACATGTCCATGGCCGCGTGGCCTTCCATCGACCCCGCGATCCCGCGCTCAGCCTGCTCCCGCGCCCGGCTCAGCAGCCGCTCGCGCAGGAACAGGCGGAACAGCACGGCGAGTACGACGATCATGATCGGTCCGCCGACGAACTCGGCGGCCGTGAACTGCCAGCCCATGAGCAGCGCGAGGATCACGCCGAGTTCCACCACCAGATTGGTGGAGGCGATCTCGAACGCCATCGCCGCCGTGAAGTTCGCGCCCTTGCGGAACAGCGAACGGGCCAGGGCCACGGCCGCGTACGAGCAGGACGACGAGGCCGCCCCAAACCCGGCCGCCAGGGCGAGGGTTCGCGGCCGGTCGTCACCCAGCAGCCGGACGACCGTCGACCGGCGCACCGCCGCCTGCACCACGGCCGACAGGGCGAAACCCAGGATCAGCGCCCAGGTGACCTCCCAGGTCATCGACCCGGCGATGGACAACGCGTGGCCGATCGCTTCCACAGGGCACCTGCTTCTGTTTCCGGTGGACAAGCTTCTGTTTCCGGTGGACAAGAATTGAATCGCCGTGATGTTCCGGAACGGCGTTTACATGGCGATTTGGCAGGTTTAGCGTAAAAGTAAAGGACGACGCTCGCCGCCATCATCATCGGAAAAGGGGAGCACTCATGTCGTGGACGATATCCGGCACCTATGTGGCCGGTTGCTCTTGTGCGGTGTTGTGCAGCTGTCCCTACGACGGCCTGCCGCGGGACGCCAAGGGTGGCACCGAATGCCGGGGCACCGCCGTGTTCCATGTGGCAGACGGGAATCTGGACGATCTCGACCTGTCCGACGTGGACTTCGCGTTCTACAACCTCTTCCCCTCCAATCTGTCCTCCGGCAACTGGAAGGTCGGCCTGGTCGTGGACGCCTCGGCCAGTGACGAACAGGCCGAGGCCCTGGAGCGCATCCTCTCCGGCCGGGAAGGCGGACCGTTCGGCCAGCTGTCGCAGTTCTACGGCGAGTACCTGGGCATGGAGCGGGCGGCCGTCTCCCTCGGGGAAGGAGACAGGCCCGGCCTCACGGTCGAGGGCCGGACGGAACTCTCCTACGAGCCGCTCACCGGGCCCGACGGCAGCTCGACGAAGATCAGGAACGCCATGTTCGGGTTCGCGCCGGAATTCGAAGTGGGCAGGACCACCGGCCGTTCCGACGCCTTCGGGCTGAGCTACGAGGCGTCGTACGGCGAGACCGCCGACTACGTCTTCACCAGCGAGGAGACCGAGGAGACCGCCCACGGCCGCATCTGAGCGAAACGACGGGTCCGAACCGGGCGGCGGGAAGCGGGCCGGACACGAGACACCCATGAGCGCCGGCGAGGCACCACGTCTGCTTGCGACCGTGTTCTCGGCGGCCTCGCTGTCGAGGTGCGTGCCGATCGCCCTCCTTGTTGGCACCCTGCTCTCCCTGGTCAACCAGGGGGCGGTGATTGCGTCCGGCGACGCCACCGCCGCGACCTGGTTGCGGGTGCTGTTCAACTACCTGGTGCCGTTCTGCGTGTCCAGCGCGGGCTTCTTCGGCTGTCGGCGGGCCGCCTGGCGGACCGCACGGTCTTCGAGGGCCAGGTGAGTCACATGCCGCCCATCGACGGCATCGACCCCTGCAGTCCCGGCAGCAGCCAGTCCTGGAACGGTGCGAGCAAGCCCAGCACAAGGAAGGCGACGCCTACGGCCCGCGCGAGCAGCGGACCACGGGACCACAGTTTCTCAATGAAGATCACCACGGCCAGCCCGGCCATCGACGCCACGTTCATCACCCCGAGCGGGATCAGGACGACCATCAGCCCCGCGCAGCAGCCGACACAGTAGGCGCCGTGATGGACGCCCACCCGAAGATCTCGGGCCGGCCGGCGGAAACCGGCGTAGTGCACCAGATGGCTCAGGGGGTCGCGACAGTGCCGCAGGCAGACGTACTTGAGGGGCCCGAGCTGATACAGGCCCGCGAGCAGGAAGGCCACCGAGCCGATCCAGCGTCCGGCGGTCGGATGGTCGTCCACCAGACGGCCGGTGAGAGCCAGGGCCGCGTAGGCGAGCAGCCCGAACGCCGTCCATACCAGCAGATATCCGCCCACGAACTCGACCGTGCGCGCGGTCCGCGTCCAGCCGGAGGACTGCCGGCCGATGCCCCGCACCCAGGTGATGGCCACCGGCGCCATGGACGGCAGCATCATGGCCGCCATCATCGTCACCCACAGCAGCAGGAACAGCGGCAGCGCCATCCCCATGGTGCCGGGCTCGACCCCCATGTCCCGGGCCTGCCCGATGGTCAGCGCCCAGGCGGGCACCGCGATCAGTACGACCAGAAGCCAGGCGACCGCCAGGTCCCGCGTCGGCAGCAGGCCTCCGCCCGTTCCGGTCGGCGCGGGCGACCGGGCGGATGTGAGGGTGGAAGTCCGGATGTGACGCATCGGCGTGCTCTCCTGCAGACACTTCCAGGAGAGCACGCCACTGTCGGGGGCGCCACCGCCCGTCGTACCGGCTCTTGCAGGTTCAACGGCACACACATAAGTTACCTGTCGGTAGTAAAGGTGAGTGCCCGAGGGAGCCGCCATGCCCGTACTGGACCGCCAGGACGACGTCTACGTCCTCGATCTCGGAGACGGCGAGAACCGTTTCCACCCCGACTGGATCTCCGCCGTCGACGCCGCCCTGGACGAGGTGGAGAAGGCGGAGGGGCCTCGCGCGCTGGTGACCACCGCGACGGGCAAGTTCTACTCCAACGGGCTCGACCTGGACTGGCTGATCGCGCACGCCGACCAGCACCTGGACTACGTCGTCTCCGTGCACGCCCTCTTCGCGCGGCTGCTGTCCCTGCCGGTGGTCACGGTGGCCGCGCTGCAGGGGCACACCTTCGCCGCCGGAGCCATGTTCTCGCTGGCCCACGACTTCCGTGTGATGCGCGCCGACCGCGGCTTCTGGTGCCTGCCCGAGGCCGACATCAACATCCCCTTCACGCCCGGCATGTCCGCCCTCATCCAGTCCCGCCTGGCGCCGCGGACCGCCCACGAGGCCATGGTCACCGCCCGCCGCTACGGCGGCCACGACGCCCTTGCCGCGGGCATCGTCGACCACGCCGTCGACGAGGACGCCGTACGGACGACGGCCCTCGCCCTCGCGCAGCGCCTGGCCGCCAAGGCGGGCGACACCCTCGCCACCATCAGGACCCGTATGTACGCACCCGCCCTCGCCGCCCTGCGCGACACGGACGCCCCCCTGGGCTGACCGCACGGGCTCAGGCGTCTCAGTCCGCGGGTGGAGACCTCTCCATCGACCCGTGGGTGGTGGTGATCCACTGGGTGCGCGGAGCAGGCTTGAGGCATGGGTTCACTCCACTCGGCACTCGTCGCTCTCACCGGTGTCTGCGTCTTCGTCTTTGTCGTGGCCTGGATCGCCGGGGCCGTCTACTTCGGCGTGAAGAGCCAGGCCGGCCTGCGCGGCTGGGTGCATGGACTTCGACGTACGTTGCCTCGCCGGCTTCTGCTGACAGCCGGCGCCCTCGCCCTGTCCACGCTGGTCCGTCACTCGCGGGGCTTCTGGCGCCATCTGCAGTTCTGGCAGCCCGAACTCGCCCTCCTGGGCGGTCTGCTCGCCGTCGCCTCCACCGCGTTGCTGCTGTGGGCCCGCTGGGTTCTGGGCACGATGTGGGCCAGCGTCCCGATGGTCCAGGAGCACCACGAGCTGCGCACCGACGGCCCCTACCGGCTGGTCCGCCACCCCATCTACACCGGCCTGCTCGGCCTGATCACCGGCTCCATGCTCGCCTGCGGCTTCGGCGTCTGGATCGCCCTGATGGCGGTCGCCATACCCTGGCTGCTGCGCCGGGTCCGGATCGAGGACGGCCTCATGGCCGGCCAGTTCGGCCCGTCCTACGACACCTACCGCGCTCGCGTACCCGCGCTGATCCCTTGGACGCGCCCCGCTCCTGTCGGGCTCCGCGTGCCCGGCAGTGAGGAGTATTAGCCGGTCGTACGAGTGCGCATCGGCGATGACGGCACGGTGCGCGAGGGACCAGTCGGCGAGGGCCTCGACCAGGTGGGGTCAGGCCGGTCCCGGTCTCGGTCAGGCGGTAGTCGACCGGGTCGGGCCGGTCGGGTGGACGGTGCGGAACAGGAGCCGACCTCACCCGGCTGAGCCCGCGGCCTTGCGGCACGCGCGGTAGGCGGCGACTGTGGTCCTGCCGGCGCAGGCGCATCGACGGCGATCCTGGAGCGGCCGGTCGTTGGCCCCGGCGGGGGAGCGGTCGGGTGCGGCACCGAGGCGACCAGGGCCGCGCCGAAACTGACCGCCCCCAGCCCGCTCACTGTGGAGGCGAGTGGCGCAGGCGTGGCCTCGACGCCGGTAAGCCGCGGCACGTGAGATGCGGCGGAAGCGGCGGGGACGGCGGCGTCAGGCAGGCCGCCGTGGCCAGGGCAACGCCTGCGGTCTTGAGAACGCGGCGCATCGTGGTGCGCACCTCCTAGTGACGGGGCGTCAGTTGACCGGCAGTGGCCCCAGCTTCGACAGCCGTCGCATCGCGCTCGCGCACGGCGCGCCAGGTGCGCCCGTTCGGCGCAGGCGGGGTCAGCCGGGCGGGCGGATGCAACCGCTCACGGAGACCCAGATGCGGAGCCCTACTGGCCGAGGGGGCAGGGGCGCAGGACGGCCCGAACACGCCGAACGAGACACCGCCGGACTGGTGTTGAGGGCTCACGTTCCTGCCCGCACGGTGACGGGGCAGGTCCGTGGCCATCGCCGGCAGAACAAACCGCTCGTCTGCGGATCGCTGCTCCCGTAAGGTGCGCGGGTTGTCGTGACGAAGGGGCGGTTCGGGACGTGGTGCTCAGGGCAGCGACGCGGGGGCAGTTGGCGAGTGCGGCGCGGGACGCGCTGGGCGCCGGGCGGCGGCTGGAGGCGGCCCAGCGGATCGCGGGCGGCAGCAAGAAGGGCGTGTACCGCCTGGTGATGGACGATGCGACGACCGCGATCGCCTACCTGTGGGACGACGCCGAGAACTACTGGCCGACGGCCGAGGGCGACGACGACCTCACCGACCCGTTCTCGCCCGGTCTCGGACTCGACCTGTTCGAGGCCGCGCACGCCCGGCTGGACGCGCTCGGCGTCCGCGTCCCGGCGATCCGACTGGTCGACCGGGACGGCACCCACTGCCCGGCCGACCTGGCGATCGTCGAGGACCTTCCGGGCGAGAATCTGGAGGGACTGCTCGCACGCGACCCCAGCGCGGCGGCCCCGGTCATGGCCCGGCTGGCGGAGGCGTTGGAGGCGATGCGGCGTCATCGGGCGCCCGGCTACGGCAAGGTGGCCGTCATCGAAGCAGGCGGAACGTCACGCGGGGCGTCGTGCGAGGGCGTCGTACTGGAGCGGGCCCAGCGGGACCTCGCCGAGGTGGCGTCGCGTGACCTGCGGATCGCGGCAGCCCGCGAGCACCTGGAGGAGCGACTGCTGGCCCTGGCGGCGGCGGTCCGGCCGCGCTCGCAGTACGCGGTCGTACACGGTGAACTGGGCCCCGATCATGTGCTGGTGGACCCGGACGGAAGCCCCGTGGTGATCGACATCGAGGGCACGATGTACTTCGACGTCGAGTGGGAGCACGTGTTTCTGCAGATCCGCCTGCACGACGCCTACGAGCCGTTGGCGGCCGACGGACTGGACGAGGACCGGCTCGCCCTCTACATGCTGGCCCAGCGGCTCTCACTGACTGCGGGGCCGCTACGGCTCCTCGACGGTGACTTCCCCGACCGGTCGTTCATGGCGGGCATCGCCGAGCACAACCTGAAGCAGGCGCTGGAACTGATCCGCACCTGAACGCCCTTGGCATCCCGCCCCGTTCTGCCCGGCGTCCCGTCGGGCCGCCGCTCAATGATCGGCCAGGAAATCCAGGATCGCCGCAGCGAGTTCCGGCGTCCCGGCCGCCGTCCCGTGATCTCCGGGCACCACCGCGCCGGTGCCCCGCGGCAGAGCCGCGGCCAACTGGTCGGCCGTGGCGACGCGTTCGTCGTCGGCACCGATCACCACGAGTGTCGGCACCTGGATGCGGCCGAGCCGCTCCACCGGCGTGGCGACGACCGAATCCAGTACGTGCAGCAGGGCGACAGGATCCGCGTCATCCGACCGGAGCCACTGCTCGGCCTGCTCCTCCGGCGAGCCCGGCTCGAACGAACCCGGCCCGGCGAAGACCCGCCGCAGAAATGACTCCGCCCCGCCGCCGAGGCCGAGCACCTGACGCAGCCCCTGGCCGGCGACCACCGCCCGACCCGGTGTCGCGCCGCGCACCAGCATCCTCACCACCATGCGTCCTCCGAGCGAGTATCCCCCGAGGTCGTAGTCGTCCAGTGCGAGGTGGTCGAGGAGTGCGAGGCCGTCCTCGGCCAGTACGTCGGGCGGATAGCAGGCAGGGTCATGAGGCTTGGCGCTCCGCCCGTGCCCACGGAAATCCGGCATGATCACGCGACGCCCGCGTGCCGCGAACCTCTCGGCATGGCCGTAGCGCAGCCACATCGTCGAGTCCCCGGCCACGCCGTGCAGCAGTACCAGCGGTCTGCCCCCGCCCACTTCCCGGTAGGCGAGGCGCACACCGTCACGGCCCGAGAAGTACGACACATCAGCATCCGGCATGCGTCGGAGCGTATCCCCGGCGGTCGCCCAGACAGGCGCGGGCGGCCCGGCTGCCGAGCGTGCAGACCTGGTCCTTGGCCGTGTCCCACGGCGACGGCGACGGGCACATCGACGTGGCGGCTCGCAGGGATCCTCCCCCGCGTGGCACTCGTCGGCCGCAGGTACGGCCGCAGGTAAGGCCGCAGGTACGGCCGCCGGTCAGGACGTGGTGGCAGGGGTGTGGAAATAGTGGCCCTTGTCGAGGTCATCGAGGAGGCCGGGGCCGGTGGGCTGCCAGTCCAGCAGTTCGCGGGTCAGGGTGCTGGACGCCGGGGCGTCGAGTGCCAGGAAGTGACCCAGCCAGGCGAAGTGCTCCGCCGCGGCCTCGGGGGCCACGGAGGCCACCGGCACGTCCAGGTGACGGCCGATCACCTCGGCGATGTCGCGGATCGGGACGCCTTCCTCCGCGACTCCGTGCAGCACCGCGCCCGCGGGGGCCTTCTCCACCGCCAGACGGAACAGCCGTGCGGCGTCGAGGCGGTGGACGGCCGGCCAGCGGTTGGCGCCGTCGCCGATGTAGCCGGAGACACCCTTGTCCCTGGCGATGGCGACGAGGGTCGCCATGAACCCGTTGTCTCCTTCGCCGTGGCAGGTCGGAGACAGCCGCACCACGGATGAGCGGACTCCGCGTGAGGCAAGCGCAAGCATCGCCGTGGCGGTGGCCGAGCGGATGGACACCGGCGAGCCGTCGACCGCGGGCATGTCCCGCTCGGTCGACACCTGCCCCGGCTTCAGGCCGACCAGCCCGGAGGCGAGGACGAAGGGACGGCCGGTGCCGGCCAGCGCCTCGCCGAGGGTCTCGACGGCGCGCCGGTCGGCCTCGGCGGCGCCCTGGAAATTGCCGGTGAAGGCGAGGTCGTGCTTGAAGGCGAGGTGGACCACCCCGTCCGACGCGGCAGCGGCGCCGGCGAGGACGTCGAGGTCGTCGACGGTGCCGCGGACCACGTCCGCACCGGCGGTGGTGAGTGCGGCGGCAGAGGCGTCGGAGCGGGCGAGCCCGACGACCCGATGCCCGGCGTCCATGAGTTCGGGAACGAGGGCGGAGCCGATCCAGCCGGACGCGCCGGTCACGAAGATGCGCATGGGAGAGCCCCAAACTGTCGATGTCAGTGACTGTCATCGACGCTAACACGCGATGTCAGTGACTGTCATCACGTAGGATCTGCTCATGGGTAGATGGGAGCCGAACGCGCGCGAACGCCTGGCGAAAGCGGCGTTGGAGCTCTACAGCGAGCGCGGCTACGAACAGACCACGGTGGCGGAGATCGCCCAACGGGCCGGCCTCACCGAGCGCACCTTCTTCCGGCACTACGCCGACAAGCGCGAGGTGCTGTTCGGCGGCTCAAGTACGCTGCAGGAGCTGTTCGTCAATGCGGTTGCCGAGGCTCCGGCGTCCGCCGCCCCGATCGACGCGGTCGCGGCAGGCCTCGATGCGGTCTCCGCCGTCTTCGTCGGCCGCCACGGACACTCCCGGCGCCGACACGCTGTCATCGTGGCGAACGCGGTACTCCAGGAGCGCGAGCTGATCAAGCTCGCCTCACTGTCGGCCGCGCTCGCCGACGCCCTGCGCCGACGCGGCGTGCCGGAACCGGCCGCAAGCCTGACTGCCGAGGCGGGGGTCGCCGTCTTCAAGATCGGCTTCGAGCGCTGGGTCGGGGCGGCCGAGGAACGCACGATGGCGCAGTTGATGCGGGAGTCATTGGACGAGCTCAAGGCCGTGACCGCGGGCGGCTGAAGCCTCGGGTCTCGTCGGGTCAGGACAGGCTGTTGATCTTGCTGCGGACCTGGTTCACGATGGCGGCCGGGAGCGTCGCGTAGCCCTGGAAGCTCAGGTCCTGCTGGCCCTTCACGCCGGCGATGTACGTCAGGAACGCCTTGGTGGCGGGCCACGTGGCCGGCTTGTTGCCCTTGTCGCAGACGATCTCGTACGTGACCATGTCGATCGGATACGCACCCGGGGTCTTGGTCGCGTAGTCGAGCTTGAGCACGAGGTCGTCACCGGTACCGACGATTTTGGCAGTGGAGATCGCCTTGGAGGCCGTGAAGACACTGGCGTCGACGGGAGTGGTGGCGCCGGTGTCGATCGAGACCGTGGGAATGCCTCGGGCGATCGCGTACGACAGCTCGACGTAGCCGATCGCACCCGCGGTCTTCTTCACCTGGTCGACGAGGCCGGAGGAACCCTTGGCCGACTGGCCGCCCTTGGCCTTCCAGTCCTTGCTGTGCCCGTGGGGCCAGGCGCTCGGCGCGGCGGCGCTGAGATAGGAGGTGAAGTTGTCCGTCGTGCCGGAGGAATCGGAGCGGTGAGACGCCCGGATCGACGTCGACGGCAGCTTGGCGCCGGGGTTGAGTTTCGCGATCGCCGGATCGTTCCACTTCGTGATCCGGGAGTCGAAGACCTTGGCGAGCGTGGAGGCGTCCAGGACCAACTTCCTGACTCCCGGCAGGTTGTAGCCGATGGCGATCGGGCCGCCGACCGTCGGCAGGTGGACGGCCCTGCCGCCGTTGGAGCAGACGCTCTTGGACTGGGTGATCTGGGCGTCGCTCAGTGCGGAGTCGGAACCCGCGAAGGCGGTTCTGCCCTCCAGGAAATCGGTCTGGCCGGCGCCGGAGCCGTTGCCGTCGTAGCTGATCCGAGTGCCGGGGCAGGCTCGCATGTAGTTCTTGATCCAGAACTTCATTGCGAACTCCTGCGCAGTCGAGCCGGAACCCGACACGTGGGCCGCCTTGCCGCACTTGACCCCGGTTGCGGCCGTGGTGGTGGGTGCGGCGGACGTGGACGATCCGCCGGACGGCCCGGAGCTGTGGCTCGAGCCGCAGGCCGTCAGGAGCAGGACGCCGGAGACAACCGCCGAGCCGGCCGCCAGGGCGCGCAGCCTGCTCTTCCGCAGAGGCTTCACTCTTCGGTGCTCCTTGCTTGTGGGCGGCCGGGGTCGGCGCAGCGGAGGGGTTGATGACCGTGGATCAGGTAGCGGTCACGGCCCGCGCCTTCGGGGAACTATACGCACCAAAGCGGACATTTTAGGTGATCGTGGTCCTAGGGCTGGAGCTGTTGTGGGGGCGATGTGCGGCGCCATGGGGTGCACCGAGGGGAGCGGCGGCCGCCGGCTTCTGAACCTGGCCGGCTCATGAAGCCGTCTCGGCGCGAACCCTCGTCGCCACCCGGGCCAACTGGCCTCCCGCGCTACACCATCCGGTGGCTTATGGCCGCCGGAGCGTTATTCATGTCTCCGATTTTCTGATCATTCCACTATCCGGCTCTTGGTACTGACCGGCCGTCACGAAGCCCCGAACCGAGTCGAGGAGAGTGGAGACGATGACGAAATCGCCGCGATGGCGATCCGTTCTGACGCCAGCTGTCATGGCTGCCGCGCTTGGCGCTGCCGCGCTGTCGAACGCGGGAACCGCCTACGCCCAGAACCTCACCACCCCGCACCCGCCGTCCCCGGCGCCGCCCGCTTACCCGGAACATCCGGCGAAGCCTGCGTATCCGGCTCACCCCGTGAAGCCTGCGTATCCGGAGAAGCCCGCTCATCCGAAGCAGCCGGAGAAGGCCGCGTATCCGGATCATCCGGCGAAGCCTGCGTACCCTCAGCAGCCGGTCAAGCCGTCTTATCCGGCACAGCCCGCCAAGCCCGCTCACCCGCAGAAGCCGGTGAAGCCTGCGTATCCGGCACATCCCGCGAAACCTGGATATCCGGCCCAGCCGGCCAAGCCTGCGTATCCTGCTCACCCGGTGAAGCCTGCGTATCCTGCTCACCCGGTGAAGCCTGCTTACCCGCAGAAGCCGGTGAAGCCTGCGTATCCTGCTCACCCGGCGAAGCCTGCCTACCCGCAGCAGCCGGTTAAGCCTGCTTACCCGCAGCAGCCGGTGAAGCCCGCCTATCCGGAGCACCCGACGAAGCCTGCCTATCCGGAGCACCCGACGAAGCCTGCCTATCCGGACCAGCCGGTGAAGCCTGCGTCCCCGGAGAAGCCTGCGTATCCGCAGCAGCCGGTGAAGCCTGCCTATCCGGAGCACCCGGTGAAGCCCGCGTCCCCGGAGAAGCCTGCGTATCCGGAGCAGCCGGTGAAGCCTGCCTATCCGGAGCACCCGGTAAAGCCTGCGTCCCCGGAGAAGCCCGCCTATCCGGAGCACCCGACGAAGCCTGCCTATCCGGACCAGCCGACGAAGCCTGCGTCCCCGGAGAAGCCTGCGTATCCGGAGCAGCCGGTGAAGCCTGCGTCCCCGGAGAAGCCTGCGTATCCGGAGCAGCCGGTGAAGCCTGCCTATCCGGAGCACCCGGTAAAGCCTGCGTCCCCGGAGAAGCCCGCCTATCCGGAGCACCCGACGAAGCCCGCCTATCCGGACCAGCCGGTGAAGCCTGCCTATCCGGACCAGCCGACGAAGCCGGACCAGCCGACGAAGCCGGACCAGCCGACGAAGCCGGACCACTCGAAGTAGCCGTCGAAACGGCAGCGTCCGCACCGCTGGACGCGGAACACGGGCGGCTCGCCCCGCTCGCGAACACCTCTGCACACGACGAGGAGAAGCTGATCCTGGGTGGTGCCTGCGCGACACGGCCGCCGGCGTGATGGCGATGGTGTCCTCAGCCGCGCCCCGGTGGCCGGGGGCCTCGACACGGCAGTCGGCCCGCGAAGAAACGGAGGGGCGTTGGGCGGACTCTGACTGTCCGTCAGGCGATCTGGCAGTACGGCTGTCGAGCCGGGCCCGGACGATCGGGCCCGGCACACCGGCCAGCAAGGGCTACCAGCCGAATGCGCCGCCCTCGATGAGAATGAGCAGCCCGAGGGTGATCAGGACCAGCGGGAGCAGGACGTGCCCCCACCGGCTGAGCGCCTTGGCGATGACCGGCCGGGTGGCGAAGGAGCGGCCCGCGAAGCACCACACCGCCACCAGGGCCAGGAAGACGGCGGCATACACGCTCATCCCGCCCAGGCCGGCGGTGGCGAACACGGGGACGTAGACGCCGATGTTGTCGCCGCCGTTGGCGAAGGTGACCGCGGCGACCTCCAGCGCTCTCGGCCCGCCCTCGGCCCTCTCCTGCGCGTCGTCCTCGTCCTCGTCCTTGTCGTCGCGGCGCTGCCATGCCTGCCAGGCCGATTTCAGGCCGAGCACGAGGGGGAGCAGTCCGAGATACGGGATGGCCGGCTCGGGCAGGAAGGCAGCGCCGAATGCCGCGGCGACGGCGACGGCGAGGATGGCGGCGAAGCCGACGTACTGGCCGAGCGTGATCCGGCGGGCGGAACCACGGTGGCCCGCGCCCTGCGCGAAGAACAGCGACAGGAGCAGGATGTCGTCGATGTTGGTGACGGCGAACAGCCCGGCCGCCTGCGCGACGATCCCCAGGTTCACCGATGAACGCCCCTCATGCTCGTACGTGGTCAGTTCGGTCGGCGCAGTCCTGCGATGAGGAGTTCGACCAGTCGGCGGGCGTCGTAGCGGGGGTCGCTTTCGGCGCCGATACAGAGGTTGCCGACGCCGCGCATGAGCTCGTAGGCGTTGAGGTCGGACCGGATTTCGCCGGAGGTGGCGGCCTCGTCGAGCAGTTGGGTGCACACGGGCACGAGGCGGTCGAGGAAGTACGCGTGCAGCGTGTCGAAGCCGGCGTTGTCGGACTGCAGTACGGCAGCGAGTCCGTGCTTGGTGACCAGGAAGTCGACGAACCCGTCGATCCACTGCCCCAGTGCGGCGTAGGGGGTCGGGCTGCTCGCCAGCAGGGCCGGGCCGGCCTCTGCGCAGGCCTCGACCTGGTGCCGGTAGACGGCCACGATGAGGTCCGCTCGCGTCGGGAAGTGGCGGTAGATCGTGCCCATCCCGACGCCGGCCCTGGCCGCGATGTCGCGCACCGGCGCTTCCACGCCCGAGGTGACGAAGACCGCGGCGGCCGCGTCGAGCAGGGTCTGCTCGTTGCGCCGGGCGTCCGTCCGCTTGGGCCGGGCTGCGCGTCCTGCACCCTTGCCGCTGTCGTTCACCGTGCCGTTCCCTCCCATGGGGCTTGCTGAAGCGGAGCAGTGTTCCGTATCTTAATCGGAGCGACGTTCCGCTTTGCTCATGATGCCAGAGCCGGAGCCCCGCGACCAAGCCATGCCTGGTCGCAACGCACCGCCACCCACCCGCAATGGAGGAGCACGGTCATGCAGTACCGCACCTTGGGCCGCACCGGTGTGCAGGTCAGCTCGCTCGCGCTCGGCGCGATGAACTTCGGCAGGATCGGGCACAGCACCCAGGGCGATGCCACCGCCATCGTCGATGCCGCGCTCGAAGCCGGGATCAACCTCATCGACACCGCCAACGTGTACAGCGACGGCGAATCGGAGGAGATGGTCGGCAAAGCCATCGAGGGCCGCCGCGACGACATCGTGCTGGCCACGAAGGCGGGCCTGCCCATGGGCGACGAGCGCAACCACCGGGGCAGTTCGCGCCGTTGGCTGGTCACCGCGCTGGACGACAGCCTGCGCCGTCTCGGCGTCGACCACGTCGATCTCTACCAGATCCACCGGTGGGACCCGAGCACCGGAGACGAAGAGACGCTGTCGGCCCTGACCGACCTGCAACGCGCGGGAAAAATCCGCTACTTCGGGTCCTCCACGTTCCCCGCCCACCGCATCGTGCAGGCCCAGTGGGCCGCGCGCGAGCATCACCTGGGCCGTTACGTCACCGAACAGCCCAGCTACTCGATCCTGCAGCGCGGGATCGAGACCCACGTCCTGCCGGTGACCCAGGAGTACGGGCTCGGAGTGCTGGTGTGGAGCCCGCTGGCCTCGGGCTGGCTGTCGGGCGCCGTCCGCGCAGGCCGCTCCATCACCACCAACCGCTCGACGTTCATGCCGCAGCGCTTCGACACCGGACTTCCCGAGAACAGGGCCAGGCTCGACGCCGTCGAGCAGCTGGCCAAGGTCGCCGACGAGGCCGGACTGACGATGATCCAGCTCGCGCTCGGATTCGTGACCGCGCACCCGGCCGTGACCAGCGCGCTCATCGGCCCCCGGACACCGGAGCACCTGCAATCCCAGCTCGCCGCCGCCGACACCGTGCTGCCGGCCGACGTGCTCGACGCGATCGACACGATCGTGGCTCCCGGCACCGACCTGGCCCCGCACGAGAAGTACGACACCCCGCCCGCCCTGCTCGACCCGTCACTGCGCCGCCGCTGACCGTCCGAGGAGGAACGACAACCCCATGACGCCCGCATCGCGAGTCCGTTTCGGCATCATGACCGCCCCCATGCAGGTCGACTACCACGACGTCCTGCGGGTGTGGCGCGAGGCCGACACCATCCCGGAGATCGAGCACGCCTGGCTGTTCGACCACCTCATGCCCATCGCAGGCGCCCCGGACGGACCCGTCTACGAGGGCTGGACGCTGCTAGCGGCCCTGGCCGCACAGACCCACCGCCTGCGCCTCGGCCTCCTGGTGACCAGCAACCGGTTCCGGCCGCCCGCCATGCTGGCCAAGATCGCCACGACCGTCGACGTCGTCTCCGGCGGCCGGCTCGACCTCGGTCTCGGCGTCGGGTCCCGGCCCGACCCGCCCGAGGCCCGGCGTGAGTACCCGGCTCACGGCCTGCCCTTCCAGGACACCGCCCAGGCCGTGGAAAGCCTGGCTGAGGCGTGCACCGTGATCCGGCGCCTGTGGACCGAGGAGAAGCCGTTCGACTTCCACGGCACTCACCACCACCTCACCGGAGCGTTCGGCAACCCCAAACCCGTCCAGCGCCCCCATCCGCCGATCCTCATCGGCGGACGCTCAACGGCGACCCTGCGCGTGGCCGCCGAGCACGCGGACCTGTGGAACATGCCGGGCGGCAGCACCGACGACGCCGTCCGCCGGAGCGCCCTGCTGGACCGCTACTGCACCGAGATCGGTCGCGACCCCGCCTCGATCACCCGCTCGATCGTCCTGCACGTCGCCTACGACCGTCCTGGCGACACCAGGGACGCGGTCGCCGAAGCGATCGACGCCGGCTTCCGGCACATCGTCCTGGGCCTGCCGTCGCCCTACCCCGACGGTGTCGCACGGTGGCTGACCGACGAGATCATCGGCGCGCCTGTCTTCGTATGAACCGCAGAGCGCGGCCGGGTTTCCCCTCCTGGGTCGGGTTTCCCCTCCTGGGTGCTGAGGTGCAAGCTGGAACGGAGGCCGCTTCGCGATCCCGTGAGCGGGCTCGGGAAACCCGGTCTCGCCACTCCGAGTGAGCCCTCGGGGCTCGGCAGGAGGCAAGCGAGATGACAGAACAGGTCACCACCGACACGCGATGGCACCTGGTCGGAGACTGGTTCGACGTGTGCAAGTGCGCCATACCGTGCCCCTGCACGTTTGCACAGCCGCCCACCTACGGTGACTGCGAAGGAATCATGGCCTGGCACATCCGGGAAGGCAATTACGGCGCCGTGCGGCTCGACGACCTCAACGTCGTGATAGTCGCCTCGTTCACCGGCGACGTCTGGTCCGGCGCACACACCGACCCGTACGCCGCGGTTTTCCTCGACGAACGCGCCGACGAAAAGCAGCGCGGTGCGCTGCAGGCCGTCTTCGGCGGTGAGGCGGGCGGATGGCCGGCGCAGTTCGTGGGGATGTTCCACCCCGAGATGCGCGGCATGGACGTCGTCCCCATCCACGTGGAGATCGACGAGGATCTCTCCGGCTGGCGGGCCGAGATTCCCGATCGGGTCACGGCCACCGCCGAGGCACTCACCGGCCCGACGACTCCGGACGGCGCACGCGTCCAGGTCCACAACGCCCCCGGCGCCGAGGTCGGCCCGGGCCAGGTCGCCACCTGGGGACGGGCCACGACCGACCGCGCCAACGCATTCGGCTTCTCCTGGGAGCACTCGGGGAAGTCGAGCAAGTACTTCCCCTTCGACTGGAGCGGACCCGACTGAGCGGAAACGCGCTCCTCGGCGCCGGATAACCTGGCGGGATGAACGAGAATCCTCCGCCCTGTCCGAAGTGCTCCTGTGCGTACACCTACGAGATGAACGCCCTGGTGGTGTGCCCCGAGTGCGGCCACGAGTGGGTCCCTGCAGAGGCCGGTGCCGAGGGAGGTGGGGCTGCCGGGGAGCGTGTCATCAGGGACGCCGTTGGCAACGTGCTGCAGGACGGCGACGCCGTGGTGGTGGTGAAGGCGCTCAAGGTGAAGGGCAGCCCGTCGGGGATCAAGGCCGGGACCAAGGTGCGCAACATCCGGCTGGTCGACGGGGTCGACGGTCACGACATCGACTGCAAGGTCGACGGTTTCGGTGCGATGCAGCTCAAGTCGAGCGTGGTCAAGAGAGCCTGAGCCCCGCCGCGGGACCCCCTTCATTGCGGGTCGTCCTGGGTGCAACGGGATGCGGAATTGCAAAATTTCGCAATTGGTTAGATGCTGGCTTGGTTGTGTATGCAGCCTTGTAGGGGAATCCGAGGGGTCGTGTCCGTTCCGCTGTACCAGGCCAAGGCCGAGTTCTTCCGCATGCTCGGCCATCCCGTACGGATCCGCGTGCTGGAACTGCTGCAGGACGGGCCGATGCCGGTGCGGGACCTGCTCGCTCAGATCGAGGTCGAGCCCTCCGGGCTGTCTCAGCAGCTGGCAGTGCTGCGCCGCTCCGGGATCGTCACCTCCGCCCGCGAGGGCTCGACCGTCGTGTACGAGCTGGCCGGCGGCGACGTCGCCGACCTGATGAAGGCGGCGCGGCGGATCCTGACCGAAATGCTCGCCGGGCGGAACGAACTGCTGGACGAGCTGCGGGAAGCCGAGGCCGCCGCGTGATGACCAGGGCAATCGACCGGGCGTGGGCCCGGATCGTGGTGTTGCTGCCGGGTCGCGCCGACCTCGCGGAGATGCGGCGCGACCCGCGCCGCGACCTGCTGGCAGGCCTGACCGTGGCGATCGTCGCGCTGCCCCTGGCCCTCGGCTTCGGGGTCTCCTCCGGGCTGGGTGCGGAGGCGGGCCTGGCGACCGCGGTGGTCGCGGGCGCGCTCGCGGCGGTGTTCGGCGGGTCCAACCTCCAGGTGTCCGGGCCGACCGGCGCCATGACGGTGGTCCTGGTGCCGATCGTCGGCCGGTACGGGCCCACGGGGGTGCTCACCGTCGGACTGATGGCGGGTGCCATGCTCGTCGGTCTGGCTGTGCTGCGGGCCGGGAAGTACATGCAGTACGTGCCCGCCCCGGTCGTCGAGGGCTTCACCCTCGGCATCGCCTGTGTGATCGGCCTGCAGCAGATCCCGAACGCGCTCGGCGTGCCCAAGCCGGAGGGCGACCGTGTGCTGGTGGTGACCTGGCGTGCCGTCGAGGAGTTCGCGAAGTCCCCGAACTGGACGGCCGTCGGTTTCGCGGTCACGGTGGCCGCCGTCATGCTGGTCGGGACCCGGTGGCGGCCGACCGTGCCGTTCTCGATCGTCGCCGTGATCGCGGCGACGATCGTGGCACAGCTGGCCGGTCTGGACGCGGCGAAGCCGATCGGTGACCTGCCGTCGGGGCTGCCCGTACCCTCGCTGTCCTTCCTCGACCTCGGCTCGCTCCGCAGCCTGCTCGCACCCGCCGTGGCGGTCGCAGCGCTCGCCGCCTTGGAGTCCCTGCTGTCCGCGTCGGTCGCCGATGGCATGACGGTCGGCCAGAAGCACGACCCGGACCGGGAGTTGTTCGGCCAGGGCCTCGCGAACCTCGCCGCCCCGCTCTTCGGGGGCGTCCCGGCCACCGGTGCGATCGCCCGCACCGCGGTCAACGTCCGCACCGGCGCAGGCTCCCGGCTCGCCGCCCTCACGCATGCCGCCGTCCTCGCCGTGATCGTCTTCGCGGCGGCACCGCTCGTCTCGAAGATCCCGCTGGCCGCGCTCGCCGGCGTCCTGCTGGCCACTGCGATCCGCATGGTCGAGGTCGGCTCGCTGAAGGCCATGGCGAAGGCGACCCGGTCGGATGCGCTGATACTCGTCCTCACCGCCGTGGCGACGCTGGCTCTGGATCTCGTGTACGCCGTGATCATCGGCCTCGTCGTCGCCGGTGCCCTCGCCCTGCGCGCCGTCGCCAAGGAGGCCCGCTTCGACCAGGTGCCGCTCGACCCGGGTGACCACAGCGCCGAGGAGCACAAGCTGCTGGCCGAGCACATCGTCGCCTACCGCATCGACGGACCGCTCTTCTTCGCCGCCGCCCACCGCTTCCTGCTGGAGCTGGCCGAGGTCGCCGACGTGCGGGTGGTGATCCTGAGGATGTCGCGGGTGTCGACGATGGACGCCACCGGCGCCCTCGTTCTCAAGGACGCCGTGCAGAAGCTGCGCCGCCGTGGCATCGTCGTCCTCGCCTCCGGGATCCGCCCCGGCCAGCGCCAGGTCCTCGACTCGGTCGGCGCGCTGGAGCCGCTGCGGTACGAGGGGCGGGAGTACGCCACCACCCCCGAGGCGATCCGCGCCGCCCGCGAGCATCTGGAGACAGCCGGAGTCCTGCCCGCCCTTCCCTCCCGGCTGTCCCGAACCTCCAGCGAGGAAGCCCTGCCATGAGCACTGCCCCCGCCGGGTGGTCACCGGGTTCCGCCTAGCCCGCGCGGAGGCGTGAGTGATGTCCGAACAGCTGGAGACCTTGCCCTACCGGCACGTGCTCACCCTGCCCGCCGAACCATCGGCCGTACGATTGGCCCGTGAGACGGCCGAGCAGGCGCTGGTCGAGTGGGGCATCGGTGTGCGCCACCCGGCAGTGGACCCGGCGCTGCTGATCCTTTGCCGAGCTGGTCACCAACAGCGTCCGGCACGCGGCCGTTGTCTCCCCGACGGTGACCGTGATCCATGCGGCGGGCCCGGGCGACGGCAGCACCAACGGGCCGCGAAGGGGGCGGCCCGCAGGTGTGCCGGGGAGAGCGACCACGGGGTTGAAGGAGTGACGGTGGTGCGGTGCGTGGCGAGCCGGGCGTCCCAGCGGCGGGCATACGCCTCCGCGGACTCGGTGGCGCCGATTTGCTCGGCCTCGCTCGCGGGCCCGCCGGGCCCCCCGAAGGGCAGAACGCGGATCCCTTTCTCGACGGCGACGCTCACCGTGGTCGAGAACGACACCGCTGGATTCGGGCGGTTGCCTTCCTCGGGTGCGGATTCGGTCTGGGGGGTGCCGCACGCGAGGATGGGCCACATGTGTTTGATGAGTGGGTGGATGCGATGCGCCGAGGCCCGGTCGGCGGGGCCGTGCTGCTGGAGCGGGGAGGGGACGGCCGGGTGAGTACACCGCTGTACCAGCTGAAGGCCGAGTTCTTCAAAACCCTCGGCCACCCGGCCCGCATCCGGGTACTGGAGCTGCTGAGCGAGCGCGAGCATGCAGTCGCGGAGATGCTGCCCGAGGTCGGCATCGAACCTGCGCACCTCTCGCAGCAGCTGGCCGTGCTGCGGCGCGCGAACCTGGTCAAGACCCGCAAGGAGGGCTCGACCGTGTACTACTCACTGACCAGCCCGCACGTCGCCGAGCTGCTCCGGGTGGCCCGCACGATCCTGTCGGGCGTGCTGGCCGGGCAGGCCGAGCTGCTCGCCGACCTGCAGGCCGCACAGGTGGAGGGCAGGCCGCCGTCGTAGCGACGACCCTCGCACGGCGGTCGTCTTCCGAGGCTTGGACGGCGCTCTGCCGATTCGGGTGAGTCCGGATCGAAGTACTTGGGGCCTCCGTCGTACTGGGATGCGGGTGGCAGGAGCAGACCGCCCCATCTCTCCTGGTAGGCCGCCATTCGGTCGATCACTGCCGCGGGGATGCCTCGCTCGAGCCACCACTGCCTGTGTCCCTCCACGGGCCGGACGTCGACCTTGACTCCGTGCGCGCGGATGAACGATCGGGCTCGCCGAGTCAGGCCGTCAGGCACGTCGTTGAAGAGGTTCAGCTTCACCAGAGCGACGCTACCCAGTGGCCCGAGGGACGGCGGGCTGAGCCTCGTCTGCGATACGGCGGCCAAGTCGCCGCCGAGCTCCTGCTGCTTACGCCGGTGCCCGCTCGGCCGTCCGCTCCAGGCGCACGATCACGCTCTTCGACGTCGGGGTGTTGCTGATGTCCGCGACGCTGTCGAGCGGTACCAGGACGTTGGTCTCCGGGTAGTACGCGGCGGCAGAGCCCGGGGGAGTGGAGTAGCCGACGACGCGGAAGCCGTCCGCGCGGCGCTCCGAGCCGTCCGACCAGATGCTGACCAGGTCGACGAGGCTGCCGTCGGCGAGACCGAGGTCGGCGAGGTCGGCCGGGTTGACCAGGACGACGCGGCGGCCGCCCTTGATGCCCCGGTAGCGGTCGTCCATCGCGTAGGGGATGGTGTTCCACTGGTCGTGCGAGCGCAGGGTCTGCAGGACCAGGTGACCCTTGGGCGCCTGGAGCATCGTGAAGTCGTTGACGGTGAAGACGGCCTTGCCGCTGGGGGTGCGGAAGACGCGGGAGTTGACCGGGTTGGGCAGGCGGAAGCCGCCGGGGCGCCGTACCCGCTCGTTGAAGTCGTGGAACCCCTCGACGACTTGGGCGATGCGGTCGCGGACGAGGTCGTAGTCGGCCTCGAAGTCCTCCCAGGGGATGTCCGGTTCGGAGCCCAGCACCCGGCGGGCGAGACGGCTGATGATGGACACCTCGCTCAGCAGGTGCGGGGAGGCGGGGGTGAGCCGGCCGCGGGTGGCGTGGACCTCGCTCATGGAGTCCTCGACCGTCATGAACTGCTCGCCGCCCGCCTGGACGTCCCGGTCGCTGCGGCCGAGCGTCGGCAGGATCAGCGCGGTCCGTCCGCACACCGCGTGGGAACGGTTGAGCTTGGTCGAAATGTGCGCCGTCAGACGGCAGTTGCGCATGGCGCGCTCGGTGGCATCGCTGTCGGGGGTGGCCCGTACGAAGTTGCCCGCGACCCCGAGGAAGAGCTTGGCCCGGCCGTTGAGCATGGCCCGGATGGAGTCCACGGAGTCCAGGCCGTGCGCGGTCGGCGCGGTGAAGCGGAACTCCCGCCCCAGCCGGTCCAGGAACGCCTGAGGCATCCGCTCCCAGATCCCCATCGTGCGGTCGCCCTGGACGTTGCTGTGCCCGCGCACCGGGCACACCCCCGCGCCCGGGCGGCCGATGTTGCCGCGCAGCAGAAGGAAGTTGACGACCTCCCGGATGGTGGGCACACCGTGCTTGTGCTGGGTCAGGCCCATGGCCCAGCAGACGATGACACTGCGGCTGTTCAGCACGCGCGCGTGCACCTGCTCGATCTTGTCGCGGGTCAGCCCCGTGGCGTCCAGGACAGCATCCCAGGACGTGGCGCGGATCTGCTCGGCGAAGGCGTCGTAGCCGGTGGTGTGCTCGTCGATGAACGCGCGGTCCAGGACCGTGCCCGGCTCCTTGTCCTCCGCCTCCAGCAGCAGCAGGTTCAGCGCCTGGAACAGGGCCAGGTCGCCGCCGGGGCGTATCTGCAGGAACTGGTCGGCGATGTCCGTGCCGCGGCCGATGACCCCGCGTGCCTTCTGCGGATGCTTGAAGCGCAGCAGTCCCGCCTCGGGCAGCGGATTGACCGCGACGACGCTGCCGCCGCGCCGCTTGGTCTCCTCCAGCGCGGACAGCATCCGCGGGTGGTTGGTGCCGGGGTTCTGCCCCACGACGAAGACCAGGTCGGCGTTGTAGAGGTCGTCGAGGCTGACGCTGCCCTTGCCGATGCCCAGGGTCTCGCCCAGAGCCGAACCGCTGGACTCGTGGCACATGTTGGAGCAGTCGGGCAGGTTGTTGGTGCCGAAGGCCCGGGCGAACAGCTGCAGCAGGAAGGCCGGCTCGTTGGCCAGCCGCCCGGAGGTGTAGAACAGCGCCTCGTCCGGGTGGTCCAGGGCGCGCAGTTCCCGGGCGAGCAGGTCCAGCGCCTCGTCCCAGCCGACCGGCTCGTAGTGGGTCGCGCCCTCGCGCAGCACCATCGGCTCGGTCAGCCGTCCCTGCTGGTTGAGCCAGTAGTCCGACTTCCGGCTCAGCTCGTCCACCGAGTACTGCCGGAAGAAGTCCGCGGTCATCCGCCGGGAGGTGGCCTCGTCACTGATGTGCTTGGCGCCGTTCTCGCAGTACTCGTTGCGGTGCCGCTCGCCCGGCGCGGGCTCCGGCCAGGCACAGCCGGGGCAGTCGAAACCCTTCGCCTGGTTGATGTTGAGCAGCGTCAGCGCGGTGCGCTTCGGCGAGGTCTGGCCGAGCGCGTACTTGAGCGCGTGCACGACGGCGGGAGCGCCGGTGGCCCATGTCTTGGGAGCCGAGACCGACAGCTCGCCCTCTTCCGCTCCGTCTTCTTCGAAGTCCCGCATCGAACAACCACGCCCTCTCGTCCGCACGACACTCTTCGGCAGCGCGTCGGACCAGGTCAAAGCGGAAGTTCCTATCGCGTGACAGGCGACACCGATCAGTGCAGCGTGTCCGGGACCAGCGGCGCGCGGCGGCCGTGGGCGAGGGATCATGGGAAGGTGCTGCTGCGTCAACTCGAATACCTCGTCGCCCTCTCGCGCGCCCGCCACTTCGCGAAGGCCGCGCAGGCCTGCTACGTCTCCCAGCCGACCCTGTCCGAGGGCATCCGGAAACTGGAGGACGAGCTCGGCATCCCTCTGGTCCAGCGGGGCCGCAGGTTCGACGGCCTCACACCGGAGGGCGAGCGTGTCGTCCTGTGGGCGCAGCGCATCCTCGCCGACCGGGACGCCATGCAGGGCGAGATCCAGGCGCTGCGGGCCGGGCTGACCGGCCGGCTGCGCATCGGCACCGTCCCGACGGCCGCCACGGCGGTCGCGCTCCTGACCCAGCCGTTCTGCGTCGCCAACCCGCTGGCGACCGTACAGGTCTTCGCCGACCTGCAGTCCGTGGACATCGTCAACCGTCTCAAGACGTACGAGCTCGACGCCGCAGTGACCTATCACAGCACCGTCGTCGAACACGGCTTCAAGTTCGTCCCGCTGTATCTGGAGCGCTACGTCCTGCTGATCCAGCGCTCCGCCCGCGACTCCGGGCCGGCCGAAATCTCGTGGGAGGAGGCCTCCCAGTACCCGCTGTGCCTGTTGCATCCCGGAATGCAGGGGCGTCAGGTCCTGGAGGCGGCCTTCGAGGCGGCGGGCGTCTCCGTGACCCCACGCGTGGAGACGGACTCCATCGCCTCGCTGTTCGCGCAGGTCAGAGCCGGGCACTGGGCGAGCGTCGTACCGCACGCCTGGCTCCACGTCTTCGGTGTGCCCGCGGGTATGCAGGCCGTTCCCCTGGTCCGTCCGGTCCGCACGGAACGCATCGGCCTGGTCCTCCCGGCGCGCGAGCCCGTCTCGGTGATCGGCCAGGCACTGATCGACGCCGCGGGTCAGGCGGGCGTCGCGGCCGCGCTGGAGCGGCTGCCCGACTAGCCAGGACCGATGAGTTTCCCGGCGACCGAGGGTCTCCACACCCACCGCAAGCGGGCTACAGAGAGACACAGAACGGGAGAGATTTTCATGGGGAAGGTCACCACCTCGGCGTCGATGTCCCTCGACGGGTTCATTGCCGGTCCGGCCGAGACGGGTTTCGAGCACCTCTTCGCCTGGCACCGCAACGGGGACATCGAGGTGCCGTCCGCTGATCCGCGCTGGTCCTTCCGGCTGTCGCCGGTCAGCGCGGAGCACCTGCGGCAACAGATGGCTGCCTTCGGGGCGCTCGTGGTCGGCCGCCGGCTGTTCGACGTCACGCAGGGCTGGGGCGGCAGGCACCCCTTCGGCGTGCCGGTCTACGTCGTCACCCACCGGGCGCCCGCCGACTGGGCCCATCCGGAGGCCCCCTTCACGTTCGTCACCGACGGCCTGCACAGCGCGATCCAGCAGGCAAGGGCCGCCGCCGGTGCGCGCGACGTCGGCGTGGCCGCGGGAGACCTGGCCCGCCAGGCCCTGGACGCCGGGCTGGTGGACGAGATCCACGTCGACCTCGTCCCCGTTCTCCTGGGCGCCGGCACCCGCCTCGTCGGAGACCTCAGCAACGCTCCGATCACACTCGGCACACCACGAGTCGTCGAGAGTGCCGGGGTCACTCATCTCTATTACCCCGTCAACAAGTAGGCGGGGAAACCTGTCAAAAAGCTGCCTCGTCGCGATACGTCGTGCCTCCGGAGGACAAACCGGATGGCGGCTACCGCGCTTTCAGTAGGCCCGGTGCCAGCACAGGGACGACGACGGGCAGGGCCTGCCCCGGCGAGCCTGATGCCGTGTCCGAGTCTGTAGGGGCCGGGTCGGCGGAAGGCAGGACCGCGGATGAGAACTCGTACAAGGCTCGGGCTGGCGGCGGCCGTCTCGTGTGCCGCGCTCGTGACCGCGGTCGGTCTCGGCCGTGGCGGTGGCGGCGTTGCATCGTCCCTGATCGCACTCCCGAATCGGCCCCATGTCGCACTGGGCGACTCCTATACGGCCGCTCCGAAGGTCCCCGGCCAGAGCGGGAAACCCGCCGGCTGTGAGCGCTCCGACCACAACTACCCCGCCCTCGTCGCCCGCGAACTGGGCCTGAAACAGGCCGAGTTCCGTGACCTGAGCTGCAGCGGAGCCACCATGGCCGACCTGTCCGCAGCGCAGTCCACCCACCAGGGGACCAATCCGGCCCAGCTGTCGGCGGTGTCCACGGCGACCCGGCTGGTCACCCTGGGCATCGGCGGCAACGACATCAGCTTCAGCTCGATGATCACTACATGCGTCCAGGCCGGCCTCCGCTACCAGCTGGAGAACCGCTTCGGGGACCCGGCGCCGGACAAGGCGCCCTGCAAGGCGCGGTACCTGTCCGACGGCACCGACGACATCGCCGCGAGGATCGAAGCAGCAGGCGGGCGGCTGACCGGCGTGCTGCACGACATCGAGCGCCGGGCGCCCGAGGCCCGGGTGTTCGTGGTCGGCCGCTCCCACATCCAGCGGGCCCTGACCAAACTCGGCGCCCGCGACCGCGCCCAACTCGTGGTCATCGCCTACCAGACCGGCCTGGTACGCCCCACGCCCCGCGGGACGTGAGCACCAGGCCTGCGCCCCATCCATGCCGTCGCGTTCGCTTCACAGAATCCCCACAAAGCCCCATGAGAGCTTTAAGTTTCAAGCGGTACGCTCATGCGCAGTTCGAGTGGCCGAGGAAGCCCCCACATCGCGGCGCTCGCATCCCCCCACAGGCACAGGAGACGCGTTGTGCGCGACGGCGACGTAGTAGTGATCGGCGGCGGCTACGCGGGAGTACGGCTGGCGAAACGACTGGACTCGGTGGCGCGGGTCACGCTGGTGGACCGCAAGGAGGTCTTCTTCCACCGTATCGCCTCGCTACGCGCCGGAGTTCGCCCGGAGTGGTCCGTGACCCCCTTCATCCCGTACGACCGACTGCTGCGCAACGGCCGGGTGGCCGTGGGCAAGGCGGTCCGTATCGACACCACCGAGCGCCAGGTCGTCCTGGCGACGGGGGAGAGGCTGCCGTACGACGTGGTGGTGATCGCCACCGGCGCCGACTACCCCGAACCGGCCCGCTTCACCGGCACCACCACCGACGAGGCGGTCAAGTCCTTCGCCGGGCACCAGCAGAAGGTAGCGGCGGCCGGGCATGTCCTCGTCGTCGGCGGAGGCCCCTCCGGCGTCGAACTCGCCGCCGAGGTGCGCCTGGCCCGGCCGGATGCCCGGGTCACGCTCGCCCACTCCGGTCCGGCGCTGCTGCACTCCACGGGCGTCGAGCGGGCCGGGCGCAGGGCACGGGCCTGGCTGGAGTCCCACGACGTCGAAGTACGCCTCGACTCGTTCATGTCGCCCGGCAACGACTTCGGCACGTATCGCGACGCGCACGGCACCGTCATCGAGGCCGACCTCTCCTTCTGGGCGACGGGCACCACTCCCAACACGCTCTGGCTGCGTCTGGGCGGACACGGCGACTGGCTGAACCCGGCCGGGCACGTCAAAGTGGACCGCACCCTGCGGGTCGAGGGACGGCTGGACGTGTTCGCCGTCGGCGACGTGAACGACGCCACCGAACTCAAGATCACCCCCGCCGCGCTGGCCCAGGCCGACCTCGCCGCGTGGAACATCCGTACCTACCTGAACAGTTCCGGCAAGCACCGCAAGGAACCCCGGCTCTACCGGGCGATCCACCGCACCCCGCTCATCGTGCCCTTCGGCCCGGCCGACGGGCTGACCCTGCTGCCCGTCCCGGGCGGCGAGAGCGCGGTCCTCGGCGGCCGCACCTCGGTGCTGGCCAAGGCGAAGACCCTTATGACGCCGTACATGAGGCGCCAACTCGGGTACACCGCTGCGTAGCGCTCCGCTGGGGGTGCGGCGAAGTGGGGGTGCCTCGAACTGTCGTCTTCCGTCCGCGGCGCCGTCGTGGCTGGTCGCGCAGTTCCCCGCGCCCCTTCCGGGGCGGGCTGGTGGCCGCTGTGTTTAGGGTGCAGGCATGATCTCTCAGGCGTACCTCTCCGAACTGTTCTCGCTCGACGGCCGCAACGCCGTGGTGACCGGCGGCAGTTCCGGCATCGGACGGGCCATCGCCGGGGCCCTCGCGCGGGCCGGGGCGAGTGTCGTGGTCGTCGCGCGCAAGGAGGCCGAACTGGCCGCCACGGTCGATGAGCTGACGGCCGACGGGTGCCGGGCGGCCTGGGTCAGCGCCGACCTTGGCAGCCGCGGCGGTGTGCGCGCGGCGGCCGAAAAGGCGGCCGGGGTGTTCGGGGAGCCCGACATCCTCGTCAACAGCGCCGGGATCAACCTGCGGCCGCCGATGGGGGAGTTGGGCGAGGACGTCTGGGACACCACGATGGCGGTGAACCTGGAAGCGCCCTTCCTGCTGGGACAGCGGTTCGGCCCCGGCATGGCCGAACGGGGCTTCGGACGGATCATCCACGTCACCTCCCAGCAGGCGCACCGGGCGTTCGTGCAGAGCGGTGCCTACGGGGTGTCCAAGGGGGCGCTGGAGTCCCTGGCCCGTTCCCAGGCCGAGGCGTGGTCGCCGTACGGCGTCACCTGCAACACGCTCGTGCCGGGTTTCGTGATGACCCCGCTCAACGAGCGGCTGTCCTCGGACCCCGAGAAGGTGGCGGCGCTGGCCGCGCGCACCATGGTCGGGCGCAATGGCCTGGCCGACGACTTCGCGGGTGCGGCGGTCTTCCTGGCGAGCCGCGCCTCCGCCTACGTCACCGGGCAGGCCCTCTTCGTCGACGGCGGACTGTCCGTCCACTGATCACGTCACAGTTCACGCGAGTTCGGTGAGGAAGTCGATGAGCGCCTCGTTCACCTCGCGGGGACGCTCCTGCTGCGTCCAGTGACCGCAGCCCGCCAACTTGACGGGCTTGCGGCGCAGGTTGGGCATCAGGTCCGGGAGAGCGGCGATGAGTTCGGGCGTGCCGGGGAAGGCGGGGACCAGGTCGCGGTCGCCGTACACGTACAGGGCGGGCGAGCCGACGACCGCGCCGTGCCAGGGCGCGGTCAGTTCCCAGTTGCGATCGAGGTTGCGGTACCAGTTGAGCGCCCCGGTGAAGCCCTGGGAGAAACTCTCGGTCAGCGCGTCGAGGTCCTCCTCGGTGAACCACTCGGGCAGGGTCTCGGGGTCCGGCATGGTCGCCAGCCAGCCCTGGCCGGGTTCGATCAGCGGCTGTTCGCCCGCGCCGGCACCGGGCGCGTCGCCGGAGGCCATGTAGAAGAACTTCCGCAGCGTGGTGCGGGTGTCCTGCGCGAACTCGGCGTCGGCGAAGCCGGGTTGGTTGAAGTAGTTCCAGTAGAAGCGGCCGTCGAACCTCTCCTCCATGACGGCCAGCGGCGGCCGGGAGCCCCGGAACGGCGGCGGCACGCTCAGACCGGCCACGCCGCGCACGACGTCCGGCCGCAGCAGCGCGGTGTGCCAGGCGACCGGGGCGCCCCAGTCGTGCCCGACGACGAACGCCTTCTCCTCGCCGAGTGCATGGATCAGCCCGACGACGTCGCCGACCAGGTGCAGGATGCTGTAGGCGCTCACCTCGGCGGGGTGGTCGCTGCGCCCGTATCCACGCTGGTCGGGGGCGACCACGCGGAAGCCCGCCTCGGCCAGCGGGCCGAACTGGTGGTGCCAGGAGTGCCAGGACTCGGGGAAGCCGTGCAGCAGCACGACGAGGGGGCCCTCGCCTTCCTCCGCTATGTGCAGCCGCACCCCGTTCACGTCAACCATTCGATGCTCAACCATGTGCACGAGCCTACGTGCGTCGTGATCTTCGGGTGGCTGATATAGTCAACAATGCGAGTATGAGATTAATTACCTATGTCGTCGGCAGTCGTGCGGTGTCAACGGAAGGCGGTAGGCCGTGGCCGGCAGTGGATATCTGCGGTATGTGGCTGTCGGTGACAGCCAGACCGAAGGCGTCGGCGACGGCGACGACGTCCGGGGCCTGCGCGGGTGGGCGGACCGGCTCGCCGAGCAGATCGCGCGGGAGAGTCCGGGCCTGCTGTACGCCAACCTCGCGGTGCGCGGGCGGCTGGCCGGGCAGGTGCGTGCCGAACAGCTGGCGCCCGCCCTGGAGTTGCGGCCCGACCTGGCCACGGTCGTCGCCGGCCTCAACGACGTGCTGCGGCCCCGGTTCGACGCGGACGAGGTCGCCGGCCAGCTGGAGGCCATGTTCGCCGCGCTCACCGGACAGGGCGCCCGCGTCGCGACGGTCACCTTCCCCGACCCCGGCCGGCTCGCCCCCTCGGCCCGGCCGCTCGCACCCCGCGTCCTCGCCCTCAACGCCCGCATCCGGGAGGCGGCCCGACGGCACGGCGTCGCCGTGGCCGACTCATGGCCCCACTCGGCGGTGACCGATCCCCGGATGTGGAGCGCCGACCGGCTGCATGCGAGCCCGCGTGGCCACGCCCTCATCGCGGCCGCCGTCGCCCACGCCCTCGACCTGCCGGGCAGTGACGACAGCTGGACGCGACCGCTGCCTCCCGAAGCGGTGGCCCGCACCGGCCTGCGGGTCGTCGGAGCCGAACTGCGCTGGGCCGGCGCCTTCTTGGGGCCCTGGATCGTACGGCGGGTGCGGGGCCGCTCCTCCGGCGACGGTCGGCAGGCCAAGAGGCCCGCGCTGCTCCCGGTGACCGCACTCGCCGACGGACCCTCCTGAGCCGTAGGAGGAACCGGGTCTGCAGGCGCGCCGTCAGCGGCGCGGGGGGCGTGGCGGGCGGGGAGTGCGCCGCCAGATCGCCCTCATCCCGAGCGCCAGGACGCCCAGCGCCACGAGCACGATGACGGCCTTGAGCACGAGATCGAGCAACAGGTGCTGCAGGACGTCCGAGGAGCCCGCTGCCAGGCCCGTCATCGCCGGCCGTCCTGCCGGCGCGACCAGGACGCGCCCTGCCTGCCGCCTTCCAGCCGCCGGGCAGCGGCGCGCAGTCCGGCCCGCACCGCGGGATCCGCGTACCGGCGCACCTCGTCCAGCCTGCCCCTGCGCTTGAGCCTGAGGGCGACGGCGAAGACCAGCAGCGCCAGCACCACCAGACCGCCCACGACCACACCGAACCTGATGAGCATGAGATTGAGGTATGTCTCCACGAAGATCCTCCACCCGTTGGTATCACGCCTGTGATAAATCCTTTGTAGCATGGCTGTGATAAAAAAGCTCCATGCCCAAGGTTGTGGACCCGGACGCCCGCCGTCGCCACGTCGTCGACGCCCTCTTCCGAGTCGTCGTCCGTGAAGGCCTGCAACGCACCTCGCTGCGGGCCGTCGCCGACGAGGCGCAGCTCAACATCGGCTCCCTGCGCCACTACTTCGCCAGCCAGCAGGAGCTGATGCGCTTCGCGATGCAGTCCATGCTCGACCGGGTCGGCGGCCGGCTGCTCGAACGCGTCGAGGCCATGGGGGAGTTGGACCGCCACCCTCGCCCCGAACAGCTCCGGCTCGCCGCCGGGCTCCTGGCCGAGCTGCTGCCCCTCGACGAGCAGCGCCGCGCCGAGGTCACCGTCTTCCTGGACTTCAACACCGCCGCCCGCACCGACCCGGCCTTCGGCGACCTGACGCGCCGGACCGCCGAAGGCACGAGAGCGCTGGTACGGCGTGTGCTCACCCGGCTCGACACAACAGGCGCCCTGCGCCCGGGTCTCGACCTCGGCCTCGAGACCGAGCGGCTGACGGCGCTGCTGGACGGACTCGGTCTCAACGCCGTCCTGCATCCCGGGATCGTCACCCCGCAGGCCTGCACCCACGTGCTGCACGCACACCTCGGCGATCTCTCGCGGGACGCCGGGACGCCTGGCCCCACACCGTAGTAGTCGTCCTATTGACTAATCAACAAGGTGTTAAATTGGGGCAATGGCTCTGCGCAACGCGGTGATGGCCGCGCTTCTGGAGGGTGAGGCGTCCGGATACGACCTCGCGAAGGGCTTCGAGGCCTCCGTCGCCAACTTCTGGATGGCCACCCCGCAGCAGCTCTACCGCGAACTGGAGCGCATGGAGAGCGAGGGGCTCGTCTCGGCCCGAGTCGTCCAGCAGGAACGCCGGCCCAACAAGCGGCTCTTCTCGCTCACCGACGCCGGCCTGGAGGTCCTGCGCGACTACGTCGGCGAGGCCCCGGCCAAGCCGCCCGCCCTGCGGGACGAGCTGATGGTCAAGGTCCAGTGCGTCGACATCGGTGACGTCGGGGACTTCGAGGCAGTACGGGCCTCGGTCGCCGAGCGCTTCGAGCGGGCCACCGCGAAGCTCGCCCGCTACCGGCGCATGCAGGAACGCATGCTCGACGGACGCACCGAGGACGAGTACCTCGCCACCGCCGAGCGCATCGGCCCCTACCTCACCCTGCAGGGCGGGATCGCCCTCGAGCGGGCGAACCTGCAGTGGAGCGAGACGGCCCTGAAGAGGCTCGAACAGCGCGCCGCCGCACTCGCCGAATCGTCCGGCGGCTGACGCGGGCGGTGCGCTACCTGTGGGGCTTCTGCAGCCCGGCGATGGTGTGCGGGCGGGGGTGGCGGACCAAGGCCCACACCGTCTTGCCGTGGCGTCCGCGGGGCCGTACACCCCAGGTCTGGGCGAGCTGGTCGACGAGGTGCAGGCCGCGCCCCTTCTCGTCCTCGCCGGAGGGCACGTCATGCAGGACCGGCTGCGCAGGGCTCTCGTCGGAGACGGCTATGAAACAGGAGCCGTCCGCCCGCGCCGTCACCGCCATCTCGAACTCGCGCTCCAGGATGGGCCCGTGGCGCACGACGTTCGCCGCCAGCTCGGAGGCCAGGAGGACGACTCTCTCCGTCATCTCGTCGTTCGATGCGTGCCCCCAGCTGGCCAGATGCTGCCGTACGCGGTACCGGGCGAAGCCGACCGAAGCCGGATGCCGGGGAAGCCGGAACGCCTCACGTCTCAGCACACGCATCCCTCCCGAATGACATCGAAAAGATCTCGACACTCGAATAAGCGCACAGTGACAGATGAATGTCACTGCGCACACGAGGGGCGGTTGAATCTGGCCATATCTGGCCGAGTGCCGCCTACTGCCTGCTGCGTAGCCGGTCTGGTCAGACGGACGCCGTGCCAAAATGGACGCCATTGCCCCTGCTCAGCCCGCCCGCCCACACACCGCCGAGGTTGATCCGTGACCAAGCCTGCCGCCCGTGTGCCGCTGCGCCGCAACTCGCGGTCCAACCGGGCGCGCATCCTGGCCACGGCCCGCCGGGAGCTCGGCCGCAACCCCGACATCACCCTCGAGGAACTCGCGCGCGCCGCAGGTGTCGTGAGGCGCACGCTCTTCGGTCACTTCCCCGGCCGCTCGGCCCTGCTGGAGGCACTCGCCGAAGAGGCGTCCGAGACATTCAAGGAGGTGCTGGTGGACGGGGTGCGGCCCGAGGAGCCCGCCGACCGGGCGCTCGCGTACTTCGTACTCCGCATCTGGCCGGTGGGGGACCGCTACCGGATGCTGCTGGGCCTGGCCCGGCGGGACCTGGGCGCGGAGCGGGTGACCGAGGTCCTGGCCCCGGCCCGCGAGGTGGTCACGGCCATCCTGGAGCGCGGACAGCGGGACGGTGTCTTCCACTCCCATCTGCCGCCCGCCGTGCTGAGCGCCGGACTCGAGGGGATGACGGTCGCGCTGCTGGAGGACGTGAACACCGGGGCGCTGGAGGACGACGGGACCCGTACGGCCGTCGCCACGCTGATCGCGGCCGGCGTGCCGGAGAAGCAGGCGAGCGCGGTGGTCGAGGAGATCGCGGCGATCGTCCCGCGCGAGGAGCCGCCCGCGGACGAGTGAGCTGCGGATCCGGGTGATCTCGTACCGGGCACGGATCGGTTGCGGCCCGGACGCCCCGCCGTGGCGGTGGTGCGGCTGCGGCAGCATGACGAGACATGAGCCGAGACCGGTACGTCGACTTCCTGCGGGCATGGGCGATCGTCCTGGTCGTGCTCGGCCACTGGCTGATCACCGCCCTGCTGCACGAGTCCGACGGTGAGCTCACCGCCCCCGAGCTGCTGGCGAGCGTGCCCTGGACCCAGTGGCTGACGCTGCTCTTCCAGATCATGCCGCTGTTCTTCCTGGCCGGAGGCCATGCGGCGGCGGGCTCCTGGGCGCGGACGCGGTCGGCGGGCGGCACGGTCACCGGCTGGGTGGGGCGCCGGGCGGTGCGCCTGCTGCTGCCGACGGCCCTCTACAGCGGCCTGGTCCTGCTCGCCGTCGGCGTCTGCTCGACGGTCGGCGTCGACCCGGGCACCCTCGCGCTCGTCGGATGGGCCATGGCAATGCAGTTCTGGTTCCTGCCGGTGTATCTGCTGCTCAGCGTCCTGACGCCGGTCCTGCACGCGACGCACCGGCGCTGGGGCCTCGCCGTCCCCGTGGCCATGGGCGCGGTCGCCCTGATCGCGGACACGGTGGTGCTCACGGCGCACGCCCCCCACGTCGGCCTGCTCAACTACGTCCTGGTCTGGGGCGTCGCCTACCAGCTCGGCTTCTGCTGGCGCGACGGCCTGCTGACCGAGCGCCGCCCGCTGCTGCCGACGGCGTTGGCCGCGGGCGGCGGACTGGCCTTCGCGGCACTGGTCGCGCTCGGCCCCTTCCCGGTCAGCCTGATCCTGGTCACCGGGCAGACGCCCAGCAACACCAACCCCCCTTCGGCGGCGATGCTGTCCTGGGCGGTCGCCCAGGTGGGCGCCTGCCTCCTCGCCGCACCGGTGCTCCGGCGCCTCCTGGAGCGCGAGCGGGTGTGGCGGGTGGTGCGTCCGGCGGGCGGCGTCAGCATGACGCTGTATCTGTGGCACATGCTGCCGGTGCTGGTGGCCGCCGCCGCGTTCTACCTCACCGGCCTCGCACCCGAACCCGCCCTGGGATCCGCCGCCTGGTGGGCACTGCGCGTGCCCTGGCTGCTGGTGCTCGGCGTCATCCTGGTCGCGTTGGTGTCGGCGCTGCGGCCGTTGGAAGGCGGCCTGGTGCGGCGATACGAGCGAACCCGCCCGGACGTCGGCCCGTATCGCCCATGGCTGTTCTGGCCGGGCCTGGCCGCGTGCGTCACCGCCCTCGCGCGCTTCGCCACGCGCGGCTTCGCCGACGAAGGCCGCTTCCCGGTGCTGCCCGCACTGGGGCTGGCTCTGGGCGCGGTGCTGGTACTGCTCCACCGGCGGCCTGCGGAGCCCGGCAGCACCGAGCGCTCCGAGGCCACCAAGGGCGATGCCCTGGAGGAGGCGGCCTGACGGCCGGTCGTCGCCCCGTGAGCAGGCTCGTATCAGGCACCCTCCCGCGATCCGAACGTAAATCTCAGGCACTCCCGTACGACGCGCTGTCCTGCGCAAAGCTGCTCCGCGAGCCGTCGTCGGCGTGGAAAGTCACCGACTTGCCCGAGAAGTGGACGCTGAGGCCGGTCGCCGTGGTGGTGACGGAACGCAGGTGCAGGCCGTCGGGGATGTTCCGCAGCTGGATGGGCCGAGCGAAGACCTTGTCGAGCAAGGCCTCCCCGGCAGAGGGCAGCGCGCCGCCCGCCACGGTGAACTTCCCGAACGTGATGCGGTTGCCTGAGGCCGCCGAGACCGTCGTCGTCACGGTGACCTCGTCGCCGAAGGGCAGCTGGACCTTCGCGCCGATCCGGCCGGGGCCCGCTCCCTGGGACACCTCCAGGCCCAGGGCGTTGGAAAGGTCCGGGTAGGACAGGAAGGCGGTCGCCTGGGCCGAGAGGGCCCGCGCCTCGATGTCGTCGGCGGACTTCGTCAGCCCGTGCAGATCGAGGTCGAGCCGGGTCACGGGCAGAGGGCGGTCGGACCCGTCGGCCGGCAGGGCGTGCGCGGTGATGTCCACGTGCCGCAGCGTGCCGGAGGCCAGCTGGGTCAGCACGGGGAAGCCGTGGACGTGGACCTCCGGCCGTTCGGATGTGCCCATGCCCTGCTGGAAGGCCCTCGCCGTGCGCGACTCGGCGTGGGCAGCCGCGGCCCGGTCGACGGCAAGGGGTATGAGGATCAGCACGGCCAGGGCGGCGCCGGCGACGAAGGCCGGCCGTCGCCTCCTGCGGGGCGGCGCCGGGAACGGCTCGAACGACGCGGAGGTGACGTCGTCCTCGTAGCCGTGGTCGGGCTGGTACATGAGCTCTCCTTCACAGGGGTGGGTGTGCCTGCCCGGTGGTGTGCAGACGGTGAACCTTGGTGGCCGCGGCATCGCTGCCGACTCCCGCGGCGATCAGTGCCGCGGTGGCGGCCCGGGTGCCGTCGTCGGCCCAGCTCCCGGCATTGACGCCGTCCAGGAGCGCGAGCAGCAGCGCTTCGAGGGCTCGGCCGAGCGGAGCGGGCGGAACGCGGGTGTGGAAGATGCCCTGTTGCTGACCGAGGGCGAGGATCGCGGTGACTGCGGCGCGGGCGGGGGAGAGGACCTCGTCGACCCGGTCGGGGCCGAGGTCCTGGCGGGCGAGGCCGATCAGGACGCGGTAGCGGTCGCCGACCGGCCACAGCGTCAGGACGAAGCGGGCCAGGGCGGTCGCGGCGTCGGCGCCCGGAGCGCCGGTGGCGGCGACGGCGCCGCGTATGGCCTCTGCGGCGTCCGCGGTGATGCCCTCGACCAGCGCGGACCGGGCGGCGAAGTGGACGTAGACCGTGCGACGTGCGACCCCGGCCGCCTCGGCGATGTCGGCGAGGGTGCTGTCGGGGCTGCGGGCCAGCTCGTGCAGGGCCGCTTCCAGGATGCGGGTGCGGGTGGAGCGTGCCCCAGGACGTCGGGGCGCGGGCGGGGCGGATCGGCCGGTCACATCGGTACCTCGGTCGGAAGCGGGATGGCTGGGGGAGGGGCCTCTGAAATATTTGCACACGGGTGGGCAATAAACTACTCTGCACATTGATGGGCAATTAACTCGTCCCGCTAGGAGCCTCCATGCCCTTCCTTGCCAACACGCCCGTCGAGAAGATGACCGGCCCGTACGGACGCCGCTGGTGGGCCCTGCTGGTCCTGTGTCTCAGCCTGCTGATCGTCGTCATGGCCAACACGTCGCTGATCGTGGCCGCGCCCGACATGACCAAGGACCTCGGCCTGAGCAGCAGCGACCTGCAGTGGGTCATCGACGGCTACACCGTCCCGTACGCCGCGCTGATGCTGGTCCTGGGCTCGATCGGCGACAAGTACAGCCGCCGCGGCGCGCTCGTCACGGGCCTGGTGATCTTCGCCGGTGGGTCGGTGATGGGCAGTCAGGTAGATCGGACAGGCCTCGTCATCGCGGCCCGCGCGATCATGGGCGTCGGCGCCGCCGTGGTCATGCCGGCCACGCTGTCACTGCTCGTCGCGATCTTCCCCAGGCACGAGCGCGCCAAGGCCATCACAGCCTGGACCGCCACCTCGGGCCTCGCCATCGCCGTCGGCCCCCTGGTCGCCGGATACCTGTTGGGGGACCACGCCTGGGGCTCGACCTTCCTGATCAACGTGCCCATCGCGGTCGTCGCCGTCATCGGTGCCCTGGCGCTGGTCCCGCCCTCAAAGGCGGGGCAGATGGGCCGGATCGACTACGTCGGCGGTCTGCTCTCCATCGTCTCGGTCGGCAGCCTGGTCTACGCGACCATCGAGGGCCCGCACTTCGGCTGGGGCGCCGGTCCGGTCACCGCGGCCGTGGTCGCCGGCGTCGGCCTGCTGGCCTTCGTCGCCTGGGAGCTGCGCCACCCGCACCCCATGCTGGACGTCCGCAAGTTCCGGCTGCGCCCCTTCAGCGGCTCCATGCTCGCGGTGCTGTTCTTCTTCTTCGGCACCTTCGGCGCGATCTACTACGCCACCCAGTTCCTGCAGTTCGTCCTCGGCTACGACGCCCTGGAGACCGGCATACGGCTGCTGCCGCTGGCCGGTGCCGTCTTTCTCGGCGCCGCGATCACGGGCCGTCTGACCCCGAAGCTGGGCATGAAGCCGATGGTGACGGCCGGCATGGTGATCGGCACCGTGGGCGTCTTCCTGCTCACGCAGGTCGACAAGAGCTCCACGTACACCGACTTCCTGCCGACGATGCTGCTGCTCGGCTTCGCGATCGGACTGAGCGTCTCCCCGGCCACCGACACCATCATGGGCTCCTTCCCGGAGAGCGAGCTGGGCGTCGGCGGCGGCGCCAACGACACCGCGCTGGAACTCGGCGGCTCCCTGGGCATCGCGATCCTCGGGTCGCTGCTCGGCGCCGCCTACCGCGACAAGCTGACCGGCCTGATCGGCGGCCATCTCCCGGCCGCCGCGCTGGACACGGCCAAGGACTCGGTGGGCGGCGGCCTGGCGGTCGCCGAGCAGGTCGCGAAGAACCCCACCGGCGGGTCGCAGCAGGCGCAGGCCCTGGTCGACGCCGTGCACGAGTCCTTCGCCCACGGTGTCGCACAGACCAGCCTGGTCGGCGGGATCATCATGGCCGCCGGGACGATGATCGTCCTCGCGGTGCTGCCCGGCCGCCGGAGCGCGGGCAGGCACCGGACGGAAGAGCCGGTGCCGGCAGAGGAGCGGGAGCTCACCGACTCCCTGTAAAGAGCCCTGCCCGGCCCCTCAGTCGAGGTCGGGCAGCGGGCGCCGGACGACCTCGCGGGCGTCGTCCGGCGGCACACCCAGCATGCGCAGCACCATCTCGACGAGGTTCGCCGCGGCCTCGTCACCGTCCAGGTCGGGTCGGGCGAATCGCAGCTCCACCAGCGCCAGCAGGGATCCGCCCAGCGCGGACAGGGCGATGGTGGGGTCGACGGGCGCGAAGCGGCCGGAGGCGACGCCGACCTCCAGGTCGCGCAGCGCGCGAGGGGCAAGCCCCTGCTCGGAGTGCAGATAGCCGAGCCCGCGGTGGCGCAGGACCTGCATCAGCTCGGGGTGCGACTCCGCCATCCGCGCACTGAGCCGGAAACCGGCCGCGACGAGCTCCGCCGGATCGTCGATGTCCCGCAGGCGCTCGTCGAAGGTCCGGCCGAACTCCTCCAGCGCATCGACCACCGCCGCGTCGAACAGCTCCGTCTTCGACTCGAAGTGGTTGTAGAAGGACCCGAAGCCGACGTCCGCGCGCTCCGCGATCGCCTGGATGCTCGCGCTGGTGTCGCCCGTCTCGGCGAGGATCTGCCGGGCGGCACGGACCAGCGCCTGCCGGGTCTCGGCTCGGCGTCGCTCGAATCGGTTGCTGGGCGGGGCTGAGGTCGGCATGCGGCGAGTCTAGCCGCGGCCACCAGGGTGATCACAGTTCTGATGAATCCATCATTTCTTCTGGCCCAAACCCTTGACCAGGAGTACATCAAACTTGATGATTTCATCATTACGGCAATGTTGCTTGGAGGACACCATGTCCCGCACAGCCCATCAGGATCTCCACAGCGAGCAGGGCGCCCTGCGCGGCGAACACTCCGGCCGCTCCCGGAACCCCGTCATCAAGGTGATGGACCTGGCCTGGCTGGAGTTCGAGAAGCCCGACCTGGACTGCGCCGAGGTCTTCGCCCGCGACTTCGGCTTCCAGATCGCGGCCCGCACCGAGCGCGAGCTGTGGTTGCGCGGCACCTTCGCCGGCCCGCCCTGCATGGTGATCCGGCGCGGGAGCATCTCCCGCTTCATCGGCCCCGCCTTCCGCGCCGCCGAGCGGGGCGACCTGGACCGGCTGGCCCGGGCGACGGGGGCGGAGGTGCGGGACGCGGACGTTCCAGGCGGCGGCAAGTCCGCGCACCTCCTCGACCCCTCAGGCTTCCCGGTCCGGGTCGTCCACTGCGCCGGGCAGCTGCCCGAACTGCCCGGACAGCAGCCGCTGCTCCTCAACTTCGGCACGGATCACCGCCGTGTCAACGCCACGCAGCGTGCGCCCCGCGAGCCGTCCCGCATCCAGCGCCTGGGCCATCTCGTGCTGGAGACAAGGGTGTTCGCACGCGCCCTGGACTGGTACCTGGACACCCTCGGCATGATCGTGTCCGACGTCCTCTTCCTCGACGGACAGCGCGGCCGCGGCCCGACCATGGCGTTCATCCGCTGTGACCAGGGAAGCCGGGCGGTGGACCACCACACCCTGGCCATACACCTGGGCCCGGGCAACGGCTACGTCCACTCCGCCTACCAGGTCACCGACCTCGACTCGATCGCCGCCGGCGGCGAATACCTCAAGGAGCTTGGCTACAAGCGCAGTTGGGGCATCGGACGGCACATCCTGGGCAGCCAGCTCTTCGACTACTGGCGCGACCCCGACCACTTCATGCTGGAGCACTTCGCCGACGGCGACCTGTTCTCCTGCGACGTCGACCCCGGCTGGGCGCCCATGTCGACCAGCGGGCTCGCCCAGTGGGGCCCGCCGACCACCCGCGACTTCCTCGGCGCCCGTCCCTCCCCGCAACGCGTCCGCGACGTCGTCCAGGCCCTGCGCGGCGACAACGAAATGGACCTCGCGCGCCTGCTGGGCCTGCTGAAGGCCGCGAACTCCTGACCCCCTCCTCACGAAGGCGATGACATGAGTATCAACGTCCTGCGCACCGCCGACGGCTGGTGGGTGAGCCGCGGCGACCGCGCCGTCCCGGTCGACACCAAGGCCCTCACCACCGCCGACCTGCTCGCCGACCGTGCCTCCGTACGCGAGGCCGCCGCCTCGGAGGCGCCCGGCACACCCGTCGCCGACCTGGTGACGCTCTCCCCGGTCACCACCCCCTGCCGGGTGGTCGCCCAGATGGTCAACTACCGCAGCCACGCCCGCGTTTCGGTTTCACCGGCGACATCCCGCCCGCCTTCTTCCGCAAGGCCTCCGGCTCGGTGAGCGGACCGGGCGAGGCCATCGTCCGCCCGCCGCATGTGAAGTTCCTCGACTACGAGGTCGAACTCGGCCTCGTCATCGGCGCACCCCTGCCCGTGGGCACCGTGGTCGAGGAGCGGGACCTGCCCGCCTACGTCGCCGGGCTCGTCCTCAGCAACGACGTCAGCGCCCGCGACATACAGCTGACCAGGACCCAGTTCTACGAGAGCAAGTCCTACCCCACCTTCGACGAGACCGGGTCCGAGCGCGAGGTGACCGGGGACGCGCTGCGGGCCCAAGTCGCCTCCGTCGCCGCCACCTTGCGCGAGCTGGGCGTCGGGACGGGGGACCGGGTCGTCGGCTGTCTGCCCAACACCCCGCATGCCGTCGCCGCCTTCCTCGCCGCCGCGAGCCTCGGTGCCGTCTGGTCGGTGTGCGGCCAGGACTATGCGCCCCAGGCTGCCGCGGACCGCTTCGCCCAGCTCGAACCCACCGTGCTGGTCGCGGCCGACGGCTACCGCTTCAACGGCACCACGCACGACCGCCGCCCGAGACCGATCCGGCGGTACTGCCGTGGCGGCGCAGGTAGCACTCAGCGCCGCAGACCGCTGCGGGCCGGCTCCGGGCGGTGGACGCCTCGCGGGCGGTAGCCGAGCTCGTCGGAGCGGCCCAGCAGGTCGGCCAGGTACCAGATGATGGCCAGCCACATCTCGGTGCCCTGGAGGCCGGGCTGCGGGCCGGGTCCCCCAGGGCCGAAGCCGAAGCCCTTGCCGTCCTGCCAGCGGGGCAGGGCGGCGGCCAGCTGCCGCTCCGCCCAGGCCCGTATGTCGGCCGTACGGTAGCCGCCGCCGGCCGCGCCGTTGCCGAGCTGCCGGGTGCACAGCCACAAGGGGTGGGCGACGTCCAGCACATTGCAGGCGTTCTCCCGGCCCCCGCCGAAGTGGCGGGGGTCGCGGGCGTGGTCCAGGACGGCGTCCACGACCCGTTCCGGATGCGGCACCGGCAGCCCGAACTGGGCGAACGAGCCGCGGGTCAGCCGGTAGTAGCCGTTGACGACCTGCAGCCGCCCGTCCTCGGGCGACGGGTCGCCCCACATGCCGGTCCACGGATCGGCCCGGGACAGCAGCCAGCCGAACAGTGCCTCCACCGCGCCGCCGTGCTGCCCGCCGTTCCGCAGGTTCCAGTGCGCGGCGGTGGCCCAGGCGTCGATCCACGCACCTGCCTCCCACGCACCGTCGTGCCACGGCAGCCCCTCCAGGCGTACGAGAAGTTGACGAGCCGTCATTTCCCGCACACCGCGCACGGGATGAGGGAAGGAGGCGCCCAGCAGGTCGAGGGCGTACCCGGCGGAGAGGACGTGGTAGAGCGCGGCCCCCTCGCCGATGAAACCGTCGCCGTCCGCGGACGGCAGCGGCTCGCCCCACTCCGGCACCAGTCCCGTGTCCGGGTCCTGGAGCGCCGCCAGCCGCCGTACGTGCTCGTCGCCGGCCAGCTGCCCCGGTGCCGAACCCAGCAACAGGTCGGCGATCTCCACGGCATCGCAGTGCGCCCGCACGGTGGGCGCCGCACCGGGGCGGTCGACGTACCGCTCACCGTCCCAGCAGCGCGCGAGGAGGTCGCCGGCCTGCGCGCGGGCGGTGTCCGCGAACCGCGCCAGAGCGCTTCGGGGAGTCGGGGTGACGGGGGTGTCCCGCCGGTCGCGCAAGGGCCGCGCCGGGTTCCCGGCCGCCACCGTCCAGGCCGGCAGATCCTTGGTGACCACCGCTCCGGCGCCGATCACACAGTGGTCGCCGATCGTCACCCCGTCCACCACGATCACGTGCGAACCGATCCACACGTCGTCCCCGACCCTGATTCCTTCGCTGGTGTGGGGCTGTCGGAAGACCGGACGGTCGGGGGCGAAGGAGTGGTTGAAGCCGAGCAGCGAGGTATGGGCGCCGATCCGCACGCCGTCGCCGAGCACGACCGTGCCGCGCACCGTGGTGAACGGGTTCAGCGTGCAGTCCGTCCCCGTCGTCAACTCCCCGGTGACATACGCCTGCGCCGCGATGTACGAGTCGTCGCCCAGCCGCAGCAGATCCGGGAAGACCGCCGCGGACTCGGCGACGTAGCACCGTTCGCCGATGTGGCTGTCCCCGCCGATCGACTGCTGCCGCTTCCGCTGGACGCGCAGCTGCTCCTCGGTCGCCTCCTGGGCGAACAGCCACGGACAGTGGTCGAAATGCCGTACGGACGGCTCCTGTTGGTGATCCATACCCGCACGCTAGGCAGCAGGGAGCCCGCACGGAAAGGCACGCGAGTGGGCGTGATGGTGACCAGGGCCGCGCGCCGGTCCGCGGGGCGGGGGGAAGGACGTACCTCCAAGTCATGGACCGGCGAACGGACTTGAGGACCGGCTGCGGATGAAGCGGTGCGCGGAGTGGTTCGGTGAACGCGGCCGTCGAGTGCGGGGATCTTGATGGCATAGGTTGGCCGCATGAAGCAGGGGGACCAGCCCGCGACGCCGACCACGTCGCCGGGCGAAGGAACACGAGGGCGGCATGCCGCCCGGCGGAGGACAGCGGCGACGGGCGGACCGGCCCGGTCATCGGTGCTGATGGCGGTGGCCACCGTCGTGTCCCGCGCCACGGGGCTGATACGGCAGGTGCTGCAGGCGGCGGCACTGGGCATGGGCCAGCTGGCCGGCACGTACAACACCGCGAACACGGTGCCGACCAGCCTGTACACACTGCTGATCGGCGGCGCCCTGAACGCCGTACTGGTGCCCCAGTTGGTACGGGCCCGCGCCACCCATCCGGACGGCGGCCGGGCCTACGAGCAGCGCCTGGTGACCCTCGTGGTGTGCGTGCTCGGCGCGGGCACCGCGCTCGCGGTGTGGGCCACACCGCAGATCGTCGGCGTCTACATCCAGGACACCCCCGACGGGCACCAGGCCTTCCAACTCACAGTGACCTTCGGGCGGTTCCTGCTGCCGCAGATCTTCTTCTACGGCCTGTTCGGCATCTACGGCCAAGTCCTCAACGCCCGCGAGAGGTTCGGCGCGATGATGTGGACCCCGGTCCTCAACAACGTCGTCCTGATCGGCATGTTCGGCGCCTACCTCGGCCTGATGACCGTCCCGGGGCGGGTCCAGGACATCACAGCGACCCAGGTGCGGTACCTGGGCATCGGGACCACCGCCGGCATCGCCGTACAGGCCCTGGCGCTGATCCCGTTCGCGCGGGCCGCCGGATTCCGCTTCCGCCCCCGGTTCGACTGGCGCGGCACCGGCCTGGGCGCCGGTGTCCACGCGGCGAAGTGGACGCTGCTGTTCGTCCTGGCCAACCAGGTCTCCCTGGCGGTGATCACCAACTACGCCAACTCCGCCGACGCGCAACGGCCGAAGGCCGGCGTGGGCTACTCCGCCTACACATACGCGCAGACCATCTGGATGCTGCCCCAGTCGATCGTGACGGTGTCCCTGGTGACCGCGCTGCTGCCGCGGATGAGCAGGGCCGCCGCCGAGGGGCGTGTCGCGGACCTGCGTGCCGACCTGTCGCGGGCGCTGCGCGTCAGCGGCGTCGTCGTCGTGCCCGCAGCCTTCCTCTTCCTCGCGCTGGGCCCCCAGATCGCCACGCTGATGTTCGCCCACGGAGCGTCGAGCTCCACCATCGCGCAGCCGGGCGGGCACATGCTGCAGGCGTTCGCTCTCGGCCTGATCCCGTTCTCCGCGCAGTACCTGCTGCTGCGCGGCTTCTACGCCTTCGAGGACACCCGCACCCCGTTCTTCATGGCCGTGTGGATCTCCGCGGTGAACATCGCCCTGGCCACCGCCTGCCATGTCCTGCTGCCCGCCCGCCGGTCCGTGACCGGCATGGCCGGCGCCTACGCCCTCTCCTACCTCGTCGGCCTCGCGCTCACGGCACGGCTGCTGCGCCGTAGAACCGGCGGCCGCCTGGACGACGGCGCCCTGCGCCGCACCTACCTCAAACTGCTGAGCGCCGCCGCCCTCGCCGCGGCCGCCGGCTGGGGTGCCGCACACGCCTGCACGGCCTTCCTGGGCAGCGGCACCTGGGCCACCGCCGACGCCCTCGCCGCGGGAACCCTCGCCCTGGCTCTGGCGTTTCTCGCCCTGGCCCGGCTCCTGAAGATCACAGAGCTGCGCAGCCTGCCCGGACTGCGCTGACGCCCGAGCCGGGGCTCCGAGCGATGGCCGATGGCCGGTTTATCGCTTGCGCTGCGGGCTACGCGGGCGACAGCACAACCTCGCCGAGGACCTGGGAGCTGCCATGACCCGGAAGATACGCGACGTGATGTCACCCGGCGCGGCCGCCGTCGAGCCCATGACCACGGTGGCGCGCGCGGCCCGCCTGATGCGGGAGCAGGACGTCGGCGACGTACTGGTGGCCTACGACTGCGACCTGTTCGGTGTGCTCACCGACCGGGACATCGTGGTCCGGGCGCTCGCCGCGGGCCGCGACCCGGCCGACACGACCGTCGGCTCGGTGTGCACGCCACCGCCCGTGGTGACCCTGACGCCGGACGACACGACCGACCGCGCCCTCGATCTGATGCGCAAGTACGCCGTCCGCCGCCTCCCGGTCGTCGAGCACGGCGGCTGCCCGGTGGGCATCGTCAGCATCGGTGACCTCGCCGGCGCCGAGGACCCGCACGCGGCCCTGACGGACATCAGCAGGGCGGCCCCGAACCGCTGAGGGCCCCGAATCCCTCAATTCCTACTCCTCGCCGAACCGCAAGGAGTACGTGCGCCCCTCGACGCCCCACTCGCCCACCGGCGGCCTTTGCCCGGCGTCGATGGCCCGGATGCTCGGCCGGCCGATGTGGGCGTAGACCAGCCGCCGTACCCCATGGCGTACGGACTGTTCGGCGACGCGCTACACGGTTGCACGGCCGCCGACGCCACCGCGGAACCGGATCGGGCGGTCCCAGGCGGCCGCCTCGGCGAACATCAGGTCCGCGCCCGCGGCCCAGGCCGGGAACTCCCAGAACTCCGGCGCCCACACGACCACCCGCCCGCCCGTCTCGATGCGGTAGCCGTGGGCGGGATGCGAGGTGTGCGCCACCGGCAGGCACCGCAGCCGTATCCCGCCCAGTTGCAGGTCACCGGCCCGGATCCGGACGCCGCGGGCGATCGCGCCGCGGCGCAGTGCCGAGCGCAGTTCCGCCTGCTCGTCGGTGACCAGCCAGGCATCCAGCGGCCTTGGCGGTGGATCGGCGCCGGGACCGCCGTCGAAGACGACGCGATGGCCACAGCAGCGCAGCAGCAGCCCGGCGGGTGCGAAACGGGGCGAGTTCATCGCGCCCACGCCCAGCAGCGTCAGCCGCAGCCATCGGGTCACGAGCCCGCCCGGGTTCGGTGCGTCAGCGTGAGAGAGCCGTCGCGATCCAGGGTCACGTGCACGGCGTCGCTGATGCGGTTCAGGGTGGCCCCCAGCCAACTGCGGTCCGCGTCCGATGCGGGCTCCAGCCGCATGCGGCGGGCCTGCAGGGGCACCATGCGCAGGCCGGTCAGGCGCCCGGTGTCCGCCGCGACCGTGACGAGGTAGGCGATCCGCAGGTCGTCGCGGAACTCCTCGTAGCCGCCGATGCCCTCGTAGTCGTCGACGAAGTCACCGCAGCCGTACAGGATCAGCCGGTCGCGGTACACCTCGACCGGGCGAGGGTGGTGCGAGGAGTGACCGTGGACCACGTCGACGCCGCCGTCCACCAGTGCGCGGGCGAAGCGGACATGTTCCCGGGGCACCCGGTACCCCCAGTTCGAGCCCCAGTGCACGGACACGACCACGACGTCGCCCGCACGCTTTTCCTCCCGCACCCGCCGGACCACCTCCGCGGCCGCGGCCGCCGACACCTCGGGCAGGCAGGCGACCCCGGAGAGGGCGGAGGCGGCCGCCCAGCCCGGCGGAATGCCGCTGGAGGATGCCCCGAGGGCGAACACCAGCACGCGGCCCCCGCCCGGGACCGGCACCGCGACGGGCGCGTACGCCTCCTCGGCGCTGCGTCCCGCTCCCGCCGTCCGCAGGCCCGCGCGGGCGAGCGCGTCCAGTGTCTCCGCCAGGCCCTCGCGGCCGAAGTCCAGCACATGATTGTTGGCGAGGACGCAGACGTCCGGGGCGGCCACGGTGAGGGCGGGCAGGTTGGCCGGGTGCATGCGGTAGTGGATCAGCTTGTCGGGTGCGAAGGCGTCGCTGCACGTCACGGACGTCTCCAGATTCACGATCCGGACGTCCGGGGCGGCCTGTTCCAGCAGGCGGAGCGCCTCGCCCCACGGCCAGGACGGGGCGACAGGGGCAGGGATCGGACCGCTCACCGACTCCGCCAGCCGGACATAGGAGCGGGCGTCCTCGACGTACCCCTCCCGCAGTTCCGGGCTGCCGGGATGCGCCAGGATCTGGTCGACGCCGCGCCCGAGCATCACATCGCCGCACAGGAACAGCGTCGCGCCGCCGCCCATGCCTCCACGGTAGTGGCGGCCGCACGGCCGGGGCGAGCGTGAGCCCGGGCACTTCGGGTAGGTGCAACGACGACCAGGGAACGCACCGCACCGCGGGAGAATCCCATGAGTGTCACCCTCGTTCACCAACGCCCCAAGTTCGCTCCGGCGCTCCTCACCGAGCCGCCGCCGTCCGGCTACCTCCATATCGCCGCCGCGGTGGAACCTCCGGGCGGGATCGGCAGGCCCGGGCACAGCCGCGACAAGACCCACCTGCTCGATCTGCTGCGGGCCGAGGCGGAGGACCTGGCCAGCCTGGGCGAGGTGAAACGAGCGAGCGTGTACCGGGCCGCCGCCGTGGCGCCGACCGTCGGCCTGCACCCGTCGGACACCGTGCACCCGGCCCGCTACGACGTGGTCGTCCTCGTGGAGACCAGGACACCGCAGGACATCGACCAGGTGCAGGACAGCGCTGCCTACCGTCACCTGCGCGGGCGGCTGGCGCAGGCCGCCGGCGACGTCCATGTGATGGCGGCCCGCTGCGGCAAGTGCTTCGCGGATGTGGGCCGCAGCCAGGAAGGCCTGTTCCAGTTCAGCTACTTCGTCGGTGACGACCCCGAGCTCACCGCGGAACTCTGGGAGCACCTCGCGGGCTGGTATGCCGCCGAAACCGGTCTCGACAACTCGCTGTTGCTGCAGCCGCTCGACGGCACGACCTCCGACTACTGCTTCGTCGGCCACGCCCACTGGAACCTGAGCCTGGCCGCCGTCGCCCTGCGCCAGTTCACCAAACCGAGTTTCTACCGCTTCCTGCAGCCCACCCTGAAGGAGAACCGCACGACCGTGATGCCGGTGCTGTATCACCTGGTGCGGCTGCGGGACCGGTGAGGCGCCTCAGGCCCGCTCGTCCGGTCCCATCATGTCGTCGAGACGGGTCGTCTCACCGGCGTGGCGCGTGCGCATCCTGCGGTGGCGGCGATGCGTCGGACGATGGGAGGCCCCGCTCACCGCGGTGGCCAGCGCCAAGCAGAAGATGAGCGCCAGTGCGAGGCCGGAGCTGAAGACGGCCAGTGTGTTCATGGTGGCGATCTGGTGATCGAGCACCGAGACGGTGTATTCGGGGCCCCCGGACAGGTTGCCGGCGATCGCCAGGGCGGTGAAGGCGCCTGTCGCCCCGAGGAGAAGCAGTCCGATGAGCAGCATCCGAGTCATCTCCTCGAAAGAGGTACTTCACCGGTACGGGTACCCGTCACCCAGCAGGCCATACGACGCCCTGCCGGGCCGGCCACGAGGAAGAAGATGATGGCGATGATCTCCCAGCTGATCTCGGTTCCCGCCGGCGGCGTGGCGCTCCCGGGCGATCTGGTCCTGCCCGACTCGGCCCGGGCGGTCGTGGTGTTCGCGCACGGCAGCGGCAGCTCCCGGCACAGCCCCCGCAACCGGGCGGTCGCCGCGGAACTGCGCACCGCCGGACTGGGCACCGCACTGATGGACCTGCTCACCGAGGAGGAGGACCGCCGGGACGCATCGACGGCGGAGTACCGCTTCGACATCCCCCTTCTGGGCCGCCGCGTGGTCGCCGTGGTCGACTGGCTGGAAACACAGCCGGACACCGGGAAGCTGCCGGTCGTCCTGTTCGGTGCCAGCACCGGGGCGGCAGCGGCGCTGGTGGCCGCCGCCGAGCGGCCACGGCGGACCCTGACCGTCGTGTCGCGGGGCGGGCGCCCCGACCTGGCCGCCGATGTGCTGCCCGGCGTGCGGGCCCCGGTGCTCCTGATCGTCGGCGGCCGGGACCCGGAAGTGCTGCGGCTGAACCAGGCGGCCGCCCGGCAGCTGAGCGGCCCGCACTCGCTGCGCATCGTGCCCGGCGCCACGCACCTGTTCGAGGAGCCCGGAGCGCTGGAGCAGGTCGCCGAGATGGTGCGCAACTGGTGCGACGACCGTCTCAGGACCGCGGGTGAGGCCACAGCGGAGCAGTGACGGGCGCGGCGGCGCGCGGGAACGGAGGGACGGCCGGGGCGCGTGCTTCGACCGGCGCGTGCGGGGTACGCGGGGAACCGGACCGAGGGGGGCGTTCGCGCGCGGGAAGGAGTGGCGACCGCGATGCAGTTCCATGACCGCACACAGGCCGGGCGGGAACTGGCCGAGCGGCTGCGGATCCAGCAGGAGAAGGGTGTCCTGCCGCACCCGGTCGTCCTGGCGCTCCCACGCGGCGGCGTCGCTGTGGCCCGGGAGGTGGCGCAGGCGCTGGATGCCCCGCTCGACGTACTGGTCGTACGGAAGATAGGCGCCCCCTTCCAGGAGGAGCTCGGTGTCGGCGCGATCGTCGGCGACGAGGATCCCCTCTTCGACGAGGACGCCCTCGTACAACTGGGCCTGACCGAGACCATGCTGGCCCCCGTGGTGGAACGCGAACGCAAGGAGCTCCACCGCCGCGAACGCCTCTACCGGCAGGGCCGTCCCGCCCCCGATCTGACGGGCCGCACCGCCGTCGTCGTCGACGACGGGCTCGCCACCGGATCGACGGCCCGCGCCGCACTGCGCTACGTACGGCGTCAGGGCCCCGAGCGGGTCGTGCTGGCCGTGCCGGTCGGCTCGCCGCACGCGGCGGACGAGATGCGCGCCGAGGCCGACGAGGTGCTCTGTCTGCAGCGGCCGACGTCCTTCATGGCCGTGGGCCTGTGCTACGAGAGGTTCGAGCAGCTGACTGACGAGGACGTGCTGAGGGCCCTGCACACGGCGGCCGGCTGAACCCGCTTCCTGCAGCGGGACCGGCGCTGCACCGACGCAAAGGCCGGCCCGACACCAATGGCGTCGGGCCGGCCTTCTTCCGTTCGCAGACGAATGTGCCGGTCAGTCCGTGCCGGACTCCATCGCGGCGCGGTCCAGCAGCGCGTCCTCCTCCGAGACCTCGCCACGGGAGGCGATGGCCTCCGCGCCGCCCTCCGGCAGCTCCGGCATGGTGCCGATCAGGCCGGTCGCGGCCGCCTGGGAGGCGCCGATGGTGGGGCTGCCGGTGCCGATCAGGCCGAGGCCGACGTACTGCTCCAGCTTGGCGCGCGAGTCGGCGATGTCCAGGTTGCGCATGGTGAGCTGGCCGATCCGGTCCACCGGGCCGAACGCCGAGTCCTCGGTGCGCTCCATCGACAGCTTGTCCGGGTGGTAGCTGAACGCCGGGCCCGTGGTGTCGAGGACCGAGTAGTCCTCACCACGGCGCAGCCGCAGCGTCACCTCGCCGGTGACGGCGGCGCCGACCCAGCGCTGCAGCGACTCGCGGATCATCAGCGCCTGCGGGTCCAGCCAGCGGCCCTCGTACATGAGGCGGCCGAGGCGACGGCCCTCGTTGTGGTACTGGGCGAGGGTGTCCTCGTTGTGGATCGCGTTGACCAGGCGCTCGTAGGCGGCGTGCAGCAGGGCCATGCCGGGCGCCTCGTAGATGCCGCGGCTCTTGGCCTCGATGATCCGGTTCTCGATCTGGTCGGACATGCCCAGGCCGTGGCGGCCGCCGATGGCGTTGGCCTCCATGACCAGGTCGACGGGGCAGGCGAACTCCTTGCCGTTGATCGTCACCGGGCGGCCCTGGTCGAAGCCGATCGTCACGTCCTCGGTGACGATCTCCACCTCGGGGTCCCAGAACCGCACGCCCATGATCGGCTCGACGGTCTCCACGCCCGTGTCCAGGTGCTCCAGGGTCTTGGCCTCGTGGGTGGCGCCCCAGATGTTGGCGTCGGTGGAGTACGCCTTCTCGGTGCTGTCCCGGTACGGCAGGCCGTGGGCGACCAGCCACTCCGACATCTCCTTGCGGCCGCCGAGCTCGGTCACGAAGTTGGCGTCGAGCCAGGGCTTGTAGATCCGCAGGTGCGGGTTGGCGAGCAGGCCGTAGCGGTAGAACCGCTCGATGTCGTTGCCCTTGAAGGTCGAGCCGTCGCCCCAGATCTGGACGTTGTCCTCGAGCATCGCCCGCACCAGGAGGGTGCCGGTGACGGCCCGGCCCAGCGGGGTGGTGTTGAAGTAGGCACGCCCGCCCGAGCGGATGTGGAACGCTCCGCAGGTCAGCGCGGCCAGGCCCTCCTCGACCAGCGCCGCACGGCAGTCGACGAGACGCGCGATCTCGGCACCGTACGTCTTCGCACGGCCGGGCACCGAGGCGATGTCGGGCTCGTCGTACTGACCGATGTCGGCGGTGTAGGTGCACGGGACGGCACCCTTGTCGCGCATCCACGCGACCGCGACGGAGGTGTCGAGGCCGCCCGAGAAGGCGATGCCGACGCGCTCGCCGGCGGGCAGGGAGGTGAGGACCTTGGACATAGGAAGAGTATGCATGATCTCGCATGATCATGCAAAGCCTTGCCCGAAGGGTGCTGATGCACTGCCCCTGGGCTCCGGGTTCCTGCCGGTTCCTGCCCCCGGCAAGCCGCCGCTCAGGCACCATGATCGTGTGACATACGCGGTGACTGTGGACGTGGACCTCCCCAAGGGTGCCCCGGAGCTCGACGTTCTTCAGCGGGAAGGCGTCGGCTTCATGCTGCGCAAGGGGCTCGATTCGATCGCGGCGATCGAGGGACCCGACGGAATGGAAGTCGACCTGGTGGACGACGTCATCGCCGTCCATCCCACCGGGGTCCTGCTGAAGCTCTTCGTCGACGCACCGGCACTGGAGTTCGCCGAGGACGCCGCCCGTGAGGTCGTCGCAGAGCTGCTGGAGCGCAGCGAACCCCTGTCCGACTGGGAGATCACCCGCTGCGGGGTGGAGCTGCACCCCGACCTGCTGCAGGAGAGCCTCGACGCGGCCGACGGCCCGGACGCACCGCCCGCGGACCCCGCCGAACGCGCACGCCGGCACGCGGCGGCCGAGCCCGCCACCGGGTCCGGCCGTCTCGACCGCGACGAGGTCGACGCCATGCGCCGCACACTCCGTGCTCTCGCCCCGACGCTGCGAGCCTTCCCGCTCGAGGCCTTCGGCCACCGCGAGGACGAGGAGGAGCGGATCGTCAGCCGTGAGGCGGCGGAGGTCGCGGCCGGTGCCGTCGTGTACGCCATCGACCTGCTGGTCGACGAACTCTTCACGGACCTGGCCGGTCTGGAGGAGGACGGGCCCACCGTCGCGGAGACCGAAGCGCCGTTCATGGTCCTCGACGATCTGCCCCCGCAGTTCGCTCTGCAGTACACGGTCCTGTTCGTCCGCCGCCTGACCGTCACCGCCGTGACCATGACCGGCCGCCTCACCCAGCCGCACTTCGGCCGGCCCAGCTGCGTGGCCGAGGAACTGCTGCTGAAGTTCCTGCTCGCCCAGGCCGAGGTGACGGCCGACCTCTACGAGCTGCTGAGCGACGAGGTCGAAACCGCCCTGCAGGTCTTCGCCGACGGCGTGTTCGAGGACACGGACCACGAGTGGCTGTACGCCCCGACCGCGGACGGTGTCGCCAAGGGCGCCGTGCAGGACTGGTTCATCCCCTTCGGAGACGAGCGGTACGTCCATCCCTATGCAGCCAACGACGACGGCGATGACGACGAGGAGCCCCTGGACTGACCAGTCCTGGACCGGCACCGGCCGGCTCGCGGCGGTCCTACGCTGGTGTCCGTGCACATCGGCCTCCCCTCCGACGGCGACAGTGACGGCGCCTACAGCGACGGGCCCGGCGCGGCTGCGGCCAGGATCACCGGGCGTACCGTGCGCGGCGCGCGACGACTGTCCGCGTCCCTCGCCGAAGTCGGCCTCGACAGCGGGCAGTCGGTGATGGTCAAGCGCAGTGACGATCCGGGCGCGATGCAGGCCGAGGCGGCGGGGCTGCGCTGGCTGGCCGACGCCGGCACGGTCCGCGTTCCGGACGTGCAGGGGCACGACCGGCGCTGGCTGGTGACCGACGTCGTGGAGCAGGGCCCGCCGACCGCCCGGGCGGCGGTGCAGTTCGGGCGTGGGCTGGCCGCCCTGCATGCCGCGGGCGCCCCCGCGTTCGGCGCGGCACCGCCCGGCGGTCCCGTGGACGCGTACATCGGGCTCGCCCCGATGCGGAACGTCCCCGGTACCGACTGGCCCCGCTGGTACGCGGAGCATCGCGTGCTGCCCTACCTGCGCGAGGCCGTCGAGCGGGGCACGATCCGCCCAGCCGAGACGGCCCTGATCGAGCGCGTCTGCGAGCGGCTGCCCGAACTGGCAGGGCCCGCCGAGCCGCCCGCCCGGCTGCACGGCGACCTGTGGAACGGCAACGTGCTGTGGGGAGCCGACGGGCACGCCTGGCTGATCGACCCGGCCGCACACGGCGGCCACCGGGAGACCGACCTGGCGATGCTGCAACTGTTCGGCTGCCCGCACCTGGAGCACGTACTCGACGGCTACCAGCAGGCGGCCCCGTTGGCCGACGGGTGGCCGGAGCGGGTGGGGCTGCATCAGCTCTTCCCGCTGCTGGTGCATGCCGTGCTGTTCGGCCGCGGATACGCCGAACGGGCCCTCGCGGCAGCAGGAAGGGCCCTCGCGTGACGAGACGCGAGGTCCCTCGTGCGAAGTGAGCGGCGAGGAAAGCGAAGAGACTGGCATCAGAAGGTGTTTTGAGAAGGAAGTCCCGTTCAGGGCCTCGCCTGCGGCCCACCCCAACAGTCGGTCGGGGATCAGGTCGCGCAGATTTTCCGGGTGAAGCCCGACCCCGCCCCCCCCGCTTCACATCCCCCGCGACTTATGGCTTTTCCGTGTGGAAGCGGCTCGGAGATCTTTCGCGCAACGCGCCTGACGTGCACAGTCAGGAGCCGCCATCAAGGCGAGTGCCGCGCGCTTGGAGGACCGCTGATGGGAGCCCACGAACACCCGCAGCCGCAGGACGCCGATCCCGCTCCGGGCGGCATCGGGCGCAGACGCTTCCTGGGATACGTCCTGGCCGCCTCGACGCTGACCGTCGCCGCCGAGCTCGGCGAGGCCGTCCTCGCGCCCAGCCGGGCCGCCGCGGTCGTCCCCTCCGCGCCCGGACCGGCCGAGATCTACGACCTCAACGACATGCTCACCCATGCCACCCTGCCCACCGCGAACCTGATCACCATCCGGGTCGACACCGACGGCACCGCCTCCTTCGCCCTGCCCCGGGCCGAGGTCGGGCAGGGCATCACCACCTCCAGCGCGATGCTCGTCGCCGAGGAACTGGACCTGCCGCTGGACAAGGTCCGCGTCACCCTCGCCGAGGCCCGCCCCGAGCTTCTGTTCAACCAGCTCACTGGCGGATCCAACACCACCATCTCCACCTTCACCCCGATCCGGGTGGCCGCCGCAGTCGCCCGCGGCCGGCTCCTCGAGGCCGCAGCCCTCGAACTGGGCGAGGCCGTCGGCACCCTCGCCGCGAAGCTCGGCGTCATCACCTCCTCCGTGAGCGGCAAGAGCCTCACTTACGGTGAACTCGCCGAGAAGGCAGCGGCAGTGACGACCAGTCAGGTGCCGGTCACGCTGAAGAAGTCGTCCGAGTTCAAGGTCATCGGGACCGCGCAGCGACGCGTTGACGCGCTGGAGGCGGTCACCGGGCGCAAGAAGTTCGCGATGGACCTGCACGTGCCGGGCGCCCTGCCGGCCATGGTGTGCCGTCCGCCCACGATCAACGGCACGGTCCGCTCGGTCGACAACCTCGACGAGGTGCGGGCCATGCCCGGCATCACCGACGTCGTACGGATCTCCACCGGCGTCGCCGTCCGCGGCCGCACCTTCGGGCAGTGCATCGACGCCGTGCGTGCCCTGAAGGTCACCTGGGGCCCCGGCACCGTGGACGACGCCTCCGACGACACCATCCGCGCCGAACTGCGCAAGGCCGAACTCCCGCTGCCCGCCCTCGACCTGCTGACCAAAGCGGTCGACGCCCGTTTCACCTTCCACTTCGCGAGCAACAGCGCCCTGGAGACCAACTGCGCCGTCGCCGACGTACGCGAGGACTCGGCCGAGATCTGGGCCAGCCTGAAGTCCCCGATCACGGCCCAGGAACAGATCGCGCTCAGCCTGGGACTGCCCACGAGCGCCGTCAAGGTGCATGTCACCGAGGGCGGCGGCTCCTTCGGACGCAAGCTCTTCCACGACGGCGCCGCCGAGGCCGCCGAGATCTCCCAGGCGACGGGCAAACCGGTCCGGCTGATGTGGCACCGCACCGACGACTTCCGCCAGGGCCGCACCCACCCCATGTCCACCTCACGGGTGCGCGCCACCTATGCGCTGGGCCAGGTGCTCACCTACGACCAGCGCCACACCTCCGTGGCCACCGACTTCGGCCACGGCGTCGGCGAGATCATCACCTCCGAAGCCGCACAACTGCCCGTCGGTGACCTCACCTTCTCAGAGACGATCTTCACGCTCACCCAGCAGACCCCGTACAACTTCGGCGTCGTCACCCAGCTCCTCAGCGAGACCGACAAGGGCTTCCACACCGGCTCCATGCGCAACATCTACTCGCCCAACGTGCGCTGCGCGCAGGAGCTGATCGTGGACGAGCTGGCGAAGCGGATGGGCAAGGACCCCTATCAGTTCCGCCGTACGTTCCTGAAGGACGAGCGGGCCCGGGCCGTCCTCGACAAGGCCGCAGAGGTGGGCGGTTGGGGACGCAGCATGCCGGCCGGCACGGCCCAGGGCATCGCCCTGCACCCCGAGTACCACGCCTACGTCGCCGTCCTCGCCGAGATCGACTGCCGCCCGCAGACCACCGGCCGCAAGGTCCCCGACGCCTACACCGGACCACGGGTCACCAAGGTCGTCTGCGCGGTCGACGCCGGGCTCGCCGTCAACCCGCGCGGCCTCCAGGCCCAGATGATGGGCGGCATCATGGACGGCATCGCGATCACCCTCAGCTCCGGACTGCACCTGGCGGGCGGGCACTTCCTGGAAGGCAGTTGGGACAACTACTTCTACACCCGCCAGTGGAACACCCCACCGGAACTGGAGATCGTCGTCATGCCGCCGACCACCGGCAAGCCCGGCGGCGCGGGCGAGCTGGCCGTTGCGGGCGCGATGGCGGCCGTGGCCTGCGCGTACGGGCGTGCGACCGGCACCATGCCGACCACGTTCCCGATCAACCACGACGGCCCCCTCGGCTTCGAGCCGCTGCCCACCACCCCGCCGATCCCGGCGTCCCCCACCGACGGCCTGAGCCGCGCCTACTAGGAGCCCAGGAGGTTCTTCGTGCCCGAACACACCTTCATCCTCAACGGCAAACCGGTGACCGTGGACATCGAGGACGACGTACGGCTGCTGTGGGTGCTGCGGGACGTCCTCGGCGTCACCGGACCGAAGTACGGGTGCGGGCTCGGCGTGTGCCAGGCCTGTACGAGCCACATCAACGGCAAGGCGTTCAACCCGTGCAGCGTCCCGGTGAAGGACCTCACCCCGACCGACGAGGTGACGACCATCGAAGGTCTGCCCGCCACCGTCGGCAGAGAACTCCACCCGATGCAGGAGGCCTGGCTGGAGTACGACGTCGCACAGTGCGGCTACTGCCAGCCCGGCCAGATCATGACCGCGGTCGCCAAGGTCCGCCAGGCCCGCGAGGAGGGCCGCGACATCAGCGAGGCCGACCTCGACGAGATCCGCAACGTCTGCCGGTGCGGTACGTATCACCGGATCCGTGAGGCGATAGTGGCGGGGGCGAAGAAGTACTGACGCTGAGCGCTCCGCAGGATGTGCCGCGACGGGTGGTCGATCGTCCGCGGCGCCGTCGTGGCTGGTCGCGCCGCGCGGCGGAGCCGCACATCGATACAGCCCCGCGCCCCTTCAGGGCGCGGCCTGAAGCAGGTGGTCTCGGACCAGGGCGACGTGCGGGTTGGCGGAGGCGCCCGGGCGCTGGACGAGGAAGGCGGTGTTGATGGGCGGGTCGTCCGGGTCGTGCAGCAACACCAGGGCGCCCGAGGCCAGTTCGGCCGTGCACAGGTAGCGGGGAAGGACCGTGAATCCCGTACCGCCGACGACCGCCGCCTTGACCGCATTGAGGTCGGGCATGGTGACCGCCGGCTGACAGACGAGACGTCTGCCGAAGACATGACGCCAGTAGCGGCGCACGATCGGCAGGTCCTCGGCGTAGGCGACCAGGGGCACGCCGTGGAGGGCGGCGGGCCCGGCGGCGGCGATCCCGCCCGGCCCGCCGATGCGTTCGGCCCACGCGGGGGCGGCGACCAGCACGAACTCCTCGTCCGCGAGGGGCACGGCGGCCAGGGCCCGGCCGCGTGGCCGGAACGTCGCGACCACCAGGTCGTGGCGGCCCGCCCGCAGGTCGTCCAGGAGCGGCTCGGTCAGTCCGGGGGTGATGCGCAGCCGCACGCCTCGGTCCACCAGCGGCGCCAGGCCAGGCATGACGGAACGGGTGAGGAACTCGTGCGGACCCGCCAGGTGCACCGGCTCCGGCGGCTGGTCGTCGGTCGGCCCGCCCCGACCCGTGAGCGTGGCGAGGGAATCCAGCGGCTGCACGATCCGGGAGGCGAGCTCGTCCGCGTACGGTGCGGGGGAGACCCCGCGGGCCTGGCGCTGGAAGAGTTCCCGGTCCAGTTGCCGCTCCAGTGCGCGCACCTGCGTCGTGACCGTGGGCTGCGACAGCCCGAGCAGACGCGCCGCGGCCGTGAAGGAGCCGGTGCGGTAGACGGCGAGGAAGGTGCGCAGCAGATTCAGATCGAGCGCCGCCGAGCTGCCGACCTGCGCTCTCCCCTCCCGGCCATTGGTCTCCCTATTCCTCATATCGATGAGCCTATTGGATTCCAATGGCAGGCGGAACTTACGGTGGGATCACCACCACGCTGACGACCCCTCGGAGACAGAGCATGTCGAAGATCCTTTTCGTGATGACCGGCGTCGACTACTGGACGCTGGCCGACGGCACCCGCCACCCCACCGGCTTCTGGGCGGAGGAGGCCGTCGCCCCCTATGAGGCGTTCAAGGCCGCCGGTCACGAGATCGTCGTCGCCACCCCGGGCGGTGTCGTGCCGACCGTGGACAAGGGCAGCCTCGCCGCCGAGTACAACGGCGGGCAGGAGAACGCCGACCGCGTCGCCGGCGTGCTCGCCGCGGCCACCGAGCTGCAGCACCCCATCAGCCTGCAGGACGTGAACCTCGACGAGTACGCAGCCGTGTACTACCCCGGCGGCCACGGCCCGATGGAGGACCTCGCCGTCGACGCCGACTCCGGCAAGCTGCTCACCCTCGCCCTGGAGTCCGGCAAGCCGCTCGGCGTCGTCTGCCACGGCCCCGCCGCGCTGCTGGCGGCCGAACACGACGGCGTCAACGCCTTCGCCGGGTACCGGGTGGCCGCGTTCACCAACGACGAGGAGACCCAGTCCGGCTTCGCCGACAAGGCCAAGTGGCTGCTGCAGGACCGGCTGACCGAGGCCGGGGTGCAGGTCCAGGTCGGTGAGCCGTGGGCGCCGCACATCATCGTCGACCGCAACCTCGTCACCGGCCAGAACCCGGCCTCCTCCGCCCCGCTCGCCGCGGAGCTGATCAAGACGCTGGGCTGAAAGCAGGGCACATGACCCCCGGGACTCCGGGTAGCCGCCCGTCGGACCACTGGCGGGCACAGTGCCGTGCCCGCTGTTCGACCCGGTGATTGGAACAACCGTGACCGACTACTCTCCCGACGGCTCCGACCCCGCCGTACATCTGGCCCTGCGTGCCGTGGTCGGGGGCGACGCGGACGAGACCGAGCTGGACACCCTGGCCGCCAGCGAGATACTGGTGCCGACCGGTGCCGCTGCCGCGCAGGAGCAGGATCCCGCGGAGGTGACCCTGCCCGTCTACGCGCAGGAGGACGGCACCGAACTGGTGCCTGTGTTCACCACCGAAGCACGCATGCAGCGGGCGCTTCCACAGGTCACCCAGCACCGCCGGATGGCGCTGGGCACCCTCGCCCACCGCTGGCCGTCCGAGAAGCTGGCGCTGGTCATCGACGCCGGTACACCGGAGGAAGTGGCGCTGACGGCTGAGGGGGTCAGGCAACTGCTCGACCGCGGCGCCGCCTGACGTGACACTTCGCCGTCAACGGCCCCATCAACGTCGAGGAACTGGGCTGGAATCCGCAGAATCCCCCTGCTGACTGGGCCCGCGTACGCGATCGTTGGCAGATCGCGCATGCCGTACGGACGGCGGCGATCGTCCTCGCGCTCTGCTGCCTCACCGCAGCGACGGCCGAACGACGTCCGACATCCGCTGTCCGGTCTGACCAAGACTGAGCGACCCGGACTGAGCGTGGGCGTTCCCGCAGCTACGGGAGCGCCCACACTCACGTCACCGGGACGTCAGCTTCCACAGGTGGTCGGCCGTGCCGTTGTCGTCCCACTGCAGGACCTGCGCCCCGGACGACGTACTCATGTTGTTCACGCCCAGCAGCAGCCCGCTGTTGTAGTTGGCGATCTTGTAGTAGCCGTCGCCGGACGGGATGAGCTGCCAGAGGTGGTCGGCGGTCCCGTTGTCACCCCAGATCAGGGCCTTGCCGCCGTCCGACGTGCTCATGGAGTCGATGCCCAGCAGCAGCCCGCTCGCCTTGTTGGCGATCTTGTAGAGGCCGGAGCCCGCGGCCGTCAGCGTCCACGACTGGCTGCTGCCCGTGCTCGACGTCGCCTGGACGACCGAGGTGCCCTGCGCGGTTCCTGCACCCGAGGTGTCGAGGGCGAGAGCGCTGTTCCTGTTGGTGATCTGGTACGTCCCGGCCAGCGAGGTCGAGGCGCCGCTCGGAGTGATCACCAGGTGGTAGCCGTCGTTCGCGTTCGTGGTCACGGGGACGGTGATCTGGCCGTTGCTGACGGTGTAGTCGGCGTCCGAGACGGTGATCGGGCCGGACACGGCCGTCGTGCGGCCCTTGGAGGGCGTGTACTCCAGCCTCGCGTGCACCTTGCTGCCGAACGCCGACAGCGAGCCGAGCCCCTTGACCGTGACCGCGCTCGAACCGGCCCCGCCGCCGAAGATGACGCTCACCTGGTTGCCGGCGCTGTTGAGCGAGGCCGCGCCGTCGAGGCCCGTCTGCGCCGGGGGAGTGGTGACCAGCATGTTCCCGGACATGTCGCCGTACCACTTGTAGAGCCAGTACGCGCCGTTCGGCGAGGCACCGGTGTCGGTGAGGGTGTCGCCGAGGGTGCCGTAGTGGTTCCAGAAGGCCATCTCGGCGTCATGCACGCCGGCCCGCTCGAACTTGGCCGCGTAGCTGACCAGCGGTCCGGGCACACCGACCTCGCCGGGGGTGCCGTACTCCTCGATGGAGATCGGCCGCGGGCTGATCCCGAGGCTGCTCTCCAGCGCGCGGTACGCGGAGACATGCGCGGCGATGTCCTTGCTGCCCTGGAGCTCGTGCCAGGCGATGATGTCCGGCACGGTGCCGGAGGCTTTGGCGTCGGTGAGGAACGTGCTCATCCAGGACTGGTTCCACGCCGAGTAACTCGGGCCCTGGATAGGCGTCTTGGTGTCCTTGGACCGCACTTCCCTGTAAGTGCGCGCCCACCCCGCGTCGAACGCGCCCGCGTTGGTGGTGTCCCACGTCCAGTCGGGCTCGTTCCACAGCTCGTACGCGGCGATGTTGGTGGCGCCCGACGACTGCACGGACGCGACCTGCTTGTCCACGGCGGACAGCCAGTCGCTCCAACTCACCCACTTGTACGGGAAGTTCGGATACCAGTCCGGCATGCGTACGACCACCTTGGCGCCCGCCCGCGCCGCCTTGGACGCCACGACGAGCGCGTCGCCCGCCGGCTTCGGCTCACCGTTGGGCAGCTGGGAGCCGCCCGGCGCCATCTGGACGAAGGTGTTCGGCTTGAGCGCGGTGACGAGGCTGTCGGCCGGGGTGCTCGCGTCGGCGAGACCGTAGAGACTGCCGGTCGCCACATGGGTGACGGACCGCAGGGTCTGGTCGGCGTCGACGACCAGGGTGGTCGACGCGGTGGGGGCAGCCTGGGCCGGGGTGGCCACGGCGAGCGCGGCAGCGGTGAGAGCGCCGGCGCCGAGGACGGCTGTCAGGCGTAGGGGGACGGGGGGTCTTGTGCGGCTCATGACAGGTTCTCCTCACGGAGAGGGGACGGGGGGTAAGCAGGCCGGACGATTCCGGCCTGCGGTTCGGCAGCGCCCCTTCAGGGGCGCGGGGCTGTGCCGATATGCGGCTCCGCCGCGCGGGCGCGACCAGCCACGACGAGGCCGCAGACACAAGACGACCCATAGCGGCACGACCAGCGGGGCGCGGAGCGCTCAGTCCTTCACCGCACCCGCGGTCACACCCGCAGCCACATAGCGCTGCGCGAGCACCAGCAGTACGGCAGCCGGGACGGACGCGACGACGGCGGTCGCCATGATCGCGTTCCACTCCTGATTGTTGTTGCCGATGTACTTGTAGATGCCGAGGGTGATCGGCCTCAGATCGCCGCCGCCGTCGAGGGTGTTGGCGAAGACGAAGTCGGACCAGGCCCACAGGAAGCTGAACAGCGAGACGGTGACCAGGGCGTTGCGGCTCACCGGCAGCACCACCGACCAGAACGTGCGGAAGGTGCCCGCGCCGTCGATGCGGGAGGCGGCGATGAGCTCGCCGGGGATGCCCGACATGAACGCCGTGAAGATCATGACGCCGAACGGCACGGCGATGGTGGAGTCCGCGATGATCAGGCCCCACCAGGAGTTGAGCAGACCGAAGTCCAGGAACATGCCGTAGAAGCCCATCGCCATGACGATCCCGGGGATCATCTGCGCGATCAGCAGCCCCAGGCCGAGCGCCCCGCCCCCGCGCGGTCGGAGTTTCGCCAGCGAGTAGCCGGCCGGGGCGGCGAGCAGCAGGGTGAGGCCGACCGTGCCCAGGCCGATCAGCAGGCTCGTGCCGAGATACGGCAACTGGTCGTCGAGGACGGCCTTGTAGCCCTCGAAGGTGGGGTGCAGCGGGAACAGGTCGGGCGGGTCCTTGCGCATGTCCTGCTGCGGGGTGAGGGACACGTTCAGCATCCAGTACACCGGGAACAGCATCAGCGCGGTGAGGACAAGCCCGATGACCGTGTAACGACGGCCCTTGGAGGTGGACTTCACGCTTCCTGCCTCCTCTGGACGCGGATGTACAGCAGCCCGAAGACGAGCGCGATGAGGATGAGGATGTTGCCGACCGCCGCGCCGGGCCCGAACTTGGGCAGCAGCGTGCCGAAACCCAGCTGGTACGACCAGGTCGCCAGGGTGGACGAGGCGTCGCCCGGACCGCCCTTGGTCATGATCCAGATCAGGTCGAACACCTTGAGGGTGTAGACGAGCCCGAGCAGCAGGGTGATCGCGGAGACCGGGCGCAGCAGCGGGAAGGTGATCCGGCGGAACTGCTGCCAGGCGCTCGCCCCGTCCAGTGCCGCCGCCTCGTACAGGTCGGCGGGGATGTTCTGCAGGCCGCTGTAGAGGATGACCAGGTTGAACGGGATGCCGATCCAGATGTTCGCGACGATCACCGACGACAGCGCCCAGTCCGGCGAGGTGAGCCAGCCGACCGGGTCCACGCCGAAGAAGTGCAGGAAGTAGTTCACCACCCCCGACTCGCTGTTGAACATCCACGACCACGTCGACGCCGACACGATCAGCGGCAGCAGCCACGGGATCAGGAACAGCGCGCGCAGGGTGGGCGCGAGCCGGAAGTGCCGGTTGAAGAAGACCGCGAGGGCGAGCCCGATGACGTACTGGAAGGCGATCGACACGAAGGTGAAGATCATCGTGTGCCGCATCGCCGGCCCGAACGTCGGGTCGTCCAGGACCTTCTGGAAGTTGTCCCAGCCGGAGAACGGCGCATCCCCCGCCACGAACGACCGGACGGTGTAGTCGCGCAGGCTCAGGTCGAGGTTGCGGTAGAGCGGATAGACGTAGAAGGCGGCGAGGTAGGCGAGGAGGGGTGTCACGAAAGCGAGCGCGGTGAGTCGGCTCCTGCGCCGGTGACGGCGGCGCAGGGACAGCGTGTCGGTGCCGCTCGCCCCCGCCGCGGCGGACGCAGCCCGCCGCGGACGGTCGACCCGGGCGATGGTCATGCCGGCCCTAGCCCTTCTGCGCGCTCGACTGGGCCGTGTCCAGCGCGTCCTGCGGGCTCTTGCTGCCCGACAGCGCGGCCTGGACGGCGGTCCACATCGGCTGGGAGATGGTCGGGTACTTCGTGCCCAGACCGCCGCTGGTACGGCCGCGGGCCGCGGCCACCGCGTCCACCCACGGCTTCAGCTTCGGGTTCTGCTTCACCTGCTCGGCCTGGACCACGGCCGTCGGTGCGACGTACTGCAGTGTCGTGTCGGTGGGCAGCAGGTTCGTGTCGCTGGTCAGACAGGTGACGATCTTCTTGCTGACGTCGTAGCGCCCGGTGTCCTTCTGTACGGGCACGGTCACGAACTCGCCGCCCGTCGGCACGGGCGCCGAACCGCCGTTCTGGCCAGGGATGTTGACGATCCCGTAGTCGAAGCCGGCCTTGGCCGCGTTGCCCAGCTGCCAGGTGCCGTTCTCACTGAACGCGTAGTCGCCGGTCGCGAACTCCTGCCAGCTGGTCGTCTGCGTGTTCTGCAGGACGTCCTTGGGGGCGTATCCGGCGTCCACCCACTGCTTCCACAGGGAGAGAGCCGCAACTCCCTTGGTGGAGTTGAGCTTTGTCAGATCGCCGCCCGCGCCCCAGAACCACGGCAGGAACTGGAAGCTGCCCTCCTCCGTGTTGATCGCAGAGAACGTGATTCCCTTCTTCCCGGCCGACTTGACCTTCTTGAGGGCGGCCGTGAGGGAGTTCCAGTCCTTGATGGAGGCCGCGTCGACACCGGCGGCGGAAAGCACCTTCTTGTTGTAGTAGAGCGCGAGTGTGTTGGCGCCGATGGGCACGCCGTACGGGGCGTTGTCGATGGTGCCCGCGCCGATGATGTTCTTCTGGATCGACTTCGTGTCCAGGCCGAGATCGCTGGTCTTGTTGAGGATTCCGGCCTCCACCAGCGTGGAGACGACCGGGTTGTCCACCAGCATCACATCGGGCGCGTTGCCCTGCTGGGCCGCCAGCAGCGCCTTGTTGCCGAGGTCGGTGGTGTCGTACGGGGTGCGCTTGAGCTTCACCCCGGCCTTCGTCCCGCACCCGGTCACCAGCTTGCCCCAGGCCGAGGAGGCGTCGAACTGCGGGTAGGGGTCCCAGAAGGTGTACGTCCCGCCGGCCTTGCCGGAGGAGGAGTCCGAGGAGCCGGAGCCGCCTGAGCAGGCGGTCAGCAAGGCGAGCGTGCCGACGGCGGCGAGCGCGGCGAGAAGAGTGCGGCGGGTGGGTATCACGGGGTGACCTCGTTGTCGTAGAGCGAAGTTGAGGGTGTGTCAGGACGTGGGCAGCCAGACGCGCATGGCGCCGTCCTGCCGGTTGGCCCAGGCGTAGTAGGGGATCGCCGTGAGCTCGACGGACTCGCCGTCCGTGGGGGCTTCATCGGTGCCGGCCGGCCGGTACGGCCACCAGCCCGCATCGGGGATGTCGCGCCGCCGCCCGGCCGCCACGATCGTGGTGACCCCGCCGAGCAGGTCCGGGCGGTGCTTGACGGCGAGCGGACGGCTCGGGTCGAGGACGAGGTCGTCGAGCCCGCCGCCCGGGTGGTCGACCTGCTCCAGGCAGTACACGAGCGGCCCGCGTTCGATCGCCGCGCAGCCGCGCACGGCGTCCACGCGCGGGTCACCCGCCGTCAGCCGCGGCTCCAGACCGAGCTCGAGGACGACCTGGTCGCCCGGCGCCCAGGTGCGCTCGATGCGCAGCCAGCCCTCGTCGACCGGAGCGTCGGTCTGGTCGTACGTCACCTCGCCGCACCGCACCCGGAACTCTCGGCACCACTGCGGGATGCGCAGCGACAGCGACCAGAGCCGGTCGGCCGGGGTGTCCTCGACGGTGAGGGCGACCGTGCCGTGCCAGGGGTAGTCGGTCTCGGCGCGCACGGCGATCGGTCCGGCGCCGTAGCGGCCGGTGACGTACTGGTGGATCTGCAGACCGTCGTCGTCGCCGGTGGCGAGGTAGTGCTCAAGGCCGGCCAGCAGCCGCATCACGTTCGGCGGGCAGCAGGCACAGCGGAACCAGCGGGTGCGACGGGCCGACTGGTCGCCGCCGGGGTCGGTGTGGCCGTCGCGGACCTGCAGCGGGTTGACGTACAGCCAGCGTTCGCCGTCCAGCGACACCCCGGCGAGGAAGCCGTTGAAGAGGGTGCGCTCGATCAGGTCGCCGTAGCGGGCCTCACCGGTGAGCAGGGCCATGCGCCAGCTCCACTGGACGGAGGCGATGGCGGCGCAGGTCTCGCAGTAGGCGCGCTCGTTGGGCAGTTCGTACGGGTCGCCGAAGTCCTCCCAGTCGTGGTGGGCGCCGAGACCGCCGGTGAGGTGGGTCTTGGTGGTGGTCATGGCGTGCCACAACCGCTCGGCGGCGGCGCGGAGTTCGCCGTCCCCGGTCTCGGTGGCGAGGTCGGTGGCGGCGGCCAGCAGGTACAACTGCCGTACGGCGTGGCCCTCGACGTTCGTCGCCTCGCGCAGCGGCACACGGTCCTGGCAGTAGGCCTCGCCGCCGAGCAGACCGTGGCCGTGCCGGTCGACGAAGTAGCCGGCGAGGTCCAGGTAGCGGCGCTCGCCGGTCTCCCGGTACAGCTCGACCAGGGCCGTCTCGACTTCGGGGTGGCCGTCGATGCCGTCGATCTCCTTGCCGCTGCCGGGCGGGCCGAACACCGAGTCGATGTGGTCGGCGAACCTGCGGGCCACGTCGAGGAGTTCACCGCGTCCGGTGGCCCGGTGGTGGGCGACCGCCGCCTGGATGAGATGGCCCGCGCAGTACAGCTCGTGGCCCCAGCGCAGGTCCTGGTACCGCTCGCCGCCCTTGACCAGCTGGAACCAGGTGTTGAGATAGCCGTCCGGCTGCTGGGCGGCGGCGACCAGCGAGATGATCCGCTCCACCTCGGATTCGAGCTCCGAAGGGGACGCGGATTGCGGCTCCGCAGGCGGCTGTTGGGCCAGTTGCCAGGCCGCGGCCTCCAGCCACTTGTAGACATCCGTGTCCACGAACGGGTACGCGCCCTCGAACTCGCCCTCGGCCGCGCCCGCCGCCAGCCGCAGGTTGTGCAGGTTGCCCGCGGACTCCAGCAGGCCGGGGCCCTGTGGGACGGAGGTGTGTGCGTTGACCTGGCGGCGGGTGTGCCAGAAGCCGTCGGCCACCTCGGCGGCGGCCGGGCGCAGGACGGCACGGGCCTCGGGGCCGAGGCGGACCGGTCCGGTGCGGGAGGGCTGGGTGGAGCGGGCGCGGGGCATGGCTCTCCGGGAGGTGAAGGGCGGGGCGGTGGGGCAGCAGCTGAACAAAACTGTGAGCAACCGTTTTCCTCGCCGACGAGTAGAGTGGAGCGAGGGATTCGCGGTCAATACTTCTGCACGAGTTTTCTCTTGTTGCTCAAGGACTGGTACGCCATCTGGCCGCCTGGCACCATGGGCCGCGCCCCACCTGACGATGAACGACCATTGATCGACGAAGAACGACCGCTGAGAAAAGGATTGCCCGTGACCGAAGCCGCTCCGCGATCCACCTTCGCCGGCCGGGCGAAGCTCGCCGACGTCGCCGCCCTCGCCGGCGTCAGCGTCGGCACGGCCTCCAAGGCGCTGAGCGGCAGCGGCCGGATGCGCCCGGAGACCCGGCAGCGGGTGCTGGACGCCGTGGAGACGCTCGGCTTCCGCCCCAACCAGCATGCGCAGAGCCTGCACACCGGGCGCAGCTGGACGGTCGGGCTGATGACGACGGACGGCATCGGCCGCTTCAGCACCCCCGTGCTGCTGGGCGCAGAAGACGCGCTGGGCGCCGGGAAGATCTCGGTGCTGCTGTGCGACACCCGGGGCGACACCATCCGCGAGCAGCACCATCTGCGCAACCTCATGGACCGCCGGGTCGACGGCATCATCGTCACCGGCCGCCGCACGGATCCCCGCCCGCCCCTGAAGGGCCTCGACGGCATCCCGGTCGTCTACGCGCTCTCCCCGTCCACCGACCCCTGCGACACCTCGGTGGTCTCGGACGACCGGGGCGGCGCCCACCTCGCCGTCGAGCACCTGCTCGCCACCGGACGCACGAAAATCGCCCACGTCACCGGCCCCGAACACCACGCGGCCGCCCGCGACCGCGCCCGCCACGCAGTCGACCTGCTCGCCCGCTCCTCCCTCCAACTCGCCACCGGACGCGTCCACTTCGGGGAGTGGAGCGAGGCCTGGGGCCGCCGGGCCGCCGACGCCGTCCTGCGCACGGCCCCCGACACGGACGCCGTCTTCTGCGGCAACGACCAGATCGCGCGAGGCGTGGCCGACGCACTGCGCGAGCGGGGCGTGGACGTACCCGGCCAGATCGCCGTCGTCGGCTACGACAACTGGGACACCATGGCCCTGGCCTGCCGCCCGCCGCTGACCACGATCGACATGGACCTCACCGAGATCGGCCGCATCGCCGCCCTGAAACTGCTGGAGGCCATCGACTCCGAGGCGGTCCCCGGGGTGCACACCGTGCCGTGCCGCCTGGTGGTGCGCGAGTCCACCTGAGGGCACCTGTCGCGGCGTTGACGGATGCCCGCCGGGGTCCGGACGATGATCGGCATGCGTTTCCTACGGCGACTGCGCGGCGACCTCTCCGCAGGAGAGAACCTTGAGCTCTACGTCACGGCGCTCCTCTCCCTGACCCTCGCCGTACTCGGCGTGTTCGACGTGGCCGGCGGCAAGGTCCTCGCCGCCGCCACCCTGGCGACGCTCGCCCTGCTGGCCGGGAGTCTGCTGGGCAGCCGACGCCAGATCGCCGACCTGGCCGCGGAGGTCCGGGCCGGCCGTTCCGGTGAGGTCTCCGCGGTGGACTTCTTCACCAGCGACAAGCCCGAGGCCGTCGAACAGGTCCGCGCCGCACGGGACATCAGGATCGTCGGCATCACCCTCGCCCGCACCCTGCGCAACCTCGTCGACGAACTGGAGCACCGCGCCACAGCCGGCGCAGTCGTCAAGGTGGCACTCATCGACCCCACGTCCACGGCACCCGCGGAGGCCGCCCGGCGCAGCATCATCGCCAACCGGCCCGAGGTCTACGAGAACCGGTTGCGCCCCTCGATCGACCTCCTCAAGGAACTCGTGGAGAGACCGGGCGTGGACGGCAGGGTCGAGGTCAGGTTCCTGCCCTTCGTGCCCGCCCACGGGCTGATGCTCCTCGATCCCGGACGGTCGAACGGAATCATCCACGTCGACGTCTACTCCCACAGCTCAGCCAGCGGCGACGCCGTCTTCACGGTGAAGCCGGGGCGCGACGGCCACTGGTACGAACACTTCCAGGCCGAGTTCGAGCGCGTGTGGGAATCCGGCCGCCCGGCCGGTGCCGGGGACGGCTTTCCCGGCGCCGGGTGACGGGGGCGGCGAGCTGTTCACTGGACGTTCAGGCGGGCGACAGTTTGTTCGGTCCCCAGTGAGTAGGTTCCCTTTCATGGCGACTGCACAAGCAACTGACAACAATCCCGGCGAGCTCAAAGACGTCCCGGGCTGGTTTCCGCCCTTGGACCAGGCCCTGTTCACCTGGTTCCTCGAGCGGCAGGAGACGCGTGGTTTCCGGGGCGACTTGCTCGAACTCGGCGCCTACATGGGCAAGAGCGCGATCCTGCTCGGCCAACACCGCCAGGACGGCGAGGAGTTCACCGTCTGCGACCTCTTCGGCGGCGACGCCCCGGACGGAGCCAACCGAGCCGAGACGGCGAAGTCGTACTCCTCACTCACCCGACAGGCCTTCGAGCGCAACTACCTCTCCTTCCACGACACCCTGCCCAGGGTGATCGAGGCCCCCACCTCCGTGATCTCGAAGGAAGTGGCCCCGGGCAGCTGCCGCTTCGTCCACATCGACGCCTCGCACCTGTACGAGCACGTCCACGACGACATCGGCGCCGCCCGCGACCTCCTGGTGCCCGACGGCATCGTCGTCCTCGACGACTTCCGCTCCGAGCACACCCCCGGCGTCTCGGTCGCCACCTGGGAGGCCGTGCTCAACCGCGGACTGCGCCCCATCTGTCTCAGCACCCAGAAGCTGTACGGCACTTGGGGTGATCCCGAACCGGTGCAGGAGGAGCTGCTGGCGATGCTCAGGGACCGTACGGACGTCGGACTGAGCGTCCAGGAGGCCGCGGGGCACTGTCTGGTCCGCACCCGCGCCCAGAAGGGAATGCAGCCGCCGCCCTTCCCGCGCTCCCGGCACTACACGGCGCCCGAGTCGCCCAAATCCCCGGCGCGGGCCGCTGCCCCCGCTCCCGCCGCCCCTCCGGCTTCCGCGACCCGCCGCCCCCGCTCCCGGGTCCGTCGCATCGGCGTGGACCTGCTGCCCCCGATCGTCACCCGGGCGATACGCAGGGCTCTCGCGCCCGGAGCTCAGGGCGCCCCGCGGCGTGTGGCACGTTGAGCGGCGGCGCGCGGTGGGCGTCGCGGCCTGCGAACAAGCCCCGCCTGCGTTGTGGCGCCGGTTCGCAGGCTGTCAGCCGCGCGTGAGGCCGTTGGTGCAGTAGTCCCAGATCTCGTCCGCGGTGAGCGGGTGGGTCCCCTCCTGCCCGCTCGACCGGGCGTTTGAACGTGACCGTCTGCAGGGTGATGGCGGCCATCCGGCGCGCCGTGAAGCCCGAACGCAGCAGATGGACGTCCTCGAGCTCCTCCATCAGCTCGGTGAACAGTGCGAGCAGCGGCGCGTTCGCGACCCGCGTCTCGGCCGGGCGCGAGACCGGCAGGCGCAGCGCGAAGTCCGTGCACAGCGGACGCTGCGTGCGGTCGAGCGTTCCACCCGGGCCGCCAAGCGTCGAGAGCTCGCGTCCTGGCCCGTCCGGGGAACCCCCTGGCCGAAGCTCCGCTAGACCTTCCCGGCCAGGTTCTGCGTGCCGATCACGGAGATGAGATCCAGCTTCTCGGCGGCCTCGGTGCCCGGTTCGGCGGAGTAGACGAGGATGTGCAGGTCGTTCTCCTCCACCCGGAGCAGGTCGCAGTCCAGCGTGAGCACGCCCACCTGCGGATGCTCGACCGTCTTGCGCGAGGCCGCCAGCCGGCCGACGACACCCGCGTCCCACAGCTGGGCGAACCGCTCGCTCTTCACGCGCAACTCCGCTATCAGACGCCGCAGTTGACGGTCGGTCGGATAACGCGCGGCGGTCGTCCGCAGCTCGGAGACCATGCCGACCTGGAAGGCATTCCACTCCTCCGGCGTGTGCCGCACTCGGCTCGGCAAGCCGAGGAAGTTGCGCCACACGCCGTTGCGTTCGAACCCGCGCAGGCCCGACGGGTCGCCCATCAGCGCCGCGTACATCGGGTTGGCCAGCAGCAGCGTCATGGCCGCGTCGGAGACCGCGACAGGCGTGTCCACCAGCCGGTCCAGCAGCCGCTGGACGCTGGGCGTGATGAACCCGGGCACCATGTCGGGACCCGGCGGCACCAGCTCGGCAAGGCCGTACAGATACGCGCGCTCGTCCCCGGACAGCCGCAGCGCCCGGGCCAGCGCCTCGACGACCTGCCCGGAGGGATTGGCCGCCCGCCCCTGCTCGAGACGCGTGATGTAGTCGGCCGAGATCCCGGCGAGCAGGGCCAGCTCCTCGCGCCGCAGACCGGCCGCCCGCCGGTGGCCGCCGGAGGGCAGCCCCGCCGCCTCCGGGGCGACCCGGTCGCGCCAGCGCCGCAGCGCCCGTCCGAGTTCCGTCGCCGTCATGCCCCCAGTGAACACCGCGGGCCGCACATGTGCCTGGTACTCCGAGTCCCAGGAAGAAGGGTCTCCTGGCTGATCGGGGTGGCGCGCCGCAGTCTGGACGCATGACGACAACACTGATCACCGGAGCCAACAAGGGCATCGGCCACGAGGCCGCCCGCCAGCTCATCGCCGCAGGTCACACCGTGTACGTGGGGGCCCGCGATGCCGAGCGCGGACGCCGGGCCGCCGAACAGCTGGGCGCACGCTTCGTCCTGCTCGACGTCACCGACGACGCCACGGTCGAGGCCGCGGCCAAGACCATCGCGGCCGACGGCGGACTCGATGTACTGATCAACAACGCCGGGATCGAGACCCGCGGCGAGGGAAACAGCGTGCCCACCGCCGAGACCGTGACCGCCGACCAGATGCGGAACACCTTCGAGACGAACGTCTTCGGCGTCGTCCGCGTCACCCACGCCTTCCTGCCCCTGCTGCAGCGCTCGGCCGCGCCGGTCGTGGTCAACGTCAGCAGCGGCCTGGCCTCGCTGACCTATCTCTCCGACCCCGACCACCCCGCGCACTTCTACCCGGGCGTCGCCTACCCGACGTCCAAGACGGCGGTCAACATGCTCACCGTGCAGTTCGCGAAGGCGTTCCCGAACATGCGGATCAACTCCGTCGAGCCCGGTTTCACCAAGACGGACCTCAACGGCAACACCGGCACCCAGACCGTCGAGCAGGCCGCCCGGGTCATCGTGCGCATGGCGCAGGTCGCGCCCGACGGACCCACCGGCGGCTTCTTCGACGTCAACGGCCCGCTGCCCTGGTGACCTGTCGGACCGCGGACGCCGGGCAGTCGGGCGACGACGGCCTGAACGGTGAGGCGCGCCCGCTCCCGGTGCGTGCGGGCGAGGTACAGCCCGAAAATGCCCAGTGAGGCCGGTGTGGCTGCTGGTCCAATACGCGGATGGAGAACATTCCGAACGCGGAAACCTCACTCTCCGACCGATGGCTCGCGTACTTCGCCGAGTGCGGGCACATGGGCGTCCGCCGTATCGGCGCTGGTGTTGAGGGCGTCGTCTACGGACTGGGCGAGGGCCGAGTCGCCAAGGTGTGGAGCGGCAGGCCGCCGGCCGACTTCGAGCTCGCCCGCCAGGTGTACGCGGAGATTGCGCGGCACCCGTTGCCGTTCTCCACCCCGGAGATCCTGGACGTTGAGGACCACGAGGGCGTCCTGGTGACGTACGAGCGTGAGCTGCCCGGGCTCGCGATGCGGGTCGACTCCGCACACGCGGACTATGAGCGCGAGCTGTCCACCCAGCACACCGATGCGCTACTTGCCGTTCTGCGTGGTCTGGCCTCCGTGCCCGGCACCGAGGCCATGCGCCAGTTGACTGTCCAGGGTGACGATCGTCCACTGTGGCGCGGTCACGACTGCTTCCGCAACGCGCTCGCGGCTCTGGTCGCCCGGGCCACAGCCCGGCACGGTACTGCCCTGACTGCCTACGTGTCCGATTTCTACGCAGGAGTTGAACGCACGCAAAAGGCACTGCGCTCACTCCCTGACGCCCCGGTGACAGCGATCCACGGCGACCTCGTCCCGCCCAACATCCACGTCGACGCGGCCGGCCGGCCCGTGGCGGTGCTGGACTTCGGCTTCTACACAACCGCAGGCGACCCGTCCTTCGAGGCCGCCGTCACCGCTGCCATCTGGGACATGTACGGGCCGCACGCCGAGGAGCACACCGCGGAACTCACCCGGCTCTTCGCCGACGAGCTCGGGTACGCGCCAGAAACCCTCACCACGTATCAGGCCGCATACGCTCTGACCACATACGACCTTTTCGGCATGGACGACAGCGACGGGCACTTCCGGTGGTGCGCAGAACAGCTACGGCGCAACGCTGTGTTCAACGCCTGAAGCGAACGTCCCGGACGATTGCTCCACTGGGCCGGCACCTCGCAGCGCTGCAAACGATGCCCCGCGCGCCACGGGAAATGTCCCCGGCTTCGGGCGATTTCCATCGGTCGATCCGCCGGTACCGCTCCGTGCCCAGGGGCGCGGACACTTCTCGATGTCGCGGGGGATACATACTGTTGGCTGACGGGACGCCGACCCGAAGTTCTGGATCGAGCGAGTGTGTGACTTTCGTAGTGGATGCGGGCCCCCGATGCGCCGGTTCGCGTCAGCCAGTACAGGGCGACGTCGTCCAGAACGCGGTCCATGGAAATCGTCACTGGCCCTCCCCTCGCGCTGTTCGCCCTGACGCTGTGGCCGCGCGAGACCATCCACCCGGAGCGCATCGGCTCCTGCACATGCGCCTTCCTGGGGAGATGTCGGGCCGAAGTCCCGCCGAGTTCCCGCCGATTTCCGTGGTCTGGATCACACCCTGTGAATTGAGCGGGGGCACCTGTGGGATTCCGTACCCCTGCATGACGTGTGACGCCCGGATGCAAGGATGAGGCGCCATGACAGCAGGGTGATGTTCTCGCACGATACGGGCCGCGGTGTTCGCGGCCGTCTGTGTGCTGCTCGCCGCCCTGGGCCACACCCTGATGTCCGGCAGCGATGTGCCTGCCTGGACGCTGGCCGCCGGAGCGGCCGGAACCAGCGGCGTGGGTTGGTGTCTGGCGGGCCGTGAGCGCGGGCTGCCGTTGATCGTGGCGGTCGTGGTCGCCGCGCAGACGGTGCTGCACGAAGCGTTCTCGTTCGCCCAGTCGACGACCGAGGCAGTCGGCTCGTCGGCCTCCATGGACATGAGCGGCTTGGGCTCGATGCACATGGACTCCATGGACATGACCCACATGGATCACATGGGTCATGCAGCGACCGGCACTTCGCCGTCGGCCGGGATGCTCCTCGCCCATCTTGTGGCCGCGCTGCTGTGCGGGCTGTGGTTGGCGTACGGCGAGAAGGCCGCCTTCCGTATCCTCCGGGCCGTCGCCGGATGGCTGGCCGCACCGCTACGGCTGCTGCTCGCCCTGCCGGACACCCCGGAGCGCCCACGCCCGGACCTGCGGCGCCGCCGCTCGCACCGAGCGCCGCGTCTTCTCCTGCTCGTCCACGCGATCACCTCTCGGGGGCCTCCCATGGGGACGGCTGTCGCCTGACGACAGCTGGCTTCCCGAGGCTGCCCGTGCGCGCCTCGGGCCACGGCCGTACGGCCGCACCGGCGCCGTAGCGCCCTTGTGCCGTAGGCCGAACCCCCACTCACCGGACCGCTCGCGCCCTCGCGCGCCCCGGTCCGGATCACGGTCGACCCGAGAAGGACACCAGGTGATCACCTCTGCCTCGCCGACCTCGCGCGCCACACAGGACAGAGCGGCGGCGCTCGACGAGTCGATCACGGCCTGGGCGCTCGCCGCCCGGGGCGGCGATGCGGACGCCGTCGAGCAGTTCGTGCGCGCCCTGCAGCGCGATGTCCAGCGCTACGTCGCGCACTTGTGCGCCGACCCGCAGGCCGTGGACGACCTCGCGCAGGACACGTTCCTGCGCGCACTCGGCAGCCTGCACCGCTTCGAGGGCCGCTCCTCGGCGCGTGCGTGGCTGCTGTCCATCGCCCGCCGGGCCGTCATCGACAGCTACCGCTACGCCGCCGCCCGGCCCCGCCTGTCCGACGTGCCGGACTGGCAGCTGGCCGTCGAACTGTCCCAGCCGCGCGACCTGCCCGGCTTCGACGACGGCATCGCCCTGCTGGACCTGCTGGCTGCCCTGCCCGAGGAGCGCCGAGAGGCGTTCGTCCTCACCCAGCTGGTCGGTCTCCCGTACGCGGAGGCCGCCGAGGTCAGCGACTGCCCGATCGGCACGGTCCGCTCCCGCGTGGCCCGCGCCCGGGCGAGCCTGATGGATCTGCTGGAGGAATCGGAGGAGCCCGCCGGGCTGACGGCGGGCTGAGCCGCGCTCGCAGGAGGGTGTCGGGGCGGTCGCCCCGGCACCCTCGGCGGCACTCATTCAGAAGCCCGACCACGCACGTCAGACCAGCCGCGCGCCGCGACGCGCCGTACAGCGGCCGTCCTTCAGGACGCGGCGGCGACACCACCGGCCAGACGTCGCCGAGATCGTGGCCCTCGGCCGCGCACCTCACCACGGGCTGCTCGGCCGTGACGGACCCGAGGATCACGGAGCCTTGTCGGACGCCATCGACCGCTGCGGCGTACGGCCCTTCGCGGACCGCGACTACGCCTCCCCCACCGGCGGCGAACGCCAACGCGTGCTGCACGCACGGGCGTTGGCGCAGGAGCCAGAGCTCCTCGTGCTGGACGAGCTCACCAACCACCTCGACATCCGGGCCTGGTTCGAACTCCTGGACCTGATCCGCGCCACCGGCGTCACCACCCTCGCCGTGCTCCACGACCTCGACCTCGCCGCCCGCCTCTGCGACCACCTGGTTGTCCTGCGGGACGGAGGCGTCGCGGCGGCGGGCCCGGTCCTGGAGGTGCTCACCCCCGACCTCCTCGCCGCCGTCTTCGGCGTCCGCGCGAGAACCGAACAGCATGGCAGGCGTCGGGTGATTTGTTCACCTTTGGGGGTGCTGTGCGCCCACCGTAGCCCTGCGGAGGCGCGCCTCGCGCGCGTCGTCGCAACGGCGAGGCAGAGGCCGAGCCACAGCTCACAGATCCCGCCCGACGGGTTCGGCGGGTCACCTCAGGCGGGGTACGCGTGCGTCTGAGCCGCCTTCACCGCCGCCCAGACCGTGGCGCCGGGGTGCAGGTCGAGTTCCGCGGCGGCGACCGTGGTGAGGTCGGCGGCGAGGGGGAGTTCGCCGGTGAGAGCGGCGCGGATCTGGTCGCCGTGGGTCTCCAGGCCGGCCACCTCGCACTGCCAGAGGTTGCGGGCGCTGGCGCCGGTGGGACGGTCCCGGTACAGGGTGACCGCGCTGGGCGGGAAGGCCACGAAGACCGGGCCGGTGAGGTCCTCCTCGGTCGTGATGCCGGGTCCGCCTTCGAGGCGCACCATGTGGCCTTCGGCCTCCCCCCGGTAGAGGTTCAGGCCGACCAGGTGGGCGATGTAGTCGGTGCGGGGGTGGCGGGCGATGTGTGCGGGGGTGCCCTCCTGGACGATACGGCCGTCCTCGATGACGACCAGGTGGTCGGCCAGGACCATCGCGTCCAGTGGGTCGTGCGTGACGAGTACGGCGACGGCCTCGAAGTCGGCCAGGTGGTGGCGGAGCTGGGCCCGGATGTCGAGGCGGGTGCGGGCGTCGAGGGCGGCGAGCGGTTCGTCGAGGAGCAGCAGGCGCGGGTTGGTGGCGAGGGCCCGGGCGAGGGCGACGCGCTGGGCCTGGCCGCCGGAGAGGTGGCGGGGTTTTGCCCCGGCGTGGCCGGTGAGGCCCATGCGCTCCAGCCATACGGCAGCCCCGGCGCGGGCCTCGGCCTTGGTGGCGCCGTGGCAGCGCGGCCCGAAGGCCACGTTGTCCAGTGCGGTGAGGTGCGGGAAGAGCAGGTAGTCCTGGAACACGACGCCGACCGGGCGGGACTCGGGCGGCGTACGGTCCAACTCGACGCCGTCCAGCCGCAGATGGCCGCCGGTGAGCGGGACGAGTCCGGCCAGGGCGCGCAGGGCGGTGGTCTTGCCGGCGCCGTTGGGGCCCAGGAGGGCGACGACGTCACCGGGCGCCGCGCTCAGTGTCACGTCGAGGCGGAAGGAGCCGCGCTCGACCAGCAGCCGCGCATCAAGCCCCTCGCCGGTGAGGGTGGGAGCGCCCACGGCGGCCTTGTCGATGTCGGTCATGAGGCGGTCATCCAGCGGTCTCGCAGCCCTGCCAGCACCGCGATCGACACGGCGAGCAGGACCAGGCTGAGGGCGATCGCCGCCTCCGGGTCGTTCTGGAGGGCGAGGTAGACGGCGAGGGGCATGGTCTGGGTACGGCCGGGGAAGTTGCCGGCGAAGGTGATCGTCGCACCGAACTCGCCCAGCGCCCGCGCCCAGGCCAGCACGGCGCCCGCCGCGACACCGGGGGCGATCAGCGGCAGGGTGACCCGGCGGAAGGCGGTGAAGCGGGAGGCGCCGAGCGTGGTGGCCGCCTCCTCGTAGCGCGGGTCGGCCGCCCGCAGGGTGCCCTCGACGCTGATGACCAGGAACGGCATTGCCACGAATGCTTCGGCGACCACGACTCCCGCAGTGGTGAACGGCAGGGTGACGCCGAACCAGGAGTCCAGCCACTTCCCGACGACCCCATTGCGCCCGAGCGCCATGAGCAGCGCCACGCCGCCCACCACGGGCGGCAGGACGAGCGGCAGGGTGACCAGGGCCCGTACGACACCCCGTCCCGGGAACTCGACCCGGGCCAGTAGCCAGGCCAGCGGCACCCCGATCACCAGGCTCACCGCGGTCGCCGCCGTCGCGCAGACCAGGGACAGCTGTAGCGCCTGCCACACCTCGGTACTGGTGAGCAGGTCGGGCATGCTCCGCCACGGGGCCCGGATCAGCAGGGCGACGAGCGGCAGGATCAGGAAGGCCAGGCCGATCAGCGCGGGCAGCAGGAGAGGCAACGGGGCGCCCCCGTGCACACCCTTGAGGACACGCCGGCGCCGCGGGCCACCCGTGACGGTGTCCGCGGCGTCGGTCCTGTCCGGGGAGGAAGAGGTCACGGCTTGAGGAATCCGGCCTCGGTCAGGACCTTCTGGCCCTCGGCGGACTGCACCAGGGCGATGAACGCCTTGGCGGCCTCCGCGTTGGGCGCGTCCTTGAGGAGGGTGATCGGATAGTCGTTGACGGCGTGGGCGGACTCGGGGAACTCCACGCCCCGCACCTTGCTGCCCGCCGCCTTCACATCGGTCTTGTAGACGACCGCGGCGTCGGCCTCCTTCAACACCACCTTGTTCAAGGCGGACTTGACGTCCTCCTCGTAGGAGACCGGGGTCAGCTTGAGCTTGCTCGCGTCCAGCGCCTTCTGCGCGGCGGCGCCGCAGGGCACCGTCTTGTCGCACAGCACGACCTTCAGCGAGGACTTGGTGAGGTCCTTGAGGGAGGCGACCTTGTCCGGGTTGCCCGGCAGGGTGGCGATCTCCAGCTGGTTGCGGACGAAGGTGGCGGGCGTGCCGACCGCGTCCTTCTTGTCCGTCACGATCTTCATCGTCTTGGGGCTCGCGGCGGCGAACACGTCGGCCGGGGCGCCGCCGGTGATCTGTGCGGCGAGGGTGTCACTGCCACCGAAGCTGAAGGTCACCTTGGTGCCCGGGTGGGCCTTCTCGAACTCCTGGCCCAGTGTTGTGAAGCTCTCCTTGAGCGAGGCGGCGGCGAAGACGGTCACCGTGCCCGACAGCTTCGGCGACGAGGACGCCGACGCCGAAGGGCCGGACTTGGTGGAGTTCGAGTCGGAGGACGAACAGGCGCTCAGGGCCAGCAGCGCGGCGGTGCTCACGCCGGTCACCTGCAGCATCCGGCGGTTCCGACGCACGGAACGGGTCATCACGGGTCCACTCCCTCTGGTCCTGACGGACTCAGCCACGGTCTTGCGACCTTTTCCACGGTCTCTCGACGACCACGTTGGTCGACTTGATCACGGCTACCGCCGGAACACCGGGCTCCAGCTTCAGCTCCTCAGCCGACACTCGGCTGACCATGGCCACCACCCGGAACGGTCCGGCCTGGATCTCCACCTGCGCGGAGACGTCCCCGAGAATCACGTCGGTGACGATGCCGGACAACCGGTTGCGTGCCGAGGAGCCGGTGGACTCCCGTTCCGCCCGATGTGTCTCGCGGGCGTGGGCCGCAAGAGCCGGCCCGGGGATGATCCGGTGGCCGAGCTCGTCGCGTTCGGCGGTCAGCTTCCCTGCGTCGACCAGACGCCGCACGGTGTCGGGGCTCACGCCGAGTAAGGCGGCCGCGTCCCCGATCCGGTAGGTGTGCATGCGCCGATCATACTGCCGCAGATGCAAGGCGAAAGTCTGCTGTCACATCGCATGAGCCGGGCCTGTGATCTGATGACATGGCATGTGCGTTTCTACGGGAGGGTGGGCCGGGTACGGTCATGCGGGAGGTGGTAGCCCGTGAGTCAAACCCTCGCAGCTGCCCGTACGGCCGCCGGACCCGCGGCGGAACTCGTCCTCACCGGCGACCTGGACCGACCGGCCCGGCTGACGGTGCCCGAGCTGCGCGCCTGGTCCCAGCACCGTGCCGACGTCGCCTTCGAGTGCGCCACCAGCGGCGTCCAGCACCACACCTTCACCGGCCCGCTTCTGCACGACGTCCTCATGGACGCGGGCCCTGTCTTCGATCCCGCCCGCCGCAAGGACCGCCTCCGCTTCCTCATCGCCGTGCACGGCATGGACGGCCACCACACGCTGCTCTCCTGGGCCGAGATCGACCCCGACTTCGGCCGCGCCCCCGTACTCCTCGCGGTCACCCTCGACGACACCCCGCTCGACCGTGCCGGCGCCCAGCTCGTCCTGCCCCAGGACCGCTGCGGCGCCCGCTATGTCAGCGGCATCGACGCCATACGCGTGGACGGCGGATACACCGCATGGGCCTGACGGCGACCAGAGGAGCACGGTCAAGCCCGATCCAGCGGCGAACGACGTCCTGGCCCTGGAACACGCGCCGCACGAGGGCCCGTACGCCATCGGTACGGCGCTGAAGGCGGCCGGCCTGCGCCTGCGCACGTGCCGCATCTGGGCGGGCGACCCAGTCCCCGACACCCTGGACCGCATCGCCGCCCTGGTGGTGAGGGGCGGGGCCTCTGCCGCTCATGAGCCCTTCTCCGGCCGTGCGGAGAAACCCCCGAGCACCGGCACCTCGGCCTCCAAGGCGGCCCGCAGTACAGCCGTGTGCCTGGGCGCGCAACCACCGACAAGGCCGGGCGCACCTTCCACTTGATCCTGGAGGTCCAACTCGTCGACCGGGGACGGGAGTTCGGCGGGTTCTACGAGGAGCTGCCCACCCTCTGATCACGAGGCCCTGCTCACGCTCCCTTCCGTCACACCCGCATCACGCAACCTCAGCCATACCCGGTCGCGTGTCAGCGGCACTTCGGTCAGGCGGACGCCGGACGCGTCGCACAGGGCGTTGACGAAGGCGGGAGCGACCGGGTTGAAGGGGCTCTCGCTCATCGACTTCGCGCCGACGGGGCCGATGGCGTCCGTGGTTCCTGAACCACTGGGCGTTGAAGGCGACCGTGCGCGGGGTGCCGCTGAAGTGGCCGTCGGCGCTGAACTCGACGCCGACGGCGCGGGCGGCGGCGTACAGATCCTTCAACGTGAGACGGCCGCCGGGGTGCAGTACCGCCTCTTCCGCGAGTCGGCAGTCGGCGCACGGGACGCGCAGGTGGGCGGTGGCGAAGTCGAAGAGCATGTCGGCGAGGGCGCGGGAGGGTCTACGCGGTGGCCGGCAGTGCGTGGTCGCCGACCTTGTCCGTGCTCAGGCACAGGGAGCAGACGACCGCGTCGTGGGTGGCGCAGGCGGTGAGTTCGGGGCGCTCGGCTGGTGGCAGACATGGCAGTCGTACGTCGTCGCGCTCGGGTTGCCTTCGGCGTCGAGCAGCGGCTCGTTGATGCCGTCATGAGTCGTTGCGGCGGACCTGTATACGACATCGACCCCACGGCCGATCACGCCAGAAAGCGCTTGTTGCCGACGGTTCCGTTGACGTGGACACGATGTTTCCGCAGGTCCGGGCCTCTTGGATCGGGAGGGCGGCGAGAGCCGTCGGTGGGTGTCCGTGGACATCACTGACCGCTGCGCCGCAGCCGCACCCGGTACGAGTAGTGCTCGGGCAGGAAGTGGCTGATGGCCAGTTCGACGAGCTGACCGGCGACCGTCTGGTAGACGCGGTCGATGCGCAGCAGGGCGCGGCCCGGTTCGCAGCCCAGGTGTTCGGCGATCTCCGGCGTGGCTTCGGCGATGGTGATGCTCTGCTCGGCCTCCGCGATCGGTTCGGGCAGCCGCTGGTCGAGCAGGCCGATGACGGTGAAGGCGTTCGGCCTGCCCGGCAGCGTCAACTCATCAACGGACTCCAGCAGTTGGCCGACGGCGGGCGGCAGCCAGACCGACGTGTGGCAGAACGCGGCGTCCTCGTGCAGCCGTAGAAAGGCCAGCTTGTGCACCCGGTCCGTGTTCAGGCCCAGTCGTCCGGCCGCGTCGACGTCGACCCGTCGGTGCAGGGGTGTGACGACGTCCATACGGGTGTCGATGGACAGCCCCATCAGGTCGTCCACCGAGTCGAACTGCCGCAGGTACTGCTCCTCGCGAGACGTGGCGAACGTCCCGCGCCCCGGCACCCGGTAGACCAGTCCCTCGGCCACGAGGTCCTGGAACGCGCGGCGCACGGTCTGCCGACTCACCCCGTAGGTCTCGGCCAGCTCCGCCTCGGTGGGCAGCCGGACCCCGTCGGGGTAGTCGTGCCGCAGGATCGCCGCCCGCAACTCTCTCCCGAGCCGCGAGTACGTGCTCTCCCGCTGCGGTTGCTCAGCCATCGAGACCGCCCCTTGCCACCAACTGCGCGGCGATCACGTTCCGTTGGATCTCGTTCGTGCCCTCGCCGACGATCATCAGGGGCGCGTCGCGGAAGTACCGCTCCACGTCGAACTCCGTGGAGTAGCCGTAACCGCCGTGGATCCGCACGGCGTTGAGCGCGATCTCCATCGCTGTCTCCGACGCGAACAGCTTCGCCATGCCCGCCTCCATGTCGACCCGGCGCCCGGCGTCGGCCTCCCGGGCCGCGTACAGCGTCAGCTGGCGGGCGGCCATGAGCTTGGTCGCCATGTCGGCGAGGTAGTTGCCGATGGACTGGTGGCGCCAGATCGGCTTGCCGAACGACTCCCGTTCCTGGGCGTAGCGCAGCGAGTCCTCCAGGGCCGCCCGCCCCACGCCGAGGGCCCGGGCGGCGACCTGCAGCCGCCCGGTCTCCAGCCCCTTCATCATCTGGGTGAAGCCGTGGCCCTCCTCGCCGCCCAGCAGCGCGTCGGCCGGTACGCGGTGGTCCTCGAAGGACAACTCGCAGCTCTCGACGCCCTTGTAGCCGAGTTTGGGCAGGTCGCGGGAGACGACGAGGCCCGGTCCATGCTCGGCGAGCAGGACCGAGATGCCCGCATGGCGGGGAGTGGCGGCCGGGTCGGTCTTGCACAGCAGCGCGATCAGGCCGGCGCGGCGGGAGTTGGTGATCCAGGTCTTCGCCCCGTTGACGACGTACTCTCCGCCCTCGCGGCGCGCGACGGTGGTCATCGCCTGCAGGTCCGAACCGCCGCCCGGCTCGGTGAGCGCCATCGTGGCGCGCACCGCTCCGGTTGCCAGCCTCGGCAGATACCGCTGCTTCTGCTCCTGTGTGCCGTACAGCAGCAGGAGCCTGGAGACGACGGTGTGCCCGCCCATCGCTCCGGCCAGGCTCATCCAGCCGCGTGCGAGTTCCTCGGTGACGAGTACGAAGCACGGTGTGGAAACCGGGTTGCCGCCGTACTCCTCCGGGATTGCCAGGCCGTAGATGCCGAGTTCCTTCATCCGCTCGATGAGGTTCTCGGGATAGGTGTCGGTGTGCTCCAGCTGCTGGACGACGGGCTTGACGTCCCTGTCGACGAACTCCCGCACGGTCCGGACGACGAGGCGTTCGTCGTCGGTGAGGATGTCCAGGACGCTCATGGGGCGCAACTCCACATCGTCGGGGGTCAGATGACGGCGTCGGCGCGCAGCGCCCGGATGTCGTCGGGGGCGAGGCCGAGGCCGGTGAGGATCGCGTCCGTGTGCTCGCCCACCGCCGGCACGGGATCCATGCGTGCGGGGATGCCCGCGAGGTCGGCCGGTGGGAGCAGCGCCTGCACCGTCGCGCCGGGCACGGCCACCTCGCGCCAGCGCTCGCGCGCGGCCAGCACCGGATGGTCCAGGAACGCGGCGACGTCGTTGACCCCGGCGCCGGCGATGCCGATCTCCTCCAGGTTCTTCAGGATCTCCTCGGCGTCGGAGCGGGCGCAGCGCTCGGCGACGATCGCGTTGAGCTCGTCGCGGTGCGCGACGCGGTCGGAGCCCGTCACGAAGCGCGGATCGTTCGTCAACGCCGGCTCTCCGAGGAAGTCCGAGCACAGGGCGGCCCACTCGCGCTCGTTCTGGATGGAGAACAGCACCTGCTTGCCGTCGGCCGTCGTGAAGGCGCCGTACGGTGCGATGGTGGCGTGCTGGGTGCCGAGCCGGGCGGGCTGACTGCCGCCGTACCGCGTGTAGTTCGCGGGCTGGCCCATCCACTCCGCCAGCGCCTCGAACAGGGACACCTCCACCGGGTGCGTCCGGCCGGTGGTGGCCCGTGTGTACAGGGCGGTGAGGACGCCCGTGTAGGCGTACATCCCGGCGGCGATGTCGGCGACGGAGATCCCGACGCGCGCCGTCTCGTCCGCGGTTCCGGTGAGCGAGACCAGGCCCGTCTGGCACTGCACCAGCAGGTCGTACGACTTGCGGTCGGCCCACGGCCCGCTCGTGCCGTAGCCGGAGATCGTGCACGGGATCAGCCGCGGGTAGCGGTCGGCGAGCGCATCGACGCCGAGGCCCAGGCGGTCGGTGGCGCCGGGCGCGAGATTCTGTACGAACACGTCGGCGTCGTCGAGGAGTTGGTGCAGGATCTCCATGCCCCGTGGATCCTTCAGGTCCAGAGTGAGGGACTCCTTGGAGCGGTTGAGCCAGACGAAATAACTGGAGTGGCCGTGCACCGTCGTGTCGTAACGGCGCGCGAAGTCCCCTTCGCCCGGCCGCTCCACCTTGATGACCCGGGCGCCGAGATCGGCGAGCTGCCGGGTGGCGTAGGGAGCGGCCACGGCCTGCTCCAGGCTGACCACCGTGATGCCGGCCAGGGGAAGCTGGTGCACCGTCATGCCTCCTGGTCCTCGTAAGGGATGTACGGGAAGTGCTTCCGGAGCACCTCGGCCGCGTCCGTCCATGTCAGTCCGTCCAGCAGCGCCGGTACGTCCGTACCGCAGGCGGCGGCCTTGGCCCGCAGGTCGGTTTCGGACGGCGGACGCCCGGGCGCTCCGGGCGGCAGCGCCAGCTCGGTGTGCACCTCGCTGCCGTCGGCGAGGTCGATGCGCAGCGAGACCCGGCCGTCGAGGAGGGAACTGGTCTCGCCCGGCAGCAGGTCGGCGTGGACGCGATCGACGAGCCTTTGCGCCGACGGACGCCGCACCGCGTCGTCCGTGAAGCTGTCGAAGCCGGGGTAGTCGTCCAGCAGCGCCGCGGCCACCGCGTACGGCAGCGAGAACTTGCCTTCCAGGCCGGTCGCCGGGCGGTCGTGGATGAGCGGGTGGACGGTTCCCGCCGGTGTGCTCACGGTGACGGCGGTGACCTCACCGCCGACCCGGTCGCGCACCTCGCGCAGGGCGGCGATGGGCCGCTGCATGGCATAGCAGCAGGGGAAGAGCTTGACGGCCAGGCCTCCGGGGACGGCCGGGGCCGCGGGGCAGTCCGCGGTGGGCTTGCCGCCGACCCGCTCCAGCCAGGCCTCCAGGACCCGCGGATCGGCGGTGGCACCCGCCCGCGCCAGCCGTGCGGCGCGTACGCCCGCGTCGGCCGCGAACCCGGCCTGAAGCGACTTGCCGTGCGTCCCGAAGGCCTCCTGCCCGCCACCGGCGGCGGGCACGGCGAGCGCCATCGCGGTGGCCAGCCCCGTCACGTCCAGGCCGAGGGCAAGCCCGGCCGCGACCGCGGCTGCCGGGGCACCCGCCGTACAGGTCGCGTGCCAGCCGGCCGCGTAGTGGCCCCAGCCGAGCATCGCCCCGAGCCGTGCCATGACTCCCGCACCGGCGAGATACGCCCGGGCGTCGCCGCCGGCCGCGAGCACCGCCGGGACCGTGACCACGGAGATGTGAGTGGTCGTGTCGGTGTGCAGATCGTCGAAGTCGAGCACGTGCGCCATGGCCGCCCAGCGCGCTGCGTCCGGCAGCGGAGCGGTGAGGCTGCGCAGGGGATGGGCACGGGCGGCCAGCGCGACGGCCACGGTGTCGGCGAGGGCTCGCTCGGCGAGCGCCAGGTCGTCCGGCGTCGCGCGGTACGCGTGGGCCCACCGGGCGAGGGCGCGGGCGACTGTCAACGGTCCCCCCGGGGTTCGGTGCCTGCCTCTGCTCCGATTTGTACGGCCAAATCCGCGGCCCTGTCAACGCCACCTTCAGCGCCATGACCTGTGCCTTAGTGCACTCTCTTGATGTGTCGGAGCAGACACCCGGACAATGACGAGACTTTGTACACAACAAGAGGAGACTTTGTGCACAGCAATGTGCCCGGGCCGCGAGCCATCGCGACGAAGCCCACGCCGACGCGGACGTGGGCTTCGACTGAGGGAAGCTTTCTTCAGTTCTCCCGGCCGTTCTCCCGGCCGTCAGTCGTTTCCCGGCTGGGATCGCACAGCACCATGACCGCGCGGGCGACGAGTTCGCCCGCGCCGCCGAGTTCCCTCCGGTAGCGGCCTGTTGTGCCTCGTACCGTCTCGGCGAAGGCCGGATCTGCGACGCGGGCGCGGGCCGGTGCCGGGAGCTCCCGGGCCAGCGCGCGGCGGCGTGCGAGGAGCGCGATGATCTCGTCGTCGAGGCGCCCGATCTGGTCGGGTGACAGGTCCGCCGTCAGTCCGGCCGCGTGGTTCGTCGTCACAAGGGATCTCCGTTCGCCGGCGGGAGCCGGATCGCGGCCCCGTCCGTCCTCGTCGCAGTTGGTCCTTCATCACTTGCCCGTGGCGTTGAGCGGCAACTCCTCACGGAATCCCACGGATCGGGGTCCTTGAACCCAGGTCCTTGTGGCGGCTCAGGCTGCTTCGTCGACGCTGGGCTGCGGCATCTCTGCGGGGCCTGCGATTCGGCGGGGCAGCAGCAGCGGGGTGACCAGGACTAGGACACCGGCGAGGGCGATCGCCGTGCGGGGGCCGGTCAGGCCGGCCAGCAGGCCCCACAAGGCGGTCATCGCGGCGGTCGTCGCCTTGTTGGTCACCGACCACGCGGAGAGCGTGCGCGCCACGCGGCCCGCGTCGGTCTGCCGCAGCCGAATGGTGGAGTACACCGGGTTGAAGACGGCACAGGACACGATCACCCCCAGTTCCACGGCCATGACGAGCACCAGCCCCGCCGTGCCGGGCCCCACGAAGGCGAGGCCGATCGGCCAACACGCGCGCAGCGTCCCCGAGACGAGCAGCACCCGGCGCTCTCCGAACCGCGGCACGAGCCGGCGTGCCAGCCGCGAGCCGATCAGGCCGCCGATGCCGGGCACGGAGAAGGCCAGGCCGTACTGCCAGGCCGCGAAGCCGAGATCGCCGACCATCAGCACGGCGAGCAGCGGAACCGACACCATGATCAGGGCGTTGTACAGCACCGTGTTGAAGAACATCGGTCGCAGCGTCGGATGGGCCAGGATGTACCGCCATCCTTCGAGCAGGCTGCCCGGGGGCGCCGGCCCCGTCCGTACGGGATGCGTCTCGGTCCCGCCGATCACGCGGATCCCGACGGCCGACAGCAGGAAGCTCACCGCATTGGCGACTACGGTCATCACCGGCCCCGAACACGCCCATTGCGGCCCCGCCCAGAGGCGGACCCAGGATGGTCGCGGTCCACTGGGTCGCCTCGAACCGTGCGTTCGCGGCGAGCAGGTCCTCCGGCGGCAGCAAAGACTTGACGAAGGCCCCGCTTGCCGCGGTGAAACTGATGTCGGCCGCGCCGACGACGATCGACACAACCAGAAGTTGTACGAAGGTGAGCGCACCGAGCGCAAACGCGACCGGAATGGTCAGCAACACCCCACAGCGGACCAGATCCATGGACATCATCACGGGCCGCTTGCGACGGAACTCCATCCATGGCCCGAGCGGCGCCGCTACCGCCGCCCCCACCGCGAGCCCCGGCCGCCGACAGCACCGCCACCTCGGTCGCCCCGGCATGCAGCACTATCACCGCGATCAGCGAGAACGAGTCGAAGGCGAGCCATGTTCCGACCGCGCTGACGGCGTACGCCCCCCACAGCCATCCGAACTGCCGCCCCAGCGCCTGCCCGCCCCGCATGCCGGCCTCCCCGCCCGCCCGAATCCCGACCGGCGACATCAAAGCCGGTCGCACGGGGCGGGGGCAAACAACCGACGCGCTGGTCTTCCGACAAGCAGAAGTTGTAGGGCGACCGCCAATCGGACGTTGTAGAAAGGGGCCCGTGGACATCGACGCAGTGCGCACTTTCGTGGCCGTCGCGGATGCCGGGCAGTTCCGGGAAGCCGCCCTGGGCCTGGACGTCACCCAGCAGGCCGTCTCCAAGCGGGTCGCCGCGCTGGAGAAGGACCTCGGCGCGCGGCTGTTCACCCGAACTGCGCGTGGCGCCCAGCTCACCGTCGACGGCCAGGTCTTCCTGCCCCACGCCCGCGAACTCCTGCAGGCCGAGGAGCGCGCCGCAGCCTCCGTACGGCCCGGCCGCCGTGCGCTGCGCGTCGACGTGATCGGCCGTCGGCTCGCCCCGGCGGACCTGATACGGGACTTCCACCGCGCGCATCCCGACTCGGCCCTGGACGTCGTGACGCTCTTCGACGCCGACGCGGCGATCTCCGCGGTGCGCTCCGGCACCATCGACGCGTCCTTCCGCGCCCTCACCCTCCCCGCGCGGCAGCTGCCCGAGGGCATCGAGGCTGCCCGAGTCCACGACGAGCCCCTCGAACTCCTCACCGGCCCCCGGCACGCGCTCGCCTCGGCCCGCGCGGTCACCCCGGCCCAGCTGGCCGGGCACCGGATCTGGATGCCCGGCAACGTCGCCGGCACCGAGTGGGCCGCCTTCTACGACGACCTGGCCGCGGCCTTCGGCTTCACGATCGAGGTCACCGGCCCCGACTTCGGCACCGAACCCCTACTCGACACCATCGCCGACTCCTCGCTGCTCGCGACCTTCGTCGGCGTACAGACCCGCATGGTCTGGCCGGCCGACCACGACCTGCGCCGCATTCCCGTGCGCGACCCCACGCCCGTCTATCCGCATTCGCTGATCTGGCGCGGCGACAACCCGCATCCGGCTCTGGCGTCGCTCCGTGCCCACCTCGGTACTGCCCGGCGGGGCGCGGACACCTGGACCCCGAAATGGGCCCAGTGACCGCCACGAAGCGGCGGCCGCAGCGCCGCCCGCGCCTCATGAACCGGCAGCGTGCGGCGTTCAGTTGAGGGTGTCCGGGTCGGGGCCGGTGCGCAGCCCCCGGTCCAGGGCGGCGATCGCGGTCATCTCCTCTTCGCCGAGGGCGAAGTCGAAGACGTCGATGTTCTCGCGGATGCGGGCGGGGGTGACGGACTTGGGGATCATGATGTTCCCGAGCTGAAGGTGCCAGCGCAGCACCACCTGCGCCGGTGACTTGCCGTGTCGCTCGGCGATCTCCGTCAGCGCCGACTCGTCCAGCACCGCGCCCTGCGCCAGCGGACTCCAGGCCTCCGTGGCGATGCCCAACTCGGCGTGCAGGGCGCGCAGTTCGCGCTGCTGGAGGCCGGGGTGCAGTTCGATCTGGTTGACGGCCGGCACCAGCGCGCTGCCCTCCAGCAGCCGGCGCAGCTGGGCGGGCTGGAAGTTGGAGACACCGGCCGCGCGGATCCGCCCGTCGGCCGCCAGCTTCTCGATGGCCTGCCAGGACTCCCGGTACAGGTTGCGGGCCGGAGTGGGCCAGTGGATGAGGTACAGGTCGACGTACTCCAGACCCAGCTTGGCCAGGCTCGCTTCGAACGCGCGGAGTGTGGCGTCGTACCCCTGGTCGGCGTTCCACAGCTTGGTGGTGACGCACAGCTCCCGGCGGTCGATGCCGGAAGAGGCGAGGGCGGCGCCGACGCCGGTCTCGTTGCCGTAGACGGCGGCCGTGTCGATGCTGCGGTATCCGGCCTCCAGCGCGGCGCTCACCGCAGCGGTGGTCTCGGCGTCGCGGACCTGGAAGACGCCGAAGCCGAGCTGGGGGATCTCGACGCCGGTGTTGAGGGTGACGGTGGGGATCATGTGCGGTGCGTTCCTTGCGAGTTGGTGGATCAGTTCCGCGCGGCGGCCGGGACGTGCTCGGCCGGCGCGGACGCGGTCACGACACGGCCGGCCGGGCGGGTGCGACGGTCGAGGAAGGCCGCCAGGAAGGACAGGAGCAGCGCGCTGCCGGCGAGCAGGGCGCCGACCCAACTCGGGGCCGTGTAGCCGAGCCCGGCCGAGATGACGAGACCGCCGAGCCAGGCGGACAGCGCGTTGCCGAGGTTGAAGGCACCGATGTTGGCGGCGGAGGCCAGCGTCGGGGCGGCCGAGGCCTGGTCGAGCACCCACTTCTGCAGCGGGGGCACGGTGGCGAAGCCCAGTGCACCGATCAGCGTCAGGGTGAGCGCGGCGAGGACCTTGTTGTGGGCGGTCGCCGTGAACAGCAGCAGCGCCAGGGACAGGGATCCGAGCGCGGTGAACAGCATGGGCATGAGGGCACGGTCGGCGAACCGGCCGCCGACCAGGTTGCCCAGGAACATCCCGGCCCCGAACAGCACCAGCAGCCAGGTCACCGCACCGGCCGAGTAGCCGGTGACCTCGGTCATCATCGGCGTGATGTAGGTGATCGCGGCGAACACCCCGCCGAAGCCGAGGACCGTCATCGCCATCGCGATCCACACCTGCACGTTGCGGAAGGCGGCGAACTCGGTACGGATGGTGCCGGACTCCGGGCGGCCCAGCTCGGGCACCAGCTTCGCCACCCCGACGAGCCCCGCGATGCCGAGCGCGGCGACGGCGGTGAAGGTGACCCGCCACCCGGCCGCCTGGCCGATGTACGTGCCCAGCGGGACACCCACCACGTTGGCGACGGTCAGGCCCGTGAACATCAGGGAGATCGCGGAGGCCTTCTTCTCCGGCGCGACCAGACCGGCCGCGACCACGGAGCCGATGCCGAAGAACGCGCCGTGGGCGAGGGAGGCGATCACCCGGCCGGCGAGCATGACGCCGAAGGCGGGGGCGAACGCGGACAGGGTGTTGCCCACCACGAACAGGCCCATGAGGAACATGAGCATCTTCTTGCGGGAGACCTTGGTGCCCAGGACCGTCAGCAGGGGCGCGCCGAGGACGACCCCCAGGGCGTAGCCGGAGACGAGCCAGCCGGCGGTGGGGATGGAGACGCCGAAGTCACCCGCGACCTCGGGCAGTACGCCCATGATCACGAATTCCGTGGTGCCGATCCCGAAGGCCCCGATGGCCAGGGCCAGGAGGGCGAGAGGCATGGGAAGTACCTTCCAGGCGATTGCGTGTAACGCTTACAGGCGTCGACAATAGTTGCAGACGCGCGATAACTGCAAGCGCATTGAATGATCGGAGCGGGTAGCAGGTGTCTGCAAGTATCTGTTCAAGTGAAAACCCCCGCGGCGACGACTTCCGGCGGCGGGGGTCTCGGGTCAGGCAGGAACGCGGAGCGTCTCGACCGCTTCGACCAGCGGGGCGAGCTCCGGGCTCCGGGCGGCCTCGTCCAGGGCCTCGCGCAGGGCTGCCTCGTTGGTCGGGCGGGCCCGCTCCAGGAGTCCGAGGCCGGCCTCGGTGACGTTGGTGTAGATGCCGCGCCGGTCCGTGGGGCACAGGTACCGGGTCAGAAGCCCGCGGTCCTCCAGGCGCGTGACCAGCCGGGTCGTGGCGCTCTGGCTGAGGACGACCGCGTCGGCGACCTGCTTCATCTGCAGGTGCCCACCCTCCCCGTCGTGCTGCCGGCTGAGCACGTCCAGCAGGGAGTACTCGCGCACGCTCAGATCGTGCCCGGCCTGCAGGGCGCGCTCGATGTGGGCCTCGATCCTGCCGTGCAGCAGCGACAGGGCGGACCAGCCCGAGGCGAGCGCGGTGAGCGCCGGATCCGTCGCAGTCATGGGTCTGGGTCCTCCGTCCCGAAGTGCCTGCGGCCTAGGATAGGGCATCTGTGAAATTGTCGGCGAGAGCTGATATGGCGCGTATGCAAGGGTGTCGGGTCGCGGTCGCGGGCGTCCGCCTGATACACCCTTGCCATGGCAGACGAGGAATCCGGTCGTTTCGTAGCGGGGCAGACGGCGCTCGTCGTACCCGTACCCGAGGCGGAAGCGGTGGTCCGGCCCTGGCGGGACCGCTTCGACCCAGCCGCCCCAGCCGGTGTCCCGGCCCACGTAACCGTGGTCTTCCCCTTCCTGCCCGCCTCCCTCGTCGACGCAGCGACCTGCGCCGCCCTGGACGAGATCTTCGGACGCCACCGCTCCTTCGAGGTGCGGTTCGAAGAATCCGGACGGTTTCCCGGGGTGCTCTACCTCGCGCCCACCCCCGAAGCTCCGTTCCGCCGGCTCACCGAGGCCGTCGTCGAGCGCTGGCCGGAAGCCCCGCCGTACGGCGGGAAGTACGAGCCCCATCCGCATCTGACGGTCGCCCAGGGCCAGGACGACGCCGTGCTGGACGAGATCGAGGCCGGCCTGCGCCCCGCCCTGCCCTTCACGGCTCGCGTGCCCACGGTCGACCTCGTGGCCTACGACGGCACCGACTGGCTGCACCGGGCGTCGTTCGCCCTCCGGTAGCCGCCCGGAACGAAGCCACGCGATCGTCGCCCGAAACCCCTTGGCCGCCACACCGGCCCCGCCGGTATCGTCCGGGCTCCCGACCGGCACGCACCGGCGGCCGATCCCTCCGGAAAGCGAACACCATGACCAGCCCGCGACCGACGACAACCCTGTGGCGCCCCACCGGCCCCAAGGAGCTGGACCTGGTCCGTGAGCTGGAGTGGCGCGCGTGGCCGCCCCGCCTTCCCGAGCAGCCGATCTTCTATCCGGTGCTCAACGAGGACTACGCCATCAAGATCGCGCGGGACTGGAACGTCAAGCACGACGGCGCCGGCTTCGTCACCCGCTTCGAGGTCGACACGGAGTTCCTGAGCCGGTACCCCGTGCAGCAGGCCGGCGGCGAGACCATCCTCGAGCTGTGGGTTCCGGCCGAGGAGCTCGACGAGTTCAACGCCCACATCGCCGGCGAGATCCAGGTGGTCCACGAGTTCCGCTGAACCCCGTGCGTCGAGGACCTACGGCCGCGCCAAGTGCCGCATTGTCAGCGCCAGTTGCAGCCTGAGCCGGCCCTGCGGCGTGCGCAGCGGCCAGCCGAGCAGGTGCTCGGCCTGGGTCAGGCGGTCCTGGAGCGTGGAGTGGTGCACGTTGATCTCGGCGGCCGCCGCCCGCTGGCTCGCCGTGGCGGCCACGGCTTGCAGCGTGGCCAGCAGCCCGGGCAGAGCGCCCGCCGCCGCTTCCAGCGCCCGCACGTCGGGCGGTTGCTCGGCGCCCGGCACGACGAGATCCGCGAGCAGCGCGATGCCGCCCAGCTCGTCGGCGTACACCACACGCGGGCCGGGATCCCGTGCCGTGCCGTCGGCCGTGAACCGCAGGGCGGTGCGGGCCGCCGCCCAGGAGCCCGGCAGGTCGAGCACGGGGACGGCGGGACCCACGCCGAGGCGACCGGCGGGCAGCTCGGCGTCGCTCGGGCGGACGCCCGCACGGGCCGTCAGGATGCGGGGCGGGCCGTCGCCGGGGGCAAGGGCGCGGATCCGTACGGCCGGGTCGGCGGGGTCGATGCCGAGACGGCGGGCCGCGTGCAGCCGAGCCGGCTCGGGCACCGTGGCATCGAGGAGGGTCTCGATCAGTGCCGGGTCGTCGGCGGGGGAGACCGGGGCGCGGCCCCGGGTGCGGTCCAGCACCAGCCGTATCGCACCGGCGGCACGCTCCAGGATCACCGCGTCGACGACGCTCGGTCCGGTACCCGCCCGCTCCAGCCACAGGGCCGGGGCGCCGCCGGGCTCCAGTGCCGCGCACGGCCAGTCCGGCTCCGGCGGCGATTCGGTGTCCTTGCGGGTGCCGTCGGGCTCGACCCGCACCCGCACGCGCCGCCCGGCGCAGACGAGCCGCGCCGGACATCCGGCCAGCACGGCCGCCCCGCGCACCAGCGCCTCCAGACCGGCCCTGGTCTCGGCCAGTCGGTCGAAGTAGGCGATGACCCGCACGGCGGCACCGGCGTCGGGATCCAGCGCGGTCAGGCGCCCGGCCAGCTCTTTCATACGGGCCATCATGCGCCATGGCGCACTCGGTGAGGAGTGCCCGCGAAGGTCCGGCCGCTCCATTCGAGCGGGCGGCCGGGCTCCGCTGACGATCCACGCCGGGGCGCCTGCCGCAGGAGACGCACTCGCCGCGCGCTGGAGCGGCAGGGCAGCGCTCTGCGCACCTGCCAAGAGGTGTTCATGGCACCGCCGTGGCAGCGCATCGAGACCGCCGTGGCGGCCGACGCCGCCTGGCGCCCGGGAGCGCCTGCGGCCTAGGGAGGCAGGGCGTTGCCGGACACGCTCCCCCCGATGACCGGCTGGCAGGCCCGCCATGGGGGTCGACTGTCCGGGTCGACCGAGACCTGCTGCTCTACGAGATCGCCGCGCGAGGTTTCGCCTACGCCGCCGCTCCGTCCGGCCCGGTCGTCGTGTCCGTGCCCTGCGCGAGCCGGCAACTCGGTGTGCCGCGCGAGGCGCCTGCGGCGAGGGGGCCAGGGCGTTGCCGGACACGTTCCGCCCGATGACCGGCTGGCAGGCCCGCCATGGGGGTCGACTGTCCGGGTCGACCGAGACCTGCTGCTCTACGAGATCGCCGCGCGAGGTTTCGCCTCCGCCGCCGCTCCGTCCGGCCCGGTCGTCGTGTCCGTGCCCTGCGCGAGCCGGCAACTCGGTGTGCTGCGCGAGGCCGGCCTCTTCACCAGCCGCCGCGACGGCAAGTACGTTCTGCGCGGCGGTAACCCGCTGGGCCTGCGACCGCTCGGAAACCTCGCGCCGGAGCGGCGGTCGAGGAACCCTCCTGACCACCGCCCGCACCCCGTTACTGCGCCAGCAGCCGGCGCAGCCAGTCCAGATGTGCCGCCCGGGCCGCCTGGGACAGCGTCGCCTGCGGGGCGAAGCCGTCGAAGCCGTGGAAGCCGCCCGGCCACACGTGCAGTTCGGCCACCCCGCCGGCCTGCCAGATCCGGGAGGCGTAGGCCACGGTCTCGTCGCGGAAGGTCTCCGCGGAACCGACGTCCAGGAAGGCCGGAGGCAGACCGGTCAGGTCCTCGGCGCGAGCGGGCGCGGCATACGGCGGCACGTCCGGGCCGCCGCGCTCCTCGCCCAGCAGCGCCGTCCAGCCGGTGTCGTTGGCCGTGCGGTCCCAGACGCCGAGGCCCGCCATCTGGTACGTGGACGGGGTGTCGTTGCGGTCGTCCAGCATCGGGCACATCAGCACCTGCCCGAACGGCCGCGGGCCCTTGCGGTCCCGGGTCAGCAGAGCCAGCGCCGCACTCAGCCCGCCGCCCGCACTGGCACCCGCGATCACGATCCGCTCCGGATCGGCGCCGAGCTCTTCGGCGTGCGCCGCCGTCCACAGCAGACCGGCGTACACGTCCTCGATCTGCGCCGGATACGGATGCTCCGGTGCCAGCCGGTACTCCACCGACACCACGACCGCGTCCAGCTGCTGCGCCCACGCCAGGGGTACGTCCACACCGACCCGGTTGTTGCCGAGGATCAGTCCGCCGCCGTGGACGTGGTAGACGACGGGCCGCGGACCGGCGGCCGCCTGGGTGGCGGGGCGGCAGATCAGCAGGGAGATGTCGGGCGCGTTCTCGGGGCCGGGCACGATGCGGTCCTCGACCTCGAAGAACCCGCCCGCGGTCAGGTCGAGCTGGGCGAGCATCTCGATGCCCGGCCCCTGGCGCACCAGGTCGATCTCGTCGAGGGTGAGACCGGGTTGCACCACGTCCTTGATCAGTTCGAGTGCTGCGGCAAGTTCGGGATCGAACGGGGGCGGGACCAGGGTCATGACTCTCTCCTCACGCACAGCGCGGCGGCTCTGGCCGACATGATTCACACACCGACCGCCGTGCGGACCGCCGCCGTCCGGCGGAACCTGCCCGCCGAACGGCGGGTGGGTGGCCGCCCGATACCTGCTCATGACCGTTTGTTCACCCGTGAGGGGTGGAAAAGCCCTCGATCGCCGACAACGCTGTCACCTCCCCCACCTGCACCAGGAGCACCATCCGTGAACGTATCGCTCACCGTCTGGCTGCTGACCGTCGCCGCCCTGTGCGCGCTCGTCGCCGTCGACTTCTTCATCGGACGCAAGCCTCATGACGTGTCCCTCAAGGAAGCTGGGACCTGGACGATCGTCTGGGTGGTGCTGGCCTGTCTCTTCGGGCTCGGGGTGTATTTCTACGGCGGCGGCGGGCCCACCGGCGAGTTCTTCGCCGGATACATCACCGAGAAGTCGCTGAGCGTGGACAACCTCTTCGTCTTCGTCCTGATCATGGGGAAGTTCGCGGTGCCCTCGCAATACCAGCAGCGGGTGCTGATGGTCGGCGTCCTGGTGGCCCTGGTGCTGCGCGCGGGCTTCATCGCCGCCGGAGCGGCGATCATCTCCGCCTTCTCCTGGGTGTTCTACCTCTTCGGCGCCTTCCTGATCTGGACCGCCTGGAAGCTGATCCAGGACGCCCGCAAGGAGGAGCACGAGGAGGAGTACCAGGAGAACAAGCTGCTCAAGATGGCGGAGAAGCGTTTCGGCGTCGCCGACCGCTACCACGGCACCAAACTGTGGATCGAGCAGAACGGCAAGCGTGTCATGACGCCGATGCTGGTCGTGATGCTGGCGATCGGCTCCACCGACGTCCTGTTCGCCCTGGACTCCATCCCCGCCATCTACGGCCTGACCCAGGACCCCTACATCGTCTTCACCGCCAACGCCTTCGCACTGATGGGCCTGAGGCAGCTGTACTTCCTGATCGGCGGCCTGCTGAAGAAGCTGGTCCACCTCAGCTACGGCCTGTCGATCATCCTCGGCTTCATCGGCGTCAAGCTGGTGCTGCATGCGCTGCACGAGTCCGGCGTCCACGTCCCGGAGATCAGCATCCCCTTCTCGCTCGGCTTCATCGTGCTCGTCCTGGCGGTCACGACGATCACCAGCCTGCGCGCTTCGAAGAAGCAGGAGAGGCAGGCGGCGCAGGAGCGTGGCGATGCGGCCGATGCGGGCCGCGCCCTCTGAGAAGGCCGGGTGAAGGCCGCCGCGGTACGCCCCGCCCCCTGAGGCGGCGCCGGGCCTGGTTGACTTCGAGAGCGCTCGAAGTTCTAGCGTCGCCAGGGACGGCAAGGGCCCGGGCGGACGGAGACGGTCATGCGGGTGGGCGTACACATCAACCGGTTCAACCACAGTGGCCAAGGCGCCGCTCTCGGCGCGGAACTCGCCGCGACGGGCGCCGCCGCCGAGGCGGCCGGGATCAGCCGGCTGTCGGTCATGGACCACTACTTCCAGATGGAGTTCAACGGCGGTGCCGAGGACCCCATGCTGGAGGCCTACACGACCCTCGGCTATCTCGCCGGCCACACCTCCACGGTGCAACTGGGTGCGCTGGTGACCGGTGTGACCTACCGACACCCCGGCCTGCTCGCCAAGATAGCCACCACGCTGGACGTCCTGTCCGGCGGCCGCGCCACCCTCGGCATCGGCGCGGCCTGGTACGACCGCGAGCACGAGGGCCTCGGCGTATCGTTCCCGCCGGTCGCCGAGCGCTTCGAACGGCTGGAGGAGACCCTGCGGATCTGTCTGCAGATGTGGGACCCGGAGGCGAACGGCTCCTTCGAGGGCAAGCACTACCGGCTGGCCGAGACCCTGTGCGTCCCGGCGCCGGTCAGCAGCCCCCACCCCGAGATCATGATCGGCGGCGGGGGCGAGAAGAAGACCCTGCGCCTGGTCGCCCGGTACGGCGACGCCTGCAACCTGTTCGCGACCTCGCCGGAGGAGGTCCGCCACAAGCTAGACGTGCTGCGCGGACACTGCGAAGCCGAGGGACGCGACTACGACCGCATCCGCAAGACGGTCGCCTACATGGGTGAGCCGGCCACAGCCGGAGACCTCGACGCCTTCACGCGGGACATCTCCGGCTACACCAAGCTCGGCCTCGACACCGTGATCCTCGTGCCGCGCCTCGGGGAGCCCGCGGCGTGGATCGAGAGCTTCGCGGCCCCGGCCGTTCAGCGGCTGGCCGGGTTGGACTGAGGCTCCGCGGGGCCGCTGCGCGAGACGACGCGCATCCCGCAGCCGTCGACCACCCGGACCTGCAGCGAGCCGCAGCCGCAACGCGTCCACACCGTGCGGCCCGCCGCGGTGCTGTGCGTCGACACCACCTGGAAGGGCTCGGCGCCGTCCGGCCAACCGCAGTGCGGGCAGCCGGCGTCGGTCGTGCTGATCATGGCAACTCCTCGTACGTCCTGACTGGTGGACCGTCGCGACACAGCCAGGGTGCAGCGCAGCGTCCGTACACGTCCAGGTTGACTTTGTGGATCCGACCTTGAAGCCTGGGCTTCATGATTGATCTGCGCCGACTGCACGTCCTGCGGGCGGTGGCCCATTACGGCACCGTCACCGCGGCCGCCCGCGCCCTGCACTTCACCACGTCCGCTGCCTCCCAGCAGATCCGCCAGCTCGCCCGCGACCTCGGCGTCGACCTCCTGGAACCGCAGGGCCGCGGGGTGCGGCTCACCCCCGCCGCCGAGAGCCTGCTCGCCCACGCGGACGCGATCCAGGCCCGCTGGGAACAGGCCGAGCTCGACCTGCGCGCCGAACAGGGCGCACCGGCGGGGCCGTTGCGGGTGAGCGGGTATCCGGTGGCGATCTCGGTGCTGCTGGCACCGATGGCGGTCCGGCTCCAGGAGCGGCATCCGCGGCTGGCCGTACGCATCCAGGAGGCGGGTGTGCCGGAGAGCTTCGACCTGCTCTTCGAGGGCGAGATCGACCTGGCGATCGTCGAGGCGACCCCGTACAACCCGCCGCTGAGCGACGCCCGCTTCGATCAACGGCCGCTCCTGGACGACCCGTTCGACCTCGTCGTCCCCGCCGGTCACTCGCTGGCCGACAGGGAGCGCGTCGACCTGTCGGACGCGGCGCACGAGGACTGGATCGCGCCCATGCCGGAGAGTCCCTGTCGTACGCATGTCATGTCCGCCTGCGGGGAGGCCGGGTTCAGCCCCGCGGTGGTCCACCAGGCCGTGGACTGGAACGTCACCGCCCATCTCGTCGCCCATCGGCTCGGCGTCGCGCTCATCCCGCGGCTGGCCCAGCTCACCCCGCACCTGCCCATCACTCGGGTGCCGTGCACGGGCAACCCGCACCGCAAGCTGCTCACCTGCACCCGCCGCGGCGCGCGGGAGCGGCCCGCGGTCGCGGCCGCACTCCAGGAACTCGGCGAACTGGCGCCGACGGCCGTGGCCTGGCGCACGGACCCGATTGCACGGACATGACACACGTGCCGGCACGCCGAGGGGCCGGAGCTGATCCGCTCCGGCCCCTCAGGGTTCTGCTGTCGGCTGTGCTGTCGCCGTCAGGCGGCAGCGGCCTCGTCCGCGTGGCCGTGAACGCGGGCGATGACCTCGGTCAGCTGCGCAGCGACCTCGGCGTCGTCGGCCGGGTGGGTCTCGGCGAAGCGGACCACGGAGCCGGGGATGGACAGCTTGACGTCCTCCAGCACCTTGCCGCCCGCGATGCCCACGGCCTTGCGGGTCTCGTCCTGCGCCCACACGCCGCCGAACTGGCCGAAGGCGGTACCGACCACGGCGACCGGCTTGCCGCCGAAGGCGCCGGCGCCGTAGGGGCGGGACAGCCAGTCGATGGCGTTCTTCAGGACGGCCGGGATGGTGCCGTTGTACTCGGGGGAGAAGAACAGGAACGCGTCGGCAGCCTGAGCGGCCTCGCGCAGCTTGGCGGCGGCGGCCGGGACGCTGCCCTCGACGTCGATGTCCTCGTTGTAGAAGGGGATCTCGGCCAGGCCCTCGAACAGCACGACATCCGCGCCCTCGGGGGCGAGCTTGACGGCCGCCTCGGCGAGCTGGCGGTTGTGCGAACCGGCGCGAAGGCTGCCGACGAGAGCAAGGATGCGAACAGACATGGAGTACTCCAGGGGGTGCTGAAACATTGCCGTTACGATCCGGACCGAGGTCCGTTTATTGTTGTAGCACCCTAACCGGACCGCGGTCCAGTTTTGTTCCCGATGCTTTACGCTGTCTTCATGTCCGCCACGCTGCCGCCCTTCCCGAGGCCTCAAGAGCCCACCGGCGAGCCCGAGTTGCTGCAACTCGGCTCCGCCGAGGACGAGCCGTGCCTGCGCGCCGACGCCGCCCGCAACCGAGCTCGGCTGCTGGAGGCCGCGTCCCGGCTGATCGCCGAGCACGGCGCGGCCGGGGTCACGATGGAGGCGGTGGCCGCGGCCGCCCAGGTGGGCAAGGGGACCGTCTTCCGGCGCTTCGGCGACCGCACCGGGCTGCTGATGGCGTTGCTCGACCATTCGTCGAGGAAGCTGCAGTCCGACTTCCTCGGTGGACCGCCGCCGCTGGGCCCCGGAGCGCCGCCCCTGGAGCGGCTGCGGGCCTTCGGGGTGGCGCTGCTCTACCGCTCGGCCGAGCAGCTGGACCTGCAGCTGGCGGCCCAGCCGGAGCCGACCCGCCGGTTCACCCACCCGTCGGTTCGGGCACTCACCCTGCACGTCACGATCCTGCTGCGGCAGATCGTGCCGGACGCCGACTGCGATCTGCTGGCCCGGACGCTGATGGCGTATCTCGACCCCGCCCTGATCCACCACCTCACCGAGCAGTGCGGGATGCCCCTGGAGCGCCTGGAGAAGGGCTGGGTCGACCTGGTCGCCCGGATGACGGGCACCGAGCCGCCCGGCTGAGCCCTGCTCAGCGCCAGGCCGTGAACGCGTCGACGAGCCCCTGCGGCGCGTCGGCGCGGAACAGCAGGACTCCGTTGCGGGCCGATTCGGCGGCGGAGTGCTCGCTGCGCGGGAACAGCGTCTCCTCGTAGGCGGCCAGCGCGGCCTCGGTGGCGCGCGGGTGCGCGGCGAGCGCCAGGCCCAGCTCGGCGCCGTCGAGCATGGCGAGATTGGCACCCTCGCCCGCGAACGGGGACATCAGGTGCGCGGCGTCGCCGAGAAGCGTCACGCCGGGGACGCGCTCCCAGCGGTGCCCGACCGGCAGGGCGTGGATGCGCCGCGGGATCAGGGAGCCGTCGGCGTCCGCGATGAGCGCCCGCAGACTTTTGTCCCAGTCCGCGAAGTGCTTCAGTACGGCCGCCTTGGCCGCCTCGGTGTCGGTGCAGTCGATGCCGTCGAGCCACTCCTCGGGTGCCTCCAGCGCCACGTAGACGTGCAGGCTGCCGTCGGTCTCGCGGTGGGCGAGAAAGCCCCGCCCGGCCCCGAGCGCGAACAGCATGCCGCCGCCGACGACCTCTGCGCTCACCGGGTGTCGCAGATCCGCGTCCCGCAGATCCGCCTCGACGAACGAGACGCCGGTGTAGGCGGGCTCGGCGTCGGAGAGCAGCGGCCGGATGCGCGACCAGGCGCCGTCGGCGCCCACCAGCAGATCCGTGGTGAAGGCACTGCCGTCGGCGAGCGTCACCTCGTGCCGGCCGCCGCCCAGCGGCCGCGCGCCGGTCACCTTGGCGCCCCAGCGGACGGTGCCTTCGGGCAGTGCACCGAGGAGCAGGCCGCGCAGGTCGCCGCGGTCGATCTCGGGGCGGCCGCCGGTGCCGTCGTCTTCCTCCTCCAGGCGGACCGTGGCGTCCTTGTCGAGGATGCGCATGGCCTCGCCGCCCGGATGGACGAGCGCCCGGAACTCCTCGTACAGGCCGGCCGCGCGCAGCGCCTGCTGGCCGGATTCCTCGTGGATGTCGAGCATGCCGCCCTGGGTGCGGTCGGCGGGGGAGGCGTCCAGCTCGTAGACGACGGCACCGATCCCGCGCACATGCAGAACGCGGGCGAGAACGAGACCGCCGAGACCGGCGCCGATGATCGCTATGGGGTGATGCGTGGTCATGTCGTTCTCCTTGACGTCAGTCGGGTACGGCGGTCCGCTCGATGCCGGCGATCAGCGCGCGCAACCCCCACGACAGGCGGTCCTCGGGCACTCCGGACAGCAGTGCGCCGCCGAGCGCGGCGATGCGCGGGTGGGTGCGGCCGGAGATGTCGTGCAGGGCGCGGCGCAGAGCGTCCCAGTCCTCCTCCGACGCCGCGTCGGCACCGTGCTCGGCGGCCGTTGCGGTGGCGTGCTGCAGTAGCAGGTCGACGCCCCACGCGGCCTGCGCGGGCGGGACGCCACCCTCGTCGAGCAGGGACAGCAGCGTTTCGATCAGGTTCAGGTAGTGCGGGCCGCTGGGCCGGGCGGTGAGCGCGGAGCGGGCCAGGCTCGGATGCTCGAAGAGCATCGCGGTGTACGCCGTCAGCACATGCTCCAGCCGCTCGCGCCAGGAGCCCTCGGCCGGGGCCGGCCCGACCGTCCCCAGCAGTTCGTCCAGAACGGCCGCGTGCAGCTCCGCGGTGTTGCGTACATAGACGTAAAGCGAAGCCGGACCGGTGTCGAGCTCCTGCGCCAGGCGCCGCATGGTCACCTTCTGCAGGCCTTCGGCGCGCAGGACCGCGACGGCCGCGGCCACGATTCCCGCCCTGGTCAGAGCGGGCTTGGCGGGGCGCTCGCGGCGACTGCGCGGGGTGTCGGGGCGGTCTGTCATGCCTCCACAATAACGAACATGTTCGGTGCGAACAAGTTCGTCACGAACATGTTCGTGCCCGCCCGCCTGTGGCCCCGGCCACAGGTTCTGCAAAGATGCCGTACGTCATGGTGCAGATACCGAAAACACCCGCGCCCTCGTCACCCGCACCGCGCTCCGTGCCCACGAGCGCCGATGTGGCCCGCCTGGCCGGCGTCTCGCGCGCGACCGTCTCCTACGTCCTCAACAACGCCAGCGCCGTACGGATCAGCGAGCCCACGCGCCGCCGCGTCCACGAGGCCGCCAAGGAACTCGGGTACGTGCCGCACGCGGCCGCCCGCAGCCTGCGCGCCGGACACAGCCGCATGGTCCTGATGCCCGCGCCGAGCTTCCCCGTCGGCCCCCTCTACAGCCAGTTCATCAGCGAACTGCAATGGGCGCTGGGCCGTCTCGACTACACGGTCGTGCAGTACGGCTCCGTGGGCGTGCACGGCGACGAGGCCGCCCGCGCCTGGGCCGAACTGCGCCCGGTCGCGGTCCTGGTGCCCGGCCCCGGCTCCCTCGGCCCGCAGGGCGTGACGGTGCTCAAGCGCTCCGGCGCCCGGGCCGTCGTCACCCTCGGCCCCGACGCCGTCGACGGCGCCCACGCCCTGCTGATGGACCACGAGGCCGTCGGCCACTGCGCCGGCAGCCACCTCTTCGACCGCGGCCGGCGCCGCATCGGCGTCGTCATACCCGAGGAAACGGGCCTGGAGTCCTTCTCCCTGCCTCGCCTCGAAGGCGTGCGACGCGCCCTGCACGGCACCGACGCCACCGTCACCGAACTGCCCCTCGGCTACGAGGAGGAATCCGCCGCGCGCCTCGCCGCCCGCTGGCGCGGCCTCGACCTCGACGCCGTGTTCGCGTACAACGACGAGTACGCGATGCTGCTGATGCGTGCCCTGCAGGACGCGGGAGTGCGCGTTCCGGAGGACACGGCCGTGATCGGTGCCGACGACCTCATGCTCGGCCGGCTGCTCAGGCCGCGGCTGAGCACGGTCCACATCGAGCTGCCGTCCGGCCGCGACCTCGCCGAACTCGTCGACCGCGCGGTGCGCAACCCCGGCGCCGCGCCCGAGACGCACAAGGTGCTGGGAGCCACGGTGGTGCACCGCGAGTCCAGCTGAACCCTGGGGAGGCGCCCATGCGCACGACGGTCGGCATCATCGGCGGTGGCCCCGCCGGGCTGCTCCTGGCCCGGCTGCTGCACCGCACGGGCATCGACTGCGTCGTCCTGGAGGCCAGGACCCGCGAATACGTCGAGCACCGTCAGCGCGCCGGGATGCTGGAACAGGGCACCGTCGACGCCCTGCGCGAGGCCGGCGCCGCCGAGCGCCTGAACGCCGAGGGCCTGGTCCACCAGGGCATCGAGCTGCGCTTCGACCGCGAACGCCACCACATCGACTTCCCGGCCCTCACCGGCGGCCGCACCGTCACCATCTACGCCCAGACCGAGATCGTGAAGGACCTCGTCGCCCTCCAACTGGCCGACGGGCCACCGCTGTTGTTCGAGGCAGAGGCCCTCGCGATCGAGAAGCCGGAGAGCACCTCGCCCGTGGTGCGCTTCCTGCACGAGGGCCGCGAGCAGAGGCTGAGCTGCGACTGGGTGATCGGCTGCGACGGCTTCCACGGCATCTCCCGCGACACCTTCCCCGCCGCGAGCAGCTGCTCGTACGCGCACGACTACCCGTACTCCTGGCTCGGCATCCTCGCCGACGTGGCACCCTCCTGCGACGAGCTGATCTACGCGCGCGGCGAGAGCGGCTTCGCCCTGCACAGCATGCGTTCCCCGCACCTCTCCCGCCTCTACCTCCAGGTCCCGAACCACACCGACCCCGAGGACTGGCCCGACGACCGCATCTGGGACGAACTCGCCGCCCGCTTCGCCGTCGACGCCGACTGGACCCTGCACCGCGGCCCCATCACGGCCAAGTCCGTGACCTCGATGCGCAGCTACGTCCACGAACCCATGCGCCACGGCCGGCTGCTGCTGGCAGGCGACGCCGCCCACATCGTGCCGCCGACCGGGGCCAAGGGCCTCAACCTCGCCGTCTCCGACGTCCGCGTCCTCGCGCGCGCCTTCGCCGAGCTGCACCGCAGCGGATCCGAGCAACTCCTCGACACCTATTCGGAGATATGCCTCGCGCGGGTGTGGCAGGCCACGCGTTTCTCGTACGACATGACTAAGATGTTGCATGCTCAACCAGATGGGGATGTGTTCGAAAACCGCCTGCAGTTGACACGTCTGCGCCGGATCGCTGCATCCCGCCACGCGGCTGCCGAACTGGCCGCCAACTACACGGGACTTCCGCTGATGACCTGAGGTCCCGCCGGTGACGAAACGGAGAGCCGTCATGCCGTTGCTCGACCCGAAGACCTGGCAGTCCCGACCCCTGTCGGGACCGGAGTACGCCGTGACGGAGCCCGCCACCGGGGACACCCTCGCCACCGTCACCCTCGCCTCGGCCGCGGACGTCGGCCCGGCCGCCGAAGCCGCCCGCACCACCCAGACCGAGTGGGCGCGCGTCCCGCACTTCGTCCGCGCAGGCGTCCTGCGCAAGGCCGGCGACCTGTTCGCCGCGCACGCCGAGGAGCTGCGCGAATGGCTCGTCCGCGAGTCCGGCTCCATCCCCGGCAAGGCGGAGTTCGAGCTGCACGTCGCCGCCCAGGAGTGCTACGAGGCCGCCGCCCTCGCCTCCCGCCCGGCCGGACAGATCCTGCCCAGCGAGGCGCCCCGCCTGTCGTACACGCGACGCATCCCGGTCGGCGTGGTCGGCGTGATCTCCCCGTTCAACGCCCCGCTGATCCTCTCGATCCGCTCGGTCGCCCCGGCCCTCGCGCTGGGCAACGCGGTCGTGCTCAAGCCGGACCCGCGCACGGCGGTCTGCGGCGGGCTCTCCCTCGCCGCGGTCTTCGCCGAGGCCGGCCTGCCCGAGAACCTGCTGCACGTGCTGCCGGGCGGCGCGGACGTCGGCCAGGCCCTGGTCGCCGACCCGAAGATCCCCGTCATCTCCTTCACCGGCTCCACGGCCGCCGGCCGCGCGGTCGGCGAGGCGGGCGGCCGCCACCTCAAGCGCGTCCACCTGGAACTCGGCGGCAACTCCGCCATGGTCGTCCTGGAGGACGCCGACCTCGACGCGGTGATCTCCACGGCCGCCTGGGGCTCGTTCTTCCACCAGGGCCAGATCTGCATGACGACCGGCCGCCACCTGGTGCACCAGTCCCTCTACGAGGAGTACGTCGAGCGCCTTGCCGCCAAGGCCGACTCACTCGCCGTCGGCGACCCGCACCGCGAACAGGTCCACCTCGGCCCCATCATCGACGACGGCCAGCTGACCAAGGTGCACGGCCTGGTCGAGGCCAGCACCTCCCGCGGCGCCAAACTGGCCGCGGGCGGCACCCACGACCGCCTCTTCTACCGGCCGACCGTCCTTGCCGGCGTCGACGACCAGAGCCCCGCATACGCCGAAGAGGTCTTCGGCCCGGTCGCGCCGGTACGGTCCTTCGCCACCGTCGACGAGGCAGCAGCCCTCGCCTCGGCGGGGGAGTACGGTCTCTCGCTGGGCATCGTCACCCGCGACGCGGCCCGCGGCCTCGACCTGGCCGAGCGCATCCCGACCGGCATCGTCCACATCAACGACCAGACGGTGAACGACGAGGCCGTGGCCCCCTTCGGCGGCATCGCCGCGTCCGGCACCGGCGCCCGCTTCGGCGGCGAGGCCAACCTGGAGGCCTTCACCGACGTGCGCTGGACGACGGTGCGCGGGGACGTGGCACCGTACCCGTTCTGATCCGGGCGGCTACTGGCCGTTCTGCTCGGCCTGCGCCTGCTGCTCCGCGACCGCCTTGCGGACCTCGTCCATGTCCAGCTTGCGGGCCTGGCCGATGACGTCCGTCAGGGCGGCCTCGGGCAGCGCGCCAGGCTGCGCGAACACCGCGACCTGGTCGCGGACGATCATCAGCGTCGGGATCGACTGGATACCGAAGGCGGCGGCCAGCTCCGGCTGCGCCTCGGTGTCGATCTTGCCGAACACCAGGTCCGGGTTGTCCTCGGCCGCCTTCTCGTAGACCGGCGCGAACTGACGGCACGGCCCGCACCACGACGCCCAGAAGTCGATCAGGACGAACTCGTTGTCCGTGACCGTCTGGTCGAAGTTCTCCTTGGTGAGCTCCACGGTGCTGCTCATGACCTGAAATCCCTCTTCCTGCTGTCGGGGCGAAGCCGTCGGCACAACGCGGCCGGCCGGTCACGTATTCCGCGCCCCTACCCGTGTGGCCTGAGGCCACACCACCCACCAGACTGACCCCATGACGGAAACGGAAACCATCGCGTACGACGTCGTGGTGCTCGGGGCCGGGCCCGTGGGGGAGAACGTCGCCGACCGCACCCGTGCGGCCGGCCTGTCCACCGCGGTCGTGGAGAGCGAGCTGGTCGGCGGCGAGTGCTCGTACTGGGCCTGCATCCCCAGCAAGGCCCTGCTGCGCCCGGTGATCGCCCGCGCGGACGCCCGCCGCGTGCCCGGCCTGCGCCAGTCGGTGCAGGGCCCCCTCGACGCCGCCGCGGTCCTCGCCCACCGCAACTACTACACCTCCGACTGGCACGACGACGGCGCCGCCGGATGGCTGGACGGCATCGGCGCCGACCTCCACCGCGGCCACGGCCGCCTGACCGGCCCGCGTACGGTCACGGTCACCGGCTCCGACGGCGCACAGAAGGTGCTCACCGCCCGGCACGCCGTCGCCGTGTGCACCGGCACCGACGCCGTACTGCCCGACCTGCCGGGCCTGGCCGACGTCAAGCCGTGGACCAGTAGGAACGCCACCAGCGCGCAGGAGGTGCCGGGCCGTCTCGTCGTTGTCGGCGGGGGAGTGGTCGCCACCGAGATGGCCACTGCCTGGCAGGCCCTCGGCGCACAGGTCACCGTCCTCGTCCGCGGCAAGGGCCTGCTCAACCGCATGGAACCCTTCGCCGGCGAGCTGGTCGCCGAGGCCCTCACCGAGGCCGGCGCCGACGTCCGCACCGGCACCTCGGTCGAGTCGGTCACCCGCGAGAACGGCACCGTCGTGGTCGTCACCGACCAGGGCGAGCGCATCGAGGCCGACGAGATCCTCTTCGCCACCGGCCGCCGCCCGAAGACCGGCGACATCGGCCTGGAAACCATCGGCTTGGAGCCGGGCAGCTGGCTCCCCGTCGACGACAGCCTCCGCGTGACCGGCAGCGACTGGCTCTACGCGGTCGGCGACGTCAACCACCGCGCACTCCTGACCCACCAGGGCAAGTACCAGGCCCGCATCGCGGGCGCCGCCATCGCCGCCCGCGCCTCCGGCGTACCGATCCTGGAGTCGGACCCCTGGGGCGCCCACGCCGCCACCGCCGACCACGACGCCGTCCCCCAGGTCGTCTTCACCGACCCGGAGGCGGCGGCCGTCGGCCTGTCCCTCGCGGAGGCGGAACAGGCCGGGTACCGGGTACGAGCTGTGGATGTCGAGATGTCCTCCGCCGCCGGCGCGGGCCTGTACGCCGACGGCTACCGCGGCCGCGCCCGCATGGTCGTCGACCTGAACGAGGAGATCCTGCGCGGAGTCACCTTCGTCGGCCCCGGCGTCGGCGAACTCATCCACTCGGCGACCATCGCGGTCGCCGGCCAGGTCCCGATCAGCAGGCTCTGGCACGCGGTTCCGTCGTTCCCGACGATCAGCGAGGTGTGGCTGCGGCTGCTGGAGGCGTACCGCGACAACTGACCTCCGTGGCAGGGGTCTTCAAGCGGGCATCACCAGCTCCGGATAGTCCTCGCTCCACAGATCCTCCTCGGACTCCGGCGGTGGCACCCGGTCCGGGCGCAGCGCCGTGACGGCGCCCTCGTCGTGGGTCACCATGACGATCGCGCCCGGATACGTGCCCACCGCCGCCAGGACCTCGGCGTGGGAGGCCGGATCCGGGTTGTTGGTGGGCTCGTCCAGGAGCAGCACGTTCGCTCCGGAGTGGACCGGACCCGCCAGGGCGAGGCGGGTCTTCTGCCCGCCGGACAGCACCCCGACGCGCTTTTCGGCGTCGTCCTTCTTGAACAGGAAAGAGCCCGGCACGCGCCGGACTTCGCCGTCCACGTGGTTCGTCGGCACCGTACGCGTCGGCGCGCATCTGCTGCTCGAACCGGCCTACCAGCGTCATCGGGCGGACGGGTCAGGTTGCCATCCTGCTGCGAGGGCGACGCTGCGGGGGACCACCGCACGGCGTTCGCCCTGCCCTACGCCGGTGCCGTGCGGGAGCGGGTCGTGCAGTTCGCTGGGTGCTTCTGAGCCGATGAGGGCCAGATCGCCGTTCGGTAGTTCGAAATCGGCAGGTCAAGTGCCTTCGCTGAGGCACGAGGCGGCGGTGGCCGGCCGTACCTGCGGACACGTTCTTCACGGCTGTGACGGCAGATCGAAATCCAGGGCCTGCGCCGCCTGCTCCGGCGTCGCCTGAGTCCACCGCTCCGCCATCGCCTGGTTGGAGGACAGTGAGCGCAGCTCCGCCCGGTCGAGGTACAGAACGCCGTCGAGATGGTCCGTCTCGTGCTGCACGATCCGCGCGGGCCAGCCCGAGAACACCTCGTCCACCGTGCGTCCGTGCTCGTCCTCGCCCGTCAGCCGCACTTGTGCGTTCCGCGCCACGACCGCCTGCCAGCCCGGCACACTCAGACAGCCCTCGAAGAAGGCGGCCCGAGCCGCACCGACGGGCTCGTACGTCGGATTGACCAGCACCCGGAACGGCTGCGGCACACGGCCGCGGGCCAACCGGACCTCCTCCGGCACCGGAGCCGGATCCTCGATCACCGCAATCCGCAGCGGCACACCGACCTGCGGTGCGGCCAGGCCCACGCCCGGCGCCTCGTGCATCGTGACGCGCAGCGCCTCGACGAAGCGGGCGAGCAGGGCGGAGTCGAGCTGGCCGTCGAATCGCTCGGTGCCCCGCCTCAGGACCGGGGCACCGGCCGCGACGATGGGCAACGGGCCGCCGACGGCGAGGAGTTCCTCGACGTGCTCGGCAAGAGATGCGTGATCACGGGCAGTTGCCATTCGGCCAGCATGCCATGAACGGTCGGCGACAGACGTCTCACGTTGTGACGCACGCCACTTCCGCCTCCGGGAACTCGGCGTCCTCCACCCCCGACTACTGAACCGCTACGCCCCAACACGTCCCCGTCCCCCGGAGAAGCCCGCCGATGTCCACCGCTCCCTCGACCACCAAGGACGGGGCCCCGCAACCGGCCGCCGCCCCGGCGCCGTCCCCCAACCGCCTGGCACCGCTGCGCCCGCTGATCCTGCGACTGCACTTCTACGCCGGAGTGCTCGTCGCGCCGTTCCTGCTCGTCGCCGCCGTCACCGGTTTCCTCTACGCCGGCGCGTTCCAGGCCGAGAAGCTCGTGTACGCCCACGAGATGACCGTCGCGAAGGTCGGCGACACCAAGCTGCCGATATCCGAGCAGGTCACCGCGGCGCGCAAGGCGCACCCCGAGGGCACGGTCTCGGCCGTACGACCCTCCCCGGAGGCCGACGCCACCACCCGCGTGATGCTGTCCGGCGTCAAGGGCGTCGACCCCGACCACACCTTTGCCGTCTTCGTGGACCCGTACACCGGCAAGGTGCGCGGCGGCCTCGAACAGTACGGCTCGACGGGCGCGTTGCCGCTGCGCACCTGGATCGACGAGCTCCACCGCGACCTGCACCTCGGCGACACCGGCCGGCTCTACAGCGAGTTCGCCGCTAGCTGGCTGTGGGTGATCGCGGGCGGCGGCCTCGTGCTGTGGTTCTCCCGCCGCCGGGCCCTGCGCAAGGTGCGCGGCACCAGCGGGCGGCGTCGCACGCTCGGTCTGCACGGCACCGTCGGCGTCTGGGCCGCCGCCGGGTTCATCTTCCTGTCGGCGACCGGTCTGACCTGGTCGACCTACGCCGGGGCGAACATCGACACGCTGCGTACCTCGCTCGGCCAGGCCACCCCTTCGGTCTCGGCGGCGGCGGGCGGCGAGCACGCGGGGCACGGCACCTCCGCCACCACCGGGTCCGGCGAACACGGCGTCGGCCTCGACACGGTGCTGGCGGCCGCCCGGGCCAAGGGCCTCACCGACCCGGTGGAGATCGTGCCGCCCGCCGATGCGAACTCCGCGTACGTCGTCAAGCAGGTGCAGCGCAGCTGGCCCGAGAAGCAGGACTCGGCCGCGGTCGACCCCGCCACCGGCAAGGTCACCGACGAACTGCGCTTCGCCGACTACCCGCTGCTCGCCAAACTGACCCGCTGGGGCATCGACCTGCACACCGGCATCCTGTTCGGCCTGGTCAACCAGATCGCCCTGATGCTGCTCGCGCTCTCCCTCGTCCTGCTGATCGTCTGGGGCTACCGGATGTGGTGGCAGCGTGGCCGCGGCTCCGCCTTCGGCCGGCCGATCCCGCGCGGCGCCTGGCAGCAGGTGCCCCCGCAGATCCTCGTCCCGGCGGTCGCCGTCATCGCCGTCCTCGGCTACTTCGTGCCGCTGCTCGGCATTCCGCTGGCCGCGTTCATCGTCGTGGACGTCCTGCTGGGCGAGATCGCCCACCGGAGGGGGCGGTCCGCACCTGCACCGGACCCGGCCGTGAAGTAGCACGGAGGCGGAGACAGGGCCGGGGCCCGGTTCCTTCGTGGAACCGGGCCCCGGCCGCAGTGCCGCAGAACCGTACGGCGTGGCTCAGACCTGTTCGAAGTCGCCCGCGAGCGCCGAGGCGATCCGCATGTGCGACTCGGCCTCCTCGTGCCGCCCCTGCCGCTGGAGCGTGCGGCCGAGCATCAGCCGGGCGTAGTGCTCCACCGGATCGCGCTCGACGATGACACGCAACTCGCTCTCCGCACGCCGCAGTTGGGCCGAGTGGTAGTAGGCCCGCGCCAGCAGCAGCCGCGGTCCGGTCTGCTCCGGCACCTCCTCGACCAGCCCGCCCAGCACGCGCGCCGCGGCGGCGTAGTCCTTGGCGTCGAAGAACATCTGCGCGCGCTCCCAGCGCTCCGCCGGTGTCCCGTGGTCGTAGTACGTCATCTCCACTCGTGACCTCCTTCGTGCACTCCAACCGAACGAGGTCGTTGAACATTCCACTACGCGTGCGGTACGTCGGCGAGGGGCGCTCAGGCCGCCAGGGCGGCCAGCTCCGCGTTGGCCCGCTCGGCCACCAGGGCCAGCACACGCCCGGCCGCCGCCAGATCCTCCGCCGGGATGCCGGCATAGATCCGCGCGGAGATCACCGCGGTCTCACTGCTCACTTCGGCGTGGAACGCCCGCCCGGCATCGGTGGCGTGGACGCCGGTCGCCTCGGTGGCCACCAGCCCCTTGGCGATCAGCTCCGCTATGACGCCCTCCACTTCGGCCGCGTCGACCTTGAGCGCACCGGCGATCTGTCCGACGAGCTCCTCACGCTCGAGGGGCCCTTCGGCGGCGAGAGGCCGCAGGGTGATCTGCTGCTGGAAGGTGGCGCCGTGACGGGCCAGTACGTGCTCCAGGACGGCGCGGCCGGCGTAGTGGGCCAGGGCGATGACGCGAGGGCCGGCGGGCGGTGCACTGTTGTATGTGGTGGTGGGTGCGGTGGTGGTCGTGGTGGTCATGACTACTCCTTCTTGCTCTCGGTGTTCTCGCCGAACGGATCAAGAGGTGCATCGAGCAGGGTCGCCAGATCCCGGCTGAACTCCCGCGTGCGGGGGCTGTCGAGGCCGCCGAGCGGCTGCAGCAACTGCTGCAGAAGCCCCTGTACGACCTTGATCGCGCGCCCGGTGACCTCGCGGCCCTGCTCGGTGAGGGCCAGCTGCACCGCGCGCGGATCCTTGGGGTCCCGGGTGCGCTCGATCAGGCCGGCCGTCTCCAGGGCGCGGGCCAGTTTGGACACGTACAGCGGCTCGAGGCCCGTCACGTCGGCGAGGCGGCGCTGACTGGGACGCTCCCCGCTGCGCTGCATGCCGTACAGCGAGGCCACCAGCGAGTACTGCGCGTGGGTGAGCCCGAGCGGGGCCACCGCCCGGTCGACGGCCACCCGCCACTTCATCGACAGACGCCACACCAGGAAGCCGGGCGTGGCCTTCTCGGAACCAGTGCTCATGCCAAATACAGTACATGGCTACTATGTCCATGGCTACTATTCGGGGAGGGCAGGCGAGAACGCCCGACTGACGGACTGACGGGACACCCTCGGCGGGGCTAGGTTGGCGCCATGAGCAATCTTGATCGCGAGCCGGTTCCTGCTGTGTGCGGCGGCCGTGGATTCGTGGTGGCGGAGCCCGTTCGAGAACTCCTCAGCCCTCGCCGCGTCAAGCTCGGCGAGTCGACCGAAGTGCGCCGTCTGCTGCCCAACCTGGGCCGCCGCATGGTCGGCGCCTGGTGTTTCGTCGATCACTACGGCCCCGACGACATCGCCGATGAGCCCGGCATGCAGGTGCCGCCGCACCCGCACATGGGCCTGCAGACGGTGAGCTGGCTGCACGAGGGCGAGGTGCTGCACCGCGACTCCACCGGCAGCCTGCAGACGATCCGCCCCCGCGAACTGGGACTCATGACCTCCGGCCGGGCCATCAGCCACTCCGAGGAGAGCCCCCGGCCGCACGCCCGTTTCCTGCACGGGGCGCAGTTGTGGGTCGCCCTCCCGGACGGCCACCGCCACACCGACCCCCACTTCGAGCACCACGCCGAACTGCCGCGCGTCACGGCTCCGGGCCTCAAGGCCACTCTCATCCTCGGCACCCTCGACGGCGCGACCTCGCCCGGAACGACGTACACCCCGATCGTCGGCGCCGACCTGACCCTCGCCCGCGGCGCGGCCGTGCGCCTGCCGCTGGAGCCGGACTTCGAGTACGCCGTACTGTCCATGTCCGGCGAGGCCCACGTCGACGGCGTTCCGGTCCTGCCGGGTTCGATGCTCTACCTCGGCTGCGGCCGCACCGAACTCCCGCTGCGTGCCGAGTCGGACGCAGGCCTGATGCTCCTGGGCGGGGAGCCCTTCGAGGAGGAGCTCATCATGTTCTGGAACTGGATCGGACGGTCCCAAGAGGAGATCGTACAGGCCCGCCGGGACTGGATGGAAGGGACGCGGTTCGGGGAGGTGAAGGGGTACGACGGCGCTCCGCTGCTCGCTCCGGAGCTGCCGCCCGTGCCGTTGAAGCCGCGAGGAAGGGTGCGCTGACCAGCGAAAATGCCTTGCGTGTCGGCGGCGTTGCCGAGTGAGGTGTGGCCGGGCAATGGCTTCTCCGGTCGACCGCTTGCTGGAGGGCGGTCGACCAGGTTGCCATCTGGGCCGGCGCTGGCGGCGATTCCACGGTGTGGCCGTCTGTGGGCGGCTGTGGCAGAGCTCTTGCTGACTTTTGCTGACTTTCCTGATGCCTCGTCAGACGATGTTGAAGGGTTCTATCGAAGCCCAGTCGCTAGCGCAGGGCTTTGCGGGACCGGTGGCCACCGGGTGAATGCTGACGTGACGCGTGGTTGAGGCGGGCACCGGTGCGCACCCACGGGGCTCGCACTGTCGCCTTGTGGAGAGTTGACAAGGCCAGATGTTGTCACTGCTCACCTCGTACTGCACTTTTCGTCTGATGCGACGTGCGCTGGGCTGGATAGACACCGGCAGGTTCTTCGTCTGCTGGTGGTACCTCAGACGCGCGGTGCTAACCAGTGCGAGTGCGTGCGCTTGTAGGGCTGTTGGTGGGCGCCGGCCGGCGTAGGGTTTAGATCTTGGTTCGAGAGGGCGGAGGTGCGTCAGTTCCTGATGGTGACGTCGTGGTGGCCGTCTCGTCCGCTGGGGCAGCCTGGAACGCGACTTCCCTGGCGCGCGGCCCCAAGGGCCCAACTCGGGCTGAACCCGGCGTAGCATCCGAGTATCGTTCCCACCCGGCATAAGCTCAGGTCAGAGCATGTGTGGCAAGCGGAAGTCGGCAGACGGAGTCGAATCCGGGTCGAATTTCGCTGTGCGAGTGCGGAGCGACGTTCGCCGCCTGAGGCGCCAATCGACAAAAGCGCTGTGACCAGCGAAAAAAGCATCCGACAGCCAGACGCCTCGGACGATATTTTTGTATCGCCCCCGCTCTTGCGGCCGTCGAGACGGTCAGCCGGTATCTGCCTGCTGGCAACGGGTCTCGGACCGGCGGGGCTGGTTCGACGTGATCCCCCTTCCCGGTTCGCGCGGGTCGGCCTCGTGATCGGTGATGTTGTGGGACACGGCATTGCCGCCTCAGTCACCATGGAGGCTGCGTACCGCGGTGCGCACGCTCGCCGACATCGATCTGTCGCCCGACGAACTCCTCACGCATCTTGATGACATCGTGACCCACACCGACGACCTGCCCACGGGGCCGCTGCTGGGACTCGGCAGCCTGCTCTTCGAGGCCGTGTTCCTCGACATTCCCGACGGGAGCGTGCTGGCTCTGTTCACCGACGGTCTCGTCACATCCCGGGAATGCGACTTCGACGAAGACCTCTCCGACCTCCAACGGGCTCTGGCCCAGCCCGCCCGGTCACTGGACGCGCTGTGCGACAGCGTCCTGGCGTCCATGTGCACGCAGCCGCGCACCGACGACGTGGCCCTGCTGCTGGCCCGCACCAAGAGGCTCAGCGAGGATCAGGTGGCCGACTGGGCGGTGCCTCCTGATCCCGCAGCTGCGGCCACGATCCGCAGAGGAGTTGTGGACCGGCTGGCCGCGTGGCATCTGGAGGCCGCCGCCTTCGTCGCCGAACTCGCGGTCAGCGAGCTGGTGACCAATGCGATTCGCTATGGCGCGGAGCCGATCCGGCTCCAGCTGATCAGGGATCGGGGTCTGATCTGCGAGGTCTCCGACGGCAGCAGCACCAGCCCTCACCTGCGCCGGGCCCGCACCTTCGACGAAGGCGGCCGTGGGCTCTTCATGGTCGCCCAGCTCGCTCGCCGCTGGGGCACCCGCTACTCCATGACCGGCAAGACGATCTGGGCGGAACAGCAGCTTGACGAACTGGTCCCATGACGCGGTCGTCGAGGTGCGAAGTCGCCGAAGATGCAGCGCGGACCTGCCGGAGTACCGAGACGGCTTGGCGTCAGAGCGTCGCCCCCAGTTCCGTGCCCTGGCGGATCGCCCGCTTGGCGTCGAGTTCCGCGGCGAGGTCCGCGCCACCGATGAGGTGGGCCGACAGCCCGTCCTCGCGCAGTTCCTCGTAGAGGCTTCGGTTGGGTTCCTGGCCCGTGCACAGGACGACCGTGTCGACCGGGATCACTCGCTCCTCGCCGTCGAGCGTGACGTGCAGACCCTCATCGTCGATGCGCCGGTACGTCACTCCCGCGACCATGGTGACCCCGCGGTGCTTCAGCTCGGCCCGGTGGATCCACCCGGTGGTCGCGCCCAGATTGGCGCCGACCTTGCTGGTCTTGCGCTGGAGGAGGTGAACGGTTCGCGCCACCGTGGGCCGCTCAGGGCGGCACAGTCCGCCACGCGTGCGGTATTCGGTGTCGACGCCCCAGTGCCGGAAGTAGACGTCCGGACGGCGGCTGGCCTCGTCGCCCGGGTCGGTTAGGTAGAGCGCGGTGTCGAACCCGATACCGCCCGCCCCGAGGACCGCCACCCGCTCGCCCACCGGCACCTGGTTGCGCAGCACGTCCAGGTAGCTGACGACATTCGGGCGATCCCTGCCCGGGATGTTGGGAGTGCGGGGGGTGACGCCCGTCGCGACGACGACCTCGTCATAGGCGCCCTCTGCCAGCGCCTCAGCGGTGACCTTTGTGCCGAGGCGGACGTCCACGCCGTGCTCGTCGAGCTGGACGCGGAAGTAGCGCAGGGTCTCCTCGAACTCGTCCTTGCCCGGGACCCGCCGGGCGATGTTGAGCTGGCCGCCGATCTTGTCGTCGGCGTCGAACAACGTGACATCGTGGCCGCGTTGGGCGGCCGTCACCGACACCGCCAGCCCGGCCGGACCTGCCCCGACCACGGCCAGGCGCTTGGGGCGGCGCGTCGGAGACAGCACCAGCTCCGTCTCATAGCCGGCCCGCGGGTTGACCAGACAGGAGATCGTCTTCTCGCTGAAGCCGTGGTCCAGGCACGCCTGGTTGCAGCCGATGCACGTGTTGATCGTGTCAGGGCGTCCGGCGCGTGCCTTGGCGACGAAGTCCGGGTCGGCGAGGAACGGACGGGCCATCGAGACCATGTCCGCTCTGCCTTCCGCCAGCAGTTCCTCCGCGACCTCTGGGGTGTTGATGCGGTTGCTGGCCACTAGGGGGGCGGAAACGACTCCCTTCAGGCGCTGAGTGATCCATGAGAACGCGCCGCGCGGCACTGAGGTCGCGATGGTGGGGACGCGTGCCTCGTGCCAGCCGATCCCCGTGTTGATGATCGTGGCGCCGGCCGCCTCCACCGCCTTGGCGAGCGTGACCACCTCGTCCAGGGTGCTGCCGTCCGGGACGAGGTCGAGCATGGACAGGCGGTAGATGAGGATGAAGTCGGGGCCGACCCGTTCGCGCACACGGCGGACGATCTCCAGGGGGAATCGGACCCGGTTCTCGTAGGTGCCGCCCCAGCGGTCGGTGCGGTGGTTGGTGGCCGGGGCGATGAACTCGTTGATCAGGTAGCCCTCGGACCCCATGATTTCGACGCCGTCGTAGCCGGCCGTCCTGGCGAGCGCGGCCGCACGGACGAACGCCTCGATCGTCTCCTCGATCTCGTCATCGGTCAGCGCATGCGGCACGTATCTGCTGATCGGCGCCTGGAGTGCGCTGGGGGCGACCAGATCGGGGTGGTAGGCGTACCGGCCGGTGTGCAGGATCTGCATCGCGATCCGGCCCCCCTCGCGGTGCACCGCCTCGGTGACGAGCGCGTGCTGCTCGGCCTCCGCCTCGGTGGTGAGCTTGGCGCTGCCGGGAAAGGCCCGACCTCGGTCGTCCGGGGCGATCCCACCCGTGACGATGAGCCCGACGCCGCCGCGGGCCCGCTCGGCGTAGAAGGCGGCCATCCGCTCGAAACCTCGCTCGGCCTCTTCCAGGCTCAGATGCATCGAGCCCATCAGGACACGGTTCGGCAGGGTCGTGAACCCCAGATCGAGGGGGCTCAGCAGGTGAGGGTAGGGGGACATCGGCAGGGCTCCTGCTCCTGAGTCGTGCTGCGACATGCGAGCAGTTGTATGACCCGGAGGACGTTTGTGCAATCAGTTGCAAAAGATCGCCGAAGTCTCGCGAATCAGGCTGTTCACCCCATTCACCAGCGGTTTCGCATCTGAACCGGGTCGCCGCAGCCGACCGTCCCGGCAGAAGACAGGTAGGGGATCAGGTATGCCATCAGGTATCCCTACCCGTAGCCCTCGCAACGTGCTGAACCCAGAGTCGGTACATGGACGAAACACATGTCGACGCAGTCATCGTGGGTGCCGGCTTCTCCGGCCTCTACGCCACCCACCGCCTCCGCAACCAGCAGGGCCTGTCGGTTCAGTCCTTCGAGGCGGCCTCGGGACCCGGCGGCGTCTGGCACTGGAACCAGTACCCCGGCGCGCGCTGCGACTTCGAGAGCATCTTCTACTCCTTCTCCTTCGACGAGGACCTGCAGCGGGAGTGGCGCTGGAAAGAGCGGTACGCCGCGCAGCCGGAGATCCTGGCCTACCTGGAGCATGTGGCCGACCGGTTCGACCTGCGCCGCAGCTACCGCTTCAGCACGCGCGTCACGTCTGCGGTCTGGGACGACGCCGCTCAGCGCTGGGTTGTCGGCACGGACGACGGCGGCGTCACCTTCGCGCGGTTCTTCATCAACGCGGCTGGCGCCTTCTCGGTGAACAAGCCGAACGACTTCCCGGGCCAGGAGACGTTCCGAGGCACAGTCGTCCACACCAGCCGGTGGCCTGCCGACGGCGTCGATCTGGCCGGCAAGCGTGTCGCCGTGATCGGCACCGGCTCGACCGGCATCCAGGTCATCCAGACGATCGCCCCGCAGGTCTCCGAACTGACCGTGTTCCAGCGGACCGCGAACTTCGCCTGCCCCCTCGGGAACCGTCCGCTCACCGACGAGGAGTTCGAGCAGACCGTCGCCGACTACCCGAGGCTGCGGGAGGAGTCGCGCAACAGCCTGGCCGGCGCCGCGTACCCGCGCGCCACGCGCCCCGCGCTGGCGGACAGCCCCGAGGAACGCCGCAAGACGTACGACACGTACTACAACGGCGGCGGCTTCCGGATGCTCGCGTCCACCTACTTCGACCTGATCTACAACCCGGCGGCCAACGAGACGGCCGCGGAGTACATCCGCGACCGGATCCGGGAGCGGGTCAAGGACCCGAAGACTGCGGAACTGCTGTGTCCGAAGGGACACCCGTACGGCGCCAAGCGCGCCACGTTCGAGACGAACTACTACGAGACGTTCAACCTGCCGCACGTGCGTCTCGTCGACGCCAGGACGACCCCGATCGAGCGGATCACCGAGAAGGGCATCGCCACCACGGCAGAGGAGTACGAGTTCGACGTGATCGTGCTCGCCACGGGCTTCGACGTGGGCGCGGGCGCCCTGATGCGGATGGGTGTGGTGGGCCGCGGCGGCCGGAAACTGACCGACCACTGGGCGGACGGGCAGCGCGCGTACATCGGAATGGCCAACCACGGCTTCCCGAACCTGTTCCACGTCAACGGTCCGCAGAGCGCGGCGGCCCTCTTCAACAACCCGATCGCCATCGAGGACAGTGTCGACTTCATCGGCGACCTCATCGCCTATACGGACGCGCACCGTCACCGGACGGCCGAGGTGACGGCCGCGGCCGAGGACCGGTACAACGAGGTGGTCGCGGAGGTCGCCGAGGTGACGCTGTTCCCCAAGGCGGTCACCTGGTACATGGGCGACAACATTCCGGGCAAGCCGCGGAGGCCGCTCTCGCTGTTCACCGGTGCGCCGATGTACCGCGCCATCTGCGCGGAGGTTCAGGCGACCGAGTACGCCGGTTTCTCGCTCGACGGGGACGCGCGAGACCTGCCGAACTCGATCAAGATCGACGGTGCGGCGGTCTTCCTCCTCGCCGGCCTGATGAACATGGGCGCCAAGCCGCTCGAGGAGTCCTCCCTGGAGGAGATCCGAGCTGCCATCGAGGGCTTCAAGAACATGCAGCTGCCCGTTCCCTCGGATGTCGGCATCACCGACACGCAGTACCCGACGGACGGTGGTGAGCGGACGGTGCGCCTGTACCGGCCGCCCCTCGAGGGCCCGCTGCCCGTGGTCGTCTTCCTGCATGGCGGCGGCTGGATCGCGGGCAGTCTCGATGCGTACGACGAGCCCTGCGCGTCCCTCGCCCGGCGCCTCGGCGCTCTCGTCGTGTCCCCGGACTACCGGCTCGCCCCCGAGCACCCGTTCCCGGCGGCGGTCGACGACACGATGGCGGCGCTGCGCTGGGCGGCGGAGAACATCGCCGAGTACGGCGGCGACCCGGAGCGGATCGCGGTGGGCGGCGAGAGCGCCGGTGCGAACCTCGCCGCGGTGGCCGCGCTGCGCACCCGGGACGAGGGCGGACCGCGCCTTGCCGCCCAGGTCCTCGTCACTCCGCCGACCGATTTCACCGCCGACACCGAGTCCCGCAAGACCTTCGCGCGCGGCCCGGTCATCTCCACCGAGCTGGGCGGGCGCATGGCGGCCTGGTATCTCGGCGACCCTGCCCACGTGACGTCGTCCTGGGCCGCCCCGGCACACGCGCAGGACCTGTCGAACCTGCCGCCCGCACTGGTGATCACCATGGAGATCGATCCGCTACGCGACGAGGGCGAGCACTACGCGCGAGCGCTGACGGAAGCCGGTGTGCCGACCGTCTGCCGACGCCTCGACGGTCTGATCCACACCACGTTCGTGCTCTCCGGTGCGATTCCGCGCGCCGCCGAGATCCAGGACGCCATCCGCGACTTCCTCGCGCCGCTGCTGTCGGCCGAGGCCGGGACGGAGAAGGCCGAAGCGCTCCTCGGCTGAGCAGGCCCGGCGAGTTCACGGCGCACGAGCCGTGAGCGACGGGTGCCGATTGCTTGCCCGGTGCCTGGCCGGGCCTGGGCCCCGCGCGGCATCGATGGCTTGATGCCCACGGGGCACCGCTTCTGACGCTCGCTCAGCGCACGCCAGGGATACCTGCCACCGTCCGGCGTGCGATGGCGCGGCACCACAGCACGATCACCATTACGCAGACCGGAGAGGAAAACAGCATGACCGGAATTCTGGAGGGCAAGCGTGCGCTGCTGACCGGCGCGCACCGGGGCATCGGCCGGGCGGTCGCCGAAGCGTTCGTCGCCGCCGGCGCCCGCGTCGTGATCGCCGACATCGAGGGGGCCGACAAGGCAGCTCTGGAGATCGGCCACGACACCGTCGGCGTCACCTGCGACGTCCGCTCCGGCGACAGCGTGGCCGCGGCGGTCGCCGAGGCCACGCGTGCCCTGGGCGGACTCGACGTGCTGGTCAACAACGCCGGTGTCGAGTGCTTCGGTCCCCTCCACGAACTGACCGAGGACGAGTTCGATCGGATGTACTCGGTCAACCTGCGGGGTACCTGGCTGGTCTACAAGCACGCGGTTCCCGCGCTGACGGACGGCGGCGGCGCGATCGTCAACATCGCCTCGCTGGCCGGCGTCGTCGGGTTCCCCCTGCTCGGCGCCTACGCGGCGGTCAAGGCCGGTGTCGTGCGCATGACCGAGGTGATGGCGCTTGAGCTGCGCGACCTTGGCGTGCGCGCCAACGCGATCTGTCCCGGCTTCATCGAAACCCCCATGATCGAGCGCGCCTTCACAGAGTTCGAGGCCGCCACCGGAACGCCGCTGAAGGATCTGATCACTCGGGGGCAGGGACGGCTCGGCACACCCGGGGAAGTGGCTTCGCTGGCCACCTACCTGGCCTCGGAGGGCGCCTCGTTCGTCAACGGCACCGCCACCGTGATCGACGGAGGGATGAACGTGCAGCGAGTGTGAGAGGGCTGATCTGCTGACCACCGGCGCACCTACTCGGGGCAAACGTGCTCACCGGCGGCGTGAGGCGCCGGAGCCCTTGGCGACCTTGCGGGCGGCGACCATCACCCATCGGACCGGGGCGGCCCACGTCCCTGGTGAGCCCGACGTTCACGTCACGAGAGCGACGGCGGCACAGGCCCTGCCCGACCGGTCCAGCGGCGCGGGCAGCCACTGCGGCGCCGCCGACGATCGCCTTACCGAGGGTGGTGGCGTAACCGGTGCGGCGCACTGGGCCGGCGCCTGCTCGAAGTCCGAGGCGGTGCAGGTGGTGGTGTCCGTGCGGGGCGGGAATCGGGCGGCCCTGCGGGCCGCCGCAAGGGCAGGGTCGAAGGCTGCGATCGCTTGCCGGCGCTGGAGCAGTGCGGGGGCCGGCGCCGCTTCGCCTGGCGGGTGGCCGCTTCTCTTCCGCGAGGCCGCGGCTCCACAGCATGATCAGCAGCCGGTGCGCCGTGCTCCTGCGAGCAGGCTTTTGCTTGCTGGGGGTGGTCGCGAGAATTGATCGGCCCCGCGAGGGTGTGGTGTTCGGGTTGGACTCGCCTAGGATCTCTGCATGACTAGCGCCCAGGCCTCTCAACGAGGAGGGAACCGGGTCGGTCCATCTCTGAATCGCTTGATCGCGCGAAGGAGCGATCTCGACGTCGCACAGCGGACACTTTCGGAATCCAGGCTGCTGACCTTCGTCGGGGCAGGCGGTGTGGGTAAGACGCGGCTGGCCCTGGAATTGGCCTATCGAGCTCGCAACGGCTTCCCCGACGGCGCGTGGCTGGTCCGACTGGCCGATCTGAGCATCGGTGCAGGGGGCGCGGAGGTGGAGTCCGCGGTGGTCAGCGCCCTGGACATCAACGATCAGTCCGCCACGCAGCCGCGTGAGAAGCTGCTGTCCTTCTTGAGCAGCCGCAAACTGCTGCTGCTTCTGGACAACTGCGAGCACGTGCTGGACTCTGTGCGGGCGGCGGTGCCGGTCATGCTGCGCGAGGCTCCGCAGCTGCGCGTGGTGGCCACGAGCCGGGAACCCCTCGGTGTCGAGGGGGAGGTGCTGCGGCCGGTGCTGCCACTGAGCGTGCCCGAACCGGCCACCCCGGCTGCGCAGCTGATCGCGGACGGGTCGGTGAGCCTGCTGGTGGAGCGGGCGCGTGCCGTCGATCCCGAGTTCGATGTCACCGAAGACAACGCTGAGGCCGTGGTCGAGCTGTGCCGGCTGCTGGAAGGCATACCGCTGGCTATCGAGCTGGCAGCAGCGAAGCTGCGAGCGCTGACCGTCGAGCAGGTGGTGGAACGGTTTGGCCGACGACTGGCGTCGTTGACCGCGCCGGTTGCCGAGTCCCGGTCGCGGCACGGATCACTGCGGGCGATGGTGGATTGGAGCTACCAGCTTTGCCCGCGGACCGCGCAGATCCTCTGGCGCCGTTTGTCGGTGTTTCCCGCAACCTTCGATCTTGAGCTCGCTGAAGAGGTCTGTGCTTTTGGCGAACTGCACCCCGACGACGTCGTCGATTCCATCGAGCGTCTGGTCGGGCAGTCGATCCTGCTGGCCGAGCGCGACGTCGGCACCATGCGGTACCGCCTGCTCGCTCCCGTCCGTGAGATCGCGGCCGAACACGCCGAACAGGCCGGCGAAGCTGACGAGTTGCGGCGCAGACATCGCGACGTGATGCTGCGCCGGGCCCAGTGGGTCCTCGACCAGTGGTGCGGTCCCCAGCAGGAGGCCCTGCTGGAGCGGATGCGCCTGGAGCACGCGGACCATGTCGCAGCGGTGCAGTGGAGCCTCTTCACTCCGGGGGAGGAACGAGCCGCTCTGCGCCTGATGGCACGGCTGCGCTACCACTGGCTGTCCGGAGGGTTCCTCGCCGACGGCCGGACGCGGATGGAGGCAGCGCTCGCCGCGGTCACCGCGCCGTCGCCGGAGCGGGCCGAGGGCGTGTGGGTGATGATCTGGATCGCGTTGATCCAGGGGGACCACCACAGTGCCGCACGGTGGCTCAGCACACTTGCGGACCTCGCGGAGGAACTGGACGACCCCGGCGTGAAGCTGCGTGTCACCCACTGGGGGGCGCTGTGGGCGCTCTTCACCGGAGACGCAGACACCGCGGTGCAGGGCTTGCGGACCGCTGTCGACGGACACCGCGACCGCGGTGATAGTGAGTTGGAACTCGCCGCTCTCTATATGCTAGCCACCGCGCTCGCCTGCGCCGGCCGGGCAGCCGAGGCCGTGGAGATCAGCCGCAGCACGGTGGCGTTGTGCGAGACGTACCGAGACAGGTCCGGCCGCGCCTTCTCCCTCTGGGCTGCGGGCCTGGCCGAGTGGACGTTGGGCCGCCTGGAGGAGGCGGAGCGATCGGCCCGTGCGGCACTGCGGGTTCAACTCCCGTCCGAAGGGATCGGCGTCGCTCTGTGCACCGACCTGCTGGCCTGGGTGGCCTACGACCGTGGTGAGGTGGACCGCGCGGCCGCCCTGTGCGAGGCGGCACGGCGAGTGTGGCGTTCCCTCGGCACGTCGATCGCCGCCTTCGGGCCGCAGGTGTCGGAGTTCGCGGAACGCCACTGCGCCCACCAGCTCGATCTGCCGAGTTCCGGGGGTGGCGAGCCCTCCGTTCCGCTGTGGCGCCTGCGGGATGTGATCGATCTGGCCCTGGGCGCCGAGGGGAGTACGGCCGTGGCCCGGCGCGCCGATGCCACCGAGCCGCTCACCAAGCGGGAGCTGGAGGTCGCCGCCCTGATCGAATCCGGCTTGTCCAACCGGGAGATCGCCCATCGGCTGGTGATCGCGAAGCGCACCGCCGACGGTCACGTCGAGCGGATCCTCGCCAAGCTCGGGTTCACCTCGCGGGCCCAGATCGCCGCGTGGATGGCCCGCCGACGCGCACAGTTCGCCGGGCGTACGGGCGGGATCGGATAGCGCCGACCGCACCCGGCTCCGACCGCTGTCGCCAGGCAGACGTAAGGGCCTCCGAGCCGCCACAGCTGCTCGAAGGCCCTCAACCCTTGTCCTCAGACGCTGGATGCGGTGATCTCCCGCTTGAGGATCTTGCCGGTGGGCCCGGTCGGCAGGGAGTCGGTCAGCCACACGCGGCGCGGGTACTTGTACGCCGCCACCCGCTCCTTGACGAACTTCTGTAGTTCCCCCGGCGTGGCCTGCGCACCGGGGCGCAGGACGACCGCGGCGGCCACCTCCTCACCGAGCTTGTCGTCCGGCACACCCACGACGGCGGCCAGGGCGACGGCGGGGTGCTCGTGCAGGACCTCTTCGATCTCGCGCGGATAGACGTTGTAGCCGCCCCGGATGATCAGGTCCTTCTTGCGGTCGACGATGTACAGGTCACCGTCCTCGTCCCGCCGGGCCATGTCACCGGTGTGAAACCAACCGTCGGAAATGGCCGCCGCCGTCTCCTCGGGGCGGTTCCAGTAGCCCTTCATCACGTTCGGGCCGCGCACGACCAGCTCGCCCACCTCGCCCGTGGCCACTTCCTGTCCGTCGGCGTCCAGCAGCCGTACCTCGACGTCGCGGACGGGCGTCCCCACCGAACCGGGCTTGCGCATGCGGTCGGGGCGGCAGAAGGAGACGGCGGGGCTCGTCTCGGACAGGCCGTAGGCCTCCAACACCATGCAGCCGAAGTGGCGCTCGAAGCCGTGCAGGATCTCCACCGGCAGCGCGGCCCCGCCCGAGATGCAGGTGCGCAGGGCGGACACATCCACGTTCGCGGCAGCCGGGTGCTGCAGCAGCGCTGCGTACATGGTGGGGACGCCCTCGAACACGGTGGCGCCCTCGCGAGCGAGGATGTCGAGCACGGTCTCCGCGTCGAACCGGGGGACGATCACGAGCAGAGCGCCGCTCTTCACCGCGGCGTTGAGGGTGGCGGTCTGGCCGAAGATGTGGAAGAGCGGCAGGCAGCCCACCACCACGTCGTCCGAGACCATCCTGGCCAGGTCGGTGACGATGATCTCGGTGTTGTGGCGCAGGTTCGCATGGGTCAGCGAGGCGCCCTTGGGGCGGCCGGTGGTGCCGGAGGTGTAGAGCAGGACCGCGATGTCGTCCCCGTCGACCGCGGTGACCTGTCGATGGGGCTCGTGCCGCCCGAGACGCTCGGCGAAGTCGGCGGGCTCGACGACCAGGTGCCGCACGCCGGCGGCGGCAGCACCCTTGTCGCCCTCACCTGGCGCCTCGTGCCACTCGAAGAGCAGCACGGCACCGCAGTCGCCCAGGTGGTAGGCGACCTCCCGCTCCTTGAGCAGCGGGTTCAGCGGCAGGACTATGCCGCCGGCGCGCAGGATGCCGTAGTAGAGGATGATGAACTCGGGTGAGCTGGGCAGCATCAGGGCGACCCGGTCGCCGGGCCGGACCCCCTCGGCGCGCAGCAGTGCGGCGGCTCGGGCGCTCGCCTCGTCCAGCTCCGCGTAGCTGATGGTCGCCGTTCCCAGCCGCAGCGCGGGGCGCTCCGGCTGTCGGGCGGCCGTCGCCACCAGGAACTCCGCGAGATTGGGCATGCCTGTCTCCTCTTGCGACTACGTGCATCGCGCGTCCCAGCGATGCTTGGCGGCATGCTGCCGCCCGTAATGAGGAGCGTCTATGGCAGCACATACAGCATCGCTGTGGACTGCTTGTTCCCAGAAACAAGGACCCCGCCATAAGCTGCGGAGATGGACCTCTCCGGTGTCGCTTCGGTACTGCAGGAGCGCCTTCACGAAATCAGTGAGGCGTTGGCGGTGCGCATTCGTGCCGAGGTTGATTCCTACGCCGATGATTCGGTTGTTCCCGGGGAATCGCTGCGGCTTTCCGTGGAGCGCAATGCCCGGGTCGTCCTGGCGTATTTCGCCGAGGGCAGCGAGCCCGACTCCCGCCCGGCGCGCGAGACCGGACGGATCCGCGCTGAGCAGGGCGTCCCGCTGGTGGACGCCCTGCACGCCTACCGGATCGCGTTCGACTCGCTCTGGGCGCTCATCCTCGACGAGGCTCGGCACTACCCCGAGGTGGCTGAGGCCCAGCTCGCAGCCGGATCCTCGGAGATCTGGATGCTGTTCGGCCGGTACGCGGAGGTGCTCGCCACCGCATACCGGGAGACCTCCACCGAGTTGAGCCGGCAGCGCGAGGCGAGACGCTCAGCACTGGTCGAGGCAGTGTGCAGGGGCGACATCACGGACCCTGCCGGTCTCGACGACGCGGCGCGCCACCTCGGGCTGCCCAAGGACGGACCGTATGCGGTGGTGGTGGCCGCGGGCCTCGGGGCGGGAGAGGAACCGTTGCCCGGGATCGAGGCGGCGTTGCGCGAGGCTCACGTGCCCTCGGCCTGGAGACTGCTGCTGGACCAGCAGATCGGTGTTCTGTCCCTCGCCGCACCGGACGCCGAGACGCTGAGCCTCCGGACCCTGCGGCGGCGCCGCGCCCGGATGGGGATCAGCCCGCTGTTCGACTCGCTCGGCGACACCCCCCGGGCACTGCGCTTCGCACGGCTGGCGCTCGCCGGGCTGGCCCGGGAGTCGGCGGGCGTGGCCTGCTTCGACGACCATCCGCTGGCCATGGTCGTCGCGGCGGCGCCCGAGGAGGCGACACGCCTCGTGCACGTCATCCTGAAACCTGTGCTCGTTCTGCCCCCGCAGGACCGGACGCGCCTCCTGGAGACTCTCCGCCACTGGTTCGCCGCAGGTGGCCGGGCACAGGACACCGCCGAGCGGATGTTCCTGCATCCGAACACGATCCGTTACCGGCTGCGCCGGATCGAGGAACTGACCGGTCGCTCCCTGTCCGATCCCCGCACCCTGGCCGATCTCGGGGTGGCGCTGGAGGCTCTGCGCGTCCTTCCCCACTGATCAGGCTGTACGGGCCGGGAGCCGCGACCGGCCACCTTATGCTCCCCAGCATGGAGCTACGGCACATCCGGTACTTCGTCGCCGTTGCCGAGGAGTGTCACTTCGGGCGCGCCGCGGAACGTCTGCACATCGCCCAGCCTCCGCTGTCGCAGCAGATCAAACAGCTGGAGACGGAACTCGGCGTACAACTTCTGACCCGGTCGACCCGCCGGGTCGAACTCACACCCGCCGGTGCCCGGTTCCTGGAGCGGGCGCGCGGCATCCTCGCCGCGGTGGACGCCGCCGCGGACGAGACAGGGCTCGTCGCCTCCGGCCTGGTCGGCAAGCTAGCCATCGGTTTCACTGGTTCGGCGACGTACGAGCTGCTGCCGGCGGTGGCCCGAGCGCTGCGCGAGGAGTTCCCGGGGATCGAGCTGGAGCTCAAGGGGGAGATGCTGACACCACGCCAGGTGGAAGCGCTGCACGACCGGTCCCTGGACATCGCCTTCCTGCGCCCCCCGGTACGCGACCCCGAGCTGAACGTCCTGGTGTTCCGTCGGGAACCGCTCATCGCCGTGCTGCCGGAGGGGCACGAACTCGCCGACCGGAAGAGCGTGCCGCTGGCCGAGCTGCAGACCGAACCGTTCATCTGTTACCCCTCCCAGCATCGATCGGTGGTGTACGACGCCGTCTTCGATGCCTGCCAGCGAGCGGGCTTCCATCCTTCGGCAGTGCAGGAGGTGGCTGAGACCTCGACTCTCGTTGCCTTTGTCGCCGGCGGGCTCGGCGTCGCGCTCGTGCCCGCCTCGGTGCGGCACCTGCACATCACGGGGGCCACATACCGGCCCCTGTCGGGCACGACCGAGGAGGTCGAGCTGGCCGTCGCGACCCGAGCGGGCGAGGACTCCGCGCTGCTCGCCCGGGTGATGCCGCGCCTGCGGTGGCTGCTGGGCGGCGGCCGACCTGCCGCCCGCTGACGGCTCGGACCTGCTCTGACGTGTCGTGGGTCTCTGTACTGCCACGATGGCCGACGGGTAATCTCGCAAAGCAAGCGCTTAGTCAGTCGCTTGGTCCCCTCAGTGTGCTCGCCCGTCCGCTGGTCTCCGCTGGTCGCGAGGCTGGTCGCGAGCTTGACGAAGGAGCATGTCCGTGCGCCGTACGGTATTCAACGAAGATCACGAGGTGTTCCGGGAGACCCTCCGCGCCTTCATCGAGGCCGAGGTCGTTCCGGTCCACGACGAATGGCTCGCCGCCGGCCAGGCGCCGCGCGAGTTCTACTTCAAGCTCGCCGAGCTGGGCCTGTTCGGGATCGCCGTGCCGGAGGAGTACGGCGGCGCGGGCGTGGACACCCACAAGTTCGAGGCCGTCCAGTACGAGGAGACGGCCCGCGCCGGTGTCACCTTCGGCGGGTCCGGCGTCCACGTCAACCTCTGCCTGCCGTACATCAAGATGCTCGCCACCGACGAGCAGAAGAAGCGCTACCTGCCCAAGTTCGTCTCCGGTGAGGAGATGTGGGCCATCGCGATGACCGAGCCGGGCACCGGCTCCGACCTCGCGGGCATGAAGACCACTGCCAAGCTCTCCGAGGACGGCACGCACTACGTCCTCAACGGCGCCAAGACCTTCATCACCGGTGGCGTGCACGCCGACCGCGTGATCGTCTGCGCCCGCACCGCCGCCCCGACGGCCGAGGACCGCCGCCACGGCATCTCCCTCCTCGTGGTGGACACCAAGTCCGAGGGCTACTCGGTCGGCCGCAAGCTCGACAAGCTCGGCATGAAGACCTCCGACACCGCCGAGCTGGCCTTCGTCGACGTCAAGGTCCCCGTCGAGAACCTCCTCGGTGAGGAGAACAAGGGCTTCCACTACCTCGGCCACAACCTCGCCTCCGAGCGCTGGGGCATCGCCTACGGCGCGTACGCGCAGGCCAAGGCCGCCATCCGGTTCACCCAGCAGTACGCGCAGGAGCGGGTCGTCTTCGGCAAGCCGGTCGCCACGTTCCAGAACACCAAGTTCGAGCTGGCCGCCTGCAAGGCCGAGGTGGACGCGGCCGAGGCCGTGATCGACCGCGCCACGGAGGCCCTCGACGCCGGCGAGCTGACCCCCGCCGAGGCCGCCAGTACAAAGCTCTTCTGCACCGAGGTCGCCCACCGCGTGATCGACCGCTGCCTTCAACTGCACGGCGGCTACGGCTACATGAACGAGTACCCGATCGCCCGCCTGTACGCGGACAACCGCGTCAACCGGATTGTCGGCGGCACCGACGAGATCATGAAGACGATCATCGCCAAGGACATGGGTCTGTAGGCATCAGGCACTCCAGTCCCTGCTCGATCGGCTCGACGTCGAGTAGATCGAGCAGGACGTCTTCTGAACATGACGCCCCGGATATCAATCCATTAGTAATCGATATTTCACACGTCATTGCGGCGCTGTAACACTCAGAGCAACCGCAGGCCGCGGCAGTGGCGCACCGCCCGAGCGGCCCCGCGGACGTCGGCTCGGAGCAAGGAGCGCCCGATGACGCCGTTCATGATTTCCGTGACGTCCCTGCTCGACGGGGCGCCACCGCCCGTGCCGGAGACCGAGCCGAGCCAGGCCGGCCCGGTGGCGGTCCTCACCGACACGCAGGTCGTCGTCCGGTCCCTCGCAGAGCAGTTGATCTGCGAGGCGAACACGGTCCTCCGGGACCACGGCACCGCCTTCACCCTGGTGGACGCGACCGGCCCCGGAAGCCTGTCATTCACCATCGGCTGCGGCGAAGCCGAAGCCCGGGTGGAGACCGCCGTGTCCGGCCGTACCGCCGTCGCCCGGCTCACCGCCCCCTGTCTCCCGGACGACGGACCGCGCCGGCTCACCGGCGAGGACGAGCTTCAGGCACTCCTGCTCGGCCTGATCGCCGCCTCCGTACGCCGCTGAAACAGCGAGACAACCGTCCCTGATGCCGATGAAGCCCGTCAGGAGAAGCTCGTGCAATACGAACTGCGCTACCGGGTCCTCGAACCGAGGCGCCAGACCTACCAGAACGTGATCGACCGCCTCGGCGACCAGCCGGCGAGCCGCTACCTCGAAGCGACACTCGACGTCGAGCCGAGGGAGAACTTCCACTACCGGCCCACCTGGGCGCAGGACCGCGAGCTGTACGACGAGCGGTTCTCCGCCCTGCGGCTGACGGATCCGTACAGCTACACCGATCCGCGCCAGTACTACTACACGCCGTACGTGACCCAACGAGCCGCGCTGCACGACGAGTTCGGCAAGACGCTGGGCTACCTGGAGGCGCGCGACCTGCTCGCGAAGCTGCCCGAGGCGTGGCACACAGTGCTGACCTCGGTGGTCGTCCCGCTCAGGCACTACGAGTCCGGGGCCCAGCTGGTGAGCGTCTCCGGCGCCCGCTTCGCCTACGGCACCTCCCTGGAGCAGTGCTGCACCTTCGCCGCGTTCGACCGGATCGGCAACGCGCAGATGCTCTCCCGGGCCGGGATCGCCGCCGGCGGCGGTACTGCCGAGGCGCTCAAGGAGGCCAAGCGGCAATGGCTTGAGGGCGAGCACCTCCAGCCGCTGCGCCGCCTGACCGAGGAGATCATGGTCGTCGAGGACTGGGCGGAGGGCCTGCTGGCCGTCGACCTCGTCGACTCACTCGTCTACCCGCTGCTGTACCAGCACCTCGACGAGACCGCGCTGCTCGGCGGGGCCGGCGCGTACAGCCTGGTCGCACAGCACCTGGCCACGTGGTACGCCGACCAGCGCAAGTGGCTGGACGCGCTGCTCACCTGCTGGGCGAACGACCCGGAACGCGGCGAGGACAACCGCGCCGTCCTGACCCGGATCGCCGCCACCTGGTCCGACCGGGCACGCGAGGCGGTCGCGGCCCTCACCGAGGCGATCGACCAGGCGCTCCCGCAGGCGGCGAGTGCCGCGGCGCTCGGCGAGCTCGCCGACGCCCACGCCACCGCATGGACCAAGACCACCGGAGGCGCCGCATGAGCACCAGAACACTGCGCCAGGTCGCCATCGACCTCCAGGAGTCCGAGGAGAACCGGGCCCTGATCGAGGCGATCAAGGACGACAACCCCGAACTGACCCTCCGTCACCTTCCCGGCCTCGTCAAGCTGCAGGCGGCGGGCCGGATCGTCATCAACCGCGAAAGCGTCGAGAACCGCCTCGGGCGGGAGTGGGAGACCGGCGAGTTCCAGCTGGCCATCGTCTCCTACACCGGCAACTTCTCCGAGTGGGACGACGACCGGATCATTGTGAGCTGGGAGCACTGACATGAGCGTGCCCACGAAGAAAGCCGCCTCGAAGCCGGCCCGCAAGCTGCCGCTCAAGGAGCGCTACGCGCTGCTCACCCGCGACCTGGACTGGGAGCCGGGATACGTCGACCGTGAGCAACTCTTTCCGCACACCCGCTACGAGGGCATCAAGATCCACGACTGGGACGGCTGGCAGGACCCCTTCCGGCTGACCGTGGACGCCTACTACAAGTACCAGGCGGAGAAGGACAAGCGGCTGTACGCCGTGCTGGACGGCTTCGCCCAGAGCCAGGGTCACCTGTCGCTGTCGGACGCCAGCTATCTGAACGCCATCAAGCTGTTCATCCAGGGCGTCACGCCCCTGGAGTACGCCGCGCACCGCCACTTCGCCTACCTGGCCCGCCACCTCGAGGGACCCGCCCCACGATTCGCGGCGCTGTGCCAGAGCGTGGACGAACTGCGCCACTGCCAGACGCAGATCCACACCATCAGCAACTACAACAAGTACTACGGCGGCTTCCACAGCTGGTCGAAGATGCACGACCGGGTCTGGTACCTGTCGGTGCCCAAGTCCCTCTTCGACGACGCGATGACCGCCGGGCCGTTCGAGTTCCTCATCTCCATCTCGTTCAGCTTCGAGTACCTGCTGACGAACCTCCTGTTCGTGCCGTTCATGAGCGGCGCCAGCTTCAACGGCGACATGCCGACCATGTCGTTCGGCTTCTCCGCCCAGTCCGACGAGAGCCGGCACATGACCCTGGGCCTGGAGGCCATCAAGTTCCTGCTGGAGCAGGACGAGGGCAACGTGCCGATCATCCAGGACTGGATCGACAAGTGGTTCTGGCGGGCGTACCGGATGTCCGCGCTGGTCGCGGGGATGATGGACTACATGCTGCCCAAGCCGGTGATGAGCTGGCGTGAGGCATTCGAGTTGTACTTCGAGGAGCAGATGCTCGGCGGGCTCTTCCCCGACCTCGAGTACTACGGTATCCAGCCGCCCCGGCACGTGAACGACGCGATCGCCGAGAAGGACCACCTCTCGCACCAGGTCTACAAGATCCTGCACAACTTCTCGTTCGCCGCCGCCTTCACCACCAAGACGCCCGACGAGGCCCACATGGCGTGGCTGGCGGAGCAGTACCCGGACTCCTTCGACCAGGTCTACCGGCCGGTCTGGGAGAAGCACCGGAAGATCGAGGCCGACGGCGGCCGGGTGTTCTTCCAAGGACTGCCGCAGCTGTGCCAGGTCTGCCAAGTTCCGATGGCCTTCACCGAGCCCGGAAATTCGGCCCAGATCTCCTTCCGGCGCAGCACCTTCCGCGACGAGACCTTCCACACCTGCAGCGACGGCTGTCAGTGGATCTTCGAACGGGAGCCGGAGAAGTACGTCCAGGCCTGGCTCCCGGTCCACCAGATCTACCAGGGCAACTGCGGTGGCCCAACCGTCCCCGACGTCCTCGCCTGGTACGGCATCCAGGAGGGCGACAACGGCGAGTACACGGGTTCCCCCGACCAGCTCGCCTGGGCCGCATGGCACAGCGACGGCGACGGCAAGGCGGTGTGAGATGACGGTCAAGGCGCTCTACGACTACGAGTTCCCGTCGGCCGACCGCGCCGAGGTGTTCGGCGACGATCAGCTGGTCTACGTGCACTGGCGTGGCAACCCGCTGTTCTGCTCGGCCGCCTGCTTCCGCGTACCGAAGAACATGCCGTTCGCGGAATTCGTCGATTCGATGGTGCACGGCTGGGCCGCGTCCGACCCCGACTTCGACCCCGCGTCAGTCACCGACTGGCGGCTGTTCGACGAACCGCTCACCGGCGGGCAGGACAAGTCGCTGGCCGACCTCGGCATCGGACACAAGGCTCTGCTCAGCTTCGCGGCCTGAGCGGCCACCGCAATCCACCCGCGGGTGCAGGCGCTGCCCGAGAAGCCCCGCACCCGCGGGTCCGGCAAGGGAGAACCGCAGTGACCACTCACACCGTCCGCATCGAGCCGCTCGGCGCGGAGATCGAGTGCCGTGAGGACCAGACGGTGCTGGACGCCGCTCTGCGCGAGGGCATCTGGCTGCCGCACGCGTGCACCCACGGCACCTGCGGCACCTGCAAGGCACAGATCCTCGAGGGCGACGCCGACCTTGGTGACGCCTCCCCGTACGCGCTGTTGGAGAGCGAACGTGAGGAGGGCTGCGCACTGCTGTGCGTGGCCTGCCCCCGCGGCGATCTCGTCGTGGAGGGCGAGGTGGACGTCGAGGAGGGCGTGGACATCCACCCGGTGCGGGACCGGGCGGGCCAGGTGACCGTCGTCGAGGACATCGCCCCGGACGTGCGGCGGGTCGTCATCACGCTGGACGAGCCGCTGGCGTTCAACCCGGGACAGTACGTCCTGCTGGACGTGCCCGGCGGCGAGCAGCGGCCGTACTCCATCGCCAGCAGCCCCGCCGACGGCGGCCGTATCGAACTGCACATCAAGCGTTCCGAGGGCGGGGTGTGTACCGACGGCTGGATCTTCCAGACTCTGAGTGCGGGGGAGCGGGTCACACTCTCCGGTCCGTACGGCCAGTTCTCCTTCCGGCCGCTGCGCGATGAACCCGTTCTGCTGCTGGCCGGTGGCACCGGTCTCGCTCCGATGGTGTCGATGCTCCGGCACCTGCTCGAGACCGGCACCGAGCGCGAGGTCGTGCTCTACCACGGCGTCGCCGCCCAGGAGGACCTCTACGACGCGGAGTGGTTCGAGACGCTTCAGGCGGAGCACGACTGGTTCACCTACCGCCCCGCCCTCTCCCGCGACAGCTGGCAGGGCCGCAGCGGGCGAGTCCCCGCCCTGCTGGCCGAGGACTATCCCCGCGCCTCCGGCCACGTGGCCTACGTCTGCGGCAGTCCGGCAATGGTCGCCGACACGCTGAAGTCTCTGATGAAGGCGCGCCTCTTCCCACGTGACATCTACAGGGAGGACTTCTTCGACGCGGCCGACCGCGCTGCCGGCACTCACGTCGTGCGCAGTCCGCTCATCCGCCGATAAGGACCAGACGTGAAGATCACCAGGATCGAGACGATCCCGTTCGCCATCCCCTACCGCAAGGCGCTGCGCTTCGCGAGCGGAGAGGTGGGCACGGCCGAGCACGTACTCGTCCGCGTCCACACCGAGGACGGGATCACCGGCACGGCGGAGGCGCCACCCCGCCCCTTCACCTACGGCGAGACCCAGGCGTCGATCATCGCCGTGATCGACACCGTCTTCGCTCCGCAAATCCTGGGCGAGTCCGCGCTGCGCCGCGAGGCGATCTGGTCTCGGCTGGCCAGGACGGTCGGCAATCCCACCGCCAAGGCCGCCCTCGACATGGCGCTGTGGGACGTCATAGGCCAGTCGCTGGGCGTGTCGGTGACCGAGCTCCTCGGCGGGTTCACCGACCGGATGCGGGTCGCCCACATGGTCGGCTTCGCCCCGGCGGCCGAGATGGTGGCCGAGGCCGAGAAGCTGCGCGCCGAGTACGGCATCACCGCCTTCAAGGTGAAGGTCGGGCGCCGCCCCTACCGGGACGACGTCGAGGCCACCCGCGCCCTGCGGGAAGCCCTCGGCGAGGACGTGGAGCTCTACATCGACGGCAACCGGGGCTGGACCGCGGCCGAATCGGCCCGCGCCCTGCGCGAGCTGGAGGACGTGGGCCTCACCTTCGCCGAGGAGCTGTGCCCGGCCGACGACGTCCTCGCCCGGCGCTGGCTCGCCGAGCACAGCAGCATCCCGCTGTACGCCGACGAGAGCGCCACCCGGCCCGCCGAGGTCACCCGCGAACTCCTCGCCGGAGCGGCGCACGGGGTGAGCGTGAAGACGGCACGCACGGGCTTCACCCAGTCCCAGCGCATCGTCCACCAGTGCGAGGGCCTGGGCGTCGACGTGGTGATGGGCAACCAGATCGACGGCCAGATCGGCTCCCTGTGCAGCGCCGCGTTCGGAGCCGCCTACCAGACCACCGCGCGGCGCCCCGCGGAACTGTCCAACTTCCTGGACATGACCGACGACCTGCTCGCCGAGCCGCTGCGGATCGAGAACGGCACGGTCCGCGTACGCGCGGCCGCCGGCCTCGGCATCGATATCGACGACAACAAGCTGAAGCACTACCGCCAGGACATTTGAACCGCCCATACATCTGACTCGACGACCAGCTCGAAGGAGAGCCGGACATGACTGATGTCACCACACAGCAGAGCACGGAACAGAAGGCCACCGCCGCTGCCTCGGGAGCCTCGGCGACCGAGCGTTTCCAGGCCAAAGAGCGCAGCGAGGCCGCCAGCAGCAAGGAGCGGGTCAGCACGCTCGCCTCGGAAGTCCTGGCCGCGGTACACGACGTGATCCGCCGTCACAAGGTCACCTACGCCGAGTACGACGCCCTCAAGGCCTGGCTGATCCAGGTCGGCCTCGACGGCGAGTGGCCGCTCTTCCTCGACGTGTGGGTGGAGCACGTGGTCGAGGAGGTCAACAACGAGGCCCGCCCCGGCAGCAAGGGCACCATCGAAGGGCCGTACTACGTGCCGGGCGCCCCGGCCCTGTCCGCGGACGCCACCCTGCCCATGCGTGAGGGCGAGAGCGGTACCCCCCTCGTCTTCCAGGGCCAGGTGCGCAGCGCCGACGGCACCCCGCTGCCGGGCGCCCTGGTCGACATCTGGCAGGCCGACGCCGACGGCCTGTACGCGCAGTTCGCGCCGGGCCTACCGGAATGGAACCTGCGCGGACGGGTCACCGCCGACGAGAAGGGCTCCTTCCGTATCCGCACCGTCGAGCCGGCCCCGTACCAGATCCCGACGGACGGCTCCTGCGGCAAGCTGATCGCCGCTGCCGGGTGGCACGCGTGGCGCCCCGCCCACCTCCACCTGAAGGTCAGCGCCCCCGACCACCAGACGCTCACCACCCAGCTGTACTTCCGCGGCGGCGAGCACGTCACCGATGACATCGCCTCCGCCGTCAAGCCCGAGCTGGTCCTTGACCCCGGCCCGGCGGCGGACGGCAATCGGCACGAGGTCCACTACGACCTCGAGCTCGCGCCGGAACGGTGAAGGACCGGAGGAAACGCGATGCTGTTCGCGGTGCGCATGAGCGTGGATATTCCGCGGGACCTCGACCCCGAGGTACGCGCGGACCTGGTGGCCCGGGAGAAGGCCTACTGCCAGGAACTGCAGAAGACCGGTGAGTGGCTGCACATCTGGCGGTGCGTCGGCCAGTACGCCAACATCAGCGTCTTCGACGTCGCCGACAACGAGACGCTGCACCGGATCCTGTGGAACCTGCCGCTCTTCCCCTACATGAGCGTCGAGGTCATCCCGTTGGCCCAGCACCCGTCCGACCTCGCGGCCGGCGTGGAAGTGGCCTGATGGACAAGACGGTGGCCACCGCCCACGAGGCGGTGGCCGACCTACCGGAGGGTGCCTCGCTGGCGGTGGGCGGGTTCGGGCTCAGCGGTGTGCCGAACGTGCTCATCCAGGCGTTGTACGAGCGCGGGGTCGGCGGGCTGAGCGTGGTGTCGAACAACTGCGGCGCCCTGGAATCCGGTCTCGCGGTCCTGCTGGCCGCGGGCCGGATCGCCCGGGTGACCGGCTCCTACATCGGCGCCAACAAGGAGTTCGCCCGCCAGTACCTGGCCGGGGAGCTGGAGGTGGAACTGATCCCCCAGGGCACGCTGGCCGAGCGGCTGCGTGCCGGGGGCGCCGGGATCCCCGCCTTCTACACCCCGGCCGGGGTGGGCACGCAGGTCGCCGGGGGTGGGCTGCCCTGGCGCTACGACGGTTCCGGCGGCGTCGCGCTGGCCTCGCCGCCGAAGGAGGTGCGGGAGTTCGACGGCGTGGAGTACGTCCTGGAGCGCGGCATCCGCACCGACTACGCCCTGGTGCGCGCGGCCCGCGGAGACCGGCACGGAAACCTGGTGTTCAACAAGTCCTCCCGCAACTTCAACCCGCTGGCGGCGATGGCCGGGCGCATCACCATCGCCGAGGTGGAGGAACTGGTCGAACCCGGCGCGATCGACCCCGATGCAGTGCATCTGCCGGGCATCTTCGTGCAGCGCATCGTCGCGCTCACCCCTCAGCAGGCGGCGGACAAGAAGATCGAGCAGCGGACGGTGAGCCCCTAGATGGCCTGGACTCGCGAACAGATGGCCGCTCGCGCCGCCCGCGACCTGAAGGACGGGCAGTACGTCAACCTCGGCATCGGACTGCCCACACTGATCCCCAACTACCTGCCCGATGACGTGGAGGTGGTGCTGGAGTCGGAGAACGGCATCCTGGGCACCGGCCCCTACCCCACCGAGGACCAGGTCGACCCGGATCTGATCAACGCCGGCAAGGAGACGGTCACCGTCCTGCCCGGCGCCTCCTTCTTCGACTCGGCGCTCTCCTTCGCCATGATCCGCGGCGGGCACATCGACGTCGCCGTGCTGGGCGCGATGCAGGTCTCCGAGCGCGGTGACCTGGCCAACTGGGCCATCCCGGGAAAGCTGGTGACCGGGATCGGCGGGGCGATGGACCTGGTCCACGGCGCCCGACAAGTGATCGTGGTGATGACCCACACCGCCAAGGACGGCAGCCCGAAGATCCTCACCGAATGCGCCCTGCCGCTCACCGGCAGGGCGTGCGTGAACCGGATCATCACCGACCTCGGCGTCCTCGACGTCACCGACGACGGACTGGTCCTCGTCGAAACCGCGCCGCGCATCTCCGCCGAGGAGATCACCGCCCGGACCGATGCCAAGCTGATCGTCCCGGAGGGCCTCGCCTGACATGAAGACCGTCTACATCGTGGACGCGGTGCGCACCCCGATCGGCCGCTACAACGGCGCCCTCGCCGCCGTCCGCCCCGACGACCTGGCCGCCCACGTCATCCGACAACTCCTGGGCCAAACCCCCGAGTTGGACCCGGCCGTCATAGGCGACGTGTATTTCGGCAACGCCAACGGCGCCGGCGAGGAGAACCGCAATGTCGCCCGCATGGCCGCCCTGCTCGCCGGACTGCCCACCTCCGTGCCGGGGGTGACCGTCAACCGGCTGTGCGCCTCCGGCCTCGAAGCCGTCATCCAGGGCTACCGGGCGATCGCGCTCGGAGACGCGAGCGTCATCGTGGTGGGCGGGGTGGAGTCCATGACCCGCGCGCCCTACGTGCTGCCCAAGTCCGACCGGCCCTTCCCGGCCGGGCACGCCAAGCTGTACTCCACCACCCTCGGCTGGCGCATGGTCAACCCGAGGATGGACCCGCAGTGGACCATCCCTCTGGGCGAGTCCGCCGAGCTCATCGCCGACAAGCACAAGATCAGCCGCGAGCAGCAGGACGAGTTCGCCCTGCACAGCCACCGCAAGGCCGCCGCAGCTCAGCGACAGGGCCTGTTCGACGCCGAGATCGTCCCCGTCACCATCCCGCAACGCAAGGGCGACCCGGTCTCCTTCGACCGCGACGAGGGCGTCCGGCCGGGCGCCTCGCTGGAGGCGATGGCCAAGCTCAAGCCGTCCTTCCGCGCCGCGAGCGAAGCGAGATGGGGGTCCCCCCGGCCGGAGGCTGGGGGAGGCACGATCACCGCGGGCAACGCCTCACCCCTCAATGACGGCGCGGCAGCCCTACTGCTGGTCGACGAGGAGGGCCTGAAAGCCACCGGTCGCGAGCCGCTCGCCCGCGTGAGCGCCAGCGGCACATCGGCAATTGACCCGCACTACTTCGGACTTGCCCCAGTCGAGGCCGTCAACCGCGCCCTGACCAAGGCCGGCAAGACCCTCGCCGACCTCGACGTCCTGGAACTCAACGAAGCCTACGCCGCCCAGGTCCTCGGCTGCCTCGCCGAATGGCCCGAGTTCGACCCGGCGGTCCTCAACCCCCAGGGCGGCGCCATCGCCCTCGGCCACCCCCTCGGCGCCTCTGGCGCCCGCCTCGCCGGCACGGTCGCTCACCAACTCGCCCGCCGGGGCAGTGGCACCGGCATCGCAACCCTCTGCATCGGCGTAGGCCAGGGCCTCGCCCTCCTCCTCGAACGCTGAGAACCTCCACAGGAGCCGCAGTGAAACGCCGCCCTCTGCTACATCACCGGGTGCTCGGTCCCATCGACGCGCCGCTGCTCGTCCTGGGACCCTCCCTCGGCACGTCGACGACCGTATGGGACCCCCATGTGGCGGTGCTTGCCGAGAGCCACCGCGTGCTGTGCTACGACCTTCCAGGGCACGGCGGCTCGCCGAGCGATCTCGTCCGGGATCACAAGCCCGGCCGTACGACAGTCGGCGACCTTGCCCACATGGTCCTGGACCTCGTCGCCCACCAGGGCCGGGACCGGTTCCACTACGCCGGCATCTCGCTCTGCGGCGGTGTGGGGGTGCACCTCGCACTGCATCACCCGGACCACATCGCCTCGCTGGCGCTGGTCTGTTCCTCGGCGTACTTCGGCCCGCCGCAGTTCTGGCAGGAACGCGCCGCTCTCGTACGACGCGAGGGAACCGGCGCGCTGCTCGAGGCCATGCCCGGCCGCTGGTTCGCCGATCCCGGCACAGCCTCGACCTCCCTCGGGAAGACCTTCCTGCAGGACCTCGCCACCGCAGACCCGATCGGCTACGCCGCCTGCTGCGACGCCCTTGCCGCCTACGACGTTCGGCGCGACCTGAGAAGGATCACCGCCCCCACGCTCGTGCTCAATGGCTCCCAGGACACCGCCACACCCCTGCCACATGCCAGGGAACTAGCCGAGGGGATTTCCGGGGCGAAGCTGGTGACGGTCGATACAGGTCATCTCGCCGTGGAAGAGCCACAGGCCGTCGGAGCGGCGCTGCTGGCCCATCTCCGAATGGCGGGCGGCGCGGAGGACGCCGACCGCAGCTCGTAGAGTGGCCGTGTGTCACAAGGAAACGCCGTAGTCGCGCGCAATGTGCGCCTTCTCAGGGAGCAGCGCGGCCTGTCCCTGGCCGAGCTGGCCCGCCGGGCGGGGCTGGCCAAACAGACGCTGTCGAATCTGGAACAGGGCACGGGCAACCCCACGGTTGACACCCTGTTCTCCATCGCCACGGCCCTCGGCGTGCCGGTGACCCGGCTGGTCGCCGAGCGGGAACAGGTCATCAACGTGCAGCGGGGCGACGAGGTCGTCTGGGAGCAGCACGGAAGGTACGAGTCACGGTCGCTCGACCACATCTACGGCTCAGGTGTCATCGAGAACTACGTGGTGCGCATCGGCCGGCACAGCGACGGTGCGGACATGCCGTCCGAACCGCACCCGGTGGGCACGCTGGAGCACCTCTACGTCATCAGCGGCAAGGTACGCGTGGGGCCTGTCGACAGCCCGCTGGAGCTCGACGAGGGGGATTTCGCGCGCTATCCGGGCGACCGGCCCCACGTGTACGAGTCCCTGGCGGACGAGAGCCTGGTGCACATCGTGGTGAGCGTGCCGCGCGTCCAGCCCGGCACCGGCGGTACGAACCTGGCGCGGACCCACGGGAACGAAAGACGCTGAGCTTCGCCGCCCCTGGTGTGCCGCATCTCGGCACAATCGATTGGCCCACCCCCGGGACAGGGCGGAATCTGGCGTTGGCCGCTCGTCAGGGCGGTCCGGGGCCGCCAGGCGTGAGTGTCCGGGCATAAACCGTGGTGCTCTTGCGCGCACGCCTGGCCGGCCACCGTTCTCCGCGTCCAGACCAGGGGTGGGCATGTCGGAGACCGGGATCCATCCACAAAAGGGGTGGGGCCGGATAATCCGCGACGGCATGGCAGGCGGATCGGCCGGGTCGCCGTGTCCGATCCGCCTGCCCGGTGACCTCGGCGCCGCGCATGCCGGGGGCGCCGACGGTCCGCTCAGGCCGCCGACGGCCTGCTCACGTCGTGCGGCGCTGCCGCTTGGCGTCCCTTCGCCGCGGTGAGGGCGCGTGCCGCCTCGAAGGCCACGCGGCGCAGGGCCGGGGCGTATCGGGACGGCTCGAAGCGGTGGTGGGCGCCGGCGACCGAGAGCGCCGCCACCGGACGTCCGGAGGCACCCATGATCGGCACTGCGACGCAGGTCAGACCGGGGGCGGCTTCCTGCCGGTCGTAAGCGATGCCGTCCTGGCGGATGCGCCGCAGCTCCTCCCGGAACCGTCGCGGGTCGGCGAGGGTGTACTGGGTGCGGGCCGGGAGGCCGGCCGAGGGCAGCCTCGGCCGCGTCGGGTCGAAGGCGAGCAGGGCCTTGCCGACGCCGGTGCAGTAGGCGGGCAGGCGGGCGCCGATCCGGGAGGGGGAGCGGGTCGCCCGGTGGCCCTGGATCTTGTTGACGTACACGATGTCGGTGCCACGCAGGACCGCCAGGTGCACGGTCTCGTGCGTCAGCTCGTACAGGTCCGCGAGATGCGGCAGCAGCTGCTCGCGGAGCAGCACCGGCGTCGCACGGAACGGCCTCGGGGCGAAGAGGTCTCGGCTGAGTGTCGAGGGCGCCTGCCTGTCGGTGGGGGACGATCCGATGTTGGCGGCGCGGCGCCAAGCCTGAGGAGTGCAAACACCTACAGAGCGGGCGGGCGCGCGCCGATACGATCCGGGCAGTGACGATGTCGCGATCCAGGCGGCCCGCCGCCTGGCACAACGCCAGGTGGAGGGAGATCGCGAGTCATCCGGGCCGATGCTCCACGTCGCAGCCACCCGGGCTCATTGATCAGGCCCGTGCTCATGGGCAGACGTTGGAGCAGATTGCTGTCGCACTCGGCATGCCTGACCGCCGACAGGCTCAGACTCGCTTCAGTCGACTGTGCCGGCGGTGTCCCGAATACGAACCGGTATCGGCCGCATCGCGATAGTGCATTACGGCGACGACGGCCAGAAGCGCCCACCGTACGAGAGTGGCGCACGTCAGGTGGGGCGAGAGGGGCGCTGTGGCGCTGCACGACGCTTGTTGTGCTGTACGCCGTTGTGCGGCGGTTCAGGCGCCGAGAGCAATTGTCATTCCTGAAGGGGCGGAGTGTGTCAAGCGGGGTATTTCCGTGGATGGCCGGGGGTTCTGGGCAGCGTTGACCGGCTCGCCGTCGGTGGGATGGTGACAGCGGGGTGGGATGGAACTGCTCGTCGGACATGCGGTTGTGGGGGGCGTTGTTCTCCAGCCCTTGATGGGGTGACGGCAGGGCCGTGCTCGGCTGCCGGTCATTCCTTCGCGGCGCGGGGCCGCATGGAGCGATGCGACGCGCGGCGGGGTCAATCAAAACCGCGACCGCGCCGTGCAGGGGGTCAGACAATTGCCCGACCACGCGCCTGCCGCGTCCGAGGTGCTCACGCGGCCTGGCGGGCCAGGGCGCGGATCTGTCCGTCGCGCAGCCCGTAGTAGACCAGTGTGAGCAGCTTGCGTGCCGCGGCGATCTTGGCGATGTTCCTGCCGCGGCGGGCCTCGATCCGGGCCCGGTCCTCAGTGATCTTCGGGGTGGTCTTGCGTTGGATCGCCTCCACCACGGCCCAGCGCACCAACTTGCTGCCCTGTTTGGTGACATGACCGCGGCGGACGACGGTGTCGGACTCGTAATGCCGCGGGGTCAGCCCCGCCCAGGAACACAGCCGGTCGGCAGAAGCGAACCGGTGCACATCACCGATCTCCGCGACCAACACCGCCGCCAGAGTGGTGCCGATGCCGGGCAGCTGCTGGATGGCGCGGTAGCCGGCGTGGTCGCGAAGCCGTTCCGCGATTCGGCCGTTGAAGAGGGCTTCCTCGGCGTCGAGTTCGTCGATCAGCTTCAGTAACAACGCGACGCGCTGGGCATACGGGCCGGCCAGCGCGGTCTGCTCCAGCTGAGCTCGGCCATCGATGCCGAACAGGTCGGAAGCCGGGATCAGTACGCCGGCCTTGGCCAGCACGGCGTGCACCTGGGCCTTCAGCCCGGAACGCAGCGCGACCAGCTTGGCCCGGTAGCGCACCAGCTCCCGCAGCTCACGGACCTGCGGTGACGCGATCCAGGCTTCCGGCAGCCGCCCCATGCGCAGCAGGTCCGCCAGGTCCGCGGCGTCGCGGATGTCGTTCTTCACCCGCCGGTAGGCGAAGCCCTTCACCCCCAGCGGGTGTGCCAGGTGGACGCGTGCGCCGGCAGCTTGCAGGACATCAGCCGCCCAGTACCAGCCGTAGGTGGCCTCCAGGACCACATCGGGATCGCGCCCGGCCTGCTCGATCTGCAGACCGAGCGCCACCGGATCGTTGAGGATGCGTACTGCGCTCAGTTGGACACCGTCATCGGTCTGACGCACGATCACGGACCGCCTGCGGTGCAGGTCGATGCCGACGTACTGGTGCCCGTCGTACTCGCTCACCTGGGCCTCCTTCGCCGTCACGCCGTGGGTGACTGGCACCTACCCAGGCACCCACGGCGGGCGGGGACGGGACTTCGCCCCTTCATCGCATCAAGAGTTGTGGATTGCGTGATGTGTGACTCCCCGGAGTTCCCAGTCCCGGTCTTCCGGTTGTGAGCCGGGTCAAGTCCCGCCGGTCATGCCTCGTCGAAGCACAGGCAGAAGGGGTGCCCGGCAGGGTCGAGCATCACCCGGACGTTCTCCTGCGGCTGGAACTCCGCCACGGTGGCGCCCAAGGCGACCGCCTCGGCGACGGCGGAGTCCAGGTCGCCGACTTGGAAGTCGAAGTGCATCATCGGGCGCTGTTCCCCGGCAACCGGAGGCCAGACCGGAGCCCGATAGCCCTCCGCCTGCTGGAACACGAAGAACGGTCCTTGCGGGGAGGCTGCGACAATGGCTGTTCCAGGCTCCTCGTGTCCGATGTGCCAGCCAAGGAGCTCGGCGTAGAACTTCGCCAGGCCGCTGGGGTCCGGCGCCTCGATCGTGGTTCCCCACCACATGCCACCGGTTCGAGATCTCATGCCAGTAGCCTGCCCCATGGTCACGATCTTGTCGTGCGCTTGGTGCGCTTGACCGGGCAGTTATAGGCCGGCCGTTGCGGACCACCAAGCGGCGCCCGGCCGCGTCCGTCTCGGCGGCCAACTCGGCTATGTACTGGTTGACTTCGGCCTCCAGCGCGGCGGCGAGCATCCGTCGGGCGCCCTCGCGGACAATCTCGTCGATCAGGGAGCCAGATCGGTGGATCCGTCGGCGTTCACTACGCTGAGCACGGGCGTGCCTTCCCCGACCCGCGCCGCGAACGCGGGCCTACTCGGTGACCATCACAGGATCATTCGGGAAGGTACGCCCTCCGCGTCCCTCCCGGGGCTGATCCACAAGTCCTGAGCATTGCTCAGGCGCCGAGGGCGGGGAGGACAACGGCGTCGAGGTAATGGCTCACGAAGGCTCGATCGGCCGACTTATCCTCGATCAACTGACGGGCGATCAGGGCACCGAGGAGCATGTGTGGCACGTAGGTCAGGGTCGGCGAGGCCGCGCTGATCTCACCCCGCTCGACCGCCCGGGCGAGCGCTTTGTCGAGTCCCGTCAGCTCCGGGTGTACGAGCAGGTCACGCAGCGCTTGGAACAGATCGGGATGGGTGTGCACGGTCTGGACGAGGCCGCGCATGAGCGAGGCGTTCTTCATCATCTGCCGGTCGTCCAGTTGCGCCACCATCGCCCGGAAGTCACCTCGCAGGGATCCGGTGTCGACACGGGAAAGGGTGGCGGGCTTTTGATGGCGTAGCGCCATAGCGACCAGCTCCGGCTTGCCCGTCCACTGGCGGTAAAGGGTGGCCTTGCTGCACTGGGCCCGGGTGGCCACGGCGTCCATGGTCAGGGCCTCGTAACCGGATTCCCGCAGCACATCGAGCACGACCTCGCATATCTCTGCCTCGCGCTCGGGCGTTATCCGGCTACGCGGCCTCGCGCGGTCCGGCCCCTCCGAGGCTGCTGACGTCTTGCGCTCGGCCTCCGTCAACATCAGCGACTCCCTCGAACGGAACCGTTCCGTGCGAGGAAAATCTATCCCGAGGAAGCATGAATACGAAACCGTTTCGGTAGTGAAAAGGGACACGGGCGAAGCCCGGCACTGGCTTTCGATCTGGGCCACCTGAGAAACTGGACCGCGAGCAGACCTGGAAGGGACATGCATGGCAAGCACGTCACCGGCGGCGGCGAAGCCCGGACGGCCTCGCGACCCGGGTGCGGATGAGCGCATAATCCAGGCGGTCGTGGACGAACTCGCCGAGGTCGGCATCGCAGGCTTCCGTATCAACTCCATCGCCGCGCGTGCCAAGGTCGCCAAACGAACCCTCTACTCGCGCTGGCCCGAGCGCGACGATCTCATCCTGGCCGGCCTGGCCACCTTGTCCGTGCGGCTCGACCCGCCGTGTACGGGCAGCCTCGAAGAGGACATACGGCTTCTCTACGACGCCATGGCCGAGCATCTCGACAGCCCCCGCTGGCTGATCGGAGCTCGCTGCAGCTTCGAATTCCCCGACCACCCCGAGCTCTACGCGACGTTCCAGCGCGACTGCATCGACCAGCCGCTGGCCGTCATCGAGGACGTCCTCCGCGACGCCCAGGTGCGCGGCGAACTCCGCAGCGACATCGACCGCTCCGTGGCCGCGGAGACCTTCGCGGCGTCGATCGGCGGCTTCAGCACGCACATCGCCCGCCTCCGCGGCATGAACACGCACGCAGTCCGTGACCGGTTCCTCGACCTGTTCCTTCATGGGCTGCGCGCAGTCGGAGACGCCGGATCAGGCTGACCGCTCCCCTCTGCGGGATGACTGCCTGATCGCCCTTAGACGTCGTGCTCCGTGCGTGAGTTCGACTTACTGAGCCCTAGCCGTCCCGCACGCGCTCCCAGCCCTGACGGGCCGTTACCGGTAACGGGGCGGGGCGGCGTCCGGCGCTGATCAGGATGCGCTGTGCCGTCTTCCGGCACGTGTTCTCGCCGCGGTAGGCGCCGACCCGGAATGCTGGCGTCAGCCGCCGGTGGACGTCGGGGGCGACATCACCGCTGACCACTCCTGGCAAGGACAGCGGTGAACTTGGACGGGATCAGGCCACTCCGCTGGGCCCGGCCCGTCCGTGAGGCGACCTCGGTGCCGCACACCGGGGTCGCCGTCCAGGTGGGTGGCCTGTGGGCTCTCGTGCCAGGGTCAAGCCGCAGATAGATTGTCGAGCCGCGAGGGGGCCGCCTGCCGGCTTGCTGTGGCCGCGTTGACCGCGCGTGCCGCCTCGTAGGCCACCCGTCGCAGAGCCGGCGCGAACCGGGCGGGCTCGAAGCGGCGGTCGGCGCTCGCGACGGAGAAGGCGGCCACGGGTCGCCCGGCCGAACCCATGATCGGTACGGCGACGCAGGTGAGGCCGGGAACAGCTTCCTGGCGGTCGTAGGCGACGCCGTCCCGGCGGATGCGGCGCAGCTCGGACCGGAAACCGTCGGGATCGGTGCAGGTGTACTCAGTGCGTGCCGCGAGTCCGCCGGCGATCGCGGCCTCGATGGCGTCGTGGTCGAAGGCAAGGAGGGCCTTGCCGACGCCGGTGCAGTAGGCGGGCAGGCGGGCGCCGATCCGGGAGGGGGAGCGGGTCGCTCGGTGGCCCTGGATCTTGTTGACGTACACGATGTCGGTGTCGTGCAGTACGGCCAGGTGCACGGTCTCGTGGGTCATCTCGTACAGGTCCGCCAGATGCGGCATCAGGCATTCCTGCAGGAGCGGGGGATTGGGGCCGTAGACCCGTACGCCGATGTCGAAGAGCTGGGATCCCAGCCGGTAGTTGCTGCCGACACGTTCCACTAGGTCGTTGCGGTGGAGGATGCCCAGAAGTCGGAAGGTGGTCGACTTGGTCAGCCGTGTCCGCCGGGCCAGCTCGCTCACGCCGATTTCCCCGTCCAGTTCGGCGAGGGACTTCAGGAGGAAGAGCGCCTTGTCGACAGCGGTCTGCTGGTCGGGCTCGCCGGTCGCCGTGGCTGAGGGCTGCGCGGAAGGCGAGGAAGGGAGTGGCATGGCGGGCTCCGATGGGGATCCAGGGTGGCCATTAAAATGGACGCACGTCCAGCTTAATAGATCGTTTCGTCGTTGTAAAACACCGGGGACCCCGCTTGCCCCTGCGTGACGGATCCGATCGTCACCCCGTGCCGTATCTCGGCACGGTGGCTGGGCACGGCGGCCGGGAGCAGCGTCTGCTGTGGCCATGCAGCGACACGCCACAGTGGCCACGACCGTCGTCCTCGCCGCCCCGGCTTCCCCCGACGCACAGCTCGTCGAGGAGTCGGCGGCGTTGCTGCGGCGTGCCGAGGCCGGGGGGCACCTCCCGGCCGAAGGCTGGGGGAGGATTCCCGTCGCACCACTCACCGAGGAGTACGAGGACCTGGACCTGGCCGGCGCCTACGCCGCGCAGGAGGCCAACGTACGGATCCGTCTCGCGGCGGGTGAGCACCTCGCCGGACGCAAGGTGGGCCTCACGTCCTTGCCGATGCGCGAGCAACTCGGCCTGCCCGAAGCGAGCTTCGGGACCCTGTTCCAGTCGATGGTGATCCCGGACGGCGGCACCATCGACACGCGGGAGCTCATCACCCCGCGAGCCGAGGCAGAGGTCGGTCTGGTCCTCGGCCGGCGGCTGTCCGGACCCCGCGTGACGGACGCGGAGGTCCGGGCGGCCGTCTCCCAGGTGGCGCCGACCATGGAGATCATCGACAGCCGCATCACCGACTGGCGCGTCTCCCAGGCCGACACCGTCGACGACAACGCCTCCTCGGCGCGCGTCGCCGTCGGCCGTTCCGTCGACGCCACGGACGACCTGCTCACGGTGCTCCGGGACGAGTGCGTCGGGCTGTGCGCCGACGGGGAGCGCGTCACGCTTGGCCTGGGGGCCGAAGTCCTCGGCGATCCGCTTCGGGCCGTGGCCTGGCCGGCCCGGACGCTCCACGCGCACGGCAGCGCTCTCCATCCGGGCGAGCTGCTGCTTCACCGGGTCTGTGCACGCCGGCGTCCCCCTGACACCGGGCTCTCGGCTCGCCGTGCGGTCCGGCACCGGCCGCCTGCCCGAACCGGCCGTGACCGTCCGATGAACCACCACCAAGGATGCGGAGGAGCCGCCATGCCACCGCGTGAACCGGAGCGCTCCGACCCTTCGGGTGTGCACATGAACGCACGCCGCACCACCAGCCCACGATGGCGGCGCAGCGCGCGCCCGATCCGGCCCGAGGAGGCCCAGCGATGACAACCACGCCCGCCCGGTCGGCGGACCGCCTGGCTCGCGTACCCGAGCCGGCCGTCGACGTCAGCCCTTACTTCGACCTCGACCACGGTCTGGTCGACCGCACGATCTTCAGCGACCAGGCCGTCTACCGGCAGGAGCTGCGCCGCGTTTTCGCGCCCAGCTGGCTGTTCCTCGCGCACGAGAGCCAGTTCACGAAGCCCGGTGACTTCTTCACCACCTACATGGGCGAGGACCCGGTCATCGTCACCATGGGCAAGGACCGGAAACTGCGTGCCTTCCTCAACGCCTGCCGCCACCGCGGCATGCGGGTGTGCCGCGCCGACGCGGGGGCGACGAAGGCGTTCACGTGCAGCTACCACGGCTGGTCCTACGACACCTCCGGGAAGCTGATCAACGTCCCCAACGGAGGGGACTACCCCGCCCACTTCGAGCAGGACCAGTGGGGACTGATCGAGGTCGCGCAACTCGACACGTACAAGGGACTCGTCTTCGCGACCTGGAACCCCGAGGCCCCGCCCCTGGTGGAGGCGCTCGGCGGACTGGCCTGGTACCTGGACGCGATGCTCGACCACGACCCGGAGGGCACCGAGGCCGTCGGCGGGGTGCACAAGTGGGTGCTGGAGGGCAACTGGAAGCTCGCCGCCGAGCAGTTCGCCTCCGACTGGTACCACGTCAACATCTCGCACGCCTCCGCGCTGATGGTCATGTCACCCACCGGCAAGGGCCCCAAGACGGACATCGTGCAGACGCCGGGCCGGCAGTACACCGACTCGCTGGGGCACGGGCACGGCTTTCCGACCCACCCCAAGAGCCGTTTCGACGACCGTGTCGTACACGAGTGGACCGACTACGAGGCGCTGCGCGAACGGCTCGGTGACGCCCGGGTCGAGGGACCGATGACCACCGGGCACGGCACCGTCTTCCCGAACTTCTCCTACCTGCCGGTCAACGGCTCCATCCGTGTGTGGCACCCCAAGGGCCCGGACAAGATGGAGGTCTGGGCCTGGACCATCGTCGACAAGTCCATGCCGGACGAGGTCAAGAACGCCCAACGCATCTACAACCTGCGCACGTTCGGGCCGAGCGGCATCTTCGAGCAGGACGACGGCGAGAACTGGAGCGAGTGCCAGGCCACCGCGCACGGCTTCGTGGCCGGCTCCATGACGCTCAACTACCAGATGGGACTGGGGCTTCAGTCCGAGGACGGCGTCCACCCCGGCACCACCGGCCGCCTGTACAGCGACGGCGCCGCCCGCGGCTTCTACGCCCGCTGGCGCGACCTGATGGACACGCCCGCCTGGCACGAGAAGAACGCCGAGAAGAACACCGAGAAGAACACCGAGAAGAACCCCGAGGACACCCCATGAGCACCACCGGCACCGGCATCCGGGTCGCCGCCGTCGGCGACATCGAGGAGGGCGAGGCGCTGAAGGTGCCCGCCGGGACCACCGGCCACACCGACGCCATCGCCGTCTTCCACGAGGGCGGCGCCTACTACGCCCTCGACGACACCTGCACCCACGGTCAGGCATCGCTCGCCGACGGCTGGATCGAGGACGGCGAGGTCGAGTGCCCGCTGCACAGCGCCCGCTTCTGCCTCAAGTCCGGCGAACCGCAGTGCATGCCCGCCACCCTCGCCCAGCGCACCCACCGGGTCGAGGTGCGCGAGGATGAGGTCTGGCTGCACCCCGGCGAGGAGGCCGACGCATGAGCGCGCCACGGCGCATCGCCGTCGTCGGCGCGGGCCTGGCCGCCGTATCGACCTGCGACGCGCTGCGCGCCCAGGGCTACGACGGCGAGCTCGTGCTGTACTCCGCCGAGCGCGGACTGCCCTACGACCGCCCGCCACTCAGCAAGGACGTCCTGCTCGGCAAGTCCCGCCGCGAGAACATCCTGCTGCGGCCCGAGCAGTGGTACGACGAGCAGGGCATCGAACTCCGCGACGGCGCCCCGGTCCGGGCGATCCGCCCGCACGAGGGCGGACTGGAGCTGGCCGACGGCGAGCTTGCCGCAGCCGACCGGATCGTGCTGGCCACCGGCGGCACCGCGCGCCCCCTGCCGGTGCCGGGCGGCGACGACCCGGCCGTACACCTGCTGCGCACCTGGGAGGACGCCGAACGGCTGCGGGAGCGCCTGCTGCCCGGCGCCCGGGTGGCGGTGATCGGTGCCGGGCTGATCGGCGCGGAGACCGCGGCCGTCGCCCACGCCCTGGGCTGCCGCGTCACCCTCATCGACCCGCTACCGGTGCCACTGACCGCAGCGGTCGGGGACGACATCGCGAACGCACTGCATCGGAGGCACTCCGCCGAAGGCATCGGCGTCCTGACCGCCGGCGTCGAATGCATCGAGCGCCGTCCAGGCAACCTTGGAGTCCTGCTGCATCTCGCCGGCTACGGGGCACCCGTGCTCGCCGACACCGTGGTGGTCGGCATCGGCATGCGTCCGGCCACGGAACTCGCCGAGGCCGCGGGGCTGCACGTCGACAACGGTGTGGTCGTCCACCCGGGTCAGCGCACCTCCCACCCCAATGTCCTCGCCGTCGGCGACGTCGCCCGCCCCGAAGGGCACAAGGTCCGTCATGAGCACTGGGAGGCCGCCCAGCGCGACGGCGAGGCCGCCGCCCACGGCATCCTCGGCCGCCCCCTGCCGTCCTTCGGCGCTTCCTGGTTCTGGTCCGACCGGCACGGCTCTCGGCTGGAGGCGGTCGGCACCATGGCAGACGCCGAGCGCACCGTGCTGCGCGGGGCTCCGGGCGACGGCGCCTTCACCGTCTTCGGGCTGCTGGGCGACCGGCTGGTGGCCGCGGCCGCCATCGACCGACCACGCGACATCATGGCCGCCCGGCGGATCATCGATCGCGGTGTCGCTGTCGACGCGGCCGTCCTGTCCGACGAGAGTGCGGATCTGCGCACGCTGCTGAAGCGCTGAACCGCCACGTGCCGCCTTGTGGCACATGCGCTCCCCGAACCGCCCCCTCCGCGCTGGAATGGCACCACCCGGCGCGGCCCGCAGGAGGACCCCCGATGAGCATCCACCCCCCGGAGACCCCCCGGACGACCGCACCCGCCGTCGACGAGGACATGCGGCTCCACTTCGAGGTACAGCGCCTGTACGCCGTCGAGGCACAGCTGCTCGACCAGCACCGCTACGCCGACTGGCTGGAGCTGTTCACCGACGACCTGCACTACTGGGCGCCGGTACGCACCAACCGCCTGCGGCGCCAGCAGGCCCTGGCCGACGGCTCGCCCGGCGAGGTCGCCATCTTCGACGAGACCAAGGCGAGCCTGGCCTGGCGCATCCGCCGGTTCGACTCGGGCATGGCCTGGGCCGAGGACCCGCCGTCGCGGACCCGGCATCTGATCACCAACATCCTGGTCTGGCCGGCCGACGAGCCCGGCGAGTACGTCGCCGAGTCCGCCTTCCTCTGCTACCGCAACCGCCTGGAACGTGAGGTCGACATCTACGCCGGTGGCCGCACCGACCAGCTGCGCCGCGACCCGGACGACGGACGGCTGCTGATCGCGCGCCGCACCATCCTGATCGACCAGAACGTCATTCTCGCCAAGAACATCAGCACCTTCCTGTAAGCCCTTGTGAACCGGAGCCCGCTCGTGACCACTGAACAGACCACAGAGGTGAAGCTCGTCGAGCACACCGTGCAGACCACGCTCGGCCCCGTCGCGGTCAGCGAGGCCGGCGAGGGCCCGGTGCTGGTGATGCTGCACGGCGGTGGCCCCGGCGCGAGCGCGGTGGCCAACTACCGCCACAACCTCCCCGCACTCACCGAGCACTTCCGCGTGATCCTGCCCGACCAGCCCGGCTTCGGCGGCAGTTACCGCCCCACCGAGGCCGACCTCGACGCCCGCAGCATCACCGAGATCACCGTCGACGCCCTGCTGCAGACCCTGGACGCCCTCGGCATCGACCGCTTCCACCTGCTCGGCAACAGCCTCGGTGGGGCCGCGGCCATCGCCACCGCACTCGAAGTGACCGACCGGGTCGAGAAGTTGGTTCTGATGGCGCCGGGAGGGGGCTGGCTGCCCTTCGGACCGACCCCGACCGAGGGCCAGAAGGCCATGTTCCGCTACTACAACGGCGAGGGCCCCACCCTGAAGAAGATGCGGGACTTCATCGGCGTGATGACCGCCGAGCCGGGGCGCTGGGCCGACACCGCGCAGGCCCGCTACGAGGCGTCCCTCGACGAGTCCCACATCGCCTTCTACCACGCCTACAACGCCGCTTTCGCCAAGCGGCACGGCATGGACCCGCTGTGGCAGCGCGTTCACAAGATCAAGGCGCCCACCCTCCTGCTGTGGGGCCGCGACGACCGCACCATCACCCTCGACGGCGCCCAGCTCATGCTCAAGCAGATCCGCGACGTCCAGCTGCACGTCTTCGGCGGCTGCGGCCACTGGGTCCAGCTGGAGCGGCAGGCCGAGTTCGAGCGCCTGGTCACCGACTTCCTCGGGGAGCACTGAATCATGGGTTGGCTGGAGGGCGAAGTCGCCCTGATCACCGGCGGGGGCTCCGGCATCGGCCGCGCCGTCGCCCTGCGCTACCTCGCCGAAGGCGCGAGCGTCGCCGTCCTCGGCCGTGGGGCCGCGCAGTTGGAGGAGGTCGTCGCCGCGGCGGGCGACCGCTCCGACCGGGTGCTGCCCCTCACCGGCGACGTACGCTCCCCGGACGATCTGCACCGGGCGGTGGACGCGACCGTCGAGAGGTTCGGCAAGCTGGACATCCTCGTCCCCAACGCCGGGATCTGGGACTACCACCGCAGCGTCACCAAGCTCGACGGCAAGGAGCTGTCCGAGGCGTTCGACGAAATCTTCGGCATCAACGTCAAGGGCTACGTCCTCGCCGTCGAGGCGGCCTGGCGGGAACTCGTCGCCACGCGCGGCAGCATCGTGATGACCCTGTCCAACGCCTCCTTCCACACCGACGGTGGCGGCCCCCTGTACACCGCCAGCAAGCACGCCTGCCTCGGCCTGCTCCGGCAGTTCGCCTACGAGCTGGCGCCGCGCGTCCGCGTCAACGGCGTCGCCGTCGGCGGCATGCGCACCAAGCTGCGCGGCCCGCAGAGCCTGGGCCTGCAGAACCGCACGCTCGAAGCCTCCTTCGCCAAGAACGAGGCGTCCGGACAGGAACAGCAACCGCTCATTCCGCTGTACGACTCCAGCGTCGAGCCGGAGGACTTCACCGGCCCGTACGTCCTGCTCGCCTCCCGCGCCAACAGCGGCACCGTCACCGGCGCCGTGATCCCCGCCGACGGCGGCATCGCCGTCCGCGGATTCCGTTCCCCGGCCGGTGGCGCCGGCCTCTGAACCGTCTCCCCTTCTCACTTCCGCACGACAGCCATCGAAGGAGCCGCCGCATGGCCGCCGTCGACATCAGCCCCGCCGCGGCACTGCATCGCAGAGCCCAGTACCCCACCGCCTGCGCACTCGTCTACGAGGGTCATGAGATCTCTGCCGCCCAACTCAGTCGCAGGACGGCCGAGTTGGCCGCCGGGCTGGCCGAACGTGGACTGCGGCGCGGCGACCGGGTCGCCTACCTCGGCCTCAACAGCGTGACCTTCTTCGAGACGCTGCTGGCCGCGGCCCACCTCGGGGCGGTCTTCGTGCCGGTCAACTTCCGGCTCGCGGCCGAGGAGGTGCGCCACATCCTCAGCGACAGCGGTGCGCACACCCTGGTCGTCGAGGAGGGCCATCGCGCACTCGTCGAGTCGGTGATGAGCGACATACCCGCCCGCATCCACGTGCTGGTCGACACAGATCCGCGGTGCCCCGCGACGACGGCGCCCGCCGCCGTCTGGACACCGCTCTCGGAACTGCTCGGAGCCGACCGGCGTGGCACGGAGCCGGTGGCGCTGTACGACGACGACCTGGCGGCGCTCATGTACACGTCCGGCACGACCGGCCGACCCAAGGGTGTCATGCTCACCCACGGCAACCTCTGGTGGAACGCGGTCAACGTCGAAAGTGTCGTGGACACCCGCCCGGACGACGTGAACCTCGCCGTCGCCCCGCTCTTCCACATCGGCGGCCTCAACGCCCTCACCCTGCGCACCCTCGTGCGCGGCGGCACCGTCGTCGTGCGCCGCGGCTTCGACCCCGCCCAGTGCCTGGAGGACCTCGTCCAGCACCGCGTGACGACCCTGTTCGCGGTCCCCGCGATGTACAGCGCCCTGACCCGCGTGCCCGGCTTCGCCGCGGCCGACCTCTCCGCCCTGCGATCCGCCATCGTCGCGGGCGCCCCCGTCCCGCCCCAGCTGATCAGGAACTACGAAGAACGTGGCATCCTGCTCCAGCAGGCGTGGGGGCTGACCGAGACCGCGCCCTTCGCCACCTACCTCCCGGCCGGGCTCACGGCGGAGAAGGCCGGATCGGCCGGCGCACCCATGCCGTACACGGAGGTCCGCATCGTCGACCCGGTCACCGGGGCCGGCGTGCAGGACGCGGACACGCGCGGGGAGATCTGCGTGCGCGGCCCGAACGTCACGCCCGGCTACTGGAACAACCCCGAGGCCACCCGTGCCGCCTTCGACGACGCGGGCTGGTTCCACAGCGGCGACATCGCGCATCGGGACAAGGACGGCTTCTACTACATCGTCGACCGCCTCAAGGACATGATCATCAGCGGCGGGGAGAACGTGTACCCGGCCGAGGTCGAGCGCGTTCTCGCCGCGTACCCGGGTGTCGTGGAGGCGGCCGTCATCGGCGTCCCGCATCCGAAGTGGGGCGAGACCGTGCTCGCCGTGCTGACCTGCGAGCCCGGGACCACGCCCACACTGGAGGAGGTACGCGCCTTCACCGGCGGGCACCTGGCCCGCTACAAGCTGCCCACCCAGGTGCTGATCGCCGAACAGCTGCCCCGCAACGGCAGCGGCAAGCTGGTCAAGTCCGCACTGCGGAGCTGGGTCGAGACCCAGCGGCCCGCCGAGACACCGTGAGCCGGCCATGAGCATCCACACCGCCGTCGTACCGGCACCGCCCGAACCCGTCCTGGGTACCGACTGGACGCTGCGCCAGCTCGACGAGCCCGCCACGGTAACCCCGCAGACGGCGCGCACGTACGCCGTCACCGAGGCCCAGGGCGGTCCGACGCTGCTCCTGCGCGTCCACCGCGTCGCGCACCACCCGCTGCACAGCTGCTATCCGTACGGCACCCACGACCTTGCCCTGGGCCTGGTCCTCCCCGACCACGGGCCGTCCGGCCCGGCGCTTGCCGCGAAACTGCTGTGCGCCCTCGTCCCCGCACTCTTCCTCGCCGACCCCCGCTGCCGCCGCATCGTCGCCGCACCGGACGAGAGCGACACCGTCACCCAGGCCGCCCTTGAGGCGGGCGGACTCCTCCGGGTCACCGAGGCCGACCTGCCCGACGCCAGCGTGGTCCTGTTCGCCGCCGAACCGCCGGACCTCGCCGACATGTCCACCGCCCTCGACGACATGCCCCACTGAGCTTGGCGTTTATCCTCGGCGGGCTTGGCATTCCTTGATCGATTCGGCAGGTTTGGCCGTTTTGCCGACGTCGTGACGTGTGGCGCGCTGCCTGTTCTTCGAGCCGGGAGGTCGTCCCGGGCCCGGCTTGGACGGTTTCGGTGCGGCCGACGGACGGGCCGCCGTCGCGCGGATGTTGCGAAACCCCCGGCGGACGCGGGCGGGGGTGAGGCGGCGGGGTGCGGCGGGTCGCTCCCAAAGACGACGCAGGTCCTCGGCGAGGGGGCGGGCGAGGCGGAGCTGGGTGTGGGCGGCGATGATGAGCCAGGTCCACAGATCGGCGCTGTCGGCGTGGCGGATCTTCGATGCCGTCCAGCCGAGCGTCTGCTTCAGGAGCCTCAAGGTGTGCTCCAGGTCGAATCTGCGGAGGAAGGACTGCCACCAGCGGTCCACGTCCACCGGTGTTGCGGCGGTGGCGGAGCACCACAGCCAGACCGGTTTCGGGTCGCGGTCGCCCGGCAGGCGCTCGACCGGGAGGCGGATCAATGTGCCGTGCAGGATGGGCAGTTCTTCTTTGGCGTGGTCCAGCCAGGGGCCTCGGTGGGTGGGCCTGGGGTGCATGCGGTCCCAGGCCACCCGCCTCGGCCGTGCCGTAGCGGGTGGTGTGCGTGGCTGTGGTGAGGTCGGGCTGGTGCCAGCTGTCGGGTTTGGCGAAGGTGAGGACTCCGCCGTGCCGGCGGGGCCGCCCGCCCTTGGGGCCGGAACGGGCCGGGCCCGGGGCACGGAGCATGACCCGGTCCGAGCGCAGGCGCCCGAGCAGCATCACCGGCAGGTCGGCCAGGGCGTGGGTGAGGTAGGCGACGTCGTAGCCGGCGTCCATCACGATGAGGATCTCCGGGTCGCCCGGCCGCCAGTACCCGGCTTGCGTCAACCGCTCGACGACATTGCGCAGTTGGGTGATCCTGCAGGTCGGGCAGTAAGCCGGCGTGAGCGCAGGCCGCGTTTTCGCGCGGACGTCCGTTACGGCGCGCTAGGGCAGCGCGCCGTACACGAACGCGTCCGAGGGAATACTCAGCCGGCGGCGTTCAACTGTTCCCGTTCGATCCGGTTGCGCAAGGTTCCGATGCCCTCGACCTCGGCCACCATCTCGTCCCCGGGCTGCAGATAGCGGGAGTTCTTGTCGCCGGCGCCTACGCCGGCGGGGGTTCCCGTCGCGATGACGTCACCCGGCAGAAGCTGGACGATCCGGCTGAGAAACGCGATCTGCGCCTTCAGGTCGAAGATCATCTCGGCTGTCGTGGAGTTCTGCTTGACGAGGCCGTTGACCATCAGTGTCATCTTGAGGTCGCCAGGGTTGGCGCAGAACTTCGACGGCACGAGCCATGGCCCCATCGGGCAGGTAGTGGCCCAACCCTTCTGAGTGAACCAGTCGAACGCCATCGGCGGCTCGGGAGCCGGCTCGCGCTTGAACCGGTCGCGTACGGACACGTCGTTGATCACTGTGTAGCCGGCCACGCAGTCGAGGGCGTGCTGCTCGGGCAGGTTGCGCGCCGAGGTGCCGATGACCGCGGCGAGCTCCACTTCCCAGTCCAGGCGCTCGATGCCGTGCGGCAGCGCGACGGCGCTGTCCGGACCCACGACGGTTGAGGTCGGCTTGAGGAAGAAGAACGGGCCGTGGAGCGGGCGCGCGATCGGGGCGTCGCGGGCAAGCCCGCGCATCTCGCGGGCGTGATCGGCATAGTTGGCGCCGCACATGTAGAGGTTGCGGGGCTCCGGAAGCGGGGCTGTGAGCTGCACGTCCCGCACCGGAACGCCCCGGCCCAGGCGGCCCGCCCCGATGGCGGACTCGATCTGTCCCGTCCACCCGGGCCAGTCGTCCAGCACCGTCCGCATCGAGGGACCGCCGGGAAGTCCGTACACGGTGTCGTCGTATACGACGGCTGCCTCGGGGCTGCCTCCAGATTCCATGCTGGCCAGCACGTAGCGAGGGATCGTCATGTGGTGCCTCCAATGTGCACAACGGCGGGGAAAGCGAACACGGGGAGGGAAAGTCTATAGAGTTCCGGGGAGGGCGCCCTCGGGGCCGGCGTCTTCAGCGGGGGAGCGGGGCCGCCGTCGGCGAGGATCGCCGGGAGGGCGGCGCGCGCGTACCCGTGCAGCTCTTCCGGCGCGCCCGCCGGCCCGGCCGCCTGTGGAAGCGCAGGTCCACTGCGTAACTCTTGGCGCAGAAAGCACTGTGGTCGATCTCCGGGCAAGGTGGTCGCGGCGCGCGGTGAGGCCACCTTCAGCTCCCTACCGGGTGCGCCGTCACGGTCGAGCGAGGCGGTCGGGTGCAGCATCGAAGTCCCCTCCCCGTTGTTGCCCTGCGTGCGTAATCGATGGCCAAACTCTATGGACTTTGGTTTCTAAGGCTATATGATCCACCTCACGTACTACGAGGAGGTGGACGTGAGCACTGCACCCGGGAAGGGAACCGCGGGTTACGCGGCTAAGTCATTGCACGTGCTGATCGTCGGCGGCGGCATCGGAGGGCTCTGCCTGGCGCAGGGTCTGCGCAAAAGCGGCGTCAGCTGCGCCGTCTACGAGAGCGCGCCGGAGGTCGTGCGCAGCGGCTACCGCCTGCACATGAACAGCGACGGCGGCCGGGCCCTGCAGCAGTGTCTGCCCGAGCCCTTGTATGAGCTGTACGCGCAGACCTCGACGGCCACCCCGCGGCGAGCGCTCATGGTTCACTTCGACCGCCTGGGCAACGAAGTGGGCACGCGCCCTCACCTGGATCCGCCCAATGACCCCGTTCGCCCCCACACAGCGGTCAACCGGCGCACTCTGCGGCAGATCATGATGGTCGGCCTGAAGGACGTTCTGCACCTCGGCCGCACCGCTACCGGGTTCACGGCCGATGGCGACGGCGTGCGGCTGCTGCTCGCAGACGGTTCGTCCGTGACCGGGGATGTCCTCGTCGCCGCGGACGGCATCAACTCCGTCATCCGACGACAGCTTCTGCCTGACGTGCCGGTTGTGGACAGCGGGCTCCGCGGCCTCTATGCGCTCGCGCCGTTGACCGACGAGATGGTGGCGACCTTGCCTGCCGGTCTCTTTGACGGGTTCGCCATGATCTCCGACCCGAAGGGAACCCTGCTGGTCTGCGGCGCGTACCGGCCCCGGCGGCCGATCGCCGAGGCGGTCGCCGATCTCGCACCCGGCGCCGAGATCGACCCGGTCGGCCCCTATCTCATGACGGGCCTGTTCACCCCGCCCGGCAGCGATGTGTTCCCCGGGGACGCGGAGCTCTGGAGCGCGAGCGCGGATGCACGGCACAACGTCATGCGGGCGGTCGTCGACGACTGGCATCCGGTCATGTCAGGGCTGGTGGAGCGGGCCGATCCGGCGACGATCATTCCAGTGACGGTACGTCACCTGGAGCAGGCCGAGCCGTGGCCGGCCTCGCGGGTCACCCTGCTCGGCGACGCCATCCACGCCATGCCGCCCGCCTACGGTACCGGTGGCAACCTCGCGTTGCGGGATGCCGCGTCCCTGGCCCGGGCCCTGACCCAGGCGGCTCGCGGACAGGTGCCGCTGCTGGAGGCGATCGGCGCGTACGAAGCGGAAATGGGCGCCGAGGTGTTCCCCATCCTCAGGGCGGCGTCCGATCCCCGGGCCAGCACCGTGCCGGAGTTCCTGCCCGACCTTCAGTGACGCGACAGCGCCCCGCGGGCGACAACCCGGACTGACTGTGTCCGAAGCGAAGCAAGAGGACTGTCCCCTTTCGCATCTGCATACCCTGACAATGGAGTCAAGCATGTCCGTCCCTGATAGGAGCGCAGCCCCGGCTTCGGCCGGAGGGATGCGCACAGCCACGCTCATCGCGGTTTGCGTCGGCGTGTGCCTGGCCCAGCTCGCCATCGCCATGCCCGCCACCCTGAGCGGAGCATTGCAGCAGAACCTCCACTTGACGGGATCCCAGGTCACCTGGGTCACCGACGTCTTGCTGCTTCCGATCACGGTGCTCGAGCTGACCTTCGGCGTGCTCGGCGACCTGTTCGGCCGCAAGCGCCTGCTGACGGGCGGCGCCGCTCTGCTGGCGGTCGGCGAGTTGATCTCGGCGCTCGCCCACGATTCCATCCCGCTGCTGGCCGGGCAGCTTCTGTCGGGCATCGCCGCGGCCGCGATCTTCCCCAGCACGCTCGCCATGGTGGCAGCCGGAACAAGCACCCTGCGAGAGCGCGCGCGAGGGATCGCGGTGTGGGGCGCGGCCATGGCCATCGGCGGCGGCCTCGCTCCTCTTCTCGGCGGGCTCACCGCGACCTACGGGTCGCTGCCGTTGTCGTTCTACTCCGTGGCGGCGCTCGCGGTGATCGGCGTGATCATCTCTCGCTTCGCCCAGGACTCGAACGCGCCGCAGGGACGCTCGCTCGACTGGGCCGGCCAGGTCACCATCGTGATCGGGCTGTCCGCGTTGCTCTACGGCGTAATCCAGGGCCCGAGCGACGGCTGGTCCTCACCTCGAGTGGTCACCGCATTCGTGACGGCAGCCGTGTTCCTGGTGCTCTTCCTGTTCGCCGAGTCCAGGGTGCGGTCGCCGTTGCTCCAGCTCGGGCTTTTCCGTAACCGCGACTTCGCGGCGGTGTCGGTCGTCGGGGTGGTCGGCATGTTCTCCTTCCTCGGCTTCGCGTACGCAACGAGCTTCCGTCTGGGTGTGATCCAGCACCTCAGCCCGATCCTCCTGGCCGTTCCGTTCCTGGCAGCCAACGGCGTCATGGTGGTGCAAGCCCCGGTCACCGCGCGCTTGCTGGAGCGAGCCAGGCCGCGCGTCGTTCTTTGCAGCGGCGCGCTTCTCATCGCCGTCGGGGCGTTCTGGATGGCGGCCCTGAGTATCACCAACCGGTCGGTGGTTGCGGTCTTGGCGCCACAGATCATCGTGGGCGTCGGCGCTGCGCTGTTGATCGCCTCGATCAGCGCGGTCGCGGTGAACAGCGTGCCGGCGCACCTGGCGGGCATGGCCAGCGGGGCGATCAGCATGCTGCGGGACCTCGGTCTCACGCTGGGACCGGCGATCGTCGGCGCGGTCGCGCTCAGCCGCGCGTCTTCGCTGTTCGGCAGGCACCTGGAGGATTCCGCTCTGCCTCCCGGGCTCAAGGCCGCCGCCGGAGCGGTCGCCCAGGCCGGCGGTCCGCTTGCCGTGAATTCGGTGCCGCCGAACAGTCCCCCCGGCCAGGCCGCACCCATCGCCATGGCAGCGCTCGGTTCCGGCTACTCCCTCGGCTTCGCGGTGTGCGGCGTGGCGGCCGTGATCGCCGGCTTGCTCGCCGTGGTGACACTGCGCGGTGCGAGCCGGGTGGCGGGCGCGGACCTCCCGTCGCGTGCCGAGACGGCGGTCGGGCCGGCCGGGCGGGAGGCGGGAGCCACCGGTTCAGTGGACATCCCGTCGCCTGCCGAGACGTCGGTCGGGCCGGCCGGGCAGGAGGCGGGAGCCACCGGTTCACGGGAAAGGGACGTGGCCAGTGAAGGTCGCTAATATCGAGCACCGCGCGCACCTGGTCGAGGGCGGCCTCTGCTTCGATATCGCACAGGCGAGCGATGGCCGTTTCCCTGCTGACCCCCAGGCGGTTTTCGCCCGGTGGCAGGAAGTCTCGGACTGGGCCGCGGGAAGCAGCCTTGGCAACGGCCGGCCTTACCGGGCAAGCGAACTGCTGCCGCCAGTGCCGCGGCCGCGGCAGATCTTCGCCATCGGTCTCAATTACCTTGAGCATGCGGCCGAAGCCAGGGTGGAGCCTCCGCGTGAGCCGATGGTCTTCACCAAGTTCGTCACCAGTCTCGCCGGTCCCCGGGGCACTGTCGCGCTGCCGTCCGCCGCGGTGGACTGGGAGGTGGAGCTCGTCGTTGTCATCGGCCGGGCCGCCTGGCAGATCGAGGCCGAAGACGGCTGGAAGTACGTGGCCGGGCTCACGATCGGACAGGACCTGTCTGACCGCACGCGCCAGTTCGCGGGCTCCCAGCCGCAGTTCAGCCTGAGCAAGTCCTCTCCCGGGTTCAGCCCGATCGGGCCGTATGTGGCCGACGTCCGCGAGGTTCCCGACCCGGACGACCTGGCGATCGAGTGCTCGGTCAACGGCGAGGTGATGCAGCGGGACCGGACGGCGTCGATGCTTTTCAGCGTCGGGGAGATCATGGCCAGGCTGTCGCGGATCCTCCCGCTGCTGGAGGGGGACATCATCTTCACCGGAACGCCGGCAGGGGTGGCAATCGGTCGCACGCCGCAGCGCTACCTACGTGCGGGCGACCGGCTCGCCAGCCGGATCGAGGGCCTGGGCGAGATGCTCCACGACATGACCGGTGCCGCGACCGCGGCGCGGGAACACGGCACGCAGCCGGGGAGGAACTGACCATGCTCAGTCCAGCGCTGCTCGCACAGCTGCGGCAGGCGGTCCAGCCGGATCCCGCCAAACAGCCCCTTCCGGCACCACAGCTACTGCATCCGGGTACCCGCTCCTACAGCGACATCGAGTTCGCGGCGTGGGAGGGCTATCGGCCCCTTCTGATGGACGTGCACCTTCCCGCGACAGCGGGCCCGGCCGGCCTTGTCGTCTACGTGCACGGGGGCGGCTGGATGAGAGGGTCACGGCGGCGCTTCCCGTTCGCCGTCTCCACGTTCACCGAGGCCGGCCTGGCGCTGGCGTGCATCGACTACCGGCTCAGCGCCGAGGCGATCTTCCCCGCCCAGCTGAGGGACGTCTACGCCGCCCTGAGCTGGCTGGCCGCCCGGGGGAGCGAGCTTGGCCTGGACACCTCCAGCGTGCTGCTCTGGGGTGAGTCGGCCGGGGCTCATCTCGCCGCGCTGGCCGGCCTTGGCGCTCGGGATGCTGCCGGGGAACCGCATGCCGCGGCCACGGAACCGCGGCCGGCGGTCGCGGGCGTCGTGGACTGGTTCGGGCCGGCCGACCTTCCGGCGATGTGCGACCCGGCCGACCCGCACCTGCGCGAGGCTCAGCTGATCGGCGGCCCGATCGGCGAGCGCCTGGCCGAGGCGCGCGCGGCGAGCCCGGTCAGCCACGTCGGGCCGGACGCGCCGCCGTTCCTGATCATGCACGGCACCGCGGACTCACTGGTACCCGTCACGCAGAGCCAGGCGCTGGCCGCGGCACTGACCCGGGCAGGAGCCGAGGTCGAGCTCATCACCGTGCCCGGCGCCGAGCACGGATGGCTCGGCATGGACGACACCGCACCGCTCGTCGCGTCCGTGCGGAATTTCGCAGAAAAGCGCCTCGGCGCTTCCCGGTGCCGCACTGCGGACCGAGCAATTGAGGAGCAGGGAAAATGACAACTGTCTTTATCAACGCGAGGATCTTCGACGGCGCCGGGGGCGAGCCTTTCGGCGGGGAGGTGCGCGTGGAGGGCGACCGGGTCACACAGGTCGCCGCCGGTTCGGGCCAGGTGAACCGGGAGGGCGCCGAGGTCGTCGACGCGGCGGGCAAGACCCTGCTGCCCGGTCTCATCGAGGCGCACGCCCACCTGTCGTGGCCGTCGTCGGTGGACCGGCTGATCCCCACCATGGAACTCCCGGCGGAAGAACACCTGCTGGTCACCGCCCACAACGCCAAGACCCTGCTGGATGCCGGGTTCACCAGCGCGTACTCGGCCGGATCGCTCGGCGGCAGGTTCGAGATCGCGCTGCGCGCGGAGATCAACGGCGGCTGGCTGCCCGGTCCGCGGCTGCGCGCGTCATGTATCGAGCGCGCACCGGAAGGCGACGTCGCCGTGCCCGACGTACACGATCCGGACGACCACGGCCGCGGCCCGGAGGCGGTACGGGCATACGTCCGCAAATGGGCGGCCAACGGTGTCGATACGATCAAGTTCCTGCTGTCCAGCGACGACGCATTCGTGCCCGGCGGCTCCCATCAACTGCTGTACACCGACGAGGAGGTGAAAGCGGCCGGAGAGCAGGCCCGCGAGTCCGGTGTCTGGCTGGCCTGTCACGCGCACGCCGCCGCGTCGGTCAAGCAGGCGGTGCAGAACGGCTTCCGCGCCATCTACCACTGCACGCACGCCGACGAGGAGGCCCTGGACCTGCTCGAAGAAGCCAAGGACCGCGTCTTCGTCGCACCGGCGGTGGGAGTGGTCTACACCGGCGCTTACGAGGCAGCGCAGTTCGGCATGGACGCCACGGTCATTGCCGAGAAGGGCATGCTGGAAACGCTCGAACGGTGGAGTACGGTCATCCCCGAGATGCGGCGCCGCGGTATCCGGGTACTGCCCGGAGGCGACTACGGTTTTCCGTGGAACCCGAACGGAGCCAACGCCCGCGACCTGCAGTATTTCGTGGAACTGTACGGCTTCAGCCCTGCCGAAGCCCTGCGGGCAGCCACGATGTACGGCGGCCAGCTGATGGGCATGGGCGACGAACTCGGGCTGGTCCGCGAAGGCTACCTCGCCGACCTGCTGCTGGTGGACGGCGATCCGCTGCAGGACATCGGTATCCTGCGTGACCGCGACAGGATCACGCACATCATGCAGGGCGGCCGTTTCCACAAGCGCCCTCGGCGCGAGGAACTCGAATCCCTGCTCGCTCTGGAACACCAGAGCGTTCATGCCTGAGCATGGATCCACCGGCGTAATTCCTGATGTTGCTGGCATTAGAGTGGAAAGGTGCCCGGAGAAGTTCATGACCGCAACCACCGATGTCGCCGAGATCCTGACCCTGCGCCCCGAGGTGCCCGGCTGGCTCGTCGACCACTATGCCTTGGTCGACGCCGGCGATCTCGAGGGGTACAGCAAGGACTTCGCCGAGGACCTCACCCTGACGTTCGGTGCGCTTCCGCCGCTGCACGGTAAGGCGGCTGCGGTCCAGGCGCTGCGGGCCGCGCACGAGACGCACGCGATGCAGCACACCTTCCGCAACGTCTGGGATGCGCACGGCCACGTCATGATCCAATTCCAGGAGCGGTTCACATTCCCGGACGGCCGGGTCGAGACCGTGCCCACAATGGCGGTCATCCGGCACGACGCGCACGTCATCAGCAGTCTTCAGGTGTTCATCGACCGCGCGCCGTTCGTCACCGTACCGTGAGCGGAGTCACCATGAGCGCTAGCGTCGGCCGATTCCGCCGCCTCGGTGCCAGGGGCCGTCAACTCAATAGGCAGGATTGGACATGAGGGCTTTACAGGGCGAGGCGGATGACGCGGCCGAGCCGACCGCGGTGCGCCAGTCGCCATCCGGCGGCCCGGTGCATACGGGCGCAAACGTCTCGCAGGCCACCGCGGAAGTCGGGAACCGGCTCCGCACGATGATCCTGCAGGGTGCGCTTGAGCCCGGCTCGGTGCTGTCTCAGGTCGCGCTGGCCCGGCAGCTGGGCGTCAGTACCACGCCTGTCCGGGAAGCGATCCGGCTACTCGAGGCCGAGGGGCTGCTGATAACCGAGCGCAATCGCCGTGCGCGTGTCCCGCCGCTCGAGATTGAGGATCTTGACGCGGTCTACAGCAGCCGGGTGCTTCTGGAATCCACGGCGGTTGCCGTGACGACCCAGCGCATGACGAGTGCGGATCATGCGGCCCTGGCGGACAACGTGGCCAGGCTGGCAGCGGCGGTCGAGAACGACGACCTGCCGGCCTGGGATGCCGCCCACGTCGAGTTCCACCGTCGGATCGTGGCACTCACGAGCCCGTCGCAGGCGCAGATGATCGCGAGCCTGATGGACCGCGCCGAGCGCTACCGGCGGGTGTCCGTGCTGTCCTCGCAGCCTCGCGAGTGGGCGTCGCGGAACTCCGAGCACGAGAAGATCGCCGAAGCGATGGTGGCGCGGGATCCGGCGGCCGCAGCCGGGTGCCTGGCCCGGCACCTGGCCCGCACCGCCCTCGTGCTGACAGCCGACTTCGCGCCTGAGGCAGACGCGATCTGCACGCGGACCGCCTTGCAGATGGTCGGGTCATGGCAAGGTTCGTAACCGAGGACCACCGAACCTCCTGACACGATCCTCTATGGAGTTGCCTGCAGGCGGGCGTACCTTTCTGATCCGCGAAGGTGCGCTCCGCTTGTGTGGGTCTATGTCTGCTCCGGCTGGGTTCGGCGTGAGGTCGCTCGTATGGCGTCGCGCAGGTCGCGGTACTGGTCCGACCTGCGCGCCCGGCCGGTCTTCCACCACCAGCGCGACTCGATCGAAACCCACCTGACCGTCGTGTTCGCCGCCCTGGCCGTCAGCCGCCTGTTGCAGAACCGCACCGGCGTCACGATCAAGAAGCTCGTCCAAACCCTACGCGTCGCCCGCTCCGCCACGATCGACGTCAACGGACAACGCCTCACCCTCGACCCCGAACTCAGCCCTGCCGCCCGCGAGATCGTCGACCGGCTGCCCGGAGGTCACTAACCCGAGTGTCATGACTCAGGAGGCCGAAGTTCAGCTTGCCGAGGCGGTACGCACGCACGTTCTGCGGACTGTCTCGGTGCCGTCATGGTTGGCGCATTGACCCGACGGGCAAAAGGCCAGCTTGGGGGGGCGCCGACTCTCCTAGCCAGGCCGACCTGGCGTGGCATCAAACGTGGTGCGAGACGAAAGTCGGACGGGTGAACCCTGGCATGCCGAGGGATCGGCAGTGACGCCGAGGCCTGCCCATGATCGTTCTCGCGGGGATTCCCTGTATCTCAACTACTCACACCCGCTGACCTTCGGGTCGCAGACCTCGTCGGCCGGGAGGAACAGGATGCAGGCACACCCGCTCCTCACCTTGCATGCCTTCGGCGGGAAGTGCGGCACACACCGCTCAGGATCGGATTTCTGATGAGACCCCAGGGCGTGATCGCACCGTCCGTACGTCCGCACGAGCTTCGCCCCGCAACCGCTCGACCACCGTGTCCATAACGGGCCAACGAGCCGTTCGCTGACACGTCACGACCAACCGACATGTCATGTCGGCCTCAGGAACAGGCACTGACCACCGCCTCACCGCGTGGAGAGATGGAGAGGAGCAAGCTCGGCCCAGATGGTCTTGCCGGTGCGGGTGTAGCGCGTACCCCACCTTCGGGTGAGCTCGGCGACCATGAACAGGCCGCGGCCGCCCTCGTCGAACACCCGGGCCCGGCGGAGGTGCGGACTGGTGCTGCTGCCGTCGGAGACTTCGCAGATCAGTGCCTCGTCCTTGATCAGCCTGAGGCGGATCGGGCCGCTGGCGTACCGGATGGCGTTCGTCACCAGCTCGCTGATGACCAGTTCCGTGACGAACGCGGCTTCCTCCAGGCCCCATGCGACCAACCGGTCGCAGGCGCGGCGGCGGGTCTCGGCGACGACCGCGGGATCGACGGGAACGTCCCAGGAGGCGACGCGGTCCTCGCCGAAGAGACGGGTGCGGACCAGGAGCAGGGCGATGTCGTCGGTGCGCGCTTCGGGGCTCAGGGTGCCCAGGACGGTGTCGCACAGCGCTGCAAGCGAGGACGCGGGCCGGGCCAGAGTGTGGCGCAGGGCGTCGAGTCCCTCGTCGATGTCGCGATTGCCGGCCGAGAGGAGGCCGTCGGTGAACAGGGCGAGCAGGCTTCCTTCGGGCACGGTGACCTCGGCCGCCTCGAAGGGCAGGCTGCCCAGCCCCAGAGGCGGGCCGGCGGGCAGGTCGATGACCGTGCTGGTGCCGTCCGGGTGTACCAGAACCGGCGGGGGATGGCCGGCCCGGGCAAGGGAGCAGATGCCGGAGAGGGGGTCGTAGACCGCGTACAGGCAACCGGCTCCGATGGCGCCGGGGATCTCACCGGTGGCGACGGTGTCGTCCTCGGTGTAGGTGACGATGTCGTCGAGGTGGGTGAGGAGCTCGTCGGGCGGGAGGTCGATGTCGGCGAGGGTGCGCACCGCCGTACGAAGGCGGCCCATGGTGGCTGAGGCGTTGATCCCGTGGCCGACGACATCGCCGACGACCAGGCCGACGCGGGCGCCGGGCAGCGGGATCACGTCGTACCAATCGCCGCCCGCCTGCACGCCGCCGCCCGCAGGGAGATAACGGGAAGCCGTCTCCACGGCAGGGTGCGTGATCGGGCCGTGCGGCAGCAGGTTGCGTTGCAGCGCCAGCGAGATGCCGCGTTCGCGGGTGAACCGGCGGGCGTTGTCCAGGCAGACCGCGGCCCGCGCGACCAGGTCCTCAGTGACGGCCAGATCGTCAGGGCCGAACGGCTCGCGAGAGGAGCATCTGACGAACATGACTGCTCCGAGGGTGGTGCCACGGGCGCGGATGGGTACCGCGATCAGCGAATGCACTCCGCACGCGCGGGCCTGCGCCGCCTGGACAGGGTCGTCGGCGAACCAGCGGACGACCTGGGAGTCGTCGACGTGGTGCCGTGCCGCCCGGCCGCTGGCCAGACACCGGGCGATCGGCGAAGAAGCAACATGGTTGCTGATCTCGTCCGGGGCCGGATGCTCTGCGGACGTCGCGGACGCCGCCCTGTATGCCGCCCGGCGCAGCGGGACGGGACCGGACAGGACAGGTGCGGGCACATCGCCCTGGAAGACGGGGTCGAGCAGGTCCACGCTGACGAGGTCGGCGAAGCGGGGCACGGCGACCTCGGTGAGCTCGCGTGCGGTGCCCACCACGTCCAGGCTGGTGCCGATGCGGGTGCGGGCCTCGCTCACGAGGGCCAGCCGCTCCCGGGACTCGTACTGCTGGGAGTAGTCGTACGCCGACAGACCAGCCCCCTGCACCTGGCCGGCTTCGTCCGTGAGCGGGAAGATGTCGAGAGCCCATGGGTGCGCCCTCGGCTCGCCCGGAAGCCTCACGAAGAGCTCGCTGAATTCGGGCTTCCCGGTCTCAACAACCCGGCGGATCCGCTGCTCGACTTCCTCGTATGCGGGGCCCTGAAGGATCTCGGCCAGGAACCGGCCGCGGACGTCGTGCTCGGAGAGGCCCGTCGCCTGCTCCGTGGCCTCGTTGCCGAACAGTATGCGTCCCTCGCGGTCAAAGATCGAAAGGGCGAGGGGCTGCTCCTGGAACATCCATCGCTTGAGTGAGCACTCGTCCGGGGAGTCCGTCCCGGGTACGACCATCACCAGGCACCCGGTCGGCCGCTTGTCGGACGGCAGCGGATAGAGGCGCACCTGAGCATCCGACAGCCTGCCGTCCCGGTGCCTCAGCGCTGCCCAGTCAGCGGTGAACAGGTCGGCCAGAGGCTTGCCGAGGACCTCCTCGGGGGCATAGCCCCACAGCGTCTGGGCGCCGCTGCTCCAATGCGTCACCCGGCCGTCCGGGTCCGTGACCGCGATGGCCGCAGCCGTGCCGAGGAAGGCCCCTGTCGACGCCGGAGGGAGTCGGCCGGGCGGCTCGTCGGACGTCATTGTCGTGTCCTTGGTGGCCTTGTTGTCGTGCCCTGAGTGGCCTTGTCGCCGGACTTGCTGACCATGTTCACGATCCCCCTGAGGGTGGCAGGTTTCAAGCCGAGCGGCCACGCCGCGCGCTGGTCGGCGTGCCGGGCGTCCGAGGGGAGTGCAGGGGGCCGGGCACGGGCCGCCGTCCGGCAGGAGCCCGGACGTGTGCTGCACCGTGGCACACGGGCTAGGTCCTGCCTCCGGGTGCGGGTGAACGTGGCTGCGTGCTTGCAGCAACCGCCATCTCCCAGAGCGCCGCCGACCCGCTGTCCGGGCTGGTGCTGCGCGACGTACCGGTACCTCACCCGAAGCCCGGCTGGTCCCGGGTACGGGTCGTGGCCTCTTCCCTGAACATGCACGACCTGTGGACGCTGCGTGGCGTGGGCCATCCCCCGGAGCGCCTTCCCATCGTGCTCGGCTGCGACGCGGCCGGCTACGACGAGGACGGCAACGAGGTCATCGTGCATCCGGTGCTCGGCGACCCGGACGCGGGCCGGGGCGACGAGACGCTCGACCCGAACCGTGCGCTGCTGTCCGAACAGCACGACGGGGCCTTCGCCGAGTACCTGACCGTGCCCACCCGCAACCTGGTGCCGAAGCCCGCGTGGCTGTCCTTCGACGAGGCGGCCTGCCTGCCGGTCGCCTGGGGCACCGCCTACCGCATGCTCTTCACCCAGGCCCGGATCACCGCCGGCGACCGGGTGCTCGTACAGGGCGCGGGCGGCGGGGTCGCCTCCGCCGCCATCCGGCTCGCGGTGGCCGCCGGGGCCGTCGTCTACGCCACCAGCCGCAGCGAGGCCAAGCGTGCCGAGGCCCTCACCTGGGGGGTGCGCGCCGCGCTGGCCCCCGGTGAGCGGCTGCCCGAGCGGGTGGACGTCGTGATCGAGACGGTCGGCGAGGCGACCTGGTCCCATTCGCTGAAGTCGCTGCGGCGCGGCGGCACGGTCGTGATCGCGGGAGCGACGAGCGGCGCCAACCCGCCCGCGGACCTGGCCCGCATCTTCTACCTCCAGGGACGTGTCCTCGGCTCCACCGGCTGCACCCGTGGCGAGCTCGTCGCACTGCTCCGGCTGATGGAGGCCACCGGAGTCCGCCCCGTGATCGACCGCACCCTGCCCCTCACGGACATCCACAAGGGCTTCCAGCTCATGATCGACGGCGGTCTGACCGGGAAGCTCGTCATCCACCCGCCGGCCCCCCAGAGTTAAGGACCCTCTCCCATGACCGCAGCTGTCGTCGGGCTCTCGCACTCGCCCCTGATCGGCAGGAACGACCCCGAGCCCGAGGTTCTGGCCCGCGTCGACGAGGCCGTCGAGAGCGCCAGGGCCTTCGTCCGCCGCTTCGACCCGGAGCTCGTCGTCCTCTACGCGCCCGACCACTACAACGGCTTCTTCTACAAGGAGATGCCCCCGTTCTGCCTGGCCACCGAGGCCCACGCGGTGGGCGACTTCGGTTCCCAGGACGGGCCGCTGTCGGTCGACACCGAGGCCGCCAGGACGCTGTCCAAGGGGGTGCTCGACCGCGGCATCGACCTCACCGTCTCGGCCCGGATGACCGTGGACCACGGCTTCGCGCAGCCCCTGGAGGTGCTCTTCGGCGGTATCGACCGCGTGCCGGTGGTGCCCGTCTTCGTCAACGGCGTGGCGACCCCGCTCGGCCCGGTCAGCCGTATCCGCGCTCTCGGCACCGCGGTCGGTCAGGCCGCGGCCGCCCTGGACAAGCGGGTGCTGTTCGTCGCCTCCGGCGGTCTGTCCCACGACCCGCCGGTGCCGGTGCTCGAGGGCGCACCGCCCCGGGTCGCCGACGCGCTCATCGAGGGAAACCCGCCCACCCCTCAGCAGCGTGCGAAGGGCGAGGAGCGTGTCGTCCAGGCCGGCCGCGACTACGCCGCCGGGTCGACGAAGATGATCCCGATCAACCCCGCCTGGGACAACCTCCTCCTCGACCACCTGGAGCGCGGCGACCTCGCGGAGTTCGACTCCTGGACCGTCGATGACATGGCCGCACAGGGCGGCGGCTCCGCCCACGAGGTCCGCACCTGGATCGCGGCGTACGCCTCCCTCGCGGCCACCGGCAAGTACGAGGTGACGTCTCGCTTCTACGAGGCCATCCCCGCCTGGATCGCCGGATTCGCTGTGACCACGGCGGAAGGGCGGTGACCGGCATGGCAGTCACACCCGTCGAGCTGGCGGGCGCCCGGCTCGCCGCCGCCTTCGCCGAGGGACGGCCGGTGGCCCCGGTACGCGATCTGCTCGGTACCCAGGACATCGACGCCGCGTACGCCGTACAGCAGGAACTCACCCGCAGCAGAGTGGACAGCGGTGCGGTCGTCGTCGGCCGCAAGATCGGCCTGACCTCCCCGGCCGTCCAGCGCCAACTCGGCGTCGACCAGCCCGACTTCGGGGTGCTCTTCGCCGACATGGACGTCTCCGCCGAGGCCGAGGTCCCCTCCGGCAGGCTGCTGCAGCCCAAGGCCGAGGCGGAGATCGCCTTCGTCCTCAAGGAGGACCTGGCCGACGGCGACCTGGACCCGGCGCAGGTGCGCGCTGCGGTCGACTACGCCGTCGCCGCGCTGGAGATCGTCGACAGCCGTATCGCCGACTGGGACATCTCCCTCACCGACACGGTCGCCGACAACGCTTCCAGCGGACTGTTCGTGCTGGCGGAACGCCGCCTCACCCTGGACGAGTTCGAGCCCCGCGAGACCGTGATGCGGCTGTACGCCGACGACGTCCTCGTCTCCGAGGGCAACGGCGCCGCCTGCCTCGGCGACCCCCTGAACGCGCTGGCCTGGCTCGCCCGGACGGCCCGTGACCTGGGTGACCCGTTGCGGGCCGGACAGGTCGTCCTCTCCGGCGCGCTGGGCCCGATGGTCCCGGCCCCGCCCGGCACCCGGATCCGCGCCGAGATCAGCTCGCTCGGCGAGGTCACCGCCGCATTCTCCGAGAAGAGGGACGCATGACTTCCCCCAAGACGTCAAAGACCAAGGTCGCCATCATCGGGTCGGGCAACATCGGCACCGACCTGATGATCAAGATCCTCCGCCTGTCGGACACGCTCGAAGTGGCCGCCATGGTGGGCATCGACCCGGAGTCCGACGGCCTCGCCCGCGCCGCCCGACTGAAGGTCCCGACGACCCACGAGGGCGTCGAGGGCCTGATCGCAATGCCGCACTTCGACGACATCGAGATCGTCTTCGACGCGACCTCGGCCAAGGCCCACCTGGCCAACGCCCACCGGCTCGCGCCCTTCGGAAAGCGGCTCATCGACCTCACCCCCGCCGCCATCGGCCCGTTCGTCGTCCCGCCCGTCAACCTCGACGAGCACCTGGAGGCCGGGGCGGACAACCTCAACATGGTCACCTGCGGCGGCCAGGCCACCATCCCCATGGTCGCGGCCGTCTCCGCCGTGACGCCGGTCCATTACGCCGAGATCGTGGCCTCCATCGCCTCGAAGTCGGCGGGCCCCGGCACCCGGGCCAACATCGACGAGTTCACCGAGACCACCTCCCACGCCATCGAGAACGTCGGCGGCGCGGCCCGCGGCAAGGCGATCATCGTCCTCAACCCTGCCGAACCCCCGCTGATCATGCGAGACACCGTCTTCTGCCTCATCGGGGACGCGGACCACGACGCCATCCGTGCCTCAGTCAAGGACATGGCGGCGCGGGTCGCGCAGTACGTGCCGGGCTACCGCCTCAAGCAGGAGGTGCAGTTCACCCCGATCGCGGAAGGCGAGCCCGTGCACACCCTGCTCCCCGAGGGCGCGGGCCCGGTGACCACCCGTGTCTCGGTGTTCCTCGAAGTCGAGGGCGCCGCCCACTACCTGCCCGCCTACGCCGGAAACCTCGACATCATGACCTCGGCCGCCCTGCGCACCGCCGAGTCGATCGCCCGGCACAGCACCACCGTCACCGCGGAGGCCAGCCGATGACTCACCAGCTCTACATCCAGGACGTGACCCTGCGGGACGGCATGCACGCCATCCGGCACCGCATCGATCCTGCCGACGTGGCCCGCATCGCGGCCGCCCTCGACGCGGCCGGCGTCGACGCCATCGAGGTCGCCCACGGCGACGGCTTGGCAGGCGGCTCCCTGAACTACGGCCCGGGCAGCCACACCGACTGGGAGTGGATCGAGGCCGCGGCGGACGCGATCGACAACGCCGTCCTCACCACGCTCCTTCTCCCCGGCATCGGCACAATCGCCGAACTGGAGCGCGCCCACGCCCTCGGTGTCCGTTCGGTGCGGATCGCCACGCACTGCACCGAGGCCGACATCTCGGCCCAGCACATCGCCAAGGCGCGAGAGCTGGGCATGGACGTCTCGGGCTTCCTGATGATGAGCCACATGGCCGAGGCGACCCAACTCGCCGCGCAGGCAAAGCTGATGGAGTCCTACGGCGCCCAGTGCGTCTACGTCACCGACTCCGGCGGCCGCCTCACCCTGGACGGCGTACGCGAACGGGTCCGCGCCTACCGCGACGTACTCGACGAGAGCACTCAGATCGGCATCCACGCGCACGAGAACCTCTCCCTATCGGTCGCCAACAGTGTCGTCGCCGTCGAGGAGGGCGTCACCCGCGTCGACGCCTCCCTGGCCGGACAAGGAGCGGGTGCCGGAAACTGCCCGATCGAGGCGTTCATCGCCGTGGCGAACATCCAGGGCTGGAAGCACGGCTGCGACCTGTTCGCCCTCCAGGACGCTGCCGACGACCTGGTCCGCCCTCTGCGCGACCGCCCCGTACAGGTCGACCGCGAGACGCTCACCCTCGGCTACGGCGGCGTCTACTCCTCCTTCCTGCGCCACGCGGAGATCGCCGCCGAGCGCTACGGCGTCGACGCCCGCACCCTTCTGCTGGAAGTCGGCCGGCGCGGCCTGGTGGGAGGCCAGGAGGACATGATCGTGGACATCGCACTCGACTTGATGTCCAACCGGGCTACCGGGCCCGTGAACTGACACACAGTAAGGAGGAAGCCCATGGGTGAACGTCTGCCCATACGGATCCCGATCGACGGAGACGAACTGGACGCCTGGTGGTACGCCCCCGAAGGCGTCGACGGACCCGCCCCCTGCGTCGTCCTGGCGCACGGTTTCGGCGGCATCAAGGAGATGCGGCTCGCAGCCTACGCCGAGCGGTTCGCCGCCGAGGGGCTCGGCGCCCTGGTCTTCGACTACCGGTCCTTCGGCGAGTCCAGCGGGCGTCCGCGCAACCTGCTCGAGATCAAGCGGCTGGTCGCCGACTATCACGCCGCCGTCTCCGCGGCGAGGTCCCGTCCTGAGGTCGACTCCAGGCGTGTCGCTGTGTGGGGCAGCTCCATGTCCGGCGGCACCGTGGTGCTGGTCGCCGCGGAGGACCCGAGCATCGCCGCAGTGGTGTCGCAGGCGCCCCTCGCCGACGGCCGGGCCGCGCTGGTGCACATGGTGAAGAGGTCGGCGACCCATGTGCTGGGCCTGGGCGTGGCGGGCGTCCGGGACGCCCTCGGGGCTCGCCTCGGCCGTGAGCCGTACACCGTGAAGGCCGTGGGCCGCCGCGGTGAGCAGGGCGCCGTGCTGGCCACTCCGGACGCCTACGAGGGAATGCTGCGCCTCCTTCCGGCGGAAGTGCCCTACGACAACGAGGTCAGCGCGCGCGTGATCCTGTCGCTGCCCTTCTTCCGCGCCGTCGCGGCCGCCCCCCGGCTCACCTGCCCCCTGCTGGTCCAGGTGATGGACCACGACGACCTCACGCCGCCGGGCCCCGCTGCCGCTCTCGCGGCCGCGGCTCCGCACGGCAAGCTGCTCGCCTACCCCGGCGGCCATTGGGACCCCTACGTCGGGGAGGGCTTCGACCAGGTGGTTCCCGACCAGATCGCCTTCCTCAAGCGGACTCTCGGGGCTCCAGCCGCTCGGTGACGGTGCGGCGCACCCTCACCGGCGCGCCGGCGGGGACCGCTCCCTCGCCGGCGCCGGTGTCGTACGCACGTCGGTGCGATCTGCCAGATCAAGTCGCCCTCGCGTCAGCACCGCGCACTGTCGGGACTGCCGCAGCGGCTGGCCACACTGGCTGATCCGCGGCACCGGCGCGGGAAGCGTCACCCGTTCGTGAGCGTGCTGCTGATCGCGTGCTCGGCCGTACTGGTCGGGCCCCTCGTTCGCCGTGATCGGCCAGTGGGCCAAGAACGCTCCGCAGGGGGCTCTCGCCCGGCTCGGTGCCCGCACCACCAGCGTGTTCGCCGTCCGCGTTGCGCCGAGCCCGGCGACCGTCCGCCGGATCATCAACACCACCTGTCCCGGCGGCCTGGCCGACCTGCTCGGCGCCGACCCGGCCGGGTCCGACACCCCGGCCGTGGACGGCAAGAGCACCCGCGGCTCGTGCAGCGGCGACAGCCCGGCCGCACATCTGCCGGCCGCTGTGACCTGTGCCATGACGGCCGTCACCCAGCTGCGAGTGCCGGACAAGACCAACGAAATCACCTGCTTCGCGGCCCCGTTAGAGCCCTACAACCTGACCGGCGTGAGGTGACCGCCGACGCCCTGCACACCCAGCGCGCACACGCCCACTTCCTCGTCGAGCAGAAGGACGCGCACTATGCCTTCCCCGTCAAGAAGAACCAGCCGATCCCTCATGCGCAGCTCAAGACACTGCCCTGGGACAAGGCGACGGCGAAGTTCTACGACCGGTCCAACGGCAACGGGCGGTTGGAGACCCGGACGGTACAGGTCCTGACGTCACCGCCCTCGGCATCGACTTCCCGCACGCCGCGCAGATCGTCCGCCACCGGACCTGCGTGAAGAGGGGCAGACGCACCCGCGAGAGGGTCTACTTGCTGACCGACCTCACCAGCCACCAGGCATCCCCCGAGCGTCTCGCGAAGATCGTGCGCTCGCAGTGGACCATCGAGAACCGGCTCCACTTCGTTAGCCCTCCACCCGAACGCAGGCTGCCGACTCTCGCTCCTCCAGCATTCCCAGCACCGATGCCACCGCGCCCCCCTCGACCATGCAGCGGACACAAGACGTCGCGATGCCTCCCTCAACCCAAGCGAAACCATGCCTGACCAGCAGGAATCAAGGGATCACGTTCGGTTGGGATACGGCTTCTGAGGATCGTGGGCTCGGTCGACGATCCAGACGCCTCGTCCCCGGTCGGCCAGGAAGGCCACGAGCGCGAGCAGGAGCGCGCCTCCTGTCACGGCTTGTGCGCCGACTGTCCCGAGGGGGCCGCCGGCGCACAGGACGACCGCCGCCCATTCCACGGGAGCGAGCCGTCAATGTAGTGGGGTCGAACCGGAATCGCTACGGCGCCCACGCCCGTAGTGCCGCATCCACCACCGCATCCACCGTGTCGTGACCGAGCCGGGCGCCCACAAGAAAACGCTGGTAGACGAGTGGGCCGACAGCCGTCATGGCGAACGTCTCGGCCGTGACGTCATCGCGCAGCCGCCCCCGGTTGACGGCCGCAGTGATGGCGGGCCGCAGGGCGTCCACAATCTGGGTCAGCAGTGTCTGTCGGAGGTGCTGCATCCCGTCGTCGTACTGTGCCCCGCCCAGTACGGCGGCGAGAACCGCCCCGGCCTGGGCGTCGTCGAGCCGCTCGCCGAGCTGGCGCAGGTAATGGACCAGCTCGGCGCGCGGCTCATCACCTGACGCCGCCCGCACGTCCTCGGGCGCCGGTGACAGGGGTGGCATACCAGCCTGCAGCGCCGCCAGACGGAGACCGAGCACGTCGGGCCAGTGGCGGTACACCGTGGCCCGGCCGACCCCGGCTCGGGTGGCAACCGCTTGGTGCGTGACGGCCTCCAGGCCGCCCTCGGTGAGCAGCGTGGTGGCCGCGGCCACCATGGCCTCGCGGCTGCGCACCTGGCGTGGATCGACTCGTTCCTCCTGCATGCGCCGCCCTTCGTGTGAGACAAGTTGCCTCACATGCTAGTCGCAGGGCTTCTTGATCCGGAGGCATCTGTCAGCCTGCCGCTAGCCTCGCGGGCGCGCCGGACCAGCGCGTACGAGCGGCTTGTCTGCCGCATGACCATGGTCTGCAGGGCGAGTTGGAGCCCTCGGTCGACATCACCTCCGACCATGAGCCAGAAGTCGGCGGCGTGGTCGGCATACGCCTCCGGGTGGCGCGTCACCAGTTCCTCGTAGCGTCTCGCTGCCCGGTCCCGCCACGGTTGGACCTCCTGGTGGCGGCCTGCCGCTCGCAGGGTAAGCGCGAGGTGGGCGATGTACTCGGGGTCGTCGCTCGTCTCCGCCAGCGGGCGCAGACGGGTCACAGCGGTCTCGGGGTCACCCAGGAGCAGGTCGACCTCGGCGAGATGGCCGGTCGCCGGTGCGTAGCCCGGCACGCGGCGCCGGGCCGCGTCGAACCAGGACCGAGCCGTGGGCAGGTCACCTTCGCGCAGCCACATCACCCCGCGGCGGAAGTCCAGTTGGGCGAGCGGGAAGGGCGAGACACCCCGGTAGGCGGCGCGCGCCTCGTCGAACACGTGCTCCGCCTCGGCGGTCTCGCCGCGTTCCGCCTGGAGCACGGCGAGAGCCGACAGCATCGTGAAGTCGGACTGGTGGAGGGCTGCGCTCCGCAGCAAGGAGTGGGCTTCGGTGTAGCAGCCGACCGCTTGCAGGATCGCCGCCCGTTCCGCGTCCAGAGTGGCCTGCGCCGCGCCGGCCCGGCGTGCCGCGTCGAGGTCGGCCATGGCCTCGGCGAACCGGTGCAGGGTCGCCCGGGTCCGGGCTCGGGCCAGCAGGGCGGCACGGTCGTCAGGTGCGTTCCACACCATGTGTTCGGAGAGCTGTGCGGCTTGCTCGTAGTCGGCGACGCGGCCCAGGAGGTGTCCGCGGAGTGTAACGAGGTCGACCAGGGCCGCTTGTTGTGCGACGGCGAGGGGTGCGGTGGAGTCTGCCCGGCGTACGGGTGCTGCCAGGCCGTCGATCTGGGCCGACAGGTTCACCAGGGCCAGGGTGCCGTCGGTCGTGACCGGTTCCTGGTCGGTCGGCTCGCGCCGGTTCTTCATGCCGCTTCCTCCTCCGGCTGCGGCGGGGCGAGCAGCGCGGTCATCACTGTCATGAGGTCCGGCGGGTCCGGGTTGGGGGCCACGAGGTATGGGAAGTCGTGTGTGGCCGGCCGGGTGGCCTGGTCGACGCCGTCGCTGATGCGCGGGCCGTCGACGCCGCCCACCAGGAGTGTGTAAAGGGTGTCCACGATGTCGTCGTTGGGCGCACGGCCACCGCAGGTGGTGTGCTCACGTCCGGCGAGCAGCGCGGTCTCGATCTCGAAGCAGCTGTCCTCGGCGAACGGCTTGGAGATGTCGACGACAAGGAAGTCAGCCAGGAGGAGTTCCGTCAGCGGGTGGGTGCCTTGGTCGTCCGGCGGCCAGACGAGCTCGCCGTCGAGGCGGTCGAAGAAGGCCAGGTTGGCGTCGAATCGCGCCCGGTAGGCCCCGGCGTAGTCCGGTCGCACAGCGAAGGCATCCTCCTCGTTGTAGAGGTCTCGGATCTCCAGGTCGCTGTTGACGGGGTCGAAGCTCTTGCTCGCCAGGACGACATTCTTGATCTCGGGGCCCATGCGTTCCAGCCGGACCGGGCGCCCGCCGGAGGTCACGGTCTCGCCGACGACGCCGAGCAGGGGGCCACAGTCCAGGCCGAACACCACTTCGGGGTCCACCTCGACGACGATGCTCAGCACGTTCATCCCTTCGAGGACGTTGTTCGCGCCGGGCCGGAAGGCCAGCTTCTGCGTGGCGTCGGCGGCCAGAACGCCTGCGAGGTCGATGAAGAACGGGTCGAGTCGTGGTCCGGCGAAGATCCTCAGCCCTTCGGCCTCGGCGGGTGTGTCGCCGCCGACCTGGAAGCGGACCTGCTCACCGCTGGGCGTCGTGCAGGTGCCTATCTGGACCGATTCGTCGCTGCCGGGGATCTGACCGGGCGTGGCGAAGGTGAAGTCGAGGCCGTACTCGGTGTCGCCGACAGTGAACGCGGCCCGATCTGTCGCCGGGGCGACCGGCCGGACCCGGAAGCGGTAGGTGATCGCGTCGGAGAACAGCGCGGTGGGAGCGGCGGCCGGAAACACGTCGAGGACGAGTACCAGGCAGCCGGGGCGGTCCGGGCTGGGGAAGGCGAAGACGTCGGCGACGTCGGACGCAGGGTCGAAGAGGATGCGCGGTCCGGAGAAGTGATCCGCCATCGGGAACTCCTTCGAGTGATGGGTGGGTCGAGGTGTACCACCTGTGAGACACGATGACTCACAGAGATGCTGTGGGTCAATCTGTCTCATAGTGGCGAGCGCCATGCGACTGCTTGCGAGTAGTGCATTGACAAGCCGAATCGGCGAACTGATGATGTAATCAGTCCTGCGGAGATGGTCAGAAAGTGGGGCTCGTCCCGCTTGCCCGCCACTCCGTGGTGGCCTATTTATGGCGATACGTGAAGTATTGCCGCCCACGCCCAAGGAGAGGCGCCATGAGCGAGACAGACCTGCACGCCAAGTTCCAGCAGTTCCCCGATGCGGTCCGCGAGAAGGTCGAGACCGCCTTGTTGGACGCGAAGATCGCTCTCAAGGTCAAGGCCGCCGAGGTGCTCGTGGACAAGGGAGAGATGGCCGAACACGCGGTCACCACCGCGGGCCGGATCGGTGCCAAGAGCGGTGAGGTGTCCGAGCTGACGACGATCCTGCCGCTGAAGCCGAACGGCGCGGCGCACCTGCGGAAGTTCTTCCGGCTGATCGGCGGGAACCTGGCGGGCGCAGGTCAGGTCGGCACCCTGCACAACATGCGGTTCGTGTTCCTCGACAACGACACGAAGCTGCTGTTCGCGACCGCCTTCGACGGCGAGTGGGACGCGTACATCGACGACTTCGCCACCAAGATCCCCGAGATGATGGACTACCTGTTCAGCAATGTCGAGGGCTGGCCCGGCATCACCGCCCCGGACGTGAAGGACTTCATCGTCAAGTACCAGATCCCGGCCGAGGCGTGGTTCGTCGCCCACCCGGGCCTCACCGTCGCGGAGGGCCACCGGCTCAAGCGGCAGGAGGCCGCCGTGCAGCGTTTCCTTTCGGACCTCAACTGAAGGCAGGCGCACCATGCCTTCCCCGCTGTTCCGGCGGCTGCGCCGCCCGCCCACCCTGGACCTCGACGACATCCAGGCGACCTTGCTGCGGGCCCGGCCCGAGCCCTACTTCGGCACCCACGCGATCCTGGAGATCACCGAACCGGCCGCGGGCAGGGAACTGCTGCGCCGACTGGCCCCGCGGGTGACATCGGCGGCCCGCTGGGACGAGCCGCAGCCTTCCTGGCTGGCCCTTGCGATGAGCTACCAGGGACTGGTCGCACTGGGGCTGCCTGAGACCTCACTGGCCTCCTTCCCGGCCAACTTCCGCGCCGGGATGGCAGCCCGCGCCGAGCGGCTGCGGGACACCGGCGTGAACGCGCCGGACCGCTGGGAGTTCCCCTTCGGCACCCCGCGGGTGCACGTGGCTGTCTCGGTCTACGCCGCGAGCGAGGACGACTGGCGGGCCGAAGTCGCCGCCTATGAGAAGGAGATGGGCGAGGTACCGGGCGTCCGGCTGCTGTCGCACCAGGACTTCGCGGCCGACGGGTTCAACGTCTTCGGCTACCGGGACGGCTTCAGCCAGCCGGTGGTCGAGGGCAGTGGCGCCGAACCTCTGCCCGGCGACGGACGGCCCATCAAGGCCGGTGAGTTCGTCCTCGGCTACCCGAGCGAGACCGGCGTGCCGCTGCCGGTGCCGGCTCCGGACGTCCTGGGCCGCAACGGCACCTACGTCGTCTTCCGCAAGTACCACTCCCACGTCGCGGCCTTCAACAAGTGGCTGCACGACAACGCCTCCACCGAGGCCGAACGCGAACTGCTGGCCGCCAAGCTGGTCGGCCGCTGGCGCAGCGGCGCACCGCTCGCCCTGACCCCGGAACGGGACACCCCCGCGATCGGTGAGGACCCGAACCGGATCAACGACTTCGACTACTCCGCCGACCCGCGCGGGCTGCGCACCCCGCTCGGCTCCCACATCCGCCGGATGAACCCGCGCGACACCAAGCTGACGGTCCTCACCGACGTCAACATCCGCCGCATCATCCGGCGCGGCACCTCCTACGGCACCCCGCTTCCCTCGGACCGCCTCAAGGACGACGGCACACCGCGCGGCCTGGACTTCATCGCCCTCGGCGCGCGGGCCATCGACAACGTCGAGTTCCTGCAGAGCGAATGGGTCGGTTCCGGCAACTTCATGGGCCTGGGCAAGGAGAAGGACCCGATGATCTCGCTCCAGGACAAGGGCGCCTACTTCACCGTGCCCGGGACCCCGCCGCGCCGGGTGCAGAACATCCAGTCCTTCAACACCCTGCTCGGCGGCGAGTACTTCTTCATGCCCAGCCTGTCCGCCATCCGCTGGCTCGGCAGCAACTGACCCCACCTCGCGCGGAGGCACTCCCCATGACCTCGTACGTCCGCTACAGCCCTGACCTCGAACAGCCCTTTCCGGACGAGGACGAACTCGTCCGCCAGGTCGTCGCGGCCATGGGCAAGGCCAACCAGCAGGTCGCCGACAAACACCGGCACGGCCTGCGCGACGCTCACGCCAAGAGCCACGGCGTCCTCGTCGGCGAACTGCGCATCCAGCCCGACCTGCCCGCCCACCTCGCCCAGGGCCTCTTCGCCGCACCGGCCGCCTACCCGGTGATCGTCCGCTTCTCCTCCGCCCCCGGCGACCTGCGCTCCGACCAGGTGCCCGTCCAGCGCGGCCTCGCGATGAAGGTGATCGGCGCCCCTGGGGCCCGCGCCCTCGACGACGGCTTCACTACCCAGGACTTCCTCCTCGTCAACCACCCCACCCTGCCCTTCGGCAACATCGCCGAATACGCCAAACTCCAGGGCATCCTGGAGAAACAGCCCGGCCAGAGCGACCAGCAGCTCCAGCTCACCGGCGCGGCCGCCCGAGTGGCCGCCAAGGCCCTCACGCGCGTCGGACGTCCGCTTCCGCCCGCCGTCGAGACCCTGGCCGCCGCCAACGACCACATCCTCGGCGAGACCTTCCACTCCATGGCCGCGCTGCGCTACGGCGACCACGTGGCGAAGATGTCCGCCGCGCCCCGCTCGGCGAACGTCAGGGCCCTCACCGGCAGCCAGGTCGCCAAGAAGGCCGGCGAGTCGGCGCTGAGGGACCTCGTCGTTGACTTCTTCGCGCACAACAGTGCCGAGTACGACATCCGGGCCCAGCTGTGCACGGACATCGACCGGATGCCGGTGGAGGACGCCTCGGTCCTGTGGCCCGAGGAACTGTCACCGCACCAGACCGTGGCCGTGCTGCATCTGCCCGCCCAGGACGCCTACAGCGACGCCCGCCGCCGCTACGCCGACGACGTCCTTTCCTTCAGCCCCTGGCACGCCCTGGAGGCCCACCGCCCGCTGGGCTCGATCATGCGCTCCCGCCGCGCCGCGTACCCCGCCTCCAGCGACTTCCGGCACCGCTTCAACGGCATCGAGCCGCAGGAGCCGTCCGACATCAAGGAGCTGCCCGCCTGACCAGGTCCCGACCGGCCCGGATGCGGCCGCGGGTCGGTCGGGGCCCGCGTGCCAGAATGGTGAAGTCCATTCTCCGCCCTGGTTTCTTCGAGGTTGCTTTCGTGTCCCAGCCCGTCGGCCGTGTGCCCCAGCGACGCAACGCCCGGTCCAACCGGGCCCGCATTCTGGCCACCGCCCGCCAGGAGCTCGGCCGGAACCCCGACATCACCCTGGAGGAGCTCGCCCGCGCCTCCGGTGTCGTACGACGCACGCTGTTCGGGCACTTCCCCGGCCGGGCCGCGCTCCTGGACGCGCTGGCCGAGGAGGCCGCCGAGGCCCTTCAGGCCGCCGTCGCGGTCGGCGCGGGGGTGACGGAACCGGCCGACCGGGCGCTCGCCCACTTCACGTTGGCGCTCTGGCCCGTGGGCGACCGGTACCGGATGCTCCTGGCGCTGGCCCGACGGGACCTCGGCATGGACCGTGTCGCCGGGATCCTGGAGCCCGCCCGGGTCAGGGTCACGGCCATCCTGGAGCAGGGACAACGGGACGGCGTCTTCCACACCCACCTGCCGGCCCCGGTGCTGAGCGTCGGCCTGGAGGCGATGACGGTCGCCCTGCTGGAGGAGGTCAACACCGGGGCGCTGGAGGACGACGGCACCCGGGTGGCCGTCACCACGCTCATCGCGGCCGGTGTGCCGGAGAAGCGGGCGCAGATCGTCGTCGACGAGATGGCCGCCACCGAGGCGTGAGTTCGCCCCCCACAGTTCGACGTGACCCCGATGCCAAGCGCCGGGGTCTTTCCATGTCCGCCCCCGCGCCAGCGTCGTGGCGATGCGGTAGTGCCGGGCCAGCGCCGCCACGTCATATGGGTAGGTCCGCTCCGCCCGCCGGACCGGGTCCCGAGGGGCAGGACCAGATCTTCGACGATGCGCACCTCCTAGCGAAACACTTGGCCGGACCGCGCAGTTCGTCGAGGCCGACCTGCATGCCTTGGAACACATTCGGCGGAATCGGGACGGCAAGCGCCGCCTTGCCGTGGTTGAGGTCATCCAGATGCGCGTCGAATTCTCGTTCCCTGATCAGGTCCACGGGCACAGGCGACTACCACCGGCACGGCCGAACTACCTGGACATACCTCGGCTCGGAACTCCTCCAGGGCGTGTTCCGACGTCCCATCCGTGATCTGCTGACGGGGCTCAGCGAGAGCGCCGTCGTCCCGCCCGGGCTCCCAGCCCTTGAATGGTGCCTGCGCAGTGCGCTCCACCGCGAGCAGCCCGGCGGACGCATGTTCAAGACGAGCCGCAGCCCCGTGGAACTGCAAGGGCACGGACGCGGCACATTGGCCGACCACCCGCATGGCCAGACGCCGCCAGGCACACGCTTCCACCGCCTCGGCCTGCACCATCGCAACCCGGTTGAGGATCACCAGGGCCAACGGAACGCCGAACCAAGCGGTCGTCACGGACGAGAAGACATTGGTGAGGAACGCCTTGTCCGCCCAGAATCCCGCGTGATCTCGCCACCAGCCCAGGCCGAGCAGCGCCATGCCAACCATCCGCAGCGCCGCACCCGGCACTCAACCGCGCGGCGTCTCTTCTCAGATCCCCCCGCACCTGCCCCGCCCCTCCCCGAACGGCTTGATCACCAGCTCCCCGACGCTGCACCGCCCAACTCGGCGTCAAGCCAGTGGTGCCAAACCATGCCGCCCCCGAAGCCACCCCATAGCGCCTGATCTTCGACAATCTTCCTGGAACTGGTCCCGGTTGGGGTCACCTATGAGGGTCCGCTGAACGCCACCCCAGTCACCCGGGACGGACAGCGAAAAAAAGGGGGACGGTGCCGGGTGTCCCCTCCTGGCACCGTCCCGGGGCCGTGCGCCGCTCAGGCACAGCCCGTCATGGGGGTGGAGGAGGCCGGAATCGGGGTTCCGGCCTCCGGTGTACGGGGCTCAGGCGCCCACGGTCTCGGTCTGCTCCTCGGTAGCCGGTGCCGCATCTTCCTCACCGTGCTTGGTGGTGTGCTTGCGGCCGGGCAGGACGGCGATGACGATCAGGGTTCCGGCGGCCATGATGATGCCGCCGATGAGGCTGGTGTGGGCGATGGCGTGGGCGAAGGACTCGTGCACCGCGCCCAGCAGGGTCTGGGCCTGCTCGGCGCCGCCCTGGGGGTTCTTGGCGACCTGTTCGGCGACCGCGATGCCCCCGCCGACGGAGTCCTTGGCGACGTCCATGGCCTCGGCCGGGAGGTGGCCGCCGACCATGTCGGTGAGCTTGTCCTTGTAGGACGTGGCCAGCAGCGAGCCGAGGATGGCGATGCCCAGGGCGCAACCCAGTTCCAGCGCGGTGTCGTTGGCGCCGCCGCCGACGCCCAGTTCGTCCTCGGGGAAGGAGCCCATGATGGTGTCCGTGGCCGGGGACAGGCTCAGGCCGATGGCGAAGCCGAGGAGCAGCAGGGGCGTCAGGAAGTCGGTGTAGGTCGAGCCCGTCTCGATCTGGGTGAGCAGGAAGACGCCCGCGGTGCCGATCACCATGCCGGTGCCGACCACGATCTTCACGCCCAGTTTCGGAGCCAGCTTGCCGGTGACGGCGGCGCCGACGAACACGGCTCCGGCCAGCGGCAGCAGGCGGATGCCGGTCTCCAGGGCGTCGTAGCCGAGGACGAACTGGAGGAACTGGGTGGAGTAGTAGATCGAGCCGAAGGTGCCGAAGAAGAAGAACAGCACCGCCATCATCGAGCCGCTGAAGGGACGCTCGGTGAACTTGCGCACGTTCAGCATGGGGTTGGGGTGCTTCAGCTCCCAGGCGACGAAGGCCAGCAGGCCCACGCCGGCGACGACGGCCGCGGTGATGGGGCCGACGCCCCAGCCGAAGTGCGGGCCCTCGATGGTCGCGTAGACGAGGGAACCGACCGACACCATCGACAGCAGACCGCCGACGTAGTCGATGCGGCCCATGCCCTCCGCCTTCGACGGCGGCACGAGCAGCAGCGCGCCGACGACGCCGAGAACGGCGACGGGGACGTTCATCAGGAAGGTGGAGCCCCAGGCGTGGTTCTCCAGCAGCCAGCCGGCGGCCAGCGGGCCCGCGGCGATGGCGAGCCCGGAGGTCGCGGACCAGGCGGTGATCGCCTTGGCGCGCTCGGCGCGCGGGAAGATCGCGACCAGCAGCGAGAGGGTGGCCGGCATGACGACGGCGGCACCGACGCCCATGATCGCGCGGGCGACGATGACGAGGTTCGTCTCGTCGACCAGGCCGCCCATCACCGAACCTCCGGCGAAGATCAGCAGGCCGAGGACGAGGGCGCCGCGGCGGCTGTACTTGTCGCCGATCGCGCCCAGCACCAGCATCAGCGCGGCGTAGGGGACGGTGTAGCCGTCGATGACCCACTGCAGGTCACTGCTGGACAGCCCCAGGTCCTTGGTCATGTCGGGGGCGGCCACGACCAGTGACGTGTTCGCCATGACGACGATCAGCAGGCTCAGGCACAGGACCAGCAGGGCCCACCAGCGGCGGTGGTAGGGCTCCGCCATCTTCTCGACGGGTGTGTTCGGAAAGAGCGGCATGATCAGGCTCCTCGGCAGGAGGTGAAGCGGCGGCTTCGGGGTGCGGAATCGATGGGATCGGTGCACGCGGGGCCAACAGGGGCCCGGCACCAGGGGCAGCTAATTGCCCGTTGATGTGCAGACTAGTTTATTGCCCGCCGATGTGCAACTATCGAGTCGCCCTCCCCCGTCCACCGGAGGTTCGACATGATCCACGCACACCTGACAGCCGCCCCGGAACGCAGCCGCACTCTGCTCACGCGGGCCCGCATCCTGGAGGCGGCCCGGCAGGAACTCGCCCGTGACCCCGACAGCAGCCTCGGCGACATCGCCGAGGCGGCGGGAGTGGTTCGCCGTACGGTCTACGGCCACTTCAACGGCCGGGCCGCACTGATGGAGGGGCTGGTGGAGGAGGCCACGTGGGCCTTGCGGCAGGCGCTCGCGGTCCCGCGCGCACCGGTGGGGGATGCCGTCACGGAGTTGGCGCGCTTCGTCCTCGCGGTGTGGCCCGTCGGAGATCGATACCGCATCCTGCTCCGCCTCGCCCCGCAGGACCTCGGGGCCGATCGGCTCGCTGAAGTCCTGGCCCCCGCGCGGGACATGACGGAGGCGATCATCGGCCGCGGGCAACGGCAGGGCGCCTTCCAGACCGGCGTCCCCCCGGTCGTCCTGACCCGGGCGCTGGAGGGGCATCTGCTAGGGCTTCTCGACTGCGTGAACAGCGGGGTCTGGAGCGACGACGGCACCAGCACCGCGACCGCCGCCCTGATCGCGATGGGCGTGGCCGGAGACAGCGCTGCGGCGTGCGTCGACGGGCTTGTCCGGCGCGAGGGCGACGCCGCGTAGGCGCACTTCCCGAGCAAGCACCACTCGAAGAGGAGAACCATGTATCAGTCCCACCGCGACGAGGAGTACGTCGGCGAGCCCTACTACGGCGACAGCTCCGTGTACGTGAGCCCTCCGACCCGGACCAGACGACGCATGATCATCGCTGCCTCGTCCCTGGTGGTCCTGCTGGTCGGCGGCGTCGTGGTCGACCGGATCGCCGCGGCCCGCGCGGAAAGCCGTACGGCCAAGGCCTTCCAGGACGGCATGGGAACCGCCGATCGGCCGTCGGTGCACGTCAGGGGCTTTCCCGTACTGAACCAACTGGCTGCGGGCAGCCTGGACCATGTCGACCTGACCGCCCACGACATTCCGGCCGGCGGCACCACCCGGCCGCTCCCGGTGACGAAGCTGACGGTCGGGATGGACGGGCTGAAGACCTCGGGGAGCGCCGACGAGGCTCACGCGGACAGCGTCACGGCGACCGCGTTCCTGTCGTACGCGGACGTGTCGAGGGCGCTCGGCGTGCAGGTGTCACAGGGGGACGAGGCGGGCCGGGTCGACGCGACCGCGAGTCTGCCGCTCGTCGGCGACGTGACCGTGAGCGCGGCCGTCTCGGCGGCCGGCGGCAACCGCATCGCCTTCACGGACGTACGCGCGGAGCAGGGCGAACTGCTCCCTCCGCTGAAATCACTGCTCGACACGGCCCTGGACGAGCCCATTCCGCTGCAGAACGTGCCGGAAGGGCTCCGGCTGCGGTCGGTCACCACCAGCGAGGACGGAATCGACGCCCGCTTCACAGGCCGCTCGGTCACGTTCCACCCGGACTCGTCGTCCGCGTGAGGTCGTCAGGCGGCGTCAGGCAGGGGGCGTCGGGCGACCTCGTGCGCTTCGTCCGCGGGCAGGCCCAGCATCCGCAGGACCATCTCGGCGAGGTTGACCGCGGCCTCGTCGCCGTCCACCTCGGGGCGGGCGAACCGCAGCTCCACCAGGGACAGCAGGGTGCCGCCCAGTGCGGACAGGGCGACCATGGGGTCGACGGGCGTGAAGCGGCCGGAGGCGATGCCGACCTGGAGATCACGCAGGGCGCGTCGGGCCAGCCCCTTGCCCGAGTGGATGTGCGCGAGGCCACGGCGGCGCAGGACCTGCATCAGCTCCGGGTGGGAGTCGGCCATGCGGGCACTGAGCCGGAAGCCGCCCGCGACCCGCTCCGCCGGGTCGTCGATCCCGGTCAGACGCTCGTCGAATTCCTGCGCGAACTCCTCGAGGGCGTCGATCACTGCCGCCTCGAACAACTCCGCCTTGGAGTCGAAGTGGTTGTAGAAGGAGCCGAAGCCCACGTCCGCGCGCTCGGCGATCGCCTGGATGCTCGCGCTGGTGTCGCCGCTCTCGGCGAGTATCTGCCGGGCCGCTCGCACGAGAGCTCCACGGGTCTCTGCGCGACGTCGCTCGAACCGGTTGCTGGGCGGGGCTGACGTAGACATGCGCAGAGTCTAACGGTTGCACGATGGCGATCGCAGTCCTGATGAATTCATCATTTCCTGCGGCGAACGTCTTGACGACGGAACTGTCACAGTTGATGATTTCCTCATTACGGCAATGTTGCTCGGAGGGCACCATGTCTGAAACACGCGTCAACGGGGACGTCATCACGGCCCACCAGGACCTCCACAGCGAGCAGGGCGCCCTGCGCGGCGAACATCCCGGCCGCTCCCGGAATCCCGTGATCAAGGTGGCGGACCTGGCCTGGCTGGAGTTCGAGAAGCCCGACCTGGACCGGGCCGAGATCTTCGCCCGGGACTTCGGCTTCGGCGTCGCCGGGCGCACCGCGAGCGAGCTGTGGCTGCGGGGCACCTTCGCGGGCTCGCCCTGCATGGTGATCCGGCGCGGTCGTACGTCCCGCTTCATCGGACCGGCGTTTCGCGCCGCCGAGCGGGGCGATCTGGACCGGCTGGCCCGCGCGACGGGCAGGGACGTGCGGGACGCCGACGTTCCTGGTGGTGGCAAGGTCGTCGACCTGCTCGACCCGTCCGGCTTCCCGGTCCGGGTCGTGCACTGCGGCGAACAGCTCCCCGCACTGCCGGAACAGCAGCCGCTGCTCCTCAACTTCGGTACGGATCACCGTCGTACGAACACCACGCAGCGTCCGCCGCGCGAGCCGTCCCGCATCCAGCGGCTGGGCCATGTGGTGCTGGAGACACGCGTGTTCGCCCGGGCCCTGGACTGGTACCTGGACACCCTCGGGATGATCGTGTCCGACTTCCTGTTCCTGGACGGGCAGCGCGGGCGCGGGCCGACGATGGCGTTCATCCGCTGCGACCTGGGCGGTGTGCCGGCCGACCACCACACCCTCGCGATGCACCTGGGGCCGGGGACGGGGTATGTCCACTCCGCCTACCAGGTCACCGACCTCGACTCCATCGCCGCCGGCGGCGAATACCTCAAGGAGCGCGGATACAAGCGCAGTTGGGGCATCGGCCGGCACATCCAGGGCAGCCAGCTCTTCGACTACTGGCGCGACCCCGACCGCTTCATGCTGGAGCACTTCGCCGACGGGGACCTGTTCTCCTGCGACGTCGAGCCCGGCTGGGCGCCCATGTCGACCAGCGGACTGGCCCAGTGGGGCCCGCCGGCCACCCGCGACTTCCTCGGCGCGAGCCCCTCGCCGCAGCGGGTCCGCGACGTCATCGAGGCCCTGCGCGGTGACAACGAGATGGACCCAGCGCGGCTCTTCGGCCTGCTCAAGGCCGCCAACTCCTGACCCGTCCCTCTGAAGAAGGCACTGACATGAGCACCAATGTCCTGCGCACGGCCGACGGCTGGTGGGTCGTCCGAGGCGACCGGGCCGTCCCCGTCGAGACCAAGGCCGTGACCACCGCCGAGCTGCTGGCCGACCGGGACGCCGTCCGGGAGGCCGCTGCCTCCGGCGGGCCGGGCACTCCGGTCGCCGATCTGGTCGCGCTCTCCCCGGTCACCACGCCCTGCCGGGTGGTCGCCCAGATGGTCAACTACCGTAGCCACGCCCGCGATTCGGGCTTCAAGGGCGACATCCCGCCCGCCTTCTTCCGCAAGGCATCCGGCTCGGTCAGCGGTCCCAGCGAGGCCGTCGTCCGCCCCTCCCACGTGAAGTTCCTCGACTACGAGATCGAACTCGGGCTCGTCATGGGCGCGCCCCTGCCCGTCGGCACCGTCGTCGAGGAGCGGGACCTGCCGTCGTACGTCGCCGGACTGGTGATCACCAACGACATCAGCGCCCGCGAGGTGCAGCTGACCAAGACGCAGTTCTACGAGAGCAAGTCCTACCCCACCTTCACCCCGACCGGTCCGTACCTGTCGTTGCTGGAGCCGGAGGACTTCGCCCATCTCCTTGACCTGCGGCTGAAGTTGAGCGTCAGCGGCGAGCTGCGCCAGGACCGCACCCTCGCCGACATGATCGTCCGCCCGGCACAGGCACTCACCCTGCTGGCCCGCTTCCAGACCCTGGACGCCGGCGACCTGCTGCTCACCGGCACCCCCGGCGGCACGGCCCTGAAGGCCCCGCCGAAGGCCGTCGAGAAGATCGGCGCGCTGCTGCCGCCGGCTGTGAAGTGGAAGGCGTTCTTCAAGAGCCAGGCGAAGAACCCGCACTACCTGAACCCGGGCGACGTGATCACGGCGACGATCGCGACCCCCGACGGCCGCATCTGCCTCGGCGAGCAGCGCACGCCCGTCGCGGACGCGAACTAATACCCGAGGTGAGCCGCACATGACCGTCGATGAAGCCGCACGCGTGCCCGTCGTGATCGTCGGGGCCGGACCGGTGGGCGTGACCGCCGCCCTTCTGCTGGCCCGGCGCGGAGTCCGCAGTGTCGTCCTCGAACGCCACCGGGATGTCTATCCGCTCCCGCGCGCCGTCGCCAATGACGACGAGATCCACCGGATCCTCCAGGCCGCCGGAGTCGGCGAGGAGTTCACCGCGATCTCCCGCCCGGCGAACGGACTACGGCTGCTGGATGCCCGGCACCGGGTGATGGCCGAGTTCCGGCGCTCCCCGCAAGGGCACCACGGGTATCCGCAGTCCAGCATGTTCGACCAGCCCGAGCTGGAACGCGTGCTGCGCGACGCCCTGGCCCGGCGCCCCGAGTGCGAACTGCGCGGCGGCGTGGAGGTCACCGGCGTCGGCCCGGACTCCACCGGCCCCGTACGCGTCACCTACCGCGACGACACCGGCGATCACGAGCTATGGGCCGACGCAGTCCTCGGCTGCGACGGCGCCAACAGCCTCACCCGCGAAACCATCGGCGGCGCCTGGGAGGACCTGCACTTCGAGGAGAAGTGGACCGTCATCGACGCCGAGACCACGGGCCCCGTCCGTTGTTGGGAGGGCGTCGACCAGGTCTGCGACCCGGACCAGCCGGGGACCTTCATGCGGGTGAACGAGACCCGCTACCGCTGGGAGTTCCGGCTCCGTGAAGGAGAAGGGCAGGAGACGGTCCGCGAACTGATCGCCCCGTGGCTGCCGCCCTCCTACGACGGGGACTTCGAGGTGGTCCGCGAGACGCAGTACACCTTCCGGGCCCGCGTCGCCGACCGCTGGCGCAGCGGACGGGTCTTCCTGCTCGGCGACGCCGCCCACCTCACCCCGCCGTTCATCGGACAGGGACTGTGCTCGGGACTGCGGGACGCCTACAACCTCACCTGGAAACTCGCCCGCGTCCTCCAGCAGGGCGGCGACGAACGGCTGCTGGACAGCTATGAGAGCGAACGCAGGCCGCACGCACGGCGTGTGGTCCGCCTCGCGGTCGCCATGGGCTGGGCCATGACCGGCGGCCAGGACGGCGCCGCCGCGCTCCGCCGCAGGGCCCTGGCCGCCGCCTGCCGCATACCCGGCCTGACCGAGCTGGCCGGCCGCGACCTCAGCCCACCCCTCACCGCCGGACCGCTGGTGCGGCGCAGTGTCCGCCGAAGGCTGGCGGGCACACACTGCCCCCAACCATGGGTGAGCGTCGGTGGACGGCCCACCCGGCTCGACGAGGCGCTCGGCGACTCCTTCGCCGTACTGACCGCCACCGAGCCCGGCCCTTCCCTGACCGCGCTCGCCCACAGTCTCGGCGTTCACGCCGTCCCGGTGACCGACCTCGGCGACGACGGCACCCTCGCCGCCTGGCTGCGCGCCGGACACGCAGATGCGGTCCTGCTACGGCCCGACCGCGTCGTCATGGACATCGTCCCGGCAGGCGGCCGCGACTTCACCTCGACCGCCGCCTGGGCACCCCTCCTGCACACCACACGAAGCCCTGTCCCTTCCGAACGGACGGCCCCGAAAAGCCTGTTGAGGAGTACGACGCGATGAGCACGCCCTTCTTCACACCCGAACCGGAGACGGCGGCCGCCAGTCGCATCGCGGACTTCGCCCGGCTCCAGGGCATGGACCCGGAGGACTACGCCACCCTGCATCAGTGGTCGGTCACCGACCTGGAGGGCTTCTGGGGCGCGGTGTGGGAGTACTTCGACATCAACGCCGACACCCCCTACGAGCAGGTGCTGGCCGAGGAGCGGATGCCGGACGCCCGCTGGTTCCCCGGCGCCACCCTCAACTACGCCCACCATGCCCTGCGCAACCTGGCCGACGACGACGTGGCGATCATTGCCCTCGACGAGACCGGTGCCGGATACGAGGTGACCGGCGCCCGGTTGCGTGCCCTGGTCGCGTCGGTGGCCGCCACCCTGCGCGACCTCGGCGTCGGCAAGGGTGACCGGGTCGTCGGCTATCTGCCCAACACCCCGCACGCCATCGTCACGTTCCTCGCCGCCGCGAGCCTGGGCGCCGTGTGGTCGGTGTGCGGTCAGGACTACGCGCCCAAGGCCGCAGCCGACCGCTTCGCCCAGCTCGAACCCATCGTCCTGATCGCCGCCGACGGCTATCTCTTCAACGGCACTACCCACGACCGCCGCGACGCCGTCCTCGAACTCGCCCACGCCCTCCCCACGTTGAAGGCGACCCTGCTGGTGGACCACATGGGCCTGCCCTGGCCCTTGCAGGCGTACCCGTCGCTGGTGGTCCCCTGGGAGGATGCCTCCACCCGTACCGAGGAACTCGCCTGTGTACCGGTCCCGTTCGACCATCCGCTGTGGGTCGTGTTCTCCTCCGGCACCACCGGCCTGCCCAAGGGCATCGTCCATGGCCACGGCGGCGTGCTGCTGGAGCACCTGAAAACCCTGGGGCTGCACTCGGACTTGGGCCCCGGCGACCGCCTCCTCTGGTACACCACCACCCACTGGATGATGTGGAACCTTGTCGCCTCCACTCTCCTGACCGGCGCGACGACCTGTACGTACGACGGCAGCCCGGCGCCCTTCGCCAAGCTCGACGTCCTGTGGGATCTGGCCGCCCGCCACCGGGTCACCGTCTTCGGCACCAGCCCCCAATACCTGCTGGGCATGGCCAAGTTCGGCATCGACCCGTCCGCGCACGACCTGTCCTCGATCCGCGTAGTCGGCTGCACCGGCTCCGCCCTGCCCGCCTCCGCCTACCCCTGGGTCCGCGAGCACGTTGGCGAGCACGTTCTGCTGGCCTCCATCAGCGGCGGCACCGACATCGTCTCCGGCTTCGCCGGCAGCGCCCCCAACGCCCCGGTCTGGGCAGGCGAGTTGTCCGCACCGCACCTGGGCGTGGCGCTGGCCGCGTACGACGCCGAGGGCTTCCCCGTCATCGACCAGGTCGGCGAGCTGGTCGTCACCCGCCCCATGCCCTCGATGCCGCTGTACTTCTGGAACGACCCGGAGGGCACCCGCTACCGCGACGCCTACTTCTCGGCGTACCCCGGGGTGTGGCGACACGGCGACTGGATCACGGTCACGGGGCACGGCTCGGTGATCATCCACGGCCGCTCCGACTCGACGCTCAACCGCAACGGTGTACGGCTCGGCAGCGCCGACATCCATGATGTCGTCGAACGTCTCCCCGAGATCGCCGAGGCCCTCGTCATCGGCGCGGAGGAGCCGGACGGCGGCTACTGGATGCCGCTGTTCGTGGTCCCGGCGGCCGGGGTGACCCTGGACGACTCCCTGCGCGAGAAGATCCGCGACGCCGTCCGCACCGGCGCCTCACCCCGCCACGTCCCCGACGAGATCCTCGAAGTGCCGGGCATCCCGCACACCCGCACCGGCAAGAAGCTGGAGGTCCCGATCAAGCGACTGCTCCAGGGCGCCGCGGTGGAGCAGGTCGTCAATCCGGCCACTGTGGACAGCCCCGACCTCATCGACCACTACGTCCGGCTGGGCGCCGAGCGCCGCAAGGGCAGGTCCGCCTCATGACCACCGTGCTCGCTGTCGCCCTGTCCCTGGTCTTCCTTCCGCTGGGGCTGGCGAAGCTCGCCTCGGCGCCGTTCATGCGCCAGGCGGCGGCCCATCTCGGCATGTCGGTACGGCTCTATCGCGTCGTCGGCGCGCTGGAGGTGGCCGGCGTCGCCGGTCTGCTGACGGGGCTGACCTGGACGCCGCTGGGCGTGGCCGCCGCGACAGGTCTCGCCCTGCTGATGGCCGCCGCGGCGGTGGTCCACCTGCGCCACGGCGACCCGCCGGTCCGGGCCGTCCCGGCCGCAGTACTGGCCCTGATCTCCTTGACATACGCGGCAACGGCGATGACCGCTGGCTGACGCGTCCTGTACGGCCGGGCACGGGCGGCCCCCTGTGAGGGTGGCGGCCGCCCCTCCCGGCTCCGCGCGGGCTGTCATCGCACACCGGCCTTCCCCTCCCCCCGAGGCCGGGGTGGCCCGCGCCGACGTCCGGGGCCTGCGAGACGCTGGGCTCGACAGGCCTCGGACGTGCTTAAAGTGTGTTGCAGAAGGCCGTGAACAGGGCATCTACGTTGTATGGCTGGGGTGTTGAGGGCCGAGCGGGTGTGGGTGGAAGCGTCCAGGGGGCTGCGGATCGATCAGTTCGGGCGGTTGCTGAGGGCGGTGCGTGCGCGTGGTGGGGATGGCTGTGGATGGGGGCGGCCGTGGCGGCTGACGCTGGCCGAGCGGGTGCTGCTGGTGGCGGTCTACTACCGCACGAACCTGACCATGCGGCAGCTGGCCCCGCTGTTCGGCGTCTCGCCGGCCACCTTCTGCCGGGTGATCCAGCGCCTTGGCCCGCTGCTCGCGCTTGAGCCCGTCCGCGCTCCGCAGGATGCCATCGAGCGGTTGTGGATCGTGGACGGCACCCTCATTCCGGTCCGCGACGGCACGGTGGGCACGTCCTCACGTAACTACCGCTTCTCGGCGAATGTGCAGGTCATCGTGGACGCGGACACGCGCCTGGTGGTGGCTGCCGCCCGGCTGGTGCCGGGCACGACCGCGGATGCGAAAGCCTGGCGGGATTCGCGTCTGGCCGAGCAGTGCCAGGGCGTCACCGTGCTCGGCGACGGCGCCTGCATCAACATCGGCCTGATCGTCCCGCACCGCAAACGGCCCGGCCGGCCGCTGCTCAAGGGCGAGAAGGAGGACAACGCCGCGCACCGCAAGGTCCGCGCCCGCGTAGAGCACGTGATCGGCCGGATGAAGAACTACAAGATCCTTCGTGACTGCCGGCAACGCGGCGACGGCCTCCATCACGCCGTCCAGGCCGGCGCCCGCATGCACAACCTCGCCCTCGCCGCATGACCGGATGCGTCAACAGTCCAGATCAGGCTGCCTGTTCACGGCCTTCTGCAACACGCTTTGAGAGGGGAGAGCCGGCGTGACATATCCCGAACGGCGCGCGAATTCGCTCAGCCCCAGCCGTTCCCGCTTCCCGAGGGAGAAGGCGAGGGTCCGGGTGAAGAAGTCCTGCAGCATCGGGGCGGTGAAGGGCTCCCAGACGGCCACCCGGTCGGCAAGCTCGCGGGACTCACTCCGCGCGAGGCCGCGCGCGGCCAGCAGACTGCGGTGCACCATGCCGACGATGTCCGGCCGCCGCGCCGCTGTCTCCTTCCGTACCGCCCACACGGCCAGTACGAAAGGCAGCCCTGACCAGCGTCTCCACAGCTCACCCAGGTCGTACGCCCGAACGCCGGGAGAGACGGGCCGGTTCATCGTCGCCGCCAGGGCGGCGTCCCCGGTCAGAACGGCGGCATCGGCAGAATCCAGCATGACCTCAAGATCAGGCGGCCGCGTTACATACCTCGGAGTGACCCCGTAGTGCTGCTCCAACAGCAGCCGGGACATCTGTGCGGAGGTGGGACTGGTCCCGGCGAGTGCGACCGTGCGGCAATCCAACGCGCTCAGCGGCACTTTCGTGACGATCGCACAGGACTGGATCGGCCCGTCACTTCCGACGGCGATGTCGGGCAGCATCACGAGGTCATCGCTGTGCCGCAGATACTCGACCAATGAGATCGAGCTGAGGTCCAGGTCGCCGGAGAGCAACCGTCCCGTCAGCCGGTCCGGTGTGTCCTGGACAAGGTCGATGTCCAACAGGGCGGTGCTCCGCGCCAAGCCCCAATACAGGGGGGTGCATGCCAGGAATGCACTGCGCCCGACCCGCGGTCGCCTCGTCGGTTCACGGATCTGGCCGGAGGACGTCATGCAGATCATCTTAAGTCCCGCTCCGAACGCCCGGCGGCCGTCTTCCTGCACCCCGGCTGCCAGTGCCCCGCACGTGCTGGACCGGTGTGTGGCCGAGGGCCGCAGCGCCGCGAGGGCCAGCAGCGCCGCGGGCAGGGCGACGCCCGCCGTCAGCGCGATCACAACCGTCGACTTCTTCGTTCGTGGTGGCGGTCACAAGAACGCTGGCCGACGCCGCTCTTCGCTGCGGCGTACACACCGGGTTGAGCGAAGGCATCCGTCCGACGCCCACGTGACCGCCACCACGAACAGAGGATCGTCTGCCGCTCTACGAGAAGGCACCACGTGCCCGTGTGGGCGCAGGCATGACGAACCTGCCGTTCGAACAGTCCCGGGCCTCCTTCATCCGACTCTGACTGTGTGCGGCAATCGGCCCGAGCAGCTCGGCAGCCACGGGTCCTGGGCATGCCCCGCGGGACGGCGGCGGTCGCCGGCCGTCACGCCGCGGAACGCGTGTCTAGGAACGCAGGGTCCCGGCGGTCTCGATGAACAGTTCTGCGATGGCCTTGGCTGACGGTGTCGGTGGATTGTCACGCAGCCGGGTGAGCAGGATGCGGCGAACGGGGGCCGTGGGGCCCAGGTCGATGGTGGTGACGTCGTCCCGCAGGCTGGCCAGGGCGAACCTGGGGGCGAGCGTGATGCCCAGGCCGACCGCCGCCATGGCCTGGGCTTCCTGGTAGTCGTGTGCCCGGTAGGCGATCTTCGGCTCGAAGCCGGCGGCACGGCAGCTACGGGTGAGCAGCTCGGCGACCGGGTGATCGCCCCGGACGATCCAGTTCTCCTCGGCCAGCTCCTCAAAACCGGCGGAGTGCCGGGCGGTGAGCGGGTGGCTGGTGGCGACGACCAGGCAGGTGTGGTCGTCCAGCAGATGGGTGACATCGAGGTTGGTCTCGTCCAGGCGCCGCCACGGGTAGTCCCACATCAAGGAAAGCTCGATCTCCCGGCTCTCGAGGAGGTCCATCAGGCCGGCGTTGCGGTCGCTGTGCACGGCCAGTTCAACCTGCGGGTACCGGGTGCGAAAGGCGCGCACGACGCGGGGCAGCAGGGATGCGGCGATGGTGGGGAAGGTACCGATGTGCAAGGTCCCGCTGTGCAGGCCCGCGATGTCATCGAGGGATCGGCGTGCGGCTCGCAACTGGCGATCGATCCGTGCGGCATGCTCGGCCAGAGTGCGGCCGGCCTCGGTGAGCGTGACGCCCCGGGGGTGCCGCGCGATCAGCGGCTGCCCGGCCTCCGCTTCCAGCCTGCTGATCTGCTGGGACACCGCCGAGGGCGTATAGCTCAGGGCGATCGAGGCCGCCGTGATGGAGCCCCGGCGAGCCACCTCGGCCAGCACCAGCATGCGGCGTACATCGAGGCTCATCGCGACCGCCTTAAGCATTTGTGAAAGCAGCTTCAATTTCTTTCGATTGTACTGATGGCGCTGCTGGCGCATCGTCGTACTGCCCGGCGGGCGGGCCGCGCAGCCGTCAACCCGCCCGCCGGGCCCTGGTGAAAGAGATTCAAGCTGCGGTCGCGTACGCACACAGTCCCTGATCCGTACGCCCCAGCCCCGAAAGGATCTCCGATCCGGGCATCTGCTGTCCGAACCCATGGGAGTACACATGAACGAGCAGTGGGACGTCGTCGTGGTCGGCGGCGGGAACGCCGGCTTCAGCGCGGCTCAGTCCGCCCGACAGCAGGGAGCACGGGTGCTGCTGCTGGAGAAGGCCCCCCGCCAGTGGGCCGGAGGCAACTCCTACTTCACTGCCGGGGCGATGCGCACCAGCCACGGCGGGCTCACCGACCTCACCTCGCTGGTCGAGCCACTTCCCGGGGACCGTGCAGGACGCGTCGAACTCGCCCCCTACACCGAGGACGACTTTCTCGCCGACCTGACCCAGGTAACCCAGGGAAGGACCGACCCCGAACTAGCCCGGATCCTGGTCGGTGAATCCCGCGAGACGATGACCTGGCTGCGCAGCCTCGGCCTGCGATTCGAGCTCATGTTCCACCGGCAGGCTTACGAGGTGGACGGGCGCTACCGGTTCTGGGGCGGACTGGCCGTCGGCGTGGTCGGCGGGGGCAAAGGAATGATCGACCAGCACCTTGCCGCCGCCGATCGCAGCGGCATCGAAGTCCGCTTCGACAGCCCCGTCACCGGCCTGGCCACCGCAGCCGACGGCTCCGTTGGCGGCGTGATGCTCGCCGACGGGCAGCGCATCGAGGCCGACGGCGTGGTACTCACCAGCGGCGGCTTCGAGGCCAACCCGCAGATGCGGGCCGGCTACCTGGGCGCGGGCTGGGACCTGGCCCTGGTGCGCGGAACCCCGTACAACACCGGCGAGGGCATCCGCATGGCCCTGGCGGCCGGCGCGCAACCCTACGGCCACTGGAGCGGCTGCCACGCGGTGGCCTGGGACAGCCAAGCCCGAGCGACCGGCGACCGGGAGCTGACCAACCAACTCACTCGCGGCGGCTACCCGTTCGGCATCGTGGTCAACGCCGAGGGCCGCCGGTTCGTCGACGAGGGAGCGGACTTCCGCAACTACACCTACGCCAAGTACGGTGCCGAGATCCTCAAGCAACCGGCAGGCGTCGCCTACCAGCTCTTCGACGCGACGTCCGCGCCGCTGCTGCGCCCCGAGGAGTACGCCTCTGCGGGCATCACCAGGGTGGAGTCCGACACCGTGGAAGGCCTGGCCAAGGAACTCGGCATGGACGAGGGCCGGCTGGCGGAGACGGTTGAGCGGTTCAACGCCGCCGTTGTCTCCGGTCGCTTCGACCCGACGGTCAAGGACGGCTGCCGGACCGAGGGCATCACCCCTCCCAAGTCCAACTGGGCCCAGCCGCTGACCACTCCTCCGTACGTCGCCTTCCCGGTGACCTGCGGCATCACCTTCACCTTCGGCGGGCTGCGGATCGACGCCGACGCGCGCGTGCTGGACCTGAGCGGCCGCCCCGTCCCTGGGCTGTACGCGGCCGGCGAACTCGTCGGCGGGCTCTTCTGGTTCAACTACCCGGGAGGCTCCGGCCTCACCGCCGGTTCGGTGCTCGGCAGGCGCGCCGGGCGCTCAGCAGCCGCCGACACGCATTGACGGCGACGCCGCAACGGGTTGAATCACACGGTGTGTGGTAGATGCGGTGACCGCCTGCTTCGTCGATGAAGTCGGCCCGCGCGCCCCAGCGGTTGCTGACGCACGGCTGTGGTGATGACGCACGTATGACGCACGAAGCCTTCCGAGGGGCCTGGATTCGTCCTTGAAAGCGCCTCTGAGCTGCATGTTTCCCGGGTGGGGTCGGACTGCATACCTTCCCGATGACGCGTCACCTGGAGTGCGTGGCGATCCATGAGTCGACCGCCAAGGCCCCTGACCTGCGGTTTGGGGAATTGTCCCTCGGTTCGACGACTTACTTCGGGAGTTGCAACGGGTGGACGTGGAGGGCATGCCTGAGCTGCGGTTTCCGGAGCTTCGGCAGCGGTCCGCGCGCCGGCGTCGCCGGGCCATGGCGATTTCTTGACGAACGAATGACAAATGTTCCGAATGGAAGTTAAGTCCGTTTCTGGTAGTGGCCTCGTCCGGGCTCGGTGAGGAAGCCTTGACGGAGGAGGCGTCCTGCTGATCGCGGCCATGGCATCCACGGCCTACTTCGGCTGGCGGCAGCGGCCTCGCGTCCTCGCCGTCTCCGCAATGGCCGCCGGAGTCCTGCTGATCTGCGACGCCTGGTTCGATGTGTCGCTCGCCATCAATACATCGGATATCTGGCTGTCGTCGGCCCTGGCGGTATTCGCGGAACTCCCCATGGCAGTCTTCCTCATCCATCGGACGTACTCACTGCTCCCAGCTGCCGTCGCCGCTGATCTCGTCGAGACCGAAGCCGAGGCATGACTCCGAGGCTTGTAGTTTGAAGATTGGCGCGGTCGGTGGCGTGGGAGCTGTGGTGCTGAGTGGACGTCAAGTCCGATCTTCCTCGGTTCGTGATCGCTCCCTCGTGGTACTGATCGCCAGGTCGACCACTTACTTGCTGGGCATGTCCATGCTGTGATGCGGGGTGTGGTCGGCGCCTCATGCCTCCTCGGCGCCGCGGGCCGGCATTGAGCCGTACTGGCTGCGCAGGCGGGCCTTGAGGATCTTGCCGGTGGCGTTGCGGGGCAGGGTGTCGACGAGGACGACCGATTTGGGGAGCTTGTACTTGGCGAGTCGGCCGGACAGGGAGTCCATGATGTCGTCGGGCGACACCTTGGCGCCCGCGCGGGGCACGACCAGCGCTCTGCCGACCTCGCCCCATCGTTCGTCGGGTACGCCGATCACCGCGCATTCGGCGACCGCGGGATGCTGGTGGAGGAGTTGCTCGACCTCGGCGGGGTAGACGTTCTCCCCGCCGGAGATGTACATGTCCTTGATCCGGTCGACGATCGTGACGTACCCCTCCTCGTCGACGGTGGCCGCATCTCCGGAGCGGAACCAACTTCCGTCCACGAAGGCGTCCTTGGTCGCTTCGGGCCACTGCCAGTAGCCCTTCATCACGTTGGGGCCCTCGATGATCACCTCGCCGACCTCGCCCGGTGCGACATCGGTGAGGTCGGGCCGCACCACGCGTACGTCGGTGAAGAAGCAGGGCGTGCCGGCCGAGCCGGCCTTGCGGATGCTGTCCCGAGCGCGCAGGCCCAGCGCGGCGGGAGCGGTCTCGGTCAGGCCGTACGCCTGGAGGAAGGTCAGGCCACGGTCCTGGTAGGTGTGGATGAGGGCCTTGGGTACGGGTGCCGCCGCGCACTGCAGGATCCGGATCGACGACAGGTCGGCCATCGCCCACCGCGACGACCGGGCCATGGCCTGGTACATCGCGGGCACGCCGAACATCCTCGTCACCCGGTGCTCGGCGATGACGTCGAGCACTCGGTCCGGGTCGAAGCCGCGCATCAGCACCGACGTCCCCCCTTTGAGGAAGCCCGGCAGGAAGACGGTGTTGAGGGCGGCGGTGTGGAACATCGGTGCCACCACCAGAGCGACGTCGTTGGAGGCGATGTCCCCGTCCAGCAGCATGTTGAAGCAGTTCCAGGCGATGTTGGAGTGGGTGAGCATGACGCCCTTGGGACGGCCGCTGGTGCCGGAGGTGTACTGGATCATGCACACCTCGTCGAGGCCGACCGTCTCGTCCAGGGGGTCGTCGGGTGCGTCCGCCAGCAGCTCCTCGTACGCGCTGCCCACCTCGACGTAGTGCTTCACCTCCACGTCCTCCCTCAACGCGTCTACGACATCGGTGAGTTCGGCGGCGTACAGCAGTACCGCCGCCCCCGCGTCCCTCAGGATGAAGGCCAACTCGGGTGCCGCGAGGCGGGTGTTGAGCGGTACGAAGACGGCGCCCAGCGCGTTCGCGGCGAACAGGGTCTCCGCCAGGGCCGGGTGGTTCGCGCCCAGGTAGGCCACCCGGTCGCCGTGGCCGACCCCCAGGGCACGCAGGGCGTGAGCGAGCCGCGTCACGCGCGCGGCCAGCTCTGCGTAGGACAGGGATCCACCGTCGTGCACGACGGCGGTGGCCTCCGGTGCCATGCGGGCGCGCCGCGTGGGCCACGAGCCGAGCCCTTGATTGCGCATGGTGCGTCTCTCTTCTCTCGGATCTCTCAGAGCCAGTCGGGCCATGTGTAGTCGGCCGAGTCGTCGTGGTCCCGGCGGGGCGGCAACGGGGCGAGCCGCCCCCGGGAGAAGACCAGCGGCGAGACGCCGGTCTTCTCCACCCCGAGTTCCCGTACGCGGCCGAGGACGAAGTAGTGGTCGCCGAGGGTCCACACGTCGGCGATGTCGCAGTCGATCCAGGCGGCGACGCCCGCCAGGACGGGGCTGCCCGAGGGCGCGCCGCGCCACGGATGGCGGTCGAAGACGTCGGGGGCCTTGGCGCTGACATCCCGGCAGAGGCCCTCCTGGCCGGCGGCCAGCACGTTCACGCAGAAGGCGCCGGCGGCCATGATCCTTGGCCAGGTGGTGGAGAAGCGGCCGGGGAAGAACGCGACGAGCGGGGGGTCGAGGGACACCGAGGTGAACGAGCCGATGACCATGCCGACCGGGGTGCCGTCGGGTTCCTTCGCGGTGACCACCGTGACACCCGTCGGGTAGTGGCCGAGCACGTGCCGGAACCGGCCGGGGTCGTCCGCCGGGCCGCCGCCGGGCGTCGTCGCGGCGGACGTCGACCGGTTCACGCCGGGTTCTCCACGCCGAGCAGAGAGCGGGCGTATCCCGTGGCCCACCAGCCGTGCTGGGCGTTGATGTGCGTCTTGTACGTGGCGACGTCGCGCAGGTACCGCTGCATGCGCTCGCCGTTCGCCAGCGCGCTGGAGCCACTGGCCGAGGCCAGCATCTCGACGGCCTGGCAGGCGAGTTGACCGGACTGCCGGGCCGTGACGGAGAGGGCCTGGTCGTCCAGTTCGGAGAAGGGCTCGCCCCCTGCCAGGCCCCGGGCCGCGTAGGCGGTGTAGTCGTCGGTGACCGACAGGATGATCCGCTGCGCGCTGTCGGCCAGGGCCGTGGCCAGGCCGAGGTTGCGCTGGTGTTCCGGATCGTGGCTGCGGGGCTTGAAGGGCGGCATCGGGCTGTTCTTGGCGGTGATGATCCGCCGGTACTCGTCGACCGCGGCCCAGGCGGTGCCCGCCACGACCGAACACAGCTGGATGTTGAAGAACGACATCAGCCGGCCCGCGTACATCGGGTTGCCGTGCAGTTCCACCCCCGGGCCGTCGGTGGCGTCGTTCGCCAGGAGGTGGGTCCTGGACACGTACTCGTACGGTACGAGGACGTCCTCGGCCACGACGCTGTTGGAGCCGCTGCCGCGGAAGCCCAGGATCTCGCCCCAGTTGTCGAGCATCCGCCAGCCGGAGGGCACGAGCACCATGCCCGGCGTGGGCATGCCGCCCTCTTCGTCGATGATGAGCACGCCACCCAGGAAGTGTGTGGAGACGTTGACTCCGGAGGAGTAGTCCCAGCGGCCGTTGACCCGGTACCCGTCGGGGGTCCTCGTCGCGGTGGCGCTCGGGGCGATCGGCAGCGGAGCCCGGAAGTCACCGTCCGGCCCGAACACCTCGCGCTGGGTGCTCTCGGGGAAGCGGCCGCCCACCACCAGGCTGTGGGAGGCGGCCAGACACAGGTTCCAGCCGCTGGACGGACAGCCGCGGGCCACCTCGGTGACCATCCGGGAGTAGGTCCGCAGGTCGAACTCGTAGCCACCGAAGCGGCGTGGCTGGAGGGACCGGTAGAAACCCGCCTCCAGGAACGCCTTGTGCGTGTCCTCGGAGATACCGGTTCGCTGTTCGGTCTCGTCCTGATGATCACGTAGCCAGGTCCTCATGCCGGCGGCCCGGCGCACCAGTTCCTCCGGTGTCAGGTCCGGCTCCGGCTGCGGAATCTCGATGATTTTCTCGGCTGTCTCGGTTGTCTCGGACAATTCGCACCCCATCCGCTGCTGTTCTGGGTCGGCCTGAAGGGAGTGTTGGCGGCGCGGCGGAGGACCGTCCAATGCCGGTGACTGTGGGCTTGATGAGTGCCGTGCATCACGGCAGGTCGGAGGGGGGGACGGGAATGCCGCACATTTCTGCCTGGTGACGTGCGGGGAAGCGCGCTGTAACCTGGCGCGGACCACGACGCCGTGGACCTCGCCTTTCTGGAGGGCTGAGTGGAACTCCGGAGCCTGCGCCATTTCTCGGCGCTCGCCGAGACCTTGAATTACCGGGTCGCCGCCGAGCGTCTGCACCTCACCCAGCCCGCGCTGACGCGATCGATCGCCGCCCTCGAGCGTGAGCTGGGCGTCCAACTGTTCGACCGCGACAAACGGCATGTGGCGCTCACCGCCGACGGCGCGGAACTGCTCGAACGGGCGGGCGAGGTGCTGGCCGATGCCGACCGGCTCGCCGCCGCCGCAGACGCCATCAGGGCCAGGCGACGGGACGAGGTGCGGGTCGCGCTCTACGGGGTGGCTCTTGCGGAGCTGACGCATCCGGTCATCGAGGCGTTCTGCGAGCGGTATCCCAGAGTCACGATCCGGGTGCACGAAGCGGACTTCCACCAGGGGCACGCCCCGCTGCTGGCCGGCGAGTGCGACGTGGCGCTGATGTGTCTGAGCGTCGACATGCCGGGCCTGACACGCGTACCGATCTTCACCGAGCCCGTTTCCCTCGCGCTGTGGAAGGGGCATCCGCTGGCCTCGGCCGCCGCGGTGGACATGGCCGAGGTCTACGACCAGCCCTGGGTCACCCCCCACCCGGGCGACGACTTGTGGGTGGGGGGACGCCACGGGGACCACGAGGCCCCGACGGTCGGCTCCCACGCCCGCTCGGCCCTGGACATGGCCTCGAAGATCGCCTACCAGCACATGGTGGGACTGATGCCCTTGTCGGGCGCCCGGATGTTCCCGCCACACCCGGGAGTGGAGGCCGTCGCTCCGAAAGAGCCCCTCGGCGCGGTGGCCGCGGTCGCCTATCCGGAGACGGGCCACTCGCCCGCCGCCCCGGCCTTCGCCGAGCTCGCACGCCGGGTGGCCCGACGTGCGAGCGGCGTTCCGTACGCCGAACTCGCCCGGTAGAAGCGGTCAGCCGCCGTACGGCGGCTCGCCCGCCCAGGCCGCGTGCAGGACGGCGCGCAGATCGTCGGCGGAGGCCGGGCGGGGATTCGCGTACGGCGCCCCGAGAGCGACGTCGACCGCACGGTCCACGTCGGCGGCGGTCAGGCCGAGGTCGGCGAGCGATCGCGGGATGCCCAGCCGCTCGCCCAGCTCGTGCAACTCCCTCACCGGATCGGGGACATCGAGCGCCCGGCGCAGCGCCGCCAGTGCGTCGGGAACCGCCGGCGCGTTGAAGGCCAGCACATGGGGCAGGACGACGGCGTGTGTCTCGGCGTGCGGCAGGTCGAAGGTGCCGCCGAGCACATGGCAGAGCTTGTGGTGCAGCCCCATGGTGGTCGCGCCGAGACAGGCACCGCACAGCCACGCCCCGTACAGCGCGCGGCTGCGCGCGTCATGCCCCGAGGGGTCGGCGACAATCTCGGGAAGGGCCGCGGCCAGCGCCCGCACACCCTCCTCCGCCATGAGGGAGACGATCGGAGTGGAGTCCGGGGCGTACAGAGCCTCGACGGCGTGCGCGATCGCGTTCATGCCGCTCGTCGCGGACCCCACGGGCGGCATGGTGAGCGTGAGCAGCGGGTCGTACACGACGCTGCGCGGCAACACCTTCGGGTCGCGCCCGGTGCGTTTGACCGCGCCCTCGGTCAGGCCCCAGACGGGTGTCATCTCCGATCCGGCGTACGTCGTCGGGACGGCGACGATCGGCAGGCCGGTCCTGAGCGCGACGGCCTTGGCCAGGCCGGTCACGGAACCGCCGCCGACCGCCACGCAGCCGTCGGCCCGGGCTTCGCGAGCCGCCTCGACGGCCAGGTCGGCGACCTCCGCCGGGACGTGCGTCACCGCCCCTGCGTGCAGCCCGGCGCAGGCGTCGCCGAGAGACGCGGCGACGGCACGGGCCGTGTCCAGGCCATGGTCGTCGCACAGCACGAGGACGCGGCGCAGGCCGAGAAGCGTGACCTCGTCGGGCACCGCGTCCGGCACGGCACCCGACCGGAAGACGACGCGCATCGGCTGTGCCTGGTAGGTGAAGTCCAAGGCGCGTTCCCTCATGCGATCACCGGTTGCAGCACGATGTCGAAGCGTGCCCGGCGGAAGGGGTTGGCCAGGCCCAACTCCGCGGCCTCCGCGGGGGAGTCCACCTCGACGAACTCCTCGACCAGGCTCTCCTTCACGGCGAAGACCGCGTCCGACTCCAGATAGTCGCTGCCCGCCACGAAGATGTGCGTCGTCACCGGGCTGTACCCCTCGGCGCCCACGATGAAGTGGACATGGGCCGGACGGTAGGGGTGACGGCCGGTCGCCTCCAGCAGCGAGCCGACCGGTCCGTCCGTCGGAATGGGATACGGGCTCGGAACGCACGAGCGGAACCAGAACCGCCCCTCCGCGTCCGCCGTGAACAGCCCGCGCCCATTGCCCGGCGGCTGCTTCTCCGGCTGCTGGACGTCGTAGAAGCCCTGGTCGTCGGCCTGCCACACGTCCAGCGTCGCGCCGGGCAGCGGGGTGCCGTCGACGGAGACGACCCGTCCGCTGATCACACACGGCTCGCCGCCGCCGACCAGATCGATGTTCGCCCCGAGTTCACGGACCGGGGACTCGGTCATGTGGAAGGGGCCGAGCACCGTCGAGTCGGTCGCGGCGGCCGCCTTGTGGTCGTTGATCGTCTCGACGAGCATCGACACACCCAGGACGTCCGACAGCAGGATGAACTCCTGCCGGGTGTCGTCGCACATGTGCCCGGTCGCGGTGAGGAAGTCGATCGCCCGCTCCCACTCGGCCTGGGTCGGCTCGATGTCCCGTACGAAATCGTGCAGGTGACGCGTCAGGGAGGCCAGCACCTCGCGCAGTCGGGGATCGGAGGTGTGGGCGAAGCTTTCCAGCACCGCCGTCGTCGTCTCGGTCTCCGCGGTCTTCGCGGTCTTCGCGGTGAGGTCCATGGCCGCTCAGCCCCGCCCGAGGATCTGCCGCAGCGCGTCCCGCAGTGCGGCCGTGACGTCACCGGTGGCGTCCTGGCGGCGGAAGGCCACGTGGTTGTCCGGCCGCACCAGCAGCGCGCCGGAGTCGCCGATCTCCCGCAGCCGGGCCCAGTCCCCGTACGGGTCCTCGTGCTCCTGGCCGGGTCCGATGACCGCCGTGGCGATCTCCAGGCCGAACTCCTTGCCGAGGATGCGGGCGGCCTCCGTCCAGGGCTCGCCACCGATGCCGGTGATCAGGGTGAACCGGCCGTTCCCGCCCAGGTCCAGGGTGGACAGATTGCGGGTGCCCGCGTCGAGCCAGGCGTGCGGGAGCTTGGCGCCGGGGCGGGTGCTCGGCTGGAAGTGCAGCTCGGGGTCGCGTGCGAAGCCGGGGTCCTCGGTGCCGTCCGGGACGATCGCGGCGGAGGTGTAGCGCTGGTTGAGGTCCACGCCGTGGGCGTTGAACTCGTATGCCTTGAAGGCGATCGCCTCCCGCAGCCGCGCCCGCTGCTCCTCGGCCTCCGCAGTGGCGTCCTTGCGGGCGGCGATGTTCCGCCACAGCTGCTCGGGAGTCTGCGGCGCCAGGCCGCCGAGCGCCTCGAAGACGGGTGCCGTCTCACCGATGGACTGGTTGGCCCGGGTGACGACCTGCCTGCCGACCGGTGCCCGCTCGTCACTGTAGGTGTCCAGCAGGGACGGGGACGCGGTGCCGTCCAGGACGAGCTTCAGCTTCCACGCCAGGTTGTAGGAGTCCTGGATGGAGGTGTTGGAGCCCAGCCCGTTGGACGGTGGGTGCCGGTGGCAGGCGTCGCCCGCGCAGAACACCCGGCCGCTGGAGTACGTCTCGGCGTACATCTCGTTGACCGTCCACGCGGAGGACGACTTGATGGTCACCGGGATCTCGTCGTCGCCGATCAGCTTGCGGACGACGGACAGGGCGTACTCCTCGGTGAGGTCCGGGGGCCCGGCGTCGACGTCGTAGCCCCACACGATCAGCCACTCGTTCCACGTCCGTACGCAGCGCACCAGGCCGGCGCCGATGCCGCCCACGGTCGCGCCGGGAGCCAGCACCCAGTAGAGGGTGGCGGGTCGGTGCGCCACGTACTTGCTGAGGTCCGCGTCGAAGACGATGTTGATGCTGCCGGCCACGCCCATCTGGCCGCCCATCGGCAGTCCGGCGTCCTCGGCCACCTTGCTGCGGCCGCCGTCCGCGCCGATCAGGTACTTGGCGCGGATGGTGTACGTGTCGCCGCGCAGCCGGTCGCGGACCGTGGCGGTCACGCCGTCGGCGTCCTGCTCGTGCGACACATACTCGGTGTCGAAGCGCAGTTGGCTTCCGCGCGCTATGGCCGCGTTCACGAGCACTGGTTCCATGAGGTGCTGCGGCATGTCGCACATGCGGGTGGGGCTGGCCAGCTCGTGCGCGGCCTGCACGAGCGGTTCGTTGCCCCAGGACCTCAGCCGGCCGAGCTCCTCGCCCGCGATGGCGGTGCAGAAGACGGTGTTGCCCATCAGATGCTGCGGGGTGGCCTGGGCGACCACGTCCTCTTCCACACCGAGGTCACGCAGCACTTCCATGGTGCGCTGGTTGGTGATGTGCGCCCGGGGCGTGTCCGCGAGGCGTGAGTAGCGGGTGACCATGACGTTCGGCACGCCATAGGTGCTCAGGGCCAGTGCGGCGCTCGCTCCCGCGGGCCCGCTTCCCACGATGAGCACATCGGTCTCGACGGTCGGCACGGTCGGCACGGTTGTCATCGGGACGTTTCCTCCACATCCGCCAGTCGCTTGTTCAGCCAGGTCATCAGTGCCTCGGCCACGTCGTCGGAGTTCTTCTCGCCCATGGGCAGGTGACCGTTGCCCGTGAGCCCCAGGTCCGCCAGGCGCAGCAACTCGGCGTCCGCACCGGCCTGGGCGAGGTAGTCGGCGACACCGTGCTGGAACGGCGCGAACGGCGAGGTGTCGGCCGCGACCACGGCGATCGGGAAGCCCTGGAGCCCTGGCAGGGATCGCACGGGGCCGGCCTGTTCGTCCTGGACGAGGCAGTCCTGCAGCCCGTCGCCCCCGGCCTCGCGCAGCCGGAGGCGCAGTTCCTCCGGGGTCCGTACCGGCGGCTCGTAAGTGATCGGGGCCGCGGTGAGCCCCCACTCCAGCTTTCCGAGGCCGGGCAGTTCGATGAACGGCGGCCCGATCGGCTCGATGGAGACAACGGCCTTCACCAGCCCGGGCCGGGCATCGGCGACCAGCCAGCCGAACGGCGCCCCCATGGAGTGGGTGATCAGCACGGCCGGTCCGATACGGTCCAGCAACTCGGCCCCGCAACGCCGCATCTGCTCTTCGTTCTCGGCGAAGGTGGGCAGGGTCGGACCCTGGCTCGCCATCAACTGGTCCAGCGCGGAGTCGTCGCCGACCTCGCCGCTGCCGGGCCACTGGCTGCCAGGTCGTCCTGCCCCGTCGCAGAACAGCCAGCGGATGAACTCGTACGTCGGCGCCGCGCCCTCGATGGGCCCGAGGACATCGGGGTGGTACGGGGAGCGCCCGTGACCTGGACGGTCGACCACGTACACGGCGTAACCGGCCTGGAGGAACCGGGTGGCCCAGCCGGGGCGCCCGTCCGGCGTCGACAGGTAGTCCGTGCCCTGTCCGCCGCCCCCGTGGACCATCACCACGGGCAGCGGATGCCGGAGATCGGCCGGGATCTGGTACTGGACGTACATCGCGGCCTCGGCGGCGGTCCCAGCCTCGGTCGGCTTGCGCCCGACACCGACCCAGAACGCGCCTTGCTCGCTGATCGTCAACGGCGAGGCGGCACGGGCCGGCTCGGTGGTTCCGGGTGTTGGGGAGATGGTCATCGGCGAACCTCCGTCACGGCGTCTGCGCCCATGCCCAGCACTATTGGTGACCGGCTCCGGGCCGGTCCAATGCCGGTTGGGGACGCCGTGATGCATGGCGCTCATCAGCGTCCCCGAGGGCGGCTACTTCACCGGGAAGGTGCGCGTGGCGGCGAGGGTGACCAGGGCGTCGGTGCAGAGCGCGGCCTCCAGCTGCTCGACGACCGGCAGTTTGCGCTGCGGGTCGCGGTCGGAGAGGCCGGTCAGGTGGAAGCTGCCGGTGCCGACCCAATCGCTCGCGACGTCGTCGACTCGGCGAGACAACACGACCGAGCCGCGAGAGGCAGACCTGGAGCAGGACTACCCGCCCTCGCACCCCCGGCAAGTGGAAGCGGTACGCGCCATCGCCGCCAAGTACCAGTTCGACCTCACCGGCGGCCGGCTCCGCGCCCGCACCCCCGACGATCGGGCTTGAGTTGAACGGGGCGGGGCTAATCGACCAGGTCCAGTGCGGCCCCGACGATGCTTTCGGTGTCAAGGTGGTGGTACCGGTAGACCTCGTCCAAGGAGCCGGACTGCCCGAAGCGGGTGACGCCAAGTGCTGTGGTCGGGACCTGGTTGATCGTGGCGAGGAAGGCCAGCGAGTGCGGGTGACCGTCCAGGATCGTGACCAGGGGTGTCGCCCTGTCGCCGGGAAACACATCGTCAAGGATCCAGTGGTCGGCCGGGTCCTGGCCCTGGCGGGCACGCACGGCGCGGTAGAGGAGGTCGGGGCTGGTGATGCAGATGACGTCGGCTCGGATGCCGCTCTGGTCAAGGCGGTCGGCGGCCGCGAGGGCCTCCGGCACGAGGGCGCCCATGACGGCGAGGGTCACCGCCGGGTCGTCTGTGCGCCGCAGAGCGTAGGCCCCGGCTACGACCTGCCGTCGGCGGATTTCCCGGGCGGCAGGATCGACCGGGACGGCGGCGAGGCCCTGATCGATCGGGCGGGTGGACAGTCGCAGATAGGCCGATGTGCCATCCGGCTTCCCAAGGCGTCCGAGACTGGCCAGCAGGGTCCATTCGGTGTCGATGACGAAGGCCGGTTCGTAGGTCACGCAGCCAGGCTGTTCGATGCCGATCGAGGGAGTCTTGATCGATTGGTGGGCTCCGCCTTCCGGGGCGAGGGTCACCCCGGAAGGGGTGCCGACCAGAATGGACTGTCCCCCGGCGTAGATGCCGTACGACCACGGCTCCAGGGCGCGTTCGACGAACGGGTCGTAGAGCACGCCGATCGGCAGCAGGGGCTGGCCCCACCGGCTCCAGGCCGCGCCGAGCTCACCGATGAGGCCGACCAGGTTGACCTCGGCGATGCCCAGCTCGATGTGCTGTCCGCTGGGCTTTTCCCGCCAGTGCAGGATCGTTTCGCGGTCGTCGGCGAACCAGTCGGTCCGCTCGGTGGCCGACCAGACACCGACCTTGTTGACCCACCCACCGAGATTCGTCGATGAGCTGACGTCGGGGCTCACCGTGACTATGCGCCGCGCGACCTCGGGTGCCTGGCGGGTGAGGTCGAGCAGTGTCCGACCGAGCGCGGCCTGGGTGGTGGCCTTTGTGGACGTGGATGTGCGGCCGAGGTCGAGCGGCAGAGTCTGCGGCGGGACCAGGGAGACCTCCTCCCGTCGCAGGCGCTGTGCGGTCTTGCGGCAGAGCTCCGCCACACGGCTGCCCGCGGGTGGCGGCCGCCACGGATCATCCCCATCAGCCCCGACCCGGTCCGCCAGCTGACTGATCTGGTTCCCGGTGAGCAGCGCGGAGTGGTTCTGGGGGTGGCCCTGCATGGGCAGGCCGTAGCCTTTGACGGTGTAGGCGAGGATCACGGTGGGCCTTGTGTCGTCGATCGAACCGAATGTCGCGTCGAGCCCGTCAAGATCATGGCCGCCGAGGTTGGCCAGGGCCCTGACCAAGCTCTCGTCGTCCAGTTCGGTGATCAGCTTGGTGATGCCGGCCGCATCGGGGCCGGTGCCGGGCAGCCGACGGCGTACCTCGTCGGCGTCGCAGCGCAGCAGGCGCTGGAATTCCGGGTTGCTCATACCGTCGATACGTCGGCGAAGGGCGTCTCCGCCCGGCTGCCGGAAGAGTTCTTCGAGGACTCTGCCGTATTTCAGCTCCATCACCTGCCAGCCGGCAGCGTTGAAGAGACCACGGAGTCGGTCTGCGGCCAGGTGCGGGACGACCCTGTCCAGCGACTGGCGGTTGAGGTCGACGATCCACACGATCTCGCCCAGGTCAGAGACGGCAGGGTCCAGCACGGCCTCCCACACTGCTCCCTCGTCGAGTTCGGCGTCGCCGACCAGCGAGTACTGCCGGCCGGTGCCGGCTCCGCCGAAGGCACACTCCACATAGCGGCGGGTCACCGCGCCCCATATCGGCGCGGTCGCGCCGATGCCCACGGAGCCGGTGGAGTAGTCCACCGGGTCAGGGTCCTTCGCGCGGCTCGGGTAGCTCTGCAGCCCGCCGAACTCGCGCAGCCGAGAGAGGTAGGACCTGTCGAGGCTGCCGAGCAGGTAGTTGATCGCGTGCAGGACGGGCGAGGCGTGCGGCTTGACCGAAACCCGGTCGTCGGCGCGTAGATGCCTGAACCACAAGACGGTCATCAGCGACACCATCGAGGCCGACGACGCCTGGTGTCCGCCCACCTTCAGGCCCGACGTGTTGGGGCGGACGCGATTGGCATGGTCGATGATCGCGGTCGACAACCACAGAACCCGGTTCTCGACCTCGCGGAGTACGGCGAGGTCCTCGGAGATCGTGGTCTGGCCGAGTGGGGGGCTCGTCATTGTTGCCGTCCTCTACTTCGGTGTGAAACACGAACCATGAGAGTGCGCTTCCGCACTCACATCTGCGGGGTGAGAAGCCATCGAGAAGGCTGCCTGGACCGAGACGGTCTGGGAGCCGTGAGCGGGAGCGATGCGCGAGGACCCACCGCCGTGAGCAAGGGTGCGCCCGCACCTTGCGAGGGTTCTTACAGCGTGTGACGGCGGCCGCCGGTAGCGGTGCCCAGGGGGAGGGAATGGTGCCAGAGGGTGTGTTTACAAGGAGGCCCTCGGTCATTGAGGCACCTTCACAGCGTTGTCTTATTCGATGTTCGGGCTACTCACTGCTGGCACGACGGAGTCTGCTCCCAGTTGGCGAGCAGACGCCGTATCGGGCTTCCAGTACGGCTGCCAATGGTCGCGCAGGAACCGGTTCAGCTCCGGCGTCGCCTGCCCGGCCGTGCCGGTGGTGCGCCAGGCGACGTGGCCGTCCGGCCGCACCAGAACCGCGCCGTGTCGGCCGACCTCGAACAGCTCCACGAGCGTCCCCTCCTCGGCCGGGGACGCCGCGACCAGGCCGACGACGCGCACCGGGAGCGGGCAGTCGGCAGGTCGCTCCCGCAGTGCGCGCTCCCATGCCCCTGGATCCGGTGTGACGAGGGCCAGTCCATCGTGCGGGAGCAGGTCGTGGACCGGGCGCGGGGTGTCCTCGTGCTGGACGATGGCGTGGGGGAGGCGGGCGCCGGGTCGGGTGGTGGGGCGGTAGGTGACCACGTCGCCGCCACCTGGCGGAGGGGTTTCGGCGTGGATGAGCGGACCGTCGTAGGTGTAGCCGAACTCGAGCCCGGTGGAGACGAAGTGCTCGAGCTGGTCCGGGATGGCGGCGGCGATGTGTGCCCGGACTCGCCGGCCGCGGGGGGTACTCGCGAGCAGCACTCCGGTGCGCTTGAGCTGGAGCGGGGTGAGGCGGTCGCAGGCCCAGCCCAGCGCGCGAGGGGGCACCCGGGACAACAGCGGGCGGGCGAGGGCCTCGGTGGTCTGCCGCACCGCGCGGTTGGTGATCCCCACGGGCGCGGTCACCTCGTCGAGGAGGAAGTGGTTGGCGACACTCTGCTCGGCGAAGCGTTCGACGACGGGTCTGCGCTCGGACTCGTATGTGTCGAGCAGGGCGTCGTCGGCGCCTCCACGGAGCACCGCGGCGATCTTCCAGGCGAGGTTGTGGGCGTCCTGCACGCCGCTGTTGAGGCCGAAACCGCCCGTGTGCGGGAAACGGTGCGCCGCGTCGCCGGCGAGGAGCAGGCGCCCCTGCCGGAAGGCGCGGGCCGTCTGGGAGGTCATCTTCCACGTGCCCGTGGACCGGATGGTGACCTCGGTGCTGCCCAGCACCCGCGGGAGTGCCCGTTCCCAATGGCGCCGGCTGTCCCTGGCGATTTCCTGTTCCGGGTGGAGGTAGGCGGTCATCAGGATGTAGTCGTCGTTCGCGTGGGCGATCATGACGCCGCAGAAGTCGGGCTGGTAGATCCAGCTGAGCAGCGGGCGGACCGTGCCGGGCGGGTGCAGTTCGGGGGCGTGGAAGAAGACGCTGCCCATGTTCGCCAGGACCGGGCCCCGCAGCGGAATGCCGGCGCTGTCCCGGACCACGCTGTTGGCGCCGTCGGCGGCGACCAGGTAGGCGGCATCGAGTGCCTGCGTGGCGCGCTCGGTGTGCACGGCGATCCGGTCGGCGCCCGCCTCGATCGCGCTGACCGCGGTGCCACGGCGGAAGTCGACGAGCGGCTCGCGCTCCAGCGCCGCCCAGAGCACGGGCATGAGCTGGTGCTGTCCGATGTGGGCGATCAGGAAAGGGCTGTGCGCCCGGAGGTCGGTAAGACGGTCGGGGTCCGACAGCAGGTCGATCTCGCCGAGCGACTCGGTGAGCCGTGAGCACCAGCGGATGATGTTGATCGTGTCTGTGGGCGGCGCCAGCGCGGTGATCTCCGTGGCCAGCCGGGGTGACGTGTGGTGCCAGATCTCGAGTGAGCGGGCGTTGATGATGTGGGCCGCAGGGTGCATCAGGGGCTGCTCGCGGCGTTCGAGCACCGTGCTGGGAATACCGTGGCGGGCCAGCAGTAGTGCGAGGGTGCTTCCCGTCGGGCCTGCGCCCGCGATCACGACCGGTGCGGTGCGCATGGCCTAGAGAGTCTTCCAGGTGATCGCCCGCCTGTTGGCCCGTGGTGTGGTGCCGCGCGGGGTGCCCGCGCCGGGCCGGAGCAGCTCGGCCGGGTCGTCGCCGCGGCGCAGCCGCTCGAGCAGGTAGTCCGGGTCGAACTCAGTGCCGATCGGGTTGGCGGCGAACTCCTTGCTGCCGAAGAAGGCGGCAGTGGCCTCAGTGGTGGGGAAGTTGTCCACCTGGAACTCCAGGCGGATGCCGTCGGGGTCCTCGTAGTACAGCGAGGTGGTCGGCCCGTGGTTGATGGCCCAGACCGGGCGGATGCCCGCCTGCTTGAGTCGCTCGTAGGTGGTGAGCAGGTGTTCGAGCGAGGCGAACTGGACGGCGAGGTGGTCGATCCCGTACACCTTGCGCCGCAGCCGTGCCAGCGGGAAGAGGTAGCGCAGGACAGACGGCACCGTGACCAGCGCCAGCCGGTGATGCTCGTGGTCCCAGCTGAGGAATGTGACCTGCTGGCCCTCGTGAACCACGCGGGCGCCGAAGACCACGCGATACCACGTGATCATGTCGTCGCGGCGGGCGGTCTTGACGACCCAGTGCGCGACGAAGGCCGGCGCGGTGTCGTACGCGGGCCTGCGGGTGCCGACTTCTTTGGCGGCTTCCATGATCGGTCCTTTCAGGATGTGGTGATGGTGGTGTGCTGGCGGCCGAGGTTGATGGAGCCGTCGGGGCTGCGAATGCTCGCGGTCACGAGGTCCCCGGGCTGGAGGTAGGGCTTGCGGAGGTTGGAGCGGATGAACATCCGCCAGAGCCTGTCCTCGGGTAGCAGTGCCGTGGCCAGGCGGCGGACCAGCGCCGGCGGGGTGGTCGCGGTACAGCCGTGGGGGGTGCCGGTGAGCAGCAGGTCTCCGGGACTGAGGTCGCAGAACGTGGTCAGCTCGGTGAGAGTCTCAGCGGGCCGGTAGAGCAGGTTGCGGGTGCTGTCGTGCTGGCGGAGCTCGCCGTTGACCTCCAGGCGCAGTTCCAGGTCGTTCAGGAGCGGGAACTCGCCCGGCTCCGGGACCGCGAGATAGGGCCCGACCGGGCAGAATCCGCGGTAGCTCTTGCCCTTGAGGTACTGGCCTTGCGGGAGCTGGACGTCGCGGGCGGAGAGGTCGTTGGCGATGGTGATGCCGAAGACGTACTCGTGGAGATTCTCGGCGGTGACGGTCTCCGGCTGGGTGACCTGCTTGCGCAGCACCAGGGCGAGCTCGATCTCGTGGTCGAGCAGCCGCACGTGGGGCGGCCGGGTGACGGTGTGTCGGGACCGGTGACCGCGGCGTCCGTCTTGTCGAAGAACAGGTTGAAGGGCCGCGCGTCGGGATCCATCCCGGACTCGATCGCGTGCTGCCGGTAATTGGCGCCCTGACACAGGACGCGGCAGGGCGTGGTCACCGGGGACAGCAGCTCTACCGACTCGGTCGGCACTCGGGCGGGTCGCTCAACGGCCGACCGCCAGTCGTCGGCGCCGTCACGGATGAGGTCCGCGGTCGAGGCGTACCTGCCGGCCAGTGGCGACAGACCACCGTCGCCGACGGTCGCCCACCGGATCTCGTCGTCGAGGCGGTAGCGGGCGAGGTGGATCACCATGCGCGTTCCTTCGCGGGGCGGCGGGAGACCAGAGAGACTGGCGCCGGTGCGAGCGATCGCGGCCAGTAGCCGAAGTACATGCCGACAGTGCAGCGGACACAGCCTTCGCGGCGCTTGGCTCGTGGTGCAAACCGGCCTGCCGCCGATGGACCGAAGTCCAAAGGGGCCGTCAGCGCCGTCAGCGCGGGGTGGCCTGTTCGCTCAACACGAGGTCGCCGAACTCCTCCGCGAGCGCCAGCGCAACCTGAAGGTGCATCCGCCGGACCTTGATCTCCCGGCCCCGCAGCTGCTCGGCCCGCTGGATGCGGTACGCAACCGTGTTACGCGCGACGTGCAGCAGCTCAGCCGTCGTGTTCAGGCTCCGTTCCGCGTCCAGATAGCACTTGAGGGTGGTGCGCAGGGTGGTGGCAGGCTCCCCGGATCCGGCGAGTCCACCCAGCTCACGACGCACGAACCGGCGCGCCTCATCGAGATGCGTGCTGAGCATGGCGATCACGTCGAGCTCGGCGTAGTCGAACAGCCACCGGTCGGTGCGGGACAGCATCCCGACCCGGACGGCATTGAGGGCCTGATGGTGACTGAACGCGAACCCCTCGACGCCGGACTCGGGCAGCCCGGCCGCTACCCGAATCCCGGACCGGGGCGTGGCCGTCGACGTCGGCGGCGCCACCGAGGCACCGTGGACACTGGACCCCCACGCCCATACCCGTTGCCGGCCGACAGGCAGGATCAAGGTGCCCGTCGCTCCGCCCGCCCGCAGCAGCTGCTCGGCGCACCCTGCCAACCGGCCGGGATCGGCCTGTTCGAGGTCGTCAGCCCACACCACCAATGCGGTGTGCCGGCGGGTGAGGTCGTAGCCTAGGACGCGGTGCGCATGATCGGCAGCGACCGGCTTTCCGTCGAGGACCTCCTGCACCAGCTCCATGCGCACGGCGGCCGAACTGGTCACCCAGGCGGCGTGGGCCCGGGAGAACTCGCGAGTCATCTCGGCGGACAGCTGGTTGACGATCGCGAACAGCACCTCCAGATAGCGGCGCCCGTGGGCATCCGTGACATGCCAAGGTCCGTCACGGGCTTCAACTCCGACGTGGAGGTCTCACCCGCCCCCGTTTCACAGCCCCCGGAACCGGTGTACGTCGATGAGTCGCTGATCAAGGAGTTGGAGCACAAGAACGCCACCTCAGAGTGGGACGTGACCAAGCTGGTTCAGCTCACTCGCGAGCTGAACAGCAACTACGCGGCCGAGAACCCCTACTCCTGCCTTGCGTTGCTGCGCGCGATTCTCGACCACATCCCTTGACCAGGCGGCGAGCAACTTCAAGTGGGGGAAGAGCAACAAGTCAACCGACCGTGGGTACGCCCTGAAGCTGAGGGACGCGCGGGCATTGGGCGACGACGTTCTACACCGGCAGATCGGCAAGAAGCCGGACCTGCTGGACATGGAAGACCTCCCGCACCGCAGGTACCTGAACCGGGTACTGCGCCACGTGATCGACGCCTTGTGACCTCACGGCCCTATGCGGCGGCGGGCGGCTCCTGATCTTCTGCCGGGGGCGGCAGCTCAGGCTTCTTGAAGCGGTGCCACGCGTCGCGGGCCTGCGTTGGGACGACCGCACCCAGGACTACCTGCGACGACGCCTCTCCGAGGGCAAAACCCGCCGGGAGATCATCAGATGCCTGAAGCGATACGTCGCACGCGAAATTTATCGATTCATCGCCGCCGTCAGTACAGCCGTATGCCACGCAGATCCCGACCGAACCGCAAGTTGACGTCCATAGGGGCATCACCAGCTACTAAACCCGAGCGCGCCGAGCAGCTCGCTGACCGGCTGGGGGTCGCTGGGGGCGAGTTCGGCGAAGGCGACGCGGGTCGGGACGACAGGTGCCGGTGGAGGGAGAACTCCGACGCTCTCCTCCAGGGCGAGCAGGGAGCGCAGCCCGTCCACAGCCGTGCGACGCGCGTCCGCCTGACGGAACATGTCCTTGAAGACCTCCAACTAGAGCGACCCCTAGTAGCCCGCGTGGATGACGTGACCGGAGGAGCCCGGCGCCGTCGAAGCCGCCCTGCCCGAGGAAGCAGCGGTATAGACGGCTCCACTGAAGAACGTCCATGATCGATGGTGAGACCCAGGTCCGCCGTGCGGGTGCGGATCTCCTCAGGAGACAGGGGACTTGCCACGAGGTCGCTCTCGAAGAGCTCGACCCCGTCGAAGCCGGCGCGCGCCACGGCGGTCAGTTTCTCAGTCAGCGTTCCGCTGAGGCAGACCGTGGCGATGGACCTACGCATCCGCGCTCTCGTCCAGGTCGCGGACGCTGATCCAGGTCTTTCCGGCGCGCTGGGCGGCGCCGGCGAACGCCTCCTGTGCCCGTGTCAGGGGGAAGCGTGCCTCGATGACGGATCCGGGCCGGACCTCAGGGAGTTCAGCCACGGCGGCGGTGAAGTCACCGGGGTGGTCGTAGATCATCGAGCCGCGCAGGACGAGCTGGCGGCGGACCACGGCGTCGGTGGTCAGCGGCAGCGGGGCGGCATTGAGGCCGACCAGGACCACGGTGGCGCCGGGGGCGGCACGGTCCACCGCCGGGCCCAGGGCGGGGGCGTACCCGGAGGTCTCGAAGACGTAGGTGAAGCCCTTGCGGCCGTCGTCGGCGACGGCGCCGAGCCGCACCGCCCGTTCGAGCCGGAGCGGGTGCGGTTCGGTGACGACCGGTTCGATGCCGAGGCGCGCCAGGATGAGGCAGAGCAGCAGGCCCTGCGCCCCGGCGCCGACGACCAGGCAGCGGTCCTTCGCGCTCACGCCGCTGCGGCGCACCGCGGCTCGCGCGACGGTGTACGGCTCCGCGCAGGCGAGGTCCGCGTCCGTCGGGCCGGCCGGAACCGGGTGGGTGAAGTGCGCGGGAACCGCGACGCGTTCGGCCAGGATGCCGGGGGCGTTCAGGCCGACGATGGCACGGTGGGGGCACGCCGAGGTCAGGCCGGTGAGGCAGTCGGCACACTTCAGGCAGGCATAGTTGGGCTCGATGACCACCCGTTGGCCCACTGTGCGGTCCGGGACGACGCTGCCGACGGCGATGACGCGGCCGAATCCCTCGTGGCCCACGATCCATGGGGTGGTGGGCGGTTGGCGCCTGCCATGGAAGACGGCCAGGTCCGTACCGCAGAGGCCGACACCGGCCACCTCCACGATCACGTCGCCGGGGCCGCAGACGGGCTCCTGCCAGTCGTCGACCGTCTCGATCCGGTCCGTCGCCGTGAAGACTGCTGCTTTCACTGAAGCTCCAAGCTGACCATTGAGCGGTCTTCTAGGTCCGCTAAGCGGTCACCCTAGGAGGCCTGAGACCACCGGGCAAGGGCGCATCCGCCTGTAGGCGGTCCGGGAGCCGGTCTCTCTGCCCCGGTCCCGGACCGCTGGGCGGTCACACCGCGGCCGTCCTCTCGGGTGCGACGGCCGGCGCCTTGGCCTCGTCCACGCGGCGCAGGCGGAGCGCGACGAGGAAGGAGACGGCGCAGCCCAGCGCCATGTAGGCGGCGACCAGGGTCCAGCCGCCGCCCGCCCAGATGACCAGGGAGGCGGCGATGAGCGGGGTGAAGCCGCCGCCGATCGCGCTGGCGAGTTGGTAGCCGACGCCGGCGCCGCTGTAGCGGTACTCGGGGCCGAACATGTCGGTGAACAGGGACTGCTGGACGGAGACCGCCATGTCGTGTGCGCCGTTCACGAGCAGGACCGCGCAGGGGATGATCAGCACGATCGAGCCGGACTCCATCGCCCAGAAGTACGGCAGCACGCTCACCGCGCCGATCAGCGCGCCCCAGCAGTACACCCGGCGGCGGCCGAAACGGTCGGCGAGGTAGGCGAAGGCCGGGATGGTCAGGACGGCCAGACCGCCGACGGCCAGGTTGACGTTGAGCAGGCTGTCCCGGTTCAGGCCGAGTTCGCCGGTGCCGTAGGCGAGGCCGAAGGTGGTCACGCCGTAGAAGGTGAACAGCTCAACGAGGCGCAGGCCGATGATGGCGAAGAAGCCGGTCGGATTGGAGCGGACCGCGCTGAGCAGCGGGACGCGCGGTCGCGCGGTCTTTGCCATCGTGGCGACCCGCTCGGTGAAGACCGGGGACTCCTCGACCCTCGCCCGGACGATCAGGCCGACGATCACCAGGGCGGCACTGACCAGGAAGGGCACCCGCCAGCCCCATGAGCGGAAGGCTGCGTCCGAGACAGTGCCCGACATGACCTTGGTGATCAGAGTGGCGAGCAGCAGGCCGACGGACGCGCCGACCTGGACTCCGCTGCTGTAGAGCGAGCGCCATTTGCGGGGCGCGTTCTCCACCGCCATGAGCGCGGCGCCGCCCCACTCGCCGCCGACCGCGAAGCCCTGCGTGGCGCGCAGCAGCACGAGCAGCGCGGGCGCCCAGACCCCGGCCTGCGCGTAGGTGGGCAGGACGCCGATCAGGGTGCTGGCCGTACCCATGATCAGCATGGTGAGGACCAGCATCCGCTTGCGGCCGAGCCGGTCCCCGAAGTGGCCGAAGACGATGCCGCCCAGCGGACGGAAGAGGAAGCCGACGCCGAAGGTGGCCCAGGCAGCCAGGGTGCCCACGGCCGGGGAGGAGCCGGGGAAGAACAGGTCGGGGAAGAGGAGGCCCGCGACGATGCCGTAGAGGAAGAAGTCGTACCAGTCGACCACGGCTCCCATGAAGCTCGCGATCGCGGCCCTCTTCGCCAGGCCGGCGCCGCCGGCCCGGGTCGCCTGCTGGGTACTGCTCATCTCACACACTCCGTTGTATGGGCTGGACCGGTGGCCGCCGGCCACGTGAGAGTCACGCGGGGCGGGACCGCCGGGATGGCTGCGGTGGGGACAGACGCGACGCGACGGCGAGGAGCCCTGGGGTGCGAGCACACGGTCTCGTGCGTACCGGGCCATCGCCACGGAGGTGCGGGCGGCGACCCTCGATCACTTGGTCCACAGTGCGGATCAAAAGGACCGATGAGCGGCACCATAGGGGGGCGGATTAGCCGCATCAAGAGTTACGCCAAGATTGCTTCAACATTGCAGTTCCCTTGGTCCGCCTAGCGGACTATGGTCGAGGTGCCACAGACGGACAAGCGCGGCGGACGGGGCATGGCCGTCACGACGGGGAGGTAGCAGGTGAGCGACGGAGAGCCGCAAACGGACGTCGAGCGGGAGCAGCACGGCACCGGCGTGCGCAGCGTGCGACGGGCGTTCGACATCCTCAACCTCCTCAGCGAGGAGCGTCCCGTCATCACCCTGCGCGAAATCACCGAGGGCACCGGGCTGGCGAAGACCACCGTGCTGCGCCTGATGCAGACGCTGGAGGAGACCGGCCTGCTGCGGTCCCACCCCTCCGGATACGCCGCTGGACCCGGCCTGTGGCGCTGGGCCTACCTCGCCCGCAGCCAATGGGAGGTGCCGCAGGAGACCCGCAAGGTCATGCGCGACCTCGCCGACCGGCTCGGGGAGACCGTCAACCTCTTCGTCGCCCGGGACCTCCACCGGATCTGCGTCGCCCACGAAGAAAGCCCCCGCCCACTGCGCCACGTCGTCGATGTCGGCGACGAGCAGCCACTGTGGGCCGGCGCCTCCTCCAAGATCCTTCTGCGCGACGCCTCCGACGCGCTCCTTCGCCGAGTCGCTCTCGCCTCGCCCCACGGCGAGGCCCACGTCGAACGCCTGCGGGCCTGGGCGACGGAGGCGGCAGAGCGCGGCTACGCCGTCAGCAGCAGCGAGTTCGACGAGGGCCTGACCGCCGTGGCGGTACCCATCATCGGCCGCACCGGCAAGGCCGTCGCCTCCCTCTCCCTGAGCGGGCCCAGCCACCGTTTCCCGTACGAGGCCGTCGAGCACTTCGCCACCGACCTCGCCGAAGCTGCCGCCCTCCTCTCGGCCCAGGGCTTCGACCACCCCCTCAGCCAGGCCCACTGACCCGGGGCACCGGCCATCCCCGGCCCCGATCGAGTGGGCGAGGCCGACGTTGCTTCCAGTACCACCTGGCGCCGGCAGTGCGCGGGCGGACCTGCCCGGGCCCTGCTCCGGCCACAGCCCGCCCAGGTCCTCGCCGCCGGCCTTGACGACGTCGGCGAATCGGGCGAGCGGTTCCGCTACGGACCGGCAGGCGGCGCAGTCGGGTTCCACGGCAGGGCGGACAGTGAGATCCACCGCCGCCGGGCGGCCCGGACGGCCGTGCAGCTGTCGGCAGGCTCGCAGTACCTGCTCTGCGCCGGGCTCCATGTGGGTCACGTCGCGGCGGGGCCGGGCAGGACCGGAACGGCGCGCACGCTGAGCGATCAATCTCCGGTCCACCCGCCGACCGGACCTCAGATGCCGTCGGCGGCGAAGGCGATGAACTGGGTCACCTGCCGTGAAGCGAAGTTGTCGTCCGAGACGAGTACGACCGTGCGACGGCCGTCGGGCAGGCGCGGGCCGAGGGTGATGCCTTCGACGTTGTCCACCCTGGGCAGCCCGGGAACGTCGGACAGGTCCGACACGAGTGTCTTGTGGACCGGCCGGACGGGGCCGTCGGCCAGGGAGTCGCGGCCGAGGACGTTGGTGGCGCCGTGGAGGTCGACCAGGTAGAGGCGGGCCTTCCAGGTGTTGGTGCTGAAGACGGAGGCGCGTTCGAGGACCAGGAAGCGGTCGTCGCCGAGGGCGACCAGGTCGCTGACGCCGTTGGTGTCCGTGCTGCCTGCGGGAGGCGTGGAGAACAGCGGTTCCAGCAGGTACGCGTACTGCGCCCTGGGCAGACCGGTGCGTGCGTCGTGGACGGTGATGCGGGTGAGGGCGCCGTGGTCGGGGGTGGGGTCGTCGCCGTCCTGGTAGAGGGGGTCCTCCATGGCGGTGACGAGTTGGCGGCCGTCGGGGGTGAAGGTGACGCCTTCCAGGGTCTGGTTCCGGCGGGGGCCGATGGCCTGGGAGTTCATGTGCAGCTGCGGGGGCAGCGGGAGCTGTCCGCTGTACTCGCCGGTGGTGGTGGCACGCCGGATCCAAGGGTCACCGAGAACCGCGGGGCCGTCGGACGGCACGATGCGCTCGCCCTCGCTCGTCCAGACCAGACTGCCGTCGGACGGGTCGACGGCGATCCCCTCCGGATCCGGGGCCACCGTGGCGGTCTGCCCGGCGGGGGTGGAAGTGGGCGGGTAGGTGGTGCCGTCCGGCCGCAACCATGAGTGGGTGCCTATGAGTTCGGCGCCGGTGAGGTGGCCGCCGCCGAAGGTGACACGGGCGCTGTAGAAGCGGGCGGGGCCGGTCTGCGACCGGTCGTCGCTGATCAGGTAGTACAAGCCCGTCCGGATGTCGTAGCTGATGGCGGAGAGCCCGCCGACGGTGGTGCCCTGGAACGCCATGGCGTTCGGCAGTTCTCGCTCGCCGATGAAGTCCAGTTGTACGGCGCTGTCGTGCCCGGCAGCCGGTGAGGCGCCGGAGACGGCCGTCACGGACGCGAGGGCGATGGCGGAAGCGATGATCCGGGCGCGGGTGGCACGGATGCTCATGGAAGCTCCTTGGCAGGGCATGCGGGACAGGGCATGCGGGAGGGAACAAGGGAGGGACGGCGAAGGAACAGGGGGCGAGGTTCAGTTGGTCGCCGGATCCGCGGCCACGCCGGAGACCGGGGAAGTCGGGCGGGCCGGGCGACGGCGGCGCCAGGCGAAGAACGCCAGGGCCAGCAGGGTGAGGGCGTACGGAATGGCGGAGACCAGCTGTGACGGGATGCTCAGGTTGCCGAGCTGCACCGCCAGGGCCTCGGCCGCGCCGAAGCCGAGCGCTGCCAGGAAGACGCCCCAGGGGCGCAGCGCGCCGAGGAAGACGGCGGCCAGGGCGATGTAGCCGCGGCCCGCCGTCATACCGGTGACGAAGAAGGAGACGGCGCCCATGCTGAGGAAGACCCCGGCTCCGCCGGCCAGCGCGCCGCTGAGTGCCAGGGTGGCGAACTGGACCCGGCGGACGGGGATGCCGACCGAGCGGGCCGCGTCGGGGAACTCGCCAACGGCGCGCAGGTGGAAACCGAACCGGGTCCGGTGCAGCAGCCAGGCGACCGCCGGGGCCGCGGCGAGGGCGAGCCAGGTCATCAGGTTCTGCCCGCTCACCACTGTGCCGAGGCCCGGGATGTCCTCGATCAGCGGAAGGCGGACCTCGGGGAGGGCTCCGCTGTGCAGCCGGCTGGTGCCACCCTTGTCGCCGAGCAGGGCGTACACGGCGTACGCGGTCACGCCGGACGCCAGCAGGTTGAGGCCGATGCCCGCGATGATCGCGTCGGCGCCCAGGTACAGGTGGAGTACGCCCAGCAGCAGGGTGAGCAGCGCGCCGGCGGCGATCCCGCAGACGGCCCCGGCCGCTACCGAGCCGCTGTATCCGGCGACCAGGGCCCCGGTGCACGCGGCGGCCAGCATCGAGCCCTCCAGGGCGATGTTCGGCACGCCGGCCCGTTCGGCGAGCAGTCCGCCGAGGGCGGCGAGGACATAGGGGGTCGACACCCGCAGGATCGCAGCGAGGAAGCCGGCGCTGAGCACGACGTCGAGGACGGGGCCCATCAGCGGGCCTCCCTTCGGGCAAGCCTTCTGGCGAGCTGGCGCTTGACGAGTTCGGGCAGCGTCCGGGCCGTCACCAGCAGCACGATGACCGCCTGGATGATGGTCACGGCCTCGGACCCGACGTCCGTCTGCTGCTCCATCACGTCACCGCCGACGCGCAGGTACGAGTAGAGGAGCGCGGCGGCGACCACGGCGACCGGGTTGTTGCGGGCCAGCAGGGCGACCACGATGCCCTCGAAGGCGAGGCCGCCGGCCATGTCGGGCTGGAGCCCGCCGTACACGCCGAGGGCGAGGTGAGCGCCGGCCAGTCCGGCCAGCGCGCCGCCGATGACGAAGCTCCACTCGATGGTGCGGGGCACGTCGATGCCGCCGTACCGGGCGAATTCGGGGTTGGAGCCGGTCATGCGGATGCGGTAGCCCAGGGGCGTCCTTGCGAGCAGGAACCACACGGCGGCGGTCACCGCGAGCATGCCGAACAGTCCGATGTTGGCCTGGTCCAGGGGGACGCCGAAGAAGTCCGAGAGCAGCGGGAGCGCCGAGTCGGGCCGGATGGGAGCCGACTGCACGGCGGCGCTGGCGGGGGCCTTGAGGTGGTCGGTGAGCAGCCAGTCGAAGACCCGTACGACGATGGCGTTGAGCATGAGCGTGGCGACGATCTCGCTGGCCCCGAGGCGGGCCTTCATCACCCCGGGCACCGCGCCCAGCGCGCCGCCCGCCAGAGCGGCTGCGCCCAGTGGTACGACCATGGCGGCGACCGGTGGCAGGGGGACGTTGATCGCCACCAGCGCGCCCGCCAGGGCACCCGCGTACACCTGGCCCTCCGCGCCGAGGCTGATCTGCCGGGCCCGGAAGGGGATGGCGACGGACAGGCCGAGAAGGGAGAGCGTCGTGGCGTCGGCGAGCCAGCGGCCGATGCGCGGGGTGCGGTCGAGGGGGCCGGTGAGGAGCGCGTTCAGGGCGCCGGGGGCGTCTTTGCCGGTCGCCAGGATCACCAGGAAGGCGATGAGGACGGCGACGGCGACGGTGAGCACGGTCATCGTCAGCTCGACAGCGGTGGACTGGCGCCTGGCGGCGAGGAACTCGCGGCGGCCTTCCAGCTCGACGGTGGTCGTCATCGTGCACCTGCCGTGATCCGCTGTTGTGAGTGCTGTTCGACGCCGAGCATGTACAGCCCGGTCTCTTCCTCCGTGAGTCCGGCCGGATCGTCGAAGCGACCGACCAGCCGGCCGTCCTTGATCACCAGAAGCCGGTCGGAGAGCGCGAGCAGTTCGCCGAGGTCCGCGGAGACCAGGAGGATTGCCGCGCCCGCGTCGCGGGCTTCGACGAGCCGCTCGTACATGAAGTGCATGGCGCCGATGTCGACGCCCCGGGTGAGCTGGGCGGCCAGCAACAGGCGCGGCTCGGAGGACAGTTCGCGGGCGACGACGACCTTCTGCAGGTTGCCGCCGGACAGCGCTCCGGCCGGTACGGCGGGGTGCGGGGCCCGGATCGCGTAACGGCGGATCAGGTCCTCGGCCAGCTCCCGTATGCGGCGGATGTGCAGCGCGCCGCGCCGGGCGAGCGGAGGCCTGGAGAAGCGGTCGACGATCAGGTTGTCGGCGATGGACTGGTCCAGGGCCGCCCCGTTGGACAGCCGGTCCTCCGGGACGTGGGCGATACCGGCCGCGCGGTGCGCCGCCGCATCCAGGTGGGTGACATCGGTGCCGTCGACGGTGACGGAGCCGGCGGCCGGGCGGCGCAGCCCGGCGAGGAGCTCCACCAGTTCGGTCTGGCCGTTTCCTTCGATGCCCGCCAGGCCGACGATCTCCCCGGCGGCGATGTCGAGGGAGACACCGTGCAGGGGCTGTCCCGCATCCGCCCCGGAGGCCAGGTTCCGCACCTTGAGCACGGTCGCACCGGGGTGCGCGGGGGGCCTCGGGACGTCCAGGGACATCTCCCGCCCGACCATCATGGACGCCAGCTGCGCGGGGGACGCGTCCTCGGTGCGTACGGTGCCGACCACGGACCCGGCACGCATCACGGTGACGCGGTCGCTGATCTCCCGCACCTCTTTGAGCTTGTGGGAGATGAAGAGCACGGTCATGCCCTGGTCGCGGAGTCCGCGTACGGCTTCGAAGAGGTCGGTGGTCTCCTGTGGGGTGAGGACGGCGGTGGGCTCGTCCAGGATGAGGATGCGGGCGCCGCGGTGCAGTGCCTTGAGGATCTCTGCTCGCTGCCGCATCCCCACGGAGACGTCGCTGACCCTGGCCTGCGGGTCGACGGCAAGGCCCGCCTCCTTTGCCAGCGCGGCGGTGCGCTCGACGGCTGCGGATCGGTCGACCCGGGCGGCAGGGCCGGGTTCCACGCCGAGGACGACGTTCTCGGCGATGGTGAAGGACGGCACCAGCATGAGGTTCTGGTGGACCATGCCCACCCCGAGGGCGATGGCGTCCTGGGGTCCGGAGAGCCTGACCGCCTCGCCGTGGACACGGATCTGTCCGGCGGACGGCTGCTCCAGGCCGTACATCAGCTTCATCAGCGTCGACTTGCCGGCGCCGTTCTGTCCGACGATCGCCCGGATCTCGCCGCCGAGTACCTCGAGGTCGACGTCGCTGACGGCGCGGGTGCCGTTGGGGTACGTCTTCCCCAGGCCGGTGACCTGCAGGGCGAGGGCGGGGCGGGGCGGGGGATGCTGGTCCACGGGGGCTCCTTCCGTACCAGGGCCGCAGGTCAGAAGGCGGACGGGACCTGAACCGCGCCGGACGCGATCTTCGCCGCCTGTGACTTGAGTTCGGCGCGTACGGCAGCAGGCACGAGCTTGTCGAAGTTGGCGTTGTCGACGTAGCCCACGCCGTCCTCGGCGAGGCCGACCGCGGAGGACTTGCCGTAAGCCAGGGTGCCGGCCTTGTTCTCCTCGGCCGCCAGATAGAGGGCGTTGCCGGCGTTCTTGAGGATGGAGGTGACCACGGTCTGCTGCTGGGCGGGGTCGCCCAGGGTCTTGTACTGGTCGGAGTCGACGCCGAAGGCGTAGCGCTTGGCGGTGACGGCCGACTCGAACACGCCGAGGCCGGAGGAGCCCGCCACCGGCCACACCAGGGCCGCCCCCTGCGAGTACATGGACGAGGCGATCTCCTTGCCCTTCGCGGGGTCGCCGAACGGGTTGTCGCCGCCCACGTACTGCACCAGGACACCGGACGACGGATTTCCGCCGGCCGCCTTGAATCCGGCCTTGAATCCGACGACGAAGTCCTCGATCACCGGGATCTTCACCCCGCCCATCAGGCCCACCTTCTTGCTGCCGGAGGCGCCGGGGAGGGAATTGGCGGCGACCAGTTTGTCGGCGAGGAATCCTGCCAGATAGGCGGCCTCGTTCTGCTTGAAGGTGACGGAGTACACATTGGCGCACTTGTTGGAACAGCCGCTCTTGCCCGTGTAGTCGACGGTGGAGTCGAAAAGCCAGAACTTCTTCTTCGGGTATTCGGGCGCCAGCTTGGAGATGAAGGCAGCGGTGTCCACGGTGCCCGCCGCGAGCACGTCGTAGTCGTCGCCCGAGGCCGCGTCCTCGAAGCCGGACTGCCACTTCGTGCGGTCGCCGCCCAGCTCGACGACCTTGAGGCTGTAGCCGAGGTCCTTCTCCGTCTTCTTCAGGCCCGCGTAGGCGGAGTCGAAGAACGAACGATCGCCGAGGTTTCCGTTGACCACGAACTTGATTCTCAGTTTTCCTGCCGAAGAGCCGGAAGAGCTTGAGGATCCGGAAGAGCCCGTCGCTGATCCACATCCGGCGAGCAGTGCGGAGAGTGCTGTTATGGCCCCGAGGGCCTTGATCTTGTTCATCGTTCTTTTCTCCTTCGCGTTGGCCGAAAGCTATGCAATGCAAAACGTTTTGGCCATACGTCTTCGTACGCCTCTGTGTTAGGAGCTTGTTTCCAGTGTGGTGGCTGCGATGGTGACGGCTCGCTCGAAATCGGCCTCGCGCTCGGCCGGCGTGAGCGCCTGGGCCAGGCGTATGTGGTCGCTGACCGTCAGCACGGCCAGGGCCCGGCCGCCCTCGGCGGCGGCGGTGGCGTACAGGCCGGCGGCCTCCATCTCGACGGCCAGCGTGCCGTGGGCCTCCAGCTGCTCGAACAGGCCGGGGCGGGCGAGGTAGAAGTGGTCGCTGGTGAAGACCGGCCCGATGTGCACGCCCGGCCCGTCGCGCGCACCCGTTCCGGCGGCCGCTGCCGCCGCCTTTGCCGCTGCCTCCGCGGCAGCTTTGGCCAGGTCGAACGATGCGGCGTGACTCAGATGCACGCCGTCGACGCGATGGTCGCTCATCGCCGAGTCGGTGTGGGCGGCGGTGGCCACCACGACGTCGCGCAGACCCACCGCCTGTGGTATTCCGCCGGCGGTGCCGACGCGGACGATGCTGCGTACTCCGTAGAAGCGGAAGAGCTCGGTGGCGTAGATGGTCACGGACGGCATGCCCATGCCGGAGGCCAGGACGGACAGCGGTCTGCCCCGGTACGTGCCTGTCCAGCCCTCGATGCCGCGTACTTCGGTGACCAGGCGGGCGTCTTGCAGGAAGGTTTCAGCGATCCGTCGGGCCCGGCGTGGGTCGCCGGGCATCAGCACATCCGGCGCGAAGTCGCCGGGTGCGGCGGAAATGTGCGGAGTGACCATCAGGCTTCCTCCCCCGCCGGGTCGGTTGCCGCAGCAGTGTCGGCCGCCGCCAGCCAGCAAACCAGTCGGTCCCAGAGCTCCGGGTATCCCTTCCACGCGAGGAAGTCCGGCGGCGCCCAGTGCGGCGCGAGGTCGGAGGTGAAGGCCGCCGACCGCCCGGCGCCGTACCCACCGACCACCAGCAGCGGGTGACCGCCGCACTCGGCGAGCAGCTCGGCCCCGTCCCGTACCCGCACCTCGTTGAGACCGAGCAGAGACGGCCAGGTCGCGCCCAGCCCGTCGACCACCCGGTGCCGGGCGACGACCCGGGGCGAGGCACCGGCGGGCAGCTCCACCCGGTCGTCGCGGTCGTGCAGAGCGACCGGCAGTGCGGCGGCCAGCGGGGTGCGCCCCCAGCGGGCCTTGGCGTCGATGCCGGTGAAGGTGAGGTAGCCGCCCACCATCAGCAGGCCGCCGCCGCCCTCGACGTACGCCCGCAGCAGTTCGGGGCGATCCGGCGCGGGAACGGAGCGGGCGAAGGTCTCCGGCGGGAGCTGGAAGCTGTTGGCCCCCACGTCGCTGATCACCACCACGTCGTACGCGGCGAATCCCTCGACCGAGGAGGGCAGCCGGTGGGGTATCTCGTGCGCCGGTACGTACGTCACCTCGTGGCCGCGATCGCGCAGCGCGCCCAGGAAGGCGCCCGCCCCCTCGACGTACTCGGAGGTGTGGAAGGAGTCGAACCCCTTGTGGTGGATGGAGTGGGTGAACCAGGACTCACCCACGACGAGGACATGCGTCATCGCTGCGCCGTGCCTTTCAGTTCGGGTTATGGGGTTACGGGACTTCTGGGTTACGGGCGGTGCCAGCGCGGGGCGGCCGTGCTGGCGCGGGCTTTCAGCCGGACCGGGAGGATGTGACGGGAGGCGGGGGGTACCTCGCCCCGGTGGACGTACTGCAGCAACTGGGCGGCGGCCGTGCGGCCGATGTCGTACGCAGGCTGATGGACGGTGGTGAGCGACGGGTGGACGCGGGCGGCGAGCATGATGTCGTCGAAGCCCGCCACCGACACGTCGTGCGGGACGCTCAGCCCCGCGTCCTCCAGGGCGGCGACCGCGCCGAGCGCCATGAGGTCGTTGGCCGCGAACACCGCGGTGAAGCGGCGCGGGCCGCCCCTGTTGAGGGCCGCGGCCACCATGTCGTAACCGGACCGCTCGACGAAGGCGCCCTCGACCTCGGTGACGCCCTCGTCGCCGAACGCCTCCCGGAATCCCGCGATCCGCTCCGCGCTGCTGACCAGGTCTCCCGGGCCGCTCACCGCCAGCGCCCTGCGGTGGCCCAGCTCCCGCAGGTGCTGCCCGACCAGCCGGCCGCCCGCGCGGTGGTCGGCGGTGACGAGGATCGTCTGTTCCAGCAGCCCAGGGACCACCTCGTCGGCCAGGGCTATGGGGAAGCGGCCGAGCAGCGATGCCAGCCGGTCGCGGGAGGGTGGTGAACCCGACGCGTAGACCATCCCGTCGATGAACCGGCCCCGCAGCAGCTCCAGGTAGCGGTCCTCGCGCTCGGGGTCGAACTCGGTGTTGCACAGGATGACCCCGTAACCCAGGTCGTGGGCGGCGTCCTCGACGCCCTTGGCCAGCTCCGCGAAGAACTGGTTGGTGATGTCGGGAACGAGTAGGCCGATGACGTTCGTGGAACCCGCCTGCAGGTTGCGGGCGGTCGAGGCCGGCACGAAGCCGAGCCTGGCGACCACCGCGCGCACCCGGTCCGCGGTCTCCTGGGCGACCGGCCGGTTGCCGCTCAGCACGTGCGAGACCGTGGTCGGGCTCACCCGGGCAGCGGCCGCGACGTCCTTGATCGACGCGGGCCGCCGCACCCGGCGTCTGCCCTCGTCGGCGTCAGTGTCAGGGGTCATAGCGCTGAACCGCCCTGCCGTGCGAGGTGTCCAGCAGCGCGGGCACCCGCGCCTCGATCTCGGCCAGCAGCCCAGGCACGTCCACGGTCAGCAGGCGCCCGTCGCGCACCACGACCCGCCCGTCCACGACCACCGTGCGCACATCACTCGCCCGGGTGCTGTAGACCAGAGCCGCCACCGGGTCGTGCAGAGGCCGGCAGTGGAGGCCGGACAGATCGACCAGCACGATGTCCGCCCGGCGGCCGGGTTCCAGGGCACCGATCCGGTCGCCCAGCCCCAGCGCCAGTGCCCCGCTGCGCGTGGCCAGCCGAATGGTGTCGGAGACAGTCATCCATGTGGCGTCCCGCTCCGCCTGCTTCTGGGTCAGTGCCACCAGCCGCATGGCCTCCCACACGTCGAGTGTGTTGTGTCCGGCGGCTCCGTCCGTCCCCGCCGCGACGGTCACCCCGGCTCCGAGCAGGCCCCGTACCGGGGTGAGCGGGTGCAGGGCGTGCTTCAGGTACACCTTCGGGCAGCACGCCACCGCCGTCCGGTCGCGGTACCGCGACAGCACCTCGAGATCCGGTTCCGTGATCCCGCATCCGTGGGCGATCAGCGCCCCGGCGTCCAGAACGCCGGTCCGCTCCAGCACCCCGATGGGGGTGATGCCGCGCCGCGCGAGACTCGATTCCGTCTGCTCCAGGTGCTCGGCGGCGTGGATGTGGATCCGTACGCCCATGGCACGGGCCCGCTCCGCGATCCGGGCCAGGTCCTCGTCGTCCACGGTGTACGGCGCGTGCGGCCCGAGCGACGCGGTGACCCGCCCGCCGCCCGCGCCGTGCAGCGCCCCGGCGGTCTCGATGCTCTCCTCCAGCGCCCTGCCGCCACGGCTGCTGAAGTATGTGGGCGCGATGTCGGCGCGGATCCCGGTCCGTACCACGGTCTCGGCGATCCGTTCGGCGTGGAAGTAGTGGTCGGCGAACGCGGTCACCCCGCTGAGCAGCATCTCCGCACAGGCGAGTTCGGCACCGAGGCCGATGTCGGCAGGTGTCAGGTTGACCTCCATCGGCCACACCCGCTCGTTGAACCACGCCTCGACACTGACGTCCTCGGCGGCACCCCGCATCAACACCATCGGGCTGTGCGTATGGGAGTTCACCAACCCTGGCATGGCCAACAGCCCGGTCCCGTCGACCGTCTCAGCTCCGGAGAAGCTCGCGACCCCGGCGGCCTCCGGCCGGGTACCCGCGGGACCCAGCCACACGATCACCCCGTCCTCGACCACGATGTCCTGGTCCGTTTCCACCCGGCACGGGCCCTGCTCGGGCACCACAAGCACCGAGCAGGACGTCACGATCAGTCGCCGCATCCTGGAATCCTTCCGTTCAAAACGGACGCTAAGGATCCAAAACGTTTTGCACAACCCTCGTCCGAGTTGTGTTTCAAGCCCTGTCGACAGCCGGCGGCACGGCCCCTGCATCGCTGTTCGGTCGTGGCGAGCAGCGCGGGGACGGGCACGCCTTGCAGACCGTCGCGTCGAGGCCGGGGCAGCTTCTGTCCGTCCAACGCGCTTCACACGGGCGCCCCGGACCTCGGGGTGTCCACCAGCGCGATCCGCGCGGCGACGCGCACCAGCGCGGAGACCGCAGTCGGCGACCAGCGTTCGGCCACATCCCCTGGGAGTTGGGGGAACGTACGGTGTGAAGCCATCACCCGAACACCCGGACTCGTCGACCACTCCTCGCCGCGGGACGCCACTCGCAGGCCCGTGATCGCAGTTGCCACCTCGGGCATCGTCGCGGCAGACGTGGCGAACGAACCGGTGGGGATCAATTCGACGACTCCCCTTGCTGGCATCCCTGGAGAGGCGTAACTTCTGCGCAGCGGATCTACGGGTCCGCTACACGGACCATTGCCCGTGGTTGTCGGAACTCCTGTCACCAAGTGGGCTCATCGGACCGCTGGACGCTCACGGAGCGCCAAAACGATCCCTCACGGACTCACGGCCTGTGCTCGGGGCATTGCGTGTTCCCCAGACCGGGCAGCGCGCTGCCCGAGTACTCCCACCATCAACCCCACAGACGGCCTTCGGCCGTCCCCTCCTCATCAACACCTGGACGTTGAAATGAGCCGGACATCACCTCATGCAAAGCGCGCGGCTGCCGCCGGCTTGATGGGGGCGGTCGTCGACTGGTACGACTTCTTCCTTTACGGCATCGTGGCCGGGCTCCTGTTCAACGATCTCTTCTTCCCCGAAGTGAGTCCCACCGTCGGAACCCTCGCCGCATGGGCCACCTTCGGTGTCGGATTCCTCTTCAGACCCCTGGGCGGCATTGTCTTCGGCCACTTCGGCGACCGGGTGGGCCGCAAGGAGATGCTCGTCCTCACCATGGTGATCATGGGGCTCGCCTCCACCCTGATCGGTGTCCTGCCCACCTACGGTGAAGTGGGCATCTGGGCCCCGGTCCTGCTCGTCGCTCTACGTGCCGTCCAGGGCTTCGCCGTCGGCGGTGAGTGGGGCGGCGCAGCTCTGATGGCGGTCGAGAGCGCTCCTCGAAAGTGGCGCAGCCTCTACGGCAGCGGCGTCCAGGTCGGTGCCTCGGTGGGGCTTCTGCTGGCTACCGCGGCCATCAAAATCGTTTCCGGACGCCTGCCCGAAGCGGACTTTCAGCAATGGGGCTGGCGCGTCCCGTTCGTCTTCAGCGCGGCCCTCGTCATCGTCGGGCTGATCGTGCGTATCTCGGTCGAGGAATCCACCGTCTTCACCGAGCAGATCGCCGCCCGATCCAAAGACCAACCTCTGCGGCTGCCACTGCTCGCGGCCATCAAGGCCAACCCCGGCGGATTCCTCGCCATCATCGGCCTGCGGTTCGTCGAACTCTTCACCTTCTACGGTGTGACCACGTTCGGCGTGAGCTATGGCACCGCGGAATTCGGTCTGAACCGCGACAGCATGCTCACCATCAACCTCGTGGTGGGCGCAGCGGCCATCGTCACCATTCCCGTCTTCGCCTACCTCGCCGACCGCTACGGCCGCGGCACCATATACGCGTGGGGCGCCGGGCTGGGTGTTCTGGGCTCCCTCCCCTTCTTCGTGGCACTGCAGTCCGGCTCCATGGTCTTGATCCTGGTGGCCTCGATTCTGCTGGTCAACGGTGCGCACGACATGGCCGTCTCGGTCCAGCAGTCCTTGTTCACCGACATGTTCGGCGCCGAATACCGCTACAGCGGTGCAGGCGTCGGCTATCAACTCGCCAGCGCCATCGGCGGGGGCTTCACTCCGCTCATCGCTGGCGTCCTCGTGCTGTGGGCCGACGGCGGCTGGTACCTGGTCGCGATGTACATGCTGATCGGCTGCGGGATCTCCTTCACCGTCGCCATCGGACTGAACGCCAACCGCACCGTGGACGACGCGCCCGAGCCCACGAAACCGCCCGCACGCGCGACCTTCTGACCGGCTGTGCACATGGTCGCCCTTACGTCCTTGGGAGCGATTGAGCTGGGGGTGCTCATCGAGAGCCGGAGCCGGCCTGAGATCCTTCACTCGTGAGCACACCACCGGACGGGTTGCCCGTCTACCGAGTCCTGACCGGCCCGGACGACGCCACGTTCTGCCACCGGGTGAGCGAGGCGATCGGCCTCGGTTACGAACTCTACGAAGGCCCCGCCGTCACCTTCAACGGTGAGAACGTCATCGTCGCTCAGGCGCTGATCTGGCCGGCACGGTCGTAGAAACCTCAAGAGCAGCGGTGGCCACGACCGGACGTACCCATCACGACAAGGCCAACTCTCCTTACGCGGTAGCTTGTCCAACCGCCGGTAGCTGAGCGTCACTTCGAAGCAGAAGGTGCCCGTTGTGCCGGGGGTCTGACAGTGAGGATGTAGGCGGCATCGCTCGGGGGCCTGACTCCGGGGCAGACTGGCGCAGGACCGGGCGACTGATCAACATTCATCCCCGGCACGCGGAGCTGGCCGCCGCCCGCCGCCAGGCCGCCACCGATACGGACTGGCAGGCCGAGTACCGGCGTTGGCGGCCCCCGGTCGAGCGGCCATTGCCTGGCTGGTCGCGGGCGGCAACCTCAGAGTGCCCTACCGGGGTGTGATCAAGAACGACACCTGTTCTCCACTACGGGGCCGCCGCCCTCAACCTCCGCTGACTGATCAACCTCGGACTCACCCGCACCGCGGATACCTGGACGATCAAGGTGGCGATTCCCTGGCCCCGGGGCGCAACCCGCCCTCAAGCCCCAGCTGACCAGGCAAGATTTTCAGTGATCTTCTAAGTAGCTGTTGTCGTTCCGATCTTGATGGGTGGGCGTCGAACGGGAGTCTCGATCGGGTGATCGCAGCTGGTCGCGGGCATGAAGGCAGGGCCTCTTGGTAGTCATCCCGGGCCCTGTCGGTCCCGCCCCGTGGCCGGGAAAATCGGGGCTGGTGCCCGTCCGGAGGACGTCGATAGAGCTTGGTGCCGAACGTTGAGCCCGTTTGGTAGTCGGACGCGGGGGCCGAGCGCAGGAGTCCAGTGGTGTTGCCGCGAGCACGCAAGAGAGCTCCTTTGAATCCTGTGGTCCCTGATGGGCGGGCACCGCTACTGGTGCACGCGAGGCAGGGCGGGGCGGGACATGGACGTGATCGAGGAGCGGTGCGGGGGCGCCGACTTGGGCAAGGCGGATGTCAAGGTATGCATCCGGGTTCCGGGCACCGGCAAGCGCGCCCGTTATGAGGTCCGTACGTTCTCCACGATGAACGACGGCCTGCTGGAGCTGCGGGACTGGCTGGTGGAGAACAGGATGGCCCGGATCGGCATGGAGGCGACGGCGTCGTACTGGAAACCGCTGTTCTACCTGCTCGAGGCCACTGAGGGTATCGAGCCGTGGCTGCTCAACGCCCGGCACATCAAGACCGTTCCCGGCCGCAAGACCGACGTGAAGGACTGCCAGTGGATCTGCAAGCTCGTCGAACACGGCCTGGTCCGCCCCTCTTTCGTTCCCCCGCGTGACATCCGTCAGCCGCGGGACCTGACCCGGTATCGCACCGAGACGGTCCGGGACCGGGCCCGCGACGTGAACCGCCTCGCGATGTTCCTGGAGGACACCGGGATCAAGCTGTCCTCGGTCGTCACCGACGTCACCGGCCGCTCGGCGCGGGCCATGCTGGATGCCTTGGTGGCGGGCGAACGGGACCCGCAGGTGCTGGCGTCCCTCGCCCTGGGCAGTCTGCAGAGCAAGGTCCCCTTGCTGACCCGCGCCCTGACCGGTGACTTCAACGAGCACCATGCGTTCATGATCGCTTCGATGCTGCGGGCCATCGACGAGGCCGACAACCGGATCTCCTGCCTGAGCGAGGAGATCAACCGCCAGTGCAGCCCCTGCGGCAGCAGGTCGACCTGCTGATCACCATTCCCGGGATCAGCCTGACCCTCGCCCAGGTCCTGATCGCCGAGATCGGCATCGACATGAGCCGTTTCGCCACCGCCGGATACCTCGCCTCCTGGGCCGGAGTGTGTCCCGGCAACAAAGAATCAGCCGGCAAACGGCTGTCCGGACGCACCCGCCACGGCGACACCTGGCTCAAGACCGCTCTGTTCATCGCCGGCGCCAGCGCCTCCCACAGCAAGACGACCTACCTGGGAGCGCAATTCCGACGGCTCGTCCCGCACCGAGGCGCCAAGCGCGCGACCCTCGCAGTCGGACATTCCATCCTCGTCGCCGCCTGGCACATCCTCCACGACCTCGTGCCCTACCGCGATCTCGGCCCCGATCACTTCACCAACCGCCTCGGCAAAGAACGCCAGACCCGACGCCTGATCGCCCAACTCGCTGCCCTCGGCATGGACGTCACCATCACCTCACGCGAACAGACCACGTGAACCACGCCGACGCGTATCACCGCAGGTGATTTTCAAGAGAGCTCGGGGTTGCGAAGCCGACCGAGATCCAGGACCCTGTTGCCGCAGTTGTACGTGCTCGCGCCGGTGGAGTTCAACTCGGCTGCACCGACCTGTGATTGTGTCGCTCACCGGTTCGGAAACGCAGCCGATCACCCGGAACGTGTTCGGCGGTATCCCTCGGACATGACGGACGCGGAGTGGGCCGTGGTCCGGCCACTGCTGCCGGTGCCGGGCTGGATGCAGGGCCGGGGAGGGCATCCGGAGGTGTACTGCCACCGGGCGATACTCGATCAATGCCACGAAGTTAAGGCTCAGTTGACGGTGTCAAGGCCCCGGGAAGGGGGATCTTGTGCGTACTCGGTGCCGTACGGATAAGTCGGCCGTTGCGCGCCCAGTAGCAGAGCTGCGCGTTGAAGCCGCTCAGCACACGCCCGGTGGCGATGAGGCCGAGATGCCCTGCGATGTCGCGGGCGTGCATGGCCTGGTTGGAGTTCTCGGCCAAGATCCGGCAGACCTGTCCCCAGCGGCCGGAAGCGGCCCGGTTTGGGGCATGCGTGGTGGGAATAGTCGGTGGATGCACGGTGATCACAATGTCGGTGATCGGCGTACTGTCGCGAGGCCGCCCGTCGCGGTTCCAGATGTTGTAGCGGGATGTACCGCACTTGACGATGCGAGCGGACAGCCGCATTCGGCGCTTGGGCAGCAACGCCTTCAAGACGCGGGTGCCAATGTGTCCTACCAGGTCAAGGCGTCCGCTCGGAGTTGTGGCCGCAGCCGTCCCAGCGACGCCAACGACCGTGTCGCGCGCGGCCTCCAGGGCCACGGTGAAACCGGCCCGGTCGGGATCGCAGCCAGGCACTGTCTCCACTGCGGTCACCATCATCGACCGCAGAGCTTGGTAGGTGGTCAGGAGTGCCCACATCTCCTGGGTGAGGCCCACCGGGTCCTGACCGTAGGACGCGCCCTTTGAGCAGCGTGTGACGCACTGCCAGGTAGGCGGTCTCGATCTCCCAGCGCTCGTGATAGAGACCGACCAGGCGGTCTGCTGGGTCAGTGCGGTGGTCGCTCAGAGTGGTGAGCAGACGATAAGTTCCGCCAAAGTTGTCGCCGTCGGTGGTACGGGAGCGGATCTCGGCCTCGATCACCCTCAGTCGGACGCCGCCGATCTGGGTGAGGTAGGAGCCGTCGGGCAGCAGCGCAAGCACCGGTGGGCGCCGGGTGCTGGTGGCCCGGATGAGCAACTGCGCCCCTGAGCCACGACGTCTGCGAGCAGTTTGTTGCTGTCGAAGGCGCGGTCAGCCAGCAGGAGCATGTCCGAGGTCAAGTGGCTGACCAGCTCGTGGGCGTAGTCGGTTTCGCCCTTCGAGGCGGGTCCGAAGGCGGCGGTGATCAGGCCCCGGTTGCTGGTTTCGCACAAGGTCATCAGCATTAACCGGGGGTAGCCGGAAGGGCCATGGCGGCGCGGCGTGCGGCCGAGCCAGGACCGGTTGCGCTCGTGGTCGGGGACGTTCAAGCTCCCACAGCCGTCGAAGACGACCGTCCGCCAACGGCGGTAGCGCACTCCGGGGGTGGACGGCTGGGCCAACGGGCCCGCCAGCACCTCGAACAGCCGCTGGAACTGGACCACTCCGATCCTCCGACGCAGATCGCGAAGGGCTTTCTCCGACGTCTGCGGCACCGCGGCGGCCAGTCCGGCCACGAGTTTTCCCCACACCAGCCCGGCACCCAGGTGCTCGAACAACCCGAGCGCGAGTACGAAGTACACCCCGACGCGCGAGGGGAGACTGCGCAGCCGGCGCTGGCGCGTCCCGGTCTCCTCCAGCACCGCATCCACCAACTCGGTCGGGATGACCTGCGTCAATTCACCGACGTGTCCGGGCGCGAACACGTCATCGATTCTGTACGTGACAGACTGTGTCACAGGGCCTCTGCTCTCTCAGGAAGATCTTGGTCGATCCCCTGGATAGCAGAGGCCCGTCTCACGTCGCGGTCGCGCTTGACAACATCAACTGAGCCTTAACTTCGTGGCATTGGGCTGCGGTGAGCGTGTGTTGAAGGCGGAGCCTGTCCAAGGTGACGTAGCGGCTTCTGCGTAGCTCGCAGCGGAGTAACCCTTGGACGATTACCCTTTCGCCGCCAGTGCGGGTGGCGTAGCGCGGGGCCACAGCACTGCGGGCGCAACATATACAACGATCGCGGCCTGGGCAAACGGCAGATCCTTCGGATCATCGGAGTCGCTAGGGGTATCGGACTGGCTGACGAATCGAGATCGAGGACATGCGCATCACGCCTTCAGTGAGTCAATTTATGAATGTGCGAGAAACTGCCGGGTATCTGGGTGTATCTGCCTCTTGGCTCTATAAGAATGCCGCACGACAAGGGATTCCCGTTTACCGATTTGGTGTGGGATCAAATGCGAAGATTCGATTCAAGCTGTCGGAGGCGGAATCGTGGGCCAGGCAACAGCGTGTGGATCTCTGATGAGGGAATGCCTTGCCCTGGAATATTCTGATTCAATCACTGGGATTTGCGTTGGTTTCGTTGGCTCGTGGGATGGGTTCGTTCTTCAAGGATGCTCACACTCCTTGAAGAACGAACCCATCCCACGCTTCAACACAACCGAAGCCATGACTTGCTGACCCCACGCGACCGATGCTGACGGTTTGCTGACCGTCAGGGCTCCGGATCGTCGTTGACCTGCGAATACGCGTGCACAGCCAGCTATGTTCTGGAACTGGATCGGGCGATCTCAGGAAGAGATCGTACAGGCCCGTCAGGACTGGATGGAAGGCTCCCGGTTCGGAGAAGTGAAGGGGTACGACGGGGCTCCACTGCCCGCACCGGAATTGCCGTCGGTGCCGTTGAAACCGCGGGGGAGAGTACGCTGACCTGCGAAGACGCTTCAGCGTTGGTGGCCGCAGGGCGGAAGGTTGTCGGGTAATTCTCACTGCCTTCCACCTGCTTGCCGGAAGGCGTCCAAGCAGCCGACTTGCCCGGGCCGGTGTGTTTGGCGATTCCACGGTGTGGCTGTCTGTGGGCGGCTGTGGCAGGACTCTTGCTGACCAAATGCTGACTTTGCTGACGCCTCGTCAGGCTCGGGTGAGGGGCTCTTTTCCCAGCTTCGGCGCTTGCGTAGGCGTTTGCAGGTTCGGTGCTGCCCGGACCGATGCTGACCTGGCTGGCGGTCGAGTCAGGCGTTGCCGAGGGATGGCGCTGCTCACACTGGCGCCCTGTTGAGGTTCCACAAGATTCCGATGTCACCGCTGTCTCTCGGTAGCGCCGCTTGCGTCCGATCCGAAAGGTGCTGCGCCGGAGGGTGACTAGCAGGTTCTTCGTCTGTTGGTGGTACATCCTGGATCGTGACGTGACAAGGGAGAATGGGCGTTGGTTTCACGATAGGCCGAGAGTTGGCCCGCGCCTGGTCCGGATCTTGGTTGTCGGCGCAGCGTGCCGCCCCGGAGAGGGTCACACCGGAGCCGCCGCCCGCTGGCCCCGGATCGCAACAGTCCGGCACTCGGCCTCTGCCAAGACGTTCGCAGCACCCTGCTCCGGCGGTGGCCTGGGTAGGCCAGACCTCCCAGGCCGCTGACTGCTACCACGAGTGCACGGCCAGACGGACGGCGAGGGATCCCCGTGTGGGTGGGGCGCGCGTGCGGGTGCGACCATCGAGAGGGTCGTGAAGCCATGGGTGCCGGCACCCGCCGCTGAGCGCCTGCAGCGCGACAGGTTCTGCCGCCTGCCGGCGGCCGACCCGGGGTCACCCCAAGCCGTCACCCAGAGAAAGGCTCCCACGATGAACTCGTTGGACCGCCCCGCACACGGACCCGCGCCGGTCGACCACCGCGCCGCGATCGCGGTGGAGACCGCCCGACTCGTCGCAGCCCTCCAGGATGCCGACCTGACGACCGCCGTGCCGAGCTGTCCCGGTTGGACACTGGCAGACCTGGTCAAGCACACCGGTGGCGTCCAGCGTTGGTTCTCGAGTCTTCTGCACGCGCGGATCCAGGAGCCCCCGCGCACGCGGGAGGTGGACCTGCGGATCCCGGAGCGGCGGGAAGAGTACCCGGACTGGCTGACCGACAGTGCGACCGTGGCAGCGCAAGCCTTCGCGGCCACCGACCCGGACCTGCCCATGTGGGCATGGGGCGTTGATCAGCACGCCCGCTTCTGGGCACGCCGGATGCTCTTCGAGACCCTGTTGCACCGGGTCGACGCCGAACTGGCCCTGGGCCGCCGGCCCACGATCGACCGTCCGTCGGCCGTGGACGGGGTCGACGAGTTCCTCGTCAATCTGCCCTTCGCCACCTCCTTCGCGCCGCACGTCGCCAACCTGCGCGGTCCCGACAAGGCCATCGGCTTTCGCGCGACCGACGGTGAGGAAAACTGGCTTGTCCGCCTGCGGCCCGACGGCTTCGGGCTCGACACGAACCCTGGTGCCGCCGAAACCGCCGACTCGACCGTTCATGGAACCGCCGCCGATCTGTTGCTGCTCGTCTACGGCCGACTGCACCACGACGCGGCGAGTTTCGCACGTGACGGAGACGACGACCTGCTGAGTCACTGGTTCGCCAACTCCGCTTTCTAGGGCGGATATACGTCGTCCTTGTCTTCGTGGACCGGCGGCGGAGAACTGGCAGCAGGGCAGTAGTCGCCGGAGCCGCACTCCGATAGGTTACCGACCAGGCGGTACGTTTCGCGGGGTGTCCCGCCGCCTTCATGTGCTCGATGAACACCAACGTTTCATCCGCAACAGGACGGAGAGCCGCTCATGACGCAGGCGCAGGCGCAGGCACAGAACCTGACCCGCGACAGCCTCGCCTACGCGCGCGAGACCTGGAGAACCCTCGAGCCCTACCACGGGGCCGTCTACTTCTCGCCCGAAGCGGCAGGCCGGTACGGCGAGTTGGGCGTGGACGCCAGGACGGGGTACTTCGCGTCCCGTTCGGCCGCGCTCGGCGCGGCTTCGGCGGAGGTGGTCATCGCCACGTTCTACAACTTCAATCCACAACTGGTGCGCCGGGCCATACCCGCGGCATGGGAGGCCGCTACGCCGCAGCAGTTCACCGCTGCCCGGCTCGCGGGGATCGATGCCACGCTCCGCCGCATCCTCGGCGCGGAGGTCTTCTCACCGGCGATGGCCCGCGCGGCGGAACTGGCCCGTACCGCAGCGGAAGTGACTGTGCACCACCCGCAAGGCCGCCCACTTTTCGCCGCGCACGCCGCACTGTCGTGGCCGAGCGAGCCCCACCTCGTGCTCTGGCACGCGCAGACTCTGCTGAGGGAGTTCCGTGGCGACGGTCATGTGGGGGCACTGCTGACCGCCGCACTGAGCGGGATCGAAGCTCTCGTCACGCATGCCGCCGCAGGCGATGTCGATGCAGGGGTGCTGCGCGACTCGAGGGCATGGACGCCGCAGCAGTGGGGCGAGGCCGTGCAGAGCCTACGTGAGCGTGGATGGCTCGACGATGGACCGGACCTGGCGCTGACCGAGGAAGGGGCGCGGCGCAGGGCGGAGATCGAGCAAACCACCGACAGGCTGGCCGCCCTGCCGTACCTCACGCTCGGTCCCACGGCCTGCGCCGAACTCCGCTCATTGGCCAGGCCGTTCAGCCTTGCTCTGGCGAAGGAACTCTTGCCGTGGGCGGTCGGCCGCCTGAACGAAGAGAGCGCAGGAGAGAGGGCGTCGAGGCCGGGAACGCCCGATGGTGCCTGAACCCCTGCGGAATTCGAGAAAATCAAGAGACAGCTCCGAGAAAGCAGGCGCGGTAATCCGGGGCCGTGCTCGAGGCATCGGTGGCGCATTTCTACGACGAGCTGGCTGGCGACTACCCCTGACCTATGCGGACCGGGACGCGAGCGTCCGTCGGCAGGGTGACGCGCTTGACGCCCTGATCGGCAAGATCGCGTGACGGTCTGCGAAGGCCCTTCACCGGCCCAACGGGCTGATCGTCTCCCTGTGGAACCGGGCGCGAGCCGGCGTCAATCACTCCGAATGGTGGCCGTGCTGGGAAGAGGACTTCAGCGACATCGTCGCAACGTTGCTGCTGCAGGACATCGGTGGCCACCGAGTCGTCATCAACCGTGAGGTCCAAGTGCGCCGTCCGGGCTTCCCGGGACTGCGCACCGACACCCAGATCGAAGCACCCGCTCACGAAGGAACGGGGAACGACCCCATCAGAGTCGTCATCGAATGCAAGGGTTGCTGGAACGACTCCCTCGATACGGCCCTGGCCAAGCAGCTCGTAGCCGGATACCTCCAGGCCCCCAGGACTGCTGGGATCTTCCTCACAGCCTACTTTCACTGCGACCGTTGGGATACCTCAAAACAACGCAAGTGCCCAGCCCGTGACCACAGCCTCGTCGAAGTCCAGAAGCATCAAGAGCGGGAAGCTGAGGCAAAGCGGCAGCAAGAAGATGTGTCAGTCGTTGCGGTGACCCTTAACTGTGTCCTTCCTGCCAGCGACGAGGACTGAGCCGTTTCCAAGCTGGCGGTTCTGACCGCGAGTTGGACAGTCCTGCGCAACGACGAAGCTCCTGGTAGACGAGTTCTCCACCAAGATCACCCGTGTCCGCCAGGAGCTTCGCGTGCTTGTCCACCCGTCCTCGATTGATCTGTCCAACCGCACTTTGCGGTTCCTGACGGGACAACTGACCGTGCGTTGTGAGGAGATCGGGACGCGGTGGCGACGTCTCTCCGCTGCACGTCAGGCTCTGCTCGCCCTGGCTTGTCTGCGGTGCGCAGACACCTACGCCCAGCTCGCCGCCGGGTTCGGCATCGGGATCGCGACCGTCTACCGCTACATACGTGAAGCCGTCGAGGTCCTGTCCACCCTCGCCCCGTCCCTGGCCGAGGCGATGAGAGCGATCCGAGCGAAGGCGTTCGTCATCCTCGACGGCACCCTGCTGCCGATCGACCGCGTCGCCGCCGACACTCCGTACTACTCGGGGAAACACAAACGCCACGGCATGAATGCCAGGTCCTCACGGATCCGTTCGGACGGCTGCTCTGGGCCTCGCCCGCGCTGCCCGGCTCCACGCACGACCTCACCGCCGCACGACAACACGGGATCATCGAAGCCCTCGCCGATGCGGGGCTCAGATGCTGGGCCGATAGGGCGTATCAAGGCGCCGGCGACCTTGTCCGGGTGCCGTTTCGAGGCCGCCCTCTCAAGCGATGGAAGCGCCGCCACGACACCACCCACGCCAAGATCCGCTGTGTCGGCGAGCAGGCGATGGCCACCCTCAAGGGCTGGCGCCTCCTGCGGAAACTCCGCTGCAGCACCAACCGCATCACCGACATCGTGAAAGCCGTCCTGGTCCTTCACCATGCATCAGCGTGAGGTTGGAAAAGGCTCATTGTCGAGTGCATTGAATAGGACCTCGATGGGGATGCGAAGCGGTCGCCCAGGCGGGCGGCAATCGCGAAGGCCAGGGACAGCACGAGCGAGGTGCCGAGGGGCGGGGTGCCTTGTGGAGAGCTGGGCAATCTCCTGGCAGCAGACCCATTGCTGCGGCTCAACGAACCGTACCGACGTGATCGCGGCGTCCCAGCACCATGTTGCGCCATCGCTCCCGGGTCTGTCGTTCTCCGTCGATCCACCGTGCTCGTACGGTGTTCGGGGGGAGTGGGAGGTCGCCCATGAAGTGCGCGATTTCGACGTAGTAGGCATAGTAGCCGCTTTGTGTGAGCTCACTCAGGCGGGCGATACCAGCCGCGAGGTTGTCCTGGGCATCAAGGACCGCGTGGTGGAAGCACAGGGCCAGTTGCAGTTTGGCCGCGGCGTAGGAGATGCCGGAGACGCCGATTTCTGCCAACTGGACGGCCGCTCGGTCAGGCAGGTCTTCGGCGAATCCTGCGTCGCGCACGAGTGCGGCGATGCGAGCGGTCATCTCGTTGGAGCGCAGGCTCAGGGGCGACAACAGCCGGTCCGCGAGGTCGAGTTCGTCATCGGCCCGAAGCGGGTCGACGAAGGATACGGCAAAGGCGAGATGTGCCTGGGCCACGGCGGTCTCGCCGACCACACCGTGTTCTTCGGCATCGCTCCGGCCCGCCAGATACGCGGCTACCGCCCGCTCCATGTCTCCCTGAACCCACCACACGTCCCCCAGCACCCGATGGTGCCGCCCGGCCCAGCCCAGGCTCCCGGCGGCCTCCAACGCCGCAGGGAAATCTCCGGACACGCGGCTCAGGTGCGCCAGGCCCCGTCGAGCGGCGGAAGCGAGCCGACCGCCGGCGGACGCGACACGCTGCATGCCGTGGCGAGAGTCATCGGTTAACCCGAGGTCCCGTTGGGCCTTTGCTTGGTAATACGCGGCCAGTTCGACGAGGCCATCGGGGAGCAATCCCGATGCAAGGATGGCGGAGAGCCGACTGACTGTGCGTTCACGGTGTTCGTGCTGGCGCCGGGCGATGGCACTGAGCGTTTCGACCAGGGCATCCGCCGCAGTCCGTACGCCCCCGGACGATGCGGTATCGGTGGCGGGGAGCACCAGCGGTTCCCAGATCGAGTCGCCGACGTACTGGAATGCGGCATTGGCGAGCCAGCCGAGATCGAGGTGGAAGTCCCGTGCGAGGAGCAGCCCTTGTTGGAGGCAGCTGACCAGGATGGCGCGGTCGCGCCGTAGGTCCTGGCGCCACTGGGATTCCAGTGTGTGGAAGGCGCGTTGGGCCGCGCGCTGCCAGTCCTGCTCCGACCAGCGGTCGTCACTGGCGTCGTCCGGGTTGCGGATCGCGGCGCGGATCAGGTCGTGGACGTGGAAGGGCCACACGCCGGAGGAGGACTGCCGAATGAAGGGGCGCTCGGTCAGCCGTAGGGCTGGCGCGTCGTGCTGCATGCCTGCGGCCTGGGTGGCCAGGGGTACGGAGAAGGCGCTGAGCAGGCTGACTGAGCGGAGTACGTGGCGTTCCTCTGCGGTCAGGTCTCTGAGAGTACGGGCGATCAGGGCGGGGAAGTCGTGGTCGAAGTCCGTGGCTTGCGGCTGTCTGCCGCTGCGCCGCAGTTCCAGGTAGCGCATGACCGACAGGTCCAGGTACAAGGGCAGCCCGTGGGAGCGCTCGGCGATGATCCGGCGGACCGGTTCGTCGATCAGTGGGTGCCCGTTGCGGCTGAGCCTGCGGGACAGGTAGTCCTCGCAGTCTTCCGGGGAGAAGTCGCCGATCAGGATGTGTCGGCCGGATACGCCCGACCCGGTACGGGGCGTGTCGGAGACGAGGCCGGGCCACGCATTCGGACCGGTCCAGTCGAGTTGCCCTTCCAGGCTGCTCTCCGCCCACTGGAGGCGATTGCGTCCGGTGACGACGAAGAACGCGTTGGGCATCAGCCACACGATGCGCTGGAGCAGGCGCTCGAAATCGCGGTGGGTGCGGTCGCCGGTGTCCTCGAAGGTGTCCAGCAGGATCACGGGCAGCGCGCTCTTGGCGCCCGGGAGTTGGGCCAGGTCCCAGGCGAGCAGATGTGGGTAGAAGCTGAGGGCTTCCAGGTCGGGCTCGGCCTCCAGGAGGTCAGCCAGGCGGGAGCAGTCGGCGAGGGCGCGTACGGACTGGCGCCGCTCGCGTAATGCCTTGACGAGTGCCCCGGCCCCCTGGCCGAGCGCACTTCCGACGGTGCCGGGCAGGAGCAGGGCCTGGGCGACGTCGCTGAGGGCGGACTGCATCTGCTGGGGCAGCGCGGCAGCGGCGCTGAAGCGGCTCAGCAGCCCGCCCCGGCGCAGGTATTCCTCGATCGGTTCGCCCGGGTGGTTGTGCTCCCAGTAACGGCGCAGGGCGAGGTCGAAGGCGGGCATCGACCGGCCGAGCGCGGCGACGGCAAGACGGATGGTGAGGACGACGCGCTCGAAGTCCATGCCCGCGGCGCGTGCGAGGTCGATGCGGACCGGCAGTATCCGCTCCTGGGGGTGAGATGGTGATTCCCATTGCACGGGACGGTGCTCGCTACTGGAGAGCGACGCCTCGATCTTGCGGGAGAGCGTGGACTTGCCGATTCCGCCCACGCCGTGGAAGACCAGGATGTTGCGGCGTGGAGCTTCCAGATCCTCCACGTCGAAGTCCGCGCGGGTCACGTGCCGTATGTGCTCGGCGAGGTGGGTCGTCACGGCCTGCCACTGTGCCTGGCGGTTCGTGAACGCCTCACTGGCGGAGATGCTCCGGTCGTTCGAGCTGAACAGCGTTCGAAGGTCTCGCCCTGTCACCGGCTCCCCCCTGATGATCAACTGGCCCCAATCTACGCTGTCTTGAGGTTGGCCTGGCAAGACCACATTCAGGCAGGTCTGCCGCGCGCATCCGACAGACCGCAACCGAGCATTGGTCCCTATCGCTGTCACCCTGTATGGCCCAGGCTTTCGTCGGTCGAGTTCACCCGCAGTCCCTTTCTGAGGGAGCGGGATTCGGTCAATTCTCGTTCCACCCAGGGAGGTTGAGGGCGAGGGGCCGGCGGTGCCGATTCAGCTTGGTCCCGCGACCTCCGATGCGCGTGGCCCTGGGGAGGTTGATCCGACCTCTTCGGAAGTGACCAGGCTGCTGTGCCAAGCCGTGTACGCACGCCCCGACCGCGTGAAAGCCGTCAAAGCGTGGTGGCGCAAGTTCAGAGGCAGGGGGAAGAAGGCGGACAAGCCCCGCCGCAGTACCCGGAGGCGTATCTACCTGGAAGGCAGTGACGACTGTCCGCCCCTGGGTGAGCCCATGGCGCAGTGGGTTGTGGATCACGTCCTGCACGGCCCGCCGTTGCCTGTGCCGTCGTACGCGTTCGACCTCGTACCAGTGGTGGCGCACAGCCTGCGTGCACGGCGGCGCCGGTGGGCCCGACGTGTGGCGGGGCTGCTCGTGGCTGCCCTCGTGGCGTACGCGGCACCCAGGGCGGCCGTTGTCTGGGGAGCGGTCGTCTTCGTGGCTCTGTTGATGCGGTAGGCCGCCTACCGGGCGTTACGCAAGGGCAGGACATCGCGGCTGGCGAGGTCGCCTCGTGCGGCGTATCTCGTGCTGTGCGTGCCATGGCTGCTCGCGGTCGTGCCGTACCAGCCCGTCAGCGGCGAGGTCGTCGCCCTGCGCATCGGGCTGGTGCTGTTGTCGTTCGCGCTGCTGGTCGGACTCGCGCTGATGTGTGCCGGCGACCGTCTCGCAGCGCGGGCGGCGCTGGCCCGGCTCGTCCGGGAGGGGGTGTCGTCCGACCGGCTGCCCCGGGCCGCGGCGAAAGGCGAGCGTCGGATGACGCATATCGGCAGCGAACAGGCGAGGCGGGAGTTGCCGTACGACGAGCCCGAGTACTTCGTGGGAGCCGGGCGTGATGTGTGGGGCGTCGCCGATATTGACATCCCGCTGAAGCCGAAGGACCCGGAGGAGTCGGTCAAGTCGTTCGGGGAGGCGGAGCTGTTGCGGCGGATGGGCGGGGCGCTGCGGGAGCTGGGGCGCGGGGCACGGGAGATCACCGATCCCCTGCCCGGCTTCTCCGTCACGGAGGTGAAGGGTCTGCCGTCGGCGCTGTGGCTTCGGCGCACCCGTGCGCCGAAGCTGGAACTGCCAGACCTGCGCGGCCGGGGGCGCCGGTCGCCGTCCAGTGTGCCGGACCGGCTGTATCTGCGGGCGCAGTGCGTCAGTTGGGACGGCCAAGTGGTGGTGAGCGTGTTCGTGCACGCCGCGCTGGAGGCGGGCGAACTAAGGCTGACCGTTCGCCCGCACGTGATGACGCCGCTGTACAACGAACTGCGGGTAGCTGACGCACCCGTCGCCAAGCGAGGGACACGGCTGATCGGTTGGATCGTGACGCAGTCGCTCTTGGATGCTGCTGCGGGCCCTCTCGCGCTGTGGCGCTTCGTGGCGCGGCTCGGGCTTGGAGAGCCGGCGGAGGACGGCCGCGCCGAGGAGAAGGATCCGGTCAGTCTGCGCGATCGGTATTCCACCGAAGAGATCACCGACATGCACCAGAGCGACGACGCAAAACGGCACGTCGTGCTGATGCAGACCTGCATTTTCCGGACCGTCGCCGAGTACCTCGACGAACTGGGCGTCGACACCGCTCAGTACGAGCGCCAGGTAGCCGCGGTCATCACCAACATCCAGGTGTACGGGGACAACAACGCGCCCATCCAGAACGTCGCGGGCAGCGACATCCGCAATGTGGGCCAGGGCAATGGCAACCAGGGAGGCAAGTGATGATGGTGGGACGGAGTCGCCCCGAATCGGAGCAGGGACACGGCTCGGGCATCAGTATCGGTGGCAACAACAACGCCCCGAACCAGAACGTCGTGGGGCAGAACATCTCCCACGTGTACCAGTCCGCGTCGGTCCAGGGCACGATCGACATCGAGGCCGTACGAGACCTTCTCACCTCGTTCCGCGCCGACGTGGAGCGCAACGAGGCGGGCCTGGCCAACGTGGCGGTGCTGCGGGCCATGGCGGACACCGTCGACACCTCTCTGGCAGCGCCCGACGCACAGGCCGGCACGCTTCGCCAGATCGCCCAGGCACTTCCCGCCCTGGTGGCGGGAACCGTTGTGCAGCACGGCGGTGACGCCCTCGCCAACGCCATTGCCGGATGGCTGAGTTGATGCGTTGAACGCTGGCCAAAGGGGCGCAGCGGACAGGGCAGTTCGCCGTTGGTACCTCTGTTCACGCTGAATGACCGCCCCCGCTGGGGGTGCTCGACACTGCCTCGTGGTGCTGTTTCACGTGGTGAGCACCACGAGGCTTCTTGCTTGATCTAGCTCGTTACGCCTCGTGCTAGACGGTCCGCTTACGCATCGCTCTCGTACGACGATGGAGAGCCGTGCGCCGGAAGCCGATGATGCCCGGCGCGGTGACGTAAGGGCTGGTCACGGCCAGATGGACTTCAGCCGCCACGCCTGCATGCGGTCGATGGTGGCGGTGCCGCCTTCGGCGAAGGCGCCGACACCCGTGCTGGACGGGTCCGGGAAGATCTGGTCGGTGAGGGTGACCTGTTCGCCACGGCTGTTCTGGGCGTAGACCTCGACGGAGGAGGCGTCGACGAGGACGTGCAGGCTCAGTTGGCCGCCGTGCAGGTCGAGGGGGGCGCGCTGGACGCCGGAGAAGGTGGGGTCGAAGTCGGTGGCGCCCGAGGCGCTGCGGTCGATGTAGACCTCGCCGGTGGCGGTGTCGTAGCCGATGCGGGTGCGCTGCCCGGCGCCGGTGCGGACGTCCAGGCCGGAGCGGTCGGCGGTGCCTGGGGTGAGGTCGGCCTGAAGGTCCAGGGTGCTGCCGTGCACCGAGAGCGGGGTGGTGGTGTTCGTGACGCGCGTGCTGGGCACCTTGGTGTCGGCCCCGCGCAGCGTGGTCAGTTCACCGACCGGCTGCTGGATCAGCTGGACCTTGCCGTTCACGGTCTTCAGGGAGAGCCGGCGGGGGAAGGAGTCGGCGCTGCGCCACGGGCTGGTGGGGATGGCTTGCCCGTAGTTCCAGTTGTTCATCCAGGCGATCATGACGCGGCGGCCGCCGGGGGCGTCGTTCCACGTGTTGGCGGCGTAGAAGTCTGCGCCGTAGTCGAGCCAGTGGGCGCGCTGGGTGGTGTTCAGGGCGGGCTTGTCGGCGGTGGTGAACTGGTCGGCGAGGACGTGTCCCCAGCCGCCGGGGTTGGCGTCCACGATCTGGATCTGGGCCTTCTTGCCCTTGTAGGCGGTGGTGTTGAAGGAGGCCCAGTCGAGGTTCTCGGAGTCGGCGCCGGTGGCATTCTGCACGATCTTGCCGTCGACGAGCAGGTTGACGCCGGTCTCGATGGAGGGGGGCTTCGCCTGGGTGGCGGAGAGGACGACCTGGTCGAGGTTGAGGTGACCCCAGCCTCCCGTGTTGTCGTCCACGACCTTGATCTGGGCCTGCTTGCCCTGCAGGTCGGACAGGTCCCACGAAGACCAGTTCAGGGCTTCGCCGTTGGATCCGGTGGCGGAGCGCACGACCTTGCCGTCCACGATGAGCTCGACCGCGGTGGGGGCGTCGGAGCTTGCGGGGTGGTAGCCGCCGCCGATGAGGAAGTCCAGGTACTTCTTGTCGATGGTGAACGTCGGGGAAGTGAGGGTGCCGGTGGAGGCGTCCCCGTTCAGGAAGGTGTTGACCAGGCCGTTGCCGAGGTAGCCGGAGACCTGCTGCTGGCCCGGGAGGGCGCCCTGGGCCGGTCCGGTGCCGAAGGCGTCGCCGGTGGTGGTCCAGTCGCCGAAGGGGCTGGTGTAGGTGCTGCCTTCGAAGTCGGCGAGGGTTTCGCCGGTGGGTGCCGGTTGGTCGCCCAGGACGGTATCAGGTTGGTACGGGTGGTTGCCGCCGCCGACCTTGAAGTTGATGTAGTCGCTGGTCACGGTGAACTCGGGCGAGGTCAGGGTGCCGGTGGAGGCGTCGCCGCCGTGGAAGCTGTTGGCGAACGCCTTGCCCTCGATGCCGGTGACCTGTGACTGCCAGTCCACCGCCCCGGTCGTCGGCGCGCTGCCGAAGGCGTCACCGGTGGCCTTCCAGTCGCCGAACGAGCCGGACTCGAAGTCCTGCATCACGGTGCCGCTCGGCGCGGTGTAGCTGCCGTCGTCGTCGGAGGTGAACTTCTTGCCGTTGAAGTCGCCGACGAAGTACTGGGCGCCGGAACCGCCCGCTATGCCGCCGGGGTTGAGGTTGACGGCCAGTACCCACTTGGTCTTCTTCGCGTCGCCGTCGACCGGGAGCGGGAACAGGTCCGGGCACTCCCACACCCCGCCGGTGGCGCCGGCCGGGCCGAAGTCGCTCTGGTGGGTCCAGTGCTTGAGGTCGGCCGAGCTGTAGAAGGCGATCTTGTGCTGGTCGGCGAGGGAGACCGCCATCAGCCAGCGCTGCGTGGGGGCGTACCAGAAGACCTTGGGGTCGCGGAAGTTGTTCGAGCCGATGTCGAGCACCGGGTTGTCGTCGTACTTGAGCCAGGTGGTGCCGCCGTCGGTGCTGTAGGCAAGGGCCTGCTGCTGCTTGCCCGAAGCCTTCTGCGCGCTGGTGTAGACGGCGACCAGCGGAGGGCTCTTCTTCGTCCCGAAGCCGGTGGTGTTGTTCCTGTCCAGCACCACGCTGCCGGAGAAGATCATCTCCTGGTCGTCCTGGGGGATGGCTACCGGGAGCTGCTTCCAGTGCACCAGGTCGGTGCTGACCGCGTGGCCCCAGGACATGTTGCCCCAGGTGTTGCCGGACGGGTTGTACTGGAAGAACAGGTGGTACTTGCCCTTGTAGTAGATCAGGCCGTTGGGGTCGTTCATCCAGTTCTGGGCCGGGGTGAAGTGGAACTGGGGGCGGTACTGCTCGTGGTAGAGCGTGTCGGCCATGGCGGGGGAGGCGGCGACCAGGCCGAGCCCGGACAGGACGGCCAGTGCGGCCAGGAGTCTGCGGCGCGGACGAAGAGTTCTGGACATGGCGGCTCCTTGCAAGCATGCGGGCTTCGGCTCAGCCGTAGGGGGACTGACGAGTGGCGCTTGACGCGTGTCGGGCGCGGGTACGGGCGGCGGCTCCGCTGTGGCCTGGCCCAAGGCCACGGGCGGGCCCGGCTGTGGGGGCAGCACGGCACCGGCAGCTCCGGCCAGGGGCTGGAAACGTTTCGCAGAACGTACGGGCAACATGTCGCCGAAGTCCAGACCCTGTGCGGGAAAACTCCTGAATGCGAGGATGAGGGCGGCTGCACGGTGCCGTTGATCCCGGGAGAAAACGTTGTCCAGCGAGCAGAACGACACAGGTCGGCGAGCGGCGACCATACGCGACGTCGCGACCATGGCCGGGGTTGGCATCGCCACCGTCTCGCGGGTCATCAACGGCAAGCCCGTTACCCCTGACCTGGCGAAACGGGTGACGCGCGCCGCCGAGCAGCTCGGCTACCGCCAGGATCTGACGGCCAGCAGCCTGCGCCGGGCCGACCGCCGCACACACACCCTCGGCCTGGTCCTGGAGGACGCGGCCAACCCCTTCTCCGCCGCGCTGCACCGCGCGGTGGAGGACGCTGCCGCCGAGCGCGGCATGCTGCTGCTGGCCGGGTCCACCGACGAGGACCCGGCCAGGGAGCGCGGCCTGCTGAAGACCTTCACCGCCCGCCGGGTCGACGGCCTCATCGTGGTGCCCACCGGGCAGAACGACACCGACCTCGACGCGGTCCGCCGCGCCGGCACACCCGTCGTCTGTGTGGACCGCCGCACGACAGCGCCGCAGGTGGACACCGTGACGGTGGACAACCGGGCGGCCGTGGGGGCAGCGGTGAAGAGGCTGCACGAGGCGGGTCACCGGCGCATCGCCTTCCTCGGGGATCTCCGCTCGATCTGGACCGCCGAAGAGCGCTACGCCGGGTTCGTGGAGGGGGTCGCCGCGGTGGGATGTGTGCTGCACCCTTCTCTCGTGAGGCGCGGCCTGCACGGCGCGGACGCCGCCAAGGAGGCCACCCGCGAACTCCTGGCCCTCGCCCACGCGCCCACGGCACTCGTCTCCGGCCAGAACCTCCTGACCGTCGGGGCCCGCATGGCCCTGCAGGAGCGTCAGCTGCAGCGCCGCGTGGCGCTGGTCGGCTTCGACGACCTTCCCCTCGCTGACCTGCTCGAACCGGGCATCTCGGTGATCGCCCAGGATCACTCCGCCATCGGCCGGGAGGCCGCGAGCCTGCTGTTCGACCGGCTCGACGGCGGGGGCGGGGCGGCCCGTCACCACGTGCTGCCCACCTGCTACCTCGCCCGCGGCTCCGGCGAACTCCCCGCCCCCGGGCGCTGACGACTTTCCCCTCCTTCCCCGTGAACGAGTTGTTTCCGGTGTGTTGACGGGGCGAGCCTCTCGGTGCTTCACTGCCGGAACCGGTACCGAAACCGGTTCCGGAACCGCTGCCGGTACCGGTTCCACCGATCTCTGTACGATCGGCCCTTCGGTGCGGGAGGACGTCTTCCGCCTCTGCGTGGAGTGAGAGGAGGTGGCATGGGAGTCACCATCGCCGACGTGGCCTCACGGGCCGGCGTCAGCAAGACGACGGTCTCGCGAGTGCTGAACGGCAAAGGCGAGATCAACGAGAACACCGTCCTGAAGGTCCGCAAGGCGATATCGGAGCTGGGCTATGTGCCGAGCGCCGGAGCAGTCGGACTCGCACGCGGCACCACACAGATGATCGGCATGCTGGTCCCGGACATGGCCTGGGCCTGGGCCGGCATCGTGCAGGCGGTCGTCGAAACGCTGGAGACCGAGGGCTTCGGGCTGCGCATGCTGACCTGGAACCGCGGTGAGGAGTCACTGCGCAGGCTCGGTCTGCAGGTCGCCGCCAAGTCGTTCGACGGTCTGCTGGTGATAGAGCCCGAGGGTGCCATGGGATACATCACGGAGCTGCACGAAGCGGGGCTGCCGGTCGTGCTGATCGACGATCGCTTCCAGCGGCCGGGATTCCCCTACGTGGCCACCACCAATCGGGAGGGGGGTGCGCAGGCGGCGCGGCACCTGCTGGAGATCGGGCGCCGTCGTCCCCTGGTGATCACCGGTCCCGAGGCGTTCGGCTGTACCCGGGAACGGCTGGACGGCTTCGTCGAGGTATACGCCGAAGCCGGGGTCGAGATCGGCCAACGCAGCATCATCCCCGGCGACTTCGACTTCGAACGCTGCCGTAGCGCGGTGGCGCGCGCTCGCGCGGACGGCGTGGAGTTCGACTCGGTCTTCGCGCACAACGATCCCTCGGCGGCCGGCGTGCTGGCCGCACTGCATGAGGCCGGTCTGTGGGTTCCGCAGGATGTCGCAGTGGTGGGCTTCGACGACCTTGAGATGGCGTCGTACACCTACCCGGCACTGACGACCATCCGCCAGCCGATGCGGGAGATGGGTGAGGCGGCGGCGCGTCTGCTGCTGGACCATGTGCGCGGATCGCCTGAGGCCGCCCCCTCGTGCATCGTTCCCACCAGCCTCGTGATCCGGGGCTCGACGTTACAGCCGGGCTTGAACTGACGCTGCGTCATCCAGATGTGTCCGGCGTCGTCGTCTCACCAACTGTCCGTCTCCGCCGCTTCTGCCCAGCCCCGCAGGCGGGGACGGACCCCATCCGCCCAATGAACTGACCTACCCCGGCCTCGGGCAGGCCGGTAGGTCGGCCAGCTCCACCTGAAGCCGCTCCACGCAGCGGCCCCGACCGGCCTGCTCGCCTGCCGGCCGACTTCATCACCCTCCACGCGGAACCGTGTTCACGCGTCACGGCCGAGGTGCACTTTCCCTCGGTGCCTTCCTGATCCGGCACACGGACGGTACGCCGGCCACACCCTGCCCGGACGCTGCCCACTCAGGGTCGGACGTTCCAGCTGCGACCCGCGGCTGACGGCCGATGCCGGTGCAGACGAACTCACCCCTTGGGCCGGCCCATCCGGGTGCCTGCCCGCTTCCACCTCTTCGCCGCCCCCTGCGCCCCGTAATCGCTCAACGGCAAGGAGCCGCCCAATGCGTACTTCTACTCGTCACACCGTCAGAACCGTTCAGGCCCTGTGCATCACCGTCACCGCAGCCCTGGTGGCCACCGGCTGCGGCCGCAGTGCCGACTCCGGGCCCGGCAAGGACGCACCCGCGAAGATCGGCAGCGGCAAGGCCACGGGGAAGGTCGTCATGTGGTCCATGGGCGACACCGACCCGGCCCTGTTGAGCCTGGCCAAGAAGTTCGAGAAGCAGAACCCCGGCGTCAAGGTCCAGATCACCCCGATTCCCTGGGCCTCCGCCCATGACAAGCTGACCACCGCGATCGCCGGCGGCAACACACCGGACATGTCCGTGGTCGGCTCCACGTGGATGGCCGAGATGGCCTCCATGAACGCCTTCCAGGCCACCCCGACGACGTTCAAGTCGTCGGACTTCTACGCCGGCCAGTGGGACACCACCAAGTACAAGAACACCTCCTACGGCGTCCCGTTCATCGCCGACACCTCGGCGGTCTACTACCGGACCGACATCACCGAGAAGGCCGGCATCAAGGGCCCCCTGGCCGGCGACCGGGACGGATACCTGAAGGACCTCAAGGCCATCCAGGCCACCGCCGGCAAGCAGAACCCCAAGCTGCGCTATGCCAGCGGGTGGTTGATCGGCTTCAACTCCTGGCTCTTCTGGGTGCCGATGGTCTGGCAGCAGGGCGGTGACATCTACGACGCCAAGACCAAGAAGTTCACCTTCGACACGCCGGAGGTCGCCAAGGCGCTGGAGTACTACGCGAGCGTCCCCCAGCAGCACCTGGCGCCGACCGACAAGGAGGACAACGTCCAGGGCTTCCAGGACGGGCTGCTCGCCGTCTACCAGGAGGCTGCCTGGGCCGGCGGCGCCTTCCACAAGGACTCCCCGCAGCTGGACGGCAAGTGGAAGACCATGCCGGTGCCGTACAGCAAGCAGCCCGCCGGGTTCGCCGGCGGCAGCGACCTGGCGGTGTTCAAGGGCGCCAAGAACTCCAAGGCGGCATGGAAGTTCTCCCAGTTCCTCACCGAGCCCGCCAACCTCGCCGCCTACAGCAAGGCCACCGGCAACCTGCCCCCGACGCCCGCCGCCTGGTCGGAGGGGAAGCTGACCGAGGACGAGACGAAGAAGGCGTTCGAGGAGCAGCTGAAGGTCAGCAAGGCGCCGCCCGCCATCACGACCTGGCAGCAGATCGCCGACGCCATCGACTCCGAACTGGAGAAGCTGTCCCTCGGCAAGGCCACCGTCGCCCAGGTGCAGCAGACGCTGCAGTCCAAGGCCACCAGCATCGGCACCGGCCGCTGAGCGCCGGCGCGTGAGCAGCCCTCCAGCAGCCTTCTCAGCCTTCTTGGCTTTCTTACGGACGGATGACATCCATGTCCACGAAAACGCTCCCCGGGCGGGGCGACGTCCATGAGCCGATCACCGGGCGGCCGGACGGGAGTGCCGGCCGTCGGCACTTCGCGGTCCGCCGCACGGCGCGGGCGCAGGCCCGGGCCGCCTGGATCCTCGGCGTACCCTTCCTCGCTCTGTTCGCGGCCTTCATGGTGTTGCCGGTGGTCTGGTCGCTGCTGATGAGCATGACCGACACCGAGAGCGCCGACCTGAGGACTCCGCTGAACGTGTCGTTCATCGGCTTCGACAACTATGTACGGCTCTTCGAGGACGAGCAGTTCGTTCACGCGCTGCGCAACACCGGCGTGTTCGTCCTGGTCGGCCTGCCCCTGACCCTGGCCGCGGGGCTCGCCGCGGCGGTCGCCCTCGACCGCGGCATCCGCCGCTTCCGGGCCGTCTTCCGGGTCGGTTTCTACCTGCCGGTGATCACCAGCGTCGTGGCAGTCGCCGTGATCTGGAAGACACTCCTGGATCCGCGCGCGGGGCTGGTCAACACCGTCCTGGCCTGGTTCGGGATCAATGGCCCGGCCTGGCTGGCGGACACCCGGTTCGCGCTTCCCGTCATGATCCTGATGGCCGTGTGGCGCAACCTCGGGACCGTCATGATCATCATGCTGGCCGGGCTGCAGTCCGTACCTCAGTCGCTGATGGAAGCGGCCGAACTCGACGGAGCCGGAGCCTGGCAGCGGTTCTGGCGGGTCACCTTCCCGCTCCTGCGCCCCGCCCTGCTGCTCACCGCCGTCACCACCGGCATCAACTATCTGCAGTTCTTCGACGAGCCGTTCGTGATGACCAACGGCGGGCCGCTGGACTCGACCCTGTCGGCCACGTTGTACAGCTACAACCAGTTCGGCAACGGCAACTACGACATGGCGTCGGCCGCCGGCTACGTCGTCTTCGTCCTCATCGTCGCGCTGACCGTTCTGCAGTTCCGCGTGCTGCGAGACAAGGACTGATCCCATGAGCACCCTCACGCACCCCGGCACCGGACACGCGGACACCGACCGGACCCTGCGGCGCCGCCGCATCCGGCAGAACTGGGGCAACCCATGGCTGTATCTGCCGCTCACCGGCTGCCTCCTGCTGATGATCGCGCCGTTCCTGTGGATGCTTTCGGGCTCCTTCAAGCCCGAGGCCGACATCCGCAGACTGCCGCCCGTTCTCATCCCCACCGCACCGACGACCGCCAACTACAGCCAGCTGTTCCGAAGCCTCGACTTCACGAGCATGTTCGCGAACTCCGTGATCGTGTCGCTGGCCATCACCGCGGGCAACCTGCTCTTCTGCTCGATGCTCGGCTACGCCCTGGCCAAGCTGGACTTCCGCGGCCGGCGCCTCGTGTTCAGCCTGGTCATCGGCACCCTCATGGTCCCCGCCCTGGTCACCTTCGTACCGCTGTACGTGCTCGTGGCCAACATGAAGCTGACCGGCTCGCTGCTCGGGCTGGTCCTGCCGTTCCTGGCCGGCCCGTTCGGGGTGTTCCTGATGCGGCAGTTCATCTCCACCCTGCCCGACGAACTCATCGACGCCGCCCGCGTCGACGGCTGCGGTGAGCTGGCCATCTTCTGGCGGATCATCCTTCCTCTGACCAAGCCGGCTCTGGCCACGCTCGGGATCATCGCCTTCCTCGGCTCGTGGAACAGCTTCCTCTGGCCGCTGGTCGTGGCCCAGAACCAGGACCAGTACACCCTTCCCGTCGGCCTGGCCCTGGCCAGCAGCGGCCAGTCCTTCACGCGCTACGGCATCCTGCTCGCCGGCGCCGTGGTCGTCCTGCTGCCGGTGATGCTCGTCTTCCTTCGCTTCCAGCGCCAGTTCGTCGCCGGAATCGCCACCACCGGCCTGAAGTGACCTCCGTCGCTCGCCCTCATCAACTCTCTGACCTGCAATGACTCATGACTTGGAGACCACAGTGGGACAGCCGGTCCGCGCTGCCGTATACCTGGATCCGGACGCCTCCGTGGAAGCGAGAACCGAGGACCTGCTGTCCCGGATGACCCTGGCGGAGAAGGTCGGGCAGTTGCTGATGCTCGACGCCCAGCACGGGGACCTCGAGGACATCATGTCGGCCAAGCTGGCCGGGTCGGTCCTGCATGTGATGCCCGAGCGCATGCCGGAGGCCATGGAACGGGCCCGGCGGACACGGCTCGGCATTCCGCTGCTGACCGCCGACGACTGCATCCACGGCCACTCCTTCTGGCCCGGCGCGACCATCTTCCCCACACAGCTCGGCATGGCCTGCACCTGGGACCCCGCTCTGATCCACCGGGTCGCCCGTGCGTCCGCGATCGAGATCTCGACGACCGGGATCCACGGGACGTTCTCCCCAGTGCTGTGCATCACCCGGGACCTGCGCTGGGGCCGGATCAACGAGACGTTCGGCGAAGACCCTTACCTGATAGGCGAGTTGGGGGCCGCGATGGTGCGCGGCTACCAGGGTGATGGCCTCGGCGACCCGACCGCCGTGCTGGCATACGCCAAGCACTTCGCGGGCTACTCCGAGACCCTGGGCGGACGCGACGCCAGCGAGGCGGATCTCAGCCCGCGCAAGCTGCGCTCGTGGTTCCTCCCCCCGTTCGAGCGGGCGGCCCGGGCCGGCTGCCGCGCCTTCATGCTGGGATACCAGTCGATCGACGGGGTGCCCATCACCGCCAACGAGTGGCTGATCAACGACGTGCTCAAGGGTGAGTGGGGCTTCACCGGCACGCTGGTGACCGACTGGGACAACGTCGGCAGGATGGTTTACGACCAGCGGACCTGCGCCGACTACGCCGAGGCGGCGGCGGTCGCGGTCAACTCCGGGAACGACCTGATCATGGCCACGCCGGGGTTCTTCGAGGGCGCCCAGGAGGCGGTCGCCCGCGGCCTGGTCGAGGAGAAGCAGATCGACGACGCGGTACGGCGGGTGTTGCGGCTGAAGTTCGAACTCGGGCTCTTCGAGGACCCCCGTGCCCCCGACCCCGAGCGGCAGGCGCAGGTGATCGGCTGCCGCGAACACGCCGACCTCAACCTGGAGACCGCCCGACGTTCCCTCGTACTGCTGCGCAACGAGGGGATCCTGCCCCTCGAAGGCGGGCTGACCGCGGACGGAACCGGCCGTGCCACAGGCCGGGGCACGCCACGCACCATCGCGGTCATCGGCCCCAACGCCGACAGCCCGGAGGCCATGCTCGGCGACTGGGCGGGTGCCACCGGCCAGGTGCCGTGGATGCCCGAAGGACATCCACGTGAGTTGGTGGAGACGGTGCTGGACGGCCTGCGCGCCGTCGTCCCCGCCGACTGGACCGTTACACACGCCCGCGGAGCCGACATCGAAAGCCCCGCCTTCGACCCCGACCGGTGGGTCGCCGGGCCCGACGGCCAGCCGCAGCCGCCCGTGTTCCTTCCCGCCCCGGTCGATGAGGCACAGCTTCGGGAGGCCACCGCCGCTGCCGAGGCCGCGGACTACGCCGTCGTGGTCGTGGGGGACACCATTGCCCTCACCGGAGAGGTGCGCTCCACGGCCACCCTCGACCTCCAGGGGGGCCAGATCGCGCTGCTGGACGCCGTCGCCGCCACCGGCACGCCCATGATCGTCGTACTGCTGCAGTCCAAGCCGAGCACCCTCCCCGACTCGGCACTGAACGCGGCAGCGCTCATCGAGGCGTTCAACCCGGGCATGCGCGGCGGCCGCGCCGTCGCCGAACTCCTTCTCGGACTCACCGAACCCAGCGGCCGGCTCCCGGTTTCCTTCGCACGCCACGTCGGGCAGCAGCCGGTCTACTACAACCAGGTGCGGGGCCAGCACGGTGACCGCTACGCGGACCTCACCCAGGACCCCCTGTTCGCGTTCGGCGAGGGCCTGAGCTACACCACCGTCACCTACTCCGACCTCACCGTGCACGAGGACGAGGTCTCCGCCGACGGCACCGTCCACGCCACGGTGCGGCTCACCAACAGCGGAAGCCGTCCGGCCCTGGAGACGGTCCAGGCGTACGTCAGTGACCTGACCACCAGCGTCACGTGGGCCGAGCAGGAGCTGAAGGCGTTCACCCAGGCCGAAGTCCCGCCCGGTGAAACCCTCGCCGTCGGCATCAGCGTCCCCGCCGGACACTGCTCACTCGTCACCGCCGACAACCGTCGCGTGGTCGAACCAGGCGAGTTCATGCTCCGCGTCGGCCCCAGCTCACGACGGGAGCACCAGCTCAGCGCGGGATTCCGCATCCGGGCCTGAGGGCCGGCGCCCGGCTGCCCCCAGAGGCAGCCGGCGGGCCCTGCCTGACATACCGAAAGGCACGCGTGTGTCCACTCCACCCCTCGATCCGTACTACCCCGTCGCGCATCTGCGCCCGCCCCGCAACTGGGTCAACGACCCCAACGGGCTGGTCTTCCACGACGGTTACTACCACGTCTCCTACCAGTACAACCCGTACGGCGCGACACACGCGAACCTGCACTGGGGCCACTTCCGCAGTCCCGACCTGCTGAGCTGGGAGCCGCTGCCGATCGCCCTGTCCCCTACGCCCGGCGGAGTGGACGGCGACGGCTGCTTCTCCGGCAACGCCGTCTCCGACGGCGACCGGCTCATCGCCTTCTACTCCGCGCACCTCGTGGCGCGCTCCCCCCAGCACCAGCCCGTCACCTGCGCCGTCTCCCACGACGGCGGCGCGACCTTCCGCCCGCGAGGCGAACTGCTCATCCCCGAGCTGCCCGAAGGCTGCACCATGTACCGCGACCCGTACGTCTGGCGGGACGGCGACGGCTGGCGGATGCTGGTCGGCGCCGCTCTCGCCGACGGCCGCGCCGCCACCCTCCTGTACGACTCACCCGATCTGGAGACCTGGGCCTACCGAGGCCCCTTCGTGGCCCGTCATCCGGAGCCCATCGGCGGCACCGAAGAGCTCACCGGCGATGGCTGGGAATGCCCCCAGTACCTCCCGGCAGCCGGCGGACAGGCAGCCCTCATCTTCAGTACCTGGACCGAACCCACTGGCCCGATGCGCGTCGCAGCTCTGATCGGCGAAGAGCACGACGGCCATTTCAAGGCAGGCGCACCCGTGTGGGCGGACCACGGCCCGGACTGCTACGCACCTGCCCTGCTGCGTGCACCTGGCGGAAGATGGCTGCTGTGGGGCTGGTCCTGGGAAGCCCGCGACCAGGCCTGGGCCGTCGCCGGCGGATGGGCCGGCGTCCTCACCGTGCCCCGCGAGATCCATGTCGGCGGCGACGGCACGCTGCGTCAGCGGCCCGCCACCGAGCTGCTCGCGCTACGCGGCGAGCGCACCGTGCAGGCCGAGGGCGCGACCCATGGCCCGGAGCCGGTGGAACTGGGCAGCGTGGGACGGGCCTTCGACCTGACGGCCCGTCTGGAGCCGACCGGGAGCGTCGGCCTGCGGCTGCTCACCACCCCGGACGGATCCGAGTACCTCGACATCCGCCTCGATCCGGACGCGGGCGAACTGGTCGTCGACCGCCACCACGCCTCCTTGGACACGCGGGCTCACGGCGGCGCCTACCGGATGCCCTGCCCCACCGGACAGCCGGTCGACCTCCGCGTGGTCGTCGACCATTCCATCGCCGAGGTCTTCCTGACCTCTACCGGCCAGGTCCTCACGCTGCGGTTCTACCCGACAGGGCAGGGCGCGTGGCGACTTCAGGCCCGCACCGCACCGGGCACGCGCCTCCGCTATGCGGTCGACGCGTGGGAGCTGCAGCCGCTCGTGATCAAGACGCCGACGGCCAGCGCCGCAGAGCAGTACTGAACCAACAGGTCTGAAGGAGGATCCTCAATGAGCTCGCACGGTCTTGGACGACGTCAGTTCCTCACCACCGCCATCGGCGTCGTCGCCGCCTGGACCCAGGTTTCCGGCAACCCTGCTGCTGCCACCTCGTCGAGTAGTTCGTCCGTGCAGGTCTGGCTGACCGACATATCGGCCAAGAAGTGGGTCGTCGGCCAGAGCGATGTGCCGTTCCGGACGAAGAACACGGACAACCCGCTCACGATCAAGATCGACGACAGCGTCAAGTACCAGAAGATCCAGGGCTTCGGGGCGGCCATGACCGACTCCTCCGCGTGGCTCATCAACAAGCTGTCCACCGCTGACCGAGCGAAGCTGATGCAGAAGCTGTACGACCCCTCGAAGGGCATCGGTCTAAGCCTGATCCGTACGCCGATGGGCGCCACGGACTTCAACGCGTCCGGCAACTACTCCTACGACGACATGCCGGCAGGACAGACGGACCCGACGCTGTCCGACTTCTCGGTCCGGCACGACGAGAAGTACATCATTCCGGTCTTGCGGCAGGCTCTGGCACAAAACCCGTCGGCCAAGATCCTGGCCAACCCGTGGAGCCCGCCAGGCTGGATGAAGACCTCGGACTCCATGATCGGCGGCACCCTCAAGAGCGAGAACGCTTCCACGCTGGCCGGCTACTTCGTGAAGTTCATCAAGGCTTACGACAAGGCCGGTGTGCCCATCTCCTACATCACGCCGCAGAACGAGCCCATGGGCACGCCCAGTTGGCCCGGCATGTTCCTGTCCGCATACCAGGAATCCGCGTTGATCCAGGAGATTGGCCAGGCATTCGCGGCCAACGGCATCTCCACGAAGATCCTTGCCTGGGATCACAACTGGGATGTGCCCTCGTACCCCGAGACGATCTTCAGCGACCCCGCCGCCTCCCAGTACACGGCCGGCACCGGATGGCACATCTACAGTGGCAACCCGACGTACCAGACCCTGGTCCACAACGACTATCCGGGCAAGGAAACCTACATCACGGAAGCCAGCGGAGGCGTCTGGCAGGGCGACGACGAGACAGCGTTCAATGACGCCCTCGGCACGTGGATCATCAAGGGCATGCGCAACTGGGCCAACGGCGTGATGCTCTGGAACACCGCCCTCGACCCCAAATTGGGTCCGCTCAACAGCGACACCAATGGCATCCCCATGTGCCGGGGACTGGTCACGGTCGATCCGGACAGCGGGCAGGTTTCCTACAACGTGGACTACTACGCACTCGCTCACGCCAGCCGGTTTGTGAAGCCCGGAGCGCATCGCATCTACTCGAACACCTTCGGGGAAGGAAGCATCGAGAGCGTCGCGTTCCAGAACCCGGACGGCTCGAAGGTCCTGATCGCCTACAACTCGGGGAGCGCCGCGAAGAACTTCAGCGTGGCGGACGGAACGCAGTCCTTCGACTACACCCTGAACGCCGGCGACGCCGTCACGTTCACCTACACGGGCCGGCGCAGCGGCGGGACCCCCGCTGCGACCAATGTCTTCGACCCGACCCATGACTTCACGTTCAAGTCGTCGCTGGGGCCGATGACGGTCACGTACGACCCGGTACTCCTGCAGTACCAGAACGCCGTCCGCACCGGAAGCAAGCTGCTCACGTACTCCCTGCCGATCGGAGCGTCCATCAAGACACCCGGAACGTCACTGAGCCGTGGCAAGTGGACCGCCACGGCCTCGTCGAGCCCGGACTGGGGTGCGGCCTCGAACGCGATCGACGGCGACATCAACAGCCGGTGGAATCTCGGCCAGGGGACCACCAGCGGCGCCTGGTTCCAGATCGATCTGGGAAGCCCGACAAGCTTCAACAAGATCGTCTTCGCCACCGGGGAAAGCAACTCCTTCGACTACGTCACCAAGTACCAGATATACGTCTCGGACGACGGGGCCGACTGGGGCAGCGCGGTCGCGAACGGCAGCGGGAACATAGGGAAGACAGCCGTCACGTTGCCGGCCCAGACGGCTCGGTACATTCGCATCGTCTGCGTCGCGGCATCCGGTTTCTGGTGGAGCATCGCCGAAATCAACGTATACGGATCCTCGAGCGACACCGGTTCCATCGCAGCCCCGACAGCAGTCCCCAAGGGCCTCCAGCTGAAGACCTGGAGCAGCCCGGAAGGGGCACAGGTCACCGCGGTGTTCAACGGCACCGCCGGCAGCCGGAGCTTCCCGGTGTCCGCCGACGGCTCGTACACCTACACCCTGCCGAGCGGAACGTCGGCGATGTTCACCACGCAGAAGCTGTCCAGCTTCCCCGCGCCGGTCTTCGGAAGCCTGAAGCCGAAGCAAGGCATACCGCGCGCCAAGTTCACGATCAGCGGTTCTCACTTCGGTGACGCGCAGGGGCTGGGTACGGTGCGCTTCGGGAAGCTCTTCGCCGAAATCGACAGCTGGTCGGACACGAGCATCAGCGCGTACGTGCCGAGCGGTCTTGCAGTGGGCACGTACGAGGTCTCGGTGAACGGCGCCGGCGGAGCGGACGCGGGTTCAGCTTCGTTCGACGTCATAGACCTGGGGCCCGCGCTGTCGCGCACGGGCTGGACCGCCACGACATCCGACACAAGCCCGTACAACGACGGTCCCGCGAACATGCTGGACGGCGATTCCGGCACCCGGTACAGCTCCGGAAGGGGCCAGTACGACGGCCTGTGGATCCAGGTCGACATGCAGCAGACCCAGACGTTCGACAAGATCCTGCTGGATTCCGGCAGCAGCACCGGCGACTATGCGCGAAGCGCGGGCGTCCACGTCTCCACGAACGGTACCGACTGGACCAAGGTCTCTTCCATAGAGGAAGGTCAGCGAGTCGAGCTGATCTCCTTCCCGACCCAGACGGCCCGCTACATCAAGATCGTCAACACGGGCAATGTCGCGAGTAACTGGTGGTCAATCGCAGAACTGACCGTCTACAGCTGACGTCGGCTGTCGCGTGGAGTGAAGGCCGTCCTGCGTCGCCCTGCTCGCCCAGATCCGCCGTGTCGAGCCCCACCCAGTGCGGGGCTCCGCAAGCGGCGCATGGGGGCGTCGTGTCCTGATCGCGCGGGACTGGCGGGCGGCTCTACCGGCCTGAGTTCCGGAAGAGGCACCGACTGGCTATGCCTCTGCAGAGCCCCTGTGCGGCGATCGGTGTCCAGAGAGTGTGACATGACAAGCCCCGAGTCCAGGACATCCCACCCGGCCGCTGGATCGACCTAGCGGCCCAGCTCAGGCCGGGCCAGACATGCCGCCTGCTGGAGAAGGCCGTCGGCAGGGTCTCACCGCGCGCGATGAGATCGCTGTCATCGGGCTAACACATGCCTTCGGCGCACGCGGAGACCGCTTTCGGCAAGCCGGCGAAGTCGGTCTTCAGCGGGCTGAGGCGATCGACGAGGCTGGACAGCCTGATGGACCTTTGGGCCGGGCAGCGTTCGTCCAGCACACGGGTGGGCAGGACATAGAAGGTCCACTGGTCGAGGTCCAGGGGATCGAGGGTCTTCTTGTCCTGGTGGTGCAGCAGGCAGAACACGTACACGTCCGAGCGGCGCATTACCTCGGCTGAGGTGGCGCCGGTCTGGGCATCCCAGCCGGAAGCCGGCGCGATGCCGAACTCGATCTTCGACAGCTGGGGTTGTGCCCACGATTGCAGGTAGGCCGCCGACTTCACCTCCACGCGCCATTTCTCGGGCGTACGGATGTCAACGGTGTCCCATTCGGTGCGTGTACCGATCGCGGCGCCCAGCGCCGTGGCCACGAGGTACTCGGCCAGGACGCCGCGCATGGTGTTGTTGGCGAGGTCGGAGCACGCCCAGCTCCAGAAGTCGCCGAGTCTGCCTACCGTTTCGCCGTTGGCCCGTATCAGCTCACTGCTGCTGCGGCGTGTGATGGCCAGCGGGCCAAGATCGGCACTCATGTGTCCTCCAGACAACGATGTGGGGCGATGCTGATCCTGACAGCAGGCACTGACACCGGCGTTGGGCTCCTGCCCTCGCACAGGGTGCGACAGCGTAGGCCGCCGGATGAAGGCACACGACGGGCCTGACCAAGGATTGCTCGGACCTGCTAGGCATGTGCTGGAGTCCGGACTCACTCAACGGATTCGCCGACCGTGGCTCAGGTGAAGGCGAGAGCGCGGAAGGCGTTGCGGACGTCGGTCAAGGGCTGGCGGTCGCGGGTGTAGTAGAGCTTGTTGGTGAGCAGTACCGCCCATCGCCCCGCCAGTACGACCCGGTCACGGCACGCTTCCTGAGCACCGACCCGGTTTTCGAACCACAGAAACCGCAGTCGCTCAACGGGTACTCGTACGCTGCCAACAACCCGGCGACCTTCACCGACCCCACCGGTCTGTCCTACGACGACATCATCGGAGCCATCGGCGCGGTCATCGGCGGAGTGGTCGGCGCGGTGCTCGGCGTCGTCGGGGTCGTGCTCGGCGCCATCGGCAACACCGGCGGCACCGCCTCCACCAGCAGCACCGGCAACACCGGCGGCTCGACAAACCATTGGACGCCGGGTGCGACGTTCAACTTCATCACGAACTCGTGGGACACCCCGTTCATGAACCGGGGCCTCCACGAAAAGCTCGCCGCCCAGCCGGACTGGGGCATCGTCGGAACGGCCGGGAACCGTGCACCGGCTCCCACCGGTGCCGCGCGGTCAGGGGCGCGGGGCTGACGCCCGAGTAGTGCCGGCCGCCTCCGAGGTAGTCGGCGAAATTGTTGTGTAGTCCGTCGACGAGGAGCTTTGTGAACGCGGCCACGATCTCGTTGGGTATGTTCCGGTCGAACGTGGTGATCCAGTCGGGGACTCCGAGCGGGTCCTCGGCGTAGGAGATGGTCCACGCGCCGTAAAAACTCTCCACGGCGTTGGCGACACGCACGCGCTGGCATGGGCTGGTGTAGTAGGTGTCGGTACCGAAGGCGACGGTCTTGGTCCAACCAGGTGCGCAGTCAAGGGTGTTGAAGATGCTGCGCCTGTCGCCGGGACCGGCGAGGTAGCCAGGTCTGACGGACATCCGAATGCGGGTCGAGGGCACAGGGATCCGGGCTGGGCATGAGTGGGCCTTCGAGAGGTGGGGCACGGGCGGCTGAGCCGCCCGTGTGGGGAAACTCGGGCGTGGTCGCGCGCCGGAATCTGGCTGTGGGCATTGGAATCACCTGGTCCGGGACGGGTGGTACCCCCGGGACTTGATGGACCCGAGCGCCTCAGACGCGGGTCAGCTGGGGTTCCTCCGGCGAGTCGGCGCGGTGTTTGGCCAGCCCTTCGCCCTCGACGTCCACGTTGGGCAGTGCCTTGTCGAGCCATTTCGGCAACCACCAGGCACGGTTGCCGAGGAGGGCGAGGATGGCGGGGACGATGGTCATGCGGACGATGGAGGCGTCGAAGAAGACGGCGATGGCGAGTCCGAAGCCGATCATCTTGACCATGGCTTCGTTGGAGCCGATGAAGCCGGCGAAGACGCTGATCATGATGATGGCGGCGGCGGTGACGACGCGGGCTCCGTGCCGGAAGCCGGTGACGACGGCCTCGGGGGGCTTTCGCCGTGGACGTGGGCCTCGCACATGCGGGTGACCAGGAAGACCTCGCAGTCCATGGCCAGGCCGAAGACGACGCCCACCATGAAGATCGGCGTCATGCTCATGATCGGGCTGGTCTGGTGGACGCCGAGCAGGTCGGCGGCCCAGCCCCACTGGAAGACCGCGACGACGGCGCCGAGTGAGGCGAGCACCGACAGCAGGAAGCCGAGGGCTGCCTTGAGGGGGACCAGGACGGAAGTGACGCCCACCCCCCGACCAGCGAAGCAGCCGAGCCTGCGCCACATCCTCGAACCGGTCCGTCACGTAGTCGAACCGCGGGCGCCACCGACACTCGCGTACGGCGTCCACGTACGACGGCTCGACGTACGGCTCCGCAAGATCCACCCTGACCGGCACCCAGCCCCGGCGGCCCCCCGGACGCCTAGGTTCGCTGGCAAGAAAGCCAAAGCGACCGGGTTCGCTGCCAAACGACTCCCAGGATGACAGCGGACAAGTCCAACTTCAGTCACGGCAGCTGTAGTTCCGGCGGTGGAGGACGCGACCGTACACTTCGTCACCAACGCAGTACCAGGACCCGATCGGGCTCTGAGTCGAGTGCGGCATCACACGGAGGACTGGTTATGAAGAGAGTGTTTGCCACCGCGGCGGTCGCCGGACTCGCCGTCACCGGGCTGGTGATCGGTGGCCCCACGGCCTCTGCGACCACCACCGCGACGGCCCCTCCCGGCTACGGGACCGTGGCCACCTGCCCGGGTTCGGTCTGGGACACCTTCCCGGTCGGGCCGGGGACCCTGCAGATCTGGCGATCGAGCGTCAACAGCGGGACGGTCTGTGCCAAGCTCTTCGACAACCTGGCGGGCTCGCACTACATGGACGTCTCGATCCAGCGGTCGGACTGGGCGACGGTCTGGCACGACGCGGGTACGTTCACCACCTACGCCGGCGGCGTCGCGGTGTATGGGGTGACCAGCGGCAAGTGCGCCTACGTCAACGCGAAGCTGAACGTGAACGGGACCGTCTACAGCGGCGGCAGCGCGGTCTGCGGCCCCTGACCCGACACCCGGACGCACAGTGCGGGCGACCGCTCTGGTGACCGTAGCCCCCGGTGCGCCCGCTGCCCCTCGCCGGACGGCCGTACCGTCAGGCGGACTCGATTCGCCGGCCTGCGGTCGGCGGTTTGACGACCTCGTGCGCGGTTGGCCGTGGCTCGGTGCCCGGGTAGCTCGTTGAGCGGGTCATGGTGGGGGCTGGGGCGCGTGAGTTGATCGTGGCGGATTACCGGGTCACCGGCTTGTCGCCGACGGTGATCGCTGAACTCGTCGCTGAGGTGGGGCCGTTGTGGCACGAGCTGCATCAGGCTCGGCTCACTGCTCGGGCACGGCAGCGGGCGGTGGGAGCCGGGGCGAAGCACAAGTTCGTCTTCATCGATCGGCTGTTGGCCACGCTGGTGAGTCTGCGCCACGGCACCACGCACGACGTGCTGGCCTGCTGGTTCGGCGTGCACCGCTCCACCATCACCCGCGCCATCGGCGAGGTGCGGCCCCTGCTGGCGCAACGGGGCTGCACCGTCGCCCGGGGCATCCGGCTACGCACTCTCGCCGAGGTCATCGAGTACTTGGGCGCCGGCGGGACCGGCATCATCGACGGCACGGAGGTCCGCGTGCGACGCCCGGCCGCGGGCCGAAAGGACCGGGATAAATTCGTCTCCGGCAAGACCAAACAGAACGCCGTGAAGTCCATGGTCCTCACGGACGTTGAGGGGCGCGTACTGTTCTGCAGCCCGGTCCGGCCCGGCAGTTGCGCGGACATCACCCAGGCCCGACAGCTGGGAGTGGCCCAGTTCCTGGCCGACGGCCCGTTCCTCGAGATCCTCGCGGACGCCGGCTATCAGGGCATGGGCGCGCAGACCGGCGGCCGCGTGCTGACACCACCTCATCCCAAGTTCAAGAAGAACGCTCCAGCCTGGTACGAGGAAAGGCACGAGCAGCAACGCAAGGCACACTCCTCACGGCGCATCCGGGGCGAGCACGGCATCGCACACCTCAAGAACTGGCGGGCTCTCGCCCGGCACCTTGGCCGCCGCGAGCACATGAGTGACATCGTCCAAGCCGTCGCCGCCCTGCTCTCACACCAGCAGACCGCCACCCTCGGCCACGGCCTTCGAGCGTGAACACCGACCACAGCACATACCTCGACGTGCCACCGCCAACCGTGCACGAGGTCGTAAGGCTTGTCCCGTAAGCGATCTTGCCTTGCGTCATGATCTTGGTCGTGCCTGGTGTGATCACGGCGTCGGAGCCGTCCTGGATAGCCCCGTTCACGGGGCTGAGCCCGCGTACCTTCGGCAAGTTGGTGACTCAGCTGCGCCGGGAGGGCGTCGGCGGGCCAGGCCGAGGCCGGCCGTGGAAGCTGCCGCTTGCAGATAGGGTGCTGCTCGTTGCTGCGTACTGGCGTTCCAGGCGGTGGCCACGTACTGGAGTCAGCAGACCGCGGAGGACCAGCTGGCGCAGTCCCGGGAGGAGGGGAGCGGGAGGTTCGAGCTCAGGCGTCGAGAGTCACAGCCTGGGCCGAGGATCCGGTGGGCGAGGGGATCGGGGAGGTCCATATTTTGAACCGATCACCAGACCCTGTGACCTGGATCGCCGTTGTGCTGGTCCTGGCGGAACAAACCGGGGGCCCGATGACGTCAGTGACGCTGCGCAGGAACGACCTCGGTCCATGCACAGAAGTGGTGTATCCACTCAAGACCTTGCGGTGGTCTCCCGTTTACCGTGCCGGGGCGCCGCGTGGACGCGTTGCGGGTGAGGAACACGTGGCCGGCATGGTCGTTGGTCCGCGTCAGTGGTCCTGGCGTACCCGTCAGGAAAGACTCCACTGCTGGCTCGTCGTGCCCGTGCCCGTTTCTTGCTCCACGGCCGACCGGCTCGTGGTCGAGGCGTTCGCGACACCGATTTCCAGGTCGCTGCCCACGCCAGCGAGCATGTAGGTGCTGCCGGTGTAGCTGCCGACCAGGTCGAGGAACCACTGCTGGTTGGTCCCGCCGTTACAGGTCCACTGCTCCAACTGGACGCCGGTGTCGGTCGATTGGTTCGGTACGTCCAGGCACAGGCCGCTCTTGACGCTCTTGAGTGTGTAGATGTTGTCCGCCACCCGGGTGAGGGCCCACTGCTGGTTGGTACCGCCGGTGGCCGGCCACTGGATGATCTTGGCGCCGTTTGCGGTGGAACCGCTCGACACGTCCATCAGCAGGGAGCTGTTGAGGTTCTTCAGGGTGTGGACGCCCTCAGCGGGGATCCCGCTGTCGGCCGTCCATGTTCCCGCTGAGCTGTCGAGTGACCAGGTGGGGTACTGGCCGAGGTTCACCGTGGTGCCCCTGATGGTCAGGGGCAGCCAGATCAGTTTCGACGCGCCGAGGTCGGAGGTGTTCCAGCGGTCGCCGGCGTAGATGTAGGTGGTGCCGGAGGAGCCCTGGACGGTGATGACGTTCGCCGTCTGGCTGCCGTAGGTGTGGGTGCCGGGTGCGGCCAGGTTCCGGAAGGACGACCAGGGACCGCCCAGTGACGTGGCGGTGGCGTAGATGTTGTCGTTGAGGCTCCAGCCCGTCAGGTGGGAGCCGAAGACGTAGTAGGTGCCGTCTTTCTTGATCATGGCGGGTGCCTCGACGCTGCCGCTGCTGCCGCCGCTGCCGAGCACCGTCACCGCGCTGTCCACGGACAGGTAGTCGGCGGACAGCTTGTCGATGCGCAGGCCGTTGTTGCGGTCCTCGCTCAGCAGATAGGCGGTGCCGTCGGTGTCCTGGAACAGGCCGAGGTCGCGGCTGAGGTTGCCCAGCGGACGGAAGCTTCCCCGGTAGGTGTAGGGGCCGCAGGGGGTGCTGCTGGTGGCCACGCCGACCTTGGCTTCGGAGTAGTTCCTGCTGTCGATGTGCATGTACATCACGTATGTGCTGGTCGACTTGTTGTAGATGACCTTGGGCCGCTCCACGACGCGGCTGGGGCCGAGGTCGCCGCTGCTCTGCCGGCTCAGGGCCTGGCCCTGGTAGGTCCAGTCGGCGAGATCGGTGGAGGAGTAGCAGGTGATGTCCTGGAAGGACGTGTCCGACGAGGTCTCGCCGGTCTTGTCCTCGCCGTAGCCGTACCAGGTGTTTCCCACCTTGATGATGCCGAGGCCGTGCAGCTGCAGGGTGTTGCCGTTCTGGTCGGTGCGTGCGGCACCCGTGGTGAACGAGACCGTGGCCGCGTGCGCCTCGGTCGCCGGAAGCAGCAGCGCCGCAAGGCCTCCCAGGAGGGTCAGGAACGCTGCGGCTGCGCGCCGCCATCGTCCGGCGGGCGGCCGGGGAACTCCCTTGAACATGTGCGTCCCTCTCTGCCGAGGTTCGACGATCCCTTGATGTCGCGGGGACCCATGAGAGTCGTGGCACGCTCGTGGCGTCAAGAATCGCGTTCGAGTTTGTTTAATCGTGACCGGCTCTGGGGGCGCCCAGTGCGGCTTGTCGAGGTCGCAAGTCGCCCGGACTGTCCAGGATTTCGGACAAGTGGGCGGTGCGTGCGAGGGGGTTGACCTTCGGGTCGGGGGAGGCATAGAAACATCGCGACGGTCAGAATCTGTTACTTGCTGGTTGAGTTTGTTGGAAGCCATATCCAAGCGAGGTGGGCCGACTGTGAACATGCCAGGGCGTCAGGAACCTTCCCGCCGCAGAGTGCTCAAGGGCGCGGCCGTCACCGCCGCAACGGCCGCGCTGGGCATCGGCAGCACATATCCGGCCGAGGCCGCGGACGCCTCCGTCACCGCGACGTCGCTCGACGGCACGACCAGCATCACCATGTCGCTGACGGGCGGCTCCCTCCAGTGGTCGGCCCGGCGTAACGGCGCGACAGTCGTGGCCAGTTCGGCCATGGGGCTGCAGCTGAGCGACGGAACCGCCCTGGGTACCGACGCCGTTCTGACGAACTATCAGCACTGGCATGTCGACACCACCTGGAACCCGTTGTACGGGCGGAACGCGACCGTCTCCGACGCCTACCAGGAGATGCGCTGGAACCTCCGGGACAACCGCACCTCCATCAACTTCGGTGTCCAGATCCGGGCCTACGCGACCGGCGTCGCGTTCCGTTACGTCCTGCTGGACCCGGGCACCGCCACCATCGCCGGCGAACTGACGACGTTCGTCTTCCCCGACGGCACGCTCGTCTACAGCGCGCGGGACGAGGACGACTACATCCCGGTCGCGCCCGGCTCCATCCCGTCCACCGGAACCTCCTCCACGGACACCGGTCCCCTGACCGACCTCCCCCTCACCGCGACGTACAGTGGCGGGCTCATCGCCTGCGTCTGCGAGTCGGCCCGCATCAACTACCCGAGGATGATGCTCAGTTCGGTCGCCGGACAGCCCAACACCCTCGCGACGTACCTGATGCGGCACACGGCCCGCGGCTCCGGAACGGTCCAGACGACCTCCACCGTCACCACACCGTTCGCCACGCCCTGGCGCGCGGTGGTGATCGGCTCCACCCACGCCGAACTGGTCGACAACGCGGAACTGGTGCTCAACCTGGCCCCGGCCGGCGCCCTCGCCGACACGTCGTGGATCAAGCCGGGCAAGGTCTTCCGCTGCAATCTGACCACCGCGGACGGGCTGGCGGGCATCGACTTCGCCGTTGCCCGCGGTCTGCAGTACATCGAGTACGACTCGGGGTGGTACGGCCCGGAGCACACCTCGACCGACGCCACGCGGCCGATCTCCGCCATCGACATGCCCAGGGTCATCTCCTACGCCGCCGGCAAGGGAATCGGCGTCATCCTCTACGTCAACCCCCTGGCCATGAGCAGCCCGGACAGCCTGTTCGCCCTGTATCGGAACTGGGGCGTGGCGGGTGTCAAGCTGGGCTTCATCAACGACGGCACCCAGGCGATGACGAACCAGATCATCGCCTGGGCCAGGACGGCGGCGACGCACAAGCTGCTGATCGACATGCACGACGACGTGCGGCCGTTCGGCTACGAGCGGACCTACCCCAACTGGATCAGTATGGAGGGCGTGCGGGGAAACGAGCATTTCCCGACCGCCACCCACAACGTCACCCTGCCCTTCGCCCGCAACATCGGCGGGCCGATGGACTACACCATCTGCTACGGCCAGTCCCGCGACCGGACGACCAACGCCCACCAGATGGCTATGGCCGCCGTCTACTACCAGCCCCTGGACTTCCTGTACTGGTACAGCACCCCCTCGCAGTACTCCACCCCCTCCAAATGGCCCGGGCTGCCCTGGTTCGACGCCATCCCCACCGTCTGGGACCAGAGCCGGACCCTCGCCGGTTCGATTGGCGAGTACATCGCCGTCGCCCGGCGCAGCGGCACCACCTGGTACCTGGGGGCGATGACCAACGAGACCGCCCGAACCCTCTCGATTCCGCTGTCCTTCCTCGGTAGCGGCACCTACACCGCGACGATCTACGCCGACGGAACGCCGGGCAGCAGCCCGTACCAGACCCCCGTCGCAGTGAGCACACAGACCGTGACCTCGTCGACCACGCTGCGCGTCGCGATGGCCCCCGCGGGCGGCCAAGCGGTCGTCCTGAGCCATGGATGAGCGGCCGTAACCTGGGATTTCGCCGGCTCGGGGCTGGTCCGCAGGGGGTGCCCGCCGCCCGCCCCCTTCACTTGCTGACCTGCCGCACGGCTGCTGATTTCGCTCGAACTGGGGGCACCCCCATCGAGGGCTCTCCATCGAGGGTTCTCCGGAGAACGGTGGCCTGCAGATCGTCGTCGGCGATGCCCGCGCGAGTGAGTGCACAAGGCGCGCACGGGGGAGGGCGGTGGATGCACGGTGATCTTGCAGGCCGAACAACGGTATTGAGGCTAGCCAGTGGTGCGGTGGAAGGTCCACCGCTGGTTGGAGCCGCCGGTGTCGCGGTACTGGATCAGTGCGGCGCCGTCGGCCGTACTGCCTCCGCTGACGTCGAGCACCTTGCCGCTGTTGCGGTTGACCACCAGGAACTCTCCACCGGCTTGCGGGCGCAGCTGCCACTGCTGGCTCGCCCGGCCGTCGGCGGTCGACTGCACGACCCGCGCGCCGTCCGCCAGCGAGGACCCTCCCACGTCGAGGACCTTGCCGCTGTTGACGCACATGATGGTGTGGTAGCCGTCCGCAGTGGACTGGAAGGTCCACTGCTGGTTCGGTACGCCCTTGTCGGTCCACTGGAGCACGGCGGCGCCGTCCGCCTTGGAGGCGCCGGAGACGTCAGTGACCTTGCCGCTGCGCACGCTGACGCACTTGTAGGCCCTGGCGGGTGCGATGGTGTACTGCACCCAGTCCACGTCGACGTAGCCGGTGCCGTTGGGGTTGTAGGTGTAGAGCCCGACACGGTCGCCGCGGTAACCGCCCCACGTGAGCTGGTAGGTGCCACCGAACGACGTGAACGAGCTCCCGTCGAGGCTGTAGGAGAACCGGCTGACCCCGTTGACGTCCCACGAGGTACGCAGCCACACGGCGTTCTGGGTGATCACCGGGCCGTTGGTCAGGCTGCCGCCGACGTTGTGCGCGATCGTCGTGGTGGTCCCCGAACGCCGCACACCCAACCCGGCGTACGTGGCCGCGTAGTGGCACAGCCCGGCGTGCTGGCCGTCGGCGAGGCCGGCCAGTTCGAGGCGGACGGTCACCGTCGCGCCGCCCGCCGTGCGCAGCGTGCGTTGGGTGAGGATGTTGCCCACCTTGGTCAGGTTGTCGGCTGCGAGCGGTGCGAACGCCTTCAGCCGCAGGTAGCCGGGGCGTTCGGTCAGCGACCAGTGGTCCGCGCGCGGCTGGTAGTACCACTCCCACTGCGGCTTGAGACGGGTGTCGGTGAACAGGTCACTGGTCACCACGGAGGGCAGCGCGTCGACCGGCGCACCGGGTGTGCCGCCGACGGGCACCTGCCCCGTCCACACCATGGTGCCGATGCCGTCCGCGCCCACCGCACCCAGGATCGGCCAGCCGTCCACCCAGGTCACCGGCAGCAGGGACAGGGGACGCCCCTCCCAGTCGCCGTGGCCGTGATGGGTCACGAAGTACCAGGCGCCGTCCGGAGTCTGCACCAGCCCGCCCTGGTTGGGCTCGCGGTCCACCGAGACGTTGACGTGCTCCAGCTGCCGGGTCTCGAACGGGCCGTAGAGGCTGGAGCCGCGGTTCATCATGAGCACCCGGCCCTCGGGCTTCACCTCGCTGTACAGGTGGTAGTAGAGGCCGTTGATCTTGTAGAGCTTGTTGGCCTCGCTGCCCGGTGACTGGTGGATGACGGTGGACGGGCCGACCAGCGACTTCCCGTCCGCGGACAGCTTGAACAGGTGGATTTTGTAGCCGTCCGAGTAGTGCGTGGTGACCAGATGGCCTTGGCCGTCGTCGTCCCAGAACGGGCACGGGTCGTCCCAGCCGGAGGTCCGCCACACCGTCGTCAACGGCTCCCAGGGCCCGGTCGGTGAGCTCGCCGACGTCATGAAGAAGCCTTCGTCCGGGGTGTTGAAGTACACCCAGTACCGTCCCCCGTGGTAGTGGATGGCCCCGGCCCACACGCCGCGGCCGTAGCGGTTCATCCGGTCCCAGTTCAGCAGCGGTCCGATGCTGGTGAGATCGTCGACGGCGCCGCCCAGTGTCCGCCAGTTGACCAGGTCCCTCGAGTGCAGGACGGCCACGCCGGGCGAGTACCCGAACGTGCTGGTGATGCCGTAGTAGTCGGCGCCGACCCGGATGCAGTCCCAGTCGCTGAAGTCGCCCGGGAGGATGGGGTTGACGTAGGTGCCGTCGCCCTGGTCGCCCCACGTCCCGGCCGGAGGCACGGCTGCCGCCGCCGGGCTGGGGGGCAGCAGACCCGGCAGCAGGAGGGCCCCGGTGCCGACCGCGGCGAGTCGGCCGAGCTGTCGTCTGGTGATGTCCACGATGTCCGTCCTTGGTCAGGAGTCATCACTTGGATGGGCGGTGTTTCGACGCGAGTACGCGGTACGCGGTGGTGGAGGTTCGCCGGGAACGGTGCCGGCCCGTGTTTCGCCGGCACCGTTCCCCAGGTCCTCAGTCCACGTTCACTGCCTGCCACAGTTGGCTGTCGGCGTTCGTGTCCGTCGTCTGCACGAGCTGAGCTCCGGCTGCCGTCGACGAGCCGGACACTGCGAGCAGCTTCCCGCTGTTCACGTTCTTGATCTTGTAGTAGCCGTTGCCGGCGGCTACCGGGGTCCAGTGCTGGCTCGCACCGTTGTTGTCGGGCTGCTGGACGACGGTCGCGCCGTCCGCGGTGGACCCGTCGGTGACGTCCAGCAGCTGACCGCTGTTCTCGTTGACGATCTCGTAGTTGCCGCCACCGGCCGCGACCCACAGCCAGCGCTGGTTCTGCGCTCCGGTGTCGTTCCACTGGAGGACGTTCGCCCCGGCGGCGGTCGATGCGCCCGAGACGTCGATCGCCTTGCCGCTGTTCTTGTTGAGGATCTTGTAGAGCACGCTCGTGGCGGGGAAGGGGATGGCGGCGAACGCGTCCAGGGCGCAGACGGTGTTGGAAGAGGCCGTGTTCTTCGTTCCGGCGCACACGACCTTGATCGTGTGGGGGCCCGCGGCGAGATCCGTCTTCTCGAACAGGGGTATCTGCTTCGTCACCGTCGAGGCGTAGGCGTCGATGCCCGACTGCGCCAGGGTGCCGTCGACGTAGACGTCGACCTTGCCCATGTTCGGCTGCTTCATGCCGAGATACCGCACGCCTGAGCCGGTGAACGAGTACTGGACGTAGTCGCCCGCCCTGTTCGTGTACTTCTCGGATCCGTTGAAGTCGCGGGAGTCGTTCCAGTTCGACCAGCCGGAGGAGTAGGTGAGACCGGAGTCCTTGTCGTCGACGAAGGCATATCGCTGACGTACGAGCGACTTCGACGCGGGGGACGCGTTCCCCTGGGCGTCCACGACGTAGAGGCGGTAGTCGCCCGGCTTCGGCGGGACGGCGATGGTCGTCGCGGATCCGGCCGCCTTCGTCATGGTGGGGCCGACGGCGAACGTCGTCGTACCGGAGGGAGCCAGCCAGAGAGTTCTGGTCGCGTCACCGAGGGCGCGGACCGGGATGGACGACACGCCCTTGCCGGTGAATGTGCTTGCGGGCAGGACGTGGTCCTGCAGGCCCAGGTTGCTGCGGGGGACGATGTCCTTGTAGGCGTTCTCCAGGCCGGAGTTCACGGCGATGTCGTACGCCTGCGACGGCCACACGTTGTCCGGATACGCGTGCACGTCCTGGATGGTGCTGTTCGGGACGTTCTTGTTGGACATCTTGTTGACGGTGCCGTAGGTGTTGGTGATGCTCAGGTCGTGCTGCCGGCCCCAGGTGCCGGAGTTGATGGTGTAGGCCAGGCCCGGGTCGACGTCGAGCACGTTGTCGTGCTCGTTGAGGTAGGCGGAGCCTTCGTCGGGATGCATGCCGTACTTGTGGCCGGCCGGGACGCCCTGGATGTAGTTGTCGCTGATCTCGGTTCCCGGCTGGCTGCCCAGCGTGTAGATGGGAGCGGAGTCGCCGAGCACCTGCATCGTGTCGACGATCTGGTTGTGGCTGATGGTGTTGTTCTTCGCCGTGGTCGTCGGCACACCCGGTTGGATCGAGTTCGCTGAACCGTCGAAGTTCCACCACCCCCAGCCGAGCGTGATGCCCGCCCACGGGGACTTCTCGATCCGGTTGTGCTGCACGGACAGGGAGTCGACGAAGTACGCCGACACGGGGCTGGACCCCTGGAACAACACCGCGCTGTCGTAGAGGTAGTTGTCCGTGATCGAGATGTTCTTGCAGACTCCCTCGACGTTCACCGGGTACTTCTCGTGGTTGGTCGAGGTGTAGTCCCCGATGTACACGTGCTGGGGGTGTCCCACCGTGATGGCGGATCCGGCGATGTCGTTGACGTAGTTGCCGGTCAACTGGGTGTCCGTCACGTCGTTGACCATGTTGATCCCGTCGGCGCCGGTGTGCTGCACCGTGTTGCGCGAAAGGACGATCCCGTCGGCGTTCTCGATCTGGATGATCCCCGGCGGCAGGTCGACGTTGCGGTAGGTGTACGCGTGGAAGTTCTTCCTCGCGTACACGGTCGAGCTCGCGTTGCCCTGCTGGCCCTGCCGGAAGACGGAGCCCGCGACATTGACCAGGTTCCAGTCGGAGTGTTCGACGGTGAGCCCGGAGAACGTGATGTTCCGGGCGTGGTCGGCCGTGGACGTGCCGGCGATCCTGATGAGGGTGGACACGTTGTTCGGCGCGAACACCTGTGCCGACGTCATGTCTTCGGAGCCGGACTTGTAGTAGTAGAGCGTGTGCTTCGTCTTGTCGAAGTAGAACTCGCCCGGCTGGTCCAGGAATTCGTACGCGTTCATGAATGTGTGGCTGCCGCCGCCGGCGTTGAAGTTGCCGTTCGGCGGTCCCTGGGCGATGGCCGCACCCGGCTGCTGGAACAGGGCCACGCGATTGGCGCCGTCGGAGCTCGTGGTGATCTGGCGGACTCCCACGATGGCCGTGGTCCAGGTCGTCGCCGATTTGATCTCGACGTCGTCCTGGTTGGAGGCGACGGCGGGCAGGTCGGAGAGGCTGTACTTGGCTCCGTCGCACTGCGAACCCGACTCCCAGGCCCAGGGAGCCTGGCCGGCCGTCACGGTGTAGGTCCCGTAGCAGCCGGCCGAGTTGATCGTCTTCGAGGCCATCTGGGCGCGCTTGCCGTTGACGTAGAGCGCGCGGAGCTTGTTGTCGCGGTTCAGCGGCGCCTTCCAGATGTTCCCGCTGTGCTGTGTCCAGCCGGTGACCTGAACGCCTCCGTTCAGCACCGGCTTCTCGTTCTGGTAGGCGGCGTACACGACATGGTGGCCGTTCGTTCCGGAGTCGGCCGGCGTGAAGTTGACGGTGTTGCCCACCGGGTAGTTCCCGCCGCGGAGATAGACGTTGATGTCTCCGGTCATGTTGCTGTTGACCGTGCGCACGACGTCCCGTGCGTGCTGCAGGGTCTTGAACGGGGCTGTGATCGTCCCGGGGTTGGCGTCGTCGCCGTCGGGGGCGACGTAGTAGGTCGCCTGGGACGCGGCCGAAGCCGGGGTCGGCGTCGTGAGGGACGTCAGCAGCACCGCGGAGAGCACCGTCGCAAGCACTGCCGACAACGTGCGGATGGTGGAGGTGACGGGCTTCATCGTCTGCCCCTCCTGCTGTTTCGGGCGGTCGGGAAAGCGATCATGTGGGCGGCTCCGGGGGGTTGTCGGTGCGGTTGACGCGGCGTGGCCTGTGTAGTGGGTCGGTCGGGCGACACAGGCGGTCGTGGCGCCGGAGGAGAGCGCGTGGCTCCGCGCGACCAGTGCGACGAGGATGCCGACGGGGCCGCCGCCGACCACCTTCTCGCCGTCCTTCAGGGCAGCCCGGCCCACGTCGCGCACGGCGACCGCGTTCGCTCGACGAGCGCGGAACGGTCCAGGGCCAGGGTGTCGGACAGCCGTATCAGGGTGGAGGCAGGCACCGTCCGGCGCACGGTCACCGCGTTGCCGGGCGCCCAGCCGTCCACATGCGCGCCGGCGCGTACGACACGACCGGACATCTAGTGCCCCAGCACGGCGGGCATGCGTACCCGGGCGTCCAGGTCGCCGTGGACGGTGTGCAGATCGGTGCCGTGGACACCGACACGGGCGGGGGTCGGCTCCACCTCACCCGGACCGGGCGGCGAACCGGGTGCGGGAGCCGTGTTCAGGGTGCGCGCGGCCGAGTAACGGACGGTGAGTGTCATCGTCTTCTCCAGAGTTCCTTCGGCAGGAGCACCGACGGTCAGCTGCGGCCCGGAAGGCGGTAGAAGGCGGTCGCGGTGCCGGAGAGGAGCGCGTGGATCTCGTGCTGGGAACAGTCGGTGAGCAGTTCGTCCACGGTGGCGGCCCAGCGGTTCCAGCCGCCGGCGAGGTTGGCGACCGGCCAGTCGGAGCCGAACATCAGCCGGTCCGGGCCGAAGGCGGTGATCAGGATGTCCCAGACCGGGCGGATGTCGGCGGTGGTCCAGCTGTCGTGGTCGGCCTCGGTGATCAGCCCCGACAGCTTGCAGACCACCTGCTCGTGTGCGGCCAGCCGTTGCACCTGACGTCGCCAGTCAGCCAGTTCGTGCCGGGCGATGTTCGGCTTGCCCGCGTGGTTGAGTACCTGGGGCAGCTCGGGGAAACGCTCGGCCAGGTCGACCGCCTGGTCGAGCTGGTGGCTGCGGACCAGTACGTCGTAGGAGAGCCCGCGGTCCCTGACCACCGCCAACCCCCGCTCGACATCCGGGCGTTGCAGCCAGCCCGGGTCCGTCTCACCCTGGACGAGATGGCGCAGGGAGCGCAGATACGCGCCGCCCGGTCCGGCGAGCAGCCGGTCCAGCACCTCGCCGATCGCCGGGGACGTCAGGTCTGCCCAGCCGACCACCGCCTCGATCAGCGGCTCCTGCTCCGCGAGGGCGAGCAGGTCCTCGGTCTCGGGCACGTCCGGCATGCACTGCACGGCCACCGTGCCGTGCAGGTGACGGCCCGCAATGGGACGGGTCGCGGTGGAGCGCAGGTCGCCGGAGGTGAAGGTACGGCTGATCGACGCCAGGGCGGGGTCGTCGAGCCAGGGCTGCGGACGCCGGTCGAGGTCCCACAGATGGTGGTGGGCATCGATGAGGACGGGGGCGGGGGGGCATGGCGGGTTCCAAGTCGGGTCGGTCTGGCGTGGGCCGTGTCAGGCGGTGACGTCTTCGCCGGGCGGGTCGAGGTGCCAGATCTCGGTCAGTTCCGTCCACTGGCGGGAGTCGCCCCGGTCGGGCCAGGGCTCCTGGCAGGGGTCGGTGAGGTTCCACCATTCCTGGGTCTCGGGGTCGGCTTCGAGGACGGCCATGTCGGCCTCGAAGTCGTCGCCGTGGTACTCGAAGTAGGCGAACAGCGCATCGCCGTGGAGGAAGATGCTGTAGTTGCGGATGTTCGACCGGTGCAGGGCGGCTTGGACGCCGGGCCAGACGGCCGAGTGGAGTTCGAGGTACTTCTCGCGGTGCTCGGGTCGGAGCCTGATGGTCTGGGCGACGCGCTTCATACGGTGGTCTCCTCCGTGCCCGTGCGGGGATCGTCGGCCGGGGTGTCGAACGGGGTGCGGTAGCTGGGTGTGTTGGTGCGCAGGTCGAGCCGGAGGGTGAGCCGGATACGGGTGGACGCGGGCAGCCGGACGGTCAGGAAGTCGCTGTCGCAGACCTGCTCCGTCTCGGTGACGACCGGCTCGGTGTGGCCGTAGTCGTACATGTCCCCGATCCAGCCGTCGTCCTCGCAGGTCGTGTACCGGACGGCGGTGATGGTGTGCTCGGCGAAGGCGCCCGCCTGGACGATCACCGTGCGATCCGCCTCGGGGGAGAGGTTGACCAGTTCGAGGGTGGTCGCCTCGGGGTCGATGGACGTGACCAGCGCGGCCACGTCCGGCGGCAGGCCGGCCCGGCGGGCCTCGGCGTCGTGGTAGCGCAGGCGGGCCTGCTGCAGGCCCCCGTTGTACAGCACCTGGGGACCGCCCCAGGTCAACTGCACGAGGGCCTCGGTGACCACGGGGTTGCACAGCTGCCACACGTGGATGTCGGCCTCGGGCACGTCCAGGTCGCGGTAGCGGTCGATACGCCGCAGGCGGTGGCGGACCTGGGCCTGGGCGGTGGCGAGGATCCGCTCGGGGTAGCCGGGGTCGTCGCCGGCGAGAAAGGCGAACCAGGCCTTCTCGTGCCCGGACTCCTCCTTGGCCCGGAACGGCCGGACGGTGCGCCAGTCGATGCCATCGGTCTCACGCAGCCCCTCCAGCCGGGCGCGGTCGGCGTCGGAGGCCGTGTGGTGCCACAGGGCCACCGGGACCGGCGGGGTGGCCGGGTTGTAGTCGAACCAGCCCGAGTCGTTGTGGCGGAAAGGCAGGTGCGGAGTGGGGGTGTGGATGTCGGGACCGAGTTCGACCGCCCACTTGGAGGGGAGGCTGGAGTCCGCCTCGGTGTGGGGCATCACCTTGCCGCGGCCGATGAGGGCGTCGAGCGAGCTCGCGACCATGGAGAGGTAGTCGTCGTCACCGGTGACCGTGGCCGCCGCGAGCGCCGCCACACAGGCCGCGTGGCCCACGCTGTGCCAGCCGTGCGGCCAGGACCAGCCGTAGTGGCCGCCGTACCAGCGGCCCTCCAGCAGGCTGCCGACGACGCCGTCCGGACCGGCGTTGTCCGGGATGAGACCGCCGTTCGCCTCGGTGCGCTCCCGCCACGCGCCGACGTACTCGACGATCCAGTCGCGGTAGCGGTCCTCGCCGGACAGGATCCAGGCGTTGAGGACCAGTCCGGCAGCGGCGAGATTGACCGCGGTGTCGCCGACGCCCATCCGGTCCCGCATCTGGGCTCCGAGACGCGGGTCCGCGGAGAGTGGGTACGGGCCGCCGTCCGCCTCGGGGATCCAGTCGAGCGGGAAGCCGTACGTCTGCGCTTCCTTGAGCAGCCACGGGTAGACGTCGCCGTCGAACAGACCCGTCCGGTCGGGGTCGCTGCCGTTGTGCGGGCGGGTGATGACGCGGTGCTCGGGGTCGTAGTTGCCCTTGACCGGGTCGACGTACAGCTCGGCAAAGCGCAGGGCACGTTCGGACCAGCGGTCAGGGGCGGCCATGCACAGGAAGTAGAGCAACAGCAGGCTCTCGCCCTGGTGGAACCAGTCGTAGCCGCGCTCGAACTCGTCGTGCAGCATGCCGAGTTCGGTGAGCTGCCGGGTCACGCCCTTCCAGTGCTTCTCACTGGCGGGCAGCAGATCGTCGGCGCCGCCGAGGAGGTAGAGCTGGGGCCAGTTGAAGAACACCTCGTAGAAGTCGTCCACGCCGTCGCGGGTGGTCAGCGGGCCGGAGTAGTTCAGTCGTCCGTCCGGGCCGGTGAAGTCGCGGGCGAAGCGTCGCCAGGCGTGGTCGAGGAGGTCGAACAGGGACCGCTGGGCCACGGCCCAGCCGGGTGGTTCGAGCAGCGGCACCCCCGCCTTGATGTCGGGTGGCGGGACCGGCCGGCCGCAGGGGTCGTCCTCGGCCGAGGTGCGGTCGGCAGAGCTGTGGTCCATGGGAGATCTCCGTTCGGGTGGGCGGCAGGACGGCGCACGCCGGGGACGACGGCCGGGCGGTCGGGACGGGCCGCTATTCCTTGGTGGCGCCGGCGAGCATCCCGCTGACCAGGAAGCGCTGGGCGAAGAGGAAGACGATCAGCACGGGCGTGATGGCGACGAGCGTCGCCAGTGCCAGCTGCGGACGCTGGATCGCCAGGTCACCGACGGTCGGATTGAAGGACGGGACGTTGCTGAGCAGGGTGCCGACCCCCACCTGGATGGGCATCTGGCTGCTCTCGGGGAGCATGACGTACGGCAGGAAGTAGTTGGTCCAGTTGGCGACGAAGCTGAAGAAACCCACGAGCGCGACGACCGGGGTCGCCAGCGGCAGGGCGATGTGCCAGAAGACGCGGAACTCCGAGCAGCCGTCCATCCGTGCCGCGGCCAGCAGGTCCTTCGGTACGGCGGTGGTGAAGTAGATGTACGTCAGGTACACGCCAAAGGGGTAGAACGAGTACGGCAGGATGATCGACCACATCGTGCCGATCAGGTGCACCGCGTTGATCTCCAGGAACAACGGCACCACCAGGGTGGCGTTCGGCATGAGCATCACGACCAGGGTGGCCACCAGCAGGGTGTGCCGGCCGCGGAACTCGGTCATGGCCAGGGCGTATCCCGCGGGAATGGCGACACCGAGAGTGATGACCAGCGAGATCACCGCGTAGAGCGCGGAGTTGCCGAGCCACTGCATGACGGCGTCGTCCTGGAACGCCGTGAGCGCGTCCCAGTTGGCCTTGAGCGCGTGGAAGGAGCCGAAGGACAGCGGGTTGTCGTGGACCAGCTGCTGGTCGGTCTTGGTCGCCGCGAGGACGAGCCACAGCACCGGCAGCACGAAGAACACGACGAACACGGCCAGTACGGTGCCGGTCTGCAGCTGTGATGCCACGCGCCGCAGGGGACGGGGAGGCCGTCGCTCCGGAGCCCGGTGATGTGTTCGGCTCCTGACGCCCGGTTCCCCTTCCGTATGTGGGGCGGCGATCGAGAGGGCAGAGGACTTATTCGGCATCGAAGAACCCCGAGCGTGCGACGAAGACGGCGGCGGCCGACACACTGACGACCAGGAGCTCCACCGAGACGGCGGCCGCGCCGTTGATGTTGTTCATCTGGAAGGCGAAGTCGTACGTCAGCTGGTTGAGCGAGTAGTCGCGTCCGGCCACGCCCACGCTGGCGAGGGAGAGCAACTGGGGCTCGACGAACAACTGGGCGCCGCCCGCGAACGCCAGGATCACCATGTACACGATCCACTTGCGGAGCATCGGAATCTGTACGTGCCAGGCGGTCTGCCAGGCGCCCGCACCATCGATGCGCGCGGCTTCCATCACGTCCGTGGGGATGTTGTTGAGCGCGCCGTACATGACGACGATCCAGCCGCCCGCGCCGGTCCAGAACGCGATGATCGTGAACAGCAGGGGCAGGTTGCCGGGCGCGATCACCTCGCCGAAGGTGTGGAACCCCAGCACGCCCAGCAGCGATCTGACCGGGCTCACCGTCGGGTCGAGCATGAACAGCCACACCAGCACGCTCGCGGCGCCGGCGAGCGCTCCGGGGATGTAGTAGAGGAAACGCAGGGCCTTGCCGGCCGGCCCGGAGGCCAGGCGGTGCAGCAGCAGCGCCAGGGCCACCACGAACACGACGAGGGACAGCAGCCAGAAGGCGAGGTAGACGGCGACATGGCTCACGGCGTCCAGGAAGCGGAAGTCGTGCGCCGTGCTGACGAAGTTGGCGAAGCCGGTGACCGTGCCTCCGGCGTCGGTGAAGGCGAAGTAGACCGCGTAGGCAGTGGGGAGCACGCCGAAGGCGACCAGCAGGACCACGTAGGCGGCGACGAAGGCCATACCGGCCCGGCTCTGCCGGGCGGTGCCGCGAGGGCGCCGGGTGGCAGAGCCGGCCCGCGAGTGGGTGAGGGTCACTGTGAGACCTTGTATCCATTGGACTTGGCGTACTTGACGACGGAGTCCTGCCAGGCGGGCAGCATTGAGACGACGCTCTTGCCCTGGGTCAGGGCCGGCTTGACGGTGGCGGCCCAGATCGCCTCCTGGCTGAACTGGCCCGAGCCCCAGCCCGGCCAGACCTGGGAGGACGCGGTCTTGAGGGCGTTCAGGTCACTGGCGAAGTAGCCGGAGGCGTTCTGTCCCTTCAGCCAGACCTCGGCGGCCGGTGCGTACGCGGGGAAGCCCGGTGCCTTCTTGCCCTGGTAGGCGTTGTCGGCGGTGACCCACTTCAGGAAGTCGGTGGCGGCCCTGATGTGCTCGGAGTGCTGGGACAGCAGCCAGGTGCCGCCGCCGACGTTGCCGGTGGACGGCGAGGTCTCGCCCTTCCACTGAGGGATGGGCGCGGCCGCGATCTGCTTGGCCGGCGTCTTGAAGGTGCCCTCGAACAGCGCGCCGCCGTACCAGGCCGGACCCGGCATGAGCAGGACCTTGTCGGCCTGGTTCTTGCCGAAGTCGGTGCTGAAGACGCCGCTGATGGACATGGACTTGTTCTTGATCAGTACGTCCATGAGCTTGGCCATCTTGGTGCAGGCCTCGCTGGAGGTGTTCACCGACACGGACTTGGGGCCGGTGATGTGGTTGGCGCCGCACTTGCTCGCCCACAGGTAGATCTCGGGGGTGAAGGAGTCGCCCGCGTCGCCCACCAGGTAGCCGGGGTGCTCCTTGGCCACCTTCTCGCCGAGCTGCTGGTACTCCTCCCAGGTCGTCGGAACCTGGTAGCCGAACTTCTTCAGGAGCGGCGCGTTGTACCAGAGCACTGCCTGGGAGAGGTCGTTGCGCAGACAGTAGACCGTGCCGTTGACGGTGCAGACGTCGTTGGCGCCGTCGGCGAAATTGGTCAGGGTCGCGGTGGGGATCAGGCCCTTGTTGAGGGGCGCGGCGAAGCCCGCGTCGACCGCCCAGGTCACTTCGTTGTTCTGGGAGCTGAAGACGACGTCCGGCCAGCCCTTGTGGGTGCGGTTGAAGAGCTGGACCTTGGTCTGGAGGTAGTTGGAGCCGTTGGCGTCGCCGTCGTAGGTGACGATGTCCAGCTTCACGTCCGGGTGCTGCTGCTGGTACAGCTTCGCGGCCTCCACACGGGTCGCGTCCACCCAGACGGTCAACGCACCGTCCTTCTGCGGCACCTGGGCGAAGCCGTCCTTGGTCGTCGTACCTGTGGTGCCGCCGCCGCAGGCGGTCAGGGTCAGCGCCGCGGCGGCCGCGCAGCCGGCCAGCAACGCCGCACGACTCTTGCTGGACACCCTCTCCCGGCCGGACGAAGGCTTGTTGACGGTCATGTGCGACTCCACTGGTTTCGCAGGGCGCCCCGAGTGGATGAGCAGGTGGGGCGGGGATGGGGCGACGCCGGCCGTACCGGTCGGGCGTCGTGGACCGCGGACGGCCGTCCCGCTTGCCGCCGCGGAAGAAATTAGCCGCCTTATTCAGGGTTCCGTCAAGGGTTTGTGCAGCCTTCTTCTCGGCGATTCGTGCGTGACACAGCAACGCAGAAGCAAGAAACACCCTAGAAGTTCGCATATGAGGTAATTAGAGACCCAGCTTCATGATGTGGATCTGCTGGCCTGATGAGTACGACTCATTGAGGCTTGAGATACGATGAGCGCGGCTCACAGCGATCAGCCGCCCAGTTGCGTCAGCCAGGAGGCAGGACAGATGAACGACACGCCCGCGGCCCAGACGGCCTTGCCGGCGCAGCCACCTCCCGTTGCGGCGGCAGCGGTGAACGGCGCGGACGCGCGGCCTGACTACCGGCCCGGCTACGAGGTCGTGGCGGAGCGGATCCTCGAGTTCATCGCCGAGGCCCGTCTGGTGGCAGGCGACCGGCTGCCCACGGAGAACGATCTGGCGCAGAGGCTGAACACCAGCAGGGCGGTGGTGCGGGAGGCCGTGAAGATCCTTTCGGCGCTCGGCCGGGTCCGGGCCCACAAGGGGCGCGGACTGTTCGTCGCGGACGACGAGGGCATGCTCCTCACCAGCCGCTGGGGCGGCTTCTTCCGACCCGTCGACCTCGATCACGTGCTCATGCTGTTCGAATTCCGCCGGGTTCAGGAGACGGCGGCGAGCAGTCTGGCCGCCACCCGTGCCACGCCCGCCGAACTGCGGACCATCGAGGTGGCCGTGCAGCAGTGCCGGCACGGGTTCGCCCACGGTCAGGTCGACGTGTTCAACCAGGCGGACGAGGACTTCCACATGGGCGTCGCCGTCGCCTCGCACAACGCCTTCCTCGTCAGCGCGGTGCGTGACGCTCGACGACTGCAGCGGCAGTCCAGCGCGATCGGCATCCACGACACGCTCGGTGAAGGCACCGAGTCCGCCGTCGTGGAGCACGAGGTGATCTACCGGGCCATTCGCGACGGCCGGCCCGACGAGGCGGCCGAGGCCACGGCGGCACATCTCGACAGGACACTCGAGGACTACCGGCGGGAGATCCAGCGACGCCTGTTCGGTTAGGTGACTGACACGATCGTGGGGCCGGGGCGGCCACCGCCTTCCGAGGCAGAAACCTGAGTACCCGAGTACATCGGCGTATCGATGTCCACCACCACGGGACACCACTTTCCTGCCGGGAAGCAGGCGTCCCTCCTTCCCGGCAGGAAAGTCAAGTCAGCAAGCAGGAGCCGAGGCTCCGCTCGCGCCCGTCGGCCCCCGCAGGTCAGGCCAGGCCGAACCGCTCGGCGTGTACTTGCCGTTGGGGGACCTCCAGCCTGCGGAGGGTGCTGAGCACGGCAGAGGTCATCGTGGGCGGGCCGCAGACGTACACGTCGCGTTCGGTTACGTCGGGGACCAGGGCACGGAGACTGTCCGGCTCGAACGGCGATGCCCCCTCTCCCCTGGGGCCGGTGAGCAGGTGCAGCCGCCCGCCGCGGTCGGCGACCAGGTCCCGTACCTCGTCGACCAGCACGGCGTCGTTCTCACTGCGCACCCGGTAGAGCACGACGACGTCGCCGGCCGATTCCTCCTCCAGCAGGGCTCGAATCGGCGTGATGCCGACGCCTCCGGCGATCAGCAGCGCACCGGACCGTGTTCGGTGCACCGAGGTGAACGCGCCGTACGGACCCTCGACGAACGCGCGGCTCCCGACGGGGAGGTGCCGCAGGCCGGCGCTGGTGCTGCCGACTGCCTTGGCGGTCAGGCGCAGCGTTCGGCCGTCGGGTGCCGCCGACAGCGAGAACGGATTCGCCAGCCACCAGTGGTTGTGCCCGGGGAACCGCCAGATGCAGAACTGGCCGGCCCGAGCCGGCAGCCTGTCGAGGTGGCGGCCGGTGACATGCACCGACACCACGTTGTCCGACTCCAGTACCACCGCCGCGACCTCGAATCGGTGATGGACGTTGCGCCACACAGGCATGACGAACCGCCCCGTGACCAGGGCACCGAATGCGAACAGCCACAGGGCCCACCAGTAGATTTTCGCGGGCGCGGAGGAACTGAAGGTCGTGGTCTCCTGCAACTGGTGGACGAACGCCAGCCCCAACGCCACGTACAGCAGCAGGTGCAGGCCATGCCAGACCTCGTAGCGCAGCCGCTGCCTCACATACCGGGCGGACACCACTGCGACCACGACCACGACCGCCGCGGCGCACATCCCGAGCAGGGAGGCCGGGACGTCTGCCAGTGAGAAGAACGTCTTCGTCATCGACGTGTGGCCGAGCCGCGCGAACCCCAGCACCACCAGCGCCGCGTGGCTGAGGATGGTCCACAGCAGGGTGAAGCCGACCCACCGGTGCCACACCGTCAACCTGTCCATGCCGATACGGCGGTCGAGCCACGGCAGCCGGGCCACCAGCAGCAACTGGAACAGCATCAGCACGGCGGCGTGCAGGCCGAAGAACTTGGCGACCGTGAGCACCCCGTTCTGGCCGGTCCCGGCGCTGAGGAACAGCACCTCGACGATCATCAGGTTGACGATGACAAACGTCCACAGCGCCCAGCGCGCCGCAACTACCGGGGGTATGGTGCCTTGCCGCACCTGGGTATATGTCGCTTCCACCGCTTCCTCTTCTTGTCTCATGACCCATTCGCGCCCGGCCCCCGCGAGATCGCGAGACCCGGGCGTCCTTGAACCTGTTCCGTCCCCGTTCGGGGCAGGAACAGAGAGTGCTGCTTCTGCCTGGCTGAGCAGGGGCGTCTGTCCACGCGGGTCAGTGCCGTTGGCAGCAGGAACCACTCGGTGTCCGGCCGGCACCCAGCGCCTGCGCGCCTGCCGCGGCCGCGGCCAGAAACGTCCGGCGGTGAGGCGGGCCTCCTGCGGGCGCCGCAGACGTGCCGTCGAAGGCGTCCGGCATCTGATTAACTCCTCACCCGGCGGCCGGCCTCGGCCGCCTTCGCCGGGCAGGCTGGCTGATTAAGGTCTTAACCACAAGCCGCCGCAGGGTTGTTGGGAAACATGGGGTACGCATGACGAGCTCGCGTGTCTGGCGGCGGCCCACGCTGGATGCCGTGGCCGCACGTGCTGGTGTGTCCACGGCCACGGTGTCGAACGCGCTCAACGGCACCGGGCGGCTGTCCGAGGCGACCAGGCAGCGTGTGCTGGCCGTGGCACGCGAACTCGGTTACGCCCCGGCCAGCACGGCCCGCGCCCTGGCCCGTGGGGGCACCGGAGTGCTCGGCCTGACCATGACCACGTACGGCGACCTGCCCGTCCCGTACACCGAGATCCCGTACTACGCACAACTGGTGCTGGGCGCCATGGCGGCGGCGCATGAGCGCGGCTTTCTGCTCCAGGTGATGCCGAGTTCGATGTCACCGTGGATGTGGCTGAACACGGCGATGGACGGCGTCATCCACGTCGCCCCGCGCGCGGACGACCCGGTGGCTGCCATCCTGCGGGAGCGTGGCATACCGATGGTCACCGATGGCCGGCCGCTCCAGCCGCACTGGTGCGACGCGTGGGTCGACACGGACCACGAAGTGGGCCTGGGCCTGCTTCTCGACCACCTCACGCAGTCCGGCGCCCGGCGGATCGGGCTCTCCCTGCCCCTGCACGACGACGCGTACCCGCGCCTGATCGCACACGCCTACCGGTCCTGGTGCGACGAACACCGCATGCCCGCCCTCGTGGAGGAGTACGCCTCACTGCCCGACTACTTCACGTCCGAACAGGACGCGGTCGGCCGGCTGCTCGACCAAGATCCGAGACCGGACGCCGTCATCGGCGTCTACTCCGACTCCGGTCACAACATCCTCGCCGCCGCTCGCCACCACGGGCTCCGGGTGCCGCGGGACCTGCTGGTGGCGTGTATCAGCGAGGATCCGGACTACGCGACGACCACCCCGCCGGTCACGGCGCTCAGCCTTCGCCCGGACCGGATAGGCGCCGAAGCTGTCGACCTGCTGATCGCCGTCATCAACGCCCGCAGCGGCGTGGGGCGGCGTCGGCTCGTGCAACCCGTGCTGACTCCTCGCCGCTCCACCCGGCGCCCGGCGACGGATGCGCGACGAAGAGGACGACCGGAGTGATTCCAGTGACCGCTGGAGTCCTGCCACGCCCAGCCGCCGCGGCGCTGGCCTGACACGGCACAGCGGCGGCCTTGGCGCCATGGGCGGAAGCCGCGGGCCGTGCACGATGTCAGCGCCAAGGTGCTCCGGCCCGCGACCTCCAGGTTGTCAGCTCCAGGGAGATGCGGTGAGCCAACTGGTGTCCTGCGCCCACGACGACGTGGAGTCCCAGGCGTTGGAGCCGCCGTTGCCGGCTATGTAGGCCGTGAAGTTGTAGTGGCGGAGGTACTTCGTCGGGAAGTTGACGGACTGGAAGGAGTGGCCGATCCCGCTGTTGCCCGCGGTGGGGCAGAAGGTGGCGTCCTTCGCGAACGAGCTGCCGCCGTTGTCCGTGTCCAGGTAGAGCTGGTAGTTGGAGTGGCGCAGGAACTGGCCGGGCTTGTCGGCCGACTCGAAGGACAGGCAGGAGGTGTTGGCCAGTCCGGCCCGGACGATCCAGGTGGCGTCGGCCTTGTCGGTGGCCGAGCTGGCGGAGGTGATGCTGGAGATGACGACCTTGGTGTCGGCGTCGTCGTGGCGCAGGTAGTCCGAAGTGCAGCAGGGCGAGGTGGTGGCCTTCAGTGAGATCCGGGAGCCGGGGGTGAGGGTTCCGGTGCTGGTCGAGCCGCTGTTGTACCCGGCGGCGGTGATGTTGGCCTGGACGGCGTTCTCGGTGGCGTCCGAGGGATAGCCCTGGGTCATCACGCCTTCGTAGAAGGTGCCTTGGCCGGTGTTGCTGTTGTCGCCGCCGATGCCGAGGATGATCGCGCCCTGCTTCTTCATCGGGTTGTAGCCGGAGACGTTGGGGCGTACGCCGTTGTAGAAGGTGGACAGGCCGCCCGACTGGGCGTCGCCGCCGCGGATGGCCCACTGGTTAGGGCCGCCCTTGAGCATGGCGGTCTGGAACCGGTTGTTGACGCTGGGGTCGCCCGCGTTGAACCCGCGGTTCACGTCGGAGAACAGGCCGTTCTCCAGGGCGTTGCGAGGGGAGCGTCAGCTCCAGGGGGCGGCGGCGAGCCAGCTGGTGTCCTGGGCCCACGACGACGTGGTGTCCCAGGCGTTGGTACCGCCGTTGCTCGCGATGTAGCCGGTGAAGCGGTAGTGGCGGATGTACTTGGCCGGGTAGTTGAAGGACTGCAGGGAGTAGCCCGTGCCGCTGTTTCCCGGCTTGGAGCAGAAGGTGGCGTCGGCGGCGAACTGGCTGGTGCCGGCATTGGGCTGGAGGTGGAGCTGGAACGCGTAGTGCCTGAGGTAGCTGCCGGGTGTGTTGGCCGACTCGAAGGAGACGCAGCTGCTGTCGGCCAGGCCGGCACGGACGACCCAGGTGGCGTTGCCCTTGTCGGTGGTCGAGCTGCTGGAGGTCACCGGCGCGATCACGACCTTGTCGTCGCCGGTGTCGTGCTGCAGGTAGTCGCTGGTGCAGCAGGAGGTGGTGGCCTGCAGCGACACCTTCGCGCCCGGGGTGAAGGGGCTGGCGGTGTTGGTGCTGTAGCCGGCCGCGGCGATGTTGGCCTGGACCGCGGCGTCGGTGGCGTCGGAGGGGTAGCCCTTGACCATGGCGCCCTCGTAGAAGGTGCCCGCGCTCGCGTTGCGGTTGGTCTGGCAGCAGTCGCCGCCGCTGCCGAGGATGACAGCACCCTGCTTGTGCATCGGGTTCCATCCGCCGGGCAGTGCGCCGCTGTAGAGCTGGGTCAGGCTCCCGGACTGGGCGCCTGCGCCCTTGAGCGCCATCTGGGTGGTGCCGTTGTTCTTGAGCATTGCCGTGACGAAGCGGCTGGTCTGGGAGACCTGGTTGGGGTTCCACGTCTTGCTGCCGCCGGAGAACAGGCCGTTCTCCAGGTCCGCCTGCACCCACGGTCCGGTTCCGCTGCAGCCGCCGAACCAGCATTCCGTACCGAAGTTGATCGCGTCCATGGCGCCGTTGCCGTCGGCCTTGTGGTCGATCTCCGTGTTGCCGTAATCGAAGCAGCAGCCGTTGTTGACGTGGGTGCCGCTGGTGACCATGTACTCGCCCTCGGGTGAGCTGCCGGTCGGCACACCCCCGGAGGAGTTGTAGGCGAAGTAGCTGTTGCCGGGGTTGATGTAGAGCGCGTAAGCCTTCTGGCCGCCCACGCTGAGCGCTTCGGTGGTCGCGTTGGCCGCCGTGTCGGCGCCGCCCGTACCGCCGGGTCCCTGATAGACCAGGGTGTTGCCGCTGCCGGTCTGGTCGTAGACGCGGGTGATGGTGCAGGTGGTGCCGGCGCAGAACGAGTCCTGTGCCGCGGCGTTGGCGACGCCTCCGGCCGACAGTACGCCGATGTCGTGCAACGTACTGTCCGACGTCCGCTGCACCTGGTAGAGCGGGCCGTTGTAGGAGGCGAACAACGCGCGGGTGGTGCTGTGCGCCGCGACGCACGGCGTGCCGCCCGCCGCGTAAATGTCGCACGGCCCTTGTGCAGCCGCCTGCGAGGCGCCGCTGAAGGCGATGAGGCCGGTGAAGGCGAGCGCCACGGCGGTCAGGCAGACAACCACCCCCCGGCCCAGTTTTCCGAATATGAGCAGCGCAGGCACCATGTACTCCCTTGTTCATCGTTACGGGGACAGCAAGCCGCGCCCCCAACCGGGTTTGCCGTGGAGGTGGGGGCGGGCTGATGGGGGCTGAGGGCGGACGGACGCGTCCGGGCGGGTGAATCCGCCGACCGCGTCTGGTCACCCTGTCACTGGATCGTCCAAGCCTGGTTGGACTGGTTCAGCGGCATCCACTGACTGACGGCGGCTCCGTTGGCCGTCGATCCACCACCGACCTCCAGGACCTGCCTGCTCTCGAAGTTGCGGATGACGTATCCACCGCTGGTCGGCTCGAAGTACCACAACTGGTTGTTGCCGCCGTTGTAGGTGTACTGCTGCAGCGCGGTCCCCGTCCGGTGACTGGAGGCGTTGATGTCGAGGGCCTTGCCGCTGTTCCGGTTCACGATCCTGTAAAGCTGACCGCTGACCGGAACGATGTTCCACTGCTGGTTGGCCCCACCATTGCTCGGCCACTGGATGACGCTCGCGCCGTCGGCGGTGGAGTTCTGGTACACGTCCATCAGTTGGCCGCTGTTGACGTTCTTGAACGTGTAGTACGTCGACGCGTTGACGTTCGGCGTACCGGTCGCGTCCTCCAGCGCACCGTCGGCCTGCTGCACACTGAAGTCCGCGATGAAGAAGTACGCGCCGTCAGTCTTGGCGACCCGCACATAGCGGAACTTCTGGCGGACGTCGATGTTGCCCGTGAGCGTCGAGGCGAGCGGCAGCGTGTCCGTCTGGCGTCCCACGACGGTGTACGTGGCGAACGACGGGTCGTTGGAGGCCCGGATTTCGAAGTGGCCGCGCGTCTCCGACTGGTCCAGGTCCTGACGGGTCGTCAGGGAGAACTGTCCGAGTTGGTAGGCCTGCCCCAGGTCGACCTGCCACCACGCCGAGGTGTCGCTCCCGGTTGGCGACCAGCCGGTGGCACCGTCGTTGTCGTTGGCCTTGGCCGCGCCCCAGGCGGAGCCGTTCACAGAGGAAGAGGACGCCGGCTTGTTGTAGGCGAGGTTGAGCTTCGCCGCCAGCCCACGGTAGGCGGACTCGAGACCGGACGCCTTGATCACCGCGTCGCCGGACGTCGTGTTGTTGGTGAGCGTGACGTTGGAGCCGTTGCGGTTCTGGTTGATGAATCCGTCGGTGTGCGACAGCACGTTGTTCGAAAGGGTCATGTTGTTCGACCCCTCGTCCAGGTACATGCCGGACACGGCCGAGCCGCAGGCGGACGGCATGCGTATCACGTCGTGGATGTAGTTGCCGTTGAAGACCGTGCCCGGGTCGTTCGAGAGGTGGTAGATACCGGCGGAGTCGCAGAGCCGGTTCATCACGTTGCCGATCCGGTTGTAGCTGACGCTGTTGTTGCCTTCGGCGTTGGCCGCCGACTGCCAGCCCCAGCCGAGCGAGATGCCGGCCCACGGAGTGTCGGAGATGTCGTTGTGGTCGATGGTGGTGCTGTTGACGAAGCCCGCGTTGATGCCCGCCGTGCCCAGGTAGTCCTCACCGACCCGGGTGATCAGGTTGTTCTTGACGGTGACGTTCTTGACCACCTCCCTGGCGTCCTCACCGGCAGGTGAGGTGGGCGGGTTGTAGACGGTGTGGAACTCCACGGTCGGGTCGGAGAACTTGCCGACCATGATTCCGTTGCCGGCGATGTCGTGGACCAGGTTGCCGGTCACGGTGCTGTCGTGCACGCCGTGGTGCAGGTCGAGGGCGGTGGCGCCCATCTGGGTGAAGGTGTTGCCGGTGAAGGAGAGGCGGTCGGCGTTCGACGCCTGGACCCCGGCCGGCGGACGGCCGACGTACTGGTTGTTGGAGGTGTCGGCCGAGAGGTTGTAGTTGCCGCCCTGGCCGTTGAGGTAGCCGTTGTTCGTCGCTTCCATCCAGGTGGTCCCGGTGAAGGTGAGCCCGGAGAAGCGCAGGTCGTGGGCCGGACTGTCGAGATTCGTGCCCTTGATGTCGAAGAGGGTCTGCAGCGTCGGCGCCTGCACGGTGGCCGTGGACATGTCCTCGCCGGGGCGGGGCTTGTAGTAGACGGTCTGGGCGGCCGTATCGACGTAGAACTCGCCCGGTTCGTTGAGGAACTCGTGGGCGTTCTCGAAGTGCAGGGGAGAGCCGTTGGAGAGGACCGGGAAGGGGCGCGGGAAGAGGATGCCCGCCTCGCGGTCCTGGATCGACACGTCGGCGGTGCCGTTGCTGGAACTGATCGACTTCAGCCGCAGGTAGCTCTCGCCCCACTGCGTTTCCAGCATCATCTCGACCTGGTTGAGGTGGCCCCAGTTGGAGACCTGTGAACTGAGCACCTTCAGCAGCTTGTTGGTCTTGTCGCTGCCCTGCAGCTGGAAGTCCGAGCCGAGGTCGGGGAAGCGGGCCCGGGTGGCGCGGACCCCGTTGACGTACAACTGCCGGAAGTCGAGGGTGCCTACAGGTGCCTTGTACTCGCCGCCCGCAGCCGTGGTCCAGCCGGTGATCGCCTTGCCGCCGGTGATGACGGGCGTCTCACCGTTGTACGCCTGATAGACGACCGTGTGGCCGTTCGTGCCCGAGTCGCCGGTGCCGAAGGTGATCGGGCTGGTGAGGGGGTAGGTGCCTCCGCGCAGGTTCACGGCGATGTCGTCGGACATGTTCGCGTTGACGGCTCGGACCGCGGCCTTGGCGGCCTGGATGGTCTTGAAGGCTGCGGCGGTGCTGGTTCCCGAGTTGCTGTCACTGCCGTTGACAGGGTCGACGTAGAAGTTCGTCGTGGCCGCGTAGGCGGGTTGAGCGGGCAGTACGGCCGCGAAGACGACAGCCGCCGCTGCGAGCGCCTTGACTGTCCCGGCTCCGATGCGTGGGGGTCTCATCTGTGGTGTCCCTCCTCCGAACCCCTGCTCCTATGAGTTGCATTTATCAATGCAAGGAAGCGGCGCAGTCAAGACGATAGGCATGCCTATTTTTTCACTGGCGCAACACGGATGACATGTGGAGGCATCGGGATCGGCACAGTGCGCGCCATCTACGGTAGGTAATAACCCCAGGTGGCAGCAGTATTGGTACTGGCAATCGACCGCCGGCTGCGTCCCACCCGGCCTATTCCAGCGAAATAGCCGAGCCCTGAAATGAGTAGTACTCATTTTGTGGGGTCCAAGTCGCCGTCAAGCTCCTGAGCGCCGTCGTGACCGTATACGCCGTGCCTGAACCTCAGCGGGGTCTATGGGTTATCACGCTCCTGCGCCTCCGTGAAACATGGCATGTCTCGACGGAACGTAACGTCGAGTAGCTGGATAAAACGGTCTCATCTGCTCTCACTCCAAGTACTTTCATCCACTTACCTGTTGACACGGAGCAGTGACGTCATCGAACTTCATGCGTAACTCACCCGGGAGTACACCTATGCCGTCAGATAGAAGACTGTCCCGTCGTACCCTGCTGGGCGCCGCGGGCGCTGCTGCGGCCGCGAGCGCGCTGCCCGTGGTTCCCGGCTTCTCCGGCCTGCTCCCTCAGGCGGCCGCCGCGGACATGCAGACCAATCTCAGCAACCTGGTGAACATGCGGTTCGGCATGTTCAATCACTTCAACATGGGCACGTTCACCAACCAGGAGTGGGCCGCCCCGAACCAGAACCCGGCTCTGTTCGCACCCACGGCGGTCGACTGCGCCCAGTGGGCGGCGGCCGCGGCGGCGGCGAAGATGAGCTACGGCGTCCTGACCACGAAGCACCACGACGGCTTCTGCCTGTGGCCCAGTGCCTACAACACCTACAACGTCGCCCACAGTTCTTACCAGCACGACGTCGTCGCGCAGTACGTGACCGCCTTCCGGGCCCAGGGCCTCAAGGTCGGCCTGTACTTCTCCATCTGGGACCGCACCTACAACGTGCAGGCCTACGACACCCGCCACAAAGTCGCCTCCGACCAGGCCGTCCAGCCCGGCGACATCACCTACATCCTCAACCAGATCACCGAACTGCTCACCAACTACGGCGACATCGACATGTTCGTCACCGACGGCTACGCCTGGCAGATGGGCCAGCAGGCCGTCCCCTACCAGCGCGTCAGGGAACATGTGAAGTCCCTGCAGCCCGACATCGTGATGATCGACCACGGCGGGCTGTCGGTGCCCTACCTCGGCGACGCGATCTACTTCGAGGAGCCCCTCGGCATCACCTCACCGGCAGGCAACACCTACGCCTCGCTGCAGGGCCAGACGATCAGCAACGGGTGGTTCTGGCATCCGACGACGCCCACGACCGATCCGATGAGCAGGGACGCCATCCTCTCCCATCTGACGGACCTGGAGCCCAAGTACACCTCGTTCATCCTCAACTGCCCGCCCAACCGCAACGGTGTGCTGGACACCAACATCGTCAACCGGCTCGCCGAGGCCGGCGCCGCCTGGAGCGGCCCCAACACCTCCCGGCCGCCCCTGCCCGCACAGATGCTCCGCGCCGAACACCCGGTCACCCCCGTGGCCGCCTACGCCACCGCATACAACACGGGCGAAGGCCCGCTGAACGCCGTCGACGGCCTCAGCGACAAGAACTTCGAGACCTGCTGGTCCACCTGGAACCTCCCGCTGCCCCAGACCATCACCATCGACCTCGGCGGCGTATGGAGCAACATCTCCACCCTCGAGTACCTGCCCAAGCAGTGGAGCCGCACCAACACCACCGACGGTGACATCACCGCCTGCACCATCTCCACCAGCACCGACGGCACCGCCTTCACCCAGGTCGCCACCGCCCGCTGGGCCGGCGACCGCACCCCGAAACTCGTCGAATGGCCGGGCCGCAACGCCGGCTTCGTCCGTATCCAGGTCACCGCCGGCACCGGCGGCTACGCCAACATCGGCAACCTGCGCATCGGCGGCCGCACCGCGACACCCGTCCTGGTCTCCACCCTCTTCCCCGGCGACAGCACCGTGTACCGCCTCGTCGCCCGCCACAGCAGGAAGGTCGCCGACGTCTCGGGTGCCAAAACCGCCAACAACACCGCCATTCTGCAGTGGTCCTGGCAGAACCACGCCAACCAGAAGTGGACCATCGCCCGGGCCGACAGCGGCTACTACAAGATCCGCAACGTCAACAGCGGTACGCTCATGGAAATCGGCGGACTCTCCCGCGTGGACGGCGCAGGCGCCGATATCTGGGGCGACGCCAACGCGCCCCAGCAGCACTGGGCCATCACCCCCACCGGCGACGGCCACTACCTCCTCACCAACCGGCTCAGCGGCCTGTCCCTCAACGTCGACAGCGGCTCCACCGCCGACGGAGCCGCCATCAACCAGTGGACCTACACGGCCATCCCCCAGCAGCAGTGGCAGATCATCCCCTCCTGACAGAGGACCGGAAGAAACGTGTATCCGGCGCACACAGGCGCCGGATACGCGCACTTCTCGGGCGACCGCTGCCCGAGCGGCACTGGAGGCTCACGCGGCAGCGGGACGGCGGTCTTGTGGCGGTGAGAACCCGTCCGAGGGTGCCGGTCAGTCCGAGTTCACCGCGTCGGGCCTGCCGGGTCGCCGCAGGCCGGATCATCGACGATCTCGGCCCCCGGCCTGGCGGTTCACGGCCGGGGAGGACCCGACTCGATCAACTCCCCGGCGGGGTAAGGGCGGTGTCCGGTGACGTCACCGATCCGCAGACGGTGAACGCGCTGGCCGAGGACGCCGAAGCGCACGGGATCGCTGTCGCACCGGACTGGACACTCCCGTCGCCGGGAACGACGGACAGGCCTGCATCTCCTACGGGGACTACGCAGCCGCTCCCGACGACGAGATCGAGAACCTGCGCCATCCCAACCGGCGCTTCACCGCCGGCTCCTGAGCTGAGCGCCTGCCCCGTGCGTCCATGGGGCCAGGCGCTCAGCTACCCGTCAGCGCAGGGGGAGCGCCCGTGTGTGTTCGATGCGTACGGCGTCCAGGGACTGGGAGTTGAGGCCCAGGAGCCGCAGGATCGTCGGGGCGATCTGCGTGGTCCGCACCGACTCGCCCACCCGTACTCCCTGCGGGGTGGCGGCGCCGGAGACGACCAGCGGCACGTCGAGGTCGTCGGCGTGGGCGCCCCCGTGTTCGGCGATCTTGCTCTTGCCACCGGTGTAGACGACGCCGTACTGGGTGATGCCGAACAGGTCGGGAACGCGGGAGTCGCCCGGCCGGGCGTGGAAGTAGCGGGCGGCCTCGGCGCCCGCGTAGAGGGTCTTGAGGCCGCCGGCCGTGAAGGGCTTGGCCGTGCCGTCGAGGCCGTTGCCGGTGCCGGACTGGGCGAGCAGGTACGTCTTGGTGAAGTCGGTGGCGGCCTTTGAGCGGTCGGTGAGCCAGAGGAGCATCGCGTCGTCGTCGACGGCGTGCGCGACCAGGTCGCCTGCGCCCGGGTGGGCGGCCTTCCACGCGGCGTTGAGCCCGTCCAGGAGGGCACCGTCGTCGATGCGGGTCAGCGCCTTCGGGTCGGTCGGCGACTGGCCGTGCTTGGCCGAGAGGACGACCGTCGTGCTGCGGTCCAGGTGCTGCTTGTGGAGTTCGGCGAGGAACGCCCCGACCTGCTGGTCGACGAAGTCGAGGTTCTTCGCCAGCAGCGGCCCCGGAACGCCCTTGGCCTGGTAGCCGCCCGTCAGCCCGTCGGAGGAGGGGAGCTTCTGGGCGGTCGACACCGACTGGAAGTTCATGCCGAAGACCGCCGGGGTTCCGACCCGGTGGGTGCGGCCGTGGTCGTATCCGTCGATCTCGTTCAGCACGGCCTGCACCTTGTAGCCGTCGTACTGTTCGGTCGCCGCGTTGTCCTTCGTCCAGTCCTTCCCGGCGGGGTAGCCGATGGCCTGGCTGTTGATCTCGGGGGCGAACAGGTCCTGGATGCCGTTGCCGGCCGGGCCGTTGAGGATCTCGTACGCGACGTGCTTGTCGGACCACGCGGTGCGCAGCCCGGCCTTGCGGGCCACGTCGAAGACCGTGTTCACCTTCAGGTAGCTGTGTGGGTGGAGCGGCGTGCACGTCTTCGGGTCGACCGGCAGCTTCGACGGGTCGATGAGGCTCGCGGCGTCTCCGGTCATCCTGAGAATGCTGCCGGGCAGTCCCGCGAGGCCCTGGCCGGCGTCGAGGGAGTCCTTGTTCTTGTCGAGGTCCTCGGTGAGGTCGACTTCGGCACCCCGCTCGGCGCCCGCGCAGGAGGTCGTGCCGGCCGGGAGGAGCGCGGTGTCGTAGGTGTCGTCGTAGTAGACGCCGGTGGTGCCCGGGTCGCCGCCGGTGAGCTGGCCGACCATGCCGGGGAACGAGTCGGACGGGACGGTGGTTCTCGCGTGGGTGTACTCCACACCGCTGCCGGCGAGTCGGGCGAGCGCCGAGTCGGGGTGGCGGTCGACGTACCAGGCCAGGTCGGACTGGTGCAGGCCGTCGACGGACAGCAGCAGGACGTGCCGGGCGCGAGCGTGTGCCTGCGCAGGCGCGCTTGGCGCGGCGGCTGCGGTGGCCGTGGCGGTCAGGGCGCCCGCGGCGGCAAGCGCGGCGGCGGCCGCGGTGACGGTACGGGCGGAACGGACTGGACGTCGGAACAACGGTGCTCCTCGGTTGTACGGCGCGGGGGGCGGCGAACCGTGCAACGACATGGGAAGGGCACAACGTTTACGGGAGCGGACGTACGTGCCGGGTCCTGCCCAAGAAACGCATCGGCGCACGCAAAGAGGTGCGCTGCCGTCAGGTTCCGGCCGCGCGGCGCAGGTGCCGTCGGAGGACGTGACGAGGCGGACGGCGGCTCTGCCGTGGCCGCGCGGTCGAAACCCGTCATGCCACGGGCGGCGGGAACAGCTCGTGGCCGCAGGCCGCCGTCCAAGCCGTCGACCACCACCGCGATCCCCAGCCGCCCACTGGAGTCCGGACAACTCCCGTACGGCCGACGGGCCTTCCCGCATCGCCCCGAGCACGGCCGGCATCGGACCGCCACCCCGACGGCATCGGTACGGCCCGTCCCCTCCACCAGCACCATCAATCGGCGACGCCGCGCGATCCGGCACCTGATCAGCGCAGGACACCGTTCACCTGGACCTCGATCGGCAGCGTCTCAACGGCCCCCTGAGAGCAGCTCGCCCGCGGCCCGTTCCACGTCGTCCTCCGACACGAGCACCAACTGCGCCGCCTGTCCCAGTGGGACGAAGCTGTCGACGCTGGTGACCCGTCGGACGGCGCCGGTGAATCCGGCGTCGATCAGGGCGGTGACGACTCCCTCCGAGACGCCTCCCGTGCGGCGGGTCTCGTCGACCACCAGGACGCGGCCCGTCGCATGGGCTTCCCGCAGCAGGTCGTCGACCGGCAGCGGGGCCAGCCAGCGCAGGTCGACGACCCGGCAGGCGATGCCCTGTTGCTCCAGTCGGCGTGCGGCCCGAAGCGAGATGCGCAGACCGTTGCCGAAGGTCACGAGGGTCAGGTCCGTGCCGGTGCCGTAGGTGCGTGCCCGGCCGATCGGTACGTGCTGTGCGGCGGGAGAGTAGGCGGTGAGCCAGGCGTTGTCCCCGTCCGAGTGGAGGTCTCGGGTGTGGTAGAGCGCGATCGGCTCCAGGAAGGCGCTGACGGTGCCGTCCACCTTCGCCGCCGCCACGCACGTGCGCAGCATCGCGGCGGCGTCGTCGGGGCGGGACGGGGACGCGATGACCAGGCCGGGAATGTCACGCAGGACGCCGACCGCGTTGTCGTTGTGGAAGTGACCGCCGAAGCCGCGCTGGTAGCCGTAGCCGGCGATGCGCACCACGAGGGGGTTGCGGTACTGACCCTGGGAGAAGAACTGCAGCGTGGCGGCCTCGCCGCGCAGTTGGTCCTCGGCGTTGTGCAGATACGCGAGGTATTGGATCTCCGCCACCGGCAGCAGCCCGGACAGGCCCGCTCCCAGCGCGAGGCCGAGGATGGCCTGTTCGTCGAGCAGGGTGTCGAAGACCCGGGCGGTGCCGAAGCGCCGCTGCAGGCCCCTGGTCAGTCCGTAGACCCCGCCCTTGCGGCCGACGTCCTCGCCGAACACCACCATCTCCGGATGGCTGCCGAGCAGGTCGGCGAGTGTGTGGGTGATGGCCTGGGCGACGGTGACGGGCTCGCCCACGGGCGCCGCGGATGCTTCGCTCGTACGGCGTGCTGCAGCCGCCACGAGGTCGGTGCGGCGGGGTGCGATGGGGGTGGCGATCTGTGTCGCTGTGGTCAGGGGCTCGCTCTCGAGCGCCTCCTTGGCGACACCGAACACCCGCGCGCCCACCTCGTCGTAGCGGTCGAGAACCTGCTGGGGACTGAGGACGCCTGCCGCCGTGAGCAGGCGGGCAGTGGCCAGCAGCGGGTCGCGCCGCAGATCCGCGGCGACGTCGGAGGGCATCCGGTAGGCGGCTTCGGCGTCCGAGCCCGCATGGCCGAGGAAACGCACCATCGACAGGTGCAGGAACGCAGGCTGGCGGTGCTTGCGAACGTGGGCCACGGCCTCGCGCGCGGTGTCGTAGGCGGCCTGCGGATCACAGCCGTCCGCGGCGAAGTAGGTGAGAGCGGGCCGGTTGCCGTAGGCGCGCCGCACCCAGTCGGGCGGGGTCGGCACGCTGATGCCCAGGCCGTTGTCCTCGCAGACGAACAGGATCGGCATCGGCAGCCCCTGGTAGGCCGCGTGGCAGGCGCTGTTGATGGCGCCCGCCGCCGTGGAGTGATTGACCGAGGCGTCACCGAAGGAACAGCACACGACGGCGTCCCCGGGCCAGGCGCAGTCGGTCCCGAGCCGCTTGGCGCGGGCGATGCTCCACGCCACCCCGACCGCCCGCGGCAGATGGGAGGCGATGGTCGACGTCTGTGGGACGACGGCCAGTTCGCGGCGCCCGTACACCTTGTGCCGCCCGCCGGCAATCGGCTCCTCGGCCCCGGCGGCCACCCCCAGCAGCATGTCCCTGACCGCGTCGACGCCGCCGGCCTGCCGGGCGCGGGCGCAGTAGAAGGCGCCGGAGCGGTAGTGCAGCAGCGCCGGGTCGGTGGGGCGCAGCGCGAGGGCGAGTGCGGCGTTGCCCTCGTGACCGCTCGATCCGATGGTGTAGTAGCCGCGGCCCTGCTGCTGCATCCAGCGCGCGGCGGCGTCGGTGTGCCGGCTCTCCAGCTGGGCGTCGAACAGGTCCAGTGCGGTACGGGTGTCCAGTGGGCCCGCAGCCTGGGCGGCAGACCGGAGACCGGCCACCGCCTCGCGGAAGTGCCGGTCCAGGTCCTCGACGCCGCTCACAGGCGGAAGGCCATGTCGGGTTCGAGCGTGGCCACGTCCATCTGCGCCTTCTGGAGCCGGCCGGAGTGGTCCCAGTTCATCGACTGCCAGCGGGTGAACTGGTCGAGCACCCACTGCCCCGACTGGCGGGAGCCGTTGCCCGACTTGCCGTTGCCGCCGAACGGCAGGTGCGCCTCGGCTCCGGAGGTGGTGTTGTTGACGCTGACCATGCCCGCGGAGATACCCCGCCGGAACGTCCACACCTCGTGCGGATCGCTGGTGTAGATGGCGGCGGACAGCCCGTAGCCGTGAGCGTTGGCCAGGTCGAGGGCCTCGTCGAAGTCCCGGTACGTGGCCACTGAGACGATGGGGCCGAAGGTCTCGCTGAGGAACAGGTCGTCGTCGCGGCGCACTCCGTCGACGATCACCGGGTGGTAGAACATGCCCGCGTCGGGGTCGCCGACGAAGCCCTTGCGCGGGTTGTCGGCCGTGATCCGCCCGATGCCGTCGGAGCCGTAGGTGCGGTGGTGGTCCTTGATCCAGCCGAGGAAGGTCTCGTAGCGCTGCGCGAAGCGCTCGTCGAGCATCGGGCCGTAGAGGACGTCCTCGAACGCGTCGCCGATCCGGGCCGCGCGGCTCGCGGTGTCGAAGCGGGCGAGGAAGTCCTCGTGCACGGACTCGTGGACGAGGAGCGTCCCGAGGGAGGTGCAGCGCTGTCCCGCGGTGCCGAATCCGGAGAACAACGCCCCCTCCACCGCCAGATCGAGGTTCGCGCTCGGTGTGACCACCTGGGGGTTCTTGCCGCCCAGTTCCAGGCAGGGGGTTTGAAGGTGGCTTCCGCACAGGGCGCCGATCTTCTGGCCGACGAGCGTGGACCCGGTGAAGCCGACCTTGTCGACCAGGCCGGCGTCGAGGGAGGCCTCCAGGCCGGCGTATGTCTGCTCCCCGTCGGCGAGTACGAGGTTGAGTACGCCGTCGGGCAGGCCGCCGCCGTGCACGAACAGCTCGAAGAGCGCCTTGGCGCTCGCGGCGGCGTACTCGGCGGGTTTCCACACCACGGTGTTGCCGGTGACGAGCGCCGGTACGAGATACCAGGCCGGCACGGCCACCGGGAAGTTGCCCGCGGTGATCACCGCGACCGCGCCGACGGGGTTGCGGAAGGTGAACAGCTGCTTGTCGGGCATCTCCGAGGGCACCGTCTGCCCGTGCAGCCGGCGGCCCTCGCCCAGGAAGAAGTCGCAGGTGTCGATGATTTCCTGCACCTCGCCGAGCGCCTCCGCGAGCGGTTTGCCGATCTCTTCGGTCACGATGCGGGCGAGCCGGTCCTTGTTGGCCTCGACGAGCCGCCCGATCTTTCCGATCGCGGATCCGCGCACCGGCGCCGGGACGTCGGCCCAGGACCGCTGCGCCGCCTTCGCGGCCTGGGCGGCCTGGACGAACGTCGAGGCGTTCCCGAGCGAGATGTCGGTGACCAGCTCGGCGGTACGGCCGGGATTGGGGCGCTGAAGAGTCCCGCCGGGAGCGCCGGCGACCGGTTGGCCGGCAACGATCGAGGCGACGGAACGGGCCATGACATTGCTCCTTGTCCGCTGGGAGGGGGCGGTGTCCGCCGGGAGGGTCAGTGCAGGCCGGCAAGGACCCGGTCGAGAGCCCGCAGGGCGACTGTGAGCTCGTCCTGGGTGATGGACAGGGCGGGACGGAAGCGCACCGAACGCTCCCCGCACGGCAATGCGATCACCTGCTCCTCGGTGCGCAACCGGCGTACCGCCTCGTCACGGACGCCGCTGTCCGGCAGGTCGACGGCGCTCATCAGCCCGCGCCCCCGCGCGTTGGACGCCACCGCCGCGTGCCGGGCTTCCAGATCACGCAGTTCGGCCAGGAACCACGATCCCACGGCGGCGGCATGGGCCACCAGGTCGTCCCGTTCGATGATCTCCATGATGCGCCGGGCCCGGACCATGTCGACCAGCCCGCCGCCCCAGGTCGAGTTGATCCGCCCGGAGACCCGAAGGACGTTGTCGGGCACCTGGTCCACCCGGCGGCCGGCCATGATACCGCCGAGCTGGACCTTCTTGGCGAAGGCCACGATGTCCGGCTCGAGGCCGAATTGCTGGTAGGCCCAGGTGGTGCCGGTGATCCCCACACCGGTCTGCACCTCGTCGAGCACGAACAGCGCGTCGTACTCGTGGCAGAGCGCCTGCATCGCCTGCAGGAACTCCGGGCGCATGTGGTTGTCGCCGCCCTCGCCCTGGATCGGCTCGGCGATGAAGCAGGCGACGTCGTGCGGGTTGGCCTCGAAGGCCCGCCGCGCCTGTCCGAGGGCCCCGCGCTCGGCCTCCTCCACCTCGGCAAGGTGGCGCTCGAGGGGGAACCGCATCGCGGGGACGTCGATGCGGGGCCAGTCGAACTGCGGGAAGCGGGCCGTCTTGTTGGGCTCGGTGTTGGTCAGCGAAAGGGTGTAGCCGCTGCGGCCGTGGAAGGCGTGGCGCAGGTGGAGCACCTTGGTGCCGAGTTCGGGGGAGCGGCCCGCGGCCTCGTTGCGGCGGCTCTTCCAGTCGAACGCCGTCTTCAGCGCGTTCTCGACGGCGAGTGCCCCGCCCTCGACGAAGAACAGTCGCGGCAGCTCCGGATCGCCCAGCACCCGGGCGAAGGTCTCGACGAACTCGGCGTAGTGAGTGGTGTACATGTCGGGGTTGGCGGGCTTGTTGGCCGCCACCTGCGCAAGCAGGGTCATGAACTCCGGATCGTCGACGATGCCCGGCGCGTTGAGCCCCAGCGGAGCGGACGCGAAGAACGAGTAGAGGTCGAGGAACTTCTCGCTGGTGCGTGCGTCGACAATCCATGAACCCCGACTGGCGAGGGGGTCGAGCACCAGCTTGAAACCGTCGGTCAGCACATGACGGCCGAGTCTTTCGTGCACCTCGCCCGGGTGGATCGTCGACGCAGCAGCAACCGTCATGGGGGCACCTACTCTCGATAGACGCGAACAGGAGATGTTTCGTCAGTCACGAGGAGTAACGAAAGTATCTTAGGTGTGCCGCCGAGATCGCCGCAAGATTTCGTGCACGGGGAGATGTGAATGCCACCGGCAGCGGCATGTCCGGCGGCTCGGCCTCTGTTACCGATCATGACTTAGGCCGATTGTCAGTGGTGCGTCCTACTCTCGCCATATGACCTACAGCGTCTGGCACAGGGGCCTCGGCATCACGCTCGACCTGACCGAGGCGGACCTCGGGCACCCCGAATACCCGCGGCTGCTCGACGAGATCTACGGCAATTACCAGCCGGATCTTCTGTACTGCCTGGAAGCCCATGAGGACGAGGGCTTCATCTGCCCCGGCTTCCTGGCCATCCGCAAGGTCAACGGCCGGCCGCACGCCATGCACGTGGCCAAAGGGGAACGCCCCGAGACGAAGGCCGAAAGCGATCTCCACAAGGCGCTCAGGGAATACACCGTCAAGGTCGCCTCGGGGGAGGGATTCCGGGTCACGGGAACGGAGGGGGCCGAGCGCGGAAAGCACCGCACGGACGTGACCGTCGAAGGCGGCGGCAGGCGCCGGCTCGCGTACGAAATACAGCTGGCGGCCATAGCCGGCGGTTCCGTCGACGAGCGCACCCGCAGCGCATTCCGGGACGGGCTCACCCCGCTGTGGCTCGTCAACAACGAGAACGCGATCCCCATCGACCGTGCGCCCTGGGCCCGGCTGAACGTACAGAGCTGGCGGGACGTGACCGACCGCGCGGCCCTGCCGGTGCGCGGCGGCATCAAACAACTGCACATGTCCCGCTGCGACTGGAGCAATCCGGTCCCCTGCCCACAGCAGGGCGCCGGCCGGTGCGGCGGTCGGCACGCGCTCTGGGAGCCCGTGCGCGGCCTCTACTACGACGACGTCATCCGACGCACGGCCGCGGGCGAACTCGTCTCGCTCTACCTGCCCCACCCGGCGGGCCGGCGCGGCTGGCACATGTGGGTCACCCCGACGGACAAGGACGAGTTCCTCGAAGGCCGCCCCGAACCCCTGCCCGGCCAGTCGGCGGTGCCCCGCCCGGGCGGGGTGGGTCTCGTGCCCGCGCCTCGGACCGGCGCGTGGGAGGCCGGCGACCACCTGGAGGCGGGTCTTCGCAGTGAGCTCACCCGGGCGCGTGACGACGAACGGCCCATCGACGCCTCGCTGTGGCACACCGAGCCGGGATCGTCCGAATTCTCGCGGCCCTTCACCGTGGGCGAATTCGTCATACCCGGCGATCTCGTCGCAGCCCGGCGGACCTTCACCCGGGCGCTGGAGCACTGTGCGGACATCGCAGCCCGCCTGCCCAGCGGCACGGACATCGCGGCCGGGCGGGCCGAGATCACCGCAGAGCAGCGGGGGCGCCTCGCGGACGCGCGGGAGCGCTGCCGACGCCTCGCCGAGGAAATGCACACGCACCCCTGGTGGGAGACGGTAGGCGACCGGCATGCCGCACGGGAGGCGCTCACCCATGCCGCGACCCACGACACAGCATCCTGGACTTTCCGTCCAGGGGCTGGACCAGTAGTCTAAAAGGCATGGCTGATGAGCACGTCCACGACGCCGAGCGGGATGCGATCCTCGCGGCCCTGTGCCCCGTCGTCGACGGGATCGCGGCGACGTTCGGCCCGGTGTGCGAGGTGGTCCTGCACGACTACCGGCAGCCGGAGAAGTCGGTCGTCGCCGTCGCAGGCGAGGTGACCGGACGGGCCGTGGGCGGCGCGATGAGTGAGATCGGCATGAAGGTGCTCGCGCGCGGCGACGAGGCGGCCGACGACCTGAACTACGTCACCCGCACCGGGACCGGAAAGCTGGTCAAGTCGTCCACCATGGTGCTGCGCGACTCCACGGGAGCGGTGTTCGGTGCCCTGTGCGTCAACGTGGACATCAGCGCGGTGAACGAGGCCCACGCCCTGCTCGGCGCACTCGCCGGCCTCGCCTCCGGGCCCGCCGAGCCGCCGGTCACCGCCTTCGGCAACGACATCGACTCCGTCGTGGACGCCATCCTCGACGCCCACCGGCTCGGGCGGAACCAGAGCTGGGCCGCACTCGACCGGGCCGAGCGCCTCGACCTGTTCCGCAGGCTCGACGAACACGGCGTGTTCGCCGTGCGCCGCGCGATCGAGCAGGTCGCCGCCCGGCTCGGCATCTCCCGCGCCTCCGCCTACAGCTACCTCGCCCAGGCCCGAGCCGCCACCGACCCGACCCCCGCTGGAGGACACGCGTGACGACCACCACCCCGCCGGTCACCATCGACACCGTCCGCGACGCCGCCGACCGGCTCAAGGGCGTCGCGCACCGCACCCCCGTTATGCGCTCACGCACGCTCGACGCACTCGTCGGCGCCGAGGTCTTCCTCAAGTGCGAGAACTTCCAGCGCGTCGGCGCCTTCAAGTTCCGCGGCGCCTACAACGCCGCCTCCCGACTCACCCCCGAGCAGCTGACCCGCGGCATCGCCGCCTACTCCTCCGGCAACCACGCCCAGGCCGTCGCCCTCGCCGCCCGCGAACTGGGCACCACCGCCGTCATCGTCATGCCCGAGGACGCCCCACGCTCGAAGGTGGACGCGACCATCGGCTACGGCGCCGAGATCGTGACGTACGACCGCTACACCGAGGACCGCGTCGCCGTCGGCGAGTCCCTGGCCGTCGAGCGGGGCCTCGCCCTCATCCCGCCCTACGAGCACCCGCATGTCATGGCCGGGCAGGGCACCGCCGCGCTCGAACTCCTGGAGGAAACAGGGGAGTTGGACGCACTGATCGTGCCCGTCGGCGGCGGCGGGCTGATCGCCGGGTCCGCCACCGCGGCCAAGGGCCTGCACCCCGCGATCCGGGTGCTCGGCGTCGAACCGGAGGCCGGGGACGACACCAAGCGGTCCCTGGAGGCGGGCCGACGTATCAGCATCCCCGTGCCGCACACCATCGCCGACGGGCAGGCACTGGAGACGCCCGGCGAGCTGACGTTCTCCGTCAACCAGCGGCTGGTCGACGGGATCGTCCTGGTGTCCGACGACGAGATCCGCGAGGCGATGCGGTTCGCGTTCGAACGGTTGAAGATCGTCGTCGAGCCGAGCGGGGCCACTCCGCTGGCCGCGCTGCTCACCGGGCGGATGGGTTCTCTGCCGCGCAGAATCGGTGTCGTCGTCTCCGGCGGCAATGTGGACGCAGACCGCTTCGCCCTGCTGTGCGGCAGGGACGCCGTTCAGCAGGGCTGAACGGCGTCAGGACCAGAACTCGTTGCTCTTGTCGATGTCCTCGACGCACTCGTCGAGGTCGGTGGCCTTGTCCCCGACGATCCGGAAGACGATGCCCCCGTCCTCTTCGAGGCGCTTGCCGCCACGCTCGGCGGTGAAGTGATGCACGGAGATGGCATGGCCCCGGCCGTCCACGAAGACGTTGCGCAGTTCGACCTGCATGGACCCGTTCGTCTCCTCGAACATCCGGCGGTAGTAGTCGAGGATCGTGTCGACTCCCTTGAAGTCGCCCGACAGCGGGTGGTTTCCGGGCACGTGGTGTGTGGCATCGCTCGCCGTCAGCGAGCGCAGGGTGTCCATGTCGCCGCGAGAGAAGGCTTCATAGCCCTTGCGGACAAGTTGGGCGTGAGGGTGTTCAGCCACGGTGATCGCCACCTTTCTGGTGGTTCGGCGAAAGCGGCCTCGCACCATTCTCCGCTCGTTCGACCGAGTTGTCCGCTCATCGATGTTTTCTCCGCATCCCGGATGGCGGTCCCGGCTGGACCGGCGGACGATGGTGTGGTGGGCGGGGCTCGCAAGGAAGGGAGCCGTCATGCTTGAGATCAAGGCCGTCGAGAAGCCCGACGAGCGGCGCGATTTCCCGCGCGGACACCTCGAAGCCGTACATATGACCGGACTCGACTTCGCCGTGGGGACATTCGAACCGGGCTGGAAGTGGTCGGAGTCGGTGGCACCGATCGCCGGAACGGACACCTGCCAGGTCCATCACAACGGCTACTGCGTCCAGGGACGCATGCGGGTACGCATGGACGACGGCGCGGAGCAGGAGGTCGGACCGGGCGACGTGTTCGTGATATCGCCGGGGCACGACGCCTGGGTGGTCAGCGACGAGGCGTGCGTCGTGTACGACTTCGCGGGCCAGATGGCAACGGAGTACGCCAAGTCGAAGGGTTGAGTTTCACACCGGCAGCAGGCGCGCGATGAGCGCGCCCAGCTGCCGGGCGTTACGGCACTCGTGCATCTCCACCAACTCGGCGTACTCGGGTGCGGCGGAGTCGCCCGTGCCCCACTGGGTGTGCGGCTCGGGGTTCAACCAGTAGACCCGGCGGGCCCGTTCGGCCACCTGCCGCACCGCCGCCAGGTTCGGGTCGCTCATGTTCGTACGGGCGTCGCCCAGCACGAACACCGTCGTGCGCGGGCCCACCGCGTCGCCGTACCGCTCCGCGAACTCACCCAGTGCGACGCCGTAGTCGCTGCTGCCGTGCCAGCCCGTGAGCGTCGCCTCCGCCCGGATACGGGCGCCCAGCCCCTCCGGGTCGGCCGCACCGTGCTCGAGGAGCCGGGTCACCTCGTCGAGCCGGTTGACGAAGGCGAACGCCCGCACTTTGCTGAACTGGTCGTGCAGCGCCTGCACCAGCAGCATCGTGAAGTCCGAGAACCCGGACACCGACCCCGACACATCGCACAGCAGCACCAGTTCGGGTCGAACGGGACGGCGCCTGCGCAGCACCGGCTTCATCGGCACCCCGCCCGTGGACAGGGAACCCCGCAGGGTGCGCCGCAGATCGATGCTGCCGCGGGCGGCGCGGCGCCGGCGGGCCGCGAGCCGGGTGGCGAGCTTGCGGGCCAGCGGCTGAACCGTCCTGCGCAGCTCGGCGAGCTGGAGCTTCCCGGCGTACAGGAAGTCGACCCGGTCGGGCGTCGTGGCCACGGCACGCCGGGCGAGCTCGTCCCGGTCGCGCTGCTCGGCGATCCGGCGCCGCGCCTCCACCGCCACCTGCCTGCGGAACGTCTCGATGCGCCGCCGGATCTCGTCGTCGAGCAGCCGGTCGGCGAACCCGGAACTGCCGTTCCGCGCCTGGACGTTCTCACGGACGCGGGCGAGCAGGGTCTGCGGGCGAAGCCGGTCGAGCGTCTGGTACGACGACCAGCCTTGCGATCCCGGGGATGCACCGTATCCGCCGAAGCCGTCGACCGCCTCCGCCGCCAACTGCCCCATCAGGACGACGTCGCCCGCGGCGAGGGCGGCAGCGAGCCGTTCCCGCAGGCCCTCCCGGTCCGCGGGCTCCGTCTCCGGCGCGCCGACGCCCCGCGGGAAGTACAGGTCGAAGACCGGGTCGAACACCTGCCGCTGCACCGTGCCGTGCAGCAACGTCGCGGCCAGCCCCTCCCGCAGCAGCTCACGGTCAGCCAGGCCCAGCGCCGCCACCGCCTGCGCCGCGTCCACAGTCTCGCCGGTGCCGATCCGCATGCCGTGCGCGCGCAGCGCCCCGACCAGAGAGGTGAGGCGCTCCGCCACTCCGGGGGCGGTCACACGGCGTCCAGGTCGAGCTTCGCGGCCGCCTTGAGGACGTCGTCCTGGTGCTTGAGCAGGACGCCCAGGCTGTCGCGTACGACGGTCTCGTCGAGGGTGTCGGCGCCGAGCGCGAGCAGGGTGCGTGCCCAGTCGATCGTCTCGGCGACCGAGGGCACCTTGCGCAGGTCCATGGCGCGCAGCGCGCCGACCACCCGCACCACCGAGCCGGCCAGCGCCTCGTCCAGACCGGGCACCTTGAGCCGTACGATCCGACGCTCCAGCTCCTCCTCGGGGAAGCCGATGTGGAGGAACAGGCAGCGACGGCGCAGCGCCTCGGACAGCTCGCGGCTCGCGTTCGAGGTCAGCACGACGAAGGGGCGGCGGGTCGCGGTGATCGTGCCCAGCTCGGGGACCGTGACCTGGAAGTCGCTCAGCACCTCCAGGAGCAGGCCCTCCACCTCGACGTCCGCCTTGTCGGTCTCGTCGATCAGCAGCACCTTCGGATCATCGCCGCGGATGGCCGTGAGCAGGGGACGGGTGAGCAGGTACTCCTCGCTGAAGATGTCCGTGCGGGTCTCGTCCCAGGTCTCGTCGCGGCCCGCGCTGATGCGCAGCAGCTGCTTGGCGTGGTTCCACTCGTACAGCGCCCGGGACTCGTCGACGCCCTCGTAGCACTGCAGCCGGACCAGCCGCGCGCCCGCCACCTCGGCCACGGCCTTGGCGAGCTCCGTCTTGCCTACCCCGGCGGGGCCCTCCACCAGCAGCGGCTTGCCCAGGCGGTCGGCGAGGAAGACGGTCGTGGCGACCGCGGGCGAGGCGAGATAGCCGGTGGCGGCGAGACGCGCGGAGACGTCGTCGACGGATGAGAACAGCAACGGGGCCTCCAGCTCGGCAGGGATCGGACAGCTCGACACGGATCGCAGCTACTATCTAAGCGCTTGTTCACCCACTCTGTCACGCCTCCGCAGGCGGCCGCCGAAGCAGCCGCCCCCTGGTGAGCAGATCGTTCTCATGCGGCCAGAGCCACCGCCACGACCGCCGGAGCGCGCAGCACCCGCCGGGCCGTGATCAGGCTCGTCCTCAACGTCACCGCCACGGAGACGGCGACAATCGCCACGTGGATGCCGATGCCCTGATGCGGCAGCACAGAGTCCGAGCGGACCACGGCGCTGATGGCGGAGGGCCTCTTCGAGACGGCCGAACGGCCGGCACCCCGACGGGCCAGGGGAGCGCGATGAGACGGCGGCTCGTCCCGGCCGTGGTCGTGCTGCTCACGGGCTGCTCCACCGGCCCGTCCCTGGAGACCCAGGGCGAGGTCACCGCACCACCCGGCGACAGCCACCGCCTCACCGTCGGCTCGGCCGGATTCACCGAGAGCGACCTGCTCGCCCAGATGTGCGCCCTGCTCCTGAACCAGGCCGGGTACGAGACGTCCCTGCTCACCGTCGCCAACAGAAAACCGCCCCCGACCGGCGGAACCGGTCAGAGGCGGTGGACGGGAGCGTGCCGCGCAGGTCAGGCGTTCACCGCTCCGGTACGCCCGGGAGGAACGAGTCCGGGACGTCGATGAAGATGTTGGAGACGAAGCCGCCCAGGGCCGGGATGAACGCCCAGAACGGGTTGCTGAAGCCCTCGGCGTTCACCGTGTCGCCGCGGCGCTGGAACTCCACGAACACCGGTGTGGGGCCGGCGAGGGTGGTGACGACGGTTGCGTCGAGCTTCACGTCCTTGCGGACGCGTACCTGGGTGCCCCAGGTGCGGAAGTTGGGGGCCTGCCCGCCGCCCGGCGGGGGCGGCGCCGGGGCACCGCCGACGGCCGCAGCGGTGTCCGCGAGCAATTGCTTCGCCGCGCCCTCCTGCTCGTCGTACCGCGCCGGGTACGCCGAGCGCTGCACGCTCTGGGCGAGCTGACCCGCCGACTGGCTCGGGTTGTTGCGGTCGTTCGGCACTGCCTGCTCGAAGAACTTCCGCGCCGCGTGCTCGGGGTTCATGCACTCCTCCGGCGTGCCCCACCCCTGGGAAGGCCGCTGCTGGAACACGCCCAGCGAGTCACGGTCGCCGTAGTTGAGGTTGCGCATGCCCGACTCGACGATGCCGGTCTCGAAGGCGGCCAGCATCACCTTGTCGTTGACGTTCAGTTCCCGGCCGACCCGGTAGACGGTTTTGGCGACTTCCATGTCGTAGGCCATGGCATTCCTCCGGGTGTCCGGTTCTTTCTGCGCTGCTTGATCGGTGCGGGTGGTGAGCTGCCTTCTGCCCCACCCGATGATTCGGTCGAGGAGAGGGACACCCATCACCGCTCCGGCACGCCCGGGAGGAAGGAGTCGGGGTTGTCGACGAAGATGTTGGAGATGAAGCCGCCGAGGGCAGGCACGAAGGACCAGAAGGGGTTGCTGAACCCTTCGGCGTTGACTGTCTCGCCGCGGCGCTGGAACTCGATGAAGACAGGCGTCGGCCCGGCGAGCGTGGTGACGACGGGTGCGTCGAGCTTCACGTCCTTGCGGACCCGTACCTGGGTGCCCCAGGTGCGGAAGTTGGGGGCCTGCCCGCCGCCCGGCGGAGGCGGCGTCGGACCGGGCGCGGGTGCGCCGCCCAGGACCTCGGCGACACGGGCCCGGAAGCCCGCCATGTCACCCGGCCAGAAGGCGGGATCCGTCTTGCGCTCCGGAGCCCACTCCTTGTGGGCCAGCGCCCGGTCGGCCCCCAGACCGACATGGCGCAGCAGGGCCGCCACCCCGCGCGGGTAGGAGTCGATCTGCGCGGGCGTCCAGTCGAAACGGGTCCCGACCGACTCGGCCTCGACACCGATCATGTACTGGTTGGCGTCGTCCTTCGGCACGTTCTGCCAGGGCCCGCCCTTTCCGGCGTGCCATGCCTGCCCGGCCGCGATGACGATCCAGCCGCCGTCGCGCGCCAGACCGAGGTTCGCCCGGGGCCCCGGGAGCGATGCGTCCCCGTCCCGCACGATGGCCAGGCTCGGGTAGTTGCCCTCGGGCGCCCCGGCGGTGTGGTGCAGCAGCACACCGCGGATGTCCGCCATGTCGCCGTGGCCGCGCTGTTGCCAGCCGCCCTCCTCCTGGACCTGCAGCCCCTCCTTCCGCAGGACGTCCGCCAGCCATGTCAGATACGCCATGTGAATCCCCCGTTCGTCGTTTCCCGTTCGTAGCCCGCCGTAAGCCGGCGAGCGGACACGCCTCAGCGTGCCGGGCCACCCGGACGGGACTCAACCGCCTTCGAACCAGCTTGAAAAGCGCAGCTCAGCGAGGAGCAACTCCGTTGTCAGTGGCGCCTTGTACGTTTCGGGCATGGGGATCTATCTGGTCAGTGTCGATGCGCAGGAGTGGTTCGACGCCGACGACGAGGAGGGCGGCCGAGGAGCCGTCGCCTCCGCGCTCGACGCGGAGTTGAGACGCCGCGGCCTGCCGCCGTACACCTCGGTGCCCGAGGAGGCGGAGTTCGTGCGCGGCTCGGGGATGTCGTTCGAGGAGAAGCTGGTGCCTCCCATGGACGGCTTCAGCGCGCTGTGCCGCTCGCATCTGTCACGGGCGGAAGAGGAGGTGCTCTGCGGCTGGACACTGCTGGTGCCGCTCTCCCTCGACGAGGAGATCTGGCTGCCCGTCAACTCCGCCTACACGGACGAGACGATGGTCGCCGGCGCTCCCCAGGTGCTCCGCCTCGCCGAGCGACTGGCGAAGGCCGTCGAACTGCCGGTCGACGAGATACCGGCGACCAGCGACAACCTGGACCTGACCATGTGGTTCCTGGACGGACCGGCGAAGGACCTGGCCGCCGCCCGGCCCGGACCGTGGAGCGAGGACCTGGACGCCGCGTTCTATGTGGCGGTGTATCTGCGGGCCGCCCAGCACTCGCTGCGCCGCGGCTGCCCGATCGCGTACTGCTGACAGGTATGTCCCTGACAGGTCCGTCCTGACGGGACGCCACGGTCCGTGACGTCAGTGACCGTACCGGTGCGGTGGGGAGGGGCCCCGGGGCGGGCACATATCGGTACACCTGGCACACGGGAACAACAACGGGGACTCCACCGGTGGTGGAGCCGGAGCGCACCCGACGGTGAAGAGAATCCCGGGAAAGCGTTGAACGCCGTCCCGGGATTTCGTCGTGTCGGGTCATACGGGGTCGTAGGAGGGTTCCAGGTCTTGTGGGCTTTCTGGTGTGGCGGCGGGTTCGCCGCGGGTGTTGGAGGCACGCAGCGCGATGACTCCTGCTGCCACGAGGCAGAGGGCGCTGACGAGCAGGGCCCGCTGGAATCCGGCGGTGAGTGCCTCCGGGGGCGGGGCGTGGGCGGCCAGCAGGTGGCTGGTGCGGCTGGTCGCGATCCCGCTGAACACCGCCAGGCCGAGCGCCGACCCGAGCTGGAAGGAGGTGGTGATCAGGGCCGCGGCCAATCCGGCCTGATCCTCCGGCACGCCCGCGTTCGCGGCCGTCTGCACACCGGCGTACAGCAGTCCGAGCCCGGCTCCCATGAGCACCAGCGGGACGAGCAGGTTGCCGAGATAGGTGCCATCCACCGGGATGCGGGACAGCCACAGGATGCCACCGGCGGCGAGCAGCGCACCGGAGACGATGATGGGACGGGTACCGGTCCGGACGAACATCTTCGTCGCCACCGTCGACCCGAACCCGATGCCGACGCTCACCGGCACATATGAGAGCCCGGACTGCAGCTGGGAGTAGCCCAGGACGTTCTGCATGTACAGAGTGACGAAGAAGAACATCGAGTAGAACCCGGCCCAGGCGATCACCTGGGTGGCATCGGCCGCAGCCAGGCCCTTGATCCGGAAGATCGACAGCGGGACCAGCGGATGGGCGCGTCGCTGCTCATTGACCACGAACGCGGCCATCAGCACCGCCGAGGCGGCCAGCCCGCCGAGGGTGCGGCCCGCGCCCCAGCCCTCGTCCGGCGCCTTCACCAACGTGAAGATCAGCAGCAGCATGCCGGCGGTGACCAGCACCGCGCCGATCACGTCGAAACCGCCCGGCACGGACCGGCCGTGGTCGGCCTTCAGGATCCTGAACGTCCCGAACAGCACCAGCGCGCAGAGCGGGAGGTTCACGAAGAACACCCACCGCCAGCCGAAGTCCTGGGTGAGCAGCCCGCCGAAGAGCAGGCCGACCGCCGAGGCCATCCCGCTGATCCCGGCCCACACGCCCAGCGCCTTGTGCCGGTCCGAATCCCGGAAGGTGGTGGTCAGGATGGACAGCGCCGCCGGGGACATCATCGCGGCCCCGAAGCCCTGGGCGAGCCGGGCGCCGACCAGCAACCCCTGGTTCTCGGCCAACCCGCAGGCCAGCGAGGAGGCCGCGAACAGCGCGGTCCCGGCGATCAGCAGCCGCCGCCGCCCCAGCAGGTCCCCGGCCCGACCGCCCAGCAGCAGGAACCCGCCATAAGTGATCAGATAGCCGCTGACCACCCACTGCAGGTTCTGCACCGAGAAGCCCAGCTGCGTACGGATGGTCGGCAGCGCGACGTTCACGATCGCGCCGTCCATGACGTCCAGGAACGTCACCGCGCACAGCAGCGCCAGCGTGACCTTGCCGCGCCCGGTCGCCAGGAACGACCCCCGCCGCGGTGCCGTCGATGCGGTCATGGCGTCGCTCACGACCCGGCGACTTCCATCACGGGGCCGATCTCGACCCCGCCGCCGACCCGCAGCACCGGGCAGTCCTTGGCCAGCGCCAGCGCGCAGTCCAGGTCCTCGGCGGACACCACCGAGTAGGCGACCATCCGGGAACCGCTGCCGCCGACCTCGCCGAGCGAGGCGTAACCGGTCACCGCGTTGCCCACGTCCACCAGGGCCGAGCCCAGCCCGCCGAACCAGGCCTGCCACTCGGCCGTCGTCCCGGCGTGGGGCTTGTAGTCGGAGGGCACACGGAAGGAGAAAACGTACTTGGCCATGATCTGTGGTCCTGTTCTGTGTCCGGGGCGCGCCCCGGACCGGGACCGCCTCCAACCGGGCAGACGCCACCGCCCGCCGGAAATTGGTCGGCGCAGCGCCGCCCAATTCGCCGGACCGACGGCGTCTTCATCTCTGAGCGAGCCGAACGCACCCGACGGAAAGAAGAAGAGCGAGGATGCATGCCGATGGAGATGGACACGACGGACCTGATCGCTCGGGCCCGGGCCGGCGACCACCAGGCGTTCCGCGACCTGGTACAGGGCCACTCCCACGAGTTGCAGGTGCACTGCTACCGCATCCTGGGATCCCTGCAGGACGCCGAGGACGCGCTCCAGGAGACCCTCGTGTCCGCCTGGCGTAACCTCGGCGAGTTCGGCCAGCGGTCTTCGCTCCGGACCTGGCTGTACAAGATCGCGACCAATCGGTGCCTGAGCATGTTGCGCGCCGACAGCCGACGCCCCCGCAGCGCCGCCCCGCTGCCCGAGACCGACCTGCCCGAACCCACCGGCGCCGGCGACGCCCCGGCCTGGCTGGAGCCCTACCCCGACGTCCTGCTCGACCACCTCGTCGACCGGCGCCCCGGACCGGAGGCCCGCTACGAGACCACCGAGGCCATCTCCCTGGCCTTCATCACCGCCCTGCAACTGCTGCCACCACGCCAACGCGCCGCCCTCGTCCTCCGCGACGTCCTGGGCTACCACGCCGCCGAAGTCGCCCAGATGCTCGGCACCACCCAGGAAGCCGTAAGCAGCGCCCTGAAACGCGCCCGCGCCACTGTCGACAACCACCTCGCCGACCCCAGCGGCAGTGGCAACGGCGGCATCGCCAGCCGCAGGCCCGCACCCCAACCCGACACCGCCGCCGAACAGCGGCTCGTCGCCCGGTTCACGGACGCCCTGGAACGCGCCGACCTGGACGCCCTGATCGAACTGCTTGTCACCGACGTGAGGCTCTCCATGCCTCCGGCCATGCTGGAATACCGCGGCATCGAAACCGCGCAGCGTGTCCTGGCCGCCGTCACCTTCCGCCCCGGCCGCGCCTACCGCGCGGTACCCACCCGCGCCAACGGCCAGCCGGCCTTCGGCTTGTACCTGGCAGATCCCCACGCCGGCGTCTACCGCGCCTACTGCCTCCTGGTCATCACCACCGCCGTCGACCACATCACAGCCATTACCAGCTTCAGCACCGACGTCATGACGCGCTTCGGACTGCCTCGAAGCCTCCCCGAAACGGATTGACAGACTTCACGCGCCGCCCTGTTGTCCCGCGCCTGAAGGCGGAGCCCGGATGCCTGCCGCCTGCTGCTTCAGCGAAGTTCCGGCGCGGGACGCCGTGGCGTCGTTGTCCCACCGGCGCGCCACGAACATGGTCAGCGCCAGGCGTTCAGCCCTCTCGCCGTACTCGACCCGCCGGGCCTGCCCTGACCTTTCGTTGCGCCCGAGCACCACCGGTTCCCCAGCCGCCGCCCGGCGCAGGCTGCCGTCGGTCGGTGTGGAGGCGGCGAGTCGAACGTCACCTCACCCCGGGACATGCCGAAAGCGTCCGTTTTTTCCACCGACCGACGCAGCATGGCATTGCGAGGCTACGGGTTGACGTCGGTGCTCGCCCGACCGCTGACCAGCACCACCTCCAGAGTGCGCGGACCGTGCACCCCCTCGACCCGGTCCAGCTCGATGTCGCTGGTCGCCGACGGACCGGAGATCCACGTCAACGGGCGGGCCGGGTCGAGGCGTTCGAGGGCCTGGGGGACGGACGAGACGACCTGCTCCGGAACCCGTACGACACAGATGTGGTGGTCGGGGACGAGGGTGATGCGGCGGCGGCCCTGGTCCGGGCTGCCGTCCAGGACGATGGTGCCGGTTTCGGCGATGGCGACCGCGCAACCCGTGACCACGCTCTCGACCTTGTCCAGCTCGTGCGGGGTGCTCTTGGCGCGGTCGTGAACGCGGGTGGGATCGGCGGCCGACATCCACTCCGGCGGGAGTCCCGGGGGCACGAGCACATACTGGGGTCCGCGCTCGGCGAGCAGCCGCATGATGAGGTACGGCAACTCCTCCGGGTCCGTACGGTGCACAATCGCCCGGTAGTCCGCCAGGTTCTCGGCCAGTAGATCCACCGTCTGTTCGACGCTCCGCGCCCCGTGCTCCCGCAGATAGTCGCGCGAAACAGCCTGCTCGTACTGGGGGTCCCTCCCAGGCCCTTCAGGCACTGGGGGAGTGTCGTCCCGCTCCACGTCCGCGAGCGCGCGTCGCACCCGGCCCAGGATCCGTTCCCTGCTGCTCACTTCGCGCCTCCCTTGCCACCCTGCGTGCGCTGCCACCAGTCCCGGAACGGTTCCGCCGGAACCGCCGGCAGATCCCGGCTGCCGCTCCACGCCTTGCCCGGGCCGGGCAGCGTCCGCGGATGCAGGCGACGCGTGCGAGAGGCCAGCCGCTGGCCCGTACGCAGGGCGCCTGGGTGTGTGAACGCCCAGCGTGCCGCGCGCATGGCCGCCCGCTCGGCCGCATGCCCCTTCGCGGGCTGCAGCACCACCTTGTTGCCCTCGCGGGTCACCTGCCCGCCCTCCACGACCCGCTCCCGCAGATGGACCAGGACCTCCGGGATGTCGATGGCGACCGGGCACACCTCGTAGCAGGCACCGCACAATGTCGACGCATACGGCAGGGAGGCGTCGATCTCGCTTGCGGTGCCCCGGAGTTGGGGACTGAGGATCGCGCCGATCGGACCCGGGTAGACCGAGCCGTAGGCGTGGCCGCCCGCCCGCTCGTACACCGGGCAGACATTCAGACATGCCGAGCAGCGGATGCAGCGCAGGGCCTGGCGGCCGACCTCGTCGGCGAGGGTGTCGGTGCGGCCGTTGTCGAGCAGCACCAGATGAAAGGTGCGCGGGCCGTCACCGTCCGTGGTACCGGTCCACATCGAGGTGTACGGGTTCATGCGCTCGGCGGTGGAGGAGCGGGGCAGGGTCTGCAGGAACACCTCCAGGTCCCGCCAGGTCGGCACGATCTTCTCGATGCCGACGACCGAGATCAGCGTCTCGGGCAGGGTCAGACACATCCGCCCGTTGCCCTCGGACTCGACGACCACCAGCGTGCCGGTCTCGGCGACCATGAAGTTGGCGCCGGAGATGCCGACCTTGGCGCGCAGGAACTTCTCCCGCAGGTGCAGACGGGCGGCCTCGGCGAGTTCGGCGGGCGTGTCGGTGAGGCCCTCGGGGGCGGGGCGGCCCCACTCGCTCATCTCGCGCGCGAAGATGTCCCGGATCTCGCCGCGGTTGCGGTGGATCGCGGGGACCAGGATGTGTGAGGGCCGGTCCTTGCCCAACTGCACGATCAGTTCGGCGAGATCGGTCTCGTAGGCGCGGATGCCCTCGGCCTCGAGGGCTTCGTTGAGGCCGATCTCTTGGGTGGCCATCGACTTGACCTTGACGACCTCCGACTCGCCGGTCGCCTTCACCAGGTCGGCCACGATCCGGTTGGCCTCGTCGGCGTCGGCGGCCCAGTGCACGATGCCGCCCGCGGCGGTGACCGCCTCCTCCAGCTGCTCCAGATACCGGTCGAGATGACGCAGCGTATGGTCCTTGATCCGCTTGCCCGCCTCTCGCAGCGCCGCCCAGTCGGACACCTCCGCCACGGCCTTCGCCCGCTTGGCGCGGATGGTGTGCGTGGCGTGCCGCAGATTGCCGCGCAGCGTCGGATTGTTCACCGCCTCGTGCGCGGCCTTCGGAAAGGCCGGCATCCCCACGAACGTTCCGCTCATACGGCCGCCTCCTCCTCCGTGCTCGCCAGGATCTCCGCGATGTGCACCGGCCGCATACCGCTGCTGAGCCGTGTCATCGTCCCGCCGAGGTGCATCAGACAGGAGTTGTCGGCCGCGCACAGCACCTCCGCGCCGGTCGACTCGGCGTTGCGCACCTTGTCCGTGCCCATCGCCGCCGAGACGTCGGAGTTCTTCAGGGCGAAGGTGCCGCCGAACCCGCAGCACTCCTCGGCACCCGGCAGCTCGACCAGCTCCAGGCCCTTCACGGCCTGGAGCAGCCGACGCGGACGGTCACCGAGCCCCAGACCCCGCAGCCCGTGGCAGGTCGGGTGGTATGTCACATGGTGCGGGTAGTACGCGCCGACGTCCGTCACACCGAGCACGTCCACCAGGAACTCGGTGAGCTCGTACGTCTTCGGGACGACCGGAGCCAGCGTCGCCGCGAGAGTGTCGCCACGCCCCTCGGCCCGCGCCCGCTCACCCATCCGCGGATACAGCTCCCGCACCATCGCCCCGCACGACCCGGACGGAGTCACGATCGCCTCGTACTCCCCGAAGACATCGGAGAAATGCCGCGCCAGCGGCTCCGCCTCATGCCGGTACCCGGTGTTGTAGTGCGCCTGCCCGCAGCAGGTCTGGGCCATCGGGAAGTCGACCTCGACGCCCAGCCTGGTCAGCAGTTTCACCACGGCGCGCCCGGTGTCCGGATAGAGCGTGTCGTTGACACAGGTCAGGAACAGGGCGACACGCATCGCGGCTCCTTGTGATCGATCATCGGATGAGTGAAGCGTAGTCGGGGGAGGAGGCCAGGGGGAGACCCTGCTCAACCTGCGGCGAGCCGAGCCTGTGCCTCCCGCCACCGGGCGGTGTCGCCCCGCGGCTCGTAGCGGGTCAGCGGCTGGGTGCGCGTGAGCAGGCGCCGTCCCCCCGCGAGGTCGCCGACCAGCCCGTGCGCCCTGGCCTGGACCAGCACGTTCCCCAGTGCTGCCGCCTCCGTCGGACCTGCCACCACGGGCAGCCCGCACGCGTCGGCGGTCAGTTGGCACAGCAGCGCGTTGCGGGTACCACCGCCGACGACATGGACGACGTCGACGGGGTGCCCGGCCAGCCGCTGGGCGTCCTCGACCGCCCGGCGGTGGGCCAGGGCGAGCGAGTCGAGAATGCAGCGCGTGATCTCCGCAGGCGATTCGGGCACCGGCTGCCCCGAGACACGGCACGCCTGAGCGATCCGCTCCGGCATCCGCCCCGGCGCCAGGAACGCCGCATCCCCCGCATCCACCACCGACCGCAGCGCCGGCACCTTGGCCGCGTCCCGCAGCAGCTCGCCCAACTCCGGCTCCCCCCAGGCCCGTACGCACTCCTGGAGCAGCCACAACCCCATGATGTTGCGCAGATAGCGGACCGTGCCGTCCAGCCCCAGCTCGTTCGTGAAGTTGGCGGCCCGGCTCTCCTCGCTCAGCACGGGCGCGTCCAGCTCGAGACCGGCCAGCGACCAGGTCCCGGTGCAGATGTACGCGAACCGCTCGCCGTCAGCCGGTACGGCGGCCACCGCGGACGCCGTGTCGTGCGAACCGACCGTCGTCACCGGCACCGGGCCCCGCAGCCCGGTCTCCTCCAGCACCTCGGGCCGCAGCACCCCGGCCGGATCCCCGGGCTGCCGCAGCGGCGCGAACAGACCCAGGTCGACGCCCAGCCGCGAGGCGACCTCGTGCGACCATCCCCGCGTCCGGGGATCGATCAGCTGGGTAGTCGAGGCATTGGTGAGCTCGGTGCCCTGCTCGCCCGTTAGCCAGTAGGACATCAGATCCGGGATGAGCAACAACCGTTCGGCATGGGCCAGTTGGGCCGTCTCCCGCGCCGAGATCAGCTGGTACAGGGTGTTGAACGGCGCGTACTGCAAGCCGGTCGCCGCATACAGCTGCTCGGCGGGCACGCTCGCCCACACCTTCTCCGCGACGCCCTCGGTACGGGAGTCCCGGTAGTGCACGGGATTGCCGAGCAGCGCCCCGTCCGCGTCCAGCAGCCCGTAGTCCACGGCCCAGCTGTCGATGCCGACGGAATCCACCTGCCCGGCCGCCCGCAGCCCGTCCAGGACACCCCCGTACAGGGAGAGGATGTCCCACCGCAGCCCCTCGGGCACCCGGACCGGCCGGTTGGAGAAGCGGTGCGCCTCGGTCAGCTCCAGGCTGTCAGGGCCGACGCGGCCGACCATGACACGCCCGCTGGACGCGCCGAGGTCGACCGCGGCGTACGACTTCACGAGCGCGCTCACCGCAGGAAGGCGGCCGCGACGCCGGCGTCGACCGGGACGTGCAGCCCGGTGGTGTGGGTCAACTCCCCGCCGGTCAGCGCGAACACCGCGTTCGCGACATGCTCCGGCAGCACCTCACGCTTGAGGATCGTCCGCTGGGCGTAGAACTCACCCAGCTTCTCCTCCGGCACCCCGTACACGGCCGCCCGCTGCGCACCCCAGCCGCCCGCGAAGATCCCGGAACCGCGCACGACACCGTCCGGGTTGACCCCGTTGACTCGGATGCCGTGCTCGCCCAACTCGGCGGCGAGCAGCCGTACTTGATGAGCCTGGTCGGCCTTGGTGGCCGAGTAGGCGATGTTGTTGGGCCCGGCGAAAACGGCGTTCTTGGAGGCGATGTAGACGATGTCGCCGCCGAGCTCCTGCGCGATCATCACCCGAGCCGCCTCCCGCGACACGAGGAAGGACCCACGGGCCATGATGTCGTGCTGCAGGTCCCAGTCCCTGGCCGAAGTCTCCAACAACGGCTTGGAGATGGAGATTCCGGCGTTGTTGACCACCAGATCGACCCCGCCGAAGGCGAGCACGGCCGCCTTGAAGGCCGCGGCGATCTGCTCCTCGTCCGTCACATCCACGGCGACGGCGACGGCCTTGTCCGGGCCGCCCAAGTCCTCTGCCACGGCGGCCGCGTTCTCCGCATTGAGATCGGCGACGACGACACACGCGCCCTCACCGACCAGCCGCTCCGCGATGGCCTTCCCGATGCCGCTGCCCGCGCCGGTAACGAGCGCGACCCGCGTGGCGAGCGGCTTGGGCTTCGGCATCCGCTGGAGCTTGGCCTCCTCCAGCGACCAGTACTCGATGCGGAACTTCTCCGACTCTTCGATCGGCGCATATGTCGACACGGCCTCGGCCCCGCGCATCACGTTGATGGCGTTGACGTAGAACTCGCCGGCCACCCGCGCGGTCTGCTTGTCCTTGCCGAAGCTGAACATGCCCACACCCGGAACCAGCACGATCGCCGGGTCGGCGCCGCGCATCGCGGGGGAGTCGGGCAGTGCATGCCGCTGGTAGTAGGCGGCGTACTCCTCGCGGTACTCGGCATGCAGCTCCTTGAGCCGCGCGATCGCCTCCTCCACAGGAGCGGCCGGCGGCAGGTCGAGCACGAGCGGCCGTACCTTCGTACGCAGGAAGTGGTCGGGGCAGGAGGTCCCGAGCGCGGCGAGCCGCGGATGCTCGGCACGCGCCAGGAACTCCAGGACGACATCGGAGTCGTTGAAGTGCCCGACCTGCGGCTTGTCCTGAGAGGCGACGGCCCGCACATACGGTGCCAGCGCCGCCGCCCGCTCCCGCCGCTCGGCCTCGGGCAGCGCCTCGTAGCCCTCGAGCACCGGCCCGAACGGCTCGTCCTTCCCCCGCTCGGCGAGGAACGCCTCGGCGGTGCGGATGATGTGCAGCGAGTTCCGCTCGCACTCCTCGGAGGTGTCACCCCAGGCGGTGATCCCGTGCCCGCCCAGAACACACCCGATGGCCTGCGGATTGGCCTCCTTGGCCGCCGCGATGTCCAGCCCCAGCTGGAACCCGGGCCGCCGCCACGGCACCCACACCACCGTGTCGCCGAAACACTCGGCGGTCAGCTTCTCCCCGTCGGCGGCACAGGCGAGCGCGATCCCGGAGTCGGGGTGCAGATGATCGACATGCGCGGCGTCGACCAGACCGTGCATCGCGGTGTCGATGGAGGGAGCGGCACCCCCCTTCCCGTGCAGGCAGTAGTCGAACGCGGCGACCATCTCGTCCTCGCGCTCCACACCGGGATAGACCCCCTGCAGGGCCCGCAACCGATCCAGCCGCAATGCGGCCAGCCCGGCCTCGGTGAGCGTGCCGAGGTCACCACCGGATCCCTTCACCCACATCAACTCGACGTCACCGCCGGTCACGGGGTCGGTGTCGGTGCCCTTCGCGGAGGTGTTGCCCCCGGCGTAGTTGGTATTACGGGGATCAGCACCGAGCCGATGAGAGCGAGCCAGCAGAGCAGCAGCTTCGGGATGGGATGCCATGTCCATTCAGTCCTTCTGGAGATACGGGCGGATCAGCGCCCCTTTCAGGGGCGCGGGGCTGTATTGATGTGCGGCTCTGCCGCGCCGGGCGCGACCAGTCCTGCGAGGGGTGCGGGGCTGTATAAATTTGCGGCTCTGCCGCGCGGGCGCCTACCAGCCCCAACCGGCCGGTGGCCTGCGAACAACCGGATCTGGCAGTCGAGTAGCAGCGTTCAGGCTCCCCATCCGGCTTGCTGCCCGCCGACCCGCTCCTCGACGATCTTTTCGGCCCATCCGGAGCGGCGGTAGGCGGCGATGGGATTGGGGTCGAGCCCCATCTCCTCGCGGACCTCGGCCAGCAGCGGGCGTACATCCGTGTTGTACGCGTCCATCAGCACGGCATTGGCTTCGAGCACGTCGCCCGTCCGCTGGGCTGCCCCCAGCGCGTCCCGGTCGACCAGCAGCGCCTTGGCGGTGGCTTCCTGGACGTTCATCACGGAGCGGATGATGGCGGGGATCTTGGCCTCGATGTTGTGGCACTGGTCCAGCATGAACGCGACCTTGTCGGTGTATCCGCCGCCGCGCACGACTTCGTACATGATCCGGAAGAGCTGGAAGGGGTCGGCGGCCCCGACCATGAGGTCGTCGTCGGCGTAGAAGCGTGAGTTGAAGTCGAACCCGCCGAGCTTGTTCTCGCGTAGCAGGGTGGCGACGATGAACTCGATGTTGGTGCCGGGCGCGTGATGCCCGGTGTCGACGACGACCTGTGCCTTCTCGCCGAGCCTGAGGCAGTGCGTGTACGCGGTGCCCCAGTCCGGCACGTCGGTCGCATAAAACGCAGGTTCGAAGAACTTGTACTCCAGCAGCATCCGCTGCCCGTCCCCGAGCCGGGCGTACACCTCGGCCAGGCCTTCGGCGAGCCGGTCCTGCCGGGCGCGGAGGTCGTCCTGCCCGGGATAGTTCGTGCCGTCGGCGAACCACAGCTTCAGGTCGCTGGACCCGGTGGCGTCCATGATGTCGACGCATTCCAGCAGGTGATCGACCGCCTTGCGCCGCACCGCCGCGTCGGGGTGGCAGATGCTGCCCAGCTTGTAGTCGTCGTCCTGGAACGTGTTGGAGTTGATCGCGCCGAGCGCAACGCCCTGCTCCCGGGCGAACGCCGCGAGCTTGCCGTAGTCCTCGACCTTGTCCCACGGGATGTGCAGGGCCACGGTCGGCGCCACGCCGGTGACCGCGTGCACCTGGGCCGCGTCGGCCAGCTTCTCCCACGGGTCGCGCGGCACGCCCTGCTGGGCGAAAACCTTGAAGCGCGTACCGGAGTTGCCGTACGCCCACGACGGCGTCTCGATCTTCTGCGCCGCGAGTGCTGCCTTCACGGCGGACTGGTCTGGCATGACCACCTCTGAACACTGTTTGAATCGTTTCAGAGAACGTAGTCCCACTGATGGGATGCCGTCAAGACGTCAGCGCGCTCACCCTGAGGTGTTCGTGAGGGTGCGGAGATTTCGTTGCCGGAACCCTTGACGGGCCGCCGTCGTAGGCCCACGATGCCGTGAAACGTTTCACGGATCCTTTCAGGGTGGGTTACACGTGTCACCACTCCATGGCGCACACCGCCCTCCGTCCCCGAACTCCCCATCAGAAAGGCCGCCTTGATGAGCAACGACGCCATCTCACGCAGGCCCGCCGAACCCCGGGTGACCCGCTCCCAGTGGCGCCTGGCCGTCCTCTCCGGCATGGCCTCCTATCTGGACTCGGGCATCATCGTTTCCTCCGGCCTGTCACTGGGCCTGTGGCAGAGCCGCTTCCACCTGTCGTCCTGGGGGCTGGGCGCGCTCAGCGCGGCGCTGACCTTCTCCATCGCCGTGGGCTCGCTGGTCGGCGGCCGCCTCGCCGACCGCTTCGGCCGTAAGCGCGTGTACGGGATCGACATCCTCGTCTACGCCGTCGGCGCCGCCCTGCTGGTCTTCGCCCCCAACAGCGCCTTCCTCTTCGCCGGCATGATCATCGGCGGGCTGGCAGCCGGCGCCGATCTGCCGACCTCGCTCGCCATGGTCTCCGAGCACTCCCCGCGCTCGGTCCGCGGCCGGCTGATCGGCGCGACACAGACCATGTGGGTCGTCGGCATCACGGCCGCGATCGTGATCGGCTTCGGCACCTCCACGCTCGGCTACCTCTCCGCTCAGCTCCTCTTCGCCCACCTCGCCGTCGTGGCCCTGGTCAGCTGGGTGCTGCGCAACCGCATGCGGCTCTCTCCCGTGCTGGAGGAGGCCGAGCGCGGCGGCGGTGGCGAGGGCATCGACGCCCGGGCGCTGCGCCGCCTCGTTGCCAGGCCGGTCCTCGTCCCGCTTCTCGCGACGGGCGGCTTCTACCTCGCCTGGAACCTCGCGGCCAACACCATGGGCCAGTACGGCACGTACTTCCTGACCACCGTCAGCGGTGCCTCCCAGACCCTCGCCACGGGGATGAGCCTGGCCGGACTCCCGATCGGCCTGGTCTGCTCGCTCGCTTTTGTACGGCTGGCCGACACCCCCTGGCGCGACCGGCTGTTCTACGTCTGCGCGGTGCTCCAGGTCCTTGCCTTCGCCGTGGCCGCAGCGACCGGCGGTGCCGTGATCGCGGCGATGGTGTTCTTCCTGCTCCTCTACAACGTCGTCAACCAGTTCGCCGGTGAGGCCAATTACAAGATCTGGTCGCAGGAGGCGTTCCCCGAGGAACTGCGCGCGACCACCCAGGGCCTGACCTACGGTCTCAGCCGCGCCCTGTGCGGACTCGCCGGCCTGGCCACGCCGACCCTGATGGCGGCCAGCGGTTCGGCCGTCCTGTGGATCACCACGGCGTGTGTGGCCGTGTCCGGTCTGATCGGTGTGTGGGTCGTCCGCACCATTGCTCCGCAGGGGAACGGTGCAACGGCAGGGGCCACATCCGCCGTCCGTGCGAAGGAAGCGATCTGATGCGAGTCACCGCACCTGTCCTGGAACACCACCGAGTGCCGCTCGGTATCGGCGAGTCCCGCCCCCGCCTGAGCTGGCGCACCGAGACCGACACACCCGGCTGGACGCAGCAGGCGTACCGGCTCGAGATCACCGGCACCGACGGCACCGTCCTGACCGACACCGGGCGCGTCGAGGGCGCCGACTCGGTGCTGGTGGAGTGGCCGGGTGAGACGCTCGCCTCCCGCAGCCGCGTCGGGGTGCGCGTCCAGGTGTGGGGCGAGGACGGCGAGACCTCCGCCTGGTCGCCGCCCACCTGGGCGGAGACGGGACTGCTCGCCCGTACCGACTGGACCGCCCGCCCCGTCACCCCCGACCGCGAACCCGCCGACGCCCCGCTCCCGGTGGCGCTGCTGCACCGCACTTTCACCCTCGCCAAGGCGGTCGCGTCGGCCCGCCTGTACATCACCGCGTACGGCGTGTACGAGGCGGAGATCAACGGCACGCGAGTGGGCGACCACGTCCTCGCCCCAGGCTGGACTTCCTACCACCACCGCCTGCGCTACCAGACCTTCGACGTGACGGGACTGCTCCACGACGGCGCCAACGCGATCGGCGCGCTCCTCGGCGAGGGCTGGTACGCGGGCCGGCTCGGCTTCCACGGCGGCCGCCGCAACCTCTACGGCGAACACCGCGCCCTGCTGGCCCAGTTGGAGGTCACCCACCCCGACGGCACCGTCACCACCATCGGCACCGACGAGGCCTGGCGCACCACGACCGGGCCGATCCTGCGCTCCGAACTCTACGACGGCGAGGTCTATGACGCCCGGTCGGCACGCCCCGGCTGGTCCGAACCGGGCCACGACACCTCCGACTGGTCACCCGTGACCGAACTCCCTCTCCCCGAGGCGGAGTTGGTGGCCCCGACGGGACCGCCCGTGCGCCGTACCCAGACCCTGGCCCCCGCCGGCGTCCTCACCACACCGTCCGGGAAGGCCGTCCTCGACTTCGGGCAGAACCTGGTCGGACGCCTGCGCATCCGCGTCTCGGGCCCGGCCGGCCACACCATCACCCTGCGGCACGCGGAAGTACTGGAACACGGCGAACTCGGCGTACGGCCCCTGCGTCTCGCCGCCGCCACCGACACGTACACCCTCGCCGGTGCGGGCGAGGAGACGTACGAACCGCGCTTCACCTTCCACGGATTCCGTTACGCCGAAATCGACGACTGGCCCGGCGAGTTGGACCCGGCCGCGGTCGAAGCCGTCGTGCTGCACACCGACATGGCCCGCACGGGATGGTTCGAGTCCTCGCACGAGCTCGTGAACCGCCTGCACGAGAACATCGTGTGGGGCATGCGCGGCAACTTCCTCGACATCCCCACCGACTGCCCCCAGCGCGACGAACGCCTCGGCTGGACAGGCGACATCCAGGTCTTCGCCCCCACCGCCTCCTTCCTCTACGACTGCTCGGGCATGCTCGGCGGCTGGCTGCGCGACCTCGCCGCCGAACAGCTCGCCCGGGCCGACGGCGCGCCACCGCTGGTCGTGCCCGACGTCCTGCCGTTCGGCTTCGGCGGCACCCCGCACGCGGTGTGGGCGGACGTCGCCGTGCTGCTGCCGTGGACGCTGTACCGGCGCTTCGGCGACCTGGCGGTGCTGCGCACCCAGTACCCGAGCATGCGCGCGTGGGGGGAGACCGCCGCCCGCCTCACCGAGGAGGGCGGCGGACTGTGGCGGCAGGACTTCCAGCTCGGCGACTGGCTCGACCCCGCCGCCCCGCCGGACGCTCCGGGAGACGCCCGTACGGACGGCGATCTCGTCGCCAACGCGTACGTCGCCCGCTCGGCCGAGGTGCTCGCCGAGACGGCGCGGCTGCTGGGAGAGAAGGACGACGTCGTCCGGTACGAGGAGCTCGCTCGGTCGGTGCGGGCGGCGTTCGCCGACGAGTTCGTCACCCCGGGCGGCCGCATGTCGAGCGACGCGCAGACCGCGTACGCGCTCGCCCTGTGCTTCGCGCTGCTGCCGACGGAACGTCAACGGCGGGGTGCCGCCGAGCGGTTGGCCCACATCGTGCGCAAGGCGGGCTTCCGCATCGCCACCGGATTCGCAGGTACGCCGCTGATCTGCGACGCCCTGTGCGCGGGCGGGGAAGCGCAGCTGGCATACCGGATGCTGCTGGAGGAGGGCTGCCCGTCCTGGCTGTACCCCGTGAGCATGGGGGCGACGACCGTTTGGGAGCGGTGGGACTCGATGCTGCCTGACGGGAGCATCAACCCCGGCGAGATGACCTCCTTCAACCACTACGCCCTGGGCGCCGTGGCCGATTGGCTGCACCGCACGGTCGCGGGCCTCGAAGCCGCCGAACCGGGCTGGCGCCTGCTGCGCATCGCGCCCGTCCCCGGCGGCGACCTGACGTATGCGAAGGCCGCGCACGCCACGCCGTACGGTCGCGCCGAGGCGGGCTGGCGGATCGAGGACGACACGCTCGTGGTGGAGGTGCTCGTCCCGCCGAACACCCGGGCCGAGGTCCAACTCCCCGGTGACGACCCATTCGAGGTCGACTCGGGCCGCCATACCTTCCGGCGGCCGTACACCGCGCCCGCCTGGCCGCCGGCCCCGATCCGAAATCCGTTCTCCGGGCCGGAGGAGTAGGACGGGAGAGGTGCTCAGGCCAGAACGGCCGGCCTGAGCACCTCCTCGCACCACTGGCGGAACGTGGTCGGGCTGGGCGATGCGACGCGGTGGTCCTCGTCGTAGGCGTCCTTGATCTGCGCCACGGCCATGTCGACCAGGCCCTGCGCCCATGCCCCGCTCGCGCCGTGCTCCAGCATCGTCGCCCGGTAGGTGTCGAGGGGCACCTGCTGATACCGGACGGGCCGCCCCAGCACCTCGGACAGGACCTGTGCCATGCCGTCGAAGGAGAGGGCGTCGGGGCTGACCACGGGTACACCGGCCTGGCCACTCCACGACCGGTCGAGCAGGAGCTCGGCGGCCTTTGCCGCGATGTCCCGGGTAGCCACGGACGCGACGACGCGGTCGCCGGGCTGCGGCCAGTAGAACGCGCCCTGGTCCCTGATCGCGGCCACCTGCCACAGCAGGTTCTCCATGAAGGCCGGCGGCTGCAGCGCCCGGAAGTGCACACCGGTCTCCATGATCATCCGGTCCTTGGCCAGCGACGCCGACAGCTGCCCGGCGTTCTTCTCGACTCCGCGGCCCATGGTCGAGACGGCGACGACTCGTTCGACGCCCAGAGCGCCGATCGCCTGGCAGGCCGCTCGCGTGTAGTCGACGTAGTGGCTTTCGACGTTCTCCGCGCGCGGGTCCGGCGGCACCACCCAGAACACGGCGTCCGCGCCCGCGAAGGCCTCCATGACGACATCGAGGTCACGGTGCGACCCCTGGACGACCTCGACGCGCTCGCGCACGTGAGCATGCAGCCGGGAGGGATCCCGGACGATCACACGGACCGGCTCCTCGCCGTCGAGGAGACCGTCGACGACCTGTCGGCCGATCTGACCGGTGGGAGTGGTGATGACAAGCATGGAAAAGCTCCAAGAGGGCTCGCTGGAAAGGCAGTTGACACCCTTCGGCCGCTGGATGGACCAGCCGGACGGACCGGGGAACCGCGTGCTTCGATCCTGCGATGCCCCCCTGCGAGACGGAAGGACGGAAGGGATCCTGCTTGTTACCCTCTGGGTAATACCGAACGGAGGTGCCGGATCGTGGAGTCCCGATCACTGCGCTACTTCGTCGCCGTGGCCGAAGAACTCAACTTCGCCCGCGCCGCCGAACGGCTGGGCATCTCCGCCCCGCCCCTCTCCCGAGCCATCCGCAAACTAGAGGCCGACCTGGGCGTCACCCTCTTCGAGCGCACGACCCACAGAGTCGAGCTGACCCCCGCCGGCACGGTCCTGCTCGGGGAGGCCCGGATCGCGCTCGACGCCCTGCAGGCGGCCGGCCGACGGGCGCAGCGCGCGGCCGCCCATGAACCCAAGCTGGTCCTTGCCCTCAAGGCCGACGGCGACGGGGGCCTGCTGGAACCCATCCTCGCCCGGTACGCGACCGAGCCCGCCGCCCTCCCCGTCACGATCCGCCTGTCCGGCTGGGGCGACCAGGCCCGCCTGCTGCGCCAGGGAGACGCGGACGCCGCCCTGATCCACGAACCCTTCGACCACACGGGCCTGGACACCGAAACGGTCACCGTCGAACGCCGCCTGGCCGCCCTCCCGGCCACCCACCCTCTGGCCGCCCGCGACCATCTCGCCCTCGCCGACCTGGCCATCCCCGGAGTCGAGTCCGGCCGCCTCGACGGTCTGGCCGGCTACCTCGACATGATCGTCGAGCGCCACGGCATCGCCGACCTGCCCCAGCTGCTCACCCTCGTCGAACTGGGCGAGATCGTGACCCTGCTGCCCGAATCCGTCACCACCCGGTACCCGCGCCAGGGCCTCGCCTACCGCGAGGTCCCGGACGCCCCACCGGCCACCCTGTCGATCGCCTGGCCCCAGCAGTCCTGCTCGACGGCCACCGCCGCACTGGTCCGGGCGGCGACGTCCGTGGTCCCCACTGTCGAGGCGGCCGCGTGAAGTACCTGATCCTGATGTACGCCGACCCCGCGGCGACCGAAGCGATGACCGCCGCCGAACGCGCGGAGGTCTTCCACAGACACGAAGCGCTCCACCAGGACCTGGAAGGCACCGGCGAGATGCCCAGGCAGGGGTGCGGGGCTGTATTGATGTGCGGCTTCGCCGCGCGGGCGAGACCAGCCCAGCCCCGCGAGGGGCGCGGGGCTGTATTGATGTGCGGCTCTGCCGCGCCGGGCGCGACGAGCCCCGTAAGGGGCGCGGGGAACTGCGCGACCAGCCACGACTGACCAGTAGCCTGCGAACAACCGGATCTGGCAGTCGAGTAGCAGCTGGCTGTCACGCTCCCCATCCGGCTTGCTGCCCGCCGACCCGTTCCTCGACGATCTTTTCGGCCCATCCGGAGCGGCGGTAGGCGGCGATGGGATTGGGGTCGAGCCCCATCTCCTCGCGGACCTCGGCCAGCAGCGGGCGTACATCCGTGTTGTACGCGTCCATCAGCACGGCATTGGCTTCGAGCACGTCGCCCGTCCGCTGGGCTGCCCCCAGCGCGTCCCGGTCGACCAGCAGTGCCTTGGCGGTGGCTTCCTGGACGTTCATCACGGAGCGGATGATGGCGGGGATCTTGGCCTCGATGTTGTGGCACTGGTCCAGCATGAACGCGACTTTGTCGGTGTATCCGCCGCCGCGCACGACTTCGTACATGATCCGGAAGAGCTGGAAGGGGTCGGCCGCTCCTACCATGAGGTCGTCGTCGGCGTAGAAGCGTGAGTTGAAGTCGAACCCGCCGAGCTTGTTCTCGCGTAGCAGGGTGGCGACGATGAATTCGATGTTGGTGCCGGGCGCGTGATGCCCGGTGTCGACGACGACCTGTGCCTTCTCGCCGAGCTTGAGGCAGTGTGTGTACGCGGTGCCCCAGTCCGGCACGTCGGTCGCATAAAACGCAGGTTCGAAGAACTTGTACTCCAGCAGCATCCGCTGCCCGTCCCCGAGCCGGGCGTACACCTCGGCCAGTCCTTCGGCGAGCCGGTCCTGCCGGGCGCGGAGGTCGTCCTGCCCGGGATAGTTCGTGCCGTCGGCGAACCACAGCTTCAGGTCGCTGGACCCGGTGGCGTCCATGATGTCGACGCATCCCAGCAGGTGATCGACCGCCTTGCGCCGCACCGCCGCATCCGGATGGCAGATGCTGCCCAGCTTGTAGTCGTCGTCCTGGAACGTGTTGGAGTTGATCGCCCCCAGCTTCACGCCGTGGTCCTCGGCGTACTTCGCCAGGGCACCGTAGTCGTCCACCTTGTCCCACGGAATGTGCAGCGCCACGGTCGGCGCCACGCCGGTGACCGCGTGCACCTGGGCCGCGTCGGCCAGCTTCTCCTGTGGCGTGCGGGGGACGCCTTGCTGTGCGAACACCTTGAAACGGGTCCCCGAGTTCCCGTACGCCCACGACGGCGTCTCGACTGCCTGGGTCTTCAGCGCGGCCTTCACCGCGGCGAGCTCGGTCACTTGAGGGCTCCTGTGACGTCTGGCCGGAACGGCAGATGGATGAATCGATTCAGGACGGGAAGCTTAAAGCTCCCCGCAGGGGTGTCAAGCATTCCGGCAGAGGCTGTTGCCCGTGGCCTGACCGTGACCTCTGACTCTCGAAGGGCTCTCGAAATTTTTTCGAGGCCCACCCATTGACGTGACATGGCCGACGCGCCTAACGTCCCGGCAACCAAGTTGAAACCTTTCACGACGTCGTGAGCCCCTTGTCGGCGTCGTCGAGGAGCCCCTAATGACCCACCCGTCCGACACGGGTCCGGCCCCGGTGCTGGCGCTCGAGGACATCTCGAAGTCCTTCGGCGCGGTGCGCGCCCTGCGGGACGTTTCCCTGGAGTTGTTCCCCGGTGAGGTGCACGCACTCGCCGGAGAGAACGGCGCGGGCAAGTCGACCCTGATCAAGACCCTTGCCGGTGTGCACCGGCCCGATGCCGGCCGGGTGCTGCTCGACGGTGAGCCCGTCGTCTTCCACGGGCCCGGCGACGCCCGCGACGCCGGCATCGCTGTCATCTACCAGGAGCCCACGCTTTTTCCCGACCTTTCGATCGCCGAGAACATCTTCATGGGCCGCCAGCCCCGGCGCGCCCTCGGCCGTATCGACCACAAGGCCACCCACGCGGCGACCCTGGCCCTGATGCAGCGACTCGGCGTCGAACTCGACCCCGACCGCCCGGCCCGCGGCCTGTCCATTGCCGACCAGCAGATCGTCGAGATCGCCAAGGCCCTTTCCTTCGAGGCCCGCGTCCTGATCATGGACGAGCCGACCGCCGCCCTCACCGGCAGCGAGGTGGCCCGCCTCTTCGGCGTCGTGCGCACCCTGCGCGAACAGGGCGCCGCGGTCCTGTTCATCTCGCACCGGCTGGAGGAGATCTTCGAGATCTGCCGGCGGGTCACCACCCTGCGCGACGGGGCCTGGATCTCCAGTGAGCCGATCGAGGGCATGACCGAGGACGACCTCGTACGGCGCATGGTCGGCCGCGACCTCGACGAGCTGTACCCCAAGCAGGACGTCGAGCCGGGCGAAGTCGCCCTGAGCGTACGACGGTTGACCCGGGAAGGCGTCTTCACCGACGTCTCCTTCGATGTGCGGCACGGCGAGATCGTCGGCCTCGCCGGCCTCGTCGGCGCCGGCCGTACGGAGGTCGCCCGAGCGGTCTTCGGCATCGACCGGTGGGACGCCGGCGAGGTCGAGGTCCAGGGACGCAAGCTCACCAACGGCGCGCCCTCCACCGCCATGGCCGCCGGGCTGGCCCTCGTTCCCGAGGACCGGCGCGCCCAGGGCCTGGTGATGGACATGTCCATCGAGCGCAACATCGGCCTCACCGGACTGCGTACGACCGTGAAGGCGGGCCTCGTCGACCGCGGCGCCGAGCGCAGCCGGTCCCTCGACTGGGCCGTCAAGCTCCAGGTCAAGTACGCCAGGATCGCCGACACGGTCAACACCCTGTCCGGTGGCAATCAGCAGAAGGTGGTCCTCGCCAAGTGGCTCGCCACCGGCCCGAGGGTGCTGATCGTCGACGAGCCCACCCGCGGCATCGACGTCGGCACCAAGGCCGAGGTGCACCGGCTGCTCGGTGAGCTGGCCGCCGACGGCGTGGCCGTCCTGATGATCTCCTCCGACCTGCCCGAGATCCTCGGCATGGCCGACCGCGTGCTCGTCATGCACGAGGGCCGCCTCACCGCCGAGATCCCACGCGCCGAAGCCACCGAGGAAACCGTGATGGCCGCAGCCACCGGGAGGGCCGCCGCATGACGGTGACCACTACCGACGAAACCCCCGTCGCCGAGGTGCCCAAGTCCAGCGGCACCCGGCTCGTCGACCGCGTCTTCAAGATGCGCGAACTCGCCATCCTGCTCGTCTTCCTGGTGATGATCGCCATCACCCAGGCGGGCAACAGCGAGTTCCTGTCCGAGCAGGGCATCAAGGACCTGCTGCTGAACGCGACCATCCTGGTGCTGGTCGCCACCGGCCAGTCGCTGGTGGTGATCACTAGGAACGTCGACCTGTCGGTCGGCTCGACCCTCGGCATCAGCGCCTTCGCCGCCGGTGACCATCTGCACGGCGGTGGCAACCCACTGATCGCCATCCTGCTGGCGGTGCTGCTGGGCGTGGGCTTCGGCCTGCTCAACGGCCTGCTCGTCAGCCTCGGCCAGGTGCCCGCCCTCGTCGTCACCCTCGGCACGCTCTACATCATCCGCGGCGTCGACTCCATCTGGGTCGGCTCCCGCCAGATCACGGCGGCCGACCTCCCCGGCGGCTTCGTGGACTTCGGCTCCGGCGGTATCTCCGCGGTGCCGTGGCTGGCGCTGATCGCGCTGGCGGTGCTGGTGGCGACGGCCCACTACCTCAAGCACTTCGGCAGCGGACGCGAGCTGTACGCGCTCGGCTCCAACCCGGAGGCGGCGCGGCTCGCCGGCATCCCAGTCCGCAAGCGGATCCTGGCCGCGTACACCTTCTGCGGTGGCCTTGCCGGCCTCGCGGGCGCGATGTATCTGGCCCGGTTCGGCAACGTCGACTCCGGGACCGGCAACGGCTACGAACTCACCGTCGTCAGCGCGGTCGTGGTCGGCGGCGTCGTCTTCACCGGCGGCTCCGGGAGCGTGTACGGAGCCGCGCTCGGTGCCCTGCTGCTGACCTCCATCAACAGCGTGCTGCCCGCCCTCGGCGTCAGCTCCGTGTGGGTGCTCGCCATCAACGGCATCCTGCTCATCCTCGCCATCGCGGTCGACCGGGTCGTCGCGCTGCGCGTGGCCTCCGCCCTGAAGAAGAGGAACGCCCGCCATGCCTGAGTCACTGACGCGCGCGGTCCGCTGGGACACGGTCGTCGGCGCGCTCCTGGTCGTCCTGTTGCTGTTGTCGTTCAGTACGGTCGACGGGTTCGGCAACGCCCTGAACCTGTCGTTCCTGATCGGCAACACCCTGCCGATCGCCCTGATCGCCCTGCCCATGACGCTCCTCGTCGTCTCCGGTGAGATCGACCTGTCCGTCGCCTCGACGGCCGGCCTCTCGGGCGCCGTGATGGGCAAACTGTGGAACGACGGCATGGCCATCGAGACGATCATCCCGCTGTGCCTGCTGCTCGGTGTGGTGTGCGGGCTCGTCAACGGGCTCCTCGTCACCCGGCTCGGGCTGCCCTCCCTCGCCGTCACCATCGGCACCCTCGCCGCCTACCGGGGCATCGCACAGATCGTGCTCGGCTCCGACGCGGTGACCGACTTCCCCACCCAGTACCTGGACTTCGCGTCCGGACGCATCGGGAACACCTTCATCCCGCAGGCCTTCCTGCCCTTCCTGGCCCTGCTTGCCCTCGCGGTGGTCGTCCTGCACGCCACCCCGTTCGGACGCTCCCTGTTCGCGATCGGCGCGAACGAGGAGGCCGCGCGGTTCGCCGGCATCCGCGTCAGGCGGCACAAGCTGATCCTGTTCACGGTGACGGGGTTGATGGCCTCGCTCACCGGGATCTTCTGGGCGCTGCACTACGCCAGCGCCCGCTACGACAACGCCACCGGTCTCGAACTCTCCGTCGTCGCCGCGGTGTTGCTCGGCGGCATCGACTTCGACGGCGGCAAGGGCACGCTCGGCGGCGCGATCGCGGGAGTCTTCCTCCTCGGCGCGCTGCAGAACGTGATGAGCCTGCTCAATGTCTCGGCGCAGTCGCAGATCGTCGTCACCGGCGTGTTGCTCGTGATCTCCGTTCTCGGTCCCAGGGTGGCGAGGCAGATCGGACTGGCGAGGGCGGCACGCTCAGCCGGATAGGTCGTTCGCAGGCTGCGGGCCGTGTGTGGCTGGTCGCGCCCACGCGGCGGTAGCCGCATGTCCAACACAGCGCCGCGCCCCTGAAGGGCGCGTCGTACTCACCTTCGTCAAAAGGAAACCGTCATGCGCAAGTCATCCCTCCGCCGTGCCTGTGCGGCGCTCGCCGCCGGAACCTCCCTCGCCCTGGCGCTGACCGCCTGTGGCGGCACCACCAAGAACAACTCCAAGAGCGACGACGCGGGTGCCACTTCCACCGCCAAGGCCGACCCCAACGCCGCCCTCAAGAAGGGCCTGACCGTCGGGTTCCTGCCCAAGCAGGTCAACAACCCGTACTTCACCTCCGCCGACAAGGGCGGCGAGAAGGCCCTCGCCGAGCTGGGCGGCAAGTACAAGGAGGTCGGCCCCTCCAGCGCCACCGACACCGCCGGCCAGGTCTCCTACGTCAACACGCTCACCCAGCAGCAGGTCAACGCGATGGCCGTGTCCGCGCAGGACCCGGGCGCCCTGTGCACCGCGCTCAAGCAGGCCATGAAGAACAACATCAAGGTCGTCACCTACGACTCCGACACCAAGCCCGACTGCCGCAACGCGTTCGTCTCGCAGGCCTCCGCCGAGGACCTGGGCCGTACCGAAGTCCAGCTGCTGGCCCAGCAGATCGGCTACAAGGGTGAGATCGCGATCCTGTCCGCCGCGCAGACCGCGACGAACCAGAACGTGTGGATCGACTTCATGAAGAAGGAGCTGGCGGACCCGAAGTACAAGAACATCAAGCTGGTCAAGGTCGCCTACGGCAACGACGACGCCCAGCAGTCCTTCCAGCAGACCCAGGGCCTGCTCCAGCAGTACCCGAACCTGAAGGGGATCATCTCCCCGACCACCGTCGGTATCAAGGCGGCCGCCCAGTACCTGTCCGGCTCCAAGTACAAGGGCAAGGTCAAGCTGACCGGTCTCGGCACCCCGAACGACATGCGCAAGTACGTCAAGAACGGCACCGTCGAGGGCTTCGAGCTGTGGGACCCGTCCAAGCTGGGCGACCTCGCCGCCCGTACCGCCGTTGCGCTGGCCTCCGGTCAGATCACAGGCAAGGAGGGCGAGACCTTCAAGGCCGGCTCCACCGAGTACACCATCGGCAAGGACGGCGTGATCACCCTCGGCAAGCCGACCGTGTTCAACGCCAAGAACATCGACCAGTTCAACTTCTGAGCCCTTCCACCCCTGCGGGAGCTGGTACTTCATGCAGCGCGTCTGTTTCCTCCTCAAGGTCCGCGAGGACCGGCTCGCCGAGTACCGCGAACGCCATGCCACCGTGTGGCCGGAGATGATCGAGGCACTCTCCGCCACCGGCTGGCACAACTACTCCCTCTTCCTGCGCGACGACGGCCTGCTCGTCGGCTACCTGGAGACCGAGGACTTCGACGCCGCGATCGCCGGCATGGAGGCCACCGAGGTCAACGCCCGCTGGCAGGCCGAGATGGCGCCCTTCTTCGAGTCGCTGGACGGCGCCCGGCCCGACGAGGCCATGAAACCGCTCACCGAGGTCTTCCACCTCGCCTGACATCTCCCCGGCACACCTCCCCTCCCGCTCTCGTACGACAATGGAGTCCCCTGAGATGAGACGACGCACCTTGCTGGCCGGCGCCATGCTCAGCGCGGCGGCGGCCCCCGTCCTCGGTGCCGGAACCGCACGGGCCGCCGACCCGGGCCCCTCCGTCACCAAGAAGGGCACCACCCGACTCGACGCGACGGCCGTCTTCTTCGTCTCCTACGACGGCCTGGTCAACAACAACTCGTTCCAGAAGAACGGCCTGTTCACGTACAAGGGCTACCAGTACGCCGCCTGGTACACCTCGACGGGTAACGCCGTGGTCGGCCGTCGCGTGCTCGGCGGGAGCAGCTGGTCGACCGTCACGTTGCCCCATGTCCTCAAGACCAGCGACTCCCACAACGTCATCTCCATGGGCGTCTCCAAGGTCGACGGCCGTCTGCACCTCAACATGGACTCCCACAGCGACGGCTACTTCTACGTGAAGTCGATCGCCGGCCTCCTCGACAACCCGGCGACCACGTCCTGGACGTCGTCCGTCTTCGGCGCAGTGCAGACCTCGCTCGACGGCCTCGCGCTCACCTCCCAGTTCACCTACCCCCAGTTCGTCTCGACCCCCGAGGGCAGGCTGCAGCTCAGCTACCGGGTCGGGATCTCCGGCAACGGCCGCAACGCCCTTGCCGAGTACGACGGTTCGACGTGGACGGCACTGGGGGAGTGGTCCAGCTCCACGGGCACCTACACCAGCTCGCACGGCTCGTCGACCGCCCGCAACATGTACCTGCACGGCATCGACTACGACGTCAACGGCCGGCTGCACTCCTTCTTCACCTGGCGCGAGCAGAACGCCGCCGTGATGTGCAACAGCGGCGGCATCACCAACCACGACACCGGCTACGTCTACTCGACCGACCGCGGCCGTACCTGGCGCAATGACGCGGGCACCGTCGTCGGCACGACCGGCAGCTCCGACACGGTGGCCGTCACCGACGGCGGACTGGTCGTCGACTCGCTCAACCCCGACCACTCGCTGATGAACCAGGAGAGCCAGTTCACCGACTCCTCCGGCCTCCCGCACGCGATCATCAGCTATGTTCCCGGCCGCTTCGGCCAGTGCACCGCCAACTACGTCGCCGACCGCACCGCCAACGGCCGCGCCTTCCACGTCCGCAAGAACTCCTCCGGCACCTGGCAGAAGACCGAGATCCCCGTCGCACTCAACTCCAGCCAGCGCACCAAGCTGATCATGGACAAGTACGACAACGCCTACGCGATCTTCCCCTTCGGCCGTATCGCCGGCGCCTCGAAGGCCTCCGGATACACGGACTGGACGCTGCTGTACGACGGCAGCGAACTGAACGCCTTCGGCGAGGTCGTGATCGACGAGCTGCGCGTCAAGGCGGACAACGTCCTGTCGTTCATGTACCAGGAGAAGTCGAGCGGTACGACCCCCTCGGCCCTCCACGTCGTCGACTTCGCTCTGCCCGCGTGACCGGGCCTGATGCGTCGGATGATGACGGTAATGTGAAGGCCTTCCGGCCGAACAACGTCCCCCTGGAGGTCCCTGCCCGATGAGCCAGTCGGTGGGTATCAAGGACGTCGCCCGCGCCGCCGGAGTCTCCGTCGGCACGGTGTCGAACGTGATCAACCGTCCGGACACGGTCGCCACGGAGACCCGGGCCCGGGTGCTGTCCGCGATCGACCGGCTCGGCTACGTCCGCAGCGAGTCCGCGCGCCAGCTGCGCGCGGGCCGCAGCCGGATCATGGGGCTGCTCGTCCTGGACATGGGCAACCCGTTCTTCGTGGACGTCGCGCGCGGCGCCGAGCGTGCCGCGCGCGATGCCGGCCTCGGTGTCATGGTCTGCAACAGCGCCCAGAGCGCGGGCGAGGAGGCCGAGTACCTCTCGCTCTTCGCCGAGCAGCGGGTGCGCGGCGTGCTGCTCACCCCCGCCGACGCGACCGGCCGGAACATCGAGACGTTCCGCCGGCACAACATCCCCTTCGTCCTCGTCGACCGGGTCGCCGAGGGCACCACCGAGTGCTCCGTCTCCGTCGACGACGTGGCGGGCGGCGCCCTGGCCGTGCGCCACCTCGTCGACGCCGGTCACCGCACCATCGCCTACGTCAGCGGCCCGCCCGGCCTCAACCAGGTCCGCGACCGCCGCACCGGTGCCCTGAACGCCCTCGCCGAGGCCGGCCTCGGACCGGACTGCCTGCGCGAACTGCCCACCGAGCGGCTCGACGTGGCGGCCGGCCGGGACGCCGGCGCCCGTCTCCTCGGCCTCGCCGACCGCCCCACCGCCGTCTTCTGCGCCAACGACCTCCTCGCCCTCGGCGTCCTGCAGGCCATGTACGCGGCCGGCATAACGGTCCCCGACGACCTCGCCATCGTCGGCTACGACGACATCGAGTTCGCCGCCGCCGCGGCCGTCCCGCTCACCTCGGTACGCCAGCCCGCCGTCACCATGGGCGCCCTGGCCGCCGAGCTGCTGTTGGAGGAGACGGAGGCGGAGACCGGGACGAAGCGGCACGAGCACCGGCGTGTCGTACTCCAGCCGGAGCTCGTCGTACGACGCTCCAGCCTGTCCGCCCGCTGATCGCCCGGTCAGTAAGTTTCATGATCCCAGGGGTCCGCCGCCGGACGAACATGTGGTGAAGTGGGACGCGGCCCGAAACCCGTCCGTCCCTGGAGACCCGTTGACCGCCACCTACCGCCAGCCCGGCGTCGTCCTCACCGACCGCCACTTCACCGTGCCCCTCGACCACGACGACCCGGCAGGGGAGACGATCGAGCTCTACGCCCGTGAGGTCGTCGCGAGCGACAAGGCCCAGCAGAACCTGCCCTGGCTGGTCTACCTCCAGGGCGGCCCCGGCTTCGGCGCCAACCGCTTCGTGGGCAGGCAGTCCTGGCTGGGCCGCGCCCTCAAGGAGTACCGCGTCCTCCTCCTCGACCAGCGCGGCACCGGCCACTCCACCCCCGCCAACCGCCAGACCCTCCCGCTGCGCGGCGGACCCGCCCAACAGGCCGACTACCTGGCGCACTTTCGCGCCGACGCGATCGTCCGCGACTGCGAGGCGATCCGCGCCCAGGTCACCGGCGGCGCCCGCTGGACGGTCCTCGGCCAGAGCTTCGGCGGCTTCTGCACGGTGAACTACCTCTCCACCGCCCCCGAAGGCCTGACCGCCGCCGTGATCACCGGCGGCCTGCCCTCCCTCGACGCGCACGCCGACGACGTCTACCGCGCCGCCTACCCCCGCATCGAACGCAAGGTCACCGCCCACTACGCCCGCTACCCGCAGGACGTCGAGCGCGCCCGCCGCATCGCCGACCACCTCCTCACCCACGAGGTCACCCTCCCCGGCGGCTACCGCCTCACCGCCGAGGCCTTCCAGTCCCTCGGCATCGTCCTCGGCGGCAGCGAGGGCAGCCACCGCCTGCACTACCTCCTGGAACACGCCTTCGTCCGCACCCCGCAGGGCCCGGCCCTCTCCGACGCGTTCCAGGAGGAGGTCCAGGGCCTCCTGTCGTATGCGAGCCACCCCCTCTACGCCCTCGTCCACGAGGCGATCTACGGCCAGGGCGAGCGCCCCACCGCCTGGTCCGCCGAACGCGTCCGCGCCGAGTTCCCGCAGTTCGACGCCGCGAAGACGCTCGCGGGCGATGGCCCGCTCCTGTTCACCGGCGAGTCCATCCACCCCTGGATGTTCGACTGCGACCCGGCGCTGCGCCCCCTGCGCGAGACCGCCGACCTCTTGGCCGCCCGCACCGACTGGCCGTCCCTCTACGACCCCGTGCGCCTCGCCGCCAACGAGGTCCCGGTGGCGGCGGCGGTCTACCACGACGACATGTACGTCGACACGGCCCATGCTCTCGAGACGGCGCGCACCATCCGCGGATTGCGGACCTGGGTGACCGACGAGTTCGAGCACGACGGCGTGCGTGCGGGCGGGCCGCGGGTGCTGGACCGGCTGCTGGCGCTGACGCGTGACGAGGCATGAGAATCACCGGGAGTGATGTCGGCGTCACGCACTAGTCTTCGACCATGACCGAGCCGAAGATCACCGAGTTGCAGCCCATGCCTGCCGACTGGCAGCGAGCCCTCGCCGTCGTCGCGCACCCGGACGACCTCGAGTACGGGTGCTCGGCGGCCGTCGCCGCCTGGACCGACGAGGGCCGCGAGGTCGTCTACGTACTGGCCAGTCGCGGCGAGGCGGGCATCGACACACTGGAGCCCGCGAAATGCGGTCCGCTGCGTGAGCGGGAGCAGCGGGCGAGCGCGGCCGTGGTGGGGGTGACGCAGGTGGAGTTCCTCGACCACAAGGACGGCGTGATCGAGTACGGCACCGCCCTGCGCCGCGACATCGCCGCCGCGATCCGCCGGCACCGACCCGAGTTGGTGATCACCCTCAACCACCGGGACACCTGGGGCGGCATCGCGTGGAACACCCCGGACCACGTGGCCGTCGGCCGCGCCGTGCTCGATGCGGCGGGCGACGCCGGCAACCGGTGGATCTTCCCCGAACTCGTCGAACAGGGCCTGGAGCCCTGGAACGGCGTCCGCTGGGTCGCCGTCGCAGGCTCCGCCTCGCCCACACACGCGGCGGACGCCACGGCCGGACTGGAGCGCGCGGTGCACTCGCTGCTCGAACACCGCAGCTACATCGAGGCGCTGACCGATGAGGACCCCGAGACATACGTCCGCGGATTCCTGACGGCGAACGCCACGGCGACGGGGGAGCGGTTCGGGGGCCGGCCGGCGGTCGCGTTCGAGGTCTTCAGCCGATAGGCACAGCCGACGAATATGGGGGAGCACATGAACGGCACGGAAGCACTGGCCGACCGGTTCGAGGAGCACCGGGGCCACCTGAAAGCGGTCGCCTATCGCATGCTCGGTTCGGTTGCCGAGGCGGAGGACGCCGTCCAGGAGAGCTGGTTGAAGCTGAGCCGCAGTGATGCGGACGGCATTCACAACCTGGGCGGCTGGCTGACCACCGTGGTCGGACGGGTCTGTCTCGACATGCTGCGCTCCCGGGCCTCGCGTCGCGAGGATCCCATCGACGAGACGTTCGTGCCCGATCCCGTGATCAGGCCCCTGTCGCAGATCGACCCCGAGCAGGAGGTGCTGCAGGCCGACTCGGTGGGGCTCGCGCTGCTGGTGGTCCTGGAGACCCTGGAGCCCGCCGAGCGGCTGGCGTTCGTGCTGCACGACATGTTCGCCGTGCCGTTCGACGACATCGCGCCGATCGTGGAGCGCAGTTCGGCGGCGACCAGACAGCTGGCCAGCCGGGCCCGGCGCCGCGTGCAGGGCGCCACCCCGTCCTCGGAACCCGACCTCGGCAGACAGCGGCAGGTCGTCGACGCCTTCATGGCGGCCGCCCGCGCCGGTGACTTCGAGGCGTTGGTCGCGGTCCTGCATCCCGACGTGGTGCTGCGGGCCGACTCCGGTGCGCTGGTCGGGGGCGCAGCCGCGTCCAAGCTGGTGCGCGGGGCGAAGCCGGTGGCCGAACAGGCACTGCTGTTCCGGCAGTTCGCGCAGTTCGCGCGGGTGGTGCTGGTCAACGGGGAGATCGGCGTCGTCAACGCGCCCGAGGGCCGGCCGCTGTCGGTCATGGGTGTCACCGTCGCCGACGGCCGGATCGTGGCCCTGCACATCCTGGCCGACCCGCAGCGGCTCGCCCGCCTGCACCTCGGCGCGTTCGACTGAGGGTCAGGCGGCCACGGCCAGCGGACGGAGGGTGCGGTGCGGGTCCACGACCCGCCCGTCCGGCAGCAGTTCACCGGTGTCGTCGAACACGATCGTCCCGTTGCACAGCAGGCTCCAGCCCTGTTCGGGATGGGCCGACACGATCACGGCGCTGTGGTGGTCCGGGCTGTCTGAGGTGGGGCACGTCGGCCGGTGACTGCACATGATCTCTCTCCTCGATCCGTCTGGCTCCCGCCTGAAGTGGGCTCGTATCTGTGATAGCCGAGCTTGTTTTCCGTTGAATGAGGAGACCCCCACAGCGCCGGAAACTCATCGGTGAGGTTCGGTTTCCCACAGGTCGTTTTCGGCGGGATCCGCAGCGGAGTCTCTGTCACACCCGCGTGGGAGCGTGGGACATGGACAAGCGGTGCGCGTCGAGCCGAAGGGGGCCGGGTCATGGCCGACGTCGATTCGCAGTTCCTGCGTGGCCTGTTCGACGAGGAGGGCAGTCTGCACACCGCGGGCCGCACGGCGCTGTACCGGCTGTACGGCCTGGAAGGCCTGCTGTACGTCGGCATCTCGATCGCCCCGCTCACCCGCGTGCGCACGCACCTGCGGGAGCAGCCGTGGGCGTCGCAGGTCGTCGGGATACGGATCGCGTACCCGGCCGACGCGGAGGCAGCCGAACGCGAGGCCGTCTGGACAGAGCGCCCCAAGTACAACGTGATCTTCAACGGCCAGATCCCGCCCGCCCCGCCGGACCGGGCTGCGCGCCTCCGGACCGAACTCGCCCTCGAACGACGCCGGTTGGCGGAGTTCGAGTCGACCGTGCCCGAGTCGTCGGCTCACCTGAGGCTCATAGCCCGCGGAATCAAGGCGAAGCAGGCGAAGATCGCGAAGCTGGTCGAGAACATCGAGAACATCGAGAAGGCCGAGAAGGCCGAGAAGGCCGAGAAGGCCGAGAAGATCGAGAACACCGAAGCCGCACGTCACCACGCCCCGAAACGGAGCAGGCGGGTGGGGTCATGACCGCCGCTCACCGAAGCCGTTTTCCGCGAGGACCAGGGAGGCGACTCCACGCCCGACCTGCGCCAGCCCCACCAGCAGGTCGGCGCAGTCGATCAGTTGCGATCCGGTCTGCTCGACGCGTGCCTCGGCCAGCGCGATCGCCTTGCGCGAGTACGGCGTCCAGGCGATCCGCTCGGCCGCCTGCGAGGCCCCCATGCTCAGCCGGCCGCCGACCGAGCGGTGGACGACCTCCGCCGACACGCCGGACTCCTGCAGTAGCCGGGTGGCGCTGTTGTCCTCCGCGGTCAGCCCCCACAACAGGTGCTCGGTCCCGATGTAGTTGTTGCGGTGCTGCACAGCCGCCGCCTTGACGTGGCTCATCGCCCGCCGGAGGTCCTCGGTCATCGTCTCGGGACTGTAGCGCTTGTGCGGGGCCTGGAAACGTTGCTGCACGGCCTGCCGGGTCACGCCCAAGGCCGACCCGATGTCCGTCCACGACACGCCGTGCATCCGGCAGTGCTCCACGTAGTCCTCGACCAAATCGTCCGCCAGCGCCTGGAGTTGGCCGGATATGGTGGCGGCGGCGGTCAGCAGGGCCAGCCAGTCGGGCTGCTCCTGGTCACCGGGGCGGTGGGCGTTGGCGCATGTGCGGTCCACTTCGGCGATGAGGCCGTCCAGATCGGGAAGAGTCATGAGGCAAGTGCGCCTTGACAAAACCGATTTGTCAAGGCGCACTTGCCTCATGGGAGTTGAGGAGAGATCAGCGCACGGGGACGAACAGCCGCTGTCGGGCGGAAACGTCAGCGACGGCGTCGTCCGCATCGGCGACACCGTGCGCCGGCCAGCAGGTCCCTGGACACCCGCGGTGCATGCTCTGCTCACGCACCTGCACGAGGCCGGCTTCCATGCGGCCCCGCGCCCCCTTGGGATCGACGACCAGGGGCGCGAGGTGCTGACCTTCGTGCCGGGCCGCGTGATCTGGCCCGACCGGTTCGCCCTGGTGGAGCCGACAGCGGGGCTGGTCCGCGTGGCCCGGCTGGTCCGGGACTTCCACGACGCCGTAAAGGGGTTCACGCCGCCGCCCGACGCCCGCTGGCAGGTGCTGGTTCCCGCGGAGGGCGCCGACATCATCGCTCACCAGGACCTGGCGCCGTGGAACCTCGTGGTCGGCGGTGAGGAGGAGTGGTCCTTCATCGACTGGGACACGGCCGCCCCCGGCTCTCGCCTCTGGGACGTCGCCTACGCCATCCGCGGCTTCGTGCCGCTGTCCGCTCATCCCGACTGGCGAACCCCCGACGCCGCCGCCCGCCTGCGCCTCTTCGCCCACGCCTACGGACTCGACGAGACCGAACGGCGCACCCTCGTACCGATGCTGGGACGCCGCACCCGAGCCATGCACGACTTCCTGCGAGACCAGTCGGACCGGGGACATCAACCGTGGGCGAGACTCTGGGCGGAGGGACACGGGGACGCGTGGCGTGGGGATGCGGAATACATCGAAGAGCGCGAGGAGCAATGGGAGCGAGCGCTGCTGTCCGGCTGACCGTCGCTCTGCGGGCTACCAGGGGCAGCCGCGGATCGTCATCCGACCGTGCCCAGATCCGCGGCGAACCAGTGCTCCGGCCGCATACGCACCACGACGTGATCGGCGAGTTCGTCCTCGGCAAAGGCCACGAACTCGTCGAGTGCCGCCCCCGACAGATAGCGCCCGGCCATCTCACGGTGGAGCGCGCCGCTTCCCTCGGCCACCTCGGCGACCGGTCCTTCGACCGAGACGTACCTGGTCGTCGGCTCCGTGCGCTGGACCATCAGACTGAAGCGGCCCGCCGCCCTGATCAGGGTCATCTTCCGGGAGTCCGCTCCGGTGAGGATCCACGGCAGTCCGCCGCGCTCGTAGGCGTACCAGATCGGCACCACCAGCGGCCCGCGGTCGTCACCGGCGGCGACACCCAGCGCGGCCACGTGCGGCTCAGCAAGGAAACCTTCCCGTTCTTCGCGTGAAAGCGCCATACGACGACTGTACGTACGGCCACCGACAGTGGTCCGGCGCGCCCGGTTAGGCTTGGCGTCATGCCAGATCAGACAGCCGACCGGGCCGAGCTGCGCGGCGACTGCGAGCGTTGCTTCGGTCTCTGCTGTGTCGCCCTGCCGTTCGCCGCCTCCACCGACTTCGCGATCGACAAACAAGCCGGCACGCCCTGCCCGAACCTGCGGGAGGATCACCGCTGCGGCATCCACGCCCGGCTGCGGCAGCAGGGCTTCAGCGGCTGCACGGTCTACGACTGCTTCGGCGCGGGCCAGAAGGTCTCGCAGGTCACCTTCGGCGGACAGGACTGGCGCACGGGCTCGCGGGCGGACGCCCGGCGCATGTTCGACGTGTTCCCGGTCGTACGGCAGCTGCACGAACTGCTCTGGTACCTCACCGAGGCCCTTGCCCTGCCCCCGGCCCGCCCCGTCCACGCCGATCTGCGCCGCGCCCTGGAGAAAACCGAGGAGCTCACCCGCCAAACCCCCGAGCAGCTGGCCGCGTTGGATGTGGGCGCGCACCGGCAGGACGTGAACGTGCTCCTGCTGAAGACCAGCGAGCTGGTACGCGCCGGTACCGGAGCCCGCGGCCGCAAGAAGGACCGCCGCGGCGCCGACCTGATGGGCGCCCGCCTCAAGGGCGCCGACCTGCGCGGTGTGAACCTTCGCGGGGCCTACCTCATAGCCGCCGACCTGACCGGAGCCGACCTGCGCAGCGCGGACATGATCGGCGCCGACCTGCGCGACGCCGATCTCACCGACGCCGACCTGACCGGCGCCTTCTTCCTCACCCAGCCCCAGCTCAACGCCGCCCGCGGCAGCGCCGGCACCCGGCTGCCGGACTCAGTCACGCGCCCCGTGCACTGGACAGCGCAGCCCTGACGGATCCTCGTCCAGGGCCTCCGCGGAAGAGACCCCGGCGGTGACGCTGCGCCGCTCCAGGTGCAGCCGCAGCCCCTCCGGCATCAGCGTGAGCCGCTCGGTCACCTTCAGCCGGTAGCCGGGGTCGGGCCGCAGGTCGTAGCGGCGCAGCAGCAGGCCGAGCACCAGCGTGGCCTCGTGCAGCGCGAACTGCCGCCCGATGCACGCCCGCGCTCCCGTTCCGAACGGCTTGAAGGTGTGCGGGGCCCGGGACCGTACGGCCTTCGGGTCGAAGCGGTCCGGGTCGAACCGCTCCGCGTCGCTGCCCCACACGTCCGGGTCGCGGTGCAGCATCGCGGTGAGGACCAGCGCCCAGGCGCCCCGCCGCATCGGATGGTCCCCGGCCAGCACGGTGTCCTCGCGGGCCTCCCGGGCGAATGCCGGAGCGGTCGGCCACAGCCGCAGCGCCTCGTCCAGCACCCGCCTCACATACCGCAGCTTGGCCACCTGGTCGTAGCCGGGCATGGCCGCATCGCCCCAGACGGCGTCCACCTCGGCCCTGGCGCGGGCCGCGATCTCGGGGTGCCGGGAGAGGTAGTGGAGGGCGAAGGAGAGCGCGCCCGAGGTCGTCTCGTGGCCGGCCACCAGGAAGGTGATGACCTGGCGGCGCACGTTCTCGGCGGACAGCCGCTCCCCGGTGTCGGGGTGGGCCGTCTGCAGCATGCGGTCCAGCAGATCCCCGTCCCCGCCCTCGCCGGACGCGCGACGGGCCCGGACCAGGTCGTCGACGGTGCGGTTGAGATACGCGATGTCGGCCTCGTTGCGGCGCGAGGCACTGCGCAGCAGGAACGGCGCCAGCGGCGACGGCACCGTGTTCAGACGCTGGGCGTATGTCAGGGTGCCCACCATCGCGGTCACGAACGGATGCAGCCGGGGCCGCTCGAAGGAACCGAAGTCGTGCCCGAACCCGGTGCGTGCGATCGTCTCCAGCGTCAGCTTGGTCATGTCACCGGGCACGTCCACCGCCCGGCCCGCCGCCAGCTCGCGGTCCCAGTGGTCGGTCAGTCGCTCGGCCACCGCCAGCATCATCGGGTGGTAGCCCTCCATGGCCTCCCGGCTGAAGCCCGGGGCCAGGACGTCGTGTGCCAGCTGCCAGTTCGGCTCGTGGTTGTACGCCGTGAACAGCGCGTCCCCGACGACCGGCCGCAGATTGGCGACCCCGAGACCGACGTGCTTGGCGAAGCGCGACTCGTCCGCCATGTCGGCGGCCGGCTCGGCGCCCCACACGAACACGAACTCCTTGCCGAACGCCTTGCGCCGGAAGATCGGCCCGAGCTGCCGTGCGTAGCGCATGGAGTCCTGGACGGGCGCGCGCCGGTCGGCGCCGAGCACATCGCCGAGCAGGGGGAGCCGGTGCGGGGGATGCGGAATGCGGTGCAGCTCGGGCCAGCCCTGTTCGGCGCCCCGGAAACCCTTGGGAAGCGCGGCCTGTGTCGCCGGTCCGGCCCCTGACGTCGTCTCCGCCATGACGCGTTCTCCCTTGAATCAGCGGCAGGTCGAGCTGTCGTACAGCTGCTCGGAGCATCTGTTGTACGTGGGTTCAATAGTGGGTCCAGTCTGATCCCGCTGTTGAACCGACGTCAAGTAAAGTGCGGGCATGGCCGCAAACCAGGGCGAGCGCACGCGCCGCCGGCTCAGCACCGAGGAGCGCAGGGAGCAGCTGCTGGCGGTGGGGGCGCGGCTGTTCTCGGAGAGCCCGTACGACGAGGTGTGGATCGAGCAGGTCGCCGAGATCGCCGGTGTCTCGCGCGGGCTGCTGTACCACTACTTCCCGACCAAGCGGGACTTCTTTGCCGCGGTCGTCGAGCGGCAGAGCGAGCGGATGCTGCAGATGACGGCGGCCGTGCCCGGTGTCCCGGCCCGCGAACAGCTCGCCGCCGGACTCGACATCTTCCTGGAGTACGTGCACACCCACGCGCACGGCTTCCGCGCCTTCCACCGTGCGGACGCGGCGGGGGACCAGGCCATCCGCCGGGTCTACCAGCGAGCACTGGCCGCCCAGGAGCGGCAGATCCTGGCCACGCTCGCCGCCGACCCCGAACTCGGCCCGGTCGCACAGCAGCGCCCCGACCTCAAGCTGGCCGTCCGCGGCTGGCTGGCCTTCACCACGGCCGTCTGCCTGGAGTGGCTGCGGGGTTCGGATCTGACCCGGGAACAGGTGCGCGACCTGTGCGCCCGGGCGCTGCTGGGCGTCATCGCACCCTGAGACGCACACGCTTCGGCCACCCCGTGGTTGGCGTACACCCCGATCTTCGATAGGTTAGGCAAGGCTTACCTAAGGAGGTTTGGGATGGGTGACAGCCCCAACTGGACGGCCGCGCCTGCCGCGGCCGAACGGGCCCGGTCGGTACTCGCGGCCGCCTGGTCCTGCGCGGTGACCGCGGACGGCGGGCGCGAGGAGTTCGTCGGCGCGCACAGCGTGGACGAGAACGGCCGGGTGCTGCTGCACGTGCGCGAGGACAGCGCCCTGCTCGCGGCCGCGATCTGCGCACCCCGCGGAGAACCCCATGCGGTGCTGGAGTTCGCCGACGTCGCGCCCGTCCCGGTACGCCACCGGATCCGCGCCCGGCTCTGGCTCGCCGGGTACTTCCTCCCCGAGGACGGCCACCTGGCCTTCCGGGCCACCCGGATCGTGCTGCGGCAGTCGTCCGGCGCGGTGGTCGTCGACCTCGACGAATTCGCCGCCGCCGAACCCGACCCGCTCGCCCTCGCCGAGGCACACCTGCTCACCCATCTCGCCGACTGCCACCCCGACGCCGTCGAGCGGCTCACCCGGCTCGTCGACCACGCCAGTCTCCACGGCGCGGTCCGCGTCCAGCCCGTCGCCGTCGACCGGCACGGACTGACGCTGCGCATCGAACGCAGCCGAGCCCACGGCGACGTACGACTGCCCTTCCATGCACCCGCCGACGACGTCGGACAGCTCACCGAACGCATGCACGCCCTGCTCACGCAGGCCGGCACCGCCTCCTGCCCGCGCGCCCTACAGCGGCAGCGCACAGACGGCGACGGGTGAGGCGAACGGCTCGCCCGCGAGCCGCAGGTCACCGCTCTTGCCGTCCACGTGGAAGACACTGACCGTGCCGGACTTCTGGTTCGCCGCGAACAACAGTGTCCCGTCCGGCGAGAAGGCGATCTGGCGCGGGAAGTCACCGGACACCGGCACCGTGCCGAGCAGCCGCAGCCGGGCGCCGTCCGCCTCGACGGCGTAGCGCGCGAGGCTGTTGTCGCCGCGGTTGGCGAGATAGGCGTAGGAGCCGTTCGCGGTCACCAGGATCTGCGCCGGGTAGTTGGTTCCCGGGCCCGAGCCCGTGGACTGCGGCTCGCCGACCGTCAGACGTCCCGTGGCGCCCTCGTACGTGCAGACCGCGACCGTGTTGTCGACCTCGTTGGCCAGATAGGCGTGCCGTCCGCCGGGGTGGAAGGTGAGATGGCGCGGACCTGCACCGGGCCGGGTGTGCGCCTGCCCGACCTCGGTGAGGGTGCCCCGGGGCTCGTCCAGGCGGTAGGTGTAGACGGTGTCCGTGCCCAGGTCGACGGCGAGCACATGGCCGCCGTCGGGGCTGGTGATGAACTGGTGGGCGTGCGGGCCCTGTTGGCCCGGTCCGGGGGCCGGGTCCGAGTGCGTGACCACCTCCGTGCGCTCGCCCAGCGCTCCCGACTTGTCGATCGGGTGCACGGCCACACTGCCCGACGTGTAGTTGGCGCTCAGCAGCCAACGGCCGCTCGGATGCACGGAGAGGTGGCAGGGTCCCGCCCCGCCGGTGCTACGGGCACCCAGGATCTTGCGGTCGGCGAGGCGTACGGCGGTCACGGCGCCGTCGTCGTGCTCGTTCACCGTGTACAGCGTGCGGCGGTCCGGGTGGAGCGCGAGATACGACGGGTTGACGATGCCCGTCAGGGTTCCGGTTCCACTGATACGGCCGGACGTGGGGTCGTACGTGGCGAGGCCGACGCCCGTGCCGCCGCCCTCGACGGTGGTGTAGGTGCCGAGGTAGAGCGGCTGGGGGCCGGCGGGCTTCCTGGCCGGGTGCGGGACGGAGGGCTCGGCGGAAGGCTGCTCGGCGGCGGGCGCCGCACTGTCGGGCGTCGCGGTGGTGTGGGCGGCCGCGTTCTTGGGTGGCGCGGGTGCCGGCAGTGCCGTCACCGCGGCCGCTCCCGCGAGCGCGCCGACGAGACGGCGCCTGCTCCAGCCGCCGCCCGCCGCTCCTGTCCCACTGCCCATGTCCACACCTCAGGTGGTCGCTCGCCTCGATCGTGACAAGCCACCATGACCCGCTCTTGCGGGTGCGCGCAAGAACGGCAACAGCCGTTGCGCAGGGTGCAATATCCGCGGGCTTACCAGTCGCCGTCCTCGACCGGCTTGCCCGGCGCGTCCTTCAGCGGATTGACCTGCTGCGGCGCCGGATCCTGCCAGGGCTCGTGGTCGTCGCCGAGCCAGTCGCCGACCGGTTTCACGCCCTCCAGCGTGTCCGTGGGTGTGAGATCCCCCGCATCCTGGTCGTAGTACTCGTACCAGGGCAGTCCGGCCTTGGTGTACTCCGCACGGTTCACGGGCGACGGCGGGGGAGCCTCGCCGGTGATGCGGCGCCACTCCGGAGGCGTCACCAGGTGCACGAACACCCGCCCGGCGGGCTGCTCCGCCCAGTCCTCGAGCGGCCGGTCGTCCCGGTAGACCTCCTGCCGCATCGAACCGCCGACGCCGAGCCCCATGGCCGCGGCGGGACGCGCACGGCCCGCCGGAGCCGCCACCGGCACCGGGCCGCCCGGCGCGGCAGCCGCCATGGGCAGCGCCGCACCGTAGCCCCCGGCCGCCATGCTTGTCCGCCGCAGGTCGGAGCGGCGCCGCTCCTCCTCGCGCCACTCGGCCAGCTTCCGCTCGGTGAGCGGGAAGGACTGCAGCTGTACGCCGCCCCAGGTCTCCTCGCCCGTGACCTGGCCCTCCACGGTCGCACCCAGGCCCAGCGGAACTGCCACGAACTGGCGGACCGTGCCCTTCCCTGAGTTGATGCCGTCCAGCCAGGGCTGGCGGGGCAGCACGAGATAGTTCTGCGGTTTCCGGGACAGCCGGTCGCTCCACGGCTTGCCCGAGACCGCGCACACCTTGCCGACTCCGACCTGCAGGGCGGCGGGCTCCGTGGTCCCCCCGAAGCTCAGCCACATCGCCTCGCGCAGATACACCGGCAGCATCACACCGCCCCGGGCGCGCCACTGCTCGGGCACCGTGTCGGGGAAGTCCGCGACCTGCCGCACCGGGAACTCGCCCAGCCCCGGCGGCAGCGGATGAGTGCCCGTCTCCGGCAGCCGCAGGGTGCGCACGAACCGCACCGCCACACCGCCCGGCAACCGCAGCGTGTTCCCATCGATCCGCACGCTCGTGTCCGTCATCCGCCCGCCCCCTTGCTTTCCGGCCCCGGACGCGCACCCCGCTCCGGTGACTGCGTCACCTAGAACGACGCCCGGCGCCGTCCTGGTTCCTGCGCAGCACCTCCGGAACCCGCAGCCGCTCGGAATCGCGCAGGCTCTCCCGCAGCCTGGTCAGCCGCGGCATGCGCTCGCCCTGTTCGCGGGACGTGCGGTCCAGCTCCTCGAAGAGGCGCCGGGAGCGGTGCTCGGTGTCCATCTCGTCGAGGATGCGGTTGACCTCGGTCAGCACGGCGCCGTACAGCTGCCAGCTGCGGGCGTCGCGCTGGACCTCCTCCAGCAGCAGCTGGGCGAGCTTGTCGCGGGTGGCTGCGGCCTGCCGCAGCTCCGCGGCCAGCCGGGATTCCGCCGACTCGGCGCTCTCACTGACGTGGCTGGTGACCAGCACCGCGAAGCTGACCACGGCGTCGGCGATCTCCGACAGCAGCCGCTCCACGGCGGCCCCCGTCTCGGGCGCGAACAGCGGCTCGGGATCGCGTTCCTTGGCGAGGTCGGTGAAGGTGCGGGCCAGCACCCGCAGCACCACCGTGCAGATCTCCAGCGTGTCCAGCCCCGTGCGCAGCACCACCCGGTGCAGCAGGCCCTCCCGCACGCGGGGATTGAGCCGCAGACTGTCCTCGGCCTGCCTGAGGGCCGCGTCGACCTCGACGATGTCGTGATCGAGCCGGCGTGCCTCGTGCAGCCGCTCCGTGGCCCGCTCGACGGGCGTGCGGCCGGCGGCCTCCTCGCCCATGCGCAGCATCAGCTGCCGCACCCGGCGGGCCAGCCCCTCGATCGACTCGCCGGCCTCGTCCACCCACACGGGTGGCGCCAGCAGCAGATTGCAGCCGAACCCGACGACCGCGCCGATCAGCGTCTCCACCACCCGGGCCCAGGCCGTGTCCCCATGGGTCGTCACCCCGAGCACCAGCATCGCGCTGATCGCCACCTCGGGCACGTACTCCTCGACCCGCACCAGCCGTCCCACCGCCAGCGAGGCAATGATCAGCAGGGCCAGACTCCACCAGGTCAGGCCCACCAGAAGACTGAAGGCGATGGCGACGAGGACGCCGGCCACGACCGAGTTCACCCGGCGGATGCCGTTGGTGAGGGTGGCGTACAGGGTGACCTGGACGACCAGCAGCGCGGTCAGCGGAGCGGTGAGCGGTGCCGGCTCGGGGCTGAGGCGCAGTGCGACGACGTACGCGATCGTCGCCGCGGCAGCCGCCCGCAGGGTCTGCACGACCATCGGGTCCCGGCGGCGTTTCACAAAGCGCACGAGAGACGCCGTCCACTCACGTACATCTCGCATCCTCGGGCCGTGCCCTTCCTGTCCTTGAGGACCGTGTCATTAGGACCGTAACTGTCCGCAAGGCAGCCTAGATTGTTCATGTCGGTCGAAGGGTGACAGGAGGGGAACAATCATGGAGCACACCCAGGGCCTCGAGGTTCTCACGCGGGCGCACGCTTATCTCGCCGAGGTGGTCGCCGGAGTGCCGGAGTCGACGTGGGGAGCACCGACGCCGTGCACCGAGTGGACGGTACGGCAGGTCCTCAACCACGCGCGGATCGACCAGCAGGCCTACGGGCTCGCGATCACCGGCGGCCGCCCGGACTCGGACCCGTTCCAGCCGGCCGACGCCCTCGACGGAGATCCGGCGGCGGAACTCGACAAGGTGCTGCGCGCGGTGGCGGACGCGTACGCGGGCTTGCCTGCCGACGCCGAACAGGCGCCGACTCCGCTGGGCCCCATGCCCGTGCCGCTCGCCGCGGCGGCAGCGGCCATGGACGCGGCCGTGCACGCCTGGGACATCGCGGTCGCCACGGGCCAGGACCGGCCGCTGACCGGCGAACTCGCCGAGGGAATCCGGCCGGCGGCAGACCGGCTCGTCGATCGTCTCCGGGACGCGTATCAGGTGTTCGCGCCCGCGCGGGAGCTCGCGCCGGACTACGACAGTGCCGAGGCGCTGCTCGCCTTCCTGGGCCGCGACCCGCACTGGTCGCCTGCGGCGCACTGAGCGCCCGCGTCACATCCCGTGCCGGGCGCGCGACGCCCGGCACGCACGCTCGCACCTTGCGAGCACACGTTCCCCCAGCTCTCCGCTCTGTTCGAGCGGTCGCTCCCAGGGCGCGGCGCGCGGATCCGGCCGGCGACGGGACACGGGCTGCGGCGTTCACGGCGCAGCGCACCTGAGACGACGGTCAGCAGACCCAGCCCGATCAGCCAGTTCGTCACCGCCGAGAACTGGTTGACGACGAAGTCGAAGACCTGTCCGGCCAGCAGATCCACCAGGAGCGAGGCCCGCAGCAGGGCGAGGCCTTGCACCCGGTCGCGGCGCAGCCGCACCACCCCGGCCACGGCCAGTCCCAGCATCACCGCCGAGCAGACGACGAGCCCCGTCACCGCACCCCACTCCGGCTCGTGCCGCAGCCGCCCTGCCGCCAGGTCCCAGCCGACGCCGACCAACAGCACGGCGCCCTGCAGCACGGTCCATCCGAGCGTCACCCACTGCGTCGCGCGGTGCGCGAACAGCGTGGAGACGGCCCGACGGCCCCGGGCGGCGGCGTCCCGCACCGCATCCGGCACGCGCACCCCAGACTGCTCCGGCGCCGTCTCCACGCACTCCAGCAACCGCACCAGCGCCAGGTCAACGGGCCGCGTCGAGCCCTCCAACGCCCGCAGCGCAGACCGGCGTTGCCCCTCGGTCAGCCCCGATACGACACCGCAGAGGGCGACGTCGGCGGCGCGCGCCGTCTGCGCCCGCGCCCCCGGCGGGCCGCCGCGCGGCACCAGCCACCGGCTGAGCACCACCAGCCCGGCGAAGGCCAGATAGATCAGCCCGGCAGCCGGCCGGTACAGATAGCCGCCGCCGTCGCTGACCACCTTGCCGATCTCGTCGATGAACAGCCCGAACCCCACCCCGCCCGTCACCGAGCCCCACAGCCGGACCCGGCGGCCCAGGAACACCAGCAGCACGACGAGCCCGGCGGCCATCAGCAGCCCGCCCCACAGCATGTGTGCGATGTGCAGACCGGTGCCGTGGCCGCCGAGTTTCGGATAGCCGGTGCGGGCCAGCAACCACCTGGTCAGCAGCACGGTGGCGACGCCCGTCAGCAGGAACAGTCTCAGGTCGACGCCGGCCGTCGCCGTACGAAAGGGCCTGCCGTGCCTCCGAGTCGTCATAACGGCATGGTCGCTGCCGGGTCCTCCCGCGATCCATGAGGGAAACCCCCGTCCTCACCCCGTGGTTGTCCGCACCCAGGGACGGAAGGCCGCCGGATGGTCCACCAGCTGCCCGCCAGGCAGGCCTTGGATCACGACTGGACGATCGGCGCCCCCGGCGTCGGCGTCAGTGGGGCGCCCCGTAGCCGGCAGCGCATGACGTCCTGATCCACCTTCACCGGGTGACGGCGGCCCGGCTGCGGGACCGGTAGCCGGCGACCTTTGCGAGATTGCCGCAGCGGTCCATGGAGCACCAACGGCGGCGCCGGGCCTGGGAGTCGTCCAGGAACAGCAGCGAACAGCCCGGGTTCTCGCACTCCTTGACCCGCTCCAGCAAGGGGCTGCGCGCCAGGAGGACGGCATCGCGGGCCACCGTCGCCAGAGCCGCGCGGGCCGGCTGCCGCGCCGTCCAGCGGACGGCGCCCAGCTGAGGGGCCAGGTCCGGGCGGGCCGCCGCCTCGTTGATCAGCTCCACGTCGGCCGGTTCCGGTTCCTGCCCGGCCATCGAGGTGCGCACCAGGCGGTAGAGGGCCTCGCGCAGGAGGCGGGCGCCCGCCAGATCCCGGGCGGTGACCCGCACCGGCGCGCCGTCCGCGGCCAGCTCCGCCTCCGTGAACCAACGAGCCAGTGCGGCCGGGTCCGGGAGCCGCTCGAGTGCAGCGGACGAGTGCCGCCGGCCGAGCGTCGCCACGAAGTTCAAGCAGGGGCGGCCGCCGATGAACGGGAACGCGAGTGCCGGGTCGGCGGGGGCGGAGGTGCCGGTCATACGGAAGAGCGTACACCGGTTCATGAGGTGTCGTCCGTGGCTGACCCCCCTTGACACCGGTTGAAGTGGTGTTGGATCGTGACACCACTTCAACCGGTGTCAGTCGCGGCGGCGGCTGTGGCAGGAAGCGGGTGCGGTATGCGTGCGGTACGGATCGACGAGTTCGGTGGGCCCGAGGTGCTGGTGCCGGTCGAGGTGCCCGACCCCGTGGCGGGGCCCGGCGAGGTGCTGGTGCGGGTCGCGGCGGCGGGCGTGAACCGCGCCGACGCCCTGATCAGGAAGGGCGTCTACCACCGGGCCGGGCGGCCGCCGCTGATTCCCGGCGTCGAGGCGGCGGGCGTCGTCGCGGCAGTGGGGGAGGGGGTGACCGGCCTGGAGGTCGGGCAGCGGGTCATGGCTCTGGACGGAGTGAACGCCCCCGGGTTCTACGCCGAGTTGGCGGCCGTGCCCGCCACCCGGGTCACCGTCCTGTCGGACGGCGTGGGCCTGACCGAGGCGGCCACACTGCCCGTCGCCTGGCTCTCCGCCTGGTACTGCCTGCGCCACCTCGCCCGGGTCACCAAGGAGGACACAGTGGTGGTGAAGGCGGCCGCGAGCGGGGTGGGCAGCGCGGCCGTGCAGATCGCCGCGGAGGCGGGCGCGCGGGTCATCGCGCTCGCCGGCTCGGCCGAAAAGGCTGCCTGGGCAGGGGAGTTCGGCGCCCAGGTCACCGTCGACACCTCCGCCCATCCCGACGACGCGGAGGTCGAAGAGGTGCTGCGGCTGACGGACGGCCGCGGCGCCGACCTCGTCCTCGACACCGTCGGCGGCCGGGCGTTCGCCCGCAGTCTGCGCCAAGTGGGCCACGGCGGCCGGGTCGTCGCCCTCGCCAACGTCGCCCTGGAGCCGAGCACCGTCGACACCCGCGACTTCTACCCGAAGAACGCCGCCATCCTCGGCTTCCAGCTCACCAACCTCCAGATCCACGGCTACGACCCCCGCAACGATCTGCGTGAGCTCGCCGAGCGGGTCGCCTCCGGGGCGTACCGGGTACCCGTCGAAACCGTAGTACCGCTCGAACAGGCCCGTGCCGCCCACGAGTTGCTGGAGCGGCGCAGCAACCGCGGCAAAATCGTCCTGGCGGTGGCCGACCTCTGAGTGATCTCATGAGGGAGGCCTCCCGGGCTCCTCGGGGCGCCGGGGGATCGGCCCGAGAAGGGGAAACGAGTGGATTTCGGGAGTATCGGCTCACCGCGGGCGCGGCAGGCGCTGCGCCATGTCGCCGGCCGCTCGACGGGTCCGGCCCTCGGCGCCGACCTGCGGATCACGCTGAACTTCCACCCCGACCGGCTCGTCGGCGGGCTGCCCATCCTCCAGGCGCTGGCCCAGGACGGCGCCTACCACTCACAGTTCGTCACCGGCACCAGCAACGGCGGGCTCACCGCACACCCCGGCGGTGACCGCTGGCGCTGGGAGAGCCGGATCTTCGGCGGCGCCTACGACGACGCCGACCCGCACGAGCGGCCCGTGTACGGCGCGCTGAACTTCCGGCGCCAAGTGGTCGGCGCCGCCCCGCGGTTCGGCTCCTCGCACTTCCGGCTCACCGCCGACGCGCTTGCCCGCGCGACCTTCTGCTATCCCGACAGCGCGGCCGAGCCGACCGACTTCGGGGTGGCCGCCGGCATGTCGCTGATCGCGCTCGCCGAGGCCGACGAGCAGGACGCCCTCAACGACTACATCGAGGCGCAGGTCCACGGCGGCGTGCTGCTCGCCGTGCACATGGAGGCGCTCGTCCTGGACGAGAGCTACCGCGGCACGTCCGTCGAGGCCGCCGCCCGGTTGCTGCCCTGCCCCGTCGAGTGGCACCCCGGCTACCGGCTGAGCGTGGCGCAACTGCAGGAACACGCCGACTACCGCGGGGCGGAGTACGCGGAGCTGGGCGCCCGGATCGCCGAGGACGGCCACGTCGACCCGCGGCTCATCGGCGACGCCGCCCGCACCGGCCGCCACGAACTGCAGGACCTGAAGATGGTCTGGCACACCCTCGCCCGCTTCGGCGCACCCGAGGGAGCGGGCACCGCCTACGCGCCCGGCGGCCACACCCCGGGGGTGAGGACGCCGAGCGCATAGGCGCGCGCCACCAGTTCGGTACGGTTCGACGCGCTCCAGCGCGCCGACAGCCGCCGCAGGTGATAGGTGACGCCGTCCGCGCTGAGGCCGGTCTCCTTCGCGGCCCTGGCAGTGGTGGCGCCCCCGGCGAGCAGCGCCAGGATGCGGGCCTGCACCGGCGCGACCCGCACAGGCTCGTGGGTGAGCGGCTCGCGTTCGCCCCGCACCCGAAGCATCACCAGCAGGGCGGGCGTCTCCTCGACGGTGTCGCTGACCGGGTCGGCGGTCAGTTCCCCGAACCGCTCGCCGCCCGGCCCCTCCCAGCACACCGACACCTGATACCGCGACCGGTGCCGCAGCCGCAGCGCCGGCGCGATCCGCTCCACCTGCGTGGCCTCCTGTGGCCGGAACAGCTCCAGCACGTCACGGCCGCGCAGCCGCCCCGGGGTCGTACCGCACTCGGCCGCCATCGCCGGGTTGGCCAGCAGGACGGCGCCGTACGCGTCGCAGACGGCGACGGGCACGGAGACCCGGTCGAAGAGCGTCAGGGCGCGATTGCGCCACATCACGGCCTCCCGACGGCCCTCTTCCACCAAGACCTCCTGCCACCCGTGCGACAGCGACCCGCAGACGGCCACCCACACGACGGCGACGCGCACTACATGCACTACACAATCATGTGGCGAGCCAGGCCGCCTGATCCGGTCCCAGCAGACCATCGTCCAGTTGGCCGCTCGCCAGCAGGACCGAGGTGTGCTCGGGCAGCCGGTACGGCTCGGCCGAGAGGTTCACCACGGACACGAAGCCGGGCTCGCGGCGGATGGCCAGCACGCCGGCTGGAGCGTCGAGCCAGGTCAGGCCGCCGTCGCCGAGGGCCGGGTGGTCGCGGCGCAGGCGCAGGGCGGCGCGGTACAGCTCCAGCATCGAGCCGTCGACACCGTCCTGCGCGGCCACGCTGTGATCCGCCCAGCCGTCCGGCTGCGGCAGCCAGGGCCCGGCCGTCGTGCCCTCCGGGCTGAAGCCGTACGGTGGACGCCGCCCGGACCAAGGGATCGGCACCCGGCAGCCGTCGCGCCCGCGGTCGGTGTGCCCCGACCGCTCCCACACCGGGTCCTGGAGGACGGACTCGGGCAGGTCCTCGACCTCCGGCAGTCCGAGCTCCTCGCCCTGGTAGATGTAGGCGCCGCCGGGCAGCGCGAGCATCAGCAGGGCGGCGGCGCGCGCCCGCCGGGTGCCCAGGGCCAGATCCACGGGGCCCTCGGGCCGGTAGGGCTCGTTGGCCACCCATCGCCGGACGACCCTGCGGCCGTAGCGGCTGGGGTGGCGCATGACGTCATGGTTGGACAGCACCCAGGTGGCCGGGGCGCCCACCGCGCCGAGCATGGCGAGGGAGTCGTCGATGACGGCCCGCAAGTCCTTCGCGTCCCAACTCGACATCAGGAAGTCGAAGTTGAACGCCGTGTGCAGACCGTCCCGGCGGACGTAGGCGGCGAGCCGCTCCGGGGTGTCCGCCCAGGCCTCGGCGACGAACGAGCGGTCACCGGGGAACTCGTCGGCCACCCGGCGCCAGGCGCGGTAGATGTCGTGCACCTCGTCCCGGTCCCAGTGCGGATGGTCCAGATGCCGCCGCGGTCCGTCGGGCGCCGCTTCCGGGCGGGCCGGCAGGTCGGGCAGCTCGGGATGCTTGATCAGCCCGTGTGCGACGTCGATACGGAAGCCGTCGACACCCCGGCTGAACCAGAACCGCAGGATCGACTCGAACTCTGCCCGCACTTCGGGGTGTTGCCAGTTGAGGTCCGGTTGCTCGGGGGCGAACAGGTGCAGGTACCACTCCCCGTCGGGCAGCCGGGTCCAGGCCGGGCCGCCGAAGCAGGACACCCAGTCGTTGGGCGGCTCGGCGCCGTCCGCCCCGCGGCCGGCCCGGAAGACGTAGCGCTCCCGCTCCGGGCTGCCCGGTCCCGCCGCCAACGCCGCCTGGAACCAGGCGTGCTGGTCGGAGGTGTGGTTGGGCACGATGTCCGGGATCACGCGGATCCCGTGCCGGTGTGCCTCGTCGATGAGCAGTTCCGCCTCGGCGACCGTGCCGAACAGCGGATCGATCCGACGGAAGTCGGCGACGTCGTAACCGTGGTCGGCCATCGGCGACTTGTACCAGGGGTTGATCCAGATCGCGTCCACGCCGAGCGACTTCAGATACGGCAGCCGCGAGCGGATCCCTGCGATGTCGCCGACGCCGTCGCCGTTGCCGTCGGCGAAACTGCGGATATAGACCTGGTAGATGACGGCGTCGCGCCACCAAGGTGCGGTGCTGGTGGACATATGGGTGCGTACTCCTCGTACATCAGTAGAAATAGGGCTACTTGGCCGCGCCCGCCGTGAGGCCGGCGACGATCCGGCGCTGGAACAGCAGCACCACGACCACGAGCGGAACGGTGACCAGGACGCCGGCGGCCATCTGACTGCCGAACGGTGTCTCGAACTGGGTCGCCCCGGCGAACTTGGAGATCGCCACGGGCGCGGTCTGGATGTCCGGCTTGTTCGTCATCGACAGCGCGATGAGGAACTCGTTCCAGGCCGCGATGAACGTGATGATCGCCGTGGTGAAGATGCCGGGCGCGGCGAGCGGAATGATGACGCGGCGGAAGGCCTGAGCACGGGTGCAGCCGTCGATCATGGCCGCGTGCTCCAGCTCGTCGGGCATCTGCCGGAAGAACGCCGTCAGATTCCACACCGCGAGCGGCAGTGTGAAGGACAGACTGGGCACGATCATCGCCTGGTAGGTGTTGATCCAGCCGAAGCCGACGAACATCTTCAGCAGCGGCACCACGATCGACACCACCGGGAACATCGACGTGGCGATGATCAGCGTCAGCACGAACCGTTTGAAGCGGAACTCCAGCCGCGCCATCGCATACGCCGTGAACGTGGCCAGCAGTAGTGCACACACGGTCGTGATGCCCGCCACGACAAGACTGTTGAACAGAGCCCGGGTGAAGTTCTCGGACGGGTCGAGCACGGCACGGTAGTTCTGGAACGAGATCCGGGCCGGGAACGGGGAGTTGTCGAAGATGTCCGAGGTGCGGCGCAGGCTGGAGACCAGCATCCAGTAGAAGGGTGCCAGGCAGTAGGCGACGACCGCGGCCACCCCGAGCCAGAGCAGTGCTCTGCGCAGGACCGGGTGCAGGGTGGTGGGGTTCATGCGGCCACCTCCTTGGGGCGGCGCGGCACCACGTCGGCGCCCAGCAGCCGCACGAACGCCAGCGCGATGAGGAAGACATAGACGAAGAGGATCACCGCATACGCGGCGGCCGGCCCGAAGCGCACGTTCGCGGCCTGGTCCTGGGCGAGCATGGACAGCGTCTCCACTGAAGTCTTCTGCGCGCCGATCAGGATGTACGGGAGGTCGAACATGCGCAGCGCGTCGAGCGTGCGGAACAGCACCGCCACCAGCAGCGCAGGCTTGACCAGCGGCAGCGTGATGCTCCAGAACTGCCGGGCCACGCCTGCCCCGTCCATCCGCGCCGCCTCGTACACCTCCTTCGAGATCACCTGCAGTCCGGCCAGCACCAGCAGCCCGATGAACGGAGCCGTTTTCCACACATCGGCCACGATGACCGCGACCTTGGCGTGGAACCCCTCGGTGGTCCACAGGATCTGACGGCCGATCAGGGCGTTGGCCACACCGTCGCTGTTGAAGATCCAGCGCCACAGCAGACCCGTGACGGCGGTGGGGATCGCCCAGGGCACGAGGATGGATGCGCGGACGACCGCCCGGCCGCGCAGCGCCCGGTGCATGATCAGCGCCATCGCGATGCCGAGCACCGTCTCCAGGGCGACCGTGGTGACGGTCAGGAAGGTCGTGTTCCAGAAGGCGTTCCAGAAGCGGTCGCCCGCCGCCCCGAAGATAGCCGTGTAGTTGTCGGCGCCGACGAACGGGTCGTGGTCACGCACGAAACCCGTCCTGGGGTCGAGCCCCGGGGTGCCGTAGAACGAGTCCTTCAGCGCCACGATCGTCGGATACAGCACGACGACCGCCAGGACCAGCAGCGTCGGCGAGACGAGGAGGGCCGCGATCCTGCCCTCGCCGGAGGTGGCCGTGCGGCGGCGGCCCAGGAGGGCTCGGCCGGCGTTCCTCCTGCGCGGCTGCGCTGCGGGCCGGTCGACGCTCTCGGGCGGATTGTGGGTGGTCACCATGTTGCGTTTCCTCACTTCCCCGCCGCCTGTTGCTGCAGGTCCTTCTGCAGGTCATCGAGCGCGCCGGCGCTGCTCTTGGCTCCGGTCAGCGCTGCGAAAGCCTCCCGCTGCACGGCCGCCGTGACGTCTCCGTAGCCGAAGACCCGAGGCCGCGGCACCGCGTGAAGGATCGACTGCTTCAGGACGGGCAGGTACGGATACTTCTTCACCAGGTGCGGGTCCTGGTACAGGGCCTGGTAGGTGGGCGCGGCCGGGGCGTAGGCCAGCGTGAACCGCTGGGTTGCCTGGCTGGTGAAGAACCGGATGAAGTCCAGGGCGGTGGCCTTGTTCCGGGCCGAGGCGGACAGCGCCAGGTTGTGGCCGCCCAGGCTGGAGGCGCCGGGCCCGTTCAGACCGGGCAGTGGTGCGACGGCGAACCTCCCGGCGACCTTGCTGGAGCCGTCCTTCTTGTTCGCCAGCGGATACATGTACGGCCACTGCCGCTCGAAGACGAGCCGGCCGGACTGGAAGGCGCGGCGGGCATCCTCCTCCTGGTAGGTGGCGGCCTCCTTGGGGATGGTGCCGTCGCGGAAGGAGCGGACCAGGAAGTCCAGGCCCTTTCTGGCCTGCGGGGTGTCGAGGTGCGGGCGTCCCTGGGCGTCGGTGACGACCCCGCCCGCGGAGTTCACCGCCTCGGCGAAGTTCACCGTCAGGCCCTCGTACTTCTGGAACTGCCCCGTATAACAGGACACTCCCTTGGCCGCGGGCAGTGTGCGCACCCTGGCGCAGTCCGCCTTCAACTCCGCCCAGGTGACCGGCGGTTGGGTGATGCCGGCCTGCCGGAGCAGATCGGTGCGGTAGTACAGCATGCCGCCGTCGGAGCTTGCCGGGACGGAGTAGAGGCCGCCGCGGTACATGCCGGTCGCGACGATCGGCTTCAGCATCTTCCCCAGCGGGAAGCGGTCCTCGGGCAGCCGGTCCACCCACCGGTGCGCCGCGAACTCCGAGGTCCACACGACGTCCAGGGACAGCACGGTGAACGCGTCCGACCTCGTTGCCGCGTTCTGGATCATCTGCTGCCGCTGGGCGTCGGGATCGGTGGGCAGCTGGACGAAGGTGACCTTCTCACCCGGGTGCAGCTTGTTCCAGCGGTCGAGGACCGCCCGCACGGTCCCGGTGTTGTCGGCACCGGCGACGTAGGTGATGGGGCCGCGGCCCGTACTCGACACGGAGCCGCCGCCGGTGCCGCACGCGGCAACGGCGGCCAGCCCCGCGCACAGTGCACCGGAGCGCCGCAGCGCTCTGGTCTTCCTGTTCTTCAAGGTCACTCCCGGGCAGCGATTGCTGAGATAAATATGCAGGTCAGACCGCATTGATGTGAGATCTGATCAAGTAATTGGTTCCCGCTGAGACAACGCTTGCAAGCTAGGAGCAAGCCGGGCGGAACGTCAATGCGTTACGCACAAGTAATGCCGTGACAGCGCTGTCACGAAGGAGGGCGGCCCGGTGCACGCTTGTGCTAACGTCCGCCCATGCCAGCAGCTCAACGGCACCCCACGATGTCCGATGTCGCGGAACGGGCCGGGGTCTCCACATCCACCGTCTCCCGCACCCTGCGCGGACTGTCGAGCGTCTCGCCGGACGTCCGCGCCCGCGTCGAACAGGCCGCCCGCGAGCTGAACTTCGCGGTCTCCCGGCAGGCCTCCAGCCTGGTGACCGGCAGGACCGGCGTGGTGGCGGTGCTCGTGCCCACCCTCAAGTCGTGGTTCATGGGCTCGGCCCTGTCCAGCCTGGGCCCCCTGCTGCGCGCCGCGGACATGGAGCTGGCCCTCTACGTGATACCCGACCTGACAGAACGCGCCTCGTTCTTCGAACAGCTGCCGGCCCGGCGCAACGCCGACGCCCTCCTGGTCCACTGCTTCGACCTCACCGAGGAGGAGAGCGCACGGCTCGACGACCTCGGGATGCCGGTCATCTACGTCAGCCAGCACGCCGAGGGACGCCCGAGCGTGTACGTCGACGACGCGGCCGGTGCCCTGAGCGGCACCCGGCACCTGCTGAACCTGGGGCACCGCCGTATCGCCTTCATGCAGAGCCCGGGCGCCACCGGCTTCTCCTTCAGCTCCCACGCGAGGTTGCACGGCTACCGGCAGGCGCTCGCCGAGGCGGGCATTCCCGTGGACGACTCCCTCGTGGTGGCCGCTCCCGCCGAGGACAAGCGCGCCGTCGCCGAAGCCCTGGGGCAGCTGCTCGGCCTGCGCGAGCCGCCCACCGCGGTCTTCGCCGAACAGGACGAACTCGCCGCCACCCTCATCTGGACCCTGCGCAAGGCCAGGATCGAGGTGCCGGAGGCGATGTCCGTCCTCGGCTTCGACGACCAGCCGCTGGCCGAGTGGTTCGACCTGACCACGGTGGCTCAGTCGCCCTCCGAGATGGGCCGGGTCGCCGGCGACCTGGTCCTGCGGTTGATCAACGACCCCGAGGCGGACCACGAGCGGCACATCGTCCTGCCGACCCGCCTGATCCCGCGGGGCACCACCGCCCCGCCTTCCGGGCCCCCGGCGCAGGACGAGAACCCCTCCTGAGGGCTTCCGCAAGCCCCCGGGCGCGTTCTCGACTACACGATCATGTAGTCCCGTGGCGCGGACGGCCGGGTCCGCTCGACCAATCTCGAACGCAGTACTTCCGTACCGCGAAAGGCAGTTGTCGGGCCATGCCCCCCACCGCCCTGCACCCCCACACCGCGGACACCCTCCCCGGCGACGACCCGCGCACCCTCGTCGAGCTGATCGAGGACCACCCCGCCCTGCGCGGCGCCCTCGACTGGCCGCAGCTGCTGGAGATCCTGACCCCGCTGCGGCCACGCCACTACTCCGTCTCCTCCTCGCCCGCCGTGGACCCCGGCCACGCGGACCTCATGATCTCCCTGCTCGAAGCCCCCGCACGCTCCGGCAAGGGTGTCTACCGGGGGACCGGGTCCGGGCATCTCGCCGGCATCGAACCCGGCGAGACGATCCTCGCCCGGATCCAGCCCTGCCGGGAGGCCTTTCGGATGGACCACTCCGCGCCGGTGATCATGGTCGCCGCGGGCACCGGCCTGGCCCCCTTCCGCGGAGCCGTCGCCGACCGCACGGCCGCGCTGGCCGCAGGCGCCGAACTCGCCCCCGCCCTCTGCTACTTCGGCTGCGACGCGCCCGACGCGGACTTCCTGCACGCAGAGGAACTGCGCGCTGCCGAGGCCGCCGGGGCGGTATCGGTCCGCCCCGCCTTCAGCACCGCGGGGACCTTCGTGCAGCACCGCATCGCCGCCGAGGCCGACGAGGTCTGGCAACTGCTCGGCGCCGGGGCCCGGGTGTACGTCTGCGGCGACGGTTCGAAAATGGCACCGGGTGTGCGGGAAGCGTTCCGTACCCTGTACCGGAACCGCATGCCCGGCGCCGATCATGCGGCGGCCGAGGAGTGGCTCGACGCACTGATCGCGGACGGCCATTACGTCGAGGACGTGTACGCGGCCGGCTGACCGAGGGGAGAGGTGGGCGCACGGTGGTGGACTCCTGGGAACGGGCCCGGCGCATCCTGGAGGGCGCACGGATCCCTCCCGGCCGGCTGGCCCACCTGCGTCCCCTCGCCGGTGGCACCTACAACACCGTCGAGGAACTCCGGCTCACCGACGGCAGCCGCTACGTACTGAAGGTCGCGCCGGACATCCCGGGACTGCGCTACGAAAGCCGGCTTCTCGTCGCCGAGGCGGAGTTCTACCGCGGCGCCGAAACGGCCGGGGTGCCGACGCCGCGGCTCGTCACCCTCGACGACGACAGCGCCGTACTCCTGATGACCGCATGTCCCGGCGATCCGTGGGACGGATCCTTCACCGAGGCCGAACGGACGTATCTGCGCACGGAGTTGGGCCGCCAGGTGGCCGCCCTTCACCGCGTCACCGGAACCGCCTTCGGCTATCCGTCCGGCGCACTCGGCCCCCTCGCCGCCGACTGGCGGACCGCCTTCACCGGGATGCTCGACGCGATCCTCGGCGATGCCCGCCGCTTCGCGGCCCGGCTGCCCAGGCCGGTCGACGAGATCGCGGTCACGCTCCGCGCCGCGTACGACGCCCTCGACGAGGTCACCGTCCCCGCACTCGTCCACTTCGACCTGTGGGACGGCAACATCCTCGTGGAACGCTCGGCGGACTCCGTCCGCATCGGCGGGCTCATCGACGGGGAGCGCATGTTCTGGGGCGACCCGCTCGCGGAGTTCGTCTCCCTGGCGCTGCTGGGGGACATAAGGAAGGACGAGGCCTTCCTCTCGGGTTACCGGGAGGGCGGCGGGCGCGCCGAGTTCGACTGCCCGGCCCTCCTCCGGCTCGCCTTGTACCGCGCCTACCTCTACCTGATCATGCTGGTGGAGACCGTGCCGCGGGCGATGGGCGAAGGGGACATCCGGTGGCGCGAGGAGGCCGTCGCACCGGACCTCGTGGCCGCCCTCGACGAGATCGAGGAGGCCACCTCTTAGCTCACATCGTGAACTAAGGGTTGGAGGAATGTCGCGCCAAGTCTGTCCGCAGAGGTATGTTGCAGGTCGGACAGGGCGCGAAAGGAACCACATGGCGGGGCGGAACGGGCGCACGGTGCGCGACCTCAGGCGGGCCAACCGCGCGGTCGTGCTGCAGCGGCTCTACTTCGACGGACCCCTCAGCCGCTTCGAGCTCGGCCCGGTGACCGGGCTGAGCTCCGGCTCGGTCAGCAACGTCGTCGCGGACCTGGTCGCCGACGGCCTGGTCGAGGAGGCCGGCAGCGTCGACTCCGACGGCGGCCGCCCCCGCACCCTGCTGCGCGTGGCACCCGGCGCCGGCCACATGATCGGTGTCGACGTCGGCGAGACCCGGGTGCGCGTCGAGCTGTTCGACCTCACCCTCACCGAACTCGCCCGCGCCGAGCGGCCCCTGGAACAGCAGCGCTACGACGTCGAGGTCATCGTCGGCCACATCCGGGACGGGATCGCCGAGGTGCTCGCCGGCGCCGGCATCGACCCCGAACAGCTCCTCGGCGTCGGCATCGGTGTCCCCGGCATCGTGGAGCGCACCCCCGAGAGCGGCGCCGTCGTGCACGGGCAGACGATCGGCTGGGACGCCGTCCCACTGGAGGCGCTGCTCCGCTCGACCTCGCAACTCCCGGACGGCGTCCGGTACTTCATCGACAACGGCGCCAAGACCCTCGGCCAGGCCGAGATGTGGTTCGGTGCGGGGCGCGGTGCGCGCAACGCGATCGTCGTGCTGTTCGGCTCCGGTGTCGGCGCCTGTCTGGTCACGCCCGAGGTCGAGCACGGGCGGGCGGTGGAGTGGGGCCATCTGACCGTACGGGTCAGGGGGCGCCGCTGCCGTTGCGGTGCGCTCGGCTGCCTGGAGGCGTATGCGGGTGCGGAGTCCCTGCTGGAGCGGTGGCGGGAGGATGGGGGACGGCCCCCGGAGGGTGCGGACGAGGAGACGGCGCTGACGGCGATGCTCGCCGCGGCGTATCCCTCCGGAGGTGGGGCGGCTGATCCGGTTGCCCTGGCCGTGCTGGAGGAGACCGCCGAGTATCTGGGTGCCGGGTTGTCCGACCTGATCAACCTGTTCCAGCCCGAACGGATTCTCATCGGGGGATGGGCGGGGCTTCAGCTCGGTGCGCGGTTCCTGCCTGCGGTGCGGCGACATGCGGCCTCGTATGCGCTGCGGCATCCGGCCGAGAAGGTCACCATCGAGCTGGGGCGGCTCGGGCCCGACGCGGTGACCGTCGGTGCGGCGATTTTGCCTCTGGCGGATTTCTTCGCCCGGGGCGGGCGGCGGCTGGAGCCGGTGCCCGAGGGGCCGGTGCCTGCGTGGCAGACGGCGTTGGAGGAGCGACTCTGAGAGTGCCGCGGAGGGCTGTGTGTCGTCTGCTGCGTCGTCGTGGCTTGTCGCGCCCACGCGGCGGAGCCGCATATCGGCACAGCCCCGCGCCCCTTTGGGGCGCACCCCCAGGTTTCGTCGGTCACCGGCGGAGGTACTCGCGAGTCGCTCGAACGACGTGAAGGGAGTGCGCCGTGGCCGATCGGCATGACGCAGGCCAGGGCGGCGAGCCCGTGCCGCGGGATCTGCCCGACCAGCAGGTCGGCGAGGGCGAGGACCCGCTGGACATCCCTGTTCCGGAGGTGGACCCCGACGAGGCGGACGACGAGGTGCCCGACACCGACGAGGCCGGTACCGGGCGCCGGGACGGCCCCCGTTCGGCCACCGTCCACCCCGAGCACCCCGCTCCGGACGAGTCCTCCGCCTGACCGCGACAAGAACCACCATGGGTATCGGCGACCGGGTCCGGACGTGGCCCGTCTACCGGCAGCTCACCGGCACCGACCGCACGGGCCGGGGGAGCGCCGCGAAATCCTCGTACACCGAAGGCCTGCGTCCCCGCACGGACAGTGCGGATCGTGTGGTGCAGTCCGTCTGCCCCTACTGCGCGGTCGGCTGCGGCCAGCAGGTCTATGTGCGGGACGAGAAGGTCGTCCAGATCGAGGGCGATCCCGCCTCGCCGGTCAGCCGCGGGCGGCTGTGTCCCAAGGGCTCGGCGACCCTGCAGCTGACCACCGGGCCGGCCCGTGAGCACCAGGTGCTCTACCGCCGCCCGCACGGCACCGACTGGGAGAGCCTGGACCTGGACACGGCCATGGACATGGTCGCCGAGCGGGTCCTGCACACCCGGCGCGAGACCTGGGAGTGGGAGCGCGACGGGATGCGCACCGCCCGCACCCTGGGCATCGCCAGCCTCGGCGGCGCCACCCTCGACAACGAGGAGAACTACCTCATCAAGAAGCTGCTGACCGGCCTCGGCGTGGTGCAGGTGGAGAACCAGGCCCGGGTCTGTCACTCGTCCACGGTCGCCGGGCTCGGCACCTCCTTCGGCCGCGGCGGCGCCACCACCTTCATGCAGGACCTGCAGTACTCCGACTGCATCGTCATCGAGGGCTCCAACTTCGCCGAGTGCCACCCGGTCGGCTTCCAGTGGGTGATGGAGGCCAAGAAGCGCGGCGCCCGCATCATCGACGTCGACCCGCGCTACAACCGCACCAGCGCGCTCGCCGACCTGTACGTGCCGATCCGCGCGGGCACCGACATCGCCTTCCTCGGCGGGATCATCAACCACGTCCTGATCGAGGAGAAGGACTTCCGCGAGTACGTCCTCGCCTACACCAACGCCTCCACCCTGGTCGGCGAGGACTTCCGCGACACCGAGGACCTCGACGGCGTCTTTTCGGGCCTGGACGAGGAGATGAAGCACTACGACCCCACCACCTGGCAGTACGAGGGCGTCGAGATACAGCAGCCGGCCGGTGAGGCCGACGAGCTGTACGAGGAGCGCACCCGCAAGTCCGCCGGCTCCGAGGCCCACGGTTCCGGCGGAGCGCGTACGGGGCACCGCGCCCCTACCGACGAGACCCTCCAGCATCCGCGATGCGTCTACCAGATCCTCAAACGGCACTACGCCCGCTACACGCCCGAGATGGTCGAGGAGGTCTGCGGCATCCCCCGCGAGACCTTCCGGCAGGTCTGCGACGCACTGACGGCCAATTCCGGCCCCGAGCGCACCAGCGCCTTCTGCTACGCCGTCGGCTGGACCCAGCACACCACCGGTGCCCAGTTCATCCGCGCCGCCTGCATCCTGCAGCTGCTGCTCGGCAACATCGGCCGCACCGGCGGCGGCATCCAGGCCCTGCGCGGCCACGCCTCCATCCAGGGCTCCAGCGACATCCCCACCCTGTTCAACCTGCTGCCGGGCTACATCCCGATGCCGCACGCCCACGAGGACATGAACCTCGACAACTTCGTCGAGACGACCCGCACGGTGAAGGGCTTCTGGTACGACATGCGGGCGTACATCGTCAGTCTGCTGAAGGCCTATTACGGCGACGCCGCCACACCCGACAACGACTTCTGCTTCGACCACCTGCCGCGCCTGACCGGATCCCACTCCACCTACGACACGGTCATGGCCCAGCTCGACGGCGCCTGCAAGGGCTACTTCCTGCTCGGCGAGAACCCGGCCGTCGGCTCCGCCAACACCCGTCTGCAGCGGCTCGGGATGGCCAACCTGGACTGGCTGGTCGTCCGCGACTTCTCCCTCATCGAGTCGGCGACCTGGTGGAAGGACGGCCCCGAGATCGAGACCGGTGAGCTGCGCACCGAGGACATCGCCACCGAGGTGTTCTTCTTCCCGGCCGCCTCCCACACCGAGAAGTCCGGCTCCTTCACCAACACCAACCGCTGGGTGCAGTGGCACTACCAGGCCGTGGAACCCGAGGGCGACGCCCGCAGCGACCTGTGGTTCATGTACCACCTGGGCCGCCGCATCAAGGAGAAACTGGCCGGCTCGACCGACCCCATGGACCGGCCCGTCCTCGACCTCGTGTGGGACTACCCGGTCAGCGGGGACCTCGAGGAACCCGTGGCCGACGCCGTGCTCGCCGAGATCAGCGGGCACGGTCCCGACGGCACCCCGCTGAGCGCGTACACCGAGCTGAAGGACGACGGCTCCACCCGCTGCGGCTGCTGGATCTACTGCGGTGTCTACGCCGACGGCGTCAACCAGGCGGCCCGCAAGAAGCCCGAGTGGGAGCAGGACTGGGTGGCCGCCGAATGGGCCTGGGCCTGGCCCGCCAACCGCCGCATCCTCTACAACCGAGCCTCCGCCGCCCCCGACGGCACGCCCTGGAGCGAGCGCAAGAAGTACGTCTGGTGGGACCCGGAGGAGGGGAAGTGGACCGGGCGCGACGTCCCCGACTTCGTCCCCGACCGCGCACCGGACTTCGTCCCCGACGAGGACGCAGTCGGCCCCGACGCGCTGCGCGGCGACGACCCGTTCATCATGCAGGCCGACGGCAAGGGCTGGCTGTTCACCCCCGCAGGCCTGGAGGACGGCCCGCTGCCCACCCACTACGAGCCCCAGGACTCGCCGTTCCCCAACGCCCTGCACCCCGCGACCCCGCGCAACCCGGTGCGCGAGCTGATGCCTCGCGAGGGCAACCGCTATCACCCCAGCGGCGACGAGAAGGGCGCCGACGTCTTCCCGTACGTCGTCACCACGCACCGCCTGACCGAGCACTTCACGGCTGGCGGGATGAGCCGCTGGTCGGAGTATCTCTCCGAGCTGCAACCGGAGTTCTTCTGCGAGGTCTCGCCCGCGCTGGCCCGCGAACGCGGACTGGAGAACGGCGGCTGGGCCACCATCATCACCGCCCGGAACGCCGTCGAGGCACGCGTGCTGGTGACCGACCGGATCCGGCCCCTGCGGGTACAGGGCCACACCGTCCACCAGATCGGCCTGCCCTTCCACTGGGGCCCGAACGGCGTCGCGAAGGGCGATGCCGCCAACGAACTGGTGGCCATCGCCCTCGACCCCAACGCCCACATCCAGGAGGACAAGGCGCTGACCGCCGACATCCGCGCCGGGCGCCGCCCGCGCGGCCCGGCCCTGCCGAGGCTGGTCGCCGAGTACCGCAGCCGGGCCGGCATCACCCCGGACACCGGAACGGAGGTGCGCAAGTGAGCGAGGAACGCGTCGGCTTCTTCACCGACACCTCCGTCTGCATCGGCTGCAAGGCCTGCGAGGTCGCCTGCAAGGAGTGGAACGCCATCCCGGAGGACGGGTTGTCGCTGACGGGCATGTCGTACGACAACACGCAGGCGCTCGGCGCCTCGACCTGGCGGCACGTGGCCTTCATCGAGCAGCCGCGCCCGGACGGCCGTACCCAACTCCCGCTGATCGAGGGCGAGTCGACCGCGCAGGAGACGCCGGTCGGCGGCGACGGCGAACTGCGCTGGCTGATGTCCTCCGACGTGTGCAAGCACTGCACCCACGCCGCCTGCCTCGACGTCTGCCCCACCGGCTCGCTCTTCCGCACCGAGTTCGGCACGGTCGTCGTCCAGGAGGACATCTGCAACGGCTGCGGCTACTGCGTACCCGCCTGCCCGTACGGCGTCATCGAGCAACGGCCACACGACGGACGCGCGTTCAAGTGCACGATGTGCTACGACCGCCTCGGCGCGGGACAGGAACCGGCCTGCGCCAAGGCCTGCCCCACCGAGTCCATCCAGTTCGGCCCGCTCGACGAACTGCGCGAGCGGGCCGCGCTGCGGGTCGACCAGCTGCACGAGGCGGGAGTCACCGACGCGCGGCTCTACGGCCACGACCCCGACGACGGAGTGGGCGGCGACGGCGCCTTCTTCCTGCTGCTGGACGAGCCCGAGGTGTACGGGCTGCCCCCGGACCCCGTCGTCACCACCCGGGACCTGCCCGGGATGTGGAAGCACGCCGGTGCGGCGGCCCTGTCCCTGCTGGGCGGACTCGCGGCCTGCTTCGCGCTCACGGGAAGGGGCCGGCGATGAGCACGACCGAGGACGCGGGACGCAGGCGACGCCGCCGCGGGGAGCAACCCGTCGTTCCCCGGGCCGAGTTCGAGTCCTACTACGGCCGCCCGGTCATCAAGGCACCCTCCTGGGCCGCCCCCGACATCGCCGGATACTTCTTCCTCGGCGGGCTGGCCGGAGCCGGATCGGTGCTCGCGGCGGGCGCTCACCTCACAGGACGTACGACGACCGCGACGGCGCTGAAGGTGTCCTCGCTGGCCGCCGTCTCCCTGTCGGCCGCCGCCCTGATCCACGACCTCGGCAGACCGAGCCGGTTCGCGAACATGCTGCGGGTGTTCAAACCGACCTCGCCCATGAGCATGGGGTCCTGGCTGCTCGGCGCCTACGGACCCGCGGCGGGTGTGGCCGCGGCGAGCGCCGTGACCGGACGGTCGCCGCGTCTCGGGGGCGCGGCGACCGGCGCCGCCGCCCTCCTGGGCCCGGTGGTCGCCACATACACCGGGGTGCTGGCCGCCGACACCGCCGTGCCGGCCTGGCACGGCGCCCACCGGGAGCTGCCGTACCTCTTCGCGGCGTCCGCGACCGCGGCGGCGGCCGGGATGGCCCTTGTCGCCGGTCCCACGAGCGAGAACGCACCGGCCCGGTGCGCCGCCGGGCTGGCGGCGCTCGCCGAGGCAGCGGTCACCAAAGCGGCGGAGAAGCGCCTGGGCATGGTCGCCGAGACCTGGCAGGAGGGCCGGGCGGGCGCGCTGCTGCGGGCGGCGCAGGTGCTCACAGCGGGCGGTGCGGTCACCGGCGCCCTCTTCGGCGGACGGCGCGGCGCCGCGGTCGCCTCCGGGCTCGCCCTGCTCACGGGATCGGCGTGCACCCGCTTCGGCGTGTTCGCGGCGGGCATCGCCTCGGCGGAGGACCCCAAGTACACGGTGGTGCCGCAGCGCGAACGGCTCGACGTCGAGCCTGCGTAGGCCTGTGCCGAGCGGGTACCGCGGCGGTCAGCCCACCTTGCGCCCCCGCAGCGGCCCGGTCCGCGCCCCCTCGCCGTGCTGCAGGCCCTGCAGGAACTCCTCCAGGACTTCGGTCGCCTCATGCTCCGGATGCCAGCCCAGCTCGGCACGCGCGCGCGTGCAGTCCATCAACGGCAGCCGCAGCACCGCGTCGAACAGATGTGGCGACGCGGGCAGCAGATGCAGTCCCCAGGCGGCGGCGATCGCCGAGCGGGCCGCGACGCGGGGGAGCCGGACCGGACGGGTGCCCAGCATCTCGCCGAGCATTTCGGCGTCGACCCACGGCTCGGCCGCCAGGTTGAACGCGCCCCGGACCTCGGAGCCGACCGCGAGGACGTACGCCCTGGCCGCGTCGTCGGTGTGCAACGCCTGCACCCGCAGACCGGGGATGTCGGGGAGGAAGGGCAGCATCTCCGGACGCGCCAGCGGGCCCGGCAGGAGACGGCCGCCGAAGATCCGGCGCTGCTCGCTCGCCGACTCGCGCTTGAAGAGGAAGGCGGGCCGCATCCGGACCACCCGCACCTCCGGATGATCGCGCTCGACGGTGTCCAGGGCGCGCTCCAGATAGGCCTTCTCCCGGCAGTACGCGGCATCCGGCCAGCCGTGCGTCGGCCACGACTCGTCCACCGCGTGATCCTTCGGTCCCGGAGAGTAGGCGCCCACCGACGACGCGTGCACGAGCGTCGGCACCCGGGCCGCCGCCACCGCCTCGAACACCCGGATGCTGCCGAGCACGTTCGTGCGCCAGGTCGTCGCCGGATCATGCGTGGGCTGGAAGGCCCACGCCAGATGGACGACCGCGTCGGCGTCCGCGAACTCCTGGACCAGATCCGCCTGTTGGGACGCCAGGTCGACCGCGGACCACTCCGTCCGCGCCGGCGACCACTCGGGAATCCGCCGGGCCAGACCCAGCACGGACCCCACCTGTGCATCCTCCGAGAGGAGGCGCACCACACTGGTGCCGACGTTGCCGGTGGCACCGGTGACCACGATCCTGCTGCCCACTGCGCTGCTCACCTTCGGCTCCTTCCGGCCAGACGTCCGAAACGGGGTGACCGAGTACCCGGCCGGGGCGTGGGCACGCGGACTCCGCCCCATGACCTCGCAGGTAATCGACGCCCGTACCGGCCCCCGGAACCATGGAGGACGTATCCACCCCACCGGATCGCAGGAGGACGTCCCATGCCGTACTTCGCCAGCCCCGCCGACGGCGCGCAGCTGCACTACGTCGACTACGGACCGGCCGACGGCCCCGTGGCCGTCTTCGTCAACAGCGCCTACCTGGGCACCGAGATGTGGGAGTTCCAGATGCTGCCGCCGGCGGCCGAGGGGTACCGCTGCGTGGGCCTGGACCGGCGCGGGCACGGACGCTCCGACGACGTGTGGAACGGCTACGACCTCGACACCCTCGCCGACGACCTGTACGGCCTGCTGGACCACCTGGACCTGAGCGCGGTGACCTTGATCGGCCACTCCCTGGGCAGTGCGGAGATCGTGCGCTGCCTCACCCGGCACGGCAGCGGCCGCGCGGCCCGCGTGGCGCTCGTGGCCGGCATCACCCCGGGCGTGGCCCGCACGGCCGACAACCCGGACGGCTGGGACCCCGCGGTCATGCGGGCCGGCAACGCGGCCTTCCTGCGCGACCGGGCTGCGTTCTTCAACGACCCCGACGCACTGCGCGACTTCTTCGCCCTGCACCGGCCGGGCAACGACGTCTCGCCCGCATACGTCCGCTACCTCAGCGACCGCTGCCTGGTGGCCACCGCGCGGGCCTCCAGTGCCGTCCAGGAGACCATCGTCACCCTCGACGTCGCCCCCGAACTGGCCAAGCTCGAACTGCCGTTGCTCGTCCTGCACGGCACCCACGACGTCTCGGCACCCCTGGAGACGACCGGCCGCCGAGCCGCCGCACTCGCCACCGACGCCACGCTCAAGGTCTACGAGAACGGAGGCCACGGCCTGTTCGTCACCCACGCCGAGCAACTCACGGCAGACCTGCGGGAGTTCATGACCGGATGAGCCCCGACGGCTGCGGTCCGGGCGTCCGGGAGATGATCAAGGCATGAGCGAGCTCATCCTGATGTCCGACGCCCGGGTCGCCGCCGTCGCCCTCGCGGAGAACGGCGAACCCCTCGTCGGCGTACGAGACAGGCTCCTGGTCGACGACCGCAAGCACAAGGACTCCCACGGCGCCGAGGTCCATCTGCGCCGGGGCGTCCTCGACCGCCTCCTCGCCGCCCAGGCCCTGCTTCCCGAGGACCTGCGCCTGCTGTTCGTGGAGGGATACCGGCCGCCGGCTCTCCAGCGCCGCTACTTCGAGTGCTACGCCGACGAACTGCGCGCCGCACACCCCGACTGGTCCGCCGACCGCATCCGCACCGCCGCCAGCCGCTATGTCTCCCCGCCCGAGATCGCCCCGCACAGTGCAGGCGCGGCCGTCGACCTGACCCTGGCCGACGCGGACGGCCGCGAACTCGACCTCGGCACGGCGATGAACGCCAGTCCCGAGGAGAGCGACGGCGCCTGCTACACGGACGCCCTGAACATCACCGACGAGGCCCGCGCCAACCGCACCGTCCTCGGCGGGGCGCTGACGGCATCCGGGCTCGTCAACTACCCCACCGAGTGGTGGCACTGGTCCTACGGCGACCGCTACTGGGCCCTGGCGACCGGCGCACTCGCCGCCCTCTACGAGCCCAGGGAACCGGGTGGCTCCTAGGCGAAGGCGTTCACGCCCGTCAGCTCCGCGGACAACTCCCAGAGCCGGGCTGCCTGTTCGGGGTCGATCGCCCAGTCCCTGACGCCGCTGGTCCCGCCGTCGACCGCGAGTTCGGCGATGTCACAGTCCTCGAGGTAGACGCCGCCGAGGCCGTCCAGCTGGGCCGAGGTCGCCGCCCACGTCTGGGTGGCCGCGCCCTGCGGCGGGGTCTTGAAGCCCTCGGGGTTGAGGATGTTGCCGTCCTCGTCGATCCAGCCGCGCTCGATCATCTCCGCCTTGGGGATGTGTCGCTGGAGCGGGGTGAGGATGCCGCCGGGGTGCAGGGAGAAGGCCCGCACGCCGGCGTCGCGGCCGAGCTTGTCGAGGTGGACGGCGAACAGGACGTTCGCGGTCTTGGCCTGCCCGTAGGCCTGCCACTTGTCATAGCCCTGCGTCCAGTGGACGTCGTCCCAGCGCATGCCCGAGAAGTGGTGGGCGCGGGAGGAGACGGAGACGACGCGGGCGCCGCCGGGCGCGATCGCCGGCCACAGCCGGTTGACCAGGGCGAAGTGCCCCAGGTGGTTGGTGGCGAACTGGGCCTCCCAACCGGGCCCCACCCGGGTCTCCGGGCACGCCATGATCCCGGCGTTGTCGATCATGATGTCGATGGTCCGCCCGGAGGCGAGGAACCGTTCGGCGAAGGCGCGCACGCTCTCCAGGTCGCCGAGGTCCAGCTCGTCCACCTCGACGCCGTCGACCCCGGCCAGCGCCTCCTCGGCGGTGGCCCGGCGGCGGGCCGGGACGACGACCCGGGCGCCCGCCTTGGTCAGGGCGCGGGTGGTCTCCAGGCCGAGGCCCGAGTAGCCGCCGGTGACGACGGCGAGCCTGCCGGTCAGGTCGACGCCCTGCAGGACGTCGTCGGCCGTGCTCGTGGCGCCGAAACCGGATCCGATCTTGTGCTGTGCAGTGCCAGTGCTCATGCCGAGAACGCTACGGATTGGAGTGCTCTCGAAGTCAAGCGCGGACCCGCGTGGGCGGGCGTGGGTGTGAAAGAGCCCCGACCGGACGGGGGAGGCCGGTCGGGGCTCGCCAAGTGGTGGGCACGGATGGCGGTCGCCTCTCGGCGAAAGGCTCCACAGGGCTTCAGCCGAACGATCGTCCCTGTGGGCGAATGGTGAGGCCCGGGGACACTGTCCCATCCGCACCCACGGTTGGTTCAACGGCGAACTACCGCTTGGTGTTCCGGTGTTCGGCGCCTTGTGTGGTGATCTGCGTCACCCGTATATGCCCTTCAGGCCAGCGGGCTGTTCTCCAAGGCGGACAGCAGGTGCGCGGGGTCGTCGTACACGGCCTCGGCTCCCGCCTCCTCCAGGTCGGCGCGCGGGATGCCGCCGCACAGGACGCCCAGGCAGCGCACGCCGGCGTGGCCGCCCGCGCGCATGTCCCACACGGTGTCGCCGACGAAGACCGCCCGTTCCGCGGGCACCCCGGCCAGTTCCAGGGCGTGTTCGACGGGCTCGGGGGCGGGCTTTCCCTCCTCGACGTCGTCCGCGCTCGCGGTGGCGGTGATGGCGTCGTCGGCGCAGATCGCGCGGCGCAGCGCGGAAAGTTCCGGGCCGCTCGCGGAGGTGGCCAGCACCACTGTCCAGCCGTCGTGGTCGAGGCGCCGCAGGAGTCGGCCGGCGTCCTCGAACGCGGGCAGCCGGTCGAAGTACTGGCCGTACAACGCCTTGTGCGCGGAGCTGAGTTCGGCGTCCCGGTCCGTGTCCCGCCGGTCGCCCAGCAGCCGGGCGATGAGGTCCTCGGAGCTCAGGCCGACGGAGCGGTGGATGGCGTGCATGGGCACCTTGTGGCCGGCCTGACGGAAGGCCTCCCACCAGGTCGCCACGTGCAGGTGATTGGTGTCGACGAGGGTTCCGTCGACGTCGAACACGGCCGCCCGTTCCATGCGTGCTCCCTTGCTCTTTCGCTGCCCGAGTACCACGTCAGGGACCTGCCACTCCTGCGGGCGTGCGCCGTGAGCGGGTCCAGGCCAGCAGCTCGTCCAGGCTCCAGGTGTTCACCACGCGCCCGGCCGGTACGCCGCATTCCTCGGCCCGGGCACAGCCGAGGATCTGCCAGTCCAGCTGGCCGGGCGCGTGCGCGTCGGTGTCGACCGAGAACAGCACTCCCGCCTCCAGCGCCCTGCGCAGCAGCCGCCGCGGCGGATCGAGCCGCTCGGGCCTGCTGTTGATCTCCAGGGCGGTGCCCGTCTCGGCCAGCGCGGCGAACACCTCGTCGGCGTCGAACTCCGACTCGGGCCGCCCCCGCCCGGTCACCAGCCGCCCCGTGCAGTGCCCCAGCACATCGGAGTGCGGACTGCGTACGGCGGCCACCATGCGGCGGGTCATCGCGCGGGCCTCCATGCGCAGCTTGGAGTGCACCGACACCACGACCACGTCGAGCCGCTGAAGCAGCTCCGGCTCCTGGTCCAGCGAGCCGTCGTCGAGGATGTCGCACTCGATGCCGGTGAGCAGCCGGAACGGCGCCCAGGTGGTGTTCAGCTCCGCCACCACGTCCAGCTGTTCCCGCAGCCGTTCGGGAGACAGGCCGCGCGCCACGGTCAGCCGGGGGGAGTGGTCCGTCAGCACGGCCCACTCGTGCCCGAGGGACTTCGCGGCCCGGCCCATCTCCTCGATCGGGCTGCCGCCGTCCGACCAGTCCGAGTGCAGATGGCAGTCCCCGCGCAGCCTGGCCCGCAGGCCCGCACCGGCCCGGTCCTCGCCCGGCGCCTCCGCCTCGCCCTCCAGCTTGTGCAGATAGCCGGGCACTTGCCCGGCAAGCGCCTCCCGGACGACCTGTGCGGTCTTCGGGCCGACGCCCTTGAGCGACTCCAGCGACCCGGCGGCCGCCCGCTCGCGCACCTCCTCCGCGGGCAGGGACGTCAGCACGCGGGCCGCCGTACGGAACGCGCGGACGCGGTACGTCGGTGCCAGGGACCGCTCCAGCAGGAAGGCGATCCGCTCCAGTGCCTCGACGGGATCCATGGTGACCTCCTCCTCCAGGGTTCCCCAGCGCCGGGCACCCCGCACGGTTTGTCCCGCGCGCACCCGGGTACTGCGATGCGCACCCGCGCAATGCCCAGGAGGAGGCAGGCGATGCCCACATCAGCTCCCGCCAAGGTCGCCGTGGTCACCGGCTCCGACTCCGGTATCGGCCGCGCCACCGCCGTCCGGCTGGCCCGGGCGGGCATGGACGTCGGCATCACCTGGAACAGCGATCTCAAGGGTGCCGAGGAGACCGCAGAGGAGGTCCGCGCCCACGGGCAGCGGGCCGTCGTGGCCCAGATGGACCTCACCCGGCTGCCCACCGCCGCGGGCACCGTCGACGAGCTCTGCCACCGGCTCGGCCGTCTCGACGTGCTGGTCAACAATGCCGGGACGGGCACCATGACGCCCTTCCTCGACCTGGAGCTCGACACGGTCCGCGAGGTCGTCGAGGTCGACCTGATCGGCCCCTTCCTGTGCGGGCAGCGGGCGGCGCGGCACATGATCCAGCAGGGCGACGGCGGCCGGATCGTGAACGTGACCTCCGTCCACGAGCACCAGCCGCGGGTCGGCGCCGCACCGTACTGCGCGGCCAAGGGCGGCCTCGGACTGCTCACCCAGGTCATGGCCCTGGAGCTCGCCGAGTACGGCATCACCGTCAACGCGGTCGCGCCCGGCGAGATCGCCACCCCGATGACCGGCCAGGAGGACACCGACGTGCACACCGAGCCCCGCCCCGGCATCCCCGCCGGACGGCCCGGTGACGCCCGCGAGGTCGCCGCCGTCATCGCCTTCCTCGCGAGCCCCGACGCCTCCTACGTCACCGGCGCCTCCTGGAGCGTGGACGGCGGCATGCTGCGCATGGGCCCGCAGGCCGGCTCCCACCTCAAGAGCGACGACTGGCGGCGTCCCTGAGCCGACCGGCGTGCGCCTGCGCACCAGCTCCAGCGACCGTCCCGGTCCACCCGGGTCCGCTGCGGCCGCGGCTTCCGCCACCGGGACCGGACGGGCGCGAGGCTCAACGACCCCGAGCACCTCGCCCGCATCCGGGCCCTGGTCGTCCAACAGATCCGCGCCCAGCAGGAGCAGGCCAAGCACGAACATGTGCGGGAGGTCGCCCGTGCCCTGCCCGAACTGCGCGCCAAGGTCGCCCTGGACCTCGCCGGCCGCGGCCTGTCCCGGTCCTGGGTCGTTGCCTGCGCCGTGCGCCTGCTCGACCTCGGCTTCTTCCGCATCGGCAGCGACCGGTACACCCGCCGGAGCGAGACCTACGGCCCGAAGACGATGCTGCGCGAGCACGTCACCCGCGGCCGTGCGGAGATCGCGTTCAGCTACCCGGCCGAGGAGGCACCGCGGTCGTACGCGCCCTGCTGCGCCGCCGCAGCGGCGGGGAACAGCTGCTGGTGTACTGGAACCGGCACGCCTGGCACGACCTGCACGGCGACGACCTCAACGAGGCGCTGCGCCGGCTGCCCGGCACCGAGATCACCGCCATGGACTTCCGCACCTGGCACGCCACGGTCCTGGCCGCCGTCGCCCCCGCCGTCGTCGCCGAGGAGGCCTACGCCACACCGACCGCGCGCCGGCAGACCGGCCGTGCGACCACCGCCCCGTGCTCACCCGGCTGGGTGAACACGGGGACTTCGCCCTTCCCGCGACGCAGGGCGCCGTCGAGGCCGCGGTGCCCGCTCTGCTCCAGCGCTGACACCCCCGAGCAGCAGGGGCCTGATGCGTCCTACGCTCTATTGCATGACCGAACAAGCAGCTCCCTACATCTCCCATCCACGGATCATGGTCCTCGGCGTGCAGCCGGGCACCCCGCCTTTCCGGATCGTGGAGATCGACGGCGAAGTGATCGGTGAGGCCAAGTCCGTCACCGACGTCCTGGAGGCGGCCGCCGCCTTCGGTATCACGGTGCACGACATGGACGACCCGGACGTGGTCCGCTGGGTCGGCGGCGACAAGTTCACCTGGAGGTTGCACTGACGGCTCGGCTCAGCCGACCGTCCACTTCTGGTTGGCGCCGCCCGAGCAGGTCCAGATCTGCAGCCGGGTGCCATTGGCCGAGTTGTTCCCGGTCACGTCGAGGCATTTGTTCGCCTGCGGATTGACGATGTCGTTCGCCCCGCTGACCGTCCACTTCTGGTTGGGGCCGCCGGTGCAGTCCCACAGCTGGACGGTCGAGCCGTCCGCAGTGCCGTTCCCGGTGACGTCCAGGCACTTGCCGAGCGCGCGCAGGGTGCCGTCGGAGCCGACGGTCCACTGCTGGGCGGCGGTGGAGTTGCAGTCGTAGAGCTGGACGGGGGTGCCGTTGGCGGAGTTCGCCCCCTCGACGTCCACGCACTTGCCGGCCAGCCCCCTGATCGCCGCCCCGCCGGCCGACTCACTGGTCGTGACGGACACCGAGTCCACCACCAGCTGCTGCGGGAACGACGTGGAGCCGTCCGGGTCGCCGGGCCAGTAGCCGCCCACCGCCAGGTTCAGGACCAGGAAGAACGGCTTGTTGAACACCCACGTCCTGCCGCCCAGGTCGGCGGGTGTGCGCCGCTGGTAGACGTTGCCGTCCACGGACCAGGTGATCGAGTCGGGCGCCCAGTCGACGGCGAAGGTGTGGAAGGCGTCCGCGAAGGCCTGCCCGTTCGGGAGGGAGTAGGCGGCGCCGATGCCGCCCGAGCCGGAGTAGCCGGGCCCGTGGATGGTGCCGTGCACGGTGGACGGCTCGTAGCCGACGTTCTCCATGACGTCGATCTCGCCCGAGTCCGGCCAGTTCACCGGTGTGCCGAGCATCCAGAACGCGGGCCACATGCCCTGCCCCCGCGGGATCTTCATCCGCGCCTCGACGTGCCCGTACTGGGCGTTGAACTTTCCCGAGGTGTTCAGACGCGCCGAGGTGTACTGGCACGTTCCGTACCAGCACTGGTAGTTGGCCGGGTTCTCGCGCCGGGCCGTGATCACCAGACGGCCCTGGCCGTCCAGGGCCGCGTTCTTGTTGCCCGAGGTGTAGTACTGCCGCTCGTGGTTGTTGACGTTGTCTCCGGTCTCGGTCTGCCACTTCGAGGAGTCGACCGCGGCCCCGGCCGGCCCGTCGAAATTGTCGGAGAACGCCACCGCGGCGGCGGCCGCCCGGGGGGTATCCGCCTGCGCCGCACCGGTCGCGGCGGACGCGACCAGCACGGCGGACAGGGCGGCGAACAGACATCTGCGCAGCAGGCGTGGGGAGGCCACGGCACTTCCTTCCGTACGGCAGCCGGGCGCACGAAGGCGCCCGGCCGAGGTGGGGGGTGAAGGCATCGCCTCTTGATTTAAGGATTGAGATAAGGGAGCGTCAATACCTTGGTACGGACCAGTGGTTGAGCGGTGGTGCTATGCGTCCTTTGCCTGCTTCGCCCCCCGTCGCGGCAGCCGCACCCGCGCGTGCACCGCCCGGCTCAGCCGCCGCCCCAGCAGGACGTAACCCACCAGCGCGCCGGTGGTGTTGAGGATGACGTCGTCGATGTCGAAGGCCCGCCCCTCGACCAGCGCCCCCTGCGCGAACTCCACCAACAGCATCACCGCCGCGGTCAGCAGCAGCACCCGCAGCAGCCCGCGCGCCCGCGGCGCGACGACCGGCACCAGGATGCCGAACGGAACCCCCAGCAGCACATTGCCGCCGATCTGTTTCACCGCGTCCCGCAGGGCCGGCTGGTCCAGATAGGCCCTGAGGGTGCTTCCCGGATGCAAGTTCGTGTGGGCCATCGACACCGAGGCGGGGGAGGGCTCCAGGGTCAGCCGGGCCAGCACCACGGCGAACGCGACCATGAACCCGAAGGCGCACAGCATCGCCAGCAGACGGATCGGCAGAGCCAGAACATGCCGCTCACGAGGAGCCGGCCGCGACTTGCTAACGGGTTTCGTGGAATTCTTCGCCTTCTCCGACTTCTTCGCCTTCTCCGGCCTCTTCCCCTTCGCGGACTTCTTCGGCTTCTCGGACGTGTCGGTCTTGGTGGTACGCAGGCGCAACGCTGAACGTGGTCGTAAGGCTGCACGGGCCATCAGGTCCTCCAGTCTTCAACTTCCCTGCGTTGTATGGCGGTTACCCGCTCGGCAGCCGAGAATGCCGCCGCCCGGCCGGTCCCGCCCGGATGTCCCCGCGGTTTCCCTTCCTGTCGTAGGGGCACTCCGGCGGTGGAAGCCAGCGCGCCGCCACCCGAGGCGCCCACCGCGATGTTTGGATGCCGCGGGGCGGACGTACCGGATGTACCGGACCTCCCGCCCGTGGCGGTGCGCGAACGGAGCCCGAGGAGGTGGCGCATGACCCCGCGATCGGCCCTGTTCACCGTGGTCGAGCTGCTGGGCTGGTGGCTCACGCTCGGCCTGCTGTGGCTGGTCCTCATCAGCACCGTCGACACGCTGGAACTCGTCGTCGGCGCGGGCTCCGCCTTCGTGGGCGCCTTTGCGGCCCGGGGCGCACGACGGGCGGTGAGCGGGACGTGAACGGCTGGACGCTCGCCGCCACCGTGGGCCTCGCCGGCGGACTGGGCACCGCGCTGTGGGGCGTGGCCACCGGTCCGCTGCGCCGCCGGGTCGTGGCCCAGAACCTGTCCACCGCACTCGCCTGCCCGAGCCTGCTGCTCCTCTCCCAGGCCTACCACCGCCCCTCCTACGTCGACCTCGGTCTCGTCCTGGCCCTGCTCGGACCGGTCGGCACCCTCGTCTTCGCCCGGCTGCTCGCCGAGGACCTCGCCGAGGACCCGCCGCGCGCCTGGGGACCGACCCTGACGGTCGCCGGGCTCGGCGCGGCCGCCGTGATCGCCCTGTGCGTCGCCACCGGGCCCAGCCGCGCCATGGTGAAACTGCTGGTCATCGGCGCATTGCTGATCAGCGGCAACATCATCGCCTCGCGGGCCCTGTCCGGCGGATTCCGGGGGGTCAGCGGTGGCTGACGCGGTGATCGTCGTGGCACTGCTGCTGGTCGCGGGCTCCGCGACCGCGGCCGTGGCAACCCGCGACCCCATGCGCCAGGCACTCGTCCTGTCCCTGCTGGGCATTGTCCTCGCCGTCCTGTTCACCGTGCTCCAGGCGCCCGACGTCGGGCTCTCCCAGCTGGCCGTCGGCTCCGCGCTGACACCGCTGCTGCTGATGCTCACCGTCCGCAAGGTCAGGCGCCGCGGGCAGGGCAAGGAGCGTGAGCGGTGACCCGCCGCGCCCGGCTGTGGGTGCTGCTCGCGGGCGGTGCGGGCCTGGCCGCCCTGCTCGTCGCCGCCTGCCTCCGCCTGCCGCACTTCGGCGGCGACCGCCACCCCTACGGCGACCGGGCCGTCCACGCTTCCCTGGCCCGGCGGACCGCCAACACCGTTTCGTCCGTCAACTTCGACCAGCGCGCCTTCGACACCCTCGGCGAGATGACCATCCTGTTCTCCGCCGTCCTCGGCTGCGTGATACTGCTGCGCCAGACCCGCGACGAACACCGCGCCCGCCCCGAGCCCGCCGAGGTCGCCCTGCCGGTGCGCCGCTACGCCCTCGTCGTCCTGCCCGTCGCCCTGCTCAGCGGCCTGTACGTCATCGCCCACGGCCAGCTCAGCCCCGGCGGCGGCTTCCAGGGCGGAGTGGTCGCCGCGACCGCCCTGCACCTGCTCTACCTGGGCGCCGACTACGCGGCCCTGGAACGCATCAGACCGGTCGGCGCATACGAGGTCGCCGACGCCCTCGCCGCCTCCGCCTACCTGGTCACCGGCATCGCGGGACTGATCGGGGGCACCGCCTTCCTCGCCAACACCCTGCTGCCGTACGGCACCTTCAACACGTTGTCCTCCGGCGGCACCGTCCCGCTGCTGAACGCGGCCATCGGCATGGAGGTCGCCGGCGCGGTCGTGGTGCTGCTCGCCCGCTTCCTGGACCAGGCCGTCGAGATCGAGGAGGAGAGCGGTACGTGAGAGCCGTGATGGACGTCCTGCCCTACCTGGTCGCCGCCTGGGTCTTCCTGGCCGGCTGCTACGGCCTGGCCACCAGCCGCAACCTGATCCACGCCGTCGGCTGCCTGTCCGTGTGCCAGGCCGGCACCTATGTCCTGCTGTTGTCCGTGGGCTACCGCGACGGCGCCACCGCGCCCGTGTTCTCCGACGTCAAACCCGGTTCACGGCCGGTCGTCGACCCGGTCGTGCAGGCGCTCACCCTCACCGACGTCGTCGTCGGCGCCACCGTCACCGCGCTGTTGCTCGCGCTCGTCATGCAGATCGCCAAGCGGCACGGCACCGTCGACCCCGACGAACTCTCCGAGCTGCGCGGCTGATGAACGACCTGCTGCCCCTCGTCGTCGCCGTGCCCCTGCTGGGGGCGGCCCTGCTGGTCGCCGCGGGCCGCCGGCTGCCCCGGGTGATCGCCGAGTCCACCGCTTGCGCCGTCTCCGCCGGCACGGCCGGGCTCGCGATCACGCTGCTGCTGAACTCCTCGCCGCCCATGACCGAGTGGGTCGGCGGCTGGCAGCCCGTGAACGGCGAGAGCGTCGGCATCGTCCTGACCGGCGACGGACCGGGCCTCGGCATGGCCTCGCTCGCCTCACTGCTGACCCTGGCCGCACTGGCGTACTCCTGGCACTACTTCGACGAACCGCCCCGCCGCCACGCGGGCTCCTTCCCCGCGCTGATGCTGCTCTTCCAGGGCGGCATGTGCGGCTTCGCGATCGCCGGCGACCTGTTCAACATGTTCGTCTGGTTCGAGCTGATGAGCGTCGTCGCCTATGCCCTGACCGGCACCCGCGTCGAGGAGGCCAAGGCCGTCCAGGGCGCGCTGACCTTCGCGGTCGTCACCTCGCTCGGCGCGTACGCCATGCTGATGGGCATCGGACTGCTGTACGCCCGTACCGGGGAACTGGCGATGACCCAGATCGGGCGCGGTCTCGACCGGCACGGCGGGCCCGACGCGCTCGTCCTCGCCGGGTTCGTCCTGGTCCTCACCGGACTGCTGGCCAAGGCCGCCGCCGTACCCTTCCACTTCTGGCTCCCCGACGCCCACGCCGTCGCGCCGACGCCCGTGTGCATACTGCTGTCGGGCGTGATGGTCGAACTCGGCACGTACGGCGTCTGGCGGCTGTACGGGACCGTGTTCTCCGGGCCCGGCGGGGTGCCGGCCGGGGCCCTGACGCGGGTGCTCGTCGTGCTCGGCGTACTGACGGCCGTGATCGGCGCCGTCATGTGCTGGTACCAGCGGCACCTCAAACGGCTGCTCGCGTATTCGACGGTGGCCCACACCGGCCTGTTCCTCATCGGGATCGGCGTCCTGAGGCCCGAGGCGGACGACGGGGTCGCGTTGTACGTCCTCGGCCACGCCGGTGTGAAGGCCGCCCTGTTCGCCTGCACCGGCATCCTCCTCGACCGGTACGGCAGCGTCGACGAGCACGCCCTGCACGGCCGCGCCCGACGCCTGCGCGGACTCGCCGTCCTGTACGCCGCCGGGGCCCTCGGTCTCGCCGGGCTGCCCCCGTTCGGCACCGCACTCGGCAAGTCCGTCACCGAGGAGGCCGTCGGCGGCCCTCTCACCCTCGTGTATGTCGCCGCGAGCGCGGTGACCGCCGGCGCGGTGCTGCGGGTCGCCGCCCGCGTCTTCCTCGGCCTCGGCCCCAAGCCGCCCGATCACGGCGAGTACGAGACGACCGGCTCCGGCGAGCAGCCCGAGACCGGCCACCGCATCAGCCGGGTTCCCGGCCCGATGACGGTCGTCCCGACCGTGCTGCTCGCCGCCGCTCTGGCCGTGGGGGTGGCCCCGGGCTTCGCCGGGGCCGTGGCACACGGCATGAGCGAGGCGGGGTCCGGCGGGGTGGTGGTCTCCACCCCGCAGTGGACCCTGCCCGGTGTGCTTCTGGGCCTGGCCTCGACTTTGCTCGCTCTGGTCCTTGCCGCCGTGGCCGTCACCCGCCCGAAGCTGCTCGCCGCCCCCGAGTGGGCGCTGCCGTTGCGGCGCCTGCAGTCCGGACACGTCGGGGACTACGTGGCCTGGGTGCTGGTCGGGGCCGCGCTGCTCGGCGCGCTGGCCCTGCCAGGGATGTCAGGGGGTGGCTGATCAGCTGCCGTAGCTGACATGCACCTCCTTGAAACCGAGGGAACGCAGCAGGCCGTCGAGCATGTCGGTGGTGTTGGTCTCGGCGCGCCGGGTCAGGCCGCTGTCCTTGGCCGCGTCACCGATGTGCTTGATCGCGAGCTTCTGCACGGCCTGCTCACTGTTGGGGTTGTCAGAGAAGAGGTCGCCGAGCCGGTCGAGGAGACCGCGCTGCTTGGAGACGGCGTAGGAGCGGTCCGGGTCGAGGGCCGGCTTGCCGAGCGCCGCGTGCGGCAGCCGGAGCGTGGCGGACGTACGGTCGCCGTTGACCGTCACGTCGTCCTTGCCGACCTTGCCGAGGTCGACGTACGCGTCGACGGTGCCCGCACCGATGTACAGCGTGCGGGAGCCGCGGATCGCGTCGGGCAGGTACTTGGTGTCCTTTTCCAGGTCGACGACGACCTGGAAGTTGCCGGAGGCGGCGTCGTAACGGCTCATGTCCTGGATGGACTGGAGCAGTGCAGGTCCCGAGCGGTCGTGCGTTTCGGTGCCGAACAGGTCCTTGAGACCAGGGAGCACACTCAGCCGGATCCCGGCGAAGAACACCACGAGCACCAGCACGACGGCACTCACCGCCTTCGCCCAGCCGGGCATGCGCCTGGACACGCGCCTGATGGGAGTCGTCATGGCGACGGCCCTCCTTCCTACTGTCCGCATGCCCGCCAAAAGCCTTGTCAGACCGGGCCGTTGGCCGAATGACACCGCTGACGGAGGCGTGCAGGGCGCACTAGCGTGGAGAACTCTCCGTACCGGCGCGCCTGGAGTCCCGGATGAGTACACACAGCACGTCCCGGCCCCTCTGCCCCATGCACCGCATCGACCTCCCCGAACCCGGACCGCCCCGCCCCGCAACCCTCGCCACCGGTACCCCGGTGTGGCTGGTGACCCGTTACGCCGACGTGCGCCAGGTGCTCATGGACCCCCGGTTCAACAGGAGTTCCCTGCACGCCGAGGACGCCCCGCCGCTGCTCGTCGTCCCGAACCTGCTGGACGACCCGAACGGGCTCCTCAACCAGGACGGCGAGGCACACCAACGGCTGCGCGGCACCGTCCAGCGGGCGTTCACGCCCCGTGCGATCGCCCGCTGGCGTCCCTGGGTGGCCTCGGTGGTCGAGGCGCTCCTCGACGACTTCGCCGCGCAGGACCCTCCCGCGGACATCATCGAGGGTTTCACCCGCCCGCTGCCCGTCTCCGTCATCTCCCGGCTCATGGGGCTCGACCACGTGGATCGCGAGCGCATCCGCCACTGGGCCGACCACGCGCTCTCCGGCGGTGCGCACACCCGCGAGCAGGTCGTCGCGGCCATGCACGAGTTCGGGGCCTTCGCCGCCGACCTGGTCGCCCAGCGGCGCAAGACCCCCGGCGACGACCTGGTGAGCGGCCTGGTGGCGGCGGGCGACAGCCTGGACATCGACGAACGGCAGCTGGTGACCCTGGTGTGCGGACTGGTGGTCGCCGGTCACGAGACCACCATGACGGCGCTCGGCAACATCGTGGTCTACCTCCTCACCGACCGGCAGGAGGCCTGGCCCGGCCTCGCCGAGGACGAGGAGACAGCGGCCGTCGCTGCCGAGCAGCTGCTGCGCGCCGTCCCGCTCAGCGAGGGGCGCGTGCTGCCCGGCCTGATCCGCCGCGCCGTCGAGGACACCGAGGTCGGCGGCGTGACGATCCCGGCGGGCAGTGTGGTCGCCGTCCAGACCAACGCCGCCAGCCGCGACCCCGACGTGTTCCCGCCCGGCCCGCCCGACCTGTTCACCCCGCTGACCGCCCCCAGCGTCATCTTCGGCGCCGGCCCTCACCACTGCCTCGGCGCCTGGCTAGCCCGCCTGGAACTCGGCCTCGCCCTGCACCGCCTGGCGGCCCGCTTCCCCGACCTGCGCGCCGAGTTCACGTCCGGGACGATCGAGTGGCGGGAGGGCCAGATGACACGGAGCCCGGGGCGGCTGCCGGTGTCGTGGTGAGCATGGGTATGGGATTCCTGTCCAGCCCAACCAACGGGGCGATGTCCGCTGCGGTTCGGCCGCGCCCTGAAGGGGCGCGGGGAACTGCGCGACCAGCCACGACGGGCCCGCAGGCGAACGACGATCAATCGCGGCACATCCCACGGAGCACTCAGTGCGACCGTAGCTCCCGGTCGCCCGACCGACGCGACCACCACACCCCCTCGCCACGCGTGAGCCCCGGTAGCCGCAGCTCGGCCTCCCGTACCCGCCGGGCCGGCAGCTCGCCCGTGATCAGCCACGCCGTCGAGCCGCCCGAGGTGCCCGTGAACTCCGCTCCGAATGAGGCGAGTTGGGCCGTCACCGGAGCGAGTGCATCGAGCGGGACCTCCGTCTCGAACGCGTGGTACGGCTCGTACAACCGGCTCCCCGCCCGCTGCAGCGCGCGGCGCAGCACGACCGGGGTGAGGCCCCGGAAATCTGCGGCTGTGCTGATCGGCGCGCAGTAGCCGGAGCGGATCAGGGTCACCCGGTAGTCCGTCACGGAGGCACCGTGCAGGCCGGTCTCCATCGTGGCGTGCACCGTGTCCTCGATGGCCTGGTGGAAGGCGCGGGGGAGTGCGCCGAGTTCCGTCTCGTAGGTGAACACCCCGCCCGAGCCCCGCAGCCCCGGCTCGACCCGCAGCCCGATCGTCGCCCAGTAGCGCGTACCGAGGTGCCACGGCATCTCCTCCGAGGCCTCGCCGACGCCCCGCGGGCGCTCCAGGAACCGCACCCGGCCCGGCTCGAAGTCGGCCTCGATGCCGTGGTCCTGGGCGAGCGTGGCTGCCAGGACCTCCATCTGGACCTCGCCGTACAGGAGGAGAGCGGTGGTGCCGGCGGCCCCGGGTCGGGCGTGGATCAGCGGGTCCTGGTCGGCGAGGGCGAGCAGGGCGGTGCGCAGCTGGGCCGCCTGCTCGGGGCGCCGGGCCCGCACCAGCGTCTCCAGCGTGGGCGGAGCGAACTGCGGGGCACGGTCGGAGAGTTCTCCGAGGCGGTCGCCCACCCGTACGCCTGCCAGACCGGTGAGCGCCGCGATGTTCCCGGCGGTGAGCGACGGTCCGGCCCCGCCGATCACGTCGAGGTGGTGCACTCGTCCGGAGACCTCCGTGGTGCGGCCGTCGACCTCGCGCCGCAGGAGGGTGAGGCGCTGCCGCGGCGTCACCTCACCGTCGTGGAGCCGCAGATACGCCGTCCGTTCGCCACCCGGCCCGGGGCGTACCGCGAACACCGTCCCGCGCGGGTCGGCGCCCTCGGCCGTGGGTGCCGGCGGGATCAGCCCGACCACGCCTTCGACCAGCTCGGCCACGCCCTGTCCGCCGAGGGCCGAGCCGAAGAAGACGGGGTGGAACGAGCCGTCGGCGGTCCGCGCGGCGAGCGCCTTGCGGAGGTCGTCCGGAGTGGGCGCGGGGCCGTCCACGACCGCCGCGAGAACCTCCGGGTCGACCTCGGCCAGTGCCTCGGCCAGCTGCGGGTCTCCGGGCGGGCGTGCCGTGACGCAGGCGTCGGCGGTGCCGATGCCCGTCACGTCCGTGAGTGGCGCGACGTACGGCGTCAGCCTGCGCCGGATGTCGGCCAGCAGGCCCGCGGACCGGGCGCCCGCGCGGTCGATCTTGTTGACGAAGACGAGCGTGGGCAGCCGCAGCCGCCGCAGCGTCCGCATCAGCACCCGCGTCTGTGCCTGGACGCCCTCCACGGCGGACAGCAGGAGAACCGCCCCGTCCAGGACTTCCAGGGCGCGCTCGACCTCGGCGATGAAGTCGGAGTGCCCGGGGGTGTCGATGAGGTTGATCTGGGTGTCGCCGACGGTGAACGCGGCGACCGCGGAGCGGATGGTGATGCCGCGCTGCCGCTCGATCTCCCCGTCGTCCGTACGGGTGTCACCGCCGTCGACGCTGCCGAGCCGGTCGATCGCTCCGTGGTCGAACAGCAGCCGCTCGGTGAGGCTGGTCTTACCGGCGTCGACGTGGGCGAGAATTCCGATGTTCAGGGTGTGCATGCGGGGTCGAGTCCTCGAAAACCGTGGGCCGATGGGGGCGCTGGTTGATTCCGAGGAGTCGGCGCATGGGATCTCCTGAGGTGAGGGACTCGGACGCGGACATCATGGCGCGCGGCGGGTGGCGTGCCGCAACCGAATTTCCGCGCTCAACGGCGGTCAGTAGCATGAACACGTCCCCCGGAATGATCACGCGAGGAGCGGATCGTGCGAGACATCTCCGTGTTCAGCGGCAGCGCCCACCCCGACCTGGCCACGGAGGTCTGTGCGCATCTCGGTGTGCCCCTCAGCCCCACGCGGGTCAGCCGCTTCGCCAACGACTGTCTGGAGGTGCAGCTCCAGGCCAACTGCCGCGAGCGGGACGTCTTCCTGATCCAGCCGCTGGTCCGGCCGGTCCAGGAGCACCTCGTGGAACTGCTGCTGATGTGCGACGCGGCCCGCGGCGCGTCGGCGGCACGGATCTCCGTCGTCATGCCGCACTATTCCTACGCCCGCTCCGACAAGAAGGACGCGCCCCGGATCTCCCTGGGCGGCCGGCTCGTCGCGGACCTGATGGTCGCGGCGGGCGCGAGCCGTGTCCTCGCCATGACGCTGCACTCGCCGCAGGTGCACGGCTTCTTCTCGGTACCGGTCGACCATCTGCACGCCCGGCGCGAACTGGCTGCGTACTTCCGGCAGTACGACCTGTCCCGGACGACCGTCGTCTCGCCGGACCTCGGCAACGCCAAGGAGGCGGCCGCGTTCGCCAGGATGATCGGGGCCCAGGTCGCCGCCGGCGCCAAACAGCGGTTCGCCGACGACCAGGTCAGCATCAGCACCGTGATCGGCGAGGTCGCGGACCGGGACGTCATCGTGCTGGACGACGAGATCGCCAAGGGCAGCACGGTCCTCGAACTCCTCGACCGGCTGCGGGAGTTGGGGCCGCGGTCGATCCGTGTCGCCTGTACGCACGGCCTGTTCGCGGCCGGGGCGCTCAAGCGGATCGGCGAGCAGCCCGACGTACTGGAGATCGTGTGCACCAACACCGTGCCGGTCCCGGAGGAGGAGCGCACCGAGAAGCTGCGGATCCTGTCCATCGCCCCCGCCCTCGCCGAGGCCGTGCGCCGCATTCACAACGGGGAGTCCGTCAGCGCCCTGTTCGACGCGCCGCGAAGCGAATAGACATGAGGTAGCGAGCAACGCTCGGCATCAAAGGGATGCTCAGGAGGGGTTGCAGTGGCGAAGGCGAAGTTCGAGCGGACCAAGCCGCACGTGAACATCGGCACGATCGGTCACATCGACCACGGCAAGACCACGCTCACGGCGGCCATCACGAAGGTGTTGCACGACAGGTTTCCCGACCTGAACCCGTTCACGCCGTTCGACCAGATCGACAAGGCGCCCGAGGAGCGGCAGCGCGGCATCACGATCTCCATCGCCCACGTCGAGTACCAGACCGAGCGCCGGCACTACGCGCACGTCGACTGCCCCGGCCACGCGGACTACATCAAGAACATGATCACGGGCGCCGCCCAGATGGACGGCGCGATCCTGGTCGTGGCGGCCACGGACGGGCCCATGCCGCAGACCAAGGAGCATGTGCTGCTCGCCCGGCAGGTGGGCGTTCCGTACATCGTCGTCGCCCTCAACAAGACCGACATGGTGGACGACGAGGAGATCCTGGAACTCGTCGAGCTGGAAGTGCGTGAGCTGCTCAGCGAGTACGAGTTCCCCGGCGACGACGTCCCGGTCGTCAAGGTCTCCGCCCTCAAGGCCCTCGAGGGCGACGAGCAGTGGACCCAGTCGGTGCTGGACCTGCTGGACGCCGTCGACACGGCGGTCCCCGAGCCGCAGCGCGACGTGGACAAGCCGTTCCTCATGCCGATCGAGGACGTCTTCACCATCACCGGCCGCGGCACCGTCGTCACCGGCCGGATCGAGCGCGGGGTGCTGCACGTCAACCACGAGGTGGAGATCATCGGCATCCACGAGCAGAAGACGAAGACGACCGTCACCGGCATCGAGATGTTCCGCAAGCTGCTCGACGAGGGCCGGGCCGGCGAGAACGTCGGACTGCTGCTGCGCGGCGTGAAGCGGGAGGACGTGGAGCGCGGGCAGGTCGTCATCAAGCCCGGCACGGTCACCCCGCACACGGAGTTCGAGGGGCAGGCGTACATCCTGTCGAAGGACGAGGGCGGCCGGCACACGCCGTTCTTCGAGAACTACCGCCCGCAGTTCTACTTCCGCACCACGGACGTCACCGGTGTGGTGACGCTGCCCAAGGGCACCGAGATGGTCATGCCGGGCGACAACACCGCCATCCATGTCGTGCTGATCCAGCCCATCGCCATGGAGGAGGGCCTGAAGTTCGCCATCCGCGAGGGCGGCCGGACGGTGGGCGCGGGTCAGGTCACCAAGATCCTCAAGTAGGGAGCCTCATAACGTCCCGGACGTGGCCTCGGGCTGTCCCAGGGCCGCGTCCAGGGTCGGGTGTGCGGGCAGCAGCCGGGTCAGTCCGGTGACCCGCATTATGCGCAGGGTGAGCGGGTGCGTGCAGACGAGCCGCAGCTCGCCGTCCTGGTCGAGGACCCGGGCCCGGGCCCGGTAGAGAAGGCGCAGCCCGGAGCAGTCGAAGAAGTCGACCCGCCGCAGGTCGATCACCAGGCGGACGTCGGGGTGTGCCGTCACCCGGTCCAGAAAGGGGGCGATCTCCACGGCCGCGGCGATGTCGATCTCGCCGCGGAACTCCAGCACCGTATGGCCCCGGTCGTGGTGGACACGCAGATGCCGGGTCAGCGGGGCGGGCTCCTGGTGCACGACGACATCGCCTCCAACCTGCTCCGTCCGCTGCGGGGTTGCAGGTCACCGGGGGCCGGGGTGACATCGTGCAGCGAGCGTACGAGTGCAGACGGTCCCCCGGGTCCCTGGTGAGCGCAAATCCGTTCTCCGCCCTGCAAGTTACCCTCGATGGAGTGAATTTGAGCATGTTCGATTGACATATGTCTTCGAATTGCGATGAAGCACTCCCGTGGTGGGCGTGACCGCCCTACGACAGCGCGTGCCAGGCCTTCGAGAGCGCCTGGCGCAGCTGCTCGGTCTGGTGCGCCGTGAGGTCCCGGACCATCCGCTCCTCCAGCTCCCGCACGGGTGCCGCGACCTGCTCCAGCAGCTCCCGGCCGGCGTCCGTCAACAGGATCAGCAGCTCGCGCCGATTGCGCGGATTGCGCTCCCGGCGCACCAGCCCGCGGCCCTCCAGGGACCGTACGAGATCGGCGATGGACTGGGCGGTGACGAACGAGTCGCGGGCGAGCTGTGCGGCCGACAGCCCGTCGTGGCGCTCCAGGACGGTGAGGGCGGTGTACTGCAGGGCGGTGATCCCGGACGGCTTGACCAGCTCGTCCAGGTGTGAGCGCACCACCAGCTCCACCTGCTTCACCATGTAGAGCAGTGACGGGGACGTCTTGGTCGCCTGGGCGTCGAGCATGAGTTCAGCCTAGAGCATTGACAGGAAACCTGTCTGTAATGAGACTGCGAACCAACAGGAATCCTGTTGGTTGAAATCTTGGCAATGAGGCTGAGGAGTGGTGATGACCGCCTTCGAGATCGAACCCGGACGGCTGTTTGTCGGGGGACAGTGGCGCGAAGCTGCCGACGGAGCGCGCACCGAGGTGGTCGACCCGTCCCGGGGCGCGGTCGTCACCACCGTCGCGGAGGCGGGCGCCGCCGACGTGGACGCGGCCGTGCGTGCCGCCCGGGAGGCCTTCGACGGCGGCGCCTGGTCCGGGCTGAGCGGACGCGAGCGCGGCCGGATCCTGCACCGCGTCGCCGAGCTGATCCGCGAGAACGCCGATGAACTGGCCCGCCTGGAGAGTCTGGACGTCGGCAAGCCCATCTCTCTGTGCCACGCCGTCGACATCACCAACGCGGCGAACGACTACGAGCACTTCGCCGCCCTCGCTCACTCCCTGGACGGCGCCGTCCGCGACACCCCCATGAACGCCCTCGCGTACACCAAGCGCGAGCCGATCGGCGTGGTCGCCGCGATCACACCCTTCAACTTCCCGCTGATCCTGGCCGGTTCGAAGATCGGCCCCGCGCTCGCGGCCGGCAACACCGTGGTGCACAAGCCGGCCGACGAGACCCCGCTGAGCGCCCTCTACATGGCCCGGCTGTTCCAGCAGGCGGGCGTACCCGACGGCGTGGTCAACGTGGTCACCGGCGCGGGCCCGGTCGCCGGCGAGGCGCTGCTGCGCCACCGCGGTGTCGACAAGGTCGCCTTCACCGGCTCCACCGCGATCGGCCGCCACGTGGCGTCCACCGCCGGCGAGGCCCTCAAGCCGGTCACCATGGAGCTCGGCGGCAACGCCGCCCACATCGTCTTCGAGGACGCCGACCTGGAGAAGGCCGTCGGCGCGATCATCAAGGCCTTCGTCTTCAACACCGGCCAGTTCTGCATGGGCGGCCCGCGCCTGCTGGTGGCCCGCCCGGTGTACGCCACCGTGCTCGGCATCCTCACCGACGCCGTGCCCGGCGTCCCGGTCGGCGACCCGCGCAACCCCGAGACCGTCGTCGGACCGATGGCGGGGGAGAAGCACCTGAAGAAGGTCGAGGAATACGTCGACATCGCCCGCAAGGAGGGCGGACGCATCGTCTGCGGCGGCGAACGTCTCGACCTCGACGGCGGCTACTACTACCGGCCCACGGTCATCGCCGACCTGTCCAACGACTCCCGCGTCGTCCAGGAGGAGATCTTCGGCCCGGTCCTCACCGTGCAGCCCTTCGACACCGAGGACGAGGCCGTCGAGCTCGCCAACTCCACGCCGTACGGCTTGGCTTCGGGCATCCAGACCAGCAACCTCGCCCGCGCCCACCGCATCGCCGACCGCCTCCAGGCGGGCATCGTCTGGATCAACGACTGGGCCATGCTCGACCCCGCGGTGCCCTTCGGCGGCGTCAAGGACTCCGGCTTCGGCCGCGAGTACGGGCCCGAGGCCCTCGCCGCCTACACCAAGGTCAAGTCCGTCGTCGTCTCGCTCGACTGAGCTCGGCCGAACGCGCCCGAACACGCCTGAACATCAAGGGAGTTCGTACGATGTCCATCATCACCCGCGCCGCTGTCGTCGAGTCCGGCGGTGCGCCCTTCACGCTCGCCGATGTCGAGCTCGACGAGCCCGGGCCCCACGAGGCGATCGTCCGCATGGTGGCCACCGGCCTGTGCCACACCGACCTCGGCGTCGCGAGCGGCGGCCTGCCCTTTCCGCTGCCGGGCGTGCTCGGCCATGAAGGCGCCGGTGTCGTCGAGGCCGTCGGCCCGGCCGTCAACGGCATCGCGCCCGGCGACCACGTCGTGCTGTCCTTCACCTCCTGCGGGGAGTGCCGCAACTGTCACGGCGGCCACCCCGCGTACTGCGCGACCTGGCTGCCGCTCAACCTGATCGGCGGCCGCCGCGCCGACGGCACCAGCACCATCAGCCGGGACGGCACCCCGCTCGGCGGCCACTTCTTCGGCCAGTCCTCCTTCGCCGAGCGGGCGCTGGTGGACGAGCGCAGCCTCGTCAAGGTCGACGCGGACGTACCGCTGGAGTCGATCGCACCGCTGGGCTGCGGTGTGCAGACCGGAGTGGGCGCCGTCTGGAACGTCCTGAAGCCCGTGACGGGCAGCACGATCGTCGTCCTCGGCGCCGGCGCGGTCGGCCTGTCCGCCGTGATGGCCGCCGCCCTCACCCCCGCCACCCGGATCGTGGCCGTCGACAAGGTCGGTGAACGCCTGTCCCTGGCCAAGGAGTTGGGCGCCACCCACACCGTCAACGTCGGCGAGGCCGACCTCGGCGAGGCGCTCGCGGAGATCACCGGCGGCCAGGGTGCCGACGGGGTCGTCGAGACCACCGGCAGCGTGACCGTACTGCGCCAGGGCGTCGATGCGCTCGCCGCGCGCGGCACGCTGGTCGTCGTGGGCGCCCCGCCCTTCGGCAGTGAAGTCGCCCTGGACGTCAACGGGTTGCTGGGCGGCAAGCAGGTCGTCGGGCTCACCCTGGGCGACGCCGAGACGCAGACCTTCATCCCGTCCCTGGTGCAGCTGGTGAAGGAGGGACGGCTCCCGCTGCACCGCCTGATCAGCACCTATCCGTTCGCGGACATCGACCAGGCGGTGCGGGACATGGGGGCGGGCAAGGCGATCAAGCCCGTGCTGACGTTCTGACTCAGTCGACCGTCAGGACCAGCTTTCCCGTGGTGCGGCCGGTGTCGCCGAGCCTGTGTGCCTCGGCGGCATCGGCCAGCGGGAAGGTGCCGGCGATCGCGGGGCGCAGCTTCCCCGCCTCCACCAGCTCCGCGATCGCCTTCAGACCGCTGTGCGAGGCGTCCACCAGCATGCGCAGCGCCCGCACGCCGAGCCGCTCCGCCTCCTCGTCGAAGTCCTTCGGACCGACGGGCAGGATCGAGACGACGATCCCACCCGGGCGCAGCACGCGCAGCGAGCCCGTCGAGGTGTCCCCGCCGATCGTGTCCAGGACGACGTCCACGTCCTTGACCGCCTCGGTGAACTCCGTCTCCCGGTAGTCGATCGCCTCGTCCACGCCGATCTCGCGCAGGAAGTCGTGCTTGCCCGCGCTCGCCGTGCCGATCACATGGGCGCCGCGCGCCTTGGCGATCTGCACGGCCACGTGCCCGACCCCGCCAGCCGCCGCATGGATCAGCACCCGCTGTCCGGGCTGGACGTCGGCGTACTCCACCAGGGCCTGCCAGGCGGTCAGGGAGACCAGCGGCAGCACGCCCGCCTGGACGTGGTCGATCGAGGCCGGCTTGTGCGCGAACCAGCGCGCCGGGCCGGTGACGTACTCGGCGTGCGAGCCGTGGCCGAACGGGTACGACAGCATGCCGAAGACCTCGTCGCCGGGCTTGAACCGGGCCACGCCGATCCCGACCGCCTCGACGACCCCGGAGACGTCCCAGCCCAGCACGAACGGCGGCTCGCCCAGGAAACCGCCACTCGCGCGGTGCTTCCAGTCGGTCGGGTTGACGCCGGCGGCGCGCACGCGGACCAGCACCTCGTTGGTGCGCGGCTCGGGCCGCGGCAACTGCACTTCCTTCAGCACCTCGGGACCGCCGAGGACGTCCTGGCTGATGGCTCGCATCGTGTTCACATCGCTCATGGTCACCCAGCCTGCCGGGGTCCGCCCGGAAAGAAAATGGCACGATTGCCAACCTTCGATAAGATCGTGCCATGACTGGTGAACGGCAGGTGGAACGGGTCGTGGTGCTGGCCCTGGACGGCGTCTACCCCTTCGAGCTGGGCATCCCCAGCCGGATCTTCGGCGCCGCCGACGGCCGCTACGAGGTGCTCACCTGCAGCGTCGACGGCCAACCGGTGCGCTCCTGCGCCGACTTCACCATCGGTGTGGAGCACGGCCCCGAGATCCTGGCCACGGCCGACACGGTGGTGGTCGCCTCCATGACCCCCTCGCGCATCCCCACCGAACTGCCTGCGGAGGTCGCCGCCGCCCTCGCCCGCATCCGCCCGAAGGCGCGGATCGTCTCCATCTGCACGGCCGCCTTCGTCCTCGCGGCGGCGGGCCTGCTCGACGGGCGCAGGGCCACGACGCACTGGCAGGTGACCGACGCCTTCCGGCAGCGGTACCCGCAGGTGGACCTCGACCCCGACGTCCTCTTCGTCGCCGACGGTCGCATCCTCACCTCGGCGGGTGCCGCCTCCGGCGTCGACGTCTGCCTGCACATCGTCCGCACCGACCACGGCAGCGAGCTGGCCAACTCCGTCGCCCGCCGCTGCGTCGTACCGCCGTTCAGGGACGGCGGTCAGGCCCAGTACATCGAGCAGCCCGTCCCGGAGAGCGGGGCCGCGAGCACCGCCGCCACCCGCGCCTGGGCCCTCGGACGCCTCGACGAACCGCTCACCCTGTCCGACCTCGCCGCCCACGCCCGGATGAGCCTGCGCACCTTCGCCCGCCGTTTCAACGAGGAGGTCGGCCTCAGCCCCGGCCGCTGGATCGTCCAGCAGCGTGTGATCCGCGCCCGGCACCTGCTGGAGTCCAGCGACCTGTCCGTCGACCAGATCGCCGGCCGCGTCGGCTTCGCGACGGGCGCGTCCCTGCGCCAGCACCTGCACGCCGCGATCGGCGTCTCTCCGCAGGCCTACCGGCGCACGTTCCAGACGGCCGCCCGCTAGGGCCTCTCGTTTGGATCAGCTCGGCGTCGCGGGGTCTGGCACGCGCTCCCCCACTGCCTCAAGGGCGTGGGGGCCCCAGCGGCGTTGTCGTCGGTTGCCGACGCTCCGCGTCGACGCCCTCCTCCGCCTTGCAGCTGCACGCTCCCCCCACTCTCGGCTTCGCTCGAGCGGGGGGAACCCCATGACCCCGCTCGGGGCGGCTTCAAGGCACCGTTCCCTACAGCCGACCTGATCCAAACGACAGGTCCTGGACGCGAACGTTCCGCACCCCCGCCGCGTCGCAGGACCGTAGGCCCGCGAGCGGAGCAAGGGGTGGGGGATGCGCGCAAGAGTGGTGGCAACGACGGCGCTGGTCGCGTCGGCGGCGGTGGCGTGCGGCGGTGAGAAGGCGCACGATCTCGTGGTCGACGGCACGGTTCCCGAGGCACCCTACAGCGGGCCGCTGCACGTGCCCGTGAAGCATGTCGACGAGGACGGCGTTCGTGCTGTGCGGAGCGCGTCGGGCGCCGCGGGCCGGGCCCTGGAGTGCGACGGGCAGATCTACTCCGGCGGCGGCAGCGACCCGTGGAGCACGGGCGACGGCGGCAGGACACCGGAGGAGGGGCTCAAGGCGTACTTCGAGATCGAGCAACCCGACGTCCCCCGCTACGGCTACCGGGTGGAGCGCAAGGAGGAGGACCGCGTCCTGTACTCCTTCGACGTGGCCGGCAGGACCAAGGTCGCCGTCGTCGTCGCCAAGGACCAGAAGAACCGGCCCGGCTGGGGACCGGAGACCAGTGCCTCCTGCGACCCGTCCGAACTCCCGGCGAGCTTCACCGACCGGCAGTGGTACGAGATCTGGACCGACCGGCACGGCAGACGGGTGCCGATCACCGAGGTGAACAGCAGCGTCGGCCCGGCCCACTGCGACTGGCAGAAGGCACACTTCCTGTCGCTGGGGGAGGGGAAGAAGGGCAGGCTGTACGCCCGCGATCCCGACGGAGTGCTCCCCGACTCCATGCTCACCTCCCGGTACGACTCGGACGTCCGCATGCCCGCCGACGCCCACGACACCGGATACCGCTTCCACGACCGGCAGTTGTGGCTGACCGGCGATCCAGGCAGGGCCTACGTGCGCACGCCCGACGGCGTGGAGGCCTGGCCGCTGGTGAAGGCGGGCATGGGCTGCGCGTGAGCAGCCGTCACCGGCTCGCGTGCAGGGCGACCAGCAACTGCCAGACCTCGTCGGCGATTTGAGCCGCGTCACCCTCCAACAGGCCGTGCAGCCAGTCGGCCAGCACGCCCGCGAAGGTGGCGGCCACGGCCGACGCGACCAGCGGCGCGTCCGCCGCGCCCGCCCGTTCGCGCTCGCGCAGGCTGTAGGCGCGCAGGTCCCGGTGCAGGACCCGGCCGAGGGGGCCGCCGCCGCCCGGCGTCAGCAGCTCGCGGTACAGCCCGGCGTGCGGGGCGAGCGAGGCGAAGAACTCGGCCAGCGCGGGCGGCGCGTGCACCGGGTCCGGGCGGCCCTGCCAGGAGTGCAGCGCCTCCACAGCCTCGCGGACGACGTCCGCACAGGCGTCGACCGCCAGCGCCTCCAAACCGTCGTAGTGGACGTAGAAGGTGGCCCGGCCGACCCCGGCCCGCCGCACCAGCGCCGCCACTCCCACCTCCGCGAGGGGCCGCTCGGCGCACTCCGCGAGCAGCGCCTCCCGCAGCCGCGCCCGGGTGCGCGCGGCCCGCGGGTCATGGGGCGCGCGGCGGGTCACTGCGCGATCAGTACGGCGGCCAGGGCGAGCGCGCCGGGCAGTGCCTGCGCGAACAGGATGCGACGGTTGGCCGTGACGGCGCCGTAGACCCCCGCGATGACGACGCAGCACAGGAAGAACACCTGGGCGCGGAAGCCGGTCGGGTCCGCCGCGATCAGGCCCCAGACCAGACCGGCCGCGAGAAAGCCGTTGTAGAGCCCCTGGTTGGCGGCCATCGGCGCGGTGGCCTGCGCCATCTCCCGGTCGAAGCCGTGCAGCGCCCGCCCGGGCTTCTTCTGCCACAGGAACATCTCCATCACCAGGATGTAGGCGTGCAGGGCGGCCACCAGACCGACCAGTATGTTCGCGACCGTTTCCATTGCAGGGCTCCGCCATTCTTGTTTCGACTTCCTGGACAGGTGCCTACTATAGCGGGACAGGTGTCCAGGAAGTGTCACTGTCAGTGCCCGCCGATAGCCTGCGCGCATGACTGACCGACAGGTGATCGTGCGGCGCGCTCGCGCCGAGGACATACCGGGCCTCGTCGCCTCCAGCGCCGGGTTGTTCGCCGAGGACGGCGGCACCCGGGACAGGAGCATGAACGTCGACTGGCCGCGCGAGTACGGCGCGCGGTCGTTCGCCGCGGCCCTGGAGGACCCGGCGTGCCTCGTCCTCGCGGTGGAGTACGACGGGCAGGTCGTCGGACACCTGATGGGATCCGTCACCGGGCCCACCGAGAAGCGGACCGTCACCTCCGCGACCCTGGTCAGCATCTACGTCCGCCCCGAGCACCGGCGCGCGCGAGCCGGAGACCGGCTGGTGGAGGAGTTCCTGGACTGGGCCAGGCGGCAGGGAGCCGAGTACGCCGAGGTGACCGCCTACGCGGCGAACACGGACGCCATCCGCTTCTACGAGCGGGGCGGCTTCGCCGCCATGACGGTCACCCTCCGCCAGCCCCTGTAGCGCCGCGGCGCAGCTCCAGGGCGCGCAGGGCCAGCTGCATTTCGAACTGGGCCGCGGGGTCGTGCAGTTGGGAGCCGAACAGCTCGTCCAGCTGGCGCAGGCGGTAGCGCACCGTCTGGGGGTGCACGGCCAGTCGGACGGCGACCTCGCTGGCGTTGTGGCCGCACTGCAGCCAGCTGAGCAGGGTCTCCGCCAGGCGTTCGCGCTGCGGTGGCCGCACCTGCTCCAGCGGGCGCAGCCGGTGCTCGGTCATGGCGTCGATCAGGGCGTCGTCGCGCAGGAGCAGCAGCGTGGCCAAGTGGTCCTGGCAGCGCACCATTTCGGTGTCCGCGAGCACGCCCCGCCGCACCAGGTCCAGCGCCTCGGACGCCCAGCGCAGCGAACGGGCCCCCTCCTGCAGGGCCACCGTCGGCCCCATCGCCGCCCGTCGTCCGTGCAGCGCCCCGGCCACCGCCCGCGCCCGGCCGGGACCCTCCGGATCCGGCACGACCAGCACGGCCGGCTGGACGTCGAATCGGGCGAGGAACTCCGGCGCCACGATCGGCTGCGCCCCCGCCTGCGGGCGGTGGTCGACCGCGACCACCGCGAGCGCGCGCGGCACCGGCCAGCGTGCGCTGTGGGCGAGCTCCGCGATGGCCTCCGCGGAGGCGGGCGGATCCGCGGTGAGCAGGTCGAGCAGCCGCGTGCGCCGCTGCTGCAGCTCACCGGCCGCGTGCAGCCGCGCTTCCGTGTAGCCGGCGGTCGTCGCGGCCGCCATCTCGTCCAGGTGCAGGAACAGCGCCTCGCCGAAGGCCGCCAGCACATTGCGCGGCAGCAGATCCGCGTCGACCAGCGCGTTCACCCGCCGCCAGGTCACCCGCGCACCCAGCCGCAGCGCCGACTGGAACGAGTCGAGGCTGCGCCCCTCCTCGGCCTCTCCGCGGCCGATGCGCTGATACGTCGCCTTCACCGGCTCCCAGTCCGTGTCCGGCTTCGCCATCCGCTCCAGGAAGCCCTGCAGCGCATGGTCCACGCCGCGGTGCACACCCTGCATGTACGTGTCGTCGGCGGGGCGCGCGTACTCGGGGATCTCGGTTCTGATCGCCCGTACGACCTCCTCGGTGATGTCGGCGAAGAACGGTCTGAGGTGGTGGTGCAGGCCCGCCGGCAACGCATTGAACGGACCGCGCGGCTCCTCCGCCGGCACAGCGGCTCTCTTCGGCACGGCGCGACGATACCCGTCAGTAATCCGTCAGGGCTTATCAGCGGCGGACAGGTATGGGCATGCGAATTGTCACCACATGACAAGTTCGCAGGTCCGCAAAGGGATTTGTCGATGTGTGGGCCGCTGGCTGAGAGTGACGGAGCCCTCACTTCCGCCGGCTGTTCGAGGTTGATCCTTTCGGGTTCAAACCCGATAAGCTCCTGTGCGGCGCTGCGAGTTGACTCGATCGCGATCGGTCGTCCCGTGGTGCGTATGCATCAGTGCGCTCCCCCCTTGCACACCCCCCTGTTCGTTCGTGTTGCTTGTTAAGGATGCAGATGGAACTCGCCACTCCGCCGCCGGCGGCGCGGGCCCCTGTCGCCTGGTACAGCTGGTGGTTGATGCCGCTGGCCTTAGGAGGCGGGACAGTTGCCGCCACGTTCATGAGCTCCGAGCGAATCGCCGCCGGTGTCGCGGGCGTCGCGGCCACCGCCGCAAGCGCCGTGTGCGTCCGGCTGCTGATCCGCACCCGCACGCAGTTGAGCCGCACCGAGGGCTCCTTCCGCACCACGCAGGCCGAGCACTCGCAGCAGTGGCAGCAGCATGTCGCGGGCCTGGAGCGGAAGTACGCCGCCGAGCGCGGCTCCCTGGAGGCCCAGCTGGGCGACCAGTCCGTCGCCTACGAAGCGCAGCTGGCGGAGCAGATCTCGACGTACGAGGCCCAACTCGCCGAACAGGCACGGGCCTTCGAGGGACGGCTCGCCGACCAGGCTAAGTCGTACGAGGCCCAGCTCGCCGACCAGGCCGAGGTCTGGCAGGAGCAGCTCGCCCACCAGCACGACGCGGTGGCCCGGCTCGCGAACGAGCAACTGCCCGAGGCGCTGAAGCAGTTGCGTGCCGGTGACGCCATCGACGACCTGCTGCCCGAGGCGGGCCAGTGCGCCAAGGTCAGCGCCGATCTCCAGGCCGAACTGCGCAAGGTGCTGCGCACCGCCCTGATCGGTGTCGAGGAGGAGTTCAACCGCTCCACCACCGCCGAGCAGGCCGTGATCAGCATCGGCAACCGCATTCATGTGCTGACCAGCAAGCTCCGCGGCCGGCTGCACGAGATGCAGGGTGAGCACGGCCGCCTGCCGGCCGTCGCCCGCGGTCTGATGGAGCTGGACCAGGAACTCGGCCCCGCCGACTCGCTCGCCGCGAGCATCGGTGTGCTCGGCGGCTCGGACCGGCCGGGCCGGCAGTGGCAGGAGCCGCAGCGCCTGCTCAGCGTGGTGCGCGGCGGCATCGGCCGGATCAAGGACTTCCACCGCGTCGAGGTCCGTCATCTGCCCGAACTCGGCGTCGACGGCGGCCTGGTGGACCACCTCACGCTGATCTTCGCCCAGCTGCTGGACAACGCGGCCCGCTACTCGCCGCCGAGCGAGCCCGTGCTCGTCTCCGGCAAGGAGGTGCCCAACGGCGTCGGCATCGAGATCCAGGACTCCGGCAAGGGCCTGAACGAGGAGAAGAAGCGCGAGGCCGAGGAGGCTCTCACCGGCACCGCGGCCGGACCCGGCATCGGTGGCATCTCCGAGGACGCCAACATCGGTCTGCGCGTCGTGGGCGCCCTCGCTCGCCGCTACGGCATCCGCGTCACCTTCGCGGACTCGCCCTGGCTCGGTACCTCGGTGGTGGTAGTGGTCCCGCACAAGTACTTCAGCCCGCTCCCCGCGGCTGCTGCGACGACTGCCACGACCACTGCGTCGACCCCGGCGGCCCAGCCCGCGGCGGCTGCGCCGGTGCCGGCGTCCGCCCAGTCGACGGCCGAACCTTCCGAAGCGGTGGAAACCACTCCCGGCGGACTGCCCCGGCGCCGCAGCAAACGGCACGAGCAGGAGGGCACGGCGCGGCACCAGCCGGCCGAGCGCACCGAGACCTCGGTCTCCGCCGTCCCGCCGGACGCCTCGTTCACCGGCCTGGCTGCATTTGCCACCGCCGGCCGCGAGGCAGACGAGGAGTCCACCACGGAGGACACGGTGGCCCTCGGCCGCCGGTCCACCGAGCACCGCACTGAAGAGAGCGACTAGTCCACATGACGCAACAGGGAACCGACGTGAGCTGGGCGCTCCGCGATCTGGTGGAGTCCATCCCGGAGATCCGCTTCGCCCTTGTGGCCTCCAGCGACGGCAAGGCCATCACCTCCTTTGGCGCCGAAGACCCCGACGACGTGGACCGGTTCGCGGCCGTGGTGGCAGGCCTGCAGGCGCTGGCCCAGCCCGTCGCCGAGCAGTTCCCCAGGTACGCGGGGCAGCTGCGGCTGGCGATGATCGAGGTCGACGGCGGGCATCTCTTCGTCGTACGGGCCGGTGTGGAGACGTATCTCGGGGTCCTGGCCCGCGAGGGCCTCGACCAGGGGCTGCTGGGACACCAGATGAGGGACCTGGCCCGGAGGATGGGCGAGCTCCTCGGCACCACTCCGCGCCTGGAGGAGCACTCTGGATGAGTGCTCCCCGCAGGCCCACGGACCCGTCCGGTCTCGAGCGCTACTACGTCCTCACCGGGGGGCGCAGCGGACCGGGCGGTTCGGCGTCGAGTCTCGACGTGGCGACCCTCATCGTCTCCCTGGCCGCCCCCGCACCGGGTATGCAGCACGAGCACGAGGACATCCTCCGGCGCTGCCGCGATCCGTTGTCGGTGGCCGAACTCGGCGCCCACCTGGGACTGCCCTTCAACATTCTTGCGGTGCTGTTGGCGGATCTGCTCGAGGCAGGCCGCGTCGAAGCCCGTGACCCCATCCCGGCACACGACGCCGGCCGCGGGCCCGACCTCGCGCTCCTTGAGGAGGTACTCAGTGGACTTGAAAGGCTTTGACCATCCCGGCTCACCCGGCGGGGGCGGTACCCGCTCGGTGAAGGTGATGATCGCCGGCGGCTTCGGCACCGGGAAGACCACCATGGTCCGCTCCGTCAGCGACATCAAGCCGCTGACCACCGAGGAGACGCTCACCCAGGCAAGCGCCGACGTCGACCACCTCATCGGCGTCGCCGACAAGACGGAGACCACCGTCAGCCTGGACTTCGGCAAGATCAGCCTCAACGACAGCCTGATGCTGTACCTGTTCGGCACCCCTGGCCAGGAGCGCTTCTGGTTCCTGTGGAACGGCCTGTTCAAGGGCGCGCTCGGCGCGGTGGTCCTGGTCGACACGCGGCGCCTGGCGTCCAGCTTCCGGGCCATAGAGGAGATGGAGCGGCAGGACGTCCCGTTCGTCGTCGCCCTGAACGTCTTCCCCGACTCCAAGGACTACCCGGTCGAGGAGATCCGCGACGCCCTGGACATCTCCGAACACATCCCGGTCGTGGCCTGCGACGCCCGCGACCGTGCCTCAAGCCGTGACGTGCTCGTCGCGCTGATCCAGCACCTGAAGGACCGCTCCGCCGTCGCAATGGAGTCCCGATGAACGCCCAGCCCTTAAACGATCCCGACACCCCGAGCGGCGGGTGCCCCGTCGCCCACGGGGCCGACCTCACCCGGCTGTTCGGGCCGGAGGCGTCGACCGACCCGTACGGCATCTACGAGCGGCTGCGCAAGGAACACGGGTCGGTGGCGCCGGTGCTGCTCGAGGGTGACGTCCCCGCCTGGCTGGTCCTGGGCTACCGCGACAACCGGCGAGTGCTGGACAACCCCCGCCAGTTCAGCCGGGACGCGCGGATCTGGCGGGACTGGCGGGAGGGGCGCATCCCGGAGACGCACCCGCTGATCCCGATGGTCGGCTGGCGGCCCGACTGCGTCTCCCAGGACGGAGAACCGCACCGCCGACTGCGCGGCGCGGTGACCGACGGGCTGCTCGCCGCGTCCAGCCGCGGCATCCGGCGGCACGCCACGTACTTCGCCAACAAGCAGATCGACGCGTTCGCCGACGCAGGGCGCGCCGACCTGGTGGCCGACTACGCCGAGCACCTGCCGATGCTCGTGCTCACCCGGATCCTGGGCCTTCCCACGGCGGACGGCCTACGCCTGGTCGAGTCGTGTGCCCAGGTCTTCAAGGGCGGCGAGGGCGCCCTCGAGCACAACGAGCGGATCATGCAGATCCTCTCGGAGCTCGCCGAGCGCAAGCGGGCCGAGCCGGGCTCCGACTTCGCCACGGCCCTGCTGGAGCACCCGGCCGGCCTCGACCACGACGAGGTCGTCAGCCATCTGCGCCTGGTGCTGATCGCCGCACACACCACCACAAGCAACCTGCTGGCCCGGGTCCTGCAGCTGGTCCTCACCGACGCTGCCCGGCTGTCCGGTCTGGTCAGCGGGCAGCTGAACATCTCCTCCGTGGTGGAGGAGGTCATGTGGGACACCCCGCCGCTGGCCGTGCTGCCGGGCCGGTTCGCGGCCGCCGACCTGGAGCTGGGAGGCCATCACATCCAGGAGGGAGAACTGCTCGTCCTGGGTCTGGCCGCGGGCAACCTCGACCCGGAGGTACGGCCCGACTCGGCCGTCGCCGTGCAGGGCAACCAGTCGCACCTGGCGTTCAGCTCCGGACCGCACGAGTGCCCGGGGCAGAACATCGGCCAGTCCATCATCGAGATCGGCGTGGACGTCCTGCTGCACCGGCTGCCGGGCCTGCGCCTGGCCGTACCGTCGGAGGAACTCTCCTCGACCGCCTCCACCTGGGAGTCCCGGCTCGACAGCCTGCCGGTCGAGTTCTCCGTCTGACACCACCGCTGCCCGGCCGGACCCCCGGCCGGGCAGCGCCGTGTCAGCCGTCGAGCCAGTCGCCTTCGACGCTCGTGGGACGGTAACCCGTGGCGTTCCAGAGGAAATGCGGGTGGGCGCAGCCGAACATGTAGGCGAGCAGGGTGGTGTCCTCCCTACCGGTCTGGGGGTCGTGCAGGGTGTGGAACTGTTCGGATCCGACCACGCCGGAGTCCTGTTGGACCTGTCGGGCGCGGTCCGGGGACGGTGCGGCGCTGGATGCCTCCACGGCGGCGATGTAGGTGCGGCGCAAGATCTCCCACGTGGTGTCGATGTTGCCGTACCAGGGGCCGTGGAGTGCTTCGAAGGCATGGAGCTCGGCGTCGAAGAGGGCCCAGGTCCGGGGATGTTGGGCCCGGCAGCGTGCCGACAGCTCGGCGGTCCGGGGGCTCAGTGCCGGCGCGGTGGGCCGCGGGGCGATGGTGAGGGTGGTGCCGTCGGTGAGGATGCCGGTGCACGGGTTGGGCTGCAGGTCGCACAGCGGGCAGTCCTCGGCCGGGGGGAGGCCCTGGGTGATGCCGTCGAACCACAGGGCGTGGCGGCCCGTGAGCCCCATCCAGACGATGGTGGTGGTCATCAGCCAGGTGTTCCACATCGGGTCGTGCGCCTCGGGCGTGCAGCCGTACTTGACGAGGGCTATCGCGCAGGCGGCGTAGAGGGCCTTGGTGTGGGTGGGCATGTCGGCGAGCCAGAAGTTGCTGATCTCGCCGGTCAGGGCATCGGCTCGTACGTCGGCCATGTCGTCGATGACGCGGCACAGCAGCAGGGAGGCGAGGTTTTCCTCCTGCCAGAGTTCGGTGTCGGGTGCGACGTGCCAGAACAGGCAGTCCAGCATCTGCAGGGCTGAGTAGGTGCTCTGGCTGAGTGGGTTGGTCTGGGGGAGCACGACGCTGCCCGCGTGGTGCTGTTGGAGCCAGTACTCGTCGACGGACCGTTTGTGGGCTGCGAAGAGTCCGGAGACCAAGGCCCGTGCGCTGTTGGTGCTGAAGTTCTCGGCCAAGCGCTCTTCGACGTGTTGGGTGAGGCGCGTTGTGTCGATGGTGTCGATCACGCGCTTGTATTCGTGGAAGACGAGGATGTCGTCTTCGAAGCGGTGGCGGTGGCCGAGGTCTCGTTCGAGGTCGTTCATCTGCCGGGTCCAGGACCATCCACCGGTCAGGACGCTGTCGAGTTCCCGGCGGTAGGGCCAGGTCTTGGAGGTGAGGGGACGTCCCGCGCTCTGCCGCCAACGGTAGTCGTCAAGGGTGCGTGCGGGGGGTGTGGGCAGCCGGCGGCACAGTGGGCAGGAGCAGACGGTGGTCTGCTCCTCCTCGCGTGGCGGGGTGAGTGCCCGGCTCCTCCAGGCCCCTTCCAGCATCGTGCAGGTCAGTCTGCATATCTCGATATCGGTGCCGACTTGGGGGAAGGCTGCTTCGATCACGCGCAAGCTGGTGTCGAGGTGCCTCAGCCTGGCGTAGCCCTCCGCGTCGGGCGGGAGGAACGCGGGCCGCGCCAGATGAAGAGCTCCCTGCAAGGGCAGCGTGGTACTGGAGTGGGGGGATCCGAGGGCGTTGAGCCGCTGTTGAGCGGCGTTCTGGCTCTTTCGGTACTGCTCCGTGCTCCCGTTGATGCGTTTTCCCAAGAGGCGGGCCAGGGCGTTGGCCGCCTCCGTGGGCTGGAGCTGGGCGCTTGGCTGCGCCGGGAGCAGGCTGTCGGCGGACGCCTGCGGAACAGTACCTACGACTCGAGATTTCACAACGGTCTCCCATCAGCTGTGGACATGACAAAGGAATCGATCGACCGTGGTGGTCGGCCGGTCGTGTCCGAGGGGTTGTCTGTGCCTTCCGCGACGGCTTCGCCGGACAGCCGGACTCATGCGACCGGCTCGGGCTTCTGCTGCGAACGACCGCGAGAGGCGGCGCTGCTGCATCGATGGCCGAGGAAGGGGAGTGGATCGCCTACTGTCGCGGGCGGTCAGGCCAAGTGCGACCACCGGACAGGATCATGTCCCGGATCCGGCAGAGGGCGCTCCTGGGTGTACTCCAGATGTCTGCTGACGGGAGTGTCGAAGGGGAGGTCGAACGAGACGTCCTGAGGCATGCGGTTCCTTCCGGGAGACGGCGATGCAGAGTCCCCCCGGCCCTGCGAACGGGTGGCCGAAATGGCCACCCGTGTCCTCGAACTCAGCTTCTATGGCCGAAAGTTGAACCGAGAAGCGATACGAGGCTGCCCAGAGCGTAAATGATCTACGCGTGACCTCGCCGTGATGTGCGTTACTGCTTATGCCTCATGAGCTGCGTACACTGCCTCCCCTCCCACATAGGTCAGCGCCACACCCGTCTGTGCGATCGCCTCGGTCGGCCCGTCGAACGGGTCGCGGTCCAGGACCACCAGATCGGCCAGCGCGCCGACCTGGATCCGGCCGGTGTCGTCGAGATGGTTCACGTACGCCGACCCGGCCGTGTACGCGGCCAACGCCTCGGCGAGGCCGATGCGTTCGCCCGGCAGGAACACGGGGGCGTCGTCGCCGTCGGGTGTCACACGGTTGACCGCGACATGGATCCCCTGCAGCGGGTCGGGGCTGCTGACCGGCCAGTCGCTGCCCGCCGCGAGCCGGGCCCCGGAGCGCAGCAGCGCACCGAACGGGTACTGCCACGCGGCCCGTTCGGCCCCCAGGAAGGGAATGGTCAGCTCGTCCATCTGCGGTTCGTGCGCGGCCCACAACGGCTGGATGTTCGCCGTCGCGTCGAGACGGGCGAAGCGCGCCACGTCGTCGGGGTGCACGACCTGAAGGTGCGCCAGATGCGGCCGGGTGTCGCTGGGCCCGTTCGCGGCGCGCGCCGCCTCGACGGCGTCCAGGGCGTCGCGCACGGCCCGGTCGCCCAGCGCATGGAAGTGGCACTGGAAGCCGAGCGCATCCAACTCGGTCACGTACTTGGGGAGTTGACCGCGGTCGATGAAACTCTTGCCGTGATTGACGGTGGCGCAGCCGCACTTGTCCAGATAGGGATCGAGCAGGGCGGCCGTGCCGTTCTCGGCGACCCCGTCCAGCATCAGCTTCACGGTGCCGGCCCGGAACCGGCCGCGGCTCAACTCGACCCGCTTCTCGACCAGTTCGGGAATCTGCTCGGCCCCGCGCTCACGGTCCCACCACAGCGCACCCACCACACGAGCGGTCAGCGAACCGTCCCGCGCGGCCGCCAGATACGCCCCCGAGGGGTCGTCCATGCCGAGGAAGTCCCCGACCAGCGCGTCCTGCCAGGCCGTGATGCCGAGCGCATGCAGATGGCGCTGCGCATGCAGCAGCGCCGCCAGCCGGTCGGCCGCGGTGGCCGGGGGAGTGAGCCGCCCGACGAGCTGCATCGCCCCCTCCTGCAGGGTGCCGCTCGGCTCGCCCGCCGCGTCCCGCTCGATGCGTCCGTCGGCCGGGTCCGGAGTGTCGCGGCCGATGCCCGCCAGTTCCAGGGCGCGGCTGTTGACCCAGGCGCCGTGATGGTCACGGTTGGGCAGGTAGACCGGCCGGTCGGGGACGACGGCGTCCAGGAGTTCCTTCGTCGGCGTACCGCCCTCGAAGGCCTCCATGGACCAGCCGCCGCCCAGGATCCATTCCCGTTCGGGGTGTGCGTCGGCGTACGCGCGGACCACGGCCAGCGTCTCGTGTGCCGTCCGCGCTCCGGTCAGATCGCACTGGCTCAGTTCCAGCCCCGCCGGGATCGGATGCACGTGCGCGTCCTGGAAGCCCGGCAGCAACAACCGCCCGGCCAGGTCGACCACCTCGGTCCGCGGCCCGGCGAGTTCGCGGACCTCGTCGTGCCCGACGGCGGTGATCCGGTCGCCGGTGACGGCCACGGCGGTGGCGGTGCGGCCGTCGGGGGTGAGGACGGGGCCGCCGGTGAAGAGGAGATCTGCGTTCATGATCCTTTTCCTGGTAGGTATCGGAGCAGCTCGGGCGAAATCCGCTGCGGTTGGGCAGCGCCCCCGAAGGGGCGCGGGGCTGTGTCGACATGCGGCTCCGCCGCGGGGCGCGACTGGCCACGACGGCGCCGCAGCCAATCGACGGCATACCGCGGCACTTTCCGTAGGGCGCCTACGGCGCCGTAGGCAGCAGCTGCGGCGCATCCGCGTCCGTGCCGTCGCCCGTGCGGAAGTACGGCGACCTGCGCACCCACTTGGCCCACGCGGCGGCCACGAAGCCCGACGTGATCATCACCAGGGGAGTCAGGAGCAGGAACCAGCCGTTGTCCGCGCGGAGTTCGAGATGGTCGGTGGAGGTGTAGAAGGACCAGCCGAGATAGCCGCCGAGTCCGAGCAGGGCCACGGCACTCAATGCGGGCAGCACGACCGCCCGTACGCCCTGGCGCCAGTCCTCGCGCAGCAGCGAGCGGAAGCGCACGGCCGCCGCGAGGGCCGTGAGCGCGTACGACAGGGCGACCACGATGCCCACGGCGCTCACCGTCGCTATGATCATGTCCGCGAGCCGCGGAATGACCAGGGCGAGGGCCGCGATCACCGTCGCGAGCGCGCCGATCAGCAGCGTCCCTGCGGCCGGAGTCCCGTACCGGGAGCTGACCTTGGACCACACCGGCCCGAGGGTGCGGTCCCGGCTCATTGCGAACATCGCCCGGGCCGTCGGAATCACACCTGCCTGCAGTGAGGCGACCGCCGAGAACATCAGCGCCACCAGGGGGAGGGCGGCCAGCGGCTGGGAGGCCAGCCGGTCCCCGAAGAACGCCAGCCCCTGGGCGCCGTGCCCGGCCAACTCCGGCTCGGACAGGACCCGTTGGAAGGCAACCGAGCCGATCAGGAAGAGAGCCAGCATGGTGACCAGCGTGATGATCCCGGCGCGGGAGGCGTCGCGAGGATCGCGTACTTCCTCGTTGACGCTGAACGCGGCCTCGAAGCCCCAGTAGCAGAACACCGACAGCAGCATTCCCTGGGCGAGCGCCGAGGTCGACGGGATCGCGAACGGGTCGAACCAGCTCAGGCTGAAGGCGTGCGGCCCGTGCACGATGCCGTATCCGCAGAACCCGAGCAGGACGACGTACTCGAAGACCAGCAGCCCGGTCTGCAGCCGCGCCGCGGTCCGGATGCCGGTGACCGCGGTGAGGGTGACCGCGACCAGGACCACGATGCCGACCGCCGTCGTCTGCACCGTCGAGCCCGGGTCCAGGGCGAGCCCGGCCACCCGGTGCAGCCCGGCCTGACCGGCGAGCTGGATCAGCGCCGACCCGGTCACCGCGGTGGTGTACGCGAGGAACGCCAGCGTCGCCACGATGTTCACCCAGCCGACCATGAAGCCCAGCCACGGACTGAGCGAACGGCCCACCCAGACATAGCCGTTGCCCGCGTTCGGCTCCACCCGGTTCAGCCGCGAGAAGGCACCCGCGATGCCGAGGACCGGCAGGAACGCCAGCAGCATGATCGCCGGGAGATGCAGACCCACCACGCCGGCCGTGACGCCGAGCCCGATGCCGATGCTGGTGGTGGCGGCCGTGCTGGAGGCGGCGACGGCGATGCCGTCGAGGACACCGAGGGACTTGCGCAGCGCGGGCCGCGCTGGTGGGGCTGCACCGAAGGGCTGGTCGGACATGGCCGGTCTCCGCTCGCACCTGGGGGCCCGGTCGGCCCCGGTGAACGCACATGAAACTGCCCGGTGACTTAACAGGTCAACGGTGTTGTCATAAGGTGCGGGCACCGGACCCAGGGAGGCAGTCCATGAGCGAGCGCGTCGTCCCGCCCACCGCCCGGCAGCGCAGACGCCCCACCAAGCAGGGGGTCGTCCTCTCCGAGGAACTGATCGTCGCCACGGCCCTCAGGCTGATCGAGGAACACGGCGCGGAGGCCCTGTCCGTCCGCCGCCTCGGCCGCGCCCTGGGCGCCGACCCGAGCTCGCTGTACCGCTACTTCCGGCACACCGACGACCTGATGCTCGCGATCGCCGACGAACTCATCGGCCGCACCCTGCGCAGCTGGCGGCCCACCGGCGACTGGCGCGCCGACCTGCGCGACCTCGGCCTGCGCATGCACGCGGGCGCCCTCGCCCACCCACGGGCGGCCGTCCTGAGCTCGTACCGGGTGACCGGGCGGGCGTACGAGATCCAGGCCGTCGAGACCATCCTCGGCGTGCTGCGCGACGCAGGCTTCCCCGACGCCGATGCGGTGAGGATCTACCACGCCTTCGTCGACCAGTCCCTTGCCTTCGGCGCCCTCGACTCGGCGACCATGGCGCTGCCGAAGGCCGCCCAGGAGGCGGAGGCGGCCGTGTGGCGGGCCACCTACGCACGGCTGCCCGCCGACACGCACCCGCACATCGCCGCGGCGGCCCGCCACCTCGTGGCCGACATGCCCCGCAGCTCCTATCCGGCCGCCCTGGACCTGCTGTTGAGCGCGGTGGCTGCCCGGCTGGCGGAGATCCGGCCACGCCCACACGAGGCGGGGGAGCGGCCGGCGGCCGACTGAATCCGCCGGACCGGGATATCCGTGAGGTACAGGGCCGCGGGGCACGAAGTCCCGCGCCCCGGACCGTTCGGAGGAGACATGCCACTGGTGGAAGCGGGCTATCTGGTGCTCGACTGCCTCGAGCCGGAGAAGCTCGCCGTGTTCTACAAGGAGCTGCTGGCGGCCGAGGAGACGGACGCGACCGCCAACCGCGTGGAGATCAGGGGCGCCGACGGCACCCGGCTGGCCTTCCGCCGCGATGTGAACGCGACGCCGCCGAGCTGGCCGCGCCCCGAGAACTCCCTGCAGGTCCATCTGGACTTCATGGTGGAGGACCTGGACGCGGTGGAGCGCAAGGTGGTCGAACTCGGCGGCCGCCCCCTGGACACGAAGGACGCATCCGGTCCCTTCGAGGAACGCGGTTACGCCGACCCCGCGGGCCACTCCTTCACCCTGCGCCGCGTCACACCGACGGCGCCCAAGCAGGGCTGAGACCTTCAGGGTCTGTCCGGCGGACCGCCCCGCGCCCTGAAGGGGCGCGGGGCGGTGTCGATTTGCGGCTCCGCCGCAGGGGCGCGACCAGCCGCGATGACGCCGCAGACGATCGACGCCACATCGCCGCACATCCCGCGGAGCGCCTAGTCCCGGCCGCCCTGGTCGCCTGCCGGCCAGACGCCGGTCGAGCGCTCGATGGCCTTCGCTCCCGTGCGGTCCACCGCACTGCGCACCACGGCGAACAGGGCGCCCTGTACCGCCGCGGCGAGCAGGATCTCTCCCCAGCCGCGGTCGCGGTCCAGGGCGTCGGGCGCGTCCTCCTCGTGCCGCAGCGCCATCCACGTCTTGCGGAAGGCGAGCCCGGCGATCGCCCCACTGGCCCAGCCCATGGCGAACCCGAGGGGCTTGTAGGCGAGGGGCAGCTTCAGCTTCTTCTTCGTCTTGGCCACGTCTGTCTCCTTCGTCGGTCAGGGCCGCCCCGGCGCGGCAACCTCCTCGTCCGCCGGCACGGGCCCCGGCGGCGTCCCGTCGCCGAACGGCCGGCCGCCCAGCTCCTCGCGGTGATGAGGCGTCAGCCAGCCGGACAGGTCCGGCCCGAGAGGCACGATCCGGGTCGGGTTGATGCCCGTGTGCACCTGGTAGTAGTGCCGTTTGATGTGGTCGAAGTCGACGGTGTCACCGAAGCCGGGCGTCTGGTAGAGGTCGCGAGCGTACGCCCACAGGACCGGGTTCTCCGCGAGCTTGAAGCGGTTGCACTTGAAGTGGCCGTGGTAGACGGCGTCGAAACGGACCAGGGTGGTGAACAGCCGGATGTCCGCCTCGGTGATCGTGTCGCCGACGAGATAACGCTGCCGCGCGAGCCGCGGCGTCAGCAGCTCCAGGCGGCGGAAGACACCGGCGCAGGCGGCCTCGTACTCCTCCTGGTCCGTGGCGAAACCCGCCCGGTACACGCCGTTGTTGACGTCCTGGTAGACGTCCGCCATCACCGAGTCGATCTCGTCGCGCAGGGCGTACGGGTACAGATCGGGCGCCCCGGCGCGGTGCAGTGCCCGCCACTCGGTGGCCAGGTCCAGGGTGAGCTGCTGGTAGTCGTTGGTGACCAGCTTCCCGCTGGGTACGTCGACGATCGCGGGCACGCTCACGCCGCCCGGGTAGTCCGTCTCCCGCCGGTCGTAGGCCTCGCTGAGGAAGCGGATGCCGAGGACCGGGTCGCGGCCGTCCGGGTCCAGCGTGAAGCGCCAGCTGCGGTCGTCCTGGATCGGGTCGGCGATGCCCAGCGAGAGGGCCTCCTCGAGCCCCAGCAGGCGGCGCGAGACCAGCGCCCGGCTCGCCCACGGACAGGCACGGCTGGCCACCAGCCGGTAACGGCCCGCCGCCACCGGCCACCCCTCCCGGCCGTCGGCCGTGATCCGGTCCGTGAAGTGGCTCTTGGACCGCATGAACGTCGTCTGCCCGTAGGTGCTGTTGCCCCCGCCGCCCATGATTCCTCCCTGCGTTGCGTGTTCCCTGATGACCGGGTTCCCCCCATTCCCTCGATTCCCCCGAATTCCGCCTGTGCGGTGTGAGCCGCCACGAGAGGGGCAGTCGGCGAAGGTGAGCGGGACATCCTCGACATCCTCGGACGACAAGGCGGACCGCAGGACACGCGTCACCGTGCTGGTGGCGCTGGCCGCCAATCTGCTGATCGCGGTGGCCAAGGCCGTCGGCGGCCTGTTGGCCGGCTCGCCGGCGCTGCTGTCGGAGGCGGCGCACTCGGTGGCCGACAGTTTCAACGAGGTCTTCCTGCTGGCCGCGCTGCGCCGCAGCCGCCGCCCGGCCGACAAGCGGCATCCCTTCGGCTACGGCAAGGAACGGTTCTTCTGGTCGCTCCTGGCAGCCGTCGGGATCTTCGTCATGGGCGGCTGTTTCTCCTTCTTCCAGGGCGCCGAAGCCCTGAAGAACGGTGCCGAGGAAAAACTCAGCGGCTATGTCGCGGGCCTGATCGTGCTGGGCGTCGCCTTCGTTGCCGAGGGTGTTTCCCTGCTGCGGGCCGTGCACCAGGTGCGCCGCCAGGGCGGCGGCACGGACGGCATGCGCGACCCGGCGCTGCGCACGGTGGTCGCCGAGGACGGCACGGCGGTGCTCGGCGTGACACTGGCCGCCGCGGGCATGGCCCTGCACATGGTCACCGGTCAGGTGGTGTGGGAGGCATCCGCCTCGCTCGGGATCGGCGCGCTGCTCGTCTTCGTCGCGTACCACCTGGGCCGCGAGGCCCGCGACCAGCTGATCGGGGAGGCGGCCGACCCGGAGACGGCAGCCCGCATCCAGGACCTGCTGGAGGCCGAGTCGGAGATTGACAGCGTGGAGGCGCTGTTCACGATGAAGACGGGCCTGGACACGGCCCTCGTGGCCGCCCGCGTCGACCTGATGCCCGGCCTGGACAGCGAGCAGGTCGAGGAGGTCGCCGACCGGATCAAGCGGTCCCTCGCGCACGCCGTGCCCGAGGCCGACGAGATCTTCCTCGACATCACAGACCGGCCGGCCCATGAGGCACGAGAAAGCCCCGCCGCGACGGGGGAACGCGGCGGGGCCTGACGCACGCGTGCCCGGCGGCACCCGGTTCATGCGTCCTCGAACGAAGATTTTTTTCCGGCCCGGTTCAGCGGCCGGTCGGTCGGCTCGCGGAGGGCCCGGTTCCGGGATATCCGAACCCGGCCCGGATCACTGCTCCCCGTCGGCCGGTTCGAGCACGAACACCGGGATCTGCCGGTCCGTCTTCTTCTGGTAGTCGGCATACGGGGGATACGCCGCCACGGCACGCTCCCACCACTCGGCCTTCTCCGCGCCGGTGACCTCACGGGCCGTCATGTCCTGCTTGGTCGGCCCGTCCTGGAGCTCCACACGGGGGTCTCCCTTGACGTTGTGGTACCAGACCGGGTGCTTGGGCGCGCCGCCCTGCGAGGCGACCAGGGCGTACCGACCCTCGTGCTCCACGCGCATCAGAGGCGTCTTGCGGATCTTGCCGCTCTTCACACCCCGGGTCGTGACCAGGACGACGGGCAGGCCGGTGTCCAGCAGTGTCGTCCCCTTCGTGCCGCCGGAGCTCTCGTACAGCTCCACCTGATCGCGTACCCACTGCGTCGGGCTGGGTTCGTACTCGCCCTCAAGAGGCATGTCATCCGTCCCATCGTCGAGTTCTGCGGCTGACTGGCACCGTGCTTCAACACCAGTGCACGCAAGATTCATCCATACCGCAGTGCCCGTCGGCGTCGTGATCACGCCATTCGACGCCACTGGAGTCACAGGCCGCCCCAGCCTCGGCCGCAGGCATGGCCGGAATTCGCGGCGGCCACTGCCCGCTCCGGCCGGATCCAGATGCACGAGCGAGCATCCCCGGCCAGAATGCCCGCGCCACCGATCTGGCCGAACTTCACGTCGTCCCATAGATGCCCCGGGCATCTAATGAAGATCTGCACGACGCACTCTTCGTCTGCGAGGTCTTCCATGACGGAAACGGAACCCGTCGCGTTCCCCCAGGACCGGACCTGCCCCTACCACCCGCCCACCGCCTACGACCCCCTGCGCGCCACCCGCCCGCTGAGCCGGATCACGCTCTACGACGGCCGTCCGGCCTGGCTCGTCACCGGGCACGCCCTCGCCCGCGAGTTGCTCTCCGACCAGCGCCTGTCGACCGACCGCGCCCATCCCGACTTCCCGGCGCCGACCGAGCGGTTCGCCGCGGTGAAGAACCGGAGGGTCGCGCTGCTCGGCGTCGACGACCCGAAACACCGCACGCAGCGGCGGATGATGGTGCCCAGCTTCACCCTCCGGCGCGCCGTCGAGCTGCGGCCGCAGATCCAGCGGATCGTGGACGAGCGGCTCGACGCGATGATCGCGCAGGGGCCGCCCGCCGAGCTGGTGAGCGCCTTCGCGCTGCCCGTGCCGTCGATGGTGATCTGCGCGCTGCTCGGCGTCCCGTACGCCGACCACGAGTTCTTCGAGGGACAGTCACGCCGGCTGCTGCGCGGCCCCACGGTCGACGACGTGCAGGACGCACGCAACCAACTGGATGCCTACTTCGAGGAGTTGATCGACACCAAGCTGAAACGGCCGGAGCCCGGCGACGGCGTGCTGGACGAACTCGTCCACCAGCAGCTGCGTGAGGGGGTGCTCGACCGTCAGGAGGTCATCTCGTTCGCGACCATCCTGCTGGTGGCCGGCCACGAGACGACGGCCAACATGATCTCCTTGGGCACCTTCACCCTCCTCCAGCACCCGGAGCACCTGGCTGAGTTGCGCCACAACGCGGAACTCGTGCCCGGCGCCGTCGAGGAGCTGATGCGCATGCTGTCGATCGCGGACGGCCTGCTGCGCAGGGCCACCGAGGACATCGAGGCCGGCGGCACGACGATCCGGGCGGGCGACGGCGTGGTCTTCGCGACCTCGGTCATCAACCGCGACGAGGACGTCTACCCTGCCCCCGACACCCTCGACTGGCACCGCTCCGCCCGCCACCACGTCGCGTTCGGCTTCGGTATCCACCAGTGCCTCGGCCAGAACCTGGCCCGCGCCGAGCTGGAGATCGCCCTGCACACCCTCTTCGACCGGCTGCCGACGCTCCGTCTCGCCGCCCCTGCCGAGGAGATCCCCTTCAAACCCGGCGACACGATCCAGGGGATGCTGGAACTCCCCGTGACCTGGTAAGAGGCTCAAGGCCATGCACACCGACACGCACATCGAGATCGACAAGGACGTCTGTATCGGCGCGGGCCAGTGCGCCCTGGCCGCCCCGGGCGTCTTCACCCAGGACGACGACGGATTCAGCACGCTGCTGCCGGGCCGGGAGGACGGGGGCGGCGACCCGATGGTGCGGGAAGCGGCCCGGGCCTGCCCGGTCGGCGCGATCACCGTGTCCGAGGGCTGAGAGCCTGCGGCTCAGCGCGCCAGGCGCAGCTGTGCTGCCGCACGTGCTTCCCGGGCGGGCTCGGTGTTCTGGGTGATCCCGGCGGTGGCCATGGTGCCCTCGGCCGGCAGGAGCAGCTGCCCGGCCGGGGCGCCGGGCAGTCCTGCGTCCGCTACGAGCTGGGCGGGCTCAGCGCGCCAGCAGTAGCCGTGCCGCCGCACGCGCTTCCCGGGCGGGCTCGGTGTTCTGGGTGATCCCGGCGGTGGCCATGGTGCCCTCGGCCGGCAGGAGCAGCTGCCAGGCCGGGGTGCCGGTCAGTCCTGCGTCCGCCATGAGCCCGGCGGGCTCAGCGCGCCAGCAGTAGCCGTGCCGCCGCACGCGCTTCCCGGGCGGGCTCGGTGTTCTGGGTGATCCCGGCGGTGGCCATGGCGCCCTCGGCCAGCAGGAACAGCTGCCCGGTCAGGGCGCCGGGCAGCCCCGCATCTGCCACCAGCCCGGCGAGATACTCCCGGAACGCCCGTTTGTGCGCCCGCACCTGGGCTGCCACCCGGGCCGACGAGGCGCCCAGCTCACCGTAGGAATTTATCCACGCACACCCGCGGAAGCCGTCCTCGCCGAACCACAGCTCCAGCCAGTCGAAGACCGCCAGGAGCCGCTCCTCGGCCCCCTCCCGCCGCGCCACGAACTCGGCGAGCCGGCCGCGCCAGCGCACGTCGCGCCGCTCCAGATATGCCTCCACCAGCTGCTCCTTCGCCGGGAACAACTGGTAGAGCCGCTTGAGGGAGACGCCCGAGGCGCCGCGAATGTCGTCCATGCCGACGGTCTGGATGCCCCGTGCGTAGAACAGCTCCTCCGCGGCGTCCAGCGCCTGCTCCCGGGCGACTGCACTGTCCATGACGGCCACGCGGCGTACGACCTCCCCTTGACGTGCTCTCTTGACGCGAGAACGAGCGTTCTCCTACGGTAGCAGCCCCGCGGAGAACGCTCGTTCTCCGTCACTGTCCGCCCGTCGAGGAGAAATTCATGGCCGCCGCCCGCCCGCCCCTGCCCCCCTTCACCCGCGAAACCGCCGCACAGAAGGTCCAGGCCGCCGAGGACGCATGGAACACCCGCGACCCGCACAAGGTGGCGCTCGCCTACTCGGAGGACTCGGTGTGGCGCAACCGCGACACCTTCGTCACCGGCCGTGCCGAGATCGTCGAGCTCCTGACCGCCAAGTGGGAGCGCGAGCTGGACTACGCGCTGCGCAAGGACCTGTGGGCCTTCGGCGGCAACCGCATCGCGGTCCGCTTCCAGTACGAGTCCCACGACGCCGACGGCCAGTGGTGGCGCTCCTACGGCAACGAACTGTGGGAGTTCGACGAGCACGGCCTGATGACCCGGCGCGAGGCCAGCATCAACGACGTGCCGATCGAGGAGAAGGAGCGCCGCATCCACGGCCCGCGGCCCGAGGCGGAACGGGGACAGTCCTTCCCGCTCGCATAGCGATCCCGGTGAGTAGGGTTTCGCGGATGACCGAACAGGCCGAGAAGCCCTTCCTCTACGTCGTCGTGTGCGCCGCCGGGATCGCCGCGGACGTCAGCAAGCTGATCACCGCCGCGCAGGAACGGGACTGGGAGGTCGGTGTCATCGCCACACCGGTCGCCATGAACGGCTTCTTCGACACCGCCGCCGTCCAGGCGCAGACCGGCCGTCCCATACGCTCCGCCTGGCGCACCCCCGGCGACCCGCGCCCCTTCCCGCCGCCGGACGCCGTCGTGGTCGCGCCCGCCACCTTCAACACCGTCAACAAGTGGGCGGCCGGGCTCGCCGACACCCTCGCGGTGGCCACCCTGTGCGAGACGTACGGTCTGGGCGTCCCGGTCGCCGCGCTTCCTTGCGTGGCCGACGCGTTGGCCGCCCACCCCGCTTACCGGGACAGTCTCGTACGGCTGCGCGGGATGGGCGTCCGGTTCGGCGAGCCCTACTCCGGCGAGCCGGAAGAGGACGGCCGGCGACCGGAATTCGGCTGGGAGCGGGCGCTGGACCTGCTCGAACGGCGATGACGGGTCAGCCGCAGCGGACCGTCGGACCCGCCAGCATGCCCCCGGTGTACAGCGCCTGCCCCTGCGGCATCCAGTAGCCCAGCTTGGAGACGACCGTCGAGCAGGCGGCCCCGACCGATGCGCGGACCACGACCGTGGCCGGGTGACCCGGCTGCAGGTCGGTGAGGGCGCAGTCGAGGGCGTACGCGTTCCTGGTCGTCGCGGGATAGCGGCCGGTCAGCGGATTGACGCAGCGGGCGTCCGACGTGGACAGCCGCACCCCCGAACTCTCCTCCCCGATCAGCCCGAACCGCGCGCTGCCGTCCCCCTGCTCGCTGTCGCGGAAGATCCGGTACGTCAGTGTGGTCGCCGCACCGCGCTGCAGCGTGGCCCGGTCGACCTCGATGCGGTGCGTGGCCGGCGGCTTGGGCGCGGTCAGGGTCAGCGTGGCATGGACGGTGCCGTGCAGGTCCAGTCCCGCGGGCGACGACTTCACGCGGACATCGGCCGTCACGTCGTACGTCCCCGGGCCGGGATACTCGCCGGAACCGGGAAGCTTCCCTGAGACGGCCGTCACGCCGCCCTTCCGTGCGGTCCAGGTGCCCGAGGTCAGACAGGCGCGATCGTCGTCGTCCTCTCCCGGACCGCTGCAGGTCGCCGGGGCCGACACCCCCATCGTCGGGGTGCCGCTGCCCGCGCACAGGCTGACCACGGCACGCTGCCCGTTTGCGCCCCGCAGGATCCCCGCGGGTGCGCACAGCGTCGCCGGTTCCGGCGGCGGACTCGGACTGCTCCACGCGGGCGAGACCGGCATGAGGGGCAGGGTGAGGGGCAGTACTGCCGCTCCGATCAGGAGCTTCAGCTTCGTCTTCGTCGCACGTGTCGGCACCGGGTTCCTCCCGCAGGGCCACGACCGGCCGGGCGCCGGTCACCTGCGCCGAGGATGCGCGTGCGCCCCGACCTCCCGGCGGCTCCCACGCCGGGCGGTCACCTGCGGGCAGCAACGGCCGTGCACCGGCCGTCCGGAGGCGAGCTACTTGGAGCGCGGGCGAAGCCGTACGCTCCCCTTCGTACCCATCCCGAAGGCAGGAGCAGCAACGATGCAGTACGTGAAGCTCGGTTCGACGGGCCTGGACGTGTCGCGGGTCTGTCTCGGCTGTATGACCTACGGCCTGCCCGACCGCGGCGTGCACGAGTGGACCCTCGACGAGGAGGCCTCGCGTCCGCTGATCCGGCAGGCGCTGGAGGCCGGGATCAACTTCTTCGACACGGCGAACGTCTACTCCGACGGCACCAGTGAGGAGATCGTCGGCAAGGCGCTGCGCGACTTCGCGAACCGCGACGAGATCGTGCTGGCCACGAAGGTGCACGGCCGGACGCGGCCCGGGCCCAACGGCAGTGGGCTGTCCCGCAAGGCGATCATGACGGAGATCGACCACAGCCTGAGCCGGCTCGGCACCGACTACGTCGACCTGTACCAGATCCACCGCTTCGACCCGCACACCCCGGTCGAGGAGACGATGGAAGCCCTGCACGACCTCGTGAAGGCGGGCAAGGTGCGCTACATCGGGGCGAGTTCGATGTTCGCCTGGCAGTTCTCCAAGATGCAGTACACCGCCGAGCGGCACGGCTGGACCAAGTTCGTGTCCATGCAGAACCACTACAACCTCCTCTACCGCGAGGAGGAGCGCGAGATGCTGCCGCTCTGCGCCGACCAGGGCGTCGGCGTCCTGCCCTGGAGCCCGCTCGCCCGCGGCCGGCTCACCCGGGACTGGGGCACCGTGACGGAGCGCAGCGCGGGCGACAACTTCGGCAGCCGTCTCTACCCGGAGGGCGACCGCACCATCGTCGAGGCCGTGACCCGCCTCGCGAACGACCGTGCCGTCCCGCGCGCCCAGGTCGCCCTCGCCTGGCTGCTGCACCAGGACACGGTGGCGGCCCCGATCGTCGGCGCCGCCAAGCCGCACCACATCGAGGACGCCGTGGCCGCCGTCGAACTCGAGCTCAGCGACAAGGAGGTCGAGGAGCTGGAAGCCCCTTACTCCCCGCACCCCATCGTCGGTCACAGCTGACCAAGCCGGCCGGGCGAAGGCCGCTGCCCCGCGGCCGGCCACGACGAGCCCGCAGGCGATCGACGGCCCATCGCGGCACGTCCCGCAGAGCGCTCAGTGGGGTCCGTGCGGTGCGAACTCCGTGCCGCACGGGCCCGCCCCCTCGCTCTCCGCGAGGACCACCCGCTCGCCGTCCATAGACAGCGTGCGGTAGTAATGCCCGATGCGTTCCGCCGACCGCCCCACGTAGTGGCCGATGAACGACCGGCGGAACCGGTCGGTGGTCCCGTTGGGCTGCGAGCCGTGCACCAGGCTGCCGTTGAAGAACAGGACGTCCCCCGGCGCCATGTCGACCGGGACGGCCGCAAGGCCCGGCGGCGGGGGAACGTACTCCCGCGCGAACGACACCTCGGCGTCCGCCTCCTCCGGGCAGAACAGGTCCATGCGGTGCGTACCGGGGACGACCTCCAGACCGCCGTTGTCCCGGCCGATCACGTCGCAGGCCACCCACGCCGCCACACACGTGCCCGGCTCCACCCGCAGATAGAAGTTGTCCTGGTGCAGCGCCTGCCCCCGCGCGCCCGGCGGCTTGAAGTAGAACATGCTCTGGGCGGCCAGGACCTCCTCGCCGAGCAGCGCCTCCAGCGCCCTGCGCAACCGGGCGTCGAGCAGCACGCGCAGCGCCGTCCCGCTGATCTCGTGCGGGTGCATCACCCTCGGGTACGCCGCCAGCGGATCCCCGGACGAGCGCGGCTCGAAGTGCCCGGGTACCGGCCCGGCCGCGTGCAGCGCCGCGAACTCCGCACAGAGCCGGTCGATCTCGTCGTGTCCGAAGAGTCCCCGTACGACGGTGAACCCGTCCTCCTGGAACTGCCTCAGCCCGTCCTGGGTCAGGATGGAAGCGCCGGCGGCGCCCATATCCATGGCTGTCATACGTCCGCTCCTTCGGTCGGGTGCCCTCGGCTCATCACGCTAGGTCGCCGCGCGCGTCAGGAGGATGCCCGTGAACGCTGACGGATTGCCCGAGACTGCTGCACCCGGCGATCCCGCCCCGCCACCGGGCCTCGTCGTGGTCGGCCGCTACGACCAGCTGGAGGGCTACGGCGTCAACCGACCGCGCGGCGCGGACAGCTGGCTGTTCACCTGGACCACGGGCGGCCACGGCCGGCTGCGCCAGGGCGGAGCCGAGACGCGGGCCGGTGCGGGGGACCTGGTGGTGCTGGCCCCGGGTGTCCGGCACGAGTACGCGGTCGAACCGGCCGCCCGCAGCTGGCAGTTCTGGTGGGTGCACTGCCAGGCGCGGCCGTCCTGGGCGCCGTGGCTGCGGCCGTACGACACCGGCGACGGACTGCTCGTCGTCACCCCGACCCCGGCGGCCCTGCACGACCGGGTCGACGCGGCCTTCCGCCGGATGCTCGCCGACGCCCGCTGGACCGGCACCGAGTCACCGCCCGCCGCCGCGCCGGACGACCGGGTGGCCGTGGCGCACGGCACCGCGGCGCGGGAGCTCGCCCTGTCCTCCCTGGAGGAGATCGTCCTGCTCACCGCCGCCACGGCGCGCACCCCGGCGCCGCCGCCCGGGGTCGACGGCCGGGTGCGCCGCGCCGAGGCGCTGATCGCCGCCGACCCGGGCGCCCCGCACACCGTGCGCTCGCTCGCCGAGGGCGTTTCCCTCTCGCCCTCCCGGTTCGCCCACCTGTTCACCCGGCAACTCGGCCAGTCCCCGATGCGGGCCCTGCGCGAGGCCCGGCTCCGGCACGCCGCCCGGCTGCTGGAGAGCACCGACCTGTCCGTGGACCGGGTGGCCGCGGCCTCGGGATTCGCCAGCCCGTTCCACTTCAACCGGGTCTTCCGCGCCCGCTACGGAGTTCCGCCCGGCGCCTACCGGCGAGGCGCCTCAATGGTTGAGACGTGAGCCGCAGCACTCCGTCCGGCCCGTCGCATGTGCGGTGGAACGCCTGCTCAATGGTTGTGGAGTGAGCCGGTGCGCCGACCAACTGAATCCCGTTTCCCATTGCCGCGCCGACAGCCTTGACCGTTCGTCAAATCTGGTCGTCGGGCCCGCAAACCTCAAAACGGCTGGATCTCTTGTTAGGCCTCCCTGACCTGTGCAAAGGTGTGCCTGACGGCGCACGGACAATACATTTTCTGCTGTGTGTACGAGGCCGCTCCCGTTCGACCTACGCTCCAAAAGAGCTTCCCCAGGTGGGCGTTGGAGCTGCCGAATCCTGTACCCATACCAATTGGTATGGACTTTATGACGCATGCCCCCGAGAGGAATGCAGCCGTGAAAGACGCGGGCCTGTCGAATTCCCCCACGCCCGACCGCCGGTTCTTCGTGACGGACGAACAGCTGAGCGCAGAACTGAAGAAGTGGACGGGGACGACTCCCGCGCTGCAGCCCGTCGGTGAACTCCTCGACCGGCACTGGGAAGCTGCGTTCGCCTATGCCCGGCTGTGCACCGACGGCGCCGCTTCGGCCGGAATGCTCACGACCGCCGCATTCACGAGGCTCTTCGGCGAAACCCTGCGGCAGAACGGGCCCACCTCCGCGTGGCGGCCCCAACTCCTCGTCACCGTCCGCCGGATCGCCGCGGAGTGGGACAACGACCACCGACGGGAACACCTCCACCCCGAGCTGTGCACCGAGGGCGGGGACCGCGTCGCGGCCCGTCTGCTCCCGCCGTCCGACCGCCGCCTGCTGTCCGGGGCCTTCCAGCGGCTGCCCCAGTCGGCCCGCTGCCTGCTGTGGCATGTCGAGGTCGAGGCCGAACCGCTGGAGATACCCGCCGGCCTGCTCGGCATCGAGCAGGAGGACGCGCGCGTCGAACTGGAGCGGGCCCGCGAACGGCTGCGTGAGGAGTGCCTCCAGGTCCACCGCGAACTCGCCCCCGAGCAGGAGTGCCGGCGCTATCTGCGGATGCTCGACGTGACCTTCCGGCGTGGCGGAGTCGACATCGACCCCGACCTCAACGCCCACCTCGGCGGGTGCAGGCACTGCAGCCAGACCGCCGACCAGCTGGCGCAGTTCAACCAGGGACTCGGCCTCGCGCTGGCCGAGGCGGTGCTCGGCTGGGGCGCGCGGGCCTACGTGGAGTCCCGGTTGGCCTCGTTGACCGAGGAGTCCGGCGCCCTCCCCCCGGAGGTCCCGGTCCCGCCGTTCCCCGGCGAGCCCTTCGCCCCCACTTACGCCCCCACCCACGCCCCTGGCACCGGCCCCCGGCCCGGCGGCCGCTCCGCCGCCCGCCGCGCCGCCCACAAGGCCGCCCGGCACGCCGCAGCCCGCCGCCGCAATCTCGCCGCGGCCGTTCTGACGGTGAGCGGTCTGGTCGTCCTTCCGCTGGTCCTGTGGTCCGTCCTCGGCTCCGGCGACGGCACCACCACGGCCGACGGCGACCACCCCTCCGAGACTCCCGGCAGCGGCACGGGCACACCGTCCGCGGGCCCCTCCTGGGTCGGCACCGGCACGAGCTCCCAGGGCACCATGCGCGGCAAACTGCACAACGCCGACTCCGGGCTGTGCATCGCCGTCGTCGGCAAGAAGGCCGTCAAGGGAGCCGAGACCGAACTCGCCGACTGCTCCTCGGCATCCGTCCAGCAGTGGACGTACGAGACCGACGGCCGCCTGCGCAGTGCCGCGGACCCCGACCTGTGCCTGGACTCCCACCTCGGCTATTCGGTGCAGCTCGCCCCGTGCACGGGCGACTCCGAGCCGGGTGCCAAGAACATCCGCTACGACTTCACCCTGCAGGGCACCCTGGTGCCGCGCTGGGACCAGGACCTGGCCCTGACCCCCGCGGCCACCGACGGCTCGGGCGCGCTGGTCGTCAAGACCCGCGACGACGGCACCGCCCAGCACTGGGCCTTCGACACGTCCAAGGCCGACCTGCAGATGCAGGTGGTCAACTGGGACGCCGACAACAGCCCCTCGCCCTCGCCGAAGGCCACGCCCAAGGCGGCGAAGACACCGAGCCCCACACCCACCCCGTCCGCTGCTCCCTCGACCGCGCGGCCGACGCCGACCAGCCCCTACCCCACGAACCCCTACTGCTCCTCCAACCCGTCCTTCTGCGGATGGGGCGGCTACGGCTCGGGTTATGGATATGGCAACGGTTACGGTTACGGCGGTGGCGGCCACCACTGACCCGACAGGCTCAGCCGGCCACCTGGAGCGACAGCCACAGCGCTGCCACGGCCGCGACGAGCGCGGCCGGGGTGGCGAGCAGGCCGAGCCTGGTGAACTCCCCGAGCTGCACGTCCTGACCGTGCCGCTGCACGATGCGCCGCCACAGCAGCGTCGCCAGCGATCCCGCGTACGTCAGGTTCGGGCCGATGTTCACCCCGAGCAGCACAGCCAGCACCGCACCGGGCCCGGCAGCAGCGGTGAGCGGCAGCAGGACCAGCACCGCGGGCAGATTGTTGATCAGGTTCGCCAGTACGGCGGCCAGCGCGGCGATGCCCAGCAGCGCGAGCAAACCCGAGCCCCCGGGCAGCTCATGGCCCAGCGCGTCGGCGAGCCCGTTGTCGACCACCGCCCGCACCACGATGCCGAGCGCCAGGACGAACGCCAGGAATGCCGGCGACGAGGCCCGCACCACCGCCAGCGGTGTCGCCCTGCGCCGTACGAGCGCGCGGCCGGCCAGCACCAGCGCGCCCGCCGCGGCCACCCATGCCGGGTCGATGCCGACCGCTGAGGCCACCACGAATCCGCCCAGCGTGCACCCGACGGTGACCAGCGCGAACAGCGGCAGCGCGGGCGTCTCACCGGGTTCGGGGGAGTGGACGGACGCGGCCAGGTCGTCGTCGAAGAACCGCCGGAAGACCAGATACTCGGCACCGATCGCGACCAGCCACGGCAGAGCCATCAGCGCCGCGAACCGGGTGAAGCTCAGCCCGCTCGCCTCGAACGCCAGCAGGTTGGTGAGATTGGAGACGGGCAGCAGCAGCGAGGCCGTGTTCGACAGGTGGGCGCACGCGTAGAGATGCGGCCTGGCCCGCACGCCGGCCCGGGCGGCGGTGGCGAGTACCACCGGCGTCAGCAGCACCACGGTGGCGTCCAGGCTGAGCACGGCCGTGATCGCCGAAGCCAGGACGAAGACCGCCGCCAGAAGCCGCCCGGGAGAGCCCGCCGCCCGCCGGGCCATCCATGCCCCGCACGCCTGGAACAGCCCCTCCACATCACAGAAGTGCGCCAGCACCAGCACGGCGGCGAGGAAGCCGATGACGGGGCCGAGGCGGGCGGCCTCCTCCCGGGCATGGTCCAGGGAGATCGCGCCGGTGGCGATCACGATCCCCGCGGCCGGGACCGCCAGCACGGCCTCCGGCAGGCCCTTCGGGCGCACTACCGCCCAGGCGAGGACCGCGACGAGCAGGGCGGCGGAGAGTATTTCGGCGAGCGCGGTGTTCAGAGCAGGGTCCTTCAGGGCGGATCAACGCGGGAGCCTCAATGAAAACAGGTCGCGGTAAGAGATCCGCCGGGGGCCCTGACCGCTCAGGGGCCGGTGCCCGGGCTGAACACCGTCAGGAACACCGAGGACGCGTTGCCGGACACGGGGACCTGACCGCCCTTCCACGTCACCGTGAGATGGTCCCGCTCGTCGGGCGGCGTCACCAGCAGCGAGGCGGGGGTGGCCGGGTGGGCTCCGCTGACCTCCGGGTTGGAGAACGTCAGCCCCGCCCAGGCGCTCTTGCCCGGCGCCAGCGTCACCGTCGTAGGGCTGCCCGAGGAGCGCTTCGGGTCCGGGCCCAGCTGCCGGCCCGACGCGTCCACGAACGCGGCACCCGGATAGCCGCGCACCGTGCAGGTGCGGGAAGAGGCGTTGGTCAGGACGACCGGGAAGTTCTCCTGCCCGGCACCGGGGTCGTTCCGCCCGACGGTCGCCCGCAGTTCCGAGGTGTGACAGCGGCCTCCCGTGGTGCCGGCCTGTGTGGACTGCGCCGCCGACGCGGTCAGGGTGGCCTCACCGGGAGCGGTGTTCGACGCGGAGGCGGACGCACTCGCCGAGCCGGTGCTGTGGTGGCTGCCGGTGGCGGGCGCGGCCGTACCGGGCAGCGTCGTCGGAGCGCTCGCCGTGCCGCCGTCGCCGCTGCCGCAGGCCGTCAGCAGACCGAGCACCGCGACCGCACTCGCGAGCAGGGCCGCCCGGTGGACGGAGGGGGACTTCTTCGCCATGTGCCTCAACACTCCCGGAGATTCCTCGCACACGTCGTGGCGTGTACGTACGGCGCTCTGTGCCCCGTCATGCAGGTCCGATGCGCGCGGGGACGAAAAAGTTCGCCCGCGGCCCGAGTACTGCATTCTTCCGGGGGACAAACCCCCGGACCCCCGGCAGAAAAGCAGGTCAGCAGAGGCGGCCGACGCGGACATCGCGACGCTGACCTGAGTGATCCGCGTCAGCTTCCGATGCGCACGGAGGCCAGGACGCGGTCGGTCGCCGGCCCTCGGCCACTTTGCCGGATCTGCACGTACACCCGAGTCTGCGCGCTGCCGTCCGCCGGGGCGAGTGCGGCCTCCGTGACCGACCCGCCGCCCGGGCAGCCGTTCCAGGTGCGGACCCTGCCGTGCCAGACGGTGCCGGTGTAGGCGCGGGCACCGTCGTAGTGGCAGCCGGGGTGGGTGACGGCGTTCACCGCGCCCGTGAGGTCGCCGTGCTCGCTCAGGCCCACCAGCACGCCGTTCACCTCGGCCGTCAGGTCCTGCCACGCGGTCAGGCGGTCCGCGACGGCGAACCCGGGCTCGTGGCCGGAGGGCAGGCCGAGCGCCCGCGGATCCCACCCCGAGTCACGCACCTGCCGGTCCCAGTCGCGGGGAACCTCGGCGACGACCCTGCCGGTCGTGTCCGAGACACGCACATCCGTGGCGGGTGACTGTCGGTTGACCAGCGCCAGCGCCACTCCGACGGCCGCGACCACGGCCACGGCGCCCGTCAGGGTGAGGGCCCTCCGGTGTCTTCGGGGCCGGTGACCGGAGGCGGCGAGCCGTTCCAGCTCCTGAGCGAAGGCCTCGGCATCGGGCCAGCGGCGTCTGCGGTCCGGCGCCAGCGCCCGCATCAGGGCCCGCCGGACGGCAGGAGCCAGATCCGCTCGCAGCCGGTCGGGCCGTACCACCCTGCCCGGCTCACCCGGAACCGCGCCGGTGACCAGGTGGTAGGCGACCGCGCCCAGGCTGTACACATCGGCCCGGGCGTCGATGCCCACGCCGGGTTCGGCCTGCTCGGGCGGCCGGTACCCCGCCGAACCGGCGGCCTGCGTGAGCCCGGACGCCTGCGCGAGGCTCTTGGCAAGACCGAGGTCGGCGAGCAGCACCCGCGACCCGCCGTCGGGGGAGGAGCACAGCAGCACGTTGCTCGGCTTGATGTCCCGGTGCACGATCCCCGCCGCATGCAGCGCTGCCGCGCCACGGGCGGCCAGCGCCGTCAGCCGCAGCGCCTGCGGCACCGGCAGCGCACCGCCGGCCGGCAGCTCGGCGAGGGTGCCGCCGTCGGCGTACTCCATCACGAAGTACGGCCTGCCGTCGGGGAGTTCACCGATGTCGTAGACCTGCACCACCCGGTCCGAACCCGCCCTGCGCAGCATCCGCGCCTCGGCCAGGAACCGCTCGCGCACATCGAGCCGGTGGGACCAGTTGTCGGCGAGGACCTTGACCGCCACCGGCGCGTCGAGCTCGTCGTCATGGGCCAGCCAGACCGTGCCGAACGCGCCCGTGCCCAGGCGCCGTTCGAGGCGGTAGCGCCCGATCCGCTCGACGGAATGCATACGACTATCATGCCTGGACGTGGATCGTTCCCGAGGAGAGCCCCAGGTCGCGTCCACCGAGGACCTGGCCCGCAGCGCCGCGGCGGGCGACCCGGCGGCGCTGGAGGAGCTTCTCCACGCGATCAGGCCCGAGGTCGTCCGCCGCTGCGGCCGGTTCCTGCCCTGCCGCGAGGACGCGGAGGAGGCCGCCCAGGACGTCCTGCTCCAGGTCGCCCGGAAGATCTCCACCTTCCAGGGCCGCAGCCGCTTCAGCACCTGGCTCTACACGGTCGTCGCCAACTGCTGCCGCCAGAAGTACCGCGAACTCAAGCGGCGCTCTGCCGAACAGCCGGCCCCGATCGACGCGGGCGAGCTCGCCGACCCCCGCACGACCAGCGTCATCGCCGGCTCCCGCCTCGACCTGCTGGAGGCACTGGACCGCCTGGAGCGCGAGCACCCCCAACTCGTCGAGCCCCTGGTCTACCGCGACATCTGCCAGCTCGACTACGCCGAGGCGGCAGACCGCGCAGGCATCCCCCTGGGCACCTTCAAGTCCCGCCTGCACGAGGCCCGCAAACACATCAGACCGTGGCTGGCGGAGGCCCCCTGAGCAGGGCGGCCGAAGTCCGCGGGGTTTCGGCAGCGCCCCAAAGGGGCGCGGGGCCGTGTCGATATGCGGCTCCGCCGCGTGGGCGCGACCAGCCACGACGGATGCCGCAGACGCAAGACAACCCATCACCGCAGCCCTGCGGAGCGCTACTCGTCGAGCAGCCCGATCTCCGCCCAGATCGTCTTCCCGTCGGCCGTGTGCCGGCTCCCCCACCGCTGCGTGAGCTGAGCAACCAGCAGCAGTCCGCGCCCGCCCTCGTCCCAGGTCTTCGCCCGGCGCAGATGCGGAGCCGTGTGGCTGGTGTCCGACACCTCGCAGATCAGCGTGGCCTCGTCGTGGATCAGCCGCAGGCGGATGGGGTGCGCGCCGTACCGGATCGCGTTCGTGACGAGCTCGCTCACCACCAGCTCGGCGGTGAACGCCGCGTCCTGCAGCCCCCAGGTGTCCAGCTGCTCGACGACCTGCTTGCGGATCGGCGCGACCAGTGCCGGGTCGGCGGGGATGTGCCAGGTCGCCACCTGCGAGGCCGGCAGCCCACGGGTACGGGCCAGCAGCAGGGCCACGTCGTCCAGGGCACCGCCCGAGGGCAGCAGGGCGTGCAGCACCCGGTCGCAGGTCTCGTCCAGTGAGTCGGAGTACGTCTCCAGTGCGTCGCACAGCATCTGGTGGCTGGCGTCGACGTCCCGATCGCGGGTCTCGATCAGCCCGTCCGTGTAGAACGACAGCACGCTGCCCTCACGCAGGTCCAGCTCGGCCGACTCGAACGGCAGCCCGCCCAGGCCCAGCGGCGGCCCGGCCGGCAGGTCGACCTGCTGCGGAACGCCGCCCGGCGGGACCACGACCGGCGGCGGATGCCCGGCCCGGGCCAGCGTGCAGCGCCGCGACACCGGGTCGTAGACCGCGTACAGGCAGGTGGCGCCGACCTCGCCCGGGCTGCCGTCGTTGCCGGCCTCCGCGGACAGCCGGACGACCAGGTCGTCCAGGTGGGTCAGCAGCTCGTCTGGGGCGAGGTCTATGTCGGCGAGGGTGCGCACGGCGGTGCGCAGCCGGCCCATGGTGGCCGAGGCCTGGATGCCGTGCCCGACGACGTCCCCGACGACCATGGCGACCCGCATCCCCGACAGCGGGATCACGTCGAACCAGTCACCCCCCACACCCGCCCGGGCCGCGGGCAGATAGCGCGAGGCCGCATCCACCGCGGCCGTGCGTGGCAGTGAGCGGGGCAGCAGGCTGCGCTGCAGGGCGAGGGCGGTCTCCCGTTCGCGGGAGAAGCGGCGGGCGTTGTCGATGCAGACGGCGGCCCGTGTGGTGATCTCCTCGGCCAGCAGCACGTCGTCCGCGGAGAAGGGGTCCGGCCGCCGGAACCGGGTGAGGACCGCGACGCCGAGGGTCTGGCCGCGGGCCCGGATCGGCACGGACATCGTGGAGTGGATGCCGTACTCCTTGACCCGGTCGGCTCGTGTCTTGTGCCAGCTGAGCCACTGGTCGAGTGCGCCCGAGGAGACGGACGCGACGATCGTGCGGCCCGCGACCAGCGAGTCGGCCTGGGGAGAGCCGGCGGGGTACTGCTCCAGCTGCCCGGGCTGGAGGACCGCCTCGGGCGTGCCCGGATTGACCGAGAGGTGGGCGGCGCGGCGCAGCCCGGTGGGGGCGGTCAGCCTGAGCGGGGGCTCGCCGCCGTGCTCCTGGAGGTCCAGCAGGTCGACGCTGACCAGGTCGGCCAGGGCGGGCACGAGAACGTCCGCGAGCTCCTGCGTCGTACGGGTGACGTCGAGCGTGGACCCGATGCGCACACTCGCCTCGTTGACCAACTGCAGCCGCTCCCGGGCGAGGTAGTTGTCGGTGAAGTCGTGCGCCGCCAGGCACACGCCCCGCACCCGCCCCTCGGCGTCCGTCAGCGGCGCCAACCGGGCCAGCCAGGCGTGCGCGCTGTCCTCGCCGCCGGTGCGCATGTACGTCTGGACGTCCAGCGGGCGCCCGGTGGTGAGCACCTGCACCATGTGTGCCTCGAGCTCCTCGCTCTGCGGCTTGCCGCCGATCTCGGCCAGGCGAAGCCCCCGCATGCGCTCCTCGGGCAGGCCGATCACATCGGCCATGGCGTCGTTGACCCTTCTCAGCCGCAGCCGTTCGTCGTACACGGCGACCGCGCAGGGCGACTGGGTGAGCGCCGCGCTGGTCAGCGGGTCGTCGGGCGAGCGCGGGGTGCCTCGGTCCAGCGGGGTGAACAGCAGCCACCGGCCGGGAGTCTCGTTCCGCGACGGACGATGGTGGGCGAGCAGCCAGACGGAGACCTCGTGGCCGTCGCGGTGGCGCAGGGCGACGGTGCCGTCCCAGCGGGACCCGGCGGGCGCCAGGACATCCTTGTCGACCAGCAGGTTTCGGCCGGGACGCCCCACCACCTCGGCGACCGGCCAGCCCAGCAGCCGCTCCGCGCCCGCGTTCCACTCGAGAAGCGTGCCGGATTCATCGATGACAGCCCGCGCCGTCGCGGCATCGTCGAACGGATACTCCGGGCTCATCGTCGCCACTCCATCGCGAACACTCACAGTGAACCGCCGGGTCACTTGAGTTTCCAGCCTAGTCCGTCGGCGAGCCGCTCGGACGGGAACCCCCATGGGCGCGCGGCGGGCCGGTCAAGGGGCAATTCCGGCCGTTGTGACCCGTGGGACAGAAGGAGACCCCCGCACCCTTGACGGCCGTGTGTGGCGTTGCGTCAGAATCTGTTTGTTCACGATCAGTTGTGAGTACTTCTGGGCCCTGACGAGGGGGAGCCGCCGTGACAGTGACTCGAAGATCGGTTCTGATCGCTTCCGCCGCCGCGCCGGCGGCCGGAGCGCTTGTCGCCACCCCGGTGGCCCGGGCCGCCGGGGCCACCGCGGGCGGATCCGGCCGCCGTACCGTCGCCCTGCGCGACGGCTGGCGTTTCGCGCTGGTCAACCCGGACGGGATCACCGATCCGACCGGCGCCTACGCGCAGGCCGCCGACCCCGGCTACGACGACTCGGGCTGGCGCGAGGTGGCGGTGCCCCATGACTGGAGCATCGAGCAGACCCCGACCACCGAGCACGGCACCACCAGCGGCACCGGCTTCTTCCCGGGCGGCCTCGGCTGGTACCGCCTCGCCTTCACCCTGCCGCCCGCCTTCGCCGGCAAGCGGATCTCGGTGGAGTTCGACGGCGTCTACATGGACTCCTACGTCTACTGCAACGGCACCCAGGCCGGCCGGCACCCCTACGGCTACACCGGCTTCGCCTTCGACCTGACCGACCTGCTGCACACCGACGGCACCACCGAGAACGTGATCGCCGTCAAGGTGCAGAACAAGCTTCCCAGCAGCCGCTGGTACTCGGGCAGCGGCATCTACCGCGACGCCCGTCTGGTCGTCACCGAGCCGGTGCACGTGGAGCGCTGGGGCACGTACGTCACCACGCCGGACATCACCGCGGAGCGGGCCGTCGTACGCGTACGGACCTCGGTGGTGAACGAGTCGGGTGCCGCGAGCCAGGTCGAGATCCGTTCGACGGTCAAGGATCCCGACGGCCGTACGGCGGCCCGCGCCGCCACCACGGTCGCGGTCACCGACAAGACGGCTGAAACCCACGAACTCACCGTCCCCAAGCCCAAGCTGTGGGACTTCGCGGCGCCGCACCGCTACACCCTGGAGACCGAACTGCGCGTCGGCGGCAGGACCATCGACACCTACCGCACCGCCTTCGGCATCCGCACCTACCGCTTCGACCCCGATGAGGGATTCTTCCTCAACGGCACTCACAGCAAGATCAAGGGTGTCGACCTGCACCACGACCAGGGTGCCCTCGGCGCCGCCATCAGCATCGACGCCGTGCGCCGGCAGCTGACCATCATGAAGTCGATGGGCGTCAACGCCTTCCGCACCTCACACAACCCGCCCTCGCCGCAGATCATCCAGGTCTGCGAGGAGCTGGGCATCGTGATGATGGTGGAGGCCTTCGACTGCTGGCGAACCGGCAAGACGAAGTACGACTACGGCCGGTTCTTCGACGAGTGGTGCGAGAAGGACGCCACCGAGATGGTCCTCGCGGCCCGCAACTCGCCCGCCGTGGTGCTGTGGTCCATCGGCAACGAGATACCCGACTCGACCTCCACCGCCGGACTGGCCATGGCGGACCGGATCATCGGTGCCATCAAGGCGGCGGACGACACCCGGCCGGTTGTCATCGGTTCGAACAAGTACCACGGTGTGCCCGCCACCGGCTCCGCGGCCGACCTCATGCTCGCCAAGCTGGACGGCCTCGGCCTCAACTACAACACCGCCAAGTCGGTGGACGCCCTGCACGCCAAGTTCCCCAAGCTGTTCCTCTTCGAGTCGGAGTCCTCGTCGGAGACCTCGACCCGCGGTTCGTACCAGGAGCCCGAGCACCTCAACACCGGCGAGAACCACACGCCCGGCAGACGCGAGGTCTCCTCCTACGACAACAACCTCGCCTCCTGGACCATGAGCGGCGAGTACGGCCACAAGAAGGACCGGGACCGCAAGTGGTTCGCCGGGCAGTTCCTGTGGTCCGGCATCGACTACATCGGCGAGCCGACGCCGTACGACGTCTTCCCGGTCAAGGCGTCCTTCTTCGGCGCGGTCGACACGGCCGGCTTCCCCAAGGACATGTACTACCTCTTCCAGAGCCAGTGGATCAGCGAGCCCATGGTCCATCTGCTGCCCATGAGCTGGAACCACGAGGAGGGCGACACGGTGGAGGTGTGGGCGTACTCCAACGTCGACACCGTCGAGCTGTACCTCAACGGCACGTCCCTCGGCACGCGCACCTTCGACACGAAGAGGACCACGGACGGCCGTATCTATCTGGAGACCACGGAGGCCACCGGCGACGACAAGACCTTCACCACCGGCCCCTTCCCCGGCAGTTACACCAGCCCGAACGGCAGCGCCGGCAAGCTGCACCTGACCTGGAAAGTGCCCTTCCAGCCGGGCGAGTTGAAGGCGGTGGCCCGCAGTGACGGCAAAGTGGTCGCCACCGACGTGCTGCGCACGGCGGGCGAACCGCATGCCGTGCGGCTCACTCTGGACCGCAAGTCCCTTGCTGCGGACGGGCGTTCGCTGGCCTTCGTCACCGCGGACGTCGTAGACGCCCGCGGGGTGGTGGTGCCCGACGCCGAGCACCTGATCACCTTCGGTGTGACGGGCGGATCCCTCGCCGGGCTCGACAACGGCCGGGAGGAGAGCGCCGAGCGCTACCACGCCACCACCCGCACCGCCTTCCACGGCAAGGCCCTTGCCATCGTGCGCGCCGGCAGCAAGGCCGGCACCCTGAAGGTGACCGCACGCGCGGAGGGACTGCGGGCAGGAACGGCCACCGCGCGCACCACGCCCGCCCGGTCGGCCGCGACGACCCCGGCGGCCGCCTTCGGACCAGAGCACCCGGCGCCCCCGAACTACCCGTATGCGGACGCCAGTTACTCCGGCCGACCGGACACCCTCCCCGCCGCGATGCTGGACGGCGACACGGCCACCGGCTGGTCCAACGCCTTCGCCAAGTCGGCCACGGCCTTGCTGCCCGCCTTCAACGGAGCGCGGGAAAAGGACTGGGTCTCGGTGGACTACGGGCGGGCCCGGACCTTCGACCGGGTGGAGGTGTCCTTCACCGTTGACGCGTCGCACAGCCTGCCCGCGTCGATCGAGGCGTCGGTGTGGGACGGCCACCGGTACGTGCCCGTCACCGGAGCGGCGGTCGACTGGGCCACCGCCTCGGACGCGCCGACGGTCCTCACCTTCGACGCGGCGCGCGGCTCCCGCCTGCGGCTCACGCTGACCAGCGCTCACCCGGGCGAAGTCCTCGGGGCCGTGCGGATCAGCAAGTTGGCGGCGCCGGGCGGCTGAGCAGCCGTAGCGGTCCGGGCGGGAAACCAGTCCCGTCCGGACCGTTGACGGAGTGTCATGGCACGAACAAACATGAGCTGCGTCCGCATCTGGGAGCGCTCCCACCCCGTTGGGTCCGGCGAGCGTCACCCGTACCTCAGCCCGAGGAGCCCAGACGTGAAACGACGCAGAACCATTCTGCTGACCCTGACGGCCCTGTTGGGGACGGCGCTGACCGGGATGCCGGCCCATCCGGCCGCCGCCGACGAGGTCGAGCAGCTGAAGAACGGCACCTTCGACACCACCACCGCGCCCTGGTGGACGACCACCAACGTCACCGCGGGCCTGTCCGGCGGACAACTCTGCTCGGATGTGCCGGGCGGCACCGCCAACCGCTGGGACGCCGCCGTCGGCCAGAACGACGTCACCTTGAAGAAGGGAGAGTCGTACAAGTTCAGCTTCAAAGCGACCGGTTCGCCCGCGGGACATGTGGTGCGAGCGGTCGTGGGGCTCCAAGTGGCGCCGTACGACACCTACTTCGAGGTGAGCCCGCAGCTGAGCGTCTCCGGCAACACCTACTCGTACACCTTCACCTCACCCGTCGACACCACCCAGGGCCAGGTCGCCTTCCAGGCCGGTGGCAGCGCGGACGCCTGGCGATTCTGCATGGACGACATATCGCTGCTGGGCGGTGTCCCGCCCGAGGTGTACCAGCCGGACACCGGACCGCGGGTGCGCGTCAACCAGGTCGCCTATCTGCCCTCCGGGCCCAAGAACGCCACCCTCGTCACCGACGCCACCTCGAAACTGCCCTGGCAGCTCAAGAACGCCGACGGTGCGACGGTCGACCACGGCTGGACCGTACCGCGTGGGGTCGACGTCTCCTCCGGGCAGAACGTCCACTCGATCGACTTCGGTGACTACCGCAGACAGGGCAAGGGCTTCACGCTGGTCGCCGACGGGGAGACCAGCCGCCCGTTCGACATCGGCACCGGCGCCTACGAGCAACTGCGCCTCGACTCGGCGAAGTACTACTACACGCAGCGCAGCGGCATCGCGATCCGCGACGACCTGCGGCCCGGGTACGGCCGAGCCGCCGGGCACCTCAATGTGGCGCCGAACCAAGGCGATGACCACGTTCCCTGCCAGCCGGGCGTGTGCGACTACACGCTCGACGTCACCGGCGGCTGGTACGACGCCGGCGACCACGGCAAGTACGTCGTCAACGGCGGCATCGCCACCTGGGAATTGCTGAGCACGTACGAACGCGAACTGCTCGCCCGCACCGGGGAGTCCGGGAAGCTGCGCGACGGCACCCTCGCCATCCCGGAGAGCGCGAACAAGGTGCCCGACATCCTCGACGAGGCTCGCTGGGAGCTGGAGTTCCTGCTGAAGATGCAGGTGCCCGACGGGCAGCCACTGGCCGGCATGGCCCATCACAAGATCCACGACGAACAGTGGACCGGCCTGCCCCTGCTGCCCGGTGACGACCCGCAGAAGCGTGAACTGCACCCGCCGTCCACCCAGGCGACCCTCAACCTGGCGGCCACGGCCGCCCAGGCGGCCCGCCTCTACCTCCCCTACGACCGCGCCTTCGCGGCGAAGGCCCTCACGGCCGCGCGCAAGGCCTGGACGGCGGCGCTCGCCCACCCCGCCATGTACGCCTCCGCCAGTGACGGCACCGGAGGCGGCGCCTACGACGACACCAACGCGACGGACGAGTTCTACTGGGCGGCGGCGGAGCTGTATCTGACCACGGGCGAGAAGGGGTTCGCGGACTACGTGCGCAACTCCCCGGTGAACACGGCCGACATCTTCGGCCCGCTCGGCTTCGACTGGGGAAGGACGGCGGCGGCGGGCCGCCTCGACCTCGCGACCGTGCCCAGCAAACTGCCCGGCCGGGACAAGATCCGCCAGTCCGTCGTCAAGGGGGCAGAGCGCTACCTGGCCACCCTGAAGTCACAGCCGTACGGGATGCCGTACGCGCCCGACAACAACGTCTACGACTGGGGCTCCAGCCACCAGATCCTCAACAACGCCGTCGTCCTGGCGACGGCGTACGACATCTCGGGTGCCGCCAAGTACCGGGACGGCTCGGTCCAGAGCATGGACTACATCCTCGGCCGCAACGCGCTGAACATCTCGTACGTCACCGGCTACGGCGAGGTCAACTCCCACAACCAGCACAGCCGTTGGTACGCCCACGAGCTCGACCCGAAGCTGCCGAACCCGCCGCACGGAACCCTGGCGGGCGGGCCGAACTCGTCCATCCAGGATCCCTACGCACAGAGCAAACTCCAGGGCTGTGTCGGTCAGTTCTGCTACATCGACGACATCCAGTCCTGGTCGACCAATGAGACGGCCATCAACTGGAACGCGGCCCTGGCCCGGATGGCGTCGTTCGTGGCGGACCAGGGCTGAGGCTGTTCAGGGCTGCGACTCGTGGTCCACAAGTTCGGGTTGCGGCTTGTGTTCCACGAGTTCCCCCGGCCGCCGGTGGGCGGTGAGGGTGTGCAGCTCGGCCTGATCGAGCGGCTGGTGCACCTCGACGTACTCGCCGTGCGGCAGCCGCTTGATCAGGCCGGTCTCCCGGCCGTGCAACACCAGCTCCGCGTCGCGGAGCTGGAGGCCGAGGCAGATGCGGCGGGTGACGACGAAGACGGCCGCAGGCAGGACGAACACCGCGACGCGGACCGACCAGGTGACCGTGTTGATCGACAGATGCAGACGGGTGGCCACGATGTCGTTGCCGCCGCCCGCCAGCAGGATCAGATAGAGGCTGATCCAGGCCGCCCCGATCGCCGTGCGGACGGGACGGTTGCGCGGGCGGTCCAGAAGGTGGTGCTCGCGTTTGTCGCCGGTCACCCGCGCCTCCAGGAACGGGTAGATCCCGATGAAGACGAGGAGCAGCGGGAAGACCACGATCGGGATCAGCACGCCGAGGACGAGCGTGTGGCCCCACAGGGTGATCTCCCAGCCCGGCATCACCCGCACCAGGCCCTCCGCGAAGCCCAGGTACCAGTCGGGCTGCGCGCCGGTGGAGACCTGGTCGGGGCGGAAGGGGCCGTACACCCAGACCGGGTTGATCGTCGCCACCGCCGCGATCAGGCTCAGCGCCCCGAAGACCAGGAAGAAGAACCCGCCCGCCTTCGCCAGATACACCGGCATGAACGGCGAGCCGACGACATTGCGTTCGGTCCGCCCCGGGCCCGCGAACTGCGTGTGCTTGTGGTGGACGACCAGGATGAGGTGCGCCAGGACGAGCGCCGCCATGATGCCGGGGATCAGCAGGACGTGCAGCGAGTAGAAACGGGCCACGATGTCGTGGCCGGGGAACTCGCCGCCGAACAGGAACATCGACAGATACGTTCCGACGACCGGAACCGACAGCAGAGCGCCGTTGACGAAGCGCAGGCCCGTGCCCGACAGCAGGTCGTCCGGCAGCGAGTAGCCGAACAGACCCTCGAACAGGCCGAGGAACAGCAGCAGCCAGCCGAACAGCCAGTTGATCTCACGGGGCTTGCGGAACGAACCCGTGAAGAAGTGCCGCATCATGTGCGTCAGCATCCCGGCGACGAAGACCAGCGCCGCCCAGTGGTGCAGCTGCCGGATCAGCAGTCCGCCGCGCACGTCGAAGCTGATGTGCAGCGTGGAGGCGTACGCCTCGGACATCCGCACGCCGTTGAGCGGGACGTAACTGCCGTGGTACGTCACCTCGTTCATCGACGGATGGAAGAAAAGGGTGAGGTACACGCCGGTCAGGACCAGCACGACGAAGCTGTACAGACAGATCTCGCCGAGCAGGAACGACCAGTGGTCCGGGAACACCTTGCGCAGGTACTTCCTGCCCAGCGAATGGATGCCGAGACGTCCGTCGAGCCAGTCGGCAACGCGCTCGCCCCGGCCCGATGTCTCCGTGGCGGTCACTCGTCCTCCTCGTCGTCGTCCTTGTGCACGTGCGTGAGCTTGTCGGGGTTGGTGACGATGTAGACGCCGTTCACCCGGTCGCCCTCGGGCGTGAGGTCCATGACCATCACGGCGTACGGCGAGTCGCCCTGGAACAGCACCGCGGCGTCGTCGCCGTTGACCCGGCGGTAGCGCAGGTCGAGCTGCTGGGGACCGCGCCGCGCCGCGTACGAGGTGATGAGGCGGACCGCCTTGTCCCGGCCGTGCACCGGGCGCAGCCCCGCCGGCTTGCGGTTGCCGCCACCGTCCGTCCACACCGTGACGTCCGGCGCCAGGATCTCCATCAGCTCGGCGAGGTCCCCGCCGAGCGCGGCCCGCACGAACCGCTCGGTCGCCTCCTGCCGGACGCGCGGGTGCGCCCGGTAGCGGGGGCGACGGGCGAGCACATGGTCCCGCGCGCGATGGGCCAGCTGCCGTACGGCCGCCGGGGTGCGGTCGATGATGTCCGCGATCTCGGTGTGGGCGTAGCCGAACACCTCGTTGAGGACGAACACCGCGCGTTCCAGCGGGGTCAGCGCCTCCAGGACCACCAGCATCGCCAGGGACACGGACTCGCCCCGCAGGACCGGGTCGTCGGCGCTCGCGTCGTCGGCGACCAGCGGCTCGGGCAGCCACGGGCCGACGTACGTCTCGCGGCGGCGGGTGATCACGGCCTGCCGCTGCAACGCCTGGTTGACGGCGATGCGGACCAGGTAGGCGCGCGGGTTGGTGATCCCGTCGGCGCCCCGGCCCGACCACGCCAGCCAGGTCTCCTGCAGCACGTCCTCGGTGTCGGCGACGCTGCCCAGCATGTTGTAGACGAGGCCGAACAACAGCTCGCGATGGGTCATGAAGACATCGGTCGCCTCGTCGGTGACCGGACTTCCCGTGCTGTGCGTCATGTGTGGCCTCCCCGGTGCCGCGCTCACTACTTCGAGGGCCGGGAGGGGGCCGAATGTGACATGGCACTGGCCGAATGTGACCTAGATCTCAGCGATTCCCCGCCGTGTCACACCCGCCCGCCGCCCCGCCCTCTTGAACGCGAGTCCGACACGAGTCCGACCGCAAGGAGACCGACATCGTGTTCAAGAAATGGCACGGCAACCCGTGGGCGATCCTCATCACCCTCTCCCTCGGGTTCTTCATGACGCTGCTCGACCTGACGATCGTGAACATCGCGATCCCGCATCTGGGCGAGGACCTGAACGCGTCCCTCGACGAGATCCTGTGGGTCGTCAACGCCTACACGCTGGCGCTGGCCGTCCTGCTGATCACCGGCGGGCGCCTCGGCGACCTGCGCGGCAAACGCAACCTGTTCGCCGCCGGGGTCGCCCTGTTCACCCTGGCGAGCCTCGCCTGCGGCCTCGCCCGGGACCCGGCCCAGCTCATCGCGTTCCGGGCGGTGCAGGGGCTGGGGGCGGCGCTGCTGATGCCGCAGACCCTGTCGATCATCGCCGAGGTGTTCCCGGCCGACCGGCGCGGAGTGGCGATGGGCATCTGGGGGACCGTCGCGGGTGCCTCCGGCGCGCTCGGCCCGATTCTCGGCGGGGCACTGATCACCCACCTCAGCTGGCGGTGGATCTTCTACGTGAACCTGCCGATCGGGGCGGTCGTGCTGCTGATGACCTTCGCGATCATCCCCGGCGCGAAGCGCACCGTACGGCACCGTTTCGACACCCTCGGCGTCCTGCTCGCCTCGACTGCACTGTTCTGCCTGGCCTTCGGGCTCACCGAGGGCCAGCGCTACGACTGGAACCGCTGGATCTGGAGCCTGTTCACGCTGGCCGCCGTCCTGTTCGCCGCCTTCCTGCTGCACGAGCGCGGCCAGCAGGCGAACGAACCCCTCGTCCCGTTCGCGCTCTTCCGGGACCGCAACTTCACCCTGGTCAACCTCGTAGGCGTCACGGTGGCCTTCGGTATCGTCGGCATGTTCCTGCCGCTGACGATCTACCTGCAGTCCGTCCTCGGCTTCAGCGCCCTCAAATCCGGTCTGGTGCTGCTGCCCGTGGCCCTCGGCTCGTTCGTGACGGCGGGGCCCGCCGGAGCACTGTCCGACAAGGTCGGCGGCAAGTACATCCTGATGAGCGGGCTGCTCGCCTGGGCGGGTGGGCTGATGTGGGTCGTGACCATCGCCGACGTCGGCTCCGGATGGCTTGCCATCGCACTGCCGCTCCTCCTCACCGGCCTCGGCGTCGGCTGCACCTTCGCGCCCTTCGCCACCGAGGTCATGCGGGGCGTCCCTGCGCGGCTGGCCGGCGCAGCCTCCGGCGTCACCAATGCGCTCAGGCAGGTCGGCTCGGTGCTCGCGGGCGCCGTCGTCGGCGCCGTGCTGCAGAACCAGCTCGCCTCCGCGCTCACGGACCGGGCCCGCGAGAGCGCCGGACGGCTGCCCGCCGCATACCGGGACTCCTTCACCGCCGCCTTCTCCAAGGCCGAGTCCGACGTCGGTGCGCAGCAGCAGGGCGGCACACCGCACGGGGTGCCGCAGGACGTCGCCGAGCGCATGCGCGCCCTCGGCGGACAGGTCTTCGGCCACGGCTTCGTCGACGCGATGGGTCCCGCCGTGTACGTGTCCGCCGCCGTACTGCTGGCCGGAGTGCTCGCCTGTCTCGCCGTACGACGCCACCGCGGCCCGTCCGCCAACCCCCATGCCCTGCCGATCAACGAGACCGAACTGGAGGAAGCCGCCCGATGAGTATCGACTTCACCGCCATGTACGCCTCCCACGACGCCTTCCGACGCGACCTGGAACGCCTTGCGCAGGCTGTCGCCCAGGGCCGTGCGCACACCCCCGGCGTGCGTGCCGGATGGGAGAACTTCACGCACCAGCTGCACATCCACCACACCGCGGAGGACAGCGACCTGTGGCCGCGCGTGCGGGAGCGCGTCGCGGGGCGCCCGCGGGAACTCGCCCTGCTGGACGACATGGAGGCGGAACACTCCCGCATCGACCCGCTGCTGGATGCCGTCGACACCGCTCTGGACGACCAGGCGCCCGAACTGCCCGATCTTGTACGGGCGTTGACTGCCACCCTCGACGACCACCTCAAGCACGAGGAGGACAGCGCCCTGCCGCTGATGCAGGACGTCCTGACGGCCGCGGACTGGGCCGCCTTCACCGGCCGCATCCGCGAGACGCAGGGCCTGCGCGGTGCCTCGGTGTTCGTACCGTGGATCGTCGACGGCACCCCGCCCGCGGACCGTGACCGCTTCCTCGGCGCCCTGCCGCCACCGGTACGAGTCCTCAACCGCCTGTTCTGGCAGGGGAGTTACCGCCGCAGGGGACTGTGGGCCGGAGCGTGAGCGCCCCGTAGGGGCGCGGGGCTGTATCGATGTGCGGCTCCGCAACGCGGGCGCGACCAGCCACGATGGGCTCGCAGCCGACAGACTGCCCCGCGGCGGAGCCGCACATCGGCACCGCCGACGGATGGCTCAGGCATCGTGGAAGACGATGCCCAGCGCGTGCCGGCGGCCGGAGCGGACGGTGCTCACACCGTGCCGCATCGCTCCGGCCGACCAGCCGCGCGTGGTGCGCACCGGCCGGTCCCGGGTGGTGAAGACCAGCCCGTGGCCCTGCCGGAGCGGGGTCGCGGTGCCCCGGGACTGGGCCCGCGGCCGCTGCTCGACCATCAGGAACTCGCCGCCGGTGTAGCCGCTGCCGTACTCGTCGAGGCCGACGACCACCTGGAGCGGGAAGAGCATGTCGCCGAACACGTCACGGTGCAGGGCGTTCCAGTCGCCCTCGGTGTAGCGCAGCAGGATCTGTGCCGACCGGTCCTGCCCGGCCGCATGACACGCCGCCAGCCACTCCTCGAGGGAGTCCGGCCAGGGCGCCGGACGGCCCAGCCGCGCCGCCCAGTCCCGCGCTATCGGCAGCAGCCGCGGGTAGAGGGCGGCACGCAGGGCGGCCACCGGTGCCGGCAGGTCGTGGGTGAAGTACCGGTACTCGCCGGAACCGAAGCGGTGCCGTGCCATGTCGACGGTGGTCCGGAACAGTTCCGGTTTCTCGTACAGCGCGGCCAGGTCACGGCACTCGGCGGTCGTCAGCAGCGGCCCCGTCGGCGCGCTGCCGTACACGTCCAACTCGGCGGCGAGGGCGGCCCATCCGGTGCCGGCGACCCGCCTGCGGGCCTGAGCCTCGGTGAGAGTCATGCCGTCTCCTCCCGTCACCCCAGCATCGGCTGCAGCGCACCCTCGTGGGTGAGCAGCCGCACCTTGCGCTCGACGCCGCCGGCGTACCCGCGCATCGAACCGTCGGCACCGATCACGCGGTGGCAGGGGCGGACGACCAGCAGCGGGTTGGCGCCGATCGCGGCACCCACGGCGCGGATCTCGGCCCGCGGCACGTCGAGCCGGGCGGCGAGCTCCCCGTACGTCGTCGTGGTGCCGTACGGGATCTCGTCGAGCGCTCGCCACACGCGGTGCTGGAAGTCGGTCCCCTCGGGGGCGAGGCTCAGCTCGAAGCGGGGGAGCCGGCCCGCGAAGTAGGCGGAGAGCTGCCGGGTGGCCTCCTCGAACGCCTCGTCGTCGCGCCGCCAGCCGTCACGGACGACGGGCGTGCTGCGCTGCCCCGGCAGGGACAGCGAGGTGAGGGCCGTGCCCTCGCCCACCAGCAGCAGCTCACCCAGCGGACTGTCGGTCTTCGTGTACGTCTTCATGGCCCCAGTCTGCTGCGCAGGGCCGCCCGGAACCGGCGGGAAACGGACATGGTCCTCAGCCGGGTCCGGACCCTGGAGGTACCGTCGGAAAGGTGCTGTGACCAGCGACTATTTACGTGTAAGTACCCCGGCGGTACCGTGAAGACATGCCAGCCCTGAATGTCGAGTTCAGCGACCGTGAACTAGAGGACCTGCGGCAGATCGCCAAGGAGCGCGGTACGTCGATGAAGGCCCTCGTGCGTGAGGCGGCCGCGGCGGACATAGCCCGGCACCGCGCGCTGCAGGAGGGCGCGGAGGCGTTCCGCCGCTTCTTCGCCTCCCATGCCGACGAGTTCGCCGCCGCCTTCCCCGACGACGAACCCGCCCACGCCGGTGAGGGGCGGGTCGCCTGACCGATGGCACCCGTCATCCATATCGATGTGCCCTGGCTGCTCCAGCGCCACGAAGAGGTCCTTCCGGACCAGCCCACCGTCAACGACTTCTCCGCCCTGGTCGCCGCCGTGGCCCGCCACCGCGTGGACCCGCCCCGCCTCGGCGTGGACTCCGACCCGGCCTGGCGGGCCGCCGCCCTGCTGCACACCCTCGCCCTGCTCAAGCCCCTGCCGTCGGCCAACGCCCGTTTCGCCTGTGCGACAGCCGTGTCGTACATGTTCGTCAGCGGCGTCGGCATCGACCCGCCCTACGGCGCCCTCGTCGACCTCGCCCGCGATCTGATCTCCGGCAAGGCCGACGTCTACGGCGCAGCCGACCGGCTGCGCTCCTGGCAGATCTGAGGGCCGCCGACCGCAGCCGAGACGACCCGCCCCCGGGGCCGCCGACCGAGGGCGGGAGGAACAAGGCCGGCGGCCCGTGCGGCGCAGGAGAGCCGCCGTCCTGCGCAGGGCCTCCGAGAAGGGCCGCTACCCAGTGCACTACGGAGTGGTGCACGCCGGGAGCGTGCGCGGTGCTCCGGCGCGTGCGCCAGTTTCACACGGGGCGCATGGAATGACGAAAGCTCACGCGGGGGAGGTGAGTTGTCGCCGTTTCTGACGGACCTTCAAAGAGGCGGATGTTGCCCAAGTGCCTTGTTGGCCATGAGTGTGTTGTGCAAGGGTGAACTATCCGTGCGGGGGGTGTAATGGCCGGGTGTCGATCGGTCAATCGGAAAAACGGGCCGGACGGACATACCTGAATTCACGCCCTCCTGTGTGTCCCATGCGCGTGGGAAGGAATCCGCTCAGTGCCCACCCCCCACCCACCTCGTCCCCCTTACCCGCCGCCCGGCGGCGTTCCCGGAGAATCCGACGAGAACCTCGCCACCCGGCTCAGGGGCCGTTCCGACGGCGAGGTCGCCCAATCCGTCGCGCTGCTGATGGCGCGGCACTGGCAGCCTGCCCGCGACTACGCGGCCATCTGCCTCGCCTCCCCGGCCGACCTCGCCTCCATGGTGACGGCGGCCGCCTTCCACCAGGTCCTCGACCGGCTGGCGCTGGGTGAGCCCGCGCTCGCCCTGCGCCCCCGGATGCTGGTGGCCGTACGCGAGACGGTCCGCGTGTGGTCCGCCGAGGACCGGATATCCAGTGTTCTGCCGGAGCTGCAGAAACCCTCCGGCGGCCGCGGTATACGTACGACGAAGTCCATGACGCCCGAAAACCGCAGACTCGCCGAGCGGTCATTCCAGGCCCTTCCCGGACTCTCCCGGTGCTTGCTCTGGCACACCGAGGTCGAAGCGGAGTCCATAACCGTTCCCGCCGCTCTGCTCGGCATGGATACCGACACGGCGTCGGTGGAACTCGAACAGGCGCGTGAAAAATTCCGCGAAGGTTGTGTACATGCCCATCGGGAACTCGCGCCGAGCAAGGATTGCCGTTTCTACAACCGTCTCCTCGATGTTCCGATTCGCCGGGGCGGGGCCCTGCTGCCGGATGTCCAGCAGCATCTGGCGGAGTGCCCTTACTGCCGTTCCGCTGCCGAACAACTGAGCCATTTCGAGGGCGGTTTGGGGGCGCTCCTCGCCGAGGCCGTGCTCGGCTGGGGCGCCCGCCGCTACCTCGACTCCCGTCCCGCCCGTGCGCGGCAGCCAACGCACACGAGCGGCTCCGCGCGGCACGGCGGCGGACGCCCGCGCATCCTGCCCCGTATCCCGCTGCCCGGACGCCGGCCGCCGGGGGCGCTGCGGAACTCGCGGGCGCTGCTGACCGGCGTGGGCGTCGCCTCCGCCGGGCTGCTCGCCACGCTGTTCGCGGCCGGCCTGTGGTCGCACGACGACGGCGTCGACCCGGCCGCCTCCACCAGTGCCGGCGGCGGCACGGCGCCGGGCGTCGGCTCCCAGTCGTCGCCCGGAACCGCCCAACTCCCCATGGTCCCGGGCCGGTCGAGGCTGCACAGCGTCGGCGCCGACCTCTGCCTCGACATCACGGGCAAGGTGAAGGCCGGCGCCGGGACCGAACTGGCGGCGTGCTCGGACGCCGGCACCCAGCAGTGGTCGTTCGAGAAGGACGGTCTGCTGCGCAGTGGGGCCGACCCCGGCCTGTGTCTGGACTCGCACGTGGACGCAGGCGTGGCCGTCCTCGGCAAGTGCGCCGCCGGGAAGGACAAGCGAGGCGATGACGTCCGCTACGACCTCACCGCGCAGGGCGAGTTACTGCCCCGCTGGGACGAGCACCTCGCCCTCGCCGCCACGGCCGGGAAGCCGGGCGCGGACATCGTCGTCAAGGTCCGCGACGGCTCCCCGGCGCAACGCTGGCTGGCCGATCCGACGGCGATGGCGACCCCGGGCTCGCTGTCGATCACGGGGACGGAGACGCCTGCGGCTCGCCCTGCGGAGCTGTCGGAGAGCGCCTGACAGCTCGGGGGCGCGGGAATGTGGCGGCTACGGGTGCGCCATGGCCTGTCGCGCCCCCGCGGCGGAGCCGCATATCGACACCGCCCCGCGCCCCTTGGGAGGCGCCCAGCGGGCGCCTCCCAAGGGTGACTCCTAGCCAACGACGTCCCGCGGCTGCCCTCCCGCCAGGAAGCCGGCGACGTTCTGCACGGCGGCCAGTGCGATGCGGATCAGCGTTTCGCGGGTCACCCCGCCGACGTGCGGCGAGAGCACCACATTCGGCGACTTGAGCAGACGCAGGGCCGGGGTGGGCGGTTCGGGGTCGAAGACATCGATGCCCGCCCCGGCCAGGGCGCCCTTCTCCAGCGCGTCCGCGAGGGCGTCCTGGTCGATGAGGGCGCCCCGTGCCGTGTTGATCACGAATGCCGTCGGCTTGAGGAGGGCGAGCCGCTCGGCGTCGAGCAGATGCCGGGTCTCGTCGGTCAGCGGCGCGTGCAGGGAGACGTAGTCGGCCGTGCGCAGCAGCTCGTCGAGCGGGACATGGCGGGCCCCGCCGAGCCGGGCCTCCGTCTCCTCGGACAGCCTGCGGCGACCGGCGTAGACGATGTTCATGTCGAACGCGACCGCACGGCGGGCGACTTCCTGCCCGATGCCGCCGAGTCCGACGATGCCGAGCGTCTTGCCGCACAGTTCGGTGAGGGAGCGCTGCAGACGGGGCAGTGCCCAGTCCGCCTCGACGAGCGCCGTGTGCGCGGGGATCAGCTGCTTGGCCAGCGCCAGCATGAGGGCGAAGGTCTGCTCGGCCACGTTCTGCGACTCGGCGCCGCTGGAGCCGATGTTGCACACGAGTACGTCCCGGGTGCGCGCCGCGTCGACGTCGACGTACTCGAAGCCGTGGCTCGCGCACTGCACCAGCTCCAGGTCCGGTGCCGCGGCGAGGTGTTGGGCGGTCACGGGGGAGAGTGCCGTGATGATCACATGTGCGGCGTGGAGGGCGGCCGGGTCCTCGTCGGTCGCCTCGACGACGGTGACGTTCGCCTCACCGGGAAAGAGCGTGGCGAGTCCGGCGCCGGCGGCGCGGCCGCCGACATGCGGTGCGATGACGGCGAGAATGTTCTTCGGGGCTGTCATACGGACTCCTCGATGAGGTCGGCGGAGCCGATCGTGGCGGGCGTGGCGTGTCCGGACAGGGCGAGCGTGAGGTCGAACTCGGCGAGCAGACAGCGGATCACATGCTCGACGCCCGACTGCCCGTCGAGACCGAGCCCGTACACGTACGGCCGCCCCAGGAGCACCGCCCGCGCGCCGAGCGCGAGTGCCTTGAAGACGTCGTCGCCGGTGCGCACGCCGCTGTCGAACAGGACCGTCAGCCGGTCGCCGACCGCCTCGGCCACCCGGGGCAGCGCATCGGCGGCCGCGACGGAACCGGCCACCTGGCGGCCGCCGTGGTTGGAGACGACCACGCCGTCCATCCCGGCGTCGGCGGCCAGCCGGGCGTCGTCCGGGTGCAGGATGCCCTTGAGGACGATCGGGCCGTCCCAGTTCTCCCGCAGGAACGCCAGGTCCGGCCAGGTCTTGCCGGGGTCCGCGAACATGCCGACGAAGTGCAGCACGGCCGCGTTCGGGTTCTCGCGCACCGGTTTGGCGAGACCCGCCTGGAAGGCCGGGTCGGAGAAGTAGTTGGCGGTGCCGACGCCGTGCAGGAAGGGCAGATAGGCCTGGTCGAGGTCGCGGGGCCGCCAGGCCAGCAGCGGTGTGTCGAGGGTGACGACCAGCGCGGTGAACCCGGCCGTCTTCGCCCGGTTCAGGAAACTCCGCGTCACCTCACGGTCCTTGGCCCAGTACAGCTGGAACCAGCGTTCCGCGTCGCCCATCGCCTCCGCGACCTGCTCCATCGGCGTGCTGGACGCCGAGGACAGGATGTACGGCACGCCCTGCGCGGCGGCGGCCCGGGCGGCCGCGCACTCCGCGTCCGGGTGCATGATCGACAGCACGCCGACAGGCGCCAGGGCCAGCGGGGCGGGCAGCCCGCGGCCCAGCACCTCGACGGACAGATCCCGCTCGTGCACGTCCCGCAGCATCCGCGGCACGATCCGGCGCCGCTGGAGCGCCGCCCGGTTGGCACGCGCCGTGCTGCCGTCGCCCGCACTGCCCGCGACATAGCCGACGGGCCCGGGGCCGAGCCGCTGCTCGGTCAGCTCCTCCAGCCGGGTCAGATCGGTGGGCAGTCTCGGTACGGCGCCCGAAATTCCGCCCAGATAGATCTCGTACTGGAAGTCCGCCCAGTGCTTGGCCATGGGTACGTCCCGCCCCTCGTCGCTGAGAACGCGTTGCACCCCGACGATACTGGCGAGTAAGTGCAGGTCCGTCCACCGGGGCGGACCGGCCGATCAGGGCCGGGGCCGAAACCGGACTCCTGCAGAATCAAGGCCGGATCGCGCGGCCGAGCGATGCTCTCTCCTCAACACCTGCTCCCGGCCCCGTGATCGGCGGCACGGCGACCTCGACGGTGCGGGCCAGCCGCGCTCCCTCGGGCCCGTACACGGCGCGCGGCTCGGGGAAGATCTGCAGCAGCGCCAGATACAGCACCGCGGCCACCACCAGCGACAGCGGCAGGCTGATGTCGATGCCGTTCGCGAGGTCGCCCAGCGGGCCGACGAACTGGCCCGGTATGTCGGTGAAGAGCACGCCGATGAGTGCGGACACCCACCACGCGGTCATGCCCCGCCAGTTCCAGCCGTGCGCGAACCAGTAACGGCCGCCGCGCTGACGGCGGTTGAAGACCTGGAGGGCCTCGGGGTCGTACCAGCCGCGCCGGGTGAAGAAGCCCAGCATCATGACGACCATCCACGGCGTGGTGCACGTGATGATCATCGTGGCGAAGGTGGAGATGGACTGGACGAGATCGAGCCCGAACCGGCCGATGAAGATGAACGCGATCGACAGGACGCCGACCAGCACCGTCGCCTGCACCCGCGACAGCCGTGGGAACACCGAGGAGAAGTCGAGCCCGGTGCCGTAGAGCGAGGTCGTCCCCGTCGACATGCCGCCGATCAGGGCGAGCAGACACACCGGCAGGAAGTACCAGGTCGGCGAGATGGCGAGCAGTCCGCCCACGAAGTCGGGGGCCGCCGGATCGACGTACTTGGGGGCCTTCGCGGCGATGATGCTCGCGGTCGCCAGACCGAAGACGAACGGCAGCAGAGTCGCGAGCTGCGACAGGAACGCGGCACCGATCACCCGGCGGCGCGGGGTGCTCGCCGGGATGTAGCGCGACCAGTCGCCGAGGAACGCCCCGAACGACACCGGGTTGGACAGCACGATCAGCGCCGCGCCGATGAACGACGGCCAGAACAGGGACCTGGTCGCCGCGTCCGCCGAATCCGTGAAGACACCGGCGTACGACGGGTCGAAGTCGCCGGCGAAGGCGATCGCGCCGAGCAGGAACAGCACGGTCGCCGAGGCCACCGCGACCTTGTTGACGAACAGCATGAACCGGAAGCCGTACACGCACACCGCGAGGACCAGGCCGGCGAACAGCGCGTACGCGACGACGTACGAGAGGTTGCTGCGCTGCAGGCCGAAGAGCCGGTGCGCACCGCCGACCAGGGCGTCCCCGGAGCTCCACACCGAGATCGAGAAGAACGCGATCGCGGTCAGCAGCGACAGGAACGAGCCGACCACGCGGCCGTGCACGCCCAGGTGTGCGGAGGACGAGACGGCGTTGTTCGTGCCGTTGACCGGGCCGAACACCGCCATCGGGCACAGGATCAGCGCGCCCGCGAGGACGCCGAGGAGGGTGGCCGCGAGGCCCTGCCGGAAGGAGAGGCCGAAAAGGATCGGGAAGGCGCCCAGGACACAGGTGGAGAAGGTGTTGGCGCCGCCGAAGGCGAGCCGGAACAGGTCGAGCGGGGTCGCGGTGCGGTCCGCGTCGGGGATGCGCTCGACGCCGTGGGCCTCGACCTCGGTGAGGGACGGCGGCGCGGGGGAGTCGGACGACTGCGAGGACAAGGTGGCTCCAGCGGGGACGGGGCGGTGGAGCGCGTTGTGGCGCGGCGGGGTGGACGGCCGGTCGCCGCCGCGAGGGTGTGCGGCGGGCAGGGCGGCCGTCCTCTCGGCGGTCTGCCGACCGTAGGGCGGCGTGCAAGCCCCGCACCAGAGGACGGTTCATCCATCTTTCGCGTGGAGAGTGTACGAATCCTCCATCAGTCGTCGTCGGTCGGTGTGTCCGTCGAACGGTCCGTGGCGGCGTCCTGCGGTTCCGTGTCCGGGCCCTGTGCCCGCACCCGCTGGACGTGTTCGAGGGATTCACGCAGCTCGGCGAGCCAGTCGTCGGTGTGCCGCTGGACCAGGCGCACACACCAGGCGAGGGCGTCGCTGCGGCTGCGGGCCACCCCGCCGGCGATCAGGGTGTCGAGGACCTGGCGCTCCGGCTGGCGCAGCCGGGTCATCACGGGCGCGGCCACATGGGTGAACAGGGCGCGCTCCCCGCCGCACTCCACGCCCCAGGAGACCTTCCGGCGGAAGCGGTGCTCGGCCTCGCGGGCGACCTCGATGCGCGCCTCCCGAGTGCGCTCCCGGAACTCCTGGATCCTGCCCTGGACGGCGGCCTCCCGCTCGGCGTCCGACGCGCCCTCGGTGAGCCGGGGCGCGGGGATGCGGCCGATCACGGTGATCTCCTCGCGGTCGACCGTGAGCTCGGCCAACTCCTCGAAGAGGTCCTCGGGCAGACGGCCGGCGAACCAGCCGCGCAGCTTCTCTCGTTGCTCTGTCGTAATCATGTAATGACGATTACTCGCCGCTGGGATGAACGCAAGGGGGTGTGGAGGAGTCCGCCGACAGCTCAACCGGAATGTTTCAGGCCTATTAACGAAGCGCAGGAAATCAGCCACTTGGCTGCTTCGGGCGATCAAGAACCGCTCAGTTCCGGGGTTCAGCCGGTCAAATTCCGTGACTTCGCGCCACTGTTTCAACACGCAAGGTTACTGAAACGCATGGGGTCGAGGTGTGTTTCCGCGGCGGACTCGGCAGACTCGCGCTCGCCGGTCCGGCACCAACCCAGAACGGGCCGGCACACCCTCGAATCCTGCGGAAGGATGCACACAATGCGGAACACCGCGCGCTGGGCAGCCACCCTCGCCCTCACGGCCACCGCCGTCTGCGGACCCCTGACCGGGGCCGCGCTCGCCGCCCCGGCCGCCGCCCCTGCCTCGCTCTACGCCCCCTCGGCCCTGGTGCTCACCATCGGTCACGGCGAGAGCGCGGCCGCCGCGACCCCGCTGCGGGCCGTCACCCTGACCTGTGCCCCGACGGCCTCCGGCACTCACCCGGCCCCGGCCCTCGCCTGCGCCGAACTGCGCGGGGCCGCCGGTGACTTCGACGCCCTGGCGGCGAGAGACGACGCGCTGTGTACCAAGGAGTACAACCCGGTCGTCGTCACGGTCGACGGCGTCTGGCAGGGCAAGCGCGTCTCCTACGAACGGACCTTCGGCAACGAGTGCGTGAAGAGCTCCTACGGGAACAGCGTCTTCGCGTTCTGAGAGACCGGGATCGCGGAGCCCTCGTGCACACCTGAAGAGGCACGCAGTTGGGGAGTGCGAGTCCCTTGTCGCGGGGTACCCGTCGATCTCGCACCAGGGGTCGGCCGGGCGGAGTGGGGCCGCCCGCCGACTCCTGGCATCAGTTCCGCCCCTCCCCGGGGATCGCGGGGAGGGGCGGAAAGCGTCCCAGCAGTCCCGCACCGCTCAGCAGCCGCCGGATGGCGGGTGCGTCGGAGACGATGCGGAGCCGGCCGCCGCGCTCCCGGGCCCGCGACTCGGCCCGGCACAGCACTCGCAGGCCCGAACAGTCGAAGAACTCGACCTGACGCAGGTCGACCAGCACATCCGGGACCGGCACCGCGGTCGCCGCGTCCAGGTGTTCCTGGAGGAACTCCGCTGTCGCCAGATCGATCTCACCCGCGGCCAGGACCACGGTGAACGGGCTGCCGGCCCGAGTGCGGGCATGAGGGTTCGCCGCGGGCGGTTCGGAAGCGCGGTCGTGCGTATGCGGCGTCATGTCCGCTCCACCTAGGCAAAGGGCGCATTTGATCTCGGTAGCTACCCCGGCGGGTGGGGGAACATCCCCGACACGCCGAGCGCAAGATCTGGTTCACTCGACCTACTGAATTGTGGTGGAGGTGCTTGACATTTTGCGGTCGCAACGGCTGAAGAGTCCTGCTTCAGCGTGTCGGGGTCGCGATGCGCAGAGGCAGCGGATCCGGGGAAGCGGGCGCCTCGTCGAGACTGTTGATCTTCGCCCACCAGGATGTACCGTCCTCGATCTGTCGCAGCAGGACGCCTTCGCGGATCGCCCAGGGGCAGATCGTGACCACTCTGAGGCCGGTCAGCTTCATCGAGGTGTGGGCGACCACCGCGCCGGCCAGGCTCTGCGCGGCGCGCGGCGCGGAGATGCCGGGGAGCCCGGCGCGTTCGGCGGCCGGCAGTGCGGCCAGGCGGCCGATGGCGACCCGTAGGTCCGAGCGCTCCAACTGCCGTTCCACGAACGGGCCGTGGCGCCCGGGCGGCGCTCCGCACAGCCGTCCCAGCTGCTGGAAGGTGCGCGAGGTGGCCACCGCCGTGCGCGGACCTTCCCAGCGGATCCGCGCGGCAACGTCCCGCAGCTGGTGCCGGACCTTCCGGCGCAGCGCCCTCAGCTGCTCCTGCGGCGGCGGATCCAGCTCGTGGAAGAACTCATGGGTCAGCCGTCCCGCCCCCAGCGGCAGCGAGGCCACGAAGTCGGGCAACCGGCCGCGCCCGAAGGCCACTTCGAGCGAACCGCCGCCGATGTCCAGCAGCGCGAGGGGCCCCGACCGCCAGCCCATCCAGCGCCGCGCCCCGAGAAAAGTCAGCTCGGCCTCGACCTCGCCGGGCAGCGTGCACAACTCGACCCCGGTCCGGGTCCGGACGGTGCGCAGTACTTCCCGGCGGTTCGGAGCCGCACGCACCACCGCGGTCGCAAAGGCCAGCGGTGGGGTCGCACCCCAGCGGGCCGCGGTGCGGCTCGCGTCGGCGACCGCCCCGGCGATGCGGTCGATGTCCTCCTCGGGAATGCTGCTCCCCGGCCTCACGTGTTCGGACAGCCTCAGGCGCCACTTGGCGGTGTGGACCGGCAGCGGCACCCCGCCCTCCGCATCCGCCACAACCAGCCGGACCGTGTTCGACCCCACATCCACCACGCTGATTCGCATGGGCCAGGGGGTACCCAATTCCGGGCAGGCCAACGCCCGTCAGTCCCCGCGCCAGGGTGTCAGTCGCGGCCACCAGCCCGGCACCGCGCGCCGGTAGCGGGTGTAGTCGGCGCCGAACCGGCGGGTCAGCGCGGGCTGCTCGTACCACGTCGCGAACGCCCACATCGCCCCTCCCGCGCAGGCGCCGTACCCGAACAGCAGCGGCCGGGCGAGCAGCAGGCCCTGACCGCCGATCGCCGCAATCACCGCGACGTACATCGGATTGCGGACGTACCGGTACAGCCCGCCCACCACCAGGTGCTCGGGCGGCGCGACCGGCGCCGGCGTACCCACGCCCTCGACCACGAAGCGGACGTAGGCCGACAGCAAGACAACTGCCGCCCCGGCGAGCGGGAGCAGGCCGAGCACGCGCACGGGCGGCCACCAGTCGCCCGCCCGCCAGCCGGTCAGCCACCACGGCAGCAGGACGACCACGGTGCCGGGCGCGAGGAACAGGAAGACCGTGGCCCCGAGTGCCGCCGCCGTTTTGCGCATACGGCCACCATGGCAGCGAGGAGGGGCCGCCGTCTCCCTGCGGACGGCGGCCCCTCGGACCCGTGCGGCTCGAGCCGGTGCGGCTCGGAGCGGATCGATCACATGTGGACGACCGGTGCGGCGTCCGCGTCCTGCTCCGGCACCCCACTGCGGAAGAGCATGAAGGCGATCACCGCGCCGACGGCGAACAGGCCCGCCGACCACCAGAAGGCGGTGGTGTAGCTCTCGATCGTCGCCTGGGCCTGCACCAGCTTGCTGGTCGCGTCCTTGCCGGCCAGGTAGTCGGTCGCCGCGCTCGCGGCCAGGGTGCTCAGCAGCGCCGTACCGATCGAACCGCCCACCTGCTGCATGGCGTTGACCGTGGCGGAGGCGACGCCCGCGTCCTCGGCGGCCACCCCGCCGGTGGCCAGTTGCATGGACGCCGGCATCACGAGGCCGAGGCCGACACCGATCACGATGAGCTGGGGCAGCACCGCGCTGACGTAGCTCGAACCGACGCCGATCCCGGTCAGCCAGGCCATGCCGACCGCGGCGATCGCGAAGCCCAGCGGGACGACGACCTTGGGCCCGATCCGCGGCACAAGGGCGGTGGTGCCGAGCTGTGCCGCCACCATCAGCGCACCGACCATCGGCAGGAACGCCACACCGGTCTTGGTCGGGCTGAAGCCCAGGTTCAGCTGCAGGTAGTAGGTGAGGAAGAGGAACACACCGAACATGCCGCCGCCGGAGATCAGCACCGCGAGGAACGAGGCCGCCCGGTTGCGGTCCAGCAGGATGCGCAGGGGCAGCAGCGGGTGTGCGGCCTTGGTCTGCCACCAGGCGAAGGCCGCGAGCAGCACACCGCCCGCGATCAGGAAGCCCCAGGTCAGGCCCGAACCCCAGTCGTGCGTCTCGGCGTTGGAGAAGCCGTAGACCAGCGAGAACAGACCGGCGGCGACCAGCACGGTGCCCGGCACGTCCAGCTTGGAGTTCCCGGCGTCGCGGTGGTTGGTCAGCAGCAGCCAGCCGCCCACGAAGGCGAGGACGGCGATTGCGACGTTCACGTACAGCGTCCAGCGCCAGTCGAACGCGTCGGTCAGGACGCCGCCGAGCAGCAGGCCCACGGCACCGCCGGCCCCGGCGATGGCGCCGTAGACGCTGAAGGCCCTTGCGCGCTCCCGGGCGTCGGTGAAGGTCGTGTTGAGCAGGGAGAGCGCGGCCGGCGCGAGCAGTGCGCCGAAGGCACCCTGCAGGGCACGCGCGGTGACCAGCATGCCGAAGCCGTTCGCGGCACCGCCGAGCGCGGAGACGGCGGCGAAGCCGACCACACCTATGAGGAAGGCCGTCTTGCGGCCGAAGAGGTCGGCGATACGTCCGCCGAGCAGCAGCAGGGAGGCGAACGACAGCGCGTACGCGGTGACGATCCACTGCCGGTTGCCGTCGGAGAAGCCGAGGTCGGCCTGGGCCGAGGGCAGGGCGATGTTCACGATGGTGGCGTCCAGCACCACCATCAGCTGTGCAACGGCGACGACCGCGAGGATCCACCATCGCTTCGACGAGGCGGCGGGCGCGTCCTCGACCGCCCGTCCGGGGGCGCTGTCGGTCAGGGTCTTCTGAGACATGGGAGAACCACTCCAGGGAAGTCGTTCGGGGCTTTGAACGAAACTGTTTCGTACACCAGCAGACTAGACCCCTCGCGAGCGAAACGGCAACGTTTCGCTGGGTGTGGCCTTCCTCGCATATTCCTTGACAGGCATATAACTGCAGAGGCATATTGACTCCATGTCCGATGCCGCCCTCTGGACCGCCCTCGCCGATCCGCACCGGCGGGCCATCGTCGCCCTGCTCCTGGAGCGGCCGCGGCCCGTCGGGGAGATCGTGGAGGCATGCGGTCTGAGCCAGCCGGGCACGTCCAAGCATCTGAAGGTGCTGCGCGAGGCGGGCCTGGTGCGGGTGCGGCAGGAGGCGCAGCGCCGCGTCTACGCGCTCGACCCGGCACCCATCGCCGAGCTCGACGCATGGCTCGCCCCGTACCGCAGGCTGTGGAACCGCAGCCTGGACGCCCTGGGCCGCCGCCTCGACGAGACGGCGTCGGACGATCCCGAGGAACCCGTCCCGAAGGACTGAACCACCATGGCCGCTGATCTCACCGGCACCTATCTGACCCTGGACGACGGCCGCCCGGCCGTCCGCTTCAGCCGTACCTACGACCATCCCATCGAGCGCGTCTGGCAGTTCGTCACCGACGCCGAGGAACTCGCCCACTGGTTCCCCTCGCGCGCCGAGATCGACCCGCGCCCCGGCGGCACGATCAACTTCAGCGGCGACCCGAACATGCCCGAGTCCACGGGCCGGGTGCTGGCTCTCGACGAGCCGCGTCACCTGTCCTTCGAATGGGGCGGCGACGAGCTGCACTTCGACCTGGAGGCACTGGACGCCAAGCGCACCCGCTTCACCCTCACCAACGTCCTGCAGGCAGCCGACACTGCCGCCCGCAACGGCGCCGGCTGGGAGGTGTGCCTGGCCGCCCTCGACGCGAAGGCGCAGGGAGAGCGGTCCGAGGGGCCGCACGCCGGGGCGAGCGCTCCCTGGAAGGAGTTCTACGAGGGGTACGTCGAGGCCGGTGTGCCCTCCGGGGCACCGGTGCCCGGCCTCGACTGACCCCTCACGCCATCTGCCGCCGCACCAGCTCGTGCAGCCGCCCGTTCGTGTCCGCGAGCAGCTGCGCGGGCGGGCCCTGCTGGGCGACCTTGCCGTCCTCCATCACGATCACGCGGTCCGCGTCCAGGACCGTGGAGAGGCGGTGCGCGATGACGACGCGGGTGGCGTTGAGGGCCTTGGTCGACTCGATCACCGTGCGCTGCGTCTCGTTGTCGAGGGCGCTGGTCGCCTCGTCGAAGAAGAGGATGCGCGGCCGGCGGATCAACGCCTGCGCGATCATGAGGCGTTGACGCTGGCCGCCGGAGACGGCGCCGCTGCCCTGGACGATCGTGTGCAGTCCCATCGGCATCCGTTTGATGTCCTCGGCGAGCCCCGCCATCTCGGCCGCCGCCATCGCCTCCTCCGGCGTGTACGGCTCGGTGCCGCAGATGACGTCCAGGATGGAACCGGTGAACGGCTGCGCGTGCTGCAGCACGACACCGCACTGCCGGCGCACCGCCGACTGGTCGAGCGCGCCGAGGTCCTGGCCGTCGTACAGGACACTGCCCGAGACCGGCTTGTCGAAGCCGATCAGCAGCCTGAGCAGCGTCGACTTGCCGCAGCCGCTGGGGCCGACGATCGCCACGAACTCACCCGGGCGTATCTCGAACGACACGTCGTCCAGAACCAGCGGACCGTCGTCCGTGTAGCGGAAGGACAGCCGCCGGGCCTCGATCGCGCCGGACAGCGGGCCCGGCCGGGTGCTCGCGGTGCGCACCTCCGGCGTCGCCTCCAGCACCGGCTTGATCTCCTCGAACAGCGGCAGCGCGGCCACCGTGGAGACGAATGCGCTGGTCAGCTGGGTGACGGAGGTCAGCACCATCGTCACCGAGGTGTTGAAGGTCAGGAATGCGGCCGCCGACATCACCCCGCGCGCCGGGCCCGCCAGCAGCATGAACATCAGCAGGGTGCACAGCGGCAGATAGACCGCGCCCATCACCGTGGTGAGGTTCTTGATCCGGCCGACCTTCTGCTGCAGTTCACGGCTGTGCGCGAACTCCGAGGCCCAGGCCGCGTAGGCGTAGTTCTCGGCCGCCGCGACCCTGAGCTTCGGCAGACCGCGCAGGGTCTGGAAGGCCTGGTTGTTCAGCTTGTTGCTGAGCACGACCAGCTTGCGCTGCCAGCGCACCTGCCACAGGCCGAGCCCGAGGAAGACACCGGCGATGACGACGAGCATGGCGATCGCCGCCAGCGCCATCGACGGGCTGTACCAGAACAGCAGCCCCAGGTTCATCGCGCCGACCGTCACCGACTGGGCGATGACGGGCCCGAGCCCGGCCATCATGCGGCGAATCGAGCTGATGCCCATGGCCGCGCTGGCCAACTCGCCGGTCGAGCGTTCGGTGAAGAACTTGGTGGGGAGCCTGAGCAGCCGGTCCCAGACCGCCGGCTGGAGCGTGGCCTCGATCCGGCCCTCCAGACGGAGCATGGTGAGGTTCTCCAGCAGCATGAAGGCCGCCGCCACGACGCTGGTGAGCATCACGGCCAGACAGACCTGCGCGATCAGGCCAGTCTGCGCCTTCGGGACGAACTCGCCCAGCACCTTGCCGGTCGCGATCGGCACCAGCGCGCCGATCGCCACCGTCACCAGACCGCTCAGCAGCAGATTGGTCAGGTCGCTGCCGGTACCGCGCATGCTGAACCGCAGTAGCCGCAAGGGGCTCAGCGTCCGTTCGGGCAGCGGGCGGTAGAACATCACCGCGCGCGGCTCGAACTCCTCCGCGTTGTCCTTCTCGATCGGCGTCTCACGTCCGGTCGCCGGATGTACGGCGACGTAACCGCCGCGCCGCCACAGCAGCGCGACCGGCGCACCCGACAGGGCACGGTGGCCCACCAGCGGGCCGACGTTGTCCCGCCACCAGCGGCCGTCCAGGCGCACGGCCCGGGTGCGGACGCGGGAGGCGATCGCCACGAGTTCCACCGGATCCAGGCGATCGCTCTCGGTGCCGCTCTGCGCGGGTTCGGCAAGCTGGATCCCGGCCGCCTCGGCGACCAGCTTGCACGCCGCGTACGAGGCGTCCGCGTCGGCGGCCGTGGTGCGCTTGCCGGACGACTTGCCGATGGAGGCCAGCAGCGTGCGGTCGGCCTGGGCACGGACCGCCTCACCGGCCTTGATACCGGCGGCCGTCCGCGTCTCATGCGTGCGCTCCAGCTGCTCGATCCAGCGGTCCAGCGTGGTCAGCAGCCGGTACTGCTGATCGACCATGCTCTGCCAGACCGCAGGGTCCATCAGCAGGTCGGCGGCCGCCTCGGCGCCGTACAGCGAGCCGTACTGCACGCTGCCCGGCGGGACCTGCATCCAGAACACGTCGTCGTCGGTCACCTCGGCGGCCGACCCCTCGGTCGCCATCGGCGCCTGGAAGAGGACGGACAGGCTGCGGCCGACGCCGAGGGCGAGGGCGTATTCGAGGGGGCTGGTCGTCGGCGGGACGTACTGGGCGTTGCCGTACTCGTCGTAGGACCAGCTCTGGGTGTCGGCCGTCTGGTACAGCTCGCGCAGGCCGATGCGGTGGACGACGCAGTCCCTCAACGGGCGTGCGACAAGGGTGTGTTGGGGGCCCGGGACCGGGCCCAGGATCAGCGAGCCCGCCTCCAGGCGGCCCAGGTGGTGCCAGTGGCCCTGCAGCACGGCGTCCACCGCGAACAGGTCGAGGCTGCCGGCCGCGACCAGCCACAGCACCTGCGGGCCCTCCAGGTCGAGCCGGGTCAGGCCCGAGCAGTCGACGTAGGTGCCCATGGAGCCGAGGGCGCCGAGAACCAGGTCGCCTTCGTGTGCGGTCGTCATCTCATCGCTCCCTGACCAGCGCCGCGTACGCGCCGCCGCGTGTCACCAGGTCCTCGTGCCGCCCGCGTTCCACGATCGTGCCGTGCTGGAGTACGACGATCTCGTCGCTGTCGCGCACCGTGCTGAGCCGGTGGGCGATCACCACGCAGGCACAGCCGCGCTTGCGCAGGTTGTCCATCACGACCTGCTCGGTCTCCGCGTCCAGCGCGCTGGTCACCTCGTCGAGGACCAGGATGCTGGGCCGGCGCACCAGCGCCCGGGCGATCTCCAGGCGCTGACGCTGCCCGCCGGAGAAGTTGCGGCCGTCCTGCTCGACCTTGCTGTGGATGCCACCCGGCCTGCGCGTCACGACGTCGTAGAGCGCGGCGTCCCGCAGCGCGTCGACGACCGCGTCGTCCGGGATCGACGGGTCCCACAGGGCCACGTTGTCGCGGACCGAGCCCTCGAAGAGGAAGACCTCCTGGTCGACGAAGGAGACCGAGGCGGCGAGCGCGCCGCGCGGGATGTCGTCCAGTCGCTGTCCGTCGATGCGGATCACGCCCTCCCAGGGGGTGTACAGGCCCGAGATCAGGCGGGAGACCGTGGACTTGCCGCTTCCCGAGCCGCCGACCAGAGCGACCTGCTGGCCGGGGCCGACCGTCAGGTCGAAGCCGGTGAGCAGCGGCTTGTCGAGCGGGTTGTAGCCGAAGGTGATGTTCTGCAGCTCGACATGGCCGTGCAGACGGCGCGTGGAGTCGCCGGCGCCGGGGCGGCCGTAGAGCGGGTCGGCCTGGAAGTTCTCGACGTCCTTCAGCCGGGCCACGTCGGCGGCGAAGTCCTGGATGCGGCCCGCGACGCCGTTCAGGCGGGTGATCGGCGCGGTGAAGCGGGTGACCAGGGCCTGGAAGGCGACCAGCAGACCGACCGAGATACCGCCCTCGACCGCGCGCATGCCGCCGATCCACAGGATCAGCGCGCTGTTCAGCGAAGCCAGCGTCGGCGCGACCACGCCCAGCCAGGCGCTCGGCACACCCAGCCGCTGCTGCTCCTCCAGGGTGGTGGCGTGCTGCCCGGCCCACTTGCGGAAGTAGCCGTCCTCGCCGCCGGTCGCCTTCATCGTCTCGATCAGCTGCAGGCCGGTGTAGGCGGTGTTGGTGAGCCGGGCGCTGTCGGCCCGCAGCTTCGCCGTCCGGGTGGCGCGCAGCCGGATCACGACCCGCATGGCGACGATGTTCAGCAGGGCCACGCCGATGCCGAGGAACGTCAGCTGCGGGTCGTACGTGTACAGCAGCACCGCGTAGAGCACCACGACCACGGCGTCCACGCCCGCCGCCGCCAGGTCGCGCGCCAGGGTCTCGGCCACCTGGTCGTTGGACTGCAGGCGCTGCACCAGGTCGGCGGGGCTGCGCTGGGCGAAGAACGTCACCGGCAGCCGCAGCAGATGCCGCAGGAAGCGGGCGCTGGAGAGGGTGGAGGAGATGATGCGGCCGCGCAGCAGATTCGCCTGCTGCAGCCACGTCAGCACAACTGTGAGCAGCACGGACGCGCCCATCGACGCGAACAGCACGCCCAGCAGCGAGGTCTTCCCGCCGATCAGGAACTCGTCGATGTACGTCCGGCTGAGGGCCGGCACCGCCGCACCGACCGCGACCAGCAGCAGGCTCGCCAGCACCGCGGCGGGCATGGTGCCCGCGGTGCCGCGCAGCCGGGCCGGCATCGCGCCCAGGATCCCGGGCTTGCGACCGCCCTTGCTGAAGCCCTCGCCGGGCTCCATCACCAGCACGACGCCGGTGAAGCTGCCGTCGAAGTCCTCCATCGGCACGAAACGGCGGCCCTTGCCGGGGTCGTTGATGTACACGCCCCGGCGGCCGAAACGGCGCCCCATGCCGTCGTAGACGACGTAGTGGTTGAACTCCCAGAACAGGACGGCCGGCGTCTTCACCTCGGCGAGGGCGGCCGTGTCCATCTGCATGCCCTTGGCCGTCAGACCGTAACTGCGGGCCGCCTTCAGCAGGTTGCTGGCGCGTGAGCCGTCGCGGGAGACACCGCAGGCGATGCGCAGCTCCTCCAGCGGGACGTGCTTGCCGTAGTGGCCGAGGACCATCGCGAGGGAGGCGGCGCCGCACTCCACGGCCTCCATCTGCAGGACCGTCGGAGTACGGACGGTCTTCGCCTTGCCCTTGGGGACGGGGCGCTTGGGCGGAGCGGCACGGCGCCTGCTCCGCGTCTCCTGTGCGGTGCTCACGGCAGCAGCCAATCGACGGGACGCTGATCGGCCAGCCGGATCGAACCCGAGGCCAGGGTCATGGAGGTGAGGCTGAAGGGCGGCCCGTCCGCGGACGACCATTTGTAGCCGCTCTTCGTGCCCGACGATTTGTCCAGCTTGACCAGTACGGCCACCGGGCGGCCCTTCTTGGTGAACTGCTCGCCCAGCTGGCTGTCCCCGAGGAACGCGGCGATCTGCTGGGCCGACTGCGCCGAGCGGTCCACCGACTTCACATGACCGCGCAGCACGCCGTACGTCTGGGTCGGCACCGACGAGACAGTCAGGTCCACGGCGGCGTTCGCGGGGATGGAGGCCGCATTCTCGGCAGGCACGTACACCGTGGCGTACAGGGGGTCCCCGGCGTGCGCGACCTTCTCCACGGCGGCGACGTTCGCGCCGGTCTGGATGATCTGGCCGATGGTCGCGGCGAGCCCGGTGATCCGGCCCGCGGCGACGGTACGGACGACGCTGTCGCCCTGGGCCGTACGCACCTTCAGGACCGGGGAGCCGGCCGGCAGCCGCTCGCCCTGCTTGGCGAGCACCGCCGTGACCTGGCCCGCGACCGGGCTCTGCAGGATGTAGCTGCCCTCACCGTGCGTGAGGATGGCGGGCGCGCCCACCGTGGAGGTCACCGAGCCGGTGACCGCCCACACGGAGGCGGCCGCCATCGCGACCACCGTCACCGACAGGACGAGCCAGCCCTGAGGGCGGGCGAAACGCACCGGAAGATCGAGCTCCTCCGGCGACTGGAGCTTGGCGAGGGCCTGCTGGCGGAACTGCACGGAACTTTCCCTCACCTGAAAACGAGAGAGGACCGGCTCGCACGAGCCGGCTGGTTCGAGAGCCTGTGTGAGGCTCTTATGGCAACCGAAGGCCCCGGAGTCGCGATACGACTCCGGGACTCGACGATCACAAAAGGCGCGATCAGAGACCGGCGACCAGGTTGGTGACCGGAGCGGTGTTCAGGCCGGTCACACCCTCGACGGTGCCGACGACCGTGTCGACCGTGCCGGAAACGGGAGCAATGCCGTCCAGCGCACCGGTGACGGAGTTGACAGCGTTGATCGACAGGCCGCCGGAAACGGCGTCGAGCTCGGCGTCCGAGATCTCAACGGTCTCAACACGGGGGGTGGAGTTCATGATGGAACTTCCCTTCGTATGGATATTTCACAAGGGGGGAGCGGCCCCCCTCTGGGACAGAGCGACGGCCGCGACCGCAGGCGCCGGGCTCCCGTTTCCGGTGACCCTTCGTGGCCCCTGCGGTGCGATGGATCAAAGCACGCTGCGGGCACGTGCTTCCAATCAACCAACGGCCTCACCAGGCAACTTGAGCCCCAGAGGCACCCATCCGTGCAGGCTTGCGCACGGGTCGGCAGCGAGTTCTTCACATGCGTCACGACATCGGTTCGGCCACGGCCTTGCCGCCTGCACGACGAATCCGACACTCCCGTCCCAATGGCGTGGCGGAGGCGCTCGGCATGTGCAGAACCTTCGCGCACGGTGACTTGGTTGCGTATTGGATGTGCAGATTCCCTGAAAGCAGGATTCCGGTCAGTGTTCTGAACGGACCGTCGTCGATTGACTGCGGACCGTGCCAGCCCGGAACTGTTCAGCGGGGAAAACGCTCAGCCGAGAAGTGCGTAGACCGTGCTCGCTCGTGCCGCGAGTTCACCCGAGGCCTCGGCGGTCATCGTGATGTCCGCGAATGCCATGCGGCGGCCCAGTTTGGTGAGCACCGCTTCGATCAGGACATCCGAACCCGTCACCGCGCGCTGGAACGACGTCGACTGCTGGACCGTCGTCATCGGTCCGAAGGCCCCGCGGGCGGCCGACACGGCGATCACGGTGGCCGTGTCGGCGGCGGCCATCAACGCCTGCCCCGACAGCCCGCCGCCCTCCCGGGCCAGCCGGTCCGACCAGGGAAGTCGTAGCGTCGCCCGGTCGTCGGCGAGGGCCTCGACCGTCAGGCCCAGCTCGAGGACCCAAGGGGCGAAGTTGGCGGAGAGGATCTTGTCGGCTTCGGCGCTGGTCATCGTCATATGGGCGATTGTTCCCCGCGCAGGTTCGTCGGACGCGGGTCATGGCCGATTCGGCATTGTGCAAAGCGAGTTGGCAAACGGAATTGAACGCACCGTGCGACCCGTGCGTACCAACAGCCATCCAGGCGCCCGAACAGAACAGCTGCCGCACGGCGGCACAGACTCCGGTCCCCCAGGAGGTCGAGAAGTTTGAGTCACAAGCGAATTCCGAAGCGCAAGGCCGCGATCGCGGCAGGCAGCGTCGCGGCGCTCGGCGCAGCCGCCATCCTGCTGCCGAACGCCAACGCGTCGCAGGACGGCTCGTCGACGACTGCCGCCCCCAAGACCCTGAAGGCGACCGACGCCTCGAATCTCGCCTCGCAACTCCAGAACCTGCTCGGTGACGCCTTCGCCGGTTCGTACTACGACTCCGGCACACAGCAGCTCGTCGTCAACGTCATATCGGGCGAGAAGAACAACGTGGTCGTCCAGGCGGAGAAGGCGGGCGCGAAGGTCCGCGAGGTCAAGAACAGCCTTGCCGCACTGAAGGCGGGCGCACAGACCCTGAAGGCCGATGCCACCATTCCGGGCACCGCCTGGGCGATCGACCCGAAGACCAACAAGCTGGCCGTCACCGCCGACTCCACGGTCACCGGCGCCAAGTGGGACAGACTGACGTCGACGGTCAAGAGCCTCGGCGCCGACATGGCCACCGTGAAGAAGTCCTCCGGCACCTTCAAGACGAAGGTGTCGGGCGGTGACGCCATCTTCGCCCAGGCGCAGGGCGGCACCGTGCGCTGCTCCCTCGGCTTCAACGTCAAGGCCAGTGACGGCAGTCCGGCCTTCCTCACCGCCGGCCACTGCGGTGTGGCCGCCAAGCAGTGGTCCGACTCCGAGACCGGGCAGCCCATCGCCACCGTCGACCAGGCCACCTTCCCCGGCAACGGCGACTTCTCCCTGGTCAAGTACGACGACCCGAACACCCAGGCGGCGAGCGAGGTCAACACCGGCGACGGTAAGACCGTCCAGATCACCCAGGCTGCGGATGCCACCGTCGGCGAGACGGTCTTCCGGATGGGCAGCACCACCGGCCTGCACGACGGCCAGGTCACGGGCCTCGACGCCACGGTCAACTTCCAGAGCGAGACCGACCCGGGCGGCGTAGACACCGTCACCGGCCTCATCCAGACCAACGTCTGCGCCGAGGCCGGAGACAGCGGCGGCTCGCTGTTCACACAGGACGGCAGCGCGGTCGGCATGACCTCCGGCGGCAGCGGCGACTGCACCGCCGGCGGCGAGACCTTCTTCCAGCCGGTGACCGCGGCCCTGCAGGCCACGGGCGCGACGCTGGGCGACGGCGGCGCAGGTGTGGGTGCCGGCGCGGGCGCGGGTGACCAGGCCGGCACCGCCGACCCCTCAGCCTCGGCCGGCGACCAGGCGGGCGGCGGCGACGCGGTAGGCGGCGGCGACCAGGCGGGCACCGCCGACCCGTCCGCGACGGCCAGTGACGGGGCCGGCGACCAGTCCGGTGCCGGCGTCGGCGACCAGAGTGGCACCGGTGCGGGCGACGGTTCGTCGTCCCTCACCGGGTCCCAGTGATCGAGTTCCGCTCAGCGATCGAGCGCACTCATCGAGCGCGGACCCACTGATGGAGACCCACTGATCGGCCTCCAGTGCGGTTCCGGCCGAAGGTGGACGGTCCGGCCCTCCGGCGGGAGGGCCGGACCGCTTCGTGTCAGCGCCCGTTCCGACGTCTTCACCGGGCCCGGAGCAGCAACAGCGCCACGTCGTCGAGCCGTTCGCGTGCGGCCGTGCTGTGTCGGACGAGATGGTCGGCGAGTTCGTTCAGGGGCAGCTCTCCCGCCTCGGTGAGGCGCTCACCGAGGCCGGCGAGCGCGTCCTCGATGTCGACGCCGGGAGATTCGATCAACCCGTCCGTGTAGAGGGCGAGTACGGAGCCGGGAGCGAGGTCGACCTCCGTCGTCGGGTAGACGGCGGAGCCGTCGATGCCGAGCAGCGGCCCGCCGGCGAGGTCGAGCACCCGCACCCGCCCGTCGGGGCGGCGCAGCAGTGGCGGCGGATGACCCGCGCGGGCCATCACGGCCCGTCCGCGCGCGGGATCGAGCCGTAGATACAGACAGCTGGCGAACAGATCGGCGCCCAGATCGATCAGCAGCCGGTTGGTGCTGCCCATGACTTCCTCGGGGGCCTGCCCTACGGTCGTGTAGGCGCGGACGGCGGTGCGGATCTGCCCCATCAGCCCGGCCGCGGTCACGTTGTGGCCCTGTACGTCCCCGATCACCGCCGCCGCCCCGCCCCGGGTCGGCATCAGGTCGTAGAAGTCGCCGCCGATCTCCATGCCGTGCGTGGCGGGCAGATAGCGGGAGGCCGAGTCGATCCCGGCCAGCGGCGGCAGGGAGTGCGGCAGCAGGGCCGCCTGCAGGCCGTGCGCCAGTTGGTGCTTGGCGTCGTAGAGCAGGGCCCGCTCCAGGGCCTGCGCGATCAGGCCGCCCAGGCTCGTCAGCACCGCCCGCTCGTCCGCGGGGAACGGATGGGGTTCGGCGTAGGCGAGCACACAGGTGCCCACCGGGCGTCCCGAGGCGATCAACGGCAGATAGGCCCAGGCCGCGAAGCCGTCCGGGGTGGCGTGCCGCGACGGATACAGGCGCTCCAGCTCCTCCCGGGAGTCGAAGAACGCCGGCACCCCGGTGTTCAGGGCGTGTGTGCCAGGCGTGGGCTCGGCCAGCGGCAGCCCGTCGAACCGCTCCACCACGTGCGCGTCCGGATACCCGCGGTGCCCCAGCACATGCAGCCGCCCCGCCCGGGAACCGAGGACCACCAGCGCCTGACTGCCCACGGCCGGCGCGATCTCGTCCGCGACCAGCTGCACCACGTCCTGCACCCCCACCGCCTCGGTCAGCGCACCGGCCAGCGTCAGTACCTGGGAGATGGTGACCAGCCGGGAGGGGGTGTCACCGGGCTGGGGGCCCGCCCGGTTCATCTCCGCCACCGCGCGGGCCCGGGTGACGCGGACACTGAGCCCGGTCGTACTGGGATACATCCGGAAGGACAGCCAGTCCCCGGGCGGGCGCAGCGCCACGAACGAGGTGGTCTGCTGGCTCATCAGCGCGGCCCGGTAACGGTCCTCGTACACCGGGTCGTTGAGCCAGGGCACCGACGCCCACAGCTGCGTGCCCAGCAGCCTGCTGACCGGGAGCCCGATCAGCTCGGCCGCCGCCGCGTTGGCGAAGGCGACCCGGCCGTGCAGATCCAGCGAGCACAGCCCGTACGGCAGCCGCGCCACCATCCGTGCCGCCTCCACCGTGCCGAGCGTGCCGGCCGCGCCGCCCATCGGCGGTACGCCGAGCAGATCGGGCTCCGGCAGCAGCGTGCGGCTCTCCTCGAGGGCCCGCTCCAGCCGCTTCGCCAGCCGGTCGCAGGCCGCCGTCAGATGCTCCCGCTCGCGGTCGGACAGCTCGGGCGGATGAGTGCCGGGCCAGGTCACGAAGACCGCGCCGTACGCCGTCGAGCCCGTGGCCACCGGCACCGCGGCCAGGGCGAAGGGATACGGCAGCACCACGGCGATGCGCGGATAGCGGGCCGCCATCTCCTCCTCGCCGCCCACCCACACCAGGCGCCGCTCCCGCACCGCCTCCGAGACCGGGATCGGCGCGCTCAGCCCCACCCGCTCCCAGGGCGCGGCGAAAGCCCGGGGCAGGCCCGCCATCACGGCCATCTCCAGTACGGGTTCGGCGGGCGACAGCAGATACACCGCGCCGGAGTGCGCATGGACGTCGTCCATCATCGACGCCAGCGCCAGGGACAGCAGCGGTCGGCCCACCCGCGTCCTCGTGGCCGCCGGCGCCTGTGCGGACGTCTGCCCGTCGGACACGCCGACCACCTCCTCGCACGGCCGGGCGTCGGGTCCCAGGGATCAATCTGCCCCCTGACGGCCGCTCGCGCACGGCGAGCGCCGGCCGGGACACCGCCGCCGACCCCGCGTACGGGCACACGAGGGCCCCCGGCACGGTGAAGAGACCCCGCGTACCCCCGTGCCCACGGAGCATGCCCCCTCAGTTGATGCGCGGGATGGCGTGCGGGCGCCGTGTGTGCGCCCCCGCGCCCCCTCTTGGCCGGTTCTTCGCGCCCATGAACGGTCCCGGGCGCCAACAATGGGCACGCGTTCAACACAATGCGACCGCAGACGGACGGCTGAGGGGCGGGCAGTGATCCAGGTACTGCTGGTACATGACGAGTGTCTGGTGCGATCGGTGCTGGCGGACTGGCTGCGCCGGGAACCCGACCTCGGAGTGGAGGACACGGCCTGGCGCAGCGCACCCGGCCGGGTGAGATCACTGCGGCCCGATGTCTGCGCGGCGGACCTGGAGTGCGCGGAGGCGTACGGCATCCCGCCGCTCGGCGAGCTGCGCTCCCGCGGCTCGGACGGGGCACCACCGAGACTTCTCGTGCTTGCCAGTGCGAACAGGCCCGGCCTGCTGAAACGGGCGATCGAGGCGGGGGCGCTCGGCTACGTCGACAAGGAGGCCTCACCGGAGCACCTCGTGCACGGGATCCGTCGGGTCGCCCAGGGGGAACGTTTCATCAACGACTCTCTGGGCTTCGGGTTCCTCAAGGCCGCCGAGATGCCGCTGACCCGGCGGGAGCTGAGCGTGTTATCCCTGGCCGCCGAGGGTGCCTCCGTGGCGGAGATCGCCGGGAGCCTCCACCTGTCCCACGGGACCGTGCGCAACTACATGGCGGCCATCACCCGCAAGACCGGGGCCCGCAACCGCATCGACGCGATCCGCATCTCGCAGGGGGAGGGCTGGCTGTGACGGCACGGGCGTCCAGCTGCCGACGAGCTCCCGGTACAGCGGCGAGGTCTCCAGCAGCTCGTGGTGGGTTCCGCACGCCGTGCCCCGCCCGTCCATGACCAGCACACGATCCGCCCGCCGCGCCGAGCTGATGCGGTGGGCGACCACGACGAGGGTGCCGCCCGGACGCTGTGCGAAGGCGCGCTCGGCGCGCTCCTCGGCCTGCGGATCCAGATGACAGGTCGCCTCGTCGAGCAGGGCGAGCGGGGCGTGCGAGAGGTAGGCCCGGGCCAGCGCGATCAGCTGCCGTTCGCCCGCGGAGAGCGCCGCGGGGTCGACTTGGGCGCCGGGCCCGCCGAGCGCGTCGACCAGCGGACCGAGCCCGAGGACGTCGGCCGCCGCAAGCAGTTCCGCCTCGGGCACGGGGTCCTGCCGGAAGTGGGCGAGGTTCTCGGCGACGGTCCCGGTGAAGACGTACGCCTCCTGAGGAATGAGCACCCGCCGCCGAGCGGCCGCAGCCGAGGGCACCGGCTCCCCACCCACCCGGATCGTCCCGCGACGCGGCTCCAACAACCCCGCGACCAGAGCGGTGAGCGTGGACTTCCCGATCCCGCTGGGGCCGACGACGGCCAGGTGGGAGCCGGGAGGGAGGACGAGATCGAGGTTCTCGATGACGGGGGTGGCGGTGGGGCCGTAGGCGAAGGTGACGGAGGTGAGGGAGAGGGCGGGGGTGGCTTGGGTGGTGGGCGTGCGGGTGGGAGTTGATTGGTGTGAGGCGGTGGTCGGATGTCCGCCTTCTTGCCTGTCGGGTGGGGCCAGCCTGTCGCGGGGGTGGTCGTCGGGGGTTGCTGGGGCGGCGGCCGTGTCGTCGTCGGGCGGCGAATGAGGTGGGGCAGGGGTCGGCGGTTCGCCGTGCCAGTCGAACGCGGGCAGGGGCTTGCGGGGCCGGTCGTCGGCAGGAGCCGACGGGCGGGGCTGGTCGGTGGGTGCCGGCCGGGACAGGGGCGACGCGGGGCGGTCGTTGTGGCTGTCTGTGGCGGTTCGTTCCGGGTGCGGTCGGTCGGTGCTGGGCCTGTGGGGCGGGGTCGACAGGCGGCGCAGGACCACCGTCAGGCGGGAGCCGCTCGTGCCCAGGCCGTGGACCAGGTTGCGGAGGGCCGGGAGGAGGGACTGGGTGATGTAGGCGAGGGCGCCGACCAGGGCGCCCGTGGTGACGCCCCGGGACAGCAGCCAGGGGCCGGCGGCGAGCAGCAGCACGAGCGGGAGCTGGCCGCCGACGGCGAGCGACGCGATGCGCAGGACGCCCCAGCGGGCCAGCGAGCGGGCGGCCCGCAGTTCGGCGTCGACCAGTTCCCCCGTGTCGGCGGCGATCCGCTCCTCGGCGCCGGTGGCCGTGATGTCCCGCAACCCCGGGCAGACGGCACCCAGCCGGTCGGCCAGGGCCTCGTCGGCGACGAGGAACGCCTCCTGCCGGCGGGCCAACGGCCGCAGCGACATCGCGAACAGGGCCACCCCGGCCACCAGCGGCGGGCCCACGACCAGCAGGAGCAGCGGGGCGAGCGACACAAGCCCGACGAACGCCCCCACCGCGGTGAACACGAACGAGCGCGACACCATCACGAGCCCGGCGAAGGTGTCCCGCGCGATCTCCACCTGCTGGGTGAGCCCCGACAGCGCCCCGCCGTCGGCCTCCCGCACCCCGCGCCCGACCACCCCCTCGACCAGCCGGTCCCGCAGGGGTTCGACCAGCGCGGCGACGGCCGCGTAGACCCGTCCGGTCCCGTACGCCCCCACGACGACACCGAGCCCGGCCACCCCGAGCCAGGCCAGCCCGACCCCGGCCCGCCCGGCCAGGAACCCCGCGTCGAGTGCCCGGGCCGGGGCGTACCCGGTGACGAAGGTCTGCCCCGTCTCCAGCACGGACCACCCGCCGAGCCGCACCACGACCCGCCGACGGTCCCGCAGAAAGCGCAGGCCACGCGCACCGATCCCCCCGACCGGGACCGCGCCTCGCCGCGCAACGACCCGGTTGTTCATACTGGCGCCCCGTCTCCGGCCGCGACCAGGAAGCCGACGCCTGCCCAACTCCTCACGTCCGCCCTCACCGCACGCCCTTGGCCCCGCAGCACGTGAGAACCGTGCAGCTGGATGCTGTCGCGCCAGGTCCGCACCCGGCTCCGGGGCATCCTCCGGTGGTCGGCACCAAGGCCCACCCCCACCGCCCCCACTCCGCCCCGCCGACGCCCGCAACCACCCTGGTAGCCCCTGCCGTTCACGCCCGCCCCCCGTCCCCGAACACCGCCCGATACCCGGCCGTCCGCCACAACTCCGCATGCGTGCCCACCGCCCGCACCCGCCCCCCGTCCAGCCACGCCACCGCATCCGCCCGCGCCGCCGTGGACGCCCGATGGGCGATGAGGATTCGGGTGCCGGCGGGGCCCTGGGTGAGGGACTCGGCGATCTGTGCCTCCGTCACCGTGTCGAGGCTGGAGAGGGCGTCGTCGAGGATGAGCAGGCGGCCGTCGTGGGCGAAGGCCCGGGCCAGGCCCAGGCGTTGGGACTCCCCGCCGGAACGGGGTGCGTCGGCGCACGCGGTGGCGTAGCCCTTCGGCAGGCGGCGTACGAAGTCGTCGGCACGTGCCAGGCGGGTCGCCTCGCGGATGCGTGCGGGGGAGGGGGGTCGCAGGCCGAGCGTCAGCGCGTCCTCGATGGTTGTGCCCAGGAGCGCGGGGCGTTCGAAGGCGTAACCGACCGATCCGCGAAGGTCTTTGTGGGTCAGGTCGCGCAGGGCGACGCCGTCGAGCAGGATCTCTCCCGCGTCCGGCTCGGCCAGGCGGCCGGCGAGTGCGGCGAGCAGCGACTTGCCCGTGCCGGAACGTCCGACCAGGGCGAGTGTCGTGCCGCCGGGGACGACGAGGTCCACGCCGTCGAGGACGGTGCGTTCGCCGTGCCGCGCCGTCACGCCGCGCAGTTCCAAGTGGCCGGGACCGGGCGGCAGTCGGCGTTCGCCGTAGGTCACGGTCGGCTCCGCCAGTACCTCGTCGAGGCGCCCGGCGGCCGCCCTGGCCCGGGCCAGACTCGCGAACTGGCCGACCAGCACGCCGACCCCGGCCGCGAGGACCGCGTACCGGGAGGCCGCGAGCACCTCGCCGACCGACAGCCGGTGCCGGATCAGGAGGAGCCCGGCCACGGCGACGACGCCCAGCTGCAGCAGTGGCGCCACGGCACTCGCCTGGGCCGCTGCCCGCCCCTGCACCCGCCACATGCGGTGGCCCGCGCGGGACAGTTCGGGCAGGGGCCGCAGGATCCGCGCCGCCTCCTTGTCCGCCGTGCCCGCCGCTTCGATGGTGCGGTGGCCGGCCACCGCCTCCGCCAGGGCGCCCGCGATACGCCCCTGTACCTGCTGGTAGTCCGCCACACAGCGTGTCGTGTCACGGGCGAAGGCGCGCAGCAGGAGCGTCAGGAGTGGGCCTCCGGCCAGGAACACGGCCGCCAGCCACGGGTCGATCAGGCCGAGCGCCACCACGCCCCCGAGGGGACCTGCGAGTGCGGCGAGCAGTGCGGCGCGGGCGGCCGGAGCGGTCCCCGCCTGGGCCGCGTTGCCGACGAGGCGGGCGACCAGGTCGCCGGGCCCGAAGCGGGCGGCGGCACGCGGGCCGACGGCCAGCACATGCCCCGTCAGCCGTCGCCGCAGCCACGCCGTCGTCCGGGCGTCGACGGTGCCGCTCAGCACGGTCTCGCCGGCGTCGAGCAGGGCGAGCAGCAGCACGATCCCCGCGCAGTACAGCACCCAGCGGGTCGCCGGGGAGTGGGCCAGAAGGAGGTCGAGGGTGCGGCCGAGCGCGGCCGGCAGGAGCAGCCCGGCACCGGTGGACGCCGTGCTCATCAGGCAGAGGGCGATGCAGCGCGCGCCGCTGTGCCGGGTGGCGGAGCTGAGCAACGCGGCGGGGGGTGCGGCGTCGGCACGAGTCGTCATACGGCTGCGGCCTCGCATCCGGGTCGGGGGAGCGCAGGACCCCGGGCGGCCCCTCCCTCGCGGGAGCGGACCGCCCGGAGCCGTGGGTGCACGGTGCCGTCAGAGACAGAGCAGAACGCTCGCCGCGCTGATGCAGGAGAGCAGGCTCGCGGTGCTGGCGCCGCCACCGCCGGTGTGCTCATCGGATTCCATCGTCTGCAGGTCGAGCAGTGCCATTTCGTGTCCTTTCATCGATGTCCACCCGTGGGGACGGGGTTGCGTCACGACTCCGTCAGGTCGCGGAGCCGCGTCATTGGGGCCGCCGCAGCGGCGGGAGGAAGGGCAGGTGGGCGCTGTCACCGGTGGCCGCCGCGAGCGCGAGCAGGCACCCTGCCGTTCCGGTGGCGAGGTCCATGGACAGCCGCATCATCTGGTGCCCGGGGAAGGCCAGTTGGCCCTCGTACGCCATCGCGTACCAGCCGAGCGCGGCGATCTGCTCGGCCAGGTGACGGTCCGTGGCGCTCGGTTCCGTGGTGCGGCCGAGGTGCAGGATCATTCCGGCGCGGCCCTGGAAGAGGCCGGGCTGTGCGTAGAAGCGTGAGGTGGCGGCGGTGAGGATGCCGGAGCGTGCCTTGTCGAACTCCGCGTCGGCGGCGTGCGCGAGATAGTCGTCCAGGACCATGCCGAGTCCCGCGCTGCCGTCACCGAGGTAGGGCAGGGTCCGCCAGCCCTCGTCGACCTCCAGGCCGCCGCCGCTCTTCTGGACGACACAGCAGTCCAGGTCCCGGCGCAGCGCCACTTGGGCCGCTTCCAGCAGCCCCGCGTCGCCGGTCCGCTCGTACTGCCGCAGCAGGAACAGCGCCGGTCCGCTCGCACCCCGCAACAGCCCGGCCCGCTGCCGGGGCGCGTCGGGGCGCGGCTCGGCAAGGCGTCGTACGACGATCTCCGCGGCCTCGGCGGCCCGCTCGTGCAGCTCCGACTCGCCCGTGGTGCCTGCCAGGTGGCCGAGGACCAGGCCGAGGCCGGCCAGGCCGCCGTGCAGGGTGGAGGAGAGGTTCTGCCACTTCTCGGCGAGGATGCCCTCGACCAGGTCGAGGGACCGCTGCCGGTGGCCGAGCCGGTCCAGGACGTGCGCGACGCCGGCGAGTCCGTCGTACAGGCCGAGCGGTGTGCCGGGCGGTGGCGGGGCCGTACGGTCGAGGAGCCAGCGTTCGCCCTCCTCGTACCGCTCGGCGCCGGTCTCGGCCAGCGCGTACAGCACTCCGGCCGCGCCGTGGGCGAGCCCGAGCCCGCCGCCGTCGGAGAACTGGGCGATGTCGCCAGGGAAGAGCCGGTCGTCGCGTTCCGGGGTGGCCGAGGCGAGGATCGCCTTGACCATCGAGTCCCGGCTGTGCGGCCAGTCGCCGGGCCGCACCAGCGCCGGGGCGCCCACGCCGGTGCCTCGCGTGATCTCCGCGACCGCCTCGTCCAGGAACTCCCGCGGCACGTCCGGGAATTGCTCCGCGATCACCTCGGCCAAGTGCGCCGCCTTGCCCCGGTCGACCACGAACAGGGTGGTCACGGGCAGGAACAGCGCGAGCCGTAAGCAGGCCAGCGCATAGCGGTCGACGTCGGTGCCCGTCCGGTCGGGCGGGGCGAAGAAGCCGGGGTGTGCGACGACCTGACGGCCGTTCTCCGCCACCGGCGCCGCCGCTTCGAAGTCGAGCAGGAACACCGACTCCTCGTCCGGCGCGACCATGATGTTGAAGACATGCAGATCGTTGAAGACGATCCCGCGTGCGTGCACCGCCTCCACCGCACGCTGCACCGCCCCGTGGATGCGCACCGCCCACGCCGTGTAGCGCGCGACGGCCTCCGGGTCCGGATCCGGGGTGAGCAGCGGATGCCGTTCGGCGAAGAAGGAGTTGAGCGTGCGCCCCTCCAGGAAGTCCATGACCAGGAACCGGTGCTCGCCCAGCGTGAACCAGTCCCGCACCTCGGGCACCACACCGGTCCCCGCCACCTGCTCCAGCGCCTGCTTCTCGCGCTCCAGCCGGGCGATGGCGTCCGCACCGTCGGAGGCCAGCCCCGCGTGCGGCCGGCCCTCCTTGAGGACCACCTTGCGCCCGTCCCGGGTGTCGGTGCCGGCGTACACCCCGCCGCCGTTGGAGAAGTGCAGCGCCTTCTCGATGCGGTACGGCAACTCGCCCACCGTCGTGGTGTTGCGGGCCGCCAGATGCGGCTCCAGGAATGCCGGCAGCGTCACCCACTCAGGCACCTGGAAGGACGGCGCCCGCCGGTCCGGCACCAGCGTGCCCGCGCCGTCCCGCACCGCCGGCACGAGCGAGCCCCGCTCGTCGACGACGAAGGTGCGTGCGAACGCGCCGTAGCGGACGTAGAGCGGGCCGTCGTGCCAGCGCAGATCGGTGAGGATGTACGGCCCCTCGAAACCGTCCAGCAACCGGCCCAGTTCGCGCAGCACCTGGTGGAGCTGCTCCTCGTCGGCCGGGTAGACGGTGACGAACTTGCCGCTGGTGTCGCGGGCCGCGTACTTGGTGTTGCGTAAGTGCAGCAGGTGCGGTCCCGGCACGAACTTGAACGGGATCCGGCGCGGCACGCAGTAGTCCCACACGATCGCCGCGATCCGCTCCGCGTTCGCCCGGGTGGCCGAGGCGTGGATCTTCCAGCCCTGCGCCGGGCCCGGCAGTGCGCTGCCGTCCGCGCCGAGCGGCGTCAGCGTCAGCCAGTCACCGATCCGCGCCGCATCCCAGCCCGCCGGCACCTCACGACGCGCGGTCTCGAAGAGCGGTGCCGTCTGCTGTCCGGCACCGGCAAGCCGGTCCGGCGTCTCGTAGAAGTGTCTGTCCGCGAGTGCGTACACCTCGTACCGCTTGTCCATGGATCCCCCTCCGTGGCCCGGCACCGACACTTCCAGCCGTCCGAGGGCCCGGGACAGTCACGCCTGTCACGAGATCACCGTGCGATACGCATGCGTTAAGACATGTTCGGCGCGTTTCGAGTGGGCACGCCCGATGACCTCCACGGAATGCTCACAGGGGCTGCGCAGGCGTCCCATACGCGCTGTAATTGCGGACGTGGTCAGTGAGGGCGCCGAGACACGCAGAACGAGAACTCTGCGCGCCGAAGGTGCCCTGAAAGCGCTCACCTCCGGTCCGGCCTCACCCGAGCGGGTGCGCCGGGTCCTGGAGCAGGCGCTCGTCTTCGCCGGGGCGGCGTTCGCCGGCGTGTACACGCCGGAGGAGGACGGTGACCTGCTGTGCCTGGTCGAGTCGGTGGGCGTTCCGAGGACGCTGTTCGGGCTGCGCGACAGCTACCCTCGCTCCGGCAGCTCCCCGGTGGCCGACAGCCACCGCTTGGGGAGCCCGGTGTGGCTCGGGCCCGAGGAACTCGCGGAGGACGCCGAGGCGCGGCGGACGCCGCCGCGGGACTTCCACCTGGCGGTGCTGCCCGCGCGCGGGGACGGAAACGGCGGCTGTCTGCTGGCCGTCGGCGAGCGGCCGGACGGCTTCGACACCGAGGACCGCAAGTGCCTGGAGCTGATCGCCGACGCCGTCGGCTGTCCCGCCCCCGCCCCCTCCGCCGAGGGCGGCGAGCTGCCGGCCAACGCGTTCAGCCTCGCCATGGACAGCGGCCGGGTGGAGGTCGGCGACGACATCCTGGGGCTGTTCGCCGTCACCCGCGCCGAGTTCGACGGCAGGGTCGAGACCCTGCTGGGCCTGACGGTCCCGGAGGACCTGCCCTCGCTGATGTCCGTGGTCGAGGCCGACCACATGTCCCTCGGCGACCGCGAGCTGGAGTTCCGGGTCCTGCAGCCCTCCGGCCCGCCCAAGTGGCTGCGGCTGCGCGGGCGTCTGCTGCCCGGCGGCGAGGGCCGGCCCGCCACGCTCGTCGGCACGGTCGCCGACGCCTCCAAACTGCGCTCCGAGGTCACCGACGTGGCCCGCGTCCAGCGCCTCGCCGCCATGCTCGCGACCGCCGGCACCGTCCGCGACGTCAGTCAGGCCGTCGTCTCCGCCCTGCGCAAGCCGCTTCAGGCCGACCGGATCGCGCTCGCCGAGCTGGAGGGCGACCGGCTCGTCGTCACGGTCCTCGAACCGGCCGATCCGGAATCCTGGCCCGAGCTGTGGCGCCTGGAGTGGCGCACCGAGTGGCCCGACGCGCCCGTGCGCGCCATGCCCACCCTGGCCGCCGCCCTGCGCGAGGGCCGGGCCCGCATCTGGCCCGCCGGCACCCCTCTGGAACCCGCCCTGGCCGAGGTCGGTCCCGGCGGACTCGCCGTGCTGCCGCTGCCCGCCGGCAACCGCATGGCCGGCGCCTGTCTGATCGGCTGGGACGCCCCGCACGACTTCGGCCCCGACGAGCGCGCCCTGCTCACCGCGTCCGCGGGCCTCGCGGGCCAGGCCCTGATGCGCGCCCACGCCTTCGACGCCGAACACGAACTCGTCGGCATGCTCCAGCGCCAGCTGCTGCCGCGCCGCCTGCCCAAGCTGCCCGGTGCGGTCGCCGTCGCCCGCTACCTGCCCACCACGGCGGGCCTCGAGGTCGGCGGCGACTGGTACGACGTGATCCCGCTGCCCGACAACCACGTCGCCCTCGTCATCGGCGACGTCCAGGGCCACAACGCGAGCGCCGCCACCCTCATGGGCCAGATGCGCACCGCGCTGCGCGCCTACGCCGTCGAGGGCCACCCGCCGGACGTGGTCGTCTCCCACGCAAACCGGCTCCTGACGGACATGGAGACCGACCTCTTCGCCACCTGCTGCTACGTCGACGTCGACATGGAGGAGGGCTCCGCCTGGTACGTCCGCGCAGGCCATCTGCCGCCGGTGCTGCGCCACCCGGACGGCAGCACCGAGGTGCCCGAGTCGGACGGCGGGCCGCCGCTCGGCGTCGTCGCCCAGGCCGACTTCCCGATGAGCGTGCTGCGGCTGCAGCCCGGCACGGTCGTCGCGCTCACCACGGACGGCCTCGTCGAGTCCGCCGAGGCCGACATCGACGACGGCATGGAGCGGCTGGCCCAGCAACTGTCCGTCTCCGACCCCGACCACCTCGGCCTGGTCGCCGACGCCCTCCTCGGCAACGCCCGGCGCAGCGACGACGTCGCCCTGCTCCTGCTGCGCTACGACGGCATGGCGCTGCGTCCGCTGCGCGACAGCTGGACGGTCTGGCGGGTGCCCGAGGCCGTCGGTCACACCCGTCGCTTCACCCGCCGCACCCTCCGGACCTGGGGCGTGACCCGCGACGACATGGATGCCGTACTCCTGGTCGTCTCCGAACTCGTCACCAACGCCCTGGTGCACACCGACGGCCAGGTCCGCCTCGACCTCACCCTGCTCGACAACCGGCTGCGTGTCTCGGTCGCCGACGCCTCGCCCCGCACCCCCGTGAAGCCGACCAGCATCGGCTGGGAGGCCACCGGCGGCCGCGGCATCCTCCTCGTGGAGGCCATGTCGGAGGCGTGGGGGACCGTGCCGGCCAGCGGCGGCAAGCAGGTGTGGGCGGAGCTCGGGCTCAGTTCGTGACGTTGGCGGTGATCAGGCGGAGGAGCTGTTTGGCCAGGGCGTCCTGCTCGGGGGTCAGGCCCATGGCGTCGCCGATGGCGAGGGGTACCTGGCCCGCCCTTTCCCGCAGCCGAGTGCCGGCCTCGGTGAGGCGGAGGGCGACCGACCGCTCGTCCTCGACGCGGCGTTCGCGGCGCAGCAGCCCGTTCGCCTCCAACCGCTTCAGCAGCGGGGACAGGGTGCTCGATTCCAGCTGGAGCGCGGCCCCCAGGTCACGTACGGAGATCGAGTCCTGTTCCCAGAGCACGAGCATGACCAGGTACTGCGGGTAGGTCAGGCCGAGTTCGTCCAGCAGCGGGCGGTAGCGCGCGGTGACGGCGCGGGAGGCGGCGTACAGGGCGAAGCAGAGCTGGTCGTCGAGGAGGAGCGAGCCCTCGCCCGGTTCGGCTGCGGCCGGTCCCACGGTGTGGCTCCCGGTTGCTGTCCTGTGCACGGCGATCACCAGCCTGTCGTTCGGGTCCGTCCGATTGTATCGGGCACCAATAGATGTTGAACATATTAGTTGTGCACGACTTAATAGCGCGCTACTCTCCATGGTGTGCCGCAGGGCGCGGCACCCGAACCGAGGAGGTCGTCATGACCGGCACCACCGCACCCCGCCCCGTCCTCGAACCCGCCGCCCGGGCCTTCGCCGAGGCCACCGCCAACCCGCCCTACCTGTTCGACCTCGGCCCGGCCGAAGGCCGCAAGACCGTCGACGAGGTGCAGTCCGGCGAGATCGAGAAGCCCGCGGTCGACGAGGAGTGGGTCACTGTCCCCGGTGGCCCCACCGGCCAGGTCCGCGCCCGCATCGTCCGCCCCGCCGGGGCCACCGGCGCCCTGCCGGTGATCGTCTACATCCACGGGGCGGGCTGGGTGTTCGGCAACGCCCACACCCACGACCGGCTGGTGCGCGAACTCGCCGTCGGCACCGGCGCCGCGGTCGTCTTCCCCGAGTACGACCTCTCGCCCGAAGCCCGCTATCCGGTTGCCATCGAGCAGAACTACGCGGTGGCGAAGTGGGTCGTCGAGCAGGGAGCGACCAAGGGCCTGGACGGCGCCCGCGTCGCGGTGGCCGGCGACTCCGTCGGCGGCAACATGACCGCCGCCCTGACCCTGATGGCCAAGCAGCGCGGCGACGTCCCGCTGGCCGCGCAGGTGCTGTTCTACCCGGTCACCGACGCGAGCTTCGACACGCCGTCCTACCACCAGTTCGCCGAGGGCTACTTCCTGCGCCGGGACGCCATGCAGTGGTTCTGGGACCAGTACACGACGGACGAGGCGGAGCGCGCCCAGATCACCGCGTCCCCGCTGCGGGCCTCCACCGAACAGCTCACGGGTCTGCCGCCCGCCCTCGTCATCACGGGTGAGGCCGACGTCCTGCGCGACGAGGGCGAGGCCTACGCGAACAAGCTGCGCGAGGCGGGCGTCCCGGTCACCGCGGTCCGATACCAGGGCATCATCCACGACTTCGTGATGCTCAACGCCCTGCGCGAGACCCACGCCGCGGAGGCTGCGATCAGCCAGGCGATCAGCACCCTTCGCGGGGCGCTGGGCACTGCCTGAGCGTCGAACTGGGGGCTGTGCGCGGCAGGTTCCCGTGCTCGCAGGCCGGATGAGGCGTTTGACCGGGGCGCCGAAGGGGACCCGGTCAGCGGGCACTGAAGCAGAAGGAAGATGAACTGCCGTGACGCCGCACACCACTGACAAGCTTGTGATCCGTCGACCGGAGACCGGTTGGGCGCGGGCCCGGCGGCTGCGGGGCAAGGGTGTCGTACGCACCTGCATTCCGGCGGTTCTCGAACAGGGCACCACCCGAACGGACCAGCCCGGCCCGGAGGGCAACATCGTGCGGGGCGAGGACTGACCGGGCCGTCGACCCGAACCGGGTGATTGGTCGCGATCCCTTCCAAAGGGATCGCGACTAAGGTGAAGCAGATGAAGGCTCTCGTGCTGTCCGGCGGCGCCGGTACCCGACTGAGGCCGATCACGCACACATCGGCCAAGCAGCTCGTCCCCGTGGCCAACAAGGCTGTTCTCTTCTACGGGTTGGAATCCATTGCCGCGGCCGGCATCACCGAGGTCGGCGTCATCGTGGGAGACACCGCCGAAGAAATCCAGGAAGCGGTCGGCGACGGATCCAAGTTCGGTCTGGAGATCACCTACATCCCCCAGGAGCGGCCCCTCGGGCTGGCCCATGCGGTACTGATCGCGCGGGACTGGCTCGGCGACGACGACTTCGTGATGTACCTGGGCGACAACTTCATCGTCGGGGGCATCAGCGCCCTCGTCGACGAGTTCCGCACCCACCGCCCCGACGCCCAGATCCTGCTCACCCAAGTGGCCGACCCGCGCGCCTTCGGCGTCGCCGAACTCGACTCCTCCGGCCAGGTGGTGGGCCTGGAGGAGAAGCCGGAGAACCCCAAGAGCGACCTCGCCCTGGTGGGCGTCTACCTGTTCACGCCCCTGATCCACGAGGCGGTGCGCGCCATCCGGCCGTCCTGGCGCGGCGAACTGGAGATCACCCACGCCATCCAGCACCTGATCGACAGCCGCGCCGACGTGCGCTGCACCGTCATCAAGGGCTACTGGAAGGACACCGGGAACGTCGTCGACATGCTGGAGGTCAACCGGACGGTCCTGGAGGCCCTCGACCGCCGGATCGACGGCGAGGTGGACGAGAGCTCCGAGACGATCGGGCGCGTGATCGTGGAGGAGGGTGCACGCGTCGTGAACTCGCGCATCGTCGGCCCCGTCGTGATCGGCGCCGGCACCGTCGTCGAGGACTCCTACGTGGGTCCCTTCACCTCCGTCGCGGAGAACTGCCGGATCACCGACAGCGAACTGGAGTTCTCCATCGTGCTGCGCGACTCCTCGATTCTCGGGGTGGGCCGGATCGAGAGCTCCCTGATCGGCCGGCATGTGGAGGTGACACCCGCCCCGAGTGTCCCCCGCGCCCACCGCCTGGTCCTCGGAGACCACAGCAAGGTGCAGATCCGGGCATGAACCTTCTCGTCACCGGCGCCGACAGACTCACCTACGCCGGCAACCTCGACAACCTCGATCTCGACCATCCCCGGCTGGAGTTCGTCCAGGGCGACATCCGTGACGCCGAACTCGTCGACAAGCGCATGACCGACGCGGACCAGGTGATGCATTTCGCCGCCGAGTCCCATGTGGACCGTTCGATCACGGGGGCGGGGGACTTCGTCCTGACCAACGTGGCGGGCACCCAGGCCCTCCTCGACGCCGCCCTGCGCCACCGGGTGGAACCCTTCGTGCACATCTCCACCGAAGAGGTCTACGGCTCCATCGACTCCGGCTCCTGGCCCGAGGGCCACCCGCTGCAGCCCACCTCGCCGTACTCCGCCTCCAAGGCCTCCTCCGACCTGCTCGCCCTCGCCTACCACCGCACCCACGGCCTGGACGTCCGCGTCACCCGCTGCTCCAACAACTACGGCCCGCACCAGTACCCCGAGAAGGTCATCCCGCTGTTCGTCACCAACCTCCTGGACGGCGTGAAGGTCCCGCTCTACGGCGAGGGCCTCAACGTCCGCGACTGGCTGCACGGAGGACCACTGCCAGGGCGTCGACCTCGTACGCACCAAGGGCCGCCCGGGGGAGGTGTACAACATCGGCGGCGGCACCGAACTGAGCAACAAGGCACTCACCGGCCTGCTGCTGGAGGCCTGCGGGGCCGACCGGGACCGGGTCGAGTACGTCGAGGACCGCAAGGGCCACGATCTGCGCTACTCGGTCGACCGGAGCAAGGCCCGCGAGGAGCTCGGTTACCGCCCGCGCCGCGACTTCGCCACCGGCCTCGCCGACACCGTCGCCTGGTACCGGGACAACCGCGCCTGGTGGGAGCCCCTGAAGCGGCGGTCCGCATGAGATGGCCGGTCACGGGGGCCGGGGGCATGCTCGGCCGCGACACGGTCGACGAACTGCTCCGGCGCAGCGCCGACGTTGTGGGGCTGGACCACACGGGCCTCGACGTCACCCAACAGGACGCCGTCGAGGGGTTGTTGGCCGGCCACCGCCCCGACCTGGTCGTCGACTGCGCCGCGTACACGGCCGTCGACGACGCCGAGACCGACGAGGAACGGCCCCTGCGGATCAACGGCGACGGGCCCCGCAATCTCGCCCGTGCCTGCGCGGTCCACGGCGCCCGCCTGATCCACGTGTCCACCGACTACGTGTTCGCGGGCGATGCTCGTACCCCGTATCCCGAGGATCATGCCACCGACCCGCGCACCGCTTACGGCCGCACCAGACTCGCCGGCGAGCGTGCCGTGGCCGCGGAGCCTTACACATCGAGCGCAATCGTGCGAACGGCTTGGCTCTACGGCGTCCACGGGCGTAGTTTCGTCCGCACGATGATCGACCTGGAGTCCCGCCATGACACCCTCGACGTCGTCGACGACCAGCGCGGGCAGCCCACGTGGAGCGCGGACGTCGCCGCACGCCTTGTCGACCTCGGCCCACACCTGGGCCGGGGTGCGAGCGGTGTCTTCCATGCCACCAGCTGCGGCGAGGCCTCCTGGTACGAGCTGGCCCGAGAGGTCTTCGCCGGCCTCGGCGCGGACCCCGACCGGGTGCGGCCCGTGGGCAGCGGGGCCTTCCCGCAGCCCGCGCCCCGCCCCGCGTACGGTGCCCTCGCCCACGGTCGTTGGCAGGAGCTGGGTCTGCCGCCGCTGCGCGACTGGCGATCCGCCCTGCACGAGGCACTTCCCCTTATCCGCAAGGAGTCTTCTTCGTGAAACGCCATGAATTCCTGCGGGGTCTGCACAAGGCCACCGCGAACCGCAACTACCTGGAGATCGGAGTCAACGACGGCCGCAGTCTCACGCTGTCCCGCGTCCCCAGCATCGCGGTCGACCCCGCGTTCAAGGTGGTCACGGAGATCCGGTGCGACGTCCACCTGGTGAAGGCCACCAGCGACGACTTCTTCGCCCGCGACAACCCCCTCGGCCACCTCAAGGGCGGCCGCCACCCCGTGCGCAACCTCCGCCGGGGCCGCAGCCCGCTCGGCTACTGGCGGCGCACCACGCTCGACCTCGCGTTCATCGACGGCATGCACCTGTTCGAGTACGCGCTGCGGGACTTCATCAACATCGAGAAGCACTCGGACTGGTCCAGCGTGATCGTCTTCGACGACATGCTGCCGCGCAGCATCGACGAGGCCGCCCGTGACCGGCACACCGACGCCTGGACCGGCGACGTCTACAAGATCATCGAGATCCTGAACCGCTACCGGCCCGATCTCGTGACCGTCCTCGTCGACACCCAGCCGACCGGCCAGCTGATCATCTTCGGCGCCGACCATGAGAGCACCGTGCTGAAGGACAAGTACGACGAGATCATGGCCGAGTTCGATGTGCCCGACCCGCAGAAGGTGCCCGAGGCGGTCCTGGAGCGGGTGAAGGCGGTCACGCCCGAGACCCTGCTGGGGGCGGACTTCTGGCGCCCCCTGGTCCGCGCACGCAACCGCGGCCTCAGCCGCTCCCGCGGCTGGGAACCGCTGCGCTCGGCCCTGGAGGGCCTGTCGGCCGGTCGCTGAACGGCCGGCCGCGCAACTCCTCGTAACGGGAGGTGCAGGCGTCGTACGACGGCAGGAGCCCGGTCCGCCGGGCCTCTGCCGGCGACGGCGCCTGAGCGTCCTTCGGCGGCAGCACCGGAGGGATGCCCTCGGGCCAGGCGATGCCCAGATCCGGGTCCAGGGGGTGCACGCCGTGCTCACGCCCCGGCGTGTACCCCGTCGGGCACAGGTAGACCACGGTGGCGTCGTCCGTCAGTGCCATGAAGGCATGCCCGAGGCCCTCCGCGAGGAACACGGCGTGCCGGGTGTCCTCGTCGAGGCGCACCGTCTCCCACTCGGCGAAGGCGGGCGAGCCCACGCGCAGGTCGACCACCACGTCGAGGATCGCGCCGGGCACGCAGGTGATGTACTTGGCCCGCCCGGGCGGCACGTCCGCGAAGTGCACCCCGCGCAGCACGCCTCAGCGGGAGACCGAGCCGTTGGCCTGTGCGAGCGAGAGGTCGTAGCCGGTGGCCTCGCGGAACCCTTCGCCGCGATACCACTCGTGAAAGCTGCCCGCTCGTCGGGGAAGAACTTCGGCTCCAGCGCCCACGCGCCCGCTATGCCCCGTGAGCGCCCGCTTTCACGCCTTTCCTGCCTTGGCTGCGCGGGATGCCGCGCGCCGTCTGAGGACCGCGGCGAGCGCACGCCGCGCCCTGCGGGCCAGCCGCCGTACCGCCGAGGGCCTGGGAGTCCGTACCACCTTGATCGAGTCCGGGTCCGCGCGCAGGGCGAGCGGCAGCGGGAGGAAGCGCGGCTCGGCGGCGTCCGGGGCCGCGCACAGGGCGGTCCGCCAGGTCGCCCCGCTGAGGTCGGCGACGGTCGGGGCGGCCTCCAGCAGGGCCCCGTCCCCGGCCGGGGACAGCGTGCCGGGCACGTCCACCGACCTGTCGGGTGAGGTCAGCCGCAGCAGTACGGCCGTCTCGGCCGGGACGTGCAGCGGCAGGGGCGCGCGCAGCCGGCCCCCGGAGACGCTCACGGCTTCGGGGTCGAGCCGGCCGAGGCCGAGGCGCTGGTTCGCCCGGTCGACGTCCAGGGAGAAATTGCCGTGCTGGTCGGTCCAGTACGGCAGGACCACCCGCCCGCCCACGACCGCCGCGGACGTGGCGGCACGGGCTTTGCGAGGGCCCGGGCCCACGCGCGACGTCTTGCTCCAGCCGCCCAGCCTGACGCGGGCGTACGTGTCCCACAGCCCGGCGCGCAGCGGCGAGCCGTCCACCGCGCCGGCCGGGTCGACGGTGGCCGTCGCACGCAGCACCAGCCGCACCTGCCCGCTGTCCTCGACCGGCACGATCTCCCGGGTGACCTCGACCAGCTGGAAGTACTGGGCGGCGCTCGAGCGCTCGCGCACCAGCAGGTCCACGGTGGCCTGTCCGAACCGGGCGACGGTGTCGGCTCCCACCCAGGCGACCGCCTCCTCGAGATCCGCGGGCGGGCCGTCCAGCGGGGTGCGGACCCCACCGCCGGGGAACGTCAGCGGCGCACCGCCCGCCGTGAGCTCTGCGACGAGGTCGAAGCGCAGCCTGCCGTCCTGCCACTCGACGGTCCCGGGCGAGGCGGAGAGGCCGAGCCCGGTCTCCCACTCGGCGAAGGCCACCACGTCGTCGTACCGGTCGGCGGCGACGAGCGCGGCCACGACCTGCTGCGTCGGCTGCAGTCCGGCGGCGACACCGGGGCCGAAGCGCTCGACGACGACCTGGCGGATCTCCTCGAACAGCTTGCGCCGGTAGTCGTCCGGCTTGGCGAGGAGACGGTTGCCGCGCAGCCGCTCCACCATCTCCACGCGCAGCCAGCGGCGGTGCAGACTGTCGCGCACGTCGCCCGGCTCGGTGTACTGCTCGACGACGTCCAGCGCCTCCCGCAGGTTCTTGAAGTACCCGACCGGGTCGAACTGTTGGAAGCCCGCGTTGGAGGAGTCGTCGCGCCGGAGGTGGTAGTAGCAGACGTAGTCGCCGATGACGGACACGTTGGCCGCGCGCAGATACGCCTCCGTCACGAAGACGTGGTCCTCCAGGCGCCGTCTGCCCTCGGGGAAGCGCAGGCCGATCTCGTCCAGGAAGGCCCGGCGGAACATCTTGTGCGGGGTGAGGCTGTCGATGAGCGGGGCGTTCCGCACGCTGGCCCGCGGCCGGTTGCGGCGGAACAGCTCCACCGGCACCCCGCGGCCCTGGCCGGCCATCTTGCCGACGACGACATCGGCGCCGTTGGCCACGCCGTAGCCGTACATCCGCTCCAGGGCCTCGTCGCCGAGGCGGTCGTCGTTGTCGACGAACATGACGTACTCGCCCTGGGAGGCGTCGATGCCGACGTTGCGGGGCTTGCCCGACCAGCCGGAGTTCTCCTGATGGATCACCCGGACCCGGGGCTCCTGTGCGGCAAGCGCATCGAGCCGGGCCGGGGTCTGGTCGGTGGAGCCGTCGTCGACGAAGATCACTTCGTACTCGTCGGGTGGCAGTGACTGCTTCAGCAACGAGGTGATGCAGTCCTCGATATAGGGCCCCGGGTTGTAGACGGGGACGATGACGCTGACCTTGACCGGCATCGGGCTTCCGAGCCCCCTCGGGTCGCTCGCCGAAAGTGTGGGTACGGGTGGCCAGATGCTATCTCCGCCGGGGGGTTCGTCCCACTCTGGGCCTGCCTGGAGATCGTTTCTACGAGCCGGATCAGTCGTGCGTCTTGGCCAGCAGCTCCAGGATCTCGGCCGTGGTGCCCGTCTCGCCCAGCCGCGGGAAGATCCGCTCGACGCTGCCCCGGTGGGCCTCGGGGTCCATGTCGCTCATGGCGTCGGTGGCGAGTGTGACGTGGTAGCCGTGCTCGTGCGCCGCGCGGGCGGTGGACTCCACGCCGATGCTGGTGGCGATGCCCGTCAGCACCATCTGCGTGACGCCGCGGCGGCGCAACTGGACATCGAGACCGGTGCCGTGGAAGGCACCCCAGTTTCGCTTGGTGACGGTGATGTCGCCGGGATGACCGGCCAGTTCGGCGACCACGACGTCCCAGCCCTCGGGGAAGGCGCCGGCCGGACGGGAGGCCTCGGTGCGGCCGGGGACCGTGTCCGCTCCGTCGGCGGCGAAGGAGACCCGGACCAGCACCACGGGCAGACCGCGGGCACGGAAGGCGTCGGCGAGTTCGACCGTACGGGTGACGACGTCGGCGCCGGTGTGCGGCTGGACGGGCGCGGCGACTATGCCGGCCTGGAGGTCGATCACCACGAGGGCGGTGCGCGGGTCGAGGGCGGTGACGGTCACGGATCAGGCCTTTCGCTGCGGACGAGGGTGTCGAGTGAACGGTCGGGAAGAGTGGACGCGAGGAGCAGCGCCGATCCGGCGAGCATGAACACGGCCAGGTCGTGCATCCCGGAGGTGTCGGCGCGGTGGGGGAAGAAGGTCGCGTTCGCGGCGGACGCGGCCAGCGCGCCGAGGTAGCCGAAGGTGCGCAGCAGCCCGGCGGCCGAGGCGGTGCGGGCCGGCTCGGCCTGGCGGTACAGGGCCGTCTGGATGGCGAGTCCGAGGAGGCCCTGCGGCACGCCCATCACTGCTCCGACGAGAAGCAGCGCCCATATCGGGGTTCCGGAGCCGACCAGCAGCAGCGTGGTGCAGCCGGCCATCTGCACGAGGCTGCCGACGACGAGCTTGGTCCGTACGGCCTCCCGGCGACCGGTGACGGCGGAGACCGCGAGCCCGGTGGCCGACAGCGACAGCAGCACCAGTCCCGCGGTCGCGGCGTGCAGGGAGCGTCCCTCCTCCAGCCACTGGGTGAAGCCATACATGAAGGCGTACGCGGTCGTGTAGGCGAGCAACTGGCGCACATACGTGACGATCAGCGGGATGTTGCCGCCGAGGACGCGCAGGTCGACGAACGGGTCGGGCACCCGCAGCTCCCGCACCGCGAAACCCGCCATGGCCACGGCGGACAGGACCGGCAGACACCACCGATCGAGCCGCGGGCCCGTCAGGAACACCATCAGGGAGACCAGCATGACCGCGAACAACGCCATGCCGGGCAGGTCGACACCGCCTCCCCGGCCCGGCGGCCGCACGGGCGTCCTCGGCAGACGGCGCGTTCCGAGGACCAGACAGACCAGGGACAGCGGCACGTTGACGGTGAAGACGACCCGCCAGCCACCGAGGCCGATCAGCAGACCGCCGAGGGCGGGACCGATCACGGCCACGACCTGGTTGGCCATGGCGAGCGCGGTCAGTACCCCCGCCGGGCTGTCCCGGCCTGTGCGCTCGGCCTCGCTCCGCGTCAGCTGCATGGCCGCCGGATAGGCCGCCGACGTCCCGAAACCGAGCAGCACGCGCGCGCCGATCAGTGCACCCAGCGAGGGAGCGAGCGCGCCGAGGAGCCCGGCGATCCCCACCAGACCCGTACCGATCAGATACAGGCGGCGCGGCCCGTACATGTCCACGAGCCGCCCGACGACCGGCTGGCCCACCGCGGTGGCCAGGTACAGGGCCGAGACCAGCCACACCGTCTCGGCCGGCGGCGCACCGAAGGCGACGCCGATCGGCACCAACGCCACCGCGATCATCGAGGAGTTGACCGGGTTGAGTACCGAACCGAGCAGCATCGGCGCGATCAGTCGCCGGTCGAACTCGGTGGGGGAGGGGCGGGCGGTCCGCGCGCCGCCCCCGATGCCGGGTAGCCGGGGTATCACGGCTGCGTGAGCCGTTCCAGCAGCGCCAGTCCCTCGAGGACCGTCCGTCGTTCGTCCTCGGTGTAGCGGTCCTGCAGCGCCCGGGCCAGCCATTCCTCACGCGCCTGCCGGTCGCCCTCGACCCGCAGACGGCCCGCGTCGGTCAGGGTGACGAGCTGCCGGCGGCCGTCGTCGGGGTCGGGGCTGCGCCGGATCAGCCCCTGCCGGTCCAGCGCGGCGAGCGTGGTCGCCATCGACTGCGGCCGCACACCCTCCGCCACGGCCAGCGCGCTGGCCGTGGCGGCCCCGTGCTTGGCCACCAGGGTGAGCGCGGAGACCTGGGGCGGCGTGAGCTCGTCGTCCTCCGCGACCTCCCTGATGCGGCGCCGCAGTCGACTGAACACGACCCGCAGATCGCGCGCCGCACGGGCGGCGGAGTCGCCGATGCCCTCGGGAGGGTCGATGGCCTGTGCATCCATGCGTTGACCATAAAACCGTAAGGTGAAACTGTCCAGTTCAGACTGAACAGTGTTTCCTGTAGACCTCATGTTGAGCCTGTCAACTCGGCTTGTTTCCAAGCCCGTTGGACTACCGTGTGCGTCGACAGAGGAACGGCGGCGAGGGGAGCGGATCCGTATGCACGAGCATCCGACAGGCGGAATCGCGCCGGTCGACTCCTCCGTGGCGCACCCCGCGCGCGTCTACAACGCCTGGCTGGGCGGCCGGGACAACTACCTCGCCGACCAGGAGGCGGCCGAGCTGGCCGCCGCCGCCAATCCGCAGATCGTCCCGGCCGTCCGGGCCAACAGGGCCTTCCTCGGACGTGCCGTGCGCGAGCTGACCGCGCAGGCCGGAATCCGCCAGTTCCTCGACATCGGCACGGGCATCCCCACGGCGGACAACACCCACGAGGTGGCCCAGCGCCTCGACCCCCGAGCCCGGGTGGTCTACGTCGACAACGACCCGGTCGTCCTGGCCCACGCCAGGGCGCTGCTCGTCGGCACCCCGGAAGGAGCGACGGACTACCTGGAGGCCGACCTGCGCCACGTCGACCGCATTCTCGCGGCGGCACAGGAGACGCTGGACCTGTCGCAGCCCGTGGCGCTCATGCTGGTCGCGATCCTGCAGTACGTCCCCGACGCGGACGACCCCTACGCCCTCACCCGGCGCCTCCTCGACGCTCTCGCCCCCGGCAGCCACCTCGTCGTCTCCCACCCCGCCGCGGACATCGGCGCCGAGGCGGTCGCCGCGTCGATGCGCGTGTACAACGAACGGGCCGCCGACCACGCCGGTGCGACACCTCGCACCCATGCCGAGGTCACCCGCTTCTTCGCCGGAACGGACCTGCTCGCCCCCGGCGTCGTCGAACTCCCCGACTGGCGCCCCGGCCCCGGGGACGGCCCGGCACCCGGCCTGCCCATGTGGTGCGGCGTCGGCCGCAAACCCTGAGCGACGCACCGGGCGGCTCACCCTGCGGCGCGGGCGCCCTCTCTAGGCTGACTGCGTGCGCCTTCTGCTGACGACCGACACCCACCTCCCCAAACGCGCCAAGCAGCTGCCCGAGCCGCTCCTGGCCGAACTCCCGCGCGCCGACGTCGTGTTCCACGCCGGGGACTGGGTCGACACGGCCACCCTCGACCTGCTGGAGGCCCGCTGCCGCAGAGTCGTCGGCGTGTACGGCAACAACGACGGACCGGTGCTGCGTGCCCGGCTGCCCGAAGTGGCGTACACCGAACTCGACGGAGTGCGCTTCGCAGTCGTGCACGAGACGGGCCCGGCACAGGGCCGGGAAGCCCGCTGTGCCGCCCGGTTCCCCGACCTCGACGTGCTGGTCTTCGGGCACAGCCACATCCCCTGGGACACGACCGCCCCCGGCGGCCTGCGTCTGCTCAACCCCGGCTCCCCGACCGACCGGCGCCGCCAGCCCCACTGCACCTACATGACCGCCACCGTGGCCGACGGCCTCCTCACGGACGTACAACTGCACCGCCTGCCCCCGAGGTAGCCACCGGTTTCGGGACAGCGGGGCGGGGCACCCGGCAACGGCGGGCGTACCTTCGCATCCGCATCCGGCGGCGTTGTCAGACCCTCCTGTTACCAAGGAACCATGACTGGATCACCGGCAACGCTTCTGCGGCGCGCGGTGAGCCCCGCACGGCACGAGGGCTCGCCGCGCACCGTCCTGTTCGTCATGTGCACCGGGTACTTCCTGGTGCTGCTCGACGTCACCATCGTCAACGTCGCGCTGCCCCCCATCGGTTCGGGGCTCGGCACCGACATCGGCGGCCTTCAGTGGGTCGTGGACGGATACGCGCTGGCGCTCGCCGCCCTCATGCTGACCAGCGGGACGGCCGGGGACCTGTACGGGCACCGGCGGGTGGTGCTCGCCGGACTCGTCGTCTTCGGCGCCGGCTCCCTCGCCTGCGGACTCGCCCCCGGTGTCCCCGTCCTGGTCGCCGCCCGGGTGATCCAGGGCGTGGGCGCGGCGCTGCTGCTGCCGGGCACGCTGGCCATCATCAGCCGCGCCTTCCCCGGCGACGCGGCACGCGCCCGGGCGATCGGCGTCTGGGCCGGTACGGGCAGCCTGGCGCTGCCCGCGGGACCGCTGCTCGGCGGCGCCCTCACCGAAACTCTCGGCTGGCGGGCGATCTTCCTGCTGAACGTGCCGATCGTGCTGGTCGCCCTGGTGTGGTCCGCCGCGATCGTGCGGGAGAGCAGAGAGGAGCAGGCCCGGCGCCTGGACGTGCCAGGGCTGCTGCTCGGCAGCCTGCTGCTGCTGGCGACGACGTACGCCTTCATCGAGGGCGGACGCACCGGCGCGGGTGCCCCGCAGGTGCTGGTGGCCGCAGCGCTCGCCGTCCTCATCGTGCCGACGCTGGCCGTGGTCGAACTGCGCCGCGGGGAGGAGGCGATGCTGCCCGTTGCGCTGCTGCGGCGACCCGCCTTCGACGCGGCGAACGTGGTGGCCGGGATCATGAACATGGGCACCCTCGGCACGCTGTTCGTGCTGATGCTGTTCCTGCAGTCGGTCCAGGACCGCTCCGCGCTGCTCGCGGGCGCGGCGGTGATACCGCTGTTCGCCCCGCTCGCCGTCATCGCGCCCGTCGGCGGGCGCATCACCAGCCGGCTCGGGTCGCGGCTTCCGGCCGCCGCGGGTCTGCTCCTCGCCACGGCCGGGCTCGCCCTCCTCGCCCTGGCGGGGCCGCACTCCACGTATCTCGTCCTGCTGCCCGCGTTCCTGCTGTGGGGCATCGGCATGGGCTTTTTGACCCCGGCGGTCGTCGCCGCGGCCATCGCAGCCGTCCCGGCCGACCGTTCGGGGCTGGCCTCCGCGATGAACAACACCGCACGTCAGACCGGCGGTGCGATAGGCATCGCGGTGGCGGGCGCGGTCGCCGGACAGCCCGGTGACGAGACACGTTTCGTACGGGGCTTCCACGCCGTCGCCCTCGGAGCCGCGGGCCTCTACGCGGCCGCCGCGGTGCTCGCCCTGCTCGTGCTGCCGGGTGCCCTGCTTCCGGACGGCGAGAGGTGACGTGAACGGCGTTCGTGGAAGAGAGCCGGGACCGCAGTGACTTCACAAGATCCGGGCCGCTCCATGCAGCTGTGAGCGGCCCGGGCGCTGCGAGTGTGCGCTGTCACGGACCTCCTTCCCGCAGAGGTGCTGTATCGCGGGGGCGTGCATGCCCCATAGGGCGCCGCCTACCCCTCGCCCGGCGCCCCACACCCCGAAATTCGATGGACGTCCGGCCGTCGCTCCGCTGAGATGGGCGGCGTGCTGATCGACGCAACTCTCGTACGCCGTCTGCTCGTTGCCCAGTTCCCGCAATGGGCCGACCTGCCGGTCGTGCCGGTGCCGCAGTCCGGCATGGACAACGCCACCTTCCGGCTCGGCGGCGAGCTGTCGGTACGTCTGCCGCGCTACGCGCACTGGGTCGGCCAGGTGGAGCGCGAGCACCGCTGGCTGCCCCGCCTGGCCCCGTACCTCCCGCTGGACGTCTCCGAGCCCCTCGCGATGGGAGAACCCGGCGAGGGCTACCCCCACCCGTGGTCCGTGTACCGGTGGCTGGAGGGCGAGACGGCGGCCACCGAGGCCCTGGCCGACCCGGTCGGCACCGCCCTCGACCTCGCCGAATTCATCACCGCCCTGCAGGCCGTCGACCCCACAGGCGGCCCCGGCCCCGAGCAGAGCAACGCCTTCCGCGGTGTGCCGCTGGGCGACGCGCGTGACTCCGTGGCCGCAGAGGCCCGTGTGCGGCCCAAACTCGAGGCGCTGAAGAAGGCGGAGCTCATCGATGCCGACGCGGTGACGGAGGTGTGGGAGGCGGCCCTCGCCGCGCCCGCCTGGGAGAAGCCGCCGGTGTGGATCCACGGCGACCTCGACGCGGGCAACCTCCTGACACAGAACGGCCGGCTGAGCGCCGTCATCGACTTCGGCACGCTGGCCGTGGCCGACCCCGCCGTGGACCTGGTGCCCGCCTGGAAGTTCCTGCCCGCGCGGGCACGGGACGTCTTCCGCGAGGCGGTCGGCGCCGACGACGCGACCTGGTCGCGGGGCCGCGGCTGGGCCCTCGCGGGATCGCTCCCGGTACCCGACGACCCCTTCTTCCGGGACCACCCGGCCCGGATCACCGCAGCCCTGAAGCATCTGGAGGCGATCCTCGCGGACTACCGCAGCACCGCAGGCTGAGGGAGATCACCCCCGCCGCAACCTCCGTACCCGCGTGAACACGGCCGCCACCACGACGGCCGCCGCGACCGCCACCGCCGCCCGTTTGGCCACCGGCACCCCGGCCGCACGCAACAGGTCCAGGGGTTCGATCCCCTCCGGCGGCTCCGCCACCGCCGCGGCAGGCTCGGGCTCCACGATCCGCTCCGACAGGCACTGGGCGAACTGGCCGACGAGCCGGTCACCCACCTCCGCCATCACACCGCGCCCGAACTGCGCCGGTCGCCCCGTCACCGTCAGATCGGTGCGCACCGACACCGCCGTACCGCCGTCGCGCTCGGTCAGAGTGCCGGTCACCGTGGCGCGTGCGGTGCCCTGGCCGCGGGTCTCCCGGCCGCTGGCGCTCAGCACCATGCGGTGCGCCGTCTCGTCCTGCTCCTCGAAGACGGCCGTTCCCTTGTACGTCACGGTGATCGGACCCACCTTGACCTTCACCGAGCCGGTGACGGTCTTCCCGTCGTACTCCTCGACCGTCGCACCGGGCATGCACGGGGCGACCCGCTCGATGTCGAGGAGCGTCTGCCAGGCGTCGTCGACCGGGACCGGCACGGTGAACTCGTGGTGCAGCTCCATGACTTCCTCCAACGGGCGTTACGTCGACGGATGGATGGCCCCTGCGGTGGCCGTCAGCGGGGCGCCGCTGCCGCCCCAGCGCTGCGCGACGATCTCGGCGGCGACGGACACGGCGACCTCCTCGGGCGTACGGGCTCCGAGGTCGAGGCCGACCGGTGAGCGCAGCCGGGACAGTTCGCTCTCGCTGAGCCCGGCATCGAGCAGGCGTTTCATGCGGTCGTCGTGGGTGCGGCGGCTGCCCATCGCTCCGATGTAGGCGGCCGGCCGGCGCAGCGCCTCCTCCAGCAGCGGCACGTCGAACTTGGGGTCGTGGGTGAGGACGCAGATCACCGTGCGCTCGTCGGTGTCCGTGCCCCGGAGATAGCGGTGAGGCCAGTCGACGATCACCTCGACGGCGTCCGGAAAGCGTTTGGGTGTGGCGAACACCGGGCGGGCGTCGCACACGGTGACCCGGTAGCCGAGGAAGCTGCCGATGCGGGCGACGGCGGCCGCGTAGTCGATGGCGCCGAAGACCAGCATGCGCGGCGGCGGGGCGAAGGAGTGCAGGAAGACGGTGACCGTGTCCTCGCGGCGCTCGCCGTGCGGGCCGTAGTGTCGCAACCCGGTGGCACCCAGGGCGAGTTCGCCGCGCGCGTCGGCGGTGACGGCGACGTCCAGGCCGGTCGAGCCCAGTGTGCCGGACACCTCGTCCGGCCAGACGGCGAGGGTGGCCCCGATCGTCGCCGGCCCGTCCGTCACCGTCGCCACGGTCACCGCTCGGCCCTCGGCCACGGACTGCGCGACCGCAGCGAACCCGGGGTCGGTCTCCTGCGTGACGGGCCGGACCAGCAGGGTGATCTCACCGCCGCAGGTGAGCCCGACCGCGAACGCGTCCTCGTCGCTGTAGCCGAAGGTCTCCAGGCGCGCCTCGCCGCTCTCCACGACCTCCTGCGCCAGCTCGAAGACCGCGCCCTCCACGCAGCCACCGGACACGCTCCCCACGACCTCGTCACCCGGCCCCACAGCCATGGCCGCACCGGGATCGCGCGGTGCGCTGCGGCTCACGGCGACGACGGTCGCAAGTCCGAACGGGGCCCGGGCCGCGTACCACTCGCTCAGCGTCGGGAGAATCTCACGCACGGTCCGCTCCTTCCACGGGCGCCGGGCCGGCCCCGCGCACCACCGCCGCCAGGCGCTCAAGGGCGGCCAGGCTGTGCCCCTCGACGAAAGCGTCCACGCTCGGCAGCGCCGCCGCCATCCCGGCGGCCAGAGGTGCGTAACCGGGCCGCGCCTTGCGCGGATTGGCCCAGATCACCCGGTGCGCCAGCCGGTGCAGACGGCGCATCTGGGCGCCGAGCAGCTCCGGGTCGCCGCGCTCCCATCCGTCGGACAGCACCACCACGACCGCCCCGCGCGCCATGCCCCGCTGGCCCCAGCGGTCCAGGAACTCGCGCAGCAGCTCCCCGAGCCGGGTGCCGCCGCGCCAGTCGGGTACGGCGGACGCGAGCGCGGCCATCGCCAGGTCCGGGTCGCGGTGCGACAGTTCGCGGGTGACCCGGGTCAGCCGGGTGCCGATGGTGAACACCTCCGTACGGCTCCCACGGGCGGCCGCATGTGCGAACCGCAGCAGCGCATCCGCGTACGGAGTCATCGAACCGCTGACGTCCACGAGCAGGACCACCCGCCGCGGCCGGTCCGCCCGGGTGTGCCGCCGCAGCCGGGCCGGTTCCCCGCCGCGCCGCAGCAGCTCCCGCACCGTCCGGTGCGGATCGACCGCCCCGCGCCGCGCCGACCGCCGCCGCGCCGTGCGCCGCACCTCGCCGCGCAGCGCGAACGCGGCCAGCAACCGGCGCAGTTGCTCACGCTCGGCGGAGTCCAGCCCGGCGACGTCGCGGTGGCGCAGGACCTCCGAGGAACTGGCGAGCGCCGCTGCGGGCGGCGCCGGCTGCTCCTCGTTGCGAGCGGCCGTACGGGGCGCCGCCCCCTCCCGTGAGACCAGCCGCAGCCGGGGAGGGGGCGGCACGGTCACCGTCCGCCCGGCGGGCACAGCACTGCCGAAGTAGGCGGCGAACACGCGCTCGTAGCGCTCCAGGTCGTCCCGCCCGCCGCACAGCGTCAGCCGTCCCGCCCAGTACACGTCCGCCCGCATCCCGGGCCGCAGCTCGTCCACCGCCCGCAGAAAGGCGTGCACCCGCTCGGCACTCGCATCGACCCCGGCCGCGCGCAGGGCACGGGCGAAGCCGAGGAGGGCGGCATCGGCACCGGGCGGTCCGGGCGGAGCACCGTTCTGGGACACAGCAACGTCCACGCTGCTCACACCCCCCGGGCCGCGAGGACCGCCGCCAGATCGAGCCCGCGGGCTCGATCCGTGTCCTCCCGGTACTTGAGTACGGAGCCCAAAGTCGCCACGGCCAGCTCCGCGTCCACCTCGTTTGCGCCCAGGGCGTCCAGTGCCTGGGCCCAGTCGATCGTCTCTGCGACACCCGGCGGTTTCAGCAGGTCCTGCGACCGCAGCGCCTGCACCAGCGCGGTCACCTGCTCCGCCAGCCGAGCGGAGACGGCCGGCAACCGCCGCCGTACGATGGCCAGTTCGCGGGCGAAGCCCGGGTGGTCGAACCAGTGGTACAGGCACCGCCGCTTCAGCGCGTCGTGCACCTCGCGAGTGCGGTTCGAGGTCAGCACCACCACGGGCGGCACCTCGGCCCGTAGCGTCCCCAGCTCCGGGATCGTGACCGAGAACTCCGACAGCAGCTCCAGCAGGAACGCCTCGAACTCGTCGTCGGCACGGTCGATCTCGTCCACCAGCAGCACCGACGGCTGCGTCTCCAGCGCCTTGAGCAGCGGCCGGGCGACCAGGAAGCGACGGTCGTACAGCTCGCCCTCGAGGCGGTCGGCGTCCCTGACGCCGGCCGCCTCCGCGGCTCGCAGGTGCAGCAGCTGACGCGGGAAGTCCCAGTCGTACAGCGCCTGCGAGGCATCGATCCCCTCGTGGCACTGCAACCGGATCAGCGGTGCGTCCAGCGCCTCGGCCAGCGCGGACGCGAGCGCCGTCTTGCCGACGCCCGCGTCGCCCTCGCAGAAGATCGGCCGGTGCAGCCGCAGGGCCAGGAAGCAGGCGGTCGCCAGCCCGTCGTCGACGAGGTACCCCGTCTCCTCCAGGCGGGCCCGCACCTGCTCCGGGCCGTCGATGTCCCCGGCCGGGTCGAGCCTGTCCGCGATCGGGTCCTGCTGGTGCGTGATCGGTCCTCACCCCATTCCGGCGGCGGCCAGCACCGCACGCCTGGTGAGCACCCGCGCCAGGTGCTCGCGGTACTCGGGCGAGGCCGCGATGTCCTGCGAGGGCCGGGTCCCCTCGGCTGCGGACCCGGCGGCCTGCGCCACGGCCTCCGCGTCACCGGCACCGGACAGGGCGTCCTCGGTCGCCGAGGCGCGCAGCGGCGTCGAGCCCATGTTGGTCAGGCCGATCCGCGCCTCGGCGATGTGCCCGTCGTCGCGCCGCACCAGTGCGGCCACGCCGACCGTCGCCCAGGACTGCGCCACCTGGTGGAACTTCTCGTAGTGGAAGCCCCAGCCGTCCGCCTTCGGCACCCGCACCTCCACCAGGAGCTCGTCGGGTTCGAGCGCCGACTGCAGATAGTCGACGAAGAAGTCACTCGCGGGCAGTGTGCGCCGCCCTCGCGGCCCCTGCGCCACGAGTTCGCCGTTCAGGGCCAGGACCACCGCGGGCAGATCGCCGGCCGGGTCGGCGTGCGCGAGGGAACCGCCCAGGGTGCCTCGATGGCGTACGGCGGGATCCGCGACGGTCGCCGTGGCGGAGGCCAGCAGGCCCGCGTGCCGGCGGACCAGCGGATCGTGGATGACGTCGTGGTGCGTGGTCATGGCGCCGATGACGAGTGTGTCGCCGTCCTCGCGCACCCCGCGCAGCTCGGGGATGCGGCCGACGTCCACGACCAGCTCCGGGAAGGCCAGCCGCAGCCTCAGCAGCGGCAGCAGGCTCTGCCCGCCGGCCAGCACCTTCGCCTCCTCCCCGGCGTCGGCGAGCGCGCGTACCGCCTCCTCGACGCTTGCCGGCCGGGTGTAGTCGAATGCCGGAGGAATCATGCCGAGGCCTCCTTCCCGGACTGAACTGCACGCCAGACCCGCTCGGGTGTACAGGGCATGCGGACGTCCTGGACCCCCAGGGGCCGCAGCGCGTCCACGATCGCGTTGACGACGGCGGGCGTGGACGCGATCGTGCCCGCCTCGCCGACACCCTTGACACCCAAGGGGTTCGAGGTGGCCGGCGTCTCCGTCCGCTCGGTCACGAAGTCGGGCAGGTCCGGCGCGGACGGCACGAGGTAGTCGGCCATGGTGCCGGAGACCAGGTTGCCCTCGTCGTCGTACACGGCCTCCTCGTACAGCGCCTGCGCGATGCCCTGCGCGATACCGCCGTGCACCTGCCCCTCGACGATCATCGGGTTGACGACCTTGCCGACGTCGTCGACCGAGACGTAGGAGCGGATGCGCGTCTGCCCCGTCTCGGTGTCGACCTCGACCGCGCACAGGTGGGTGCCGTGCGGGTAGGAGAAGTTGTCCGGGTCGATCAGATGCTCGGCGTTGATGGTGGGCTCCATGCCGTCGGGCAGGTCGTGCGAGGAGAACGTCTCGAAGGCGACCTCCTGGATCGTCTTGCGGGCGTCCGGGGAGCCCTTCACGGAGAACACGCCGCCCGTGAACTCCAGGTCGTTCTCGCTGGCTTCGAGCAGGTGGGCAGCCACTTTCCGGGCCTTGTCGACCACCTTCTGCGCGGCGTGGTGGACGGCTGTCCCGCCCACGACGAGCGACCGCGACCCGTAGGTGTCCATGCCCTGCGGGGCGGCCTTGGTGTCGCCGTGCACCACTTCGACGTCCTCGAACGGCACGCCCAGCACATCCGCGGCGATCTGGCTCCAGCAGGTCACATGGCCCTGTCCGTGCGGACTGGTGCCGGTGACCACCTCGACCTTGCCGGTCGGCAGCATCCTGATCGTCGCCGCCTCCCAGCCGCCGGCCGCATACCGCAGATCCCGCAGCACCCGGCTGGGCGCCAGCCCGCACATCTCGGTGTACGTCGACACGCCGATGCCGAGCCTTACGGTGTCCCCGTGCTCGATGCGGTCCGCCTGCTCGGCGCGGAGCTTGTCATAGTCGAACAGCTCGAGCGCCTTCGCCGTCGCGGCCTCGTAGTTGCCGCTGTCGTAGGTCAGACCCGCGATCGACGTGTACGGGAACTCCTCGTGTCCGATCCAGTTGCGGCGCCGCAACTCCACCGGATCCAGGCCGAGTTCGGCCGCCAGCTCGTCCATGATCCGCTCGATGGCGAACGTCGCCTCCGGACGTCCGGCGCCGCGGTAGGCGTCGGTGGGCGTCCGGGTGGTGAAGACGCCGGTGCAGGTGAAGTCGTAGGAGTCCATCTTGTAGATCGCCGGGTACATGAAGGCACCCAGAATCGGGATGCCCGGCGTGACGAGCATCAGGTACGCGCCCATGTCGGTCAGCAGGTCGACCTTGAGGCCGAGCAGCTTGCCGTCCCGGTTCGCGGCGATCTCGACGTCCTGGATCATGCCACGGCCGTGGTGGGTGGCCAGATAGCCCTCGGAGCGGGACTCGGTCCACTTCACCGGCCGGCCGATCCGCCGGGCGACCGCGAGTGCGAGGGCCTCCTCGCCGTACACCTGGAGCTTGGAGCCGAAGCCGCCGCCCACGTCGGGGGCGACCACCCGGATCTTGTGCTCGGGGATGCCGGTGACCACCGCCATCATGACCCGCAGGATGTGCGGGATCTGCGTGGCCGAGTACAGCGTGTACTCGCCGGACGCAGCCAGTGGGGTGACCACGACCGCGCGCGGTTCCATCGCGTTCGGGATCAGCCGCTGCTGGTGGTACCGGCGCTTGACCGTCACGTCGGCGCGCTGCCGTACGGAGTCGAAGTCCTCGCCGGTCTTCATTGGCCAGACGTAGCAGCGGTTGGTGCCCTTGTCAGAGTGGACCAGCGGGGAGTCGTCGGCGAGCGCGGCCTCCAGGTCCAGCACGGGGGGCAGCGGCTCGTAGTCGACCTCGACGGCCTCCAGGGCGTCGGCGGCCGCGTAGCGGTCGCGGGCCACCACCACCGCCACCGGGTCGCCCGCGTACCGCACCTCGTCGACGGCGATCGGCGGGTGGTCGGGCAGCACGATGTCCTCGGTCACCGGCCAGGCGCAGGGGAGGGAGCCCAGTCCGTCCGCGAGGTCGCTGCCGCTGAACGCGGCGATGACACCGGGGCGTTCCAGAGCCGGTGAGACGTCGATGCGCTCGATGCGGGCGTGCGCCATCGGGCTGCGCAGGATCGCCATATGGAGCAGTCCGTTGACGCTGATGTTGTCGGTCCAGTTGGTCTGCCCGGTGATCAGGCGGGCGTCCTCCTTGCGGGGCCGGGCGCGCCCGACCTCGCCTTGAACGGCCTGGTCGGTCATGCCGGGACCTCCTGTTCGGAGGCGGCCTGGACGGCCCGCACGATGTTCTGGTAGCCGGTGCAGCGGCACAGGTTGCCTTCGAGGGCGTGCCGGATCTCGTCCGAGGTGGGGTGCGGGTGCTCGCGCAGCAGATCGCGGGCGGCCATCAGCATCCCCGGGGTGCAGTAGCCGCACTGCAGGGCGTGCTTCTCGTGGAAGGCGCGCTGGAGGGCGGAAAGCTCCCCGTCCTGGGCCAGCCCCTCGACCGTCGCCACCTCACCTCCGTCCGCCTGGACGGCGAGCACGGAGCAGCTCTTGACGCTGACGCCGTCCAGCTCGACCGTGCAGGCCCCGCAGTTCGAGGTGTCGCAGCCGATGGGGGTGCCGGTCAGACCGAGGCGGTCGCGCAGGTAGTGGACCAGGAGGAGACGGGGTTCCACGTCGTCCTCGTACGTCGTGCCGTCCACCTTCACCGAGACGTGGGTCATGTGCCCTCCCAGGATCATGGGACGTGATGTACGTCACTCTATGACCGGTTGCGGGAGGGGGCGAGGGCAGAGGCGCCATTGGTTGAGCGTTAATCCGTTGCCGTCGTGGCGCCGGTGCTGCTGCACTTCACGTGTCTTGTCATCGCACCGCCCAGGAGAAGCAATGCGCGCACCGTTCATGTCCGCCCAGGAAGGAATGACCCCCTCTTCGAAGGACATGACGCTTCGTGCACTTGCTCAACCTTGGCATCCTCGCGCACGTCGACGCAGGTAAGACCAGCCTGACCGAGCGGCTGCTGCACTCGGTCGGCGTGATCGACGAGCCCGGCCGTGTCGACGACGGGAACACCCGCACCGACACCCTCGCGCTGGAGCGGCAGCGCGGCATCACCATCAAGTCCGCCGTCGTCTCGTTCGCGATCGACGACGTGACGGTCAACCTCATCGACACCCCCGGCCACCCGGACTTCATCGCCGAGGTGGAGCGGGTGCTCGGAGTGCTCGACGGCGCCGTCCTCGTCGTCTCGGCCGTCGAGGGCGTCCAGGCGCAGACCCGCGTCCTGATGCGGACGCTGCAGCGGCTGCGCATCCCGACCCTCCTGTTCGTCAACAAGATCGACCGGCGCGGGGCCCGATACGACGGCGTACTGCGGGAGATCTCCGAGCGGCTCACGCCGGCGATCGTGCCGATGGGGACGGTCGGCGGGCTCGGCACGCCCGATGCCCACTTCGTGCCGGGGCTCGCTGCGACGGCGCTCGACGTTCTCGCGGACCATGACGACGAGCTGCTCGCCGCCTATGTGGAGGGCAGGGACGCGTCGCTTGGCGGCAGCAGTGCTATGTCACATGCGACCAACGGTGCTACGGCACAGACGGCTCGCGGTGCTACGGCACAGACGGTTCGCGGTGGAATGTCACACAGCACTCACGGTGGAATGTCACATAGCACTTACGGTGAAATGTCACATGCCACTCACGGTGCCATGTCATATGCCACTGACAGTGGTATGTCACATGCCGCCCTCCACGCGGCCCTCACCACCCAAACCCGCCAGGCCCTCGTCCACCCCGTCCACTTCGGCTCAGCCATCACCGGCGCAGGCGTGAACGCCCTGATCACCGGCATCAAAGAGCTGCTGCCTCCGGCCGACGGCGACCCCGAGGGACCGGTCTCCGGCACCGTCTTCAAGGTCGAGCGCGGCCCGGCGGGGGAGAAGGTGGCGTACGCGCGCATGTTCTCCGGCACCCTGCGTACCCGCGACCGGATTCCCTTCGGTGAGACCCGCACGGAGGGAAGGATCACCGCGATCAGCGTCTTCGACCACGGCACCGACGTCCGGGCGGACGCCGTCCCCGCCGGACGGATCGCCAGGCTGTGGGGTCTGACCGACATCAGGATCGGTGACGCCCTCGGTGAGCCGCGCACGGCCTACGAGCACTTCTTCGCCCCGCCCACGCTGGAGGCGGTGGTCGTCCCGGGCTCGGGCGTGGACACCCGGAAGCTCCATCTCGCGCTCACCCAGCTCGCCGAACAGGACCCGCTGATCGACCTGCGCCACGACGAGGTGCGCCAGGAGACCTCCGTGTCCCTCTACGGCGAGGTGCAGAAGGAGGTCGTTCAGGCCACGCTCGCCGAGGAGTTCGGGCTCGACGTCACCTTCCGGGAGACCACGGTCATCTGCATCGAGCGGCCGTCCGGCCCGGGAGCGGCAGTCGAGTTCAACAAGAAGGACCAGAACCCGTTCCTGGCCACCGTCGGTCTGCGCGTCGACCCCGCGCCGCCCGGCTCGGGCGTGCAGTTCCGGCTGGAGGTGGAGCTCGGCGCCATGCCGTACGCCTTCTTCAAGGCCGTCGAGGACACCGTCCGCGAAACCCTCGGGCAGGGCCTGCACGGCTGGCAGGTCACCGACTGCACGGTCACCATGACCCACTCCGGCTACTCGCCCCGGCAGAGCCACGCCCACCAGGGCTTCGACAAGAGCATGTCCAGCACCGGCTACGACTTCCGCGGCCTGACCCCGCTGGTCCTGGTCGAGGCGCTGCGCAGGGCGGGCACCCGGGTGCACGAGCCGATGCACCGCTTCCGCCTCGAAGCTCCGGCCGACACCCTCGGCGCCCTGCTGCCGGTGCTGGCCGCCCTGCGTGCCGTGCCGCAGACGACCGAGACGCGCGGCGCCGCCTGCGTCCTGGAGGGGGCGGTCCCGGCCGGCCGGGTGCACGAACTCGAACAGCGGCTGCCCGGACTCACGCGGGGCGAGGGCGAGTGGGAGAGCGCCTTCGACCACTACGCACCGATCACTTACGGAACGGTTCCCGAACGTCCGCGCACTGACCACAACCCCCTCAACCGCAAGGAGTACCTGTTGAACGTGACGCGTCGAGTGGGGAGTTGAGGTGGCTGAGAAGGAACGCTCCTCAAAATCCTGAAACTTACTCAAGAGTCAGAAGTATTGACGGTGTCCGGAAATCACCGGACTGTAGTGGACATGCCGAATATCCGGACACGTCTGCTCCTTGTGCTGGTTGTCCTCTTCGGATCTCTGACGGTGGCGGGCACGCCGTCCGCCACCGCCGCGACCCCTCCCGACTCCCTCTGGTTCGACGCATCGCCCCTGACCGTGCAGAACGGCAGATTCGTCGACGGCAATGGCCGCGAGGTCGTGCTGCGCGGCTACAACGTCTCCGGCGAGACCAAGCTGGAGGAGAACAGCGGCCTGCCCTTCGCCTCGGTCGCCGACGCCAGGAAATCGGCGACCGCGTTGCGCGCCCTCGGCGGCGGCAACTCGGTCCGCTTCCTGCTGTCCTGGGCGCACGCCGAACCCACCCGCGGCACGGTCGACACCGCCTACCTGGCCGCCGCCACCGCGCAGATGGAGGCCTTCCTCGACGCCGGCATCCGCGTCTACCCGGACTTCCACCAGGACCTCTACTCCCGCTACCTCTTCAACTCGGGCAGCTGGTACACGGGCGACGGCGCACCCAAGTGGGCCGTGGCGCTGGGCGGTTACCCTCAGGAGTCGTGCGGGATCTGCCTCTTCTGGGGCCAGAACATCACCCAGAACCAGGCCGTGACGAAGGCGCAGTACGACTTCTGGCACAACAATCACGGCCTCCAGGACTCCTTCCTGGACACCGCACAGAAGACCATGGCCTACGTCGAACAGCACCTGAGCGACGCCGAGTTCGCGAGCGTCGTCGGCTTCGACCCCTACAACGAGCCCTACGCGGGCGGCTACGACTCGGGCCAGACCAGCCGCAGCTGGGAGCAGAGCCTGCTGTGGCCCTTCTATCAGAAGTTCCGGGCCCGGATGGACGCGGCCGGCTGGCAGGCCAAGCCGGCCCTGGTCGAACCGAACCTCTTCTGGAACGCCAACATCGACTCCCAGAAGCAGGAGGGCGGGCTGCTCGACGCAGGCACGCTCGGCCCCCGCTACGTCTTCAACACCCACTTCTACGACCAGAAGGCCATCTCCGGGATCCTGATGTGGGGCAACGCGTCCGACGGGCAGTACGCGACGGACTTCGGGACCATCCGCGACCGGGCGTCCGCCGCCGGGACGGCCGCCGTGGTCAGCGAGTTCGGCCATCCGCTGTCCGGATCGGTGTCGGGCAAGGCTCCCACCGTCGACAAGGCGATGTACCAGGCCCTCGACTCCCGCCTGCCGGGCTCCAGCTGGTGGTCCAACCCGGCCTCCTCCGGCCCGGTCCTCTCCGGCAACCAGTGGCAGTGGGACATCTACAACGGCCGCCACCACGAGCTGATGAACGACAACCCCGCCAAGGTCCGGACGTCGGGTGACGCCTGGAACGACGAGGACCTCTCCTCCGCAAAGCTCGACGAATCAGGTGCGGTGACACTCCGTCAGGACGCCCGTCTCCTCGACCGTGTCTACCCCAGTGCGACGGCCGGAACGGCGGTCGCCTTCACCTACGAGGACCGCTCACGCGACGGTTCCACGACCCTGACCTGGAACCCGGTGCCGAGTTCACTGCCGAACCTGTCCCAGCTGGTCGGTTCCGGCCAGTACGGGCTGCTCGTGTGGAAGTCGGGCAGCGGCACGGCACCCACCGAACTGCACCTGCCTGCCTCGTTCCCGACCGCGACGACCACGGTCGTCTCCGACCTCGGCACGGTCTACGGCCCGCCTGCGTACGCGACCTCGACACCGGTCGCGGCCGCTCCCGAACCTGGCGGAACGGGCAGCCGCCGCCTCCTGCTCACCGACTCGGACTCCGGCGTCCTGCACTACGCGCTGGTGACCAACGGGGCGACGTCACCGTCGGTGAGCCTGCTCAGCGCGGCGAGGGCCGAGCTGGCGGCCTGGGCGGCGGCGCACTTCTGAGCGGGGGGCCCGGGCGGGCCCGGCGGGGATCTTCTCCGCCGCGCCCGCCCGAGGCTCGGCGACGGTCCTGCGCCCGCCTCCCGCATTCGGCCGTACGCGTACACGCAACCGGCCGACGGCATGACCGTTCGCCGCAGATGCGTCCGCATCTCGGGCCGCCACCGGCACAGGACCACACGTCAACGGCGCCGGACCTTGTCGTCCGGCGCCGTCGACGAAGGGCTCAGCCGGTGGACGGACCCGTCCAGCCGGCCTGCACATGGCCGAGCCGCACCCGCTGCGGGTGGTCCCCGACCGGCACGGACGTGACCTTCTGGCCGGTCGCGAAGTCGATCGCAGTGACCTGGTCGGCGCCGCTCTCGGAGATGATGCAGTCCTTGCCGTCGCCGCTGACCGTGGCCCAGTAGGGCTTGGACGCGGTGACCAGCGGACCCTCCTGGAGGGTGGCGCGGTCGACGACCGTCGCGTAGTCGTCCATCGTGCCCGCGACGCAGAGCTTGGTGCCGTCCGGGTTCATCGAAATGCCGTGGTGGCGCGAGTCGTTGACCCAGGTCGTGCGGTCCTCGCTGGTCGCCGGGTTCTTCGGGAGCGTCTTCACCCGGGTGATCTTGTCGGCGGCGACGTCGTACTCGAGGAAGCCGTTGAAGAAGGACACCTGGAAGTAGAGCTTGGACTCGTCGGGCGAGAAGACGGCCGGGCGCACCGCGTCCGAGAAGTCCTTCAGCCCGATGGCGTTCAGCCGGTCCCGCATGTCGATGGTCTTGACCTGCTTGTACGTCGTCGCGTCCACGACCGTGATGTGCCGGTCGCCCTTCGTCCAGTCCCAGGCCGGGTCGTCCAGGGAGGTGTTGACGTCCCCGATGGCCATGTTCCAGATGTACCTGCCGTCCTTGGTGAAGATGTTCTCGTGCGGCTTGTCGCCCGTGGCGAACGAGCCGAGCTGTTTGCCCGTGTTGATGTCGAGCACGTGCACCGTGTTCGCGGTGGAGGCGGAGACGGCCACCCGGGTGCCGTCGGGGGAGACGGCCATGTGGTCGGCGCGGTAACCCGCCACGGGGAATCGCCAGTTGACGGCTCCGGTGGCCAGGTCGATGGAGACCACGTCGGCGAAGCTCGGGCGGGAGACCACCACCGACCTGCCGTCCGGTGTGGAGTACATGTCGTCGGCGAACTGGTCGTGGCCCTCGCCGACGCTGTTGCGGATCGCCATGAAGTAGGCCCACTTGATCGGGTTGGCGTTGATCTCCGCCATCCGCTGGTCCTTGTCCGGGATGACATTGATACGGCCGACCTTCGCGAAGTCGCCCGTGGACTTGATGACGTCGGCCGTGCCGTCCCAGTTGTTGCCGACGAACATCACCTCGCGCAGGGCGGCTGCGGTGGAGGAGTCGGTGGCGGCGGAGACGGCGGTCGCGGGAACGCTGACGGTCAGGGCGAGGGCGGCGGCTACGGAGCAAAGGTGCCTGGTTCTGAAGGCAGGCATGAGTGCTCTCTCCTCTGGGTGCGGGGCATCGGGTGCCGGAAGCTGGCGCGTGCAGGGCGGGGGTGACGGGGGCATGCCAAGCGGAATGCCTCGGTCGAATCTGAAAACAAGCTCGTTCAGATTCCTACTTACTGGAAAGTAAGGAAGAGGTGCCCTTCTCCACAAGACTGCGTACACGACAAAATTGGCGGAGCGGGCGACCAGGGAGGTTCAGTGGCGGGAAGGCTCAAGGCGCCGACCGGACGGTACGGCGGCAAGACCGCCGCGGAACGGCAGGCCGAGCGGCGCAGGAGATTCCTCGACGCCGCGCTCGAACTCTTCGGCGGCGACCCCGGCTACCGCGCCACCACGGTCGCGGCCCTCAGCGAGGCCGCGGGCCTGTCCACCCGCCAGTTCTACGAGGAGTTCCGCACCCTCGAGGACGTGCTGGCCGCGCTGCACCTCCAGGTCAACGACTGGGCCGAGGAGGCCGTCCTGACTGCGTTCGCCGAGGCCCGGGGTCTCCCGCTCGCCGAGCGCGTCACCGCGATCTTCCGGGCCTACGCCGGGAACGTCACCGGCGATCCACGCCGGATCAGGATCACCTTCGTCGAGATCATCGGCGTCAGCGCACGCCTGGAGGAACAGCGCCTGGCCCGCCGCTCCCGCTGGGTGGACCTCATCTGCGCCGAGGCGGACACGGCCGCCGCCCAAGGAGAGGCCGCGCCCCGCGACTACCGCATCGCCGCGACGGCCTTCATCGGCAGCGTCAACGGGCTGCTGCACGACTGGAGCGCCGGCTGGGTGAACGCGACGCTCGACGAAGTGGTCGACGAACTGGTCCAGCAGCTGCTGGCGATTCTGCGTCCGCCGGGCTGGACGGCACCGACCGATTGAGGGACGCCCCCGGGCCGGGCCGGGCCTCTGACGACCTCTGCCGCTGATCGGTTGGCGACACTCCCATGTCCTGCCCCGCGGATTGCCTGACCACTCCGAGTGACCCCTCGAACGGCTCAGTGATGCTGCGCCGGAGGAGGCGAGGGTGCGTGGGCGATGTGACCGTGGTGGAAGGCATGGGCGTGCACACGGTGACGAGGAGGCGCGATGTCGGAGGGTTCGGTCGAGGGCGGCATGGCGCCCGCCGCCACGAGAGACGCCCCGGACCTGCCCCCCGAACGGGCCCGGAACGGCTTCGAGCAGTTGAGCGCCGTCGCCGACGCCGTCCTGTACGAGGGCTACCTCCTGTATCCCTACCGCCGCTCGTCCGCCAAGAACCGCGTCCGCTGGCAGTTCGGAGTGCTCTTCCCACGGGCCTGGGTGGAGCGGGACGGCCCGGTCGTCCCCGGTGTGTCCGGTTCCGCCGACTCCTGGTACCAGCAGACCGAGTGCCTGCTGATCCGACAGCCCGGCGCGACCTTGCGGGTGAGGCTTCGATACCTCCAGCTGCAGCGCAAGCAGGTGGAGGAGACCGGCCATGGCCGCCTCCGAGAGGTCGAGTCGCTGCGCACCGACGACGGCACGGTGCATCTGACCTTCGACGAGGCCGTGCCGTGCGAAGTGGACATTGCGGTCCCGCTGGACGACCTCCTCCAAGGGGAACGCTCTGTTGCGGCGGGGGCGGCGGCCGGGACGGGCATCGAAGCACTGCCCTCGGGCGCCGGGCGGGTGGTGCGACGCCGCGAGGAGGTGCGGGCCGACCTCACCGTCGGCGCCGAGCGGTTGGGGCAGAACCTCTTCCGTCTACGGGTACGCACCACCCACACGGGACCTGTGCAGGATCCGCGGGCCACGCGCGAAAAAGCGCTGGGTGGCGCGCTCATCGCCGCCCACACCCTCATCGGCGGTGACGGCGTCGAGTTCGTCTCGCTGATCGATCCGCCCGAGGACCTGCGTGCGCATGCAGGTACGTGCCGGAACGAATTCACCTTCCCCGTCCTCGGTGGCGAACCCTCCACTTCCCGCGCCGACGCCACGGGACACGTCCTCCTCTCCTCGCCGATCATCCTTCCCGACCATCCACAGGTGGCCCCGGAGAGCCCGGGGGATCTCCACGACGCCGCGGAGATCGACGAGATCCTCACGCTGCGCACGATGCTGCTGACGGACGAGGAGAAGCGCGAGGCGCGCGCCACCGACCCACGGGCCGCCGCGATCCTCGACCGGGTCGACACCATGCCACCGGAGGTCTTCGCACGGCTGCACGGCGCAGTCCGCTCCCTTGCCCCGGCAAACCCGTCGCCCCCGTTCACCGAACGCCCCGCCTGGTGGCAGGAGGGCGCCGACGACGGACTCGCCCCCTCCACCGACACGGTGCTCGTCGACGGCGTGCCCGTCGGCGGCGGCAGCCGGGTACGGCTTCGGCCACGGGGCCGGGGTGCCGACGCCCAGGACATGTTCCTGGCCGGACGGACCGCAGAGGTGGCCGCCGTCTTCCACGACGTGGACGGCAGCGTGCACCTCGCCGTCACGCTCGACGACGATCCCGCGGCCGAACTGCACAGCTGGTACGGCCGTTTCCACTACTTCCGGCCCGACGAACTCGAACCACTCCAGCCCACCGACTCCGACACCCCCGCCAGCGGAGGCCGTTGACATGACAACGCACAGCAGCACCACCGAGGTCAGCGCCGAACCCGGCCGCGGCGAGGAACGGCAGGGCTTCGACGAGATCCACATCCTCTGGATCTCCGAGGGCATGAGCTGCGACGGCGACACCGTCTCCCTGACGGCCGCCGACCAGCCCTCCATCGAGGACCTGGTCCTCGGCCTGATCCCGGGCCTGCCGAAGGTGAACCTGGTCAACAAGGTGCTCTCCCCGAGCCTGGGCGGCGAGGACTTCCTCGCTCCCTACCGGGCGGCCGTACGTGGCGAGCTGGCCCCGTTCATCCTCGTCATCGAGGGCTCGATCCCCAACCAGAACATCATCGAGGGCGAGGGCTACTGGACGTCCTTCGGCAACGACCCGGAGACCGGCGAACCTCAGACCCTCAACTGGTGGATCGACCAACTGGCCCCCAAAGCCTGGGCGGTGGTGGCCGCGGGCACCTGCGCCACCTTCGGCGGCATTCACGCCATGGCCGGCAACCCGACCGGCTGCATGGGCCTCGCGGACTACCTGGGCTGGGACTTCAGGACCCAGGGCGGCCTGCCCGTGGTGAACGTCCCCGGCTGCCCGATCCAGCCCGAGAACTTCATGGAGACCCTGATCTGGGTCCTCTACCACGCGGCCGGATCCGCTCCGCCGCCCCCACTGGACCACATGCTGCGTCCGCAGTGGCTGTTCGGCAAGACGGTCCACGAGGGCTGCGACCGCGGCTCGTACTACGAGCAGGGCAACTTCGGCAAGGACTACAACTCGCCCAAGTGCCTGGTGAAGACGGGCTGTTGGGGCCCGGTCGTCAACTGCAACGTGCCCAAGCGCGGCTGGATGGCGGGCATCGGCGGCTGCCCGAACGTCGGCGGCATCTGCATCGGCTGCACGATGCCCGGCTTCCCCGACGCGTTCATGCCGTTCATGGACGAGCCGCCCGGCGGAACGCTGTCCTCGATGATCGTCAAGCCGTACGGGGCCGTCATCCGCCGTCTGCGCGGCTTCACGAACGAGCTGGTCAACCACGAACCCAGATGGCGCCACAACAAACGGAAGCTGACCAGCGGTTACGACCCGCACTGGCGTCCCTGACCCCGCCTGACACACCCCACCACGGACCGACCTACGGAACAGCGACAGCAAGGGGCAGTAACAGCAATGACCACAACCGAGGCCCGGCCCACGGGACGCAAGCCGCCGCAGCTCGTGGACATGTCCTGGGACCCGATCACCCGGATCATCGGAAACCTGGGGATCTACACGAAGATCGACTTCGCCAACCGGGAGGTCGTGGAGTGCCACAGCACGTCGTCGCTGTTCCGTGGCTACTCGGTCTTCATGAAGGGCAAGGACCCGCGCGACGCGGGCTTCATCACCTCCCGCATCTGCGGCATCTGCGGCGACAACCACACCACCTGCTCCGACTACGCCCAGCAGATGGCCTACGGGGTCAAGCCGCCGCGGCTCGCCGAGCACATCGTCAACCTCGGCGAAGCGGCCGAGTACATGTTCGACCACACGATCTTCCAGGACAACCTGGTGTTCGTGGACTTCTGCGAAGCCATGGTCAAGGCCACCAACCCCGGTGTGCTGGCCCGCGCCGAGCGCACCGACGCCCCCCGCGGGGACATCCACGGCTACCGGACGATCGCCGACATCATGAAGGCCTTCAACCCCTTCGAGGGCGAGGTCTACAAGGAGGCCCTGAAGGTCAGCCGGGTCACCCGCGAGATGTTCTGCCTGATGGAGGGACGGCACGTCCACCCGTCCACGCTGTACCCCGGCGGCGTGGGCACGCTGCCGCAGCCGACGGTCTTCACCGACTACCTCAGCCGGCTCATGCGGGTCATCGACTTCGTCAAGAAGGCCGTCGCCATGAACGACGACGTCTTCGACTTCTTCTACGAGGCGCTGCCCGGCTACGAGGAGGTCGGCCGGCGCCGCATCCTGCTGGGCTGCTGGGGCGCCTTCCAGGACCCCGACGTCGTCGACTACCGCTACGAGAACATGAACACCTGGGGCAGGGCGATGTACGTCACCCCGGGCATCGTCGTCGACGGCGAACTGGTCACCAACAACCTCGTCGACATCAACCTCGGCCTGCGGATCATGCTCGGCAGCTCCTACTACGAGGACTGGGTGGGCGAGCAGCCCTTCGTCACCCACGACCCGCTCGGCAACCCGGTCGACATGCGCCACCCGTGGAACCAGACCACCGTGCCGGTGCCGCAGAAGCGCGACTTCGACGCCAAGTACAGCTGGGTGATGAGCCCGCGCTGGTACGACGCGCGCAGCGGCGACCACCTCGCCCTGGACACCGGCGGCGGCCCGCTCGCCCGCCTCTGGTCGACCGCGCTGAGCGGACTGGTCGACACCCCGTACATCAAGTCCACCGGCCACAGCGTGCGCATCTCGCTGCCCAAGGGCGAGTCGCTGCCGGAGACGACCCTGGAGTGGCGCATCCCGAAGTGGAGCAACACCATCGAACGGGACCGCGCCCGGCCCTACTTCGTCGCCTACGCGGCCGCCATGGCCCTGCAGTTCCTGGAAGAGGCGATGGGACTGGTCCGCGACGGCGACACCAAGGTGTTCGAGAACTTCGAGGTGCCCGACGAGGCCATCGGCTGCGGCTTCCACGAGGCGGTGCGCGGGGTCCTCTCCCACCACCTGGTGATCAAGGACAGGAAGATCGCCAACTACCACCCGTATCCGCCCACTCCGTGGAACGCCAGCCCCCGCGACAAGTTCGGCACCCCCGGCCCCTACGAGGACGCGGTCCAGGGGCAGCCGATCTTCGAGGAGAACGGTCCGGACGACTTCAAGGGCGTCGACATCATGCGCACGGTCCGCAGCTTCGACCCCTGTCTGCCGTGCGGTGTGCACATGTACGTCGGCAAGGGCAAGACGCTGACCACCCTGCACTCGCCGACGTACGGCGCGAACCATGGCTGAGGCCGAGCGGCTCGCGGACCCGGCCGTCGAGGCCCGGCTGGCCCGCCTCGACCAGCTGCTGGAAGAGCTCGAGTCCGCACCCGGACCCGCCACCCGCTCCGTGGTCGAGACGGTACGGCTGCTGACCGAGGTCTACGGCGAGGCGCTGGCCCGGGTCATGGACCACGCGGACGCGCGGCTGGCCGAACGCCTCGCCGACGACGAGCTGTTGGGGCACCTCCTGGTGCTGCACGAGATCCACCCGGAACCCGTCGAGCGCCGGGCGGCCCGCGCCGTCGAGCGGCTGCGGCCCGCCGTACAGGAGCGCGGCCGCGACGTGGAGTGGGCCGGCGCGGACGGCGAGGTGGGACGCGTGCGGCTGACGGCGGGCGGCGGTTGCGGCTCCGGATGCGGCGGGGCCACGGACGACGTCACCGCCGCGGTCCGGGAGGCGGTGCTCGCCGTGGCCCCGGAGCTGACGGAGGTGGAGCCGGTACAGACCACGGCTCCGGCCTTCGTACCGCTGACCACCCTCACCCACCGAGGCACACCGTGACCACGGACGGAGCGCTCGCCCGCCTCATCCGCTCCTCCGCCGAACCCACGCCACCGACCGAGACGGAGCGGTGCGACCTGTGCGCAGCGCCGGTGCCCGACGACCACCGCCACCTGTACGACACCGCGGCCGAGGAGGTGCGCTGCGCCTGCGGCCCCTGCTCGGTGCTGTTCGCCGACGGCGGCGCGGGCGACGGGCACTACCGGCTCGTTCCCCGCAGGCGGATCCGTCTTTCCCGGGTGGACACTGAGGTTCTGGGAGTGCCCGTCGGTCTGGTCTTCTTCGTGCCCCGGGCCGACGGCACGGTCACCGCAGAGGGCCCGAGCCCGGCCGGGGCCATGCGGTGGGAGATCGACGCGACGGCCTGGCAGCGGCTGACCGAGGCCTGTCCGCAGCTCGCGTCCGTGGAACCCGACGTGGAGGCACTGCTCGTGAACACCGTCCACGGCCTCGACCACCACTGGATCGTGCCGGTCGACGACTGCTACCGCATGATCGCCCTCGTACGCCGGGAATGGCGCGGCCTGTCCGGCGGCGGCCGGGTCTGGCCCGCCGTCGAGCGGTTCTTCGACGACCTCACCGAGCGGCCATGACCACGACTCCGCGGCGCGGAGACGAGGAAGGAGAACACCCCATGGGCAGCATCAGAGTCGGCCGACGCCAGGCCAAGCCCGACTCCACCGGGCACGTGCGCGGCATGCATCAGGGCAACACAGGACCCTACGGCCACCAGACCGGACACCACGAGGACGGCACCGCCGACGCGCGCCGCTCCACCGGGATCCATTGGAAGCGGCACGACGCCCTCCTCGACGTCATGCCGAACATCCCGCCGGGATGAGGAACGACAGGGAGCCGGAATGAAGGTCCAAAGAGCAGACGGCGCGCAGGGCGCGACCACGGGACGGCAGCTGCTGATGGCGGAGGCCGCTCTGGCCGGTGCCGTCGCCCTGGCGCTCCTCGTCCGGGAGTGGCCCAGCCTGAGGCGCGAATTTCGGATCTACCGGTTGGTCGGCGGCTGGCGCGCAGGCCGCCGCTACCCGTGAGCCGACCGTGCACGAGTTGTCGATCGCGACCGCGATCATCGAGCGGGCCGACGAGCTCGCCCGGGCGGACGGCACGGACGCCGTCTCGGCGGTGACCGTCCGGGTCGGCGAGCTGGCCGGGGTCGTACCCGACGCACTGAGTTTCGCGTTCGAGGTGGCCCGCGACGGCACCGCCCTCGCCGCGGCCCGGCTCGTGGTGGAGCCGGTCCCCGCGCAGGCCTACTGCGGCGCGTGCGCCGAGGAGTTCCCGGTGGGCATGCCCCCGTTCTTCTGGTGCCCGCACTGCGACCGGCCCTCCACCGATCTGCGCAGCGGCCGGGAACTGGAGATCACCGGGATCGAGTGACATGCACGAGGCCCCGCCGGAGCTCGATGGTCCGGCGGGGCCTCGTACGTCCGGGTCAGCAGATCCGCGGCAGCTGCTCGCCGAGCGGCAGGTCCACCACCCGGGTGCCGCCGAGGCCGGTGGAGACCACGACCATGCCGGGGTGCTCGGCCACACACTCACCGATCAGCGTGGCCCCGGCGCCCTGCGGGTGGGTGCGCATCGCCGCGAGGACCTCGTCTGCCGCCGCCGGCGGCACGAAGGCGACGAGCCGGCCCTCGTTGGCGACGTAGAGCGGGTCGAGGCCCAGGAAGCCGCAGGCGTTGGCGACGGCGTCCGGCACCGGGATGGCCCGCTCCTGGAGGCGGACACCGGTTCCGGAGGCGCGGGCGATCTCGTTGAGGGACGCGGCCAGGCCGCCGCGGGTGGGGTCGCGCAGGACATGGATGTCGGGCGTGACCGCCAGCATGGCCTCCACCAGGTCCGCGAGCGGCGCTGTGTCGCTGGCGAGCTCGACGCCGAACTCCAGGCCCTCCCGGACGCTCATGATCGCCACTCCGTGGAGACCGATCGGACCGCTGACGATGACGGCGTCACCGGGCCGCGCACGCTGGGGACGGATGTCCACCCCGTCGGGAACGAGCCCCACACCGGCGGTGGTGACGTACACACCGTCGCCGTGCCCGGACTCCACCACCTTGGTGTCACCCGTGGCGACGACGACCCCCGCCGTCTCGGCCGCCGCGCCCATGGCGCGCGCGATCCGTTCCACCACGGTCAGTTCCACGCCCTCTTCCAGTACGAAGGCGGCGGACAGGTAGGCGGGCCTGGCGCCGCTCATCGCGAGGTCGTTGACGGTGCCGTTGACCGCGAGGTCCCCCAGGCAGCCGCCGGGAAAGAACAGCGGCCTGACCACATAGGAGTCGGTGGAGAACGCCAGCCGCGCGCCGCCCAGTTCGAGGACGGCGGAGTCGGCGAGCCCGGCGAGGGTGGCATTGCCGTAGGCGGGGACGAAGACCTGCTCCATCAACTCCGCGGACAGGGCGCCGCCCCCTCCGTGCCCCATCACCACCACCGGCTGGTCGCGAAGAGGCGCGGGACAGGTCCAGCCCGCGGGGTCGACGGTTTCGGAGAGCTCAGGCAACGGGGTTCATCTCCTCGCGCGCGGCACGGTCGGCCTGCGGCGTCGCGGCGTTCATCCGGCGGTAGAGGTAGTAGGCCGCGCAGGCGCCCTCGCTGGAGACCATGGTGGCGCCGAGCGGGGTGCGCGGGGTGCAGGTGGTGCCGAACGCAGCGCACTCGGTCGGCTTGATCAGTCCCTGGAGCACCTCGCCGGCACGGCACTCGGCGGGCTCCTCGGTGCGGATCCCGGTGACGTCGAAGCGGTGCTCGGCGTCGTACGCGCGAAACGCCTCGGTCAGCCGCCAGCCGCTGCGGGGGATGGGCCCGATGCCGCGCCAGTTCCGGTCGGTGACCTCGAAGACCTCCTCGATCATGCGTACGGCGGCCGGGTTGCCGTCCTCGCGTACGGCACGCGCGTACGCGTTCTCCACCCGGTGCTCACCGCGCTCCAGTTGGCGCACCGCCCGGCGGATGCCCTCGAGGATGTCCAGCGGCTCGAAACCGGTCACCACGAGCGGCACCCGGAACCGCTCGGCCAGTTCGGGATACTCGGCGGTGCCCATCACGCTGCACACATGCCCGGCGGCCAGGAAGCCCTGCACCCGGCATGCGGGGGCCGTCATGATGGCCTCGATCGCCGGGGGAACCCGCACATGCGACACCAGGAGGCTGAAGTTGGCCAGCCCCAGGCGGCGCGCCTGGTGCACCGCCATCGCGTTGGCGGGGGCCGTGGTCTCGAAGCCGATGGCGAAGAAGACCACCTCGCGGTCCGGGTTGCGGCGGGCCAGCTCCAGGGCGTCCAGCGGTGAGTACACCACGCGTACGTCGCCGCCCTCGCCCTTGACCCGGAACAGGTCCCGGTCCGTGCCCGGAACCCGGAGCATGTCGCCGAAGGAGCAGAAGATCACCCCGGGACGCGCGGCGATCTCCAGCGCCTTGTCGATGACCTCCAGCGGGGTCACGCACACGGGGCAGCCTGGCCCGTGGATCAACTCCACCTGCTCCGGCAGCAGTTGGTCGATGCCGTGCCGGATGATGGAGTGGGTCTGCCCCCCGCACACCTCCATCAGGGCCCACGGCCGGGTGGCGGTGGCGCGGATCTCGTCCAGCAGCCGCCGGGCCAGATCGGGATCGTTGAACTCGTCGATGTACTTCACCGGGCCTCGCTCTCTCGGGGTTCCTCGGTCACGGCGGCGACTCCCGCATCCCGCGACGCCTGCTCCCAGGCGTCGCCGAACTCCTCCTCCAGCAGCCCCAGTTCCTCGAAGAGCTGCAGGGAGGCCAGAGCCGATTCCTCGTCCAGGCGCTGGAGCGCGAACCCGACGTGGACGATGACGTACTCACCCACCCGCACGTCCGACACGTACTCCAGACACGCCTGTTTCTGCACACCGCCGAAGTCGATCAGCCCGGTGAGCGGGTCGGCACTGTCGTCGATGGCCACGACCTTGCCGGGCACTGCCAAACACATGGGTCACTCCTTTTGTCGTTCGTGCGCCGCGACCACGAGTTGTCCAAGGGCCAGTCCGCCGTCGTTCGGGGGGACTTCACCGTGCCGCAGCACCATGAAGCCGTCCTCGGCCAGCAGCCGCGTGCACTCCTCCTCCAGCAGCGCGTTGGCGAAGACCCCGCCGCTGAGGGCGACCGTGGCCAGGCCGGTGTCCCGGCGCGCGAGCCGGCAGATCTCCAGGACGGCCCTGGCGACGCCGCGGTGGAAGCGCGCGGCGAGCACGGGGGCAGGGGTGCCGCGCCGCAGGTCGGCCACCAGTGCGCCGAGCACCGGTGCCGGGTCGCACATGCCGGAGCCGATACCGAAGGCGTACGCCGAGGTGTCGGCGTCCCGGGCCGAAGCAGCCGCTGCCTCCAGCTCCAGAGCCGCCTGGGCCTCGTATCCCGCGCGGTGGCACACACCCACCAGGGAGGACACCGCGTCGAAGAGCCGGCCCATGCTGGAGGTCGCCACGCAGGCCACCCCGCGCGCCAACTGCTGTTCCAGGAGGGTCAGTTCCGTAGCCGAGCAGGCGGCGACGCAGGGCAGATCCGCGTCCCACCGCAGACCCGCGGCCCACAGCCGGGCCAGGGCCAGACGGCACGGGTTGGCGACCCCGGCATCTCCGCCGGGCAGCGGGGCGGGGGAGAGGTGGGCGAAGCGCCGGTGACGCGCGTAGTCGGCGAGGAGGATCTCGCCGCCCCAGACGGTGCCGTCGTCGCCGTAGCCGGTGCCGTCGAAGGCGACGCCGATCACGGGTGTGGTGCCGTCGAGGCCGTGCTCGGCCATCGCGGAGGCGAGGTGCGCGTGGTGGTGCTGGACGAACACCGGTGTGCGCCGGGATAGTTCGGCCGCGCGTCGGCGGGCCCAGCGGGCCGAGTGGTAGCCGGGGTGCCGGTCCGCTGCGACGAGTTCGGGGTTGACGCCGCTCAGCCGCCGGATGTGCCCCTCCGCGCGCTCGGCGGCCGCCAGCGTGGTCAGGTCCCCCATGTCGCCGATGTGCGGGCCGAGCCAGGCCTGGTCGCCCTCGCCGACGCACAGCGCGTTCTTGAGGTCGCCGCCCACCGCGAGCGCGGGCCGCACGGCGACCGGCAGCCGCAGTGGGCGGGGCACATACCCCCGGGACCGCCGCAGCACCTGCTCGCTGCCGTCGCCGCGCACCCGCAGCAGGGAGTCGTCGCACGGTGAGGCGATCGCCCGGTCGTGGGCAAGCCAGGCGTCGGCCAGCCCGTCCAGCCGGGTCAGCGCCTCCTCGTCGTCCGTGACGATCGGTTCCCCCGACCGGTTGCCGCTGGTCATGACCAGTACACGTGGGCCCGGCGGATCACCGGGCAGCCCCAACAGCAGGACGTGCACGGGCGTGTACGGCAGCATCACGCCGAGCTGCGGGCTGCCCGGGCACACACCGGGAGCGAGGCGCAGGTGCTGGGCCGGTGTCCGCGGGCGCAGCAGGACGATGGGGCGGCGGGCGCTGGTGAGTGCCGTGCGCTCGGCCGCGGAGAGCAGGGCGATCTTCTCCACGGTGTCGAGGTCCGCGCACATCACCGCGAACGGCTTGCCACCGCGCTCCTTCCGGGTGCGCAGTGTGTCGACGGCTCGTGCGTCGGTGGCGTCGCACGCCAGGTGATAGCCGCCGAGGCCCTTGACGGCGAGGATGCGTCCGGCCGCCAGTAGGGCCCGGGCCTCCACCAGGGCGTCGCCGTCCCGCGCAGGACGGATCCCGCTGTCGGCCGCAGGCACCAGGCGCAGCCGGGGACCGCAGTCCGGGCAGGCGACGGGCTGGGCGTGAAAGCGGCGGTCGGCGGGGTCGCCGTACTCCCGGGCGCATGCGGGACACATCGGGAAGCCGGTCATCGTGGTGACCGCCCGGTCGTAGGGCATCCCCGTGGCGATGGTGAAGCGGGGGCCGCAGTGGGTGCACGTGACGAACGGGTGCCGGTGGCGGCGGTCGGCCGGATCGGCGAGTTCCCGCAGACAGTCGGGGCAGGTCGCCGTGTCGGGCGGGAGCAGCGTGCGGCCCGCGGACCGTTCGGTGGCGCGGATGGTGAAGGCGTCGTCCGCGCCCGTGGCGGGCAGGTCCTCGACGCCGACGGCGGTGACGGCGGCCAGGGGTGGAGGCTCCGTGGCCAGCAGGCCGCAGAAACGGGCGACACCGTCCGGCGGGCCCTCCACCTCGATGAGTACGCCGCCGGCCGTGTTGCTCACGAACCCGGCCAGCGCGAGATCGGTGGCCAGGCGGTGCACGAAGGGGCGGAAGCCCACGCCCTGCACGGTGCCGCGCACGACGACACGGCGGCGCACGGCCTGCGCTGCCGGAGCGGTCACGAGACGCGGCTGGCAGCAGGGCCCGTGGTCTGCTGCGCGTGCTCGTGCTCGTGGCCGTGCGGGTGCGGCGCGAGAGGGGGCCGGTGTACAGGGGCCCCGTCCCGCGCGGCGAGCACCCGCTCCAGCACGGTGGCGACGCCGTCGCCACTGCGGGCGCAGGACCGTACGACCTCCACCCCGGGGTTGACCCGCTGCACATGGGCGGCGAAGGCGGCCTCGTCGAAACCGGCGGGCTCGGCCAGATCGGTCTTGGTGAGCACGACCAGATGGGCGGAGCCGAAGGCCGTCGGGTACTTCAGCGGCTTGTCCTCGCCCTCCGTGACCGCCATCAGGACGATCCGCAGGCTCTCGCCGAGGTCGTAGGCCGCCGGGCAGACGAGGTTGCCGACGTTCTCCACGAACAGCACCGCGGTGTCCGCGGGCAGCCAGCTCTCCACATGGCGGCGGAGCTGCCGGGCCTCCAGATGGCACAGCCCGTCCGTCAGCAGCTGTTTCACCGGCGCCCCCGAGCGGGCGAGCCGGTGGGCGTCGTTCTCGGTCGCCAGGTCGGCGGTGAGCGCGGCCACCGGGATGCGCCGCTCCACCGCCAGGGCCAGCACCTTCCCGAGCAGTTCCGTCTTGCCGCTGCCCGGGCTGGACAGCAGGTTGACGACGCCGACCCCACGCCGGCCCAGTTCCTCGCGCAGGCTCGCGGCCAGGCCGTCGTTCTTCGCGAGGACGGCCTGGGTGACGTCGTCCATGGACTCGCACATGGGCGCTGCTCCTCGCGGTCGTTCGACGGAGTGGGTGTCGGTGCGTCACCGATCCTCGACGCCGCCGGCCACCGGGAGCGGGACCTCGGCCGCGGACGGGTCCGTGGATTCGTCCGGGCGGCTCAACGAAGGCGTGGCCGCGGGGTCGGCGAGCAGTGCCGGGACCAGCGTGTGCAGGGCTGTGACGGCCCTGTCGACCGCCTCGCGAACCGGTGCGCTGATGCCCGGGACGATGTCCTCGTCGCCGCGTGGCCGCACCTCGGGCTCGCAGGCGAGAACGAGGACGCGCGGCAGCGGCTCGTCGCCCAGGTGGGCGGCCAGGGCCAGCACCTTGGCCGGATCCATGCCATGGGCCTCGGGCGGAGCGGCATCCACGGTGTCGTCGGGCAGTTCCGGCTCGATCAGCGACAGGGTGCCCGGCCGGTGCCCCCGCGCGGCCGCGTCGACCAGGACGGCCGTGTCGTAGCCGTCCAGCAGTTCGTACGCGAGATCCATGCCGCGGATGCCGAAGTCCCGTACCCGGGCCTCGGGAGGCAGCGGCCGCCGGTCCAGGGCTCGGATCACCTCGGGGCCGAAGGCGTCGTCCGCAAGGAAGATGTTGCCGACGCCCGCCACCAGCAGGCGGGTACCGGACCGCGTCACCGGTCACCCCCGGCGACCTGGTCGCCGGCCGGGGCCAGGGGCCGTGTCTCGCCGTTCGGCAGCTTGCGGACGAAGGCGGAACGCAGGGCGTGGTACGGGGCCTGCGGATCGAAGAAGATGGCACGCATACGGGCGAGTTCGTCCCGGCGGTACTCCGCGAGCGGCTGCCGTGCCTCGTCCGCCTGGCGTGCCGCGGCCTTCGCGGCGATCCGCTGCGGGAGGTCCGGGTCGCTGGCGAGTTCGGCCGCCAACCGTTCGGTCTCGGCGGTGAACCCCTGTGCCGGGGCCTCCACCAGACGGTCCACCAGCCCGATCCGTGCGGCGCGCGCGGCGCTCACCGGCAATGCCTCGGTGGTCAGTTGCAGGGCCGTGTCGGTTCCGACACGGCGCGGCAGCGTGTACGTCCAGAACTCCGACCCGTAAAGGCCCATCCGCCGGTAGTGCGGGTTGAGGACGGCGCCGGTGCGGCACCACACCTCGTCGGCGGCCAGGGCGAGCATGACACCGCCGGCCGCGGCGTTGCCGCCGAGCGCCGCCACCACCATCCGGTCCGTGGTGCGCAGCACCGCCTCGACCAGGTCGTCCATGGCGTTGAGGTTGGACCAGGACTCGCCCGCGGGGTCGGCGGCCGCCTCGATGACGTTGAGATGGATGCCGTTGGAGAAGAAGTCGCGGGCTCCGCCGAGCACCAGCAGCGAGGTGGGGCGGGTGAGCGCGTACCGGTAGGCGGCCAGCAGCCGGCGGCAGTGCCCGGTGCTCATCGCCCCGCCGGGGAAGGAGAAGCTCAGGAATCCGATGTCGCCGTGCTGCCGGTAGCGGATGTCGCTCCAAGTGGTCCTGCCGGGGGCCAATTCGAGCGGTGCCGCGGTCTCCGGCAGCGACGGGGCCGGGAGGGAGGCGAGCACGGAGGCCGCCGGACGGCGGAACGGCGCGGGGTCGCCGGAGGCCTTGCGGGGTCGCAGCTCCGGAATCCACACCGACCCGTCCCGGGTGGCCCGGCAGACCGCCCCGGCACGCGTCGCGAGCAGTTGCCCGGGGTGTCCGTGCAGCCGGTCCTCGAAATGCCCGCCGTGCAGGAACACCTCCTGGCCGCAGAGTTCGTCCAGGACTCCCGGCTGGGAATCGGCCCCGCGGAGCTTGCGCAGGACCGTCTGAGTCGTGTCGTTCTCCCAGTCGATCCTTCGCTGCTCCCGGCGGAAGAAGTCGCGCCACACCACCCGGATCGCGGGATCGCTCTGCGGCTGCGGCTTGAACGATCCGTCGGCGTACCGCCGTACCGCCAGCCGGACGGCGGTCGAGGCGGCGTCGGAGGCCTCGCCCCGGTACAGGTCGCTCTTGCCGACGGGCGGCACCGGGAAGGGCTCGGCCGCCCACACGGCGCCCGCGTCCATGGCCGACTCGGCCTGCAGCACCGTCACCCCCCAGTGCGAGGCGCCCTCGGCGATCGCCCAGTCCAGGGAGGACGGGCCGCGGTCGCCGGGCGGCCCCGGGTGCACGATGAGGCAGGTGTGCTCCTGCCAGATGTCCTCCGGCAGCGCCGTCTTCAGCATCGGGGCGATGATCAGTTCAGGGCGGGCTTCGTGAACGGCGGTCCGGATCGCTTCGGAGCCGTGGGAGGCGAGCACGACGTCCACCTGGTGCCCTTCGTCGGACAGTTCCGCGTACACACGCTGGCACAGGCTGTTGAACGCGCTGGCGACGAGCAAGATGTCCATGACGCGGATGATCGTCGGTATGCGGGAGGGCGAGAAGGACCACGGCGGCGTTTCGTGGTCCGGCGTCAGGTCTCTTGCTCCATCCGGATCGCATTCCTCAGGTCCTCGAACTCCTCGCTTCGGTCGCCCCAGTGCATTTCGAGCAGCGCAGCGGCGATCGCGTCGAGCCTGCGCTGGACCGCGTGCTCGGCGCGCATCCCGGCGTTCTTCAGCAGCGCAAGGAGTCATGAACGGGGCTCACCCCGCCACCCGCGCGGACGGCGCTCGTGGCCGTCCCGACGGCGGGGTTGCACTCGGGTGGTGCAACCCCCGGGCCAACCCTCTCGGCCCGTGCCGGCCCCGGACCGCCGAGACCGGTCCTAACCACCCCACCGATCCACCGCCGCCAGCACCGGCGCCACCCCGTCCTCCCCGCGGATGCGTGCCCCCAGCGTCTCCGCGCGCCGCGCGAACGCCGGGTCTCTGGTGGCACGCATCAGTGCCGTGGCCAGCGTGTCGGGGGTGAGGTGACGCAGCGGCAGGGTGCGTGGGGCGACGCCCAGGGAGACCAGGCGGGCGGACCAGAAGCCCTCGTCGAACTGGATCGGTACCGGTACGGCCGGTACCCCTGCGCGCAGACCCGCCGCCGTGGTGCCCGCGCCCGCGTGGTGGACCACGGCGGCCATGCGGGGGAAGAGCGCGGAGTGCGGGATGTCGTCGACGGTCAGCATGTCGTCGCCGCAGGCCCCGAGGCCGGCCCAGCCGCGCTGGATCACTCCGCGGAGGCCGGCCCGGCGCAGGGCGCGCACGATGCAGGCGCTGAGCCGCTCGGGATCGGGCACGGTCGCGCTGCCCAGGCCCACGTAGACGGGTGCCGGCCCCGCGTCGAGGAAGTCCCGAACAGGAGAAGGGAGTTGGGGCTCTGCGTCGTACGGCCACCAGTATCCGGTCACCGACAGGCCCGGCCGCCAGTCGTCCGGGCGCGGCACCACCAGCGGGCTGAATCCGTGCAGCACCGGCCGCCCCTGCCGCTCCCGCGCCCGCCATGCCGTGGCGGCACTGACACGGGGCAGCCCCAGTCGCTCCCGTACCGCAGGCAGCGCCCCGGCGAAGACCTGCTCCACGGCCAGGCTCACCGCGTGCCCGGCGATCCGGTTGCCCACTGCTCCCAGCGAGCGGACACCCAGCATCGGCGGCCCGAACTCCCGTGTGGGAGCGAGGGGTTGGAGGGGCACGTCCAGGTAGGGCAGGGACAGGCCCTCCGCGATGGTGTGCCCCAGCGGCCCCACCGAACCGGACAGCAGCAGCATGTCGCTCGACCGGGCGGCTGCCACCAGGTCGTCCGTCATCCGCCCGACCAGCGCCCGCGCCATCGCGACCACCCGTACCAGCTTGCCCACACCGGTCGCGCTGCGATGCAGCCCCCGCCCCCGCGAGGACTCCAGTTCCGCCCGCGGGTCCACGGGCAGCGGATGGAAACGGATCTTCGACCCGGCCACGAGCGGCTCGAAACGGGCATGTGTCACCAGAGTGACCTCGTGCCCGGCACGGGAGAGCCCGTGTCCGAGTCCGGTGTACGGGGCGACGTCGCCCCGGGATCCCGCTGTCATGATCGCTACGCGCACGACGGCCAGTATGGCGCCGCCGTACGCATTTCAGCGAGAACGCCCCGTCGAGAAAGGCCACTTCGCGACTGTCGCTTCCGTTGACTTGACGCTCACTGGGCTCTACTTTCGGCGCGCAACGCGTTCGGATCACCGATCCTCGTTCGATATGTCGAATGAACGGAGCCGCATGTACCCCCCTCCGCGCTCGACCCGCAGAGGTCTCGCAGGCCGCTGCAGAGCCGCCGCCGTACGCCTCCTCGCCCTCGCCGTCACCGCGGCCGCCGCACTCCTGTTCGCGGCACCCGGCCCCGCCCAGGCGGCGACGACCCGTCAGATAGCCGTGCCCACCGCCCCCATGGGCTGGGCCTCCTGGAACAGCTTCGCCGCCAAGATCGACTACAACGTCATCAAGCAGCAGGTCGACGCGTTCGTCGCGGCGGGGCTGCCGGCGGCCGGCTACAAGTACATCAACATCGACGAGGGCTGGTGGCAGGGCAGCCGCGACAGCGACGGCAACATCACCGTCGACACCAGTGAGTGGCCCGGCGGGATGAGCGCCATCGCCGACTACATCCACAGCAAGGGCCTCAAGGCCGGCATCTACACCGACGCCGGCAAGAACGGCTGCGGCTACTACTACCCGACCGGCCGCCCCGCCGCCCCGAACACCGGCAGCGAGGGCCACTACGACCAGGACATGCTCCAGTTCTCCAAGTGGGGCTTCGACTTCGTCAAGGTCGACTGGTGCGGCGGAGACGTCGAGGGACTCGACGCCGCGACGGCGTACCAGTCCATCAGCGACTCGGTCGCGAAGGCGACGGCCACCACCGGCCGCCCGCTCACCCTCTCGATCTGCAACTGGGGCAAGCAGAATCCCTGGAACTGGGCGCCGGGCCAGGCCCCCATGTGGCGCACCAGCACGGACATCATCTACTACGGCAACTCCCCGTCGATGACGAACCTGCTGTCCAACTTCGACCAGACCCTGCACCCGACGGCCCAGCACACCGGCTACTACAACGACCCGGACATGCTGATGGTCGGCATGGACGGCTTCACCGCCGCCCAGAACCGCACCCACATGAACCTGTGGGCCATCTCCGGCGCGCCGCTCCTGGCCGGCAACAACCTCGCCACGATGACGTCGGAGACCGCCGGCATCCTCAAGAACCCCGAGGTCATCGGCGTCGACCAGGACTCGCGCGGTCTCCAGGGCGTGAAGGTCGCCGAGGACACGACCGGGCTGCAGGTGTACGGCAAGGTCCTCGCCGGCACCGGCAACCGTGCCGTCGTCCTCCTCAACCGCACCTCCTCCGCCCAGAACATCACCGTCCGCTGGTCCGACCTCGGTCTGACGAACGCGTCCGCGACCGTGCGTGACCTGTGGGCGCGGGCCAATGTCGGTTCGTACGGCACCAGTTACACCACCAGTGTTCCGGCGGGCGGCTCGGTCATGCTGTCGGTCACCGGCGGGACGGAGGCGGCCGGCAGCACGTACACCGGTACCTCCGGCTTCTCGGGCGTGGTCGCCGGGAACACCGGTATCAAGGTCGTCGACGTCTCGTACACCAACAACACCTCCAGCGCCCGCACCGGCACCCTCAAGGTCAACGGCCAGGGCGCCACCACGGTCTCCTTCCCGCCGACGGGCTCCAGCCCGGGCACGATCTCGGTCCAGGTCGGTCTGTCCAAGGGCTCCGCCAATTCGCTCACCTTCTCGGGCGCCCCGGCCCTCGACTCGATCACCGTCAGACCTCTGCCGGGTGCAGGCGGCTCCCAGGTCGTCGGCAAGCAGTCCGGACGCTGCCTGGACATCTACAACAACACGATCACCAACGGCACCCAGGCCGAGCTGTGGGACTGCAACGGCGGCCAGAACCAGGCCTGGACGTACACCTCCCGCAAGGAACTCGTGGTGTACGGCAACAAGTGCCTCGACGCCTACAACCAGGGCACGACCAACGGAACCAAGGTCGTCATCTGGGACTGCAACGGCCAGAACAACCAGAAGTGGAACGTCAACAGCGACGGCACCATCACCAACGTCAACGCCGGCCTCTGCCTCGACGCCTACAACAACGGCACGGCCAACGGCACTTCCATGGTGCTGTGGTCCTGCGGAACGGGCGACAACCAGAAATGGACGCTGTCGTAACCCCGGCCTAGGCGAGCGGCAGCAACAGGACGCCGACTGCCACGACCGCGGCGCACGCCAGCAGCCAGCCGGCCAGCAGGCGGCGCCGCAGGTCGCGGTAGGCGTCCTCGTATTCCTCCCGCACCTCGTGGGCGCGCTCCGCCGTGCGCCGCCACGAGGCGCGGGCGACCGCGAGGTACTCCGCCTCGAAACGGCGCTCCACCTCCTCCCGCTGAGACTGCGTCAGCCAGTCGAAGGGGGCACTGAAACGCGCGGCGGCCGTACGGCCCTCATCGCGGGCCGCGGCGATCAGCAGGTGCCCCTCGATCTCGTTGAGGAGCACCTGCGCGTCCTCACTGCTCATGGCGCCGTCAACTCCCTCTGCGGTGCCGCATCCTGAAGGTGGTGCAGGTCGAATGCCGGAGATTCGCTGCGGATCCGGGGGAGTGCGGTGAAGTTGTGCCGCGGGGGCGGGCAGGAGGTCGCCCACTCCAGGGAGCGGCCGTAGCCCCACGGGTCGTCGACCTCGACCTTCTCGCCGTACTGCGCGGTCTTCCAGACGTTGTAGAAGAACGGCAGGAACGACATTCCGAGGAGGAAAGAGAAGATCGTCGACACCGTGTTGAGCGTCGTCAGGCCCTCCACCGCCAGATAGTCGGGAATCCGCCGCTGCATTCCGTTCACACCCAGCCAGTGCTGGACCAGGAAGGTGCCGTGGAAGCCGATGAACAGCGTCCAGAAGGTGATCTTCCCGAGGCGCTCGTCGAGCATCTTGCCGGTGAACTTGGGCCACCAGAAATGGAATCCGGAGAACATCGCGAACACGACGGTGCCGAAGATGACGTAATGGAAATGGGCGACGACGAAGTAGGTGTCGGAGGTCGGGAAGTCCAGCGGCGGCGAGGCGAGCATCACGCCGGTCAGGCCGCCGAAGACGAACGTGACCAGGAAGCCCGTCGCCCAGAGCATCGGGGTCTCGAAGGACAGGGACCCCTTCCACATCGTTCCGATCCAGTTGAAGAACTTCACGCCGGTCGGGACGGCGATGAGGAACGTCATGAAGGAGAAGAACGGGAGCAGTACACCGCCGGTGACGTACATGTGGTGGGCCCACACGGTCACCGACAGACCCGCGATGGCGATGGTCGCGCCGATCAGGCCCATGTAGCCGAACATCGGCTTGCGGGAGAACACCGGGATCACTTCGCTGATGATGCCGAAGAACGGCAGCGCGATGATGTACACCTCCGGATGGCCGAAGAACCAGAAGAGGTGTTGCCACAGCAGGGCGCCGCCATTGGCCGCGTCGAAGACGTGCGCACCGAATTTGCGGTCCGCCTCCAGGGCGAACAGGGCCGCGGCCAACACCGGGAAGGCCAGGAGCACGAGAACACCGGTCAGCAGCACGTTCCACGTGAAGATCGGCATGCGGAACATGGTCATGCCGGGCGCGCGCATGCAGATGATGGTGGTGATGAAGTTGACCGCACCGAGGATCGTGCCGAAGCCGGAGAAGGCCAGACCCATGATCCACAGGTCGGCGCCGATGCCCGGGCTGCGGACGGCGTCCGACAGCGGGGAGTAGGCGAACCAGCCGAAGTCGGCCGCGCCCTGCGGGGTGAGGAAGCCGCCGACGGCGATGGTCGAGCCGAAGAGATAGAGCCAGTACGCCAGCATGTTCAGCCGGGGGAAGGCCACATCCGGGGCGCCGATCTGCAGCGGCATGATCCAGTTGGCGAAGCCCGAGAACAGCGGCGTCGCGAACATCAGCAGCATGATCGTGCCGTGCATCGTGAACGCCTGGTTGAACTGCTCGTTCGACATGATCTGCAGGCCCGGACGGGCCAGCTCGGCGCGCATGAGCAGCGCCATCACACCGCCGACCAGGAAGAACGCGAACGACGTGACCAGATACAGCGTTCCGATCGTCTTGTGATCAGTGGTCGTCAGCCACTTGAGGTGCCTCATGCCCCGCCTGTGTCCGGTCCGGGCACGCCGGTCACACTCAAGTGACGCGAGGAGAATCACGGAAACGGGTGTGACGATCCGGATGGTGCCGGACACGAACGGGACATGAGCAACGACGAGATCTTCGCCGCTGCCTATCGCGAGCACTACTGGGCGGTCAGCCGCTATGTCGCGCGGCGACTGGACGGGCGGACCAGCGAGGTGGAGGAAGTGGTGGCGGAGGTGTTCACGGTCGCCTGGCGACGCCGGGCCGACCTGCCCGGGTCCCCGCTGCCCTGGCTGTACGGCGTGGCACGCAACTGCCTGGCGAACGCGGTACGCGGCTACGGGCGGCGCCGCCGGCTGGTCGACCGGCTGGGCAACGACGAGACCGCGCACGGCCGGCAGATCGTGGCGAGCCCCGACGCGGACACCCCGGGCGCCTGGGTGCACGACGCCCTGGGCCGCCTGTCCGAGGCCGACCAGGAGGTGCTGCGCCTGACGGCATGGGAGGAACTGGGCGTGGACGAGGTCGCCGTCGCCCTCGGCTGCGGCACAAGGGCCGCATCGATGCGGCTGCACCGCGCCCGGCGCCGGCTGAGAGCCGAGATAGACCGCATGGGGCCTTCGCGCCCCACCGCGACCTCCGCCGACGCGACCCCCTCGAAGGAACACGGCCATGGCTGACGAACTCGAACTCCTGCGTCGCGCCAACCCGGTGCCCGTCGACGGCCCCCACTACGGCGACGGCCCCCTCGACCACGACGCCGAACGCCGGCTCAACCGGCTGCTGCACGAACGCCCCAAGGGCCGCCGCCGCACCCGGGTTGTCTGGAGCCTCGCGGCCACCGCCGTCGTCGCCGCGACCGCGCTGACGCTGCTGCTCGGCGGCCCGAGCACCACCCCCGCGGTCGCGGCGCCCCGCCCGCTGGTCGTCCAGGCCGACTCCACCCCCGTACCTCTTCAGGAACTGGCCGACCGCGCGCAGCGCCAGGCCACGGCGGAGAGTGCGCCGCAGCTGCGCAAGGGTACGCATGTGCAGTCCTGGAGCATGGGCATGAGCGACGCCAAGCCCCCCGTGACGCTCCCGGAGGAGCGCGTCGTGCGCTGGAAGGCCGACGGCAGTCATACCGAGCTCGTCGTGGCGACCGACCCGCAACACCCCGGCCGGCCGGTGCTCCGCGACGACGGCGGCGATCCGCACCTGGTCGAGGACGGCCACGTCATCAGCAGGCAGACCTATCCGCCCAGCTGGAGCGACGCGCCGCCCGAGTCGCCGCCGCCGAACGACCCGGCGCGGCTGCGGGCCTACCTCCAGGAGGCCGCGTACACCCACACCCGGCTGACTACCCCCGAACTCCTCGACGCAGTCGCGGTGTTGCTCGACCACTGGACCCTCGGCGCCCGCGAGTCCGCGACGCTGGCCGGGCTCCTCGCGGGCACCGAGGGACTGCGGCCGGTCGGCCAGGTCACGGACCGGCTCGGGCGGCGCGGCCAGGCGTACGAGTACGAGGGCGCCGGCTACCGCCGAATGCTGATCATGCAGCCGTCCACCGGTGCCGTCCTCGGCCTGGAGACCGTCTTCACCAAGCCCGAGCACGAATACGGCGTCAAAGCCGGCGACGTCGAGTCGTACAGCGCCTGGATGCGCTGATCACACCCCGAGCTGCCGGGCGGCGGCCTCGACGGTCTGCTCCAGCAGCGTGGCGATCGTCATGGGACCGACACCGCCCGGCACCGGAGTGATCAGACCGGCCCGCTCCACGGCGGAGTCGAAGTCGACGTCACCGACGTTGCCGGGGTTGTAGCCGGCGTCGATCACGACCGCGCCGGGCTTGAGGTCCTCGCCCCGGATCAACCGCGGCCGCCCCACGGCGGCGACCACGATGTCCGCCTCCCGTACGACCGAGGACAGGTCCCGGGTACGGGAGTGGCAGTACGTCACCGTCGCGTCGCGGGCGAGCAGCAGCATGCCGGCCGGCTTGCCGAGGATGGCGCTGCGGCCCACGACCACGGCCCGCTTCCCGGACGGCTCGACGTCGTACTCGTCGAGCAGCCGCATGATCCCGCCCGGCGTGCACGACACGAAGCCGGGCAGGCCGAAGCTCATCGTCGCGAAGGACGCGAAGGTGACGCCGTCGACGTCCTTCTCGGGCGCGATCGCCTCGAACGCGGCCCGCTCGTCGATGTGCTCGCCCATCGGGTGCTGCAGCAGAATGCCGTGCACGCCCGGGTCGCTCGACAGCGAGCGCAGGGTGTCGACGAGTTCCTCGGTGGTCGTGGCGGCGGGAAGTTCCACCTGGCGCGACTCGATACCGGCCTTGCGGCAGCGGTTCCGCTTCATCCGGACGTAGGTGACGGAGGCGGGGTCCTCGCCGACCAGAACCGTGGCCAGACAGGGCGCCGTTCCGGTCCGGTGGGTGAGGTCGGCCGCCCGCTTGGCGGTGTCGTCGACGATGCGCCGGGCAAGAGAGGTGCCATCCATGAGCCGGGCCTGCGACATGATCCACTCCTGGGCTGGTTTGACGGATCGCCCAGGCGCACGGCATCGACTCCGCGTGGCCGCTCCCCGGTGGTGCTCCACCTCAGCGCCAGTCACGGCCCGCCCTCAGAGTAACCGAGCCGCCACGGCGGTCAGGAGCCGCTCTCACCGGTGCAGGACACGCCGTCTTCGCGCAGTACGAAGCGGGCGTGACCGTCTCGATCTCAGCACCGACCGCAGCAGAGCCACCAGCGCCAGCTGTTGTGCCGTGCCCGTCCGAGGCCGGGCCGGACGCACCCGTCCCAGTGCCGCACGGGCCGAGAAGGTCCAGGTCAACCGGGTGGTGACCTGGACCCTCGCGGTTCTGCCTCCTACTCGTCCCATGCCTGGATCAGGACCTCATCGGTGATCTTTCCGTCGCGCAGCGTGATCATCGACTCGGCCAGGACCCGGGTCCCGTCCGAGTACTGGCAGGACTGGCTGTAGGCGGCATGGTCGCCCTGAACGATGCACTGGTCCATTTTGTGCGTCATGTCACGGCTGTAGATGTCCTCGAACATTGCGCCGATCTCCTGGCGACCGCGCAGAACCTTGGGCTGGCTGGGCTGGGTGTTGCGGTCCACGATGCGTATCTGCGCGTCGTCCGCATAGAGCGACAGAAGATCCGCCGCAGTGTGTCCTTCGACCCCCTTGCGCAGGGTGTCGGCGTTGAAGCCGGGAGTTGCCGTGGTGCCCATGATGACCTCCTTCGAGGGCCGCGACCCGAGGAGCTGCGGGCCGCGAAGGACCTCTCCTCCGAGACTCCTCCGCCGCGGCAGGCTCGGCAAGCGCAGCCGGAGCACTGCCCCTGATGGGTGAGTGGCGTGGCGCGGCCGTGACCGCCGCAGGCCCGGTGCCGTTGTGGGAAGCATGATCTCAACACGACGTATCGTCGCTGCCGTTGGTCTCGCCGCAGGAATCACCGCCCTTGCCGCGCCGCTTGCCTGTGCGTCCGACGCGACCATCCAGAACAAGGACGCGAGCGAGCTCAACCCGATCTCCACGCTCGACTCGCTCGCCCAGAGCGGAATCCCCGCGGAGCGCAGGGCCCAGGTGCCGCGCCCCTCCGAGCAGCTGCAGCACCTGAACCGCCTCAACAACCTCGAGCAGCTGGACCGGGTCGCCCGCATGGGAGCCGCCGGCGGGCTGCCTGGGGCCCTGTAACACGCCGACGCCGCATCGAAACCTCCCCCCACAGCGAAAGGGCCGCCCCTCTCGGGGCGGCCCTTTCGCTGTGCCGGTGACTGTGCCGGGGACCTGATCACAGCCCTGCGGTTGAAGGGTTGAGGAAGTGGAAACCCGGCCGGGGGTGCATCAGGAAGTCGTGGTGGGAGATGTTCCACGCATAGGCGCCCGCCAGCGAGAACACCACCCGGTCGCCGGCCCTGAGCCCCGGCGCGGGTACTCGGCGCGCCAGGACGTCCTTCGGTGTGCACAGCTGCCCGGCGAGGGTGACCTTCCCGCAGTCCTCGTCCGGGGAGACCCCCATCTCGCTTCGCTCGCCTTCGGCGGCCGACCGCGGCCACGGGTGCGGCCAGGCATCCACCTTCAGCACGGAGCAGGGCTGGTCGTGCCCCTTCGTCGCCGGGGTCCGCAGGTGGTGGGTGCCACCGCGGACCACCGCGAACTCCTCGCCGTGACTGCGCTTCACGTCCAGCACCTCGGTGGCGTACCAGCCGCAGTACGCCGTCAGCGCCCGCCCCGGCTCGATGCGCAGAGTCAGCTCAGGGTGTGCCTCGGTCAGACGGGCGAGACCGCTGCCGTACCCGGACCAGTCGAAGCGGCGCTCCGGGTCCGTGTAGTCGACGGTCATGCCGCCGCCGACGTTGACCTCGGCGAGCGGAACACCGAGGCCCGTCGCCCAGGACACCACGGATTCGGCCACCGCCAGCTGTTCCGCCGCCTCCAGGCCACTGGCCAAGTGCGCGTGCACGCCTCGCAGTTCGAGATGCGGGTACGTCCCGTCGGCGAGCGCCCGGATGACGTCGACGGCCTGTGCCGGGTCCAGGCCGAACGGGGTCGGACGGCCCCCCATCGCCAGGGAGCTGCCCGCCAGCGCCCCGTCCGCGACCGGAAGATTGACGCGAACCAGCACCGCCACCCGCCGCCCCGGCGCGCACGTCCGCGCCAGCTCGGCCAGCATGCGCAGCTCGTACTCGCTCTCCACATGGAACCGGTCGACGCCGAGCTCCAGTGCGGCCCGCACCTCGTCCGGCGTCTTGCCGGGACCGCCGAAGGCGAGCGGCCGGTCCGGGACCGCCTTGGCGACGTGGGCGAGTTCACCGCCCGAGGAGACCTCGTAGCCGTCGACGTACGGGCCGAGCGTGCCGAGGACCTCCGGCTCCGGGTTGGCCTTGGCGGCGTAGTACACCTCGACCCGCTCGGGCAGTGCGGCCCGGACGGCGGCGGCATGGGCACGCAGGGCCGCCAAGTCGTAGATGTACGCGGGCAGTTCGGCGCAGGCCAGGGACAGGACGCGGTCGCGGACCGCGGGCGTCGGGTCGGTCATCGGGTGCTCCCGGTCGTGTCGCGCAGGATGTCCTCGGCGAGCGGGGACGGCAGCCGGACGTAGCCGGCGTCCCGGTCCGCCTTGCGTTCCCAGCGGGTCAGCAGGTTGGCCTTGGCGGGCAGCGGCACCCCGGCGAGCAGGGCGGCGAGCCTCGGCGGGCAGCCGTGGCGGTCGGCATACGTCTGGAGCGTGGCCCGCACCCGGGCCCACAGTGCCGCCTCCGCCTGCGGGTGCAGGTCGGCGAGGGCGGCGAGCAACTCGGCAATGTGGTTGACGAGCAAGCAGTACACGACCCTGTCCCAGCCGCGCTGCGCGTCGTACGTCATGGGGCCCGCGACGTCGGGCGGCAGCGAGGCCAACGTGTCGGCGTGATGGTCGGGGACCAGCTTGGTGCCCTCCAGGTCGCGGAAGAGGACCTGGGCGGGCATGCCGTCGCCGTCGACGCACACCAGGACGTTCTGCAGGTGGGGTTCCAGGACCAGGCCGTGGTCGAAGTAGGCGGCGAGCACGGGTGGGACGAGCAGGTCGAGATACGAGGACCACCAGGCGAGGGTCGTGCGGACGTCCGCTCCGTCGAGGAGGCGGGAGATGTGGGCGGCGCCGGTCGGGTACTCGTCGGCGACGGCCGCCGCGAGCAGGGGGACCGTGCCCGGGGCGAGGCGGCGCGGCAGGCCCTCGCGGACGATGACGCCGAACCCCTCGAACAGGTCGCGGTCGGGGGTGCCGTCCGGGCCGGGCAGGGCCAGCGTGCGGTAGGCCGGCTCACGCAGCACGGCGCTGCCGGGGAAGCGGTCGGCCAGGTCGGCGAGTGCCGGGGCCAGCACGCCGGTCAGGGCGACGGCGCCGGACAGCTCGTAACTGCTGTTCTTGCGCAGGCAGTTGGTGATGCGGACGTTCAGGCTGAACTTGAGGAAGGTCTCCCCGTCGTACAGGGTGCGCACCGAGGCGGTGGCCGTGAAGGGCTGCCCGCCGGGGCCCAGGTCGAGGATGTCGCCGCGGTCGAGGGCGGCGCGCAGGGCCGGGTGGGCCTTGAGCGTCTCGTACTGCCAGGGGTGGGCGGGCAGCAGCCGGTAGCCCTCCGGTACGTCCGTGCGCAGTCCGTCCAGCGGGGCGGTCGCCGACGGGTCCGCCGACTCCTCGGCGATCAGGTGGGCGCGGACGGCGAGGTGCCGCAGCGGGAAGGAGGCACCGACCTCGGGAGCGTACGCGGACCAGGCGCGCGGGTCGCCGGTGCGGGCCTTGGGCGTGGGGTGGAAGCGGTGTCCGAACAGCAGCGACTGCTCGGAGGCCAGGTAGGCGGAGAGCCGGTCGTCCGGGAGGCGGGCGGGACGCGTGGCGGCGAGTGCGGTGGTGATGGCGTCGTGGCTGGAGGCGATCTGCTCCAGGAACTCCTCGTTGCGCACGCCCGTGCGCAGCGACAGCTCGTCGTGCGTGTACTCGGCCAGGCGCCGCCAGTCCACCTCCGACCAGCCGTCCTCGCCCTGTTCGCTCACGGGGCCGCTGAACCGGTGCGCGCCCAGCAGGGAGGTGCGGCGCAGCGCGACCCGCAGCAGCACTCCGCGGCGGGGCAGCCGCAGCAGCAGCCGGCCGTCGGCGACGACCGACTGGTGCTCGGGGCCCGACACCTCGCGCAGCAGGCAGTTGAGGAGCGTGTGGGCCACCGCGTCGTCGGCGGAGGGAAGCTCGGCGGGCGCTGCGGTACTCCCGGGCGGGCAAAGCGAGATGGCGGTCCCCCCGGACGAGGTCTGCGGACGGATCAGCGAGGGCATCAGCGGCTCCTGCGGGTGCGGGGGGTCAGCGGGGGGAGGAAAGTGGCCAGTACGGTGACGGCGGCGGCCGCGCTGCCGGTCAGCACCGGTGCGGCCGGGCCGAAGCGGGCGCTGCCCGCCGCCGCGGCCACTCCTGCGGCGACCGCGCCGGCCTTGGAGAAGAACTCCAGCGAGCCGAACATCCCGCCCGGCGCCCGGCCCTTGGCGCAGTCGGCGGCCAGCACCGACAGACACACCAGGCCGAGCGTGAGGCCCGCGCCCAGCAGCAGCCGTACGGCGATCAGCGTCGGCAGGGAGCCGGCGATCCCGTGCCCGGCGAGCCCGAGCGCGATGAAGGCGAAGCCGAGCGCGAGCCCGGTGCGGGGGCGGCTGTGGAAGGCGGAGTGCACGGCCAGCGCCGACACCAGGTAGCACAGGTGGGGGAGGGCGAACAGCACGCCGGACAGGGTCGGTGAGGTGCCCGGGAGACGATCGTCGACGAGAGCGATGAGGTACGGGAAGGAGATGACGGTGGAGAAGACGAAGGCGAACTCCAAGGCGTACAGGGCCTTGAGGGAGACCAGCGGCGGCTCGGCCGCGCAAGTCGTCTTGGGGGCGTTCGCCGACTCCTGTGCGGCAGGCTCCGGTTCGGGCAGCGCGGCGAGCAACAGGGCAGCGCCCAGCGGCAGTACGGCGAGCAGGGCGTACTGGCGGTGCGGGGACAGCCAGCCCGACAGCGAGCCGACCACGATCGGGGCCACGACCAGCGCGGCCCGCGCGCTGCCCTGCATCAAGGTGAGCGCCTTGGACAGGGCCGGCCCCTCAAGGGCGGCGCCCAGGTACCCGTTGGACGCGGCGAACGTGCCGCCCAGGATGCCCTGCAGCACCAGCGCCACGGTGAACGTGGCCAGGGAGTCCGCCCAGCCCGCGAGAAGGAAGGCCACGGCCAGGCCCAACTGGGCGCGCAGCAGGAGTCGTTTACGGCCGTAGCGGTCGGCGAGCCGTCCCCACAGCGGCGCGCCCAGCGCACCGAACACGGTCGGCACGACGTACAGCACCCCTGCCCAGCGGGCGTGGCGATCCCCCAACCCCGGGAGGATCTCGGTGAGATACGGCGGCAGCCCGAGCGCCGCGAAGGACGCCACGAAGTAGCAGCCGGCGACCGCATGCACATGCCCGCGGGTGAACGCCGTACCCGGCATCCGCAGGGTCTCGGCGCTCATGCGGAACCCCCGTCGGACAGCAGGTAGTTGGGGCCGTCCGTGTAGTGCTTGTTGACGTCCGCGGCACCCGAGCGCTCCTTGCTCAGCAGCGTGCCGGCCGTGACCATGGCCTTGACCGGTAGCCGTGGCGCATCGAGGACATGCGCCCGCAGGACCGCGCCCGCGTCACCGCCGAGCCGGTCGACGGCCTCCGCGAGCCGTTCGCGCACGAGCGCCAGCAGTGCGTCCCGGTGCCGGGCGAGACCGAATGCGTAGGCCCCCGCGCACAGATGGACCGTGATGGTGGCGAACACGTCGGCGACCGGACCGTCCCCGGCGGTGAAGGTCCGCGGGTCGTCGAAGCCCCAGGGCCCGGGCAGTACGGCCGACAGCCGCGAGGCGTTGATGCGGGGCCCGTCGTTGTCCTTGAACAGCAACCGCAGACTGCCCGGCCCCAGCACCAGCGAGACGTTCTGCTGGTGCGACTCCAGCGCGATGCCGTAGCCGAACAGGGTGGTCTGCCAGTCGAACAGCAACGACAGGCAGGCGTCCAGCAGGGCCAGTGGATCGCCGCCGTAGAAGCGGTCGGCCAGGTGGTCGAGGACGGGCCGCCCGCCGGGCGCCTCGGCGAGGAGCGCGGCCAGCGGAACGACGACGGACCCTTCGGGAGTGGCCGGGAAGCGGCGGCAGAGAACCGCCAGCATTTCGTGTCCGGCGTGCGCGTACGTGGTCTCGTCGGCATGCAGGATCGTGTCCCGGAAACGGGGTTCGCGCGCGATCACCGCCTCGACAAGCCGCTGCCCCGCCGCGCCGTCGACGAGCGTGCCGGGCTTGATGGAGCGCTTGTTGCGCAGGCCCAACGTGGCCGTGGCCAGGGGGAGTTTGAGGTGCAGGGAAGGATCCGCGGCCACCGCAACCGTGCGCATCGAGAGCGTCGGCACGACTTCGAGGTGAGCTTGCTCCGCGAGCAGTGCACGGCCGGCGAGGCCGGTGGTCCGCAGCGCCTCATCGAGTGACGCGCCCACGGTCAAGGGGTGGACGGGCAGCGTCACATGGGTCTGCTCCACCTCGGGCAGACCGAGTCGCGCGGGCGAGGGCCACAGCTCGGGAAGCGACCCGTTCAGGGTCACCGTCTCACGTGGCACGGCGAGCCAGCGCAGTGCAAAACGGGGGTGGAACTCCGGTGCGTACGCCCGCAGTTGCGCCTGCGACAGGCCGGAGCGGCCGCGGGCGGTCGGGTAGACGGGGTGGTCGAGGCGGGCCGCAAGGGTGTCGTACGCCGGACCCGTCCACCGGGCCGGATCGTGCCCGTACCGGTCGATGAGCCGCCGGCCGACCTCGTCGCGGGTCCTCGCGTGCAGCCGCATCGTGTCCAGCGTCTGACGGCACTCCTCGGCGAACGCGTCGAAGCCGTCGCGGTCCACGGGCTCGGCGAGCTCACGCAGCGCGTCGAGCACGGCCTCGTACGACGTCAGCTCGGTGCCGTCCGACTCACGCGCGAGCAGGGGCAGCCGGGCGCGGTGCTCGCACTGGTAGCCGTCCTCGGCGACGGGCAGCAGCAGGGCGTCCTCGGCGGTGGGCAGCCGCAGCCAGTCGCCGTCCGGCCGGTGCACGAGCGTGCTGCGGCCGCGCAGCCCGACGACGTCCTCACGCAGCAGGGCGCCGAGTACGCGGGTGACCAGCTCCGCCTCGCAGGTGTCCGTCACGGTCGGCGCGGTCACGGCTGGATCTCCCAGCGCTGCGCGGCCAGGAAGTCGGCCGACACCCGGTCCACCGTCGCCTGGTCGGTGCCGACGGCCCGCAGGACGCCGAGGTAGTCGCGGTTGGTGCGGTACAGCTCGTGCCGCTCGCCCGGGGACCGCAGCGGACGGTACGTCAGATGGATGCCGTCAACGGTCAGTTCCTGTGCTGCGGGAGCCTGGGTGAGGGTTCCGGCGCGATCGGCGCACGGGTATTCCAGCCGTGCGGCGCCGTCACGGCGGGCTCCCAGGTCGGCGGGCAGACGCTCACCCAGATGGGCACGGAGGATCAGCTCGAAGAGCGGTATCTCCAGCAGCCGGGCCAGCAGCAGATCGCACTGGTCGCCGATGGCACGGTAGTTGACCTCGATGATCCTGGCCCGGCCCGCATGCACCACGAACTCGGTGTGACAGGCGCCGAACCCGACGCCCAGCGCGTCCAGTTGGGCGAGAACCTGGGCGACGACCGGCTCGGGATGGGAGGGGACGAAGGTGAGGCGCTCCTCGATGAAGTACGGCGGGGGCGACAGCTCGGTGTGGAAGCCGCCCAGCACATGGCGGACGTGGCCGTCGCCGAGCGTCTCCAGGGTGTAGAGCTCGCCGGGGAGGTACTCCTCGACGAGCAGGACGGCACCGCGGCGGCGCTCAAGGATTTCCTTGGCGTGCGTGGTCAGTTGCTCGGCGTCGTCGACCAGGACGACGTCCTCGCTGGCCACTCCCTCGCGGGGCTTGAGGACGCACGGGTACGGCGCCTCGTCGGGCGCGACCGGCTCCGTGAGCTCGGCCGACCACACCGTGTCCACGCCGGCGACGGCGAGCCTGCGCCGCATCTCCGCCTTGTCCTTGGTGGCGAGCGCGGCCCGCCAGTCCTTGGCGGGCAGGCCGAAGTAGGCGGCGGCCAGGGCGGCCTGGGCCTGTAGGTGGTCGCTGTTGGTGAAGACGGCGTCGGGACGGTGGTGCGTCGAGATCCGGGTGATGACCGCCCGGTGGTCGCGGACGTCGCACTCCAGGACCTCGGCCTCAGGGTGGGCGCGGCGGTGGGCCTCGGGCTGGTCTGTGAGGACGGTGACGTCCAGGCCCAGCCGGGCGGCGGCGGGCAGGAAGCCCTCGGAGACGGAGTCGGTCGGATTGAGGGCAAGCAGGTACAGGCGCATGGCTGATGAACAACTTCCGCTGGCGGGTGGGGGGTCGAGGGCGGGCCGCGGCGGTGCTGCGGCCCGCCCCGAGAGAGCGGGAGTTACTTCTTCGGGAGCTCCACGCCGGTGGCCTTCGCCACGTCCTTGAGCATCTGCTCCGCGGCCTGGACGCCGATGCCGGACATCCAGGTCTCGTCCGGGACGGTGAACACCTTGCCGTCCTTGACGGCCGGAAGGGACTTCCACACCGGGTTGGAGGTGACCTGCTTCTGCTGGGTCTTGTCCGGGGTGTCGGCTGTGGTCACGAAGATCAGGTCGGCGTCGGCCTGGTCGATCTCCTCCGGGCTGACGTCCTTCATGGTGACGTCGGGGTCGTTCGACACCTGGGACTTGGGCCGCTTGAAGCCGATGTCGTCGAGGACGACACCGCTGTAGGAGTTGGTCTGGTAGAGGCGGGTCGGACCGGCGATGAAGCGGACCACGGAAGCGGTCGGCATGGTGCCGCCGTCCTTCTTCCTGATGGCCTCACCCAGCGCCTTGGCCTGCGTCTCGTACTCCTTGACCTTCGCAGCGGCCTCCTTCTCCAGACCGAGCGCTTCGGCGTGCACCTTGAGGTTCTGCTTCCAGACACCGCCGGTGGTCTCCGTGAAGACGGTCGGGGCGATGGCGCTGAGCTTGTCGTAGACCTTTTCGTGCCGGACCTTCGACGACAGGATCAGATCGGGCTTCAGCGAGGCGATCTTCTCCAGGTTGGGCTCGAGAAGCGGGCCGACGTCGGCGGTGCCGCCCAGCTCGCCCTTCAGATACGTCGGGAAACCGCCCTCGGTCTTGAAGTGCGGGGCGACCGCGCCGACCGGATCGATGCCGAGCAGGGTGACGTCGTCGAGCTCACCGGTGTCGAGCACCACGACCCGCTTCGGCTGCGAGGGGATCTTGACGTCGCCCATCACCGTCTTGAGGGTGCGCGGGAAGTCCGCCGACGCCGCGCCGGAGGCCTTCGCCGCATCGGCCGCGTCGGTCTTCTCGCTGCCGCAGGCGGCCAGTACGGCCGTACCGAGCACGACGGAGAGCAGCACGGCGATCAGCCGGCCGATTCCGCGCAGGGGAGAGCGCTTGAACATGGGGGGTGAGTCTTTCTGGTAGGGGAGTGGTGGGTCAGGCGGATGCGGCCGGTTGCCGGACCGCGCTGCTCTTCGGGACGACCAGCGGGGTGCCGGTCTCCGGGTCGGGGATCACCCGGCAGTCCACGTCGAACACGGACCTGACCAGGTCCGCGTCGAGGACGTCGGCCGGGGTGCCGGCGGCGGCGAGGCGGCCCTCCTTGAGGACCACCATGTGGTCCGCGTAGCGGGCGGCCTGTCCGAGGTCGTGCAGCACCATCACCACGGTGCGGCCCGACTCGGCGTGCAGGGCGGCCACCAGGTCGAGGACGTCGAGCTGGTGCCGCAGGTCGAGGAAGGTGGTCGGCTCGTCGAGCAGCAGCAGCTCGGTGTCCTGCGCCAACGCCAGTGCGATCCAGGCGCGTTGGCGCTGACCTCCGGAGAGCCGGTCGACGGGCTGGTCGCGCAGGGACGTGGTGCCGGTGCGCTCCAGCGCCTCGTCCACCGCCCGCTGGTCCGCCGCCGACCAGGGGCTCAGCAGCCGCTGGTGCGGATACCGGCCCAGGCGTACGAGCGCCTCCACGGTGATCGCTTCGGGGGTGACCGGCTGCTGGGGCAGCAGTCCCATCCGGCGGGCGAGCGTCCGCGCGGACATACGGTGGATGTCCGCGCCGTCCAGCGTGACAGTGCCCGCGGACGGGGCGAGCAGCCGGCTCAGCCCCCGCAACAGGGTCGACTTTCCACAGGCGTTGGGCCCGACGATCGCCGTGACGGCGCCGCCCGGCAGCGTCAGATCGAGCCCGCCGACGACGAGCCGGTCGCCGTAGCGCAGATCGAGGCCCTGGGTCTGAATCTGGTTGGTCATGCGTGGCTCCTCTGGACGGGTGAGCTCTGCCGGAACATCAGCACCAGCAGCCAGGGCGCGCCCAGCGTGGCGGTGACCGCCCCGACCGGCAGCCCCTCGATCGGCAGCAGGTGCTGGACCACCAGGTCGGAGGCGAGCAGCAGTACCGCTCCCGTCAGACCGGCCAGCCCCAGGGACACGGCCGTCGGCGGGCCGGTGACGAAGCGCACGAGGTGCGGTACCGCGAGCGCCACGAAGGTCACCGGACCGGCGAGCGAGGCCGCGAGGGACGCCAACGCCACGGCGATGAAGAGAAGTTGGAGGCGGGCGCCGGACGTGCGGAGGCCCAGGGCGCCCGCGGATTCGTCCCCGAGGTCGAGCACCGCCAGCCGACGGTGCAGTACGAGGGCGGTGGCGAGCGCGAGCACCATGGCGCCGGCTGCCCCCCACACCTCCGCCCACGTCCGGCCGTACACCGACCCCGTGGTCCACTGCAGCGCCGACCCGGCGAGCTCGGCCGGGAAGCGCACGATCATCAGGTTCACCGCGGCGGCCAGTCCCGCCTGCACGGCGAGCCCGGTGAGCACCAGCCGGGTGACGGCGAGCCCGGACCGCCAGGCGAACACGCCCAGCAGCAGCGCCGAGAGCAGGCCGCCGCCCACCGCCCCGACCGGGATCAGCGTCTGCGAGGCCCCGGCCGCGGTCAGCGCGACCGCACCCAGCGAGGCTCCGCCTGTCACACCCATGACATCGGGAGACGCCAGCGGATTGCGGAACAGCCGCTGCAGTACGCAGCCTGCCGCTCCCAGACCGGCACCGGCGACGATCGCCGCCACCGCTCTGGGTGCCCGGAACTGCTGCACCACCAGCACGTCCCCGGAGTCCCCGAGCCCGACCAGCGCCCGCAGTGCCGTACCCGCGGGCATGGGCATCTCACCCGTCGTCAGGGACGCGGTGAGCAGCACGAACAGTGCGAGGAGACCGCTCGCGGCGAACACCAGGACACGGCGGCGCACCCGGGCCCGGGAGGTGGACTTCGCACGGGCGGACGGAACGGCGGTGGCGGTCATCGGGCCACCTTCCGGGCCAGCAGCGCCAGCAGGGGCGCGCCGAGGAACGCCGTCACGATGCCGGCCTCCAGCTCCGAGGGGCGGATCACCATCCGGCCGAGAACGTCGGCCGCGAGCAGCAGCAGCGGTCCGGCGATCAGACAGCCGGGCACCAGCAGCCGGTGGTCGGCGCCCAGCAGGGGACGTACGAGATGGGGCGCGGCGAGGCCGACGAAGGCGATCGGCCCGGCCACCGCGACCGCCGAACCGGCGAGCAGGACCACCGCGATGCCGCCGGCCAGCCGGATCCGGGTCACCGGCACCCCGAGCGCCTGGGCCGAATCGTCGCCCAGGGCAAGGGCGTTGAGGGCGGGGGAGACGGCGAGGGCGACCACCAGGCCGAGCAGCAGCGTCGGCAGCACCGGCCACAGCACGTCGAGAGGCCTGCCGGACAGGGATCCGGCCAGCCAGAAGCGGGCCTCGTCGAGCGTGCGCTGGTTCAGCAGCATCACCGCCGACGTCCAGGACAGCAGCACCAGTTGGAGCACGGTGCCGCCGAGGGCGAGCCGTACGGGATCGATGTCCCCGGCCCGGCGGGCCAGCGCCTGGGCGAACAGGGCGGCCCCCGCGGCCCCGGCGAACGCGAACCACACGTACTGCACAGGGTCGTTGAGCTTCAGCGCGAAGATCGCGACGACGACCGCGAAACCGGCGCCGGCGTTGATGCCGAGGGTGGTCGGTGACGCGAGCGGGTTGCGGGTGATGCCCTGGGCGACGGCCCCGGCAACCCCGAGCGCCGCGCCGACCGCGAGACCGATCACGGTGCGCGGCAGCCGCAGCCCGGTGACCACGAGCGCCTCCCGGCCTTGGGCGTGGCCGAACAATGCGTCGGCCACCGTGGTCAGGGGCACCGACCGGGCGCCGAGCGCGAGGCTCAGGGCGGTGCAGGTCACCAGCGCGCCCAGTCCGGCGAGGAACAGGGGGAGGTGTCTGAGGGCAGGGGAGGGCACACCGAGAGGTGCGCCCCGTTGGGTCGCAGTCACAAGCTGTGAGCTTAGGCTAGCCTTCCTTTACTTTTCAATCGGCTGTGAGGTGACCTGACGTGGGGGTTCCATGATCGAGGACCGTAAACGCCCTGCTGGTGGACCTCTCTCCAGTGTGAAGTAAGGTGAGCCTTACCTTCTCGGTTTTCTTTGAACTTCCTGTGCTGGAGCGCCCATGTCCGTGGCCCTGAAGACCCCGCCCGCCGGTGCCGTCACACATGCCCTCGGCGCTGCCTACCGGAAACTCGCCGACCTCTGCGAAACGCTGGACGTACGGGTCATCGAGCCGGGCGACGAGCCTCAAGCCGCCGTCACGGCAGCCGAGTTGGCCTCGGACGGGAAGGTGCTCGACGCCTTCGTCGACGCCGAGGCGGCCCGCATCCACGCCCGATACGCTGTCACCGCCCGCCGTGACGTCGCCGCCTCGCGCGCCCTGCACGACTACGCCTGGACCCTCGGCGTCCTGCTGGGCGGGACCTGGTACCTCGAACGGCGAGTACCCCGCATCCGCCCCGAGGACCTGCGGCTGGACCTCACCACGGGTGCGTACGAGATCACACCCGGGACCGAGCTCGCCTGTCTGCCCGGCGACCCCCTCGCCTCGCTTCCCTGCGTGCTGACGGCCCCTCAGGAAGAGCAGCTGCGGGCCGCGCTGCGCATCGCGGTGGCCGACCACATGCGTCCGCTGCTGTCCGCGATCGGCCCTGTCGCACGACGTGGCGCGCGTTCCCTGTGGGGCCTGGTCGCCGACGACCTGGTGTCCGGCATCTGGTACCTCGGCCGGATGCTCGGCCAGGAGGGCGCCGCCGTACGGGCCGCCACCGAAGTCCTGCCGATCGCCGTGCCCCCCTACCCGGGCGGCGCTGCCTTCCGCTACCTGACGGGCAACGACGGCCGCCGACACACCACCCGCACCCGCACAGGCTGCTGCATGTTCTACGCGATCCGCCCCGCTGAGCCCTGCGTGACGTGCCCTCGCACCGGCGACGCAGAGCGTTTGCGCAGACTCCAGAACTGAGCAGGAGACGGCGCGGGAGCGCCCCAAAAGGGGCGCGGGGCTGTGTCAACATGCGGCTCCGCCGCGTGGGCGCGACAAGCCACGATGGCGCCGCAGCCGAACGAACAAGCCCTCAACCCGTGGTGGCAAGAAACTGCGTCGCCGCAAGCTCGGCGTACAGCGGGTCCGCAGCGACGAGTTCACGGTGCGTCCCCACCGCCCGCACCCGCCCCGCATCCATCACCACAATCCGATCGGCCATTGTCACCGTAGACAGCCGATGCGCGACAACAAGCACCGTGGTCGTACGAGCAACATCGGCGACCGTGTCGCGCAACGCCGCTTCATTCACCGCATCCAGCTGCGACGTCGCCTCGTCGAGCAGCAAAAGCCGCGGACGACGCAGCAGCGCCCGGGCGATGGCGACCCGCTGCCGCTCGCCGCCGGAGAGTTTGGTGCCGCGGTGTCCCACGAGGGTGTCCAGGCCTTTCGGCAGCCGGGAAACCAGACCGTCGAGACGGGTGGTCTTGAGCACGCGAGTGACCGCGTCCTCGGACGCGTCCGGGTTGCCCAGCAGCAGATTGTCCCGCAGTGAACCCGACAGCACGGGAGCGTCCTGCTCCACATAGCCGATCGCCGACCGAAGCCTCGGCAACTCCCAGTCCTGCAGGCCGAGTCCGTCCAGGGTGATGGTGCCGGACTCGGGATCGTAGAACCGCTCGATGAGGGAGAACACCGTCGTCTTGCCCGCGCCGGACGGGCCGACGAACGCCGTCATGCCGCGGGCCGGCACGGAGAACGTCACCCCGTGATGGACGTACGGGAGATCGTCGGCGTACCGGAAGCGGACCTCGTCGAAGGCGAGCGCGGCCGGTTCCGCGCCCGGCGTGGGCAACGGCGCGGGCCGGGCCGCCGGTTCGGAGGGCAGGCTCAGCGCCTCCTGGATGCGGGCGAGGGCGGCGGCGCCCGTCTGGTACTGCGTGATCGCGCCCACCACCTGCTGGATCGGCGACATCAGATAGAAGACGTACAGCAGGAACGCGACCAGCGTGCCCACCTGGATGGCACCGGTCGCCACCCGTGCCCCGCCCACCGCGAGCACCGTGATGAAGGCGATCTGCATCGCGAGGCCGGCCGTGTTGCCCGCCGCCGCCGACCACTTGGCGGCCCGTACGCTCTGCCGCCACGATTCCTCGGCGGCCTCGTGCAGCGTCCGCTCCTCCCGGTGCTCGGCACCCGATGCCTTCACCGTGCGCAGGGCGCCGAGGATCCGCTCCAGCGAGGCGCCCATCACGCCGACCGCGTCCTGCGCCTGGCGGCTGGCCCGGTTGATGCGCGGCACGATCACGCCGAGCACCGTGCCGGCCCCGAGGATCACACACAGGGTGACCCCGAGCAGCACCGGATCCACCAGCCCCATCATCACCACCGTCGCCACGAGCGTGAGCCCGCCCGTGCCCAGGCCGACCAGCGAATCGGTCGTCACCTCGCGCAGCAGCGTGGTGTCGGAGGTGATGCGGGCCATCAGGTCGCCCGGCTCGCTGCGGTCCACCGCGGGGATCCGCAGCCGCAGCAGGTAGGAGGACAGGGCGCGCCGCGCGCCGAGCACCACCGACTCCGCGGTCCGCCGCAGCACATACGAACCGAGCGCGCCCACCGCGGCGTTGGTGACCACCAGCCCCGACATGGCGAGCAGCGCACCGGTGATGGCCCGGTCGTGCGACAGATCGTCGATCAGCCCCTTGGCCACCAGCGGCAGCAGCAGCCCGGTGGCCCCCGTGACCAGCGACAACAGCGCGCCCGTCAGCAGGGCCCACCGATGCGGCCGTACATAGGCGAGGAGCAGCCGCCAGGCGGGCGGTCCGGGCTCGGTCTCTGGGGTGCTCACGGCGCTCCTCGGGAGTCGTGCGGAGCATTCAGGCTACGTCGGCGCCCGTCCGGAGGCGCGGTCACTCCCGGACATGGACGGGGCCGCAGGCAGCGGGCTCCGGCACCGTTACTGATCAGTCACCCGTAGGGTCGGAAGCACGGACACCCGCAGACGAAAGGGTTCAACACCATGGCGCAGGAAGTACGCGGCGTGATCGCACCGGGCAAGGGCGAGCCGGTGCGGGTGGAGACGATCGTCGTGCCGGACCCCGGCCCGGGGGAGGCGGTCGTACGGATCCAGGCGTGCGGGGTGTGTCATACCGATCTGCACTACAAGCAGGGCGGAATCAGCGACGAATTCCCCTTCCTGCTCGGTCATGAGGCGGCCGGTGTGGTGGAGTCGGTCGGCGCGGGCGTCACGGACGTCGCACCCGGCGACTTCGTCATCCTCAACTGGCGTGCCGTGTGCGGGAACTGCCGGGCCTGTCTGCGGGGGCGGCCCTGGTACTGCTTCAACACCCACAACGCCGAGCAGAAGATGACCCTCACCGACGGCACCGAGCTGTCCCCGGCGCTCGGCATCGGCGCGTTCGCGGAGAAGACGCTGGTTGCGGCCGGCCAGTGCACGAAGGTGGACGCGGGTGTCGCTCCGCAGGTGGCCGGGCTGCTGGGCTGCGGGGTGATGGCCGGCATCGGCGCGGCGATCAACACCGGCAACGTCGGCCGCGGCGACACGGTCGCCGTCATCGGCTGCGGCGGCGTGGGCGACGCGGCGATCGCGGGGGCGAACCTGGCGGGCGCCGCGAAGATCATCGCCGTGGACCTGGACGACCGGAAGCTGGCCAAGGCACGGGAGATGGGCGCCACGCACACGGTCAACTCCAAGGAGTCCGACCCCGTCGAGGCGATCCGCGAGCTGACCGGCGGCTTCGGCGCCGACGTCGTCATCGAGGCGGTCGGCCGCCCGGAAACGTACCAGCAGGCCTTCTACGCCCGCGACCTCGCCGGCACGGTCGTCCTGGTCGGTGTGCCCACGCCGGAGATGAAACTCGAACTGCCCCTCCTGGACGTGTTCGGACGCGGCGGATCGCTGAAGTCGTCCTGGTACGGCGACTGCCTGCCCTCCCGCGACTTCCCGATGCTCATCGACCTGCACCTGCAGGGCCGCCTGCCGCTGGACAAGTTCGTCACCGAGACCATCCAACTCACCGACGTGGAGAAGGCGTTCGAGCGGATGCACCACGGCGACGTGCTGCGCTCGGTGGTGGTGCTGTGATGGCCGCACGCATCGAACGCCTCGTCACCTCCGGCACCTTCAGCCTGGACGGCGGCACCTGGCAGGTGGACAACAACGTGTGGATCGTCGGCGACGACCACGAGGTCATCGTCATCGACGCGGCCCACGACGCCGACGCCATCGCCGAAGCCGTCGGGGACCGCCGCCTGGCGGCCATCGTCTGCACCCACGCCCACAACGACCACATCGACGCCGCCCCCGCGCTCGCCGACCGCACCGGCGCGACCATCTGGCTGCACCCCGACGACCTGCCGCTGTGGAAGCTGACCCACCCCGACCGCGACCCCGACGCCCACCTGGCCGACGGCCAGGTCATCGAGGCGGCCGGGGTCGACCTGACAGTGATCCACACGCCCGGCCATGCGCCGGGCGCTGTCTGCCTGTACGACCCCGCCCTGGCCACGGTCTTCACCGGCGACACCCTCTTCCAGGGCGGCCCCGGCGCGACCGGCCGCTCGTACTCCCACTTCCCGACGATCATCGACTCCATCCGCGACCGCCTGCTGACCCTCCCCCCGGAGACCAGGGTCCTCACCGGCCACGGCGATGCGACCACCATCGGAGCCGAAGCTCCCCACCTGGAGGAATGGATCGCCCGCGGCCACTGAGCCCTGCCGGCCAGGCCCCTGGCCGACCTATGATCACGTCCCATGACTTCCGGAACCCTCATGGACCTCAACGGCGTACGCGTCCTGCGCTGCGCATCCGACGGCCCGCTGCTCGACGGTGAACAGGCCGCGCTCGATCTGATCGGCGATGCGATGGGGTACGAGGCGGAGCTGGTGGCGGTGCCCGTCGAGCGGGTGGCGGACGAGTTCTTCCGGCTGCGGTCGGGGATCGCGGGCGCGGTCATGCAGAAGTTCGTGAACTACCGGGTGCGGCTCGTCGTCCTCGGTGACCTCTCCGAGCACCTCTCCGACAGCACGGCACTGCGCGACTTCGTCCACGAGACCAACCAGGGCGGCCACATCTGGTTCCTGGCGGACGAGGACGCCCTCGACGCGAGACTGCAGGCGTAAAAGGCGACAGAAGATGTCTGGCTTCCCCGGCACCCTGGGCAGGGACAGCAGCCGCAGGGAAAGGGAGGCCGGACATGTCCGCACCACTGAAGGGCAAGGTGGCGCTGGTCGCCGGGGCGACCCGGGGCGCGGGCCGCGGGATCGCGGTGCAGCTCGGTGCCGCCGGTGCCACGGTCTACGTCACCGGACGCACCACGCGTGGCCGGCGCTCAGAGTACGACCGCCCCGAGACCATCGAGGACACTGCCGACCTCGTCACCGAGGCGGGGGGCCAGGGCATCGCCGTACCCACCGACCACCTCGACCCCGCACAGGTCCGCACCCTCGTGGACCGCATCGCGGACGAACAGGGCCGCCTCGACCTCCTCGTCAACGACATCTGGGGCGGCGAGAACCTCTTCGCCTGGGACAGGCCCGTCTGGGAGCACGACCTGGACAACGGACTCCGGCTGCTCCGGCTCGCTGTCGAGACCCACGCCATCACCAGCCACCACGCCCTGCCCCTCCTCCTGCGCCACCCCGGCGGCCTGGTCGTCGAGGTCACCGACGGAACCGCCGAGTACAACCGCGACACCTACCGCGTCTCCTTCTTCTACGACCTCGCCAAGGCGTCCGTGCTGCGCATGGCGTTCGCGCTGAGCCATGAACTCGGACCGCGCGGGGCGACAGCCGTCGCGCTGACACCCGGCTGGCTGCGCTCGGAGATCATGCTCGACCAGTTCGGCGTCCGCGAGGACAACTGGCGCGACGCCCTCGAACGCGTCCCCCACTTCGCCATCTCCGAGACCCCGCACTACGTGGGCCGCGCCGTCGCCGCCCTCGCTGCCGACCCCGACGTGTCCCGGTGGAACGGCGCGTCCCTCTCCAGCGGCTCACTCGCCCAGGAGTACGGCTTCACCGACCTCGACGGCAGCCGCCCGGACGCCTGGCGGTACCTCGTCGAGGTCCAGGACGCGGGGAAGCCGGCGGACGTGACCGGTTACCGGTGAGTTCAGCTGTTGAGCATGGGCGGGGACCACAGCGCCGAATGGCCGGGCGGCAGCGCCAGGTCGTTCCGCACGGCCGTGTAATAGCCGTCGCGTGTGACTCGCTGCCGCTCCAACAGAGCGTGCCAGTCTGCCGTTTCGTGCGCGTCGCGGCGCACGAACCGCTCCATGTCGATGAGCGCCAGCACCCAGGTCCTGGCCTTCTCGACCACATCGGGGCTGCCGAGGAGCAGCAGAGTCTCCCAGGCGGGATCCCGGGCGGCCATTGCCTCGGCCAGCAGTGGTTCTGCCTCCTGCAGGGACAGCGGGTGGGGGTGCGGATCGTTGCCGAGGTGGGAAGCGATCCGGTACGTGAGCGTCACGGATCTCTTGAGCGTCTGCGCGTAGTCGACGTAGGCCGCGAGCCGCCGCTCCTCCCACCGCGCGGCTCGCTCCCGCCGAAACCGCGCCTGGTCACCCCGAACCACCGCCAGATACGAACCGAGCGCTCCGATCACGACACCTATCAGCGCGGGGAGTTGCTGCAGAAACGCGGACATGGGCGTACGTTATCCGCACCGTGGATCTTCGGGGAGTAGCTTCAGCCCATGGCTGACACGAAGCGCTTCGAGGGGTACGGAGTTCTCGTCACCGGCGCCGCCCGCGGCATCGGAGCCGCCACCGCCCGGCGGCTCGCCGAGGAAGGGGCGCGGGTGCTGCTGACCGACGTGGACGCACTTGAGGCGGCCAGGACCGCGGCAGTCCTGCGTGAACAGGGCCTGTCCGCCGAGGCGTTGGGGTGCGACGTCGCCGACCGGGCCTCCGTGGACGCGGCCGTCGCGCATGCCGTCGACACCTTCGCCTCGCTGGACGTCCTGGTCAACAGCGCGGCGAGCTGCACCCCCGACACCCCGCTCTTCGAGGACGGCCCGGACGAGGCGTGGGACCGCGACCTCGACATCACCCTGACCGGAACCTACCGCTGCTGCCGCGCAGCCCTCCCGCACCTGGCCGCCTCCGGCCGCGGCGCCGTCGTCAACATCGGTTCCGTCAACGCCCTTCAGGACTTCGGCAACCACGCCTACAGCGCAGCCAAGTCCGCACTGGTCTCCCTCACCCGCACCATGGCCGCGCACGTCGCCGCCCGGGGCGTCCGCGTCAACCTCGTGGTGCCCGGCACGGTGCGCACCTCGGCGTGGGAAGGCCGCGAGGACGAGCTCGAAGCCCTGCGCCCGCTGTACCCGCTCGGCAGGGTCGGAGAGCCGGACGACATCGCCGCCGCCGTCGCCTTCCTAGCCTCCCGGGACGCGGCCTGGATCACCGGCACCTCACTCACGGTCGACGGCGGCGTCACCGCGGTGAACACAGGATTCCTCAGGACGACACGACAGAACCGGGACGTCTGAGACTCCCGGGACAGGTGAGAACCGAGGGACGCAGACGGCCCGCCCGTGGGGCATGCATCACGCTGTGACCTGCGGCACTGCGAATGTCACCGTTTCGTCGCATCGTGGGGAGGCCTTGCAACCGATCGCGCCGGACGCCGGTCTAGCTGGCAGAGATCGCAGATCTGACCGACCCAACCGCACGAAAGGCAAGGCAGGCCATGGGGGACATACGCAGACGGGGAGCCGTCGCACTCGGGATCACCGGACTGGTGGCGCCGCTCGCACTCGCGCTGGGGACGACGCCCGCGCAGGCGGCCACGAGCTGCACCACGCAGACCGGGCCCTACCAGAAGCAGGTGGAGAAGTTCCTCGGCCTGACCGTCGACGGCAAACAGTCCGCCACCGACTGCAAGGCCATCAAGGCCTTCCAGACCAAGCACGGCATCACCCCGAACATCGGGTACGCGGGCTCCGTCACCTGGGGCGTGATGGATCTCATGAACAAGCAGAAGGCCGTCGGGAACAACCCCAACCGGGACGGCGCGTGCCCCGTCAACAAGGGCCGCATCGCCTGTGTGAACCTGACGCTGCAGCTCAGCTGGATCCAGGACGGCAACAGGCTCGTCTACGGCCCCGTCCCCGTCCGCACCGGCCGTGACGGCTACGAGACCCGCACCGGCCTGAAGAAGATCTACTGGCGGGACATCGACCACGTCTCGAACCTCTACAACGTGCCGATGCCCTACAGCCAGTTCTTCGACGGCGGCCAGGCCTTCCACTCGGTCAACCTCAGCATGTGGAACCCGCCCGGCTCGCACGGCTGCACCAACATGACCCCCAAGGACGCCAAGAAGTACTGGTCGCTGCTGAAGACGGGCGACGACGTCTTCGTGTACGGCCGCAAGCCGGGCACCTGAGCGGCAGGTGCCCGGCTTGAGCACCGGGCTACTGAGGAGCGTCCCCGAAGTCCGGGATCTCCAGCCGCGCTCCACCCTGTCGCGCCGAGTCGTGCGCGACGATGCCCGGCAGGGTGTAGCGGGCGGCCACCCATGCGTTCACCGACGGCATTGACCGCGTGTTCACGGCGGTCACGAAGTCGTCGACGAGGAAGTGGTGGCTGCCCTCGTGGCCGTTGTGCAGGTTGTCGAACTCCCGCGGCAGCCGTGCCCGGTCGTGCACCGGAGCCGAACCCGAGGTGAAGGCGGCCCGCAGATCCGGCGCGATGTGCTGGAGTGACGGGTCGTCAGGAGACAGTGTGGGCTTGGGCTCCAGCAGCTCACTGATGTCCTTCACCCCCTTCTTGTCCTGCCACAGCGCCACCGTCGCCAGCTGCTCCATGCTCGCGTCGGTGCCGAAGAACCGGAAACGCGACTCCCGGATGTGCGAGGGATAGCCCACCCGCCGGAACTCGTTCGTACGGAACGACCCGCCGCCCGCCACCTCGAACAGCGCGGTCGCGTTGGAGAAGTCGTTGCCGAACTGGCTGACGTCCTTGTCGAAGACACCGTCGCCCCGCTCGTCGACCACTCCGATCGCCGACACGCTCACCGCGTGCGTCTGCCAGGCGCCGAGCACCCCGCCCACCGAGTGCGTGGGGTAGAGCAGCGGGGGATAGCTGGCGGTCTGCTTCCAGTTCTCGCCGCCGCTGTACTGGTAGGCCTCGTAGAACCCCAGATCCATGTCGTGGACGTAGTCGCCCTCGGCGTAGAAGATCCGCCCGAAGGCGCCCTCGGCGATCTGGTTGCGGGCGTGCACGGTCGCCGGGTTGTACTGGCTGGTCTCGCCCATCATGTACGTCAGCCCGGTCGCCTTGACCGCCTCGATGATGGCGGCGATCTCCTCGGTGGCTATCGCCATCGGGACCGCGGAGTACACATGCTTGCCGGCTCCCAGGCCCTGCAGGACCAGCGGTCCGTGGGTCCAGCGCTGGGTGAAGATGGCGACCGCGTCGACGGCCTCCGACTCCAGCATCGCCTGGTACGAGGGGAAGGTGCCCGCCAACTTCTGGGCGGCGGCAAGCTGTTCGGCCCGATCGGGCAGGAGGTCGGTGACATAGACGTCGCTGACGCCGGGGTGGGCCTGGAAGAGGGTGGCGAACTGGCCGGAGAACTGGCCGGCACCGACGATGCCGAGCGAGAACGTCATGTGAGGCGTGTCCTTCACTGGTCGGGAGATCACTGGTCGAGAGATCACTGAGAGAGGATGAGATTGATCTGGTCGTTGGTCTGATTGAGGCTGCTGACGGCCTTGCCGCCCCCGTAGATCCCCTGCATGGCCGGGTGCATGAGCGCGAACACGTCCGCGGCGTTGTTGGTGATCGGGAAGGTGAAGGTCCTGAAGTCCTTCTTGTCGGCGACCGGTTCGGTGAACGCCGTGACGTCGATGCCCTTCTTTCCGTAGGCGGCCACCGCAGCCTTCGTCCCGGCGGGGGTGGCCGGGAAGACGATGCCGTAACGACCGACGATCTTCTGGCAGGCGTCCGATGACAGGTACCGCACCCACTTCTTGGCGCTCTGCTTGTTGTGGGCGTTCTTGGTGATGGAGTCGGCGAGTCCGTTCATCATGGTGGCCCGTTTGCCGGTCGGGCCGACGGGTGTGGAGGCGGTGGCGACCTTGATGCCCTTCATCGCGTAGTATGTGGAGATCATCCAGGCGCCGTCGAACGCGGTAGCCGCCTTGCCCGCGGCCACCTGGGCGTTGGCCGGGTTGGCGCCCGCGCTGTAGTCCGTCAGGGGCGCCAGATAGCCCTTCTTCGCCAGCCCGAAGTACCACTTGATCACGGACTGGAAGGTCTTGCTGTCGTAGTCGTACTTGGTGCCCCACCGCTTCTTGTCGGTGTAGCTCCACCCCGCGGACGCGGCGAAGTTGCTCCACTGCGTCTGTCCGTCGCCGTCGCCGCCACCGCCGGTCGCGAGGCCGTACACCTTGACATGGTTCTTGTCGAAGCCCGGTTCGTCGCCGCGCTTGCCGTGCACGTCGACCGTGAGGTGGGCGATGGCCTTCTCGAAGCTGCCGCCGTCCTTAGGGTTCCAGGACAGGGAGTTGAGCTGCTGCGGGGTGAGGCCCGCCGCCTTCGCCATCTTCGTGTTGTAGAAGAGGGCGACGGTGTCCCAGTCCTTCGGCGTGCCGTAGCGGTGGCCGTCCTGTCCGACCCAGTTGTCGGCCAGCCCCGACTGGTAGGCGACGGGGTTGACGCCGAGGTCGTCCAGCGGTTCGAGGACCTTCAGATCGGCGAACTGGCCGAACTTCTGGATGTGGTCGGTGAAGACGTCCGGCTGAGTGCCCGCGATGAAGCTCGCGGTCAGCTTGGTCCAGTAGTCGTCCCAGCCCATCTGGCTGATCTTCACGTTCAGGCCCGGGTTCTCCTTCTCGAACCCCTTCGCGCAGGCCTGGTAGGCGGGCAGCTGGTTGGAGTCCCAGAGCCAGTACGTCACCGTGTTCGCGCCCGTTCCTGCACCGCCGCCCTTCGCGCACCCGGCGACCAGGGACAGCGCCAGCGCGCCGGTCAGCGCCACGGCGCTCCGCATCCGAACTCGCATGCCAGTCCCCTTACTTGATCCCGGTGAAGCTGATGGTGCTGACGATGCGGCGGGCGAAGAACCCGAAGAGCACGAGCATCGGAAGCGCGGCGATGAGGGTCGCGGCCATCAGGCCGGACCAGTCGTAGCCGGTCTGCGGGGTCTGCGCCCGGAAGATGGCCAGTGCCACGGTCAGGACACGCGAGCTGTCGCTGTAGGACACCATCAGCGGCCAGAAGTAGTCGTTCCAGGAGGTGATGTACGTCAGCACGCCCAGGGTGAGGATGGGCGTGGACGCCATCGGCAGCAGCACCCGGAAGAAGATCCGCACCTTCCCCGCCCCGTCCAGCAGCGCGGCCTCCTCCACCTCGCGCGGGACGTTCATGAAGAACTGGCGCAGGAAGAACACCGCGAAGGGCGTCATGAACATCGTCGGTAGAGCGATGCCCAACAGTGTGTCCACCAGGTGGAGTTGCTTGATGAGCACGAAGTTCGGCAGCAGCGTGAAGATCGCGGGCACCATCAGCCCGGCGAGGAACAGCCCGAACACCTTGTCCCGGCCGCGCCACCTCAGCCGCGCGAAGGCGTACGCGGCCATGGCGGAGAAGAAGATCTGGCAGACGGTGATCAGCGTCGAGACGATCACCGAGTTGAGCAGATAGCGCCAGAACTTCAGCCCGCCGCCCGCGCCGCCCTGCGCGATCGCCTCCTTGGCCGACTGCAGGCCCAGCGCCCGTTCGAAGCCGCCGGCCGTCAGGTCGACCGGCAGGGGGTCGCCGGGATGGGCGGCGAGCGCGGTGTTCGTGGACAGCGCGGTGCGCAGGATCCAGTAGAACGGCAGCAGCGTGATGAGCAGGATCGCGGCCATCACCGTCCAGGCGGCGATCCGGCCGAAGGAGGGCCGGCGTCTGGTGGGCCGTACGGTCGTGGTGGTTGCCACGGCAGCCATGTCGTTTCTCTCCCTTCCGTCAGCCGAGGTCGCTCTGTCCGGCCCGGGTGAGCCGGTACTGCAGGAACGTGATCGCGCTCAGCACGACGAGCAGGGCCACGGACATGGCCGAGGCGTAGCCGAACTGGAAGCGGCCGAAGGCGGCGCCGTAGATGTAGTACTGGAGCACGTTGGTGGCGTTCGCCGGGCCGCCCATGGTGGTTACTGCGACGGTGTCGAACACCTGGAACGAGCCGATCACCGTCATGATCAGTACGACCGCCAGCACCGGCCGCAGCAGCGGAAGCGTGATCCGCCAGAACATCCGCCACTCGCTCGCGCCGTCCACCCGGGCCGCCTCGTACATGTCGTTCGGGATGGCCATGAGCCCGGCGAACAGCAGCAGCGCGGTGTAGCCGACGTGCCGCCACACGTTGATCAGTGCGATCGTGGGGATCGCCCAGTTCTCGTCGGCGAGGAACGGGATGTGGTCGAAGCCGAGCGCCCCGATGATCTGGTTGCCGATGCCGAGCTGGGTGTCCAGGATCCACAGCCAGACGACGCCCGCCACGACGTTCGACATCAGGTACGGCGTCAGCACGATCCCGCGCAGCACGGCCGACTGCGTCAGCCGCTGCAGCAGTACCGCGACGGCGAGCGCCGCCACCGTCTGGACACCGATGTTGATGACCACGTACTCGACGGTGACCTTGAGCGAGTCCCAGAAGATCGGGTCGTGGACCATCCGTATGTAGTTGTCCAGGCCCACCCATTCGGCCGGAGTGAGCAGGTTGAAGCGGGTGAAGCTCAGGTAGATGCCCCGCAGCGTCGGCCAGAGCAGAAAGACCGTGAAGCCCAGCAGCGCCGGCGCGATGAACACCGCGGCCAGCCGTCCGTCGCCCCCGTTCTCACGGGCCTTGGCCCGTCCCGTCCTCTGTTCGGTCCCTGCCCCCTCCGCGCCGCGCAGTGGCAGGCGCGAAGGAGGGCTGCTGGAGGCGATGGTCATCGGGAGACTCCCTCGTCCGCGGCGGCTCGTCCTCAGGCCACTTACTTTTGTTGCGAAAGAATCAACGCGTCAAGGGGCCCGTACTTACCTTTTTGAAGCGAGCTCAAGCGCGGTATCCTGAGCTGGTTGCTTTCGTAGCAAAAAAAATCATGTGGGAGTCTGACCTTCATGACCACAGTTGCCGACAGCTGGCTTCCGCTGAGCCCCGGTGAGCGCTCGGTGGCGATCGAGGTGCTCGTCAACGGTCCGCTGTCGCGCACCGAACTCGCCCGGCGGCTCGACCTCTCCGCGGGCAGCCTCACCCGGCTGACCAAACCGCTGATCGAGTCGGGCCTGCTGATCGAGGCCGCCGAGGCCGGAGCCTCGGCGGAGGCGCGCCAGGGGCGCCCCTCACAGCCGCTGGCCGTCGTCGCCGAGTCCCGCTCCTTCATCGGCTTCAAGATCACCGAGGACATGGTCTACGGCGTCGTGACCACCCTCCGCAGCGACATCGTCGCCCGCTACGACCGCCCGCTCACCACCCACGAGCCGGCCGAAGTCGCCGACGTGCTCGCCGAGATGACGGACGAGCTCGCCCGCGCCCATCCGCGACTCGCCGGCATCGGAATCGGCGTGGGCGGTCTGGTCGAGGACCGGGCCGTGGTGGGGGAGTCGCCGTTCCTGCGGTGGCGGGACGTCCCGCTGGCCGGGCTCGTCGAGGAACGCACCGGGCTGCCCGTCGTCGTCGAGAACGACGTCGCCGCCCTCGTCGAGGCCGAGACCTGGTTCGGAGCCGGGCGCGGACTGGACCGCTTCGTCGTCCTCACCATCGGCGCCGGCATCGGCTACGGACTGGTCCTGGGCGGCAAGCGGGTGCCCTGTGCGGAGGAGGACCGCGGCTTCGGCCGCCACTGGATCATCAACCCCAGCGGACCGCTCACCCCCGACGGCGAACGCGGCAGCGCCGTCTCCCTGCTGACCATCTCCAGCATCCGCTACCAGGTCCGGGCCGCCACCGGCCGCGACCGGACGTACGAGGAGATCCTCGCCCTCGCCGCCGCCGGTGAACCCATGCCCGCCCGCGTCATCGACGAGGCGGCGCGCGCCCTGGGTACCCTCGTCGCGCAGGTCGCCAACTTCGTCATGCCGCAGAAGATCCTCCTTGCCGGCGAGGGCGTCGGCCTGATGGATGTGGCCGGAGACACAGTGCGGCAGACGATCGCCGCCCACAGGCATCCGATGGCAGGCCCGGTCCCTCTGGAGACCAAGGTGTCCGACTTCCACGACTGGGCCCGTGGCGCGGCTGTCCTGGCGATCCAGGTGCTGGTGCTGGGGGCGGCGGAAGCCTGAACTCGGCGCCGAGGGTTGCCAGATGGACGTGATCAGCAACACGTCCGATATGCCCGCTAGATGTCGCCTTACTCACAGCGCCTTCACCTTCGGGGCCGTATGCTTCACAGCATGTCCACCACTGTTGAACCCGTCTCCGAGCGCTCGGCAGCAGCCGAGGTCAACGAGGAGATCCGGGCCCTGTGGCGCCGGTCGGGCGGGACACTGAGCGGCGAGCAGCGCGAGGAGTACCGGCGTCTCGTCCTGGAGTGGGCCGCCGCGGCCCCGCAGCCGGCGCGGGCGGCCTGAGCACCACCTGACGCCCGCCGCGCATCACAGCCCCGGACCGGGGCACCCCACATCGGATGGGCCCCCTCCTCGCATTGGCCTCGGCGGTCTGCTACGGCATCGTCGTCCCCCAGCCCTCGGCTTTGCTCGAGCCGGGAGGCGCCCCCACCGCGGGCGGGCTTCTGTCCCGCCGCGCTCCCTTCACCACGATCACCTTCCTCGGCCGACTGGGCGGCCTGCTCCTTGCGGGCATGGCCGCCCTTTTTGTGCCTGCTGATGTCGTCCGCCCCGCCGACCTGCTCTGGGCGCCCTGTCCGGCGTCGGCAGCGGCACCGCCATGCACTTCCTCAACCGAGGGTTGAGCCGCGGTGCGATGAGTGTCGTCGTGCCGGTCAGCGCGGTGACCGGCGTCGCCCTGTCCGTGCTGTGCGGGGTACTCGCCCTCGGCGACCGCCTCGGCGCCCTGGCCTGGACGGGCATCACGGTGACGGTGCCCGCCCTCTGGCTCGTCGCCGGCGGGGGACCGGCCCGGCCAGGTGCGGGCGTGCGGGACAGTCTGCTGGTCGGCGCGGGTGTCGCCGTGCAGTACGTCGCGCTCGGACTGGCGGGGCCTGTCCGCCGGACTGTGGCCAGTGGCTGCGGGCCGGGTCGCCGCCGTATGCCTGCTGCTGCCCACCGTGATGCGGCCCCGACAAGGGACCATGCTGCCGATACGCCTCACAGCCCAGGCCCTCCTCGTCGGCGCCGGAGCCGCCCTCGGACTGATCCTCTGTCCGCTCGCCGCCCAGCGGCAGCTGCTCGCCGTCGCCGTGGTCCTCGCCTCCCTCTACCCGGCACTTCCCGTCGTCCTCGGCCTGGCCCTGCTGCACGAACGCGTCACCCGGCGGCAGACGGCCGGCCTGCTGGGTGCCGCGGCCGCCACCGTCCTGCTGCCCTCGGCTGAACCGTCAGCCCCACGTGGCCGAGTAGTAGCGCCGGTACGCCTTGCGGTCCTGTTCGGCGCGGATCCAGCGGGTGGCCACCAGGGCGAGCAGACTGCCTCCGATCACCAGCATCCCGGGACCGACGTTCTGCGGGTTCGTGAGCCGGGCCAGCAGTGTCGAACCGTCCGTGATGCCCGTCACGGGAGACGAGGAGCCGGGCGAGGCCGCGCTGGGTGCGATCGCGCTGTGCGTGGCCGAAGCGGACGGAGCGGCGGACGGCGAGGCGCCCTGCCCGGCGGCGGCCTGCTTCGACACGATCATCTGGACGCCGAGCGCCTGCATCGCCTTCGTCACCGGCTGGAAGAACGTCGTACCGCCCGACGTGCAGTCACCACTGCCGCCCGAGGTCACGCCCAGCGCGATGCCCTCGGAGAACAGCGGGCCGCCGCTGTCCCCGGGTTCGGCGCACACGTTCGTCTCGATGAGGCCGGTGACGGTGCCTTCCGGGTAGTTGACCGTGGCGTCGAGCCCTTTGACCTCGCCGTCGTGCAGTCCGCTGGTGCTGCCGCTGCGGAAGACCCGTTCCCCGACGGCCGGATCGCTCACTCCCGTGATGCGCACCCCGTTGCCGTTGCCGATGGCCACGATGTCGGCCCCGCCTCCCGCCGAGCCGTTCGCGTACTGGACCAGGGAGAAGTCGCTGCCGGGGAAGTTCTGCTGCACCGTCTTGCCCAGCTGCTGGTTGCCCTGGTTGTCCGCAAACCAGATGGACCCGGTCGGCCCGCAGTGCCCGGCGGTGAGAATGAAGTCGCTCTGCCCGTTCGTCACGTTGAAGCCCGCCGAGCAGCGCCCGCCGGTGGACAGGATCGGCGACGCCCCGTTCAGGCGGGTGGTGAAGGTGCCCTGGGTGCGCTCCATGCGGACGTAACTGCCGATGCCGCCCGCGACCTTGGTCATGTTCGACCAGTCCGTCGACGAGACGGTGCTGTCGGCCTGCACCACCACCTGGTTCGTCCGGTAGTCCATGACCCATGCCGTGCCCGCGACCCGGGGCGCCGCACGCAGCGTCGACGTCGCCGCCTTGAGCTCGTTCATGCTGTGCGACACCATCTTCGCCTCGGCGCCCGCACGCTTGACCTCGGCCGCCGCCTCGTCGTCGGTCACCGCGACGACCGGACGTCCGTCCGCGCCCATCCAGGTGCCCGCCGTCCGGGAGGTGCCGAGCTTGGACACGAGCGCGGCCCCGGGGTTGTCCGAGGTCCCCGAGGCCTTGAACGGGAGGGCGGAGGTACCGGTCGTCTCGCTCGCCATGGCGGCCTGCGTCACCATCGCTCCTCCCAGGAGGAGTCCGCCGACGGCCGCCAGCCGCGTCACTCGCCGGACGATCCGTCGTCGTGCGTGCCTCATGCATGGCTCCCGAACCCGAACGCGCGGTGCGAACACCGCGGGGCACTCCGGTCGTTGAGCGCCCTCCCTCCATACGTGGCCGGGGACGGTCGCGTTCAGCGCGCGGGCGATCTTCTCACCGCTTGCGGCCCACCCCGCCGTACAGGGCCACTTCCTGCGGCTCAACCGGCTCCGCCGGCTCGGGCCGCCAGCGCGAGCACGAGACCACACCAGGCTCCAGAAGCTCCAGACCGTCGAAGAACCGGGCCACGGCCTCGGGGGTGCGCTGGGTCAGCGCCGGGATGCCGTGCTCGTTCCAGAACCGGACCGCCTCGTCCACCTCCGACAGCGCCGGGCTCGTGATGGTGTGGGACAGGACCAGGTGACTGCCGGAGGGCAGCGCGTCCATGAGACGCCGCACCATGCCGTACGGGTCCTCGTCGTCTCCGATGAAGATGACCACCCCGAGCAGCATCAGGGCGACCGGCCGGGTGAAGTCCAGGGTGTCGGCGGCCCGCTCCAGGATCGAGTCGACATTGCGCAGGTCCTCGTCCAGATGGTCCGTGCGGCCCTCGGGCGAACTGGTGAGCAGGGCGCGGGCGTGCGCCAGGACGAGCGGGTCGTTGTCGACGTAGACGATCCGCGCATCCGGGGCGAGACGCTGCGCGACCTCGTGCGTGTTGTCGGCGGTGGGCAGGCCGGTGCCTATGTCGAGGAACTGCCGGATCCCCGCCTCCGCCACCAGATGACGCACGGCACGGCCCAGGAAGAGGCGGTCCGCGCGGGCGTACTCGCCGATGGCCGGATGGAGTTCGCGGATCCTGTCACCGGCGATGCGGTCGACCTCGTAGTAGTCGCCGCCGCCCAGCCAGTAGTTCCAGATCCGGGCCGTGTGCGGGCGCAGGGTGTCGATGCGGCTGCGCAGCGCCGCGGCGGGATCTTCGGTGGCTGCCGGGTTCTCCGTCACGGGCTCTGCTCCTGGAGTGCCTGATGGTGCGCTGAGTACGACGTCAACCGGCAATCTAGACGGCGTTGTTGACGTCTGCCGAGAGTGCGGTGCGGATCCTTTCCCCGCAGGCGCTTCCAGGTCGTGCCAGGTCACACCGCAGCCCCTATCTTGTGCCCCATGACCAGCACCCCGCACGACACGTCCGGTGAACCGAACCCCCTGCGCGCACTCTCCCTCGAGAGCCTGCGATGTCGTACGAGCATGAAATGGCGCACCTACCCGGCCGACGTGCTGCCGCTGTGGGTGGCCGAGATGGACGTGCCCCTCGCCGAACCCGTCGTCCGCGCGGTCACCGAGGCCCTCGGGCTCGGGGACACCGGCTACCCGGCGGGCACCGCCTACGCCGAGGCGCTCGCCGGGTTCGCCCAGAAGCGGTGGGGATGGGACGGGCTCGCCGTGGAGCGCACCGCGATCGTGCCCGACGTCATGCTCGGTGTCGTCGAGATGCTCAAGCTGGTCACCGGGCACGGGGATCCGGTGGTCGTCAACCCGCCCGTGTATCCGCCCTTCTACCAGTTCGTCGGACACATGGACCGGCAGGTCCTGGAGGCTCCGCTCGGGGCGGACCTGCGCATCGACTTCGGCGCCCTGGAAGAGGCCTTCCGGCAGGCGGTCGCCGGCGGACGCCGGGCCGCCTACCTGCTGTGCAGCCCGCACAACCCGACCGGCACCGTGCACACCGCCGGGGAACTGGCCGCCGTGGCCGCCCTCGCCGACCGGTACGGCGTCCGCGTGGTCGCCGACGAGATCCACGCCCCGCTGGCCCTCTCGGGCGCCGACTTCGTGCCGTACCTGAGCGTCCCCGGTGGGGAGAGCGGTCTGTCCCTCATGTCCGCGTCGAAGGCGTGGAACCTGGCGGGGCTGAAGGCCGCGCTCGCGATCGCCGGACCCGCGGCCGCCGCCGACCTCGCCGGTCTGCCCGAGGAGGTCAGCCACGGCCCCAGCCACGTCGGCGTCATCGCCCACACGGCCGCCCTGACCGAGGGCGCCGCCTGGCTGGACGCGCTGCTCACCGGCCTCGACGACAACCGGCGCCTGCTCACCGGCCTGCTCGCCGAACACCTCCCCGCCATCGCCCACCGCCCGGGCGAGGCCACCTACCTGGCCTGGCTCGACTGCCGCCGACTCGGCCTCGGCGAGGATCCGGCGCAGGTGTTCCTGGAGCGGGGGAGGGTGGCCCTGAACTCCGGGATCCCCTTCGGTTCCGGCGGGACAGGGCACGTACGCCTGAACCTGGCGACGTCACCCGAGCTGATCACGGAAGGCGTCCGGCGGATGGCCCTGGCACTCGCCTGAAGCGACCCCAGACGGCCAGGTGGGGGTGTCATGGACACGTGACAGCTCTGCATGATGGCCTCATGCGCGTGCTGATCCCTCTCCCCGACCACGACTTCGACGTCACTGAGGTCGCCGTGCCCTGGCGGCTGCTCACCGACGCCGGGCACGAGGTCGTCTTCGCCACCGAGCGCGCCCGGACCCGGCCCGCGGCCGATCCACGGCTGCTGACGGGTGTCCTCTTCGGCCAGCTCGGCGCGGAGGACGAACCCAAGCGGTTCTACGAACAGCTCACCGCGGCACCGGAGTTCACCGCCACGGCTGCCTGGGCCGATGTGGACGTGACCGAGTACGGCGGACTGCTCCTGCCGGGCGGACACGCGCCCGGCATGCGGCAGTACCTCGGTTCGACGGAGCTGCAGCAGCAGGTCGCCCGGTTCTGGGCGCTGGACCGGCCGGTCGGTGCCATCTGCCACGGAGTGCTCGTCCTGGCCCGCACCCGGGACCCCGGCACGGGCCGCAGCATCCTGGCCGACCGCCGCACGACGTGCCTGCCCAAGTACATGGAGCGCACCGCCTACCTGACCACTGCATGGCGCCTCGGGCGGTACTACCGCACCTACCCGTCGTATGTGGAGGACGAAGTGCGGCGTGCTCTTGCCGAGCCGGCTGCGCAGTTCGAGCGTGGGCCCCGGGTTCTGACTCAGCGCGGTACGGCGGATGACGACACGCACGCCTTTGTCGTGCAGGACGGCAATTGTCTGTCGGCGCGGTGGCCCGGGGACGCGTATCTTTTCGCGCGCCGTTTTCTCCAGCTTCTTGTGTGAGCAGTCTGCGGGTCCGTCGTGGCTGGTCGCGCGCACGTGGCGGAGCCGCATATCGATACAGCCCCGCGCCCCTGTCGGGGCGCTGCCGAACCGGCAGCTGACCTTGCGCGCCCTGCTTAGACTTTTCGGTATGGACGACACGGCGCTGGAGCGGCTCGGTGCGGGGAAGTATGTGCTGGTCACCAGCTACCGCAAGAACGGTACGCCGGTTGCCACCCCGGTGTGGGTGGTGCGGGACGGCGACACGCTCGGGGTGTGGACGGCGGCCGACTCCTGGAAGGTGAAGCGGATCCGCGCTCGCGGCGACATCCTCGTCGGCCCCTGCGACCTGCGCGGCAACCCCACCGGCGCGCAGCTCCCGGCCACCGCGGAGATCGGCGACGAAGCGACCGTCGCCCGCTACCGAGAGCTCATCGCCCGCAAGTACGGCATCGTCGGCCGCCTCACCCTGCTCGGCAGCCGGCTGCGCCGGGGCCTGAAGGGCACCGTCGGCATCCGCGTGACGCTGGAGCCCTGAGACGCGTACGGCCGCGGTCCTCGCAGGACCGCGGCCGTCACGACGGCGAACCCCGGCCTACGAGGCGTCCAGCACCGTGCCGGTCAGCGTCGGCCCACCGGGCTGCGGATCACCGTTGTCGTTCGTCAGCTGGAAGCGCACGGACTCGGCCGGCTCCGTCACCCGGTCCTTGACCGTCGGCAGGGAGACCTCCGCACTCAGCTTCCCCTTGGGTACTTCCGCCCCCAGGTAGAGGTACTTGATCTGCGACAGGGGACGTTCCGGATTCGGCGACTCGCCCGAGGCGCCCGCCAGCCACGCCGGGTCGACGTCCTTGGTGGACAGCTCCGGGCCGCCGGTGACCGGGACGACGACGAACATCGGGCTCAGGTCCACGTCCGCGGCCTCGGACAGGGACACCTTCCACTTCAGCGGCTTCCCCTCGGTGACCCGGTCCGCCACCGGCGTCACGGTGATCGCGGGCATGGGGTCGTCGTTCTGCACCGTGAGGCCACCGCGGTACGAGCCGATGACGGCGCCCCGCACGGCCTTCACGATCACGGTGTTGTCCACGTCGTACGCGTAGCGCGTGTTGCCCTTCACCTCCACCGGTACGTCGATGTCGTGGCCGCCCGGATGCACCGTGACCAGGTGGTCCTTGGCCCTGCCGGTGACCGGGTCGATGACGTACACCCGCACCTGGCCGCTGCCCTGCCCTGACACCTCCACCGGCACCTGGTAGGTACGGACGCCCGAGTCGCCCTCCTTGACGGTCGTGCGGCCGATGTCGACGCGTGCCAGCGGGGCCTCATGAACCGCAGGGGTGCCCGGGCGCCAGCCCCAGGCGTCCATCAGCCAGGCCTTCCCGGAGCGTGAACGCGGGGTCAGGTCAAGGGACTTGATGTGCCTGAGGTCGAAACCGGCCCGGGAAGCCGCCGACAGCGGAACGCGCACCTCGCGCGCCCAGTAGGAAGCGGTCCGTTCCGTGCCCGGCAGGCCGTCGACAGTGGCGCGGCCGAGAGTGACCCGCCTGCCGTGCGTGTCGGTGAGGGAGACGTCGAGCTTGGTACCGGTCGAGTTGGGCGGAACGATCAGGCGCAGGGCGAGGTCGTTGGCACTGCCCAGCGACACCGGCGCATCGGGGCGCACCCGGACCGCCGACCCGGCCGCCGACCAGTGCAGCGCGACCGCGCGCCGGCCGGCCTCACGGTCCGTCTCCCACTGCGCGAAGTGCGGCGAGGCACCCTTCACACGGGATCCCAGGCAGGCGACGTGTTCGTCCGGATCGACGGCCGAGCACAGCCGCCCGCCGGTCACCGTGACCTTGCCGTCCGGCAGGAACCCGCCCCCGCGGTTCGCCCCGACCGCGTGCGTGAGCACCCGCGCGGGATCGGCCGAGGGAGCCCGCCGGGCCGAGCCGTCCAGCAGGGGCCGTACCCGGTCGTCCCCGGCGACGAACAGCCGGGCCGCCGCGGCGATATAGGTGCTGCCCGCCTTGTGCTGCTGGTTCGCGGTCAGCCGGGTCGCGGTGCCCGGCGAGCACACCGGGTCCCGGTGCTGCGGGTCGTCGGAGAAGTCGTCATCGGCGGGCGCCTGCGCCTGACCGGGGGTCCACTCGGTGTTGAAGAAGTTGTGGTCGGCGCCCACCACGTACACCGCGCTGTGCAGCGCGGCGCCCCGGCTGACCGACCGGGTGCCGTCGACGAACACCTCGCCCTGCAGATCGGATACGTCGCCGTCGCAGCCCGGCAGGATCGTGGCCGAGGGCACGTCCGCGACCGGATTCTGGCCGAAGATCGTCGGTCCGATGAGGACGGTGCCGCGGATGTGCCAGCGCACCGGGCCGTGATAGCCGTCCTGCACGGCGGGCGGCGGATCGAGGCTGTCCATCGCTGCACGGTTGACGCCCTCGCCGCCGCGCGAGTGGCCGACGAGCAGCACGCGCGAGAGGTCGGCCGGCGGTGCGTCGCGTACGACCGCGGGAGCTGAGCCCGGGTCAGCGGCCCAGTCGGCCCAGCGGGCCAGGTGCTGGCGGACCAGTGAGGAGCGGGCCTGAGCGCCGCCGTCCTCGGCCGCGTCGTCCTGGGCGTTGATGCCGTTGGCCGAGATCGACACGGTCACATAACCCTGCGAGGCCAGCAGCCGCTGGTCGCGCAGGTAGCCCCGGTAACTGGGGATCGGCTTCGTGCCCTGGGGGCAGGGCCAGTCGCCGGTCACGTCCCTACGGGTGTAGCAGGTGGAGTGGCGGCCGTGCAGGAACAAGGCGAGCGGCCGGTGCCCGGTGGCGCCCTTCGGGGCGATCACCACGGCACGCATCTCGACCGGCTGGGGGAAGCCGGGCAGCTTCACGGGGTCGAGGTCGTACTCGCCGGTGGTCGTGGCGTACTGGCCCGGTTTCCCGGGGTCCACGGAGTTCGCCGGAAGCCGGGCGGGCGGCGCAGCCGCCGCGGAGCGCCGTCCGCCCGGGGTCTCGGTACGCCCTGCAGGGTCCAACTCGCGCCCACCGGCCTGCACATGAAGGCCCGTCAGCCCGATGGTCGCCGCGCTTCGCCCGAGGCCGAGACGGAACGTGCGGCCGTCCTTGTCCTGCTGCGGGACGCCCAGCATCCGGCCTCCGGAGTAGAACTCGACGCGCGCGTCTCCCATCGGCACGGGGGCGGTCGAGCGCCAGACGAGCTGCCGGGCGTCACCCTTGCCGGCGATCCGCCAGCCCGGTGGAAGGCCGCCGTCCTGGTCGGAGACTGTGCTTGACGGTCTGGCGCCGGACGGCGGTGCCGCCTGCGCAAGTCCTGGCGATCCCCCCGCCACCGCGAGCACCGCCGCAGCGGTCACCCATATTCGCCGGGCACGGAACAAGGTCCCCTCCTCAAGTACCAAGCAGAAGCACCCCGTTGGTCAGCCGGGGGCGTCACGCGTTTCAGAGGACGACAGGAGAGACCTGTGGGTTGCCTGTGCCTGCCGATTCGCCGGTGCCCGGCGATGCGATCAGGCCGACCCCGAAGACCAGGCATGGGCGCCGGGCCTGCGGGACAGGAGCCCCCAATGAGCCGAACACCGTTGCGCGCCGCCGTCGTCGGCACCGGCCACCGCGCCCAGACCTTCGTCCGGGGACTCGCCGCCCGCCCCGCCCACCGCGTGGCAGCCCTGTGCGACCCGAGCCCGACGCGGATGGCCTTCCACAACCGGGCGCTGGCCGCCGCCGGGGAACCCGCAGCCACCGGATGGGAACCGGACCGCTTCACCGACATGCTCGCCAAGGAGGCCATCGACGAGGTCGTCGTCACCACCGTCGACGCCGCACACGACCGCTACATCGTGCCGGCGCTGCAGGCGGGCTGCCGTGTCGTCACCGAGAAACCGATGACCGTCGACGCGGTGCGCTGCGCGCGCATCCTCGACGCGGTGCAGGCGACCGGCAACCCCCTCACCGTCGCCTTCAACTACCGCTTCAACCCGGTGCACGAGAAGGTGCGCGCCCTGCTCGCCGACGGCGCGATCGGCGAGATCCTCTCCGTCCACTTCGAGTGGGTTCTCGACGTACGGCACGGCGCCGACTACTTCCGCCGCTGGCACCGCGAGAAACGGAGCAGCGGCGGCCTGATGGTGCACAAGTCCAGCCACCACTTCGACCTGGTCAACTGGTGGCTCGCCGACGAGCCTCACGAGGTCTTCGGCTACGGCCGGCTCGGTTTCTACGGCCCCGAGGCGGGCGAACGCCACGGACTGCGCCGGGACTACGACCGCGCCCACGGGGCCGCCCCGGCCGCCGACGACCCCTTCGCGCTGGACCTGGCCGGCAACGACACCCTGCGCGCCCTGTATCTGGACGCAGAGGGGGACGACGGGTACATCCGCGACCGCAACGTCTTCGGCGGCCCGGTCACCATCGAGGACGACATGGCAGTCCTCGTCCGCTACGCGCGCGGGGCGACGATGACCTACCACCTCACCGCCTACTCCCCGTGGGAGGGCTACCGCGTCATGTTCAACGGCAGCTCCGGGCGTCTCGAGCTGGAGGTCGAGGAGAGCCGCTGGGCGCAGCCCCGGACCCCGGTGGCCTCGGACAGCGGCGCGTTGCACGGAGACACCGCCGCCGAGCACGCGGGCGGTGCACGGCTCACCTGGCGCCCGCTGTGGCGGCCGCCGGTCGAGGTGCCGCTCGACACCGCCCACGAGGCTCACGGCGGGGGCGATCCCCGTATGCTCGACGCGCTCTTCGGGCCCGTGGACCCCGGAGCGCCGGATCAGGGCGCGGCGGCAGCCCGTCCCACGGCCACCCAGCGCGACGGCGCCCTCGCCCTGGCCGTGGGACTTGCCGCCAACCGGTGCTTCGAGACGGGACGGCCCGTGGCGGTGCGGGACCTGGTCCCCGGGGTGTGGGAGAGCTGAGGGAGCGTCAGGACCAGGCGCGGTAGGGCTCGTCGACCAGCTGGAAGACCGGCTCGCCGCGGACCGGGTCCTTGGCCGTGGACAGCCGGACCCGGTCACCGCTGTGGATGCCGATCAGCGGGCCCATGACCCTGCCGCGCACGACGAATCCCTCGGCCATCTCCACGAGCGACACATTGCGCGCGGCGGGGGTGTTGCGGTGCACGATCGTCGCATGACGGACCGTGCCCACGCCCTCGCTGCGCTCCGTCCGCAGGTCGCCGCCCTGGCAGACGGGACACAGGAGCCGGTGGTACATGGCGGTGCCGCACCAGGTGCAGCGCTGGAAGAGGATGGCGTCCGTATCGGGCGTCCCGGGATCGAGCACGCCTGCCGCGGAGCCGGCTGCCTGACGAGCAACGTTTCCTGAGTGGTGGTACACGCTGGTCAACTCCCTGCGCTCGGCCCGGAATCCCGCGTGCGCGGGTCAACCGTGCACGCACGTGCCCGGTTCACCGTGCCACCGTGCACGCGACCAATGTATGGCACTCAGTGCCACACGTAAAGGCACTCGGTACCCTCAATTTTCCTGGCCGTGGACCTCCGGGTCAGGCTCGTCCGAACGCGGACTCGATCTCCTGGACGACCCGCCACAGAGGGGCGTCGCGGCGGGAGACGACGACCACCACGTCCTCGGGCTCCGTGCCGCCGCGGTGCACGGGGGGAGCCGTACCGAAGGCGGACCGGACGTACCCCAGTGCGTGGTCCACCGCGGCGTCGGAGTCGCCCTTTCCGTCCGAGCGCAGCCAGGACCGCAGCGCGTTGTTGTGCGCCGCCACCACGGCGGCCGCGATCACGTCCGCCTGCAGGGTGCCGTCGCGCCGGCCGGCGAAACGGGCGCGCAGGTACTCCGCAAGGGCGCGTTCGTAGCGCCACACCACGGACAGCTCGTACGCCCGCAGCCCCGGCACCTTCTTGGTGAGGCGGTAGCGCTGCACGGAGAAGGTCGGGTTCTCGGCGTACATCCGCAGCACGAGCCGGGCCGCCTCACACACCCGCTGCACGGGTTCGTCCTCGTCGCCGCTGTCGGCGAGGAAGGCCGTCATGTCGGCCAGACACCGCTCGTGGTCGGGGAAGACCACGTCCTCCTTGGAGGGGAAGTAACGGAAGAACGACCGCCGTCCGACACCGGCGAGTGCCACGATGTCGTCGACCGTCGTCTGCTCGTAACCCCGCTCCAGGAACAGCTGGAACGCGGCCGCCACCAGGGCGTCCCGCATCGGTGGCTTCACGGCCGCCGCCTCCGTCGTCATGTACGGGAACGTAGCATCGCAGCGGCACTGATGGCACTCAGTGCACTCCAGGCAGGGAACTCAGTGCATCCGCGCCAGCCGGAGCTCCTCACCCCAGCATGACGGTGATCTTCTGTGTGACGCCCGCCGTCGTGCTCAGGTCGCCGAAGGTGAGCTGCAACGAGGAACCCGTCGTCGCCGAGGTCACCCTGGGCGGCTGCGAGGTCACCGCGGAGACGGGCCGGTTCCGGGTGAGCGTCAGGCTCGTCTGCAGTCGCGTCGGATCGCTGACGCAGATCACCGCCGTGCCGGCGCTGCGCTCAGTGACCGTCACGTAGCACGGACCGTTCGCGACGAGTGCTCCGGTCGTGCCGCCGGACCAGAAGTTGACGCCGGTGAAGCCGAGCGGGGGCACGCTGATGCCCTGTTGGCCGTCGGTGTTGGCGAGGACGGTCAGCCAGGTCGTGTCGGCTGCCCGTGCCGCGGTCTGTGCGGCACTCGCGCCGGGCAGGAGGACGTAGGCGTACACCGCGTTCGCCGGGTCGGTGCCGTGGTCGATGTACATCGTCAGTAGCGGCCACCGCGGAGTCGGGCACGAAGTGGGCGACGGCGGTCAGATAGCCCGTGAGCTGCGCCGCCGACAGCTCGTCGTACATCAGCACGCAGATGTCGAGCAGGGACTGAGGGGCGCCGATCTGCCAGCCATGGTGGACTGGAACCGACGTGCCGTGGTGCCCAGTTGGACGAGCCGGCTCCTGAAGGGCTCGGCGGTGGGACTGAATCCTTCGCCGAGGATCAGCGTCCGCCACTTCGCCCGCAGGGGCGCGAACTCGTCCACCGCCGTGGCTCTGGAAGAGGTCGGGAGGCTGAGGGCGACAGCAGTGCCGGTGCCGGCGGTCAGAAAGCCGCGACGTGACCAACAAGTCGTCATGACCGGGCTTTCTAGCACGCACCGCCTCAAATATTAGGAAAATAGATCAAATTGGGCATGTTGATCGTTCGGCGGATTCGGGGACCGCTGAACTCGCACGCAGGGCGGCGCGTATCACTCTCGGGGGAAGGCGGAGAGTCCCGTCACGTCGGGACGAAAGGAGAGCGCAGTGCCCACACCGCCCGCATCCGGGTCACCGCAGGACCGTTCGCCGCTGGAGCCCATCCGGGTCCTGCGTCCGCGCCGCACCGACGCCCTGGCGGAGCTGTTCAAGGAAATGGAGCAGGGCACCGGCGTTCTCGAACCTGTCGCCGTACCGGACCCGCGGTCCTGGGACGAGGGCGAGACACAGGAACTCCCGCCCGTGCGCACCGGCCACGGCAGCGCACGGCGCGGCGGCGGCCGTTTCGGGTTCGGGCCGGGACTGCGCCGCGCCGCCGTCACGATCGCCGTCGCCGCGGCCGCCCTCGTCGGCTTCGGCGGCGCCCTCCTGCTGCACGACAGGAACGACGCCGCCGCCGTCCAGGAGCCCCGCCCCACCGCGTCCGCAGAGCCGACCGCGACAGCCTCCGCCGAGCCGACCGCAACCGGCTCCGCCGCGTCGGACCCCGACGGCCCGGGCACCCTCCGCGAGGGCGACAGCGGCCCTGCCGTGGCCGATCTGCAGGAACGCCTGCTGCGCATCCCGGACGTCTACGCAGGCGGCTCCACCGGCGGCACCTACGACGCCACCCTGAAGGCCGCGGTGGCCCGCTTCCAGCTCTGGTACGGCATCCGGGGCGACGAGACCGGCGTCTACGGCAACGACACCCGGGTCGCACTGGAGTCCCGCACGGCCTCCGGCACCGGCTGACACGGTGGGACGCCGCCTCCTACTGCGGATCCTCGGGCACCCGGATGTCGAGCACACAGACGTCGTCCCGGCGGTCACCCTCCAGCATTGCGGCGAGCAGCGGCGCCAGGGAGCCGGGCTCGTCGGTGTGGTGGCTGAGGACGGCCGCGGAGAGCCGCTTCAGGCCCCGGTCGAGGCCCTCCGTGGGCCGCTCGACCAGGCCGTCCGTGTAGAGGAGGACACGGTCGCCGGGTGCGAGAGGGCACTCCGCCTCCGCGAAGTCCGGCGCCGTGCTCGCGCCGAGCAGGATGCCGCCGGGCCGGTCGAGATAGTGCGCCCGGCCGCCGCGCAGCAGCAGGGGTGGCGGATGGCCGGCCTGAGCCCAGACGAGACGGCGCTCGGCGGGGGAGTAGCGGGCGAGGACCATGGTCGCGGTCCCGTGGGAGTCACGGGAGTGCAGCAGCAGCGTGTTGAGCCGGGCGAGCGCTCCCGTCAGCGAGGACCCGGTGATGACCATGCCCTTGGCGGTGAAGCGGAGCTGGGCCATCGTGGCGACCGCGTCGATGCCGTGTCCGGCGACGTCGCCGACCACGAAGAGGGCGTCCCCGTCGGGCAGTTCGATGGCGCTGAACCAGTCACCGCCGACGTGGGTGCCCGACTGGGCGGGCAGATAGGCGACTTCGACGCGCAGCCCCGCCAGGCGCACCGGGCGGGTGGGCAGGGGGAGCAGGGCGTGCTGCAGCCGGCCGGCCAGTGCCCGCTCGGCGCGCAGCACGTCGTGCTGGCTCAGGACGGCCCGCTCGCTCTCGACGAGGGCGAGCTCCGCGCTGCGCTGCGCGGTGAGGTCCTGTACGACGCCGTGCACCTCGACGGGCCTGCCGGCGGCGTCCGTCACGGCTTCGGCGACGGCCCGCAGATGCCGCAGCCCGTCCGCCGTCCTGATGCGGAACGGGACGTCGAACGGACGGCTCCCGCCCAGGAGTTCGCTGATGGCACAGGCCAGCGCGGGCACGTCCTCGGGCAAGGCCAGGCCGGGCAGGTCGGTGAGGCGGACCGGGCCTTCGCCGGGGTCGCGCCCGAGGAGCTCGAAGACCTGCGAGGACCAGGTGGCCTCCTGCGTGACCAGGTTCCAGCTCGCCCAGCCGAGGCTCCCGAGCCGCTGCACGTCCGCGAGGCGCTGCTCCTGCCGGTCCGAGGAGCCGTGCCGCACCCATGTCACGAACAGCCCCTCGCCCAGCCGGGCCGCCCGCACCATGTAGGTGGACAGCTCCGCGACACCGTCCACGACCTCCTGGTGCGCGAACGGCTCGCTCTCGTACGGCTCTCCGGTGGTGAGCGCGCCGTGCAGGCCCTGCCACAGCGGCTCGCCCGCCAGCGCCGGGCACGCCTCCTGGAAGCGCCGGCCGACCAGCTCGGGCCCGGCGCCGCCGACCACGTCGGCGGCCTGCGCGGTGGCGGCGTCGATGCGGTAGTCGTCGATCACGCCCGAGGCGCCGGGCAGCGGCGTGAGCAGCATGGCCGCGCCGGGCAGCGCGTCGAAGACGGCCTGCAGGGCCTCCACGGCAGCGGCACCGGCACCGGCGGCGGCCTGCGGATCGGTGCGGAAGCCCCGCAGCCGTCCGGCGCACAGCCGGACGGCGGCCTGCAGATGCGCCCGGGCGCTCGCACTGAACGGCCCGCTGCGGGTGCGCAGGATCCCGATGCACACGCTCGGTGAGGCACCGGTCGGGACGGGCAGCCAGGCGCGGGACGCCCAGCGGTCCGTCGGGCCCCCGATCAGCAGGTAACGCTTCCGGTCCGCGGCGACGTCCTCCAGCCAGCGCGGCTCGCCCGCCCGCAGGGCTTCGAGGGCGGCGACCCCGCTCAGCGGCGGGATCCGGTGCCACTGGGCGGCGAACGTGTCGTCGATGCCGGCGTGGCCGACCAGTTCCAGCCCTCCGGCGGGCCGTCGCGCATAGATCATGACCGCGTCGGCGTCCACCTCGGGCGCGAGATGCTCCAGCAGGCAGCAGGCGAGCTCCTGTGGTGTGGTGACAGGGACGAGTTCTCTGCCGAGGGCGCCGAGCGCGGCGGAACCCTCATCCGCGGCCGCCTCCCGCGAGGACGGCACGGCGGACTCGGCGAGGACGGCGAGCTCTGGCTCGGGGGCGGCACCGCCCGGCGGCGCCAGGCTGCCGAGGGTGATCCAGCACTCCTCCAGCACGGTGCGGCCGCCGGTGCCGGCACGTCGCTGCAGCTCCTTCTCCGCGGCGCCCGGGGAGCAGCCGGTCAGCGCCATGACCACACCCTTGGCCTGCTCCAGGACGGCCGACATGGCCGCCAGGTGGCGTAGCCGGTCCATCTCGGCGCGCTGCCTGGCGACGATCTGGGCCAGCGCGACGGTGTCGGCAGCGGTGCGGGACTCCGTCGACGCGGCATGCTCACTCGTCACGCGTCGAGCATCGCACAACAGGGCAGCTTCGATCGTGGTCCAGCCTGCCCGGGCTTCACTCGAAAGAAGAAGAACCGGTGTGTCGAAGTGGACGCCGGGGCGCGCTCGCCCGTCAGTGGTCCGGCGGTGGGTAGAGCCACAGCCGGAACAACCGGCTGAGCAGCGGCATGACCAGGTAGGTCAGCACCGGCAGCAGCACGATGGGGAAAACGGCCGCCCGCAGCGGCAGGGGCCAGGCCGCGGTGCGGGGCGTCACCAGCCACTGGATGAGCAGCGTGAACGGATAGGCGCCGAGGAAGGTGGTCAGCAGCATCTTCCAGCGGGGCGGGGACTGTGCCGTGGTGCCCGGCAGACTGAACCAGGTCTCCATCCCGGTGGTCGACTGCCGCTCGTCGCCCACCTCCGTGGCGATCCCCTCGATCCGCGCATGCCACTCGGCCCGCTCCTCGGACTCGAGCCACCGCGCCAGACGCTGGGGATCGGACCAGCGCAACACCGCGTGATACCGGGGGCCGTCCTCGGGCCGCAGCCAGGAGACCCCCTCGTTGCCGGGGAACCGACTGGCGCAGCGGGTGATCCCACGGGTCCACTTCTCGAACTCCGCTTCCCGGCCGGGACGCACCTGCCAGGTCAGCACCGTGGTGACCGGATCGCGCCTGCGCAACTGGGTGGTGCTCATGCTCACCACGTGTGCCACGCGTGGCGCGAAACATGCCGCCGAAACCCGGCCGCCGTGCTCAGCGCCCCGAGTCGACCAGGGCCTGGGAGACTGCCCGGACGCTGCGCGCGATGTGCTGGAGCTGCATTACCTCCGCCGCGTACAGCTTGATCGTGTGCTCGATGACCGACTCGGGCAGGCCGAGCGCGGGCAGATCGGCGCGGGCGGTCTGCAGCGCGGTACGCGCGACCCGGATCTCGTGCTGCACCTGGATCTGCGCATGGCGGGCCAGGAGCACGGGGTGGCGGATCAGGGCCGGATAGCTGCCGTAGCGGGCCGGTACCAGCTCGCGGAGCCACTTGGCCGCCGAGCGCTCCCAGTCGTAGGAGCCGGGCGTCTTGACCTGGCACGGCCAGTCCGGGCTGATGCGCGTGGTCGTCAGTTGCATGATCATCGCTTCCGGGTGTGCGGCGTCGTGTGGGGTGGTCCGACGGGGGCGGGCGGCCCCGGTCTAGGGGATGACCGGGGCCGCCAAGGGCGCTCGCAGAGGCGAGGCCCGAGCGAACACCCTGGGCGCCGACGCGGGTAGGAGACGGCGGCTTCGGGTGTCCGTGCAGGAGCCCGGGAGAGCAGACGGTGCCGGCGCGGCGGATGGTGCAGGCGCATGGGCGGACCGTCGGCTTTCTCCGGGCGATGCGGGTGGGGACGGGGGTGCGGAACGTGTCCCGGAGTGGGCCGGTGCGCGATCCGTGAGAAGTATTTATATATGCCGTCCGGTTTGCAAGAAGCATGAAAACATTCATGCGCAGTATGTTGCGAAAGGTCCCTTTGTAATTCCGCTGTAACACCGGATCGGTCGCGGACGCCGGAACGGTCGCGGACGCAGGATCAGTCGCGCAGGAAGAACTGGTGCTGGTCGGAGATCTGCTCGTACTCCTCGAGCCGCGCCTGGGTGCGCTCGGGATCGGCGTCGGTCATGGCCTGCAGCAGCGCGGCGGCGATCACGCCGGGCGCCGCGTAGGAGTCGAAGACCAGGCGGGAGCCGGTGCCGGTGGCGAGGACGACGTCCGCCTCGTCGGCCACGAGCCCCAGCGCCAGGTCCGTGACCAGGGCGACCTTCAGCCCGGCGCTGCGCGCGACCCGTACGGCCGTGAGGGTCTCCTGGGCGTGCCGGGGCATCGAGAACGCCAGCACCCACGTCCCACCCGCCTCACGCGACTGCAACAGCGCGTCATAGGCGACGCTGCCACCCCGGGTCACCAGCCGCACGTCCGGGTGGATACGGCGCGCGGCGTAGGCGAAGTACTCGGCGAGCGAGACCGAGATGCGCAGCCCGAGGACGGTCAGGGGAGCGGAGGACGCCAGCTTGCGGCCGAGCTCGATCAGCTGGTCGGGGTCGGCGAAGTCGCGCCGCAGGTTCTCCAGGTTCTCGATCTCGGCGTCGACCGCCGCCTGCAGTTCGTTGCTGCCGTTCTCCTCGGTCGCGGCGGGGCCGCCGGCCAGGGTGCCGAGGGCGATCGACTGCAGCTTCTCGCGCAGCGCGGGGTAGCCGCTGAAGCCGACCGCCGCGGCGAACCGCGTCACCGAGGGCTGGCTCACGCCGACGCGTTCGGCGAGGTCGGTGATCGAGAGGAACGCCGCTTCGGTGATGTGCTCGATCAGGTACTGGGCGATCCGCCGCTGGCCGGGGGAGAGGCGGGGCCGGTCGAAGAGTGTCCTGAGCTGGGAGGCCGGGGCGGCCTCGGCCTCCGGAGCCGTCTTGCCCGAGGTGATCGCGGACGCCTGTGCGCGTGCCTGCTGCGGCGATGACACCGGTGCGCCTCCTTTGTCTCCCACAGTGCTTCAACATAGCCCACACACCGTTGTGACCAGGGCTTGTACGGGGGTATCCGGCGCCGGCAGACGGTTCCTCAGATTGCCCGCCGAGACCTGGTGGCACCCCTCACCGGCGATAGATCGTGATCGAATGCCCGACGTCGTCGACCGGACGACTGCTGCGGATCAACGCGGCCAGCCGGCCCTGCGCCTTGGCCACCGCCGAGTCCGACACCACCAGCAGCCCGCGCACCCGACGCGCGGGCACCTTGCGCGGATCGGACGCGTCGATGCCGTAGTACGACGGCACTCCGCTGCCCTTGTACACCAGCCAGATCCGCTCGCCCCGGTATCGCTCGTGCAGCCGGTCGGCGAGCCGGCCCAGGTCCTGGCCCCAGTCCACGTTGGAGTCGTGCAGCCGCAGATGCGTCTTGGTGGGACCGCCGAACGCCTCGTTGGAGTACGGCAGATAACAGGGATACGTCAGCAGCGAGCTGACCGCGACGAACAGCACCAGCGCTCCCGTCACGAGCGGCGCCCACCGCCACCGCACGGCAAGCACACAGCCCGCGGCCACCGCCAGGAACATCGGCACGAAGACCGCGTACCGCGTCCCGAAGTCCCGCGACCCGGTCATGGCCGCGGCCAGCAGCACACCGGCCGGCACCAGCACATACGGCGCAGCGGGCCGCAGCCGCCGCACCGCCACCAGCACCACGGCCCCGGCGGCCCACAGGCCGAGCATGCCGAGTGGCGTCTTCACCAGCAGCGCGGCCGGCAGGTAGTACCAGCGGGACCCGGTGTACAGATGCCCGAACAGGAAGCCCTGCCACGGGTAGTTCTCGAGACCGAACTGGACGCGCATCCCGTCACGGTAGGACGCCGGGAACGGCAGCAGCCGCACGAGCAGCCCCTTCAGCCCGTGCACCGCGGGCACGGGCTGCTCCGGCGACCACCGCAGCCTCGGATCGACCACCAGATACGACACCCATACGACAGCGACGGCGGCCACCGCCACGACGCCGGCACCGAGGGCCGCGCGCGCCGACCCCCTGCGCCGGTCCCCGGATCCCGCGCACCACACCGACCAGGCGGCCAGCGCCAGCAGCACCGGAACCGCCGGGAGCACGCTCATCTTGGTCGCCAGCCCCGCCCCGAGCGCCACCCCGGCCAGTGGCACGTACAGCCGGGGCCGTCGGCGCGCCCGCCACAGCAGCCACGCCGAGGTCAGCACGAACCCGGCCGCGGGCACGTCGAGCGTGGCCAGCGATCCGTGCGCGATCACATCGGGGGAGAAGGCGTACAGGGCGAGCGCCGTCAACCCGGCGGCGGCGCCCGCGAGTTCACGGGCGAAGGCGAACACGACCAGCCCGAACAGGAGCGTCAGCACGATCACCGGGAGGCGCGCCCAGAACATCAGCCGCCATGGATCGTTGCCGGACTCGTACAGCAGATGCCTGCCGAACTGTCCCTGATCGCCCTTGTACGAGGTGTCGACGTGCGGGCCTGCGACCGCCACCCCGACGGCGATGACCAGCTTGCCGAGCGGCGGGTGCTCGGGGTTGAGACGCACCCGGTGCTCGTGCAGATAGTCGGCGGCCGTGGCGACGTAGACGGGCTCGTCGATCGTCGGGGTCTGCTGCACGGCGGTGGTGACCATCGCCGCAGCCATCTGGGCCAGCAGCACGACGACGAGGAGCGGCAGCAGCCACCGCCTGCGCGGGCGGGGCGACCGCTCGGGGGCCGTCGCCCGCGGCGGCGGGCGTTCCTCGTCGTCGTGTGTGCCCGGCTCGAGGACCGAGTGTTGTTCGTGCGCCATCATCCGCCCCGCGGTGACACGGACCGCGAGGGGGCGGGAGCGATCCGGACCCATCCCATGGGCCCTACTGTCGCATCAGCTCCCGCCTCCCGGGCGTTACCGCTTCAGGAGTCGTACCGACAGACCTTCCGTCGTGTAGACGGGTACGGCCCGCAGCCGGTCCGAGTTCAGCTCGATGCGGTCGAACTGGCCGCGCAGTCCCGCAGCGGACAGGACGCGCACCGTGCGGCCCGCGGCAGGCGGCCTGTCGGCGTCGAGGTGCAGCGTCAGGACGCTCCCCATGCCCAGCACCGCCCGGCGTGTGACCTCGAGGGCGGGCTCGTGGCCCGAGCGGAGTGTCACTTCCAGCGCGCCGGACTCCTGCGCGTACACGCCGTGCACCCGCACGGGCCGCTGCAGCCGCAGCGTGCCGCCCGACACCCGGACCTCGCCGTGGCCCAGCGCGTGGGACGAGGCGGCGACCAGTACGCCGTCCTTCACGAGCGTGCCGCCCGTGTACTTGTTGTGGCCGGTCAGGGTGAGCGTTCCGGTGCCCCGCTTGGTCAGGCCGGCGTCGCCGCAGATGTCGTTGCGCCAGCTGTCGGCCGCACCGAAGCCACCCGCCGCCGCGTCCAGCGTGACGGTCACGTCGGAGTCGAAGGCGCCGTAACCGTCCGCCGCGGCGAACAGGTTCAGCCGCCCCCACTGCTCGAAGCCGTCCAGCAGCACATACCCGGAGGGCAGCGCGGTCGTGCGCAGCACCTCGCGCCGCTGGTCCGCGTCCAGGTACGGCAGGCGCGTCTCCAGCAGCACCTCCGCGCCCTTCGGCACGGTCAGCGGCTCGCTGCGGCCGTGGCGGGTCAGCACGTACGTCAGCCGGGGCCGGACCGCACAGGCGTTGGCGTCCCGGTCCGCGTACGGGTCGGTGCCGTCCGAGTGCGCGTAGGCATAGAGGGTGTCGGCCGTGGTGCCGGTCTGCGCCTCGAAGTAGGCGAGGGCCTGGGCGCGGGCGGCGGCCTTGAGGGCGGCGTTCGCCGGGTCGGCCAGGGTGGCGGCGGCCAGGGCGGTGGCCATGATGCGGCCGCCCATGACGTCGACCGGCGAGTGCATGCCCGCCATGATCCGGGTGTGGCTGAGCTCGAGGGCCCGTGTCACCAGCTCCTGGAAACGCTCCGGTACGGCGTATGCGTAGGCCAGGCCCGCCAGGTGGAAGGCGTTGGTGTGGCCGCTGGGGAAGCCGCCGTCGTCCGTGGGGGACGTGCTGCGCTGGCGCAGCAGCTGGGGCGCCACGACCACCTCGGAGTCGTAGACGGGGTAGCCGAGTGCGTCCTTCGCCCCGGTGTCGACGACCTCGCTGTCCTCGTTCATGCGCCACGGACGTGGGTACTGGTAGGCGTACTTGGACGGGTTGCCCGACGCCCAGTTGCCGCGCACCGTGTCGACCAGTTCGGCCACCTTGCCCAGCGCGGAGTCGTGCGAGCCGGCGCCGAGAGCGGAGCCGGCCGGGGCGTCCGCGGGCACCGCGTCGTCGATCTTGGCGGGCGGTGTGCCGTCCGGTGCGCTCGTGATCGACGTGACGGCCTTGGCGCCCGCCTTGTACAGGTCGGCCAGCGGACCGAGGCCCGCGATCATCGCGTAGCTCTGGTGCTGGCGGTCGTAGAGGAACGCCTCCTTCGCCTGCGCGTCCGTGCGCGCGCCGGTGATCCAGGCGCAGTAGCGCATGTTGGCGCGCAGTATCTCGGGCCGCAGGGGCGTGCCGGTGTTCCAGGCGCCACCGGTCTTCCATATCTGCGCGAACCCGCCGAGCGCGCGGACGACCGCGTTGGTCTCGGGCGTGAGGTTCGTCGGGAGGTTGGTCTTGTAGTCGTCGACGAACGCCGCGGGCGTCGTGGCGGCCTTGGCGTCGGCGGCACCCAGCCACGAGACGAAGGTGGGCGCGGCCAGCACCCCGGCCGAGGCGCCGAGCGAGGTCTTGAGGAACCCCCGCCTGTTGACGGCGAGTCGACCGGCCTTCGAGGAGGAGCGGTGCCCGGCAGGTGACGGCATGCGTGTGCCTCTCTTCAGTTCTTCGGCCGTGCGGCCGGGGAGGAGATCGTGCGATCAGAGGTGTCCCGCGGGACGCATGAGATGTGCGATTCCGGTGCGTCCCGTGAGGCTTTGAGCGAAGATCTACGGCCGGGTCCTGTCCCGTCGGCGATAACCCGGCGGCCGTGACGTGTCGTGTGCGTGAACGGGGGCCGACCGGTTCACCGGATCGAACGGGCCAGTGCCACCGCACCCTCCACCGGCGGTGCGCGCAGCGGCTGCGGACGTGCTCCCGGCACGGACCTCGCGAGCGCTGTCGCGAACGCGCCGTACAGGGAGGCCTGGGCGAGGACGGTGCTGCCCGCGACCACCACGTCGTCCACCACGACCCCGCGCGCGGCGAGCCGTTCCACGAGCGTGGCCAGCGCACGGCCGGCCTCGGTGATCACCGCACGGGCGAGCGGCGAGCCCGCCTCGGCGGCCGCGAACACGACCGGCGCATGCCGGCCCCACTGGGCGGAGACGTCCGTGGCGCTCTCCAACGCGGCGCCGAGCGCCGGTACTTCGGAGACGTCGAAGGATGCGAGAAGACCCCGGGCGAGTGCGTCGGGTTCCTCCCCGCGGTCGTGCGCCGCCCATGCGGCCCGTGCGGCCTCGCGGACGAGACCGGCCGCGCCGCCCTCGTCGCCGAGCACCGCACCCCAGCCGCCGACCTGGACCGAGGTCCCCTCGGCGAGCCGGCCCACCGCGACGGAACCGGTGCCGGCGACCAGGCCGACGCCCTTGTCCAGTCCCGCGGCGGGCACGAGCAGCTCGGCGTCGCCCACGACCAGCGCGGGCGCGCCGAAGTGCTCGTGCAGGGCGGTACGTATTTCGGCGCACTGGCGCGGAGTCTCACAGGCGTGCCCGCCCACGGCCACGGCCGCCGGGCGTGCGCCCTGCGGCAGCGCCTCGGCGACCAGCGCGGCCAGCCAGCGGGCGGCGGCCAGGGGGTCGTGCGGCCGCCAGCCGCTGCTCGTCCGGACATGATCGGCGACAAGCTCCGTACCGGCGTAGGCACGCAGATGTGTCTTGGTGCCACCCACGTCTATACCGACCACGAGGGGCGTGAAGTCCTGCACGGAACCTCTTTCGTCATTGCGCTGAACAACGCCGGTCCGGGAGCGCCCCGAAGGGGCGCGGGGAACTGCGCGACCAGCCACGACGGCGCCGCATACGACCGACGGACCCATGCGGCACTCCAGCGGAGCGCTCGGTAGGCGAACCGTGCCTGAAATTACGGGAGTTGGTGAACTAGGGAAGCCCCGGGACGGGCTTCTGGCGGACACGGCAGGCGAGTACCGTGAAGTTCGTTAGGAAGTTAACTAACGAAGTACAGTGCGTCAAGAGGCATCGCGCACTCGACCACTGAGCGGCCCGTGACCCGTGGGAGAACTGTGATACACGACGTGGCGGAAGCCCCCCGTCTGACCGAGAGCGCAAGCGCGGTATTCGCCGTGCTCGCCGAGGCGGGCAGCGCGACCCGGCCGCAGCTCGCAAGCCTGGCGGGCCTTTCCAAACCCACCGTGTCCTCCGCCGTCGCGGAGCTGGAGAGCGCCCGGCTGGCTGCCCACTCCGGCACCGCCTCCGGCGGCACGGGCCGTTCCGCCGCCGTCTACGGTCTCGGCCCTGCCGCCGGGGCCGTGCTCGCCGTCGACCTCGGCCCCGCCCTGACCAGGGTGCGCGGCTGCGCCCTGGACGGCACCCTGCTCGCCCAGGCCACCGGGACCCGGGAGGAGGCCGCCGACGTGGTGCGCGAGGCACTCGTCGCGCTGCCCGCCGGCGCCCCGCTGCGCACCGTCGTCGTCGCCGTCGGCGATGTCACCGCACGCGAGAAGGAGGGCGCCCGCATGCGCCCCGCCACGGCCAAGGCCGGACCCGTCTTCGACGCCATGGCCGTCGCCCTGCCGCCGGGCGTTCCCGTCCATCTCGAGAACAACGTCAACTGCGCCGCGCTCGCCGAGCTGCACGAGGGCGCCGCGCGCGGCCGCCACACCTTCGGCTATCTGCGGATCGGCGTCGGTATCGGCCTCGGCATCGTGGTCGGCGGGCAGGTGCTGCGCGGAGCCAACGGCGCCGCCGGTGAGCTGGCCCGGCTGCCCTACCCCTGGGACGACGGCCGTGAGCCGCGCCACGAGGCCCTGGAGGAGTACATCGGCGCCCGCTCGCTGCTGCGGCGGGCCGCCGAGGCCTGGCCGTACGAGGACGGGCCGTGTCCGCGCACCGCCGAGCAGCTCTTCGCCCTGGCGGGGGAGGGGCGGGCGGCGGCCCGCGCTGTGATCGGCCGCCATGCCACCGACGTCGGCCGTCTCGCCGCCGCCGTGACCGCCGTACTGGACCCGGGGCTGATCGTCCTGGGCGGCAGCACCGGCGCGGACCCGCAGGTACTGCCGGGTGTGCGGGCCGAACTCGCCCGGCTGAGCTGGCCCACCGAAGTCGTCAGCAGCACCGTCGGGGATCTCGGCACGGTCGTGGGCGCCGCCCGGCTCGCGGTCTCCCGAGGAGTCCAAACCGTGACCGAGGCCGCGGGGGCGAAGGATTGACGGCCTCCGACTCGATCTGCCAATGTCCGGACAAGCGCTTTCTAAGTCGGCCGGGATGCCGACTCAGGGTGAGCCTCCCGCCCGTACGCGAAGTACGGCAGCCGCACGAGGGCGTGCTTGTGCGACGACGGCCCTCATGGCCGGGGACCCCACCCGCTCAAGGAGCGACGCGGCCGGGCGAGGCCGCGCCCCCGGAAAGTGAAATTTCCTGCAAAATGCACCCGTGCCGCCTCGGCTGGCGCCGTGCTCCGTCCAGTACGACGAAAAGGGATGAAAATGACCAGTGTGGGTGTGCGGCGCTCCCGCCGACTCGGCCGCGGCGGCATACGCCGTGTGGTTCCCCTCGCTGCCGTGGCCACGGCAGGTGCCCTTCTCCTCACCGCCTGCGGCGGGTCGGGGTCCAGCTCGGGCGGGACCTCCAAGTCGCTGACGTTCTGGATCTCCACGGTTCCGGGGCAGGACGCGGGCTGGAAGAAGCTGGTGGCGCAGTACAAGAAGGAAGACGGCGTCTCCGTCAAGCTCGTCAACATCCCCTACGACGGCTACACGACGAAGCTGCACAACGCCGCGCAGGCGAACTCCCTGCCCGACGTGGCGGCGGTGCCGGCGCTGGACCCGATCTGGTCGAGCAAGCTGATCGATCTCAGCTCCATCGCCAACAACAAGAGCAACAACATCAACGCCAACTTCCTCGCCAAGGACTCGTCCGGGAAGGTGCTGTCCATCCCCTCGGACGTCACCGCCTCCGGCCTGTTCATCAACAAGACGCTGTTCAAGAAGGCCGGCGTCTCCTTCCCGACCTCGCCCCAGAAGACCTGGACCTGGGACGACTTCATCGCCGCGGCGAACAAGGTCCGGGAGAAGACCGGCGCCAAGTACTCCCTGACCTTCGACCAGTCACCCTCGCGGCTGCGCGCCATGGTGTACGAGATGGGCGGCAAGTACGTCCACGCCGACGACTCCGGCAAGTTCTCGGTGGACGCGGCGACCAAGAAGGCCGTGAACACCTTCGTCGGATGGAACGACGACAAGACCATGCCGAAGTCGGTGTGGACCAGCGGCGCCGACCCGTCCGCCATGTTCCAGAGCGGTGACGTGGTCGCGTACTGGTCCGGCGTGTGGCAGGTCGCCTCCTTCGCGGACAGCATCAAGAAGTTCGAGTGGGCCAGCGTCCCGACCCCCGCCCAGCCGGTGCAGGCCAGTGACGTCAACAGCGGCGGCATGGTGGTCGGCTTCAACAACAACGGCGACGCGTCCAAGGCCGCGACGAAGTTCCTGTCCTGGCTGTACGAGCCGGCCCACTACAAGGCGCTGTGCGAGGCGTCCGGGTTCCTGCCGGTCGAGAGCGGTCTGAACCCGACGTACCCCTTCAAGTCGGAGGCGGCGCAGGCGGCGTTCAAGCTCTACAACGAGGAGATCCCGCTCTACGCCCCCATCTCCGGCTACTTCAACGGCGCGCAGACGAACTGGGTGCTGAAGGGCAAGAGCATCACCGAGGACCCGACCAAGACGGAGCTCGGCAAGGCCATCAACGGCCAGCAGTCGGCCGACAAGGCCCTGCAGAACATCGTGGACGGCTACAACCAGCAGGTCGGCGGCGCATCGTAGACCACAGGTCCGGGCGGCGGCTCGAGACACCGCCGCCCGGACCTGGGCGCCCGCGTGATGCCGGGCTCATGGCCGTGAGCCCACCGGAATCCCTTCCACCAGCACGGAGTCAGGAAGATGACAAAACGCGCCTCGGACGTGTCTGTGAGCCCGCCGAGTCCGCCCAGGAGACGCAGTAAGTACACCCTTGCGCCGCTGGTCCTCATCGCGGCCAATGTCGTGCTCTTCTCGCTGTTCTTCGTCTGGCCGGCGGTGATCGGGCTCCTTTACTCGTTCACGAACTACACGGGCGTGGGGGCGTTCCAGTGGATCGGGCTGGACAACTACCACAACCTGTTCGGGGACTCCACGTTCTACGACGCGCTGACCCGGACGCTGCTGTACACCGTCCTCTTCGTCCCGCTGAACTTCGCGGTCTCGCTGCTCGCCGCCAACCTGGTGGTGAGCAAGTACGCCAAGGGCGGGTCGGTCGCCCGTGTCATCTTCTTCATCCCCTGGCTGCTGTCGCCCATCGTCGTGGGTGTCCTGTGGCGGTGGATGTTCGGCGAGAACTTCGGACTGGTCAACTACGTCATCGAGAAGTTCGGCGGAGACGCCGTTCCGTGGCAGTCGAACGCGGACCTCTCGCTGCTCGTGGTGGTGATGGCGGCGGCCTGGACCTGGACGGGCTTCACCATGCTGCTGTTCATCGCGGCCATCAAGAACGTACCGGTGTCGTACTACGAGGCCGCCTCGCTCGACGGCGCCGGCCCCTGGCGCCAGTTCTTCAGCATCACCCTGCCGAGCATCGCGCCCACCTCGTTCATCGTGATCCTGCTCAACACGATCAACGCGATGAAGGAGTACCCGGTGTTCGTCGCCCTCAACAACGGCGGCCCCGGAACGTCGAACAACCTGCTCGTCCAGTACATCTACGAGACCGGCTTCAAACGGGGCCAGATCGGCTACGCGAGCGCCGCGTCGTTCGTGCTCATGCTCATCCTGATGGCCGTCGCGATCGTCCAGCTGATCGTCAACCGGCGGGTGGAGAACCGATGACAACCACAGACATCCCGCGCCCGGCCGACATCGACTCCGGACGGAGAGTCTCCAAGAAGCGGCCCCGCAGCGCGGCCACCGGCGGGCTCCGGCAGGCAGTGTCCGCGACGACACTGCTGTGGATCATGGCGTGCCTGTACGGGTTTCCGGTGCTGTGGTTCGTCCTCAGCTCCCTCAAACCGTCCAGTGACCTGTTCTCCTATCCGCTGACGCTGGTCCCGCACAACCCCACCCTGTCGGGATTCAAGGCAGCGTGGGACAGCGCCAACTTCTCCCAGTACTTCATCAACACGGCCATCGTGTGCGTGATCACGACGATCCTCACGGTGGGTGTCAGCTGCTGCACCGGGTACGCGCTGGCCAAGTACGACAACAAGTGGCTCAAGGCCTTCTTCCTCTGCATCCTGGCCACCACGATGCTGCCGGGCGAGGTCATGCTTGCCCCGGAGTTCCTGGTGGTCCGCAACCTCGGCCTCTACAACTCGTTCGCCGGCATCATCCTCCCGGCGGTGCTCACCGCGACCGGATGCTTCATGTTCCGCCAGTTCTTCCTGACCGTTCCCGACGAACTCGTGGAAGCCGCACGCATCGACGGCGCCCGAGAACTGTCGATCTTCCTGCGGATCATGGTGCCGCTCTCCCGGCCCATCATGCTGACCCTCGCCATCCTGTCCTTCCAGTGGCGGTGGAACGACTACATCTGGCCGCTGCTGATGCTCAACGACCCCAACAAGTTCACCGTGCAGATCGGCATCCAGAGCATCGTCGGCGCGCAGAACATCAACTGGTCGGTCCTGCTCGGCGCATCGGTGATCTCCATGATCCCGCTGATCGCCATCTTCCTGGTCTTCCAGCGCTACGTCATGGGCGCCGACATCAACGCCGGACTGAAGGACTGACCTTGCCCACCCCGCTCGACCACGAGTTCGTCCGGACGGCGGCCCGCGCCGCCGATCGGGTGGCCGCCCCGCTGGCGGCCCGCCGCGACGAGGACCTCACCTGCGTGACCCACCGCGCTCTGGCACGCCGGGCGAAGACCCTGGTCGCGGCGTACCGTTCCCCGGACTCGGCACTGCACGGCAGCAGTCAGGCCGTCGCCGCCGCGACGAACCACCTTCGCGCCCTCCGGGCCGCGCAGACCGCCACCGGCCTGTTCGCCGGCGGCGACAACGTGCAGTCACCGCCGGACTCCGCGTTCACCGTCAACGACGTGTGCGACGCGCACGTCCTCGCCGCCGGGGCGGGACCGGAACTGCGCGAGGTCACGGCCGCGCTCGCCGACATCGCCGGCGCCGCCACCGGCAGCCTCCTGACCGGTGGGGTGCACACCCCGAACCACCGCTGGGAGCTGTGCGCGGCGCTGGCCCGGCTGCACCGGTCGTTCCCCGACGGCCGGCTGCTCGACCGCATCGAGGAGTGGCTCGCCGAGGGCGTCGACATCGACGCGGAGGGCCTGTACTCGGAGCGGAGCGCCAACTACGCGGCCCACGTGTCCAACCCGTCGCTCCTGCTGCTGGCCGACGTGCTCGGCCGCGCCGACCTGCGGGACGCAGTCGAACGCAACCTCGCCACGACCCTGGACCTCATCAGGCCGGACGGCACGGTGGAGACCGTCCATTCGCGACGGCAGGACCAGAACCACTCGTTCCCGCTGGCGCCCTACCTTGCGCACTACCGACTGCTCGCGATCCGCACCGGCCGGGGCGACTTCGCCCGGGCGGCACGGCTGGCGGCCACCGGCGGCATCGACGACCCCGACCTGCTCGCCCAGACCCTCCTCGCCCCGGACCTGTGCCGCGCCCTGCCGGCCCCGGCCGCGGAGACCCTTCCGCGCGACCGGTACCTCACCACCGCGCGCCTGGCCGCACGCGCCTCGGCCGACGCGCACACGGTGGTGTACGGCGGCTCCGACGTGCCCGAGCACCGGCGCATCCGCTCGGGCCTCGCCTGCAATCCCACGTTCCTGCGCCTGTTCGCCGGAGACGCCGTTCTCGAAGCGGTCCGCCTCTCGCGAGGATTCTTCGACCTCGGCCCCTTCCGCGCCGCCGACATGCAACAGCTCGCCGAGAACCGGTACCTGCTCACCGAAACCCTCACGGCCGCCTACTACCAGCCGCTGCCGCCGGACCGGCGTCGGGACGACGGCGCCTACCGTGTGGCGGACGAGGGACGCTTCTCGGCCGCGATGGCCTTCCCCGACCGGCCTCGGGACGAGGTCTCACACACGACCCGGATCGAGGTGGATCTCAGGGACGACGGCGCCGACCTGCGGATCGACATCAGCGGACCACGGGTGCCCTGGGCCCTCGAACTGACCTTCCGGCCGGGCGGCGTACCAGAGGGCGCCGTACCGATCGGCGACGGACTCTGGTGCCTGACGACCGGGCCGACGACCTACCGGGTCGGTGACGACGAGATCCGGGTCGAGGCCGACGTCGAGGCAGGTGAACCTCTTGCCGGGCCGGATCGGAGCGACGTACTGCGGTACGACCCGGGGCAGGACTACACAGTGGTGGGCGGCACGGACGCCACGAACGGGAACCGCGTCTACCTCGGTGGGCACGGCCCGCAGACCCTGACCGTCGCACTGCGCGCCCGTCGGCCCGCACCTGTCGTGTGACCCCGACGACCCACGCCACGGCCACCTCAGGCATGAAGGGCTGATCCCCCGTGCACCTCCTCCACCAGCGCGGCCCCCTGCACGACCTCGCCGACACCCCCGAGGCCTACGACGCCGTCCTCGCCGACGTGGTCGAGCAGGCCCTGCGGCGGATGACGCCGGAGGGCAACCTCGAACACCCCGACTGTCTGGACGACATCGGCGACACCTCCCTGGGCATCACGTCCCTGCTGGTGCTCGCCCTGCAGCGCACCAAGGACCCGAGGCTGCCGGAAGCGGTGCACCGCAGCCTCGCCTTCCATCTGAACGAGCGCGTCTACACCGAGGACAACCCCGGCTACCCGAACCTGACGATCCGAAACTCGGGCTTTCCGTACGCCCGTTACGTCCTGGAGGCGGGCGCCCACCCCATCGGCGACTGGCCGAGCACGGTGTGGGCGCTGCTCCAGGCGGTCAACATCCTCGACGCACCCGACGGCCTGGTCGATGCCGACCGGCGCACCCAACTGCTCGACGTGGCGCGGGGTTACTGGCGCTGGCTGACCGAGGCGACTTTCTTCAACCCGCAGGAGGCCGGCAACCAGGCCATCGGCTGCGTCGTCGGCGGCCTGATGCTGGCACGCCATCTCCCGCCGGAGGAAGGGGAGTTGGTTCGGTCCCGGGCGATCGGCCTGTACACCGACGAGATCCGCGCCCACCGGGTACGCGACCGGGGCGCCCTGCTGCCTCCCGAGCACGGCGGCGCCTACGACAACAACTACGGCCCGATCTCCCTCTCCTTCCTCGCCCAGGCCCACCGGGTCAGCGGCGAGGAGATCTTCGCGGAGGACGGCGACGCCCTCGCCCGCTACATCGACGCCCGCCTCACGGGCGGCGGCTTCGACAATGGTGGTCCCCGCTACAGCGAGCAGCACTCCGGCTTCGAGTCGGTGCTCGGCCTGCGCTACTTCAGCCGTCGTATCGGCTCCGACCTGGGCCGTTACCGTGGTGACACCCGCTGGGGGCGACACGCGGCCAAGCCCGACGGCGGGGTCGACGGGCACTTCGCCTGGATGCTGGTCTGGCAGATCCAGGACCCCACACGCTGGCACCGCACGCCCTCGACCGAGCCCGTGCGCCACCAGCTCCGGGCGGGCACTGTCTCGGTGGCCTTCGACAACCGTATGACCCCGTCGGTCGTCGAGGTGGGCGGCACCTACTACCTGCCGGCGGCCGTGAACCGGCAGCACGGCTTCGGCCCGGTGCTGGACGGATTCGTGTTCTGCCGTCCCATGGGCGAGGTCCGGGTGAGGGACGTGCGCACCGACGGTCTGGCCGCCAAGCTGGTCACCAAGCCGGTGGTCGGCCGCGACCACGTCCTGAGGCACGTGCGGTCCCTGTACGTCACCGACGGCACGAGCCTGTGGACGACGGTCGCCGTGGAACGCCTGCCCAAAGAGCCGTATCTGCTCGCCGGCCTGCCCTACGCGGCCGACGACGGCGACCGGGTGCGCCGGACGGCCGAGGGCGCGGTCGCGTCGGCCGGTACCCTCCGTCTGACCCACCCGCAGGAGCAGGGCGCGGAGCACTTCGACGCCCGATCGGAACTCACCCAGGAACAGGCGGCGTTCGCGCTCGCCGCCGACCCGCGCGGCTACGGCAACCCCGACGACGGCTGGCGCCACCTGGTGAGCTCCACCGCCCTGGAGGCGGGCCCGCTCCCGGGCGCACCGGACGACCTGCACGTGTTCGCCGTACGGTACGGCTCCACGGCGCCGCTCACGATGTCGGTCGAACGGGACGGGGCAGGGCTGCGCATCGGTACGACCGCCTTCACCGCGGTGATCGGCGCCGACGACGAACGGGGGGAGCCGGAGCTGACGCTGCGCGCGGTCAGCTCTTGAGGGCGAGTTCACCCACCGGCACCACCAGGTCCGCCCGGTCGCGGGTCGCGGCGACCAGCTCCGCATTGCGCTGGTCGCTGCGCAGCACCCACTCCACCGCCTCCTCGTGCCCCTTGCCGAACTCCTCGTGCCGGGCGATCAGCCGGCGGAGGCGTTCTTCTTCGTCCAGTTCGCAGAACCACACCTCGTCGAGCCGGCTCCGGACCCGGGGCCAGGCTCCCGTGTCCAGCAGCAGGTAGTTGCCCTCCGTCACCACCAGCCGGGCCGTCGGTGGCACCGGGACGGCGCCCGCGATCGGCTGCTCCAGCACCCGCTCGAACCCCGGCGCGTACACCACGTCGCCTTCTTCGTTCTCCTGCAGACGGGCCAGCAGCGCTGCATACCCGGCCGCGTCGAAGGTGTCCGGTGCTCCCTTGCGGTCCCGGCGGCCGAGCCGGTCCAGCTCGACGTCGGCGAGGTGGAAGCCGTCCATGGGGACGTGCGCGACCCACGGCTGCCCAGCCGTCCCGTTCAGCTCCCGCACCAGGTTCTCCGCCAGGGTCGACTTGCCCGCACCCGGACCGCCGGTGATGCCCAGAACGGCGCGACGCCCGCCGCGGGGAAGAGCGCGGGCACGAGTCAGCAGATCGTCGAAAGTCAGCGGCACACGGCAGAGTCTGTCACCCGGGCGGCGGTGCGATGAACTGCGGCTGCGCGGGGAGTCGTCTCTCAGTACGGGGACAACGTCCGTCATGAGGAAGGGAGCCGGTGCCGTGGCCGACGACGCAGCGAAGATCCGCACACTGATCGAGAAATGGGCCGAGGCCGTCCACCGCGGCGATCTCGACGGCGTCCTGGCCGACCACGCCGAGGACATCGTGATGTACGACGTCCCGCCGCCGCACCAGGGCCTGCACGGCATCGCCGCCTACCGCGCGACCTGGCCGCCGTTCTTCGCCTGGCAGGCCCAGGGCGCCTGCTTCGACATCGAGTCCCTGGACGTCACCGCCGGCACCGACGTCGCCTACGCGCACGCACTCCTGCGCTGTGCGACGCCGCAGGAGCTGGCCGAACACCCCACGCTCCGCCTGCGGTTGACGCTGGGCCTGCGCAAGGAGCGGGACCGCTGGCTGGTGGCCCACGAACACCACTCGTTCCCCCACGACTGACGGGCCGGCGGGCTCCCGTGCGCGGTACGGGCGTTTCCCGCGGTCCCGGTTCAGGTAGGAGTCGGATGTCGGGCCGACGAGGAGGGGGAGTGGCATGACCGCAAGTGACATGGACGGCCGGTTGGGGGAGGAGTTCTTCACTCCGGGGACCGCGTCCTTCACCGACTTCCTGGCCGCCCACCGCCCCGAACTGCTGCCCACCCGGCCCCCCTTCGCCGACGGCGTCCGCGCCGAGCCGGGCCGGTTCCCGCACGGCACCACCGTGCTTGCCCTCGCCTTCTCCGACGGTGTGCTGATCGCCGGCGACCGCCGCGCCACGATGGGCAACCTCATCGCACAGCGCGACCTCGAGAAGGTGCACCCCGCGGACGACTACACCGCGGTGGCCTTCGCCGGCTCCGTCGGACTCGCCCTGGACATGGTGAAGCTGTATCAGGTCGAGCTGACGCATTTCGAGAAGATCGAGGGCATCCCGATGACCCTCAACGCGAAGGCGAGGCGCCTGGCCGGCATGATCCGGCAGAACCTCGGCCAGGCCATGCAGGGTCTCGCCGTCGTACCGCTCCTGACCGGCTACGACGAGGCGGCCCCGGACGGTGAGAAGGGCCGCATCTTCAGCTTCGACGTCGCCGGGGGTCTGTACGAGAAGACGGATTTCCACGCCGAGGGCTCCGGCTCGCCGTACGCCCGGGGCGCGCTCAAGAAGTTGTTCCGCAAGGGCATGGACCGGCGGGAGGCGGCCCTGGCCGCCCTGCAGGCGCTCTATGACGCGGCCGACGACGACTCCGCGACCGGCGGCCCGGACATCAACCGCCGTATCTTTCCCATCGTGTCCGTGATCACCAAGGAGGGCTTCGAGCGGCTGTCGGAGCCCGAGACGGAGGCGCTGAGCCGCGAGATGGTCGAGCAGCGCCGCAGCCGGCCGGACGGACCGACCGCCGCTCCCTGAGCGCGGGCCGGGCTTTCTTGTCTTTTCCCTTCCATGGGGAAGAGCTGCCGCGACCTTTGCTGCACATCATTTGCAAGTACAGGAGGATGGCATCAGGTTGCAGACCGCAGCCGCCGTGCACCCGAAGGAAGACCGCCCCGTATGACGGCCGCCCCCGACACCGCTCCGCCCCTCCCTGCCAAGGCCTCCGCATGGCACCGTGTCCGCACCTCGATGACACGGGAGGAGTGGACCAGGATCGGCGGGATGGCCGCCTTCGTGCTCGCCCTGCACGTCGTCGGCTGGTTCACGCTCGTCGGGATCGTCGCACCCGAGCACTACAGCGTCGGCCAGACGTCCTTCGGTGTCGGCATCGGTGTCACCGCGTACACGCTCGGCATGCGGCACGCCTTCGACGCGGACCACATCGCCGCGATCGACAACACCACCCGCAAGCTGATGGGCGAGGGACAGCGGCCCCTGTCGGTCGGCTTCTGGTTCTCGCTCGGGCACTCCAGCGTCGTCTTCGCCCTGGCGCTGCTGCTCTCCTTCGGCGTCAAGGCCGTGGCCGGCCCCGTCCGTGACGACAACTCCCGGCTCCACGCCATCACCGGACTGATCGGCACGACCGTCTCCGGGGCCTTCCTCTACCTCATCGCGATCATCAACATCGTGATCATGGCGGGGATCTGGAAGGTCTTCCGGCGGATGCGGTCCGGCGACTTCGACGAGGCGGCCCTGGAGGAGCAGCTGGGCAACCGCGGCTTCATGAACCGCCTGCTGGGCCGCGTGATGAAGTCGGTCACCAAGCCCTGGCAGATGTACCCGCTCGGCCTGCTCTTCGGTCTCGGCTTCGACACCGCCACCGAGATCGCGCTGCTCGTGCTGGCCGGCTCGGGCGCCGCCTCGGGACTTCCCTGGTACGCGATCCTGTGCCTGCCCGTCCTGTTCGCCGCCGGTATGTCGCTGCTCGACACCATCGACGGCTCGTTCATGAACTTCGCCTACGACTGGGCCTTCTCCAAGCCGGTCCGCAAGGTCTACTACAACCTCACCATCACCGGCCTCTCGGTCGCCGTCGCCCTGCTCATCGGCACCGTCGAACTCCTCGGACTGCTCGCCGGGAAGCTGCGTCTGCACGGTGCGTTCTGGGACTGGATCGCCGGCCTCGATCTCAACACCGTCGGCTTCGTCGTCGTCGGTCTGTTCTTCGCCACCTGGGTGGTGGCCCTGCTGGTGTGGAAGCTGGGCCGCATCGAGGAGAAGTGGACGGCGGACCTGTCCCGGCCCGAGGAGCAGCCCGCGGACTAGACCCGCCGCCCGTTCGGGCTCTCAGCCCCGCAGCTTCAGCTCCTTGCGCCACCTGACGAACTGCTGGTCCGGATCTCCCGTGTAGGACCAGGGAGTTCGTGTGGCCCGGCGCCCCAGCATCCGCAGCAGGGTGGCGGCGACGTCCGTGACATGTGCGTTGCAGGCCGCGTGTGTCAGGTAGTTGAGGTCGCGCAGTTCGCCGGGGGCGACACCGCCGTCCGTGCGGCCCATGATCCAGCGCTGCCAGGTGCGGCGCACGTCGCTGACCGCGCCGTCGTGGTTCCAGTGCTGCCCGAGGCCCACCGCGGACTGGCTGCCCTGCGCCGCGTCGAGGGCGTAGCGGTACTCCTCGACCCGCGCGTACTGCACCAGGACCGGCAGGGCGCAGCCCGTGGGTGCCACTCCGGCCGCGTCGCGGGCGAAGTCGTACATGAGGCCGTGGCTGCCGTGCCAGCGAGCCGAGTAGTAGTGGAGGACCTGCAGGTGGCCCTCCACGCTGTACGGGTCGCGCTGGTGCAGCTCGTCCCACCAGCGCGACAGTTCCTGCCGGCGCACTCCCGAGGAGTACAGCCGGGCCACCGAGATCAGGGAGATCCACGGCGTCGGGTCGTCCAGGTATGCCTCCGCGGCCTGCAGGCAGGCCGACACCGCGGTGTCGATGCGGTGCTGGTCGATCGGCACGCCCCGGCCCGCGGCGATGGCCAGGTTGAACGCGCGGGCCGTCTCCGTCGCCGCCCGCAGCACCAGCGCGTCACCGCTGTGGGGTTCGGCCGCCAGCCAGGACTCCACGGTCGAACTGCTCGCGCAGGCCTGCGCGAGCAGCCGGACGCGGTGGCCGCGCGCGAGCCAGTCCGGGCCGGTGGCCCGCAGCAGGTCCCTGAGGCCCTGCCAGCGGCCGATGACGATGTCGTGACGTGCGTTGGTCAGGGGCGCGTCCCCGCAGTCGGGGTCGTAGTCGGGAGCGAATCGGTCTCTCGCCATCGGGGTCTGCCTCAGAAGTCGGTGGAGAGACCTTCGTGGACACGGGAGTTCGCGGCCGGCAGGTCGTCGGGGACGTACTCCGTCTCGACCGTGCGGCTGGCGTCCAGGCGGGCGGGCCGGTAGTAGTCGCTGCCCTGCCTCCAGTACCAGAACATCGGCACCAGCCCGACGGCGAGCCCGCCGATGCCGATCGCGATCGCCGCGGTGTCGAGCTCGCTCAGCGATTCGGCGAAGATCCAGAACATGAACAGGGCGCCGAACAGCGGCCACAGCCCGCCGAGCAGGAGGTTGGCGGGCGACTTCAGCAGCATCCTGCGGTACGCCACGACCACCGCGAGGCCCGCGAGACCGTAGTAGACGGCGATCTGCAGGCCGATCGCCGAGATCGCGTCGGAGAGGATCTCACCCACCGAGCCCAGCGCGTTGGAGGCGATGAACATCGCCAGCGCCACCGCACCCACCACCGTGATGGCCACCCACGGGGTGTTCCAGGTGCGGTGCACGCGGCCCAGCGCGGAGGGCATCGTACGGTCACGGCCCATGGCGAACAGGGAGCGCGTGACCTGGATGAGGGTGGTCTCCAGGGTGGCGATGGTCGACAGCATCACCGCCGAGATCAGCAGCTTGCCGCCCCAGCCGGGCCAGATCTCCTCGCCGAGCACACCCAGCACGTTCGCGTCGTTCGCCTCGATCTGCTTCGAGGACAGGATGACGTTCACCGCGATGGTGAACACCTCGAAGAGCAGGAAGACGATGCCCACCCCGATCAGGCCGGCGAGTCCCGTCGTACGGCGGCTGTTGCGGGTCTCCTCGCTCAGGTTGCTGGTGACGTCCCAGCCCCAGTAGTAGAAGGCGGCGACGAGCGCGCCCGACGCGAAGCCCGACACCCCGTCGAAGTGGGAGAAGCCGAGCCAGGACCAGTCGAACACGCGGGCGTTGCCGGTGTGGAAGACGGCGAGCACCGCGAACAGCGCCAGTATCGTCAGCTCGACGCCGGACATGACGAGCTGGGCACGGACCGTGAGCCGGGCACCCCCGAGCACCACGAGCAGCATGATGATGAACCAGGCCGCGCCGACCACCGTCGACAGTGCGGTGTTGTCGGCGAGGCTGTCGTCGAACAGTGCCAAGGTCATCGAACCGGCGGGCAGCGAGCCGGCCACCATGAAGATGGTCGCCGAGATGACCAGCGCCCAGCCGCTGATGAAGCCGAGAAAGGGATGCAGGGTGCGCCCCACCCAGGAGTAACTGGCCCCCGCGTTCACGTCGATACGGCCGAGATAGCTGAACGCCAGCGCGATTCCCAGCATGGGTATCGCGCAGTACAGCAGAGCGGCCGGGCTGGCCAGGCCCACCGCGCCGACGAGGACCGCGGTGGTCGCGGCGATCGAGTACGCCGGAGCGCTGCCCGCGACGGCCATCACCACGGTGTCGAACGTACCGAGGGCATTGGCCTGCAGCCCTCTGCCCCTGCTGTTGCTCATGGTTGCGCTGCTTTCCGTCTTGCACGACGCGAGGGCGACCCGCCCCGACGGCGTAGGGGGAGGTGGGGGGTGATGAACCCGCCCCGGATCACCGAGGGTTGGCCTCGGAGCAGATCAAGGGCAGCGAAAACGAAGGGGTGGTGGAGAGCGCACGGCTGCCTGCGTTGTCGTTCGGTCACGCCGTGTGTGCGAGTGATGATAGCCCTACTCCTTGACCTTTCAAGATTGACCAAGGGGTAACCTCCTGCGCCGCCGGGGACGGCCGTGGTTGGACGGCGCGCAACGGGAAACGCGGATCGGGACACCGTACAGAAACGACCCGCCGCAGCGCGCGAAGGAGGCACTCATGGGCAGCGAACACACGCGCCCCGAACCGATGGCCGACGACGCCTACCAGCCCACCGCGACGAACGAGGAGCAGGAGGACGCGGCACCGCTCGACCTCCAGGACGCCATCGACGAGCGCACCTACGACGACACCCTCGACGAGGGCTACTCCCCACCGGAGAAGCCGCTCGGCGTCACCCGGCACGGCACGACGGCCGCCGAGCAGCACGAGGGTGAGAGTCTCGACGAGCGGCTCGACGAGGAGGTGCCGGACGTGACGGCACCTCCCGGCGACGAGGTCGGCGACCTCCCCGGAGGCGAGGGCGAACCCGTCGACCCCGAGGCCGGTACGGAACGCGCGGGCCGCCTGGTCGCTCCCGACGAGGGCGCCCACCCCGACACGACCAAGGAGACGGTCGCCGACGACGTGGGCATCGACGGCGGTGCCGCCGGCGCCGAGGAGGCCGCCGTCCACGTCGTCGAGGACGAGACGCAGCTGCCCGACGCCGAGCAGGGACCCTGACGCGGGCCCGTCAGTCGCCGATCCGGTCGATCTGCCGGAGTTTGTTCGTGGCGTCGAGGGCGGCGACCTTGTAGGACTCCGCCAGCGTCGGGTAGTTGAAGACCGCGTCGACCAGGTAGTCGACGGTGCCGCCGCAGCCCATCACCGACTGGCCGATGTGGATGAGCTCGGTGGCGCCGGTGCCGAAGCAGTGCACCCCGAGCAGGGTGCGGTCCTCGGGGGAGACCAGCAGCTTGAGCATGCCGTGCGAGTCGCCGATGATCTGGCCGCGGGCCAGTTCGCGGTAGCGGGAGATGCCGACCTCGAACGGTACGCGGTCCTCGGTGAGTTGGTCCTCGGTGCGGCCGACGAAGCTGATCTCGGGGATGGTGTAGATGCCGATGGGCTGCAGGTTGTGCATCTGGCCGACCGGTTCGCCGCAGGCGTGGTAGGCGGCCGCCCGCCCCTGCTCCATCGAGGTCGCGGCCAGCGCGGGGAAGCCGATCACGTCGCCGACGGCGTAGATGTGCGGCACCTCGGTGCGGTAGTGCTCGTCCACGGTGATCCGGCCGCGCCTGTCCGCGGACAGTCCGGCCTTGTCCAGGTCGAGTTCGTCGGTCAGACCCTGCCGGCCCGCCGAGTACATCACGGCGTCGGCCGGTATCTTCTTGCCGCTCTCCAGGATCGTCAGCGTGCCCCGCGGATGCCGCTCCACCGCGGCGACCGTCTCGCCGAAACGGAACGTCACGGCGAGGTCCCGCAGGTGGTACTTGAGCGACTCGATGACCTCCACGTCGCACATGTCGAGCATCCCGGCACGCTTCTCGACGACCGTCACCTTGCTGCCGAGTGCGGCGAACATGGAGGCGTACTCCATGCCGATGACCCCGGCGCCGACGATGACCATGGAGCGCGGCACGCGCTCCAGCGCCAGCACGTTGTCGGAGTCCATGATCGTACGGCCGTCGAACTCGACGCTGTCGGGCCGGGCCGGCCGGGTACCGGTGGCGATGACGATGTGTTCCGCGCTGAGCAGCCGTTCGTGACCGGTGACCTCGCGCAGCGCGATGGTGTGCGGGTCGACGAAACTGCCGGTGCCGGCGAAGAGGGAGACGTGGTTGCGGGAGAGCTGGCTGCGGATGACGTCGACCTCCCGGCCGACCACGTGCTGGGTGCGCGAGGTCAGGTCGGAGACGGTGATGTCCTCCTTCAGCCGGTAGCTCTGCCCGTACAGATCCCGCTGAGTGAGACCGGTCAGGTACAGCACCGCCTCGCGCAGGGTCTTGGAGGGGATGGTGCCGGTGTGGATGGAGACCCCGCCGACCATGTCGGGGCGGTCGACGACGGCGACCCGGCGGCCGAGCTTGGCCGCGGCGATGGCGGCCTTCTGGCCACCCGGGCCGGATCCGATGACAAGCATGTCGAAGTCGGGCACCTTCCGGAGTCTGTCAGCCCCGACCCCCGCTTCGAAAGACTGAACGGACAACGATCGCCCACGAAGTGACGGGGCGAAAGCCCCTGAAGGGGCGCGGGGAACTGCGCGACCAGCCACGACGAAGCCGCAGACAACCAACGGCCGATCGCGGCACAACCCATCGCGGCACAACCCAGCGGAGCGATAATGCCGCCATGGGCCATCGACTCGCCGACGCGAGCACCCCCGCCCGGCTGGCCGCCCCCGACGAGGGCATCGGCCGGGACGAACTGGCGCTCGCCACCCGCAACCACGGCCTCCCACTCGAGGCACTGCGCTACGACGTCACCCCGCCGGGCCTGCACTACCTGCTGACGCACTACGACATCCCCTACGTCCCCGACGACACGCCCTGGCCACTGAGCGTCGGGGGCCGGGTCCGCCGTTCGTTGGAGCTGTCCCTGGCCGAACTGCGGGCCTTCCCCCAGGTCACCACGCGCGTGACGATGGAGTGCGCGGGCAACGGCCGGGCCCTGCTGACACCCCGGCCCGTCAGCCAGCCCTGGCTCGTCGAGGCGGTCGGCACCGCCGAGTGGACGGGCGTACCGCTGCGGCTGCTGCTCGCCGTGGCCGGAGTGGAGACCGATGCCGTCGACGTGGTCTTCACCGGCGCCGACCACGGCGTGGAACGCGGCGTCGAGCAGGACTACCAGCGGTCCCTGCCGGTGGACGTGGCCACGGGCACCGAGCCGGAGGTCCTGGTGGCGTACGCGATGAACGGCGCCCCGCTGCTGCCCCAGCACGGCCGGCCGCTGCGCCTGATCGTGCCCGGCTGGTACGGGATGGCCCACGTGAAGTGGCTGCGCGACATCACCGTCACTGACGCACCGTTCACAGGATTCCAGCAGGCCGTGGCCTACCGGCTCCGGCAGGACTCCACCGACGAGGGCGAACCGGTCACCCGCATCGAGCCGCGCGCCCTGCTGATCCCGCCCGGCTTCCCGGACTTCATGTCCCGCTCCCGCGTGGTGCGGCCCGGGCCGGTGACCCTGGAGGGCCGCGCCTGGTCGGGACGGGCGCCACTCGCGCGGGCCGAGGTGAGCACGGACGCCGGGCGCACCTGGCACGAGGCCGAACTGGAACCCGACGGCGGGCGCCGGTGGGCGTGGCGCCGCTGGCACCTCGAGTGGACGGCGACCCCCGGCGAGCATGTGCTGAGCGCGCGGGCCACCGACGCCGAAGGACACACCCAGCCGCTGGAGCAGCACTGGAACCGCGGAGGCTTCACCAACAACCTCGTCCAGCGGGTACCGGTGCTGTGCCTGGAGCCCGGCGACACGGACTGAACCGGCACTGGGTCTCCAGGCGGGCGTACGGGAACAGGCGCGGCCCTACGGCAGCAGTTTTTCCAGGGCGGCGGGGCCCTCCGTCTCCAGCTTGCGCCTGGCCCATTCGAGGTTGCGCGGGGTGATGTCCCTGCCCGTGGCAAGGACGAGGTCCTCCGGCGACACATCGGTGCCGGTGCGGGTGTGGAGCAGGTCGTCCGGGGTGACGCGGTCCTCGGACGGCCCGGACACGTCGGGCTGTGACGTCGGCATGATCTCTGCTCCTCGAGTCCGGATCGCTACTGCTAACACCATTCAACGCGGGAGCCCGGCGTGCATCCGGAAGCACACGCAAGCGACCCGAGATGCCGGAGTGACTGGGCGGGCGTCTAATGAGAGACGTCTGACGAGAGACGACGACCGTCTTGACCGGCAGGGAAGACCGAGGCCATGTCACCGAGCCGCAAGGACGCGGGGGACGCGGGGGCTGTCACCGGAGGGGTGCTAAGACGGCTGGGGGAGTGGTGCGCCAGGCACTTCGTGGTCGTCATCCTGGCCTGGCTGGTGGCGCTCGTGGCGCTGCAGACCCTCAACCGGTCCTTCGGCGGGGAGTACTCCGACAACTTCTCGCTGCCGGGCGTGCAGTCCCAGCAGGGCCTGGACGTCCTGAAGAAGCACGATCCCGCGGCGGGCGGCTACAGCAGCCAGATCGTCCTGCACGACGGGCAGAAATCCCTCACCGCCCTGAGCTCGCAGATGTCCACCACGATCGGCGACGTGCAGAAACTGCCGCACGTCCTGTCGGCCCAGAACCCGCTGTCCGCCCCGGCCTCGAAGGTCGGCCCCCTCGCCTCCGACGGGAAGACCGCCTACATCACCGTCCGCTTCGACGTCCAGCCCTCGATCCTGGGCGACAACTACCTGAGCGGCGTGGACAAGGCGGTGCAGCCGCTGCGCTCGGCCGGCGCCCAGGTCGAGTACGGCGGACCGCTCGGCGAACTGGGCCGGCCCGCGGCCGACGACCGGGTGAGCGAACTGATCGGCTTCGCTGTCGCGATCGTCGTCCTGCTGATCGGCTTCGGCAGCGTGATCGCCGCCGGTCTGCCCCTGTTCACGGCACTGGTCAGCGCCGTCGGCGGGCTCGCGATCCTCGGACTGCTCGCGGCGGCGTTCACGTTCGCGACCGTGTCGCCGACCCTGGCGACCATGATCGGCCTCGGCGTCGGCATCGACTACGCGCTGTTCCAGCTCACGCGGCACCGCCAGAGCCTCATGAACGGGGCGGATCCGGTACATGCGGCGGGCCATGCCACCTCCACCAGCGGGCGGGCCGTGCTCGTCTCCGGCTGCACAGTGATCATCGCGCTCGCCGGCCTGTACGCCTCCGGGGTGAGCTTCATCGGGAAACTCGGCCTGGCCGCCGCCATGACGGTCATCTCGGCGGTCATCGGTGCCCTGACGCTGCTCCCGGCCATGCTCGGGCTGATCGGCAGACGCATCGACCGCTACCGCGTCCGGCGTCCCGTCGCCGAGACCGACGCCGAGCCCGGAGCCGAGCCGACCGGCACGTGGCACCGCTACGCCCAACGCGTGGAGCACCGACCCTGGCAGTTCCTCGCGGCAGGCGTCACGACCGTCGTCGTGCTCGCCATCCCGTTGCTCTCCATCCAGCTCGGCCACATCGGAGACGGCGCCGACCCCACCTCCTTCACCGACCGCCGCGCCTACGACCTGATGACGAACGCGTTCGGCCCCGGCTCCAACGGCCCGCTCACCGTCGTCATCGACCAGACCTCCGTACCGTCCTCCCAGCGCTCCGCACTCTCCTCCCAGGCCCAGAAGACCCTGAACTCAGTGGCCGGCGCCTCCACCGTCACGCCCCTCACGCCCACCAAGGACGGGGACGTCCTCGTCGGCACGGTCTACTCGAAGCAGTCCCCGCAGAGCGCCACGACCACCGACCTGACCAACCGGCTGATCCACCACACCCTCCCCGACTCGGTCTCCGGCACCTCGGCCAAGGGCTACGTCACCGGTACGACGGCCGCCCAGGTCGACTTCCGTGACATCGTCGCGAGCCGGCTGCCCCTGATCATCGGCGTCGTGGTCGGCCTCGCCTTCCTGATCATCCTGACGGTCTTCCGCGGCCTGCTCGTCGCGGTCAAGGCGGCCGTCCTCAACGTGCTGTCGATCGGTGCCTCGTACGGCGTGGTGGTGGCCGTCTTCCAGTGGGGCTGGGGCGGACCCGCACTGGGCGTGCACGGCAAGGTGCCCATCGAGAGCTATGTGCCGATGATGATGTTCGCGATCATCTTCGGCCTGAGCATGGACTACGAGATCTTCCTGCTCTCCCGCGTCCACGAGGCCTGGCTGCGCACCGGGGACGCCAAGGCCTCCGTCGCCCACGCGCTGGAGATCACCGCACGGGTCATCACCTGCGCCGCCCTGATCATGGTGAGCGTCTTCGCGGCCTTCATCGTCAGCGACAACATCGTGGTCAAGATGCTCGGTCTGGGTCTCGCGGTGAGCGTGCTGATCGACGCGACCGTCGTACGGCTGCTGATGGTTCCGGCCGTGATGACGCTGCTGGGGCCGCACGCCTGGTGGACGCCCCGCTGGCTCGACCGGATCATGCCGCACATCGATGCCGAGGGCGACCAGACGGCAGGCCCCGCGTCGGACGTCAGCCGGCGTCCGGTGACGCGGGCGTGAGGACGAGCATCGTCACGTCGTCGAGAACGGCAGGGCAGTACCGTACGAGATCCGCCCACACCCGGTCCGCGAGTACGGCCGGGTCGTCGTCGGCCAGTGTGGACAGGCGGTCGGTCAGCGGGTAGAAGGTGCCGGACGGGTCGCGGGCCTCGCTCACGCCGTCCGAGGCCAGGAACAGGCTGTGGCCGGGCTCCAGCCGCAGTGTGAGCCCGGCGTCCGGGCGGCCGTCGGACAGGCCGAGACCGAGCGGCGTCCACGCGGCGAGTTCGATCTCGGTGGCCTGCCGGCCGCGCAGCAGCACGGGCGCCGGATGACCGCAGGACACCATCCGCACCGACCGGGCGTCGGGCGAGAACTCCAGCAGTACGGCGGTCGCGAACAGCTCGGCGTACCGGGACGACGCCGAGTCCAGCTCCAGCCTGCGGTCGAGGCGGGCGGCGACCGACTCCAGGTCCGGCTGGTCCAGCACCGCCTCCCGGAAGGCCCCCAGCAGGGAGGCGACCGTGGCGACCGCTGCCAGCCCGTGCCCCTGGACGTCGCCCATCACGGCCCGCACCCCGTGCGGTCCCTCGCGTACGTCGAAGAAGTCCCCGCCCACCAGCGTGCCGCGCTGCGCCGCCCGGTACAGGCCGACGCAGCGGACCGGACCGACCCGCTCGGGCAGCGGGGGGACGACGGCGCGCTGCGCGGCCTCGGCGACCGTGCGCTCCAGATCCAGCTGGGCGTCGCGACGGCTGCGCACATAGGACACGAACACGCTCAGCACGGAGACGAAGGAGATGGTCAACAGGTCCGTGTTGCCCGGGTGGTTGAGCTGGAAGGCCGGGATGTTGAGCACGGCGACGACGACACCGCCGAGGACCGCGGTCGCCAGAGGCCCGTACGACAGGACGGCCAGCGGCGGAATGGCGCCCAGCAGAAAGCCGATGTCGAGGGGGTCGGGGCTGGCCAGGGTGGCCGCGCAGACGCCCACGATCAGGCCGAGCGGGAGCACCCGCACCAGCCGGGGCGGTGGCGCGCCCCGCAGCCAGCCCCGCCGGTCGTGGTCCTGCCGGCGCGCTGACAGGAGGTGGACCTTTCCCACAGCACCACGCTCCTACGGCGGGACGCCGCCCGCACGCCGGGCCGGCTGTCGGTGCCGGGTGGCATGCTGATCAGTGGCGGTGATCGGCGGCGGCTGAAGGGGGGATGCGGCGTGGGATTCGAGGGCGAGGTCTGGCGTCTGCGCAGCGGCGAGGAACCGGTCGGGGAGATCCTCATCGACGACGCCGATTTTCCGTGGTTGTCCGGCCGTTTCACCGCCGGTCCGGCCTTCGACGCGGTCCGGGATCTGTTCGCCCGTGAACTCGCCCTGATCGAGCGGGACGACGGCAAGCACCGGCAGGAGTGGGAAGCGGCCTACGACGAGATCACCAGACGCGTGTCCCTGTCGTCGCCGGACGGACCCGTTCCCGAGTACCTGCTGCACATCGAGGGCGACCGGGCGTGGTTCCGCTGGAGCGACGAACCGTTCGAGCGTGAGTAGGGGAGCGGGGGTGTCCGGCGTGCGGGTGGTGCTGATCGGGGGCACGTCGAACGTGGGCAAGTCGACGGTCGCACGAGCGGTGGCGGAGCGTCTCGGGTTCGCGTACCGGTCGACGGACCTGCTGGCCCGTCACCCCGGGCGGCCGTGGAGAACCCCGGAGCGGGAGGTGCCCGCGCATGTCGCCGAGCACTATGCGTCGCTCACGGTCGACGAGCTGATCACGTCCGTGCTCGCCCACTACGAACGGCTGTGGCCCCGGATCCACACGCTGATCGCGACCCATGCGACCCAGGACGGGACCGGCGAGGGCCTCGTCCTGGAGGGCTCGGCGCTCTGGCCCGTCCGCGTCGCCCGACTGGACGTCCCGCACACGGCGGCCGTGTGGCTGACGGCCGACGAAGCCGTGCTGCGCGCCCGGGTGCACGCGAGCGGACGGTACGAGGCGGCGACGGAGGAGGAACGGGCGCTGATGGACAGCTTCCTGGCCCGCACGGAGCGTTATCAGACACTGATGGCCGAGGCCCTCGACGAGTTGGGCCTCGACCGCATCGATGCCGGAGCCGGGCGGACCGTCGCCGCGCTGGTCGACTCGGTCCTCGCCGCCGTGGCAAAACAGGCCGCGGCGGACGGACCGTGACGCCGCGTCAGCCGGCCGTCCGCTCCAACAGGGCCTGGGCCTCGACGAGGATCTCGGTTACCCGCTGCCCGAACGCGGCGTCGCAAGCGTGCGGTCGCCCGGTGCGGGCGGCGTCGAGCAGCGCGTCTGCGGCGTGCCCGAGCGCGGTGACGGCCCCCTCGGCGCTCTGCGGCAGCACCGACACCCCTGCCGCGCCCCGGAGCTCGACAGCGGCGCCCGCCGCCGTGGACGGAGCCGACAGACTGAGCGTCAGGGTGCTCGACGCACCGCCGACATGGTCGAGGACCAGATGAACCGTGTCCCCGGGACCGGGCGCCGCAGCCGCCACGCGCCGGGCGTCACCGAGGACCGGCAGCAGCACGGACAAAGCATGCGGGCCCACGTCCCACAGCGCGCCCTTCTCCCGCCGCCACGGCGAGTTCGCGAACGGGCTGTCACTGTCACCGCCGAACAGCGCCCCCAGCCACTGGGCGTGCGCCGTGAACCAGCCCCCCACCCCCGCCTGTTCGGTGATCCACGCCTCGGTCTCGGTCAGGAAGCGGCTGGTGAAGAAGACGACCGAGGCGACCCCGGCCTCCTGGACCGCGTCGACCACGGCCCGCCCCTGCCCGACCGTCATGGCGAGGGGCTTGTCCAGGAGCAGATGGCACCCCGCCCGCGCGGCCCGCACCGCGAGCTCCGCCTGCACGGCCGGCGGCAGGGCGACCGCCACCGCGTCCACGTCGGCGAACAGCGCGTCGACGTCGTCGTAGGCACGCGTGCCGAACCGGTCGGCGAGTTGCTTGGCGGCCTCCGTACGGCGGCCCCACACCCCCACGAACTCCAGCTCCGCGTGCTCGTGCAGGGCGGGGGCGTGCGCCATCTCCGCCCAGGGGCCGGTACCGAGAAGTCCTATGCGCATGCCGCCGCCTCTCCACTTCGCCGCCCGTTGCGACGACTGGTCGCCAGCGAGCGTCGCACACCGACCGGCCGACAGCGCAAGCAGCCTCGGCGGAGTCGGCGATTCAGTTGCGCGGCTGCTGAATGCGTTCTCTTTCCTCTATTGGACCTGCGACCCGTGGGCAGGTCACGCTGGATGCGTTTCGGCTTCCCCGCACGCCATGTGCGGCGGGCCGAACGTCATTCGGTACAGCGCGACAACCGGAAGAGGTCACGAGCACATGCAGACCCGCCGCATCGGTGACGTCGAAGTCAGCGCGATCGGCCTGGGCGGGATGCCCATGTCGATCGAGGGACGGCCGGACGAGGCGCGCTCCCTCGCCACCATCCACGCCGCCCTCGACGCGGGCGTGACCCTGATCGACACCGCGGACGCCTACCACCGGGACGCCCACGAGGTCGGCCACAACGAGACCCTGATCGCCAAGGCCCTCTCCTCCCACGACCGCGGCCGGGACGTCCTGGTCGCCACCAAGGGCGGCCATCTGCGCCCCGGCGACGGCAGCTGGACCCTCGACGGCAGCCCCCGCCACCTCAAGGAGGCCTGCGAGGCGTCGCTGCGCCGCCTCGGCGTGGAGGCCATCGGGCTCTACCAGTTCCACCGCCCCGACCCGAGGGTGCCGTACGCCGAGTCCGTCGGTGCGATCCGTGAGCTGCTGGACGAGGGCAAGATCCGACTGGCGGGCATCTCCAACGCCAACCCCGACCAGATCAGGCAGGCGAACGACATCCTCGGCGGCCGGCTGGTCTCCGTGCAGAACCAGTTCTCCCCGGCCTTCCGCTCCAGCGAGCCGGAACTCGAGCTGTGCGACGAACTCGGCATCGCCTTCCTGCCCTGGAGCCCGCTCGGCGGCATCTCCCGGGCCCGTGATCTCGGCTCCGCCTACGCGCCGTTCGCGCGGATCGCCGAGGCCCACGGAGTCAGCCCGCAGCGCGTGTGCCTGGCCTGGATGCTCGCCAAGTCGCCGGTGGTCGTCCCCATCCCCGGTTCCAGCCGCCCGGAGACCATCCTCGACTCCCTCGCCGCGACCGGACTCGCCCTCGATGCCGAGGAACTCGCGCAGCTCGACGCCGTCTGACACGACACACCAGGCCACCGGCCGCACCTCGGGTACCTGTTCCGCGCCGACCGCCGTCACCTGATCGCGGCGGTCGGCGTGTTCACCGTCAAGCACAGCCCGGTCTGGCTGCTGCCGCTGATCACCGCGTCCATCATCGACGTGCTCGTCCAGCGGCGGCCGGTCGGGCGGCTCTGGCTGAGCACCGGGATCATCCTGCTCATCCTGCTGGGTCAACTACCCCCTGCACCTGCTCTACGTACGTCTCCTGTACGGCAGCGTGCGCCGCATGGGCACCACCCTGCGCTCCGCGCAGTGCACCCCCGCATGCAGCAGCTGTCCATCGGCCACCACTCGCGCGTCAGCGCCGGCGTGCTGCAGGCCGCCCTTGAGGCACTGGGGGAGCCTGGCCATCGCCTGCGCCCTGGTCGGCGCCCCAGGGTACTGATCCTGGACGAGGCGACCTCGGCCCTGGACACCCGCTCCGAGGCCCTCGTCCAGCAGGTGCTGGCCCGGCTGCTGCGCGGGCGGACCGCGTTCGTGGTGGCGCACCGGCTGTCCACCGCGCGGGGTGCCGACCGGATCGTCGTGACGGGCGAGGGCCGCATCCTGGAGACGGGGACGCACGAGGAACTACTGCGTGGCGGGGGCGTACACGCAGCTGCACGGCGGACAGGTCGCCTGAGCCGCTGCGCGTGCGTCCCCGGGCAGCCTCCTCAGGCGGCGCTGCTGCGGCGCATCCCGTGCGGGCAGGTCGAGTCGTGGTGAATGCCGAGACTCGTCCACCACCGTTCGCAGCACGCGGCGTCCAGCTCGCCGCGCACGATCTCGTCGGCGGCCGTGCGCGCCGGGTGGCGCGCCACGACAGCGGCCCTGCGCAGGTCGCGGATCAGGGTCTCGCGGACGACGGCGATGACCGGGACCAGGCTCGCCGCGGCGAACAGACATGCGGCCCACCGCGGGCCGTGGAGGAATTCGAGGACCGTGGTCCAGGCGAGTTCGGCGCTGGTGGTGAGGTAGAGGGTGCAGAGGAGGCGGCCGGAGCGGTTCATGGGGTTCACCGTTCGTGCTGAGGGGGTTACCCTCTGTTCAACGCCTCGCGGCGCGCTGGGAATCGGGTCGGACGGCGGTTTTGCGTCAATTGAGGCCCAGGGCGCGGAAGATGCGAATGGTCCGGGCCTGACCGGGAAGGCGAGGCGAAAACCAAAGAGAGGGGCGCTTTGTGCTCGTTCCGGACCCGAAGGTCGTCAGAACGTTGCTCACCACATACGCGTCGCTGCGCATCGCGCAGTCGGAGCGTGAGAAGCCGGGGACGGCACGGGAGTTGGCGGACGTCAGCCGCGCCCTTTGCGCCACCATGGAAGCCTCGAGCGTCGAGGACGCGATCGCGAAGGCGGACGCCCTGCTCATCGCCTCGCGAGGGGCCGCGGGCGGGGACGGCGCCCTGTCACTGGCCGTCTGACGCGAACGGGGCCTTTCCGCCCTTCTGTTCGAGGTGCATGACGCACATCCGGCCGGTCACACCTCCGTGCCTGCGTCAAGTGCTCCTGGAGAATTCACACCCATGTATCCCGGGGCGCATACACTCGACAGCGCTGCCCATGTGCATGGGCCACCACACGAAAGGCGCGTCGGTGTTCCAGGATTCCCCGATCTACGACCGACTCGTCGCCGAGCGCGGCGACGTCCCCACTCAGGCTCGCCGGGAGGCCGAGCGCGTGAGCCGGGAACTGGAGTACGCCATGCGGCCGCTGCAGTCCTTCGGCATACCCGCCGCCCCCGAGCGCCAGGGCTCCCCGGGGGCCGGGTGGCAGCGGAGCGCGCTGCTGCCCGGCTCGCTGCCCCACTGACCGCCGCCCTCAACACACTGTGGTGCTGGAGCCGTTGACTCGTGTCTGCGGCTCCGGCCCGGGATGGGCCAGCCACTCCGCTATGGTCCGGGCGATCGGCAGACCCGTCTCCACCTCGACGAAGCCGAACTGCCCCGACTGATTGCACTCCAGGAACCACCAGGTCCCGTCGGCGTCCTCGGCGAAGTCGAAGGCACCGTAGGCCAGTTCGGCCTCACGCAGATACGAGCGGACGGCGTCCGCGATGCGCGGCGGGACATCGGCCGCACGCCACGGTATGTCGGCCGAGGCGAAGCGCACATCCACCGCACCGGGATCGTCCGGATCCACATCGTCGGCAGTCGCCTTGCGGGCCGCCAGCAGCCGCTCGCCCACCACGGTCAGCCGGATGTCGGCCCGCTTGCCGACCCGCCGCTGCAGCAGCGTGGGCCCGAACGCCACGGCGGAGAAGTCCGTGTCCGGCGCGACCCTGCTGGTCGGCACCGCCCGGGGCGGATCCTGCGGATGCGCACCGGAGACCGGCTTGACCACCAGATCCGGATAGCGGTCGGCGAACTCCCGGGCCGCCTGCGGAAACGTCGTGATCAAAGTGGCCGGCACCGGCAGTCCGCAGCGCTGGGCGAGCCGCAGCTGCCACGGCTTGTGCCGGGCCCGGCGGGCCGCGTCGGGATGGTTCATCCAGCGGGCGTCCGAGCCGCGCAGCATGCCGTAGAGCGCCTGGGCGGACTCCTCGGTCAGCCACGCGGAGGGCTGGGTCGCCCGCGCGGCCGCATCCCCCGGCCTGCGCACCCAGACCGACCGCAGCCCGGCGATGCTCACCAGGCGGCCCGCCGACTGGAGGTGGCCGCGGAAGCGGCCGTGCACGTACTCACCGGACAGCGCGACACCGCCGGGCAGGTCGGCGGGGTCCAGGCGGACCACCGGGACCCCCGACGCGTTCAGGTGCACGACCACCATGTCGGCAGTCACGTCCTCTTCACAGGTCAGGATCAGCACGGTCATAGTGGGCGGTTCCGCGTTCAGTCGTCGAAGTGTGTTTTGGAGCCTGCGGTGGACGTCGTGGTCCCCAACTCTCTGAGCAGCGCGAGGTCACCGGCGGCGACCCGGCCGTCCATGAGCACGTTCAACTGCAGCCCGGAGTCGTAGACGTACGGAGTCGTGGCTTCCAACTCCACCGCCGGACGTGCGTAGTTGAGCGCGAACGGTTGCATCGTGTCTCCCTCGTCAGTGCAGCACCGACCCGGCGGTCCGCTCCCCGCGGCGCCGCCCGGCCCGCCGACTGCATTGCCCTTCCAGACACTTATACGAATCGAACGAGTGATTGGTTTCCTTACTCTGCGTAGTCACAGGGAGGATTCGTGACGATTCAGCCCGTCGAGAGGGCCGCGCAGGCTGCGCAGAGCGAGGAAAAGGACGCCGATGTCGTCCAGGTAGACCGGGTCGGGCAGCAGGTCGGTCGGCAGCAGGAAGTACAGGACGGCACCCCAGAAGACCCAGCGCCGCCCGGTCGGAAGCCCGGCACGCCTGAGGTCGCGCCGCGCCCGCACCAGCCGCACCAACAGGGCGACGGCCATGGCGAGGGTGAGCGCTGCGAGGGCAACGGCGACCACGATCACCGTTGTGGTCCATTTCACGGTCCTCCTCCATCCGGCGTGCCGAACGGCGCGCCCCTTGTCTCGGATTCCCCCTTCCGGCGTTCGTACGTCCTCCGTCACCCCGTCAGAAGCGCGGTGCGGCCTCACACCTGTGGCCCATCCCGACTGGCACGGACCGGAAGCGGCACTTAGTAATGGCACTGCATCGCAACGTCGTGAAACGCGCCGGAAGATGCGAGAGCAGGTGAACCGTTCCGTCTATTCCATGGAGGAGAGTCATGAGCATCCGCTCTTCATCACCCCGCCCCTACGACCCCTCCATAGTCGGCGCGCACGACGACCCGGCCAGCGCCCTGGTGCACGCCGCCATCGCGGACCGGCCACTGGAGGAAGTCGCCAACCTCATCACCATGCTGGAGCAGTCCCCGGAGTATGCGAGGGCCACCATCGACGCGTTGCGCGCGGTCGGCACGGACCGCTCCGTGGAGGACGTCACCCGTCTGGTCACCCTGTTGACCCAGCCACCGCGCGACCCTTCCAGCGCGGACGAGGTCATCCGTGCGGCGGCCGAGAACCGTCCGGTGGAGGAGGTGACCCGGCTGATGGCGTTGCTGCACCTGCCGTCGACGGAGCGCCGCTTCGGGCAGGAGGCGGCACGGGCGGTCGCCGCGGCGCGGTCCGTGGAGGACCTCGTGGAACTCATCGGCCGGCTGAGCACAGAACGCGGCGCCCACCCCGCCCCGCCGAAGACGGAGCCGCCGCCTCCGCAGTCCGGCGAGGCGGACTGGCGCTCGGAAGGCACGGGCACCGGCCTTCCACCGTTTCCCACGGTCCTGCCTTCCTACGGTGGCGACCCCAGGACGAGGCAGCCCGTCGGGGCGCCCCGTCAAGCCGCCGAGCGCCCGCCGTGGGCGGGCCTGCTCGTCGCAGCCGCACTCTTCCTGTGCGCGCTGCTCTGGTTCCCGATGTACAAGTCGGGTACGTCTGTCGACGTGTATGCCTCCGGCATCGCAGTGTCGATCCTGTACGCCTTGCTGGCCGTACTGGTGACCCTGCGGCCCGTCCGGGCCGTTCTCGTGGTCGCCGCCGTGCTGCCGGCGCTGCTTGCCGGTGCCGAGCTGTACCGCGGGTTCCGTTCGCGGTCGATGTTCCGGGCGCTCGACCTCACGCTCGCCCCGGGCTGGCTCGCGGGCCTGGCCGCCGTGATCGCGGCTCTGGCGGCAGTGACGGCCCTGGTCCTGCGCGCAGCAGCACGCCGGCCCACCCTCATGGGGGGTGCTCCTGCCCGTCCCCTGGCCACGGCGCGGCGTCTGGACTGATACGCCGCTTCCCCGACGCCCGCAGGGTGGCGGGGACCCGCGCCCGCGGTTCTCCGGACCGCGGGCGCTTCGGCGCCTGCGGACAAAAACCCGCGCAGGCGGGGCTTGTTCACATGCGCTCAGCGGCCGGACTCGTCCGGCCGCTCGACTGCGCCGTCCGGCTCCCGCCCGCTGTCCGGCGCGGACGCGGGCCGCAGTGCCATGGCGGTGTCCTTCAGCCGCTCCAGCCTCCGGGTCAGCTGCTGGAAGGGCGAGCCCTGGGGCGCGGCGGGCGGCTGCGGCCGGGCGGGAGGGCCGTCGCCGTTCTCGCGGTAGACGGCCAGCGCCTCGTGTGCACGCTCGGCGGCCTCGCGGTACAGATCCCGGGACTTGGTCATGGCCTCGAGCGCCTCGGCGTACATGGCCACGAGCCCGCGTGCGTGGGCGAGTTCCTCCTCGAGCGTCCTCAGCTGCCACTCGTCCCGCAGGGCGCTGACGACCTCCTCGGCACCGTCGGGCAGCGGAAGCGGCAGTGCGGCGAAACGGGCCACCGCGTCGACGAGTTGCGCGGGCCGTGAGCCGTCGAGGAAGACGGTGCGTACGGAGAAGTCGTCCGCGTCGAAGCCTTCCGGGGCCGGCGTGGTGGGCAGCAGGACGGCACCGCCGCGCGGGACCTGCACCCCGAACTCGCGCAGGGCCCGGTTGACGATGCGCAGCTGGTCCGGTGCGGCGCGGTGCTCCAGCACGCGATGGCGCAGGCTCGGCGGCAGCAGCGGGCCGATCGGCCGCCGACCGCGCTCGTCCGGTGTCATCGCCTCGTGCACGACGAGGTTGATGTTCCAGCCTCCGCGCACGGAGTTGCGCAGCAGGCGCCGGATGTCCTTGTCGTCCGCGGGAAGGCGGTTGGCCTCCCGCAGGCGCAGCCCCGTGCCGGGCTGGTGGTCCCAGGACGCGTCCGGCTCGGCGGGCCAGAACATGGTGGCGGGGGACGGCCATCCCTGCTCCCACGGGCGTTCCGCCTCCGCCGCCAGCACCCACTCCACGCCGGGTTCGTCATCGCGTGTCAGGGCCAGTCGGGCCCGTACTGTCACTGACTCGGCGACCGTCCACCGCGCCTCGAAGACACAGTCCGAACTGCTCGCGGAGGCCTCGGAGACAGCCACCTCGAGATGGTCGTCGATGGTCCCCTCGTCCTTGAGCCGGTGCAGGGTCCGGCGGACGACGTCTTCGGTATCGGGGCCGGTATGGCGGCCGCGGGCCAGCCACAGCGTGGGGGACGGGGTCGGGCGGACGGAGGGCGAAGTACGCATGAGTCCATCTGAGGGCGGGGGCACGTGAAGGCACCAGTATTGTCGCCGCGCGTCGGCGGGGTTCGCCCGGGGGTGGTCGCACGGGAGGCGCGCGGCGCACTCGGGGTGCGAGGAGTCCACTCCAGGACACCCGGTTCACCCGTATCCCCGGCTCACCGGGCCCGCCACAATGGCGCCCGCGAACAGGGCCCGCCCACCATCCGCTTAGGGGCGGGTCCTGTTCGCGTCTCAGCACGCCGAATGACTCGCCTTCGCGCTATATATCGGAAGCCGATGTATCGTGGCTGCATGGCATCGAGGAACATGACTCAGGCGGCGTTCTTCGTCCTCACCGCCCTGGCCGACCAGCCCCGGCACGGCTACGGGATTCTGCGGGAGGTCGAGGAACTCTCCGACGGCACAGTGCAGTTGCGCGTCGGCACCTTGTACGGAGTGCTGGATCGGCTCACCGCGGACGGGCTGATCGTCCTGGACCGCGAGGAGGTGCACGAGGGCCGGCTGCGGCGCTACTACCGCCTGACCGACGAGGGGATGCAGGCCCTCGACGCGGAGGCGGAGCGCATGGCGGCCGGCGCCAGCGCCGCCAAGTCGCGCATCGCCGAGGGACGCAAGGCCCCCGGCGCGGTCGCGAAACCGTCCGCAGGCCCCGGACTCGCAGGAGGTGTGGCATGACGACGCTGCTCGAGACGCGCTACCGCACGGTGCTGCGCCTGCTGCCCGCCTACTACCGGCGGGACCGGGAGGAGGAGATGGTCGAGGTGTACCTGTGGGACGTCGACCAGGAGACCCAGGACCAGAGCAGGCCCACGCTGGGCGAGGTGGCGAGCATTGCCGCCCTCGCAGTGCGCAGCAGGCTCGCCGCCAACGGGGCACCCCGGCCGTACGTCCTGCTCGGATCGGCCGTCCGTCACTTCGCCCTGTTCGCCGTGTTGCTGCAGGCCGCCTCAGCGGTCGTCGACCGGGTCCTGGAGCTGACCTGGGCGACCACGCACGGAGCGCGCGACTGGGACATGTACCTGTCGGGGTTCACCGGCCGCGGACCGCTCCTGGGCGTCGTCGAGGCCGCCGAGTGGACGCTGCCGCTGCTGTGGACGGTCGCCTTCTTCGCCCTCCTGCACGACCGCCGGCGCCTCGCCCAGACGTCGGTGCTGCTCGCCGCGCTGCCCACGCTGTGGCCGTTCGCCGGTCCGCTGGTGAGTGAACTGGTGCCGTGGGACCCGTGGTTCGCCACGGCCGGAGCACTCTTCGCCTGGCTGCCGGCGCTCGCCCTGTGTGCGGCCCACCACCGGGACGCCCCCGCGGCGGTGCTGCCCGTCGGCACACCCGGCCTCATCTTCGCAACCTTCAGTGTGGTGATGGGGGCGTCCGAGGTCGTGCTGCCCGCCATGCCCGACGCGGTCTGGGCGCCGGCCACGTGCTTCGTCCTCGGGGCGCTCGGCTGGCTGCTGCTGCGCCGTCGTCGTACGGACACGAGCCCTGCCTCTGGCGCCATCGCCCTGGCCGCGCTGGGCCTGCTGCTCCTGGCGGTGCGGATTGCCACCCTCCATCCCTGGCTCGGTCTCCCCGTCCCCGTCGCCTTCGTCGGCGGCGCGCTGGGCCAGGCGGCCGCACTCGCGCTGCTGACCGTGGCGCTGACGGTCGTGGCCAAGCGCGACCTCGCCAAGCGCTGACCGCGCGGGCGGTGCGGAGGTCGGGGCCGGCATGTCCTGCCGGCCCCGACCTCGTCGTCAGCCGTGGAACGTGATGTAGCCGTTGCCGTCGGGGTCGTTGCCGCTCTTGGTGTAGGCGTGCGAATCGGCGCCGCTGCCGGACGGCTTGTACAGGTAGATCGTGTCCTTGTCGTTGTTCCACATGAAGTTGCAGTTGTTGCGGTAGACGACGTTGTTTCTGTCGGAGTCGGTGCCGTGGCCGCCGCGGAGCTTCACATAGTCGCCCGGCTGCAGGTAGTGGTTGTGACTGAAGGTGAACTTGTTGCCGGCCTTGTCCTTCACCACGTAACCCCTGAGGTTCACCGTCGTGCCGGACGAGTAGTTCTTGATCGTCAGGTATTCCTCGTCCGTGTTCCCGGTGGTGCAGCTGTTGGAGTCGCGGCCGGGAGCGTCGTACTGAACGCCCTTGATCTTGAGCGCGGACCGGTACTCGGTGGCGTGGGCCGGGACGGCGGCCAGCACGGCGAGCGTGCCCGCGGCGGTGGCGGTGGCGGCGACAAGCCGTATACGCATGGAGATCTTCCCCCCTGTGTGCATGTTTCGTGAAGAATATGGAGCGTATACAACTGCGCGGATCCGGGTGGCGAGTTGACCGAAATGGTGCCGTCCGGTTGCCCGTCGGTGCTCAGTGCGGGTAGGCGCGCGGGGGTCGCTGGCGCGTCAGCCCGGCGCGGAAGTCCTCGATGACGGAGCTGATCTGGCGCATGAGCGCGGTGTTCTCGAGCCGGTCCAGGTACAGGTTGCGGCGGGCGAGGCCGGGTGCGTCCACACAGAAGTACAGGGACATCAGCGGGTTGATGAACAGTTCGCTGTCCTTCGTCCGCTGAGTGAAGCGGACGTCGCCGAAGTCGCCGCGTACGGCTGCCGCCACGGAGCCGTTGACGATGCTCGGGTACTCGGGCGTGCTGCGCTGTGCGTGGGTGACGGCGTCGAGGTAGAGGGCGCCTTCCCGGCTCTCGCGCGGCAGCGAGAACGTGCCCAGGTAGGCGCCGTCCCGGTCCAGCGCGGCCAGGTTCTCCAGCACCAGGGAGTGGTTGACCCCGTGGTGGGCGTCCACCCCGAACCCCAGGCAGGCGACGAGCCGTTGGGGAATCTCCTCCAGCGCGTTCACGGCGGCCAGGCTCGCCATGTCCTCCTCCGGTGTGCCAAGCCCGTGCTCGTCGCCCCGCATGAGGATGTCGGTCCCGCCGTCCACCAACACTACGGCGTCCACGCCGCCGAGGTGGTCGACGAGCGCGCGATACGCGGCGCGCAGCGGTCGGACCCCGGTCTGCGGGAACGCGTACACGGTGGCCGGCAGGCCCTGCCCCTCCAGCCACCGGGCGAGCGTGCGCTCCGGGAAGTAGTCACCGCGCGCAGCGGTGTCGGGTCCGATGGCCGCGACGTCCGGCTCCAGCCACACGTCCGTGTCCAACCCGTACAGGTCGGCGAACGACAGGTTGGCCAGATGGACCTCCTTGCCCGCCGAGCGCAGCGCGAGGGCCAGCGGGAGGCCGGCGTACACGTCGAACCCGCCGCCCGCCCCGGCGACGAGAACCCGCCGGGCAGCGCGGAGACGTGTGAAGAAAGGGGGCTCTGTGAGGGAGAACACCGGGGGACGGTAACAGGCTGAGAGAGTGTCAGGCGGGTGCCTTTTCCGGCTGCCGGCCGGTGTGCGGCGTGCTCACGCGTTCCGGGCCGACTGTCCTTCCCGGATGTCGGACTCCCACTCCAGCAGATGTATCAGTCCGTCCTCCTCGGGCCTTGCACGAGGCGTACCCCGAGTTCCGGCGGGAGACGGGGGGTGCGTGCCCCGGGAGATGTTCCCGCTCACGGTGATGTTGTGTTCGACGCGCGGGCGGCGCAGCTCCTCGTACAGGATGAGCGCCGTATCGGTGTCCGATACGTCGCGCAGGCACTTCGCGAGGATCACCGCGTCCTCCAGCGCCATCGACGCGCCCTGACCGGTCGCCGGGGAGGCCGCGTGGGCCGCGTCGCCGATGAGCAGGAGCCGGCCGGAGCGCCAGGGTGTGCCGACGGGTATCTCGGTGGCATTGGTGACCATGACCTTGTCGCGGGCGGCCGCGACGAGGTCCGCGGCGGGCGTGGCGTCCTTGCGCAGCAGCGGAACGAGCAGTTCACGCCAGTCGGCGGGCGAGCCGTCCGCGATCTCGTCGGCGGGCAGGGGCTCGCCGGCCACGCGCGCGAACCAGTGCGTCTCCCCGTCGGGCGAGACGGCGTAGCCGAAGGTGGCCGTGGTGCCGCGCACCATGGTGATGCGCGCGTCCGGTACGGACCCGGCCGCGGTGGCGGTGTAGCCGTAGAAGACCCGCTGGCCGGCGTAGCACGGCTGGGTGTGCGGGGTGATCTGCCGGCGGACCGTGGAGTTCAGGCCGTCGGCGCCGATCAGCAGGTCGCCGGTTGCGGTGCTGCCGTCGGTGAAGTGCGCGGTGACGCCGTCGGGGCCGTCCTGGACGGAGGCGAGGCGGGCGCCGTGCCGGATGGCGATGCCCCGGCGTGCGGCCTCCGCCTGCACGGCCGCGTTGAGGTCGCCGCGGCGCAGGCAGCGGTACTGCAGGAGGGGGTCGGCGGCTTCGCCGAGGGGTACTTGTGCCAGCTCGGCACCCGTGTCGTCCAGGACCCGCATCGAGGTCAGCGGGAAGCCGAGCGCCGTGACCGCGGCAGAGGCGTCGATCTGCGCGAGGGCGCGCATGCCGTTGCTCGCGAGGGTGAGGAACGCGCCCAGGTCCTCGGCCGAGCCGGGATGCGCCTCGTGCACGGTCACCTCGAAGCCTGCTTTACGCAGGGCCAGAGCTGCCGCCGTGCCGGCTATGCCGCCGCCGATGACCAGTACGTGTGCCACGCCCCACCCCGCTCGTCTCCGCACGGCCCCCGCGGTCGCACGCACACAGGGAGGAACGCCTGAGCGACACCACGGGTTCCTGCGGAGCCGACGATCCTCTCGCGGCTGCATCGACCGCCGGCGCGGCCTGCGCGGGCAGTGCTGCGGCAGGGAGTCGAACGCCGGTCGTGCCACGCTCTTGAGGGGCGGGGCACGACCGGCGTACGTGCGCGTCAGGCGCCGCTTGCCCCGAGCATGTCCTCACGCTCGACGATCTTCACGCGCTCACGGCCCTGCGGCTCGCCCAGCGCCTTCTCCGCGGCGTCCAGCTTGTACCAGCCCTCCCAGGTGGTGAAGCGGACGTTCCGCTCGGCGAGGAACGCGTCCACCGCCTCGGGCTCGGGTGAACCCGGCGTCTGCAGACGGCCGTTGGCGTGATCGTCCAGCAGGTTGGCCACCGTCTCGTTGGCGTCGCCCTTGGTGTGGCCGATCAGGCCCACCGGGCCGCGCCGGATCCAGCCGGTGACATACGTCGACTGCAGGTGCTCCCCGGACTCCTGGACGACCCTTCCGCCCTCGTCCGGGACGGTGCCGGAGTCGAGGTCCCAGGGCAGCTTGGGGAGCTTGTCCGACAGGTAGCCGACCGCGCGGTAGACCGCGGTGACGTCCCAGTCCTTGAACTCGCCGGTGCCCTTGACGTTGCCCGTGCCGTCGAGGGCGGTGCGCTCGGTGCGCAGGCCGACGACCTTGCCGTCCTCGCCGAGGACCTCGGTGGGCGACTCGAAGAAGTGCAGGAACAGCTTGTGCGGGCGGTCGCCGACATCGCGGATCGCCCAGTTCTCCAGGGTCTTGGCAACCATGTCGGCCTGCTTGTTGCCGCGCCGGGTCTCGATCGAGCCCGCGTCGTAGTCGATGTCCTCGGGATCGACGATGACCTCGATGTTGGGGGAGTGGTCCAGCTCCCGCAGCTCCATCGGGGAGAACTTCGCCTGCGCCGGGCCGCGGCGGCCGAACACGTGGACCTCCAGCGCCTTGTTGGCCTTGAGGCCGTCGTGGACGTTCGGCGGGATCTCCGTCGGCAGCAGCTCGTCCGCCGTCTTGGCGAGGATGCGGGCCACGTCGAGCGCGACGTTTCCGACGCCGAGCACGGCGACCTTCTCCGCCTCCAGCGGCCAGGTGCGCGGCACGTCCGGGTGGCCGTCGTACCAGGACACGAAGTCGGCGGCACCGTACGAGCCGTCGAGGTCGATACCGGGGATCGGCAGCGCACGGTCGGCCGTCGCACCCGTCGAGAAGATCACGGCGTCGTAGAAGGCGCGCAGATCGTCCAGGCTGATGTCGGTGGGGTAGTCGACGTTGCCGAAGAGGCGTATCTGGGGCTTGTCGAGCACCTGGTGCAGGGCCGTGATGATGCCCTTGATGCGGGGGTGGTCGGGGGCGACGCCGTAGCGGATCAGGCCGAACGGGGCGGGCATCCGCTCGAAGAGGTCGATGGACACACCGGGGTCGGCGGCCACCTCGGACTTGAGCAGGGCGTCGGCGGCGTAGATCCCGGCGGGGCCGGCTCCGACGATGGCTACCCGCAGGGGGCGCGGCATGATCAGGTTCCCTTCGAGCGATGACAGGCGACTCGAACGGGAAGCCTAAGCTAAGGCAAGCCTAAGTCGGTACGCGGGTCCGCTCTATGAGCTCATAGATCAAATTTATGACCTGGGAACGGGAACTCGAACACGGGCATCGGCCAACAGGAGTCGACCATGCCCGCGACCTCGAGGGAAGTCCATGAACCTGAAAGGCGACCAGTGACCGCCTTGCCGAGCATCGGAGTTCATCCCGCCCTTGGCCCGCCCGACGACTCCGTCTCCGACGCCTCGGTCATCGAGCGCTCCTGGGACGAGCCCGACACGTTCGCGGTGCTCTTCAATCGCTACGCCGACGACATCCACCGGTACGCGGCCAGACGGCTGGGCACCGAGACCGCCGACGACCTGATGGCCGAGACCTTCGTGATCGCCTTCCAGCAGCGGCGGCGCTACGACGTGTCGCGGCCGCAGGCACGTCCCTGGCTGTACGGAATCGTCACCAACCTCGTCGGCCAGCACCGGCGCGCGGAGGCCCGCCGCCTCAAGGCTCTTTCCCGCGCGTCCACCGCCTCCCCGGCCGAGGGCGAGCCGCTCGCGGACCGGGTGGCCGCCAAGGTCAGCGCCGAGAGCTCCCGCGGCCAACTGGCCGGCGCCCTCGCGGCGTTGCCCGCCCGCCACCGGGACGTGCTGCTGCTGATCGCCTGGGGCGACCTCGACTACGCGGAGGCCGCCGAGGCTCTGGGTGTGCCGGTCGGAACCGTGCGCTCACGGCTGCACCGGGCGCGGACCAGGCTGCGCCAGGCGCTGGGCGGGTCGGATCCCACAGCCCTGCACGAGGAGAACGAGGAGACCGATCGTGGATGACCTCACCGCTGTCCGGGAGCTGGAGGCCGACGTGCCTGCGCTCAGCGACGACGCCCGCTCCGCCGCCCGCGTCCGCCTGCAGCACGCCATCGTCCAGGAGGGCCGCCCGAGCGGGCTGCCCAGGCGGCTGCTGCTCAGGGTCGCCGTCGCCGGGACGGCCGCGGCCGCTGTCGCGGGTGGCATCGTCCTCGTGCGGCAGGACGGGGACGCGAACACTCCGCGGATGGCCGCCCTGAGCGCGGCCCAGCTGCTGCACAAGGCTGCGGACAGGTCCCGGGCAGCCGGTGCCGGGATGCCGATTCCGCGCAACGACCAGTACGTGTACACCAAGACGTACATCACCCGGACCTACGTGAAGGATGGGAGGACCAAGACCTGGACCGACGAGAGCTGGACGTCGGTGGACGGCTCCAAGCCCTCCAGGCGCCAGGAGTTCGGCAAGATCCACAACGATCCCCCGCTGGGCAAGCACGAGGTGATGTGGCCGCCCACCAAGTACGCCGAGCTGGCGAAGTGGCCGACGGACCCGGACAAGCTCCTCAAGCTGCTGCGGATGGACAGCACGGGAGCCATGGCCGACATGTCGGCCTTCACGAACGCCTGCCAGTTCTTCGTGGTGCCGCGGGTCATGCCGCCCGGTCTTGAGGCCGCCACCTTCGAGGCCGTCGCGAAGATTCCCGGCATCCGGATGGACCATCAGGCGGTGGACGCTCTCGGACGACGCGGGATCGCGGTCTCCTACCCGAAGAACGACTTCGCGTTCATCTTCGACTCGAAGACTTATGGGTACCTGGGCGTGCGCCTGACGGGAAGTACCGCGGACCTGGTCGACGGCAAGTTCAAGTACCACGACTGGTACCACGAGATGCGCAGTCTGGAGGCCAAGGGCGTCGTGGACCGCATCGGCCAACGCCCCTGAAGCCCGTGGGCCGCCGTACCCCACGGGGGCGGTACGGCGGCCCGTGTCCTGGTCAGCCGATCTGGTAACTGTCCCCGTACACCTTCCAGTTGAGAGGCGTGTTCAGGCACAGGTTGCCGTTGCGCAGGAAGACCCGCTGCTCGGTGTCGACCCGGCTGGTGTCGCTGTGTGCCTCCTCCTGCTTCATGGCCCACACCCGGGCGTCGAGGAAGGCGTTCAGGTACGCCACCTCGTCGCCGCCCTGCGCCGGCGGCTTCGCCTTGTTCAGGGCGCGCTTGCGTATGTTGCGGAAGCTGGTCGCGTCGTCGCCGTCGCCGTGCATGACGATGGCGTCGTAGTACGCGAACTGCCCCAGCGTCCCGATCCGGTCCGCCTTGCCCTGCCGTACGGCCGGGTTGAAGTACACGCGGTCGCGCTCGTCGTTCTGTGCCTGCTGGAACGCCGTGTCCTGGGCCGCCCTGCGCCAGTCGCGGGGGAAGTTCGGGTCCAGCCCGTCGTGCGAGTCTGAGCCGTTCACGGCGCGCAGCGCCGTGAGGTATTTGGAAAGAACGTTGCCGGGCTTGCGGTCGGTGTAGAGCTGGACGAGGTCGAGCATGTCGCCGGTGCCGGAGCAGAAGCCGATGATCCCGGCGGTGTAGCCGCGGCCGTCGCCGATGTCCTCGATGTACTTGTACTGCGCCTTCCAGTCGAGCGAGGAGTTCTCCGCGCTCGACACCAGCTTCATGGCGATCTCCTTCTTCGCCGGGTCGTCGAGGCCCACGCAGCCTGCCGCTGCCGGGGTGGCCGAGGCGTGGGAGGGCCGCAAGAAGGGCGCTGCGGCCAGGGAGGCGCCGGCGGCCACGAGGACGGTGCGGCGCGAGATGCGGGCGGGATGTGCAGGGTCGCTGGAGGGGTGCCTCACGGGAGCTCCAAGTGGTGGTGGGGGGTGGGGAGTTGGCCATGACTGACACTGATAGGAAGGTTTCCTATCAGAGGATCTGGACGGCGCACACCCGTCGCGCCAGAAGTTCGTAGGGACGTACGAAGTAGGTACGGACCAAAAGGGCGTGAGTCAGGGCAGTGGCTGTTCCGCCCAGATGACCTTGCCCTCCGGGGTGTACCGGGTGCCCCAGCGATCGGCGAGCTGAGCCACCAGGAACAGACCGCGGCCGCCCTCGTCCGTCATCGCCGCATACCGCAGGTGCGGCGATGTGCTGCTGCTGTCGAAGACCTCGCAGATCAGGGTGCGGTCGAACAGCACGCGCACCTGGATGGGGTCGGCGCCGTAGCGGATCGCATTGGTGACCAGCTCGCTCAGGATGAGCTCCGTGGTGAACGTCAGCTCGTCGAGCCCCCACTCGGTGAGCCTGCGGCTGACGGAGGCACGAACCTCCCCGACGGCCGCCGGATCGTTCCGCACCTGCCACTCGGCGACCCGGTCGGCGTCGAGTGCCCGGGTACGGGCCACGATCAGGGCGACGTCGTCGCTCGGCCGGGCGGGCAGCTGTGATTCGAGCACGACCCGGCAGGTGTCCTCCGGCGACTCACCCGCGCGTTGCAGCGCACCTCGCAGGAGTGCGAGCCCCTCGTCGATGTCCCGCTCCCGGTCCTCGACCAGCCCGTCCGTGTACAGGACGAGACGGCTGCCCTCCTCCAGCACGAGGTCGGCCGTCTCGAACGGCAGGCCGCCGAGGCCGAGCGGGGGACCGGCGGGCACGTCGGGGAACTCGACGTCGCCGTTGGGCCGGATGAGGGCCGGGGGTGGATGCCCGGCCCGGGCGATGGTGCACTTGCGCGACACCGGGTCGTAGATCGCGTACAGACAGGTGGCGCCGGTGACCGGGGCGCTGCCGCCGTCCGCCGTCTCGTCCAGGTCGATGCGGCCGACCAACTCGTCCAGCAGGGCGAGGAGTTCGTCGGGCGGCAGGTCCAGGGCGGAGAAGTTGTGCACCGCCGTGCGCAGCCGCCCCATGGTCGCCGCGGCGTGCAGTCCGTGCCCGACGACGTCGCCGACCACGAGGGCGACACGTGCGCCCGACAGCGGCAGTACGTCGAACCAGTCCCCGCCGACTCCGGCCTGCGCGGGCAGATACCGGTAGGCGATGTCCAGGGCACTCTGCTCGGGCAGCCTGCGGGGCAGCAGACTGCGCTGCAGGGCCACGGCCATGCTGTGCTCGCGCGTGTAGCGGCGGGCGTTGTCGATCGAGACCGCGGCACGGGCCACCAGCTCCTCGGCGAGGGCCAGTTCGTCCGCGTCGAAGGGCTCGGGCTTCTCTGAGCGCCAGAAGCTGACCACCCCGAGCACCAGGGAACCGGTGCGCAGCGGCACGGTGATCAGCGAGTGGATGCCGTACTCGACGACCTGCGCGGTGCGCTCCAGATCCTGCGCGTGCCAGCCCGGCGCCGCACCGAGGTCCGGCTCCAGCACGGCCTGCCCGGAGTGCAGGCTGCGGGCCTGCGGCGAGGAGTCGACGAACTTGATCTGCCGGCCCACCTTGTACAGCGGGGCGTCCTCGCGGACCCCGCTCGACGCGGTACGGCGCAGGGAGGTCACCGCCTCCGGCTGGCCCCCGCCCAGCACCGCGTCGAACAGGTCGACCGTCGCGAAATCGGCGAACCGCGGCACGGCGAGCTCCGCCAGCTCCTCCGCGGTGCGGGCGACGTCCAGGCTGGTGCCGATGCCCACCCCGGCGTCGTACAGCATGTTGAGGCGTTCCCGTGCCGTCTCCGCCCGGCCGGACAGGGCGCGCAGCTCGGTCGAGTCGCGCAGCGTGGCGACGCTGCCCGGCGGGCCGCCCTGGACGTCCGTGGGCCGCTGGTTGACCGCAAGGAGCCGGTCCTTGACCAGGTGCACCTCGTCGGTGGCGACGCGCCCGGAGGTCAGCAGCTCGGCCGTGTCCGGGGCGAGGCCCAGGTCGAGGACGTGCCTGCCCTCGGCGTCCGCGGGCAGGTCGAGCAGTCGGTGCGCCTCGTCGTTGGCGAGCAGCAGCCGGCCCTCACCGCTGACGATGAGCACGCCCTCGCGCACGGCGTGCAGCACCGCGTCGTGGTGCTCGTACATGCGGGTCATCTCGTGCGGGCCCAGGCCGTGCGTCTGGCGCAGCAGCCGTCTGCTCACCAGCGCGGTGCCGCCGGTGGCCAGGGCGAGTCCCCCGGCCGCGGCGAACAGGACGAGCGGCAGCTGCCGGTCGGCGGTGCCGCCCACGGTCGCGGTCGTGATGCCCGCCGAGACCAGGCCCACGACCTTGCCGTCGGGATCCTTGATCGGCACGACCGCCTGCACCAGCCGCCCGATCGTCCCGTTGATCTCCTCGACCACCGTCCCGCCGGCCAGCGCGGGCGCGATCGTCCCGACGAACTTCTTGCCGATGCGATTCGGTTTGGGGTGGGTGTAGCGGATGCCGTCGGTGTTCATGACGACGATGAAGTCGACGCCGGTCGCCTTACGGGCGGCCTCCGCCCGCGGCTGCAGAATCTTCGTGGGATCGGGGCTGCTGAGCGCCTCGCGAGTGCCCGGCGCATTGGCGAACGCCTGGGCGACGGCGACGGACCGGTTGCGGGCCTCCTGGGTGCTGTCGTGCCGGACCTGCAGATACAGCGCCACCACCGCGGCGACCACAAGCAGCAGCACGATCACCACCTGCAGGACGAACACCTGCCGGGCGATGCTGCGCCCGGTCAGCGCCGACCGCAGCGCGCTGATGCGGCCCGGTTCCGGCTCGCCCGGGTGTCCAGTCCGGCGGGTGGGTGCACTGCGTGGAGTTCGCGTCGTGTGCCGCCCCTGCGCTGCGTGGGCGCGATCGGTCGCGCGGCGGGCACGGGGACCGCCGGGACGGCGGTGCGACCGGGTCCCGGAGCGGTCCGGAAGTCGGACCATGTGCCCATGTCTACACTGCCGGGCCGCATGAGGCGAGAGGCGTCACAGCGGGTGACGGAGATCGCTCCCGATCCGCGTGCCGCTGTCACGGGCGGGAGACGGCATCACCGCTGGTTCCTGTGCGCCGCACGGCGCGTGGCGAGAAGCAGCGCGATGTCGTCGGGACGGTCCGCGGAGTGGCGGGCCGTCGCGGTGAGTCGGTCGGCCACCCCGGCCAGCGGACGGCGGCCCGGGCGTGCGGCAGGCGCTCCGACCTTCGCCAGGGCCACCCGCAGGGCCGTGATGCCCTCGTCGATGTCGACACCGGGCCGCTCGACGAGCCCGTCCGTGTACAGCGCGAGGACGGCGCCGGGCTCGATCCGCAGCTCGGCGACGGGGTACTGGGCGTGCGGGTCCACCCCGAGCACCACGCCGCCGGGCAGGTCCAGCACCTCGGTGTGGCCGTCCGGGTGACGCAGCAGCGGCGGCGGATGCCCGGCGCGGGCCGCCCGCGCCAGGCCCGAGGCCGGATCCAGCCGGATGTAGCAGCAGCTCGCGAACTGTCCGGGATCGAGGTCGATCAGCAGATGGTTCGTGCCGCTCATCACCTCGTCGGGCGGCCGGTCACCGAGCGCGAACGCCCTTACCGCACTGCGCAGTTGGCCCATGGTGGCCGCGGCCTGCACACCGTGTCCCTGCACATCGCCGATGACCAGTGCCAGGCCGTCGCCCGCCTCGACGACGTCGTACCAGTCGCCGCCCACCTCCATGCCCTGGGTGCCCGGCAGATAGCGCCCCGTCGTCTCCACCTGCGGGTGGGCCGACAGCCGGCGGGGGAGCAGGGCCTGCTGCAGTCCGCGCGCGAGCGCCGCCTCGCTCTCGTAGCGCTTCGCCTTCTCCATGGCATGGGCGATCAGCCCGGCGAGCGCGGTGAGTACCGTGCGCTCCTCGGTGCTGAAACTGCGCGAACCGTCGAAGCCCAGGATGCAGGAGCCCACCGGACGCCCGGAGGCGATCAGCGGCAGGAAGGCACGGGCCCCCTCGTCCGCGTCCAGCGGGATGCCCGGGTATGCGGCGGCCAGCTGTTCCATCGAGTCGAAGAAGAACGGCCGGCCACTGGTCAGCGTCTCGACGCCGGGCAGATGGGCGTCCAGGCCCACGCCCTCGAAGGGGGTGAGGAACCCTTTGGGGAAGCCGTTCTCCCAGGCCAGATACAGGTGCCGGTCCTGCAGCAGATAGATGGCGAGGCGGCGGCCGCCGAACGCGGGCAGCAGTTCCCGCATCACCACGGCTGCCACCTGCCGTGCGGTGACCGCCTCCGTCAGCGCGATGGCGAGAACGATCGGGCGGTACAGCGGAGCCATCGACGGGACCCCGGGCGAGGCGGCGGCGGACGGCTCCCGCGTGAGGTCGGCGGCCGCGTCCGCCACCCGGTTCGCCGGGCGGAACGTGCAGGTCAGCACGTCCGGACCGGGATAGACACAGACCTCGAGCCAGGCGCCCTCGTACGCCGGGTCCTGGCCCTCGTCCTCCGCGCCGTCCGTGCCGGGCCGCGCAACATGGAAGCGCACCGGGTCCGGGGACAGCAGCGCGCCGCGCAGATGGTCCTCGAAGGCGGGCTGGTTCAGCCACGGCAGGCCCTCCCACAGGGGGCGGCTGAGCAGCTGCGTCCGGGAGCAGTGCAGCAGCTGTCCGGCGCGCGGGTTGGCGTAGAGCACGAGCCCCAGCCGGTCCAGACAGAGCACACCGTCGGGCAGCAGATCAGCGGCGGCGTCGGCCGCCGCACCGGGACCCGGATCGACGACGAAACCCCGGACCGGATGCGTGCCGGAGGGTGTGCCGGGCGGTGCGGGGGCCGCGTACGGGCTCCACAGCTCCACCAGGCGCAGCGCGCCGTCCTCGGCCCGCACGTACAGCGGCAGGGGCGGCGGCCGGCCCGCGGCCGTCTCCCGCAGCGCGGCCAGGACCCGCTGTGTCTCGTCCGGGGCCACGGCGTCCGCAAGCGCCTCCACGGACGTGGCGAACGCGTCGACCGGCACCCCCAGCAGCGCGGGCAGCCGCTCGTCCACGGTCACGACGTCCGTCACCGGATCCCAGGCGAAACCCCCGGCACGCCCCGCGGGCGGGCGCGCGCCGGGCGGCCGTACGCACACGGGCTCTCCGTCCCAGGCGACCGACGACCTGCCGCTGTCCTCCAGCCGCCGCAGCGCGGCGCCCAGGTCCTCGGCCAGCCGCACCATGCGATCGCGGTGGTGGAGCAGTTCGGTGGCGTCCGCGGTGGAGGGGCGCAGCACGGTCAGCACACCGAAGGTGGTCGATCCGCAGCCGATCGGTACGTACATCGACCCGAACTGGAACGGCAGCCCGGCCGCGAACTGGGGATAGCGGCGCATCGTCTCCGTGGCGTTCGGCAGGACCACCTGCACGCCGAGCCGGTAGGCGTCGGCCACCGGGAACGGCCGGTCCACATGCAGCCGCCACCAGGGCCGGAACAGCGCGCCCGGCAGCCCGGCGAGCACCGCCAGCCGCAGCAGCCCGGGCGTGCCGGAGCGCAGATAGACCCCTCCCGAGTGCCCACCGGCCGCGCCGATCGCCTCCGTGGAGGCGTCGATCAGCAGCGCGGCCAGCTGCCCGGGCGTCCGGTGTGCGTACTCCGCGCGAGTCATCGGCCCTACCTCGTCCGTACGCCGTCCAGCGGGCGACACAGATAAGAATGCGCCACCGCGGGGCTGCGGCGCACCTGGGCGGAGGGAGACTGCGACAGACCGGGATGTGACGTGAACATCTCCGTTCCGGTGCATCGGGCGAAGGTGTAATGGGCATGCATTCGGGCGTTTGTCCCCACCCCCACGAGGAGTGATCACCTGATGAGCGCCCCCACCCCGGCACCCATCCCCACACCCACGGCCCCCGGCGCACTGCCGCTGATCGGGCACGGACTCCGCCTCGCCCGCGACCCGCTGCCGTTCATCACCTCGTTGCGCGAATACGGCAGTGTGGTGCGCATACGCATCGGCCCCACACCCGCCTACGTGGTCACGGACCCTGCACTGACCCGACGTGTCCTGGTGACCGACGCCGCCCACTTCACCAAGGGCGGCAAGTACAACGATGCGCTGCGTGTCTTTCTCGGTGACGGAATCGCGACCGTCGCCGACGGAGACACCCATCTGCGCAACCGCCGTCTGATGCAGCCCATGTTCAACAAGGTGCACATCGCCGAGCACGGCAACGCCATGATCGATCAGGTGCGGAAGATAGTCGGAGCCTGGCCCGCGACCGAACCGCGGGACGTGCTCGCCGACATGAACGAGATCACCCTCGCCACGTTCCTCGTGGCCGTGTTCGGCGCGGACCTGCCCGCCCACCTGGAGGGCGAGTTCACCGCCCTCATGCCCGAGATCATGAAAGGAACGATTCGGCAGGTCATTCTCCCGCCCTGGATCACGCGACTGCCGCTGCCCGCCAACCGCGCGCACTCCGACCGTGTCGCCCGCCTGCGCGCCCTCATCGACCAGGCCATCGACCACCACATCCACGTCACCGCACCCGGATCCGCTTCGGCGGACGGTGCGTCCGGTGCTGAGGCGTGCCCGTACGCGGCAGAGGCGCACCGGCGGCAGAGCGGGCTGTTCGAGACCCTGATCGACGCTGAGGACCAACTCGGCCGCCGGCAACTCCAGGACGAGACCATCACCCTCCTGGCCGGCTCGATCGAGACCACTGGCACCACACTCGCCTGGGCGCTGTACGAGATCGCCCGCAACCCCGCCGTCGAACGACGCCTTCGCGAGGAACTGGCCTCGGTGTGCGGAGACCGGCCGCTGCGCTACGACGACATCGACCAACTCCCGTACGCCCGACGGGTTCTGCAGGAGGCCATCAGGAAATACGGGGTGCTCTGGATGGTGACGCGGACCGCCGCCCGCGACATCGTCCTCGGCGGACACCTCATTCCCGAGGGCGCCGATGTCGTGTGGAGCCCCCATCTGCACCAGCACGACTCCTCCTATTTCCCCGACCCGGACACCTTCGACCCGGACCGTTGGGAGGCGGACCGCGTCGCGGGCACCCGGGGGTCCTTCCTCGCATTCGGCGACGGCCGCCGCAAGTGCATCGGCGAGAACTTCGCGTGGGTCGAGCTCCAAATCATCCTCGCGACCGTCCTCCAGGCCTGGCCCCGGTTCAAGGTGACCTCGCGTCCACCGCGTGCCCAGGCCGTCATCACGGTGGAACCCGATGCCTTGGCCATGGAGTTCCATTCCGACTCGGCATGCTGACGGATCAGTAGAGCGCCCCCATGCATGGGTCGGCCCTCCGTTTCCCAACCCCGGGGCAACGTCCACGTAGCGGCCAACCATCGCCGGTCATGGCTCGGCCAACTCCCTACCGCACGTTGGCCACAGGTTCATGGACCGCTCCTGATGCGCCCCGCCGTGTCGAGTGCAGAGTGATCGGCGGTCCGGCCGTTCCACCGGGCCGACCGACCACTACTTCGGCACCCTGTCGGGCGTCCGTGGCTTCGGCGACGCGCACGCCTCCGGCTCGACAACGAGCCTTCCGTCTTCTGCCAGTCGCACGCCCTGAACCCAAAGGGCTACCTGCTGTTCTTCCACCGCGACACCCACAGGTCGGGCGCACCGCAAGGCCGATGGCGTCAACGGCCCCTATGTCAGTGGATGACCGGTTCGATCGCCCCGGGGGCACCCGCGGCGGCCCGGCCATCAGCAACGTCGCGCCGGCGCCGTACCGCTGGACGATGTAGGTCGACCGCCTCCAGGTAACCGGCGTCAGCTGGAAGGTCTACCGGCAGGACGACGACCACGGCTGCAACATGGTCGAGCAGTTCGCCACCTTCAAGAACGCGTAGCCGGGCTCCGACCTGTACGAACGCGGCGTGCGCCACAGTCCGAGAGCGCCTTCGGGCGATCGCGTCGAACGCGAAAGTCTGGCGTGAGACCGCCTTCATCCTCAACCACGAAGAGAGCGACGGCCTGTTCGGCCACGTGGCCCGCCGACCGCGCCCGCGGGCACGCCGGACGAGTACATCCAGGGTCGGCCCATCGGTGCCGGCTTCCGGGTCCCGGTGGCGGACCTGCGCACGTGTGAGGTGCGCCTGACGATCCCGGCCCGCGATGCACGGGCCCGCGTCAACGGACTTGTGGGAGCGCTCCCAGATGTGCAGGATGCTGCGATGACCTCGTCGCCCGCCATCCGCCTCTACCGCCCCGAGGACCGCGAAGCCCTCGACGACATCTGCATCCGCACCGCGCACAACGGCCAGGACAGCCGGCCCGTCTACGCCGACCCCACCATCTTCCCGGCAATCTTCGCGGCGCCCTACGCCGTGCTGGAGCCGGAACTGGCCTTCGTCCTGGCCGATGGTCGCGGCCGGGCGGTCGGCTACATCCTCGGCACCGCGGACACACCCCGCTTTGTCGAAGCCTTCCGCACGAAGTGGCTGCCCCTGGTCGCCGACCGCCACCCGGAGCCCGCCGGACCACCGACGACCCCGGACGAGCAGATGATCCCCCTCCTGCATCACCCCGAACGGATGATCGTCCCCGAGGTCGCCGCGTACCCGGCCCATCTGCACATCGACCTGCTCCCCGCATGGCAGGGCCGTGGATATGGCCGTGAACTGATGCGGACCTTCCTGCGCGCTTTGCGCGACCAGGGCGTCGCCGCCGTACACCTCTCCATGGTCACGGCCAACACCCCGGCCAGAGCCTTCTACGACCGCTTGGGCTTCCACCAGATCGACGTCTCGGACCCGGGGCCGGTCACGTATCTCGGGCGCTCGACAGGGGAGTTGGAGAACCTGTGACGAACGATGGCCTGAACCCCGGCCTCATATCCAGGTGTCCAGCCACATCCGGGCACGCCAGTCGCCGTACGGGATCGTCGTGCCCGTGTAGATGGGATAGAAGTAGATGAAGTTCCATGCGATGAGCAGTACCAGCACGCCCGCGCTCACCGCGCCGATCAGCCGGCGCCGCTCGTCCGCCCCCGACGGCCCGAGCAGGGCGCCGATCATCATGGTCACGGCCAGACACAGGTAGGGCACGAAGGCGACGGCGTAGAAGGAGAAGGCCGTACGGTCCTGGTAGTTGAACCAGGGAAGGTATCCGGCGGCCACCGCGCACAGGACCGCACCCGCGCGCCAGTCGCGGCGCAGCGCCCACCGGAACAGAAGGTAGAGCAGCGCGCCGCAGGCCGCCCACCACAGCAGCGGGGTGCCCAGGCCCAGGATCTCCTGCGAGCAGCCGGTGGCGGTGTGACAGCCCTGCTCGCCGGCTTTCGGTGACTGGTAATAGAACGCCACGGGGCGCCCCTGGACCAGCCAGCTCCACGGATTGGATTGGTAGCGGTGCGGGGAGTGGAGGCCGATGTTGAACTGGTAGACGGCGTGTTCGTAGTGCCACAGGCTGCGCAGCGGAGCCGGGATCCAGGACCAGGTGCCTGCGCGTCCGTCCGCCCAGTGCCGGTTGTAGCCGTTGTCGGACAGGAACCATCCGGTCCAGGTCGCCAGATACGTCACCACGGCGACCGGCACCAGGGAGAGCACCGACCAGCCGAGGTCCTTGCGCAGCACCGCCCGGTAGGGGTGGCCCGCCCCGGCCACGCGGCGGGAGCCGACGTCCCACAGGATGGTCAGGACGGTGAAGAAGACGAGGAAGTAGAGGCCGTTCCACTTGCTCGCGGCGGCCAGTCCCAGGAGGATGCCGGCCGCGAGCCGCCACGGACGCAGGCCCGTGCCGACCTGTTCGCCGGTGTACGGGTCGGGACGGGCGAAGCCGTCGTCGCCGACGGGCAGGGCCGCGGCCAGCCGGGCCCGCGCCTTGTCCCGGTCGACCAGCAGACAGCCGAACGCCGCCAGCGCGAAGAACATCACTACAAGGTCGAGCAGGGCGGTCCGGCTCATCACGAAGTGCAGGCCGTCCACCGCCAGCAGCGCACCGGCCAGACAGCCGAGCAGCGTCGAACGGAACAGACGGCGCCCTATTCGGCACAGCATGAGCACCGACAGGGTGCCCAGCGCCGCCGTCATGAAGCGCCAGCCGAACGGGTCGAGACCGAACGCCCCCTCCCCGAGGGCGATCACCCACTTGCCCATCGGCGGGTGCGCGACAAAGCTGCCGGAGTCGGAGAGCGGGATCACCTGGGGGTGCGCCAGGATCTGCGGGTCGGCGATCTTGCGGTCCGGCCAGCTGCCCTCGTAGCCGAGCCGCAGCATCGCCCAGGCGTCCTTGGCGTAGTACGTCTCGTCGAAGACGACGGCCCGTGGCCGGCCCAGCCGCCAGAACCGGAGCGCGCCGGCCAGCACGGCGACGAGAACCGGTCCCAGCCAGCCCATGGAACGCGCGAGGCGGCGGGCCGGTCGAGGGCCGAGGCCCACCAACTCCCAGACTCTCGTGCTCGGTTCGGGGAAGGGCGGCACCAGCCGGGCCCGGGGATCGGTCCGGGGGCCCGCCGTGTACCCGAACCGCCGCAGCCGCTGCGCCCAAGGGGTCGCCTGGGGCTCAGCGGTCGCGCGGGCGTCCTCGTCGACCTCGGCACGTGTGGGGGTGTCACTCGTCACCGGGTCATCGTAGGGAACGTCAGTGCGGTTCGGGTTCGGCGCGCGGGGGCGCGGCGTGGTGCAGGGCCCCGACCGCACCCGCGCGGCGGTCGGGGCCCTTCGCGCACCGGCTCAGGAGTGCGCGTGCAGGTGCGAACCCGGGGTGCCCCCCAGCCATTTCAGCCCGTCGAGCAGGAAGCGGTTCTGCGTCTCGCTCGCGAACGTCGACGACAGGGTGGTGTTGGTCTCATAGTTCATCGCGTTGTGGCCGAAGTTGGCGTACAGCATCCGGTACTTCGTGTTCGTCCACAGGATGGGGTAGTAGCCGCTGTACCAGCTCTGGTCGGGGTCGGTGCCGAGCGGGAAGCTGCTCGGGTCGACCGAGGCGAGGATCTTGATGTCGGGGTTGCGCCGCAGGTCGTTCGACCAGCTGTACCACTCGCTGACGGATGAGGTGAAGGTCGCCGGAAGGTTCCTCGTCGACGGGTGCGTACGGTCCTCTACGCGCAGGACCGCGGTCGTCGGCCCCCAGGTGTTGGACTTGAAGTTGCCGCTGCCCAGGAACTGGTTGTGGTACCAGGGCCAGCTCTGCGCGTCGGTGGTGAACGCGGAGACGTGGAAGCCCATCCAGGCGCCGCCGCCGCGCATGTAGCGCTCGAATCCGGTGCGTTGGGCGGCGGACTGCGGCAGGTCGTCGAGGAACAGGACCACTTGGTAGCTGTTCACTCCGCCGTTCGCGAGCAGTTCCCAGTTGTTGCTCGCCGTGTAGGTGAAGCCGTTCTGTGCGGCCTGCTTCGGGAACCAGGCGTTGGCCTCGTGGACGAAGCTGATGTGGGCCGCGTCCCAGGTGCCGTTGTAGAGGGCGAGCACCTTGAACGGCTGCGCTGCGGCGTGGGCGCGTGGCGCGGACAGGGCCGTCAGCAGGATCGCCAGGAGCACGAGGATGCGTACGGTCCCGGTTCGGATGGTGTGCATCGGATGAACTCCTCCCCATTCAGGGGTGGTTGGCCAGGTCGGCCACGTGGAGGTTCGTGCGACTGCGGGGGGGTTCAGCCGGTGTACCGGGCGAAGACGCGCGTGTAGTCCCAGGCCTGCTGGCCGACTCCGGAGCAGCTGTCCGCGCCGCCGCCGGTGCAGGGCCGGTCGCGGTTGGCGGACCAGAAGGTGAGCCGTGCCAGGTGGTGCTGCTGGGCGTAGCCGAGGATGGTGCGGAAGTCGGCGACGGTGACCTTCTCGTTCTGGTCCGTGATCCCGTTCATGGAGGAGATGCCCATGGTCCGGTAGGCCTGGTCGTCGCCGTAGCCGTAGGCGCTCTTGAGCGCGGACTTGAGACCCTCGGCCGCCTTCAGGGTCAGCGTCCCCATGTTCTTGCCGGCGCCGCCGAAGTCGAAGGGCATGATCGCCCACGCGTCCACGGACAGACGGGACGCGGCCGCGCGTTTGATCAGGCTGGTGTCGGGCCCGCTCTGGTCGGTGCCGATGGTGACGTACACCTTCAGGCCCGGGTTGTTCGCCTTCACCGTCTTGAGCGCGTCCACCGTGCGCTGCTGCACGGTCGGGTTGCTGTAGGCGTCGGCCTCGATGTCGATGTCGATCGCCTTGAGCCGGTAGGCGTTGATGACCTTCTGGTACGCGGCCGCCAGCTCCCCGGCGTTGGAGCAGGAGCTCTCCAGCTTGTTGCCGCTGTAGCCGCCGAACGAGGGGATGACGTCACCGCCGCCCGCGCGCACGGTGTTGACGGTCCGCTGGTCGACGCCACCGGTGAGCGGGCGGCTGCCGTCCCACTGCGGATTGCAGTGCCCGTTGCTGAGGACGAAGGCGAGCGTGAACCACTGGACGCCGGTGGCGCGGGTGATGGTGGCCGGGTCGGGCGGGCTGCCCCAGCCGTTGTAGAGGTACGGCGCGACGGCCATGGGGGCGGCGGCCGGGGCCGCACCGGCGGGAGCGGCGGCGAGAGCCGCGGCGGAGAGGGCGGACAGGGTTATGGCGAGACAGGCGCGCAACACGGCGCCACGGGTGGGGGGTTGGGGGTTCATGGGTGGGGATCACAGCCTTTCGTCGGCAACGGACGGTGGGGGTGAGGGCAGCGCAACGGGTTCACGTGAATGAACATCGGGCGCATTCGTGAAGCTGTGTGACCGGGAACCTAAAGGTCTGAACCAAACGCGTCAAGAGGTGAAGCATCGGTGACACGAGTCCGCGCAAGTCCCTTCAAGAGGTGAGCGTTTGGGCGGCCGCTCCTCTCGATCGGGCGGGGCGCGGTATCCGACTGCGGCGGCGAGGCCGGTTGGCACATGATGAGCGGATGACGTCACTCACCTTCGACGACCACTGCCGCGCGATCGTCTCCCAGACCGAGCTGCTGAGGGCGCAGGTCAGAGGGGCGGACACGGCCACCGAGGTGTCCACCTGCCCCGGCTGGGATCTCGGCCGGCTGCTGCGACACGTGGGCGGGGACCACCGATGGGCGCAGGAGGTGGTCCGGACGCGAGCCCTCGAACCCGTTCCGGGAGACCCCGTCGACGACCCCGCCGTATACGCCCATGTGGACGGGGACGCACTGGACGGCTGGCTCGCCGAGGGCGCCGCGGAACTCAGCGCCACCCTGCGGGATGCCGGGCCCGATGCCCAGGTGTGGACGCCGGCCCACGAGCGGAACACGTCCTCCTTCTGGGCCAGGAGGATGACGCACGAGACCGTCGTACACCGGGCCGATGCCGCACTGGCGACCGGCTCCGCATTCAGGCTCGACGACGCCCTCGCGGCGGACGCCGTGCAGGAGTGGATGGAGTTCGCGACGGTCCCCGAGGCGTACGAGCCCCGGCCGGGAGCACCCGGCCTGCTCGGCCCCGGTCGTACGCTCCAGTTCGAGGCGACCGGTGCCGGACAGTGGCACGTCGACCTCGGCGGCGACCGGCCCGTGTGGCACACCGGGCGCGCGGCAGCCGCCACGACCGTACGCGGACCGGTGACGGACCTGCTGCTGTTCCTCTATCGGCGACCCGCTCCCGCAGTCGAGCCCCGAGGTGACACTGCACTGCTCGAACTCTGGCTGACCCGTACGGGGTTCTGGCTGGAGGCGTAGAAAGTCAGTGTGGGAGCGCGGGGCAGTTCGTGGCCGACCGAGACGGACAACCGCGGACAGGCCGTCCCCCTTCCCGTGCCTGAAGGTTGCGCGCGCCGCCGATCCGCCGCCTTGGCTGCAGCTTCATCGGGGTTTGGCTGGGCCACGGTGTGCGGGGGCACTGAGCTGCGCGGCCGACACCGGCATCACGGCCCGACCGTCAGCGGTCGACGACGCCTGCCCTACGACCCCGCACGCCCCAGGCGCGCGCCCGGAGCGCGATCGAGCCGTCCGCCCGAGCAGGCACCCGTTGCCGCAGGGCTTCCCGCAGCCGTTCCCTGGCGGCCGGAATGAGCGAGGCGACGTAACCGGGGGCGGGGCCCTGCCCGGCCAGGAACGGATCCCACAGATCGGAGAAGTCGGCGAAGCGGGTCGGGACTTCGATGGGTGCCACCTCCACCTCGACCAGAGCGGCTTCGCTCCACAGCCTCCGCAGTGGGGCCGGCCGGCACAGCGGGAACCGGCGGCCCTCGTCCAACTCCGCCGCCGAGGACGGATCGACGGCGGTCACGGCGTCCCAGAAGTGCCGTAGAAACCCCATGCCTTCGGCGTAGTCCCACACATACGCGGCGACCAGCCCGCCGGGCGCCACCACGCGCGCGGCTTCGGCGACCGCGGCACCGGGGTCGGGGAGGAAGTTGAGGACCAGTCCGCTCACGGCCACGTCCACCGCGGCCTCGCCCACGGGAAGAGCCTGTGCGTCGGCCCTGGCGAAGAGCGCGCGAGGGGATCCAAGTGTCCGGGCCGCGGACACGAACCCGGCGGACCGCTCCACCCCGAGCAGGGTCCGGGGCCGGCACCGGCGTGCCACAGCCGACGTCAACGCACCCGAACCACAGCCGACGTCCAGCCACCGAGCTCCGGGCGCACACGCCAGCCAGGCCACGAACTCGTCGGCCACCAGACGGCTCCACCGCCCCATGTACCGCTCGTACGCGTCCCCGGCGGTCCACACGTCGAAGTCCTGCTCGGCCACCTTCCCACTGTGCCGTGCTGCCCCGGTTTGCGCCACGTGTGGGGATGTGGGGGCACGCGCTTTCTGAGAGGTTCGTATGAATCTCTGGGGTGCTTGAACACGCCGGTTCCGCCGTCCGTATGTGGCGAGGGATTTCCATGCCTGACCGCCGTGATTCGTAGGAGAACTCTCGTGGGACGCAACACGCGCAGACGCCCAACAGGCCCGCGCCGCGCAACCTTTGCGGCATTCGCGCTGATGCTGGGCGGAGGCGGGCTGGTCGCGGTCAATGTCTACGCCTCCGCGACGGAAGGCGGTTCGGGCACGGACGGGGCCGAGACGCGCAGTGCCGCGGCCGGCACGATCGACTGCCCGGACGTCGGCAGCAAGTTGACGCAGGTGCCGGACCAGGCCCGGGGTGAGGTCGACAAGGAACTCGCCTCGATGGACCAGCAGATAGCGGAGGCCTACCAGCGGCTGCAGGCCGCGACGCCGGAACAGCGCCAGGACAGCGGCTACACCGACGACCAGGTCATGAAGCCGCTGAAGGAGACGCGGAGCGAGTCGCTCGAGCGCATCGGCAACGCCATGGACCAGGCAGGCGAGCGCCCCGACGGGCTCGACTCCATGGCGGACTGCTCGATGCGCACCTGGAACGACCAGAACGGCGGCCAGGGTTCGGAAGGCGGCCAGCAGCAGGGCCAGGGAGACCAGCAGAACGGCGGCCAGCAGAACGGCGGCCAGCAGGCCGGCAACGGAGGCCAGGCCGGCAACGGCCCGGTGGCCGCGGACTACCAGGACATCAACACCGTCCAGCCCAACGCCCCGGCCCCGGATCTCAAGTCCTTCGCCTCCAAGGGCACCTTCACCACCAGCTGCGGCGTGAACGCGAACGGCCTGTTCAACTCCGACAACGTCATCGTGGCCCCCGGTGTCACCAACGGCGCCCACCACTTCCACGACTACGTCGGCAACCAGTCCAACAACGCCTTCGCCAGCGACGACGACCTCGCGGGCGCCGACACGAGCTGCGAGAACCCGGGCGACAAGTCCACGTACTACTGGCCGGTGGTGCGCCTGCAGAACGGCGCCCAGGAGCAGGACGCGAACAAGCCCGGCGGCGGGATCGAGGGCAACGCCGGTGAAATCGTCACCCCCAAGCAGGTCACGCTGACGTTCATCGGCAACCAGCGCAGCCAGGTCACCGAGATGCCCCGACTGCTGCGCATCATCACCGGCGACGCCAAGGCGTTCGTCAACGGCCCCGCCAACGCCAACGCCTCCTGGAGCTGCACCGGGTTCGAGGACCGGCAGCTGAAGGACAAGTACCCGCTGTGCCCGCAGGGCAGCGACGTGGTCCGCACCTTCCGGTTCCAGAGTTGCTGGGACGGCCGCAACATCGACAGTGCCAACCACCGCACCCACGTGGCCTTCGCCGACGCCTCCGGCAACTGCCCGAACGGCTTCAAGGCCATCCCGCAGCTGGTGCAGCGCATCGTCTACGACGTGAAGGCGCCGAGCCTGCAGGACGGCGGCCGTACGACCCCGCTGTTCGCGGTGGACTCCTTCCCCGAGCAGCTGCACAAGCCGGTCACCGACCACGGCGACTTCATCAACGTCTTCGACGAGGGCCTCATGAAGGAGGTCGTGTCCTGCATCAACGGCGGCCGTGAATGCGGCGCGGGCACCGGCGAGGACCCGGGCTCGGACGGGGGAGCGACCCAGCAGCCGACGGACCAGCCGAGCGAGCAGCCCACTGACCAGCCCACCGACCAGCCCACCCAGGAGCCGACCGCCCAGCCCACCGACGAACCGACCACGCCGCCCGCCGACGGCGACAACGGGAACTCGGGTGACGGGTCCGGCCAGGGGAACACGGGTGACGGGTCCGGCCAGGGGAACACGGGCGACGGGTCCGGCCAGGGGAACTCCGGCAGCGGATCCGGCGACCAGAACGCGCAGCCCACGACCACCGCTCCGGAGACCGGACAGCCCGCGAACGACGACAAGCCCACCATCTCCAGCACGACGGAACCGAGGGTCTACGCAACGTCCAAGGCCTCCCCGAGCGCCGCGGCCGCCCCGGCGAACGGCGGCACCAACGCGGGCGACAACTCCGCCCAGTCCCAGGCCCCAGGCGGGAACGGCCCCGCCGCCGGCAGCCAGACCGAACCGCAGGCGGTCCAGGGCGGCGCGCTGGCCGAGACCGGCACGACCTTGTGGCCCGCCACAGCCGGCACCGTACTGCTGCTCGCAGGGCTGTTCCTGCTCACCCGTACACGGCGCAATTACCTGCGCTGACGTCTGGGGGCGCTGCGCAGGGGCACGAGCGGCAGGGGCCGCCGCCGGATCGGCGGCGGCCGCGCTCGACGCACCGGACGCACGCGGCGGGTATGACGTGCGAGGGGCCGCCCGGCCACTGCCGGGCGGCCCCTCGGTGCTCACTGGGGCAACGACCGCGACAGCCGGTTCAGCCGCAGCGCGAACTGCACCTCGATGGCGTGGTCGGGGCCGCGCCACGACTCGCCGAGGACATCACCGACCTTGGCCGGCCGCTGGTACGACCCTGTCGGTCGACGCCGATGTCATCCTGCTCGGCCGCAGCGGCGCGACGTGGGCCGCCTGGTCGAGCGACCAGCGGGAGGCGGACGCGCCGTTCCAGGCGCGACCGCTGGCCTACGTGCCCCGGCAGCTGGTGCCGCAGATGAAGAAGCGCGGCCTGAGCGGCGAGATCGGGCCCACGGTGGCCGAGTTGCAGCGCGGTGAAGGCCGCGCTCGACCCGATGGGCATCCTCGATCCCGGCAAGGTCGTGGACGTCGCGGGAAAGGGCCGATGACCGTCACACTGGACGACACGTACACGGCCGAGTCCGGCGCACGCTCATGCCCGGCAATCCAGGCGTTGGTGCGGCTCACCCCGGAGCAGCGCCGGCCGGACCTCGCGGGAGGGCTCAACAACGAGGTGGCTCACCCCGCGTGGCCTGCGCCATTCACACTGCACGCACACACGGAGGATGTCGACGCATGACCGTCGATGCAGCTTCTGTTCGATGCACTTTCTTCGGGACGTCCTCAATACACGTCACCGACGGTGTCTCCGGAGTCCTCATCGACGGCTTCTTCACCAGGCCGTCGCTGCTGCAAGTCGCTCTTGGGCGGCCCGTCGCACCCGACCTCGGACGCATCTCCGACGCCCTGTCCCGAGGCGGCATCGAGCATCTCGACGCACTGCTCGTCGCCCACTCCCACCACGACCACGTCATGGACTCCCCCGAGATCGTCAAGCGCGTTGGCGGCGTCCTGTACGGATCGGAGTCGACGGTGAACGTCGGCCGTGGAGCCGGTCTGGGCGAACAGGCGATGGCATGTGTCAGCGACGGTGACACGTACGTCTTCGGGGACTTCACGGTCCGAGTCCTCGAAGGGGCGCACAGCCCGGGCGACAGATACCCCGGTACGATCGACGAGCCGCTCGTGCCGCCGGCCAAGGCCAGTGCGTACCGGACCGGCGGCTGTTATTCGTTCCTCTTCGAGCACCCGACCGGCACGATGCTGGTCCACCCGAGTGCCAACTTCGTCCCGCACAAGTTCGACGGCCTGGATGTCGATCTGCTCTACCTCGGCATCGGTGCCCTGGGGGCCCAGTCCGCGCAGTTCCAGAACGACTACTGGTATCACACAGTCGAGGCCACCCGCCCCGACCTCGTCATCCCCGTGCACTGGGACCACTTCGGACGGTCGCTCGACAAGAAGCTGCGTCCCATGCCGCGGCTCCTGGACAATTTCGCCAGGACCAAGGAACTGCTCGACCGTAAAAGCGCCGAGTCCGGCATTCACGTGCGTTTCCAGATGCCGTACGAGACGATCAGCCCGTTCAGCTGACCTGAGCCCCCCACGCCTTCAAGGCAGTGGGGGAGCGTATGCCAGGGCCCGCGACGTCGGGCTGATCCGAACGACAGGGCCTAAGCCCCGGACCGGACCCGCCTGCGCACCTGGACACCCCAGACCAGCAGGGCCGCCAGGGCGATCGACACGACGGCCGTCGACATCCCGGCCTGGACGCCGACCCGAACGGTGAGGGTGCCGGCCACCAGGGCGCCGAGCGGAACGCCCAGGCCCGAGGAGAGCATCCGGCGTGTGGTGTTGACCCTGCCCTGGAGCTCGGGCGGCGTCACCTCCTGGGAGTAGGTCATCGTGTTCACCAGGACGACGAGGTAGGCCGAGCCCCACACGGTCAGGGCGACCAGCGTGACCCGCCAGTCCGAGCTGAGCACGACCACCAGACCGAGCAAGGACCCGATGGGAAGCACCCCCAGGAGGAGGGGGAACGCCTCGAACCGGCGCCGCAGCCGGGGCAGCAGGAAGGATCCGCCGATGCCTCCGGCACTCCATGCCATGTACAGCAGGCCGATCCGCCCGTCGGAGCCGTAGATGCCCAGCACGCGGTCGGCGAAGACGACGAGCTGGCCGATGATGGCCCCGCCGGAGAAGGACTGCAGGGTGCCGACCACCGTCATCAGGCGCAGCGTCGAGTGGTGGCGGAGGAAACGGAGTCCTTCCCGGACGGACTCCCTGAATCCCGGCCGCTTCACCGCCGGCTTGTCGGGCGGGGAGGTACACGTGACCGCCTTGAGGAGCAGGGCGGAGGCGGCGAAGGACAGGGCGTCCAGCGCCAGCGTGCCGGCCGGGCGGAACAGGACGATCAGCCCCCCAGCCACCGCGTTCCCGGCGATGCGTACGACGGTCTGCGCTCCGTAGACGGCGCTGTTGGCCTCGGTCAGCTTGTCCTTGCCGACGATGTCGGGGACGAAGCCGTACACCCCCGCGTCGAAGAAGAGACCGAGACCGGCCGAGGCGAAGGCCACGACAAGCACCTGGCCGCCGGTCAGGACGCCCAGAGCAGAGGCGGCCGGGACGGAGGCGATACAGGCGGCGTTGAGCCAGTCGGTGAGGATCATCAGGCGGCGCCGGTCGGTCCGGTCCGCCACAGCGCCCGCGATCAGCCCGAAGACCACGTAGGGCAGGGTCGCCGAGGCCGCGACCAGGGAGACCATCAGCGGCGAGCCGGTCTCCTGGAAGGTCAGCACGGGCAGGGCCACCGTGGTGACGGCGGATCCCAGCCCGGAGACCACGCGTGACAGCCAGAACCAGCGGAAGTCGGGGACGCGGCGCAGCGGGATGTCCGGTGCTTCGGGTGTGGGAACGCCCATGTCTTTGCGGGGCAGGGAGGTCATCGCGGTCGGTGGGTCCTTTCGGTGAGGTGGTCGTCCGGCGCTTTCGACAGGAGCCGGGCGTAAAACGCGTGACACCCCATCAGCAGGCTGCTGATGGGGTGTCACGTGAGCTGTGTGTTGCGGGTGTGTCGGTCGATACGACGACAGGTATCGGGCGATACGTGGAAGCTGGTTTCTCGAGACGGAACCGGCCGATCCGATGGCGGCCCGCGACGTCCGCGGAAGCGGACTGTGAGCGAGGGGGTTCCGGAAACCCGCAAGATCATAGCAGAGGGCGGCCGGTTCGGGACAGCCTCTCGGGAGGGGCGACCGGGTTCGAGGGGCGCCGCGACGGCTTCACCCCCGGTGGGTCACGGGTCGGTCAGCTCCTCTGCTCGGACTGCCGCACCGCCTGCTCGACCTCCGCTTCGACCTCGTTGCGAGGCTTGCCGGACTCCTTCGCATACTCGGTGACCGACGTCCGCGCCTCACGGGCCAGGTCGCGCCAGGCGCGGCGGGCGGTCTCGTACGTGTCGGCCTGCTGTCCACTCCAGCCGCCGGGCTGGGTCACCGGGCCGTACGAGTGCTGCAGCTCCTCGACCCGGAGGTGCGCCTCGTCGGCTGCGCGCTGTTTCTCGACCAGCTCGTCGAAGGTATGTGTCACGCAAATGGAGCATAGGCGCACATTTGCCATATCGCGCGCCGAGCCGGTGTGCCAGGCCGGCGCTGCCTGGCCGAGCGGGCCGGCGGGCAGCCCGCGGGCTCTCACCCCCTCCGGGCCAAGGCCTCGCCGAGCAGTTCCCGCGCGGCGTCCAGCGCCGCGGCACGGTCCGCCGGCACCATGCCGATCCGGGTACGGCGGTCGAGGACGTCGGACTCGTCGAGGGCGCCTTCGTGGCGCACCGCCCACAGCAGTTCGGCGGCCGTGACGGGATGGTCCGGCAGCACCCGCTCGCCCAGCCGGGGGTCGTCCGCGCCGAGTGCGAGGACGGCCGGTGCCTCGGTGCCGTAGCGCCGTACCAGATGGCGAGGTGCCTGCACCGCCTCGAGCACGTGTGGGGACGCGGCGCCGACGAGCGGAAGGGAGGCCGTGGGGGAGGAGCCGGCGATGAGGCGGCGGGCGGCGACGGCGGCGTTCACGGCGTCCTCGGCCATGCGCCGATAGGTGGTGAGCTTGCCGCCGACCACCGTGATCACGCCCTCGGACGACGTGAGCACCGCGTGCCGGCGGGAGATGTCGGCGGTCCTGGCCGCGGCTGAGGACCCGGCCTCCGGTGCGGTGTCCAGCAGGGGGCGCAGTCCCGCGAAGGCGCCGACGACGTCCGCGCGCCGGACCGGTACGTCGAGGACCGAGCCCAGGACGTCGAGGAGGAAGCCGATGTCCGTCTCGGGCGCCTCGGGCACGTCGGGGATGTCGCCCTCGACGGGTTCGTCGGTGAGACCGACGTAGACGCGGCCGTCGCCCTGGGGCAGAACGAGGACGAAGCGGTTGGTCTCGCCGGGGATGGGGATGTGCAGGCCGGCCGCGAGAGGGCCGAGGTGGTCCGAGCGCAGGATCAGGTGGGTGCCGCGAGAGGGGCGGATACGGATGCCGTCGACCAGGCCGCCCGCCCAGACACCAGAGGCGTTGATCACGGCGCGGGCCCTGATCTCGCCCTCCTCGCCGGTGAGTTCGTCGCGGACGCGGGCACCGGCGGCGGTCAGTTCCAGCGCCCTGACGCGGGTCAGGATCCGTGCCCCGTGTGCGGCCGCGGTGCGGGCCACGGCGGTCACCAGGCGGGCGTCGTCGACGAGCCGGCCGTCCCAGGACAGCAGGCCGCCGCGCAGCCCGTCGGTGCGCAGCGCGGGGGCCAGATGGCGGGTCTCCAGGGCGGAGAGCCGACGCGGCCCCGGCAGCGTGGCCCGGGCGGTGCGGGCCGTCAGGCGCAGGGTGTCGCCGGCCCGGAACCCGGCCGAGGCGAGCGCCGCCTGACCGCGGGAGACCAACGGGGTCAAGGGCAGGACGAACGGCTGCGCGCGGACCAGGTGGGGTGCCGTGCGCTCCATCAGCACGCCCCGCTCGACCGCGCTCTCGTGGGCGACGTCGAGCTGGCCGGAGGCGAGGTAGCGCAGCCCGCCGTGGATGAGCTTGCTGCTCCAGCGGGAGGTGCCGAAGGCAAGGTCGTGGGCGTCGACGGCAGCGACGCTCAGGCCGCGCGCCGCGGCGTCCAGGGCGGCTCCGGCACCGGTGGCCCCGAGCCCGACGACGAGGACGTCCACGGCGCGGCCGCCGACGGTCTCGGCCAGCTCGCGCGAGCGCCGGGCGGCGGACAGGGACGATCCGGGGGCGGCAGGGCTGGGGCTCATGGCGTGAGTGTCCTCTCCAGGATGGAGCGCAGCTCCGTGAGGAAGGCCGCGGAGGACAGATCGGCGTCGTCCTCGTCGGTCATGGTCCGCAGGGACAGGGTGAAGGACTGGACGATCAGCAGCAGGGAGCGGGCCTGGCGCTCGGGGTGGCCGATGCGGACCGACCCGTCTGCGCGCCCTTCCTTCAGGCCGTCGGCCAGCAGTTCCAGGAGTGCGGTCTGGCTGGCGCCGCGACGGTCCAGGACATAGGGGAGGAGCAGTTCGGGATCGACGTCGACGATCTTGCGGAAGAGGGGATGGGCACGGAAGGCCTCCACTCCCGCCACCAGTCCTTCGACCAGCAGGCTGCGCGCGTCCGCCTCCGGTCTGCGCTCGGGTATCGCCCGTGTGGCCACGTCGACCCACTCACGGGTCATCAGGTCTCCGACCAGCGTGCGCACATCGGGCCAGCGCCGGTACAGGGTCATCCGGGAGACGCCCGCGCGGCGGGCCACGTCGGTGAGTGTCGTACGGCGGACTCCGACGGCCAGCACGCAGTCCCGCACCGCGTCGAGCACCGCATCACTGTCCGAGCTGTTGTGACGAATAGGCGTCATGTGTCACAGTGTAACGCCTCGACGCCCTGCAGGGCCGTCGGAAGAGAGAACAGCTCGAACGGAATCGCTCGAATCGACCGGTGAGGACGACAGTCATGGACATGCTGTGGAGCGGCTGGGGCGACCCGGCCAGGGCGACGCCGCTGCCCGACACGGTGATCGGGCTGTTGCGCGATCTGCTCGGCGTCAAGCCGCGCAGCGCCGAGCCGGTCGGCCTGGCGGACATCGTCGTTCCGGAGGGCCAGCTGGAGCCTGCGGTGCATCAGGCCCTGGTGGCGGCCGTGGGTGGCGAGGAGTACGTACGCACCGACGCGGAGACCCGCATCCGGCACACCCGTGGCAAGTCCACCCCCGACCTGCTGCGCATCCGGGAGGGCGACGTCGACGACATCCCGGCGGCGGTGCTGCTCCCGGCCGGCCACGACGAGGTGCTCGCCGTGCTGCGTGCATGTGCCGAACAGGGCGTGCCGCTCGTCCCGTTCGGCGGCGGCACCTCCGTCGTCGGCGGACTCGCCCCCGGGCGCCAGCGCACCTTCGTCGCCCTGGACCTGCGGCGCATGGACGGTCTGCTCGCCCTCGACCCGGTCTCCCGCACCGCCACTCTGCAACCCGGCCTGCGCGCCCCGCAGGCCGAAGCGCTGCTCGCCGAACACGGCTTCACCCTCGGCCACTTCCCGCAGTCCTACGAGTGGGCCACCATCGGCGGTTTCGCCGCCACCCGCTCCAGCGGCCAGGCGTCCGCAGGCTATGGCCGCTTCGACGAGATGGTCCTGGGCCTCACCCTGGCCACCCCCGAGGGCACCATCGACACGGGCCGCGCCCCGCGCTCCGCGGCCGGACCCGACCTGCGCCAGCTCGTGCTCGGCTCGGAGGGGGCGTTCGGCGTGATCACGTCGGTGACGGTCCGCATCCGCCCGGTCCCGCAGACCCGTATTTACGAAGGCTGGCGCTTCCCCTCCTTCGCGGAAGGCGCCGCCGCACTGCGCCGGCTCGCCCAGGACGGGCCGCGCCCGACCGTGCTGCGACTGTCCGACGAGACCGAGACCCTGATCGGCCTCGCCCAGCCGGACGCGATCGGGTCCTCCGACGCCCCGACGGCCGCCGGATGCACGGCGATCGCCGGATACGAGGGCACGGAGGAGGACGTCTCGTACCGCCGGGAGCGCGCCGTGGCCGTGCTGCGCGAGTGCGGCGGCACACCGCTCGGCGAGGAGCCCGGCGAGCGCTGGGCACACGGCCGCTACTCGGCCCCCTATCTGCGTGACGCCCTCCTCGACGCGGGTGCCTTCGCCGAGACACTTGAGACGGCGGCCTTCTGGTCCCGCATCCCCGCTCTGTACGCGGCCGTACGCGACGCGCTCACCACCACCCTCACCGAGGCCGGCACCCCGCCCCTGGTCATGTGCCACATCTCGCACGTCTACGAGAACGGCGCCTCGCTGTACTTCACCGTCGTCTCCGCCCAGGGCGACGACCCCGTCGCGCACTGGACCCGGGCCAAGCACGCCGCCAACGAGGCGATCCTCGCCGCCGGCGGCACCATCACCCACCACCACGGCGTGGGCACCGACCACCGGGACTGGTACGTCCGCGAGGCCGGCCCGCTGGCCGTCGAGGCCCTGCGCGCCGTCAAGCGGCAACTGGACCCGGCCGGACTCCTCAACCCCGGCGTCCTCCTGCCCCTCGACGACTGACCCTCACCCCCTGTTCGGCAGTACCGACCCGTCCGCCCTCGGAGGCACACCGATGCGACAGTTCACCGCCGTCGTCAACCCCACCGCGGGCGGATCCACCTCAGCCGCCGCGCTTCTCGCGGTGGCCCGGCCGCTGCGGGAGGCGGGCGCCGAGCTGCAGACCGAGTACAGCCGCAGCCTGGCCCACGCACAGGAACTCGCCCGGCAGGCGGGCAGCCGGGGCCGGGTGGTGCTCGCCGTCGGCGGTGACGGCATCGCCGGCGGCATCGGCGGCGCCCTCAGCGGCACCGGCGCCGTACTCGGCCTGGTCCCGGCCGGCCGCGGCAACGACTTCGCCCGAGCACTGGAACTCCCCACAGAGCCAAAGGAGTTGGCCGAGGTACTGCTTCACCACGAACCACGCGCGGTCGACACCATCGAGGTCGAGTCGGCCGTCCACGACCGCACCGTCGTCCTCGGCAGCGTGTACGCGGGCGTCGACGCCCTCGCCAACCGCCACGCCAACCACGCCAAACTCCTGCGGGGCGCCGCCTCCTACTACGCCGGCGGCCTGAGGGCCGTCACCACCTGGCGGCCGGCCCGCTACCGGGTCACCGTCGACGGCAAGGAACACCGGCACACCGGCTACACGGTGGTGGCCGCCAACTCCGGCTACTACGGTTCCGGCCGCCTCATCGCCCCTGATGCCCGCGTGGACGACGGCCTCCTGGACGTGGTGATGATCAGCGAGGCACCCCGGCGGCTCTTCTTCGCCCTGATGAACGAACTCAAGACGGGCAGCCATGTCAACCGGCCACAGGTGCGCATCCTGCGCGGCCGGGAGATCACCATCTCCGCCGACCGCGACGTGCCCTACGGCGCCGACGGCGAGGTCGAGGCCGTCCTGCCCGTCACGGTCAGAGTGCTGCCGGGAGCGCTGCGGGTGCTGTGCTGAGCGCTGAACTAGGGTGCCGGTGTGCCCACCTTGCTGATCGTGCATCACACACCCTCGCCCAACTGCCAGACGATGCTGGAGGCCGTCCTGTCCGGTGCCACCGCGCCTGAGATCGAGGGCGTCGAGGTCGTCCGGCGGGCGGCGCTGGCGGCCACGGCGTCCGACGTGCTGGCGGCCGACGCCTACCTGCTCGGCACCCCGGCCAACATCGGCTACATGTCCGGAGCCCTCAAGCATTTCTTCGACCAGATCTACTACCCGTGCCTGGACGCGACGCAGGGCAGGGCCTTCAGTTACTACGTGCACGGCGGGAGCGACGTCACGGGCGCGGTGCGCGGCATCGAGGCGATCACGACCGGCTTGGGCTGGCGCCGCACGGCGAAACCCGTCACCGTCACCGGGGAGCCCGCCACATCGGACGTCGAGGCCTGCTGGGAGCTGGGCGCGACGCTCGCCGCGGGACTGCTCGACTGACCCGAACCGGGTGAGCGAGGGAGACGCAGGTCACATTCGGGTGTGTCACAACCTGCCGGGCCGTGCCGTCAAAGAGGTGTAACCACCGACAACGGCACAGGAGCACATCATGGAAGCTCGTCTCAACCTCTTCGAGAACCCGGTCGCGGCCAAGCTCTTCCGGCACCTCAACTCGGCGGGCAAGGTCGTTTCGGACTCGGCGCTGCCGCTCGCGACGCAGGAGCTGGTGAAGCTCCGCGCCAGCCAGATCAACGGCTGCGGCATGTGCACCGACATGCACACCAAGGACGCTCTGGCCGCGGGGGAGGACCCGCAGCGTCTCCATCTGGTCGCGGCCTGGCGGGAGGCCAAGGTATTCACCGACGCCGAGCGCGCCGCCCTGGAGCTGGCGGAGCAGGGCACCCGCATCGCGGATGCGGCCGGCGGGGTCACGGACGAGGCCTGGGCGAACGCGGCCAAGCACTTCGACGAGGACCAGCTCGCCGCCCTGGTCGCCACCATCGCCGTGATCAACATGTACAACCGCTTCAACGTCATCGTTCAGCAGCCCGCCGGCGACTACCAGCCGGGCATGTTCGGGTGACGCCGAGCATCTGACCCTCACCGGCAACGGCACACGGCCCGGGCGCTCTCGCCCGGGCCGTCCTTGTGCACTGCATTTGAGACAGTCTCCCCCCGGAAAAGGTACGGACTATTCTCGCGCGCCTTGCTTTCCTGGGCTTTGCGGCACCCAAGAAGGCGGGATCGGGTGCGTGAATGAGTCACTGCAGGAAATTCACCCTTCCGTGCGGTTGATAGTTCAACGGGCGCGCTGCAATACTCCGGCTTCCGGTCCCGCCCCCACCCCAAGGGCGAGTCCGAAGGAATCCGCAAAGCGACGGTTCCGGATTCACGAACCCCCCACAAAGTCCGCACGGTGGTCTACTCCGGCATTCTTTCCCGGCGCGGTGCGGCACCAAGAAGTGGAGAAGGTGTGCCCGCGTGAATGTCGAGCAGGCGAAACGACGCGAGATATCCGACAGCCCCGAATTCCAGCTGCTGCGCCGTGCGCACCGGCGATCCGGAGTGCGGATGACGGCAGTCGCCGTCGGCGGGTTCCTGCTGTATGTCCTGTTGTCGAGTTTCACCCCCGAGCTCATGAACACTCCACTGCACGGTCACCTCACCCTCGGACTGGCCCTCGGGCTGGGGCAGTTCGTGGTGATGGCCCTGATCGCGCGACGCCACCTCGTGCACATGCGCACACACGTCGACCCGATCGCCCGCGGCTTCCGCACCCAGGCCCGCCGCCGGCAGCCCGAACAGCCGAGCCGTTCCGCCGAGTCACCCGCCTCCCGCCCCACCGAGGGCTACCGCACATGGTGACGACCGCGGCCGTCGTGGACCGCTTCAGCCTGCAACTGACGTTCCTGCTGTTTCTCTCCGTGGTCGTCGTCACCCTGTTCACCGCGCTGCTGACCGCTCCGCAGCGCGACGAGATCGGCGAGTTCTATCTCGGCAACCGCACCATGTCGCCGCTGCGCAACGGGCTGGCGATGTGCGGCGACTACCTGTCCGCCGCCACCCTCCTGGGCAGCACCGGCCTGGTCGCCCTCACCGGATACGACGGACTCCTCTACCTCGGCGGCACCGCGGTGGCCTGGATGATGGTCCTGCTGCTGATCGCCGAACCCCTGCGCAACACGGGCCGGTTCACCCTCGGTGACACCATCGCCCTGCGCATGCCTACCCGGCAACGCCCGGTCCGGCTCGCCCTGTCCCTCTGCACCCTGGCCGTCACCACTCTCTACCTCGTGGCCCAACTCGTCGGCAGCGTCGCCCTGTTGACCCAGTTCACCGGCGAACCCAGCGCGGCCACCCGCACCCTGTGCGTGGTCGTCATCGGCACGATCGTCGTCGTGTACGCGGCACTCGGCGGCATGCCCGGAGCCACGTTCATCCAGATCGTCAAGGCCGTCATGCTCATCTCCGGCGTCACCGTGACCGCCGTGATGGTGCTGCACCACTACCGCTGGAACGTCGACGCCCTGCTGACGGCGGCCGCCGACAACAGCGGCATGGGAACACGCTTCCTGGAGCCAGGACTTCGATACGGCGCCAGTACCACCAGCAAACTCGACTTCCTCAGCCTGCAACTGGCCATCGTGCTGGGCCTCGCAGCCCTCCCGCACGTCATGATGCGGCTGCTCGCCCCCCGCTCCACCAAGGTGCTGCGCAACTCGGTCGTGTGGGCGATGGGCCTGGTGGGCCTGGTCTGCCTGGCGGCCGGCGTCCTCGGCCTGGGCTCCACCGCCGTCGTGGGCCGGGACACGATCGCCCGCATGGACCACAAGGGCGACGCGGCCGTGCTGCTGCTCGCGCACGCACTCGGCGGCGGCGTCCTGACGGCCCTCCTGTCCTGTCTGGCCTTCGTCACGCTCCTCGCGGTGGCCGCCGGACTCACCCTCGCCGCGGCCTCCTCCGCCGCCCACGACCTCTACGGCGAGGTCATCCGCAAGGGACGGGCCAAACAGACGGAGGAGCTCCTGGTCGCCCGGCTCGCCGCGGCCGTCATCGGCGTCCTCGCCATGCTCCTGGCCCTCGTGTCCTGGGGCGCCAACACCGCCACCCTGGCCTTCCTCGCCTTCGCCATTGCCGCCTCCGCCCTCCTGCCCACCCTCGTCTACACCCTGTTCTGGCGGCGCTTCACCGCGACGGGCGCCCTGCTCAGCCTCTGCGGCGGCCTGCTGTGCTCGGTACTCCTCGTCGTGTTCTCACCCGTCGTCTCCTCCACCCCGGCCTCGCTCTACCCGGACGCCGACTTCGCCTGGTTCCCGCTGCAGAACCCCGGCATCGTCTCGATCCCGGCCGGCTTCCTCCTCGGCTGGCTCGGCACCGTCCTGAGCCGACCCGAAGTCCCCGACGAATACGACGAGTTCGAGGTCCGTGCGCTGGTCGGAGCCGCCGACTGAGCTGAGTCCGCCGGCGTGCGGCGACCGATTTCGCGTACCTTGTGCTCCTCGCCATGAACGACGGGGACACCGGCAGGCGGGTTGTCGACGGCCGTTTCGAGGTGGAGTCCCGGCTCGGTGGCGGCGGCATGGGCACGGTGTGGCGCGCCCGCGACCTGCTGCCGCACCGCAGCGTGGCTGTCAAGGAGGTCCGGCCCGCCGCCCCGGACCTCGCCGAGTACGACGCGGACTCCGCACGGATGCTGCGCAATCGGGTCCTGCGCGAGGCCCGCGCCCCGGCCCGGGGGCAGCATCCGACAAGACGGGCCGGTACACCTTCGGAGATCTCGCCGGCTACCCCGAGTACGTGTTGGTCAAGGCCATGGTTCCCGGCAGCCGGACCCGCTACGACAGCTACACGTATTGGCCCGGCAAGGGGGTGGAGAAGGGCGCCGTCGCCGGCACCCTGATGGGCAAGCTCCCGGTGAGTCTGAAGAACTACCGCTGGGACAAGCTGCCCGCTCTCCGCACCTTCGCCGAGCAGAAACTGGGCGTCGACAAGCCGACGAGCCGCTATCTGCTCCTGCAGGCGCCGAACGAATTCAACGACGACCCCGCGGCCTTCGAGGTCTGCCTCGGCGACGAGTACGCCACCGGCTATGTGCTGGCCAGCCCCCGGGGAAGGTGCTGAAGGTGGTGCCGGCCGACGGATGAGCCGTTGAGCCGTATGCAGCAGCCGGAAGAGCCTCACCCGGGGCACGGGGACAGGCTTGGCCTGCACCTACGGCCCGCCCGGGAGACCTGATGCCCCTTCGCTCCGCTTCGGCCCGTCTCTTCCCGCTCCGGTCCCGACTGCGGGCGACCGGCCTCGCCGCGGTCTGCCTGGCAGCGCTCTGCCAGGCCCCCGCGAGCACCGCCGCCGCTCCCGCAGCGCGCGGCAGCGACCTGCAGAACCAGATCGAGCAGCTCGTCCACGCCCCCGGCGGACCGCCCGGTGTCATCGCCGTGCTGCGCACGGACGGGCGCACCCGCGTCGTACGGGCGGGTGTCGCCGACCTCGCCACGGGCCGCCGCCCGCAGCCCTACGACCACATGCGCATCGCCAGCACGGCGAAGGCCTTCAGCGGAGCCGTGGCCCTGACCCTCGTCGACCGGCACGCCCTGCGCCTGAACGAGACGCTCGGCGAACGGCTGCCACGGCTGCCCAAGGCCTGGCACCGCGTCACGCTCCGGCAACTGCTCAACCACACCAGCGGGCTGCCGGACTTCAGCGCGGACGCCGAGTTCCGGGCCATCCTCGGCGCCGACCCGCACCACCACTTCGACTCCCGCCGCCTGCTGGACTTCGTCGCCGACCAGCCCCTCAACTTCCGCCCAGGCACCCGGTACCGCTACTCCAACTCCGACAACATCGCCGTCGCCCTGATGGCAGAGGCGGCGACCGGAAAGCCGTACGAGCTGTTGCTGCGCCTGCTGGTCTACCGCCCCTTGGGCCTGCACGACACGACCCTTCCCCAGGGCTACATGATCCCCGAGCCCTATCTGCACGGCTACGACGTGGCCGGACCGCCGCCCCCGGTGGACGTCAGCGAACTCCTCGGCGCCTCCGGCTCCTGGGCGTCGGGCGGCATCATCTCCACACCCGCCGACATGACCCGCTTCATCCGCGGCTACGCGGGCGGCGCCCTCTACGGCAAAAACGTCGTGCGCGAGCAACGGCGCTGGATCGCGGGCGCGTCCGAACCCGCGGGCCCCGGCCGGAACACGGCGGGCCTCGCCATCTTCCGCTACGCGACCCGCTGCGGTGTCGTCCTGGGGCACACCGGCAACTTCCCCGGCTACACCCAGCTCATCGCCGCCACCCCCGACGGCCGCCGCTCCCTGACCTTCTCCGTCACCACGCAGATCAACCAGTCCCAGACCCCGCAGCTGCTCAGCCGACTGCGCGCCGTTCAGGAGAACTTCGTCTGCGCGCTGCTCGCACGTTCCAAGCACTGACCCGCTCTCGCGAGCCGCCGCCACGACGAGGGAAGATGAGGCGGCAAGCGTTTTGGTCAACCGATGTGGAGGAGCGGGCACATGCAGCACGAGCGAGCGGGCAGCCCGGCACGCCCCGAGGACCTCGTCGACGTCGCCCGGCTGGTCACCGCGTACTACGCGCTGCACCCGGACCCGGCCGACCCGGGCCAGCGGGTGGCGTTCGGCACGTCAGGACACCGCGGGTCGTCCCTGGCGACCGCGTTCAACGACGACCACATCGCCGCGACCAGCCAGGCGATCTGCGAGTACCGCGCCGAGCAGGGCACCGACGGCCCGCTCTTCCTCGGCGCCGACACCCACGCCCTGTCCGAGCCGGCACGGGTCACCGCCCTCGAGGTGTTCGCGGCCAACGGGGTGACCGTGCTCATCGACAGCGCAGACGGCTACACGCCCACCCCCGCGGTCTCGCACGCCATCCTCACCCACAACCGAGGCCGCACCTCCGGCCTCTCCGACGGCGTTGTGGTCACCCCCTCGCACAACCCGCCCGCCGACGGCGGCTTCAAGTACAACCCGCCCAGCGGCGGGCCCGCGGGCTCCGAGGCGACCTCCTGGATCCAGGACCGGGCCAACGACATCATCGCGGCCGGGCTGAAGGACGTACGGCGCATCCCGTACGCGCGGGCGATCGCCGCCGAGACCACCCGCCGCCACGACTACCTCGGCGCCTACGTCGCCGACCTGCCGCACGTGCTCGACCTGGACGCCATCCGCGCGGCAGGCGTCCGTATCGGCGCCGACCCGCTCGGCGGAGCCTCGGTGGCCTACTGGAGCCGGATCGCCGAACAGCACCGCCTCGACCTGACCGTGGTCAACCCTCTTGCCGACCCCACCTGGCGCTTCATGACGCTGGACTGGGACGGCAAGATCCGTATGGACTGCTCCTCGCCCTACGCGATGGCCTCGCTCATCGAACAGCGCGACCGCTTCCAGGTCGCCACGGGCAACGACGCGGACGCCGACCGGCACGGCATCGTCACCCCCGACGCCGGCCTGATGAACCCCAACCACTACCTGGCCACGGCCATCTCCTACCTCTACGGCCATCGCAAGGAGTGGCCCGCCGACGCGGGCATCGGCAAGACCCTGGTGTCCTCCGGCATGATCGACCGGGTCGCCGCCGACCTGGGGCGCCCCCTGGTCGAAGTGCCGGTCGGGTTCAAGTGGTTCGTGGACGGTCTGGTCGGCGGCTCGATCGGCTTCGGCGGGGAGGAATCGGCCGGGGCGTCCTTCCTGCGCCGGGACGGCTCGGTGTGGACCACCGACAAGGACGGCATCATCCTGGCGCTGCTCGCCTCCGAGATCATCGCGGTCACCGGGAAGACTCCCTCGGAGCACTACGCCGCCCTCACCGCCCGCTTCGGTGAACCCGCCTACGCACGCATCGACGCCCCCGCGACCCGCGAGGAGAAGGCGCTGCTCGCCAAGCTCTCACCCGCGCAGGTCACCGCGGACACCCTGGCCGGGGAGGCGGTCACCGGGGTGCTCACCGAGGCTCCGGGCAACGGCGCCGCCATCGGCGGAATCAAGGTGTCCACCGAGAACGCCTGGTTCGCGGCCCGCCCCTCGGGCACCGAGGACGTGTACAAGATCTACGCCGAGTCGTTCCGCGGCCCCGACCATCTGCGCCAGGTACAGGAGGAGGCCAAGGACGTGGTCATGGCAGCCCTCGGCGGCTGATCCGGACACTACGGCGACGGGGGGGGAGTGGCGGACCGTGGCAGGGCGGCCCGGCGAAGCCGCACGGCGGACTTCACCGGCCGCCGTGTCGCGAACATCCCGTTAAACGCATAATCTGGGGATTTGCCCCGAAGGGGCCATGGCCCACGGTCCCGCCGGAGTGATCAATGTCCCTCGAGCGTCCGACACAGGACGGCGACGAACTGCTTGCCCGACTCGGGTCGCTGACCGCCCAGGCACGCGAACTCGCGGAGCTGCAGCGCTCCCGGGTGGAGCTGGCCCTGGCCCTGCAGCGCGGCATGCTGCCCCGGGACCTGCCCGCTGCCTGCCGCTTCCACCTGGCCGTCCGCTACGCACCGGCCTGCCAGGGCCTCAACGTGGGCGGCGACTGGTACGACGCCTTCACGATGCCGGACGGCCGCATCGGACTGTCCATCGGCGACGTCCAGGGCCACAACATCGAGGCGGCCGCCTTCATGGGGCAGGTCCGGGTCGGCCTGCGCGCACTCGCCTCCGTCACCGGCGATCCCGGCGAACTGCTCACCCGCACCAACGACCTGCTCCTGTCCCTCGGCACCGACCTCTTCGCCACCTGCACCTTCATACGGCTCGACCCGGCCACCGGCGTCCTGGAGAGCGCACGGGCCGGACACATCCCCCACATCTGGGCCACCGCGGACGGACAGTGCGGCATCGCCGAGGACGAGGGCGGACCGCCCCTCGGCATCGAGGCAGGCATGCAGTACCCCGTGACCCGTCACCGGCTCACCACCGGCGGCGTGTTCGTCCTGCTCACGGACGGTGTGGTGGAAGGGCCGTCGCTGAGCGTCGACGAGGGCCTCGCCCGGGTGGTGCAGCTGGCGGGCAGCGCCGCAGTGGCCGGCATGGAGGCCGACGTCCTCGCCGCCGGAGTGATGAAGATCGCCGAGCGGGTCGGCCACGAGGACGACGCGGCCGTACTGGTCGTCACCCACGACGGTCCCGGAATTCAGCCATAGGGCCCCATCCGGCGCCTCTCGCCTCGCCGAGCGGGCGGCACCGGTGTCAGATGTCAGCTGTGGTGGGTATCCCGGATCTGCGCCGACCGGCCGTCTGCGCCCTCCAGACGCTGGCCGTCGCTGCCTGCTACTTCGCCGCCGGGCGGCTGGGACTTCTGCGGCAGCTCGTCGTCGAGGGCGCCGTCGTCACACCCATCTGGCCGCCCACCGGCGTCGCGGTGGCCTGTCTGCTGCTCTTCGGCCTGCGCATCTGGCCCGGCATCGCACTCGGCGCGCTCCTCGTCGTCATGTCCATCAGCTCGGTCCAGCCTGCCGTGACCGGCACCCTCGTGGGCAACACCGCCGCCCCCGTCTGCGCGTACTACCTGCTGCGCAGGGTCGGCTTCCGCACCGACCTCGCGCGGTTGCGGGACGGCTTCGCGCTGGTGTTCCTGGCCGCGCTGACCGCCACGCTGATCAGCGCGACCGCCGGCGCCGGGCTGCTCGTCCTGACCGGCAAACTCGCCACCGACGGCTTCTGGCTCGTCTGGTCGGCGTGGTGGGCCGGCGATGCGATGGGCGTCCTGATCGTCACTCCGGTCCTGCTGGTGCTGTACGGCGCGCGCCGCCATCGCTGCGTGTCGCGGTGGAAGGAGGCGGTGGGCCTGACCCTCGTCGCCTGCGCCCTCGTCCCCTTCGCCGCCCACAGCGCAGTGAGCCTGCTGTTCCTGGTCTACCCGCTCCTGATCTGGGCGGCCCTGCGCTTCCAGCTCGCGGGCAGCATGCTCTGTGCGCTCTTCGCCTCCGTCATGGCCACGATCGCGGCGACGGACCAGGTCGGACCCTTCGCCCGGCTGACCGGCGTCCAGGTGATGATCAAACTGCAGGCTTTCAACGGCGCGATGGCGCTGACCGCGCTGCTCCTGTCAGCCGTGATCACCGAGCAGCTGAACACCAGGCGTTCGGTGGAACAGGCCTGCCAGGAACTGGTCGAAGTCCTGGAACATCTCACCGCGGGGGAGAACCCGCAGAGCCGGCCGCCCATGGAGGTGGACGACCGGCGGTGACCTCAGTTCCACAGGGGATACGTCACCGTCGGGGAGAACGTGTCCGGCCTGCCGGCGGGGTATTCGAGGGTCATCCGGCTGTAGTGCTGCAGGTGCGGGTGCTTCTTCCAGGGCTGCGCCCGGTCGAGCCGGACGACGACCGGGTACGAGTGGAACTTGCCCGCCGCGCAGTACGGCTTGCAGTCGTTGACGATGTTGACGCCCTCGGCCCGTGCCGAGCCCGGGCCCCACTTGGACCAATGGAGCGAGGCCAGGCGGCTGTTGCCGTCACCGCAGGCGAGGATGAAGGCGGTGGGGCGCACTTCCGGGTGCCAGAAACAGTCGACGAGCACGGGGACCCTGGCCTGCTGCCGCGCGGCGTGCGAGGCCGGCGGGGACGCCGGCCGGGCTTCGGAGGGTGCGCTTGCGGCTGCCGCGAGCGCAGCAGCGAAACAGAGCGTGACCGCCGTACTCAGTGTGTGCCTGCCCATGTCCGCTCCCCGCTGCCGTCTCCTACCGAGGCTATGACGTTCAGACGCCACGACTCGTTCCGACGCTACGACTGCGGACGGGGATACACCACTCGGATGGAGCAACGCTTCAAGCTCGGCCTTCGCCGTCGTGTCACTCCCGGTGGTTGAGGGCGAACGTGGTGAGGACCGCCGCGTGGTCCGACGGCCAGTCGTTGCCGGCGACGTCCGGCCATGCGCGCGGGACGCCGGTGACGAGGGTGCGGGAGTCGACGACTTCCAGACCGTGGCCGTTGTGGAGGACGTAGTCGATACGGTCCTGCGGTTCCGGGCGGCTGATGTCGTCCTCGTGGCGGGTGTGGACCGGCGACCAGGTGTGGCCCGGCGCGCGGGCCGGATCGGGGTGGGCCTCGCGGTAGGAGTCGCGCAGTCCGGCCTCCTCGGCCGCCCTCGTCACCGGCCAGGCCACGTCGGCCCAGTCGAGATGGGAGGGGCTGTTGAAGTCGCCGGTCAGGATCACGGGGGTCGTCTCGTCCGCCGACTCCGCGATCCGGCGCAGGGTCTCGCGCATCTGGGCCAGCCGGACGTCTTCGTGGGCGATCAGCTCGGCAGGCCCGAGCCCGTCGAAGGCCGCTTCGTACGGGCCGTACGGCGTGTAGTGCAGGTGCGCCGTCCACACGTCCACCTCGTGTGCGCGGCCGATGCGGATGCGGGCGCCGGCCGCTCCGTAGAAGCCGACGTCGGGGTCGCCGAGGCGGGCCGTGATGGGGTGGCGGCTGATGATGCCGAGGTTCTCGCCGGCCTGGTGGTGGTGCCAGCCCAGCGCGTCGGCGAGTTCCCGGGCCGCCGTACCGGCCGTCTCCTGCAGGCCCACGACATCGGCCTCCGTGTCCAGGATGACCTTGAGCTGCTTGGCGCGGTGGTCGTCGACCTTCGCACCGCCGAACCAGAGGTTCCAGCTCAGTACCCGCAGACGGGGGACCACCAGGGCCCGCAGCCGGTCCGGGGTCACCTCTTCCAGGCTGGCCACGACCGTCCGCCCGGGAGCCGCCTCGATCGGCGCCAGCGACGGCACCGCCAGCACGGTGCACCCGGCGGCCTCCGCGGAGCTGACCCCCGTGGGGGTGTCCTCGACGGCCACACAGCGTGCCGGGTCGACGCCCAGGGCGCGGCAGGCCGCGAGGTAGGGGTCGGGGGCGGGCTTGGTGTGCTCGGTGTCGTCCGCGGTCACGGAGACGTGGAAGCGGTCGGCGCCGAGCACGGCCAGGACGCTGTCGGCCACCGTGCGGGGCGAGGCCGTGACCAGGGCGGTCGGCACGCCCTCGCGGGCGAGGGCGTCGAGGAGGCCGAGCGCGCCGGGACGCGGCACGATGCCGGTGCGCACACGGTCGCCGAACTCGGAGTGCAGCCGGTCGGCGAGATCCGGTGTCCCGGTGAGCCCGCCCAGCCAGGCGGCGGTGTGCTCGACCGGCCTGCCGAGCACCTCCGGCTGGTCGGCGTCGGTCAGCGGCCGGCCGAGGCCCGTGGCCACGTACTGCACCGCCTCCCACCACAGCCGCTCGGTGTCGACGAGCGTGCCGTCCATGTCGAACAGCACGGCCTGGAGCGGGGGTTGGGTCACGGTCTCTTCTTTCGTGTGGGGGGTGTACCTGATGTCCTACGGGCGAGTGTCCGGCGACTCACGCCGCCCGCTCGGCGACCAGCACCGGGCGCTCGGGCAGCGACACCCGTACGGTCGCTCCGGCTCCCAGCACGGCGGCCTCGTGGGTGGGCAGGTCGGCCTTGACCTCGGTGCCGTCGGCCAGGCGTACGGTGATGCGGGTGGCCGCGCCGAGGAACGCGGTGGCGATCACCCGGGCGTCACCGGTGGCGTCCGCGGTGACGTGCACGGCCTCGGGCCGCACCAGCACATCCACCTCCGCCGCCGCGGGGAGGATCCCCTCGGCGGGCAGCCGCAGGCCGAGGACGTCCACGGTCGTGCCGGACAGCCGTCCGGGGATCCGGCTCATCGTGCCGACGAACTCGGCGACGAAGGCGGTGGCCGGGCGCCCGTACAACTCGGCGGGTTCTGCGCACTGTTCGAGTCGGCCGGCCCGCATCACGGCGACCCGGTCGGCCACGGACAGGGCCTCCTCCTGATCGTGCGTCACGAACAGCGTGGTGATGCCGAGCTCCTGCTGCAGCCGCCGGATCTCCTCGCGCAGCGTGAGCCGCACCTTGGCGTCCAGCGCGGACAGCGGCTCGTCCAGCAGCAGCACGCGGGGCCGCAGCGCGAGCGCGCGGGCGAGCGCGATGCGCTGCTGCTGGCCGCCGGAGAGCTGGTGCGGAAACCGGTCGCCCTTGTCGGCGAGGCCGACCAGCTCCAGCAACTCGGCCGCCCGGGAGCGGCGTTCGGCCGTACGCACCTTGCGCATCCGCAGCCCGAAGGCGACGTTGTCGAGGGCGCTCAGATGCGGGAAGAGGCTGTACGACTGGAAGACCATCCCGGCGTCCCGGCGGTGCGCCGGCACCTGGGTGACGTCCTCGCCGTCGACCAGCACCTCACCGGAGTCGGGGTGTTCGAACCCGGCGAGCATGCGCAGCGCGGTGGTCTTGCCGCAGCCGGACGGGCCCAGCAGTGCCAGGAACTCTCCCGGCTGCACGGTCAGGTCGAGCCCGTCCAGGGCGACGGTCGCCCCGAACTCCCGGCGCAGACCGCGGAATTCGACCGTGGCGGCCTTGCCGACGGCTGTCTTCTCAAGGGTGGTGGCGGTCATGGTTCATCCTCGGGACGAAGCGGTACGGGTCCGCCCGCCGAGGCCGGCGAGCGTGAGGAGCAGGGCCCATGTGACGAGCAGGCTGAGCACGGACACGGCGACGGACAGCTGGGCCTGCGAGCCGCCGACGCTGTAGATCCACACGGCGAACGGTGTGAAGCCGAGCAGTTGGGCCACGGTGAACTCGCCGAGCACCAGCGCGAGCGTGAGGAACGAGGCGTTCAGCAGGGCCCCGCGCAGATTGGGCAGCACGGCCCGCACCAGCGCCTGCGGCCAGGCGGCTCCGCAGCTGCGGGCTGCCTCGACGAGCGTGCGTACGTCGATGGCGCGCAGCCCGGAGTCCAGCGCCCGGTACACGAACGGCAACGCCATGACGACGTACGCCAGCACCAGCACGAACGGGAAACTCGGGTTCTGGATCGCCACGAAGGTCTCGAACAGCGGGGTGCGCGACAGATAGTCCGGGCCCCACTTCAGCACCGTGGCGATACCGGCGACGAACGCGATCGGCGGCACGACCAGCGGCAGCGAGCACAGCACCTCGACGACCGGCCGCAGCCGGGGGGCGCCGAGCCTCAGCGCAACCATGGCAGGGACCATGAGCAGCAGGACGATCGCGATGGTGGCGGCCGCCAGTTCCAGCGAGAGCAGCAGGCTGGAGCCGAAGCCGTCGGTGGAGACGATCTGGCTGTAGGCGTCGAAGGTGATGCCCTGTCCCGGGACATCGACCGTGAAGATCACGGATGCGGCGAGCGGGACGAGGAAGTACAGGGCGGCGAGGCCGAGGACGACCCACCGCCACGGGTTCAGGCGTCGAGCCATCGCGCGCTCCGTCGTTGCAGGGGCAGGTACACGGCCATGACGAGCCCTGCCACCAGGACCATGTCGAGGCTGAGGGCGAGGGCCACGTTCTCCTGGCCGACCAGCACGTTGCCGGAGATGGCGTCGGCGATCTGCAGGGTGACCAGCGGGACCGAACTGCCCACCATCGCCGCGGCGGTGGCGTACGCGGCGAATGCGCTGCCGAACAGGAGCACGAACCCGCCGAGCAGCGAAGGCAGCAGCACGGGCAGGGCGACGTGCCGCCAGTACTGCAGGGCGGTGGCGCCGTTGTTCTGGGCGGCCTCGCGCCACTGGGAGCGCAGGCCCTCCAGGGCGGGCGTGATGGTGAGGACCATGAGCGGGATCAGGAAATACAGGTAGACGATGACCAGGCCCCAGAAGCTGTAGAGGTCCCAGCCCTTGTCCGTGAGGCCCAGGTGTTTCGTCAGCACGCCGGCGTTGCCGAGCGTGGCGACGAACGCGAAGGCCAGCGGGATGCCGCCGAAGTTGGCGAGCACCCCGGACGCGGTGAGCGCGGCCTCGCGCAGCACCCGGAACCGGGAGGTCACCACGACCTGCGCGAGCGGCAGCCCGAGGACGGTCCCGATGCCGGCGGACACGGCGGACAGTTTGACGCTGCCGAGCAGCGCGGTCAGATAGGCGCCCTGCAGGGAGGTGGTCAGGTTCGCCGTGCTGTACGAAGTGGCGCCCGTGGTCTGGTTCTTGACGCTGAACGCGCCGTTCAGCATGGCGATCGCCGGCACCCCGAAGGCGACAGCGACGAAGACGAGCAGCGGGACGACGGCGAGCCAGCCGGGGACCCGGCGCCGCCGCTTCGCCGAAGCGAGCGGCGGCGCCACGTCCACGCCCGTGAGGGTGGCCGTCATCCGGAAACGGCCTTCGCCCAGCCCTGCGCGATGACCGTCTTGGCCTTGCTCTGCTGGGCCTCGGTCGGGAAGGAGGGCGTACCGGAGACTGCCGGGAGCTTGGCGGCGGCGCTCTTGTCGAGGGTGCCGGCCTTGTCCATGGCGGTCATCAGCGCCGGACGGGCGTAGCCCTTCAGCCACAGGTTCTGGCCCTCGGCGCTGTACAGGTACTCCTGCCACAGACGGGCGGCCGCCGGGTGCGGGGCGTCCTTGTTGACGGCCTGCGAGTAGTACTGGGAGAACTGGCCGTCGGACGGGACCGCCACCTTCCAGTCGACGCCCTTGGACTTGAACTCGTCCGCGTAACCGGCGTTGAGGTAGTCCCAGTCGATGCTGATCGGCGTCTCGCCCTTCTCCACGGTCGCCGGAGTCGACTCGACGGGCGTGTAGTTGCCGTTCTTCTTCAGCTTGGCGAAGAACTCCAGGCCGGGCTGGATGTTGTCGAACGAGCCGCCGTTCGCGAGCGCGGCCGCGTACACGCCGCCGAAGGCCGAACCCGACTTCGTGGGGTTGCCGTTGAGCGCGACCTGCCCCTTGTACTGCGGCTTGAGCAGGTCCTTGAAGGTGGTCGGACAGGTCTTGACGCGCTTGGCGTCGCAGCCGATGGAGATGTAGCCGCCGTAGTCGTTGTACCAGCGGGCCTGCGGGTCCTTCTGCCCGGTGGGGATGTCGGCGTACGAGGCCACCTTGTACGGCGCGAGCAGGCCCTGCTGGGCGGCGCTGAGCGCGAAGGAGCTGCCGAGGTCGAGGACGTCCGGGGCACGGTCCTGGCCCTTGCGGGAGGTCACGGCGTTGATCTCGTCCTGGCTGGAGCCGTCCGGGTTCTCCACCGTGATCTTGATGCCGTACTTCTTCTTGAAGCCGTCGATCAGGGCGCCGTAGTTGGCCCAGTCGCGGGGCAGCGCGATCGCGTGCAGCGTGCCCTCCTTCTTGGCGGCCTTCACCAGGGCGTCGAGGCCGCCGAAGTCGGCGGCCGAGGTGGCGGTGGCCGCGTTCTTGCCGTCGGCGGTGGTCGACGCGTTGTCGGGAGCGGCGCCGCAGGCGCTCAGGGCGAGCGCGGCTACGACGGCGAGGGAGCCGGCCAGGGCGGCTGTTCTCGGCTGGGACACGGTGACTCCAGAAGTGAGCGCAGGGGAGGACGCAGAAGACGCACAAGGCTGAGAACTTGTCTGAACAAGTTGGCCTCAGTAAGGCCGCCCGTGGTGACCTCTTGGTAAACAGTGGCGAAATTGTGACCTCCCAATCCCTGCACAGTTCGGGGCAAGCGCGATCACCTGCCGGTCTCGATTAGGCTGGTCACGCTGTGCACAGCAGCTGACTCGGAGGGAAACGGTGGCGACACGACACGAGGAGATCGCCGACGAGCTGCGGCGGGCGATCGACCGTGAGGAGTACACGGTCGGCAGCAGGCTGCCTGCCGAGACGGAACTCGCCGCCCACTACGGCGTCTCGCGCGGCACCGTCCGCCAGGCCGTCGCCGCGCTGACCTCCGAGGGCCTGATCGGCTCCCGCCAAGGGGCCCGCCGGGTCGTCCTGGCCAGCCGCCGCAGCCAGAGCTTCGCCGAACTGCGCAGCTTCGCCCAGTGGGCCCGCGCCATGGGCCGCGAGGCCACCGGCCAGGTCGTGGCCCAGGAGTACCTGCCCGCGACCGCCCAGGACGCCGCCCGTCTCCAACTCCGGGAGGGCACACGGGTCTTGCACGTCCTGCGGGTCCGCGGCCTGGACGGCGAACCGGTCCTCGTCGAGCGCACCGTGTACGCCGACTGGATCTCACCCGCCGTCGAGACGATCGACCCGTACGCCCCGTCCGTCACCCAACTGCTGTACGACAGCACGGGCCTGGTCTTCGCCTACGGCGAGCACGTCATCGACGCGGTCGCGGCGAGCGCACAGGACGCCGAACTCCTCGGCATCCGCCGCACCAGCCCCCTGCTGCGCGTCCGCCGCGTCACGACCACCCGCGAGGGACGCCCCGTGGAGTGGTCGGACGACCGCTACCGCTCGGACGCCGTGAGCTTCAGCGTGCACAACTCGATAGACAACAACGCACTGGCGCGCAAGACGGCCGAGTGAGGCATCAACTCGGCCTGGGGGAGGCCTGACCGCCGGTGACCCGCAGCAGGTCGAGCTTGCCCGCGTCGCTGCTGTCGGCCGCCGCCGTGTAGGTGACCATCCTCAGGTCCGCGCCAGGCACGACGAGGACGTCGCAGTCGAGGACGATGTCACCGACCTCGGGATGCTCGACGGTCTTGCGGTCGCTGGTGTGAAGGCCGGCCGTGGCCGTGTCCCAGTAGTGGGCGAAGGCGGCGGACGTCGTCCTCAAGTCCCGTACCAGCTGCGCCAGTCGGACGTCGGCGGGATAACGGGACGCGGCGTGCTTGATATCGGCGACGATCGACGCGGCGAAGGCGTCGTCGGCGCGATCGGAGCGGAACGGACGCAGCGCGGCGTGTGCGGGTCCGTCTCCGAACACGGCGCGGGCGAGGTTGCGTTCGCAGGCGGGCAGCGTCTCGGGGTCGCCGTGCAGGGCGCACCACATGGCGTTCCACCACACCAGGCTCCAGTCGGCCGCGAACACCCCGATGGGGACGTCGCCCAGGCGTGCGGTGAGCCGCTGCACGCCCGGCGGCACGTGCGTGTCGATCGTGGCGTCCTGCGGCGGCAGCAGCCCGGCGCTGCGGTAGAGCTCGTCGCGTTCGGTCCGCGAGAGCTGCAGGGCCCGGGCGAGGGCGCCGACGACCTGGGCCGACGGGTGCCGCGCGCGCCCCTGCTCCAGGCGCAGTACGTAGTCGACGGAGAGGCCGGCCAGCTGCGCGAGCTCCTCACGGCGCAGCCCCGGGGCGCGTCGGCCGGCCGTGGCGGCGAAGCCGGCGTCGGCGGGGGAGAGCCGGTCGCGCCAGGCGTGCAGAAGTGAGCCGAATGCGGGGTGGGCGGCAGCCATTGGGCCATTGTCGCCGTCCGCGCCCGCGTCAGCCTGGGTACTGCCGGTCCTACTGACGCGGGCGGCCCTGGCTGCCGGAACGGGGAGAGGCGAGCGTGGGCGACGCACCGCCCGAACCGGGTTCCGACCGACCTGAAGGATTCGTCCATGCAGTCCACCATCGTGATGACGGGCGCCGGCCGCGGTATCGGCCGTGTCGCCGCACAGCGCATCCTGCGCCTGTCGCCGGACACACACCTCGTCGTCGTGGCCCGCGGCTCCCGTGGCCCTCGCCTGGCCGCCGAACTGGGCGCAGCCGGGCGGGCGGTCTCACACGTCACGGCCGATCTCGGGTCTCTCGTGAGCGTCCGTGCGGCGGCCAGGGAGATCCACGACCGGCTCGAAGACGGTGAACTGCCGCCCCTGCACGGCTTCGTGGGCAACGCGGGCGTCCAGTACACGAACGCGCTGACCGAGACATCCGAGGGCCACGAGGCCACGTTCGCCGTCAACGTGCTCGCCAACCACCTGCTCGTCCGCTCGTTGCAGGAGCAGTTCGCCCACCCCGCCCGAATCGTGATCACCGTGAGCGACACCCACTTCGGCGACTTCCGGCACAACCTGGGCATGGTCCCCGGCCCGGCCTGGCAGGCCCCGCGGACCCTGGCTCGCCCGGGAGCCTTCTCCGAGCCGCACACCGCCGCCGCCGGCCGCACCGCGTACTCGACGAGCAAACTGGCCGCCCTCCATCTGGTCCACGAGTACGCCCGCCGTCTGCCGCCCGGCGTCGACGCCGTGGCCTACAACCCCGGTTTCGTCCCCGGCACCGGCCTGGCCCGCCATGCCGACGCCCTCTCCCGGTTCGCGATGCGCCGCGTCCTGCCGGCGCTGACCCTCACCCCCTTCGCGACCACGCGCACGGCCGCGGGCCGCCACCTCGCCGACGTCGCCCTCGGCGCGATCTGCGCACCGACCGGTTCCTATGTCGACCGCGCGCGGGTGGCCGGTTCGTCGGCGGAGTCGTACGACCCCGAGCGTGAACGCGAACTCTGGGATGCCGCCGAGTCGTTGGTAGGCTCTCCGGGCTGATCATGGACTGGACAGGGGGATCCATGCGGAACCTGGCTACGGCGGTGACGACCGCGCTGACGTGCCTGCTGACGGGTGCGGCCGTGGCGGGCTGCGGCGGCGACGGGAGCGCCGACGAGAGGTCGGCCGAGGAGATGCTCGACGACGCCAACGACGCGATGAGCGAACTGAAGTCGGTGACGATCGAGTTCACCAGCAACCCGGCGAAGGGCGGTTCGGTCACCACCCGGCTCGTGACCGACCTCGACGACCGGTGCAGGTCGAAGATGAGCTGGTCCGCCGGCGGCAGTCTCGAACAGATCCGGATCGGCGACACGGACTACGTCCGCCCGGACCGCGTGTACCTCCAGAGGTGGAGCGGCCGCAAGAGCGTGAGCAGCGCGCAGAAGCTGTGGACGAAGTCGCCCGTCGACGAGGCGAAGGACAGGGAGCAGGGTCTCGTCTCCTGCAAATGGGCCTTCGACTCGTTCGGCAAGGCGACGAAGGGCGGGACCACCAGCATCGACGGCAGGGACGCTGTGGCGCTGAGCGTGACCGACAAGGCGGACAAGGACGGCACGTTCACCTTCTACGTGGCCACCGAGGGCAAGCCGTACCTCCTCAGGGCGGTCTACAAGGGAGCCAAGTACCGCACCAGCACCTCGTTCCACGACTTCGACGAACCGCTCGACGTCCGGGCCCCGAAGCCGGCCGAGGTGCTGGACACGACGGGCCTCACCGACTGAGCAGGCGGGCGACGTGTTCCCGTACGACATCCCACGCCGCCGGGGGGAGTGAGCCGACGGCCGTGTCACTCAGCGCGTCGATCGCCGCGTCGCGCCGGGCGTCGTCGCAGGCCACGCTGTCCGAGAGCACGTCATAGCCGTCGCGGACGGCCACCTGAAGGCGGTTGCGGCCGTCGTCGTCGGTGCGGACCGCCGCCGCGACGACGAGCGGCGGCGGTCCGCCCGCCTCGCCGGGCAGCTTGCGGTAGCTGCTGGCGAGCGGTTCGCGCCAGTGGAGGCTGAGCAGCAGATGGTGCTTGGCCAGGACCTCGGCGAGGTCGGTCTCGTAGACCCGGTCCCGTTCGAGAACCGTCGCCCGGGCGTCCAGCACCAGGGCGGCCGGCAGCAGACAGCGCAGCGTGCTGCCGACGAGGTTGCCGCCGACGGTGGCGGTGCGGCGTACCGCTCCCGTTCCCACCGTGGCGGCCGCCTGCGCGAGGACCTCGGGCACGCGGTCGTCGATCCGGTTCAGCACGACGGCGGAGCCCAGCGTGCCGCGCGCGATCACATTGGCCTCGGGGAGGTTGCGCAGGGACATGGCCTGCTCGGGGAACCCGTCCTGTTGCCAGCCCGCCCAGACGAGCGTCGCCCCGCCGATGGGCACCGCTCCCTCGGCCATGCACTCCTGCGCTTCGGACACGGACTCGGGCAGACGTAGCAGCACGGGCGCGGACCTGCTTTCTCGACGGGGTGGAGCGAGGTGCACGGGGGTCCCGGCCACGGGACCGCCGACGTGGCGCATTTTCCCCGTGCGCGTGGAGGCGCGTACAGGGCTCATTCGTCCACCGTGTGCGCCCCCCCGCGCAGTCGGCGTTCCGGATCTCTGGGGGAGGATGGGAGCCCGGAGCGGAGAGGTGCCGTAGCGATGAGGACCGGTGGGGAGATGCAGCGCGACGAGTCCGCGCTGATGGTGCGGTACGCGCCGCAGGAGGCCGCGGCCGCGGCGATCGTGACTCTGCACGGCGGGCGCGAGGTGAGCCGCAGGGCGGCGCGCCCTTGGCAGCCGGCCGCGCTGCGTATGCACCCGGTTCTGCGGGCCGCCGCGGCCGCCTCGCCCCCGGACGTCCTGCTCGGCCGGGTCCGCTACCGGTACCAGGGCTGGAACGACAACGATCCCACCGAGGACGCGGTGCGGGCGCTCGACGAACTCCAGCGGCTCGTGGGCGCGGTGCCCACCGTCCTCGTAGGGCATTCGATGGGCGCGAGAGCTGCCCTGCGCGCGGCGTCGCATCCGCTGGTGTGCGGTGTGCTGGCGCTGGCGCCGTGGTGCCCGCCGCAGGACTCCGCCGCCCACCTCGGCGGGGTGCGGATGGTGGCCGTGCAGGGTGACCGCGACCGTGTGACGTCCCCCGCCGAATCGGCGGACTACGTGCGCCGGGCCCGGGCCGCCGGGGCCCAGGCCGGCATGGTCGTGGTCAAAGGCGGTGACCACGCGATGCTCCGCCGCAGTGGTGACTGGCACCGGGCCGTGGGCGAGATCGTCGCCCAGATACTGCAACCGGATCCGGACGCGCAAGGGCTGGCCGCGAAGGCCTGCGCGGCGGACGGCGCGATCGACCTCTAGCCGGACCGCAGGGCTGCCTGGCGGGACGCACCGAGTCGCGGCCTTCCATCGCTCGTGCGAGCCTGAATTCATGATCAGGTGACCGCCTTGCCGTCTGCCCGTTCGCGGGAGGGCATGGACGGGTGGCCGTCGGGCGGGAACGCTCGAAAGGAGTTGGCCGCATGATTCCTGTCACCGTGTCGCCCGTGCGCATCGAAGCGTTTCTCGATCCCCGGCTGTCCCGGTGGATGTGGCTGGTGAAGTGGCTTCTCGCGATCCCGCACTACATCGTGCTGTTCTTCTTGTGGATCGCGTTCGTCTTCGTGACCGTCGTCGCGTTCTTCGCCATCCTCCTCACCGGCCGCTACCCCCGATCCCTCTTCGACTTCAATGTGGGCGTGATGCGCTGGAACTGGCGTGTCACCTACTACGCCCACACCGCGCTCGGCACCGACCGGTACCCGCCGTTCACCCTGGCGGACGTGCCCGACTACCCAGCGCATTTCGACGTCGCCTATCCCGAGCGCCTCTCCCGCGGCCTGGTCCTGGTGAAGTGGTGGTTGCTGGCGATCCCGCAGTACATCGTCGTCGGCCTGTTCGTCGGTGGCTGGGGAGAAGGGGACAGCTGGCGTGGCGGCGGCCTGATTCCCTTCCTCTCCTTTGTCGCTGTGATCATCCTGGCGTTCACCGCCCGCTACCCGGTGCACCTCTTCGACTTCCTGCTGGGCCTGGCCCGCTGGGCCGCGCGGGTGGCTGCCTACGCCGCACTCATGACGGACCAGTACCCGCCCTTCCGCCTCGACCCGGGCGGCCAGGACTCCCCGGTCGACGTCACCAACCGGGCGTGAGCAACTCGCTCAGGCCCGTGCCCTGACCCCAGCGGCTGAGCGAGGCGCCGTCGAGCAGGCAGGTCTTGCCCTGACGCCGCGCCCAACGGATGTCGCGGTCTCCGAAAGTGCCGCGGTGCACGACCAGTTGAAGATGTGGAGCGGTGTCCGTGCGGTGCCACTGGGAGTGCGGCACGTCCTCGTCGGGGAGGGGTTCCGCCACCGGCCGGAAGGCCACGTCGAGCCGGCGGCCGCTGCTGTCCCGGGCGCAGAGACGTGGCCGGTCCGGTGCGGGCAGCAGCCGTACCCGCCACCCGTCCCGGCGCAGCATCCGGGCCACGGCCAACGCGAGCCCCTCGGTGTCGAGTTCGACCAGTTCGCCGGGGTCGTAGTAGCCGAGCCGTCGGCGTGCCGCCGGGCGTCGGCGCCGGACTCCCGTCACGGCGAGAAGGACCAGGAGTGCGACTCCGCCGAGGGGAACACCGATGCCGAGTGCTCGATAGCCCGCGGCGAGTACGGCGACGATCGAGCACCACGCGGCGACCACTCCGGCGAGCGCCGGCACCACGTCGCGAAACCTGGGCCCGTAGCGTCCCTGTGCCCGCAGGGACGCCACGGTGTGCCGTCGCCGTGATCGATGCGACTGAAAGGGCCGGGAGGTCCACCATCGGCGCGCCACAGTGCCAGCCCCCCAACGCAGTCCGCTTCGACCTATGCGCAGGGATACCCATCGGGCGGAGGGCGGTCCGACCGGGGGGAAGGGTTCCGGCCACACGCCTGTCGCCGGGAACGAGCCGGAGTCAGCACGCCCCCTCGTCCTGCCACGGGCCCCAGTCGGTGGCGGCCGGTGTCTCGTTCTGGGTCCACCACTTCGCTTTCCAGTTGTGTTTGTTGTACGAGACCTCGTCGCCCGCGGTGTAGACCGAGGTCGAGCTCCACGCGGCCTTGCACCCGCTGGGCGTCGGCGGCGGCGTAGGTGTCGGGGTGGGTGTCGAGGACGGCGGGGTGGCGCCGGCGAACTTCACCGAGTACTTCGCGAAGTCCCAGGAGTTCTGCGCCACGCTGGAGCAAGTGCCGGACGTGCGCCCGCCGTTGTCGGGCGGCGTGCACTGGCGGTCGCGGTTGAGGGACCAGAAGGTGAAGCGGTCCATGTTGTGGCTGGTGGCGTAGTCCAGCACGGTCTGGAAGTCGGCCTGGGTGAAGATCTCGCCGGTGTCGCTGCGCCCGTTCATCCCGGAGAAGCCCTCGTGCGCGTAGGCCGTCGCCTGGTCCCAGCCGAACGTCGACTGGAGGATGGAGTTGAAGTTGGTGAGCGCGCTGGTCTGCGAGGCCGCGCCGCTGAAGCCGCCGTCGAAGGGCATGATGGAGAAGTTGTTCGGCGTGAAGCCCTGCGACTTCGCCTCCAGCAGCATCTGCTTGCCGAACCAGCCGGTGCCGTCGGCCGTACCGGCCGTGGTGACGGAGACGTACAGGCCGGGGTTGTTCTGCTGGAGGATCTTCGCGGCGCCGATCTCGTTCTTGATCGCCGCGGTGTTCTCGTACTCCGGCTCCTCCAGGTCGAAGTCGATGGCGTGGAGGCCGTACTTGGTGATGACCTGCTGGTAGGCGGCCGCCGTCGCCGCCGCGTCCGAGCACACCTGACCGAGCTTGGTGCCGCCGTACCCGCCGATGGAGACGGACACATCGCCGCCCTTGCCGCGGATCGTGTTGATGACGGACTGGACGGCCGTGTCCGAGGACACGGGGGCGGTGCCTCCCCAAGTGGGCGAGCAGCCACCGCCGTTGGGGGCGAGGACGAAGGCGAGCTGGAAGGCCTTGAGACCGGTGGCGTCCATGATGGCGGCCGGGTCCGGCGGGTCGTTGTCCAGTGGCATCAGGTACGGGGCGGCCGCGTACCAGCGGTTGCTGAGCGCGGCGGTGGCGCCCGAGGCATGGCCCGCTATCAGGGCTGTGGTTCCTGCGGCGGTGAGTCCGACGGCGGCGGCTGCGCCCAGGCATGCACGAAGACGTCTCACGGTGTGCCTCCGATGGGGGTGGGGGAGTGCCCCAGCTTCCTGCCGGACCGTGACCGCGTCCATGCTTTGGACTAGACCAAACGGCTTCTTGGTCTAGACCATGCAATTCCTTTGCCTTGTACCTGCCAGGCGTGAGGGTGGGTCTTGTGCGTTATAGCTGGTATGCGGTATTTCGTCGTCTGTGAGCTACTACGACCTCGGCAGTCACGTCCGGCGGGTGACGACTTCGTCGTCCGAGGCGCAGGTGTGGTTCGACCGCGGACTGAACTGGACCTTCGCCTTCAATCACGAAGAGGCCGTGCGCTGTTTCGAGGCCTGCGCCTCGGCGGATCCCGACTGCGCCATGGCCGACTGGGGCATGGCCTATGCGCTCGGCCCCAACTACAACAAGCCCTGGGAGTTCTTCGACGAACAGGACCTGGCCCGGACGGTGGAGCGCACCCACGCCGCGGTGCAGCGCGCACACGCCAAGGCAGCCGGCGCCACCGCTGTCGAGCGGGCCCTCATCGGCGCCCTGCGCGCCCGCTATCCGCAGGAGAGAGCCCCGGCCGTGGTGGAGTGTTCCGTGTGGAACGCTGCCTACGCCGACAGCATGCGGGCCGTCCACCGACTGGCCCCCGACGACCTCGACGTGGCCACCCTGTACGCCGACGCGCTGATGAACCTCACTCCCTGGCAGCTGTGGGACATCCGCACGGGCACACCTGCCCTGGGCGCGCGCACCACCGAGGCCAGGGCGGTGCTGGAACAGGCGCTCGCCACGGAGGCGGGCGCGCACCACCCCGGCCTGCTGCACATGTACATCCACCTGATGGAGATGTCCCCGACCCCCGAGGCCGCCCTGCCGGCCGGCGACCGGCTGCGCGGTCTGATGCCGGATGCCGGACATCTGCAGCACATGCCGTCGCATCTGGAAGTGCTCTGCGGCGACTACCGCCGGGTCGTCTCCGACAACACCACGGCGATCGAAGCCGACGAGAAGTTCCACGCCCGGGCCGGGGCGATGAACTTCTACACCCTGTACCGGTGCCACAACCTCCACTTCAAGATCTACGGCGCGATGTTCCTCGGCCGCTACCGGGACGCGATCGACACGGTGCACCGGCTCGAGGCGGCCGTGCCCGAGGAACTGCTCCGGGTGCAGAGCCCGCCCATGGCGGACTGGGTGGAGAGCTTCCTCGCGATGCGGGTGCATGTGCTCATCCGCTTCGGCCGCTGGGGCGACATCCTCGCCCTTCCGATGCCTGCCGATGTGCGGCTGTACTGCGTGAGCACGGCGATGCTGCACTACGCCCGCGGTGTCGCGTTCTCCGCCACGGGCCGGATCGACGAGGCCGAGGCCGAGCGGCGGCTCTTCCGCGACGCGGTCGCCCGGGTCCCCGAGACCCGCATGCTGTTCAACAACACCTGCGCGGACATCCTCGCGATCGCCGCTGCGATGCTGGACGGAGAGCTGGACTACCGCAAGGGGAACCACGCCGCCGCGTTCGCGGCCCTGCGCCGGTCGATCGAGCTGGATGACGGTCTTCCCTACGACGAACCCTGGGGCTGGATGCAGCCCACCCGGCACGCCTACGGGGCACTGCTCCTCGAACAGGGCCTGGTCGCGGAGGCCGAGGCCGTCTACCGGGCCGACCTGGGCCTCGACGGCACCCTGCCGCGCGCACAGCAGCACCCCGCCAATGTCTGGGCCCTGCACGGCTTCCACGAATGCCTCGTGCGGCTCGGCAAGGACGGCGAGGCACAGATCGTGGCCCAGCAGCTGAAGATCGCCACCGCGACGGCGGACGTACCGATCGAGGCGTCCTGCTGCTGCCGGCTGGAGACCCGCCCGGGTTAGCGCCCTACGGCCGGGCGCCCGGCCGTGAGCCGGCCACCTCGTCGTAGTACGACTCGGCCGAGGGGCCGAGGACCTCGTGGGCCTCGAGGAACATGTCGTGCGCCTCGTGCCCCACCCAGCCCGCCGGGAGGAGCTCGGTCGGCAGATCCGGGTCGCGGAAGGGGAACTTGCGGTAGTCGTACGTCAGCCGCATGCGCTCCACCAGCGCCTCCTCGGGGCTCAGCGCCCCGGCCCGGTACGACGGCATCCGCACGCGGTACGTGCGCAGCAGCTCCCGGTAGTCCTCGTTGAGCGCGGCAAGATCCCAGCTGCGGGCCGCCATCTCGCGGTCGACCGGCAGCCCGCCGGACTGGCAGCGCAGCGTGTCCAGGCGTACGGCCGGCTCGTCCGCGAACCTCTCCCGGACCTGCTGCAGCCGGTCGTGCGGACAGACGTAGGTGGACGGCGCGAGCGGGCCGAAGCCCAGCCACGCAAGCTCCTTGCGGATGTGGTCGCGCACGGCGCGCTCGGACTCGGGGACCGAGTAGATGACCATGTACCAGTGCCGGTCCCAGTCGGACGGTGCCCGGTCGAAGATCCGTGAACGACCCTCGTCGAGGAGCTGGAGGCTGCGCTTGTTGAGCGCGTAGAGCGTCTCCCGGCCCTCACGCCGGACGTCGAACCAGCCCTCCTTGCGCAGGCGTGCCAGCACCACCCGCACCGTGCTCTCGCCGACACCGAAGCAGCCCATCAGTGTGCTGAGGGTGCGCAGCCGGGCGGCGCCGCCGCGGTAGCGGACGTAGTCGCCGAACAGGTCGAAGACGATCGATCGTGGCTTCACGGAACCGACTATGTCACACGGACGGCCGTCGTGAGGATGACCGATCGAGCCGAGGAAAACTCTGAGATGCGGGGATTTCAGCGCTTCGAGGTGAACGCGAAAGCGCAACAAATTATTGACGCCCGTGTATCCATTGACACAGGATGCTTTCGGGCCTGAGTCTGGGCCTGTACTCGAGGTGGAGGCAGGAGCCATGGTTTCTCGGATCGCTTGCGTGGGAGGCGGCCCCGGCGGGCTGTTCTTCGCGGCGCTGGTCAAGCAGGCCGATCCGTCGGTCGAGGTGACGGTCTTCGAGCGCAACCGCGCCGAGGACACCTTCGGCTTCGGCGTGGTGTTCTCGGACGCCACGCTGGCCGCGATCCACGCGGCGGACCCCGTCCTGCGCACGGCTCTCGCCGAGTACGGCCGGCACTGGGACGACATCGAGGTACGGCTGAAGGGGCAGCGGATCCGCTGCGGCGGCAACGGCATGGCCGCCATCACCCGCAAGACCCTGCTCCAACTGCTGCACCGGCGTGCCGAGGAGGTCGGGGTCGAACTCCGCTTCAATTACGAGGTCCCCGCGGACCCGGCCGAACTCGCCGGATACGACCTGATCGTGGCCGCCGACGGGGCGAACTCCCGCTTGCGCGACCGGCTCGCCGACGTGCTGGTGCCGGAGGTGGAGGTCGCGACCGCGAAGTTCATCTGGTTCGGCACGGACTATCTCTTCGACGGCCTGACCTTCGTACACGAGCACGGCCCGCACGGCACCTTCGCCGTCCACGGCTACCCCATCAGCGACCGCGTCAGCACCTTCATCGTGGAGACCGACGAGGAGTCCTGGCGCAGGGCGGGACTCGACCAGTTCGACACCGCTCAGCCGCCCGGCCCGAGCGACGGGAAGAGCAAGGCGTACCTGGAGAAGCTCTTCGCCGAACAGATCGACGGCCGCGAACTGCTGGTCAACAACTCCCGCTGGGGCAACTTCCGCACCCGGCGCACCCACCGCTGGCACAGCGGCAACGTCGTCCTGCTCGGCGACGCCGCCCACACGGCGCACTTCTCCGTCGGCTCCGGAACGAAGATGGCCATGGAGGACGCGGTCGCCCTCGCCGACAGTGTCCTCGGCCACCGCGACGACCTGCCGAGCGCCCTGGAGGCCTACGAGGCGGCCCGCCGTCCCTCGGTGGAGAAGATCCAGAACTCCGCCCGGCCGAGCCTTTCCTGGTGGGAGCACTTCGGGCGCTACCACGACGCGTTCGAGCCGACGCAGTTCGCCTTCCACTTCATCTCCCGCAGCATCGGCAAGGAACGGATCGCGCGCCGCGATCCCGGCTTCGTCGACCAGGTCGTACGCGACTGGCGGGCCGCGCACGACGGTCACGCACCCCTGGACACGCCACTGAGGCTGGGCGAGCGGGAGTTCACCGGGCGGAGCCTGACCGGCGCCGACCTCGCGGCACTGCGCACCGAGGCGGACCTGTGGCTCACCGCACCCGACATCGAGGATGAACTCCCGCAGATCTACGACCAGTTGGCCGACGCCCTGACCGGTGACACGCCCCCGGAACTGGTCGCCGTACAGGGCGGAACCCCGCTCACCCGGTCGCTCCTCGCCGAACAGGCCCGGCTGGTGCACGGTGTTCCCGCGCTGATCGTGGAGGACGGGCTGGACGAGGACCGGGCCGAGACGCTGCTGCTGTCCGGGCGCGCCGACCTGGTGGGACGGGAGCAGGCATGAGCACGAACCTGACCCCGCTGTTCGCGCCCGAGGGCGTGGTGGTGATCGGCGCCTCGCGGCAGAGCGGAAAGCTGGGCGCCGCCATGGCCCGCTCACTGGGTCCCTTCCCCGGCGCCCGGGCCCTGGTCAACGCCCGGCGTCCGGAGCCCGGCGAGGGCGTGTACGCCTCCGTCGCCGAAGCCGCCGCACACACCGGCGCACCCCTCGACCTGGCCGTCCTGTGCGTCCCCGCGGCCGGCTGCGCGGACGCGCTGGCCGAGGCGGCCGCCGCCGGCTGCCGTGCCGCGCTGGTCTGCGCCGGCGGCTTCGGCGAGGCCGGTGCCGAGGGCGTGGCGTATGCGGAGGCGCTGTACCGCGTCGCCCGGGAGACCGGGGTGCGGCTGCTCGGACCCAACACCTCCGGGTTCTTCGCCCCCCACCTGGGCCTGACGGCCAGCTTCGTGCCGGCGGCCGGGCAGCTTCCGGCCGGGGAGATCGCGGTGGTCGCGGCCAGCGGCGGCGTCAACCACGCCCTTGCCTTCGACCTGGTCGCCGCCGGAAACGGGATCAGCCTCGGCGTCGGCATCGGGGCCGGCCTCGACGTCACCGCCGCGGACGTCCTGGAGCACCTCGCGGGCGACGGCCGTACGACGGCCGTGGCGCTGCACCTGGAGACGGTTCCCGACGGGCCGCGGCTGGTGGAGGCCGTACGGCTGGTCTCCGCCGTGAAACCGGTCGTGGCCCTGGTCGTCGGCCGTACGGACGTCGGGGACTTCGCCCGGTCGCACACCGGAGCGCTCGCCACCTCCTGGCGCACGACACGGGCCGCGCTACGGCAGGCCGCAGCCGTGGTGGTGGACGACGAACGCGAACTGGTGGACGCCCTCACGGCCCTCTCCCGCATCCAGCTGTGCCCCGACCCTGATCCGGGGCTCGGTCTCGTCACTGCTCAGGCCGGACCCGGGCTGCTGATCGCCGACCGGGCGGGCGCCGACGGCATCCGGATGCCGGAGCTGGCCGACACCACCCAAGGTGCCCTGCGTGAACTGCTGCCCCCGCTCACCTACCAGCGCAACCCGGTCGACACCGGCCGGCCCGCCGAGACCTTCGCCCGCGTCCTCGCCGCCACGGCCGCGGATCCCGAGGTGGACCTGCTGGCCGTCTACGCCCTCACCGAGCCCGACAGCGTCGACCTCGCCTCGGCCGCGCAGGACGCCGGGCTCGGCGCGGACTCCCCGGCCGTGGTGATCGTCGGAGGTCTGCCCGAGGACGTCGCCGAACAGCGGGCGCGGCTGCACAAGGCCGGGATTCCGGCACTGACCGGACCGGCGTCCGCCACCAATGCCGTACGAGCCCTGGTGACACATGCCCGGCAGCGGGCCGTGCCCACCCAGGCAGCCGGGCAGGGGCCGGCCGTCTCGGTGCCGTCCGGGCCGCTGGACGAGGACGCCGCAAAAACCTTCCTCACGGAACTGGGCATCCGCACCCCCGAACGTGTCGCCTGCGCCAACCGCGCCGACGCCCACCACGCCCTGCACCTGCTGGGCGGGCCCGTCGCCGTCAAGGTGCTCGATGCCGCGATCCTGCACAAGACGGAGATCGGCGGAGTCCACCTGGGCGTACGCACCCCCGGCGAACTCGACGCGGCGCTCGACGCCATCGGACCCGACCGCCGCTACCTGGTCGAGGCCATGGCGCCGCCCGGCATCGACCTGGTGCTCGGCGTGCGCCGCGACCCCGTCTTCGGGCCGGTCGTCCTCGCCGGGCTGGGCGGCACGGCCGCCGAAGCACTCGCCGACGTCGCGATCCGGCTCGCCCCGCTCTCCGTCGCCGAGGCCGCCGGAATGCCCGACGACCTGGCCGCCCGCGCCCTGCTCCACGGCTGGCGCGGCGGGCCGCAGCTCGACCGCGCCGAGTTCGGACGGGCCGTGTCCGCGCTGGCCGCCGCCCTCGCCGCGAGCCCCCACACCGCCGAGATCGAGATCAACCCGCTGCGTCTCACCGCCGACGGACTGATCGCCCTGGACGCCGTGATCGTCCCCACCGCTGCACCCGCACAGGACCGCTGAGGATCGCGAAGGAGAACGACCATGCCCAGGCCGAGCAGCAAAGGCGCTGTGCCCTGGCCCGAGGAGTACGCCAGGCGCTACGCCGACAAGGGCTACTGGGAGGGCCACACGATCGGCGACCGGCTCCACACCGTCGCCGACGCCACTCCCGACGCCGTCGCGCTCGTCGACGGCGACCGGCGGCTGACGTACCGTCAACTCGCCGAGCGGGCCGACGCGATGGCGCTGCGACTGGCCGCACTCGGGCTCCGCCCGGACGACCGGCTGGTGGTGCAGCTCCCCAACACCGCCGAGTTCGTGATCCTCACCTACGCCTGTCTGCGTCTCGGTGTCATCCCGGTGATGGCGCTGCCCGGACACCGCCGACACGAGGTCGGCCATCTGGTCGAGCACAGTGAGGCCGTCGCCGTGGCCGTCCCCGATGTCCTCAAGGGCCACGACCACCGGGCGATGGCGTTCGAGATCGCGGCGGACTCGCCGACGCTCCGGCACGTCCTCGTCCTCGGCGACAAGGCCGGCGACGATGCCGTGGACCTGCGGGAGCTATGCACCACACCCGCTACGGCCGGGGACCGGGCCGCCGTCGACGCCTACCGGCCCCACAGCCGCTCGATCGCCGTGTTCCTGCTCTCCGGCGGCACCACCGGACTGCCCAAACTCATCGCCCGCACCCACGACGACTACGTCTACAACGCCCGACGCAGCGCCGAAGTCTGCGCGTTCGGCTCCGACACCGTCTACTTCGCCGCCCTCCCGCTCGGCCACAACTTCCCCCTCGCCTGCCCGGGCCTGCTCGGCACCCTGCTGAACGGCGGCCGCGTGGTCCTCGGCTCGCCCAACCCGGAGAAGGCGTTCCCGCTCGTCGTGCGCGAGGGCGCCACCGCGACCGCCCTGGTCCCGGCCATCGCCCAGCGCTGGCTGGACCACCACCAGGAACACCCCGGCAGCGACCTGAGCTCCCTGCGGGTCCTGCAGGTCGGCGGTTCCCGGCTCGCCGACCACGTCGCCCGCCGGGTGCGTCCCGAACTGGGCTGCACTCTCCAGCAGGTGTTCGGCATGGCGGAGGGCCTCCTCAACTACACCCGCCTGGACGACCCGGAAGACATCATCTGCACGACCCAGGGACGCCCCATGTGCGAAGACGACGAACTCCTCGTCGTCGACGAACTCGGAAACCCCCTCCCCGACGGGACCCCGGGAGTGCTGCTCACCCGCGGCCCGTACACCCCGCGCGGCTACTACCGCGCCCCGGAGCAGAACGCGCGCGCCTTCACCGACGACGGCTGGTACCGCACCGGCGACATCGTGCGGCTGCGGCCCGACGGCAACCTCGTCGTCGAGGGCCGCGACAAGGACATGATCATCCGGGGCGGGGAGAACATCTCCGCGGAGGAGATCGAGAACTTCGCCTACCAGACGCCCGGTGTGGCCCGCGCCGCCGCCGTGGCGATGCCCGACGCCCGGCTCGGCGAGCGCGTCTGCCTCTACGTCGTCCCGGAGCCGGGCCACACGGTGACCCTCGACGACATCCACCACGTCATGGAGCACGCGGGCGTCGCCCGCTTCAAGTTCCCGGACCGGCTGGTGACCGTCCCCGAACTCGCCGCCACCAAGGTCGGAAAGATCGACAAGAAGGCCCTGCGCGCCGACATCGCACACCGCCTGAACGTGGAAGGAACCCCGGATGCCCGGTGACTCCGTGGCAGCCCCTCCACCCGCACTTCCCCCTCGATACCCCCCTCGATCAAAGGAGATCGACATGAGCGAGACCTTCGTCCTGGTGACCGGCGCCTGGCACGGCGGCTGGGCGTGGCGCCCTGTGGCGAACGAGCTGAGGGCGGCCGGGCACCAGGTGCACACCCCGACCCTGGCCGGGCTGGGCGCCGACGACGACCCGCGCGGCGTGACCCTCACCGACTGTGTGAACAGCCTCGTGGAGTACGTCGAACGGGCCGGGCTGACCGACATCACCCTGGTCGGACACAGCTGGGGCGGATACGTCCTGACCGGCGCCGCGCCCGAACTCGCCGCCCGGATACGGCGGCTGGTGTTCTGGAGCGCGTTCGTGCCGCAGGACGGCGAGTCGCTGATCGATGCATGCCCGCCGCACTACGGCGAGATGTTCCACGCCCTGGCAGCCGCCTCCGGCAACGACACCGTGACGCTGCCCCTGGAGGTCTGGCAGCAGGCGTTCATGCAGGACGCCGGTGAGGAGACCCAGCGGACCGTGCACTCCCTGCTCGTGCCGCAGCCCCTGGGCACCTTCACCGAGAAACCGGACACGACGGCGTTCACCGCCCTCGACATCCCCACCGCCTACATCCTCTCCACCGAGGACCTCTCCCTTCCCGGCGACTGGGCATGGGCCGGCCGCTTCCCGCAGCGCCTCAAGAACCCGCTGGTCATAGAGGCGCCCGGCAGCCACGAAGGGTGCTTCACCCGCCCCGCCGAACTGGCCGACGCGTTCGTCCGTGCCTGCGCCGCGTAACACGGCCCCTGCGGCCCGCAAAGGCGTCCGACCGCCCGGCACCCGCCGGTCGGAACCTTGAGGCCGGGTGTCCCGCCGCAGCCTGTCGTCGTTGCCGGCGCCGGCTCCGGGCGGCCTCCTGGACACCGTCCCCGCCCGCCGGACAGACCGAGCACGACCCGCAGCGGTACTGGCCGTACGCTCCCGCACTGCCGGACACCGCCGAGTCCGCCCGAACGCCCGGCGATGCAAGGCCAGTTCAGGCCACCTGCTGCGGCCTCACCGGGGTCGGCTCGGGTCTCTTCGCCGTGAATCCGTCTCCCGGCACATGGCCGCGCAGCCGCCGCCACAGCCAGGGCCCGACATGGTCCACGGCCCAGCGCACATCGGCCCCCACGGCACGCAGCACCGGGACCGGGGACCGCGGAGGCAGAGGCTCGGCCCAGTCGTCGTGGCCCGGCAGTCCGAACGTGTGGGCCATACCGGCGGCGATCCGGGCGTGTCCGGTCGGACTCGCATGCAGCCGGTCGTCGCTCCACAGCCGCGGGTCGGCCGTGAACGGATGCGGGAAGACGTCGAGGACGGCGACCCCGTGCCGTGCCGCGAGGACCCGAAGCCGGGCGTTGAGGTCGAGGATGCGGGGCCGTACGCGGCGGGCGACCGGTGACACCTTGCCCAGGTCCGGGAAGGTCATGGTGGCGACGCGTGCGCCCGACGCGGTCAGCCGGGCGAACGTCTCCTCGATGTTCGCGGCGACCGCCTCGGGGTCGTAGCGCGGCCGTACGACATCGTTCATGCCCGCCGTCACCGTCACCAGGTCAGGCTGCAGCGCGAGCGCCGGACCGAGTTGATCGGCCCTGATCTGCGTGCTGGTCTTTCCGCGGACGGCGAGATTGGCGTACGTGAGACCCGGTTGGGTCTGCGCGAGGATCTCGGCGAACCGGTCGGCCCAGCCGCGGGGCCCGCCCGCCGGACCCGGATCGCCGACGCCCTCCGTCAGACTGTCGCCGATCGCGACGTAGCGCAGATACGGGTGGGAGGCGGTCATGCCGCGTGAGTCTATCTTCGGTTCACCCGGAGTTCAGCATGATCTAGCGCGGAACCCCGGGCGTTCACGTGCGGGAGGAGGCGCTTCTCAAGATAGCGGTGACCCGCACGGGTGCACGGGTCCGTACTGGTGGCCTCAGCCGGGACGCTTCTGGTTCTCGATGTACTCCTTGATGATCGCCGGCGGTGCGCCGCCGCAGGACGCGGCGAAGTAGGACGGGGGACCAGAAGTGGTCGCCCCACAGGTACTTGCGGATGTGTCCGGGGAACTCCTGGCGGAGCCTGCGGGCTGAGACGCCCTTGAGGGAGCCGACCAGCCGGGAGATGGCGACCTTGGGCGGGTAGTGCACGAGCAGGTGGACGTGATCGCGCTCGCCGTTGAACTCCACCAGCTCGGTTTCGAAGTCGGCGCACACGGCCCGCATGATCTCTTCGCAGCGCGTAAGGATCTCGTCGGTGAACGGGCCGCGCCGATACTTGGGCGTGGAGACCAAGTGAGCATGGAGGGTATAGACGACCGTTCGACCCCTAGGGATGTTGGGGTTTGGCTCCCAGCGTGGTGACATAGACCGATCGCAGTACGATGCCCGGCATGAAGATCGTGACGCAGGTGAAGCTGATGCCGGAGGCCGACCAGGCCGCCGCGCTGTTGGCGACCCTGCGCACAGTCAACGACCTGGCGTGCTGGGTCTCCGAGGTGGCGTTCGCCCATGGTGTGCCGCGTGAGTACGAGCTGCGCAAGCACACGTACCCGCGCCTCAAGGCCGAAGGGCTCGGGGCGCAGCCGGCGCAACACGTGATCAAGAAGGTGCGCGACGCGTACACGACGCTGCACGCCAACATCCGCGCCGGAAACCTCGGCAAGCCGAAGTCGAAGCGCCGGCACAGACCGTGTCCATCTGGACAACTGCCGGACGCCTCAAGAACGTCCGCTTCGTCTGCTCCGCCGACGGGCTCAAGACACTGCGCGAGTACCGCAAGGGCGAGGCAGACCTGATCAAGCGTGACGGGGTCTTCTACCTGATCGCCACCTGCGAGGTCCCCGAGGCCGAGACGTACGAGCCGGACGACTTCATCGGCGTGGACCTCGGCATCGTCAACATCGCCACCACGTCCACCGGCTACCAGGCCGCCGGGCGCGGTCTGGGCCGCTACCGCAAGCGTCAGCTTGCCCTGCGGGCCAAGCTCCAAAAGAAGCGCACAAAGTCCGCCAAGCGCCGGTTGAAGGAGCGCTCGCGCCGCGAACAGCGGCACGTCAAGAACACCAACCACATCATCGCCAAGACGATCGTGACCGAGGCTGAACGCACCTCGGCCGGGATCTCCCTGGAAGAACTCAAGGGAATCCGGCAGAGGGTACGGCTTCGCAAGCCCCAACGGGTCGCACTGCACTCCTGGGCCTTTGCCCAGCTCGCAGCCTTCATCGTCTACAAGGCCAAGCGGGCAGGCGTGCCCCTGGTCTTCGTTGATCCCGCGTACACGTCGCAGACGTGCGCCGAGTGCGGCCACGTCGACCAGCGCAACCGTGTCGACCAGGGGCCTTTCATCTGCCGGGGCTGCGGGGTCGTTGCCCACGCCGACCGGAATGCTTCCCACAACATCGCCACCCGTGGCGAGAGCGTGTGGAACGCGGGGCGTGAGTCACGCGTCCCTGCCACCCCATAGGGGTGTCTGGACGGAGGAGCCAACCCAGCAGCCAGTTGGGCGCTACCTCCAAGCCCGGTCCTTTAGGGCCGGGTCAAGTTGACACCCGCACGGTCGACCCGCGTTCCCGCATCCGCGGCGCACACAGCACCCGCTTCCGGCGCACCCGCTTGCCCTCGATCGCCGCAACCGTCAGCCGTGCCGCCTCGGCCGCGATCTCGCTCAGCCCCCAGTCCACCGTGGTCAGCGGCGGGGTGAGCACCCGCGACACCGGATGGTCGTCGAAGCCGACCACGGAGACGTCCCGGCCCACCTCCAGGGAGTCCTCTGCCGCGGCCGCATACACCCCGTACGCCAGCGAGTCCGAGAAGCAGAACACAGCCGTGGGTGAGTGCGCACTCTGCAGCACGCGCCGCGCCACGGCCGTCGCCTCGCCCAACTCCTGCGGACAGGGCACCAGTTCGGCCCGCAGCCCGAGTCGATCGGCCGCCTCGCCCACATATACGTCGGCTGGCCGGTCCGGTGTGCTGGGCCGGGTCGGGGTCAGGACGGTGACCCGGCGGTGGCCCAGTTCGTGCAGATACTCCAGTACGGCGTCGATGCCGGCCCGGTTGTCGAAGATGACCTGGCCGGCGGTGCGGGCCCGGCTCAGCGAGTCGCCGACGGCCACCACCGGCAGTGCGTCCGCGATATCGGCCCAGCCCTGTGCCGAGGGATCCACGGGAGACACCAGCAGTGCGTCGACCCGCTGGTCGCGCAGTTGCTTGGCAAGCACCAGCTCGCGGTCGGGGTCCCCGCCCGCGTCCAGGATCAGCGCGTAATGGTCGCCGGCGAGGAGTTCCCGGCCGATGGCGGCCATCAACTGCTGCTGCCACAGGTCCTGGAGGTCGCCCGCGAGGACGCCGACCATGCTGGTGCGACCGCTGGCCAGGGCGCGTGCGATGGGATCGGCCTCGTAGCCGAGCTCGGCCGCGGCCCTGCGCACCCGTTCCTCGGTCTCCTTGGAGACGTGTTTGCCGCGCAGGGCGTAGGAGACGGCTGCGGTGGAGAGGCCCGTGGCCTCGGCCACCTCCCGGAGGGTGGTGCGCTTGTTGGGCCTGGCCATGCCGGGAAGCCTACCGGGGCGCCCCCGTATTGTGGCCACACCGCCCCGCCCGCGGCCCGGAGACCGTTGACACAGCTCCTTGTTAAGCGGTTAAGTTAACCGCATCAGTGAAACGCTTAACACCGCACTGCTCAGCGAGGACCGCCGCGTGCCCACCGACGTCCACCAGCACATCTGGCCGCCCGCCCTGATCGAGCTGCTGCGCTCCCGCACGACCCCTCCGTACCTCGACGGCTGGACCCTGCACCTGGCCGGCGAACCGCCCTACGCAGCCGACCCGGCCGACCACGACATCGCGGCCCGCACCCGCCTCGCGGCCGCCGACGGTCTCGACCTGGCCCTGGTGTCCCTTTCCAGCCCCCTCGGCATCGAACTTCTGCCGCCTGCCGAGGCCGCCCCCCTGCTGACGGCGTTCCACGACGGCGCCCTCTCCCTCCCGGACCCCTTCGCCGTCTGGGCCTCCCCGTGCCTGACGGCCCCGGACGCCGAGGCGGTGGAACGCGAACTGCGCCGCGGCTGCGTCGGCCTCCAACTCCCCGCCACCGCCCTCCTCGACGCGGCGGGCTGGGCACACTGCGCACCCCTCCTCGACGTCCTCACCCGCCACGACAAGCCCCTCTTCGTCCACCCCGGCGCTGCCCCGCCCGCCGACGGCACCCCGCCGTGGTGGCCGGCCCTGGTCCCGTACGTGCAGCAGCTGCACGCCTCCTGGTTCGCCTTCCGCGCCTTCGGCCGCGTCCGCCACCCGGCCCTGCGCGTCTGCTTCGCCGCCCTCGCGGGCCTCGCGCCCCTGCACGGGGAACGGCTCGCCGCGCGCGGCGGCGGACGCGCCGAGATCGACTTCGACGTGTTCTACGAGACCTCCTCCTACGGCACCCGGGCCGTCGACGCACTCGTCCGCGCCGTCGGCATCGACGTGGTCGTCAGCGGCAGCGACCGCCCCTACGCACTGCCCGTCGTCCCCGACCTCGGCGCGGACGCCGCCGTCCACGCCCTGCGCACCGCCAACCCCGCCCGCCTGCTGCACGGCCGCATCTGAACCACCGCGCCCCGTGCCGGACGCACCCTGAAAGGAGCCACACCCATGACGTACGAGTCCCTGCCCGAGCGGACCCTCGACAAGCGCGAACTCCAGGCACTCGTGACGGACCTCGCCTCCCGCCCGGACCTCTGGCGGGCCCACGTGGCCTTTTCCGACCACGAGCGGCACTACGCATCCCTGTACCGCGACGCCTACGTCGACGTCTGGCTGTTGTGCTGGACCCGGCAGAACGACACCGGCTGGCACGACCACGACCTCTCCGCCGGCGCCGTGAGCGTCGTACAGGGCGCGCTCGAGGAGTCCACCCCGCGCATCGGCGGCCGCCATCTGCGCGTCACCGTCGACGCCGGCACATCCTTCTGCTTCGGCCCCGAGCACATCCACCGGCTCACCGGCGCCACCGACGACGCCGTCTCGATCCACGCCTACTCCCCGCCGCTGTGGCGCCTGGGCCAGTACGACATCTCCGCGGACGGCCTGATGCGCCGCATCTCCGTCTCGTACGCGGACGAGCTGCGCCCCCTGGACACTCCGGCCGCCTGAGGGGGGCGCGCAAGTCCGGTCTGAGAAAGGCGAGTTCGTGCTTGCGGAGGAGCGCTCGCGACGCGCCGCGGGACCTGCGAAGGGCCCCGTTCCGCAGGGCTCACCCAATTGGCCGCGCTCGGAGCGAAATTGGCCGCAGGGGTGTGCAAGGTGGCTGCATGAACACAACGCAGGGGAACAACCCCACTCGCCCCAGCAGCGCCAACAAGATTGCTTTCCGACTTCCGCGAATATTCGCGGTGAGTGCCGTGCTGGGCATAGCCTGCGCGGCCGGGGCGGCGACCGCCGCCTCCGCCGCTGCCGCGACCCCCGCCGTGCAGCTCACCGCAAAGACGACCGCTGCCGAGCGGATCTCGGCCCAGGGCCACGGTGAGGAAAGAGGTCACCGTGGCCGTGGTCATGGTGGTGGCCATGACGATGACGGCGACGACTGCAGCGGTCTGATCGTCCTCCTCTGCAACTGATCACCGGCGGCAGGACCGCCACCACCCACAGGGCGGGGGAAGAGGGACAAGTCCCTCTTCCCCCGCCCTGCCAGGCTCGCGTGCCCTTTGAAGGGGCGCGGGGCTGAGCCGACATGCGGCTCCGCCGCGCGGGCGTGATCAGCCACGACGATGCCGCGGACAAACGACGGCACGTCGCCGCACACCCAGCGGAGCGCATAGTGTCGTCGCCATGACCGAAGACTCCCTGCGCTCCGTCACCGTCGAGCGAACCAGCACCGGACACTTCGTCGCGACGAACGCCCGCGGCGGCACGATCAGCTTCGGGACCGGTTCCGAACCGCACAGGGAGGACGAATTCACCCCGGTCGAGCTGCTGCTCGCCGCGCTCGGCGGCTGCACCGCGGTCGACGTCGACATCGCCACCAGCCGCCACGCGGAGCCGACCAGGTTCTCCGTCGCGGTGACCGGCAACAAGATCAATGACGAGCTCGGCAACCGGATGACCGGTCTCCAGGTCACCTTCTCCGTCGCTTTCCCGGACGGCGACGGCGCGGACCGGGCCAGGGCGATTCTTCCCCGGGCCGTCAGGACCTCCCACGACCGGCTCTGCACGGTCAGCCGCACGGTCGAGACCGGCACGCCCGTCACCGTCACGGTCGAGGAGGCCTGACCATGCCTCAGGTACCTGCGATGACGTGACCGGAAGGGCTCAGACCCCGGTGACCTTCTTGATCCAGGCTCGGTGCGAGGCGACGCTGCTGTACTCGTTCGGTCCGAACAGGACGCCGACCTGCTTGCCCTTGTAGAAGGCGGGACCGCCGGAGTCGCCCGGCTCGGTGTCACCGCTGAGCTTCTTGGTCCAGATCGCCCGGCCGATGATGGGGTCGTGCTCGACGCCGGTGACACGGACGGTGGCCTCGCGAAGGTTCTTCGGGTGCTTGCCGAACGAGCCGTAACCGTAGATGTTCACGACGGCCCCCTTGCGCGGGTCGGTGTCCGTGAGCTTGATGTGCGGCGCCTTGACCGGCTCGGCCAGCCGGAACAGCGCGACGTCGTCGACGCCGTCCGTTTCCAGGTGCCGGATCTTCGTCACGTCGACCTTGGTGCCGTGTCCGATCCGGACGGACCCGACCCGCACCGACATCTTCCCCGGTTCGTCGTCGTAGCAGTGATAGGCGGTGAGCACCCACCGGTTGGTGAGCATCGTGCCGGTGCAGGCGAATCGCCCGTTGTTTGTAGACCTGTACGGCCCAGGCCGCGGAAGATACGGCCTTGCCGCCGCTGATCGCATGGGCGGAACCGACGGGTATGGCCAGTGCGGCGGCGAGCCCGGCACCGGCGGCCATGGCGATTCGTTGGTTGTGGTGCATGAATGGGGCGCTCCTCGCTGATTGACCGGACAGAAGACGACGGCCGGGGTGAGGCGTCACTGTGATCAGCGAGGCGTTGTCTCCGACCTGGATCAACCATCGCGGGGAGGCGGGGGCGGGGGCTTCGGCCACATGGCCGGTGATGGGACGGGGAAAGGGCCGTATCCCGGCGAACGGTCGGCCATTCGGCCGAGGGAGAGCAGGCCGGTCGGGCGGCCCCGGGGCCAAGGCAGTGAGGCCGGGCGTCCTCCGGCCGGAACTTGGTCCGTGCCTGAGGACGCCCGCCCCCGGAACTCCGGTGTACGGGTCAGATCCGCCCGGTGGGGCGGCCGGTCACGCGGTGAGTTCCTTGGTGATGCGGTCGAGCATGAAGGCCGAGGAGTCCTTGGCGCGTTCCTCCCAGGCGAAGACGCAGGCCGTGGCGACGCCGTCGAAGTCCAGTTCGCGCAGGGTGCCGAAGAAGGCGTCCCAGTCGACCTCGCCCTGGCCGATGTCGAGATGCTGGTGGATACGGGCCTGGGTGCCGGGCGGATTGAGGATGTAGCGCAGGCCGCTGGAGCCCTTGTGGTTGAAGGAGTCCGCGATGTGCACATGCTGCAGCTTGTCCCCGGCGTAGCGCATCATCGCCGCGATGTCCGCCGTCGGGTCCGCCCCGGAGAGGTGGAAGGAGTGCGGTGCGCAGTAGAGGTAGTTCACCCACGGTTTGTTGATGGCGCGGACCAGGTCGACCGCCGGGGTGTTCTCCTCGCAGAAGTCGTCCGGGTGGGCCTCCAGGTTGAGGGCGATGCCCTCACGCTCGAACAGCGGCAGCAACTCTTCCAGCGAGCGCCAGAAGGCGGCCTCACTCTCGGCGGCACGCTCGGGGCGCCCGTTGAACTCCGAGTTCATCAGCGGACATTCGAGCTCGGCCGTGATCTCGATCATCCGCTTCCAGTAGCGGACCGCGGCCTGCCGCTCTGTCTCGTCCGGTGACGACCACTTGTACAGCGGCAGTACGGAGGAAAGCTGCACACCGTGCGTGCGCAGCGAGTTCTTCAGGGCGGCGATGCGTTCGTCGTCGGCCCGCGGGTGCAGGAAGAACGGCATGAAGTCGTCACGCGGCGACAACTCGATGTACTCGTAGCCGAGTCCGGCGACCGTGCGCACCATGTCGTCGATCGGCAGGGAACGGAACATGTACGGGTCGAGGGCGATCTTCACGCGGCACCTCCGTAGAAGACAGGGCGGGGCTTGAGGTCCGTGGCGACGATGCGGCCCGACTCCAGGGCCTCGACGGTCGCGCTGGTGATGACGGTCGCGGCGTAGCCGTCCCAGGCCGAGGGGCCGGTGGGCTCCTCGCCGGCGGCGATACCGGCGACCCACTCGCGGAACTCGGTGTCGAAGGCGTCCCGGAAGCGGCCCACCCAGTCCGTGAGCCCCTCGGTGCTGTGCTGGGCGGCGGTGCGCACACCGACCGCGGCGGGGTCGGGCAGCCGTACGAGACCCTCCTCGCCCACCGCCTCGCACTGGATGTCGTAGCCGTACTGGCAGTTGACGAAGACCTCGAGATCGATGCGGACCCCCTTGGCGGTCTCGAACAGCATGATCTGCGGGTCCTTGAGGTGCTCGAACCGCTTGCTGGTGGCGCGCGGGGTGATCACCTGGGTGGAGACGATCTCGTCGTCGAGCAGCCAGCGCAGCACGTCCACCTCGTGCACCGCCGTGTCCAGGGCGGCCATGCCGGAGGTGTAGGACTGCGGGACGGTGGGGTTGCGGTGGGCGCAGTGCACGATCAGTGGCTCGCCGATCCGGCCGGCGTCGATGACCTGCTTCATCTGCCGGTAGCCGAGGTCGTAGCGGCGCATGAAGCCGACCTGCACCAGGCGGCGGCCGTGGGCGGACTCCGCTTCTATGATCTTCAGGCAGTCCTCGGCGGTGGTGGCGAGGGGCTTTTCGCAGAACACCGGCTTTCCGGCAGCGATCGCGTTCAGTACGTGCTCGGCGTGGGTCGGGCCCCAGGACGTCACGAGGACGGCGTCCACGTCGTCCGCAGCGACCACGGTCGCACCGTCGGGCAGCACCCGGGCGCCGACCGGGGCCGCCGCCTCAGCAGCACGGACGGAGTCGATGTCGGTGACCGCGGTGACCCGCGCGCCGGTGACGGTGTGGCTGAGGCGCCGGATGTGCTCCTTGCCGATCCAGCCGGCGCCGATGACGCCTACGCGCACAGTCATGGGAGGTGGTCCTTTCTGCGGTCCCCGGGCCGCCGTCGGCCCGGGGACGGAGGGGGGTTCAGGAGAAGCGCGCCCGGAGTTCGGCTTCGAGCGTCTCGAGCGTGCGGCCCTTGGTCTCGGGGACGTAGAGCTTCACGAAGGTGAAGGAGAAGATCCCCGCCACCATCCGCCGCTTCCCGCACCGTGCCCAACTCCAGCTCCTGCGGCCGGATGCCCAGGTCGGGAGCCTTCGGCTGCCGGTAGAAGTACGGCGGGAAGTCGTCCGGCGGGAAGATCTCGCAGAACGTCACCGGCGTCGGCGCGATGTCCGACGTACCGACGAACCGGGGGTCGACGCCGTAGCCCTCCAAGGTGGTGTGCAGGGAGTTGCCGAACGGGTCCCGGCCGGTCTTGGTGATCACGGCCGCGGAGCGCCCGTAGCGAGGGGCCGCCACGGCGACGTTCGTCGGGCTGCCGCCCAGGTACTTGCCGAACGATGTGACCTCCGCCAGGCCCAGCCCCCGTCTGGAGCGGAGACACATCCACTCCCGCCCGGCCCATGGTCGGCACTTCGAACGGCATAACGCCGGTTTCCCTTCGCTCCGGAGGCTCCGGGGAGCTGTCATGGAAGACTTCCTGGCGCGCTCTACTAGCGCGCTCTAGTCCGAGTACGATGACCCCTGTCCAAATGTCATGTCAATAGCTTGTTGCCGGGAGATTTCTCGACCGCCCGATAAGGTGGGCGACGTCGGAGGGTGGGTTCACAGGTGGATGCATCGGGCAAGCAGCGGCCCACGATGGCAGACGTCGCCGAGCAGGCGGGCGTCTCCCGGGCGCTCGTCTCGATCGTGTTCCGCAACCAGCCGGGGGCGAGCGAGGAGACCCGGCAACGGGTGCTGCGGGTCGCGGACGAGATCGGCTACCGCCCCGACAGCGCGGCCCGGCTGCTGGCGCGCGGGCGCAGTCGCACGATCGGTGTGATGTTCACCGTGCACCAGACCTTCCACACGGACCTCATCGAGGGCATCTACCCGGAGGCGGAACGGCTCGGCTACGACGTCCTGCTCTCCGCGTCCGCCCAGGCGCGCAGCGAGGCCAAGGCCGTCGAGGCGCTGCTCGGCCACCGCTGCGAGGCGCTGATCCTGCTCGGCCCCGACGCGGAGCCCGCCTACCTCGACGAGCTCGGGCAGCGCGCGGTCACCGTCTCGGTCAGCCGCAGGGTGCCGCGCGCCCGCGTGGACTTCGTGCACAGCGCCGAGGGCAAGGGTGTGCGGCAGGCGATGGACCACCTCGTCGGACTGGGCCACCGCCGGATCGTGCACATCGACGGCGGTCGTGGCCCGGGCTCCGCCGACCGCCGGCGCGCCTATCGGGCGGCGATGCGCCGCCATGGCCTGGAGTCCGAACTGCGGGTGATTCCCGGTGAGCACACCGAGCAGTCCGGCATCGAGACCGGACGGCTGCTGGTGGCGGAGCGTGGCCAGGGGCTGCCCGTGCCGACGGCCGTCCTCGCGGGCAACGACCGTTGCGCATGGGGCCTGTTGATGGCCCTGACCCGGGCCGGCATCGAGGTCCCCCGCGATGTGTCCGTCGTCGGGTACGACGACAGTCATCTCTCCCATCTGATGCCGATCGGGTTGACCACCGTGCGCCAGGACGCGCGGCTCATGGCGGAGCACGCCGTACGGTTCGCCGTGGAACGGCTGGAGAAGCCGGAGCTGGAACCGCGGGAGGCCGTCCTGGACCCCAAGCTGGTGGTCCGGGGCACCAGCGGACCGGCCCCGGAACCGCCGGCCTGAGAGAGGCGTTGGGGTCGTCCCAGGGGAGGGATCGGCGGTCGCAATGACGGCCGACGGGCCTCGGCGCCGCTGTGGTGATGCCGGTGGCGGGCGCAGGGTGGGCCGGAACTCCAGGGAAGCGGCCATGGTTGCGACCGCTCGGCGTGAGCTGCTTGAGCGCGTGATCGGCGCGCTCAAGCAGCTCACAGCTTGAATTATCAAACACATTCGTCCAGACTCTCGTTTGAGACTTCAAACGCTTCACGGCGAAGCTCCCGCTCCCGCCGTCCCCCTCCCTGGAGTTGCCATGTCTGTTGCATCTGACGCAGTCGCCGTCCGCCGTGGGCCGCTTGTTGTGGTGGGAGGTGTGCTCGCCGCGATAGTGGTGGCCTCCGCGGCGGACGCGGTGCTCGCTCTCCTCGCCCTGGCCGCGGGCGCACCCGACGACTTCAAGCCGTTGAAGGCGTCCTCGTACATATTCCTGACGGCGGTCGGCGTGGTGGCCGGCGCCGTCGGCTGGGCCATTGTGCGCAAGGTGTCGAAGGCTCCCGAGGCGCTGGTGCGGTGGTTGGTGCCGACTCTCGTCGTGATTTCCTTCGTTCCCGACTTCCTGCTCTTCGGTGCCGGGGGCGCGACCGGCGTCGGTGCGCTGCTCCTGATGCATGTCGTGGTCGCGGCGGCCGCGGTGTTCACCTACCGCAAGGTCATGCCCCTTTCGTAGGGACGGGCCGGAAGCCGTCGAGAGGGCAGGACCCATGGGTCCTGCCCTCCTGGGACGACGCTCACATCCGGCGCAGGGCGTCCGAGATCGGCATCATGCCGCCGTGGGAGGTGAGGCCGCCGTCCACCGGGATCTCGGCTCCGGTGATGAAGGCGGAGTCGTCCGAGAGGAGGAACGTGACGAGCGGGGTGATGTCGTCCACCGTGCCGGTGCGGCCGAGCGGGGTCAGACAGAGGTTCGCCTCCCGGAAGGCCGGCGCCGCGGAGGCGGTCATGTCCGTCTCGATGAAGCCGGGGTGGATGGTGTTCACGCGGATGCCGCGGATCCCCAGTTCCATGGCGGCGGTCTTCGACAGGCCGCGCAGCGCCCACTTGCTGGCCGTGTACGCGACCGGGTAGTGGGCGGTGAGCGCCGCAGACGAGCCGACGTTCACGATCGACGCCCCCGCGCGCATCAGCGGCACCAGGTGCTGGATGCCGAGCAGCGGCCCGGTGACGTTGACGGCGTGGACGCGGGCCATGTCCTCGGGGCGCACCTCGTCGATGCGGGCGCGCCACGTGACGCCCGCGTTGTTGACCAGGCCGTGCACCTGCCCGTACGACTCGCGCAGTTCGGCGGCGAGTTGGGCCCAGTCCTGCTCGCTGGTGACGTCGAGGCGGCGGCAGCCGGGCTCCTCTGTCACATCGGTGGCGATCACCCGGGCGCCCTCGCGGGTGAGTGCCTCGGCCTCCGCGGCGCCTTGGCCGCCCGCCGCGCCGGTCACCACGACGACCTTGCCGAGCAGCCGCATCGGACGGGGTCCGCTCACGGCCGCTCCCGCGAGCGGCGCCGGCCGGCCGGGACGGGCAGTGGATCGGAGCCGTGCACCACGGTGTTGGAGACGCTGCCGATGCCCTCGACGGTGAGCGTGACCGTGTCGCCGGGCTTCAGTGGCGCCGGGTCCTGCCGGCCTCGTACGCCCCACAGCTCGGCGAGGCAGCCGCCGTTGCCGCAGGTGCCCGAGCCGAGGACGTCTCCGGGGCGCACCCAGGTCCCGCGGGAGGCGTAGGCGACCATCTCCTCGAACGTCCAGCTCATGTTGGACAGCAGGTCCTTGCCGACCACCTCACCGTTCACCGCGGCGGAGAGACCCAGCCGCAGGAACCCGTCGTCGTCGCGGTACTCGTCCAGTTCGTCGGCGGTGACCAGGTACGGGCCCAGGGTGGTGGCGGTGTCCTTGCCCTTGCACGGGCCGAGACCCACTCGCATCTCGGCGGACTGCAGGTCGCGGGCGGACCAGTCGTTGAGGACGGTGTAGCCGACGATGTGCTCACGGGCCTGCTCGGGGGTGAGGTCGCGGCCCTCCTTGCCGATCACGGCGGCGACCTCGAGCTCGAAGTCCAGCACGCTCGACCCCGGCGGCATGGGGATGTCGTCGCCCGGGCCGTACACCGCGTACGGGTTGGTGAAGTAGAACGTGGGGGCCGCGTACCACTGCTCGGGCACGCCCGCGCTGCCGTCCACGGACCGCCGTATGCCTTCGACGTGCTCCTCGAAGGTGACGAAGTCCCGTACGGTGGGCGGCTGGAGCGGTGGCAGCAGCCGTACGTCCGAGACGTGGGGGCCGGCCGGCATGTCCGTCATCGCGGAGCCCGCGTCGAGCAGTTCGGGCAGACCGCCGCCCTCGGCGAGCAGTCCGGTCAGTGAGGTGACGCCGGGCAGGGGGTGGAGCGTGCCGTCCTCCTCGACGACGGCCACTTGGCGGCGGTTGCGGTACTCGTACGTGGCGAAACGCATGGGCGGTGTCCTGTCGGAGGGGAGGGCGGGCGCGAGGGCCGGGGGCGCGGCGGGGAGTCAGGGCGTGACAGGGCTGCCGCGCCCCCGGCGACCGGGGGAGGGCCGTCAGACCGGCGGGGCGACGAAGACGCCGCGGTCGACGTCGTTGAAGGACTCCTTGGCGATCAGTTCGTTCATCGGGTTCGCGGTGCCCCACTGGTCGGTGACCTCGGGCCGGGAGAAGTCGTAGACGTGCGGGTGCCAGGTGTCCTCGTCCAGGACCTCCAGCTCCGTCGTGTACTCGACCGTGTTGCCGTGCGGGTCGAGGAAGTAGGTGAAGGTGTTGTCGCCGGCCATGTGACGGCCCGGGCCCCAGATCTTCCTGACGCCGGCCCGCATCACGCGCCCGGAGCCGCGCATGTACTCGTCCAGACCGCGCATCTCGAAGGAGACGTGGTGCAGGGCGGTGTGCGGGCCCTGCGCGATGGCCATCGAGTGGTGCTGGTTGGAGATCCGCATGAAGTGCATGACCTCGCCCATGTGCGGCGAGCTGAGCGTGTCGGAGAGACGGAAGCCCATGTGGCGCTCGTACCACTCCCGGGTGCGGTTCAGATCCGGGGAGTTGAGGACGACGTGCGACAGCTTGACCGGGATGGACTCCTTCTCCTCGATCCTGCGGTGCTGCCGTACCCGGACGTCGGCCAAGACCTCGATGGTGCGGCCGTCGACGTCGAAGAAGCGGAAGCCGTAGCCACCACCGGGGGTGTCCACCTTGCCCGGCTGTGAGATCAACTGCACACCGCTGGCGAGGAGTTGCTCGGCAAAGGTGTCGACGTCGGCCGCGCTCCCTGCACCGTAGGAGACCAGGTCGAGGCGCTTCTCCTCGGCCTTGCGCAGCCGGATGACGTACTGCTCGGGGCTGCCCTCGGCGGCCAGGAAGGAGATGCCGGAGTCCTCGGCGACCTTGGTCAGGCCCCACACGCCGGCGTAGAAGTCGAGCTGCTTGTCGTAGTCGGGCACGGCGAGGTCGACGTGCCGCAGATGGGTGAGCAGGCGGTTGCTCATGGAGGGCCTCCTCAGGCGAGGTTGAGCAGGGCGGCGGCGTTGCCGCCCCGCACCGCGTGGAAGTCGGGTTCGGGCAGGTCCGCCGCGCGCAGCGCGCCCAGCGGATCGTCGGTGCCCATGTCGAAGGGGAAGTCGGAGCCGAGCAGGACCCGCTCCGGTCCGGCGGTCCGGAGCAACTCGCGCAGTACGTGGGGGTCGTGGACGAGGGAGTCGAAGTGGAGCTGCTGCAGATAGCTGCTCGGCTGCCGTGCGCAGCGCCGGGCGTCGGGGCGGGCCCGCCAGGCGTGGTCGGAGCGGCCGATGTGGGTGGGCAGATAGCCGCCGCCGTGCGCCGCGATCAGCTTCAGACCCGGATGGCGGTCCAGGACGCCGGAGAAGATCAGGTGGGAGAGGGCGACCGCGTTCTCGACGGGCTGGCCGACGGTGTTGGACAGGTACCACTGATCCAGACGCTCGTCGAGCGTGCAGCCGAACGGGTGCAGGAAGACCAGCGCGCCGGTCTCCTCCGCCCGGGACCACAAGGGCTCGTATGCGGGATCCGACAACTCGCGGCCGGGCGCGTGCGAGGAGATCTCCACGCCCTTCAGTCCCTGGTCCAGCGCGTGGTCGAGCAACTCCACGGTCAGACCGGGGTGTTGGAGCGGGATCAGGCCGAGGCCGTGCAGCCGGTCGGGGGCCTTCGCGCAGTGCGCGGCGGTGCCCTCGTTGGCCAACCGGCATACCTGCTGGGCCAGTTGGGGCTTGGCCCAGTAGTGGTAGTGCGACGGGGACGGGCTGACCAGCTGGACGTCCACGCCCTGCGCGTCCATCGCCGCCAGCCGCACGGCGGCGTCCGTCAGCTGCGGCACGCGCGCCCCGACCATCGGACCGTTCACGGCCAGGGCCGCCGGCCCGTTGCGGCGGGCGTCGAGGTCGCGCGCCCCGGCGAGCCCGGGGTGCCCGGCGACGGCCTCCTCGACCTCCGGGAGCAGGACGTGGGCATGGACGTCGATGGTCGGGATCGTCGGCACGGACAAGGGGTCGGTCGGATGGTCGGTCGAATCGGTCACGGGAGTTCCTTCAGCGCGTTCATGATGCGGCCCATCAGCCCGGGTATGTCGGCGTCGCGCACCCCGTCGAGCGTCCACTGGCCGAGCTGTACCGAGGCGTCGACGACCATGCGCACCCGGGGCAGCCGCCGGTCCCGGTAGTCGGTGAAGAGCCGGTCGTCCCAGTCCTCGCGGGTGGTCAGCAGCTCGGCCAGGACGGAGGCGTCCTCGAGGGACATCGCCGCGCCCTGCGCGAGGGTGGGCGGGCAGCAGTGCGCGGCGTCCCCGACCAGCACGACCCGGCCGCGGTGCCAGGGGCCCTCCACCAGGTGGCGGTCGAACCAGGTGTAGTTCACCTTGGCCGGATCGTCGATGTGTTTCACGATCTCGGGCCAGAAGCCGCCGTAGCCCTGCGCCAGCCCGCGCATCTCGTCGGCGTAGGACTCCGGGGGGATCGACGCACGGTCCCGGCAACCCTCCACGACGTAGGCGTAGATGGTGCTCTCGCTGGTGGGGCAGTACCCGGCGATGTAGGCAGGGCCGCCGTGGGCGAGGTCGGTGCGGTCCAGGCCCTCGGGACGCGGGGCGGCGATGCGCCAGATGGCCATGCCGGTCGGTGCGGGCTTGTCGGTGATGCCGATCGCGGCGCGGGTCGCCGAGTTGAGGCCGTCGGCGGCGACCACCAGGTCGTACCGGCCCTCGGTTCCGTCGCTGAACCGTACCGAGACGCCGTCGGTGTCCTGCTCCAGGGACTCGGCCGTGACGCCCAGGTGCACGGTGGCGCCGGACGCGCGGACCGCCTCGCTCAGGATCTGCTGGAGCCGGGGGCGCTGCATGCCGAGGGTGGCGGGCAGGTCCGGCCCGCCGGTCTGGAGGTCCTCGGCGACGAACAGCACGGTGCCGTCGGCGGCGGTCACCCCCACCGAGCCGAAGGCGAACCCGTAGGCGCTCACCTGCTCCCACACGCCCAGCTCGCGCAGCACCCTGAGGGCGTTGCCCTGGAGGGTGATGCCGGAGCCGGTGGAGGAGTGCCAGTCCGGGCTGGCCTCGATCAGGTCCACCGTGATGCCTGCACGGCGCAGCAGGATCGTGACGGCGTTGCCGGAGGCGCCTCCGCCGACGACGAGTACGGAACGGGCGCAGGGATCGGTCATGTAGGGGATACCTCCCGGTCGGGCCGCACGGCTTCGGGCGGCGAGGGATGCGGCTCGCCCGCGGGGCGCTCCGCTGCGAGTGCGGTACGACAGGTGCGGGCCGCCTGTGTCCGGCCGCGCTCACGCGACGCAGTCGCACATCGATGCAGTCCCGCGCCTTTTTCAGGGCGCGACTGTGAGGGTTACTTGACGGCGATGGGGTTGACCGGGGAGCCGACCGCACCGGTGATGGGCAGTGGCGCGGCGGTGAGCCAGAACTCGTACACGCCGTCTTCGGCGCAGTCCGCGGCGAGCGCGTCGAGGTCCCACATCTCGCCGACCAGCAGTCCGACGTTGGGGATGACGACCTGGTGCAGCGGCTGGAAGGCGCCCTCGAATTCGTTGGGCCGTACCTCGAAACCCCAGGTGTCGGTGGCGATCGCGGCGATCTCGGTGCCGTGCAGCCAGCCTGCGGTGGTGAACGACAGGCCCGGCGCGGGTCCGCCCGCGTAGTCGCCCCAGCCCTCGCGGCGGGCGCGGGCGAGGCGCCCGGTCCGTACGAGGACGATGTCGCCGCGCCCGACGGTCACCCCGTGTGTGGCGGCGGCCGCGGTCAGATGCTCCTCGGTGATCGCGAACCCGTCGGGCAACTCACCGTCCACGCCGATCACTTGGCCCACGTCGAGGAGGACCCCGCGTCCGGCGACATACGGAGCCATGTGCTCGATGCCGGTGACGAGGTCGCCGTCGGAGGTGACGACCTTCTCGGCCGCCCGCCCGTTCCAGGCCCTGCCGTGGTCGAAGATGTGGCCGAGCCCGTCCCACTGGGTGGAGCACTGCAACGGCATGGCGATCACGTCGTCGGCGCCGCCGATGCCGTGCGGGAAGCCCTGGTTGCCGAGTGCGGCGTCGGTCCCGGTGTCGAGCATCGTGTGGACGGGGTTGGTCCGCCGGCGCCAGCCTTTCTGCGGCCCGTTCATGTCGAAGGACTGCGACAGCGAGAAGCTGGCCCCCCGGCGCACGAGCGCAGCGCCTTCGCGCCGCTTGGCCTCGTCGAGGAAGTTGAGGGTGCCGAGCACGTCGTCCTCGCCCCAGCGCCCCCAGTTCGAGTAGGCCTTGGCGGCCTCGGCGATCGCGCCTTCCGGGTCGTGACGGTCAAGGGTCATGACGCCTTCTCCGCCACACATCGGGTGCGCTGGACGCCCAGACCGGTGATGGAGCCCTCCATGACGTCGCCGTCGCGCAGCAGCCGGCCCCAGTGGATGCCGTTGCCGGCCGGGCTGCCGGTCAACACCAGGTCGCCGGGCAGGAGTTGGGAGGTCCGGGAGATGTACGACACCAGCCGCGCGACCCCGAAGAGCATGTCCTTTGTGGACTCGTCCTGCATGGTGTCGCCGTTCAGCTTCAGCGTGACCCGAAGGTCTCCCGGGTCCGCGATCGACTCGGCCGGCACGAGCCACGGCCCGAGCGGGGTGAAGCCGGGGGCGTTCTTGCAGCGCAGCCAGTCGGTGCCGATGGCCTTCATGTCCCGGCGGAAGACGGTGGCGCGGTCGGTGAGGTCGTTGGCGATCGTGTACCCGGCGACGTGTTCGAGGGCCTCTTCCACCGACACCCGGTAGGCGGGCTTGGCGATGACGGCCGCCAACTCCAGCTCCCAGTCCGGCTGTTCGGCCCAGTCGGGGAGTACGACGTCGTCGTACGGTCCCGTGACGGTGCTGGGCAGACCGATGAACACGTAAGGCAGGTCCTCGGCGGCCCGGCGGTCCATGATCGCGGCGGTCTCGGCGCGGGCCTCCTCGACCGTGCGCGGGTCGTCGGGGGAGCGGTGGGCGACCTCCAGGTCGATCACGTGCTGGCGGTAGTTGGCGCCGGACTGGAAGATCTGTCGGGGCTCCAGCGGGGCGTGCACCCGCAGGCCCTCCAGCGGCCGCCAGCCGAGGCCGGTGTCGGCCGCCAGGGCGCGCAGCACGGGAAGGGCCTGCTCCCACCGCTCCACCACGTCACGCACTCCGGACGGTGCCCAGTCCAGGGCTTTGCGCAGGTCGAGTACCCGGTCCTCGGCCAGCAGGCCGGGAAAGAGGTCCCCGTCGTGGGCGGAGAAGGTGCCGAGCGCGAAGGGGCCTGCAGGTTGCACGAGCGTTGCCATCAGATTTCCTCCTGCTGGGTTGCGGTCTACTGTGGCCCCGATCAATCAATCAGGGAAATCAATCCTGTGGATCCACTTCATCCATGACATGGATGGCCCACAGGTCGGCTGTCCGCATCCATCAGCTCGCCAGCTCGCTCCTAGGTGGTAACCGGTGAACCTTTCCCGACTCGACCTCAATCTGGTCGTCGCCCTGCGTGCGCTGCTGCAGGAGCGCAACGTCACCCGGGCCGGCGAGCGCATCGGACTGAGCCAGCCCGCGATGAGCGCGGCGCTGGCCAGACTGCGCCGTCATTTCGGCGACGAACTGCTCGCACGGACCGGGAACTCCTACGAGCTGACACCGCTCGGTCTCGCCCTGCGGGACCGCAGCGTGACCGCCTGCGATCTGCTGGAACGCGTCTTCTCCAGCCAGGCGGACTTCGATCCGGCAGCGGAGAGCCGGGAGTTCACGCTGTTCTCCGCCGACTACGGCACGGCCGTCTTCGGTGCCGCGCTCGCCCGCGCCCTGCACCACGAGGCGCCCGGCATCCGGCTCACCTTCCAGCACACGCCGCCGTCCGTCGTGGAGAACCCGGCCACCGCGCTGAGCACGGTCGACGGCCTGCTGATGCCGCACGGGGTGATCGACGGCCTGCCCGCCGTCGACCTCCACCAGGACCGATGGCTGTGCCTGGTCGCGGACGACAACCCCGAGATCGGCGACGAACTCACCCTCGATCACTTGGCGCGCCTGCCCTGGGCCGTCTACCAGCGCCCCTACGACGCCCCCGCGGCCCGCCAGCTCAGCATGATCGGCATCAGCCCCCGGGTGGAGGTGTCCGTGCAGACCTTCCAGTTGCTGCCCCACATGGTCGAGGGCACCAGCCGGGTCGCGATGATCCAGGAACGTCTGGCCCGCAGAGCGGCCCGCTCGGCGGCGGTACGCGTCCTGCCGTGCCCCTTCGAGGCCGTACCGGTACAGGAGGCGTTGTGGTGGCACCCGGTGCATGCTCAGGACGCGGCCCACATCTGGCTCCGGCAGAAGGCGGCAGAGGTGGGCGCGACGCTGACGGGCAACGGCCATGAGACGGCCGACGCCGGCACACAGGGCGCCGGCCCGGCGCCGGGCCGGCGGTGATCGGGTTCGGTGTCGGCCGGCTGGTGACGTGTCGGTGGTGGTGGTGCGTGTGGGTGTGTGGGACCCGGGTCGTGGCCGAGGGTCTACGGCGGCGGGGTGCCCGCCGCGGCCACCGGGCCGGCTGTGACCCGGCCCGGCGTCGGCTCCTGAGCAAGGCGTCTGTGGCTGGGGGCGTGCGTGTGGCTCAGGCCAGTTGTCCGGGCAGCGGACGGGGATCGGCGGCGGGCATGCGGCGGCGGGCCGCCAGCAGTCCCGCCGCGACGAGAGCGGCGGCCAGCCCCAGTACGCCCACGGCGCCGGCGAGGCTGCCCACCGCCGACTCCACGGCGAGCAGCACCAGCGGGCAGACGAACTCACCGCCGAAGAAGGACGCCGTCCACAGCCCCGTGCCACGGCCGCGGTCCTCGAAGGCCAGCCGGGACATGGCGCTGGTGAGCAGGGCGGGCAGCAGCATGCCCGTGCCCAGACAGTTGATCACTGCTCCGGCGACCAGCAGAGGTGTGCTGCCCGCGAGGAACATCACCCCGAAGCCGACCGCGCAGACAGCGAGAACGGCCGGCAGCAGCGCGTCCGGGGAGCGCTTGAGACGGGCGAAGGTGATCGCCCCGCCAACGGTCGCGGCACTGGCGACCGCCGTGGCAAGACCGATCACACCGGGGTTCTTCATCCCGAGGTCGTCGAGCAGGTACGACATCTCCACCGGGACGGTGTAGAAGACCATCGCGCCGAAGAAGGTCAGGGCGCAGACGCCCCCCAACTCCCGCCACGGGAACGGTCGTCGGGCCTCCACCACCTCCGGTTCCGTGACGGCGGCCGGGCGTGCAGCCGGGTCGGGCAGGGCGCTCACCATCAGCGGGGCGAGCGCCAGGCTCACGGCGTACACCCAGAAAGGCACGCGCCAGCCCGCCGATCCGGCGGCGCCGCCGAGGACGAAGAAGACGGTGGCCGACGCAGAGGCGCACATGGTCTGCAGGGCGAGGTACTTCACCCGCCGCTGCCCCGAGTAGTAGTCGCCGATCAGCGTGGTGCAGCACGTCATGATCGCGGCCTCGGTGACACCGACGAGGGCGCGGCTGGCGATGATGGCGCCGAGCGAATCGAGCCAGAGCGGGGCGGTGCCGAACAGGGCGTACAGCAGGGTCGCCACGATCAGCAGCCGCTTGCGGCCGAGCCGGTCCACGATCACGCCGGCGAACGGGGCCAGCAGGGCCAGCGCCAGCGCCGGAACGGTCAGCGCGAGAGGCACCAGCGCCTTGGCACCCGGAACGGATCCGAAGTGGTCCTGCATCTTCGGCAGCACCGGCGCGATGAGCACCGCCCCCAGGATCGGCAGACAACTGCCCGCCATCAGCAGGGTCACACGCAGCAGATGGCGTGGGCCCGAGACGGCTACGGGCGACGAAGCGGCGGCGTCGACCGCGGTGGCGGACGGCGGCGGGACGGAACCGGGCATGGCGACTCCAGGGACGGTGTACGGAATCGGGCATGCCTGGCAGGGGCGCCATCGACGCACGGCATGCAGGGGACGGCCGCACGACGGCGGCTGGTCCGGACAGCGGCGTGCGGGTAGGGACGACTATGGGCCCGTCCGGAGCCCGGCCGCCATCCTTGGCGCGATCCGAATCCTGTATCCGGTGCATCCACGTCATGGATGAGCTGCAACGAGGGGTGCCGTCAGGGCGTCCTGGCATGTGGAATCTGCGTTTGAGTCTTCAATCACAGGTTGAGCGGGGTGCACCAGCGGAGGGTGCGGCTCATCCTCCCTGCATCCAGGCGCGTGTGCCGAACGACCCGCACGCCCGCGAGGCCACCGCGGCCGCACCCCGCAGGGCCTGCGCGAAGCCCTCCGATGTCAGCGGTCCCTGGAGGGCGAGGTGATGAGCGAGCGCCCCGTGCAGGACGTCACCCGCCCCGAGGGTGTCCGCCACATGGACCGAAGGCACGTCCACCGTCCCGCTGCTGTGGGGGCCGGCCCACATGATGGGCCGTGCTCCCCGGCTGACCGCCGACCAGACGACCCCGTGCTCCCGAAGGAACTGCAGCGTCTCCGCCGGCGTGCTCGCGCCGGGCGGGCGGAAGTCGGCCGAGCAGACGGCCACATCGATGAAAGGCAGCAGGTTCTGCGTGCCGTCCTTCCAGCTGCCCCCGTCGAAGACGGTCGGACGGCCGACGGCACGCGCGAGCCGGGCAGCGGCCACGGCCAGGTCCATGTGATGGCCGTCGAACTCGGCGATGTCGCAGGCGGCCACCAACACGTCGAGATCGTCGGGCGGGCTGAGCCGGTGGCCCTTCGCATTGGTTGAGGCGACGGCGCGTTCCCCGGTGGAGGCAGTCACCAGGACGGAGGACACGGCCGGCGGCTCTGCCGACTCCACCGCCAGGTCCGACACGGCCACGCCCAGGCGGCCGAGGTCTTCCGTGATTCCCAGCCCCAGCGGATGGGAGCCGATCGCGGTGAGCAGTCTGGCCGTGCCCCCCAGGTGGCTGAAGGCCGCGGCCGCGTTCGCCGCCGGACCGCCTGCCGCGACGACCTGCTCACGAGCCGTCAGTTTCTCGTTCGAAGCCGGCGCATGCTCCACGAGCTGAATGACGTCCAGCGTGCAGAGGCCGACGAACAGCCCTTCAGGACGTCCCCCTGTCGTCGGCTCCACCGGCCAGCACCTCCTCCTGCACGGGCATGCGGTCAGCCTACGAACCGATGGAAACGGCAACGACGGCAACGATGGCATCGCCGCAAACGCAGCCATCAGGCACGTCCATTGGAGTACTCCGGCACCGGCGATGGGTTCATTGGGCGGTACATGACGTGCGGTGCGGCGTGCCCCGGGGTCAGATGGGTTGCGTGCCAAGCTGCTTCCGTCCTCAGCACGGCCGCTCGCGCTGGCGTCTCATCGCTGCCCTGACCGGCCTCCTCCTCACCCTGCCCGCAATGCCGCCCGCGTACTCGGCGGCCGGACCCTGGCCCGACCCCGAGCGCGGCGGCGCCTATATGGGAATGGGCGTCGGAAAGTACGAAGGAATGGGCGCTCACTCCGATCCCGATCCCGATCCCCCGCCCCTGCACGCCGGCCAGACCGAGGGCGTCGACGTCTCCAGCTACCAGGGCGATGTCGCCTGGTCCGCCGTGTGGAGCAGCGGCGCCCGGTGGTCCTACACGAAGGCCACGGAGGGGACGTCCTACCAGAACCCCTACTTCGCTCAGCAGTACGACGGTGCGTATGGCGTCGGCATGGTCCGCGGGGCGTACCACTTCGCCGCGCCGGATTCCAGCAGCGGCGCCGCGCAGGCCAACTACTTCGTCGACCACGGCGGGCGCTGGTCCGCCGACGGCCGGACGCTGCCCGGTGCCCTGGACATCGAGTGGAACCCCTACGGTGACGCCTGTTACGGCAAGTCCAAGAGCGGGATGGTGGCCTGGATCCGTGCCTTCCTGAACCGCTACAAGGCCCGCACCGGCCGTAACGCCGTGATCTACACGGCCACGAACTGGTGGAACAACTGCACGGGCGGCTACAAGGGCTTCGCCTCCACCAACCCCCTGTGGGTCGCCCGGTACGCCTCGACGGTGGGTGAACTTCCGGCGGGCTGGTCGACGTACATGATGTGGCAGTACACGTCGTCCGGGGCGACCGTCGGCGACCGCGACCGGTTCAACGCCTCCGTGGACAAACTGCGAGAGTTCGCGGCCGGTCGACGGGCCGACGACTGACCGCTTCCGGTGCCGGCAGCTGACCGCCGGTGCAGACGCGGCCGCAGGGAGATGCGGCCGGGCCTGCGCGCTCCGGGCGTCCCGCAGGAACGGTCAGGGCCTGCGGGAACGCGAGTGGAGCATGCGGCGGACCATGTCCGAGCGTTCGAGGAGTGTGCTGCGGACCACCGGGGCTGCCTCGTCGGAGATCTGCTGGGCGGTTTCGATGTAGCCGGAGTCGATGGCGTGGGGCGGGAAGAGGTGGCTCGTGAACGCCATCGCCGGGATCATTCCACCCTGGTGCAGATGGGGAATCACCTCCAGGTAGCGCTGCGTGTAGGGGTTGAGAAGGTCGTCCTGCGCGGGGCGCCAGAAGGCCGCTGCCACCAGGCCGACCGAGGAGACCGGGACGGCGCGCTCGACGGCGAGCTTCTGCCAGACCTCTGCCTTGGTGACGGCGTCGGGCATGGCGGCTCGTACGGTGAGGGCGCGGATCCAGGCGTCGGGATCCGGGTCGCGTTCCAGCAGGAGGACGGCCTCGGACGAGACGTCCCCGCCCAGTTCGGCCGCCCGGACCAGCGCGCGCCAGTGCAGATCGACGTCGTCGCCCGCCTCTTCGCGCAGCCAGGCGAGGTCTTCGGCGGTTGTGGCGGTACGGGCCAGCCCGCGCAGGGCGACCTGGCGGCGGCCGGGGTCCGCGGCGAGGTCCCGACAGGTCCTGGCCACCGCCGCCGTCAGCTCCGCGCGTTCACCGGGCGGCGCCCACAGTTCGGCGATGTTCGCGGCGAGGGTCAGATACGGCTCGATCACGGCGTCCGACGTCTCGGCCGCAAGGACCGCGGTGATGCACTGCCCGGCCTCCACGGCTGTGGCCTCGCCGGTGGTCAGCATGTCCCACACGGTGGCGGCGGCCACGCCCCGGGAGATGGCCGTGGGCAGGTCCGCAGCCGTACGCAAGAGAGCGTTCAGGGTCGTGGGGTCCGGGCGGGCCGTGGCGAAGGTCAGGTCGTCGTCGTTGATCAGCAGGACGTCCGGCGCAGGAGGCAGGCCGGCGACCGGGGTACGGGGCTGCGTCACCTCGATGCGCACCAGCGCCCTGCGTTCCAGCGACTGTCCGTCCCGGGCGTACGCGCCCACCGCCAGAACCTGCGGACGTGGGACACCGGCGGCCACCAGCGTGACGGTCTCGCCGTCGCGTTCCAGCGAGAAGCGGTCGGTGCCTGCCGTCGCCAGCCAGGCCGTGCGCCAGCCGTCCAGGTCTCGTCCACTCGCCTTGCCCAGGGAGTCGATCAGGTCCTGGAGCGTGGTGTTGCCCCACGCGTGGCGGGCGAAGTAGGCGGCCATCCCGGCCCGGAAGTTCTCTTCGCCGACATACGTCATGAGCTGCTGGAGGACTGAGGCGCCCTTGGGATAGGTGATGTTGTCGAAGATCGACGCGGCCTGGGCGACATCGTGGATGGGCTGGTGGATCGGGTGGGAGACCGGGCCCTGGTCGGCCAGATAGGCCTTCAGTTTGTCGCCCACCAGGTGGCCCGCCCAGGCGTCCCTGTACCGGGTGGCGCGCTCGGCGGCCCAGTGGCAGGCGAACTCCGCGAACGCCTCGTTCAGCCAGAGGTCGTCCCACCAGCGCATGGTGACGATGTTGCCGAACCACATGTGCGCCATCTCGTGCAGCAGCACCTTGGCGAGCAGCTCCCGCTCGGCGGGCGTCGGCGCGGCCCTCCGCAAGAACACGTCCGACCAGGTCACACAGCCGTAGTTCTCCATCGCCCCGCCGAACTCGGGCACGAACACCTGGTCGTACCTGCGCTGCGGGAACGGCATGGCGAAGACCTCGCCGTAGAAGGCGAGGCCCTGGCGGGTCAGGGTGAAGATCTCGTCGGCATCGCGGTCGAGGACCTCGGCGAGCGAGCGGCGCGCGTACAGGCCGAGGTCATGGCCGTCTGCCTCGCGGCGGATCTCGTGGAAGGGACCCGCGTTGACGACGGTGTTGTACGTGGACAGGGGCGGGGTGTCCGGGAAGGTCCAGCGGCGGGCCGTCCCCAGTTCCTCGATGTGCGCCCCGCCGGAGTTGCTGGTGACGGTCCAGGCGGTGGGGGCCGTGACGGTGAAGGCGTGCGGGGCCTTGAGGTCGGGTTGGTCGAAGCACGCCCAGACGAACCGGGCCTCGTCCGGTTCGAAGCTCATCCACACGTAGACCTCGCCGTCCGCGGGGTCCGTCGCCCTGTGCACGCCCCCGCCCGTGGCTGTGTCGGCCTGGACGCTCTCCACGCGCAGCACATTGTGCCCGGCCAGGGCGGGCAGGGGGATCCGGCCGTCACCGCTCGGGGTGAGAGCGGCGCCGTTCAGCGTGGCGCCGACCACCTCTGCAGCGCAGTCCACGAAGCTCTCGGCGCCCGGCTCGTGACAGGTGAAGGTCACGGTGGACACGCACCGCAGCTCGGATCCGTCCGGCAGCGCCGTGAGGTCGACGTCCACGTCGTACCGCTCGACGGTCAACAGCGCGGCCCGGCGCTCGGCTTCGGTACGGGTCAGGCTTCGGATCCCCATGCATCCTCCTCGGCAGACAGCGGGCGTCAGCGTATGCCGGAGAGCGGCGCCGCGCTCAGGGTTTTCCGGCGCGCCGAACGGGCGCCGGGTCCTTGGCAGTTGACTCGGCCCCGGGGATGCGGACCGCAGCCCGAGCAAGTGTCGTACGGTCATCCGTGGTGGGGCTCACCTGTGCAGGGTGGGGCGGTAGGTGAGCTCCTGGATGTGGCCGTCGAGGGTCCGGCTCTCGATCAGCTCGAGGTCGAAGTCGGCCGCACCCTGGAAGATCGGGTCCAATCCGCTCTGACCGGTGATCACGGGGAAGAGCGTCACCTGGACGCGGTCGACCAGACCGGCGGCCATCAGCGCCCGGTTCATCGACAGGCTGCCGTGCGAGCGCAACGGCACCTCGGACTCCTCCTTGAGCCGGGCGACGGCGTCGACGGCGTCGCCGCTCACGACGGTCGCGTCCGGCCAGTCGAGGGGTTCCTCGAGGGTGGTCGACACCACCGTTGCCGGCAGGTTCCTCATCCGCGTGACCCAGGGGTCACGCACGTCGGACCCCTCGGTGCTCGCGGCCAGCATCCTCGCGAACGCCCGATAGGTGTTGGCCCCGAAGACCATCCGCTGCTCCTCGCGGTACAGGGCGAGGCGATGGTCGAGCAGCTCGGGACCCTGCTTGCCCCAGTAGCCGGTCCAGTCGGCGCCGGCGGCGCCGAACCCGTCGAGGCTGGAGAAGACGTCGAAGGTGTAGGTGGCGGTCATGAGGCTCTCCTCAGTGCGGTTGATCGGGTCTGAAGAGACAGACTGGAGATCACCGTCAAACTCATCGCGGTCCGACTCCGGGGGCACGGCCTCCATAGGGGTTCTTCTCCTGTGGGTCCCTGCGGGCATGGAGGCGGTGACCAGTATCCGGCCGGGCGCACGCCAGGTGGCGGTCTCGGGACTCACCGCGTGGCAGAGCCGGTGGGCGATGAACGCGCGTCAGGCGGCCGACGGGGGTGCCGGCCGCCTGCTCACCTGCGGTGCCACGGCGGCCAGGAGGAGCGAGAGGACGAGCGGGGCGTAGCCATCGGTCCTCATGGCTCCTCACCGACGAGGTGCGGTCCAGGGTCTGGTGCATGGCCTGGGCCGTCACCTTCGGCGTTTCTTCGACGGACGGTGCGCGCCCCGGCGGCGTCCCCACGGGAGCCGTGCCCGTCGTGCGACCACCTTACGAAGCGTAGGGTTTCACGGCTCCGTCCGGCTGGTTCCTCCGGCGCTGGGGCAGGCGCGGTGGGGTGAGGAAACCCTCCGCGCAGGCGCTGGCGAGGCCGATACGGGGCAGGTCTGCGGTCTTCTCGAACAGCAGGAAGCGGGGCTCCCAGACCGGCCGGTACTTGGCGTTGGCGCGGTAGAGGGACTCGATCTGCCACCAGCGGGAGAAGAACGTGAGGATGGAGCGCCACAGCCGCAGCACCGGCCCGGCGCCCAGGCGTGCGCCGCGCTCGAAGACGGCACGGAACATGGCGAAGTTCAGCGATACCCGTCGTACACCCAACTCCTCGGCGCGCAGCAGCAGTTCGACGACCATGAACTCCATCAGGCCGTTCTCGCAGCCCCGGTCGCGACGCATCAGGTCCAGCGACAGTCCGTGCTCGCCCCAGGGCACGAAACTCAGCAGCGCCCGCAGCTCGTCTTCGGCGTCCCGGCACTCCAGCATCACGCAGCACCCGTCGCCGGGATCGCCGAGCCGGCCGAGCGCCATGGAGAAGCCGCGCTCGGTCGCGCCGTCGCGCCAGTGGTCGGCCCGTTCGACCAGCGTGGCCATCTCGGCGTCGGGGATGTCGCCGTGGCGGCGGATACGCACGGTGTACCCGGCCCGCCGCACCCGGTTGTGCGCCTGACGTACGACGCGCATGGCGCGGCCGTCGAGGGTGAAGTCGGAGAGATCCACGATGGCCTCGTCGCCGAGTTCGAGGGCGTCCAGGCCGTGCCGGGCGTAGATCGTGCCGGCCTCCTCGCTCGCGCCCATCACGGCGGGCGTCCAGGCGTGACGGCGGGCCTCGGCGAGCCAGGCGTCGATGGCGCCGGGCCATGCCTCCGGGTCGCCGATCGGGTCGCCGGAGGCGAGGCTGACGCCGCCGACCACACGGTAGGCGACGGCGGCCTTGCCGGTCGGCGACCAGATGACCACCTTGTCGCGGCGGAGCACGAAGTAGCCGAGGGAATCGCGCTCGCCGTGCCGGTCGAGCAGCGCGCGCAGCCGCTCCTCGTCCTCCGCACCGAGCAGGTCCCGGCCGCGGGGCGAGCGGAAGCAGACGTACAGGACGAGGCAGAAGGTCGCCGCAACCATGATGTTGACGATGACGTCGACCCAGCGGGGCGCCTGCACGGCACTCACGCGGTCGGCGAGCGGGCCGACGCTGATGCCCCGCAGCAGCGTGTACGCGACCTTGTCGAACAGCGTGGCGCCGTGCAGTTTGTTGGTCGCGCCGACCAGCAGCGTGCCGATGGTGCCGCTGACCAGGATGCCGCCCGCTCCGAAGGCGAGCGCCAGCTTCGGGTTGGACGGGTCCCCGACCGCCTTGAACTCCCGGCGCCCGATCAGCAGCGCGGCCACGAAAAGGCCGGTGAGCAGGGCCGACGCCCAGTTGAAGACGTGCGCGCGAAACGGGTTCTGGGTCAGCGCGACGGCGTACAGCGTGAACAGCGGCCCGGCGAGGGCCATGTTGACCGTCCAGGCGGCCCGCTTCCTGCGCCGCATCACCATCGACAGGAAGATCGCGAGCGCGGCCGAGACCAGGCCGGCGGTGGCCAGGTACGGCGTGAAGTACTCACCCGCGTGGTGCGCGTGGAACCGGTGCGAGGTGTGGGAGGCGTAGATCCGGCCGGTGTTGTGCTCGTCGACCTCGCGCCGGAACGGCACGGACACGACCGCCGCTATGTTGAGCAGGGCGATCAGCCGCAGGTACCAGACGGTGAACGCGGCTGCCCGCGCCCGCAGCCGGGAGGGGACGGGTGGTTGTGCGGGGGTGGTGCGCCGGCGAGGGATCAGGGCCGACTGATGCTGGGCGGTCATGACTGGGTGTCACCTTGGGGAGTGGGCGGTGGGATCGGTGCAGGTGGGGACGAGGGGTGGGGAGGCCCCTCGCGTGCCCGACCTCTTCTACCGTGTAGTCCGACCGAGCGCCAGCCGGAGGTCTGCGGCGCCCGAGGCGGGGTGGGTCCCCGTAGGTGGTGCATCGGTCGGTGGTGGCGGGCTGACGGTCGAGGGCATGCCGCATGATCCATGCGTTCGCCTCGGCGGGGTTCCTCACCGGAGTGTAGGCGTCGTCGGATCGAGAGCCGTACGGGACGAGACCCTGCGCCTTGAGGCGGTCAAGGGCCCTGTGCCCGGTCTCGCCGGGCGGATCGCCGATCTCGGCCTGGATCTCGGCCGCGGTACTTTGTTCATGTCTCTTCCCGCGTGTGTGCCGTCCGCCTCGCCCTGCGCCTTGTAGGGCGACAGAACCCTACATCTTGTAGGACTGAAAGGGCAGACGAGGGCCGGGACTGCCGTAAGGGACAGCCTGCTGCCGGTCGGTCGCCTTGACCGGCCGTTGCTGTCCGCCTGGTCAAACCGCCCTGTAGGGAAGAGAGTTGGTGCCTCGTAGCGCTCTCGCGGAGAACCGGCGGGCGCTGCGGACGCATGCCGGGCACAGTGGAGAAGAGGAGACCCGTCTCGGTCTCCTCGGCGGCGAAAGGGGCGACGGTGATGGTGCGGCGGCTCGCGGCGGTGATGCTGTGCGGCGGTCTGCTCGCCGCCGGGTGTTCGACGGGGGAGGACAGCCCCGTACCGGCCCCGCGTTCGCTGCCCCCGCAGAGCCGGTCGGCGGCACCGGCCGGGCAGGCGGACTGGACGACGTACCACCGTGACGGACTGCGCAGCGGGTACGCCCCTGGCACACCGGCGCTCGGTACGCTCCGGCCGGCGTGGACGGCCCGGCTGGACGGCGCGGTGTACGGCCAGCCGCTCGTGGTGCGCGGCACGGTGGTCGCCGCCACCGAGAACGACACCGTCTACGCCCTGGCTCCGGACACCGGCCGCGTCCTGTGGCACCGCCACGTTGGCACACCGCAGCCGCGATCCGGCCTGGGGTGCGGGAACATCGACCCGCTGGGAATCACCGGCACGCCCGTGTACGACGCCTCCACCGGGCTCGTCTTCGCGGTCGCCGAGACCGTCGGCGGGCGCCACCGCCTGGTGGGGCTGGACCTGGCCACGGGCCGCGAGAAGGTCGACCGCGAGGTGGAGTCCCCGGCCGGCGACCGATCGGCCCATCAGCAGCGTGCCGCGCTCGCCCTGCTGGCGGGCCGGGTGTACATCGCGTACGGCGGGTTGTACGGCGACTGCGGGTCCTACCGGGGTTCCGTCGTCTCGGTCGCGGTGACAGGCTCGGGTCCTGTCACCTCGTACACCCTGCCCACCCACCGCATGGGCGGCATCTGGGCACCGGGCGGTCCAGTGGTCGACGGCGGACGGCTCCTGGTGTCCGTCGGCAACGGCGAGTCCACCGGCGGGAGTTACGACGGCACGGACTCCGTCCTGGCGCTCTCGGCCGGTCTGCACCGCACCGACTACTTCGCCCCCTCCGACTGGGGGCGGGACAACGCGGCCGATGCCGACCTGGGCTCCCTCACCCCGGTGCGGATCGGCCGCTACGTCCTGATGGTCGGCAAGAGCGGCACCGCCTACCTGCTGGCCGCCGCCCACCTCGGCGGCATCGGCGGGCAGCTCACGCAGACCGAAGCCTGCCCCGCGTACGGAGCGGCGGCTTTCACCGGCAGCACCGTCTACGTGCCCTGCTCGGACGGGCTGCTGCAGCTGACGGTCCGGGCGGACGGCACGATGACCACCGGCTGGCGGACGGCGCTGCGGCGGGCGGGCTCGCCCGTGATCGGCGGCGGCGCGGTCTGGGTCACCGACTTCGAGGCCGGCACGCTGTACGCCCTCGACCCGGACACCGGCCGGGTCCGGCAGCACCTGGCGGTGGGCGACCTGCCGAACTTCGCCTCGCCCGTGCTCTCCGGGGACCACGTGTACGTCGGCACCCGGACCGGCGTCAGCGCACTCTCCGGCGCGTAGACCGACCGCCCCCCCGGGTGCCGGTACGCGGGGACGGCGAGTCAGCCATCGGTACGGTCGTCGCTCGGGCCGTTTCCGTCCGAGTGGCCGCTGTCGTCGTGGTCGGTGTGGGCGGCCGCGACCTTGCCGGACCGAGCGTCGACGGTGACCTCGTGGTCGGCGCCGTTGGCGTCGGTGACGTCGACGTGCCAGGCGGCCGTCCGGGCGTTGTCGTCGTCCAACTCGGCAGACGACGCCGCGCCCGGCACCTTGGTGAGCGCGGCATCCACAGCCTGGCCGAGGTCAATCCTGGGGGACTTCGCCAGGGCCGCGTCGGCGTCACGGTCATCGTCCTGGTCGACCTTGCTGCCAGAGAGCTCGCCGTCGGCGGCATTCACCGTGACCTCGTGCTCCACACCCTTGTCGGTGACGATGTCGACCTTCCAGACGGCCTTGCCCTGTTGTCCCTCCAGGTCGACGGAGGTGACCGTGCCCGCGACCGACTTCCGGGCCGTGTCGGCGGCCTGCTTCAAGTCGGTCCTGCTGCTCGTGGCGAGCGTGCTGTCGTGGTCGCCGTCGTCGGCGACGGCCACCGCGGTCGCGGCACCTGCGCCACCGAGCAGCACGGTGGCCGCGAGCAGGGCGGTGACGGTACGTCGACGACCGGTCAGGGGGCGCTTGAGAGCCTTCATCGTGGGTGGTCCTTTCCTCAGAGCGGAGGGGCCGGTGGTGGTCGGCCCGACGTGAACCACCCTGCGTGGGCGGCCCTGAAGCCACGCTGAAGCTTCCTGAAGATCACTTCAGCATGGGTCTGAGACGCTGTGGACATGCGCCTGCTGATCGTGGAGGACGAGAAACGCCTCGCCACCGCCCTCGCCCGGGGCCTGTCCGCCGAGGGCTTCGCCGTGGACGTGGCCCACGACGGTGTCAGCGGTCTGCACCTGGCGCAGGAGCAGGAGTACGACCTGATCGTCCTGGACATCATGCTGCCCGGCCTGAACGGCTACCGGGTCTGCGACCGGCTGCGGGCGGCCGGCGACGAGACGCCGATCCTCATGCTCACCGCGAAGGACGGCGAGTACGACGAGGCCGAGGGCCTGGACACCGGCGCGGACGACTACCTCACCAAGCCGTTCTCGTACGTCGTCCTGCAGGCTCGCATCCGTGCCCTGCTGCGCCGCCGTACCCGAGCCGCCGCCCAGGCGCTGCGGATCGGGGACCTGACCGTCGACCCCGGCGCCAGGCGCGTAGAGCGGGCCGGAACCGAAGTCGTACTCACGGCAAAGGAGTTCGCGGTCCTGGAGCACCTCGCGCTGCACGCCGGCCGGGTCGTGTCGAAGGCGGACATCCTCGCCCACGTGTGGGACTTCGCCTACGACGGCGACCCGAACATCGTCGAGGTCTACGTCAGCACCCTGCGCCGCAAGCTCGACGTCCCCTTCGGGCGGCGCTCCATCACGACCGTGCGCGGCGCCGGGTACCGCCTGGAGCGCGACGGCGGTTCCCATGCGTAGACCGTTCGCCTCCGTCCGCTCCCGTGCCGCGCTCGCCGCGACCCTCGTCGTCGCCGTTGCCCTTGTCGTCGCGGGCGTCGCCGTGGTTGCCGTACTGCGCCACAACCTCACCGGCCGGGCGAGCCTGCAGTCCGAGATCACCGCCCGCACGGTGGCGGGCGCGCATGCGGCGCTCAACGGGAACTTCGGCTCCCTGGACCTGCCCGACGAGGACGACCGGCTCGTGCAGGTCGTCGACTCCACGGGCAAGGTCGTGGCCGCCGGTGAGGACCTGCACGGACGCGGTGTCGTCCCGGACTACGCGCCGGCTCCCGAGACCACCGCCTCGAGCACCTCGTCCGACAGCGACGGCGACGACGACCACGACAGCACCCCGGCCCGCGGCAAGGTCGGCACCGACGTGGACCGCAAGACCCTCGCCGTGCGGCTCGACGACGAAACCCGCGAGTACAGCTTCGCCGCCGTCCAGGGCACGACCTACCACGGCCGCACCTACACCGTCTACGCCGGCACCTCGCTCGAGGACGAGCAGGCCACCGTGGACCAGGTCACCCGGGCGATGCTGATCGGCCTGCCGTTCCTGCTCGTAGTGGTCGCGGGCGTGACCTGGCTGGTCACCCGCCGGGCGCTGCGTCCGGTGGAGGGCATCCGCGCCGAGATGAGCGAGATCACCGCCAGCGGCGACCTCTCCCGGCGCGTGCCCCAGCCCGACTCGCACGACGAGATCGCCCGGCTCGCCGCCACCACCAACGAGACCCTGACCGCGCTGGAGCAGTCCGTCGAGCGCCAGCACCGTTTCGTCGCCGACGCCTCCCACGAACTGCGCAGCCCCATCGCGTCCCTGCGCACCCAGCTGGAGGTCGCGGTCGCGCACTCCGAGCTCCTGGACGTCGAGGAGGTGTTGCAAGACGTCGTCCGCCTCCAGCACCTGGCGGCCGACCTGCTCCTGCTGGCCCGCCTCGACGCGGGGGAGCGCCCCACCGGCGGCCGGGTCGACCTGGCGGCCCTCGTCCGCCAGGAACAAGCCGAACGCGGCACCACCGACCGCATCGCTCCAGGCGTCACCGTCAACGACGCACCCCTCGAAGTCAGCGGCAGCCGAAGCCAGTTGGCCCGTGTACTGGGCAATCTCCTCGACAACGCCCAACGCCACGCCACCTCGACGGTCGACGTCGAGCTGCGCGCCGCCGGCACGGATGCGGTGCTCACCGTCACCGACGACGGCCCGGGCGTCCCCGAAGCCGACCGCGCTCGCATTTTCGAGCGCTTCGTCCGCCTCGACGAGGCCCGCACCCGCGACGACGGAGGCGCAGGCCTGGGCCTGGCCATCGCCCGCGACGTCGTAGAACGTCACGGTGGAACGCTGACGGTGGGTCAGGCACCGGATGGCGGCGCGCTTTTCGAAGTCAGGCTGCCCCGCGCGACCTGACCGCCGGGACGGCGGCGGCCCGCACCGGTATGGCCGGTCGTCGTCCTTCGAAACATTGGTCGTTTCCTGGTCTTCCGCTCTCCATTTGCCGGGCTCGCTCTGGAGGGCGGGTTCCTAGGGTCATAGCCATCCCCTGGAGGCCCGGCCCTGGTCGCCAACGCCCTGCGCGTGTCCCCGCCCGGCACCACCATCACACTCGCCCGCACCCCCCAAACCGAATTCCATGCCGTCGACCAGGGGCCCGGGATGAGCGAAACCGACCGCGCACGCGCCTTCGACCGCTTCCGGCGTTCCTCCGACTCCCACCACGACGGCACGGGACTCGGCCTGCCCATCGTCCGCCACCTCGTCCACGCCTCCGGCGGCGAGATCACCCTCGACTCCGCTCCCGGCGGTGGCCTGGACGCCCGTGTCCGCCTGCGCCCCGTGACCGGCGCACGGTCTCGCACGGGGCACGGACCGTCGCGCGCGATGCGGACAACGGCGAGGGCCCGCTGACCGCCGGAACGCGTGGGCGCCGTCAGCCGACGGCCACTTCAGCCCTATGAGCCGGCGCCTCCGCCCTGGCCGGAGCCGTCATCCCGCTCTCGGCCGGCTACGCCATGGGCGAGGCCGCCGGCGTGGAACGCTCCGTCTCCCTCAGCTTCCGCAACGCCCCGCTCTTCCTGGGCCCGTTCACGGCCCAGATCGTGCTCGGCGCCGCGGTCGCCATGACACCGGTCGACGTCATTCAACTGCGCATCGGATCCCAGGTATTCCAGGGCCTGATCAGCCCCGTCGTCCTGGTCTAGCTCCTGGTGCTGACCAACCGCCGCTCCGTCCTCGGCCCTGCCGCCAACGGCCCCCGCTACCGCATTGCGTCCACCGCCGTGGTCGTCGGAGTCGGCGGCATGTCCACCATCCTTCCGGTCCAGACAGTGCTCGGCTGGTTCGGCCTCGCTTGACGCCCCGCAACGGGGGCGCCATTGCCGTGCTTCAGGACTGCGAGCTTGGGAGGACCTCGTCGTGATCCCGCCTCGCCGTCGCCGGACGCCCAGGAGTACTCCCTACTTCGGTGCCTGGAAGCCGCCGAGCTCCTGCTCGAGCAGTTCGGCCAGCCGCAGCGGGGTGCGGTCCTCGAACATCGGACCGATGAGCTGCACGCCCACCGGCAGACCCTCGGGGGACCGGCCCGTGGGTACGGCCGTGGCGGGCAGGCCGGGCATGGTGGCCAGGCCGGCCCAGACGAGTTGGTCGAGATACGGGTACTCGACGCCGTCGATGTCGAGCCGGCGACTCATCGGATCGGGGTTCTGGTCGTGTGGAAAAGCGGGAGTGGGCGTGATGGGACACACCACGGCGTCGAACTCCGCGAAGAGCTGCCGCCAACCGTGGCGGTGGAGCTCACGACGGCTGTCCGCCTCGATCCAGTCGCGGTGGCTGAACACCATGCCGCGCAGCCGCGCCGCATCGAGACTCCGGTCGTCTGCGCTCAGTCCTGCGGCATGGGTGCGCAGCTGCTCGTACACGTCGACGGGCAAACGCGCAGCAGAGTTCGCAAACAGGAACTGCGTGTAGAGCACGGCGGCTTCGGTGAGGCCGGGCAGCAGCGGACTGTGCCGTTCGACGCGGGCGCCGCCGTCGACAAGCGCGTCGGCCACCCGGTTCACGCCTGCCCGCACAGCGGACCCGGTCGGAATGAGCGGATGTTCGTCGAGGACCAGGACCCGGAAGTCGCAGAGCTGCTCGTGGCGCGGGGGCGGCAACCGCAAGTCGTGCGCCACACCGAGCGTCAGCGGGTCCGGTCCGGCCATGACGTCGAGCAGGAGCGTGAGGTCGCGGGCGCTGCGCGCCATCGGACCGACGACGGCGAGGTCGGGCTCGGCCGGCAACGCCGGGGCGGGCGGCGGGACCATGCCGCGGGTCGCCGCCAGTCCGAGTGTCGGCTTGTGTGCGTAGACACCGCAGAAATGCGCGGGGGTGCGCAATGAACCGCCGATGTCGGAGCCGATGGACAGCGCACCGAAGCCGGACGCCAAGGCCGCCGCTGATCCGCCGGAGGAACCGCCCGGCGTGCGGCTGTGATCCCACGGGTTGTTGGTGGTGCCGTAGATGTCGTTGAAGCTCTGCACATCCTGCAGTCTCAAGGGCACATTGGTCTTGCCGAGCACCACCGCGCCTGCGGCCTTCAGCCGCGACACCTGCACTGCGTCCTCGGCCGGCACGAAGTTCTGGTGCAGTGGTATGCCCCAGGTCGTGGGCAGCCCGGCGATGTTGTAGGACTCCTTGACCGTCACCGGAATGCCGAGCAGCGGCCGGTCCTCACCGCGTGCGCGGGCCTGGTCGGCCTCGCGCGCGGCGACCCGTGCACGGTCGAAGTCCGGCACACAGATCGCGTTGATCGCCTTGTCGTCCCGCTCAATACGGGCGATCGCCCCGTCGGTCAGTTCCGCCGACGTCACTTCACCGGCGCGCAGGGCAGCCGTCAGATTTTCAACCGTCAGAAAATTCCACTCCATGAATCGGACCGTATCCGTGTCTGGGGGAGGCCATGAAATGCCGCTTTGTGCAAGGGGGATACCTGAATACCAACCATTTTCCGGCCATGGAAAATTACTCGACCGCCACGGCTCGATGACGGTCAGCGTGTTCGCCTTCTACGCGCCGGCAGAACCCCCCTTGGTGATGGGCATGCTGGTCATGCCAAGCTGCCATCCACCGAAGGGCGTAGGTCAGATGGCCAGAGCGGCGTGGTGGATGCAGATCGATGAGCCGCTGCCCCGCCAGCGGCAGATCGTGCTCCAGCTCTCCCACAACGCCATCGCGGGCCAGGACGACCCGGCGATCCCCAAGGAGCTGTACGACGAGCTGGAATCGGTGGAGTGGCGGCAATACACGGGCCTGGACGACAAGACGCTGGATCTGCTGGAGAAGGTGGACGTCGCCTCTCTGGGGGAGGCCAACCTCGACTTCGCCAGCGTGCAGTTCATGTTCCCGCCCGACAAGCTGGAGCTGGCGGAGGCCGCGTTCGATGCAGCCCGGTCTACGGCGAGGACGGACCAGCGGTGGGTGGCCGCACTGGAGTAGTACGAGCCGGTGCTCGATGCGCCGAAGGCCTCCCGGGCCCTACAAGGTTGGCAACAGTGCGACGGCGCTAGGTGTGATCCTCGCTGTCTTCGAGCGGCACCTGGGCGAGCTGGCTGACGTTTGGTTTGATGCGGCCTCCGGGGAACCGAATCGGGTAGGGACGGCGCCGCTGGAGACGGTGTTCGGAGTGCGGCTGTGCCGGTGGAGACGGCGGCCGTCGTACGAGGAGCGATCGACCGGATGGTGCAGGGCGGCAGGGTGCCTGCCGATGACCCGTGGCGGGCGCTGGAACTCCTGGCAGAGCAGAGCTAGATGTATGAGGGTTCGACGTTGTGGTTGATGCCGTGGGCGGCGACCCGGACCTTTCGCTCGGGCGAGAAGGCAACAGCCGTTGCGCCCTTCTCATCGCCCAGCGGTTCTGTGTAGGCGAGCCGTGAGAATCCATCGACGACGGAGTGCAGGTAGACGTTGCCGCGCTTCGCCCCGGCCGACCTTCTTCACATCCAGGTGCACCATGTGTCCGGACCATCGGGCGGTGATCTTTCCCGGCTTCCGGTTGTTCTCGCCGCCTGGGTCGATGAAGCGGCGTTTGCCGAGGCCGAGCCGGATCAGGTGTCGACTGACAGTCCGTTGGTCGATCACAAAAACCGATGCTGACAAGTTCGTCGGTGATCCGTTGCGCGGACCACTTGTGCTCGCGGCGCCAGGACTCGATCTGCTCGATGGCCGATGCTGGTGTCGCGTTCGGACTCCGGTGCGGGCTCGACGGCCGGTCTTGCAATCCCGCATCACCGTGTAGCCGCCAGCGATTTACCCACTTTCGCGCGCATGCGCGGGATACGCCCATCTCAGCGGCGACGTGCGACGTGGGTGATGGGACGTGTCTGGCACCGCTTCACGAGCCGCCTACGGCCTCGACGCTCAGGGGCGCATTCGCGTGGGGCACTCGTCGTCCTTACGAAGTCAGACGACGGCAGGCGCGACACCCATCGTGTGCGCCTGCCCTGACTGTGGCCTTTCAGTCCCGCGGTGCGACGCGGATACGGTTGCCGTCAGGATCGGCTGCGAGGAAGGTCAGCCCGAACCCCGCATCATTTGGCTCCTGCAGGATCGTGACGCCCTTGGACTGCCACTGCTTGAAGATCGCATTGACCTCGTCGGGCCCACCGTCGGTGGCCAGACACACCTCACTGGTACGCGGGACGTCCGCTGACAGATTCTCGAACCGGCCGGACCACACGGCGAGGTCAGCGCCTGGCCCGAGGTCGAAGGTGATGTATCCCGGCGTCTCGAACGAGGGGCTCATGTCGAGGAGGTCGCCGTAGAAACGTGCCGCGGCGGGAGCGTCGTTCACATAGACGATGGACACGACGGATGTGGTCATGGTTCTTCCTTCTCGCAGGTCGTGGGTACGCATCCGCCAGCCTGACCGGGATATGCGCCGCATCATGTCGCAATTCCTGAAAAACTTGGTGTGTGACCCCAGACCGCTTCTTCTCCCTGATGCTGCTCCTGGCATCGAGGAATGCCGTGACCACACAGGAACTTGCCTCGGAGCTCGGGGTGTCCCTTCGAACCATCACCCGGGACCTGAACTGGCTCCGCGACGCCGGTCTACCGGTGACCGCACAACGGGGCCGCCTCGGAGGCGTGAGCATGCTGCCCGGGTCCGGGCTCGACCTCACGCGACTCACACCGGGCGAGCGCGATCATCTGTCGCTCACCGGGCTGGATGAGAAACAACGTGCGGAGCTCAACGCATCCGTCGAAAGCCGGCGCGCGCTCTCCAAGATCGCTGCTACACAGTCACGTCGAGTTCAGGAGCTCCTGCCGCTCACCGACGTGGTGCACGTGGACAGCCGTCCCTGGCTCCAGGCACATACTTCCGGCACGACTCCGGCTTCGCTGATCGGCGCAGTGCGGCGAGGTCGCCGGCTACGGATCGAGTACGACAGCCCCCACGAATCATGCCTACGCGTCCTGGTCGTGGATCCCTACGGGCTGTTCGCCAAGGCGGGCATCTGGTACCTCGTCGCCGACTGTGCCCGAGTGCCACGGATGTACCGACTCGAACGGATCACGGCGTGGAAAGAAGTCGACCAGCCACGACGGATCCGCGAGAACCAGACCCTGGCCACCGTCGCTGCAGCGCTCGTTGATCAGTGGGAACACAACCATGCGATAGAGGTCAGCGCCACCATCGACCACACACAGATCGAGCGAGCGCAACGGATCCTTGGCCAACGACTCGTCCGGGACGACCATGAGGAATCCGCCACCGGTCACAAGGTAACAATCCGCTTCCTGCACCTGGAGGACGTGCGAGCACTACTGCCGTTCGGAAGCGCCATCACTGTGCACGGCCCCACCGAAGCCAGGGCTCACCTCCGCGACCTCGCCACCAACCTTGCCCACCACTATGCGCCGCCACCAACGTCCTGACCCGCAACACCAAGAGCTGGGTCGGCGGTTGGTCACGGCAGTGCGAGTTCAGTTGGCATGGCTACCCACGACCCGCCGAAACGTTGCCCTCCCGACGACGGAAGACGCGCGAGTGCCTACTGAGTACATGGCCGGCGCTCGTCCGCGGTGTGCATCGGCGAGCTGAGCCAGTACGCCCCTTGTAGAGCAGCAAGGACAAACGCGGGATCGGAAGAAGCCATCACACTTTCATCCCAGGTCAGGCTGCGCCGATTGGGTTGCCCCGCATGCGGATGTCTGCTGACGGCCTTTCACTGGAAGGACATCGAGGCGCCCGAAGCTGGAGGAGACATGGCCCCTCACCGCACGCGCTGGGCCACGGGCGTGATCCTCACGGCGATCATGGCTGCCGCGCTGGCCGCCTGCTCGGACGACGGCAGCCCGTCTTCCGCCGTGAGCAAGGCCGCCTCCGCGGCCAAGTCGGTGGGGGGCCAGGCCACGGCCGCGGTCTCCTCCCTTGCCTCGCAGGCTTCCGAGGCGCTCGCGTCGGCGACCGCGGAGGCGGGACGCACGCTCGACAAGATCAAGGGTGGCGTCGATGCGCGAGGCGACGTGCGGCTCGGCGCCCCGGCAACTGCCTCCGACGGACGGACGACAGTCGAGGTCACGGCGGAGAACACCGGGGACTCCACCAAGTCGTTCGCCGTCCAGGTCAACTTCAAGGACTCCGGCGGCAATCTCCTCGACACGGTCGTCGTCACCGTCTCGAAGGTACCGGCCGGCAAGTCAGGTACGGGCACCGCACGCAGCACGCATGAGCTGTCCGGCAAGGTGAAGGCTGAGGCCGGGAGGGCGCTGAGGTATTGACCGCCGACCCCGCAATGGAGCCCGGCCTCGCCCGGTCCCTCCTGCGGGAGATACTCGCCGATCCCGGACATCTCCCTGAGGTCCTGGCTCTGTTCGCGGTACGGCGACTGGGCCCCGTGGCCCACCGGACGGTGGCCGCTCTCCCCGAGGCCGATCCCGCCGCCCTGCGCGCCAGGGTGGTTTCCCGGGGCACTCGCGCCACTGTGACTGAGGGCGCCTTTGTCGGCGGCCCGTTCATGCTCCTCGTCCCAGTCGCGTTCTGCGCCGCCCTTCTCCGCCAAGCTCGCACAATGCTGGAACTCGCCGCCCTGGACGGCCGCGACCCCACCACCCGCGAGCGCGGGGCCGAACTCCTCGTCCTCCAGGGGGTCTACGACGATGTCGCGGGCCGATGCGGCGCTGGACGCCCGCGACGGGGGCCGGACGGGGGTGTCCCGGCGGGTTCAAGACACCGCCGACGCAGGCCCCGCGCCCGGTGGCCGCCCGCGCAGGTTCGTCACCCTGTGGAACCTGGTCCTGCGTGTGGCCCGTCTGCTCGGTCTGATCACCCCGGACCAGGCCACCGGACGTCACCCCCGACTGGTCCAGGCGGCCCGCTGGCTGCTGCTGGGCGTGATCTTCGTCGTCGGCCTGGTGGCACCGCTCGTCTGGATGCCGTACATGGCGACGTCGTACGAGCGGGCCACCGTCCGCCTCATGGACCGCGCCACCCGTTTCTACTTTGCAGAGCCCGGCCCCGTCCCGCACCGGCGCTCTTGCCTGTGCCCGGGGTCCGTGGCCGGTGTCCTGCGCGCCGTGCTCTCGATCCTGCTCCCCGCTGTGCTGATCGTGCGAGTCCTCGCCACCGACCTGCGCCTGGGCGGTAGCAACTGGCCGGTCCTGGGCATCACGCCGGCGGCTAAGTCATTGGGGGCGGGCGGGGTGTGGCTGTGGCGGGGGAGGAGGCGGGTCACAGGCGGATGACGACCAGGGCGATGTCGTCGGTGTTGCCCTCGGCCGGCAGGAGGCCGGCCAGGAGGGCGTCGGCCAGGGCTTCGGGGTCGGCGAGGCGGTGGCGGGTCAGGGAGTCGGTGAGGCGGGCCAGACCGGTGTCGATGTCCTCGGTACGGCGTTCGATCAGGCCGTCGGTGTACAGGACGAGGGTGGCGCCGTCAGCGAAGGACATGGTGGCTTCGGGGCGCGGGACGTGCTCGGGGCGGGCTCCGAGCGGCGGGTCGGTGGCCTGGTCGAGGAAGGTCACGGCGCCGTCGGGATCGAGCAGGGCGGGTGGCGGATGGCCGGCGCTGCTGTAGCTGATGGTGTTGCTGTCCCAGTCGATGAAGACCTTCACCGCGGTGGCCGACTCGGCGCCCTCGACGAAGCGGGCGTACAGGCCGAGAACCTCCAGGGCCCGGGCCGGGCCGTCGGCGACTCTGGCGGCTGCGCTCAGTGCACTGCGCAGCTGTCCCATGACGCAGGCGGCCTTGAGGCCGTGGCCGACGACGTCGCCGACGGCGATGGCGAGGCGGTCGCCCGGCAGGTCGACCAGGTCGTACCAGTCGCCGCACACATTCAAGGCACTGATGGCGGGCCGGTAGCGCACGGCCGCCCGGTGGCGCCCGACGGGGACGGGGGCGGGCATCATCGCTTCCTGCAGGGCCAGGGCGACTTCGCGTTCATGGGCGTGGGACCGGCGTAGGCGTTCGTTGACTTCCTGCAATTCGCGGGAGCGGGTGTAGAGCTCGGCTTCCAGCACCCGGGCCTGGCGGTCGCTGCCTCCGGTTCCGCCGCGGGCGCGGATCAGTTCGGTGACCTCCTCGACCCGGTGCACGATGAGTACCACGCGCCCGTCGGGGTCGAGGACGGGCGCGTTGACCGGGCTCCAGAAGTGCTCCTCCCAATGGCCGGGCCGCTGCGGATCCTCGATGTCGTACCGGATGACCGCCATGGTGTCGCGCTCGCCGGTGGCCACCGCGCGCAGCATCGACTCCCGGGTCTCACGCATGCCGGCGGCAGCCGGATCGTTCGGGTTCTCGGGGAAGACGTCGAAAATATAGCGGCCCACCAGCTGCTCGCGGGTTCGACCGGCCAGCCGCTGGAAGTCCTCATTGGCATCGGCGTACACGAGATCGGGCGTCAGCAGCGCCACCATGCCGGGCAGGGCACGGAAGACCTCCGCGTAGTCGATCTGCGGTTCCCACATGTGCTGCCTGCCTCGACACGGACGGCCGTCGGGTGATCTCCCACCATAGAGGGAAATACGCCATCGGGCCGGAACACTGCTCTGCTGTGGGATGACCGTGATCTGGCCACCGGCCGAGTGCCGACGCGGCAGCGTCTGGACCATGTCACCGTCCGGGGCGCCGGGGTGGGCGGCGTCCGAATGCCAGTCGGAGCAGGGTGCGCCAGTCCCTTGACGGCTTCGTGTCAGGCACTCCGGGGCGGTGGCGTGGCACGTGGACGCGTAGATCGGTCGGCTGGATACGACAGGTGACCGGCGTGCGGACGGAGCGGGATTCGCCGTCGACGCCGACCGCTACTTCGGGGGCGTCGGCGTCGATGACGACCTTGGCCGCGGTCACTGCGGTCAGTCCTGGCGCGTTGTGTCCGCGCAGCGTTCCGGCGGCCCGACGCCTACGAGATGGGGGATGCCGTCGGCCTCGGCCACCGCGAGCGGCTGGACGCCGGCGTCCTCGGCGTCACCGTCGACAACGCCGTTCTCCATGTGGCCGAACACCAGTAGGCGTCCCCCAGGCAGTCCACCTCGAACAGACTCGGCGGGCCGTGCGCCACGGAGGGCTCGGGGTGAATGTCGAACTCGGTGCCTTCTCCATAGGCATGCATGCCGACTGGCAGGCTGAGGACACCGTCCACCGCTGCACCGGTACGTCTGAGTCGTTGGTCACCGTCAAGCGGAAAAGGCATGACCTGGGGTCGGCTCTTCCATGAGCTTGCAGTCGACCTGCCAGAGCTGCGGGGGCCTGGATTCCGTGGGCTCAAGAGTGCCAGTCACGTCGTTTGAGTCCTTCGGGCTTGAGTCCTCGGACTCGGGTCGCCTCAGACTCTCAAACCGGGAAGAGCCCAGCACCTGTGCTGAGCCGAAACGGCGCGTAAGCATCGGGCCAAGGCGCCACGATTCGTCTGCCCGCCCGAGCTGCGCACCCGTTCCCGGGCAAGGTCGCCGAGCAGGAAGGGAGGCATGCCATCACTCCCTGGGCTGACACGTCTTGGCCGGGGCGAGGATGAGCGGATTCCGGCGGCCGCGCGGACGGCCCAGGTGGCCGGGGTTCAGACGGCCAGGCGGCGAATGGCGACTGCGGCCGCGTCGTCGTCGAGGTGTCCGTGGACGTAGGCCAGCAGGTCGTCCTGGAGGTGGCGAAGGAGTTCGTCGGGGTCGTCCTTGGTCCACTCGGGCGCCCGCTCGGTGAAGGGATAGAAGAGTCCGTCGGCGTTGCGTGCTTCGATGACGCCGTCGGTGTAGAGGAGTAGCAGGTCGCCTACCTCGAACGGGAAGGTCTCGACGTCGTAGCCGGTGATGCCGAAGACCCCGCCGAATCCGATCGGGAGGTGGCTCGCCTCGGCCGTGAGAGGGGTGAGCCGACTGCCGCGCAGGAGGATCGGCGGTGGGTGGCCGCAGGTGATGAGGTGGACGACCGGCTCGTGGTCGGGGATGTCGAGCAGTGTGGCGGTGGCGAAGTCCTCGTTGGTGTCCGGCTCCGCCCGTGATCGCCACTGGCTGGTGTCCCAACGGAACGCGGCGTCCAGGTGGACGGCTAGGCGGGGGAGGGTGGCCTGCCGATGGGCGGCCGCGCGGAAGGCGCCCAGCAGCAGGGCGGCGTTGTTGATCGCGGCCAGGCCGCTGCCGCGCACATCGCCGATGAGGAGCCGGGTGCTGTGGTCGGCGGTACGTGCGGCGGCGTAAAGGTCTCCGCCCAGGTCGGCCTCTTCCTCGGCGGGGATGTACAGGCCGGCGATCCGCAGCGGGCCGGTGTGGGTGGGCAGTGGCTGCAGCAGCACACTCTGCGCCGCCTCGGCCACCGACCGCACCCGGTGCAACTGCTGCTCACGCCGGTCCCGCAATACGCAGATGGTGACACAGATGCTGGAGACGACGATGAGGGCGGCGATCTGGGCCTGGATGTTGGCGGTGGGCAGGACCCCTCTGAGCACGCCGATCAGCACCTGGGCCGCCACCGCGAGAGCCCCCATCAGGGCCGTGACGCGGGCGCCGGCGAACGCCACCGTGATCGCGGGTGCCGCCACGAGCAGCGGACCGAGGTGGACGTGCGGCGGAGACAGCACATCCACGACACAGACTGTGACGATCAGCCCCAGCGGAATCAGGAGAAGCGCGGGTGCGTGACCCGGCTGCCAGGAACGCTTGGAGTCCGGCCGTGGTCGAAGGGCCATGCCCTAAGCGTCCCACCTGTCTTTGCATACGGGAGGGGCGAGCGGTCGGCGACTGGCGGGCGTGCCGCGTCCGGGAAGCGATTCGGGGGCGGTACCACGGAACTCCGCGGTGGTTCCGCCCTCCATTGGTCCGATTTGCGGCTGAGTGAGGCCAATTTCGCCAAGAAACCTTCGTGTGCAGCCATGCCGGGGGAGGGGGCCGGGGGTGTCCCCCCATGGTCGGAGTCCGCCGCCCACTTCCATCTCAGCGCTTGTTCTTGCTATCGAAACTCGATAGATTCCTATTGTGAATCGATGGAAGGGTGAGTCATGGGAAAGCTGGCAGTGCGTGCGCTGCGCGCCGTGCTCGGGGTGGTGCTCGCCGGCACCGTGTTCGTACAGGCAGGGATCGTGTGGGTGTTGGTCAGCGGCAGCGATCCGGAGGACGGGTCGCTCCCGCTGACCGCGCTGCGCGTGATCACGATCCTGGGCATGGTGTCGGTCCAGGTCGCCCTGGTCTGCGTATGGCGGCTGGTGACGATGGTGCGACGCGGAACCGTGTTCTCCCACGCCGCCTTCCGGTACGTGGACGGCGTGATCGGCGCGATCGTGGCGGCTGCCCTCGTGTGGTTCGCGGTCACGGCCGTCAACGCGCCGGGCCAGCGGGACGATCCGGGCGTCACCGTCATCATGGGCGGGATCGGCCTGGCCATCCTGGGGGTCGCGCTCATCGTGCTCGTGCTGCGGATGCTGCTCGCCCAGGCCGTCGCGCGCGACGTCGAAGCGGCGCAGATGCAGGCCGAGTTGGACGAGGTGATCTGATGCCGATCACCGTCGACATCGACGTGATGCTGGCCAGGCGGAAGATGTCCGTGGGCGAGCTCGCGGAGCGCGTGGGGATCACGCCCGCCAACCTGGCGGTACTCAAGAACGGCCGCGCCAAGGCGGTGCGCTTCACCACGCTCGCCGCCCTCTGCGAGGTGCTCAAGTGCCAGCCGGGCGACCTGCTGCGCTGGGAGGCCGAGGACGCCGCGGGCGCATGAAACGTACCCGTCGGCGCGTCAGCGCCGATCCCGCCGCTCGCCTTTGACCAACTCCGCGAGCGAGCATCCCGGCGCCGTACCCGAGGAGATCCCGGACCTGCTGCAGCGACTGGCCGAGGTGCCCGATCCTCGCGATCTACGCGGCGTGCGCCACGCACCGCGCCGACGAGATCGGCGGGCGGGTCCTCGTCGGTGTCCGCCCAGCCGGGGACGATCACGGTGTCGGCATGCCGGAGCCGGGGCCGCGTCCTGTTCGACGCCGCGCCGCCCCAGGACGGCCAGGGCAACCCCGAGATCGACCGCGGGCAGCTCCGCGACCTGCTGCTCGGCTCCCTCGCCGCCGGCACCGTCCGATGGGGCCACAGCTGGAGCGCGCCGAACCGCTCGGCGACGGCCGCCACCGCCTGCACTTCGCCCACGGCCGCAGCACCGAGACCGGCCTCGGCGTCGGTGCCGACGGCGCCTGGTCCCGCGTACGCCCGCGTGCTGACGGACGCAGTCCCGCACTACACCGGCGTCATTTTCGTCGAGACCGGCCTGAACGACGCCGACGACACCCGCCACCCGTCACTGGCCGCCCTGACCGGGAACGGCACGATGATGGCCCTCGACAACAACCTCGGCTTCGTCGCCCAGCGCAACAGCGACGGCCACATCCGCGTCTACGTCGGCATGCGCACTCCCCAGGACTGGCACCGGCAGGCCGGCGTCGACCTCACCGACCCCGCCGCCGTCCGCGACGCCCCTCTGCACCGGTTCGCCGACTGGAGCCCCGCCCTGCGTGGCTACATCACCGACACCGGCTACACCAACCGCCCCCTGTTCGCCCTGCCCGTGCCCCACACCTGGGAACCCACCCCCGGCGTCACCCTGCTGGGCGACGCCGCCCACCTGATGTCGCCCTTCTCCGGCATGGGCGCCAACCTCGCCATGCGCGACGGCGCCGACCTCGCTCAGGCCCTCGCCGAACACGCCACCGCCGACGACGCCGTCACCGCGTACGAGAAGATCCTCATCCCACGCTCCGTCGAAGCGGCCGAGGGAGCCCGCCGAAGGAATCGACGGCGCCTTCGCCCCCGACAGCGCCGAGCAGACCCTCGCCCACATGACCGCCCACTGATCGTCAGGAGCGGGAACAACGGACCGAGGGCGCCTGGGCGCTGCACGCCCCCAGGCGCCCTCCGTCGTTCGAGGACCTCCCTGCCGGTCCGGTGTCAGCCGATCTTGTCCGTGAAGCCCACCGCCAGGTACGTCTGACGGGTGACCTTGCCCTTGCTGGCTCCCGCAGTCCACGTGAAGGTGTACTCCAGAATGGAGCTCGTCTTCGGGTCGACGATCACCCTGCCGACGCTCCTGGCCTCCGCGAACTCCAGGGCGGTCCCGCCGCGCCCGGTGCTGTCCTTGACGGTCCCTACGGGTTTGACGCCCGGATGGGCGGCCTACCGCCGCCGACCGTGGTCCGCCCACGACTCGGCGGGACCGTCGACGTTCGGCTCCCCTTCCTCGTTGCGTGGCATGCGCGCCATGCGCAAGAACAGCGTGCCGAACGCCCCCGCACCGTGATAGGCGGTGAGGGTGACCGTTGGGCTCTCGTCCCCGGTGTACCTTGCCCAGTCCCCTCCGGGGTCCTGTCCGGCGGAGTCCGGGAACGTCGGGTGCCGCAGTGCGGGTGGAGACTGGGTTGGGTCGGGGGTGTGGGCCGGGTACGGCGGTATTCCCGTACTGCGCTGTCTGCCCTGCTGGGCCATGGCTTGTTCCGCGACGCCGCTCGTCACCATGACAATGGCGCCGACGATGATCAACAGGAGCCCGGGCACGGTTGCGGGCTTGATGCCCTGCCCCATGAACCACCAAGCGCTGAGCGCCGCCACGGGGTCTCCAGCAGGAGCAGAACGCTCACAGTGGTCGTCGCCGATGTCCTGCCGAGGGCGAAGGGGCTGACGACGCTTGGACGGTCCTCGGCAGCTTGAGCACTGAATGTCTTCGGCCTTTGCCCGTACGAGGCCAGCAGCTCGGCGAAGAACGAGTGGTCGGTGTCGTCGGAGAACCCTGCCGTCGCCTGGATCTCCAGGGTGTGGAACGGCGGGCGGTGGTTGAGATGGCGAAGATGGTCGCCTGGTCGGGCCGGGCGCGGAGGTTGCGGTAGTTCTGGCCGTCCGTGGCCCGGCATTGCGGTGCCGGGCCACGGACGGTGATCGGAGTCAGGCGTCGCCATTGAGCATGGCGGCGGTCAGGACGTTGCCCGCGACGCCCCAGCCGCCGTCGGCGACTTCGTCGACGAGTACGACGGTGGTGGGGCGGGCCCGCTCACCGTAGATCTCCGCGTACAGGTCAGTGGTGCGCTCGACGAGCTTCTTCTTGTCCTCTGCGGTGATGGTGCCGGCGGGGACCTTGAAATGAGCGAAAGGCATGGATGCTTCTCCTTGAATCGAATTCTTCCGCGGAGGCGGAAGTATCTGTCCGAGGGGTGAGGCCGGTGGCCGTTCCCCGGAAGGTGCTGGAGTGGTCAGCGACGGGCGTGCGCAGCAAGCAGCCGTGGCTCGGACCGATATGGGGTGCCGAACGGACCTTCGCCATGGGGGCAGGCCGACGATCCGGACACGGCTATCCGCAGCCGCGCTCCGTCTTCACCTCGGTGAGCGCCGCGACGGCGTAGCTGTCGCGGCCAGTGCTCGCGCGCATGCCGGCGCGGACGGTGTGGCCGACCTCGGCCAGGGCTTGTGCGGTGAGGTGACCGAGGCCGTTCGACGCGCCGGTGACGACCACGAAGTTCGGCTGTGTCGTCACACCATGCCGCCGTTGGCGCGCAGGATCTGGCCGTTCACCCAGTGCCCTTGAGGACTGGTGAGGAAGGCGACCACGTGGGCGATGTCCTCCGGAGTGCCCAGCCTCTGCAATGGCGGGGCCTTGGCGAGCCGGTCGATCTCGTCGTCCGTCTTGCCTTCGAGGAACAGAACCGTGGCCGTGGGGCCGGGAGCGACGGTGTTCACGGTGATGTCACGGCCACGCAGCTCGCGGGCGAGGATCAGCGTCATCGCCTCGACGGCGCCCTTGCTCGCCGCGTACGCACCGTAGGCCGGGAACTGTGTCCCTACCACGGAGGTCGAGAACCCCACGAACGAGCCGCCCGTCCGCAGCCGCCGGGCTGCCTGCCGGGCAACGACGAAAGTCCCCCGGATGTTGGTGCGGTGCACAGCGTCGAGCACCGCCAGGTCGAGATCGGCAACGGTCGAGAGAGCGAGTCTGCCTGCGGAGTTGACGACGACATCCACGCCGCCGAACTCCTTTTCCGCCTGGTCGAACAGTGCGGCGACCGCGTTCTCGTCCGCCACGTCGCCCTGAACCGCGATCGCCCGCCGGCCGTGAGCGGTGATGGCTGCCACCGTCTCCTCGGCGGCAGCCGCCTCGCGGGCGTAGTTCACCACGACGGCCAGGCCGTCCTGGGCGAGTTTCCGGGCGACCGCCCGGCCGATGCCGCGTGATCCTCCGGTGACCACGGCGACCCGTGTGGCCGGCGAGGAACGGGTGGAAGGAGCTGTCTTCATGCCTCCAGGGTGAGCGGCGCCGACCGGCGGAACCAGGGGATGTCATCCCCTGTGTCCGTGGCCCCGGCCGAGCACAGAATGGAGCACATGGTTGCTGCGAAATACTCCGAACTGGGTTCCTTCCTGCGTTCGCGGCGGGAACGCATCCGTCCGGCCGAGGTGGGGCTCCCCACCGGGCCCCGTCGCCGGGTGCCCGGGCTGCGGCGTGACGAGGTCGCCCAGCTTGCCGGGGCATCGGTGGACTACTACAACGAGCTGGAGCGCGGAGCCGGGTCCCAGCCGTCCGAGCAGATGATTGCCGCCCTGGCCAGGGCGCTGCGTCTGACCGCCGACGAACGCGACCACCTCTACCATCTGGCGGGTCGCCCGGTGCCCGTGCACGGCGGAGCCGCCTCGCACGTACACCCCGGCATGCTCGATCTGCTCCAGCGCCTGACGTCGACACCTGCGCAGGTGATCACTGACCTGCACGTCACTCTGGTGCAGAATCCGCTCGCGGTGGCCCTGCTCGGAGACCAGTCCGGTTTCCGGGGCGCCCGGGCCAGCTTCGTGTACCGGTGGTTCACCGACCCCGAAGCCCGGCGGCTCTACCCGGAAGCCGACCACGAGGTCCAGTCCCGCGCCTTCGTCGCTGATCTGCGGGCAGCCGCCGCGAGGCGGGACGCGAAGGACGCCGAAGTCAGCTCGATGATCCGTGCGCTGCTCGACCTCTCCTCCGAATTCGCCGTGCTCTGGGGCCGCCACGACGTGGCGTTCCGGCGAGACGACCGCAAACGCCTCAACCACCCGACGCTCGGTCTGATCCAGGTCAACTGTCTCAACCTGTTCAGTGAGGACGGCCGACAACGACTGCTCTGGTTCACCCCCGCAGTCGGCACGGACAGCGCCGACCTGTTCGACCTGCTCACGGTCATCGGCACCCAGCAAATCGTCGATTCGACGCGCTGAAGGGTTCTGCCCCTCACAACCTCAGCTTGGATCACCGGCTTCCAGGAGAGGTGGCTGCCTCCGAAGAATCGGAGCCGGCCTCCTATGAAGTGGTGCCTTCTGCAGGATTCGCCGTGCGCGGGCAGTGGTAGGTGCCGATCGCCCGTGCCCATCCGCGGGAACGGGTGCGAGACGCCCTCCGCGAGCTGGAACAGAAGCACGCCCACGGCAAGATCGTGCTCAGGCCGTAGCTGCGGGCTGCCCAAGGCACACCCTGCTCTGGACGGCGTAGATCGGCTTGGGCATCGCTTGGAAACTGCTCGGTGGAGAGATCATCATGTGGGAATGTCCGAGAACCGATCCGCTGTGGCACCGACTGTGGTGCGGCTCCGCCAGTACACGAAGGCGGACCAGGAGGAGATCCTCGGCGACGGCGATGATCCCTTCGGTGTCGCCTCGGCCGGTCTGACCTGGCTGCCGAAGGAGGAACACTTCGGCGTCAGACACGAAGACCGGCTCGTGGCACACGCCGGCCTGCTGCGACTGCCTGTCGCGATCGGCGACGCCGAAACAGAGGTGGTGGGCGTCGGAGGGGTGGCCGTCGCACCTGACATGCAAGGTCAGGGCCTGGCTCGGCTCGTCGTCACGGCTGCACTGGAGCACGCCCGCACGATGGGTCCCCAGCATGCGCTCCTGTTCTGCCGGCCTGCCCTCGTGGCGCTCTACCAGCGCCTCGGATGGCACCCGCTCGACAAGGACGTACTCGTCGAACAACCCGAAGACCGCCTGGTGACCATGCCGCTGCGGACCATGGTGACGCCTCTGCGCGACGATGCCCGCTGGCCCTCGGGGCCGGTACGGCTGTTCTCGCTCCCCATGTGACGGGCCCGCTTCGGGGAGGCGCACCCAGCGCGGCGACATGGGATCACGCATCCCGCACAGGTGCCTCCGGGCCAACTGCCGTACCAGAGTCGCGAACTCGGCGAGCACGGAGGCGTCGAAGCGGAGCGCTGCCAAGCGCGGTCTCCTGTGAGCCGAGAACGGCCGCCCCGGCTCGGTCAAGCCATCGTCGAGCCGACTTTCGGCCATGACTTGCTCAGGAACATCACATGAACCACCCAGGAAAGGCAAAGGAACGGTTCCACTTTCAAATGCATCTTGTTGACGTGGCCCCGACATTCATAGGTTCTGCCCGGCCCTGGCGCACACCCCGCGCCGAGGCTGTACCGCGCACCCCCCACACCCCTTCCCGGTTCACCCACCTTGTGGAGGAAGTACGTTGCGCAGAACCGTTTCCCTCGCCGCGGTGGCCACGCTCGCCACGGCCACCCTCGCGCTGGCCGCCCCCATCGGCCAGGCAGCCCAGGCCACCGCGGCCCATGGCGTCTCCGTCGCCCGCGCCTGCGCGGCTCCGACGAAGAAGGACGTGATGGCTTGCAACGCCCTTCAGGTCACTGCGGGCACCCCCGCCTCGGCGCACGCCGAGAGCACCCTGGCGGCCGCTGCCGCTCCCTCCGGCTACGGCCCCGCCTCGCTCCAGTCCGCCTACAACCTGCCCTCCGCGAGTGGTGGTTCGGGGCAGACCGTGGCGATCGTCGACGCCTACGACGACCCGAACGCCGAGTCCGACCTCGCCGTCTACCGTTCCCAGTACGGCCTGTCCGCCTGCACCACGGCGAACGGCTGCTTCAAGAAGGTGGACCAGAGCGGCGGCACCAGGTACCCGCGCGGCAACTCCGGCTGGGCCGAGGAGATATCCCTCGACCTCGACATGGTCAGTGCGGCCTGCCCGAACTGCAAGATCCTCCTGGTGGAGGCCAGTTCGGCGACCATGACCAACCTGGGCACCGCCGTGAACACCGCCGTCAGGCTGGGCGCGAAGTTCGTCTCCAACAGCTACGGCGGCTCCGAGTCCTCCAACGACGCGACCTACGACTCCAGTTACTTCAACCACCCGGGCGTCGCCATCACGGTCTCCTCCGGTGACGGCGGCTACGGCGTCGAGTACCCGGCGGCCTCCAAGTACGTGACGGCTGTGGGCGGCACATCCCTGAAGACCGCGTCCAACTCCCGCGGCTGGACCGACACGGTGTGGAGCGGGGCGGGCTCCGGCTGCTCCGCGTACGACGCCAAGCCCAGCTGGCAGAAGGACTCCGGCTGCGCGAACCGCACGGTCGCCGACGTCTCGGCGGTCGCCGATCCCAACACCGGTGTCGCGGTGTACGACACCTACGCCCAGGGCTCCGGCTGGATGGTCTTCGGCGGCACCAGCGCCTCCTCCCCGCTGATCGCGGCGGTCTACGCGCTGGCCGGCGCCCCGTCCACCGGCTCCTACCCGGCGTCCTTCCCGTACGCCCACACCTCGGCCCTGTACGACGTCACCAGCGGCTCCAACGGCAGCTGCGGCGGCTCCTACCTCTGCACCGGCACCACGGGGTACGACGGCCCGTCCGGGCTCGGCGTCCCTGACGGCAGTGCCGCGTTCACCGGCTGACCATCTCCATTGCGTGCACCCCGCGGAGGGCCGCCGGATCCCGTGCCACGGCACTCCTGGTCCTCCGCCACCGGGCCGGAGCCGGCGACGATGCCGGCTCCGGCCCCGCCCGTACGGCACCGCGGCGTGGGGCGCGTATCACCAGCGGTTCTACGAGCGGTACAGCATCGGCACGATGCTGTCGCTCCAGGAAGTCGCCGCGGACAGCGGCGTCGGCTACCCGGACACTCCGCCCGGCGCCCGTCGGCCACGCGTTTCCGCTCGGGATGACGCCCTCGTACGGCTGCCGCAGGCCGCCGCGCTCGATGACCGCGCCGAGGTGGCCCTCGCCGACACGTTGATCGACGCCCTGGACACGGGCCCCGACGAACCCCGTGTGCCACCGCACTTGGAGTGGGATCGAATACTGGCCGGGTGGTGCTCGACGCTGCCGCGAGTTGCTGATTCACCTGATCAGCGCCATGCGACTTCGTATCCGATCCCGCTGATGGAACCTTGTGCCGGACCGTCCGCTCACGCATCCAGCGCCACTGAGCAGCGCCGCTCCTACCGAGGACTGGCGGCGGTGGTGGCGGGAGGAGCCGGCGGCGACCTGTCCAGCGCAGTGGTGGGATTCCGCGTGAGCGCCGACGGGTGATCAGGGCTTGCGGCGTCGCCCCCGGCCGCTCTGTGCCAGCGCCGGAGCGAAGTCGACCGTCGCTGGTGCCGGCGCCGCCTGTGCGCGGTCGGCCGAGACCACCAGAGCGGCGAGGAGCGTGGTGACCGGCACCGAGGCGACCAGGCCGATCGAGCCCACCAGCGTGCGCACGATTTCCTCGGCGACCAGTTCGCTGTTGGCGACCGTGCCCACGCCGCTCTGCGCGATGGAGAAGAGCAGCAGCAAGGGCAGTGCTGCGCCGGCGTAGGCGAGGACGAGGGTGTTGACGACGGATGCGATGTGGTCGCGGCCGATACGGATGCCCGCCCGGTAGAGCCCCCGCCAGCCCATCGACGGATTCGCCTCGTGCAGCTCCCAGACGGCCGACGTCTGGGTCACGGTGACGTCGTCGAGCACGCCGAGGGAGCCGATGATGACGCCGGCGAGCAGCAGGCCGCTCATGTCGATCGACGGATACAGGCCATGGATCAGACCGGTGTTGTCGTCCGTGTTGCCGGTGAGTGCGGCCCAGTCGATGAACTGTGAGCCGAGGATGCCGATCAGCCCCAACGAGACCAGCGTGCCGAGCACGGCCACCGACGTACGGGCCGACAGCCCGTGGCAGATGTACAGGGCGATCAGCATGATGGCGCTCGACCCGATCACCGCCACGAGCAGCGGATTCGAGCCCTGCAGGATCGCGGGCAGGATGAAGAAGTTGAGCACCCCGAAGCTGATGGCCAGCGCGACCAGCGCCATCACGCCGCGGAGCCGCCCGACGACCACGACGGCGAGCGCGAATATGCCGGCCAGCAGCGCCATGGGGAAGCGGCGGTTCACGTCGGCGACCGAGTACTGCAGGTCCTTCGGCGCGGAGGGTTCGTAGGCCGCCACGACCTTCTCGCCCTGGTGCAGTTGCCGCGACTGGTCCGGCTGCACGATCTCGGTGAACGTACGGCCCTTGTCCTTGCCGGTGTCGACCCGGATCGTGGCCTTGTGGCAGGTGCCGTTCGCCTCCTGCTGCGCCGAGGTGCCCTCGGCGGTGGAGGTGTTGCCGGTCGGGGTCTCACCGGAAGCGTTCACCGACTTGCAGCTCACTTCGAGGACTCTGGTGACCGTGGCCTGCTGGGTCTGCCGGTCGAAGCCGACGCCGGTGCGCTTGTGCGGCGGCGCACCGCCCGGCCACAGGACCACGAGCCCCACCACGACGGCGGCGGTGAAGGGGATCAGGATGGCCGCGATGACCTTGCGCAGGTGCCGGGAGACCGGCGTGGCCGGCCCGTGGCTGTGGCTGTGTCCATGACCGCCGACGCCCCCTCCAGGGCCGTGGTCGGAGTGATGTCCGGTGTCAGTCGCTGTGGTGCGTCCGTTGCCCATCACCGGGGTGTGGTCGTGGCGTGCGGCCGCAGAGGAGGGGACTTGGCCAGCGCCGGCATGGTGGCCGTAGTCGGGATGAGGTGACGACGCGGGAGCGTCCCCGTATGCGTAGCCGTGTGCGTACTCGTTCGCGTGTCCGTCCCTGGCCGGGGGCAGATTGCCGACGCCGTCCCAGTCCCCGGCGCTCTGCCGGTCAGCCGCTCCCATGCCGTCTCCCTCGCGGTTGTCCGTGCCCCCTCCCGAGCCGGGCCTGCGCGGCGGCTCTGGGGAAGGGTACGGGAACGGCCGTGTCCTGGACTCAGTCACGATCGCCGCGAGAACATCGGGAGCCTTCCGTTCGCCGTGCCTGGATCATGGACCTTCCTGTGGCCGGAGGCGGCCATCACTCCACTCAGTTCATGGTTCCCTGAATTCAGGATCGCGTGTACTGTCGAACGTGTGCTGACTGTTGCCTCCGACATCGAGGTGCTGGCCCGGTTCGGCCGGGCGCTCGCCGACCCCATCCGCTGTCGCATCCTGCTCGCCCTGCGGGAAGCACCCGCCTACCCCGCCGACCTCGCAGACGCGCTGGCCGTCTCGCGCACCAGGCTGTCGAACCATCTCGCCTGCCTGCGCGACTGCGGTCTGGTCGTCACCGTCCCCGACGGCCGCCGCACCCGCTATGAACTCGCCGACGAACGCCTCGGTCGCGCCCTCGACGACCTGCGCACCGCCGTGGTCGCTGTCGAGGGCGACCGGACGTGCGTCGATGCCGACGACAAGGGGTGCTGTTGACCATGGCCGCGGAGATATCCCGCTCCCGCGGCCCCGATCCGGGCAGGCGGGGAGCCCTCGCCACGCGTATACGGCTGCTGGTCGCCGCGACCATCGCCTACAACGCCGTCGAAGCGGGCGTCGCCCTCACCGCCGGCACCCTGGCTTCGTCCACCGCGCTGATCGGCTTCGGCCTGGACTCCGTCATCGAGGTCTCCTCCGCTGCCACCGTCGCCTGGCAGTTCTCCGCCCGCGAGCACGCGGTGCGCGAGGCCAGGGAAAGGACCGCGTTGCGGATCATCGCGCTCTCATTCTTCGCGCTCGCCACCTACATCGCCGTCGACGCCGTACATGCCCTGACCGGCACCGGCGAGGCAACCCGCTCCCTGCCCGGCATCGTGCTGGCCGCCGTCTCCCTGGCCGTCATGCCGGTCCTGTCCGCCGCCCAGCGCCGGGCAGGGCGGGAACTGGGCTCAGCTTCGGCGGTGGCGGACTCCAAGCAGACCTTGTTGTGCACCTACTTGTCCGCGGTGCTCCTGGTCGGGCTGGTCCTCAACGCCACTCTCGGCTGGTCCTGGGCGGATCCAGTCGCTGCCCTGGTCATCGCCGCAGTCGCACTGAAGGAAGGGCGCGACGCCTGGCGCGGAAACGCGTGCTGCTCCACCCCGACGACCGCTGCGATTCCGGCTGCCCGTCCTGAGCCGGACGACGCGTGCGGCTGTTGCGACTGACCTCTGCCGTCACCCTCGTTCGGCTGTCGCATGTGCGGGTCCGCAGTCCGGGCACACTCCCGAGAGTTCGGTCCGGGCGCACTCCCGACAGTTCGACCGCGTGCCGGACGTGTGCGAAGCCGGAGTCGTGGGCGACGCTCTCTGCCCAGTCCTCGATCGGGTCGGAGTCGACGGGGCGGCTCAGGCCGCATTCCGTGCAGATGAGGTGGTGGCGGTGGTAGGGGCCGGGGCGGTGGCGGAAGAGGCGTTCACCGCCTGTGTCGCGGACCAGGTCGGCCCGGCCGGCGCCGGCCAGGGCGGTCAGGGTGCGGTACACCGTGGACAGGCCGACCGGTGTGCCGTCGGCGGCGCGTTGGGCGTGGAGGGCCCGGGCGCCGACGAATCCGTCGGCGCGGATGAACGCCGCGAGGACGACCGAGCGTTGCTGGGTGTGGCGGCCGATCAGCGCGACGTCAGTGGGGTGCGTGGCCGGGGGCGTGCCATCGGCGTGCCTCGCTCGGGAACTCATGTTCCCGTGGGGACCGTGGATCGTGCGCGGGGGACGTGGGCGGGCCGTCGGATCAGGAACGTCGCGGCGTGGACGGCCGTGGCGACGGCCGTGATGGCTAAGCTCGGCGGCATCTTCGGCACCGCGTAGGAGGCGAACAGCCGCCGCATGTTGTCCATGAGGTCGGGGCCCATGATGCCGTCGCGTAAGCCGGGGAAGATCTCCACCTCGGTCGTCTGGACCAGTGCGCCGCCGGCCGTGACCGCGCCCTCGAAGACCAATGGCTTCAGGGAGGCGCGGGCGGTGTGGAGGGCGGCGGTGTATCCGGCGGGGCCGGAGCCGATGACGATGACGTTGCGTATCTCCGGACTCGTGTCGGCACTCGTGCTCATGCCTGGGGCTCCGGCGCGATCTCCTTGATCAGGCCCTCGACGAGCACCTTGATCTCGTCCCGGATCGGACGTACGGCCTCGACGCCCTGGCCCGCCGGGTCCTCCAGCTGCCAGTCCAGGTACCGCTTGCCGGGGAAGACGGGGCAGGTGTCGCCGCAGCCCATGGTGATGCAGACGTCGGACTCCTTGACCGCGTCGACGGTCAGCATCTTCGGGGCCTCGGCGGAGATGTCGATGCCGACCTCGCGCATCGCCTCGACGGCGGCCGGGTTGACGTTGGCGCCCGGGTTGGAGCCGGCGGAGCGGACCTCGACGCGGTCCCCGGCCAGGTGGGTCAGCCACGCGGCGGCCATCTGGGAACGGCCGGCGTTGTGGACACAGACGAAGAGCACGGAGGGCTTGGCGGACATCAGAGGTCTCTCTTGTCTCATGAGACATCAGGCGCGAATGACATCAGCACCCGGTGGTGTCAGTCACCACTGATGTGACAATATCAGTGCATGCTGACGTCAGTCGACACTGATCTGATCCGGGTTCTGGCCGACCCGCTCAGGCTCCAGATAGTGACCCTCCTCGCCAAAGAGACGCTGTGCACCACCCACCTGGTGGAGGAGACCGGTGCCAAGCAGACCAACCTCTCCAACCACCTGAAGGTGTTGCGCGAGGCAGGGGTCGTGGAGACGGAGCCGTGTGGCCGGTTCATCTACTACAGGCTGCGCGCGGACGTCATCGCCTCGCTTGCCGGCCAGTTCGCCGAGCTGGCCGAGTCCGCCCGTAGTGCCGCCGACAACAAGCGGTCCTGCCCCTGATCCCTCGCCGCCCCGGCGACTGCACCAAGGAGTTTTCGTTGACCGCCACGCACGAGTCCGCCGCGGAATCGGCGATACCGTCCGCCGAATCGCAGCCCGCTCCGGGCGCCACCCCGCCCCGCAGGCCGCTGGCCGCCCGCGCCGCCGCCGAACTCGTCGGCACCGCAGCCCTCGTGGCGGTGGTCATCGGCTCCGGCATCCAGGCCACCGAGCTGACCCAGGACGTCGGTGTGCAGCTGCTGGCCAACTCCCTGGCCACCGTCTTCGGCCTCGGTGTCCTCATCCTCCTGCTCGGCCCGGTCTCCGGCGCGCACTTCAACCCCGTGGTCACGCTGGCCGAGTGGTGGACGGGCCGGCGCGGCGCCGCCGGGGTGACCATCCCCGAGGCCGCCGTTTACGTGCCGGCGCAGATCGGGGGTGCGATCGCGGGCGCGATCCTGGCGGACGCGATGTTCGGCAAGCCGCTCGTGGAGTGGTCCACCCACGACCGCTCCGCCGGGCACCTGCTGCTCGGCGAGGTCGTCGCCACCGCCGGCCTGATCCTGCTGATCTTCGGCCTGGCCCGCACCGACCAGCTGCGCTTCGCCCCGGTGGCCGTCGCCTCCTACATCGGCGCCGCGTACTGGTTCACCTCGTCGACGTCCTTCGCGAACCCGGCGGTGACCATCGGCCGCACCTTCAGCGACACCTTCGCGGGCATCGCGCCCGGCTCCCTCGTGGGCTTCATCGGCATGCAGCTGATCGGCGGCGTGGTTGGTCTGGCACTGGTGGCGCTCATCTTCCTGCCCGGGCGGGACACCGCCGAGTGACGCGCACCTCCCAGGTGGTGGTGATCGGCGGCGGCCAGTCCGGGCTCGCCGCCGGATACCACCTGCGCCGCCTCGGCCTCGACTTCGTCATCCTCGACGCCCAGACCACGGCGGGCGGAGCCTGGCAGCACACCTGGGACTCCCTGCACCTGTTCTCCCCGGCCGCCTACTCCTCACTGCCCGGCCGCCTCATGCCACCGCAGGCCGGCCAGGAGTACCCCGACGCACAGCACGTCGTGGAGTACCTCGCCGACTACGAGAAGCGGTACGAGCTGCCCATCGAGCGACCGGTGCGCGTCCTCGGTGTCCACCGCGACGGCGGGCTCCTGCGCGTGGAAACCGACTCCGGCCCCTGGCGCGCCCGCGCCGTGATCAGCGCGACCGGCACCTGGTGGCGCCCCTTCCTCCCCGCCGTCCCCGGCCGTGGGGACTTCGGCGGCCGTCAGCTGCACACCGTCGACTACCGCAGCCCGAAGTGCTTCACGGGCCGCCGGGTGATCGTGGTCGGCGGCGGAAACTCCGGCGCCCAGATCGCCGCCGACCTCGCCCACGACCCCGAGGTCACCTGGGTCACCCAGCGCCCACCCCGCTACCTGGACGACGAGGTCGACGGCCGCGCCCTGTTCGATGCGGCCACCGCCCGCCGCCGCGCCCTCGACGCAGGCCGCACCGACACCGGAGGCGTCGCCTCCCTCGGTGACATCGTCGCCGTACCGAGCGTCCGCGAAGCCCGCGACCGTGGGCTGCTCAAGGCGAGCCCGATGTTCACCCGCCTCGTCCCCGGCGGCGTGGAATGGGCGGACGGAACCCGAGCCGTGGCCGACGCGGTCATCTGGTGCACCGGCTTCAGGCCCGCCCTCTCCCACCTCGCCCCGCTCCAGCTCCGCGGCCGGCGCGGCCGCATCGCCACCGCCGGCACGCGGGCGGCGGACGAGCCGCGCCTGCACCTGCTCGGCTACGGCGACTGGACCGGCCCCGCCTCCGCCACCCTCATCGGTGCCGGCCGCCCCGCCCGCGACGCGGCTCGCGAGATCGCCGACGTGCTTGCGTAAGAGTTCTGGCTCATGGGCCGGTCAGCGAGGATCATCATTCTCGAAGCATCCGGCAGCATCCGGACGGGAGAAGCGAGCGCGACGGGGGTGTACGCCATGGAAGAGCGAAGCCCACTTGACCGGCGGGCCTTCCACGCCGAGCTGGAGCGCGTCCGGGCCGACTTCCATCGCCTCCGCGCCGAGGCGAGCCCCACCGACCTGCGCCGACCTACAGACGGGACGCGCTGGACCAATGAGCAACTGCTGTTCCACATGCTGTTCGGCTACATGCTCGTCCGCGTGCTCCTGACCCTGCTGGGCGTCTTCGCCAGGCTGCCTGGTGTCGTCGGCAGAACGTTCGCCCGTCTGCTTGACGCCGCAGCCAGACCGTTCCACATCATCAACTACCTCAGCTCCGCGGCCGGTTCGCTCTACTACAACCACCACCGCATGGGAGCAAAGATGAACCGCACCCTCGCTGCCCTGCAGCAGCGCCTTGACCGGGAGAGCACCGACTCCCTCAGCCGCGGCATGCACTACCCACCCCGATGGGACCCCTACTTCCAGGACTGGATGACCCGCGCGGACCTGTACCGCTACCCCACCCAGCACTACGACTTCCACCGCGCCCAACTCACCCTGGGCCCTACGCACACGTGACACGCACACGCACCGCCAAGGGCCCCGCCCGCTTCGCGCAGCGGGCGGGCCGAACACGGCAGTTGACCCACTGCGTTCCTGGTCGAGGTCAGGCCGCGGCCGGCGCTATGGTCAGCAGCTTGCCCATCGCATCCAGCACCGACGGCTCGACCCGGTAGTAGACCCAGGTGCCGCGCCGCTCGGAGGTCAGCAGCCCGGCCTCCTTGAGCTTCTTCAGGTGGTGGGAGACGGTGGGCTGGGACACGCCCACGTCGGAGATGTCGCACACGCATGCCTCGCCGCCCTCGTGCGAGGCCACCGCCGAGAACAGCCGCAACCGAACCGGATCGCCCAGCGCCTTGAACATCCGCGCCGCCGTCTCGGCCTCCTCCGCGGTGAACGGGCGCTCGGTGAGTGGCGGGCAGCACGGCGCCACGGCCTCGGACGCCTCGGGTTCGAGCAGCGGCAGCACCTTCGTATTCGACATGCATCTATGTTGACATACGTCGAACCAGGCTGGCCAGGGTGATCCGCATCCCACCTCCCGTGCCTGATTCGGCAAATGTCTATGTTGACGCTCGTCGATACAGGTGCCATCCTGGGCCGCGCAGGACATCGACAGACGTCGAAGCAAAGGGGAATCTCGTGAACGCGCCCACCACCGACCAGCCGCCCGCTGTGGTCATCGGAGCCGGCCCCATCGGCCTGGCCGCCGCCGCCCACCTCGTCGAACGCGGCCTCGAACCGCTGGTCCTGGAGGCCGGCCCCTCCGCCGGCACCGCCGTACGCGACTGGGCGCACGTCCGACTGTTCTCCCCGTGGGCCGAGGTCACCGACCCCGCCGCCGAGAAGCTCCTCGCCCCCACCGGCTGGGTCCGCCCCGACGGCGCTACCTACCCGACCGGGGGCGACTGGGCCGCGCACTACCTTCAGCCGCTCGCCGACGTCCTCGGCGACAAGGTCCGCTACGGCGCCACGGTGACCGGCATTGCCCGCGCCGGCCGCGACCGCATCGTCGAGGCCGACCGCGACGAACAGCCCTTCACCGTGCACGTCCAGACGGCCGACGGCCACGAGGAGCGGATCACCGCCCGCGCCGTCATCGACGCCTCCGGCACCTGGACCATCCCCAGCCCCATGGGCGCCGACGGCCTGCCTGCCCTCGGCGAGAAGACGGTCGCCGAACACGTCTCCTACCGCGTTCCCGACCTGAAGGACCCTGCGGTCCGTGCCCGGTACGCGGGCAAGCGCACCGCCGTCATCGGCTCCGGAGCCTCCGCCTTCACCGCGCTCGCCTACCTCGCCGACCTCGCCAAGGACGAGCCGGGCACGCACGCGACCTGGATCCTGCGTCGCGGCATCGGCGCGAGCACCTTCGGCGGCGGCGAAGCCGACCAGCTCCCCGCTCGCGGAGCCCTGGGCCTGCGCGCCAAGGCCGCCGTCGAGGCCGGCCACGCCGGCGCGGTCACCGGCTTCCGCACGCAGGCCGTGGAACGGGACACTGACCGGCTCGTCCTCGTCTCCGAGGACGGCAGCCGCCTCGACGCCGTCGACGAGGTCATCGTGCTCACCGGCTTCCGCCCCGACCTGTCCTTCCTCTCCGAGGTCCGCCTGGGCCTCGACGAGCGCCTCCAGGCTCCGACCGCGCTGGCCCCGCTCATCGACCCCAACGTGCACTCCTGCGGCACGGTCTACCCGCACGGCGTGAACGAGCTCTCCCACCCGGAGAAGGGCGTCTACCTGGTCGGCATGAAGTCCTACGGCCGCGCCCCCACGTTCCTCGCCATGACCGGCTACGAGCAGGTCCGCTCCATCGCCGCCGCGCTCGCAGGCGACCGCGAGGCCGCAGAGCGCGTCGAACTGACCCTGCCCGAAACCGGGGTGTGCGGTGGCGCGGGCCTGTACGACGACCCCGACGCCACCCAAAGCGGCGAAGGCGGAGGCTGCTGCGCGGCCCCGGCCACCCTGCAGATCGGCTTCGGCGCCCCAAGCGCATCCGGTGGCTGCTGACCTGTCCCGATGACAGACGTTCACGCAGGCGGGGCCGCGACCGGCGCGGGGGAGCGTGCGAACTTCGCTTGGGTGACGCGGTTTCCCTTCGCGACGTGCTCGCACTCGGGGCACGTGCGGGAGGTGTTGTGCGCGTCCACCGGGACCACGAGGCGACCGGCAGTCTCAGCCTTGTTCGCCAGGATTCCGAGGAACCGCGCCCAACCCGCGTCGAGGATGCTGCGGTTGAGGCCGGCCTTCGCGGCAGCACCGTTCGGCAGGAACACTCCGGGCTGCTCGGGGTCGGCCTTGGGTGCAGGGCTCTTGGCCATCCCGCCGTGTTGAGCCGCTCGTGCGTGATCACGTCGTGGCCGGTTATGAGCGTGCGGGCAGTCTTGTGGTGGAAGTCGGCGCGCTGCCGCCGGATCCGGGCGTGCAATGTGGCGACCTTTCGGGCCGCCGCGCGGTGGTGCTTGGTGCGTTGCCGGGTCCGCTTCAAGAACGTGGCGAGGTTCCGTTGCGCCTCGGCCAGCTCCTCAGCCATCGCGGTGAGGAATCGCGGGTTGGCGACGTGTTCGCCGTCCGAGGTGGTGAGGAAGTGGGCGACGCCCATGTCGATGCCGACGATCGACCCGGTGGGCGGCAGTTCCTCGGCGGGCACGTTGTCGCAGGAGAGGATGATGTACCACCGGGTTCCCTCCCGCTTCACCGAGATCGTCCTGACCCGGCCGCGCACGGGCCGGTGCTGGTGCACACGGACGTGCCCGACACCCTGGATGCGGACGCGGGTGACGGGGTCGTGGGGGGCATCGGCAGCCGTCGCCGTCCTTGGGGAAGGTGACGGTGTCGAAGTGCCCGATGCTCTTGAAGCGGGGGTAGCCCGGGCTCTGCCCGCACTTGACCCGGCGGAAGAACGCCTGGAACGCCTTGTCCAGGCGGCGCAGGGTGGCTTGCTGGGAGGAGAACGACCAGCGGCCCTGCCGCTGCGGATCGAACGCCCGGATCTCCTTGAGCTGGGCGGACTGGTCCCCGTAGCGGACGGTGGTCTTGGAGGTGTGCCGGTAGGCGTCACGGCGTTCCTGGAGGGCGCCGTTGTCCGTGGGGCGCAGGAGGAACTTGTACGCGCGGATCACGAGCCGTCACCCCTCTTCCTCGGTCGTTCCCACTGGGTGTTGATGTATTTCTCGACCGTGGCCGCCGACACGGCGCCGACCGAGGCGGCGAAGTACGACGAGGACCACAGGGTGGGCATCCGTGACTTCAGGTGCGGAAACTCCTCGCGCAGCACGCGGTATGTGAAGCCCTTGAACTGGTTCGCCACGTACGAGGCCGACGACTTCGGGTCGTGCTTCACGAACAGGTGCACGTGATCGGGCATCACCTCAAGGGCGATGACCTCCCACACGGCACGGGCGCCCTTCGCCGCCAGAGGCCGCAGGCCAAGGCGCAGTCCGGATTCACCCCGGTCCCGGCGGCGCGTCCATCAGTGAACTCCTCCCTCAGAAAGTCCGGTTGGCCTCGTTGACATCCCATCAGCTCAGGCGTTTCACTTCACACTCGTGGATGGCAACGTTGTCAGGCCGTACGGATCCATCGACAACGTTGTCTGTCGCCGGCGCTGTGCTGGTTCTCGGCGCGCCGGCACCTGATGTGCGAAGCACGAACTGCTGCGGAGGCAACCGATGGTGAGACCCCGACGTTCAGCTGCGCCACGTGACCGAAAGAGACGCCGTCAACGCCTGGCGGCAGTCGGCGTGTTGGCCATGGCCGCTCTGCCGCTCACGGCGGTGGGCAGCGCCGATGCCGCGAGCACCGCGACGCCGGCCTTCGTGAAGGATCCCGCGTCCCTGGTCAACCCCCTCATCGGCACGTCCGGTGCCGTGGACACCTTCCCCGGTCCCGACATGCCGGCCGGCATGGTGCAGTGGGGCCCGGACACAACGCCCCACCGCCCGGACGGCGGCGGCTACGAGTACAAGGACAGCAAGATCTCCGGCTTCAGCCTCACCCACGTCTCGGGCCCCGGCTGCCCCGTCGCCGGCGATCTGCCCGTCCTGCCGGTGACCGGCGCCCTGTCCGGCAGCCTCGGCGATGCGTCCGTCGGCTTCAGCCACGACGACGAGCAGGCGGGCCTCGGCTACTACAAGGTCACCGACGCGAACGGCGTCAAGACCGAGTTGACCGACACCACTCGCGCCGGCCTGGGCAGCTTCACCTTCCCCGCGGGCCGGCAGGCGAACCTGCTGTTCAAGCTCAGCGGGGGCGCCACACAGGTGGACGGCACCCGCGTCCAGGTGGTGAACGACCGGGAGATCAGCGGCGCGATCGACAGTGGTCACTTCTGCGGCGCGAACAACAGATACACGCTGCACTTCGACATCAAGTTCGACCAGCCGTTCACTGCGAGCGGCACCTGGGTCGGCACCACCATCAACCCCGACGCGACGTCGCTGAAGGCGGGCAAGGTCCGACAGACCCCGCAGACCTCCCAGCCCGCCCCGCTGAAGGAGAGGCACTTCACCGTCCCGGCGAAGCCGGCCCCCACGATCCACGGGAGCACTGACAAGGCCTCCGGCACGCCGTCCCCGGCACCGAGCGCGGGCACAGCACCCCGGTCGTCGGCCACGGCCAAGGCCGCCCAGCCCCCCACGACGGGCGCTAACGGCATGTACCTGACCTTCGACACCTCCACCAACCCCACGGTGAACGCCAAGGTCGGCATCTCCTACACGAACGACGCCGGCGCGGCCACCAACCTCGCCGGCGAGATCAGGACATGGAACCTCGACACCGTCGAGCAGGCCAACCACCAGGCGTGGAACGCGGTGCTGAACAGGCTTCAGATCGGCGGCGGCACCTCGGACCAGCAGGTGCAGTTCTACACCGCGCTCTACCACGCGCTGCTGCACCCGAACGTCTTCTCCGACGCCAACGGCCAGTACATGGGCATGGACAACCAGATCCATAGGCTGGCCAAGGGCCAGAAGGCCCAGTACGCCAACTACTCGGGCTGGGACACCTACCGCTCCCAGACCCAGCTGATGGCCATGGTCGAGCCCAAGGTCGCGAGTGACGTCGTCACCTCGATGCTCAACGGCTACGACCAGACGGGTCTGCTGCCCAAGTGGGCGTCGAACAACGGCGAGAGCTACGTGATGGTCGGTGATCCGGCCGCCGGCATCATCGCCGACGCGTACGCCTTCGGCGCGACGGACTTCGACACCGGCAAGGCCCTTGCCGCTCTCCAGCACGAGGCCACCGCCCCCAACAACGACCGCCCGGGGGAGGCCGTACGGGACGCGAAGGGCTATCTCCCGCTGGACGAGAACGACTACGGCTGCTGCAACTTCTACGGCCCGGTCTCCACGCAACTGGAGTACGACTCCGCCGACTACGCCCTGGCCGCCTTCGCGAAGTCCCTGGGCAGGACGGATGTCTACGAGAAGTTCGCCACCCGGGCCCAGGACTGGATGAACGTCTTCAACCCACAGACCGGCTACCTGCAGGCCAAGAACAAGGACGGCCAGTTCGCGGGAGGGTTCACTCCCGGCACCTCCAACGGCTTCGTGGAAGGCACCTCCGCCCAGTACACGCCCATGGTCCCGTTCAACCTGCAGCAGCTCATCCAGGCACGCGGCGGCGCCAAGGCTTACTCGTCCTTCCTGGACAGCCTCCTCGACAACATCACCAACCCCGGCAACACCAACGCCGACCTGAGCAACGAGCCCAGCGTGGAGATCCCCTGGGAGTACGACTACACGGGCCAGCCGTGGAAGACCCAGGCGGCCGTCCGCGAAGCCCAGCAGAAGCTGTACTTCAACGCCCCGGTCGGCTCGTTCGGCAACGACGACCTCGGCGCCATGAGCTCCTGGTACGTCTGGTCCGAACTCGGCATGTACCCCGAGACCCCGGGCACGGACACCCTGGCCCTCGGCAGCCCTGCCTTCCCGGTGGCCCAGGCGACCCTCGCCGGCGGCAGGACGGTGCGGATCAACGCACCGCAGGCCGCGCCCGACGCGCCGTACGTGCAGTCGCTCGACGTCAAGGGCAAGGCATGGAACACCTCCTGGCTGACGTACGGGCAGTTCAAGGGCGCGGGGAGCATCGACTTCACGCTCGGCACCCAGCCCAACACCTCCTGGGCCTCCGACCCGTCGGCGGCACCGCCGTCGGACACCACGGGCGGCAGCCGCGTGCTGGCCGCGACCGGCCCCTCCAGCGACGGCCTGGTGCTCCAGCCCGGCACGTCCGGTGATGCCACCCTCGACCTGACCAATCTCGGCAGCCAGGCCGTCACGGTCGACTGGAAGGCCACGGCGCCCTCCGGCGTCACGTTGGACGCGTCGTCCGGCTCGCTGACCGTGCCCGCCTCGGGCAGCGCCGAGGCGAAGATCCACGTGACGGCCGGCACGAGCGAGGGAACCTACCCGGTGACCTTTGCGCTGACCGACCACAGCAGCGGCAGGACGCTGAGCGGGGCGAGTCTCCGCGTGGCCGTGGCCAAGGCAGGTGCGCTCTGGCCGTACAACACCAACGAGGGCATCTATCCCGACGGCGCCACCTTCTCGGGCGGCTTCGACAACGATGGCTGGGCGTTCTCGCAGAACGCGCTGTCAGCAGCCGGTGTCACGAGCGGCTCGGCCGTCACCGTCGACGGCATCTCCTACAGCTGGCCGACCGTGACATCCGGTCAGCTGGACAACCTGGAGATGGCCGGCCAGACCATTTCGATGCCGGCCGGCACATCGGGCGCGTCGCTGGGCCTGCTCGGCGCGGCGACCAACGCGCCGACCGACGGCATCTCGGGCACGATGACCGTCACCTACACCGACGGCACCACCTCGAAGGCGACCGTCGGCTTCTCCGACTGGACACTGAACGGCGGGGCCGGCAAGCCGATCGAGGGGGACACGACGGCCGTCACGACGTCCTACCGCAACACCGCCGGCGGAGGCCGGGACAACGTCAAGACCTACGCCTTCGCCACGAAGGTCCCGCTTGATGCGTCCAAGCAGGTGGCGTCGATCACGCTGCCGGTGACGGGTTCGACGGGCACCGACCACCTGTTCGCCTACGGCTTCGGACAGTAGAGGCCCCGGCGGCACTGATGGTGCAGGGCCGCTTCCCGGGCCTCCGCCCGGGAAGCGGCCCCGACGCTAACTGCACGTCAGCGTCGGCATTGCCCAGTCGCCGTGATCATTGCCGTTCCCGTCACCGGCGTCACCGACCTTGAGGTCGACCACTTGGGCGCCGCTGACGTCGACGTCGATCGGCACCGCGGCCTGTTTGCCCTGGATCGTCGGCGTGGTCACCAAGGTCCTGCCGTCGGCGATCACGGAGAACGTCACCGTTCCCGCACCACCCGTCTCGTCGTCGACACCGACGTCCGCCGTCAACCGGGAGCAGTTTCCGGCGAGATAGAGCTCGACGTCGCTGACCGCGTTGGTGCCCAGGCCCTTGCTGTAGCCGACCCCGTTGATACTGATCGGACGGCCGTCCCCGGCCGCCTGTTCGCCGACGCTGCTGTCACGCTCCACCGGTCCCCAGCCGTTGGTGGACGACAGGAACGGCAGGGCGCTCACCGCGCTCTTCCCGGCCGGCGGGGCGGGCGGGATCCCGCCGACGATGCGCTCGTCATCGCCTACGGCCTGCCGTCCGCTCTGCCGGTAGTGCACCGTCGCCGTGAGCGCGGAGGCGGACGGCAGCGTCCCGGTCGGCGGCTGGACCTTCCAGGTGAAGGTGGCCGATCCGCCGGGCTGGACGCGCTCGACCGAGGTGGGGCCGGTAGCGCTCACGCTCCAGCCGTCGGGCGCGGACAGTGAGGCCGTCAGCCGGGAGGCGGACGACCGGTCCTTCGGTACCCGCAGCGTCGCCTCGGCCGTGAAGGCCTGCGCCGGGTGCGCGGTGTCGGGCACGTCCAGAGTGACATCCGCTCCCGGACGCACGGGCATCGCGTACTTCTTGTGGTCGTAGCGGGGGCTGTCGTTCTGCGCGACGCGCAGCGACGAGGCGTAGCTGCCGTAATCGGTGAGCGAGACCTTGCCCAGCCCGCCGCTGCTGCCGTCCAGGTTCCACACGGCGATGGCGATGCTGTTGCGGCCGTTCGGATTGAGGATTCCGTTCGGCACCGGGAAGGTGTGCTGCGGGCCGAGGTAGTTGACGTAGTTGCCGACCTGCCAGCCGTTCACGAAGATCGTCGCGCGGTACTTGCGGGACGGGTCGTCGGTGAACGTCAGCCCGAGCGAGGTGTCCTGGCCGTGTGGCAGGTCGAGTGTCGCGTCGGTCCGGTACCAGGAGACCCCGGGACGGGTGTCGGTCGTCGGCAGGGACACCCGGTTCCACTTGTCGTCCGGGTAGCCCGGCAGGGACCAGCCGGCGCGCTCGCCGTACAGGCCGCCCGTCGAGAGCGGGCCGCGCACCGTGTCCTGCAGGTCCTCGCCACCTCGTACGCCCTGCAGCCGCCAGGTGACGGAGGTCAGCGGCGCGCCGACGAGGGAGGCACTGGTCAGCCCGCGTGCGGTCTTGTTGCCGTTGGTCGAGTTGTAGTCCTCCTCGTGCCCCATGTTCACGGTGAGCACGGAGATGACGTTGTCTCCCTTGTCCTTCACCGAACCGGCGGGGAAGGTGAAGTCGGCGCTGCCTGTGGTGGAGCTGCCCAGGAAGGTGCCGCCCAGCCAGGCCGAGAAGGCCTGCGCGTCTCCGCCGGAGTCCGAGACCAGGTGGATGCCGGTCTCCTTGCCGGTGGCGTGGAAGCGGCCGCGGTACCAGGTGTTTCCGGTGTGGAAGCCGTAGTCGTCCGCGTAGAGGACGGGGAGCGAGTTGACGCCGGAGACGCTGTTGGTGGTGGTCTTGTCGGCCACCTGCCAGCTGGTGTCGTCGAAGGCGGGGGTCGCTTCGGGGGACTCGTCGGCGTGCTTCCAGTTCGTCAGGGACGGCAGGTGTACCGGGGCGGCCACGGGGATCGTCCCGGTGAGGCTGTCCGTGTCGGTGGCCCGGGTCTTCAATGTCCTGCCGTTCCAGGTGACATGGCCGGCGGAGCTGAACACCTCGATGTTCTTGTCGTCGGCGTTGTCACCGGTGAGCGCCACGGCGCGGCCGTCGTCCAGGCTGGTCGCCGTCCGCAGCAGGTGGGTGCCGCGTACGAGCACCGGGCCAGTCGCAGTGTCCTGGCGCCAGAAGGTCTTGGCGGTGGCCTTGTCGCCGACGAGCAGGAGCAGTGGGGGCTTTCCGCCGCCGCTGATACTGATGCGGATCAGGCCCTTGTGCGTGTAGTTCAGCCGCAGGTCCCCGGTGTCCTTGTCATAGGTGGTGGTGGCCGTGCCGCCGCTGGTGGTCACGGTGGGCTCGGAGGAGTAGCGCAGCACGGTCTCTCCGTCGCTGCCCGGGTCGCCGTAGAGCACGGCGACATCCCGGTTCCCGATGACCGCGCTGGTCATGATCTCCGAAGTCGAGTACTGCAACTGCGCATCGCCGAGGCGGTAGTTGGCCACGATCACATGGGAGTCGCGTCCGTCGAGGGTGATCGCGGTGCCCGGCTGCTGGGGCACGACCGGGTAGGTCGGCTCCGCGGCGGCGGTACCCGTCGGCACGTCGATGGCGTCGATGGCCACGTAGTTGTCCGTGGAGCCCGAGCTGTGGTTCCCGTCGACGACGATCTTCAGCGTGTGCGCCCCGGGCGTCAGGCCGGTCTTCTGGAAGATCACCGCTTGGTTCTCGCCGCCGGAGTCGTCGACCGTGGCCACCTTGGTGCCGTCGAGGTAGACGTCGGCGTTGCCGTGGTTGTTGGTCTTGGATCCGATCCAGCGGATCGCGGTGCCGTCGAAGGGGACGGTGAGCGAGTCACCGGCTTTGTTGGAGAACGACTCGGTGTGTTTGTAGTCGCCCCCGGTGTAGCTCTGGTCGGCGACGTGCGACCACGAACCGGTGTACTGCAGCGCGGAGTCGGGGTCGTCCCAGGTGTAGGTGGTGTCCGCGGAGGGCTGGGCGGTGAAGTCCAAAGAGATGTGGGTCTTGTCGACCGCCGTGGACGTGGAGTTGCCGTGCCGCAGGACGTGGAACTGCGTCTTGGTGTCGGGGTTCATCCGGGCGGTGCCGACGACCGCGGAGTCGTCCGGCGGTGTGGCCCTGATCGCCTCGGTCTTGGTCAGCGGGGCGACCGACTGCGTGAAGTACCCGATGAGTTTGTCCTCGTCGTACTTCGGATCGAGCTGGCGGTTCTCACGGATCGCGGCGCCGTAGTCGTACGAGGTGTAGTTCTCCGGCATGCCCAGCCAGCCCCAGTTGGTGCCGCCGTAGGTCATGTAGAAGCTCTGGGCGGTCGCGCCGACGGCTATGTTCTGCTTGTAGAACACGTTGGCGAACTGGTCGTTGATCAGCTGGGCGCACTTGTCGTAGCCCGGCCCGCCCCAGGGGTCGAACGCGCCGCCCTGGAACTCCGGCGAGTACAGCGGTTTGCCCGCCGGGTGGTCGTAGCTGATGTCGGGAACGCCGTTCCACTTCGCGGGATTCGAGCAGTTGAATCCTTGCGGGTACGAGTCCGGGCCGTCGACGTCCAGGGCACCAGCACCGGAGTTGAAGGTGCCGTTGTTGTTGCCGGTCAGCGGTACGGTGATGCCGTCGGCACGGGCCTTGTCCTCAAGGTGCTGCATATAGGAGCGGCCGGCGGCGGAGCCGTTGTAGTACTCGTTCTCGACCTGGTAGGCGATGACCGAGCCGGTGCCGTTGGTCAGTTGATGCCGGGCGATGATCCTGTCGATCTGCGTCAGCCACTCGTCCGCGTACTTCAAGAACTGCGGGTCGTCACTGCGGTTGTGACCGGCTTTGGTGGTCATCCAGCCGGGGAGACCGCCGCTGTCGACTTCCGCGTTGATGTACGGCGCCGGGCGCGCGATCACGTAGAGCCCGGCCTCCTGCGCCATGTCGAGCAGCTTGTCGACGTCACGTATCCCACTGAAGTCGTACACACCCGGCTTCGGCGAGTGGTACCCCCAGTCGAAGTACAGCGAGGTGGAGTTGAATCCGGCGGCCTTCATCTTCTGGAAGATGTCGCGCCACAGGTCCGGACTCGGAAGCCGGAAGTAGTGGAACTCGCCGGACCACAGATAGGTGCGCTTGCCGTCGACGAGGAATGAATAGCCGTCAAGCGTCACTGTGTGCGCCTGCGGGCCGGCGGCAGACGCGGCGGCAGTCTTTCCGCCGCTGTCATGCGCCGCTGCGGGCGCGGTCATGCCCGCGGCCAGGGCGATGGTCGCGGCCGTCGCAAGGACCGCCCTCCACCACCGGCCGCGGCCCGGTCTCCCAGCCCCTGAACCGATCCGATCACTTCGCATTGCGGCCTCCAGACCGCCTGAGTAATCAGCATCAAACAGACTCAGGCAAAGTCGAACAGTAAGGCCACGCAAGACGCAACACAATGGGTCGGGAGCACACGGTTGCGGTGGCGGTTTCGGCGTGAAATCCGTACGCATGGCCGTTGCTGACGACTCGTCACGGGACGCGGCCCTGGAATGGGCGGGACGGGCACGAAGGGCATGTCACCTGTGGTGACGGCGAGTTTGACGGCCCATGAACCAGTGGCGAAGCAGGAGTCCGTGCAGTGCCACGCCAAGGACTGTCCCGCAGCGAGGAGCGAGTGCAGGGACCAGTCGTCACGCCTCCTGGTAGAGGTTGACGATGTTGCCCTCCGGGTCGCACAGCCACACCGAGCGCCGTCCCCATGGCTGGGTTGTCGGCGGCTTGAGGACCTCAACACCCCGAGCCGGCAGTCGTTCGTGGCATGTGTCCACGTCGGCGACCTGGAACTCCAGGGTGAAGCCTCCCTTCCCGGCGGAGGCCATCGATCCGGGCACCATCGACTCCATGCCCTGTGTGGAGAAGAACGACAGGACGGCACCGGGGACCGTCACGCGGGCGAAGGGGTCGCCCCCTTCGACATCGGCGTCCAGGACCGCGGCGTAGAAGGCGGCGAGGGCTGGTACGTCGTCGGTGATCAGCACGGTGCCGGTGAAGTGGGGCTGCATCGGGGCATCGTAGGCCGAGGCCGTCAGAGCCCTGCCGGACATCCTTCACTGCCGGGCTGATTCCCCGTCAGCCGACGAGTCCATCACCGCGTTGCGGCACAGAGGTGCGGACCCTGTGCATACGGGCCGTCCGGGCCCGGTCTGCGTGAAAGGCCGTTGTCAGTGCCTCCCCATAGAGTGAAAGCATCATTCGGGGAAGCTCGGAGGGGGAGCAGAAACATGTCCGCAAACAAGATCCAGCACAAGGTGAACCACGTCGCGCTGGTGGTGGACTGTTCGGGTTCCATGCATCAGCACGAGAGTCAACTCATTCGCGTTGTGGACGAGTTCGTGGCGGGACTGAAAGCCGAGTCGGACAGCCTCGGCCACGAAACCCGGATCAGCCTCTACTCCTTCGACCACAAGGTGGAGAACCTGGTGTGGGACATGGACGTGAAGCATCTGCCGTCCATGCAGGGTCTGTACCAGGTCAACAATGGAGCTACGGCCCTCATTGAGGCTTCGCTCAAGTCCCTGGACGACCTGGGCCATATCTGGGAGGAATACGGCGAACACAGCTTCCTCCAGATCGTGGTGACGGACGGCGAGGAGAACGCCTCCGGGGGCGACAGGCGGCACGACGGCGACATGGCCATCCTTGGCCCCTGGCTCGAGAAAATCACGGCGAAGATGGGCGCCCTTCCCGGCCACTGGACGTCCGCGATCCTCGTGCCGAATTCCCTGGCGAAGCGGACCGCGCAGAACTACGGTTTCCCGGCCGGGAACATCGCCATCTGGGATGCGGATTCCCAGAAGGGTGTCGAGGAGGCGATCGGCACCGTGCGCGCTGCCGCCACCAGCTTCCTCCGGGGGCGAGAGCAAGGGGTGCGCGGCACGAAGAACCTGTTCGCCGTGGGCCAGGACATATCACTGGACGAGGTCCGGGCGAACCTCGAACCGATTCCGGCGGACAAATACCGGCTCCTGAAGGTCGACAAGGAGGTCGAGATCCGCCCCTTCGTCAACTCGCATCCGGGTGTGACGTACGAACGCGGTTCGTGTTACTACCAGCTGGGCGCCCGGGCTCAAGTTCAGCTGAACAAGGAAGTCATCGTGGTCGAGAAGGACACCGACCGCGCCTATACGGGCGATGCGGCGCGCAGTCTGCTGTTCGGCACGGATATCCAGGGGACCGTCTCCGTGAAGGCGGGGAACAACCCCAAGTTGGAGGTATACGTGCAGAGCCGTTCGGTGAACAGGAAGCTCAAGCCGAAGACGCGTCTGCTCATCATGCTCTGAACCCACACATGGTAAGAACCTGGGGCCCGAAGGTGAACTCGTCTTCGGGCCCCAGATCAACGCTGGTGGTCCGGCGGCTGCGGTGTGTTTGACGCAATTAGCGAATATTTTGCTGTAAAAATCTCAGTGCCGAGTGTGCCTGGTGTGCGAGTGAAGAGAAGGAGGAAGGAGGATTTATGTCTGTGATCATGACTTTGGAGGTCGCCGGCGATCCGAAGGGGGTGGAGCAGCACGCCTCAGCCAACACGGAGAAGATGCAGGCTGTCCTCGAAGCGGCGAAGCGTCATGGCCTCATTGCGCACCGCTTCTACGGCTCCGACGACGGCGCCAGCTTGATGGTGCTCGACGAGTGGCCTGACCGGCAGAGCTTCGAGTCGTTTTTCCAGGAGCAGGCATCCGAGATCAGACCGATGCTCGAAGCCGCAGGAGTGTCAGCACAAGTCGAGCCGAAGTTCTGGCGGGAGCTCACGACACACGACGCCTACGGTTGGGGCGTCTGATCTCGACGGCACCACGCAGGGGTCAGTGCTCCACCAATTCGTCCATGCCGACCTGCTACCGCGCCATGGCCCCGCATCACGCCGGACCCGCCACCCCGCGGAACGACCTCACTGCCAAAGATCACCCGCGCTCGGGGCTGGTGGCACATTCGCTATCGGCCCCTCGGCCACGGAACAGCGCTGCCGCACCGACACCATCCGCACCGGGCGAACCCCGCACGCCACCGGTCACGGCGCCTACGCCGCCCTGAGCCTCGTGCGTACGGGTACGCGGTTGCCGTCAGCCGGCTATCGAGGCTCCGAACAGGGCCGCGGTTGCGGGCAGGCCCATGGTGGACGGGCCGAACGAGAAGGAACTGCTTGCGGTGATGCAGCTGGAGGTGGCCGGGAATACCCACGCGGCACCATTGTTCGCGTTCTCCGCCCAGTCGCCGACGACCAGGCCGTCCTTCTTGTCGCCGTTGGCGTCAACGAGGGCGGTGTTGCTGCCGAAACGGTCCAGCTCCTCGGCGGTGCCGGGCCCCCGGCGGTGTTCTGGCTGAACGACTTGGCGCCGGTGGTGGTCACACCGTTCGCGCTGCCGCGCAGCACGAGCACGGTGCCGGCGTCGGTGAGGCCGTCCGGCCGTCACCGACGGCTCCCAGTCGAAGACGAGGGCGTTCTTCTTCGGGCCCGATGGCGACACCGTCACTGGCCCGGGCTCGGCGTTCACCAACTCCCGCCGCCCAGTCGATCCTGCAGATCACCCTCACCGCTGAGCAACCCCGAAGTGGCGGGCCTGGATTGACGGCGCTGAGCGCGACGGTTCCATGACCGGTGGGCGTGGTTCGGTTTCAGAGGGCGCGGGCCGCAGCGGCGCCGCGGAGGAGTGCGGCGAAGGTCTGGGCCGCGGGGGTGAGCGAGTGGTCGGCCATGCGGACCAGGAGGATGCGGCGGATGGGGGCCGGCGGCTGGAGGGGCAGGATGTTGACACCGGGTCGGATGCCCTCCAGGGCCAGGGTGGGGGCGAGGGCGACGCCGATGCCGGCGGCGACCATGGCCTGGGCTTCCTGGTAGTCGTGGGCCTCGTAGGCGATATGAGGCTCGAAGCCGACGGCGCGGCAGCCGCGGACGAGGGCTTCGGCCACCGGGTGATGTTCGGCGCGGGTGATCCAGGGGTCGTCTGCGAAGTCGGCGAGTGAGGCGGCGTCGCGACCGGCGAGTGGATGGTGGTCGCTGACGAGAAGGGCCGGCGGGTCATCGAGGAGTGGGGTGACGACGATGTCCTCCCGGTCGATTCGGCTCCAGTCGTAGTCCCACATCAGCGACATTTCGATCTCCCGGTTCTCCAGCATGGTCCAGAGTCCGGCGATGCGTGCGCTGCGGACGGTCAGCCGTACGTCCGGGTGGGCGTCCCGGAAGGCGATCACGGCCTGCGGGAGGAGCGAGGCGCCGACGGTGGGGAACGTGCCGATGCGCAGTGTGCCCGCGCGCAGGCCCGCGTAGTCGGCGAGTTCGTTTTCCGCGGCCCGCAGTTCACGTTCGATCCGGTGCCCTCGTTCGGCCAGCGCCCGGCCGGCGTCGGTGAGGGTGACACCCCGGGCGTGCCGTTCCAGCAGGGGCTGTCCTGCCTCCGTTTCCAGACGGCTGATCTGCTGCGATACCGCTGACGGTGTGTAGTTGAGGGCGCGGGCGGTCGCTGTCACCGAGCCACGCCGGGCGACCTCCGTGAACAGCAGGATGCGCCGGACGTCGAGCATGTCGCCACCTCCAGCGTTTACGTCAGCTTAATAGCCATGCAGATTTCCGAGATTGTACTTCACGCTGCCGTCACCCACCGTGGAGGACACCACGCACGGCAAGACCGTCGGTGGACTTCCCTTTCTCTGTCTGTGAGGAGTCGGTTGTGCTGCGTCTGCAGGGCGAGATGATCCGCGGAGGAACCAGCAAGTGCTGGATCTTCGACCACCGCGACGTGGTCGCCACGGGCGTGGATGTCGATGCCCTCCTGCTCGCCGCCTTCAACGCCGCCGACCCCCGTCAGATCGACGGCGTCGGCGGTGCTTCCTCCACCACCTCCAAGGCCGCTGTCGTACAGGCGTCGACCCAACCCGGTGTGGACGTCGAGTACGCCTTCGCACAGGTCGGCATCGGCGACGAACGCGTGGAGTGGGCCAGCAACTGCGGCAACTGCGCCACTGCCGTGGCCCTGTACGCCCTCCACCACGATCTCGTGCCGATCGCGTCGGACACCACCACCGTCCGCATGCTCAACGTCAACACCGGGGCCCGCCTCACCGGCACGATCCCCACCCCCGCGGGCGTGGCCCCGGAGGAGGGCACGGCCGTGGTGCCGGGTACCTCGGCCCGGGGCGTGCCGGTCCTGCTCGGGTTTCAGGACCCGGCGGGCTCGACGACGGGCCGCGCTCTGCCGACCGGCCGGGCACTGGACGAGCTGACCGGCCCGGACGGCCCCGTCGAGGCTTCCCTGGTGGACGCCGGCGCGCCGGCCGCGCTGTTCGAGGCCAAGGCGTTCGGCCTCGACGGCACGGAATCCCTCACCACGTTCGCCACCGCAGTGCCCGCGCTGACACTGCTGCGCCGCCAGGCAGCGCTGGCCATGGGCCTGGCCCGCGAGGGCGACCCGGTCAGCCACGCGGTGCCGAAAGTGGGGATCGTCGCGCGCCCCGATCCCTATCGCACCACACAGGGCACACTCGTCAACCAGGACGAGTACGACTTGGCCGTCCGCATGGTCTCCATGCACGCCCCACATCCGGCGATCGGCCTGACCTCCGCCGTGGCTCTGGCCACGGCCGCCGCCACCCCCGGCACCCTCGCCCACCGCGTCGCCCGGCAGACCGCCGACGGAACGCTGCGCCTGGGCACCCCCGCCGGCGTGATCACCACCCGAGCCGTCCCCGCACCGGACGGCGCGTCCCCCACGGTGCTGCTGCACCGCGCCGCCCGGCGTATCGCCCGAGCCGAACTCCTCGTTCCCGTCCTGGAAGGACGCCCCGTATGAGCCGCAACGACGCCGCCCCGGGTACCGTCACCGCACCACCTGGCCGTATCCGCCGGATGCTGTCCCACCTCTACATCCAGTGCCTGATCGGCGTCCTCCTCGGCGCCGCCGTGGGCGGGCTGTGGCCGTCCGTCGGCGCTGACCTGAAGCCGCTCGGCGACGGCTTCATCGCCCTGGTGAAGATGTTCATCGCGCCGATCATCTTCTGCACGGTCGTCCACGGCATCGCCTCCATGGGCAACGCCCGCGCGGTCGGCCGCGTCAGCCTGAAGGCTCTGGTCTACTTCGAGGTGCTGACCACCGTGGCCATGGTGATCGGCCTGGTCGTCGTCAACGTCGTCAAGCCGGGCAGCGGTCTGCACGTCGATGTCTCGACCCTGTCGGCCAAGGGCCTGCCGCCCGAGGCGACCACGGCCCACGAGGGCTTCGCCGAGTTCGTCCTCGCCATCATCCCGGCCACGCTGGTCAGCGCCCTGACCGGCAACGAGATCCTGCCGGTGCTGCTGGTGTCCGTGCTGTTCGGCTTCGGGCTGCACGCCAGCGGAGAGGCCGGCCTGGGCATCGCCCGGGGCATCGAGAGGTTCTCCACGGTCCTGTTCACGCTCATCCGCTGGATCATGCGGCTGGCCCCCATCGGCGCGTTCGGCTCGATGGCCTTCACCATCGGCAACTACGGCCTGGGCACCCTGCGCCACCTGGCCCTGCTGGTCGGCTCGTTCTGGCTGACCGCCCTCTTCTTCGTCCTGGTCGTCCTCGGGACCGTGATGCGCCTGAACGGACTGCGGTTGCTGCCCTTCCTGCGCTACATCAAGGAAGAGCTGCTGATCGTCCTGGGCACCTCCTCCACCGAGCCCGTCCTGCCGCGCATGATGGCCAAGCTCCAGCACGCGGGCGCCTCGAAACCCGTCGTCGGCATCACACTGCCCGCCGGGTACTCCTTCAACCTCGACGGCACCGCCATCTACCTGACCATGGGCTCGGTCTTCCTCGCCCAGGCCCTCGGCATCGACCTCAGCCTCACCCAGCAGCTGACCATGCTCGCCGTCATGCTGCTCACCTCCAAGGGCGCCGCAGGCGTCACCGGCTCCGGGTTCATCGCCCTGGCCGCCACGCTCAGCGCCGTCCCGCATGTCCCCGTCGCCGCCCTCGCGCTGATCTTCGGCATCGACCGGTTCATGTCCGAAGCCCGCGCCCTGACCAGCCTGGTCGGCAACGGTGTCGCCACCCTGGCCGTCGCCCGCTGGGAGGGCGAGCTCGACGAGGACCGCGCCAGGGCCGTCCTGCGCGGCGAGATCCCGTACGCCCCTGCCCCGGCTCCTGCTGCGGTGACAGCCGAGCCCGGTCCGAAGGAGGCGCCCACACCAACCCGTGACCCCGTCCCCGCCGCAAGGTGACATGGCCTGGGAGGGCCGGCCCGGAGCAGAGGCTCTAGGCCGGCCCTCCCGCGTCTCAACCCATACTCCTGTCCGTACGCTCCGGGCGGGGGATGCACCAGGTGGCCAAGCATGCGGAACCGGAACCTCGCGGGCGCGGCCCGCAGGGCCGAACAGGACATGGCCGCAGACAATTTGAGCCGGCAAGTCCAGGGGGCGCGCGATGAGCTCGAGGAGCTAGCTGTCGCCGACTGGGGCCGGCGCGGGCTGGCGACGGCGACAAGGCCACTCGACCCACGGAGATGCCCCACGGGCTGGGGCATTCGACTTCGCCCGGGCGGGTTCTTACGCCCACGGGAGTACGCGTGATGTCGACTCCCGGTGGATGATCCCGGTGCTGGACAGGGCGATGCTGTGGGGCAGGGCGAAGGGTGTTTGCCTGCTCGGCGTGTCCGCGTCGTCCGTGACCGTGCCGGCCGGCGGGGTTGCCGGCCTGAAACAGAATGGGAACTCGCGTGGATGCCGACTCTCTGGCCGGACGGACCGAACCCCCGCCGCCGGATTCCGACGCCGCGCAGCGCACGTCCGCGCCGCGCCGTGCGCGGCTCAGACGGTGGTTGAGGCGCATCGCGCTGGCCTGCACCGTTCTGCTCGCAGTCGTCACCACGGCCTCGTTGGCCTACAACGCCTTCACCGCACGACGGGCCGCGCCGCCAAGAGGGCTGCGATACGTTCAGGCGGCGGATGTCCGTACCCGTTACCAGACCTGGGGCACGACTGGTTCGCCTGTTGTCCTCGTTCATGGAGCCTTCGAGCAGGTGGACACCTGGGCACGACTGGCACCGCTCCTCGCGCGCGATCACCGGGTCTTCGCGCTGGACCTGACCGGAGACGGCTACAGCGAACGCCGCGGCCCGTACACCGTCAGCCACTTCACCCGGCAGCTGCTGGGCTTCCTCAGCGCCATGCACCTCGGTGGGCCGGGGGAGCGCCCCCTGCTGGTGGGCCATTCCAGCGGAGCGGCAGTCGTAGCGGAGGCGGCACTGCGCGCACCGGCGCGGATCGGCGGTGTGATGCTGCTCGACGGGGATGCCCTCAACACCGGCGCCGGTCCACCGTCAGCCCTCAAATACCTGCTGATCGATCCCTACCGCACCAGCCTGCTGCGCCTTGGCCTCGGCGCCGACTGGCTGATCCGCTCCTTCTACGACGCCCAGTGCGGACCGGCCTGCCCGCCTCTCAACGCCGCCGGACTGGAACAGTGGCGTCGGCCGCTGCGGGTGCCGGGCGCGGAGGCAGCTCTGTGGAGCATGCTCGGCGAGGGAGTGCCGGGCCTCCCCGCGAGCGAGGTGGCACAACTCGCGGCCGTCGGCATCCCCAAGTCGGTTGTGTTCGGTGCCGAGGACGACGTGTTCAGCAGACAGACCCCCCAGCAGACTGCCCGGCGCATCGGTGCGCCGCGCCCCACCCTCATCCCCAAAGCCCGCCACCTGACCATGATCTCCAGCCCCCATGAGGTCGCGGCAGCCGTGGAAGCCCTGGCAGGCGCGCACCCCGCTCTGCCACAACGAAGTGCCGGTACAGGGCAAGGTGGAAGTCCCCAGTGACACACGGTGCTTGGGCACCACACCGCCCCGCGTGGTCAGCCTCTCTCGGTCGCCTGGACGCTGTTAACGCGTCGCGCATGTCGAGGAATGGCCGCGATGCTGTCCGGTCCGGGCCGCGGGGAGCCCATGAGGCGGAGGTGGTCAGCCGGCCACTGCTCCTGCGATCAGTGCATCAAGCGCCGTGCGCAGCGCGGCCAGTTCAGCCGGGGTGGGATCGGTCGGTTCGTGCGGCATCAGGGCAGCGGGGTTCACCACGGGGACGGTGCCGTCCGGGCCAGGCGCAGCCGTGGCGCGGGCGAGGAACGCGCCGTTGTCGGGCGGCGGGGTGTTGAGGCCGTCGCCCAACCTCCGCAGTGCGGCCGTGAGCGGGGGCTGGGGGAAGGGGAAGTCCGCGGGAAGCAGCCCGGCCTGCTGGGTGTGGTCGTCGCCGCGGAAGTCCAGGACCCAGTTCTCCCAGCCCGGCAACGGCCAGTCGTGGATGCCGGCCGCATTCTGCACGGACCAGAGCGAGACGGTGCGGGCCTGCGGGTCGAAGTGGACGCCGCCGTGCGGCATGTCGGTGAGCGCAGGGGTGACCGGCGAAGCGACGAGCAGGTCGATCAGGCCGGGGCCGGCGGCGAGGTGCTCGATGGGCTCCCAGTCGCTGCCCCACGCGCGAACGCTTCCGTCGGGCAGGCGCAGGGAGGCGACGGAGCAGGGCTCGGTGTATTCGGTGGCCGCGAACCCGGACGGTTCGAAGGTCTCGAACCAGTCCGGCGCACGGGTCAGGTCTCTGCCGAGGCCCAGGTGGTGGGTCAGATCACCCATGCCGTCGTGCGCGAAGCGGACGTCCCAGCCGGGCCATGTCCGGGCCAGTACCGCCCGGGCGGCGATATGGTCGGCCCAACTGTCCGCGAAGGCGAACCACAACAGGATTCGGCGGTCGTGGTCGACCAGTGCGGCGCCCTCGCACCACACGTCGTCGAGCCATTCGTCGATCTCCCGATTGGCGCGGAAGCAGCGTGTCGCCGCGACCGGACCGGGCAGCAGATCGTCGACCACCCGGTTGGCGGCCCAGTGCGAGTAGTACCGCTGCCAGGCGCCGTTCTCGACCACCACGTACTGCGCTCGTGCTCCCATGATCAGCGAGGCTAGCGCCGCTTTCCGACAGGCGGCGAACGCTTTTCAGGCCACCGGCTCGGGTCGGCGCCTGCGGCAAGTTCTGCCACCGTGTGCTGGTCAAGCCGCCTCGCGTCAACCCCGCGTGATGGGCGACCGCCGTCGTCGTTGGTGCACTTCCCCGGCCCACCGGGCAGGGGCGGAGGGCGTCACCCGTTCGTGAGCTCTCCGCGTCGTCACGGCAAGGTCACCACAGACCCACCGGATCACCGTTCGCCGTATTGGCTCTGAGCGTCGAACACGAGCGCGCGCGACGGACCGCCCCCGCGCGGGTTACTGCCAATTCACCGGCTGCGGCAGCGGGCGGAGGCGTGTGCCCCCGCCCGCCGGTGGTCAGGGAGCGTCGATGCGGCCGTACTTCGGCACGGTCACCGTGCGGGCCCCCGGCGTGCCGCCGAGGACGACCTTGCGGTACGTGACGTTGTTGGCCGTGCTCTGCTCCTTGAGCCGGTTGTCGGGGTTGGCGATGACCTGGATGTAGTAGGTGCCGTTCGGCAGGTCCGAGACGTCGAAGGACTGACCGGGCCGGGACTGGCTGTAGGTGTCGCCGTTGCCGACGTCGAGCACCTCGCGCACTGAGACGGCGCTCTCCTCACCACAGGCGGTGGCGAGGTCGGTGTTGTACGGGTGCCAGTTGGCGTTCTTCACCGTGTAGTCGATGGCGTCGGTGTTGGCCAGGCAGAACGCCTCCTTGCCGCTGCGGACGATCTCCCTCTTGTCCGCACCGAGCAGCCGGTAGCTGGCGAAGTCGCTGAAGTGCCAGTGCTGGTGGCCGTCGCGCGGGTCCCACTCCATGGTGCCGGTGGGTGTGTACCCGACCTGCTTGCCCTTGGCGTCGTAGAAGTACTGGTACGCGTCCATCTTCTCCGCGCCGGGCTTGCGGAACCCGTCCACGACCAGCGGCGAGGGGCCGCCGTTCCATACGGTGGCGCTGAAGGCGAGGTAGTCCTTGCCGGCGACCACACCGGCTCCGCCCTCGTCCCCGTCGGTGATGGCGATGCCGTACGCGGGGAGGGCACGCAGGTCGGGTTTGGGCATGTCCGCGGGAACGGCCGCCCTGCCGACCGGGCGATTCGCGGCCGGCTTCAGGGCCTTCGACGCGTTCTTCTGCCCGTGCCTGACGCCGGCCAGGCCCTCGCCCCCGCCGGAGTTCTGGCGGACCGTCACCTTGACGGTCTGGGTTTTGTCCGCCATGCCGAACAGGTCGCGGTACTTCTTCGCCACCGACACCTTCGCGGTGTAGACGCCTGCCCTCAGGTCGACGACGTTGCCCCCGCGGAAGGCCGGGGACGTGGACGCCGCCCAGCCCTTCTCGACACCCCACACGCCACCGAGCGCGAACGGGTTGTCGGAGCAGCCTTCGGGGTACTTCGAGGTGGCCGGGGCGTCCGGCCGGATCCGGCCCGCCCGGGTGTTCGGGCAGAACGACTGCGTGGTGTCGGCCACCTTCGTGCCCGACGCGTCGCTGATGGTGACCTTCAGGAAGTCCGGCAGGCCCGAGAAGTCCTTCACCAGGCCCGTCGGCAGGGTCTTGGTCACCGTCCGTCCGCCGGAGTGGATCACCTGTGAGGCGACGACGGGGTCGTTGTAGGACTTGCGCGTCACCCGCATCTCGAGCGGTCCCCCGTCGACCGTGATGTAGGTGCCGAGGTCCAGGTAGACCCCCGGCTCGCCCTGGTAGCGGTCGACGGTCACCGAGGGGGTGGCGGCGATCAGTTGGAGCTTTGGCGTACCCGGCGCTGTCGCCGCTCCCGCACCGGGCGCGGCGAGGGTTCCGGCGGCGCCGACGGTGAGGGCGGCGGCGGCGATGATCGCCGAACGCCGTAAGGCGGTGGGGTTGTGTCTGGTCATGAGTGCTCTTTCTGCGTCTGGTCGGGACGAGTCGTGCACGTCTTGCAGGCATTGCAGGAGGTTCCTGTGTGCCATCTGTAAAAAGCGTGAAAAGACGATTCAGGTTGCCTGGTGAACGAAAGTCGCCCTGAATCAAGGCTCGTTGCCGCTGTCAGCTCGGTCATCGACGGCCTCCTCGGCCTGTCGGTCCTTGGTGCTCACCTTCAGCTCGCGGCTGATTTCGGAGACCCGCTCGTAGGACGACCAGCGGCAGCCGCACCGCGACGCCGACCGTGAACGGCATCGGCCCGCCGGACATTTCCGGCGGGCCGATGCCTCGTCATCCTTCGTGTGCCGTTGTGGTGGTGAGGTCCGTCCTTGTCAGGCCGACTGGCCCTGACCCGAGGCTGGGCGGACGACATACCCCGCCGAACCACCCATGATGCTTGATCCACTTTTGAACCACGCCCTGGTGCCGGACGCGACCTGGGTGAGTCGAAGGGACACGGATTCGTAGCCGTAGCCGTAGCCGTAGCCGTAGCCGTAGCCGCGGTCGCGGTCGCGTCGGACCTGGACCGCGTCGTAGTCGAAGTCCATCCGATGTCCGCAGGGGCCGACGCGTTCAGGGCGGCGCGCAGATGTTCCGCGGTGTTCTCGGAACTCGTTCGGCACGGAATGGTCGAGCCCTGGATCGGTTAACTCCAGCCCCAGACAACTTCCAGTCGATGCCCTGCGCAGGGCAGCGGCCGTCTGACGGCCCGACAGGCACTCCGCCAACTGCGGACCGACACGATCGCCGCCATGCGCGCCCGGCCTGGTGAGCTCGGTTCGGGACCGCGCGGCGCGATCAGTGGTGTCGGCTCGTAGGCTGCGGTCATGACCGAGATCAAGACCCCAACGCCCCGCGACGCCTTCGAGCTGCTGCTGGCCGGTAACCAGCGCTTCGTCGCCGCTGCCCCCGAGCACCCGAACCAGGACGCCGTCCGCCGCGCTGAGATCGCACCGTCCCAGCAGCCCTTCGCCGTGCTGTTCGGGTGCTCCGACTCCCGGCTGGCCGCCGAGATCATCTTCGATCGTGGCCTGGGCGACCTGTTCGTGGTGCGTACCGCGGGCCACGTCGTGGGTGCGGAGGTGCTGGGCAGCATCGAATACGGGGTGGACATCCTGGGCTGCCCGCTGGTGGTGGTGCTCGGTCACGATTCGTGCGGGGCGGTGGGCGCGGCGTGCGCCGCGCTGGAGGACGGCATGGCAGCGGCCGGATACGTCCGCGATGTCGTGGAGCGGGTGACCCCCAGCGTGCTGGCGGCGCGGGCCGCCGGGCGGGTGGAGCCGGAGGAGATCCTCGCCGAGCACATAAGGCACACCGTCGACCTGCTGCTGGACCGCTCCCGGGTGCTCGCCGAGAAGGTCACCGCCGGCCAGGCCGCCGTGGTGGGCCTGTGCTACCGCCTGGCCGACGGCAGCGCGCAGCTCGTCGCGGCCCGCGGATTGGATGCCGCGCTCCCCACTGCCTTCTGAGCCCGAGCCAGTTCCATTGATGACTGACGGGCTTGGTCAGGACCCTTCCTTCAGGGCTGGGCACAACCATGCCCCCTGGACGTCGACGTCGGTGCTGTTCACTCGGTGGTCCGGGGCCCGGCGGCGCGGCGGAGCCGGTTGGCGATCGCCAGTCCCAGCCCCTCCTCCACCGGCAAGGAGGCGACGATGAGGTCGCATCTGCGCTGGTCGAGTTCGCGAAGGAACCCGTACAGCCCGCGAGCGTAGGCGGCCATGGAGGCGGGGAGGGCTACCACGGCGTGGGCCTTCACCGGAGTTTCGGCGATGGAGGGTGGAAGGAAGACCCCGACCTGGTGCCCCAGCTCCTGCGCGAGCTCCGCTTCGGCGACGACCTTCTCGGGCTCGACGAGGACGACCCGGGCGCGCGGCGCGTAGTGGGACGGATGCTGGCCCGGCACCCGGACGCGGCTCGTCGAGTGGACTGCCGGCGGGCGCCCCAGCACCGCTTCGAGGTCCTCGCGGGTCACCCCGCCGGGCCGCAGGATGCTCGGCATCTCGCCGGTGGCGTCCACGATGGTCGACTCGACGCCGACCTCGCAGGGACCGCCGTCCAGCACGAAGTCGACGGCATCACCGAGCTCCGTACGGACGTGGCGCGCAGTGGTGGGGCTGACCTGGCCGAAGCGGTTGGCGGACGGGGCCGTGACACCGCCGCCGAAGGCTGACAGCAGCGCGAGTGCGACGGGGTGGTCGGGCACCCGCACGGCCACCGTTTCCAGGCCACCGGTTGCTTCGAGGGGCACCCGTGGACCGCGCCGCAGGACCAGCGTGAGGGGCCCCGGCCAGAAGTGTTCGGCCAGCAGACGGGCCGTCGCGGGCACGTCCTGGACCCAGTCGGCCAGGTGCTGCGCGCCGCCGACGTGGACGATCACCGGGTGTGAGGGCGGGCGCCCCTTGACCTGGAAGATGCGCGCGACGGCGGCGGGGTCTTCGGCGTTGGCGCCCAAGCCGTAGACGGTCTCGGTCGGGAAGGCCACGAGCCCTCCGGCGCGCAGCACACCGGCCGCCTTCTCGATGTCACGGGTTTTCGCCGTCACCACGGCAATCCTTTCACTGTTCGGATCCCCCACATTCCACGGTCGCGTCGGCGTACGACGATGCCCGGCCTCAGGGTAGGACCGACGGGGCCCCACCCGGTCGGCCGGGCTACGCCGGGCGTAGCGAGACACGAGCAGACCGGGAACGTGCCCATTACCCAACGACTCGGCGTCGTCGACGTTCCGAGCATCCGGACCTCCGACCCGTCGGGTGCCGCATCCGAGAACCTTTATGGCGCTGCGTCGGAAGGGGAAGGGCGTGTGCACGTGGCTCATCGGTGAGTTCAACGGCCGGGGTGAGACGGTGTGTTGGGGTCAAGGGCGGGGTTTTCGTGCGCGGTGATGGGCTGCGGGTCGAGAGGGTGGTGCGGGGTTGGGCGGGCTCGGAGGTGTTGCTGCTGGTGCCGGTGGAGACCGTCGGGTTGGACTCGTTCCGGCGGAAGCACGTGGAGGAGATGCTCTGGCGTGGACTGCTGCTGGGCGGCCGTGCCGTGCAGGCGATCACCTGGCTGCGCACCCATTCATTTCTGAGCTGTCGGCAGCTGTGCGTCGGCGGCTGCGGGTAAACCGGTGGTGTCTTGGCGACCGGGTCTCGTAGGTTGTGCCCTCGTGACTGATGACCCGAAGACGCGCCCGGATCCTTACGGCCTCGGCTGGGTGTTCAACGAGGTGGCGGAGCTCTACGACCGGGTCCGGCCGGGGTATCCGGACGAGTTGTTCGCGGACCTGGTCGCTATCACTGGCATGGATGAAAGGTCGTCTGTGCTGGAGGTGGGCTGCGGTAGTGGTCAGGCGACGCGATCGCTGGCAGCGCTGGGATGCTCGGTGACCGCCGTCGAGGCGGGCGCAGACATGGCCGCACTTGCTCGCCGCCGGGTCGCCTCCTTTCGCAATGTCGAGGTCGAGACGTCGAAGTTTGAGGAGTGGGACGACCGTGGCCGACGCTTCGATGCGCTTGTCGCTGCGTCGTCGTGGCACTGGGTCGACCCGTCGATTGGCTGGCAGCGGGCGCACGAGGTTGTCTCGCCTGGAGGCTGGATGGCGCTGCTGGGCCACGTCGTGGTCCGCAGGCCGGGAGAACCGGAGGTGTATGCCGAGAGCGCCGATCTGCACGAGCGGTTCAGCCCCGGGAACCCCGGTTGGAGTCATCCGCCGCTGGAGGACGACGTCCGCACCACTGACGAAGGTTGGGGCCTGGTCGAGGACCCCGGAGGGTTGTTCGGCCCGACGATGGTGCGCTGGTACCCAACCGTTCAGTGGTTCACCGGGGACGGATTCGCCGATCTCCTTCGCTCGACGTCGCTGTATCGCAGGCTCGACCCGGAAGTCCGTGAGCCCCTGCTGGACGCTGTCGCCGAGCGCATCCGCACGCGGATGGGGGACCGGGCACCACGGCGTTATCTGAGCGTTCTGCGCATCGGACGGCGTGCAGGGTGAGGCCAGGGAGCGACTCCTGAACTGCCGGCCGCGGCCGGGCGTGTCCCGTAACGGCGGGTAGTGGTGCCATGATCTTGCCGTGTCTGGTGTGATCACGGCGTGGGAACTGTCTTGGAGGGCCGTGTTCACTGGGCTGGGCCCACGGTGGTTCGGCACGTCGGCCACCGCGTTGCGGCGCGCAGGCGTGGCCCCCGACAGGTCTGCAGCGGCAGGTCGTGGTGCCTGCGGTTGCACGACTGGGTGTCGTCGAGGCAGTTGAAGATCTACGGGTAACCGCGCGGGGTCGCGCACGCGCGCGCCCGTATGAACACCTGAAGATCCACCGAGGCTGCCGCCTCAGGACGACGGTGTCTGCCGTGCTGTGCTCGTGGTCGCTCGTCTGCGCCACGTGGCCCTCGGCCGGTGGTCGGCAGGTAACGGCTGGGGTGGCTGGTGTGACGCAGGCTCGGAAGGCAGGCTGGTTACCACTCTTGTCTCAGCCGCGCCCAGGTATGGCTGTCCAGGCTGTCATGCGGGTCGAGGCGGGAGAGTTCGGTGCCGTCGCGTCCCACGGCGGCGATGACGGGACGGGCTGCGCGTCTGTTGTGGGGGGAAGTCCAAACAGCAATGAGCCTGCCCTGCGTGGGGTTCTCGATCCGGCGGCCACCGATCAGAACGTGCCCCACGTTCCGGCCGAGGCGCACTTTGACGAAATTGATCCACGGGGCCGTGGTGAGCGAGCGCGGACGGTCGATGCTGCGGGTGAGGCCGAGAACGCCCCCGCCGTGGTGAACGTCGAGCACCTCGACGTCGACAGGATCGTCTGCGGGGCTGCTGCTGCCTCCCACGTGGCGCCACTGTTCGCCGTGCCACTCCAGGAGCGCAACGTGTTCCCGTGCCCGCGGTGACTTCGGACGTGCCACGATCCAGATCGCCCCGACACCGGTGGTGGTGTCGACGTCGGCCGACACCACGGTCAGTACACGACGTGGCATCCACCAGGGCTGGGGCTCATCTCCAGCCGGCACCCGCCGCACCACGCCGCGCAGAAATGACTCCCACCGGGGGCCCGTCCGCAGGGCCTGTGCCCATGCCTGCATGCGCGTGCGATACCCGGCCCGCGACGGCATCAAGCGCCAGGCCGCTGAGGTAACGCGTCATAGCCGGCCCTGCGACCAGAAGATCATTGCGGGACACGCTCAGTCAGCAGCGGGTGAGGGCCTTCTCCTCCGCCGGGTGCCGGGGGTGTCTGGCCGAAGGATGGCATGTGAGGGCTGGCCGACCGCAGGGGAACGACAGGTCAGCTCGGCATCGAGGTGTGCGGATTGTCCTGGGTGGAGGTGGGGCGGTCGGCGACCACGTGTTGCCGTCGTCGGCGCTGAACCTCTGTGACGCCAGCGGCAGCCGGCGGCTGCTTCTTCCGTGGCGTCGTCCGGGTTGTGCGTCGTTGTGGCGGGTGGTGTCGGCGCCGTCTGTGTCCGATGTCGTTCTCATACCCAGGACGGGCTGACGTGTGTGAGGGGTCTGGCGGAGTCGGGCTCGGCTCGCCGGGCAGTGAACGGCCGGGGCCGGCCGGGAGCCGGGTGCTGGCCGCTGTGTCCTGCCTCGTCGGGTGGTGTGTGGTCAGTGGCTGTGCTCGGTCAGGGTGTTGCCGTCAGCGAGTGGGGCGCGGGGGAGACCTGTCGTGGCACGTGGCGGATCGGTCTGCTGTTGGTGCTCTGCCGTCCGCGTCCGGGGTGGATTGGATGGGGTTTGGGCTGGGCTGGGGGATGGGTGGTGGTTGGGATGGTGGCGCTTGTGGGGACAGCTAGTGGCGTGGTTTCGGTGAGGTGAGGTGGTGATGGGCGGGTGAGTGGTGCCGTGCGTCGGTCGCGCAGACATCCCGGTGGGGAGCCGGGTGGCGGTCGTGGCGGGGGACGGTTGCGGGCTGTGGTGCTGGGCAGTCGGCCGGCACGGGGGGTGGGGCCGGTGGCGCGTGCGCGCAGGGCGGCGGTGGCAGGGCGGGGGGTGGGGGAGGGCGAGGTGGTGGCCCGGGGGTTGAGGGTGGGGGCGGCGTATGCGTGGCGGCTGCTGGTGCTGGGAGTGGTCGCGTACGCAGGTTTTGTGATGTTGGGGCGTCTGCAGCTCGTCGCTGTGGCGCTGTTCCTCGCCCTGGTCGTGACCTCAGTACTGCGTCCGCTCGCCGATCTGCTGGCGCGATGGCTGCCGAGGGCGCTGGCGGTGGTGGTGAGTGTCGCGGGAAGCCTGATGGCGGTCTTTGGGCTGCTGGCGCTGGTGGGTGAGCTGGTGGCGAACGAGTGGAACCGGCTGGGGCGGGAGTTCGGCGGGGGCGTGGGGCGTATCGAGCGGTGGCTGCAGGGGCCTCCCTTCCATGTGAGTCCGACGGTGATGTCGGATCTTCAGGGCAAGGTGGGTTCCTTTGTCTCCGGGCACCGCTCGGCTCTGGTCAGCGGTGCGGTGAGCGGGGCCGGGCGGCTGGTTGAGGTGCTGACAGCGGCGGTGCTTGCGCTGTTTTGTTCGGTGTTCTTCATCCATTCCGGTGACCGGATGTGGTCCTGGTTCCAGGAAGGGCTGCCGCGGCGGGCGCGAGATCCGTTCGGCCGTGCGGGTGGTGCGGCGTGGCGGACCTTTGCCGGGTACACGCGGGGCATCGTGATTGTGGCGGCCACCAATGCGGTGCTGGTCGGCACCGCTCTGTTCGTGCTGCGGGTGCCGTTGGCGCTGCCGCTGACATTGCTGGAGTTTTTTGCCGCGTTCGTCCCGCTGGTGGGGTCACCGATTGCGTTGGGGGTGGCCACGGTGGTGGCCCTGGCATCGCGCGGGCCGGTCATCGCGATCGTGGTGCTGGCGCTGATCGTCGTCGTCGGCCAGATCGAGGGCCACGTGCTGCATCCGCTGGTGATGAGCTGGGCGGTGCGGCTGCACCCTGTGGTGGTGGCCCTCTCGGTGATCGCCGGAAGCGTCCTGGCCGGGGTGGTCGGCGCGGTCGTGGCGGTGCCGATGGTGTCGGTGGCGTGGGCGGTGGGCGGTGAACTGCGCGGTCCCTGGGCGGGGCGGAGAGGGGTGGGTGCCTGAGGGTTCGCAGAGAATCAGCATGGTGCTTCCCGTGATGCGCTTCGTTGTCGTGATACGGGCGTCCGACGAGATCCGTAGGCGCTGCAGGCCCTCCACACCACAGTGGCCGGGACGGGGCCCGCCTCCTGGCCTTCTCCACGAGACAGCACTCGCAGGCCAGTTCCTCCCAGGTCTCCACCAGGCAGGCACGCCCCTGGGGGCGGCGTGTTCGCGGGCGTCGCCCGGGCGCGGGCGCATAAGGGGCATGGCGCGACTGAAGTCCTGGCAGATCTTCCGCAGATCCCGCATCAGCCCCAACCGCATGACCGTCATCGACGAGACCGTCCTCACCCTGGAGAGGCAACGCTGAAAGCGCTCATTGAAAGGAGGGGACGGCATGCTGCGGCTGATTGTCTTCGTGGGAGCGGCCACCTGCGCCGCACTCACCCTCGGTGGTGGCGCCTGGCTCGCGGGTCTGCTGCAGCGGTGCTGAGGCGCGCTCCAGATTTTTCGGAGTTCGGCGGTCTGCGGATGTCGAGAACGTGTCATCGGCTCCGTCCCAGGGCTATCAGCGGCCACCACCGACCGCACGAGGAAGAAGGAGAAACCAGCATGGCGATTCAGCGGATGGACAATGTCGGCATCGTCGTCGAGGACATGGATGCCGCCATCGCGTTCTTCGTGGAACTCGGTATGGAGCTGGAGGGCAGGACGCAGGTCGAGGGCCTCTTCGCCGATCAGTGCACCGGACTCGACGGCGTCCGCTGTGACATCGCAATGCTCCGGACCCCGGACGGTCATAGCCGCCTCGAGCTGGCGAAGTACCGTAGCCCAGCAGTGATCAGCGCCGGGCCGCGCAACCGGCCGCACAACATTCTGGGCACGCACCGCGTCATGTTCGCCGTCGACGACATCGAGGACACCGTTGCCCGCCTGCGGCCTCACGGCGCGGAACTCGTCGGCGAGATCGCCCGGTTCGAGGACAGCTATCTGCTCTGCTACCTCCGCGGCCCGGAGGGCATCTTCGTCGGACTGGCCGAGCAATTGCGCTGAAAAGAGGGTCCCGATCCATGCAGTCGAACGAGGTCGTCGCGGTTCTGAACCGCCCGATCAGCCCGGAGCTGCTGGCCCGTGACGTGGCCCGCCTCTCGTCACCGGCGGAACCAAACGGCAGCAGGCGGCGTGCCCCGAGTGCCCGGCACACGCCGCCCCAACGAGCTCGTCAGGAACCAGGTTTGTCGGTTGAGGCGGGTTCCTTGCCCGGCTCGGTCGGCTGGTGTGTGAAGAACACGAGGTGCCAGCTGCCCTTCTGCCGCGTCACGGTGAAGGTGTCCTCCAACGGCTTACCCGCCTTGTCCTCGGCCACGAGGCGGGCCGAGCCAGTGTCCGGACCCATGTCGTGCTCTATCTGCACGCCCTTGATCTTCAACCCCCGCCCGCCCCGGTCCGCGAGGATCTGCGTTGCCTCCTGCCTCGACCACTTCGCGTCCTTGACACCACCGACGGCAATCAGGTCGGTGACACTGAGGGAGTTCAGTGCGGTCACATAGGCTTCGACGGCCTCGCGCGCCCCATCGGCGGATGCCGAGCTCGACGGGCTGGAGGGCGCGGCCTTGTCGTCAGGGGACGAGCAGCCGGATGCGACGGCCAGAGCGGCCAGCACAGCCACGAGTCGTCGACGTTCCACAGCGCACTCCTTGGTTGTTCCAGTGAGGGGGTCGGCAGCCTGTCAGGTGCGGTGTGTGTAGCACCAGGTGCGCGGAGGTCAGAGAGAAGCTTGTTCAGGCTTTTGTTGCGGGTGTCGCCGATGTGGTACGTCAGGTAGGGCGTGCCCCGGTACTACCAGTTCTCGGAGGCGGCCCAGGTGTAGCTGGTGGTGGCCTTCGCCGGCCCGTAGAACCGGCCCGTAGAACCAGTACTTGTTACTGGTCCGCTGAATGACGACCCCGCCCTTGGGACCCCATCCGCCCTCCAGCATCGCCTGCGAGATGAAGCTGGTGCTGGTGCAGTCATTGCCGTACGTGCGAGAGGCGCCGTTGTGGAGGTCCCAGCACTTTGAGGCTGTCTCCTCGCTCGAGACAGCTCGACAGCTCGGCTGCCCGGGGGTAGATGGCCAACTCGGCCTCCAGTTCCGCGATCCGCTGCGGGCGGCGGCCAGTTCGGCCTGCTCGTGAGTGGGCGTGCCGGGTATCGGGCCGGTGGGATCAGGTGCTGGCGGTGCCAGGCGTCGATGGTCTCGTCGCTGATGCCGAGGAGCTTTGCCAGCTTGGCGCCCTTGCGGCCGGAGATCGAACACGGCGGCGGAACTCGGGCGGATCAGCTGCGGGGCATGACGGTCTTCGGAGCTACCGGGCCCCTGCCACCGGCCACCCGTTTGCGGCAATCTCCCTAGCCTCATGCCCGAACGTCTGCCTGTGCCAGCACCGTTGCCTCCACGACGCTCTCACCAACGCACAACGCGCCCTCACCACCGCACACAGCTCGGCGACCGTCGAGGGGGCGGCTGCGGTGAGGTCGAGACGTTCAGCGTTCAGTCAGGCCTGGCCAGGGGCAGGGCAGCGGTGCGGAGATGGTGCGCAATGGTGCGGGTGGTGACCGCGGCCGGAGCCGGGTCATGAGCTGGCTGCTGGCCCGTCTGCTCCGTAGCGGAGGCCGTCGAGGAGCAGGTCGAGGAGGCGGCCGGCCCGTTCGCGTTGTTCGGGAGCGCTGGTGATCAGCGCGATGCCGGCCAGGCTGAAGCCGACATCGAAGGGGTCGGTGTCCGGGCGCAGGAGACCGGCGTCGGCGCCGGCGTGCAGCAGGGTGCCGAGCGCGGTGCCGAGCTTGTCGAGGGTCTCGGCGAAGGGGTCCGCACCGGATGCGACGGCGGCCCGCAGGGCGTCCGCCATGCCCTGCTTGGCGGCCAGGTAGTCGATGAAGTCGTCCATCCACAGGCGGATCGCCCGGTCGGGCGGGTTGTCGGCGAGCAGCTTCGCTGCGCTGTCGCAGACACGGGCCAGCTCGTTGCGGTAGGCCGCCTCGATGAGTGCCTCGCGTGTGGGGAAGTGGCGGTAGAGCGTGGCCGAGCCGACGCCCGCGGCCTTGGCGATGGTGTCGATCGGGACGTCCGGGCCCTTCTCGGAGAAGGCGCGCACGGCCGCTTCGAGGATGCGCTCCCGGTTGCGGCGGGCATCGGCGCGCAACACGCTCGGCTTGGTGGTCAAGGCTGTTCCCTTCGTCTTGGGATCAGTCTAGCTGGACAACCGGGGAGTTCCCCGCTTACGGTTGCAGGTAACTGGGGAACTCCCCGGTTACGGGTATCGGCCCGCTGTGATCCCTAGGCAAGGAAGACCCTCATGACCTCCCCGAAGACGGTTCTGATCACCGGTACGTCCTCCGGCATCGGCCTGGCCGCAGCCGTCGGCGCCGCCCGGGCGGGCTGGGCTACCGTCGCCACCATGCGTGACACCGGCAAGGCCGAGGCCCTGCTCAAAGCCGCCGCCGAGGCGGGTGTCGCGGACCGGATCCAGATCAAGCGCCTGGATGTGACCGACTCCGCCGGCATCACCGCCTGCCTGGACGAGGTCGTCGCCGAGCACGGGCGCCTGGACGCGCTGGTCAACAACGCCGGTGCCGCCCAGGTCGGCACCATCGAGCAGAGCAGCGTCGACGACGTCCGCGCGGCCATGGAGGTCAACTTCTTCGGCGTGGTGGCGGTGACCCGAGCCGCCCTGCCGCACCTGCGTGCGTCGAAGGGCCGGGTGATCACGGTCACCAGCGTCGGGGGCGTCGTCGGCCAGCCCTTCAACGAGGCGTACTGCGCGGCCAAGTTCGCCGTCGAGGGCTTCATGCAGTCCCTCGCGCCGGTCGCCGCCACTGTCGGCGTCGATGTCACCGTGGTCGAGCCGGGCGCGGTGGCGAGCGAGTTCGTCGCAAATCTCGGCCTGGACGTTTCGACGCTGCTCGCTGCCGCTGGGCCCTACGGCCCGGCGCTCGAGGCCTACCTCACCCGTACCCGGCAGTCGTTCGCCAACGCCCAGACTCCGGCCGAGGCAGCCGCCCCGATCGTCGACGCCCTGACCGCCGCCCGTCCGCCCTTCCGTATCCAGACCTCGCAGTGGGCCCGCGACTTCGTCGCCACCACCCTCGCCGACCTCGACGGCTCCGCCGTCCAGACCCTCACGGGTGACTGGGTGCGCTGACCGCCCGTCCCCGCGTCCCGGTGGTGCGTGCACTGCCGAATGGCACGCCCGACTCATCGACGGATGCCTCTCCGAAACCGGCCTCACGCTCACTCGACACGACAACTCAACGGAAAGGTCAGCAACAAAAGTGTTGGGACCTGGTCAGAGGTAGATGTCGTGCACGAGGTCGCCGGGTAGGGGGACGCGGTCAGCCGCGCAGTCGCACGCGATAAGCCACTACCTCGGCGATTATCCCCGGGATACTGGTCGCCCATGGATGAGGTCAAAGTCGTCGTCGCCCATTCCGAGCGCGCGACTCTGCGCGTCGGCGACGTGTTCCTGAAGGTGGACGCCGATCAGGCGCGCATCGACGTCGAGGTCGAGGCGATGTCCCTCGCGCCGGTCCCGACACCGGAGGTCCTGTGGCGCAAGCCGCCCGTGCTCGCGATCGCCGCACTCCCGGGGGCGACGCTTGGGCGCCTCGGCGGACCGTCCACCGGGTCGCCGGCGGCGTGGGCCGCGGCGGGCGCCGCCATCCGGAAGCTGCACGACGCGCCGCTGCCGTCCCGGCCGGGCCAGGCCGGGCGGAGCATCGCCGCGCTGTCGGCGGAACTCGACGACGAGTGTGAGTTGCTCGTGACGAACGGCGTCCTGCCCGCCGACCTGGTCACCCGCAACCGCCAGGTCGCCGAGGCCGCGCTCCGGCCGTGGACTCCGGCGTTCACGCACGGCGACCTGCAGATCGCGCACGTCTTCGTCGACGGCGACGAAGTCACGGGCATCATCGACTGGTCCGAGGCGGGCCAGGGTGATGCCCTGTACGACCTCGCCACCTTCACGCTCGGACATGAGGAGCACCTCGACGACGTCATCGCCGGCTATGGCACCGACGTCGACCTCGACGTGATCCACGCATGGTGGTCGTTGCGAAGCCTGCTGATAGTTCGCTGGCTGATCGAGCACGGCTTCGACCCCTTCGCGCCGGGCTGTGAGGTCGACGTGCTGAGATCCCGGATGTGAGGCCGCGGGCCGGACCGCTACGTATGCGTTCTGACGTATCGAGCAGGCCGTCCCCTGGGGCGCATCGCCTGCCCTTATTTCAACAGAGTGCGGTGCGCAGTCGTCGCCGGCAGATGACGGCGCAGCCGAGGCCGACGAACGCGTGATGAATGTCGTCGCGGATCTCTCAACGGATGCGCAGGCGGCGGAACCAGTGCAGCAGCGCGATCGCTCCTTCCACGACCCAGCGGTTGACGCCAAGGCCGGAGCCGTGCCTGGTGCCGTGCCGGGCGAGGTGCGATCACGATGCAGTCGCAGCGTCTGCTGCCGCAGGTAACCGACACCCAGCGGGAGCAGTACGAGCGGGCCACCCTGCCAGACCAGGACGGCGGCACTACGCAGCCGGGGCACGCTCCATGGCGCTGGACGTCCCCGACAACGGCGGCGCCACACCACAGCTGGCGTCTTGTCATGATCAGCCCGCAGGTTCAGGCCCGCTTCGGGGGACCGAGCCTTTGGATGACCTCGCGCATCTCCGCCTCATCGGCCTCGTAGATCGTCTCGCCCGAGCGCGGATCCAGGGCGTGCAGGGTGTGGATCAGCGGCCCGTAGGGTGCCCCCAGGCGAACCAGAGAGGCTGAAGGACCGTGGACTGCACGCTCGGTACCCGGTCGGGCCGTCAGGTCAATACGGCTGACGACTCCCGGGGTGACCCAGACCGTCGCTTGCTCCAGACGCGCCAGAAATCTGCAGGTGGAAGTGTCCGCACAAAATGAGCTGGACGTCACTCCCGCGAATCGTCTCGGCCAGCTCCGCAGGATTCTGCAGCCCCAACGCCCGCTGAACGTCAACGTCCAGAGCAACCGGCGGATGGTGAAACGCCAGGACGGTTCCCGACGGCGCAGGGACGGCCAGCAGTTCGCGCAGCCAGTCGAGCTGACCGGCATCCAGGCGGCCGTAGCCCTTGCCCGGAACGAGCGTGTCCAGCGTGATCAACCGCCATCCACCCACGGTGCTCACCGCCGCCCGTTCACCTGCCGCCCCCTCGTACGTGGCGTCGGGCTGTCTGTGGCCACTGCCGAGCACCTCGCGGAACGTGGTGCGATCGTCGTGGTTGCCCGTCGTGTAGAAGACCTCCACCCCTCGCCGACCGGCGTAGTCGGACAGGAGCTCCCCCGCCCGCGTGTACGCCTCACGGGAACCGTCGTCCGCAACATCACCGGTGACCACCAACGCGTCGAGGTCGTCCAGGTATTGGAGTTCGTCCAGCAGAAGACGCAGTGCCTCAGTGCCGTCGGCCCCGTCCTCGTCCGGGCCGCCCGCCCGATCGAGATGAGTGTCAGAAAGATGCAAGATCCGCATCGCCTGAAAGTAACCTCTGCCACCGCACCAGGCCAGGGCCTTTACGGACTGCTGTGGCTGCCCAAGGCGAACCCGTGCAACGACGGCCTCACAGCCTGATCAGGACCGTCACTTCAGAGGATCCGCACCCATCTTCGATGGCACCGCAACCGCCGCCCTCCGGCGGTCCGACTCGCCCCCGGGCAGTGGCTGCAATGGCAGATTAACTACCGGTTCGTCGGCACCAGGGTCGGGCCGTGGTCATACCGACTCGATACGTTCAACATCTCCGACGGGCTGGCCTCGCCCGAGGTCTTCCTCGGCACACCACCGACTCGCAGCGTCGACGAGCGCGGCTTCCTGCGCTGAACCGTGAGGACGCTGGGACGGTCACAGAGGGTTGTCATCAGAGGAAAAGTTCGTCAGGAACTCACGACAGCTGAATAGGCGAGCTCACCAGTACCGAGGCCGGCATCGGACAGATGGTCGTGCCGGGCACCCCGCGCGACTGCCTGCACATCCTGGACGCGCCGCTGAACCTGGACACCGGGGTGAAGCCGGAGATGGTCGCCACCGACAACGCCTCCTACTCCGACATGGTGTTCGGGCTGTTCACCATGCTGGGCTACAACTTCTCGCCGCACTTCAAGGACCTGGGCGACCAGCGGTTCTGGCGGGCGGAGATGCCCGGTGTGGAGACTGCGACTACGGACCGCTGGAGAACCTGGCCCGCAACAAGGTGAACCTGAACAAGGTCACCACGCACTGGCCGGACATGCTGCGGTTCATTGGCTCGCTGGTGACCGGGCAGCCCCGCGCCTACGACCTGCTGCGGATGTTCGGCCGGGAGGGGCGGCCGACCCCGCTGGGCCACGCGTCCGCCGAGTGCGGGCGGATCGCCAAGACCCTGCACCTGCTGCGTGTGGTCGACGCGGTCGACGACACCTACCGGCGGCAGATGAACCGGCAGTTGACCGTCCAGGAGTCGCGTCACAAGCTCGCTCGGGACATCTGCCACGGCAAGCGCGGAGAGATCATGCAGGAGTAGTACCGGACGGGTCAGGAGGACCAACTCGGCGCGCTCCGTCTGGTCCTCAATGCCGCCGTGCTTTGGACGACCCGCTGCCTCGACGCCTCCGTCGCGCACCTGCGCGCTCTCCCCGCAGAGGAGCGGGAGTACGACGTCCTGGACGAGGACGTCGCCCGTGTCTCCCCACTCAAGCACGCCAACCTCGACTGCCTGGGCTGCTACTGCTTCGCTGCCCGCCCGCCGCGCGAGGGCCTGCGGCCCCTGCGCGACCCGGCGACCGTCCAGTCGACGAGGACGACGACACAGAGCAGTGAGCGACCGTGCGTCAGGCGGAGTCGGGCAGCAATGCGCCGAGAACGGCCGCGAGGCTATGTGGGTCGCGGCGGGCGATGTTGTGGCCGACGGGGATCTCGTGAACCCGCCAGGCTGAGTCGTTGCGCAAACGTTCGGTCAGGGTCACGAACGGGCTACCCGGCCACGCGCCACCACTGATGAACGTTCGGCCGAGCGCGCGGCTGAGGGTGCCTCCGATCCTGATCGACTGGACGAAGCTCGGCAGTGGGTGCGGTCGCGCGCGAGGGTCGAGTCCTTCGGGGACTACGACCCATCGACCGTCGGCGCGGGCGCCAGCTATGAACAGCTCCCGGAAGCTGTCGCTGGTCAAAGACCAACACGAATCCCCGTCGTCGGGGACGTAGGCGTCGATGAAGACGAGCTGATCGAGCCGGTCGCTGAGCCGATCCGCGACACCGGCGATCACCATGCCGCCGTAGCTGTGCCCGCAGAGCGCGACGGGCGTTCCGTCGCCACGGTCAATGATCTCGGTTACCTGGTCAATATGGGTGTCGAGGTTCGGCGGACGGTCCACATCGACTGGGCCGTCCGACTCCAACCCCGACAGGGTCACCGCCTCGACGTGGTGACCGTCTCGGTGCAGCTCGGCAGCCACCGAGTCGAACACCCATCCACCTTGCCAGCCACCCGGCACCATCACGAACTTCACCGCGTCATCGTAGGTCAAGCAGAACCGGACGAGCACAGCTGGTGATCGCACGCCTCGGCAACGCTCGGGCTGGCGAGGGCGAACCGAAAGGCGAATCCGTACGCACCGGCCGGCTCTGGCAACGAAGCTCAACAGGCCCTCAGTGCCACGTGACCGAAGACAACGGCTGAGGTTTGCCGTCCTGTTGGGGAGTACGCAACGTGCGGCGCCTCGTGCTGCATCCACGGGGGAGGTAGCCGGTGCGGGTGAACTTCCGATGACGGGCGTCCGGAAAGTCAACTGGAGCCGAGTGCCGGGCCGGTGGCACGGTTCGCGGCGCTACATCCAGGTCGCGGCCGAGATCGAACGCCGGGCGGTGGGCGAGGGTCCGGCGGCTGGGGCGGTAGAGGGCGGGGGCCAAGGCGCGGGCGTGGCGGCGTTGTCGGACGAGGAACGCCGTGCGCGGATGGACCAGTTGCGTCGGGAGCGCGGCGGCTCTCGGAGGGCGCGCAGTGACCCGGGGGCGGGCCAAGCGGCGGATGGTCGAGGACTTCACGGACCCGTCGGTGATGAGCGATGAGCAACCCAATGCCGAGATACGGGAGTTGATCTGGTCCGATGAGTTGTCGGCGCGGCGGTGGGCGTGCGCGGTTGAAGGCTGCGACGGACTGCCTCTGAGGGGGGGCGGCACCATCATGCCCGCGCGGCGCAGCGTAGGCCGCTGTGGCTGTGGACTCACCGGTCGCGGCTGGGGAAAGCCGCGGACGGCGGCGGAGGTGTGCGGGAGTGGGCGAAGCCACCGGGGCTGCAGATCGCGGTGGTGGCGAAGAACGCGACGCTGGTGGGGGACATCTGCTTCGAGTCCCCGAAGTCCGGGCTGTTGTCGGTGATCCCGCCGGAGGAGGTCGCGAAGTACAACTCGTCGGGCGGAGTGGCTGCTGGACGACCTGAAGAACGGCGAAATGCTGGATCGCCTGCCGATGGGCAGGGCCGTGTACCGGATACGGCCGGACGGTACGGAGCTGAACCGACTGGATCTGATGATCGACTTCGTGCCGGTTGTGCACCTCGCGAAAACAATCCCGGACGGCGGTGAGCACTGGGGCCGTTCGGTGCTGGCGCGGGTGTTGCAGGCGCTGGACGAGCCTGCGGCGACGGACTCGGACAGCTCGGCGGCGTCCGCGACGACGGGAACGCCGATCATCGGGCTGGCGGGTGCGCGGCCGCAGGTGGACCGGGCGACTGGCCGGCCGCAGGAGCTGCAGGTCAGGGCCGGTGCCGTGTGGAAGCTCGCCCTGCCTCATCGAGGGCCTCATTGCCAAGACCGGGCTCGACCTCCAACCGCCGTAACCTCAGTTAAAGATCTAGCAGCACGCTCCGTCACCGAATGTGAGACAGAGCCGTTGAATTGACACACCCACCGCCCCGACAGCCGTTCGGGTACTCCGGCTCGCCACGTCGTACGGTCATCCCCAGGAAGAGTTGCGTCGGGCTTTCAGCGGGTGATCGAGATTGCGAAGGGCGCGAATCCGCTGGATCGGATCACGTGGGGTACGAACAGGATCGCGGCCTCGGCGGCCCGGGCGGTCTCGATCCCGCCGAGGTCCGTGATCCACTCCTGCTGCCAGCTGAGGTCGGCGAGAAGCCCGCGTACGACCTTCTTGGCCTCCGGGTCCTTGCCGGAGAGGAAGGCGGTCGGTGCCTGGGTGAGAGCGGCGGGGGCGGTCATCACGGTGTAGAGCATCGTGTTGAGCGTCTTGACGACGCGCGTGTCGGGGAGAGCTTCTTGAAGTTGCTCCGCGAGGCTTGAGCCGGGGTAGAGCAGCTCGGCCGGTAGTCCGTCTGGTCCGTCGACGGTGGCGTTGGAGACGTCTACGAGAATCTTGCCCCGCAGTTCCTCGCGCAGCGCGATGAGCCGCTCCAGCGAGCCGGCGCCCGGGGTGGCGTTGATGACGATCCGCGCTGTCCGGACGGCGTCGGCGGCAGAGCCTGGTGAGCGGTCCGCCACGGTCACCTCGTGCCCGGCCCGGGTGAGGGCCAGGGCGAGACTGCCGCCGACGCGGCCGTTTCCTAGAACGGCGATCATGGTCATGTTGATGTGGTCCTTCCGGTGCTTGTGGTTCTCGGCAGTCAGCGGGAGAGCGTGGTGACGGCTTCGGTGTGCACGCCGGGCGCGGCAGCCAGGAAGCTCTCGCTCTGTGGGGTCCAGGGGCGGCCCTCGGCGTCGGATATCCGCCCGCCGGCCTCGGCGACGAGCAGCGCCCCGGGAAGCAGGTCCGCGCGGGCCCCGGCGAACTGCCAGAAGGCGTCGATCCGGCCGGCGGCCACGTTCAGCAGGTGCAGGGTGGCGGGCACGGATGTCCGCACCACGAGCGCATCGAAGAGCATCGCGGTGATCGAGGAGCCGATGCGTCGCACGACCTTCTCGTCCTCGTCCGGCCTGGCCTGGCTCGTGGCCACGAGGCCCAGGCCGAGGTCCGCTGTCCGGGACACGTGCAGCGGGCGGCCGTCGAGGTGGGCGCCGGCGCCGGCGAGCGCGGTGTAGGTCTCACCGGTCAACGGCAGGTGAACCACGGTGAGTACCGGCTGGTTGTCGCGCACGAGCGTGGCGGTCACCGCCCACTCCGGCAGGGCGTGCAGGTGGTTGACGTTGCCCTCGGCCGGGTCCAGGACCCACCATTCGCCGGGGGGCAGGGCCCCGCCCGCGAGTTCGTCCTCCACCACGCGGGCGTCCGGGCGCAGAAGGGTGAGGCGGGGGCGCAGGACGTCGAGGGCCGCGTCGTCGTTGGCGGCGAGCGCGCGCATCAGCTCTTCGCGGCTCTGGTAGCGGACCACGTCGCCGAACCGCTCCCGCAGCGCCGAACCCGCCGCGCGCACGGCGACCGCGGTCTGCGCGAGCAGGTCGGCATCGGACGCGGAGCCGACGGTGGCAGCAATTCCGGTGGTCTGAATCGACTCGGGCATGGCGGTGCTCCCATCTGAGCAGGGGGATGACGAGGCGGACCAGGCGAAAACCGTGTTTCCTTCGCGCCCGCATCTCGAAGGTAGGAGGGCCCTTCATTAACTGCAAGTGCATGTAAAGCACGGCTAGGATGAGTCTCATGCAACTGGATTTGAACCTGCTCGCCGCGCTCGATGCGCTCCTGGAGGAAGGCAGCGTGGCCGGAGCTGCCGAGCGCCTGCACGTCACCGCCCCCGCGATGAGTCGAAGCCTCGGCCGGATCCGGCGCACGACGGGGGATCAGATCCTGGTGCGTACCGGGCGCACGATGACCCCGACGCCGTACGCGATCGCCGTCCGGGAACAGGTGCACGAGCTGCTGCAGCAGGTCCAGGGCGTGCTGGCACCGAGCCGCGAACTCGACCTCACGACGCTCGAGCGCACCTTCACACTCCGCTGGCACGATTCACTCGTCGCCCTCAGCGGCCCCGCGCTTCTCGCGGCCGTACGCAAGCAGGCACCGGGCGTGCGGTTGCGCTTCATCGCAGAATCGAGCACCGACACCCCCGAGCTGCGTCGCGGCGAGGTCGACCTGGAGGCGAACGCGAACCGCCCGACCGCACCCGACATTCGCGCCGAACAGGTGGCTGAGACCCAGCACGTCATCGTCGTGAGGCGAGGGCACCCGCTCACCCGAGTCAAGGCTGTCACCGCCGCGCAGTACGCCGCGGCCGAGCACATCACCGTCTCGCGGCGCGGAAGGCTCGGCAACACCCTCGACGACGCTCTCGCGCGGCTCGGCCTCACCCGACGGGTAGTGGCGACCGCGCCCACCGAAGGGGCCGCGTTCGAGTTCGTGCGCGGCTCCGACCTCCTCGTCACAGCCCCCGAATCGACGACGCGTTCAGCGGCCGCGGTTCTCGGTCTGACCCTGCTCCCACTGCCGTTCGAACTGCCGCCGGCCGCGGTGTACCTGTCATGGCATCAGCGCTATGACACCGACCCCGCACACGTTTGGCTACGCGATCTGGCGCGGACCGCGTTGGCGCCCCCGACGTAACCCAACCTTTAAAGATCTCTAGTACACCAGCAGAAGTACGCGGCCTGACCCACGGTGACGCCAAGTGGCCAGGAGCAGGACAGCCGTCGAAGCCAACGGAGCGGTGAGGGTACTGCCGGGCAGCGACAAGTGCCGTTGCAGACCCTGTTGCAGGCGAACGCCGTGTGATGCAGGGGAGCGCGAAGAGGAACCGTTCGGGGGACGGTGACAGTGACCGTCCCCCGAACGCCGTCCCAAGCCCCCCTTCTCGGCGCTCACGTACCGCTGGTCGCCGTCGAAGGAGGGGACACCACGTCTTCTGAGCGCAGTCACAAATGCACGCCCGGGGATTCGCCGAGTCGCCGCCTCTCTCACCGAGAATCACATTCCAACTGGCTGTACGTGGGGGATCTTTGGTGGCCGCCTACAGTCGAGCGCAAAAGTCGTTGATCAGAATGGCCGAGTCAATGGTGCGCCGGCGCAGGGATTCGATGTACGTGCTGCGCCAGATCAGGGGCGGGATCTCGAAGTGGCCGACACATTCGGCGAGATCGAAGCACGGACGTGCGCCAACCGAGCGCCTGGCGTTGTGCGTGCGCTGCTCGGTGTCCGGGCGGGTGCCGGCCCGGCGATCGGCCTCCTCGGTCAGGTTGCCTTCCAGGTATTCCACCCAGTCGGCGACCGCCCGCTGCCGCCACTTCTGGGGTGTGCAGTGGGTCGCTCGGTGCCGGCAATCGGCGAACGCCATCACGATCGGTGCAGCGCCCGGGGTGGAAGCGGTGGCCGGTGGCTGGCGCAGGAGGACGAGGCCCGTCGCCGGCCGCCCGCGCATTCCTAGTTGCACCACTCGGCGGGGCGTCCCGTGGACCGGGGCAGTGGTACGAACGTGGCACGGAAGTTGGATGATTTCCGGGGGCTGCTGGGCTCTGGTGGCCCTGGACGGGCTCGCAGAATCCGATGGCGCAACGCAGCTCAGGCGTCAAGAATCGCCGGATGCATGAAGTGAAGCCGTCCGACGGGACCATCACTCTGTCCCCGCTACGCCTGGACGATGCGGAGGCGCACCTCGCGGGGGAGGATGAGCGGCTGGTGCGCTGGCTCAGCCGCGGTCCCCGCACACGCGAGGGCGTCTCCAAGCGCCCAGTGGAAGTCCCCCAGCGGGTCACGCCGCGCAACCACGACGACATGGTGCGCGGCGTGACCATGTGCGGTCACGCCGGCAGTTCCTGACGGACCGCGGCCTCCAGACCGGCCAGAGCCTGGCGGTAGAACCGCGGCCCGTAGGAAACCCTCGCCACACCCAGCTCGCGGAGCTTGGCCAGGCCCAGCACTCCGGGCCTGGTGTTGCCGTTGACCGGCCCGGGCAGCTCGGCGACCAGCATGGCGATGGCCCGCTCGTCGCCGACGCCGATCGGGTAGACGCAGTCGGCCCCGGCCGCCAGGTAGCGGCGGCCCCGGCGGATCGCCTCCGCGACCCGGTCGTCCTCGGCCACACCGGACGCCGGCAGGAAGACGTCGACACGGGCGTTGATCACGATCGGAATCCCGGCGTCCTCCGCGGCGGATCGGACGGCCGCCAGCCGCTCGGCCTGCGCACCGGCGTCGACGAGTCCGCCCGCGCGGTGGTCGGTGTCCTCCAGGTTGCAGCCGGCCACGCCGATTTCCAGCAGCCGGTCAACGAGTTCCCGCGGCGGCAGGCCGTATCCGGCCTCGGCGTCCACGGTGACGGGAACCGCCACCGCACGGGCGATCCGGCCGGCCAGCGCGAACATCTCCGGCCACGGTGCGGCTTCGCTGTCCGGGTAGCCGAGCATCGCCGCGAACGCGGCGCTGCTGGTGGCGATCGCGGGGAACCCGGCCTCAGTGATGATCTTGGCGCTGGCCGCGTCCCACGCGTTCGGCAGCACGAGCATCTCGTCGGCATGATGCAGTTCGCGCAGCTGCGCGGCATACGCCTTCAAGTCCTTGTTCTCAAGCGGCATTGTCACTCCCCAGCAGTGCCATGTTCTGGTGTTCGAGCGCCTTGACCGGGCCGTTGCGCCAGCCCTCGGCCAGCGCCGCCGACATCGGGTCGGGGAAGATCTCGTCCTCGCCGTTCTCGACGCCGTCGACGATGGCCCGCGCAACGGCGGCCGGCGAGGTCTTCGGGATGTCCCAGTCGCGGATCATGTCCGTGTCCACAGGCCCGGGCAGCACGGCGTGCACGGCTACGCCCTGCCGTGCCAATAGGGCACGCAGCGACTGGGACAGGGAGAACGCAGCCGCCTTGGAAATCGCGTACGCCGGGGTGATCGGCACCGTAGCGAGCGACGCGAGCGACAGCACGTTGACGATCGCTCCCCGCGAGCGGACCAGCAGCGGCTGGAAGGCCCGGGTCACGGCGTAGGTGCCGAAGAGGTTGACGGCGAGATGCTGTTCGAGCGCGGAAACCTCGCTCAGGTCGTCGATCAGCGCCACCCCGGCGTTGTTGATCAGTACGTCGAGCTCGGTCACGCTCTCGGCGGCTGCCTGCACCTGCGTCGCGTCGGTCACGTCGAGGGTGACGGGCGTGACCCTGGGGTCCGGATACGCCACGGGTCGGCGTGCGGCGGCGTAGACGCGCCCTGCGCCGCGCCGCAGGGCTTCCTCCACCAGTGCCTGGCCGATGCCGCGGCTGGCGCCTGTCACGAGAACCGTCTTGTCGGTGATGGTCATGCCACTACTGACACGGCCCCCGCCGAAAACTGGGCGCTCCGACAGCGACCAGTTCCGGCGGCCGCCGGTGTCAGTACAGGGGAGGATGCAGACGGAGGTGTCGGATGGAACTGCTCGATCGGGCCCGCAGCGGCGACCGGGACGCGTTCAGTGCCCTGGTCGAGCCGCACCGCGGCGAACTACGCGCGCACTGCTATCGCATGCTCGGTTCGTTGCAGGACGCCGAGGACGCGTTGCAAGAGACCCTGCTGTCGGCCTGGCTCGGTCTCGACGGCTTCGAGGGGCGGTCGTCGGTGCGCACCTGGCTCTACCGCATCGCCACCAACCGGTGCCTCAACCAACTGCGCTCGGCGAGCCGTCAGCCGGTCACGGTTCCCGAGTCGCTACCGCTGCCGGAGCCGAGTCGCCTGGGCGAGGTGACCTGGCTACAGCCGTATCCCGACGTGCTGCTGGCGGAGCACCCCGATCAGGCGCCCGGGCCCGAGGCCCGGTACGAATCCCGCGAGGCGATCTCGCTCGCATTCGTCACTGCCGTGCAACTGCTGCCGCCGAACCAGCGCGCGGTGCTGCTGCTACGCGATGTGCTCGGGTACCGCGCCGGCGAGACCGCCGAGCTACTAGGGCTCACCGAGGACGCCGTCACCAGCGCCCTCAAACGCGCTCGCGTCAGGATGAACTCACCGCAAACGGCACCGCCCGCACCCGGCGGGCCGGATGAGCGTGAGCTGCTGGACCGGTTCGTCGCCGCTTTCACCGAACTGGACGTCGACGCGCTCATCGCGCTGATGACCGACGACATCTGGGTGCGGATGCCACCGCTGCCGTTCGAGTACCGCGGGAGCGAGGCCGTGCACCGCTTCTTCAGCGTGATCCGCACCTTGCTGGGACGGATCGACCGGCTGGTGCCCGTACGCGCGAACGGCCAGCCCGCCTGGGGCGAGTACATGCGTGACCGGGTCACCGGCGTCCTCCGTCTCGCCGGCGTCGTGGTGATCGGCCTCTCCGGCGACCGGGTCTGCGAATTCACCCGGTTCGAGACGGCGGTCGCGCCGTACTTCGGCATCCCCCGCACACTCGACTAGCCGGCGTCGCGGCGCCATTCCCTTGGCGCCACACCGTTGCCGTTGCGGAGTGTCGCTGGGCTCCAGCCAAGGTGCCGCAGGTCAGGGACTCTCAAGCAGCCGACGAAGCCCTCACTCAACATTGGCCGCGACAACGGGCAGCGTACTGGGACGGGGGAGAGGCGAGCAGTGCGCGCCCAGGCCGGTAGGAGTTACCGCCGGGGCGCGTGCTACTGCCCTTCAGGCGGAGTGCGTCTCGTCGACCACGTATCCGCGCCGCTTGTCCACCACGTTGCGCAGCGGCCGGCCCTCGATGTGCCGGGTGAAGTTGTCGAGGAACAGCTCGACGAGCGCCTCCCGCTCGCCGGTGGTCTCGCCCGCCGTGTGCGGGGAGATCACCACGCCGGGCATGTCCCACAGGGGTGATTCGGCAGGCAGCGGTTCCTGGGCGAACACGTCCAGGGCTGCGCCGGCGAGCCGTCCGGCGAAGAGGTGGTCGACCAGCGCCTCCTCGTCGACGAGTCCGCCCCGGCCTACGTTGATCAGCCGCGCTCCCGGCTTCATAGCGGCGAGCACGGGAGCGTCGACCATTCCTCGGGTGTCCTGGGTGAGCGGGGCGGCCAGGACGACGTAGTCCGCTTCTGCCAGGGCGGGGCGCAGGGTCGCTGCGCCGTGAACCGTGCCGAAGTCCGGGTCGTCCGTGCGGGATGCGCGGCCCGCACCGCTTACCCGCATCCCGACGGCGCGCAACAGCCGGGCGATGGCCCGGCCGATCGGCCCCGTCCCCCAGACCAGCACGGTGCGTCCGGTGATGCCGTCACTGGGGCGCGGACGCCACTCGCGGCGCCGCTGGTGCTCCCACGTGCCGGGGAAGTCCTTGGCGAGGGCAAGGATCAGGCCCAGGACGTACTCGGCGGTCGGCTGCTCATAGACCCCGCGGGCGTTGGTCAGGACGACGTGCGGATCGTCCACCAGGGCGGGGAACAGGAAGGAGTCGACGCCCGCGGAGGACGCGTGGACCCAGCGGGGCGCTTTATGCGGATCATCGGGCCACGCCTCGCGGATGGCCGGGGTGATGTTCACCCAGGCCAGGAGGACGTCGGCGCCGGGGAGGAGGTAGGGCAGTTCCTCCTCGGTGGCGTAGACGGTGTCCGCGAGGCGTTCGATGAGTGCGGTGGCGGGGGGCCGGTTGCCGCGGTAGAGGACGACGAGTCGGTCGCGCATGTCAGGCTCCGACGGGGACGGCCAGGTACTTGTACTCCAGGAACTCGTCGATGCCGACGCGTCCGCCTTCGCGGCCCAGGCCGGACTGCTTGACGCCGCCGAAGGGCGCGGCGGGGTTGGAGACCAGTCCGGTGTTGATGCCGATCATGCCGCTTTCGAGGCGTTCGGCGACACGCAGAGCACGGTCGAGGTTCTGGGTGAACAGGTAGGCGGCCAGACCGAATTCGGTGTCGTTGGCGGAGGCGACGGCCTCGTCCTCGGTCTCGAAGGTACGGATCGCGGCGACGGGGCCGAAGATCTCGGTGTCGATGATCGCGGAGTCGGGGGCGATGCCGGTGAGGACGGTGGGTGGGTAGAAGCAGCCAGGTCCTTCGGGGAGTTCACCGCCGGTCAGTACGGTGGCACCGCGCTTGACGGCGTCCCGCACCAGGTCGTGGGCCTTGCTGCGGCCGGCGTTGTCGATGAGGGGGCCGACGTCGGTGCCGGGTTCGGTGCCGGGGCCGACGGTGAGGGCGGCCATGCGGGCGGCGAGGCGGGAGGCGAACTCCTCGGCGACGGAGGTGTGGACGAAGATGCGGTTGGCGGCGCAGCAGGATTCGCCCATGTTGCGCATCTTGGCGACCATGGTGCCCTCGACGGCCTCGTCGAGGTCGGCGTCGTCGAAGACGATGAGGGGGGCGTTGCCGCCCAGTTCCATGGAGGTGCGGATGACAGTGTCGGCGCACTGGGCCAGCAGGATCCGGCCGACCTGGGTGGAGCCGGTGAAGGAGAGCTTGCGGATCTGCCCGCCACGCAGGAGGGGTTCGACGACGCCGGCGGCGTCGGAGGTGGTGACGATGTTCAGCACACCGGCCGGCAGACCCGCTTCAGTGAGGATCTCCGCAAGGGCGAGGCTGGCCAGCGGGGTCTGAGGGGCGGGTTTGAGGACGATGGTGCAGCTGGCGGCGATGGCGGGGCCGATCTTGCGGGTGCCCATCGCCAGGGGGAAGTTCCAGGGGGTGATGAGCAGGCAGGGGCCGACGGGCTGACGAGTGACCAGCAGGCGGTTCCTGCCGTCGGGGGCGGTCATCAACCCGCCGTCGATACGGACGGCTTCCTCGGAGAACCAGCGGAAGAACTCGGCCGCGTAGGCGACTTCGGCACGCGCCTCGGCCAGGGGCTTGCCCATCTCCAGGGTCATCAGCAGCGCGAGGTCCTCGGTGCGCGCGATGATGATGTCGTAGGCGCGGCGCAGGATCTCGCTGCGCACCCGGGGCGCGGTGGCGGCCCAGGCGGCCTGCGCGGCGACCGCTGCCTCGACGGCACGCCGGCCGTCGGCGGGTGAGGCGTCGGCCACCTGGCACAGTTCCTCGCCGGTGGCCGGGTTGTCGACGGACAGGGTCCGGCCGGACTCCGCGTCCTGCCAGCCACCACCGATGAACAGCTGCTTGGGAACATCACGGACGACAGTCATCGTGGGTATCTCCTTTGACGTGTAGAAGGGCTGCCGACCGGTCAGCGGATGCGGTCCAGCGTCTTGTAGTAGGCGCCCGCGAAGGGCAGGAACCAGGCAGTGCCGTTGTAGAGGGGGATGCGGGGCGGTGCGATGTCGCGGACGGGGCTGACCTCGGGGTGGCCGTCCATCACCTCGGCCATGACCTGCCCCATGTGGGTGGCCATCTGCACGCCGTGGCCGGCGTATCCCATGGAGTAGAAGACGCCGTCCTCGGTCTGCCCGGCGTGCACGATGCGGTCCATGGCGAAGCCGACGGAGCCGCCCCACACGTACTCGATCTTGGTGCGGGAGAGCTGGGGGAAGATCCCGCACATCTCACGGAACAGGACGGCCCCGCTCTTCTTGTCCGAGGTGGGGTCGGACGGAGCGAAGCGGGCGCGACCGCCGAACAGCAGCCGGTTGTCCGGGGTGAGCCGGAAGTAGTGGCAGACCTTGTTGGAGTCGACGATGAGGCGGGCCTTGGGGATGATGTCCCGGGCGAGCTCCTCGCCGAGCGGCTCGGTGACGATGATGAAGCTGCCCACGCAGACCTGCTGGCGGCGCAGCCACGGGAAGTTCTTGTCGGTGTAGGCGTCGGTGGCCATCATGACCTGCCCGGCACGGATGACACCGCGCTCGGTGCTGACCTCGAACCGGCCGGCGGCGGTACGCCGCACGCCGATGGCCGCGTTGCGCTCGTGGATCTCCACACCGGTGCGCTCGCACGCCTGGGCCATACCGCGCACGAAGCGGCCGACGTGCAGTGCGGCGCTGAACGGGTCGAGCAGGCCGCCGTGGTAGGCGTCGGAGCCGATCTCGGAACGCAGCTCGGACTTGCCGATCAGAGTGGTCTCGTGCCCGAAGTACTTGGCCAGGTCGCGCTGTTGGGCTTTCTTGCTCTCGAAGTGGGCGGGGCGGGACGCGACGCCCAGGCGTCCGACGCGACGGAACTGGCAGTCGATGGACTCCTCGTTCACGAGCCGCTCGACCGTGTCCACCGCGTCGCCGTAGGAGTTGTAGATCTCGCGGGCCCGGTCGAGTCCGTACCGGCGGATGGCCTGGCCCACGCCGATGGTGAAGCCCAGGTTCGCCATGCCGCCGTTGCGGGCGGAGGCACCGGAGCCGATCTGGCCCTTCTCGACGAGGGTGACGCGGGCGCCCTTGCGGGCGGAGTGCAGGGCGGTGGACAGACCCGTCAGGCCGGCGCCGACGACCACCACGTCGGTGTCCTCGGTCAGCGGCTTGCCGGACCGGTCGGGAAACGCCCCAGCGGTTTCTATCCAGTAGGGAATCGTCTTCATGTCGGGTCCTTAGCGGGGAGTTTCGAAGTGGGGGCGGCCGGGCGCCACCGGGGGCCCGGCCGACGGCGCTGTCAGCGCTGTGAGGGTCGGATCGACGTCGAACTGGAGGGCGTTGAAGACCGGGACGGCAGGGTGCGGAAGTCACGTCAGCCGCAGTCGGCCGGCGTCTTCTACGGACTCGCTGCCGGAGCCGCTACCGCGTGTCCCAGCCGCTTCTACAGCACTTTTTCGAGGAAGGCCTGGGTTCGTTTCTCGCGTGGGTTGGCCAGGACTTCGCGTGCGTCGCCGCGTTCGACTGCGATGCCTTCGTCCATGAAGAGGACTTCGTCGGCGACCTCGCGGGCGAAGCCCATCTCGTGGGTGACGAGCAGCATGGTCATGCCGTTGCCGGCGAGGTCGCGCATGACGGCGAGTACTTCGCCCACGCGTTCGGGGTCCAGTGCGCTGGTGGGTTCGTCGAAGAGCATGATGGTGGGTTCCATGGCGAGCGCGCGGGCGATGGCCACGCGTTGCTGCTGGCCTCCGGAGAGTTGGGCGGGGTATTTGTGGCCGCACCCCTCCAGGCCGACCTTGGCCAGCAGCTCCTGTGCCCGCTTGCGGCAGGTGGCGCGGTCCTTCTTCTGCACGAGGACCGGGCCGGACATGACGTTGCTTTCGGCGGTCATGTTGGGGAACAGGTTGAACTGCTGGAAGACCATGCCGATGCGGGCGCGTTGCTCGGCCAGCCGTTTGGGGCGGAGGGCGTGGTAGGCGTCGTCCTTCTCGACGTAGCCGAAGTCCTCCCCGTTGACCCGCAGGACTCCGCGGTCGACGGTCTCCAGGCCGTTGATGCAGCGCAGCAGTGTCGATTTGCCGGATCCGCTGGGCCCGATGATGCAGGAGATCTCCCCGGCCGCGACGGTCAGGTCGATGTCGTGGAGGACCTGGTGGCGTCCGAAGCTCTTGCACAGCTTGCGTGCGACGATCGTTCCGTCGGCGTTCACAGCAGGGACTCCCTCGTGGTGGGAACGGGCTGGCCGGCTCCGGGCTCGAGGGGGGTGGCGGCCGGGGTCAGCCGTGCCCGGGTGGAGCGGGAGAAACGGCGCTCGATCATGGACTGCGGCACGCTGAGCACCAGCGTCATGATCAGGTACCAGAGGCTGGCCACGATCAGCAGCGGGATCGTCTGGTAGGTGCGGGCGTAGATGGCCTGTGCGCTTTGCAGCAGGTCGGCGACGCCGAGGACGCTCACCAGCGAGGTCTCCTTGAGCATGCCGATGACCTGGTTGCCGGTGGCCGGGATGATCGCCGGCATGGTCTGCGGGATGATCACGTGGCGGAGCTTGGTGAACCCGGACATGCCCAGCGACTCCGCCGCTTCGTGCTGTCCGCGGCTGACCGAGGCGAACCCGCCGCGGATGATCTCCGACATGTAGGCGGCCTGGTTCAGGGTCAGGCCCACGACGGCCGCGGTCATCGGTGTCATGATCGCGTTCACGTTCACCGGCATGGAGATGTGGGTGAGCGGGATGCCGATGGAGATGTTCGGGTACAGGGCGGCGATGTTGAACCAGAAGATCAGTTGCACGAGCACCGGGGTGCCGCGGAAGAAGGTGATGTAGAGCTGGGCGAGCCCGGAGACGGGCCGCTGGCGCGACATGCGCATCACCGCCAGCAGCAGCCCCAGCAGGGTGCCCAGGGCCATGCTGACCACGGTGAGAAGGAGCGTGATCAGCAGGCCGTTGAGGATGGTCTGGGTGGTGAAGTAGCTGAACACCACCGGCCAGCGATAGTTCTCGTTCGTCACCGCGGTCCACACCAGACCGGCGACGATCGCGATCGCGACGGCCCAGGCGACGTAGTCGCGCGGACGTTTCGGCGTGATCCGCTTCTTTTCTTCGGCCAGTAGTGGTGGCACCGGTCGGCTCCTGGTCGTCGTCGTCTCGATCACGTCCATCGGCGTGTCAGTCCTGCGGGACGGCCATGGCCGCGGTCTTGATCCCGAGGTCGTTGAAACCCCAGCGGCCCAGTGCCTGGGCGTACTTGGGGCTGTCGATGATCGACTGGATGGCGGCCTTCACCGCGGGGGTCAGTGCAGAGTCCTTCTTCAGCGCGACGGTCACGGTCTTGGTGGCCACCAGGGGCTTCAGGACGTCGAACGTCTTGGGCTGCTGCGTGGCCGCCCACTGCAGCCCGGTGAAGTCGTACATCACCGCGTCGATCCGCTTGGAGACCAGCTGGGTCAAAGCGTCGTTCACGCTGGGCAGGGTCACCGCCTTGATGGCCGGCTTGCCCTTGCCCGTACAGTCCTGCTTGGACAGCTGGGGCAGCCACTGCAGCTCCGCGGTGCTGCCGGACTGGACACCGACACGGTGCCCGCACAGCGTGTGCGTGCCCAGCTTCTGCGGATTTCCGTAGGGGACGGACACTCCGGTCCCGGCCTTGAAGTAGTCGACCATGTCGAGCACGTTCAGCCGGTCCTTGGTGGCACCCATGGTGGATGCCGTGAAGTCGTACCGGCCGGCCTGCAGGCCCGTGATGATGGTGTCGAACTTGATGTTGTTGACCTGCAGCTTCAGGCCGAGCTTGGCCGCGATCAGCCGGGCCATGTCCGGGTTGAACCCGATCGGGGTCTTGTTGTCCGACGCCATGAACGTGGTGGGCGGGCTGGTCAGGTCCATGGCCACCGAGAGCGTGCCCTTGGCCTTCACCGCCGCGGGCAGCAGCTTCACCGCCTTCGGATCCGGCTGCACACCGACCGAGATGTCGTCGGTGTGCTCGGCCGACGCACCGGAACCCCCGCCCTGGGTCGTGCTCTTCGACCCTGTGTTCTGCGCGGTGCCGCTCGCCCCGCACGCGGCGAGCGCGAGGGCCAGGGCGGTCGTGACGATCGGGATGCTCAAGTGCCTGTTGACCTGCATGGCGGCGGCCACAGCGCCTGCGGTGCGGAGTACGGTTCTGCGGCCTGTCCGGTTGCTTTCCATGGCGGTGCCTCCTGGGGAACGCGGGGGATACGGGGGATACAGGGGATATGGGGAATCCGTGATGCGGGGACGACGTGCGGATCGGACGGGAGGGACGTCGTCGGTCGACGCCCGGAAACGCGCAGGGCTCATGGGCGGCCACGCGAGACCGGGCGCCTGTTCGGGAAGAAGGTGCTGCGTGAGCGGGTGTGCGTCGCGCGTCAGATGCCCAGCATCTGGTTGAGTTCGTTCAGGGACTTGACGGTCACGTAGTCGTAGCCGTGGGTGACCGGGTCGTAGCCGCGGTCCAGCAGGACCAGGTTGCGGAAGCCCATGTCGTGCATCGGCATGTGGTCGTAGCGGGTGTGCGAGGCGACGTGCACGAAGTCCTCGGGAGACGCGTCGAGCTGGTCGAGCATGTACTCGAACGCGCCGTACCGGGGCTTGTAGAAGCCGGCCTGCTCCGCGGTGAAGACGGCGTGGAAGTCCGCCCCGAGCCTGGGCACGCTCTCCTGAAGGAAGGAGTCGTCGGCGTTGGAGAGGATCACCAGCTTGTAGTGCTCGCCCATCTTCTTCAGCGGCTCCGGCACATCGGCGTGGGGGCCCCAGCTGCGCACGCCGTCGGCGAACCGCTTGCCCGCGTCCGGGGCCGCGTTGATGCCCCACTTGCGGCAGACCCGCTCGAAGGCGGCCTGCAGCACCTGCTCGTAGGGGTAGTACTTGTCGAGGACCGAGTCGTAGCGGTAGCCGCGGAACTCCTTGACGAACTGGTCCCAGTGCTCGGCCGGGATCTGGTCGCCGACGAGCTCACGCGTGATGGGGGTCATCGGCCACTCGATCAGCGTGCCGTAGCAGTCGAACGAGACGTACTTGGGGCGGAACTGGAACGAGGGAATGGGCATGGTAGTGCTCCACTTTCTTGCGTCGGGGAACTGGTCAGGGCCAATCGGACCCTTTTTGAACATGCGCATGACAGAGACGTCGGGAGTGGGAGGTGATGACGTCGACCGTCGCCGGGGATCAGGCGGCGCCGACTCCTGCCGGAGCGAGGAAGTCGATGGGGTGATCAGTGGTGCCGTCGAGCGCCAGGTCGGCGGCGATTTCTCCCATCGCGGGCGAGAACTTGAAGCCGCTGCCGGAGAACCCGGCCATGACGATGATGTCGTCCTCGCCGGGGAGATGACCGACGAGCGGGTTTCCGGACTTCGTGTAGCCCTCCATGTAGGCCGACATCCTGATGGGGTCGGGGTTCAGGTCGGGCATGAGTTCACCGATGAGCTCGCGGAAGATGCCGAGTTCTTCGGGGCGGACCGTACGGTCGAGCCGTTCGGGCTCGGGCACCGGCGCATGGTATTTGAAGGAGAGACCGAGTTTGACGGAGATGCCGTCGGGCGACGGGATTCCGAAGCATTCGTGGGGTGTGGCGCGCACAAAGGGAGGGGCACCGCCCGTGAACCAGTCGTGGCGGGTGGGCAGGTGCCAGGAGCAGACCACGCGGCGGACGTCGATGGTCCCGGGGAGGTCCGGGAGCAGGGTGTTGATCCAGGGGCCCACGGTCACCACGGCGGCGTCCACGTGGTCCGTGCCCTGGTCGGTGACGACCTGCACCCCGCCGCCCGCTGCGGGGACGACCTCGCGCACCGTGGTGTAGCGGTGCAGCCGGGCGCCCAGGTGCTCGGCACGGGCGGCAGCGGCCTGGATGGACGCCTCCGGCCTGATGACGGCGCCCAACCGGTCGAGGACGGCGGTGTGTCCGTCCGGCAGCCGGTGTTGCGGGTAGCGGCGGGCGAGTTCTTCCCGGTCCAGTACCTCGTGATCCAGCCCCTGGGCGGTGCTGGTGGAGAGGAGGAGGCTCATGGATGGTGAGGAGGCGTCTCCCATCACCAGGCTGCCGCTGCGGCGTCGCAGCGACCGGCCCGTCTCCGCCTGGAGCTGCTCCCACATCCGGTCCGCGAGCCGCAGCAGAGGAATGTACGCGGGCTCGCCGAGGTGGGCGGCTCGGTAGATGCGGCTCTCGCCCCCGGCCGCGCCCCGGTCGTGACCCGGTGCGTACCGGTCGTAGCCGATGACCTCGGCTCCGCGGGCGGCCAGTCGCCACATGGCCTGGCTGCCCATGCTGCCGGCACCGATCACGGCGACGCGCTTCGGGATGCGCATGAGGTCGCTCCTCTCGATGGGGTGGTCTGGGTGGCAGTCGGGCTCCAGCACGGAGAGGACACCGTGCGGACCCTTCCGGTTCGAATCCCGCTGGGGATGGCGTTTACTGTCCGCCCGTAGGAACCCGCAGGTCAACCCACACTCTGTTCCGCCTTGTGGCCTTCTCGAGACGGTTTGTCACTGCGGACGGCCGGGCTGCTCAAATGCCGGTCCCACTCTTGTCACGATGAGTGGCCGATGCGAAGGTGAGCCCCATTCCCTCGGACGAAAGCAACCCCGATGCCGCCCAGACGTCACACACCCGGGCACTTCCCCACGCTCAGCGAGGTACTGCGCTTGCCCGTGCTCGCCGAAGGGATGCCGCGAGTGCTGGCCGGCGAGTCACGACTGGACAGCCCGGTGCGCTGGGTGCATGTCACCGAGCTGCTCAACCCCGCGGACTTCCTGGAGGGCGGCGAGCTGGTACTGACGACCGGCATGCCGCATCCCGAGCACGCCTCCGAGCTGCGCGGCTACGTCGACCAGCTCGCGGACGTCGGCGCGGCCGGCCTGATCGTGGAGCTCGGTTACCGGTACCAGAAGGTGCCCCACGAGCTGGTGGCGGCGTGCCGTGCCCGTGACGTGCCGCTGGTCGAGCTGGCCCGTGGCGTCCGGTTCATCGACGTCACGCAGACGGTGCACGCGCTCATCCTCGACGCCCAGGGGGCCCTGCTGCGCCGTGGGAGGGACATCCAGGACATCTTCACCGCCCTGACGCTGCGGGGAGCGGACCCCGAGGAATTGGTGCGCACCACCGCGGAGCTCACCGGAGCCCCCGTGGTGCTGGAGGATCTCACCCACCGGGTCCTGATGTGCGAGCTGCTCGGCCGGCCGTACGAGCCGGTGGTGTCGGCCTGGTCGCGGCGTTCGCGGACCGCCCCGACACCGGAGAGGATCACGCCGAGCGGCCCGGAGGGGTGGCTGATCGCGCCGGTGCAGGACCACCATGGGCCGTGGGGGCGGCTGGTCCTGCTGGAGGGTCGGCTCAAGGCCGAACCCGACCCGGAACACGTCCTGGTGCTGGAGCGTGCGGCGGTCGCGCTGACCATGGCGCGCCTGGCCGGGCAGGCCTGGTGGGAGCGCCGGGCCCACCGCTCCGTACTGCGGGACCTGTACGAACGGCGTTTCCGCTCCCCGGCGGACGCGCGCGCCCGCGCCGAGGCACTGGGGCTCCCGGCCTTCGGGCACCGGCTCTTCGCCGTGGTCATCCGCCACCCGCACACCGGCACCGAGGGCGAGCACGTCGACGAACGGATCGCGGAGGCGCTGACCCAGACCGGCGTCCGGGCCCTGGTCGGCGAGACGGCTCCGGGCCGCATCGGCGTACTGATGGCGCTGGCACAGGCGAGCGCCTGGCAGCCGGTCGCCGAGCGGATCGGCCGTCTGGCCCGGGAGGAGCTCGGACCGCAGGCCGTCGTCGCCGTCGGCCCGGGGGTGACCGACCTTGCCGGGATCGCCCGGTCGTGGCAGGAGGCGGAGCAGACGGCCGAGGCCATCACACCGGCCTCCTCGGAGCGGTGGTTCTACGTCCCCACCGACGTCCGGCTGCCGGAGCTGCTGGGCGTCCTGCGGAAGGACACCCGTCTTCAGCGGTACGCGGAACGGCAACTGACCCGCCTCATCGAGCACGACGACCGCAACGGCGGCGATCTGCTCCCGGCACTGCGCGCCTATCTGGCGGCGGCCGGGAACAAGTCGGTCGCGGCGAAACGCGCCGGCATGTCCCGGCAGGCGTACTACCAGCGCCTCCACACCATTGAACGGCTCCTCGGCTGCGACCTGGAATCAGGTCTGCAGCGCACGTCCCTGCACGTCGCGGTGCTGGTGCTGGACGGGCGAGAAGCAGATGTGCCCGGCGCATGACGGGCACGTCGGCCGTCACACCGAGTAGGCGCATGGCAGGGGCGCTCGAGCAGGACTGGGCGGCACCGGGGCAGCTTCATGAGACCGTGCAGATCGGTGTGCTGCGGCTGCACGAGGACTTCTCCGTCCACGAGGAGTTCACGCCGCCGACGAGGGGTCGCGAGCTGGAAGAAGCGCACGGATTTTAGCCCCACGTGGCCCACGTGGCCCACGCGGCCGAGGCTGTCGACGTTGCCGATGTCTCCCAAGACGGCGAGGAAGACGATCGGGGCGATGAGTATCTCGATGGCTGCGACGAAGGTCATGCCGACCGGTTCCATCGCGGTGCCGGCCGAGGGTCACAGTCGGCCGGTGAGGATGCCGGCGACGGCGGCGGTCAGGACCCGGAAGCAGAGCTGCTCGCACCAGGGCGGTTGGCGCGTTGGGCCTGGTCGGGGGTTGGGGACATGGATGCCTGGATGGCCTTTCTCCTCGTTGAGGAACGGAGCGCAACCGGGACGCTGAACGGTCCTCGCCACGAGGGGCGCGGTGGGGGCGCGGCTTGAGAGAGGGGAGAGGGCAAGGGAGTGCCCGATCAGCGGTGGGCGGCGTCGTCCCTGCCGCCCACCGAGGGGGAGATGGCTCAGAGGAGCTCGATCAGCTTGTCGGTGAACTCGGCGGTGGTCGCGGTTCCGCCCAGGTCACGGGTGCGGATATCGGTCTTGGCCAGGACCCCGGCGATCGCGTCCGTGATGTCCTTGGCCGCGGCGGGGTGGCCGAGGTGGTCGAGCATCATGGCCGCGGACCAAATCGCGCCCAGCGGATTGGCGATGCCCTGGCCCGCGATGTCGGGCGCGGAGCCGTGCACGGGCTCGAACATCGAGGGGAAGTCCCGCTCGGGGTTGAGGTTGGCCGCCGGGGCGACGCCGATGGATCCGGCGACCGCGGCCGCGAGGTCGCTGAGGATGTCGCCGAAGAGGTTGGAGGCGACGACGACGTCGAAGCGGGCCGGATCGAGGACGAACTTGGCCGCGAGGGCGTCGATGTGCTCCTGGTCCCAGGCGACCTGCGGGAATGAGGTGGCCCGCTCGGTGACGAGCTGGTCCCAGAACGGCATGGTGTGCACGATGCCGTTCGACTTGGTTGCGGAGGTCAGGCGGCCGCCGCGCTGGGAGGCGAGCGTGAACGCGTAGTCCAGCACGCGTGTGACACCGGCCCGGGTGAACACGGCCTCCTGCACGGCGATCTCGTCCGGGAAGCCGCTGTTGAGCCGGCCGCCGACCTCGCTGTACTCGCCTTCCATGTTCTCGCGCACGACGACGAAATCGACCTCGCCCGGCCGTGCGCCGCGCACCGGACTGTCGATGCCTTCGAAGACACGGATGGGCCGGAGGTTGACGTACTGGCGGAAGCTGCGCCGGATCGGGATCAGCAACCCCCACAGCGAGACGTGGTCGGGCACTCCCGGGTACCCCACCGCACCCAGCAGGATCGCGTCCTTGTCGCGCAGCTGGTCGATCCCGTCGGCGGGCATCATGGCGCCCTCCCGCAGGTACCGCTCGCACGACCAGTCGTACGACGTGTAAGACAGGCTGAAGCCGTGGCGGCGGCCGAGAACATCGAGCACCTGCCGTGCTGGGGGCAGTACCTCGGCGCCGATGCCGTCGCCGGGGATCAGGGCGATGCGGTGGTTCGTCGTCATGCCGTCGATTGCAGCAAGGCGGTGCACGGGGCGTCCAAGACGCAAAGCGGATCTCTCTTATAAGCGGTGCCTATCAGCCGTTGGCGGCCGAGATGGCGGCCGAGGTGGCGGCCGTGACGAACGCGGCGGCCGCGGGCGACAGGATGCCGCGGCGGCTGACGAGGGCGATGTCCAAGGTGGTCTCCGGATCGATGTCCAGGACGCGGGCGCCCAGCCGCCGGGCGACGTCCCGCCAGGAGTCCGTGACCACCGCGAGCCCCACCCCGGCCAGTACCAGGGGCATGAGCGACACGCGGTGCTCGGTCTCGGCGGCGACGGTGAACTCGATGCCCTGTTCCCGCAGCGCGTCGACGTAGGCACGCATTCCGGTACCCGGCTGCCCGACGATCAGCCGCTGTCCCGCAAGCTCCTGGCACTCCACCCCGGTCCGATCAGCGAAGGGTCTGTCGGCCGGCACCATCAGCACAAAACGCTGCCGCCCCAGCGCATGGGAGACAACCTCCTTGTGGGGGACGGGACCGGCGGACGCCAAAAGCCCCAGCTCCACGGCACCCGTGCGCACCATGTCGATCACATCACGCGACGTGAACGCCGCTTTGATGGCCACAGAGACGCCGGGATGCCGGTGGCTGAAGGCACTCACCAAGGTCGTCAGCGGCTCCACAAGAGCGTCGGCCTCGGCGGCATCCATGCACCGCTTCGCCGCGTCCTGTCGGCCCGGGACATGTAAGCGTCAGACAGTCCCCTGGTGACGAGGGTCTTCAGTTACTGCGCCGCTCCTCCGAATAGAGGGTTCTCTTCTCGGGGGTGGGAATCGCGACGGAAGCTGCGTGTTGTGTGGTGCGCCCGTGTGCGCGGATGATCTCGGCGTAGCGGTGGCCGCTGTCCTTGATGGTGCGTGTCTGGGTCTCGTAGTCGACGTGGACGATGCCGAACCGCTGGGAGTAGCCGTAGGCCCATTCGAAGTTGTCCAGCAGGGACCAGGCGAAGTAGCCGTCGAGCGGGACGCCGCGGCGGGCAGCCCGCGCGCAGGCTGCCAGGTGGGACTCCAGGAAGGCGATGCGCTCGACGTCGTGGACGCTGCCGTCGGGCGCTGCACGGTCGGGGTAGGCGGAGCCGTTCTCGGTGACGAAGATCGATCGCGGTGCGTAGTCCTCGCTGATCCGGACGAGCAGGTGTTCCAGCCGGTCCGGGTGGACCTCCCAGTCCATTCCGGTACGGGGTGTGCCCGGCGTTGTGACGGGACGGGCGAACGGTGCGGGCCCCTGCGGATCGTCGACGGTGACTGACCGCTTGTAGTAGTTGACGCCGAGCCAGTCCAGCGGCGCGGCGATCGTCTCCAGGTCACCGGGTTTGGCGGGTGGTTCGGTCCCGTACACCTCGACCATGTCGGCCGGGTAACCGCGGCCGTGGATGGGATCGAGCCACCAGCGGTTGTTGTGCCCGTCGTCGCGGCGGGCGGCAGCGATGTCCTCGGGCCGGTCGCTCGCGGGCTCGGACTGCGTGAGGATGTTGACGATGCCGACCCGCGCTCGTTTTGCGGTGGACCGGAGGGCCTCGACGCCGAGCCCGTGGGCGAGCAGCAGGTGGTGTGAGGCGCGCACGGCGGCGGTCAGGTCGGTGCGGCCCGGCGCCATGACCCCCTGGAGGTGGCCGAGCCATGCGGAGCAGTAAGGCTCGTTCAGCGTCGCCCAGTTGGTGACCCGGTCACCGAGCCTGCCGGCGACAGCGGTGGCGTAGTCGGCGAATCGCAGGGCGGTGTCGCGGGCGGGCCAGCCGCCGCGGTCCTCGAGGGCCTGCGGCAGGTCCCAGTGGTAGAGGGTGGCATGAGGAGCAAGGCCCGCTTCCAGCAGTGCGTCGACCAGTTGGTCGTAGAAGGCCAGCCCTGCCGGGTTCACGCGGCTGTCCCCGTCCGGCATGACGCGGGGCCAGGCGATGGAGAATCGGTAGGCGTTGAGGCCGAGGGCCTTCATCAACGCCACGTCGTCGGGCCACCGGCGGTAGTGGTCGCAGGCGATGTCGCCGGTGTCCCCGCCGGCGATGGTGCCGGGCTGCTTGCAGAAGGTGTCCCAGATGGATGGTGCTCGGCCGTCCTCGGCGACCGCGCCTTCGATCTGGTAGGCGGAGGTGGCCGCTCCCCAGGCAAAGCCGGAGTGGAATGCGGTCAGGTCGTCAAGGGGCACAGATTTCCTCGCTTCGTGGTGGGGAGACGTTCGGAGTGCCGATGGGACCGTGCGTGGACCGGTCCGCTGCTCGGGCCCGGAGGGGAGCGCCCCGGGGATGAGGCCGGTCGCGGCTCTTGACGTCCGCGACCGGCCTGTGGGTGTGTCAGGCGGGGGGGCCTCTCAGCTGGTCTGCCACTTCTGGTTGTTGCCGCCCCAGCAGGACCAGAGCTGGACCTTGGAGGTGTCCAGGTCCCTGTCCAGGCAGAGACCGGACTGCACTCCGCGGATCGTGCCGTCGGAGTAGAACATCCACTTCTGGTTGTCTCCGCCGTTGCAGCCATAGGTGCCGACCACGGTGCCGTTTTTGGTGCCTGATACGTAGGCGTCCAGGCACTTCGAGTTTGTGCCGTAGACGGTGATCTGCCCGGAGGGCGTCACGGTCCACTGCTGGTTGTCTCCGCCCCAGCACACGGGGTAGACCTGGACCTGGGCGTCCTTGTGGTTGAGATCGGCGTCGAGACAGCCGTTGCTGCCGACGTTGCGCAGCATGCTCGTGTGCGAGCCGGGGTCGCTGCCCCAGGCGTACTTCAGGCGGTCGATGCCGGTGATGTTGCGGGTGCCCAGCGTCAGGTTGGTGCCGCTGCCCTTGAGGTCGAACAGGGAGTACCAGTCGTAGTCGGGCCGCTCTGTGTGCTTACCACCGAGGGCCGGCCAGTAGACCGCACCCATGCCGAGGGAACGGGCGGTGTCGGTGTCGGCACGCAGGTACCGCACGAAGTTGTCGGTGCTCGTCGCGTCGTTGTAGTTGAGACCTGTGTCCATCGGCGCGCCGAACTCGTCCAGGATGGTGCGCGTGCCGCAGGTGCCGACCTTGCTCTTGAAGTCGCTGACCCACTCGTCGTAGGTCCTCGCCGGCTTACCGAAGGCGTAGTGGTGGAGCGAGAGGTAGGTCCCGTCGAGGCGGGAGTCGGCGCACACGGTCGTGACGTAGTCGTTGTCGCCGGGGCCGCCCACGATGATCCGGTTCTTGGGGATCGTTGGGTTGCTGGCGATCCAGTTGGCGGCGACGTTGGCCCAGTCGGTGGCGCTGTACCCGTGGGGCTCGTTGTAGGGCTCGAAGTAGACCAGGCCATTGGACCCGTACTTGTCGGTCACGGCCTTCCACATCCACGTGAACGCGGCCGCGTCGACGATCCGGCCGTTACTGCCGACCCCGTCGCCGTCCCAGTAGGCCAGGATGACCTTGAAGCCCTTGGCGGTTGCGGCGTCGATGGCGCCGGTGTACTTGTCGCCCCACGTCGTGCCGGGGACGGAGTATTTGTTGATCGGCAGCCGGACGGTGTTGGCGCCGGTGTTCTGGAACCCGCTGAGGATGGCGTTCGCCTTGGCGTTGACGGTCGCGTAGCTGTCGGATGAGTCCAGTCCTTCGGGGACGACGGCACCGCTGGAGAAGTTGTCCCCCGGCATGGCCCAATTCACGCCCTTGAACTTGCCGGCGTCCGTCGGGTTGGTTTCCGCAGCCGCCGGCGACGCGGTGGACAGCATGGTGATCGGCGCGGCGATCAGTGCGGCCGCGAGGCAGGCCAGCGCGCGGCGGAGGAAGCGGGTACGGGCGGGAGGCAGTACGGCGGAATGAGGACCTGGCCGGGTGCGTTGGGAGTTGGGCATGTCGTGTTCCTTTTCTGCATGCGGCTCTGTGCAGGCGGTCGTTGCCGCCTTGGGCGCCACGAAGCGATTGCCGCGGTGGGCGGTTGTGATGCGGTGGTGGCGCCCGGGTGTGTTCCGGAGAGGGCACGGCGCGAGGTGGTGATGGGCGCCGGGCAGCCGGGGCACGTGGGGTCGGCTGAGTTGACGTGCTCGCTTTGGGCTGGCGGGCACGGCCTTTGTTGTGGAGAAGGGGCCACTGCGGGTGGGGCCCGCTACGGCGTTGTCACCGCCCGCTGAGTGTCCTTGCTAGGGGCGGCGGGCACGGGATGCTGTTGGCGGCTGCGCGGCCGACCGCGGTGATCGCGACCACCGGTGCCCGAATCCGCGCGGGCGGTGGCCTGGGCAGGATGCTGGGCGAGCGTCCGCGCATCCGGGTTGCTCCTTCGGGTACGGGCGGCTCAGGGCATGGGGGAGGGAGGCCGCGTGTGGCTCGGTGAGCCCGGGGTGGGACCCCGCCGGCCTGTCAGGTGGCCGGCGGGGCGATGGTGGGGGCGGGTCGCTGAGGTCGTCGTCGTCAGCGGCGGCCGGTGGCGGCCGGTCGTGCGACCTCGTGCTCTCAGGGTGGAGGTGCGACGAAAGGCCGTTGGACGGTCCTGCTCTCCCGCCAACAGGCGGGCGGCACACGGCCGGGGGCGTGTTACTTGACGGTGAAGCCTTGTTCCTGGCCGTACTTGCGGGAGGCGTCCTGCCAGGCTTTGAGGCCGTCCTGCAGGGTGGTGTCGCTGACGTAGGCCTTGCCGACGTTGTCGTTGAAGATGCTGTTGACGTAGACCTGGAAGGGCAGGTACGACCATCCGATGAGGACGTCGTCGGCCGACTCGGCGAGCACCTCGTTGATCTTCTGGCCGCCGAAGTATGGGTCCTTCTTATTGAGGAAGTCCGGGGACTTCAGCTGCTTGGTGGTGGAGGGGAACGTCCCGGCGTCGACGCGGGTCTGCGCGCCCTCGTCGACGGTGGCGTACTTGAGGAAGGCGTAGGCGAGCTTCTTCTTGGTGCTGGCCTGCATGACGGCCAGCGAGCTGCCGCCGTTCTCGGCAGTGGCCTCCTGCCCGCTCTTCCACTGCGGCATCGGCGCCACACGCCACTTGCCGGCGCCGGCCTTGACGCCCGATGCGAGGGGCGCGGGCATCCACGCGCCCGTGACCAGGGAGGCGATCGTGCCGTCGCCGAGGCCCTTGTACCACGCATCGCTCCAGGGGGAGACCGGCGCGAGCAGCTTGTCGCTGATGAGCTGCTGCCAGGCGGTGGTGAACTTCTTGGTCCCGGCGTCGTCGAAGTTCACACCGACCTGGGTGCCGTTCACGGTGTACGGCCTTCCACCGGCCTGCCAGATCATGCTGGTGGTGAAGCCGGCGTCGCCGGTGTCGGCGGTGAGATACGCCTTGGGGTCCGCCTTGTGCAGCTTCTTGGCCGCGGCGATGTACTCCTCCCAGGTGGCCGGCACCTTGATCTTGTACTTGTCGAAGACCTCCTTGTTGTAGAACAAGGCCATCGGGCCGGAGTCCATCGGCAGGGCGTAGATACCCTCGGTGCCGGCGTGGACGGCGCTCCAGGGGCCGGCGGAGAAGGTGCCCTTGAGCTTGTCCGCACCCAGGGCGCTGAGGTCGGTGAGGGACTTGGCGAGCGAGAACTGCGACAGGGCGTAGTACTCGATCATGGCGACGTCGGGGACACCCGAACCGGCCTTGACCGCGTTCTGTAGCGCGGTGTACTGGTCGTTGTTGGTACCGGCGTTGACCAGCTTGACCTTGACCTTGGGGTACTTGGCCTCGAAATCGCTGACGACCTTCTTCAGCGTCGGGTCCCAGGCCCAGACCGTGATCTCGCCCCCGGCGTTCAGGGCGGCCTGGATGTCGGCGTTGGACGCAGGCTTGGCGCTGCCCGAGTCCTCGGTGCCGGAGGAGCTGCAGGCAGTGGCGGTGAGTGCCACCGACAGGGCCGCGGCGCCCAGCAGCAGGGCGTGACGACGGGTTCTCGTCATGGGGTGTTCCCTTTCGTGCGGTGTACCTGGGAGGGGTTGCAGTCGGCGGGCGCAGATCAGCCCTTGACGCTTCCGGCGGACAGGCCGGACTGCCAGTACCGCTGGAGCAGCAGGAACGCCACGATCAGCGGGACGATGGTGAGCAGTGATCCAGTGATCACGAGATTGAAGACCGCTTCGCCACCCACGGTGGAAGCCTGGGCGTTCCAGCTGTTCAGGCCGAGGGTCAGCGGGTACCAGTCGGGATCCTTCAGCATGATCAGCGGCAGGAAGTAGTTGTTCCAGGTCGCGACCACGTTGAAGAGAAGAACGGTGACGATTCCCGGCGCCAGCATCGGCAGGCTGATCCGGAAGAACGTGCGGAACTCGCCGGCGCCATCGACGCGCGCCGACTCCAGGATCTCTTTTGGGACGGCGTCGGTGGCGAAGGTCCACATCAGGTAGAGGCCGAACGGCGAGACCAGCGACGGGATGATGATCGCCCACGGGGTGTTGGTCAGCCCCATCTCGGAGAACATCAGGAAGGTGGGAACCGCCAGTGCGGTACCGGGCACCGCGACCGCTCCGATGACAGTCGCGAACACGGCCTTCTTACCGGGGAAGTCGAACTTGGCCAGCCCGTATCCGGCGAGCGTCGCGAGGAACGTAGCGCCGCCCGCCCCGACCACCACATACAGCACGGTGTTGAGCAGCCAGCGGGTGAAGATCCCGTCGTTGTAGCTGAAGGTGTCGGCGATATTGCCGAACAGGGCGAAGTCGCCATCCAGCCACAGGCCGAAGGAGTCGAACAGCCCCTTCTGCGTCTTGGTCGCGTTGATCGCCAGCCACGCCAGCGGCAGCAACGTGTACACCAGCATGATCACCGTCAGGGCGGTCAGCGTGGCGCTGCGCCTCTTCCGGCGGGAGGCGCGCCGGGCGGGGCGGACCACCAGCGGGCCCGAAGGGGCACCCGCGTGCCGTGCCGTGCGCGGCTTGTGCCCGACGCGGGGAGTCGTGGTCGCCATGATCAGGATTCCTTCCGCAGGCCGCGCAGCTGGACGGCGTAGGCGATGATCATCGTGATCACACCCATGACGATGGCGACCGTGGCCGAGTAGTTGAACTTCTGTCCGGCAAACGACAGCGAGTAGGCGTAGAGGTTTGGCGTGAAGTAGGACGTGATCGCATTCGGCGCCAGGCTCTTGAGGACGCTCGGCTCGTTGAACAGCTGGAAACTGCCGATGATCGAGAAGATCGTCGCGATCGACAGAGCCCCGCGCAGCGCCGGGAGCTTGATCGCCCAGATGATCCGCAGCTGCCCGGCCCCGTCCATCTCCGCGGCCTCGTACAGCGCCGGATCGACCACCCTCAGCGCCGAGTAGAGGATCAGCATGTTGTAGCCCACGAACTGCCAGGTCACGATGTTGCCGATCGACGCGAGGACCAGATCGGGCGACAGCGGGTCGGGAAGCGAGATCCCGAACGCCTCATTGATGTTGCCGACCAGGCCGAACCGGGTTCCGTACATGAAGCCCCACATCAGCGTTGCGACGACGGCCGGCACCGCGTAAGGCAGGAACACCGAGATCCGGAAGAAGCCCGCCCCGTACAGGCGGCCGCTGTCGATCGCCAGGGCCAGCAGAAGCGCGAGGAGCAACATGATCGGGACCTGCACGGCCAGGAAGACCGCCACCCGCCCGAAGGCGGACCAGAACTGCGCGTCCCCCAGCACCTCGGTGTAGTTGTCGGCGCCGACGAAGGCCGTTCCGCCGATCAGCCGGGTACGGAACAGGCTCAGGTAGATCGAGTAGCCGATCGGTGCGAGGAAGACCAGCGCAAACACCGCCACGAACGGCCCGACGAACCGCCAGCCGACCCATGACCGCCGTCTCGAGGCCGATGGCCCCCTGGCACCTGGAACCCTTGCCTGTGGTGCTGCGACCACCGCTTCACTCCTTGCTGCGCGAACGCTGACCACACCGCGTGGTCACGTGAACATCGAGTCCGGCTCAGTGCACTGATCCGAACCTTGTTCACGTGACCATTCAGCCCGCAGAGGGATGGTCACGTGAACATGATGCGGTAGCGTGGCACCCGTCACAGCGAGAGGTCAAGGTTTCTCGCACGTTAAAACTTCCGCCCGAGCCTTCAGCGGACGGCGACGAGTGGACAGACAGGAGCGAAGGCCCGATGAACCTGAGTGAGCCGGGACAGCAGGATCCTGGTCCTGCGGTGGGCGCACAGCAAGTCGGTTCGGCCGTACCGGGCGGGCGCCACAGGCAGCACGTCACGAGGGCCGACGTCGCCGCGCTTGCCGGCGTTTCACGTCAGACCGTGTCCAGGGTGGCCAACGGCCATCCCAGCGTGATCGGTTCGACCCGGGAGCGGGTGCAGGCTGCGATGCGGGAACTGGGCTACCGGCCCAACAGCGCCGCGCGCGCCCTCAGGTACGGGCAGTTCAAGACCATCGGCGTGATCCTCCACAGCCTCTCCGCCACCGGCCACAGCGACACCGTGCAAGCGATCGCGGCCCAGGCCGCGGCCGAGGGATACGCGATCACGGTGATCCCCGTCGATATTCCGACCCAGGACAGTGTGCTGGGCGCCTTCACCCGGATGGGCGAACTGGCCGTCGACGCAGTCATCGTCTTCATCGAGGTCCACCTGCTTGACGCGGGAACCGTGAAGCTGCCGCCCGGCGTGCGCGTGGTTGTCGTGGACTCCGACGCCGGAGACCGCTATCGCGTGGTCGATACCGACCAGGCCGGCGGCACCCGAGAGGCCATCAGCCACCTGCTGGAACTCGGACATGAGACCGTCTGGCACGTGACCGGTCCGGAGACGTCGTACGCAAGCCAGCGCCGAGCCCAGACATGGCAGACCGTGCTCGAGGAAGCCGGACGGCCTGTGCCACCGCCCCTGCACGGCGACTGGACCGCCGAATCGGGCTACGCGGCCGGCCTCGAACTCGCACAAGAGCCGGACTGCACCGCGGTGTTCGCCTCCAACGACCAGATGGCACTCGGTCTCCTGCACGCCTTCCAGGAACGAGGCAAGGCCGTCCCCGGCGACATCAGCGTGGTCGGCTTCGACGACCTCCCCGATGCCGCCCACTTCGCCCCGCCCCTGACCACCGTCCACCAGGACTTCGCCGAGGTGGGCCGGAAAAGTGCCCAGGAGGTCTTGCGACAGATCCACGAACACGACGTCCCCCGATCCGGCACGGACATCGTTCCCACCCGCCTGGTGGTCAGAAGCAGCACGGCGCCGCCGCCCCTGAAGCGGTAAGGGTGGGTGGCTGTTGGCTTGCCGAACTTGAGGACGGCGTTTCAGCTGGTCAAGCTTGGGGTCGGTGATTCCGTCGGAGTTGTGGCCTGTTGTGTTGTCGCTCGCCGGGAGGCCTCGAATGCCGTCGGGGTCGGGCTACTGGAAACAGTACGAGTCCGCCGCTCGCCGTCGAGTCGACGGGCTGCGTGAGGAGGCTGCCGTATCCAGGCCGAGCTGGCCGCGGCCGAGCTGGAATGGCAGGAGTGGGCGATCGCCCGCAGGCGGGTCAACACGGTGCTGGCTCCGGACGGCGGCAACACCGTCGGCACGGGAGGCACCCCGGATCCGCGGGATGCGAACGCGCCCCCAAGCACCCAGGACCGCCTAATCGGGACTCCCGTTCGACGCGCATCTCTCAAGATCGAAAAGACAACAGCTACTCAATCCGAGCAGGTCAGGCGCAGCGCAGCACACCGCACAGGTGGGAGAAACTCACCGGGTGGGTGCCTCGGCAAGTGACAGGCTGTTCCCGTCAGGGTCCAGCACGACGACGTGGCGCACGCCGTTGCTGTAGGTCTCGACCGGTTCGTGGTCGATCCCGTGTGCGGCGAGTCGGGCCAGGATGTCGTCGAGGTCGTTCACACCGAGCGTGATCATGGCTCCGCCCACTCGCTCAGCGCGCATGTCCCGATCGTCAACGACAACCCATGCGTTCTCACCAAGCTGCCACAGGTATTCCTCGCCGATGATCTCGTCCGCCGGGCGCCCGAAGAACGCCTCGAACCACTCACGTGCCTTGATCCGGTCACTCACGCACACGATGCTGTACAGGTCCACTCGGATCACTCCTCACAGTCGTTTCGGAAGTCGGACCACTCCCGTGACCAAAACTCATCGGAGGGAGTAGCCCGGTTCTCGACATGGAAGTCGGGGGGAAGCGCCGTGGGAGTCGCCGCACACTCACCGTCGTATTTCCGGTCGGACTCTCAGTCGGGAAGCGGGACGGGTCTCGCCACGGCCGCGGGCCGTGTTCCGGCCCGCGGTGGGTGGTGAATGCCGCCCGAAGAGATCGACACAGCCGACAGGTTCGGCAGTGTCAGCGCGAACCGGTACGCGGAGATCGTCGCCGAGCTGCGGAAGCTGGTCGAGACCGCCAGCTGGATCCAGTTCACGGTCGGCGACTACGCGCTCGAGGTCGAGTCGATGCGCGAGGCCGGCGGCCAGGAGAAGAGCGATGCGCTGTTCACGGTCAAGGAGTCGGTGTTCCACCTGGCCGAGGACATCGGGCTGTTCTACGCGATGGTGGACAAGGCTCGGTGGACCGCGTCGGAGTAGCCGGAGGACTGCCGGGCTCAGGGGGGTGTCGCTCACGGTCCTGCCGCACTGCTTGTCCGGTCAGTCGGCCGACGACTGCCGCCCTCGCGCCAGGAGCAGCCGCCGACCCGATCGCCTCTCGCGCAGCCCCCGACGGCTGCCCGCTCACCGAGCTGCTCGACCTCCCTTCCGGTTCCTCACGGTCGTCGGCGGCCGGATCACCTACCCGCGCGCGGGCGGCCGGTTCGGGTCAGGGCCAGCAGAGGGATCGCGGCGAGGAAGGTGGCCGCCGCGAGCGCACACCGAGCGCCGCGTAACTGGTCATGTCCAACAGGGCTCCGACCGCCGGCGGTCCCAGGGCGGTCCCGACGGTGACCGCCCCGCTGGTGGTGGCGGCCCAGCGGCCGGACGGATCGGCCGCGGACACGGTGGCGAGTACCAGCGTGAGTGTGCCGTCGCACCCCTCGCGTAAGCGGAAGATCCTGCCCGACCGGCCCGGCTGCCGACCTCGTCCGCGAGCCAGGGCGCCCGTTCGGCGGCGGCCAGTTGCGACTGATCGCGCATCGCGGCGCCGTGCCGGTGCGCGGCCAGGCCGGGGACGAGCGAGGCGGCACACGATCCGCCACCCACCGCCGGCCGGCGCAGGCCGAACGTGTAGACCCAGGTCGAGATCATCTTGATGCTCTCGCCGGTGTTCCTCGTCTGCACCAGATAGGCCCGCACCTCAGCGGTGGCGGGGTTCATTGTCGTGACCACGGCATTGCCCAGGTGGTGCCGCACCCTTCCGGTCTGGGCCGTGTGCCCGTCACGGATGAAGTCGAGCACCGCCGTGCCTCCGCGACCGGGCCGAGCACTCCCTGCCCGGGCATCGTTAAGGTCCAGGTGGTGTCTTCGGTCAGGACGCTTCCAGCTCGGGCACATTCAGCTCGTTCAAGGCGTGGGCGTACTTCGACCCCGCCTGCTGGAGTTCGGCGATCACGACGAGACCACCGTCAGCACGATCTTGCCTTGGATGTGGCCCTGCGCGGCCCGCGTGTGTGCGCTGCCCGCCTCGGGCAGGGAATAGGTGCTGTCCACCCCGACCTGGAGCTTGCCCTCGTCGAACAGGCGCCCGATCTCGGCGAGCTGGGGGCCGTTGGACCGTACCTGAATGTTCGAGACTGTGATGCCAAGACGCTCCGTCTCTTCCGGGTCGTACTGGGCGAAGAACACTGGAAGCATGGTGCCGCCGCGCTTGAGCACGGTCAGGAAGCGTGAACTGTCCGGGCCACCGACGGTGTCGATCACCAGGTCGACGCCGCTGACCACGTCCGCGGCCTGCGTCGTGGTGTAGTCGACGAACTCATCGGCGCCGAGCTTGCGCAGGAACTGCTCGTGCCGGCCCGAGGCCACCGCGATGACGTGTGCCCCCTTCCATTTCGCCAGTTGCACCGCGAAGTGGCCCACTCCACCGGCGGCCCCATTGACCAGCACGGTCATCCCTGGCGTGATCGGCACCGGCTGGTGCACCTGGCCGGTGAAAGGGGACGGCACGTCGTGGCCGAGATCAACCAGGTACTGCCAGGCCGTAAGCACAGCCATCGGCGCCCCAGCCGCCTGCACGTGGTCGATGCCGGCCGGCTTGTGCGCCAAGTCCGAAGCCGGCGCGGCCACATACTCGGCGTACGTCCGGCCGTCGAATCCGGGGAACCGCAGCATGCCGAAGACCTCGTCACCGACAGCGAACCCCGGCACGTCCGGAGCGACCGCCTCGACCACGCCCGACATGTCCGTTCCAGGGATCAGGGGGAACTCCAGCGCCGGCCTCATCTCGGCCGGCATGACCTTCATCCCCTCACGCAGGTACCAGTCCGGCGGGTTGATGCCCACTGCGTGCACCCGGACGAGCACCTCGCCCGGACCGATCTCGGGAACCGGCACCTCGTCGTACTGCAGAACTTCCGGCCCGCCCGCTTCGCGGAACTGGATCGCCTTCATCACGCCTGTCGCTTTCTCGGGGAAACGTTGCTCCTTCAGTCAAGGCCCAGGACGGCATGGCCGTCCAAGACCGGTTCGGCAACCCGGCCATTCCGAAACGGCATGACGCGTACGCTGCAAGGGTGAACGATCTCGGGCAGGACCTGGAACTGCGGCTGGTGCGCTACTTCACCGTGGTGGCGGCGCACCAGCACTTCGGCCGGGCCGCCGGCGAATTGCACGTGGCCCAGCCGGCGCTGAGCCGCCAGATCCAACGGCTCGAGAAATATCTCGGCACACGACTGCTGGACCGCACCCCCCAGGGCACCCGGCTCACTCCGGCCGGCCAGACGTTCCTCCCCCGGGCCCAAGCCCTGCTGCAGGCCGCGCGCCAGGCCGAGCTGGCCGTGCGTGAGCAAGCCCAGACCGAACGAATCGCCATCGGTTACGTCGAAGACCTGGTGGTCACTGCCGCCGTACGGGAACTGCGCCGCCGTTACCCGGACGCCGAGATCGCCTCACGGCATCTGAGCTGCCGCGACGTCGGGGCACTGTCCGACAAGCGCGTCGACGCCCTGATCGCGCGAGCCCCGTTGCCGCTCGCCGCCGACGACCTGTTCACCACCCCGCTGTACGAGGAGCCACGGATGCTCGTGGTCCCGCGCGGCCATCCCTTGGCCGACCGCGCGTCGGTGACCGCGGAAGAACTGGCCGGCGAAGAGGCGGCGCCGTGCGCGTTCGAGACCGCAGACTGGACTTCCTACCGCATCCTCGGGGCCGGCCTGCCGCCGATCGAGAGCTACGAGGACAAGCTCGAACTCGTCGCGAGTGGCGAGGCGATCGCCGTGCTACCGGTCGGCGACCGGCGCAGTTCACTGCGTCCCGACCTCGTCACCGTCCCGATCGAGGGCGCTCCCCCCAGCCAGGTCGTCCTCGTCAGCCGCAAGGGCGACCCGAATCCGATGATCAGGAATCTCCGGCTTGCTGCCAAAGCCGTCCTGCCCGGGACCAGGCCGGCGATGACCGTGGGCGGCAGGTCTACCAGGGCGTCCGAGTAATCCGCCAGCTCGCCGCAGGCTGAACACCGCTCGACGCAGGAACTGCGCTGGATGCGGACTGCCGGGACTGGAAGATCGGCAAGACTCTTGAGCTCTTCGCTGCCACGGGCGACCTTCCCGGGTTCGCGGGCCCCGGCGGGAAGGACTATGCCCGGCACGAGAGGCTGCTGCGCGGTCGGGGAGTTGGAAAGACGTGGGGCCGACGGTTTCTGACCCGGCCGGAACTGACCACGCTCGCGGTCCACCAAGGACTCCTCCAACTCGCCTGCGGCATCATCTGCTTGAGGCGGCTACGCACCCCATTCTGAAACGATCAGTAAGTTTACGGATGCGAACGGTCGTCCAAGGTTGCAAGCTGCGGTCGTGGGCCGCGCGTTCGAACTGAACACTTCTTCGAGCGGTTCGGAGCCGAGCGGGTCGCGGTGACCGGCATGCCGGAAACCTACTGCGCCGCCATGCCCTGCGGTTCCCTGTCAAGTTCAGCGTGTTGAAGTTTAGAGCGGGGTCTTGGCGCGGGCGGTCGACTGCTCGGGAGAAGCGGGACGCCGCCCACAACGGCGGCCTCCCACGTCGTGCCTGCCGCCTGGCGGAAGCTGGCAGCGATTGCGATCACAGTCCGATGTCGGCCGACCACTGGCTCGTCATCGCGTCGACCGGACCTGCGGTTCGCGACCTTCACGTACGACAAAGGCAGGGGTGTTCAGAAGGCGGTGTATCCGCCATCGACAGGGAGGACTGCTCCGGTGATGTACGACGACTCTGATGATGCGAAGAAGAGGACCGCGTCGGCGACTTCTTCGGGGGTGGCGAGGCGTTGCAGCGGGATCTGGGTCTCGCGCTCGCGGCGGTAGGCCTCGGGGTCGGGACTGCGCTGGATCGCTGCTTCGATGATCGGGGTGGCGGTCAGACCTGGAGCGACGACGTTGACGCGGATGTTGCGCGGGGCCCATTCGATCGCCGCGCCCTTGGCGAGCATGATGAGGCCTCCCTTGGCGGCGGAGTACAGGACTTCCCCGGGCTTGCCGACCATGCCGAGCCGTGAACTGACGCAGACGACTGAGCCTCCGTCGGGGGGCATCAGCGGCGCGAAGTGCTTCATCACCAGGAACGCGCTGAGCAGGTTGCTGTCGAGGACGTTCTTCGCGTCGTCGTGTGGCATCTCGGTGAGCGGGCTGCTGGCCTGCAGGCCGTGGTTGAGGACGACGACGTCGACGGTGCCGAGGGACTGGGCGGCCTGGTTGGCCAGGTCCTCGACGAACGCCTCGTCATTGAGGTCTCCCGGGATGTACAGGTCGTCGGGCCGGGCGGTGTCGAATTGCTCCTTGCGGCCGGTGAGCATCAGTCGCGCGCCCTCGCGGCGGAAGTGAGAACTCACCGCCTGTCCGATGCCACTGCTGGCACCGGTCACCAGGGCCGTGACGTTCTTGAGTCTCATGTCAGACATTCCTTCACGGGGGGAGAGGTCGGTCAGGTGGCGCTCGGCCAGGGGGGCTCGTCCCGGGGCCCGTCAGGTGAGGAATCCGCGGGCGTCGACCGGCCACCGCTGCAGTGACGTGCCGGTGCTGTCGGTGACGATCAACTCCTCGAAATTGACGACAACCGGACAGACGTGGTTCGGCACCACCGGCACCACGGTGCCGACCCTGGGGCGGAGCTCGCCCGCGGGCAGCGCGAGGAATCCGTGGTACTCGTTGAGCTTGGACAGAACGGCCGTCGTGCCGGCGACCCGGCCGTAGCCGCGCTCGATGCTGCCTTCGCGGCTGAGGGCCTTGGTGCCCGCGTCGAGGATGACCTGCTCGGGCACCCAGTCGCTGACCACGGTGGTGGCGACGAACAGCGCGATCTGATCGTCCGTGCAGGCGCCGAGCCGGGCGTTGTTCAGGTCCCCAAAGACGTACTCGCCGGGACGGATCTCGGTGATTACGCTGCTGGTGGAGAACTCGACGGTGGGTGTGGAGCCGGCGCTGACCACTTCGGCGGTGATCCCGACGCTGTCGAGGCTGCGTACTGCGGTGGTGAGCGCGGCCTCCTGGTCCTGCGCGGCGCGCTCGCGAGCGTCCGGGCCGGAGCTGCCGTGACCTGGATAGGTGAAGACGCCCACCGGCACCAGGCCGCGCTTGCGGGCTGCGAGCGCGAGGTCGCCCGCGGCCTCGGGCGGCGCTCCGGAACGGCGGGCACCGCAGTCGACCTCGACCACGACCTGTAGCCGGTCCGGTTCGTCGCCCATCGCGTCGGCGAGGGCCTCGATCGCCGCGACGTTGTCCACGCCGACCCGCAGCCGGACGGACTCGGCGAGCCGGCGGATCCGGGCTCCCTTCGTTCCCGAGGGCCAGACCGGGTAGGCGAGGAAGATGTCGTCGAATCCGGCCCCGGCGAAGACCTCGGCCTCACCGACGTTGCCCGCGGTGATTCCGACCGCCCCGGCCCCGATCTGCCGCCGGCCGATTTCCACGCACTTGTGCGTCTTGACGTGCGGCCTGACATCGAGGTTGTGCCGGGCGGCGAAGCCCTGCATGCGGTCGATGTTGTCCTGCATGACATCGACCAGCACGATCGGCGCGGGGGTGTCGACCCGCTCGACCAGAGCGTCGAGTGCTCGCTGGAGCCGGTTCACGCTGCACTCCTCTTGCTTGTGTCTGGGAATGAACGGGGGAGCGGATGCCGACTCCCTCGAATGCCGAATGTGCGTGGCGCACACCATCACCGCACTCGGGCTGCACCGCCGTCGTGCCCACCCCTACACCGCGGTGCAGACCATCTGGATCTCGACCGGACTGTTGAGCGGTAGCCCGGCGACGCCGAGCGCGGTGCGGGCGTGCCGGCCGTTCTCGCCCAGTACCTCGATGAGCAGTTCACTGGCCGCGTTGGCGACCTGTGACTGCAGACCGAAGTCCGGCGTGCTGGCCACGAAGACCAGCATCTGCTCGATCCGGACCCGGTCCAGATCCCCCACCGCCTGCACTGCGGCGGCAAGGCAGTTGAGCGCGGCATGGCGCGCGAACTCCCGCGCCGTCTCCGGCTCCACGTCCCGGCCAACGACGCCCTGGCCCAGCAACCAACCTTCCTTGTAAGGAAGTTGGCCCGAAATGTAGATGCTCGAATCCACACTGCGGTGGTGCACGTAGTACGGGTTCTCACGGAGCTCGGGAAGGGCCAGACCCAAGGCCTGGAGCCGATCGGAAGCCGAGCCGGTGTGTGCTACCGAGGCCACGCGCCCGCTCACCGTGCCATCGCCTTGGACGGCACAGGACACAGACCCGCGCAGTTCGCTGCGAAGACCCGCATCTTGTGAATTGTGATCATCTGCACTCGGCTGTCCTCTCGAGCACCTGTGGCGACAAAGCGCCGCATGATGGCTTAAATCAGCCACCCTCATTGTCGTTTGTCGACCATAGGGCTGCCTGTTGAACACTGTCAACACAAACTTCAGCGCCGAGCACAGGCTGGGGGCACCGCGTGCGGACCCATCCGCTGCTGCCGGAAACGACGGCCGACACCGCAACCGCGCTCGCCGGTCCATCCGGTTCGGCGTGGGCGAGAGGGTGCCGCGCACTTGTCCACATGACGGTCGCTGACGGCGGCGGATTCCAGGGCGATTGACACGGAGCGCCGACCGGATCGCCGAACAACGCGCCGACGGTCGACCTCACGCCCACGAGGTCCTTAATGCCACGGCTCGCCCCGCTGTACAGGCCGGGCAGTTGCCTCCGGGCTCAACCGACCTCGCCGACCGCATGTCCGCGCTTTCGCCCGGGGGCCGAAGCCAGGGCCCGGCCCGGCCGCACTGGGGCATGCTCGACGAACTCGGCGGCATCGGCGCACCGGCCGGGTCACGGTGCCGCGATCGAGTCCGTCAGAGCGCGCGGGGGCACCGACCCGGACGGAGTCTGACCGATCCTGACAAACATGGGAGCCTGACCGGCGACGGCGTCCCTCGCGAACGCCCCACCCAGGACTCCGCGCAGCTACCTCGCGGCCGTGAACGCCCCGTCGCCCCGACCCGTCCCACCGCGCCAGCGTCCGGCGCCCTTCATGCAAGATCCGCTACGCGATCGCGCTGACGCTGGGAGCTTGATCCTGACCTTTCGGCATGGGTCTACAACGTCACGGTGAGGAGCGGGCCCGAACACTGCACACACGCGGCACGGCCTCATACGTGCCGGTGCGTCGGTTCTCCCGCATCTCCCGGCTGGGCTCGCAGCCCCATGGGGAAATGGGCAGCCAGTTCCTGGCGGAACGCGTCGGTGTCGCCTTCCAGGGCAACCGCGGCCAACCTCTCGTGCTCGACGACCAGTTGATGCGGGTTGTCACTGTAAGTACGGTGATCGACGCTGAGGTAGAGGCGCAGCTTGGTCTCCCAGCCGCTCCAAAGGCCCTGCAGGATGCCGTGCCCCGAGAGCTCGTAGAAGAGCCTGTGGAAACGAAGGTGGGCGTCGATGCTGGCCGGGATGTCGTCCTTCTCCATCGCCCGACGGAGATCCTCGACAGTCTGCAGCAACTGCGGCCGCTCAGGACCACGCAGCGCTTCGGCCGAGAGCTCGGCGGCGTAGGGTTCGACATGCAGCCGGACCGAGTCGATCTCGGCGACCTCTCGAGGGCTCACCTCTACGACGAACGCCCCACGGTAGGGGATCTTTATGACGAGCCCCTCCTCCTCCAGCTTGGTCAGCGCCTCGCGCAGCGGGGACCGGCTGATCCCGAGATCCGAGGCGATGTGCGCCTCTCGTAGCTGGCCACCAGGAGGTACGGTCCCGTCGAGGATGGCCGCCCGCAGTGTGCGGTAGACGCCGTCCGGCGTCGTCGACCGCTGCTCCTGCCACTCGAACTTGTGGGCCACCCCGTCATCCTCCCTGAGTACTTGTCGACCACTTGGTCGTTTGTCGACTATACCTCTGTCGAGCTTTTCCCCCACACATCAACTCGCTTCCCCGGCACGGAAACTCCCTGGGCCGTCACATGGTCGACGCCGGGGCCACGCAAGGCACTCCGCAGACACGGTTGACAGTCGACAACAGCTTGGTCGACAATCGACCGGGACTACGGTCGACAATCGACCAGTTTTCTCGCAATGCTCCACTGAAACACCAGGAGGACCAGTGGGATTCGACGTCAAGCCCAAGTTCGTGACGTTCGACATGAACGGAACGCTGATCAAGTTCAGCATCAACGACACGATGCGTGAGGTTCTGGGCGATCGGCTGCCGCCCGAGGTCGCCGATGAGTTCCTGCGGATCTGCAAGGCGTACCGGATCGACGAGTGCACGGGCGCGTACCAGCCGTTCCACCAGGTCGTCGCCCGCTCCATGGAACGCGCCTCGCGCAAGGTCGGTCTCGAGTACCGCGAGGAAGACGCGCGGGCGGTGTACGAGACCGTCCCCACCTGGGGCCCGTACCCGGGTGTCACCGAGGCGCTGAACCGCCTGGCCGAGGCGGTCCCGCTGGTCATCATCACGAACAGCGACTCCGCGCATGCCGTGCGTCTCGCGGAGAACCTCAAGGCCCCGTTCGAGGTCGTCATCAGCGCCGAGGAGATGGGCGTCTACAAGCCGCGACTCGGCGCGTTCGACTACATGCTCGACAAGCTCGGCGTGACACCCGACGAGCTCGTGCACGTCTCCGCGAGCCCGATGTACGACCTGCGCTCCGCGGCGATCATGGGCATCAAGCACAAGGTGTATGTCGATCGCGGCTTCGAGCACGACGAGCACTGGCTCGGCTACGAGCGCATCACCGACATCGCCGACCTCCCGGTCCTCTTCGGCCTGCCGCGCCCCTGACGCCCGGGAGGAGAACCGAAGAAATGGTGCGCAGCAAGGCGGTGGCGGCATGAGTCGGCCCCTGCCGCAAACCGTCAAGGGCGACTCGGCTGCAGAAAGGCTCCGAGCCCTAGGACTGACGCTCCCCGTCCTCGCCGACAGCACGTACCTCGTGCCCCACCGGACGGTGGGGTCGAGTATCCACCTCTCCGGCCAACTTCCCTTCAAGGACGGCGAACTGCTGGGCCAGGGCGTCGTCGGCCGGGACGTGGAGCTGGAGATCGCGCAGGAGCTCGCGCGCCATGCCGCGCTCAACTGCCTTGCCGCCGCAGTGCAGGCGGTGGGGGATCTGGACCGGGTCCGGATCGTGCAGATGCTGGTCTTCGTGGCCAGCACGCCGGACTTCGGTCTGCAGTCGCAGGTCGCCAACGCGGCCAGTGAACTGCTCATCGAGGTACTGGGCGAGAACGGCCGGCACGCCCGCACCGCGCTCGGCGTCGCCGGGCTCCCCCTCAACACCCCTGTCGAGATCCAGATGATCTGCACTGCGGTCTAGCGACGAGCCCGTAGCGGCGGCGGTGGACCGGCTTCCACAGGCACGGCGTGAGGGCGCGGATCCCCGTCCGACGGGCCGCCACTGCCGAGGAGATCGCCGACGCCGGCCACCGCCTCACGTCGTCGGAGTCCTCCCACCTCAACGGGGCAGCCCTCCCCGTCGACGGCAGCTGCACCGCGTTCCAGCCCCGCCCGCCGGTCCCAGACACAGAAGAAGGACGCACCATGAACGCCCATGCGGCACCACCGCGAAACGGAGAGCTCGGCTTCTGGGTGGCCGGGCTGGCCGACAAGAGGCCGTCGTTCCCCCGCTTCACCGGCCAGGACTCCGTGGACGTGGCCATTGTCGGTGGCGGCTACACCGGCCTGTGGGCGGCGTACTTCGCCAAGAAGCTCGAACCGTCGCTCTCGGTCGCCGTCTTCGAGGCCGAACAGGTGGGCTACGGCGCGTCAGGACGCAACGGTGGCTGGCTCTCGGCCATGCCCCCAGGAAACCGTGCCACCTTCGCCCGCGCCGGGGGCGGGCTGGAAGCGAGCCGGGCACTGCAGCAGGAATTCGTCGATGGCGTCGACGCGGTCCTGGACATCCTCCAGGCCGAGGGCATCGATGCCGATCAGCACAAGGGTGGCGCGCTCGTCGCCGCCCACACTAGGGCGGGGCTGGGCCGGCTTGTCACCAGGCGTGATGCCGACCTGAAGTACGGGCTGACCGACGACGAAGTCCACATGCTCGACCGGGACGAGTTCCGGAGCCGGATCGACATCTCCACCGTCCACGGCGGGCTCTTCTACAAGCACTGCGCCCGATTCCACCCCGCGAAACTCGTCTACGGCCTCGCCGACACCCTGACCTCCATGGGGGTCAGGATCTACGAGGGCAGCCGAGTGGACAGTGTCGCGAACAGGACCCTCACCTTGGCCGACGGACGCGTCAGCGCGGCCAGGACGTTCATCTGCACCGAAGGCTATTCGGGACAGCTGCTCGGCAGCCGGACCCTGATCCCGGTCAACTCCTCGTTGATCGTGACCAAGCCCCTGCCGGAGGAGGCATGGCAGGAGATCGGCTGGGACGGGCTCCAGTGCCTCAGCGACTCCGCGCACACCTTCATCTACGCCCAACGGACATCGGACGGCCGTATCGCCATGGGGGGCCGCGGCGTCCCCTACCGCTTCGGGTCCGGCACCGGGGGAGCCGGTGCAACCGCCCAGTCCACCATCGACCTGATCTCGCACAAGCTCAGTACCTTCTTCCCGAACATTCCCTTCGAGGTGGACCACGCCTGGTCGGGAGTCCTGGGCGTCACGCGTGACTGGAACGGCGGTGTGCACTGGGACCCGGCCTCGGGGATCGGGTCGTCCACCGGCTACGCGGGACACGGCGTCACGTCGGCCTACGTCGGCGGCAGAACTCTCGTGGAGCTCGCCTTCGAGGAGGAAACCGAACGGACCAGCCTTCCCTGGGTCGGCTACCGGGCACGGAAGTGGGAACCGGAGCCGATCCGTTGGCTGGGCGTGCACGCCATGTACCGGCTCTTCGGTATTGCCGACCAGTGGGAGGAGCGGAGGAATTCCAGTAAGACCTCACTCCTGGCCAGATTCGGCAGCAGACTGGCCGGACTTCACGAGTAAAGAAAAGGCAACTGCTCTCATGGACGCAGAACTCGCAGTCATCGGCTTGGGCAGCATCGGAAGCATGGCTCTGTGGCAGGCCTCCCGGCTGTCCGACGCGGTAGTGGGCTTCGAGGCTGCCACTCCCGCGCACGGCCGCAGTGCCGTGGGCGGGGACACCCGACTGTTCCGCATGGTCTATTTCGGGAAGCCCGATTACTACCCCATCCTGGAACGCTCCCGCGGCCTCTGGGCCGAGCTCGAAGCCGAAACCGGGGAGGACATCCTCATACCTACTGGGGGGCTGTCCATCGGGACGGCGAACGGCAGTTTCATCAACAGCCTCCTCGAGACGACGCGCATCACCGGAGCCGAGCACAGCGCCCTGAGCCGGGAGGAGATAGCGGAACGTTACCCCCAGCACAACCTCCGCCCCGACGACTGCGCCATATATGACCCCCGCGCCGGTGTTCTGCGCACCGACCGCGCCGTCAGCGCCGCCGTCGCGGCGGCCCAGGCGAACGGTGCCACCGTCCTGCAGAACACACCCGTGGACAGCATCACCGAAACCGACCACGGTGTGGTCGTCACCTCGGGCGACAGAACCTGGACGTTCGAGAAGGTCATCGTCGCCTCGGGCGGCTGGTCCCGAAGGCTCATGCCCGACCACCTCAAGGCTGTCACGGAAACCCATCGGATCGTCCTGACCTGGTTCATCGCCCAGGACGGCACGCAGTTCTCACCGGAGAAATTCCCCGTCTTCAGCCGGCTGTACGGCGATCGCTCCATGTACGGCGCACCCGCCGTCGATGGCGTGACGGTCAAGGCATCGGTGGACGGACCGCTGGACGGGCGCGGAAGGGCAACCCCCGACCCGGATTCCGTGCCCAGGGAACTCACCCGGGAAGAAGTCGAGAAGGTCACCGAGATCGTCATTGAATTCTTTCCCGGCCTGACCCCCACCATCGTGCGCTCCGACGCCTTTCCCGACCTTTTCACCGAGGACAGGCATCCCCTCCTCGGCTGGCTGGATGAGAACAGCAGGGTCTACTGTGCCACCGGATTCTCCGGAAAGGGCTTCAAGATGGCGACCGGCCATGGCCACATCGCCGCACACGAGGCGCTGGGCAAGCAGACCATCGAAGGCTTGGACTTCGTGCGTCCGGACCGGTTCAAGACCAGGTAGCCTCCCACTTCCGCCGCCTCGACGCAGGAGCGCCGGTATCGCCATTCGACCGACAGTCGTTGCGGGTGAGGGGCGGACCAGGGGCCCACACGATCGCCTTTCCAGCCGTCTCGGTGGCCATCTACGGGTGGCCGATGGACGACGCTGCCGGGATCGCGGCGCCGACGGCAGGGGCGATCAGGAGACCGGAGAAGGACGGCAGGTTCGTCCTCTTCGACGCGGGCGCGTCCGAGGCGCTCGCCCGGCAGGCCGACCGATCAGGATCGTGGCTCGTTCACCCATCCCGTGCGAGTCCCCTCTCCAACTGGGCCGAATGCGCTGATTGCCGAAGACCTCGTCACCCGGCTTGAAGAGGGCGACACCGGTGCCCAGCGCCGCCGGGTGCTCGGCGAGCGTGTCGAACGGATCCAGCCCGACCTGATCACCCGCAAGGGGGAGAGCCCGTCCGTCGCGAGCATCTACCGTGCTCGCTGCTGGGCAGCCAACGCTATTTGTTACAGTTCCATCCTGAAATAAAAACCGCTAAGCTCGCACTATGCGGTCAAGCCGCTCCAAGGCAGGGCGCTGGCCCAGCAACGTCGAGGTCGTTTCGGCCGTTGACCAGCGGCTGGCCGCACAGGATTGCACTGGTCCGCGAATGCTCGCTGCCGGCAGTCAGTTGGTCGTCGATCCCCGGGCTTCCTGCTCTTCGCCGCAACGCGGCGATGCGCTCCTGGAGTGCTTGGCGGACCTGCGGAGTTCATGACAGATGAGTCGAGAACCGTCCGGTGAGGCGGAAGACGCCGATACGGACCCCTTCGAGCGTGCCCGGGCGGGAGCGACGGATCCACCGGAACACCCGCTTCTCACCGCGTCGAAACCCCTGGTCGGACCGCCCAAATCGGCCCCTGCCCGATCGGCGTACCGGGCTCGCTATGGTCATCACGTGACCAACCCGACCTCACGCGACTACAACAAGGCATCAGTCCTCGACGTGGTCCTCTCCCACGCGCCCCTGACGCGGAACCAGCTCATCGAGCTGACGGGCCTGAGCAAGGCCACGGTGTCCAGAGCGGTTGAGGAGCTGCGGGCCGACGGCTTCGTCGTCGACAGCGGGGTCGACGAGATCACCGGCCGCGGCCGCCGCTCCACCTATCTGGACCTGCCCGGCACGACTGGGCATGTCGCCGGTGTCAGCTTCGGTGCCCAGACCACCGGCGTGCTGGTGACCGACCTGAGGGGTCGTGAGATCCAGCACGTGACGGTTCCCACCGTCGATCACCAGGAGGTCGAGGACGCCGCGCGATGGCTGGTCGACCTCATCGCGGAGGCCGCCCGATCTGCGCAGGGTCCTCTGCGTCAGATCGTCGCCGCAGTGCCCGGCCGGGTCCGGGGCGGCACCGAGATCTTCGGCCCCGCGGAGTCGACGAAAATCTTCGCGGGCTCAGGCCTCCAGCAAGCCGTCGAAAACCTGATCAAGGCCCCAGTGCTCCTCGACAGCGATGCCAACGCGTCCCTGCTCGGGATCCTTACGAACGACGCAACCATCAAGAACGCCGCGCTCTTCAGCGTCAGCACCACACTGAACTTCGCCAGCTGCACGGATCACGAGCTCGCACGGGGAGGTACACCCACCTTCGGCGACATCGGTGTGCTCTCCTCCGGAGTCGGCGACGAGAACCTCGACGAGCTGTTGAGCACCCGAGGTCTCCTCCGGTTCGCCCGCAAGCAGGGGCTCGACCTGGAGCGCATCGAGGATCTCTGGCTGCAACCGCACACCGAGGCGCCGCACGCCGAAGTGCTGCAGGCGTTCACCACCGCGATCGTGACCGCTGTCAGCGTCGTCGCCGTGACGCTCGACCCGGAGTCGGTCTACTTCGTGGGCCGGCTGCGCCCGCTCGTCGATGTCGTCCTTCCCCAGGTGCGCGGGCGGCTCGACCAGAGCCTTCCGGCGGTGCCAGAGATCAGGACGGGTCCGCATCAGATCGGTCTGTCGACGGCACAAGGCGCGGTCTACGCATGCCTGACGATCGTTCAGGAACGGCTGCGCGACGCCGTGCTCGGAGCACGGCAACAGAACCGGCTCTCGGGGAAGTCCGCACCGGCCTTCTGAGCCGACCGCCGGCAGGCGAGACGCTCCGGGCCGCAGGTCAGGACACGGGGCCCGTCATCAGACAGAGCCCACGACAGCAACAGCCGGCCAGCGCCTCTCGCCTCATGACAGTGCCGATCTCTCCCCACATCGCCGCTCACCGAACTCCGGCGTACTGGTCACGAAGACCAGCATCTGCACGATCCGCTACGTGTCGGGGCAGCTGCCGTACAAGGACGGTGTGCTGCTGGGGCTGGGCATCGTCGGCCGGGACGTCGAGACAGCAGGCGGCGCGGGTCTGGAAGCGCCTGGACATGTCGACGTGGCGATCATCGGGCGGGCACAAAAGTTTCTAGTTTCAGATTGGAACTGGAATTAATGATGGTATGGTTCCGGCCAACGCAGCGAGCAACTCCGGAACGAGACTGAAGGTGTGCCTGCCGATGACTTCGACGCTGAGTCGGGCGATAGCCCACTACCCCAACCGGTTCGACCCCGGGGTACTGGGCGAGCTCCCCGAGCACCTCCGAGAGACCATCCAGCGCCGGAACAAGGTGCTGGGCCCTGGCTACACGCTGATCTACAGGGAACCGGTCGAGTTCGTCTCCGGCCGCGGCGCCCACCTGATCGACCGTGACGGCAACGACTACCTCGACGCCTACAACAACGTCCCCTGCGTCGGGCACGCCCACCCCCACGTTGTCGAGGCCGTCGCCCGCCAGATGGCGGTGGTCAACACCAACACGCGTTACGTCCAGGAAGCACTGGTCGACTACGCGGAGCGGCTTCTTGCGACGTTCCCCGAGGAGCTGTCCAAGCTGAGCATCGCGTGCAGCGGGTCGGAGGCGAACGACCTGGCGGTTCGGGTGGCGCGGTTCCATACGGGCGGTGAGGGCATCATCGTCACCCGCTGGGCTTACCACGGCCTCACTCGTGAGGTGGCGAGCTTCTCACCGACCCTCGGTGCGGGCTCGCCGCTGGGCCCGAACGTCCGGCTCATCGACGCTCCTGACCCGCGCCTCGTCGCGCCCGGATCCACGCTCGACGAGCACATGCGGCAGCAGGTGCGCGGCGCGATCGGCGACCTCGAGCGCCACGGGTACCGGCTCGCGGCCCTGATCACCGACTGCGCCTACAGCAGCGATGGCATCTTCACCGACCCCCCCGGCTACATGCAGGCCGTGGTGGAGGAGGTGCACGCGGCCGGCGGTGTCTACATCGCGGACGAGGTCCAGTCGGGATTCGCCCGGCTAGGGGAGTCGATGTGGGGCTTCAGCCGTCACGGTGTGCTGCCGGACATCGTCACCATGGGCAAGCCGATGGGCAACGGGCTGCCGATCTCGGGTGTGGTCTTCCGCCCCGAGGTCTGCGAGGAGTTCGGACGCAACGTCCGCTACTTCAACACCTTCGGCGGCAGTTCCGTCCCCGTGGCCGCAGGCGCCGCGGTGCTGGACGTCTTCGAGAAGGAGAACGTGCAGCAGCGCGTCCTGGAGAGCGGCAACGCTTTGCGCGCGGGGCTGTGGGAGATCACCAAGGATTCCCCCTACGTCGCCGAAGTCCGCGGCGCCGGTCTCTACGTCGGCGTGGAGATCGTCAAGGACCGCCAGACCCTCGAGCCCGACCGCGCACGAACCGAAGATGTCATCAACGACATGCGCGATCGCCGCATCCTGATCAGCGGCACGGGCACGTCGGCGAACACCCTGAAGATCCGCCCCCCGCTGGCCTTCGACTCCGCCGATGTAACGCGATTCCTCGAGACCTTCGCCGAGGTCGCGAAGCACCGTCTGTGACAGGCTGACCGAAGGGACTGACCGTGAACACCTCACCAGCTGCGAACTATGCTCAGCGGCTCCTCCAGGAGAGCGGCCTGACGTCGTCCCACGAGCCCATCGACGTGATGCTGGTGAGCATTTTCCTTGAGGAGCACTACCGCCTCACCGGGCGCTTGGGGCGACTGGCGACCGAGAAGGACGACACGTTCCAACTCACCACCGACTCGAGCAACTACCTCGTGAAGGTCTCACCACCTGACGAGGCGGAGGCGGTCGTCGCCCTCCAGACCGCCGCGATGCGCCACCTCGAAACCACCGCTCCGCACTTGCCTGTCCAGCGGGTGAAGCTGACCGCCGACGGAGACGACCATGTCACCATCAGGCTGAACGACGGCAGGACTCGCACCCTGCGGGTGTTCGACTTCGTCGAAGGCCAGGTCCTGGCCGATGCGAACCCGGACGCGGAGCGGCTCGCCGAGGCGGGCGAGATGCTGGGGCTGATCGACGTGGCGCTCAGGCCGTTCACGCACCCGGCGGACCGACGAGGTCTGGCGTGGGACATCCGCCATTTCCACCAGCTGACCCAACTGGTCGAGCACACGCCGAGCCCCGAGCACCGTCAGTTGGCCCAGTCGGTCTTCCGGCTCTTCTGCGAAAACGTCGTCCCGAGGCTGAGTGATCTCGAAACCCAAGTGATCCACGGCGACTTCAGCCCTTACAACATCGTGGTGGATCCACAGAGCGATCACTTCGTCACCGGTGTCATCGACTTCGGCGACACGGTGCGCAGTGCGGTGATCTTCGACCCCGCCGTTCCCATGGCGAACCTGCTCGGCAGGACGCCGGATCAGCCCTGGCGGGACGCCTGCGCCTTCGCCGCCGGCTACCAACGCAAGCGGCCGATCCAGGCCTCGGAACTCCCGCTGCTCCCGGTTGCCGCGTTGGCACGACTCACGCTGCGTGCGCTGATCACGAACTGGCGCGCGGAGCACGCACCCGAACGGCGCGAGTACCTCCTCGGTCACGCCAAGGACGACTGGATCAATATCGAGCGTTCCTTGACCGTGAGCCTGGACGACGTCGTCGCGCACCTCAGGGAAGCCCGTCACGGGCATTCCTGAAAAGCCAGTCCCGAACATGTGCAGTTGCCCTCAGAAAAAGACAGGGCAGATGAAGACGCTGGAGACCTACCACTTCTTCGGGCGGTTCGCGAACGAGCCCGCGTTACGGCTTGCTGACCGGCTGGCCGCGATGGGCCCGACACGCTGCAGGCACCGCCGCCCTCGACACCGTCCGCGCGACTGGCCGGCCTTTCCCGGCCCGACCCCCACCATCGTGCGCTCCGAGGCCTTTCCCGACCTTTTCACCGAGGACAGGCATCCCCTCCTCGGCTGGCTGGATGAGAACAGCAGGGTCTACTGTGCCACCGGATTCTCCGGAAAGGGCTTCAAGATGGCGACCGGCTATGGCCACATCGCCGCACACGAGGCGCTGGGCAAGCAGACCATCGAAGGCTTGGACTTCGTGCGTCCGGACCGGTTCAAGACCGGGTAGCCTCCCACTTCCGCCGCCTCGACGCAGGAGCGCCGGTATCGCCATTCGGCTGACAGTCGTTGCGGGACTCATCTGTTGATGTCCCACAACGACCGTCTGTCATCTGCTGAACTGTCCACTCGAGAAGAGACTCAGCGTCAGACGGCGTCCTACGTGGTGAGGCGGACGAGTCGCTTGTAGCAGCGCAGGTTTGCGGCGAGGCCGAGAAAGGCAAGGTAGTGGATCGCCCTGAACTTGGCCGTGCTCAGCTTCCTCGGCCTCGGTGCCCAGCCCCCATCCTCCGAATGAGGCCTGCTACTCGCCGAGAACCAGCCGTATGCCGAACGCGTCCCCTGGGCCGTCCTTGCCCCGGCCGCCGTCCTGGCCTTGCTCGGGGCGCTCGCGGTCACGGCGGCCGGCGGGGTTCGGTGCCGGCCCTAGCGGTGGCGCTGCTGCACAAGTGGCTCACCGCCTCCCTCATCCAACCGCCCGAGCACGTGATCGCCGCCGCATTCGACCAGGCCCAAGCCCGTGACCGGGACCATTCGCGCCAGGGGCGGCCAGGCGCGGGCGGCGCCGCGCAGCGCGACCATCATCCCCATCTGCCGCGCGGCGTCCGCGGATCCCGGCAACGGGGGTTCACGCCACAGGCGGGCCGCCTCGACCACATCGTGCGGGGGAGCGGTGTCGTGGACCATCACGACGGCCCGCACCCCGCTCGTCCCGGCCTCGCTGATGTCCAGGCGCAGTGAGATCTGCACACTGGCCGGCGGCCCGCTCGCGGCGCTGCGGTCCGCACCCGGCACCAGGTGCGGGATGTGCTGGGGCGGCCGGGCGGTGAAGGCCTTCATGCCGGCGAGAGCCGGGGCGGCCGGGGTCCGCGGCAGGGTGTCGGCGACAGCGTCGAGCTGGTCGAAGCGCTCGCGTTCCTCACCAGGCTGCGGAGCAGTGTGCCAGGCATCGAACCCATGGACGGTCACCGTCGGCTTCAAACGGCCCTGTGCGAGCAGCTGGAGGGCGAACAGGACCGTGGATCCCCAGTAGTGGCATGCCTCATCGCCCTCACCATCGACAATGCTGCGGGCCAGTACCGGCAGCGCCGCCTCCACCGGCATCCACCAGTACGGCACCCGGGCGGTGCGGAGACCGGCGCCCTGCCGTCCGTCCGTCCCGTGGCGGTCGGCGGGATCAAAGGCGGCTGGGTAGTCGATCAGACGAACCACCGAGAGTCCAACATCTCTTCAACGACGGGCCTTTACCCACAGGCACTCACCGCATCAGTCTGTCCTCCAGCGCCTTCCCGTTCTGCCGGGTGCGGGAGAATGACCCCGATCGGGCGACGCGGAGCTTATGAGCGGGCGGCGCCATAGGTCCGACGCCGGCGGCGTCCAAGGGCGCCTTGCTGCCGCGCTCGAACACCGGGCTTGACCGCGAGTCGCCGTGTTCACTCGTTGGCGGTGTTCCTCGTGCGCGCACCGCGCGGACCAGCCATCGTGGAGGAGACCGGACCCGGGATATGTGCCTGTATGTGCTCCCGGAAGACCCACCCCCGGTGGTAGGTGAACGATCACGGTCACGCCTGGCGTGCAAGCGTGCACATGCGTGAATTCAGGAAGGAACCGACTTGTCCAGGAAGTTCGCGGTTATCACGGCAATCGCCCTCAGCGCCTTCTGCGGTAGTGCAGGAGTTGCCTCCGCCGACACGAACACGGTCATCACCGGCGGAGACGGCTTCTCGTCATCCACGGTCACCGTCAACGCCCCTCAGCAGGGCCTGATCATCTCGAACGGCACACCCCTCGTCGACCTCCACTGCATCGGCGCCGGCGCGCCGACCAGCAACTACGCGGCCTGTGAGAAGGCGCCGATCTGACGAATCCGTGCCGAGCTCACCCGATCGAGGGCCAGCCGATCACGTGGGTGGGCAACGCCCCCGACGACTGGTGAGTGCACACCGGGCCATCGCTGTCGCGAGGGCGACGTGGCGCGTCTCGGCTCCGGCGGTTCAGATGACCGGTTCCAGCCCCATGGAGCGGATGAAGGACCGGTAGCGGACGATGTCCTCGGTGGCCATGCTGTCGTCCGGGTACCGGATGCAGGCCAGGAACGCACCGTGGTGGTCGGAGCGGGAGCCGCGCCATTGGTCGGCGTCGCTCACCATGAGGTCGCGGGTGCCGGCGCGGGGCGTCTCGGCCGCAAGGTCGCTCCAGAGCAAGCGGGCCTGCTCCTGACTGGGCGCGACGATGACCAGCTTGTCGCCGTGCTCGGCGAGGGCCTGGTCCGCGTTCTCGTCCCACGCCAGCGCCAGCGCCGGCCCGTCAACCGTGCGCGGTGAGCGTCGCGTCGAGTGCGACTCGTTGGCGGGCCTCGCCAGCGATGACGCGCCACCAGATGTTGGGGACCGGGGAGATGACCCGGGGTGGTTCGGTCTGGCCCAGCCGGGTCATCACCTCTTTATACGCGTTGCGGTAGACGCCGGGTTGGAGCGGTCAGCGAGGTCCTTCTCCAGCAGGCCACGCAGTTGGGACAGGGATACCGGGGCGACTGGGGCGCCGCCGCGCATCAGCTTGTCCACGAGCCGCTCGCATTGCGCCTGCCCGCCGCGTACGGACCGGCGGGCAACGAGGTGTCCCGCGATGCCGAGAAGGCGGCCAACGACGAACGGTGTGTCGTCGCCCACCAGGTCCGGCTCCTTCTGCACGTCGTTTGCGTGAACGGTCAGCGTGCGGGGCCATCGCCGTGCGCCGGCAGCATCCGATCGCCAATCCGGGCTCTGGAGGCCGCAAGACGAGGTCGCTGGCGTCGATCGCGTCCAGCTGCGCCCATCAGTCCTCGCCGACCTGGATCAGTACGGCGAAACGGCGGCCGTCGGTGCCGGCGACGAGGCTCTCGAAGGTGCAGCCGGAGATGTCCGTCAAACTGTCGCTGTCGCTGTCGCAGTTGGACCACCATTGCGCCTCTGCTCCGAGGAGTTCCACGACCTGTCCAGCGACGGCATCGGCCTCGGCAGGGTCCATGAACGCGACGTCGGACCACACAAGGCACCGGGAGGCAAGGCGCCCCAGGAGAGAGGTGGCCCTCTCGGCGTCGATGGCGTCCAGTGCCTCCTCGACCTGCTGAACGGGTGCTGGTCCCGTCGAATCGGCGGCGTTGTGTTGCCAGTCCTTCCGGTACAGCTGCCTGAACAGGGTGTGCACTTCAGCGGCCACGGCGGCCACGACCCCGCTCTCGCCGCCACTCGTCGGCGGCAGCAGCCCGGAGCGGACGTACACACGTCCCTGATGCGAGAGGCGTTTCATCAGTATGGACAACTCGTCGCCACGCCGGGCCATGTCAATGCTCCTTCCCCGCGAACAGTGTCGCGATCCGCCTCTGCCGTTCCTCGCCGGGCTCCTGCACCACCGCGACGCAGCCCGCGACGTCTTCTGGCGCCTGCGCCTGACCCAGCAGCAGATCACCCATGTGTGGGCCGACCGCGGCTACGCCGGCGACCTCATGTCCGCCGTGATGCTTCTCGGCGCCGCCCTGGCGCCGAAGTTCCCCGTGCTCCTTGCCGTGCTCGGCGGTGTCGGCCTGACGGCCGTCGGCGCGCAGCTGCCTGCCCCGCTGGTCGGGGAAGCTCGCGGAGCCCGACCGGCGCGGACGCGTCGTCGGCACCGTCGCCTCCGGTGTCCTCATCGGCGTACCGCTGTCGCGCACGGCCAGTGGTTTCGTCGCCGATCACCTCGGCTGGCGGGCGATCCACGTGATCACGGCCGCGGCGAGCCTCGTCCTCGCCGTCGTACTGCGCACGGTCATCCTGCCCCTCGAACCGCGTGAGCCCGTCCCCTACCTGCGCCTTCTGGGCTCGGTCTTCACCACCGTGGCCCGGCGCCGCGGCTACGACACCCTGGCCCTGGCGGACGCCTGCGCTGGTGCAGTGGCTGGGCTGACGGGCCGCACCGTGATCGGCGAGGCCGCGTACAACGGCGTATGCGGCTCTGGGTCTGTCGTCGTGTTCCCCGTCCGCCCCGACGGGGAACACGACGACCGACCCTCGCCCATGATCGATACGGCCCCGCGCCCCCGAGGCGGCTACTGCGAGCGGTCCTCCAGGTAACGCGTGTGGGTTTCCTGGCGTCTGGCCTCTGTTTCCCGCAGTGCGCCCGCCAGTTGCTCCGCCTCCTGCTGGAGCAGGGTCAACTGGCGTTCCAGATGGCGCTCCGGGGGATCCTGGCCCGGTGTCAGCCGTGTCCACCACCTCGTTCGTACGAAGGTGTCGACCGCCTCGGGAACGTCCTGCCGCACCGCCCTCGACAGGGTGTGGACGCCCTCTGGGTCCTGGGCCAGGATCTCCGCGACCCAGCCGGGTTCGAGGAGGGCGGTCAGCAGGCCGGTGAGTTCGGTGAGGCGGCCCGCGGCGGCCGGGGGCAGGTCGACCTCCGCGAGGTAGGCGCTGAGGCGTTCGAAGTCGCCGCGCACTTCGTCGAGCTGGGCGGACGGGTCCGGGAAGTCGGGCAGCGGGGGCCGCTCCGGCGGGGCGATCAGCGCGCCCGCGCCGTAGAGACCGACGACCACGACCGGCCAGTACGGGCCCGCGACGCCCGTGAAGGTCAGGACCAGGCCGGCCAGTCCCGCCGCGCTGCCGGCGATGTTCTTGCGGGACTCCAGGTATCCGACGAACCTACTGGTAGCCACGGATCTCCTCGAAGGCGCCGTCCAGCGAGCCCTTCTGGGCGTCGAAGAGGCGGCCGCCGGTCAGTTCGGCGATGTGCTGCAGCTCCCCCCGGTCGGAGTCGCCGAAGAGGATGGGGAAGACGGGGATGTCCTGCCGTTCGGCGGTGAGGCTCTTGTAGAAGCCGTCGAAGTCGCCGGCCTTCACGCCCGCCGTGTTCTCGCCGTCCGTCATCAGCACGATCGACGTGAACGCGTCCCGGTCGGCGCCGAGGTGGTCGTACGCCTTCTCCAGCGACGTGTAGACGGCCGTGTCCCCGTCAGCCGACAGCTCCTTGGTGTCCTTGCGGATCGCGGCGAGCCCGGCGTCGGGGTCGGCGGGGCTGACGACATGCGTCCGCACGCTCTTCACGTCCGATCCGAACGGCATCAGCGTCACCTCCTCGCGGTCCCGGAAGTCGCCGGTCAGGTCGGTGAGGGCGGTCTTGAGGCGGCGCAGCCGGTCGCCCTGCATCGAGCCGGAGGTGTCGAGGACGTACACCGTCCGGGAGGGGCGGCGCAGGTCGTTCTCATAGGCGTCGAGGAGCCCGTCGGCGACGGACCGGGTGCCGGGGAAGGGCAGTTCGCGCCGGCGGGCGGTGTCGAGTCCGGCCGCGGGCGGCACCGAGGCGACGACCGGGCGGCGGTGCGTCTTGGCGGTGATCAGCCGCTGGACGGCCTCCGTGCGCAGCGCGTCGGTCACCCGCTTGACGTTGTCGCGGGTCGTCGCGTCGGTCGCGGCGAGGGAGGAGAGCGGGTAGTCGGCGGTGACGACGCCGTCGATGGGGCGGATCACGGTCAGCCCGGGGATGCCCTTGAGTACGGACTCGTAGTTGAGGAGCGCGTCGACGTCGCCGCGCCGGGCGTACGCGCTCGCCAGCCAGCCGGACGACCCCGAGGTCAGCTGCTGCCCCTTGAAGAACTCCTTCAGCCTCGGGGTCGCCTTCGCGACATCCGCGTCGGTGAGCGCGGACTGGGCTCCGGAGAGCGCGGAGGCGACCGAGACGAGCGTGGAGAAACCGGAGTTGGAGCGCGCCGGGTCGGTCATGCCGTAGGTGAGTTCGCCGTCCTGGACCGCGTGTTCGATCTGCGACCAGGTGACGTGCTCGGGCTTCCAGCCGAGGGAGCCGACGGTCGCCGTCCGCACGCCGATGGCCACCGGGCTGGACATGATCGGCGTCTGGGAGACGATCTTCTTCGCCGCGTCGGGGCGCAGCCGCAGATAGTCGTCGGAGGACAGCCACACGGCGTCGTACCTGCCGTCCGTGCCGGGCTTCGCCAGCACGTTCACGGCGTCGAGCGTGCCCATGTACGTGGGCCGGATCGTGACGCCGGTGTCCTTGCGGACCTGCTCCAGCACGGGGGCCATGTCGCTCAGCTCGCTGGAGGCGAGGACGCGGAGGGTGCCGGGCCGGGGCGCGTCGGGGTCCTTCTCGTCCCCGTCGGCCACCGCCGAGCAGGCGGTGAGCAGGAGGGCGAGGGCGGTCAGCGCGAGGAGGGGCCGCAGGGGACCGAGGGGCCGAAGAGGCCTGGGGGGTCGTCTCATGAGAGACCGCCTTCCAGCGCGCTGCGGGAGCGGCTGCGGTCCAGGTAGGTGCTGGCCTGCTGGAGTTCGGCCGTCAGGTTCTCGACGGTCACCGCCATGGCCTCGGTCGCCTGCACCTTGTAGGTGTCGATGGCGTCGAGGGTGCGGTAGATCTGCTGGAAGGCGGAGCGCAGGGTCTCGGCGCCGACGGCCGGGTCGGAGGCGATGCGCTGGATCTCCCCGCTCTGCGTCGCCAGCATCTCCGCGTTGCCTCGGATGAGGTCCTCGGTGGTGCCGCGCAGGGCGTTGACCTGCTCGATGACCTTCTTCTGGGTGTCGAGCGCGGAGGCCAGCATGACCGAGATGCGCAGCGCCGAGACGGTGGTCGTGGCGGCCCGGTCGACGCCCTTGATCAGCTCGTCGTTGTTGCGGCGGACGACGTCCATGGCGAGGTAGCCCTGTGCGCACACCGCGAGCTGGGTGAGCAGGTCCTGGTGCTTCTGCCGGACCGGGAAGAGGACGTCGGCGCGCAGGCTGTCGGCCCGCTCGGGGTCGGTGAGCTCGGTGCCGGAGATCTGCTGCTCGACGGCGGAGTCCAGGGCGTCGGTCAGGACGATGTACTCCTGGAGCTTGCCCATGGTCTCCCAGAGCCGCACCCGCTCGGTCTGCAACGCGGCGTTGTCGCGCCGCAGTTCGTCCTGGCCGCCGCGCAGCGAGCCCACGATCTTGTTCAACGTGCCCTGCGCGGAGGCGTACTTGGCGACGTGGTCGCGGAGCTTGTTGCCGCCGGGGAGCTTGGAGAGGAACTTACGGCCCTTGCTCGCCGGCAGGTCCCGCGGGTCCAGGTCCTCGACCACGCGCCGGAGTTCGACCAGCGAGCCGGCCACCTTCGACTGGGCGTCGCCGCCCTTGTCGGGCAGACTGCGGACGGCCCGCTCCAGCATGCGGTTGGACTGTGCGGCGGCCGTGCGCATCTCGCCCGCGCCGAGCGCGGTGATCTCGCCGACCTTGCCGACGAACTCGGGCGAGCGGGCGTCGAGGGCGGCGAGTCCGTTGACGTAGGCGGCTGCCTTGGTCGCCATGTCGGTGCGGACGCCGTCGTCCACGGGGACGAGTCCGCCGGCCCGCTCGCGCGGAACGGCGGCGACGGCCTCGGGCGGGGTGAGGGTGAAGTCGTTGTCGGTGCTGCTCATCTGCTGCTGTCCCCCTTATCCGCGCGCCCGTCGCGCCAGCTCGTGCAGCACCGCGGAGGTGGGCACGGGCGCCTGGCGGACGCCGGTCAGTTGCTGCTTGAGGTAGGTGCCGGCCAAGGCGAACTCGGCGGCGACGCCCTGCGGGCGGAACCCGTGCCGGATCTCCAGCTTGCGCAACCCCGGGTCGGTGGACAGGAGTTGGGCGAGTCCGGAGCCGCTCTCGGTGAGCGGCACGGCGGTGTGGTCGCTGTTGACGGTGATGTCCGGGTAGAGGACCACCAGGTCGTCGGGCTGCTGCCCGTCCGCGAGGAGGGAGGCGACCTGCGACTCGTAGACCAGGACGAGCGGGTTGCCGGCGCCGCTGACGAAGTCCCGGAAAGCCGCGTCCGTGCTGGACTGCTGGGCGCCTTGGACGCTGACCAGCTTGTGCAGCAGCGGCGCGGTCCTGTCGACCTCGGCGGTGCTCGCGACGACCTTGCCGCCGTTGGCGACGTAGGAAGCGGAGGCGAGATAGAGCGCGCCGGAGTTGGACGTCTCCGGGTCGGTGCTGGAGAGGTAGAGGGTGCCGGTCAGCTCCCCGTACTTCCCGGCGCCCTTGAGCTGCTGCCAGGTCCGGTCGGCGCGGGCCGCGTCCAGATAGGCGGCCATCTTCAGGGTGCCGCGGTGCGCGGCGTCCAGGGTGGCCAGGCCGTTGGCCGCGAGCACCCCGGCGGCGCTCTTGTGCGCCACCACGACGAGGGGCGAGTAGAAGGGGCGGGGGAGGGTCCCCTGCACCTTGTACTTGGCCGCGAGCTCGACGGCGGGCGCCTGGCTGCTGGGGAACGCGAGGTCGTAGCCCTTGAGGTTCAGCCCTTCCATGGCCCAGGACCCGGAGGTCTCGGCCCTGACGGTGTAGCCCTTGGCGGCGAGGGCCTTCACCACGTCCGGATCCGCGAAAAACTCCGCCTTCTCCGACCCGATCACCATCCGCACGGTCTTCGTTGCCGTGCCCTTGTCCTCATCGCTGCGACCCGCGACGACGGCGACCACCACACCCGCCATCAGCAGTACCGCGAGGACGATTCCCATGATTCGTCTCACAGGTGGAGCCTGCTCCCGGAACCCCACATTCCCGGGTGCCCCTGGTGAACGGACGGTGACACACCAGCCCCGGCCCTGCAACGCCCCTGCGGAACGCCCCTGAAAGGCGCGAAGCCGAAGCGGTGCATGGCGCCCGGTCCGCGCGTCGCTGCGGGTGCACGCGGACCGGGGCGTTCGGGGGGTTCAGCCGGCTGTGCTCAGTTCTTTCGGTTCCGTCAGGGCGGCCGTGTTGCGCTTCCATGCGCTGGGCCGCCAGGATCGCCGCCGTGGTGTCCGCGCGGGACGCGGCGACCAGGAGGGCGCGGCCCGCCAGGGCGTTCGCCCGCTAGTGCAGTCCGTGAGGCGCGGCTTGGCGGCGGCGGTCGGGCGGACCGGCGTCCGTCCTCCCCGTATCCGCGTGACCTGCTGCGAGCCGGGCGGCCGCGGTGCCCAGGTTGGTGGACGGCGCGGTGCCGCGCAGCTCGTCGGTGACGGCGTCGCGAAGGAAGACGCGAAGCGGGCCGCCCACGTTCAGACCACCGACACCTTCGAGGACCTCAAGAAGAAGTACGCGGACCTCCAGGCCCACTGCCGCTTCCTCGAAGAACGACTCCAGACCGTCGCGACCGCGGGCGGCCTGCTCGCGCTGGACAACGCAGCCCTGTCCGGCCAAGACCAGCACGACGCCAAGGTCCGCGTCCTTCCCCGACGCCAGCACCTTCCATGACCCTGGCGTTACGTCTCGACGGTGGCCCCGTCGATCCAGCGGGCGAGCTGACTGAAGGCGGCGAGCTGCTCAAGCCTTTCGCGCTCCGTCAGCTCCGGAAGGTTGGCAGCGTGGCTGTTGGGGTTGCGGATCGCTGCGAAGCAGCCTTCCGCGAAGGCCGTGACTCCACGCTGCATGCTCTTGAACGTCGCGCTGCCTTCGTCGGGAATGACGCGCAACCGGAGGTGGCCGGCAGTGGGCGGGTTCGCGCTCAGGGCGTCCTGGAAGAGCGTCGAATCCGAGCGCGTCCGGTCGTTGAGCTTGTTCTGCGTCTCGGCGTTGATCTTCCGCGCGGCGGCCGTGACGGCCTCCCGGAAGTGCCCGCGCGGCCAGGACCTCATCGCGTTCGGCGGTCGCTTCGGCCCGCTCCGTCGCCAACTGTTCGATCACGAGCGCCTAGGTGCGCATCAATCCTCGTGCGCACCGCATCCGCCGCACGGTCCGAGGGGTTCTCCGCGAACTGCAGCACCGACACCAGCGCCGACTGCCCCGGCGAGCGAGGCCGGGGCGGGAGGTCCGCGGGCATCGGCCGCCACTTGACGCCGTTGTCGGCGAGGTAGTGCACGGCGTCGATCATCTGGCGGTGGTAGTAGCCCTCCGGGCGGCCGCCCCGGCCTTCCCATCACCCCGACACCGGCAGCAGATCCCGCACCAGGGCCCATCCCCGTATCGCTCGTGTCGGAGCCGTACCACGGCCGGAGGCCCGGCCGGCCGGCCGCGTTCCCGAACCGGTGAGCGAGACAGTCACACCCAGGGGTGTTCGGACTCACCGCCACGCAGCACTTCAACACCAGGACCTCTTGCACCTTGCTGGATTCGACAACCGTGAGCTGGCGCAAGAGGCCTTTCCATCATGCCTGGGCTCCCCTCAACGCATGTGATCTAGCGCCCTGTTCGAACCACACCGGCTACACGAGCGGACGGAGAACAGGCAGTTGAGGATTTTGCCGACCTTGGAGCGGGGGAGGTCGTGCGATATCTCGATCTGCTTGGGAGTCTTGATGCTTCCGATCCGGGCTTTGACGAAGCCGCTCAGATCGGAGTCGGTGGCGCTCATCGGGGTCGCCGTGGGATGGAGTTGGACGACCGCGGTTACGCGTTCGCCCCACTTGGCGTCCGGCAGTGCCACGACTGCGCGGTCCTGGACGGCGGGTGCTCCGTCACCCGAGCGCGCGGCCGGAACGTCAAGCTGCGCTGCGCAGCGCGCCCCATGTGTCGTGTGCCACGATGCCGTCGGCGTTCAGCCCCCGGTCGGTCTGGAAGGTCCGGACTGCGGTCTCCGTGTCGGGTCCGAACTCGCCGTCCACGCCGGTGCTTCCCACACTGTATCCGCGCTTGGTGAGCATGCACTGAACCTGCTGTACGCGTTTGCCGCTGTCGCCAAGGCGTGTGCGTCCGTTGCCGGAGTAGTACGTGCACTCGGAGAGCCAGGGAGTGGTGTCGGCTCCGGCGGACGGGCTGTCGGCGGACGGTGCGGGGGAGAGGGAGGTGTCCGGCGTGGAACCCGGGGCAGAGGCGTCGTCGTGCTGGTCGTCGGCTGAGCCTGAAGCGCCGGGCCGCAGGGCGGAGCCGGCCTTGCTCTCGCGCTCTTCGACTGCGAGGCCGTCGACGTTCGGGTGGGGCTGTCCGTTCGTGCTTGGGGACACCTGAGCGGTGGAATCGCCACGGGACGCGGTGCCGGCGGCCTTTGTGACACCGCCTTTCGCGGAGTCGGTGGCGGGAGGGGCCTGGCGTGTGAGCAGTAAGGCCACCGCAACAACGGCGCAGGCCGAGATGCTTGCGACGGCGACCAGCCACGGCTTTCTCCGGGCCTTGGCAGGGGCTCTCGCCGGGCCGCCTTCGGCCTCGATCGGGGGCTCCATGACAGGTGGAGCATGTTCAGGCGTCTGCGCGGACGGGACCGGCGGCAGGCCACCGGGAGACCCTAAACGGGTCATGCCTGCGACAGGCACGCGGTGCAGCGCCTCGTACGCCCGCTGTCGGGCCAGCACCTCGCCGCCCAGCGGGTCCGGCCAGGTGGACAGGACGGCGCGCGCTCCGGCCGCGTCGATGAGCTCCTGCGGGGTAGGCCGCCGCTCGGGCTCCTTCGACAGGCAGGCGGTCAGCAGTGAACCGAGCTCCGCGTCCGCCGCCGAGATCTGACCGATCACCTCGGGACGGGGTTCCTCGAACGCCACCCGGTGCATCACGTCGACGCCGGTCCCGTCGCCGAACGGCGCCCGCCCCGTTGCCGCGTAGACCAGCGTCCCGGCCAGCGAGAACACGTCCGACGCCGTGTCGGACCGCCCCTCCCTCAGATGCTCGGGCGACATGTAGGCCGGAGTCCCCACCCGGTTTCCGGTACCGGTGATCGCACTCGCGTCAGCGGCCTTCGCAATTCCGAAGTCGATCACGTGCGCGCCCCGGACGGACAGCAGTACGTTGGACGGCTTCAGGTCCCGGTGCACGATCCCCTCGACGGAGAGGTCCGCGAGTGCCTGCCCCAGCTCCGCCACCAGCCGCCAGACCGCGGCCGGCTCCAGGGCGCCGTCCTCCCGTATGGCTTCCGCCAGATCGAAGCCGGGGAGGTACTCGGTGGCCATCCACAGCAGTTCGTCGTCGAAGCCCGTGCCGGACAGTCGTGCTGCGTGCGGTGTACGCAGACGGGCGTGCACCGACGCCTCCCGCTCGAACCGGCGCCGGAACCTGGGATCCTCCGAGTATTCCGGCCTGATCACCTTCACCGCGACCAGACCGAGGCTGTCGTCCATGGGACGGGCCAGAAAGACCCGCCCCATGCCACCACTGCCGAGCAGCGCTATCGGCGCATAGGGGCCGACGCGCCTTGGGTCGCCGACCCGCAGTGGAGAGGCACCGGTCTGCCGCAGCGCGGCAGCCGCATCGTCCGTCGGCACCGGCCGCTCTCCTAACAAGAAATCCCCCGAAGGCACATTCGACGCACGTCAGTTCACGCGAGTGGAAGACGAGGTTAACCCCAGCCCGTGCGTGTGTTCAGGGAATCGGCTACTTCTGTCGCGCGGGTCATGGGGCGTGGAGATCGCGGACGCGGCACATCCCCTTGACGATTACGGGGTGCCCGTGCCCGCCGCCTGTCACCGGGCCGAACTGTTGGCAACTGCCGTCCATGACGGCCCTGACGCTCGCGCTGCCGCGCTGGTACTCATCCTCGGGTGCTGCTGGCCGCGGCGACGGCGTGATGTTGCTGGGGCCTCCGGGATGCCGGTCAAGCCCACGTGTGAGGACGCCGTCGCCCTCGGCGACAAGTTGCGCGATTCTGCCTGCGTCGCCGCCGGATCGCCGCCCTTCTGTGCAGCTGGTCACCGCTGAAGCACCATCGGCTCTCCCTCTTCGCCACTTCTATCGACCGCCAACCGGTGCGCGACCTATTCGTCGATTATCTCAACGAGCGTCGTCCCGCCTTGGACTACAACACCTTTGAAGACCTCTCTCGGTCGCTGGTAGCCCGCTTCTGGGCAGACCTAGAGCACCACCACCCAGGCATCGACTCGCTGCACCTGAGCCCGGAAGTCATCTCGGCGTGGAAGGAACGCATCCGCACCAAAACCGTCCGCCGCCGCACTCCTGATGGTCGGCTGGTGGAGCGCACCATGCCTCGCCTCAACCCCAGCAGTCTGATGGCAACTGTGCGGGCCTTCTACCTGGACCTCGCAACGTGGGCTGCGGACGAACCCGAGCGCTGGGCCCGGTGGGTAGCGCCTTGTCCGATCAAGGACTCCGACGTTGTTTTCCGCAAGCATCACAAGCACGTGAAGGCTTGAGCTGACCAGCGCACCCGTGAGCGCATGCCCACTCTGCCCATGGTGCTACGCACCGCCGAGGTCCGCTCGAGTCAGGCCCAGGAAAGGCCGGCTGCCTTCCGCGATGCTCCTTTGGGAGGGCAATTTACGGCTCAGGGAGAAACTTTCACCAAACCCAAGCGCAGCCACTCCGGCCTAGAGCCGAATCTAGCTTTGGACGACAGTGGGCGTCGCCGCTACCTGGTGGCGGACGAGAACCGCGCGTTCTGGGTCTGGGCCGCGATCGAGTTCTTTCGGCACACGGGATCCCGCATCGAAGAGATGCTGGAAATCAACCACCACAGCATCGTCCAGTACACCCTGCCCACAACCGGTGAAGTGGTTCCCTGCTGCAGATCGCCCCGTCGAAGACAGACGAGGAGCGTCTGCTGCTGGTAAGTCCGGAACTCGCCGATGTCCTGTCCAGGATGGTCACCCGGGTGCGCGGTGCAAACGGCGTGGTCCCGCTGGTCTCTGCTGATGACCAAGGCGAGCGAGTGTGGAACCCACCCTTGCCACTGCTCTTCCAATGGTCCAGCGCCGGACAGAACCGTCCCGTCTCCGCCCAGACCATCCGTAAGGGCCTCGGCGAGACCCCGGCCGCCTCTGGACTCACTGACGCTGCAGTCAATCCGCTGAACTATCAGCCGCACGACTTCCGAAGGATTTTCGTCACGGACGCCATCCTCTCCTGCTTGCCACCCCACATCGCCCAAGTAATCTGTGCCCACAAAAGCATTGCCACCACCATGGGGTACAAGGCCATATATCCCACCGAGGCCATTGAAGCTCACCGTGCCTTCTTTGCACGCCGCCGTGCCCTGCGCCCCGGTGAGGAATACCGAATTCCAACCAGCGAGGAGTGGGACTCCTTCCTCGGTCCTTGAGCGGCGCAAGCTGTCGGTCGGGGTATGCGCTCGGGCGTTCGGCAGCCCTTGCATCCACGAGCACGCCTGCGTTCGTTGCTCCATGCTCCGGCCCGACCCGAGACAACGGCCCCGTCTCGTCGAGATCCGCGACACCCTCATGGCGCGCATCTCCGAAGCGGAACGCGAGGGGTGGCTAGGTGAAATCGAGGGCCTTCGGGTGAGTCACCACAGCATGCACACCCCCGATCGTGGGCGAAGATCGGGGCATCCACGGGCCGCAGCAGACAGGAGGCGGCAGGTGACATACCGCGTCAGGGTCCAGTTCACGCATGACGGCCCGGCGGTGACCGGGGAGTGGAGCGTCTCCGAAACCGCTGAGAAGTTGTGTCACGACCTCTCTGCCCAAGTCACGGCAGAAGGGGATAGCGATTCCTGGAAACGAATGTAGTCCCATCAAATGGACACAGGATGTCCGATGAGGCCGATGACATCGCCGAGGATGTCGCCTGCGTCCGTTGGAGCCGCTGCCATGGTCGTGGCGGATGTGGGGGCCGCGTCGGCGACACCTGGGGTGAGGAACCCGCTGGTGATCAGTCCTGTGAGGATGATGACGATGCGCTTGAACACGTCCGCCCTCCTGCCGTGGTCGGGAGTGATGTCAACCGTAGACACGCCACCAGCACAGCGGCCCCCTTTGCTGGGCTGTCCGGGCGTTGACGGACGATCTCTATGCCGTTCGGCCACCCGTCCATCGACATCCAACCGAACGGCAAACGGGATCACTACTTCACATCATGGGTCGTGACCTGCGAAGAGAGGGTGTGACACAGCTTCTCAAGGGAGCCTTGCGCTACCACGGCACCGACACCCGCCGCCTGGGAGAGGTCCTGCGCGTGCGTACCCTCTCGCGCCTGGGAGTCGACGTCCGTGTCGGCATCGGCCCCTCGATCACCGTCGCGGCCACCGCCTCCGCAGGCAGCCGCCGTGCCCGGGGAGCCCTTCGCCAACGGCCGCGCCGTGCCTTCTGGCAGAGAAGAGCCGTCGGACAGAGTCGTTGCCGGCGGGTGGACAGCAGCTCAGGCCAGGGTGACGTGCATGCCGCCCTGGGCCAGGACATCGAGGACCACGCCGAACAGGTCGTAGGGCTGTCCGTCCGGGGTCAGGGCCTGGGACAGGTGCTCGCGTGCTGTCGCAGCTTCGCGCCAGAGCAGGGTTGCAGGGGCGGTGTAGCCGAAGGTGCCGCGCAGGCAGTCGTCGAGGGCGGCCAGACAGCCCCCGAAGTAGCCGCCCGGACCGTTCACCGCCTCGCCGAGCGCCAGGTAGAGGCCCGGTTCGTCGGTGACGTGCCGGCCGTCGAGTCCGTAGGCGTGACCGGCCGGCCGGTCATGGTGGGTGCGCCGGCAGGCCCGCTCTCGGACGAGGTCGAGCCGGGAGGCCCCGGCGGTGGGCAGCATCGGCCGGACGTAGCCCGTCCCGCCGGGGCACTAGGTCAGTCTCCCCTAACCCAGGCGCGGGCGACGGACGAGGGCGGTCGTGGGCTGTACTTGGTGAACAAGCTGGCCCGGCGGTGGAGGGCAAGGCGGTTGAGCACGGGAAAGGTCGTCTGGTTCGGGTTGATTCGTGGCTGAGCTTGGCCCTCTCCCGGATGACGAGGCCGCAGTGACAGTGCTGCGCCGACAGGACGAGCAGATGTGGCTCATGCCGCGCAATCCGTCGTGTGACCCGGTCCCCGGTAACGACGTGCGGATCCTCGGCAAGGCGGTCGGCGTCCTGCGCCTTCTCCAAACAGGCGGAAATTACTTGGAAATAGACCCGGTGGCCATGCCAAGCTGTCGCTACCAAAGGGGCGTAGCTCAGATGGCCAGAGCGCCGGTCTCCAAAACCGGATGCCGCAGGTTCGATTCCTGCCGCCCCTGCCACCGATCACGTCCCCAAGGATCTGCTGCACGCCTTGGACGCAGGCGTGGTCCGTCACTCTTCCCGTGGTGTCGGGACCATGCCTGTCTACGCGGCCGACGGCGCCGGCTCCGGCGACGAGCCATCCTCGAGGACCTGCCGCAGATCGGTGTACAGCCGCAGCCGCACACCGGGCCGGCCGGGATCCCGGGTGGTGCGCTCGGCGGTCGAGGTCCCCCAGATTCGGGCGATCGCCGCCTGGAAGGCGAAGACGGTGGCATCGTCGAAGCCCGCCATGTCGACGACGAGCAGGCCGGGTTCGCACACGTGCGCTTCTCGGATCGGGTCCACGTCTGTCAGTACGTGTTCATGGACGGCCGGGGGCGACGCTGGAGCAGCCCTGACCGACTGACGAAGTCGGCTCCGGCCCACGTCGAAGAACGCGAGCCGGAGCCAAACCGGACACGGGAAGGTGATGGTGGTCAGTCCGCGGACCGCACGGTGGGTGTGGCGAGGGCGACCGGGCCGGTGGCGACACCGGTCTTGCAAGAGTCGTGGCAGTTCTTCTCCAGACTGCAGCACAGTGAGCAGATCGCCCCGGAGTGGAAGGTGCAGTTGGCCACGTCGGGCCGTTCGAAGTCGGTCGCGCACACGGTGCAGGTCAGTGTGGCCGCGGAGGGCAGGCCGTCCGTCCCGAGCAGCGGCTCCTCGAGGTCGTCGACGCGGGCGATGTAGTACCTGCCCTTCGTGAGCACGGCGAACAGCGGTGAGAGGATCATCGCGAGGAACAGGGCGATGAAGGGGGAGTACGCCTTGCCGTAGTCGCCGAAGGCCTCGAAGTACGCGGCGATGGAGACGGCGGAGGCGATGAGCATCGAGCCGAAGCCGACGGGGTTGAAGTTGTACAGGTGGGCGCGCTTGAACTCGATGTACGACGGGCTCAGTTTCAGCGGCTTGTTGATGACCAGATCGGCGACGACCGCGCCGATCCAGGCGATGGCCACGTTGGAGTAGAAGCCGAGGACGGTGTTGAGGAAGCCGAAGACTCCGCCCTCCATCAGGGCCAGCGCGATGCCGACGTTGAGGAAGATGTAGACGACCCGGCCCGGGTGCCGGTGCGTGAGGCGGGAGAAGAAGTTCGACCAGGACAGCGAACCGGAGTACGCGTTCGTCGAGTTGATCTTTATCTGGGAGAGGATCACGAAGAACGTCGCCAGTCCCAGGGCGACGGGCGCCGCGAAGGTCTTGAAGCCGTGCACGTACTGCTGGATGGGCTCGTTGGCCTTGGACAGGCCCACACTGCCGGCGATGTAGAAGGCCAGGAACGCCCCGCCGATCTGCTTCGCCGCGCCGAGAACCACCCAGCCGGGACCGGCGGAGAGCACGGCGCCCCACCACTTCCCCGCGTTCTCGGGGGTCTTGTCGGGCATGAAGCGCAGGTAGTCGACCTGCTCACCGATCTGCGCGATCAGTGACAGGGCCACGCCGGCCCCCGCGCCGACGCCGAGCATGCTGATGCTGGAGCCGGTGGGGGAGTTGCCCGCGAAGTGGGTGAACTGCGAGAACTTGTCCGGCTCCTGGATGGCGATGGAGACGAACGGCGCGACCATCAGCACCAGCCAGACCGGCTGCGTCCACACCTGCATCTTCGACAGGGCGGTCATGCCGTAGATCACCAGCGGCAGGATGATCAGCGAGCAGATCAGATAGCCGACGGCCAGGGGGATATGCAGGCCCAGCTCGAGGGCCTGCGCCATGATCGAGCCTTCGAGGGCGAAGAAGATGAACGTGAAGCTGGCGTAGATGACCGACGTGAGGGTCGAGCCGAGATAGCCGAAACCCGCGCCCCGGGTCAGCAGGTCCATGTCGATGGAGTACTTCGCCGAGTAGTACGAGATAGGGATGCCGGTCAGGAAGATGACCACCGCCGCGGCGAGAATGGCCACCATGGCGCTGGAGAAGCCGTTGGAGATGGCGATCGAGCCGCCGATGGCGAAGTCGGCGAGGTAGGCGATGCCACCGAGCGCCGTCGTGGCCACCACGTAGGGAGTCCAGCGGCGGAAGGACTTCGGCGCGTAGCGCAGCGAGTAGTCCTCCAATGTGTCGTTCTGCGCCCAGTTGTTGTACGTCCGTCCGCCTGTACTCGCCGGCGGTGCTTCCTTGTCGACGATCTCCGTCACGACATTCCCTCTTCCCAGCACTGGGGGCGACCCGGGCGACCCCGGGTGATTGCAGGGAAGAGTCACGCCGCACTGTTTCTTGAACGTTTCGCTTCCTTTAAGGGAAAGGTATTTAACGGTCCTTTATTTGACGCGCGTAGACATTGCGCGAACAGGAGTGCGCCGCGTGGGCGGGGCGCCCGTCGATGGGAGACTGTGGCGAGCGAAGGGCTCGATTGAATACAGATGCCTCGCCCCCGCCAGATGCTTCCCGTAGAAAGTATTTCTGTGGCAGGGTAATGTCAACGGCCAGGGAGCCGGGTCAGAGTTGGGTGACGACGTGGAAGTCGAAGGCATCCGCCCGTGCCAGGTACAGCCGCTGGGTGAGATGGTTGCCGCGCAGCCGCAGTGCGCCGCGCGGGCCCTCGTAGGAGACCGTTTCGCCCACCGCGCACATCGTCTTCACGTCCAGCGACCGCGCCCGCTCGGCCAACGCCGCCAGCAGGCGCACTCCTTCGAAACACGACTCGCCCAGACTACCCACGACCGGTGCCTCCACACCGAACCGCGCCGCGTAACGCGCGCTGAAGTCCAGGCTCTCGGCGGTCGCGAGCGTCTCGAAGAAACCGGCCGTCGCCCACAGGCCGTCGGTGGCCTCCGCTCCGGTGGCCAGCAGGATGTTCTCGTCCATGTGGGTGCTCAGCCGCAGGCACCGCTGATGCAGACCGTACCCGGCGAACGCCCGGTTGAAGTGAGCTGCGTCGTCCCCGACCAGCAGCATCAGTACGGCGTCCGCCTCGCACCGCTCGATCCGGCGCAGCGCGGGCCCGAAGCCGCGTGTTCCCAGGGGCACGAAGACTTCGTCGCGCACCAGGCCGCCACAGGTCCGGGCGTATCGCCGTGCGGCACGGGCGGTCACGTGCGGCCACACATAGTCGTTGCCCACCGTGCACCAGCGTCGCGCTCCGGTCGCCTCGGCCAGCAGCCGCATCGCGGGCAGCAGTTGCGCGGCGTCGGTCTCGCCCGTCAGGAAGACCCCGGGTGTGCGCTCGCCGCCTTCGTACTGGGCTGTGTAGACGTACGGCACGCGGCCCGCGATCCGCGGCAGCAGCGCGTGGCGCACCGCCGAGGTGTGCCAGCCCACCACCCCGTCGACGGCGCCCAGCGACACCAGGGCCTCGACTTCGGCCGCCACCTGCTCCGGCGGCGCCCCGCCGTCCACCGTGACCAGGTGGACCTCCTGGTCCAACACGCCGCCCGCGGCGTTCAGTTCCTCCGCGGCCAGTTGCGCGGCCAGCTCGCACGACGGGCCGAAGACCCCCGCCGGTCCCTGCAGCGGCACGACCAAGGCCACGACCAGCGTCGTGCTCGAATCGCCATTCCCTCTCGGCGGCACCGGATGCACAGACCACCTCCGTGAGGGCACTGGGCGCGCGGATCCCGGTCCGGGCCCCGGCACCCTCGCGGAGGCTCGTAATCTGCCCGAACACTAGACCTACGGAAGGACACCGGCAATGCCGTCGGAACCCTCCTCGCCGGACCTTGCCCACCTCCTCAGTCACGCCGAGCGATGCCTCGGCAGGCGCTTGGCCGCGATGCTGGCCGAGGAGGGCTGCTCGGTGGAGGAGTGGCGCGTCCTGTCGGCCGTCGCCGACGGGCAGGGCCACCCGATGTCCGAAATCGCCGACCACGCCCTCATGCCGGCGCCCACGTTGACCAAGCTCGTCGACCGCATGGTCGCCGGCAACCTGGTCTACCGTCGGCCCGACCCCGACGACCGCCGCCGCGTCCTGCTCTACCTCACCGCCCGCGGCCGCATCCTCCACCAGCGCGCCGCCCACCGCGTCCGCTCCGACCAGACCCGGCTTCTCGACGCCATCGGTGACCAGGGAGAACTCACCCGGCTCCTGCCTCTGCTCGCGGCGACGGTCGACGGGTTGCCTGCGGTGGCGCCCAGCAGACCGCAGAGTTGATCTTTTCAATCAATGGCCGCGGCCTCGTCCGTGTGCGGCGAAGGTGGGCCTGCGCTTCAGCGTCTTGGCGGTCGCGCGAGCGAGTGGGGCGACCAGGTTGGCGTGACGGTCAGCGGAGGTGGTGAAGCCCTGCGCACACGCGCTCAAAGAGGGAGCGAGGCCAGAGCGCGGGCGGGATGACAGCGGCCGAGGAAGACGACGACGCCCGTGCCTTCGGGTGAGGGGTGCGTGGCCGGTCCCCAGCCCTGCCGGCGGTAGAAGGCGACGGCGCGCGGCGAGCGGACGGACGTGAGCGGCCAGGAGCGGCCTTCGGGGGCGTCCTCGGTGACCGCTTCGAGCAGTTCGGCGGCCAGGCCCATGCCGTGGGCGGCCGGACGGACGGCGAGTTCGTCGATCTCGCGGGCGTCGCCATCAGGGGCGGCATCGCCGTCCGGATCGCTCACCCATGGCAATGCGGCCATACTTCGCCCACAAGTAGGCCGTGCGGGCTGCGGCCTCTCCAACCGGCCGGGTACGCGCGGTTTCAACCTTGACTGGCAATCGGGTTCATCGTCTTGCAGCATCTGGCATCTGCGAACCTGGTGGATTCGGTCGGCGTACGGGTGCAGGCGGGCCCCGGCGGTTCCGTCGGCGAGTGTGCGCTGCCCGGCGGCCGGCTGGGCGGGTATGGGGGCCTCGCCGACGACGGTGCGGCGCGGGCCGCGCGCCAGAGCCCGTGCTGCAGGCGGCGCACGAGGCCCTGTTCCGTCAGTGGCCGCCGCTGCAACAGCAAGTGGCAGTCCGTGCCGAGCAGTTGAAGAGCCGCAGCGAACTGGAACGCTGGGCGTCCGACTGGCGGTCCTCGGGACGCAGCCCCGACTACCTCCTCACCGGGGAGCGGCTCGCCCCGGCCCGAAGATGGCTGGCGGGCCTGGAGTCTGCCAGGGAGGCGACCGCGGACATGAAGGAACTGGTCACGGCTTCCCGAAGCCAGGACCGGGACTTCCTGCACCTGGTCTCCGAGTCGATCGGCCAGTACGTCCTGGCGAATGCCGAGCGGGAACCGGAGCTGGGCACCCTCCTGGCGACCGCCGCCCTCGTCGAGTCCCCGCCCACCGCCACCGCCGTCCGGGCGCTGATGGCCTCGCTCGCCCACAACCACACCCAGGCCGTACTCACCGGCCACACCGCCGGCGTCCGCGCCGTGGCCTGGTCCCCCGACGAGGCAGGGATCGCCACCGGGTCGCTGGACGGGACCGCCCGAATCTGGGACGCGGCTTCGGGTGCGCCCGCCGCACTCCTGGACGGCCACGCGGGGGGGGGGCATGGCGGTGCACTGGTCGCCGGACTCACGGAGGGTGCCACCGCCTCGCGCGACCGCACCGCGCGGGTGTGGGATCCCGTCACCGGCGAGACCGTGACCCTGCTCGACGCCTTCAGCGACACGGTCCGCGACATCGCCTGGTCCCCGGACGGCTCCCTGCTGGCCGCCTGCTCCCGGGACCGGCACATCCGGCTCTTCGACACCGCGACCCGGCAGCCGACCGCCGTACTGGCCGGGCACGGCAACGAGATCTACCGGCTCTCCTGGTCCCCGGACGGCACACGGCTGCTCTCCGCCGCCTACGACCGGTCGTACATCACCTGGGACGTCGCGACCGGACGCCCCCATCGGGTCATCGAGCGCTCGTACAACCACGCCACCCCCGTCTCCTGGACACCGGACGGCAGTTGTCTGGTCTCCGGCGAGGAGCGGGTGAGAGTCCTGGACGCCGGGACCGGAGAACTGCGGCGCACACTTCAGGGGCCGGACGCGCTGATCATCAATCTGCAGTGCTCCCCACAGGGAGACAGCTTCGCCATCGCCTCACGCGGGTCCGAGGTGCACGTCCGCACACTCGCCCACGGGGACGAACTCGCCCACCTGTGCGGCCACACGGACCGGGTGGAGGCGCTCGCCTGGTCACCCCGCGGCGACCGCATCGCCACCGGCGCCGAGGACGGCACGGCCCGCATATGGACCGTCGGCACGCGCAGCACCGAACTGCTCCAGATAGCCGAACACCCCGGCCCCGTCCTCGGCTTCGACATCACCGCCGACGGCGGTCACCTGGCCGGCGGCGCCATCGACCACAGCGTACGGATCTGGCGGACCGACGACGGCGAGAAGGTCAGGACCCTGACCGGGCACACCGCCGGCATGAGAGCGGTGCGCTGGGCTCCTGACGGCCGCCGGCTCGCCAGCAGCGCCGACGACAACACCGTCAGGATCTGGCAGCCCCTCACCAGTGACGAGCACCGAACCGTCTTCACCGGGCAGGAGACGGTCGAGGCCCTCGCCTGGTCCCCCGACGGGACCCGGCTGGCCGTGGCGGGACGTGACCACCGCGCCACCGTCCTCGATCCGGCGAACGGCACGGTCCTTGGGCAGTACGCGGATCACTCCCAGTGGATCTGCGCCCTCGCCTGGTCACCCGACGGGACGATGCTGGCAACCGGATCGGACGACCACACGGCGCAGATCTGGGACCTCGCCGCCCAGCGCCTGCTCCACCGCCTGACCGGCCATCAGAGCTGGGTGGACGCCGTGGCCTGGTCCCGTGACGGAACCCGGCTCGCCACCAGCTCCGGCGACTGGACGGTACGGGTCTGGGACACCGCCACCGGCACGCTCTGGCACGTGCTCCAGGGCCACGAGGCCCGCGTGCACGCGGTCGCCTGGTCCCGGACGGCCACGCGCTCGCCACCGCCTGCACCGATCACACGGTCCGCCTGTGGAATCCGCGGCGTGGCGGCGAGGGCCGGATCATCGGCATCCACCGCAGCCGGTGCAACTGCGTCGCATGGCTCCCCGACAGCCGTCGAGTGGTCTCCGCCGCCGAGGACCGCACCATCCGCGTCTGGGCTGCCGAGGGCGACACCCAGGCCCTGCTGTCGGTCGGCACGCGGCCGGATCTTCCGCTCACTGACACCCGAGGAGCGCCGTACTCACCTGCTCCCCGAGACCACGCCGGGTCCAGCCCCCAGGACCCGAGCTCCGTGACGATCCACCGCGTTCTACGGCCGTTGCTCGCCGAGTTGTCCCCGAACTCCCCCGGGATTGTCCGTGATCGGTAGCGGACAGATCCACTCGGCGCCGCCACTCGTCCTGCCAGGTGGTCACGAGGTGACCGGGGATCGGCGAGGAACTGCGCCAAAGCGGGGCGGACATGGCACGCACGGCGGGCGGGGCTGGTACGGCAAGATGGTCGGGGCGGCGCTCGGGGTGACGTTGCTCGCCGCCGGTGCCTTGATGCAGACCGCGCAGCCCGGTGCCGTGAGCGGTTCGGCACCGAAGACGACCGCGTCGGCCGCGCGTGCCGATGCCGTCAAGCCGGTCGCGGTGACCATCGTGCATGCCTGCACCCATCAGACAACGCCTCCGCCATCTCAGCCGGCCTCATCCAGCACTTCGGCTACCCCGAGGGGCCATCGATCTGGACGTATCCTGCGTGCTGTGACGGCGATATACGTGCTGGACGGCACCCAGGTGAGGACGCTGGAAGACTTCTGGCGACTCATCGGCGAGGCGGTCAACGGTCCTGGAGGCTATTTCGGCAAGAACCTCGACGCCTTCGCTGACTGCCTCAGTGGTGGCTTCGGGCAGCCCGACGACGATGACTACGTTGTTGAATGGCGTGACCACCAGGCGTCTCGTGAGTATCTGGGCTATCCGGAGACGGCTCGCCAGCTGGAGATTCGCCTCTCACGCTGCCATCCCACGAACCGTTTTGCTGTCAGCGCGGATCTGGCTGCGGCGCGTACAGAGCACGGACCTACCGTCTTCGACTGGCTGGTCACGGTCTTCGAGGATCGAGCCCCTGGCGTCCTGCGGCTTCAGTAACGACCAATACTCGGTCTTCACCGCTCCGGCAAACGGCCCTCATCGACGTGGTCGGCGAGATAGATCATGGTGGCTTCGGGATCCATGCCGAAGGCGGCGGCGACGAGTTTGGGGTCCATCGTGTTGACCAGGTCGAGTAGTCGAGTGCAGCGGATCATGCGGGGCGGGCGGGAAGCCGCAGGCTGAACTCCGCACTTGAATGCACGCCTTGCGGCCGATGACGTCGGCGATGGTTCTGCTCTCGGCAGACCGCCCGACCGGAACACCAGAACCTGCCAGGCTGGCGGCATGGGGAAGAACATGCCGGTGCGCCGGCTCGATCTGGGGTATTTCATCCGGCCCGCGTCGGAGACCGGCGGCCCGCAGCCGCGGGTCGAACCTGTGCTCGCCTACCTGGTGCAACACGATCACGGCCTGATCCTCTTCGACACCGGCATCGGCAAGGCGGACCCCGAGACGGAAGCCCATTACCGTCCCCAACGCCGGGCCCTGCAGGATGCCCTGTCCACGGCCGGAGTCGCTCTCGACGACATCTCCCTTGTCGCGAACTGCCACCTTCACTTCGACCACTGCGGCGGGAACCCTCTGCTTGGTGGCAAGCCCATCCTGGTCCAGGACGTCGAGCTGGCCACCGCCCGCAACGGCGACTACACCTTCGACGAACTGATCGACTTCCCCACCGCGTCCTACGAGGAACTCGCCGGTGAGGCCGAAATCTGGCCGGGCGTCTGGATCATTCCGACACCCGGGCACACCCAAGGGCATCAGTCACTGGTCCTCCGGCAAGCCGACGGCACAGTAGTCCTCGCCGGTCAGGCACACGACTTCGCCTCCCACTTCGCATCCGACCAACTGGCCCGCCAAGCCGCACTCCACGGCGTGGAGCAGCCGCTTCCCGCCTACCAGCACTGGCTGGAACGACTCGCTGACTTCGACCCACGACGGGTTCTCTTCGCCCACGACTGCTCGGTCTGGGAACCGTCGCAGAGCACTTTCTAAGGCAGATCAGACGAATCCAAGCCGCATCGCCCAAACAGGCGGCAGCATCCGCCGCCAACGCCTGCGAACATCGGCAGCTCTCCGAAGTGGTGTCACTTCTCATCGACATTTCGCAGGGAACCGGGAGGCGCTCTACCGGCGGACCGCCGAGATCAGTCCGCCGGGCCGCTCCTCTCGCTGCGGCGGGGTGCTGAGCGGGCGACCGTAGGCGGCAGCGCGCTCGCGCAGGGTGTGGCTGTCGGCCGCCCAGCCGTGCCCGGCCAGCCAGCCAACCGGGTCGTCGGGCATCTCCGAGACCCACATGGACGCCGCCGATCCCGGCACGGCGTCCGCGCCGAAGCGCTCGATCACGCCGCGCGAGCCCAACGTCAGCCCCATCCGACTGCCCGCCGCCGACAGCGCGCTGATCCGGGCCAGCAGCAGCTCCACCGCATCCTCGGGCAGATAGATCAGCAGTCCTTCGGCGATCCACGCGGTCGAAACGGCCGGGTCGTGCCCCGCGGCGGCCAGCGCGCCTGGCCAGTCCTCACGCAGATCTACCGCGACGGTGATCCGCTCGCAGCGTGCGACGGCCCGCTCCTGGCGCAGCACCGAAGCCTTGAAGTCCAGTGGGGCGGCGGTGTCGACCTCGAACAGCCGGGTGCCCGCGGGCCAGTCCATCCGGAAGGCCCGGCTGTCCATGCCGGCGCCGAGCAGCACGACCTGCCGGACCCCGGACGCGGAGGCCTGCTGCAACAGGTCGTCGAGGAACCTCGTCCTGATGACGATGGAGAATGACACGGCCAGCCAGCGGCGGCGCGTGGCCTCGTCATCGGGCAGCGGTGGCGAGGAGGGCCACAGACCGCCGGCGGCGGCGAAGGCCTGTGCCAGGGGGTCGCGGAACAGCGCGTTCTCCCGCTCGGTCTCCAGCGCCCTCACTCTGGCCACCCCCACCGCCGTGGCCCACACTCCCGACGGCTGCACCCACTCCTGCTCATCAGTCACCGCGCCAGCCTAGGTGATCGATTCCAAGGAGGCCGGATGAGTGGAGCTAGCTTCATGCGCGGCCAGACGGTCGTGTGCGCACTGACCGCCTACGATCACTTAACCCACCATCAGGCGAAGATCAACGGTCACTCTGCGTACGCGACCACAAGAAGTGGACCAGAGCCCGTTTCCACCTACACAGCCTCTGCGGCGACATGCGCGATCGGAGATGCTCACCCTCACCGTGCGCAGGCTCGAACGCGACGGCCTCGTGTTACGCACCGTGTACCCGACCGTGGCCGCCCAGGTCGACTACCGCCTGACCAAGACCGGGCCGGCCTGACGCACCTGGTCAAGGCACTCGCCGGCTGGTCCGTTGCCCACCGTGCCGTCATCTCGGCTCGTGGTTCGGATCAGTCAGCCCGGAGCAGGGCGTGCAGCTCGGTGGTGTCGATGATGTGGGCCCGTGAGGGGAAGACTTTGTGGAGCAGGACGTTGTGGACTTCGGTGTCTGGGTCGGCGACGCCGTCGGACAGGATGTAGAGCTGGTAGTCGCGGTCGGCCGCGTCGATGACGGTGGACAGGGACGACTCCGCTGGTGCTGATGCCGGAGACGATCAGAGTGGTGATGCCACGCTCGCGTAGCTGCTGGTCGAGGTCGGTGGTGGACATGCCGCCGTAGCGGATCTTGCGCACGATGATGTCGCCGTCCTGGGGAGCCAGGCGCTCGTGGATGGCGGCGGCAGGGTCCTCGTGGTGCATGACGCGGTGGTGGGCCAGCGGGGCGAATGACTTGTTGGAGGCCGGGATCGCGGCCCAGTCGGCATCGGTGAAGCCGACGCGTATGTAGGCGATGGTGCCGCCAATTGCGCGAACGTCGGCGATGGCCCCTTCCATACGACCGAGCAGGACGTTTCGGGCCTCGCCTTCGGGCACAAAGGCCAGGATCGCGGGCTGGTAGTCCATGACGAGAAGAGCGGTGTGGGTGGGGTCAAGCGCCAGGGCAGTATTCACGCGCGTTCTCCTTAAGCGGTGGTGTGCCAGGTCGACGCAGACACGCACCGGCGGACCGGCTGCGGTTTGCGGGTGGCAAGTTGTGGTGCCTCATGAGGGGCTGCGGGACAGTTCCGGCTCGTGCTGCGACGTCTGGTCGTGTCGGGGAAGCAGGAGCGGGGTGGTCAGGATGAGCAGTCCTGCGACCGTGAGAGCGGTGCGTGGGCTGGTGATGTCGGCGAGCAGCCCGGCGAGCGCGGTGAGGATGGCGATGGACGCCTGCTGGCCGATCGACCAGGCCGACAGGGTGCGGGCGACGAGATGCTTGGGGGTGTGTTCGAGCCGGTAGGTGGCGAGTACCGGGCTGTACAGGCTCATGTTGATGATGATCGCCAGCTCGACGGCCATCACGGTGGCGAGGCCGACGACGCCGGGGCGGACGAAGGCCAGGCCGATCAGCCAGATGGCGCGCAGGGTGCCGACGGTCCGGAAGACCCGGTGCCGGCCGAAGCGGGCTACGACACGGCGGGCCAGCCGCGAGCCGATGAGGCCGCCGAGGCAGGGGGCGGCGAAGGCGAGGCCGTACTGCCAGGGCGGGAACCCGAGTTGGCGAAGCAGGAGCACCGCCAGTAGCGGCTCGGTGGCCATGATCACACCGGCGACGAGCATTTGGTTGAGGTAGAGGGCGCGCAGGCCGGGGTGGCCCATGATGTGTCGCCAGCCGTCGAGCAATGCACGCGCCTGGACCGGGCTCTTGTCGGTTGTTCGCGGCGCTTCTTCCTGGCCGCGGATCGCGGTGATGCCGAGCGCGGAGAGCAGGTAGCTGAGCGCGTCGGCCACCACGGTGGTGACCGGCCCGAACAGGCCGATCGCCGCCCCGCCCAGCGGTGGCCCCACCGCGATGGAGCTCCAGTTCGTGGACTCGAACCGCGCGTTGGCGATGAGAAGGTCGTCCGGCCGGACGAGGGCCTTGAGGTAGGCACCGCTGGCCGCGTTGAACGCGATCTTGGCTGCGGCAACCACGGCCGAGACCACGAGCAGTTGGACGAAACTGAGCCATCCGAAGGCGTAGGCGACGGGGATCGTCGCCATGGCCGTAAACCGGGCCAGGTCCATCATGATCATGACTGGGCGCTTGCGCCGGAACTCCACCCACGGCGCGAGAGGCACCGCGATCAGCGCACCCACCGCAGGCCCCACCGCGGACAGCGCGGACACCTCAGCGGGTCCAGCATGCAGCACCAGCACCGCGATCAGCGGCAACGCCCCGAACCCCAGCCCGGACCCATATGCGCTCACCGCATATGACGCCCACAGCCAGCCGAACTGCCGGCCCAACCGTCTCCTGCCCACCATGCTCAGCGCACTCCCCTTGAGGTCCCACCCGAACAAACTGACGTTGACCATTGGGAGATAAGCGGGCAGGACAACAGCAGGTCAAACAACTGACCTGCCAGCCATCCACAACAATCAGTTGTTCCCTAAGGTGGGTCGGCGTGGATCTCGAAGCAGTACGTACCTTCGTCGCCGTCGCGGATGCGGGCCAGTTCCAGAAGGCCGCCGCCGACCTTTCGATCACCCAGCAGGCCGTCTCCAAACGCATCGCCGCGCTGGAGCGCACCCTCGGTGTGCGGTTGTTCATCCGTGCCCCACGCGGCGCCGAGCTCACCATCGACGGTCAGGCGTTCCTGCCCCACGCACGCGAGCTGCTGCGCGTCGAGGAGCGCGCGATAGGCTCCGTGCGCCCCGGCCACCGTCCGCTTCGCGTCGACGTGATCGCCTCGCGCAGCGCGCAGTCGGGCCTGATGCGTGGCTTCCACCGCGCACACCCCGAGATCGACCTCGACGTGATGATGCTGTTCGACATCGAGGCGGCCGTCGCCGCCATCCGATCCGGCACCATCGACGCGTCGTTCCGCGCGGTCGGGATGCCAGGCCGAACCCTCTCCGAGGACATCGAGTCCGTCCGGGTCCTCGACGAGCCGCTCCAGCTCATGACCGGCCCCCGCCACGCACTGGCAGGCGCCCGCTCGGTCACCCTCGCCCAGCTCACCGGGCACCGGATCTGGATGCCCGGCCTCGCCCCCGGCACCGAATGGGCCGCCTATTACGACGACCTTGTCGCCGAGTTCGGCCTCACCATCGAGGCGACGGGCCCCAACTTCGGCTCCGACGTACTCCTCGACACCATCGCCGACACCCCGGCCCTGGCCACCTTCATGGGCGAGCCCACCCGCCTCATCTGGCCCGCCGGCCACGACCTGCGCCGCATCCCGGTCATCGACCCGACCCCGGTCTACCCGCACTCGCTCCTGTGGCACCGCGACAACCCGCACCCGGCGCTGGCCACCCTCCGCACCCACCTGGCCGCCACGACGGCCGACCACGACGCTGCCGGCACCTGGAGGCCGGGCTGGGTGATTCCGCGCTGAACGGCCCGCCGCCCGCGCGGCCAGCCCTGGTGGGTCGCTACGGCCGTGATCGCTGCCGGGTGGCGAGGTACGGCGCCAAGCTGTTCCCGGCGAGCTGGGACCAGCGGTGGGCGGTCGCGGGGCTGATGCCGAAGAGGCCGGCGACGACGATGGGCGGCAGGTCTGTGATGGCCTCCATCAGGGCGGTGTTGCGTGCGGCCCGTACGGGAAGGCCGTGGTGCTTCATCTGGTCGGCCAGGCCGACGGGGTTGCGGGGGCGACCGGGCACGGCGCCCGGCAGGAGGAGATGTCGGTGGTCCTGCGGGGGTTGTGGGGCGGGGAGTTGGGCGATCTGTTCATCGAGCAGGGTGGCCAGTGCCGGGGGGAGCAGCACCGGGTGGCGGTCGAGGGTGAGGTAGGCGGCCTCGGCTTCCCGGTGGAACTGGTCGGTGGTGAGTTCGACGATCCGGGTCAGGGACAGGGCGTAGAGGCGGACCAGGGCGCCGAAGATGCGTACGGGCGGGGGGAGGCCGGTGTCGGTCAGGCAGCGTCGCAGTTCGGCCTGGTGGGTTGCCTCATCCTGGAAGGTGCCGGGGAGCTGCCTCGGCCGGGGGTGGATCTCCAGGTCACGGACGATGTGACGGGCGTGCACCCAGCGGACGAACGGGATGAGACGAGTGCGCTGGGTCGGATGAGTGCTCGCCCAATCGTCCAGGTGCGCTCGTGTCAGGTCCCGGGTACGCAGGTCCTGGTCGTCGGGCGCCCGCTCACACCGCGGCGGCCTCCTTCTCCTGCTGCCTGGCCTTCACCGGGGCGGCGAGCGGGGAGCGCGCCGGCTTTTCCCCACGCTGCGGACGTTAGGGACAGTTGGACTGTCTCAGAGCTTGTGCTGTCTCAGTTGAGACAACGGATGTCGAGGCCTTGCACCGACTGGCCGGCGGGACCGGGTGCGGACCAGCCGGCCCGGGCAGTGATCAGCGAAGGTGCACCGGAAGGGAGCGGTGGCCGTTGGAGATGAAGGAGTCCACCGGCTCCAACTCCTGCTGGGGCACGGCGAGTTGCAGTCCCGGAAAGCGGTCGAAGAGCGCCGGCAGTGCGATCCGCGCCTCCAGCCGCCCCAGCGGCGCGCCCAGGCAGAAGTGAACGCCGTACCCGAAGGCCAGGTGCTCCTTGTCGACGCGGGTGACGTCGAAGCGGTCGGCGTCGCCGCCGTATTTGCCGGGGTGGCGTCCGGCTGCGGCGTACGCGGCCAGGATGGCTTCGCCCTTGCCGATCACGACGCCTTCGGGACCGCCGAATTCCCCCATTACCAGGTCCTCCACGGCATACCGCAGAGGCAGGCTGGCGACGGGTGCCTCGACGCGCAGCGTCTCCTCGATCACGTCGTCCCAGGAGGCGTGGCCGCCGCGGATGAGTGCGAGCTGGTCCGGGTGGGTCAGCAGGGCGTGGATGGCGTTGTCGATGAGGTTGACCGTGGTCTCGTGGCCCGCGCTGATCATGAGCATGAGGGTGTCGAGGAGTTCCTGCTCGCTCAGGCGGGTGCCGTCCTCGTCGTCACGGGCCGCGATGAGGGCAGAGGTCAGGTCGTCGCCGGGCGACTCCCTTTTGAGGGCGACGAGTTTGGCGAGCGCGGCGTAGAAGCGCGTGTAGGTGTCGGTGACTTCCTCCGGTGAGGCGGAGGTGTGGAAGACGCTGTCCACGACGGCGCGCAGTTCGGCTCCCTGCTCCTCGGGCAGCCCCAACAGATCGCTGATCACCTGGATCGGCAGCGGGTAGCAGAACCCCTCACGCAGATCGACGACCCGCCCGTCCCGTCCGGCCTGTTCCACCCGGTCCAGCAAGTCCGTGGTGACCTCCTCGATACGAGGCCGGAGCGCGGCGGTACGGCGTGCGGTGAACGCCTTGGCGACCAGGGCGCGCAGCCGTTTGTGCTCGCCGCCGTATGCGGTGAACATGTTCTGCACCGCCACCCAGGTGAACAGCGGCCACTGCGGGGTGATTTCGCCGTTGATCCAGCTCGTCCAGTGGCGGCGCGGATCCTTGGAGACACGCGAGTCGGTGAGCAGGCGCCTGAGCAGATCGGGGTCACTGACGGCCCATGCCTCGACGCCGTCGGGAAGTTCCACCGGGGTGAGCGGTCCGCGGTCGCGGATCCGGGCGGCCTCGCCGTGGATGTCGCGGCCGGCCGGATCGATCACTAAGGGGTCGAGGTGTGCCATCGCAGCCTCCCAGGGTCTCGAACCATGAATGCGTACCGTAAAGCTACGTCGCCGTGGCGTCGCCGGACGAGACCCCGAGGCACCCACTGCGTACCGCCACAATGTCTCTGCGCATGGCCGCAGGTCGGCTGCGCCGTCCGGGCCTTGGGGCAGGGGTGTGGCACGGGAGGGCCGGTGAGGGCGATGACGGGCAGTGGGCCCCTGCAGGGGATTCGCACTTTGCCATGCATGCGCTGGTGAGACACGCTGCAGGCGGGGCAGGGCTTCAGACAGTGGCTGCCCCCGCCGCCCCGCCGACTTGCCCTGGAGTGCGCTCCAGGCCGTAGCGTCGCAGACATCGGGGCGTACCAAGCCCGCCATTCGGCGCCCTGCAGGATGCCGGACGGCCACATCCGTCGCCGGATGGATGAAGGGCTTGGTACGTCCGGAAAACAACGAACGAGCGTGCAGAAAGGCTGGGACACGGCATGCAGAAGCGCAGCCTGCGGGATCTCCAGGTATCGGCCATCGGCCTCGGATGCATGGGCATGTCCGCCTTCTACGGATCCACCGACCAGGAGGAGGGCATCGCGACCATCCGGCGCGCCCTCGACCTCGGCATGAACTTCCTCGACACCGCACAGATGTACGGCCCGCTCACCAACGAGTCGCTGGTCGGCGAGGCCATCCGGGGACGTCGCGACGAGTATGTGATCGCGACGAAGTTCAACTACCGGATGGACAACGCCGTACCCGGCGACATCAGCACGGTCGGCTCGCAGGACGGTTCGGCCGAGCACGTCCGCAGCTCGGTCCACGGCTCCCTACAGCGTCTGGGGACCGACCACATCGACCTGTACTACCAGCACCGCGTCGACCCGAACGTCCCCATCGAGGAGACGGTGGGCGCGCTGGGCGAACTGGTCGCCGAGGGCAAGGTGCGCCACATCGGGCTGAGCGAGGCGAGCGCGCAGACCATCCGGCGCGCGCACGCCGTGCACCCTGTGACCGCGGTGCAGAGCGAGTACTCGCTGTGGTCGCGGGACGTGGAGGCCGAGGTGCTGCCGGCCTGCCGGGAGCTGGGCATCGGCTTCGTGCCGTACTCGCCGCTGGGCCGCGGCTTCCTCGCCGGGCGCTTCACGTCGCCGGACGACCTGGACGCGAACGACTGGCGCCGCCAGAACCCGCGTTTCCAGGACGCCAACCTGGAGGCGAACCAGCGGCTGGCGGCGATGGTGAGGGAGATCGCCGCGGAGAAGGACGTGACCCCGGCACAGCTGGCGATCGCCTGGGTGCTGGCCCAGGACGAGCACCTGGTGCCGATCCCGGGCACCAAGCGCCGTACCTACCTGGAGCAGAACGCCGCGGCGGCCGACGTCGTGCTGACCAAGAACGACCTGGCCCGCATTGACGCGGAGCTGCCCGAGGCGGCGGGGGAGCGGTACGACGAGGCGGGGATGCGGTCGGTCAACCGCTAACCGGGGGCGGCTCCCGTGGAGCGGCCGGCCGGGCGGGTGGTCGGCCGGTTCGCCGTGGGTGTCTGGGGTGCGGTGTCGCTGTCGGCCATCGGGTGGAAGGGGCGGGCCGGAGCCGGTGTCGGCCGGCCGGGGGGTAAGGGAGTTCAGATGCATTTGCGCAAGCGTGTGCTCGCCGTCGTGTTCGTGGCCACCGCGGCCTTCGCTACCCTCGGACCGCAGGCCATGGCCGCACCCATGCCCTGGGAGACCAGCAGGACCCCCACGGCCGTCACCCACACCACCTCCACGGCGGCCAGCGACAGTAGCACGGTCACCGTGCTGTGCGGCGCTCCCTGCTACGAGTAGGTGGCTGCGTCCCGAGCCCATGCCGCCACCGACGTGCGGGTGACTCCCGAAGTCGCGTACATCGGGTATTCGCGTGAGCGTGCGACTCCCAGTCGCACGTCGAAACGACATCGGTAGTCGGGCTCTACCGACGGCGCCCTCCTCTGCACGGGCCCCGTGGCATGTCGTCTCAGTACCAGACGGAGAACGTGGCGTCGGCTCTGCCGACGGCGGTGGAGATCGGGTCGATACGCAGCACGTAGTCGTAGTGCCGGATGTAGCGGTCCGGGTAGTTGTACGAGCGGAATGACGACCAGGACGGATCGGCGAGCCCGGCGGTCTTGTGGAAGGTGGCGTCCTGGACGAACTTCGTTGTGCCGTCGTTGACGTCAAGCCGCAGCTGGTAGTAGGCGTGCCGCAGGTAGCGGGTCGGATTGTTGACGGACTGGAAGGAGACGCCGGTGGGGTCGGCGAGTCCCGGCACCAGCTTCCATTGCGAGTCGGTGTAGGGGTCGAAGGGGTACGGGTCGATGCGGCCGGTGTAGTCGGCGTGCCGCCAGTATCTGTCCGGGAAGTTGTAGGACTTCAGCCGGTTCCAGGCGGGCTTGCCCCACTTGGCGACCATGTTGTCGTACACGGTCTGGGGGATCGGCTGGATGGTGGCGTGTTTGGAGTTCAGCGGCTGGGTGTAGACGCGCCGGTCGGCGGCGGTCCAGGTGCCGGTGGAGAGGTCGCTGGTCTGCCAGGCGTAGAACACCGCGTTGGCGTCGCCCCACAGGTACCAGGTGCCGGAAGCCTGGGCGAGGATCGGGGCCTCGATGCCTCCTTGCGGCGCCAGGCCGGAGGTGAAGACGGTGAAGCTGCCGGGGTCGAGGGAGGTGGACCTCGCCCCCACGAGGCTGTTGTGGCCCTTGAAGTACAGGTAGTTGACGCCGTTCACGTTCATGGCCAGGGAGCCGTCGATGACGTCGTAGCCCGGGTCGAAGAAGACCTGCGGTGATGTCACGGTCGTGAAGTCCGTGGTGTAGTTCACCATGATCACGTTGTGTCCGCTGCTGTTGACGGCCGAGTAGATGATGGCGTACTGGCCGCGGGAGGCGTCCCAGAAGGCTTCGGGCGCCCAGCTGTGGGTGGCCATCGAGTGCAGTTTCAGCAGGCGGTAGTTGTCGAAGGAGCGCAGGTCGGTGGAGTCCCAGACGTGGATGACCTGGCTCTGCTTCGTCCAGTCGGTTCCCTTCAGGTTGGTCGCCATGACGACGTAGGTGCCGTCCTGCTTGGGCAGGATGAACGGGTCGCGCAGACCACCTTCGCCCCCGGTCGGGGTCACCACGGGGTTGTTCTGGTTCAGCGGCATCCACTGCAGCGCGTCGGTGCTGACCGCGAGGTGCAGGCCGTAGTCCGTACCGAGGTTTCTCGGTGACTGGGTGAAGTAGCCCATGACGAACGGGGAGCCCGTCGCGGCGCTCGCGGACCGGCTGCCGAGCGTCAGCGCGCCGGTCATGGACAGTGGCACGGCCGCGGCCATGCCGAGGAACAGCCGGCGCGACGGGAGGGGGATTGCGCTCATCTGGTGCCTCCAGGGCGTAGGGAAAGAGTGGGGGTTCCCGAACCCGTGAGCGCCCCGGCCCGGAGGCGCCCACGGGTTCGGTCCCTCGTCAGCTCCAGGGAGACGCGGTGAGCCAGCTGGTGTCCTGGGCCCACGACGTCGTGGAGTCCCAGGCGTTGGTGCCGCCGTTACTGGCGATGTAGACCGTGTAGTTGTAGTGGCGGAGGTACTTCGTCGGGAAGTTGACGGACTGGAAGGAGTGGCCGATCCCGCTGTTGCCCGCGGTGGGGCAGAAGGTGGCGTCCTGCGCGAACGAGCTGCCGCCGTTGTCCGTGTTCAGGTAGAGCTGGTAGTTGGAGTGGCGCAGGAACTGGCCGGGCTTGTCGGCCGACTCGAAGGACAGGCAGGAGGTGTTGGCCAGTCCGGCCCGGACGATCCAGGTGGCGTCGGCCTTGTCGGTGGCCGAGCTGGCGGAGTTGATGCTGGAGATGACGACCTTGGTGTCGGCGTCGTTGTGGCGCAGGTAGTGCGAGGTGCAGCAGGGCGAGGTGGTGGCCTTCAGCGAGATCCGGGAGCCGGGGGTGAGGGTTCCGGTGCTGGTCGAGCCGCTGTTGTAGCCGGCGGCGGTGATGTTGGCCTGGACGGCGTTCTCGGTGGCGTCCGAGGGATAGCCCTGGGTCATCACGCCTTCGTAGAAGGTGCCTTGGCCGGTGTTGCTGTTGTCGCCGCCGATGCCGAGGATGATCGCGCCCTGCTTCTTCATCGGGTTGTAGCCGGTGTCGTTGGGGCGTACGCCGTTGTAGAAGGTGGACAGGCCGCCCGACTGGGCGTTGCCGCCGCGGATGGCCCACTGGTTCGGGCCGCCCTTGAGCATGGCGGTCAGGAACCGGTTGTTGACGCTGGGGTCGCCCGCGTTGAAGCCGCGGTTGACCCCGGAGAACAGGCCGTTCTCCAGGTCGGCCATGACCCAGGGGCCGTTGCCGCTGCCCCAGCCCCAGCCCTTGCTGTTGCCGAAGTAGAGGGCCTCCATGGTGCCGTTGCCGTCGTCGTTGCCGGTCGTCTCGGCGTTGCCGTAGTCGAAGCAGCAGCCGCCGTTGAAGTGCGTGCCGTCGAAGATGGCGTACATGCCCTCGGGCTGGTCGCCGGTGGCGATGCCGTTGGTGTTGTTGTTCCGGTAGCCGGTGCCGGGGGCGACGTAGACGCCGTACGCCTTGTGGCCGCCGACCGTGACCGGCGCCTCGAAGGCGTTGGCCAGGTTGTCGTTCCCGTTCTCAGCCGGCCCGGGCCAGTGGCCCCTGAGCGCCTGGGTGAGCTTGTTGCCCTTGCCGGACTGGTCGTAGATGACGGTGATGACGCAGCTGGTGTTCGCGCAGAAGGAGTCCTGCTGCGCGGCGTCGGCGTAGCCGCCGGCGCTCAGCAGGCCGATGTCCTTGGTCGCGTTGTCGGAGGCGCGCTTGACCTGGTACAGGGGGCCGTTGTACGCCCCGTACAGGGCGCGGGTGGTGCTGTGCGCGGCGACGCAGGGGGTGCCGCCCGCGGCGTAGATGTCGCACGGCCCCTGCGTGGCGGCCTGCGAGGGGGCGGCCGTGGCGGAGAGCAGACCGGCGGCGAGCGCGGCGGTGGCACCGGCCGCCAGCAGCGCGCGTCTGACGCTGTGTATCCACGGTGGCTTGAACATGAAGGGCTCCTTCTCAGGATGGGTGTGAGGGTGAGCGTCGGCGCGTCCCCGGTGCCGGCCGTGCGGACGGTGCGGGTCGCGTCGACGCCTCCGTGCCGGTGCGGCTTCGGCCGTTTTCGGCACCGGACTCGGGGCCGGGCTGCTCGTCAGCGCCGGAAGGCGGTCGACGGGCAGGGGCGGATTCACGTGGCCGGGCAGTTGGCGTCGGGGACGGATGCCAGGAGATGCCGGCGTCGGGTCAGCTCGTCACACGGAAGGTGGCGTCGCCGTGCCCCGTGGCGCTGGTGATCGGGTCGAGCTTCAGGTAGTACGCGTAGTGGCGGATGTAGCGGTCGGGGAAGTTGTACGACTGGAATGACGACCAGGTGGAGTCGGCGAGCCCGGCGACCTTGCGGAAGGTGGCGTCCGCGGCGAACTGGCTGCTGCCGTCGTAGAGGGCGAGCTGGAAGTCGTAGTTGGCGTGGCGCAGGAAGTAGCCGGGGTGGTTCACCGACTCGAAGGAGACGGTGTCGGTGCCCGCCAGGCCGGGTCGCAGCCGGAACTGGGAGTCCTCGACGGGGATGACGTCGGGGTCGATGCGCACGTCGAAGTTGATCTGGCGCACATACCGGTCCTGGAAGTTGTACGACTGCAGCCGCTGGGCCTGGGTGTTGGGCCAGCGGGCGAGCACGCGGCTCTCCTCGGCGGCCGTGAGGGTCATGATCGCGCCGTGGCGCTTCGGGGTGCCGCCCATGTCGTAGCTGGTCGCATCCTGAAGCCGGTAGGTGCTGACGTCGAACGGGTTGGTCGTCAGGATCGGCCTGTATTCGCGGACGCCCTGCGGGTTGTTGTAGTCGATGTAGAGGGCCCACTCGTTGCGGTCCCTGAACTTCATCCAGACCGGGCCTTCGACCACATTGCCGGTGAGACCGATGCTGGAGAGGTTGCCGAGGTTGGTCCACGTCCCCAGGATCGAGTTGCTGCCCTCGACGTTGTTCTGGCCGTCGCCGGAGACCCGCAGGTAGCGGTAGGGGCCGGTGCCGGCGGGCACCTCCGTCATCTGGGTGTCGACGACCGGAGTGCTGCCGGGCGGGTCGATCCAGATCTGCGGGGTGGTGATGGTGCGGAAGTCCTTGGTGCGGGCGGCGTAGATGCGGTACTTGAAGGTGCCGTTCACCGTGGCGTTCGTCGCCCAGTACAGGACGTAGTCGTTGGTCTCGGGGTTGAAGATCGCCTCCGGCGCCCATGCGTTCTTCCCACCGGGGATCAGTCCGGCGGCGCCGAGCAGCCACGGCTTCGACCAGGTGACCAGGTCGGTCGACTCCCACACCACGAAGTTGGGGCTGCCGTTGGTGTACGTCGAGCCGCAGCGGATGCACAGGTCGGTCGCGATGATCCAGTACTTGCTCCCGTCGGGAGAGCGCACCAGTGCGGGGTCGCGCACCCCCTTTGTGCCGATCATGGAGTTCAGGACCGGCGCTCCGCCGTTGAGGTCGTTCCAGTGCAGGCCGTCCGTGCTGTGCGCGAGGTACAGCATCTGGCCGGTCGCGGAATCGCCGGTGAAGTGCACCATCAGGTAGCCGGGGTCGGCGGCGGCCGCCCGCTGGGGTGTGGTCAGAGCCTGGCCTGTGAAGAGAAGGCATACGGCGAGCAACATCACCGACAGCCGGGAGCGAAGAGCGGTCATGGGATCTCCTGTCGTCGTGCAGGCGCCACCGTCGGGCGAAGGGGGAGAGCGAGGTGGCGGGGAGCCCGGTCTCGGTGCGGGCAGGACAAGGCCCGGCCACCGCACGATCCGGAAGGGGGCGGCTCCGGACCACGGTGGGTCTCCCGTGTGCGGTGCGGGTCGCCGTGGTGTCCCGGGTCGGGCACGCGAGCCGCTGCGCCGGTGGTGTGACGGCTTGTGCGGCGAAGTGACGGTTGTTGTTCGGGGCGGGGGCGGGGGCCGGGGTGCGGGCCGGACGGATGGTTGGCGGGCGGAGCACGTGAGCGGGGTGTGGTCAGACGGCGTTGTGGCATCAACTCGCTGTCCGACCAGCTGAGTTGTGCGATATCTCGAACGGTGTTCGCAAGATCGAGCAGACAATAGGAGGGGAAACAGGGAGCGTCAATACATCCGGCAATGCGTGGTTCCTCAAGTGGTTCGGGTGGCACCGACGATGCTTTCTTTGGTCGGAAGCGTTGACTGAGGTGGGCGCAGTACCTATCTTCTGGCTGAAATTACGAACGGTGTTCGAAATACCGGCCATGGGGAACAGGCGGTAGCTCCGCACCACCGGCATCAGAAGGAGTCCTCCGTGACACCTGCGCTCACCCGTCGAACGGTCCTCGGCATGATCGCCGGCTCGGCCGCCGCCACCGTCACCGGTGTCTCGGCCGGTACCGCCCACGCCGCCGTGCCCGCGTCACCGGGTGTGACGTACACGAACACCATCGCCGAGCAGCGGGCCGACCCGCACATCTTCAAGCACACCGACGGCTTCTACTACTTCACCGCCACCGTGCCGGCGTACGACCGCATCGTGCTCCGCCGCGCCACCACCATCCAGGGGCTGACCTCGGCCGCCGAGACGACCGTCTGGACCAAGCACGCCACCGGTGTGATGGGCGGCTACATCTGGGCTCCGGAGATCCACTTCATCGACGGCAAGTGGTACATCTACTTCGCCGCCGGTGACGCCAACAACGTCTGGCACATCCGGCCCTATGTCCTGGAGTGCACCGACGCGAACCCGATCACCGGGGCCTGGGCGGAGAAGGGCCGTATCGCCCTGCCGCTGGACACCTTCTCCCTGGACGCGACGACCTTCGCCGTCAACGGCACCCGCTACCTCGCCTGGGCGCAGAACGACCCGGCCGTCGGCTCCGGCACCAACCTCTACATCGCGCAGATGTCCAGCCCATGGACCATCACCGGCACCCCGGTCATGATCAGCCGGCCGACCGCCGCGTGGGAGACCGCCGGAGGAGCGACGGTCAACGAGGGCCCGGCAGTGATCCAGCGGGGCGGCAAGGTCTTCATGACCTTCTCCGCCAGCGCCACCAGTGACGTCTACTGCATGGGCATGCTGACCGCGTCCGCCTCGGCCGACCTGCTCAGCGCCTCGTCGTGGGCCAAGACCGCGAACCCGGTCTTCGCCAGCTTCGCCGCCACCAGCCAGTACGGCCCCGGGCACAACCAGTTCACGGTCTCCGAGGACGGCAAGTCGGACATCCTCGTCTACCACGACCGCAGCTACAAGGACATCAGTGGCTCCCCCCTCAACGACCCCAACCGCCGCACCCGCGTCCAGAAGATCTACTGGAAGGCCGACGGCACGCCCGACTTCGGCATCCCGGTCGCCGACGGGCTCACCCCGATCCGGCTCTCCTCGTACAACTTCCCCGACCGGTTCATCCGGCACTGGGACTACCGCGCCAAGATCGAGGCGAACGTCTCGCCGCTGGCCGACTCGCAGTTCCGGGTCGTCACCGGTCTGGCCGGCACCGGCACCGTCTCCCTGGAGTCGGCGAACTTCCCCGGCTACTTCCTGCGCCACAAGAACAACGAGGTGTGGGTGGAGAAGAACGACGGGACGTCGCTGTTCGCCGGTGACGCCTCCTTCACGGCCCGGGCCGGCCTCGCGGACTCCGCCGGAGTCTCCTACGAGTCGTACAACTTCCCGGGCCGCTACATCCGCCACTACAACTACCTGCTGTACGTCCAGGCTGTGAGCACGACGACCGACCGGGCCGACGCCACGTTCTACACCCAGTGACCCGGACCGGCGTTCCGTAACCCCTCGGGCAGCTCCGACCCCACGGACCGGAGCTGCGCGAACGAACCGGCACATCTGCCACGCGCTGGCGTCGCAATGGATGCGGCGATCTCGGCTCCTTCTTTCCGGCCCGCCGCACGCGAAGAGTCTCCACGCCCCGGACGAAAAAGCCTTCAGAACCGGTCAGGACGAAGGTGAGAAGACGCCGCCACCGGCGAGGCAGGCGGTGCCGAGGTCCACGAGCGGTAACAGGCCACCGGGCAGCGGGCCGACGAACGCGCCGGAGTCGACCCATTGACGCCAAACCCGGCGAACCTCTGTTTCCGTCCAAAATGCGAACACTGATCCTCGAACGAGCGGAGGCAGCCGCTCGGACGAGGTGCTGGAAGGGCCCCTCGGGCTCCACGCCATGAACCGTCAACGGTCACATCGTCGCCGGGCGATGCTCGGGGCAGCTCTGCTGTCCCTGATCGCCTCCCTGCTCGTCGCTGTCACGCAGCCCACTGCCGCAGCGGAGGGCCGCCGTTCACCAACCCGGTCGAGTCGCAGAAGGGCGCCGACCTGGACCCTGGACACGCAGGCCGCCGCGGCCCGGGACCTGGGCATCGAGGTCAGCCGCTCCCAGGTACGCCGGATTCTGCTCGCGGAAGGGGTCCGCTGGCGGCGCACGCGTTCCTGGACGCGCTCGAAGGATCCGGACTTCGAGGGAAAAGGACACGGATCGTCGAGCTCTACACCAGCCCGCCCGCCGACGCGACGGTCATCTGCGCCGACGAGCTCGGCCCGGTGATCCCCCGCGCTTTCCCGCCGGCACCGGGCTGCTCGCCGGACGGACACCGCATCAAGAACGAGATCGACTACTCGCGCGGGCCGGAAAAGACGTGGGTCTATGGCGCCTTACGTGTCCGTGACGGTCAAGCGGTCACGATGACCGCCACCTCCCGCAACAGCGCCTTCTACCAGCAGTTCCTCCAACTGATCGAGTACGCCAACCCCGCCGGGGACATCTACGTGATCACGGACAACCTGTCCTCGCACAACAGCGTGTCCACCCGCACCTGGCTCGAGGACCACCCACGCATCAAGCACGTCTTCGTCCCGGTCGGCGCCTGCTGGCTCAACCTCCAGGAAGGCTGGTGGCGCATCTTCCGCAAGACCGCCCTGGCCGGACGCTCCTTCGGACGCCACCAGCGTCGCCCCCGGCCGGCTCAACTCCCGCGCCCGGCCCTGGATCTGGGGCAGACCCGCACCACCCACCAGGCACGTACGCCGCCGCTATGTGTACCTCCTTTGAGGAATCCAGCACTAGGGAGGATCTGGGGAGTACGGACGGTCTTGGGGAGCACGCGGGGGAGCGCCGGGCAGGCGCGGAGTGGCCCACGTCTGGCGCAGCGTGCCAATATCTCCCCCGGCGCAGTGCTCCGGAGAGAGCGGCGCGGAGGAGACAGTGGTCGCTGCTTGGATCAGTTGGTGGACGCGGTGGCCCTTTCACTGTCGGGACTGTCCGCCTGGTGCGGAATGGCGGGTTGGGGAGCGGGGTGCTCGGCTGTGTGGAGTCCGAGACGCAGATACACCGTCTGGGCGACGTCTGCGAGGGTGCCGGTGCTGCTGCGCAGCAGTTCCATGGGAGGGATGTCGACGCTGAAGCGCTCGTTGAGAGTGACCAGGAGTTCGGTGGCCATCAGGGAGTCCAGCCCGTAGCTGTCCAGACGGCGGTGGGGGTCGAACTGGTCGCTGTCCATCTGCAGAATGTCCGCCAGGACAGTGGCGAGACTGTCGGTCAGGTATGCGATGGCTTCCTCTGCCGGCGTCTGAGCCAGCGTGCGCATCAGTTCCTCTCTGTCGAAGCCGCCGTCGGTGTTCTTCGGCACCAGCGCGCTCAGCCGTGGTGTGCTCATGGAGGAACCCAGCACTTTCCCGGCCCGGCCCCAGTTGAAGCGCGCGACGCCGGCGACCTCGGTGTCGGTGCCCAGTAGCGATGCGGCCGAAGCGAACGCCTCCTGTGAGGTGAGCGGTTCGAGGCCGATGGCGGCCAGGGTCTGCTGCATGGCGCTGCGGGCCACGTATCCGGTGTCCCCGATGGCTCCCCAAGCGATGGCCATGCCCGCCAGTCCCTCCTGGCGGCGGCGGCGAACGAGGGCCTCAAGGTAGGTGTTGCCGGCCGCGTAAGCCGTTTGCTTGAGATTGCCCATGGTCGCGGCTTCTGACGAGTACATCAGGAACAGGTCGCAGTCACGGTCCCGTAGGAGCAGGTCCAGGACGGCCGCGCCGGTGATCTTGGGGGCCAGGACCGCGGTGATCCGGTCTCCGTCCAGTTCGTTGAGCAGGGCGTCGTCCAGGTGCATGGCGCAGTGCACAGCTCCACGCAGCGGGTACCCGGTGGCGTCGATGCGGGCGGTGATGTCCCGCATCGCCTCGAGATGGGTGACGTCCGCCGCATAGGCCGTGGCCGTCACTCCGCGGGTGGTGAGTGCGGCCAGGACATCGTCGGCCTCGGGCGCCTCGGTGCCGCGGCGGCTGACCAGGGCCACGTGGCGGGCGCCGAGGTCGGCGAGCCACTGAGCGGTGGCCCCACCGAATCCGCCGGTACCACCGGTGACCAAGTAGGTGGCCGTCCGGTCCAGTTGGAAGGGCGGCCGGATCGGTTCCACCAAGGGCGGCTCGTCCAGGGGGTCGAAGGCGACGACGACCTTGCCGATGTGGCGTGAGTGCTGCATGAGCCGGAACGCCTCATCGACACGTGCGGCGGGGTACACGGTGTGCAGCAGGGGACGGAACCGGTTGCGCTTGATCTCTTCGCTGACACCAGCCAGGCTCGCCTGGGCTTGTTGTTCGTCCTGCAGCACCTTGGTGAGGTCGACGCCGAAGAAGGCGATGTTGTTGGCGAACGGGCGCAGCAGCAGCGGCTTGTTCTCGTAGATGTCCCGTTTGCCGAGCTCGATGAACCTGCCGCCCGGCCGCAGCAGTTCCAGGCTGCGGCTGATGGCCTCGCCGGCGAGCGAGTTGAGGACGATGTCGACGCCGCGCCCTTCGGTGATTTCCTGCACCTGGACGGCGAAGTCCAGGGTGCGGGAGTCCAGCACGTGCCGCACTCCCAGTCCACGCAGCAGATCGCGCTTGAGGCCGCTCCCGGCCGTGGCGATGACGTGGGCCCCGTGTGCGTGCGCGTATTGGATCGCCGCGAGGCCGACGCCGCCCGCGGCGCCGTGCACGAGGATGGTCTCACCGGGCTGCAGGCGGGCAAGCTGTCCGAGGCTGTAGTGCACGGTGATGAAGGCGACCGGCATGGTGGCCGCTGCGGCGAAGCTCATGTCGTCGGGCAGCGGCCAGATCGCGCGGGAGTTGGTCACCGTATGGGAAGCGAGCGAGGCAGGCGCCATCCCCGCCACGCGGTCACCGGGCGATACATGGGTCACGCCCTCGCCGCAGGCGACCACGACGCCGGCGCACTCCAGTCCGCAGCCCTTTGCCGACAGTGTGCCCTCGACGGCCTCTTCGGGCAGCAGGCCGACGCTTTGCATCAGGTCGCGGTAGTTCAGCGCGGCGGAGCGCACTTCGAGCAGGACCTCGCCGGGGCCTGGCTGCGGCATCTCCTGCTGCTGCCAGGCAAGCCGGTAGGAGAGGCCGGGGTTGTGCACCTGGAGGGTGTACGGGACGGTGCCGTCGGCGGACCGGGCCGCGGGCCGATGGCGTTCGCGGGGGACGAAACGGTCCGCGGCGGTCAGCAGGACCTCGTCCTCAATAGTGGGGTCAAGCAGTTCCTCGGCGAGCCGGCCGGCGTCACTCGCGGTGTCCGTGGTGCGCTCCAGGCCGATGCGGCGACTGATCAGCTCGGGGACTTCGTTGACCAGGCTGCGGGTCATGCCCCAGAGGGCGGCGTCCAGTTCCTGGGGGGTGCCGGGGGCGGGCATGGTGCCGCAGGGGCGGCTCACCAGCCACAGTTCCGGCGGTGTGCCCTGTGGTGCTGTGCCGGCCGCGGTCATCAAGGACCGCACGGCTTCGGCGCGCTGACTGGCCAAAGCGGTCAGTTGTTCCGGTGCTTGATCCGTTACCTCGCCGAGAATCAGGACGACGGCGCGGCGTTCGGTGCCAGGGGCGGTGTGAGCCTGGGAGAGAACGTCCCTCCAGGCGTCATCGTGGTCGCTCATCTCTACGACGCAGGCGGTGCCACCGGCTTGGGTGAGCGCAGTGCTGACAGCCTCGGCCAGTTCCCGCTCGGCGGCAGACTCGATCGCCAGCACAACGGCACTGCCGTTGGCCTGGCGTCGCGCGGGGACCGGCTGCTCGGCTGGTGGCCGGGACGGGGCCGCGGCGAGCAGGGCGGAGAATCCGTCGCGCACGGGGCCGGTGCCGTACCCGGTCTGGAGAACGTCACCGTAGCCGCAGCGGCGCAGCAGGTCGGGCCACTCGTCACGGGGCAACAGGAGCGAGCGGGGACGCAGTTCGGTGTCGGTGTTGCCGTAGAAGCTGTCCAGGAAGCCGAAGTAGGGCAGCAGGGTCTGCGGGTCGTGCACTTCGGTGGCCAGCAGCTGTCCGCCGGGCGCCAGCAGGGTTGCCACGTTACCCAGGGCGTCCGCCAGGTCGGGGGCGGTGTGCAGGGATGTTCCGGCGACGACGACGTCGAAGCTGTGCGGGGTGAAGCCTTGGCCGACCGGGTCCTGGGAGAGGTCGAAAGTGCGGTAGTCGACGAAGTCGTAGGAGGCCAGTCGGCTTTGCGCACGAGAGAAGAAGAAGGCGGAGATGTCGCTGAAGCAGTAGCGGGTGCGCTCGGGTGGCAGCAGGGGCAGCAGGGCCGCCGCCGTGGCCCCTGTTCCGGCTCCCACCTCAAGGACCCGCAGCGAACGTCCTTGGGGCCACTGGGCGACGATCTCGCGGGTGAGGGCCTGTACGACACGGTTGTGGAACCGCGAGACAGGCAGGAGATCGTAGAAGTGCTCCAACGCCTGTGCGGTGTGGTCGTCCACCAGCAATTCGAGAGGGTCTGCCTCACCGCGCAGGAGTGCATCGAACCTGGCGATGTGACGGACGGCGATGCTGAGAGCGGCGTTTTGGTCGGGGGAGCTGGCGGCAGCGTGACGAATCAGGTGGTCCGTGGAGCGGTCGGCTGCTGTCAGCCGCCACCGTCCGGGGCCTTCTGCTCCGATCAGGCCCATTTCTTCCATGTCGGGCAGGATGAGTGCCAGCATCCGCGTGTGCTTTTCCAGCATCCCGCCCGCCACCAGATCATCCGCGGTGAAGGGGACGTCCGGATCGGCCAGCATGGCGGCGAAGACTGAGGCTGCCCGGCGGGCGGTCACCTCACGCAGCACAGCCATCGCAGGGCCGCAGTGGTCCGGCAGTTGTTCCCGCAGTTGAGCGATCCGGTGTGCGGCTGCTTGGCCGATGCGTTGCGGGGAGGGCAGCGGGGAAGGGGCGGCCGGGCTGTCGAGGCGCGGTGCGGCCTTCAGCTCTGTCTGGTGGACGGTGAGCGGTGTGCGGCCGGTTGCCGTGACGCGGTGTAGCCGGCAGCCGTCCATCTGTGCGGTGACGTGTCCGTCGTCGTCGGTGAGGGTGATGTCCCAGCACACTTCGTGATCGCTTCGGCTGCGTTCGCGTACACGGATGGCGCCGGTGGGGGTGGGCTCGTCCCAGACCCGGATGGCGCCGATCGCTGCGGGCAGGAACGCGGCTTGGTCGGCTGCCAGGTCCTGCAGCAGCGGGGCGCCGGCCTGGAGTGCGCCGTCGAGGAGGGCGGGGTGAACGGTGTACGGCTGTCCTGGCGTGGCGTGGTGGTAGTGGGCGAGGACTTCGCCTTCGCCGACGTTCAGGCCGGTCAGTACCTGGAACGTCGGCCCGTAGGTGAGGCCGGCGGTGGCGCAGGCGGTGTAGTGCTCTTCGCCGGTGAGGTGACGTGGGCAGTGGGCTGCCAGCAGTTTCAGATCCAGTGCTGCCGGCCGGGGGTGCAGCAGCGCGCGGACCCGGGCCTGGACGTGGGTGCGCGGTTCCGGGGTGCTGGTGGTGGTGCTGGTGATGGTCAGCGCGCCGCTGTCGGGCTGCAGGGCTGTCTGAACGCTGACGGTGGGGGCTTCGGACCAGGGCACGACGAGGGCCGTCTGGATGTCCAGGTGCTCGACCTCGGCGGGTTTGCCGAGCGCCTGGCGGCCGGCGGCGAGTGCCATCTCCGCGTAGCCGGTGGCCGGCATGACGACGGAGCCGACGACGCGGTGGTCGGTGAGCCAGGGAACCAGTCCCGGCTCGACGGTGCCTTCCCACACCGGGTGTGGTGCGCTGATACGCGAGCCCAGCAGCGGGTGCACGAGGGCACCCTGCCCGTACCAGGCGTCCGGGTCGCCGTTCCAGTGCCGTTCGCGCTGCCACGGGTAGGCGGGCAGCGTGGTGACGCGTCCAGGCTTGGGGAAATACCGGTCCCAGTCGGTGTCGGCCCCTGCTGCGATCAGCGCGGCCGGCACGGCGGTCAGTGTCCGGCGGCCGTCCGTGTCCCTGCGCAGGGTGGCAATGGTGGTCGCTTTCCCGCCCGGCTGTGCGGTGGCGGTGCGGCGGAGATACGTCCGCAGCACGGGGTGGGGACCGATTTCGACGAAGATGTCGCCGCCGTCGTCGGCGGCCCGTTCGACCGCGGCAGCGAACTGGACCGGCCGGCGCACGTTGTGCCACCAGTACTCGGCGTTCAAAGCGCTGCCCGGCAGCCGTCCGCCGGTCACGGTGGAATACAGTGCGACGTCGCCGTCGCGGGGCTTGAGACCGTTCAGAGCCGCGGCGAGCGGTTCACGCTGGCCGTCCATGGCACGGCTGTGGAAGGCGTAGTCGAGTTCCAGGTCCCGGAAGAAGACACCACGCTCGGCGAGACGGGCACCGAGCGCCGCCAGGGCGTCGGCGTCGCCGGCGACGGTGACATCCTTGGGACTGTTGACGGCGGCGATCTCCAGCACCTCACCGCAGGCCGCGATCTCGTTCGCCGCCTGCTCTGGAGCGAGGCCGACGGCGGCCATGCGGCCCAGGCCTGCCGTCGCGGCCTGCACCCGGCTGCGTTCCGTGATCACCTGCGCGGCCTGGGCGAGGGTCAGGGCTCCGGCCGTGTGGGCGGCGGCCACCTCGCCCACGCTGTGGCCCAGAACCATCGCCGGCGTGATGCCCCGCTCACGCAGCATGGCCACGATGCCCAGCTGCACGGCGAACAGCAGCGGCTGCGCAACCTCAGTGGCCTCGAGCCGCCAGTCGTCGGCGGGCCGGCCGAGCTCTTCGATGACTGACCACCCCAGCCGGGGGGCGAGCTCGGTGTCCGCCTCCTCCACGGCCGTGCGGAAGACCGGTTCCTGGAGCAGGTCGGTGCCCATCCCGGCCCACTGTGAGCCGTTGCCGCAGAAGACGAAGGTGACGTGGCCGCAGCGCGCCGCCTCGGCCACGGCCGCGGACACCTGCGAAGCCGCAGTGCCGTCCGCGTCGGCCTCGGGGGTGTCCTCGCCCGCTTTTTCGGCGAGCGCGGCAAAGCCCTGTGCGGCCTCCTTCGGCGAGCGGGCCAGGACGGTGGCCCGGTGCTCGTGCAGGCCGCGGCGCCGGCAGGAGGTGTAGGCCAGGTCGTAGAACTCCTCCTCACTTGCGTGGGCCAGCCGTTGGGCCATGGCGGCCGCGGCAGCTGACACGGCCTGCGGAGTACGGCCGCTGGCCATCAGGGGCAGTCCCTCAGGTGGCGGCGCGGGCACGGCACACGCGGTGCTCGGCGGTGCGGCGGTGAGAGCGACATGGGCGTTGGAGCCGCCGAATCCGAAGGAGTTGACGCCCACGACAGGCCGGGCGACCGCGGGCAGCTGCTGTGGCTGGGCGGTAAGGCTCAGGCCGAGCCCGGTGAAGTCGATGTCCGGGTGCGGGGTTTCAGCGTGCAACGAGGCAGGAGCGATGCCATGCCGCAGCACCAACAGCGCCTTGCACAGACCCGCCATGCCCGAAGCCGGCTCCAGGTGACCGACGTTGGTCTTGACAGAGCCGATGGGCAGCGCGCCGGTGATCCGGCGGACCCCGAGAGCGCGGCCGATGGCCTGGGCCTCCAGCGGATCGCCGACCGGTGTGCCGGTGCCGTGGGCCTCGAAGTAGACCACTTCGTCCGGATCGATGCCGGCGTCGGCGTAGACGCCGCGCAGCAACTCCTCCTGTGCCTCGGCGCTGGGCAGGGCGAGCCCCATCGTGTGCCCGTCGCTGTTGCTGCCGCTGCCCAGGATCACGCCGAGCACCCGGTCCCCGTCGGCGAGGGCATCCGGCAGCCGCTTGAGGACGACCATGCCACCGCCCTCGGCGCGGACGAACCCGTCGGCGTCCGCGGAGAACGCCGCGCAGTGTCCGCGCTTCGACAGCATCGACGCCTGGGAGAACCCCACATAGTGGTAGGGGCTGAGCAGGAGGTTGGCGCCGCCGCACAGCGCCGCCCGGCTGGTGCCGTCCCACAGCGTGCGGCACGCACGGTCCAGGGCCACGAGTGAGGACGAACAGGCGGTGTCCACCGCCATGCTGGGACCGCGCAGGTCGAAGGCGTGCGACAGGCGGTTGGCCGCGATGGACGATGCCGCGCCCGACATCGTGTACGGGTTGACCGTGTGCAGCGACAGCATCTGCATCATCCCGTAGGAGGCGTCAGAGATGCCGACGTACACGGCTGTGTCGCTGCCGGCGAGCCGGGCGGGAGCAAGAGCCGCGTCGTCCAGGGCCTCGGCGGCCAGCTCAAGCAGCAGCCGGTGCTGCGGATCCATCTGCCCGGCTTCCTTCGGCGAGATGCCGAAGTAGCCGGCGTCGAAGCCCGCAACGTCGTCGAGGAAACCGCCCGCCGCGGTGTAACTCCGGCCGGTACGGGCCATGTCGGTGGTCACGAACCGGCGGGCGTCGAACCGGTCCGCCGGAGCCTCGTCGATCGCGTCGCGCCCTTCGAGCAGGGCGCCCCACAGCGCGTCGAGGCCGTGGATGCCGCCGGGGAGGCGACATGAGACACCGATGATGGCGATGCCCCGGTCCAGGGCGTCGGGTGCCGGGTGCTGCGTCATGCGCGGCCTTTCACTGTGCGGACAAGAGAGCAACGGACCGTAACCATCCGGGAGATGGGCACGTGCACGTGGTCACAGCGGTTCGCCGTATTCCCGGCACCGAAAGCAGCCGGACGAGTGGTCAACGCCCGTCGTGCCACCGGCCGCTCGTACGAGTGATCATGCGGAAATTGCACCGCACCACCGCCCGTGACCAGCGGCAACCGCGTACCGTCTCCTCCCGCCCCCACCCCTTCCTCAGGAGACCCCTTTTGTCCGTGCTGCTCACTGGCGCGACCGGATTCCTCGGCTGCCGCCTCCTGCGCGAACTGCTAGCCCACGGCGAAGAGGACATCGCCGTCCTGGGCCGCGGCACTCCGGAGAAGCTGCGTGACCGTGTCGAAGCCGCAGTGCAGTGGCTGGACGCTCCGCCGCTCCCTCACAGCGCACTCACCGCCGTCCGCTATGTCACCGGCGACCTGACCCGGCCGGGCCTCGGCCTCAGCCCACTGGAGCGAGCCCGGATCACGGACGGACTGACCGCGCTGTGGCACTGCGCGGCCCTGCTCAAGATGGCGAGCGACCCGGCACCGCTGCACCACGCGAACGTCATCGGCACCCGCCGCGTTCTGGAACTCGCCGACGAGGCACCTGACGCCCGTCTGCTGCACGTGAGCACCGCTTACGTAGCGGGGCGGCGCGCCACGGGAATCATCAGGGAAGACGACCTTGTGGACACGGCCGGATTCCAGGTCCCGTACGAGGAATCGAAGTACACGGCCGAGCGGCTGGTACACGCCTGGACGTACCGCAACGAACGCGACGTGACGGTGTTCCGCCCCAGCCTCCTGGTCACCGACAGGCCCATCCCCGAAGATCTGCCCGCCCAGCCGGCCGACTTCCTTCTCCGCCCCTTGGAGCGCCACCTGCGCAGCTGGGCGAAGCGGTCCTCGCCGGTACAGGCGCTGCTGCACCGGCCACCCGGCGAAGCCGGTCACCGGGCGTCAGATCTGCACTTCCGCGTCGAGGGCGATCCGCAGGGCAGCCTCAACATGCTCCAGGCCGACTACGCGGCGCACGCCATGGTGCGGGCCGCATCGGGCGCCGGGCCGACGACGGGCGTGCAGACCCTGCACGTCACCCACCCCCACAACGTGTCGTTCGCCACTGCCGCCGCAGCCCTGCAGACCCGCTTCCCCGGACTGACCGTGTCCATGGCCGAGCGACTGTCCCGCCCGACATCGCTGGAGCGCCTCGTCGCCCAGCACGGCGCTCCCCTGCTGCCCTACATCACCCACCGCCGCACCTACGACCGGACCAACTTCATCGCCGCACTCGACGGCCTCCCCGACCCCGCCCCCGTCGACCACGCCTACCTGACCCGGGCCTTCTCCTGCGCCGAAGCCCTGGTGGCCGGGTGAGCCGTCGCCCGGGTCAGCCGTGGTGACTCACCCGGGTGCGCAGAGCGCTGCACGAACCCGTATCACCTCGCCGCGCGGCACAGGGCCCGACACCCGTACAAGCACCCGCCGCACGAGACGCGCGGTCTGCCTGAGCCGACTGCAGACAGATGCCGTCAGCACCGTGTTACCGCCCTTGGCCTGTAAGAGAGGCACACCCAGTGGTACAAAACCTCGCCGATGCCTATAACGACACCAGCATCCTGTTCCGCTTCCTCCGCCATCTGGGCTGGGGCGACCTGGTCAACATCGGCTACTTCACCCTGCCCACGCTGCCCGCGGCCTTGGGCGGGCTGGCTCCGTTCCAACGGACTCTCGCGCGCAAGTCGCTTGCGCTGCTGGACACATCGCCCGGGCATGTCGTCCTGGACGCCGCCTGCGGACGCGGCCACACCACGGCGTGCCTGGCCGACAACGCCTGCCAGGCACTCGGCGTCGACATCCAACCCCAGCAGATCGAACTGGCCCGCGAACGCTTCGGCAACCGGCCCCGTGTCTCCTTCGCCGTCGCCGACGTGACCCGCCTACCCGAAGAGGCCGCAGGCGTGAACCTCACTGCGGGCAGCATCGACCGCGTCCACTGCCTGGAAGCCGCCTTCCACTTCGGACCGGCCGGCCGCCGTGCCTTCCTCGCCGAAAGCTACCGGGTGCTGCGCCCCGGTGGCCGGCTTGTACTGGTGGACCTCACCTGGCCCGACACAGCACCGCAGACGCTCGCCGAGCTGGACCCGCACAGGCTGGTGCGCGACACGTGGCAGTTCGAGGACTTCGACACTCCGAAGACCTACGTTGCGTACGCCACCGCCGCCGGATTCGACGTCTCCGCAGTGCTGGACTGGACCCGTCCGGTCGTTCACCGATCCACTCAACTCCTCCGCCTGGCCAGCCGCCTTGCATCCTCGCGCGGCGGCCGCCGCGCGCTGCGCCTGTGGTGGCCCGGCCTGGCAGTACTCACCCACCAGGACTGGCAGAACCTCACTGCCGTCCTCCGAGCCCACCAGACACTGGGGCGAACAGCCGGCTACCACGCCCTGGTCTGCGACAAACCAGACCATTGAGCACCCGCACCACACTGCGCCCCGACTCGACTGTGACAGGGCCTACGCCCTCCGGCCCGGCCCCAACTCCGGTAGGCACCCCGGCATCGCTCTGCGACCGCGTCCTGAAAGAGCTGAAGCCCTAGTGGCAACACGGCACATGGCCGCCCTGGCATCGAAGGGACACACATCCATGAAGCGGTTCGGACTGCGGCGGTCCCGCGCGGCGCCCAGCAGACAGCGTAAGAGCCGAACGGACTGGCCGCGATTCACCCTCGCGTTCCTCACGGCCGCCGCGCTGGCGTCCGGGATGATAGCCACTACCACGGCCACCGCGATTCCCGTCTCCATCGCCGTCGCCAGCAACCCGTTCACCGTCACCGCGCGGAAGCTCACCGCCACCGGCGCCACCCAGTTCGCCTCCTTCCGCCAGGACATCGGCGGCCACGACCACCCGGTGGCCGTCGTCGGCATCCGTGATGCCGAGATCAGCGGCCTGTGCCAGTCCGCCGTGGCACACACCCCCTTGGGTTCCGCCACCGTCATCGTCCGCTCCGACGCAGAGCAGCCGGTACGGGCCCAGGACATGGTCCTCGACCTCGCCGAGGTCACCGGCGACATGACCTTCCAGTCAGTGGAAATGGGACGGGACGCATCCACCCTGAAAAGCTCCGGCGTCACCGGACCCGCAAGCACCTACGGACAGCAGGCGCGCACCCTGACCATCACCGGCATGCGACTGAAAGCCTGGTCACTGACAGCCGGACTGTTCTCGCTCTCCGACGCCACCCTGTCCATCAAACGGGGGGAACAGCCATGCCCATGACCCGCCCCCCACGCCCCGTCGCCGCCAGCCTCCTCCTAGGCTGCGCCGGCCTGGAACTCGCCGCGTTCCCTCTCTTGCGCCCTGCCCTGCTCGGCGTCCAGGGCCTCAGCGGTACGGCCGCCCTGCTACTGGCGGCCGCCCTCATCGGCTGCGCCTGGCAGCTGTGGACACGGCCGGCCACCGCCGCCCGGACGGGCGCTGCCGCCGTACTGCTCGGCCTGCTCTCCTATCCGCTGGCCAACCTCGGCGGATTCCTCATCGGCATGCTGCTCGCGCTGACCGGCGGGTCTCTGGCCCTTGCATGGCGGACCACGGAAGATGACACTCCGTCGGCGCTGAACCGTGACTGAACCGCCGGCGTTGCGCCCAGTGGCCCTGCTGCTGATCGCCACCTGCCTCCTTGGGCACCCCACCGGCCCGACGAGCGCCGCCCAGGGGATATCACAGACCATCACCATGTCACCGTCAGGCCGTCCTGAGCTGCCCTCCTCCTGCACGGTCGAAGCCCTTCCCCGAGCAGCACCGCGAGGGTCGGCCGTCCTGAATGCTGCCCGCATCATGCAGGAGTGTCTGGGCGCCGCCGGCTTGCATCCCCGCGGCTCGGGCGGAACCCAGCTGCAGGCTCGCACCCTCACCGTCACCGGCCTCTCCTGCGCACTGCCCACGCTCGGCAAGGGCGTATGCCGCGCTGAACGGGTAACGCTCGAGGACGTACAGATCGGCAATCCCAGGCCCCCAGGTCAGGCCGGTACCTGCATCCGCGCGCGCCGCCTGACGCTTTCAGGTGACGTCCGCTTCCGCGCGGAACTGATCAGCGGCCGCGTATTCGGGCTGCTCCCGCTGACCCTGTCCACGGCCACCGTGCCACCAGTTCCCGTTCCATTCCTACATCTGACAGGCGTTCACGCCTCTGGACTATCGACACTAGCCAGCCATGCCACCACCCAGCAGACGAAGATTGCGCCCAGCGCAGCAACGGCCGACTGCCCGGCCACCCGCCCCACGCCGCCGTCCCACTCTCCCCCCACGTGATCGCCAGGCCCGAGACCAGCATCCCTCTGAGGCTCCCGTGATCGAGGACGGAAACAACTTGCACTTGTTGCACCTCACCAACCGAGGCGCGGCGGGATCCGAGCTATTCGGAGAGTTCCAGTATCCGACTGCACCATTGCGCGCGATCAAGGAGGCGGTGCCAGAGGCCACCGAGGTGGCCGACCGCTGGCACATGCTGCAAAACCTGTCCGCCGCGATCGAGAAGACCTGACACCAACACCGCGCCTGCCTGCACAAATGCGCCCTGGACGACGTGGACGCACCCGCGCCGCCGACCGCGCCACCCAACGCCCTGCTGCCACTGACGCCGCTGCTCGACAACATCCCCGCCACCCCGCTCATACAGCGGGTCAGCGAACGGTATGCGGAGATCCACCGATTACGAGAGGCGACGTGGACGATCAGCGCCATCGCCCGCCGGTTCGGACTGGACCGCAAAACCGTCCGCCGCTACCTGACCACCGATCTTGAGGTGCTGATCGCCTCGGCCCGCGACCGCCGCCCCCGTCAACTCGACCCCTACCGGCCTCACCTGCAACAACGGTTCACTGACGGCTGCACCAACGCCGCCCAGCTCTACCGCGAGATCCACGAGCCCGGCTACCGCGGCAACCATCAGGCCGTCCGCCTCTACATCCGCACCATGCGCGGCGGCACCGCCGCGGCAGAGCCTCCCCGTCCCATCCCCACACCACGCAAGATCACCTCATGGATCATGAGACCGCGCGACGGACTCAGCCGTGGGGAACAAGACCAGCTCGACGAGGTGCGCATCGCCTGCCCGGACATCGCCACCGCCTGTGACCTGGCACGCGTCTTCACCGGCCTGGTCCGCGACCGGCGAGGGCACCTCCTCGCCGACTGGGTCCGCGAGGCCGAGACCAACGGGCCCGGACCCGTGCGGGGCTTCGCCGGATTCCTCCGCCAGGACTGGGACGCCGTCCTCGCCGGCATGACACTCGACTACAGCTCCGGCCTCGTCGAAGGCCACGTCAACCGTTTAAGACGATCAATCGGCAGATGTACGGCCGAGGCTCCTTCAGACTCCTCCCCACCCGCGCTCGGCTCGTCCTTCAGACCTGCTCTTGTCCCCCCCGCGACTTTAGTGGTACCAGCTACGTGACCTGTCGCCCCTCTGCGTCGTCTGGACGTGTCGCTGGGGACGGGGCCGACAGCGGCGGGGTTTCGGTGTGCCGGGCGAGGCGGCGTTGCAGGTCGATGTGGCGGAACTGGTGGATGGGGCCGACCTGCCGCAGGACACCCCGCACTTGGTGAGCGTCAGTGAGGAACGACATGAGGTGGCGAGGCAGGGCTCCCTGATGCCGGGCGGAGAGGTAGAGACGGCTCAGGGTGAAATCGCCCCAGGCGGTGCGGTGAATAGCGGCGGCCAGACCGAGGACGAGTCCGCTCCAGAAGCCGAGGCTGCAGCCGAACACAGTACTCTCGATCAACGTGCTGACGGGATCCGCGTCGCGTAGGTCACCGTTCAGATACCCCAGCAGGGTGCCCAGGAGGAGTCCGGCCAGGAGGCCGAGGAGGGCGCCGGTGCGTACGAAACCCCACCAAGCCCTGCGGTCCTGCCGGAGCAGTTCCTGTGGACTCGTGACCGAGGAGAGGTCGGCTGGGGCCGCGCTCCATGCCGTGACCAGCCAGCAGACAAGTCCGGCCACGGCACCCCAGCCGACGCCGGCCACCCGGTCGAGGAGGAAGTCGAGTGCCGTGCCGACGAGGAGGGCGGTCCCGAGCCCCAGCAAGAGGGAGCTGCGGTTCCACGACCAGTGGCCCCGTACTGCGGGGGTGTTTCGTTCTCGCAGCCGGAACGCGTGGCTGAGCAGCCATCCCGCGGGCAAGTAGGCGGCCAATAGGACCAACATCCAGAGCGGGTACCCCAGCAGGCCACCGCCCCAGCTCGCGAGGAAGAGCGTGATACCAGGCGCGGAGCAGAACAGCGCCAGCAGGTCCCCGAGCCTGCCTCCGGCAAAGAGGCCCAGAAGGGCAACGCCGATGCCCAGGAGCGTCAGCAGGAACATCGCCGCGCCGAGGACCGCGCCCGACAGCAACCGTCGTGCGGTCTTGGGCACCGCCAGCCGCAGCTGCCACCAGGCGAGGTCGGCTCCGCCGTGCAGGTCGTGCTCCAAGTGCCGGGCCAGGAAAGTGAGCGTCTGCTGGGCCTGGGCGCTGGTCCATCGCACCTGATGGCCGGGAAGGGGGCGGTAGGCGGCGGGGACGAAGCCGTCGAAGAGCCGGGCGCGGATGGCTGCGGCGGTGGGGAAGCGGGTGGTGTCGCACAGTTCGGCCGGGTCGGGTAACGCCGTGAGGCGTTCGCCGGGGCGCGGGTTGTAGATCGTTCGGGCCAGGAACAGCGTCAGAGGCGTCTGCAGGGACTGGGCGATGGGGGTATCGGTGGGCAGGAGGTCGAGCACGGGCCGCCACCGCTCGGCGGAAGGCGTGCCTTCTCCGCCGGCGTCGCGGAGCAGGTAGGCGGCCGCCTCCTCGGGGGCCACGGTGTCGAGTTCGATGCCGGCTGCCCCGGTGAGGCGCACGGGGACGCCTGCGTTGGCGGGCGGATCGACGGCGGTCCGGTACTCGGCGGTGCGGCTGGTCAGGACGAGGGGGGTTCCCGGAGGCAGGGTGCGGTTCACGGCGTCCAGGGCCACCGCTCGGGTGTGCGCGGGAAGTTCGTCCAATCCGTCGAGGAGGGGAATGATCAGGTGCTGGTCCAGCAGGGCGCGGGCGCGCGACGTGACCTGCCCGGGTCCGCTTGCGGCCGGAGCGGGTGAGGCAAGGCCTGGGTAGTCGGTGGCGAGACGTTCGGCCAGCCATGCGTCGAGTTCCCGGCTGTCGGGGTCCCAGGAGGCCAGCGGGAAGATGACCGGGACCGGTGAGCCCGCCTCCCGCGACTGGAGCAGGCCCAGCAGGAGGCGTACGAGCAGCATCGTCTTGCCCGCGCCCGGCTCACCGAGGATCAGCAGGCGTCTGCCCGGTACGCGGGTGGTGAAGACCTCGACGATCTCGCCGTCGCTGCCGGCCAGGCCCTCTGGGCCGCTGGCCCAGGCGGGCGGCAGTGCGGCGCAGTCGGCGGGCGCCCCGATGGACGTACGCACGAGAATGGCCCAGCGTTCCACCAGGTCGGCGCGGGCGGACCGCCAAGGGACCGGCAGTGCGTACGGTTCATCGAGGCGCCGGACTCTAGCCTCAGCCTGCCACTGGGTGCGCACCGCCAACGCCAGTTCGTCGGTCATGGCCGTCAGGCCGAGGCTGTCGGCGTGTTCTCGCCGGTCGGCCCGGTAGCCGAGCCACGAAATGTACAGCGACGCCACACCGACGACGAGGCCCACGGCGGTGCCGACGACTCCCAACAGGTGTTCTGCGCTCGCTCCACCGCCCTGGTGAGACGACTTCGCGAAGATCAGTCCAACGGCAGCGACAGCTCCCGCAGCCAGGGCCCATGCTCTGTAGTGTCCGCGCCTGCTGTTGCCGCCGACACGTGCGTCCCCCGTTCGCATGGGCATGAGGATGCCTTATCGCGCAGCAGGGCGACAGGCCGAAGTCGGACGGGTGGACAGCCAGCGCACGCCTCTTGGCACATCGACAGCTGCGGGTGTGCGCCGTCGGCGACAGGCTCGAAAATCCGGGGGAGAGCCCCTGAAAGGCGGCTCGTGAGCGCAAGCCTTCAACGCCGCCGGCCCCTGTGTCCAGTCCGACCTCCACGCCCGATACAGCTCCTCCGCCTTCTCGCAACGCCGGGTCTCGGGGTGTGCTGTATCGAGGTCGGGCTTGCACTGGGCGCATTGCAGGCAGTGGTCGGCAAGGGCAGTGAACGCCTCCTCCGCCCGGCTCAGTTGCATGGTCACGCCCAACTCCCTTCGGCGCTTGCCTGTGCCGGGGCAGCGGCGTGAATCAGCTGGCGGAGGGCGCCGTAGTAGACCTCGTGGTCGACCACGGCGGTCAGGACCGCGGACAGGTGGCCTGTCAGCTCCGGGAATTCCTCGGGATCGAGGGCGCCCAGTGCCTGGCGGGTGGCGGCCTGGGCGGCCTTTGGGTCGCGGTGGTCGACGAAGCTCGCGCTGCCGAGCGTGAGCAGGTAGAGCCTGCGGTAGGTGACGATCGCCGCCTCGGGCGTCATGCCGGCCCTAAGCTTGGCGTTTATGCCGCTTTGCTGCTTGTGATGGCTGTCGTGCGGTTTGGTTTGTCCTGTTTCCCGACGGGGTGCTCGCGTGCACGGTGTTTGTTCTTCATGCCGGTTGGCCGGCCGGGGCCTGCGGTGCTGGGTTTCGGTGCGCTGGCCGGCTGAGGGGTTTTCCCGTGGAGGCGGCGAAATCCTCGACGGACACGCGCGAGTGTGAGACGCCCTTGGCGCGCGGGCCGCTCCCAGGGCTTGCGGAGATCTTCTGCGAGGGGCCGGGCAAGGCGGAGTTGGGTGTGGGCGGCAATGACGAGCCAGGTCCAGCGGTCGGCGGCGGCCGGCTCGCGAAGCTTGGGAGCGGTCCACCCCAGCGTTTGCTTGAACATCCTGAAGGTGTGCTCAAGATCGAACCTGCGCAGGAACGCCTGCCAGAGCCGGTCCACATCCCCGGCAGAAGCGGCGGTGGCCGACCACCACAGCCAGATGGGCCTGGGGCTGCGGTCGCCACGGAGATTGTCGACCTGAAGACGGATGACGGTGCCTTCGATGACCGGCAGTTCTCCTTCGGGGTGGTCGGCCCAGGCCGAGCGCCGGACCAGCAGCGGGTGCAGGCGGTCCCAGGCAGTGGCGACGGCCTTCCCGTAGTGGCTGGTGTCGGTCACCGTGGTAACGGACGGGACCGGCTGAGTGGCCGCAGCCTCGAACGCGAACTCCGCCCCGCGCTTGGGCTTGCGCCCGCGTTTCCCCGTCGGTTGCGGCGGGGGCGGGAAGTACAGGACGCGGTCCGAACGCATCCGGCCCAGCAGCTCAACGGGCAGGTCCGCGAGCAGGAAAGCCAGGCGGGTCACGTCGTAGCCGGCGTCGACGACCACCAGGACGGGTGGGTCACCGATCTGCCACTGGCCTGCGACATACAACCGCTGGAACACCTCCCGGACCTGGGCGGCGGTGACGGCGATCGCGTCGTCTCACGGACACAGCCGGACCACGTCCAGCATGGCAGTCCACGACGTCCGTCCCGGCTCCAGAGCAGCAATGAAGGAGTAGGGCCACCCGGGGATCATCTGGGCCGAGCCCCTGCCTCGACCATAGGTGTGACAGAACAGCCGGTCCGGGCTGGTATTCGCATCCGGCTGCAGCCAGTTGCTGACATCGACTGCCAGGACCAGCCGCCCTTCTGCCGTCCGTGGAAGCGGCAGCCCCGCCAGTGCCCTGCGTAGCCGGGGGAGATCCAGATGCCCGCGGTTCAGCCCGCCGTACAACGCACCATGACCACGCTGATGCTCAGGTGCCAGGGACAGTTCGACCAACGTCCTCACCGGGCCGTCTGCGCACAGCAGGGCGTCACTCAGCTCGAACAGGGCGTCGGGCCTCTGGGTCAGGCAGGCGTATAACTCCGTCCGGAAGCATGACAGTTCGGCAAACGCATCCCGCGGGACATCCCGCTGCAGCAGACTCATTGCTACGGCCTTCGTACTGGTCAAGTGCCTCTGTGACGGAGCACAGGATCAGGCGAAGGCCGTTCTCACGTCAGGCACTCGGCCCAAAATGTCGGCAAGTTCGAGGCCATGTTCGACCACAGTCGATAAACGCCAAGCTAAGACTTGTCCCGTAACTGATCTGCGACTGCAGCAGGTGGATCCCCTGCACTGGGGAGCTCCGAGCCATGCGGCCGAGAGTGGGTTGTGCAGCCGGGCGACGCCAAGCGTTAAGGCGTGGACGCCGTCGCCCTTGCCGTGGCAGTCGCGCCGCAACTCAGGCTCCGGTCGCGCTGCTGGGCACTTGCTGGCTGGCGCTGCTGCTCGCGGAGGAGCGGAGCCTCAGCGGTTCTGAAAGCGCCGGGCCGCAGCCACGAGTTCGGCAGGCAGCGCGGGGCCAGCACACGCGTGATCAATCAGCAGGTCCCGGTACGAGTCGTTCGGCAGATTCGGCGCCAGTTCGATGAGCTCGTTCAGATCGGCACGCGAGCCGGTCAGTCGTGCACGGTAGGCAGCCCCGGCCGCGCGAAGTGAGAGCTCAGTCGGCTCGTACCTCATCCCCTGATCGATCAGCCGGACCGCAGAGGTGAAGTCGCCCTGCTCAGCACGCACATCGGCCAGGTCCAGGTAGAGCGACCAGTTGGCCGGTTCCAGGGCCAAAGCGCGCTCGAACGCCGCCACGGTCTGCTGAAGATCACCCAGCTTGCGCCACGTGCCCGCTCGCACAACCTCCGTCAGCATGATCCGTTCAACGGAGTCTGCCTGGTCGCAGAGGGCAAAGGACGCATCGGTGACACCGCATGCCCGCAGCAAGATCGCCATCTTGGCCAACGCCTCCGGCAACGGCTGGCGGGCAGAGATCACGTCGACGGCTTCGAACCAGGGCCGAAGACGTTCCCGCATGCTTTCGGTGTCCAGATCATGGCCATAGTCCATCGTCCGCATTGCGGCCTCGGCCAGCGCATCAGCACTCACCACGCCGAGAAATCGTTCATCGCTGAACCAGGGAGCTTTGGCCCAGGCGATGTCGGGTCGCACACCCGTGACCGATCCGATCGCCAGCGCCGCGCCGTCCATGTCGCCCTTAAGGAAGCTGATGTACGACTGCGCCAGTACCGTCCTCAACGAGTCGGCACCCTGAACGACCTCGGCCAGCTCCGACGGCTTGTCCCTCCACAACTCGGCAAGAACCGTATAGGGCTCGGGGTTCTCAGGTGCGGAGGTGATGGCATCCGCCAGATAGTGCACGGCTGCTGATGGGCTGCCCCCGCAGTGCGCCATCACCCGCGCAAGACCTACTCCAGCTGCTACCGCCCGATTCGACATCGTCCGAGGGTATCTCTGGGCCCGAACTCTGTCGGTCGTCCCCCCATGGCTCGCTGGAGACGATGCCATGATCTTGTCGTGACAGGAGTGATTGCGGCGTCGGAACCTTCATGGATAGCGCCATTCACCGGGTTGAGCCCGCGGCAGTTCCGCAAGCTGATCACCGCGCTGCAGCGTGAGGGCGCGGACCCAGTCCGCAAGGGCCGGCCCTGGGGGCTGCCGTTCGAGGACCGGGTTCTGTTGGTCGCCACGTACTGGCGCACGAACCTGACACTGCGGCAGCTCGCCCCGCTGTTCGGGGTCTCAAAGTCTGGGGCCGACCGCATCATCGGGCATCTCGGTCCCCTGCTCGCCCTCCGGCCGCGCAAGCGGTTCCGCAAGGATGCCGTGCTCATTGTGGACGGCACCCTGGTGCCCACCCGCGACCACACGGTCGCCGAGCAGTCCAAGAATTACCGGTACTCCACCAACCACCAGGTCGTCATCGACGCCGACAGTCGTCTGGTCGTCGTGGTCGGCCGGCCGCTGCCCGGCAACCGCGCCGACTGCAAGGCATGGGAGGAATCCGGAGTTAAGGCCGCCGTCGGCCGCACCATGACGATCGCGGACGGCGGCTACCCGGGCACCAGCCTCGTGATGCCCCACCGGCGCCGAAAGGGCGAGGAACTCCCGGACTGAGGCGTGGATCGAATGTGCTGGTCACAGCCCTCGTAGTGAACCGCTAATTTGTCATACCGCATGGTTACGGCCCGGTGTCTTTTGAGGCGGTTAATACCGCACTCGACCGCGTGCCGCTCGCGGTAGTCAATCGGGTCGAACTTCGGCGGCCGACCGCCAAGCGAGCCATGTTTCTTTAAGGAACTTCCCAATGACGCTCGTCAAGCCGTGGTGGGGATCGGGGGACGGAGTTCGTAGGAGGTGTCGTCGCGGATCATGGCCCAGCGAGGCGCATCCTCCCCCGGTCGTGACCTGCATCAATCAGCCCACAGCACCGCCCCCATTGCCAGAGGTCGGCTCCGCCGCGCCCGCTGGGATCCATGGTCAGAGGTCTTCATGCAGGCCCGACAGAGCCCGCTCAGTCGGAGAGCCGTCTTCGCCCGGCTCCATGACCGCCTAGCCGGCGTTTACGCCCGACACGCTTACATCGCCGCTGGCGTCCAACTCGTTGAGCGTCGCGAACACCGCCTCGTAGGCCACGGCTCGGACCAGGCGAACAAGGTTCTCGCGGTCCGTTCCGGCGGCTAGGAGGTGTTGCGCGGTGGGCAGTTGGTCGAGCAGGGCCTGGCTCGGTCCAGCCGTCGATCGCACGGTGCCACAGGCTGCGCAGGAGGACGAATCGCGCGAGCTGAGGAAGGTCTTCCATGACCTCCGACCTGATCAGGTCGACGAGGTCGGTCACGCCGAGGGCGCTGTACTGGGCACACAGCCACTCGGCGGCACCGTTCCGCGGCACGTCCAGGCTGTTCAGCCATTCCTGCCATGCCAGTTAAGGATCACTCACCGCAACAGCATGCCTTACGGCCGACAGACGAGGTGCTCGGCGCATCTGTCTCTGCTGGCGCACCAGACGCTGTGGTTCACGAAAGTGCGGACAGGGCCGCATTCTGGAATCCCATCAGATGCTCCAACTCGGTCGGCGGCCAGGCCAGCGTCATCAGGTAGCGGTCCAGCCGCAGCACCGTGCCGTGCGCCTTGTTCACCACAGGGACGTCAGCCCGGCCCCCGGCGCCGTCCGCTTCACGAACGCGGCCAGCAGGGCATTGCGCAGCCCCGGAGCCATACGTAAACGCGAGAAGTCATAGTCCCTTCGGTCCTCACCGTCCTGTCTGAAGCAGCGCACCACGAGGGACGCCTCGTTCCCGACCAACAGGCCGCACCGTGTCCTCGGGCCGTGACCAGGCAGCGACGCCTTGCGCCCGCGAAGACTCACCGGGCGCCGGCCCGGAGCAGGCAGCGGCGCGGAGCGGTGCTGAAGGGTCAAGAGTTGGATCCCTTGTGGATCCCTTTCGGCAAGGAGGGTGGACGAGGGGTCGGGCCCGGGACGATCGTGAACGACATGAGCGATCAACGCGTTGTACCTGTCGCGGCCCATGAGCCGCCCTACTACGCCGTCGTCTTCACCTCCCTGCGCACCGAGGCGGACGGCGGATACGGCGAGACCGCCCAGCGCATGGGCGAGCTGGTGAAGGAGGTTCCCGGGTTCCTCGGCGAGGACTCCGCCCGCACGCCCGGCGGGCTCTCCGTCACCGTCGCCTACTTCCGGGATCTGGCCGGGATCGAGGAATGGCGCAACCACACCGAGCACCGGGCCGCCAAGGCGTACGGGCGGGAGCACTGGTACGAGCGGTACTCCCTGCACATCGCCAAGGTCGAGCACAGCCACGGCTTCGAGCGGGGCGGCGCAGGACCGAAGGGAGCGAAGCGGACGAGGTCCGCAGGTTCCGGAAGCGGCTAGGGCTGCCCGGGCTCGCCTGGATTCTCGACGAAGCCGACGTCGTGCACCGCGCCGTCGACCGGGCCGAGGTGAGTGCCCGCGCGGCCGCGGTACGAGATGCCCTCGACCACGTCGTCCAGCACGCCGCACAGCGAGTTCGCTGACACCGAGTTGCTTCCCAAGCGTAAGGCGGTCCCCGTCTTCGACTCCCGTCTCGGGCCGAGCATGAAGACGCGCGGTCTCGCGATGCCCGCTCAGCTACGCGGGAAGAAGTAGTCGAGGAGAGCAACGAGGGTCGCGATCACGTGGCGATGAGCCCGACCACCGTCATGACGAACGCTGTGCCTCCAGGCCCCCCGCCGCTAGTCGGCCGGTGGTTCTGGCTACTGTGCGCAACCGTTCTCAGCAGCCACTTGGGGTTATTGATCAGCATGGTCTGCGTCACGTTCTTGTCCACCTCGTACAGGACGAACCACATGACGATCGCCGCGAAGCCAACGTAACCACCCATGCCTTCGCGGTCGTAGATGGCACAGAACGATGCCGTGACGAGGAGCGCCACCTGAAGGCGATCCAGCCACTTCGCGAGGCGGGCATTGAAGAAGTGCGCCTTCTTGAACACCTTGACGATCCGGCCGGCAATTCCCCGCTCCCACGACTCGGAGCCCCCGGATATGTAGGCCCTGACGAAGGGATGCAGGCCGAAGGGCCGCCAGGTGGAGGCCGTTCTGCCGATTTCGATGATGACCTGCGGCTCGCCGGCTTCGACCGGCCCTTGCTCGATCACGAGATCCGTGATGACCCGGGTGCTTGCCATGTCGTCCAGGCCGAGGAGGACGCCCACGTCGTCGATGCCGTCCAACCCATCCTCCCGAGCGGGGTTCGTGCGGTGCTGGCCAGGGCTTCGGCGTCGTTTGCGTGCATCCACGTCATGCAGACCTGCCGCCCGCAAGCGGCCGGGCATTGCACCAGGCCAGGCGGTAGTCGGACCTCTCATCGGCGTCTCCAACGGCGCCTCTCGGGCCCGGTGGCACCACCCCCCATAACGGGGGCTGGACGCCGTTATGTACGTGGGCCGGGCCTGACCCCCTGGCGGTACCTCCTTTCCGGCTGCCTGTAGCGGCTGCCGGCGTGTTAGGTTATAGGTCGACCACTAACGTAGGAGTGAAGATGACAGTCAAGGAAGACGACGCCGCTCGCCGCGCCGCTGCCCGCCACGCTCTGGCCGAGCACCTGCGCCTGACCGCCGCGGGCCGCGTCGAGGAATGGGTGGAGCTGTTCGCCCCGGACGCGGTGCTGGAGTTCCCGTACGCGCCGGCCGGTGTGCCTCAGCGGGTGACCGGACGAGACGCGCTGGTCGCGCACATGAGCAGTTTTCCCGAGACCTTCGACGTGGAGTTCGTCGACCTGGTCTTCCACGACACGGTCGATCCGGGTCTGGTGATCGCCGAGTTCCGCTCGAAGGGCACGGCGCTGCCGACCGGCAAGCCGTACGAGCAGACCTGCATCTCCGTCGTGCGCACCGATGACAACGGGCGCATCACCCACTACCTGGACTACTGGAACCCGCTGGTGGCGATCGAGGCGCTCACCCCCGACGACGTGCCGTCCGACTCCGACCTCAGTGTGACGTTTGGGCGCTGAGCGGAGCCGTGTTTGACTGACGCCCATGCCTGCCGCCGGTACCAGCACAAAGAGCGACGAACGCCGTCGGGCCATCGTGGCCGCCGCGGTCGAGTGCTTCGCTCAAAAGGGTTTCTACGGTACGACGACGCACGAGATCGCCGACTGGGTCGGCGTCTCGCAGCCATACCTGTATCGCCTGTACCCGAACAAGGAAGCGCTGTTCGCGGCGGTGGTCGACCACGTGTCCGTCGTGATGACCGACACGCTGGTCGCTCACTCGCCGGCGCCGGGTGCGGCCGGGCCGGGACCCGAGGCGGCGTTGGATGCCGCACGCGACGCCTACGCGGCGCTCGTCGCGGACCGGAACATCCTGCGTTTCCTCATGCACGCGAACTGTGCCGTCGGCGAGCCGCTGGTGGCACAGGCCGTGCGCCGGTGCTACGCCAAGCAGGTCGACACCGTCCGCCAACTGCTGGGCGACGACGACGCCGTGCGGCGCTGGTTCGGCGCGGGAATGCTCGACAACGTGGTCGCCGTGCTGGGCCTGGCCGACATCGACGAGCCGTGGGCGCACGTCCTCGCCAATCAATGAGCCGCCCTTGGGTGATGCGCCGCCGCTTGGCATGGCGATTGCAGGTGTGAGGCGGCGGCCTGCTGGCCGCGCGAGGGACTCATGCCAGCGCTGGCCGTGATCGTGCTCGTCTCCGCGGTCAAGCTCGTCCGTCACGGCTGAGTCGGTGGCCAGTGCCTGGAGCGACACACCGCCGACAGAACCGGGCCTGCGGGCCAGCGTCCGGCCGAAGCCGTTCACCACAGGCCGGGCAATACCGGACAGGCGCCGGCCGTCACCATCGGCCACCCCACCAGGCGAGGAAGGTCGCGGCGGTCGGTCCGTGCAGGCTGCGCAGGGCGATGGCGGTGGGGAGGTTGGGGGCGGCGCTGACCGCGGCGGTGGCCGCCGTGGCGGTCACGAGTCCTGCGGTGATCACGGCGCGTGGTCCGTAGCGGTCGGAGAGCGGGCCGGCGAGGAGGAAGCCGGCGGCGTAGGAGAAGCCGAACGCGGTCGCCGTCCAGATGGCCTGCCCGGGTGTGGTGCCGAGCGCGGGGGCCATGGGTGTAGCAGCGCCAGGACGGTGTGCATCTGGCCGGCCATCAGGACGCCGAGCGCGGTCAGCAGGAAGGTGGTCGGGGCGGCCGGGGCCCAGCGGGGCGGTTGGTCGGGCGTGCTGCTCTTGGCTGCGGCCTGGGGGGTTGTGGTGGGGTGGGACATGGAAACTCCAGAAGGGGCGTCTGGTGGCGGCCCCGTGTGTGCGCGACGCGATCGGCCGATGGCGCCGCCGGGGCAGTAGGTCACCCGGCCGGCGTGTGGCTGGCCGGGGGACGGTGAAGGGGGATGCTCAGGCAGCCGGGGTGTTCAGCACGTACTCGCGCGAGGCGTTGACCTCGCGGCGCAGGGCGGACAGGTCGACGTCCAGGACGTGGCCGTTCCACTTGCGGGGCTCGCCGTTGATGAGGACGGCGCTGATGTTGCGGGCGTCGGAGCCCAGTACGACGGTGCCGATCGGGTCGTTGAGCGGCATGTTGTTGAGGTCCTCGGCCTGGATGACCAGCAGGTCGGCCTTCTTGGCCGGTGTGAGTGTGCCGGTGACGGCGGCCAGGCCGTTGGTGTGGGCGCCCTGGAGGGTGGCGAAGTCCAGGACGTCGTGGGTGGTGATGCGGTGGGGCTGCTGGTCGGTGCCGTAGGCGGCGTTGACGGCGCGCATCCGCTGGATGGCGTGCAGGGCCCGCATCTGCGTGAACATGTCGCTGGCCAGGGCGACTTCGACGTCGATGCTCAGTCCGGGGCGGATGCCGACGGACAGGGCCTCGTCGACGGCGGGGATCGCGGTCTCCAGGCCGATCTGGGCGTCGGAGGTGGGGGCGAGCGCCACGGTGGTGCCGGTCTCTCCCATCGCCTTCCAGGCCTCGGGGGTCAGTCCGGTGGCGTGGATGAGGGTGACGTCGGGGCTGAGGATGCCGTCCTTGGCCCAGCGCAGGATCGCCTCGGAGGAGGAGGTTCCGAAGACGGCGTCCACGCTCACTCCGATGCCCAAGTCCTTTGCGACGCGTGCGAGTTCGGGACCGTAGGCGAGCGCCGGTCCGGCGATCTCGTCAGTGGCGAGCGTCGCCAGGCGCAGGGTCAGCAGCTGGTCGTCGCTGCTGAAGTACCGGTCCTTGACGCGGGTCAGGTCGCCGGGCCACTGCCGGTCCCACTCGCCGAAGTGCGGGCCCATGGAAGCGTGCACGCCTCGGATGCCGGTGTCGCGGAGGGCCTCGATGGCGGCGTCGGAGTGCTCTGGGGTGCGGGAGTTGTGGGAGAAGTCGAGCATGGTCGTGATGCCGCTGTCGATCGCGGTGAGGGCGGCCAGCCGGGTGCCGATGTACATGTCCTCGGGCCGGTAGACCGTGGCGTAGCCGGCCAGGGTGGCCATGACGTAGCCGCCGAGGTCGTCGACGTCCGGCATGATCCGGCGCAGCTGGGCCTCCCAGGCATGCCGGTGGGTGTCGACGAAGCCGGGACTGATGATGGTGCCGGTGGCGTCGACGACCACGGCGTCGCCCGCGCTGAGGTCGGGGCCGACGGCGGTGATGGTGTCGCCCTCGACGAGGAGGTCACCGCGCTCGATGACACCGAGGCCGGGGTCCATGGTGACGATGGTCGCGCCGGTGAACAGGATGCGCCGTCCTTCTGCGGGGCGGCACCGGAGCTTTTCGAGGACGGCTGCGCTGGTGGTGTCGTTGACGTTCATGTGAGGTCTTCTTTCCGTACGGCGGACAGGGCTGGAAGAAGGGCCCGTCCGCGGGAGGGGGCTGGGAGGGCCGGTCGCCGGGGGCGGCCGAGGCTGCTCGAATACCAGCCTCGGCCCTGCCCGCTACGGCAACCAGGTCGCGGTTTCCCCAGGTGTCGCGCACCCAGGATCGGGATTGGGGGGCGCCGATGGGCGCAGAGGTCAGCCCAGCTTCATGACGTAGCCCTCGTGGTGCTGTTCGTCGCCCTGGAACTCGCCGTAGGCCCAGAAGCCGAGGTCGTCGAGGTAGTCGATGCGGTCGCCGTCGATCCAGAAACGGCCCTGGTAGGCGTGCGGGCGACCGCCCCGGGTCTCGTCGTAGCGGCCGTCGGCGGTGAGCTGCTGGTGCAGGAAGTCGTTCCTGTCGATCCAGACGCCGACCCATGGGCTGCCGGTCACCTGCGGTGCGGCCGGGATGCCCGCCTTGGGGGAGGTGGCCCGGCCGGGGACGTCGGTGCCGGCCCACAGGACGGGCCGGCCGGCCGCGACCAGCCGGATTCTCCCTGCACCACTGTACGGATCCTCCTCGGCCGGAGCGGGACCGGAGTTCGGTGAAGGCAGCTGCGGTGGCACTGGCCGGCTCGGCCTGGTGGACGACCAGCTGCTGGTGCGGGGCACCGTGGACGGTGAACGCCGAAAACTGGATCTCCAGGGCGCCGACCTCGGGGTGCGCGAGGTTCTTCGCCTGCTGCGTCTTGCCCCTCACCTCGTGCCGTGCCCACAGTTCGGCGAATTCGGGGCTCTTCGAGCAGAGCGTGTCGACGACCTCGGTGATCCGCGGGGAATCGGGGTCGTATCCGTAGGCCGCGCGCAGTTCGGCCACGCACGAGTTCGCGGCCTTGTCCCAGGCCCGTTAGAAGGTACGCCCGGCCCGGTCCAGGAAGACCATGCGGGGAAGGTTGTCGAACCGCTGGAATCCGCCGTGCAGGGCCGCGGCGAGCGCGTTGTACGCCAGGATGTCTAGGGCTGGTCCCAGGTTGAAGGCGGGGGTGTCGGGCCAGCTGTCGATCAGCTGGAGAAGCTGGCGGCTGATCCCGTCGTGACCGGCGGGAACGCTGCGGCGCTCCTGGGGCCCCCGGGTGAGTCTGCGCAGGTGTCGTGTGCCTCGTCGTCGAGGCGGAGGGCGGCGGCGATCGCGTCGATCATCTGGGGCGACGGGCTGGTCTCCCGACCCTGTTCCAGGCGCATGTAGTAGTCGGAGCTCACGCCCGCGAGCATGGCGACCACCTCGCGGCGCAGCCCCGGCACTCGCCTGCGCCCGTGCTCCGGCAGGCCGACGTCCTGCGGCTTGAGGGCTTCGCGCCGTGCTCTCAGGGTGTCTCCCAACAAAGTGCTGTCGCTCATGACCCCAACCTGATCGAGCACGGCACCAACCTGGTCGAACATGACCCCACCCTGGGCGAGGGGAATGCCGGCCGCTGATGGACGGGACGTCCAGACGTCCGGCCGCCGACATCGCCTCGCCGACGCTCCGCCGACCGGCGGCCGGGCCGGCCACCACGCGGCGGCACCGAGCCGCCGGGCCGTCCGGCCGGCGGCCGCGCGCGCCGTTCCGGCCGGCAGCGCGTGGCGCGGGCATGTCGCAGCCGCGTAGTCGGCCGTCTACAGGATTCAGGCGGCAGGGGGGCCGGTCCGAGGCGCGCGCGTGTTCGGTACCTCACCGCGCAGACGGGCATGCCCCGCCGCAAGGCCATAGGCACTGCTGCCTCGGCCGGGGCGAGCCGGCCTAGGCGCAGACGGGGCAACTCTCCCGGCTTCACCGTCCGGGTCATGGCGTCATCCTCCTTCGCATCCGCCCGGGGTTGGGGGAGCGGTGGGCCCAGCCCTGGCACACACTCAGGAACGCGGGGCCGGGCTGGGCCTCATACCGCCGCGAGCGTGCCTTCAGTCGGAGAGGACGCCCGTCGCCGTGTCCGGTGCGGGCACGGGGCCGGCAATGAGCGAGCCGAGAAGGGCGAGGGCGTCGGCGGAGGTGCTGCCGGGTTCAGCTTGGTAGACGACGAGCTGCTGAGTGGGGGCACTGTTGACGGTGAAGGACTCGTAGTGCAATTCCAGGTCGCCGACCTGGGCGTGGTGGAAGAGCTTTGCCTCGCGTGTCTTCCCGCGCACGTCCTGGCGCGCCCACAGAACGCGGAAGTCGGGGCTTTTCATGGACAGTTCGCCCACGAGCTGGCTCAGCCGGGCGTCATCGGGGTCGATACCGGCCGACCGCCGCAGCGCGGCCACGGTCGACTCGGCGGCCCGATCCCAGTCGAGGTAGAAATGCCGCGCCGCCGGATCCAGGAGCGTCATGCGCAGCAGGTTGTCGGAGTGGGTGAAACCGGCGTGGAGGGCGCTTGCGAGCCGGTTGCGGGCCAGGATGTCCAACGCGGGGCCCAGGACGAAGGCGGGCGTGCCGCTCCACGTATCGAGGAGTCGCCGCATGTGCGGGGCTACGCGTTCGACGCGCGGCGCACGGCGAGTCCGGCGGTTCCTCGGGCCGGCCACGCGAAACAGGTGGGCCACCGCTTCGTCGTCCAGCCGCAGGGCCCGCGCGACGGCCTCGAGTATCTGCTGCGACGGATGCCGTTCGCGGCCCTGTTCCAGCCGCATGTAATAGTCGGTACTCACCCCGGCAAGCGTGGCGACCTCCTCACGGCGCAGCCCAGGCACCCTGCGCCGACCGGAGGCAGGAATTCCCACGTCCTGGGGGCGCAACCGGGCACGCCGTGCGCGCAGGAAGCCTCCCAGTGCGTTCTCGGCGGCGGGATCATCCTTGTCTGTGTCCATAGTGCGAGGCTAGGCCCCCGCAATGCCTCGACGTATGGGCGAAGGGGGGCGCGCTTCACCCAGGAACAGCGCACCCCGGACAACCGCGATCTGGATCGTCCGACGACTGCAGCGGCCGCAGCCCCCGATGGATTCCGGGCAGTGCTTTGTCAGAATGCTCAGCTGTTGTCGTTCCGATCTTGAGGGGCACCGGTCGAACGGGAGTCTCGATCGGGTGAGTGCAGCGGCCGCCGTGCATGAAACCAGGGCCTCTTGGTAGCTCGAAGGTGTTCTTACGCCAAAGAGCGGTCCAGGAGGCCCTGTTGTCGCATTCGATCCAGGGGACGAGGAGGCGCCGGTAGCGGGCTGCCTGCGCCGGGTCGGTGATCGGGGTGGCCGGGCCCGTGACCATGACGCTCCAGCCGGTACGTGTTCGGGGGTCGATCTGGCCGGCGTCGTAGACCACGACCTGGTCGATGCTCGTGTTGTGCAGCAGGGCCGATCCGTCGTGGGTGCGGATGACGATCGTTTCACTGTGGTGATCTTTTCCCAGGTGCTGACAGAACAGCCGTCGTGCCGTGAAACCCGTGCAACCGGGCTTGGGGGGATGTCGCGGCTGCTGCTCTGACCGGGAAGGCTGACCGGCTTACGTAGTTCATGGCGTGGGCCTGCGAGGGGCATACGGAGTCACAGGCGATCCGCTGCGTCCCGGCCGGGGATGAAATGGGGTGGTGCGGGAGTTGGGTGTGGCGACAGGTCGGTCGGTGATCGTCGTGTCGCCATTGGACTGCCATCGAAGGGCAACTTCATGTCCCAGCTGCGCCTCGGCGTTTCTCTTCAACCACGCTGGCCGCTCGATGACGGAGCCAGCGTGCTCCGCGCCGCACGCCATGCTGAAGAGTTGGGCTTCGACCACGTTGCGGTCGGCAACCGCCTACTGGACAGCGGCTTCGGCCTCGACACGGACCCGCTTGTTCTGCTGTCGGCCGTCGCTGGGGCGACGACGCGCCTGCGGCTGCTGACGTCCGTACTCGTCGCGCCGTACTACCCGGCGCTGGTGCTCGCCAACCAGGCGGCCACCTTGGACGTCGTGTCCGGTGGTCGCTTGATCCTGGGCGTCGGCACCGGCTGGAACCCCGACGAATTCGATGCCGTCGGTGTACCCGCCCGTGAACGCGGTGCACGCACCGACGACCACCTCGCCGCCGCCAAGGCCCTGTGGGCCCGGCGACCCGCAGATTTCGACGGGCCGTACACGACACTGCGCGCCGCGCACTTGGGAGTGCCTCCGGTCACTGCCGGCGGTCCGCCCGTGTGGGTCGGCGGCCACAGCGACGCTGCCCTGCGCCGTGCGCTGCGGTTCGGCGACGGCTGGTACGGCACAGGCGCCGACGCCGCAGAGGTCACCGAGGTACGGCGCCGCCTGAGTGACCTGGCTGGCGCAGAGAACGCCGACCGGCTGACGCTCGCGTCGGCCGCGTTCCTTACTCCGCCCGGTCTCTCCGCGGCGATTCCGCCACCGGGACGGCCGCTCGGAGGCAAGGCGCCCACTGCAGCGAGTGTCGCCGACGACCTCGGGCGGCTCGCCGAGGCAGGGCTCACCGCTTGCACCCTGTGGCTGCCTGTCGCAGCTGAACATGTCGAGAAGGCTATGGAGTGGGTCGCAGCCGAGGTGGCACCGCCACTCACCTGATGCCGTGGCTGGGAAGACGGCCAGGTTCATCAAGCTGCCGCTTCGAGGGGGCGTCCGCCCCAGCGGATGCCCTTCTCGCAGCGGATGCGGGCACGTTCTCGGCGTTGGGCGGCCAGGACGTCGGGGGTGGCGGGCGTCGGCTGGCTGGGGCGGTGCCATCTGGGTTCTGGCACAGATCTTGGGGAGCGGTCGCGGAGGGGTTACTGGAGCAGGATCATTTTGCGGAGTAGTTCGAATCCGGCTCGCCCGTCCAGCTGCCTCTTGATCTTTTTTGATCCTGTTGTCGGCGCCTTCGGTGCTTCCTGAGTTCCAGGGCAGGGTGAGCCCGGCAGCCACGGCCTCCAGATCGCCGGTCAAGCCCTGGGGGAGGCTGAAGTTTCCCCGTGATCTTGGACACTCGTCGATTATGCCGCGAGGGCGTGTTGATGCCGCTGCCTGGTCTCGGCCGGGGTGAGGTAGCCGAAGGTCTTGTGCTTGCGCAGGCGGCGGCGGTTATAGAAGGTCTCGATGAAGGTGAAGACCTCGGCGCGGGCGGTGGCCCGGTCGGGCCAGATGCGCGTGCCGATCTCTTCCTTGAGCAGGGCCCAGAAACTCTCCGCGGCCGCGTTGTCGAAGCATGATCCGGTACGTCCGCAGCTGTTCCGCAGCCCCAACTCCCTTATTCGGTCGCAGAATTGTGTAGAGGTGTATTCGCTGCCGCGGTCACTGTGGATCACACAGCCGGGCTCCAGGTTCCCTCGGCCGTAGGCCATGTCGAGGGCGTCCACGACGAGTTCTGCGCGGTGGTGATCAGCCATGGCATAACCGACGACCTCGCGGGTGGCCAGGTCCAGCCAGCAGGCGAGGTAGAGCCAGCCCTCGGCAGTGGGCAGGTAGGTGATGTCGCCGACCAGCTTGATCCCGGGCCGCTCGGCGTGGAAGTCGCGGCCGATCAGGTCAGGGGCCGGCTTCGCCTTCTTGTCGGGCCGGGTCAACGAGCGGCGCTTGCGCCGGGTGACGCCTCGGATGTCGCGCTCGCGCATCACGCGGGCGATGCGCTTGCGGTTCACCCGTCGCCCCAGACGCCGCAGTTCGGCGTGGATGCACGGGACACCGTAGGTGCGGCGGGAGGCGACGTGCAGCACCGTGATCTCGTGCGCGAGCGCGTCGTCGGCGGCCTGCCGGGCATGACGGGCGGCCTCGCCCTCGCGCCACGCGTAGTAGGAGGAGCGGGCGGCATGCAGCACCCGGCACAACAGAACGATCGGGTAGTTCGCCTTCTCCGCATGGATGAACCGGCACAACTCGCTCACCGGTCGTTGTCCTTCACGAAGAAGGCGGTCGCTTCTTTCAGGATCTCGATCGTCTGCTGCTCGCGGTTCTCCCGCCGCAGCCGCTTGAGCTCCTCGCGCTCGGCACTGCTCAATCCGCCGGCAGCGCCCTCGCCCTGCTCCGCCTTCGCCTTGCGGTACCAGCCGCGCAGGGACTCGGAGCTGATGCCGAGTTCCCGGGTCACCGCCGTGACCGTCTTGCCCGAGGAGTCGACGAGCGCGATCGCGTCCCGCTTGAACTCTTCGGTGTACCGCTTCGTGTACTTGCTTCCCACCTGGTGCTACTTCCTCTGGAACCTCAGATCCCAGTCTCCAGGTGTCCACGATCAAGGGGAAGGTTCAGGCCGGTGATGCCGGGGAGCTGAGCGGTGCGGGCGTTGTTGATCCGGTCTGGCGGCAGAGGGCCGGTGCGCAAGGTGAGCATCTGCCCGAGGTCACGCACGAGTCGATGCGCGTTTTCCAGCTCGGGGCGGGCGGCGCGTATGGCCTTGGACTGTGTGATCTGTCTTCGGTGAGCGTGTCGGGATGGCGGGTGATCCAGCCGGCGACGGTGCGGACGGGTGGGCCCGCCGCGGCCGGGACAGGGATGGGATTCCGGCCGGCTTCGCCGCTTCCCGCAGCAGCATCCCGTCTTGCAGCCGGGCGGCATGCGGCCGGTAGTGGGTGACCGGGCGTGCGAAGCACGTGCGGAACGCCTCGTCGGCATAGCGCGGGCCCTGCTGGTGGTCGAAGCGGACGGAGACGTGGCTGTCCTCGCAGCCGCAACAGTCCTTGGCGGCCTTGTACCGGACCGCGGGATCGGGGTCGTGCAGCGGTCCTCCCTCGTGAAGGGTTGATGATCCGGTTATCGGCTCCGGAGTGATCGGGGCAGCCCGAACCATGGGAGCACGCTGTTGTCGAATCGGGTCATGGCGCAGATCCGATCGCCGGTGAGAGTGAGGACGTAGAGGCCGACCCCGTGGCTGATGCCGTTGGGGTCACGCAGGTAGGCCCCGAATGCCGGCTGGCCGTTGGCTCGCGAGGGGACGAGGTCGAACCTGCGGCCGGCGCCGAACAGGCTGGCGCAGAAGCGGGCCACGACGTCCCGGCCCTGGTATTCGAAGGGCATCGGTGGCATCGACATGAAGACGTCGTTGGTCAGGAGGACCACCAGCGCATCGATATCGGCGGACTCCCACGCGTGGACGAACTTCGCCACGATCGCGTCCTCGGCGGGTGAGCCGACGGGGGGAGGCGGCTGGTGGTCGCCGGTCGGCGGTCGGCTGCGCTGCAGGCTGGCGCGCGCTCGTTTGAGGGCGCTGTTGACCGATTCGACGGTCGAGTCCAGCATGCCGGCCACCTCGCTCGCCTGGAACCCCAGGACATCGCGCAGGACGAGGACGGCGAGCTGGCGGGGCGGCAGGACCTGAAGGGCGGTCACGAAGGCCAGCGAGATGGATTCGGTCTGCTCGTAGCGGGCCTCCGGGCCGAGCGGCACCTCGACCGCACCCTCCAGGAGGGTACCGGGAATCGGCTGCAGCCATACGACCTCGCCGAGCCGGGTCGGCTCGGGCGGTTCGACGCCTGGCACGTCCCACTCCTTGGCCGGGCGCCGACTGGCCGCGCGGCGCGCGTCGAGACACCTATGGGTGGCGATCCGGTACAGCCAGGTGCGCAGCGAGGCGCGTCCCTCGAACCCGCCGAGGCTTTGCCAGGCGGTGAGCAGCGTGTTCTGGAGGGCGTCCTCGGCGTCCTCGAAGGATCCGAGCATGCGATAGCAGTGCACGTGCAGCTCTCGAAGGTAGGGCTCGGTCAGCTCCCGGAACGCCTGCCCGTCCCCGGCCCGCGCCCTTGCGATCAGATCGGCTGCCGCCATCCTCACCGTCACCTTCTCCCCGCGTCGTGCCGCACTTCCATCCTGTATAGGCGCTGGCCGTGGGGCGAACTGGGCGGTCGGCCGGCGCCCAGTTTCCCAGCGTCGCGACGCCTGTACCTGCGTGGCCGACGACCACGCAGGCGCGAAGGAGGAGCGGAATGGGAAAGATCGTGATGAGCGGACCGCAGAACGTCTCGCTCGATGGAGTGGTCCAGGACCCGGATGGTCAGGAGGGCTTCGAGCTGGGCGGCTGGTTCGTCCAGTTCGGGGGCAAGGATCTCGCAGAGTGGAACAAGGTCGCGCTCGAGGAGGCGCTACGCGCCGAGGCATGGCTGCTGGGTCGCAAAAGCTACGAGTTCTTCCGGGGGCGGTGGCTGCCCCGGAGTGGCGAGCTTGCGGACCGGTTGAACAGCATGCCCAAGTACGTCGTGTCCTCGACCCTCAAGGAACCCGACTGGAACAACTCGACGGTTCTCAAGGGCGACGTTGTGACCGAGGTTTCGAAGCTGAAACAGGAGCTGGACGGAGAAATCGTCGTCCCTGCCAGCTATCGGCTCGGGCGTACGCTGATCGAGCACGACCTCGTCGACGAGGTGCGGCTGGTCGTCTTCCCGGTCGTGCTCGGGACCGGCGAACGATTCTTCGGCGAGGCCGGCGGCAAGAAGACCATGCGCTTGGTCGACACCCGGACCATCGGTGACGGCCTGGTCTTCCTCACCTACAAGTTCGTCCAAGACGCCTAGTACTCCAGCAGGACTTCGCTGTCTGACCTGCGGGTTTGGCTGGGCGGCTGGAGTGTAGCGGGTCTTGGAGTGGTGAGGGGTGACCGTACGGAGAGCGCCCCTCGAACGTAGGCCGTCGCCGCTGGTAATGGCAGCGCCGGGCGACTGCTTGGCGTCGCCGACGCCAGTTCGACCAGTTCATCGCGTAGCGTCGGCCTCGGTGTCCGCGCAGGTGCGGGGGCCGGGGCCGACAATCTGCCAGGAGTCGCCGAACCTCCGCCACTGTGAGCTCGATGGCCCGGCTGTCTCACCGGTTCCGCCCCCATTTCTCTGACCTGGTGCGTGGTGGCCGCCAGGAAGGCGTGCGCGAGCATGGCGAGGTGATGTGCCGGTGCCAGCCCACGTAACGGCGGACTTCATGCTGGTCGAGGCCGCACTCGTTCTTCGCGGCCTGGAAGCACTCCTCGATCGCGCAGCGCGACCCGGCGATCCGCACCAACTCCCGAGCGTTGGTCGCCAAAGAGGCGCAGGCGAGGTAGTAGGCGATCTCGTCGGGCTTGCTGATGCTGCGCCGGGCCAGCGCCCACCGCATCCGGTGGGGAAACTCGCCCTGGTAGTCGAACTCGGCAACGGCCGGCAGCCGCACCGCCGCCCAGTGGTAGACGCGCGGTCCCTTCGCCCCGTCTCCGCACGAAGCCTTTTGCCACGCCTCGTCCGGCGCCTGCGCGAACAGGCTCTCGATCCGGGGACAGCCCACGATGAACTGGGACTTGGGCACGGCCAGCACATAACCGATGCCCGACTGTTCCAGGAACCGACGGAAGCGACTCTCCTGTCCGTTGGAGGAATCCGCGGTGACCCAGGCGATGGGCAGCGGCGAGGCGAGGGCACGCAGCACGATGCGCCGGCCAGTTCGCCCTTGGTCGCGAACTCGCGCGCGTCGGGGATCTTGGCAGCGCGGCAGCGGTCACGGTCGGCGGTCCAGGACTTGGGAAGGTACAGTTCGCGGTCAACCAGGGCCCGGCCGCGGGAGGTTGCGTAGGCTGCGAAGACGCCGATCTGGCAGTGCTCGGTACGGCCCGGGGCCCGTATTTCAATAACTGTCAGTGAAGCCGGTGTCGTCGATGATGAGGACTCCATCGTTGTCACCGAGCTTGTCAGCGACGTATTCCTGCAGGTCGTCGCCGATGTCGTCGGGCTCCCACTTCGCGCCGGCGAGCAGGTGTTGCAGTCCGTCGGGAGTGGAGTGGCCTGCCTGCTCGGCCAACTGCCAGCTGTTCTTGCGGGCTACCGGGGCGAGTAGCTCGCGCACATAGTCACGCATGCGGCAGCGGAGCTCGACGCGGCGGAAACGGTGGCCGATGGCCACGAAGAGGTCGCTCAGTTCCAGGTCCCAGCTCGACAGCACGCTCGGTGATCACATCGGGAGATTTCCTCGACGCTGCCATTACCAGCGGCGACGGCATACGTTCGAGGGGCGCCCTCCGCAAGGTCACCCCTCACCACTCCAAGACCCGCTACACTCCAGCCGCCCAGCCAACCCCGCAGGTCAGACAGCGAAATCCTGCTGGAGTACTAACGGACACAGTCGCTCCGGGTCACCAGTCCGACGCACCTTCGGTGCCTCAATGCTGCCGCGTCGGCCGGTTACGAGCCGGTCATTTCCCGACGCCGTGGACGAGGAGGCTCTCGGCGGTCTCCGCGATGGTGTCCTCGATGGGACGGGCCCGCCAGCCGAGAAGCCGCTCCGCCTTGGCGCTTGTGGCGTCGAGATCCCGGCCGAGCTGGTGCCTGAGCAGTCGCAGTTCCGGGTTCACGGTGCCCAGCGCTCGTGCGAGCCACACGGGTAGTTCGCGGTCCGGGGCCTTGGCGGCGCGTTCTCCCAGGCGGTCACGGAGAATGCGCGCGATCTCGACAACCCGCAGGCTGCGCCCGGCGGTTGCGAGGAAGCGCTCGCCGGCGGCTGCCGGATCGGTCATCGCGCGCAGGTGCAGATCCGCGACGTCGCGCACGTCGACGAAGCCCATCCCGAAGGGAGGGCAGGCAGGCACCCGTCCCTCGATCATTCTGCGCACCAGGCGCAGGGAGGGAGGGTCGTCGGGGCCGAGCAGTGGTCCTAGGACCCCCACGGGATGCACCACTGCCAGTTCCAGCCCACCGCCTTCGTCCGCGACGAACCGCCAGGCGGCGAGCTCGGCGAGCGTCTTGGAGCGCTGGTAGGGCGGGATGTCGCTGTCGACGTTGGTCCAGTCTTCCTCGGTGAACGGGGTCGAGCGTGGTGGGTGCCCGATCCCGATGGCGCCGAAGGCGCTCGTCAGGACGACCCGACGCACGCCGGCGTCGCGGGCGGCGCGCAGCACCCGCTGGACGCCTTCTCGTGCCGGGGCCACCAGCCCGTCGTCGGTCGCCGGGGTGCGGCGCAGGGTCGGCGAGGCGACGTGGAGGACGAAGTCGCAGCCGGCGACGGCGTCGTCCCAGCCCTCGGCGCGTTCGAGGTCGGCGCGGAGGACCGTCAGACGGTCGTCGTCGAACGGTGTGGCCGCGTGAAGCCACGAGCGCAGAGCCGGTGCGCGGCGCAGGTCTCGGACGGTGGTGCGGACGGTGTGCCCGGCGTCGAGCAGGGCCAGGACACACCAGCTCCCGATGAATCCTGTCCCTCCGGTGACCAGTACCTGTGCCATCTGTGTGCCCTCAGCTCGGGATCCGACTATCAAGGGGTGCCTCTCGGTAGTGCGGTTCATACGAGAGCCATGCCGGGAACGCGCTTGCGGATGGCCTCCAGCTCGGCCTCGTCGGAGACGCCCTGCCAGTCGTGGCGGGGGGTGTACGGGGCCTCCAGGGCGCGCGCGTCCTCGTCGGTCAGCTCGATGTCGAGAGAGGCCACGGCCTCGTCGATCTGCCGGATCGAGCCGGCGCCGACCAGGGGTGCGGTGACGACCGGCTGGCGTCGCAGCCAGGCGAGCGCGACCTGTGCGCGCCTGACGCCGTGCGCGCGTGCGACCTGTCCGACCGCGTCGATGATGGCGTGGTTGGACGCCTCCTGCTCGGGCGAGTAGAGCAGGTCCGCGTAAGCGCCGTCCGTCTCGGAGCGCGCCGTCGAACGGGCATCGTCCCACGCGCGGGCGAGACGGCCGCGGGCCAGCGGCGACCAGATGATCGTGCCGACGCCCTCGTCCAGGCACAGCGGGATCATCTCCCGCTCCTCCTCGCGGGCGAGCAGGTTGTAGTGGTCCTGCATCGACACGAAGCGTGCCCAGCCGTGCTGCCTCTGCAGGTGCAGCGCCTTGGCGAACTCCCAGGCGTGCATGGACGAGGCGCCGAGGTAGCGGACCTTGCCGGCCTTCACGAGGTCGCTGAGTGCTTCGAGGGTCTCCTCCCAGGGAGTGGCGTGGTCGTTGCGGTGGATCTGATAGAGGTCGATGTAGTCCGTGCCGAGGCGGCGCAGCGAGTGGTCGACCTCGGTCATGATCGCCTTGCGCGACAGGCCGCGGCCGTTGGGTCCCAGCCGCATCGGGTGGCGCAGCTTCGTGGCGATCACCACAGCATCGCGATCGGCGAAGTCCTTGAGCGCGCGGCCGAGGATCTCCTCGCTGGAGCCGTTGGAGTACATGTTCGCGGTGTCGAAGAAGTTGATCCCCGCCTCCAGTGCGTGCCTGATGAGCGGGCGCGCGTCCTCCTCGCCCTTCGACCAGACGGGATGCCCGCGGTCGGGTTCGCCATAGGTCATCGCACCGATCGCGATCGGAGACACGTCGAGGCCGGTCATGCCGAGCTTGATGTAATGCATGACGCTCCTTAAAGTATGTGGAGAGCTCTCCATATAACGTAGTGGAGAACTCTCCACTTAGCAACGTGAGGTCCCGTGGTCCGTTCAGACGCCCGTGAGAACAGGGCACGCATCCTCGCCGCCGCACGCGAAGCGCTCGCCGCGGACGGCAGCACGTCGATGAACCAGATCGCCCAGCGCGCCGGAGTCGGCGCCGGCACTCTGTACCGCAACTTCCCCACACGCGAGGCGCTCGTCCTGGCCGTCAACCAGGACGAGGTTGCCCGCATCACCGGCGCTGTGGCCGACCTACTGGCACAGATGCCCCCACTGGAAGCCCTCCGGCACTGGACGATGGACCTCGTCGAGGCCATGCGGCGAAAGCACGGCCTCGGCGACGCACTCACCCCGGCCGTGCACCAGGCGATCAGCGAACAGAGCTACGGCCCGGTCATCGCCGCGATCGCTCAGCTTCTCGACGCGGGCAAGAAGGACGGAAGCATCCGCCCCGACGCCGACCCAGGAGACTTCCTCCAACTCACCGGCGCCTTGTGGCGCGCCGTGTCCAGCCCCGAGGACCGGGCACCCCATATGCTCGCGCTCATCCTCGACGGACTCCGCACGCACCGATAAGCGACGCACACGCGACAGGGCCGTCAGGTGAATGGCCCTGCCGTGGAAACGGATTTGTCAAGATTGTGCTGCTTTGCCTTGACGGACAGCGACGATCGGTAGGAGCTGAGCGCTGCCGGGTGCTGTGATCTTTTGGGGTGTTGGCCCGGTCGGGGTCGGGGTATCGGCGAGTCTGTTGAGCAGTTGGTCGATCGCGGCCTTGCCGTCGGTGAGGGCGGCCTGTTCGTCCTCGGTGAGCGGGATGGAGACGGCCATCTTCTGCAAGTTGCCTTTGGCTTCGAGGAGTTGGGCTCTCGTGGAGTCCTTTGGGGCGTAGAAGTCGCAGCGGGTGTGCCGATGCGTGCGGCTGCCTGCGGGCGAGGCTGGAGGCGAACATCATCAGCAGCGCCGTCGGCTTGAGCGCCAGGGTGGCGCGAACGCCGGATCAGCCCAGCACCGCCTGGGAGTAAGGGAAGAGGGCCACGAAGATACCTGCCTGCACGCCGAAGACCATCGCAAGCGACACCGAACCGCTCGCGAGACTTTGCTCGCTGAACAGGCGGACGTCGAGGAGTGGAGGCTGCCGTCGCAGCTCCCATGCCACGAATCCGGCAGCGGCCAGGGCGGTGACGAGGAGACTCAGCTGCGTCGCGGGCGTCCTTCAGCTTCGTTGGGGGCCCTCATGGAGAAAGAAGACAAGCCCGACCGCTGCGACCACGGACGACAGCGAGCCGACGGTGTCCAACCCGTGCTCCGGCACGGCGCGCGAGTCCGGGATGGATCGCAGCGCCATGACAGTGGCGACGACGACCAGCACGACCGGCAGGACGAACAGCCACCGCCTGGCGGCCCAGGATGCTCAGTTCGGGCTACGAAGGGTGAACGCTCCCGCGGTGGCCCCCACCGAGGCGGCCTTGCGGCGCCGATTCGTTGAGTTCGGCGCCGCCGTGGTCGCTCCTCGGTGGCTCGGTGTCGCGGTGCTTACCTGACGTCGACGAAGTCGCCGGGCGCTGTCGAGGCGGCGGTGGTGCCGGTGCCGGCGAAGACGTAGCGGTAGTACCCGTCGGCCGTGGCCGTGGTGGTGGTTTTCAGGACGCCGGTGGTGTTGGTCTTGACGGTCTTGAGGGTGCTGTAGGTGCTGCTGCCCTTCTTACGGAACTGCAGCTTCGCGGGCTGGTTCGCGTAGCCCGCGTACTTGCTCGTCGACCAGTTGGCGCGGGCGAGCTTGCCCGTGACCGTGATGGTCTTGCCCTGCTTGACCGGCTCGGGCGTGGCGTCGGCGGTCAGCGTGGAGAGCTTCTTGATCGAGGCGGTGGCGACGTCGTCGTTGTAGCTGGCGTTCGCGTACAGGTCCCACGCGCCCAGGAACAGCTTCCAGGTACCGGCCACGCCGTTGTTCTTCATGTCGGTGGCCGGGTGGATGTTGAAGACGGCCTTGCAGTGGTAGACGCCCTGGGTCGCGGTCTCCGTGCAGTCGGGGTCGTCATCCGTGCCCAGGCCGCCGGTGATGCCGTCCGTGGTCGAACTGTCGGTGCCCTGCCACAGGAAGGCCTCGGTGAGTGCGACGCCGTTCTGGTCGGTGGCGGTGTACGTGACGGTGACGGACTTCGTGCCGGTGGTGCCGAGAACGATGTCCTTGCCGCCGTTGATGACCGCGTTCGAGAACTTGGTGTTGCCCAACGAATCGTTCGGCCGAACGGCCCTCGAGGCAAAGGAGCTCAGCTTCGCCGACACACTCGCTCGCTCCGCCGCCTGAGCGGCAGCCGGAAGAGCGAGCGCGGACAGAACGACGGCACCGGAAACCACGGCGGCCGCGACGCGTATGCGCATGAATCCCCCACGGGAACGTGAGAGGCCCGCCGAAGTCTCCCTCCGGCCGGGCCTGTTGATCTCCGCATCATATGAACTCACGTCGGGAATGGTGAAGATCCTCTGTGCAATAAGTGCGTAATGGGCCAGCGGTGTCCACCGGATCACGTGCCCGCATCCAGCCGCCGGGGCCTGCATGTCCGACCGAGGCATCCAGGCGAATCCTGCCTCCAGTTCGGCGAAGACCTTCTCCTCAGCTCGAAGTTCAGGTACCTCGAACGAGAAATGGAAGCACTGGAGGCCTTGAGGGCCGCCCGCTACACAAGGGCTGCACCCCCGTGCTTCCCGGCTGTCACCAAAGTGCTCGTGGCCAACGCCAGCCCGAGGGACATCGAGACCATTCAGCCCGGTGAGACCGTCCTGGCCACCGATCCGCCCACCGGTCGCACTGCACAGCAGGTCGTGGCCAAGGCGGCGGCACTCAATGCGCCCCCGCCGTGGGCGAGGCCCTGGCTGGTCGACAGCCAGGGGGGATCATCCGCGCGGATGGACACTCAACTTCACCGATTCCGATGCTGTCGAGGGGGGAGGACAACGAACGGGAGTGCTGGTGGACGCCTGGGGCGAGGATGGCAGGGCTCTCACCCCTGGACCAGGAAGAAGGCCAGCTCGTGACGGCCAAGGACCGGCCGGGCTTCCTATGCGTGGAGCGGCACGAAGTGCCGCAGGTCGCTCCATGGCGTTCTGCCAGGCGGGGACTGGCAGCTGCAGAAGAAGGACGGCCCGTTCGGGATCGGCACGACGTCGTTGCGTTGCTGGTCCATGACGTACGTCTGGGCCCGTACGCAACCTCGCCCCAGCCGCACGCGGGCTGTTGACCTGCGGCGTCGACACATCGCGGATGGCCACCGATGTGTGCCGACGTGTCGGATCCGAACTGTGACGCGCCGAGTGGCAGAGCACCATCCGCGACGTGCCGTGCGTCGCCTCCTGTCGAACAGGACGGTCGGCACAGGGGAGGGCGTTCCGTCGTCGTGGCCGGTCAGCCGACGGTCAGGGAGAAGGGGCCGCCCAGCACCGAGTAGCCGTCATTGGCGAGGTAGTACACGTCGTACGTACCCGCGCCGCCCGGTTTGCCCGTCGGGAAGGTCAGGGCGCCGCTGGCGTTGGGGGCGTAGGACCAGGTGAGCGAAGCCTGCTTGCCGGGGCTGACGCCCGTCGGGTAGATACCGATCCAGTTCTTGGCGCTCACCTGGGAAGCCGACGGCACCGAGTAGCGGCCCAGATGGCCGTCACTTGGCAGAAGTCATCCGCCTCCGGAGGCGACGGAGACTTAGCCTTTTCCAACCTCTTGCACGGGCTGGGCAGTTGGCCTGACAGACGGATGAAGCCCCTGGTAGATGGGTTTTCGACCAAGAGAACTGTCTCCACCAGAGGCTTCGCATGCTTGTCTACCCGTCCGGCGCGGTCCCATGCGGAGGTGCGGGCACTGGTCGAACAGGCCATCGCCATCCTCAAGTCCTGGCGGCTCCTGCGCAAGCTCCGCTGCTCGACCACCCGAATCACGAGCCTCCTCCAGGCCGTCCTCACGCTCCATCTGGCCAGCTCAGACTGAGACCGCGTTTGAGATCTAGGTCGGTGGCTTCTCGGAGGGTGCTCTAGGCTCGGTCAGGTGATCTCCGACAAGTTCCCCCTCGTCGGCGGCTTCAGGGAGCTGGAGTACGGCAGCCCGGAGGGGCCGTCGATCCGAGCTGCTGTGCGCATGGCGGCGCCGAGGTGTGAAGGCGATCTGGTTCGGTACCTGCGTGGCGGCGCGACCTTGGTCGCCACGCCTTCAGCCGTGCCTGACGTGCTGAGCGAAATGGGCGCGTTCATCGGAGGACTGCACCTGCTCACAGACGGACATTGGCTGTGGTACTCCGACTTGGCCCACTACGTGGGGCGCTACCACGTTGAGCTCGACCCGGCGTTCATCGAGCACGCGCGGAGCAACAACTGGACTGTTCCGCAGGTCAGCGACGAGCGCCTCGAAACGATGGTGACGTTGCTCATCGGAGAAGAAGTTGAGCCGGACTGATGTTGCTGCCCGCGCCTGGCTATCAGGCCGAAGTTCGGGTCAACGGGCGCCGACCCGCTCGGGAAGCCGGCCTCACCCGGGTCAGGCGGCGGACCATGATGCCGATCATCGCCCAGCGGAGCATCGTCTCGGAACGGGCGGGAATGGTCTCGTAATCGCGGGCCAGGCGTCGGTGGGCGGTGAGCCACGAAAAGGTACGTTCTACTGCCCACCGCTTCGGCTGGACTTGGAAGCCCCGTTGGTCGGGGTCCTTGCGGACGATCTCCAGCTCCCGGCCAAGCACGGTGGTGGTCCAGTCGACCAGGCGGCCGGCGAAGCCCTGGTCCGCCCAGATTTTCTTGACCCCCGGGTGGTCGAGGCGGGTCCACAGCAGTGGTCGGCGGCCGCCATCGCGGTCCTGGACGCTCGCCGCGACGACGTGCACGGCCAGCAGCAGGCCGAGGGTGTCGGTGACGATGAACCGCTTGCGGCCCTTGACCTTCTTGCCCGCGTCGAATCCCCTGGTGACAGCGGGAACGGTGTCGGCAGTACGGACGGACTGCGAATCGATCAGGCCCGCGCTTGGCTCAACGTTACGGCCGTCGGCTTCGCGAATCTGGCCGCGCAGGGCGTCGTGGATGCGTTCGACCGTTCCGTCGTCGTGCCACCACGTGAAGTACCAGTAGACCGTCGGCCACGGCGCGAAGTCCTTTGGCAGCTGCCGCCAAGCACAGCCGGTCCGCACGACATAGAAGATCGCGTCCACGATCCGCCGCCGCGGATGCTTTTCCCGACGCCCGCCCTTGCGCCCCACTCTCGCTGGCGGAAGCAACGGCTCCACCAGCGCCCACTGCTCGTCCGTCAAGTCCGACGGATACCCGCCCCCAGCACCGCTCACGGCATGCTCAACGATCACACCAGCAACGAGCCACGGTAGATCTCAAACACGGTCTGAGGATGGAGAAGGCTCCCTTTCTCGGAAGCTCCGACGGAGGGACCCAATCGCCGACGTGCACAGGGTGAGGAAAAGAGAGGCCAGCCAAGAAGGAAGCCCCCTTCCTCAAAGCTGGAAGGGGGCTGCTTTTGTCGTCAGCGCTCAGCAATCCACGTGCACTCGCTCGACGTAATTGCTGCCGTCCAGGGTCCGCTGACCCCCTGCCCAGACGAAATCCCACGTGCCGTTCACGTAATACACCGTGAAGCTGTTGCCGTGGGCCCTGGCATAGTTGAAACGGCCGTAGATCCAGTTGTCTCCACAGCCGTCCATATTCCAGACACCTCCGGAAGTATCGTATACGCAGGCCCGCCCGGCATCGCACTTGTAGGTCACGTACTGGGGATGGACGTCGGCAGCTGAAGCAGTGCTGGAGCCGCCGATGAGCGCGCCAATCCCAAGAGTGAGAGCCACAGCTGTACGGGTCACGTGCCTTTTGAGCAACTGCATCCAGAAGTCTCCCTGCCTGGGGCCCCACTGTGACGCCAGTTCGAGCAGACGCCCATGAGGACCTGCCACTCGGTCGACCGATGCAACTCGCTGTGGTCGACCTCTTTGCGTCACACCGTAGGCGCCGCCCGTGGATACCGGCCATCCTTTCGAACACCATCGAAACACGTGCTATCGGAGTGGCATCGCATTGCATTGGAGGTAGTGAGCCTTCTCCATCCTCAGTCTGAGCTGGCCAGATGGAGTGTGAGGACGGCCTGGACGAGAGCGTCGATGATACCGTGCTCGTGTGCGGCCCGGACGTCATGGACGGCACCTGCCAGGGCTGGTGAAGCCCACAGGAGACGGCCCTTCGGGTCGGCTATGACCTGCACGTTCATGCCGTGCTTCTTGTGTTTGCCCGAGTAGAAGGGACGGTCGGCGGCGATCCGCTCGATCGGCAGAAGCTGGGCGTAGGGCTGGGCCGTTGCGGAGGTGGGTGAGGGTGAGCAGGGCCTGTCGGCCCGCGCTCAGGCGCCGCCATCGGGTGCCGAGAGCGTGACGGTGTGTTCTCAGGCGGGCCGAGAGGAAGCGGAGGGCAGAACTGGACACGTCGACTCCGGACGGGTAGACAAGCATGCGAAGCCTCTGGTGGGGACGGTTCTCTTGGTCGAAAACCCATCTACCAGGGGCTTCATCCTTCTGTCAGGCCAACTGCCCAGCCCGTGCAAGAGGTTGGAAAAGGCTCACTGTGTCGAATTCGCCGCTTACGACAACGGCATCGCCATCCGCCACAGCAAGGTCCCCAACGGTCCGGCCCTCCTCTATACGCGCCCGGAGATAGCCGCCATGATCGAGAGATTCAAGGCGGGTGAATCTGACCATCTCGCAGAGGGGTAGCGCGCTCGGCCGTGCGAGTGAGTAGTTCGCTGAGCGGTTTTTCGGAATGATTGCCGAGGTAGCTTGGTGGCGACATTGTCCTAGACGAGGCGGGAAACCATGCGTGCACGTAGAGTCTTCGCCATCTTGATCGCCACCCCTGTCCTGCTTGCCGCGATTGGAGTGGCTGGTGGATCCGCGGTCGCTATGCAAAAACCCACCCCCGAGGGGTCAAGTGCTCGCCCCAAGGCTACCGCTGAAGCTGAAAGCAGGAACGGTGAGGTCAAAAGATCTGACGATGAAGAAACTGAACCGGAAGAAGGTCTACTCGGCACTGTCGGAGGTGAACTCCTCGATCGCGTTTCTTCCAAAAGGGCGTAAGGGCTCGTAACGCGATCATCATCGGCGACATCCCCCTGGCCCCCCAACTACACGGCACCGACCGCGCACTGGCCCAGACGTGGGCCGACAACCGCCGCGCCTACCTGGGCACCAGCGTCAGCGGATACCCCAACCTCTTCCTGCTCATCGGCCCCAATCTGCTCACCGGCACCACCGCCGTCCCCACCGTCCTCGAAGCCCAACTCCGCTACGTCACCACCGCACTCAACCACCTGCGCTCCAGCGGGGCGTTCGCGTTGGATGTCAAGCCCGAGGCCGAAACAGCCCACCAGCAGGCCCTGCACGAGGCGCTACGCGGCACCGTCTACAACGCCGGCGGCACCGGCTACTACTTCGGTCTCCCGGGTATCAACACCTTCTGCTGGCCCTGGTCGACCGCCAGGCTCGTCCAGCGCCTGGACTCCTTCGACCCGGACGCCTACACCTGGACGCTGCCACTGCCTGCCCAGGCCGACGCCGAACGGAATGATCAGCCCGCCCACCAGCTGGGCCGACCCCAGTAGGTCCCGGAACGCAGCCGTCGACGACATCCTTCGACGGCACGGCCGAGGCTCCTCGGCCGTAGCATTCACGGAACTGCGGCCAGAGCCCTGAAAACGGCCACCGGCCGCTCGTGGACGACCCCACACCTGCTCGATGGATCTCCTCACCCGCAGACCGTCTGAGCTGTGTGCGGACGCCACAGGGGGGATGGGCGGCAAGGGCAACGTCAGCGGGGCGAGAGGCGCTCAGCTCTGCCTCAGCCAGCGTTCGTTGTGGCAATTGCCCAGGCCGTCCGCGCCGTGCCTTCGCTGTGGCGGTCGCCGAGCCGGTGGCGGCCTGGGTGAGCGTCAGGTGCGCCGCGTGCTTGATCAGCAGATCCTGCCCAACCTTCGAGTGGTCGACCTGGAGATCCGCGACCACCTTTCCCCACGGACCCGGCGCATCCTGCGGGGCGACCGGGAGATCCCGCGCAAGTACCGGGGCGACCCGGACGACGCGCCCATCATGGCGCTCGCGGAGTTCCTCGCCCCGAGCGTCATCGTCACCCAGGACAGCGTCTTCTCCCGCTTCGGGTTCGCCGTCATTGAGTGGATCCCCGTCGTGCAGAGCGTGATGCGCATGGCCGGTCTGGAGGCCACCGGTGCGAACGCGCTGGTGGTCATCGACTGGGCACTGCAGCTGTCCGGCGCGGGCATTCACCGCCTGGTGGTCCTCGCTTCTGGCAACCCGCTGGCCGCGACGGTCGCTGTGGGTGGCCTGCTGTCGTGGTGCTACCAAAACGGCTATCTGACCCGAGACAACTGGCGCCGGCGCCTGTCGCGGGTGGGTCAGGCAACAAAGTCGGTGCTGGAGGTGGCCAACGCCGGGATGACCGAGCACAAGGCGCTCAGCGACTCGCTCCTGGTGGTGGAGGCCCCTGCCTATCCCACCCGCGAGCAGCTTGTGGCCCGGTACCTCGCGCGCTGCGACCGGCACCTGACGCCCGGCGAGGTGCGCGACGCGCTCGCCCGGCGCGGCCACACCCTCTCCGCTGCGCAGCTGAAGCGGGACATGCTCGCCCACGGTGCGTTCGTCCGCGTCCGCCCCACGTGCTGACCAACGACCTGCCTGAGACGTACACCGTCATCCACGATCTCCACCGGGATATCGCAGGCGGCCATCGCTGACGGTCACTCTGCCCTGATGGCCGCTCACCGAAGGGTGCCGGGCCTTCCATGCTTGATGACGCGGCCACACTCTTTCCAGTGGCCGACAGAACTGACATTCCCTCACATTCGATCCTGTGCCAGCTTGCCGGCGCCGGAGGCGCCCAACTCCCGCCCTGGCCGAGACGTCTAGGAATGGGCGACGGCGGTCTGGTCTGGGCAGGGCAGGGGAAGCTGGAGGATCGCTTGAGTGCTGCCGTGCTCGGTGTGTGAGGTCAGTGCGCCTTCGAGCGTGGTGATGCGGTCGGTCAGGTCGGCGAGATCGGGCATTTCGCCTGTCACCGTGACGGATGTGATGAGTTGTCGGCTGCATTCGTCGATGCCGACCGTTGTCGTCCTGTTCTCGCTCATCCGGGCCACCATCAGGTACACCGTGGATTCCAGGACGTCGGGGTAGCGCGCGCGGGGGACGTCTTGGATGCGGAGATCTCGGGTGTGTGCCAGGGCTTCGAGGGCGACGGCAAGGCCGGCTTCCTTGAGCAGGACCGGGTAGAGCCCGCGCGCCACCGCTCTGAGGTCGGTGATGGCCTGCTCGAGTTCGGCCTCCGCGCGATCCAGGTGGGGAGCCGGGGTCGTGGTGCGGATCCGCAGCAGGCGCAGGCCCAGGGCCAGCCCTACGAGGCGTTGCTGGGCGCCGTCGTGCAGGTCGCGCTCCAGGCGGCGGCGCTCCTCGTCGCCGGCGGTGATGATGCGGGCTCCGGAAGCGCGCAGGTCGGCCAACTGGGCCTGGCTTTCGGCGTGGAGACGTTCGTGTTCCAGGGCCATGTGGATGCCGGACACAAGCTCGTCGACCGCCATCGGGCTGTCCAGCAGTCCGGGACGGTGGATGAGGATGGAGAGGGGTGCGTCGCTGATGCGGAGCGTGGTGGTGGCTCTGCCGGGCTGCGGGGGCCACGCGACCGGGCTGCCCGATGCGTCGATGTGGCGGTGGCCGACGCCGACCGGGTAGGCGATCTGGAGGTCCGGGTCGTCGAGACGCTCGGCGATCGCGTCGCGCAGCCTGCCCGGGGTGGCCGTGGCGCCTATGTCGATGACCACGCGGGTCAGCTCGCGTCGTCTGAGCCGGATGCGGACCAGGTCCGCGAGCGCAGCCGCCGCCAGCAGGGACAGCGTCCCCGCCTGCGTCAGCCACAGTTGGCCGTCCCGCGCGTCGAAGCCGAGGAAGCCGCGGTCCAGGCTGCGGACGTAGGAGAGGGCCACAGCGGTGATGTAGCCGAGGGTGCACAGCGTGGGCAGGCCTGTGGAGCGCCGGGCGGCCGGGCTCGAGGTGAGCAGGCGCCAGGCGAGGAAGGCGATGAGCGCCGACAGCCAGACCGTGCCCGCCTGTACGCCCAGTGATGCGATGCTCTGCGCGCGCGCCGGGGCGTCGGCGAGCGCCCACCAGTTGCGCGGGCACTGCGGGCAGCCGTGCGCCTGGGGCCGGGAGTAGGCGGCCGCGCCGACTCCTTGGACGCCCACCGTGATCGCGTAGCCGCCCACCACAAGCACCCGGGCGGGCCAGGACCCGAGTCGGCCGCCGGGGTAGGCAAGGGCGAGGTGTCCCACGGCCGCCGGGCAGGCCGCGTTGAGGGCGAGCCCGAGGGAGAACGCGACCGACGACGTTGTCCCAGGGTTGTCCCACTCCGGCAGGAACCAGGCGTATGCCGCGATGAACAGCAGGATTCCTGCACGCCTGCCGGACGGTCGCGAGCCGAGAGCGAACGCGCCGATCAGGAGGGTCCAGCCGGCGCCCAGCAGGGCGATCAGGCCGTGCGGCGTGGTGAGCGCCACCGAAAAGCCCCGCTCCGCCCGGGCGATCAGCACGGTGAGGAGGCTGAGCGCGGCTCCCAGGCCGAGGAGCAGCAGGCGTATCGGCATCGGCATGTCCCCCGGGTGGCGGCGACTGGCTCACCTGTCGGGACACGATGCTCCCGGAATGGCCCTTGCGCCGGGAGAGGGCTGTCCCTGATTCTTGCCGTGCGCAGCCGCGGGGTTGGCCCCGATGTCCCGCTCCGGGCACGATCGTAACGTCGTGGGCATCGATGGGAGGTGCCCCTGTGAAACGGCAGAAACGGGGAACGTGGGCCGCCACGGCGGCAGTTGTGGCTTTGGTGCTGGTCTCGTCGGGATGCTCGGCTACGGGATCCGACCGCGCCGGAGGGCATGCCGGCGCCGAGCCCACCGTCCTCACCCTCGCCAATCCCGGCGGATCCGTTGAGCCGCCGCAGTTGGTGGCCTGGGCCAAGCGTGTCGAGCAGATGTCCAAGGGGACCATCAGGATCAGGTTCCGGGACGAGTGGCGCGAAGGGCAGGCCCGCCCCGAGGTGCCGACGCTCGACGACATCCGCAAGGGCAAGGCCGACATGGCCTGGGTGGGGGCCCGCGCCTTCGACCGGGTCGGCATCACGGACTTCCAGGCGCTGCTGGCACCCATGTTGGTGGACAGCTACGAGCTGGAGGCGAAGGTGTTCGAGGCCGGCATCCCGGCCCAGATGCTCGGCGGCGTACGCAAGGCCGGTCTCGTCGGCATCGGCGTCCTGCCGGGCCCCGTGGCGCGCCTGGTGGGTACCCGCAAGCCCATGGTGAATCCGGATGCCCTCAAGGATGAGAAGATCGCCAGTCAGGATTCGGCCCTGATGGACGAAAGCCTGCGGGCCTGGGGCGCCACTCCCGTCCAGGCGCCCCCCGGCGTCGACCTGAGCCCGTTCGGCGGCATACAGATGCAGCTCGGCGCGGTCGTCGGCCGCCACCACGAGAGCGATGCCAAGTACGTGACCGGAAACATCGGCCTGTGGCCGCGCGCCCTGGTGGTCGTGATGGGCAAGGCAGCCCACAACAGGCTGTCCGCCCGGCAGCGCGAGATCCTCGCCGACGCGCTCAAACAGACCATCACGCAGGCGGTGGATGCCTCCCGGGCCGAGGACCGGGAATCCGCTCCCACCCTGTGCAGGATGGGAATGAAGCTGCCGTCGGCGTCCGCCTCGGACGTCAAAGCCATGAGGTCGGCCGTGCAGCCGGTCTACGCCAGGCTGCGCAACGACAAACGGACGGCCAACTGGCTCGCGCAGATCCAATTCCTCAAGGAGACGACCGGTGTCGGACCCGATACCGTCTCGTGCCCCGCCAAGTCCACCGCTGCCGGCCCTCTTCAAGGGCAGTGGACCCGCACCATGACCGAGAGCGACTGGCGCCATTGGCCGGGATATGACACCTGGCCCGAGCGCCCACCGAACGGTACTTGGACCCTGACCTTCAACAACGGCATCCTCACCAAGACCGACCCCAACGGTGAGACCGAGCGGTGGCCCTACCAGACGTTCCGCGACCGGATCCATCTCGACGGACTGGTCACCTTCAACGCCACCTTCCACCTCGACGCAGGGCATCTCACCTTCGACAACTTCGACATGAGCGACTGCCCGGACTGCGCCGGCTATGTGGTGACCTTCGGCGGATCCCAGCAGCCCTGGGTCAGCACGGCGGTGGCCCATTGAGCGGGCCCCACGCCGGCCCGGCCGTGCATCGGGGGCAGCCCTGATGTACGGCCGCCCTCCACGCTGTCACCATCGGACGGTGGCCCCGACGCTTCTGATCGTGGACGATCACGCAGGCTTCCGTGCTTTTGCCAGGGCACTGCTGGAGGCGGAGGGCTTCGACGTGGTCGGAGAGGCCGCGGACGGCGCATCGGCCCTGTACGCGGCCGAACGACTGGACCCCCAGATCGTGCTGCTGGACATCGTGCTCCCGGACCTTGACGGCTTCGAGGTCTGCGCGCGCCTGACCGGACGCGGGCGGCAGCGGCCCGCGGTCGTCCTCACCTCAAGCCGGGATGCGACGGCGTACACAGACCGGCTCAGCCGCAGTGCCGCGCGGGGGTTCATCCCGAAGGACAGGCTGTCGGGCACCGCGCTGCTGGCGCTGGCCGGGTGAGCGCGCCATGCCGGATCGGATCTTGTCCCTGGCCGACGCCGCGGTGGGCGTGGTGCTCCTCGGGTCGGGCGCGGTGGCCTGGACGGGCAGGCGCCGCAGTCGCGTCGGTGCGCTGATGGCCACGGCCGGGGTGTGCTGGTTTGTGGGCAGCGCCTTTCCCGGCCTGGTGTTTTTGCACCGCGGGCCGCTGGTCCAACTGCACCTGACCTATCCGATCGGGCGGCTGCGCCGGCGGTCGACCGCCGCGGCGGTCGTCTCCGCGTATGTGGCGGCCGTCTACGAGGGCTTCGTACCGGCGCCGTGGCTGGCCGTGGGGCTGTCGATGACGGTCGTTGCGGCCGCCATCGACGTCTTCGCCCGTACCTCAGGACCGGCCCGCAGGGCGGGCCGGCCGGCGCTGGCCTGCGCCCTGGTCTTCGCCTGCGTGCTGGCTCTGGGCAGCGCCAATGTGCTCCTGGAGTGGGGCGCGGACCGCGCGGTCCTGCTCGTCTACGACACCGCGGTCTGCCTCGTGGTGATGTGGCTGACGGTGGACCTGTACTGCGGGCGCTGGAGCGAGGCGACCGTCTCCGACCTCCTTGTGCAGCTCGCCCAGCGCACGGACACCTCGGGACTGCAGGGCCAACTGGCCAGGGCACTGGGCGATCCCGGCCTCACGCTGGGCTACTGGGTACCGTCGCAGCATGCGTACGTCGATGAGGCCGGTCGGCCGCTCGACGTCGACCAGCGCCCGGCGGGGCGGGTGAAGACGGCTGTCGAAAACGAGGGCGAACCCGTCGCCGTACTCATCCATGACCCTGCGGTCCTGGACGACCCTGATCTGATCGACGGAGCCATCGCGGCGCTTCGCCTGACCGTCGCCAACGCGCGGATGAGGGCGGATATCCGCGCCCGTGTCGCGGAACTCGCCGCATCTCGCCGCCGCGTCGTGGAGGTGGCGGACGCCCAGCGGCAGGCACTGCAGGCAGAGCTCGCCGCCACAGCACAACACCATCTTGCCCAGGCAGCGCTCCATCTCGCCGCCCTCGAAGCCGAGGCCGACGGCGAACTATGTGCCGTGCTGCCGGAGGTGCTGGCCGAGGTGGCCACCGCCCGGCGCGAACTCGCCCAGTTCGCCCAGGGAATCAGGCCGGAAAGTCTCACCGCCGGCGGACTGGGCGCAGCGGTTCCGCTGCTCGCCGACCGAGCCGGCCTGCCGGTCTGTGTCACGGTCAGGGTCGGCCGGCAGCCGGCTCCGCTCGAGGCAGCCCTCTACTTCGTGTGCGCCGAGGCACTCACCAACGTCGTCAAACACGCAGCGGCCACACGGGCGAGTGTGGAGGTCGTCGCGGAGGCGGGCGACATCGTGGTACGCGTGAGCGACGATGGACGCGGCGGTGCCGACGCCAGGGGATCGGGCCTGCGCGGCATCGCCGACCGGGTCGAGGCCTTGGGCGGCAGCATCACTGTCGGCGGTGATGCCACCGGCGGGACGCTGCTCGTGGCCAGGATCACGGCCGAAGCAGTGAGGTCAGACGGGGATCGCGAACGGGGGCATATCCGATGAAGGTCGTGATCGCTGATGACTCGATGCTGATCCGTGACGGCCTCGCGCGGCTCCTCGCAGAGGCCGGCTGCGAGGTGGTGGCGACCGCTGACAACACCGCCACGCTGATGCGCAAGCTGGACTCTGTCGTACCCGACGCGGTGATCGTGGACATCAAGATGCCGCCGACGTACACCGACGAAGGCCTGGTTGCGGCCCAGCAGCTGCGCTCCAGGCACCCCTCCATGGGCGTACTGGTGTTGTCGCAGTACCTCGAGGTGCACTACGCCATGCGTCTGATCAGCAGCGCACCCGAACACCTGGGATATCTCCTCAAGGAGCGCGTAGCGGACGTTGCCCTGCTCGTCGATGGGCTGCGCCGCGTGATCGAGGGGGAGTGCGTCATCGATCCCACGATCGTCACCACGCTGATGCGGCGACCGCGCGACCCCAGCCCGCTCGCCGGCCTCACCGCGAGGGAACTCGAGGTCCTGGCACTCATGGCCGAGGGACGTTCGAACGCGGCCATCGCCGCAAAGCTGTCCATGAGCCCCAAGACACTGGAGGCCCACGTCCGGCAGATTCTGCAGAAGCTGAACCTCCACCAGTCGCCGGACGACCACCGGCGTGTACTCGCCGTCCTGAAATACCTACGGGCCGCGCACTGAATCCAGAAGGCCGGGGATTGTGTGAGAGCCCTCCAGCAGCATGCGCCCACCCCTGGCACCCTCTTCGCGACTCACGACCTCGTGCACGGTTGGCCGTGGCTCGGTGCTCGGGTGGCTCGTTGAGCTGTGCATGATGGGGGCTGGGGCGCGTGAGTTGATCGTGACGGAGTACCGGGTCACCGGGCTGTCGCCGGCTGTGATTGATGAACTCATTGCTGAAGTAGGGCCTTTGTGGCATGAGCAGTATCAGGCACGTCTGAAGGCTCGGCCGAGGCGACGGGACGTAGGAGCCGGGGCGAAGCACAAGTTCGTCTTCGTCGACCGGCTGCTGGCCACGCTGGTGAGTCTGCGCCACGGCACCACACATGACGTGCTGGCCTGCTGGTTCGGCGTGGACCGCTCCACCCTCACCCGCGCCATCGGCGAGGTGCGGCCCCTGCTCGCGCAACGGGGCTGCACCGTCGCGCCGGGCATCCGACTACGCACTCTCACCGCGGTCCTCGATCACCTGGGCGCCGGCGGTCGGACCGGGATCATCGACGGCACGGAGATCCGCGCGCGACGCCCAGCCGCAGGCCGCAAGGCTCGGGATAAATTCGTCTCCGGCAAGACCAAGCAGAACGCAGTGAAGTCCATGGTCCTCACGGACACCGAAGGGCACGTGCCGTTCTGCAGCCCGGTCCGGCCCGGCAGTTGCGCCTACATCACCCAGGCCCGACTGCCGCACGGTCCGTACGGCGCGGCGGCGTGCCGAAGCCGGCAGCAGTGGCCCGCCCAGCACGAGCATGACAGCGGCCAGGACGGTCGCCCCGGTGACCGGGTGACGCGCGTCGTCGGTGTTCAGGATGAGCGCCGCGCCGATGGTGACGCCGACCAGGGCGACCAGACTGCCAGGCCGGTGGCGACCATGCTCGACTGGCTGATCCGGCATCATCCCTCACCGCCCACCACCTCATCGGCGAGAGCGTCGGTGGCGCTGAGCGCCGTGTGGACATTCCACCTGACCCACCAGGCCGAGCTCTGCGTCAGTCCATTCGGTGCGCCGGCGCACGCACGGCGAGTTGGAGAGAAGTGCAGACGAAAGCCTCCTGCGCGGCTTCCCGGCCGGCGGATGGGCCGGCTGGGCATCGCCGGACATCGCGTGTGTCTGCTCTGCCGGGACGCCGGAGCCCATGGCTGCCTACTCCTCGGGTTCGGAGGGTTCCGCCGCAGTTCCCGGTTCGCGGGGTTCGCGGCCCTGAGCCCCCCGCGAGTCAGCTGGTCGCGATGCTCCTGGCTGCACTCGGCGTTACGGGGCCGGTCCTGGCGGATTGCGGCGGTGTGGGCACGTGAAGTCGACGCCCCCTGCGGGTCTCCGCCCGTCGACATCCGCGACGATGACGACTGTCTAGCGTCGGGTGCGGCCGAAAACCGGCGTCGTCCGTTCCGATTTGCCTGATCTGCATAGCCATTTCCAGCCGATCGGTTGACCGGCGCATGACAGGTCAGCTGTGCGGTGTCACTCTTCTGCAGGAAGTTCACCATTCCTTGACAGATTCACCACGCGGTGCACCCGCAGCGTCACCCCGAGCCCCGCCCTCACCCCCCACCTCCTTCCACCCGCATGCCGTGCAGCCTCCAGACCGGCGCCCTCTGCCGCTCTGTGCCGCCCGCGGCCCCCATGGGCCGTCATATCGAAGGAGAAACCGTTGCCCCTGCGAGACCGCACCCTTGCCCGGCGCAGACGCGCCGCCGCCGTTGCTCTCAGTTCCCTGGGATCTCTACTCGCCCTGACCCTTCCCGGCCACGCCACCGCCGCCCCTGCCGGCCCGAGCCCCGCGAAAATCACCGCCAAGCCCCGGGTCGGTGCCCTGCCGGCGTCCCTGACGCCCGCCCGCCGCACCGCTCTGCTGAAGCACGCCCAGAGCTCGGCCGCCGACACCGCACGCCGTATCGGCCTCGGCGTCAAGGAGAAACTTGTCGTCAAGGACGTCATCACTGACGCCGACGGCACCACGCACACCCGTTACGAGCGCACCTACGCCGGCCTGCCCGTCCGCGGTGGCGATCTCGTCGTCCACGACAGCAGCGGTCGCACCACCGTCACCAGGGCGAGCCGGGCGACCCTTGCCGTGCCCTCGCTCAGTCCGAGGATCCGCTCAGCCGCCGCCGCAGACAAGGCCGAGGCAGCCTCGAAGCGCGCCCGGGTCAAGGGCTCCGAGGTCGAGCGGAAGCCCCGCTTGGTGATCTGGTCCGGTTCCGGAAAGCCCGTCCTGGCCTGGGAGAGCGTCGTCGAAGGCGTCCAACGGGACGGCACTCCCAGTGAGTTGCAGGTCGTCTCCGACGCCACCACCGGCAAACAGCTCTTGGCCGCCGAGAAGGTGGACACCGGCACCGGCACCGGCCAGTACGTCGGCACGGTCCCGCTGGGCACGACCCAGTCGGGATCGACGTATCAGCTCACCGACCCCGACCGCGCGGGACACAAGACGTACGACCTCAATCAGGGCACGTCGGGGACCGGCACCCTTTTCACGGACGACAACGATGTCTGGGGCGACGGCCTTCCGTCGAACCGTCAGACCGCCGGCGTGGACGTCGCGTTCGGCGCGGCGGCCACCTGGGACTACTACAAACAGGTGTACGGCCGAAACGGGATCCGCAATGACGGTGTCGCCGCCTACAGTCGCGCCCACTACGGCAGCAACTACGTCAACGCCTTCTGGCAGGACTCCTGCTTCTGCATGACCTACGGCGACGGCTCGGGCAACAACCACCCGCTGACCGCGCTGGATGTCGCGGCCCACGAGATGAGCCACGGTGTCACCGCGGCCACGGCCGGCCTGAACTACTCGGGCGAGTCCGGCGGCCTGAATGAGGCGACCTCCGACATCTTCGCCGCCGCCGTGGAGTTCTACGAGAACCTCCCGGCCGACCCGGGCGACTACCTGGTCGGCGAGAAGATCGACATCAACGGCGACGGCACCCCGCTGCGGTACATGGACAAGCCCTCCAAGGACGGTGCCTCCGCCGACAGTTGGAGCCCCTCCCTCGGCGGACTCGACGTCCACTACTCCTCGGGCCCCGCCAACCACTTCTTCTACCTGCTCTCCGAGGGCAGCGGCGCCAAGACCGTCAACGGCGTCTCATACGACAGCCCGACCTACGACGGTCAGTCGGTCACGGGCATCGGCATCCAGAACGCCGCCGCCATCTGGTACCGCGCCCTGACGACGTACATGACCTCGACCACCAACTACGCCGGCGCCCGCACCGCCACCCTGTCGGCCGCCGCCGACCTCTACGGCGTCTACAGTCCGACCTACCTCGCCGTCGCCGACGCCTGGGCGGCGATCAACGTCGGCAACCGCATCGCACTCGGGGTCAACCTCGCTCCGATCGCCGACCAGACCAGCGGCATCGGCCAGGCGGTGAGCCTCCAGCTGGACGCCTACACCACCAACTCCGGAGCCACTCTGACCTATGAGGCCACCGGGTTGCCCGACGGCCTGAGCATCAGCCCGAGCGGTCTCATCACCGGCACGCCGACCACCCTCGGCACCGGCGATGTCACCGTCAGGGTCACCGACAGCACGGGAGCGTCAGTCTCGAAGACCTTCAGCTGGCGGATCGCCTACGTCTACGCCAGCGCCACCCACGTGGACATACCGGACAACGGGCCTGCCGTGGAGTCACCGGTGACCATCACCGGCCGCGACGGCAACGCCTCCGCGACCACCTCCGTCTACGTCAACATCGTCCACACCTACCGCGGTGACCTGACTGTCGACCTGGTCGGACCGAACGGCACCGTCTACTCCCTGCTCAACCGCAGCGGCGGCTCTGCCGACAACGTCGACCAGACCTTCACCGTCGACGCCTCCGCGCAGCCGCTGAACGGCACCTGGAAACTGCGCGTGCAGGACCGGGCATCCATCGACGTCGGATACATCGCACGCTGGCAGCTGACGCCCTGACCCACAGACGGCACACCGCTGCCCGGACTCGCCGGTCCGGGCAGCGGCATGGCTGTGTCACTTTGCGAGGGGCTGGCTCTGGTCCATTTCCTGTGGTGCGGCCACATGCTGTTGTCTGGCTGATTCGATCCACTCTGGCAGTTGGTCGCCTTGCAGGTCGGTGACCATGTGGCCGAAGGTCCGCACGTGTTGGGCGAAGATGTCCAGCCCGGGGCAGTTGGCCAGCACGGCCTTGAGCTGGATCCGGTGGCTCTCGACCAGGGCGTCCGCGTGGGTCAGGAGCCGGCGGGTCACGGCGCGGGCCGATGGCGGCCGTGGTCCGACCGGCTGGGTTTGCCGCGCAGAGTCCTGCTCACGGAATTGCGGACGTTGCCGTAGCCATCCGGGTAGCCCTGCTCTCTGATCTCCTCCCACAGCTTCCAGGCGTTGGTGCAGCCTTCCTGCCGGCGCAGGTCGAGGTAGGGCTTGTAGGCGTCGAGCTTGGTCGCGCGGCTTTGCCGCCGGCCGGTGAACAGCTCCTCCGGTGTGGCGGCCCGGGACAAGCGCCGATCGCAGCCCCAGCTGGTTGATCGAAGCCGTCCGACTTCGACGCCGTCTCCGTCGGCTCGCTGACCCACCGCGCGCCGGCCATGGATCTGAGCCTGCTTCTGATCATCAATTCCGAACACAGGAGGTACCGTGGCCAAGGGCTACTGGGTCAGCGTCTACCGCACCATCGCAGACCCTGAGAGGCTTGCTGTCTACGACAAGCTGGCCGGTCCAGCCGTCAAGGCCGCGGGCGGGCGGACGCTCTCCCGCGGCAGCCGGGTCGTCGCACACGACACCGGAACCGCCGAGCGCACCATCCTGATCGAGTTCGACAGCTTCGAACAGGCGGTCGCCGCACGCGCGAGTGCGGCCTACCAGGAGGCGCTGGCCGTACTTGCTGACTGCGTCGAGCGCGACTTCCGCATCATCGAAGGCCTCGACTGACGACCGATGTCGCGTCAGGGAGGAACACGATGCCGGCTGCGGGGATCCCCCCGGCTCGTCAGCGCGCCGCACCGTCGTGAACAGCGTCAGGCCGGTGGCATCGGCGGTGATGTCTGGTCCGGCGACGGTTCCTTCCTGTCAGTGGTCGTGTAAGTGGTTCAGGCCGCGATTCCGTGAATCCCCAGGTCGTGATCGCAACAGGATCCGGATAGGGAGGGGGCGGAACGCGGCTCGGCCGTACATCTGTCGCTTGATGGTCTTGATGCGGTTGACGTGCCCCTCGACGATGCCTGAACTCCAGGGGAGGGCGAGGCCGGCGGTGACGGCATCAAGGTCGAGGCATAGGCCCTGGACTGCGTGGTGATCGAGACGAACAACGGCGGCGACTACCTGCCGGCGCTGCTGGAGCAGGTGGACCCGACGGTGACCTGGCGGATCGTTCATGTGACGCGGGGGAAGCGGGCGCGGGCGGCCCCGGCCGCCCAGCTGTATGAGCAGGCGCGTGTGCATCACGTGGGCGCGGCGCGGGTGTTTGGAGAGTTGGAGGAGCAGATGACAACCTTCGTCGGCCAGGGCGAGACGGAGGATTCGCCGGAGCTGCTGGACTCGGCGGTGTGGGCGCCGTGGGACCTGTTCCTCGACCCGATGATGTCGCCACCGCGGGGTGGGGATGACCAGCGGCTTAGCGGTCGTCGGTGATGGGTGGACCGTCTGAGGAGCCAGAACTCTGGGCATTCCTGGAATCATTGCACTGCGGCGATATCCTTTCCGGCACCGTCACAGCGATCGAACGGTTCGGTGTGTTCGTGGCGCTGGACGACGGACCGGCCCATTCGGTCTTCCCTGGCGTCGGGTTCATCTCCTTCGCTGAACTGTCCTCGCGTCGCTTCGAGGCGGCCTCCGACGTCGTGCAGGTCGGGCGGCGCGTCTCGTGCGAGTTCCTCCAGTTCGACACGTGGAACCTGGAGGCCAGACTGTCCTTGAAAGCCACACAGCCGGACCCCTTTCAACTATTCGTCGACGCCATCGCGGTGGGGGAGAAGTTGCCTGGCCAGGTCACCAAGCTGATCCCGTTCGGCGCCTTCGTCCAGGTCGCCGACGGAGTCGAGGGACTGGTTCATCTGCGGGAGCTCGCCTGGACACCGGTGGAGACCCCATCAGATGTCGTCCAGGTCGGCGACGAGATCACGGTGGTCGTCACCGAGATCGACCGAGAGCGACACAGGGTAGCCCTCTCCCGACGACAAGGCTCATCCGCCGTGTGATGCGCTGCGTCGGCCGCCGCGGAGGCAGCGCATGTGGGCGCCGCGCGTGGCCTCGAACCGTCGTTTGGGGGCGGGCCGCCGACAAGGAACTCGGCGGTAGGGGGGAGGTCGCTTCGGAGCCGGGCCCGGTCGCGGGCCCGGCCCTTGGCTGCAGTCGGTCTGCGGACGTGTGCCCGTCAGTGCTTCTTGTACGCGGCGGTGACCTCGACCTCCACCAGCCAGCCCTTGACTGCCAGTGACGCGACCTCCATCGTGGCGCGCGCCGGACGGGCCTTGTTGGCGACCAGCGGAGCCTTGGGGGCGGAGGTGCCCATCGGGACCGGGACCACCTCCTTGGAGGTGAGGTCGATGTTGGCGAAGTACTGGCGGTACGCGCGGTTCCAGCCCGCGTAGTCGGCGGTGTCGGAGCCCGGCGCTTTCATCAGGTAGCACTTCATCGTGATGACGTCGGCCAGGGTCAGGCCCGCCGCTTCGAGGTTGGTCTTGATGTTGCGCAGGACGACGAGTGCCTGGGCCTCGGTAACGGTGACTCCCGTGGCGCCCTGAGTGAGGGCCGGGTCGGTGTAGAGCTCGGGTGAGCCTGCCGGCGCGGACGGGTTGAGCGCGGTCGGGCCGAGGCCGCTGCTCTGGTAGACCGCCACCTCACCGCCGGTCACCACTCCGGTGGCGATGGCCGGGTTGGACTGGCCCTCGGGCAGCATGACGCGGACCTCTTTGGAGCCGGGCCACCAGCCCCTGCCCTCGGCGAGCGCGGTGCCGCCGGTGAGGAGCGAGGCGGTCAGGGCCGTACCGATCACAACCCTCGTACGTTGCTTCATGCGGCCATCACCCTTGCGTGGATGTCGGTCACGACCTTGCGGGCCGAGGTGAACGCGCCGTGCTGCCAGGCGATGACATGGCTGAGCCAGTCGCCGGCAAAGTAGACGTGCCCGGCCGGCTGGTTGAGCAGCTTGTACTCCGGACCGGTTTGCGAGGGCCAGCCCACCCAGCCGGCCTCGATGTGAGGCGTGCGATGCCAGGCCACGCTGAAGGAGTGATCGAGTTCGGTGCGGTACTTGTCACCGTGGATCTTCACACCCCGGCTCACCGCCCGCGCGACGCGCTCAGCGTGCGGCAGATCGCTGTACGCGACGGCGTTGGCACCGAAGTTGTAGTAGCCGATGAGTGTGCCGCGGCGCCCCTGGTAGCCGTACGACGGATACCAGATGGTCGCCAGGTCGGTGTCGGTCGGCGTGATGCCACCGTAGATGTGCTCGTCCGTCTCCCACCAGCGGCTGCGGTACTCGAGCCCGACCTTGCCGACCGGCGTCGGGACGGCGTACTTCAGCGCGGCGGTGATGTCGGCCCCCAGATTGTGCTTGAGGCGGGCCATGACCATCGGTGGCATGGCGGCGACGACGAAGTCGGCGCGCTGGGTGCGGTTGCGGCCGCCGGTGTCCTTGTAGGTGACCTCGGCGCCGTCCGGCAGGTCCTTGACCTCCAGCACTGTGGCGTCATAGGTGATGCGGTGCCGGCCGACCGCCTTGGCCAGGGCGTACGGGATCGCGTCCATGCCGCCCACCGGCTGGAACATCAACATGGCCTGGTCGTAGCCGAATTCGAAGGCGAAGCGCTGCCCCACGCCGCTGGCGACGACGTCCGACAACGATGGCACCGGGCCGAGGACCGTGCCCTCCTCGAAGGCCGCGCCCGGTTCGACGGAGTAGCCTCGCCGGTCGGTGCCGGTGTAGGCGTAGCCGTCGGCCTTGCCTTTGATGGCGCCGAAGCTCTGCAGGAAGGCGATCAGTCGTTCCTTGTCCTGCGCGGTGAGCCGTGCGTCAAGCGCGCCCTGGTCGGTGGCCTTGGCGAGCAGTTCGGAGATGTAGCCGTAGACGTCGGCCTTCGCCGTGCGCCAGCGCATGGGCTTGCCCGCGAGGGCGGCACTGCTCTCGTGGTAGATGTACGCGTTGGCGTTCTGGTTGGTGAACACCTGGAGTTCGACGCCGAGTTCGCGGCAGTACTCGAGAGTGACGTGGGACTGCGGCAGCCGGGCCGGGCCCGCGTTCATGTACTGGCCTTGGGTGAACGACGCCGTCTGCGTGCGCCCGTCGAGGTCGGTCAGTTTCGTGCCGCCGCGGACCGTCCAGTTGCGGCCCCCGGGACGCTCGTTCGCCTCCAGGATCCGGCAGTCGTAACCGGCCTTGCCCAGCTCGTACGCCGTCGCCAGGCCGGCTATGCCGCCGCCCAGCACGAGCACCTTCTTCCCGGCGCGGCCCGTGAGCGCGAAGTCGCTTCGCTGGGGCGGGCGGTACTCGTCCGCCCGCACGTCGGGCACCGGGGCGAGCCCGAGTGCGCCCATCGCCGAGTACAGCACTCCGGCACCGCCCGCGGCGCCTACGGATCTCAGGAAGTTGCGACGGGAAGCGGGGGATTGCTCTGCAGCCATCAATTCCTCCTCGTCCGAACCCCGGCGGGCACGCGCCGTCCGGGGAGCGGTCGTTCGGTCAACCCGGTCACGTGGGGGGCGAGTTGCTGAGGAGACCGGAGGTGCGTCGCCATGAGCCTCCGTCAGGACTGTTACAGCGTCATGCCACTGACGTAACCGGTCCGAGCCGTGAGCTGCGAGCCGGGAGGAAGGAGTGGGCCGGGGGTGCGGCAACGACCGGGGGCGTGCCAACTGCAGCGGAAACGCGCTTCATTGACGGGGCCGCACCCTGGCCGACTGCAAAGGGGAGGCCACGGCCACCGAGCTTGTGGGCACCGGGACCGAGGCAATGCCTTGGAGGAAGTGGTGGGCGGCTGCCGATGCGGCCACGTCCCGTTCGACGTCATTGATGTGCGGCGCCTCGCCGCGATGATGCGACAGAATCAGACGAGGGACACGTGGAGCGGCAGCTGCTGAGAGTCATGAGCTTCAACATCTCGAGTGATGGGCTCGGTGCCAGTGAGCATCAAAGTCTCAAGCGGCCGTTCGGCCACAACCATCGCCTCCACGTGTTCGCGGGGAAGCGCCGGCCGGACGCTCGGCGGTCGGCTCAGGAGTGATGGTCGGACTGTGTCGCGTTCTGCACGGTGAGGAGCCGCACCAGAGAGCCGTCGCCGACCGCGCGCCAGCGGTGCGGAGTGGCTCCCGGGTAGCAGATGCTGTCTCCCGGGCGGAGTACGTGGGATTCGGGCCCGTCGGCGCCCCGCAGTTCGATCTCGATTTCGCCTGCCACGACGTAGACGAACTCGTCGCCGGGGTGGTCGTAGTACTCCTCGAACCGTTCTGGCGCACCGATGTGCTCGACGGGGTGCACGGAGAAGGCGGGGGCGCCGAGCATGCGCGCCGTGCCGCCGGACCTGGCCACGTTCAGGCCCTCGCCCGAGCGTACGACGTGGGCCGAACCGGCGGGGGCGTCGGGACGCGGCACCGCCGCCGTGGCCATGAGGGCCTGCTGGGTGGTGCCGAGGGCGCGGGCGATGCGGTGCAGGGACGGCATGCTCGGGCGGGTGAGCCCGCGCTCCAGCTGGCTGAGGAACGGATGGGACAGCGCGGCACGCTCGGCGAGCTGGACGAGGGTCAGGCCTCGCTCCTTGCGCAACTTCCGGATCGCGCCGCCGAGTTCGGCGCGCAGCAGTGCGTCGGTGTCCCCGGTGGCGGGCGACGTGCTGTGGGCGGGTTGGGCCGGCATGGCAGGAATCCTAAAGGGTCGGGCGCGGCGGGCCGGGAGGGGCCGGGGGAGTGCCGCGAGAGGGTTTACGCCCGTGAAACACCCGGCCCCTACGCTGAATGTTGATGGCACGAACATTCTAGCTTCAGGGAGCCCTCATGGCCGCGGCCACCTCCGACCGTTCCGTCGTCTCCCCGCCGGATTCCGTCTTCCTCGACGCCATGGCAGCCCTCGCCGGGGGCGTGTGCGTCGTCACCGCCCTGACGGCCGAAGGGCGCCCGGTGGGCTTCACCAGCACCGCCGTGATGAGCCTGAGCCGCGCGCCGCAGCTGCTCGCCATCGGGGTGGGCCGCAGCGGCCGTTCGCTGCCCGCGCTGCTCGACGGCCGCAGGTTCGCGCTGAACATCCTGCACTCCGGGGGCGAACACGTCTCCCGGCGATTCGCCGACCGCACCGGGGATCGGTTCGCGGACCTGGAGTGGTCGGCCGAGGAGCACGGCGGGCTGCCGCTGCTGCTCGCGCACAGCTCGTACGCGGTGCTGTGCCGCGTCGTGCGCGACCTCCCGGCCGGCGACCACCACTTGATCGTCGCGGCCGTCGACGACGTGGTGACCGGAACCGGCGGACCAACCGCCCTCGTGCACCACGACCGGCGCTACCACGCGCTCGGCGCCGCGTGAGTGGCCCCGCCTGGTTCCAGGTGGCCGAGACCGGGCCGGGCGCCTTCGTGATCGCCGAGCCCGGCCACGTCAACAGCTATCTCGTGCTCGGCGACGACATGGCTCTGCTCTACGACACGGGCATGGGCATCGCCGACATCGGCGAGCAAGTTCGCCGGCTGACCCAGCTGCCGCTGCTGGTCGTCAACTCGCACCACCACTTCGACCACCGCGGCGGCAACGCCTCCCTTGTCGCGCACGCCGAGGACATCGCCGTACATGTCGAGGGAGCCGCACTCCACACGGATCCCGCTCCGCACGAGTGGCTGGAAGCCTACGGGCACGTCGCGCACGACCTGAGGAAACGGTACGAGGAGTTCCATGCCCTGGACGTCGGCGGGTTCTTCCTGACCGACTCCCGCGTCGAGGTGCGGCCGGTCCCCGACCTGGCCGGCTGGCGGATCGAGGCCGTACGCCCCACCCGGCTGCTGCGTGAGGGAGACGTCCTCGACCTGGGCGGCCGCAGCCTCCAGGTTCTGCACACCCCCGGGCACTCACCGGACGGCATCTGCCTGTGGGAGCCGCAGACCGGGCTGCTGCTGGCCGGTGACACCCTCATCAGCGGCACCTTCTTCGCCCATGTGCCAGGCGCCGACGTGAGCGCCTTCGCCGCCTCGACCCGTCGACTCGCCGAACTGCCCGTCACCACCGCGCTGCTGGGCCACAACCTGCGGCACCGGGAGTCGGCGGACTTCGTGGCCCGGGTCGCCGGCGCCTTCGCGGCCGTACGGGACGGCCACACCCGCCCGTACGCTTCCACCGACATGTTCGGCGCCCCCGTACGCCGTCACGACTTCGACGGTTTCGCGGTGCTCACCGCGCCGCACGGAACGGAGCGCTGACATGCCCACTCTGCTGCTGCGCGGGGCGCAGGTGCCCGGGGGAGCGGTGCGTGACGTCCTCCTCGATCCGGGCAGCGGGCGCGTCGCCCAGGTGGCCCCGCCCGGTGTGCTTCCTCCCGCCGCGGACGAACTCGACCTGAGCGGCTGGCTGCTGCTCCCCGCCGGTGCCGAACCGCACGCCCACCTGGACAAGGCCCTGACCTGGGACCTGGCGGGCGCCCCGTCGGGCGACCTGCACGCCGCCATCGACGCCTGGCGTGCGTACGCCGTGCGGGTCACCGAGGACGACGTCTTCCGGCGGGCCGCGACGACGGTCGACGAACTGTGCGCGAACGGCGTGACGGCGATCAGGACCCACGTGGACCTCCTCACCGCGGGAGGCGATCCGCTGCGAGGTCTGCGTGCCCTGCTGCGGCTGCGCAGGCAACTCCGGGGACGCGTGCGGCTCCAGATCGCCGTCCTGCACGTCGACGCGCCGGAGGACCTCCTGCACGAGGCCCTCGACCTCGGCGCGGACCTGCTGGGCGACTGCCCGCACCTGTCCACCGACCCCGCGGCGTCCGTGCGCCGCACCCTGCGCATCGCCGCCGAGCACCACGTCGGCGTCGACCTGCACGCCGACGAGACCCTCGACCCGGGCGCGGGGGATCTGCGCCTGCTTGCCCGGGCCGTCCGCGAGCAGGGCTTCGCCCTCGGTGTCACCGCGAGCCACTGCGTCAGCCTGGGCGCGGTGGCGCCGGACGAGGCGGCGCGCACCGCCAAGGAGGTCGCCGCCGCCGGGATCGGCGTGGTCACCCTCCCGCTGACGAACCTCTACCTCCAGGGGCGCGGCCGCCCGTCGAGCACTCCGCGCGGGCTGACCGCGGTGCGTGCGCTGCTGGACGCGGGCGTGCCGGTCGCGGCCGGTGGCGACAACGTCCGCGACCCGTTCAACCCCGTGGGCCGGGCGGATCCCCTGGAGACCGCGTCCCTGCTGGTCACGGCCGGTCATCTCACCCCGGGCGAGGCGCTGCACGCGGTCACCGCGGGCGCCCGCGCGGTCGTCGGGCTCCCGGTGGCGGGGCCGTACGAGGGTGCTGTGGCCGACCTCCTGGCGGTGCGCGCACGGTCCGTGTCGGAGGTGCTCGGTGCGTCCTGCCCCGAGCGGCTCGTCTTCGCGGGCGGGCGGCTCGTGAGCCGTACATCGGTGGTCCGCGAGCTCTTCTGAACCGGGCCGCCCGCGCTGAACGGGACCGTTTCGGCGAACAGATACGGCCAGGACACTGGCCGGAAACAATCAATGTTCATGCTATCAACATTCCTGCTTTTGGCACTGAAGGGAGCTGATGTGCCGACCACCGCCGAGGAGACGCTCGACGCGACGCTGCGATTCGACAGCGTCGACAAGCACTTCGCCAGCGGGACCACCGCCCTCACCGGACTCGAACTCTCCATCGCTCCGGGCGAGTTCGTCGCCGTCGTCGGCCCCTCGGGCTGCGGCAAGTCCACCCTGCTCCGCCTCGCCTCCGGCCTGGACACCGCCACCGGCGGCACGGTCCACGCCCCCGCTGACTCGGTCGGCTACGTCTTCCAGGACCCGACCCTGCTGCCCTGGCGCACCGTCCTCGCCAACGTCGAACTGCCCGCCGAACTCGCCGGGACGGCGAAGGCCGACCGCCGCGCACGAGCCCTGGACGCCCTGCGGCTGGTGGGGCTGGAAGGCGCCGAGAAGCAGCTGCCGGGACAGCTGTCCGGCGGCATGCGCATGCGGGTCTCCCTGGCCCGCGCCCTCATGACCCGGCCGTCCCTGTTCCTGTTCGACGAACCCTTCGGCGCCCTGGACGAGATGACCCGCCTGCGCATGCAGGAAGAACTCCAGCGCATCTACGCCGAGACCGGCTTCGCCGCGCTGTTCATCACCCACTCGGTGACCGAGGCCGTCTTCCTGGCGAGCCGGGTCGTGGTGATGTCGGCGCGGCCCGGCCGCATCACCGCCTCCTTCGAGGTCCCCTTCCCCCATCCCCGTCCGGCCGAGCTGCGCTACGACCCCGAGTTCGGCCGCATCGCCGGCGAGGTCTCCGCGGCTCTGCGAGGAGGTTTCCAGTGAGCGCCGACATCACTGCCCGCGCCGAAGTGACCGTCCCCGCGACGGATGTGACGACGACCGAACCGGCGCCGCCGACACGTCGGCGCCGCATCCGGCCCGCCGCGGTGCTCACCCCGCTCGGATCGCTCGGCGCGGCCATCGGCATCTGGTACGCCGCGAGCTATCTGCTGCTCAGCCCCGCCCGGCGTTTCCTCGTCCCGCCGCCCGACCAGGTCCTCACCGTGTCGTTCCTCGACTGGACCCACCTGGAGCCGATGCTGCGGGCATTGTGGCTCACCGCCCAGGTCGCGCTCGTCGGCCTGCTCATCGCCTCCGCGCTGGGCGTGACGGTGGCGGTGCTGATGAGCAGGGCCCGCTGGCTGGAACGCTCCCTGTACCCGTACGCGGTCATCCTCCAGACCGTGCCGATCCTCGCGATCGTGCCGCTGATCGGCCTCTGGTTCGGCTTCGGCTTCACCAGCCGGGTGGTCGTGTGCGTCCTGATCGCCCTCTTCCCGATGATCGCCAACACCTTGTTCGGCATCCAGTCGGTCGACCGCACCCACCACGACCTGTTCACCCTCCAGCGGGCGAGCCGCTGGGCCCGCCTGCGCAAACTCGAACTGCCCGCCGCCCTTCCCTCGATCTTCACCGGCCTGCGCACCTCCTCCGGCCTGTCCGTGATCGGCGCGATCGTCGGCGACATGTTCTTCAAGCAGGGCGAACCCGGCATCGGGACCCTGCTCGACGTCTACCGCTCCCGGCTGCAGTCCGAGGACCTCTTCGCGGCGATCATCCTCGCCTCCCTCTTCGGCGTCGCGGTCTTCGCCCTGTTCACCCTCATCGCCCGGCTCGCCGTCGGCTCCTGGCACGCCTCGGCCGACCGTCCGTAGACCCGCCTCCCCGCCCTTCCCTCATCTCCCCCCGTCCCTCAGGGAGTTCAGCCATGCCCACATCCGCCGGACGCGTCGCCGTCGCGGGCGTTTCCTCCGCAATCCTCCTGGTGTCCGTCACCGCTTGCGGCGGTGGTTCCACCGCCGCCACCGGTTCCGCCGACAAGCTCCCGTCCGCCCCCGCCGCCCAGCGCCTGGCCGGCGTCTGTCCGAAGACGGTCGTCGTCCAGGTCGACTGGGAGCCCGAGGCCGAACACGGCCCCCTCTACCACCTCGTCGGCCCCGGCTACAGCGTCGACAGCGACAAGAAGCGGGTCACCGGCCCGCTGGTCATCGGCGGCAAGGACACCGGCGTCGACATCCAGATCAGGGCCGGCGGCTCCGCCATCGGATACCAGAGCGTCCCCTCGCAGATGTACGTCGACAAGAGCATCACCCTCGGCACGGTCACCACCGACGTGGCCATCGCGGCGTCCGCCAAGCAGCCGGTCACGGCCGTGGCGGCGCTGATGAAGAAGAGCCCGCAGGTCCTGATGTGGGACCCCGCGACCCACCCCGACTGGAAGTCGATCGCCGACATCGGCAAGACGAACGCCAAGGTCGTCTACGTGAACGGCAGCACCTACGCCTCGCTGCTGGTCTCCAAGGGACTGATCAAGAAGAGTCAGCTGGACGGGAGTTACGACGGCGCGCCCGCCCGCTTCGTCGCCAACCCCGACATCGCCCAGCAGGGCTTCGCCACCGCCGAGCCGTACATCTACCAGCACGAGGTGGCCGCCTGGAAGAAGCCCATCAAGTACCAGCTCCTGTCCGACGTCGGCTTCACCGTCTACCCGGAGTCCCTGTCCGTGCGCAGCGGCGAACTGGCGTCGCTGAGCCCCTGCCTGAAGAAACTCGTCCCCGTCCTGCAGCAGTCCGCCGCCGACTTCGCGGCCGAGCCGTCGAGCACCGTCAAACTCATCAGCGACCTGGTGCAGCAGTACAACACCGGCTGGGTCTACTCCGAGGGCACCGGCGCCTACGCCGCGCAGCAGATGGTCAAGCTCGGCATCCTCGGCAACGAGTCCGACGGCAGCGTCGGCGGCTTCGACATGAAGCGCGTCGCGTCGGTCCTGAAGACCTTCACCCCGCTCGTCGAGCAGAGCGGCGCCAAGGTCAAACCGGGTCTGACGGCGCAGGACCTGGCGACCGACGAGTTCACCGACCCCTCGATCGGACTGAAGTGATGACGACCACCGACCTGACCGCCCGCACCGAACTCGTCGCCGACCCGAACAGCGGGCCCGCCCCCGGCGTGACGGGGCGTCAGCCCACGCCCGGCATCGAGGAGTTCTGCGCCGAAGCCGCCGCACTCCTCGGCCCCGACGGCGTGCTCCGCGACCCCGCCGCACGGGAGAAGGCCTCCTGCGACTGGGCCCACATGTCGCCCATCCTCGCGGCGAAACTCCCCGCGGGCCACGCCGAGGCCGTCCTGCGCCCCACCGCGCACGAGCAGATCCCCGGTCTCCTCGCCCTGGCCCACCAGCACCGCATCACCCTCACTCCGCGCGGCAAGGGCACCGGCAACTACGGCCAGGCGATCCCGCTGCATGACGGTGCCGTGCTCGACCTCACCGGCTGCGGCCGCGTCCTGGAGGCGGGCGACGGCTGGATCCGCGCCGAGGCCGGGGCGAAGATGTCCGACCTGGAGGCGCACGCCCGCACCCTCGGCCAGGAGCTGTGGATGTTCCCGTCCACCTTCGGCACCACGCTCGGCGGCTTCCTCTCCGGCGGCAGCGGCGGCACCGGCTCCCTCGTCCACAAGACCAACAGTGATGGTTTCGTACAGGAGTTGACGGTCACGCCCTGCACGGCCGACGCCACCCCCTTCACCGTCCAGGACGCGGACGCGCTGCCGTACATCCACGCCTACGGCACCACCGGCATCATCACCACCGCCACCGTACGGCTCCAACGGGCCCGCACCTGGACGGGGTTGTTCGCCGCCTTCACCGACTGGACCTCCGCCACCGCCGCCCTCGACGCACTCGTCCACCTCGAACCGGCACCGCGCCTGGCCTCGCTGGACGAGGCCGGTCTCGTCCGCGTCTACCCGCCCGACCCCGCACTGGCCCCCACGGCCCTGAACCTGCGCGCGATCATCGAGGAGGAGGCCGCCGACCAGGCACGGGCGATCGTCCGGTCGTACGGCGGAGAAGTCCTCGACGTGCGGCCCGCCCCGGACGGCCCCGCCCTGATCAGCTCGCTGTCCTTCAACCACCCCACTTACCACCTGATGAAGGCCGAAGAGGGCTGGTTCCACCTGGAGATCCGCGGCGACGTCCTGCTCGGCGACACCACCGAGATCAAGCAGGTCTTCCCGGACACCCTGCTCCACCTGGAAGGCATGCGCTCGGGCACCGTCGGCATGCTCATGGCCCGCTACCAGGGCGAGCAGAGCGTCTACGACGGCATCACCGCCCTCGAAGCCCTGGGTGTCGGCGTGCACAGCCCGCACAACTGGTACGTGGACCGCCGACTGGACCTGGTCCGGGAGACGGCCCGCACCGCCGACCCGCTCCGCCTGCTCAACCCCGGCAAGATTCCCGCCCCTTCGCAGGAGACGCCGTGACCTTCACCCGCTTCATCGACCTCAGCGGCCCGGAGATCGAACGGTTCGGCGCGGACACCGTCGCCGTGCTGCCCGTCGGCGCGATCGAACAGCACGGGCCCCATCTGCCGGTCGCCACCGACCACTACATGGCCGAGGCCGTCGCCGAAGGCGCCGCCCGGCTGGCGGGGGAGAGCTGCGACATCACGCTGCTGCCGGGCCTCGCCTACACCAAGTCCGACGAACACGCCTGGTCCGCGGGCACGTTGTGGCTCACCGCCCGCACCCTGCTGTCCGTCGTCGACGACATCGGCCGCTCCCTGGCCGCCGGACCCGTGCGACGGCTCGCCTTCCTCAACGCGCACGGCGGCAACAGCGCCCTGCTCGGCGTCGCCCTGCGCGAACTGCGCACCCGCCACGGCCTGCGCACCTTCCTGCTGCACGCCTCGCTCCCCGCCGACCAGGGCGGCGCCTCCCCGGCCACGGAACTCGGCATGGGCGTGCACGGCGGCCTGAAGGAGACCTCCGCCATGCTCCATCTCCGCCCGGACCTGGTCGACATGAGCCAGGCCCGCCGCGCCGTCCCCGAACACCTCACCGCCTACGAGCACATCGGCTTCGGCAAGTCCGTCTCCTTCGGCTGGACCAGCGACGACTTCGGCACCGGTACCGGCGTCGTCGGCGACCCCACCGGCGCCACCCCGGAACTCGGCCGCAAACTCCTCGACGCCTCCATCGCCGCGGCCGCCGCCGCCCTGCGCGAATGCGCGCGCTTCAGGCCCGACCGCCCCGTGTCCTCCTAGGGAGCCCGCCATGGCCAACCCCCCGCTGCACACACCGCTGCGCGACATCAGCGCCCACCACATCACCGCCGGCGACACCGTCAAGCTCGCCGTCCTCACCGGCCCCCGGGACGGCTCGCCCACCACCGTCGTCTTCGAGGTGTGGGAACCGGGCGGCGCCCAGCCCCTGAACTGGCACCCCGAGTCCGTCGAGACCTTCGTCGTGCTCGCCGGCCACGGCCGTGCCGCCAGCGACGAGCACGAGCGCGACCTCGCCCCCGGTGACGTCCTGGTCCTGCCCACCGGCTCCAAGCACCGCATCGTCAACACCTCCGCCACCGAACGCCTCTACACCCTCACCGTGATGTCTCCCGACGAAGGCTTCGCCGACCTCATCGAACGCGGGCCGCTCGCCACGCTGGACGAGCAGGACCTGGCCGTGCTGCGCGCGGGAACATCGTGACCGTGGATCTTCTCGACGCCTTCTGGGCATACGAACGGGCCCTGGCCGCCAACGACGTGGCGGCCCTGGACCACTGGTTCCTGGACGCACCGGACACCCTGCGCGCCGAGGGCGACACCGTGCTGGTGGGCCACGCCGCCATCGCCGACTTCCGGCGGGGCAGGGGCGGGGCTCCGGCGCGGGTGGTCGAGCGGGTGCACGTGGTCCGTCCGGCACCGCAGGTCGCGGTCGTCACGGCCGAGACGCGGCGGCCGGACGCAACGCGCGGGCTGCAGACCCAGGTGTGGCAACACACCGACGCCGGGTGGCGGATCGCCGCCGCGCACGTCAGCGCCGTGTCCGCACCCGCGCCGGACGACCGCCCGGATCCGGCGGTGTGGCGGGTGGCCGGCCCGCTGGTGGCGTCCACCGGGAAGGGCCCGCTGGCGCACGTCCGCCTCGCCGTGAAGGACCTGTTCGCCGTGGCGGGACAGCGCGTCGGCGCCGGAAACCCGATGTGGCTGGCGCAGGCCCGTACCGAAGAGGCCCACGCGGAGGCCGTACGACGCCTGCTGGAGGCGGGTGCCGAACTCACCGGCATCGCCCAGACCGACGAACTCGCCTTCAGCCTCGCCGGGACCAACGCGCACTACGGAACCCCCGTCAACCCCGCCGCACCCGGCCGGATCACCGGCGGCTCCAGCAGCGGCCCGGCCGCCGCCGTGGCTCGCGGCTGGGCGGACCTGGCGCTGGCCACCGACACGGCCGGATCGATCCGCGTCCCCGCCTCCTACTGCGGCCTGTACGGCTGGCGGCCCACGCACGGGACAACGCCCGCCGCAGGCCTGCTGGCCCTGGCGCCCTCCTTCGACACCGCAGGACTTCTGGCCCGCGACCCCGCCCTGCTGAAGACAGCGGCCGAAGCACTGCTGACCGCCGCCGGGACACCCGTGCCGGTCACCGAACTCGTGGTGGACGAGGAACTGATGGCACTCGCCGAACCCGAGGTCCGCGCCTCCTTCAAGGCCGCCTGCCGCGCGTTGCTCCCGCCTGTGACGACAACAGCCACCGGGGTGGCCGAGCACCTGGACGACTGGTTCGCCGCCTTCCGCACGGTCCAGGCCGCCGAGGCCTGGCGGCAGCACGGCCCCTGGATCACCGCACACCCGGACGCGCTCGCCCCGGACGTCGCCGCACGCTTCGACAACGGCCGCCGGGTGACCGAGGCCGAACGGGCGCAGGCGGAACGGACCCTGGCGGACGCGCGGACGGTGCTGGACGCCGTACTCCCGCCCGGCACCGCCCTGCTGCTGCCCGCCACGAGCGGCCCGGCCCCCCTCGCCGACGCCCCGCCCGAGGAGGTGGAGGCCGTACGCGCCGCCACCCTCCGCCTGACCTGCCTCGCCTCACTGGCCGGGCTGCCGGCGGTCGTCGCCCCGCTGCTGCGGGTGCGGTCGCTGCCCGTGGGCCTGTGCGCGCTGGGCGGCCGGGGGACCGACCGCGCCCTGCTGGACCTCACCACCGGATGGAGGAGCCCCGCACATGCCTGAGGCCCAGGGCCTGATCGGGCCCAACCCCCGCAACGCCTGGAGAGTCGACGGCGCGAGCGTCGTCCTCGCCCGCCCGCACCGTGAACCGCGCCCGGTCACCGTCGAGGCGCTGCCGCAGCGGGTGACCGCCGACCTCGCCGCCACCGCCCTGATCGTCGTCGACATGCAGAACGACTTCTGCGCACCCGACGGCTGGCTTGCCTCCATCGGCGTGGACGTGACCCCCGCCCGCGCCCCGATCCCCGTCCTCGCCGGCCTGCTGCCGGCGCTGCGCGCCGCCGGCGTTCCCGTCATCTGGCTCAACTGGGGCAACCGCCCCGACCGGGCCAACCTCCCGCCCGGCGTGCTGCACGTCTACGACCCCGAAGGCACTGGCGTCGGCATAGGTGCCCCGCTGCCGGGCGGCCGGGTGCTGGAGCAGGACAGCCCCTCGGCCGCGATCGTCGCGGGGCTGGCCACGGCGGACGGTGACCTCCACGTCTCGAAGTACCGGATGAGCGGCTTCCAGGACACCGTCCTGGACAGCGTGCTGCGCAACCTGCGCGTCGACACCCTGCTGTTCACCGGCGTCAACGCCGACCAGTGCGTCCTGGCCACCCTCATGGACGCCGCGAACCTCGGCTACGACGTCCTCATGGTCCAGGACGCGGTGGCCACCACCTCACCCGCGTACTGCATGGACGCCACGCTCTACAACGTCCGCCAGTGCTTCGGCTTCACCCTCACCGCCGAAGCCCTGCAGGAGGCGCTGAAGGAGGTCCTGGAGTGAAGCTCCTCCAGCCCGGAGCCGGCCCCCTCGACGGCGACCACTACCTCCCCGCCGACCCTGCCCGGGTGCACTGGGGTCTGCTGCCCAACGCCACCGCGAAACCGGCGCTGACCATCCGCTCGGGCGAGACCGTCACCTTCGACACCATCAGCCATGAGGGCATCCTCGAAGACCAGGGCCGCGACCCGGCCGCCTTCTTCGGCGCGGCCGGCATCCCGACGAGCGATCTGCTGTACGACACCGTCGAACTGGCCGCCTCCGCACGCGAACACCTGCCGCAGACACAGGGCCCGCACATCGTCACCGGCCCCGTGGCCCTGCACGGTGCACGGCCCGGCGACGTCCTGGAGGCCGAGATCCTCACGCTGCACCGCCGTGCGCCGTACGGCGTGATCAGCAACCGGCACGGCAAGGGCGCCCTGCCCGGCGAATACCCGCAGACCCCCGCAGGCCGGCCTGCCAGCTTCGTCGCGACGGTCGCGGAAGACGGCCGGGGCCGTCTCCCGGTCGGTGACGGCCGCCAACTCGCCTTCCCGCTCCGGCCCTTCCTCGGCATCATGGGGGTCGCTCCGGCCACCGAATCCGCCGTCCACTCCGTCCCACCGGGCCCGCACGGCGGGAACATCGACGTCCGCCACCTCGGCACCGGCGCCCGCCTCTTCCTCCCCGTCCAAGTCCCCGACGCCCTCTTCTACGTCGGCGACCCGCACTTCTCCCAGGGCGACGGCGAAGTCGCCCTCACCGCCTTCGAAGCCCCGCTGCGCGCCACGCTCCGCCTCACTGTCCACAGCGACCCGGCCACCCGCTCTCTGGCCGCCCGCCTGCGTGCCCCCTTCGCGGAAACCGCGACCGAGCACATCGTCCTGGGCCTGGACCACGACCTCGACGAGGCCCTGCGCAACGCCGTACGCGACGCGCTGACGCTGCTGACAGACCGGTTCGGCATCCCCGGCCCGGTCGGCCTCGCCTACCTCAGCGCGGCGGCCGACTTCCATGTCTCCCAGGTGGTGGACATCGTCAAAGGCGTCCACGGCCGGATCTCCAAGGCGGACCTGCCGGGCTGACCCCGGCGTACAGCCCGACTCGTCTGCCTTCCGGGCTCTGACCTGGGCTTATCGCCCGGTCGGGGCCGCTTCTCGTGCTGGGGCACATCCCGAAATCTGCCGAGACTGCAGACAGGCCACGGGAGGTGCGCTGGGCAGCTAGATCATCGGGCCGCTTCAAAACCGAGTTGAGCGGCATCCAACTCACCCATCGGAGGCGGCCCGGCCGAACATCGTCGCCCATGCGTCGGGCATGCGCCAATTCCGCCTTAAAACAGCTGCACGAAGTCAATGTCGAGTGGGCCGTCGAGGCGCTTAGTGGTGCCCGGCGGCACGATGATCGGGTCTTCGGCGCCGTACTGGCCAATGGAAACGGTGTACGGCCCGGACGACACGCTTACGACACCGCCGATACGCGAGTCATACGAATTTCCGGTGCCCTCGAAGCAGAGGAAGAATGCATTCGTAGTACTCAGCACTGCCTGGCGGTTGTGGTCAGTGCATGGAACGCTCTGAGTGTCAGCATGAGCGGTGCTGACACCCCCCAGCGTCGCCAGAACACATGCAGTGGTCAATACCAGGGATCGCTTCATCTTTCCCCCTCGTGATTGGATCATTCACCAGATGCGCCGCCTTTTCCTCGCTCTCTCCTGGGCTGGAACGGGGACGATCGGGAACCGCGCTCCCACGGCGACAGTCCGCATCATGCCCATGCTGGCGTACCGGGTGTCGAGTCCTTTCGAGCTGCTTCTAAAAGCCCTGGTGAACAGGTCCGAGACGTCTAGCGTCTCTTGCGAAAGTGCTGGTCACAGCCACTCGTTGAGGACTGCGACCAGCACGGTCGCTTCGTACCGGTAGTTCGTTGAATCCGGTGGTGGCGTGGATTGACGGCAGGTCGGCTTGGTCGTAGGCCGGTGGTAGGAGTCAACTGCCTTGCTGGGGGCTGAAGATGACCCCTCGCCGTCCGTGTCCGCCTGCGCCGGGTCCGTTGGAGGAGTACGCCGCCCGGTTCGACGACCTCTTCTTCAGCCTGGCCCAGCGGCGAGGGTTTCGCGAGTACCTGACCGGGCTGCTGGCGCCGCGGGAGCGGGACAAGACGATCACCTGCCTGGCAGGGGCGGAACCGGTGGCGGGTGCGGGGATGCCGGGGGTGCAGCGGCTGCAGTTCTTCCTGTCCGAGTCGCCCTGGGAGGCCGAGCAGGTCAAAGACCGGCGACTTGAGCTGCTTCGCGAAGAGTCGGCGACGGCTCCGCACGACGGCGGGGGCATCGTGATCGACGACTCTGGGGACCGCAAGGACGGCACGGCCACCGCCAACGTGGGCCGGCAGTGGCTGGGGCGGCTGGGCAAGACGGACAACGGCATCGTCACGGTGACCACGGTGTGGACCGACGGCCGCGTGTACTACCCGCTGCACGCGACTCCCTACACCCCCGCCCATCACTTCGCCCGCGGCCGGTCCGACCCGGCCTTCCGCACGAAACCGCAGCTGTCCGCTGCCCTCGCGGCCCGCGGGAAGGCGGCGGGCTTCGGCTGCCGGGCGGTGGTCGCCGACTGCGCCTACTCCGTCAGCGACGACTGGTACCTCGCACTGCGAGAGGCCGGCCTGGCCTACGTGGTCGCCCTCAAGCCACACCGTGGCACCTGGGCTCCGGCAGACCAGCCGCCCACCCCCATCGAAGCGGCCCACTCCCTGACCTGGCGCGATGCCAAGCGTCCCGGCGACTGGACACCAGTGGAGCGTCACTTCCGCGACGGGCACACCGAAACCTGGTGGGCCGCCGATGCCCGCCTGGGCGGCTACGGCCCCGACTCACCCTGCCGCCTGATCGTGGCCACCACCGACCCGACCGGCCTGCCGGAGAAGGCTACCTGGTACCTGGCCACCAACCTGCCCCATCCCGACGCACCCCATGCCACCACCAGCCCGCACCCGCCGGCCGAACTCGCCGAGATCGTCCGCCTCTACGGCCTGCGGCCGTGGATCGAGCAGAGCTACAAACAGATCAAGGACGAACTCGGCTGGGCCGACTTCCAAGTCCGTGCCGACCGCACCATCCGCCGCCACCAGACCCTGGTCAACTGCGCCTTCTCCTTCTGCTGGGACCAGTGGTTCGCCGCACCCGGACCCCTGGATGCCACCGCGCCGGACCCCTACCCCAACGACGGGCCAGAGAGGGGGACCAGCCCCGTCCCACCAGCCCCAACAGCCTTGCTGGCCCAGGGCCTTACGCGCCATCCGTTCCTGGCTCACCCCCGCATCGCCCTCAACCGGTGGTGGCGAGCCTGGACGGACACGGACCCACCCTCCGAGCTCCAAGCCCTAATCGACGCGGTCACCACCGGACACGGCATTGACCTCTACCGCCGGATTTAACGAACTACCGGTAGGAAGGACGGTGTGACGCGACGTGTGTAGGCCGGGCCCCGCCAAGCCGGGTGGCATGGAGCCTCTGCGGCCCCTGCACCGTGCCCGCGGTCCGATGCATGGAGCATCGTCCGGGCGTGAGCCACTGTTCGTGGTAGTCGATGCACTGTTGGGGCTGTAGGCGGGGGAGGGAGTGTTCGACAGCAGGCGCGCGGCCCAGGCCCGCCAGCCGAGGAACAGCCCTGGATCGTCTGTGAGTTCGGTGTGGCAGCAGCAAGCCGCCCGCCTGCCGACCGTCGTCGTGCTGAAGATGCTGAGCCCAGATGGGGACCTCGACGTGACACCACGTTCGTCCGGCACGGGCCGCGCCGTAGCCGCCAGGGCCCTAGCCCGCCGTCCGACACGCACGGTGGCCTCACCGCGTGAACCTCGCGTGCGCAGGTCGTCCCGTCCCCTGCATGACTGGCCCGTCCAACAGAAGCCTGCTGCGGTTGGTGTGCTTGTGGCATCCGCGTTCCTGGTGCCCTTGATTCCGCGTATCGCCGCCAACGAGCGCACGGCGAGCACCGTGATGTGGACGCTGTTGGTGACGGGGGTGACGTGGACTGTCTCCGCGAGCGCGGAGGCGACGGGCCGGGTGAGCGAGGTGCTGGTTAAAGCTCTGCCGTTCAAGTGAAGGGCCGCTTGTCGCCGGATCTCGGCCGCTGCCTGGTGGGCTGGCGCTAGGCTGATCATTCGGCGCGGGGCCGTCGACGGGAGGGAACTGTTCCCGATGGGCCTGCGCCAGTTCGTGATCGACGCCTGGTCGTGGTTGAACTACAAGCCTGTGATGGCCGACGTCGGCCGTCCGGGAAGCCGGGCGTTCCCTGAGTTGGCCAGGACGTGGGTGTCGCCGCATGAGTTGCGGCGGCTGGCCGCGTACAAGGTGCTCGCGTCGTACGACAACAACCAGGCCGGGCAGCTCGCTGCGGCCAGCGGTGATGCGGGGGCGCTGGAGCGGCGGGAGTTGGGCGATGCGGCGAACCTCGTGGACACCGCGCTCGGCTATCTCCTGGGCTCGGAGCAGAAAGTTGCGGTCGAGGGGGCGGAGCACGCCGACGACGAGACGCCGACACCTGGAGCGGCGGAGGCCGCCGCGGTGCAGGAGCGGCTGCGGGCGTGGGCGGACAAGGAACTGCTGACCTTCCGCGTGCAGCAGGCCGAGCGGGCTGCGGTGCTTCTCGGGGATTCCGTGATGGTGCTGGCGTGGAACCCGCAGAAGCAGCGGCCGACGCTGCGGGTCTATGACCCGGGGTTTTTCTTCCCGCAGTGGGACGACGAGGAGGACGACTTCCCCAGCCGTGTGCATCTGGCGTGGGAGCTGCCGGCGGACGACGAGGCCGGGTTGAAGGCCCGGGTGCGGCGGGTCACCTACGAGCTGGGTCCCATAGCCGAGGACGGCGAAGCAGACGATGGAGCCGCCGGGGTGCGGCAGTACCCGTGGGAGCCGGGCCGGGCCTCCACCGTGACGTGCTACCTGACCGATGCCGAGTGGCTGCTGGACGATCTGAAGAACGGCGAGACGCTGGATCGTCTGCCGTTGGGCAAGGCCGCGTACCGGGTACGGCCGGACGGTACAGAGCTGAACCGAACCGACTGGATCTGATGATCGACTTCGTGCCGGTTGTGCACCTCGCGAACACGATCCCGGATGGCGGGGAGCACTGGGGTCGCTCGGTGCTGGCGCGGGTGTTGCAGGCGCTGGACGAGCTCGCGGCGACGGACTCGGACAGCTCGGCGGCCTCCCCGACGACCGGGACGCCGATCATCGGGCTGGCGGGTGCGCGGGTGCCGGTGGACCGAGCAACGGGCCAGCCGCAGGAGCTTCAGGTGAAGGCCGGTGCCGTGTGGCAGCTGGGCGAGAGCGGGCGGATGGACGCGCTGGACACGTCACCGCAGCTGGCCGAGCTGCGGGCGCGGGTGGATCACCTGCTGGAGCGGATCGCGTCGAACTCCCGGGTGACGGCGGCCGGACTGGGCACGCTGGACGCCACCGAGGTGCCCTCGGGGTATGCGCTGAAGCTGGCGCTGGGGCCGCTGGACGCGCTGATCGGGATGATGCGGCTGGCGCGGGAGCACAAGTACCGGCTGCTGTTCAAGATGGTGCAGCGGCTGTACCAGGCAGGGCGGGCGGACGGCTGGCCGGCGGGCGAGTCACTTCCGACGCGGCTGGCCTGGGCGCCGCACACGCCGACGGACCGGGCCGCAGTGCTGGAAGAGGTCGTTACGGCGTACGGGGCGGGAGTGCTGTCGTTGGAGACCGCAGTGGCCATGCTCGTGGAGGCCGGGTATCCAATCGAGGACGCGTCGCAGGAGGTGGCGCGGATCCGGGCGAAGACCCAGGAGGAGGCCGCGATGCGGATCGCGGAGAACACTGCGCGGCGCGAGCGCGGCGACGGCGGGGACGCCGACCAGGAGCGGAGCGATGTCCAAACGGCGGCTTAGCGCTGGGAGTGGCTGGCGGGGGCTTTGTCATGCCCAGACGAAGGCCGTCCGGCACCCCGCAGAGGACTGGGCCTCGCGCTGGGATCGCGCACCCGCCGCATCGCGTCAATCGCGCTGCTCGCCGAGCAGCTGCAGGGCCACCGACCGCGCGAACTCTTCGAATCGACGCGGCTCACGGCCCGTCAACTCCCGTACGGTGCCAGTGGTGGACGAGTTCACTCCAGCCCGCAGCGCGCCGAAGACAGCCACCACCTGCTCCGCCAGCCATGGCGGCAAACCCGCCTGAGCCAGACCGGCCAGGGCCGCCTCGTCCGGGACATCCACGTACTCGACGGATCGGCCCAGGACGCTCGACAGACGCCGCGCGACCTCGGCATAGCTGATCGCCTCCGGGCCGGTGAGCTGGTACGTCCGACCGTCGTGCCCGGCGGTGGTCAGCACCGCGGCGGCGGTCGAGGCCACGTCGCGCGGATCGACCATCGCGATCGGAGTGTCCCCGGCCGGGAGGAAGAAGCGGCCGGCCCGCGCGATGGTCGCGGCCGAACCAATCAGGTTGGACATCAGGTGGCCGGCCCGCAGCACCACTCCCGGGATCGACGAGCCACGCAGGTGCTCCTCGATCCGGCCATGCTGGTCGAAGAACACCGTCGACGAACCGGCCTGCGCCCCGACCGTCGACAAAAAGACCACCTGCGCCACCCCCGCGGCCACCGCCGCGTCGATAGCCGCCGCCCCGTACTCGACCTGCCGCAGGTCGTTCGGGCAGATCAGAAACACCCGGTCGACGCCGTCGAGCGCGCGGCGGACCGTCGACGGCTGGGCGAAATCCCCCACCGCCAATTCGGTCTGACTACCGAGCACAGCGGCAGCCCGGTCCGGATCCCGGACGAAGGCGCGGACGTGGACGCCACGATCACGCAGCTCCGTGAGGGCCCTCGAACCGACATTCCCTGTCGCCCCGCTCACCAGTACCGCGCTCATGCCGTTCACTCCCAGGATCGGCGATCAGGTACGTAACGTAACTGATGGGTGACGATAAGTTCTGGTGACCCGCAAGCGTCCCGCGCGACGCAGTGCAGGGCGTCCCATTCCATAGACCTGTCACCGACTGGACGGTCCTGCCTGGGTTCCCTACAGCCTCAGCCTGGCGAAACCAATCGGGTCCGCCACCCGTCGTAGTCATCACGGAATCACGGTCACAATCAATCTGGGAGCTCAGTGTCCGACCACGAATGTCCTCCGACACTGAACCTTGACCGGCGAGTTTCATCCGGGGTACGACGCTCCGTGCCCGGTCTGGCTACTGCTCTGTGGCTTTGCGCTCTTTGCGGGACCGCAACCGCGGGAACAGGTACCAGGAGGCCACCACCACTGCGGACGTCTCCGCAGTGGCCAACCAGCCCCTGTAGATATCCGCGAGGTCGGTGACAAAGCGCATGAAGACGGTGAACACGGCCCAAACCGCCAGCCAACGAGCCGCCTTGGCCATCCGCCCCTGTCGTCGCATGGCGCGAGCATATCCGCGGGCCTGCAGGGAATAGGCGGGGGCTGTCGCTCACACGGAGGTCAACCTTCAGTGGCGATCGGTCAAGGTTCAGCGTCAGAGGACAACAAGGCCCACCTCGACGTAGTTGGGCCCAATGCTTGAATCGAACACATGAACGACCTTCCTCCGGATCCGCCTCGTCTGGGCGCGATCCTGGGGTACCTGGAGCAGCAGCTGGCCGATGAGGAGACCGTGGTGACCTACCTGAGGCTGCAGGTCACCGCCGTACGACACGCCCTTGCTGTCGCCGAGAACCGGCAGCCCGCAAGCTCCGCACCGCCCTCGTCGCACCGCTCGTCCTGCGCTCGGGCCGGCTCCTTCGCGTGCGGAGCGCCAGTCGTCAGGATTTGTGATCGAGCAGCGCCGTACACCGACGGGTCCGCGCGAGGCGGCCGTGCACCTGGATGACTGCACGATGACCAGTGACCGCACGCACCCGGTCTCCGCGCAGGAGGCGCGGCTGGCTGTCGCCAGGTTACGGATTCCTCATCTGCTGGTGGATGCACGGTGAGCTGGTCATGATGGGCGCATGACGTTGGCCGCGAGTGCTTTCACGCAACTGGCGACTTGGCCTGATCTTGCCGAGGCGGAGCCGAGCTGCGGCGTTGGGCGGGCCCTCTGTTCGCCCCACGGCGAGGTCGCGCACTTCCATTCCGACGGGGACGTTGACCTGCATCTCACGGCCCGGGCCATCCGGCGCTTCGAAGAGCACCTCACGCGAACCGGCGCTGTCCGGCTGGTGCCGGGCTCACAGTGGGTGACGGTCCGCCTTGACAGTGCCACGGATGTCCAGCTGCTCATGACCCTGGTCAGCCTCGTTCTCCAGGCGCATCAGGCATGGCCGGTTCCGGGCGACGGCCCGCGATCCGAATGTAATGATCATCGAAGCGCGGTGCATCTGCGCGAGAATCTCAGCGGAGGCTGAGAAGCACTCCCCGAGGCAGGTGGCGCTGTGGCTGACAAGGTACGCGAGGACGATGCCATCCGTGGTGTTGTGGAGCGCCTGACGAGCGCCTTCAGTGCGACACACAGTCCGGCCGATGTCGAGGCCGCCGTAGCCAAGACTCACGCGTCCTTCATGGACCGGCCCGTGCGCGAATTCGTGCCCGTGCTGGTCGAGCGCAAAGCGCGGGCCCTGCTGAGCGAATCATCCGGCTGACGAGCTGCGGCTGTCGGCTCTCCGGTGCCGTGTCGGCGGACGTGGCTACACTGATCTTCAGCGCGGGGGCGCGCTCTGGAGGAGATGTATGGTCCGGCCCCTGCCGCCCCGCCGACCAGTCGGCTTTCGCCGCGACGGGCGGCCCATCTATCCCATTCTCGGTGCCTCAGCAGACGACGAGACAAACGACCAGCACGACGACGGAGCCGACACCGGCCCGGAGCAGCAGGTCACCGTCACCCAGGACCGGTTGGGCAAGATGCTCACCCGCGAGAAGGCACAGGGTGAACGAGCCGCGGTCAAGCGGCTGTTGGCCGCACTCGGCTTCGAATCCCCGAAGGCACTGACCGAGTTCGTCACCACGCAGCGGGAAGCCGAGCAGGCCGCACTGTCGGAGGTGGAACGCCGCGAACAAGCCGCCCAGGAGCTCGTCGACGCCGTATCCGCGCAGTGGCAGATGACCTGGCCGGCCGATGCGTGGATGACGTGCTCCTGGTGCGGAAGGCGGGACCACTCACGCGGCGCGATATTTTCGACTACCTGCGCAATGGGTGCAACGGGCGACCGCTCGCGATGCCCTCGGTCAGAGAACCGCCCAGTTCCCGGGCGAGAGGCCGTCCGTCGAGGCCTGCCATGGCAAGAGCCGGGGACGTGCCCCAGGTCGGACCGGAGATCGCGAACACGCTCACCATCCGGGAGAGCACGCGCCCGCCGAAGGGCTGACCGGGCAGGAAGAGAGCCCCGGGCGCCAGGGGACACCCGGGGGCGGGGAAGGGTCAGGCGACGGTTCCGGTCACCGAGCCTGAGGTCTTCGTCACGTTGTACGTCACGGTGGCTCCGCTCCAGAAATGGAAGACGAGCGTCGCCTGGGTGTTGTCACGCAGTGAGTTGACGAACTTGGAGGTGAGGAGAAGACCGTTGCCCGGGTAGTCGGGAGAGAAGGCCTCGTTGAACTCCTGGTAGGGAGTCCAGTCGGTCGGGCCGGCGTTGCTGCCGTCGGCGTACGTGGCCTCCATGGTGGCCAGCTGGTCACCGCGGTACTGGGTGGGGATGGTGAGACCGCTGGTGTCACCGGTCGCGTCGGAGAGCACCGGCCTGTCGTACGTGGTCACGTGGATCTTCCAGGGCAGACCCCGGGAGAAACGAGCCTCGATCGTCGCGTTGACCCCGTAGGCGCGGTCGCCGGCGAGCCGGGTCAGCGCGGTGGCTGTGAGCGTGAGCTGGTTGCCGGAGACGGTGTAGTCCCGGCCCTGGACGAGCTTCTTGCCGTCGTGCCACACGCCACGGAAAGTGGTGCCATTCGGGTTCAGGGTGAGTGTCCTGGCGGTGATGGCGCTCGACTTCTCCAGGAAGATCCGGTCCGAGGAGGTGGTGCCCGAGCGGGTGGTCCAGCTCGACTTGATCAGGTTGATCAGCTCGGGGTCACGCCACTGCAGCGTGGAGCGGTTCAGGAAGTTGTAGGCGTCCCACAGGGCCGTGGTCACCCCGGAGATGCGGGCCTCGTATCCGAACATCTCGAAGTACTTCAGTGCCTCGCCACGTTCGACACGCGGCGCGGGTTGGAAGTGGTCGGGGTACGACAACAGGCCGTACTCACCCAGGTAGACGGGGATTCCCTTGGAGACGAGGGTGTCGCGGAGCCGGGCGAAGTTGTCGGTCAGGTCCTTCTGCGCCGTGGCGTCGAACTGGGTGCCGCCGGCGATGTTCACGCTGAACGGGTACCAGCTGTAGTAGTGCACGGTGGCCACGAGGTTGGGGTCGTTCAGCGACTTCATGCCGCTCACGAGGGCGTCCAGGAAGACCTGGCCGGAATTGGTGTGCAGGCTGGGCAGGACGAGCAGACGGGTCGCATTGTTGCCGCCGGACTGGCGCACCACGCTGTGGAACGCGGTGTTCAGTTCGTCGTTGTACTGGATGCCCTGGGCGTCGGTGGTGTTGTTGAACTGCGGCTCGTTGTTGCTCTCGAAGAGCAGGCTGCTCGGGGAGTCCCTGAACGTGGCGGCGATCTGCGTCCAGGAGGCCTTGAAACGGGCCAGGACGCCGTCATGGTCGGTGGGCATGTCGGCGATCCACTGCCACGAGTCGTGATGGACGTTGATCACGACGTAGAGACCGTCGGACAGGGCCCAGTCGACCACCTGCTTGACGCGGGTCATCCATCTCGCGTCGATCGTGTAGGGAGCGGTCGAGGACTGGTGGTCGGTCCACGTCACCGGGATCCGGACGCTGCGGAAGCCCTGGGCCTTGATGGTGTCGAACAGGGCTTTGGTGACCGGTGGGTTGCCCCAGGACGTCTCGTCGGGGATGGCGTCCAGGGTGTTGCCGAGGTTCCAGCTGGGCTGCATCGCGGCCACCGTGCCCATCGGACTGAGCGCGATGTTCTTCGTCGCCGCGGACGCGCCCTTTTTGTGGGACGGTACGGCGAACGCGGTGGTGCTGGTCAGCCCGATCGCGGCGACCAGCGCCAGCAGCAGACCGAGCACCCGGCCCGGGCCGCCTCTGCGCCGGTCGGTGGGGTGGTGCGTTCCCTTCATCTCTGACCTCTCTCTGTTGGCCGAGCGGGTTCCGCCCGTGGGGGATGGAGCGGCAGGCAGCAAGAGGGGGCGGGGCGTCTTCGGAAGCCGACGTGGTGCCTTGGCTCGCCGCGCCGGTTCAGAGGCCGAGCGGCTCGTAGTCGAACCAGTCGAAGTGCACGGTGCCGGCCGCTGCGTACAGGCCGATGACCCGTCCGGTGAAGCCGCCTGCCACCTCGGTCGACAGGTAGCGGCCGTCGAGTGCGCCGAGCACGGTGAACGTGCCGTCCGTCTCCTCGATGCTGAGCGTGACGGTGTCGGGCCCGGTGCGGGCGTCCCGCGGTGGGGTGCCGGAGATCCGGACGCCGAGGACCACGGACCCGGCGGGCACGGACCGGGACCCCATGACGGTGCGCAGCGGGCCGATGCGGCACAGCACCCGCACCTCCCCGTCCGACGCCTCGATCTCGTAGTGGTGTTCCTCGTCCAGCCGAACGGCGAGGCCGCCGCGCCCTCCCGCCGGATCGATGCATGTACGCACCCGGCATGCCAGATGCTGCTGGCGGCGGCCGGCGAAGACGACGTCCGGCTCGTCCAGCGAGGCGCCGCGGGCGCGCAGCGTCAGCCAGCCGGCCCGCTCCTTGGTGGTGCAGTGCTCCTCCGGACGGTCGCGCACGGAGATCCACTGCGGCCGCAACTCGCTGAGGTCGAAGTCGTCCCGGCGGGCCTCGGCGGGGCCGGGGACGAGCGGCCAGGCGGGCGCGGGCAGTTCGGGCGACACCTCGCCGACGACGGGCCAGCCGTCCACCCACTCCACGGGCGCCAGGAAGGTCTCGCGGCCCAGCACGTACCAGCCGGGCGTGCCACCCCGCGGCCGGACGCCCAGCAGCACCATCCACCACGAACCGTCGGGCCCCTGGACCAGGTCCGCGTGACCGGTGTTCTGGATCGGGCGATGAGTGCCGCGGTGGGTGAGGACCGGGTTGGCCGGGCACGCCTCGAACGGGCCGGTGGGCGTGCGCCCGCGGGCGATCGAGACGGCGTGGCCGCGCTCGGTGCCGCCCTCGGCGATGAGCAGGTACCAGTAGGCGCCGATGTGGTACAGATGCGGCGCCTCCGGTGCCTGGGTGCCGGGGGTGCCGGCCCACACCTGGTGCGCAGGTCCGAACGTCTCGCCGGTGTACGGGTCGATACGGACCTGCGCGCCCCCGGCGACCGTGCACCAGCAGGTGCCGTCCTCGTCCCAGGCGAGATCCGGGTCGATGCCCTTCACCTCTGGCAGTCGTACCGGGTCGGACCAGGGCCCGGCCGGGTCGGTGGCGGTGAACAGCATGTTGCCCTCGCCCTCGGCCACGTTGGTGACGATCAGCCAGAAACGTCCGTCGTGGTGGCGCAGGGTGGGAGCGTAGATCCCGCCGGAGGACGGCATGGCGGCCGGCAGGCGCAGTTGGGCCGGCCGGTCCAGGGCGTTGCCGATCTGCGTCCAGTGCACCAGGTCCCGGCTGTGGAAGACGGGGATGCCGGGGAAGTACTCGAAGCTGGAGCAGACGAGGTAGTAGTCGTCTCCGACCCGGCAGACGCTGGGGTCGGGGTGGAATCCGGGGATCACGGGGTTGGTCATGGTGGCGTCCGCCCGCTGTATTTCTGACATGGGGCCAAGTCCCTTTCCTTCAGCGGGTCGTTGTCATGTGGCACCGGCGGTTCAGGGCGCGTCCGGCACCGTGTGGGTGAGGCGGAGCAGCACGGCGGACGGAGCTGTGGGCAGCGTCAGCGTGAGGTCGGCGGCATCGGGGTTCCAGGCGGCTTCGGCCTGGCTCGCGGTGGGGTAGAGGACGTCGACGCGTGCGGCGGAGCCGCGGAGGTGAAGGAGGGGAAGGCTCGTGGTGGACGCGCCTCCGGGGCGGCGCCACACGGTGAGGTAGGTGGTGGCCGGGGTGCGCAGGGCCAGGGCGAGCCACGGGTCGTCCCAGGCCGGCAGGCCGAGCGGCCACGCGGGGACGGCCTGAGGCAGGTCGGCACGGATGGCCTTGTACACGGCCACGGCCTCGTGAACCAGGGCCCGGGCCTCGGGCCGCAGGTCCGGGAGCAGGCCGGACAGGTGGATGCGGCCGAGGAGTGCGCTCGCCATGGTGAAGGCGACCTCGTCGAGGGAGTCCTCCGGCAGCGGGTAGGCCCAGACGGCGCCCTGCTCGGGGGTGACGGCGGTGGGCGCGGAGGCGGCGATCGGTGCGTACAGCTGGAGGTTCTGCTGGTCACTGGTGGACTGCAGTTGCAGCCGCGACAGCAGTGCGTAGTCCCAGCGCATGCCTCCGGAGGAGCAGTTCTCCACCACGAGGTGCGGGTAGCGGTCCAGGATGCCGTCGAGCCAGTCCAGTTGGGCGCGGTTGTGGCCGAGCAGTCCGGCGGCCGGGGTCTCGCCGGGGTGGGCGCTGGTGCCGGAGCCGGGGTCGATGTTGTGGTCGAGCTTGAGGTAGCCGACGCCCCACTCGCCGACCAGTCGGTCCACGACCTGGTCCAGGTGGGCGCGGGCGGCTGGATGACGCAGGTCCAGGTGGTGGCGGCCGGTTTCGGTGACGCGGACGCCGTCGCGGCGGAAGAAGGCCTCGTCCGGCAGGGCCTTGGCCATGGGGCTGCGTACGCCGATCACCTCCGGCTCCAGCCACAGGCCGGGCACCATGCCGCGCTCGCGGATGCGGTCCAGCACCTCGTGGATCCCGCGCTCCCCGGGGAATCGGGAGGCGGCCGGCTCCCAGGCGCCGACGCTGTCCCACCAGCCGCCGTTCTCGTCGTCGTACCAGCCGGCGTCGATGACGAAGTACTCCGCGCCCGCCTCGGCCGCCGCGTCGATCAGCGGCAGCAGTTTCTCCGTGGTGGGGTCGCCCATCAGGCAGTTCATGTAGTCGTTGAAGATGACGGGGAGGCGCCGGTGGTCGGAGTGCGGGCGGCGGGCCGTGCGGCGGTAACGGGTCAGCGCGGCGAACGCGTCGTCCGGGCCGCCGTCGGCGCTGAAGGCGAGGGCGACGGGTACGGTGTGGAACTCGCTGCCGGGCTCCAGGGGATGGCGCCATCCGTGGTGGGTGTCGGTGGGGCCGAACAGGGCCAGGTAGGCGAGCTGGTCGCGTTCACCGCACTCCCAGTGCCAGCCGCCGCCGTTGTGCTCGATCTGCCACAGCCAGGTGCGGCCCGAGTGACGGTTGGTGAGGCCGCCCATGGGCAGGCGGCCGCAACTGGACCACACGCCCCGGCCGGTCTGCGTGAACTCGCCCTTGCCGTTGTCGTAGACGACGACGCGGTCGCTCAGCACCGGCGAGGTCACTCGCATCGGCCGGCGCTGCCAGCGGCATTCGGCGACCCAGTCGTTCTCCGCCCACAGCAGATCCGCGCCCCCGATGGCCTCCGGGCCGTCCGCGAGGCACCCCACGACCAGGGACGAGACCGATTCCAGGTACAGCGCGGCCTCCCCGCCGTTGCGCAGGACCACCTCGCTGCGCAGTAGGGGCACCCCGTCCGGCGAGCGGTAGGTCACCTCCGCGACGAGCCCGGTTTCAGGGTCGCGGAGTTCGACGGTCAGCACGTGCCAGTCACCGTCGCGGGACACGCGGTGCGCGTGGTGGCGCAGCCGTCCGCCGACGTACGAGTCGATGAGACGCCCGCCCGACCAGGCGCGGCCGTGCCCCGCGGCCGTCACCTCCAGCAGGGGCAGCGGAGGCCAGGAGCGCCGCTCGGGGGGTGCCCCGCCGGGGAGGCCGATGCGGGTGAGGCGGGCGGTGCCGTCCTCGCCGACGTCGATCTCGACCTCCAGGGCCGCGTGGCCCCAACGGAGAGTCTGCGGTGCGCCGGTCATGATGGCCTTTCTGGTAGGGGTCAGAACGCGCGGGGGCGGGCCCCGACGGTGAGGGAGGGACTCGGGCGGGCAGTCAGGACGTACGGAGCACCGCGCAGCCGCCGGGCGGCAGTTCGGACAATGTGCTGCCCGTGAGCAGGTCGTGGCCGCGCTCGGGCAGGGGCACGGGCTCGGGGTGGTGGTTGATCAGGACGCGCCAGCGACGGCCGTCCGGGGCGCGTCGGACGACGGCCTCGACCTGAGCGGGCAGGCCCGGCACCTCGGGACCCACCCCTGCCTCGTCGAGCAGCCGGGCGACCAGGGCGGCGTAGCCGGCGTCGTCCAGGCGGGTGGAGAGGTACCAGCCCTTTCCGGTGCCGAAGCGGTGACGGGTCAGCGCCGGGCTGCTGGCGAGGATGCCCTCGGCGTAGGCGGCGAGCGTTTCCGCACCTTCGGCGCGAAGCGACTCGCTCCAGACGGTGCCGTGCGATCCGTCCGACAGGGCGATCCGCTCGTCCCGCCGCAGCGGCCGGTACTCCTCGACACGGATGCCCAGCGCCTCGCGCAGCGGCTCGGCGGGGTAGCCGCCGAGGCGGGCGTGCATGCGGTCGTCGGCGTATCCGCTCGCGTGCTGGACGAGGAGGGTTCCGCTGTCGGCGACGTAACGGCGCAGGTTCTCGGCCGCCCCGTCGGACAGGAGGAACAGGGCCGGTGCGATGACGAGCGGGAAGCGGCTCAAGTCGTGCTCGGGGTGCGCGAAGTCGACGGTGACGCCGGCGTCCCACAGTGCCCGGTGCGCCCGGCCGAGTGCCGCGTGGTAGTCGAGGTCCGCCGAGGGCAGGCCGTCCACGCCGAGCGCCCACCAGGCGTCCGCGTCGTGCAGGACCGCCACCGAAGCGGTGACCGTCGATCCCGCCAGCTCGCCGAGCCGGGCGACCGCCTCGCCGACCTGCGCGACCTCACGGAAGATGCGGCTGTCGGGGCCCGCGTGCGGGACCATCGCCGAGTGCCACGTTTCGGCGCCGGCCCGGGACTGCCGCCACTGGAAGAAGAGGGCGCCCTCCGAACCGCGGGCGATGTGGCCGAGGGTGTGGCGCAGGATGTCCCCGGGGTCCTTGGCCAGGACCCGGTCGCGGTCGTAGACGGTACTGGTGCCCTGTTCCATCAGCAGCCAGGGGTGGCCGCCGGCCAGGGAGCGGGTGCGGTCGGCGTGGAAGGCGGCGTCGGCGGCGGCGTCCAGGCCGGGAGCGCTCGGGTACTGGTCGGAGCTGACCAGGTCGAGTTCGCGGGCGAAGGCCCACAGGTCCACGTTCTGGTAGGCGGGGAGCATCAGGTTGGTCGTCACCGGCCGGTCGCTGTGCGCGCGGATCGCGTCGCGTTGCTCGCGGTAGGCGGCGATGATCTCGTCGGACCAGAACCGGTGGAAGTCCAGTGCCTGGCCGGGGTTCTTGTGCCACTGCGTCGCCCGTGGCGGCAGTACCTGCTCCCAGGAGGTGTAGCGCTGGCTCCAGAAGGCTGTGCCCCAGGCTTCGTTGAGGGCGTCCAGCGAGCCGTGGCGCGTGCGCAGCCACACCCGGAAGGCGGCGGCGGTGTGGTCGCAGTAGCAGAGCGTGCCGTACTCGTTGTGGACGTGCCACAGGGCGACGGCGGGGTGCTCTCCGTAGCGTTCGGCCAGGGCGGAGGCGATCCGGCGGGCCGCGCTGCGGTAGGCGGGCGCGGTGAGGCAGTAGGTGTCGCGGCTGCCGTGCGTGAGGCGGGTGCCGTCCGGGGTGACCGGCAGCGCGTCGGGGTGGGCCAGGGTGAACCAGGGCGGCGGGGAGGCCGTCGGGGTGGCGAGGTCTACGGCCACGCCGTTCGCGTGCAGGCGGTCGATGTGGGCGTCGAGCCAGGCGAAGTCGTAGCGGCCCTCGTCCGGTTCCAGCAGGGCCCAGGAGAAGACGCCCACGGTGGCCAGGTTGACCCTGGCCCGGCGCATCAGCGCGTCGTCCTCCTTCCACACCGGCTCGTCCCACTGCTCGGGGTTGTAGTCGCCGCCGAAGGCGAGGCCGCCCAGGCGGTCGGTCAGGCTGCGGGTGGTCATGACTGGTCCTCGGGAAGAAGGGACTCGGCAACTGCTGGGCGACTGCTCTGGCATACCGTCAGAGCGTCCCTCCTGACGGTGGTGAGGAAGCGGCTCCGCTCCAGCGGCGGGGAATGGGCGGGTGGAGCCGCTCCCGGTCACAGGGCGCGCAGACGGGCGGCCGGTTCACCCCTTGATCGCGCCCGATGGCACACCGGTGCGGAAGTGCTTCTGCCCGAACGGCCAGATGATCAGCAGCGGTACGAGCGTCAGAACGACCACCGCCCTCTGCAGGGACAGCGGAGCCGTCTGTGCGTGCGCGAAGCCGAAGCCGGAGTCGACCCTGCTTTGCCGACGAAGCTTCCGCGGTTCAGCTCGTTACTCAAGGCGGCGGCCCTTCCCTCCGGATCGTCGAAGCGCTTCACCTGGCCGGGAACGTTAATGACCCGTTTCTTGCGAGACAAGAGGGCAGGCATCAAGAAAATTCCTTTGGCCCAGGTCGTTGACAGCCTGTCGCTGCGGTGCAAGCGTCGAAGCGCTTCGATGGCCCGCAACCAGCCTGCTTAGGGGTCTTCCTCGTGGGTTCTTCGTCCCTGCCCGCCGCCCGGCTTCCGTTCCGCGACTCGGTGCTGCCGATCGACAAGCGCGTCGACGACCTGCTCGGGCGGCTCACGCTCGACGAGCGGATCGCGCTGCTGCGCCAGTACGCACCGGCCGTCGAGCGCCTCGGCATCGCCTCGTTCCGCACCGGCACGGAGGCGCTGCACGGCGTTTCCTGGCTCGGCGAGGCGACGGTCTTCCCACAGGCCGTGGGACTCGGCGCGACCTGGGACGAGGACCTGATCCACCAGGTCGCCGAGGCCGTCTCCATCGAGCTGCGCGCCTTCCACTACCACCGCCCGAGGGCGAACGGCATCGGTACCAACAGCCTCCAGGCGTGGGCCCCCGTGGTGAACCTGCTGCGCGACCCGCGCTGGGGCCGCAACGAGGAGGGCTACTCCGAGGACCCGGTACACACGGCACGGCTGGGTCGGCCTACTGCGCGGGCCTGCTTGTCACGACGCAGCGTCCCTGTTCCGTAAGAGTTCAATTGTTCCGATGCGGCCGGGCACCCGTTGGGATGGAGGGCATGAAACTGCGTGTCTCTCCGCCGGTGTTCAAGGGCAGGTTGCATGATGCCCGCACGGCGACCTCGATCGGCCGCTGGCTGGGGCCGGCATTCGCCGTGTGCTTCGTCACCGGTCTGATCAGCCACTTCATGCAGCATCCGCCGGGATGGCTTGTCAACGACATCCCGAGCCGCCCTGTCTGGGGGTATCGGCTGACCCAGGGCCTGCACGTCGCCTCCGGCATCGCGGCGATCCCGTTGCTGCTGGCGAAGCTGTGGACGGTGTATCCGCGGCTGTTCGAGTGGCCGCCGTTGCGGTCGGTCAAGCACGCCGTGGAGCGGCTGTCGGTCGCGGTGCTGGTGGCCGGCGCCGTCTTCGAGCTGGCGACCGGGCTGCTCAACACGGCCCAGTGGTACCCGTGGCCGTTCTCGTTCGTGCCCGTGCACTATGCCGTGGGGTGGCTGGTCGTCGGGGCGCTGGTGCTGCACATCGCGGTCAAAGCGCCAGAGATCAGGGCCCATTGGACTCGCCGCTCGCCCGGGACGCTCGCCCTGCCCGCGCAGGACGGCCCCGACCGGCGGTCACTGCTGGCCGCGCTGGGGGCGGCCGTCGGGGCCGTCACGCTCACCACCGTGGGTCAGTCGTTCACCCCGTTGAAGGACTTCCTCCTGTTTGCGCCCCGGCACCCGGACCATGGCCCGCAGGCGCTGCCGGTCAACCGGACCGCCGCTGCCGCCGGGGTCGGTCGGATCGCCGCCGAGGAGTACCGCCTGGTGGTCGCCGGCCCGCGGCCGTACACCGTGACCCTGGGTGAACTGCGCGCGCTGCCGCAGCACGAGGTCGAGCTGCCGATCGCGTGTGTGGAGGGCTGGAGCAAGTCGGCGCGCTGGACCGGCGTACGCGTAGTGGACCTACTGGAGCGGGCGGGCGCGCCTGCGCATGCACGCGTGCGGGTGGTGTCGCTGCAACTACGCGGCGGTTACCGGGTGTCCGAGATGGGGCACGAACACGCCCGCGATCCGCTGACCCTGCTGGCCCTGCGCCTGAACGGCGAGGAACTTGACCCCGACCACGGTTACCCGGCACGGCTCATCGCCCCCAACCGGCCGGGTGTCCTGCAGACCAAGTGGGTCGGACGACTGGAGGTGCTGGCATGAAGGCACTTCGCGTGACGGCGGGCGCGGTCGGCGTGACGCTCATGGGCGTCGGAGCGTTCCTGCTCATGGATGTCCGCGATTTGTCGGATGTGCTGGTGTGGCTGGGTGGGGCGGTCGTCCTGCACGATGCGGTGATCGCCCCAGTGGTGCTGTTGGCCGGGCTGCTGCTGGTGCGTGGTGGTGTGCGGGGGCCGGTCCGGGGGGCCTTGCTGGTCGTGGGCGCGTTGACGATGGTGGCACTGCCCGTGCTCCTGCGGCCGGGGAAGACGGCCAACTCGTCGGTGCTGCCGCTGGACTATCCGCGCAACTGGCTGATCGCCGTGGTGGCCGTGGCCACGGGGGCGGCTCTCTGGCTGGCCGTGCGGGGATTCGGGCGCGGTCGCCGGCGGCCCGATGGGTGACTTCCTGTGTCCGGTCGGCGGATGGGCCGCCTTACGGGTGTCTTACGCGTTGCGGGCGGGCGCGGTGGAGCATCGGGCGGCGGCCTAGCGTGACCGGATGCGATCCTTCCGTACTCTTCGCGTGATGGCTTTGGTGACTGCTGCTCCGCTGTTGCTGGCCGCTGCCGGGCTGGTGCATCCTCGGCATCTGACGGCGGCGACGGCAGGCCACTGGGCCGGGCTGCACATCGTTCTGCTGCCTGTCTTCCCCCTCCTTGTCCTTGGCCTGGTGGTCCCCTTGTGGGGCAGGCCCAGCCGTGACGTCGACGGGGCCTTGACAGTGCTGTCCTGGGTCGGATGCCTGTGTTTCGCCGCGTACTACTCCGGCCTCGACGCGGTGGCCGGCATCTCCGCCGGCACCGTCGTGGACCATGGCATTCACGGAGCGGCCGGACGACTTTTCGCCACCGGCGACGAGTTGGGCCGCACCGGTGTATACGGGCTGGCCGTGGCCTCGCTCGCCACCTGCGCGGTGCTTTGGCGGCGGCACGGTGTGCGGGTAGTGCCGGGTGCCGTGGTCCTGTTCGCCGCTTGCTGGTCGTTCGTCGACAGCCACATCTTCTGGCCCAAAGGCGTGTTCACCATGCTCGGCTTCGCTGTCGCGTTCGCCCTGCTGGCGGTGGCGGCATCCCGATCCGCCGACGGCGCACGGGAGCCAGGAACGGTTACGAGCCGCTGATGTCCCAGAGCCGAGCGGGTAGCCGCGCACTGCACGGCCCCGCTGATCCCCGATGGCGCGGACCGCCAGCAAAGCGACGTCCGGGAGGGTGGGCGGTGGCCGAGGCCCTGCGAGGCGTGGACGGGGTCTGCCGCCAGGAGGCGGTGGCCAGTCTCGGCCAGGACGTCGCCAATGCCCGGGAGTACGTGGGGTGCAACGACCTCGGCATGGCTGTGCTCCCGGCCAGGTATGGCCGAAGTCGGCGTGCCCGCCTGGGTGTTGGTGAGTTGGTGATCGTCCATGGCGAGGGGCGGTACGAGTGCTTGCGGCGTGGCGTCGTACGGCCCGGACCGCGTCGGGTGGCGGACCTGGAAGCGGGAGGATTCGAGCGGCCGTGCCCGCACGGCGGTGAGCCGTCGACCGCGGGCCCGGTGGAGGAGGACGTCCCGGCCGAGCCACGGCAACGTGTGCACGGACACTGAGGGGCCAGGAGCACCTGGGCGCCGTATGGGCGCGGGCGATCCGCGGAGGGGCGCCACTCTTCGCTTCCCCAACGTGTACGGCCGGGCATGCCGTGAGACACGCGTTCGCCCGCGGTGAGGCGCCGAGTGTCTTCGAGGACGGCGGGACAGCGGCGGGACATAGCAACCGCAGCGCCGGCCCGGGGCCTACGGCGGTCCGAAGTCTGTCGTCACGGCGGAGTACCGGCTGGCGCCGTCCGCCACATGATTGCCGCCTTGCGGCCGCTACGTGACGAGTTCGGCCGGAAGCCAGAAGTCACGTTTCCGGACGGGGCGACGGGGTTCGCAGGGGTGCGCACCTACGTGCGGGGTGAGTTCGTCGGGTTCGCGTGCGAAGGCGGCAGGACCGGACCGGCTTCATTCACCGAGCCGGTCCTGCTTCCGAGGCGTTCTCAGACCGCCGCGGGCAGGTGCACCTCGAACATGCAGCCGCCCGGCACGTTGCGTACCGCCGCGCGTCCCTGGTGGGCCTCCACGATGCCGCGCACGATGGCCAGTCCCAGCCCCGCGCCGGCCGGCGGGGTGCGGGCGTCGGTGCCGCGCCAGCCGGTGTCGAAGACGCGAGGTAGATCCTCCGGGGAGATTCCCCCGCAGCCGTCGGTCACCGACAGCACGACCCGGTCGGCCTCCCGGCGGGCCGAGACGGCGACCGTGCCGTCTGCGGGTGTGCGACGGATCGCGTTGACCAGCAGGTTCGCAAGGACGCGGGACATCTCGCGGCCGTCGACCTCCACCGGGACGGGTTCGACTCCGTCGCCTACGAGCCGCACGCCGTGCTCCCTTGCCAGGGCGTCGACGCCGGCGATGGCGTCACCCACGAGGTCGTAGACCGACATCCGGGCGGGCGACAGGGCGAGTACGCCGGCCTGGATGCGGGAGAGTTCGAACAGATCGCTGACCATGGCGCTCATGCGGCCGACCTCCGCCCGGATGCGGGTGTGGTAGACGCGGGGATCGTGGACCATGCCGTCCTCGAGGGCCTCGGTCATCGCCTGCAGGCCGGCCAGCGGGGTGCGCAGGTCGTGGGAGATCCAGGCGACCAGTTCGCGTCGTGACGCCTCCAGGGTGCGTTCGCGTTCCCGGGAGGCGGCGAGCTTGGCGCTGGTGGCGGCCAACTGCCGGCTCAGATGGGCGAGTTCGGCGGTGGGTGCGACGGCCGGCGGGGTGAAACTGCCGTCGTCCCCGAGGGCGCGGGTGGCCTCGGCCAGCTCCCGGCTGCCCTTCACGACGCTGCGGCCCAGGATGAGCGTCACGACGAGCGAGACGACCGCGGCCATGGCGCACACCATCGTCACCACCCACAGGTCGTGGTCGGACAGGAACATCGCCCAGGACACCAGCATGGTTCCGGCGAGCATCGCCGCCACCGTGACGGCGGCGACCACGGCCAGGGACAGGGCGACGGACCGGTTCCGCAGTGCCCGCAGGGCCATCGCTCCCACAAGTCCGGCGCTCGCGGCGCCGATCGCCGCGTACAACGCGATGAGGAGGGTGTCACCGACCATGGCCGACCTCGGCTTCCTCTGACTGGGGAGGGTCGAATCGGTAGCCGACGCCCCATACCGTGCTGATCAGGCGAGGTCGGGCCGGGTCGTCCTCGACCTTCTCGCGCAGCCGGCGCACGTGCACGGTGACGGTTGACAGGTCGCCGAATTCCCAGCCCCAGACCCGCTGCATCAACTGCTCCCTGGTCGTGGCGTGCCCAGGGTGCCGTATGAAGAACTCCAGCAGGTCGAACTCCCGTATGGTGAGGGCGAGTTCGCGGCCGTTGCGGGTGGCGCGCCGGGCAGTGGGATCCAGGGCGAGCGGGCCGGACCGAAGCCACGGCCGATCCGTCCCGGCCCGGCCGGCCAGCGGTGCACCGACCCGGCGAAGCGCCGACTCCACACGCAACACCAGTTCACGGGGGCTGAACGGTTTGGTGACGTAGTCGTCCGCGCCGACCTCCAGGCCCAGGACGCGGTCCTCCTCGTCACCGCGTGCGGTCAGCATGATCACCGGGAGCGGTCCGGCCGTTCGGATGCGGCGGCACACCTCCAGCCCGTCCATGCCGGGCAGCATCAGATCCAGCACCACCAGGTCGGGTGGCGACGGCGGTGGGGCCGTCGGCGGCCACGTCGACGCCCGCCCGCTGCAGATATCCGGCGACGACTTCGGAGACGGTCGGATCGTCGTCCACGACAAGTACGCGTTTCACCCGACCGAGTCTCACATCAGGATTCCACCGCGGGCGCAAGCAGCGGGTGACGTCAGCGATCTGTAAGGACGACGCATCCCTTATGTCTGTTTTATGTCCGTAGGGTGAGTGGGGTGATCGAGATACCCCCCTCTTCTGTGGACGTCGTGCTGCCCTGCCTCGATGAAGCCCGGACCCTGCCGTGGGTGTTGGAACGGGTTCCGCCCGGCTGGCGCGCGATCGTCGTCGACAACGGTTCCACCGACGGTTCCCCGGACATCGCCCGTGAGCTGGGTGCGTACGTGGTCCACGAGCCACGGCGCGGCTTCGGCGCCGCCTGCCACGCCGGCCTCACCGCCGCGACGGCCGATGTGGTCTGCTTCTGCGACTGCGACGCCTCCCTCGATCCCGGGCTGCTGCCGACCGTCGCCGGTCCCGTCCTCGACGGCACCGAGGATCTGGTTCTGGGCCGACGTCGGCCCACCGCCCCCAATGCCTGGCCGGTCCACGCGCGCCTGGCGAACCTGGAGTTGGCCCGTCTGATCCGGCGCCGCACCGGCCTGCGCCTGCGCGACCTGGGCCCGATGCGCGCAGCCCGCCGAGAGGCACTGATGGCCCTGGGCCTGACAGACCGTCGCTCGGGCTATCCGCTGCAGAAGGTGGTGCGGGCCGCCGACGCGGGCTGGCGGGTGACGGAGACCGACGTTCCCTACCACCCTCGTACGGGCCGCTCGAAGGTCACCGGCACATGGCGTGGCACCTGCCAGGCCGTGCGCGACATGCGGGCCGTCCTCGCCGAGCGCCCGGCTGCCGCTCCGGCCTTCGGTGCGAGCATCGCGGGAGGCGCCCGGTGAACGCTCGCCCCACGGCCATGAGTTCGGCGACCTTGCTGGTCATCGCGAAAGAGCCGGTGCCCGGGCGGGTCAAGACCCGCCTCACCCCGCCCTGCACCCCGCAGGAGGCGGCCGCCCTGGCCGAAGCCGCCCTGACCGACACGCTCCACACGATGCTCCAGGTCCCCGCCCGGCGCCGGATCCTCGTCCTCGACGGCACCCCCGGCCCATGGCTGCCGCCCGGCTACGAAGTGGTGCCCCAGGCGTCCGGCGGCCTCGACGAGCGCATCGCCGCCGCCTTCGTGCACTGCGACGACGGTCCGGCGCTGCTCGTCGGCATGGACACTCCGCAGCTCACCCCGGACCTGCTGGCCGATGTCGGCCGCGATGGGCACGACGCCTGGTTCGGCCCCGCCGCCGACGGCGGATTCTGGGCCCTGGGCTTCGCCGATCCGGACTGCGCGGGCACCCTTGTCCGAGGGGTCCCGATGTCCACCGGCCGCACCGGGGCGATCCAGCGCCGCAGGCTTCTCGAGGCGGGGCTGACCGTGCGTGACCTGCCGCTGCTGCGCGACGTGGACACGGCGGCCGACGCCGCCGCGGTGGGCGTGTGCTGCCCGAGCGGGTCCCGCTTCGCCGCCACCCTGGCCTCCTTCGCGGAGGCCGTCCGATGAGCGGCACGGCGCGCGGGATACTCACAGCCGTCGCCGGGCGGACCGAGCCGGCGGAGCGAACCGGGCCGGAGGAGAACCTCCTGCACGTCACGCTGCCTTCCCAGCCCCCAGCGCCCGTGCACCGCCCCGATCGGCTCCCACCCGTCGATCCTGGGGAGCCCTGGACGAACGACCCCTACGGCTGTGCCCTGCTCACCGGCCGCGGCCCGCTGTACCTGCGCCGCATGACACCACACGCCGAGGGGACGGCCGAGTTGCTGCCCCTGGACGTGGAGCGCTTCTGCGCCGCGCCCGATGCAGCCGACACCGGCGTGCTGCGCCGCTGCACCGGCCCCGTCCTGGACGTCGGCTGCGGACCTGGGCGCCTGGTGGCCGCCCTGGCCGTCCGGGGTGTGCCGGCGCTTGGAGTGGATGTCAGCCCGGCCGCCGTCTCCCTGACCCGCCGTCAGGGCGGAACCGCGCTGCAGCGGTCCGTCTTCGACCGGCTGCCCAGGGAAGGCCGCTGGGGCACGGTCTTGTTGATGGACGGCAACGTCGGTATCGGCGGCGACCCGACGGCTCTGTTCACCCGCCTGCGCGGACTTCTGCGCCCGGGTGGGTGCACGCTGGCGGAAGCAGCCCCGCAGGATGTGGACGAACGCCTCACCGTCCGCGTCGAGGACGCCCAAGGCCGCCACGGCCGCTCCTTTCCCTGGGCTCGCGTCGGCACCACCGCCCTGCTGAACGCCGCCGACGCCACCGGCTTGATCCTCACCGGCCGGTGGACGAGTGACGGCCGTCCTTTCGTGGAACTCCGCCGCCCCAACGCGGGAAGCGACGCCGCACATCCCCTGACCGAGGTAGGTCCGGCCTGCTCATGACCGACACCGCCGCCCCGCACCTTCAGAGCATCGAACGCTCCGCCGTACCCACGCCTCCGCGTCCCACCGCACAGCGCGCTCGCCTCCGAATCGCCCTGACCGCACTCCTTCTTGCAGCCCTCACCGCCGTGGTCGTCGACACCCTCAAGGCAGGCGACAACCACAGCGCCCCCGGCCGCCTTCTGGCCGGATACACCGTCGCCTGGACTCTGTTCGCCGCCGCCGTGTGGACCGTGCGCAAGGTCGCGGCCCGCGCTGCGACCGTCCTCGTCCTCATCGGCGCGGCCGCGGTCGCCCTGGCCGGGCTCACGGCGCAGCCACGCACCAGCAACGACATGTACCGCTACGCCTGGGACGGCCGCGTCCAGGCCGCCGGGATCTCCCCCTACGCCTACCCGCCCGCCGCACCCGAACTCGCCCGCCTGCGCGACCACTGGTTGTTCCCCACCCAGGAACCCTGCAAGGGGTGGGGGCTCACCCACACCGGCAGTGGCCTGTGCGTCCGTATCAACCGACCCACTGTCCCCACCATCTACCCACCTGTCGCCGAGGGCTGGTACCTCGCCGTTCATACGCTGTCCCCGCCCGGCAGCCGCCACAAGCCGCTCCAGGTCGGAGGTGCCCTCCTGGCCTTCGGTACGACCCTCGCCCTGCTCAGATTCCTGCGCCGCCGCGGTGACCCACAGCGGGCCCCGGCCCGGGCCGCGCTGTGGGGCTGGTGCCCGGCGGTCACCCTGGAAGCGGTCAACAACGCCCACATCGACACGCTCGGCGTCCTGTTCGTCGTGCTCGCGCTCGGCACCGCCACCGCAGGGACCCGCCGCGGCGTGCTGCTCGGCGCCGCGATCGCGGTCAAACTCCTGCCCGTCCTCGTCCTGCCCGGCGCACTGTCCGGGCAACGCGGCCCGTCCCGCCTCCTGCGCGTCATCGGGGCCGCCGTCACTGCCGTCGCGCTCGCCTACGTGCCCTACGTCGCTGCCTCCGGTGCGGGCGTGCTGGGCTATCTCCCTGGCTACCTCCACGAGGAGGGGTACGAACCCGGCCACGTACGCCGTTTCGCCCTGCTGCGACTGCTGCTGCCGGACGCCGCCGCAGGAGTGACCGCGGCCGTGCTGCTCGCACTGATCGGCCTGTACGTATGGTGGCGCGGGGACCCGGCCCGCCCCTGGCGCGGCGCACTGCTGCTCACCGGCACCGCCCTGCTCCTCTTCTCCCCGAGCTATCCCTGGTACTCCCTGCTCGTGGTCGCCCTCGTGGCCATGGACGGCCGCTGGGAGTGGCTGACCGTCACCCTCGCCGGCACCACCCTCTACCTCGCCGGCCGCCTCCTGCCTGGATTCCCCCTCCAGACATGGGCCTACGGCACCGCGGCCATCGTCATCGCTATCGGCGCTTGCCTGCGCTCCGGCCGGGCACGCCGAATCCAGCAGAACCACGGCATCAACCGGTCGCCGGGCGACGCGGCGAATTGACGGTGCGACGACGTCCGGATCGCCCTCAGCGCTTTCTGCGGTAGTGCAGGAGTTGCCTCCGCCGACACGAACACGGTCATCACCGGCGGAGACGGCTTCTCGTCATCCACGGTCACTGTCAACGCCCCTCGGCAGGGCCTGATCATCTCGAACTGACCGGTTCCAGCCCCATGGAGCGGATGAAGGACCGGTAGCGGACGATGTCCTCGGTGGCCAGGCTGTCGTCCGGGTACCGGATGCAGGCCAGGAACGCACCGTGGTGGTCGGAGCGGGAGCCACGCCATTGGCGGGCGCCTGCTCCTGACTGGGCGCGACGATGACCAGCTTGTCGCCGTGCTCGGCGAGGGCCTGGTCCGCGTTCTCGTCCCAAGCCAGCGCCACCGCCGGCCCGTTGAGGCCGATCGCGATGTACGGCGACTCTGGGCGTGGCCTGCGCGGTTTCCCCCTTGATACGGCCCATCAGCGGCTCCTTCTCCCTGGGGGGGGCAGGCAGGCGCGGACACAGGAGGGGTGCTGGCTCTCGCGTTCCCCGCTGCACGACGCCGGCCGCGCCTCCAGGTCACGGCCCCACGTGCGGCGGGAATCCGGGATGGCAGAGGGCCGGGCCAGCCCTGGTCGGTGGTGTGGTCGGGTTCGGGCAGCTTTGGCGGGAAGTTCCGGTCCAGGTGGACCGTACGGCCGGTTCGACAGTCATACGGCGTTCGACCCGTGCCTCGGACGAGCGGTCCGCCGCCCGACAAGGGTCAGCTTCCGTCCGACCGGCCAACGCCCTCAACCCGCGGAAGCGCCAGCCGACCGCGAGGAACGATGAGCTCGCGTCCGCAATCGTGTCCCGCGTCAACGCTTGGGCAGAGTGTTGACGAAGTTCGTCCCGGCAGCGGTGAACCCGGCCACGGTCTTCTGGACGTTGTCCACGGACACGGCCCGGCCCGACTGGTAATAGAGCCAGTCGACCCGCATGTCCCAGGTGCGCGACACCCCCTTGAAGGGGAGGTCGATGAACCACGTACTGAAGTTGACACTCATGTGCTCGCGCGGTGAGTAGCTGCTTGAGTTCGTGAACAGCCTCTGGCCGTCCACGGAGTAGGTGGTGGCCCCGTCCTGGGCCGTGGTGATCACCATGGTGTGCCAGCCGCCGAGTTTGAGCCCGTGGGAGCCCGTGACCCGGTCTCCCCGCTCGCTGCTGCGCCAACTCGTGGTGTCGAGCCGGGGGCCCAACCTGCCCCATCCGCCGTTGGGCATGTACTCGTAGTCAAGTTCGCTGTACCTCGACGACGCATGGTCGGGGGAGATGGTGAAGAAGGACTCGGAGATGTGGTCGCCGTCGCTGCCGTTCGTCGGCTTGTCGCTGAAGTACACCCGCGCGACAAGGGTGCCGGTCAAGACGGTCGGCCGGGTGCGGTGGAACTCGGACTGCAGGGTGCCCCGCGTGGTCCCGTCCGTGGCGGCCCGCAGTTGGAGTGCCTGGTCCCCGTCACCCTTCTCCCCGGCAGGGAAACTGACCCCGTCCTTCGACCAGGAGCCCTTGACGCCCGGGCCGCCTTCACCGCTGCGGGCCTCCCAGCCGTTGACGGCGAGCGCGGGGTCTTCGGGGCCGGCGTAGTCGAAGTCGTCGAAGAGGATCCCGGAGCCCGGCGCGTCCGCGGCCTGTCGCGGCGTGCGGGCCGGTGAGCTGGGGCCGGGGGTGCGGCCGTTCGGTTCCTGGCCCCAGACGAGTGCGCCTCGCACGTACGCGGTCACGAGCTTCGACGGCGTGTACGTGACGTCAGCGGACTTGAAGGAGCGGTCGTTCACCTGGTTCAGCTTCTCGTGGTCGACGCGGTAGAGCTGGAGACCGATGCCCTCGCTGGACCTGCCGCGTGCCAGTGTGCCGGCGGCCGCCGTGAAGCCGATCTGGAGATAGTGGTCGGCGTCGGGGCCGGCAGCGTCCGACGGGGCGGCCTTCAGAGTCCTCAGGGTGACGTTCGAGCAGCCGATGGATGTCTGGACACAATTGGAGCCGTACGCAGGGGCGTCGTCTGCCGTGTAGTAGTACCGCAGCGTCACATCGCTCAGGTCCACGGTCTGCCGGGAGGTGTTGATGACCTCCAGCCACGGTTTCGCGAGGGCGGTCGTCGCAGGGGTGCTGGTTCGGTAACGGACCGTGAGCACAGGCGGCTCCGAGGTGTCGGACCACCACTTGGAATACAGCACGGTGCCACTCGCGGCGAGGACGCCCAGGAGGAGTGCAAATGTGACGACTTTTCGCGTACCGCGGTGAGGCGCGTTGCGGCGGCGGCTGCGGCTCACTGAGGCGCCCTGAGGGTTTGCAGCTGCGTGGCCGAAAGTATGCGCCGTGCGCCGGATCTGTGGCGGATCATCACGGCGCATCGTAATCACACTCCGCCAAGCGCTCCAGGTTCCAACCTCACCCGCCTTGATGCTGTGGTGTTCCTCACTTCGCGAGCTGTCGCCCGTCAGGCCCCATAGGGCCGAATGACCGATTTATGGCATCTTAGTGGCCCACGTATGGTCCAGCACATTCATCAACCGTCCAACTAGGTGATTACTGGGGCGATGTCACCGGTGCGCCAGATGAGCTCGGTATGGGCCGATGAGGCTTCCGTGAGGTATTTTCCGGGAGGCTTTCAAGCCATGCACAACGGGTGGGCGTTGTGAAGGAATCCTGTGGGGGGATCTTTTAGTGGCCGGTACAACGGCGCGCGCTGCGCACGTCGAGCAGCGGAGCGTATCGCGCAGCAGGCACCGAAGAGGCCGTGTCTCGTACGAGGAGAACCGGAGTGGGGTGCTCTACGAGACGGTTGTCCTCGTTCCGGCGCGGAACGAGGAGGTCGGGGTCTTCACTTCGCTCGACTCCCTGGCCTCGCAGACCCGGCGGCCCGACCTCATCATCGTGGTGGTCAACAACTCGACGGACCGCACCGAGGAGTACGCCCGGCAGTTCGCCGACGACGAGCGCACGCCGCCTACGGTCGTCCTGAACTTCCCGAACAACCCGCACAAGAAGGCAGGGGCCCTCAACTACGGCCTCAACTGGCTGCGGGAGGCCGTCGGCGGCCGGCTGAACAACCGGGTGCGGCACGTCCTCGTCATGGACGCCGACACCGAACTGCACCCGAGGTTCATCGAGCGGGCCGGCAACGTCATCGCGTCCGACCCGGAACTCGGCGGAGTCAGCGCCGCCTGCCTCGGCCGCACCGACCTGTGGCGCAACCCCTGGCAGCGCTTCCTCCTCGGCATGCAGATCATCGAGTACGGCCGGGCCGCGAACGCGCGCTACCGCCGGGACGTCCACACCATGTCGGGGGCCGGCTCCTTCTACCGGGCCGAGGCCCTGCAGGGGCTGATCGACTGGCGCGGCGAGGTCTTCTGGGAGGACCACCGCAACCTGGTCGAGGACTACGAGACCACCCTGACTCTCAAGGAGTCCGGCTGGAAGGTGACGGCCAACCAGCTCTGCATCGCCTACACCGACCTCATGCCCACCCTGCGCGAGCTGATCCAGCAGCGTGAACGGTGGAGCCGCGGGACCGTGGACACCCTGCGCCGCCGTGGCTGGACAAAGTTCACCTGGCACTCCATTGCCACCATCATCATGGGACTCATCGGTTTCGCGTACATCCTGGGGTGGGGGTCCCGGCAACTCGTCCTGCTTGCGGAGTACGGCTTTCACCACCAGCCGCTGCTCTGGGCCCTCTTCGCCTTCTGGATCATCTATCCGGCACTGCGGGTACGGAACCTCGGCTGGAAGGCCATGCTCGTCGAAGCCGTACTGCTCCCCGAACTCGTCTACACCGTCGTGCGGTCCTACTGGCTCATCTCGTCCATCGTGAAGTCCTACGTGACCCGCGTATCCGCGTGGAAGTAGGCCGCGCAGCAGGCAGGTGCAGAACCAGCCGGGCGATGAGGCAACCGGGTATGGCGTACGTCGTGGAATCAGTTCAGGGAGAAAAATGAACACCCTTCGGGGCTTGGGGGCATGCGCGGTGCTCGCGGGCGTAGCCTTCGCTGTGACCAAGGTGGTGACCCTCGACCAGATGGTGCTCGGCATCACCCTCTCGGTTGTCGCGGTGTCCCTGGTCACCTACATGGCCTCCATCCGACGCCGCCGCAGGGACCGCCGTGCGGCCAACGGAAGGGTCCGGTCCAGGCGCGTTGCTTCCGGATGACGGTGACTGCAAAGCCCCGGCACGCGCTGGTGGGACAGCCGATCCGAGACCGTCCTACGAGCTCGTAACAGGATCTTGTTGAAGTGCCCTGCTCGGGCGTGACCGTTGTGACGATCTGACCGTTCGAGTGGGTGTGACGACTCGGCCGTGGATCGTGGACGACGACTTGTGGGTACTGATCGAACCATTGCTGCCGGCATGGCCCGAGCGGTCGCCGGGGCCGAAACCGGTGCCGGACCGGCTGTGCCTGCAGGGCATCGTGTACGTCCTGCACCAGGACATCGCCTGGCAACTCTTGCCCCTGGAGCTGGGGTTCGGCTCCGGGGACCTGCGGTGCGGATCACCCGCACGACGCTGCTGGAGCTGCCAGATCCGCAGCCGCCCGCGCCGCCGGCCCCGAACCTGCCAGACCATCCGGCCTACCAGCAGATCATGGCGGTGTTCGCCGCCGCCGACGCGCCGCTGCGGGCGCGGCAGGTGTGCGAGGCGATGGACCTGGAGATCGCGCCCAACAACATCAACAACACCCGCCTGAAACTCAAGCGGCTGACCGCCCGCGGAATCCTGGTCGAGACCCGGCAGGGCTTGTTCACCCAGCCACGGCCGTAGCCTCCTGGCGACACCGCGGCCAGCCCGCTTGCCCCTCCCGAAAGAGTGGAACGGACATCAACTCACGCACTGCCTCTCAGCTCCTGAACTGAGTCGATCACGCAGTCCACCACCTCGGTCACCGGCTTGGACGCATCGATGATCGTCGCGCCATGGCTCTCGTAGATCGCTCGCATCCGAGGATTCCACTTCAGGGCCGCTGCGAGCTCTTCGGGATGTTGACCGAATGTGTTCGTAGTGCGGGTCGCGAGCCGGTGGCGGAGGGTGTCCTCGTCGATCACCAGGCACACGATGAGGTCGAAAAGATCGCGGACGTCTGCCTCGTTCTCCGCTGACCCACACAAGAACGCGATTCGGAAACGAGACTCCTCGACGAGCGTCTCAACGCGCTCGCGGACGATCGCCCACCCATATCGATCGAGCCAGCCCCCGGGAACCGGATACGGAGGATCCATCACGACCTCGCCCTTAGCTCGGTCGATCCAGCGACAGAAGCCGTCCTCGTCGCCGTCGAGCGCGACGTAGCCACGCTCTCGCAACACCCCGCAGACCGTGGACTTACCAGTCCCTGAATTGCCCGTCACCCACGCCAACGTCACGCCGCCAGCGTAGACATGACCACCCTGGGCCAGCGACGCTATCGCCGCGATCAGGAAAGGCGTAGCTTCGAGTGACTGCTCCGGCACAGCCGGTGAATAACCGAAGCCCCAGCTCAGACACCATGCCACGTGCGTCAAGCACGCCATCGCGGCCGGTCACTCAACCCGAGCTGCACCCAAGCCGAAACGGACATCAACTCGCGTACCGCCCTCCAAGGCCCGACCGCTGTCCTGGGCGCTGATCTGGTAGAGCATGTGGGGGTGGTCGCCGCTTGCGCTGCTGCGCTCGACGTACGCGGTGATAGTCAACGACGTGCTGGTGGTCCGAGTGACCGACTCCACCGTGTAGGTCCCCCCGTACCCTGACACGCTCCACGGTGCCGCGCGCGAGGCCTGCACGGTGCTGTGCTTCGGCGAGTCGGCCCCCAAGGCGCTCTTCAACGGTCCTATGCCGTCTGTCGCAGCCCAGATGACCGCGGCTGTGACTATGCACAGTGTCACGATCGTACTGCGCGGCGGGGTGCGGTTTCTTCCCGGGAGCGCTGGGATGGTGCCCGGGGTGGGCGGCGCAGCGTACTCGTACCGGTGCTGGTGAAGCTGGCCGATGTTCCAGGCGTTGATGGCTGTGCCACCGACGGCACCGGGAGGGCCGGCGGGCGGGCTTGGGGTTGTGCCAGGTGCGGTCAGCCCTGGTTCGGACCCGGCGTGCGAGGGTTTGGGGCGGGTCCGATCGTCACGCTTCCCATCGTCAGCGCGGCCGCGGACCCGCCCTCGGCGCGGACATCCACGTTCCCGCCGATGGCCGGCCCGTCACCGGACGCCGCCACCCCACCGTCCCCAGGAGCGGTAGCGGCCTGCAGCGTTCTTACCAGGTTCTCCAGGGCCACGGCGAAGGCTGCATCGTGCTTGGCGGCATCCCGCAAGGAGTCCGTCAAGCGCCGCCGGGTGTGCTGCGAGGGCTCGTTCCGCCCGGCTGCGGCCTCCTCCCGGGCACGCCGCAGTGCCGGGTCCTGTCCGAGCTTGGCACTGACCAGGTTGGGCAGCCGCTCATCCCGGCGTCCAGGCCCCGGTCGACCTCGGCGTCGGCCCGTCCCGCCACCCGCAGGGCCTTGCCCGCCAGCCAGGCGAACACGTATCCGGCCGCGATCTCCGCACCCGTCATCGCAACCCCCCATCTGGGGCAGATACGGTGCCCCCGGATCGGGCCTGCCGCGGCGACATCATGAGGCCGACCACGACGGCCCAGATCCCAATGAGTGAGGCCAGCGGAAACAGCGCGTCGAATCGGTCGGTGAACGCGATCGTGGCTGATGCCAGCGCGAAGGCCAGCCCGCCGACGAGGCCGAGCGCGAGCGTGACGGGGTTGCCGAGGGTGCGCGTGCGGCCGCCGGCGACGGCGAGGACTGCGATGCCCAGGCCCCACAGCGAATCGACGATCGTCTCGTTCCACGTTTGCACGTGGTAGACGAACGTCTTCTCGCCACCGGCGATTCCGTCCGCACCGAGGGCGGCGAACAGGTGCAGCGTCATCCCGATCGTGGCGACGACGGCAATGACGGAGACTATGCCGGTCACTGTGGCCATGCCGGAGACGCGACCGCCGCGGCGCCGGAACGCGAGGATGGCGGCCGCGAAGCACGCCATCGCGGTAAGTAGCAGCGCGTGCGAGGGATACCACATCGAGTCGACCATCATGTCGTGGAGCTGGGAGACCTTCGATCCCTCACCACTGTCACCGGGGTGGATGGCGCCGCCTGCGAAGAAGGCGACCCCGGCCACCACCAGCAGGGGCCCGGCGACCCGTTCGGGGCGTCGGGCGCGGGACAGTTGGGTGCGGGCCCGAGTCGACGTGCTCATGGTGACTCCTTCGGTCGGGACGAGTCGGTCGTTCCACCGTGTCCCTCCTCGGAAGTCCGGGATACGGTGCGCACCCTGCACTTCGACCAGGGACAACCCTCATCCGTGAGCGTTGCCGCTGTGCCAGCATGTCTGTATGTCAGCGGCCACGGAGGCGCACGACCAGGCACCACCGACGGTCCGCGAAGCCGGGGCGGCACTGGTGGCGCTGGTGGTGGCGGCCCTTGTCGGCTACGGCTGGTACCTCGGCTTCCACCTGGAGAACGTGCACAACGGGTTGATCGGCGCTTCCTTCACCGCCGTGGGCCTGTACGTCGTCCGGATGCGGCCGCGGCACCCGGAGGGCTGGCTGTTCGTCGCGACAGGGGTGCTGCACGCGGTCATGTTCTTCGGCCGCCAGTACGGCCTGCACAGCGGCACCCTCGTCGCGGCCTCCTGGCTCGGCTGGGTCGGGGTGTGGCCGTTGCCGCTGGCGATCGCGCTGGCCGGGTGGACTTTCATGGCCTTCCCCGACGGGCGGCTCCCGTCACCCCTGTGGCGGCCCGCCCTGGTCGTGATGTTCGCGGTCGCGGCAGTACTCGCGGTGGTGTCGGCGCTGTGGCCGGTGGAGTACGACCGGATGGGACTGGCTGCTCCGCACCCGTTGAATGTGCCTGGCGGCGAGGCGGCGGACCGCGTCTGGAAGTACGCCCAGTACAGCTACCTGCTCTTCCAGGTGCTGTGGACTGCCGCGATCGTGGTGCGTATCCGCCGCGCTCGTGGCGACGAGGTGCGCCAGATGCGCTGGCTCGTGTTCGCGGTGGTCGCGGCGATCGTGTTGCTGGTGGCCGGCCTGCTGGCATTCGGCAGCCCGGTTCCGGGCCTGCTCGCGCTCCCGCTGATCCCGGTCGCCGCCGGGTTCGCGATTCTCAAGTTCCGGCTCTACGACATCGACCCGGTCATCAACAAGTCCCTCGTCGTCGGGGCCATGCTGCTGCTGATCACGGCCGCGTACGTGGCGATCGTGGTCGGTGCGGGAGCCGTGGTTCCGGCTGACGAACGAATGCTGACGCTGCTCACGACGGCCGTCGTCGCCGTCGCGTTCGAGCCGCTGCGGCGGCGGGCCCAGCGCCTGGCGGATCGTCTCGTGTACGGGCATCGCGCGACCCCGTACGAAGCGCTGTCCCGATTGTCGGCCCACCTCGAGAACCCGCCGCAGGACCTGCTCGACGCCATCGCAGCCACGGTCGCAGGCGCGGTCGGCGCCACCGAGGTTGTCGTGTGGGTGGGCGACGAGCATTGTCTGGTGCCGCAGGGCCATTGGCCGGCTGCGACGGTCGATGCAGGCTCGGCAGCGCTCGCCGCGCTGGGCGGGCCGCGCCGGCTGGTCCGGCTCATCGTCCACCGCGGCACCGTGCGCGGCGCGATCACGGTCCGTAAGCCGGCGGGCGAATCGCTCAACGCCACGGAGGTCCGCCTGCTGGCGGACCTGGTCGCGCAGACCGGGCTGATCATCGTGCAGCAGCAACAGGTGCAGGAGATCCAGGCGGCGGCCCGCCGGATCGTCACCGCCGAGGACGCGGCTCGTCGGCGCATCGAGCGCGACCTCCACGACGGTGCACAGCAGCGACTGGTCACCCTGGGGCTGGAACTCGGCGCCCTGGCCAAGCAGGCGGAGGCCGACGGCGCGGCGATGGCGGACCGGGTCAAACAGGCGCGGGCGCAATTACTGGAGGCCACCGCCGAACTGCGTGAGCTGGCCCGCGGCCTGCACCCGATGGTGCTGGCCCAGTCGGGTCTCGAGCCCGCACTGGCCGCGCTCGCCGACCGGTCGGCGATCCCGGTGCGACTGCGCCTGGCCGACGCCGGTCGCCTGCCACGCGACGTCGAGGCGACGGCGTACTACGTGGTGAGCGAGGCGCTCACCAACGCCGCACGCTACTCGGGCGCGAGCGTAGTCGTCGTCGACGTGGCCCCGGTCGACAGCGGGCTGTGCGTGGAGGTCACCGACGACGGCTGCGGCGGCGCACGCCCAGGAACGGGAACAGGGCTGCAGGGGCTGGCGGATCGCCTCGCCGCACTCGGCGGTGACCTCCAGGTCGACAGCCCTTCCGGCGGCGGCACCCGGATCAGGGCGGTGCTGCCGTGCGAGTGATCGTCGCCGACGACGCGGTCCTCTTCCGTGAGGGGATGGCTCGCATCCTCGCCGAGGAGGGCTTCAACGTGGTGGCCCAGGCACGGAACAGCGCCGAGCTGGTCGGCCTCGTCCGCCGCGACCCACCGGACGTGGTGATCACCGACCTGCGGATGCCGCCGGGCTTCGCGGACGAGGGCATCGAGGCCGCGGCCGAGATCCGCTCGTTCGCGCCGCAGGTCGGACTGATGCTGTTGTCACAGTATGTCGAGGTGCATCACGCGCTACGGCTCATGGAAGAGTTCGACGGTGCGGTCGGCTACCTGCTCAAGGACCGGGTGTCCGACCTCGGTGCCTTCGCGGTCGACGTACGACGTGTTGCCGGTGGCGAGGTCGTGATCGACGCCGAACTCGTGTCCAGGCTGGTCGGCCGACGACGGGAACGTGACCCGCTCACCGAACTCACCGACCGCGAACGGGAGGTGCTGGCGCTGATGGCCCAGGGGCTGACTAACGCCGCATTGTCCGCCGAGCTGGTCCTGAGCCCCAAGACGATCGAGGGCTACGTACGCAGCGTCTTCACCAAGCTCGGCCTGGAGCAGAGCGAGCGCGAGCACCGGCGGGTGCAGGCGGTGCTCCGGTTCCTGCGCTGGCAGTGAGCCGTTTTCCAAGGGTCCGCCTTCCGCCGCGCGTTCTCCCGCACCTGCCAGCGCAGCAGGTCGTGGATGGTCTGGTCGGTGCTGTCGTCGCGCCACTTGGTGAAGTAGTACATCGCCGCGCCGCGCGGCGGCAGGCCGTGCGGAAGCAGGCGCCGTCCTGTCTCCACCGCAGTCGTGACTGTTCCTAAACCTGTATCAGCAGGTCAAGGGCCAACACGCGGAAATTGAAGCATTGCCCAAGCGTTCGGGGAACGGTCGCCGTGACCGTTCCCCGAACGGGAATCCATGAGGCTGCGGTGACACAACGGAAGGAGTGGCAAACGCCGTGGCGTGGGTCCACACCACCGCTGCTCAGGACCACCGAGGGACCCAGCAGCTTGATCAATCCGAAGCGCCGGTCAGCTCGTTCACCCTCGGTCCGCCTGATATCAGGTTACCGGCCCACTGCTCCGGGGTTTAGGAACCCGCCCGGCGCGGATCAAGCCGCCCATATGTTGCAGTCCTGGCGGTGTGAGTACAGGCCGGTGGCACCACCGCGGAGTTGCGAACAGACGTAGAAGCGCTTGCCTTCGAAGCTGAACCGGTACTCGATGGCCTCGCGCGCCTCCCAGCCGAAGTTCTGCTCGATGTTGGCTTCGATGCCCGTGAACTGAAAGGTGTTGAGACCCTGAGCACCCACGTTGCGGTAGTCGAAGGTCGTGACTCTGGTGCCGTCGCTGCACCAGTTGAGGGTAAACCAGGTGTTGCCCTCGCGAACGGTGAGGTCGCTCCACGTGTCGTAGGCGTAGGCGGACCAGCAGCCGCCCCCACTGCTCATGGCCGCGAACGCGGGCTTTGCCGCCAGCTCGTCGCTGGCGACGGCGGCCGAGACCTCCGCTGATGACATGCGGTGTGTGTGCTTCACCTCCGTGACCTTCTGGTGCGTGAGAGCCTTGGCGAACAGCGCCTTGTCCGAGGCGGAGAGGCTGGCATAGGCAGCCTTGTGGTCCGTGGCGGAAACGACTTTGACCAGTACCGCCTTCTCTGCCCCGAGGTTCTCAGAAGTGGGCTGCGCCACCGCGGTAGCGACGCTGCCGAGTGTGAGACTTGCCATCAGCATCCCGGTCACGGCCAACGCCCGGGCTGTGCGCTGTGCAGTCCTCAATCGTACGGTCATGTCCAGCTCCTCTTCGTGGTTCTCTGATGCAATGTCATGTGCTTCATGTGCTTGCGCCGCATTCATGGAATCGCCCGCCCGCACTTTCGTAGAAGCGATGACGAAGACCCCTCGGCGACGCCTCCGAGCGTGTGCTTTCGTTGCTTTCCGCGAGCCAGGTTGGGCTGGCAGGTCTGTAATTCGCCGTGACCCCGACCTGCCGTTCACCTGCTACTGCATTGACCGAACCTTTCGTCGCTGTCCTCTGCGTTGCGCGGGAACGGCTGACCACCCGTGAAGACCTATGTACGCGGGTCCGTTGGCCGCCCTAGATTCGCCCTAGGTGCGAGGTCAGCCAGGGGGTCAGCGCTGTCCCACCCCGCACAGCGCCGTGCCGGGCGTTGTGTCCCCATCGTTTCGTCTAGGCCTCCGCGCGGGTAGCTTTTGCCGCGTAGCGCAAAAGCCCAGTCGAGAGCGTCAAGACCTTGGGGGGTAGTTGATACGCATTCATCTAGGGTCGGAGGGTTTAGGCAACGTGAGGATTTCCGGCATCGCCGACTTCGACGCGGAGTTGACCGCTGCTGGGCGTGCTCTTGCTGGCGGCAGACAGCCTGACCAACTACTGACACAGCTCTACTCCCGCAGCACCTCCCCAGACCTTGCTGAGGGCGTAGACCACGTGTATCTCTCCCACCTGTTCGCGCGCCGCCGACCGACACCCTTCACCAAAGCCCTTGCCGAAGGAGACGACCACGCCAACAGCATCCTGGTCACGTCCATCGACCACCTGCGCAGCGACGCGGTCGACCCGCACCACTCGGGGATCAGCTCGGCGGTGGCGGCCCGCGCCGCCGACCTGTCACACTTCTACGTCGCCGGCGGTGCGTCGAAGATGTTGCACCGGCTCGGACACGACATCAGGCTCCGGCCTGGCGTCGTGGAGGTGCCGACGGCATTCGAAGCAGACCTTGAGCTCGGCGAGCGCTCGCTCCAGATCCAGCCAGTGGCCCTCAACCGGCGGGTCACCCTGGCTGAACCAACCAGCGATCTCCTGACCATCCGGATCCCCGCCGGCGCCCCACCACGGGTTGAGCTGGACCACATGGCCGCGCTCCGCTCCCTGCTGGGCGACGGCAGAGCGGAAGTACTCGCAGCGATCGTCACGTCCGGCGGCGTTACCGGACGGCAGTTGGCCTCGCAGCTCGGAGCGTCAGACGCCGCGGTCAGCCGTTACGCCGCCGTGCTGCGGCAGGCGGCCCTGATTCGGACCCTGCGCATGGGGCAAGCCGTCAGACACATCGCGACACCCCTTGGCCACCACCTGGCACAGCCACGTCGATCTCCTTTGTAGTAGCGACATGTCCCACTACGCCGGGCGGCCCGGTGGAGCAGACCGCCCGGCCAGCCCCCCTGACGTCGTTGCACGCGGCATCGCGTGCCTGAAACAACGGACCCCATCTCCTCGCCGAGGTCGCCACCTATGGGGCGTATGGAGTCGTGATCAATGGGTGGTCCGGGTGAGATCTTTGATCCAGATCATCGAGGCGCGCAGGTGTACGCCGGCGAGGTTGCTGTCGGGGTCTTGTCCTATCGGGTGGCGATGCCTCGCCAGGCCTTGAGCTTGTTGATCAGGCGCTCGACGGTGTTCCTCTCCTTGTGGAGGTCGGCGTTGTGGCTGACGGGCCGACTACCCCCGGAGCCCTTCTCCCTCCGGTTGGCAGCCTGGTCCCTCTTCCCGGGGATCACTGCCTTGATGCCGCGTCTGCGCAGGGGGCCCGATTGCCGAAGAACCCGTAGGAGGCCGGCGGGACGCCGGCCTCCTACGGGTTGTAGCACGGGCTCAGCTCGGTTGGCACGACCCGGTTGGGCCGGTCGGGATGCTGATGTCGTGCTGCTTCGGGCCGTCAGGTGCCGCGGGGTGGCACCGGCTCGCTGTGATTCTCCGTTTCGATGACGTGGACGCACCGGTCGAGGGCGGCGGCCATGTAGCGGTGCCAGAGCGGGGCGAAGGGGCCGGCGAGGATCCAGCGTCGGCCGGGCAGCGGCTTGAACTCGTAGGTCCAGCGGATGAGTGCGCCGTTGCCGTCGGGGTTGACGTTGAACTCGCCCCGAACTCCGGCCGCGAGGCGGGAGAGGATGTTGGTGAAGTTCGTCAGCTGGTAGGCGAAGCTGGATCCGGGCGTGTATTCGGTGAGTTCTTCGTCGGCCTGGGAGCCGTCGTCGAACTGCGGGTTCCTTCGGGGGCCCGGGTGGTCCCAGGCCTCGGTCTGGTTCTTCACACCGCTGATCCCGGGAAACGGGAAGACCGGGCGGAAGACGGTGGGAAGGTCGATGGGGGCCAGGATGCGGAAGGCGTCCTGGGGTGCGCTGCGGGTTCGCTGCTGGACGGTGATGGTGACGGTCTTGTCGTCGGGCTTGATGAGGAGAGTGGTCATGGTTCAGCTCGCAGCGGTGTTGGTGGTGGTGAGGGCGGGGTAGTCGGTGTAGCCGCGGTGGTCGCCGCCGTAGAAGGTGGCCGGGTCGGGCTCGTTGAGGGGCGCACCCGTGCGGATGCGGTGGGGCAGGTCGGGGTTGGCCAGTGCTGTGGCGCCGACCGTGACGACGTCGGCCAGACCGGAGTCGAGATCGGCGAAGCGGGTGTCGAGCGGGGTGCCGGCGCGGTTGACGATCAGTGCTGTGGACCACTGCTGGCGCATCCGCTGGAGGAGTTCTTCGTCAGGCCCTTGGATGACGTGCAGGTAGGCGAGGCCGAGCGGGTCGACGGTGTCGAGCAGTGTCGGATAGACGTCGTGGGTGTCGTGCTCGGTGATGTCGTTGTAGGGGTTGCCAGGGGAGATGCGCAGGCCGGTCCGGTCGGCGCCGATCTCGGAGGCGACCGCCGATGTCACCTCGGCGGTGAAGCGGATGCGGTTGGTGACAGAGCTGCCGTACTGGTCGGTGCGGTTGTTGGCGTTGGCTGAGATGAACTGGTGGAGGAGGTAGCCGTTGGCGCCGTGGATCTCGACGCCGTCGAACCCGGCGGCGACGGCCGCCGCCGCCGCGTGGCGGAACTCGTCGACGACGCCGGTGATCTCGTCGGCGGTGAGGGCCCGCGGCACGGGCATCTCCTGGGGGCCGCCGGTGGTGAACATGACGCCCTTGGGCTGTATGGCCGAAGGGGCGACGGGCGTGCGGTGGTGCGGGGTGTTGTCCGGGTGTGAGATACGGCCGGTGTGCATGAGCTGGACCACGATGCGGCCGCCCTCGGCGTGCACGGCGTCGGTGACCTTGCGCCAGCCGGCGATGTGGGCGTCGGTGCAGATGCCCGGGGTCAGCAGGTAGCCCTGGCCGTCGTCGGAGGGCTGGGTGCCTTCGGTGATGATCAGGGCCATCGAGGCCCGCTGCCGGTAGTGCTCGACGTTGAGCTCGCTGGGGGCGCCGTCCGTCAGGGAGCGGTCGCGGGTCATGGGTGCCATGGCCAGCCGGTGCGGCAGTTTCATGGCCCCGACGGTGAAGGGGGTCCAAAGAGTCATGGGATGTCGCTTTCTGCTGTTCAGAGCTGTCAGATGAGCGGTAAGGGTCAGAGGGAGGTGAGGTCGCGGACGCGGTCGGCGATGGCGCGGCGAGCGACGTCGGTGGTGGAGGCGATGGAGTCGAATTCGTGCGGGACGCCGGGGTGCAGGTGGAACTCCACAGGGACGTCGGCCCGGCTGAGCTCGGTCGCGTAGGCGAGGTCCTCTTCGCGGAAGGCATCGAGCTGGCCGACCTCGATGTAGGCCGGGGGCAGCCCGGTCGCGTCCTCGAGCCGGGCGGGAGCCGCGGTGGCGGGCACGTCCGGACTGCCCGCCGCGTCGCCGAGCAGCGCCGACCACGCGGTGCGGCTGTCGTCGTAGGACCACAGCAGGTACGGCTCGATGTGCGGGTCGGGCGTGGTGGTGCGGTCGTCGAGCATCGGCATGAGCAGGATCTGACGGGCGATTGCCGGACCGCCGCGCTCCCGGGTGAGGATCGACATAGCCGCGGCCAGTCCGCCCCCGGCGCTGTCGCCCATCACTGCGATTCGGCCTGGGTCGACGCCTAGTTCGTCGGCGTGTTCGTGCAGCCAGCGCAGGGCGGCGTAGGCGTCCTCGACCGGCGTCGGGAACGGATGCTCGGGGGCCCGGCGGTATTCGACTGACAGCATCGGCACCCCGCTGGCGGAGACGTAGCGCGAGACCGGTCCGTCGAACAGGTCGATGTGGCCGAAGATGTAGCCGCCGCCGTGGAAGAACAGCACCGCCGGACCCGCTGCGGCCCGGTCTTGGCGTTACCAGCGCATGGTGATCTGTGTGCCGTCGTCGGCGGTTGCGTGGTGCTCGGCGGTCGTGACGTCGGTCGGGATCGGCTGGGCCGCCGAGGCGGCACCGATGATCGGCTCCCACATGGCGCGGCGTGCGGGCACGTCGCCAACCGCCGGGGGTGTGGCGTGCGCCATGGCCTCGGCCATGGGGGCGAAAACCTGGGCGAACTCGGGGTCGAAACCGAGTGACATGGCTGTCCTTCTTTTTGCCTCATGGGTCTGAGTGATGCGTAGGAGCGGTGCAGCCCCAGGCCAAGATTCGGCTGTGGCCGGCATGAATTTGCTGGGGCTGCGCTCTGCCAGGTCTGGCAGAGCGCAGCCCCCCGCGAGGGCGCGACCGCTTGTAGGGAGACGCGACGCGATCGCCGTGCCGGAGAAGGTCGCCTAGGTGAGAGAGGCGGTGGAGGGAAGGACGAGGACCTTGCCGGAGAGCGCGCCTTCTGCGGCCTCCGCGTGCAGCGCCGGCAGCTCGGCCAGCGGCACCCGTCGAGCGATGTCGACGTGCAGCGCTCCGGAGTCGACCAGCGTCACCAGTCTCGCCAGCTGCGCGGCGTCGCTGTTGACGAAGAGGTTGACGCCGCGCACGCCGCGTTCCTCGTCGGAAGGTGCGGGCATCCACACCGTCGTGTTCACCACGATGCCGCCGTCGCAGACCACGGAGGTCAGCGCGGCCAAGTGCATCGGATCGACCGGCGCGAGGTTGAGCACGACGTCGACCAGCGCGGACAGCTCGGGGACCCCGTGGCCGAACACCTCATCGGCACCCGCCGTCCTGACGCGTTCGCTGCTGCGCGGCCCGGCCGTGGCGATCACGTGTGCGCCGGCGTGCTTGGCCAACTGGACGGCGTAGCCGCCGACCGCGCCGCCCGCACCGTTGATCAGCACCCGCTGGCCGGCAGTCAGCTTGGCGTGGTCGAAGAGGGCCTGCCAAGCGGTGAGCCCGACCAGCGGCAGCCCGCCCGCATCGGCCAGCGGGATGCTTGCGGGCGCCGCCGTCAGCAGGCCGACCGGTGCAAGCACGTACTCCGCCGCCGCGCCGGCGCCGGTCATCGGCAGGAAGCCGACAACCTGGTCACCCGCCCCGACCCTGTCCGCGCCCTCGCCCAGCGCGTCGACCGTGCCCGCGACGTCGATGCCGGGGGTGTGCGGCAGGGTCACCGGGATGGGGCCCTGCATGAAGCCCGCGCGGATGTTGCCGTCGACAGGGTTGAACGACGTCGCGGCCACCCGGATCCGGACCTCCCCGGCCGCGGGGACCGGCTGTTCCACGTCCTCGTAACGCAAGACGTCCGGAGTGCCGTACTCATGGAAACGCACTGCTTTCATGGCAAATGCCACCTTTCATGGCAGAGAATATGCTTCGAATTTGAAGCATTGTGGGACCCGGGCACGCCTCGGCTTCGAGACAGTGCCTTCAGGTGTGTGAGGGACGACAGCCGCTAGACGGCGGTCAGGAGCTGAAGCTTGCCGTGGCTCGGGGAACCGGGCACGGCGGTGAACACCAGCAGCGTTTGACACTGCTCCGGATCCAGCAGCATCTCGGCGTACAGCTCCAGCTCCCCCAACTCGGGGTGCAGGTAGCGCTTGAGGTCGTGATGATGGGTCACTCCCACTTCGTGCAACCGCCAGATGTTCGCGAACTCGGAACTGGCCTCCAGCAGCGCCGCGACGATCTCGCCGGCCCTCCCTGTGGGATCCGCTGTGTACGCGTCCCGGATCTCCGCGGCAAAGACCCTGCCCCGTATCGGATGGTCCTCGACCGGGTACAGGCCACGGACCCGCGGATCACCGGTGAACCAGCGGTAGACCAGGTAACGAGACATGCCCGAGTACTGGGTGTAGTCACCAAGCAGGGCGACCGCCGGGCGCGTCTGCAGCAACGCCTCGCCGAGCTGTGACAGCACGATCGCGGGCACATCCGAGAGGCCGGCGACGATCCGCATCATCGTGGGACCGATGTAATCGTCCCGCAGGGTCCGCCGCGGCGCCGGGATTCCGCCCAGGATGAGGAGGTGGTCACGCTCGCGCTGGTTGAGACGCAGCGCCCGGGCGAGCGCGACGAGCATCGTCTCCGACGGCGCCGGACCTCGCTGCTGCTCGATTCGGCTGTAGTAGTCGGCCGACATCCCGGCCAGCGCCGCCACCTCCTCGCGCCGCAGCCCGCCGGTGCGTCGCCGCTGCCCGCGGGGAAGCCCGACATCCTCCGGCTGCAACGCCTCACGACGCGCTCGGAGAAAATCCGCCAGCAACGCCCGGTCCATCGTCCGACCTCCTCTGTTCGACAGGACAATCTTGACGCGAACCGGGAACCGGATGAAGGGTAGTTCTAACCGCGGACAAGTTGTCCCTGGCTACTGAACTTGAATCGGTGATGTCGGGCTGGACGGCTGCACTTGGTTCCTACTGAGCCCTGAGCCAGATGTGGGTTCTGATGTGCTCAGTAAAGGAGCACCCCCGATGCTGCCTGGCCAGTCGAAGGTCGAGTTGTACGCCGCGCTAAGGCGCGACTCCCGCGATGGCATGTCGAACCGGGCGTTGCAGTGCACGTACGGCGTCACCGTGGAGCACGGTCAACAAGGCCCTGACCTCGGCTTGGCCGCAGCCATGCACGACAACCGCTTCGGCGCGGCCGTCGAAGCTGGATCCGTTCACGCTGCTGATCGACGAGATCCTGCTCATTGATCTGGATGGGACCAGGAAACAGGGCCACACCGTCACCCCGGATCTACCGCCGTCTGATCGACGAGCACTCCTCGTCCGAGGCGTTGACCACTTGAACCCGCACCGATGAGAGGGCGCAAGCGTCCTGCGAGCAACCGCGCGGTCCGGCCAGGGATTGAGAGTCCGGTGTTTATACCTTGCTCGCGACCACCGTGTAGTTCTCGGCCTCAAGATCGAACGTGCTCAGTTCCGTCTGGAGTCCGACCCGGTGCAGCTCGACTTCGAGTTCCTCGTACCGGTAGGGCCAGCAGGACAGCAGTTCCGAGCGGACAAGAACCAACCCGGTCGCATCAACTTGCGCGATCGCAATCTCGATGTGGTGCTCCTCCTCCCAATGCGGCGATCGAGGCGTTCATCGCTGTCGCCGACCGGGCGCGCGCCGATCGCCGCGACGGGACCGGCTCCGCGGCCAACTTCGTGCCGAGCAGGGCTACACCCTCTGCGAGCCCTCAGGCGTGTGCAGGGCTGAATCCTGGGAGTATGCCTTCAGATAACCGACGAGCGTGTTGGTGACAGCGACAAGCGGTACGGCGACCACCGCGCCGCCGATGCCCGCGATCATGCCGCCGGAGGCCACCGCCAGTACCACGGCCAGAGGATGCACGCGCACCGCGCGGCCGAGGATGAACGGCTGCAGGATGTGGCCCTCGATCTGGTGCACTGCCAGCACCACCGCCAGCGTCATCACGGCAGTGAATACGCCCTGGGTGACCAGCGCGATGACCACGGCCAGCGCGCCGGAGGCGACAGCGCCGACCAGCGGGATGAAGGAGAACAGGAAGATGAACACGGCGAGCGGGACGGCCATCGGGACGTTGAGGAAGTAGATGCCGATGCCGATGGAGAAGGCGTTGATGAGCGCCACCACCACTGTGCCGCGCACGTACGCCGTGAGCGTGGCCCACGCCCGCGGCCCGGCGCCGGCCACGCCCGGCCGGGCGTTCGCGGGCGCCAGCTTCAGGGTCCACTCCCAGATCCGCTTGCCGTCGTAGAGCAGGAAAAGGGTGGAGAAGAAGGTGAGCAGGATGCCGGTGAGGGCCTCGACGACGACCGTCACGCCCTCCAGTCCGACCGAAGTGATGGCGTCCGTATTCGCGCCGACCGCATCGGCCAGGCTCTGAGCGAGGCCGTTGATCTGCTTGTCGGTGACGTGGAAGGGGCCGTCGAGCAGCCAGCGGCGCAGATCCTCGATACCGTTTTGGACCTGCTCGGAGAGGTTGTCGACGTTTTCCAAGACCTGCCAGATCACGAACCAGGCCATGAGGCCGATGACGACGAACCCGAAGATCGCGGTGAGCGCCGTCGCGGGCCCGCGCGGCACCCCTGCCCGCTTCAGCCGGGCGACGGCGGGTTCGAGGAGGGCGGTCAGCAGCAGCGCGATGACGAAGGCGAACACGACCAACTGGACCGTGCTGATGATCCGCATCAGCACCCACACGGTCCCGGCGAGCACCAGCAGTCGCCAGCCGACCTCGGCGGCGACCCGAACCCCCCAGGGGACGGCCAGCGCGGGCTCAGGGCGCGACACGACAGCCGACGGCGACTCAGAGTCGGGCGCAGGCGGCGAGGCGGCTCCCCCGACCCCTGAGATGCCCTGCAGTTCCTGAGCGCCCTGAACCGCCCGGGGTGCCTCGGACGCGCCGGACTCCTCGGCGGCCGTATCGTCCTTGAGCTCGCTCCGTGACTCTCGACTCTCCCGGTCCACGCCGGCGCGCCGCTCACTCAGCTCGGTGAGCCCGGCACCGAGCCGGCCGAGCCACCCTGGCACTCGCGACATGATCCGTCCCTAGAACTGGGTCTCAGGAATGTGTACTTCCATCCCGGCCATGTCGGCTGTCACAGGGACTTGGCAGGTGAGGCGGCTGTTGGAGGTGCGTGGCGCCGGTACCCCCTCGAGGATCATCTCCTCGTTTTCATCAGCCGCAGGGAGGACCGGCAGGAACTTCTCGTCGATGTAGGCGTGGCAGGTTCCGCAGGAAGCACAGCCGCCACAGTCGCCGATGATGCCGGGCACGAGATGGTCAAGTGCTGCTTGCTTGAGGCTCTGGCCGACGACGGCCTCCACGGGGTGCGGTGTTCCGTCGGCCTCGATGAACCTGATCACTGGCACGTCAGGCACGCCTTTCTACGGTGGACTGGTGTCGCTTCATCAGTTCGGACAGCGGAAGGTCTTCGGAGGCGGCTTCATCCCCGGTCATCACGGCCCGAGCCGTGACGAGTTGCCGGCCGGCCGTGAAATCCCGCGGCCGGTTGACCGCGTGCAGGCCGGTGATCACGCCGTCACGCAGATACACCACTGTGAAGGAGTGCGATGACGGGTCGCCGCGGACGACAGCCGTGTCGCCCGCCTGCGGCAGGCCGGCCATCTGGAGTTTGTGGTCGTACTGATCGGACCAGAACCAGGGCGCCGTAGAGCGCTCGGTCGGCTTCCCGCACAGGGTCCGGGCCGCGATTCTGGCCTGGTCGGTGGCGTTCTGAACGGATTCGAGGCGTACGCTGCGGCCGAGGAACCCGTGCCACTGTCGCGTGCAGTCGCCCGCGGCGACGATGTCGGGGTCCTCGGTTCTGGCCGCGGCGTCGACCAGGACACCGTTGTCGACGGCCAGTCCCGCGGTGGTGGCGAGGGTGTCGTTCGGAGCGATCCCCACGCCAGTCAGGATCAGGTCGGCTCTGACCAAGGTGTCATCGCTGAGTTCCGCAAGGAGGGCTCCGTCGCGCCGGGCGATGCTGCGGACGGACACGCCTGTGCGCAGATCGACACCGTGATTGCGGTGCTCGCGTTCGGCGAAGGCGGAGACGGCCGGTGGGCACGTCCGGGCCAGGACGCGCGGCTGGGCCTCTACGAGCGTCACCGCGATCCCCATGTCGGTCGCGGCGGCCGCTGTCTCAAGGCCGATGAATCCGCCGCCGACGATCAGCAGGGTGCCTCCGGAGTGGAGTTCCTGCCGCAGCGCTATCGCGTCGTCGAGGTGATGCAGAGTCCTGCCCGCGATGTGGTCGGGGCCGAATCGGAGAGGGCGCGGACTGCCACCGGTGGTGAGGGCCAGCTTGTCGTAGCGCAGCGTGCGTCCGTCGGCCAAGGTGACGGATCGTGTCCGGCGGTCGATTCCGACCGCGGCAGTGTCGAGTTCGATCTCGATGCCGGCGTTGGTGTAGGCGTCCAGGGTGCGAGTCCGCAGTGCCTCGTGCTCGACCTTGCCGCGCAAGAACGCTTTGGACAGGGGCGGACGCTGGTAGGGCAGATGGCGTTCGGCCCCGACCAGGACGATGCGGTCGCCGAAGCCGGTCTGCCGGAGCGCCACGGCCAGTTCCGAGCCCGCCTGACCTGCCCCCACGATGACGACGGTGCTCACTTGCTCACCCGTCGGAGGGTGAGCGGCAGTTTCGTCATGTGCCGCATCAGAGAGTGAGGCACCCACGAGGGCTCGTTACTGGCCAGCGTGATGTCGATGTCGGATGCGGTCAGCGCGGTCACGACGGTCTCGGTGAGCATCCGGGCCACGTTCCTGCCCGGACACAGATGGCCGCCGCCGCCGAAGGTCGTGCCGTGCAGGATCGGACGGGTCAGCTGGTAGCTGTCGGGGTCGCTGAACACCTCGGGGTCACGGTTCGCCGCGGCCCAGACCATGACGATGGGAGTACCGGCGGGGATGAGCACACCCTGGTGCTCGACGTCCTGCAGGGCCAGCCGTTGACTGACCATCAGCGGCGACTCCAGTCGGGTGCCCTCGAAGAACGCGTTGGTGACCAGTGCCGGGTCGGCCCGGACCTGTGCATGCGCCGCCTCATCGATCAGCAAGCGGTAGACGACGTTCACGATCGCCACGCCGACCGTGTGGAAGCCGTCGAAGAAGTTGGCGGCCACCAGCGTCCCGATGTCCTCAGGCTCGCCCTCGAGGTCGATCGCGGCGAGGTCGGCTGCCATGCCGAGGAGCAATTCGTTGTCCTTCTTGGCCCAGGCTTGCCGGACCGCGTCCCCGACCACGTCCATGTAGGTCGCCGCAGCGGAGAACATCCGCTGGGACTGCTCGGGTGTACGGGAGAGCAGGAAGGTCAGGTTCATCTCCTCCATGAGTTCTTGGACGTGTGCCGCCTGGTCGCTGCTCAGGCCCAGCTGCTCGGCCCAGAAGCGGGTGACGAAGCGCCCGGCGAACTCATGGGAGAAGTCGATGTGCTCCCGTCCTGCGCACTCTTTGACGAGTTCCTCTGCGAGGCGCTGCGCGGCTGGGACGAAACGCATGATGCTTCGGGGCGTCAGTTGCCGGACGAGGATGTTGCGGCTTGGCTGATGCAACGGGGGGTTGGAAGTGAACACCTGATTCCGCAGGAACTGCCCGAAACCGGCGGTCTGCTCGGGGTCCGGCTTCACGCCGGGCCCGGAGCCGAGATCCATCTCGGTCGCCATCCAGAACAGAACCTCTGCCGGCATGTTGCCCATAGCCGGATTCGCCGCCAGTGCCCTGACGTCCTTGTTGCGCAGGACGACAAGGCTGTTCTCCGGGCCCTTGAGAAGTCCTGTTCCGTCTCGGCGTATGAGCTCTCGGGCGGTCTCGACGAAGTCGCGGGAAAAGTCCTCGAAAGACATGAGGTCGTCAAGCGCGGGAAGGTCCGTCACCGGCGTCGGTTGGGCGGAGGACATACGTGTTACCACCTTCGGGTTGCGTCACGGGAAGGCTGGGTCAGTCGCCCAGGACTCGTCGCAGGTACTCGTTGCCAAAACGCCGGTCAGGGTCCAGTCGTTCGCGCAATGCGGTGAACTCACCGAAGCGTGGATACGCCGTCGCCAAGTAGCCGGCGTCACGTGTGTGCAGCTTGCCCCAGTGCGGGCGTCCGCCGTGCGCGGTGAAAATGCGCTCCGCCGCTGCGAAGTATTCACGGAAGGGCATGCCCCGGTAGGTGTGGACGGCGATGTATCCGCTCTCCCGGCCCGACGCTGTGGAGAGGGTGATGTCGTCCGCGGGTGCCGTACGCACTTCGACGGGAAAGCTGATCCGCAGATCCGAACGGTCGACGATGGCCTTCAACTCGCGCAGGGCGTCGATCAGTGCCTCGCGCGGGAGGGCGTACTCCATCTCGATCATCTTCACGCGGCGTGGGGAGGTGAAGACTTTGTACGGGATGTCCGTGTAGGTGCGGGCGGAAAGAGCCCGGCTCGACACCCTCGCTATGGCCGGGACGGCGGCGGGCACGGCCCGCCCCAGCGAGTTGACTGCCTGGAAAACACAGTTGGAGAGAAACTCGTCCTCGAACCAGCCTCTGAACCGGCCCATCGGGGCGAGCGGACCTGTGCTGCGGTTGTTGCGCAGGGTGTTGCAGTTTCCGGTGTGCGGGAACCAGTAGAACTCGAAGTGCTCGTTGGCCGCCTGGAGTTCGTCGAACGTCGCCGTGACCCTGTCGAACGTCATCGGTTCGTCGCGTGCGGTGAGAAGGAACAGCGGTTCCACGGCGAACGTGATGGCACTGACAACCCCGAGCGCGCCCAGCCCGATGCGCGCAGCGGCGAACACGTCCGGGTTCTCCTTCTCGGAGCACGTGAGCAACGAGCCGTCCGCCGTCACCAGTTCAAGGCCGCGTATCTGGGCCGCGATCGCGGCCGAGCTGCGGCCCGTGCCATGAGTGCCCGTACTGGTCGCGCCGGCGACGGTCTGCTCCATGATGTCGCCCATGTTGGTGAGTGACAGGCCTTCCCGGGCCAGGGCGACGTTCAGGTCCCTGAGCCGTGTGCCCGCTTCCACGGTCACGGTTTTGGCCTCCCGGTCGACGGCGCGAATGCCGGTCAGGCGGTCAGGCCGTATCAGCACGCCCTCGGTCGCGGCAGCGGCGGTGAACGAGTGGCCGCTGCCGACGGGCTTCACCGGCAGGCCGTCCTCGGCCGCCTCGCGCACAACGGCGCAGAGCTCATCGACCGAGGCGGGTGCGACGTCCCTCACTGGGCGGGCCGTGACGTTCCCGGCCCAGTTCCGCCACACACTCCTGTTCGCGCGGTCCTTGCCCGCGTGCGCGCCGTAGCGGGTCGTTGCCATGTCACTCCTCTTTCCTCGGTGAGCTGGGCGGTGGTGCCATTCGCGTATCTAGCGGACGGAACGGATGCGGTAGACGAGGACCGCTCCGACGGCGGCGGCCGCGCCTACGAGCGCGAAGAGAAGTGGGTAGCCGTGTTCCGAACTGATGATCGCTCCGGCGATCAACGGGGCGATCGCCGGGGGAACGACCGCGCCGATGTTCATGATGCCGAGGTCCTTGGCCCGGCTCTCGGCGTCGGGGAGCACTTGTGTGATCAGAGCCTGGTCGACGGCCATGTACGCACCGAAGCCGCCGCCCATGAGAGCGGATGCCGCCATCATGACGGTGAGGCTTGGGGCGCTCGCCAGCAGGAAGCCGGATGCGGCCTGGAGCAGCGCCGCGAGGGCGACGAAGATCCGTCGTCGGCCGAGGCGGTCGGACAGCACACCGGCGGCCGTGGTGGCCAGAAGGCCGGCCAGGAGATAGAGAACGGTGCAGATCAGCAGGCTGTCGGCCGGATCAGAGACCTTGAGGCCATCGGCGAGGAAATAGAGCGTGTAACACGTGCCCAGCGAGTTCGCCAGATTGACCAGGAGCCGTCCGCCGAAGGCCCAGGCGAATTCCCGGTTCCTGAGGGAGCTGCCCATCGACGCGAGCAGTTCCCGGATGCTGAGCGGCGCCTCGGCGTTGAAGGCGATGTCGCGATGGGCGGCCAGGAACGGCACAAGGCAGACGATCAGCAGGACCGCGATGACGGCGAACCCGGACATGGGAGAGAGTCCGAAAGCCGACACGAGGGCGATGCCGACGACCACGCCGAGGGCCTGGGGACCGTAGATGGCGCTGGAGATCATGCCGCGCTGGGCTTCGGGAACACGGTCGGCGATGACGGCGGTGAGCCCGGCGGTGGCTGCGCTGAGCCCGATCATGCTGGCCGCCCACGCCACCACCACACCCGTCACGGTCGTCTGCGCGCCGGTGACGATCAGCCCGACGGCGAAGGCCATCGCGCCTGCTGCGAGCCAGAGTCTGCGTCGGCCGAAGGAGCTGCGGGAACGGTCGCACAGGGCGCCGCACAGCGGCAGGGCGATGAGCGCGACCAGCCCCGAGACACCGTTGACCACGGCGAAGTCGTAGACCTTGGAGGACGGGTCGATCGTCTCCAGTTGCTGAGGGAGCAGAAGCTGGAGGGGGACGAGATTCGCCATCCAGAAGCCGAACCAGACCAGGCCGTACAGGATGGTCCAGCGACGGGTGACGGGTTCGGCCGGCCCATGGGCGATGGCCTGGCCGACGGAGCCTGCAAGGGCTGGAGCGGGGGAGTCGAAGTCGGGGAGCATCGGGCCTCCGGGAGACTGGGCCGCGGATGGGGAGTGGTCAGAGGAAGGCGTGTCCTTCGCCCCGGTAGGTGAGGACCTGGCCGACGTGTTCGTTTCCGGACACCAGGTGGAGGGTGTTCACTCGCTCGCACAGTTCGCCGGCTTTGGCGTGCCGGAACCACACGTGGTCCCCGAGGCGCAGTCCGTGCGCTGCCGTGCCGAGCACCGGCGTCTGCACCTCTCCCGCGCCTTCCAGGGGGTTCATCCGCAGGCCTTGGGGCCAGGCCAGGGTGGGCTGACGGTCACGGCCGGTCGGGCCGGAGGCGACCCAGCCGCCCCCGAGCACGGTGGCGATCTTGTCGGTCGGGCGGCGTACGACCGGCATGACGAAATAGGCGGCAGGCCGCGGACGGAAACGCCGGTAGAAGTCGAACAGGCCCGGCCCGTACAGGCCCGATCCGGCGCCGATCTCGGTGATGACGTGCTCGGACGCGGTCTGCTCGATGGAGCCGGTGCCCCCGCCGTTGACGAACTCCAGCGGTGCGACGGCCTCGACGGCGGCGATGGCGGCGGCGCGCCGGTCGGCCAGTTCGCGGGCGGAGAAACGCTGCATGGCGCGCAGCGCTGCCCGCTTGATCGGGGAGCCAGGCTGGTTGTCGCCGAGGCCCGCGATCTGGCCCTCATAGGACATCACTCCGGCCAGGCGGAACCCTGGGCGGCCCTCGATCTCCCGGGCGAGCGCCGCGGCCTGTCGCGGGGAGTGCACGGGGGAGCGGTACGGGCCCAGGTGGATGCGGCCGCCGGCCAGTTCCAGCGCGGCGTCCAGGTCGATACACACGCGCAGGTCGGGCCGGGAAGCGCCCACCACATGGTCGATGAAGTCCAGTTGGCCGACGGAGTCGATCATGAGGGTGATGCGGGCAGTTGCACGCTCGTCCTTCGCGAGCCGCTGCAGCGCGGTGCGGTCCGCGGTCGGATAGCCGATGACCACGTCCTCGTGGTCTTCTGCCAACCACAGGGCCTCGGGCAGAGTGAAGGCGAGGATGCCGTGGTAGCCCTCCCACTGGGCGGCACGCTGGATCAACTCGCGGCTGCGGACCGACTTGCTGGCTACACGGATGGTGGCGAGCCCGCCCGTCCGGCGCGTCAGATCCTCGGCGTTGGCGTCGAAGGCGTCCAGGTCCACCACGGCGAACGGCGGATCCAAGTGCTCGGTGGCTCGGTTCAGTTGGGCCATCCGGACCTCGCTCAGGCCGGCGAGGGCAGAGACGGCCGATTTCACGTCCGGCCGGGACACCACATGTGCGCTCACATCCGCACCCTTTCTCGGTAGTTGACGTTGACCGGCCTGGTCAGCGGCGGCCGGAAACCGCAAGGGTCAGACGGTGGACCGGTCCGAAGGCCGTGCCGTGCCGGGCTGATGGGCACCCGCCTTGGCGATGAGGCGTTCTCGCTGTCGCCTGCCCCTGGCCTCGGCGAGCGGTATCACCCACCGCATCAGGCGGGGGAAGACACCGGCGATCCGCTGGACCCGACCGCCCAGCGGCGGGAACACCACCTCGACCGGTTTGGAGGCGATCGCGTCGACGACGGTCTTGGCGATGTCCTCGGGCGCGTACGACTTCTCGGCGAAGGAGATGGCACAAGCGGGGTCGGCCATCTCCTGGTCGAGCATGCCCGTGCGCGTGGATGGAGGATGGATGATCGTGAAGTCCAGGGGCCCGTCGCGTTCCTCCAGGGCCACGCTGTGGTGGAAGGCCCGCACCCCGTACTTCGAGCCGCAGTAGGTGGCATATCCGGGCAGCGGGAGGAACGCCGTCATGCTGCAGACGGTGATGATGTGGCCACGGCCCTGTGGGGTCATCCGCTCGATCGCCGCGCAGGTGCCCGTAATGGTGCCAAGCATATTGACCTCGACGATGTCACGGTGCTGCCGGGGACTGAGGTCTCGCGCGTGACCGGTGTGAGTGATGCCCGCGTTGTTGACCAGAACATCGACGGCATCGAACGCGGCCTCCGCCGCTTCGAAAGCCTTCACCCAGGCTGCCGGATCGCGGATGTCCAGCACGCAGCCGGCGGCCCGGCTGCCCAGGCTGAGCACACGGGCCTGCACGGCCTGCTCATTGACATCGGTCAGCATCACCCGATGACCGCGTGCCACCGCCAACTCCGCGATCGCCGCGCCGATGCCGGAGGCCGCACCGGTGACGAGAAGGACCCGGCTGTTTTCAGGCGTTTCACTCATGGCCACAGAGTCTCCTGGTCGTCTGTCCAAGTCAACTGTCCGACATGAAATCGGTCCCGGTTGTTACCGAGGGATTCGCAGGCGAAACATCTCGATGCGACCGCCGTTCAGCTCGGCGGCGCGAACGGGATCGTCGGTCGGGACAGTCGCCGCGAACAGGGTGCGCCCGTCGAGCCCTGCGACCAGGCAGCTCAAGGTGTTCTGGCTGGTCGCGACGCGATCGAGGACGCGGCCGCCCTCGGCCACGCGCACGCATTCGCCGCGCAAAGCGTTCGCGATCCACATCGTTGCCCCGTCGCTGTGCCAGGCGATGCCGTCGGGAGCGATCGGCGAGGCGGAGCGCTTGGCGATGGCCGGGTGGTCCAGGAGTGCCGAGACGCGCCGGGTGATCCTGCCGAGCAGTCCCGGATCGTTCACCGCACGCCACAGGAACGGTGAGATCAGCGGGGCCCAGGGTCGGGGCTCGCCCAGAGTGCCGTCCGGGAGCACGGGGAAGGCGGAGAGTCGCATGGCGAGGGTTTCGGCCGCCACCATGGTGGCGCCGTCGGCCGTGAGGACACATCCGTTGGGGAAGAGCACCGGTTCCGTCACGCCCAGCAAAGTCCCGTCCGGGGCCAGGCATGCGATCGGCGTTTTCGGTGGTCCGGGCGGCGCGTAGAGCATGGCGTTCGCGTGCTCGCGGGCGAACGCGTGGTAGTCGAAGCCGAAGTTGCCGACGTACGCGCGCCCCAGCGGATCGACGAGCATGTCGTTGACCGGGCCGCCGACAAGGTGCCGCAGATCCGCGTGCTCGACGAGCTCGCCGTCTGCTTCCAGCCGGTACACGACGCCTCCGTCCATGGAAGCGACGAGCATGCGCCCGTCCGGAAGCCAGCCGAGCCCGCCGGCCCGGCCAGGCACCTTGAGCATCGTCTCGGCTTCTCCGCTGCCGTCCCAGCGGTGCACCGTGCCGTGCGCCAGATCGGAGAACCACAGGGCTCCCTGATGCCAGCGCAGGGACTCGGGAACACCGAAGCCGCTCAATGCGACCGATGTCATCCGCTTCATCCAGCTGCTCCTCGGTGACGGTTTGCCCTGGCGCCCCCAAAAGTTGGACGCCCGTACAAGACGCTTGACTTGTACGGGCGACCGTCTCATTCTGGGCGAACCGAAGTCAACGTTCCGGCAGGAGTTTTTCCGTGGCTCAGACTCGATCGCTCACACCAGACGGCGCACGGGCGGACGCACAGATAGCAGTGGACAATCCGGCGACCGGAGCAGTGGTCGGCCACGTCACCGACGCGTCGACGCAAGAGGTGGCGCAGGCGGTCGCACGAGCCCGGCGGGCGCAGCCGGGCTGGGCGGCATTGAGCGCCCGCAGCCGTGCGGAACTCTTCGCGCGTGGCCGTCAGTGGTTGCTGGCCCACCGGCAGGAGGTCACGGAGTCCATCGTCGCGGAGAACGGCAAGGCGGAAGAGGATGCGATCGTCGAGATCGTCTACTGCGTCAGCGCCTTCGCTTACTGGGCCAAGCGCGCGCGGCACTTCCTTGCCGAGACGAAGATCCGTTCGCTCTCGCCGTTCGTGCTCGGGCGAAGCATGTACACCCGTCGCGTACCGCTCGGCGTCGTCGGCGTCATCGGTCCGTGGAACAACCCGTTGATCAACTCCTTCGGTGACGCCATCCCGGCGCTGGCCGCCGGCAACGCGGTCGTCCTCAAGCCCTCCGAGTACACGCCGCTGACCGCGCTGCTCATGGAGAAAATGACCCGCGAGTGCGGCTGGCCCAAGGACGTGTTCCAGGTCGTGACCGGCGCCGGCACCACCGGCCAGGCTCTGGTCGACGCCGCCGACTTCGTGATGTTCACCGGCTCGACGAAGACCGGTCGGGCCGTCGCGGCGCGGGCGGGCGAGCGGCTCATCCCCTGCTCGCTCGAACTCGGCGGCAAGGACGCCCTGGTCGTACTGGCCGACGCCTCCCTGGAGCGAGCCGTGAGTGTCACCCTGCACGGTGCTCTGTGCAACGGAGGCCAGATGTGCACGTCGGTGGAGCGGGTCTACGTGGAAGAGCCCCTCTACGACGCCTTCGTCGCCAGGCTGCGCGAGCGGTTCCAGGAGGTCATCTCAGGCAGGCCGGCGGGGCTGGGCAGCACCGATGTGGGAGCCATGACCTTCCCGCCCCAGATGTCGATCATCGCACGCCATGTCGAGGACGCCGTGAGCCGAGGGGCACGCGTACTCACGGGAGGCCACGCCGCACCGGGCCCCGGCCGGTTCTTCGAACCTACCCTGCTCGTGGATGTCGACCACACCATGAAATGCATGCGTGAGGAGACCTTCGGCCCCACGCTGCCCGTGATGAAGGTCGCAAGTGCCGAGGAGGCCGTCCGGCTCGTCAACGACAGCACCTACGGCCTGCAGGCCACCATCATCAGCTCCGACACGAAGCGCGCCCGGCACCTCGCGGAGCAGCTCGAGGCCGGCTGCGTCACCATCAACGACGCCCAGAGCAACTACATGGCCCTCGGCCTGCCCATGGGCGGCTGGAAGGAATCGGGCCTTGGTGTCCGGCACGGCGCCGAAGGAATCCGCAAGTACACCCGGCTCCAGGCGGTCAGCGTGAACCGCTTCCCGACCCGCCGCGACCCTCACATGATCCCGTTCGACCCCTCGGCCTACCGGTCCATCCTGCGCCTGGTGGATGTCATGTACGGCAGCCGCCTGCGCCGCCGGAACAAGTGACCGTGCGATCGACCACCCGACAACGAAAGGCCAGCCCGATGACCACGACACCCGCCCCGCACGCGTCTGTCGGCGCTATGCCCGAAGGCGTCACGCTGCCGCTGCCTCAGGAGAACCTGAGCGTCGAGGAGGAGCGTCAGGTCCGCAAGCAGGAACTCGCGGCCGCCTTCCGCCTGTTCGCCCGGTTCGGATTCTCCGAGGGCGTGGCCGGACACATCACAGCCCGTGACCCGGAGAACCCGTCGGCCTTCTGGGTCAATCCCTTCGGCATGTCGTTCAGCCAGATCCGCGTCTCCGACCTGATCCTCGTCGACCACGACGGCACACTCCTGGAAGGCAAGCGCCCGGTCAACAACGCCGCATTCTGTATCCACTCCGAGGTGCACCGGGCCAGGCCGGATGTGGTCGCGGCCGCGCACACCCACTCCGTGCACGGCAAGGCCTTCTCCAGCCTCGGCGTCCCGCTCCAGCCGATCACCCAGGACGCCTGTGCCTTCTTCGAGGACCACGGCATCTACTCGGACTACCGCGGGGTCGTCAACGACACGGAGGAAGGCCGGAAGATCGGTGTGGCCCTGGGCGACGCCAAGGCGGTCATCCTGCAAAACCACGGACTGCTCACGGTCGGCGCCTCCGTGGCCGAGGCGGCCTGGTACTTCATCACCATGGAACGCTCATGCCAGGCCCAGCTCCTGGCCATGGCCGCCGGCGAGCCGAAGCTCATCGACTCCGAGACGGCACGCATGGTGCGGGGGCAGACCACCGGCGCTCTGCCGGGCTGGTTCCAGTTCCGTCCGCTGTGGGACCAGATCACCGCGGAACAGCCCGACTTGTTCGACTGACATGACGCGCTGATCCCAGGAAACCAAGTCGGGTGGGTGCGGCGGCTACGGCCGCCGCACCCACCCGACTTTTTGGTGTGGCCGCCATCCGACGAGGGGGCGGCAAGTGTCTATGAGCGTGCGCTCACCGGCGACTCACCTCACACGTCCTTGGCGGCGAGGCTCATGAGGTGCTCGCCGGTCAGGCGGAGCACCTCGCGGGTGTTCTCGCTGTTACGGTCGGCCAGCCAGCACAGCGTGACGCCATCCAGCACCGCGTTGAGGTAGCGGGCCAGAACGGGAAGGGGCACCGTCCACTCGATGCCCGCGCTCTCGGCGGCTTCCGCGAGGAGCTGCTCGTGGACTTCCAGGTAGTGCTCGTACTGCCGGCGGGCCAGATCCTCAAGGCCCTCCTGACGCAACGCGTAGTGGGTGAGTTCGTACCCCACCTGATGCTCTCCCGGGCTGAGCTCGACTCCCTCCCAGAAGGCGTAGAGGCTCCTGGCGATGCGTGCGCCGAGGTCGCCCTCTCCCTCGAATACGTTCCGGGCCTTGGCCACACCGCTGTCCGTGATGCGGGTGATGACTTCCTGGAGGAGTTCCTCGCGTGAGTTGAAGCAGTAGTGGAAAACGCCCAGCGGCATCTTCGCCTCGTTGACGACAGCGCGTGTCGTGGTCTTGACGACTCCGTCGCGGATCATGACGCGGAACGCCGCGGCGATGAGTTCTTCCCGTCGATCCTTCGCTGCCATGCGAGACATTCGGCCCACCGTTCCATCAAGAGTGAAAAGCTCACTCCATGCTAACCGGCGTCTTGGACAATCGACCAACTGTGATTCGGTCGTCACGCCGCGCTCGTCGCCCACGCCGTTCTGGCTGCGTTGGCTATCCGCCGTGCGCGGCTCGAAGATCTGCCAGTCATGCTGGACAGCAGCGGGCGGACGCTTCTGAGGCTCTTCAAGTCGCTGCCGATGGGAGTCGGGCAGGCTGGCCTCAGTGCGGGACCGGGGGCAAGCCCCCAGGGGCCGGTGGCCGATCCCACGCTCTCCGGCGGTGCGACGTCGCCGGACAGTACGGCGGTTGTGGAGCCGGGCGGGGGAGGAGCGCAGTGAGGCGAGAACAGTACTGGCCGGACAAGGATCCCGTCAGCCGCCGGATCGGCGATGACGTCCTCGGGCGTGCTCTGCGCAAGGTGTTGCGGGACTCCGAACGGTGGCTCCTGCTCGACTATCTGCACGGGGCTCCACTCGTTCAGATGGCCCGACAGTTCGGTTGGACGGTAGCGGGTTTGCAGGAGCTCATCAGGAGCCTGCTGATCAGACTGCGGGACTCGGAGTTCGGGCCCCAACTGCGTGAGGAGCTGTTGGGCCGGACGGGTCCGCAGCACTCGGCCCTGGTCTGGGAGGGTGTCAAAGAGGTACCTGTCCATCGGTGCCAGCGTGTCGGCTGTACCACGCCGCCCTTCGTGCAAAAGGCCCGCGGGCGTACGCGCAAGTACTGCAGCGACGCGTGCAAGCAGGCTGCCTACCGCAGTGCGCGGGCTGAGCAGCCCGCCAAGCGCGCAGCGGCTCCCACCGCGCTGTCCAACCCATGGTTCAGGGTGGTGCGCTCACGGAAAGGGCGGCGGATGCCCTACCGGTTTCTCGACTACACAGAGACTGACGCGGTGTTCCCTGACACCCAGGATGCCAAGCGGGCCATGCCGGAAAGCAGCGCATACGGCGAGTACTTCCGGTGGAAGCTGGCCGAGTGGATGCCTTCGCGGGGCCAGCCGAAGGTCCTGGGGACCCAAGGGGTCGGCGCCAAGGCTGCCTGGGGCAAGAGGAACATTGGTTTGTGGCTGTTGGATGGCAGCGGCAGGATGCGCGCGTTGCGGGATTTGCGCACAGTCGTTCCTGCGCGGGATCTGCGACGGATGGCGCAGTCCGACAGCTCAGCGTGGCCGGACCTCGCTGCGCTCGATTCGCTGCTCAGCAAGAGGGGCGGCCGATGCATGCGTGGCTCCGCTCGTGGAGCCGCCCCCTTTGAACGGCGGCGTGCGCCGACTGTGCCAAGTGGTCTGTCGGCGACGCGGGAATCGTGACCCAGTTCCGACGCTTGGGTTCTAACGCTTGTCGCAACATTCCTTGATCATTGCGGAGTATTGATGGCAAGGCGGGGACGCAAGCGCAGGCTAGAGCTCGAGGCCGAGTACTGGCGCCTTCTGGCGGCCGGGGTGGGGCAGCGTCGAGGCGTGCAGGCAGCTCGGGATCGGACGGAAGACCGGCTACCGGTGGCGGGCGGAGAACGGCGGGTTGAAGCCGGACTACTTGCCAGAGACATCCCGGTCAGGCCGGTATCTGTCGCTGCTGGAACGCCGCAGGATCGCCGCGCTGCGCGAACGGACCGCACCGTGACTGTCAGGCCGGACACCTCCGTCCTGCACGCCGTACGACAGGTGGGAGCCGACGTCCTGTCCTCCTGCGAGCAGGGCACCTGCGGCACCTGCCTCACGCCGGTGCTGGAAGGGACGCCCGATCACCGGGACTCGATCCTCGCCGACCACGAACGGGCCGCGAACGACTGCATGCTCCCGTGCGTGTCCCGCTCCCGCGGTGACCGCATCGTCCTCGACCTCTGAGCCGTACCCGCAGACATGCCCCCGCGCCCCGTGCCCTCTTCCGTTCGGAGCCGCCATGACCCACGCACCGGCCCCCGCCGTCTCGCTCGCCACGAGTGACGCGGACCCCTTCGCCGCCGACCATCTGGCACAACCCGAGCCGCTGCACCAGCAGTTGCGGCAAGCCGGTCCGGTCGTCCACCTGAGCCGCTACAACGTGTACGCGCTGGCCCGCTACGGCGAGGTGCACGCCGCCCTGGTCGACTGGCAGGCCTTCCAGTCCGCCGCCGGCGTCGGACTGGCCAACTTCCGTCACGAGAGACCCTGGCGGCCGCCGAGCCTGCTGCTGGAAGCCGACCCGCCGCACCACGACGCCCCGCGCCGTGTCCTGCGCGAGATCCTCGCACCACCCGCCCTGCGGCAACTGCGCGCGACGTGGCAGACGGTCGCCGAGGAACTGGTCGACACCGTACTGGCCGACCGGGGCAGCCAGTTCGACGCCTTCACGGGCCTGGCCGGGGCGTTTCCGCTACGGGTGTTCCCCGACGCCGTAGGACTGGGGCCCGAGGGACGGGACAACCTCCTGCCTTACGGCAACACGGCCTTCAACGCCTTCGGACCGGCTAACGACCTCGTGAAGGCCGACGCTGACAGGGCGGCCGAGTTGTCGGCCTGGGTGAACGCCCAGTGCGCCCGCGAGGCGCTGAGCGAGGACGGTTTCGGCTCCCGTATCGGGGCCGCCGCCGACCGCGGCGACCTCACGCACACCCAGGCACCCCTGGTGGTGCGCTCCCTGCTCACCGCCGGCGTCGACACCACCGTCCACGGCCTCGCCGCCACCCTCTACGCCTTCGCCACCCATCCCGACCAGTGGCAACGACTGCGCGAACGACCCGAGTCGGCACGTGTGGCGTTCGACGAAGCGGTGCGCTGGCAGTCACCCGTGCAGACCTTCTTCCGTACGGCCACCACCGACGTCAGCATCGCCGGCGCCCGCATCCCCGAGGGCACGAAGATCCTGATGTTCCTCGGCGCCGCCAACCGCGACCCGGCCCGCTGGCTCGATGCCGACCGCTTCGACCTCACCCGGGACCCCTCCGGCCACGTCGGCTTCGGCATGGGCATCCACCAGTGCGTCGGCCAGCACGTCGCCCGCCTGGAGGCCGAGGCCCTGCTGACCGCCCTCGCCCGCCGCGTGGAACGCATCGAGCTCACCGGCGAACCCCGTCGCCATCTCAACAACACCCTGCGCTCCTGGGCAGCACTCCCCGTCACCGTGCGGCCCGCAAGGTGACCTCCGGCAACCGCACCCCGTCCCACCCACCCACATCGCACAGCGAGAGGACCACATCCATGCCCCACCACGTACGCGGCGTCGTCGCCCGCGCCGAAGGCGACCCGGTGGCCGTCGAGACGATCGTCGTGCCCGACCCGGGCCCGGGAGAGGCAGTGGTGAAAGTCCAGGCGTGCGGTGTCTGCCACACCGACCTGCACTACCGCGACGGGGGCATCAACGACGACTTCCCCTTCCTCCTCGGGCACGAGGTCCGGCGTCGTCGAAGAAGTCGGCCCCGGAGTGACGGACGTCGAACCCGGCGACTTCGTCATCCTCAACTGGCGCGCCGTGTGCGGCCGCTGCCGCGCCTGCCGGCGCGGACGCCCCCAGTACTGCTTCGACACCCACAACGCCGCACAGAAGATGACTCTCCTGGACGGCACCGAGCTCTCGCCCGCACTCGGTATCGGAGCCTTCGCCGAGAAGACGCTGGTCGCTGCCGGGCAGTGCACGAAGGTCGACCCGGCCGCCTCACCGGCCGCGGCCGGTCTGCTCGGCTGCGGGGTGATGGCCGGCATCGGCGCGGCGATCAACACCGGCAACGTCGGCCGAGGAGACACGGTGGCCGTCATCGGCTGCGGTGGCGTCGGGGATGCCGCGGTCGTCGGGTCCCACCTGGCCGGTGCGGCCAGGGTCATCGCCGTCGACATCGACGACCGCAAGCTGGCCACCGCCACGAGGCTGGGCGCCACCCACACCGTCAACTCCAAGGAGACCGACCCGGTCGAGGCGATCCGCGAGTTGACCGGCGGGTTCGGCGCCGACGCCGTCATCGAGGCCGTCGGCCGACGGGAAACCTACCGGCAGGCCTTCTACGCCCGCGACCTCGCCGGCACGGTGGTCCTGGTCGGGTTGCCCACCCCGGAGATGACGCTCGACCTGCCACTGCTGGACGTCTTCGGCCGCGGCGGAGCCCTGAAGTCCTCCTGGTACGGCGACTGCCTGGCCTCCCGCGACTTCCCGATGCTCATCGACCTCTACCTGCAGGGCCGACTGGACCTGGACGCCTTCGTCACCGAGACCATCGCCCTGGACGAGGTCGAGGACGCCTTTGCCCATATGGACTGGGGCGACATCCTGCGTTCGGTGGTGATGCTGTGATGACCGGCGTCCGTATCGAGCACGTCATCACCTCGGGCACCTTCAGCCTGGACGGCGGCACCTGGAACGTCGACAACACCGTCTGGATCGTCGGCGACGACCACGAGGCGGTCGTCATCTACGCCGCTCACGACGCGGAGGCCATCGCCCGTGCCGTCGGGGACCGCCGTCTGACCCCCATCGTGTGCACCCATGCCCACAACGATCACATCAACGCGGCTCCCGCCCTCGCCGAGGCCACCGGCGCGCCCGTCCTCGTCCACCTGGACGACCGGCTGCTGTGGAAGCACACCCACCCCGACCAGACCCCGACGGTTACCTCTCCGACGACCAGCGCATCCCCGTCGCGGGCACGGAACTGCGCGTGCTGCACACTCCTGGGCACACGCCCGGGGCCATCTGCCTGTACCTGCCATCGCTCAACACCGTCTTCACGGGCGACACGCTGTTCGCGGGGGGTCCAGGCGCGACCGGTCGGTCGTACTCGGACTTCCCGACCATCATCCGTTCGATCCGGGACCGCCTCCTCGTGCTGCCACCGGCCACGCAAGCGCGTACCGGGCACGGTCAGGCCACCACCATCGGCGCTGAAGCGTCCCACCTCGCCGGCTGGATCGCACGAGGTCACTGAGTGGCGGCGCTCAGCGAGGATGCCCTGCCCGTGGGGGCCGTGAGCCTCGGTGATCCGCGCACCGCGCGGGCCAGCACTGGTTGCCGCAGCAGGACGAAGTCCGCGTCGGCCTCGCGCAGGACTTTCAGCCAGCCCGGCGCGCGTTCGGCGAGCAAGTCATGACCTGGCTGGTGTAGGCGTGGGCGGTGGACTCGCTGGTCCCGAACCCAGCAGCGATCTTCACGAGGGTGGTGTGTTCGCGCAGGTACACCAGTGCCACCATCGCGCACTGGGACGGGCGGAGCTTGCAGCGCCGGCCACCCTCACGGGTGACGACGAGCATGGTTACCCACTCCACGCGTGCATGGGGCAGGTTGGGTGCGGCAGGGCAGATGACCAACGAGGCCCCCGAGCAGCGTGGTTGAGACGTCAGACATCTCGATCAACAGCTCGGGGGCCTCGCTCGTTGCGCTTCACGGCCTGTCACCTGTCAGGGACCAGCGCGAAGAAGCTCACTGAGCGGTGTGCACCTTCACGATGCACACCGCTCGGTGGCTGTCAGGCGAACACGGACAGGAGGAGCGCCATTCCGAGGCCGAGCACACTCACCAACGTCTGCACCACGGTCTGTGTCTTCGTGGCCTGTGTGAGATCCATGCCGAAGGATTCCTTGACCAGCCAGAAACCGGCGTGGTTCACGTAGTTCAGCCCGAGGGAACCTGCCCCGATGGCCACCACGAGCAGCGATGCCTCCAGACCGCCTCCGCTGACCATGGGGGCGATGATGCCGGTGGCGGAGACGATGCCGACGGTGGCGGAACCGGTGGTCAGCGACAGCAGGAGTGCGATCAGCCAGCCCAGTACGATGACGTTCAGATGCGCCCCCTTGGCGGCGGAGGCGATCGCGTCGCCGATGCCGGAGTCCTGGAGAACCTGCTTGAACGCGCCACCGCCCCCGATGATGAGCAGGATGGCGGCGATGGACTTCAGGCTGTCCGTGAGGGAGGCGCGGACCTCCTCGCCGGTACGGTCCGTGCCAAGAGCGGTCACGCCGAGGGCGAAGAGCAGCCCGGCGAGCATCGCCACGACGGGCTCGCCCAGGAAGGTCAGCGCGGAACCCACCGTGCTCGTCTCGTCGAGCACCGTTTCGGCGAGGGTCCGCAGCAGCATGAGGCCGACGGGGACGAGCACCGCGGTGATGGCCAGCCCGGTCGGTATCCCGGAACGGGACGTGACGTCCGTATCCGCCGATGACGCGTTCGGAACGCCGGCCGTCACGCTGACCGGCGACTTCCTTCGGACAGACTGCGATGCACCCGTGAACTGCGCGACAAGAGCCTCGTCCGGGCGAACCTCGGCAAGACGCGGAGCGATCCAACGGGCGTAGACGGGGCCGGCCAGGATCACGGTGGGGACGGCGCAGACGAAGCCGACGACCATGGTGAGGCCCAGGTCGGCGTGGAGACCGGTCATGGCGGTGAGCGGCCCCGGGTGCGGCGGCAGCATGCCGTGCAGGGTGGACAGCGCGGCGATGGCCGGTACGCCGAGCAGGACGTACGGGGAGCCCTTCGCGCCGCCCTGGGCCTCCAGCCTGCGCGCCACGCTGAAGATCAGTGGCAGCAGCACGATCAGGCCGACCTCGAAGAACATCGGGATGCCGATCACGAACGCCGCGGCCGTGACCAGCCAGGGCAGCCTGCGGGTGCTGGAGCGGTCGATCAGGGCGTGGGCGAGGGCGTCGGTGGCGCCCGAGTCGGACAGCAGACGCCCGAGCATGGCGCCCAGGGCCAGGGTGATGCCCACGTCCCCGAGGGTGCCGCCGGCACCGTCCTCGAGGGACTCCACCAGTTTGGCGGCGGGCTCACCGGCGGCGAGGCCGGTGCCGACAGCGACGACGATGAGCGCGACGAACGGATGGATGCGCGAGCGGGAGTTGATGAGGTAGATCAGGGCCGTGATCGCGATGGTGAGGATGAGCAGCAACCACCAGGTGTGCGGCGTCATGCGGGTGCGCCTTTCGACAGACGGGTTGAGGTGGACGGCTTGATGGGCATGGCGAAGTGAGCCGCAGCGCAGAGGGGTGGTGGTGCGGCTGGTGTCAGGAGGGGCGGGCGGTGGCCCGGTCAGTCCAGTCCGAGATCCCTGACGAGACGGGCTACGGAGGTGTCCTGTTCGGACAGGTATGCGGCGAAGGCGTCGCCGGTGGTGAACGCGTCGGTCCAGCCGTGGCGGCGGAGTTCCGCTTTCCACTGCCGGGACCGGTGCATCGCTGTCAGCGCGTCGATCCATCGGATCCGGTCGGCGCCCCGGATGCCGGGCGGCGCCACGACTCCCCGCCAGTTGCTGAAGACCAGGTCGATGCCGGACGCCTTGAGGGTCGGTACTCCGGGCAGTGCGCCGATCGGTCGTGGGCTGGTCACCGCGAGGACCCTGAGCTGACTGGCGTCGATCTGGTCGACGAACTCGCCGAAGCCGGTGGTGGCGAAGTCGACCTTGCCGTCGAGGAGAGCGGGCAGCAGGTCGCCGCCACCGCCGTCGTAGGCGACGTAGCCGACCCGGTGCGGGCCGATACCGACGGCCTTGGCCAACTCCATGGCCAGCAGGTGGTCCGGTCCGCCGAGTGAGGATCCGCCCCCGACCTTCAAGCGCGCGGGGTTCCTCTTCCAGGCGGAGATCAGATCGTCGATCGATCGGTAGGGCGAGTCACGACGCACGACCACCGCGCCGGCCTCCTCGACCAGCCGGGCCAGGGGAGTGGTCTCGAGGACTGACGCCTTCGTGTGCGCCACGTACGACGCACCGATCACTCCGAGACCCATCTGCAGGACGAGCCTGCCGTTGCCCCGCTCGTTCACGATGCGCTGCAGGCCGACCGTGCCGCCTGCTCCCGGCAGGTTGAAGACCTGCACGCCGGAGTCCACGCCGGTCTCCTGAAGCACGCGGGCCACCGTCCGGGCCGTGGTGTCGTATCCGCCACCGGCGGTGTTCGGAACCATGATCCGCAGCCCGGCGTCGGCGGATTCCCCGTCGGGCAGCATCTGGCACCCGGTGACGAGAAGCAGCGACAGCGCGAGAAGGGCGCCGCGAAGGGCGTGCGAGCGACCTCTCATGGCACCTCTCTTCCGCAGCCGCCGGGGTGGACGTCATGATTGTGCAGCCCGAGGTGCGAGCCGCCCAGTTTGTGTCAGCAGTAGAGATTGAGTTCGTTGTGGTCACCAGTTTTCGCCGCCATACCCTCGCGGGCGAGATGCTGGCGCTGCAGCTCGCCATCGTCGTGGTCGTGCTGCTGGCGGTCGCGGCGCTCTCGCTCGCCCAGTCGGAGGCCACCTTCAGCCGGGTCGAGGGCCGCCGCGTGAGTGCGATGGCCGAGCAGTTGGCCGCCAATCCACTGGTGCGCAACCAACTCCCGCGTCCAGCGCCGGAGGAGACGCTGGCCCCGCTGACGCACTCCACGCTGGTGCAGTCCGGGGTCAGCTCCGTGACCATCACCGACTCCTCCGGTCGCATCGTCAGTTCGACCAACCCGACGGTCATCGGTGACCGGCTGCGGTTCGGACCGGGGGTTGCCCGCGGACGAGGCTGGTCCGGCTCGCTCACCTGGGACGGCAGCCGCGAACTGGTGGCGCAGGTGCCGGTGCTCGGCGCGGCGAGCGGTGGCCTGGGGCGGACCCTGGGCATCGTCATGATCGGGGAGGCGTCCCCGACGGTGTGGCAGCGGCTCAGTGGGGCGTCCTCCTATCTCCTCGCCTATCTGGGCATCGCCAGCGGGCTGGGCCTCGCCGGCTCCTGGCTCCTTGCCCGACGGGTAAAACGGCAGACGCTTGGTCTGGAACCGCGAGAGATCACCGGCCTCGCCGAACACCGCGAGGCCATGCTGTACGGGATCGCCGAGGGCGTGGTCGCCCTGGACCCCCAGCAGCGCCTCACTCTGGTCAATGAGGTGGGCAGACAGCTGCTCGACCTGCCTGAGGAGTGCGTGGGCCGGACGCTGGACGAGCTCGGCATCGACGGCCGTCTGCACGACGTACTCACCGGCACCCGGCCCGAAGCGGAGCACGGACCCGACGAAGTGGTCATACGGCACGGTCGTGTGCTGGTGATGAACAGGATGACCGTCACGAAGAACGACCGCCTGCTCGGCTCGGTCACCACCCTGCGGGACCGCACCGAACTGGCGCGGCTGGAACGCGAGATCGGCTCCTTCCGCAGCACGTCCGAGCTGCTGCGGGCCCAGACACACGAGTTCGCCAACCAGCTGCACACCATCTCCGGACTCATCCAGATCGGTGAGCAGGACGAGGTCGTGCGCTACGTCCGGGCGCTCACCCGGCGCCGCCAGTCCCTGGACATGACCATCGGCCGCCGCGTCCACGATCCGGCCGTCGCCGCTCTCCTCATGGCGAAGGACTCCTTCGCGGCTGAACGAAAGATCACCCTGAAGGTCTCGGACGACACCTCCCTCGGCCGGCTCGCCCCGGAGGATGCCGCCGACGTGGCGACTGTGGTCGGCAACCTGGTCGACAACGCCATCGACGCCGCCGCCGGGAGCGGCCCCGACGGCCGGGAGCCCTGGGTCGAGGTCGAACTCCGGCAGGACGCGTCCAGCGTGGAGATCGTGGTGTGCGACTCGGGCCCGGGGGTAGCGCCCGAACTCGCCCGGGAGGTCTTCCACCACGGTTTCACCACCAAGGCCGCCGCGGAGGGCGAGCGTGGCATCGGCCTGGCCCTCACCCAGCTCGTCTGTGAACGGCGTGGCGGGGAGATCAGGGTGACCAACACCGCCGAAGGGGCCCGGTTCACCGCGCGCATGTCCGTGAGCCACTCGACGGAAGCGATCGAGGAAGGAGGAGCACAGTGAGGGACACCTCCGGCACGATCGATGTTCTCGTCGTCGACGACGACTTCATGGTGGCTCGGGTCCACCGCACCTTCGTCGAGAGGGTGCCGCCGTTCAGGGTCGTGGGCACCGCGGGGACCGGAGAGCAGGCCATCACCGCGGTCGACGAACTGCGCCCGGACCTGGTCCTCCTCGACCTCTATCTGCCCGATGTCTTCGGCCTGGATGTCATCCCGCGGCTGCGCACCGCGGGACACGACTGCGACTTCATGGTCATCAGTGCCGCGCGCGAGGCTGACACCGTGCGCGGCGCGGTCCGCCACGGTGTCGTGGACTACCTCCTCAAACCCTTCGACTACGAGGACCTGAAGCCCCGCCTGGACCGGTACGCCGAACGGCGCGGCCGGCTTCTCACCACGGTGGTGCGCGGCCAGGCCGACATCGACCGCGTGCTGTGCGCAGGGCACGTCCCCTCGGCCGTCGCCAGACTCCCGAAGGGCCTGAGCGTGGAGACCGCCGACCTCGTCGAACGCACGCTCCGCGATGCGGACGGCACCCTGTCGGCCGCCGAATGCGCGGCCGCCACCGGTATCTCCCGTGTCAGCGCCCGCCGTTACCTGGAGCACTTCCACACCACCGGCACGGCGGATGTCTCCCTGCGTTACGGCGCCGCCGGCCGGCCCGAGCGGCGCTATGGCTGGCGAGACTAAGAGGTCCCAACAGAAGCCGTTGATCATGTGGCTTTCGGCTTGGATGGTCGTTGGTCTGGTCGTGGGGAATCGTCAGTCGCGGCCGTGGATCGCGTCGGATGAACTGTGGTCGCTGATCGAGCCGTTGCTGCCCGTGCCTGGTCCGAAGTTGGTTGAGGGCAGACCGCGGGTCCCGGACCGGCGGACGTTGTGCGGCATCCTGTTCGTCCTGTACACGGGTATTCAGTGGGAGTACCTGCCGCAGGAGCTGGTTTTCGGCTCAGGCATGACCTGCTGGCGGCGGCTGGCTGCGTGGAACGAGGCCGGGGTGTGGGACCAGTTGCATCTGGTGCTGCTGAAGAAGCTGCGCGCGGCGAAGAAGCTGGACTGGTCGCGGGCGGTGATCGACTCTTCCCACGTGCGGGCGGCCCGCAGGGGCCCAAAAGACTTCCTTGCCGCTGCCCGTGCCGTCCTAGACGGCGACGGCCCATCTCAGTGAATCGACATGATTCCGCGAGCCGGAGTGACTTGGCTGCCGTGGAAGACGCCTCTCCGGGATCATCGACGAGGTCCTCGCCGCCGTGTGGCCCAACCTCCTCACGTGGAGTGACGAGTCGCATCGACTCCATGCCACGTCACTCGCCTCCGCCAGCGTCGTCACATGCCGGTAGGACTGTGAGGATGTTGGGGTGTCGCTTTGGGCGGTGGTCTGGCCCGCGATACGACTGGCCCTGGTGCCTTGCGTTTGATCTGCCGACTGCTGTCTGAGGCGGTGGGTGCTGCCACCGAAACGGTGGGCGTGTCCCGATAGGGGCCTTCGCGACAGGCACCGTCACAGTCCTGACGCCACCACCGCTTCGGCGTCGGCCAACCGGTGTTCCCGAGGCGATCAGGAGACAGGCGACCGTGTCCAGCATGACTGAGCAATCCCATCCACGACACTGCCCAGCTCACCATCGCGAACAGGTCCTGCTCGGAGTGGATACGCACAAGGACGTCCATGTGGCTGCGGTCATCACCAGCACAGGAGGCCTGCTAGACACTCGAGGCTTTGCCACGACCCAGGAGGGCTACCGGCAGCTTCTTTCCTGGGCCCGTGTTTTTGGGCAGTTGCAGCGGGCCGGGGTGGAATGCACCGGCTCCTACGGAGCTGCGCTCACCCGCCATCTGCACCGTGAAGGCATCACGGTCACCGAGGTCAACCAGCCCGACAAAAGCGGCACGGCGCCGGCACGGCAAGTCCGACTCCATCGACGCGGCGGCCGCGGCCCAGGCCGTTCTCTGCGGCCGGGCCACGGCCACCGCCAAAACGGCCGACGGGCCGGTGGAAACGATTCGGCTGTTCAAGCTGGCCAAGACCTCCGCCGTCAAGTCCCGCTCCATGGCCATCAACCAGCTCAAGGCCGTGCTCGTGGCCGCAGACCCAGCGCTGCGGGAGTCCCTGGCCGGGCTGAGTAACCCCAAGCTCATCCGCCGGTGTTCGCAGCTGCGGTCCGCGCCGGGCACGGGGCCGCAGGCCGCTTCGCGCCATACGCTCCGGCTGCTTGCCAGGCGAATCCTGCATCGCACCGAGGAGATCAACGACATCACGGCCCGGATCACCACAGCGATCGGCGCTCGCGCACCCAAGCAGCTGAGCCTGTACGGCGTCGGCCCGGACACTGCCGCTGTGTTACTGACGGCAGCCGGCGACAACCCTGACCGCATGGGCAGCGAGGCATCATTCGCCGCCCTCTGCGGTGCCAGCCCCGTGGAAGCATCGTCTGGAAAGACCCAGCGGCGCAGACTCAACCGCGGCGGCAACCGCCAGGCCAACTCAGCTCTCTACACCATCGTCATAGCCCGCCTGCGCTGGGACATCCGCACCCGTGCCTACGTGGAACGACGCGTCAGCGAGGGCGGTCCGCCATCGCCGAGGCGAGCGCATCGATCAACGTGTCCAGGTCGAGCAGGGACTCGACCTGCGAGCGCCCCAGTACCAGCATCCGTTTCTCCGTCCGTCGTCGTTCCCGTCAAAGCCACTCGTCGAAGCGTCGGTCGAAGGGCCAATCGCAGCGACCTTGCCCGGGCAGCGACACGCCGCCGTCCTGGCCCGTTCATCCGTACACGCCTGGACGCTCAGGGGTGCCCGCCGGAAGTCGGTGCAGCCGAAGCCGGCGGGCCCGTGGGACGACACCCCGCAGCTTCTCTCGTCATGGCCCCCGAGAGCACTTCAGCGCGAGGGCGGCGATGTCGTCGTCGAGCCTTCCGCCGCTGTGCTGCAGCAGATCTCTGTGCAGCCGGTCGAGCAGCTCGCGGGGCTGCTCCAGGCCCTGCCGCCGCATCCAGTCGGACAGCGGGAAGAACTGGCCCGTGTGGTCCCGGGTCTCAGATACGCCGTCCGTGTACAGCAGCAACTGGTCACCCGGGGCGATGGCGACGATGTCGACCCAGTAGCGGTCACCGATTAGCTCGGCGAGGTTGAGGGGCGGCGAGGGGATGGCGGGCTCGAGGACCCGGACCTGCCCACGGTGCGCGATCAGCGGTGGGGGATGCCCACAGTTGAGCAGTCGCATGTGGCCGCCGCCGTACGGGATCTCGGCGAGGAGAGCGGTGGCGAAGTGCTCCGACTGGTCCTGGACGGGAAACGCAGCGCTGTGGCGCGTGATGGTGGTCTCCAGCCGGTGGATGATGCCCTGCAGGTCGGGCTCGTCGTACGCGGCCTCCCTGAAGCAGCTGATCACCGCCGAGGCCGCCCCCACCGCGGCCATGCCCTTGCCGCGTACGTCGCCTATGAGCAGCCGGACCCCGTGCGGTGTACCGATCGCCTCATAGAAGTCGCCGCCGATCCGGGCCTGCTCCTGGGCCGCCAGATACAGCGACTCGATCTCCACGTCCTCGATGCGGCGCGGCAGCGGGCGCAGCAGCACCTTCTGGACCGCGTCGGCGACGAGCCGGACCTGGAAGAGTATTTCCTCTCGCTGAAGCCGGACATGGCTCGCGTACGCGGCCGCCAAAGTGACCGCGATGATCGCGGCCGACGTGTACTGCGTCCCCAGATCGGTGTAGACGAAGCTGAGAACGATCATGGTCAGCAGGCAGAACGCCCCCAACAGGATCGTGGGGAGCACGGGCCACATCGCGGCAGCAAGGGCGGGTGCGGCGGGCAGAAGGCGGCTGACGGCGATTTCCCTGGGTGTGGAGAACGCCAGGCCGGCGATGAGGACGGTCAGGATCACGGGTGACAGCCGGGCAGCTTCCCATCGGCCGCCGTAGGCAGGACGACGGCGCCACAGCCGCCCAATCATGATCACAAAATGCATCATATCGACCTGAGCGGACATCGGGCGCGGGGATGTCACGCACCGCACGCGAGCGATCGGGGCGGCCTGCCCCGCCCGGAGGCCCGGCCCATACCGCGCATGACCACACAGACACCCGAACTCAGCCGAGCAAGGGCAGGGCGGGCAGGCCTGGCCACTTGGGATCACCGGTGTTAGAAAGGTCGCATGGCGAGTCGTTTCGCCCGTTTTCAGCGCCCCTCAGCAAAGGGGCTGATCAGCAAGGGCACGCGAAGCGTGGCCGGGCAGGTGCTGGTTTTCCAGGTGGCCCTGGTGGTGCTGCTCGTAACCGCCGGCGTCTTTGCCCTTGTCCTGCAGTCGGAGCGGGACACCAGCGCCGAGGCGAAGCGCCGCTCCACGGCCGTCGCGCAGACGTTCGCGCACTCACCAGGCATCTTGGCGGCACTGCGGGCCCCGGAGCCGAGCAAAATTCTCCAACCGCTCACCGAGGCGGCGCGCCGGGCCACCGGCGTCGACTTCATCGTGGTCATGGACACCAAGGGCATCCGGTACACGCACCCCTTGCCGGACCGCATCGGAAAGCGGTTCGTCGGCAAGATCGGGCCGTCGCTGGCGGGGAAGGTCTACGTGGAGAGCGTCAAGGGCCCGCTGGGTCGCGAGGTGCAGGCCACGGTCCCGATCAAGAACGCTGCCAGCAACGTGGTGGCCCTCGTATCGGCCGGGATGAAGGTCAAGAACGTCGAAAGTCAGGTGGACCGCCAACTACCGATCATCCTGGGGGCAGGGGCCGGGGCGCTCGCGTTGTCCATCGGTGTGACGGTCCTGGTGGGCCGACGGCTGCGGCGGCAGACACACAGCCTGGCCCCGGACGAGATGACCTTGATGTACGAGCACCACGACACGGTGCTCCACTCCGTCAAGGAAGGGGTGCTGATCGTGGCTGCCGACGGGCGGCTGATGCTGGCGAACGACGAAGCCAGACGACTGCTGGAGCTGCCCCCGGACGTCGAGGGACGGTTTGTCTCGGATCTGCCGGGCCTCGATCCCGAGACGAAGGCGCTTCTCGCCTCAGGACACGAGGCCACTGACGAGGTGCACCTCGCCGGAGATCGACTGCTCGCGGTCAACCAGCGGCCCACGGATCGCGAGGGCGGCCCCAAAGGGACGGTGGTGACGCTGCGCGACACCACCGAACTGCAGGCGGTGACCGGCAGGGCAGATGTGGCGCGGGAACGGCTCAGGCTGCTGTACGACGCCGGACTCCACATCGGTACCACGCTGGACGTGCTGCGCACCGCCGACGAGTTGGCGCGAGTCCCCATTCCCCGCTTCGCGGACTTCGTCACTGTGGACCTGGCCGACGCCGTCCTGCACGGCGAGGAGCCGGCGCTCACGGCGAAGGACATGCGACGCGCTGCCGTGCGCGGCATCCGGGACGACCATCCGCTCTCCGAACAGGGGCGGCTTTTCGACTACCTTCCCTCCACGCCTCAGGCGCGCGGTTACGGCAGCGGCCGCTCCCAGCTGGTGAGCGATCTGCCGACGGCCACGGGCTGGCGCGTGCAGGACCCGGGGCGCGCCAGGGCGATCATCGACTACGGCATCCATTCCCTCATCAGCGCCCCCATCCAGGCCAGCGGCGTCGTGCTGGGCATGGCCAACTTCTGGCGCGCGCGACCACGTCAGCCCTTCGACGAGGAGGACCTGTCGCTGGCGGAGGAACTGGTGGCCCGTGCCGCGATAAGCATCGACAACGCCCGCCGCTACACCCGTGAGCACGCCCTGGCAGTCACCCTCCAGCGCAGCCTGCTGCCCCAGGCCGTGCCCGAGCAGAACGCCCTCGACATCGCCTACCGCTACCTCCCCGCCCAGTCGGGCGTGGGCGGGGACTGGTTCGACGTCATTCCCCTGCCGGGGAGCCGGGTGGCACTGGCCGTGGGCGATGTGGTCGGCCACGGCCTCCACGCCGCCGCCACGATGGGTCGACTGCGGACCGCGGTGCACAACTTCTCCGCCCTCGATCTGCCGCCCGACGAGCTGCTGAGCCATCTGGACGACCTGGTCGGCCGCATCGACCAGAACGAGGCGGCCGAGAGTGCCGCGGGCCTCGTGGGCGCCACCTGCCTGTACGGGATCTACGACCCCGTGACGCGCAGCTACGTCACGGCGCGTGCGGGGCATCTGGCGCCCGCACTGGTCCAGCCCGACGGAACCGTCACCTTCCCGGACGTGCCGGCCGGCCCGCCCCTCGGCCTCGGCGGCATGCCGTTCCAGACCGCGGAGCTGTGCCTCGCGGAGGGAACCCAGCTCGTCCTGTACACCGACGGCCTCATCGAGGACCGCAGACGCGACCTGGATCTGGGAATGGAACTGCTGCGCGCTGCGCTGACGGGCCACCCCGGACGGCCGCCCGAGGAGACCTGCCAGGACGTGCTGGACAGCTTGCTCCCCGAGCGCCCCAAGGACGACGTCGCCCTGCTCGTCGCCCGCACACGGGAACTGCCGCCCGACCGGATCTCCGACTGGGATGTACCGCCGGACCCGGCGGCGGTCGCGGGGATGCGCGACGCCGTGTCCGAGAAGCTCGAAGCCTGGGGCCTGTCAGAACTCGGCTTCACCACGGAGCTCGTCCTGAGTGAGCTCATCACCAACGCCATCCGCTATGGCGCCGAGCCGTTTCACGTACGGCTGATCCGCGACCGTACGCTGATCTGCGAGGTGTCCGACGGCAGCAGCACCTCACCGCATCTGCGGTACGCCGCGACCACGGACGAGGGCGGCCGGGGCCTGTTCCTGGTGTCGCAGATGGCTGAGCGCTGGGGCACCCGGTACACCCCGCAGGGCAAGGTGATCTGGGCCGAACAGGCCCTGCCCAAGGCCGTCCAGCAGCCCGTCCCGGCACCGGCCCGACGTGGCGACGCCCCCTGACGAGGAGGCGGCCGGCCCGGGAGCCTCGACGTGAGGGCGCCGGCGTGAGTTCCCGGCCACTTCTCCGACGGTTTGCGGTCAGAATATCCGGGAACCCGGATTCAGTTTGCGCCAGAAGTCCGGGGGAGAAAGCAGCCGCTAATCGCACGTCTGTCATGCGGGGTGCTCTGCGTGTTTCGTAGCGGTGCAGCGTGCGGTGCGCGACCATACGGACGCCGACACATCACCATCATCGGCATTGCGGGTGGAAACACCGAGACAGAAAGAAGGACGGACGTGTCCGGCAGCGAAAGCGAGAACCCAGCAATCCCCTCACCGACCCCAACGCCGACTCGGCCCAGGACAAACCGGGACTGGTGGCCGAATCAGCTGGACCTTCAGATTCTCCACCAGCACTCGTCCCTCTCCAATCCGATGGACGAGGACTTCGACTACGCGAAAGAGTTCGCGACCCTCGACCTGGACGCGCTGAAACGGGACGTCTTCGAGGTGATGACGACGTCGCAGGACTGGTGGCCTGCCGACTACGGCCACTACGGGCCGCTCTTCATCCGGATGAGCTGGCACGCCGCGGGCACGTACCGGATCGCCGACGGCCGGGGCGGTGGCGGCAGCGGCGCTCAGCGCTTTGCCCCCCTCAACAGCTGGCCGGACAACGCGAGTCTCGACAAGGCGCGCCGTTTGCTCTGGCCCGTCAAGCAGAAGTACGGCCGGAAAATCTCCTGGGCCGACCTCCTGGTTTTCGCCGGCAACTGCGCGATGGAATAAATGGGGTTCAAGACGTTCGGGTTCGGCTTCGGGCGAGAGGATATCTGGGAACCCGAGGAAATCTTCTGGGGGCCCGAGGACACCTGGCTCGGAGATGAGCGTTACAGCGGCGACCGGGAACTCGCCACGCCCTTCGGTGCGGTGCAGATGGGACTGATCTACGTCAATCCGGAGGGGCCCAACGGCAACCCGGATCCGATCGCCGCCGCCCGGGACGTTCGCGAGACATTCGGGCGCATGGCGATGAACGACGAGGAGACGGTCGCACTCATCGTCGGCGGTCACACCTTCGGCAAGTGTCATGGTGCCGTCGACCCCGCGTACATCGGTCCGGAACCCGAGGCCTGCCCTGTCGAGCAGCAAGGCCTCGGCTGGCGGAACATGTACGGCAGCGGCAAGGGCGCCGACGCGCTCACCAGTGGGCTCGAGGGCGCATGGACCACCGAGCCGACGAGGTGGGACAACGGGTACCTGGACAACCTGTTCCGGTACGACTGGGAGCTGACGACGAGCCCCGCCGGTGCCAAACAGTGGACTCCCACGGACCCTTCGGCCAAGGACACGGTGCCCGACGCTCATGATCCGTCGAAGAGGCACGCTCCCATGATGCTGACGACGGACCTCGCGCTGAAGCTGGATCCGGTCTACGGCCCGATCGCGAAGAGCTTCCACGAGAACCCGGACAAGCTCGCGGAGGCGTTCGCCAAAGCGTGGTACAAGCTGCTGCACCGCGACATGGGACCCGTCGCGCGCTACCTCGGCCCGTGGGTTCCCGAGCCGCAACTGTGGCAGGATCCCGTCCCCGAGGCCGATCATGAACTCGTCACAGACAAGGACATCGCCGCCCTCAAGAGCAGGATCGTCGCTTCGGGACTGTCCATCTCCCAGCTGGTCACCACCGCTTGGGCGGCGGCGGCGAGCTTCCGCGGCACCGACAAGCGTGGCGGGGCCAACGGGGCACGGCTTCGGCTCGCACCGCAGCGGGACTGGGAGGTCAACCACCTGCCCGAGGTGGCCGAGGCGTTGCAGAAGCTGGAGCAGATTCAGCAGGACTTCAACCTCTCGCATGCTGGCGGAACGAAGGTCTCGCTCGCCGACCTGATCGTCCTGGGCGGGTGCGCGGCCGTCGAGCAGGCCGCGAAGAACGCCGGGTACGACATCACGGTCCCGTTCGCACCGGGGCGCACGGACGCCTCGCAGGAACAGACCGACGTGGAGTCGTTCGCCGTGCTCGAACCCAGGGCCGACGGATTCCGCAACTACCTCCGCACGGGAGAGAAGTTGTCGCCGGAGACCCTCCTGCTGGACCGCGCCAACCTGCTGACGCTGACCGCTCCCGAGATGACGGTGCTGATCGGCGGCATGCGGGTCCTGAACACCGGCTTCCAGCGATCCCCGCACGGCGTCTTCACGCACCGGCCGGAGACACTGACCAACGACTTCTTCGTCAACCTGCTCGACATGAGCACTCAGTGGCAGACATCGACTTCGGACGAGAACGTGTTCGAAGGCCGGGACCGCACCACGGGCGAGCTCAAGTGGACCGCCACCGCGGTCGACCTCATCCTCGGTTCGAACTCCCAACTTCGGGCCGTCTCGGAGGTCTACGCGTGCCAGGACGCGGGAGAGAAGTTCGTGCGTGACTTCGTGGCCGCGTGGGACAAGGTGATGAACCTCGATCGGTTCGACCTCTGCTGACCCGATGTCCCGGTCGGGGCGATGACGCGGAGAGCACAGAGCCCCCGCGACGCTCCCACGGTGGGAACGCGCACTCCAGCAACAGAACGCGTGCCCGCCGCCCCGGGGCGTCACTCGGTACGCGGTATCCGGACTGTTCCTTGAGGCTGCCTGGTCAGTTCTCCTCGAGCACGGAGAGATGTGTGCGGTTCAACGGGTCGCGCAGCCAGGCGTAGCGCTGGCTCTTGGGGGAGGGCCGGGGTGGATTCATCGCATGGAAGTGCGGTGACCATCGATTCAGGTTCTCCGCAGGACTCGTCCTGCGCCGGCCGCGACGGTGGTGGCCAGCAACCATCCGGTGCCGATGAGGATGATCCCCACCCACTGCATGGCCCCGGACGGCTCGTATGCCCGCTCCTGGCCGAGGTCGACGAGTGGCAGTAGGAGATCGAGGGTGTAGATGACGGGCTGGAAGCGCGGATAGGGTTGGCCGCCTACGGGTTCGGGGTGCCACGTCCCGAAAAGTGCTGAGCCGGTGGCCAGCAGGCACACCAACAGCCATACGGCCCGCAGCGGGCGGTATCCGTAGCCGACCGCTGCGTCCTGCAGCAGGCTCCACAGCCGGGCGGGGAGGGCGAGGGTTGGCCGCAGGCTGCGCTGCTTGACGACCAGGACGGTCCGGGCGTCGGCGTCCCGGCCGTGGCGTTGGTAGACAGCGGCCAGTTGCTCGTAGGGCTGGGGCTTGAAACCCTCCGGGTCCCGCATCAACCAGGGGAGGCGTTCCGCGGCGGGCAGGGTGGGACGCAGCATGTCGTACACGGTGCCGTCTACTCTGAGGGATGTCGGCCAGTGGGCAGGGCTGTCCCGGATCAGCGTCACTTTGGTTCGGCTGAGGGCAACGTGTCCCCTGGGCGACTGCGCGAACTGCAGGGACAGTTGAGCCGCCGTCGTGCCCCGGCAGGCGAGGGCCTCCTCTGCTCCGGCCGCGTCCAGGATCGCTCCGTGAAAGGACACGTAACTGCGGACGGTGGCATTACTGATGCCGATCCTGCCGTGAGCGGTAAGGCCGCGACCGAAGTGTGCCACCCCGCCCACGTCGATCCCATTGGCGCTCAGGGCGCTCGAGTCGCTCCCGGGTGCCGTCAGTTCGGCCCCGTCCAGCAGGAGCGAGCCGCCGATTCGAGCGTCGCACAGGTCGACGGTGCCGTGCACGGACAGGCCGTTGCGGCAGTCGAGGTCGCCGCCTATGTGTGCGCGGGCCGCCGTGAGCGCCGTACCCGCAGGGTGGTTCAGGCGGGCACCCTTGAGGACGACGCTGCCGCGTATCGAGGTGTCTGCGAGGGTGATCGGTCCGTTGACGACGAGGCCCCGCTCGGCCTGGATATCGCCTCCGATCTGGGCGCAGCCCAGATGAAGGGCGTAGTTGCCCGCGTCCAAGCCCGGGCCCGTGAGGGTCGCGTCGAGGAGCTCCAGCGACGCCCCGATCGAGGCCCCGCAGAGGTTGACCGTTCCAGCGCAGGAGAAGCCGCGACCCATGTACAGGCCGCCGCCGACGGTGAGTTCGGACATCTGAAGATTTCCCCTGCGGGTGCTGATCGTCGCTCCCCGGAGTATGAGCAGGTCCTGCACGCGGGCATTGGTCAGGTAGAAGGTGCCTGCGCATTCCAGACCGGCCGCCGACAGGGACTCGTCCACGGCGACGGACCGGGCGTCGACGGCGGCTTCCCCGGGGCCGGGGCGGACCTTGGTGCCGTCGAGGGAGAGATGGGTGCCGACGGTCAGCGAGCGCAGGTCCAGTGTCCCGTTCGCCGTGCAGCGGGTGACCTTGAACTCCTGGGCGACCCGCACGCTGTGCGCCTGCAGCCCGGGCAGCCGGCACTCGTCGAGTTCGAGCGCCTCCAACTGTGCGCCGTCCAGGCGCGGCGCCCCGTCGAGCCGGCACCGCCGCAGGCGTACGGCCCCGTGTACGACGCCCTCGGACAGGTCCAGCTCCCCGCGTATCCGCACGCCCCGCAGCCGGAGCCGGGCGAGGTGGCCCGAGCGCGGGGGCGGAGTGATCAGCAACAGCTGGCGCACGGCCTCTCCCCGTACCTCCGGCACACCCTCGCACCACTCGCCGCGCCGGTAGGCCTCCCACATCCGGCACTCACCCTCGTCCCACCCCGTCGGCGGGTCGTCATCGTCCGCCACCCGAGTCCCCCTCTTTACAGTGACGCCGATCGAGTACCACGTTGCTGCCCACGCGGGGGAGGAAGTATCCGGGCTCCTATGGAGGACTGGTCGGTCGCCCACCGGAAGCTGGGCCTGGCCCACCGCGGTGTCGGCGACCTGAAGCGGGCAACGCACTCGGCGACCCGGAATGATGGGCTGTCCGTCCTTGATCAGGCGGCACAGGTGGCCCGCCGGTACGGACTTAAGCCACCAGCTGTGCAGTATTGAGGGCATCCGAAAGGGCCGGCAAGGATGAAGTCAGGGAGTTCCACTCCATCCCCTACCCGACCAGCCGAGTTAAAGATCAATAGTCTCCCTGCGGCGCGCTCGCCCAGCCATCACCGCGGTTCCACCGGTTCCCGCGCGGGCGCGAACCGCTGAAGCCCTGGCTGTCGTTCACTTGCGCCGTCCACAGTCGCCACCCCGATCGTCGCGCAAGTGACCAATCTGCGTCACAAGCTGTCACCTGTCGAAGGAAGTTGAGAGATGGCTTCTGGACTTGCGCTGAACTGCGCCCATCCCATGCACAACCGTGGCCGGATGCGACACGATAACCAGCCGTGAGGCGCGGGGGACTATGTCGAGAGTTGCAGCGAACAGGCGTGCGATACCTTGTGTTGGTCGTACTGGGGGCGGCCGGAGCGCTGGCATTGGCCCAGCGTTTTCATCTCGGTACTGCCGCGACCGCTGCATCGGTGTTGCTGAGCCTTGCGTCGGCGTACATCGCCTGGGCGGCGTTCCGCGCCGACCGTGCCGACGCTACGGCCGTAGAACTCGGCGCGATCGCCGGGCAGCTGGCCGAGGCAGTCAAGAACCAGTGGGACGACGAGGCGACCGTCCGGCGGGTCAACGCCCCGGAAGAGCTCGTGGTCGCCGCCGCGGTCGATGTCGACGGCTTCTACCGGACCCGGATCCCGATCCCGTGCAGCCGCACGATGCCGCTGGTGATCCAGGCGGACGGCAAGGGCGTGGTCATGCGGCCTGAGGCCCTGCGGGAGGCCACCCGCCTGGCTGCCGCGAAAGCGGCGGCCGGTCATCGCGGCCGGCTTGCGCCGGGCGAAAAGCCGAACCGGAAGCGGATGGCGACGGTGGCCTGCGTCTTCGACACACGTCCCGCCCTCAGACGTCCGCACGACGTCATCCACCCGCCCGGCGGCCGGAGCGGCGAACGCCCCGCCCGTCCGGGACCGCGGGCCGAGAACAAGTGGTGCACCGCCTCGCTGGTCCGCCCGCCCGAGCAGGTGATCTCCGACGCCTTCGGCCAGGCTGAGGCCCGTGATCCGAAGCATCTGCGGCCGTGGGTCGTGCTGGTCGACGGCGCCCGCCACCAGCTCGACCTGATCGGGGCCGAGACCGGCCGACGCGGCGTCACGGTCCACATCCTGCTGGACTTCGTGCACGTCGCCGAGTACGTCTGGGCCGCCGCCCACGCCTGCCACAAACCCGGCACCACCGCAGCCGAAGCATGGGCCGCCGACCGTCTTACCGCGATCCTCGCAGGTCAGGCTGCCCATACCGCCGCCGAAATGACCAGCCAGGCTGAGCGGGAACACTTGCCGCCGGCCCGGCGCGAGGCTGTCGACGCCTGCGGCCGCTACTTGACCGGCCACCGCGACCAACTCCACTACGACGCTGCCCTCGCAGCCGGCTGGCCGATCGCCACCGGCGCGGTCGAGGGCGCCTGCCGCCACCTGATCGCCGACCGCCTCGACATCACCGGCGCCCGCTGGGGCCTCCACGGATCGGAAGCCGTACTGCGACTGCGTGCCGTCCTGTCCAACGGAGACCTCGACCTCTACTGGCGCTACCACGCCGCCCGCGAACACGAACGCCTCTACCCCGCACCCGACCAGCGGAACTACGTCCCCACCGCCTGATCTAGGCGGTCGTCCGAAACGAACTGCACCCCACCGCCGGTCCTATTCGGGGCGACGGCGGCCGAGAGCGCGCGCGAGCTCACCGACCGGCGCCAGTATGTGTCCGCCATCGCCCGCACACCACCACACGGCCGCACCGTCCCGCTCCGAGCCGTGGACGCCGAGGTGATGCCGGGGGCACACCGGCCAGACCTGCCAGGTCCATTCGAGCAGGCTCTCCTGGATCATGATCGCCAGGCTGGTCAGTGCCATGGCCGGGTCGTCGCACATGTTCGGCAGGACGGGGCCGCCCCAGTTGAGCCGTTCGCCATCGGCAAGGCGGACACCGGCTCCCACCGGGAACCAGTCCTCCAGGATCTCGATCTCCGGTTCGCCCTCGATCCCACGCGTGGGCAGATCGCGGGCCACGATTCGCAGCGCGGCGCGCAACGTCGCCAAACGCTCGGGGACGAGGGCGAAGCCAGGATCGAAGCCCACGTCGTCCAGGACGCGCCGGGCCAGGGCGGTCATCTCCGCCCGCGGCACCTCGGCCGGATTCCGCTCGACAACCTCCAGGACGGCGTCGGTGCAGTGGAACCAGTCGAGCAGTTCGCAGGCGAGGGCGACGACATCCTGAGGGTCGAGATTGTCCTCACGCAGGCCGAGGTAGACCCTTCGCATCAACTGCTCAGTAACCGCTTCGTACTCAGCCATGACATTGCTCACCGGCCCAGTATCCGTACGTGGCGCGGTTCCCCGACGGATGATTTTCCGGCATGCCGCCTGACGCACTCACCAGCGGAACTACGACCTCACCACTTGATCGCGGCCGTCACTCGAAAGGAACTGCACCCATCTCGAACAGCAGCCGGTGGCGCTCACCGTGCATACTCAGGCGATCCAGAGACCGTCCGTACCGCCGCCGCTGTGATGGCAATGACTGCTCCGGACGGCGGACACATTGGCCGCTGTGGGCGGGGAAGCCTGCAGGCGGTGGCCAGCTTCTCCGGACCAGTTCTTCTCGGTCGACCTCCGCGTGGGCCGCTTCACGGAGCTCGAGTCGTTCCGCGAAGCCCGCCGCCCCAAACGCCGTCCCTGGCCGCGATCCCCGGCCGGGCGGCAGGCCCCTGCCGACTCCGTCAGTCCTCGACGTTGATGCCGTAGTCCGTGGCCATGCCCGCCAGGCCGGTGTCGTAGCCCTGGCCGACAGCACGCACCCTCCATCCTGCCGCCCGTCGATAGATTTCCACGGCGATGGAGACGGTTTCCCCCGACGTGAAGGGTGCCGGCTCGAAGTGCAAGTGGGTGCCCGAGGGTTGGGTGACCTCCGCACGCCAGGTGGAGTGCTGGTCGAAGAAGGCCGTGGGCTGTGCTTCGAGGTCGATGCTGGCGATGACGGCCAGGCTGTGGATGTCAGCAGGGATGTGGGGCAGATCTGCGATGACCGTGTCCCCGCTGGTGCGGACTCCGTCGTGGTGCGGGTGATTGTAGAAGACGAGGTCGTGGTCGCTGCGTACCTTGCCGTTGCTGGCGAGGAGGACGGCAGAGACGTCGACTGGCACGCCAGTGGTGATGAGGCGCACCGCTACAGATTCGGTTCGGACAGGGGCGTTGGCCCCCTTGGCCAGCACGTGCTTGGTGCTTTCCGGCGGGTCGGCCTCGGCTGCCCTTGCGGCGGGTTCACTTGCGGGCGGACTGATGTTGGTTAGAGAGGCGAGAGTGTGCTGGAAGATGGGCCAGCCTTCGGCTTCTCCTCCGGGCCAGGCCAGGGCCAGCCGTGCGGAGCCGAACTGTTTGAACGTGGGAGGCTGTCCGAGGGCTTCGTGGAGCTGTACGTAGCGCAGGCTTTCGACGGCCAGGCGGCTGAGTTGCCATTGCCGTCGGGCTTCTTTGGGCTGGTCCGCGTGCAGTTCGTCGTCGACGGTGATGCCGCCGAGGGCGGTGTAGACGTGGCGGGCGAAGTCATGGCCGTCGCCCTCCGGCAGGAGTCGGGTCGGGCGCTGCTGCTGGGTGGGTGCGGGCTCGCCGATCGCGGTGTAGAGGGCGCCGAGGTCGCCGCCGGTCCACTGGTTGGCCGCGGTGGTGGCGAACTGGGCGAACTGGATCAGGGTGGGTGGCCGCCCCTTGGAGGCCACGTGCCGGTGATGGGCGCGGGCGACGTCTTCCAGCGCGGTGCGCCAGCGCTGCTGCAGGTAGGTGTCGAGGTACTGATCGGCCCAGGCACGGCGATGGCGGGTGACGATGTCGCGGACCCGCTCGAAGCCTTCGCGGCGGCTGCCGCTGCTGTAGCTCATGGTCAGGCTGAAGGAACCGATGTCCGTGTCCACGGGGAGCTCGCTGCGCCGCTTGACGATCGTCTCCTCCGGGCCCAAATGCCGTTCAGCGGTGCGCAGTTCCTTGAAAAAGTCTGGCGAGACGGGGCAGCCGGCATCTCGCAGCGCGGCGAGGGGACGGCTGTAGTAGTCGGCCACACCGGACAGAGGGGCGCGGGAGTAGGGGCCTTCGCACACGAACCAGGCGGTGAGCGCGACGCCGTGCCAGAACTCCAGGGCCGGGCCGAGGGTTTCAGTCATCAGCTGGTGGGGTTGTGGGTTGCTGACGATGCTCCTGGCGTGCCGCTGCAAAGTCACCGACTGCCACAGCCGGTCCACCTGCTCGTTGACGGAGGCGGGCAGTACCTGCCGGTACAGCTGCTGGGTGAAGCCGTGATCGTCCGGCCCGAAGCCCATGATGCCTTCATCCACGAGTCCCCACAGCGACCGCATGCCGGGTCGTTGGGCGGCGTGCGCCTGGTCGAAGGCCGTCCACCATTCGCGCAGGGCCGCCACGCGTTCCTCGACGGCGGAGAGGGAGGACGGGCCGCCGAGGAAAGCCGCGAGCATCGCATGAATCTCGTCCTCCGGGATGCCCGCCTCGGCCGCCATGCCAGCCGCCTGGGCGGACATCCCCACATACAGGCGCGGCTCGGGCAGCGCGGTGATGATCTCCTCGTCCGGGTGCGGCGGCGCCTGAAGGTAGTCCAGTACGGCCAGCCAGTCGCCGGCGAAGTAGCCGGAAACGACCGGCTGCAGGGCGCGCGTCAGCACCCGGCGCGCCAGGGCGGTGCCGGTCTTAACGGCCTTCTTCGCGAAGGCGGCCATCAGCGCCTGCAGCTGTAGGCTGCGGTGGCGGGTGACCAGCTGCAGCGGATCGACGGCGGCAAGAGAGGCTAGGAGACGCAGACGGGCGCGTTGCTGCCCGGGCCGGTCCAACCTGTGCCAGCCGCCACCGAAGCGGAAGTCCTCCAGCGCCTCGTCGGCAAGGCCGAGCAGGCGGTAGCGTTCCTCGATGCCGGACCACAGCTGCCGCTGGTCGTCGATGGTCTTGGCCGGGCCCGCCGCCCGCACCCGGATCGGCTCGATCAGGATCTCGAACAACGGGACCAGCACCGACCACAGCAACACCGCGTCGGCCGAGCCGTCCACCAGGATGATGCCGGCCGAGTCGTCCGCAGCCAGCGTCAGGGCATGATCGGGCCGTTGGCGCACCAGGTGCGGCAGATTCACCGCCCCGGCTTTCAGCGACATATTCTGCGGCAGATACCAGGCACCGCGCCGCTGCTGCTCCTGAACGCCGAACGCCTCAGCACACCACGACTTCTGCCGGGCGGTGAGTCTCAATACCTTGACGCTGTCCGCTGCCTCGGGCCCTGTACCCCTGATCACCGAGGCCACGCGCCGGCCAGCCAGCGCCGCGGCCAGCAGCCGGGCCGCGAGGGCGTCGAGCTGAGCGAACCTCTGCTGCCGACCGGCAGCCGCCTCCAGGGCAAGCCAGTCCTCGGGAGACGCGTCGAGAGCAGGCTGCCACCAGCGCGACAGATCACCGGCCACCGGTGAGCCTCCGCATGTACTCGACGAACTGCTCAAACGGCATCGGAGACGCGGTGTTCTGCGCGTAGACGGCGTAGCGCTGGGCCATCAGCTGCATCTCCCGCTCCGCCCTACGGGCCTCCACCCGGTCCAGGTCGTGCACGACCCGCTGCTCCACACGCCCCTGCTCGTACAGCACGAACGCATCGACCCCGCCCAGGAACGCACTGTCGGATGCCTCCTCTTCAGCACCGTCACCACCCACGACGCCAGCCTCCAGCGTGTCGGCATCGATCATGGGGACGTCGAGCAGCAACGCGGGATCCATGTCGTTGTCCTCGCACATGGCCTCCAGATGTTCCTCGAGACCGAATTCGGCATGGCAGACCACATCCAGGTACTGCTGATCGGCTGCCAGACCGGGATTCCGCAGCACCCGCACCCCGCGCCCGATGAACTGGTAGAACTCGCCGAAGCTGCCGTAGGGACGCACGGGCACGACCACGGTGATGGGCGGGAAGTCGTAGCCCTGGCCGAGCATCCGCAACTGCACGATGCCCTGCAGATCACCCGCGTCCGACTCGAAGCGCCGCCGGGTGGCTTTGATCGCCGACGCCGACATGGTGTGGTGCAACGTGGCACACGGGATGCCGTGCTCTTCGGCGATCCGGGCGACCTGGCGGGCATGAGCCTCACCCATCGCCGCAAGCAGTGCCCGGGGCTTGACGGGGGCCAGCAGCTTGGCCTGCGCGTCCAGACAGGCCCGCGTCACGGTCATCACCTGCCGGATCGAGGCGTCGGACTGCGCGGTGACGCGGGCCATCTTCCGCTCGTCTCCCAACGTGGCCAACAGCGCGTCGCGGCCCACGATCTGCTCGCGCCGCCCGTCGGGCCACACCGCCTCGTAGACCGCCGTAGCCGCATCGGGGGCGAACCGGTGCACGCGCAGGTTCTTCGCTGAGCCGTCCGCGACGGAGTCCACCAGCCGGTAGCGGTAGACCACGTCGGCGTCGATCGGCTTGCCGTCCAGGCGCCGGAAGCACGCCGACATCAACAGCGTGCGCGCACCGTGGAAGTGAGCGAACAGCCGCTGGTAGGAGGCGCTGGCCGCGATGTGGGCCTCGTCGACGACGATGAAGTCGACATCCTCCGGCTCCAGTTTGGCCAGCAGGTCCCCGTCCTTGTCGCCGGTACCCAGCGCGTGAAAGTTCGTGACGATAACGTCCGCAGCGAGCATCCGCTGTCGGCTCACCCGGCTGATCTGCTCGTCGTCCGCGTCCAGGACCAGTGTGGCCGGCGGCTGGTTACCCGGCAGCAGGGGACCGCCCGCCAGCCCGTACAGGACGTTGCCCGGCACTCCGGGGTCGAGTGCCTTGGCGAAGGTGCCGCGGATGACCGAGCCCGGAGTCACCACCAGCGCTCGCCGCCTGGTGAACGACAGTGCGGCCGCCACCCCCAGCGCGGTCTTGCCAGCCCCGACCGCCATCACCGTGGCCGCATGCCGACCGCCGGAGGCGTAGTAGTTGGCCAGCGCGGCCAGGGCCTCGTCCTGGCAGGCCCGCAACGGCTCCCGGGCGACCTGAGCACGCACGCCGGCGAAGTAGGCCTCATCGGCTGGTGACCGCGTTACCCGAGGAGGGTCGGCAGCCCGCAGAGGATCGCCGACCATGTCCGGGATCTCGACACGCGGCGCGGCGATGACCAGAGCCGAGAGCACGGCATCCTGGCGCAACATCGCCTGCAGCTGAGCGACGCAGCGCGCGGTGTCCAGGCGCACCGCGTCATAGGAAAACCGCAGCACCGTCAGCCCCGTGGCCGCCAGGTCGTTTTGCCGCAGCCGGTCGTAGGTGAAGGCAGTACGGTCACTGTGGAAGGTGAAGCCGTCCAGTTCGACGGCCAGGCGCAGCGACTGGCCTGCGATCAGATAGTCCAGCCGGTAGGTGCGCTCGTTGACCGTCACGGGATGCTGGCTGTGCACATGCGCCACGATTCCTTGCCGCGTGGCTGGAGTGAGTACCCAGCGCAGGAAGGCCTCTTCCAGGTAGGACGCCGAGGGGATCAGTTGCTCCAGCCCAGCACTCATGCCGCCCCGCCAAACGTCGCCTCGGCCGCCAGCGCGCCAATCTTCTCCGAGAGGCGGGCTACTGCATCCTCACCCTGCTCAAAAGGAGCCAGTCGTCTTGCCACTTCGAGGGCGTCGGTGAAGGCGCCTTCACGCTCCAGCAGCATCACCAGTCGGGGAACGGACGTCACGTGCACGAACGAAGCCGGGAAGGGGCCGGTGTCAAAGGAGACCGCCTGAGGGGCGGCCTCCATCAAGTCCAAGTCTAGTAGCGCGAACACCTCAAGCAGCTCAAGCCCGTCAGGGTAGGAGCGTCTGCCGTTCCACAAGCGGTCCACCGCACCTTGGAGGACGAAGTGGTAGTCCATCGCTTCACCGGGAAGCTCCAGCGCTTCCCAGACTCGGGTGACCAGGTCCGCTCCGCTCGCCTCCACCGGCACATGGCGGCTGGCCGGCGTTGCCGACGTGCTGCCCTCAGCGGTCGGCCACATCAGTGAGACGTAGGACATCTGCGGACGGACATGCGCCTCTGCGAGCGCCTCCCGGACGACACCGGGGCTGCCGGTGAACCGCACACCAGGAATCGCTGCCATACGCTCAAACCACTTTGCCATGTTCCCCCGACTCATCCCACTCCCGCAGCGTTCAACACCGTCCAACCCTCACCGGCGTGCTTTGTTCGGCCGGTCCGGGAAACTGCGTGGACCGGTGACCCACTGTGTTCTGCACGCCGACCCAGTGAATCTTCTCGCGGAGTCCTTGGCCGGGCGCAGGATTCTCTAAAACAGCACGCCGGTGAGCGAGGCGGCTCGGTGTGGCGCGAGCTGCCGCATCTCCAACCGGGCCGGACGAGTTGGTCCGACGGGCGCCGGTCGAGGTTGCGCGGATGCGGCCAGTTCGGGATGGGCAGTCCAAGGCCCCTCGTGCGGACGGAGTACATACATACGGGGTACGGCAGCAGCGATCCGCCTTTGGCGGTGAGTGTCTCTTCCTACGCTGCCGGTGAGGGCAGCACATAGGGAGGGTGCTGACTCCTTGACGCCCACCCCTCCAACGACCCCGCACACCCTGGAGCCGCCTCCAACGTTGCAGACGGCTGGGAGGCCAAACGCGCACTCCTCGCCCACCTGACCGAGCACACCATCGACGCCCGGGCACAGCCCGGCCGCCGACGCGGATGAGCAGCACCCGCCCGCAGCGTGCGCAGCGGCCGGGCGGCAAGCGCACGGCACCGACGAAGGGGGTGTGTCGTGGTGGAGCGTGGGAGCGTGGCCCTGGATCGTGGGCGATGGCCTGTGTGGGGAAGCGAGACTGGATGAGCGTGGTGTGGGCGGCGACGTCGCCGGAATCGGGACTGTTCGATCCGGTTGAGCGACGCACGGAGGTGAAGGATCTGTCGGATCGCTTCGACGACCTGCGTTCCTGTGGCCAGGGATACGTCGAGGTTCGGTCGCCGAACAGGGAGTTCCCGGTGCTGACCCTGGCCTTCCGAGATGATCACGCGATCGTTCACCTGACGAGTGACACCGAGCGGATGTCTCTGCTCGTAGGAGACGGCACGGCGCCCACGGGTGCCGAGATCGAGGTCCCGATCATGGACGATCTCGCCGCGTTCACGGGCGATTTCGTCCGGGATGTTGATCGGGCGTGGGACCTGGTGCACGTCTTCACGCAGACGTGGGCGGCCGGCCCTCTGGGTGAGTGGTGTGAGTTGTAGCCAGCCGATGAAGGGAGTTGCCCCCGGTGGCAACAACGAAGACCGCTACGGCATGGAAGGTCGTGGTCAAGCAACGTCGCACGCTGACCGGACGTTGACGGTCCCGTGGTCGCCCCCCGACCACGGGACCGGTCGCACTGCGGCCGGCCCCGAACACGGCTGGCCAGGACCGGGTTTACCCCGCAACAGCGACCAGCTATGCTGCCGGACGGCTAGGCGCGTACGGCCCCCCGCCGTCGGCTCCCACGCAGCAGACGATCCCGGGTCAAGGTCTCAACAGGCCGGCGTCCCCGTAGATCATCGAGCGCATCGAGCAACCGGGGCGGGTACGGCGTGGGCAAGGTCCGCCGGAATCCGAGACGACGATGCCGAAGAAGCAGTCCCGCGCCGCGCAGCTTGCCCGCCAGATCCAGGCCGTGACCGGCCTGCCGTACGCCCGGTGCCTCAAGATGTGCGAGCCCTTCGAGGGCAGGTGGGTCCGCCTTGCCCGCGAACTGCGGGCGGCGGGCCTGATCGAGGCCGCCGACCACCTCCTGGCCGTGGACGCCGTGACCACAGAGGCGAGCACCTGGTTCGAGGCGGGAGGGGAGATTGAGGGGCTCTTCTACTACACCGACAACAAGCGGGTCCAGCGGACGTATGACGCCTGCTCAGACGCCGCTGACGCAGCCCTGAACCGGGTCGGGTTCGACAGGCACTCGTGGGACTCCGACGCAGAGGCGTACCACGCGGCCTTCCTTGCCCTGTCGAAGGCCGGGACGCTGCCCGACGGCCGTACGCTCGCCCGTGCCGCCCTCGATGTCTTCGCCGACGACGCGACGTGGTGCTCTGACGTCATCCGTTCCAAGGGGCGGGCCCCCTTCACGTACGACACCGCCGCTGGCCTCACCGGCCCCGGCACGCTGACCGCCGTGGCCGCCAGGAGGGCCGCCCGCGCGATGGCCCGCGCGGCCGCCATCCCGTTCAACGGGGATGAGGAGTGGTATGAGGCGGCAGGGATCATGGTTGACGTGATGTGGCATGCCAGCGAGGCCGCCGGACTGTCGCCGCTGGAGGGGCGCCCAAACTGCCAGGACCACCTTCGCGACTTCATGGACGGTGAGATCCCTCAGCGGTGACAGGGCGGCGGGGCGGTCGGACTGACCAGTCGAGCAGGACGACCGCCTCGCCAGTTACCCGACCTGGCGAGCTCGTCAGGTTGCGCTGGGTGTTGCGACAAGTGTTGCGCTGAGCCTTGCGGTAGGTGTTGCGGGCGCTGCACATGCCCTCTCGTATCTGTGCAGGTCAGTACGGGGTTTTGGCGTGGTTGGGCTGCTGACATCCCCGTTGCGGCCGCTTTTGCCCATGTTCCTGGCTGAGTTGAGGAGTGGGAGGGCGGGATGGGCGGCGCGGACGCGGCCGGGGATCAGGGCGCGCTCGCTCGTGTTGCGCGTCGGCGGGGCCTCCGCGCCGTGCCGCCGTCAGTGCGGCGCTGACGTCAGGCGGGGGGTGCCCCTATCTCTTTCGTCAAGGGGCGGGGCGGTTGATTGGTGATGTTTCAGGCGGCTTGGGGGACGGCTTGAGGTTCGAAGAACGTGCCGTCGCGGAGCATGGCGAACAGGACGTCGACTCGGCGGCGGGCGAGACACATCAGGGCCTGCTTGTGCCGTTTGCCCTCGTCCTTCTTGCGCGCCCGTTTCAGGTGCTTGTTGCCCCGGCGGGACGGGCTCTCGCCCCGGATGGAGGACCCGGATCTTCGAGTCACCGGGGCGAGCCCCGCATAGGCGGCGAGGTGCCCGGCGGTGGGGAAAGCCCGCACGCCGGGCAGCCGCTCGCCCCGGCCCGGCGGTGGGGTGCCAGCCGGCCTGGACCGGTTCGGGTGCCCTCGACACCGCGGGTGGCACGTCGGCGGCCTCCCTTTCGCGAGCAGGGGCAGGCCAGTCACGGGGGGAACCGGCCTGCCCCTGCACGTCGGAGCCCGCAGCCCCCTCCACAGAGGGCGGACTCCTCGACCCTCATGATCGGGTCACCTTCTCCAGCGCATCGTGGTGCCGATGTGTCACACGGGACGGCTCGGCATGGCGTGAGCGGCGCTGGCTCGCTGAGGGGTACGGCCCAGGGCAGGTTGACGGTGGCCGGCGGTGCCTGGGTTGGTCAGGCGGCTCCTCGGCCCACTGTGAAGGGGTGTGCGCGGGCGATGAGCAGGGCGACGTCGTCGCGGTCGTCCGGGTGCCGGAGGTCGTGCAGGAGCCGGTCGCAGGTTTCTTCCAGGGGGCGGTCGGGGGTGTCGAGCAGGTTCAGGAGGGTGTCGAGGCGTTCGTCGATGGGCTGGTGGCGGGTTTCGACCAGCCCGTCGGTGTACAGGACCAGTTGGTCGCCGGGGGCGAGGCTGAGGGCGGTGGTTTCGAAGGGGATGCCGCCCACGCCGAGGGGGGTGCCGGTGGGCAGATCGAGCAGTCGTGGCCGGGTGCCGCTGGGGACGAGGACGGGGGGCAGGTGGCCGGCGTTGGCGATGTGGCACGTGGCGTCGTGCGGGTCGTAGGCGGCGTAGAGGCAGGTGGCGATGTACGGGTCCAGGCCGGAGGTGATCGCGTCGAGCTGTTCGAGGACCCGGGCGGGGCCGAGGTCGAGGCTGGCGAAGGCCGCGGTGGCGGTGCGCAGACGGCCCATGGTCGCGGCCGCGTCGATACCGCTGCCCATCACGTCGCCCACGACCAGCGCGGTCTTGTCCCCGCCGAGGGGGAGGACGTCGTACCAGTCGCCGCCGATCTCGTAGGCGGCCTGTGCGGGCAGGTACCGGGAGGCGACCTGTAGGCCGGGCAGGTGGGGCGGGTGCTCGGGGAGCAGGCTGCGCTGCAGGGTCTCGGCGGCGTTGCGCACGCTCTGGTGGGTGCGGGCGTTGTCGATGCACACCGCGGTGCGGGAGGCCAGCTCGGTGGCGATGGCCAGGTCGTCCTCGTCGAACGGCCGAGGATCGCGGGCCCGGGTCAGGCCGAGGAAGCCGAGGACGGTGCCGCGTGCGGCGAGCGGGACGGCCATGTAGGAGTGCACTCCTGCGCGGGCCAGCAGGGTGGCGGCGTCCTCGTCGCGGGTGATGCGCGTGAGGTCGTTTCCGTCGGCGTGGCGGATGAGGATGGGCCGGCCGGTGCGTACGCATCGGGTGGCCAGGCGGCCGGCGTCGTACGCGGCGATCTGGCCGGGTGCGTCGGCGGCCCGGAGGGCGTCGGTGGGGTAGGCGGCCTTGACCGCCAGGGCGCGGAAGTGCGCGGGGCCGTGTGTGGTGGTGGGGCGGTGCTCGTCGATGACGGAGTCGAGTACGTCGACGGCGACCATGTCGGCGAGTTCGGGCACGGTGACGTCGGCCAGCTCGCGGGCCGTTTGTTCGACGTCCAGGGTGGTGCCGATGCGGGCCGAGCCGTCGGCGATCAGGGCCAGGCGCCGCCGTGTCTCGGTGGCTTCCGTGGCCGACCAGTACCGGTCGGTGACGTCCACGACCAGGTCGGCCACCCCGAGGACGCGGCCCTGGGTGTTTTCCAGCCGGTAGAGCGAGATCGACCAGGCGTGCTTGTGTTCCGGGTCGGCCGGGGTGCGGCCGACGATGGTGGACTGGTCGACCAGGGGGATCCCGGTCTCAAGGACCTGCCGCATCGCGGCCTCGGGCACTTCGAACTTCGTTTGCTTCATGATTTCGCGGTAGTGGCGGCCGATGTGCTCTGTGGCGGGAATGCCGTGCATGCGCTCCAGGGCGGGGTTGACGGCCAGGTAGCGCAGGCCGGTGTCGAGGATCGCGATCCCGATGGGGGACTGGGCGATCAGCCGGGTGGACAGGGCAACGTTCCGCTCCAGTGCGCGCAGTGTGGGGGAGTCGGTGCCGAGCCCGAGGGCGTAGAAGGCGCCGTGATCGTCGAGCAGCCGCATGTTGCGCAGCTCCACCGGCCGTGTGCTGCCGTCCTTGCACCGGATGGGGAACGTGCCGCCCCAGCTCTGGCCGGTCTCCATGACCTCGGCGAACTTCTTGATCACCCAGTCGAAGTGGTCTTCGTGGACGAGCAGCCGGGCGGCGTATTGCCCGAGTGCTTCCTCGGCGGTGTAGCCGTACAGTTCCTCGGCCTGCGGGCTCCACAGGACGATCCGGCCCTCGGCGTCCAGCAGCACCGCCGCGACAGCGAGAAGATCCATCAGCCCGCTCGGCTGCGACGGCTCGCCCTCCGGGCGGTTGCTGTCTGCCCGGTCGAGGTCCGCTGGCGGCCATTCGGCTTCGCTCATCGCGGCACTCCTTCTGCCGACCGGCGGGGCCATCCGCCGGCCTGGAGCGCGGCCTGTCTGCGTCTGCAGGCGCTTGGAGTTCCATGGTCCCCCGGACCACCGGACAACACACCCCCGTCAGCACGCGAAGCCGAGACTGGGGAGGGTGGCATGGCCGAGGCTGTGCGATCCGAGGCGGCTGGTGTCGCCGTCGCGGGCGCAGATCAAGAGGTCGGCCCCGGCGGCGTCCCGCAGCCAGGACGGCGCGGCAGATCAGTGGACGGCGTGCAGCAGCTGGTCCTGGCGCTGCTCAGCCGCGCCGGACGGAGAACAGGCGCGCCGCCGCAGCCAGCACTAGCCCGGCCGCGATGAGGTACAGGCCAAGACGTTCTTCGGGCACTGCCGGCGACCACACCCGCCAGGCCGACGGGGTGTAGCTGTCGGCCGCCAGGAAGGCCCCGTAGTACCTGGGGGGCGCGCTGGTCTGGCCGCGCACCCACAGCAGGGCGCCTATGGCGGCGCAGGTCGCGGATATCGCATACAGGACCGTGCTGCAGCGCGGGGCCGGTCTGGTCACGGGCTCTCCCCCGTCGTCGTTGCTGTCGTGGTGTGTGGATTCTCCCTGCCCGTGCCAGTCACGTCCGCGCCGGGGGCATCGTTGCGAGTGCCAGTGCGCACAGCTCTTCCTCTGACAGGGACGGCGCGCGCAAGGGGGTGCCCTTGAACGAAGGTTGGGTGGCCCGGGGATTTCCGTCGGGCCGCCCAACCATGCCGAAGCGGGCTGCCGGGTTCGATGGCAAACCGAGCATCCAGGGCCGTCACGTCCCAGGGCCCGCCCATCCTGTCCGATCACCGGCAAGTGCCCCTCGTGCCGGAACCGGCAGCGACGCAAGGTGATCACCTGGCAGAGCATGGGAACACGCGGCGCCTTGCTCACGACTGCCCTCGCTCACTGCGGATCAGCTCTCGGTCAGCAGGTGTCGGACGACGTATCCGGCGGAGTCCACGCCGGAGCTGCCGCCTTCGACCAGGGCCGCGACGGCGATGCGGGAGTTGTACGCGGTCAGCCATCCGTTGGTGTGGTCGGCTTCCTCCGCCGTACCCGTCTTGGCGCCCACGCTGGCCAGGCCGCCGAGGCGCGGTGCTGCCGTGCCGCTGGTGGCCACGCCACGCATCATCGACTGCAGGTAGCAGGCCGTACGGCCGGAGATCTGCTGCGGCGCGGTCTCCTGGTGCTCTCCGGGCAGAATGATCGGCTGCGCGAAGCCGACATTGCGTACGGTCGCCGCCACGGACGCCATGAACAGCGGTGTGGCCGTGACCGTGCCCTGCCCGATGAACTGGGCTGCCTGGTCGCCGCCCTGGAGGTCGGCAGGGATGCTCGGGTCGGTGGTGGCGACGCCGCCGCCGACGGACCAGCTGCCCATGCCGAAGACGTTCACGGCCTCGTCGTGCAGGGCGGAGGCGTCGCCGTTGTTCACGAGGTAGTGGAAGCCGTCCTTGATGAAGGAGGTGTTGCACGACACGGTGAACGCCTGCGCGATGGTTGCGGCCGGGTTGGCCGTCACGCCCGGGTCGTTGTGGAACGTCTGGCTGTTGGCCGTCAGCGAGTTGGTGCACGGGGCCGGACTGCTCGGCGTGAGGCTGGCCTTGTCGAACAGGGCCGCCGAGGTGATGATCTTCATGGTGGAGCCCGGCGACTTGATGCCGTTGATGGCGATGTCGCCGTCCGCGCCCGTGTGGGCGATCGCGAGGATGTGGCCACTGCGCCAGTCCAGCGCCACCGTCCCGGACGGCTTGTCTTGCAGGGGAGAGTCCTTCACCGCGCTCTCGGCCACGGCCTGGAGGTGCGCGTCGATGGTCGTCTTGATCTTTGCAGTCCGGCCCTTGGCGAAGACCTGCAGCGCCTTGACACCGTCGCCATTGGCGTTCAGCACGGCTACGCCCGTGCCGGTGCTGCCACCACTGGGTTTGGCGTTCTGGAGGATCGTCGCCGCGATGTCCCGCAGCGAGGGGAACGTGGTCAGGTCCGTCTTCCCGTCGCTCGCGACGACCTCGGCCGTGCTCGCGTCAGCGGGGAGCTTGCCCGCCGTCAGCGACTGGTCATCGCGCAGGCCCGGGTAGAGCACCGAGTTGTTCCAGCGCACCGCAGACTGGCCGTCCGTGCTCTGCAGCACCGCCACCGCACTCGGATAGGTCCAAGTACCGCCCGCCACCTTGGCCGTGACATGAACGCGGCTCAGCGGCGGTCTCGGGCGCAGCCCGCAATAACCGCTTACGCTGCCTACAGGGACTCGTCGCTGGCGGGAGCACTCATGGCCATCGTCGATGCACGCATGCACGGGCGCGAGGCGTACGAGCGGCTTGCGTGGCGGGATGCGTATGAGCATCTGTCGGCCGCCGACCAGCGGGGCCAGCTGGAGGCTGATGATCTCGACCGGATGGCGCGGGCGGCGTACCTGATCGGAGCCGTCGACGGGGCGACCGGGACCTGGGAGCGGGCCCATCACGCGTTCCTGGCGCGAGGGGACGTGGCGTCGGCCGTACGGTGTGCGTTCTGGATCGGGCTCACGCTCGTCCTCCACGGCGAGCACGCCCGCGGCGGCGGATGGCTGGCACGTGCGCAGCACATCCTTGAGGATGCGGCGCTGGACTGCGTGGAGCAGGGGTACCTGCGTATCCCCATGGCGCTGGGGGCTTTGGGCGGTGGCGATCCCCAGGCGGCGCGCCGCTCGTTTGCGGAGATCACCGAGATCGCCGACCGGTTCGACGACGCCGACCTGCGGGCGCTCGGGAGGCTGGGGCAGGGCCAGGCGCTCGTCGCGCAGGGTCGGGCGGCGCAGGGCGTGGCGATGCTGGACGAGGCGATGGTGGCGGTGACCACGGGAGAGGTGTCGCCGGTCACCGCCGGAATCGTCTACTGCGCCGTGATCCTCGCCTGCCGCGGGATCTTTGACCTTGGCCGTGTGCAGGAGTGGACGGCGGCGCTGAGCCGTTGGTGCGCCACGCAGCAGGACCTCAAGCCGTACCGGGGCCAGTGCCTGGTGCACCGTTCGGAGATCATGCAGCTGCGCGGCGAGTGGGCCGATGCCATGGACGAGGTGCGGCAGGCGTGCGAGCACCTGTCCGACCCGCCCGGTGACCCGGTGATGGGCATGGCGCTGTACCAGCGTGCCGAGCTGTTCCGGCTGCGCGGCGAGTTCTCCCGGGCCGAGAGCTGCTACCGCGAGGCCATCGGCTGGGGGCACTCGGCGCAGCCGGGCCTGGCGCTGCTCCGGTTGGCGCAGGGCCGCCTCGATGACGCTGCCGCCGCGATCCGCCGGACGGTCGGGGAGAGCGAGGGGGTGGAGGATCGGCCCAGGGTGCTGGCCGGCTATGTGGAGATCGAGCTCGCCGCCGGAGCCGTCGAGGACGCTCAGCTCGCAGTCGACGAGCTCGATAAGATCGCCGCCGGTTTCGACTCGCCGTACCTGCGGGCGGTGGTCGCGTACGCGCACGGATCCGTGCTCCTTGCCGCCGGTGAACCGGAGGCCGCGTGCGTCGCCCTGCGCCGTGCGTGGGTTGCCTGGCACGAGATCGATGCCCTTTACGAGACGGCACGGGTGCGGCTGCAGATGGCGCGGGCGCGCCGCCGGATCGGTGACCACGACACGGCCGAGATGGAGCTGGAAGCAGCCCGCCGGGTCTTCGAGCAGCTGGGCGCGGTACCGGCGCTTGAGCAGGTGCGGCAGCTCATGGGCCGGGCCTCGTATCCGAGTCCCGGAGGTCTGACCCCTCGCGAGGTCGAGGTGCTCCGCCTGGTCGCGACCGGCGCGTCGAACCGGGAGATCGCGGACCGGCTTGTCATCAGCGACAAGACGGTGGCCCGGCATGTGAGCAACATGTTCACCAAGCTGGGCGTCTCCTCGCGGGCCGCCGCCACCGCGTACGCCTACGAGCACGACCTCGTATAGCGCCTGGCCGCCTGCACAGAAATACCCACACGGCGCGCGCCGGCCGAGTTGGTTGATGCGACCGATGCGGATGCCGCCGCCGGACGCGGACTCTTTCCTCGTAGGCCCTTGGATCTCATGGGCCTGGCAGGCCCTGAGAAGGAGGCCGTGATGAGCACTCAGGACGGGGCAACACGCCCGGAGCAGTCCTCCGGTCAGCAGGCGCGCGACCTGCTGCTTGCGGCGATGCCGCTGACGGAGCGGCAGCTTCAGTTGGCGACGGTGTCCACCGCCGTCCTGGAAGGCGGTGACGGCCCGCCCGTCGTGCTGCTGCACGGCCACGGTGAGTTCGCCGCCGTCTGGATCAGGGTGATCCCCGACCTGGTCAAGACCCACAGGGTGATCGTCCCTGATCTGCCCGGCCATGGAGCGTCGCTGGTACGCGACGGACGACTCGACACCCAGAGGGTCCTGGCATGGCTCGACGAGCTGATCGACCAGACCTGCCAGGCCAGGCCGCCCGTACTGGTCGGCCACCTGCTGGGCGGCGCGATCGCCGCTCGGTACGCGGTGCACCACAGCGACCGCCTCGCCCACCTGATCCTGGTCGACACACTGGGGCTGGGCTTGTTCCGGCCGGCGCCGAGCTTCGCGGTACCCATGATGGGCTTCGTTGCCCGTCCGACTCCGAAGAGCCGAGACCGCCTGTTCAACCGGTGCTTCCTCGACATGGACCAGGTGGGCGAACAGACGGGAGAGCAGTGGCAGCCGCTGCTGGACTACGCCCTGGACCGCGCCCGCACTCCCAGCGTGCAGGCGGCGCTCCGCCGCCTCATCCCGCGGGTCGCCATGCCTGCCATCCCGGCTGGCGATCTCACGCGCATCACCGTCCCCACCGACCTGATCCACGGCCGGCACGACCTCCAGGTACGGCTGCGGACAGCGCAGGCGGCCAGCGTCCGCTACGGCTGGCCGCTGCACGTGATCGAGGACTGCCGGGACGACCCCGCCGCAGAGCAGCCGGAGCTCTTCCTCGACGCGCTGCGCACCGCGATGGGACCATCGATGGAGGAGCAGTCGGCATGAGCACGAGAATGTTCGAGGTCGCCGGGCTCGGCGGCGGGAACACGGCCTGACCTCTGCCCAAATCAAGCAGCTGAGCAGCAGGCTCGAAGGGCCATTGCTCACCGCCGGGGACGAAGGCTGGGACGAGGCCGTCCTGGTCTGGAACGCCATGGTCGCGGCGAAGCCGTCGCTGGTCGTCCAGCCGGCCTCGGACCACGGCCTGCTGCTGAGTATCAAGGGCGGGGGCAACAACATCGCCGGAACGGCACTCGCCGACCGTGGGCTGACCCTCGACATGTCCCGCATGCGCGAGGTCACCGTGGACCCGGCCGCCCGTCTCGCGCACGTCGGCCCGGGGTGCCTGCTGCAGGACATCGACCGGGCGACCCAGCCGTACGGCCTCGCGACGGTACTCGGGTTCGTGTCCGAGACGGGAGTCGCCGGGCTGACCCTCGGCGGCGGATTCGGTTACCTGACACGCCGGTTCGGCTGGGCGGCCGACAACCTGGAGGAAGCCGAGATCGTCACGGCGGACGGAAGGACACGGATCGCCAGCCGGGCGGAGAACCCGGAGTTGTTCTGGGCGATCCGGGGCGGTGGCGGCAACTTCGGCGTCGTCACCCGCTTCACCTTCCGACTGCACGAAGTCGGCCCCGTCATCACCGGCGGACTGGCCGCCTGGAGCGCCGACCGGGCGGACGACGTGCTCGCGACGTAACGGGAACTCGCCGCGGCCGCTCCCCGCAAACGCATGGCGACCGTGGCCTGCGTCTTCGACACCGCACCGGCCCCGCGCCGACCGCGTGCACCGCCTCAGTGATCCGTTCCCCGGAACAGGTCGTCGCCGACACCTTCGCCCAGGCCGAGGCCCACGACCCACACCATCTGCGGGAGTGGATCGTGCTCGTCGACGGCGCTCGCCACCAACTCGACCTGATCCACACCGAAGCCGCCCACCGCGGCATCCGCCTGAACGTGCTGCTCGACTTCGTGCACGTCGCCGAGTACTGCTGGACGGCCGCGCACGCCTTCGACCCGCCCGGCAGCCGCGAGGCCGAAACCTGGGCCGCGGACAAACTCACCGCGATCCTCGCCGGACACACGGAGCGCGCCGCCACAGATGTGACCGCCCAGGCCGCAGCCGAACAGCCGCCCGCCGCCCGCCGCGACGCCGTCACCACCTGCCACCGCTACCTCACCGGCCACCTCGACGAACTCCACTACGACACCGCCCTCAAAGCGGGCTGGCCGATCGCCACCGGCGCCGTCGAGGGCGCCTGCCGCCACCTGATCGCCGACCGTCTCGACACTACCGGTGCCCGCTGGGGCCTTGACGGCGCCGAAGCCGTCCTCCAACTCCGCGCACTGATCACAAACGGCGATTTCGAGGACTACTGGGTCTTCCACGCAGCTGGTGAGCATCAACGTCTCTACCTCACCCCCGACCAGGAGAACACAACCTCACTGCTTGATCCCGACCGTCACTTCAGAGGATCCACACCCATCCGAAAAGGTCAGTAGAGGGCGTCTGAAAAGCCTGTCAGTGGGCTGATCTCGCAAGGCGTCGCACGAGGAGCATGGCCATAGTGAGGTAGATGGCGTTCTCCGAACACACGCGCAGGTACTCGTAGTCCTTCGACAGGCGCCTCGCCACGCGGCCGACCCAACTTCCTGGCTGACCGGCTACCGCTGCCTGTCACCCCGCTACGAGCGCCACCCCCGCAACTACCTGGCCTTCCTCGGCCCTCTGCTGCTACAAACGCCTCGGCAAACTGACCATGTAGGACACGGTGTAACAGCGGCTAACAGAATGGGTGCCGAGGACGGCGTCTACAGGTGGCCCGGCTCTCCGTCGGCAACGAACCGTGCCAGGGATCGCTCCAGCAGTTCCAGGAACTGCCGCAGGTCATCGGCCACCTTGTCGAGTTCCGGTTCGTCCAGCGACGCCGTCCGCGTCCGGTAGACCGTCCCATCAGGGCCCGCGACATAGGACTGGCCGCCGCCATTCGAGCCGATGACCAGGCCACCGGCTGTCTGGTTCACGTCGACAGCGACAACGCCGTACTCCTGGATCCGCAGCAGGACGTCACGTGCCGGGTCAAGGAAGTAGCCGTTGCCGACGTCTGCCCAAGTGACGTCGCCGATGCTGTCGTAGAAGGTGACCAAGTCAGCTGGGATGAGGCTCACTTGGGCGAGCGTGCGAGCCGCGGCTTGATCGTCGCGGTTGGCCGGCCGGACCGCGTTGGCGCCCGGGGGAAAGCCATGCCGACGCTCGAACTCGCCCGTCATTGCCGTGAGGGTCCCCGAGATTCTGTCGGTCCACGTGGCCAGCCAGGCGGACGAAAGCGAACGGTCACTCATGAGGCCGGATCATGGCATGAGCCACGGACATCCGAGGGGTGACGACCTTGCATTCCAATGTCAGCGCAATGCGCTGAGCTGTCGGTGGGTGATGAGGCAGCAGGCGAGTTTCAGGAACGCTTCGTGGATGTCGGCCCTGCGTTCCCACCGGATCCGCAGGCGGCGGAAGCCGTGCAGCCACGCAAAACTCCGCTCCACGACCCAGCGGTAGGTGCCCAGTCCGGTGCCGTCCCGGGTGCCTCGGCGTGCGATCGCGGGCACGATGCCGCGAGCGCGGACCTGGTCGCGGTAGATGTCGTGGTCGTAGCCGCGGTCGGCGAACAGCGAGTCAGGCTTGCGGCGGGGACGGCCAACCCGGCCGCGGACCGGTGGGATCGCGTCGAGCAGCGGCAGCAGTTGGGTGACGTCGTTGCGGTTGCCACCAGTCAGCAGGACCGCCAGCGCGGTGCCGTGCCCATCGGTGATCAAGTGATGTTTGGAGCCGGCTCGTCCCCGGTCGACCGGCGACGGTCCCGTCTGGCTCCCCCTTTTAGCGCCCTGACGTGGGAGGAGTCGACCACGCAGCGGGACCAGTCCAGCCGCGAGGCCGCGTTGAGTTCGGCGAGCAGGACCTTGTGCAGCCGCTGCCAGACGCCGGCCTCGTTCCAGTCCCGCAGACGACGCCAGCACGTCATACCCGAGCCGAAGCCGAGGTCTTGCGGCAGGTACTCCCACTGGATGCCGGTGTGCAGCACGTACAGGATCCCGCAGAGCACCTCGCGGTCCGGCAGCGGCTTGCGGCCCGGATACCGGAACCTACGCTCACGCTTCGGCAGCAGCGGTTCAAGGCGATCCCACAGCTCATCCGACACGATCCACGGCGACATCCCCACACCGGACCGAACGCTCAACTCCCGCCCCAGACACGGCCATCAGCGCACACTCACCTCATTGTGTTAGCCGTGGTAAGGGCTTGCCGGGAAACAAGTCGTGGCTCCCGGCTGTCGGACTCGTTGTTCTGGTATGGGGAGACCGGAGGGGATCGAGGCCGTCCTGGCTGCGAAGTTCCAGGTGTTGTTGCCACATCTGGACGAGCGCCAGCGTCGGCTGGCCATAGGGGCGGAAGCGCTGTCGCTGGGGCGTGGTGGGATCAGGCTCTGTTGGGGCGGATCCGTCGTCCTGGTGGAGGCCGGAAGAAGGCCGTGGACCTTGATCCGGGGCTGCGGTCGGCGCTGCTTGCGCTGGTCGAGCCCGACGAGCGGGGCGATCCGATGTCGCCGCTGCGGTGGACGACGAAGTCGACCCGGAAGCTGGCAGCGGAGCTGACCCGGCAGGGCCACCGGGTCTCCGCCGACACGGTCGCCGGCCTGCTGCGGGAGGAAGGCTTCAGTCTGCAGGGCAACGCCAAGACCATCGAGGGTGCCCAGCACCCCGACAGGGACGCCCAGTTTCGCTACCTCAATGAGCAGGCACGAGACCACCGGGACGCCGGCGACCCGGTGATCAGCGTGGACAGCAAGAAGAAGGAGCTGATCGGCGACTACAAGAGCGCCGGGCGCGAATGGCGGCCCGTAGGACAGCCCGTGAGGGTCAAGACGCACGACTTCCCCGGCCAGGCCGAGAAAGCGATTCCGTACGGAATCTATGACATGGCGGCGAACACCGGCTGGGTCAGCATCGGCACCGATCACGACACCGTGGCGTTCGCCGTCGCCTCGATCCGGCGCTGGTGGCAGGCAGTCGGCCGGTATGACTACCCCCACGCCCGCCGACTGCTGATCACCGCCGATGGCGGGGGCTCCAACGGCTATCGCACCCGCGGCTGGAAGACCCAGCTCGCCGACCTCGCCGCTGAGACGGGTCTTGAGATCACGGTGTGTCACCTTCCGCCCGGCACCTCGAAATGGAACAAGATCGAGCACCGGTTGTTCTCTCACATCACCATGAACTGGCGCGGCAGACCCCTGACCAGCCATGAAGTCATGCTCCAAACCATCGCCGCGACCACCAGCCGCACCGGCCTCACCGTCCATGCCGAGCTCGACAGCGGTGAGTACCCCACCGGCATCCGTGTCAGCGACGACGAGATCGCCGCCCTGCCCATCACTCGCCATCGCTTCCACGGCGACTGGAACTACACCCTCCACCCCCAGCATCCGATGGACGCGGCGACCACCGGCAGCACACCGGACGAGGCCCTGGCGCACAGACCGGCTCGCCTCACGCGGCGTTCGCTCCAGGACCCGGAACTGACCGGGATGACCCGCCGGCAGCTCAGCGAGCTCATCGAGTCGTTGACTTCAGCGATGGAGGTTCAACGCGAGCAAGTACTTCGCACACGTCGGGGTCACGAGCGCCTGGTGGCCCCTGGCGCAGGTGCCAAAGCCAAGCTCACCTCAGCCGACCGGGTCCTGGTCACCATGCTCCACCTGCGAAAACTCGCGACCATGGACCTCCTGGGCCAGCTCTTCAACACCACCGCCATGACCATCAGCCGTGCAGTGAAAGACGTCCGCCCGCTCCTGGAAGCCCATGGTGTTCATCTCCCCGCCTCAACCGCCCGTTTCCGCACACGGGAAGACGTCGCCAGGTTTCTCGACCCCGACAAAACCAAGATCAAACCGACGTGTTGATTCCCGGCAAGCCCTTACAGTAGGAATCAGTGTCCCGCCGAGCAAGCAGCCGTGCCAGGCCCGCTCGCCGCTCGCTAGAAACCCGCTGGCTGCGGCAATGGTCCCCAGATGATGCGGGTTCCACCAGACTCTGCGCTCTCAAAGGTGACATTGCCGCCCGGCACCAACCTCGCGCGGTCGAAGTCGACCGTGCCGTCGCGGAACTCCGCGTAGTCGAAGGCGACCGTACCACTGGAGAACTCCGCACGGCCGAAGGCAACTGTGCCGCCGGAGAAGATCGAGCTGACAAAGGTGACCGTGCCGCTGGAGAAGGCCGCGGGGGCGAAGGCGACCGTGCCGCCGGAAAACCTCGCGCGGTCGAAGGTGACGGTGCCGCCGGAAAACTCCGCGGCGATAAAGGTGATGGTGCCGCCTGAGAACTCCGCGCGGTCAAAGTTCGTGGTGCCGCCGGTGAACATCGCGCGGTCAAAGATCGTTGTACCGCCCGTGAACATCGCGCGGTTGAAGGAGACCGTGCCGTCGCCGAACTCCGCGTAGTCGAGGGCGATCGTACCGCCAGAGAAGACCGCTTGGTCGAAGGTGACTGAGCCGCCGGAGAAGACCGCGCTGACAAACGTGACCGTGCCGTCGCGGAACTCTGCGTGGTCGAAGGTGACTGAGCCGTCTGAGAACACCGTGCCGTTGAAGGTGGCCGTGCCACCGGAAAACACTGCGCCGATGAAGGTGGGACGGGGTGGGAAGAACGGGTGGACCCGTGGCAGCCGGGCATGGTGCCGCGGCTGAGTCTCTTGTTGGCGTGGCAGGCGGGTCTTGCCCCGTTCATCCGGGTGCGGGGTGTCGAGGTGCTGCGGATCGGTGATGTGGTCGCCGACGATGTTTTCACCGTGCTGGGTGAGCGCGGTATCCCGCACGGCCCGGTGCTCGTCAACGTGCCCCGCAGGTGCGTCGAGATTTTGGTGCCGCTGGGCTCCGCCGCGGCTTGGCGGCCGCAGCCGCACACGGTGTGCGTGGCGAACGCGCTGATGCGCTGCCCTGCCCCCAACGTGACGCGCGACAGCGGCCGTTGGGTGGAAGGCCGCACCTGGACGACACCGCCCGGCAGCAGTCCCGAGATCACCAGCGCCGATGTACTCGCCGAGGTGCTGCCCATGGTCCTGGCTCGGCGCACTGCCGCCCTCGCACAGCGGATCGAGGGATGGACCGGAGAGCACCCGAGGCCAGGCCGCCCCAGGGAGGGACAGCAGTGGTGACCGCATACCCCACGCAGGGCAGCCAGAGCGGTGCTCTTGAGGTCGTCTGGAGAGATCTCGACCGCGAACTCCTGCCAGGGCTACGGCCCGTGCCATCGCATGGCCTGGGCCGCCCGCCCCGCAGCAGGCCGAGGACCGTGCAGTGCTTGCGCGAGGTCCGGCAGCTGCCTGGGCGGTCCGAGTGCACGCCCCGCGCGGCGCGCGCGTTCGTGGTGGACACGTGCCGCCTGTGGCACATGTCGCGGGGGATTGTGGGGGACTTGACGCTGATCGTCTCGGAGCTCGCCACCAACGCGGTGGAGCACGCCCCGAACGAGCGCGTCACCATCGCCCTGCTCCTCACCGCTGATCAGGTCTGGGCGGTCGTGATCGATCAGGGCCCCCGCCGCCGTGTTGCCGCTCACCAGGCCGACGCGGACGATGAGCACGGTCGCGGGCTCTACCTCGTCGAGGCCCTGGCCGCCCGATCCGGGGCAGTGCCCGCGCGACGGGGGACCGCCGTGTGGGCCTGCCTGAACCTCCCGGCCCGGCGACCGACCACCAAGGCCAGCGCGGCTTCCATCCATGCCCCCACACAGGACGACACCGACTCCCCCCACACCCCCGAGGACGCGGCCGATGCCCCCCGTACCCACCCGTGACGATGACACGATGACGTTTCCGCGCGTCGATGCCGCGCAGATCCGGGCCGAGGCCCTGCGCCGGACCTGGCCCGTCACCCTCGATGTGCAGCACCGGGTGCACGCCGGAGTGGCTGGCACGTTCGACGCGTGGGGCGTCGCCGCGGGAGTGGCTGATCTCCTTGGCGAGCTCGCCGCCGAGTACGTCGACGACGTGCTTAAGCTCCAGCCGAGCCCGTACATCGCCGTCACCGTGATGATCGAGGGCAACACCGACGTCCCACAGTTACGCGACAGCGCCCGCGCCACCGTCAGCGTGATCCCCACCCGCACTCCCGACCCCGCCCAGGGCGCCCTACTGCCCAGCAGGCAGGGGGCGTTCACCGAATCGAGTTGGGGCACCACCACCTTGACCACGGGCCCGTGCCAGTACGCGACGGTCAACGTCGTCACCGTCCGGCAGGGGGCGACATGGTGACCGCCCCGCACCCCGGCCCGCCTGCGGACGCCGAGTTGCCGGCCACCCCGTGGCCCGGCTCGTGCAAGGCGACCCGCCACTACGCAACGAGCGACCCCGCCACCCCCGACCGCGCGGCCTTCAACGTGGGTGTCGCCCTGGGATCCTGGCGGCTGGCGGACCCAGTCGTCGAGGTCCTGGTGAGTCGGGCCCGCGCACTGGTCACCGAGGCCCTCGACACCCTCCGCGGGGACCGGGTCATCGTGACGACCGTGTTCGACGGCACCCGGGCCACGGTCCACGTCGTGTCGACGCAGTGCACACAGGACCACCCCGCCGATCTGATCGACACCGTCACCACGAAGGTGCTGCGCGAGGAGGCTGCCCGCTGGCACGCCACCGACACCACGAGCTGTCCGTGCACGTCAATGGCCGTCCTGGCCGACGACTGGCCCAACCTCAGGCTCTTCCTCACCACCCACCAGCTCTCCCATCCGACCACCTAGCCACCGGACCGCAGGTCCGCGCGTCCCCCGTCGCGGATCTGCGTGCTGCCCCGCCCGGCCCCCGTGAGCCGGGCGGGGCAGCGCACCCTCACCGATCACCGGAGACACCTCATGGACACCTCTACCGCCGGGACCAACCCCTTGGTCGCGGCCCTCGACGCACAACAGGGCCTCACCGGCTGGGACGACCACCCGGCAGACTCTCAGGCTGAGGCCGAAGGCCGGTCAGACGACCGCGCAGCACGCGCCGGCGTTCCCGGCGGCCGGACCGCTTACCCGACCCGGCTGGCCTGCTCCTCCTCGCCCCCGGCCAGCGGATGACCGCGCCGCCGCCCCGCACCCCCCAAGTTTCTTGGCCGGTACACGGCGGCGCGATCCGCATCACCAGACCTCCCGTCCGCAAGGACGGGCAGGCGGATCCGGCCCGTGCCGGATCCGTGGCACCACCAGTCGCGAGCACCCGCTCCGCAACTGCCGCATACGACAGAGGGGAGGGCCCCATGGAGGACTCGAAGTCGCAAGTCGTCGCGCAGGCCAGGCCCGTGGGCGCCGAGACGGTCACCACGCTCATCGACCAGACCAGCGCCGTACGGATCGAGGACGGCGAGGACGAAGGTCCTGACCCACAGCGCCGGCTGATCCGGCGCGAAAGCCCGGCCAGCTAGCAGCCGTGTAACGGCGTGCCACCTGGCCGGGCCCGGCACCACGGAAGTACCCCTCACAGCACCTGCGAGGGGCACTTCCTCTCCCCGTCCCCAACCGGAGTCCCTCATGATCCACGTGTACGTCGGGCCCACCCTTCCGCCCGACGAACCCCTGCTCGCCGATGCTGCCGTCCGCGTTCTGCCGCCCGCGCGCCACGGTGATCTGTTTGACCCCGCGATCGCCGACACCGACACGGTGGTCCTCATCGACGGCCTCTACCACCAGACGGCCGCCCTGCGGCACAAGGAGATCCTCGCCGCTCTCGCGCGGGGCGTACGCATGATCGGCGCCGCCAGCATCGGCGCCCTGCGCGCCGCCGAACTGCACTCCTTCGGGATGGAAGGGGTCGGCTGCATCTTCCGCCGCTACCTGACCGGCGAGCTCACCGGTACGACGAGGTCGCCGTCGGCCACACACCCGACGGCGACCGGCAGGCTCTGACCTGGCCGCTCGTCAACCTCCGTCACGTCCTTGACCTCGCCGAGCGGGACGGCATCGTCTCCGCCGCCACCGCCACGGTGCTGCTGGAGGAGTTCCGCGCGGTGTACTACCCGCAGCGCACCGAATCCGCACCGGAATGTCGGGCACCGGCAAGTCGACGGCCCTCCACCACCTGCGCCAGCGAGGGCACACGGCGGTGGACACGGACACCGAGATCTGGAGCCACTGGGTGACGCTGCCAGACGGTTCGACCGACTGGATCTGGCGGGAACAGGCCATCACCCACCTGCTCAGCAGCCACCGCGAAGGCAGCCTCTTCGTGGCCGGCTGCAAGACCAACCAGGGCCGGTTCTACCCATTGTTCGACCACATCGTGCTGCTGAGCGTACCCAGCGAGGTGCTACTGGCCCACATCGCAGCCCGCACTACCAACCCCTACGGCAAGCAGCCCGAAGAACGAGACGCCGTTCTCCATCACCTCGCCACCGTCGAACCACTGCTACGGGCAACGGCAACCGTCGAGATCGACGCCACCGGCCCCATCGAGCACGTCGTTCAACAGCTGGAAGAACTCACCGAGCCCTGACCTGCCAGCAGGCAACACCTCGAACCTGGGGATTTCACGGAATCGCGGCCTGAACCAGTACCGGCGCCCGTCGTAGTGCTGTCGACGATCAAGTGGCATGCGCAATTCGACCAGCCCCGCAGGACCTGACCAACTGCCTTGACATGCACGTCAATTGATGCCCACCAGACCCGGCACGGTTCAGACTGGCGACATCTGGCCCAGCCCGATGAGTTGTGAGCGCTGTTCCTGCAGGTGGTGCCGGAGGCGCTCTCTCGGCCCCAGGGCGGTGGCCAGAGTCGGCATGGTGACGACGCCCCCAGCAGCCTGAGCTGTGTCACATCTTCCTACTGGGCGAGGTGACGTTGCAGGTCGATGTGCCGGAACTGGTACACGGGGCCGACCTGCCGCAGGACTCCGCGCTGTTGGTGTGCATCTTGCAGGAATGCCGGCAGGTCCCACGGGATGCGGTGGCGCACCGTCAGGTAGGCGCGGAACATTGCGGATCGTCCCCATGCTGTTTCCTGAAGGCCGTACGCGAGCCCGACCGCGAGCCCGGACCCAAGCCCGATCACGGCCGAGGCCTCGATCGTCAAGGACAAGACAAGCCCCATCGTGGCACCCAGAGACAGTCCGATCGGGAGTCCGTACAGGAGCCCGGCCAACAGGAATGCGCGGCGGTCCACGTCGTACAAGACCGCTGGGGCGGAGCTGACGGTGAGATCGACCTCACCAGGTCGCAGCCCGCCCATGAGCAAAGACGTGAGCCCAAAGGTGAGCCCGAACAGCAGCCCGGCCGTGAGCGTGATCCCGAGCAGGCCCACGAGCCCCCATGCGGCGAGCCCGACCACAAGCCCGAACGGGACCGCCGCGCGGTCCAAGCGAAGCCCGGTGGCCAGCTTGGCTGCGTCTCCCTCCGCGCGAGCGGACGCGAGCCCGATCACGACCGCGGCCGCCAGCCCCCAGAGGAGCCCCATTCCGGGCCCGACCCCGAGCCCCATTCCGAGGCCCATGCCGAGCCCGGCGACAAGGCCGACGGTGAGTCCGACAGTGAGACGGCGGATACGTCGAGGGACGGCGGTAAGCAGTTCCCACCAGGCCAGATCGGGGCTGCCTGCCCGCTGATGCTGCAGGAACTGAGCGACGAAGACGAATGCGTGGCGGGCCTGTTCGGCGGTCCAGCGCGGCGGGTGGGCCTGGCGGGAGGTGTAGGCGGCGGGAATGAACGCCGAGAAGAGATGGGCGTCGATGGCGGCCCGGTCGGGGAAGGCGGTGGTGTCGCACAGCTCGTCCGGGTCCGGGTGCCGTGCCGCCCCGGACCCGGGATGCGCGCCGGGGCGCGGGTTGTAGATGGTGCGGGCCAGGAACAGGCCCAGCGGCGTGGACAGCGCCTGTCCGACCGGGCTGTCGGTCCCCAGGTGGGTGACCACGCTGCTCCAGCGTTCGGCGGCGGGGCTGTCGGGGCCGCCGGCGTCCCGGCTCAGGTAGTCGGCGGCAGCCCGGGCACCCAGGCGACACAGCTGCAAAACGGCGGCGCCGTTGAGACGGACAGTGGTGCCCGGGCGGGCCATCGCCGCATGGTAGGGGGCGGTGCGACTGGTCAGGACCAGGGGCTGGCTCGCCGCCAGGTCCCGGTTGAGCAGGTCGAGGGCGATGGCGTGCTGGGCGGGCGGGAGTTCGTCGAGCCCGTCCAACAGAGGCAGAACGCGGCCCGCGTTCAGCAGGTACAGCGCCAGATCACCCGCCCCGTCCGCTGCGGTGGCGGTGAGCGCGACCGGGGATGGCGCGGCAGCGGTCAGGCCGGGATGGGCGTGGCGAAGCTGGTCCGCCATCCAAGCCTTCAGCGGTTGGCGGGGGTCCCAGGACGCGAGGGAGAACAGCATCGGCACGGGATCAGTTGTGGTGCGCCGGGCCAGGAGGTCCTGCAGCAGTCGGATCAGCAACACGCTCTTGCCGGAGCCGGGTTCACCCAGGATGACCAGGCGCCGGGTGGGCACCCGCTCAAGGAACACCTGCCCGATCTCTCCGTCCCGTCCCGCCAGCCCGGAGGCATCCGGCGGCCAAAGGGCCGGGTCACCCGGGGGGCCGCCGGGCCAGGCCCGGGCCAGCTCCGAAAGAAACCCCCACGGCTCAGCCAGGTCGCCGGGGGCCACCTGCCAGGCGACCGGCAGCGGATAGGGATCGTGGACCCGGCGTACGGCCACCTCGCTGTCCCACTGGTTCCGGACCGCCATGGCCAACTCGTCGACCACCCTGTCCAGATCAACGGGGTCAGCCTCGACCCGGTCGGCCCGGAACGACGCCCAGGCCAGATACGCCGGTGCCAGCCCGAGCAACACCGTCACCGCCGTTGCGGGCACACCAAGATCAAACCGGCGGGCCAGAATCAGCGCGGCACCTGGCCCCAGTAACGACAACAGCAGATACACCCTGCCCACGCGCTGCGGCACCCAGCCGCGTCCCCCGTGCCTCATGAAGAACATCATGAACCACCTCACGCCGGATCAGAACACGTCGACCAGCATGCGTGGCTGCCTCCCGCTGGCCAGGATGGCTGAGCTCTCCTCTCCTGGGCCAGGTGCAACTGATCTTGGAGAGAATTCTCGGCTAAAGCGCTGAATCGCTGTCTGGCCGGTCACCATCGTCGCTTACTGGATTTACTCGGGTTGAGCCTCCTGCTGTGACTCGGCCGCGGCGGGCGGCGTGCGGTGTGTCGGAACAATGGTGGATCGTTTGTTGGATATATGTGGTGGTGGCCAGGCGAAGGGGGAGTCCGTCGCCCTGCATGACCAGGGTGCGCCACGCGTCTCTGCTGTGTGACGAACAGGAGGGAATTCTCGTCGTGGCAGCCGAGGGATCCGAATCCGTAGTCCACGCCGAGGCGTAGCACGCCCAGCGGAGGCTGAGCATGATCGGATCGCGGGCACCTCGGCACACCGCGCAGACCCGAGTCCTGCGCGCCTACCTGCGCTGGCGAAACGCCAACGCCCACCACCGCGACGTCCTGGCCGCCGAACGCAAGGAACGCGCTCGCATCCGCAGAGAGAAGGGCATCCGCTGGGGCCTTCGCCCCCTCACGAACGTGGCCTGACCCAACAACCCGGTGACCCTCCGAGTCGGAGTGTTAGGCAGTGCCCGGATGGTGCGTGATCAGCACGCCTGCCGGCGGCTGGTCGGGATCGAACTCCGGCGGCCTGGACCAGTCCATGATGTCAAGGAAGTTGACCTCACCGCCGGCAAACTCAGCAGCGCGGAAGTGGACCCGGCCACCGACAAACTTGGCGCGGTCGAAACAGACCAGACCAGCGACGAACTTGGCTTCCTCGAAGGAGACGGTGCCACCGCTGAACGTTACATCGGGAAAGTAGACCCGACCGCCTTGGAACTCTGTCGCCCAGAAACCCACAACGCCACCAGCGAAGCTAGCGTCGTGGAAGGCAACCTCTCCGCTGGAGAACTTGGCGCGCTTGAAAATGACCGTGCCACCCGTGAACCTTGCGCGAGTGAAGTCACCGCCGTCAAAGATGGTTCCGGTGAAGTCGAAATCGTGTCCGCACCAGGAAACGGCCGCGTCGTCCCGAAGGTGGGCGGTGATGACACGTATGACGGTGTGGCGGACCTCCCGAGAGTGAAGCCAGCCGACGTACTCAGGGGAGGTGTCGGCTGGCGCGGGCGGGTACGGCATGCGCAGGTAGGCACACAGCACATCGATGCAGGTCTGCCGATGGGCTTGCCAGTCGTCTGCGAGGCCGGCCATTGCGTACACTCCGGCCAGGCGAACCGCGGCTTGTTCGTGTCCGAGTTGTCCCGCAGCTGAGCTGAACCGCTCATTGAACACCCGGCTACGTTCACGATCTTCTTTGGACTGGTCGAGTTCGTGGGCGTACTCGGCGAGCCGCTGTCGCCGATAGGCCATGACAAGCGCCACGAGGCCGCCCGCCCCTGCTACCAGAGCGAAGCTGACCTTCAGAAGATCGAACAAGGTGCCCGCCGACACCTGAGGTTCTCTCTTGATCTCGCGGAACCCGAGCAGGGCGCCTCCGATGAGCGTTGCCCCGGTCAGCATGAGCAGCGCTACGACGATGGTCAACGCGAGAGCCCAGCCGATCGGAAGCAGCCCCAGCCGTCCACGGCCCGAAGCTGCCCGCCGGCCTGGCGGATCCGCATGGTCACCGTTCATCCCCGGAGCGTAATACCGCGGCGGGTAGTGGCGATTAGAAATCACTGGGACTCAGCTGGCCGGGCGGGCAATCCGACGGGGAGGACGCCCTCGCGCCAACACGGCCTAACCAACCCGGTGAGCCTTCCCGGTCCTGCTCCGGAGTGCCGCCCGTTGGAGCAGCCCGCGGCGCACAGCAGCTCGCGCCGCCCGCGGTAGGCGGCCATCGTTGGGTGGCAGAGGCGGTGAGGGAGCGCCGGACTTCCCTGATCTGCGAGGCGGTCGGATGGCTGCCGGTTACTGCGCGTGAGACAGGCGGGATCGCCGTGTCCTTCGGTCGTTGTGTTGTACCGGATGTGAGGTTGAGTGTTCCGGGGATGCTGGGGACCGATTCTGATCGTGTTGTGTCCAGCATCGACCGTTATGCACGTGCAAGGACGTCGGATACCGCAGCGATGTCATTTACGTACCGTAGTGGTAGGCATTCGTTTGAGTGAGCATGTAGCGTCCCCCCAACGCACGAGTGAGCCCCGGCACGGCGGGATACCAGACCGGGGCCCAACTCAACTCTCTGCTTCGACCAAGGAGTTGGAATGCCCCCTGACCGAATCTCCGTCTTCGGCCGTTCACTGGATCTGAGCCGGCCCAAGCGGTTCGACCGTAACATCCCGCAGCAGGCCGCGGTTGAAACCCGCGAGCTGCGTGACAGGGAAGTCAACATGCAGGTAGGGGCGTTCATTGCCGCCCCTGTCCTTGGCACCGTGCTGGTCTGGCGGCCCGAGATGTACGAGCTCGCCGCAGCGGCGGTCTGCATGCTGCTGGCCGCAACACGTCGCTCGCACCTGCGCTACCGGCGCCTTCGCACCGCCTGACGAACAGGTGTCCGCCGCCCGGACAGCCATCACTGCCGGGCGGCGGACACCAGGCCTGCGGCATCCGCGCCCGCCCGGTCGCGGATGAGGGAGAAACAGGCACTGACGGCTTCTGTCGAATCTCCCCATTTCCGCACGCCCTTCGTCCCCGGTAGCACCTTCGAGGAAGGGATGACCCCTGTCATGACGCCCAAAGACCCTGGCCCCGCCCACTGCCTCAACCCCGGCTGCGGCAATCCGATCGGCCGCAGCGCCGGCTCCGGACGGCCGCGCCATTACTGCAGCGACGCCTGCGGTCGTGCCTACCGCAGGGCCCGCGAGAAGTCGCCCACCCCCGACGCGCTCGCGCACAACGAGTTCGCCGACCAGGTCGCCGACGACCTGGCCCGAGTGATCACCCACATGCTGCGCTTAACCCATGCACAGCAGCCGCTGGCAGCCCTGACCCTGCTGCGCGTCGTAGAAGGCGATCTGGAAGACCTCAAGGCGGTCCTGATCCAACAGGCGCGCGACCAGCGGCAGAAGAACGCCGACATCGCCCAGTGCCTGGGCCTGCCCCCGGAGCAGCTCACCCGCAAGCTCTCCGCCGACGCCGTACGCCGCCGTATGGACAGCCGCCCGCTGCGCACCCGGACACGAGTCCGCCTCCCCCGTCAGGCCGCCGCCCCGCCGCCCACCTCGGCGCCGCGCACGGTCTCCACGGCCCGCCTCCCCGACCAGCGCCGCCCGGCCTCCAGCAGGGGAGAAATGACACCCTCCCGGGCCAGAGACCCCGACCGTCACCCGGCCGGTCCGGCCGCCGTGCTCACCCGCGCTCTGTCCCATCTGCAGCGCCTCAGCGGCAAGACCCTGCGCGAGCTGGCCGAGGACACCGAGGTGTCCGCCTCCTACGTCTCACGCGTCTTAAACGGCGAGCGCTGCCCGTCATGGAAGGTGGCCCGTCTGCTCACTCTCGCCTGTGGGGGAGACCCGGCAGAGATCCAGCCGCTGTGGGCGGCCGCCCGCGGACAAGCCCCCACCCAGCGCCAGAGCCTGCCGGCCGCTCTGCGCGGACTGCACCTGGCCGCCGCCCGGCCCCGCACCGACGAACTCGGCGAGCACACCCACCTGACACCGCATGCCATCACCGGCATGTTCGACGGCACCGCCCTGCCCGCCTGGGAAGACGTCGAGGAACTCGCCCACGCCCTCAACGCCGAAGCGCAGCCGCTTCGACCCCTCTGGAACGCCGCATGCGCCGCCCTGGCCGGCCCGCTGCCCAGCACGGCCGGCCCCGTCACCGAGGTGATCGGATGACCACACACGCCACGCGCCAGTCCACCTGCCCCCCCGCCGCTCCGGCCCGTATCCCACGCCCCCGTACCAGCAGCCTGCCGCGCGAGCCGGCCAGCCTGACCCCGGCGCTGCCGCCCGCCTTCGAGGCCTTCTGCGCCCTCAACCGCGACAGCTACCTCGACTACGCCCGCGCCCACCTGCCACCCACACAGGCCCACCGCCTGGTGTGCAGCGTCCTGGGCGAACTCGCGGTCGGCTGGTGCGACATCGTCAGCAATCCCAACCCACCTGCCCGGGCCTGGGCACTGCTGCGCACCCGCGTGCAGAGCGCTGCGCCTGCTCCGATCACGCTCGATGCCTGCCCGGCGCAGCAGTACGACGCGCTGGTCCTGCACTGCCGGCTCGGTTACACCAGCACAGCCGCTGCCGCCGTGATGGGACTGGATGCGAGCAAGGTCCGCTACCTGGTCCTGTCGGCGACCACAGTCCGCCGCCAGGCCGTACGGCACCTCAGCCCCCGGCCCGCCGCCTCCCATGCGGCCTGACGGCAGGGACCTGCCGCGCCCTGCACAGGGGTGCCGTGGGCGCCGCTGCGCCGCGCTGCGGCAAAGGGTGATCTCCACCGGCCGCAGGAGCGCAACGGATGCCTGCGGCCTAGCCTTCGGGGCGTTGTCAGCCGGACTGCTGCTCGGGCTGCTCGCTGTGGGCCGGCTCAGCCACCTCGGGGGCGGTGTAGAAGACGGACGCACCCTGCTTGGTGCGCTGGGCCTGGTTCCTGGCCACGAGCCCCTCGAGCGTCGTGCGCACCACGGTCGTCTTGACGGTGCGCTCAGGGTGCTGCTGTCCCAGTGCGGCGCTGATTTCGGTGGCAGAGCGGGGTTCGCTCTGGCCTGCCAGATGTTCGCGCACGAGGTCGACGAGCGTGGGCGTGGTCGACGAGGCGGCCGGCGTCCTGGCAGGGCTCTTCTTGCCGGTCCTCTTCCGGGCCGGTGCGGCGGGCTTCTCGACCTTCGTCTGCTTGCCCTTGCCTGTCGCGGCTGCTCGCTTTTTGCGGGGAGCAGGCACCGTCGCGACGGGTTCGGCTGCAGGGGCCGCGGGCACTGCCGTGATGCCTAGGGCCTGCTGGATGTTCACCAGGACGGAGTGGTCGTGCCGCAGGGCGGCCAACTGCGCCTGGAGCGCATCGATTTCACCGCTGAGACGGTCTTGCTCCTTGAGGTTGCGTTCAAGGTCTGCGGCCACCTGCGCGCTGTACTGTGAGGTCAACTCGGTGGTTTCGGCAGTGGTTTCGGGCATCGTGCTCACACCCTTCCTGGGTGCTACGGCCAGCAAGCAGCGAGCTCGCGGCGTATGCAAAATCTAACGTGTGTGCTGTTTCTCCTGGTGCCATGTGAGCAGTAGCCGTTACTGCCGCACAGTTGTGTCTAGCGATAGTACGCATGACGAGCCTGGGTTGTTTTCTGCTGCAGGCTGAGGTTGCGACAGGCAGGACGGGCTTGTGGACCGGGTGTGCATGTGGTGCGGGACGGAGAGCTGTTGTCCGCGCAGCTGGCTACTGACTGATCAACCAGTTCACGGTCTGTACAGAGAAGCGTGCGGCGCCTCATGAGACCGGTTCGTGCGCCGGAAGGCTGTGTGTCGGTCGGTTGCTCTAGGCCAAACGCGGTGGGGCGGGGTGGGTAGTGATCCATGAGAGGCCGCCGAGGTCGAGGTGCTGTCGGGCGCGGGTGACGGCGACGTAGGCGAGGCGGGCGTCGGTGTCGCTGACGGGTTCGGGGATGGGGCGTCCTTGGGCATCGTGCTGGTCGGTGTCTTTGGGTGGCGGGAAGTCGTTGCCGATCTGAACAGTGGGCCATTCCCGGCCCTTGGCGGTGTGGGCGGTGGAGACGGTCACGTCGGCACGGTTTTCGTCGGTGAGCTGGTCGACGGCGGCGAGGATGGCATCGGGTCCGTGGGTGTCGACGAGGTCGACGAAGGGCTGGACGTCGCGTCCGGCGGGGTCGTACGCGGCGTAGTCCTGCAGTTCGCCCCACGAGGTGAAGAGGACGAGTTCGGGGTGGGGGGTGCGGCGGCCGTCCTTGAGGTCGCGGGCCGCGAGAGCGAGCGCGGCCAGCTGTTGCCTTCCCCGGGTGAGGGCGACGCGGTGGCCGGCGGCGAGCAGGCGCATGACTTCGGCCATGGCGCCGATGTTGGTGCGGCACAGCACCGCGTCCGGCCGGTCGAGGTTGCCGACTTCGGTGGCGATGGCGTCGGTGCCGGTCAGGCGGATGGGGGCATCGGCGAGCGCGAGCCACCGGTTGGCCTCCTCTGCAATCAATGGACCGAAGCGGAAGGAGCGGGTCAGGGTGAGGGGAGTGGCGTCGAAGCCGCTCATCACGTCCCGGGCGCCGCGCCAGCCGTAGATGGCCTGGGCGGAGTCGCCGACCATGACGAGCTGGGCGTGGCCGCGCTGGGCGGCGAAGACCTTTTCCAGGACCGGGTTGGTGTCCTGGGCCTCGTCGAGGAAGAGGAAGTCGGCTTCGATCGTCGGTTCGGTCAGGGCCCACATTTTCAGGTAGTGGTCGTGTTCGAAGCGGACCACGCCCTGCTCGGGGTTGTGCAGGTCGGCCCAGGCCTTGAGAGCGAACGGCAGGACCTGGTCGGCGAGTTGGGCGTGGTCGTCGGCCGTGTTCAGCCGGCGCATGCGTGGCACGTGGTGGCGGGCCAGGGTGCGGTCGGCGGAGTAGCAGTAGCGGGTCACGGTGCGCAGCACGGTGTGGGAGAGCGCCCTGGGGCCGATCTCGTGATCGCCGATGCGGAGCGGGCGGGTGATGCCGAGTGCCTGGCCGGTTTTCCACGCGGGCTGGCGGGGGCTGTTGAGCCGGTTCGTGTAGCGGTGGCCGATGGCGGCGTAGGCCGTGGCGTGAGCGGTCTTGCACAGCACGGAGCGGGGGAAGCGGGCGGCAGCATCCCGGGCGATGTCCTTGTTGAAGGCGAAGTAGCGGGGCCGCGGCGACGAGTGCCGGCAGCGAGCAGGCCGAGGGTGCTGGTCTTTCCCGTCCCGGCGCCGGCCTGCAGGACGAGATGGTGACCGGCTTGGAAAGCGGCGACGGCGTGGGCCTGTTCATCGGTGGACGTGTGCAACAAGGGCTCCGCAAAAGGGAAATGAGGGACAGGTGGAGGGAGGGCCGTCTGCGGCCACCCGCCGGGAGCTGCGCGGGGGAGAGGCGTTACGGCGTTGCTGGTGCGCGGTGGTGCTGACGGTTGCGTACGCAGCTGGCTGCGCCGACCAGGACTTCCTCCGGCGTGTGGTCGGCGAACAGCCCCTCGAGCCGGTCCTTCAGGCGCCGGGCGCGGTTCTGTTCCTCCCGGGCCAGGGCCGCGGTCACGCGCTGGCGGAGCACGTCCTGGGGCCACTGCCCCAGGATCGCCGCGTCCCGGCGCAGGACCCTGTCGGCGCCGTGGCCGAGGGTGACGTTGAGCAAGACCTGGCCATGCCCGTCTGGGTAATGCGTGGTCAGGACGTCGATCGGCAACCGTGTGCCCAGTCGGCGGCGCAGCACGTGCAGGGCGCCGGCTGCGGTGTGTGCGCGCTGCACCGACATCAGCCGGGTGCGGTCCGCGTTCGCGGCCAGCCGGACGCCGCGCCGGGCGTGCCGGAGCTCGCTGTGGGTGGCGGGCCTGGTCAGGATGATCTCAATGGCATGGCATGCAGTCATGGGCGGGTTGCCTCCTGCGTACGGCTCGTGGCACCGGGGCGCCGGACGTGGGTGGGCAGGCGGGTGTGGATGTGCTCGTGGTGGCGCAGAGGATCGAAGGGTTCCCATTCGGCCACCGCCAGGTCGGCGGCCGTGGGGATGGCGGCATGCTGCAGGCAGCGCTGGGCGCGCCAGCGCAGCTGCTCGGCGTACGGGAGGCCGCTGAGGTTGTAGACCGCCATGTTCGCTGCGGGCAGGGCCAGTTGACCGCTGGTGGCGGTGGCCGGCATCAGTGTCCAGGTGCCGGCCGGGGTGCCGGGAGAGAGCAGGGCGCTGGTGCAGCGGTGGCGGCGCCGGGTCTGGGCGATGCACTGGATTTCGTCCACCGGGCGGGCGGCGAGGTAGCGCACGTACAGCAGTTGCACGATGGGACGGGCCGGGCGGCAGACCGCCGAGCTCTCCCCCTGGGGCGCCGGGCCCTCTGGCGAGGGGAGAGGAGGGGTGAAGGCACCGGCGTCGATCAGGCGACGGGTGTTCACGGCCAGCGACCGGCGCAGCTCGGCCAGCTCGGGAGGGGCGGGGGGAACGTCTCGGGTGGGACAGACGACGGCGTGCGGCAGACGGCACCAGCTGCTGCCGTCCCCGGCCGGGTAGGCGATGCCGGAGCTGACGTGCCATCGGCACCCGGCGGGCACCCGGGCGGACGGCAGTTCGTGCGGGTGGAGGCGGACGGATCGCTGAGTGTCGCGGTGGTACCACTCGATCCGGTTGCCGCAGTCGTGGCACCGGTCGTTTTGGCCGCAGCGCAGTAGTCGGCTGGCGCCGCCGGGGGTGACCTGCAGGGAACGGCGCATGCGGTGGGCGACGACCGGGCTACCGTCCCAGTGCCGGGCTGCGGAAGGTGGTGTGGAGCGCATGCAGGGGAAGCTGCCAGTCAACACGCCGGATCCGCGCCAGCAGTTCTGACGGGTCGCCCGTTCGGCCGCACTCCGTGAGACTGGCGTGCGAAGAGATGTCGTGCGTTCGAGATGGTCTCGCCGGTTCGGGTGGTCTGCGGCAGTCGCGTGGCAGGGCGTCAGTCGCGGGCCGGGCCGGGCAGGTCGTGCCCGCGGCACAGCGTGCTGAAGAGCTCGTCGAACGGCGTGTCCAGCGCGTGGGCGAGAGCGTGCCAGGTCTTCAGCGTGCCGATGGTGCGGCCCTGTTCGATCTCGATGACGGTGCGTCTGGCCAGGCCGCTGCGGGCGGCGAGCTCGTCGTAGCTCCACCCGCGCGCGGCCCGCAGACGCGCGAGTTCCAACCGCAGCGCGTCGAGGTCCGGATCGGGCGGCAAGATCGTCACCCGTCCATCCGACGGTGCAGACCCCTGCCCTGTCAGTGCAGACCTCTGCCCTATTTTCCCAGGTGACGGCGACCATGGGAGGGCAGAGGTCTGCACTACGGTGGGCGGCCGTCCCGCACAACCAAGAGCGGGATCAGTACGGAAGCAACTGAAGGAACACGCGCCCATGAGGCTGCGCACAGCATGTCCGGCAACGCCACGCGCCTGGACCGTGGAACTACGCTCGCACGCCAACGAGCTCGTCCTCGTGTGCCAGCACTGCCCTCACGGCGTCACACAAATCACCGCAGCCTCCGCCCGCTCGGCTGCCCTGGCCCACCTCGCACGGCACGCGCGTGGTGACCTCCGTCCCCCGTACCTGAGGATCTGCCAGTGCCACGAACGCGGCTGCCGCTGGCACCCCCGCCACCGCGGCTGCGCCGGCCCCATCCGCCTCCTCCTCGCATGCGAACGCGGCGGACAGCTATGGCGACTCGCCGATGCCTGCAGCGCTTGCGCTGCCGCGACAGCCCAGGCCGCCGTCGTACCCGACACCGCCCCCCGCGCCACCCTGCGGCAGTCACCAACCGCTCGGCGACGCACACGACAACGCAGAGGGCCCGGCGAGCAGATCCGAGTACGTGAAATGCTCAGCTACCTGGCCGCCGCTCTCCCGCCCGATGCCTCGGCCGCGGCACGCCTGCTCGCCCTCCAGTGCACCCTGCGCATGAATGCCGCCATGCATGTCCGTCTGGCCAAAGGCCTGCTGCGCAGCCTTCACCTCGACACCCCCGACCCGTGGCACGAGCTTGAACGAGCACGTTGGCTGCGCACCGCTCCGGAACGCGCCGCCAACGAGTTCGTTGCCGAACTGCTCGATGCCACCCTGCTGGGCCAGGCGCCAGCTCGCAGCGACCGAAGGCATGCAGCCGACTGGGCGCTGCGTGCCGGTTGTCCCTCAAGGGCGGGGACAGCGGAGCCGCTGCCGCAGCTGGCAAGCGTCTACCTCGCAGCCCACACGGATCTCCAAACAGGCAGCGGTTGGAGCGAGCTTGAGCAGATGGCGCGCGCTGGCGGTACCGAGCCTGCCGAACTGCCCTATGTGCTTGACCGATTGGTTACGACGGGACTGCTCAGGTCCTGGAATGCCGGTCCCGATGCGGAAGACCTGTACTGGACCCTGGAGTCTTCCGGGCGGTCGCGCCGTGGACCCACTCCCCGGTGATCGCCGGGCCGCCGGCCTCGAACGGGAGGGCGTCTGGGGAGGCAATCCTGCTCCCTCCTGACAAGATCATATTGCTTGATGGCGAGACGCGCAGTGTCTGTCCAGCTGGCTGCGCACCGCGGCCGAGCCGCTGAGATGAACGGTCCAGCTGTCAGGACCGGCTGGTGACGAGGTCGTCAAGGGTGAGCTTGACGCGGCGGTGGTTGGGATCGAAACCGAACATGAGCGTGGGCCGGTTGAGAGCGTCGGACTTGGAGTAGTAGCGGAACTGCAGGATCTGGCCGCACATTGGCCGGACATCCGACATCAGCCCGTCCTGGCAGGTGGCCAGCACAGTGATGCCGTGTTCTTGCGCGGCGTCGCGCAAGGCGGCGATGACCTCGCGCCGGTGTTCTGCGCCGAGCGAATCGCCGAGCTCGTCGAGGATAAGGACACGACCGCGGGCGTCGGGCGCCGCCAACAGGGCGGCTAGCACGAGGTGGATCGAGAACAGCTTTTCCTGCGCGGTGTTGGTGGAGGCGTCGTACGGCAGTAGTCGGCCGCCGGGGTTGCGCCGCCAGCGGGGTACGACGTGGCAGATCCACTGTCCTTCAGCGGTGTCGGGTGGGAAGACCTGGTGGTCGAGGTCGGCGCCGTAGCCGTCGTCGCGTTTGTTGAGGCGGTCGAGGGTCGTGCTGATGAGATCCAGTGCGCTGTGTACCCGCTGCTGGATGGATTGCTGAGTCTGTGCGAGGGCCTGGTGTGATTCCTCGACGACGCCTTCGAGATACTGGCGTTCGGCCTGGCGTTTGCCGCGGGTGATCTCCACCTGTTCCCGGGCGCTGTCGTCCCGCTCGGCGTTGTCGTCCAGCCAGGTTCGCAGGGCCGTAAGGGAAGTGCGGAAGAGCCGACCGTCGGGGTCGATGGTGTTGCGGTCGTGGTGGTGCAGGGCGTCGGCGAGTTCCGGTGTGGCCACCCCGGTGGTTTTCGTGTCTGCGGCCAGCCCGGTGAGGGCGGCCGCGAGCCGAGCCCGGGCTTCGCCGTGCAGCAGGCCGCTGCTGCGGCACTCGGCCTCGCGGCCCGCATCGCGGGGTACGACGGAAGCCGGGGTGATCTCGTCCGTGGGCTCGGCATCGGGGTCATCCTCGGGCAGAGCATGCCAGTTGAGTTCCTCGAGCGCCTCGTCGAGGGATCCGGACCAGGCGCCCGCAGAGCGGTCACCGGTCAGCGAGGTCTGCAGCTCATCCAGCCTGTCCTTTCTCCGCTGGGCCTGCGCGAGGTTCTTCTTTGTCTCTGTAGCGGTGACGCTGAGTGCCCTGGCGCGTTCCTCGGCCGTGTCGAAGGCTGTCTTGGCCTGGTGGGCGGCGTCTGAGGCTGCCTCGGCCTTCTCGCGCAGGCTGGGCAGTGCGGTCAGGAGCTCGGCCAGGGTGTCTTCCAGCTCCCGTATCCGAGGCTTGAGCTGTTCGGCGGTTTCGTGGGCCAGCGCTCGGTCGATGTCCCGGTGCAGTTCGGCGATCCGGCGGTCTTGAAGGTCCAGCGCCGCCTTGAGGGCGGCCCGCTCGGTGGCTGCCTCGCCTAGTTGCTGCTGCAGGTGGGCGCAGATGTCCTCCTGCCCGGCGATCGGCTGCGCGAAGCCACCGATCACGTGGATGCCGAGGTGAGGCATGACGGCATGCGGCGGCTGCTCCACGCTGGTGCACTGGGCGAGTGCCTGCAGAAAGGGTACGGCCAGGGGATCGGTGCCGAGGATGCCGTCGGGCAGCAAGGGCGGGTCATGGGGGAGCGGATCGCAGACGGACGGGCCGGGTTCGGGGCCGGCGATGAGGACGGCACCGGGCATGCTGTCCACGGCGGCAGTGGCACGCTCCAAGACGTCGGCGTCTGCCGGGATGCACACGGCGTCCCGCCACGGAGACAGGCGGGCTTCCCACAGGTGCCGGGCGTGCGGCTGGATGCGGGTGGCGGCCATCAGCCCCACCGCTTCCTCGACCCCCGCCTCGTGCAGCATTCGCAGCACAGATGCTGCCGCACCCGTACGGCCCTCGCGGGCTTCGGCGAGCTCCTCGGCGAGGCTGGTGACGCGGTCCTCGGCCACGAGGAGCCTGGCTCCCACCGTCCTGTGCCGGGACTCGTGGTCACGCAGCCGCTGGGCGAGTTCCTCAGACACCGGTCCGGCATAGTGCCCGGCGCGCTCGGCGGCCGCCCGGTAATCGCGTTGTGTGCGCTCCAGCTCGCCGCGCAATCGCCCCTCGCGCTGGTTGGCCTCTTCCACCTCCAGCTGGGCCTGCTTCTTGCGCCGGTCTGTGCCTTCGGCCTCGCGCCGCAGGTGAGCAGTGTTGCGGGCCTCAAGGAGCTCGCCCTGGGTGTCGTTGTACTGCTGCGTGAGCGTGTCGATGTCGGCGCCGGTGACGGCGAGGCGGACAGTGACGCGCTGCTGGCGGATGACCCTGTCGAGGGCGGCCCGTGCGCATGCCCAGCGCCAGAAGCGGTAGGCGCGTGACGTCTCCACCCGCGCGCGGGCCCGAGTGGAGACCGAATGCAGGATGGCTTCCTCGGCACGGTAGGAGACTTCGGCCTGGGCGATCATGTCGGCCAGGTCGGCCTGCGTCTTGGCCAGGTCCTTGCGGGCCTGCTCGTCGTTGGAGAGCATGCCGGCCTTACCGGTCAGCGACAGCAACGCGTCGCCGATCTGCACAGGCGTGAAGGTGCCGGCGTCCAGCTTCAGCAGCGAGGGACGTGAACGCAGCCCGCCGCGGGTGGCGATGTAGGCCAGCAGCCGGGGTGCGCGGCCGTAGAGGGCTTCCGCGAAGTCCGTGGCGCCCAGGGGTTTCCCGCTCAGCTTGCGGAAGAAATCCGGTGCCCGATCATGCCGTGAGCGGTCATCGCCGTCCAGGAGCAGATGGACGCCTTCTTTGTGCCGTACCTCGATGTGCTGCGGCTTGGCAGATATCTGCAGCCACACGGTGTGCGCGGTGGCCTGCGGGTCGTCCGGCTCGGCGAAGACGCCCACCACATAGCCGAGGTGGGCGGGAGCGTTCAGTTCCGGGACCGCGCCGGCGGTCACGGGCTCGAACAGCAGCCGGGGCGCATGCACGGAGCCGCCTCCCGCCAGGCGCCACTCGGGATCCCCGAGCAGGAGAGCCACAGCCGCAAGAAAGCTGGTTTTGCCCGACTCGTTGGAGTCCTTCGGCCCGCGACCGGTCACCGCGATGAAAGCGCCGGGAATGACGGCGACGGGATGGGACGTAAGGCGAGCGATGTCGAACGTCTGCACGGCGATGAGCTGGCGGGTGCCGATCACCCCGCGCTTGCCCAGGACACTCACCTGCTGCTCATTCACACGTGGTCCGTTTCTGCCGGCCCGTCAGCAGGCCGCCCGTCGTCATCGGAAGGGAGAGCTGCAAGGCGGCGGCGCCGGATGGCCGCGGCCAGGTGCCCGTCCGGCCGCCCGACCAGGATGAGGTCCTCCCAGAGCATGCTGCTGCGCTCGTCGCTCAGCCGGTCCAGTGCCGGGCCGGGAACGTAATGGCCGGTGGTGCTCTCGGCGACCATGCCAGCGGCTTTCAGCCTGCGCAGGGCGGCACTCATCGCGACTTTGGAGATCTTGCGATTGGAGGCGAGGGCGGCGAGGGTGACCGCATGCGGTTCGCCCGTCCACCGGCTGTGGCGATGCCGCCCCTGGGCCCGCGGGATGGCCACCGTGTGCAAAAGCACCAAGGCCAGCACGGCCCTGTCCACCGTGCCGAGGGTGCCGGTGCCCTCGGCTACCAGCGCATCGGCCACCGAATCGCAGAACCCGGTAGTCCAGTTACCATCCGCCGTCTGCAGCAGCTGACGCCCGCACGGGCGCAGGATCTCTTCCGCCGCCGAGCGCATCGCGGGATCGGCGAGCAGCGGCAGAGCACCTCGCGGCACCGGTCTGCGCGCCGTCTCCAGCGCGGCAATCGCCGACCGGACCACGTACGGATCGGAAGCCTCAGGCACGGCGTCGGTCTCGGCCGGGATCTCGTGAGCGGACGCCTGCCCAGGCACCGGGAGCTGCTCCAGGTCCGGCGCGTCTGCTTGTGGGGCTGGCAGCAGATGATGCCCGCGCCGTAGGCCCTCCACCACGGCTGGGGGCAGCGCCGCAACGGCTGCCCCCAGCCGGCACACGGTTTTCTCGGCCACGATCAGATGCGCATCGGGCAAGGTCCGCTCCAGGGCTTGCTCGACGGACTTGCGGTCCGCGCCCAGTGCCGAACACAGCGACACAATGCCAGTCTTGGGGAAGGGACGCCCCGGGAACGGTGCCAGTCCCGGCTCGGGCCAGGCCGCCCGCAGGCACGCGGCCCACACGAGCGTCGGAACCGGAGACAGTCCCAGCCACAGCTGCGGTGACACCAGACCGGCAGCTGGCGCTGTGTCACCGTCCCACCCCAGCACCAGCACGTCGGTCGACGTCGCTGCGCCATGGATCCGGATGATGCGGCGACCGTTGTGGCAGGCCGCGGCCGCAGCGGCAGCCAGGACCGCATCAGACACCGTCGCCGGGGCCACCCCCACAGCCCGTAGCCGGGCCAGAAGCAGTGCTGTCTGCACAGCGGTGTCCGAGCCGGATGGCTGAGCAGCGGCGCTCTCAGGGCTCATCCACGTCCCCGTCCGGAAAACCGGCGGTCTGTGTGCGGCGAAGACGGACCGGATGCATATAGGTGACAGAGGCGTCCGGATCAGCCAGCAAGGCGTCCTCGACCACGACCGCGTACGGTTCGCTCGGATCGTCCCCCAGCGCTAGGACGTCGGTGATGATCGCCGCGGCCGCGGGCCAGCCGACCGCGTACAACGCCTGGGTGAGGTCTGCTTCCTGCGCCCCTTCCAGCAACTCGTCGGCGAGCAGCCGACGGCTCTCCCGCGCCCGCTCCTGCGCCTGCTCAGCCCATCGCAGCGGGTCGTCCTCCTCATCGTCCCTCGTCTCAGGCACCGGCGGTCGCACACGCACCCGCGAGCGGGGCGCGAAGCCCTCCACGGCCTCCAGGAGCCCGGCAGGCTCGATCCACACCGGGGGCATGTCGGCGACGAGGGCTGCGCCGGCCTGGGACAGCAAAGCAAGGTCGCCTTTGACAGCCGCATCGGTGTATTCGGTGACGGTCAGGACGTCGAAGTTCAGGCTGCCCCCACCGTGCTCCAGGACCTTCTCCGCCGCGGCGATGACCTGCCGGCGGTAGAACAGCTCCGCCTCGATCAGCGCCGAGGCGGCTTCCTCGAGCGCCCACTGTCCGCTGAACCGGACCGTGACCAGGTCATTCAGCTCGTTGACCTGCAGCGTGAACCCCTGGTGATCGTGCTGCCGTTGGGATTCCATGAGTTCGGCCGGAGTGCCGGTGGCGATCTGCCGCTGCAGATCCAGCGCGAACACACGCAGTGCATTGCGGCATGACACCAAGTAGTCCAGGCAAGCGCCCGGATCGGGGTTGCTGCGGTCGAACACGGCCCTGGCCCGATCCAGCAGCAGGATCAGCTCATCCACGCCGCCGTGCTCGGCCAGCCGTTCAGCCGCCAGAGCCCCCGCCAAGCCGGCCGGCCGCACCACGTACCGGTCCTGGTGCGCCTTGAGGAGATAGGGCTCGAGAAAGCCAAGCCGCGTCAAGACCGACAGCCGCCGGTCGACCAACTCCTGCGGCCACCCCTGCGGATGGTTGGCCAGCGCCTCCAGCACCTGCGCTCTCGTCAGCCCGTGCGGCCCGGCATGCTCGGCAAACACCTCCAGGATGGCCAGCGCGACCTGGGCCACCTCCGGGTGCCGCGCCACCGCACCGGCATCCTCGGCGACGGGAGCCATGAAAGCCCGCCAGTTGGCCAACTGCGTGGCAGCCGCGAGATCTTCCCGCTCACTGTCCCCGAACGCCAACTGCTCAGTCATCGGCCGGCACCGCACTCAACAGCTCCGCCAAACGAGGCAGGACCTTTCTGTGCACAGGTTCCTGCTCGCACGACTCACCCGTCACTGCGATTTCCGCGGCCAGAGCCTGCAGCTCGACCGGTCCCTCGGCGGCCATCCTGGCCGCCAGCGCCCGTGCCTTCGGGAACGCCTCCGGCTTCTGATACCGGTAGGGGCCGGCCCGCCACACTGCCGCCTCCATCCCCACTGGATGCACCGTGCGGCCAAGCCGCCCGGACAGGTCATCAATGATGGCGATGCCGTCGGCATCCAGGTCGCCCCAGATCGCCAGGCGCGCGGGCTGTAGCCAGTCCAGCAGGGCAACGAGCTTGTTGGTGACGTACCCCTTGCCCCAGATGCACAGCCACTGCGAGGCAATCTCGGGTATCGCGCACACGCGCTCGAACGTGTCGGAGTTCTCCACCAGGAAGACACCCCGTCCGCCGTATTCGACCTCACCGACCAGTCTCAGAGCGCCGGCTGGCAGAGCGATCCAGGGATTAGCCACCGAGGCATCGGCCGCCACCGACCCCACGTGCCACCTCAACGGCCCTCGTACACGGATGTCGATATCGGCCTCATCGAGAGCGAGGTCAAAACTCATACCGATCAGATTCTCGAAGGCGGTCTGACGCGCAGGAGTCCACATCTTCGACCCGCTCAGGGCCAGCCCGGCCAGCTCCTTGGCCGTCATGCGCTCGCCTGCCCGGTAACAGGGCCACCACTGTGCAGCCGCCCGCACGGCCGCCTCATAGGCGCTCCAGGCCTCCGTCGCCGCCGCACTGCTCTCAGGCACTCGCAGCACAGAACCCGCCGGACAGGCCTCCAACAGCGCCCGCTCGCCGTCCAGTTCCTCCACCGGCCCCATCAACGCCAAGAGGTCCTTGCGTACTTCATCGGGATCCCGCCAGCCCCGCAGCTCCTGCAGCAGTTCATCCGCCTGCAGGGCCCACGCGTGCGACAGCCGCCAGCTGAGCGGATCCGCGACCTCCAGGTCCTCATCGACCCCGCAGCGCAAGACCACACCACCGCAACGCACCAGCGCCAAAGCAGCGTCTCGAGCACGGCTACCGAACCGGGACACGATGGTGGACCAACCGCGCCGGTTCGCCGACAACACCCAGACCAGATCCCTGCTGCTGAGCTGTTCCGGCGGCTGACAAGCAGGTTGCGACGCTGCTGTGATCAGGTCGACTTCCCGAATACGCAACAGCCCTCGTCGATCACGAGGCGCCCGGTTGCTCCCCTGACGCCGTACCGGGACCGACACCGCGCACGTGCCATCCGGAATCCCGGCCACAGAAGAGACACGGATACGGCCCTCGGCCTCACTGAACAACAGCGACATCGCGCCGCCCGCCATGGTGCCCACCGCGCCCCCCAGCCGCCGTCGAACCGCACCTCTGTGTGCACCCTGCCCGGGAGAATATTCAGAAACCCACAAGGGCCGCACAAACATCAGCAAACTGGCTGGAGATCAATCACACTCTGACGCTTCCCCCATCCATACCCGCCCTCGGCGGCCACGCGACGCAGAAGGCCCTACAGTGCCAACCCACACCCGGCATACCGCATCGCATCATCGGACCCCTTCATACACAATTCGAACCCGCCGGCTGCGAACGACCGGGTGCTGTGCCGGACGGACGAAAGGGCGGTGTGATCGCGTGCGCTCATTGCCCTGGTCGGGCGCCGACCCCTGTCGTCATGACAGGGGTGACAAGGCCGAATATCGGTGTTCCTGTTGACAGCCCTACGCCGTCAAGTGCGCTACGCGCCGTCGAGCGAGGGCCGCGCGATGGTGGGCGGAGACACGGTCCGTGCCACCATCCTCTGTCGTTCCTCGGCGAAAGCTGGATCGGCCTGGTAGTTGTTATGCCCGCGGATTGGAGTGGACAGCGGGTACGCAGCCGAGCGGCCGAAGCTGAGAGGATCTTTCAGAAGGCGGTCTACTTCAGGGCCTTCGCCCCCGCCACCGACGTGCACCGGGCCGCCGATGGGATCCGTAAGCCGGCACAGATTGCGCCATGTGTCGACCTCACGGTGGAGTGCGTGAAGCGCTTCATGCCCGAAGTACGACGGGAAGAGCCGCCCGTACAGACGCTCCAAGGGCGAGCCGTAGGTGAGTAACTGGACGCGCTTACGGTCAGCGAAGGGCAGTTGCCAGATCGCGGCGGCCGCAAGCACGCTGCCCTGGGAGTGCGCGGAGATCAGGACCCGACCGCCGGTCTGTCGGCACCACGTTGTCATGCGCCAGGTGAGGTCGGGGACGGCCCGTTCCGAATAGCAGAGCCGGGCGAAGGGATGGGCAGCGCGCGGCCAGAAAGTGCCCACGTCCCACGCGATACCGAGGAGACTGCGGGATGACGGGGCACGGGCGGCTTGGCGACTGGAGTTGAGGAAGACCACCGCTCCGGCGGCGATCAGCCAGGACCCGATTGCCTTGAGGGTTTGGCTCAATTCGGCGACGGGACGCGGCAGTCCGGCTGCGGCGTGGCCCGGGGGAGCGGCCGTCAGGAGGGCTCCCGTCAGGGAAGCCGTGGTCAGTAGCAGTACGACCAAGGCGAAGGCGCTGAGCAGGGTAGGGATCGTGTCGGTGACCCGGGCGCGTGCCTGGGCGATCGCGATCTGGTAGGTACGCCGCGCATTCTTGGGCTCGCCCGGAAAATCCGCGAAGACGTGCGCGCTCAAGGCTTGCGCCAGTTTGTGGATGCGGACGTACACCGAACCTGCGAGGGCCAGAAGGACGGCGAGCAGTACGGGGATGGCGGACATCTGCCAGGTCACCAGCGGGGGAGGGCCGGGTATGGCATCGGCCGGCGGTCCGGAGGAACTGCGGTTATCCAGCCAGTCAGCGAGTCCCTGGACGGCGCCAGCGGCCAGCATGCTGTAGAGGGAGCAGGCAAGCATCACTGCCGTAGCCGGGGCCAGGCCCCGCAACAGGACGTTCGGGACCGGCCCACGGCGGAACAGGACCTTTCCGACCACGACCAGCGCCACCACAGCCAGCCCCTGGGCCACGAGTACTCCGCTGTACATGGTGTCGCTACCGGGAAGCCGTCCGGTGGATTGCCAGGAGGGCCGGGACCACATGGCGTAGCCGAGGCAGAGTACGAAGAGGGCGGCCGCGTTGCGGGGGGACCTTGCAAGTCCATGGTCCAGTTCCATGTCGAGCCGGTTCTCGGAGGTGCCGCGGCGGCAAACTCCCCACACCACCTGCAGGCCGCCTGCCAGGATCAGCGCGCTGAACAGCCAGCCCAGAGTCTCCAGTGCTGCCGATCCCCCGTGCTGCCGGTCGAAGTGCGCAGGCGCGTTGACGAGCAGCCAGGCCACAGTGAGTAGTCCAGCGGTCGTGTGTACGGCGGTGAGCCGATGCACCAGGCGTCGCTGGTACCAGAATCCCGGCTTGGCGAGCGGCGTGCGGTCCGAAAACTCAGGGGCGGGTGGGTGAGCCGGTGGCCGTTGGGACTCATAGGCGTTCCAGTTCTGCCGGGACAGCCGCCACAGCAATGCGATGCACACGCACGGAGGCAACGATCCGACGGCGAGGCGGCGACCGGGCTGCGCCCACCAGCCGCCGGAATCCGCTGCCATGAAGCCCATCCAGAAGCGCTGGCCGCGGGCGCATGCGACGCTGCCGGCGCACTGCCAGGCGGCCAGGTCCATGGAGAGTTCGCAGACCGCCGTTACGACCATGACGGTGAGGCTGAGCGCGGCGAGCCGCACCAGCAGCCCGTGCAGCCTGGACGTGCGCCGGAGACCGCGCGCGGGTGGGCGCATCCAGTGGGCGAGGTTGACGACCATAAAGGGCAGGAGCAGGTATTGCAGCACTCGGCCAGGGCTGGTGCCCGGGGCGAGGCGGGCCCAGGTGTACGCCTCCGGCACCGGGTGATCGCGGTAGTCCTCCGGTCGCTGCTCCGCGTCCGTGTCCTCGGCCTTGCGGTGCAGCGCCGCGACGTCATCGCCCCCGACTCGCACGACGCGTGGGTCGCCGAGCATCTGCTCTGGGGTGGCGCCGTCGATGCCGTGCACCAGCAGTTCGAGGACGAGGAGGGGCTGCTGGTCCGGCGCTGGCTGCGGGCGCGGGGCCGTAGCCGCCGGAGTGAGCAGGGCAGCGCGTGTCTGGCGGGTGGTCTCGTGCGCACGGGTGAGGGCGGTGCGCACCGCTTTGGCCCGCGGGTGCCGGATCCCCAGCGTGGTTGCCGAGCGTTGGGACGCGCGCTCGAGGACGTCGGTGAGCCGCTCCATGCTCTCCAGGTCATCGTCCAGGGCGGCCGTTTCGTAACGGGCTGAGGCCATGAGGACGAGTGCCTCCAGGGCGAGGGGATGGTCGTCGCCCCAGCGGTCCATCTGGTGCTGGCACAAAACCTCAAGCTCGCGGGCGAGTTCTCGGGCGCGGTGGGCGTCCTCTTCTCGGCGGGCTGCCAGGAAGAGGACGGTGACGGCCCGCAGCAGCAGTTCGAGGCGCTGTCCAGTCTCCGGTAGGGAGCGGCTCAGCGCCTCTGCCTGTCCAGCGCGGGCCTGCGCGATCGGCCACTTTCCCTGCTCGGCCGCGCACAGGGCGAGGTTCGTATAGGTGCGGGCATGTTCGGCGGGCGTGTCCGCAGCGTCCAGTGCCGTCTCCAGCGCGGCCAGCGCCTCGTCGAGATGCTCGCCTCCCGCGTCGATGAGGACGGTGGCGAGCCGGTTGTGAACGGCGCACCGGTGTACGGCGGGCACGCGACCGTCTTCGATCCAGGACTCCGCCACCGCCAGCGCGCTGCCGACCGCGCCAGCAAGATCCAGCTCGCGCAACAGCGTGACGAAATACGCGAAGTGCTGTGCATCGTCGGAGGTGTTGAGGAGAGCGAGATCGTCAGCGAGGCCGTTGACATAGGTGCCCAGCAACTGCGGTGCCCGCGGGTCACCCCGCACCGCACGCTCGGCGGCGCCGATCCGTTCCGCCCACCCCGGAGCGGTGGTCTGCTCAGTCACCACCGGCTCCGCCGAGCAGCTGGTCGCCCAGCGCACGCAGGGCCTTGGCACGCCCGTCCGCGGCCTCCTGCGGGGTGATGTAGCCGTCCTCCTCCAATTGGCGCAGCCGCCTCAGGAAAGCCTCGACACCGCTGTCCGGCACAGCCCGACGAGGCTGTTGCGCGGGCAGGACCAGCTGTTCGCCAGCGACCGCGGCGCGCAGGTGCGCGACGTCGAAGTACGGAAACCGCTCGATCGCGTGCAGTACCGAGGCCGCGAACACCACGTTGGTGTCCGGGGAGCCGTCTGCGCGGCTGAGCTCCTGTTCCATGAGGATGCCGACGACGGGACGCTCACGTGAACCGGCCTCGGCCGAGTCGATGTCCACCGGGCTGCCGGAGTATCCCGCGAAGTTGTGGACCTCCTGGTCGACAGTCAGCTGCAGTCCCGTGAACTCGCCGCCTGCCTCGCTCTGGTGACTGACCGGTGCGTGGGTGATCTGCCCGCTCAGCCGAGTCTTCTCACCTGGCGGCCGGTAGGAGCCCTTCCAGGGGATGTCCTGGCGGGGGCGGTCCGTGGGCGGGGCGACCGGGAGGTCATACGCGTGGGCGTTCACCACAGAGATAAGCGCAAGGTCCGCGTCTTCGATCCGGTCGCACAGCCGTCCTGGAACTCGCTGCCCGTCCGGGAGCTGCAGATCCAGATCCGCATCGTAGGAGGACACCCCCTCCATACAATGCAGCGCGGTCAGCACGAAGCCGCGTGTGACGAGGAATCCGGCCCCCAGATGCAGGTCACCCTCGTCGATCTGCACCCAGTAGGACATGGTGCTCATGGGGCACCCTTAGTCCGTTCCACCGTGAGCGTTACCTCGAGGGACGCTTCCGCAGATGCTTTGGTCAGGATGACGCCGGCCTCCGCCGCGAGGGTCAGACCGAAGGAGACCTCCATCCCGGTTACTGCCCAGCCGCGCCGCTCGGGCACCTGGTCCAGGGCGTCCTGGGCAAGGGCGGTAGCCTGCTGGATTGCCTCCCGCACCTCGCCGGAGCGCTCGCCCAGCGGCGACGCCGTCCGCGTCCTACTGCTGATCTGGCGTGCGCCGCGCGAGTCAACCTGAACGGTCTCAATCAACACGGATGAGGACGCATCCTGGTCTGCCATGGCTGTTTCCCCCTTAGATCGCCCCGTCGCGGGGCAGCGTAGTCCTGACCGGCAGCTGACGGAGGGGTTCCGATCCGAGGTCACCCTGGTGCCCAAGAAATTTCTCTGGGCTCGGCGCAACTGCCGTACTCGTAGTCCTGCTGCAGCCTTCTATCCGACGTGGGGCAACGCCTTGAGCGGCCCTCCACGGCACGGTTCAGACACAGCAGAGCCGGCACGGCACCGACGTACCCGAATTCGCGGGGCCATGCGCAACAGCACCTGCCGCATCAGATCCCGGCGCTGCGGATGCACGGCTCCAGCCTCACCGGCGCCCCCTGGACCGACGACAAGTTGAACTCGCTTGGCGGTGGCCACAGTTCAGCCCCGAGCGGCCCCCGCACAAGCCGCCGTGCGCGCACAGCCTCCATGGCCCGGACCACAACTGCCTGCCCTCGCGCTGACGTCCGCCCGCCCACCGTGCGGGCCCACGCCCACCACAGATCAACCGCCCCCACCGACTTACTGCCTGTTCTCTTCACCGGGGTCGATCGCCAGGCGCCAGCGGGTTTTCACGGCCACCCAGTCTGTGGCATAGGTGCAGCGGTAGCCGGCCGCGGGTGGCTGCCAGGTCTGGGGGTCCTGGTCAGCCTTCGAGCGGTTGGAAGCGGCGGAGACCGCGATCAGCGCGCGGGGATCCCCAAGGTCGTTGGCGTAAGCCTCGCGTTCCTTCGCCGTCCAGGCGGAGGCGCCCGAGTCCCAGGCCTCGGCGAGCGGGACCAGGTGGTCGATGTCTAGGGCGCGGGCGGCGGCGAAGTAGGTGTCGTCGTACGGCGAGTACCAAGCGCCCCCGGTCAGCCGGCAGTTGGCGCCCTGTGCGGGGGCGGTGACGGCTTCCTCGATCAGGACCTCGTTGCGGGTGTTGCAGCCGTCGTAGTCGGCGTCGATCCAGTGCCGGAACTTGGTGCGCTCGTATCCGGTGCGGTCCTCCTCGTGGACGGGGAGCGCGGCCAGGGCGTCGCGGACGGGCAGGGCGACGGTATCGCCGGGGTCGGCGGCGTGCGCGGTGGTGGGAATGAGCAGGGCGGCGAGCGCGGACAGCGCGGCGGCCGCGGTCCGTAGGGCGCGAACGGAACGCACGAGGCTCCCTCTCAAAGATCACAAGCGGTCGTGATCTTCGTAGCGGGCCAGCATCCTCCCGGCCCGCCGATCCGGTGCCGCGTCACCCCGGCGGGTGGAAATTCGCACTGGCCCGGCCCGGTTTACCGAACAGGTTCAGGCAGGCGACGCACCCGCGGTGGGTGATGCCTGCTCGGTGGGCTGGTCCAGCTGCTGCTGGCGGCGCCGCTGCTCGTTGCATAGGTCTTCCACGTTCTTCGTGAGCAGCGCGAGTGCGGCGTCCGGGCCTTGGTCCTTGTAGTCGCTGGCCCCGTACTCGTAACCGTTGGGAGACGCGGCCTCAGCACGCCTCAACTGCCTGATTCGTCTTTTATAGGCAAGTGTGGTGACGGGAGGAGTAGGGGCTGCCATGAAGGCAAGGTTTCCGGCCACGGGACTCCTCGGGGGAGCAGTGTCTGAGCCCATCACCCTCGCCGCGATCGGGGCGACTGCTCTGACCGAAGGCATCCGGTTCCTCTACGACCAGGCCGCAGATCTGCTCCGACGGATGCGCGACCGCACCGAGCGACCGGACGGGCCCATCGACGTCGACGCCGGGGGTGCCCTCGACTCCCCGCTGGAGAGTGTGAGCATCCGCTACAGCCGAGCCGAGGCACAAACCGATGCCATCCGGGCGTTGCGGAGGGAACTCGCTGATTACGCCGACGGCATCGCAGAAGTCGACCCGGCCGACAACCATCTCTTGGAGGTGGTGGACGCCCTGCGGCGGCTGCTGGAGACCGTGTACGGGCAACGGATTACCTTCCGCGGTGAGCTTCGTGAAACCACGGGCACCGTCATCGACGTCCATGTCAGCGCCGCGTCGGTCGACGGGTATGTGGCCGCGGTGCGCGCGAAGCGTATGGGCAACGCTGACGTCAAAGCCGAACTGAAAGTCGGTGACATCGGTTCTGGCGGCCAGGCGGTTGGTCTCGACGTCGACGACATCGGCTGAAGAGGTGGGCCCGGCCGTGACCGCGCATGCGTGGGGCACCGAGGGGAATCCGAGCACGAGCGGGGCGCTCCGCGCACCCGCCCTTCCTCCGGACGAACTGGTCGAACGCCAGGGGATGTTCAGGAAGGTCGATGCGTGGCTGGAGGATTCTCGGTCGGGCCTCTGCCTGGTAACCGGCCCTCCCGGGACCGGCAAGTCGGTGTTCGCTCGGCAGCTGGCCGCGCGCCTCAGTGCGCCCCCGCATGCAGCCGAACACCAGGCGGGACGAACGCTCTGCCTTGCCCATTACTGCGACCCGAACGACGACCAGAGCCTGGACCCCCTTGAATTCGTCAAGGCGTTGTCGCGAGCGTTGTCACACGCGATGCCTGGCTTCGGCGCCGCCGTGCAAGCCTCGATCGCCGAAATCGGAGTGTCTATCCGCAACGAGACCAGTTTCCAGATCGACCAGATGCAGCCAGGTGCGCAGGCAGTCGGGCTGAGAATCGACAACCTCAGCGCGATGGGCACCCGCCGTGCCCTCAACCGGCTTGTGGTGTCCCCCTTGGCGAAGGTTGCCGAGAGTTCAGGTGACACGACTGGTGGGCAAACCGGCCTCGTTGTGATTCTGGACGACCTCAGCGCCTCCTTCTCCTACCACGACGAGGACAACATCTCAGCGGTTCTCAGGCTCTTGCTACGTCGCCCCGATGAACGGCAGCCGTCGCTGCGGTTTTTGGTCACCAGCCGTCCCGATCCCTGGGCACTGCAAGGCCTGCCGCAGCCCACGATCACCCTGGCTCACAACCCCGAGCTGACGAGCGATGACCTGGCCCGGTATGTCGGAGTGCGGCTGACCGGCACCGAGAACGAGCAGAGGCACGCCTGGATCGATCGCGTCGTCGAGGTCAGCTCCGGGAACTTCCTGGTAGCCAAACATGTCCTCGACGATCTGCTGCGTGATCCAGCAGGCCTGGACATGGACCCCTCGCAGGCACGCTTCCCCAGCAGCCTCGCCGATCTCTACGACAGCTGGGTATCCCGACAGCTCCAATCCGACCGCAGCCGGTGGCGCCGCTGCTACGTCCCCGTGCTGGGCGTGATCGCGGTTGCCCAAGGCTCCGGCCTGGACGCCGGCCGTATCGCGGCGATCACTGGGCTGCCCGACACAACAGTCCAGGAGGTACTTGAAGACTGCACCCAATACTTGTACAGCTACAACTCCGACGAAGTGCGGTACTACCACGATTCGTTCCGCGAGTACCTGACACGGCGAAAGATCATTGGTCGAGACTGGCACCGTTCGGTGACCCGGTACCTTACCGACCTCGGCGTTCAGGACTGGAACGCGGTGGATGACTACACTCGCGAGCACCTGCCGTACCATGCGGCCCAAGCCGACCTGCTGGGCGAATTGGTCACTGATGCGGGTTTCCTGGCAAATGCAGATGCCCGGGCGGTCGAGCGCGCCGTGTGGCACAGGTCCGAGCAAGCGGCGTCCCGCGACGCCCCGAATCCGCTCCTCGCCATCTACCTGCGCACTGTCGCCCTGCTCGTCGGCTTACCGCCCGGCGAACGCGCTGCGCGCCTGGAACTGGCCGCGCGCGGTGCCGAGCTCCCCGATGCAGCCAACGCTTTCGCCGCGGTCCCCGCGCATCGGCCGTGGCAGCCTTTGTGGGGCTTCGCCATCCGTTCATACCCCTACCAGACCATCGGCAGGCACCCCGAAGGTGTCAACGCGATGGCCGCATTCACTGTCGACGGCCGGGATGTCCTGGCAACTGGGGGGCAGGCCGGGTACTTGCGGATCTGGGACCTCGAACTGAACGAGCCACTGATTCCGGATATCAAGATCGACATGTTCGGGATTCTCGCGGTCTGCACGTGCCTCTTCGACGGTGCCTGGCTCGTCCTGGCGACGGGCCCCTTCCGGGGACAGTTACGGTGTGGGCCTGCCCTGTCGGAACAGGTCGAATTCACCGCCGACGAGGGCGGACCATGTATTACGGCGGCCGCGTTGTGTCCAGTCGGCGAAGAGGTGTTCGCCATCCTCGGCTTCAGTGATGGTTCCCACACTCTTTGGGACCTCCGGTCCGGTTTTTACGCACCCCTCTTCGGCGCGGACGAGGAGGCAGGTCCGGTGTTGTCCCTCTGTGCATCCGACGCGGAGGGCGGGGAAGTCGTCTCCGGGCACGCACACGGGCAGGTCCGCTTCTGGCAGTTGCAACCGCAAGAGGAAAACATCGCCGTCACTGAAAGCCCCGTCCTTCAATTGGAGAACGGGTGGGTGGGAGCGGTAGTCGTCACCCCCGTCCCGGAGGGCTTGGTGTACGTGGCTGGCTACGCCTCCGGAGGCATGTTCATCTCGCGTCCCGGCGACGATCCGGGCACCGTCACGATCCATCACATGCACGCCTCTGCCGCCTCGCGGGCCGCATGGTTCCGAGCCCAAGTCGACGGCAACTTCCTTCGGACAGGTGAGTTCTACAATTCGGGCATCATTGACTACGCACGCCGTCTGGAAGAAAAGAGCGAGGAAGACGCCGCAGACATTTGCACCATAGGCGTGTACGGCGGGGTGAACGCCCTGGCAGTGCACGCTCCATCCGGGATGCTGGCCTCCGGAGCCGAAACCGGAACGGTCATGCTCACCTCGCTGGACGGCCAGGGCGGCTGGGCACTGTGCCAGTTCGGCGAACCTGTGGGAGCGGTGTTGTTCACAACCAACACGACAGGTCCACTACTGCTGGCGGCAGACCGTACTGGAGGGGCCATCCGAAGCTGGCAGTTGGATGCTCAAAGCCGTCCCACGGCCCAGCTCACGGGGAGCTTGCAGTACCGGATCCGAAAGTTGACCCCCTCAGCGGATGGCCGCTACATCGCAGTATCACTCGAAGACTTTTTCGCCGCGCCCCACTCGGAGACGGGCAAGGTTGAAGTCTTCGACGCTCGTTCCGGTGAAACAGTCTTCGATTTTCCCGCTTCAGAGAACACCGCAGCAATCCATGTGGCCTTCCCCAGCACCACAATCGTGCTGATCGTCACCCCGGCTGACGGCTCGGGCCCTACCCTGTTCTCGGTAGGGCTGACCAGCGGAATAACACATACCGATGTCACCCTGGCTGGAATGCAGCACGTATACAGTGCGGTGGCACTGCGCTCCACCGAGCCCACGGTGGTGGTCCTGGGCGAGCAAGATGACGGTACACAGATCATCACGACGCTGGAATTGCATGCGTCCGGATGGCACCAGTCTTCAACGGTCGCCCTGGCCAGAGCCGACCGGCCGAAGAATGAACAACTCCACCTGGCATACCCGCGTTTGAACGTCACTTGGGATGCGCTACAGACCCACGTGATCGTCGAGCACAGTGTCGTAGTTGACCTGCTCAACATTTCGGACGGCACACTCCATCCGCTGGGAGGGTTCCACGTCGCGGTACCCGCGAGCATCGATGAGCCGCTGGTGAGCCCCGTCGGCTGCTTTTTCCGAGGCCAGGCCGCCTTCGTGAGACCCGGCCACCAGTGCCTTCACATCTACGACCTGGTAGAGACGGACACCGACGACGGGCAGCCCGGCCTCAGTCCAAGCCACGACCTGACTGGCGCGTCCTCGGTCGTTTCCGTGACCGCGGCATCCGCCGACGGGCAGCTCATAGCCGCCGGCGGACCCGACGGCATCCTGCACTGGTGGCGCGAGGGCGATGAATCCGCGGGAGAACTCGACATAGAATCCGCGGGAGAACTCGACATATCCTCTCCGATCCGCCACCTGGCCATCATCAAGGACGCCGTGGTGATCGTCGCCACCGACGACCACCTGCTTGCACTTCGGCTGTGATCAGGCAGCCCGTTCAGGGCCTTCGACCAGGACGGCGGCGACGGTTGGACGGTGAACACCGAACGGCACTGGCGGGCTCACGGGGTCCGCAGATGGGCCGCGAGCTGGTGGTGGACAAGTGGGTCGCCGACCAGGCCCCGCCTCGTGTGAACCTGATCGGATCGACCATCCACATTGACGCAAGCCTGACCGGGCAGTGGTCGTCGTCGGCGGACCTGGAGCCCCAAGGCATGCCGGAAACAGGCCAGCTGCTGCTGCGGGTCGCCACCGTGTTCGAACCGGGCGCCCCGGCCGGGCCCAACGATGTCCTGCGCTTCGGCGCCGCCGGCCACATCTTCCTCGGCTGGATCCTCCTCACCTGATCGTCAACGCCCCGGCCGAGACGGTGACCTGATACTCAGCGGGCCTTGGCAGGACTGGCCGACTCCCGCCGTGGATGTCGGAGGGGCCGGTAGCGTGCCGGGCATCGCGACGAAGAGGAACAACCGTGGGATCACGCTTTCCTGACGTGGAGAAGCTCGGACCGGTCACGGCGCACGAATGGCGGACGCTGCGGTCACTGAACCAGACTTATGTGGATCTGCGGCACGAGTGGGAGGCCGCCTGCGTCCATGCCGACGGCTTGATGGTCAAGTTGGAGGTGACCGAGGGGTACGCCGACCCGGACCGCCGCTACCGGCACCATCTGGCGGCGCTGCATGAGCTGTACCGCCCTGCGGACGCCTACGAGCGGCAGGCCAGCGCGCTCGCCTGGCGCTACGCAAGCGCGGCCGCGGTTCTGGGCATGGCGGTGATGGACCGGCTGATCCGCGATCAGCCGCCGCTCGCAACGGACCTGGTCGACGAGGTGGCCACCCACGAGCCGACCCTGGGGACGCTGAAAGACGCATGTGATGCGCCCTACGAGCGGATGATCGCCGCCCGGGCCGACGACCACTACGGGACAGAGGCGAAGGCCCGGGAGAATCTGCTCGGCCTGCTGGGCGCGGCCGAGTACAACCTGGAGCACACCGACATCGGCGGGCGCCGCCTGAACCCCGCGGAGATCGACGCCTGCCAGCTCGGCGTGATCTCGCCAGCCGACCAGGACCCGTTCTGGGACAACCTGCTCAAGCCCCGATAATTCTCCCCACCCACCGATCACCTGACCTGCGGACGGGCGCCACAAAGGAGGGGCCGCCCGATCGCCAGCCAAGTCCAGGGGCGGGACGGACTGTCCAGGGTGGCCGAAGGCCAGCGCGGAGCGATGCCGAAGGCCGTTTCCCATGGCGGGCCACACCGTCTGGAAGCTGCCGAGACCGACGGACCAAGAACGCCCGTGCTCCTGGGCCGCCCTTCGTCGTCACGGCAGATCATGTGCCGTGCCCCGATCCGGACCTGGCGTTCGACACGGGTCGACCAGAATCACGCGACGGGTCGACCAACCGGTGTGCAGAGCGCGCGAAGACCGGTTTACGCCTGGTCTCGTCCCGACCGGACGGGTATCTACATGAGCATGATCCGATCCGGCCGGTCGCCCGACTCTCGCGTGTGTGTGCACAGGCCGGGCGAGCCCGCCGCAGCCGACACACCATCTCTGGTCTGCGGGCGAGACGACCCACTGCCTGCTCGGCAGGCCGTCATTCTGGCGGGCGGAAGGGGGAGTCGGCTCCTGCCGCTGACCAGAGAGCGGCCCAAGGCGATGGTGGAGATTCACGGGGTGCCGATCCTGCGGCACCAACTCGACTGGCTCGCTGGTTGCGGAGTCGAACGCGTCGTGGTCTCTGCAGGACATCTGGCCGGGGTGATCGTCTCGTACCTCGATGCCCGTCCGTCGCCGCCACGGACCAAGGCAGTGGTCGAGAAACGGCCTCTGGGGCGCGGCGGTGGTCTGCGCCGGGCCGCGCGGGCCCTGCCGTATCCGGGCGAGCCGTGGTTCGCCGTCTACGGGGACATCTGGACGTGCTTCTGCCTGTGCGGGATGCGCGCCCATCACCTGCGCGGTGGCGTCGCGGCGACCGTGGCGCTCGCCGGTCCCGGCCTGCCCGGCAGCGCGGTGGCCTATGACGAGCTGGGCCGGGTGACGGACCTCGCCCCGACGATCCCGGGGCCGGGCCGGGTGAACGCCGGTGTGTACCTGTTCGCCTGGCGGGTCGTCTCCCTCCTGCCCGAAGAAGGAGATCACGCCGACAGCACACTGCCCCGTCTGGCCGGCTCCCATCAGCTGTCCAGTTACGCGATCGACGCACCCTGGCAGGCGGTGAACACCCCAGCAGACGTGATCAGGCTGGAACACGATCTCGCCACGCGAAGGGCAAACCGTCAGGCTGTGGGCGAGTGACCGTCAGGACAGGCCACTGTCAGGTGAATTCCGAGGAGGGCGCGGTATGGATGTGTCGCCGTTCGGGGTGTGGAGTACAGCGTTCACTCACGGTGATCCCGACCGAGCGCGAGCGGCCGCCTGCGAACTCGAGGAGCTCGACTACGGCACGTTGTGGCTGGGCGGCAACCCCGGCGGCAACCCGAGCGGGGACCTGCACAGCAGCCTCACCCTCCTCACGGCGACCCAGCACACAATCGTCGCCCCCTCCTGCGTCTCCATCTGGAACCTTCCACCCGGTCGGCTTGCCGCCGCCTACCGCGGGCTTCCCGCACCGTATCGGCGACGGACGCTGGTGGGCCTGGCCGTCAGTCACGCGGAGATCGCCTCGGCCTACCAGCGCCCCTATACGGCGATGTCCGCCTACCTCGACGCATTGGACGCGTCCGGCGGCCCACTGCCGAAGAGCGCACGGATCCTGGGCGCGCACCGGCACCTGATGACGCAGCTCGCCGCCGATCGGGCCGCTGGAGTGCAGCCCTACCTGGTCCCGCCGTCCCACACGGCCCGGACACGCGCGGTGCTGGGGGCGGAGCCGCTCCTCGCGCCGGTGCAGACGTCCGTGGTGGACACCGACCCGGTCACGGCTCGTGCCACGGCGCGGCGGGCGATCGGTCCCTACCTCACGAAGGCCAACTACGTGCGGACCTGGCTGGAGGGCGGATTCACCCAGGGCGACCTCGCCGACGGCGGCAGTGACCGCTTCGTCGACTCCCTGGTGGTGTGGGGATCCGCCGACGTCGTCGCGCGGCGTGTCCTGGCCCACCTGGAGGCGGGCGCGGACCACGTCGCCCTGCAGATCGTCACCGACGCCCCGCATACCTTCCCCATCACCGCTTGGCGTGCCGTGGCCGAGCGCCTGCCTCTTGCTTAGCACTGCAAGCGCATTGGGGGTACGGCCTCGACCCTGTGCCCCTGGCGGCCGGTGGTAGGCGCGCAGATCACCGGTTGTGACCGCGTCTCCGTGGTGTGGCAACCGGATGTCGTAGTGGGCGATAGGCATCTGGCGCGGTCATCACGCGGCCGCGTGTCAGAACCTTGAAACTCCCCACTCCGTTGAACGTTCAGAGCGAGTGGGGCGACGAGCAACCCTGGTCGTTTTCAAGAATCCCCATCATGACCACAGCGGCGGCAGGGCGGTGGGGCAGCTGGCCAGGGGGCGCCGAGCTCGAAACGCGCTCCGGTCTGCCGCGCGGCAACATCTCCTGCGCCAACTCTTGCGTCGTCTCCTGCGGCATCTCTTGCGACTTCTCTTGCGCGAACCTCACCGGCGTCGCCGCATCCGTGCAGGTCACTCGCACCGTACGGGCGTGGATGGGCCTCTGACATCCCCGTTGCGGCCGCTTTTGCCCATGCCCTAATCCGTGTTTAAGAGCGTTCCGACGGAGCGGATGCTGCTCGGGATGTTCGAGTACGGGGCTGCGACGCCTCCGGCCAGCTCGCCCAGGCGGTGGAAGAGGCGTTCCCTCAGCATCCGGACGCTGAGATCCTGCTGAGCTTCCCCGGGCTCGGTATCCAGCTCGCCGCCCGGATCCTGGCTGAGATCGGGGACGACCACAGCCGCTTCACCGACGCCCGCGGCGTGAAGGCATACGCCGGCTCCTCGCCCATCACCAGGGCCTCCGGCAAGAAGTCATCCATCACACGGCGGTGGGTGAAGAACGACCGGCTCAATCACGCCGGCTACCTCTGGGCCTTCGCCGCCCTTCGCCACTCACCCGGAGCAGACGCCCACTACCGGCGGCGCCGCGAGATCGGCGACTGGCACGCCGCCGCCCAGCGCAATCTCTTCAACCGCATGATCGGCCAGCTCTACCACTGCCTCCAGCACCGTAAGCTGTTCGACGAGCAAACCGCGTTCCCCGTCGAGCTCCCCAAAGCGGCCTGATGCGATCACAGATCCGCTGGGTGATCGGCGCTCTGAACCCGCCAGGCCTCGGTGACTTCAACAAGCATCTGCCGGGCTGCCTCGCGGCCGTCGGGACGCGGTGCCGGCAACCTCGGGCCAGCCAAATCGCGGCCGGTGAGTGACCGGGCCAGGACCGAAGCCCAGTCGTCTCGGTGGACGACCGCGACGTGCCCCTCCACACGGGCCTGTTTGTCCTGCCAGTCGTCGGGCGGGGCCATCAGGATCCGCAGGGCGTGTTCGTCAACCCACTCCAGCTCCAGGACCTGCCGGCCGATCTCGTGCTCGATGAGCGATCGGGTTTCGCTGGTCTCGAGATGCAGGAGCAGCAGTTCCCCCTCAAAGAAGTAGCCGCCGTCGTATCGGCCGGTGCCGACTGCCAGCAGCGGGAGCGCAGGATGGAAGGCCATGGCATGCACAGGGAAGCGCGAGTGAACGAGGACGCGACAGCTCAGATCGGACGTGTCATAGACCGCTACCGGGACCGGGACGCGATATCCGCGCCTGCCCGCCACGGCCAGCAAACCACCCCGCTCATCCCGCACAGCCAGGGCGGGTTCTTCCACCGCGGAGAAGGGATGAGGGTCTGCTGCGGTCACACCCATGATCTTCGCAGGCCTCGATGCAGCCGGGAAGCGTCCTGCCGCTGGGACCTTCCGGCACAACCAGAAACAACCTGCCAAGCCCGACAATCGAACACCACATTCGCCCGCTTGACGGCATAGCAACGTGAGGTGTCTGGCTGGAGTAGAGGAGAGGGAGGGCAGGAATGGGCGGCGCGGACGCAGCCGGGGATCGGGGCGCGCTCGCTGGTGTTGCGCGCCGGGCGGAGCCGCCGCGCCAGAGCCGCCGACGGTGCGGGCGGCCAGGGTCAGGAGTCGTCGGGGCGGAGTCGGTGATGTGGTCGAAGCCACGGAGCAGCGGCGTCAGCTCCTGCCCGGCTCCGCACAGCGTGCACAGCCGGGTGCCCGGGTGCTCTACCGCGTCCAGGGCGCGGTCCAGATCGAGCAGCGGCGCACGGAGCGGGCCGGGCCGCGCCCGTCGCGCACTAGGTGCGAATCATGAAGTATGCCCAGCTGCTCCACGTGGGCAAATTGGCTGTATCGGTGGCCTGAGGATTGGACTCCGCCCTGACACGGAACCGGTCACCGACCGGCCCGGTGTAGGAGAACGAGTAGGTCAAGCTGCTGGTCGCACTCAGGCGAACGCAGCTCAGGTCCTTCGAGGTATGCCAGGAACCGGAGGAGTAGTGCTGCACGAGCAGCCGCGCGCATGCTCCCGGCCTGGCCGGGGCGACGGTCATCGTGTACTTCTGCTTCGCGGTGTGGTGGTAGACCCGATAAGACGTGCTCCCGTAAAGCACGGTCGTGTAGTAGCCACTCAGCGAACCACCAACCGATGCGTGGACGCCCACAGATTTGGCGACGGTGGTGGCGAAGTAGTCGTAGCTGCCGGCAAACACCGCGGTGAACGTCGTGCCTCTGGTGACCTTGTAGCTCACGGCGAGGTTGCCGGAAGAATCCACGGTGCCCGATTTCAGCAGCTGCTTAGTGGCGCCAGCAGGCTGGGCGTAAAGGGAGACCTTGCCACCCGTGAAGCCCACGCTCAGGTGCGCAGTGACCTTCGCGGTGGCGCCGTAGGCGTAGCTGCTGGCGTCGGTGCCGACGCTGAGCACCTTGGCCACGCGTATCGTCGCGGTGGTGTCCGACGGCAGGTGGTCAGCGTCGCCGGAATATCGCACCTGATAGGTGTACGTCCCCGTACCAGGTGGCGTATCCCCGAAAGCGAAGCGGCCGTCGGATGTGAGGGGCGCGTCGGGAAGCACGACACCGTTGGGATGTGCCGCGTCCGCGCGGCTGATGTGGACCACGGCGCCGGCCGAAAAGGGGAGTGCGCTGCTCACCGAGCCGCTCTCCGGGAGGGCAGTTCCCGTGTTGAGGATCAAGTTGGGGTATGCAATGCCCATCGAGGTTTGGGCTGCTCGCGGCCGCAGTAGCTCGTGCAGCCGCAGCGTGCCCATGGTGTCGATTACCGACAACAGCCGGGAACCGTCGGGAGTCCACGCAATGTCCTGCACCGTGATTCCGGTGGACTGGAAGTCCGGGAAATCGTAGGTCCGCAGCCTCTGCGTGCCTTGGGGCTGTGCGGTCACGACACTCTCGTGAACCAAACTACCCATGCCGTCCCAGCCTTCCCCGGCCATGGTCCCGTCGGGAGCGAATGCGAAGCTACTCAGCGACCAACCGCGGGCGGGGAAGGAGCTGTAATCGGTATCCCACGAGAGGTCGGTGAGCCGCAGGACTCCGTTGACGTCAGTGGCCACACCCTGGCCGTCGGGCGTGATCACGAGCCGTGACGACCAGACGCCGGGGGCATGCGCCGTGATCCGGGGCGTGCCAGTGGTGACATCGACGACGTCGAGCTCCGGCTGACCGGCCACCTGGAAAGACGCCGCCAGGGTGCCCGGGGCTTTCGGGCTCGACTGAACGGCGTATCCCTGACCCAGTTCTGTGCGGGCGGCCGGCGCAGCCGGATCTGCAGGATCGAGAGAGCCGAGCCCACCGCTGTCGCCCTGCGTATAGGTGAACCAGATTCTCCCCGCGCTGAATGCGAGCGAGGTAGGGACGGGACGGTCTGCAGTTCCGGCCTGCCCGCCAGTGTCGTAGCGGGCGACCTCCGAGAGCGTTGTCGTGTCGATGGCTGAAATCGCGCCCTGGCCCGGCAGCAGCGCATACAAAGTGCTGCTGTCCGGCGACAGCGCCAGCTTGGTTGCACCCGACTCGTCTGCGATCTTGCCGACCGCAGCGCCGGACAGGTCCGTAACGAGGATCTTGTCGTCGGTGCTGCCACCGCTGAGGAAGAGCCGATCATGCACTGGATCGACTATCAGGCTGCCGAAGCCGGCCATGGGGACCACCGTGCCTGTGTCATCCTCCACGGCTGCCGCGGACCCGGCCACCACCAGATTTGCCGCGAGCAGCACCAACGCCGTCACGACGCCAAGCCGCGCTCTCTTCACTTGCCCCCCTGAACTGCACTGTTGGTGCGAGCAATCTAGAGCATGCACATGACTGCCCATACAGGGAGGGAGGCATGGTGGCACGAGCCGACCGACGCGGGGCCGGACTGGGACCCGTTGCTGCTCTTGCTGCGGGGCCCGTCTTCTTCAGTTGAGATGCAGGACGGTCAGGGCGGTGGTCCAGTCGGTGACGATGGCCTGCTGCGCGGCTGCGAGCGTCACTTGGCCGTTGCAGACTGCGGTGTGCAGCTTGGTCTCCACCGGGTCTTTCTTGTTGTTCACCCCTGTGCCCTGTTTGTGGCCGGGGTCGGCGGGCTCCACCCACAGGTTGCGGGGGTCGTTGGGGTCGCCGCCGAGTTGCAGGCTGATGAGGTGGTCGTACTCGGCGTCGCTCATGCGGCCGGTGTAGCTGTAGGAGGCGGCGTTCAGCCTCTTCTCCTTGCCGGTCACGTAGGCGGAGGGGCGTACGCCGGAGGTGTAGCCGCCCTTGCGGCAGATCGTCGACGTCAGGTTCGCCTGCGTCACGGCCGGAGAGATTGCGCCCGGCGTGCAGTTGGGGTCCTCGAGCGGCTCGCCGTGCTCGGTCCGGTAGTGGCACGAGCCGGCGGCTGGCTGCTGCTGGACCGTGTAGTGCTTCTGCGGTCCCGCCCCCACGGCGATCGCCCGCCCCGCACCGGCCGACGCGGCCGTACCCGGCGCCCCCGCCACTGGACTGCGACTCTCGGACGACGTCGACGTGCCCAGCGAGTCGGGCTTGCAGCCTGCCAGCAGCAGGCAGGTCAGCAGAACGGGCGGTACGGCACGGCGGGCACAACGCATGACGATCCCTCACAGGCAGGCGACGGTTGAGCAGATGCTCCCCCATCACTCCCCGCTCCTACCGTGCGGGGGCCCCGCACGGTAGGAGCCGCTGGTGCTGCGCCGGTCCTGGCCGGGCAGGGAAACGCGCTCGTATGGGAGCGCCGGGCAGGCCTTGCACCTGCATCTCCCCGCAGGAAGCGGGGCGTCTTGCCTTGGCCCACCAACGCAGCGCCAGACGCCCCGAATGTGGTCAGCGGCCGCTCCAGTGGGTGACGCCGGGTATGGGGGCGGCGAGGCATCGGCGGAGGGGCGATGGCTGGGTGGCGCGGGTCGGGCCGAGTGCGTCTTTGAAGGCGGTGAGGAGTTCTTCGACGCGTGTGCTCGCCGGCGGGGGGCTGTCGGCGGGTGTCTTGGCGGGTGGCGGCTGGGGGGCTGGCTCGGTGGGTGTGGTGGGGTGTGCTGCGGCTTCGGCTTCCCATAGCGGTAAGTAGTAGGCGGGTTCGCCGTCGAGGAGCTGCACGAGGCGCTGGACGTCTTCCCAGTCGCCGGTGGCGGTGCCCTCGAGCAGGCCGGCGATGTGGTCTTGGTCGAGTTGGTTGCCACTGGTGACGGCGATGGCCCAGGGGGTGGGGCTGCCGGCGCGCAGGTGCAGGAAGCGCAGGGCGGAGGCGAGGGAGGCGGGTCGGGGCTGGCTGTCGCGTCGGGCGTTGGAGGCTTCCCAGACCCGGCGCAGTACTTCCGGGTCGGCGCCGCAGATGCGGGCGAGTAGGGCTGCGTTCTTCCAGGCCGGGAAGCGTTCGCCGGACATCAGCCTGGAGAGGTAGCTGGCGGACAGGCCGGTGCGGCTGGCGAGGGTTCTGAGGCTGAAGCCGGAGGCGCGCTGGAGGCTGCTGAGGACGGTGGCCAGATCCTGTCCGGCGAGGTAGGGCAGGGGCGCTGGGCCGGCCGAGGGCGGGGCGGCGGGGGATGCGCGGTCCGCGCCGTCGTCGCTGCTGTCGGGGCCGGCGGGCGGAGCCGGGGGGCTCACGGGCGGGTCCGGGAGGACGGTGCGCGGGGAGGGGGGGCTGCGGCGGGCGGGCACCGGCCACTTCTTGCGTGCGGTGTCCTTGCTCATGCCGAGCAGGGCACCGATCCGGTCCCAGGAGGCGCCGCGCTGTTTGGTTCTGGCCACCATGTGCGGCGTGAGGTGCTCGGCGAGCACCTGCAGGCGCACCATCTGCTCCAGCGGCGCGGACGCCGGAGTTTCCGGCTGGTCGAGAGCGTCCAGAATGCTCCGGGCGGCCTGGGCGATCTGGCTCAGCTGGATGCGCAGAGCCTGGTCGAACTGCTCGGTGTCCGGCGGCTTTTCCGCAGCCTGACGCAGCCGGTACGCCGCCTGGCGGCACTTGGTGCTGCAGTATTCGCCCGGCCGGCCGGTGGCTTGAAGACGTCGCTGCCCGCCGCAATGTTTGCAGGTGGGCTGCGAAAAAGTGTTCCCCATCGTGGCGTTTTCCCTTTACCGGTGACTTTCCCGGGCGACGAAAGGGGGTTCGTCGCCCGGGATTTGTGACGGAGAGCGGTATGAGTGCATCCGTTTCGTCTCGCGGATGCCGACAGATCACGCTGCAGGCCGAGGGGACATCAGCCCGCAGCTCATCAGGTCACAGGGGGCTCTCCGCGCCGGGTCCGCCAGGCGATAAACGCCCAGACTGCCGTCGCGACCAGGGAGGTTGCCAGCTCCATGAGGTCGGGGGAGTTGGGCACGACCAGAAGCACCGGGGGGGGCGGCGGTCACCGGGATATGCGGTGCCGGGAGGCTGTTGCCGGGTGTTGCCTCGGTGTTGACGGGCGTGTCGCCCAGGACGGCAGCTTTGTTATGGTCATGCGCGGACCGACGCCTAAGGCGTTTGATCCCGCGCTCGACGGGGGATCCAGACAAGGGCTTCTCCTAGATCGAGTTGCTGTGGAGTGCGAACCCGGGTCCTGAGAAAGCGCGGGTTCGCGCTCCGTGACTGTAGTGACACCCTTTGCCCCGCGCCATTCGGTCAAATGCCCCCAAGTGCAGGACAACGTGGGATTGATCGGACACTTTCGTCGAGGGCGCACGGGCAATCAGCTTGCTTTTCGGATCTCTTTCCGAAAACGGTCCTCGCGCCTGTCGAGATCTTGGTATTTCTCCCCTCGGTAGCCCCCCTGACCTGCACTGACGTAAATCCCCGCAATGCCACGTAACTTGACCCAGAGTCAGGCGTGCGCCGGTCCTGCCCGCCCCGCGCACACACCCCCTCCCAGCCGGAGACCGGCAGGACGCCGACGCAGACGAGGACTGGCACCGGTATCGGCTCCCGAACTCATCGATATTGATCACGGGGACGTACCGCAGGCGCCTTCCGAAGTCGCTGGCGAAGGACTCCCGTTCTCGCGTCACAGGCAGCTCATAGGCGGCGTGGCGTCGGACAGCACCCGGCACTGTCGGATGTCATGGAGGGGTGAGGAGCAGCTTTGGCACCGGCCGTTTGAGGCGGATTGCGCATCGCCGGACAGACAAGCAGGTGCGGCGCAGAACCCGCGGCCCTGGTCGGCACGGCAACAGCGGCATGGGCCGGGCGGAGCGGATGGGTTTGCTGGTAGCGGCCATGCCGGGCTTGACTGCACTGGTCGCACTCTTGTTCACGTGGATGTCGGTCGACCAGTCGCGGACTGAGCTGCGGATCGCTGAGCAGGGCCAGATCACTAACCGCTTCACTGCCGCAATCAACAATCTCGGCTCGGACTCCGAGGATGTGCGCCTGGGCGGGATTTACGCCCTGCAGCGCATCATGCTGGACTCCGCACGCGACCAGCCCACGATCGTCATGGTGCTGACGGCGTATGCGCGTCGGCATGCCCGGGTGCCGGCCAGCGGCTTCGCCAAGGAGCGGCAGGAGGTAATTGAGCAGAGCCTGGAATCCCCAGTCAAGCTCGAGGCTGATGTACAGGCCGTTCTGAGTGTGCTGGCCGATCGTTCAGCCGACCATGACGAGCGAGCGATCCTGGATCTCAGGCACACGGATCTCCGTGGAGCCGAGGTGTTTACACGGCGCAAAACACCCGAACACGGTGCAGCGTTCCGTGCTGCCGGCTTCGACGAAGCGGATCTCCGGCACTCAACGTTCGACGGCGTAGACCTGCGCCACGCCTCCTTCCTCCGTTCGAACCTTGCAGCAGCACGCTTCGACTACGTGGACTTGTCCGACGCCTCGATGGAGGAGGCGGATCTGACGAACACAATCATCTGGGACGCCAACCTGACGAGAGCGGATCTCAACTACGCGAAACTTCATGAAGCCCAGCTGGACTCGGCCGTCAATCTCACAAAGGCGACCCTCCTGACGGCGGATCTCACCGGTGCATACCTAGATGACGCAAACCTGAGCAACGCTGCTCTTATTGGAGCGAATCTGAAGGGCGCGTCCCTGACTGGTGCGAAGCTGCACGGTGCGCGACTGAGCAACGTGGACCAAGAGTCGCTGGCACGCGAGTTCGGCTGGTACATCGACAAAAACGGCAGCCTGGCAAAGGCGGACCTTACAGGGGCAGACCTGACGAACGCGGACCTGCGTGGCGTGGACCTCACCGAAGCAACCCTTGTCGACGCAGACTTGCGAGGCGCCAAGCTCGCCGGCGTGAAGCTGACTCGGGCCAAGCTTGACGGTGTACGGGGTTTGCCGGCATCACTCCGCCCTTAACAGCCTCGGCCGAACCCCGTAGCTGGGAGTCCGCCAGGGAGAAGTGCCAGCCGTACCGCTCCTGCAGCAGTTTCTCCGATGCCTCCAGCGGTCGACAACATGAACACTGCTACCAACCCTGCATCCTCCTGGCTCTCCCCGGGGCGGCCCGTCTGGAAGCCTGCTCTGCTGCCGAGGTTCAGCCGTAGGGCCTGGCGCATGCCGCGCGCGTGGTCGTTCCAAGTACTGGAGAGAGTCGGCGCCTACGGTCCCCGCCCATAAAACGAAGAACCCGGAGCGCCGGGCGCCTGCTGGCGCGTCTAATGAACGTTTGTGACCGAACAGCCTTCCTCCGCCTTGTGGCGCTTCGTCAAGGACGATGACCCCAGCGCGCTCACGCTCATCGTGGACACGCCCAAGGGAGCGCATCTGCGCCGCATCCCGCCCGCCCTGCCCCTGCCGTCCCATGTCGATCACGGAACCGGTGCAGAAGCGGCGGTCCACACCGCCGCGGCCACGTGGGGCATGCCCGACTTCGTCTTCCAGCAGGCGGAGCACGCGGCCAAGGGGTCGGGCCAGCGGGAGCTGGGCGACTGTCTGCTCCTGGCCGGCGGGCGCGGCGCGGCCGTACAGGTGAAGGCCCGCACCATCCCGCCCAAGCCGGCCACTCAGGAAGCGCGCTGGATCCAGAAGGTGGCGGCCAAGGCTATGAGCCAGGCCAAGGGAACCATTCGCCAACTGAGCATGGTGCCTGCGGACATGGTCAACGGCCGCGGCCGGTTCCTGAGCGTCGACGCCAACGCCTACGAGTGGATTGCGGTGTTCCTGCTGGACCACCCGCACGTCCCGGACGCGACGGTGGTCACCTGGCCGCCGGTCGGCCTGCCCGCCATCGCCCTTACCCGCCGCGACTGGGATTTCCTCTTCGACCAGTTGCGCTCGACCACCGCCGTGCTCGACTACCTCTTCCGCGCTGCCGCCGACCCCGTGATCCCACTCGGCCAGGAACCATTGCGCTACTACGAGTTCGCCGCGGCAGACGCCGAAGCATCGCCAGCCGAGGTCGACACCGGTCTGGTCGGCCCTGGCGGCACACTGTTCTCCGCACCATTGCTGCCACAAGTCCCGGCCGCCCGTGCCCTGCGACAGGCAGCACCGGTACTGGAGCTGCCGGAAGACGACACCATCGAGTTCACCCAGCTCGCCACGCGCATGGAAACCGAGGCCACCAACGGCTCTCCCGATCCCGGCAGGCTTCAGCGCTGGGGAGCCTCCATCATCGGCATCCTCAACTCGCCTGTCATCAGCGGTGCGTTGGGAAGCGTGCTCGCCACGTACACGGGGACGGTACTCCCGGGCCTACCGGCTGGCTGATACCGCTGAACTGCGTCCTGACGCCGACGCCACGGGCCCGGGGGAGTGAAGGCATCCCCGGGGCCCGTGGCGTGTGGAGTCGTGCTGTTTCAACGATGGCGGGACGCTGTGGTCACGCCTCGGGCTGTGAGGGCTCCGGAGGCCTGAGCTGTGAACGAGATAGGCCCGAAGAGTCCCCAACGACATGCTTTGAAGTCAATCTACCTGTTCGATGGCATAGTTCGCTTCTATGCTTTCGGAGTCGTCACTTGTGCTGCGTACTCACTGAAGGAGCAAGCTATGACAAAGGGCGCTTCCTCTCCAGCCCGGACGACCTTCACGATGCGAAGGGACGGAGCCGTTCAAGGTGCCCGAGTTGACAGGTCGTCGGACACGTATCAGCTGCTCCAGTACGACACATCCGGTGTGTTCCATGCGCTGTCGGCGAGCGGTGATTCCTGGTCGGAGAGCGTTCTCGAGCTACGACCGCGCGGGCGACGACTGACAGTCTCCCGCAGCGGCCAGGGTGACGGGACAACACAAACCGACACGTATGTCTTGGGGCCGGTAGTCGCAGTGGACGGCGGTTTCGCAAGGGTCGCCACGGGTATCCGGGGCACGATCGCTGCCGCGCAAACCCTCGGATCAGTGCAGAGCGTCACCACCAAAACCGAGACAGGGCATCACCTGCAAGTCGACACGGAGCGCGACGCCAGCGGGAACGTCGTGCAGACGACCTATACGGAGCACTGGAAGGCCGACGGCGTCACGCACCACACCGTCGATGTCCAGGACGCTCAGAGCAACCCGATCCGCGAGTCTCGGGAAACCTGGGACTACCAACAGCAACCGGACAACACCTACATCTACAACCACCGCACCACCAGCAACGTTTTCACCGATGCTGGTGAACTCCACACGGAGTCGACGGAGACCACGTCATACGACACGATGCACAGGGCGACGACCACGATCGATACCAAGCAGGATCTTCTGGGCGGCGACACCTTCACCACCACCACGACCATCAACGGCGCCGACCGGGAAACCGTTGGAAAGATCGAGCACGACGATCAGTCCTGGGTAGAAATCACTCAGTCGGCGCACGGTAATACCGTGGAGCAACACACCACCGGCTTCGATGCTCAGGGCCAGGAACTCATCAAGTCGGACAGCACAGCGTGGTCTAGTTCCGAATCCGACGGCACCCGAACCGGCAGCGAGACAACGTGGACCAACGCCAGCGGCGAGAGCGTCACCCAGCGGCAGGAAGAGTTCAACGGGACCGACGGCACCTACAGCCGAAATTGGGAAACCAACCAGACCGACACCAACGGCGACACGACCACGACACGGGGTTGGACAGTAGCGGACGCGGACCACAATGAAACGACCTGGGTCAGAGAAGCTCCTGACGGCAGTTCGACGGTCTCGACCACAAAGGTCGACGGCGAGGGCAAGGGCACCGAGACGGTGACGGAAGTTGACAAGGAAGGCAACCCCACAAGCGAAACCACGCGGCCTGTCACGAAGGATGATGGCGCGGGAGAGAGCAGCCTGCCAGCGGGTAACGACAGCGACTTCCCCGAGCCCAGCCATCCTCGGCCGGGCCTGGGCCTGATCACTACCATTGACGACGGTACGTCCGGAACAGATTTCCCGCCCGAATGGGGGATCGCCAAGGCGGCGACAGCCGGCGGCCCCCGCGATAGCGCCTCCGTCTCGCCGTACCTGACCAACCTCACCGGCCAGGGGACAATCGCCAATGCCCACGTGGGACGCCTTGGTTGGGAGTCCGGCCCCTCCCAACCCGGCCTGGACTGGGACTCGGTCGAAACCCGCGTGGGGGTCGCCGATGCAATCCGCGCCACTATCGCGGCCGCAAGCAGCCAGGGATGGCTGACCAGCAACCGATTCGACAGCCGGGAGGTCGCCTTCCACTCGATCAGCACGGACGGCGACGCGCCCTGGGGGGAACTGACGACGCCCGAAGGAATCATCTCCACAAGTGCGCGCATCGGAGCTGAGGTTCTGCAGCTTCAATCCGTGCGCAGCCTCGAGTCCGGAAAGGACTTCAACCTCGGCTGACCCTGCGCAGCAATCCCGCGGCCTTGGCGTCGATGCTGCACAGACGCTTGGCGGCCATCCACAGCGCACAGCCCCGGTGGTGAGATCCATGAGCTGACGCGCGCCACGGGCCCCGGAGAGAAGAGCATCCCCGGGGCCCGGTATATGGAGTCGCGCTGTTCAACGATGCCGCGATCCTGCGATCACGGTCGTCTCAGGCATCGGCTCTCAGAGCCGCCGCCGGGCATCACGCTGCCCATGCCAGACCGAGGTTCGCCAACTGCTGGAGCTTGTCGGCGGCCAGTTTCGCGCGCCTCGACTTCGTGTTCGACAGGAATACCCCGAGCTTCACAAAGTGCTCCTGGCCATCGACCGTGATCGTCTCTTTATGCCCTCGTGGGACCGTGACGGATCCGGTGCGGGCCGCGTTCAGTTCCTGTTTTCGAAGGTCCGTAGAGCGCTGCCCAGGTCAGGATCCGAACGGAGGAGTTCGCCTGCGCATCCGGTCCGCCCGTAGCAGCCAGCTGTGATTCAGCCAGGTCGAAGCCTTTAGTTCATGTGTTTCGCTGTATGGGTACATCCCTCCTCATGCGTACACGACGACTTCTTCCTCTCGCCCTGACCGCGCTTTTACTGGGTGTTACCGCTCCGGTGGCTACGGCTGCGCCCGCGCTTGCGGCAGCCCCTGCAGCGGATCCCTGCGGGTATTTCACCAAGAACTTCCTGGCCTTCTACAACCACTGCACCACTGACGGTTCCATCATCCAGATCAAGATCGACCGGATCAATGAGTGGGACACCAAGCACTGTGTCCGCCCCGGCATCACTCAACTCGGTACCACTTCGCAGATCCGCAACGCTTGGTACACCGGGAAGCTCTGCTGATCAGCCTGCCTCGGACTGCCTAGGCTCCACCTGATGCAGGCAGTACACGCACTTCGACTCTGAGTCGACGCGGCCCATGCACCGTCGGCAGTCGCCGCGTTCACGCACCGGTCCCCGGCCGTCGGCGCAGCCGGGGCAGGTCATCACCGGCTGCCGGAAGCCGAAGCTGACCACCCACCCCTCGCCTTGTGCGGTGTCACGCGCCAGCTGTGAGACCTCGGAGGCGGAGCGCGCGTCTTCGTCGTCGCCGGTCTCCACCGCCTGTCGACGGTCAAACAATTTGGTCCGGCTCCCGTTGCGGGAGTTGCCGCTGCCCCGGCCGCCGGCATCGTGCTTCTCGTAGCCGAGGTGATCGGTGATCTCACCTTCCAGGGCAGATTCCAGGACCCGCTTGGTCAACTGCTGCAGCAGTCCACCCTGCCCGGTCAGCTGCAGCCCCTCCGACCGGGCCCGCTCCACCAGCATCGCGACCAGTTGCTCGTCGGACACTGGCCCAGGCTGCCCAGGCGGGGCACTCTCCACAGGTTCCACGGTCTCCAACTCCACGGCGGTGTCAGTCACTTGACGTCTCTCCCATGATCGTCAGATCCGCCGTTAGATTTACACTCCCGTGAGCGCGGCGAAGTCACCCACGGGATGTGCTCACCTGGTGAACCGGGAGGCTGGATGCCGTTGCGTGGTCCGGGTGCCGGTCATGGTGCCGGGATCAGACGCCAGAGGGACGTGGTCTCGGTCCTTCGCGCTGTGTGGAGTGGGTCGGCAGCGTCCTTGGAGCGTGGGTGCCGGGGTTTGGTATCGACCTTGTCCACAACGCGAAGTTGTGCTGCCTGGATAGCGTCGAGCAGCTGCTGACGTGTCCGGAGGCCCAGGTGCTCTGCCAGGTCGGACAAGATGAGCCAGCCCTCCCCGCCTGGTCGGAGGTGGGTGGGCAGTCCGGCGAGGAAGCTGTGGAGCATGGTGCTGTCCGGGTCGTAGACGCCTTGTTCGATGGGGCCGGTCGGACGGGCGGGGAGCCAGGGCGGGTTGCAGACGATGAGGTCGGCGCGGCCTTCGGGGAACAGGCCGGGGCCCGACACCTGGATACGGTCGGTCAACGTTAGCCGGTGGACGTTCTCCTTGGCGCAGGCCAGGGCACGTGGGCTGATGTCGGTGGCCACGACGTGCTTGATTCCGCGGTGGGCCAGGACCGCAGCGAGGACGCCCGTTCCCGTGCCGAGGTCGAATGCCGTACTGCTGGCGGGACTGTGCCGGGTCGCCGGCGGCAGTGGCGTGTGGGCGACCAGGTCAACGTACTCACCTCTGACAGGTGCGAACACGCCGTAGTGGGGGTGGATGCGAGTCCCGAGCGCTGGCACATCGATCCCTTTCAGGCGCCACTGGTGAGCGCCGATCACTCCCAACAGTTCCCGCAGAGAGACCGCCATGGGCCCCTTTGAGGGGCCATAAGCTTCCAGACACGCCTGGCGGACGTCGGGCGCCCGGCGCAACGTCAAGGTGTAGTCGTCGTCCAACAGCACCAGGAGCTTTCCGAGGACACGGGCGCGGTGACTGCTACTGCGTCGGTGCAGGTGGAAGTTCTCGCTCGGGGACGTGCTGGACCTGGGCGGCTTGCGGTCGATGCGGCGGCCCATCGCCTGCAGGAGTTGCCGGGCGTTGTGGAAGTCGCCTCGCCAGAGCAGGGCCGTTCCTTCGCACGCCTGTCGGTAGGCGTCGTTGGCCTTCAGCCGGTCGTCGGCGACGACGGTTCGCTGGGGAAGAGGGGCGGCGTTCTCGGAATGCCAGCGGGCGGACTGGCGGGTGTGGTTTTCGGTCCAGTAGATGGTGGACACCACGTACTCCTCGTGGTCGAACGTGCAGGGGCACGAAGAGCACTTCGACGAGGAGCAGACTGAACCCACGCCTGTCTATCGGACAGGCGTGTGCGTTCAGGCAGGTGGCCGTTACCGCTCTCGCGTCGAAGCGCGAGAGCGGACGTCCCAGACAACCATGCCGAGCATCAGGGTCAGCCCTTTCCGAGGAGTGGCAGAAGGCTCGCACAGGTGCTGCTCGGCTGGCAAAAACCGACAGCGCTGTCCGAGTCGTTCCACCACAGGGCGAGTGCGCCGCCGGGGTGCAGTACGCGGAGAGCTTCCGGTACGGACTTGTGCGGGTCGGTCCAGTGCCAGGCCTGGGCATAGGTGAGGACGTCGATGGACTTTGAAGCCAGTGGCAGGTTGTTGCCGTCACCGAGCACGACGGGGACGCCGGGCAGCGTGAGGCGGAACTGGGAGGCCTGCGGGGCCGGGCTCGACCGCGATGACTCGGGCACCGCGGGCGTGGAGGAGGGCGGGTCGCCAGTCCCGTGCCAGCGCCGATGTCCGCGACACGGGCGCCCTTTAAGCGGCGGTCGGCGAGTTCCTCGACCGCATCGAGCAGGGCGGTCGGATACGCAGGACGGTTCGCAGCATAGCTGGCGGCGGCCTTGTCGAAGGAGCGGCCCTGGGAAGTGATCGTCATTCGACCATCCTCCGCGGTCCGAATCGGCCTGGCACAGCATTTGACGCTGCTTCCCCGGCACCGCGTCACGAGTGCCGCAACGGCTTCCCTCGCTTCGTACGGTGGCGGCATGGGAACGGACGTGCTCCGGCTACGGCTGGTCGTAGCCGCGGACGATGACACCAGGCCCCCTGTTCTGCCGTGGGTGCGGCGGTCCGCTGATGCCGGCGGTGAAGGCGGCGGCGGTGTTCTGTTCGTGGGCCTGCCGCTCGCGGCACTGGCGCCGGATGCGGCGCACGAGAGCATGGCCCGAGGCGGTCCAGGCCGCCCGGACGGCGAACTGTGTGGAGTGCGGCACGGGTTGGACGGTCGGGCTGGAACATACTGCCTCGGCACGGTACTGCTCTCCCGCTGCCGCAGACGTGCATGGCACCGGCGGCACAAGGAAAAGAGCGGGGTGTGAGACCGCGTGTTACATCGGGCCGCAACCGTTCCACGCGCCGTAGTGTGCGATCTGGCAGGCGGCCGGAGTGCGCCAGGTGACGGATGTTCGCGGCGAGTTGACGGCATGAAGAATGCCGCGCCGGGCTCGTGGGGGCCCACGCCGAAGCCCGCATCCATTGGGCCTTCATCACCCTCATGTCCCGCCGACCGGCCCGCCCCGCCGCGCCGCCAGACCGAGGCATTGCCGACCACCCTCGCAGCCGCCTGAAGATCAGCGCGCTGCTGCTGCCGTTCGGAACGGCGACCATCGACGCCCAACCGAACGGCAAGCGGGATCACTACCACCCTTCACGCCCTGTGACCTGCGAAAAGATGATGTGACACAGCTTCTCAGCGGCCGCCCTGCGCCCGCGATCTCCGCGCCGCCAGGAACACCAGCGCGCCGCCCATCACCAGCAGGACGGCGGTGCCCGCCCGCAGCAGGACTCCGTCCGCGCCTGTGGCGGCGAGCCCGCCGCCAGTCGTCGTCCCGCTCCCGCTTCCCGCCCCGGAGACGGATGGGCTCGCAGCGGCCGACGGGGACGCGGAGGCGCTGGGCGACGGACTGGACGTCGCCGAGCCGGTGGCCTTCACCGCGATCGCCGCGGTGTCGTTCGCCACGTCGTCGTCACGATTGGGGTACTCGGGGTTCTCCACCGCCCGCACGCTGCCCCGCGCGCCGGGGACGACCCGGTCGATCCGCACCGTGAACTCCTGGGTCACCGCGTCGCCCGGCCGGAAGTCGGTGCTGCCGATGTCGCAGGTGTAGCTCTTCGCGCCGGCTTTGCCCGGTGTGCAGTTCCACAGCGGCCCGGGGTCGCCCTGCTCGCCTGGGCCGGGGACGCCGGTGATGGTGGTGCCGGCGGGCGGGGTCACCACGAACGTGCCGGAGTTGTCGGCGTCCATCCACCGGAAGCCCATCCGGCCCGGCCCGTTGTTCCGCACGCCCACGGTGATGCTCACCGTCTCGCCGACCTTGCCCTCGACCGTGTCACCGAGCGCCTGGTAGTCGGCGCGCTGGGTGGTGGCAAAGGTGCCGTACCCGGAGCCGGTGAATCCCGAGCCAGCGGCGACGGATTTCAGGCCGAGCGGCGCGCCGGTGCCGGTCTCGGGGAAGTTGGACGGGTCGAAGGAGTCGGGCGCGGTGCCGCCGACCGGCCACACGACGTAGGTGTTGTAGCCGTACATCGTGTCCTTGGAGGCGGTGTAGCGCAGCGGCGCGTCCGTCTTGTAGGCCGCGCCGGGCGCGACCGGGGTGTTGAATCGGCACCAGGCGCCGGCGTCGGGCCCGTCCGAGTAGTGGCAGTTGGAGTGGTCACGGGCGAGAGAGACGCCGTCTGAGTCCTGCACCAGCAGCATGACGCCCTTGTCGGCGGGGGCTGTGCCGGTGTTGGCGAAGGCCGGGGTGCGCTTGAAGACGGCGCCGGGCGCGATGCCCTTCAGCGCCGGGTAGGGCCGGCTCACGAGCTTCGGCCCGCCGACCAGGACGTCCGTCTTCCCCGTCACGGTAGCCGCGTCGGAGGCGGTGGCGGTGTAGGTGATGGCACCGGTGTCGCCCGCCTTGGCGGCCACGGTGGGCTTCAGGAAGAACGGGTCGATCGACTCTTTGCCCGACAGCGGGCCCACGTCGCACCTCACCTTCAGGGTGCCGGTGCTCACGCAGTCCCCCGTGACCACCATCGTGGCCTTCCCGGCGAGGGACGACGCGTCGACCGCGACCGAGACGTCATGGGCGTCCCCGCCCGAGGCGGTGATGCCGAGGTCCAGGATCGGGCCCTCGCCCTCGGTGGGGAGGTAGTAGTTCTCCTGGGCGTCCAGGACGAGCGTCGTTCCGGCGGCGTGCGCTGCCGGGGATGCGAACGCCAGGGCGGCAGTCGCGAAAGCGGCGGCCACCGCTGTCCGATACGTTCTGCGTAGTGTCAGCACACTACGTGGACACGCCAAAACACCGGAAGGTTGCGCCCGAGCGGCCGTCAGCTGACGGACAGGGGTCGCTCTGGGAACCTCTGCAGAGCCCCCGAACCAGCGACAGCCGCCGTGCGAGAGTACCTTGCTCCAGCTGGCCCGCCCCGCTGACCTCACAACGAGGTGTCCTTGAACGGGGCGAGGGCCTCTGGGTTTGGTGTGGATTGCGAAGTCTGCACCGACCGTCAGGAGGCCCTCGTTGTTCCACCGTAACGCCCCACTGACACCGACCGGCAGGCTGCGTCTGGCCCGGTGTGTCGTCGAGGACGGCTGGCCGCTGCGGCGGCCGCGGAACGCTTCCAGGTCAGCCACACCACCGCCGCCCGATGGGCCAGCCGCTACCGCCGACACGGGGCCGACGCCAAGCACGACCGCTCCAGCCGCCCGCACCACCAGCCCGGCCGCACCCCGGCCGCCATCGAGGAGCAGGTCGTGCGCCTGCGCCGCGAACACCGCATCGGACCGGTGCGACTGGCCGCCCGATGCAACATCGCCGCCTCCACCGCCCACCGCATCCTGCACCGTCACGGCCTGCCCGCCCTGGCCGCCACCGACCGGGCCACCGGCGAACCGATACGCCGCTACGAACGCGCCCGCCCCGGCGAACTGCTCCACATCGACGTCAAGAAACTCGGCCGCATCCCCGACGGGGGCGGCCACAAAGCACCCCCGGCTGGTACGGACGGCTGAGTCGCGGCCTTCGAAACTCACTCCAGGAGCGTAGGGGCCGACACGGCTTCAAAGAAGGGGTTCAAGATTCCCGGAGGCCGGGTTGACTCAGATGGACGTCGCCCTTGCCCGTGGGGGAGGTCATGACCTCCCCCACGGGGATGTGGGCTGCGGCTGTCAGTAGCCGATGGTGAAGCGGCGCTGGACGAAGCGAGGCAGCTCCGCCTCGTCGATCAAGGCGACGGCCGCGTCCTCCACCGAGATGCGGCTGCGGCCGTCAGCGTCCAGGACCGGCTGGTCTCCGCCGATCCTGAAGCGACCGGTGCGCTCGCCGGGACCGATCTCTTCTGCGGGGCTGAAGTAGGTCCACAGCCGGTTCGAGGTTCGCAGGACGTTCAGGGCGTCGCGGTGACCACGTACCGCTGCGCCGTATTCGCGGGGTAGTCCAAGCTCGTCGAGGGCGGCATGGAGCAGCTCGTCGGAGTCTGCGCGCACCACGCCCGGTTCGACTTCGAGGCTTCCGGCCCCGCCGATCACGATGAGCCGGGTCCGTGGGTGGCTCTCCAGAGCCTTCAGCAGGGCCCGTGCCGCCGTGGCGTAGACGGTGGGGTCGGCGATCGAGCGCCGGACGGTGTCCGCGAAGTCCTTGGCCGCGTTGCCCGGCTGGAATCCGCTGATCAGGACGTCGAGTCCGGACAGGGCGCCGGCGACGCTGTTCGGGTCCAGGACGTCGACGCTCGTCCAGGTGATGTTGTCCCGACGCTCCTCGTGTTGCGCCTGAGCAGCGTCACGGCTGAACGCCTTGACGTGGTGGCCCCGTTCGAGGGCCTCGGCGACGACCCTGCCGCCGATGGTGCCCGTGGCTCCGATGACTCCGATGTGCATGGTTCTCCCCTGTGCATGCAGACGTGGGACGCCACCAGAGGTGACGCCGTGAAGAAACTATACGCCGTGAAGTAAATTGACGCTGTAGAGTTCCTGTTGTGACAGTCACGGGAAGCAAGGGAAGACGCGAGCGGCTACGGGCCGAGACCACGGCCGAAATCAAGAAGGTGGCCCTCGCCTTGATGGCCTCGGGCGGCCCGGACGCCATCACACTGCGGGCCATCGCCCGCGAGATGGGCATGACCGCCAACGCGATCTATGGCTACTTCGCGACCCGGGACGACCTGGTCACCACGCTCATCAACGACGTGTACACCGCCCTGGCCGACGCCGTGGACGCCGCCTGGGAGGCCACCCCCGCCACGGATCCCGCCATCCGCATCACAGCATGGGCCACCGCTTTCCGGACCTGGGCCGTGGTGAACCCCCAGGGCTTCCGGCTCATCTACGGCGACCCCGTCCCCGGCTACCACGCCCCCGAAGGCGGCCCCGCCCCAGATGCCGCACGCCGGGTCTGTACCGGACTCACCGCCCTCGCGGCAGCCGCATGGCCGCACACCCAGCATCTCTACGAGGACAGCGCCTTCGGCTGGTCCGACTTCGACCCGGGGCTCCTCGACAAGGTGCGGCCCGCATTCCCCGACTTGCCGCCCGCAGCCGTCGCCCTGGCCCTGCGTATCTGGGGTCACCTGCACGGCTTGGTGTCACTGGAGGTCTACGGCCACATGCACACCCAGACCACCAGCCCGGAGAAGCTCTTCGAGGAGGAACTCGCCCAGCTCGTGCAGATGCTGGGCGTCCCGCGCCCGAGTTGAACGCCCCGAAGCACCATCAGGCTCCCGGAACTACAGAATTGGGCATGCCCAAAGCGTGAGGGTGGAGACGTCCGTAGAGCTCTTAGTACTCCAGTCAGAAATCGTGTCCTGAGCTGGCTCTTCTCGTTGTCCGGTCGTGGAGGGGATTACTGAAGTCGAGGGCTGGGCTGAGGAGTTGGAGTCCGTCTTCGCTCGGGTGGCGGGCCGGTTCGGTCGTGCGGATCTGCGGTGGCGGATGCGGGACTACGTCCGCGGCCTGCTGGCGCCGGTGGGCCGCAAGAACGGCTGGCAACTGGCCGAGTGTGCCGGACATCGTGACCCTGCTGGGCTGCAGCACCTGCTCAACGGTGCCCGCTGGGACGCCGATGCCGTTCGAGACGACCTGCGCGAATACGTCGGACAACAGCTCGGCCCGAACGGCGTGCTGATCATCGATGACACCGGGTTCATCAAGAAGGGCACCACGTCGGCCGGGGTGTCGCGGCAGTACACCGGCACGTCCGGAAAGATCGACAACTGCCAGATCGGTGTCTTCGCGGCCTACGCCACCGGCCATGGCAGAGCCCTCGTCGACCGCGAGCTATACCTGCCCAAGTCCTGGACCAAGGATCAAGAGCGGTGCCGGGAAGCGAAGATCCCCGACGAGCGCACCTTCGCGACCAAGGGCGAGCTGGCCAAGGGCCTGGTCCGCCGCTGCATCGCCGCGGGTCTGCCCGCCGCCTGGGTGACTGCCGATGAAGCCTACGGACAGGACTGGTCCTTCCGCCGCCTGCTCGAACAACTAGACGTCGGCCATGTCGTGGCGGTGCCGAAGTCCCAGCAGATCAAGTCCCTGGCGGGCTTCTGGCGCATCGACCAGCTCATCGAGGAAGCACCCGCCGACGCCTGGCAAACCCTCTCCTGCGGCGACGGAGCCAAGGGCCCGCGAGTCTACGACTGGGCCGCGGCCAAACTGCCCGCCAACATCATCTTCGACCCGGACCCACCCACCCATCACCGCTGGGTGATGGCCCGACGCAGCCTGTCCGATCCCAGCGAGCTCGCCTACTACCTCGCATACGCACCCGTCGGCGTCGAGATCGCCGAACTGGCTCGCGTTGCCGGCTCACGCTGGGCCATCGAAGAGTGCTTCCAGGCCGCGAAGAACCAATGTGGCCTGGACGAATACGAGGTCCGACGCTACCTGGGCTGGTATCGCCACATCACCTTGGCCATGCTCGCCCACGCCTTCCTTGCTGTCCTCGCAGCCCGGGCCCTGGACACCGCAAGGGGGGCAGCAGAAACGACACCACCAACCTCATCCCCCTCACCGTGGCAGAGATCCGGCGCCTACTGGACACTCTCCTGCCGCACCCCAGACCCCACCAGGACCGACAACTGCACGCACTGAATTGGTCCCACTGGCGCAGACACCACCAAGCCATTGCCCGCCGCTGCCACTACCGAAGAAGAACCAGCTCAGGACATGATTTCTGACTGGAGTACTAAGCAAGGAATATTCGCTGGTCAAAGGCCCTGTCTGCTAGCTTCCCCGCCGTGCTTGAGGCAGATGTAGATTGATTGAACTATCAGCCTGCGTGAATCGCACCCGTGCAGGGCCGGACATACGCCATCATGTCCAACTGTGAGACACGGGGGTCGCGGCCGGGGGCCGCAACGTGCAGGCCAGATCTACCTGTTGCTACTGCTGGGAGGCCTGGTAGCAGCACTGGGGCTTGCTCGAGAGTTTGATCTAGGAGTTTCGGCCACGGCTGTGTCAGTGGTACTCGGCCTCGCTCCTTCATATCTGGCCTGGGCGGCATATCGCGCCGACCGGAATGAGGCTGATCCTGTAAATATCAGCGAGATAGTGAACGCTCTTGCCCAGGCTGTGAGAACTCAATGGGATTGCGAAGCAGAAATCCACAGGGTAAACGATCCTTACCCTCTTCCGGTTTCCTGGCGGGCCGCCGACACGAGTTTGGCAGAAGAGTGGCCGCTCTTGGTGGACATGGCCCGAACGTGGCCCGGTGGCCCTCCCGGGGATCCCGCGCTTTGGCCCTCGGACGCCGCTTACATTGCAGGGCGGGATGTAGAAATCGGCAATGTTTTCTGGACGAAGATTCCGACACGACGCCTGGTGATTCTCGGAGAACCAGGCGCCGGCAAGAGCGTGCTGATGATCCGGCTATTACAAGATCTCATCGCGCGTCGACCGGACGGAGGCCCTGTGCCCGTGATCTTCTCTATGGCCTCTTGGAACCCGGATCAGCCAATGAGAGTCTGGATGGCTGAACATCTGCGTCGCACCCATCCGGGCCTCAGATCGAAAACTCCATCGTCCATCGCTCTCACAGAGGCAGTTGGTAATGGGTTCGGCGATATGGCGACCTATCTAGTCAATGCGGGTCTCATCCTGCCTCTGTTTGACGGTTTCGATGAGTTGCCCCCTTCTCGACATGCCGCCGCTCTCGATAAGTTGAACCGTCTGCCCGCTACGCAACACTTGGTACTTGCCAGTCGCACCGGCCCCTACCGTATAGCCCTCAACCGGCCGGATTCGACCGTCCGCCTCAACGGGGCAGCTGCCATTCATCTGCTTCCCGTTGATGCCCAGGAGGCCGCGTACTACCTACAGCGGGATGCCGGGGGCCGGCATACTTCCGCGGCCCATCGATGGGACGCTGTCGTCTCGCGTCTTGGCACAGCAAGCCCGGTTGCACAAGCACTCTCCACCCCGTTGGGTCTGTTCCTGGCTCGTAGTATTTACAACCCCAGGGCCGGCGGACGCGGTGGATCAATGTCGACGCCCCATCCGCGCGAATTGTGCGATGTCGCTACTTTGCCTGACCGATCGGCTGTCGTCACACACCTCTTCCGAGCCTTTATCCCTGCCGCCTACACTCACGACCAGCCCGACCCGCCAGCGTGGTCCCCCCCAGAAGCCCGTCGCATACTGGCCTTCTTGGCAGTGCATTTGGAAGCCAACCGGCATGGTGCCACGGACCTTGCATGGTGGGACCTTCCATACGCCGTCTCCGTATCCTCTCATCGCAGATATTTCCGAATCGTATCCGGCTTCCTTCTTGGATCTGTACTCGGATTGGCAACTGGAATTGATTACGGATTTGAGGGTGGGCTGACTGTCGGAATTCCAGCCGTCATCGCATTCTCTCGCTTGCCCTCGGATTCGCGTCATCAAGCATCGCGGGTTATCCCGGGATTTCGGTTGAGCTGGTCGCCCGCACGGTTCTTTGAGGGACTCGCGGGTGGGATTTTTTTCGGGTTCACACTAGGGCTTGCGGGTATAATGGAGGGTATCGGGACATGGCTGCGGTTCGGGGCAGTTATTGGCCTAGTGCTCGGGATTCCCCTTGGATGCGTGGCCGGGCTTACTCCTTTGACACCGGATCTGTCGTCACTTGTAGGGCCAGCAACCTTGTTGTCATCCGACCGTCGTGTGACGATGCTTAAATTCGGGATCGCCCTAGCGCCCCTCTTCGGAATAGTGCTCGCTACCGGAGCTTCCGGAGTGGCATTTGGGATTAGCTTCGGAGTGTTGATGGGACTGGCCTTTGCGCTTGAGGAGTCAGCCTCACTGCAATTCGAGTTGGCTCGGATTTATCTCGCAATGCGTGGCGAATTGCCGTTCCGGCTGATGGCTTTCCTCAAAGACGCCCATGAGCAGCGAGGCGTGCTACGGCAGTCGGGGGCGGTATACCAATTCAGGCACGTCGAGTTGCAACGTCATCTCGCCGCTCAGATGCCGGGGTCTGGGATGTGAGCATGGATCCTCCGAGTAGCGATCCGTCCTCGGTAGTTGATCCAGACAAAGGTGCCCACCAAGGCGAGGAGGGATACGACCGAGGCATGGGCATTGGCGAGCGCGGCATGACATTCGGAACCAGCCGCACCCCGCAGCCTTGGTTCAGATAAGGTCACGGTACCTATCCATGGTGCGTCCGCTACCGAGAACCACTCGATCCAGTTCCACCAGTACCACCTGGAGGACATGGGCCGGGTGCGGGTGCGGAAGGTGTGCGAGCTGGAGGACCGGGAGGTCTCCCAGTCGGAGATCGTCGAGGGCTACGAGTACGCCAAGGACGAGGTGGTGGCGATCTCGGATGCGGAGCTGCGGGAGCTGCCGCTGCCGACGGCGAAGGCCATCGAGATCCAGGCCTTCGTGCCACTGGAGTCGATCGATCCGATCCGCATTGCCGAGGGCTACTACCTGGTGCCGGACGGGCAGGTGGCGGCGAAGCCGTACAAGTTGCTGCGTCAGGCCCTGGGCAGGTCGTCGAAGGTGGCGATCGCCAAGTACGCCTGGTCGGGCCGGGAACGCCTGGGCCTGCTACGGGTGCGCGAAGACGCGATCGTCTTGCATGCGATGCGCTGGCCGGACGAGGTCCGTGATCCGGCCGCCGTCGACCCGCCCAGCGAGAAGGTGACGGAGGAGGAGATCGAGGGGGCGCTCGCCCTCATCCACGGCATGACCCGGGAGGACCTCGGGGGCCCCGAGTTCACCACCGATGCCTACACCGAAGCCATGGCGAAGATCATCGAGGCGAAGCGGGAAGAGAAGCCGCTCCCTGAAGCCCAGGAGCCCGAGCAGCCGGGCCAGGTCCTCGATCTCATGGCCGCCCTGACCGAGTCCGTCCAGCAGGCCAAGGCCTCCCGCGGCGAGGGCGCCGACGTCCACGCACTGCCGAAGAAGAAGGCCGCCGCCAAGAAGGCGGCGAAGAAGCAGCCGGCCAAGAAGACGACGGCGAAGAAGACCACGAAGAAGACGGCGGCACGCAGGCCCCGCAGCGCCTGATGCCACCCCACCCGGCGATGCGGCGAGACACTGGTGCTGCGCTCCCGCCCCGCGGCCCCCGAGCCGGGGCGGGAGCGCACGGCGATCGCCGACTCGGACACGACAGTGAAGATCACGATTCCGGCCGCGGCGTACGTGATGAGCACGACCGCCACCGGCGGCACGCGGTACCACCACGGCGTCCCCGTCTGGCCGCCGTTCCCCCTCGACTGATCCATAGCGGGAGTATCTCAGCCGCTCCGTGACCGCCGTACGGTGCCGGCCTGCGCCATCTCGTGCGCCCAGCCGGGGTCGGGTGCGCTTCCCGTGTGGTGCGTCGGCGGGGCCGCCGCACCCGGTCGCCGTCAGTGCGGCGGTGACGTCAGGCGGAGGACGTCGGCGGGGGAGAGGTCGGGGCGGGCTGCTGGTACCGGGTACTGGCTGCGTACGCGAGAACGGGAGGCGTTTGTAGCGACTTCAGGAGTCACTCTGGGGCCCACCGCATGATCAATGTCGATGAGTTTGGGAGTCACTGCGGACTTCCTCGCGAGCCAAGTGTGGCCGCCGCTCCCTGCCCCCCCCCGGATCGTTTTCCCTTGCTCCGCTCACGCTAGAAGCGACCCTCGTGGGTCGCGTCAAGCCCTTGACGGATACCACTCAGACGGCAGGCTCACCCCGGACGGCAGATGCGACCCGCCCGGCGGAACAAGGCCAATCGGCGCCACACCGCCTGCGTTGCGGAAGTCGACCGTGCCGCCGGAGAACTCCGCCCCGCTGAAGCTGACCTCGCCGCTGCGGAACCTCGCCCCCTCGTAGCTGAGTGTGCCGCTGAAGTCGACCCTGCTGCCGGAGAACTGCGCCCGGCTGAAGTCGACCTCGCTGCCGGAGAACCGCGTTCGGCGGAAGTCGACCGTGCCACCGGAGAACTGCGCGCCACGGAAGTCGACCGTACCGCCGGAGAACCGCGCCGAGCTGAAGTCGACCGTACCGCCGGAGAACCGCGCCGAGCTGAAGTCGACCGTGCCACCGGAGAACTGCGCGCCACGGAAGTCGACCGTACCGCTGGAGAACTGCGCGCCACGGAAGTCGACCGTGCCACCGGAGAGGTTCACCGCCGAGAGGTCGCCACCGTCGAATGTGACCGCTGTGAGGTCGAAGTCGTGGCCCTGCCAGGAGTGCGGGTGTTCGGGTTCCAGGCGGAGGTGGTCGCGGATAAGGCGGATGACCGTGTGCCGTACTTCCCGCAGGGCCAGGTAGCCGTGCCGGGCCTCCGCATCGTCCGTCGGCAGGTCGGCGTCGGCGCTGTGGGGCAGACGGAGGTAGGCGCACAGGACATCGATGCAAGTCTGGCGCAGGCCGGAGGTGGGGGCATCGTCGGCGAGGCCGGCCAAGGCGTGCACTCCGCCGAGGCGGACCGCGGCAGATTCCTCGCCGAGCTGAGTGACAGCGGTGGTGAAACGCTCGGTGTGCAGGCGGGTGGCCTCGCGCAGTGCGCCATCCTCGTCGACACGCTGGCGTCGGTAGCCGTTGACCAGGGCGACCAGGGCGCCGACGCCGGCGGCCACTCCGAAGGACAGCTTCACAAGGTCGAACAGCGTCTGCGAGCCGATGTGCTGTTCGTGTGCCAGCCCTTGGACGCCGAGCAGCTTCCAACCGGCGATGAATGCCGCGGAAGATGTGGCGAGCGCCGCGGCGATGGTCAGGACGAGGACTCTGCGGACCGGCCACAGCCGCAGGCCACGCCGCTCGGCCCCGTGCCGGGGCAGCTGTGCGTTCACATTTCCTCAACAGTGAAGGCCTGCTGCCAGTTGCGGTCCTTTGCCGGGTTTCTTAAGCAGATCCCCCCAGGGGACAACAGGCCGTTTTTTCCGCCGTCCCACGAGCCGCATGTCCTCTGATTCGCTGGCCGTAGCGCGGGTGCCTCCCGTTCTTGCGCACCTCGCCTATCCGCATGGATGTGCGACTCTCTAACTCTCGTCGAAACGACGCCGCTACTCATGTACAGAGCCACGGGTACGTATTCCACCCCTGCGGTATTCCCCTGCGGGGGAGTGTCGGATCGCTCCGTTCGTCAGTACGACGGGTCGGCCCGGCAGTAGCCTCCTGTGACGGTGTGTGAGGTATTGGGGGGCTCGTGGCCGGGAGTCGGTGGCCGGGACTAGCTGCGTCGGCCGTGATCATGGCGGTGGTCAGTGCGGTGACGTCGTTGGCGGAGAACGCGGCCACCGGTCAGGACCGGTGGCCGGGTCCGCTCGACCAGGTTCGACGGCACGCGTGGATCGTCCTGGGCGTGGGTCTCGCGCTGGCCCTGCTGCTGGCCTTGTATACGCTGTTCCACGAGGTCAAGTCTTCGTCGACGGCCGAGGACCCACCACCGCCAGCGCCCCCGGAGATACCGCGGTGGGTGGTCGACCGTGCACAGGTCCGGCAGGTGGCGGCTGAGCTGGGCCGCCGACGGCGGTTGCGGTCGGTCGGAATCACGGCTACGGCCGGACTGCACGGTGCGGGGGGCTTCGGAAAGACCACGCTCGCGGAGATGGTCTGGGCCGACCGACGGGTCCAGCGCCGCTTCCGTGGGCGGATCTACCGGGTCACCCTCGGGTTAGACGTGCGCAGCCGGTCGGAGGTCACCGCCAAGGTGGCCGAGGCAACCCGGTTCATCACCGGAGACACCACGGTCTTCGACGACCCGGACCTGGCTGGCGCGCACTTGGGCCGACTGCTCGACGCCCGCCCGTCCATCCTCCTGATCCTGGACGACGTGTGGAGCACCGAGCAGCTCGCGCCGTTTCTGGCCGGCGGCGCTAAGTGCCGCCGGTTGATCACCACGCGGCTGCCGGATTTGCTTCCGGGCGGCGCGTACCCGGTGAGGGTCGACGAGATGTCGGCCGCCCAAGCGCGGCAGGTCCTCGCCTTCGGCCTGACCGACAACCTGCCAGAGGACACCGTGCTCGGTCTGCTGCGAGCGACCGGACGCTGGCCGCTGCTGCTCCGCATCTGCAACCAGTACGTGCACCGTCGCATCGACACCGGGATGACGGCCCCCGCCGCATCCGCCGAGATCCTAGGAAAACTGCGCCGCGACGGGCCGGCCGGGTTGGATCCCGCAGTCCCAGTAGATCTCAATGATCCACGCGCCCGGCAGACTGCGGTGACCGCAGCGGTCGAGGCAGGCGCCGCGCTGCTGCCGCCCGGCGGATTCGAGCGCTTCACCGAACTGGGCATCTTCGCCGAGGACGAGTCCATCCCCATCGATCTCATCATCGTGCTCTGGCAGGCGACCGGGTCGCTGCACCCAGAGCGATCCAGAGACCTGTGCTTCGTCCTCGCTGGCTTGTCCCTGCTGGAGCTGGACTCGGCCCACGGAGGGCGCGTGCGCCTGCACGACGTCATCCGGGAGCTCCTGCGCAGCCGCCTGGGCAATGGGGGCGTGCAGCGCATAAATGGTGCGCTGGTCGACGCCGTTGCCGTGGGCCTGCCCCTGGCCGACCCGCAGCCGGGTGGAGGCAGCGGGCCGGTGCACGCGTGGTGGCAGCACCCCGACCGCTACCTCGCCGACCACCTCGTGGCTCATCACCTGGACGCCGGACGCGACCGTGAGGCCGAGGTCCTCGCACTCGACCTGCGGTGGATTGAGCATCGTCTGATCGAGGGCGGGCCGACCGCGCCCCTGGCCGATATGAGCCAGCTCGCCTCCAACCTGGCTCGGCAGGCAGCCAACGACTTCACCCAGAGTGCCCATCTTCTTGCACCGATCACTCCAGCTCATGCCCTGGGTGCCGTCCTTCGCAGCCGCCTCGCCGGTTATGACGCCTGGCGTTCACAGGCGGGGGCGAGACCGTCCGCCCACCCAGCACTCCACAACCGCTGGCCGTTGCCTGACACGCCAGACCCCGCGCAGATCCGAGTGCTGGACGCCCACGACGGTCCGGTGCTCGCGGTGGCGTTCTCCCCTGATGGCACCTGGCTCGCCACTGGCGGCAGCGCGGGCACGGTGCGGATCTGGGACGCTGCCACCGGACGGACCACCGCCACCTTGACCGGCCGCACCGGCATGCGCTCTGAGGTGGACTCGCTGGCGATCTCCCTGGACGGTACCTGGCTCGCCGCCGGTGACGGTTACACAGTGCGGATCTGGGACGTGGCCAGCGGGCGGACCACGGCCACATTGACCGCCCGCTGGAATACGTGGTGGGACGCGGTAGCGATCTCTCCGGACGGTACCTGGCTCGCCACCGGCGGCCGCGACGGCAGGGTGCGGATTTGGGAGGTGGCCAGCGGGCGGACCAGGGCCACCCTGACCGGCCACGTCGGCCCGGTGTACGTGGTGGCGATCTCCCCGGACGGCACATGGCTCGCCACGGGTGCTGGGGGCGACGACGGCACGGTGCGGATTTGGGAGGTGGCCAGCGGGCGGACCAGGGCCACCCTGACCGGCCACGTCGGCCCGGTGTACGCGGTGGCGATCTCTCCGGACGGTACCTGGCTCGCCACGGGTGCTGGGGGCGACGACGGCAGGGTGCGGATTTGGGACACGATCAGCGGGCGGACCAGGGCCACCCTGACCGGCGACGTCGGCTCGGTGCTCGCGGTGGCGATCTCTCCGGACGGTACCTGGCTCGCCACGGGTGCTGGGGGCGACGACGGCAGGGTGCGGATTTGGGACACGATCAGCGGGCGGACCAGGGCCACCCTGACCGGCCACGTCGGCCCGGTACGCACGGTGGCGATCTCTCCGGACGGTACCCGGCTCGCCACCGGCGGCCACGACGGCAGGGTGCGGATTTGGGACGTGGCCAGCGGGCGGACCACCTCTGTCATGACCGCCGGCAGCTACACCGGTTTGGTGTGCGCAGTGGCAGTCTCCGCAGACGGCATGTGGCTCGCTGCTGGCTGCGGCGACGGCACGGTGCGGGTTTGGGACGCGAGCAGTGGGCAAACCAGGGCCACCCTGACCGGCCACCTCGGCTCGGTGCTCGCGGTGGCGATCTCTCCGGACGGCACGTGGCTCGCCACCTGCGGCGGCGACGGCACGGTGTGGATTTGGGACGTGGCCAGCGGGCGGACCACCGCCAACCTGACGGGCCACGTCGGTCCGGTACGCACGGTGGTGATCTCCCCGGATGGCACATGGATCGCCACCGGCGCCGGCATCACGGTGCGGATATGGGACGCTGCCACCGGACGGGCCACCGCCACCCTGACCGGCGACACGAGCTTGGTGACCGCGGTGGCGATCTCTCCGGACGGCACGTGGCTCGCCACCTGCGCCGGCGGCCGCGACGGCAGGGTGTGGATTTGGGACGTGGCCAGCGGGCGGACCATCGCCACGCTGGACGGCCATACCGCCGGGGTGACCGCGGTGGCGATCTCTCCGGACGGCACATGGATCGCCGCCAGCGGCACCGACGGCAGGGTGTGGATTTGGGACGTGGCCAGCGGGCGGACCATCGCCACGCTGGACGGCCATACCGCCGGGGTGACCGCGGTGGCGATCTCTCCGGACGGCACATGGATCGCCACCTGCGGCGGCGACCACACGGTGCTGATCTGGGATCGCCTTTCAGGAGATCTGGTCACCGCTATGCGCACTGATGGGATGCTGCGTGCGCTGGAATGGATGCCCAGCGGCGACGGCTTGGCAGCAGCAGGGGCCCTTGGTCTCTACCTGTATGACTTCGACCCTGGCACTCAACCGACCAATTGAATTTCACCGGACGGCGGAATTCTCCCCCCACTTACCGAAACAAAGGGATTTCGTTGTTCGTGAGATCCACCTGGATAGCTGGTACCAGGCACGTATTCCAGGGCTGCGGTATTCCTACGCCAGCAGGGCCCTTTGGCGACGGGCGCTGCGCGCCTCGATGACGACGTCATCCCGCTTACGCCGTCGCCTCCGGCCTGGCCGGGGCGATCACGGTGATCAGGCCCGCGACCAGGGTCTTGACCTCGTTGCGGATTGGGCGGACGGCCTTGCCCCCTGGCCGGCCGGGTCGTCCAGCTCGCCGCTACCGGTGTCGCGTGGGCCGACGGCAGCCAGAGCAGCGCGGACGCGGTGATCTGGCGCACCGGCTTTCGGCCGGTACTGGCCCACCTCGCTCCGCTGAACTTGCGGGGCCCGCGCGGGGACATCCCCACCGACGGCACGCGCGCCCGCGATCGCCGACTCGGACACGACGGTGAAGATCACGATTCCGGCCGCGGCGTACGTGATGAGCACGACCGCGACCGGCGGCACGCGGTACCACCACGGCGTCCCCGTCTGGCCGCCGTTCCCCCTCGACTGATCCATAGCGGGAGTATCTCAGCCGCCCCGTGACCGCCGTTGGTGTCGGCTTGCGTCATCTCGTGCGCCCAGCCGGGGATCGGGTGTGCTTCCCGTGTGGCGCGTCGGCGGGGCCGCACTGCTGGGCACTTCGCGTCGGGCGCGACGGGGAGGCGGGGTGGCCGCCTCGCCCGGACAACGCGGGGCTCGGGTCAGGCCCGGGTGCTGATGTAGCGCACGGCGGGTCCCCATTTCTCCAAGACCGGTGCCGCGCACCACTGGCACAGCGGGTTCTCTGGGGCTAACCGTGTGGCATTGGCGTACACAAGGAGCGTTCGCTCAGCTCAGCGCCGGTACGGCTCACAATGTAGTGATTGCAACAGGTGTAGCGGGATCGCTGAAACGAGGGATTCACGTCGCCTGCACGAGGTGGGGACGCTTCGCCACCCAGTGCTCGCCGGTCACCGGCGCAGATTGGACTTTCGGCAGTGGTCGGACGGCGCCCGATGTCCGTACCGTCACCTCTGTGAACAGCACAAGGATCAACGTTGGGACTGCGACCGGAACTGCCGTTTTACGGCGGGCACTTGGTCCTGGGACCATTTTTACAGCGACTACCGCGTTGGCTGCCGGTCTGAGCGTGATGAACCTGTGGTGGGCCGTTCCGACTGCCATCGCCGCGTTCCTGGCAGGACGACGGCCGGGACGGACAGCGCCGACAGCGCTCGCCCTGGTCGCGATACTCGCGGCCAGCGTGGTGGCCTTGTCCGTCGTACCTGCTTGGCTCCCCCTTGCCGGCCGCTTTGTGACAGTGGTGGTTGCCGCCACGATGCTGCCCTGGTTCGCGGGCCGGTTCTGGTACCAGTATCAGCAGCTAGTCCGGGCCGGGTGGGAGCGCGCCGATCAGCTGCAACGCGAGCAGCAGCTGATCGCTGATCAAGCTCGGCTGCGCGAGCGGGCACGTATCGCCCAGGACATGCATGACGTACTCGGACATGACCTCAGCCTGATCGCCCTGTCGGCCGGCGCACTCAAACTCGGGCCGGACCTTGAAGAACACCACCAAAAGGCCGCAGGGGACATCCGAGCCAGAGCCGCGGCCGCGGTGGAGCGTCTCGGCGAGGTGATCGGTGTCCTGCGTGAGGAGACCGACACAACGCCGATGGACCCCGACAACTCCAGCCTCACGAGTTTGACTTCCGAGGCTTCTGCGGCCGGCCTCACGGTGGAGTTGCGCATCGACGGCGAGGCGGACAAGGTGCCGCCCATGGTCAAACGGGCGGCTCACCGGGTCGTGCAGGAAGCTCTGACCAACGTTGCCAAGCACGCGTCCGGCGCGACCGCGACTGTCCACGTGACGCATACGACAGCAGAAACAAAAGTCGTGGTGGAGAACGGCCCGCCATCGTCTCCGGCCGACCAGCGGCCGCGGCTTGGGAGTGGAGGGCGTGGCCTTATCGGTCTCGAAGAACGTATGCGGTTGACTGGCGGTTCATTCGGCCACGGCCCAAACGACGGAGGCTACGCAGTCGTCGCGCGTATCCCGCACACCCCCTCGCCGCCGCTCGCGCCCTCAGCCTCTCGCGGTGACGAGTTGCCGCAGGAACATAGCCGCGCTCGGCGCCGGGTCGGCCGGGCCCTGGTCGCCGCCGTCATGGTGCCCCTCGTGACAGGAGCTTTGCTGAGCGGAACTCTCATGGGATGGGAGATGCTGTCGGCGTCGCAGTCGGTCCTGGACCCACGTGACTACTCCCGCCTGCATGTGGGGCAAGATCGTTCCGAGGTGCAGCGTTTCCTGCCGGACCGGCAGACGAACTATCGACCGCTGACTGCCGAGCCGACGGGAGACGGCATAACGTGCGAGTACTACGCGATGACGGCCGACCGGTTCGACGACCGGTCCGGCGACGTCTATCAGCTCTGTTTCCGGAAGGACACCCTGGTGTCCCTGGATACGATCACCCCGTGAGCGTTCGATGATCCGGGTGCTGATCGCCGATGACGAGCCGATGATCCGGGCAGGGGTGCGCGCCGTACTTGCCACGGATCCGGATATCGAAGTCGTCGCCGAGGCCGTCGACGGGCACGACGCCGTGGAACTAGTCCGGCGCCATCGTCCCGAGGTGGCCGTACTCGATATCCGGATGCCGGGAATCAACGGCATCGACGCCGCCGCGGAAATCCGCAACACAGCGCCGACCACGAACATCATCATGCTGACGACCTTCGGCGAGGACGACTACATCCTCAAGGCGCTCGGCGGTGGTGCAGCAGGCTTCCTGATCAAGTCTGGCGAGCCCGAGGAACTGATCACCGGAGTCCGAGCGGTGGCCGAAGGCGCCGCCTACCTCTCACCGAAAGTCGCGGCCCGGGTCATCGCGCACCTCGCCGCGACGGGCGCGGGCACCCTGGCCGGTCGGCGCTCCACCGCCCGCGACCGTGTCGCCGCCCTCACCGCCCGGGAAAGAGAGGTACTGGCCTTCCTCGGAAGCGGCCTGTCCAACGGGCAGATCGCCCGGCGGCTCCATGTGGTCGAGGGAACGGTCAAAGCCCACGTGAGTTCCATCCTGGCGAGGCTGGGCGTGGACAACCGGGCCGCTGCCGCGGTCGTGGCCCACGAAGCCGGGATCATTCCGCCTCAACTTTCCCAGCCGTGATGCCATCGACTGAGCAAGGGGCATGAACGCGAGCAGCACGCCAGCCACGACAGCGCCGCCGAGCGTCGCGCCAGCGAGCACATCGTGCGGGTAATGAACCCCCACCAGCACACGCAGGAGCGCAGCGGCCCCCGCCAGCGGCAGCGTGATCGCGGCGAGGCGGGGCCGCAGCACGGCGAGACCGACGGCCAACCCGGCAGCCAGGGTGGCGTGGTTGCTCGGAAACGACCAGTCCCCCACCCCGGGGCATTCCGCGACAGATGCGACGCCTGCGTGTAACGCACGGCAAGGGCGCTCCTCGTCCACCACGAGCTTCACCGCTTCGCTCACCGCATAGGCCACGACGGTGCCCAGACCGGTCAGAACGGATCCGGCAATCCCCCGTGTGTCTTTGCGGCGGATTGCCGTCCACCACATCCAGACCAGCAACATTCCGAGGATCACAAGAGTGCCCTCGGTGGCCATGTCCAGGAGGGGGCCCAGCCACCACGGTGCATCGGCCACCGCCCCGGTCACCGACCGGTACGCGGACGCCGAAGCTCCACCTGTGACCTCGACAGCACCAACCTCACCCAGGCCACCGGGGGACAGCCAGGTGACAATTCCTGCTCCTACACCCAGGACGGCCAACGTGCCGAGCAGCCGACCGGCTCGGACTTTCATTCGCGGTTTTCGTTCCATGAGGACCGAACGTAGAAGCGGCAACAGCCGGGAACCCGAGCCGAACGGCAACACCGGACCTTGACGATCGTCAGGGTTGTGACAGCTACGGGCACTCTCGTTCCGCGTCACCGGACGCACACCCGAAGTGGTGCCGGGCTGACGGCCTGGTCACTCGCGCTGGTTCAGGGCCCTGGTCAGTTGCCGGTTGGCTTCCCGGGCAGCCTCCAGTTCGGCCTCGCGCTCTGTCGGCGACGGCTCGTTCTTCGCGATCCTCACCCCCGGGCACACCACCGGACACGTCTCCTACCTCGCCCGCACCGCGGCGGGCCCGGTACTCATGACCGGTGATGTCAGCCACACGCGCTGGGGATGGGACAACGACGTCGAGCCCGGAACCTACCTGCAGGAACGCGAACCCAGCATCAAGAGCTTGCTCGCCCTGAAGGCACTCAGTCAGCGCCACCCGAACATGATCGTGAGGCTCGGCCATCAGGAGTAGACAACACGGACCAGGCGGCCAAGCCAACAGCAGCCGATGCCCAGCCCGATGCCCCGCCCGGTAATGGGGCAGGCTGATGGTCTTACCGGGTGCTGTTCCAGCTGGTCCCGGGGAGCGTGCGAAGGGGCGCCGACCTACGCTGTAGGTCCCGCAGGAGGTGCCGGTGCCGCCCTTCGCTCTGCCCGCCCCGCTCTGGCCCGCGCAGTCACTGCCGTTCCCGAGTCGCAGGGCTGGACGCTCGAACCGAAGTGGGACGGCTGGAGATGCCAGATCCATACCGCTGGCCGACGCCTGTGGAGCCGACACGGCACCAACCTGTCCCGCCAGTTCTCCGACGTCGCCGCGGCCGCCGCTGATCTGCCGGACGCCGTCCTCGATGGAGAACTTGTCGCCGTCCTCAACGACGGCTCCGGCGTGGCCTTCGACCGCCTGCAGACCCGGGCCGGCCGCCGCGGGCCGCGGCGCGGCGCCGACTTCACCGTCCACGTCGCCGCGTTCGACGTCCTCGCCGTCGGCGACGCAGACTGGCGGCCCCGCCCGTATACCGAGCGGCGCACACAGTTGCTGCGCCTGCTCGACGGCAGCCCGGAAACCCTGCGCCCGGTTCCGTCGACCGAGAACGTCGAGCAGGCCTTCAAATGGGTCGGAGCGCTCGCGGGGGTGGAAGGCCTTGTGGGCAAGCGGACCGACGCGCCGTACGCCGCAGACCTCGCCTCCGGATGGGTGAAGTGGCGTCAGCGGCACACCACCGAGGCCGTGATCATCGGGGTGACCGGGAGGACACCGGCGACGCAGGCCCTCGTCCTGGGCCGGCTGAAGGGCGGCCAGATGCGGGCAGTCGGCGTGAGCCTTCCCCTCACTCAAGAGGTGCGCCTGGCCGTGGCGCCGCTGCTGCACGCGGCTGGCGGGGACATGCGCGAGCTCCCGGGCACCGTCGGCGGACTGCCCGGCGCCGATCCCGTGCGCTTCCTGCCGGTCATGCCGGAGGTAGTGGTCGAGATCGAGGTGGACCAGGCGAGGCTCGAGTTCGGCCGCTACCGACACCGCCCGCGTGTCCGACACGTTCGCGGCGACCTGATGCCCGAGATGCTCAGCGAGGGGCACTGACAGGATGTAGGTTCCCAGTTTTGCCTACATCCGCCGATGCCGTGACCTGCAGCTTCTCGAGCTCTCTCACGCTGTGTCCAGCCGCTCGGTCTCACTGAGGGTTCGAATCCCCGGGTCTCGCGGTCAAAGTCAGTTCGCTGACCAGGACCAGTACCACCCTCGCGGTGATCTGGGCGGTGGAGCGGCTGGTGGTCTCCTCTGGGGGACGGCGGCGCACCCGGGCCTGACGGTTGGACTGGGAGCAGGGGCCGCATCCGCCCTTGCTCCCGTCCGGCGGCGCGCCCGGAGGGACGACGCTCAGCGACGCTGTGCGAGCCACCCGGCGAACGCGTCGAAGTCGTCGGCGGACAGTCGGCCGACAGCCTCCACCGAGCCCTCCCATGATCCGGCCTGGATGGCCTCGGCCACCAGCATCCGGTCACCCACCACGCTTCCGACGTCCGCCATCGCGCGCACGTCCCGCTCTCCGCGGGCCAGGGCGACGGCCTGTTCGTGGTGGCCGGCGCGCGCGAGCTGTCCGGCAATCTCGGTCAGCGCGAACCTCCGGTACTCGGGCAATGTAATGCTCTCGGCCAGCGTGATCGCCTGCTGGTGGTTCCCCTCGCGGGCGAGCTGTTCCGCGAGGTGGTAGAGCGCGCTCGACCTGCCGTTCAAGTCCGCGATGCCGAGCGCCAACTTTCGTGCCTGGGCCGGCCTACCGGTCACGGCCAGGGCGCGGACGGCGTCGGCGAGCGCCGACGGACCGCGGACGAGATCGTCTACCCGGCGGGCGGTCCAGACAGCGGTGTGCGCCATCCGGTCGGCCTGTCGCTGCCGCCCCATCGCGGCGAGCAGGCCGGCGACGTCGGCGAGCGCGACCGGGTCGCCGGTTTCCCGGGCCAGCTTCCGTGCGATGTCTGCGGCCTCCTCGGCGAGTTCGTCCGCCCGCGCGGGGTGACCGGTCCGCCAGGAGCAGCCGGCGACGTGCGTCAGCGTGCGGACCCGGGTTTTGTCGGTGCTGATGCGTCGGGCGACCAGAGCGGCCTGATCGAGCTGTCCGGCGTCGGCGAGCGCGTCGGCCACGGCTGCCAGCACGTTCTCCGCCTGCCAGGATTCGGCAACCTCACCTACGGCCTCAAGGGCCTCCGCGTAGCGGCCCGCGCGGGCGAGCGCGACCGCGATGGTGGCCCCGTCATCCATGCCGGGGAGCAGCCGCGGGGCCGTCCTCTGCGCGGTGGCGGCGCACGCCACTGCGAACTCGGCTGCCTGCTGCGAGCGGCCAGCCTCCGCGAACGCGCAGCCCATCTGGGCCTCCGCCTTAGCCCGGAACTCCAGACTGGTGATGCGGCCGGCGACGGCGACGGCCCGGTCTCGATGGCCCGCGCGCGCGAGTGCCTCGGCGAGGCGGGAGTGCGCCTGGTCGGCGTGGACGGAGTCGTCGAGGATGGCGGCGAGCTCGGCGGCCTGGGTGTGCTGGCCAGCGGCCGCGAGGGCTCCGACGACCGCGACCAGTGCTTCCTGCCGGGCCGAGCCGTCAGTGAGGGCCCGGGCGACGGCGACGGCCCGGTCTCGATGGCCCGCGCGGGCGAGTGCCTCGGCGAGGTGCGTGTGCGCTTGGTCGGAGTGGGCGGAGTCGTCGAGGGTGGCGGCGAGCTCGGCGGCCTGGGTGTGCTGGCCGACGGCCGCGAGGACGCCGACGACCTCGGCCACGACCTCGTCCGGATCCTCCTGGTCGTCGTCGTACGCCGAGGCACGGGTCAGGGCCTCCTCCGCGAGCGCGACGGCCTCGGAGTGCCTTCCCACCTCGGTGAGTGACCGTGCGACGACGGTCAGCGCTTCTGCCTGGAACAGGGGGGCGGCGCGGATGATCTCAGTGGCGTCGGCGTACCGCCCTGCCTCGCCGAGGGCGCAGGCGACGCGAATCAGGGCTTCGGCCCAGTCCTCGGGGTCGGCGATGGCGTCGGACAGTTCGATAGCCCGGGTACGTTCCCCTATCCGTCCCATGGCCTCCGCTACATCGGCCAGGACCTGGTCCCTCAGCCCCGGAGGGGCAAGGGCGCGCGCGGTCGCGGCGGCCTCCTCCGTGACGGCGATGGCCTTCTCCGCGACGGCGGCGGCCTTTTCGGCGTCGACGACGGCTGAGGCGGGGCAGCCGATTTCGCCGAGGGCGTGCGCGGCCTCGGCCAGCGTCTCCGCACGGTTGGCCGGGTCGCCGAGGGTGCGCGCCGTGTCCACGGCGTCGGATGCGAACGCGAGGGCCGTCTCGACCCGCCCTGCTTTCCCCAGGGCCGTCGCCAGCAGGACGTACGTCAGAGCCTCGGCCTGGGGAATGTGGCCGTTGCCGCTGATGATCAGAGCGCGGGCGCGGTCCGGCTCGTCGAGCAGTGCCCAGCACACCGCAAGTTCGCGCGGCATGCGGAACGCCCGGTTGCGTAACTCCTCGCGCACGTAGGCGAGTCGGAGCAGTGCGTCCAGGTCCGGTGAACTGCCCTGTGCGAGGTGCGCCTCGATGGTCGCGGCGATTTCCTCCAGGGCCGTCATGTTGGAGCCGGAGACCTCGACCGCTCGCGCACGCCGCCGTTGGTCCAGAGCGAGTGACGTCGCCTTCGTCAGGTCCCCGGTGGCGCGCAGCATGCGCGGGTAGCCGCGCATCAGGTACTCGGGTGTTCGCGGGGGCCAGCCGGCCGCCTGGTAGCCGTCGGACCAGGCGTGCAGGCGCTGTCGGAACCCCTCCAGTTCCCGCGGGCCGATCATCTTTTCGGCCGCCACCTGGAGTTCGTCGTGGGCGAGGATGTACACGGTAGGAGCCCCGTCCGAGGCCCACTGCGGGTCGCGTCCGGCGAAGGAACGGCCGGTGACCGTACGGAGGTGTTCCTCGGCGTCCGCTGGCAGACAGTACGCGAGTTCGGCCAGGTCATCGCCGCTCAGGCCGCCGCCGGCGGCGCTGATCAGGCCCACCAGGTGCAGGGCCAGACCCTTGTCGTGGACGATGTGCCGCAACTCGTTCTCCGCCAGTCTCCTGATTTCCCCGGCGTGGGGTGAAGGACTCAGGGAGCGCACGATGCCGTGATTGTGTCGCAGCGGATGGCGGTCGGGGACGTCGCGCGGCACAGGGGGGTCGGGCCGCCCGGCAACGATCACCCGCACGCCGGGCGGCGGCTCGGCCGGCAGCAGGGCCGCGATGCTGAACCCGCCTTCCTCCGCTGCCGTTCCCCGATCTTCGTCCAGGCCGTCCACCAGGAGCACCAGGCGTTCGCCGCGTTCCATGCACGTGGCTCCGGCGGCTTCCAGGGCGTGGAGGAGGGCGGCGTCGCGTGTCGCGTCGGTCAGCTCCGGGACCTCCTGGTCGAGGAGCGTGCACAGTTGGCGCATGACCACCTCGCAGAACGCGGAGCGGTCACTCTGCCCGGCGAACCGGGCGGTCACGAAGAACGCCACCACCTGCACGCCCCTGGGCGGGGCCAGAGCGAAGGCTGCCATCAGGGCGGACTTGCCCGTCCACGCCGGTGCTCGCCACCACCCGTACGCCGGGCCGTCCTTGGCGCTGCAGAAGGCCCCCAGCTCCGCGAGTTCCGCCTCCCGGTCCAGTAGGTCGGGCGCCGCGATCCGCCGGATCTGGTGGACGTAGTCCGACGGAGGCACCTGTCGACGGGCCCCCGCGAACACGTCGCCTATTACCACCCCGGTGACTGCGACACCGCCCTCGGATGCCTCCGCCGGGCCGGATCGGCGCACCGACTGCTTGCCCTTGCGTCGTCCCAGCGCCATGCATCCCCCGCCGTCGGTCTCGCCACCGCCACCCCGGCTACCGGTCGCGCGTCACGTGATGCGCACACCTGTGTCGGCTTCGCCCCCGTCCGCCTCGGCATCTCCGCTCCCGTCAACCAGGTACCGGCCCGGTCGGTCGGCCGAGGCATTCACACCCGTGAGGGCGCGACCGCCGTTACTCGCCTTGGCATGACCGCTGCGGCGTACCCGCACCACCGGGCCTCCGCCGGGGGCAGCCGACGCCCCGGCCCTCACCGCGACGACCAGACCCGCGAGCCCCGTACACGTGCCCGCGATACTCGCCACGCCATTGCCGGTGTTGAGGCCGACCACACACGCAACGACGACCAGGGCCGCCGCCACCAGCGTGCATATCGCCACCCACGCCCGCACCACCCATGGACTCAAGCTGGCCACCGTCCTCAGCGACGTATCTGCCCCCAAGGAGTCTGCCCGCCACGCCACATGAGCACTCGGGCCTGGGCTCGGCAGCACCCGCGGGCGGGGGCCGGGTGCGGTCCTGCCAGCGCGATGGTGCGAGCCGGTCAGGAAGCGCAGAGGAACTGGACACGGATGCTCCGCCGCGGACAGTTCGGCCACTTGCGTGGTCCGCTCGGCGGGCAGCGTCAGCCGGAGGTTCTCGGACACCGCAGTCCGGGCCGCGCCATCGACCGCCTCGTGCCACTGGGCGGTCGGCGATGGCCTAGCAAGGATTGGTGGTCGGCGGAATCTCCGCAGAGCTCCACAAATGGCACGGATATGCGGAAGGCGCTGAGGAGATGATGTGGTTTTGGGGAACCTGCAGAGTGGAAAGCGGCCGTTCCGTGACTGGTATTCGCAAAGGTACCCATGGGTGCATACTCGGGGTATGGCTGACACCACCGTAAAGGTCGACTCCGAGACCAGGGACCGGTTCGCTGCGGTCGCCGCAGCCCGAGGGCAGAGCGTGCGCGCCTACCTGGCCGAGCTGGCCATAGAGGAAGAGAACCAGATCAAGCTGAGCAAGGCGACCGCCGTGTTCCGCGAGGTCATCGCACAGCCGGGGCTGGCCGAGGCGTTCGACGCGGCCTTCCCGAGTGACGCTCCGCCGCGCCCGGGCGTCGCAGGCCGGGCGGCCTGACCTTGGACCTGCACATCGACATCCGGTGGCTCCTGGACCGGCAGGAAGAGCTCCTCGGCAAGGAACTCGGGGTTCGGGACTATTCGGGGCTGGTGGCCGCCGTGGCCCGACACCGGGTGAACACCCCGCAGCTGGACATGGGCACGCCCGACGCCTACTGGCGGGCCGCCGCGCTCCTGGAACAGCTGGTGCTGCTGCGCCCGCTGCCGGCACGCAACGCGTACTTCGCGTATGGCGTCGCGGTGGCCTACATCCGGGCCTCTGGGGAGGAGATCGACGACTCCTTCGAGCCGTGGCGGGACCTGATCACCGACATCCGCGCGCTCCGGCTCACCGTCTACGACATCGCCGACCGCCTACGCTCCTGGAACAGCAGCGCGTGAGAGACCGAATAAACCGTTGGTGAGTACCTGGCCCCCGGCACTACCGGTCCGGGAGATGCCCAAGCTGTTCCAACTGGTGTCGAGGCTCGGCGGAAGGAAGAGCTGTTGTCAGCTGAATTGGCTGGAGGAGCCAACGCTGTTCAAATCATGTGACGACGGGCGGGGACGGGCGTGATCTGAACGCGATCTTGGCGACATTAATTCGTTTATCTCCACTTCCGCGCCATGACATTGTCAGTTGGTTCTTATGTTCGGTCAGACAGGGGCTGGCGTCGGATGACTCGCCGTCCAACACGAATTTCTGGCTGCAGTTTCCGCTGTCGATCGACCATCGAAGATTGAGGTGCTGAGCACCTTCTCCGGTCCATCCGAGAAAGACCAGCCCATCCTGCGCAGCAAGCGAAGGAGAGTAGTCGCTGGTGTCATTGAGCGTCACTTTATCAGCTAGGCCAAGAACCGTCGTTCCGTCGAGAATAACTCGCGCAACATTGATGTTCTTGTTGCCTGACCCCCGCCATGACATGAACAACTGGCCATTGTACGAAGTCAGAGTGGGACTGCTATCAGACGTCTCGGTGTCGAAGGTATGCTTGCCCGCCCACGGCCGTCCGCCGAGCACGCCAAACATGATATTTAGCCTGTCATCCTTCCCGGTCCACGCGAGGCAAGTCATCCCCTGATGGATCGTCAAAGCGGGACGGTGGTCGCTTTCCTCAGATAGTGTCTCCTTGTTGATCAAGCCGTCAATGGAAAGGGGATTGTCACGCCATTCCACCTGCGCGAAGTTCAGTTTGTTTGCCCCTTCACCAGTCCAGGCGATAAATGCGCGCCCGCCATATGGATCCGGGACTGATACGAGAGCCGGAGCGTCGATCGACGTGTCCGACGCTATGTGTTTGACCGGAAAGGTGAGACCGTCGTCATTGGAGAGGCGCACGTTGATGTCCCGATTACTTTCCCCTGTCCAAGCCAGGAGCACGTGCTTACCATTGGATGTGATGGTGGGGCAGAAATCGGTGAACTCGGGGAGCGTGACCTTGTAGGTCAGGCCAATGACTTCCTCGTAAAGCGCACGTGTAGCAGCAATGTCCCCCCCGCTAGGATTGTTCCGCTGCCCGATAGCTGGGCAGAACACCCCTGGCTTGATGGATATCGTGGTCTGAGTGACTCCGCCGACCATTTTCCCAAACGCGGTCTGAGAGTAGTGCATGATCGATCCACAGTCATAACTGCCGAGCTTGCATCCGTCGGTTATCTTGAAGTCATCGACCTTTTCTGGTCGAATGTTGGCCTCATCTACAGTGACCATGAGCTCCCGGTCGGTGCGCTGATGCTCATGAATCAGTCCGATCGCATGGCCGATTTCATGCATTACGTTGCCGGCGCCGAAAGATCCGCTGGCGATGTCACAGGAAATTGCGTCCTCGCCTGTGACGGTGATGTCGCGACCGGTGCTGGTGCTGCATCCAGAGCCGGAGATGAATCTGGTGAACGTGGTCTCGGTGGTTCGTGGTACGAGCCTAACGATGGACACGGTGTTCCATGTGTTGATGGCATCCGTAACGGCTTTTCGGTCGGCTGTCCCGGCAGGGAAATCCGTGGCATCGATCTCGAAAGGAATTATTCCGTCCGGCCAACGATTTTCGCTCGTGGGTGACAATCCGAATCCCATTACCTCGACCCTTCGTGAAATTGCCGACGTGGGCGGCTGGCTTGCTGTCTGGCGCAGCACATTGGGCCACGTCGGCACCCTGCAATTGCGAGCGTCAGGCGGCGCGCCTCACGAGCTTCGCTTCGCCGTGAGAGACTTCCACGTAGTATTCATCGAGAGACTCCAGTGATCCCGCGGCTCGCAGTTCCTCTGGAAGGGGCACGTGGTGCGCTTCCTCGCCGGCACCGGGCGCAATTTCTAGGATGAGAGATGCGATTCCCGATGTACTTGCGCCCTCTGCCGGACCCAGTCTGGTCGCGGCCTTGATATTTCCGGCTTCGTCAGCAACAACTAGTAGCTTGGTCATGAGGATCGCCTCTTCTCTACGGGATCCAGGCTTGGATGAAGAATGTCTCACTTCGATCTGCCTGTTCGTTTTGGACTCTCACCCAGTACGTGTCCGTGATGACGGGAATTTCCTGCGAGCCGACTACTCGTGACACGCCGTGCCATTCCGTCCACAGTGAATGCTTGCCTGTTTTTGTGGTGGTGTTGGGTACAGCCAAAGCGAAGTAGGGGCCGGGGTAAACGGCGAGGTTGAATCCGAAATGATTACTTTGACCCGGCGCGAGAAAGCATTCCTGTGACGTGTACTGGTACCCCATCTTGCGCCTCCCAGCGTGGTGTGGGTGTGCTCGGCTGATACCGCCGGAGTTCCGCAGAGCGATTCACGGCAGGCCCTCACTGTCCAGGTTCCGCGGCTGTTTCCTCACTGCCCACCCGTACTACGCCGAATGGGTGATGCGCGGTGTCGGGAGACCGAGCGTCGCGGAGGTTAACCAGGAAGGGAATGTTGTCACCGCCCTGCACCGACAATGCGGTGAATCCATGCGGTCCCATGGCTGAGACCGTGTTTGAGATCTACCGTGGCTCGTTGCTGGTGTGATCGTTGAGCATGCCGTGAGCGGTGCTGGGGGCGGGTATCCGTCGGACTTGACGGACGAGCAGTGGGCGCTGGTGGAGCCGTTGCTTCCGCCAGCGAGAGTGGGGCGCAAGGGCGGGCGTCGGGAAAAGCATCCGCGGCGGCGGATCGTGGACGCGATCTTCTATGTCGTGCGGACCGGCTGTGCTTGGCGGCAGCTGCCAAAGGACTTCGCGCCGTGGCCGACGGTCTACTGGTACTTCACGTGGTGGCACGACGACGGAACGGTCGAACGCATCCACGACGCCCTGCGCGGCCAGATTCGCGAAGCCGACGGCCGTAACGTTGAGCCAAGCGCGGGCCTGATCGATTCGCAGTCCGTCCGTACTGCCGACACCGTTCCCGCTGTCACCAGGGGATTCGACGCGGGCAAGAAGGTCAAGGGCCGCAAGCGGTTCATCGTCACCGACACCCTCGGCCTGCTGCTGGCCGTGCACGTCGTCGCGGCGAGCGTCCAGGACCGCGATGGCGGCCGCCGACCACTGCTGTGGACCCGCCTCGACCACCCGGGGGTCAAGAAAATCTGGGCGGACCAGGGCTTCGCCGGCCGCCTGGTCGACTGGACCACCACCGTGCTTGGCCGGGAGCTGGAGATCGTCCGCAAGGACCCCGGCCAACGGGGCTTCCAAGTCCAGCCGAAGCGGTGGGCGGTAGAACGTACCTTTTCGTGGCTCACCGCCCACCGACGCCTGGCCCGCGATTACGAGACCATTCCCGCCCGTTCCGAGACGATGCTCCGCTGGGCGATGATCGGCATCATGGTCCGCCGCCTGACCCGGGTGAGGCCGGCTTCCCGAGCGGGTCGGCGCCCGTTGACCCGAACTTCGGCCTGATAGCCAGGCGCGGGCAGCAACATCAGTCCGGCTCAACTTCTTCTCCGATGAGCAACGTCACCATCGTTTCGAGGCGCTCGTCGCTGACCTGCGGAACAGTCCAGTTGTTGCTCCGCGCGTGCTCGATGAACGCCGGGTCGAGCTCAACGTGGTAGCGCCCCACGTAGTGGGCCAAGTCGGAGTACCACAGCCAATGTCCGTCTGTGAGCAGGTGCAGTCCTCCGATGAACGCGCCCATTTCGCTCAGCACGTCAGGCACGGCTGAAGGCGTGGCGACCAAGGTCGCGCCGCCACGCAGGTACCGAACCAGATCGCCTTCACACCTCGGCGCCGCCATGCGCACAGCAGCTCGGATCGACGGCCCCTCCGGGCTGCCGTACTCCAGCTCCCTGAAGCCGCCGACGAGGGGGAACTTGTCGGAGATCACCTGACCGAGCCTAGAGCACCCTCCGAGAAGCCACCGACCTAGATCTCAAACGCGGTCTGACCCGTCGGCTTCTCATGCTGCTCTTCGCACCCCTGCTCGCCCTGATGGTGGCGCCCGTGCTGGGGACCGGTTCGGCAGTCGCCGCACCGCAGGCGAAGACGATCTCGATCGCCCAGGCCCGCGGCCTGCCGGTCGGGACAGTGGTCACCGTGGCGGGCTCGGTGACGACTCCCTCCGGTGCCTTCGAATCCAGCTTCGGCGACAAGGGATTCGGGCTCCAGGACAGGACCGCCGGTATCTACGTCAGCCTGCACAGCGACGTGCATGCGTACCCGTATCGGCGCGCACGCATCACCGGCACGCTGCGGGACAGCTCCGGACTGCTGACCCTGGTCCCGGCAGATCCTTGCGATGTCGAGCTCGGTCACAAGGGCCGGCCGGTGAAACCGGAGCGAGTCGGCACCGCCGGGGTCGGAGAGGCCACCGAGGGGCGGCTCGTCAAGGTCGTCGGCAGGATCACTCAAGCACCCACGAGCGACCTCCCCTACGGGTACAAGCTGTCCGTCGACGACGGTTCGGGCCCCGTGCCGGTCTTCGTCAATGTGCAGACGGGCATCGACGTCTCCGGCCTGAAGCAGGGGCAGAGGGTGCGAGTGATCGGCTTCAGCAGCCAGTTCGGCACCCACTACGAAATCGATGCGCGGTCGCCGCACGACATCGCGGTGGTCGGGGCCGACTAGAGGTCGTCTGAAAAGCCTGTCAGTGGGCTGATCTCGCGAGGCGTCGCACGAGGAGCATGGCCATAGTGAGGTAGATGGCGTTCTCCGAACACACGCGCAGGTACTCGTAGTCCTTCGACAGGCGACGGCACCGTCCCAGCCAGGCGAACGTCCGCTCTACCACCCAACGCCGCGGGACCACCGAGAAGAGGGGCACTGCCGGAGGCGGTGCCCCCACCCGAGTCCAGGTCGAGCGGAATCCTCCGTCGCGGCGCTGTACGACCTCCACGGCGATACCGGTGGCCTCCCGGGCCCAGGCGTGGAAGTCGGCGCCGCGGTATCCCTGGTCCGCCCAAACGTGCCGCAGACGCGAAAAGGCACCAACAGCCCGGGAGAACAGCACCACGGCGCCGTCGCGATCGCCGACGCTCGCCGAGCTCACACAGGCCACCAGGACCGTGCCGCGGGTATCGACGAGCAGGTGGCGCTTGATGCCGCTGACCTTCTTGCCGCCGTCGTACCCGTGCAGGCCACCGCGCTCACTGGCTCGGACGCTCTGACTGTCCACGATGGCCGCGCTGGGCGTGGGATCACGGCCGAGTTGCACCCGCTCGCGCTCGCGCAGCGCCGTCAACATCCGCTCCCACACACCTTCTTGCTGCCATCGCAGCCAGTAGTGGTAGACGGTCTGCCACGGCGGCAGGTCATGCGGCAACAGCCTCCAGGCACAGCCGGCCCGCAGCCAGTACGCCAACGCGTTGAGGATCTCCCGCCTGGTGTGTCTCGCCGGTCGTCCACCGGGCTTCACCGCCGGAACCAGCGGACAGAGAATCTCCCACTCCGGATCGGACAGATCCGTCGAGTAGCGGGTACGCAGCCCGCACACCCCAGCCCCCCGAAAGTGCGCACCACCCCGCCACCAGGCAACTTGCCCACTGACAGGCTTTTCAGACGCCCTCTAGTTAGGCGGCAGGCAAAGTGACGCGTGCCCATACGGTTTTGCCGCGGGCCTGGGCGTTGGTGGTCCAGCCCCAGGTGTTGCTGAGCGCGTTGACGATGGGCAGTCCGCGGTGGTGTTCGGCCAGGGGTGGGGGAGGGGCGAGCATTGGGCGGCGTCGACTCGGGTCGCGTACCACGCACAGCAGTGTCTGAGGGCGCAGGGCAAGTGCCAGCCACACGGCGCTTTGCTCTTCGTCCGATGCGATGGTGCGGCTCTGGCCGTGGCGGATGGCGTTGGCGACGAGCTCGGAGGCGATCTGGACGGCGTCGTCGCAGATGGTGTCGAGGTTCCACCGCAGTGCGGCCTGGCGTGTGAACTTCCGCGCGATGTAGCAGCTGTTGGCGGTGGCGGGGATACGGCGGGCGGTGAACGGGGTGCTGCCCAGACCGCTACGGACGGCCAGATTCGCGGTGGATGCCGGGGGTTCGCCGAGGAAGAGAGCCTGCGGTCTTCGGGAGCCGGAGTCTGCAGCCGTGCGCAGTGGCAGCAATGTCTCGTCGTGACGTGGCGTCATCGTCCGTCCCCCGGAACTGGTGCCGTGTGCCGTGCCGGACACGGCGTGCCGTCTTGACCGTCACTATTCCGGCCCACTCCTCGTTCCTGCAAGCGTGGGCCTGCAATTGCGGAGCCCTTGTATTCGTACGCATGACCGGTCAGGCGCTCCCGTGGAGCCCGCTGGCCGGGGACTGGTTCAGGAAGGCGCGGTGGGGCATGCAACGGCTGGAAAACGGTGTCGGTGCGGGTGAGATCGAGGGCGTGCAGTGGCGCAAGAGCCGCCGCAGCGGCGGAAACGGCAACTGTGTGGAGATTGCTGCGCTGTCCGGTGGCGGCGTCGCGATGCGGAATTCGCGGTTTCCCTCCGGGCCCGCTCTCATCTACACGCGTGAGGAGATCGAGGCATTCTTCGGCGGTGTCAAAGACGGTGAGTTCGATTTCGCGCTCAAATAACTCAAGGTAGGGTCGTGGCCAGTTACTGACATGACCGCACGCTGGCTGCCATACTCGGCCTCCTCAACAGCGCGATAGGAGCACCCGTATGGCAGCCGAGCGGGAGGCGCCGTCCATTCTCGGATTTCCGCACCGCCCGGAATGGGGGGCAGCCGCTCACCGCAAGGCCCTCGCCGGGCACCTGCGGCGCTGCCGCGACCACGCCGGGATCGGCCCCCGTCAGGCCGCCCGCTGTATCAACGCCTCCGAGTCGACGATCAGCCGCATGGAGAACGGCCTGGCCGCGCTCAAGCAGGCGGAGGTCGAACAACTGCTGGACGTCTACGGAGTACGGGATGAACCGGAACGGCGCAGGATCGCCGACCTGGTCCACGAAGCGGCACAACCGGAGCCGTGGCAGCCCTACGCTCACGCCGCGCCGCCCCTTCTGCGACCCCTGCTGGCCATGGAGCCGGCCGCCCGCCGTATCATCTCCTACGAGCCCCAACTGGTACCGGGCTGGCTGCAGACCGAGGAGTACGCCGAGATCGTGATCCGGGCCGCGCATCCGACCAGGCCGGCCAAGGAGATCGCCGAGCGCGTCAACCTGCGCAGGCAGCGCATCGAGATGCTGCGACGGCAAGTGGACCCACCGGTCCTGCTCGCCGTGATGGACTCCGAAGTCTTCCGCCGCCAGGTCGGCACACCCGGCGTGATGTACCGGCAGATCAAGTACCTGCTCGCGCTGCTGGAGGAGCTGCGCTGCCGCCTCTATCTTCAGATCGCCCCGCTGTCGGTGGGCGCCGTGGGAGCCATCGGGCACCCGATCGTGCACCTGAGGTTCTTCACCCCCGAGTACCTGCCCGACATGGTCTACCTCGAGCAGTACGAAGGAGCCCAATACCGGGAGAAGCCCTCGGAGTCCGAGCGCTACCAGGCCGTGCTCAACAACCTGTGCGGCGTGGCCAGCCCCGCCGCACAGACCCCTGCGCTGCTGCAAGCGGCCCTGGCCACCTGGCGTTGACCACTTTTCCTCCACTACGCCTGCTCCCGGCAGGCCGGTCGGTCAGCGCCTGACGAAGCCCACCCCGCCGTACTCCTCCCACTCCCAGCTGAGCTGGGCGGGCACATCGTCCTTCTCGGCCCGCCAGGCGGAGACCTCCACCAGGCCCGGCTCGACCAGGTCCAGCGGAGCGCAGAAGGCGGCGACATCCCTCTTCTCGCGCACCCGGCCCCAGTGGCCCTGGGTCTGCTCGTCCATGAAGCCGGTGACGAAGTCGCGGACCTGAGAGGAGTCGCTGACCAGCTGACACACCACCATCATGCTGCCGGCTGGCAGCCGGTCGGCGACCCGGGCGATCAGATCGGCCGGCCCGGAAGCATCCGGGATGCAGTGCAGTACCGACACGAACAACGCTGCCACCGGCTCGTTGAGGTCGATCAGCCGGTCCACCGGCTCACTGGAGAAGATCGCGTCGGTGTCCCGCATGTCCGCCTGGAGCACGGCAGTGTTCTCGTTGCTCTCCAGCAACACGCCACCGATGGTGCGGACGATGGGGTCGTTGTCGATGTAGACGACCCGGCTGGCCGCGTCCACCCGCTGGGCGATCTCATGGACGTTGTCCTGGGTCGGCAGCCCGGATCCGTGATCGATGAACTGGCGAATGCCGTACTCGGCGGCCAGCACATGCACCACGCGGCGCAGGAACTGCCGGTTGTTCAGCGCCAGTTCCCGCATGCTCGGCACCTGCTTAAGCAGCTCCGTGCACGCCGCACGGTCCGCGGGATAGTTGTCCTTCCCGCCCAGCAGACTGTCGTACATACGCGCCACGCTCGGAACCGTCACGTCGACCCCGTACGGCAAGCTCACACGCATCCCCTCCCACCCCGGCACGCCCCGACAGCGCCCCAGTAGTGACAGAGTGTAGCCGTAAAGTCACACCTCCATGCGTGGGCCGACGTAGATTCTCAATCCTGCGTGGCAGGCGGCAGCAGCCCCAGCACCTGGTCAGGCGGTAGCCCCACCACCTCGGCGATCCGCTCGCAGCTCAGATGCATCTCCTGGTGCAGCAGGTGCACATCGTGCAGCAACGCCCACACCGGTCGCCCGCCGGACGCCTGCCCGGGACTCAGCCCCAGGGCATGATCGATGTGGTGGTGCAGGATCCGCCAGGCGATGGCAGCCGGACCGGCACTGCCCAAAACCGCCGTCCAGGACACCGCGAGTTCGGTGAACGCGGCCGTGACCGCGGTCTCCGCGGCCTCGTGCCGGCCGATGCGCAGGGCGGCGTAGTGCAGATACGGCTCATAGTGGCGTTCGCGGAAGACGGCATACGCAGCCAGTGTCGCCCGCCCGGCTCGTGCTTCCCCAGCAGCTGCGGGCGCCTCCGCCGCCGCCCGGCGGTGTCCGGTCACCGGCCCCGGCCCGGCACCACAATGTGCGCGGTGCCCTCCGGAAGCCGGGGGTCGTCGCACATCAAGAACGTGTAGTGCACCGCCTCCCACAACGGCTGGAAATCCACCGGCTGGCCCCCCAGCGCACAGACAAGAGCAGCCAGCACATCCCATTCCGGGACATCGACGCCCGTCAGCACACGGCGCGCCGTCCGCGCGCTCACCGCCCTCGAACTCAGCACCTCGATCCGTTCCGGCGAAGGCGACTTGGCCGCCCGATACAGCCCGCGCACCGCCGCGTGTAACTGCCCGATGGCGGCCGAGACCGGCTGCCGTCCCGGCGCCGTCAGCCCGTGCGCGCCCTCGAACAGCACCCGCAGCTCAGCCGGATCGGAACCAAAGAGCACAGCCAGCGCACACACCAGGTCCCACGTCGGCAGACGATCACCCGACAGGACACGGGAGATGAACGACGGCGATAGCAAGGTGGAATCGGCCACCTCCTTGATGGTCAGCCCGCTGGCCGCCTGCAGCTGCGCCAGCGCCGACGCCAACTGGCCCGCCGGGGAAACTCCCTCGGCGCGCGGCTCGGCGACCGCGCCCTCCGCCGCCTCGGCAAGCCGCCCCGCCCCGGGCCCACGCCAGCGGGCGGGAGCTGCCCGCTTCTCGTTGGCATGCAGATCCATCATCCGGGCCACCCGCTCGGGGCCCCAGCGCGCCCGCGCCGTCTCCGGCGCGACATGCGCGGCCCGGGCCACCGCTTCCCATTTCTCACCGCGGTGCCGGGCATCTTGCACCGCAGCCGCGGTATAGATATCCAGCTCCCGCCGGATCGCCTCGGCCCGCTCCAACAGCGAACCCAGCTCCTCTTCGCGCATCTCGCTGTCCAGCAGCTGCTGCGCCAGCCGGCGGACCTCGGCCGCCACCGCCCCGCCCAGCGGACCCTGCTGCTCCACACGCACCACCCGGCGCGCCTGGCGATTGCGCTGAGCCCGCCGGCGGCAGGCAGTGCCGCAGTACTTGCGGCGCCGGCCCGCGCCCGAGCTCTGCTCGAGCGGGCCCGCACACACCACGCACGCCTCCGGCTGCGACGTTCCAGTCGCCACTTATGTCGTCCTCTCTGCTGCCTGCCCGGGCAGGCAGCACCTCACCGATGCCCCGCAGCTACGCCCCGGCCGGGGCCGACGGAACCTGCCCGCCGGCCCCGGCGGCACCGTCAGTCCAGCCGCGCCCACAGAAAATCGATCCGTGACGTGCGCGCCGCTGCCGCCGCGACCCCGGCGAGCGCCACGCCCGCGGCAGCAGGCCACTCGCCGACGGACGGCAGGACGAAGGACAAAATCAGCACGACGACGGGGCCCAGGCTGACCGTGACAGCGAAGGCACGCACGCGTGCGTAATACCCGCCGGCATTGCTACCGTCCGGGTGCGTCCCGGACACCACGGTGCCCCGGACGACATTGGGAGCAGTCACCTTTTCTCCTCAAGAATTGACGGCTGGTCAAAATGCGGAAGGGCCCTGGTCCGTTGGTAGCCAGCCTTGAGCCGGGGCCCATCTCCGGCGCGACCCTAGCGCGCTCCCGATTCGTTCGGCTATCAGAGTGAGTTACTAACGGCTAAGCAGCCGCATCGGCGTGCGAAAACAGCACCTGAAGGGCAGATTCCGCCCCTAGGTGCCCTAATACTTTCGAAAGCCGACCGTCCCTGAAAGAAATCGATCGCCGCTGGAAGAGAACCTTCCTGATACACCGTGCGCCGTCGCATGAAAATCCAGACAAGCGCTCCGGCGCACCTCGCGTCCAGCCGTTCCTCCCGCCGCTGGCGGACGGCCGACCCCCTGCTTCTTCGGCTCACGCGGTTCCTTCGAGGCGCCCCGGCTTCAGGCCGCGCGGGAAGCGCCGGTACCCGGTCTGACTGCACCCGCGACAAGAACCGAAGCACAGCCAACCCGAGAACCAGGGCCGGCGCTGAGGCAGTGTCAGACCCAGACCTTAGGCTCCGGCCATGGCGGACACCCGGATCCCTGAGCTACTCGCCCTCAACGACGTGGCCAAGACCTGCGAGGCGTTCCCCCCTGGGACTTCCCCGTATCCGCCGTGTGAACGGCCGATACGATCCAACAGGCTGTGTGACGCCCACAACCAGCAGCGCGCGGCCGGCAAAGAGCTGCGCCCGATCCGACGGCGGCGGCGGACTATGCCGGAGTTCTGTACCGGTCCCGGTGTAGAGGGACTCGGCACGCCGTGCGGCTTGCCCGCGATCGGCGGAGGGTTGTGCAACGCCCACTACCAGCAGGACAAGCGGCGCGGCGAACTGGTGCCCTTGTTCCAACTGCGGATCAGCCAGGATGAGGCGTATGCCCTGCTGCAGGCCGACTTGAAGAGGTGCCCCGCCTGCAAGAACGTCAAGCCCCTCGGAGAGTTCAGCCGTTCGTCAGCCCAACTCAGCGGCCGATCGACCTATTGCGCCGCCTGCCAACCGGACTACGTGCTCATGAAGCGGTTCAATTTCCCGTCGATGGAGGCAGTCCGGGAGTTCAGAGAGTCCCGTGACTACCGATGCGACATCTGCACGCGGCAGTGGCAAGAGGGGCAAGGCGCCTTCCACATCGACCATGACAGCACCTGTTGCCCCTCTCGTGGCCCCTCGTGCGGGAAGTGCGTGCGCGGCTACCTGTGCAAACTGTGCAACACGCAAGGCCTGTCCTGGTATGAACTTGTCGGCCGCAGCATGGCCGTCGTGCCGGTGTTCGAGGACTACCTCCGACGGTACGAGCGTCGCCGCCGGGACACCCTTCCGCCGCCGGCATAGCCCGCCCGAAATGGATATTCGGAGAACCACCGTCTCCTGAGCTGACGCCAAGGCCGCCGCCCTTGCGGGTCGGTCGGAGCCCGCCGTAGGCCACTGACGGAAATCGGAACCCTGACGGCACACGCGGCGTGCCCGGAACACTGCTACGGCTCAGCCGTGAGCGGATCGCAGCTCACCGGTGACCCCACGCCACACGGTGATCAAGCTCGACGGAAGACGCCACCTGACTCCCGAATCCCTTCACTCCTCGTGCGTTTGACGTGTGATCCGATGTGCGTTCCGTGCAAGGTGAGGGTGGAGGTGACTCTCGTGTCCGACGAGCAGAACGGGCTCTTCGCATCAGTCGACGCCCTGCTGGAACAGGCGGCGCCGGACGCCATGCCGGTCGCCGCCGAACCGCAAACGGCTGCGCGAAGCCGCGGGCCTGGGCCAGGACCAGGTCGCGAAGGCGCTGAACGTGCGACGCGAGACGGTGACCGGCTGGGAGGCGGGCCGCACCGAGCCGCGCCCTCCCGTACGGGCCGCCTACATCCGTCTCCTCGACGGCCTCGCTGACCGCTTCCCCGCCCCCGAGCCGCCCTCCGACTCGACGCCGCGAACCGGTGCCAGCCCGTCCGCCATCTCGCAGTCACAAGCACCCACATCGCCCGTCGCGCTCGCGGCAGACCCGGCGGCCCTCCCCGTCCGGCCGCCGGCGACGGTGCACCGGCCGCCGGCCCAGAAGGCGGCGGCCGTGCCCGCAGCGGACGCGCGCTGCCCATGGGCCGCTCGCCGTCGTGGACGGCGACGCCATGGCCTACTGCGCTGGCGGCCTGGTGCTCAACTGCCCGCTCACTGACCTTCCGGCATTGGTCAACTGGGCGCTGGGTGAGGCCAAGCTGGGTGCTGCGCGTCTGCACCGCTCGGGTAAGGACGCTGACCCACTGATCGTGCTGACCGTCTCCGCCGTTCAACGCCTCTGCCTGCCGACCGTGTTGGAAGACCGGCGCGGCCTGCGTCTGCCCGACGATCACCAGGTGCTCAAGCAACTCGCTAAGACTCAGTGGAAGTTGACGAAGCGCGGCTTCGGCCCGTGGGCGCGGGTCTACCGCACCGCCGACGGCACCCGCCGCCAGTGCGTGCAGTTCGCCGTCGTGCCATGGGGCGCCCTCGACACCCGCTCCTGGGGGACGGCCGACCAACTGCCACCAGCCGAACTCGCCCGCCTGCTGAGCACCTACGCCACCCGCGTGCTCACCCCGTGTGGCTCCACCGCCGTCACCGGACTGGAACTGATGACCGCGCTGCGCCCCCCCCACCCGCGCGGTGAAAGACCCGGCCACCGGAAACTGGGTTCCCGGGGCGATGCCCGGCTCGCTGAGTGAACCGGTGGAGTGCGCCCCGCCGGAGGCCCCCGACGGTCATCCGGCCGTCGCCGCCCTCTATCCGCGCTTCCACCAGCGCACCCCCGACCAGGTCCTGGACGAGGAGGCCTGCCAGTGGGCCCGGCCACTGACGGACGCGGAATGCATGAAGCCCTACGTGGTCGGCATCGACGTCAACATGGCCTTCGCCGCGGCCGCCAACCGGCTCACCGTCGGCCTATCCGCACCCGTCCACGTCAACCAGCCCGTCTTCGACGCGAAACTGCCCGGCTCCTGGCTGATCGACCTCTCCCACATCACCTTTGACGAGCGCCTACCCAGCCCATTCACCCCCCCACGGCGAACGCCCCACAGGTCCGGCCTGGTACGCAACCCCGACCGTCGCCTACGCCGTCGAACTCGGCTACACCGTCACCCCCTCTTGAGGCCTACCTGCGCTACGAGCACGGCCCCTACCTCGACGCCTGGTACACCCGGCTGCGCGAAGCCTACGTCGCCACGATGGCCGACCTCGGTATCACCCCCGGCATGCCCGAAGACCACTACCTGGCTGCGATGGCCGGACACCAGCACACCGACCCGGTCCTTGCCGCCGTGCTCAGCGCCATCAAGGCCACCGTCAAGGGGGGCCTCGGCAAACTGCGCGAGCGGGCCCGCAGCGGCGGCTGGCGGCCGGGCGAGCCCTGGCCCGCCCGACCTGGCGCCCCGACATCCGCGCCGCGGTCATCGCCAACGCCCGCGTCAACATGCACCGCAAGATGCTCAAGCTCGCCACCCACGCGGACCTGTGTCCGGTCGCGATCCTCTCCGACTGCGCCGTGTACGCCTCCGACGGCCCCAGCCCGCTCGACTTCCTGCCCTACCAGGACGGCAAGCCTCTGCCCGGCGGCTTCCGGCTCGGCGTCTCACCCGGGATGGTCAAACACGAGGGCACCCAGAGCGTGCTGTGGGCCGAGGGACTGATGGAGGAGTACGGCCCGGACGTGAACATCGCCCGGCACATCAAGACCGGCATCGTCTCCGGCCAGGACGAAGGGGAGTAGGACCTGTGGGTCTCATCGCCGACAGCCTCGACAGGGCCGACGCCGCGCACTTCACCCGACCCATGCCGAAGTCGGCCCAGAAGCAGATGCAGTTCCTAGTCAAACAGACCAAGGGCACCCAGGCGGCAGCCGACCTGCTGGGCATCACTCAGCGCACCGTCGAGCGCTACCTCACAGGACAGCTCAAGCAACCACGACGCCGTCTCGCGAACCGGCTCGCCGCCGGAGCCACCGAGCAACAGCTCCAGGACATCGTGGCCGAAGGACTCCAGGAGATCTACTTCAAAGACCGCGGACGGCGCGCCCACGGCCTGCTGGTTGACTTCACCGACCTCGACTACCTCGATGTCGACTACTGACCGATGATGCCGCGCGCAAGACCCCTCCTTCTGTGACTGAGCGCTTCAGTTGGCGAGTGAGCCCTTGAGTTGGCGGGGGCTGGCGCTCACGTCTGCGCCGCACGGAGCGCATGCGGGTAAGGGGCTCGCCGCGCAGGCCGGCGAGAACTACGGTGCTGGGGTGACTGATCTTGAAGTAGTGGCACGTGGGCTGGTTGGCGGCGAACGCTCTTTTGAACAGTTGAGATGCCATCCGCGGCTTCCGCTGGTGGCCTGCTCGGACTCCGAGCGTCCGGCAGTCCACATCTGGGACTGCGGCGCGGGGCAGCTGCGCGAACTCGGCTCCGTGGACCTCACGTCGAATGCCTATGGAGACGCCTTTGGGTGGGAGCGGGCAGAGCGGACGCCCGCTGTCGCGTGGCATCCGCACCAACCACTGCTTGTCGTGACAGGGGAAGACGGACTACGGCAATGGACTCCTGCTGGGGTCTCCGAACCGGAAGGCGCATCAGCCACCGCCTCCTACCGCAGCCTGGCTTTCAGCCCGGACGGGCAGACCCTGTGGGGTTCGCCGTCGTTTCGCGACGAAGGCGGCGGGTGGGAGAGCTCGGACGTCCTTGACCTTGCCTCCGGAACCATTGGTGCCGGACCCCGGTGGGATACAGGAGTCGCGGAGCATCCCGGGGGCGGACTTGTCGCCACGCTCACCAGCGACCAGGGGGCCACGCACTGCCTTTTCGCGCGCGTCGATCAGGGGACCGCGCCTGCCATGATGCGGCCGCTCCGCCGGGCGCTGATCCTGGACTGTGACGGCTATGAGACTCCGCTCTTTAGCGCGGACGGACGTCATATAGCGGTACGTGGCAACGCGTACGACAACTCGGTGGAGGTGTTCGAGTTTCCTTCGTTGCACCGGGTTCTGGCCACAACCCTCGGCGACCCCAGCCCTGGTTATCCGTACCCGCAGGAGTGGCTTGACCAGATGGAAGCCTGGTCGCGTCACAACATCGCCTTCGGACCGCAACCGGGCGTGCTGTGGATCGCAACGCCCGCGGGGGCGCTGGTCGAGGTGGACCTCGAAACCCGGCAAGCGGTCGAGCACGATGTGCTGACCGGGTCCCGCTTGTCTGCGCTGGCCGTCACGGCGACCGGCGAGCTTCTCGTTGCTGGCAGTGAGGGAGAGCTGGTGCTCTTGTCCGTGCTGACCGGCTCCACGCAGACCCGCACCACAAGCAGGGACGTCTCGAGGGCTGCAGCCATAGCGTTCTTGGAAGCCACCGCCGAGATTCCGGACGACGGCGACGACCTGGAGACGCACCTTGTCCTGACCGACGGAACCCGCACATGGGAAGCAGACGATCTGGCAGCGGTGACCGCGGCCAGCGCGACAGATCCAACCTGGCTTCAACTTCAAGCAGCCATCAACAAGGCACAGGCCCAGAGCGAATAAGCCGTGGAACGCGATGCACCGCCTGCGACGGCGGTGCATCCCCCCCCAGGGATGCTGGCCGAAATCGAAATCCCAGCAAAGCTTCGCCGCTGAGCGCTTCAGCTGGCGAGTTGGCTACTGGAGCAGGCTGCGTCAACGGCTCGCGTCAGCTGGGCGGCGTAGGCGTCGAGAAGCGGCTTCCTCTGCTGGTAAAGGGGGACTTTGTTCTGCCGGATCCAGTGACCGACGGTGAACCGGTCCTGGCTCCATGTCGCGTCGAGCTCGGGATCGTATTGGGCTTCGGCCGGTTGTGGGGCGAATTGGGTCTCACCGTGGGTGACTTCGGTCCAGATGTATGCCGTGGCGGCAAGGCGTGCGCGGTCGTCGGAGATGTAGCGGGGGCTGGGCCGGCGTTTCAGCTGGTCGGCGATCTGGTGCCATGCGTCTGACGGCAGCGCCCAGTCGGCGAGAAGGGTGCGTCGGTGCCGGTTGTCGATCAGTGGTGAGGAGGCGAGGTCTGCGGCGATCGCGTCCAGTGCTTGCTCGTATGCCTCCGGAGTGCCCTGCCGGCGGGCCCATCTGGCGATGGGCCCGCCCAGACCCTTTCCATCGATGCCGAGTCCGAGGAACTCGGCGGCGTCGACGATGGTCTTCCCGAGGGCTCGTCGGACGAGGAAGGCGGATGTTGTGCGCCGCAGGACCGGCATGCTGAAGGCGACGGTGAAGTCGCCGAGGTGGCGTTCGGCCCACTCCAGGGGGAGGAACGCCGGAACGTGCTGGGAGCCGTCGTCGAGGCCGCGTTGGGGCAGCCGGCTGCCGCCCCTGCCGCTTCGTCGGTGCGTGGAGACCAGGTATTCGGCGGCGTTCTGGAACCTTTCGGAACAGTCGTCCCGATAGCGGCGGAATCCGGTGTCCCAGCTGCGGTGACGTTTCGGGGCGATGCCGCTGCGGGTGCGGTTCTCGACTGGTGCGAGTGGGGCAAGCGCAGATCGCAGGTCGGTGGCCGACAGGATGGCATCGGCGGCGAGGAGGATGATCGCGCAGGCCCGGGCGTCCTGGGGCGGCGTGCTGACATGCAGCGAGTGCGAGGAGTCCTGGCGGGCGGCCAGCACCCGATCGGTGCGGTGACTGTCGACGTTCTGTGCGGTGGGCCGAGCCTTCGGCCAGGTGATCATGACAAGCCCGCTGACCATCTGGAGATCGGTGAAGTACTCGCTGGCCGTCGCCGCCGGGGTGTCCGGGCCGAGCATGGCGGCGATCTTCTTCTGCAGTGCGGAGAGTGCCTCGGGCAAGGGTTCTGCTGGTCCGGGCGGCTGCCGGTTGAGGCGGGCTCCGCAGAGTTGGCCCGTCCGTTGTGTGCGGCGGGACTCGTGGGCGAGGGGCGCTCGGCACTGGGCGGGGTGGAGTCCGGCGATGGTCGGGCGGGCGATGAGCTGTCCGGGGCGGTCGGTGAGCGGTCGCTGGCATTCGGGACAGAGGTGTTCGAGGAAGCGCTGGTGGTGCTCGCAGGCGAAGATGACGGGCAGTCTCCAGTCGGTCTTCCAGGGGCCGCCGTGGTCCGTCTGCAACGGCGTCCCGTCGCCGGCGAGGCAGTCGGGGCAGTAGCGGACTGCTGCGGGGAAGAGCCAGTCCAGTGCGGGGATGCGCTTGCCGGCGCGGACGACGTCGAGGCTGTGGGCGATGGGTGGGTAGCGGGGTGCGAGCGGCAGCAGGGTCAGAGCCGTGGCTTCGGCTGCGGTGAGGCGGGTGGCGGCCTGGAAGTCGTTCATTCGCTGGGCCGGCAGTTCGAGGGAGAGGGCGGTGCGGGTGATGGCCTGGGTGTTGGGCTGGTACTCGGCCAGGCCAGTGCGTCGCAGGACAGTATCCGGGGCGACGTCGAGCCGGTGGGCGAGCCTCATCACATAGCCGGCCAGCAGTTCGCCGGGCAGCGGGTCCAGGCTCCGGGGCAGCGGGGTGATCATCGGGCGCCTTCCTGGGCCGTGCCGAGGGGGCCGTGGTCGTCGAAGACGGTGTTGCGGCCGCGGCGGGGCTTGCGCCGGGCGGGCTTGTCGGGGACGGCGGGGACTTCGCAGGCGCCGGCGTCACGCTGGTCGCTGTCGCGCAGGTCGATGGCGATGCCCTCGAGGAGTTCTTCGTCCAGGCGTTCGCGGCCGGAGTCGATGGCCTCGCGGCAACCGTCTTCGATCAGCCGTTCCAGGAGGCCGACGACACCATTGGTGCGGTGGTAGAGGTACTCGGGCATCGTGCCCTCGGTGAGCATGCCGGGGACCGCGTCCAGGAGCCGCAGGCCGCTCTGGACGCCGTGCAGGTGCTGGACCCAGGCGGTGATCTGCGGTGCGGTGCCGTAGTGGAAGCGATCCAGCTCGATCAGGTCGAAACGCCGTTCGGTCTGCGTGGCCTCCAGCCCGTGGGCTTTGGCGTGCCGGGAGGGCGGGAGCCGCCACTGGCCGGTGGCCGGGTCGTGGCGCCCTTCGCGCAGCAGCCCGGAGCCCGGGATATCCACGCCGACCAGGACCAGGGTGACGTTCATGCTCATGAACGCGCGGATCAGGTCGAGGGTGTCCTGGTCGTCGGCCCGGTGCATGCGAAGCCTCGTGATGTCGTCCAGGATCAGGACCTTGGTGCCGTGGTCCGCAGGGACGCCGCAACCTGGCGGATCAGGTCGGGCAGGTCCATGCGGGGGCCGAGCGGCGCGTCGAAGAAGTTCAGGATCGCCTTGCAGGTGCTCTTCGGCTTCGCGGTCACCGGGGTCTGGACGTAGGCGACCGGGATGTGCAGGTCACGGCTGCCGGGGCGGGCATCGGGGTTGAGGTAGTCGTTGAGAGCGAGCCACCGTTCCTGGAAGGCGGCGGCGATCTCGCAGACGCATTCGGTCTTGCCCTGGTAGCCACCGCCGGAGACCATCACCCCGGCCCGGGTAGTGGGCTTGATCTTCAAGGCGTTGGTCTCGATGCGGCCGCTGAGAAGTTTCTCCACCGCCCGGCTCATCGGGGTGTCCAGCAGTTGCAGGTTCGCGTGGGTGGCCGTGCGGTGCAGGTTGTGCAGCATCTGCTTGCGCCGGCTCAGGAGCCCGAAGGCCGCGCGGTCCATCACCGGCGCCGGGACGAACAGCTTGCGGGTGCGGCACCAGTGCTGCCAGCCGGCCACGGTGTCACGGGCCGGAGCAGGGACTGTCAGGACGAACGGCAGCGTCTCCATCTCGCCTGTCACTGCGGTCCTTCCTGTACCGGCTGAGAAGCGGAACCGGCCTCGTCATCGGCGTCGGGCAGCGTGAAAAGCGAGTGCTCGCGCAGGCCGTCGCCGAGGCGGGGCGGTGAGACGAGCGGAGCGGCGACCGCGGCCTCGCGCCGGCGGCGCCGTTCCGCGTCGACGGCCTGCTGGTTCTGGCGGACGAGCTCGACCGGCCGCGGCGCGACGGGCAGCGGCGTCAGGCCGGCGGGGGCCCTCCGGTCGCGTTCGGCGGCCCGTGCGCGGGCGACTTCACGGGTCCGTTCTGCCCGCTCGGCCTTGGTCATCTGACTCGGCCAGGAGTCCACCGGGGAGCGGGCGCCGATCAAGTCGAGCAGGACGGGCAGGAGTTCGGTGTCGTCGCGGGGCGTCAGCCCGGCCCGGGCGGCCTCGCGCAGGACCTGCTGGACCCGCGCGTCGGAGAACGCGAGGAGGTCCTCGCCGGTGGGCAGTCCGTTCCAGGACAGGGTGTGCCACTGCCCGGCGAGCTCGATGAACGCCTGCCGGCAGTCGCGGGGGTCGCGGTGCACGACCCATTTGTCCCTGTGCCGGCCGCTGCGAGGGGAGGGAAACAACCTGAGCTCGCCCAGGACGGGGTCGTCGCCGCCATACCAAAGTCCGCCGATCTTGACCCCGCGACGGCCGTGGATCTTGACGAAGTGCGCGGGCAGAAGGCGGTGGTAGAGGCTCGCCTCCGGGATCTGGAGAGCGATCCCGTCGCGGGCCGCCGCCGTGGCGAACAGGGTGTTCGGGCTGTGCCGACCGCCGGGGTCCCAGGCGGGCGCATACTGGTCCAGCCTGCGGTTTTGCCAGATCCTCACGATCCAGGTGGCCAGCAGATGCTCCATCTCGTCCAGGGTCCAGACCGCGTCGCCCTCCGGGTCGGCACCCCGGTCGGCGACATCCCGCCCGCGGTAGCCGAGAAGCATCTCCAGCAGCAGCGACTGGATTCCCAAGAACGCGCGTTCGCAGGCCGCCTTGTCCTGAGCGCGCATCGCCCTCGCCGGCAGCACCACCGTCCCCAGCGTGCGGGCGACCTGCACCAGGTGGTGGTTCTTGTAGACGCTGCCGTGATCGCTGGTCACCGTCTCGGGCGCGAAGAACGGCCGTCCGGCGACCGGATGGCCGGCGAACTCCGTGACCAGCGCGGCCGGGACACCGGGGTAGTGCCATTCCATGTCCGGCGTCCAGTCCGGGCGCATCGGCAGCGGCAGCATCACGTCACGCAGCAGCATGGCCACCTCGATGGAGGAGTCCGATTCCGGGGTGAGCCGGAAGGCCACCAGGGAGTGCGTGAACGCGTCCAGTCCGAGGGTGAGATCGACGGTGATCGGCTCACCGAACACGTCATCGCGCAGCTTCACCGGGAACGGCGTGGTGTCCAGCACCACCACCTGGCCGGGACGCGTGATCGTCACGGTGGAACCGCCGGTGTCCACCGCCGCGGCTGAGCGGAGGTAGCGCTGACGTCCGCTCTCGGGCCCGAACCACTCCTTCCAGACCTTCAACAGCGTCGTGTAGTGCGGGATCTTCTTCTCCGCCTCCGTGCCGAACTTCTCCCGCACGAACTGGTGGATCATCCGTTCCTTGGTCTTCATCCCGACCCGGGAACGGTGCAGACACTCCGCGTGGACCGCGTGAATCGCCTCCGCCACCTGCAACGTGATCTTGCGGTGCCCCCGCAGCACGGGGGTGAGACGGCCGTCCGCCAGCCCCATGATCCCCTGCTCAGGCCAGGCTGCAGACCACCGTTGCAGCGTGCGCTCGCTGACCTGCCCCAGACCCAGCTGACGGGCGTCGTCCGGGTGCAGAGCCTTCAGCTCGGCCACTTTGGCGAGCCGCCGCTCGGTCAGCGTGGTCCGCTCCGGGTCGTACTCGGGCCGGGGCTCACCCTCCTGGGGCCAATGCCGGCTGCCGCTGCGGAAGCCGCTTTCGGCCTCCAGGAAGTGGGCCACCCTCAGCCGGAGCCGCTTCTGGTCATCGTCGTTCAGGTCCTCGAACCGGGCGGGCTGCTGCTTGTCATCCATCACGGCCTCCCGCTGGATAGACCCAGGTCGCATCCCCGAACGGCAGGGTCAGGTCGACGGCCATCCGCCGGTGCCAGAGGAGATGGACCGCGTGCGTGCGGGCCACCGCCGGAACCTGCGTCTGGTCCACCAGCTCGGCGAACCGCCACGGACGCCGGCCAACCGCAGTCAGCAGCTGCCGCTCAAGCCCGAGCGGATCGGCCATCGGGCGCCGCCGCACCGACAACGCGTCGATCCCCGCCAGCACCTGCCGGCGCCAGCCGGTCACCACCATGTAGCGCCAGCCTGCGGCGGCCGCCGCCTGCGCTGCCGCCGCGAACCGCACCTCGTCCTCCTCGCCGATCAGGCCCCCGGGACGCACGTCCACCAGCCACGAGGCTCCCGCCGCGGGCACGAGGAAGTCCGGAATGTGCGAGCCCTTGCCCTGCGAGGAGAAAAACCGCAGACGAAACGGCTGGGACAGCACCTCGTCGAACCCGCCGACGAAGTCCAGGACCAGCAGCAGCCAGTGTTCGGCCAGACTCTCGAAGCCGTGCTGCCGACCGGTCGTCACCAGGCACTCCAGCCCGGGCCGGTGACGCTGACCGGTCCGCCAGGCAAACCGCCGAACCGGCACCGACGCCATCGCCGGCCGGGGACGATGACCTCAGACTTGCCGGTCTTCCACGTCACCGTCCACGTACGCGGCCATCCCGGCCCCAGATCCAGTCACCCGTCGCCGACACATGATCAATGCCGATGAGAAGTGCAGTGGTGCCACTCGACATGCGGTCGCGGAGGTGACCTTGTCAGGGACAAGGTGGAGGGGTGGCCTCTTCGTCTGGTGGGACCTTCGTGCTCCTGGTGGCGGGAGAGCAGGTGACGGTCGATGTTGATCTGGGAGCGGTCTCTCCCGCTGGCCCCGCGGAGTGGGGTGGTGTGCTGCGGGGTGTGCCGGTGCGCCTGGCCGCGGCGATCCGAGTGAGCAGTGCTGTGCGGCTTCGCTTCCCCGATGGTCAGGAACGGCAGATTCACCCCGCGGGGCAGGCTCGCCTGGACGACCGGGGCCGCTTGCTGGTGCCGTTCGCGGGCGAAGGTCCGATGCCGCTCGATTGACGCCGGGTGGCGGAAAGGGGGCGCCCGGCGGCTGGTTTTCTGCGACCGTGGAGGGGCGAATGCCGTCTGGGTCGTGATGACGGCTGCCGCAAGCGCGACAACCCTGCGGTCATCCCCCCGTGCTGCAGATTTCTAGCGCCCGTGTCCTTTCCCGGGCAGAGGCGTTGCCCCAGTGACACGGCGTATGCGTGTGTCGTTGGTTCCGGGTCCGTGCCGGCGTGCGGTCCGGGGGTCGCCTGTTCGCCCCGGTGGGTGATAGCTGGGACGGGAGGCTGCGTGCTGTCGTGGCCGATGTTGCGGAGTCTCCTGTCCCTCCGGCCCCCTGTGGGAGTGCGTCAGGCCGCCAGGTCCAGGGCGCCGCAACGGTCGTTCATCCAGGACCTCAAGGACCTCGACCTTGTCCCAGGGGACGATATGAGCTGCGGGGATGTCGTGGCTCGTGGTCGCGGCCTACTCCAGGTCATTGCGTTCGTTGATCGCGTGAACGTCGGCGCCTATTCGGAAGATCACCATCGCGAGCTCAAGCATGATCCGGTACACGATGAGCCAGAGCAGCGCCACTAGAGGCCCGAAGACCAGCACCAGAATGCCCAGGCTGGGCGAGGCGTGGAACCCAAGATAGAGCCAGTAGATCCAGGTCAGCCCGATACTGATCGTCACCACCACGTAGACAAATTTTATGACCTTGGGCGTGACGAAGGTGGTGAAGCCGAAGTCGAACAGCCCCGCCCAGAACCCTTTCGCGGGTGTCGGCCGCGGGCCGAAATGCGGCGGCGGGGCGCCCGCTGGTGGCTCGCCGGTAGGCGGCCGTCCGGGCGGCGGGGGCGGAGCCGGGATGTGCCCTGAGGGGGGCGTCGCGGCGCCAGCACCGGGCTTCGCCTGGCGGTGGCCGCATTCCGGGCAGAAGGCGGCAGTTGACACTATCGATGCGCCGCAGTTCGGGCAGCTAATTCGTTCTGCCATCATCCGTCACGCTCCTTGTGTCCCGGACCTCATCCCCGCCCAGCCCCTGACTCGGGCCGGATCCAGACGCTTCCGGCGTGGGTCGGGGGTCTTGACGGTCATTGACTGTGGATGTTGGCCGCGACGATGGCGCCACTGCGGACGGTGTACGTGCCGGCGAAGTAACGGCGTGATCCATCCGTCTGCGTTGCGTCGAGCTCGGCCCCCACGGTGTTGCCGGCAACAGAGATGACGGTGACCGAGTCGTAGGCGGTGCCCTCGAATGAATTCACGAAGGCCGAGTACGACCCGTGGGTGAGGTTCTTTCCTCCCAGATCCCAAGCCTGTTTGTAATCACCGGCGTTGATAGCAGCGAAGTACGCCTCAACGGTGTCTGCCGGGCCAGCTGTCGCCGATGGCGGCGGCGCGACAGGTCTGCTGGGTTGCGGCGTCTGCGAGAGCCCTGTCGGCGCAGAGGGCAAGGTTTCGGTTTCCACCGGCGCTGAGGGCAAGGGCTCCTCCGTGGACGGTGCGAATGACCCTGTCGAGGTCACGCTGGCCGGCTTGTCCGTGCCCGAACTCGTCAGCTGGGTGATACCGAAGTACGCCCCGACGCCGATGATGATGGCGGCGAGTACCCCGCCGGCGATAGCACGGTTAGACGGCCCACGTCGGTGCTTCCCTGGACCTATCGGTGGCGGTGCCTCGGGCGGGGACCGACCTGAGGCCTGTGCTCCGGCCAGGGCAGCTGTGTCCCCGGCGTCGGCGTCCGCGGACTCACCGCTGACCTCCGTGTAGGAAGTGGTGACGGTGCCTTCGTCACCAGAGGTCGACAGTCCGGTGGGAGGCAAGGCCGCGCCACACACGATGCAGTACGAAGCGGGCTGGACCTCGTGGCCGTTGGGACACGTGATGACCATGGGCGCGCCGCACGTGGTGCAGAACTTGGACGCCGGCTGGTCAGGCTCAAGCTCATGCCCATTGGCGCAGTGGAGTCCTTGCGAGTCTGTCATGGGCAGTCCCGAGGCGACGGAGTGTCGATCGAGCAGCTTCCACTTCCATGCTCCGTCTGGGGCGCCCTGGCCGCATCCGCGGCACGTTGGCGGACGCGTCGCGGCAGCTCAGCACAGGGCGGGCCGTCAGGGATGCCTCGATCACTCTTCTTGGCGAGACAAAGCAATAATCTCAAGGCACGGCCATTCAGGTTAGCCGTGCTGTCGCTTCCGTTTGAGCCCTAGACGGCTCGTGGAATGATTGCTGGCGCGGTTGGTAACCCATCCTCTGCCGCAATTTTGTCCGGAAGAATAGGAGTCGGGCATCGAGAGGAGCTCAAACGTAATGGTAAACCATGGTAATTGCGTTACACTTTCTGTACAGTGTAGAACGTAACTAGTTTATCAAATGCGCAAAGTTATCCTTATCTTAGCCGGGCTGATCCTGTTCGTCCTACTCGGGTCGTATTGTGCCGACCGCCTCATGGTGCCGCAGTTCAAGGCCATGAAATACCAACGCACCGATCAGACCCTTGACTGCCTCGCGATCATTACGGATGCCGGCTGCAGCACCAATTACATCTATACAGCCACTGGCGCCGAGGGCGAGATAGTGAGCCGGCTAGTGGCTGAGCTGCAAAAACGCGGGTACGCCCTGAGGTCGAGCCCGGCCAATTACGATGTGTTCTGCGGAAGCGCCAGTTATCGCGACTCTGACATGTACGTGTTTACCGAACTCCACAGCAAGCGCGCCCATCCAGCTGAAATGTATTTCGAATTCTATCTTCCCGGGCCGGGCCGTCAGGTAGATGAATTGAAGTTTAAACAATTCGGATGCAATAACATCCCGGGTGTGTACACCATTGAGCTCTCTATCTACGGTGCTCAAGACTAGCGTCTCTGTTTACATTTAGAAGCTCCCTCAGTACCTGGACCGGAGAAAGCGTGGGCGGCAATGGGATGGAAACCAGCCGTAAGGTCAGTGCTGGCGGTGTTGGGTATCGCGCTGTCAGCGGCCGTTACTGCGGGGTGCTCGGGCGGTGAGCCGAAGCCACAGCCCACGCCAACGACCTCGCCGGAGGACGTGGCTCAGGTGCAACGGCTCGCGGATGACCTCCATAGCGGCAATCCCTCCCGTGTAGCGGCTGCCTTGGAACTTCCACCGGGCCAGAAGCTACCTCCAGGATTGCCACGACAGCTACGAAGCCTGCGTTCGCTCAAGGCCGAGCCAGGGACGATGCGTGTCAACGCGGACGACTCGGCGACCGCCACCTTTGCCCTCGTCGACGAAAGCGGAAGAAATTCCTCTTGGCGAGCCACACTCCTAAAGTCTCATAAGCGCTGGCTGATCGCGATCACATCGGAGACCAAGTGAAACGGCTCGGCAACTTCGGCATCGTCGCGGCGATCGTAAGCACGCTGATTTGGCCCAGTTCTTCCCCGGCGACCGCTGCCTCGGCAGAGCCACCGAGCTGCCAAGGGCAGTCACCCAGGAGCGACCAGCCTGACAACCTTTCACCGCAAGTTCAGCCCGTCGTTCTTGTGCATGGCTGGACCGGCAACGCCGGTAATATGAACCCGGTCAAAAATGGTCTAGAGAAAAGGCTCAATAGGACTATTGAGAGCGTGAAGTTGCTGGCGTTCGACTATCAGGCGGCCAACTTTCATTGGGCCGCCAATCCTGAGATCGCCGCCTGCTTGGCGGACTACTTGCGGCAGGTATCGCAAGCGCATGGGAACGGCAAGGTTCTTGTTGTCGCCCACTCATTGGGCGGCTGGCCACTCAGTTCGCTGCAGATGCCCGGTATGGTGGAATGGGTAAAGACGGAAAGGATGCCAGCACTATTATCGGCGGCCTGGTAACTTTCGATACGCCCTTTCTGGGGTCGCCTTTTGGTTACACTTCCACCGCCCGCGCTATGGAACCGATCCTGGGCCGCAACCTGCGAGCGGCGTGGCCGCTGCCACCCTCTGGCACTGATGGTTCAATCTGTCTGGCGCCACATGATCGAAAGATCAGCCTGCCGAGCGGGTGTAAGGACATCCCCTACTTGCCGGTAAGTGCGCCACTAACCCAGCTCGCGGGCGACGTCAGCATCAGCCGAAAACTATTTATGTTCGACCTCGGTGACATCGACCTGGGTAATGACGGAATTGTCGACAGTAACTCTTCTCAAGGCTACCTTGAATCTGGTGCCAGAACAGAACGTGCTCGCCCTGGCAGCCAAGTAGCGTCTCGGCTGGAGCGCTGCACGATGGGCTTCGATAAAATCTTGGCAGTGGCGATTGCTCGAGGCATCATCGAACGCGCCGCGCCAGGACAACTGGTTCACTTTCTCTCTACACTAAAGAGCGGCAGCGATGCCTTGTCTCATCTAAATGGTCAGCAGAAGCCACAAGAACCCGCCTTGCAGCAGGCTCTGGCCGTAACCCTGGGAGCATCCTGCTCCCACATCAACATCCTGTCGGACACGCACGCGCTGGATGACACGGCGACGGCGCTACAAGCGTATATCCAAAAACTCGGGAAGCCGGTTGACGACTTTGCGCCCTTTATCGGCATTTGGCAAGGCCACGGAGCAACCCTAGTCGTTCAGGCAGACCGTAGTGGCACGTACACCTGGAATAAGGGCCCATGTCCGGATGATCCCAGTCACATGTGTATCGGTCAGGCGAAAATTCAGTTCAGTGAGTCCGCCAAAGGTATCAGTGGCGAAATCCGGACCGTGGAACCAGAAGAAGATACCGAGGACGGTCTTTTTGTAGGGAACACCGTGAGGCTTCAGCGGGGGCCACAGCCGGATGTTGTCCAACTGGTAGTCAAAGGTTCCAGCGGTAACCCGAACCTTTGCGGGCCGCGAGCCGACAGGTCGACCGACGTCTGCGGAGCCTAGCCTCAGGTGCCACTCCCAGGGATGGGCGCTCGAACCAGGAGGAGTTGCCGACTCGCCTGCTGCGCCGGCTGCGGCTCCGATGCCCCACCCAGTCCTTCCACGCGTCGGCCTACGTCTCGGCCAGCGGTGTCAGCCCCCGTGACCTGGAATAATGACCGATTCTGCCTGGGGCAACCTACGGTCTTCCTGCCCACGATGGCCAAGATCGACTACTCGGTGCCGTTGTCGGAGTCGGCTCAACCCTGCTGGCCGACCGGGCCCGCTGGGGCCGAGAGGTCCAGAGCCAGGCGCTGGAACACAGGGCGCGCTCTACGGCGAGTTCCTCACCGCCCTCAACCTCGCCCAGGAATCCCTGTTCGCGGTCGCCTACGGCCGTCACCCGGTCGAGGTGACACGAGATCTCGCCGCACGCGCCGCCTTCGGCAACCACCAGGTCTACGCGGTTAGGGAGAGAGTCGTACTGTCGGGCCGCGAGCCCGTCGTGGCAGCCGCCGACCTGGCGTTCAACCGCTTGAAGGCGTTCCGCGACGTCGTTGGTTCCGGAGCCAAGCCCGACTCCCCAGAACTGGCGGACGTCATCGACGCCTATGGGACCGTCCTGCGCGAGTTGCGTGACGCCATGCATGACGAACTCGGCGAACCTCGCCTGGAGACGGACGTCTCCAACTGAAACCCGCCCTGTCCATGCGGCCTTAGCCGGGGCCGCTACAGACTGGTCGCCGGAGCCCGGCTCAAACCGCCTCAGCTGTCGGGGATCTTGTGGTGCTGTCCGTCTCATTGAGCAGTTTCGCTGCCGGTCACTTTCGCCAGGGAAGCGCCTTGTCGAGGATTCCCCCGACCTGCCCGGCCGTGTCTCGCCCGGCGACGATGCTGAGCACGCCAGCAACGATGAGGCTCCAGCGGAGGCTCCCTGCCGCCGCGGGTTGATCAGCCAGGAGCGGAATGAAGGGTAGTCCGACACCGGAAGCAATCATTACCAGGGGCGGCCAGGTGCGCATGAGGGCGCTGTATAGCCTGCGCACGACCGGCACCGAGTCCGGAGCATGCGCCAGTAGCGTGTCTCGGTCGCTTGTGGCAAGTGCTTCGACCGCCACCAACAGAGATGCGACAATCCTGTCCGCGTCTTCCACGGTGTGTGTTGTAGCTACCTTCTTCTGGTGGGCGCGAAATACAGCAGCCAGCCGCAGTCCGTCTTGTCGCAGTTCGTTTCTCGCGCGGGGTGATGCCCGGCCTGGCGCGGTCATCGCCTTGCCCGAGGCCAAGGCGAGCGATTCGAGGCGGTCGCAGGCGAGCCGGGCCGCTCTGGCGGAAAGACGCCAACGGCTGCTGCGGTGGAAATCAGCGGTAAGGTGTACGACGTCGATCAGTAATCCGTCGAACGGAAGGCATCGACGGGTAATTACCTTGTTGGTGATGGTGTCACTGAGCAAGGCTCCGAACCACACGGAAATCCAGAGACAGCACGCTGCCGCGCAGCCGAACGCGCCAAGCAAAACCAGACTTCGCGGACTGACCCTGCTTAGGTATAGGGCGACAGCCAGGGAACAGGCAGGAAGCAACACATCGACCGTCAGTGCTTCGGGAGCACTGGCCCTGCGTCTTCGGACCATGAAGTAGACCATGGTCGACGCGATAATAGCGATGAAAAACGCCCCTAATAATGCGACTGTAGACAGGGCTTTTTGATGCTGAACCTCTCCCTTGTCTACCGCCCATAGGGGAAGAATTACAAGCCATGAGGCCAACCCGCCGGCACTGCACAGGAATATAGGCACGGCCGCAACGTTATTCGCTTTGGCGCGAGCGTTTCGCCATCGCAGCGATGCATAGAGGACGGCTGTTCGCAAATGAGCCCATTCTGGGTCATCCCTGGCGGGAAGGGAGTCGAACCACTCCAAGTCGCTACGCACCAGTTGGCGCAGTTCGCGGACCGGGCGAGCTGGCCCAGGCGGCGGATATCCCCCGTTGAACATATAGGCAGGATAGGGCCACAACTCTTCGCTCGACACCTCCTGTCGGATGGGACGAAGTCAGGGCGACTTCAAGTTCCATGGTTAGGGGCTGGTTCGCGGTTCTTGGTGGTGGAGGTGGGGAGCAGCGCAGGCGCAAGCCCCGCACCTTGTATGCCGACCGTGGGTACGACCACGACAGCTATCGGCGCCGCCTGCGCGAGCGGCATCGTCCCGAGGATCGCCCGCCGCGGACAATCGCACGGCCTCGGGACTGGGGCGCGTCCGATGGGTCGCCGAGTCCGCCGTCGCCTGGCTCCACAGCCCCCGCCGCCTGCGGATCCGCTGGAAGACCAGCAATGACATGCACGACGCCTTCCTCCAACTCGCCCACTGCATGATCCTCGCCCGAAAGAACCCAGCATTCTGAAAGGAAGTCCTCGTCGTCAGGGCTGAGTTGGCGGGACGGCCTCCTGCCCATCGAGGGTCCAGACGGTCCAAGCCGACTCGTTGAATCGGTGGATTACGTCCCGCACGGCGTTGCCGGTGATCGTGCGACTGCTGCAGACAGGCCGACGACAGCGCCCAACAAGCTCTGGTTGCAGGGCATTTGTGCGACGGGCCGGACACGCTATGTGGCTCTGATCACCTTTCGGATGCCCTGCGGCGCGCGGACGGGCCGACCATCACCCCTTAGCTACATTGATCGCGACCAAGATCTACAGGGGGTATGTGTGAGACCTGCCAGACTGGCTCTGCCTGCCATCGCGAGCGCACTCGCTGTGCTTCTTTCACCGGCGACGGCGGTCAGTGCCACTGAGCCCACTGCATCCGATATCAACTACACGGCGACCTACACGCCGTTGGAACAAGTCGATTCACTTGCGGCTGACGCCCAGGGCATCGCTCCGTCTGTCGCCCGCGCCTCAAACCCGCGCCCTCCGGGCGGAGGTGACTTCGACTACCACGACGTGACGCACGGGGAATGCGTACGACACGGCAACAGTGCGGGCAAGCCCGAGTGGGTCAAGAACCACTTCGCTCTGTGCCGGCGAGGAACGGTTCAGGTCGTTGGCACGGACGTGCGTACCGGTGAGCCCGTCGGCACGCTCACCTATGTCGAGACGATCATCGGCTTCGCCTACCAGGGCGAGCGGAGCGTCAGCTTCGACCAGTACTTCGAGGACATCCAGACCACCGGCACCGTCAAGGACTCGACGACGTTCCTGATCAACCGGTGGAACCAGTCGAGCGGGACCGGCCCCATCCTGCACAAGGGGCAGAAGCACGGGGGCGTCACGCAGATCTCGGGCGGCTTCCGCGGTGAGGTCGGCGCGGCGCAAGAGGACGCCAGCATCAAGAACTGGAAGAGGGAGAGCATGGAACTGCTCACCTTCGACGAGGACGCAGCCTCAGGTACCGGCCGGGACAAGGTCCACAAGTTCGACTTCGTGCCCGCAACCTTCTTCATCGCCAAGGACAACAAGAACGTCCAGCTGCCCGAGCCCAAGATCAGTGTCCGGTTCGACAGTGCCTCCTATGAGAAGTACAAGACGGGCAGCATCTTCACCAACACCCGCAACACCTTGACGTACGACCGCAGCAACGCCGCCGTCAACGAGACGGCACAGCACATCTACGACGCTCAGCACCATCCCGAGAACACCGTCCCGACCAAGGCGGGTAAGGCGGTCCCCGGCGCACCGTCGGCGAAGCCGCTGCACCGGATCTTCTACGACACCACCCTGCGCAGGCAGAACCGCGACACCGCTCGGGCGGTCTGCCGGGCAAACTGGCCGAACTACTCCAGTCAGGACAAGGACTGTGATGAGTACCCCTTCGCTACCACCAAGGAAGGGGCCTACAAAGCCCAAGGCAACTTCTCCGCACGAGCACTGGACAGCACCGATAACCAGAAGGCTGGTTCTCAACTCTCAGCCTGGTACAACGACGCTCGCATCCTGGACGGCGACGCCTTCTACGTGCAGGTGAAGTAGTCCGCGAAGTCGGGGTGGTTCCGTGAGGGCCGCCCCGCCTGACGACTCAACGCCACAACTGGATCACGAACCGTTCGAAGAGCCGATATGCCTCAAGCTCTTCTTCCGGATCCTCCTCCTGCGGCCCCACCCACACGCGTACCTGATACGGCCCCGCATCCGCCAGCTCGTACTCGTCTCCGGAAGGCTCACGCATCAGGTTGATCAGCTGGATCTGTTCAGAATCGAAGGTGACGGGGGCCGGCTCGCCCATGCTCTGATACGCATCTCCGGGTGGTGCGTCCGGCATCGAGTCCCACAGCTCCACCCGAACCCGAGCCATCTGGTCTTCCAGCGCAGACGCGACTACGACGGAACCCTCGTGGACGAGAAACGACCCGTTCCGAGGGAGACGAGAGAAGGGCTCCTCGATCTCAGGGTCGGTATCGATCAGCGCGAGAAGGTGTCGTTCCACCAGCACCGTTGCTCCGAAGGAGTCGGCCAGTCCCACCTCATGCCTCCCGTCACTGTGTGCAAGAGCAGTCTGCCAAGCACGTGAGGTGAAGCCAACGACGGAGCAGCAGAGCGGGCAGAGCAGTGTGGCGCTGATCGCCAGCCGTGGCCATTGGCACTAGCGATCTTCAGCAGCTGAGGTCACGTCGGTTGGAGATCCAGCCCGGTCTTGGCCGTGAGGCTCTCGATGAGAGCGGGGCGGTACGGTAACGGACTTGTCCCTCCCAGCCCCGGGAATGGGATGACGCAAGCTGACTGTTACTCCGGCTGGTGTTCCGGGCCTCCGAAGTCCGGGCTGGTGTAGTCCGGGCTGGTGAAGCTCGGACGCGGGCCGGGAGCCGCACCGTCGTCCGGGCTGCGGAAGCCCGGTTGGTCGTAGCCGAGACGCGGCATACGGCTGGTCGACGCCGTTGTCGTGCTGTGCAGTGCCGCGGACGTTCCGGGGTCGGCGAGCGCCTCCCGCAGGAATGGCAAGATGCCGCGCTCTAGGAGTGCCTCGTGCCAGGCTTCTCTGGCCCGGGCCACTTCCCCGCTCAGTTCACCGTACGGTCCCGATTCGAGCGAGGACTGGGTGCGCAGCGCCGTGAGCAGCAGTCCGACAACGGCGACGACGATCGCGGCCGCGGTCACGGCGGCGAAAACCCATCCGGCGGTGATCATGGACTGTAGCCCGACGATGTAGCCGACGAGCAGGAAGATCGCCGCGGCCGTTCCGGCGAGGACGGGGGTGACGACGGCCGCGACGGCGCCCAGGCCCGCGCCGGCCCCGGCGGCCTCGCCGAGGGTGGTGGCGATCCCTGCTGCCGGCTCGCCTGCGGAGCCGGGTCCGCGGGTGGACGGCGGTGTGGACGGCGCCGGTTGGCGCAGTTCCTCGCGGACCTTCACGTAGTGCTGGTACTCGGCCGCCGCGGCCACCGTGATGAGTGCGGTGGCGTTGAGCGCCATGGTGCGCAGTTGTTCGCGATTGAGCTGCGCTCCGACAGCGTCGGAGCCGGATACACGGGCGGTCGGCGGCCGGGGCGTCTTCTCGCCGTACGGTTCGGCATGGGGCGAGGGCCTCTTACGCAGAGTTGTGACTAGCTGGACGATCATGCAGATGATGATCAAGCCGACCGTCACGGATCCGAACACCCAGCCTGCGGAAAACATGGGCCGGGCGGACGCCTTCCCGGAGCTGAACATCTTCAGGACGAGGCCGGCGAGGAAGCAGATCGCGGTGATTGCTCCGGAGAGGACGGTGGCGGGAGCGGCGAAGACGGCGAATGCACTGGATCCGGCCGCCTCGGTCGTCTCCGGGGGCGGTGTGGATTCCTCCGCCGCTCCGGCTGTCTTCGGTACGTCTGGACGGACGTGCAGGCCGAAGACTGCTGCCAGCAGACGCCGGCCGTAGGACATTCCGGCCCACCGCCGCGCCGCGACGCCGTTACTGATCCGGCGGCCGCCCGGTCGTTCGGCGCGCACGGTGGCCGCAGCGGGCCGCGGCCCCAGACCTGCCCGGCGATGGTGGTCGGCGCTTGCCGAGCGGGGGTTGGATTCGCGGGTGGACGGCGTCGGCCGGCGCCGTTCGCCGGGATTGGCCGCAGAACCGGAAGGGGCCTGTTCCGGCCGGGGCAGGGTGGAACGCAGCGCCTCATCGAGGATCTGCTCGAAATCCTGGCGGTCCTCGCTGTGCAGGTGCTGCGGAACGCTGTTCATGCCCCCTCCTCCCCGATCGTCCGCTGCTGCCATCGTTGCGCGCCGCCACCATCGAGGCCAGATCCCGCGCCGTCGGCCGGGTCCGTCGAGAAGGGAGTGTCCCCAGAGCGCAGGGACTCCGAAAGCTGTGTTCGGTCCCCAGGCGGTCCGTCGGGGGCGGGTTCCTGCGCGCGAGCAACCGGGGTAGGCGGCCGGGGCGATGACATCGGCCCCGTGGGCAACGGGCTTTCGGCACGGGCGGCGGACTGGGCAGGGCCGGGCGGAGACGCGGAGTGCGGGGGCCGGGGCTGCGTTCGGGGTGGGGAAGCGCCGGGCCCTGCGGCTGCTGCGGCACTGGAGCCGTCGGCACCAATAGCCGAAGGCGCTGCGCTCTCCCCGGCAGTCTCCGCCGGCCGCCGGTCGGCCGTCAGCGCATCGTTCACCGTCTCGACGCGGGTGAGCTGGGTCAGCAGCATAGGTGCCGACATGCCGACGACGAGAGCGGCGTACTCACCGCTGATCTGTCCCGTGGTGCCAAACAGCACCGTGGCACCGGCACCCATCACGATGTGCACGACAGGCATGAAGAGGTCGACGGTGGGATCGAAGTAGTCGGAGAACAGCGGGGCTTGTCGTCCTCCCCGCCGATGGCTGAGGCGCTCGGCCCGCCAGGACACGAGTCGGCTGTACAGGTCCACGGCCTCACGCAGCAGACCGCCCGCCGCCCCCAACACGATCAATGTCGGGACGTTCACGGTCTCTCCCGGGTGACGGGGCTGATGCCTGGCTGTGAACTTCTGTACACCGAAGCAGCGTAGGTCCGCGCGCACGCAACAAGGAAGTGCCCAAAGCGGCTCGCCAGTCTGCCAACTGCTTATCCCTCACGCACAGTTGCAAGCGGCGGCGTTCCCGAGGGGAAGGTGTGGAGTCAGACGCGCCAGACCATGCGCGGCAGATCACCCGGCCTGACCTGCGAAGCCGTATCTCAACCGATCTTGGAGCATACGGGTCGAACAGGCCCTCAAGATCGAAAATGGACCGTCTTGGCGGAGAAGGTCACGCAGCTCATCGTTCGAGGCAACCGGTTCATCGTGCTGGATCGAGGGGGCGCTCGCCCTCATCGACGGCATGACCCGGGACGACCTCGAAGGTCCCGAGTTCACCGATGCCTACACCGAGGCTATGGCGAAGATCATCGAGGCGAAGCGGGAGGACAAGCCGCTGCCCGAAGCCCCGGAGCCCGAGCAGCCGGGCCAGGTCCTCGACCTCATGGCTGCCCTGACCGAGTCCGTCCAGCAGGCCAAGGCCTCCTGCGGCGAGAAGGCAGACGTTCACGAGCTGCCGAAGAAGACCGCAAAGAAGCAGCCGGCCAAGAAGACCACGAAGAAGCCAGCGGCACGCAGGCCCCGCAGCGCCTGATCCCACCCCGCGTCCGGCAGGGGTTTCGGATACCTCCGCCCGCAGCTGGGCAGTCCGACCCGTGGGCCGGGCGGGAGCCCTGGCCCGAGGTGGCAGGATGACCACAGCGGGCGCCTGTCGACCTTTCGGTCGCCCGCCGCCCGCTGTGCCGCCTCTCCCCGACGATCCCCTCTGCTGCCGCCAGAACGGATCGTGGAACTGCTGGGCCAGGCCGGGCTGTTGGTCTCCGCGCGGATGGTGCAGGAGCCTGGGGAGGGCAGGCAGAGGCGGATCGCGACGCTGTTCGCGCAGAAGGAGCGTTGACATGGCCCGGCGGGGCGACGAGTTGTCCGTGCTGATGAAGCGCCTCTCGCATCAGGGGCGCGTGTACGTCCGCTCTGGGCTGCTGCGGCCGACGAGCGGTGGCGCGAGCGGGGTCGTGGCCGCTGTGGCCGCTGAAGTGCACACCCTGTTCAGGCAGCTGTGCCGGAAGGACTGGCAACAGAAAACCTCCGATTCGACGGGACCAGCGCCCGTTGAGCAGGTCGAGGAGGCACTGGACGGCATCGACGCGGGGAGGGCTGAGTCTGTCCTGGGGCGCCTTGCCTCCCAGTGCCTCGTGTGGTCCCGCGTCGTGTTCATGGACCCTGCCGAGGCCGCTGTCGTCGCGGGGCAGGTCGTTGAACTCCTCGGGTCGGCAGCGCAATGGTGGTCCAACGGCGACAGCGACAGTTTGTCGGACATCTCCGGCTGTACGTTCGAAAGCTTCGTTGCCGGCACCGACGGCCGCCGTTTCGCCGTACTGATCCAGGTGGGCGAGGACTGACTGGCACAGCTGGACCCCATCGGCGTCAGCGGCCTCGTCTACGCGACCACCGGAGCCCAGGGCTGTCAGTGGCTTGTCACCGGCGGGAACCCCAGATCCTGGTCGTTCTCGTCGTGCCGGGCGGCCAGGGCCGGCTTCCTACAGCAGCCCGCCCAGCGGCAGGACGCGCTCGGTGAGCTGCCCACGCAGCCTTCCTCCGGCAGTGTCGGCTTCGGCGAGCCAGTCGGCGGCGACCAACAGCTCGGTGTGCTCGGCGACTTGGCCGGGCGGCAGGGCGCAGAAGGCGGCGACCTGGTCCAGGGGGAGTCCGCCGTCCTCGGCGTGTCCGAGGCGGCCGTCGGGGCGGGTGTGGGCGGCGGTGTACAGGGCCAGGAGCCGGGTGGCGGCGACCGGTTTCTTCTTTCGGATCTTGCGGTCGCCCACGACTTTCTGTGCCCAGCCGGAGATCCTTGACCGGTGGGCTTTGGCGATGGTGAGGGGGCGGGGCTGGTCGGGCAGCAGCGTGGGGATGGTGAACGCGGTGGGGTCCTCGGGACGGGCGGCCATCACTTCGGCGACGGTGCCGGGCAGGCGCAGCCAGTCAGCCGTGACCAACTGCTGAAGTACTCGCTCGGCGTCGCCTTGGAGCCAGCCGGTGAGGTCCTGGCTGGTGACGTTCCCGGTTCCGGCGCGCGCGGCCCGCAGGGCGAGCATGAGCACCACCAGGTGTACCTCGGGCTCCGGGTGCGGGGCACGGGCGGTGACGTGTCCAGCACGGTGCGGGCGTGCGCGGCCTGTTGCCGGGTCAGCAGCCGTTCCACCGCCGGCCCGTCGTCCGCCGTGTCGCCGACGGGCCGGCCGCCACGGTTGGTGTGCATCTCGCGGGTGGTCTGCGCGGCCTTCTCGGCCCGGTGCGCCTCGTGGCGCAGGGAGCCGTCGCCACTCACGTCGGCCCACTGGCGGAAGGCGCGGGCCTTCCGCTCGTGGAGTTCGGCGAGGAGGGCGAGGTCGGGCTCGGTGCGCTGCTGGTAGACGCGGAACGCATCCCCGAGCTCGGTGAGCTCCACCCGCAGGGCGTCAGGCTCGAGGTCGCGCGGCACGATCCGCTGTGCGATCTTCCCCGACCGCTTCGCCCGCCGGGACGTATTACCCGGTGAGGTTGCGCGGGCGCGAGGGACCGTGCCGCCTGCGGGCTCCGGTCGCTCCGCGGCTGGCGTTCCTGCCGCCTGGCGCGTCCCGGCCGGGGTGGCGCGGGCCGGGAGGGAGGCGGTGTCCAGGACACGGCAGTCGGGAGTGGCGGCCGCGCACCGGGCGCACATCTCCGCGATCCGCCACAGCCGCCCGGCACGGTCCGCGTACACCGTCAGGGTCACCGGGCCGCCGCAGCGCACTGACCCCGCCGCCGGCCGTGCCCCGCCGCGGGGTCCGGTGTCGGGGTCAGGGGTGTGCCACGCGCAGTCGGCGGCGCGGCAGGCGCACCACGCCTCGCTGCGCGGCCCGCCGCCCTCGCGGATGTGGGCCAGGTGCGTGTTGACGTGTTCCACCGCTGCCTTGCGCCCGGCAGCGGTGCCACCGGGGAAGCGCCGATCGGCGCAGGCCGGGCGGGAGCAGGAGAGTCTCACCGTGCCGGCGGAGGGGCGGCCGTAGGGGTCCAGGCGTACCGCCCACACTCGTCCCGCGATGCGCTCCTCCTGCTGCGTGCCGGCCTCCACGGCCATGTCCGTACTCCCAGCGTTGCTTGATTCTTTGCTCCGGGGCCCCATCATCGGGGGTGATCGTCGATCAGCCCCCTGGGGAACGGAAAATTCAGTCGGGCGTGCCGCGTGTTGACGATGCGCAGCGGGATGTGTTGCGCCGTCGGCCGCTGAGATGGCCATGGTCCTGAGCCTGTTCGTCGCCAAGATCCACGGCCTGGCCGTCGCCCGCGGCCAGGGCATCGCCGCGATGCTGCTCAAGCGGACCTGGCAGATGCACCAGCAGCTCGGCGACCGCATCGCCCTGCCCTTCCGGCTCGGCGTCGGCGACGACCAGAGCGTCTTCACCCGCTGGCGCCCGCGCCACTGACCAACGATGAGACCAGGGCGGCGAATTCTGCTGATGTCGGCCGCGTGCGTACTTCAGGATGCCGCTCATGGACCAGGGAATCGCCGCCTTAGCGGGCGCAGGAATCGGTGTCGTCGGATCGTTGGGAACGGCGGGTCTCGCCTACCTTGCCGCCGGGCGGCAGGCTCGCGAGCGCGGGCGGATAGAACACGCGCAGAAGCTCAGAGAGGAACGGCGTGCGGCTTACCGGCTGTTTCAGCAGGCAGCCGAGCCGATCGACGACGCGTTGAACCGGGTCGGGTTGGGGGCAGTCGACGGACCCGCCAGCTCATTCCTGCTCACCAGCCGCAACCTGCGGCTCTCTGAACAGGAGATCAGTGGTGCTGTCCGGGAACTGAGGAAGCTGCTGGTCGAAGTCCAGCTCAACGGTCCGGACGCTGCGGCGGCCGCGGCACAGGAGGTCTACGTCTGCGGCCGCATATTGAACGACGAGTTCCGTCTGCTTGTCGAACGTATCCGTCGCGCTCCGTGGCGCGGTCGGGCGGCGGAGGACGAGGAACGCCGTAACCTGGCTCTCCATGAGGCCCGCGCCACGTTCGACGCGGGCAGGGATGCATTCGCCCGCTTCTCCCGGTCCGTCGTGGAGGATCACGGACTTGAGGAACGTCGGCCGCGCCCAGGCCGAGCATGATCGTTCTCAGCGCCAGCCGCCTGCTACATCCCCGAGCGCACCGCCCAGCGCATCGTGGCCGGCCTCGAACGGGCCGGCTACCTGAGCCGAAAGCGACGAGCAGGGGCGCCGTCGATGGATGACGTGGGCGTGGCCGTCCGTGCGGCGTCGTACGGTGGCGGGGTGCGCGATCCTGAGGACATGGAGATCGAGGTCCTCGTCGTGCCTGACTGCCGCAACCGGCATCTTGCCGAGCAGCGGCTGCGGCACGCGCTACACGCCACCGGCATGGCCAGGACCGTTGTCACCACCCGGGTCGTCGCCGACCAGGCGGAGGCCGAACGTATCGGCTTCACCGGCTCCCCGACCATCCTCATCGACGGTCGCGGCTCCTTCGCCCAGCCGGACGCCGTGCCATCGCTGTCCTGCCGAGCCGGTCACCACGTCGACCAGGTGCACCACGTCGCCGACCGTCGTCATCTGCGCGTCCGGCACCGCGCTTTGGGCGAGGAACAGCCCTCAGCGGATCACCGACGCCACCGAGGAAGCGTTCCACCTCCGGTGCCGGCCCGTCCGCGGTTTCTCCGGAAGGCCGGCCGCCCAGTGGGCGGGGTTGCCGAACGTCGGCGCTGCGTGGGCACGCGCGGACATGAACGACACTGTGCCGCCCAGCAACTGGCCCTCGGCCGTGCCGTCCTCGCCGACGGTCAGCAGGACGCGGGCGTATCCGTAGAGCCAGCCGCGACACCCTGAAGCTCGCCGTCGGCGCCCCGCAACTGGTCATGGGGACGCGTGGGCCGCGCGATCCGGCGTACGTTCATCATGCGCGCCTTCTGAGTACTCCTGTGGATCGGCAAGATGCGGCCAAATCCGATTCCTGCATGACGCGCTGGGCATGCACATAGCGCCCAGTCCGCTACGACCTGGCTGAACAGTCGCCGTAGGGCCGCGACGGCGACCGATTCCCAAGCGCTGCAATGGTCCCTTCTAGCCGATAGCAGCGGGGTGCGTTCTGCCTCGGAGCGGCTTGCTGACCCCGGGTGCTGTCCATCACCGCCGAGCCGACCACAACCCGGAAAGGCTCAGTGCAACTTACTTTGTGATTGAGAGATGAACTATGCCTGACCTTCCTGTAAGCCTGGTAAACGAGTTACGGGCGTGGAACGAGACCACGGTTGACTTTCCTGCGCTGCCACTTCCCGCATTGCTGCGCCAGCGCGCTGAATTGTGCCCTGATGCCATTGCCGTGCAGGATTTGAGTGAATCACTCAGTTACGCCGAATTGGTCGCCCAGGCACACCGGCTCGCGCGATACCTGCAGGGATTGGGAGTGCAGCCGGGCACGCGGGTTGCATGCGCGCTGCCGCGTGGCGTGCCCGCGATCGTGGTGCAGGTGGCCGTCTTTGCGCTCGGCGCGGTTCATGTGCCGATCAACGCGGCCTACCCGGAGGCGCTGCTATCACGCCTGCTGGCCGACGTCGACGCGCAGTTCATGGTGGCCATGCAGGACCAGGAGGTCTCGTCGAAGGCGAAGCGGATCGACCTCGATGATCCCTCGGTGGGCCGTGCGGTTGCCGCCTTGGCGGGCGATCGGCTTGAGCGCGATCCCATGCTCAAGGACCTCGCCTATGTCATCCACACCTCCGGCACCTCGGGACGACCGAAACCGGTTGCGGTGTCACACGGGGCCATCTCGAACTCCATGCAGGCATACGCGCACCGCTATTCCACGCCGATCACCAGGCTCGTCCTCGTCTCGCCGATGACGGTCGATGCGTGCCTGGCCGGCATCTGGTGGACCCTGCTGTCCGGAGGTTGCTTGCGACTGTTGTCTCCCGATACGGCGCAAGCGGTCGGCGAGCTGGTCTCGGCATTGTCGGACGGTGAGACCAGCCATACGGTGCTCACTCCGTCGCTGTACCGAGCCGTTCTGTCCTCCGTGGGGACTGCGACGACGACGCCGTCAGCGTTGCGGCAGGTCATGGTCGCGGGTGAACAGTGCCCGCCGGACCTAGTATCCGAGCACTACCGCGTGCTATCGGATGTCGACCTGGTCAACGGGTACGGACCTACCGAGGCGGCGGTGTGGTGTGCCTCGGCGACCCTGCAGCCTGGCACCGACGTCGTTGTCGGTACCCCGATCGCCAACACCGAACTGTGGGTGCTCGACGCACTTGGCCAGATCATGGCGCCCGGCGAATTCGGCGAAGTGTGCGTCGGGGGCGTGAGCCTGGCCGATGGGTACCTCGGCAACCCCGAGCTGACCCGTGCGCGGTTCGTGCCGCATCCGCTCGACTCCCGACGTGTGGTCTATCGGACCGGTGACCTCGGCCGCTGGCGGGCCGACGGTCGGGTGGAACTGCGGGGACGATTGGACGACCAGATCAAGATCCACGGGTACCGGGTCGAGCCGGACGGTGTCGCCGATGCGCTGCGCACGCACCCCGGAGTGCGAGATGCCGTCGTCACAGCCCACGACGGTCTGATCGCCTACGTGGTCCCGGAGTGGGATGAGCAGTCGGCGGCCGAGCAGCTGCGGCAATCCTGGTCCACGGTTATCGATGACCTCGACCATGGGGACCAGCGGATCGGGTGGACCAGTAGCTACACCGGAGAGCGACTGTCCGATCAGGACATGGACGAGTGGGTCGCGGATACGGTGCGGCTGGCCGAGGAGGGCAACCCCCGGTCGCTGGTGGAACTGGGTTGCGGCACCGGCATGCTACTCACCAAGCTCGCGCCCGGTCGTGACCGCGTCGTTGGACTCGACATGTCGCGGCCGACGCTGGACGCGTTGGCGGAGACGCTCGACACGCTCGGCCTGCATCACGTGGAGCTGCGGCACGGCGACGCTCGCGACGTGAACTCGCTGAGCGGCTTCGACCTGGTGCTGTGTAATTCGGTCACCCCGTATTTCTCTGGTCCCGACCAGTTGGCCGCCGTGCTGTCCGGCGCGCTGCGCGCGACGACACCCGAGGGCCGGGTGGTGTTCGGTGATGTCAAGGATCTGGGCCTGGAGGACGCTCTGCACGCCGCCGTGGTGCTTGCGAGTGCCGACGACGACGTACCGGTGGCGACGCTGCGGGAGCTGTGGCGGCGGCGCATCGACCTCGACCCGCACTTCCTGGTCGACCCGCGGTGGTTCCTCCAAGCGGCTGGCGACCGGAGAGTCGAGGTCCGTCCTCGCCAAGGGGCGGCTCGCAATGAGATGAACGACTTCAGGTTCGACGCGGTCGTCTTCCCCGGTCCCGCCAACGAGATCGAGATCGCCGAGTGGGTGCCGTGGCCGGGAAGTCCCGAAGCGCTGCGGGCTCTGCTCACCGGCGATGAACCGATCGGTGTGCTGCGGGTGCCCAACCAGCGCACCGCGGGCGCGTGCGTTATACGCGCGCAGCTGACGAGCAGCGACGATGAACACACCGCAGGGTCGCTTCGCCAGTTGGCCGCGGAGGCCGACAGTAGCGCCGTGCGTCCGGAGCAGCTCACCGCGTTGGCCGCAGAACTCGGCTGGACGGTCCGGTTCTCCAGGGCGTCGGGATGGACGTGCGGTGGGCTGGACGCAGCGTTCCTGCCCCCGTCGGCCGATGGTGACCTCCCGGTGCGATGGCCGCAGCAGCCGTGCGAGGGGGAGTTGACCAACGCGCCGATCCGTCGGCACGTGATCGCCTCGGCCATCGAGCGACTGCTGCCGGATCTGCGTGAACATGCTGCCGGACGGCTGCCCGAGCACGAGCGTCCCTCGACCTACGTCGTGCTGACCGAGCTGCCACTGACCGAGTCCGGCAAACTCGACCGCGCCGGGCTGGTCGCGCCGCCAGCCGAACGTCCCGCGCTGAGCACCCCGTACGTCCGACCGGTGCTGCCGATCGAGTGCCGCGTCGCGGAGATCCTCGCCGAACTACTCCGCTTGGACCGGGTGGGTGTACACGACAACTTCGTCGAACTCGGCGGTGACTCCCTGCTTGCGGTGCGGGCGGCGGTGCGGCTGAGAACTGCGTTCGGTGTCGATCTGCCCGTGCGGACGGTGTTCGACGCACCGACAGTCGTGCAGCTTGCCGCTCTGCTGGCCGATTCCCCACACCAGACGGTCGCACCGCAGGCGGCCACCATTCAAGAGTCTGCTGTGGACCAAGAGACTTTGCCGCTCAGTCCTGCGCAGATGTTGTTGTGGGCCTACGACCTTCAGTTCAACAGGGGACTAGTTCCCGGCCCGGATTTCACCCTCGGCAGTCACTACCGCATCAGCGGCCCACTGGACACGAACGCGCTCGCTCGAGCTGTGGACGAGGTTGTAAACCGCCACGAGGCGCTGCGCACCACTCTGCAACTGGTGGGGGAGCCGGAGGACCTATACCAGGTGATCGATCCACCAACGACCGAGATCCTGCGGGTAGTCACCTCGGACCGGGCCGATATCGCCGCCGTGCTCGCCGAGCTGCAAGAGTCCACCCCGCTGCTCCCCGCTCAGGGCAAGGTCTTCGCCGCCGAGTTGGTAAGCGGCCCGAACCAGGAGCATCTGCTGTCGCTGCGCATGCACCACATGGTGTCCGATGGGCACTCGGTCGGCGTTGTGGAGCGTGAAATTTCTCAGCTGTACCAGGAAATCTGCTCCGGTCACGAGGCTGCCCTGCCCGGGCCGCCGAGCTATCGCGGGCTGCTCGGCACGTCTGCCTCGGTGCCGGCCCCGGACGATCTTCTGTACTGGACCCAGAAAGTCGCGGGATGCGGGCCCGTGGAGCTGGTGCCGCCGTGGCATCTCGAGACGGTGACCGAACCGCACGCCACGCTGGTGCGCAGCCTGGTCCTGCCCGCCCCCCAGGCACAGCCATTCCTGCGTTTCGCACGGTCCCAGCGGGTCACCTTGCACAGCGCGCTCTATGCCGTGCTGTGCACGCTCATCGCCGCCGACACCGGCGATCGGGACGTGCGACTGCTGACGGTCAGCGCGGCACGGCACAGCGCAGAGCTGGAGCGCACGGTCGGACTGGTCCTCGACGCGGTATTGGTGCGCCATCACCTGCGCCCCGGACTGCCTGTTGGCGAAGCCTTCACTGCGGCGGGAGGCGACCTGTGCGAGGCCCTACGGCACGACAGCATCCCACTGCTCGGGTTGTGCCAGCTGTTGCCCGACATGCTGGCGGCCTTCGGCCCGTCGCAATCGGTCGTTTTCGAGGTGCTGGCACCGGTAAACGGTCTGAGCTTCGAGAGCTGCTCGATCCGGCACAGTGATCAGCTCAAAGACGACTTCGCGGGCCGGATGTTCCAGCTCCCAGCCCAGCTCGCCGTGATCGCGCGCCCGGAGGGTGACGCGCTGCGGCTCGCGGCCGTGTACGACCCTGCCTTCGTTCCGGTGTCCTATGTGGACAGTCTGCTGGCGCGGATGCGTGACGTCGTGGTGGCCTGCGTCGAGCCCGACTCACAACCATTGGACCAGCTCGCCCTGCCGGATCCCTGGCTCACCGCGCTGTGGGAACAGGGCCGCCCGCAATGACGGTGCACAGCACCGAAACGTTCACGGTTATCGCGACAGGCTCACCAATCGACATCATCGGAAGGATGCGATGATTACTGACATTCCGCCGGATTTTGCATTTACCCGCGATCCGGGCGACAAAATAGAAAACTTACATCGATTGGAGATCCGGCTCCCATTTGAGGCGCGCAAGAACCCAAATTGTATCGAAGCGCAACGGCATAATCGGGATTGGAGCGTTCGATTCGGCCTTATCCAAGGCGAAGAGGCGCTGGCCAAGCTCGATGCCGCATACCTTGCCGGCTTCACATCCTACTGGTTCCCTACGGCCTCCCTCAAGGATTTGCTAGTGGTCGCCAACTGGAACCTCCTGTTCTTCCTTCTCGATGATGTACAGAATTCGGCGGTAGCCGGGAATCGGCTGGACGAATATGACAATCTTCGATATTTGGCGTGGAGGACCATCCAGGGCGATAAGGTCACCGTCGACCATCCTCTCGTCGCCGCACTCTCCGATTTGTGCTCACGCACATTCCCCGGTCGATCTTCGGGCTGGTCACGGCGTTTTCGTATGAGTCTTGAGATCTGGTTGTTAGGCCACGCCAGACAGAATGCTTTCTGGGCCACAGGAAGCATGCCTGACGTGCAGGAGTACCTGCGACTGCGTCGTGACGAATGCACTTGTTACCCCTCGTCTAACCTGGTTGAGATTGCGGAAGCCGCCGAACTTCCGGACTCGGTTTTCCATCACAAGTCGTATCAAACAATCATCGATAGTGCGGCCGATGTAATGTGCTGGACGAACGATGTGCACTCCCTTTCCGTCGAAGTCGCGGGAAACGAACCGGCCAACATGATCACCATTCTCCGTAAACAACGCGGGCTTGATCTGAAGGAAGCCGTCGCCGAGGTACTACGCCTTATCGAGGCGCGCACCCGCGAAAATGTCTCCGCAGTAAATTCGCTCAAGAAGGATTTGAGCGAACAAAATGTTCCTGGCGAAATCTGGGGAAATCTTGAGCGGTGCATCCGGGCGCATCAGTCCGTCATCTCGGGAATGGAACTCTGGGACCGGATGGAGACGAACAGATTCGACCCTGCATCAATGCCACTTAGAGCGTGTCCTACGTGGTTGTGATCCGCTGATCTGTGGCAGCTAGTCTGTTGCGGTCCAGGAACTGTCGCGGCGTCTGGTGCCAGATGAGTTGTGGGCGTTGTGGGTCGCGATCCACGAAGTCGATTCCTTGTGCGGCCGTCAGCTGCGGCTACGTCCAGCACGCGTCACCCCCCACTGACGTTGCCGACGCCGTCACCCGCTCCCACCTTCAAGGGGAGATGAACCGGCGCACACCCGGTCCAAGTCGTGCGGTACGTGAGCTCAGTCGCCGTGCGTTCCTCGATGCACGACAAGACCCTTAAGCAGTTCGTACCGAGAGCGCTGTTCGCCCTGGTGCCTGGAGCGGCAACGGCGGCTGGCGCAACCTTGTTCGCCACGTTTACCTGGTGGCTGGGCATCCGCTGGCGGCGGTCGGAGATACGAGACCCCGGGCATCTGCGGCCCGGGGTCTCTCTGTGCTTTGGAACGTCCGACCGGTTCAACGACCCGCGGACGGGAGCGTCACGCCCACTACAGGCCCGGACGTTCTTGCTGGCCGGGACCCTCTCTGGGATCTTCTATCGCCGTCGCCGCAGGAGTTCACGCAGCCGTTGGAGTACGCCGATCCAGGCCTCGGCGAGTGTCTCGAAGTCGCTGGCGAGCTTTGCGCCCATCACGCACACGATGGTGATGAAGCCGATCATCGCGAGCACCCACAGGGTGGGACCTTCCACTGACTTACCTTTCGAAAGCGGCGGCTGCCGCCTCTTGAAAAGGGTCAGGCGGCGAGCACGCAGGAGTTGGAGGAGAACGGCAAGTTGGCCGGTCCTCCTGGTGCTCGGGGGACACGCGGCGCGGCGAGCCGGATCACGCCGCATGGGGACAATTGACGGGTAGGGGCTGGCGGCTGGAAGCCGTAGTGGACCGGCCCTAGCCGTGCGCGCAGGAGGGCGAGAGCGAGAAGCCAGAACTGCTCAGCAGCCTTAGCGGCACGGTCCAGGCCATCGAACAGTGGCAGGTCTGCCGGCCGAATGGGCGTCGAGCCGACGGTCGGTGTCGTGATCGACGGGAGATGAGTAGCGTTCTCGGCCGACCTGAGCAGAGATCGCGCGAACTCGATGGAGTGTTGCTGCTCCCGCGCTTCGTGCAGAACCTGCCGTAGGTCGTCGACGGCGAGAACGGAGTGCAGGATCGGGCCGGTTGACATGGTCTTGCCGGACTGCAGGAACTGCTCAACCCGAACCACGCCACACGCTACCGCGAGCGCGTCAAGCATGGCTGCCATGCCGCCGGCGTTCCTTCCGACCAACACCCCGGTGATCGCATTGAGACGGAACGATGCAACAGGCCGGAACCGCTCAAGGCGGAGGGGCGCAGCGACTGCATCGGACATGGCCCGCAGTGTAGGCGGCCACGCTGGCTGGCCGGGCGGGATTCGCATACACGGGAGGGCGGTGTGGGATGACCGCGCTAGCGGGAGCACGGTTCCGTGGGGGGTCAAGGGCGTCACCGATGAAGACGGCAATACCCGGCCCGGAGGCGAGATTCGCCCCGAGCCCTGGAGGGTCATCGAACTCGTCGACCGCGCCGTGAAGGTCCTGGAGCAACTCCACGACGATCGCCTGCTGTTCCCCCGGTCGATGACTGTCCGCACCCTCGAGCCCGCCCCGGCTGAGATTCGCACGGAGGGGTTGAACCCGAACCGGTTCGTCGGGCGCATCAAGTCGTTCATCGACTGGGCGAACGCGACCGCCACTCGGCTCGCCCGCCCGCATGAGCTGATCCCGGCCGATCCTCACGGGCCGATCACACTGCGCCGCCTGCGCCGCACCGTGGCCTGGTTCATCTACCGCCGTCCCGGCGGCCGCATCGCCCTCGGCCTGCAGTACGGACATGTCGCAAGTTCCCTGGCCGAGTCATACGGCGGGCGTACCAAGGCCGACATGCTGGAGATCCTCGACTTCGAGAAGACGCTGGCCCTGGCGGACGCGCTGGCGGAAGCCAGCGACCGGCTATCCGCTGGAGAACAGGTCAGCGGGCCGGCCGCTGACCGCTACATCGCCGCTGCGGAGGAGTTCACCGCCCGCTACGCGGGCGGATTCGCCACCAAGGGTCAGATGAAAGCGCTGGGCAACAACCCCCGGCTGCAGATCTTCGAGGACCCGCAAGTACTGCTGACCTGCAACCTCGACCCCTACAAGGCGCTGTGCGATCCCGACCTGGCCAAGGGCACGGAACCGTCCTTGCGCACGCCGAACTGGAACCGCTGCAACTCCGCTTGCGCGAACATCTCCCGCACCGACACCCACATGCGGCGGGCCCACGAGCAGCTTGCCCAGATCGACACCGACTGCGCCGACCCACACCTGCCCCACCCGATACGACGCCGACTCGAGCTCTGTCGCACGAGCCGAGAGAAGATCATTCAGGAGCATGAGGCCGCAGTAGGGCGCACGGCCGGCAAGGACAGCACATGACGACAGCCCCGGACGACTCCCTGGCCTCTGGCGAGCAGGCCGACGGCACTGACGCACCCGCGGCGCCGGCCGCCGCAGGTATCGCCGAGACGGTGGGCCGCGTGCTCGCGACGACCGCGGCGGCGGCGAGTCCGTCGCGCCCGGCGATACCGCCGAGATCGAGGCGATCACTGACGCGATGATCCGCCTGCTGGTGGGCACACCTCTGCGTTTCGACGGTCAACTGACGATCAAGTCCCTCGCTCAGGAGGCGGGCCTCAAGCGCAACAAGCTCACCCACAAGTACACCCGGCTGTAGGACTTGTTCTACGCCTTGGTGCGTATGGAGGACGCGCGGCCGAAGGTCGTCGATGACCTGAAGCGGACCAATGAGGAGCTGCAGCAGAAGCTCACCCGCCTGCGGGCCGAGCGCGACCGGCTGCGTACGGACGTCCAGCAGCTGGTGCGGATGCCTTGGGCTCCGCGCGGTATCCGCTGTTTCTTCTCGCGGCGGCGCTTCTTCTTGGGGCGTGGCATCACTGTCCCCAGGCGCTGGGCAGCCGGGCGGTGCGGGTAGCGGGGGCCGGGACGCTGCGGGCGGGGCCGGCCGATGCGGCGGCGCGGTCGGGGGATGAGCACGAACAGTTCCTCCAATGGTCGGTGGACAGTGCTGCGCCCCGCCGACATCGAGCTGGTGTCGGCAGGGCGCAGCGGGTGGTGCGGCTGGGTTATGCGGCGAGGCCGTGCGCGCACGTGGGGTGCTCCGGGGTGGCCGGCGCGAGCGTGGTGGGAAGAGCTTCAGGTTCTCCTCGCGCCACACGCGGGCGACGTAGTGGAAGGAGATCTTGATGCCCTCGGTCCGCTTCAGATACGCGGCGAGCGTGCGCATCGACCAGTGCGTCAGGCCCGTTCCGCGGGCGGTGTCATTCTGGTCAGCGCGATCACCCGGCCACGCGTCCGCGGCGGCACCTGTGCCATTCCGCCGCCGCGCTCCGCTGCACGATCCCGGAGAAGCGCGACCAGGTCGCCAACCGCAAGAAACGCGGTTCGCACGGTGGCCGGCCGCCGAAGTTCGGCGGGACCGAAGGGGGAGGGGCGCCGCGAATGGCAGCGATCGCGGACCTGGCGCTGAGCGGTTGTTCGCGCTCGTCGTGCCCTTCCTCGGCGGCCCGCTGAGTCGGCCCGCTGAGTGGGCCCGCTGGCTGGTCACTGATCCGCACACGCCGGAGGCGCGCAGGGAGGGGGCGTCATCCTGGTGCGCCGGCACCCGTCCTGGGGGGCCGCCAGTGCAGCTCCGACCGGGGTCCGCTGCGCTCCTTCGCGCTCAGCGGGTCAGCGGCGAAGGCCTCGAAGGACGATCTCCTGGGTGATCTCGGACGATCGTCGTCCTTCTTCCCTGTGCACCTTGATGCAAGCGATCGCGAGCTGGAGTACCTGGGTGGCGGTGATGTCGTCCCGCAGCGCGCCCGATTGTGCTGCGCGGTTGAGTGTGCGGTCCAGGACACGTCGGATGTCCGCTGCCCCGATCTGGTGGAGCGCGGCGGTGACCTCCCAGCCACCCAGCCCGGCGAGTGCGTCGCCGAGGCCCCGGTGGGTTGCGGCTGCCTCGACCATCGAGTGGAACACCTCGTGCAGGGCCGCCATGGGCTCGAGCCGGTCGGCCCGGTCGGCTCGCGCGATGACCTCGACGATGGGGTCGGCGAGGGCGGCCTGGATGAGCTCGGTCTTGGTCTCGAAGTGTCGCCCCACGGTCCCCGTCCCCACCCCGGCGGCTCGGGCGACGTCTGCGACCGACACGGACAGCCCGTCAGCGGCGAAGAGTGCGGCTGCTGCGGTCACGATGCGCTGACGGTTGCGGACGGCGTCCGACCGTCGGCTCCGTGGTGCTGGTTCTGGTGCTGGAGCTGGTGCTGGATCGGTGGATGTCACGGGACTCCTTCCTAAACGGGATCGCCATCCCGTATCGTATCGAGAAGCGGGATGAGAATCCCGTTTCATTCGCTGGAAGGAGAGTAAGCGGTGCACGTCGTGGACGTCGACCGGTGTCGACCGCTGACCTCGTCCGGCCCTTCTCTCAGGAGGAACTGATCATGCTCGCTGCCGTGTACGAGGCCTACGGGCCGCCGGAGGTCGTCCGTGTCGCCGAGGTGCCGAAGCCGTCCCTCGGTTCGAGTGAGGTCTTGGTGCGGGTGGTCGCAGCCGCTGTGACGCGTGGCGACACCCTCCAGCGTGCGGCCGACTTCCCGCCGGGCACGGGGGCCGGTGGACGCCTCGCGCTCGGCGTCCGCGGCCCCCGTCGCAAGATCCTGGGGTGCGTGTTCGCCGGCGAGGTGGTCGGCGTCGGTGAGCGGGTCACCGACGTCTCCGTCGGTGACAGGGTGTGCGGCGTCAAGGGCATGGAGGCCGGCACCCACGCGCAGTACGTGGTGGCGCGGGCGTCGGCATGCGTGCCCATCCCCTCCGACGTGTCGATGCGGCAGGCTGCGGCGACGCTGTTCGGGGGGACCACCGCCGTCTACTTCCTCGAGCGCGGCGGGATCGCGGCAGGCGCGCGGGTCCTGGTCAACGGAGCCTCGGGGGAGATCGGCTTGATGGCGACCCAGATCGCTCGCGCTCGTGGTGCGTACGTCACCGGCGTCGCGAGTGCCGCGAACGCCGCGCTCGTGCGACGACTCGGTGCGAACGCTGTGGTCGACTACACCCGTGAGCCCCTGAGTGCGCACACGGAGCGGTACGACCTCGTCCTCGACACGGTGGGCAACCTCGGTGCGAGCGACGCGGACCGCTTGCTCACGAGCGGCGGCAAGCTGGTGCTTCTGCGTGCGTCGTTGGGGCAGATGCTCAGTCCCAGCCGTGCCCTGGTGACCGGGTCCTCCTTGGGGCGCAGCGACGGCGCCGCGGACCTCCTGCGTGGAGTGGCTGACGGATCGATCGAGCCGATCATCGACAGCACGATGGCCCTGGAGGACGTCGTCTCCGCCCACCGGCGAGTGGATTCGCGGCACAAGGTGGGCAGTGTCCTTCTCGACATGGACAAGGACGCGGCCTGACGTCGTCGTGCCGTCACCTCGAGGAGGACGAAGCAGCGTTCGCGTACAACAGTTCGCCACGATCTCGACGAATGGCCGACCGCGAACGGTAGTGGGTGGTCGGGGCGATCTGCAGTTCCCGCGCAGGTCGCCTCGACCCCGGACCGGTCACTGCCGACACCGATGCGCCGCCCGCTATCACGCCGTGGTGCCGGGCTGGGAACGCGCGAGATCCAGGGAACAGCACTTATTGATCGCGGCGCCCCGCTCGGACCGCCACCGATGGGCGCCGATCCGCATCAGCTGGTTGAGCGCTCCCCCGTTATCTTCTTCGCGGTCCTGCAAGAGGGCCGCTGGCCTCCGGGCCCGGCATGGCTGGTCCCCCCTGTCGAAGGGATGACCTGGGGGGTGGTGCCACCGGGCCCGAGAGGCGCCGTGTGAGGGCCCTCCGTGCCTCCGCCGGTGTCTTGCCCTCGGCGATCTTGCGCAGGTAGTACTCCTGTCCACGGCCGCCGTCGCGGATCTGGCAGACAGCGACCATGTGCAGCACCGAGTTGAGGGCTCGGTTTCCTCCGGTGTTGAGTCGGTGGCGGGTGTTTTTTCCGCTGGAGGCGTCCAGTGGGGCCGTACCGGTATAGCTGGCGAAGTGGTGCTCGGTAGGTAAGCGCGCGACGTCGCCCACGTGCCCGAGCAGCTTGGCGGCGATCACGGTGCCCAGTCCGGGCAGTGCGGTCAGCGCGGTGCGGGCGGCCGCCAGGGCGTCACGCATCTGGGCCTCGTTGTCACGGACCTGGCGGTCGACGCGTCGAAGATCCGCGAGAAGATCCCGGGCGAGATCGCGTCGGCAGGAGTCGGTGGCCGTGGCGGGACGGATGCCCTTCATGAGGGCTGCGGCTTTCTCGGCGGACAGGCGGGTGGGAGCCCCGCCCGGCAGCAGGTCTCGCAGGACGGCGTGGAGTCAGTTGATGATCCGAGTGCGTTCGTTGACGAGGTCGTCGTGGCGCTCGGTCAGCAGCCGCAGGATCGTCGACTGGTCCTCCGGTTCGACCGTGCGCAAGTCCTGCCGGAAGAGTGCGACCTGAGCGACATGGAGGGCGTCGGCGGCGTCGGTCTTGCTGTCCCCGCCGGTGGCCAGCAGCCGGGCCCGGGCGGAGAGGGTGGACGGAACGTCCACCACCTTCTCGCCGGCAGCGGCCACCGTCTTCTGACTGCACCTCAGCTCGTCCGCGAGCTGCGGGACCAGCCACCCGTCCCAGCTCAGCTCCACCATCCGGCACCGCTCCACCACATCCCTCGGCGCCTTTCTCGCCGACGCCAGGCGGTGGACCACCGCTCGCTCGCCATCGTCACGGCCCAGCCGTGCCTTCAGCACCATGACCCAGCACCCGCCCCCGAGTACCCGAAACCGCCCCGCTACCAGCAGCTATACCCACCGAAAGCGGAATCCAGCAGTAGGACCCCGACAAGGCCCACTGCACCATCCGCACGGTCGAGGAAGCCACGGAGTGGCCAATCTCCCATCCGGTCTGTCGGCGTGGGTTCGGGCCGCGGCGGGATGCCATGGAAGCCTGTGTGGTCTCCAACCAGGTTGCGATCCGCGACCCCCGGGGTGTCGTTCCCTCCGCTCGCCCGGCAGGATCGGGTGCATGAGGATTCTGGTCATCGGCGGAACTTGGTTCCTAGGCAAGAACATCGCAGAAGGCGCTCTCGAACGGGGTTGGTCTGTCACCACCTTCAACCGCGGGCGCTCCGGCCGAGACGTTGAGGGCGCCGAACCGGTCCACGGTGACCGCACGGTCCGCGAGGACCTGAAGCGCCTCGCCCAGCACGGGCCGTGGGACGCTGTTGTAGACACATCCAGTTCCGAACTTGCACCCCGAGACGTCCTGTTGTCCACGACCGCCCTCAGGGACGTGGCCCGGCGTTGGGTGCACATCTCGACCGTGTCCGTCTACCAGGGCTGGCCGCACCAGGAGCTCGCCGACACCTCGCCGCTGCTGGAATGCCCGGCGGACGCCGACGAGACGTACGGGTACACGGGCGAGGACGGCAGCCCCACGATCTACGGATTCCAGAAGGCCGGCGGTGAGCGAGCTGTGACTCAGGCCTTCGGCGACCGCGCGGTGTTCCTCAGGCCCGGCGTCATCCTCGGCCCCGGCGAGTACGTCGGCCGGCTGCCTTGGTGGTTGAACCGAGCCAAGCGCGGCGGACGGATCCTTGCCCCCGAGCCGAGCAGCCAGCGCATCCAGCCGGTCGACGTCCGCGACGTCGCCGAGTTCGCTCTCGACCAGGCCGCGAGCGGCAGCAGCGGCGGCTACAACGTCGCCCACCCCGACGGGCTCGCCTTTGGTGACTTCCTCGCCGAGTGCCTGGCGGTCACCGGCGGCGCCGGGAAGCCGGTATGGACGGCGCCGGACGTGCTGATCGAGCAGGGCGTCAGGCAGTGGACGGAAATGCCGCTGTGGCGCACGCACGCCGGCGTGTGGTCAGTCGACGCAAGCCGCGCGGTCGCCGCAGGCCTGCGATGCCGGCCGATCGCTGACACCATCAGGGACACGTGGGCCTGGTTGGAGGCGGATGGGCGTCCCGTGGGCCATCCGAGGTGGGCGGACCACGGGATCGCCCCGGAGAAGGAGGCGAAGATCCTCGCTTCCTTGGCCTGACTCAGGCCTCCAGTTGGAGCAGTGCGGAACGGCTGCTGAGCTGGTGATTGCTGGCGGTGCGCGTGAACTCCTCGGCTTGATCTCGCAGTTGGCGGGGGAGTGCGGCGCCCCGGAACGGTTGCTGCGTGAGGAAGTGCTGAATCTGGCCAGCGCGGTTGAGAATCCCGGTCACGCGCTGGTCGGCCGGGATGTCCCACACGGCCACCAAGGCCGCGGCCGCGCCCTCGACGTCGTTTGCGAGGAGCCGGGCCATGGCCAAATCGGCTGAGGCGCTTCCAAGGACGTGGGCCGAACGTGCGTCCCGTGGTCGGTGGTTGAGCAAGGTGAGAGCGCGCTGTGCCGACTGCTCCGCATGCTCGCCGTCGTGGACAAGGAGCGCCGTAGAGCTGCTGGACATGGCCAGGCGCTCCAAAGGGAAGCCGAACTCTCCGCCGACCACATCGTGGAGGTTATCGCGTGCGCCGCTCTCGACATCCTCGGAAAGCCGCAGCACCCGGAGCGCGGATTCCACGTCGCCGAGGTAGCCGTGCGCGCGTGCTTCGATCGCGAGGAGACGTCGACGGGCGACGTCGCCGAGACCTCCGTAAGTCTGGGCGCGCTGCGCCTTGAGTACGGCCTCGCCAGGCATCCCGGTGTAGTACGCGATGTAGGCGAGGATGCCGTCGGCGTACGCCTGCAACGCCTCGAATCGGGCGCTCTCACCGTACAGGTGGGCGGTACGGGCCAGGCGGCGGGCGCCGTCGAAGGCGCCGAGGTTGAAGGCCGACGCCGCGAGCAGGGCGACGGTCTGCCCGGTGAGCTCGAGCAGTCGCTGCTGTTGGGCCGGGATCTGCGTTCGGTCTCGAAGGTCTTGAAGCTCCTCCTGGAGCTGCCGGCCGTGCCGGAAGGCCTCGAGCGGTGGGATCGATGCGTACTCGCGCGCGAGGGAAGCCACATCGTCGGTGAACTGGTCGAGGCTGGTGTCGGAGACGGACGCTGCGGCGGTTGCGCTGGCGTCGTCTTGTGCGTCGCGTGCGGTCATGTTGATCACTTGCTCCAGGTCTAACGCGGGTACCTCGGGATCTGCGGGCAACGGCGGAGGCGCAAACAGGTCTGCCATGTTTCGACCTGTCATGGCCTTCAGCACGCGGCGAGTGTCAGGAGACAGCGAATCGGGCCTGACCTGGCCCTTCCTCCAGCGACGGACAGTACGCTCGCTGCACGTCGGGTTGTTGACGCCCTTCCGAACGACCTCGTCGGCCGTTGTGTCGAACAGCGCGATGAACTCGGGGACGCCCAAGTCGTGCTCGTCGCACCACTGCTTGAGCAGCGTTTCGGCCTGTGCACTCACGTCGTCCCCCAGTCGTCGAGCTTGGCCCGTCGGCGGCTCGCCTGCGGATCGATCCCTTCGCTGGAAGAGGACCCCGGCGCCGTCGTCCAGTGCAACACATGCCCGGTGAATGGCACTTGACTGGCCGCCAGGTGGCCGGTGGCCGCCAAACGGCCGTGCAGGTGGCACCCCGCTGACATGGTGGTGGCACCCCATCCAGGACCAGGCTGTTCAGCACCCTCGCTGAGAGTGCATGTCCAAGCACAGAGTCGTGGAAACAGAGGTCCCCCGTGACGCAAATGGTGAGCGCCGCCCTCGCCTTTCCCTTGGCGAACCCACGAGCAACTGAGGCCCCGTTCGTCGACGTTGACTCGGCGAGCTCTCGAGCAGGCGGTCCCGACATGCGGCCGGCTCCTGTCCGTCCGCAGGTCTGGACGCACTGCTGGTTGATGGAAGCGTGCGTCCCCAGGCTTGCTCGTCTGCATGCCCGTACGCGCCTCGGACTGATGGCCTGGTCGGGTCCGCAAGAGTCCGCCGTACGGGTCATCACGGAGGTTGTACGGAATGCCGTCCAGCATGTCGGCGCAGGCAGGGTCACGCTGACCATGTCGGTTGACGAAGACGACGTCTTACTCGTCGACGTGACGGATCCGAGGCCAGCAGGCCATGGTCTCGACGAAGCTCTGCTGGGGAGCGACGGCACGGGGATGGGTTTCGTGCGACAACTGGGCGGCGAGGTCAGCTGGTTCCCTGATGAGTCCGGCAGCGGGAAGACCATCCGGGTCCGCATGCAGCCTCGTGGACTCGGCCCCACGTTCCCGGTCGTCGAGGCGCCCTGAGCGGCCGCCGGGCCGCAGCCGCCTACCTCCCCAAGGTCTGAGCCCGGCTGCCGCCCGGCGGTCTTCCACATTTCCCAAGCGTGAGGCTGCCGTGTCCCCCACTTCCTTCTTACGTAGTCAGAGCGCCCGAGCCGTGCTGACTGCTGTCGCTTCTCTCGCCCTGCGGGAGCACACCGATGCCCGCTGATGGCATGTCCCTGATTGTCGACCTGGCGGGCCGGGACGACGAACTGCGCCTGGCTCTGGACGATCTGCGCATGAACCGCTGGTTCGCCCTGCGGGATCTGCTATTGAAGGCCGGCGGCGACTGGCCGCTGCGCACCGCGCGCAGCCAGGTTTTGGCGGTCGGAGCGGGTGATGGTGGTGCTGTCGCGGCCTGGCGCGAGGAGGAGCCACGCAATGCGGACGCGCTGATGATGTGGGCACGCGTGCTGACGCGGCAGGCTGTCCGTGCCTTTCGTGAGGGCAGAGAGGCAGGGTTGCTGGGTCGGGCCGCCGGTATCGCCAGGGACGCCTGCTGGGCGGCGGTGCGGACCTGGCCGCAGGACCCGGTGCCCTGGGTGTGCCTGCTGGACCTGGCCAAACTGCCCATTGACGCCCGGCATTTGGACCCGTTCTTCAGGCAGCGCCATCACCGGTGGGGCCAAGCGCCGGAAATGGGCCTGTTTCCCGGGCCATGGCCGCTGCTCCACGAAGCGGACCTGCGAGATCCGGGCAGTCGCGAGGCCTACCACCGCATGCGCGAGTACGTCGATACGCATCTCTCCGGCGGCCTGGCCGTGGACTTTGCTCGGTGGGTGACCGCCCGAGCGCCGCAGGGCTCCGCGCTGCAGGTGCTGCCGTTGTACGCGTTCGTCGCGGAGTACCAGCGGCGGCACGGAAAAGGGCAGGGCGGCGCCATCGCCTTCTGGTCCACAGAGCAGGTCAGGCACTACACGCGGAAAGCGCGGGACGACTGGTTCTACTGCATCCCGCCGACGGCTCGCTCGATGCTGTCGTTGTTGGACCTCAACCACCTGGCCTACGCGCTCGTTGCGTGCGGGGAGAGCGGGGCGAGCTGGGTGTTCGAGGCGATCGGCCCGTATGCCACCAGCGCGCCGTGGGCGCAGGTGAGCGCCAGTCTGGGCCGGGACTGGCAGAACGAGTTCCGACGCATGCGTGACGCCTCCCTCCGTCCGCGAAGGGGCCGCCGCTCATGAGCAGTCGGTCACCGCCGTTCGGTGAGCGCAGATCATTTCCCCCGTTTCATCCCCACGTCACCGCAGAGGAACTCTGGTGTTTGGAAGAACAACGGCTCCTTCGTTAGCGCACGACGACGCCGTCCTGGCCGAGCTCGGCATTAAGGCCGAACTCTCCCGCAAGATGGGTGTGTTCGGGAACTTCGCGATCAGCTTCTCCGTAATCTGCATCCTGGCCGGCGGCATGAGCCTGTTCGGCTTCGGCCTGAGTCACGGCGGGCCCGTGGTCATGCTGGGCAGCTGGGTCGTCATCGGCTTCATGACGCTGTTGGTCGGGATGTCCCTGGCCGACGTCGTCTCTGCCTACCCAACCAGCGGCGGTCCGTACTTCATGGCTGACAGGCTCGGCGGTCCCCGCTGGGGCTGGACGACCGGCTGGCTCAACCTGCTCGGCCTGCTCGGCGCGATCGCCGGAATTGACTACGGCGCCGCCGCCTTCATCGGCGCTTTCGCCCAGCTGCAATGGGGAATCGAGCCGACCGACAGCACGACGATGGCCGTCTTCGGGGGCATCCTGCTGCTCCACGGTCTACTGAACGTCTGTGGCGTGCGCCTGATCACCGTCCTGAACTCGATCTCGGTGTGGTGGCAGCTGCTCGGCGTCGCGATCATCGTCGGCACGCTGGCTCTCGCCCCGTCCCAGCACCAGTCGGCTCAGTTCGACTTCACCCACTTCCACAACGACACCGGCTTCGCCAACCCCCTCTACGTCTGTCTCATCGGCGCCCTATTGGCCGGCTACACCTTCTGCGGCTACGACGCCAGCGCCCACGTCGCCGAGGAGACCACCAAGGCGCAGACCTCGGCGCCGCGCGGGATCGTGCACGCCATCACGGTCTCGTGGATCGCCGGATTCGTCCTGCTGGCGGGGATGCTGTTCGCCATCCAGGACTACAAAGCCACCCAGAACTCCGCCACGGGCGTGCCACCCGCCCAGATCTTCCTCGACGTCCTGGGCTCTGGCGGCGCCAAGGCCCTGCTACTGATCGTCATCGTGGCCATGTTGTTCTGCGGCAACGCCGAGGTCGCCGCCGCAAGCCGGATGATCTACGCCTTCTCCCGCAGCCGCGCCCTGCCGCACTGGCAGACCTGGCGCAGAGTCAGCAACCGCACCAAGACCCCCGTTCCGGCCGTGTGGGTGGCGGTGGTGCTGCCGTTCGTGCTTGCCCTCCCGGCGCTGTGGTCGCCGGCCGCGTACGGCGCGATCACGGCGATCAACGCGGTCGGCATGATCCCCGCCTACGGCATCCCGGTCTACCTCGCCCTGCGCAAGGGCGACCACTACAGGTCCGGCCCGTGGTCGCTGGGCCGTTGGCGGCGCCCGATCGGCTGGATCGCCGTAGCGTATGTCGTGATCATCACCGTGGTCTTCTGCCTGCCCCAGTCCGCACCGATCACGGCGGATTCCTTCAACTACGCGGGCGTGACGCTGGCCATCGCGCTGCTGCTGGCCTGGCTGACCTGGATCACCCGCGGCCGCCACGACTACCAACTCACAAGCCCCAACAGTATGACCGCCGACCAGGCCGACATGGAGGAAGTCGTCTGATGAGCCACGACGAGCCGCTCACCGAACCAGGCCCCTGGCCTGCGGGAACGGTTTCCCCTGCGGTGCTGAGGGAGTACGTCGAGCGCGGGGAGATCACCACGGTCCGGTTCGCCGTGCCGGACATGCAAGGCCGACCCAAGGGCAAGATGCTCAGCGCCCCGGTCTTCGTGGAACGGATGAACTCCGAAGGGGAGATGTGCGCCTACGTCCTGGCTACCGACATCAACATGACCCCGCTCGACGGATTCGACCTCACCGGCTGGCAACAGGGCTACGGCGACCTCGGCGTGAAGGCTGACCCGGCCAGCATGCGCCTGCTGCCCCACCAGCCGGGCACCGCCCTCGTCATCGGTGAGGCCTTCCACCACAATGGCACGCCCGTAGAGGTCGCCCCACGCCGCATGCTGCGCACCCAGCTGGAGCGTCTGGTCGACATCGGCTACCACGTGGCGGTCGGGACAGAGGTGGAGTTCCTGCTCTATCAGGGCAGTCCACAGGACGCGCACGAGGCCGGGTACCAGGGTCTGCGCCTGGCCTGGGCCCATAACCTCGACTACGCGCTGCAACATCCGCCAGAGGCCGCCGACTTCTTCCACCACCTCCACGAGGCCCTGTGCCACGCCGGCATCCCCGTCGAAGCGATCAAGACGGAGGGTGCTGCAGGCCAGGTCGAAGTGACTTTCGTCTACGGGGACGTGATGGCGGCATGCGATGCCTACACCGCCTTCCGACTGATCGTCCAGGACATTGCCGAGCGGCGTGGCATGACGCCCGTCTTCATGGCCGCACCCTCCACCGGCGTGGGTAGCGGGATGCACCTGCACCTGTCGCTGTGGTCCGCGCATGGCAACGCCTTCACCTACCACCGCGGCGAGGACCTGCCCCCGGTGATGGAACGGGCCATCGCGGGCCTCCTGTCCGGCATGCCGCACCTGGCCCCGCTGTACGCCCCCACCACTAACTCCTACAAGCGGTACGCCCCCCATACCTTCGCCCCCACCCGCTACACCTGGGGCTTCGACAACCGGGGCTGCGCCATCCGCATCACCGGCGTCGGCGAGAACGCCCATCTGGAGATCCGCCTTCCTGGCGCCGACGCCAACCTCTACCTCGCCCTGACCGCCGCCTGCGCCGCCATCATCCACGGCATCCAGGACCACCCCGACCTCCCGCCACCATGCGAGGGCGACCCGTACACGGCAACCGATGCCGCCCCCGTACCAGTCGATCTCTCGCAAGCCCTTGTGGGCTTCGACGGCCACAAGATCGTGCACGATGTGCTGGGTGAGACCGTCATGCGGCACTACACCCGCGCGGCCCAGGCCGAGATCGCCTGGCAGCGCGCTCACGTCACCGACGTCGAGCGAGCGAGAGGGCTTGGCCGTGCCTGAGCCACCGATCGTCGGCCGGCGTTCCCCAGACAGTCCGTGATCAGGGGAGCGACGGTCTGACCCGTCTGGCAGCCGGCTGCCGGGCTGGCAACTGAGCTCCGTCCCGAAAAGCGGTCCCGTCCCCACCCGGTCGGGGCACGGACCTCGGGCCGGTGGCCGGGAAGCGCCCTATGACGTAGCGACCTCAAGACGCTCGACACGCGCTGACCCGGTCGTACAACCATCCCTAAATGACCTTCAACAAAAGGGAGTTGGCATGAGTCCCCGTATCGAGCCCAGCACGAAGGCAAGCCAGCCGAGCGCCGCGACGCCGGACGGCTTCGACCTCGACGTCACCCTGGTCGAGGTCGCCGACGTCGCCGGCCTGATCAACCTGACCGACGACGGCTGCGGCGAAACCTGCGGCGCCTGCACCACGAACGTGGCCTGACCTGAGGCACGCATCAGCACAGGCCGGTGCCTTCGCACCTCGCACCGCGAGGGCACCGGCCGCCGTCCTGGATCACGGAGGTTGTGATGGCTTCGAGCACCGGTTACCGCGCCGGTAAGACGGCTCTGGTCCGTGCAGTTGCCCGGCCGGAGCTTCCTCTTCCTCCATGGCCCGACCTTGACGACCCTTCTCCCCACAATGCGGCAACCCGGCTCGCGTGGCTCCGGAAGGCGTGGTCCAACGAGGACCTTGTCGAGGCCCTGGAACACGCCAGCCCTGCGCTCGCCTCCCAGGTCCGTACCCTGTGCTCGTCCGGCAATCCGGCCACGCGTGATGTGCGCCGCGCGATCGCTTCCGTGGCCCGCTATCTGCTGCGTGCCGAGCATCGGGCGACTCCCTTCGGCTTGTTCGCCGGGGTGACGACAGCGGCTCTCGGCTCCAGGGCGGCCGCGGTGTGGGGTGCGGAGCATGTGACGATCGGGCGGGCGTCCGCAGAGTGGCTGGTGGCCGTAATCGAGCTCCTGGAGTCGTGCCCGGAACTCCTTGAGCGCCTGCCGGTGGCGCTGAACAGCGCCGTCGCGGAACGCGGGGATCGGCTCGTCGTGCCGTACCAGCCCGACACCCACGATGACCCGCGCCACGCGGTCGAGGCGTCCATCGGCTTGTCCGCGCCGGTGCGCCTGATCCTGGAAGCCGCACGATCACCGATCCGCGCCGGTGACCTGGCCGACAAGCTGCTCTCGGAGTTCCCCCACGCAGGGGCGGAGAAGGCACTCCGGCTCGTGCAGGAGTCGATGGAACACCAGGTTCTGATCTCCAGCCTGCACGCGCCGAGCACTGAGACCGACGCCCTGGACCACCTGCTGCGCAGCCTCGACGCGGTTCACGCCGACACCGTGGCACCGGTCGCCGCCACCGTCAGAGAACTCCGCGCTGTGCAGGCCGACTTGCGCGCATGCGACTCCCGTGGCGGTCGGGCCGGCACGGCGGCACGGATGCGGGCCCTGGTTCCCGGGCTTCGCCGCCATCCGCTCGCTCTTGATCTCCGGCTCGACGCCCACGTCGCTCTGCCCGAGTCGGTCGCCCGAGAGACCGAGCGCGCTGCCTGGGCGATGACCCGGGTCAGCCCCCTCCCTTACGGCACCGCAGCCTGGAAGGCGTACCAGCGGCGGTTCTACGAGCGGTACGGCATCGGCACGATGGTGCCCCTCAAGGAAGTCCTCGCCGACAGCGGCACCGGTTTCCCTGACGGCTACCCGGGCACGTCAGCAGAGGTACGCCGCCGTCCGACCTCCGTGCGTGACGACACCTTGGTCGGGCTGGCGCAGGCCGCCGTGCTCGACGGCCGGGATGAAGTGGTCCTCACCGATGAACTGATCTCCGCGATGGATATCGGACCCGAGCACCCCCGGGTTCCACCGCACCTGGAGATCGGTGTCCGCGTGCACGCAGCCAGCGCCGGCGACTTGCAGAGCGGGCGGTTCCGTCTGGAGATCGTGAGCGTGTCCCGGGGCGTCGGCGTCACCTCGGGCCGATTCCTCAGCGTGCTCGCCCCTGCGGACCGTACCGCCCTGGAGACGGAGCTGACCGACCTGCCGGCGGCTGACGACAGGACCGTCCCGGCCCAGCTGTCCTTTCCGCCGCTCCTGCCTACGAGTGCCCATGTCACCCGCCCCCCACAGGTCCTGCCCACCGTGATCAGCGTTCAGGAACACCGTCCTCCCGACGACGGTGTCCTCACGCCCGACGACCTCGCGGTGGCGTGCGACGGCCGCCGCATGTACCTGGCCGTCCCCCAGCACGGGCACCGGATCGAAGCCGTCGGCATGCACGCGTTGAACCTCGCCACGCACACTCCGCCGCTCGTCCGATTCCTCACCGAGCTGTCCCGCGCTCAGTGCGCCCAGGTCACCTTGTTCGACTGGGGGGCGGCCTCGGTGATGCCGTTCCTGCCCCGACTGCGCTACGGGCGTACCGTGCTCGCCCCCGCGCGATGGCGACTTGAGCCCGCAGAACTACCGGGCCGCGACAGCCCGCAGAGCGAATGGGACGCGGCGCTCGAGGACTGGCGGATCCGACGGCGGATGCCGCAGCGGGTCTTCCTCGCCGAGGACGACCGTCGCCTGCTCCTCCACCTGGACCAGCCCGGGCACCGCTCCCTGCTGCGCCAGCACCTGAACCGTGCCCGACCCGCGCTCCTCGTTGAAGCCCCGCCGCGCGGCGCATACGGCTGGTGCGGCGATCGCGCGCACGAGGTGGTCGTGCCGCTCAAGGCGACGCGGCCACCAGCATGGCCGCTCCTGCCCGCCCCCGCCTCGGCACGCGCCCTGTCCCCGGCACAGACACAGACCCCGGGCCTCTCGCCCTTGCTGCTCGCCACCCTGTACGGCGACGTACGGCGCCAGGACCTCCTGCTGACCCGGCACATCCCCGACCTGCTGAACCAACTCGGCGGTCCGCCCTGGTGGTTCATCCGCTTCCGCGATCCCGACCAGCACCTGCGCCTGCGGATCGCCTTACCCAACTCCGCTGCCTTCGCCGAGACCGTCCGGACGATCAGCACCTGGGCCGACGAGCTGCGCACCAAGGGGCTGCTGTCGGATCTGTGTTACCCCACCTCCTACCGGGAGATGGGCCGTTGGGGCTCCGGAGTCGCCTGGGACGCCGCCGAGGAGGTGTTCCGGGCCGACTCGCGCGCCATCGTCACCCAGCTTCGTCAGCCTCAGCGTCCGTACCAGCGCACCCTGGTGGCCGCGCACAGCATCGCCATCGCCAGCGCGTTCCTCGGCAGCACCGAGGCCGGCATGCGCTGGCTGATCGACCACATTCCGCGCACCGCGCCCACATCGGTTCCCCGCGCTCAACTGACGGAAACGGTCCGGCTGTCCGACCCGTCCGGCGACTGGACGGCCCTGCGCAGCGCGCCCGGGGGACAGGCCATCGTGGAGGCGTGGGCCGACCGGGAGGCGGCCTTGGAGGCCTACCGAGCCCACGTCCCCGGTCCGGACTCCCAGGGCATCGCGGAGGACGACGTCCTCTCCTCGCTGCTGCACGTCCACTTCGTACGCCACGTCGCGGTCGACTTCCCCCAGGAAGCGGTCTGCCTGTACCTCACGCGCGCCGCCGCCATGGCCTGGATGTCCCGGAGAATACGGTGAACGAACCGATCACGCTCAAGGTGGCCGAAGCCATCGCCGATCTGCTGGCCGACCCCGCTACCGACCTGCCAGGGCCGAATGGCGCGTCCTCGCGCCAGCACCTCGCGTATGGGCCGACAGGGCTCGCGCTGCTGCACATCGAGCGGGCCGCCGCTGGCCTGGGCCCGTGGCATCGCGCCCACGACTGGCTCGACGCAGCCGTACTGTCCCCTTTCACCAACGGTCCCGACAGCCACCCCTTCTACGGGGTGCCCGCCCTTGCACACGCCATGGCCTGTGCAGCCGACCACGCGTCCGGCGCCTACCAGCGTGCCCTGGGCCTGATCGAGGGCCAACTGGCCGCAGACGTTCGCCGCAGGCTGGACGTCGCACATCGCCGCATCGACGCCGGACAACTGCCGGAACTGGCCGAGTTCGACACGATCCGGGGCCTGACCGGCTACGGGGCCTACTTCCTGCGCCGCGACCCTGCCGGTGCCGAAGTGCGCGCCATCCTCGACTACTGCGTACGCCTGACCGAACCGGTCACACACAACGGCGAGATCCTGCCTGGCTGGTGGACACCAACCGGCCCCTCCGGACGAGCGGACAGCCGGTTCCCGGACGGACACGGCAACACCGGCATGGCACACGGAATCGGCGGGGTCCTCGCCCTCCTGGCACTCGCCGCCCGCCGCGGCACCACCGTCGGTGATCACCATGAAGCACTGCGGACGATCCTGGCCTGGCTGGACCGGTGGCAGGAGGAAACCAACCGGGGCCCCAGCTGGCCGTACTGGATCAGACGAGACGAACTGCGCACCGGTCTCCTCGCTCCGTCCGCACCCCGGCGACCGTCATGGTGCTACGGCACCGCGGGACTGGGCCGCGCCCAGCAACTCGCTGCTCTCGCCCTCGGCGACACCGGCCGCCAGGTCGCAGCAGAGAACGCACTCGTGGCCGCCCTCACCGACCCTGCCCAACTCAAAGCCACCACGGACAACGGCTTGTGCCACGGCTTCGCCGGCCTCGCCCACATCGCCGCCCGCACCGCCGAGGACGCGCATCCCTCGACCGCGTGTCTCCTGCGCGCAGCGATCCCCGCCCTCCTGACCCTCCTCTGTCCGCCAGGCACTGATCCGGACGACGCCGCCACGGCGATCGTCAACAACATCGAAGCCGGGCGCGGTTTCCTCAACGGCGCCGCCGGAATTGCCCTGGCGCTCCTGGTCCCCGCGACGGAAGCCCCGCCCCGAACGTCCTGGGACGCCTGCCTGCTCATCGCCTGACACCCACCGAAGGAACACCGCCATGCGCCCGGCCCCCTGGCACCAGCACAACATCACCTTCACCGACCGCGAGGCCGGCAAGCGCGCCATCGCCGAACGCCTCGGCGCCGCCCTGATCGCGGCCGCAGAAGACGGCCAGCTCACCGGCTGGTGGTTCATGAACAAACAGCCCTGGCCGCTGCGGTACCGAGCCCCCGAACCGTCCCCGCTCGTCGAGCTGCTGCTGAGCGACCTCGTCGACGACGGCACGGCAGCGTCGTGTGTACGGGCGATCTACGAACCGGAGACCGACGCCTTCGGCGGTCCACAGGCCATGGACGCCGCCCACGAGCTGTTCCACCACGACAGCCGATGCCTTCTGAACTACCAGCCCGGGCCTGGACGGCTTGGCCGCCGGGAGACCGCCGTCCTCCTGATCAGCGCCCTGATGCGGGCCGCCAACCTCGACTGGTTCGAGCAAGGGGACGTATGGGCGAAGGCCGCCACGCTCCGGCCGTCCGCCCAACCCCTCGCCCCCGAACGGGCGATGGCCCTGATTCCGGCGATAGAGAAGCTGATGACGGTCGACGCCCACAGCCTGTGCCGCCCGAGCGGGCCGCTCGAAGGACACGCCGAATGGGTTGGGGCCTTCGAGCAGGCCGGAACGAACCTCGCGCGTCTCGCTGTCGGCGGTCATCTCACCCGCGGTCTGCGAGCCGTCATCGCACACCACCTGATCTTCCACGCCAACCGCGCCGGTCTCCCTTCCCCAGACCAGAGCACCCTGTTCAACATCGCAAGAAAGGCAGTCATGGGATCGAGTGACAACACCGCGTCGCCCGCCGAGGGCACGTCCGAAACCACTAGCGTCGAGGCGGTGAACACCGACACGATCACCACCCCCGACTCCGAGGCCACCCGGCTCCGCAATGCCCTGGTCGACCAGATCCGCGCATCCGGGCACGCCCGCACCGATGCCGTCGAGACCGCCCTGCGCACCGTTCCCCGGCACCTGTTCGTGCCCGACGCCTCGCTCGAAGACGCCTACGCCAACGTGCCGGTCAACATCAAGTACGACACCGACGGCACGTCGATCTCCTGTGCCTCCCAGCCCGGAATCGTCGCGCTCATGCTCGACCAACTGGAGGCTCAGCCCGGCGAACGTATCCTCGAACTCGGCGCCGGCACCGGCTACAACGCGGGTCTGATTGCCCACCTGGTCGGCGAGAGCGGTCACGTCACCACCATCGACGTGGACGACGACCTCGTGGAAGGAGCCCGCGCGCACCTCGCCGCCGCCGGGTGCACCAACGTCCAGGCCCTGACCTGTGACGGTGCCCTCGGCCACGCCGAAGGCGCCCCCTATGACCGGATCATCGCTACCGTCGGCGCCCACGGCGTCCCACACGCCTGGATGCAGCAACTCGCCCCGGGCGGACGCCTCGTCGTACCCCAACGACTCAAGGGCAGCGTGTCCCGCTCCATCGCCTACGAGCAGCACGACGGCCGCTGGACAAGCGTCAGCAGCAAGATGAACACCTTCATGCCGCTGCGCAGGGGTATCGCCGACGACGACCGCCGCGTCATCCCCCTCAGCACGGACAGCACAGTACGGCTCCAGGCCCCCGCCGGCCAGAACGTGGACGCCGGCGCCCTGGCCGGAGTCCTGGCACAGCCGCGCACCGAGGAGTGGACCGGGATGACGGTCCGGGCCATGGAGTCGCCCGAGTGGATGGAGCTGTTCGTCTCCTGCTCCCTGCCCAGCGGCCTCATCCGGATGCTGTTCCCGCAGGAAGCCAAGGGGACCGTCCTCGCCGAGGACCCATACCCCTCCTCCACCGCGGCCGTCGACTTGGGCGCCATCGCCTACCTCGCCCGCCGTCTGTCGGAGAGGAAGACCCCCGACGGCGGGAAGCTCTGGGAGTTCGGCGTCATCGGCCACGGCCCCTGCAGCGACAAGTTGACCGCGAAGGTCGCCGACGCGATCCGCACCTGGGACCGCGGTTACCGCGGCCGCGAGGCGACCTTCGAGATCCAGCCCCTCGACGCTCCTGTGATCCAGCAGCGCCCCGGCAGCTTCGTCCTCGACACACCGCTCAACCGCATCGTCGTCGACTGGCACTGAACGCAACGGCCCGTACAGACAACTGCCCATAAATAAGGGGGCGGTGCCCGCCGGACGTCTCGACGTGCACCGCCCCCAGCTCGTTCACCCAGCATCACGTCAGCGTCGCTTGAGGGGAACATGGATCCACACGGCCCAATAGCCAGGCGCTTCCCGCTCGTTGCCCGATTCCGCCCCGCCTGCCTCCCCCTGCCCGATCGGGTACGGTCCGTGACCGAGCTGGCCGCAAGGGCCGTGAAGCAGAGCGACCAAGGACTGGCCTCCACCGTTTTCAACCAGTCGGCACTCATCGCCTCCGACCTCGGCCGTCCGGATCTCGCGAGAGCGATGTGTCACCGGCACGCTGAGGCTTACCTCAATGCCGGCCCGCTCCCCGCAATGAGCGCCATCCGCGCGCTGGAACCCCTGGTCAACCTCGCCCGCCTGCAGATCCGCGCCGGCCGGACCGACGAGGGCCGCCAGCGGCTGCTGGACCTGTACGAGGCCGTCGGCGCCGCAGCCGCAGTCTCCCTTGAGGGCATCACCGTGCCGGCTGACCTGACTTGCACCGAGGGCGACCGACAAGAGGTACGGGCATGGCTATGGCGCGTACTCCTCGCTGACGGCACGCGCAGCCTCACCACGACAGGGCGATGGTCTGAGGCATTGGCCCATATCGAACAGCACCGGGGCGTGGGCACCAGGATGCTGGACGGGCGCCAAGTCGCCGTCATCGCGGCTCTCACCTCCGGTCAGACCAGCCATGCTCACGAACTCCTCGCCGCTACAGCACCGGGGGAGGCGTGGGAACAGGTCGTCACCGCCTGCCTGATGACGCTATGCCGCCGCGACGTGGGCCAACCAGTCGACGACTCCTTGACGTTGTTGACGAACACCTACCTGAACCACGAGGCGAACGCGGGAATGACCATATTCGACGTCCGTCTCGGCCTTACCGTCCTGGACGTCGTCGGATCAGCCGAACACCCTTTAGCCCCCCTCCTCGTCGACGATCTGTGCCGGCGAACAATGAAAGCGCGCAACGGGTACGCGGCCCGCGAGGTCCTGGCTCACCCCCTGTTCGACGCGCTCGCGAAGGACGCCCAGTGGCAGGACTGCGAGAACTTGCTCCGGAGCTGCGCGCTCGACTCGGGGGTGCTCCCAGAAGGGCTGCACCGAGACCTTGCAACCGCTCTGGAAACTGGCGAGATGGTACTCAGCAGCTCATTAAGTGAAGCGAAGGAGCTCGGCAACTCCACAGCGTGAGGTCAGCTGTCCTATGCGGTCGACTACTGACTTGGGCACCCTTGATCGGGCCCCCAACCAGACCCCGAGAGTCCGCGGTGTGGACGCGGGTGCAGCAGGGCTGATCGGCGGCCTCGGCGGGGACCACATCCAAGCGCAAGCAAGCTGACGCTGAGCATGTACGGCGCAACGGCCGAGACGTACGACACGGTGACTCGCAACCGCGGCGCCTTCACTCGGTTTTCCCGCGGCCTGCGCATGGCGATCGACGCCGTGCTGAACCTGGACCTGTCCCTGATCATCGTGCAGGCCAACGCCCAGGAAATCGACCTGATGCGCGCCTGGGTGCGCAGCCTCGATCTGCCGTTCCGCGAGTACGCGAACAACTCGCCCACCATCCATGGTGGTGCCGAGACGCTGCCGTCGCTGTCGCCCGAGTACCTCACCAACCGGGCACCGTTCACTGCCTGCCCGGCCGGCGTGACGTCTTTCCACGCCGACCCGTTCGGACGGGCCTCGATCTGCAAGGTCGGCCGCGAACCGAACATCGACCTGATCGCCGAAGGTGTGGAAGGTCTGACCCAGCTCGGCGCAATCGCCGAGTCCCTCATGCTTCGCACCAGAGGATGCAACGGCTGCACGCTGTCCGGCATGTGCCGGGTGTGCAGGCCGATGGCGAAGGTCTTCCAGAAGGCGAAGGCACCGCTCGAAAACTACTGCCAACACAAAACGAGGTAGTGACATGACCCGCTGTGATCATCGAGCTGACGCGCAAGCCGGAGACTTGCTGTCCAGGACCCCGAGGAGGTCACCCTGGTCGAGGACGTGGACGCCCTGCTCGCCGAAGCGCTGCCCGGCTGCGGCGACTACAACCCGTACAACTAGCCACCCCACCTGCCCGGGGCTGCCTCTGAAGGCGGCCCCGGCACCTTCCCCTTGGAGGCTCTCCGCAATGTCCACGCAGCGGCTCACCGACCTGCCGGACGCCGTGCGGCGGATGATCGAGAAGGTCAGCGGCCCTATTGTCGACGTCGGGAACATCAACGCAGGCCTGAACAGCGCAATCGCCGCCCGCGTGCGCACCCCCGAGGACACCCTGTTCGTCAAGGGCCTGCCCATGGATCACCCGCGCGTATGGACCCAGAATCGGGAGGCGCAGATCAGCCCATACCTCCGGGGAATCGCCCCGGAATTGCTCTGGCACATCGAAGAGGACGGCTGGAGTCTGCTCGGATTCGAGTACGTCAACGGCGGCCACGCCGACTTTACGCCCAAGTCCCGCGACCTGCCGGCGGTCATGGCCACCATGAGGCGGTTGGCCAAGGTCCCGGCGCCGGCACTCGAGTTGAAGAGCATGCCGCATCGGCTCCGCACCTTCGTGGACGACCCCGCAGACCTGTCCTGGTTCGCTGGTGACAGCCTCCTCCACACGGAGTGGAACCCGCACAACGTCCTCGTATCCGGGGACAGAGCCCTCTTTGTGGACTGGGGCTGGGCCTCCACCGGCGCCGCCTGGATCGACCCCGCGCTCTGGCTGCTCTGGCTGATCGCTCACGGCCACACTCGCGATCAGGCGGAGCGTGCGTCCGCCACCCACCCGGCATGGGCGCTCGCCCCGGCGGAAGGCCTCAATGCCCTGGCCCGCGTCCAGCGCCGTCTCTGGGACTCCATCGCGGCCGAGAGCACCGACGACTGGGCGAACCCCATGCGGGAGGCGGCACGCTCCTGGGAGGAGCACCGAAGGTAACCGGACAGGCCCGATCCTCCCAACGTCTGTGCCCCGAGTCACCTCCCCAGCAGGGACACAGACGTTGGGGTGTAACAGATCACGGCCGTTGACGTTCCGGCAGTGAAGGGGGGTGAGCGTGGTCGTGGTGGGTCAAGCCCAGCAGCTCGTTGAGGAGCTGTGTGGTCTCCGTCTCGAGGGAGCAGTCCAGCGCCCGGTTGACTTGCTGGACGCGGGTGATGGCGGTGTGCAGCCCCTGCCGGTTGCCGGCCGCGCTCTCGATCCGGAGCCAGTCCCGATACAAAAGCTCCGCCGTGGGGTCAACATCGAGCGCGGTCGCGACGGCCTGGCGGGCCGCGCTGAGGTCATGGTGAGGGCCCGGGGGTGTGCGGTGGGTGGCCACGGTGTGGGCGACGTCGATGATCCGCGTGATCATTTCCTGCTGGTGGGGCTCGGCCCAGGGCAGCGGCTTGCCGCCGAACGGCCTTCCCCTCACCAGGGCGAGCGCCTTCTCCATATCGGTCAGGCCGGCCGGGCCCAGTGGCAGGGCGCGTTCGACGAGCTGAAGGAATCGGGTCCAGTCGCAGCGCACACCGGGGGCGAGCCGGTACGGGTCCTCTGCCGCCTTGCGGCGCGGCACGTAGAGGCTGCCGGACGCGTCGCTGCCCAGGGAACTGCGCAGGCCCTGCATCCGGGCGTTGAGGGTGCTCGTCGACCAGGGGCTGACGGGATCCATATGGGAGCACAGGACGTCCGCGCTCCGCCCGGGCCGGAAGAACAACAAGGCGGCGAGCTGTGCCATCCGCGGGCCGTGGCCGGTGCTGTCCACGCGGTCTACCTCGACCGGGCCCAGCACCCGGATCTCCGGGGCATGCAGGTCATGTGTCTCGCCCTCGTCCGCCTCCTGTACCGCTCCCGCCTCGGCGGCCTGTCGGGCGACAGGGTCAGGGTTATCCGGACCTCCGGCGGCAGGGGCCACGGGCGCGTCGGCCCCAGGCTCGGCTTCCTCCGCAACCTGAGGCGTTGGCGTGGTGGCGGCCAGAAGACGTAGTCCGGACGGATCCGTGGTGGCGGCGAGCAGGGCCGGGAAGACCTCGCCGTCCACTTCCGCGCCCGATGCCGACGGAGGGGTCGAGTCAGCGTCGGGGAGCGGCCCGGCGGACTCCTCCGGCGCAGGCTCCTGCCAGACGTCGGACTCGGCCGGGACGTCCTGCCAGGGGCCCTCGGCCGGGTGTGCCGGCTGCGCGGACACCCGCAGCGCGGTGGTGATCTGAAGGTACGAAGCGTGCTCCAGGCGCTGCACGGTGATGTCGGTGCCGGCGGCGTCGAGAGGCTGCGGGTCGCTGACCGAGGCGTTGAGGATCTCCGCCTCCGGGAAGTGCGCGGCCGCCGTGCTGGCCGGTGCGATCAAGGTGACGGGCAAACTGCCGGCCTTGTCGATAACGTCGGCGAACTTCCAGGCGGTGTCCGAGTCAAGTGCCGCCGCGCACAGCAGCAGGTAGGGATGATGGCTGGTCTCGGGCATCTGGTGCGCTTCCAGTAGCCGTTCACTCAGGTCGCGCAGAGCGTGTGAGGCGTGGCGCATGTGGGCGATCCGCGCGGTGGGCAGCAGTTGCGGCAGGTCCTCGCCGAAGCCGATGGTGACGATTTCGACTTCGCTGGCCCACGGGCTCATGCCGAGTTCGAGGGCGAGTGAGGTGCACACCTCGGTGATGTGGACCGGATTGCCGTCCAGCAGCAGGGCGGGCAGCCGGGCGAGGTTGAGCAGCAGGAGGTCATCTGTCTCGGCGTGGCCGATCGTGACCAGCCCCGGGTACGGTGCCGGCACGTCGCGGGCGGCGTCTTCGTCTAGGAGGTCGGCGTCGGCGGGCAGGACCCACCAACCGGCCTTCCCGGCGACGAAGGGCGCTGCAGCGTCCAGGGCGAGGTCCTCGGGCAGCACCTCCAGGGTGCGGGCACCGATACGTGCGGCCCGCACCGGAGGCAAGACCGCATCGTTCTTCTGCTGGGCCAGCTGGTGGGCCAGGGTCCGCAGGGCCACATCCAGCCGAGCGGCGCCTCCTGGTTCGGCAAACCGCCGCCAACTGGGCCTCGGCCGGGGAGGTCTCCGACGCGATGGCGATCTTCTCGCCTGGCTTGCGGCGCCGGCGCTGCAGGGTCCGGCGCAGGGCGAGCGCTGCGGTGATGGCGGCGGCCAGCAGTGCACCGGCACCCAGGACCGTGCGCAAGTTCAGCGGACCGTCGGACGGGGCCGACGCCGGCGTCTCGGATGCCGTGGCGGCGGGGGAGGAGGCAGCGGAACCGGACGGCCCGGCCGACGCCGACGCGGCAGAGGGGGCGTTGCTGCTGGGCTGCGGCGTGGCAAAAGGAGCGGCGGAGGGCGAGCCCTGGGCCTGCCCGGGCTGCTCGGCCAGGCGGCTGCTCGCTGCGCTGGGAGCCGACGACGCTGGAGCGGGCGCCGTGCTGGGGCCCGTAGCTGGCGCATCCCCCGCGTCATCGCCCGGCGACTGTTCGCGCCAGGCGTCTTCGCTTCCGGGGGAGTGGTGTCCTGGCTGCCCGCCGCATCGCCGTCGTTGCTGCCGTGCGGCGGAGTGGGCTGGTCGGGCTGGGTGCCGGGCACGGTGACCTGCTGCCCCGCGTAGATGACGTCCGGGTCGGTGATCTTGGGCAGGCCGTGTGGCTGTTCCTGGCCTTGGCTGGCCTTGAACAGTTCGGGCCATTCGTTGCCGTCGCCGAGCTCTTCCTCCGCGATCTTCGACAGGTAGTCGCCCGAGTGGACCGTGACGACGTGCTCGCTCTTCTCGCCGCCAGCCGGCGCGGCCTCATCCAACTGCGTACGGAGGTCTCCCGCTCCCGTTGGCGTGTCGGGCATCTGAAGCTGCCAGCCGGGCTGCAGAAAGCTGTTCGCGCGGAAAACCGTGCCGTCGACCATGGTGTGGCCCTCGTTCAGGGCAGCGATCTCCCGCCACCGCTCACCGTCGCCCAACTCCTTCTCGGCGATGCCCCCACAGGCTCTCCGCCAGCCGGCCTCTCGCGCACCGTGTACAGCGTGCCGAGGCGCCGCGGTGCTTGACGAGGGCCTGGAGGCCTGCTCGGTGTCGACGGCCTGCGGGGGCCTGGGGGCTGGCCCGGGAATGTGGGCCGCCGTGGTGGGCCGGGGCGGCCTGGGCGTCGGAGGCCAGGGCCGAACTCGTGCAGCAAGCAGCACAGGATGCTGCCGATCAGGAGGGCCGCGGCGCGCTGGGAGGCGCCCATCCCTCGCGGGGCGTGCCAGGTTCGGCCTCGCACCTGCGCGATCAAAACTCGCGGACGGCGCAGAACGCGAACTGGGCCCACCCGATCCAGCCCACCGCGACGAGGAGCAGCAGGAACGCGGCGCCCGTGTCCTGCCGGATCCAGCAGGTGCGTGAGGTCGTCGTGGGTGGAAGCCCAGATGACCGGAGTGGCCCAGGCCAGCAGCAGCGGCAGGCCCGGCGACCGCGGCGGCCAGGACCAGCAGACTCAGGACTGCCTTGAGGAGTCGGCTCAGGGTGCGTGCGGCCCGCTGCGGCGGGGGAGGGGGTGGTGCTCATCAGTTTCCTTCGGGAGCGGTGACGCCGTGCAGGAGGGTGGCCTTGCCATGGCCGGTCACCGACAGAGACCGATTCCCACCACCGACAGAAACTTCGTGTCGTAGGTGCTGGTGACCGTGACGGTGAGGGTTTTGCCGTCGCCGGACACGCTGACCGTGCCGGTGGCGCCAGCGGAGCCCAAGTACGTCTGGGCTGCGGCCTGTGCGTCCTGTGGATTCATGGTGATCGCGGTCCCGTTGATGGCCTCGGCGGGGTCGATGGCCTGTCCGCCTGCCCGGGGCGGCTTCGCCGGCGATGTAGTCGGCGTGCTCGGTGGCGCGCATCTTGCTGCCGCCGTCCACGGCGAGACCGATGATGCCGATCAGCGCGAAGACGCACACCGCGACGAACACGGTGACGCCTCCCCGGTCGTCGCACCGTGTCCGTAGAACCGACGCAAGATCATCAGTCGCCTCGCTGTCTGTACTGGTCCACGACCGACGTCGCCGTCGACGTGAGCGTCTTGGCCCCCGGCACCCCCGGCAGCAGCAAGTCGGACAGATTGACCGTGCAGGTCACGGTCACGGTGACCGTGCGACCTGGCCCACCGGCACGCTCAGGGCCACCGGTTGTTGATGCTGACGGATGTCGACGCGCACTTGATGCCCCTGGTCGTTAAGGGACTCGGCGGCCGCCGCCTGCGCGGCACCTTGGGCGGGCCGCCGCCGTGCGGTGAATGGATGCCTCCCGGGCCGCGTCCTCAGCCGCAGAATCGATCTTCGAGCCGGAGAGGAGACGATCCGACCGCCGGCGATCGCCAGACACAGAAACATGATCAATGCCGGGAGGACGATCGCGGCCTCGATCGCGGCACTGCCCTCATCGCCGTGCAGGTGGCGGGCCCAACGGGCTGTGGATCGCACGTGCTTCACTCCCCGGGGACGGTCCAGCGCTCCACGGTTCCGGATGCCGACTGCTTGATCTTGCAGGCCCGGCACGCCCGGGATCATCGACAGGGCCGTGCCCATCACCTGGACCTGCACCCGCTGTCCCGTCGGCCGGCGGCCAAGACGCTGTAGCCGCGCAGGCTGTCGCCTGCGGTGCGGCCCAGCACGTTGCGTGCTTGGCGGCCCCGTCGCGCGGGCTCGATTGGTAGGAGCGGGCCGCCGTGAGGCCTTCGCGGGGCAGCGGTCAGGGCGATCTGCCGCGCGTAGTACCACATGGAGGCCTGGGATGACGGCGAGGGTTGGCGAGCAGCACGAACGGGAAGATGATCGCCATCTGGATGCTGGTGTCGCCGCGGTTCGTCGTGCCATCTTCGTCCCTTGCCACCAGTCCGTCAGCTGCTCGGAGGCTTCATCACGCGCCGAAGAGCTTGCCGTTGTACTTGGCGATCACGACGGCGATTGGTCCCGGCGACTCGTGGCAGCGCCTGCGATGGCGGCGAGCCAGATGATGACGGTGGTGATGCTGATGTCGCCGCGGTCCGGACGGCGGGCGGCCTCCTGAAGGCCTTTCCTGTACGCGCGTGGTCAGCCGGAGGACCCCACCGTTGGCGCGCTCCAAGGCATGCGTGGCCCGACGACGACGGCCTGGTCCGCGGATGTGTGGACGGGGCCGCAGTGCGGTGGGTAGCCGCCGGGAGGCACGGCACGGCGGGTGCGGGCTGTGGTGTGCGTCATCTTCCTTGCCTCTCTGGTGCGTTGAACGAGTCGGAGTGGTCTCAGACGGTCAGCAAGCGGATCACCGCCGGAATGCCATCAAGAACATACCAGGACGGCGAGCAGGGGCTCCGGGAGCGGTCATTCTTTCTCGCTGGCCCGCGTTCGCCTCGGTTGGGACTGATCCGCCAGCAGTTCGGCGTTTGAGGGCGGCGGGTGCGGGCCCGTAGTGCCTTGTAGACGGGCGGCGCCGTCGGTAGCCTGAGCCGCCGCATGATGTCGGCGACGTCGGTCCAGGACGGGCAAGTCATTACTCGTGTTGGCGGAGTTTTCCAGTGCAGCGCCTGATTACGGCAGGGATCTTCATCCAGCCGTGCCCCGGCGCAGCGCGCCCTTGGAGATAGAGGAAGGGCCAGCCATCGCCGACCTCGGCGGCCTTTTTCCAGGGCCTCGGCAGGGGCCGGCGTCGGCCGGCCCGCTTGAGGGCGACCAAGGTCGAGTAGCGACAGGGCGGCGCGAACTCTCCGGACGCTGGCCTGGTCCCGCACCTGCGAGATCCGGGTGATGAACAGCAAGCCGGCGATGAGGAGTCCGACCGGCGCGGCAACGTAGACGGCAAGCCCACGCCCGCGATGACTCCACGGAAATCGCTCGCGATCACCGGCAGAGCAGACCCAGACCAGCGAGCGCGGTCTTCTCAGCATGAACTGGCCCGGCCCCTGCCCAACGATGGCAGGGCCAGGTTTCACTGGGGCCACCCGGACGCCCGGGAGCCGCTCGAGGCCGGGCCCAGCAGGCCAGCCGGCCCCAACACCTCCTCGCGGTCCAGCTCCGGCTCGGGCATGGTCCAAAGTGGCGGGGGCGCTGCGCTTGAGGCCGGCCCAACGCGGGCTGGGGCTGCAGGAGTTCCCTAATCAGCAGGGCGACGCCGGCGCCGACCGTGCCACCGGTCACGACAACGGGGAGCAGGTTCACGAGGCGGCCCCTTCCGGCTCCCGAGCGGGCGGATCGGCCGCGCATGCCCGGCTCGGCGCGGGCGGCGCGGTGGCCAGAACGGCACGGTGCCTGGGCTGGTCCGTGGACCAGGACCGCGCGGACGCCCGCCGGAAAGTGCCCCAGCTGCCGCCACAGTGGCGAGTTACGCCGACGACCCGGCCGTCAGGAGGCCAGCACGAGCTGTCCCCGCCAGCGTGGAGTACGGGCTTCGGTATGACGGCACGAAGAACCCGGCCACCACGACGCCCACGGTGATGATGGTCATCCACCGCACGGTGGTGCGGGGCTTGGCGCGGTCCGCCTCGATGGCGCGTTTCTTGGCGACCTCTTCGCGGACGGTGCCGACAGATCCTCCAGTGCCTGCGCCAGGCCCGGGCCGCGGTCGCCCGCCGACAGGATGAGGGCGGCGACCACCTTGTCCGCGGTGACATCGTTGAGTTCCTCGGCGAACGCGCGGAGCGCTCCGTCCGGCCGCCACCCCAGCGTAGCCGGTCGGACAGG